>NZ_QMEY01000001.1 GCF_003315795.1 Spongiactinospora rosea
GGCCGAGTCCATGAACAGTCTCTACAAGAAGGAGCTCATCGACTTCTACGGCGGCTGGAAAGGCGTCATGGACGTGACTATCGCCACGATGGAATGGGTTGCCTGGTACAATTCTGAACGGCTACATTCTTACTGTGGGAACGTCCCTCCGGTCGAGTATGAGGAGACGTTCCACCGATCGACCGCCGGCACTGACCTGGCGGCCGAGAACCAAGCGATCTAGCCTCCAATTTCGCCGGGGCGGTCCATGCTGACGCTCTTCGGGCCACCAGGCAAGAGCGGCGACCGACGCCCAACGCGCGCGCACATTGTGGTGGCCAGCCAGGTCGCCGAGCAGTCTCTGGACATCGACTTCGATCTCCTGGTATCCGACCTGTGCCCGATCGACCTTCTCTTGCAGCGGATGGGGCGATTGCATCGCCATCAGCGCCCGGAACGACCGGCAGGAGTTCGCACGGCACGCTGCCTGTTGACCGGAGCCGACTGGAACGCTGCCCCCGTCGAGCCGGTAACGGGTTCCAAACGGGTGTACCGGATTCACACCCTGCTGCGGTCGGCCGCCGTGCTGGAACCGTATCTGGCGGGGACGGCTGAGACAGGGCATGTGGTGCGCCTACCCGCCGATATCAGTCCTCTCGTCCAGCAAGCCTATGGCGCCGACCCCGTTGGCCCCCAGGAGTGGCAGCAGGCCATGGACCGGGCCCGAGCAATCCACGAGCTACATCAGCAGAAGCAGATCAACGATGCGCTGGGCTTTCAGGTCAACGAAGTCGGCAAGGAAGGCCGCGCCGTGATCGGCTGGGTGGACGCCGGGGTGGGCGACGCCGACGACACCCGCAGGGGCCGGGCTCAAGTCCGCGACGGCATGGAGTCACTTGAAGTACTGGTCGTCCAGCGGCGGGCCGACGGGACACTGATCACGATGCCGCACCTGACCCAGGGGCGCGGCGGACTGGAACTTCCGGCCGACTCGACGCCTGAGCCCCGGCCGGCGCGTATCGTCGCCGCCTGTGGCCTGCGGCTACCGTTCGTCTTCTCGATTCCCAAGATCATGGACCGCGCCATCCAAGAGTTGGAGACCGAATACATCGAGGCGTGGCAGTCCAAGGAGAGCCACTGGCTCGCCGGAGAACTGATCTTGGTACTCGATGAGAATTGTCAGACCCGCCTGGCAGGCTACGACCTGCATTACACCCCCCACGACGGGCTGAAGGTGACTCATGGCGAGTGAACCGGCCACACCGTCCTTCGACCTGGCCGACAGCGCGTGGCTGCCGGTGTTGCGCGAGGACGGCACCGGGGACGAGGTGTCCCTGCGGGAGGTCTTCGGCCAGGCTGCCGGCTTGCGGCGGCTGGTGGGCGAGGTCCCCACCCAGGAGTTCGCCCTGTTGCGGCTGCTACTGGCGATTCTGCACGACGCGATCGACGGGCCGGCGGATGTCGAGGAATGGCAGGAGCTCTGGGACAACGGGCTCCCGACCGCCAGGATCGACAACTACCTCGACGACAACCGTGATCGGTTCGACCTGTTGCATCAGAGCCGGCCGTTCCTCCAGACCGCCGGACTGTGCGCGGTGAACGGAGAGGTGTCCTCTCTCGACCGCATCGTCGCCGACGTGCCCAACGGGGTGCCGTTCTTCACCATGCGAGCCTCTGGTGCAGGCCGGCTGAGCTTCGCCGAAGCCGCGCGCTGGTTGGTCCACGCCCATGCCTACGACACCTCCGGCATCAAGACCGGCGCGAAAGGTGACCCTCGGGTCAAAGGCGGCAAGGTATACCCGCAAGGCGTTGCCTGGGCGGGGAACCTGGGCGGAGTCTTCGCCGAAGGCGCGAATCTTGGTGAGACGCTGCTGCTCAACCTGGTGGCTTTCGATACCGACAACCTTCGCGTTGACCTGGCCCGTGATGCCCCGGCATGGCTGCACCCATCCCCCGGACCGCGGCAATTGGATCCGCGAGAGGCTCGTCCGGCGGGTGTGCGCGACCTCTATACCTGGCAGTCACGGCGGGTACGCCTGGCCTTCGACGCGACGGGTGTGTACGGAGTGGTCCTCGCGTATGGCGACGCGCTGCCCGCCCACAACAAGCACCAGCGCGAGCCGATGACGGGTTGGCGGCGCAGCCAGGCGCAGGAGAAGAAGCTTGGCAAAGCCCTGGTGTACATGCCGCGTGAGCACGATCCGAGCCGGAGCGCGTGGCGTGGGCTGGGATCGTTGGTCGCCGGACGTACGCGAGGGAGCCGGCAGCAGGGTGAGGCGGCGCAGAGCTTGCGGCCCGGCATCTTGGACTGGGTGGCACGCCTGACTGTCGAAGCGGACCTGCCGCACGACTTCATGATCCGCCCTCGGCTGGTCGGCGCGGTTTACGGTACGCAGCAATCTGTTATCGACGAGATCATCGATGATGCCGTGAGGATGCCTGTGGTGCTGCTGCACCAGGACAACGCCGCACTGGCGCAGACAGCCATCGATGCCGTCAACGACGCCGAAGACGCGGTGACCCTGCTTGGATATCTGGCGGCCGATCTGGCCCGCGCGAGCGGCGCAGACCCGGAGCCGCCCAAGGACGCCGCACGCTACAGAGGCTTCGCCGCGCTGGACGGGCCTTTTCGCGAATGGCTCGCCAAGCTCAAACGAGACGATGACGCCCTGGAGCGGCGAGGGGCGTGGCAGATCCTCGCACACCAGGTCATCAGCCGTCTCGGGACAGACCTGGTGCGAGCGACCGGTACCGCGGCATGGGAGGGCCGCGTCATCGACACCCACAACGGGAAGAAGGAGTGGCTGAACGCCGCCGGAGCCGATCTGAAGTTCGGCGACCTCCTGCGCGAAGCCCTGCCGGCGGCGGGAAAGGGCGGTGGGTCGGCGCCTGAGCCGACAGGCGACAGCGAGTGAGCCATGTGGAGGGCACTGCCATGACGACATCAACCACCGGCCGTCGGCCGGTCGCCGAAGTGATCGGCGAGATCACTGGAGATTACGTCGCCGACTTGCAACGCGGCTACCTCGAAGACGAGTCTGCCGCGGTCGCGACGCTTGCGCAGCTTCGGCGGGGCGCGGGCAAGGTTCCGGCGGACGTGCCGGAGTTGTGGGGGGTCACCGGCACCGAGGCCCTGTTCACAGAGGACGAGATTCCCGAGTGGGAGCAGGAAAGGGTCGAGGCCGCTCATTTCTTGGCGGTGACGCTTTACGCATCGCACCAGCAGTCCCACCTTCGCGAGCGAATGCACCGAAGGCGCCGGGACGCTGAGTTCGGTGCTGCGATCCGCCGGTTGATGCCGCGCGACGCGATCGATGAGGCGATCCGCCGCAAGTTCGTCCGGATAGGGACCTCCGACACTCTCGACGTGCTCGCTGACAGGCTCCGTGACCTCATCTCCCTGCTGCGTCGCGACTCTATCCCGCTCGACTACGCGCTTTTGGCCGGCCAGCTCTACCAGGCCCAGTTCCCCGACGGCATGCGAGCCGTACGCCAGCGGTGGGGCCGCAGCTTCCACGCCTACCGGCCCCCCAATTCCGATAAGCCGGAGAAGCCCGATCAGCCCGAGAAGGACGTGTGATGACCCGTACGATCCTCGAAGTCCATGCTTTGCAGACAGTCCCGCCGAGCTGTCTGAACCGGGACGACACCGGCACGCCGAAGAGCGCCGTCTACGGTGGCGTCCGTCGGGCCCGCGTCTCCAGCCAAGCGTGGAAGCGGGCCACCCGGCGTAGCTTCCACGATGTGCTGGACCCGGGCGAGCTGGGTGTCCGCACTCGCAAGGTCGCCGAGCTCCTGGCCGAGCGGATCGTACGGCTGGACGGGTCGATCGAGCAGGCTCAGGCATGGGCCCTGGCCGCCGAGACGATCCAGACCGCCACCGGCTCCAAGATCGAAACCCCCAAGCGCGCGGCCAAGGACAAGCAGGGCCCGCCGCCCGCCCCCGAATCGAAGTACCTGATGTTCCTCAGTGCCCATCAACTCGATGGGCTGGCCGAACTCGCCGTCAAGGCGCACGGCGTCGGCGCGGACCACTTCAAGGACAAGGGCGTCAAGGACCTGGCCAAGCGGCTCGCCAACAGCAGGCACTCGGTCGACATCGCCCTGTTCGGCCGCATGGTCGCCGACGGAGCCGACATCAACGTCGACGCCGCCGCCCAGGTCGCCCATGCCATCAGCGTTCATCGGGTGGACAACGAGTCCGATTACTACACCGCGGTCGACGACTACAAGAACCGCGAGACCGACGACCTGGGCGCCGGGATGATCGGCACGGTCGAGTTCAACTCCGCCACGCTGTACCGCTACGCCGCCGTCGACGTGGACCTGCTGCGCCGGAACCTGGGCAAGGGCCTGCGCGACGACGAGCCGCTCACCCAGCCGGTACGGCGAGCCGCCGAGACATTCGTCGAGTGTTTCCTGACCTCGCTTCCCACCGGGAAGATCAACACCTTCGGTAACCACACATTGCCGGAGGCCGTAGTGATCAAGATACGGTCCACCCGGCCGGTCAGTTTCGTCGGTGCCTTCGAGGAGCCCTGCCGTACCGACCCTGGGATCGGTGGGCACATGCGGCAGGCGTGTGCGGTGCTGGCGGATTACATCCCCGAGATCGAAGAGGCGTACGGCCTGCGGCAGGAGGTCCCGACCTGGATCCTTCGTGTCGGGAAGAACACCGAAGCGCTGGCCCCGCTCGGGGAGCAGCGGACTCTTCAGCAACTGATCACCGAGATCGGCGCGGAGGTCGCCCAGCGGCAGGACGGCGCATGACCAGCGTCTTGGTGATGCAACTCGCCGGCCCTCTGCAATCGTGGGGGGCCTCCTCACGGTTCGCCCGGCGCACCACCGAAGACGCGCCGACCAAAAGCGCCATGATCGGGCTGGTGGCCGCCGCGCTGGGCCGCCCCCGTACACACACGCCGGATGATCTGGCCGCGTTGCGGTTCGGCGTGCGCATCGACCAGCCCGGCACCCCGCTGCGCGACTTCCACACCGCACACCGGTTCACCACCGGCGAGGCCATGCCGGTGTCGGAGCGGTACTACCTGGCCGACGCCGTTTTCGTCGCGGCCCTGGAAGGAGACCGGGATCTGATCGAGCGCCTGCACCAGGCGATCCGCGAACCAGTCTTCCTGCCCTACCTTGGACGCCGCTCCTGCCCTCCGGCCCGGCCTTTGGAACTCGGTGTCCACCATGAACGCAGCCTCGATGACGTGCTCAAGTACGAGCCTTGGCAGGCTGCTCGCTGGTACCGGCGGCGGCAGCGCCCGCAGACGCTGGAGATCCTCGTCGAGGCCACCGCCGTGGACGGGCCGGTCGAAACCGTGCGCGACCAGCCACTCAGCTTCGACCCATTGCACCGCCGGTACGCCCTGCGCAGGGTACTCAGAAGCCGAATCCCTCCGCCGCCCGAACCCGCCGACGGCCCGACCACCGTACCCGACCACGACCCGACGTCCCTGCTGGGAGAACCGTCATGCACCTGACCCGGTTCCGTTTCAACACCGCCCGGGTCGGCGCCCGCCGGCTGCTGTCCTCGCCGCAGATGTTGCATGCCGCCGTCATGTCGTCCTTCGCCGAGATCCCCGTGCCGGACCCTGGGGGAGCGCGTGTGCTCTGGCGTATCGACCGCAATAGCAGGGCCGAGACCTACCTGTACCTGGTCAGCCCGGCCAAGCCTGACCTCACCCACCTGGTCGAGCAGGCGGGCTGGCCGGAAACCGGCCGCTGGGAGACCTACGACTATGGGCCGTTCCTGGGCCGGCTGACGGCCGGTGATCGGTGGGCGTTTCGTCTCACCGTCAATCCGATCCACTACGCACGCCGTGACGACACCGAGCCCACCAAACGTACTGCCCATGTGGGGTGGCGCCACCAGCGTGACTGGCTGCTCAAGCACCAGATGAACGCCGGGTTCAAGGTAGTGGACAAGGCTCCGGAACAGCGCCTGGCCCCTGATGACGAGCACGAGCTGGTGGTCCGCGACCGGCGTCAACTTGCCTTTGCCAAAAAGGGGCACCGATCCAAGGTCACGCTGGTCACCGTCACCTTCGACGGGAGGCTTGAGGTCACTGACCCCGACGCGCTGCGCCGTACCCTCGTTTGCGGGCTGGGCAAAGCCAAGGCGTACGGCTGCGGCCTGATGACGCTGGCAGAGGCGTGATGGCCACCGTCGGGCAGCGCGGCGCCTCCTCACCGCGTGAACTCACCCGGATGGGCGACCGGATCTCCTTCGTCTACCTGGAACGGTGCATCCTGCACCGGGAGGACAATGCCATCACCGCCGAAGACGCAAACGGCGTCACCCACATCCCCTCCGCCACGATTGGCACCTTGCTGCTCGGCCCTGGCACGCGCGTTACTCACCAGGCGATGAGCGTGCTGGGCGACAGCGGAGCCGGGGTGGTGTGGGTGGGGGAGCGAGGTGTGCGGTTCTACTCTGGAGGGCGATCGCTCAACCGCTCCTCTGCGATGGTGGAGGCGCAGGCCGTAAAGTGGGCCAACCGCCGTACGCGGCTGGAGGTCGCCCGCGAGATGTACCGCATGCGTTTCCCCGGCGAAGATCCCGCTGGGCTCACTCGCCATGAACTCCTCGGCCGCGAAGGCCGCCGGGTCAAGGACTGCTACCGCGCACAGGCGGACCGCGTCGGCCTCACCTGGAACGGCCGTGTCTACCACCACGGCGACTTCGCCTCCGGCGATCCGGCTAACCAGGCCGTGACCGCGGCGGCTCAGTGCATGTACGGCATCGCCCAGACCACGGTCAATGCTTTGGGATGCACCCCCGGCCTCGGATTCATCCACTCCGGCCACGAACTGGCCTTCGTACTGGACATCGCCGACCTCTACAAGACCGAGATTGCTCTGCCCATCGCCTTCGACGTGGCCGCTGAAAGTCCCGATGACGTAGGCTCCCGCACCCGCCGCGCGATCCGTGACCACGTCAACAACGTCGGCCTTCTCAAGCGTTGTGTTGACGACATCAAGCGCCTCATCTTGTCCGATGAGACCGACGGAGATCCCACTGAAGACGGCAGCGACCGGGTCATGCTTCAGAGTGATCACGGGCTTGAGGTGGAATCCGGCCACAACTATGACGATGGCCGCATCTACGAGGTGGACTGGTGACAATCGTCGTCCTCACTCGCTGCCCCTCTGGCCTGCGTGGGTTCCTGACCCGCTGGTTGATGGAGATTTCTCCAGGAGTCTTCATCGGCGGTCCGTCGGCCCGGATCCGAGAAGCGCTGTGGGCGGAGGTCCGGCAGTACGCCGACACCGGCCGGGCCTTGCTCGCCTACACCACCAACAACGAGCAGGGTTTCACCTTCGAGACCCACGACCACAAGTGGCAGCCCATCGACCACGAGGGCCTCATCCTGATCCGCCGCCCGAAGGAAACCCCGGCGGTCGCGTCAGTGCCGCCGCCTCCCAGCGGCTGGAGCAACGCTTCCAAACGGCGCCGGTATCGGCAACGCTGAGCGGCGCTGATGTTCGAGTGGCGCGGTGTGGATCATAAGCGGAGAGGCCGCATACACCTATGGGCGAATTGTCCGAATCAATGAAAGTGCTCGAAAACCGCGCTCGGGCCGTACAAACCCGCAGGTCGTCGAGTGTGCTCCCCGCGCACGCGGGGATGGTCCCCGCCTCCACCAGGTCCACCACGGTGGCCACCCGTGCTCCCCGCGCACGCGGGGATGGTCCCCACCACCACTGGGGTAGGTTCAGCCACCCCCAGTGCTCCCCGCGCACGCGGGGATGGCCCCGTCTCCATGGCCACCGCTACCCGCGTCGCTGCGTGCTCCTCGCGCACGCGGGGGGCGGGCTCTGTGACTGGTACTCGGCGCCTCTGCGGCCGGTGACATTCGTGTGTTCTTCGTGTCTGCGAGGGGAACTCCAGTAGGGCGGCGGCGTGGCAGCAGGCGCGGTAGCGACAGCTAAGTGATCGCGAAAGGGGCCGACAGCGGGTGGTGCTCGGGCAGTTCAATATCCCTTGATCGCCGCTCAGGCCGTCGGCGAATGGTTAGGGCTGAACAAGGTCATCTTCGGTCGTCTCCATCTGCTCAAGATCAACTCTTAGTGTTGCCGGAGGGTTGCCAGAGGCGGGTCGTAGACCGGTGGCGAGATAGCGGAACTTCTCGCCTGGAGCGATCTGATGGCCAACGAACTGATGGACGGCGGCGGTGGTGGATCCTCGCCGTTGGACCTGGCGGAGCACCTGTTTCGGCTGGTGGCAGCCGGTGGCGGCAGTCTTGCCGTTGATGGTGCCGCGCTCAGCCCCGAACTGCCACAGCGGCAGGTACCACTCAAGGAATTGCGCCATCTGCTTGCCACTCGCTCGGTGAGCACGGCCACCACGCGCCTCGTGTGGCGCGAACTGGCGATACGAGTCCAGGGAGGCGAGCCGCGGTGGGCCGTCGCGGCGGCAGGGGTGGCCGTACCTCTGCTCCGCGGCATTGCCGCCGACAGTCGGGCGGCAGCGGGCCGGGCCGGTGTCGAGGGCAAGGTGCTGGCCGGGTTCAGTGAGGCGCTTCGGACCGTTGATCCTCGGCGGCCGGATCTGGTGGCGTTCTTGTATGACGCCGCTCGTACGGCAGGCGAGCGGGTTTCCACAGCTTCCGCGCGGGGCCGGGTTTCCTCAGATCCGCAGCCCATTCACATCCGAGAGAAAGGAGATCGGGGCGTTCGCACCGGTCCCGCGCGGAATCACACTCTGCGGCATCGACGGCGCTTGCGCGGCTGCGCGCTCGTGGTCGGAGTCGCTGCCGTACTGCTCGCCGGTACCGCCATTGCCGCTGTGGCAGAGGCCGCGGCAGTGGCGTTGCCGCGGTGGCAGCCGAAGCCGCCGGCCGGGACCGCTGAGCTGACCAGGGTGTTCACGAACCTGCGGAACTGGCTGACCGGGCTGCTGGCCGCGCTGGCGACGTTAATGCTGACGATCGGCGGGGTGCGGTACCTGGTCGCCGGGGGTGATCCGGGGGAGGTGCAGAAGGGCAAGGCCGCGCTCAAGGCGGCGGCGTTCGGGTATTCGCTGGCGGTTTTGGCGCCGCTGTTCATGAACGTGCTCCGGCACGTCGTGGGCGGGTGACTCCGGTGGAGCCGGTGCCCGCACCGGCACTGCCACCGGCGACAGGCGGGACAGGGCTGGGCGGGTGGATCGGGGACCAGATCACCGCGTGGTTCGCCGATCTGGTCGCGTCCGCGGTCACGCCGTTGCTCGATGTGCTGTCGGTCTCGTTGCTGACCACGCCGCCGGTGGATCGCCTGCCGCGGCTGTGGGACCTGTGGAAGGCCAACGCGGTGATCGCCAACAGCGGGTACGTCGTGCTCATCGTGGCCGGCGGGATCCTGGTGATGGGCCACCAGTCCTTCCAGACGCGGTACGCGATGAAGGAGATCCTGCCCCGGCTGGTGATCGCCTTCCTGGCCGCCAACACCAGTTTCCTGCTGGCCGCCAAGGCGATCGAGGTGGCCAACGGTCTGTCCCAGGCGCTCCTCGGGCAGGACTTCGACCCGGCCCGGGCGGCGCGGGCCCTGCGCGGGATGGTCGTGGTGTCGGCCGCGCCGGATCTGTTCTACACCGTTCTGGCGATCGTCGTCGTGATCCTGCTTGTGCTGCTGCTGATGACGTTCGTGGTGCGGGTGGCGCTGACCGCGTTGCTGGTGATCGCAGCACCGCTGGCGCTGGCCTGTCATGCGCTTCCGCAGATCGACGGGGTCGCCCGCATGTGGTGGCGGATCTTCGGCGGGCTGCTGCTCATCCAGGTGTGCCAGTCGCTCACGCTGGCGGCCTCGGTGCGGATCTTCCTCAATCAGGACGGGCGGGAAGTGGTCGGGCTCTCGGTGTTCGGCCAGTTGTACGGCTTCCTGCTCGCCATTGTGCTGCTGCTGATCTTGGTGCGGATTCCGTCATGGATCGCGCGGGTGATGTTCATACGGCCGGGGCGTCGCCGCAGCACGTTGGTCGGGCGGGTCGTCAAGATGGCCATCGCGTACAAGCTGGCGAGTCCGGTGCTGCATGCGCTGCACATTGGGCGCGGTGGGCGGGCTGCGGTACCGGCCAGATCGCGGGCGGTCGCCGCACGCGCGGCAACGGCGGCAACGGGCCCTGCCACAACGGCAACGGCGGCTGCCGCGGTGCGCGAAGGGCCGAGCAAGCAGGCGCCGATCGCCGCGACCAACCTTGGCTATCC
This sequence comes from Spongiactinospora rosea, assembly GCF_003315795.1. Lineage (GTDB taxonomy): Bacteria > Actinomycetota > Actinomycetes > Streptosporangiales > Streptosporangiaceae > Spongiactinospora > Spongiactinospora rosea. The sequence continues at coordinate 10,170 of NZ_QMEY01000001.1, forward strand.
GCGCGACACCCTCTACGCCAACGGTCCCGCCGGGCTGGGCCAGTTGCGCGAACTCCGCCATCGCAGCCGACGCCCGACGCCCAACACGTCGATCACCGACCGTACCCGCAAGCCCTCGCAAGGAGACCGCAAGTGACCACTGACGGAATCGTCCGGATTCCCGCGGACATCGACCAGCCCGACAAGATCGTATGGGGACTGACCGCACGTCAGACCGTGATCCTCGCGGTAACGGCAGTCCTGCTCTACGGCGAGTACGCGGCCTTCGGGGAACGGCTCCCGCTCGCCGCCGCGCTTGCGCTGCCCATCGTGGTGGCCGGTGTGCTGCTCGCCTTCGGTACTCGTGACGGTGTCGGCCTGGACCGGTACGCGCTCGCCGCGCTGCACCACGTCACCAGCCGCAAGCACCTGATCCCCGAACCCGGCGAAATACCAGCCCCCGCCGCATGGATCGCCGCCCGAAAAGGTCCCCGCGCCGGACCCCTGCGGCTGCCCGCACGAGGGGTTACCGAGGATGGCTTGATCGACCTCGGCGACCGGGACGGCGTCGCCGCGGTCGCGGAGGTCTCCACCGTCAGCTTCGCCTTGCGCACCCCCGACGAGCAGGACGAACTCGTCGCCGTCTTCGCGCGCTGGCTCAACTCGCTGTCCGGACCGGTACAGATCCTGGTACGCGCCGAGCGCGCCGACCTGACGCCCACGATCGATGCGCTGCTCGACCAGGCACGCGACCTGCCCCACCCGGCCCTCACCACGGCGGCACAGCAACACGCCGCCTTCCTCACCGACCTGGCCGACCGCCACGAACTGCTTCGCCGCCGAGTCCTGCTGGTCGTCCGCGAGCAGAGCGCGGGGCGGGCGCTGCGCCGCATAGAGGAGGCCGCGCGAGTGCTGAGCGCCTGCGGCCTGGACGTACGGCTGCTCGACCGCCACGCCGTGGCCACCTGCTTCGACACCGAATGGCCCGGTGGTGCGCGATGACGAAGCCCCGCATCGGCCCGGACCTGGTCACCGTACGTCCCCGCCACATCGAGGTACTGGACAACGTGTGTACCACGCTCGCCATCGCCGGCTACCCCCGCGACGTCGGCCCCGGCTGGCTGGAACCCCTGCTCACCCACCCCGGACGGCTCGACGTCACCCTCCACATCGAGCCGATTCCCTCCCTCGTCGCCGCCGACCGGCTCCGCAAACGGCTCGCACGCCTGGAATCGACCCTCCGTATCGACCACGAACACGGCAGACTGCTCGACCCCAGTGCAGAAGCCGCCGCTGAGGACGCCCACGACCTGGCCTCCCGCGTGGCCCGCGGCCAGGCCAAGCTGTTCCGTACCGCCATCTACCTCACCGTCCACGCCACCGACCCCGCCGAGCTCGCCGAAACCTGCGCCGAGGTACGCGCGCTGGCCGCCTCCCTGCTGCTCGACGCCCGCCCGGTGACCTTCCGCCACCTCCAGGGCTGGATCAGCACGCTGCCGTTCGGCTACGACAACCTGGGCATGCGGCGCAGTTTCGACACCTCCGCGCTGGCCGCCGCCTTCCCGTTCACCTCACCGGACCTGACGACCGACCTCGGCCCCACCGCCGTCCTGTACGGCGCGAACCTGTCCTCCGCCTCCCTGGTGACCTGGGACCGGTTCGCGCAGGACAACCACAACTCGGTGATCCTGGCCCGGTTGGGCAGCGGCAAGAGCTACCTGGCCAAGCTGGAGGCGCTGCGCTCGCTCTACACCGGCGTCGAGGTCGCGGTCATCGACCCAGAAGACGAGTACGGCCGGCTGTGCGAAGCCGTCGGCGGCGCGCACATCCGGATGGGCGCGGCCGACGTACGGCTCAACCCGTTCGATCTGCCACCGCCCGGCACGCAGGAAGAAGACCCGCTCACCCGGCGCGCGCTGTTCCTGCACACGCTGGTGGCGGTCCTGCTCGGCGAGCGGATGGACAACGTACGCAAAGCGGCGCTCGACCGCGCCATCCTGGCCGCCTACCGCAAGGCCGGGATCACCGCCGACGAGAACACCTGGTCCAGACGCCCGCCACTGCTACGCGATCTCGCCGACGCCCTCGCCGAAGACCCTGACGCACGAAACCTCGCCGCCGGTCTGGCCCCGTACGTCACCGGCACCCACCGCCGCCTCTTCGACGGGCACACCACGACCCGCCCCGACTCGCACCTGATCGTCTTCTCACTCCGCGACCTGCCCGAGGAACTGAAGGCCGTCGGCACCCTCCTCACCCTGGACGCCGTCTGGCGACGCGTCTCCAACCCCGATGCCCGCCGCCCGAGGCTGGTCGTGGTCGATGAGGCGTGGCTGCTCATGAAGGACTCGGAAGGCGCCAAGTTCCTGCTCCGCATGGCCAAAACTGCCAATCTTCTACCACATACCCAAGATGGCGTCTGACCTGCACAGATCTACCAAAGGATTCGCTTCACCGCATCGTTGAAAAGATGATCTATCGCTTGGTGGTGAACGATCACGCTCGCGTGCCACCTCCCGCCGCCAACTCACTCTCCGTGATCGTCTCAATGTCTCACCCCCCGCGCGCGCCTGCGCGCATAGGCGAGAGACGTGAGATGAGACAAAGACGTAGACAATCACGCAGAGTGATCTCCCGCACGGTCGTCCCGAGGACATCCGCCGGTCCCACCCCCGCAACCGCGCGAGAGCCGTGAACGCCGACGATCAGGAACGGTCACGCACACAGCGCGCTCTCTGGAAACTACGCCGAGAGATGCATTTACCTAGCGGAATATGCGCAGGTAGCCAAGAATCATAGTGGCCCTCATTTGCAAGGGGCTTCATTCGCCTTCCGGCTCGTGGCCATCCTTGCCATTGGCATGCCGACCCTTGCGCCGTTTCGCACGGCGTCTCAGCGATCGTACAGCGCGGCTGTGCTTCATTTCACCGGCGCGCCTGCCCTCTGGGTCGATCTTTGTGTCTCTTCCCCAGAACTTGGAGGGCATCTCATGCTCATGCCAGAAGCGGAAGAACTGCTGACGGGCTACCCATACCATCGTAGATATAGAGTTCCGAGAGACTCCCAGCGCCTTTGCAGCCGCCTCATACGTGTCGTATATCGCGAGTGCTGCCAGTACTTCCTTATTGCGCTTACTGAGACGTCGCCAGATCTGCGCCAGAGCTACGCTCTCGATTATCTCCCTCTCGGGAGAGGTGGTGTACTGGACTGTCGTCTCCCAGTAGGCATAGAACCGAGCAATGCGCCCGTTCTGCCCTCTATCTGCGCGGTCGCTTCGCCCGTGTGTGCGCCATTCATCCATGACATGCCGATGGATCGCCCGCTCCCCGGAGTCAAGCAAATCCCATTCGCTTGGGGCGTCGTCGTCGTCACGCGCGTACAGTTCTTCGGCGATGGCCGACCAAGCAATCTCGTACTTGTCGTAAGAGCAGATCGCGCGATTCGTGAACCGGGAGCGCCATATCGCGACGCGCCAGGCGAGCCGTTCCAAATCGTGAACCGTGTACCCGTGGCGCAGTGGCGTTACCGCCGCCTGGCTAGCGATATCGCCATTCACTGACCAGCCGCCTCTCTGTTCAGCTTGGCCCATACGACCTTCCCGCCCGTCTTCGGCCGGTGATAGCCCCAACACTCTGAGATTAGATCGACAAGAAAAACGCCCTGTCCGCAGTGATCGCCAATGTCGAGCGCTGCGAGAATCGGGGGATTACGACTTAGGTCCCAGACCTCCAGCACTATCCCATCTGAAATGGGGTAGATTCCAAGCCAGATAGTCGTGAAGTCCTCGACTCCGGCGTACATGCCGAATTGCTCGATTTCCTCATATGTCGGCGTCCGCAGCCCGCTTGCCTTAATTGCGCCCGTTACGAGTTCCGATGCGATCAGTTGAGTGGGCGCCGTCAGCTCTTCGCGCTCGATACCCCTAAGCACTCGATCAATATGGGAACGCGCGAAGGAAGGGGCAATGGGGTGTATAGCGAGCTGGATGTAGTGGCGACGGTTGATCACGAACTATCTGCCTCGATCCCCAGAAGGCGAAGGACCTTTCCCGAGTACTGAATCCGATGTCCTCGGCTCTCCAGCACTTCACGTAGAGGCTGCCAATGCTGCATGCAACACGAAGTCAGTTGCTTCTCTCCAGAAGAAATAGTCAACTGGGCCGGAGCTGGACAGAAGTGCGAGCACTCGACTTTGTCACTACATAGGTCGACTATGTAAGTGTGAGGCGGTAAGACGGCGTCGCTCCGTGAGGGCAACTCATTCGGGTAGGCGTCGGCAGGCATGACCTCAGCATCAATGACGGCCAATGCGCCGCTCATGCGTTGTCGGCCTAGCAGCTATGCAGCATGTGCATAACGGCGCGAGCCCGGGCGGGTAGCGTCGGTAGACTGGCCTCACGCGGCTCGCCAACGTCAGTCCGAAGGTCAACTATGGACGCTTTTGCCCCCACCCGAGATTGCGCCCAGTGCGGGACACGGCTCGCACGCGACAACGTCGCGTCGCTGTGCGCGGCCTGCCAATCCAGGAGCCGGGATGCCTTGCTCGCGCCGCCGGATGTGCCCCCATCATTCTGGGACGCTGCACCCATGCGTGCCGCTCTCTCAGCCCGGCACATGGGCAAGGTCGTTCGCGCCTACCGGACGCATAGCTTCCATAGCAAAGTCATCGCACAGACCACAGCAGCAGGATGGTTGTATTTGACGCAATCGCAGCTAAGCCGTATAGAAGGTGGGCCACCCGTCCAGGATTTGGACAGATGTATTCAATGGGCACATAAGCTTAAGATTCCGGCTAACCTACTCTGGTTCACTCTGCCAGAGGAGGAAATAGGCAATGCTCACGGACAGCACATTATTTCGGCCAGCACAGCGGACGGGTACCCGGACGCCGAGATGAACGAATTACTCCGGCGAACATTCCTCAAACGCGGGATCACCGCTGTCACGCTACCTGCGATTGGCCTCGATGAACTCAAACATATCGTCTCCGCGCTTGATGACGCCCGACGCTACAGCGACCAAGAAATAGTCGGCTACTTCCGAACCCAACTCGCTGATTGCGCAGCCAAAGACGGGGATTATGGGCCAAAGAAGAACATCCCGATCACGCTGGGATTGATAGGCGCGATCGAGCAAATGGCCCGGGACTCTAAACCGGCAGTCCGCCGTACCCTGCTGCAACTGGCGGCGCAGGCCGCCGAGTTCGCGGGATGGTTGTACCGCGATATCGCAATGACTGAGATGGCGCATTACTGGCGTGATCGTGCCATGGAGTTCGCACAAGCCGCAGGCGATTACCCAATGCAAGGCTATGTCCTACTCAAGAAGAGTCAGGCAGCATGGGACGAACGCGACTCCCTATTGATGTTGACGCTCGCTGAAGCCACAAAGGATGGCCCTTGGTGCTTGCCGCTCCGGGTGAAAGCCGAAGCGCTCCAGCAGGAAGCGCGAGGGTATGCAATGCTGAACGGCGATCTAGCGGCGATCGAATTGAAATTGGCCGAAGCGCGCGAATTACTGATCGAGGATCACGAAACTCAGGGCATCGCAGCCCACTATGACGAAGCGCTATTTAGTCTCCAATGCGCGATCTGCTACAGCGAGGCTCAGCAGCCTGCCAGAGCGTTGGAACTGTACGATGAATGGCTTTCGCCCCGCGCATTCTCCAGGCGTGACTATGGATATTTCCTCTCACTCAAGGGCGCGGCGCTCGCGAACGCTCAAGCTCCTGACCAGGCGGCGGGTGCCGGATTGGATGCGTTGGCCCTCGCGAAGGAGTCGAGTTCCGCTCGAACACACCGAGAAGTGCTACGGCTAGTCGAGCTGCTACGGCCGTGGCAGAGCCGGACGCAAGTACGAAAGCTGGTGAGCGCCCTACTTACGTAGCTGAAGCCACTCGGCGACGGTGCGAATCACGTAAGCTTGCCACTCCTGCGATCTCGGGTGCCGATACTGAGGATCATCGTGCATGGCAAAGCCATGCTGTGCGCCGTCGATCTCAATGAGCTTCGTCTCTCCACCAAACTGAGACACCGCATCTCGCGAGGACTGCACGGGAATGAACGTGTCGCCTGTACCGTGAATTACGAGGGTCGGTGAAATGATCCCCCTCAGCTCCCGATGGGGCTGAAGATAGAACACTTCATTAAGCAGTGGGCGACCCAGCTTGAACGTTGGAGAATGTGAGACGAAGCTTTGTGTCGCCAATTCCCGACCGGCCGCCTCATCAATGTGATCGTTGCGCCAATAAGGCTTATCTTCGACGAAGCGCTTCTTGTAGTTCAGCAATGGATTGAAGAGGATCAGCCGCCCCACGGTGTTCGCATACCGCGAAGCATAGAACGCAGTGATTCCACCACCGAAACTTGCGCCGATGAGATTCACGAGCGAACTGCCGGTTTCGGCTCGTATATGCTCGACGGCTGCCCGAATGTCGTTGGTAACGCCCGAGAGCGTTAGATCTTCTTGTCTTCCTTCACTCTCACCATGACCGCGAAGGTCGAAGCGCAATGACGAAATCCCCGCTTCGGCGAGCCCGTTTGCGAGTCGCTCATAGAACCCACCTTCTTCACGGTTCACCCCTCCACCGTGTACGAGCACAGTAGCGTTGCCCCGAATCGGGGTGGACATAACCAGCGTGCCTCGCAGGTTCAGCCCGTCGAGGGAGCGGAAGGCGGTGGCACGGATGCTGACGCTCATGGCCAGCAGCATATACGGCAGGAGCCTGGCTCACTGAACGTCCCGTGCTCCATAACGAGATCAAGAAGATGCAACTGCCAGGCACATCGGAAGTCGTGTTCCACGCTGCTTGTAGAACCTCAGAACCTTTCTGATGGATCGGAATCTCACGCGAATCTTCAGGCGAAAAGCGAAACCAGGCCAGGGACACGGACACGCTCGACGGGCACGCGCACCCCCAACAGCCCCTGCCATGCGGCCCTGAGAGGGCCGTAGAGGCCCGTCCGGCGGGGTTCCGGGGTTGGGGCCATCGTGATGCGCTGAAGGCTTCTCAGCACCGTGAGTGGGCGCACCCTGCCGGGCCTGTCTCGGGCGGGCAGGGGCCCATGGACGTGCCGGGCCTGCATGTACGGGGCCGGTGTCCCACGACTGCGACGAATGTCGGCAGATGCTCGCAAGCAAATCGCAACCGCTCGAAATCGGATCTTTCCTATTGACCGGATGTGGACGACAATGAGAGATAGCGCCTATGGCACAGCGTAGACGCTGCCAACCGTGTGTATTCCTCGCTCCCGCACCAATAGGGGAAAGGGAGAAATACACATCGTCTCACCCGGGAGGGAGGTGATAGGAAACGAGTCATAAAAGGTCACATAAGCGAGTACATGGAAAGAAGGTGAGAATACCCACCCCGGAGGAGTGGGCACAACCGTTGCAAAACGCGCCGGAACGATCCCAGAAATGGGCGCGTGAAGTTGCCGCGATCTACTGTCTTGAGATCAACGACTAGGCCGTGACAACACGAGACCCCCGCTCGCAGGAAACGCGGCGGGGGTCTTCGTCTGTAACGTGTCAGCCGATATCGGCGTCAGCGTCTTCCCGAAAGACCGGGACGATCAGATCAGGATGGAAAGGTGAACCCTTAGATGATGGCTTGATGATGACCGCTGTGAGGGTCTTCGCAATAGCGGCCTGCTTCTGCTCCATGGTGAAATCAGGATCATCCCACCGTTCCGCGAGATCTGTCACCACTCGCTTACGTGACTGCTGCTTCGCCTCATAAGCGCGCTTCTCCCGCTTAAGAACTGCTTCGGCCTCCTCCATACGCGCCAGACTCGGGAAGTACCGCTCTTTCGAGTACCGTCCCGTTTCATACATCTCGGTGGATTCGGCGATTCGCTGTTGCAGGTCCGCGAGTTCCTGCGCCTTTGGCCACGGCGGAACTTCCCTGGCCTCACGGAGCGGGATCTCCTTCTGATGCTCCATGATGACGAGTGCTTTGATGTACTCGTTGATCTGGTCGGCCTTGCGAGCCACCCGACCGCATCCCCCCATGCCCTTCCCCGGGCACCGGTAGATCTCTACCTTCTTGCTCTTGCTCGGCGTGTAGCGGACCGTCCCGAACATGCGCGCTTTGCAGTTGCCGCACCGGACGAACGGCGAGAGGAGGTATTTAGTCCGATAACCCGTTCCCTTGGCTCCAAGCCGGGAGTTGCGGCTAGTCTCTTTCGCCTTCCATCGGCTAACGATCGCCTCATGTTGTTCGACGGAGATGATCGGTTCCCATAAGCCTTGCACGGGCTTTCCGTTCACGTCATAAAGGATTGCGCCCTGATGAGTCTTGATCCCGCACAGCCGGGGGTTCAGGAAGATCCCAAGAATGGTGTTCAGTCTCCACACCTTGAGACCTGTCGAAGTCGGTATCCCGCGCGCGGTCCATTCTTGAGCAATGGTGAGCGCACTCACGCCCGCCGTAATCCTCGGTATCTCCCTGAGAATGTGCGCCGCCTCGCGCTTGTTGACGTGAATCCGGTCCTTACGCCACCCGAACGGGCGGTTCGGCCCGCCGCTGTTCTTCCCTTTCATCGCGGCGTGCCGTTTGCCGTCCGCAACCTGCCGGGACTTGTTCCGGGATTCCTGATTGCGCTGATTCACCAGACTCCGCGCGGCGGAGATCCCCGCATCCGTCGTAAGGTCGATATTCCCGGTCAGGCTCACCACATATGCGCCGTAGTGCTCGACGACCTCTATGAGATCTTCGAGGATGCGGGGGTCGCGTGTGGCCCTGTCGATATCCGGGGATACCAGCGCGTTGCATTCCCCGCGTCGAAGCGCGGTGAGAATCGCCTCCCAGTCAGGACGCACAACCCGATAACCGTATGTGCCGTCCGGTAACTGCACCCGTGTCTTAACGTAGGAGGAGACGGCGTTTTCCGGTACTTCCCGTGCGACCTTCCCGCCGATTCTGCGGACGAACACGCGAAGGTCGTGGAGCTGGTTGGCGAGCTGTTCGGGCCGGTCGGCCGACTCGCGGGCGGACAAGATCCAGACGAGCTTGTCGGGGTCCTGGTCGATGAGTGTGCGCCCCCCGACGCGGCGCGGTGGAGTCCTCATAATTCGGAGTATGCGGTAGAAGCACCGCAGTTAAAGCCGCCCGCAAGCACTGGGCCGGACTGTCCGTCGTCACCCAGGACGCCGCCGACCTGCTCGTTACCGACCAGGGCCAAGCCGTGGTCGCCAACTCCACCACCCAGATCCTGCTCCGCCAGGCACCCCAGGCCATCGACCGGATCACCGACGCCTTCCAGCTCTCGGACGGCGAGCGGCGGCTCCTGCTGTCCGCCGAACGCGGCACCGGACTGCTCGCCGCCGGACGGCAACGCGTCGCCTTCCAGGTCATCGGCAGCCCCTGGGAACACGCCACCGTCACCAGCGACCCCCGAGAACTCACCGCACTCAACTCTGAGGAGGAACTATGACCCGCGCCGCATGCGCCATCGCCATCACCCTGCAATCGGCCCTGCTCACAGCATGTACTGAGGCTCGCCCGCAGGCCGCACCGGCCGTACCCGTCAGCGCCATGACCGTCGGCGTACGGCCCGTCAGCAACACCGAAGCCCGCCGGGCCTATGACCGTTACCTGCGGCTGGGCGATCGAACATACGCCGGACTGGCACTGGAGATCAGCCGCGCCCGCCCGGAACCCTTCCCACCCGGCGATGTCCGGTTCGTCATCCCGCGCCCGCTGCCAGGAAGCCCACGCTGGTTCCTCGCCAGTACCGTACGCACCCAGCTCATCTTCCAAGAGACCAGAGCCGGATGGCGGGTCGTCGCGGGATCAGCCACCCCGGCCGGGTACCGGCTCCCGGAACCGGCCTTGGACCCCGACGGGCACGCGATGGCCCTGGACGAACACACCACCGGCCTGTACGCCACGCCGCGCCAAGTTGCCCACGCCCACGCCATCTCGCTCGCGAGCATGCATCTTCATCCACAGGCCCGCGCGGTCCTCGCCCCCGGCACCCACACCAGCGACGCCGCCCGCGACCTCCAGGCCGAACAGGCGCTCACGCGCGGCCAGTGGGCGCTGAGCATCACCACCCACGACCTGCCCGCTCTATACGCGCTGCGCACCAAGGATGGCGGTGCCCTGACCTGGTACGGCATCCGGGAAACCCAGACCTACACCCCGGTGGCCGACCCGCACACCGCCATTCGGTTCAGCCGGCCCGTGCTGGCCGCCCTCAGCCGTGGGCGTGCCTTCGCGAGCCGGGCAGTCATCAAGGCCGCGGGCTCGTTCGTCGCCGTCATCCCACCCGCCGGAGCCACGGCCAAGGCCGCCGTCGCCGGCGGCTGGTACGCGACGACCAGCATCAACGGATCGTGACAGGGAGCCGCCAAATGATCCATGCAGACCCCGCCGACCTGTGGAAACTCGCCGCCGCCCTGGCCATGGTCGAAACCGTCATCGCCGTCCTCCACCTCACCGCCCACCGACTGCGTCACCGTCGCTGGAGCCGCGACGCCCGATGCGTCGAGATCCTCGCCCCACCCACGGCCGACATGGCCGGAGCCGAAGCACTGTGGACCAACCTGATGGGCCTGCTCCGGCCCTGGTGGAAGCGGCTCCTGCTGGGCCAGCACCACCTGGCCTTCGAGTACATCTTCAGCAGCGACGGCATGCGCATCCGGCTGTGGGTGCCCGGCGTCGTCCCCAAGCACCTGGTCGAGCACGCGATCGAGGCGGCCTGGCCGTCCGCGCGTACCCGGATCGAGACCGCCGACCAGCCGCTACGGGAGCGCGGCTGGTCCACCGGCGGCCAGTTCGTCCTCGCATGCGGCGAACGCCTGCCGATCCGGCACGACCACGCCTCCGACCCGCTTCGCGCGCTCACCGGCGCGGCCGTCGGCATGCCGCCTGGACAGCGCGCCGTCGTACAGATCCTCGCCCGTCCGGCCACCGGACGCAGGCTGAGCGGCCTTCCGAAAAGGACGGTAAGCGTGCTGCTCGACCTGATCACTCCTGGACCGCAACAGGTCACCTCGCTGGAGAGGGCAGGCTGGGCCCGCGCCGCCCGTGACAAGGCGCAACGCCCCCAGTACGAGGTCGCGATCCGCTACGCCGTCCAGGTCGATCGGCCCGCCAAAGCGGCGGCCCGTGGCCGCGCGCACGCGATCGCCTCCGCCTTCGCCCTGTACTCAGGACACAACCGCCTCCAACGACAGCGGATGTACCAGCCGGTACGTCGGCTCGCCGCACGCCGGATGACCCGCGGCTTCCTGCTCTCCGTACCGGAACTCGCCGCCCTCGCCCACCTCCCGCTCGACACCGCCGTCCCCGGCCTGCGCCGAGCCAGGGCCAACAGCGTGCCACCGTCCCCGGCCATCCCGTACGGCGGCCCGCGCGCCAAGATCCTCGGCACCTCCGACTCCGGCCATGAACGCACGGTCGCGCTGGGCGTCGTCGAATCGTGCCACCACGTTCACGTACTCGGCCCCAACGGCACCGGAAAATCCACACTCCTCGCCCAGATGATCCTCTCCGACGTCCAGGCCGGCCGCGGCACCGTGGTCATCGAAGCCAAAGGCGATCTCGTACGCGACCTGCTCGGACTCCTCCCCAAAGCCGCAGGGGAGAGGGTCGTCCTGATCGATCCTGACGACCGCCACCCCCGCCCGGCGCTCAACATGCTCGGCGGCCCGGACCCGGTCATGGGCGTGGACAACCTGGTCGGCATCTTCCGTGAGATCTACGCCGACCACTGGGGCCCGCGCACCGACGACATCCTGCGCGGCTGCGCCCTCACCCTGGCTGGCCGGGGCGGCACCCTCGCCGACATACCCAAACTGCTGTCAGACCCGACGTTCCGCCAACGCCAGATCGCCACGATCAACGACCCGGTTCTGCGCGGCTTCTGGACCTGGTACGCGAGCCTGTCAGAACAGTCCCAGGCCCACGTGACCGCACCGATCATGAACAAGCTGCGGGCCTTCCTGCTCCGTTCTTTCGTCCGCGACGTGGTCGGCTCCGCGGAATCCACCTTCGACCTCGGGCGGGTGCTCGACGGCGGAATCCTCCTCGTACGCCTCCCCAAGGGAGTACTCGGCGACGACACCGCCCGCCTGCTCGGCTCCATGCTCCTCGCCCAGGTCTGGCAGACCGCCGCCCGCCGCGCCCGGCTCGGCCATGCCCGCCGCCCAGCCGGGCTCTACGTGGACGAGTGCCACAACTTCCTGGCGCTGCCGCACGCGATGGCCGACGTACTCGCCGAGGCCCGCGCGTATCGCCTTTCGCTCACCCTCGCCCACCAGCACCTCGCGCAGCTCCCACGCGAACTCCGGCAGGCCATCTCCGCCGACGCCCGGAACAAGATCTACTTCTCGCTCTCGCCCGAGGACGCCCGCGAGGCCGAACGCCACTTCGCCCCCCACCTCACCGCCCACGACCTGGCCAACTTGGACGCCTACCAGGCCGCCGCCCGGCTCGTCACGGACTCGGCGCAGGCGCCGCCGTTCACGCTGCGCACCCGCCCCCTGCCCGAACCCGACGTCGAGACCGCCCAGGCGATTCGCGCGCAGGCCGCACAGACGCACGGCCGTAAGGCCGCTGCCACCCAAACCGCGCCGGACGCCCGGCGCACCACCACCAACCAATGAAGGAGAAGACCATGGCAACACCCCGATTCACCCCGCGCATGCTCGGCGAACTGGCCATCCGGCTCACCGAGCGCGACCGTCACCTGATCCGCCGCATCGGCGAGTACCGCGTACTGACCTCACCACAGGTCACCGAGATGTTCTTCGGCACTGACGACGCCGCCCGCCGCCGCCTGCTCACCCTGACCAGAATGGGGGTACTGGAACGCTTCCGTCCCAACCTCCCACCCGCGATGGGCACGGCCCCCTACCACTACGTGATCGGCGAGACGGCCGCCGCCGTCCTCGCCTCCGAGGACGGCGTGGACCTGGCCGACTACGGCTACCGCCGGGACCGCGTGCTCAGCATCGCGTTCAGCCAGAAGCTCGCGCACACCGTCGGCACCAACGGCTTCGCCGCGAGCCTGTACGGCAGCGCCCGCCGCGACCCGGACGCCGAAGTGCTCACCTGGTGGCCGGAGGCCCGCTGCGCCGCCGAATGGGGACACACCGTACGCCCCGACGCCTACTGCCGATGGCGGCAGGGGGACAACATCATGGACTTCTTCCTGGAGTACGACACCGGCACCGAACCCCTCGATCGAGTTGTGCGCAAGCTGGACCGGTACGCGGCTCTGACCGAGGCGACCCGGATCGTCACCCCGGTCCTGTTCTGGGTCCAGGGCGAACGCCGCGAGATCAACCTGCGCAAGAAGCTCAAGCACCACCCAGCGCACATGTTCGTACCGATCGCCACCGCCTATCCAGCCGTACTGGACTCCGAAGGCCCGGCAGGCCGTCGCTGGGCCCCCAGCGACTACGAGGGACCACCGGTACGGCTCGCCGAGCTGGCCACGTACTGGCCCGGCCTCGGCCCGCAACCGACCACAGGTTGACCCGCATCGCCACGATCATCGCCGCAGGCAGCGGGATCCTGCTCGGCATCCCGCTGCTGGCGGGCCTCGCGGCCGGCGGCGGGCCCGCCCCACGAGCCGGATCGTGTGGCAGCCGGACGTCGGACCTGTGCACATCGCCCGGCGGGGTAGCGGTCCAGGCCGCCCTGGCGATGATCGGCACCCCGTACTCCTGGGGCGGTGGCGGCCCGCAAGGTCCGACTTTCGGCATCGGGCGTGGCGCACGGACTCGTGGGTTCGACTGCTCCGGCCTGACTGAGTACGCCTGGGCGCGGGCCGGCGCGGCCATCGGCGGCTACACGGGCGCCCAGTGGCGATCGGGCGACCGCATCCCACGATCCCACTTGCAGCCCGGTGACCTGCTCTTCTTCGCCACCAACCCGGAAGACCCCGCGACCATCCACCACGTCGCGCTGAACATCGATGGCCGGCGCTACGTACACGCCCCACAAACCGGTGCCCGGGTACGAATCGACCGATGGACGGCCTACCGGGAGGCGGAGTACGCGGGCGCGATCCGGCCGGATCTCCCCGATCTCGGGCGCTGACCAGCGTATTCTGAAGAGGACCGCTCTCACCTTTTGGCCAATTGGAAAGAGCAGGTCCCGGAAGGGCCGACCTGCGAAGGTCGGCCCTTCCTACATCCGCAAGAACCGATCGAACGCCCCCGCGTACGCGCGAGTGACGAACGCCCGCCACGACTCCGGCGTCGTGAGCACTACCCCAGGCTGCTCCGGATCGCCGTCCCCCACCCGCAGCACCAGCACCCCATCACGCGCGACCGGCACGATGTGCCCCGCCCGCACTCCCGTGACGAACCTCGCGAACGCCATCCGTGACACCTGCACTCCGGCACTGGCCTTGTCCGCCCGCTCCCAGAACCGCAGCCACCCAGGGCCCAGCCCGGACGGCTCCACCTCCAAGCCCACACCGTCGCCCCTTCGCCCGTCGTTCATGCCGATCGCTTCAACTCCAGATCGGCCCAGACCGAGCGGCCCGCCGTGATCTCGTCCGTGCCCCACTTCTCGGCGACCAGCTCGACCAAGGCCAGGCCGCGCCCCGTCTGGTCGTCGCCGTCCGCATGACGGACGCCGGGCACGCTCGCCTCCGTACCGCAATCGGCCACGGTGACGTGCAGTACGGTCCCGATCTGCTCGAACGCGACCCACAACCGCCCATCCGGCACGCGCCCCGAATCCGAGTGCTGGACCGAGTTGCCGACGAGTTCGCTGACCACGAGCAGCACCGCGTACTCGTCGCCGTCGTACCCATGGACCTCAAGCAGAGCGCGAGCGAAGGCCCGCGCCAACGGCACCGACGACTCCGACCCCGGCAGCATCACCTTCCCCAGGAAGCGCGACATCAGCTCTCCTCCACCGCCGTTGCCCGCACCAGGTTCCGTACCTGCACGGCAGCCGTACGCGACCGCACCTCCACCGGCTTCCACTGAGGCGGCTTGGTGTTGGGCTTCCGCACCAGGTAGACGGGCTCCCCGGCGCGCATCTCGGCTCGGATGGGCACCCATTCGCCCTGCCTGCGGAAGATCTTCAGGGTGGGCGGCTCATGCGGGCTGCACCGCAACTCGACCAGCGCGCCCATCATGACCAGCAGCCAGCCGAGGCGGGCCAGATGGGAGTACTCATGCGGTTCGGACACGGGGGCCTCCACTTCGACCGCGAACACTCAGCGTTACCGTCGGGAACTTTCTGTCGCCATAATGATGGAGGCATCAACCTAAGGGCAAGTACTTCTTGGGAAGTTCCCAAGCGATACTTCCCATTTGCTCTAAACTGCTGCCGCTGCGACGCTGCAAGGCAACCGGGGGAGTGAGGTGATCAGGATGGCTCCAGGCGGGGAGAGCCCCACCGTCCGATTGCGACGTCTGGCTTCAGAACTGCGCAGACTTCGCAAGGCGTCCGGCCTGACCAACGAAGCCGTCGCCGAAACGCTCGGCGTGGCCCAGTCCTGGGTGTCCAGGGCAGAGAGCGGCCGTAGAAGGATCAGACCGATCGACCTCCGCGCCCTCCTGGACGTCTACGGAGTGCAGGGCCCGCAGCGTGAGGAACTGTTGCTGCTGGGCCGGCAGGCAAGCCAGAAGGGCTGGTGGCACACCTACGGCGACGCCATCCCAGAACGCCTTCAGATCTACGTCGGCCTGGAAGCCGAGGCCACACAGATCCGCGCGTACTACAGCCAGCTCATCCCCGGCCTGCTACAGACAGCCGACTACTACCGCTCCTACCTCGCGGTGACGCTCCCCGACGCCGCACCGGACGAGGTAGAGCGCATGATCGAGTTCCGGCTCGCACGCCAGGAGCGCGTGGTGATGGAGGAGGACAGCGCTATGAAGCTGACCTTCATCCTCAATGAGGCATGCCTGCGCCGCTGGCCACTTGACGACACCATCGCCCAAGCTCAGCTCCGGCACCTGCTCAAGCTGTCCAAGCGCCCGAACATCACCCTGCAAGTGGTTCCATTCGATGTCGGCTTGTTCCCCGCGATGGGCGGGACCTTCGTCATGCTCGGCTTCCCTGTCGAGGCCGACCCCGATGTGGTCTACATCGAGCACCAGGTTGACAGCCTTTACTTGGAGGATCCCGCAACCGTAGAACGGTATAGCATGATATTCGATCAGATCCGGGCAAAAGCACTCTCTCCATCTCAAACCCGGACCTTCATATCCTCCCTGATCAAGGAAGCGTGATGATCGGAAACCCACCCCCGGCCGACATCAAGAATGAGTTGATCAGCGCCACCTGGCGAAAGAGCACCTACAGCGACGCCGGCGGCGAGTGCATCGAGGTCGCCCGCCTGACCAACGACCGAATCGCCCTGCGCGACAGCAAGGACCCCCACGGCCCCGTCCTGATCTTCTCCGGCGCCGAGTGGCGACAGTTCACCACGGGCCTGGCCCGCGGATAGTTGTCCGCTCTGCAGGCCAGCCGCCTGTTCCTCGAAGATCAAGATCACGTAAGGGTATTCTCCAGGGCGGTGGTGCAGGAAGCGCGCCGATATCACTCGCTCACCAGCATTTAGGCCCGGGCATGCCCTGGCAGTGATCGGCGAGCCTCTGCACCAGCCCGGTCTGGCAGCGGGGCCAGTCATTGATTGATTTAGACGCTCATGTCCCTGCAGGTACGACCTACTCGCCATCGTTCGTACCAGCGTATTCTCCTTGGCATTCGGGACCCTTCTCTGGAGTGCAAACGGCGATCGTGTTGATCCACTCATCGCTGATCACATGTCCCTTGTAGCGATAAGTGACCTTGATGTGTGTGCGCGTTGAGCGTCCGGTATTCTGGACCACATGAATTCCCATGAGGAGTTGCCAACCCTTCTTCAGTGGGCGTCCTCCCTCTGCTGGAATGACGAAGTTCTCTGCGGGAGCCAAGGGGCCAAGGCCGGCAGTGACAGGGGGATAGCCTTTGAGGGCTTGCTGCAATGCCCACCTTCGCTTGTGCCCGGCAATGAGTGTGCCTAAGTGATGAAGTCCGATTCCGGTGAACACCGGCTCGACCTTAAGGATAGTGATCGGTTCGTCGCCAAAGTTGAGGAAATGGTTCCATCCGTCTGTGAAGGTTACGCCGGGATTTCGTCTGAGTATGTATCCGGTCGGCTTTGAAGATTTCAACGGCCCCCGTCCGATATAGCGCTGGTCCGGTTCGGCGCGCCTGATCTCATGCTCCTGAGAGCTCTGCGTCGGCTCGGAACTTCGGGCGTGCCTGGCAGGTGTAAAGGTGCAACCAACTGCTAGCGCTGTGGCGAGGAACGGAATGGACAACCTGATAGGCCGTCGCGCCATGCAGGTACGCGACGGCCTATCTGTTAGGCGCGTTAAGGTCACTTAGAACTTTTCCATCACGTAGCTTGCGTCGACCGGGTAGTCGTCGATACCGCAGATCTCTGCGGGCTCGTCTGGGATGACGGACAGCTTCCAATACTCTCCGTTTGTCTGCCTGGAGTCGAGCTTGACGTCGCCGAGCTGAACGCCACCGTAGTAGGTCCATGAAGTGTCGCGGCTGACCCACGTCGTGGAAACGATCGGTGTGGTATGATCCTCGCGACAGTTTGGCGGGCCTCCGGCGGTTGCAATTTCATTGCCCCCGGTGAATTTATACGGCCGCCACTCGTATTTTCCGGAGATGCGCTTCTTTAGCGTGATTACGTCTTCACACCATAAATCCCATGTGCGGAATTGGAACTGCGCCCGGAAATGTGCAGGGCGAAAATTTCCGATCTCGAAGGTGATGCCTGCAGAAACACTCTGCACATTGGTGAAGCCCACGGTGGCGAGGTTTCCACCTGCTCCGACGTTGGCTGCCGCCTCGACTTCAGTCTTTCCCGTCGTGGTCCACTCATATTTTGCGGTTGTGTCTGGTCCAGTCAAGTGCCCACGCAGCGTGACCATTCGGACTTGTACCGGTATTTCAGCCATTGCGAAATAGTAGATCTCGCCTGTGCCGCAGTACTGTCCGGGATCGGGTATTCCTTGTTGCCTGGATCCATTCGCCGGTGCGCCATTGGCGTGGCCCACCAAGCTCAGCGATGACTCATCCTCACGACTTACTCCTGGCTTAAATCCTGATCTATCGACATTATATGATACGGGGTCGGCTGGCCTTGGCCCTTTGGGAGCCGGTGGCTGTGCGAGCGTCCATTCCCCCTTGGCGCCGGTAGGGGTGTGCAGATATACGCGCCTCCATACGCTGTACGATCCACCTGACGATGTGATCAGCGCTGAAGCGACGCCCTCCTGATCCACATAGCCTGCGAGGTCTTTGAGCTCGGGAGATTTAAAGGAGAAAGAGCCGTCATCGGCCGTTCGCGTCTCACCGATCTTGATGTACTCGATGCCGACGCCTGATGAAGAGGCTGCGATGATGCTTCGTGTTGGTTCGAGGTCTATTCGTAGCGGAGTGCCGGATAGGGTGTTCCCTCTGATATCGCGAAGGGTGCCAGCGACAAGGGGGGTGGAGTTCTGCTCCGCTCGTAGGGCGGCCTGCGCCGTCTCCGCCAGCGCGGCATTCGGTCGGATGGCGTTCGCCAGTCGCTTCGGTTCGGCCGCGGAGCTGGATGGGGTGATGACAGCCATTAAGGCTGTTGCGAGCGAGAGGATGATGGTCACTCGTATGGAAGGCCATGTCTGCATGAGGATCCTACTCCTCTTGTTGATGGCTTTGGTCGCTGCTGTCAGATCCTCCTCCTGGACAAGTCGGACAGCAAGGGGTTGACGGCTCGGCTGATAAGGAGTACATGAAAACTGTCATTACCCTGCTGTGCTTTGCTGCGAGGCGAGCTCAGCGCTGGGTTCATTTGAAGGCCTAAGCGCTAAGGGAAGATCTCTCGCCAACAGTGTGATGTGCGTCACAGCTACGATTTGCTCCACAATGCGACGTTGTTGATACGCTCAGTTATTGAATTAGCTAGTGTTTGGGTGGCAGTGAAGGAAGGGGGTATTCATTATTAGTTCACCCGATGGGCTGGTCGTATCCAAGTTCGACCGACGGCTTGTCTGACTTCCGTCGGGTGGATTGGCAAGGCTTGGGGTGCAACATGGGCTATGTCCGCATAGGGCCGATCTGTCCTAAAGTGTGCAGTTCGTGCCTCGGTTTGCGTGTGCGGACCTAGGTGACCTATCTGCTCCTAATCCAACACCCGCCGATGAGTCGATGAATAGCAGTGTTGTAAGGGCGCCAATATGGCGTCAGATGCGAAGTGTATCGGGGGAGGTGAGGTCAAGGATGTTCGTCGAATCTTTGTGACCCTAGCTTTAGTAAATGAGGGTACTCGGGCTATCGCCTGGATATTTAAGTTTAATGATGAGCTGGGCCATTATGATCATTGCGAAGCAGTCTACCTATATGGTTTTCAGTCCGAGTACCTGTTGGTATGCCGAGGTTGTGGTTGTGGCGGCGGAGGAGCTGGGCGGTGCGGTGGGCGTCGTCGCGGCGGTTGAGGTGGACCTGTAGGGCGATGATGCGCAGGTAGACGTCCTCGGTGTCGGGGTCCAGGGTGCGGGCGCGTTCGAGGGCTTCCAAGGCCTGCTCTGGGGCGCGGTCGGTGATGAGCTCGGCGTACTGGCACAGGGTGTCGGCCTGGGATCGGGTCAGCGGGTAGCGGTGGTCGTCGATCCATTCGGTTTCGAGGCCCTGGGCGAGTTGGCCATGGCAGAGGTCGGTCGCCTTGGTGAGTGCGGCGATTCGGGTTTCGAGGTCAGGGGCGGCTTTGGCCTCGGCGAGGGCGGCTTGGTAGTCCCAAACATCGACGCTGATCAGGCCGGTGTCGATGCGGTAGACGGCGGTGTTCTTGGTGGTGGAGGCGTTGATGAAGGGCGCACGCCGCAGGTCCTGGTTGACGTGGCCGGTCGCGGTGACCAGGGCGTTGCGCAGGTGGCGCAGGGTGTTGTGGATGTCCTTGCCGGTCTCGTCGGGCCACAGGGCGGTGGCGAGCTGGTCGCGGGTTACGCCAGTGGGGTAGAGGGCGAGGTAGGCGAGGGTGTTGAGCTGGATCCAGGTGAGTTCGAGCGGGTTGGGGCGGTCGCGTACGGACACTGTGGGCGGGCCGATCAGTGTCAGTCGGACGAGGTGGGGGCCCGCGTAGGCGGCAGGCTCGGGTTGGGGGAGTGGCACAGCGGTGGTCGTCGGTGGTGGTGGTGGGCTGAGGGTGCGCAGGTAGGCGGCTGCTTCTTCTTTGGTGATGTGGAATGCCTGGGTGCCGGTCAGCGGGCCTGTGGTGCTGATCTGGTGATCGTCGGCGATGTGGCAGGTGGTGCCGTTCGGCCAGACACCGAGCAGCAGGGCTCCGATTCCGGTACGGCGGGCACCTGATGTGAGCGGTCCCTTGATGCGTTCGTCCACTCCAGGGCTAGGTTCGATGACCAGGAGCAGGCCGGGGAGGGGTTCTCCGGGGTCGCGCTCGCGGAGTTCGTCGATGTCGGTCGCCTCACGTTCGAGGAGCATCCGGCTCCGGCCGAGGTACGTCTCCTCGAACTTCGCGATGGCCTGCTCGGCGGACTCGGTGACCAACAGCCCGGGTACTTTTATCGCGATGAGCGGGCCGAACAGTGAATCGGCGAGGCTGCGCGGTAGCAGTACCTCGGCCCGTAGGTTGCTCGCTTGCTGGAGGAGTCCGGTGATGAGGTGGCGGGCCGTGTCGTGGCCACCCGGGCCGGTGAGTGCCAGGTTGAGGCCGGCGAGGGCGATGGAGATGGCGGAGTTGTCGGGCCTGCGGGCGATGGCGATCCCGGAGGGGACGTCGATGGAGTAGCCCTGCTGGATCAGTTCGGAGTCGGAGGGCATGGTCTGGCCGCGTTCGGCCAGGGCGCGGCGGTGGGCGCGGCGCGCGTTGCGTACGGCCGGCTCAGGCTCGGGGTCGAGAGTGATCGTCACCCCCTCGGAAGCGGCGGGGGGAACGCGATGGCGACGCCGGAGATGGCGTTGCAGGGCATAGGCGGTGGAGATGCCGGCCACGTAGGAGAGGGCGATCAAGGAACCGGAGGGTAGCTCGACTCCGGAGTCCTCCTGTGATGCGACCTCGGCGTAGACGCGGGGGGCTCGCTCGAAACCGTCGCTGGTGCGGGGGACGGGTGCTGCCTGAACGGCCCTGTTGCGTTCGGGCAGGCGGAGCCGCCAGCCTGGGCGGATGTGGTCGGGGTCGGCGAAGTGGGCCCCGCGAGGTTGGGCGGAACCGGCGTTGAGTTTCCACAGCCTGGGCCATCGCCGCGGATTGCCCAGCTTCTCATCGGCGATCTTCCACAGCGTGTCGCCGCTGCGCACGCGATAGGTCTCTTCGGCGTCCAGCGGATGAGCGGGGGCCATGGCCGTGACCGGCGGCGCGGTCGTAGCGGCCGATGCCGGGGCCGTGACCGGTGAGCCGATCGCCAGGAACGCCGAGGTGACCAGGTACGCGGCGAGACGCTGCATGCCGCCCAGCCCGGGGAGCCGAGGTGTCAGTCGCAGGCCGCGGGCCCGTGCGCCGATCTCGACGGCGACGCTCGCGGTGAAGCAGGCCCATGTCCCCCAGGCGAGGAGTTCCAGGACGGCGAGGAAGGCGGTTCCGTCGTCGCGTCCGGCGAGAGTGTCCGTGATCTGCCCGAGCCCGGGCAGGTGGTCGGGGAGCGGCGAGCCTGCCAGTGAGTAAAGCAGGATGGGGAACCCTGCCACGGCGGCGATCAGTACCGCGATGGCGGCCACACTGCGGACGAGTCGGTACACGGTCATTGGTCGGGCCCTTCGACGCCGGAGACCAAGGAGGCGGTGGACGTGGCGGTCATCGACACGGAGGTGAGACCGACCATGGACAGCAGCCAGGTGGGTTTGCGGACGGTGACGCTGACGGCGATGGAGCCGGGCCCGGCGATCTGGACGGTGCCGGAGTGGCCGCCGGCGGCGAGGTAGGCGCGCGCCGCCCGTACGGCAGCGCCACGGTCAACGCGTCCCTGCGTCCCGCGGTAGACGGCGGCCCTATCGACCTGGCCGGCACCGGCACGGGCGGCCTCCTCGGCAGCGCCGACGGCTTCCCACCCGGCGCGCAGCTTGGCCCCGCCGTCCACGGACAATCCCACAAACAGAAGCAGAACGGTGATCATGATGAGGGCGTACGGCGTGATCGCTCCTCGTTCGCCGTTGTTCGGTACCGGAGTCGTCATCCGGTTTCACCACTTCGGTGCGAGCCGGGCATGGCCCTCCCGGACCCCAGTGACCTGCCTCGGTAGGGATCGAGGGGGCTGGTGGACTTCGCCCGCCGTACGACGCTGCCCGGCAGTCCTGGGAAGGCGAGGTCGGCGAGTGGGACGACGCATGTCACCGTGGCCGACACGGAGGCGGGGCGGCCCACTGGAGTGGCGAATCGGGTGGTGTCCACCTGGACGTTGATCGAGGTGCAGGGGACGCCCTGGCTGCGGAGGGAGTCGCGGGCGCCGGCTCTGGCGCGGCTGGTGGCCTGTGTGCCGGTTCGGGCGATGGATGCCTGGCGGGCCGCGTCTCGGGCCGCGGCTTCGACTGCCGCTCCCGCGATGACCACGCGGCCGGTCGCGACGGCCAGGAGCAGGACCAGCATGATCGCCGTGATGGCGATCATCGCTTCGGCGGACGCGCTGCCGCGTTCGGAGCGGTTCATCGGGCGGACCGGTCCGGAGTGGTGAACCGCTCGATCGGTCCGGCGGCCTGCTCGGAGACGGCGATCGAGGGCAGGAACGGCACCAGCGAAAGGGCCCGGCCGTGGACGGTGACCTGGACAGTCGTCTGGTCGGCGGTGCTGGTGGCGGTGATCGCGTGCAGGAATTCGCCCGCCGTGCGTTCGGCGTAGCGTCTGGCGATCTCGCCACCCGCCGTACGTGATGCCTCGTCGGCACGTGCCGCGCGTACGCCCGCCTGTGCCGCGGCGAGGGCGACCGAGCGGCCGAAGTACAGCAGGCAGACCTGCATGCAGGCGAGCACGGCCAGCATGATGACCGGTAGGACGACGATCACCTCCGCGGACATCGCTCCCTGATCCCCTCGTAGGCGCGTGGCCAGGGACTTCACAGGTTGATCGAGTTCGCCTTGTTGATGATCTTCGCGCTGACGATGGCCATGACCGTGATGGCGACGACCACCAGTGCCGCGACGATGACCATCATCTCGGCGGACATTCCGCCTTTCTCTGGCGGCTGATCCCGGAGCCGGGCATGCAGGCGTTCGATGAGGGCCACCCAGTAACCGGTCTCCGGCGGCAGGCGATCGCGCACTTCCGGTCCTCCTAGCTCAAGATCCGATAGACGGCGGGAAAGCAGACCAGCAGCAGGAACCCGAAGACCGATACGCCGATGGCCACGGGCATCTCGCTGGTACGGCTGTTGGCGGTGGCGCGGGCGTCGGTCAGTGCGGCCGTACGCATGGACTGGGCCTTGGCCAGCAGGGTGGACAGCACCCTGGTTCCCTCGGTGCCCGCGCCTTCGGCGATGTCGGCGAGTTCGGAAAGTTCGGGGATTCCTACCTGCTCACCGAGGTCCGCGAGTCCGCGCCATGGCTGTTCGCCTGAACGTTTGGCCTGTTCGAGTACCTGGGCCAGCCTCGCGAACACCCAGCCGGTGCAGACGTCGGCCGGTGATTGCAGGGCCTGGTGCGGTCCGGCCCCGGCGGCTCTTTCGAGCGCGACCATGTCGAGATACGTCGCGAGCGCGGCGCGGAACTCCCCACGTCGCTCCCGCGCCTGGCGGCGAGCGGCGAGGTCCGGCAGGAGCGCGAACAGCGCCCCCAGGATCAGGCTCGCCCCGACCGGTACGGCCCAGGGGACCGGCACGCCGAGCAGGGTGCTCAGCAGGTTGAGCGGCACCGGGATGGCCAGGCCGGCCAGCAGGAACACGACCCGCTGGAAGGTGAACCGTTCGACGCTGACGCCCAGCAGGGCGAGATCGTCGCGGGGGATCGGCAGCCGGGCCAGGCGTACGGCGAGGCGGTGCAGCCGATCCGAGCCGCGCGCCTCAGCGCCCTCGATGCGCTCCAGCGCCTGGACGAGGTTCGGTGGAGCCGGAAGCAGTTCCGATACGACGACCACCGCGCCCATGCCGCACAACATGCCCGCGACCACGGCCGATGCGTTCATGGCCGCTGCTCCGGGCCAGACAGGAAACGCTGTTCGGCGGAGGAGGTGCCGAGGCGGTGCAGCCACCACAGCGCGCCCGCGTAGAACAGGACCACGATCGCCAGCACCGCCTGGCCGAGCGGTGTGCCGAACGGAGCCACGTACGTCCGCTGTACGAGCGCGATCACGGTGAAGACGCCGAGGATTCCGAGGATCCATCGCACGGTGGTGCGGTGTTCGGCGCGGGCCGCCTCGATCTCCCTGCGGTCGCGTACGTCTCGGGCGACCAGTTCGGCCAGGCCGGCGAGTACCGCGCTCGCGCCGCGGCCACGGCGGCGGGCGACCAGGATGAGCGCGGCGGCGATCCGGTCGCCCACGGGGTCGTCGAGTTCGTCGGCGAACAGGCGTAGTGCCTGCTCGGTGGGCATGCGAGCGGTGCTCAGCCGCCGGGACAGTGCCGTGACCGGTCCTGCGATCGGGGCCGGCACCTTGCGGGTCGCGCTGTACTCCAGCGCCTGCTCGAGGGCGCGGCCTGCGTTCAGCAGGTCGGCCAGGCGGCGGGTCCACTGCTCTAGCGCCTCCAGCTTGTGGATGCGTTCGCGGGCGGCGCGGCCGGTCAGCATGCGGGGCAGTACCGGAACGGCCAGCCCGACGGCGACCGCCGCGACGGGCCAGCCGGTCGTCCACAAGGTCGCCGATGCGGCGATGAGCGCGACCGCGGTACGGCGATGATGCCGGGTCGCCATCGCGCGGATCGCCATCCAGCGCCTGGGCGGACGTACCGGTTCGTCGGCCGCGCTGCCTCTCAGACCTGCGATGAAGTAGATCGCCCCGCCGATGAAGGCAGCCGCGGCGACTCCGGCCGTCAAGGCGGTCATCGGGTCTCCCACGTCGCGAAATGCGACAGATATGCTGGATCGAAACCGGCCTGGACAAGCCGTTGCAGGCACTGTGGCGTGATGTCGGGCATGGCCCGTCCGCCGGGGCCGGTCGGCCGGTAGACGTTGTTGCGGCAGGGGAGTTCGCTGTCGGCCGGGGGCAGGACTTCCAGTACCTCGGACACGAAGCGGGTGTTCGTCGTTGGGTCCATCCGGAGGTGAACGACGAGGTCAACGGTCTCGCCCGTGTTGAGGTGGATGACGGCCGGGGGTGTCTGGGCTCCGATGCCGCGTGTCCACAGCATGACGATCCGGTTGAAGATCTCCTCGGTGCCGTCGGCGTGGATGGTGCACATCGAGCCGGGATGGCCGGTGTTCATCGCCTCGAACATCGGCACGATCTCGTCGGACCGTACCTCGCCGACCAGGATCCGCCGGATGTTCTTGCGCAGCGCGTGCGGGATCAGGTCGTTGAGGGGGACGGCGCCGGCGCCCTCGGAGTTGGCCTGGCGTGCCTGAAACGCGATCACGTTGTGGTGCCGGTGTGGCAGTTTGTCGAGGAAGAGTTCGTAGTCGGATTCGAGTGTGGCGAGCCGTTCATCGGGGTCGATAGCGGACGCGAGCGCGCGCAGCATGGTGGTCTTCCCGGCCGCGGTGCCGCCGGTGATGACGATGTTGAGGCGGGCGCGTACGGCGGCGTGCAGAAAGGCGTGCAGGCTTCTGCTGATCGTGCCCAGGCGCAGGAGATCGTCAAGGGTGACGTCCACGAGGCGGTGGCACCGGATGCTGACGCACGGCCTGGTGGTGACCGCCATGGTGGCGCTGAGCCGTACGCCCATGCCGTCCTCGCCGTCGCCCGGCCGAAGTGCGGTGTTGAGCAGTGGGCTGGCTGTGGAGAACTCGCGCGGGTTGTAGCTCTTGTGCAGCGCCCACATCTGAACCATCTTGATCAGGTCGTCGTCGGTCGCGGCGACGGGTGGGGCCTTCGCGCAGGTGCCGTCGCTGTACGTCACCCAGACCTCGTCACAGCCGTTGATGTCGATGCTCTCGACGCGGGTGTCTCGGATGTAGGGGGTGAGGACGCCGAGCTCGAAGCGTTCGTCGATCACCGCGTTGACGAGGTCGCGCTGGGTCGCGAAGTTCAATGCCGTGCCTTCGGCGAGCCGGTCGTGGATCCAGCGCTGCACCCGTGCCTGGATGAGCTGCTTGGCCGCGGCGCGGTCCTCGGAGTCCTTCAGGTCGTCGGCGACCAGCTTGGTGATGCGGGTGACGGCTTCGCGGAAGGCAGCCGGATCGAGGTCGTCGGGTCGGGGGTCCGGCGGATCGACGACGGATGGCCAACGCCGATCGCTCGGCGGCCAGGTGCTCGTCATGAAGCCACCGCCTTGTGAGGCTCATTTGCGGCCTTGCGCATCGAGGCCGCCAGGCGCTGGGCGCCGTTCAGGAGGTGTGCCATCCGGGCGGCGCGCGGCGCGGGCCTCCCATCGGAGAGCACAGCGGCCAACCGGGGTTCGAAGGGCATGGTGGCGATGACCGGCAGGCCGTACAGGGCCTGGCTCACCTCCACGGGCGCGTAGTCGCCCGCGCCGATCAAGCACAAGGTCACCGGGACACTGGTGCCGACGTACCGGCCGAGGGCGTCGAGCCGCGGGCGGGCGTCGGCGACCTGGCGCAGGGTCGGGCGCAGCACCATCACCGCGAGCTGGGACGCGGCGATCAGTCGCAGCGGGGTGTCCGGGCGGCCGATCTGCCCGATGTCGATGACGACGTCGGTATCCTCACCGGCCGCGCTCTTGATCACGTCGATGACGGCGTCCCACGCGCTCTCGATCTGGACGACATGGCGGGGATCTCGGAGGCCGGGCAGGAGCAGCCACCGGCGGACTTCTTGATCAAGGGAGATGACGTACTCCCAGAGCACGGACGCGTCCGGGTCGTGCGCGATGGCCAGCGCGAGTTCGAGGAGGCCGCCCTTCAGGCCGTCGGTCCGCCCGGCGAGGAAGCCCTGAAGGACGCTGCCGCCTTTGGGGTCGCACTCGGCGAGCAGTGCCCGTCGGTCCCAGGCGTGGGTGACGGCCAGGCCCGTGGTGGTCACCCCGGGGGAGCCGCCGGGGCTCATCAGCGTGAAGATCGCCACTCACTGCCTCCGTGGCGTGAGTACCAGGGCCACGCGTCCGTCGGCGGCGAGGGAGGCGAGTTTCGGGCCGTCCATATCGCTCACCAGGAGATCGACGACGACCATTCCATCGGTGTCGGGCTCCTTGACCTGGTCCACGACGGCGGCGATGCCTGTTGGGACGATCCGTCTGGTAGTGGGGTCCGGTGCGGGCATGACCAGTACCGGATCGCCTGGGGCGAAGCCTCGGGCGGGCAGCCGGCTGGGCTTGACCGCGATCGGTACGAGCTGCTGCTGCGGTGCGGGGGTGAGCTGGTCGGTCGTTGCCTTGGGGGAGAGGAGCGTACCGGCCAGGAGGGTCACGGCGGCCCTCGTGCCGACGATTTGCGGAAGTCGGTCGCCGGGTACGGTCGCGACTCCCGGCTCCGCGCCCACAAGCGTGGTCGCCATGTCGTTCGCGGTGACCTGCCGTCCGATCGGGACATCTCTGGTCATGACCACGACCAGGGAACGGCTGCTCAACTGCTGCACCGTCTGCGCGGCGAGGACGCCACCGCCTGTCATCGCCAGCAGGCCGACCAGCAGCAGGCCGCGACGCCGCTGCCGGGGTTGGTGCGGCAGCTTCGGCACCGTCACTCGAGGAGCCTGTGGGGCGGTCATGATTGTCCTCGCACGAGGGCTTGGCCTTCCGCCACGCGCAGCGGAAAGGTCGTTGTCCGGGTGATCGGCGGCAGCGCGCCGCCCGCCCCGCCGGAACCGGTCCAGCTCGCTGTCCACACCACCGAGACGGTCACCCGGTACTGCGATCCCGGCAGACCGGCACTCGACTCGGTGAAGACGTGGGTGCAGGAGGCGGGGTCCTGATCGTCGGGCGATCTGGCGTGGTCGTACGGCACGCCGAGGCCGGTACACGTCACGACGTCCTGACCCTGCCCAGGGTCGATGGTCAGCTTCGCAGGCCTGGCGACCACTTCGGCCCATGCCGGGCCGGCGGTGGCGCGTTCGCGGAGCGTCGTCCACTGGTTTTGGGGCAGCCAGAAGTAGTGGGGAAGGCCGACAAGCCCGTCGGCACCTCGGGGTGGTGCTGTTTCTATGACAGGTGCAGGTGGCCGGAGTCGCCGGAGGGCCTTGTCGCGTAGCGCCTCGGGGGTCGTACCGGGCTCGCGTGGTACGACGGCGTCGAACACATTGCTGCGGCCACCGGGCGCCTGGTCACACTGCACGTACCGGATTCCGTGCTGTCCACTGAGCGGGTGGCAGTTGCTCCAGCCGCCGGATGCGGTGGCGTTCTCTGTTCTGGGTGGCCCCTTTTCATGCTGGCCGTACACAAGCCAGGAGTCACCCCAGGCAAGAGCGCCCCTGTCATGGTCGGCAAGGCCAGCGAGCAGCGCGGAAGCGACCACGGTCACGGTGACGGCGGAGTACATGGCGCCTCCTTGACGGTCAGCCCGGTGAGCAGCCACCGCCCGCTGGAATCCCGCTTCAACGTGGCTTCTACATTTGCCGCGGCTCTTGTACTACTGCTCGCGGGCAGGGGTTTGTGCGTGGTGGCATCGGCCATACCGGCGTTCGCCATGTCCTGGCAGTCGATCACCTTCGCCTGATCCTTGGCGACCCACACCTCTTTCACCCGCGGGGAGACCTCTCCGTACGGCTCGCGCCCCTGCGACTGCATCTTTCTAACTCCATCGATGAGGTGGTCCAAATACCCACCGCTCACGTGCGATTCGAGGAGGGCACGCGCATCTTCGGGAGTGGATCGGCCAGCTTTTGCGAGGAGCTTCCAGTAGTTGCGGTAGGTGGCCAGGACTGCATCATGCGCGGTAGAGGGCGAAGGGTGCGGGGAATGTGTCGTCAGGGGTGGGGGTGTAGGTGATTCGCGGGACTGCGAACCTGTTTCCTCTATCTGGCACCCTGATGCGGCCAGCACGACAATCGAGAACATGGCAATTAGGGACGACCTGGCGCTTTTCCTAAATTTGGACATCTGGCCCACGTGTCTCCCATGCGGCTCGCTCGAAATGCGAGGAGCAGCGTAAGGGATGAACTCGTGCGCTGGCAAATGCGTGGACGAATTGCGCACCTCGGGAAGTAGATTAAGTGGGTAAATTGGTAGCAATGACTAGATCGACAAAGGTAAAGAATGCCGATGGGACGGCGAAGGTGCACATCTGAATGGGTCTAGGGAGGGACGACCACGGGCGCGGGCCGCCGCGCCCGATTCCACCGCCGCCATGGCATGGTCGTGGCCATCGGCACGCTCTCCACGGAAGGCGGCGAACAAGCTGCCGGGAACCACACAACGGAATCCACGATCACGGGCCCGGCCACAAGCACGGAAGGATCAGGGACCTCATGGAGCTTCCCCGCGACGATCTCCGCGACCCTGGCCAGACTCATCGGCAGCATGCCCTGCCCCTCCCCTCAGTGGTCCATAGCCGAACTTAGCCCGCAAGGTCGGTCAGTTCGCGGTTTTCGCTGTTCAGAGCCCTACGGGCGCGTCGCAGCAGCATCGACGATCAGGCGGATCTTGGTGCCCGATCGTTGGCCATGTTGTCGTCGTCGATACGCTTGAGATCAGCGACGAATCGGCGATCGCCTCGCACAGGTAAATCAGGTTCAGCAACTTCTCTGTGCAGTTGCTCAGAAGCGACGCCCTACTTGCAGAGTGACCCTGGCTGGCGGAGTGCGGTTACCCCTCCTGATTGTCTTCGCACTTCCTCCCCCGATTAATTGGGGGGCGGCTGGCGGGCATTGTGGCAGGTGGGGCGGGTGGCCGGCACCCCGCGCTCGACCCCGACACGTGTACCGGGGTACGGATATATAAGGAGGCGAGCGCCGGGAATGCTTCAGGTGTTTCGGCAAATAGAAGCCCCACTCTGTATGTCTATATCAACGGGCATCCTTATTTTCATTGGCTCCATCCTTGCCGACTTGAGTGCGGATTTCCGTGCTGCCTGAAAGCTCTTCGATATGCAGGAAGCCGCATTCTTTACCCGGTGGTCGTTGAGGCGTGCACCGTTTCCTGATGGAATTGAGGTGGCCAAAAGGTGACGGTGCACAAGATGTGCCGGAAAGAACAAAGAACGGAGAGCGGTCATGGTGGAAATCGGAGCCGCGAAGTCTGTCCCTGCGAACGTGCCGGGCGCAAGCCTCACGCCGAGCGATATGGCGCGGGTGACACCGGAGGACTGGGCTGAGATTCGTAAGCTCGCTCGCGGCTACTGTCGTACGGTGGACGCCACGCGGCCACGTAAGCGCATGGACGGAAGCGCGACGGTCGTCAATGGCGGCTGCGCACCCTACGGGACCGATGACGTCTCCGACGACGTCAACCAGGACGCGGTTCTACTCTTCGCGCAACGTTTGCGTGACGTGATCAGCAAGTTCGAGGAAGCGCCAGGGAGCGGCGGAACGCGCGAAACTCAGGCGTGGATATACGTTCGGAAGGACGGCGGCCGGATGGTCATCGACCGCACCACCCTTCAGCGGTGGGCGGTACGCGATGCCGCTGCGCGGAACGGTTACCGGCCGCCTGCCTCTTGGAAGGGAACGGATGCGGCGTCAGGCGCGCAGTCCGCGTCAGTCGGTCCGGATCTGGAGTATGCGGCGGTCTCCTTGGCCGCCGCGCAGCACAGCGAAGAGATCTTCCAGCAGGCGTTCGGGGACGGACGGGAGTTTCCGATTCTGAAGGAGATCATCGCGAAGGCCGAGCAGGCGGAGGACCTGGGACGCGCGGGAATCCTGTCCAGCGTGGCTCAGGAGCGTGAAGGGGGATCCTATGGTTCCCGGAGTGCGGTGATCCGTACTCGTGACGCGGCACGGGTGGAGCTGCAAGAGCTGTCGGAACGCCTTGACGACGCCCGAAACGCCATCGTCTACGGGGGCACCGAACCGCAGAACAGCGACTGACGAGACGGTCACAGAGCCCCGGGGAGCAAGTAGCCCCCGGGGCTTTCCGTATTCCCCCATTACGACTTGAGTGTGCCGGATTAAGGCGATGGTTGCATGGCATGCCACGGACGCGTGGGCTAACAACGCAGCCGTATTTATATGAAGGGGAAATTCGCTGCTGGCAGCTACTTCCGAAAGGAATCCGATCACGCAAGAGGGGGGAGTGTTGGATATTCCGCTTGGGCGTAAGGTGGCCGAGGCGATCGAACAGGCCCGCCACGCTGACTATGCGGCGTCCGCGGAACTGGTGTGTCAGGTTCAGCGCGGGCAGCGACTCGCCGCCGAACCGCTGTTCCTGGCCGTATACAGTTCGGCGCTACGGGCCTGGTGGGATCTGGTCGATGTGCAGATCTGCCGGGAGGGTGTGGAAGCGGCGCATGCCGTCCGGCGGGTACGAGTGCGGGCGCGACACTATCTGACCGGGAATCTGGCTGCTCCGCGGCCGGGCACTTTGTTCGATCACGCCTTGGCGCATGCTGCCCGGGCCGCCGCCCGTCACTTTCTGGCGAGCAGCGGTGAACTCCTTACCAGCCCAACGCAGCCCGAGACAGCGCCTGTAAGCGAGGAACGGGAGCAACCGGCCCGGCCTGCGTAGCGGCGAGTATCCGCTCAGGACGGCACATCTAATGCGGGACGTAAGCCCGCTGAATCATATTCATCTGCCCCTTGGTAGCTGACCAGGGGCTTTGTCATGTCTGGAGGTCTTCCATGACCGCGGTATCTGAGCCCGCCACCGAGCCCGTGCCCACCATCAGGATCACCAGCACGGCCGATGTCGTCGCCATCGTTCCCTACATGCTCGGTTTCCACCCGTCGCTGAGCATGGTCGTCATCATGGTCGGCGGCGACACGCCGACTTCGGCAGGTGTGTTCCGCTTCGACCTGCCCCAGGACCCTGCACACGCCGACGACCACGCCGAGCGGGCCGCCGGGCTTCTGCACCGATACGGGATCCGGCAGGTGCTATTGCTTGGGTACGGGCCAGGGAATCGGGTCACGCCGGTCATGGATGCCATGAGGCGCATCCTGGGCGACGCGGGGATCGACGTCCGTGAGGCGCTGCGAGTAGAGAAGGGCCGGTACTGGTCCTATCTATGCACGGACCCGTCGTGCTGTCCGGCGGAGGGCGTCATGGTCGATATGACCGGCAGCGTGCCTGCCGCAACCGCGGTGCTGGCCGGGATGCGGGCCCTGCCCGACCGGGGCGCGCTGGCCGCGATCCTGGACCCGCCGACCGGGTTCGACCCGCTGGTGGGCGAGCGGGTCATGCGGCAGGTGTGCGACCGTGTCCGGGAGCTGGCCGTGCAGGACCACGACTGGTTCGGCGACGGGGTGCGGCAGGTCACTGCCGCCCTGGATCGGGTCCAGGCCGGGGAAGACCTCGACGTCGCCACCCTCGCCCGGCTGGGCGTGGCCTTGACCTCGGTTCTGGTCCGTGACATCGCGTTCACCCGCATCGGGCGCGAGGACGCGGACGACCATGTCCGGCTGTGGACCGAGGTCACCCGTACGGTCCCGGCCGCGTTCGCCGCCGCGCCCGCCACGCTCGTGGCGTTCGCCGCGCTGTCGCGGGGGGATGGGGCTTTGGCGCGCGTCGCCTTGGAGCGGGCGTTGGCCACAAATCCGGGGTACAGCATGGCGCTGCTGATCACGCAGGCGATCAATGCGGGGATGACGCCCGCGCAGATGTTCGCGGTCGATTGGGACGGCCAAGTGGAGGCGATCACCGCCCAAGCTCGGCTGAACCCCGCGCATGCCCGGCCGGTACTGCCAGAGGGGTGGTGAGCCGCGGATGGCCTACGCAGCCGAGACCATGATCGGGCCTTCCGCCTGTCCGGCGGGATTCGGGCGAGCGCAAATGAGACGGCAACGCTGGAGAAGGGCGCAGTCCCCGCCGACCAGAGCAGCGCGGGGACGGCGCCAGGCGTACCGACTGCGCCTGCCTCTCCGTCGCTGCCACGGACCCAAGAGACGCCGTTGCCGGCTGGCGCCGAATCGATGGCCGGGCGCATAGGCCGTCACCTGATCAGTCTCCATCACGACCGCCCCGGCGACGCCCGGGGCGGTCGGTGTTCTTTCGGAGGGATAGCGATGGCTCCGGTTCCCTTGATCATCAGGGCTCTGTGCCTGATCGGAATGCTTGCTCCAACGGCCGCGTGTATGGCCGCGCCGCGCGGGCCGGTCACCGCCCGGCGGATTCAGCCCAAGGTCTACTCCAGCGGCATGGAGTGCGATCGCAAGCGCGTCGCCGGTCACTCAACGAAGGGCTGCGTACGAACGACGCGGTACGCGCCCGCGCGGTACTGGCTGACCATCGGCCGGGCCGGGAAGGTGGAGGTCAAGTCCTGGCAGTACAAGAGCTGCCAGGTGGGCGAGCGGTACCCGGAGTGTGCCCGGGACTGACCTCTGGACTCGGTCCGGGCTTGCTCGGCGTGGCAGGATGCCAGTGACCTCGGTACGGAGAGCGGGCGGATGAACGACCAGGCGGCGGGGCTGCTGTTCGATGTGGTCGCGCGCCTGCAAAAGAGCATCCTGGCCCGCGACTGCCCGGCCATCGTCGCCCTGCGGGGTGAGCGCATCCTGTACCTCAGTGATTACGACTACCTGCGGGACGAGGCGACCGCGGCGGCGTTCGAGATGCGGGCCGCCGCCAAAGCGGCCGAGATCAACGCGGGGTTGTGGGTGCTGGCCGTCCCGCAGGTGTGGGTGATCACTCGGGACGGCATTCTCAGCCGGGCGGTGTCCAACCACCCGTTGCGGGAGGGTGAGCAGGAGGCCATCACCTGGATGAGCTGTGATCAGGGGGACGGGGTGGACTATGGACGCGTTCCGTACACGCGCCGCCCCAACGGGGAGCCGGTGTTCGGCGAGCCTGAGATGATCACGGTGGGTGTGCAGCCCGGCGAGCACATGCCCGGCTACACCTTGCTCCGATCTCTTACCTAACCCGCGTGGCCGCAGGTCCGGTGGCGTTCCGCCGGAGGGTCGCCAAAGGCGGCCGGTTGGCTGACGTACGTCGCCGGGGTGGTCAACGCCCGGCGGCAGCGGATCTGAGGCCCGCCCCGTAGTCACATTGCCGACCACACCAGATGACCAGATCACACGGTCGTCCCGTCAAGGGGACGAGACGGCCCGCGTGCGGGTGATCCTTCCCGATCGCCCGCCCGAACTGTCCGCCCCGGCCGCGGCAGCGCTGCTGCGCATCCTGCTGGCCGCCCATGACAAGCAGACCCGGTCAAGCGATTCAAGCGATGAGGGAAAGGAGCCGAAGTGATGGACATGGCGTTTTGGGGCCGGTGCTCGACCGAGGACCGCCAAGACCCCGAGGCATCCCGCGCCTGGCAGTTGCGGCGGGCGCGGAACCTGGTGGAACCGCACGGCGGGCGGATCGTCGCGGAGTTCTTCGATGTGGACAAGTCGCGGTCGATCCCGCCGCAGCGCCGCCCGGAGGCCGCCCGGCTGCTGGCCTGCCTGGGCGACCCATCACGCGGGTTCGAGGCGGTGGTGGTCGGCGAGCCGCAGCGGGCGTTCTACGGCAACCAGTTCGGGCTGACCTTCCCGCTGTTCGAGCACTACGGAGTGCCGTTGTGGGTGCCGGAGGTGGGCGGGCCGATCGACCCGGCCAACGAGGCCCACGAACTGATCATGTCGATGTTCGGCGGGATCAGCAAAGGCGAACGCAACCGGATCAAGGTCCGGGTGCGGACCTCGATGGCCGCCCTCGCCCAGACCGAGGGCCGCTTCCTGGGCGGGCGCCCGCCGTACGGGTACCACCTGGTGGACCTGGGGCCGCACCCCAACCCGGCCAAGGCCGCCGACGGCAAGCGGCTGCGTGGCCTGGCGCCGGACCCGGCGACGGCCGAGGTGGTACGGCGGATCTTCCGCGAGTTCCGCGCGGGCAGGGGGATCTACGCGATCGCCGAAGGGCTGACCCGCGACGGGGTGCCGTGCCCGTCGGCGCATGACCGGGCCCGCAACCGGCATCGGGAGGGGGCGGCGTGGTCCAAGAGCGCGATCCGGGCGATCATCATCAACCCGCGGTACACCGGGCGGCAGGTGTGGAACAAGCAGCGCAAGGACGAGGTGCTGATCGACGTCAACGATGTCGCGATGGGGCACATGACCCGGCAGCGGTGGAACGACCGCGACGGCTGGGTGTGGTCGGCGCAGGTCACGCATGAGGCGCTGGTCACCCCGGAGGAGTTCGAGCAGGCCCAGGCCATTCTCGCCGGCCGAGGCCGGGGCCCGACCGCGCACAAGCCGCACCGCACCCGCCGGCCGTACTTGCTGCGCGGGGTGTTGTTCTGCGGGTACTGCGAGCGGCGGATGCAGGGCAACTACAACCACGGGGAGTGCTACTACCGGTGCCGCTACCCGGCCGAGTACGCCCTGGCCAACGACGTCGATCACCCCAAGACCGTGTACCTGCGCGAGACCGACGTGCTGCCCCCGCTGGACGCCTGGCTGGCCACCGCATTCGGCGAGGAAAGGATCACGCAGACGGCACATGAATTGGCCGCCTCCGGCCAGGACCGTACGGCCGGCGCCGCCGATGAGGCGCTGCGCGGGCGGATCGTCGAATGTGACCGCAAGCTGGCCGCGCACCGTGCCGCCCTGGAGGCCGGGGCCGACCCCGCGCTGGTCACAGGGTGGATCACCGAGGTACAGACCCAGCGGGCGGCGGTTCAGGCGCAGCTCAGGAAGGTCGGTGCAAGGCGGCGGATGACTGCGGAACAGATTCACGCGGTGATGGCGGCCATCGGTGACCTGGTGCAGGTCCTGCAGAAGGCCGACCCGGCCGACAAGGCGGAGTTGTACGCGCAGATCGGACTGCGGTTGACCTACCGCCCGCAGAAGCGGCTCGTGGAGGCTGAGGTAACGCCAAACCCCCATGTGTGCAAAAGGTTTGTGTCCGAGGGGGGACTTGAACCCCCATGCCCGTTACCGGGCACTAGCACCTCAAGCTAGCGCGTCTGCCTATTCCGCCACCCGGACAAGGGTGCCTGGTGGGGGCGTCCCCACTGCGGCGGAATCAGGTTAGCAAACTCTGAGGGCTGCGTCATACCGCTGATGGGCGGTGGGTGGGCGGGGGGTGTGTCGGGGGTGGGGGGTGGGCGGGCAGGATTGGGGGCGCAGGGATGTGTCGGAGGTGGAGGAGGCGGGATGTCGGGACTCGTGGGTGAGGATGAGGTCGTCGAGCTGTGCCGGGATCTGATTCGGATCGATTCGACGAACGCGGGGGACAACGCCGGGCCTGGGGAGAGGGCGGCGGCAGAGTACGTGGCGGAGAAGCTCTCGGAAGTGGGGGTGGAGTCGCGGATTCTGGAGAGTGACGCGCGGCGGGCCAGTGTGGTGGCGCGGATCGAGGGGACCGATCCGGGGCGGGACGCTCTGTTGCTGCACGGGCATCTGGACGTCGTGCCGTTCAATGCCGAGGACTGGACGCATCATCCGATGAGCGGGGAGATCGCCGACGGGTGCGTCTGGGGTCGTGGGGCCGTGGACATGAAGGACATGGACGCGATGATCCTGGCGGTCGTGCGGCGGCGGTTGCGGGAGGGGCGCAGGCCGCCGCGGGATGTGGTGCTGGCGTTCACGGCCGATGAGGAGGCCGGTGGGCGGTACGGCGCGCAGTGGCTGGCGCAGGAGCACGCGGAGGTGTTCGAGGGCTGTACCGAGGCGATCGGCGAGGTCGGCGGGTTCAGTGTCAGCATCGGGCAGGACAAGCGGCTGTACCTGATCGAGGCCGCGGAGAAGGGCATCGCCTGGATGCGGCTGACCGCGCGCGGGCGGGCCGGGCACGGTTCGATGCTCAACGCGGAGAACGCGGTGACGGAGCTGGCCGAGGCGATGGCCAGGCTCGGGAGGTACGAGTGGCCGGTACGACTGACGCCCACCGTACGCGCGTTCCTCGAGGAGACGTCGGCCGCGCTGGAGATCGAGTTCGATCCGGAGCGTCCCGAGGCCACGGTCGCCAAGCTCGGTCCGCTGGCCCGGATGATCGGGGCGGTGCTGCGCAACACCAGCAACCCCACGATGCTGGAGAGCGGCTACAAGGCGAACGTGATCCCGCAGACCGCCACCGGGCACGTGGACGGGCGGTTCCTGCCGGGATATGAGGAGGAGTTCTTCGCGACCGTTGACGAACTGCTCGGGCCCAACGTGACCAGGGAGTTCGTGTACCACGACATCGCGGTGGAGACCGGCTTCGACGGGCCGCTGGTGCGGGCGATGGCCGAGGCGCTGGAGGCGGAGGACCCCGGGGCGAGGGCCGTGCCGTACACGCTGTCAGGCGGGACCGACCTGAAGGCGTTCAGCCGGCTGGGCATCCGCGGGTTCGGGTTCGCGCCGCTGAAGTTGCCCGCGGACCTGGACTTCTCTGGGATGTTCCATGGGGTGGACGAGCGGGTGCCGGTGGATTCGCTGAGGTTCGGGGTGCGGGTGCTTGACCGCTTCCTGGATTACTCGTGAGCGTTTTCCCGGAAAGCCGTTGCGCTGACATGGCGTAGTGATAATGTAACTCTCCGTTGAGGGGGTTTGGGTCGCTCGCCTTCGGGCGGCTCGACCAAGAGGGGAGGTCACGTGACACGCTCGCCTGTCGTGCGGGAAGAGATGGCATTGCCGTTGCGCAGCGGTCGTGCGCTCGTGGCCTCCTCTGTTGAGGGTGTCGCATCCCCGGTCGTCCCCTTGGGGCGGCCGGGGGGTGCCTCCGCCGTCGTCTCGTCAGCCATGCCCATATTCGCTCTGATCGCGAGGGTCGCGGCGGGGCTCGGGCTGTTGGCCGCAGGGTGGCTGCTGGCCGTTCTGTTCGGCCTGCTCGGGGCCGCGCCCGCCGCTGCGGACAGCATCGTGTCCGACGGTGGCGGAGTGGACAGCTCGCATGCGTTCGGCGACATGGCGGGGTTCAACGCCGAGGCGATGGCAGGGCGTGGCGTTGACGGGCTGACCAGCCAGTCGGAGCCGGCCCTCCCCACACCCATCACCACCGACCACAACTCTGGCGCGGACGGATTCGTGCCCCAGGGCGGCGGTGGACCCGGCCAGTTCGTGCCGGGCATGGGGGATCTCGCGCGGTCGGGTTTCGACCCGCAGCTTGCGATGCTGCGCGCACCTGCGGCGGGAGTACTTCCTCCGGTCGTCCGCACAGCGGCGGACGAACCTTCTTTCTCTCCTGACTAGCTCGCCAGTCCCGCGCGGTTCGGCGCGATGGCCCGCCGCCATCGGGTGAGCCGCCTCGTGTTCGGGCGACGCGTCGTCTTCTTCACTTTCTTCACTCCTCGCGACGACTGAGGCCCCCGCTGTGCGGGAGCGCCACGGTTCTCACCTTGCCACGGTGTCCTGCCGTGTCACGCCCGTTCCGTCCCGTTCTGTCGGTTCTTGCCGGCAGGTGATGAACGGATGCGGGCCCGGTACTGGAGCGATCCCGCGTGGCCTCGTCCGCCATGTCGCGAGATGTCAGGTAATCCCCCTAGAACCACATAGGAGCATTGGCTATGCGTACGTGGGCCAAGGGCACGGCCCCCGCTGCACTACTCGCAGTGGCCGTGATGACCGTCGGCAGCGGTACGGCTGCCGCCGACACCGGCGGAAACGGTTCCGTCGGTGGCGGCAACCAGGTCAGCGCCCCGGTCAACCTTCCGATCGACATCAGCGGCAACGCCATCGGCGTGCTCGGCGAGTCCTCGGCGGGCTCGCGGGGCGGTGCCACCGTGGTGAACGGCGGCGACGGCGGTAACGGGGGCAATGGCGGTACTGGAGGCAACCGCACCTCGGGTGACGGCAGCGTGCTGGGCGGCAACCAGATCGACGCCCCGATCAACGCGCCGATCAACGCCTGTGGCAACTCCGTCGCCATCCTCGGCGAGGCCGACGCCAACTGCAAGGGCGGCGCGACCGTGGTGAACCGCGGCCACGGGGCCGGTGGCAACCAGACCTCCGGTAACGGCAGCGTGCTCGGTGGCAACCAGGTCGTCGCGCCCGTCAGCGCCCCGCTGGACGTCTGCGGCAATGCGTTGGCGATCTTCGGCAGCGCCACCGCCGGGTGCACCGGCGGCAGTACGGTGAAGAACGTCGGCCCGGGCGGCGGTCCCGGTGGCAACCGCACCTCCGGTAACGGCAGTGTGCTCGGTGGCAACCAGGTCGTCGCACCGATCAGCGCCCCGACCGACATCTGCGGCAACGCCGTGGCGGTGCTCGGTGGCGCCTTCGGTAGCTGCAAGGGCGGCGCGACCGTCATCAACGGTGGTTCGCACGGCCGGCACCACCATCCGCCCAAGGGGCGGCACGGCTCGGCGGGCAACGACACCAGCGGAAACGGTTCCGTCGGCAGTGGCAACCAGCTC
Organism: Spongiactinospora rosea; assembly: GCF_003315795.1. GTDB lineage: Bacteria > Actinomycetota > Actinomycetes > Streptosporangiales > Streptosporangiaceae > Spongiactinospora > Spongiactinospora rosea. Next base: position 49,509 of record NZ_QMEY01000001.1, read on the forward strand.
ATCGCGCCGATCGACCTGCCCATCGACGTCTGCGGCAACGCGGTCGGCGGCGACGCGTCGGCGAACTGCAAGGGCGGCGCGAAGGTCGTCAAGCGCGGGCGTGGCGCCGGCGGTAACCGTACGTCCGGGCAGGGCGGGGTGCTGTCGGGCAACCAGGCCGTCGCCCCGGTCACGGCGCCGATCGACGTCTGCGGCAACGCGGTGGCGGTGCTCGGTGAGGCGTTCGCCGGTTGCAAGGGCGGCGCGACCGTCGTGAACGGCGGGCGCGGCGCCGGTGGCAACCGTACGTCCGGGCAGGGCGGGGTGCTCGCGGGCAACCAGGCCGTCGCCCCGGTGACCGCGCCGATCAACGTCTGCGGCAACGCCGCAGCCGTACTCGGCAAGGCCGCGGCCCAGTGCAAGGGCGGCGCGCACGTCTGGCCGGGCCGCGGCGTCGGCGGGGGCGGCAACAGCACCTCCGGCGACGGCAGCGTGCTGGGCGGCAACCAGGTCGTGGCCCCGATCACCGCGCCGGCCAACGTCTGCGGCAACGCGGTCGCCGTTCTGGGCGACGCGGCCGCGGGCTGCCTGGGCGGTTCCAAGGTCGGCGGGCCGGGCGGTCACCCCGGTGACCACTACGGGCGGCACCACGTCCGGGGGCTCGCGCCGGTCGACGCGGAAGGCGCTGCCGGCGGCGGTACGACGGGCGGCGACCTGCTGTCCACGGTCCCGGCCGCTCCCGCGCTGACCAAGACGCCCGTCGTGTCGGACGTGACGGGCGGGGCCGCGCTGCCCGGTGTCCGGGACGCCACCTCGCTGACCGGCCAGACCGAGGGCCTTGGCCTGCCTCCGGCCGTCGGAGACGTGACCAAGATGAAGGGTGTTCAGCTGCCTCCGGCGGTCGGTGACGTGACCAAGGCGAAGGGCCTTGGGCTGCCTCAGGCGGGCGACGCCACCAAGGCGCTGGGCGCGCCCGAGCCCGGCGACCTGACCGGCCAGGCCACGCGTACGCTGGGGCTGCCGGACGCGGGTTCGGCGCTGTCCACGCTGCCGCAGTTGCCGGGGCTGCCGGTACTGGCGGAGACGCCGGTCACCCAGTCGCCCGCGGGGCGGCGACCCGCCGCCAGGGGCGGTAAGGGTGGTAAGTCCGGTAAGGCGGGCAAGGCCACCAAGAGGATGTCCTCCAGGCCGGTGCCCGGTGGCCGGGGCGACGGCAAGGAGCGCCCGAAGGGCGGCGCGCTGTCGGTGGCCGAGCCGGTGACCGACCTGGTGGGGTCCACCCCGGTCGGCGGCGCGGTGCGTGACACTGCCGACGGGCTGCCGGTCAAGGGCCTGCCGGTCAAGGGTCTGCGGGCCAATGGCCTGATGAGCGCCGAGCAGCCGCTCGGTGTGACCGGGATGAACTCCGGTGCCCTCGCCGCGCTGATGCTCGGCGCGATGTTCGCCGTGTCGGCGACGTTGCTCGCCGGTATCCGCCGCCTCCGCTTCGGCCGGAGGCCGTAGATCGCAGGTCGCCGTCGTCCTTGGGCGCGTCGATCGTGGTTGTCGGTCGCCTGGACGGCGGTGCGCGGTCTGCCCACGTGCCGTGTCGAACGGCAGGGTAGTCGGCGGCGACGAGGAGAAGGCACCGGTCGCTCCGCTCCGTGATCTGGGGCACGGCCGGAGCAGATGAGAAAGCTTTGCCCGTTCCGGGGGCGTGGCCCGGGACGGGCAAAGCCGTATCCGGGGAAATGCGTAGGACGGGGGAGAGGGGAGAAGCCCCGGCTCGCCGACCGTGCTTGAGGGCATGGGCGAGGGCCCGGAAAGACTTTGAACCCGGCAGGGGGTGGGGGGGACAGAGACCTTGTGCGGGGGGCGAGGAGGCAGGTCGCGAGGGGGGATGCATGCGCGCTTGGGAGGGGATCCGCGGGAAGGTTCCGTTGGTGGCGGGTGTGCCGGGCAGGGGGAGCACGCGTGGTGAGGTGGGGTGTCGGGCAAGGGGCGGGGGGATCTGTGGGCTGGGCTGGGTGGAGGTGAGGGTAGTGGGACCGGGCTGGTGGGAGGGGGCGGTGAGGTGGGGGTGTGGGCATGCCTGAAGGTAGTGGTGTGTTATCCCGGGAGGCGGGATAAGTAAGTCCAAGAGGTCACATCGTGCGCGTGACCCGTATGATCCTTCGGCGTAGCCGTACATGCCGGGAACCGTCGGGATACAGCCGCAGGCGGTCGAGTTCCCAGTCTCCGTGCTCGGCGTGTTCGGTGAGAAGCTGCCGGGCGGCCTCTCGGGTGGTGTCGCGCGGTATGTACATATCGAAGTATGAGTAGTCGGGCACAGCCATTAGTCTCCGAGGGTGGGCTAGACGACGAGGGCGCTCTCTGACCCTTATTCTGCGTCCTGGTGGGTGGACCTGGAAGGGAACGGGGGTAGCCCGGTAGCCCGTGGGGATGGGAAACCTGTGCGACGGGTTACCTTCGGGGGGAACCTAGAGAACAGCGAGGTAGGAAGCAGCGTGCCAGCGAACAACGGCAACTCCGCCGGGACCCGCCTGGTGATCGTCGAGTCGCCCGCGAAGGCGAAGACCATCGCCGGGTACCTGGGGCGCGGCTACGTCGTGGAGTCGAGCATCGGACACATCCGGGACCTGCCCGAGAAGGCGGACGACATCCCGGAGAGGTACAAAGGCGAGACGTGGGCGCGGCTCGGCGTCAACGTGGAGCATGAGTTCGAGCCGCTCTACGTCGTCAACCCCGACAAGAAGTCGCAGGTCTCGAAGCTCAAGCAACTCCTCAAGGACGCCGACGAGCTGTACCTCGCGACCGACGAGGACCGCGAGGGCGAGGCCATCGCCTGGCACCTGCGCGAGGTGCTGAAGCCCAAGGTGCCGGTGCACCGGATGGTGTTCCACGAGATCACCCCGCAGGCGATCCGCGAGGCGGTGTCCAACCCGCGCGACCTCAACCTGCGGCTGGTGGACGCCCAGGAGACCCGGCGCATCCTCGACCGCCTGTACGGCTACGAGGTCAGCCCGGTGCTGTGGCGCAAGGTCAAGCCGCGGCTGTCGGCCGGGCGGGTTCAGTCGGTCGCGACGCGGCTGGTGGTGGAGCGCGAGCGGGACCGGATGGCGTTCACCGTCGCCCACTACTGGGACCTTTCGGCGCTGTTCGACACCGGCAAGAAGGACGAGGACCCGCGTGCCTTCACCGCGGCGCTGACCTCGGTGGACGGCCGGCGGGTCGCGCAGGGCCGCGACTTCGCGCCGACCGGCAGGCTGAAGAGCACCGATGTGCTGCACCTGGACGAGCGGGCGGCGGGCGAGCTGGCGAGCCGGCTGCGCGAGTCGGCGTTCGCGGTGTCGTCGGTCGAACGCAAGCCGTACACCCGCAAGCCGTACGCGCCGTTCCGTACCACGACGCTCCAGCAGGAGGCCAGTCGCAAGTTAGGGTTCTCCGCCAAGTACACGATGCAGGTCGCGCAGCGTCTGTACGAGAACGGCTACATCACCTACATGCGTACCGACAGCATCACGCTGTCGGAGACCGCCGTGGCCGCGGCCAGGTCGCAGGCGATCAAGCTGTACGGCAAGGCGTACGTACCGGACAAGCCCCGCTCCTACGCCAGCAAGGTGAAGAACGCCCAGGAGGCGCACGAGGCGATCCGCCCGGCCGGGGAGGAGTTCCGCACGCCCGGCGAGACCGGGCTGAACGGTGACATGTTCCGGCTGTACGAGCTGATCTGGCAGCGTACGGTCGCCTCGCAGATGAAGGACGCCACCGGCGAGTCGGTGTCGGTCAAGGTCACCGGCGAGTCCAGCACCGGGGAGCGGGTCGAGTTCAGCGCGACCGGGCGGACGATCACCTTCCACGGGTTCCTGCGGGCGTACGTCGAGGGCGCGGACGACCCGTCCACCGACCGCGACGACTCCGAGAAGCGGCTGCCCAACCTCGCCGAGGGCGACCGGCTGACGGTGAGCGAGCTGAACGTGCTGGCCCACGCGACCAAGCCGCCCGCCAGGTACACCGAGGCGTCGCTGATCAAGGAGCTGGAGGACCGGGAGATCGGCCGCCCGTCCACCTACTCCTCGATCATCGGGACGATCCTCGACCGCGGCTACGTCTTCAAGAAGGGCACCGCGCTGGTGCCGTCGTTCCTGGCGTTCGCCGTGGTCAACCTGCTGGAGCAGCACTTCGGCAACCTGGTCGACTACGACTTCACCGCCGAGATGGAAAAGGTCCTCGACGACATCGCCAACGACCGCGCGGAGCGGGTGCCCGAGCTGCGCAGGTTCTACTTCGGCGAGAACGGCGACGAGGGCCTGAAGGAGATGGTCACCGACCTGGGCGAGATCGACGCGAAGGAGATCAGTTCGTTCCCGATCAAGGGTACGGACATCGTCATCAGGGTCGGGCGATACGGGCCGTACCTGGACAGGGAGGGCGCCCGGGTCAACGTACCGGAGGACCTCGCGCCCGACGAGCTGACCGCGGACAAGGCCGAGGAGCTGTTCGCGCAGCCGAGCGGTGACCGGGAGCTGGGCACGGACCCGGCGACCGGGCGGATGATCGTCGCGAAGTCGGGGCGGTTCGGGCCGTACGTCACCGAGGTGATCCCCGAGCCGGAGGAGCCGGCCGAGGGGGCGAAGAGGTCCAGGAAGAAGGACGTGGTCAAGCCGCGTACCGGTTCGCTGTTCAAGTCGATGAGCCTGAACACGGTCACGCTGGACGACGCGCTCAAGCTGCTGTCGCTGCCGCGCGTGCTCGGCGAACTGGACGGCCAGGAGGTCACCGCGCAGAACGGGCGGTACGGGCCTTACGTGAAGAAGGGCACCGATTCGCGGTCGCTGTCGGCCGAGGAAGACCTGTTCACGGTGACGCTGGAGCAGGCCAAGGAGCTGTTCGCGCAGCCCAAGCAGCGGGGGAGGGGGCGGGCCGCCGCCGCGCCGCCGCTGCGCGAGCTGGGCGATGACCCCAACTCCAAGAAGCCGGTGGTGGTGAAGGAGGGGCGGTTCGGGCCGTACGTCACGGACGGCGAGACCAACGCCTCGCTGCGCAAGGGCGACGAGGTGGAGAGCATCACCATCGAGCGCGCCGCCGAACTCCTCGCCGAGCGCCGCGCCCGTGGCCCGGCCCCCAAGCGCACCCGTGCCAAGGCGGGCGCCTCCAAGAGCTGAGGCCCTGGGGAGCGTTCGCCGTACGGCCGGTGGGTTGTCGCCTGGTGTACGGCGGGCGCTCCGCCGCGCGTAAACGACGCCGCCGATCCTTGGGCTACCTGCGAATGAGCACCGGCGGGTCCGTCTGAGAAATCTCTCAGGCGGACCCGCGCGCATGATCGATCGTGCTCATAGCATGCAGGGCAGTTCACCTACCGGCATCACAGATCCCCCCGCCGGCCCGCCGGTGCCGGTCGATGACAGATGTGGGAGTGGCCGTGGGGTTCGTCGTGACGGGCACGGTCGTGGCGGCCGTGGTCCACTCCTATCTGTGGTGGCGGCTGGTTCGCGGGACCACCCGCCCGGGCGGGCGCGCGCGCCGGGTGCTGACGTGGTGCCTGATCGTGCTGGGCGTGCTCATCCCGCTCTCGATGGGCCTCCAGCGCCTGATCGCCGGATCGTGGCTGGCCTGGCCCGGTTACATGTGGATCGCGATCATGTTCTATCTGGCCGTGTACCTGGTGCTGCTGGAGATCCCGCGGGCCGTGGCGGGGCTGCTCCTGCGCCGCGGTACCAAGGCCGTGGCCGCCGCGCCTGCGCCCGCCGTGCCCGCGACCGTGGGCGCGCCCGCCGCGCCGGTGGCACCGCCTGAGCCCCCTGCCAGGACGGACGGCATGGACCGGCGGCTCTTCCTGGGCCGTACGGCGGCGGCGGTGGCCGGTGTCGGGGCGCTGGCGACGGTCGGCTACGGGGTGCGTTCGGCGCTGGGCGACCCGGTGATCGAGCGGGTCGCGGCGACCCTGCCCAAGCTCGACTCCCGGATGGACGGCCTGCGCTTCGCTGTGGTGAGCGACATCCACATCGGCCCGCTGACCGGCCGCGCGCACACCGAACGCATCGTCCGCATGATCAACGAGGTGGAGGCCGACGTCGTCGCGATCGTCGGCGACATGGTGGACGGCACGGTCGCCGAACTCGGTTCGCAGGCCCGCCCGCTCCGCTCCCTCGAATCCCGCTATGGGGCATATTTCGTGACCGGCAATCACGAGTACTACACGCCGAACGGCGCCGCCGAGTGGGTCGAAGAGCTGCGCGGTCTCGGCGTACGCCCGCTGCAGAACGAGCGCGTGGAGATCGCGCACGGCGGCGCCGTACTCGACCTGGCCGGGGTCAACGACCTCGGCGGCGCGGCGCAGGGCCAGGGCCCCGACTTCGCCGCCGCGCTCGGCGGCCGGGACACCACGCGCCCCGCCGTACTGCTCGCGCACCAGCCGCGCCAGCTCGCCGAGGCCACCAGGCACGGCATCGACCTGCAACTGTCCGGGCACACCCACGGCGGCCAGATGGTGCCGTTCAACCTGGTCGTGCCGCTGCAACAGCCGGTGGTCAGGGGGCTGGCCACGGTGGACGGCACGCCGATCTACGTCACGCGCGGCGCCGGGTTCTGGGGGCCGCCGGTACGCGTGGGCGCACCGCCGGAGATCACCGTCCTGAGCGTCCACACACCCCGATAAGTCCTGATATTTCAGCAGGGGGACCTAATCACCGACTGACGCCTGCGCCGGACACCCCCCGGGTACTACCCTCAGGCGTCGAGCGGACGGGTCATTCCGGGCGGCTCAACTGCATCCCCTGACGAGCGAGCACCTGGATACGCTGAACACTATGACCACCCCTGGCCCTGGCCCCGCCCGCGCAGTGTCGCGACGCAAGCCCCCGCACGTGCTGGCCAATGCCCGGTTCCGCCGTCTTTGGATGGCCATGTCGGTGTGCAGCCTGGGCGACTGGCTGAACATCATCGCGCTGACCGCGCTGGCCGGTGATCTCACCCAGGGTTCGGGCTACCAGACGCAGAGCCTGGCCATCGGCGGCGTGTTCGTCGCCAAGATGCTGCCCGCGATCCTGCTCGGCCCGCTGGCCGGGGCGGTGGCCGACCGGTTCGACCGGCGGCTCGCCATGGTGGTGGCCGACCTGCTGCGGTTCGCGCTGGTGGTGTCCATCCCGGTGGTCATGCTGGCGTCCACGCCCTCGCCGGGCACCTACCAGTGGGTGATCATCGTCACGCTGCTGGTCGAGTGCGTGAACCTGTTCTGGGTCCCGGCCAAGGACGCCACCGTGCCCAACCTTGTGCCCAAGGACCGGCTGGAGGAGGCCAACCAGCTCAACCTGCTGGTCACGTACGGCACGGCCCCGGTGGCCGCCGCGCTCTTCGCGCTGCTGGCGCTGCCCGCCGATCTGCTGCGCGGCGTCGTGCCGATCCTCGCCGACGACCCGGCCCGGCTGGCGCTGTTCATCAACGCCGCGGTCTACCTGGTCTCGGCGTTCCTGGTCTTCACGCTCCGCGACTTCCCGAAGAACCACACCGGCATCTCCGCGCCGTCCGTGCTCCGCCAGATCGGCGAGGGCTGGCGCTTCGTCGGGGCCAACCCGATCGTGCGCGGGCTGGTCATCGGCATGGCGGGCGCGTTCGCGGCGGGCGGCGCGGTGATCGGCGTGGCCAGGGTCTACGTCGTGGTGGGCCTCGGCGGCGGCGACGCGGCGTACGGCACCGTGTTCGGCGCGGTGTTCGTCGGCATGGCCTGTGGCATGTTCTTCGGGCTCCGGCTGATGCGCGAGCTGTCCAGGCGGCGGCTGTTCGGGCTGGCCATCGTGGCGGCGGGGGCGGTGCTCGCGGCCACCGCGCTGATCCACAACCTGGTGATCGTGGTGCTGCTGACCGTGCTGCTCGGCGCGTGCGCGGGCATCGCGTGGATCATCGGTTACACGCTCATCGGCCTTGAGGTGGAAGACCAGCTGCGCGGACGCACGTTCGCGTTCCTGCAGTCGCTGGCCCGCGTCGTGCTGCTGCTCGTGGTGGCCGTCGCGCCCACCCTGGCCGGACTGTTCGGCGAGCGCGACATCAAGCTCGGCCCCAACGTCGACTACTCCTTCGACGGCTCCAACCTGGTGCTGCTGATCGGCGCGGTGCTCGCCGGGGTCGTCGGCGCCGTGGCGCTGCGTCAGATGGACGACCGCAAGGGCGTCTCCATCGCGAGCGACCTGCTGGCCGCGCTGCGCGGGCACCGGTACGCGCCGGAGGAGCCCGAACGCCCGCGCGGCATCTTCATCGCGTTCGAGGGCGGCGAGGGCTCCGGCAAGACCACCCAGTCCAGGCTGCTCGCGATCTGGCTGCGCGACCAGGGGTTCGACGTGGTGCAGACCCGCGAGCCGGGGTCCACCAAGGTCGGCATGCGGCTGCGCGCGATCCTGCTGGACGCCGCCCACCAGGGCCTTTCCGCGCGTTCCGAGGCGCTGCTGTACGCCGCGGACCGCGCCGAGCACGTCGAGAAGGTGATCATGCCCGCGCTGACCCGCGGCGCGGTGGTGGTGACCGACCGGTACGTCGACTCCTCGCTGGCGTACCAGGGCGCGGGCCGCGCGCTCGACCGGGACGAGGTGGTCAGGCTGAACGGCTGGGCCACCGGCAGTCTGGTCCCCGACCTGACCGTGCTGATCGACGTGCCGCCGTCGATCGGGCTGACCAGGTTCGCCTCGCCGGCCGACCGGATCGAGTCCGAGCCGCTGGAGTTCCATGAGCGGGTGCGGCGGGAGTTCCGGGCGCTGGCGGCGGCCGAGCCCGACCGGTACGTCGTGATCGACGGCACGCTGACGCAGGGGGAGGTCAGCCGGTTGATCCAGGACCGGGTACGCGAGATCCTGCCCGACCCCGTTCCCCACGACTCGGAAGACTCCACCGGCACGATGCCCGCCATCCGCGACTAACCTTTGTTGTCGTGAGCGTCTTCGACGATCTGGTGGGCCAGGAGCGGGCCGCCGCCGTGCTGGCGCGGGCCGCGTCCGCCGCCGCCGAGGCCGTCGCGGGCGGGCGCGGCGCGGGGATGACGCACGCCTGGCTGTTCACCGGCCCGCCCGGCTCGGGCAGGTCCACCGCGGCCAGGGCGTTCGCCGCCGCGCTGATGTGCCCCGACCGCGGCTGCGGCCACTGCGACCTGTGCCACCAGGTGGCCATCGGCTCGCATCCCGACCTGGAGTCCGTCCGCCCGCAGGGCCTGTCCTACAGCGTCAAGCAGACCCGCGAGCTGATCCTGCGCGCCGCCGGGGCCCCGACGCTCGGCCGGTGGCGGGTCGTGCTGTTCGAGGACGCCGACCGCACCACGGAGGCGGCGGCCAACGCGCTGCTCAAGGCCATCGAGGAGCCGCCGCCGCGTACGGTGTGGCTGCTCTGCTCGCCCGCGCCCGACGACATGGTCACCACCATCCGCTCCCGGTGCCGGCTGGTCACGCTGGTCACGCCGTCGGCCGCGGCCGTGGCCAACGTGCTCGCCACCCGCGACTCGGTGCCGCCCGCGCTGGCCGACTTCGCCGCGCGGGCCGCCCAGGGCGACATCGAGCGGGCCCGCAGGCTGGCGCTGGACGAGGAGGCCAGGCGGCGGCGCGAGGCGGTGCTGTCGATCCCGGTGTCGCTGTCGGGCGTGGGGGAGTGCATCTCGGCGGCCGAGCGGCTGGTCAAGACCGCCGAGGAGGAGGCCGCGGCGGCGACGGCCGAGCTGAACGAGTCGGAGACCGCGGAGCTGCGCAAGGCGTACGGCGAGGGTTCGTCCGGCAAGGGGCTCAACAAGGGGCTGGTACGCGGCGGCGCGGGGGCGCTGAAGGAGCTGGAAGATCGGCAGAAGTCCCGCGCGACCCGGATCAAGCGCGACACTCTGGACGTCGCGCTGCTGGAGCTGGTGGCGTTCTACCGCGACGTGCTGGCCGTGCAGTTCGGGGCCGGGGTGGTGCTCGCGAACGAAGACCGCCGCGCCGACATCGACGACCTGGCCCGTACCACGACGGCGGAGCGCTCCCTGCGCCGGATCGACGCGATCATGCAGTGCCGCGAACGGCTGGCCGCCAACGTCAACCCGCAGATCGCGGTCGAGGCCATGACGCTCGACCTGCGCCCGTAGGAGGGGCCCACAGAGGCCCATAGCGGCGCCCATAGGCTCGTGAAGGGCGTGCGCGTAGGGTGGGCCGCATAGGCTGGCATGGCGGCAAGCTGTACGCATGAGGAGGCGAGCACGACTCCATGGGCATGATCATGGCGGTCAGCTTCACCCGTTACGGGCGGCTCTACTACCTTGATCCCGGCGGGCACACGCCCAAGGTCGGCGACAAGGTGCTGGTTCCGACCGACGCCGGGCCGGAGGTCGCCGAGTGCGTCTGGGCCCCGCAGTGGGTGAGCGAGGAGATCGACGGCCTGCCGGTGTGCGCCGGGCTCGCGCAGGAGGAGCACCTGGGCCGCGACGAGGCCAACCGCAAGCGCCGCGCCGAGGGGCGCAGCGTCGCCAAGCGGCTGATCAGACGCCACGACCTGCCCATGAAGGTGGTCGGCATCGACTATCTCGACGGTGACAATGTGTTCACCGTCTACTTCTCGGCCCCGCACCGGGTCGACTTCCGCGCGCTGGTCCGCGACCTGGCCCGCAACCTGCGCGCCCGCGTCGAACTCCGGCAGATCGGCCCGCGCGACGAGGCCCGTCTGCAGGGCGGCATCGGGCCGTGCGGGCGTGATCTGTGCTGCGCGACCTTCCTGAAGGACTTCGAGCCCGTCTCGGTGCGGATGGCGAAGGACCAGGACCTTCCGGTCAATCCCCTGCGGATCGCGGGGGCGTGCGGGCGGCTGATGTGCTGCCTGAAGTACGAGCACCCGCTGTACGTCAAGGCCCACGAGAAGATGCCGCGGCTCGGGCTGAAAGTGGACACACCGGAGGGGTCGGGCACGGTGGTCGGGCGCAACGTGCCGTCCGACTCGGTCGTGGTCCGTCTCGACGACGGCGGGCGGCGCTGCGCGTGCCCGTCCGCGTCGGTCTGCTCGCCGCGCAGGCAGCACGACGCCATGTACACCGGCGGCGGTGGCGATGCCTGAGGCACGCCGGTGGCGTGTACTGGCGCTGGCCGTACTCCTTCTGGGCACGGTCACCGCCTGCTCCGGCCAGAAGGGCGCTGAGCCCTCGCCGGGCGCCTCTGACAGGCGGGCCGCGGCCCCCACCGAGCAGGCGCCCACTCCCGCCCTCCAGCCCTACTACGGCCAGCGGCCGGCCTGGTCGGAGTGCGGCGACGGATTCGAGTGCGCCAAGGTGCAGGTACCGCTCGACTACGGCAAACCGGACGGCGAGCGCATCCAGATCAGCGTGAACCGCCTGCGCACCGAGGACCAACGGCAGCGCATCGGTGCGATCCTCCTCAACCCCGGCGGACCCGGAGCATCCGGGCTCAACTACGCACGAGCCGCCACCTCGGTGCTGACCCCGCAGATCCGCGACCGGTTCGACGTGATCGGCTTCGACCCGCGCGGCGTCGGCGAATCCACCCCGATCCGGTGCCTTTCCACCGAACGCCTCGACGACTACCTATCCCTGGACAACACCCCCGATTCAGACGCCGAGACCGGCGCGCTGGAGGAAGGCGCCCGGCGGTTCGGCGCGGGCTGCCAGGCCACCTCCGGCAAGCTCCTGCCGCACGTCGGCACGGTCAACGCCGCCCGCGACATCGACGTCCTGCGCGCCGCCCTCGGCGAGCCGGGGCTGACCTACCTGGGCAAGTCCTACGGCACGTACCTCGGCGCGGTGTACGCCGACCTGTTCCCCAACCGGGTCCGCGCCCTGGTCCTGGACGGCGCGGTCGATCCCGCGCTCACCCCGATCGAGACGAACCTCACCCAGGCGGCCGGCTTCGAGGTCGCGATGCGGGCGTTCGTCGAGGACTGCTTCAAGCGGGCGAGCTGCCCGTTCCAGGAGCATCGGGTCGAGTCGGCGCTCACCCAGGTGGAAGACCTGCTCCGCCGTACCGACCGCACCCCGCTGACCAACGCCACCAGCGACGGCCGTCAGGTCACCGAGGCGTGGGCCGCCCTGGGCGTGATCACCCCGCTGTACGACAAGCGCTCCTGGGCCACCCTCAGGCAGGCGCTGACGTCGGCCTTCAAGGGCGACGGCACGGAGCTGCTGCAACTGGCCGACATCCTGATCGACCGCCGCCAGGACGGCACGTACTCCAACCAGACCGAGGCCAACATGGCGATCAACTGCGTGGACGGCGAGTTCCCCGCCACCGTCGCCGCCTACCGCAAGGCCGCCGACCAGGCCGCCGACCGCTCCCCCCGCTTCGGCGAGCCGGTCATGTGGAGCTCGTTGCCCTGCGCCTTCTGGCCCGCTTCGCCCACCCCGATCCCGGCCCCCCTCGACGCCAAGGGCGCCCCGCCCATCCTCGTCGTCGGCACCGAACGCGACCCGGCCACCCCCTTCCGCTGGTCCAAGTCCCTGGCCGCCCAACTCTCCTCGGGCGTCCTGCTCGGCTACGACGGCGACGGCCACACCGCCTACCTCACCGGCTCCAACTGCGTCAACAACGCCGTCGACGCCTACCTCCTCACCACCCGGCCTCCCGCCAAGGGCACCCACTGCCGCTCCTGAAGGCACACGAACCGCCCCGATGCCTGTAGACTCTTCCCTGCCACACGCTCGCGCATGTGGCGTGCCGCCTTAGCTCAGTCGGCCAGAGCGACGCACTCGTAATGCGTAGGTCAAGGGTTCGATTCCCTTAGGCGGCTCCACTAATGAACAGGGCGTTCTCCGGCCGGGGAGCGCCCTTGATCATTTTGGGTTGCAGTTCAGGTTGCAGCTCCCAGACCGCTGGCCGCCGTCGTCGAGTACATCGACTGGTTCAACAAGCGATGCCTCCATGGCAAGCTCGGCCACGTCCCTACATGCATCACTGGCCGACGCTCCTACTCTAAGGGTTAACAGTTTTTGTAGGCTCCCTACACTTGCGTGGAATGATCGCATGCCTGTACGTTGGAGGTACAGCGAAGAGCTCTTCGAGGCGGGATTCGTACGGCTATTGGACCAGGAAAAGCCGTGCCCCGGGCGGCATGCAGAGCAGAGGCGGACCCGGGGCTTACGAGGCCCAGTATACCCCGAGGCGCCGCTGCACGTCAGCTATGCCTTCGGAGGTGCCATCTTGCGTGCCGAACTGCCCGGATGGGTTGAGCGGGTGATCTCCGTGCCGCGCTTCGCTCCGTACCTCGGTGCGCTCTCGGGCGATCGCCTGGTCGCGTGGGACTTGTATCAGTGGAATATCCAGGTGTCCGAGGCATTTTACGGGCCTTTGCACTGCTTGGAGATCTGTTTGCGCAACGCCGAGCACGACCGGTTGCGGACCCGGTTCCGAACGGACGACTGGTGGAGAGTGGCTCCTCTGGACGAGTCCGAGGCGGCCAAGGTCGCTGCGGCGAAGCAGAAGTTGGCTAGAAAGGGCATCGGCCTGCCCACCGCCGATGACGTGGTCACCGAGCTGACGTTCGGCTTCTGGGTGTCGCTTCTGAGTCGGAAGTACGATCGGCACCTGTGGGTCCCGGCCTTGCATCGGGCGTTCCCATACTATTCGGGCAGGCGGGAGCCGCTGCGTGACAGTCTGCAGACCATGGTTTTTCTGCGTAATCGCATCATGCATCATGAGCCGATCCATCACCGGCATCTGGCAGCAGACCATGACAAGATCTACAGGTTGCTGGGCTACGTGGAGCCGCAGGTCGTCGGTTGGCTGCGAGCCTTCGACCGGGTGCCGGACCTCCTGACCCGCCGACCAGGGGGGAGGAGACGTTGATTTCGCCGAAGGGTTTCGTCTCCCGGGCCGAGATCGCGCGACTAGCTCATGTGAAGCGCCCCGCGGTGACCAACTGGGAGCGCCGTCACAAAGATTATCCTCGGCCACAGCTCGTCGAAGGAGAGGAACTGTTCGCGGTCGTAGCGGTGCTGGAGTGGCTCGACCAGCACAAGATCGCGAGTAATGCGCTGCTGCCGGATGAGCGGCCAGGCGCGACCTTCGGCGAACGGTTCCGCAGAAATCTTGCAAAATCGGCGGTACAGAGTCCCCCGGCTCGCTCGACAGCCATGCGCGAGCCTTCCGCGACGGCCGATCTGTGGCGGACTGTCGAGCGACTCAGAGGCACATATGACATCGTCCGTTACCGCGATCTGGTGCTCAGCCTGGTCTATACGCGAGCGCAAGACCAAGATGGATGGTCGTCTATCCTCGCCGCCGGCCGTAGCAAAGCGGCGATACCGATGACCTCCATCGTCGACAAGCTCGCAACCGGTGACACGCTGCCGCCCATCGCATTCAACATGAACGCAAAGATCCGCACAGAGCTCGTCGAGTTCGTCGACGATGCGGTGCGTGCCCTGGGCGGTGCCGAAGCCTTTCAGGCTCTGCTGGATCGCTTCGCCACGTTGGAGGGCCAACGTGGCGGCGAGTTCTACACACCTCCTTCCGTTGTCCGCATCCTGGTGGACGCACTCAACGCTGAGGCACCTGGGGACATCTACGATCCGTGCTGTGGCTCGGGAGAGATACTGCTCTCCGCGGCCCTTCGAGCCCCCGGCCTTACCGTCCATGGCGACGCTCTAAATGCCGAAGCCCTGGTCTTGGCGAAGATGAACATGACGCTGCATGGCGTCGACGCCCGGCTCGGCACGCAGTCGATAGACGTCCTCAGCCGCCCCGATCAACACTCGTCTAGTTATCCGTACATTGTTGCGAACCCCCCATTCGGCACGCGCGACTGGTCTCGCAGAGATCCGGAGCTAGTCAAATCCTGGCTATATGGGCCACCACCTCGCCGCAACGCGGAATTCGCGTGGCTGCAGTTCGTACTGGAGCGGCTGGCGCCAGGTGGGCGTGCCGCAGTCGTCATGCCAGTCGGGACTCTCTTTCGCGGGGGACGCGAGCGTGTGATCCGGCAGGCCATGGTGGCGGGCGGTTGCATCGAGTCGGTGATAGCACTGCCTTCGATGCTCTTTTACGGTACGGCGATCGGCACCACGATATGGGTCCTGCGTGCCGCCCCGAATCCACGGCAGGACCTTCTCTTGGTAGATGCGACACGGCTTGGCCAGTTGTCACAGCGTGCTCGGCGAAAGCTGTCGGAAGAGGATCACCAGGCGATTCGCGAAGTTCTCGCTGACTGGCGTGCGGGTGTGACCCCGGCCCATAAGACGTTGCCCACCGCTGTTGTGACCGCTGAGGACCTGAGCGGGAGCGACTATGACCTCACTCCTAGCAAGTACGCCATCGGCGAGCCTGCCGCTGCCGGGACGGGTGATGGCCGTCAAGGTGTTGAGACGCTGCTCCGGGAACTGGTCCGGCTACATGAGCAGGCGGCGAAGGCCGACATGACGGTGGATCAAGTGATCGGGCGGGCCCAGATTCGGGAATTCCCGATTGGTGAGTTGCCGCCAGGGTGGCGCGAAGTGAGCCTCGCCGACCTCGGGGAACTCACCTCGGGCCCCTTCATCCGCGCCTCGGATGACGGAACCGTGGGCATTGTCAAGCCGCGCAATCTCGAAGGGGGATGTATCTCAGGAACTTACGATCGGATAGATGAGGATACCGCTGGCAAGCTGGACAACTATCGGCTCGCGGAGGGGGACATCGTCTGCACACGGACTGGCGGGATCGGCCGGCACGCCCTGGTCACCTCCGCTCATCAAGGATGGGTATGCGGTACAGGGCTGATCAGGATTCGCCCCAGAGAGGGAGCCGACCCCCGGTACCTGAGCGACTATCTGAGCTCTCCATCGGTGCGTGACTGGCTGATTCGTCACTCTGCGGGGAGTGTCTTGCCCAGCATCAACACCCGCGTCCTGGGAACTCTGCCTGTGGTACTCCCGCCTGCTGAGGCGCAGGAGACGATCGGTCGTGTGCTCGAAGCCTTCAGTGACAAGATCACCGCCCATGACGAGATCGCACGGACCACCGCGGCGCTCCGAGACGTGCTGTTCCCCCTGCTGACCTCGGGGAGAGTGATCCCCCCGAGTGACGTGCCCAAATAGTCGTGAGGACGGTGGCGGGGTCACAACCGTCTCCAGGCGCCCAGGGGATTGACGGGGCTGCGCCACGGATACCGGCAGCCGACTGGCCGCGGCCGAGCGCATATCCGCTTGCATCGACCGCGGTGGCGGCCGGTTCGCCCTCTTTGTCAAAATGCTAAATCTGTCGCTCATGGGAACCCGCAGAGTCATTCGGGAATGAGGGCAGGTCCGCTCTGGCCGGGTCCTTCTGGCGGTGATCACCCCTGCCAGGTCGGCGTCCAGCTCCAGAAGCGTCTCCTGCGGCTTGAGGCTCGGGGCGTCGGGCAGGAGGTCGCGGAATTCGTCGAGAGACAGGCCCGACTTGGCCAATGGCTCACACGCGGGTGAGCGTTACCGCGTCGTGCGGCCGGTACTTTCGGTATCCGTCGTCCGGCCATCCGCGTGGGCATGGGTCCGCGGCGGTACGCGCCGGTCCTCATCGCCTCCGGTGCCGGTTCGCCCCGCTCCACCGTCGTGGGCAGGTCCGTGCTCGGTCACGACCTGCTCGGGATTTCCATCCTGTGGTGGGGACGCGTCGGGAAGATTCTTTCCTTCATCAGTGGGGCGCTCATCCTCAGTGGGCTGGTAGGCGCGGAGAAGCTCGCTCGCCATATGCGCCAGGGGGTTCCACTTCGACCTGCTCGCCTCGTGGGGCGTTGACGGCCTTACGCATGTAAGGTAGCTTCGGAGCACTACCTTACGGGTGTAAGAGAGGGGTGCCGGGTGAGCAGGCTGGCGGGGGTGTTGGTGATCGTTGGGGTGGTCGCTGGGTTGGGGAGTGTGGTGCCGGTGTTGGAGGAGCCGGGGTATTTCGGGCGGATTGCCGCGAATGAGGGGCGGATCCTCATGGGGGCGGGGGCTCAGTTGGTGATGGTGCCGGCTTGTGCGGGGTTCGCGTTGTGTTTGTATCCGGTGGTGCGGGGGGTGAGTGAGGCGCTGAGCCTGGGGTTCGTCGGGTTCAGGGTGATCGCGGCGGGGTTTCATTTCGTCGGGGTGATACTGCTGCCGCTGTTCTTGGTGCCGGGGTTGGACGCCGCCACTGTTGAGATGCTGCGGGTGGGGCGGGATCTGGTCAATCACGTCGGGGTGATCGTTTCATTGGGGGTGGCGGACGGGTTTTTGTTCTTTATGCTTTATCGGGCGAAGTCGGTTCCCCGGTGGTTGTCGGTTTGGGGGTTGGCCGGGGCCGGGATCGCGGTGGCGGCGAGTGTTCTGGTGTTGTTTCGGCAGGTGGAGATCGTCGGGCCGGCTTATTTGGGGATGAATGCGCCGATGGCGGTGCAGAGTCTGGTCCTGGCCGGATGGTTGATGGTAAAAGGCCATAAAACGCGGAACCCGCCGAGTGGCGTTCGGCGGGTTCCTTGAACAGGGCGTTTTATGAGCAGAAGTTGAGGGCCACGAGGTCGGGGAGGACGGCCTGGCCGTCGCCGGTGCAGACCACGGTCACCGAGGTGGTGCGGTTGACCAGGTTGCGCGTGGCGGCGGGGAGGGGGCCGGAGGTGGGGGCGCCGGCGGAGCCGACGCAGTTGCCCCAGCCTGCCCAGCCGTCGCCGATATCGGACTTCATGACGTTGTCACAGGTGTACGTGTCGACGAGGGTCGTTGTGGCGCCGGCGGCCGGGGCCGAGAACAGTGCCGTGCCGATGGCGGCGGCGGCGATGAGCGGAAGAGAAAGTGCGCGGGGTATCACGGCTTCTCCTTTTGGAGTGGTGACATGACTTACTCAAGGTGCAGGATCAGGCCATTTCCCGAGAAGTCCCGTCGCCGTCAGAATATCTGTCCCCGCGCACACCCATCTATAACTCGACATACCTCGCTAATTCATCTCGATTATTGGTCATTTTGACCGTTCGTCAAGCGCCGACATAAGCCGCCAGGTGTTCGCCGGTGAGGGTGGAGCGGGCGGCGACGAGGGCGGCGGGGGTGCCCTCGAAGACGATCTGGCCGCCGTCGTGGCCCGCGCCCGGGCCGAGGTCGATGATCCAGTCGGCGTGGGCCATGACCGCCTGGTGGTGCTCGATGACGATGACCGACTTGCCGGAGTCGACCAGGCGGTCCAGCAGGCCGAGGAGCTGTTCGACGTCGGCCAGGTGCAGGCCGGTGGTCGGCTCGTCCAGGACGTAGATGCCGCCCTTGTCGGCCATGTGGGTGGCCAGCTTGAGGCGCTGCCGCTCGCCGCCGGACAGGGTGGTGAGCGGCTGGCCGAGGCTGAGGTAGCCGAGGCCGACGTCGGCGAGGCGGTGCAGGATGGCGTGCGCGGCCGGAGTACGGGCGTCGCCCGCGCGGAAGAACTCCTCCGCCTCGGTCACCGACATGGCCAGCACCTCGCTGATGTCCCGGCCGCCGAGGTGGTGGTCCAGTACCGACGCCTGGAACCGCTTGCCCTCGCACTCCTCGCAGACGGTCGCGACGCCCGCCATCATCGCCAGGTCGGTGTAGATGACGCCCGCGCCGTTGCAGTTGGGGCAGGCGCCCTCGGAGTTGGCGCTGAACAGCGCCGGCTTCACGCCGTTGGCCTTGGCGAACGCCTTGCGAATCGGGTCCAGCAGCCCGGTGTACGTCGCCGGGTTGCTCCGCCGCGACCCGCGGATCGCGGTCTGGTCGACCGACACCACGCCCGCGCCCGCCGGGATCGACCCGTGGATCAGCGAACTCTTGCCCGACCCGGCCACGCCGGTGACGACGACGAGTACGCCGAGCGGGATGTCCACGTCCACGTCCTGGAGGTTGTGCGCGTGCGCGCCGCGGATCTCCAGCTTGCCGGTGGGCGTCCGCACCTCGTCCTTCAGCGCGGCGCGGTCGTCGAGGTGGCGCCCGGTGAGGGTGCCGCCGGCCCGCAGCCCTTCGACGGTGCCCTCGAAGCAGACCGCGCCGCCCCCCGTACCGGCCCCCGGACCGAGGTCGATCACATGGTCGGCGATCGCGATGGCCTCCGGCTTGTGTTCCACGACCAGCACCGTGTTGCCCTTGTCGCGCAGCCGCAGCAGCAGGTCGTTCATCCGCTGGATGTCGTGCGGGTGCAGGCCGACGGTCGGCTCGTCGAAGACGTACGTGACGTCGGTGAGCGAGGACCCGAGGTGGCGGATCATCTTGGTCCGCTGCGCCTCACCGCCGGACAGCGTGCCGGACGGCCGGTCGAGCGAGAGGTACCCCAGGCCGATCTCCACGAACGAGTCGAGGGTCTGCTGCAGTGTCGCGAGCAGCGGGGCCACCGACGGGTCCTCGATGCCGCGGACCCACTCGGCCAGGTCGCTGATCTGCATCGCGCACGCGTCGGCGATGTTGACGCCCTTGATCCGCGAGGATCTGGCCGCCTCGTTGAGCCTGCTGCCGCCGCACTCGGGGCAGGCGGTGAACGTGACCGCCCGGTCCACGAAGGCCCGGATGTGCGGCTGCATCGCCTCGCGGTCCTTGGCCAGGAGCGACTTCTTGACCTTGGAGACCAGGCCCTCGTAGGTGAGGTTCATGTTCTCGAACTTCACCTTGACCGGCTCGCGGTACAGGAAGTCGTGCAGCTCGGTCTCGGTGTAGTCGCGGATCGGCTTGTCGGGGTCGAGGAAGCCGGACGAGGTGAAGATGCGTACCATCCAGCCGTCCGCGTTGTAGCCGGGGATGGTGATCGCGCCCTCGGCGAGCGACTTGCTGTCGTCGTAGAGCTGGGTCAGGTCGATGTCGTTCACCCGGCCCATGCCCTCGCAGCGCGGGCAGGCCCCGGCGGGCAGGTTGAAGCTGTAGTGGAAGGACGGTCCCGCGCTCGGCTCGCCGAGCCGGCTGAAGACGATCCGCAGCATCGCGTTGGCGTCGGTGGCGGTGCCGACGGTGGAGCGGGAGTTGGCCCCCATCCGCTCCTGGTCGACGATGATCGCGGTGGTCAGCCCCTCCAGCAGGTCCACCTCGGGCCGGGCCAGGGTCGGCATGAAGCCCTGGACGAAGGCGCTGTACGTTTCGTTGATCAGCCGTTGCGACTCGGCGGCGATCGTACCGAACACCAGCGAACTCTTCCCCGAACCGGACACCCCGGTGAACACCGTCAGCCGGCGCTTCGGAATCTCGACGCTGACATCTTTGAGGTTGTTCTCACGCGCGCCTTGCACGCGGATCAGATCGTGACTGTCGGCAACGTGCAGCGCGGGCGACTGCGTGTCCGTCCTGATGGGCGTGCTCATACTCTCTCCATCTGTGGTGGGGGTAGCGTTCGCGGCCTCCGTGGGCGTCGCCTCGCTAGATTTAACCAGGTCCGGGCACTATGTCGGGTTCTCTTGAACGCGGATCATGTTCCCGGGTCGGTGTGCGGGAGAAAACCGGCGTAGATGTTGATGTCCATGCCGGCCAGGCTAAACGCGCCCAACCGGGTGGCGCTTCTCGATTCCTGACCGTTCCTGCGCAGGGCGGCTCAGCGCAGCGCGGCGAGGTCGAGGATGCGCGGCGCGAGGCGGCGGGCGGCCTGTTCGGTGAAGTGGACGCCGTCGGCGCGCAGGCGGGCGGGCCCGTCGTCGTGCGGGCAGGGCAGGCCGTGGGGGCAGACGACGGTGCCCAGGTCCAGGAGGGAGACCTGGCGGGGGTGGTGCCCGGCCCATTCGCGGTAGAGGCGGCGCAGGTGTTCGGTGGTGACGGACGCGCGGTCGCATTCGGCGGGCGTGAGGTTGAGTTCGCCGCCGCAGGTGGATTGGGCGCTGGCGCCCGGCCCCCAGGCGGGCAGCAGCACGATGACCCGGGTGCCGTGAATGGAAAGGCGGTTCAGGGCGGCGTCCCAGTTCGCGTAAAGGCGGGCGGTCCATTCCGCGGTGCCCGCGTGGAGTCGCCGCCCACCGGCCCGGATCTCCATGCGGTCGCGCGAACTGTGCCAGAGCACCGCCCGGGGATGAAAGCGGTTCATCAGCTCGCTCTGCAGGCGCGGTGTGCGCTCGGCGCATACCTCCGAACGCGGGAACGGATGGCCGGTCTCGTCCAGCAGCAATGACGTACCGATGCCGCATCCGGGACGCGCCCCGGAAACGAGCGTGTATCCGCGTTGCCGGGCGACGGACGCCAGCCCCGGCTGAAGGCTGGCCGCCACCGAATCGCCGACCAGCCCGACCACCGGGAGATGCGGGTCGGCGTCGCGGGGGACGATGAGGCCGTCGCTCTGCTGCACGTAGGCGGGTTCAGGCCGGGCATTGCCGGTCGCAACGAATGTGGCGCCGAACAATCCGGCCAGTACGACCAGCGCCCCGGGCAGGAATCGCCGCGCGGGAAGCCGGAAACCGGCGATCGCCCCCCGGCGGATCGGCATTTCCAGCAGGTGATAGGACGCCACGCTCACGACCAGGGTCACCGCGACACGGAGTACGGCCAGGGCGAGACCGGAAACGCCGATGCGCTCCTGCGTGAGAATGACGATCACCGGCCAGTGCCACAGATAAACGCCATAGGAGATGCGGCCCAGCGCGGCCAGCGGCGGCACCCCCAGAAACCGGTTCGGCACGGCGACCACACCGGCGATCAACGCCGCCGTGATGAGGGACACCACGAGTGAACCCCCGTGGTAATAGAAGTGCCCCCGATCGTCCACGGTGAGAAAGAGCACCGCGAGCCCTGTCAGCGCGACCGGCGCGAGCCATTCCCGCACCAAATCGCTGACCCGCCCGAAGGAGAGCGCCAGGCCGACGCCGATGAGAAGTTCGTGCAGCCGGGTGTCGGTGCCGTAATACGCGCGGGAGGGGTCGGCCTCGTCGTATAACCAGGCCAGCGCGACCACCGACAGCAGGACCCCCGCCCCCCAGAAGGCCGCCTGCCTGCGCCGGCCGATCCGCGCCAGCGCGATCAGCACCAGCGGAAAGACCAGATAGAACTGTTCTTCGATGGCCAGCGACCAAAGGTGCCGCAGCGGGGAGGGTAACTGGAACTCCCCGAAATACGAGCGCCCTTCGAGCACGAACTGCCAGTTGGTGACGTAGAGCAATGAGGAGAGCAGGTCGTCGCGCAGCGGTTTCTGCATCTCCGGCGGGCGGGTGGCGGCGTAGATCACCAGCACCGCCAGCAGGCCGAACAACGCGGGCAGCAGCCTGCGCGCCCGCCGCACCCAGAACCGGACCAGATCGATCCGCCCGGTCGCGCCGAATTCGGCCGCCAGCAGCCTGGTGATCAGAAATCCGGACAGCACGAAGAAGACGTCCACGCCCAGGAACCCGCCGGGCAGCCAGGGCGCGCCGAGGTGGTAGACGACCACGGCGAGCACCGCGATGCCCCGAATCCCGTCCAGTGCCGGATCACGCTCGGCCGTGACAGGACGACCGGCGGACGTCGCGGCCTTCTCCGTGGTCGTCAAGAGATCTCGTCCCCTTGTGGAAACGGCCGTGCGAGCGCCGCCGGGCCTGCGGTCAGTGACCTCAACACGCTACGTCGCAGGCCGCAGGCTCGCGACAGATCACCGTTCCTGATCCGGTACGCAGACAAGAAGGCGGCGCGCGTCTGGGGCACGCGCGCCGCCTTCAGGTGTGAAAAGGGTTCGCTATGCGGGTGCCCTCAGATGCGTACGAAAGCGATGCTGAACGGGAGTTGCGGGGTGCCCTCGCCTGACGGGCCGCCCTTGTCGAACTGGGAACGCACCACGTAAAGACCGCCGTGCGTGCGGACCATGGTGGTCGGGAGTTGCAGAGCCTGGTCGGTGATCCGCCGGGTCATCTGAGCCGTGCGGCCGTCCTTGCCGATGCTCCACCGGCTGATCGCGTTGGCGTCGAGGATGGGGTGGGCCACCCACAACGTGCCGTTACGTAGTTCCATGCCGTCGGACCGGTTGAGGTCTCCGCCGCGCAGCGCGACCCGGCTGACCCTACCGGAGGGCAGCTCGATGCGGTAAAGGTCGCCGCCGGTCATGTCCACGGTCAGCAGGTAGCGTCCCGTCGGCGCGGCGACGATCCCGTTGAGGGTGATGGCGCCGGGCTCACGCGGGTCCAGATGCCCGCTCAGGTCGAACGCGGGCGTGATCGGCACCGGGCCGTCGTGGTCGCGGGCCTCCTCCAGCTGCCGGGGTGTGACGCGGTAGACCTCGGCGCGGCGGCTTTCGGTGATGTACGCGGTGCCGTCCGGGGCGATGGCCACGTCGTTGATCAGACGATCGGCATCGCGGGGGACCACGAAACGGGCGATCAGCCGCTGGCGTGGGATGTCGTACACCGCGACCCCGGTGTTGCGGTCCGCCACCCACAGCCGCCTGGCCCGGTCGACCTCCAGCCCGAGCGCATGCGCACGCCCGTCCGAGGGCAGGAACTCCTTCGCGACGCGCTGCCCGCGAGTGACCTTGAAGATCGCACCGCCCTCGTAGGCTCCGACGTAGATATCGCCGGTGTGCGGGTCGGCGGCGATGCCTTCGGGGTAGACCCGGTCACCGGGGATCTCGAACGCCGTGGAGACACGGCCGTGCTCGGGGGTTGCCGCCGCCTGGGCGGCGGAACCGATGAACAGCGATGCGGCGACGGCGGCGACAACCGCGGAACGTCGCCAGGTTGCTCGGTACATGCACACCTTCTTCTGACTTCGGCGCGCTGGTCTCGCGTCGCGGACCGGAAAAGCGCGGCTAACCATAGATTTCGGCTATGCGCCCGTCGTGGCTGGGGATAACCTCGCACGAAAGGCTCGCGATGTACTCGAAGGTCTCGAAACACTCGATCACGTTCGTGTGAATGGTCGGCGGCACGCTTTCCCGCCAGTCCTCCGTGTTCCAGTTCTCGTACACCCCGAGCGCGTCGCCCGCGATCAGATACCGCCCGCCGCCGGTCTCCACGAGCACGCCCTGCGACCCCGGAGTGTGCCCTGGCAGCGGAACCACGGTGACCCCCGGGCAGATCCGGTGTTCGCCGGTCACGGTCTCGATGCGGTCCCAGGCGGCCATCCAGGGGGCCTGAAGGCCCGGCAGTTTCTCATAGGCCCGGCGGTGGATCGGCAGTGGATCGATGGCGTATTCGAGCTCCTTCTTGTTCACCAGCACGCGCGCATTGCGGAACAGCCCGTTGTTGGAGCAGTGGTCCCAGTGCAGATGCGTGTTGACGACGGTATCGAAATCGGCGGGGTCGTATCCGTTTTCGCGCAATACGATCAACGGCTCGCTGTCCGGGTCCCTGGCGAAGTCGTACGGGTGGTAGCGCCGCACGTACTCCGGGTCGAGCGTGCCGCTGTCCACCAGGATGCGCCGGTCGCCCGCCTCGACCACGAACATGAACATGATGATGTCCACGGTCTCGCCGTGCGGATGCCCGTACACGGCGGCCTCCATCGGCACGTTCCTGGACCGCCCCACCTGGAGAGGCACGATGCGCGGGCTCACACGGCCACCTCCATCTCCAGCTCGGCCGCGAGCTTGCGCAGGTCGGCCAGGGTCTGTTCGGGCAGCCTGATCCCCTCGGCCAGGTTGCGCGCCGCCGTGCGGTCCTCGATCTCCCACGGGTACACCACCTCGCCCGTCCCGCCCGCCGGCGGGTTGGACTTCAGCTCGCGCACCAGTTCGCCCATCCGCTCGGTGAACTCCGCGGGCGGCATGAACGCCGCGATGTCCATGGCCAGGTACAGGTGCCCGGACCTGCTGCGCTCGTCCGGCTGGTACGGCCCGGCGACCTGGGTGCCGAACCCGCTGCCGGTCAGTACGCCCGACAGCACGTCCATCATCAGCGAGATCGCGTACCCCTTGTGCGCGGCCATCGGCAGGATCGTCCCGGCGATGGCCAGGCTCGGGTCGCGCGTGGGGTTGCCCTCGACGTCGATCGCCCAGCCGTCCGGGATCTGCTCGCCCCGGTTGCGGGCCAGGTAGATCTTGCCCCGGGCGACGGCGGTGTTGGCGATGTCCAGCACCATCTGCCGCTCGCCGTCCAGCGGCACGGCGACGGACCACGGGTTGCTGCCCACCGCCTTGACCCGGCCGCCCCACGGGGCCATGGCCGGGCTGGAGTTGGTGGTCAGGATGCCGACGCAGTTCTTCGGCGGGGCCATCCGGGTGAAGTGGGCGGCCATGCCGAAGTGGCCGGAGTTGCGCACGGCGACCGCGCCGATGCCGTGCCGCGCGGCGCGCTCGGTCGCCTCCCGGGCGGCATGGGCGGCGATGACCTGCCCGATGCCGTCGTGGCCGTCGATCGTCGCGACCGCACCCGCGTCGATGACGGTCTCCGGCGTGGTGCGCGCCCGCATCGCGCCCGAGCGCAGCCGCGCGACGTACCAGGGCAGCCGCAGCAACCCGTGCGACTGGTGTCCCCACAGGTCCGCCTGGACCAGGCAGTCGGCCACCAGGCGGGCGTCCTCGGCGGGCACGTCATGGGCCAGCAGGATGCGCGTGGCGGTGTCGGCCAGCAGGTCCGCGGGGACGGGCGGGGGTGTGTCGTCGGTCGTCACCGGTCGCCGTCCTTGGCGGGCTCCAGCAGCACCAGGCGCTCCTCGGTCATCTCCCTGGCCGCGTACTTCGGCCCCTCGGTGCCGTAGCCGCTGTCCTTGACGCCGCCGTAGGGCATCAGGTCGGCGCGGGTGCTCGACGTAGAGTTGATCACGACGCCGCCGACGCGGAGCCGCTTGGTGGCCTCAAGGGCCTGGTTCAGGTCGCGGGTGAAGATGCCCGCCTGCAGGCCGTACGGCGTGTCGTTGACGACCCGCAGCGCCTCGCCGAAGTCCTTGAACGGGATCACCGACACGACCGGCGCGAAGATCTCCTCGCAGACGACGCGGGCGTCCGAGGGGACCTCGGTCAGGATCGTCGGGGCGAACGCGACCCCGTCGCGCTGACCGCCGTGGATCAGCCGGGCGCCCTGGGCGACGGCCTCGTTCACCCACTCCTCGGCCCGCTTGGCCGCGGCCTCGCTGATCATCGGGCCGATGTCGGTGGCCGTGTCCTCGGGGTCGCCGACCACCAAGGTGGAGGCGGCGGTGGTCAGGTGACCCAGGAACTCCTCCAGGATGTCGGCGTGGACGTACAGCCGCTGCACGGAGGTGCAGACCTGGCCGGCCTTGCGGAACGCGCCCCTGGCGCACTGCTCGGCCGCGTCGCGTACGTTGGCGTCCGCGCACACGATCGTGCCGGACACGTTGCCGCACTCCATCGTGCCCCGGCGCATGCCCAGGCGGGCGGAGATGGCCTTGCCGGTCGCGGTGCTGCCGGTGAAGGTGAAGAAGTCCACGCGCTCGTCGTCGACCAGGCTCGTCCCGACCGGGTCGCCGGGGCCGAGCAGCAGGCCGATGAAGCCCGGCGGCAGCCCGGCCTCCAGCAGCATCGTGCACAGCGAGGCCGCCGCGATCGGCGTGAACGGCGACGGCTTCACCACGACCGCGTTCCCGGCGGCGAGCGCGGGGCCGACCTTGTGCGCGACGGTGTTCAGCGGCGAGTTGAACGGCGTGATCGCGCCGACGACGCCCACCGGGTACCGCACGGTGAACGCCATCCGGTGCGCGAACCCGGGGGCCCCGGCGATCGGCACCATCTCGCCGGTGATCCGCTTGGCCTCCTCGGCGGAGGTCCGCATGGTCTCCACCGCGCGGTCCATGTCGCCCAGGCAGTCCTTGAGGGTCAGGCCGGACTCGCGGCAGACCTCCAGCGCAAGGCGTTCCTTGTCGCGCGCGATCGCGTCGGCGACCTTGGACAGGATCTCGAAGCGCTGATAGGGGTTCAGCGGCGACTCGCTCGCCTTGCGGGCGGCGGTCACCGCGTCCGTGACCTGGGCGGGGGTGGCGTCGTGCGCGATGGCGAGGACCTCGCCGGTGTACTTGTGCAGCACCTCGCGCTCGGTGCC
Source organism: Spongiactinospora rosea (assembly GCF_003315795.1). GTDB lineage: Bacteria > Actinomycetota > Actinomycetes > Streptosporangiales > Streptosporangiaceae > Spongiactinospora > Spongiactinospora rosea. Next base: position 76,242 of record NZ_QMEY01000001.1, read on the forward strand.
GTCGAAGTGCCACTCGCCGTTGATCAGGTTTCCGATGCGGGGGACAGCGGTCACTGTGCCCCTCCTTCCAGCTCATTGGTGGTGCGCAGCGGGGGGACGGCGTCCGTCCACCGCGCGCACTGCTCGTAGGCGTGCCCGATGCGCAGGGCGAGGGCGTCCTGGTGGCGCGCGGTGACGATCTGGAGCCCCACCGGCAGGCCGTCGCCGGTGAGGCCGCAGGGCACGCTCAGCGCGGGCTGCCTGGTCATGTTGAACGGATAGGTGTACGGCGTCCACGCGGCCCACACCTCCGACGGCGAGCCGTCGGGCTGGTCGCGGCCCGCCGCGAACGCCGTGATCGGGGTGGCCGGGGTCACCAGGGCGTCGTAGCGCTCGTGGAACCGGGCCATCCGGATGCCGAGGTCGGTGCAGACCGCCAGGGCGTCCAGGTACGCGGGCACCGAGACCGCCCGCCCGCTCTCGCCCGACCGCAGCAGCCCCGGATCGACCCGCGACAGGTCGGCGTCCTGGTACCGGTCCAGCGTCTTGGCGGCCCCGGCGCACCAGAGGGTCTGGAACGCCTCGATCGGGTCGGCGAAGCCGGGATCGACCTCCTCGACCTTGGCCCCGAGGTCGGCCAGCACCTCCACGGCCCTGGTCACGGCCGCCTCGACGGCGGGGTCGTTGCGGCCGTAGCCCAGGGTGCGGGAGTAGGCGATGGTCAGGCCGGAGATGCCCGCGTTCAGGCCGTCCACGAACGAGGCCGATGGCGGCGGCAGCGCCGCCGGGTCGCGCGGGTCGTAGGCGGCCACCACGTCCAGCATCCCGGCCACGTCCGCCACGGTCCTGGCCATCGGCCCGCGGTGGGACAGCAGGCCGTTGTTGCCCTGCGGGTACATCGGGATCAGGCCGCCGGTCGGCTTGAGCCCGACCGTCCCGGTGAACGCCGCCGGGAGCCGTACCGAACCGCCGCCGTCGGTGCCCATCGCCCAGGTGGCCATCCCGGTGGCGACCGCGACCGCCGACCCGCCGCTCGACCCGCCCGAGGTCAGCGCCGGGTTCCACGGGTTGCGGGTGACGCCGAACCCCGGCGAGTCGGTGACGCCCTTCCAGCCGAACTCCGGCGTCGTCGTCTTGCCGACCAGCACCGCGCCCGCCTCGCGCAGCCGGGCCACGCTCGGCGAGTCGTCGTGCCACGGCCCGGAGGGGTCCACCAGCAGGCTGCCGCGCAGGGTCGGCCAGCCCCGGGTGAGCAGCAGGTCCTTGACCGCGACCGGGACGCCGTCGGCGGGCCCGAGCTGCGTCCCGGACGTCCAGCGCGCCTCGGACTCCGCCGCCGCACGCAGCGCCGCGGGCCGGTCGGCCAGCACGAAGGCGTTCAGCTCGCCGTCGTGCGCGTCGATGGCATCGAGTGCGGCCTTGGCGGCCTCGACCGGGGACAGCTCCCGCCGCCGATAGGCCCGGACCAGTTCGGCGGCGCTCAACCGGCCGGGATTCACCGGACCGCGGACAGGTCGAGGTCGAGTTCGGTGAGCGCGGCCACCTCGTCGGGGGTGAAGCCGGGGGCGACGTACTCCATCCGGAACCTGGACCCGTCCCAGCGGAACACGCCGAGGTCGGTGACCACGATGTTCACGCACGCCAGGCCGGTCAGCGGGAAGTCGCACTCCTTGACCAGCTTCGGCTTGCCCTTGGAGTCCAGGTGCGTCATCAGGACCATCACGGTGGTGTCGCCCGCGACGAGGTCCATCGCGCCGCCGATGCCGCCGCCGATCATGTCGGGGGTGCTCCAGTTGGCGAGGTTGGCCTTGCCGTCCACCTGGAACCCGCCGAGCGCGACGAAGTCGACGTGCCCGCCCCTGACCATCTCGAACGACGTGACGCTCTCGAAGAACGACGCGCCGGGCGTGAGGTGGACGTACTGGCCGCCCGCGTTGTAGAGCTCGGGGTCGTAGTCGTCCTTGGTGGCCATCCCGCCGTACCCGAGCACGCCGTTCTCCGAGTGCAGCACGATGTCGCGGCCCTCGATGTAGTTGGAGATCAGCGTGGGGATGCCCAAACCGAGGTTCATGTAGCTGCCGGGCGGGACCAGCCCGGCGGCCACCTCGGCCATCTTGTTGCGGGTCATCGCGGGCTTGCCGTTGTAGGTGCGGGCGCTGTCGGCGCCGCGCCCGGCGCGCGGGGTGGGGAAGTCGTGCGGCACGTCCACGGTCCGGATGACCACGCGGTCCACGAAGATGCCGGGCACGCCGATGGCCTCGGGGTCGAGTTCGCCGTCCACGATCTCGTCCACCTCGGCGACGGTGATCTTGGCGCCCTTGGCGAAGGACGGCATGAAGTTGCGGCCGACGCCGGTGAAGGAGAGGTTGCCGAAGCGGTCGGCGCGGGCCGCGCGGATCAGCGCGTAGTCCACCTTGAGCCCGTACTCGAGAACGTGTTCCACGCCGTCGATCGTGCGGGTCTCCTTGCCCTCCGCGATGGCCGTGCCGACCCCGGTGCGCGTGTAGAACGCGCCGATGCCCGCGCCACCGGCCCGCAGCCGTTCCACGAGGGTGCCCTGCGGTACCAGCTCGACCTCGATCTCACCGGCCGCGATCTGCTGCTCGGCGGCCGAACGGGCCTCGCCCGCCCGTGCCGAGAACGACACGATCAGGCGGTTGACCTGGCGGTTCTCGATCAGCGTGTTGGACCGGTACTCGCCGGTGCCCAGGGAGTTCGCCACGATGCACAGCCGCCGCGCGCCCTGCTCGCGCAGCGCGACGGTGAGGCTGGTCGGGAAGCTGTGCGTCATGCCGAACCCGGCGATGGACACACTGGAGCCGTCGGGGACGTCGGCGACCGCCGCGGCGGGGGATTCGTAGACTTTGTTGATTGCCATGGCCTGGTACCTCTTCTGCGGTCGGTCGGCGTCAGCGGGGGGCGGGACGGAACCGGGGGAGCGCGCTGCCCTGGCCGGTGTCCTCGAAGACGACTTCGACGGGGTCGCCGATGGCGACCTGTTCCACGTCGCAGTCCACGATGTTGGTCATCATCCGGGGGCCTTCCTCCAGCTCCACGTACGCGAGCACGTAGGGCGTGACCCCCTTCCAGTCGCCGCCGGCCTTGCGCACGACGCTGAAGGAGTAGATCACCCCGCGCCCGCTCAGCGGCTCCCAGACGGTCTCCTGGCTGTGACAGAACGGGCAGATCGGCCGCGGGTACCAGATGTACTGCGCGCAGTTCGTGCAGCGGCGGGTGATGAACCGGCCCTCCGCCGTCGCGGCCCAGAACTCCGCGCTGTCGGGGTTGATGGTGGGAACCGGCGTCGGCAGCGCCGTGCTCGTCCGGACCTCGCTCATGCGTCCTCCCTGCCCAAGATCATCGTGGCGGCGCGCATCCGGGTGCCCAGGTCGCCGCCGTTGCCGTGTACGAGCGCGATCTCACAGTCGGGGATCTGCACGCCCGGGTTCGCCTCGCCGCGGAGCTGCCGGACCGCCTCGATGATCTTCGTGATGCCGCCCCGGTGACCGGGGTGGTTGTTGGCGAGGCCGCCCCCGTCGGTGTTGAACGGGAGCCTGCCGTGCGGGGCGACGAGCGTGCCGTCCTGGACGAACTCGCCGCCCTTGCCCTTCTCGCAGAACCCGAGATCCTCCAGGATCTCCAGCACCGTGATCGTGAAGCTGTCGTAGACCGAGACGTAGTCGATGTCGGCCTGCGTCACGCCCGCCTGCTCGAACGCGCGCGGCCCGGACCACACCGCCGGGGTGTAGGTCAGGTCCAGCTTGCCGCCGTTGACGATCTTGCCGGCCTCGCCCTGCCCGAGGACCTTGACCGACCGGCGGTTCAGGGTGCGGGCGATCTCCGGGCTGGTCACCACGACCGCGCCGCCGCCGTCGGTGACGACGCAGCAGTCGCCGCGCCGCAGCGGGTCGGCGATCAGCGGGGAGTTGACCACGTCCTCGACGGTCAGCGCCTTGCGCAGGAAGGCGTTGGGGTTGTGCGAGGCGTGGATCGAGGCGGCCACCTTGATCTCGGCGAGCTGTGCGCTGGTGGTGCCGAACTCGTGCATGTGCCTGCGGGCCGACAGCGCGTAGGAGGCGACCAGCCCGGTCACGCCGAACAGGCGGCCCTCGAAGCTCTCCTCCGGCGTCAGCGGCCCGCCGCCGCCCGGCTGGATGCCGGTCCGCGGCTTGCCCGCCAGCGCCACCAGGGCGATCTTGCACTTGCCCGCGGCGATGGCCGCAGCCGCGTGCGAGACGTGGTAGATGGGGGAGGCCCCGCCGCTCTCGGTGGAGTCCATGTACGTGAGGTTCCGCAGGCCGAGGTACTCGGCCATGGAGATCCAGCCGCCGCCGTAGCCCGGCGCGTCGTGGCCGACGAAGAAGCCGTCCACGTCGTCGAGCGTCAGCCCGGCGTCGGCGACCGCGCCGAGCGCGACCTCGGCGTGGACCTGGGCGAGGGATTTGTCGGGGAGTTCACGTCCTGGATGCTCGTAGGCCCCGACGATCACTGCGTTTCCCCGGGTGTTCATCTCGTTCCTCTCATCTGCGCTGGGGCGCCTTCGTGGGATTGCCGCGGGCCGCTGAGCACCACGGCGTTGTGCTGGCCGAGGGAGGGGGCGGGCCCGGGGTCCGGGGGCTCGTATTCGCAAAGCCGCAGCGGAAAGCCCTTCCGGCGCGGTACGCCGGGAAGGAACACCCGGCGGCGGTGGAAGTGCGGATCCCTGGCCCGCTCGTCCGCCGACACCACCGGCGCGCAGGGGACGCCCGCCTCGGTCAGCTCGCGCACGCAGTCGGCCTTCGCGCGGTCGCCGGACCAGCGGGTGATCGCCGCGTCCACCGTCTCGCGTTCGGCGAGCCACCACCCGGCGGGACGTCCGGCCAGTTCGCCGGCCCCGATCAGCCGGGCCAGCGCGGCGCGCTCGTCGTCGCTTCGGCAGGCGATGCCGACCCACTGGTCATCGCCCGCGCACCGGTAGACGTCGTGCGGGGTGCTGCCCGGCCGGTGGTTGCCGGTGGGGGTGGCGACCTCGCCGGTGTCCAGGTACCGGGCGATGCTGTCGGCGAGCGTCCAGGTGACCAGTTCGCGCTGGGACAGGTCCAGGTGCGTGCCGCGCACCTCCTGGTTCAGGCAGTAGACCACCAGGGCGGCGCCGAAGAACGACACGATCTGGTCGGGGTAGTTGAGGTCCGCCGACGACCAGATCGGATGGCCGTCGTCGTAACCGGTCACCGACGCCAGGCCCGACAGCAGGTCGAGCGTGGAGCCGTAGGAACGGCCGCGCGCCTCCGGTCCCGTCTGGCCCTGGCTCGACAGCGAGAGGTACACCAGCCGCGGGTTGATCTCGCGCAGCGTCGGGTAGTCGACGCCGAGCCGTTCGGTGACGCCGACCGTGAAGTTCTCGATCAGTACGTCTGCCGTGGCGACGAGTTCGCGCATCGCCGCCCGGCCCTCCGCCGTCTTCAGGTCCAGCGTGATGCCCAGTTTGCCCGCGTTGTTCGACTCGAACAGCGGCGATTCTTCCAGGCCGCCGTCCGTGGCGTCCGGGCGGGTGGACGGCCACAGCCGGAAGGAGTCCGGGCGGTTCATCGACTCGACCTTGATGACCGTGGCCCCGTAGTCGGCCAGCAGCCGGCCCGTGGCCGCGCCCGCGGTGATGGTGCCGAGGTCCAGCACGGTCACCCCGGCCAGCGGGGGATCGGCGACCTCGCGGGCCGCCGGTTCGGTCTCAGGTACGGCCGCCTGGCCGGGTGCCGGGGGCGGGCCGCTGCGCCAGCCGAGTTCGGCGGAACGCACGATCGGGCCGATGCCCCGCCGCTCGTTCGCGGAGATGAAGCCGCGCTCCAGGTACTGCGGCGTGGCGACCAGCTCGGCGACGTCAACGCAGTAGCCGAACGGCAGCCCGGCCCGCTGCGCCTGCGCGTAGACCTCCCGCATTGGCAGCCCGGCCGCCCACCGCTCCACCGCGGGCCACCACTGGCCGGCCAGCTCGAAGCGGCCCCGGTCCTCGCGCAGCCGGGGGTCGGCCAGCGCCGGATCGCCGACCAGGGACGCGACGGCGTCCCACTGGGCGGGCTGGTACACCACGCCGATCCAGCCGTCGGCGGCCCGCAGGATCCGCCAGATCCCGGCGCTCGCGCCGGTGCGCGTCGGCACCGTGCCGTTGTGCGCGTAGGTGACGTCGCTCTTCCAGTCGATGTAGGCGGCGATGTCGCACAGTGCGATGTCGGCGATGTCGCCGCCGGGCCGGCGCAGCGCCAGCATCGCCCCGAAGAACGCGGTGAACGCGGCGGCGTGCGCGGTCTGCTCGCCGCCCAGGGCGAGCGGCGGGCGGTCCGGCTCGCCGACCATCGCGGCGAGGCCGCCCGCGCACTCGGCCAGGAAGCTGTCACCGAACCGGTCGGAACGCGGGTCGTCCAGGCCGTACGGGGTGATGGACACCACGACCAGGCCGGGGAACTCCTCCCGCAGCCGCGTCGCGGACAGCCCCGCGGCCTGCGCGGCGGCCGGGCCCAGGTCGGTGATCAGGACGTCGGCGTCGGCCAGCAGGCCGCGCAGCGGGCCGCCGTGGCCGGTGAGGTCCACCTCGACGCTGTGCTTGTCGGCGTTGTGCGCCGCGAACCGGTAGCTCAGGCCGCTCGCGTCCACCGGTTCCAGCGTCCGCAGCGGATCGCCGCCGGGCGGCTCGCACTTGGTGACGGCGTGCCCGAAGCCCGCGAACAGCCGGCCGCAGACCTGCGCGGCGATCCCTTCGGAGATCTCGACCACGCGCAGCGAGCGGCCGGGCAGCGGCGAGGAGCCCAGGTCAGCCATCGCCGGCCGTCCGCCGGGGCGTGGCGAACCCGTCGTCAAGGACGCCGGTACGCGCCTGGACCTGCACCTTCAGGCTCTCGCCGTACGCGAGCGCGGTGGACCAGTCCGAGATGTGCATCGGGATCTCGCGCAGCGCGCGCTTGGCCCACGCCAGTGCGACCGGGTTGTGCCGGGCGATCCGCGCGGCCAGGTCGAGCGCGGCGGGCAGCAGCTCGCCCGCCGGTACGGCCTGGTTGACCAGGCCCCACTCGGCGGCGGTGCTGCCGTCGATGCGCTCGGCGGTCAACACCATCCAGGCGGCCCGCTTGGGGCTGAGCCGGAGCTGCGTGGACGGCCCGGCCAGGCCCGGGTAGAAGCCCAGCCCGACCTCCGGCATGCCGATCGGCGCGTTCTCGGCGGCGATGGCCAGGTCGCTGGAGTTGATCAGGGTCACCCCGCCGCCGAGCGCGAACCCGTTGACCGCGGCGATGATGATCGCCGGGTGCTCGCGGATGCGCTCCTGTACGGCGTGCCAGCTCGTGCGGCGGCCCTCGGCCGTGGCGTCGGTGTCCGGCGGCTCGGCGCCGGCCTCCTTGAGGTCCACTCCGGCGCAGAACGCCGGGCCCGCGCCGGTGAGGATGACGACCTTGGCCGGGCCGTGGGAGGCGTCCAGCGCGTCGAGCAGCGCCGCTCGGGCGGCCCGGCTCATCGCGTTGCGCTTGGCGGGGCGGTTGAGCGTGATCAGGGCGATGCCGTCGCCCAGGGACTCGTGCTTCACGAGCGGTTCCGCCGCGGTGGTCTCGCTCATCGGGTCACCGCCCCGGCGGACTCGACGGCGAACCGCACGATGGGACGCCCGGACGGGCCGGGCCCGAACACCGCGCGCACCGGCTGGTCCAGTTCCAGGTCGGCGGGGGGATCGACGAGCGAGCTGATCAGGAACGGCCCCTCGGTGAGTTTGATGTAGGCCACCAGATAGGGGATCTCGTCGGCGAAGGCCGGGAAGTACTTCTGGTGCATGGTGAACCAGGACCAGAGCGTTCCGGTGCCGCTGACGGTCTGCCAGGTGTGCGCACGGGAAAGGCAGTTGGGGCAGGTGGGCCCGTCGGGAAAGCGGTGGGTCGCGCATTCCGTACACGTTTGCAGCCGCAGTTCTCCGGCGGCGCAGCCGTCCCAGAACGGCTTGTTCGCCGCGGTGATCTCGGGCAACAGCCTGGCGTAGGCTTCGACGTTCATCGTCCGCTCCCCGCTAGTCGATCGTGAAGATGTGCGAAGTGACGATCGGCGAGGCGCACATGTACTGCACCGTGCGGCAGCCGCGGACCTGCCGGTCACCGGCCTCGCCGCGCAGTTGGCGCACCGCCTCGACGTGCAGCGCGAAACCCTGCATGTAGCTCTCGCTGGTGTGACCGCCGGAGGTGTTCAGCGGACGCGATCCGTTGAGGTTGATCGTGCCGTCCGCGACCCATTCCCACGCGCTCCCCTTGGGTGCGTGGTCGAAGCCCTCCAGGGTGAACAGGATCGTCGGCAGGAAGTTGTCGTACACCTGCATGCAGTCGATCTGGTCCGGGCCGAGGCCGGTCTCCTTGTACAGCCGGTCGGCCACGTCACGGCAGGCCGCGAAATAGAAGTCCGGGCTGGTGTAGTGGTTGTTCAGCTCGGCCATTCCCGCGGTCCCGGCGATCCGGACCGGCTTCTTGCGCATGGACCGCGCGCGGTCGACCGAGGTGACGATGAACGCCACCGCGCCGTCGTTGATGATGCAGTAGTCCAGCTTGCGCAGCGGCTCGGCGATGAACCGCGAGCCGATGTATTCGGCGTGGTCGATCTCGCGCTGGAAGACCGCGCGGGGATTGCGCGCGCCGTTGTAGCGGTTGTTGATCGCGAGCGGCGCGAGGGCGTCTTCGGGGACCCCGTACATCTTGCGGTACCGCTGGTACATCAGCGACACGTAGGCGCCGGTCGAGGTCATTCCGTACATCGTGTCGTAGGCGGTGGTCGGCCCCCCGTCCTCGCCGCCGTACTTCATTCCGACGGAACGGCCGACTGTGGCGTAAACGACGGCCACCACATCGGCGAGCCCGGCCTGCACGACCGCGCAGGCCTCCTGGAGGGACACGCCGCTCATGCGGCCGGTGCCTTCCAGGTCGTGCACGAATTTGGGATTTCGCAGGCCGATCACATCGCCCATGCGGCCGTACTTGAGATTCGTGCACAGCAGGCCGTCGATGTCGTTCTTGCCAAGGCCGCAGTCGTCCAGCGCCTCGCGCAGCGCGTCCGCGGCCAGTCCGTACGGATCTCTGGAGGCGTCCTTCTCCGCGTAGAGTTCGTGGAAGTTGGACGAGCCGACACCTACGATTGCGACGTCTTTCGCGATCATCAGTATTCAGCCTTCGCTGTTCGTGATGGGCGGGGGAGCACCACGCCACATCTCCGGAGTGGCTCCGGAGGCCGGCTGGGAGGCGCGTATCTCCGTGCGGCCAGGGGAGGTCACCACGCCTGCCCGCGCCAGGTGGTGGCGCGGGGCGCGGTCGATCGGCCCGTGACCGGGTCCGGCGTCATGGTGCGACGCCGGCCGGACGCGGGCTCATGGTCGGCAAAGGGTCATCGCCGTTGTTTCTCGAAGATCTTCACGGCTTCCAGCGCGGCCTTGGCGGCCGCCCTGACGTGCCGGTGCGACGCTTCGGCCGCCCGCTCGGGCGAGCGGTCCGCGATCGCGTCGGCGAGATCGCGGTATTCCTGGATGGAGGCCTCCCGGCGACCGGGAATGGTCACAGAAAGGCTGCGCAGCGCGTGAATGCGGGTGTGCAGGGGGGAGAGCATGGAGGCGAGCAGCGTGTTACGGGCGCCCGCCACGAGCAGTTCGTCGAATTCGAATATCGCCCGCTGCCGCTCGTCTCCGGTGGCCCTCGGCTGCACTTTCTCCACCAGGGCGGCGACTTCTTCGTCGGTCGCCCTGAGCACGAAGAGCTCGGCGGCGGCCGGCTCCAGCGCGTCGCGCACCTCGTAGATCTCCCGCACCTCGGCGCTGCCGAGCACGGCCACCCGTACTCCGCGGCTCGGCGAGGCCTCCACCAGACCGAGGGTCTGGAGATGTCGCATCGCCTCGCGCACCGATGTGCGGCTGACGCCGGTGAGCTCGGTGAGCTCGCGCTCGGTGAGCTGCCGCCCGGGGGGCAGCAGGCCATCGGCGATCGCCCTGCTTATCCGTCGCACGACCATTTCCGGGACGGACTCGGTCGGGCGTTCGATGGCCAGGTCGAGCTTACGGTCCACCAAGGCTCCCTAGAGTTTGTCTGACGTATGTAATAGTACGTCTGCCGATAAGTCGCCGTCAAGGAGAAGTTGATCTCCACGGGCTGTAAGAAATGCCACATTAATGTGGTCCTACCAGCCAAGACGACTTCATGCGCGACGTATCGCCGCAGCGGTCAGGTCGCCCAGGGGCGCCCCGGAGAGTTCCGGGCCACTTGTTTGCAGATGACATGCCACCTCGCCACCGCCGTTGATCGCCGTGTGCTCGGGCATTCGCTCCGCGCAAATGTCCATGGCGAAAGCACAGCGGGTCCTGAAGGGGCATCCCGACGGGGGTCGCGCCGGGTCCGGCACTTCACCGGCGAGCACGATTCTGCGGTCGGCGCGCCGGTGCGGGCTGGGATTGGGGATGGCCGACAGCAGCGCCTGTGTATAGGGGTGGGCCGGCTCGTTGTAAACGCGTTCGGCGGGGCCGCTCTCGACGATTCTGCCGAGATACATCACCGCCACCCGATGGGAGATATGGCGGACGATCGCCAGGTCGTGCGCGATGAACAGATAGGCCAGGTCGAACTCCGTGCGCAGCCGCTCCAGCAGGTTGATGACCTGGTTCTGGGTGGACACGTCGAGCGCGGAAACGGCCTCGTCGCACACGATGAAATCGGGATTCAGCGCGATGGCCCGCGCGATGGCGATCCGCTGCCGCTGGCCGCCGGAGAACTCGTACGGATATCGGTCGGCATGGCTCGCCCGAAGGCCGACGAGTTCGATGAGTTCCAGCGCCCGGGCGCGCGCCGCGCGGGCCGAGACATGGTCGTGGACCATGAGCGGTTCGGAAATGCTCGCCGCCACGGTCGCCGACGGATCGAGCGACGAATAAGGGTCCTGGAAGACCATCTGCATTCGCCTGCGGGCCTTGCGCAATGCCCGGCCGTTCAGGTCGGTGAGATTCTGCCCGCCCACGGTGATGTCGCCGGAGGCGACCGGTACCAGCTTGAGCACCGCGCGGCCGGTGGTGGACTTGCCCGAACCGGACTCGCCGACCAGGCCCAGCGTCTCGCCCCGGTCGATGCCGAAACTGACGCTCTTGACCGCCTCGACGCTGCGCGTCTTCTTGAACAGCGCCTTCTTGTGGAACACGACGCTGACGTCGCGTACCTCGACCAGCCGGTCGCTCACCGGACACCTCCCAGCGCGAGGTCACCACTGCGGCAGCAGCGGCAGGCGCGGCCGTCGTCCAGCACCCGCAGCGGGATCGCGGCCTTGCCGCACTCCTCCACCGCGTGCGAACAGCGCGGGCTGAACCGGCAGCCGCTCGGCATGCTCCACGGCTCGGGCGTGCGGCCCGGGATCGTGGGCAGCTCCTGGCCGCGTACGCCCTGTTGCGGCATCGCCGACAGCAGCCCTTCGGTGTAGGGGTGCTTGGGCTGGATGTAGAGATCGCGGGCGAGGGAGGTCTCGACGACCTCGCCCGCGTACATCACCACGACCTTGTCGGCCAGTTCGGCGACCACGCCGAGGTCGTGGGTGATGAACAGGATCCCGCACCCCGTCTCGTCGCGCAGCCGGATGAGCAGTTCGACGATCTGCGCCTGCACCGTGACGTCCAGGGCGGTGGTCGGCTCGTCGGCGATGAGCAGCCGGGGTTCGCAGATCAGCGCCATGGCGATCATCGCCCGCTGCCGCATCCCGCCGGAGAACTCGTGCGGGTAGTCGCGGACCCTCGCGCCCGCGTTGGGGATGCCGACCAGGTCGAGCATCTCCGCGGCCCGCGCCAGCGCCGCCTTCTTCTTGCCGCCGCGGTGCCGCCGGTACGCCTCGGCGATCTGGTCGCCGACGGTGAACGCCGGATTGAGGCTGGTCATCGGCTCCTGGAAGATCATCGAGATCTCGTTGCCGCGGATGTCGCGCAACTCGCCGATGGGCAGCTCGGTCAGGTCCTTGCCGTCGTACCAGATGTGCCCGCTGGTCTTACGACTGTGCGCCCGCGGGACCAGCCCCAGGACGGACAGGCTGGTGACGGTCTTGCCGGAGCCGGACTCGCCGACGAGCACCACGATCTCGTTCTTGCCGACGTCGAAGGACACGCCGTTGAGGACGTTCACCCAGCCACGGTCGGTGGCGAAGTCGATCCGCAGGTCCTCGATGCTGAGCAGGCTGCCGGAAGGTTCGGTACCGGTCACCCTTCCGCCTTTCTCGTCGCGCGGCCGAACGAGTCGCGCAGGCCGTCGCCGACCAGGTTGAAGGAGAGCGTCGCCAGCGCGATCGCGATGCCCGGGAAGACGGCCAGCGAGGGCGTGCCGCGGATCTCGGCGAACGCCTGGCCCAGCATGCTGCCCCAGCTCGCGGTGGGCGGCAGCGCGCCCAGGCCGAGCAGGCTGATCGTCACCTCGGCCAGCAGCGCGGACGCCAGCAGGAACGAGACCTGGATCAGCAGCGTCGGCAGCACGTTCGGCAGGATCCGCCGCCACAGGATCGTGTGGTTCGCCGTGCCGATGCTGATCGACGCCTCGATGTACACCTCCTGCCGGACCACCAGCGTCGCGCTTCTGATGACCCGGAAGAGCCGCGCGGAGTAGACGATGCCGAGCGAGATCATCGCCGTGGTGAGGCCGGGGCCGACCACCGCGATGATGGCGATCGTCAGCACCAGCGCCGGGAACGTCATCAGGATGTCGGAGGCCCGGTTCAGCAGCCAGTCGGGGCCGCGCCCGACGTACCCGGCCAGGATGCCCAGCGGCAGGCCGATCAGCGTGGCGATGGCCACGGACAGCGCGGAGGCCGCGAGCGAGATCTGCCCGCCGAACAGCAGGCGGCTGAGGGTGTCCCGGCCGAGGGCGTCCGTGCCGAGCCAGTGCGCGGGCGTCGGGCCGGACAGCCGGTCGGCGATGTTGATCTGTTCAGGTGTGTAGGGGGCGAACAGCGGGGCGCCCATGGTGACGACGAGGATGACGAACAGCAGTATCCCGCCGGCCACCGCCGGCTTGTTGCCGGCGAACCTGCGGGCGAGCTGTGCGAACCGTCCCGCGCGCTTGCGGCGTACGGCAGGCTCTTTCGGTCGTGGCATCGTCCCCGCCGTCATTACCGGGGGGTCGGTGGACTGCAATCCCTGATTCTGTGTCATGTCGCTTTGATCTTCGGGTTGAAGTAGCCATAGGACAGATCGACGGCCAGGTTGACGAACATGATCAGAATGGCGGTGATCAGCAGAATTCCCTGCACCATCGGAAAGTCGCGGGAGAACACCGAGAAGTACGTCAGCTTTCCCACTCCGGGCAGCGCGAACAGTTGTTCCATCACCACCGTGGCGCCGATGAGCCGGTTCGCCTCGACCCCGAAGGCCGTGACGACCGGCACCGCCGCGTTCTTCAGCACGTGCTTGCCGACCAGGCGGATGGGCCGCAGCCCCTTGGCCTCGGCGGTGCGCACGTAGTCCTCGGTCATGACGCCCGTCACCGCGGCGCGGGTCTGCCGCGCGACGACCGCCACCGGCACGATCGCCAGGGCGAACGCCGGTGTGATCAGGTGCAGGAACCAGTCCGTCGGGCTCTGCGCGAACGACACGTAGCCGATGGCGGGCAGGATCCGCAGGTCGATGGCGAAGACCAGGACCAGCATCATCCCGACCCAGAAGTACGGGAGGGACATGAAGAGGCTGGCGATGATCGTCGCGGTCCGGTCGATCCAGCTACCCGGGCGCAGCGCGGCGGCAAGGCCGAGCCCCAGCCCGAGGACCGCCGCGATCAGCAGCGTCAGAGCGACGAGCGAGAGCGTCACCGGGAATCCGCCCGCGATGGCGGACCAGACGCTCTGCCCATTGACGAACGAATTGCCGAGGTCACCCTGGACCGCGGCGGTGAACCAGTTCCAGTACTGCACCAGGAATGGTTCGTTGAGGCCCAGTTGCTCGCGCACCATGGCCAGCTTTTCCGGCGTCGGGTTGCTGCCCGCCAGCGCGGTCTCCGGGCCACCGGGGACCAGCGCGATCAGGCCGTAGATCAGGAAACTGACGACGAGCAGCAACGGGACCATGGTCAGCAGCCGGGTGCCGAGAAGACGAAGCACGTGAGTTCTCCGTTCCTTTCCGGGCGGCCGGCCGGATCACCGGCCGGCCGCCCGGAAGGCCGTTACTTCTTGATTGCGACTCCGCGGAACTGGCGCGATCCGTCGACGTACACCTCGACGCCCTGCACCTTGGCGTTCATCGCCAGCGGTGTGTTGAGGTGGCACAGGGTGACGGGGGGAGCGGCGTCCGCGTACGCCTCCTGGAACAGCTTCTTGTACACCGCGGCGCGCTCTTCCTTGCTCTGCGCGGCCTTCGCCTCGGCGTCGAGTTCGACGACCTTGGCGTTGGTGTAGTTACCGGGGTTGCTGAAGCCGTTCTTGAGGTAGAACGCGGCGATCTGGATGCTGGGGTCGGCGTCGGCCTTCTGCTGGACCATCACGGCGTCGGCGGTCTTGTTGACCGAGAAGTTCTCCATGAGCTTCGGCAGCTCGACCGGCTGGATCTTCATTTTGATTCCGGCCTGCTGGAGATTGGCCTGAATCAGTTCGGCCACGCTCGTGTAGGACTCAAGGTTGTCGGTTTCGAGGGTGAATTCGAAGCCGCTGGGAACGCCGGCCGCCTTCAGCAGTTCACGCGCCTTGGCGGGGTCGTAGGGGTACTTTTCGGCGGTCAGGTCGGGGTCGGAGGCGTAATAGGAGGTCGGGAACATCTGGATGCCCGGCTGGCAGAATCCCTGCATCAACTGGTTGATCGACTTACGGTCGATCGCGTAGTTGAGCGCCTCCCGCGCCTCCTTCTTGTCGAAGGGCGCGTGGGTGGTGTTCAGGGCGATGGTGAAGCTCGCCAGGCTGGGCTTCTGGCAGACGACGAGCCCGCCGTCCTTGGCCGGCTGGTACATGGCCGAACGCAGGAAGGTGGCGTCCGCCTGGCCGGTCATGACGGCGTTCAGCCGCGCGTTGTCGCTGCTGGAGATGAGGAAGATCATCTTTGCGACGTTCAGCGCGTCGGGGTCCCAGTAGTCCTTGACGGCGGTGTACTCCACCTTGGTGGCGGGGTCGTACCCGGTCACCTTGAACGCGCCGGACCCACCGGTGGGCATGTTCGCCTGCTTGGGGTCGTCGAACACGGCCGGGCTCATCATCATGCCCGCCGAGCTGGCCAGAATGCTGATGAGCGGCGCGGCGCCGTGGCCGGTCGTGATCTTGACGGTGCTGTCACCGCTGACATCGACCTTCTTGACATCGGACAGCGCCTGCTCGTTGAACGAGCCCTTGGCGCGGTGCCGATCCAGGTTGGCCTTGACCGACTTGGCGTCGAACGGCGTGCCGTCGTGGTATTTCCAGTTCTCTATGAGGTCCAGGGTGAGGGTCTTTCCGCCGTCGCCGACCTCCCATTTCTTGGCCAGCATCGCCTCGGGCTCGCCGTTGGCGTTCAGGCGGGTAAGCGTGTCGTAGACCGGGAACAGGTACATCCAGCTGTTGCTGGTCGTCACCTTGTCCGGGTCGAAACTCGTGTTCGCGACGCTGTACATCCAGGTGAAGGTCGCGTTCTTGTCGATCGCGCCCTTGTCGGTGGGGGGACAGGCCACATTCTGGGCGGGCTGGCCCGCCGCTGTGCTGGTGGAGCCGGGATTTAGGTCGCCAGGTTTTCCGGATGCGCTGGAGCAGGCGGTCGAAACAGCCAACAAAGCCACGGCCGTGGCGACAATCAGTTTCGTCCCCATATGGAGAGTCCTCCAGGCTAGATCTGAGGGCGCGAGAGTGCCCTAGAGCTCCCCGATTAGTTGAGTGGTGATGTTCGCTCCACGCCTGTGGTGCCCGTCGGGCGCAGGGTCGCTGCTTCGATGCCGCCAACGGTGTGCGGAGCGGACCGCCTATAGGTCGGATCCCTGTTTGTCCGACATATGAAATCATACGTATGTCGGCCCGTAAAGACCTGGAAGCAGGGAGATGAACCCCGGGCTACGGGGACATGACGCCCCAGCCCACCGGGAGCAGGCCGCCGGACGCGGGCGCACGGCCGTCCTGCTCAGAGGTCCGCAGGCGGTACCCGCCCCGAGAAGTGACGCCCCGCCCCCACCAAGGAAGAGGCCCCACACGGCCGGCCTCCACACCGAGCGGGTACCGAGCGGGTACCGATCAGGCGGACCGACGCCCACCGCAGGCCGGCCACGGCTCCTCCCTACCGGTCCGGCTACCGGCCCACCCATCAGCCGATCGGCCGCCACCGCGGACCGGCTGCGGCTGATCCCCATCGGGCCGGGCACCGGTACCCCCATTGGGCGGATCGGTGGCCATGACCGCTGAGACCCTTCTCCGACCGGCCGCTGTCCACCAGTCGTGGCGTCGGTCACGGCAGGCCGGCGAGATCCCCTCAAACTGAGGGGACCACGCACACCTGCCGGGCGGGGGCTACCGTCGGCCGTCCACTATCCCTTTCTCGCCGGCCGTGATGGCGTCCCGCCGAGTGGTGTAAATGGGAGCGTTCAAATCGGGCATCGCGCAGGTCGGCCACGCCAGGGTGCGGGGAAGTCCCACCACTCCACGGGACGCGGTCCCGGCCGTGGCCCATGCACGCCGGGTGGGTACTGGTACACCGGGCTACCTCTCGGGCTGGGCGGCGGCCACGGCAGACCGGCGAGACCTCTTCCCCCTTCGTCGCCGCGAGCCCCGCGACGTGATCTTCGGTTGCCGGGAGACGGATATATCATGCTTCGCCGGGTCAGTGGCCTTCCGCTGCCTTGGCGGCCTCGGCGAGGAGGCGGGTGCGGTGGGATGGGGAGATCCAGGTGCCGTCGGCGAGTACCGCGTGGACGCGGGTGGTGTTGGCGATTTCGCGCAAGGGGTCCGCGTCCAGGATGACCAGGTCGGCGAGCTTGCCGCGTTCGACGGTCCCGAGGTCGTGTTCGCGGCCCAGGTACCTGGCCGGTTCAAGGGTCGCCGCGCGCAGGGCCCGGCTCGGGCTGAAGCCCGCCCACACCAGACCGGCCAGCTCGTCGTGCAGCCCGAAGCCCGGTACGACGTACGGCACATCGCCCCCATCGGTGCCGGTCATGATCGGCACGCCCGCCTCGTCCATCGCGCGGACCAGCTCCAGCCGCAGGTCCAGCAGGCGCGACCAGCGCGCCGCCTCCTTCTGGGTACGCCCGCCCCGCAACATGTCACGCAGCGCCCGCGCCCAGAACCCCGCGATCCGCGCGGGCACGTACTTCATCCGCCGCGGGTCCGGCCCCACCGTGTGCGGCCGGTCCAGCACCCGGTACACGGTCAGCGTCGGCGCCACCCGCGTCCGCGCCTGCGCCAGCCGCTCGAAAGCCATGGCCGTCAGCCTCCGGCTCTGACTCCTGGCGGCCATCCACTCCAGTTCATAACCCGCTCGCAGCCGGCCAGGATGGTCGCCCGGCGGTATCTTCTGCGCCTCGATGGCCGCGCGGATCTGCCGTTCGCGGGTCGAAGTGGAGTACCAGACGGCGTTCAGGTGCTCGATCCCGCGCTGCCCCGCCGCCGCGGCCTCGGCGATCGGCACCCGGTCGGGCAGGTGCCCGGCGTACGGGACGCCCAGTTCGCGCGCTTCGCGAGCGATGGCCCGGTACGGCCCCGGGCGCAGGTTGGAGTAGACCTTGATGAAGTCGGCGCCCTCGCGTACGGCCTGCCGTACCGCCGCCCGCGCCTGCTCCTCCGTCTCCACCGTCACCGCGATGGCCGGGTCCGTGCCGATCGGTGACGGACCGTCCAGGATCTTGCTGCCGATCACCCAGCGCGGCCCGAGCAGATCGCCCCGCCCGATCCGCCGCCGCCACTCGTGGAACTCCGGCCTGCCGTACATCTCGCGCACGGTCGTGACGCCGTTGGCCAGGTACAGGGCAGGGGAGATGCCCTCGACCAGGAAGCTGTGAACGTGCATGTCGCACAGCCCGGGGATCACGTAACGCCCGGTCAGGTCGATCACCCGCGCGCCGTCCGGAATCGGTACGGCCGGGCCGACGGCGGCGATCCGCCGCCCGCGTACCAGCACCGTGACGTTCTCCCGGGGCGGCCCTGAGGCGTCGATCACCGTCACATGCGTGAGCGCGATCACCTGGTCGGCCGGGCCGATGGCCGCGCCGGTGGTCACGATCGCCCCCGCTCCAGTGACGGCCACGGCCCGCAGAGCGTCCCGCCGTGAGATCTGTCCCGCCATCCTCGCCTCTCCCCGCTGAGGTCGTCCCGGACGCCTCACGCTAGGGAGACGGTCCCCTTCCTGTCGTCGTCCTGCGAGCGGGATTCGCCCTACCGCCGGCGGCGCACCGCCCTCGCCGGGTACCACGGCGGGAGTAGCTGAATTTCTCAATCTCCCCCCTTGGAATCACGACGGACCGTTCGTTTAGGATTGCCTACGGCGGGCAGCAAAGCCGTTACCCGCGTACTGGTCCCTGTCTGGAACATTACCTACGCACTTCCGCAATACCGCGAACATCGCCACCCACGCCGGTCGAGAGAAGGGTGATTGTGGATGACCAGGACGACGCAGCTCCGCGTATACACCGTGCGCGCGGGGCTGCTGGACGAGTGGGCTGACAAATGGCGAAGACTTGTCGTGCCGCTACGACAGCAGTTCGGTTTCGAGATACAGGGCGCCTGGATGGATCGGGATCGAAACCAGTTCTTCTGGATCTTGTCGTATGCGGGAGCAGAGAATTTCGCCGAGATCAACCAGCGCTACTGGGTGTCGCCGGAGCGCGAGCGGATCGGGCTCGATCACCGCGAGTATGTTGTGAAGACCGAGGTCCGAGAGGTGGACGAGGTCTAGGGGCCGAGGGCTGAACACCCTCCGCAGCCGGATGGGTGTGATCGAACGAGACGGTGGCCGCCTGAGCGGGGGCCACCGTCTTCTCGCGTGAATTGATGGACACCTGCCGTCCGGGAATTACTCTGAAGAGGGATTTGGGTCTCCCAGGAGAGGCGGCAGGGCGATGCGGGATGACGCGGCCCGTGGGCCGGGCGAACGACTGCGGCAGTTGCGTTCTCGGCGCGGGTTCACCCAGGAAGGACTGGCGGAGGCGTCCGGGCTGAGCGTGCAATGCATAAGGAAGATCGAGCAGGGCGGTAGCGCCCGTATGGAGACATATCACCAAATCGCCAAGGCGCTCGGCGTGCCGACGGTATGGTTTGTCGTACCCGGCTCGCCCGAGCCTATTGCGGAAAGTGAGAATGTCGCTCTCCTGGCCGACATACGCGGCGCGATCATTCCGCCGGTCGGTATGGACGGCACCGCGCTGTACGACACGGCCGACCAGGAGGAGCCGTCGCTGCCGCGCCTGCGGACCGCGGTCGATGCCACCGCCGCCGCCTACCATGGCGACCGGTACGACCACCTCGCCCAGGTCTTCCCCGAGCTGATCAAGTCGGCTCAGTACCACGTCGCCCGCTTCGACGGCCCCGACGCCGACGGACGCGAGGCCGTGCGCCTGCGCGCCGACGTACTCGGCCTCGCCGGACGCTACCTGCTCCAGGTCCGCGCCCATGACCTGGCCCTCACCGCCCTCCAGCAGTCCCTGCGCGACGCCTCGGCGATCGGAGACGTGCCGCTCGCCGCGTCCGCGCTGTGCTCACAGGCGTGGGCGATGCTGCGGCAGGGCCGACTGGCGGAGGTCGAACGCTTCTGCGCCGCCACGGCCGGGGAACTGGAACCGCGCGTGTCGGTCGCCACCAAGGAAGAACTCGCCGCGTGGGGCTGGCTGCTGCTGCGCGCCGCGAGCGCGGCCGTGCGCAACACCCGGACCAAGGAGGCCGAGGAGTACCTGTCGATCGCGGAGATGGCCGGGGCGCGGCTGGGCGAGGAGGAGAAGGGCTTCCCCGGGCACCGGGCGTTCGGGCCGGTGACCGTCGCCCTGATGCGCGCCGAGGTCGCCATGGTGGCCGGTGAACCCGGACGCGGGCTGAGCATCATGGACGGCATCTCACCCGCCGCCGGACGCCCCCACTCCTCCACCTGGAACCGCAGCCAGATCGAGCGGTCGTGGGCCTGCCTGGAGACGGGAGACACCGACCGGGCCACGGAGATCCTGCAGGAGTTGAAGGCCCGCAGTCCGCAGTGGTTGCGGTACCAGCAGCGGGCGAAGGACGCGGCGGAGGCCATCCTGAAGGCCCGCACCCGCATCCCCACCGCCGCCCAGCGCGAGATCGCCGACTTCCTCGGAGTGCGGGACTGAATGACCGGCTTGGCGGACAGGTGGGAAATGCGGGGAGTTTTTGGTGTATTGAGCGCCCTGGGATTTTTGCTTTCGATTCGATTGCTGGTCTGAATGAGCGACGCGTGCCTAATCTTGGGATGAATAGGTCTCCCCGGGAGAGGCGGCAAAGCGATGCCGGATGACAGGACGCGCGAGCCAGGTGCGCGACTGCGGGAGCTGCGGTTTCGGCGCGGGTTCACGCAGGAAGGGCTGGCCGAGGCGGCCGGGCTGAGCGTTCAGTGCATAAAGAAGATCGAGCAGGGCGGAAGTGCCCGTATGGAGACATATCACCAAATCGCTAAAGCGCTCGGCGTGCGGACCGTATGGTTCGTCGCACCCGGCTCGCCTGAACCGGTGGCTGAGACCGCGAACGTCGCGCTGCTGGCCGATATACGCGGGGCGATCATTCCGCCGCTCGGTATGGACGGTAATGCCCTTTATGGCACGGCCGATGCGGATGACGTCTCGTTGCCCCATCTCCGCGAAGCCGTTGATGCCAGCGCGCTGGCCTACCATGGCGACAAGTACGACCATCTCGCTCAGGTCCTTCCAGAGCTGATCAAATCCGTGCAGTACCACGTCAGCCGCTTCGATGGCTCCAGCGGAGACGGACGGGAGGCGATCCGCTTGCGTGCCGACGCGCTCGGCGTCGCGGGCCGCTATCTGATCCAGATTCGCGCCCACGACCTCGCCTTGACCGCTATCCAGCAGTCGCTACGCGACGCCCGGACCATTGGGAGCGTGCCCCTGGCCGCGTCGGCGATATCTCTTCAGGGCTGGGCGCTGCTACGCCAGGGCAGGTTCGATGAGGTGGAGCGATTGGCTGCGGCGGCGGCCCATGAGATGGAGCCTCGGGTGTCGGCTGCCAGCAAGGGAGAACTGGCCGCCTGGGGATGGGTACTGCTGAGTGCCGCAACCGCCGCAGTCCGGAACAATCGCCCGAACGAAGCGCAAGACTACGTGTCGATCGCCCGCACCGCCGCGACGAGGTTCGGCAAGGAGCAGCGGGGATTGCCGGGATATCGAGCCTTCGGCCCGGTGAGCGTGTCGATGAAGGCTGGTGAGGTCGCCATGGTGGCCGGCGAACCAGCACAGGCCCTAGAGGAGATAGAGAGGATCACCCCTGAGGACGGCCGCCCGTACGCCAGCACCTGGAATCGCGGGCAGATCGAGAGGGCCTACGCCTACCTAGAGTCGGGCGACACGGAACGGGCCACGGAGGTCTTGCAGGAGTTGAAGGCCCGCAGTCCGCAGTGGTTGCGGTACCAGCAGCGGGCGAAGGACGCGGCGGAGGGCATCCTGAAGGCCCGTACCCGCATCCCCACCGCCGCCCAGCGCGAGATCGCCGACTTCCTCGGCGTCAAGGAGTAGCAGACGAGACGACTACGCTACGTAGTCCCGTTCAACGAGGCGCGGCCGGATGGCCGCGCCTCGTTGCTGTTGCGCTGAGTGATCGCCCCATTACATTTCTCGCGTCAGGAGGGGGTGTGGGGATGTGTCCACAGAACCACGCCAGGGCGAGGAAGGTGGGCCTTGGCCGAGTGTCGCGGAAGAAGTACAAGCCACGTTCATCGACTGGGACATCGAGCGCGAAGTACTTGACGACCACCACGGTGACTGGGTGGCCCGCCACCGGAACACCGAGAGCGTCGTCCGGGCGGCGGACATCTTCACCTTGCGTGACCTTTTGCAGTCTTCTTCACGGAAGGAGCCGGGGCCGTGAGCGATGGCAGGCCGCGTGACGTATTCGTCGTTTGGGAAGTGGACGCGGGGACCGGTGGCGCGGGCGGCGTCACGGCCGATGCGGGACGAGCCGAGAAACAAATGGTCAACGCCCTGGAGGGATTCCCGGATGGGCGGGGCCGGGTGCGGGAAGCGCGATTGTCGGCGTTCGGTGTCTACGTGTACGGCGAGACCGTGGTGGCGGCCCGGCGTACCGGCGGGGGAGCGATCACGCTCACCGGAGACATCTGGAACGCGTGCGACGCGTGGGACACGCCTTTGTAGAACCGGCGTGGCGGTGTGGCGGGGCAGGGACGCCATGCCGTCCCGGGCGCGGGCCTCAGGTAGCGGCCCGCGACGCGCGGCCGGGCGGCCTTTGGTGGCCGGCCTCCGTCCGGCCGTGCGATTCCCGAGCGTACGGCGGGCAGCGGACGCGTCTTCCCCACAGGGCGTCCCGCCCGCCGTACCTGCGACGGAGCGTGGAAGGAGACCGGTGGACGAACTCACCATTCGGGAACGGGCGCATCTGGGCGCACTGGAAGTGACGTTTCCCGGCTGGCGGATATCGGTGCGCGGTGGCGTATGGTGGGCGACCAGATACGCTCCGCCGACCGATGCGCAGAAAGCAGCCGGACTGTGCCATCAGCTCGCCCGGTGGGGTCCCATTGAGCTGGCGGACGCCTTGACCGTGCAACTCGGCGTCCTGGTGCGGATGGGGGCGGCCTGACCGGCGGGTTTTCCATTATTCACAATGCGAGTGCCAGGACGGTGGGATACTCGCGAAATGCCCTCTCGCATCGCTCGTGAGAACGCTCGTTGTTTCGGCGGCGCGCTGCCGACCTTACTCCTCGCGGCTGCCGATCAGGTCGAACACCTGCCGATACTCCGCCTTGACGCGGGAAAGCCGACACCCTGCCCGGGCTGGGCAATCCGGCCCAGCCTCACGATCACCATCGTGAACGGCCCGGGCGATTCCGGCTTCCTCGTGGAGGGGATTTCCAACCCGGGCGAGGCCGAGGAGCGCCAGGCGTGGCTGAGCACGGTAGACCGCGTCGGCGGAGCCGTCGTGGTGGTCGTCAACGCGCTCAGCGACGCCCGCGACTGGGCGGCCCTCCTCGCCGAGGAAAGGGCCCGTGGCGGCTTCATGCCCTCCGACCACTGAGCCCTCGTTCCACGGATCTCACGGGATGGCCTGCACCTGAGCCTCCAACTCCTCAACGATCCGCTGGGTAAGCGTCCGCAACCGACTCCTACGCCCGGTCAACTCCCCAACGAACTCCCGCGCCGCCGGCCCCACCCACACGGCCTTCCCGGTGACCGCGGCATGCGCCGGATCCAGCGCGGCTTCCAGTCGCGCCGCATGTGCTCGTACCTTGGTCAGCGCCTGTAGCAGCTCGGCCTTGCGGTGGGCCATATCCTTTGATTCAAGGGTCAAACGCTTCCCTTTCTCCTTCGGACGACAGGGCTGGCGGCTGACTCTTAGGAGGATATCCAATGCCCCGTTCCAGGCGAAGCACCCAGATATGGTTAAGCGCGTTACTCGTGCTCGCGGCTCCCTACGGCACGGAGAGTGAGCTTACGGCGGCCGACGCCGGAGCCACCCTTAGGTCACACATCCTGAGACTGCTCGACAAGGTGAGCGCCCAGCCCCCTCATATCACCGACCCTGGAGGCAGGGACATTCCATGCGGAGAGGCCAAGGTCAAGCAGACCTTCGCCGCCACCGCCCTGGACAACGCCGAGCAAACCCCATCAGGGCAGGCACGATTTCAGCGTTGTCGGTAAGGGTACGAAGACGTCGCTCCATCTAAAATCATCGAAGCACGGGGAGTGCTCGGTGAGCGGCGAAGCGGCCTGCCTCGCGACTGACTCTTAGGAGGGCATCGAATGCGCCGTTCCAACCGAAGCGCCTACGTGCGATTAGGTACGGTGCTCGTGCTGGCCGCCCTGGCCGCTGCGGTGACTGTGGCCGCCATGGCCACTCCCGTTCCCCAGGAGCGTCAACCGACAGCGGCCGAAGCGGGCGCGACCCTTAAGAAGCACGTCATGAGACTGCTCGCCGAGGTGAGCAACGAGCCCTTCCACATAACCGACCCTAGCGGCAAGGACATCCTGTGCGGAGGTGGCGAGGTCAGGCGTACTTTTGCCGCGTCCGCGGTGGACCATAGTGGGCAGAGGGATGCCCGGACGCTCAACATTCAAATGGTCGCAGCCGTGAACGAGTTCGCCGACTATCACTTCACCAATTCGGAAGGGCCCGATTTTAACATGTCCAGTGATAGCACGAAGACCTCCCTACATCTGAATTCGGTGGGCGAGCGTAGGTATTCGGTGCGCGGGAAAACATTCTGCCTCAGTCCATCGTGAGCATCGCACGGGCTCCCGTACAGTTAAGTATCATGTTCGCGGTGGCCATCCTGGCAACTTCCTGCGGCCTGGGGAACATGAAGAGCCAGCCCACGGCGGCTGAGGCAGGCTCGACCCTTAAGACACACATCCTGAAGTTGCTCGACAAGGTGAGTAGCGAGCCTGCCCAGATAACAGACCCCGGCGGTAGGGAAATCCCCTGCGGGGATGGCAAGGTTATGCGTACTTTCGCCGCGACCGCCGCAGACAATAGCAGGCAGAGGAGCCCTCACACGCTCAACGCGAGGATGCTCGGTGCCTTGAGTGGGTTCGCCGATTACCACCTGATTGATCCGGGTAAGCTGGAATACAACCTCGCTAGCGAAACCACTCGAACTTCGCTCTACCTGAAGTCGTCAAAGCACAAGTACTCGGTCAGCGGCCAAACAGGCTGCCTCAGTCGGTCGTGAGCTTCTCAAATGAGCTCGCGTGTGCAGACGGCTGACTCTTAGGAGGTATCGAATGCCCCGTTCCAACCGAAGCCTCCCCATACGGTCTGGCGCGCTACTCGCGGCCGCCGCTCTGACCGCCTCCTGCAGTATGGGGAACACGAAGAGTCAACCCACAGCGGCCGAGGCGGGGGCGACTCTTAAGGCACACATCATGAGGCTGCTCGATGAGGTGAGTGCTGGCCGTATCCATATCACGGACCCTGGCGGTAAGGACATTCCATGTGGGGATGGAAAGGTCAAGCGGACTTTCGCCGCGACCGCCCCTGACAATGTCGAACAGACGGGACCGCGATCGCTAAATGCGATGATGCTGGGCACCTTGAGCGGATTCACCGACTACTACCTGACTGGCCCTGGCGACCAGCAGTTCAATGTCGTCAGCGACGAAACGAAGACATCGCTCCATCTGAACTCTTCGAAGCAAGGGGAATACTCGGTGCGTGGCGAAACGGCCTGTCTCAATCCGTCGTAAGTTTGTCCTTGTAAAGCTTAGCCCTGTTGAAGGCAGGCTGCTTTTCTCCGTCGAAGCTCACCGCCACACGACGACTCAGCTCCCCGAACGATAGTTCATCTCCCTTGCCCATCCCGTTGTCGATCAACCACTGATCGATCGCCTTCATTCCTGAATCCCCCCGCTTGAGGATCTCCTGGAAGGAACGCAGCGTGCCGTCCTGGTCGGCGATGAGTCCGGACGGGGGAACTTCGGGGGTGAAACCATGTCGTATGAGGAGCTGGGCGACTTCGTACCGGCGGGCGAGAGTCTCGCTTCCGTCTAGTTTCTCAACTTCTTCCACTCGCATCTTTGGGTTGCGCCCATAGGTGTAGTACGCGGAGACCCCTGTGGAGAGCGTGGTCCATGTCCTCGGAATGAGGGAGAAGGGCGTGACGAGGCCAAAGGCTCCCAGTAACGCGCCTGAGAGGAAGCTCTCAGCGGCCTCGGCGTTCTTGAGGGCTTCGTCCTTGGGCTTGAGCACTCGCACGGCGGCTGCCAGCTCGAAACCCCGTACGTTGCCCAGAGCGTTGAAGAGCCGGTCCAGCAGCAGGATGTCTTGGCCGCTTTTAACCGGATCAGCGACAATCGGAAACATGCGTTCCAAGAGCGCGTCCATACCGTCTTCGAAAGGACGGCGAGTCTGCGGGGTTCCGGCGAAGGTAGTCATGAAGCGGAAGGTGTCCTTCGGGCTCAGCCGGAAGGCCCCGCGCAGACCCGGGATCGTGATCGGGGCGAGCGCTTCGGGGATGGGCTGCATGGCGCTGTCCTTGGTCATGTCAGTGTCACCGAGGTCTGCGCCCATGGTGATCTCCGAGGCGTAGGAGCCGGCGATCTTCGACAGGTGAACTCGGGTCGCGTCGTTCAGTGACCACTCGTCCGCCGATGTCATCACGGTGTAGGTGAACAGCGCCGCCTCTCGGCCATGCTGCCCGTCCCGTTCGTCGTAGGCCCCGGAGGCGGCGGCCAGGAGGCGGCCGAAGGCGTCAGAGATCTCCGGGGAGTGTGACACCCGCTTGTTGAGGCCCTTCAGGAACGCGGCCAGTTTCGGTCGGCGGTCCCAATGCTCAGGCGATTTGGGAAGGGGGCCGAACGGCACGGTGAGAGTGGGCATCGGCGGGCGGGGGCCGAATCGGGTTGCCGCGCCGATGGCGAGGCGGGCGGCGGCCGGGTTGTTGCCGAGGGCGTTGAGCAAGCCTGCGAGGGTGGGGCCGGTGATGCGGCTGTCGGGCAGGAGCGCGGGCTGGACCAGTTCGGCCAGCCACACGTCTGGGTAGTTCCCGTGGCTCAGCAGGGCGCTGATGGCCTCCAATTCCTCGTCGTCCTCGGGCTTGCCGGACTTCGCCGACCTCTCCACCGACTTCATCACCGCCGCGAATCCCGGCACGCTCGCTCCGCCGCTGACCGCCATGGCGAAAGCCGTACCGGCCGCCATGCGAGCATCCGCTTGCTTCTCCTCCGCAAGCCGCTCCGTCGCGGCTGCCATTTTCTGGGCCGCGGATGGGCCGAGGGCGGCGAAGAATGCGGCGCTGTAGACGGCGTCCTGACTATGCGCGCTCAATTCCTTGAGCGCGGCGGCTATCTTGTCGGACGCGTACGGGCCGGTGAGGCTGAACTCGTCGGGGTCGAGGGCGGCGAACCGCTTGCCTAGCGCTGTGCCCTGGCGGCGGGCTTCGGCTGGGGCGAGCAGGGATGCTTCTTGGTAGGGCATCAGTTGCGCCGGATCGGACATCCCCGGCAGGGTGGGCATCGGCGCGTTGATGGTGGCCAGTCGCTGCCGCAGCCTGGGCAGTTCCTGTTCGGTCCAGCCGCCGATCTCGCGTATCGGGGCGAGCCCGGCAGCCGACAGGTCCACGGCGGCCAGTTCCCTGCGGATGTTCTCGGCCTGCTCAGCGATCACCTGCCCCGCCCGTTCCAGCTCGTTGATGAATCCGCTCATCAGCGTCGGGTCGATTCCGGAGTACTGCGGGGCGAGGGGGCCGGTTCCCGGTGGTACAGAGGGGGACTCTGTCATCCGTCCATAATCGGTGAAAGAACATGATGGTGCGAGGCTCCGGCATGAAATCGTGCCGGAGCCGTTTCGCTAGCGGATCGCTGAATGGAGCAAGGTGGCGAGGGCGGTCTGGCCCTTGCGGTTGGGGTGGAAGCTTTCCATCCGGTGGGCGGGCTTGACCCGGTTCATGTACGGCTCCGGAGTGCAGAGTTCGTGGCCGGTGAAGGCGTTGTAGGGATCGATGAAGGTGACGCCCGCGTTCATCGCCGCTGAGCGGATCACATTGTTGAGCCGACGTACCGAGGCGTTCAACCACAGCATGTCGGAGCGGTAGAACCGGCTGCCCGCTCCCGTGCCGCACTGCTTCGGCGGGTCCGCCGGGAAGAAGCGCGGATATCCGATGACCACGACTTCGGCGTTCGGGGCGCGCAGGGTGATTTCCCGGTGGACGCCGAGGACGGCGGGGTGGAGGCGGTCGATGGCCTCGCGTAATTGCTCGCCGTACCGTTCCTCGCACACCGCCTTCGGCGCGAAGCTCAGCACGCACCCGGTCATGATGGGGGTGAAGCCGACGTCGTTGCCGCCGAGGCTGATGGTGACCAGTCCGGTGTCGCTGTTCAGGTGGTCCTTCTGGGCGGGCTCGCGGCCCCGGTTGGCGGCGTTGGGGGACCAGAAGTGCTCGACTCGGGCGCCGCTACAGGCGAAGAAGACCGTTTTGGGGTGCTTGTCGCGCACGGTGGGCTGGAGCAGCCTCGGGTAGGCCCCGGTGGAGCGGTGGCACATGTTGGCCGGCTTGTTGGTGCCCGCCTCGTACGGCCTGGCGCCCTCGCCCGCCGAGTAGGAGTCGCCGATGGCGACGTAGGTCCGTGGCGGGCAGCCCTTGTTGTCGGCGGGGCCGGTCTGGTCGGGGCATTCGTCGGCGGGGTCGGCGATGCCGTCGCCGTCCGTGTCCTCAGGGGTGGGGGACACCGTCGGCGACGCCGTGGGTTCGGGGGTGGGGGCGGTGGGGATCACCCACTCCGCGTACGGCGAGCGGTAGCACGCGGGCTCCGAGTAGTGCTCGCCGCCGTACGCGTACCCGCCCCACACCACGCATGCCGAGTGCGTGCCCGGCCCGCTGAAGGTGTGGCTGCGGGAGAAGGGCGGGATGGTGGTCCTCGTTCCATCCGGGTTGGAGCACTGCCCGGTCGGGATGCTCTCCTTCGTACCGTCGCTCCACCAGACCTCCAGCCGGCTCCATCCCAGGTGGGCGTCCTCGCCTTCCCAAGCGACGGTCACCGTGAGCGGGGACGAGTGCCCGCTGGGCAGGGGCTCGGGTGTGAAGCGGAACGTTCCACGGCCGGGCATGGCCGCTTCGCTACAGGTGTCGGCCGACGCGCCTGACATCGGTAACAGGACGCTGACCAGCGGCGCCAGCAGCGTCAGGACGGCCACCTGGTACAGGCGGCGGCGGGTTGGGGCGGGTAAGTGCATGAGCTTCCTTCCAGAAGGTCACGGGGTGCGGTTGTGGATCTTGATGAGCCGGGCCAGGCGGGCGCGGGCGGCGGCGTTCTCCTCGATCTCGCTGGAGTCGCCCCAGGCGAGGTTCCAGTTGAGGCCCGTGCGGACGTACTCGTACGGCTCGTCGCCGCCGTCCTTGAAGCAGCGCACCTCGATCACGCTCTGCCGGTCCTTGGCGTCGTGCGCCGGCTGCCAGTCCACCTCGACGATCTCGTTCGCCCAGGTCGCGAACCGGAGCATGGTCGAGTCGCGGATGTCCTGCGCCTGGAACGGCTCGTAGGCGGCCACCGCGACGCGCAGCCTGATCTCGTCCTCGGTACGGTGCGCGTTGCGCAGCCCGTCCGCGAGGAGCTTGAGTCCCACCTGCATCACGAGTGGGAAGGTGTTGTTCCTCTCCTGCCGCTCGATGTGGGAGAGCTGGACACAGCGATACTGGGCTTTTCCGTCAATCGTCTTAAATCCACCAAATGCTGCGAAAAGTGCGTTCTCCGCCCTCGTTTCGTAGAGCGCGCCGTCTATCGTGGAATCCGCATCGAACGCCTCCTGAACCGCCTCTATCGCCGATTTCGCTATTTTTCCGGCACTGTCCAGCACCTTCCCCGGAAACTCCGACGCCGCGAACTCCTTGATCGCCGAGCCGACCAGGTCCACCGCCAGCGCTGCCAGCGGTTGTGCCAGTACCGACGAGGACCCGCAGGAGCCGAGCCAGGCCGGAATGGCGAGCGCGCTCCCGGTCAGCGCGGTGTTCCGGAGAATGGCCCGGCGGGTAAGGCCCATGACCCTCATGTGTCCCCTTGATGCCTGTCACCGCCCCCGAACCGTCTGGGCGGGGCGCGGCAGGTGAATGCCCGACAAGGAGAGCATGGCAAACGCGCTTAGCGCATGACGGCCGTACGGACTACAACAACCGTGCCGGATAACGACGCAACGTGCCGCCCGGCGGTAACATTAGGCGATGGCGGACTCGTCACCATCGAGCCCATCATTCTGCCCGTGCCTCTCCGTCCGCACAGACATCAGGCGTCCCTCTTCCTCGCGCTCGCGGAATCCACCCCCTATGAGGATTCATGGTCCTAAATACCCTTATGTCGGAAACGGCGGGGAAAGAGCCTGCTGCGCTGGTCCTGGAACGCGTCGTCGCCCGGTGCGGCGCGGCGATGCGCGGTGGGGTGGGGCTGGTGGCGAGCGTCGCCGCGGTGTTCGGGCTCGGCGTACCGGCCTCCCCGGGCTGGACGGCCGTCGCGGTCGCCGCGAACACCGTCTGGGTCGCGATCTTCGTGGCCGTCTCGGTGACCCGTGGCCTGCTGCCCTGGTTGATGGCCGGTGAGGTGGCCCTGACCTGCGTGCTCTGCCTCACCCAGGGCGACCTGGTGGCCGCGGGCATGCTGTCCGGCGGGGTGAGCTGGGTCGCCGGGCTGGTCACCATGACCATCGTGACCACCGGGTTCGCCTGGCGGCCGGGCCTCGCCGTCCCGGTCGGCGCGGCGGTGGCGCTCTGCCACCTCGCCGGGGCCCGGATGGCGGAGGCAGGCGACGGCGGCACGGTGACGGCGGGCATCCACGTCGTGCAGATCCTCGCGGTCGCCGGGCTGATGACGGTGCTGCGCCGCGCCGCCCGGCTCGCCGACGACACCCTCACGGCGGCGACCGACGAGCAGGCCGCCGCCGAGGTGCTGCGCGAGCGGCGCAGCGCCCAGCGCGAACAGAACCGCGTCTGGCACGACACCGCGCTCAACGTCTTCACCGCGATCGACCAGGGCGGCCTGCGCCGCGGCGACCTGCGATTACGCAACCAGGCGGCACACGCCCTGGTGGAGTTGAACCTCACCGGACGCCCCGGCGAGGCCCCCGCGGAGGCCAAGCTCGACGCCCGGCTGCGGGTCGTGGTCGAGCTGGCCGACCTCACCGTCCACACCCACCTGGTGCCGTGCGCCGTGCCCTGGGCGGTGGCCGAGGCGTTCGCGGGCGCGGTCGCCGAGGCGCTCACCAACGTCGCCCGATACTCCGGCGTACGCGAGGCCGGCATCGACATGGCGATCAGCGACGACGGCGAGGTCCTGGTCGAGGTGGTCGACCACGGCAGGGGGTTCGATCCCGGGGCGGTACCGGCGCACCGGTACGGCCTGCGCGAGTCGATCAAGGGCCGGATGACCTCGGTGGACGGCCTGGCCGAGATCACCTCCCGCCCCGGCCGTACCGCCGTACTGCTGAGCTGGCCCGCCTCCGCCAAGGCCCGCCCGTGATCGCGGATCGCAGGGAGGTCCCGGCCGCCGACCCCGCGGCCGTTCCCGGGGCGGTGGGGTCGTGACGGTGGTGAGCGGTGGGTCTGAGGGGCCGGCGACCATGGCGGCGGTGGCGCGGCGGTACGCCGAAGGGGGCAAGGTCGCGGCGGTGCTCATCGCCGCCGCCTGGCATCTCGGCTTCGACCTCACCGCCACCCTTGGCAACTGGTCGCTGTACCAGCCCCGCACGGCCGTCGCGCTCGCCTGGGCGGCGTACCTGGTGATCGCCGCCGCGGCCGGATACGTGCTGCTGTTCTACGACCGGGCCGCGCGCCTGTGGTGGGTGTACGGCGGGGCCGCGCTGGTGCTCGATGTCGTGGTCATGGCCGCCACCGCCCCCGATCACATCCTCGGCGCGGCCGACTGGGGCTGGGGCTCGATCGGCTGGCTGGGCGTCCTCGTGCTGTGGTGGCGGCGGTTCCTGGAGCTGATCGCGTTCCTCGCCGCCAACGCCCTGCTCATGCTCGGCGCGCTGGCCGTCTCCGGCGCGCTCGACCCCGCCTCGCTCGCCAAGTACCTGATGGTGATCGCCGGAAGCGCCGCACTCCAGCTCGGCTACAGCGCCGGGGCGCACGCGCTGGAGGGCGACGCCCGGACCGCCGTCGCGCTGTCCGAGGCCAGAGCCGCGGTGATCACCCGGACCCGTACGGCCGAAGCCGTACACGCCGACCGGCTGGAGCGCCAGGCCGCCGTACGCGAGATCGCCACCGAACTCCTCACCGAGCTGGCCCGCGGGGCCGCCCCCGACGACGAGGACCTGCGCGCCCGCTGCGCCATCGCCGCCTCCCGGCTGCGCAGGCTGATCTCCGAGAGCGAGGACGTCCCCGACCCGCTGGAGAACGACATGCTCGCCTGCGCCCTCGACGCCGAACGCCGGGGCGTGCGGATCACCCTGCACCGGGTCGGCGAGATCCCGCCACTGCCCGCCGACGTACGCCGTGCGCTGGTCGAACCCCCGGCCGAAGCGCTCGCGCGGGCACGTCCGCGCACCCACGCCCGGCTCGTCATCGCCGCCACCGCCGAGGAGGTCGCGGTCAGCGTCCTGGTGGAGGGCCAGGAATCGCTGCGGATCCCGGACGGCGCGGGGGCCGCCTCGCGCGTCGAGTTCATACAGGACATCACGGAGGAAGGGCTGCTGTGGGTGCGGACGCAGTGGACGGGCGGGTGACGGTCGCGATCGTCGAGGACGAGCCGATCGTGGTGGACGGCCTGCGCATGTGGATCAAGGAATACCCGTCGTACGACATCGAGCTGGTCGCCGCCACGGCCTCCATCGAGTCCCTGCTGGCCGGGCCGGGGGCCGACGCCGACGTACTGCTCCTGGACCTGGCCCTGCACAGGGAACGGGTGGTGGACCGCGTCCACGAGCTGTGCGCGGACGGGCGGCGGGTGATCGCGTTCTCGGTGCACAGCGACCCGCCCGTGGTGCGGGCCGTGCTCGACGCGGGCGCGGCGGCGTTCCTGGCCAAGAGCGAGGGCGGCGAGGACTGCCTGCGGGTGATCAGGGACGTCGCCGAGGGCCGCCCCTGCGTCACGCCGAGCATGGCCGAGGCGATGGCCGACGGCAAGGTCGTGAGGCTGTCCCGGGGGGAGAAGGAGGCGCTGCTGCTGTGGTTGCAGTGCATGTCCAAGGCGTCGGTGGCGCGCCGGATGGGGATCAGCGAGGCCACCGTACGCCAGTACATCGCCCGCGCCCGGATGAAGTACGCGGCGGTCGGCCGCAGGGCCTCCTCCAAGGACGCCATGCTCGCGCGGGCCATCGAGGACGGCCTGATCAAGGCCGAGGACGTGCGCGAATACCGTTCCTACGCGGCCGAACCGCAGGAGGAGTAGGGGGCAGGCCCCACCACCAACAAGCCGGAGCGCATGACTGATCTCGCAGGGTGCGAGGCCGAAGAATCATTCGCGTCAGTCCGCACCGAAGGAGACGCACCACATGCGCAGGATTCTCGCCGCTGCCGCCGCCGCAACCGTCCTCACCGCGGCGCTCGCCGCCCCGGCCGCCGCGGTCGCCCACCATGGTGGCAAGGACGCCGTGCAGCGCCGGATCGACCGGCTGACCACGCAGGACGGCCTGGCCGGCGCGGTGGTCTCGGTACGCGAGCGGAACGGCCGCAGTACCACCTGGACCTCCGGCACCGCCGAGCGCGGCACCGGCCGGCCGATGGTCGGCGCCGACGCCCACTTCCGCGCGGCCAGCGTCACCAAGGCGGTCATCGGGGCGCAGGTGATGCGGCTCGCCGCCGAAGGCAGGATCGACCTGAACCGGCGGGCCGAGCACTACCTGCCCGGCGCGCTGGACGGCAGGGCGATCACCGTGGCCCAGTTGCTGCGGCACACCAGCGGCCTGCCGGAGTACTTCGACCTGGTGGACTGGACCAAGCCCGCCACCCCGGCCGACCACCTCAAGCTCGCCATGACCCGCGAACCGGTCGGCGAGCCCGGCCAGAAGTGGTCCTACTCCAACACGAACTACCTGGTCGCAGGCATGATCATCGAGAAGGTCACCGGCAGGGACTTCCGCGAGGTCACCCGTGAGGGCGTACTGCGCGGGCTGCGCGGCACGTACTGGCCCAAGCCCGGCGAGCTGGACATCCGCGGCGAACACGCCCACACCTACGGCGTGAACCCGGTCGATCCGGACGCAGGCGAGGCCGACGTGACCCGGCTGCCCGGCCACGCCTTCGGAGCGGGGGGCGGCCTGGTCGCGACGCCCGCCGACCTGAACCGCTTCTGGCAGGCCATCCCGCGCTCCACGCTGAACACCATGCTCGCCGGCCGGGTGCCCGCCACCGAGCCGAAGAACAGCAGGTACGGGCTCGGCCTCTACACCTACCCGCTGAGCTGCGGACCCGCGCTGATGCACGACGGCGGCCTGCCGGGCGTGCGGGTGCTCAGCGGACGCGACCGCGCGGGCCGGGCCGCGACGGTGTACGTCACCGGCACCCCGAAGGACGACCGGCACATCTTCGCCGCCTTCGACGCCGCCCTGTGCGGCAGGTGACCGTCAGCTCGCGCCCGCCGCGGTGGCGGCGGTGGACGCGGCGATGGCCCCCGCGATCACCGCGGTGTTGATGGAGGCGATCGTGCGGGCCACCGCCGTACTCGCCCAGTCGCCCTCGGCGATCTCCTTGACCCGCTTGCGGTCCGCGCCGGGGAAGACCCTGCGGTCCAGGCGGCAGGCGCGCAGCACGCCGATCAGCACCGCCGTGCGCTCGTCGGGGTCGGCCCCGCCCAGCACGTACCACACCCGCTCACGGACCGCCGCCCCAAGCTCCGGGTCGCGCTCGGGGTAGCGGGTCACCGGGAACAGCCCCAGCACCTTCACCCGCTCCTCATCGAGCACCCCGCGCGCGGCCAGCCTGCGCAGCAGGCGCTTGCGCCGCTCGGCGGAGTGCAGTTTGCGCACCCACCACTCGGGCTTGCGCGGCCGGGACTGCGTGGCGATCTGGGCGAGCACGGTGTCCAGCTCGGGGTCTGTGCCGGCGTCGCCGGGAACGGCCGGGCGGCGGGCGGTGATGGTCTTGTCGCCCAGGTCGATGCGGCCGGTGAGGGCCAGCTCGGCGAGCAGCGCGCCGGCGATCCCGGCGTCCAGCTCGGTGGAGCCGATCAGCGGCCTGCCGTCCGCCCCCCGGTGGGCGAGCAGGAGGAGTTCTTCGGCGATGGTGACGGGCATCCTCCGAGCGTACGCCGAGTTCTCCCGCCCGACAGGGCGTCTTGGGGTTTCCCGGGGAATGGGACTTCAAGCTACAAACGTCGCTAACGTACTGTGGTGGCATGCCGGAGCTGCCCGAAGTGGAATCGCTCGCGGAGTTTCTTCGCGAGCACGCCGTGGGCCGCGCGATCGCTGGTGTCGACGTGGTGGCCTTCCAGGCGTTGAAGACGGTCGATCCGCCGGTCACCGCCCTCGGCGGGCTGATCGTGACCGGTGCGGGGCGGTACGGCAAGTTCCTCGATCTCGACTGCGACGGCCTGCACCTGATCTTCCACCTGGCCAGGGGCGGGTGGCTGCGCTGGCGCGACGACCTCAGCGGGGCCAGGCCGGTACGTCCGGGCAAGGGTCCGCTCGCGGTCCGGGTACGCCTGACGCCCGACGACGACGGCCGCGCCCCCGGCTTCGAGCTGACCGAGGCGGGCACCCAGAAACGGCTCGCCGTCTACGTCACCGAAGACCCCGCGAGCGTGCCGGGCATCGCCGCGCTGGGGCCCGATCCGCTCGCGCCCGACTTCACCGCCGACACGCTCAAGGGCATCGTGGGCGGCAGCCGGGCGCAGATCAAGGGCCTGCTGCGGGACCAGAAGGTGATCGCGGGCATCGGCAACGCCTACTCCGACGAGGTGCTGCACGTCGCCAGGATGTCGCCGTTCAAGATCGCCTCATCGCTCACCGACGCGCAGGTCGCCGACCTGTATGAGGCGATCGTGACGACCCTGCGCGACGCGGTGGCCCGCTCGCGCGGGCTGGCCGCCAAGGACCTGAAGACGGAGAAGAAGTCAGGCTTGCGGGTGCATGGGCGGACCGGCCAGAAATGCGAGGTCTGTGGGGACACCATCCGCGAGGTCTCGTTCGCCGACTCCAGTCTCCAGTACTGCCCGACCTGCCAGACCGGCGGCAAGCCGCTGGCCGACCGGAGGTTGTCCCGGTTGCTGAAGTGACCTGGGACAATCGAGGTCATGAACGTTCCCGAGATCGACGCCAACGCCGTCCCCGACGACGCCTACCTGCTCGACGTCCGCGAGCACGACGAATGGCACGCGGGCCACGCCCCGACGGCCACCCACATCCCGCTGGGCGAGCTGCAACGACGGGTCGAGGAGGTCCCGGCGGAGGCCACCGTCTACGTGGTCTGCCGGGTCGGCGGGCGCTCCGCCCAGGCCACCGCCTGGCTCAACCACATCGGCCGCCAGGCGGTCAACGTGGGCGGCGGCATGCAGTCCTGGGCGGCGGCGGGGCGGGCGATGTCCAGCGAGAGCGGCCAGGAGCCCTTCGTCGCCTGAAGATCGCTTGAAGATGGCTTGAAGGCCGCCTGAATAGGGCTAAGGTGGCCCCCCATGACCGAATCTTCCTCCCACCTCACCGTCACGGCGGACGCCTACGACGCCATCGCCGCCCTCTACGCCGACCTGTCCCGCAACGCGCTCGATGACCAGCCGTTCGACCGCGCGTCGCTGGAGGTGTTCGCCGAGGTCGTACGGACCGCCGGGGGCGGTCCGGTCGCCGAGCTGGGATGCGGCCCCGGGCACACCACGGCGTACCTGCGGAAGCTGGGCCTGGACATCTTCGGTCTCGACCTGTCCCCGGTGATGATCGACCTCGCCCGCGAGGCGTTCCCGGACCTGCGCTTCGAGGTCGGCTCCATGGACGCCCTCGACCTGGCCGACGGCGCGCTGCGGGGCATCGTGTCCTGGTACTCCATCATCCACACGCCCCCGCGGGAGCTGCCCGCCTACCTCGGGGAGTTCGGCCGCGTGCTGGCCCCGGGCGGCCATCTGCTGCTCGGCTTCTTCGAGTCCGAGGGCGATCCGGTGACGCCCTTCGACCACAAGGTGACGCGGGCGTACCGCTGGCCGATCGACGAACTGGCCGCCCTGACCCGCGCCGCCGGCTTCGCCGAGGTCGGCCGGATCCTGCGCGAGCCGCACGAGGGCGAGCGGTTCCGCCACGGCCGCCTGCTGATGCGCCGGGAGCCCGCAGCCGCGGTGTGAATGCGCATGCGGAAAGACGCGTTCCGTCACGTCGGCGGGTTTTGCCGTGGTGTTGACTTCCGGATTCCCGCAATTTATCGTTCACGGGGCAAGCGATCCCAAATGGCATAACGGGGGTGATCGACTGCCTTTCTGGAAAGCGCTATCCGCTCACGCTTGATGATCACGGCGCGGACAGGTGTGTTCGCCTATCGTCAAGCCCGTGGAAGGCCCGTGGAAAGCCCGCGGATCAAATCGATCAGTGCGACCTGGAAAGAGGCATGCTCATGTTCAAGCGATTACTGATCGCCTGTGTGGCGATCTTAGGTGTGACCGGAGTCCTGGCGGGCCCGGCCCAGGCGTCCGGCCCTGAGACCATTCAGGGCAAGGGCGCCTACGCGACCCTGCAGCATCAGGCCGGAAAGACCACGTACACCGTGACCGCGACCGACGAGCTGGGGGTCGTGTTCATCCCCGGGGAGTTCGCGACTCCGTTCGACGCGTACGGCTGTAGCGGCGCCGTGTGCATTCGGCTCGACTCGGAGCCGAACAACTCCAACTACATCGCGTCGTGGGAGACCACCGCCACCGCGTCCAACGCCCGGTGCTCCTACCCCGTCTACTTCATCAACGACGGAATCGTGAAGCAGGGCAGCACCTACTGCAGCCAGGGAGCCGGCGTCTTCTTCGCGGTCTGGAACGCCAAGAGGTACTTCCCCTCGCCCAGCCTCGCCTGTAACGAGTGGGCGGGCTTCCCGTCCCCGGCGAACCGCCCCTGCAAGACCATCAGCAACTAAGCTCGGGTCGTCGGCTTGAATACGCTGCGGCGGCTCGGCCTGTGCGGCCGGG
Organism: Spongiactinospora rosea; assembly: GCF_003315795.1. GTDB lineage: Bacteria > Actinomycetota > Actinomycetes > Streptosporangiales > Streptosporangiaceae > Spongiactinospora > Spongiactinospora rosea. Next base: position 113,843 of record NZ_QMEY01000001.1, read on the forward strand.
CCGCCGCGGTGACGTGTTCGCAAAGGATGCCATATGGATATTCCCGCACTGGGTCCTTCCCGGGTGATAGCAGAAGGCCGGACACCGGAAGCGGCCGAATGGCGAGTGGAGACCTTCGGCCAGGGCGGCGAAATGTCGGTCATTCTGACGACCGTCTTTCCCGATGGCCGCCGCGACAGTGGCGGGATGGGCGGCGGCGGCATTGCCGGGGACACCACGATGGCCGTCTATCACGGGAGGGGTGAAGGCACGCCGCTGTCCGTCCTTTGCCGTACCGGCCCGCTCGTGTCCAGAGTGCGGATCGTGACCACGGCTCGGAATGGCGAACACCTCCTTGAGCCCGTCGCGACGCTTCCTGAGCCGGGAGAGAAGATCTTCGTGGCGGTCCTGCCGCCTGGCATCGATTTCGTGAACGCGTACGCGTTGGACGACGCGGGTGAGGTCATCGGGCGGCACACGCCGCGCCGGCCTGGAGAAGGACACGGATAGCCGGACCACCCCCTGTGGTCAAGCCGCGACCGATACGGCATGATGAGGGCGCAATTCAGACCTCGCGGGAGCTCGGGGCCGAACCGGGCTGAGAGGGCAGTAAACGCCGCTGCCGACCGCATGAACCTGTCCGGGTAATGCCGGCGTAGGGAGCGTGTGATGGCGTCTGACGTCATTGATCCGCACATCGATCCCCCATCCTCATCCAACGAGGTGCCCCTCACCCTCGATCAGGCCCCGCCCAAGACCCTCGGCATGCTCGACCAGAGCGCGTTCTGGGCCAACCTGGGAGTCAGCCTGCTCGGTTTCAGCGGGGCCCTCACCCTGCTCAATGCGGCCGGCCCAGGGGCGCCCCTGACCTTCGCCGCCGCGATCCTGGCCACCGTGGTGGGCAGCCTGATCGGCACCGCGATGGTGGGGCTCGCGGCGGTGCCGGGGGCGCAGACCGGGCAGCCGTCGATGGTGCTGCTGCGCGGGCTGTTCGGAGCGCGCCTTTCGTACGTGCCCTCGTTGCTCAACACCGTCCAGATGATCGGCTGGGGCGCGTTCGAGCTGTGGGTGATCGCGAACGGCGCGCAGGCGATCTTCGGTACGGCGGTGCCGTACTCCGTCTGGGTCCTGCTCGGCGGGCTGATCACGGTCGCGCTGACCATCTGGCCGCTCGGCTCGATCCGGCTGCTGCGCAGGTTCGTCACCGCCGGGGTGGTGGTGGCGATGATCTGGCTGACGGTGGCGCTGGTCCAGCGGGGGCCGTCGCTGAGCGGCGGGTCGTGGGCCGGGTTCGCGCCCGCCGTGGACTACGTGATCGCGCTGTCGGTGTCCTGGGTGCCGATGGCCGCCGACTTCACCAGGCACTCGCGCTCGCCCCGGGCCGCGTTCGGCGGGGTGTTCGTCGGCTACTCGATCGCCCAGGTGGCCTGCCTGGGCCTCGGCGTGGTGGCCTTGGCGCTGGTCGGCAACGACGCCGACAAGGTGTGGGGGGCGTTCGTGGCGGCCCCGCTGGGCGCGCTGTTCTTCGGGATCCTGGTGCTGCGCGAGACCGACCAGTCGTTCGCCAACACCTACTCGACCACCATGTCGCTCCAGAACCTGATGCCGAGGGTCGATCGCCGGATCATCTCCGTGACGGTCGGCGTGGTGATCAGCGCGCTGGCGCTGGGCGCCGACGTCACCGACTACACCGCGTTCCTGGCGCTGATCGGCGCGGTGTTCGTGCCGATGTTCGCGGTCCTCGCGGTGGACTACTTCGTGCTGCGCGGCATCACCCGCTGGGACACCGGGGAGCAGGCCCCTTCCCGCTGGCTGATGCTGGTGCCGTGGGTGCTCGGGTTCGTGACGTGGTGGCTGGTCGCGGCGCTGCCCGAGGTGGAGTGGTGGGAGTCGCTGTGGACGTCGGCGCGCGCCGCGCTCGGCTTCACGCCGCAGCCGTGGATGAGCGCGGCGCTCGCGGCGTTCCTGGTCGCGGCCGTGGTCACGCTCGTCGTGGCCCCACTTGACCGCAGGCTGCGCCCGGCCCGTTAGGGGCGGGCCTCCAGGCGGAGCAGCAGCTCCTTGGCGGCGGTCCCGCCCGCGTACGCGCCGGGGCCGTCGTCGTCCACCACCCGGTGGCACGGGGAGATCACGCAGACCGGATTGGCCGTCAGGGCGTTGCCCACCGCGCGCAGCGCCCGCGGGCGGCCGATCCGCTCGGCCATCGCCCGGTAGGTCGTGGTCGTGCCGTACGGCACGCCGCTGACCAGGGACAGCAGGCTGCGCGCGAACGCCGCGGCGAGCTGGAGGTCCACCTTTGTGGTGAAGGTGCGCAGCCGACCGGCGAAGTAGGCGTCCAGCTCGCGGCGTACCGGGTCGAGCCGGCGCGGGTCGGGGCCGATGAACGTGCCGATGGCCCGGCTGACCCGCTCGTACACGGTGTGCTCGTCGTCGAAGCTGCACACCGCCACCCCGCGCGCGGTGACCGCGAGGACCAACGTGCCCGCCGGGCTCTCGGTCGTGCCGAACGCGATGTCAGGTGGCCCGTGGCCGCGGTAGCCGGGCGAGGTGACGCGCAGCAGGGCGTCGAGGTCGCCGGACACTGGCCCTCACCCTCTCGCGCCCATCGGCGGCCGTGTGACGGCCGCCGACCATAAGACGCACTAGACACCGCTGAGCGCAGCGTATCGGACGGATCGGCACAACGGACGCGGCGACACCCGCACCTCGCACGGCGGACCGGACGAAAAGGCCAAGATCGGGCTACGGAAACGGGCACTATGGGATTGTGGGTGACGAGAAGGCCGAGAGTGATGACGGCATCGCGCGGGCGGTGCTGGACAGCTCGCCCAATGCCATCGTCGCCCTGGACCGCGACCAGACCGTGGTGCAGTGGAACAGCGCGGCCGAGCGGCTGTTCGGCTGGACGGCGGCGGAGCTGCTGGGCAGGCGCGCGCCGATCGTGCCGCCCGAGCTGACCGCCGAGCACAACGCGGTGCTCGAACGCGTCCGCACCGGCGATGTGGTCTCGCTGCGCACCAAGCGGCTGCACAAGGACGGGCGGCCGATCGACGTCCGGGTGGACATCAGCGCGTTGCGCCACGACTCGGCGGCGATGGTGGGCTACGTCTGCGTACACCACTCGGTGCGCGACGACCAGACCGCCCGGCACCGCGGCGAGCAGCGCGAACGGCTGGTCCGCAGGCTCACCGACGTGGTCGGCGACATCAACGCCGAGCTGGAGCTGCCCGCCGTGCTCGACCGCATCGCGGCCAGCCTGACCGAGCTGACCGGGGCCGACGCCGGGGGCTTCGTGCTCATCGAGGGCGAGCGGCTGCGGCTGGTCAGCGCGCACAAGCTGCCGCCCTCGCTGCGCGGGGCCACCGCCGACCTGCGTACCAGCCTGGTCGGCAAGCTGCTGCGCACCGGCAAGACCGTGCTGCTGGAGACCCAGGAGGTCGGCGACCTGATCTGGGCCGAGCTGCCGGGGCTGCACTCGATCGCGCTCGGCATCGCGGCCGTCGGCGGCCGGCCCTACGGGGCGCTGTACGCGCTGTTCGCCAAGCGCAAGGCCGGGCACGTCGAGCTGGAGCTGCTGGAACTGCTGGCCGGGCACGCCGGGATCGCGGTCGGCAACGCGATGGCCTACCAGGACGTGCTGCGCCAGCGCGCGCACGAGCGGGCGGTGTTCGACGCCAGCGCCGACGGCATCGCGGTCCTCGACCGGCGCGGCGTGGTGATCCAGTGGAACCCGGCGGCGGGCGAGCTGACCGGCCACCACGCCGGCGACGTGCTCGGCGGGCCGCCGCCGTTCCCGCTGCCCGCGCCCGGCGAGAAGGACACCTTCCAGCTCCCCAGCGGCGTGTGGCTGGACGTGGTCAGCGCGGCCATCCCCGAGACCGGCGAGACGGTCGTCGACTTCCGCGACGTCACCCGGGCCAAGGAGCTGGAGGAGGCCAAGGACCTGTTCCTGGCCACCACCAGCCACGAGCTGCGCACGCCGATCACGGTGGTGCGCGGGTTCGCGGGCACGCTCGACGCCCGCTGGGACAAGATGAGCGACACCGAGCGGCGTTCGGCCGTGCGCACGATCGCCGAGCGGTCGCGTTCGCTGGCGCAGCTCATGGACCACCTGCTGCTCGGCGCGCGGGCCGGGGCCGAGGAGCTGGCCGTGCGGGCCGAGCCGTTCGACCTGGCCGAGGTCGTACGCCGGGCGACGCTGGGGCTGCCGGAGCTGTCGGCCAGGCACAAGATGGAGGTCGAGCTGCCCGGCGACCTGCCGCCGGTGCTCGGCGACCCCGCGGCCACCGACATCGTGCTGTCGCAACTGCTGGAGAACGCCTTCAAGTACTCCCCGGACGGCGGGCTGATCCGGGTCGAGGCGTGGCCGGAGGCGTCCTGCGGGAAGGACGGCGTGGTCGTGGTGGTGGACGACGAGGGGGTCGGCATCGCCGCCGCGGACCGCGAGCGGATCTTCGAGCGGTTCGTCCAGATCGACACCGGCGACCGGCGCAGGTTCGGCGGGGTGGGGCTCGGGCTCTACATCGTGCGCAAGCTGGCGCGCGCCCAGGACGGCGATGTGAGCGCGCATCCGCGCCCGGGCGGCGGCACCCGGATGCGGTTGTTCCTGCCGTGTGCCACTACCAGCAGGGACATACGGGAGGGGTAACGAACGGGTAAGCGAAGGCCCGGTCTATCCTCCAATGAGCACAAGCTGTAATCGCCGTTCGGTTTCTCGGGCGGTCTAACGGGGCATTTCGGTCGTACTGGGGTGTGCTCCCCGGGGGACATCAGGGAATGGGGGAGGTGAGTTCGTCGAGCGCCGTGCTGCTGCCCTACGCGCTGTCCAGCGTCGCCGTCGCTCGTCAGCGCATCTATTCCGACCTGCGTGAATGGGGGGTCTACGGCACCGCCGTCGACGATGCCGTGCTGGTGGTCAGCGAGTTGCTGAGCAACGCGCTGCGGCACGCGCACCCGCTGCCGTCCGGTCAGGTGGGGGTCGCCTGGCAGCGGATGGACGGCCACGTCGAGGTCGCGGTGAGTGACGGCGGCGCGACGACGGAGCCGCGGGCCGCGGTTCCCGCGCTGTCCTCCCTCGGCGGGCGCGGGCTGGGCATCGTCGAGTTCCTCGCCGAGCGCTGGGGGGTCAGGTACGAAGGCGAGGTGACCACGGTCTGGGCGGTGGTCGCCTGCCCGCAGTCGATGAACGGCGAGCGTGCGAACAACGACGTGCCCGCCCTGCAGGAGTGACCCGGCGTCAGGCGGCCACGGGCTTGGGGTAGAAGAGCGCCCGCTCCGCGGCCGTCCAGGCCGTGGTGGTGAGCAGGTAGAGCGCCGCCGCGAGCGGCATCACCAGGGCCACGAGCACCGCCCCGTAGGGCAGCAGCGGCGCGATCCTGCGCATGACCTCCGGCTGCCCCTCCACCGCCACGGCCGTCAGCCGGACCCGCCGCGATGAGAGATATGCCACACCGGCGATCAGCCCGATCACCGCCGCGAACACCAGGACCGGCACGCCGAACGGCCCGTACGCGCCGATCACCGACGCCACCTGTGCCCCCAGCGGAGCCCCGAACAACGTGTGGGTGGTGGGCGCCGAGGCCGTCTGGAACAGCAGCATGAAGAACGGCGCCTGGGCCAGCGAGGGAAGAATCCCGGAGAAGGGCGAACCGCCCTCCTTGGCGTAAAGCTCCCTGATCTCCTTCGCCATCCGCTCCGGGCGGTGCTTGAACCGGCTGCGCAGCTTGGTCACCTGCGGGGCCAGCCGCTGCCTGATCCGCTCACCGCGGGCCGCGCGCAGCGTGAGCGGCACCAGCGCCAGCCGTACGGCCAGCGTGAACAGCACGATCGCCAGCGCCGCCGCATTGGGCCCCGCGATCGGGGCGACGAAGTCGGCGAGCCCGGCCAGCAGGCCGGACGTCAACCCGATCAGCCCGTCGAACACGCTCAGCTCACCGGGACTTGCCGAGGATCATGACGACCCCGACCACGACGACCGCGATCACACCGACGACCAGCAGCAGCTTCAGCAGGCCCGCGACCATCGGGACGACGAGCCCGAAGACCACATAGATAGCGAGCAGCACGCCAAGAATGCTCAGCACGATTCGACCCATGCGCTCCACGGTACGTCGCGCCCGACCGCCCCGCGACGCGGTTACCGGCGGCATCGGGTAACGATCAGGTGGCGATCACCGTACCGTTGAGGCATGAACGGCGCAGCGGCCCGCATCCTCGTGGTGGAGGACGATCCCACCGTCGCCGAGGTCGTGGCGAAGTACCTGGAGCGCGACGGGCACACGGTCGACTGCGTGGGCGACGGCGCGGAGGCGCTGCGCCGGGCCGTCGCCGATCCGCCCGACCTGCTGGTGCTCGACCTGATGCTGCCCAAGATGGACGGCCTGACGGTGTGCAGGAAGCTGCGCGAGCGCAGGCCCGTCCCAGTGATCATGCTGACCGCGCTCGGCGACGAGATGGACCGCGTGGTCGGCCTGGAGACCGGCGCCGACGACTACGTGACCAAGCCGTTCAGCCCCCGTGAGCTGGCCCTTCGGGTGCGCTCCGTGCTGCGCAGGGCGCGTGGGGCCACCGTGCCGGCCGGCACCGGCGTGCTGGCCGACGGCGACCTGCGGGTCGACGTGGGCGCGCACGAGGTACGCCTGGCGGGCCGCCCGGTCACGCTCACCGCCCGCGAGTTCGACCTGCTCGTCTACCTGATGCGCAACCCCAGGCAGGCGTTCGGCCGCGCGGCGCTGCTGGACCAGGTGTGGGGCTGGTCGTTCGGCGACTCCTCCACCGTCACCGTCCACGTACGGCGGCTCCGCGAGAAGATCGAGCCCGACCCGACCACCCCGCGCCGCATCGTCACCGTGTGGGGCGTCGGCTACCGCTACGAACCGCTCGACGACGGGTGAGCGGATGATCTGGCAGTCCCTCGCGGCGGCGGCCGGGTTCGCGCTGCTGCTCGCCGGGGCGGGCGTGGGCGTGCTGCGGCTGCTGCGCGGGCGGTCCATCGGCGTGATGTTCGCCGTGGTCGCGGTGATCACGGTGGTGGCCACGCTCGGCGGCGTCCTGGCGGTCACGCTGCGCATGCTGCTCCAGGGCGACTCGCGAGACGTCGTGCTCACCGTGGTCGCGGTGGGCGGGATCGTGGGGTTCGGGGTGGCGCTGGTGATGGCCAGGCGGGTGGTGCTGGCCAGCAGGCGGCTGGTGGGCGCGGTACGCGAGGTGTCGGCCGACGGCGGCGGCTTCACCCCGCCCGAGGGCCTGCCCGCCGAGCTGGCCACGATCGCGGGCGCCCTGGACGAGGCGTACGCCCGGCTGCGCGCGGCTCGCGAACGCGAGCGTGCGCTGGAGTTCGCCCGCCGTGAGCTCGTCGCCTGGGTGAGCCATGACCTGCGCACCCCGCTCGCCGGCATGCGGGCCATGGCCGAGGCCCTGGAGGACGGCGTGGCCGCAGACCAAGAGACGGTCGCCCGCTATCACAGGCAGATCGGCCTGGAGGTCGATCGGCTGACGGCGATGGTGGACGATCTGTTCGAGCTGTCCCGCATCCACGCGGGCGCGCTGCGCCTCGCCCCCGCCCGGCTCGACCTGCGCGATCTGGTCGCCGACGCCCTCGCGGCGGCCGAGCCGCCCGCCCGCTCCCAGGGGGTACGGCTGGCCGCCGACCCCGGCCCCCCGATCGCCGTACGCGCCGACCCGAACGCCCTCGGCCGCGCCCTGCGCAACCTGGTCGCCAACGGGATCAGGCACACGCCCCCCGGCGGTGAGGTGCGCATCCGCGCCGCCGCGCACGGCGAACGCGCCCGCCTGTCGGTCACCGACGCCTGCGGCGGTATCCCGCCGGGCGATCTGCCCCGTGTCTTCGACATCGCCTTCCGCGGCGAGACGGCCCGCACCCCCACCCCAGACGGCGGCGGGGCCGGGCTCGGCCTGGCCATCGCCCGCGGGCTCGTGGAGGCTCACGACGGGGTCATCACCGTCGCCAACGACGGCCCCGGGTGCCGTTTCGACATCGAGATCCCGGCCGGGACCCGTTAAAAGTTATCCACATAGAGGCTGTGGATAACCCTGTGGGCTGCGCGGAGTCGCCATCCCGGTCACGGGGCGATTGGGCTTATAAACCAGCAGTAATGGGACAAAGTCCCCCAATTTCCACCGTCTTGTTATCCACAAGTTATCTGTGGATAACGCTCAGGCGTGCTTGTGGGCGGAGAGTACGCCGCCGGGGCCACGCTCCTCGGCGAGGTCTTCCGGATGGCCCTGGTCGATGGGCCGGGCGCGGCGGTTCCACCAGGGGACGTCGAGCGTCTCGGCGACCGCGCGGAAGGTCGGGCACGGCCAGCGCCACATGCAACTGCGGCAGCGCATGATCGGGTTGGCGGCGTCGCTGGTGATGCCGCCCGCGTCGCGCGGCCGGTGCAGGTCGAGCAGGCGCAGCACCAGCTCGGCGAAACAGCGCACCTCCTCGCGCGCGACCTCAAGGAAGACCAGGTCGTGCGGGGAGAGCGGGGTGCTGACCGTCGCCGCCCCCTCCTGGCCGGGCAGCGGGCACGGTGGCATGGCGCGGTCGCGCCACGGGGTGGACTTCTCGGTGCGCTCAAGGGTCGCGTGCAGCGATTCCTTGAGCCGGAGACATTGTGGATCTTCCGGTTGGTCTGTTTTCATCTTTTTTTGACGGCCGAAACACCGCCCGACGCCTGCCCTTCAGTTGCGAAGGCACGACAGGACGCGAAGCCCCTGGACTCCTGCTGCCGGCCAAGCCGATGTCGCTCTGCGTCAATCTTTGCGCACCCAGAGTTTCCGTGGGGCGTGAATCGGGGACAAAGGCCGGACGACTCCCCGGCAGGCCGGATCTGCCGGAGAGCGTGACCCGGAGCCTTCGCGGCGCTAGTGTGCCCGCTGTGGAGCTAAAGGTCTCGACTCGATCACATGCCGGTCACGCCGTGATGGCCGTCGCCGGTGAAATCGATCTGTATACCGCGCCCCGACTCCAGGCGGAGTTCACCAAGCTGCTCGAAGGCGGGCCGTCGCGGGTGGTCATCGACATGTCCGGCGTCGACTTCTGCGACTCGACGGGCATGAACGTGCTGCTGTCCGCACTGAAACGGCTCAAGGAGCACGGCGGGGCGCTGGAGGTCGCCGCACCCCGTCCGGCGGTACGCAAGATCCTCCAGGTCACCGGGCTCGACTCGGTCTTCACCGTGCACGATTCGGTGCCGAGGGAGATGCCGATCTCCGAGTCCTGACCGCCCGGCCGCGGCTAGCATCGGTCACCATGGACACAGCGGTGATCATTCCGGCCAAGGACGAGGCCGACCGGATCGGCGCCACCGTGACGGCGGCCCGCGCGCTACCGGGCGTCGACCTGGTGGTGGTGGTCGACGACGGCTCGGGCGACGCCACCGGCCGGGTGGCCAGGGCGGCGGGGGCGCGCGTGGTCCGGCACAGCCGCAACCGCGGCAAGGCCGCCGCCATGGAGACCGGCGCGGAGGCCGTCCGCCTGCTCGACCCCGAAGAGGCCGGGCAGGCCAGGCACCTGCTGTTCCTGGACGCCGACCTGGGCGAGACGGCCGGTGCCGCCGCGCCGCTCACCGAGCCGGTGCGGGCCGGTGAGGCCGACATGACCATCGCCGTCTTCTCCACCCGGGTCAAGCTCGGCGGTCATGGTCTGGTGGTCGGCCTGTCCCGCGACGGCATCAAGAAGGCCACCGGCTGGACCGCCGCCCAGCCCCTGAACGGCCAGCGCTGCCTCACCAGGGCCGCCTTCGAGGCGGCCCGCCCGCTCGCGCACGGCTTCGGCGTCGAGACCGGGCTCACCATCGACCTGCTGCGCCGCGGCTACCGGGTGCGCGAGGTCGAGGTGGACATGGCGCACCGGGCCACCGGCGGCGACTGGGACGCCCAGCTCCACCGCGCCCGCCAGTACCGCGACGTCGCCCGCGCCCTCCTCGCCCGCAGGGCACTACCCCGCCCGTCACGCTGAGCGTCGTCAAACCGCTGGCGTTGTGCGGTTTCGCGGCGGCCGCCGTATCTGTGCTGGAATTCCCCCGTGACATTCGTGAGGTCGCCGCTGGCGCTGATCGGTGCGAGCGTGCTGCTCATCGTGGCGGTCGGGCTGCTGGGGCCGTCGGCGATGGTCCCGGCGCTGGACGGGCCCGCGTGGCAGCCGCCGTACTCGCTGGGGCTGCGCCCCGCGGGGCCGTTCGTGATCGCGATGGCCGCGGTGGCGCTCGTGCTCGGCGCGGCCGGCCTGGGCGCGGCGCTGCGGGCGGTACGCCGGGGCCGGTGGGCCGGGCTGCCGCTCGGCCGCTGGCTCACCCTGGCCGGATGCATGGCCGCCGGGGTGCTCGCGCTGCTGCCCCCCTCCGGCTCCTCCGACCACCTCAACTACGCCGCCTACGGCCGGATCGCCGCCCTCGGCCACGACCCCTACGCGACCACCCCCGCCGAGTTGCCGCAGGTCGCCGGGTGGCCCGAGGAGTGGAGGAACACCCCGAGCGTGTACGGTCCGGTGGCCTCGGCGGTCCACCTGCTGGCGGGCCTGGCGGGCGGCGGGTCCGTGCGGCTCACGGTGTTCGCGCTGGAGGTCGCGAACGCCGCCGCGTTCATCCTGACCGCGCTGCTGATCCACCGGCTGACCCGCGGCGACGCGCGGGCCGCGCTGCTGTGGGCGGGCAACCCGCTGGTCCTCTACCACCTGGCCGCCGGGATGCACGTGGACACCTTCGCCGCGTTCGCCGTCGTCGCGGCGCTGGCCGTGGGGGTCGGTACGGCGGGCCGCCGCGCGGGCACCGGCGCGCTGATCGGCCTGGCCATGGCCGTGAAGATCAACGCGGGCCTGGTCGCGCTCGGCCCCGCCTGGGCGCTGCGCCGCGCCCCCGCCAGGCTGGCGATGGTCGCCGCCGTGGCCACCGCGACCGTGGCCGGGACGTACGCGCTGGCCGGTCCGCACTCACTGGACCAGGTCGCGCGGGCCAGTCGCTCCCTGTCGCACGCCACGCCGTGGCAGTTGTTCCAGGCCGCCCTGCAGGGGCTGCTCGGCCCCGGCGGCTACGTGATCTGGATCCAGCTCGCCTCGCTGGCGGTGATCGCCGCCCTGGCCGCGCTGCTGCTGCGGGCCATGCCGGGGGAGGCATCGGCCGCGCAGGTGGCGGCGGCCGTGGTGGTGGCCTACCTGTTCGCCGCGCCGTACGCGTTGCCGTGGTACGACGGCCTGGCGTTCGCGCTGGTCGCGATGATCCCGGCGGCCGGGGCGCTGGACGCCTTCCTGGTCGCCCGGCTGGCGGCGCTGTCGCTCGCGTACCTGCCCGCGCGGGTGGTGGACCAGCCGCCCGAGCTGGCCAAATGGCTGCTCGAAGTGGTCAGGAAGCAGGCGGCGCCGTGGATTCTGCTGGCCGTGACCGTGGCTCTGGCGGTGTGGGCGTGGCGGGCCCGGCGAGTTGCAGCGCCCGTACCGCCGCCGCCAGTGTCAGCGGCACCGCGAACGTGAGCGCCATCGCCGGGATCGCCACCCCGGAGTCGTTGATCAGGAACCCGGCGAGCGCGCAGCTCAGCATCCCGAACAACGCCGGGCGCAGGCTCGGCGCGCGCCGGTAGAGGAGTTCCAGCGCGGAGGCCCCCCAGTTCGACGGCCTGGCCAGGACGAAGAACAGGAACGCCAGCGCGGCCAGTGACAGGACGGTCAGCGGCACGTTGCCCAGGGTGCCGATCATGGCGCTCAGCTTGCGGCCGAGCACCGGCCACGCCTCGCCGTCCAGCACCTGCTGGAAGAACGCCCCCAGGTGGGTACGCCGGTCGGCGGGCCGCCGCCAGTCCAGGAACGCGAACAGCGTGAGCAGCGCCGCCGCCGCCACCCCGACCAGCAGCAGGCGCGACACCGACAGCCTGCGGCCGGACAGCAGCGTGAGGAACACCGCGACGCCGACCACGAACGCGGGCACCCCGCCGAAGTCGGCCCCCCACGACGGCCACCCGTCGGCGAACACCGCCAGCAGGCCGTACGCCCCGCACACCACGAGCGCCAGGCGGCGCCTGCCCCGGGTGACGAGGGGGTGCGCGAGCCCGGCCAGCAGCATGATCGTGGCGGTGGCGAACACCGCGAACGCGATGTTCCCGAACCCGTAGAAGCGCCCGCCGGTGACCGGTTCGTAGCCGGTCACGGCGTTGATCTGGAGCTGGGAGCCGGTGGCGACGTCGAGCATCAGGCACACGGAGGTCACCCCGGCGACCACCGTCAGCGGCCCCAGTACCGCGTGCCGCCAGGGCCCGGCGAAGGCCAGGCCGGTGATCAGGAAGGCGAACCCGAGGATGGTCGCGATCAGCCCGGCCATCGCGCTGCCGGTGCTCCACCACGGCACGAGCTGCGCCAGGAAGCTGGACACCGCCACGGCGGCGCTGACCACGGCGACGACCTGGGTGGCGGCCAGCAGCCGCGAGCCGCCCCTGCCCCGCCGTACGGCGATGGCGGCGGCCAGGTAGAACAGCACCTGGACGATGACCAGGGCGATGTAGAAGGGCGTGCGGACGGTACGCAGGACCTGGCTGGCCAGGTCGGCGTCGGCCAGCTCGCGTACGGTCGCGCCGCCGGGGGCGTTGACGTGCCAGGGCCGGCCGCTCACCCCGGCCGGGGGCCGCTCCAGACCGGCCAGGTACAGCGCGGTGGCGGTCAGGTCGGTGATGGTGACCAGGCCCTGCTGGCGGGTGGAGGAGGCGGTGAGCCGCCCGGCGTATCGCTTGCCGTCCGGGCCGGGGCCGTGCCCGATGGCCACGTGCAGGTGGGCGGCGGTGGAGATGTCGGAGATGCCCGCGACGAGGACCGACGTCCCCGGGGGCAGGTGGGCCAGCAGCGTGCCGATCTCGCGGTCGGCGGTGGCCACGGCGTGCTCCCTGGCCTGCTCGGTGGGCGGGATGGGCTCGCCGGTGCCGTCCACGCCCCGGTCGATCCAGGCCCTGGCGAGCTCGTCGGCCTCCATCACGATCAGGCGGTAGGGGGTGAGGTCGTCGATGCCCTCCGGCGTGGCCGAGTATTTGGCGATATTTCCGCTCTGGTCGGCCGCACCGAGGGCGGCACCGGGGCCGATCGCCGCGACCTTCCACCCCTTGTCCGCCATCGCCTGCCCGAGCGAGCCGATCCGCGCCCGGTAGGACTGGTCGTCGTTGAACGCCCGCAGGTTGTCCCAGCCGGGCACCCGCGCGCCGCCGTCCGCAGTGGGCTCGGGCAGCGGCGGCAGCCCGCACCCGGCCCCCGGCGCGCCCGCCCGCTGGCCCGCCGAGATCGTCAGCCAGCCGGACACCGGGCAGGTGATCGCCCGGTTGGGCGGCGGGATGGTCCGTGTGGACAGCGACCCCACCGCGCCCTCGGCGGCCAGCCTCCACAGGTTGGGGGTGGTCTTCTGGTCGATGTCCGCCCATTCCAGGCCGGGGACGCCGATCACGGCCACCGGCACCGGAATCGGACCCGTCGCCGCCGCGGCGGCCCCGGGGACCGTCAGGACGAACAGCGCGGCCAGCGCCGCGAGCAGGGCGGCGGCGCGGGGGGAGCGGAGCGGGCCGTACGCGGTGCCGGCGTCCGGGCGATGCATGTGATGCCGCTCCTTAGTGCTTGCCTGCTCTGTCTGTGCCCTTGCTGTGTACTTGACGGGGCTTCGGGGGGCCCGCACCGGGCGGAGGCTCCACGGTAACCTCCCACGTCGTGAAGACTGGCGAGGTGCCCTCCGTCGAGCCCACCGTGACCACCGCCGTGAAGGCCGCGCGGTGGTGGGCGTGGCCGCCCGCCGTACTGCTCGTGGCCGCGGCGGTCGCGCCCCTGGTCGGCTACTGGCTCTTCAACGTAGACGACCAACGACTCGTCGATCTCGATGTGTACCGTACCGGGGGACAGGCCATCCTGGACGGCCGTCCGCTGTACGACTTCATCACCCCGGCCCCTCAGCTCCTGCCGTTCACCTACCCGCCGGTGGCCGGGCTGCTGGCCACGCCGCTGGCCGTGCTGAGCTGGCCAGTGGCGCAGTGGGTGTGGACCGTGGGGATCTTCCTGGCGCTCGCGGTGACCGTCGGCCACGCCTTCCGTGCCTTCCGTCCGTCGCTGGCCCGCGCTGGCGGCCTGGCCGTACCGCTGCTGTTCGCGGCCCTCATGATCGCCTGCACCTACCTGATGCCGATCAGGGACCAGGTGCGTTTCGGCCAGGTGGACATCCTGCTGGTCGCGCTCTGCCTGGCCGACTGCGTGGCCCGCCGTCCGTGGTGGCCGCGCGGGCTGCTGATCGGGATCGCCACCGCGGTCAAGCTCACGCCCGGGGTCTTCCTGATCTACCTGCTGATCACGAGCTGGGGCCGCGACCACGACAGAGAGCAGCGCCGGACGCTGTACGTGGCGGTTCTCACAGCGGGCCTGCTGACCGTCCTGCCGTTCCTGGTCATCCCGCAGGACGCCGCGCAGTTCTGGTTCTCCGCGCTGCTCGACAGCGACCGGCTCGGGGCCAACACCGGCACCACCAACCAGTCCATGCGCGGCATGCTGCTGCGGCTCTACTGGCCCGAACCGCTCAGCACCCTGCTCTGGCTGGCGCTGGTCGCCGCGGTCGGCTGGTACGGCTTCCGCCGCGCCCGCGAGGCCCTGGCCGCAGGCGACACGCTCACCGCGGTCGCGCTCACCGCCCTGATGGCCGTACTGCTGTCGCCCGTGGCCTGGATCCACCACCTGGCCTGGGTCGTCGTGGTGCTCGGGGCGCTGGCCGGCGACGGCCGCGACCGGGTGCGGCTGTGGGTCGCGGGCGGGGTGTGGCTCTACTACGTGGTGCCGATCCCGTGGTGGGGGGTCACGATCAGGGCCGCCGAGATCCCCGTGATCAGCCCGGTGTTCGGCAGGATCGTGCAGAACGCCTTCGGGCTCGGCGCGCTCGGCCTGGTCTGGCTGCTCGGTTCGTGGCTGCCCCGGCGGCGGGCATCGGTTGAATCGGACAGGTAGAAATTCGCGTTCACCACGCCGCACAGTGGCTACCCTGGTGATATGTCGAAACTCGCCTATCTGGGGCCCGAGGGCACCTTCAGCGAGGAGGCCCTGCGGATCCTGGCGCCCGAGGCAGAGCGGCTGTCCTGCCCCAATGTGGGGGCGGCGCTCGAAGCCGTACGGCGTGGCGTGGCCGACGCCGCGGTGGTCCCGCTGGAAAACTCCCTCGAAGGCGGCATCGCCTCCACGCTCGACGAGCTGGTCCGCGGTGAGCCGCTGCTCATCACCGCCGAGCTGCTGCTCCCGGTCCGCTTCTCGCTGCTCGCCCGGCCGGGCACCGAGATCCCCCACATCAAGCGCTTGCTGACCCACCCGGCCGCGCACACGCAGTGCCGCGGGTTCATCGCCCGCGAGCTGCCCGACGCCTTGGTGGTCGCCTCCGCGTCCACCGCCGCCGCCGCCCAGGAGGTGGCGCTGCCCGGCTCGCCGTACGACGCCGCCATCGGCGCGTCCATCGCGGGCGAGCACTACGGCCTGCTGGAGATCGCCTCCAACGTCGGCGACCGCGACGACACGGTGACCCGGTTCGTCATGGTGGGCAGGCCCGCCCCGCTGCCCGCGCCGACCGGGGCCGACCGCACCTCGACGGTCGCCTTCCTGGCCGAAGACCACCCGGGCGCGCTGCTGGAGCTGCTGACCGAGTTCTCCGTGCGGGGGGTCAACCTCTCGCGCATCGAGTCCCGGCCCACCGGCGACGGCATCGGCAGTTACTTCTTCTTCTTCGACTTCGAGGGCCACGTGGCCGACGCCCGCGTCGGCGAGGCGATCTCCGGCCTGCACCGGGTGTGCGCCGACGTGCGGTTCCTGGGCAGCTACCCGCGGGCCGACGGCATCGCGCCGCAGATCCGGCGGGGCACCTCCGACACCGAGTTCGCCGAGGCGGGGGAGTGGCTGGCCCGCGTCCGCGAAGGGCGCCTCTGAAAGCCGCCTCCGGCAGGGGCCGCGTCCGCGAGCGGCGCGGCCTTTCCCCCCGGTAGCCTTTGCACTGTGATTGACCTGCGTACCCTTCGAGAAGACCCGGACCGGCTCCGGGCGTCGCAGCGCGCCCGGGGCGAAGACGACTCGATCGTCGACTCACTGCTCGAACTCGACGCGAGCCACCGCTCCGCGCTCAGTTCCTTCGAGAGCCTGCGCGCCGAGCAGAAGTCCATGGGCAAGTCGGTCTCCAGGTCGTCGGGCGCGGAGAAGGACGCGCTGCTGAGCCGGGCCAAGGAGCTGGCCGCGCAGGTGAAGGCCGCCGAGGCGGAGGCCGAGGCGCTGGCCGGGCGGCTCGACGCGGCGGTCGCCGCGGTGCCCAACCTGGTCGACGAGGCCGCCCCGCACGGCGGCGAGGACGACTACGTGGTGCTGGAGGAGGTCGGCGCGAAGCCGTCGTTCGACTTCGAGCCGCGCGACCACCTGGACCTGGGCGAACGGCTCGGCGCGATCGACACCGAGCGCGGCGCGAAGGTCTCCGGGGCGCGGTTCTTCTTCCTGACCGGCGTCGGCGCCCGCCTCCAGCTCGCCATGCTCAACCTGGCCATGCAGCAGGCGGTGGAGGCGGGCTTCGTCCCGATGATCCCGCCTGTGCTGGTCAAGCCCGACGCCATGCGCGGCACGGGCTTCCAGGTCGAGCACGACAAGGAGATCTACCACCTCCCCGAAGACGACCTCTACCTGGTGGGCACCTCGGAGGTGCCGCTCGCGGCCTACCACGCCGACGAGATCCTCGACACCACCGCGCTGCCGCTGCGCTACGCCGGGTGGTCCTCGTGCTTCCGCAGGGAGGCCGGGTCCTACGGCAAGGACACCCGGGGCATCATCCGCGTCCACCAGTTCGACAAGGTGGAGATGTTCTCCTTCTGCCGCCCCGAAGACGCGGCGGAGGAGCACCGCAGGCTGCTGGCCTGGGAGCAGGCGATGCTGGCCAAGGTCGAGCTGCCGTACCGGGTGATCGACGTGGCGGCGGGCGACCTGGGCACGTCGGCGGCGCGGAAGTTCGACTGCGAGGCGTGGATCCCGAGCCAGGGCCGCTACCGGGAGGTCACCTCGACCTCCAACTGCACGGAGTTCCAGGCCCGGCGGCTGTCGGTGCGCCACCGCGGCGAGGACGGCAAGACCCGTCCGGTCGCCACGCTCAACGGCACGCTGGCCACCACTCGCTGGATCGTCGCGATCCTGGAGAACCACCAGCGAGCCGACGGCTCGGTGGTGGTGCCGGCCGCGCTCCGGCCCTATGTCGGTCTCGATGTGCTGGAGCCGGTGAAGAAATAGCCCGGCGCGGGGCTCAGTGGGTCCGTAGGGGCCCGCTGGGCCCCTTCTCGTACTCAGGGATCATTTCCGCATCCCGTGGCCGGAGAAGGGTTTTCAACGGTCCTGACCGGGACCGAACAACCCACTGATTCGCCCGCCGGATGTTTTGCCGTTAGATGCGCGAAAGGCGAGGTTCGCTTTGAGCGAACCCCGCCCTTTACGGCGAAGCCGGTGAGGTCGTCAGATACCGCGTACCTGCGAGGCCTGCGGACCCTTCTGCCCCTGTGTGATCTCGAACTCGACCCGCTGGCCGTCTTCGAGGCTGCGGTAGCCGTTGCCGACGATCTCGGAGTAGTGAACGAAAACGTCCGGCGCGCCGCCGTCCGGGGCGATGAAGCCGAAGCCCTTCTCAGCGTTGAACCACTTGACGGTTCCCTGAGCCATTAAAGCTCTCCCTCAGGATGTGAAACTTGGGATCCACACCTCGTGAATCCCGGTGTGTCGTACCGCGCAGCCCCGGGGTGGCTCAGACAGTCAAGCTGGTATTCACAACGGGATCAGCTAATACAACGTCAACATATCTAACACCATCCGGGGCCGTGGTGTTCCCGCCATCGCAAAGTTTCCTCACCGAGCATGGTTCCGGGCAGACTGTAACCCGTTATGACTAGACCCCGGCTGGTCGCCACCGACCTCGACGGCACCGCACTGCGTACCGATGGAACCATTTCCCCGCGTACGGCCGCGGCCTTCGCACTTGTCGAGCGCGCGGGCGCGCTGCTCGTCTTCGTCACCGGCAGGCCGCCACGCTGGATGAGCGGCGTGGCCGCCGCCGTTCACCACCGCGGACTGGCGATCTGCGCGAACGGCGCACTCGTCTACGATCTGCACACCGAGGCGGTCGTGGAGTCGCATCTGATCACGTCCGGAGTGCTGCGCGAGGCCATCGCGACACTGCGGGATCGGATGCCCGCACTCGCCTTCAGCGCGGAATATGAAGGTGGTTTCGCCCGCGAGGCCCGATTTCGGCCCGACGGTAGAGACAGCCGCACACCGGAAGGGCCCGCGGTGGACGATTCCGCCCTCGTGGCGCGTCCGTGCGCCAAGCTGCTGGCCCAGGACCTCACGATGGCACCCGACCACCTGCTGACGGCCGTACACGACGTGGTGGGGCATCTGGTGACCGCCACGCATTCCAGCCGGGGGGACGGCATCATCGAAATGAGCGCGCACGGTGTGACGAAGGCCACTTCACTGGCGGCGCTCGCCCGGCGGCACGGCATCACCGCGGAAGAGGCGGTGGCGTTCGGGGACATGCCCAACGATCTGCCGATGCTCGCGTGGGCCGGGACGGCGTACGCGGTGGCCAATGCCCACCCGCGGGTCCTGGCCGCCGTCGATCAGAGGACGGCGGCCAACGACGAGGACGGCGTCGCGGCGGTGCTGGAACGGCTCTACAGCGCCGTACAGCCCCTGCCCTGAGAAAGGGGGCGCCCTGGGCCGCTCAGTGCCTCTGAGCGGCTTACAGGCTTCGTGGGGTCACAGGTACGGGCCGGACGCGCGGTGCTGTTGCTGCAGCTGCTCCTCGCCCTGCGGGAAGCCGCCGGGCAGCGCCCGGCGCATCTGCTCAAGCTGGGCGCGGGCGGCCATCTGCTGCGCGAACAGCGTGGTCTGGATCCCGTGGAACAGGCCCTCCAGCCACCCGACCAACTGCGCGTGCGCGACCCGCAACTCCGCGTCGCTCGGCGGCTGATCGTCATTGGTGAACGGCAACGACAGTCGTTCCAGCTCATCGACCAACTCGGGCGCGAGGCCGTCCTCAAGCTCCTTGATGGAACTTTGGTGGATCTCCTTGAGCCGCTTGCGGCTCGCCTCGTCAAGGGGGGCCGCGCGGACCTCTTCGAGGAGCTGGCGGATCATGCTCCCGATGCGCATGACCTTCGCCGGCTGCTCGACCAGCTCGGTGACCGACCGCTCCTCGGAGTCGCCGTTCTCATCCTTGACCGGGACGCCCTGAGGGTCCACGACCACGATGTGCGGGGTGCTCTCCTCAGCATTCATGAATCTCAACCTAGCTCACCGGACCAGCAGGATTTTCCCGAAGTGGGCGCCTTCTTCGAGCGCCTCGTGCGCCCGGGCCGCGTCCGCGAGCGGGACCGTGATATCCACCACAGGGCGGACCGCTCCCGCGCTGATCAGCGGCCATACGTTGTCCACCACGCCCCGCACGATCACGCCCTTCTCATCGACCGGCCGCGAGCGCAGCGTGGTGGCGTGGATCGTGCCGCGCTTGGCCAGCAGCGCGCCGAGGTCCAGCTCGCCCTTCGTGCCGCCCTGCAGGCCGATCACGACGATGCGCCCGCCGGTGTTGAGGGCGCGGACGTTGTCCTTCAGGTACTTGCCGCCGATGATGTCCAGGATCACATCCGCGCCGAACGCCTTGGCGAAGTCGTCGGTCCGGTAGTTGACCCCGTCGTCCGCGCCGAGCTCGCGGCAGCGGGCCAGCTTCTCCGCCGAGCCCGCGGTGACCACGACCCGCGAGCCGTACGCCTTGGCGAGCTGGATCGCCAGCGTGCCGATCCCGCTGGCCCCGCCGTGCACCAGCAGGGTCTCGCCGCGGCGCAGCCGCGCCGTCATGAACACGTTGGACCACACCGTGCACGCCACCTCCGGCAGCGCGGCGGCGTCGGTCAGCGACACTCCTTCGGGCACCGGCATGAGCTGCTGCCAGGGCACGACCACGCGCTCGGCGTACCCGCCGCCGGACAGCAGCGCGCACACCTCGTCGCCCGGCGCGTACCCCTCGACGCCCGGACCCACCTCCGCCACGACCCCGGAGCACTCCAGCCCCGGGTAGGGCGAGGAGCCGGGCGGCGGGTCGTAGAAGCCCTTGCGCTGGAGCAGGTCGGCGCGGTTGACCGCGGAGGCGGCGACCTCCACCAGCACCTCACCGGGCCCTGGGCGCGGATCGGGGACCTCCTCCCAGCTCAGCACGTCGGGACCGCCGGGACGGGAGATGACGATGGCACGCATGCCGTCAACGCTAGCGCCCGGCCAGGGGGGAAGAAGTTGACCGTTGCCCTGTTGGCTGGAACGCGGGGCGATAACCTGCAATGTGTTTGCTGCACCTGATATGCCCAGCCCCTAGGGGGAAAACGGTGGCACGACACGATCGTGAGGATCCCCACTCGCTCGAAGAACAGCTCGCCTGGCTCGACGCGATCAAGGAGAACGAAGAGGCTCCGACCAGTGTCGTGGCCACGGCCGTGGAAGACACCGTGGTCTCCCCTTATCCGAAGGACCCCTGGCTGGCGGCGGCCAACGAGGCCGATCCGGCGGCGCTGTCCCGTACCTCGGGCTCCGCCGCCGCAGCCGACCCTGCTCCTGCTCCTGCTCCTGCTCCGGCTCCTGCTCCTGCTCCGGCCGAGGAGTGGAAGCAGGCCGCGGAGGTCTCCGGGGCCTTCACGCTGCCGCCCGCCCCTCCTGAGCGTTCTGAGGCCGGGGAGGGGGCGGAGACGGGCGACGAGGCATTCCTGGAGCCGCTGCGCCCGCTGCCCCGGCAGGAGGCAGCCGAGCCCGCTCCCGCGCCGGACGTGCCCTCCGAGGCGTCGCCGGAGGTGTCCTCGCCCGATGTGACGCCGCCCAGGTCCGTGGCGGAGTACGAGAACACGTTCGGTGCGGTGCCGCCGTTGCGTCCGGGGGAGCGCGGCCTGTTCGAGCCGCCGGAGCAGCAGCAGGAGACGGCGGCGGCCCAGCCGTCCGGCTCGTCGTCCACGACGGCGGAGGACCTTTCGCCTCCTCCGGCGTCCCTGCGGCTCCCGGAGGAGGAGCCCGCGGCGCAGGAGCAGAGCCAGTGGAGTTCGTGGAGCCCGTCCGCCCCGGCCACCGGCCCGACCAACCCCACCAATCCCTCCCTGCCTTCGCTGCCCTCCGAGTGGTCACTGACCCCACCAGGCGTCTCTGAAGGCACTTCGCCAGGGATGTCGGGGGGCACTTCGCCCGGGATCTCCGCGGGCACTTCGCCGGGCATCTCCGCGGGCACCGATCCCGGTGGTTCGGAGGCCGCCGAGCGCCCGGCGTACCAGGCCCGCCGCCGCCTCGCCGAGCCCCAGCCGCCCGCGCAGGCCCCGGCCCCCGCCCCCTCTCCACAGCCACAGGCACAGCCGGAACGGCCCCCGGTCGCGCCGACGTTCAGCCCGGCCCCGGCCCAGCACTCCACGCGGCGCGCGCGCAAGCCCGCCTCCGCCGTCCCCGACCTGTCCGGCCGCCCCAACGCCGACAGCCTCGACCCCGACTCGCTGCTGCGCGGCCGGCGCAACGGCCCCTCGGGCGGCTGGCGCAAACTGGTCTACAAGGCGTCCGCCGGCTGGATCAAGCCCGGCGAGCCCGCCGTCGTACGCCGCCGCAGAGAGCTGATCGCCCGCGCCCGCATCCCGGTCGCCAGCGGTCACCACCGCGTCGCCGTGCTCAGCCTCAAGGGCGGCGTCGGCAAGACCACCACCACGGTCGGCCTGGGCTCCACGCTCGCGCAGATCCGCGGCGACCGCGTGATCGCCGTCGACGCCAACCCCGACCGCGGCACGCTCTCCGACAAGGTCGAGCTGGAGACGTCGGCGACCGTACGCGACATGCTCAACGAACGCGCCCAGATCAAGCGCTATGTGGACATCAGGGCCTTCACCTCACAGGCCCCCTCGCGGCTGGAGATCCTGGCCTCCGACCGCGACCCGTCCGTGTCGGAGGCGTTCAGCGCGGGCGACTACCAGGCCGTCGCCCAGGTCCTGGAGAACTTCTACTCGATCTGCATCACCGACTGCGGCACCGGCCTGCTGCACTCGGCCATGTCGGGCGTGCTCGGCCTCGCCGACCAGCTCGTACTGGTCAGCTCGCCCTCGGTGGACGGCGCGCGGGCCGCCTCGGCGACCCTCGACTGGCTGGAGGCCCACCACTACGAGGAACTGGTGCGCAACGCCAACGTGGTGCTGTGCAGCGTGCGCCCGAGGTCGAAGTCGACGGTCGACCTCGACAAGCTGGAGGCCCACTTCGCGGCCCGCTGCCGGGAGGTCGTACGCGTGCCGTACGACCCGCACCTGGAAGAGGGCGCCGAGATCGACCTCGACCGCCTCCAGGAGGCCACCCGCGACTCCTACCTGCGCCTGGCCGCCTCGGTCGGCGACGGCTTCGCCCCTGTGCCCACCACGGTGGTCCGCTGAAAGGAGATCTGCGGAGGGTGTGGGATTCGAACCCACGAGACCATCGCTGGCCTGGCCGCTTTCAAGGCGGCTGCACTAGTCCACTATGCGAACCCTCCCGTGGACACCAACGATAGCGCTGCCGCCCCCCTGCTCGCGGCCCTTTATCCACCCCTTGATCTGTCAGAGCTGGTCGAGCAGCCAGCGCGGGCCGGTCACCGCCGCGTGCAGTTCGTTCACCCGCCGCCGCAGCTCGCGGTCCGCGGTGACGACAAGGACCCGCTCCCAGGCCGGGAGGTCGCGTACGGTGTGCACGATCGCGTCGTCGCCGCTGCCCTCGGCCCGTACCACGCCGACCCCCGGAGGCCCGCTCACCCCGCGCGCGGCCCCCTCCACCACGGCGACCACGCGCGGGAACCACCGTGCCAGCCGTGGAAACCCCTCTGGCGCGGCCCGCAGCCCGTCGTCCGCCAGATCGCGTACCGCCGACAACAGCTTCGCCGCCGCTCCGGCCCGATCCCGCCACCACCCGTGCTCGGCCCGCGCCCCGACGATGTTCGCGATGTCCAGCACCAGCACCACGGGGCTCAGCGCCGGCCGGATGTCCGGCCACGTCTCCACGAACCCCGGATGCAACCGCCGGTCCGCGACCTCGTCGGCGGCGACCCACACCAGTTCGTCGCTCTCCGCGCTCGCCGAGACCGGGAGCAGGCTCGCCGCCTCCGCGATGACCGTGTCGAAGGTCCACCCGCCGTGGTCGTCGTGGTACACCCCCTGCACCCGCAGCCCCTCGCCGTCGAGCCCGGCCTCCTCCCGCGCCTCGCGCAGCGCCGCGACGACCGGGTCTTCATGGCTGTCCCGAGCACCCCCGGGAATCCCCCACGTCCCCCCGTAGTGGCTCCACCATGACCGTTTCTGCATGAGGATGTAAGGCGTGCCGGTCATGTCATGATGTACGGCCAGCAGCCCCGACGCGCCGTGGACGCCCCAATGCCGATGCCCGCGCCCGCACTGAGCCCACCCGTCGCCGTCGTTGGCCGCCATGGGCTCCATCTTGCCCCAGCCATCAGCTCGCCACCGTCCGCTCACGGCGGATGACGGCGGCCGCATGGGGATCGCTTTACCTTCCGTCTCTGGGAAATCCCGGCCTTATTCGACAACCGTCGCCAAACGGTAAGTGGGCCCACATTCAATTATCACCGCCCGGCAACCGAGCTCCTTCCCTATACTGCGGCCCATTCGAAAGGGAAGGGACGTCATGCCGGATAAAGATCGCTGGACGACGCCACTGGGCATCGCCACCGCCCTGGTGGCGGTCGTCGGCACCACCCTCGCCGGACTGGCGTACTGCGACAGCCACCGCACCACGGATATAGCGCTCGAAGACAAGGAAAAAAACGAAAAACTCGAATCAGGAGACCCGATCCTTGTCTCCGAAGGGACCTCCTGGTTCGGCCCGGCCTGGTACGCCAGCGACCAAGTCCATTCCGTCGCCGGAATGCGGTTCCCGATGAACGGCTACGAGATCATCCACTGGCTCCAGGCGAACACCATCCACCTGGGCGTCACCGGCACCGCCATCACCGTCACGGCCCAGCACCCCACAACGGCCCTCATCCACGGCGCCGAACTCAGCGACCTGAAGTGCGCCGCCCTCTTCCACGGCACCGCCGTACGCCTCCCCGCCATCGGCGACGGCGGCGAGACCGCCCCACCGGTCACCATCGGCTTCAACCTCGACGCCCCACGCCCAATAGCCCAGAACGTCACCCGCTCCGGCACCCTCTCCGGCCCTTTCACCCAGCAGGTCGCCCTCGACAAAGGCGACTCACGCGAATTCGTCCTCAACTTCACCACCACCCGCAGCACCTGCACTTTCCGCGCCGCCTTCACCGTCACATCCCAGGGCGGAAAACACGCCATCCCCATCCCCGCCACCTGGCGAAACGGCAAACCCTCCAGCTACCTCTTCAAAGTCACCGCCCCCGCCAAGTCGTACACCCGCGCCTACATCACCGAGGGCGGCTCCGACTGGCACTTCAAATCCATCAATCCCCACCACCTGATCCCCGACAACGCCACCCTCACCTACACCAAAGACCGCTGACCCCTCACCTCCGCCACGGCTAATGGGGGAAATCGGGATATGACTGATCGCTTCGGCGGCGGCTGCCAAGGCCCGGAGAAAGGCACGCGATACCGAACCGAAGGCCACACAGGAAATGCCCGTTGATCGACGCGGAGCACGGCGGCGACCGGCCTTCACCGTCCTGGCCTTCGCCGTGATCGTGGCCTGCACATGATCGGCGCTCACCCTGCCCCTCCCGCAGTGGGCACGATGGGTCCTGATCGGCATCGCCCGGGCGTCCAGGGGCCAGCCGGGGGCCTGCTCATCTCCCAGTGAACGAAATCGGGGCGTCCAACAGATCACATCGGGAAGTCGGCCCCGGCGATCCGTGTTTCGGGCGATGCTTGTGGCGATCGGGACGTGGCTGTCGAGGAGGCGATATGGACGAGCTCGGACGGCGGTTTCATCGGGCCATGGTGACCGTTTACGAGACGGCGAAACGGGAGCTCGGCTACGACGCCAGGCGTTTTCTGCAGATGCTCAGCGAGCATGGCGGGGTCGCGACCGCCAAGCAGCTCGTGTGGGCCGACACGCCGTCTGACGGTTTCACGACGCTGTGGACCCGTGGCCGCCTGGACCTCACCGTCGAAGCCCACATGGTGCAGGCCGAATACGAAAGCCTGTTCACCGAAGAGGAACGCCTGAAGGCGGCCCGGCGGCTGGACGACTACGGCTGGACGGAGCATCGCCGGCACTGACGAACGGGCGGGTGTCAGCCGCCGCCCTTGCTGAAGTGCTGATAATCCTTGGTGCCGGACCAGGTGCCGCCCCATTCCCAGCCGAGGCGCTGGAAGGCGCGGACGACGCGGTCGCCGGGGTTGATCACGCCGGGCTTGTCGATGGGGCGGGTGGCGAATTTGCGGGCGTTGGCGTGGGCGACGGAGCCGCTGGCCGTGACGTAGGGGTTTTCCCTGGGGTTGATGTCGATGGCCTGGCCGTAGGCGTGTTTGGACCAGTTGCCCGAGCCGGTGGCGGCGCGGCAGTTGAAGGCGGAGGTGTTGTCGGCCTCGATGGAGTCGAAATCGCTGCCGCGGTAGGCGTCGACGCGCTTCATCTGCTTGATGGGGAAGCGCCATTCGTACAACTGCTTGAAGACGGTCTCGATGTCGTCGGTGACCGCGCGGTGGACGACGAGTTCGCCGGTGTGCGCCTTGTCGTCGAAACCCCAGTGGGTCAGGGTCACCAGGCGGAGGTCGCGCAGGGGGACCGGGCAGCCGGGTCGCCAGGAGTGGGGGACGTCGGCGCGGGCGACCTTGGAGACCTTGGCGGTGTACTCGGGAGGCCCGGTCGGAGTGGGGGACGGGCTCGGGGTCGGGGTGGCGGGCGGGGGCGCGCTCGTCACCGGGGGCTGGGGGGTGGTGCCGCCGGTGGGGCCGAGCGCGTTGCCCGCGCCGCAGGCCGTCGCGAGTGCCAGGCACCCGGACAGCAGAAGTGCCGGCTGGAGTGTTCTCCCACGTGAGGCCACATAC
Source organism: Spongiactinospora rosea (assembly GCF_003315795.1). Lineage (GTDB taxonomy): Bacteria > Actinomycetota > Actinomycetes > Streptosporangiales > Streptosporangiaceae > Spongiactinospora > Spongiactinospora rosea. Next base: position 139,835 of record NZ_QMEY01000001.1, read on the forward strand.
GCAGCTTAAGCGACGAGTGACCGGCTCAGCCCGCAGGGTGATCGTGGCGGCGCAGCGCGTCGCCGATCCACCGGTGGGCGGTGACCTGCTCCGGCGGCCACTGCAGGCCGCGGATGGTGTAGATCAGCTCCCAGTACCGGTGCGAGCGTGGGTCGTGCTCGTCGTACTCCTTGCGCAGCGTCCGCCAGAACGCCGCGTCGTACGGCTGGCGGCGTCCCTCCGCGTTCAGGGCGACGATGCGCGCCAGGATCGGCGCGGCGGCCGGTGAGTCAGGTTCCACCCCGGCCCGGAGCGCGGCCGTGGCCTCCTCCATGACCCGCGCGCTGGCCTGCTGCCACGCCGCCAGGTCCATTTCGTTGGCGTCGTCCCAGAAGTCGGAACCCTGGCCGCGCAGGCTCTCGCGGTAGTCGTCGGTGGCCAGGAGTTCGGTCAGCTCCAGCCAGGCGTCGAGCTGTTCGATGGTGGGCTCGTCCGGCAGGTCGGGCACCATGGCCTCGCGCAGGCAGGCGAACCACTCGTCCAGCGCGGCGTTACCGCTGGCGACGTCGTCGGCGAAGTCGTTCGCGAGGCGGCGCATCTCCGCGGCGCCGTACCTGCCGAGGGCGTTGAGCCTGCGCAGGTCCTCGTCGGTCGGGTCGGTACGGTCCAGGGTGGCGCGCAGTACCGCGCGGGTGCGCTGGAGCGACCGCAGCCGCGTCTCGACCGCCTCCAGGTGGAGGGTGAGCACGTCGCGCAGGTCGCGGTCGCCGAGGCCGCGGATGGTGGATAGGTCCACCCCGATCTCCCGCAAGGTCCTGATGACCTCAAGCCGGGCCCTGTCCTCCTCGCGGTAGAGGCGGTAGCCGGCGGGGGTGCGCTCGTACTCGGGGAGTACGCCGCTGTCGGAGTAGAACCTGATCGTCTTGACCGGTAGCCCGGAGAGTCTGGAGAGCTGGCCGATGGTGTACATATTCGCTTGAGCCTCCCGTAACTGGAGACTTTAGCGTGCCGCTCATGGCAAAGAAGATCAGTCGCGTAGTGAAGATCCAGTCCAGGGCCGGTGAGGCGAACCCGGCGTCGGTGGGCAAGGACCTCGGCCCGCTCGGCGTCAACCTGATGGAGTTCTGTAAGCGGTACAACGCCGCGACCCAGGACCTTCGCGGGTTCGACGTCACGGCGGTGCTCACCGTCTTCGACGACCGCTCCTTCGAGATGGTGACCAGGAAGCCGACCACGGCGTCGCTGCTGCGGCACGCCGCCGGGCTGGCCGCGGGCAGCCCTCGGCCCGGCCACACGCCGGCGGGGACGATCACCCGGGAGCAGCTTCAGGAGGTGGTACGCGGGAAAATGTCCGATCTCAACACCGATGACCCGGTGGAGGCCGAGAAGATCATCGTCGGCACGGCACGCTCGATGGGCCTGGTCGTGAAAGGGTAAGGGGCTCTGACCTGCGGCGACGCGAGCCAGCAAGATCTTTACTCGGAATTCGGCGAAAAACTCGCGCAGGTGTTCGATGCCGCGCTAAAGTCGATAGCAATCGGATCGAACACGGGTTCGGACCACGATCTTACCTGCGAGGGGTGCGCCATGGGAAGAGCGATCATCGCGACGCCCGTCCCCGCGTGCGCTATGACGCTCAACGTGGCACCGCACCTGCTCGCTCCGAAGGCTCCGGGTCGGCCGCGGGCGACACGCCGTAGCACTTTCTACGGAAATCTACGACGGCCGCTATATCCCGTCATAAAGTCCGAGAGCGTGGATCCCGTGCGCAACCCCTATGCCCCCGGGGCCGGGCAGCGTCCGCCCGAGCTGGCCGGCCGCGATCGTGAGCTCCAGCAGTTCGAGGTCGTGCTGGAACGGGTGGCCCGTGGCCGCCCCGAGCGCAGCATGGTCCTCACCGGGCTGCGCGGCGTCGGCAAGACCGTGCTGCTCAACACGTTCAAGTCGATGGCGATGCAGCGCCTGTGGGGCACCGGCAAGATCGAGGCCCGGCCCGACCAGTCCATCCGGCGGGCGGTCGCCGCCGCGATGCACATGGCGATCCGGGAGCTGGCCCCGCGCCACCGCGCCCCCGAGCGCATCGAAGACTTCCTCGGCGTGCTCAAGGCGTTCGCGATGCGCGACCCCTCGGCCGCCAAGGGCACCTCCCACTGGTCGCCCGGCATCGACGTGCCCGCGAGCCGGGGCCGCGCCGACTCGGGCGACCTGGAGATCGACCTCACCGAGCTGTTCGTCGACGCCGCCTCGGTGGCGACCGACCTCGGGGTCGGCATCGCGCTGTTCATCGACGAGATGCAGGACGTGCAGGCCGCCGACGTCTCGGCGCTGTGCGCGGCCTGCCACGAGCTGTCGCAGAGCGGCGGCCCGCTGATCGTGGTCGGCGCGGGCCTGCCTCACCTGCCGAGCGTGCTCAGCGCCAGCAAGAGCTATTCCGAGCGGCTGTTCCGCTACGCCCGCATCGACCGTCTCGATCGCGCGGCGGCCGACCACGCGCTGATCGCGCCGGCCGAGCGTGAGGGGGTCGAGTTCACCCAGGAGGCGCTTGACGCGCTGTACACGGCGGCCGACGGCTACCCCTACTTCGTCCAGGCGTACGGCAAGGTCACCTGGGATCTCGCGCTCGGCTCGCCGATCACCGCCGACGACGTGCGACTGGCCGCCCCCGAGGCCGAGGCCGAGCTGGCGGTGGGCTTCTTCGGCAGCCGCTACGAGCGCGCCACCCCCGCCGAGCGCGACTACATGCACGCCATGGCCTCCATCGGCGACGAGCCGGTGGCCACCGCCGAGGTCGCCGAGGCGCTGACCAGAAAGCCGTCCAGCCTGTCCCCGGCCCGCGACAGCCTGATCAAGAAGGGCCTGATCTACAGCGCCGAACGGGGGTTGATCGCGTTCACCGTCCCGCACTTCGGCAAGTTCCTTCGCGCGCAGCCCGTCTGAACTGTGCGGCCCTGATCTGTGCGGCCCTGATCTGTGTGGCCGAGCCGGCCTCCTAGACCTCTATACGGCTCTCTAGTGGGGAAGCTAGAGAGCCGTATAGAGCTATATCGAGCTGTCCTCGGTTCCTAGGTTCCTAATTCTGGGCTTCTATATGGCGTTCTAGCGTCAGGCCGATACGGGGATAGATTCCCGTAGCGGCTCTACCGGCACGCCGTCCGCGCTCACCACCGCCGCCCGCACCGGCGGTCGTCGGCCGCTCAGGTAGACGGCGAAGACCACGTCGACCGGTGCCCCGTCGGGCGTCCGGCCGGCGAACGCGAAGAACCGCCAGCACAGTTCCCGCCAGCTGTCCACCGGCTCGCCGCCGGTGAGCAGCATCCGGTGGTCGTCCCAGGCCGCGCTGGCGCGCAGCCGGGAGAGCGCGGTGCCCGGCGCGAGCGGGCGCTGTTCGCACGGCGCGCGATGCCGGAGCCGCGCCAGCGCCTCCTCCAGCTCCGGCGAGAACACGGCCAGCAGCGCGAGGCCCACCGCCATGCATCCCGCCATCGTCCAGGTGATGCCGGACATCGCCGCCCATCCGGTGCCGGGGTACACGAGCGTGCCGGCGGCCATGGCGGTCAGCAGTACCGTCCGGCCGATCGAGCGCACCCCGATCGGACGCGAACTGACCTCGCCGAAGCAGCCGCACCCCACGTCGGGACGCCGCCGCCGCAGATCGACGAGCACATAGGTGGACATGGCGAAGAATCCCGCCGTCGCCCAGCGGAAGAACGGATGTGTCGTGAACGTCATCCCGGCGGCGAGCGTCAGCTCGCCCGCCGCGCATATGGCGAACGCCGGCACACGCCAGCGTTCGGGCACTAGTACGGCCGGTCCGAGCCTGGTCAGCCCGCCCGGTTCGGCGTCGGCGCGGATCGTTGCCACCTTCGCGGCACTCCCCAGCGCCAGCAGTAACACCACCAGCGGCAGTTGCGCCGAGGCGACCGTCGCCGGCATGTCACCCCAATCCGATCCTGGCATTGAAACACCCCTTGATCAGGTCTCCACCCAGTTCGACGAAAGAGACGGGCGACACCTCCGCAATTCTGCCGCGCGGTGATGTGTCGCATTCCACGCACCGGTCACAGAATCGCCCGGCGAGGCAGCCGCAGGCGACGATCGGGATCGACATCGCGCGTCCGGTGCAGGTGTTCTGCACATTGAGCAGCGAACCCAGCGCGAGGTACGGCAGGCCCGCGCACGATGTCCCCGCGTCGTCGCAGCCGCTGTCGGACCGTTCCAGCATGGGGTAGGCGGCTCCGTGGCCGTCGCCCGAGATGTACTGGTCCGTGGTGCTTCGGTGTCCGTTCCGTGCCCGGCGCCCGCTCTCTACTCGGTGTCCGCTCTCCGGGATGGCGTCCGACCAGGTGACCGTGCCGGCCACGCGGGACTGCGCCCCGCCGTACGCGGGCGGCGGAACCGGTACGGCCCGCGCCCGGTAGGGCGGTTGCGAGGTGGCGGGCAGCCGCGCGGACAGTACGTCGCCCTCGCGCACGCCGATCGCATCGAAGAGGTACCCCGGCTCGAATTTCGGATGCCGTACTCGGAGTCTTCCAGACGCCCGATAAGGGATGACGATCGTGTGCCGGCCCCGGTGCGGACCGGCGTCCAGTTCGACGAGCTGGTCCTTGCCGTCCGGGCGGATCGACACGATCGTCCCGGTGATCCGGGTCGTGTCAGCCCATATCCGGTCAACGACCTTGCCTTCGTGAACCGTACGCATGACCACGTTCGTCCCTGCGGGCAGATCCGTGACGGGCACGTCACCGCCGCGCCAGGCGACCGCCCACGGGGCGACCACCAGGCGCTCCTCCGTCCCGTTCCCGGCCTCGACGACGATCATGTGCGGGCTCGCGTCGAGGATCCGCCCGGTGACCGCGCGCAGCGGCTCTTGGCCGCCGTCCGGGCTCTCCGGCCGCTCGGGAGTGCGCCCGAGTGCGGCCGCGGCGAGGGCGCGACGCCGGTGAACGGTGGTCGGGTCGGTCATCCGCCTGTCCCAATCGTCTTTCTGGTCGTCCGTGCTCACCGGCGTCCTCGCGGTGCACGAGGTCCGGCGATCCCCTCTCTCGGCCACAGGGCTGGCCGCTGCGAGGCCCCTCCATGACCTCTCAGGAGACAGCCTCACACGGGCAGAGGGTGTATCGAGTATGTTCTGCTGATATTTCCCGACGGATGGTGTGGCAGATAGACATTTCCGTCCCTGAGTGGAAAAGTACGCCTACCGCTTCTCAGCAATCCTTACCCTGACCAGGGGTATCGGCTACCTGGCGGTTTCTCGCGGTTTGTGCTCCGGCTGTCCACAGCGCCGGCCGATGCCGCTGTGGCTGGATGGCCCGCTCTGGCCTCTGGTCGCCGAGTGGGTCCTGTTGCTCCTGTCTCGTTAGTTGGCCCTTCTTTGCTGTTGGCAGGGCGAAACCTGGATTTCGGTTCAGCCGTATCAGGCGGTCCGGCTGCGATTCTGGCCACAAGGGAGGTGTCCGGCAAATGCTGCCCGGCGTGGGGGCTATGGCCGTGACACGGTACCGAGGCGCACGGGCAAGCCCCTCTGTTGTCGGCGGGTGATCGTGATGGACGTGCAAACCGATGACTTCCGCGCGTACGTCGAGGCGCGCGGACCGGCGCTGCTCCGTACCGCCTGCCGGCTCACCGGCAACCCCGTGGACGCCGAGGACCTGCTCCAGTCCGCGCTCGCCAAGACGTACCTGGCCTGGGACCGCATCCAGGACCGCGCGGCCCTCGACGGATACGTGCGGCGGGCCATGGTCAACATCAACATCTCCTGGTGGCGGCGGCGCAAGCTGGAGGAGTACCCGGCCGAGGAACTGCCCGAGCCGCCCGCGGCCCCGCACGCCGGCCACGAGCACGCGTACGAACTGCTGGAACAGGCCCTCGACCGGCTCCCGGAGCGGATGCGGGCCGCGGTCGTACTGCGCTACTACGAGGACATGACCGAACCGGAGATCGCCAAGACGCTGGGCATCAGCGTCGGCACGGTCAAGAGCACGGTCTCGCGGGCCATGGCCAAACTCCGCGGCGAACTCGTCGTCCCGGCACAACGCCGCGCCTGACTAGGCCGAATGCCGTGGCCATGCGCCCGCTATGCGCCCTCTTCGCCGCTCGCCCCCGCGGTCGCGCACGGCCGTACGACGTCACGGATCACGCGCAGCGCCGCCAGCAGGCCGTCCAGCTGCTCGGGGGTGAGCAGCCCGGTGAACCACCGCTCGATGTCGTCGAGGTGCTGCGGAAGCACCTTCGCCAGCGCGTCGGCCCCCGCGCCCGTGAGCGCCGCGTACGAGGCCCGCCGATCGGTCTCGCACGCCTGGCGCTCGACCAGGCCGTCGCGCTCCAGCCGGTCGACGACGCGGGTCATGCCACTGGTGGACAGGGTGGTCTGGGCGGCGAGGTCGCTCATCCGAAGCCTGCGGCAAGGCGAGCGGGACAGCCGGATCAGCGTCTCGAAGTCGATCTCCGACAGCCCGGCGGCGGCGAACGACGGCTCCATCTTCGCGGACAATCCGGTCTGGACTTCGGTAAGCAGGCCCATGGCGGTGAGTCTGGGGTCGTCGAACGAGTGCATTCGAACAGTGTAGACGACGTTAGTTGACGAGAGGAATAGTGGTCCGATAGAAATCTGAGTGAGCAACCATCCGCTCTTCAACTATCCTCGCGAGGAGAAGACCATGGGCACCCGTGCATGGGAAGGTCTCACGATCCCGACCGCCGGCACCTACACCATCGACGCCGTGCACTCCAACATCGGCTTTGTGGTGAAGCACATGATGGTCAGCAAGGTCCGCGGCAGCTTCACGAAGTTCTCCGGTAGCATCACCATCGCCGAGAACCCCACGGAGTCCACGGCCGAGGTCACCATCGCGTCCGACAGCATCGACACCGGCGTCGCCGACCGCGACGGCCACCTCCGCGGCGACGACTTCCTGGCCACCGAGAAGTACCCGGAGCTGAAGTTCCGCACCACCCGCTTCATCGGCCGCTCCGGCGGCGAGTTCACCGTCGCGGGCGACCTCACCATCCGGGAGGTCACCAAGGAGGTCCAGCTCACCGTCGAATACGGCGGTACCGGGACGAACCCGTGGGGGCAGGAAGTATGGGGTTTCTCCCTCACCACGGAGTTCGACCGCGAGGACTTCGGCCTCACCTGGAACCAGGCCCTGGAGACCGGCGGCGTCCTGGTCAGCAAGAAGGTCAAGGTAGAGATCGAGGCCGAGGCCCAGCCCGCCGCCTGACCACCCCGCCACTTGCCCACATCCTTTGTCCACAGGTTGTGGACAAAGGATGTCGGGCCCTGCCCCTTGGTGGAGTCGAGAGGTGGTTTCGCCCCTCCACCTGCCAATCCGCTTTGCCGCTTGGCCCCGCTGCCGGTACGCTGTCGTGAGCCACAGTGGCAACCAGGAGGCTTCGCCTAGTCAGGTCTATGGCGCCGCACTGCTAATGCGGTTTGGGTTCACGCCCATCCCGGGTTCAAATCCCGGAGCCTCCGCACATCAAGGGCCCTCTCCCGCGTTCGGGAGCAGGGCCTTTTCGATCTCCATGGATGTCGTGGTTGCAGTTGCCCAGGTATCGCCCGAGAGAGTGCCCCCGATGCGGCCGGCCGTCGGGTGGCCCGGTGGACGTACGGCCGGACCTCGATGCCGTCGAACTCGGCGGGCGCGATGGGCAGGCCCGGTAGCACAGGGGGTGGGGTCGGCGTCCATCACCGGTACCTGCCTGGCGGGGCAGGCCGGTGGTTTCGTCCTTGGCCTGTACGTCGCCTTTGGCGTCGAAGTCGCGTGCCTTGACGATCTCGCGGAGGATATAGCAGCCGATGCTCGACCTGTCTACGGAAGGCAGTAGGCGGCGGTGGCGTCGTCGAACGGCTTGCCGCGTGGCCGGCGTTCGCCGTGCGGGTCGGAGTGTTCCGCGTGCCGTACCGCCTCGATCAATGCGGCCGGGCCGTCGTCGCGCAGGAGGTCCATGGTCTGACGCCAGGTCGCCAGCGCGAACAGATCGACCAGCCGGGACGCGCCGTCACTGAGCACCGCCGCCGCCTTGACCGCCGTGGCCGGTACCGAGCCGGTGAGCGCGTGTTCGGCGGCGAGTGGATCGACCGAGGCGACCCAGAACCCGCTCTCCCGGTTGCCGGAAGGACCGCAACGTCTCGATGTAGTCGCGCAGGGCGCGATCGTGCTCGGTGTTGTCACCGGGCGGGCACCGCGCGCCTGCTCCGCCGTACGGAGCGAACGCGCCGGCCGGGGTTGCCTCGCCGCCACACAGATACAGCCCTACGATCGCCACTACATCACCGGCCTCCGTAGATGGCTGGGGGCGATCGAGGATCCGTGCTTCGTACCTCGGCACGGCTCACCGAGTGACGTGGTTGAGGTCTGCTAGGGCGCGGCAGTCCTGCTTCGGATGGTGGTGACGGGCGCCCGCGCATCATGATGGACGGGTGCTGACTGAGCCGGAAGCGCGACGCCTTGCGGAAGCCGAGATAGCCCGCCTCTGCGAAGAAGGACGTGCGTACTTTGATCCGGAGGACACCTTCGTCGTGTCCGCCATGGAAGAGTGCTCAATCGGCTGGGTTTACCACTACCAATCTGCCCGGTACCTACGAACCGGAGAGTCCACCGCCGCGTTGGGTGGTAACGCGCCGATCCTCATCGGCCGCCGCAACGGTGCGATCTTGCCCACAGGCACCGCCTACCCGATTGAGCACTACATCCGCGATCACGAGGTATCGGGGGAGTAGTGGCAGGCGGCGGTCCTATGCGGCCGAGACGGGCTACTCTGCACCCCAGGTCGAAGCCTGTATCGCCTTTAGAGCGGTCACGAGCTGTAAAACCATCGGCAGTTCGACGCCGTGCCCGCCGCGCGCCGATGGGGCGGGAACGAGGGGGAACAGCGGGAACACGATCAGCGTGCTGAGATGCGTCTTCACAGGTCAAGGAAGATTGACATCTGTCTTTGTAAGCAGGGAATCGCCGAGGTCAGTGCTCGGCCCCCGCTCACCAGGGTACGGCGGTGCGGGCCGCCGCACAAATGCACCCTTATGGTCGTCACGGCATGGCCGGTCGCCGAACCTGGCCCGGGGCGATCGACGATACTCGATGTCCCGGAGGTGGAACAGCGACGAGAAGGGCAGCCCGACAGAGCTTGCGACTTTCCCGTGCCGTCAACGGCGCCCCCATCGGGCGAGAGCGCGAATGACGCTAGGGATGTCCTCTTGGCGTGCACGCATGAGCGCGACCAGACCGAGCACCAACCAAGGGATAACGGTGATCAAGACAGCGAAAGCCAATGACACGACAGAGTCACCTCCGGAGTCGGTGTCTGTCGCTGGAGCCTGCAACGCATCATGCACGGAGGCCGCGCACCCACAAAACAGAATCCAGCGCTCAGAACGCTGAGTTGAGAATCACATGTCGCATCGCCTCCCGTCAACCGCCCAAGTCAGCGGCCCACGGGCAATGCGAGCCCTGTGGGTCCGCCGGAACTCCTGCCCATGGATCGGGCCGAGCGCGACAGGGTCGGCGACACCTGGGAAGCAACTGGAAGGACCGCTCAGTCCTTATTCATCGTCGGCGTCACTCGTGTACGCGTCGTACAGCTTGCGGCGGAGGAGGTCGGTGCGGACGGTCAGGGCACCGAGGAGTTCTTCGTCGCTCAGTCCGTCGGTGGTCCTGAAGGCCCAGGAGGAGTGGCCTTCCTCATCGAGGCACTTCACGAGGACTATCGCGCCCAGGGCCGTCCATCCTTGGGGAAGCGGGTAGACGTCAAGGCCGTTCAGGGCCTGGCCTATGGGTACTTCCTCCTCTTCCTCGGCCACGGGGTCTCCTGCTGCTGGTCAATGGTGCCACGAAGGGAAAGTGCGGCTCAAGCGCGGCATGGTGGACGCCGGGACGGCCGTGTTTCCGATCATGTGCCGTCGGCTCCCCTCTATGCAACTGCTTTGATTTTCGGCGGCCCGGCCCTGGTGCTGGTTCGGTCCGGGGGCTCGTACGTCTCCGGCCTCCTGCTCGCGTCGGATGGGGCCGCCACTGTCCCCGCCCAGGGTCTGGGGTCGCCATTGTGGGGGATCGTCGTGGGGCTCCCGAGCATGACCTGCGTGGATAGGTGGCTAATAAATGGATAATAAGTGGATAGCGGAATGGGCTGTCGAACTTCCTTGGGGCTGATCATCATGATGGTGCCGAAAGTGCGAAGGTTCTGGAAGGAGATAGGCAGTGCGAAAGCTATTTCGCGGGGCTTTGGGTGCCGCGGCGGCTGCGCTGACCGTTCTGGTGGCCATGCCCGCCACCCCGGCGCATGCCACCAACGCGGTGAAGTGCCCCTCGTGGGTCTATTCGGAGTATCTTGAGTTCCATAACGACTACAGGGTGTGTTTCGCTAACGGCGGAGCCCTGTCGGTGGCCATTTACGGTGTGCACACCGTGTGGTCCGGGAACAACAGGGTCCGTTATGCGTTCCAGCGTAATATCGGAAGCCCCGTAGAATGGGGGCAGATCGACCGCAAGAACGGGGTGGCTTATCACCAGCCGAGGATTCACAAGATCACGGCCATCCAGGTCTGGTGATCAGTAGGGCGTAGGCAAGGGCCGCGTGTTCGTCGCGCGGTCCTTGCGCCGGTTGTGCGGAGTCTCCGCGACCACCCGGGTCACGCCCGATGTCCTCTGGGCGACCCGCTGTCAGCGTGGTCAATTCGGTTGCTCGGTGGGGGCGTGGTTCTCCATTGTCGGTGGGGTGAACATCCTGTACCGGCAGATTCGTGCCGCTTTCACCGACGAGACCATCACCGTGTACCAGGCCTACGATCCGGCGATCGCGGTGCCGGCGGTCGTCGCTCAGCGGTTCGTGGCGCCGTTCAAGCGGGAGCGGATGACCTGGATCAAGCCGTCGTTCCTCTGGATGATGTATCGCTGCGGCTGGGGGACGAAGGCCGGGCAGACGAGGGTGCTGGGGATTGACATCACGCGGGAGGGTTTCGAATGGGTGCTCCGGCATTCCTGTCTCAGCCATCCGGCGGATGGCGTCGATCAGGCGGCGTGGAAGGAACGGCTGCGGGCGAGCCCGGTACGGATTCAGTGGGACCCTGAACGCGATCCGCACCACAATCCTCTGGCGTATCGGTCGATTCAGGTGGGGCTCTCCGGGGAGGCCGTCACGCGTTACCTCGACGAGTGGATCGTGGGGATCAACGACCTCACTGATCGAGTCCACGAGATTCACCGGGCACTGCGCGACGGCCAGGACGTCACGGAGATGGTGCCCCGCGAGAGCCCCTATCCCTTGCCGGCGGACCTTGGCCGGGCCATTGGTGCCACGAGTCCCGCCGATTCCGGCCGGGACCCTGGCTAGGTGGCGCGTTCGTGTCAGGGGCGGGCCCCCGATAGCGTGCACTCCATGTTCGATGAGGGAAGCGGCGAGCTGGGGCGGTCCGGTCGGGTGGTGTTGCGGCGGATCAACTTCGGTGATCAGGAGGAGTTTCTGGAGCGCGTACGGGCCAGTGCTGAGTTGCACCATCCGATGGTTTCGCTGCCCGCTACCGCGAAGGAGTTTCTGGACTTCCTCGACCGGTTCGATGCGGGGCGCTCCGCCGAAGGGTTGCTGGTGTGCCTGCTTGATAGCGGGGCCATCGCGGGGAGTGTGAACATCAACAGCATCATTCGGGGGCGCTTCCAGAACGGCTCGCTCGGCTATGCGGCCTTCACTCCCTATGCCGGGCAGGGGTACATGTCGGAGGGGCTTGGGCTGGTGTTGCGGTACGCGTTCGAGGAACTGCGGTTGCATCGGCTGGAGGCGCAGATCCAGCCTGACAACCACGCCTCCACCAAGCTGGTCCAGAAGCACGGTTTCCGTCATGAGGGTTATTCGCCCGACCTGCTGTTCGTCGATGGGGCCTGGCGGGGGCATGAGCGGTGGGCCATCACCAATGACATGGCCGGGATCTCCGGTCTTCCGCATCCCACTCTGCCTGCTCGTTGAAAGTGGCTCCGACCTGTGCCGGGGCTAAGCCCCGGCACAGGTCGGAATGGCGCAGGTGTCAGTCGGCGGGGGTTATCCGGGTGAAGTGGAAGGGGCAGTGGGAGGCGCCCAGGCCGATGGTGGTGGGGCGGTCGAAGCGGAAGCCGTGCGCTTCGGGGTCGATGGCGTCGATCCAGTTGGCGTCGAAGGCGCACATCATGGGGGTCAGCTCGGGGGCGGAGTTGGCCGTCAGGACGTCGTGGTAGAAGCAGCGGCGGACATCGAGGTGGTAGCGCTGGTCGTCGTCGATCGTGCGGTCGAAGACGAACGTGGTGCCGAAGGCGTGTTCCTCACGGGACCTGGACATGGCGACCATGGCCGCGAAGGGATCTGGGGCGGCGTCCAGCATCGCGCGGGTGCCTGCCTGCATGGTGTCGCTGAGGGGTTCGATGAACGCCGTGCGTACGGCGTGCATGGCCGTCTCCCGGCCCAGGTGCGGGGTGAGGATTTCGTAGGCCGCGACGAGGGCCAGCGTGAGGCGGAGGTTGTGGCGGGAGGGCTCGTCGGCGATCAGGTGCCGGTTGGCCGCTTCCAGTTCGGACTGGCGTGACCGCATTTCGGTCACCAGGGCCGGGGGGAGCGCGTGGTCGCGCAGAGCAGCGGCGATGTGCGCGTAGTAGCCGTCGAGCAGGATCGTGGTGTCGCGGTCGGGGTCCGGGACGTAGTCGCCCTCGGAGAGGTGGAATCTGTCGGTGGACATCGTGCGCCTTTCGGGTACGGCTCGGCCGCACACGACCAGGTCACGCCTGGAGGCGTCTCTGGTCGCACTCGCGGGACGAGCGAGCACGCCAGCGCACTCCACCGACCGACCAGGCGCTGACAAGCATGATTGATGTTGTCCCGGCCAGTTTCGCACGCCTTCGCCGCCGCGTCGAACCGGCCGGGGTTGTCAACCGGAGCCTCCCTCCGATAAATTCGGAGGAAGGCTCCGGTTAGCTTTGCGAGAAAGTAGGGTCGCCATGCCGCGAGAGCTTGATGAATGGCATGCACGTACCGGTGGCTATGTGCCGCGGCCCGCCTTCGCGGCGTATGCGGAGAAGTACGCCGAGTACTTCAGGATGCGGCGCCGTGACGGAATCATCGAGGTGCGGATGCACACGGGGGATGGGCCCGCGCGGTTCGGGTTCGCCATGCACAATGCGTGGGGGCAGGCGTGGCAGGAGATCGGCAACGATCCGGACAATGAGGTGTTGATTCTCACCGGTACCGGGGATCAGTGGCTCGCCGCGCCGTCCGCCGCCACGGGGGCTGAGGGGACGCGGGAGTTCATGCGGGAGCCGCGGCCCAAGGATTTCGCGTACGAGCACACCTACTACGATGCCGTGAAAGTGCTGGAGAATTTCATATTCGGCATCGACATTCCCACGATCGCGGCCGTCAACGGGCCGAGTGTCGCCCATACCGAGTTCGCGTTGCTGTGTGACATCACGCTGGCGGCCGAGTCCGCGACCATCGTCGATCCGCATCTGCCGACCGGGGTCGCGCCCGGCGACGGACAGCAACTGACCTTGCAGCATCTGATCGGTACCAAGCGGGCGGCGTACCACCTCTACACCGGCGAGCCGATCGGCGCGCGGCAGGCGCTGGAACTGGGGTTGGTCAATGAGGTGCTGCCGGGCGAACGGCTGTTGCCGCGCGCCTGGGAGATCGCCGAGCAGATCATGAAGAGCCCGCGGGCGGCGCGACGGCTCACGCACGCGATCGTGCAGCGGCCCTGGAAGCGGCGACTGGTGGAGGATCTGGGCTTCGGCGTCGCGCACGAGATGTTCGGCATCGCCGCCGATCGCCTCAGGGGTTGATCGGGGGCGGGCAGGCTGAAGGCGTCCTCCCGGTTGGAAGGACGCCTTCGGTGCCCGGTGGGGGCCGCCGTCGGTGGCGCGGCGGCTGACGCATGCGATCGTGCAGCGGCCCTGGAAGCGGCGGCTGGTGGCGGATTTGGGTTTCGGCGTCGCGCACGAGACCTTTGGCGCCCTGGTGGGGCCGCCGTCAGTGGGCGGCGCGGCGGATGAGGTCGGCGACCGTTCCGGGGGCGGAGACGGCGACCGCGTGGGAGGCGTTCTTGGCGCTGACGGTGCGGGCGTGGGCGCGTTCGGCCATCCAGTACTGCGCCTTCGGCGGGATGTTCTTGTCCTTCCCGGCGACCAGCGCATAGGAGGGGACGGTCTTCCAGGCCGCCTTGGTGGCCTTCTCCTCCAGGGCCGCGATGGAGACTGGGCGCTGGGTGGCGGCCATGATCGCGGCGGTGCCCGCGGGGACGTCGTCGGCGAACTGCTTGCGGAACTTGTCCTGCTGGATGGTGGCCTCGGTGCCGGTGCCACCGCCCGGCAGCGGGTAGGAGGAGGTGGCCAGGGTCTCGCCCAGCGTGCTGCCCGGGTACTTCGCGGCCAGCGCGGCGGCGCTCTCCCCGGCGTCGGGGATGAAGGCCGCGATGTAGACCAGGGCCTTGACGTCGGGGTCTCCGGCCGCCGCCTCGGTGATCACCGAACCGCCGTAGGAGTGGCCGGCCAGCACCACCGGCCCCTTGACGCTGTCCAGGACGCTGCGGACGTAGGCGGCGTCGCTGCTCAGACCGCGCAGCGGGTTGGCGACGGCGATGACGCGGTAGCCGTCGCGGTGCAGCCGGGTGATGACCCCGGACCAGCTTGAGGCGTCGGCGAAGGCTCCGTGCACGAGCACGATGGTGGGCTTCTCCTTGGCCGCGCCGGCGGTCTGCGCGGCGGCGGCGCTGCCGCTGGTCGCGGTGGCGGCGAGCAGCGAACCGGCCAGGACGGGGGCGAGCGCCAGACCGGCGACGGTACGGCCGAAGGTGCGGGCGGCGGAGGGGTTCTTGCGGGACATCGTGTGGCTCCTTGCGGGTGGTGCGCTCTCTCTGTGGGCAAGACAATAGAAGACAACTAACTTGTGTGCAAGTCAATTGGCCACGCCTGGATCGCGCGCCACCATGAACGCCTCAGGAGGGCCGGCCCTCCACGACCCGATCCAGTTCCGCATCCGGACACGGCCCCGCTGAAGCGGGTTGAACCCCGCGTTTGAGGCTCGGACCCCCGCCACCTGCGCACGAGCACTCCCGACCTTCCGGGATCACTTCAACGGAAGGCTGGAATCCATGCTGATCACAGACAAGCGCTGGTGGACCCTCCCCGTGGTGAGCGCCGCCCAGCTTCTCGTGGTGCTGGACGGCACGATCGTGAACATCGCGCTGCCCTCCGCGCAGCAGGATCTCGGCATGTCCGACGCCGGACGACAGTGGGCGATCACCGCCTACGCGCTCGCGTTCGGTGCGCTGCTGCTGATCGGTGGCAGGGTGAGCGGCGCGTTCGGGCATCGGCGGACGTTCGTCGTCGGGCTGGCCGGTTTCGCCGCCGCCTCCGCGGTGGGCGGGTTCGCGGTGAATCCCGGGATGCTGTTCGCCGCCCGGGCGGCGCAGGGGGTGTTCGCGGCGGCGCTCGCGCCCGCGGGACTGTCGTTGCTGACCACCACGTTCACCGACTCCCGCGAACGCGGCCGGGCCTTCGGCGTGTTCGCCGCGGTGGGGGCCGCCGGGTCGGCGGTGGGGCTGGTCGCGGGCGGGCTGCTCACCGAGTACGCGAGCTGGCGGTGGTGCCTGTACATCAACGTCCCGGTCGCGGTGCTCGCGGTCGCCGGTGCGGCCCTCGTCCCCCCGGATCGGAAGACGAACTCCGGCGGGCGGCTCGACATCGCGGGCGCGCTGCTCAGCGGGGCCGGCTTCGCCGCCATCGTGTACGCCTTCAGCGAGACCGAGGCGCTCGGCTGGGGCTCGCCGAAGGTGCTGGGCCCGCTGGCCGCGGGCGTGGCGCTGCTGGGGGTGTTCGCCCTGGTGGAGAGCCGGGCGGCGAACCCGCTGCTGCCGATGCGGCTACTGCTGCACCGGGCCCGCGCGGGGGCCTTCGTGGCGATCACCCTGATGTTCACGGCGATGTTCGGCTTCTACCTGTTCATGAGCTTTTACACGCAGACCGTACTGGGCTACTCGCCGGTCCAGGCAGGCCTGACACTGATCGTCAACGCGCTGGCCACGCTCGCCGCGTCGACGTTCATCGCGGGGCGGCTGCACGGGCGCGTCGCGCCCGCCGTACTGATCGTGCCGGGCCTGCTCGCCGCCGCGGCCGGGATGCTGATCCTGACCCGCCTGACCGCGCAGAGCACGGACGTCCTGCCGCTCTACCTGACGCCCGCCCTCGTGCTCACCGGGCTGGGCCTGGGCTGCGTGCTGCCCCCGACCGCCGCCCTGTCCACCACCGGCCTGAAGTGGCAGGACATCGGGGCGGGCGCGGCGGCGTACAACGCCTTCCAGCAGCTCGGCGCGGCGCTCGGCACGGCCCTGCTCAACAGCGTCGCGGCCGGTACCGCCGCCGCCTACCTGGCCGAGAGCCGGGCGAGCACGGCGGCGGCCTCGGTCCACGGCTACACCACCGCCCTGACCGTCGCCTTCGTCATCCTGCTCGCCGCCGCCTGCCTCACCGCCCCGCTGACCATCGCCAGAACATCCCCGAAGGAGGCGAATGTCCATGTCTGACCCCACGCCGTTCCCGATGCCCCGCGCCACAGGCTGCCCGCTCGACCCGCCGCCGGAACTGACCCGGCTGAGCCGCGACCGGCCCGTGACCCGCGTACGGCTGTGGGACGGGAGCACGCCGTGGCTGGTCACCCGGTACGCGGACGCCCGCGCCCTGCTGGCCGACCCCCGCGTCAGTGTCGATGTCGCACAGCCCGGCTTCCCGCACACCAACGCCGTGAGCAGGGCCCGCGACGCGCGCATGAAGACGCTCATGCAGATGGACCCGCCCGAGCACACCGCGCACCGGCGGATGCTCATCCCCGGATTCACCGTCAGGCGCATGCGGGAGCTGCGGCCCCGCGTGCAGCGGATCGTGGACGACCTCATCGACGGCCTGCTCGCCGGCCCTGATCCGGCCGACCTGGTGGAGGCGTTCGCGCTGCCGGTCCCGTCGCTGGTGATCTGTGAACTCCTCGGCGTGCCGTACGCGGACCGCGGCTTCTTCCAGGACGTGGCCCGGTCGCTGGTCATGGACCGGGCCGACCCCGGCCAGGCCCTCGCCGCGAGCGAGAGCCTGAACGCCTACCTGGAGGACCTGGTGGTCAAAAGGAGCGCCGACCCCGGCGAGGACATGCTGAGCGGGCTGGCCGTGCAGCGGTACCGGACCGGCGCGATGTCGGCGACGGAGATCGCCACCATGGGGCAGCTCCTGCTGGTGGCCGGGCACGACACCACCGCCTCGATGATCGCCCTCGGCACCTTCGCCCTGCTGACCCATCCGGCCCAGCTCCGCGTCGTACGCGAGGGCGACCCCGCGATGATCGCGGGCGCGGTCGAGGAACTGCTGCGCCACCTGTCGATCACGCACACCGAGGCCCGCAGGGTCGCCACCGAGGACATCGAGATCGGCGGCCAGGTCATTCGCGCGGGCGAGGGCGTCATCGTGGCGAAAAGCACCGCCAACCGCGATCCCGAGGTTTTCCCCGATCCCGATGTCCTGGACGTCGGCCGTACCGGCCGTTCGCACATCGCCTTCGGCCACGGCGTACACCAATGCCTCGGCCAGTCGCTGGCCCGGATGGAACTCGAAGTCGTCTACGGCACCCTTTACCGGCGCATTCCCTCGCTCGCTCTGGCCGTGCCCCCGGCTGATCTGGAGTTCAAAGAGAAGGCGGTCTTCTATGGCGTAGGCGAACTGCCCGTGACCTGGAGCAGAACGGAAAATCGGAACCACCGGGCCCCTTGATCGGGCACACTTGCCTGCGTGACCACCCCCACTTCGGTTTCGGCCGAACCTGTCATCGCGGCCCGGCGGCATCGGGTGGCCGCGGCCATTATCGACAATGTGACCGTCGTCATCGCGTTCACCTTGATACGCACGGCTCTCGGCGGAGAGGAGACGTTCGAGGAATCGTCGCCCACTTCATGGCTCAACCTCTATGCGGGAAATCCCGGCTGGGTCACCGAAATCATGCTCCTGGCCCTCACCATCGGATACTTCTGGTCCCAGCACGCCGTATGGGGGCAGACGCTCGGCAAGCGGCTGTGCCGGTTGAAGGTCGTCGCCGCGTCGACCGGCGAGGCCCCGGGGGTGGTGTGGGCCGGGGTGCGGACCCTCGTCTACCCCGCGCTGAGCACGGTCCCGTACGTCTGGCCGGCCGTGTACGTGGTGATGCTGTGGTCGTTCGCCGACCGCAGGCGGCGCGGGCTGCACGATGTGGCGGCGCGGACCATCGTGGTGGACCTGACCGGGCCCGGCTCGGTGCGGGAGCAGGTGCGGGGCGCGCTGTTCCGCGTCGGGCTGCTCGTGGCGGTGTTCGCCGCGCTCGTGCTCATCTCTGTCATCGTGGCCAGGTGACGACGGAGCATCTGCTCGGGGTGGCCGGGAGCCGGCTGCGGTTCGGGTGTGGGGCGGCGGGGATCGAGCGGCTGGAGGCCGCGCTGGTCGGGGCGGCGTTCTCGCCGCACCGGCACGACACCTACGCGATCGGCATGACGCTGGCCGGGGTGCAGACGTTCCGCTACCGGGGGGAGCGGCGGGTGTGCCTGCCGGGGGAGTGGCACATCCTGCACCCCGACGAGCCGCACGACGGGGCGGCGGGCGGCGCGGAAGGGTTCGGGTACCGGATCCTGTACGTCGATCCGTTCCTGGTGCGGGAGGCGCTGGGCGGCGGGCCGCTGCCGTTCGTGGCCGACCCGGTGGTACGGCCGCAGCGGATGCATCCGGCGCTGGCGGGCTGCCTGCGGCGGATGGACGAGCCGCTGGACGAGTTCGCCCGGCTGGAGGTCGCGCTGCTGGTCGCGGCGGCGCTGACCCGGCACGCGGACGCGCCGCCGCGCGATGCCGCCACCAGACCGGCGGTGGAGGCGCTGACCCGGGTCCGCGAGCTGATCGCCGCCGATCCGGCCGCCGGGCACACGCTCGCCGACTGCGAGCGGGTGTCGGGGCTGGACCGCTGGACGATCGCCCGGCAGTTCCGGGCGGTGTTCGGTACCAGTCCGACCAGGTTCCGCACGATGCGCCGCCTGGACCTGGTGCGGCGCGCGCTGCGGCAGGGCACGCCGCTGACGGAGGCGGCGCTCGCCGCGGGGTTCGCCGACCAGAGCCACATGACCCGGATGTTCAAGCGGGCCTACGGCCTCACGCCGGGGGAGTGGGCCGCCGCGCTCGTCTGAGGGCCCTACAGCCCGCCGGTGACCTCCAGTACGGCCCCGTTGACGTACGACGCCTGCTCCGACAGCAGCCACACGATGGCGTCGGCGATCTCGCCCGGCTCGCCGGGGCGGCGCAGCGGCACCCGCTGCTCGGCCAGCCGGAAGGCCCGGCCCGGCTCGCCCGCGCGGGCGTGGATGGTCGTGTCGATGAAGCCGGGCGACACGGCGTTGACCCGCACGGACGGGGCCAGTTC
Organism: Spongiactinospora rosea; assembly: GCF_003315795.1. GTDB lineage: Bacteria > Actinomycetota > Actinomycetes > Streptosporangiales > Streptosporangiaceae > Spongiactinospora > Spongiactinospora rosea. The sequence continues at coordinate 159,236 of NZ_QMEY01000001.1, forward strand.
CTTGGCCAGGCCCACCGTCATCGTCTCCACCGCTCCCTTGGTGGCCGCGTAGGCGACGTACTCGCCGGGGGAGCCGGTACGCGCCGCCACCGACGACACCGTGACGATCGCCTTGCCCGGCCGCCCCTTCCACCGCCGGGCGGCCTCCCGGCACAGCCGTACCGGGGCCACCAGGTTGACCTCGACGATCCGCCGCAGGTCGTCGTCCGCGAGGTCGGTGAACGGGCCGATCCTGCCGGTGATCCCGGCGTTGTTCACCAGCCCGGACACCTCGCCCAGCTCCTCGGCGAGGTCGAACAGCAGGCCGGGGGCGTCGTCGCCGGTGATGTCCAGCCGGACGCCGCGGACCTGCGGGCCGAGCCGTTCTTCCAGCTCACGGGCCTCGGCGTCGGAGGCGGAGTGGGTGAACAGCACGGGGACGCCGGTCGCGGAGAGGCGTTCGACGACGCTGCGGCCGATGCCGCGCGAGCCGCCGGTGACGATCACCGTCATGCCGGGGCCTCCTGCCCGGCCGTCCTGGCCTCGATGGCGCGGATGACGGCCGCCATGTCGAGCCCGCCGTGCCCGAGCGCCAGGGTCTCGGTGAACAGCTCGTGGCAGACGTCGATCAGCGGCGAGGCCGTACCGGAGGCGCGGGCCGCCTCGGCGATCAGCCGGTTGTTCTTGAGCACGTCGGCGATGGCCGCCTGGGCGGCGAGGTCGCCCTCGGCCAGTTTGCGCATCTTCACCCGGGACACCGCGCTGGCCATCTGGCCGGAGTCGACAACATGCCGGAAGCTTCGCATATCCAACCCGTGCCGTGCCGCGAAGTGCGCGGCCTCGGCCAGTCCGGTGACCGTCGTGAGCAGGAAGATGTTCGCCGCGAGCTTCATCAGCAGGCCGCCGGGCACCTCCCCGCAGTCGATGGCCTCGCGGCACATCGGCGGCAGCAGCGCGCGTACCTCCGCCACGGCGGCGGGCTCGCCCGCCGGCATGGCGACCAGCTCACCGGCCTCCGCGGGTTCGCGCGAGCCGGACACCGGCGCCTCGACGTACTCGCCCCCGGCCTCCCGTACGGCGGCGCAGAGCGCGGCCGAGTACGTCGCCGACGTCGTGCCCATGTGGACGATGATGTGCCCGGAGACGTTCGCCGCGAACGCCGCCGGGGCGCCCCGCTCCAGCACCGCGTCCATCGCCGCCTCGTCGGCCAGCATCAGCAGCACCACGCGCGCCCGCCGGAAGACCTCGGCCGCGCTCGCCGCCACCGACGCGCCCGCGGCGCGCAGCGGCTCGCACCTGGCGGCGGTGCGATTCCACACCACGAGCGGCGTCCCCGCCCTGGCCAGGTTGAGCGCCATCGGCCGCCCCATGATCCCCAGCCCGATGAACCCCACACCCATCGACCGACCTCCGCCCGCATGTCCGTTGGATGCCCTGTTGTACTGCGCACGCGGGCCGGGCGTCTTGAACGATTGTGATACCGCCCTGACCAGCGTTCATATCGAAATCCGCAACCTGTCCGCCCGCATATCGATATTTGACACTGACTGGATTGCCCGCTTTGCTGCTCGCCACGGGGTTCGATGGGGGAGGGGCGTAAATGTCCAGCAAGCGACTCGGTGCGCTGGCCGCGGCCGGGGTGGCGGCGGGACTGCTCGTCGCCGGGATCACGCTGCCCGCGGTCGGCGGGGTGGGCGTCGGCCTGATGGCGGCCGTGAACGAGGTCGGGATCGAGCCGAAGGCGCTCAGCGAGCCGCCACCGGCCGAGGTCTCGGTGGTCCGAGACGTCAAGGGCGGGCAGATCGCCCGGTTCTACGAGCAGTACCGGGTCGCGGTCGGCCTCGCGGACGTGGCCCCGGCGATGCGGAACGCGATCGTGGCGATCGAGGACTACCGCTTCTACCAGCACGGCGCGCTCGACATCGAGGGCACGATCCGGGCCCTGGCCAAGAACGTCCAGGCGGGCGGGGTCAGCCAGGGCGGTTCGACGATCACCCAGCAGTACGTCAAGCAGGTCCTGTTCAACTCCGCCGCCACCAAGGCGGACAAGGAGAAGGCCCTGGCCGCGAGCTATGCGCGCAAGCTGGACGAACTTCGCCACGCGCTCTGGGTGGAACAGAAGTACACCAAGGACCAGATCCTGGAGAAGTACCTGAACATCGCCTATTTCGGGGCGAGCGCCTACGGGGTGGAGGCGGCGGCCAAGCGGTTCTTCGGGGTCACCGCCGCCGAGCTGACCCTGGCCCAGGCGGCCACGCTCGCGGGCGCGGTTCAGGACCCGAACGCGACCGACCCCAACCTCGGCCGCGAGCAGCAGGAACGGCTCCGCAAGCGGCGTGACGTGGTGCTGGACCGGATGGCCGAGCTGGGCAAGATCAGCAAGGCGGAGGCGGCCACCGCCAAGGCCGGCAAGCTCGGCTATGTCGGGACGAAGCTCCCGGGCGGCTGTGAGACCAGCAAATATCCGTACTTCTGCTTCTATGTCCGCCAGGAGATCCTGCGCGACCCGGCCTTCGGCCGGACGAAGGACGACCGCCGCAGGTACCTCGAACGCGGCGGACTCACCATCAGGACGACCCTCGACCCGGGCATGCAGCGGGCGGCGGAGCGGGCCATCCGCGCCCGGGTGCACCCCACGGACGGCCCGGTCGCGGCCCAGGCGCTGGTCCAGCCGGGCACCGGCGCGATCCGGGCGATGGCGGCGAGCCGGGAGTACGGCTCCAAGAAGCACCAGATCTCCTACAACGTGGTGGCCGACGCCGCGCACGGCGGCCTCATCGGTTTTCAGGCGGGCTCCACGTTCAAGACGTTCACCCTGCTCAACGCGCTGAGCAAGGGCATGCGGCTGGACGACGGGCTGACCGCGGGGGCGGGCTTTCGCGCATCCGCGCCGTCCGACTTCGTCGACTGCGCGGGCAAGGCCGTCGGCGACCCGTCCCACACCGTCACCAACGACGAGGGCTCGCCCGGCTGGAAGACGCTGCGGACCGGCACCCGGCACTCGGTGAACACGTTCTTCATGGAGCTGGAGAAGCGCGTCGGGCTGTGCGACACCGTCAAGACGGCCAAGTCCCTGGGCATCCGCCGGGCCGACGGGCGTCCGCTGCAGGAGTACGAGACGTTCGTGCTGGGCATCAACGAGACCGACCCGGTCACCGTGGCCAGTGCGTACGCGGGCATCGCGGCCCGCGGCCGGTACTGCGCGCCGATGGCGATCACCCGGATCACCGGCAGGGACGGCAAGGCGGCGAACTATCGCCCGTCCTGCCGCCAGGCCATCGACCAGGGCGTCGCCGACGCGGCGGCGGAGGTGCTGTCGGGGGTGTTCACCGAGGGCACGATGAGCGGCGTGGGCGGCATCGGCCGCCCGGCGGCGGGCAAGACCGGCACCACCGACGGGTACGCCACGGCGTGGTTCGCCGGGTTCACCCCGGACCTCGCGGGCGCGGTCAGCATCGGCGACACCCGCGGATCGAGCCGGTACAAGCTGACCGGCGTGACCATCGGCGGCCGGTACTACGGCTCGGTACAGGGGGCGAGCATCCCCGGCCCGATCTGGAACGCCACCATGCGCGAGGCGCTGCGCGGCATCGCGCCGACGCCGTTCCCGCAGGTGGACCGGACCCGCTTCGGCGGCTGCGCCCAGGACTGCCGCAGCGAGCCCGAGGCCCCAGAGGACTCGGAAGACACAGAGGAGATCGGCTGATCAGGGGAACGGAGGGGCCAGGCGGGTGAGCGCGCGGATGATCGCGTCCGGTATCAGCAGGTCGGCCCGGTGCCGGGTGGCCGCGATGAGGTCCGCGTTGCGCTGGTCGGTACCGGTGGCCCAGGCCATGGCCGCGTCCGGGGCCTTGCCGAACCGCACGTGCCTGGCCACCAGGCGGCGCAGCCGCTCGCCGGGATCGAGGTCGCAGTACCACACCTCGGCCAGCAGGGGCCGCACCCCGGCCCAGTCCCCCTCGTCGTGCAGCAGGTAGTTGCCCTCGGTGATGACCAGCCGGGCGGCGCGCGGGACCGGGATGCTGCCCGCGATCGGCTGTTCCAGGTCGCGCTCGAAGGCGGGCGCGTAGACGACGTCGTCCCGCTCCTCGTCCAGGCGGCGCAGCAGCGCCGCGTACCCGGCCGCGTCGAAGGTGTCCGGCGCGCCCTTGCGGTCGCGCCTGCCGAGCCGGTCGAGTTCGGTGTCGGCGAGGTGGAAGCCGTCCATCGGGACGTGCGCCACCCACTCCGGCCCCGCCGTACGGCGCAGTTCGCGCAGCAGGTGCTCGGCCAGCGTGGACTTGCCCGCCCCCGGCGCGCCGGTGATGCCCAGTACGGCCCGCCGCCCTCCGTCGGCCAGCGCTCGGGCGCGCGCGGCCAGGTCCGCGAGGCCGGTCATCGGGCCGCGGCGGCGTGGAGCTGACCGGCGATGAACGCCCGCGCGTGCCGGGCCAGGTCCTCCCCGTCGGACCACAGGTTGCGCCAGATCGCCAGGTCGTTGGACAGCCCGCGCATGACCACGGCAGAGGAGAACGACTCGAACGTGATCGGCCCCCGGTACCCGATGTCGCCGAGCGCGTGGAAGAAGGAGGTGAAGTCGAGGTGCCCCGACCCGAGATAGCCCCGGTGGTTCTCCCCGATATGGACGTATCCGAGCCGTTCGCCCACCTCGTGGACCGGCCGGACGAGATCGTCCTCCTCGATGTTCATGTGGTAGGTGTCCAGGTGGATCAGCACGTTGCCGGCGCCGATGTCGTCGGCGAGCCGCAGCGCGTCGCGGGCGGTGTTCACCACGTTGGTCTCGTAGCGGTTGCAGATCTCCAGCCCCAGCGTCATCCCCCGGGCCTGCGCCTCGGCGGCCAGCCGCCGCAGCACCGCCACCACGTTGCGCCGCCCGGCCTCGGTGAGCGGGTGACCGTACTTCCCGAGCGCGCTGTACAGCGCCCCGGTCAGGTGCGTGCCGCCGAGACCCTGGGTGACCGCGAGCGAGTCGTGCAGCAGCTTCTCGCCGCGCTCCACCACGGCCGGGTCGTCGCTGGAGACGTCGGCGTCGAAGGCCAGCCCGCGCGAGCAGGCCACGCCGAGGCCCGCCGCGCGCAGCGCGTCGCGGGCGGCGGCGACGTCCAGGTTGACCGAGTCGTGCAGGGACAGCTCCAGCAGGTCGAACCCGGTGGCCCTGGTCTTCTCCACGGCCAGCGCGAGCGAGGCGGGGCTGGTGTCGCCGACCCACACCAGGGCGTGTACTCCGATGGGGTTGGTCAGCGTGTCGGTGGCCACCATGGGTGCCTTTCTCGGAGTGGTCGGGTCAGTTCTCGATGGCGCCGGTGATCAGGCCGACGATCTCCTCGCCGGAGGTCTCGGCGGTACGCCGTCCGCCCACCCGGCGGCCCGCGCGCATCACCCACACCTGCTGGCTGAGCCGCATGACCTGCGCGAAGTTGTGGCTGATCAGGAGTACGGCGTGGCCCTCGTCGCGGAGCCGCACGATCAGCTCCTCGACCCGGGCGGTCTCCTGTACGCCGAGCGCGGCCGTCGGTTCGTCCATGATGACCAGTTTGGAGCTGAATCCCGTCGCCCGGCAGATGGCCACGGCCTGCCGCTGCCCGCCCGACAGCCGCCGCACGCGGGAGCGTACCTCGGGCACGTTGACCGCCAGCGCCGAGACCATCTCCCTGGCGCGGGCCTGCATGGCCCGGCGGTCCAGCAGCGCCACCGGGCCGAACCGGCGGACGATCTCCCGGTTGAGGAACAGGTTCTGCCAGACCGTGAGGTCTTCCACCAGGGCGAGGTTCTGGTGGACGGTCTCGATCCCGGCGTCGCGGGCGTCCTCGGGGGAGTGGAACGCGGTCCCCTCGCCGTCGAACAGGATGCGCCCGCCGTCCGGCCGGTGGATCCCGGACACGCAGCGGACCAGCGTGGACTTACCGGCCCCGTTGTCGCCGACCAGCGCGGTGATCTCGCCCCGCCGTGCGGTGATCGAGACGTCCACCAGGGCGCGGACGCTGCCGAAGGTCAGTGAGACGTCCCGGCAGTCGAGCAGGACGTCTTCGTCGGTTGGTGCGTTCACTTCTGGAACCTCGTCATCAGCGCGGCCAGCACCACCACGATGCCGACGGCGAGCGGCTGGTAGAACTGCGCGACGCCGAGCAGCGTCAGCCCGTTGACCAGGGCGGTGAGCAGCAGCGCGCCGAGCACCGGGCCGACGATCGTGCCCCGGCCGCCGAACAGGCTCACCCCGCCCAGCACCACGGCCGCCACGGAGTTGAGCAGGAAGGAGGTGTTGGAGGCCGGTTCGGCCGCGCCGACCCTGGCCACCAGCAGGATCGCGCCGAGCCCGGCCAGCGCGCCGCTGATCGAGTACACCGCGATCTTGATCCGCCGGGTGCTGATGCCCATCGCCGCCGCCGACTCCGGCGCGCCGCCGGTGGCCAGCAGGTGGGTGCCGAACCTGGTGTGGAACAGCACGACGTGGGCGATCACCGCGACGGCGAGCGCGATCAGGAACGTCCAGCCGAAGATCCCCAGCCCGCCGGTGGACAGCCGCAGCAGTACCGGATCGACGATCGTCACCGGCTTGCCGTCCGCGAGGATCAGGGCGAGCCCCGAGGCCGCGGACAGCATGCCCAGCGTGACGATGAAGTCGGCGATCTTGCCCCAGGCGATGATCACGCCGTTCACCGCGCCCGCCACCCCGGCGGCGGCGACCGCGAGCAGACAGGCCGTGCCCAGCCCCCACCCTGCCGTGTAGGACAGGCCGAAGGCGACCGCGCCCATGGTCATCACCGAGGCGATGGACAGGTCGATGCCCGCGGTGGCGATCACGAAGGTCTGGCCGATCGCCAGGATGATCAGGATCGCCGCGGCGACCAGCATCGAGGCGATGTTCCCCGGGCTCAGGAAGGTGGGGTTGAGCGCCTGGAAGACGATCACCAGGGCGATCAGGCCGACCAGGGCCGCCCATTCCGCCCAGAGCGCCGGGTCCTTCAAGCGGGCCGCGATGCTCATCGGACCTCTGTCCCGGTCACTGGATGAGCGCCTTGAACGGGTCGTCGTACTCGCCGAACGGCTTGGGCGTGGCCGCCAGCGCCTGGTCGGCGTTGTCCTTGGTGACCATCTCGACCGGGGCCTTCACGTTCGGCGGGAGCGGCTTGCCCGCCGCCGCGGCCTGGCACGCCTCCACGCCCATCAGCCCGATCGCGTACGGGTACTGGGCGACGGTGCCGTCCAGGGTGCCCGCCTTGACCGCCTCCAGGGCGTCCTTGATGCCGTCCACGCTGATCACCTTGACCTGCCCGGCCTTGCCGGAGTTGGCGACCGCGCGGGCCACCCCGAGCCCCATGTCGTCGTTGGCGACGAAGAAGCCCTTCAGCTCGGGGTGGGCGCGCATCAGGTCGGTGGCGGCGGTGAGCGCGGCCTGGCGCTCCCAGTTGGCCGCGACGGTCTGGACGACCTTGATGTTCGCGGGCACCCCCTTCTGGAAGCCCTCGACCCTGGCCCCGCTGGTCACATCGCCCGCGATGCCGCCCACCACGGCGACCTGCCCGCCCCCGCGCAGCAGCTCGCCCATCCGCCGTCCGGCCATCGCGCCGGCCTCGGCGTTGTCGGTGCCGATGTAGGTGGCGGGCTTGACGCCCGCGCTCTCGGCGGCCTTCGCGTCCACGGGACTGTCGATGTTGACCACGGTCTTGCCCAGCGCGGACAGCTTGGCGAGGCCCTGGACCAGGTTGGTGCCGGAGATCGGGTTGACCACATAGCAGGAGAAATCCTGACCGGCCAGTCCGTCCAGCTTGTCGGCCTGCCCCGTGGTGTCGGTGATGGCGTTGGCGGCCTGCACGGTGACCTGCACGCCGCTCGCCTTGGCCTGCTCGTCGATGCCCTGCTTCATGGTCTGGAAGAAGGGGTTGTCCAGGCCCTTGATCACTGCGGCGATCCGGGGGGTCGCGGTGGTCGCGCCCGCCGTCTGACCGGCCGTGCCTGCGGGCTCTCCCGAACCGCAGGATGCCAGTGCGAGGGCGCCCGCGGCCACGAGCGCGCCGGCCGCCGCCAGGCGGCGGCCTCGGGCGTTGGCATGCATCGGATATCCCTAATCCCCGCTTCTGGCGTCTGGCAACCCTTCTTTCAACTTTTCCCGTCGAAAGTCGGGTGACTTACGGACAGTCTCGGTCATAGCTAGAGTGTCCGCATGGGCACTGTCCGGATGGGCGCGACGAGTCTCGCCGGGGCGCGGATGGGGGTCGGTTCGGGCGAGATCCTCGGCCTGTTCCGTGACGTCGCCGAGGGGCTGACCAAGGCGGAGGTGGTCAGCCGTACCGGGCTGTCGCGCACCACGGTCAACCAGCGGCTGGACGGCCTGCTGGCGGCCGGGCTCCTGATCCCGTCCCCCGTGGACGCGCGCACGCGCGGGCGTCCGGCGGGCCGGTTCGTCGTCAACCGGGGGCGCGGGGTGCTGCTGGTCGCCGACATCGGCGCGACCGGGCTGCGTACCGCGCTGTGCGACCTGGCCGGTGAGGTACTGGTCGAGCGCGAGACCAGGGCCGATGTCACCGAGGGGCCGCGGGCGGTGCTCTCGGTGGTGGACGGGCTGTTCGGCGAGATCCTGGCCGCGACCGGGCGGACGCCCGGCGACGTGCTCGGCATCGGCCTGGACGTGCCCGGCCCGGTCGACTTCGCCAGCGGGCGCGTGGTCAGCCCGCCGATCATGACCGGCTGGGACCGCTACGACATCCCGGGGTGGTTCGCGGCCGGCTACGACTGCCCGGTCCTGGTGGACAAGGACGTCAACGCCATGGCGTACGGCGAGCACCGGCTGCGCTACCCGGACGTGCCGCACCTGCTCATGGTCAAGATCGGCACGGGGGTCGGCACCGGGCTGGTCGCGGGCGGGCGGGTGCACCGCGGCGCGGACGGCGCGGCCGGCGACGTCGGGCACGTCCAGGTCCATGTGGACGACGTGGACGAGCCGCCGGTCTGCCGGTGCGGCAACGCCGGGTGCGTCGAGGCGTACGCGGGGGGCTGGGCGCTCGTGCGCGACCTGCGCGCGGCCGGGCGCGCGGTGACGACCGTGGACGACGCGGTCGGCCTGATCCGGGGCGGCGACCCGCTCGCCGTACGGCTGGCCCGGCGCGCCGCGCGCATCCTCGGCGGGGCCATCGCCGACACGGTCAACCTGTTCAACCCCCGGGTGATCGCGATCGGCGGCCAGCTCGCGCACATCGACGAACAGCTCTTCGCGGGCGTCCGCGAGATCGTGTACCGGCGTTCGCTGCCGCTGGCCACGCGCAACCTGCAGATCGTGCGCAGCGACCTCGACCCGCACGCGGGGGTGCTCGGGCTCGCGCAACTGCTCGCCGACGGCCTCTACACCCCCGAGCGCGTCCAGGAACTGGTGGACCGGGCCGGCCTCAGCGATGTCTCACCTCCATGAGGATGTCGTCGGCGGCCCACAGCACGAAGCGCTCCACCGGCACCACCGGGTGCCCCGCGACCGGGGCGAACTCCAGCCGTTTGAGCAGGACCGCCAGCACCAGTTCGGCCTCCACCATCGCCAGCCCCGACCCCTCACAGGCCCGCGGTCCCAGCCCGAACGGGACGAACGCGTGGCGGGGCCGGGCGGCGATGGCCTCCGGAGTGAAGCGTTCCGGGACGAACGCCTGCGGATCCGGCCAATACTGTGGATTCAGGTGTATCGCCCAGAACGGGTAGAAGATCGTCGTCCCCGCGGGGATGTGGTGGTCGCCGAGCGTGAGGTCGTGGGTGGCCTCGCGCGCGCCGTACGGGCCCGGCGGGTAGAGCCGCATCGACTCCTTGAGCGCCATCTCCAGGTAGGTGAGCCGCCTGAGGTCGGCGTACGCGGGCGCGGGCCGGTCGCCGAGCACGTCGTCCACCTCGGCGGTCACCCGGGCGGCGACCTCGGGGTGGCGGGCCAGCAGGTGCAGCGTCCACGACACGGCCACGCCGGTCGTGTGGTGCGCGGCCAGCATGATCACCAGCACGGTGTCCCTGATCCGCGCGGCGCTCATCCCGGCGGCGGCCAGCGCGCCGATCAGGTCGCCCTGGTCGCCGTTCAGGATGTCGTCCACGACGCTCCGCAGGTACGCCAGGGCCTGTCCGGCGTCGCCTTCCAGGACGGCCTGGAAAGCGCTCACCACGCGGTCGGCCGTACCGGGGTCGTCCAGGCCGCCGAGCGCGTAATCGCAGATCATCCGCAGCGACAGCGCACTCAGGTCCTTCTGCGACGCGACCGGCCCGTCGTGCGCCGCCCACCGGTCGGCCAGTCCGGTGGCCAGTTCGGTGAACCGCGCGAACCGCGCCTGGTGCGAACGCCGCCCGGCCAGCACCGAAAGCAGCACTTTGCGCCACGGCGTGTGCTCGTCGGCGGGCAGCGTTTGCAGATTGCCCGCCTCGCAGAGCGGGGCCAGGAACTCGAACGGCTTTTCCGGCCGTTTGTCGATATGCGCGGTGGCCTCCAGTAACACCGGATCGGCCACCGAGACCGCGGGCAGCCCGCCGGGCAGCCGGAACCGCGCGACCGGCCCGTATTCGGCGTGCAGCCGCAGCTGGTACTCGTGCAGGCCGCCCACCGGCGCCAGGTCCGCGCCGGGGCCGGGGCCCGGTATCGAATTCTCCGGCATTTCACTTCCTTTCTCCATGAACTAATCTGGGGGTGAGCCTGAGCGAGGGCGGGCACATGTCCAAGTGGCCGGATAGTGACCGAAATCCAGCGGAAAACACCCATAATGAGATGGCCGGAATGGCATTCGGATCGGTCGTCCAATTCCGCGATGTGCTCGGCGGTCTGCATTTGCACGAGCCGACCTCCCTGCCGGTGCCCAATCAGCTTCTTCCCCGTCCGCGGCTGGTCGATCGCCGGGCCACGCTCGCCGAACTCGACGCGATGCGGGAGGAGCACGCGCTCGCCGGAGTACCCGGGACGGCGCTGATCACCGGTTCGGCGGGCGTCGGCAAGAGCGCGCTGGCGCTCGCCTGGGCGCACAACGTCCGCGCGCACTACCCCGACGGGCAGCTCTACGCTGACCTGCGCGGGCACGCCGACGACAAGCCGGTGTCGCCCCTGACGGTCCTGGGGGACTTCTTGCACGCGCTCGGCGTACCGATCGAACTCATCCCCGGCGAACTGGCCGGGCGCGCCGCCCTCTACCGCACGGTGACCCACGACCGGCGGCTGCTCGTCCTGCTCGACGACGCGATGACCGCCGCCCAGGTACGCCCGCTGCTGCCCGCCTCACCGGCCGGCGTCACCCTGGTCACCAGCAGGCTGCGGCTGGCCGGGCTGCTGGCCGGGGGCGCGCGCGGCGTGTACGTGGACCGGCTCGACACCGCCGCCGCCCTGGACCTGCTCCGCGACACCCTCGGAGCCGAACGCGTGGACCGCGAACCCGAGGCGGCCACCGAACTCACCGAACTCTGCATGCGCCTGCCGCTCGCGCTGAGCGTCGCGGCCGCCCGGCTCGCCTCCCGGCCCAACTGGACGCTCGGCGAGATGGCCGCCGTCCTGGCCGGGGAGCAGCGGCGGCTCGCCGTGCTGACCATCGGAGACGACATGGCCGTACGGTCCGCCCTGGACCTGTCCTACCGCGCGCTGCGCCCCGACGCCGCGCGGACCTACCGGCTGCTCGGGCTCGTCCCCGGCACCACCTTCAGCGGGGGCGCCACCGCCGCGCTGGCCGACATCCCGGCGGTGGAGGCGCGGCGGCTGCTCGGCATCCTGACCGATGCCAACCTGCTCACCGACACCGCGGGTGGCCGGTACCGGTTCCACCACGCGCTGGTCCGGCTGCACGCCGTCCAGCTCGCCGACGCGAACGAGCGGGCCGAGACCCGCGAGGAGGCGGTGGTCCGGCTGCTCGGCTGGTACCTCGGCACGGCTGCGCGGGCGGAACGCCGGCTCCGGCCGTACCGTACGGGCCTGCCGCGCGACGCCGAACCACGGCCGTCCGAAGTCACCGATTTCGGCGGACCGGATGACGCCCTGGCCTGGCTCGAATCCGAACGCGCCAACCTCACCGCCGCCGTCACCACCGCCCACGACCGGGGACGGCACGCCACCGCCTGGCAGCTCACCGACGCGATGTGGAGCCTGTACCTGTTCCGCGGCCACCACCTGGAACGCCTCGACGTCGAACGCACCGGCCTCGCCGCCGCCCGCGCCTGCGGCGACCCTGTCGCGGAGGGAAAGATGCTGGGCAGGGTCGGCCTCACCCTGAACGCCCTCGGCGAGCCCGACGAGGCCGCCGCCCACTTCAACGTGGCCCTGGACCTCTGGCGCCGGCTCGGCGACCGCGACCGCGAGGCGGGCTCCCTACGCCGCCTCGGCGTGGTCGCGGCGGCCCAGGGCGACCACACCCAAGCCATCACCCGCTTCCTCGCCGCGATCGAGCTCTACCGCGAGGAACGCGCGGACCGCAAGGCGGCCCTGGCCCTGGTCGAACTCGGCGGAGTCCTCATCACCCAGGGCCGCGGCGCCGACGCGGTCATCTACCTGGAACAGGCCCGCCCTGGCCTGGCCAAGGTCGACGACGAGTACAACCAGGCCCGCCTGGAGATCATGCTCGGCCGAGCCCACACCAACGCCGGCGCCCTCCCCACCGCCGCCGCCCACCTCCACCACGGCCTCGCCCAGATGACCACCCTCGGCTCCTCGGTAGGCCGCGCCGCCGCCCTTGAGGCCCTAGGCGAACTCGCCCAAAAATCCGGCCACCGCGAAGAGGCCCGCCACCACTGGGAACAGGCCCTCACCATCCTCAACGACCCCACCACCGCCACCACCACCCGCCTCCACACCCACCTGGCCTCACTGAGTGAGGCGGCGACGGAGAGCGCGGATGGCCAGACGGGCGGAGCGCGTGCGCAGTAGCAGGGCGGTCAGGAGCAGGCACGCCAAGGACACTGTGACGATGAGCCACAGGTCATCGGTCTCCAAGACCTGCAACAGCGCGAGCGCGATGCCGACCGGCACGGTGAGGAGGGTGAACACCACCACCGTGGCGTTGACGCTGCGGTTCTCGTCGTCGCGGGCGAGGCGGTTGAAGTCGCTGATCTCCGTCAGGACCTGGTCGAAGCGCTCACGGAGCGCGTGTTCGCGCTGATAGGCGCTGAGCAGCCGGTTGGGTACGCCGTGCGGGGTCAGATGCTGGGCCCACAGCTGGTGGCGGAAGGAGCTGACGTCTCGTTCCAGGGCGGCCATCGTGGCGGCCATGGAGGAGTCCAGCGCCGCCATCATCCGTTCCTCCAGCGCGGTCAGCGCCTGGTCCTGAAGAAGACCGAGGAGTACGGCATCAAGGTAGATCGACCGCACATAGACCGCGGCATAGCCGAAGAAGGGGTCCTGGTGCCCCTGGTCGGGGCGAAGCCCGATCACCGCTGTCCCGTCGCGCAGGACGATCGCCTGCCAGTCCACCGACAGGCGGATGATGTCACTGTCGGCGGGTTCGAGGTTCTTCGGGTCGGGCGGGTAGTCCGCCAGGCTGGTCCGTGAGGCCAGGGACCACAGCCACTGGCCGGCGACCGGCCAGCGCCGGTACCGCACCGAGCGGTACAGCCGGGGCAGTCCGCCCTTGCCGTGCGTGGCGAAGGAGACGGTGTACGGCCGGGTGCCCGGCTCCACCTTGGCCTGGCCGTCCACAAGCGTCTGCGGGTCGAACGGCATCGGCGCGGCGTCACGGCGTCCGGCCAGGGATCTCAGCAGCTCGATCGGCGTACTGTGCAAGCACCGCAGATGGACGGCGATCAGGCCGTGTCCCTCGTCCATGCGCAGGGCCTCGACGCCCAGAATCTCGATGTCTCCGATGCGCTTGCGAGCGGCGTCGTGCCAGCGGCGCGGGGCGCCGGGGGTGCCGTACAGGATGCGGGCGGCTTTGGCGCGGTAGTAGTCGCTCCGGGCGGCGGCGGTGGAACTCATGCTGCGATGCCGCAGGACCAGAGGGCCTTCGGCCCAGGTGGGTGTCGTGGGAAAGTGCGCCGGGTAGACGGCGATGAGGCAGTGCCGAGCCAGGCCGGTCACCGGTAGTAGTCCTCGACGTCCGGCAGGTCCAGGCGGATGACGTACGCGGCGCGTTCGGGATCGTCGGCCGGCACGGTGAAGCGGACGCGTTCGCCGGTCCGGATGGTCCGGAACCCCTCGGTCACGATGTCGGCGTACATGAAGCTGTGCCGGGTCCCGGTCTCGCCGTCCTCCACGACGTAGGTGCCCTGGCGGCCGCCACTGCCGCTGCCGTGCGGCATGCGATCGACGATGCGGCCGAATCTCTGGCTCATCACACCTCCTCCACACAGCGGAACCCCACCGCGTTGCTGCTGACCCGTCTGCGGGCCAGCCCTTTGGACGAGGCCTGCAGCGCGCGGAAGGGATTGTCGTAGGAGCCGCCGCAGATGACGACCTCGCCGAGGTCGTTCAGCAGGGTAGAGGTGATCTCCCACACGTTGCCCGCCATCTCCCTGATGCCGTACGGCGAGACGTTGCCGGGGTGGTCGTCGACCGGGCCCGGCATGGCCCGCCCCAGCCGCCCGCCGTCGAGTTCTTCCCGCCACGCCTCGTAGGTGATCAGCGGCCGGCCACTCCAGGAATCGGCGCAGTTGACGACGCTCAGGTCGATGTCGTCACCCCAGGGGAACAACCTGCCATCGGTGCCGCGCGCGGCGGCCTCCCACTCGGTGGAGGTGGGCAGCCGCTTGCCATCGAAGGCGGCGAACGCGTACGCGCTCCAGGAACTGACGCAGATCGCCGGGTGGTTCGCATACGCGGGGTCGGTGTAGTAGCCGGGCACACGCAGGCGTTCCAGCCACGGCTCGTGCGTGATGCCGTCGGGCATGTCCGGATGGTCCCACTGCTGAGAGCCGTCCTGCCGTACGGCATCCAGGAACCGGTTGTACCGCTCGACGGTGACGGGGAACCGATCGAACCGCACCGGGCGCTCGATCGTGCGGAGCATCAGGTGGTGGCTCGGCCCGACCAGGTACGTCCCGGCGGGCAGCACGCAGTCATCACTGATCGCCGACGCCTGTGCACGGCGGAAGAAGAACTCACGGACCTGCTCGGTCAACCGGGGCGGGAGGGGATCGGCGAGCGCCGCCTCCCGGCCGGCCTGCAGGCGGAGGTGGTCGGCGGCCATGAGCTCCTGGTAGGCGCTGTGGGTGAAGGCGACACTGGAGGCGTCGGCGGGGCGGAACAGCGGACGCAGCCGGAACGCGTCATAGCTCAGCCGCCCGCGATCGAACACTTCGATGCCCAGGTGGTTGACGATGTCGATGAAGCCGAAGGTGGCCTGGTCGCGTAGGAACGCCGAGCCGAAGTAGCCGGCGATCTCGGGCAGGCGGTGGCTCAGCCCGGCCTCCGCGCAGGTCTGCTCGATGTGCTGCCAGGCCAGCTCGGCGAGGTGCGCAGGCTGCTCGCCGCCGGCGGCGAGCCGGTGGGACAGGCGTCGTTGCAGCGGTGTCGCGCTGGACGGGTCGTCGTGCAGCCGCAGCGCCGAGAAGCGGGGCACCTGCAGCGGGTTCACCCCTTGGGCGTGGAGCTGCTGGACGAGCTTCTCCGACACCAGTGCCGTGCCGTCCAGCAGCCGTCGTACCTGCGGGGTGTCCTCCAGGAACGAAACCCGCGAGGTGGTGACGACGGCCGATTCGGCCGAGAGTACCTGGGCGAGCTCGGTGAACAGCTCCAGGAAGCCCGCCTGGGTCATGGACGGCACCGCCTCGTCGATGCCGTCCAGCGCGCACAGCACCGACCCGGAACGGGCGAAATAGTGGAACACATCGAACACATGGGTGTTCTCCACCGACATGTACGGCGCGAGCGTGCGCGTCACGAAGTCGCGGAAGTCCTCATCACGCCGTTTCAGGCTCATGTCGAAGTAGAAGCGGTACCGCCGTCCGGCCGCCGCCGAGCGAATGACGAGCTGCTTCAGCAGCGTCGTCTTGCCGGTGCCGGACCGGCCGACGATCAGCAGGTTCCCGCCCGTGGTCGCCACCTCGTCCAGCAAACGGTCGGCGGCGCCCACCTGGACGATCCTTTGCTCGCCGGTCTGCTCGTCCGTAGTGAGCAGGTCGCCGGAGATGGTGATCTGCTCGGTGTCCGAGGGCTTCGGGTAGGCGTCGGCGACGTCGGCCAGATGGCGATCCAGGTCGACGAAGGCGTCCATGAACCGCTCGTATGTCACCACCCGGAAGTCTTCGCCCAGTGGCCCCGGCCGGTTCATGGTGCCGTTCTGTTCCAGGATCAGGAAGCGGGTGAGCTTGGGCAGCCGGGTCTGCAGCAACTCGCCGCCGGTGGTGTCGAAGACCTGGATGACATCGTCGACGCTCTTGCTGAGCAGCAGCTCGATGTACTCACTCCGCAGCCCGCGCTCCCGGAAGAAGAGCTGGTAGAGCGTGTTGCGCGACAGTTCGAAGCGTTTGACCGGCTTGAAGTCCAGGGTCAGGTACAGGCCGGCCAGGAACTCCGCCTTGACCGCGACATCCGGCGCGAGCTTAGGCACGTCCCCGCTGAGAATGCCGCTGCCGGTGCTGCTGAACCACGCCAGCACGTCAAGCAGCCGTCGTACCGCCGTCAGCCCGTCTTCATCGGCGATCTCGTACCCGTCGTGGGTGGATCGGTTCCGCAACCGCTGGATGTCCCGGAAGGCGTCCACGACGTTGTTACTGCGGATGTACGGCAGAGCGCCTTTGATCAGTTCGTTCAGCGCCTTGCTTCCTGGGTCGCCCGGAACGTTGTGGTGCCGCCAGAGCTGCTTGAGGATCCGCTCGGCGATCTTCCCCACCAGAGCGATCGCGTTCTCCGGATAGCCGTCGCCGATGGACTTGATCGGCCGCTCCAGGTCCAGTCCGAGGTGCCGGGCCACGCGGGAGTGGTCGTCCAGCTCGTTGCGGAGCTGGTGCAGGCGGCTGTCGAGTTCCACGCTCATGGGGCCGTCCCCAGAACGAACGCGAACCGGTCGGTGAAACGCACTTCCGGGCCGGGATGGCGGGCCAGGATCTCCTTGACGCCCTGTTCCAATTCGGCATCGGTGAAGCTGGACAGCAGCGACATGTAGCGGCTGCGGACCATGTTGATGTAGCGCTCACGGGTGAATACGAGTGGGAATCCTTCGTAGGTGACCTCGGCCCGCAGGCCGGAAGCGGTCATGGCCTCGGCGATGTGCTGAGGGTCCGGCTGGCGTTGCCTGAAGAGCCTCAGCGCCGCGTCGAACAGCGGATAGTCGATCATCGTGGGCAGCATGACCACGAGAATCCGTGCCCCTGGCCGTAATAGGCGGGCAAGACCGGCGAGGATGCGGGCGGGGTCGTCGAAATGGTGGACGACCTCCTTGAGCAGGATGGCGTCGTAGGCCTGGTGCGGGAGCCGTACTTTTGCATCGACGATTTCTTCGGCTCCCGCGTGCAGGGGGCTGAGCCGGGTGTCGGAAGGCAATTGCGCCAGCATGCCATTGGAGGGGTCGGCGCAGACCACCATGGCGGCATGCTCGGCCATGCCCCGCGAGTACAGGCCGGTGCCGCCGCCGAGATCGAGGACCGTGTCGGTGGGGCGCAGGCCGAGCCGGTTGACGATCGTGCCGGTCATCCACGCGATGAAATCCGGACTGTAGGCCCAATTATCCTCGTAGCTGGTCGCAAGCCGGTCATAGTGTGCCCGCGTGACATCACTGCGCACGTTCCCTCCACACCACGGCACCAGGGCATCCTCAGCATCTGACGGGGCCCGATCATAGTCAAGAAATGGTCACGGCCGGGCTGGGATCGGTGTTGGAGATGGGATTTTATTGGGATAAATGGCCGAAGAGGATAAATTGGTGCTCGGTGTAGCCGTGCGGGCGTCGCACCGCGCCGGATGACCGGACTTGCCGCGAGCGCCTCCGGAAAGGGGGGATCGACGGTTGAAGAAATTGGCCACCTGTCTCGTGCTGGCATCGGTAGCGGTGGCGTCGTGCGGCTACCTGACGGATCAGCGGGTCATACGCTCCTTCCCCGAAATGGAGCGGGTGGCACGGGCGACCGTGCCGGATGACCGGATGAGGGCTCGGCCGCAGAGGATCGGGGAGGTCGAGTTTCAGAATGTCCATCGGGAGGGCGACCGCGTCTATTTCGAGGTGGGCGGCAATGGCGTGGATCCCTATGGGTACGTGTGGAGCCCTGGGCGGGTTCCGGTGGACGACTCCAATCCGGCGGTCGCCTCGACGTTCCGGCACATGCAGGGGCCCTGGTATCGCTGGAGTGACAGCTACTGAGACGGGTGGCCGGTACGGCTGTGGGCGGCGGTGAAGGCGAGCAGGGGAGTGGCGGTCCTTGGGGGGTCTTCGAGGATGGGGGAGTGGCCGAGGCCGGGGAGCAGCTCGATCTTGGCGGCCGGGACGATGCGGTAGTCGGCGGCGGATGTGGAGCGCCATCTGCGGTCGTCCTCGCCGAAGATCACGAGGAGTGGCTTGCCGAGGGCGGCCAGCCGGTCCGGGAGGGGCTGCTCGGTCAGGTACTCGATGGTGGCCTGCATGGTGGCGGTGAGGGTGTGGAAGGTCATGAGGCGTACCTCGTCCAGCAGTTCCCGCGGGATCTGGTAGCCCGGACGGCTGAAGCCGGTGCTCGCGAAATCGCGGAGCTGTTCGTCCGATGGCGGCCACTGCGCGGCCGAGATGCCGCCGGGGCGCGGGATGTAGGCGTCCAGGTGGGGGCCGGTGTTGATGAGGACGAGCGCGTTCACCAGGTCGGGGCGCTGTTCGGTGAAGGCGGTGGCGGCGGCGCCGCCGCTGGAGTGGCCCGCGACGGTGGTGTGCCGGATGCCGAGCCGGTCCAGTACCGCGCCGATCCGGCGGCCCTGGTCGGGGAGGGCGTAGCTGCGGTCGGCGGGTTTGGCCGAACGGCCGTGTCCGAGCAGGTCGATCCGGATCACATGGTGGGATCCGGTCAGCAGCGGGACCATCGCATCCCATGAGCGGGTCGAGGACGCGGACCCGTGGAGGAGCAGGAGGGCGGGCGCGTCGCGGGGGCCGTCCTGCGACACGTGGATGTCGCCGTCGTCCAAGGACATGATCGTGGATTCGGTCATGAGGTCACTGTCTCCGCTGGTACGTGCCGCTGTCTTGAACGAATGTTCCGTGCGTAGCATGGGGTCGTGCGGACGTTCGTGCACGGTACGGCGGTGTGGGAGGTCGCGTGCCCGGGGTGGCCCAGCCGGGTGGGCGGGGTGGGCATGGCCGGGTTCCGGGTCCGTGACCTGGACGCCCTGCGGATGGTGCCGCACACGGCCGTGACCATGATCGTGGAGTTCGGCAGCGGTACGCCCGTCGTGGACCACGCCGCAGGCCGGGAGCGTGGCAGCATCGTGGCCGGGCCGGGGATCGGGTACGGCGGGGCGGTGTGGGCGCGCGGCGAGAACATCGAGTGCGTGCAGGTACGCCTGTCGCCGCAGATCGCCCGCGCGGTCCTGGGCGTCTCCCCGGCCGACCTGGAGGGTGCCGTCGTCCGCCTGGACGACCTGTGGGGCCGCGAGGTCACCCGGATCCGGGAACGGCTGAGCGACATCTCCTCCTGGGACGACCGCTTCGCCCTGCTGGACGCGCTGCTCGCCCGCCGGTACGCGGCCGGGTCGCCGGTGGACCCGGAGGTGGCCCATGCCTGGCACCGGATCGTCGGCAGCCGCGGCCTGGCCCGGGTGGACGGGCTCGCGGCCGAGGTGGGGTGGAGCCGCAAGCGGCTGTGGTCCCGGTTCCGGTCGCAGATCGGCCTGCCGCCCAAGCGCGCCGCCAGGCTCGTACGCTTCGACCACGCCGCCCACCGCCTCGCCGCGGGCGAGGAAACGGCCCGGGTCGCGGCCGAGACCGGCTACGCCGACCAACCCCACATGCATCGGGACATGGTGGCTTTCACCGGGGCGACCCCGGCGACCGTGGCCGACGAGCCCTTCCTGGCGGTCGATGACATCGCCTGGCCGGCCGGGGTACCGGCCACCGCCGGCGAAGGCGTGCCCCGCTAGTCCAGGCGCTCTCGGCGCAATCCTCATCATCCTCGACCGGCGAACCAGAAGGGACCCGCATGGCTAACCGCCCTCGCCGCCCAGGTGCGATGAGGGGCACCGTTCACCCCACCGCACCCAGGCAGACCGCTACACCACTTCGGCGGCCTTCCACTCCGTTTCCGACTCCGCATCACGCCCAGCCGGAACGGTCTTGTACGTCATCATGTACGCCTGCCCGCCGTTGAAGAAGGTCACCACGACGCTTTGGTCCTTCGCTTCAACGCGTTCGATTTCATCCGATCCCGCGTTCACGATCACAGCGGCGACGTAGGCCAGCACATCAGCAGTACGCACCTTGCCGCCGGTTACCGGCACAGCAGGCAGCGGTACCGGCTCCAGGACCGGCCCCCGCTCTGTCTCCGCCGCTTCACTGCCCTTATTACCGCCCCGTGGTGCGCCGCCAATGGTGCGCAGCAGCACACCGGCCCCCGTCCCCAGGCCCACGCGCACACCGGCCTCCGGCAGCGACGGCACCCCGAAGACCGTCACATCCTTAATGACGTCACCGCCCGCGGTGCTCAGCCATTCGACCAGCAGTCCACGAAACCGCGCAATCCGCATTGACCTCTACCTTTCTCCGCCTCAGCCCCACCTGACGACCGGCCTGAACACCCTACTGCCCGCCCCAACTCGCTACCTCCGCTTCTAACCCCCGCTTCGGAAACGCAACGAGCCCCCGGCAATGACCGGGGGCTCCGACGCCGCCCTACCAGCCCGGCGTATCCGGCAGGATTGGCTTGCCGACCCCCGAACACCGCTCACGCGTGCCCTTCTTCTGATGCTGAGGCGTCGGCTTACCCTGCGAGCCCGTCACCCGTAACCCGCAGTCCGGGCATTTCCCATCAGCAGCCATGAACCGTCTCCCATCACTAGTTGCTCTACCAGTCCCGCCATCGAGCCAACTGCACGCAGGCCACATGTCAAGGTCCCGTGCGCACGTGCGCTGGGGGACGGCAGAGCAGAGCGCACCCTGGTTCGCGCCGGTCACGTCCATTGCATCGCCCGCCCTCTCGCTCCCACCCGGGCGCGTCTACACATGATCGAAATCGCCGTGTTTGACCGCCTCCTCAACCTCCCTCCAGTGATCCAAGGTCGTCAGCACCGGCAGCCACACCCCCGGCACCGCGTCACCGACCCGCGCCGCGATCAGGTCCGTACCATCGACCGCCACCTCCGGCACCAAACCGCCCGATTTCACCCGCGCCAGGAACAGACCCCACCGGGCCCGGCTCACCCACACCGCGGTACTGGCCGTCAGGCGGCTCGGTGCCGAACGCGTCATCGCGATGAGCCGCCACGCCCCGCGCCAAGGAACTGGCCCGCTCCTTCGGCGCCACCGACATCGTCACTGAGCGCGGTGACGACGGCGTGGCCGTGATCAAGGAGCTGGCGAACGGGCTGGGCGCACACAGCGTCGTCGAGGCGGTCGGCACCCGGGAGTCGATGATGCAGGCCATCCGCTCCACCCGCCCCGGCGGTCACGTCGGCCATTTCGGGGTCGCCCACGACGTGGCGCTGCCCGGCGACGAGCTGTTCTTCTCTCTGGTGCACCTGCACGGCGGCCCTGCCCCGGTACGCCGGTTCCTGCCCGAGTTCATCGACCTGATCTGGAACCGCCGGATCGACCCCGGCAAGGTCTTCGACCGTACCCTTCCGCGCCCTCTGTCAGGTGAGGGGCAGTTCCGCCATGGCGTCCGCCAACTGCCCGGCAGTGTCCCCGGCGGCCCACACGTGCCCGTCCGGGCGGACCAGTACGGCGGCCGTGGGCCAGGGCAGTTCGGTCTCGTGCAGCCGGAGGTCCGTGCTCGTGGCCAGGTCCTTCAACTCCGGGCCGGCTTCCTGGGCCAGCAGCAGCGGGCGGCCCTCGCGCAACAGGTGCAGCTGCTCGCGGGTGGCCGGGAGGCGCCGGCCCGCCAGGGGATGGGCGCCCGGATAGCGCACGTCCAGCGCGGTCACCATATCGGCCAGCGCGCTCGCCACGCCGGGATGGGCGCGCAGCAGGTCCGCCATGAACCGGCGCAGGGACAGGCCCTCCTCGGTGGTGGCGGTGATCAGGGCGGTCTGGGCCTTGGTGTGTTCGCCCAGGGCCACGCCGACGGGGTGGCGTTCCTGGTGGTAGGTGTCCAGCAGGGCCGCGTCCGCCCGGCCCCGTTGGACCGCGGCCAGCTTCCAGCCCAGGTTCATCGCGTCCTGCAGGCCCACGTTCAGCCCGACGCCGCCCGCCGCGAAGTGCATGTGCGCGGCGTCGCCCGCCAGGAACACCCGGCCCTTCCGGTACTCCGCCGCGAGCCGGGTGGCGTTGCCGAAGCGGGACAGCCACACCGGGGAGTGCAGGCCGAAGTCCGTGCCCGCGATTCGTTTCGCCGTCTCCCGCAGGAACTCCAGGGTCGGGGCGGGGACCGACGGGGCGGACCCGGTGACGCGGTAGCGCCCGCCGGGGATCGGGGCCACGATCAGCGCGCCGTGTTCGTTGTGCCAGGAGCCCGGCCGCTCTGGCGGGTCGGTCAGCTCGACGTCGCCGAGGAAGCCGAAGATGGTCGAGTCGGTTCCGGGGAAGTCGATGCCCACCGCCTGGCGCACGATGCTGCCCGCGCCGTCCGCCCCGACCACGTGGTCCGCGGTGATCTCGTACTCGCCGTCCGGCCCGCTGACCCGGAGCATCACGCCGTGGTCGTCCTGGCTCAGCTCGGACACCTGGTGCCCGCGCCGGATCGCCACCCCGAGGGCCAGGGCGTGCCGTTCGAGCAGTTCCTCGGTGCGCACCTGCGGGTGCGCGAGCATGAACGGGAACGGCGTGGCCAGCTCCCGGAAGTCCAGGCGAGCGGGCAGCATGCCGAAGTGCCCGTCCGGCACGGCCACCCCGCCGTCGAGGAAGGGCTGTTCCTGCCCGCGCATCGCCAGTACCTCGATCGTGCGCGGGTGGACGGCCAGCGCCTTCGAGTGCGGGCTGCGCCGCTCGGCCCGTTCCAGGACCAGCGGCCGCCCGCCGCCCAGGGCCAGCTCCGCCGCCGCCCACAGCCCGACCGGGCCCGCGCCGACCACGATGGTGTCGTGTGCGTTCACAGTGATCACCCTCCGTTGGGCCGCGCCGAGCGACCCGTAGGTGTTACATACTGGTAGTGCGGTTGCACCCGGATGAGAGGTAATGGAGATGGCGTCAGCGCGGCAGATCACCGGTCCGTGCCAGGCATGGCCGCAGGACAGCGCCTTCATCCGTGAGGTGCTCGACCGCATCGGCGACAAGTGGACCGTGCTGGTCGTCAGCACCCTGAACGCCGGCTCGCTGCGCTACTCCGACCTGCACGCGAGCATCCCCGGGATCTCCCAGCGGATGCTGACCCAGACGCTCAAACATCTCGAACGCGACGGCCTGATCACCCGGACCGCGTACGCCGAGGTCCCCCCGCGAGTGGAGTACGAGCTGACGGACCTAGGCCGGTCGCTGAGGGACGCGGTGATGGCGATGGCCGGTTGGGCCGCCGCCCACCACAGCGAGATCGCCGGCAACCGGGCCGCCAGCGACCTGACCGGAGTCGGCCGGGGCAAGGCCCCGGCGTCGGCGGGCTGACGTGTCGGTGACGCTCATCGCTCGGTAGCGGCGGGCGCATCGCCCGCGGCGTCCTCGTTGTCCGCCTCGGCGCTCGGTACCTCGTCGGCGGTGTCCATGTGGCACACCCCGGTAGCGGGCTCGCACCACCCGCCGGCGGGGTCTACCACGATCTGAATCCCGTCCCTGGCCCCGCTCATGACACACGCTCCTCCGGCGCCGGCCCGGCCACCTGCTCCAGCAACTGGGCATAGCCCGCGACCTTCCGGGCGCCCGGGGCGGCCACCCGGCGGTCGAGGACGACGAACGGAACGCCGGTCGCGCCCAGTTCCAGGCCCTCGGCCCGGTCGGCGCGCACGCGGTCGGCGTACTCGTCGCCCGCGAGGATCTCGCGGACCCGCCGCCCGTCCAGCCCGGCCGACTCCGCGACGCCTGCCAGAGCGTCCGGGTCGAAGGGGTTGAGGGCGCCCGTGAAGAAGCCGTCCTGGACGTCGGAGAAGAACTCGAACCCGCGGCCCTGGTCGCCCGCGTACTGCACCACGCGGTGCAGGTCGAACGTGTTGGCGTTCAGGCGGTCTATGGAGTACTCCAGCCCCTCCTTGCGGGCCATGGCCTGCATCTGGCGCTCGGCCTGCAGGACGTGGGCCACGGTGCCGCCGTGGGTCCGGATGAAGCTGTCCTCGTTCTTCTCCAGCTCCCGCGGCGCCCCCGGGTCCAGCTCGAAGGATCGCATCCTGATCGTGAACCTGTCCGCGTCCGGACGCTGTGAGATCGCGGCCTGGAGCCGGTGCTTTCCGACGTAGCACCAAGGACAGCCCAGGTCAGCCCACATCTCGATGACGATCTGCGACCCCTCGGGTTGCGTTACCCGCTCACTCATCTTCCTCACCTCACTAGTAG
This sequence comes from Spongiactinospora rosea, assembly GCF_003315795.1. Classification (GTDB taxonomy): domain Bacteria; phylum Actinomycetota; class Actinomycetes; order Streptosporangiales; family Streptosporangiaceae; genus Spongiactinospora; species Spongiactinospora rosea. Next base: position 183,658 of record NZ_QMEY01000001.1, read on the forward strand.
TGCGTAACACCATCATGAGTGAGTAAGAGAGGGTGTACAAAAGGCACTTTCAAGTGCGTAGGCACCCCCGGCGGAGGGGCGGCCGGAGCTTACCGCCCCACGACCGTATTCACCGGAAAGCACCTCAAGCCACATGGAAGCGGGCGTCTGCCGCAGCTTTAACGCCATATCGCTCGAACACTGACCGAATCACAGAAAACACATGATCCCGCCCCCCGCAGGTCGGCGGCCAGGAAGTCACGCGTGCCAGGCGGCGGCCTGTATGCAAGATCGCATAAGCCCGCGGTGCTCGCGATGTCCGGACAATTCCGCCGGTGCCGGTGCTCTGGCACGGCGCGCCCTCCCGGCAGCCCGATCACATTGTTCGGGCTGGTCACAGCAGCCTCATAGGGCAGTCCTGGCCCCCTCATCACATAGGAGGCCAGAACTCCTCAAGCCGGGTGAACCGGAGGTGAAACGTGTTGGTGCGTCCGGGCCTCGGTGGTCATGGGAGGCCGTGGTGCAAGTCGGATGCGCAGGGCGCGGCAATTTGTCGAGACCTGGTCAAGGGATTGTAGTAGCCATGATCGACCTTTCCCGGAAAGGGGTCGGCATCAATGATCCGCTATAGACCGGTCGATATAAGGGCCTGAACGGTTTCGGCCGCCACTCTGGCCACGTCCATCATCATTCCATTCACGATGATGTCCATCATCATCCAATGAAGGATGCTGTTCGCCACCATTATGACAAACATTCCACTCCTTGATCGATCCTCAGAGGTGCAGCGTCAACGGCAAACCCTCCCAAAGCCGGTTCAACGTTACCACGTTTCAGTCCGGTGTTGGCTGGGAAATATGGTATGCAGAAATATTGCGATCTATCGGGGTTGATGGAAAAATGCCCCACTTCCATACCTTATGTCCGGGTTGTGTGGGAGAAGCATGAACCTGACGAGGTTGAACGTTCATTGAGCCCTCGATGTGGATCATGCGGCGTGGTGCAAGGTCATCGGCGGGCAGCTCCTATAACGGACACAAGACTGATCATAGTCAAGGCAGTCAAGGCCGCCATCGGGAATGAGAAAGGACGCTATTTCAGCGCGGTATACCAGGAAATGTTCAACGTGGTATGAGATTCTCCAAGCTTCCGAACCTCAATTGCCGGATACGACGCCTGGAAGGCCCGCGCTCTCAGGGGTGGCCCGGCGAACCTCTCGCGACCTCGTGCCGACGGTAGACGAGCCGGCGGTCACGCCGCCGTTCGGGCGGGTGCGGGACCGGAAACGTGCCTCGTTGTCACTCTTCGCCGTGACACGTTTGACCAAGGGCAACGTCGCCCTACCGTGGCCTTTGCATCGTAGCCGATCCCTTTCTCGGGCGCGGCGTCCGGAAATGGCCGGACGAACCTCAGCCGCGCAGGCTCGCCCGGACGGCCTCCGCCTCCGGGGACCCGAGCCGCTCGTAGATCGCCAGGGCTTCTCGCCAGTGGATCTCCGCCTGGTCGCGTCCCTTGGTGTGCAGCAGCGCCTCGCCGAGTCCCTGGAGACAGCCCGCCTGCAGGAGCGGATTGTCCACCTCGCGGGCGATCGCCAGCGCGCGCTCGTACGTCTCGTAGGCCAGGTCGTACTGCCCGTGCCGTTGTCGGCCGTCACCGAGGCCCCGCAGCGCCAGGGCCTGCCCGTAGGGGTCTCCGATCTCCTCGGCGACCGTCAGCGCCTTGTGGAAGTGGGTCAGCGCCTCCGAGACGAGGTTCAGCAGCAGGTAGCTGGCTCCGATGTTGTTGTGGGCGTCCGTCTCGTTGCGGCGATCACCGGTGGCCTGGTACTCGGAGAGCGCCTGCCGGTAGAAGTACAGCGCCTCCTGAAGAGCGCCCTGGCGCCGGAGTACGTTGGCGATGTTGTTCAGGGCCACGGCCTCGTTCTGCCGCCACCCCGCGGCGCGCAGCGTCGCGAGCGATTCCCTGAACAGGTCGAGGGCTCGCTGCAGGTTGCCCCGGTCGAGTTCGAGATCGCCCAGGTTGTTGAGGGCCAGCGCCATCGTCGCGCGGTCCTTTGTGACGCGGACGATGTCCAGTGACCTCTGGAAGGCGCTTGCGGCCTCTTCCGTCCGTCCGAGATGGAAGAGCGCTATCCCTCGATGTAGGTGCGCCTTTCCTTCCCCGTACCGGTCCTTCGTGTGCTGGTACAGGTTCAGGGCCTTGTCGGCGTAGGCGAGTGAGAGGCGGCTGCGGCCGGTGTGCCAGCAGACCCTGGAAAGGTGGCACAGTACGTCGGCCTCCCCGTGGAGGTCGCCGAGGGCGCGGAAGGTGGTGAGGCCGTGCTGGGCGAGTTCCATGGCGTCGTGGTAGCGGCCGGTACGGCTCCGGATGAGGCTCAGCTCCAGTTCCACGTGCGCGGTCGCGCCGCGGTCGCCGGTCTTCTGACTCAGGCGGCGCGCGGTCTCGTGCAGGCGGGCGGCGTCGGCCCAGTGCGCCGAGCGCTCCAGGTAGGTGGCGAGCGCGATGGACAGGTTCACGGTGTGGGACGGAAGGCCGTGCTCTGCCGCGTGATAGGCACAACTGAGCAGGTTGTCGCGCTCGGTGCGCAGCCATTCGGCCGCCGAATCCGGATCGCTCACGGGCAGTGGGTCGGCGGGCGGGCGGGCGATCCACAGCGCGGTACGTCGCCGATGCGGGTACAGGGCGCGGTCGGCCTGGTCGGCGGTGTAGAGGTAGAAGTCGAGCAGGCGGTGGACCACGTGGCGCAGCTCGCCCGGCGACTCCTCCTCGGAGGCCCGCCGCCTGGCGTACTCCCTGAGCAGGTCATGGAACCGGAACCGGCCGGAGTGCGGCTCCTGGATGAGATGGTGGTCGAGCAGCTCTTCCAGGGCGCGCTCTGCCGTGCGCAGGTCACTGCCGATCATGGCCGCCGCCGACGCGGCGGTGAAGTCCGCGCCGATGTGCAGGCTGAGCCGGCGGAAGGCCCGCTGACGCGGGCGGGACAGCTCGCGGTAGGACAGCTCGAAGGTGCTCGTCAGATCATTGTCGCCGGTGTGCATCTCGGCCAGCCGGTCCTGGGACAGCCGGGTCACGAAGTCGCCGACGGCGCGGGCCGGGCGATGACGCAGCCGGTCGGCCATGATCGTCACGGCGAGCGGCAGGTGCCCGCACAGCTGTACGAGCCTGTTGACATCGGGAGCGGCGAGGGGCCGGTCGTGGCCGACGATGCGCCGGAACAGCAGGGACGCGTCGTGGGGTGCGAGGACGTCCAGGGAGAGCGGCCGGATGCCCTCCAGCCCGGTGAGCCGGCGTCTGCTGGTGATCAGGACGAGGCAGCCCGGCGCGCCGGGCAGGAACGGCCGGACCTGATCGGCATCGGCCGCGTCGTCCAGCACGATCAGCATGCGCCGCTCGGCGAGCCGCGCCCGCCACAGAGCGGCCCTCGGCTCCAGTCCTTCGGGGATGCGGCGCGGATTCTCACCGATGTCGCGTAGCAGGATCTGGAGCCCTTCGGCGGGGGAGAGCGGCGGATGGTTCGGGTCATGGGCGCGCAACGAGAGGAACCAGCGGCCGTCCTTGTAGCGGTCCGCCAGTGCGTGAGCGGCATGTATGGCGAGCGCGCTCTTCCCGATCCCGGCCATCCCGTCAATGGCCTCGATCGTCACGGCCGTCAGGCCGGTGTCCAGCGCCTCGTACAGATGCCGTAGATCCGCCTCCCTGCCGGTGAAGTCCGGGATGTCGCGGGGCAGATTCTGGGTCACCGGGGCGCTCGGCGCGGGCGGCGGGATGTGCGGCGCCGCGAGTTCGGGGTCACCGCGCAGGATGCGCTGGTACATGGCGCGCAGGGAGGGCGCCGGGTCCGTGCCGAGCTGTTCGACCATGCGGTGGCTCATCCGATGGTACGTTTCCAGGGCGTCCCGCTGGCGGCCGCAGCGATACAGGGCGATCATCAACTGTTCGATGAAAGACTCGTCGTAAGGATGCCCGTCGACCAGCCGGTACAGTTCGCCCAGCACCTCGGTATGGTGGCCCGCGTCGAGTTCCAGCTGCAATCGCATTTTAGTGGCGGCCTGATGGTCGCTTTCCAGACTTGTCCGAATAGTCGATATCCATTCGCCGTGGAGTCCGGAAAGCGGCTCGCCTCGCCATAATTCCGCCGCCTCATTGAACAGGCGCAGTGCCTCGTCGGTATTCCCGACGTGTGCGAGGGTGCGCGCACGGTCGTTCAGCCTGTGGAATCGGTGCAGGTCGATCTGCTCCGGATCGACGTTGAGCACGTAGCCGCCGGAGCGCCTGAGCACCGCCTTGTCGTCGCCGATCCTGCCGCGCAACCTGTGGACATAGGTGTACAGATTTCCGCGCGCGTTTGTCGGCGGCGTATCGCCCCAAACCCAATCGATAATATTTTCGATTAGTACCGGCTGGCCGGGGGTGAGGAGCAGTATGGCCAGCACATATCGTTCTTTGGCCGTGCCGAGATCACGCATCTGCCCTTCGGCCCACATCTCCACGGAGCCGAGTATTCGGAACTCCACGAGTGTCCTTTCGGCAGGTAAATGCCCCACTTCCCGATAGCTTCTCGCGTTTTTTGGTAACGGTCCACAACGCTTCTGTGATCGATGCCAGGTCGCGACATCCCCACCACCCCCGCAAGGCCGCCGGCGGGGCCGCATCACGGTTGCTGCAAGGTTTCGTTCAGGCTTGCGGCGCAGGCTCGATACAGGCCGTGACGACGGGGACCACACACGGCCGGGGGATACGGCGCGCAGTGCGCCCGCGCCATGGTGAAGGGGAGTTAGAAAGCGCGATGTCCTGTACTGAGGGGTTCCACGTGCCGGTCGGGCCCGATGCGCAGCGGTGGGTGACCCGCCGTAGCAGGCGGACCGCACTCATGATCGTACACACGGTTACCTCCGGGCAGCGTCTGATGGACGTTGCCCACCTGCTCGCCGCCGATCTGCGGATCCAGGTGGTGTTCACGAACGGCCCGGACGTGTTCGGCAACGGGGTCGCCGAACTGCTCGGGAGGCTCGGCGGCGCGGTGTTGCCCTGGCACGTCGCCGTCCGTACCGATTTCGATCTGGCGATCTCCGCCGCCTATGGGGGGATAGAAAGGATTCACTCGCCGCTCGTCGTCCTTCCGCACGGCGCCGGCTACAACAAGCGGGTGAGCCGCCGGCTGGGCGGGGGCGCGGTGGCGGGCCACCAGGGTGTGTACGGCCTCAGCGCGCAGCAGCTCGTCAGGGACGGGATGGTCCTTCCCTCGGCGATCGTGCTCACGCACGAGGCCGAGCGCAAACGGCTGGCGAGGAGCTGCCCGGAGGCCGTTCCGGTGGCCGAGGTCATCGGCGATCCGGTGTACGACCGGCTGGTGGCGAGCGCCGCCGAGCGGCCCGCGTACCGGCGGGCCCTCGGGGTCGGTGACGGCCGCGAACTCGTGGTGGTCACCTCCACCTGGGGGCAGCGGTCGCTGTTCGGCAGGCAGGCGGAACTGCTCCGCTGGGTGCTGGCCGAACTGCCCAAGGAACGCTACCGGGTGGCCGCGCTGCTGCACCCGAACATCTGGTTCGGGCACGGGGTGTGGCAGGTCCGCGGCTGGCTGGCCGACTGCGTGCGGGACGGCCTCGTGCTGGTCCCGCCGGAGGCGGAGTGGCTGGGGGCGCTGGTCGCGGCCGACCATGTCGTGGGGGACCACGGGTCGGTCACGGTGTACGGCGCGGCGGCCGGGGCCCCGGTACTGCTGGTCGACGGCACGGAAGAAGAGGTCGATCCGGAGTCGGCCGGCGGGCTGCTCGCCGCCACCGCGCCCAGGCTGCGGTTCGACCGGCCGCTGGCCGCGCAGCTCGGGGAGGTCGCCGCGAGTCACCACCCGGAGCGGTACGCCGCGGTGACGGCCCGGTTGACCTCGGCCCCCGGCCGGTTCGACCGGAACATGCGCAGGCTGCTCTACCGCCTGATGCGGCTGCCCCAGCCGCCGTCGATCCCACGGGCCGAACCCGTTCCGGCCCCGTACCTGACCCACACCGACTGACCCACACCCGGAGGAGAGATGCCCAACAGGGTCGTCGTGGCCGGAGTCACGAGTCTCTACATGGCGGTGCCCGTGGCGGGGTTCCCCATCGCGTACACGCCGCAGCGGTTCCCCGAATGGACGCGCGCCGAGGTGTCGGGGGCCGCGTGCCACATCGCCGACACCATGCGCACGCTCGGCGACGAGACCAGCCTGTGCACGTTCGTGGGCACCGACATCGCGGGCGAGGCCATCAGCGCCTCGCTGCGGGCGCGTGACCTGCACGGGGACGGGGTGATCCCGGCGCCGAAGTCGTCGCTGGGCGTCGTGCTCGTCGCCCCGGACGGCAGGCGTTCCGGCCGGCCGTACGTCGCCGCCGTCAACATGCTCCAGTACCCGACCGACGTGTTCAAGCGCGTCATCCAGGGGGCGGACCTCGCGGTGCTGACCAACACCGCGTTCGTCCGGCCGCTGCTGTGGCACGCCTGGTCCGCGGGGGTGCCCATCGCCGTGGACGTCCATCTGATCAGCGATGTCAACGACCCGTACAACCGGCCCTGGCTGGAGGTCGCCGACATCGTCTTCTGCAGTCACGAACGGCTGCCCTGCTCGCCGCGGAGCTGGGTGGCGCAGGTCTTCGAGCGCTACCCGGGCTGCGAGATCGCCGCGGTCGGCGCGGGCCGGGACGGGTGCCTGATGGGGCTGCGGGACGGACGCCTGATCGAGGTGGCCGCGGTCGCGCCGCGCGGGGTGGTGAGCACGTCGGGCGCGGGCGACGCGCTGTTCGCCTCGTTCCTGCACGGCTGGCTCGCCACCGGCAATCCGGTGACGGCGCTCCGCCAGGCCGTACTGCACGCGGGCTGGAAGATCGGCGACACCTTCCCCGGCGCGGTCTCGCTCACCGAGCCCGAACTCGCCCGGCTGGGCGAGTGCCATCCGGTGACCGCGACCATCGGCCGATGGGACGTGCAAGAGCCGTGAATCGGGGTACCAAAACTACGGAAAGTATCGGTCCGGTAACTCACCGGTAATGGCCCGGTGGGGGCGACGGCCGACCCTGCCCCGAAGGAGGATCTATGGCTCTCGGTGACCGCGTTCGGTGCCTGCTCCACGGGCTGGCGGCGGCGATCGGGCTGATGGCGAGGATCGGGCGGGGGCGCGGGCGGCATCGGGCGCCCGCGCGGGCCGTACGCGGCGAGGGCCGGGACAAGGTACGCCGGGCGGGCCCGACAGGGGCGGACGTGCTGCCGGTCGTGCCCGCCCCCCGCGCCCCGATGCACGACACCCGCCGCACCATCTGACCCTTGCCCGAAGGCGGCGCGCGACTCCATCCGCGCGCCGCCGCCGTCACTCCTCGCCGGGCTCCGGGGGGCGGGGGGCCGGGTGCTCGACCAGGGCGAGCAGGCGGCTGGCCATGAAGCGGGCCGTGCGCACCGGTGTCCCGGTACGCGTGACCTCGGCCACCTCCACGACGCCCCGGCCGATGGTCACCTCGACCCGCCGCCCCGCCCGCGTCGCCACGATCTCGTAGGTCCGCGACCCGTCGTGGGTGTCCACAACGATCTCGACCCGATCACCCTTCATGTCTGTTCTGTACCCCGCTGGGGTCATTGCGAAGGGTCACAACACCGCGCCCGACCCGCTCCTCCCCGGGGAAGCCTTGCGCTTGGCGGGCGCGACCGGCGGACGCCGGTCGAACCGGCCCAGCGCCACCGCCGCGGGCCCCGCCACGAACGCCGACGACAGCGTGCCCGTCACGATCCCGGCCACCAGCGCGATCGCGAAGTCGCGCAGCGAGTCGCCGCCGAACGCCATCAGCGCCACCAGGATGAACAGCGCGCCCAGCCCGGTGTTCACGGTACGCGGCAACGTCTGCACGATCGCCCCGTCCACCGCCGTGGCGAGCGGTTCCTTGGGCCTGGCCGCCCAAAGCTCCCGGACCCGGTCGAACACCACCACCTTGTCGTTGACCGAGTAGCCGACGATCGTCAGCATCGCCGCCACGAACACCCCGTCGATCGGCTTGCCCAGCCAGGCGAACAGGCCCACCACGATCGCCACGTCCACCAGCAGCGCCAGCACCGCCGCCGCCCCGAACGTCCAGCGGAACCGGAACGCCAGGTAGACGAGCTGCATGGCCACCGCCACGCCGAGCGCGATGAGGGCGTTGCGGCGCAGTTCCTCGCCCAGGCTCGGGCCGATGAACTCCTCGCGCCGCTTGGTCACCTCGCCGCCGTGCGGCTCAAGGGCCTGCTCGATCCTGGCCGTCTCGGCGAGGCCGAGTTCGGCGGCCCGCACGGTGACGCCGTCGTCGGCCGCCTGCACCACCGCCGCCGGGAACCCGGCCTGCGCGACCGCCCGCCCCGCCACGTCGGCCGGTACCGGCCTGCTGGTCGCGAACTCCACGAGCCGCCCGCCGGTGAACTCCACTCCGACGTTCAGCCCGCGTACCACCAGCCCGGCCAGGGCGACCACGGCCAGCCCGCCCGCGACCGTCAGGAACAGCTTCCCGGCCCGCATCAGCCGCGGCTTGCGATGCGCCAGCCAGGTACGCACGGCCCCCTGGGACGCGAGCCCGGAGACCCGCGGCGAGATCCGGCCGACCGCGGCCTGCACCAGCACCCGGGTGATCAGCATGGCGGACACCAGCGACGCCAGCACACCGACGCCCAGCGTCACGCCGAAGCCCTTGACCGGGCCGGAGGCCAGCCAGAACAGCAGTCCGGCGGCGATCAGCGTGGTCACGTTGGAGTCGGCGATGGCGCTCCAGGCGTTCTTGAAACCTCGGTCGAGAGCGCCGCGCAACCCCACGGCCTTGCCGTACTCCTCGCGGGCCCGCTCGAACACCAGCACGTTGGCGTCGATGGCCATGCCGATGGCCAGCACGAACCCGGCCAGTCCCGGCAGGGTGAACGTCGCGCCCATCGCGACCAGCGCCGCGTAGGAGATCAGGCCGTAGCAGGCGAGCGCGATCGTGGCGAGCAGCCCGGAGATCCGGTAGACGAGGATGATGAAACCGGCGGTCAGCACCAGCCCGACCAGCGCGGCCTTGGCGCTGGCCTCGATCGCCGCCGCGCCGAGCGTGGGGCCGACCGTGCGCTGTTCGACCAGGTCGAGCGGCACCGGCAGGGCGCCGCCCTTGATCAGTACGGCGAGTTCGCGGGCGTCCTCGTAGGTGAACGAGCCGGTGATGTCGGCACTTCCGCCGGGCATCCCGGCGCGGCACGGCACCGACGGGTCCACCTGCGGGGAGGAGATGACCTCGCGGTCCAGCACGATGGCGATCCGGCGCTTGGGGTCGCCCTCCGGCTCGCAGGCGGCGGTCCCGGTGAGCCGCTGCCAGGCGTCGGCGTCGCGGAAGTCGACCGTCACCCACCAGCCGGGGCCGCGCTGCGGGTCGCTGCGCTCGGCGGCGCCGGTGACGCCGTCGCCGGTGATGGCCGCGGGCCCGATCTTGAGCGGCGTGCCGTTCTCGTCCTTCACGGCGTCGCGGTCGCCGGCCTCGGCGACGCCGAGCACCGGGTGGAAGGCGAGTTGCGCGGTACGGCCGATGACCTCGGCCGCCTGCCGCGGGTCGAGGACGCCGGGCAGTTCGACGATGATCCGCTTCTCGCCGGAGCGGACCAGGGTGGGATCGACCACGCCGAGCGCGTCGGCGCGGCGGCGCAGCACGTCAAGGGCGCGGTCGGTGGCGGCGGCGTCGGCCTTGACGGTCGCCGAGTCCTTGGACTCGAACACGAGCTGGGTGCCGCCGCGCAGGTCCAGGCCGAGGCGCGGGGTCATGGTGAACGCCAGAACTGCTGAGATCGCGATGACGGCGAACGCCGCCACCGCACGCCATAGCGGCGCACGGTTCATTGAACCCTCCACAGGTTCGGAAGTGCGGAAAGGGGATCTTCAGCACCTTGTGGAGGGAGGTCCGCGGGCCGGAGTGGTCGTGACCCGGCGTCCGTCCGGCGTGCGGACGGCTGCGCGCACGGTGATGACGGCCCAGGCCGGTCGCGGGGCCGCCAGGCCCGCGGGCAGTACAGCGGGGCCGGTGAAACCGGCGGGACCGAGCAGCAGGTGGCGGGCCTGCGCCACGCCGTGGTGGTACGGCTCGCGCCCGAGCCCCGGCTGCTGGCGCGCCTGCTGCGCCGCCACCTGCTCGGCGACGGCGGGCCATCCGGGCGCGGCGGAGGCCGCCGCGCTCGTGGGCACCGCCCAGGGCACCAGGACGAGCCACGACAGCAGGAGCAGACGAACGGCGGGCAGCTTGCTGCGCACGTCGCCTCCTCCTCGCCGGACGGACCCGTTGGCCGCCAACGTACCCGCCCCCGGCCCTCCCGCACCAACCCCGCCACCGCCGGGGCCAGGAAAACGAACGGGCCTTTTCCTACCGGCTGGGCTATGGTCGGCCTTATGAGGGGGTCAGGACCGATGTCACGGGGGTCCGGCACGCTGAGCGGCGTGCTGGGCCTGGTCCTGTTGTCCCTGCTGGTGGCCACCGCGTTCCCCGGCGCCGCCGCGGGCCCCGCCGCCGCACCCGCCGCGCCCGCGGCGGTGCAGGCGTGGAGCTGGAGTCCGCTGGACGACGGGCTGATCGGCCTGCCGCCGCAGCCGGCGAACGTCCGTGAGCACCATGTGCAGTCGCTGTGGCCGCCCCCGCCGCGCGGCGACCGGTACGCCGCGGCGGCGCACCCGATGCCGCCGGCCGCGCCGGGCGCGCCCGACGACACGATCCGCGATCCGCAGCAGTTCGCCCACCGCGCGGCCGGTTCGCGCAGCCCCCCACTCGGCTGACGTCACCGCTTCACCACGACGCCACAGAAGCCGGATGCCCTGTGGCGTGTTCGCGTACGCCGGGCACGTCGAGTACGTCGAGCTCGTCGAGGCCCGGATCTCCCTTTCTCTTCGGCGTGCCCGCACGCCGCGCAAGGAGTCGATCGTCGTCATGACCGAGACCAGCCACTCGCCCCACCTGAGCAGCGTCCAGCTCCAGTCACTGCGTCAGGACCTTGAGGAGCAACTGAACCGCCGTACCCAGCACCTCCGCGGCCTGCGGGCCGAGGCCGGGGTGGGCAGCGGGAGCGATGGCACCTGGCAGGAGCTGCTCGCCTCGCTCGCCGCCGCCGACCGGGCCATCGCCGAGCTGACCCAGGCCCTGGACCGGCTGTCGGCCGGTTCCTACGGCCGCTGCGCGCACTGCGCGACCGGCATCCCGTTCGAGCGGCTCAAGATCCGGCCGCTGGCCCGGTACTGCATCAAGTGCCAGCGTCAGCACGAGGCCGCATAGCGGGTGCCCCGAGGACGCGGGCGGGAACGCGCCGCCCGCGTCCTCACCAGGAGACGGGCAGCGCGTCCACGCCGAAGACGGTCGCCGAGTACTTGAACGACAGCTCCTCGTCCGGGGCGTCCACGCGCAGGCCCGGGATGCGCTCGAAGAGGGTGCGCAGGGCGATCTCCAACTCGGCGCGGGCGAGGTTCTGGCCCAGGCACTGGTGGATGCCGTACCCGAAGGCGACGTGCGGGCGCGCCTCGCGGTGGATGTCGAACCGGTCGGGGTCGGGGAAGACCCGCTCGTCGTGGTTGGCGGACGCGCCGAGTACGAAGATGCCGTCGCCCGCGCCGAGCTTCCGGCCGCCGATCTCGATGTCCTGGGTGGCGGCGCGGTCGAAGCCGGCCCAGTCCACGATCGAGTGGAAGCGGAGCAGTTCTTCCACCGCGCCCGGCCACAGACCCGGGTCGTCAAGGAGCTGACGGAGCTGGTCCGGGTGGCGGACCAGGGACAGCACGCTGAGCGGGAGCATGTTGGCGGTGGTCTCGTGCCCCGCGACCAGCAGCAGGAACATCATGCCGACCATATCCTCGTGCGGCACGGCCCGCGCGGTGACGAGCCGTCCGAGCAGGTCGTCGCCCGGGGCCCGCTCCGCCTCGGCGACCAGGCCGCTCAGGAACTCGCGCAGTTCCCCGACCGCGGCCATCTGGCCCACCTCGTCGGGCGCGGTGAGCAGACGGCGGGTGCTGTTCTGGAAGAACTCCCGTTCGGAGTACGGGACGCCGAGCAATTGGCAGATCACCAGCGAGGGCAGCGGCAGCGCGAACGCCTCCACCAGGTCGGCCTGGGTGCCCTGGGCGAGCATGTCGTCGATCAGGCGGTCCGCGGTCGCCTGCATACCGGGCTGCATCTCCTTGATGCGCCGGTAGCTGAACTCCGGGATGAGCAGCTTGCGGTAGCGGGTGTGCTCCGGCGGGTCCATGTCGATGAACACGCCGTGACGCTGCCCGGCCAGCTCTTCGAGCATCTCGGGGGTCGGCGGGTCGGGGGACATGAGGGGCTTGGGGCTGCCGGGCGTGGTGGTGGCGGTGCTGATCGCCGGGCTGCTGAGCACTTGGCGGGCCTCGGCCCACCGGGTGACCAGCCACGCCTCGCCCCTGGGCAGTTTCGCCCGGACGACCGGCGCCTCGTCCCTCAGCTTCGCGTACTCCGCCGGTGGCGCGAACGGGCAGGTCCGTTGGACGGGAAAGTCCTGAGCCATAGTGTTGCTCCCTACTAGCCGGATCGCATTGCTTACTTACATGAAAGTAAGCAACGTGAAGCCGGTCGTCAAGCGCGGGAGAGATCATGGCAGGTCGGCGTTCGGACACTCGGGTACGGATTCAGCGGGTCGCCCTGGAGCTGTTCGCCGAACAGGGATACGAGAAGACGACCCTGCGCGAGGTGGCCGACCGGCTGCGGATCACCAGGCCGGCGCTCTACTACCACTACAAGGCCAAGGAGGACATCCTCGCCGGGGTCATGGCCGACCTGGCCGACTCGGTCGACGAACTCAACGACTGGGCCCGCGCCCAGCCCGCCACCGAGGAGGCCAGGCGGGAGGTCCTGCGGCGGATCTTCGAGCTGCTGGACGGGCAGTGGCGTCCGCTGTTGCGGTTCATACAGGTCAACCAGGCGGTCATGCGGAAGATCCCGGCCGGGCAGCGGATGCGCGACAGCTTCCTGGCGATGCTCGCCATCTTGGCCACGCCGGAGATGGACCCGGCCCAGCGCTTCCAGGTGATGCTCGCGGTGGTCGCGATCCTGCTGGGCAGCGTCCCGATCATCGACATGGGCCTGACGGACGACGAACGGGCCGGAGTGGCGTTGCAGGCGGCTTTCAAGCTGATCGGCGGCCTGCCCGGGGACGACGGTGATGACGTTACCGCCGGTCCGGACGGCGGAAAGGGGCCGGTCGCGAGGTAGAATATTTGCATGGTTGCGCAAGTTCCTTCCGAATCCCCGGTCGTGTCCGTCGACTCGGTCGTGGAAGTGTTGAAGGCGATCGCCGATCCAATCCGTTTCCAGATCCTGCACGCGGTCTCGTCGCAGGAATACCGCGTCGGGCAACTCGCCGAGAAATTGGGCGCGCATGTCGCCGCGGTCTCCCAGCATCTGGCCAGACTACGCGCGGCGGGGTTGGTCAGTTCCCGCCGCGATGGCACCCGGGTCTACTACCGCATCGCCAATTCGCACGTCGGCGGCCTGCTCGCCGAGGCCGGACTGCTGACCGGCTATGTCACGGGCGTGATCGAGGACGACGATCCACCGCCTCCTCTCGTCCCGCCCAGGCCCAACGTCCCGCTCGATCCCCGACTACACGCCGTCTGATCCGGCGGGCAGGCATCGCATTCTCGGCCCGATTTCCGAGTTAATGGGATTGATCCTGACAAGGCGGGGTCTTATCGGGATTATCTCCGGTGACGCGTGATTTTGGGCCGGGAATACCCTTGGTTGGGAGCCGAGTTGTGCGGCGGCTGTAATCGTTTCCTTTCAGAGGTTTCCATGGGCTGCGGGGATGAATGTCCATCGCATTCCCCAAAGGCCGGTATTTCTGGAAGGAACGCGATTAATGGGGGAAAATCACCTTTCCGTGGCGGTGCGCGGCACGGCCGCCGTACTGGGCGTCCTGTGCGCCGCGGCAGCGGCCCTGCCTGCGGCGGCGTCCGGTAAGCCGGTGCCGGGCAAGCCGGCGGGCGGCCACCACTACCTGGTGGCCGTCCACAGCGGTCACGTGCTGATGGCCGAGACCAGGGGGGACGCCGACCGCCGTGGCGTGCTCCAGGCGGGGTTCGGCGAGGACGCCACCCGGCAGTGGCGGATCGTCCGGCTGGCCTCCGGGTGGGGCCTGGTCAACCGGCGTACCGGCAAGTGCGCCGGCGTGCCCGGGCGTCCGCACGGCCGCCTGCTGCAGATCGCCTGCGGCGAGGACGGCGTGGCCGACCGGCGGGCCGCCTGGGAGTTCTCCGACTACCGCGCGATGCGCGACGGCGATCCCGTCATGCTCCGCTCCCGCCACAACGGCCAGTGCATGGACGTCTACGGCGGCTCGCGCGACGAGTACGCCGTCGTCCAGCACTATGGCTGCCACGGCGACGCCCACCAGCGCTTCCGCGTCGTGAACGTGCCTGGGGACTGACCCCCGCAGGCCGGCGGGTCCGTCCCTCAGCGGGCGGACGCGCCGGCCGGCTCCGGGGCGGGCACCAGCCCGTGCTCGGTCAGCTCCCAGTGGTGCCTGCGGCTGCGCCGCATGAGCTGGACCAGCGCGCGGAAGGCCGCCGCGCTCATCAGCACCCAGTACAGCGGGACCACCAGCATCGTGCGGACCGCCCCGTGCAGCCCGCGTTCCATGCACCCGGCCATGTGCGCGAGCACCAGCAGCAGGTTCCCGGCGATCATCGCGATCGTGCCCGCGTAGAGGGCCGGGGCGCAGAACAGCGCCTCGATCGGGCGCGGACCGGCGGCCAGGTAGATCGCGGTCAGCACCCAGAAGACCGGATTGAGCAGCGGGGCCAGCGCGGCGAAGCCCACGGTGAACTGGAAGCTCCAGAACCCGCGCCAGCCCAGCTCGCGCCGGAGCGCGCCGGGCGAGCGCATGTGCACCAGCCAGGTCTGCAGGTAGCCCTTGATCCAGCGGCTGCGCTGGCGCAGCCAGTTGCCGAGGCGACTGTTGGCCTCCTCCTCGGTCACCGAGTCCATGATCCGCACGCTCCAGCCGCGCCGCGCGATGCGAATGCCGAGGTCGGCGTCCTCGGTGACGTTGTACGGGTCCCAGCCGCCCAGATCCCGCAGCGCGTCCCCCCGGAAGTGGTTGGAGGTCCCGCCGAGCGGGATCGGCAGCCGGTACCGGTCCAGGCCGCGCAGGAACAGGCTGAAGTTCACCGCGTACTCGGCGGCGAAGCACCTGGTCAGCCAGTTCGTCCACGGGTTCCAGTACTGGAGTTCGGCCTGCACGCAGACCATCCACCGCGGCGAGCCGCGGAACACCGCCACCGCCTTGCGCAACTGGTCGGGGTCGGGCCGGTCCTCCGCGTCGTAGATCACGCAGAACTCGCCGGTGGCCATGCCCAGCCCCACGTTGCACGCCTTGGGCTTGGTACGCGGCCCGCCCGGCGGGACCGGCACGACCGTGCAGGCCGGTGGCAGTACGCCGGGCAGCGCGGCGGCGGTCTCCTCGTCGTCCTCCTCGATCAGCAGCAGGATCTGGAGCCGGTCGGCCGGGTAGTTCAGCGCCGCCAGGTGGCCGAGCAGCGCGGGCAGCACCCGGCCCTCCCGGTGCAGCGGGACCAGCACGGTGTACCGGGGCAGCGCCTCGTCGGGGGGCAGTTCGGCGACGCGCAGCACGCGCGCCTCCCCGGACCCGAAGATCAGGAACAGCTTGACGCCGATCCCCACCACGTAGAGCACCGCCGCCGCGACCACGGCCGCGGTCACCACGGCCATGCCCGCGTCCAGCAGCACGGCCAGGGCGAGCCCGCCCGCCAGTACGCCGAGCGCCACCCGCTGCCCCCGGCTGAGCGTGACCCGGGCGCTGCCGTCGTCCATCGGCTCGTTCACGATCCCGCCTTGGCCCGGTAGACGACCCGGTCGGTGTCGATGTACGCCCGCGTGTAGTCGCGCAGCGCCGTCGTACCGTGCAGCGCCCGGAACACCCGGTCGGTGTTGCCGGGAGTGCGCCGCATATGAATCCACTGGATCCCCGCGCCGCGCGGGTCGGCCAGCGCGGCGGCCCACCGCCGGAAGCTGCCCTCGTAGACGATCGAGCGCGTGGGCAGATGTGAGTGGAACATCACGGTCTCGTTTCCGAAGGAGTGCATGAGCACGGCGCCGCCGTCGTAGTTCGCCCGCAGCCAGGAGGCGGCCCCCAGCGCGCCGCGCGCCACCCGCCCCGCCTGGAACGCCTCCGCCTCGCGCCGGGCGTCCACGCCGTGCGCGACCGTGGCCGCCGTGGCCACCGCGCAGGCGGCGACCACGACGCCGGGCACCGCCCAGCCGCGCGCCCAGCGGGTCGCGCGGGTCGCGTGGGTCCAGGTCGTACCGGCGGCGAGCCCGCCGGCCAGCAGCGCCACCGGCAGGATCATGACCAGCCCGAACCGCACGTTGTAGAGGTCGCCGGTGATCTCCTCGACGTGCAGCGGACGCTGCCCGGTACGCAGCGCCCACACGAACACCGGCACCAAGGCCAGCACCAGCAGCGGCGCGGGGTCGCGGCGGCGCAGCACGTACGCGGCCAGGCCGGGGACGGCCAGCAGCAGGACCAGCGGGCCCAGGTTGCCGAGCACGGCGTAGCCGTAGGTGAGCAGTGCGGTCCACCAGTCGTTCGCGGCGGCCTCGCCCTGCGCGACCCACAGGGACGGCTTGGCGAACTCGCCGGAGTAGAAGTACAGCGGATCGTTGAAGATGACGGCGTTCCAGATGACCCACAGCGCGATGCCGGCGAAGGCCGGGGTGGCGTAGAAGATCACGTTCGCCTCGACTCCGCGCGGCTGCCTCGCCGGGCGTGCGTCCCGCCAGGTGGTCCAGGCCACGACCGCCATCACGAGCAGGGCCAGCGCCCATGCCTCGTAGCGGGTGAGCGTCGCCGCGAGCGCGGCGATCGCGGTCGCGGCCAGGGACCGGTAGGAGCGGGTGGCCCGCCAGCGGGTGAGGTGGTGGACGGTGGCCGCCACGCAGCAGAGCAGCAGCGACTCGGTCATGGGGGTGCTCTGCAGGTAGAGGACGCCGGGGCAGAGCGCGAACACCGCGCCCGCCGTGATGCCCGCCTTCCGGCAGTCGGTGAGGTCCCGGGCGGTCTTGTAGACGTAGCGGGTGGCCAGGACGTAGGCGGCCATCGAGATCAGCGTCGCGGCCAGGCCGGAGTGGTACCACGCGTCGATCCACACCAGCGGCAGCGAGAGCAGGTGGGGGAGCGGCAGCCACACGCCGCCGAGCTGGGCCAGGCCGGGCGTGGGGGAGTCGACGACGCGCCGCGCGATGAGCAGGTGGGAGATCGCGTCGGGGTAGGCGAGCCGGGACGCGGCGAAGCCGTGCCACGCGGCCAGCGACAGCACGATGGCGGCGAGCGTGACCAGGGCGAGGGTCCGGTCCCGGGCCTTCGGCCGCCTGGGCCGCCATGGCATGGCCTTGCCCAGGGAGGGCGGCGGGCCGAGGCGGGTCAGCGCCGCCCGCAGGTGGTGTCTCCAGGGGGCGGCCGGGGGTGGTTCGGTGCGGGGCGGGCGGGGTTCGGCCGGGGCCGGGGGCTGCGGGTCGCGTGGGGTGAACGGCCGGGTGCTGCCCGGACGCCTGGCGGGCACCCTGCTCGGCGGCTCCAGCGGGCGGCGCAGGATGCGGATGTCCCCGCCGTGGCTCCTGGTCAGCAGCCGCAGGGACAGCGTCGCCGCCTCCACCCCCAGGTCATGCCGTTCCAGGACGTGGCGGTCGAACAGCTTGTACGCGCAGTCCGCCTCGCGGGCCCGGCCGAGCAGCGTCCGGGGCGGCCGGAGCCGGTACCCGACCACCACGTCGGCCCGTTCCCGCCCGGCCTCCTGGATGATCTCCGGCAGCCGGTGCGCGCCGAACCGGGCGTCCGGGTCGATCAGGAGGATCCGCTCGGCGTGGGTGCGTTCCAAGGCGAAGGCGACGCCGGTCCGCACGGCCGATCCGTGTTCCGCGCCCGGTGTCTGGTACGCGACGCGCACCCGGCCGGGGAACCGGGCGGCCAGGTGTTCCGCCATCCGGCCCTCGCCGGGGTCCCGGCCGGTGTCGTCGGCGACGATGATCACGCAGTGCTCCGCGTCCTCCATCGTGGCGAGGAGGTCCTCGACGGTGGCCGCAAGGTCGGCTTCGTCGCGGCATGTGGGCATCACAATGGCCACGCTCACGCGAAACCCCCCAAATCACAAAAGCCCCACCAGTTCCCTCACGACTCCCCGAAGAGCCGCCACACATATCCGACGTGTAGCAAGCTGGCGGATCCCGGCCGACAGTACGCATGCGACAGGGCCGTATCTCGCCGAACACGCCGGACAACAGACCCTGTTGGCGGAAGGGTCGGTATTTCCGGGATTTCATGCCTGCTGGATGGGCTGGCGGATAACGTTTCCCGGGCGGGGGAGATCCTTCGCCGGGCGCGAAGAGATCGCACGTCAGGCCGCTGTAGGCCGCTGTAGGCCGCGCCGGGCGGGGCGCGCCCGGGGGTGCGTATCTGAGTCTTGCAAGCAGTCGGGTATACCGGATGAATGACATTTCATTCGCAAGTCGCAAATAACGTCATCTCGCATCGTTTAGCCGGATTATTACCACAGAAACGTAATCGTGCTGTGACATGTCCGCTTTATTCTTCCGGAGAGATTCGCAGCGGCTCGCGGGTGGGGAGGGAGTCGTGCGCCTGGCGGCCGGGCGAGTGGCGCTTGTCCAGCGACGCGCTCACCCCGGAAGACGGACCGGGCCCGTTCTGGCGGGCCCGGTAGGGGGAGCGATGACGTTCGTGCAGATGGTCGTACTGCTGGCGGTACTCGGTTCGGGCGGCCTCGCCGCCTATCTCGCCGGTCGCTGGATCGTTCCAGAGGGCCATGTGGGCGTGGTCCGCCAGATCCGGGGCCCCGCGCACGGCGATCCGCGGTTCCGCCGGGTCACCCCCTACCGGGCCCGGGGCATCCACGCCGCCACCCTGCCCGCCGGGCGGACCGCCTGGCTGATGCCCGGCTTCTGCACCGTCGAGTTCGTGCCCTGGGTGCGCATCCCGGAGGGCCGGATCGGCCTGGTCACCGCGCTCGAAGGGAGCAGGCGCCCGGCCGAGCGGCCATTCGGCATGCCGGTCGCGTGCGACGACTTCCAGGACGGCGTGGCCTTCCTGCGCGGGGGCGGCGAGCAGGGCAGGCAGGTCGCGACGCTGCCGGGCGGCGCGTCGTACCGGATCAACACGCTGCTGTTCGAGATCGAGACCGTGCCCCGGACGTACGTGCCGCCCGGCACGGTCGGGCTCGTCCTGGCCGACGCGGGGCTGCCGTGCCCGCCGGGCATGCCGTTCGCCCGGCACGTCGCGTGCGACGACTTCCAGGACGGCGCGGCCTTCCTGCGCGGGGGCGGCCAACGCGGCAGGCAGCCGGCGATCCTCGCCGGTGGGGCGCATTACGACATCAACCGGGCGCTGTTCGAGGTGATCACCACCGATGACGCCGACATGCTCAACGACCAGGCCGCCGCCCGGCAACTACGGGAGATCGCGATCCCGGCCCGGCACGTCGGTGTGGTGATCACCTCCGCGGGAGCCGAGCCGGGGGCGGGGGAGCCGGTCGGGCCCCTGGTCGAGGGCCATGACGGCTACCGGCTGCCGTGGGTGTTCCTGGAACGCGGCGGCCGGCGCGGGGTGCAGCGGGAGACCCTGCCGCAGGGCTCGGTCCACCCGCTCAATCCGTGGTTCGCGGCGGTGCTGCCGGTCCCGGTGCACCCGCTGACCGTGCGGTGGGGCCCTGGCGCCGGTGACCTGGTACTCCCGCCGATCGACCTCGCGATGGCGGGCGGCGGGCTGGTGCGGCCCAGGCTGGCGATGACGTTACGCGTGCCGCCGGAGGCCGCGCCGGGAGTGGTGGCGGAGTTCGGCGGCCTGCGCGAGGCGGACCGCGACTGCCTGGGCGGCCTGCTGGAGGACCCGCTGACCATCAGGCGTTTCGCGGCGGGCGTGCTCGGCCCCGTGGTGGCGGAGTGCTTCGCCGACGTCGTGGCCGAAGCCACGGTGGGCCTGGTCGAGGCCCTGGAGTACCGGATCGGTGCGGCCCTGCGAACCTGGGGGGTCGAGGCGATCCGCATGGATTTCGCGGGTTTTGAGGTGGTCCGGTACGGCAGGGCGGTCCCGGCGGGTTCGTCGTCCGCCTCGCCGGGCTCATTCGGACAGGGCACTGGCCTCCCGGCCGTGGACGATGATCGCGTACAGGACCAGTACGTCAACGGCGATGATGACCAGTGACCACCACGGGTTCACCGCGAGCCAGATGAGCTGGGTGACCGCGTTGATCACCACCAGCACGACCGCGACCAGGCGTGCCCAGGTCTGGCCGACCGACAGGGCGATGCCGGTGGCCAGCAGCAGCGCGCCGAAGATCAGGTGGATCCAGCCCCAGCCGGCGATGTTGAACAGCAGCAGGCGGGACGGCGTCTGCACGTACAGGTTGCTGTTCACGATGGCGTAGAGGCCGCTGACGATGTTGAAGATGCCGACCATGATCAAAATGATCCCGGCGAACCACACCCAGCCGACCCAGCCCGTGATGGCCTGCCTCGGATGTCCGGTCTGATAGGTCATCGCGTCCTCCCCCTTGAACCTGCTCCGTACCGCTGAACCTGCTCCGTACCGCGTCGGGGGTCGCGCGGTGCCGGTGGATGGTGATTCCTCCTATATCGGTGACCTTAGCAACGCCTGCGGGACCCGGCCGGAGGCGCGGACAAAAGTACGGATGTGTTTGCCCAATGCCGGATTTACCGGCACGGTTGCGGGCGACTTTCGCGAAACCTGGTGCGGGTGCGCGCGGGCGGCGTAGCGTTGCCGCCATGGCCAAGGTTCGGCTCTCCGGCGCGCAGGCCACGATGCTCGCCACCCTCTACGGCAGAGCGGTGGACGCCCGGTCCCCCCGGCCGCTCCTGCACGACACGGCGGCCCTCGAAGCGGTCGAGCGGCTGGAGTTCGACTTCGCCACGACCGGGATGCGCCGCGGCGACGAGGTCGGCGTCGCGCTCCGGGCCGCTCACCTGGACACCTGGACCCGCGAATACCTGGCCGCCCACCCCCAGGCCACCGTGCTGCACCTGGCCTGCGGCCTGGACAGCCGGGTGCAGCGGGTCGATCCCGGGCCGGGCGTCCGCTGGTACGACGTGGACTTCCCCGACGTGATCGACCTGCGCCGCCAGGTCTTCCCCGACCCGCCGGGCGCCCACCCGTACGAGATGGTCGCCTCCTCGGTGACCGACCCCGCGTGGCTCGCGGACGTGCCCGGCGACCAGCCGGTCCTGGTGGTCGCCGAGGGCCTGACGATGTACCTCAAACCGGACGAGGGCGCGGCGCTGCTGCGCCGGATCGTGGACCACTTCCCTTCCGGGCAGTTCGTGTTCGACGCGTTCAGCAGGCGGGGCATCAAGTGGCAGAAGCTGAACGGGCCGGTTCAGGCCGCCGGGGCGACCCTGTACTGGGGGATCGACTCCCCGGCCGAGCTGGAGGCGATCCAGCCGGGGCGGCTGCGCTGCGTGACGTCGATGGGCGCGTTCGACCTCGATGGGTACGACCGGCTGCCGGCGCGGCTGCGGGTGGTCGCGGCGATCGGCAGATGGCTGCCGCTGATACGCGATATGTCGGTGTTCTACCGGCTGGAGTTCTGAACACCTGGTGCCGGACCCTTGGGGCCGGGCCCGTTTTGGAACGAAACACTCAGCAAACCCGCAGGGAGAAGCGCTGGTACGGTACAGGTCGGCGACATAGCGTGGTCGAGGTCTGACCGGAGTGCGGCCGCTGTGGCCGCCGAGCTTGGAAGGGGACGGATGGCCTCCCAATCGAGCAACGCGGGAGGCCGGATGCGCCGGCTCGCCATCTTCATCGCCGCCGCTGTGGTGGTGGTCGTGGTCGCCACTGTGATCTTCGTCCGCTCCCAGCAGTCCGGCGGGCCCGGTGGGTCTAGTGGGGCCGCGCAGGGTCCGCGTCTGACGCCGCCGACCGGTGCGTGGTGGGGCATGTACGTGCCGCCGCCCCGGGAGGGCACGCTGCTGTCAACGATCACCGGCGTGGAACGGACGATCGGCCGCCGGCTCGACATCGTGTTCACGTACCACGACATGTCGCCCACGGACAACGGCATGCTGCTCAAGGCCGACGAGCCGCAGATCGGCGAGGACCGCATCCTCCTGCTGAGCTGGGAGGCCAAGGTCTGGTCGGAGAACCGCGAGATCCCCTGGCGGCAGATCGCCGACGGCTCGCTCGACGCCACGGTCATCGACCCGCAGGCGCGGCGGGTCAAGCAGTACGGCAAGCCGGTCATGATCGGCTTCGACGGCGAGATGGAACGCAAGACCGGCAGCGGCGAACCCGCCGACTACATCGCCGCCTACCGGCACATCCACGACCGCTTCAAGGAACTGGGCGTGACGAACGTGGACTGGGTGTGGGCGGTCACCGGGTACGAGGAGTACCAGTCGAAGTGGAAGGCGTTCTACCCCGGGCACGAGTACGCCGACTGGATCAGCTACGACCCCTACAACTTCGGGCCCTGCAGGGACGCGCCCTGGAAGAGCTTCGAGGAGACGCTGAAGCCCACGTATGACTGGTTCCAGAAGAACGGGTTCGCGGAGAAGCCGATCGTGATCGGCGAGTACGGCACCGAGGCCGATCCGGACCGTCCGGACGCCAAGGCCGAGTGGTATCGCGGCATTCCGGACGCGCTGGCCAAGATGCCCAACATCAAGGCGCTGTTGCAGTGGAACGCGGTCCTTGAGGACCAGCGCGGCTGCGACTTCCGCCTCCAGGGGCCGGGCGTGATGGAGGCGTTCGGGGCGGCGGGCAAGGACGCGCACGTCAACCAGCCGCTGCCGTAGGCAGGTTGCCGGGGAGACTGGTGCGGGGGCGACTGGACAGGTAGGAAATTTCCTACCTATAGTGGGTCGCATGAACATCACCCATGCTCAGTTCGTGACCCTGCCCGTCGCCGACCAGGACCGCGCCAAGGACTTCTACGTCGGCACCCTCGGCTTCGACCTGGTCGCCGACCAGCGGATGGGGCCGGTCCGCTGGCTCCAGGTCGCCCCCAAGGGCGCGCAGACCGCCTTCACCCTGGCCGCCGCCGAGCAGGGCTTCACGCCCGGGACCGCCCGGGGCATCATGCTGCAGACCACCGACCTCGACGCCGACTGCGCCCGCCTCGCCGAGGCCGGGGCGGCGGTGGAGGGCCCGGCCGACCACCCGTGGGGACGCCAGGCGACCGTCACCGACCCCGACGGCAACGCGTTCATCCTCGCCGCTCCCGCCGCTCCCGCCGCTCCCGCCGCTCCCGCCGGTGCCTGATCCGCGATGACTCATGTCGATGTGACCGAGGAGGACCGGGTGTTCGCGGCCCTGGCCAGCCCGGTGCGCCGCGAAGTACTGCGGATGCTGCGCGACCAGGGACCGCAGCCGGTCGCGGAGATGGCCGGGCACTTCGACATGGCCAGGCCCAGCTTCTCCGAGCACCTGCGGGTGCTGCGCGAGGCCGGGCTGGTCAGCGAGCGCAAGGAGGGCCGCCGGCGGTTCTACCGGCTGGAGGCGGTGCCGTTGCACGAGGTGCAGGAATGGCTCAACCCGTTCGAGCGGTACTGGCGGGAACGCCTCGCCGGGCTGCGCGACGTACTCGACTCGCTGCCTGACGATCCGGAAGGGGCTGCTTCCCGATGAACGATACGGACATGCCGATCACCATGGACGCCGACGACCTGACCACCGTACGCGTCGACCAGTTCCTGGCCCATCCGCCGGGCAAGGTGTGGCGGGCACTGACCGAGCCGGAGCTGCTGGCGCGCTGGCTGATGCCGGGGGACTTCCGGCTGGAGGTCGGGCATCGGTACACGATGAAGGCGGCGGCGGTGCCGGTGACGGGGTTCTCCGGCACCGTACTGGCCGAGGTACTGGGGTTCGAGGCTGGGAGGATGCTGCGAATCGGCTGGCGCGACGCCGACCCGGCGGGCGGGATCGAGGTGGACTGGACGATCACCTGGACCCTCGAACCGGAGGGCACCGGCACCCGCCTCTTCCTGCTCCACGAGGGCTTCGACCCCGACCACCCGCTCCAGCAGAAGGCCCGCGCCATCATGGGCGGCGGCTGGCGCACGGGCGTCATGCGCAGCCTTCGCACCACGCTGGAATCCATGTGACGCCCTGATCCGCCGTGCCGGGGCGGTGAGGCCAGTACGGCGGAGCCCAGTACTCCCGAAGCGCCGTGCTCCCTCCCGCCCGGTATCCGGCATCCCCCGTGCGCCGTGCCCCTCGCCGTCCCCCCACCAGCCACAAGCCCCCTATCCACCCTTCACACCGTTGAAGAGCGCGCCACCGTTCGATGGCGTCCCACCGCCCCTCCGGGGCACCGCCCGCCTCCGGCGGAACGGCGCGCTCCCACGCGCAAAGGCCCTCGCTGACGCTCGGCCTGTTCTTCCTCATGTCGGGCTCCGCCCGACGCTGGCGCTCCTAGTTGGTCACCCCCACACACGTGGGGGTGAATCTCAGGTGCGCGTCAATGGTGGCGTCCTGAAGTTGTGCTCCCCACACCTGGGGGTGAATCGAACCCTGGCCTACGCATTACGAGTCGGTTCGGGTGGTTCGATAGGTTGGCCGGGGTTCGGAACTGGAAAGACGAACCTCGGTGAACCCCCCTGAACTCCTGTGAACTGCAACCGTGGAGCGCTTCCTCGCTCCCTCCCGGACACCAGAGCCTCCCCTTGCCCACCTTCCTGCGTAGCCGTACTGTCACGCTAGGCAGTGGGCGAGACGAGGGGGCAAGATGAGCGCCACATACGGTGACCACGAAGGCAAACCAAAAGAGGACAAACCCTTCGACCCCAAGGCCGGCAACGCTGACGGCAAGGACACCGCAGACGGAGTACCGCCGCCGGGCAAGCACGCGAAGCCCAAGCCCAAGAAGGACGAGGACAAAAAGTAGCCCCTGTGGACCCCTCCATCGGCCGGCGGATCGACGACATGATCGCCGACCTCCCCGGCCCTCTCAGCCCGAAGGTGCAGGCAGCGCTACGCGCCGTACCACGCCACCTGTTCGTGCCCCCGATCGCGGTCGCCGACGACTCGCCCCGCCGCGTCATCGACCGCGACACCGACCCGGACGAGTGGTGGCGCACCGTCTACGCCAACGTTCCGATCATCACCCAACTGGACGACGGCGCCTCCCCTCTGGCCGATGCCACCGGGCGGGCCACCTCCTCCACGTCCGCCCCCGGCACCGTCGCCGACCTGCTCGGCCTGCTGGAAGCCGGTCCCGGCCAGCGCGTCCTGGAGGTCGGCACGGGCACCGGCTGGACCGCCGCGCTGCTCACTCACCTGGTCGGCGAGACCGGCACGGTGACCTCCATCGAAGTGGATCCAGCGGTAGCCGAGCAGGCCGCGAAGAACCTCGGCGAGGCCGGAGCCCGGCCTCGCCTGGTCGTCGGAGACGGCGCGCACGGCCACCCCGGCGGCGCGCTCTACGATCGGGTACACATCACCTGCGGTATCCGCTATGTGCCGTACGCCTGGGTCGAGCAGACCCGGCCGGGCGGGGTGATCGTTCTGCCATGGTGCCCGGAGTTCGGTGAGGACCACTCCCTCCGGCTCGTGGTCACGCCGGACGGCATCGCGCACGGCCGGTTCCCGGGCTACGCCTCCTACATGCTCATGCGATCCCAGCGGGTCCAGCCGTGGCAGGCCGGTGACGGCATCCGTGCCACCTCCCAGCTCGACCCGCGCGTCGTGTGGCACGCACCGCCCGGGGCTCATCTGGCCATCGCGGCCATCACCGGGTTGCGCTCCTACGCTGAGGAAGACGACGGCGAGCTGACCCTGTGGGCGATCGATCCCGACACCCCGGGCCGGTGGGCAGCCGCCCGGTCCGCGCCCGGCGACGTCGAGTTCGCCACCTATCAGGTCGGAGACCGGCCACTGTGGGACGAGGTCACCGACGCCTACCGCCGGTGGGTGGACCGGGGCCAGCCCGGCCGCGACCGTTTCGGGATGACGGTCACCCTGGATGGGCAACAGGTGTGGCTGGACACGCCGGAGCAGCCGATTGGGTAACCGATCGGCTGGAGCCTCCCCTTGATCAGGGTGTGATCAGCGCGCACAGCTCTATCGCGACCGGTAGGGCTCGCGCCTGCTCCGGCAGCGCGGAAATAGCCCAGTCATCACCGCGGATGCCGCGGGCCCGCTCGACTGGGAAGGTGATCGGATCGTCGCCACCGTGGCGGTCGGTCCTGCCATGTTCCTGTACACCTTGGCGAAGGCCCGATAGTCCTCCACGGTGGTCCTGGCTGGTGTGAACGCCTTGACGGTGGCGGGGATCAGATCCCATTCGGGTGGTCCGACCGAGCATCGCTTCAGGTCCAGGGGCACCATGCGGCCGTCACTTCGAGCGTGGTTCCGTGGCGGTGGGGTGGCGGTTCTCGCCTCCAGGTGACCGCCTGCCCGTTCACGTTCACAGGCTGCCGGATGCCGGGCAGGGCCTGGGCGGCGGGCACCTGGCGGGCACGAGTGGGCTGAAGGCTCTGCCGGGCTTTGTGCCGGAGCGGAGGCAGGTCAGGGGTGGGTCGAGGGGCGTACCAGGCCGGTCTCGTAGGCGAAGACCACGACCTGTGCCCGGTCCCGTAGTCCCAGCTTGAACAAGACGCGGCTCAGATGCGTCTTCACCGTGGCCTCGGCCAGGTGCAGCGCTGTGGCGACCTCGGCGTTGGACAGCCCGTGCGCCACCTGCACCAGTACCTCGTGCTCGCGGGCGGTCAGTAGTGCCAGCCGTTCGTCACGCGCGGGCGCGCCGGGCATGAGCTGGGGCGCGAACCGTTCCAGCAGGCGGCGGGCGATGCGCGGCGACAGGGCGGCCTCGCCGGACGCCACGTTGCGGATCGCGGTAAGCAGCTCGACGGGCCGGGTGTTCTTCGGCAGGAATCCCGCCGCGCCCGCCCTCAGCCCGGCGAAGGCGTACTCGTCCAGGTCAAAGGTGGTCAGGATGAGCACACGTGAACGTGGGCAGTCCCTGACGATGCGCCGCGTGGCCTCGATGCCGTCCAGGCCGGGCATGCGCACGTCCATCAGTACCACATCAGGACGCAGCCGCCTGGCCATCGTGGCGGCCTCCTCTCCCTCGCCCGCCTCGCCGGCGACCTCCATGTCCGGCTCGGCCTCGATCACCATGCGAAAGGCCGAGCGCAGCAAGGACTCGTCGTCGGCGATCAGTACCCGGATCGTCATGCCCCTCCGCCCTTCAGGTCGAGACCGGCCGCCACGCGCCAGCCGCCGCCACGCAGCGGACCGGCCTCCAGCATCCCGCCGTAGGCGGCCACACGTTCGCGCATCCCGGCCAGCCCCCGCCCATGGGCCGCTTCCCGCCCGAAGCGTCCGGGGCGTCCGTCGTCGATGATCTCCACCTCCGCGCGCTGCGGCGTCAGGTTGACCCGTACCTCGGCCGTCGCGCCCGGTGCGTGCTTGAGCGTGTTCGTCAGCGCCTCCTGAGCCAGCCGATAAATGGTGAGCTGCGCTGTGGGAGGGATCGCCTCGGCATCGCCTGCCACATGCAGGTGGGTCGGCAGCCCGGCCGCGCGCATCTGGTCGGCGAGCGGGACCAACTGGGCGATCCCGGGCGCCGGATCGAGCGACGGTTCCCCGCTGAGGGAGCGGCGCATGTCCGCGAGCGCCTGGCGGCCGGTCTCGGCGATCCGCTCCAGGGCGGTGCCCGCCTGCTCAGGGGCGCGGTGCCGTACATGGGCGGCGCTGTCGGCGAGGGCCACCATGACCGACAGGTTGTGGGTGACGATGTCATGCATGTCGCGGGTGATCCGCGCCCGTTCCTCCGCCGCGGCGAGGCGTTCCCGCTGCTCACGGTCGCGTTCGAGCGAGTCGACGTACGCCCGCCGCGCCCCCGCCCACAGTCCGGTGGTGAGGGCGGCGGCGCCCATCGCGGTCATGGCCAGCACCGAGATGGGGAACTGGCCGGGCGGTGCCCACCGCGCCGCGGCCAGCACCACCCCGGCCTCCAGTACGAGGGCCGCGAGCAGCCTCTGCCGCCCCGGGCGGTACGCGGCCACGGTGTAGAGGGCGACCAGCAGGCTGACGTCGGCGGGAAGCTGCACGCCGGCGGCCCACTGGAGCGCGGCGGCCACGGAGATCGCGCAGAAGACCACCAGCGGAGCGCGCCGCCGCCACACCAGGGGCGCCACCAGGGCCACCTGAAGCGCGAGCACCCGTATGTCGCCGGTGGTCATGACCTGCCCGGGGCCGAGTGTGGTCAGGAAGATCACGGCTGCCAGCAGCGCGTCGGCGAGAACGGGCTTCATGCGCTCACCCTAGTTGGCCTGGGGGTTCACCCCCATCCTGCGCAAGGTGGACCATATGGGCGTCTCATCCGAAAGTCGCACCCCCGGGTCAGCCGTCCGCCGGTCGTCCGGCATCGAGGCTCGCTGCGAACCTGGCCGCATGTTCCTCTTCACGAAAGCCGTCGCGGTCACGAAGGCCGTCGCGGTCATGAAAGCCGCCGTGGTGTCCCTCGCGGTGTCCATGACGCCCGCCGGCCCCGTCACCCTGACCCTCCCTGAGCCGTACGGGCCGTACGCCGTCGGCACGGTCGCGATGCGCCTGGTGGACCGCTCACGCCCCGATCCCCTGGTCAGGTCGAAGTCCTACCGGGAGCTGATGGTCAGCCTGTGGTACCCGGCGAAGAACACCGGCCGGGCACCGGCCCCGCACATGGCCCCCCTGGCCGCGGCCGACTGGAACCGCCGCTCCGCACCGCCCATGGGCATCCCGAAGGGCACGGTGAACTGGGCGGCCACCGCCACCCACGCCCGCCCCGGTGCGCCGGTCGACGGCCGTGCGGGCAGGCTGCCCGTCGTACTCTTCAGCTCGGGGGACGGCGGGCCCCGAACCCTCGGCACCACGCTGGTCGAGGACCTGGCCTCGCGCGGGTACCTGGTCGTGACCGTGGACCACACCTACGAGGCCGACCAGGTGGAGTTCCCGGGCGGGAGGCTCGTGCGCGCGCTTCCCCTGCCGGACAAGCTGACCCCGCGGGTCCTCGCCAAGCTGCTCATCCAGCACAGCAAGGCCCGTCTGGCCGACGTCCGCTTCGTCCTCGGACAGCTCAAGGAACTCGGGCAGCTCAGGGGACTTGGACAGCTCAGGGGACTTGGACAGGTCGGCGCGGGACGCGGGCAGCTCGGCGGACTCCGGCTGCCCGAAGGGTTGCGTGGCGCGGCCGACCTGTCCCGGGTGGGGGTGCTCGGGCAGTCGCTGGGCGGCTCGGTGGCCGCCCAGCTCGCCCACGACGACGCCCGGGTGGACGCGGGCGTCAATCTCGACGGCGCCTATGTCGGCCCGGTCGCCAAGACCGGCGTGGCCAAGCCGTTCCTGCAGATGGCGGCGGAAGCCCACACCCGGGAGAGCGAGCCCACCTGGAAGTCCTTCTGGCAGGCTTCGCGCGGGTGGAAGCGGGAGTTGCGGTTCAAGGGCGCGGCCCACGGTTCGTTCACCGACCTGCAGGCATTGCTGCCACAGATCCCGGGCGAGACGCCTTTCGGCGACTTCGTGGGCACGATCGACCCGCAGCGCTCCCTCGCGGCGCAACGCGCCTATATCGCCGCCTTCTTCGACCTGCACCTGGCCGGCAAGTCCACTCGCATGTTCGACGCGCCCGATGAGCGCTTCCCCGAGGTGTCCCTCATCCCCTGAGAAGACCGTCCCACGACCTCCTCGCGCAGTCCGTCAAAGGATGTACGACGATTCATCACCCGCGACGAGGTGACCGCCCCCAGACTCGGCCATCATCGAAGGCAATGGGGGTTCAAAGGGGGATAGTTTCGTGATCCTAGCGATCATCATCGCCTGTGAGATCGGGTTCTGGGCCCTGCTCGGCCTCGGCCTGGCCGCCCGCTACCTGTGGCGGATGCGGAGGCTCAGCAATGCTCTCCTGCTGAGCCTCCCGCTCCTCGACCTGGTCCTGCTCGTGGCAGCCGTGATCGACATGCGCGCGGGAGCCGTGGGGAGCATTCAGCATGGCCTCGCCGCCGCCTACATCGCGTACTCCATCATGTTCGGTCACCGCACCATAAAGTGGGCCGACGCGAAGTTCGCGCATCGTTTCGCCAGCGGCCCGCCGCCGCGCAAGCCGCCCACCGAGAAACGAGCCAGGGCGCGCTATGAGTGGGGCGTCTGGCTGCGCATCATGGCCGCCTACGCGATCACCTGTGCCGTACTGCTCGGCGTCATCTGGATGGTCGACGACCATTCGCGTACTTCGGCCCTCATCGAGTTCATGGCGAATCTGGGAAAGGTTCCGCTCATCGCGCTCATCTGGCCGGTCAGTTACTCGTACCAAGCCCGCAAGCCGACGGATGATTCCCCGTCAGAGGAGATCCCCGCCGAGCCGCCGAGGCATTGATGGAGACCGGCTTACCCCCGACCAAAGCCCCGACATAGGCGCCAAGGCAGCAGCCGGTCTCCTCATCGTGCTCGGCATTGCGGCCGCCCGCGTCGCCGATCCCCGGCCCGCGCTGCGCCGCGTCACCGCGCCCGTGCTGGTACTGCGCGGCTCGTGCGACTACCTGGCGCCCGAGGTCGCCCGGGAGTACGCCGACGTACTGCCGAACACCGTCCTCCGCCCGATCGACGGCGCCGGGCACGACATCGGCCACGACCGGCCGGACCGGTACCGGGAACTGCTCACCGCGTTCCTGCGCGGTGAGCGCCGGTGACCTATGGGGACCACTCCGGGGCCAGGATCGAGTGGACCACGGAGTCGCGGTACGAGCCGCCGATCAGCAGATGGCCCCGGATGCGGCCCTCCTCGATCATGCCCAGTTTGACCATGACGTGCCCGGAAACGACGTTCCGTGGCGACCGCGCACCCCACACCCGATACAGCCCGAGGTCGTCGAACCCGAGGCGGAGCAGCAGCCGGGCCAGCTCGGTGCCGAGCCCGCGTCCCCACAGATCGGCCCGCAGCGCGAACCCGATCTGCCCGCTGTTCTGCCCCGGATGCTGGGTGTCGATGGCCAGGCGGGCGAACGCGACCAGCTCGTCCGTGGCCGCGTCCACGGCCGCCAGCGAGTACTCCGTGCGCGGCTCGGCCAGCGCCGCCGCGATCACGGCCCGGACGGTCGTCTCGACCTGTTCCCTGCTCCGGGGCTCGAACGACATGTGCTCGACCACCTGGGGATCGCCGTAGACGCGCAGCAGCGCGTCCACATCCCCTTCGGTGAACTCGCGCAGTCGCAGGCGCTCGGAGTCGATCGTCACGGGATGCATGCGGCGAGGTTAGCGCCCGCGCGACAGCGCCGTACGCACTGAGACCTGACTGTACTGTTCGATCTCCTCCCGCAGGTCACGGGCCTGCGGGGTACGTGCGTACGCCGGGACGCGCAGGGCGTTGTGGACCCGCATGGCGCTCGCGACGATGCCCGCGTTGCGCTGGTCGGCGGGCAGGTCGAGTACGGGCCGCAGCGCCTCGGCCGCGCCGTCCAGGTCGCCGGTGTGCACCCGGGCAAGCGACTGATCGGCCCGCGCACCCGCCTCCCCCCCGAACGCCCGTTCGGCCGGGTCCGCCTCCGCATAAGCGCTCAGCGCCTCCCCGGCCAGCCGGTCCGCCCGCTGTTCGTTGCCGGGCAGCCAGACGAGGGTGTCGGCCGTGTAGTAGAGCTGGCGGGGGCGGTTGAAGCTCAGCACACCGCCGAATTCGTCCAGGTCATCGCTCTCCACGGCCTCGCGGGCGGCCTGGGCCCGATCAAGGGCCGCCTGGGCCTGCTCGCCGTCGCCGAGTACCGCCCAGGCCCGTGCCTCCTGCGCCGGTAGCCACACCGAGGACGAACCTCGGGTACGCGCGGCGAACTCCACCCCCGCCATCGCGTACCGGGCCGCGTCGTTCGGCCACCCGGCCCAGTAGGCGGTCAACGACTGGAGCCCGCGCGTCCACGCGCGCAGTCCGTCGTGCCCGGCGTTGTCGGCGCAGACGAACGCGGCACGGGCCTGGGTCAGGGCGGTGTGCGGGTCGCCCATGTCGTGGCTGGCCTTGGCCAGCATGCCCGAGGTGATTCCGGCGAGCAGATACAGTTCGACGGATTCTGTGGGTCGCTGGCGGCCCTCAAGCAGCCGGAACGCCACATCCTGACACTCGATCAGGTCGAACAGCAGAGTCGGGAGCGGTTGCAGCAGGTAGGCCCCCGCGATGCGGGCGGTCTCCTCGCGCAACTGGGTGAGCGTTTCCGGACCGACATTGCTGGCCTCGCTGGACGCCACGAATCTCCGTGCTCTGCGAGCGGCCATCTCTACCTCCGGTTGCAGACCGCCGACCGGCCGCCGCAGCGGTGGCACGATCGACGAGGGGATGAGCGGTTGCGGTTGTGGTTGCGGCTCTGGCGCGGCTTCGCTTACTTGATCACCAGGTACGGCGGCGTGGCCGGGGTCGCAGCGGATGACGATCTCTCGCTCGGCGGGCGGGAGCCGGTCCAGCGCCTCGGGGGCGAGCAGCCGCCTGGGCGTGGTCTGGTAGATCTCCGCCAGCGCGATGATCTGAACGGCGGACGGCGGGCGCGACGAAGGCCCCGGAAACAGTTCGATCCACGACAGGCCGGCCTGCGTGATCACCGTGGTAGGCGACCGTACCCGAATTCGGGCGGCCACTTCCTCCTGACTGAGCCCATGAGCCAGCCGGAACGACGCGAGAAGTGATCGCCCGGTTTGTGCCCGAATCTCTGCCGCTATTTCCTCCATACCGCGCCCTTGGGCGATCATTTGCGCCCTCAGCCGGTTTATATCCTGCCTGCCCCACTGTTTCCGCATTGAGAACTCCCTGGACGAGGCTCTGATAGCAGGTTTCCCCGCTCGTCCCGCGCAGGCAACCAGACGAATCGGACGTTCGCCGGGTTGATCGAGTGAAGGCGGCTCTGGGTGCCGGATCTCGGCAGCTCAGAGGTACTGCGGCCGGTATGGAAAGCACTTCGTGACCCTTAGTGACAGGGCGACTACAGATGGCATTTACTTGCGGGCACCGCAGCGCGGCGGCGGGAGTGGTTCTCGCCGGCCCGAATCGAGCGCGACAGAGGTGACGATGAAAGCCGGTATTCGCTCACAGCCATCCCAAAGATGGGCCATCGCCACCAATCATCCGATGCTTATTCACCCCTTTCTCGGGCAGTTCGGCCGTTGAGATGGATTCCCTCCTGCTGGCCTATCCAAGCGTCCGGACATCGGCGGCACCTGTCTCTCCCGCCGAACGTCTGCGAGCCGCGCTCACCGCGCGCGGCATCGGGTGCGTCCGCGTCTCCGGCACCGCCGAACACACCCGGCTGTCCTTGACCCCCGACCTCGTCGCGATCGTGGAGCGGGCGGGCCTGATCTGGTGGCGCAGCCCGCGTGTCAGCCGCCGTGGCCTTCCGCTGTACTGCGTGCGGTTCACGATCAAGGGCGCGGCCGACGGCCTCACCCGCGACTACGAACTACTCCTCCGGCCGACCGCACTCGACCGCCCAGAACTGGGCCGGACCGTACTCGCCCGCGCCACGCACCAGCAGAAAGGACGCCCGTGACTCCGCAGCCCCGCACCCGGATGGCGAGCCTCATGTATGTGATCGGAGGACTGAACGGTGAGCAATACTGAGGCCGTTGTCATGCCCAGACACCAGCCCACGGAGTACACCCTGGGCACGGTCACCCTCCCGGGCACCCACCGCGCCGTCGCGGTCGGCCGCCACTGGGCGGAAGCCCTGCTTGAGGCGGGCGGACGCAAGGGCAACGACGACGCCCTGCTCGTCCTGGACGAACTGGCCGCGAACGCGGTCACCCACACCCGCTCGGGCACGACGGGCGGACGGTTCGTGGTCGCACTGGTGGAGGCGGAGGAGGGCGGCGTACGGATCGAGGTGACGGACGAAGGCGCGGACACCGTTCCGGCTCCCCGCCACGACGACATGGACGCCCTGTCGGGACGCGGCCTCCAGATCGTGGCGGCCCTGGCGGCGGACTGGGGGGTCCGCGCAGCCGGGAAGGGGCGGCTGGTGTGGGCGCTACTGCGACCGGACACCGCCGATCCGGCCGTCGCCTGAAGCGCCCGCCGTCCGGACGCCGAGTTCAGCCGACCCGCTGGAGCGCGCGGGCGCGGCGGGCGGCCACGCTCGAACCGGACTCCCCGCGCGCCATCCGCCGCAACAGGACCGGCGCCAGGAGCAGGCCGAGCACCGCCCAGGCGCCCAGCACCCCCACGGTCTCCAGGTGCCGCCAGGACTCGCCGACCTCGACGGCGACCGCCGTGTCCGGCAGCAGGGCCGAGCGCATGCCGAGCCCCATCCAGTAGACCGGGAAGACCTGGGCGATCCACTGCAGCCACCCGGGTAGCGCGGTGAGCGGGTAGAAGATGCCGGAGATCCCGATCACGCCGAGGAACAGGAGCTGGATCAGCCCCAGGCCGCGGGCGCTGGGGAAAAGCGAGCCGAGTACCGCGCCCAGCGGCAGGGTCGCCAGCAGGCCGAGCGCCAGCACCCAGGCCAGGGTGGGCCAGGAGCCGGGGCCGATCCGCAGGCCCTCGACGAGGAGCATCCCGGGCACCAAAAAGATCACCAAGTCGGCGAGCAGGCCGCCGGACACGAGGATCACCTTGCCGAGAAGGTAGGCGGGCATGCCGTGCGGGGTGGCCTTGGCCCGCAGCAGGGTGCCGTCCTCACGGTCGGCGGTGAGCTGCTGGCCCATGCCGATCATGGCGGTGGCGGCGTTCATGCCGAGGATGCTCGGCAGCGCCAGCGCGCCCAGGAGCAGCCCACCGGTCCCGATCGGCAGATCCCTGATGAAGAACATGGTGACGATCATCAGCGCGGGCCACAGGAAGTGCGAGAACAGTTCGCCGCCGTTGGTGAACGACTGCCGCAACTCGATGCGGCCACGGGACCAGCCGGCGCGCAGTGCGGTCGTCGCGGGGTTCATCGGGTTCCCTCCTGGATCGTCTCGGCCTCACGGACCAGGGCGAGGTAGGTGTGCTCCAGGGAGGCCCGGTGGACCTCAAGTTCCTGAACCTCTTCGCCGTGGCGGGCGAACAGGTCGCGGGCGAACCCGGTGGAGTCGGTGGTCCGCTCCGTGAAGCGCCGCCCCGCGCACAGCCAGCGCACCTCGTCCTGACCGGCGATGCGGCGCGCGAGCTGGTTGGCCGTGCCGTCGGCGACGATACGGCCGCCGTTCAGGACGAGGATGCGGTCGGCCAGCTTCTCGGCCTCGTCCAGGTCGTGGGTGGTGAGCAGGACGGTGGTGTGGTGGTCGTCGGCCAGCCTGCGGACGAGGTCGTGGAACTCGTGCCTGGCCTGGGGGTCGAAGCCGGCCGTCGGCTCGTCGAGGAACAGCAGCTCGGGGCGGCCCACGATGCCGATGGCCACGTCCAGCCTGCGGCGCTGGCCGCCCGACAGCGTCTTGAGCTTCCTGTGCGCGTGCTCGGTCAGGCCGACGGCGGCGATCAGCTCGTCAGGGTCCCAGGGGCGCTGGATCTCGGGGGTGGTGTAGGCGGTGTAGTAGGTGCCCAGGTGGGCGAGAAGCTCGCGTACGCGCCATTTGCCGTGGTCGCGCCAG
The DNA here is from genome assembly GCF_003315795.1 of Spongiactinospora rosea. GTDB lineage: Bacteria > Actinomycetota > Actinomycetes > Streptosporangiales > Streptosporangiaceae > Spongiactinospora > Spongiactinospora rosea. Next base: position 219,199 of record NZ_QMEY01000001.1, read on the forward strand.
GACTGCAGGACGACGCCGATGCGGGCCCGCCACCGCTCGTCGCCGTGCGCCGGGTCGGTGCCGAGCACCGCCACCCGGCCCTGCGAGCGTATACGGAAGCCCTCAAGGATCTCGATCGTGGTGGTCTTACCTGCCCCGTTGGGACCCAGTAGGGCCAGGACCTCGCCGTGGCGGGCCTGGAAGGTGACATCGTGCAGGACGTCGACCGTGCCGTAGCGCATGCGCAGCCGGTCGACGTCGAGCGCGACTCCTTCGCTCTCCGTGCTCATTATATCTCTCTTCGTGTTCGTTCGGTGGCGCGGCGGGGCGCGATGACCGGTGCCGCCAAGGCCGTGCCGGGGAGGAGGGCGGTGAGGCCGGCCTACCAACGCTCGTGTTCGAGGGCCTCCCGGGTCTGTGCCATCAGCTCGGCCCGGTCGATGCCGGCCAGGGCGAGCGCGCGGGGGACGGTGCCGATCTCGGTGTCCAGGATGCCGAGCAGCAGGTGGGCGGGGCGCAGGTCCTTCTTGCCGGTGGCGGCGGCGAAGCCGCGTTCGATCGCGAGCCGGGCCGACGCCCCGAGCTTCGGCGGGTTCTTGCCCTCCCGGCTCGGCTCCGGGAGGTGGTAGGCGGTGCGGGACACGCCGACGGCGTTCAGGCTGTGCTCGAACTCCCGGTCAAGGGCCTGCCCGATCTCCTGTCCGCCGAGACCCGCCGCGCTCAGGACCCTGTGCGCGGCGGTGCCCTCGTGGGCGGCGATCGCCAGCAGGAGGTGGTGGGCCTCGGTCGCCGCGGAGCCGTCCGCCAGCGCCTCGGCCGCTCCGCGGACGATGACGTCGTTGATGTAGTGGTCCATCGCGCTCACTGTCGTCTCCTCAGCTTCACGCCGGCGGCGATGAGCCGTTTGACGTGCTTCTTGTGGACCGCCTGGCGGGTGACGCCGAGCGCCTCGGCGACGTCCGGCCAACTCCAGCCCGCGCGCATGGCCTGCTCCACGGCTGCGTCCTCCAGTTGGTCGGCCAGGCGCCGCAGTGCCGCCACGGCGGCCAAGGCGTCGGCGGGGTCCTGGGGTGCGGGTGCGTCTTCTGCCGACATGTAGCAACCGTAGTTGACTATTCTGCTGATAGTCAACTCCGGTTGCTTAATGGCGGCCTCAGGCCGGGGCGTCCCATAGGTCGAGGGCGTGCGCTGCGGTCAAGCCCGCGATCCGCTGCACCGCCTCGCCCACCGGCATCGCGTCCAATTTGCGGCCGTCACGGAGCCGCAGGGCCACCGCGCCCGCGCCCGCCTCCCGCGCGCCGATCACCGCCGAGTACGGCACCAGTCGCGCGTCCCGGATCCGGGCCCCCAGGCCGCCCGCCTCAGGCCCCGCCAAGCGGGCGCGGAGGCCCGCGTCCACGCAGCGGGCCACGAAGGTCGCGGCCTCCGGGATCTCCGCCTCGGAGATCGGCAGGGCCACCACCTGGACCGGGGCCATCCAGGCCGGGAACGCCCCGCCATGCACCTCGATGAGGTGCGCGACCGCGCGTTCGAGGCTGCCGATGATGCTGCGGTGGACCATGACCGGCCGGTGCCTCCCGCCGTCCGCCCCGGTGTACTCAAGCCCGAAGCGTTCCGGCTGGTGAAAATCGATCTGGACGGTGGACAAGGTGGACTCCCGCCCCGCCGGATCGGCGATCTGCACGTCGATCTTCGGCCCGTAGAAGGCCGCCTCCCCCTCCACCGCCACATGATCCACCCCCGAAAGCACCTCACCCAGCAGCCCCCTGGCCCGCTCCCAGATCTCCGGATTCGCCACGTACTTCCCGCCCGCACCCGGCAGCGAAAGCTGGTACCGCACCGGCCGGATGCCCAGGTCACGATGCGCGCGGCCGATCAGTTCCAAGGCGGCGCGGGCCTCGTCCACGGCCTGGTCCAGGGTGCAGAAGATGTGCGCGTCGTTGAGCTGGATGGCCCGTACGCGGGTCAGCCCGCCCAGCACCCCCGACAGCTCCGACCGGTACATTCCGCCCAGTTCGGCGATCCGCAGCGGCAGTTCGCGGTAACTGCGCCCACGCGACCGGAAGATCAGCGCGTGGTGCGGGCACAGGCTCGGCCGCAGCACGACCTCCTCCGCCCCCACCTTCATCGGCGGGAACATGTCGTCGCTGTAGTGATCCCAATGGCCGGATATCTGGTACAGCTCCTTCTTGCCCAGCACAGGCGAGGAAACGTGCTGGTACCCGGCACGCCGCTCCGCCTCCCGCACGTAGTCCTCCAGCGCCTGCCGCACGGCGGCACCGGCGGGCAGCCAGTACGGCAGGCCCGCGCCGATCAGCGGGTCGGTGTCGAAGAGTTCCAGCTCGCGGCCCAGTTTGCGGTGGTCGTTCATCATGCTCGCTCTCGATCGAAGTGAGAAGTGAGAAGTGAGAGGCGAGTCACCGCAAAGCCGAAGCCCCGGGGCACTCGCCCCGGGGCTTCGGTGTGAAGATCAGCTCAGCGCGCCGGGACGGACTCCGGCGTCGTCGTCGACAAGAACGCGATCATCATCGCGGCACGCTGCATACGACCGAGGCTAGCAGCAACCCCCACGCGCTACAGCCCGGTTTCCGCGTTCATCAGCGCCTCGGCGACCGCCGTGCGCGTGTAAAGGACCCGCCGCCCGGCCCGGTGCGCGCTCGCGAGCCCCGCCCGGCGCAGTGCCGTGAGGTGCTGGTTCGCGCCCGCCTCCGACAGCCCCGTACGCCCCGCCAGTTCCTTGGTGGACACCGGCTGGTCCAGCGCGGCGAGCAGCCGGGCGCGGGTCCGGCCGAGTACGGCGGCCAGCGCCTCGGGCGCGTCCGGCTCGGCCGCCCGCCGTTCCCACAGCGTGCCGATCCCGCGCGGGGTGTAGCGGAGAGTGGGCTGCCACGGCGGGGTACTGACCGAGAAGACGTCAGGCCAGGCGAACGCGGACGGCACCAGCAGCAGCCCGCGTCCGCGCAGCGGCCGGGTCCCGGTCGCCCACCGGTGCCTGATCCGCAGCGTGTCGCCCGCCCAGTACACCTGGGCGGCCAGGTCGGCGAACACCCGCGCCACCCCGCCTTCGGCCAGCAGCCGCGACCGATACAGCACGTCGGACTCCAGCAGCGCGGCGATCCGCGTCCAGTAGGGAGCCAGCGCCGCCTCCCAGTAGCCGGCGATCTCGGCGGCCAGCCGTTCCAGGCCGTCCTCCGGATCGTCCAGCAGCGGCCGGAGGGCGGCCGGTACGTCCCCGGGCAGCTCACCGCGCACCTGGCTGCCCATGCCGCGCATGGCGGCCAGTTCGGTGCCGAGGTCGGGCGCGCTCGTGGACGGCGGCGGGCACACGAACCCCACGATGGTCCTGGTCGGTACCGGTACCAGCGCGTGCAGCATCGGCCACCGCACCCGCGCCAGACGCGGACGCACCCGCTCCACCCACGGCCGGTGCACGGCGTGCGCGGCCGGGTTCTTGACCACCCGGACGCTGGCCACCACCTCCCACAGCGGCGAGATCGCGAACCGGGTGTTCGCCACATCGGCCACGCCGAAGGCCAGTTCGACATCACCCACGCCGTGCCCCCGTGACGCCGCCACTCATGGATTCGCTCCTGACTTAATCATTGGCCGTCCCCGACCCGACCTCAGCATCGTTGCGCCATGACGGCAACCCTCCCGGCCCGCCCTTCGGGCCACCTCCTGCGCGAGCGCGGTTTCCGCGGGCTGTATCTGTCCGCCGCGGTCAGCCAGTTCGGCAGCCAGCTCACGCTGGTCGGGCTGCCGCTGCTCGCGGTGAGCGCCCTCGGCGCGGGCGCGGGCGAGGTGGGCCTGCTCAGCGCGCTGGCCACCCTCACGGCGCTGGTCGTCGGCCTGCCCGCGGGGGCGTGGGTCGATCGGGCGGGCAGGCGGGGCGTGATGATCGCGGCCGATCTGGGGCGCGCGGCCGTACTGGGGTCGGTGCCGCTCGCCTGGTGGGCGGGTGGGCTGAGCATGGCCCAGCTCTACGCGGTCGCGGTGCTGACCGGTGTGGGCCGGCTGTTCTTCGAGGTCGCGGCGCAGAGCGTGCTGCCGGACGTGGTCGGCCGCGATCGGCTCACCGCGGCCAACTCGATGCTGGTCGGCACCTCGGCCGCCATGGACGTCTCGGGCAACGGCCTGGCGGGCGTGGTGGTCCAGGTCGCGGGTGCGCCGGTGGCCATCGTGATCGACACGCTGACCTACCTGTGGTCGGCCTGGTGGCTGCGCGCGGTACCGTCCCCGGCCCCATCGCGGGGGCGGACCGGGATGGGCCGGCAGATCGCGGACGGGGTCCGGTTCGTGCGGGGCAGCCGGGTCCTCGTGGTGATCATGATCCAGGGGGCCATGGTCAACCTGGGCATTCCGCTGGTCACCGCGCTGCTGCCGGTGCTCATGGTCGGCGAAATGCACCTGCCCGCGTGGACGCTGGGGGCGTACTTGTCGGCGTCCGGCCTCGGCGTACTGGCGGGTTCGGCGTCGGCGCACCTGCTCTCCCGGTGGCTGGGGCAGGGACGGGCGACCTGGCTCGTCGGCGTGTGGACGGCCCCGGCGGCGCTGGCCCTGCCGTTCATCGCGCCTGGTCCGGGACTGTGGGTGTCGGCCGCCGCGTACTTCGCGGTGACCTTCCGGATCGGCGTCAACAACGTGACGCTGACCAGCTTCCGCCAGCAGGTCACGCCGGACGCCCTGCTCGGCCGGGTGAACGCCACCATGCGCATGGTCCTGACCGGCGCGGTCGGGCTCGGCGGGCTGCTCGCGGCGCTGGTCGGCGAGCTGTACGGCGTGCGGGCCGCGCTGTGGTGCGGGGCCGTCGTACTGGCGCTGAGCTGGGTGCCGATCGCGTTCTCCAGCACCCTCCGCCGCTGATGGCCCACCACCCGCCGCCACGGCTTTGACCCGCGTATTCGCAAACTTGGCACGGGGCGGGCGGAAGCGGGAGGCGTTCCTTCAGGTCAGTCCGCTATAGGGCATATGTGGTGATAAAGGCATATTTAGGGAGAGATGCGGCTTTTTCTGGGGCACACCGTACTCGCTGGACTCGCCGGAACCAGGATCCGGCGTACATCGGCTCGAAGGAGAACACCAGCCCCAAAGGAGAAACGACCGTGAAGAGCAGCACCGTACGTTTCGCGTCGGGCCTGGCCGTACTGGGCCTGGCCGCCGCACTCGCTCCGCCCGCCCAGGCGTCCGCGCAGATGTCCGCGCAGGTGGTGAGCCCGCCGTACCTGATCACGCCCGCTCCGCCCGAACCGACCCCACCGGACGAGGGCACGCCGCCCGACGAGGTCTCCCCGACGGACGGCGAGACCATGCCCCCTGAGGACACGGCGTCCCCGGAGGAGACGCTGTCGCCCGAGGAGACCGCCACGCCGGGAGAGACGGCCTCTCCGACCACCTCACCGACCAACGGCGAGGGCGCGCAGCCGTTCGGCCCGGCGTGTGCGCAGTTCCCGGCGTCCGGCAAGGGCAGCCTGGCCAGCCTGGCGCAGCAGCCCGCCGCCTCGGCCGTGGCCGAGCAGCCGCAGCTCGGCACGCTGAGCAAGGCGATCGACGCGGCCGGGCTGAAGGAGAAGCTGAACTCCGCCGAGAACGTCACGCTCTTCGCGCCCACCGACGAGGCGTTCCAGCAGATTCCCAGGGAGGACCTGGACCGCCTGCTGAGCGACAAGGAGGCGCTCGGCAAGCTCCTGAGCGGCCACGTCGTGGAGGAGAAGGTCAGCAAGGAGGACCTCTCGGACGGCAGGTTCACCACGGCGGCGGGCACCGAGCTGACCGTCAGCGGCTCGGGTGACGAGTTCACCGTGAACGACGAGGCCAAGATCACCTGTGGTGGCATCCCGGTGAAGAACGGCACGCTGTTCCTCATCGACAAGGTCCTCATGCCGGAGTGAGCCCCCCTGCCGGGTGAGCCCCGCTCGACGCACCCCCGGTCAGGTGGGCCGGGGGTGCCCTGGGGGTCGGCTAGGGGACAGGTCCGGGGGTCGTGCCAGGGGGAATCCCGATGTGCGACAGACCCCTACAAGGGCAGTCTTGACCACATGAACGACTACACAGGAGTCAAGAAGCTACAGCGCACCCGCGACGGGCGAATCGTGGCAGGCGTGGCGTCCGGCATCGGCCGCTACATCGGCGTGGACCCCAACATCATCCGCATCGGGCTCGGCATCGCGACCTTCTTCGGCGGCCTGGGCGTCGCGATCTACGCGGCCGGCTGGCTGCTGCTCCCGGACGAGGGCAAGGACACCTCCATCGTTCAGGACCTCGTGGAGAAGCAGAAGGCCGGTACCGCGCCCTGGCAGCAGCACGGCCCCAAGAGCGGCCACCAGGCCGGCGGCTGGGCGCAGGAGACCAGCGGCGGCTCGCCGTACGAGTACCCGGGTCCGACCGGTCCCACCGCCTCCGGCACCTACACCGACCCGCTGAAGGACGCCCCGGTGGACCGTCCGGAGACGCCGCCGCAGTCCGGCGAGCAGCGCCCCCAGGGGTGACCGCGCGGACGTGATCACGTGGTCGAACCGGAACGCACCCTAGGCACGGCCTCCGCGCGGGGCTCGGCCCAGAGCACGGTCAGCACCGCCGCCGTCGCCAGCCCGGCCACCCCGGCCAGGGCCACGACCAGCTCGGGACCGAGCTGCTGCGCGGCGAACCCGCCGACCAGGATGCCGAGCCCCTGCACGGCCAGCAGCCCCGACTGCACGAGGCCGAACGCCTGGCCCCGCCGTTCGGCGGGCACAGACTGGACGAACGCGGCGTTGGCGGCGAGTTGGTACGCGCCGCCGACGCCGGACAGCACCCATAAACCCAGCACGACCCACAACGACGGGCGCAACGCGCAGACGATCAGCGGCGCGCAGGTCAGCATCGCCAGCCAGCCCATCACCCGCAGCCGCGTCGCCGGTTGCACGAACCGCCCGAACCAGAACGCCCCCAGCACCGTGCCGGCCGGCATCGCGGCCATCAGCAGCCCGGTGACCATGGGCAGCTTGGCGGGATCGGCGGCCAGGGTCGCCGCGTAGGGGACGGCGATCCCCTCCGGCAGGATGTAGAACCCGCACAGCCAGGCGAACAGCACCAGCGTGCGCAGCCGCCGCTCACCGAACACCAGCCGCGCCCCGGCCACGGCCGTGGCCAGCATCGACTCCCCGCCCGACGCGTCGCGCGCCGCGCCCGGACGCCGCCGTACGCCGGAGATCAGGAACAACGCGGACGCCAGGAACGTCGCCGCGTCGAGCGCCAGCGCCCGATAGGGCCCGATGCCCGCGATCACCGCCCCGCCCGCCGCGAAGCCGAGCATCTGGACGGCCTGGTTCGTCATGTTCTGGAGCGCGGAGCCCGCGACGTAGCGGTCGTCCTCCAGGACCTCGGGCAGCAGCGCGGCCCGCGCCGCCGAGAAGGGCGCGCCGAGGAGTACGACACAGAAGACCAGCCCGCACAGCGCCCAGAACGGCATGCCCGGAACGGCCATCAGCGCCACCAGGACCGCGCGCATCACGTCGCACCAGATCATCACCGCGCGCCGGGCGTAGCGGTCGGCGAGCCCGGCCAGCAGCGGACCGCCCAGGATCGGCGGCAGGTAGGTCAGCGCGTAGACGGCGGCGGTGGCGAGCGCGGACTGCGTGCGGTTGTAGACCAGCACGGCCAGGGCGACCTGCGCGAACTGGTCGCCGAGCAGGGACAGGCCCTGCGCGTACCACAGCGCGCGGAACTCCGGTATGGCGATCACCTCGCCATAGGTCACCCGGCGCCCGGCCTCGCTCTCCGCCTCATCGGACCCCTTTGGAGGGGCGGCACCATCGGGCTCGCCGGGACCGCCCGGCTCGCCGGAACCGCTGGATCTGCTAAATCCGCGGCGATGCCGCCCAGACAGCCGCTGGGGCTTCGTAGCCGCCATGGGACTCCGCTAGCTCGCGAGGGGGCAGGGGCAGGTACTGACAAGAGCAGGTGACAGGAGCAGGTGAACTGACAGAGGGTGTTCGCTGTGTAACCTACGGTGCCTGCTGCCGGGCCGCGACGCAAGCGGATAATCGCTTGATCGCCCGCCCGGTGTTTGGGTGTGTCCTGAAATATCGGGGTATGTGAGACGTGTTGTGCCGACTACCAGCCGAGCTCGTGGAGACGGTGGTCGTCGATGCCGAAATGGTGGGCGATCTCATGAACCACTGTGATCTGTACCTCCTCGACGACATCATCTTCAGTCTCGCAAATCTCACAGATGGGATTGCGGTAGATCTCGATCCGGTCGGGCAAAACACCCGCGTACCAGTCGCCGCGCTCGGTGAGGGGGATGCCGGTGTAGAGGCCAAGCAGCCCGGGCTCAGGGGGATCGTCCACGACCACGACCACGACGTTGTCCATCAGCCGCGTCAGCTCGGCGGGGATCGTGTCCAGCGCTTCGGACACGAGCTCCTCGAACCTCTCCCGCGACACCTCCATCACACCGGCCATTCTGCCCGCCGAAAGCGCGAAACGTTCACGATATGCCGTCGCACAGGTAGGAAGGCATGCCCTTCAAGGAACTCCTCACCCGAATCTCGGACATCCGGCGCCGCATCGCGGAAGCCGCCCGACGTACCGGCCGGGCGACCCGGCGGGCAGCGGGGCAGGTGGCAGGGCGCCCCGGCGTGCGACGCGCCGGGAGATGGGCGGCGATCGTCCTGGTCGCGGGCTTCGGCGCGTGGCTCGGCATCGCCGTCAGCGGCGGCGTGCGTTCCTCGCTCGGCCCCGTCGAGGTCGGGCTGTCCCTGCGGCCCGCCTTGGAGGGGCAGACCGTCGTGGACGTCCATCCCCTCGGCACGCTGCTGTTCGACAGCCACGACGCGCCGCTGCGCCTCCGGGTGACCCTGGAGAACATCAACCAGGACCTGGCCCGCGCCATGATCGCCGATCCGCGGCTGGCCGACCGCCTGCCCGACCTGATCGAGGACGACCTCCGTACGGGCGTCACGGCCCTTCTGGTGCGTTCTCTGCTCTTCGCCCTCGGTGGGGCCTTGCTGGCGGGCATCGTCGTCTTCAGGCGCGTACGGGCGGCTCTGGCCACCCTCCTGGTCGCCACGGCCTGCGTCGCGGGCACCGGCGGGGCCGTCGCCGCCACCTTCCGCCCCCAGGCGCTCGTCGAGCCGCAGTACACGGGCCTGCTCACCGGCGCCCCCTCCCTGGTCGGCAGCGCCGAGTCGATCGTGACGCGGTTCGAGTCGTACCGGGCGCAGCTCACCAAGCTGGTCAGCAACGTCTCGCAACTGTACGACACGGTCTCGGCACTGCCCGTCTACGACTCCGACCCCAACTCCATCCGCGTCCTGCACGTCTCCGACATCCACATCAACCCGATCGCCTGGAACCTGATCAAGACCGTGACCTCACAGTTCAAGATCGACCTGATCGTGGACACCGGCGACCTCACCGACCACGGCACCAAGCCCGAGGACGCGTTCGTCAAGGAGATCGGGCGCCTGGACGTACCGTACGTGTGGGTCCGCGGCAACCACGACTCCAAGGGCACCCAGCGAGCCGTGGCCAGGCAGAAAAACGCCGTCGTCCTCGACGACCGCTCCGCCACCGTCAAGGGCCTGCGCGTCTACGGCATCGGCGACCCCCGCTTCACCCCCGACCTGTCCGCCCACGCCAACAACGACCCCGCCTACCTGATCGACCACGGCCGCCGCCACGACGTCGGCGAGAAGCCGGTCGACCTCGTCGCCGTCCACGACCCGATCATCGCCGAGGGCTTCTCCGGCCGCACCCCGACCGTCCTGGCCGGCCACGCCCACGCCCGCTCCACCAAACTCCTGCCCACCGGCACCCGCCTCCTCGTCCAGGGCTCCACCGGCGGCGCGGGCCTCCGCGCCCTGGAACACGAGCAGCCGACCCCCGTGATGGCCTCCGTCCTGTACTTCGACAAGGACACCCGCCGCCTGGAGGCCTGGGACGACATCACCATGGGCGGCCTCGGCCAGCAGTCGGTCCAGATCCAGCGTCACATCGAGGAGCAGCCTGGTCGTACAATTCTTCCTGAGCCGGCAAGCGCCCCGACACCATCGGGTTCGCTCAAGGCTCCCGCGACACCAGAGCACCGGGGATGAGCCGCACTTTGGCATCGGGGGCATTCGTCCCCTATGCTGCTACAGGTCCCCGACGGAAGGCGTCACGGGCTAGGCCCCCATCGTCTAGCGGCCTAGGACACCGCCCTTTCAAGGCGGCGGCACGGGTTCGAATCCCGTTGGGGGCACCGGCAAGCGAACGCAGACCATGGTCTTCGAGCCCCGAAGAACTGGTAAGCTAAGCGAGTCGAACAGCAAGGTCCTGTAGAGCAGCTAGGAGTGCTCGCCACCCTGTCAAGGTGGAGGTCGCGGGTTCAAATCCCGTCAGGACCGCTCAAGGTCAGGTAGCTCAGTTGGTACGAGCGTCCGCCTGAAAAGCGGAAGGTCGGCGGTTCGACCCCGCCCCTGACCACAGTCTGGCCAGCGAAAATCCCGAACCTAGATCATGGTTCGGGCTTTTTACATCAACGGCTACATCAACCGCTGAGCGGTCTCTTTTCCGAGCCGCTTGATCGCCTGCATCTTCCCTTCCAGGGGCGCGTGCGCGTACACGTCCATTGCGACCTCTACGGCGCTGTGGCCGACGATCTCGCGAACCACGTGCGGAGGCACGCCCAGGTCAAGGCGGTAGCGCTCCACGCCGCCGCACGGCCGGGCGTGCGGCGTGGGCGCCGGTCCCGGCCGGCGGCGGGAACGCGGGCCGCTCGCCGTACGCAGCGCCCGCTGTACCCAGCCAACCCGCCACGCTGGGGCGCACCGCCGTCCAGGGGAGGGCTCCTACTACCTGATCACCGCTGGTGAATGACGCGCTCTCCCTCTCCGACGGGCTCCTCAAAGCCGGTCAGGTAGCGGTTGAGGAGTTCTTCGGACACAGTGACACGGTTCGCGCCGTCCTTCGTATTGCGCACAGCAAGCCTCTGCCGAAGCGTGGCAGGGTCTGCCTTCAGGTAGACGAGCTCCCACCGATAGCCATGGCTCTCGATCAACGCTTTGTAGCGTTCACGCGTCGCACGCTGCCAGAAGCTATAGTCCAAGACCACCGGACGACCTGTTGCCATCAGTCGTATGAGCTCATCCCACAGAGTCTGCTCGGCAGCTGCCTTGTAGCGCTCGTAATCCTCTGATTCGAACTCTGCGGCATCACGGCCAAACTGTTCCCAGACCACTTCATCGATCGACAGCCGCGTATAGCCCTCTCGCACCAGCGCTTGTGCGTAAGTGGTCTTACCTGCCCCCGCGATGCCGCACATCATCACCACGACGGACTGACCCAGCCCCGCTGGCGAACCAGCAGCGGCCCCTGCGGCCCTGAGCCTGTCAGTAACATCATCCACACACGCCAAGCTACCGCCGCACCCTACGTCCTGTGCCTTGCTCCGTTCCGAGCCCACAATTCAGGTACCGCCCTCACGATCGCCTGATGCCGGCTGATCCCTGTGCAGGGCACTCTGCGGTACATCAACCGCTACATCAACCCGGGCTCACACCAGCCCACGTACCCACATGTCAGCGATCACATGGAGCCGAGGTCAGGCCGTAACGCGGAGGCAAACGATCATGGTGCCTACTCCTGAAAAGTGGAAGGTCGGCGGTTCGGCCCCGCCCCTGACCGCCCCACACTTCACCAGCCTCAAAGTCGCCTGCATCAGATTTTCCGAGTCACGCTGTTCTCAGGGGCCGCACTCGGTTTCCTGCAAGTCTCGCACGAGCATCCAGTGATAGCCCGGTGGATCCGCTGGAGTGCGAACAGCGCGGAAAGTCTCTCCCTTGTTCACCACATCCTGATACCTATCGTCGTAGGTTATCGAGTCCTGCTTGTTCTTGTGCTTGAGGATCGCGCCCTCCGTATCGGCCGTTCGATAAACTGGTGCGCCCTTTCTTATTACCAGAGCACAGTGAAGTGCACCGGCGACCGAACGTGCTGAATTCGCCGGCGTCGTGGGCGGTGGGGTGTCCGGCAGGATCATCCGCACGACCTGCTGGACGATCGCAATGACCAAGGCCGTCCCGACGACCAGTGCGACAGCCCGAAGCCGAAAGGCCAGAGGGCGATCACGGAACCGGGGGCGGGCGGCTTTCGATCGAGGGCGCCGAGCCTGGGCCGCCCTGGCCTCCGCCACCAACGGGGCCCACTCCTCCTGCTCTCCTCCCAGGAATTCGATGATCTTCAGGGTGAGGTCATCGCCTGGAATCTTCTTTCCGCTGAGAAGATCATTGACTCCGGTTTTCGAACAGTTCGCACCTTTGGCAATGTCGCGAGCCGAGGGTGCTCCTGCGGCTTCGTGCAGCTCACGAATTTTCTGATAGAAGCTGCCAAGTACGTCCTCGTCGGACACGTCGCCCTCCGATGCATGTTATTCAGGGTTGTGTCGTCTAAATCACGCTTGTGGGCTGATGTCCGCAATGCCCCAAACAGTGTCCGCGCTGTCCATGTTGTCCGCACAGTTGTCCATGCGACTGTCCGCGAATGAGAGGTGGACAGCAGCCCCATTGTCCACGCCTAAAGCCACGCGGAAGACTTCTTCACGAAAGGTTCTCGACTACGCAGGAGGAGAAATGAACCGCAAAATCCGCCTTCGGCGGGCATGTACCGGCATCGCGGCAAGCGCGCTGCTCGTCACCGGATTCGCAGCTCTGCCGCTGACGGCGGCGCAGGCTTCCGCTCGCTGCGGGCTCAGCGGCTCCTACTCGTCAGGCCCCAAGGCGGGCGCCTACCTCTACTCGTACGTCATCCGCAACTGCCACGCGTTCGGGGTGCAACGCAAGATCGACGTGGCGCGCTACTGGGACGGTCCCTGCATCCGAGTCCCAGCGGGGGCCTCCCGGAGAGGGAGTCTCGTCCTTCCGATCGGAACCTCCATCAGGGGAATCAAGCCTTGCTGACCTGACCAGGCACACAAGGGCGTGCTCATCCCGGTCGGCATACGGAGGTGAGCATGCCCGCTCTCGATGATGAACCCCGACCAGACCAGGCTATGGAGTTTCCATGACCGCCAGAACGACCCTTGCAAAAGTCGCCGCCTTCGCCGTGACGGGCGGCATCATGTTCGCGCTGCCGGCCTCCGCTACCACCGCCGAACCGATTACGAAGGAGCCGCCGCCACAGTTGCAGCTTTGCACGGCCTTCCAGCAGCCGTGGTTGCCCAACGCTCACTCGCACAACGACTACAACCACCGGCGCCCACTCTGCGACGCGCTCTTCAATGGGCATACCAGCGTGGAGGCCGATATCTGGTACGTCCGGAACATCGCCGACCAGGAGAGCATCCAGGTAGGGCACTCGGCCCCCAGCGGTAGCACGCTGAATGAGCTGTACCTGAACAAGCTCCGCGCCGTCATCGAGCACAACCACGAGAAATACGGCAGCAGGACGGTCCTGCCGCGCTATCACGGCCGATTCCAGCTGCTCATCGACATCAAGTCGACCGGCCGGGAAGGGGCGCGTGCCTTCGAGATGCTCCATCAGATGCTCCGCGACAGATACCGGACCGTGGTCACCCGCTGGCACAACGGCAGAAAGATCCCTGGCCCGGTGGACGTCGTCGTGACCGGCAACAGGCCGGTGGATCCCGTCATCGACAACTGGAGGTTCGTCGGTATCGATGGCAGTGGTCAGGAGCTGAACGGCAGGCACCGACCCGGGCGGTGCAAGCGGGTGCCACTGGTGAGCAGCCCCTGGACCGATGCGTACAACGACCCGGCGGTGCTCAAGCGCATGGCACGAACGGCGAGCGCCCGAGGACAGTATTTCCGCGTCTACCACGCGAGCGAAGACTCCTGGCAGAAGCTGTACGCCGCCGGCGTCCACTACATCGACTCCAGCCTTCATCCTGCCGCGTTGCGCCATTTTCTCAAGGGCAAGCGGCCGGTAGTAGCGCCTAGGCCATGCATTCCCTGAATGTCAATGTTCTGCCACGATCCTGGAAGGACCCCATGGTTCCTCCTCCGCGAAAGATCAGCCGATCATATGGGCGTTACCGGACGCAGGCGGTGAAGGTCCCCGGCCTCGTTCTCACCTTCAGGCCTGGCGAGAAGGTCATGCTGGGTGACGACATCGTCGTCGAAGTGGCGCGGGTCGTAGGTGAGAAAGTTCGCCTGAGAATCCACGCGCCGAGATCCCTCCCCGTCTATCGAGAGAAGATCTGGCGGATCCGGCACGGCCAAGTGCCTTCGTAGCCGGTACGAGCCAGAGCATCATCACCATCCGGCGACTCGGCCGAGCAGTGTGTCCATCGCTGCTCGGCCGATTCCATGGATCTGTTTCCATCGGCCGGCCTTGCGCCCCCATGGCTGCTCCCGCTCCGGCACCGGCCACCAAGCTCCCCTTCTCGCCTCCTTCCGCCGCTGGGCACGTGCTCCGCTTACCTCCGCGTTCGCTGCCCACCGGGCCCTGCCCGCCTCCGGCGGAGGGGAGCTTCACGCCCCCATGGACCCCGCTGACACCTATGCGCGACTAATGCCCGATTTTCCAATGGGGGCCGGTGTCCTAGAAGGTGCTGAGGAGCCGACACAGCATGGGCGAAAGGAGCAAGGTGGAGCGGTTATCGCGGTTGCGGACATCGGTACTGGTGGGGTGGGGGGTGGCTGCGGGGGTCGCTGGGGTTCCGACGTGGGAGGGGTGGCGGCGGGCTCAAATAGAGGAGTATGTCCCTCCATTTGGGGAGGGGGACATCTATGGGATGGTCTGCTTCTACAACAGTGGGACGTCGCTGTCGCCGTTGGCTCCGTTGCGGCGTGATCTCGAAGTGGTCTTGGAGATCGCGGTGGGGTGGGCGGTTCCCGTGCTTGTGGTGCTGGTCGGTCTTGTTGCGGTTTTGGGGGGCCGGGATCTCGGGGTGACGGCGCGGCGGGTGGCGGGGCTGCTCGTGGTGGGGGCGTTGATCGGGCCGTTGGCCTCGTTGTACAGCGTTCGGGGGGTGTGTCGGGAGACGGTTCCGTTGTTCAGTGCTGACTGGTTCAGGGAGGTGGCCGGGGCCTGGGGGGTCGGGCAGGGGTGTCTGCTGGGCGCGGCGGCACTGGTGTTCGTGGTGGGGGAGCGGGGGGAGTCGCTCGGTGGGGTGGTTTGGCGGCGGGCGGCGGCGGGGCTGGTGGACTATCTGGTCATTGTCACGGTGCTGAGCGTTGGGGTGGGGGTGGCATGGCCGTTGATCGACCGGCGGTTCTCGGTGCGGATGGGGACGGGGCTTTTGGAGCGGGTCGAGGGGGATGTGTTCGGGGGCAGTGTGAAGCTTGGGGAGCTGGCTCTGCTGGGTGGGGTGTTCCTCTATTTCTGGGTGCAGCATGCGGTGTGGGGGCGGACGCTTGGGAAGCGGTTGCTGGGCGTACGGGTGGTCGCCGCGTCTGCGGGTGGGCGATTGGGGGCGGGGAGGGCTGCGATACGCGCGCTGGTCTTTCCTGTTCTGGCTCTGGTTCCCGAGGTTGGGCTGTGGTGTCTTGTCGTAGTCGGGCTTTGGATGCTGCTCGATCCTGAAGGGCGGGTGCTTCATGACCGGTGGCTGGGGGCCGCGGTGGTACGTGACCGGAGGTAGGGGGGTTCAGTCGCGGGCGAAGATGGTGCCCATGGAGACATCGCCGTCGAGGCTCAGTTTGAAGTCTCGAATCCGATGCGAGGTTCCGGACCTGACGTTGAGGCGGTAGTAGCCGAAAGATCCGTCGCCGGACTCTGGGGGCTCGGCCTTGACGACGTATTCTTCGTCGTTCAGCCAGCAGTCACCGATGGCGTCGCTCGGTTCCGACAGCAGGCGGAGCTTGAACTTCTTGATCGGCCTGCCTGTCATGGCGTCCCGGGTGATGACGTACTCGTCGGTGTCTTCGGTAGGAGTGCTGTGGATCTCTACCGTGGTCCGGCCGTTGGGGGAGAGAACGCTCGCGTATTCGGATCCCTTCCACTCGCTGACGACTTCGCCGTTCCGCTTCAGGATGGTGACCAGACCTTCGTCCTCGGTGTACGTGCCGTCCTCTTCGGAGCATTCTCGTGACACCGCGATCCAGGACGCCTTCCGGCTCATGCCGTAGGTCGAGCAGTATCCGTTGAGGGTGGTGGTCTTTCCTGTGGCGAACTCGGTGATCAGCAGTCGAGGCCGGGCGCCGTGGAAGGCCACTGCGAAGAATCCGCCATCCGGTGAGATCTCCAGGCCGCTGAGGTCGTCCAGCGATTGTGGGTCGAGTCGCGGCGAGATGGCTTTCGTCTGGGCCGTCGGCAGATCCCAGGCCACGAACTTCAGGTGCTTCTTGCTGAAGTAGGCGACTCGGTGGCCGTCGCGGGAGACCTGGAGTGGGACGGTGCGGTAGTGCGACTCGTTCACCCGCACCATGCTGGCCGCGTCGGAGAGTCCGATGTCACCTATGCACTCGTCTCCGCTCGATCGGTGCGCACCGCACGATACGCCGAACAGGATGCCGATGTCCTGTCTCCCTTGGCCCTCCTTGAAAAGGACGTGGAGTCGCCAGTCGGTGCAGGTCACGAAGGGGGGTGGCGTCGGATCTTCGTCTGCTGCCGTCATGCGTGCGTCCGCGCATTCCTTCTCCTCCGGGGCGAAGGCATATTGCACGGGCGGGTCGAACGGCATCGGGTTCCACTCCGAGATGGGCCGTGGCTCTCTCCGCTGACCCGCATGAACGCACCCTGCGCTGACCGTCAAGGCGAGCAGGAGGACGCCGAGCCGCCTTACTAATCGGCGCCTCGGGGCCGAAGCTTCCATGTTGAGCGAAGATTTCATGCTGCAATGCCTCCCCCGTGTACGGGTCAGAAGCCGGGGCGATCGTCGCCGAAAGAGGTGTGTTCGGTGGTGATTCCGATGGTGTAGAGCAGGGAGCGGAGGGCGTCGTCGGCGAAAATTCGGTCGGTGGTGATGACATCGCGGAATCGGTCGGGTGAGACGGGTTGGCCGGTGGCGGATTGGGTCCAGGTGGCCAGGTGGTGGTGCAGGTCGGTGTTGTCGGCGTTGGGGGTTTCGGAGTCTGGGAAATCGTTTTCCTTGGCGCACTTCTCATTGAGGTAGAGTTCCCAGTGGGTTTTGCCGTCGATGGTTCCGGTGACGTACGCCACATCGCTGTCCAGGACCATGGCGAATAGCGCGTGGCCGTCGGTCTGGGCCGTGATGGCGTCGAAGTCGGCGATCGCGGAAATCTCCGTTCCCGCTATGGACCAGCCCGGGGCGACGAAGTCGCTCCAGGGTTCTGGGTCCCAGGTGGGGCCGGGTGGGAGGATTTTCGTGGCGTCGTTCGGGGATTGGCAGGCGAGGTAGGCGCCCCATGTTCCCATATCGACTCCTCATGTCGAAGGCAGGCTGAGAGTAGCAGAATAGGGGCCGTATTTTATGTATTTCTGGGGCCGGTAGGCGCTTTCCGATTTGATGCCTGGATGTGGGCCTTTACGGAGGGTTCGTGGTGGGCCACAATCGCTGCGGGGGGACACAGAACCAACGCGATTCGAAGGGCGCATCATGCAACTCCGCAGGCAAGCCCTGGGGGCGGTCCTCCTGACCCTCGGACTCTTCACTCTGGCGTTACTTCTCGCCGTCATGGCGATCGGCTCGGTCGGAGGTGCGGCGGCGCGGGCCGCCGTGCCCGTTCAGGAGGCCGTGCAGGCGGCGGCCTCGTCGGAGAGCGGTGGGGTTCCGGGGGTGCCGGCGCGGCCCTCTGGCGTTCGGCCGTGTCCGGTGCCGTTGGCTCCGGTCGGGAACGGTGCCGGGAACGCCACCGACACCGGGTACGCGTCGATCTGCTGGAACGCGTCGTCGGATGACACCGGGGTCGTCGGGTACGACATCTACCGGCTGGACGTCGGCGGGTTCGTCCATGCCGCCACCACCACCAGCACGGTCGGTGGGTTCTCCGGGGAGCTGGGGCGGCTGTACACGATGTACGTCGTGGCCAAGGATGCGGCGGGCAATGTCAGTCCGCCGTCCAGTCTGATCACGGTGGCCGCGGTGCTCGGGATGAGCCCGACCTCCACGCCGACGCCGCCGCCCGGGGACCGGATCCCGCCGTCGCAGCCGACCGGGCTGCGGGACGGGTGCCTGATGGACTTCGAGGGGGTCGCGTTCTGCTGGCAGCGGTCCACTGACAACGTGGCGGTGACGGCGTACGACGTCTACCGGGAGACCGCGACCGGGTTCATGAAGGTCGGCACGGTGGAAGGCGCGGACTACACGAGCTTCTTGGAGCACGACGGCCTGGTCATCGGGCAGCGCTACACCTACATCGTGGTGGCCAGGGACGCGGCCGGCAACGTCAGCGTGCCGTCCGAGCCGCTGTCCGCGCTCGCCAGGGAGGGGCTGCCCTCGCCGTCGCCGTCGCCGACCATTGATCCGACGTGTGTGGTGTCGTACCGGGCGGCCACCTGGGGGTCGAAGCTGAACGCGGAGGTCACGGTGCGCAACGCGGGCGCGACGGCGATCGATGGCTGGAAGGTGACCGTGCGCTATCCGGCGTGGTCGTCCGTGCGGCTCGTGTCGGGGTGGTCCGCGGACTGGACCCAGGGAGGTACGGAGATCTCCGGCGTGAACAAGCGGTGGAACGAGGTCCTGCACGCCGGGTCGGCGACGCAGATCGGGTTCACCGCGTCGTACAGCGGGTCCGTACCGGCCCCGATCACCTTCCTCCTCAACGGCCGGATCTGCGCGACTTCATAGCCGGTCGATCCCCTCTCCCCGCGGCGGTGCCGCCGTCGCGGGGGGCGGCGGCCCGTGTTCCGCTCATCGTGATCTCACTGGCGGGGGTTGTGACGGTCCAGGTCGTGCTGATCTGTGTGTGGCGGCTGGTCGCCATGGTGCGGTGCGGGGCCGTGTTCTCGCATGCCGCCTTCCGGTACGTCCATGTCGTGATCGGCGTGATCGTGGCCGCCGCCGCCCTGGTGTTCGCGCCGGCCGTCATTGCCGGCGCCGGGTGAGCCCGTGCCGCCGGGCGTGGTGCTGCTCGGGGTCGCGCTCATCGTGCTCGTGCTGCGGATGCTGCTCGCGCAGGCCGTCGCGCGTGATGTCGAGGCGGCGCGGATGCGGGCGGAGCCGGCGGAGGTGATCTGATGCCGATCGCCGTGGACATCGACGTGATGTCGGCCAAGCGGAAGATGTCCGTGGGGGAGCCGGCCGCGCCCTCGGCGGTGCTGAAGAACGGCCGGGCCAAGGCGGTGCGGTTGGCGACGCCGGCCGCGCTCTGTGAGGTACTGGAATGCCGGCCGGGAGACCTGTTGCGCTGGGAGCCGGAGCCCGGCGAAAACCCCGAGTCCGCGAATGTTCAGAACTCTCCGGCCATGCGAATTAGTTCAGCGTAAAGCGCCTCTGGGCGATTCACCGGCCCTTCACCTGCCGCCTCCCGGTCGATGAATTTCGGGCCCGGCGACCGCCCGGCGACCGCCCTGCACCAACGGCCTCGGTCCCGCCGACCAGGGCCTCCCCATACGGACGTCGCTGGAGCGGACACCGTCGCCGCCTCCGAAGGCATGACCGAAACCTGGGCCTCAGCCGCCTCTCCAGCCCCTTCGGTCACTCGTCCCGCCAAAAACGATCTACCGTTCGGCGCGCTCAGACGGCCGCTCGGCGCGCCGCGCTGCCGTTCATCGCTGTGTTAACAATCACCTTCTTGGCGGTGTGAGGGCGCTCGCTTACGTTGCGGGCACCGTTGTTCAGCGGATCTCGCCGTCTGAGGGGGTGCTGTCCCCTGTGCGATTTCCGCTGGCCCGGCCAGCCGTTTAGGAGGGACAGGCATGGGTCGAATAAGCCGGGGGCGCTTCACCGCGGCATCCGTCGTGAGCATGGCGGCGTTGCTCGCCGTCGCCAGCGCGACGCCCGCGAGTGGGGCGAACCCGACGAATCCAACGAACCCATCGAACTCGGCCGACCGATCACACCACGACAGAACGATCAAAGTAACGGTGACCGAGGGCACCAGCATGGCGGTCACCGCCACTCCCGGCGGAGGGACCATCGTCATGGACCTCCAGGGCCGGCTCCACACCCTGGCGGGTTCGGGCGGTACCGCCCGTCCCTTCGGGGATCCCCTGTTCGATCCCTTCTGGCCGCGTTTGTCACCGGACGGGCGCGATGTCGCCGTCCAGTCGTTCGCGGATGGCATGTTCCACATCTGGACGGTCTCGCTGCGGACCGGGGACACCAGGCAGTTGACCCGCGGCGAGTACGACGACCTCCAGCCCGCATGGTCCCCGGACGGAAGCAAGATCGCGTTCTCGTCCACCCGGGAGGGTGGCAGCGACATCTGGACCGTGGACGTCCGGACCGGGCGGCTCGACCGGGTCACCAAGGCCAGTGCGCAGGAGAGCCAGCCGACGTGGTCGCCGGACGGCAAGAGCATCGCCTACGTTCGCGGCAACGTCATCGAGAGCATCGAGTTGGCCACCGGCACGGTCAAGACGCTGGTCGCGGACCGGGCCGGCACCGTGGCGGCCCCCTCGTGGTCGCCGGACGGCGGCAAGATCGCCTTCCTGCGCAGTGAGACCGGGGCGCGCCGGCTGAAGGTCGCCTCGACGCCCGACCAGGAGCAGGCGGTCGGCGACCTGACCGACGTCTATCCCTTCCCGCCTGCCTGGCTGTCCGCCGAGGAGATCCTTTACGCGGGCAATGGCAAGATCGTGGTGTCCAAGACGGCCGACGGGCAGACCCGCCAGGTGCCGTTCTCCGCGACCTTCGTACTGAATCGTCCGGTTTATGAGCGCAAGGAGTACGACTTCGATTCCAGCCGCCGCCGTCCGGTGCGCGGCATCGTCGGGCCCGCGTTGTCGCCCGACGGACGCACGGTCCTGTACAAGGCGCTCAACGACCTGTGGTTGCAGCCGGTGGACGGCCGAGGCCACGGCCACGGCAAAGCGCGGAAGCTGACCGACGACCACTTCTACGAGATCGACGCCGTGTGGTCGCGGGACGGCAAGAGGATCGCGTACGCGTCCGACAAGGCCGGCACCATGGACGTCTGGGTGCGCGAGGGCGCCAGTGGCAAGGAGCGCAGGGTCACCTCGCTGGCCGGCGCCGAGATCGCCCCCGCGTGGTCGCCGGACGGCCGCCGCCTGGCCTTCCAGGACCAGGGCGGCAAGACGTTCGTGGTGAACGCGGACGGCGGCGACCCCGCCGAAGTGCTCGGCACCCGCAGCGCCCCCGGACGCCCGAGCTGGTCGGCCGACGGCCGCACGCTCGCGCTCTCGGTCTCCGCCGACTCGCGCAACCAGATCGAGCTGGTCAACGTCGAGGCCAAGACCAGCAAGGTCGTCGAGCCCGCGCCGTGGCGTTCGATCTCGGTGCGCGGCGACGACGGACCGGCCTGGTCGCCGGACGGCCGGTGGTTCGCGTTCATCATGGAGAGCACCCTGTGGGTGCTGCCGGTCAACCCCGACGGCACGCCCGCGGGCAAGGCGCGGCAGCTCACCCACCAGCCGAGCGACGCGCCCTCGTGGAGCGGCGACTCCAGGACCCTGCTCTACCTGGAGAACGGCGAGATGCGCACGATCGCAAGGGACGGCGGGCGGTCGCGTCCGATCGAGACCGGCGTCGGCTACTCGCCCGAGCAGCCCAAGGGCCGGGTCGTCATCCACGCGGGCAAGATGTGGGACGGCAAGAGCGAGCGCCTGCGCGAGAACGTGGACATCACCGTGGTGGGCAACCGGATCAAGGACGTCAGCCCGCACCGGCCCGGCCCGCACCCGCGCGGCTGGAAGGTGATCGACGCCTCGGACCGGACGGTCATGCCCGGCCTGATCGACATCCACTACCACCAGCAGCTCCAGTCCAAGTTCTACGGCGACCGGCAGGGCAGGCTGCTGCTGTCGTACGGGATCACCACCACCCGGTCCACGGGTGACCAGGCGTACCGGGCGATCGAGGATCGCGAGTCGGCGCAGGCGGGGGCGCGGATCGGCCCGCGGCACTTCCTCACCGGCGAGATGCTCGAAGGCTCCCGGCTCTCCTGGGACTTCGCCCGTCCCGTGATGAACGAACGGCAGCTCGACCTGGAGTTCTCCCGGGCCAAGGCGCTGGACTTCGACCTGATGAAGACCTACATGCGCTTCCCGCACCGGATGCAGGCCGAGGTCGCCGCCCGCGGGCACCGGCTCGGCATCCCGACGACCTCGCACTACCTGAACCCGGGCATCGGGTTCGGGGTGGACCAGCAGGAGCACCTGTCCGGGCCGACCCGGTGGGGCTTCGGGTTCTCCCGCAACGCCTCGCAGGGCGTCATGTACGACGACGTGGTCAAGCTGCTCGGCCAGGGCGGCTTCCCGCTCACCACGACGATGTTCGCCTCCAGCGCGCTGCTGGCGGACGACCCGGCCCTCGTCGAGGACCCGCGGGTCAAGTCCCTCTACACCGGCTGGGAGCAGGACATCCTGGTCGGCGAGCTGAAGTGCGCCCAGGGCACCGGCCCGTGCGGGTTCCTCGCCGGAAACGCGGCGGCGGCCCAGCGGGCGGTGGAACAGCTCAAGAAGGTGCTGGCGGCGGGCGGTACGGTACTGGCCGGTACCGACGGACCGCTGGACAACCCGGCGGTCAGCCTGCACCTGAACCTGCGGTCCATGGTCAAGTACGGCATCTCGCCGGTGAAGACGCTGCAGAGCGCGACCCTGCTGAACGCCCGCGCGCTCGGCATCGAGCACGACCTCGGCAGCGTCGAGCGGGGCAAGCTGGCGGACCTGATGTTCGTCGAGGGCGACCCCCTCGCGAACATCGGCACGCTCGCCAACGTGCGCGGCGTGATGACCAACGGCACCCTGCACAACGTGTCCGACCTGATCGAACCGTTCTCCGGTGAGCAGCAGGCCACGGACTCGCCGACCGGGCTCGCCGCGCCCGAACCCTCCGAGGAGAACCACACCCACTGAGAACGCCTCTTCCGGGGCGGAGGTCGGCGCGGCCACCGCCCCGGGAGACCTCAGCCTGGGTATAGGTACTACATCGTCTGTTTAGGACGGTGTGATCTATACCTTTTTGAGCGCACATTACGTAGACTGCGATCACCCGGTGGCCGCCACCCATGGCCCCGGTTCTCGTGCGGCGCGACGGCCACATGTGGCCACGCGCCGCGCCCCCACCGTCCATCCGCGCCGGTCACGCCTCCAACCGGTGCCGATCCCCCTGTCCCTGCCGTTATCGGCCAGAGCCACCCCTCGTCACGGCCCGCGCAGCGGGTACCGGGACGAGCCCATGCCCTGAAACTGGAGGTCACAGCGATCATGAGCCACGACTTGGAGACGAACCGCAGCCTCGGACGGAGGATGCTGCTCGGCGCGGGGGCCGTGCTGGCCGCCGGAAGCGCGGTACCGGCGATGGCCGGGACCGCCGCAGCGGGTACGAACGGGGGCGTGAAGGTCCCCCGTCCCGACAGCCCGCTGCCCATCATCCCGGTCCCGGCGCAGGTCAAGGCCACCGAAGCGCTCGCGCCGCTGCCCGACGCGCGGCTGTGGTACTGGGACACCGGCGGCTCGGGCGCGCCGCTCATCTTCCTGCACCCGGGCACCGGCAGCTCGGAGAGCTGGCCGTACCAGCAGCCGTACTTCGCCAAGAAGGGCTACCGGGTGATCGCGTACTCCCGGCGCGGCCACTTCAAGTCCGACGCCGGGCCCGCGGACCGCACCGGCACCGAGGCCGAGGACCTGCGACTGCTGCTGGACCACCTGCGCGTGG
Source organism: Spongiactinospora rosea (assembly GCF_003315795.1). Classification (GTDB taxonomy): domain Bacteria; phylum Actinomycetota; class Actinomycetes; order Streptosporangiales; family Streptosporangiaceae; genus Spongiactinospora; species Spongiactinospora rosea. The sequence goes on from NZ_QMEY01000001.1 coordinate 242,840, forward strand.
ACCGCTTCCACGGCGTGGGCGTCGCGGCGGGCGGCGGGACCCTGCTGGACTTCGCGCTGTCCCACCCCGAGCGGGTGCGCACGATGACGCTCTGCGGCAGCCTCACCGGCCTGGTCGAACCGGACTACCAGGCGACGCTCAAGCGGCTGCGGCCCGAGGGCTTCTACAACATGTCGGCCGACTTCATCGAGCTGGGCCCGACGTACCGGGCGGCGAACCCGGAGGGCGTCCAGCAGTGGCTGGACATCCACCACCGGGCCAGCCACACCGACGTCTCGCAGCCGTATGAGAACCGCCCGCTGTGGCCGGACCTCGAACGGCTGACCATCCCCACCTTCCTGGCCTGGGGCGACGGCGACCTTTACAGCCCGCCGAGCGTGCAGCGCGTGCTGGCCGCGCACCTGCGCCGTTCGGAGAGCCTGGTCGTCAACGAGTGCGGCCACCAGCCGCACTGGGAGCGGTCCGACATCTTCAACCCCGCCCTGCTGAACTTCCTGCGCAGGCACTCCCGCTAGGAACCCCCGCCAGAAACCCCCGCCAGAAACCAGGGTCACGGCCGCACGCGGGGTCCCGGAGGGGGACCCGCGTGCGGTTCGGCGGGCTCGCCGGGTCGTGCCACGGCGGGGTTCACGAACCACTCGCGGCCCAGCACCAGCCCGAACGCCCATGGCGGCATCCGCACCAGCGCCCGCATGACCGGGGCGAGCCTGCCCCGGCCGTTCATCTGGGAGTGGTGCCGGGCCAGCGCCGCCTGTTTGACCCGGGCGTAGCGGCGTACGTTCACCCGGTGGGTGATCGCCGAGGCGGGGCTGTAGGCGGCGCGCAGCGCGTCGATGTCGTAGCGGAACGGGATCCGCAGCGCGCGGATCAGCCCGGTCAGCCGTACGACGACGTCGCGCGGCATCGTCGCCTCCAGCATGGTGCCGACCCCGGCCAGCACGGCGGCGCGCTTGCCGACCTCGTGCACCTTGACGTGGTCGGGGTGGCCGTAACCGCCGTTGGGGTCATAGCCGATCAGTACGTCGGCGTTCTCCTCGCGCAGCAGCGCGGCGAGCCGCCCGGCGGCCTCCTCGGTGTCGGCACGGACGAACCGCGCCCGGTCGGGCGGGTCGGGGTGGAGGATCGCGCCGTGGCCGCTGTCGGCGTAGCCGAGGTGTTCGACCCGATGGACGCCGAGCACGGCGGCGCTCGCCCGCAACTCGGCCAGCCGCGGCGACCCCTCCTCCGGCAGCGGGCGCATCATCCCGTCACAGGCCACCACGATCACCACCCGGTGGCCTTCGGCGGCGGCACGGGCCAGGGTGCCGCCGGTCAGCAGTACCTCGTCGTCGGGGTGGGCGTGAAATGCCACGATCGTCGCCATTCACCTGATTATCGGGCAGCCGCGTTCTCCGTAGCCCGGTGTTAGGGTGTGCGGCGCGTTCCGGTACGCGGAAGAACGGGGGATGTGCGGTGTCCTTGGAAGGTGCGGGGAGGCTCGGGGTCCTGCTACGCGAGCGCGGGCTTTCGATCAGTACCGCCGAGTCGCTGACCGGCGGGCTGCTGGGTGCGGTGATCACCGACATCGCGGGGGCGTCCGACTACTACGCCGGTGGCGTCACCGCGTACGCCACGGCCGCGAAGGCCGCCGTACTGTCGGTGGACCCGGAGGTCCTGGCCACCCTCGGCCCGGTGAGCGGCCTCACCGCGGAACAGATGGCGGCGGGGGTACGCGGGCTGTTCGCCACCTCGATCGGGCTGTCCACCACCGGCGTCGCCGGTCCCACCGCCCAGGACGGCGAACCGGTCGGCCTGGTCTTCATCGGCCTCTCCGACGAGGCGGGCACCTTCAGCCGCGAGTTCATGAGCGGCGGCGAGTCCCGCGAGGAGGTCCGCCACCAGACCGTCGAATTCGCCCTCGACCTCCTGATCGACCACCTCACCGGCCGAACCCCCGAATGAGAAGTGGCGGGGGAGAACGGTGGTGGCGTTCTCCCCCGCCGGAGGGGGTTGGTCAGTGGGAGGCCGTGGCCTGCTCCTGGGCGAGGCGTTCTTCGCCGGAGAGGGTGTTGAGCGGCTTCTCCTTGATGAACAGGACGGCGAGCAGGGCGAGGGCCGTCAGGGGGATGCCGATCAGGAAGAGGTCGGCGGTGGCCGTGGCGTAGACGTCCTGGACGATGGTGCGCAACGGGGCCGGGAGCTGGGCGATGTCCGGTACGGCCTGGGCCTCGCCGCCGCCTCCGGCGGTCGCGCCCGCGATGGCCGGGATGCGCTCGGTGAGCATCGAGGTGACCTGGTTGGCCAGTACCGCGCCCAGGGCGCTGACGCCGACCGCGCCGCCCATGCTGCGGAAGAAGGTCAGTGCCGAGGTGGCGACGCCGAGGTCACTGGCCGGTACGTCGTTCTGGGCGGCCAGCACCAGGTTCTGCATGAGCATGCCGACGCCGATGCCGAGCACCGCCATGTAGACCATGAGCACCGGCACGCTGGTCTGCCCGCCGATCGTGCTCAGCAGCACCATCCCGGCGAGCATGATGGTCCCGCCCGCCACCAGGAACGCCTTCCAGCGGCCCCACTTGGTGATGAGCTGCCCGGCCACGGTGGAGGACACCAGCAGGCCGAAGACCATCGGCAGGCTCATCAGCCCGGCCTCGGTCGGGGAGTAGCCGAGCGCGATCTGGAAGTACTGCGACAGGAACACCGTGCTGCCGAACATCGCGACGCCGACCAGGACGCTGGCCACGGTCGCCAGGGCGACCGTGCGGTTCCTGAAGAGGCTGAGCGGGATGATCGGCTCGGCGGCCCGCGACTCGACCCACAGGGCGAGCGCCAGGACCAGCAGTCCGCCGCCGACCAGGCCGGCGGTCCACCACGAACCCCACTCGAACTTGTTGCCCGCCAGCGACGACCACACCAGCAGCGTGCTCACGCCGAGCGTGATCAGGAACGCGCCCAGGTAGTCGACCTTGACCTTCTTGCGGACCACCGGCAGGTTGAGGGTGCGCTGCAGCAGCACGATGGCCACGATCGTGAACGGCACGCCGATCAGGAAGCACCAGCGCCAGCCCAGCCAGGAGGTGTCCACCAGGACGCCGCCGATCAGCGGTCCGACGACCGTGCCGACGCCGAAGACCGCGCCGAAGATGCCGGCGTAGCGGCCGAGTTCGCGCGGCGGGATCAGGGCGGCCATGACGATCATGGCCAGCGCGCTCATGCCGCCCGCGCCGATGCCCTGCACGACCCGGCTGACGATCAGGATCTCCACGTTGGGCGTCAGGCCCGCGATCAGCGATCCCACCACGAACAGCCCGAGGGAGAGCTGGATCAGCAGCTTCTTGCTGTAGAGGTCGGCCATCTTGCCCCACAGCGGCACCGTTGCGGTCATGGCCAGCAGTTCGGAGGTGACGATCCAGGTGTAGACCGTCTGGGAGCCGCCCAGGTCAGGGACGATGACGGGCAGCGCGTTGGCCACGATGGTGGAGGCCAGGATGGATACGAACATGCCCACCATCAGCCCGGACAGCGCTTGTAGCACCTTTCTCCGGGATGTCGGGGCGGGCGCGGTCACGGACTCTGACTGCGCGTCGGTCGTTGTCATGCTTCCTCAGGTTTCTCAGCGGGTTTCGCAACGAAGTCGAAGAGCGAAGGGGCAGGGCACAGCTCCCGGCGCCGGGCCTCGGGCCGGGGCGGGAGGGCCGGCATCACGGTTCGGGGAGGCCGGCGGCCAGGCGGTCGAAGGCGTCGTCGAGCAGGTCGGACATGGGCACGGACCCCTTCGTCCGGGCCCACCGCAGCATCGACACGCGGAACGCGGCCATGCCGACGGCGGCGAGCAGTTCGGGATAGCCGCCGGCGGCCCGCCGCGGGCCGATCCGCTCGGCCACGGCGGCGGCCAGGGCGCGTTCGTTCTCGAACCCGCCGGACACCAGCCGGGGCAGCAGCGACGGGTTCTCCTCGATCACCTTGATCCGCAGCATGATCTCCTCGGCGCGCCGCTGCATGGATTCGGCCTGTCCGCGCAGCACCAGGCGGAGCGCCTGGAGGGCGGTGAGGCCGGGGGGTGCGGCGGCCAGTGAGCTGGGCCAGGCGGCCTCGACGCCGGCGGGGGTGACCAGGAGGGCGTCCTCCTTGGAGGGGAAGTAGTTGAAGAAGGTGCGGGACGAGACGTCGGCCGCCTCGGCGATGTCCTCCACCGTCACGCCCGCCAGGCCGCGCTCGGCGACCAGGCGCAGCGCCGCATCGGCGAGGGCCGCACGGGTCTCCACCTTCTTGCGGTCTCTCCGCCCGAGTTCTTCAACACTGCCCACACTGTCCACATACGGCCGAACGAGCGAGGGTCGCGAAGAATTTCAGACTGAGCAAACTTTCATAGACTGAAAGTAGGTGATGTCGGTCACAGTGTCTCTGACCTGCGGGTGAGCGCGGCCCCGAGGTCGCGCACCCGGCGGGCGATCTCCGGAGTGGCGTCCAGGGTGAACTCCGCGCCCAGCGCGGCGAGGGCGGCCACGTACTGGACGACGAGCGCGGGGGAGTCGGCGCTCACCCGTACCGCGCACTCGCCGGGCCCCAGGTCGCGGACCTCCCCGGGGATCGCCGTGAACACCCGGGTGCGCAGGTCGGCGGCGGTCAGCCGCACGGTCATCCAGGCGGTGTGCCGGTAGGTCGCGCGGGCGAACACGCGGGTCACGTACTCGGCCGGGTCGTCGGCGGGCAGTTCGCGCGGAGTGAAGCGCTGATGCGTGGGACGCGGCCCGGTGATCCGGTCGGCCCGGAACGTCCGCCAGTCCGCACGCCCAGGGTCGTACGCGAGCAGGTACCACCGGCCGCCGAAGGTGACCAGGTTGTACGGCTCGACCAGGCGGTCCTCCCGGTCGCGGTGGCGGAAGGCCAGCATCCGCCGGTCGTGCGAGGCCGAGGCCAGCACGGCCAGCACCCCGGCGTCCACCCGCGGCACGTTCCGGTAAGGCACGGCGGCCGTCACGTCGCCGAGCGTGGCCAGCCGGGGGCGCAGCCGGGCGGGCAGCACGCGTTCCAGCTTGGCCAGCGCCCGCATCGAGCTGTCCTCGATCCCGGCCACGCTGCCGCCCGCCGCGGTCACCAGGCCGAGCGCCACCGCCACGGCCTCCTCGTCGTCGAGCAGCAGCGGCGGCAGGTCGCGGCCGGAGATCAGCCGGTAGCCGCCCGCGGTGCCGGTGGTGCCCTCCACCGGGTAGTCCAGCGCGCGCAGGCGTTCGATGTCGCGCCGGATCGTGCGGACGGTGACGCCGAGGCGTTCGGCCAGCTCGGGGCCCGGCCAGTCGGGGCGGCTCTGGAGCAGGGAGAGCAGCTTCAGCAGCCGCCCCGGCATGTTCCTGCGCGCGGAGATGGGGTCGGTCACTTTTCCAGATTGCCGCACCTTGCGGACAAGTTGTGTCCGCAAGCCTTCCTAGGGTGGCCGTATGACTGAGACACCGGAGAACATCCGCGGGCCGGTTTTCCGGCCCGCGGCGGAGGGTTACGACGACGAGCGGACGGGTTACCAGCGCCTGGCGAGCCACCGGCCCGACCTGGTCGTGGGGGCGACCGGCGTGGACGACGTGCGAGCCGCCGTACGGCACGCCGCCGCGCTGGGCGCGCGGGTCGCAATCCAAGGCGCCGGGCACGGTGTCAACGAGCCGATGGACGGCGGGGTGCTGATCAGTACCCGGCGCATGGCCGGCGTCCGGGTGGACCCGGCCGCGCGCACCGCGTGGGTCGAGGCGGGTGCACCCTGGGCGAAGGTGATCGAGGCGACGGCCCCGTACGGGCTCGCGCCGATGTCGGGCAGCTCGCCGGGGGTCGGCGCGGTGCCGTACACACTGGGCGGCGGCCTCGGGCTGATGGCCAGGAAGCACGGCTTCGCCGCCGACCACGTACGGCGGCTGACCATGGTCACCGCGGACGGCCGGGTCATGGAGGTGACGCCGGAGGGCGAGCCCGGCCTGTTCTGGGCGCTGCGCGGTGGTGGGGTCGGCGGGTTCGGCGTGGTCACCGGCATGGAGATCGGCCTGCTGCCGGTTACGCGGTTGTACGGCGGAGGGCTGTTCTTCGACGTCGCCGAGGTGCCCGGCGTGCTGGAGGCATGGCGGCACTGGACGGAGACCGTGCCCGAGGAGATGACCTCGGCGGTGGGGATGTTGCCGTTCCCCGACGTGCCTCAGGTGCCAGAGGACCTGCGCGGGAAGCACGTGGCCCAGGTGCAGATCGCGTTCCTGGGCTCGGAGGAGGAGGGCCGGCGGCTGGTCCGTCCGCTGCGCGAAATCGGGCCACCGCTGCGCGACACGCTGCGCGACCTCCCCTACACCGAGTCGGCCGCCGTGTTCGACGAGCCCGACCAGCCGCACGCCTACCAGTCCCAGAACCGGCTGCTGCGCGACCTCGACCCGGGCATGCTGGCAACGCTGCCGAAGACCGGCGGGCCGTCCGCCCCGCTCATGTGCGTCGTGCAGATGCGGCACCTGGGCGGCGCGCCGGCCCGCCCGCCGCGCGTCCCGAGCGCCGTCGGCCACCGGGCCGCGACCTACTCGCTGAACGCTCTTTCGGTGGTGCGGCCCGGCCAGGAGGAGATCGCGCGCAGGCTCCATGATGACGTGCTGGCTCCGTTCGAGGAGCAGGCGCTGGGCCGGGGGATCAACTTCGGCTACGGGCGGCTGACCGAGCAGGAGGCCCGGACCGCTTTCGACCCGGGCGACTACGACCGGCTGGCCGAACTGAAGGCGCGCCACGACCCGAACGGGATGTTTCACGCCAACTATCCGATCTCCCCGGATAAGCGCGATCAGTGACATCAGTGCCACGCAATGCTGACGAAAGATACCTGACATACACAGGTGAATACCGACGGTGGAAGAGGTGGCTGCGCGCCGTGGGGGCGGTGCGTCTGACCTAACGGAACCTGGGCGAAGCCGCTGGACAAACCAGCGTTCTTCGCCCAATATTACCGTTGCCGGTCCGGTATAGGTCTTGTTGTTGAAGGCTGGAGCGGTCTAGCCCACGGCGCTGTTTCCAGCAGGTCCGCACTCCGCGCTAAACAGGGGTTTCCGATATCGCGCCGAGAAAGCTAGGATTCTTCACTACTACCTGACTACGCTTTACCCGTGTGTTTTCACACGCCTCCCGCATGTCCCGCACGACCCCCCCGTGTGTACGCGAAGGGATGCGATGAAGACGAGCCAGTCCGCCGGCCGGGCGTACTAGCGGGAACCACCATGAAGGCGACCGGCATCATCCTTTGTGGCCCGCCCGCCAGCGGTAAGAGCACCATCACCCGCGCGCTGCACGACCTGGACCCTCGTTTCGTGCCGGTGCGCAACCTGGTCGTCGGGCCCCATCCCGCCGACGACCACGACCAGGTCACCGACGAGCAGGTCGAACGGCTCCGCCGGGCCGGACGGATCATCTCCGACATCCGGCGCGAGGGCGGCCGGTACGCGATCGACCGCCACCCGATCGAGCACATGACCCAGGCCGGGCTCGTCCCGGTGATCCATGTGTGCGGCCGGCCCGACGTACGCCGGCTGTCCGCGCTGGGCGAGTGGGTGCGCGTGCTGCTCTGGGCCCCCAGGGAGGTCTGTCACGAACGGCTGCGCCGCAGGGACGGCTGTGGCACCGGCGGCCCGGTGGGCACCTCGGCCGGGCCTGACGTCCTGGACGCCCTCCAGGCCACCGCCGACGACCCGCTGTTCCACCTGCGCATCGCCACCGACGAGACGTCGCCCGACCGGGCCGCCAGGGAGATCGCCGACGCGTTCACCGCGGTGACCCGGCCGGCGAAGGCCGTCCGGCCTCAGTCGCGTACGGCGGGCTCGGTCGCCGGGCCCTGACGGCGGCGGATCACCAGCCAGTTGACCGCCCACAGCGCCAGGCCGATGGCCAGCAGGACGCCCGCCCGCGCGTAGACCTCCACCGGGCGTCCGGTCAGCGGGCTGGCCAGTACCAGCGCCAGCACCGCGCCGATCACCGGCAGCGCGGTCGGCGCCCGATAGTGCGCGTGCTCCACCCGGTCCCTGCGGAGCACCAGCACCGCGATGTTCACCACCGTGAACACGCACAGCAGCAGGAACGCCGTCGTGTCGCCCAGGCCCTCGATCCCGCCGGTCGAGATCAGCCCGATGGCCAGCAGCGTGGTGAACACGATGCCGATCACCGGGGTGCGGCGGCGCGGATCGACCCACCCCAGCCCCTTGGGCACGACCTTCTCGTTGGCCAGCCCGTACACCAGGCGGGAGGCCATCATCATGTTGATCAGGGCGGTGTTGGACAGGGCGAAGATCGCGATGGCCGCGAAGACCTGCGGCGGGAAGCTGATCCCGCCCGCCTTGACCACCTCCAGCAGCGGCCCGCTCGACTCCGCGAGCACCCGGTGGTCCACCAGCAGCGACGAGGTGATCGCCACCAGGATGTAGACGGTGCTGGTGATCGCCACGCCCAGGAAGATGGCCCGGGGGAAGTTGCGGGAGGGGTCGGTGCACTCCTCGGCCATGTTGACCGAGTCCTCGAAGCCGACGAACGCGAAGAACGCCAGCGCCGTACTCCCCAGCAGGGCGAACATCAGCCCGCCCGCCTCCCCCGACTCGATGTGGACCAGCCGGCTCGGCTCGCCGAGCCCGTTGACCAGCGCGTAGACGCCGATGCCGATGATGATCACCAGCCCGCTCACCTCGACGATGGTGAGCACGATGTTGGTGCGGACCGACTCCGACACGCCCCGGTAGTTCAGCAGCGCGACCGCGATGATGAAGATCACCCCGACCACGGCGGCCGGGATCGTGACGAACTCCCCCAGGTAGTCGCCGCCGATCGCCAGCGAGGCGGCGCTGGCCGAGGTCAGGCCCGAGCACATGACGGCGAACGCCACCATGAACGTGAAGAACGGGACCTTGAACGCCCGCTGGGTGTAGAGCGCGGCCCCGGCCGCCTGAGGGTACTTGGTCACGAGTTCGACGTAGGACATGGCGGTCAGCACCGCGATGAAGAAGCCGACCAGGAACGGCAGCCACAGGGCCCCGCCGACCCGGCCGGCGACCGCCCCGGTCAGGGCGTAGACGCCGGTGCCCAGGATGTCGCCGACGATGAACAGGACGAGTAGTTTGGGGCCGATCGCCCGCTTCAGTGGGACGGGTTCGGCTGCCGCCGTGGGGCTGGTGGGGGAGGTCATGTCAGGGCTCGTTCCCGCTGTCAATGTTCTTGACACCGCTTCGTTGCGAAACACCTTCGCTATGCCGGACATGTCGGAAGTGGAAGAGCAGCCTCATCGAAAGGTGGCAGCGTGGGACCACCTTCCCGCAAGCAGCGCTTCGAGCAGATGTATCTGGCGCACTACCCGGATCTGCTCGGTTACGTACAGCGGCGTACCGAATCTCCCGACGACGCCGCCGACGCGCTGGCCGAGACGTTCACCACCGCCTGGCGGCGGCTGGACGACGTCCCCGAGGGCGGGGAGGCCCGGCTGTGGCTGTACGGCGTGGCCCGGCGAGTCCTCGCCAACCAGCGGCGCGGCGAGAGCCGCAGGAGCGCGCTGGCCGTACGGCTGCGCGCCGAACTCGCCGAGTGGGCCGAATCCGCCCCCGCCGCCGGGGGCGGGATGGACGGTGTCCGCGCGGCCTTCCGGCGGCTCGGCGAGACCGACCGCGAGGTGCTGTCGCTGGCCGTCTGGGAGGGGCTGACCTCTGCCGAGATCGCCACCGTGCTCGGCTGCTCCGACGGGGCCGCCCGGCTGCGCCTGCACCGGGCGCGCAAACGCCTCGCCGGGGAGCTGGCCTCGGCCGGGCTCGATCTCACCCGGTACGGCCTGCGGGCCGTGGCACTGGCGAAGGGGAGGCCATGAACACCGACGTCGACCACCTGATCGCCGCGCTCGCCCGCGACCCTGGGCCGGGACTGACGCCCGGGGCCCGGGACCTGCTCGGGGAGATCACCGACGAGCCCTCCTTCGTCGCCGCGCGGGAGCCGAGGCGGCGCTGGTGGCGGGTCGCGCTGCCGGTCGTGACGGCGCTGGTCACCGCCGTGGTGGGGGTACTGGCGTACTCCGCTCCGGCCTCGGCGGCGCTCGACATCCGGCGCGAGGGGCCCAATTACGTGATCATGGTGGTCGACATCTACGCCGACCCTGACAAGTACCAGAACCAGCTACGCGCGATCGGGCTGGACATCAGGCTGCGGGTGAAGGCGGCTCCGGCGAGCCTGGTCGGGCAGGTGATCATGATGCCGATGGCCGGGGGGCGCATTCCGATCGCGAAGGCCGAGATCGATGACCGGATCAAGGCGATCGGGCAGAAGGGGACCTGCCGGAAATGGGGGGACGTCTGCCCGATCGGGCTCAAGATCCCGGTGGATTACCGGGGGCGCACCGAGGTGACGCTCGGGCGGGCGGCGAAGCCCGGGGAGAGGTACGACGTCATGGCGCCGATCGACGGGCCGGGGGAGCCGCTGCACTGTGTGCCGTACGTCGGGCGGCCGGTGCGGTCGGTGCGGGACCTGCTGCGGGAGCGCGGCGTGACGTCCCTGACGTACGCGACGGCCAAGAGCCGGGAGTCCCGGGTGCCGGGGGACTGGTACGTCCACGACGGGACGCTCACCGCTTCGGACGCCGCGCTGCTCCTGGTCGGGCCGGACAGGACCCCGCCGCGCGACGCGGGGCCGAAGATGACCGGCGACTTCTGCTGATCCCCTTTCTGACCGGCTGATTCGTTCCTGACCTGCTGATTCGTTAACCCGCGTCGCGTTCGGCGACGGGTCGTTCCGGCATGCCCGAAAAGCGGGGCTGCCGCCCTTTTCCGCCTTCTGCCTTCTGTCGATGACGGGATTTCGCATGCTCACCGTAGGTTCCGCCCGTTCCGTCATGCCGTCCGTCCCCTTGCGGGCCGGGCATGGGCCGTTCGGCGTGGTGCTCGCCCTGGCCGCCGTGCTGCGCGTGGTGACCATGCTCGGGTACCGGCCCGCCCAGCTCTACTGGGGCGACTCGTTCTCCTACCTGCACCTGGCCGCCCATCCCGAGCCCTCCACCGGATTCCGGCCGCCCGGATACCCGCTGCTGCTGGCGCTGCTCCGCCCCTTCCACAGCATCGAACTCGTCGTCGCCGTCCAGCACGCCATGGGCCTGGCCGTCGGCGTGCTGATCTACGCGCTGCTGCGCCGCGCGGCGCTGCCCGCCTGGGCCGCCACGCTCGCCGCCGTGCCCGGCCTGTTCGACGCCTCGTTCCTGCGGCTTGAGCACGCGGTGCTGTCCGACATGCTGCTGATCTTCCTGGTGGTGGCCGCGCTGGCGGTCATCACCTGGCGGCCCGTGGTGTCGCCGCGCGCCGCCGTCGCGGCCGGGCTGCTGCTCGGCTGGGCCGGGCTGACCCGGACCGTCGCGGTGCCGCTGCTCGGCCTGTTCGTCCTGTATCTGGTCGCCCGGCGGTCCGGGTGGCGGCCCGTGGTGGCCCTGGCGCTCGCCGGGGTCCTGCCCCTGGCCGCGTACGCCGCCTGGTACCACGCCCACCACGGCCGGTTCGCGCTCAGCGGGTCGGACGGGGTCGCGCTGTGGGCGCGGACCATGACGTTCGCCGACTGCGCGGTGATCCGGCCCCCGGCCGCCGAGGCCCGCCTGTGCCCCAACGGGACGGTGGTGGACGCCGCCTCGGAGTACGTCTGGGCGCCCGGTTCGGCGATCAACCTGCTGCCGGGTGGGCGGGAGGCGAACAACGACCTGGCCCGGTCGTTCGCGCTGCGGGCCATCGCCGCCCAGCCGCTGGACTACCTGGCCGACGTGGCCCGCGACACCGCGCTGACCTTCGCCTGGACCCCGGTGCCGCACCCCGCGCGGGTCACTCCGGCCTTCGGGTTCGCGAGGGGGGCGTGGGGGCTGCCCGCGTACCCGCTGGTCGAGCAGGTGCGCCGGGACTACGACCCGGACCTGCGCGGCCTGCGGTCCGTCGAGCCGTACGCGTCGTTCCTGATCGCCTACCAGTACCCGGCGTACCTGCGCGGGCCGTACATCGCGGCGATCCTGCTGCTCGGCGGCGCGGGGGCGCTGCTGGGCCGCAGGCCGGCGGCGCTGCCGTGGCTGACGGCGGTGGCGCTGCTGGTCGTGCCGGTGGCGGTACTGGACTTCGACCACCGGTACGTCCTGCCGGTCATTCCGGTCGCCTGCCTGGCCGCCGGGCTGGGCATGCGCCCGAATCCCGGAAAACGTCGGTGGCAGGTCGTACGGTGGCCTGCGGGGAGAAGCGAGTGAAGCGTCGAGTGCAGAGGAGACGGGGCGATGACGGGGCACGATCAGCTCGGGCCTGGCATGAACGCCGAGCATGAGCGCAACCTGGCGCTCTTCCGGATCGTCCACGAGGTGGCCACCCACCACGCGGGGCGGCCGGTGCCCGCCGTACTGGCCACCCTGCGCGACCGGGTGCCGCACGCCCCGGGGCTGGGCATGGACGAAGGGGCCCTGCTCCGCATCGCGCACGAGATCAGCGTCGGGCGCGACCCTTCCGGGCTCTGACCGCCGGCCCTGGGGTTTCTGGTGACCCTGATTTCTCAGGGGTCGGGGATCAGGGGTGGCTCAGGGATACCGCCGGATGCCCTGAGGGGTCGTTCGGCGAGAACCTACTTGCATGCTGCTCGTGAGAGGGATCTACCCGCTGATCGCCTGCCTGGGGGTCGTGGCGGCGGTGGTCGCGATGGCCGTCGGCCTGCTCGACACCGACCCGCGGCTCGACGCCTTCGGCATGACGATCGGCGAGTACGCCGTGGTGAGCGAGGGGGTCACCACGGAGTTCGGGATGCTCTCTCTCGGAGTGGCCGCGGTCGCGCTGCTGGCGGGACTGCGGGCGACGGGGGCTCCGGTGCAGGGGACACCGGGGTGGCTGATCGGCGCGTGGGGCGGGGTGATGATGGCCGCCGCATTCGTCTTGCCGATGCTCGACGGGTGGACAGGGGAGGCGCGCCGGATTGCGTCGATCATGTCGGTGATGTCGCTCGCAGTCCTTCCGGCAGCCGCGGGGCTGCTGGTGTCCAGGTTCGCCGCCGACGAACGCTGGCGCGTCATCGCCAGGCCGGTCGAGTGGCTGGCGCTGGCGGGCGGCTTCGGGCTGCTGGCCACGACGTACGCGGCGCTGCCCGGCGACGGGGCACTGATCGGGCTGGTCGAGCGGGTGATGCTGGCGGTGGGCATCGCCTTCCTGGGGGTGCTCGCACTGCGGTTGGTGACCCTCGGCGGCGCGGGCCGGCGGATCGCGGTACGGCTGCGTGAGGCTTACGCCGGGCTCGCGGTCCGGGTCGATCTCGCCAAGCCGGTCAAGCTGGTGCGCTCGGCCGGTTCCATCGACGACCGTGGTCCGGTTTAGAGGTCGATCGCGTCCTTGAGCGGCCGGGCTCGTGGTCCGGGTCGATCTCGCCGGGCCGGCCGAGTCGGTGGGCTCGGCCGGTTCCATTGACGGCTCTGGGTTCGGTCTAGAGGGCCCGGAGGCCGTTGATCACGTCCTTGAGGATGTGTTCGCCGGTGAACGTCGCCACGGGGGCGGGCGGGCGGATCACGATGAGCTCCATGTCCCGCAGGTCGCCCAGGATGACACGGACCACGCCGACGGCCAGGTCCAGTTCGGCCGCCACATCGGCCACCGACGCGGCCCGCCGGGTGCGGGCCAGTACCTTTTCCTGCTCCGGTCCGAGGACCGTGCCGCTGGGGGGACGTTCGCCCGTCGCCACCACCATCGCGATCAGGTCGATGGGCGGGCCGCTGGACCGGGTACGCCCGTTGATCAGCGCGTACGGCCGGACGACCGGTCCGGCTTCTTCGTCCAGCCACTGGTACTCGGCCGGTGGCTCGGGGGGCGCCGGCCGTACGGGAGGACCGGGGGGCCGGTTGGCCGGTGGGTGAAGGTGGTGCGCGGGTGCGTGGGGGGCCTGGTCCGGTCCGTTGGGGGGTCCAGGGGGTTCGGCGGCGGGGAGGGCTTGGCCGGTCGCCGGGGCGGGTTCTTCCGCACGGCGTACCGGAAGCGGTCCGGTTCCACCTCTTGGCCGCCGGTCCTGCCCGGGGGCGTTGATGGGCCGCGGGGGCGCCGGGCGCTCCTGCACCGCCTTGCGGGGGGCTTCCTCGGCGTGCTGTGCCGGCTGGGCGGGTGGTGCCGGGCGCTCTTGTGCCGCCTTGCGGGGCGCTTCCTCGGGCTGTCGCGCCGGCCGGGTGGGCGCGGGCCGCTCTTGTGCCTGTGGCGTGCCGCCGGGAGCCTGCTCGGTACGTCGTACCGGCCGGACGGGGCGGTCTTGCATCGCCCTGGGAGGGGCCTCTTCCGGCGCGGGCTGCGGTTGAGGGGTCGGGCGGGCCGGGGGAGGGGTGGCGTCCGGGAGGGGCCAGACGCGCTCGTCCCTGGCGGGGATGCGGTTGGAGGAGGAGGGGGGCGGCTGGCTCCTGCGCCGTGCCGTACGGCCCGGCGTGGGCCTGGCCTCGGGGGGACGGCTGATCGGCACGCCCTGCTCCTGGGCGCGCTTGGCCGCGGCCTCCTGTGCCGCCCTGCGCCGGGCGGCCCTCCGCTCCAGGCCGGAAAGTCCCTGTTTGGGCGTCGAGCGGGGGTCTTGTCCCGGTGGTTGGACCGGACGCTGAGGTGTCCTCTCGGCCGGTCCGCCGCCGTCCCGGGTGGGCCAGGGCCGATCGCCCTGCCCCATGGCGGGCCGCCCTTCCCGGGGGGCCCGCTCCGGCGCACCGGACGCGCCTCGCCCGCCCGGCTCCACGCGGGGGCGCGGCCTGCCGGGAGCCGTACGAGGCTCCTGCCCAGCCGTGGAAGCCCCGTCCGCCACGGGCCGCCGAGCCGTCGCCCCCTGCTCGCCCCTGCCCTTCTCGGCGGCACCGGCGTCCGTGCCCTCTGGAGGGGTGTCCGGGGCGGGGGGCGGGGGGTTCGCGGGGATGGCGGCCATGGTCTCGGTGGCCGGGTCTGTGCCGGGGGTGGTGTGGTCGTGGGAGTTCACGAGCCGCCCCGTGGTGGTGTCGCGATGTGCTGGCCGACCCGCTTGACCAGCATGGCCATCTCATAGGCGACGTGACCCACGTCGGCGCCCTCCGTGGCCAGCACGGCCAGGCAGGTGCCCTGTGCCGCCGCGCTGACGAACATGAACGCCGTCTCCATCTCCACGATGGTCTGCCGCACGTCCCCGCCGCCGAAGTGCCGCCCCGTACCCCGGGCCAGGCTCTGGAACCCGGAGGCGACCGCGGCGAGGTGTTCGGCGTCCTCCCGGCTGAGCCCGGAGGAGGAGCCGACGGGAAGCCCGTCGGTGGACAGCAGCACCGCCTGGCTGATCGCGCCCACCCGGGTGGTGAGGTCGTCCAGCAGCCAGTTCAACTCACCGGTATTGCTAGGGTGCGGGGTCATTCGTCCCTCTTGTCGACAGTCGTCTGATGAACGTAGTGAGCATCCTCCCGGCCGCGCCGCGCGCCACGCTGGAAGGCGGAAAAGATCGCGCGTACTTCCTCGGGAGAGCGCTCGGACGCGTCGGGATCCGCGTCCGGGTCTTCCGGATCAGTCTCCCCCTTCGCGGGGTCCTCGTCCGCCGCATCCTGGCGAAGTTGTGGTGCCAGGCCGGCCTGCGGCACCCGCCGGGGTAGTCCGGCGTCGGTGGTCTCGCCGGGCGCCGCCTCACCGCTCGCGGACGGCGCGGGCTCCGGCTCGGGCGCGGCTCCGGGGATCGCGCCGGAGGGGGTACTGCGGGCGGGGGTGACCGGTACGGCCTCCCCGGCGTCGGGCTCGGAGCTCTCACCGGGGACCACGGAAAGCGACGACGGAGTCGTACGGCGCGCGCGGCGGGTCGGCAGCGGCGGCTTCGGTCCCTCGTGCCCCGTGGGCTCCTCCTGCGCCGCGCCCTCCGCGTCCTCCGCGCCCTCCGCGTGCTCCTCGCGCTTCTCGGGCGGCGTGAAGGCCCCGGGCGCGCTCTCGCCGCCCACGGGCTCCAGCGCGGGCCGTTCGTCCCCGGCGGTGGGCGGGGTGGTCCGCTGGGCCAGTTCCCGGGCCGCGGCGCGGGCGGCCCGCCGCCGGGAGCCGGGCAGCGTACGGCGCTGCGCGGGCACCACGGCGGGCTGTGCCACGCGCGAGTCGGCCAGCAGTGTCCGGGGCAGCAGCACGATCGCGACCGTCCCGCCGTACGGCGAGGCCCGCAGCACCACGCGGATGCCGTGCCGGGCGGCGAGCTGCCCGACCACGAACAGCCCCAGCCGGTCGCTGTCGGCCAGATCGAACTCCGGCGGCCCCGCCAGCCGCTCGTTGATCGCCTCGTACTCCTCGGGCAGCAGCCCCAGCCCCCGGTCCTCCACCTCGACCGCGAACCCGTTGGCGACCAGGTCCCCACGGACCATGACGGTCGTCTCGGCGGGGGAGTACACCGTGGCGTTCTCCACCAGTTCGGCGATCAGGTGGGTGACGTCGGCGACGGCCGAGCCGTCCAGGGCCGTCTCCGGTACCGGCTGCACGCTGACCCGCGTGTAGTCCTCGACCTCGGCCACGGCCGCGCGCAGTACGTCGACCACCGGCACCGGGTTGCGCCACGCCCGCCCGGGGGTGGCCCCGGACAGGATGATCAGCCCTTCGGCGTGCCGGCGCATCCGGGTGGTGAGGTGGTCCAGCTTGAAGAGGTCGTCCAGGGCGTCGGGGTCGTCGGTCCTGCGCTGCATGGCGTCCAGGAGGGCGAGCTGGCGGTGCAGCAGGCTCTGCTTGCGCCTGGCCAGGTTGAGGAAGACCTGGCCGACGCCGCGCCGCAGGTTGGCCTGGCCGACGGCGGCCTGGACGGCGGTCCGCTGCACCGACCCGAACGCCTCGGCGACGTCCTTGACCTCGGCCGACCCGCTGACGACGATCGGCGGGGCCTCGGTCTCGACGTCCACGCGCTCGCCCCGGCGCAGCCGCTCCACGATCCGCGGCAGCCGTACTCCGGCCAGCTCGGTGGCCGCCCGGCGCAGTCCGGCCAGGTCGCGGGCCAGGCGGCGGCCGAAGCGGACCGAGATCAGGATGGACACGATCACCGCGAGCAGGCCGAGACCCCCGGCGATGGCGATCCTGACCAGGATGTCGGTGGCGACGGACCCGGAGCGGGCGGCGAGTACGGCCGAGGACGACGCGCTCAGCTCGTCCAGGGAGGCGGAGATCTCGTCCACGGTGGTCCGCCAGCGCTCGGCCCCGGACGGCAGCGAGCCCTTCGCCGACGCCTGGACGAGCTGGTCCTCCAGCGTGGTGAACTGCTTGAACGCCGTGGAGGCGAGCAGCTTCTGGTACGGCTCGCGCAGCTCGGCGTCGAGCGAGGAGATCCCGCGGGCGTGCAGGAAGCGGCGGGTGGAGACGTACTCGGTGAAGGCCCCGTGCTCGGCGGGCGTGATCCGCTGGTCGATGAGCGCGCCGCTGATCAGGGCGTTCTGCCTGGCGATGATCTCGCGGGCGTTGCCCATCGCCTGCATCGCCCCGGCCTGCTGGTAGATCGACATGTCGGGGACGGCGACGAGCTGGTCATAGAGCCGGTAGACGCGGTCAAGGATCGTGTTGTAGTCGGTGAGCGCGGTCAGCCGGTCGCTGCGCCCGCTGTCGATCCCGGCCCGGACCGCGGGAAGGAGGTCGAGCTGGGTGAACAGGGCGGTGAGGGGGACGCGGAGTTCGGCGCCGATGTCGCCGCGCGCGGTTCCGGCGGCCTCGGCGCCGCGCAGCTTGCGTACGGCCTGATCGGTGGTGGCACGCTGCGCGCCGAGTTCACTGGTGACCACGCGGGAACTGATCGCCACGGTGGACCGGGCCCGCTCGGCCTGGAGCTGGGCGCCCAGATCGGTGGCGGTGACGCCGATGGTCTGGTAAAGCGCATCGGCGCGAAGCAATGCCATGCCATCGCTGACCGTGACATTTAGGACGAAGCCCCACAGAGCGCTCAGCGAGAGGAGCGGTAGCAGCAGCAACAGGGAGATTTTAAACCGAATTGACCGGTTTCTCGAAGCCATGCGCACTCGTCCCAACCTCATGAGTGTCTGGAGGCTTGCCGTCGCGTCTCACATATACCGGTAAATCCACCTCCGGGAAGATCGCTCAGGAGACTAGCACCAAATAAGGATTGGGTGCATTGGAGACGCGCATGTCGTTCTGCTTTCGCAGATGCGGTCGTGAGGGCGGCTTCGATCTGCGTCTCCCGGTGTGACCTGGGCGTATCGCGGATTGTGGGACGGGCGAGGGGTGGCGCGGCGACGGCCGATGCGGGTGCCCGGCCGGAGCGGTTGACCTGCGATTACACAAAACTTGACGACCTTGGAAAAACTCCTGGCGAGAGTCCGCCAAGATCGTCATCGTGCCTGAGGTTTCCCGAAGATCCTTCGTGGCACCCGGCCGCCGCGCCTGCCCTCGAACCAGTGTCCCCTACATCCCCGAGGGGTCAGCGGCAGGCCACGCCGGTGAGGTTGCGGCCACCGTTGTAGGAGGTCTTACCGCCCGGGCCGTGGTCGGCGTGGCGTACACGGATGGACAGGCACAGGTTCTTCCCGTAGACCTTGACCGGCCCGGCGTAGTACTTGAATTTGCCCTGCTCCTGGTCGTAGTTGTTCTTCCAGTTGTCCTCGGCCCACCGTGAGTTGTACATCTCGATCCACAGCGGGGTGCGCTCGCCGTACCTCGGGAGGCCGGGGCGCTTGGCGAGGACCGCGCAGTTCCAGCCGTTGGACGCGTTGTAGTAGAGCTTGATGTCGCTGCGGTAGTAGGTTTTGCCGCTCAGCGCGTCCTTCAACGGGACCTTCCAGGTCCCGACCAGCGAACCGGCGCACCCGTACGCGCCCGCCTGGGCCGCCTGGGGCAGCGCCACCTGCGCCGCCAACGCGATACCGGCCGCGGCCAGAACCGACAGAGACCTCCGGAACATGTGACTCCTTGCTCTTCCTGGACAATCGGGCCAAATAGGGCCGGGGGGATCTTCCCACCGTACCTTGACCCTCCCTTTACCTTCAGGCCGCCCGCCGGGTCAGCCCGCCGCCTGTGCGATCAGCGGCAACGACCGCAACCGTTCCTCGATATGGGCGGCCACGAAGGCTGGGAGGGTGCCCTCCGCCTTGACCTGCGGCCATGTGTCGACCAGTGCGCCGATGGTCTCCCGCACGACGCTCAGCGCCATGTCGGGTTCGATCCGGGCGCGTTCGGCGAGGCTGCGAAAATTGTCCAGGGTCACCAGCTTGGCCACTCTGCCGCCGTTCACCGGAAAGGCCAGTTCTTCGGCGCGGAACTCGTCATAGGAGGACACCGAGACGAAGTCGTACGCCGGGGAAAGCCGCGCGCTCACCCCGTCCGGATAACGCAGCGTCCAGTTCTTGAGATGCGCGTCGAGATTGCCCATGACCACGACCATGGTGAGCCTGCGCAGGTACTCCGCCAGATCCTGCGGGCAGACGGCGTTGATGAACCTGGCCAGCCCGGTATAGGTGGCCCGCTCGTACTTCGAGGCCACCGCGACCTCCCTGATCTGCGCGAAATCCTCCTGATGGACGCGTCCGGCAGGGAGCCGGTCGAAGCGCCGTACCGCGAAGGCCCGCTCTTCGGGACGGATCAGGCCGTCCGGAAGGCCGCTGAGGTCGGCCCCGGTGAGCAGCCGGATCTCCGGCACATCGATGCCGATGAGCCGCGCCCAGGTCAGCATGGAGAATTCGTTCGCCGGTACTTCGGGGAAACGCCGATCGGGCAGTTTGACGATCCAGTCGCCGCCCTGACCGGACATGGGCAGGACCAGACCCTTGCCCTCCCAGCGCATGGAGAACTTCTCCTGTACGCCTGCCAGCGAGAACCTGACCATGCCGCCACTGTCGGAGGCGGGCCTGAGGTCGAATTCGGGAATGGCGGGGATGCCACGCTCGGGTACCACACGTACGTTTCCCGGCAGGTCCTCGCCCAGAAACAGCAGGACCTGGAAGTCGTGCGGGTTGGCGCGGCCGAGTTCGCGGGCGATCAGGGTGCGCAGGCCGCTGCCCGGCTCGGGCAGCAGATTGGCGAACCACTCGGGCACCGAACCGCTGGCGGACCGGCGCTTGCCGGGGTTGGCCTCGAACCCCTGGCCGAGGACGGGATGGACCGGATCTCTGTCCTCGTAGTCGAACCAGGTGTTGCCCGCGCGGTAGCCCAGGGTGCCGACCCGGCGGGTGCCGATGAACACTCCGGCGGTCGCCGTCTCAGTCACGTTCGTCATCCTCGCCCAGGAGCGCGGTCACATCGGGGCCATCCGGGAAACCGAACAGAGCGCGATCTTGGACATACCGGTAGATCACCGCCTCGACGGCCTTGGCGCGCGCCTCCAGGAAGCGGTGCGGGGGCCCGAACCGGAGCAGCTCTAGGAATTGCGCGTCCAGGCAGTGGCTGGCCAGTACGCGCTCGTCGAACGTGTCCCAGCGGAGCCGCTCGGCGAGATCACCGGCCTCGGCGAGGGGCAGAATGAGGTGGTTCGCCATCCCCCTGCCCAGCGAGCTGGAGTCGTCGAGAACGGGGACCAGAGGGTCGGTGACTTCGAGCAGCGGGGCGACATCGATCGGCTCGCCCTGGCGATGTCCACCCATGGGCAGGTGCCTGGGCGCCAGAGACAGCAGGCCGAGGAAATTGACCTTGGCCTTGGGGTGGGTGAGCCGGGTCTCCGAGATGTCCGGCCGCCACCCCTGGAGCGCTGGCAGGAGCCCGATCAGCCGTTGGGCGCTGGCGAGCGGGTCGGTGTGCACGGCCCGGAGGAACACCGTGTCGTCCTCGACGGGCTCGCCCACCATGCCTCGCCAGACCCAGCGGCGGAGGAGTTCGGCGGCTCTGCCTCGCGGTGGGCCGAACTCGGCCATGAAGATCGCCAGGACGGGGATGTACTCGGGGTGCGGAATGAGCCAGGCGTGCGGGATGCCCGCTTCGTCGCGGAAGAAGTCCACGACATGGCCCAGCGCCGTCTCAGTACGGGCAGGGTCGCCGACGGCCAGCAGGCTTTGCCGGAGAACCGGCTCGGGAATCTCGCCGAAGCCGAAGGCGTGCACGGCGCTGCCCAGGGTGTGCAGATCACCGCGTTGTTTCTCATCGTCTGTTGAGAGCAGTGTGCCGAACACCTCTACGTCCGTCAGCGGGTTTCCACGGGTGTTCGTCCGCTGAAAGATGTCGCGCAGGGTGTGGTCGTCGTCTCCGGCGACGATGTACATGGGGATCTTGTAGTCACGGACACCGGCGATGACCTGGTCGGCCAGGGCGATCTGCCGGTCGCTCAACTCTGGCCGGGCCTGTAGCCAGGCGTTCGTTCCGGTGGTGTCCAGGACGAGGGACATCGGGAACTGATCGTCTGCCGGCCGTTGCAATCGGGACAGCGCGACGAAGGACTCGCTCGCGAGGTCGAAGAATATGCGGAAGCGTGGGTCGACCGTCTCATCGGTCGCGGTGAGCGCGCCGACCAGGCTGGTGATCCGCTGCTGGCCGTCCACCACCCAGTACGCGTCGCCCACCGCCGGGGCCTCGATTCGCAGGTGACCGACGAAGATCGTTCCTGCGGTGGCGGGTCGCTGCCATACCAGCAGTTGGCCGATGGGATAGCCGCGCAGGATGCTGTCGAACAGCAGAGTGACGTCGGCGCGGTCCCACTGATAGATGGACGGGATGCGGAGACGGCCCTGGAGTGCGTACTCCACCAGGTCGCCCGGCGAGACGCTTTCGACCTTCGGTCGGGAAACTGGTGGCACCCCCGGCCTCCTTCCGGGACCACCATAGCCCCACGCCGCCCCTTGACCCGGCCGCTACGCACGGCCATGGTCAGGGAAAGAGAACCGCCCGCCCCCGGTCGAGGGGGGCGGGCGGTTCTTGGTGCTTGGGCCGATGTGCATGTCGCCTCTCGGCGAAAGGCTCAACGCGGCTCCAGCCGGACGGTAGTCCGCGAAGGCATGAATGGTGAGGCCCGGGGACATTGGGCACACCGGCCACGATGGGGTCAACCATCAGGGGGGCGGGACTATTCCCCGGGGGGCGGGGTGAGTCTCAGGAGGCGCGGCGCTGGACCTCCTGCTGGATGCGCCGGATCTGCTGGTCGGTGACCACCAGGTCGCCGAACTCGCGGACCGCCTGGTAGTAGGTCCAGGCCAGGCCGTCGCAGGTGGCCTTGGCGATGCCCGAGTAGCCCGCGCACACCTGTTTCATGTCGAAGTAGAAGGCGTCGTCGATCCGGGGCTTGTTGGCCGGGAAGCGGTTCACGAGCTTGTAGTTGCGGTAGCCGAAGTCGTGCCGGCGGCAGGGCGTCCGGAAGTCGAAGCCGAGCGGCTGGTCGGGGCTGCTGGAGCACAGGTCGGTGGACCAGTCGAACGCGTAGTCGGCCCAGGCCGCCTGGTTCTGCCAGGCGGAGTGCCAGGCGGCGGCGCTGCCCGCGGTGGGCTGGGAGAACTGGGACAGGGCGGCGAGCTTCTGCTCCAGGGTGACGGCCGCCTGGGCGGGCAGCGCGAAGGCCAGGAGGGCGATCAGGGAGAGGGCGAGGGTGGATGACGCGGCGAGGCATCGTCTGACCATGACAACCTGCTTCTCGTACGGGGGGAGCACGGAATCATGTCGTGGCAAGGTTCGCCTGACGACACCACGATGAGCCCGTACGACCGGGCAGGCCGAATCAGATCATGCTCAATTTCCCGCCCGGTGTTCGCGCAGGATCGCCGTTTACACGACGCGGCGGGCCAGCAGCAGCCGTATCGACCAGCCGGCGCTCCACAGCACCAGCAGGGCCACGACCGGGCCGCCCACGATGACGACCAGCCCGGCCCCGACGTTCGCGCCGACCGAACCGGCGGTCACCACCCGCCAGCCGAACCCGGTCAGGGCCGCCGCGGCGAGCAGGGGCACGAGCGTTGCCCACCACCGCCGGTCGAAACCGCGCCGCGCGGAGGCGCGTACCAGTACGGCGAGCGTGCCCGCCGCCACCACGAGCGCGCCCGCGCCGATGGCGGTCTCCGCCCAGGGGGCGAGGTCGGGTGGCCGGACCGAGTGGTCGAGCGGGGCGCCCGGCGGTACGTCGGCGCTGAGGTCGCCCACCAGCCACCACACCGTCAGCGCCACGGCCGGTACGCACCCGGCGGCGGCCAGGACGAGGCCCGCTCGGCTCCGCATGCCCTCTAGTGAAGCACCTTCAGGCCGCGGCCCGCTCGGACAGCGGGCGGCGGCGCAGGGCCGGGTCGGTCAGCGCCAGGGGACGCCAGGCGTTCGGGTCGTAGAGGTCGGTGCCGGGCGGCACGATCTCGTCGATCCGGTCGAGCGCGGCGTCGTCCAGCGTCAGGGAGGCGCCGTCGAGCAGTACGGTGAGCTGGTCCATCGTGCGGGGGCCGATGATCACCGAGGTGACGGCCGGGTGCGCCGCCGCGAACGCCACGGCCAGTTCCGGCAGCGTGCGGCCGAGTTCGCCGGCCAGGGCGACCAGTTCCTCGACGGCCGTGTACTTCGCGGCGTTCTCCGGACGGTCCGGGTCGAACCACGCGGGCTCGTACGCCGCCCGCCCCGCGGTCAGGTCCGCCGACCGGCCCTTGCGGTACTTCCCGGTCAGGAACCCCGAGGCCAGCGGCCCCCAGGTGAGCACCCCCATCCCGTACCGCTGACACACCGGCAGCATGGACCTCTCCGCGCCCCTGGCCAGCAGCGAGTACGGCGGCTGCTCGGTACGGAACCGGGGCAGGCCGCGCCGCTCGGCGACGTGGTGGGCCGCCACGATCTCCTCCGGCGGGAAGGTGGAGCACCCGAAGGCCCGGATCTTGCCCTGGGTCACGAGGTCGCCGAGCACCCACAGGGTCTCCTCGATGTCGGTCCAGGGGTCGGGGCGGTGGATCTGGTAGAGGTCGATCCAGTCGGTGTCCAGCCGCCGCAGGCTGTCCTCGACGGCGGTGGTGATCCAGCGCCGGGAGTTGCCGCCGCGGTTGCGGCCCTCGCCCATCGGGAAGTGGACCTTGGTGGCCAGCACCACCTCGTTCCTGCGGCCCTTGAGCGCCTTGCCCACGATCTCCTCCGACTCGCCCGCCGAGTACATGTCGGCGGTGTCCACGAAGTTGATGCCGTGGTCCAGCGCGGCGTGGACGATCCGTACGCACTCGTCGTGGTCGCGGTTGGCTATCGCGCCGAACATCATGGCCCCGAGACAGTGGACGCTGACCTCTATCCCGGTGCCGCCCAGAAAGCGATATCTCATGCGGGCGACACTAGGAAGTGGACTGCACTCCAGGTCAACTAGGTTTCAGAGATGAGCTTTCGCGATCTGCACCACGCCGGACGTCCGCTGCTGCTGCCGAACGCGTGGGACTACGCCACCGGGGCGGCGCTGGCGCGGGCCGGGTTCGCGGCGGTCGGTACGACCAGCCTGGGCGTGGCCGCGGCGGCGGGCAGGCCGGACGCGGCCGGGGACACCCGGGCGGAGACCCTGGCCCTGGCGCGGCTGCTGGCCCGGCTGCCCGTGCCGGTGAGCGTGGACGCCGAGAACGGTTTCTCCGACGACCCCGACGAGGTCGCCGCGCTGGTCGCGGAGCTGGCCGGGTACGGCATCGCCGGGGTCAACATCGAGGACGGCCGCGCGGACGGCTCCCTGACGCCGGTGGACCACCAGACCGCCGTGATCGCGGCCGCCAGGTCGGCCGCCCCGGGGATCTTCATCAACGCCCGCACCGACACGTTCTGGCTGGCCGGTGCCGCCGAGCCGGACCTGGCGGCGACGCTGCGGCGGGTCGAGGCGTACGCGGGCGCGGGGGCCGACGGCGTGTTCGTCCCCGGCGTGGCCCGGGAGGCCGACATCGCCGCCCTGGTCAGGGACGTCCCGCTGCCGCTCAACGTGCTGTTCCTGCCGGGCCGCACCGACGTCGACCGGCTGGCCGGCCTCGGCGTCCGCCGGGTCAGCCTGGGCTCACTGCTCTACCGCACCGCGCTGCACGCCGCGGTGAGCGCGGCCACCGCCATCCGCGACACCGGCACCGTGCCCGAAGCCCCGATCCCGTCCTACGCCGAAGTGCAGCGAATGCTCGCCGGCGAGTACTTCTAGGACGCCCAGGCGACCATCCAGTGCGGTTCGACCCGGTAGAAGGCCAGGTCGCCGCGGCGCATGAAGTCGCCGTAGAACTCGTCGAGGTAGGGCAGGACGTCCGGCCACGCCGGGTGGGCCGGGCCGTCGGCCGGGTTGAGCGGGTGCGCGGTGCCGTGGGTGAAGACGCCGAGGCGTTCGCCTTCGATGAGGGCGACGCTGACGGCCGGGCGGGCGGCGAGGTGGCGGGCCTTGGCCGCGGTCGTACTCGTGCCGAACACCCACCGGCCGTGCAGGAAGTGGCCGTCGCCCGCGCTGATCCGGGGCTCGCCCTTGGCGGTCACCGTGGAGATGGCCAGTGTCCGCATGCCGTCGAGCAGGCCGGTCAGCCGCTCGGCGGTCAGCGCCCGGTCACCGGCCCCGACGATCGACCGCAGGTGCGCGGTCGATCCGGAAAGGGAGTCGTCCAGGAGTCGCTGAAGTGCGGCGAGTTCGTCCGGTGTCTCACGCATGGACCTTATTGTCCCCGGCATTGTCCCCCGGCCCAGATGAGGCCCAGATGAGGCCCAGATGAGGCTCAGATGAGGACGTGCGCCTCCGGGTGCCCCACGAAGGAGAACTGCGCGTTGCGGGTCAGCTTGATGTGGTCGGCCTGCCAGGTGTGCATGTCGGCGTCGGCGCTGCGCCAGTAGACGAAGTTGAAGCGGTCGGCGGAGTAGATCTTGACGCCGTCGGCCTTGAGCGCGCGGACCATGCGGGTGTCCTCGCCGCGGGTGACGTCCTCGAAGGGGTAGGCCCGGAACATCTCGGCGCGGCCCAGGAAGGTGCCGCCCTGGACCAGGTGGGCGTAGCGGTGCTCCAGCCCTGGCAACCGGAGCATGGTGGTGTTCATGCCCTCGAAGTAGGTGTAGTGGGCGCCCTTGCCGACGAGTTCGGCGTCGGTGTAGTCGAAGGCGCGTACGAGGTCGGACAGGTAGTGCTCGCCGTACAGGTTGTCGTCGTCCATCTTGGCGATGTAGTCGCCGTCGGCGGCGGCGATGCCGAGGTTGAGGCACGCGCCCAGGGACAGCGAGGGGTCGGCGGGCAGGACGACGACGTCCGTGATGCCCGCCACGCGGGCCTTGTCGGCCACCACGACGGGGTCGATGGAAAGGCCGTGCAGGACCATCACGAGCTGGGTCGGGCGGTGGATCTGCTTGGCCACCGAGGAGATCGCGTGTTCGAGCTGGGCGGCGCGGTTGGTGGGCAGCACGACGGAGATCGAGCGTTCGCGCGGGGCCGGTGTACGGCCGAGCACGCCCAGGATCTGGTCCACCCGGTGCGCGAACAGGTGCTTGTCGAACACCTCGCGCATGGCCAGGTGGCCCTGCCGGGCGCGCAGCTCGGGGCTGTTGATCAGGTGCAGCACCTGGTTGTAGGACTCGATCGGCTCGCGGGCGATCGGCACCAGGTCGCCGAAGGTCTCCTCGATGGCCCGCGACCACCCCGACACCACCGGCGTGGAGCAGGCCGACAGCTCGAAGACCCGCCGGGCGCACATGGTGGGGGAGTCGAGCACCGAGTTGACGTTGAGGAAGACCTTGTAGAGCTTGTAGGCGGCGAGCATCCGGTCGTAGGGGAGTTCGCCGACGATGTGCGGCGCGTACTCCGGCGGCCAGGCGTACTTCTCGTCCACCTCGCCGTTGCGGGCGTAGATGTGCAGGCCCAGCTCGCGTACCGGGGCGAGCACGGTCTCCATCTGCTCGCGGCGCTCGGGGTGCTTGTCGCGGAAGTACATGCCGGCGAAGACGACGTCGTGCAGGCGGCCCTCGCGGGACTGGATCGGGTTGTGGACGCGCGGCTGCGCGGCGAACTGGAGGACGTCCACCCGGTCATGGCCCAGCACTTCCCGATATTTCGGGACCATGTCGCCGTCGCAGGTGAACACGTGGTCGAACAGCTTGGCCGTGTCGATGAAGAAGTCGAAGTTCGGCGGGTCCTCCTTGTTCCAGAAGACCGTGGGGATCCCCTCGGCGCGGCACCAGTCGATCAGGTCGCGCAGCTCCTGCTTGGGGGCGTTGGTACCGGTCATCTGGTAGCGCCAGCGGCCCTGGTTGCCGTGCCAGGCCGACTCGCAGAACAGGATTTCCGGCCGCCGCTCGGCGAAGATCTCCGGCCAGTCGCGCAGCCCGAACTCGATCTGGTCCCACTCGTACCGGAAGGCCATCCGGGAGAAGTCGTCCAGGATCACCGCGACCTTCAGGTCCGGCCGCGCCACCGGCCCGGCCGGCCACTTCACCATCGGCACGTCCACCTGCGGCCCGCGCCGCTCCACGGTATCGATCACCTCGGTGACCGGGGTGGGCGCGGACGGGGCCTTGTCCTTGGAGCGCATCGCGCGGACCACGCCGCCCGGGCTGCGCCCGCTCAGCGCCTCGCCCATCTTGTA
Source organism: Spongiactinospora rosea (assembly GCF_003315795.1). Taxonomy (GTDB): domain Bacteria; phylum Actinomycetota; class Actinomycetes; order Streptosporangiales; family Streptosporangiaceae; genus Spongiactinospora; species Spongiactinospora rosea. Next base: position 270,213 of record NZ_QMEY01000001.1, read on the forward strand.
GGAGCGCTTGGCCGACAGGGCGGAAAGCTTCCAGTTGGCGTACGCGGCCTTGGCCTCGGCGATCTCCAGCCGCCGCCGCAGTTCCCTGATCTCGGCCTCGTGGCGCTCCACGACCTTGCGCTCCTCGGGCAGCCAGTTGACCGGCCCGAGGCGGGTGAAAGCCGGGTCGGGAATGGGTTCCTGGGGCTCTTCTGGCATGGTGACGGCCTTCACGATCGAGGGATCTGTCATGCTACGGCGGTAGCCGCCGGAATTATGGGCTTTCAGCCGTTCTGGTAGGGAACGCTCAGAGTGTGCGCGGCGGGTGACAGGTTGTCCCCGCGCAGCCAGGCGGCCAGGACCCGGGCGATCCGCGGCCCGGAGACCCCGTCCCACAGCGGCGGCAGGTCGCCGCTCGGCGTCGCCGCGCCGTCCGCCAGCGCCTTCTCCGCGGCGGCGGGCAACTGCGCGGGCGTCACCAGCCGGTTGGTGCCGTGCGTGATGGTGATCGGCCGCTCGGTGTTGGCCCGCAGCGTCAGGCACGGCACGCCCAGCATGGTGGTCTCCTCCTGAACGCCCCCGGAGTCGGTCACCACCAGCGCCGCGCCCCGCACCAGCGAGAGGAAGTCGATGTACCCCAGCGGGTCGATCACCGAGAGCCGTTCGCCGGTCACCAGCCCGGCGGCGGCCAGCCGCTCGCGGCCCCGCGGGTGCAGCGGCACGACCACCGGGACCTGCCTGCTCACCTCGGCCACCGCCGTGACCAGCTCGCGCGCCGCGTCGGCGTCGTCCACGTTGGCGGGGCGGTGCAGGGTGCCCACCGCGTAGTGCTCGGGCAGCCCCAGGCGGTGGCGGACCGCCTTGGCGTCCAGCCTCGGCAGCGCGGCCTTCAGGCTGTCGATCATCGGGTTGCCGACCAGGTGGACCTTGGCCGGGTCCACGCCCTCGCGCGCCAGGTGCGACAGGGCCTCGGGGGAGGTGGCGAACAGCAGGTCGGCCAGGGAGTCGGTGACCACCCGGTTGACCTCTTCGGGCATCGCCCGGTCGAAGGAGCGCAGCCCCGCCTCCACGTGCGCGGTGGGGATGCCCAGCTTGGCGCACACCAGGATCGCGGCCAGCGTGGAGTTGACGTCGCCGTACACGACGACCAGGCCGGGGTCGTGTTCGAGCACGACCTCCTCCAGCCCGGTCAGCAGCGCGGCGGTCTGCTTGGCGTGCGAGCCGGAGCCCACCCCGAGATTGGCCAGCGGCTCGGGCAGGCCGAGGTCGGCGAAGAAGACGTCCGACATCAGGGCGTCGTAGTGCTGCCCGGTGTGGATGATCCCCTGGGGAACGTCCAGCTCGGCGAGGCCACGCACGACCGGGGCGGCCTTCACGAAGTTGGGCCTGGCCCCGAGCACATGGAGCACCAAGGGGACACGTTCCCTCATTGACCTCGCCTTTCTAATCGGGATATGACAAACGTTGCCTATGGTACGGTCGCCGCGTGGTTTCTGACGCCAGTCCGCCACAGTCCGGCAAGGTTTCCCCGAAGAGCGCGCGAGCGGGTCTGAAGGGCATCCTGAAGGGCTTCGTGCGCCACCCGGTCATCGTGTCCCGCGTCGTCGCCAGCCGCGTCAAGTCCGACCCCCTCAGGGTCGCCAACGCCGCCGCCGACACCCTGCCGCCCAAGCTGCGCCCCGTCGTGGGCAGCGTCGCCTGGCCGGCCGCGCGGCGGCTGCGCTGGGTCGCGCGCAAGCTCGGCATGCGCGTACTGCGCGGCCCATGGGACGAGGCGCGTGCGCACTTCGACGCCGGACGGATGACCGAGGCCGCGGGGGTGCTGGAGCCGCACGTCAAGTACCCGTTCATCCGCCGCAGGCACGAGTACTACGCGGGTGAGCTGGCCGCGATCCAGCCCGACCCGATCCCGCCCAAGCCCAAGGTCATCATGGGCGAGCCGGTGCCGGGACGCGTGCTGCACTGCGTGACCAACGCCCTGCCGTACACCCAGGCGGGCTACACCGTCCGCACCCACCGCATCGTCACCGCGCAGAAGGCCGCCGGGCTCGATCCGCACGTCGTGACGAGCTGGGGCTGGCCGATGCTCCAGGGGCATACCGACGTCGAGCCGTACGAGGAGATCGACCAGATCCCCTACCACCGGCTGCTGCCCAGCGGGCACGACGAGGTGCCGTTCGAGACCAGGGGCCGCATGCTCCGGGGCGCGGGCGAGGTCACCGAGCTGGTCAGGCGGCTGCGCCCGCAGGTGCTGCACGCGGCGACCGACCACCGCAACGGCTCGGTGGCGCTGGCCGTGCGCGAGCGCACCGGCACGCCGGTCGTCTACGAGGTCCGGGGCTTCCTGGAGGAGACCTGGGTCTCCCGCAACCCCGAGCTGCGCTCCGGCAGCGAGCGGCACAAGCTCCAGCGCGAGCGCGAGGCGCACCTGATGCGCTCGGCGGACGCGGTCGTCACCCTCGCCGAGACGATGGCCGTGGAGATCGTCGAGCGCGGCGTACCGCGCGAGCGCATCCACCTGGCCCCCAACGCGGTGGACGACTCGCTGCTGACCGCCGAGTACGACGGGGCGGCCTTCCGCGCCGCCTACGGCATCGAGCCCGGCGAGGTCGTCGTCGGCTCGGTGTCGAGCATCGTGGCCTATGAGGGGTTCGCCACACTTCTCAACGCCGCCGCGCTGCTGCGCGACGCGGGCACGCCGGTCCGGGTGCTGCTGGTCGGCGACGGCGCCGAGCGGCCCGCGCTGCTCGAACTGGTCGAGGAACTGGGCCTCACCGACGCCGTGCTGCCCGGCCGGGTCGGGCCCGAGGAGGCGCTACAGGCCCAGGCGGCCATCGACATCTTCGTCTGCCCGCGCGATGACCTGCGGGTCTGCCGCCTGGTGACGCCGCTCAAACCGGTCGAGGCGATGGCCCTCGGCAAACCGGTCGTGCTCAGCGACCTGCCCGCGCTGTCGGAGCTGGTCGGCTCGGACGGTGCCGGGCTGCTGGTCCCCGCCCAAGACCCCGAGGCCCTGGCCAACGCCCTCGCGGGCCTGCGCGAGGACCCGGCGCGGCGGGCCGCGATGGGCGAGGCGGGCAAGGCCGAGGTCGCGGCCAAGCGGACGTGGAGTCGCGTGGCCGAGACGTACCGTGATCTCTACCGATCCCTTGACATCAGATGACTCGCGCGTTTGGTAGTGGATCTGATGGGTTCATTCGCATTACGCGTGGCTGGTGCAGACTTGAGATAGCCTTTGCGACCATGAAGTGTTCTTTCCGGCTCCCCAGGGTCCACCGTGAACGAGTTTGACCTCGCCGTCATCGGTCTTGGGTACGTCGGTATGCCGCTGGCCAAGGAGGCCGCGGGGGCAGGGCTGCGCGTCGTGGGGCTCGACGTTGACGCAGGCAAGGTCGACGCGCTCAACGCCGGCCAGTCGTACATCGACGACCTGACCGACGCCGATCTCGACCAGATGCTGAAGAACGGCTTCACCGCCACCTTCGACGAGGCGGTGCTCGCCCGTGCCGACACGATCGTCATCTGCGTGCCCACCCCGCTCGACGACGACCACCGGCCCGACCTGTCCGCCGTGGAGGGCGCGACCAAGGCGGTGTCGCGGCACCTGACCGCCGGCACCCTGGTCGTCCTGGAGTCCACCACCTGGCCCGGCACCACCGACGAGGTGGCCCGCCCGCTCCTGGAGAGCTCCGGCCTCGTCGCCGGGCGCGACTTCCACCTGGCCTTCTCGCCGGAGCGGATCGACCCCGGCAACCCGAAGTTCGGCCTGCGCAACACGCCCAAGGTGGTCGGCGGCTACACGCCGGCCTGCCTGGACCGCGCCGCCGCGTTCTACGCTCGCTTCGTGGAGCAGGTGGTGCGGGTCAGCGGCACCCGCGAGGCCGAGATGGCCAAGCTGCTGGAGAACACCTACAGGCACGTCAACATCGCCCTCGTCAACGAGATGGCGATCTTCTGCGACGAGCTGGGCGTGGACCTGTGGGAGTCGATAGAGGCCGCCGCCACCAAGCCGTTCGGGTTCCAGAAGTTCCTGCCGGGGCCCGGCGTCGGCGGGCACTGCATCCCGGTCGATCCGAGCTACCTGTCGTACACGGTGCGCAAGCTGGGCTACCCGTTCCGGTTCGTGGAGCTGGCCCAGGAGATCAACGAGCGGATGCCCGCCTACGTGGTGGCCCGCGTACAGCGGCTGCTCAACCGGCACCGCAAGGCGGTCAACGGCTCGCGGGTGCTGCTGCTCGGCGTCACCTACAAACCCGACATCGCCGACGAACGCGAGACCCCCGCCGTGCCCCTCGCCCGGGCGCTCCGCGAGCTGGGGGCCGAGCTGGCCTTCGTCGACCCGTACGTCAAGGACTGGCGGGTCGATGGCAGTAACGTGCCGCGTGAGGACGACCTCGCCGAGGCCGTCGCCGCGGCCGACATCACGGTGCTGCTCCAGCAGCACTCCGTCTTCGACCTCGCGACCATTGAGGAGCGGGCCGGTCTTGTGCTCGACACCCGAGGCGTTCTCGCCGAGGGCGAACGCGTCGAGCGGCTGTAGGGGGTTCCGCGCGTGCACGTGCTCGTCATGACGGTGGTTCATCACCCTGAGGACGCGCGGATTCTGCACAGGCAGATCCGTGCGCTGGTGGACGCCGGTCATGAGGTCACGTACGCCGCGCCGTACACCGCGCGCGGCGTGGTGCCGCGCTCGTGGGTGACCGGGGTCGATCTGCCCAGGGCGGCCGAGCGCAAACGCTTCGCCGCCGTGCGTGCCGCCCGCAACCTGTTCAAGCGGCTGCGCGACAAGGTCGACGTGGCGCTGATCCATGACCCCGAGCTGCTGTTCGCGGTGGCGGGCGTGCGCCGCCGCCCGCCCGTGGTGTGGGACGTCCACGAGGACACCCCGGCCACCCTCTCGCTCAAGCCGTGGCTGCCGCGCCTGCTGCGCCCCCCGGTGCGCGCCTTAGCGCGCGTCCTTGAGGGCACGGCCGAGCGCCACCTGCACCTGCTCCTCGCCGAGACCGCGTACGCGGGCCGGTTCCGCCAGGCCCACCTGGTGGTGCCGAACGAGACCTGGGTGCCCGACACCGTCACCCCGCCGGGCGATGACCGGGTGGTCTACCTCGGCTGGCTGTCGGAGGCGCGCGGGGTGCGCGAGGCGGTCGAGGTCGGCCGGCTGCTCCAGCCGTACCGGGTCACCGTCGAGCTGATCGGCTACGCCGACCCCCAGTCCCGGCCCGTGCTGAACCAGGCGGTCGCCGACGGCGTGCTGGAGTGGCGCGACTTCATGCCCAACGACGAGGCCCTGAAGCGGCTGGACGGCGCCCTGGCCGGGCTGTCGCTGCTGCACGACGAGCCCAACTACCGGCACTCCATGCCCACCAAGATCGTGGAGTACATGGCGCACGGCATCCCGGTGATCACCACTCCCTCCCCCCGCGCGGTGGAGCTGGTCGAGCGCTACCACAGCGGCATGGTGGTGCCCTGGGAGGACGCCCAGGCGGTCGCCAAGGCCGTCCTGGCGCTCAAGGACGACGAGCGCGAGCGCCGGGCGCAGGGCGCGCGGGGCTACTCGGCCGCCCGGGCCAACCACCACTGGCCCAACTCCGCCCGCAGGTTCGTGGCCCAGCTCGAAGCGTGGGCAGGGGTCCGGCGGGCGGGCGCGAAGAAGCGCTGACCGACGTCCGCGAGAGCGACCCTCTGACGTCCGGATTTATCTGGCATTGATATCAAGGGCGGTAATCTCCTGAAAGTGCGCTGGCTCACCGTTCTCCTGGGAGCGGCGATCATCGCCGCGGTCGCGGCCGTCGTCATCGTGATCCCCAAGGAGCCGCCCGCCCGGCGCACCGCCGAGCGGAAGGCGCCCGCCGTACCTCAGGCCAGCCTGTTCACCGACCCCTGCGGCACCTTCGACACCGGCACCCGCACGCCGTACGCGGTGACCGGCTACTGGCTGGTCCCCACCTCCAACGAGTGCACCTGGCGCAAGCAGCTCGAAGCCATCCACAAGGTCGGCGGCGACACGGTGATCAGGCTCGGCACCGGCCTGCAGCCCCGCTACGTGGACGAGGAGGGCCGTATCATGACCAAGGACATGGAGGTGGACTCCCGCTACGCGCCCTGTGAGGAGGACGGCCTGACGTGCGTACAGGCCGCCGAACGCGACCTCAAGAAGATCAACCGCGCCAACCGGATCACCTGGACCTACGTCTACCGCACCGACGAGCGCTTCGGTGACGGCGTCTTCCGCTGTCCGGAGGTGGAGCGCTCGATCACCATCGGCAAGACCGTCTTCCACCGGCTGATCGCCCCCCAGGACGGCACCGACGACGCGGGCTGCGACTTCACCAAGCCGCGCAACTACCACCTGATCATCGTCGCGGCGGCCCGCGAGGACAGCCTGACCCAGCTCCTCGACCTCGCCGACCGCTTCCACATGCGGGTCTTTCCCGCGCTGCCGCTGGCCCCGCGCAACCCCGCCCAGCCCACCAAGGCCGACCCCCGCCACATCGGCACGCTGACCACGCTGACCCGCCGCATCCTCCAGGACTACGGGCGGCGCCACCGCGACCGTTCCTCGCTGGGCGGGGTGTACCAGCCGTTCGAGCTGCAGATGCGGCAGATGCGGTTCGACGGCGGCGAGAGCGACAACGACACCCTGCGGGTGTACGCCGAGCAGCACAACATCGTGGCGCAGGAGCTGCCCGGCAAGCCGATCCTGGTCAGCCCCTACCTGGACGCCCGCAGGCGGGTCGGTTTCGGGGCCACGCCCAAGGAGGTCGCCGCCGGGTTCGAGGCCCTGGCCAGGACCGGCGTGGAGATCATCGCCCCGCAGGACAGCCGCGGCACCGGCAAGGTCGGCCTGTACTGGCCCGACGAGCGCGACAGCCCGGTGGACGAACGGCTGCGCCCGACGGTCGGCGAGACCACGTACGGCACGGCGTACCACGGCTCCACGCGCGACTACTACCGGGCCATGGCCGAGGCCCGCGACCGGGTGGCCGCCGAGGGCCACAACGTGCAACTGTGGGCCAACGTGGAGGCGTTCGAGCCGTCCGGCGAGCAGCGGTGCGGCGCCCAGGGCACCCGCGGCGCCACCGACAAGCGCCGCCTGGACGCCGCGGTCACCCTCACCGGCCGCTACGTCTCCAAGGTCATCTCCTACATGTGGAGCGACTTCTTCACCTGCGGTTCGCCCTCGCTGTCGCAGCAGATCGCGGCCGACCACGATCGCCCGATGGCCGTGGACGCCATCCACAAGCCCCGCGGCATCCAGGACGGGCTGGAGATCCGCGGCTACAACCTGGCGAACACGCGGGTGAACGTGACCTGGGAGGGCCTTGCCGCACCGAAGACCGTCGACGCGCGGGCGGCGGGCTGGCACGACCCGACGCCGCTCCCGGGGATGCCCGCGGGCACCGAGACGCTGTGGGTGCCGCTGGACTGGCGGGACGTGCCGCAGGGCGAGTGGCTGCGGGTGGAGGTCGTCTCGCCGGACGGCCGGGCGGCGGCCGAGCCGTTGCACGTCAATGCGTCCTGATCGGTGCTTCGAGGTTCACCCTGCGGACGGCCCGCTCGGTGTAACGTGCACGGCATGACCCCGCGCATCCCGGTCAGCGTGGATCTGGTCGTGCTCACCGTGCGCTTCGCGGAGCTGTGCGCGCTGGTGTGGCGGCGCGACCGCCCGCCGTACTCGGGGCGCTGGGCGCTGAGCGGCGGCTTCATCCACCTCGACGAAGACCTCCCGGCCGCCGCGGCCCGGGTGCTCGCCGAGCGGGCCGGCCTGCCCGGGGCCCCGGTCCACCTGGAGCAGTTGCAGACCTACGGCTATCCCGACCGCGACCCGCGCCAGCGGGTGCTGAGCGTGGCCTACCTGGGCCTCGCGCCCGACCTGCCCGCCTCCACCGAGGCCCACATGAGCTGGCGGCCGCTGACCGAGCTGTCCGAGATGGCCTTCGACCACCGGCGGATCATGCTCGACGGCATCGAGCGGGCCCGCTCCAAGCTGGAGTACACCTCGCTGGGCGCGGCGTTCTGCCCGCCCGCGTTCACGGTGGCCGAGCTGCGCCGGGTCTACGAGATCGTGTGGGGCCGCACCCTCGACCCGCGCAACTTCCACCGCAAGGTCACCAAGGCCGAGGGCTTCCTCGTGCCCACCGGCCACAGCACCACCAGGGACGGCGGGCGACCCGCGATGCTGTACCGGCGCGGCCCGGCCGAGCTGCTGCGCCCGCCGATGATGCGCCCCGCCAAGGACGCCGTGCGCCTGTAGGAGCGTGCCCTGTCAGGGGGGACCACGGGGGCGGGGGTTATCGTGTGGCCATGCCTCGTTTCCGCGCGATTTTGGACACCGTGCCGCCGTACAAGGCCGGAAAGACCGCCGTCTCACCCGACGGCCGCTCCTACAAGCTTTCGTCCAACGAGTCCCCCTACGGCCCGCTGCCCTCCGTGGTCGAGGCGGTCGCCGCGGCCGCGCGCGACATGCAGCTCTACCCCGACCCGGCCGCGACCGACCTGACGCGGGCCATCGCCGAGCGCTACGACGTGCCGGCGGAGCACGTGGGGCTCGGTCCCGGCTCGGTGACGCTGGCCCAGCAGCTTCTCGCGACGGTTTGCGACCCGGGGGCCGAGGTGCTGTACGCGTGGCGGTCGTTCGAGGCGTATCCGCTGCTCGCTGACCTGGCCGGGATGACCTCGGTGCGCGTGCCGCTGGCCGCCGGCACCCACGACCTGGACGCGATGGCGGCGGCGATCACCCCGCGGACCCGCCTGATCTTCGTCTGCAACCCGAACAACCCGACCGGCACGGTGGTCCGCCGGGAGGAGCTGGTGCGGTTCCTGGACCGGGTGCCGGGCGAGGTGCTGGTGATCCTCGACGAGGCGTACCGCGAGTACGTCAGGGACGCCGACGTGCCCGACGGCCTCACCCTCTACCGCGACCGTCCCAACGTGGCGGTGCTGCGCACCTTCTCCAAGGCGTACGGCCTGGCGGGGCTGCGGCTGGGCTACCTGATCGGCCAGGAGCCGGTGGCGGCGGCGGTCCGGAAGGTCATGATGCCGTTCGCGATCAACCACCTGGCGCAGGTCGCGGGCATCGCCTCGCTGGCCGCCGAGGACGAGCTGCTGGAGCGCGTGGAGCTGGTCGTCAAGGAGCGCACGCGGGTCCGTGAGGCCCTGCTGGGCCAGGGCTGGGACGTCCCCGCCACCGAGGCCAACTTCGTGTGGCTGGCGCTGGGTGAGGACACCGCGGCGTTCGCCGAGACGTGCGCGGCCGAGGGCCTCGCCGTACGGCCGTTCCATCCGGAGGGCGCGCGGGTCTCCATCGGCTCTCCCGAGGCCAACGACGCCTTCCTGGCGGTCGCGGCGGCCTTCAGGTCCGCCCGGACGTGAGCTGCGGCTCGTCCGCCGGTTCGGCGGGCCGTGCTCGCCGCCCGCTGGACGACACCACGAGTGCCACGCCCGCGACGATCACGAGCCCGCCCAGGACGACCTGCGTCGTGATGGGCTCGCCCAGCACGATCGCGCCCAGGAGGACGGCCACCACGGGGTTGACGTACGCGTAGGTCGAGACCAGCGAGATCGGGGCGTTGCCCAGCAGCCAGGCGTACGACGTGAAGCCGATCAGCGAGCCCACCAGGACCATGTAGACCAGCCCGGCCCAGGAACCGCCGGAGATCTCGGCCAGGTGCAGCCGCTCGCCGCCGATCAGGCCGCCCGCCACCAGGACCAGGCCGCCCGCCAGCATCTCCACCGTGCTCGCCGCGAACGGGTTGGGCGGCATCGGGATGCGCGCGGCCAGGAACGACCCGATCGACCAGAGCAGGGACGCGACCAGGACGATCACCACGCCCTGCGTGTTCGACCCGCCCGTGCCACCGGTGAGCGACAGCGCCGCCACCCCGCCGAAGCCGACCAGCACCCCGGCGAACGTCATCAGGTTGGGCCGGTCCCGCACCAGCACCCGGAAGATCACCAGCCACAGCGGCACCGAGGCCACCAGGAGCGCGGCGAGCCCGCTGCCGATGTACTGCTCGGCGACCGAGACCATGCCGTTGCCGCCGGTCAGCAGCAGCACGCCGACCAGCGCCGCACCGCCGAACTGGCGTGCGGACATGCGAAAGGCCCCCCGCTTCCGCACCAGCAGGAACGCGCCGAGCAGAAGCCCCGCCGCCAGGAAGCGCAGCGCTGCTCCCAGCAGCGGCGGAATCGTCTCGATCATGACCGCGATGCCGAGGTACGTAGAACCCCATACCACGTACACGATCGCCAGCGCGCCCCAGATCAGCAACGATTGGCGGCGGACAGCATCAACTGACCCCATGGCTCATTACAGTACCGGCTGCCGCCGTGAAAACACTCGCCAGGGTCGGACCCCACGTCCGACCTCAGCGCGTGCCGAGCTTCTCCACGATGAGCCGGTAGAGCTGCCGGGGTCTGCCGGGCTGCGGGGTGCGGTTGGGCGGCAGCGGCCACGCGAGTCCCTCGTCCACCAGCGTGCGCAGCAACCGCCGTGCCGTACGCGGGGTCACGCCGAGCATCCGCCCCGCGCTCTCCGCGTCCACCACCGTGTCCCCGCCCTCCAGCTTGGCCGCCAGCCTCGCCAGGACCTCCACGCCCTTGGGCTTGATGGGTCCTGACCCCGCCGGGGGCATCCTGGGGGGCGGCACCAGCGCCCGGCCCTCGCGGTCCACCGCGAAGCCCTGGCCCTGCTTGCCCGTCTGGGTGCGCGCCAGCGCCGCTCTGGCGTGGCTCTCGGCGTCGTGGGTGGTGCGGCCCATGCCGACCCCCACCTCCACCGCCAGACCCAGCTCGTCGCGGATCCTGGCCGCGAACGGCATCACCCGGAACCCGTCCGTCGCCGCCGCCACCGAACCCCTCGTCGCCGTCACCAGATAGCTGTGATCGTCGATCGGCCACACCGTCGCGTTGATCCGGTTGGCCTCCTGCACCAGCAATCGGTGCAGCGAGAGGCGCAGCTCGTCGCGCCAGTACCGGGGCGCGGCCCGGCGTACCGGCTCGCGCAACGTCGGCACCTCGACGACCACCACCGTGAGCTGGGATTCCTCCAGCCGGTGGTGCGCGCCGAGCAGCGCCGCGGTGTGCAGCGCCGTGCGGACGGCCGCGGACGTCGGCCGGATCCGGATCACCGGAATCGAGGCCGCCTGCAACCGTTCGGCCACCGCGGGCAGGCACGTCAGCGCCCCGCTGGTGGCTCCCTGTCTGGCCAGCCGCTCGTGGTACGCGGCCAGCGTGCCCGTCGCTCCAGGCTCGTCGCGGCTGTGCACCTCCGCACTGGCCAGCCCGAGATCGGAGTAAGCCTCCTCCACCTCGGGCCGGGTCAGAACGTCGATGCTGACCCTTTCAGGGTCGATCCGCTCGTCCAATGCGGCCCGGGCCAATGCCGCCACGAGTGCCGCTCCACCGAGCTGAACATAAGTCGCCGGCATTGTGAGCACGCCCGAACGCCGGGCGATGTCGTAAGGGACAGGGCTCGCGAAAAGGCAGGCGTCAACGCCTGGCCCAAGCCTTGTCACCTTGTCGGCGGCTTCCTGTTCATCCCGATAAGCGGCAGCCACGAGTCGGCATGGCAGCGGTGCCGCGGCATGCCCCATGAGCATCACGCGCTCGACCAGATCGTGTGGTCCCACCACCCCGATGGTGAGATCCGGCGTCATGGTGCCCGGACGTGACACTCGGGGTGTTTCTTCGCCCCGCTCGACCAATGTTCGTCCCATCCTGCCATCCGTTTGTGGTGCTCTCTTTTGGAACGATCGCTCGCGAGGGCCATAATGTCACGCCCGGATTTTAGCCAATACCGTTCCCGTGGCTCGAAGTTCTGGTAAAGACGCAGGTCAGCATGGGAAAAGGGACGATTTCATGTGGTGCAAATCTCTCGCGTGACATCGGCGCCCAGAGCCTGCATGCGTTCGGCCAGATGGGCGTGCCCGCGATCGATGAGATAGCCGTTGGAGATCACGGTCTCCCCTTCGGCGGCCAGTCCCGCGAGAACGAGCGCGATACCCGAGCGCAGATCGTGAGCGGTCACGCTCGTTCCGGTGAGGGGAGCGCCGCCGTGCACCACTGCGCGGCTGCCTTCCACCTCGATGGTGGCGCCCATCCGGTTGAGTTCGGCGGCGAGTGCGAAGCGGCCGTCGAAAATGCGCTCGTGAATATAGCTCGCGCCATCGGCGAGACAGGCGACCGTCATGATGGGCGACTGGAGGTCGGTGGCGAATCCGGGGAAGGTGTCGGTGATCACGTTGATCGGGCGCAGCGTGCGGTCCCTGCCGACGTTGAGGACCGCGCCCTGGTCGGCGAACTCGACCCCCATCTGCTCCAGCTTCCAGCGGACCACGCCGAGGTGGTCGAGCTGCGCGCCGACCAGGTTGACCTCGCCGCCGGTGATGGCCGCGGCCATGGCGAACACGCCCGCGTCCAGCCGGTCGGGCATCACCTGGTGCTCGACCGCGCGCAGCTCGTCGACGCCCTGGACGGTGATGAACCCGGTGCCGCCGCCGCTGATCTTCGCGCCCATCTTGGTGAGCATCTCGATCACGTCGAGGACCTCGGGCTCCAGCGCGGCGTTCTCGATCACCGTGGTGCCCGAGGCCAGCGCGGCGGCCATGATCAGGTTTTCGGTGCCGGTGTGCGACGGCGTGTCCAGGTAGAGGGAGGCGCCGGTCAGCCCGGCGGCCTTGACCGTGATGACGGTCTCGCCGTCGTCCACGACCGCGCCGAGGCGCTTGTAGCCGAGATAGTGGAAGTCGAGGTTACGGCTGCCCAGGTTGCAGCCGCCGATGCCCTCGATCACGGCCTCGCCGAGCCGGTGCAGCAGCGCCGGGACGAACAGCACCGAGCCGCGGAAGCGGCGGGCGATCTCGGCAGGCAGCACCGCGCTCGTCAGTTTGGAGGCGTCGATCACCAAGGTGCGCTCGGCCTCGTGCAGCTCCACCCTGGCGCCGACGGCCTCGGCGAGCTCGACGGCGCGGCGGACATCCTCGATGATCGGCACGTTGCGCAGCACCGTGCGGCCCTCGGTCGCCAGCAGCGCCGCGCCGATCATCGGCAGCACGGCGTTCTTCGCACCCTGGATGAAGGCGGTGCCACGCAGTGCGTTGCCACCACGCACGCGGTAACGGACCATTCGCGTCAAGCTCCTTGGCAGTAACGGGGGTGGCTCACCGGGGGGGAATTTCGGCTAGTGAGCTTCCGCAGGGGTTATCGCGGCCCACAGTAGCCGTTGTGGGGGGATGACCCGGCCGATTCCAAAGGGTCCGATGGTGAAGATGTGACCGCCCGCTGCACATGCCCGCTCCGGCCTGCGGCCGGGGTTCAGAGCGTGCCGTCGGTTTCGCGGCTTTCGGCGGCTGCGGCGGCGATGTCCGTGCGGTGGTGGGCCCCCGCCAGGCGTACCCGGCCGAGGGCGTCGTAGGCCGCGGCGCGGGCGGCGGCGAGGTCTTCGCCGGTGCCGACCACGTTGAGCACCCGTCCGCCCGAGGCGATGACCCGGCCCTCGTCGTCCAGCGTCGTGCCCGCGTGCAGTACGTAGGCGTCCGGGCAGTCGGTCTCGACGGCCGCAAGCCCCTCGATGACCCCGCCGGTGACGGGGGAGGCCGGGTAGTTCTCCGCGGCCAGGACCACGGCCACGGCCGCGCCGCCCCGGTAGGTGAGCGGGGGCAGCCCGGTCAGGCCGCCGGTCGCCGCCGCGTGCAGCAGCCCGCCCAGCGGGGTGGCCAGCCGGTCCAGCACGACCTGGGTCTCCGGGTCGCCGAACCGGGCGTTGAACTCGATGACCCTGGGGCCCTCGGCGGTCAGCGCCAGCCCCGCGTAGAGCACCCCGATGTACGGTGTGCCGCGCTTGGCCAGCTCGTCGATGGTGGGCTGGACCACGGCCGCCATGACCTCGTCGGTCAGGCTCGGCTTGGCCCAGGGCAGCGGCGTGTAGGAGCCCATGCCGCCGGTGTTGGGCCCGGCGTCGCCGTCGTAGGCGCGCTTGAAGTCCTGCGCGGGGCGCAGGGGCACGGCCGTCTCGCCGTCGCAGAGCGCGAACAGCGACACCTCGGGGCCGTCCAGGTACTCCTCGATGACGACCCGCTCGCAGGCCGCCGCGTGCGCCAGCGCCGCCTCGCGGTCATCGGTCACCACGACGCCCTTGCCGGCCGCCAGGCCGTCGTCCTTGACCACGTACGGGGGGCCGTACGCGTCGAGCGCGGCGGCGGCCTCCTCCGGCGTCGTGCACGTGCTCGCGCGGGCCGTGGGCACTCCCGCCGCCGCCATGACCTCCTTGGCGAACGCCTTGGACCCCTCGATCCGCGCCGCCTCGGCCGACGGGCCGAAGCACGGCATGCCCGCCTCCCGCAGCGCGTCGGCCACCCCGGCGACCAGCGGCGCCTCGGGGCCGACCACGACCAGATCCGCGCCGACCCGCCCGGCGAGCGCCGTGACGTCGGCCGGATCGGTCGCCCGGACGGGATGCACCGTCGCCACGGACGCGATCCCGGCGTTACCGGGGGCGCAGTGAACCTCTTCCACCTGCGAATCCGCCGCGAGCGCCCGGCACAGGGCGTGCTCGCGTCCGCCGCTTCCAATCACAAGTACCCGCACGCGAACGACCCTACCGGTGCCGGATGCCCGGCAGGTTGCCCTCGTGCCCCGGCCGGGGCGGCGTCGAGACTCGATGGGGATTTTGTTGGGTTCCGCATGATCCTGGGGACTCCTTCCGGGTAGGGTTGACCTTCGGTGCGAGGCCCTGTGGTAACTTGGGGCGGCTTTGGTGCCTGCTTGGGATTGGAGGTGGTCCGGGATGAGCTCTGGTGATCCTTGCAGTACGTGCTCGCGCACGTACGTCGTGCGCACGATCGTTCTCCCCCGACCACTCCGATTCGGTCGCCCGGCCTGAGGGCCCACGCGCTTTTCTCTGTCTGACCGGCCTGTCAAGGTCGCGTCGTGCCTCGCGTGGCCCCGCCGACCCGGGCGGGAAGGGAGCGCCATGCGCTCGTCCATGATCTTCCCCCGCATTCGTCACCACCGCGCCGCGGGCGCGCAGCACGGCCGCCGCAAGCCGCCGGTGACCGCCACGCCGGTGGCCCCCGTCGAGTGCGCCCCCGCGGGCGGGTGCGTGCCGCCCAGCGACTCGCTGGTCGACTCCGCGGCCTACCTGGCCGGGGCCAAGGTCGAGGCGGCCGGCATCGAGGCCGCGCTGAGCCTCGTCCGCGCCCACAACGCGAGCAACGGCGGCGGGGGCTTCGTCTGGGTGGGCCTGCACGAGCCGGAGTCGCCCGAGGTCGAGTGGCTGGCCGAGGTCTTCGGCCTGCACCCGCTGGCGGTGGAAGACGCCGTCAAGGCCCACCAGCGGCCCAAGGTCGAGCGCTACGGCGACTCGCTGTTCGTCGTGCTCAAGACCGTCGCCTTCGTCGAGGAGGAGCCGGACAGCGAGATCATCGCGACCGGCGAGATCATGTTGTTCGTCGGGCCCGACTTCGTGGTGACGGTGCGCCACGGCCGGCACTGTCCGCTCACCGGCGTACGCGACAAGCTCGAAGACGACCCCAAGCTGCTCGGCCGCGGCCCGGCGGGCGTGTTGCACGCCATCGCCGACCACGTGGTGGACGAATACCTCTCGGTGGCCGACCAGATGCAGGAGGCGCTGGAGGAGGTCGAGGCGGCGGTGTTCGCCGACGTCAGCTCGCGTGACATCGGCCGGATCTACCACCTCAAGCGCGAGATGATCGAGATGAAGCGGGCGGTGACCCCGCTGGTCGCCCCGCTGGGCGCGCTGCCGCAGCGGCGGGTGATCCCGCCGGAGATGCGCGACTACTTCCGCGACGTGGGCGACCACCTGTCGCGGGTGTGCGAGCAGGTGGAGTCCTCCAACGAGCTGTGCAACTCGGTGCTCCAGGCGGCCCTCGCCCGCTCGAACGCGCTGGCCAACGAGGACATGCGCAAGATCTCCTCATGGGTGGCGATCATGGCGGCGCCCACGATGATCGCCGGCGTCTACGGAATGAACTTCGACTTCATGCCCGAGACCAAGTGGGTCTTCGGCTATCCGCTGATCGTCGGCCTGATGCTGCTGACCTGCATGCTCCTCTACCGCAGCTTCCGCAGGAAGGGCTGGATGTGAGCGGGCTTGCGGGGTTCAGGCCGCGGCGACCGGGCGGAGCGGGCCGACCGGCACGGCGAGCGGCAGGCCGCGTTCGGCCCACAGCGCCCGCATCCGGTCAGGATAGTCGGTGACCAGCCCGGCCACGCCCATGTCGATGAGCCGGGCCGCGTCGGCCGGGTCGTTGACCGTCCACGGCACCACCGGCAGGCCCGCCCGCGCGGCCTGAGCCATCATGTCCTCGCTCACCAGCACGTGCTGCGGTGAGAGCGTGGTCGCGCCGGCCGCCGCCGCGGCGGCCGGGACATCGCCGCCGAAGTCGACGAGGTCCAGCCCGTCCAGCCACTCCGGGTGCATCGTCACCGACTCGACCAGCGCGAACCTCGGCACGTCGGGAGCCAGCTCCCGGGCCGCGCGCAGCACCCGCCAGTCGAAGCCGAGCAGCGCCGACGAACCGAGCCTGCCGTGCCGGTCCAGCTCCTCCACCACCATCGCGGTGAACTCCGCCGGGTCGGCGGTCAGGTCCGGCCGGGTCGGGTCGGTCTTCAGCTCCACGTGCAGCCGTACGTCGTCGGCCTCGTAGGCGCTCACCAGGCCGAGCACCGCGCCGAACGTCGGCATCCGGGTCTCGGGCAGCGGCACCTGCGTCAGCGCGAACGGGTCGTCGGGGTGGCGCGGCAGGCGGACCCCGCAGTCGAGCGTCCGCAACTGCGCGAGGGTCAGCGACCTGATCGGCTTGCCGACATAGGGGTAGCCGGGGTCGCCGCGATGCGCCGGTCGGGTGTCCGCGCTGGTCACCGAGGACACGATCAGATCGTGGCTGAGCACGATCCGCCGGTCGGCGGTGAGCACGAGATCGAACTCCAGAGCGTCCACACCGAGCTCCAGCGCGTGCAGCAACCCAGGAAGCGTGTTCTCCGGCCGGAGCCCTCGGGCCCCGCGGTGTCCGTGGATCTCGACGCGCACACTCGGACCCTACCGGCACCGGGCGAGGAACTCTCGCATCCCCCGCCCGACGCGCCGTCTCGACCTATATCGGCATCACATCGATCGTCGCTCTGGCCGTCACTCTGGCCATCGCTCTGGCCATCGCTCTGGCCGTCATACCAGGGGCCGGAGCTGGAGGGTCTGGGTACGGCCCGGGCCGACGCCGATCGCGGAGATCGGCGCGCCGGACATCTCCTCCAACGTCCGGACATAGGCGCGGGCGTTGGGCGGCAGGTCGTCGAAGGACTTGGCCTCGGAGATGTCCTCCTGCCAGCCGGGGAACTCCTCGTAGATCGGCTTGGCGTGGTGGAAGTCGGTCTGGGTCATCGGCACCTCGTCGTGCCGCACGCCGTCGATCTCGTACGCGACGCAGACCGGGATGCGCTCCAGCCCGGACAGCACGTCCAGCTTGGTGAGGAAGAAGTCGGTGACGCCGTTGATCCGGGTGGCGTAGCGGGCGATGACCGCGTCGAACCAGCCGCAGCGGCGGTCCCGGCCGGTGGTCGTGCCGTACTCGTGCCCGGTGGTGCGCAGCCAGTCGCCGCGCTCGTCCAGCAGCTCGGTGGGGAAGGGCCCGGAGCCCACCCGCGTCGTGTACGCCTTCAGGATCGCGATCACCCGCGTCAGCCTGGTCGGCGGGATGCCCGCCCCGGCGCACGCGCCGCCCGCGGTGGGGGAGGAGGAGGTCACGAACGGATAGGTGCCGTGGTCGATGTCCAGCAGGTTGCCCTGGCCGCCTTCGAGCAGCACCACCCGGCCCTGGTCGAGGGCCTTGGACAGCACGAGCGAGGTGTCCGCGATGTACGGCTTCAGGCGTTCGGCGTAGCCGAGGTACTCCTCAAGCACCTTCTCCGGGTCGATCACCCGGCGGTTGTAGACCTTGGTGAGGACCTGGTTCTTCTCGTTGAGCGCGACTTCGATCTTCTTGCGCAGAATGCCCGGGTCGAGCAGGTCCTGTACCCGCACGCCCATCCGGGCGATCTTGTCGCCGTACGCCGGGCCGATGCCCCGGCCGGTGGTGCCGATCTTGGCCTTGCCCAGGTAGCGCTCGGTGACCTTGTCGAGGGCCTTGTGGTGCGGCATGATCAGGTGCGCGCTGGCCGAGATCAGCAGCCGCTCGCAGGAGATGCCCCGCGCCCTCAGCCCCTCGATCTCCTCCAGCAGCACCCCGGGGTCGATGACCACGCCGTTCGCGATCACCGGGACCACCTCGGGCGACAGCACCCCGGTCGGCAGCAGGTGCAGCGCGTACTTCTGGTCGCCGATCACCACGGTGTGACCCGCGTTGTTGCCTCCCTGGTAGCGGACGACGTAGTCGACCTGGTCGCCCAGCAGGTCGGTGGCCTTGCCCTTGCCCTCATCGCCCCATTGAGCACCCACGAGAACGACAGCCGGCATCGCGAAACTCTCCCCAGCACAAAGCGAAACCCCTGGCGCAAGCGCGTCAGGGGCTCTTGCATACGGATTCTACCTGCTCGGCCCCGGTCAGGTCCCGTTCAGTTCGGCCACGGCGGCCGGGCTCGAATCCTTGAGGAACTGCGAGCAGCGCTCGGCCTCGTCCTTCTCGCCGATCGCCAGGGCGGCCCGGGCCAGCGCGTGCAGGCAGCGCAGGAACCCGCGGTTGGGCTCGTGCTCCCACGGGATCGGCCCGTGCCCCTTCCACCCGGCCCGCCGGAGCTGGTCCAGGCCCCGGTGGTAGCCGGTACGCGCGAACGCGTACGAGGTCACGGCGTGCCCCTGGGCGAAGTACTCGTCGGCCAGCGCCGCCCACGCGGCGGAGAAGGCCGGGAAACGTGCGGCGACATCCGACGCCGCGGCACCGGATTCGAGCGCCTCCCTGGCCTCAGGGGTGTCCGGCAGGTGAGTCGGCGGCGGTCCGGCGAGAAGGTCCCTCTGCGTCTCCATGCACACAGTCTTACCCGTACGGCGTGCGTAACGGGTACCGGGAGGGGGCCTAGATAGCCTGATATTTCGCCCTATCGGAAGATCGCCGACAATCCGGATGCCGATGCCCCTCACCAGCCCGTCCTTCCCGCCCCACCGCACGGCCCTGGCGATCTGCACCCTCGCCACCCTCACCGCCTGCGCCACCCTGGAGACTCCCGCCTCCCGGTCCCTGGGAACCGCGCCGCCCCCCGGACGACACCTCCCGGTGACGCTGACCTTCGAC
This sequence comes from Spongiactinospora rosea, assembly GCF_003315795.1. Lineage (GTDB taxonomy): Bacteria > Actinomycetota > Actinomycetes > Streptosporangiales > Streptosporangiaceae > Spongiactinospora > Spongiactinospora rosea. The sequence continues at coordinate 289,433 of NZ_QMEY01000001.1, forward strand.
GACGCGCTCGCCTCCCAGGAGACGGCGGTCGAACTGCTCCGTCGGCACGGCCTCACCGCCACCTTCTACATCCCGAGCGGCCTGCTGGGCCGCGAGGGACGCATGACCGCGGACCAGGTACGCCGCCTCGCCGCGGCCGGCCACGAGATCGGCGCCCACACCCGCACCCACGCCCGCCTCACCGACCTCCCCCCGGAGGCCCGCCGCCACCAACTCTGCGCCGACCGCACCGCCCTGACCCGCCTGACCGGCACCGACGTCCGTTCCCTCGCCTACCCCTACGACGCCACCGACCCCACCACCGACCGCCTCGCCCGCGAATGCGGCTTCCACCACACCCGCCCCAACAACGCCCTCACCGTCCTCGACACCACCACCCCGGCCACCCTCCGCCACCACGCCACAAAGGGCGGCACCTTCGTCTTCCACAAGGTCTGCCACCCCCCTTGCGGCCGCTACGCCATCGCCCCCAAGACCCTGGCCGACTTCCTCACCTGGCTCACAACCCGCTAGCCGACCGGTCGCCCTTCGGCGAAGAGTTCTTCGGCAGAGGTGATGCTGATGCACCGCTGTGCCCAGATGCTCATTAGTGCGGGATCGGTACAGGTGGCGATGCGTTCGCGGTCGGCGTCACTGAGCGGGACTGCGCGACGCCCGAGTACGTACAGCAGGAAAGATGCCTTCCCTTCGAACTTTCCCTCTTCCCAGCCGTCGTAGTAGCCCCTGCTGTAATGCTTGTGGGCGAAAGGGCTGCTCACTGGCCAACCTTTGGGAGTGATGAACATCAGATCCTCCGGTGTGGGGGTGGGGCTGGCGGATGCGGATGGTCAGTTCTTGGCGAAGAGTTCTTCGGCGGAGGCGACGGTGAGGCATCGGTCTGCCCACGTGTCGATCTTTGTGGAGTTGCCATAGAAGGTGATGTACTTAATGTCGGCGTCACTGAGTGGGATTCCGCGGTTGGCGAGTATCTCCAGCAGGATGGACACCCTTCCTTCTCGCCTGCCCTCTTCTCTGCCGAGTTCTTGGCCCTTGGAGTAGTGCTCGCGGGCGATGGGGCCGTTCTCGGACCAGTATCCGGTCGTCATGGGTCCTCGGGTGTGGGGGATGAGTCGGGTCTCGCCCTGGGGCGGGTGGGTCAGACCCGGCGGTTGTGGGCGGTCAGTTCTCGGCGAAGAGTTCTTCGGCGGAGGTGATGGTGAGGCATCGCCGTGTCCATATGGTCATCAGTGTGGGGTTGGTGCAGGTGGTGATGCGTTCGCGGTCGGCCTTGCTGAGCGGAACTCCACGCTCTGCGAGGATTTCCAGCAGCATCGATGCCTTTCCGGCGAGTTCGCCCTCTTCGCGGCCCTTGCCGTAGTGCTCGCGGGCGAAGGGGGTGTTCACGGGCCAGGTGGTGGAGCTCATGATCTCCTCCATGAGTTTCCGGGCGGCCAGCGGGGCCATGTCGTATGCGTGTTCATAGTATCGCGTAGCGTGACGAGGATCGAGGCTGTTGCTGCCGTTGAGGACCGCCCTGATGACCTCGGGGCGGTTGCCATGGGCGGCGATGGAGAGGAGGCCGAGTTCGCCGTTGTCGCCGATTTGGGACGGGTCGGTGATGGCCGGGATCTGCTTGGGGCCGATGGCCACCGGGGTGAGGGTGTAGTCGCGGAGGGACGTGACGACGGGCTCGGCGGCCCAGTCGGCGACGGAGCCGGTGGGGCAGACGACGGCGACCGTGATGGGGCAGTCGTACTGGAGCCACAGCGCGGCGGCGTAGCGGGCCAGGGAGTCTCGTTTGTCCTGATCGGGCTGGAGCTGGATCTCGATGATGATGCCGTGCTGGGGTTGTTCGTCGCGGTGGCCGAGGGTGATGACCGTGTCGGCGTAGAAGTCGCGCGACGGGCGGTCGTTGAAGTCACTGGAGACGAGCTGGACCGGATATTCGTCGGGGAGCTTGACGCCGAGTTGGTCGCGAAGCAATTCCACGGCGAACTCGGGCCGTTCGCGGAACAGCTCGTTGAGCGTGTCGTGAATCTTGGACGGCATGTTGCCGAACGTTACATGGTCACTACTTTACGTGAGAGGCGTTCGCTTTCAGCGAAATAGGCGACGTCGCCGTACATGGGAGGACGGCGGGCGTTCCGCGCGCAGCCGGTCCAGTTCCTCGGTGAGCTGGGCGACGCGCAGCGCGAGGCGTTCGTTGTCGGCCTTCAGCCGGGCGGTCTCGGCGCGGTCGCGTCCGCCGGCGGGGCTGGTACCAGGCTTGGTGGCGGTGGCCTCCGCGGCGCGCTGGAAGCCCCAGGTGGCGCCGTCCAGCCAGTACGTGCCCGCGACCTCCTCGACCACGTCGTCCAGGGCCTCGCCGGGGGCGGCGAGCAGCCGGGCGCGGGCGAACGCGCCGGTGTGCTCCAGGCGGGCCGTCACCACCACGTCCGTCTCGTCCAGCGCGATGCTGACCAGCCCGTAGCCGTGCTCGGCCGCGTCCGCGAGCAGGCGGCGCAGTACGTCCGGGCGGGGCACCCACCCTGGCGGGCACAGCAGCCGGTACGGCACCGGCACCGCCGACCTCGGCGTCCGCTCCACGAACCGCACCCGCGGCTCGTTGCGATAGAGCCCGTGGACGAGCAGCAGGTCCAGGTTGGGGCTGTGCTGCGGCGCGCGCCGGTCCTCCGCGAGCGACGCCCACGGCCCTGTCAGCGTGACCCGTACGTCGTGCAGGTCACTGGCCAGTACGCCGTCCACCGTCGCCCGGATGTCCTCGTACGTCGCCCCCGCCGCCTCGACCGTCACGTCCAGGTACGGGACCAGGTACTGCCGCCGTGGATGCGTGCGCTGCCAGCGCATGTGCGGGACGCGGTCCGGTACGAACACCGCGTTGTACCGGGTGACCTGCTCGCGGTCGCGCATCATCATGGACCTGCCGAGATGCCAGCTCCGCGCCCCCGGCTCCAGGATGAACGCGGCCCCGTGCTGGGCGAGCCGGTAGCCGAGTTCGGTGTCCTCGCCGAGCACGAGTTCGGTGGAGAGCGGCCCGGCCGCGCGCAGCAGGCGGGCGTTGACCGAGGCCGCGTTCGTGATGTGGACCCGGTAGGCCATGTTCTTGGCCGTGCGCATGCCGTCCGTGCGTTCGCCCAGGTTGACGATCCACTGGTGGGGTTCGCTCGCGTCCAGGTCGAACAGCTTCTCCCCGGCCCCCGCGGACACGGCGGCGTGCACTTCGGCCGGGGCGGGCCACTCCTCGTCCACGTACCGGACGTAACCCATGACCACCAGGTAGTCCGCGAGGTGGTGCCAGCGCATGTGCGCCTCGACCTCGTCGTGGTGGGTGACCATGTCGGCGTCCAGCCAGTGGATCACATGGCCCTCGGCGACCTCCAGCGCCGCGTTGCGGGCGTTGGACCGGCCCCGGGAGTCCGGGGTGGTGCGCAGCAGGCGGGTGTTGTCCGGCCGGATCTCGCCGAGGGTGAGCGGCGGGTCCGTGCCGTCGTCCACGACGATCACTTCGAGCAGGTGGGCGGGGTAGGTCTGGGCCGCGAGCGCGGCCAGCGTGAGGTCCAGTTTGTCCTGGTGGCCGTAGGCCGCGATGACCACGCTGACCGGCAGGTACGGCTGCCAGTCGCCGATCTCGGGCGGGGACAGGACGGAATAGTCGTTGTGGCGGATGCGAGGGGAGTTCACGCCTGCTCCATGAGTGTGCTCGGACGGAAGCCGCGCCACTGTTCCTTGGCTCTGTGCAGGAAATAGCCGATCGGCTCCTGCCAGGTGTGGCGTCGCCGGGCCGACCTGCGGGCCATGAACCCCAGGCCGTGGGTGCGATAGATAGAGCCCCCCGCGCGCAGGAGGGCCTGGAAGAGTTCGATGTCCACCGAACGGGGGACCGGCCGGAAGCCGCCCAGCGCGCGTAGCGTCTCGCGGGAGATCAGGAAGGTCCCGCCCGCCACGTGGTCGGCCATCACCTCGCTGGTCCACCGCCGGCGGATCGTGAGGTCGATCTGCTCCAGGTAGAAGAACTCCGAGGCCACCCCGACCAGGTCCGCGCCGCTGTAGCGGCGGGCGAGCACCAGGTCGGCGAGGTGGTCGGGCCCGTACCAGTCGTCGTCGTCCCATTTGGTGACGTACGTGCCGGAGGCCCGGTCCACCGCGCGGTTCAGGATCTCCCCGAACGGCGTGGCCGCGTCCGCCGTGACGACGGTCAGCGGCAGCGGGAAATCGGCCACCGCGCCGGCCACCGCCTCCTCCGGCACGCCGTGCAGCCCGAGTACGACCTCGATGTCCACGCCGCGCTGCGCGGCGATCTGGCCGAGCGCGAAGCCCACGAAATCGGGCCTGCGGGTGCAGAGCACCACGGAGATCGGCGGGTCGGGCGGGATGGGCTTCCCAGCCGCCGCGGCGAGGGCCTGCCAGCGGGCGGTGGTGCCGTGCGCGCGCAGGGCGTGGCGGCGCAGACGTACGCTGTGCTCCTCCCTGCGCAGGTCGTCGGCGATGTCGCCGGGTGTGGCCAGATGCGACAGGAGTTCTGCGCCCAGTAGCGGTTCCGCCCAGATGGGGGCCGGGCCGGTGGACACCAGCGGTACCCCGGCCGCCGCCAGTCCGGCGACGACGCGGGCCGCGGCGACCGGGCCGGTGTGCGCGGGACGCCAGTGCAGCCGCAGGCCGCGCAGCGGGCGCAGCCGGTCCACGTCGGCGTCGGCGACCAGGCCGGATTCATGGAAGCGGACCAGTTCCTGGCCTTCGCTGGCCACGCCCCACGCGCCGGTGCGGCCGGTCAGGTCCGCGATGCCCTTGGACGGGTCGCGCAGGAAGCCGCGCGGGTTGACCGACCGCTCGTCTATGGGCGGCAGGTGGTCGGGGGTGGCCGCGGACGCCGCGCGCAGCACCGGGTAGCCGCCGGGCGAGCCGGCCTTGGTCCATGCGGTGTCCCGCCACGAGGCGCGTCCGGCGGCCGGTACGCGATCGTCGGGCCATGCGCTCTGCGGCGCGCGAACGGCCAGGTCACTGGAGGAGATGCCGGACGGTTCCGGCTCGCCCCCGACGGTGACGTCCGGGTCGCCGGGCCGCCAGTCGGCCAGCCCCGGCTCGCCGAGCCCGGCGGCGGGCAGCGGGTACGCCGTCAGGTGGAACCCCGTCCCCCCGGCCGCGACGGCGGTCACGATGTCGCCGGCGGGGGTCTCCTTGCCGAGCCGGGTGGCGACCAGCCAGCCGGACGCGCCGTACCGGGTGATGTGGACCTCGCGCACCAGGCGCTGGCCGACACCGCGCGCCAGCGCGACGTGCGGCGCGTCGTACCACGACGGCGTCGCGGCGATGGCCACCACGACGCGCTTGACGGCCGGGAGCACGTCCCGCAGCGAGACGATCCGCCGTAGGTCGGTGGGGGTGCGGGCGAGGACGACGACGGCTTCGGGCGCGCGGATCGTCCACGGGGAGTCCGCGAGGTCGTCCGCGTCGGCCCACGAGATCGCCGCCTTGGGCAGCAATTCGGCTAGGACGTCACCGGCATCATGGACACCCGAAACCGCGGCGACGACCTTGGTCCCCGCCCCGACGATCCCGCCCGGGATCACGATGTGCTCCGCCGGAACAGCATCGCGCCTTTCTCCGCGGCGTAGGACGTGGCCGTGAGTTCGGGGTATTCGCGCAGCCAGCGTTCGGCGATCTGCTGCTCGTCGGCGCGTACGGTGTCGTCGAGCACGATCCACGCGTCCGGCGCGCAGTGCGGCAGCAGCAGCGGCACCGCCGGGTACCGGGCCTGCGGGCCGGTCTGCTCCGGCGGGCCGTCCACGAAGACCAGACCGGCGTCGCTGAGGTCGTCCAGCGCGGTGGTGTCGTACCACGGCTGCCCCTGCCAGTCGGTAAGCGGCGCGTGCCTCACCTCGACGATCGAGTCGAGCCCGTGCGCCGCCACCAGATCCTGGGACGCCCGCGCGAACCGCTCCTCGTGCTCCAGCGCGACGATCCGGCCGCCGCCGAACCGCTCGATCGCGTACCCCAGCCAGATCGAGGACGAGCCGCTGCCGCACTCGATGACCAGCTTGGGCCGGTCGGCCGCGATCCGTTCCACCAGAAGCCGGATCACGTCGGGCGAGGCCGCCCACCCGCGCAGCCGGGGCATGGGGGCCCGCGGCTGGAGCATCGCGCGCAGGTCGATCATGGCCTCGACCTGGTTGTACTCCGTGCGCGCCCGCAACGCCCTGACGACCTGGTCACGGACCGCCCGGTCCACGCCCTCGATCGACCGCTTCACCTCGGCCAGCCCCGCATCGACCGTACTCCGCTGCGCGTCGAGGGCCTTGGCCTGCCGCTTCAGCAACTCGGTCTGCCCGGCCAGCTCCGCACGGTCCTCCCCGAGCGCGGCCACGACCGTGTTCACCCCGGCCTGCTGCCCGGCCGAGGTCTCCTTGAGCTGTACGGCGAGCGCGCGGACGCTGTCCCGAAGCTGCGCGAGGGCCGCCTCGTTCCGCTTCACCCGCTGGTCGATGCGCAGCGCCTTGCCGTCGGCCCGCCGTACGAGGAGCACGGCGACGGCCAGCCCGGCGAGCCCGGCAGTGGTCAGGGCGAGCTGGACCGCATCGGTCCACTCCACGGTCCCGGACGCCGACAGTAATACCAGGCCCACGATCACAACACCGCCGGTCAGGGCGGAAATGATCAGCAGCCGCCGGGTGGTCGGTGCGGGTAAACGTAGCCTTTCCACTCAGAGAGGATATGAGATGTAAAACGGAAGGACAGGGCATCTCTACTAAGAGTTAGCTGAGAGCTACCTGATCCTCGACTGCCACGGTGGTCGTGGTTCGTCACCCCAGGCACGGCCCTTGCCCAGGCCACGGCGGGGGAGAGGGGGTGCGGCGGCGATTCGGTCACTGGCGTGCCCGAAACCCTCGATCCGGCGACCGGAATACAGTTCAGCGGCAGCCGGCGAGACCCTGTAGTCCCGCCCTTGACCAGGATGTCCGGGGCCTGTAGGACCCGATCACCACGGCGTACCGGAACCCCCGCCGGCCAATCCGACGAGCCTTGCCCCGGCACCCACAACAGGCGTCACATATCCGTCCGGCCCCCACCACACACCCGCAGCCACACCACCCGCCCACCCGGCACCAAGCCCCCACCTCCGGCGAGATAATGCGCCCCGCGCTGAGGGCCCCGCCTCCGGCGAAAGGCCGCGCTGCGCGCCGGGGGACGCCTCCGGCGGGAGTCGCGCTCCGCGCGGCGGGGTCGCCTTCGGCGGGGGTGCGCTTCGCGCAGGTAGTCCGCCTCCGGCGGGAGTCGCGCTCCGCGCCGAAGAACCGCCTCCGGCGAAAAGGCCGCGCTGCGCGCCAGGGGACGCCCTCGGCGGGTGGTGCGCTTCGCGCAGGTAGTCCGCCTCCGGCGGGAGTCGCGCTCCGCGCCGAAGAACCGCCTCCGGCGAAAAGGCCGCGCTGCGCGCCAAGGGCCCGCCTCCGGCGGAAGGCGGCGCTTCGCCAGCCGTCGCGCTACCGCGCGCAAAGGTCCTCGCTGACGCTCGGCCTGTTCTTCCCCATGTCGGGCTCCGCCCGACGCTAGCGCCCCCAGCCCGTCACTCACACCACCCGATCCACCGGTAACGCCCCCGCCAGGGGCAGAATCCATAGAAGTGGATCACCGACAAACCCCGACATCACAACACCGCAGGTCGGCTGTATCCTTGCCGCTCACGAAGGGTGCTCCCCACGCGTGTGGGGATGGACCGCATACGGCCGTGCGGTCCGGTGATCGTCACGTGTGCTCCCCACGCGTGTGGGGATGGACCGGACACCGCCCAGGCTCGGGGCGTCGATATGGAGTGCTCCCCACGCGTGTGGGGATGGACCGTCCTCCTTACCTGCCTCGCGGTCGCCCACGGCGTGCTCCCCACGCGTGTGGGGATGGACCGCTGAACCGGATGATCCGCTGTTTGCTGCCTTTGTGCTCCCCACGCGTGTGGGGATGGACCGGAGGCTGGGGACTACCGGGCCGCGCTGAAGGAGTGCTCCCCACGCGTGTGTGGGGATGGGCCGGACTACAAGGTCGAAGGCCACAAGAACCTGGCGTGCTCCCCACACGTGGGGGGCCAGCTGAGGTCCGGGGCATGCTCACGGCATGCGTGCTCCCTACCCGCGTAGGGGCGGATTTCCGGTTTCTCTGCGATACGCGCGGGGTCCGATGTACTTCCTACACACCTGTCGCTAGACCATGTGCAGGGAGCTTGTGCCGCTCCTTCACTGTCTCCTCCCGGCGGTGGACCGCTGTGTGTGCGGGCCGCGGCGTCTATCCCCCGAGGCCCCCCACACGCACGCGTGGGGTTAACCGAGGGCTAGACGATCATCATTGCGTAGCCCGGTGTGATTCCCACGCAGGTGGGGGTGGACCAGAACGCAATGGCGACCTCGCCGAGGAAAAGAACTGATTCCCACCCACAGGGCCATGCACGTCGCGGAGCCTCTGCTCGGCGGCCTCCTGATCCCTACACACGTGTGGATGACCGACACACCTCTTGGGGCCATCCCCATGCCGCCCACGCTCTCCCACACACGTGGGGGACCAGGGGCGGCTCTTGAGCGGCAGTGTGCTCCCCACACGCGTGGGGTAGAGCAGCGGCGATCACCCATATCGGCGCGTTTGGCGAGCTCCCATATGAGTGCGGTGGACCGGATCCCGTAACGCGTTCGTACTATCTCAGCGGTGCTCCCCGTACGTGAGGGGGTGGACCGCAGACCGAGGTCCTGATCGCCGACATCCGGGTGTATCGAAAAGGCCGCGATCCTGCTTTCCACACCTGTGGGGTGGACCGTTCGCAGCGCTGAACTGGCCCGGCGATGGCCACATGATCCACTCACGCTTAGGAGCGAACCGCGACTGGCCGTGGCCATGGCAGCCAGCGCGGTGTACTCGCCGCACGCGTGGGGTTAACCGCTACCACCCTCATGACGATTTCCTCTCGGGTGCTCGACGCCGCCGGGGCTGGCCTATGGAGATCATGGAGATCATGGAGATCATGGAGATCATCGCGCTGCCCATAATCGTGGACATGGACCGTTGGCTAGGTCCGACTTGGGGACTCGCCGGCGTGCTCCTATGCGCGTGGGGTGATCCTGACCGCCTGGATCTACGGGCTCTGTCCTCTCTGGTCCCCGCACATGTAGGGATGAACGGCCGCCGACGCAGTCCGGGTGGGCGGAGGCCCGGTGGTCCCTATACATGGGGTGGACCCGAGATCCGCATCGGTGACGGGAATGGGGAGTACGGGCGATCCCATACGCGGGGGGGTGGCGGAGACTCGCGGCGCGGAGGGGGCCTCACGTGGGTAGGGATGAACCGGGGCCATGCGCGAGGCTCAGGGGGCTCCTCGCATTCCCCGCACGCGTGGAGATGGCTGCTGGGCGCTCCGCATTTATGTAGGGATGAACCGGTAGCGCTGAGGCGTTCCGCCGAGTGGGGTACATCGGACTTCGGTTGCGAGATCCACGATGGGTCCCACATACGGCACTGTCGCGAAGATCTCAGGGCCACGCGGCCCCGTGGACGCCGACATGGGCCCCGGGAGGCTTCCTCGCCAGTCCGAGACGGGCTGTGCCCGCGGCTCAGGCAAGGGAAGAGCCCGGGGACATGGCGGTCTGTATGTCCGCTTAAGTGGGGAAACACCCTGTAAGGGTTTTCTCTCACCGAGGAACGTGATAGGGATCACAGAAGATACCGGAATGTCCTATCTGTTGAGGAGGTTTGATCGCCTCGTGAGGTACTTCCCGGTGGTCGTACGGCTCGTGCATCGCCTGCACGTGGATCTGTGCCGTCTGAACAGCCAGCTCTGTCCCTGAACGCAATCCCACTCCCTTACCCTCCCTCCCACATGCCCACCTCAGCGTGAGCATGCTGTCCTGCCGGAGTCGCGTTCATGAAGAAAATCTCCTTCTCACTCCAGTTGCTGCTCGGTCTGGTGATAGGCGTCGCGCTAGGTTTCGTGGCCCGCGCCGGTGAAGTCGAATGGCTCACCACCACCCTGACCGAAGTCGGTTCGATCTTCATCCAGCTCCTCAAGCTCGCCGTTCCGCCGCTGGTCTTCACCGCGGTCGTGGTCAGCGTGGCGAATCTGCGCAACGTCAGCGGGGCCGCCAGGCTGGCGAGCAGGACGCTGATGTGGTTCCTGATCACCTCACTCATCGCGGTGGTCTTCGGCCTGGCCCTCGGATTGATCATCAACCCCGGCCAGGGCATCAACATCTCCACCGCCGGGGCCAAGGCCATTGACCAGGAGGACGCCGGAACCTGGCTGGACTTCCTGACCGGCATCATCCCGACCAACGTCGTCACCGCGTTCACCGAGCTCAACGTCCTCCAGATCGTCTTCCTGGGAGTCGTCCTCGGTGCGGCCGCGCTGGCGATCGGCGACAAGGCCGAGCCGTTCATCGGCTTCAGCCGGTCCGTACTCGAACTGGTGCAAAAGGCCCTCTGGTGGGTCATCAGGCTGGCCCCGATCGGCACCGCCGGTCTGATCGGCAAGTCCGTGGCCACCTACGGCTGGGACCTGCTCGCCCCGCTCGCCAAGTTTAGCGCGGGCGTCTACATCGGCTGCGCGCTGGTACTCGTGGTCAGCTACCCGCTGCTGCTGTCCTTCGTCGGCAAGGTCAACCCGCTCACCTTCTACCGCAACGCCTGGCCCGCGCTGGAACTGGCCTTCGCCTCCCGTTCCTCGGTCGGCACCATGCCGCTCACCCAGCGGGTCACCACCGACCGCCTGGGCGTGGACCGCGACTACGCCGCCTTCGCGGTGCCGTTCGGCGCGACCACCAAGATGGACGGCTGCGCCGCGATCTACCCGGCGCTGGCGGCGATCTTCGTGGCTCAGGTGTACAACGTTCCGCTCAACGTCGGCCACTACCTGCTGATCGCGTTCGTCTCGGTGATCGGCTCGGCCGCGACCGCCGGACTGACCGGCGCGATCGTGATGCTCACGCTGACGCTGAGCACGGTGGGCCTGCCCCTGGAGGGCGTCGGCCTGCTGCTGGCGATCGACCCGATCCTCGACATGATCCGTACCGCGACCAACGTCGCGGGACAGATGGTCGTACCGGTACTGGTCGCCCGCTCCGAGGGCCGCCTCGACGAGGCCGTACTCAACGCCCCGCCGCAGCCCCTGGACGAGGCGCCCACCTCGGTCCGCCCCGCCGCGGGCCCGACCCCCGGCCCCGAGCCCGCCCCGGCCTGACCTCAGCACCCACCTGATGAACCGGCACACCGTGGCCCCACCCGCGACCTCAAGGCGCAGGCGGGGCCACGGTACGTTCACCGATCGGCCAGCACCGGTCGGCTGAACCCCGCCGAACCTCGTTGATCGTGGTGGGTGAGCAGGTGACCTGAACGCGGCGTGCGCCGGGGTTCGGTCGCCTTCGCCCGCCAGTCCCATCCCTGCCCACTGGCCGAAGGGCGGGGATGCGGCCATGGTGGGTCTTGGCTGGTGAGGTACGTGTCCGGTGAGCCTGGTGGCCCCCTGCGACCTCAGGGACAGGCGGAGCCGTACGTTCACCGACCCGGCGCGGTACGGCAGGCTGACCTATCAGGGCCTACAGGTCGAAGGGCGGGGATGCGGCCATGGTGGGTCTTGGCTGGTGAAGTACGTGTCCGGTGAGCCTGGTGGCCCGCAGCGGACCGTTGGGCGCCGCCGTCGGCTGTGAAGGGCCGACCGTTGTGGCCCCGGCTGCGACCTCGAAGGATCGTGGCGGGCTTTCCCCACAGCCGGAGTGGCAGACCGGGACGCCATCACCTCGAAGCGCGGGCGGGGCCACAGTATGTTCGCTGATCCGGCGTGGTACGGCAGGCTGCCCCATCACGGTCTCCGGGCGAAGGCCGGGGATGTGGTCTGGCCGGGAGGGGTGTGTGGTGGAGACCCGCGTCGATCCGGGTTCGGGGCGTATTGGATCGCTTGGCCGAGCCGGGGCTCACCGCCGCCGCCACGGTGAAGGGGGGCCGTGCTCAATTGCCGGCGATGTGGGCCGGGAGGCTTTGGGCGACCTTTCTGGCGGCGTCGGAGACGACCTGTTCGTCCAGAGGCTTGGCGGTGACGTCGGTGGAGAGGCTGGTCGTCGTTTTGGAACCGGCGTACTCGACGCGGACGATCCGGTCGCCCGTGAGGAACCACACCTGGCCGCCGCGGGAGTGCTGGCTGCCCATTTTGACCTCGGTGACCTGGGAGAAGGCGCCCTCGGCGAGGCCGGGGATCTCGCGGACGGGTCCGCTGCGGCTCAGGCCATTCTTGGTGGTCGCCCGGTACTGGGCCGTCTTGCGTTCCCTTGCGAACGCCTCGCCCGGCTCGCGTTCGTAGGTGTTCACCTCGATGGTCAGGCGGCTGAGCCGGTACGTCGCGCCCGGGGACGCGTCCGGGTGGCTCGCCCAGGCGCAGTGGACCGACCTGATCGTGCCGTGGGCGCGGTTGGAGGTGCTCCAGTTCTTGGCGTTGACGGAGGCGTTGGGGGTGAGTTGGTCGACCGTCTGCTTGGCCACGACCTTGCACAGGTCCTGGCCGCGGATCTTTCCGGTGAGCCGTCCGATCGGGCCCGCGTCGCCGGGCTTCTTCTCCAGGGCGGCGATGATCTCTTTCGCCACGGTCTGGGCGCCGTCCATGACGGTCTGGGGGGAGATGGCCGAGCGCTTGCCGTACAGTCCGGCCGCCCGGTCGAAGCCGCGGTACTCGACGATCACCACGCCGCCGGGGACGCGGAAGGTGAGGTCGGCGCCGGTCATGAGCCGGTCGGGCTCGGGGGAGCGGTAGGTGGTGCCGAACGCGGCCTCGCCGATGCCCGGCAGGTCTTTCAGCTCGTCGTAGGCGTAGCCGGCGTCGCTGCCGCTCTTGGCCCTCAGCTCGGCGTTCTCCCGCTCCCTGGCGAGCTTGCGCTCAGCGTTGTCCTGCGGGCCGGTGAACGAGGTCAGGGCCACGGTGAGGGTACGGTTGCGCTCGGTCTTCCCGGCCTGCTCGCCGGACTTCCATTCGCACTTGGCGTCCTTCTGGTCGCCGAAATTGGCGTCGCTCGGGTTCTCTTCCCCCTCGGGGACGAGCTTGTCCAGCGTCGCGGGCGTCAGGGCGGAGCAGATGTGCTCGCCCTTGAAGGCGGTGAGGTCCACCTTGGCGGTCCCTTCCGGGCGGGACTCGCTCTCCCTTTCCTTGCCGGGATCAGACGCGGTGTCAGTGTCGTCGCTCGCGGTGGGGGCCGCGGTGCCCTGGCCCGGATCGGACAGCAGCCCGAAGGCGCCCACGGCGACGACGCCGATGAGCAGTACCGCGGCGAGCCCTACCGCGATGAGCACGCCGGTCTTCCGGCCCTGCGGCGGACCGGGCGGACCGGGTGGACCTGGCGGACGCGGCGGCCGGTGATGCCCAGGCGGCATGCCCGGCGGTGGCCCAGGTGGCATGCCCGGTGGTGGTCCAGGCGGCATCCCCGGAGGCCGGTAGGGAGGGCCGGGAGGTGGACCCTGCGGTGGTCGTCCACGCGGTGGCCCGCCCTGTGGGGGTGGCCAGTGCGGCGGGGGTGTGCGGCGATGTGGCGGCTGCGGTTCAGACATGGCGGCCCGCCATCACTTCCCGCCGCCGCGCCCTCCGCGGCGACCGTGCCACGCGGCCGTCGTGTTCAGGTGTGTGCTCGTGGGTCTCCTGGTGGCGGATCGTGCGCGGTGGTGCCAACGTCTACAGCTCCGTGCTCTTCCTCATCGTTTTACAACGTGGGAAACGCTACCGAGGATGCAGTCGCCGAACGCCCGCTTCGGCTTTTCTGAAAGCTTGGGGCGGCGGAAGAGGGCCCGAACCCCCTGCCCGCCGCCCCGCGGCGTGAGGACTCCTCGGCGCGGTCAGGAGAGCTTGGTGCCGGCCGACTTGAGGTTCTGGCACGCCTCGACCACCCGCGCGGCCATCGCGGCCTCGGCCGCCTTGCCGTACGAGCGCGGGTCGTAGGCCTTCTTGTTGCCGACCTCGCCGTCGACCTTCAGCACGCCGTCGTAGTTCTTGAACATGTGGTCGGCGATCGGCCGGGTGAACGCGTACTGGGTGTCGGTGTCGATGTTCATCTTCACCACGCCGTAGGAGATCGCCTCGTGGATCTCGCTCAGCAGCGAGCCCGACCCGCCGTGGAAGACCAGGTCGAACGGCTTGTCCTTGCCGTACTTGGCCCCCACCGCGTCCTGGATCTCCTTCAGCACGCTCGGGCGCAGCTTGACGTGCCCCGGCTTGTAGACGCCGTGGACGTTGCCGAAGGTGGCGGCCAGCATGTAGCGGCCGCGGTCGCCGACGCCGACCGACTCGGCGGTGGCCAGGGCGTCTTCGGCGGTGGTGTAGAGCTTCTCGTTGATCTCGCCGACGACGCCGTCCTCCTCACCGCCGACGACGCCGATCTCCATCTCCATGATGATCCGGGCGGCGGCGCACTTCTCCAGCAGCTCGGCGGCGATCTGCAGGTTTTCGTCCAGCGGGACGGCCGAGCCGTCCCACATGTGGGACTGGAACAGCGGGTCCTGGCCCTTGGCGACGCGCTCGACGGAGATGTCGACCAGCGGGCGCATGAAGCCGTCGAGCTTGTTCTTCGGGCAGTGGTCGGTGTGCAGGGCCACCGTCACCGGGTACTTGGCGGCGACCACGCGGGCGTACTCGGCCAGCGCGACCGCGCCGGTGACCATGTCCTTGACGGTCGAGCCGGACAGGAACTCCGCGCCGCCGGTGGAGACCTGGACGATGCCGTCACTCTCGGCCTCCGCGAAACCGCGCAGCGCGGCGTTGAGGGTCTGCGACGAGGTCACATTGATCGCCGGGTAGGCGAATCCGCCCGCCTTGGCCCGGTCGAGCATCTCGGCGTAGACCTCGGGCGTTGCGATAGGCATCGGTCATCTCCCTGGAGACGGCGGTTTACGGCTTGTCGGCGGGCAGGCCACGGAGAGTGCGGCTGTTGTGCCCGCCTGGCCAGTATCGCGGGTCAGCGACCCTCCCGGGTAGGTGGACCCCACCCCTGTGGACAACCTGGACGACCTCTCCCTCTCCCCTTCCTCCCTGTGGACAAACCCGTGGCGTGTCGCGTGATTTCCCTTACCGAGCCTGGCGGACCGGTAGGCTCCATCCCTGATGAACCTCACGAATCTGCTCGACGCCGAGTGGTGGATCGTCACCTTCGGGCTGATCGGCATTCTCGCCATCATTTTCGCCGAGACGGGGCTGCTGATCGGCTTCTTCCTGCCCGGTGACTCGCTGCTGGTCGTGGCGGGCATCGGCGCGTCGGCGAAGGTGGCCGCGAGCGTCGGCCTGGACGAGCCGTTCCCGCTGCCGGTGCTGCTGGTGGGCGCGCCGCTGTGCGCGATCGCGGGCGCGCAGCTCGGCCATCTCATCGGCGCGAAGACCGGTCCGCGGCTTTTCTCACGCCCGGATTCACGGCTCTTCAAGCAGGAATACGTGGAGAAGGCCAGGCACTACTTCGGCAAGTTCGGCCCGGCCCGCGCGGTGGTGCTGGCGAGGTTCATCCCGATCGTCCGCACGTTCCTCAACCCGGTCGCGGGGATGCTCGGCATGAGCCGCGGCCAGTTCCTGCTGTGGAACATCCTGGGCGGCGTGATCTGGACCGACGGACTGCTGATCTTCGGCTACCTGATCGGCGACCGCATCCCCAACGTCGACCGCTACATCCTGCCCGGTGCGGCGGTGATCATCGTGCTGTCGGTCATCCCGATCCTGCGCGAGATCCTGAAGGGTCGCAAGGAGGCCAAGGCGGCGGCGTACCCGGCGGGCAAGCACCACCGCCCCCAGGCCGCCGCGCAGGCGCCCGACGAGCCCAGCCGCCACGAGCCCTGGTAACACCCGCTCTACACAAGCGGCGGCTACCCTCCGAAGAGTGGGACGCCACAGGTCTGGCCGGATCGGCGTCGCCCGGGTGGCCCTCGCCGTGCTCGGGTGTCTCGTCGTGGCCGCGCTGGTCGTACTCGGGGTCCGCGCGCTGAACGCCCCCGAGCCGCGCCCCCCGCAGCCCCGCCCGGTCCCTGCCCCCAGCACGGTCACCACCAGCCCGGCGGCGACGCCCACCGTCTACATCGAGTGCCGCGCCGACCGCTGCGGGACGGTCTTCGTCCGCGTGCCCGGCGGTGACGTGCTGCTCGACCGCGAGCTGCTCAGGGGCGAGCAGGCGTCCTTCACCGAGCCGAAGCTGGACGTGGTGCTCGCCGACGCGTCGGCGCTCAGGGTCGAGGTGAACGGCGTGCCGCGCCCGCCGGGCGAACCCGGCGAGCGGCAGGCGTTCATCGCCGAGCGGAAGGGCTGAGCCCCAGGTCGGCGAGCGTGTACGCGGTCCGGTACGGCAGGCCCCGCGCCATGATGGCGTCGCCCGCGCCCCGGTCCACGATCGTGGCCACCCCCACGACCTCGGCCCCGGCCTCGCGCAGCGCCTCCACCGCGGTGAGCACGGACCCGCCCGTGGTCGAGGTGTCCTCCACGGCCAGCACCCGCCGGCCGGTGACGTCGGGCCCTTCGATCCTGCGCTGCAACCCGTGCGCCTTGCCCTCCTTGCGGACCACGAACGCGTCGAGCCGCCGCCCCTGCGCCGCCGCCGCGTGCAGCATCGCGGTCGCCACCGGGTCGGCCCCCAGCGTGAGCCCGCCAACGGCGTCGTAGTCGAGGTCGGACGTCCGCTCCAGCATCACCCGGCCGACCAGCGGCGCGCTCTGCCCGTCGAGGGTCACCCTGCGCAGGTCAACATAGAAGTCGGCCTCCTGGCCCGAGCTGAGCACGACCTTGCCGTGCACGACGCCCTTGGCCCGGATCTCGGCAAGAAGCTCCTCGCGATCGCTCATGGCACAAGAGCCTAGTAGAGCCGTGAGCACGCCATGAGCACGGCATCAGCGTGACACCAGCCCGGCATGAGCCCGCCATGAGCAGGGCCGTGCCGGGTAAAGGCCGTTCATCGGTTTAGGCACGTCGCCGTATGCGGAATCATTTGGCGGGCAACCCTCCGTAGTTACGAGGTAACAATGAGTGCGGAATCCCGTCAAAGTGATGCCGAGCTGCTTGAGTCGGTGCGCACCGGCAAGGCCGCGGCCTTCGGCGTCCTGTACCAACGGCACGTGTCGGCGGCGCGGTGCCTGGCCAAGCAGCTCGTGTCCAGCCCGGCAGAGGCCGATGACGTCGTCGCGGAGACGTTCGCCAAGATCCTGGATCTGGTGCGCAGGGGCGGCGGCCCGGAGATAGCGCTGCGGCCCTACCTGCTGACCGCGCTCCGCCGTACGGTCTACGACCGCTCGCGCGGCCAGAGCAGACAGGTCCCCACCGACGACATGGAGGCCCACGACCCCGGCGTGCCGTTCGTGGACCCGGCGCTGACGGGGCTGGAGCGGTCGCTGGTGGCCAGGGCGTTCATGTCGCTGCCCGACCGATGGCGCATGGTGCTGTGGCATACCGAGGTGGAGAACGCGCGGGCCGCCGACCTGGCCCCGCTGCTCGGCCTGACCCCCAACGCGGTGGCGGCGCTCGCCTACCGCGCCAGGGAGGGCCTGCGGCAGGCGTATCTCCAGATGCACCTGGGCGATCTGCCCCGCCAGGGCTGCCGTCCGGTGGTCGCGAAGATGGGCGCGTACGTGCGCGGCGGCCTGCCCAAGCGGGAGAGCCGCATCGTGGACGAGCACGTCGCGAGCTGCGCCGAGTGCCACGCGATCTTCATCGAGCTGAACGACGTCAACGAGGGGATGCGCCTGGTCGTCGGGCCGCTGGTGGCCGGGCCCGCCCTGATGGGATACGTGGCCGCGCTGGGCAAGGCGGGCGGTGCGGCGGGCGGCGGCGCGGCCGGGGCGCTGCTCGGGCGGGTGCGCCGGGTCCCGCGGCGGCAGTTGCTCGTCCTGGCCGGTACGGCCGCCGCCACCGTCGTCATCGTCACCGGCTACCACCTGCTGGCCGGGGCCCGCCCGGTCGCCGCCCCCGGCCCGGCCGACGCGGTCCCGATGATCTCGCCGAAACGGTCGGTCCCGGTGACCGAGCCGCCGGCCCCCCGGCCGGAGCCGTCGCACACCCGCGCCCGCCGTCCCACCCCCGCTCCCACACCCGCGCCCCCCGTGCGGCCGGTGGTCCCGAAGCCCGTCCCGGCGCGGGCCAGGCTGGTGGCGAGCATCGCGCCGGTGGGCGCGCTGGTGCCCGCCCATCCGGGCATCGTCGGCATCCGGCTGCGCAACGACGGCGTGCGCGCGAGCGACGAGCTGGTGGCCGTGGTGGAGCTGCCCGCGGGGGTGACCATGCTGCCCGCGGCGAGCGGCGGCACCCGCCCGATGGCCGTTTCCGCCGTGCGTCCGGTCGGCACGGTGGACGGCTGGTCCTGCCGCCCGGCCGCGCGGGGCGCCCGCTGCACCCGGGGCCCGCTGGCCCCCGGCCGGATGACGTCGGTCTTCATGCGCGTCCAGGTCGCCAGGGAGGCTCCCGCGGGCCTGGGGCCCGCCGTACACGTGGCGTCGGGCAGGCAGCGGGTGGCCGCCCGCGCGGCCTCGGGGGTGAGCGCGGCGGGGGCCGCGGCCAGGTTCGCGACCGACGGCCGGGTGACCGCCAAGGCGGTCGGCAACACGCTGCTGAGCTGCCCGGCCACGACCAAGGGCTGTACGGCGGCGCGGCGCGGCACCGGCGGCCGGGCCGACAACGACCTGTGGACGATGGCCCCGGTGGACGCCGACGACGACAAGTCCACCAAGAGTTCCAGCGCGGCGAAGCTGACCCTGCCGCCGGGCGGTGAGGTGGTCTGGGCGGGCCTGTACTGGTCGGGCGGCGGGCGGGCGAAGGCGTCCGGCACGACCGTCAAGGTCAGGCCGCCGGGCGCGAAGCGGTACACGAGGGTGCGGGCCACGGACGTGATCGACCGGACGATGCCCGCCGGTTCGGGCTATCAGGCGTTCGCCGAGGTGACCCGGCTGATGGGCGACGATCCGGAGGGGACATGGTGGGTGGCGGACGCCCGGCTGCGCGAGGGGGTCTCCCGGCACGCGGGCTGGAGCCTGGTGGTGGCGGCGACCGATCCGCGCCGGCCGTACAGCCAGGTGGTGGTGCTGGACACCGCGACCGTGGTGGACGGGCGGCACGACGGGCTGCGGATGCCGCTCGCCGGGCTGACGCCCGCGGCGGTCCCGGCCAGGATCGACCTCGTCACCTGGGAGGGCGACCCGGGGCTCGACGGGGAGAAGGTGACGCTGGGCGGCGGCCCGCTGCGGCCGGAGGGCGGTCTGCGGGAGGCGGACAACGCCTTCGACGGGTCGGCCAATGGCGCCGAAGGGTGGAAGAACACTTTCGGTCTGGATATCGATACTTACCGTCCGGTGCTGGGCGAGCATCCGGTGTTGCGCATTTCCACCGGTAAGGATGTGGTCCTTTTCGGAGTGGCGGTGGTGGGGGTTCATGCCCGCTCCTGATAGCGGGTTCCAATATCAGGACAAACTGGTACGGTCGGCGTGAACGCCCTCGCATAAGGTCGGGCGCGGGCTGAATCGTCGGGATTCACCCTCGCGCGATCGGTGGCTTCACTAACCTGGAGATGGGCCGACTGACGGCTGCCGGGGCTTCGAGCACAGTAGGTCCAGCCATGTAGGAAGGCGGTGTCGCGTGGATCGCTGCGCGCTGTTCGTGGACGCTGGCTACCTGCTGGCGGACGGCGCGATGGCGGTGCATGGGACCCGCCATCGAGAAGCCGTCTCGTGGGACTATCCGGGGCTGCTCCAGCTTCTCACCGCCCTGTCCAGAGAGCGTACCGGGCTGCCGATGCTGCGCTGCTACTGGTACGAGGCGACCGTCGAGGGCCGCCGCACCCCGGAGCACGACGCGCTGGCCGACATCCCGGGGCTGAAGCTCCGGCTGTCGCGGATCAGGCCGGGGCGGCGCGAGGGCGTGGACGCCCAGGTCCACCGCGACCTGATGACGCTCGCCCGCAACTCCGCGATCTGCGACGCGGTGGTGGTCAGCGGGGATGAGGACCTGGCCCAGGTGGTCTGCGACGCGCAGGACCTGGGCATCCGGGTCACCGTCGTGCACATCGCGGCCGACGGCAACTGGGCGGTGTCCCGGTCGCTGCGCCAGGAGTGCGACGACCTGATCGAGATCGGCGGCGGTCACCTGCGCTCGTACGTCTCGCTGACGCAGGTCACCGCGACGGCCGTGGAGCCGGTCAACGCCCTGGCCAACGGCCACCACCAGCCGCTCTCCGCGGGCAACGGCCAGCACGCCCAGCACGCGCAACCGGCTCAGCCCGTTCAGCCGGCCCAACCGGCTCAGCCCGTGCAGTCCGTGCAGCCGGTTCAGCCCGTGCAGCAGAGCACGCAGTCGTCCGCCGGATCTTCCAGTACGCCGCCCGCGCTGCCAGGCGGGCAGCAGACCCTCGGCCCTGCCCCCACCACCGGCTCCTCCGGTGGTCACGCGGCGAGCCCGTCGGTCCAGCAGTCCGGCAACGGCCAGATCATGACGTCGTCATCCGGTTCCTCCGGCTCTTCTGGTCCGTCCGGGGCGTCGCACGAGGGCCCGGTGCAGCGTTCGACCGGCGGGCACGCGGCCCCGCCCGCGCTGCCGTCCTCGCTGCCGTCATCGTTGCCGTCCACGTCGTACCCGGGCTACCCGGCCGAGCCGCAGCAGCCGTCCGCGTCGGCGCAGCAGCCGCCAGCCACCGGCCCCGCCACGACGTACTCGCCCACCACGACCGGCGGCTACCCGCCCTCACCGCAGCTCGGCGGCCACTACACCGGCCCGCAACCGGCCCCGGTGCCCCCGCAGCAGGCTTCCGGCAGCGGCACCACCACGCTCGCCGAGGCGGTCAAGGCCGCGCACAAGGAGGGCCACGACTTCGGCGAGTCCGTCGCCCGCGACGCGCCCGCGCTGTGGCTGGAGGCCGTGCTGGCCCGCAAGCCGCGCATGCCCTCCGATCTGGAGGCCCGGCTGCTTCAGGGGTCGTCGCTGCCGATCGACTTCCTGCTGCACGACGAGGTGCGCCACGCCCTGCGCCGCGGCTTCTGGGACGCTCTGGAGCGCGCCCGCCGCTGATTTTGGACCGTGCCCGGCAGTCGCGGGGGCCCGTGGCCGCCGCCACGCCCCCCACAGGCGTGTACGGCGGGCCGTGCCCTCAGCTCAGCGCGTCGAAACCGGCGCGCAGGTGGGCCAGTCGTTCGGCGAGGTCGGTGAGCGGCCCGGTCAGCGATGAATCGTTCGACTTGCGGGCCAGGTCGCGTACCCGGCCCAGCTCGTCTTCGGCCGCCGTCAGCCGGCGGGACAGCTCCGGCAGGATCGACGCCTGCTCGCCCTCCTCGCCCGGCGGCAGCTCCGCCGCCACCCGCTCGCGCAACAGCGCGGCCTGCTCGGTCATCCGGCGGTTCATCGTGTACAGCTCGACAAAGACCGAAACCTTGGCCCGCAGCACCCACGGGTCGAACGGCTTTGTCAAGTAGTCGACCGCGCCCGCCGCATAACCGCGGAAGGCGTAGTCAGGAGCGCTGTCGACCACGGTCAGGAAGATGATCGGGATGTTGCGGGTGCGCTCCCTGCGCTTGATGTGCGCCGCGGTCTCGAAGCCGTCCATGCCGGGCATCCGCACGTCCAGCAGGATCAGCGCGAACTCCGTGCTGAGCAGCGCCTTCAGCGCCTCCTCCCCGGACCTGGCCCGCACCGGCACGATGTCGAGCGAACTCAGGATCGCCTCAAGCGCGATCAGGTTCTCTTCGCGGTCGTCGACGAGCAGGATCTTGGCTCGGTCTGGCATGGCTCACGACCCTTCGTTCGACTCGGTGGGCACGACCTTCCCCCGGGACAGCCAGCCCCGGAGGCGTTCGAGCAGGCGGTCCACATCCACCGGCTTCGGTACATAGTCGGAGGCCCCGGAGGCGATGCTCTTCTCCCGGTCTCCTCTCATGACCTTAGCCGTCAGCGCGATGATCGGGAGATCCGCGAACTGCGGCATGCGCCTGATCGCCGACGTCGTCGCCCAACCGTCCATCTCCGGCATCATGATGTCCATCAGCACCAGCGCCACGTCTTCGTTCCGTTCGAGCTGCTCGATGCCCTCACGGCCGTTCTCGGCGTAGACGACGGTCGAGCCGTGCCGTTCCAGGACGCTGGTGAGCGCGAAGACGTTGCGGATGTCGTCGTCCACGATCAGGATCTTGGAGCCGACCAGGGGGTCTTCGCCCTGCCACTTGACCTGCGGCTCGGCCGCGGCCGGGGCGACCGGCAGCGGCTCGCGGAACGGGATCGTGGCCAGCACGTCGTCTTCCACCGGCTCCTGGACGAACGGCAGCGGCTCGCTGTCGGCCGGGGTCCGCTGCCGGGCGGCGGCGCCGCCGTCGCGGGAGGCCAGCGGCCCGGTGTAGGAGGGCGGCAGGTACAGCGTGAACGTGCTGCCCTTGCCCGGCTCGCTGTCCACGTGGATCTCGCCGCCGAGCAGCCGGGCGATCTCCCGGCAGATCGACAGGCCGAGGCCGGTGCCGCCGTACTTGCGGCTGGTCGTGCCGTCCGCCTGGCGGAACGCCTCGAAGATGACCTCCAGCTTGTCGGGCGCGATGCCGATGCCGGTGTCGCAGACCTGGAACCCGAGCACGCCGTCGGCGTTCTGCAGGGTCTCGTCGTCGAACTCCACGTCCTCGGGGGCGCGCACCACGCGCAGCCTCACCTCGCCCTTGGGGGTGAACTTCACCGCGTTGGACAGCAGGTTGCGCAGCACCTGCTGCAGGCGCTGCTCGTCGGTGCGCAACTCCTGGGGCACCGAGTCGTCCACGTCGATGGCGAACTCCAGCCCCTTGTCCGCCGCCAGCGGCGCGAAGGTCGCCTCCACGTATTCCACCAGCTTGGGCAGCAGAAGCTGCTGCGGGTGGATGTCCATCCGGCCCGCCTCCACCTTGGACAGGTCGAGGATGTCGTTGATGAGCTGGAGCAGCGCCGACCCGGCCCCGTGGATCGTGCGGGCGAACTCCACCTGCTGCGGGGTCAGGTTGCCCTCGGCGTTCTCGGTGAGCAGCTTGGCCAGCACCAGCAGGCTGTTAAGCGGTGTGCGCAGCTCGTGCGACATGTTGGCCAGGAACTCCGACTTGTAGCGCGAGGAGACCGCGAGCTGTTCGGCCCGCTCCTCCAGCGTGCGCCTGGCCTGTTCGATCTGGAAGTTCTGGATCTCGATGGCGCGGTTCTGCTTGGCCAGCAGCGCCGCCTTGTCCTCCAGCTCGGCGTTGGAGCGCCGCAGCTCCTCCTGCTGGCGCTGCAGCTCGTCCGAGCGCTCCTGGAGCTCGCGGGTGAGCCGCTGGGATTCGGTCAGCAGCGCCTCGGTCCGGGAGTTGGCGATGATGGTGTTCATCGTGACGCCGATGGTCTCCACGAGCTGGGCCAGGAAGTCCAGGTGGACCTCGCTGAAGTCGGTGAACGACGCCAGTTCGAGGACGCCGAGCACCTTGCTCTCGAACAGGATCGGATGCACCACGATCTGCGCGGGCGGCGACTGGCTCAGGCCGGTGTCCACCGTGATGTACCCGGCCGGGACGTTCTCCAGTACGACGTGCTTGCCCTCCAGCGCCGCCTGGCCGACGATGCCCTCGCCCATCGCGAACCGGCCGCGCGGGGTGGTGCCCGGGCGCACGCCGTACCCGGCGATCAGCATCAGGTCGCTGTCCTCGCCCTTGGCCTCGACGCTGTAGAACGCGCCGTAGCGGGCCGACACCAGCGGCGTCAGCTCGCTCATGATGAGCTTGGCGACCTCGATCAGGTCGCGGTGACCCTGCATGAGCCGCTGGATGCGGGCCAGGTTGGACTTCAGCCAGTCCTGTTCCTGGTTGGCCTTGGTGGTGTCGCGGAGGTTGGACACCATCGTGTTGATGTTGTCCTTCAGGTCGGCCAGCTCGCCCTGGGCGTCCACGTCGATCTTGCGGGTCAGGTCGCCCTTGGCGACCGCCCCGGTGACCCCGGCGATGGCGCGGACCTGGGTGGTGAGGTTGCCCGCCAGCTCGTTGACGCTCTCGGTGAGGCGCTTCCAGGTGCCCTCCACGCCCTCGACCCGCGCCTGGCCGCCGAGCTGACCCTCCGAGCCGACCTCGCGGGCCACGCGGGTGACCTCAGAGGCGAAGGAGGAGAGCTGGTCGACCATGCGGTTCATCGTGGTCTTCAGGGCCAGCATCTCGCCCTGGGCGTCCACGTCGATCTTGCGCGTCAGGTCGCCGGTGGCCACGGCGGTGGTGACCTCGGCGATGTTGCGGACCTGGAGGGTCAGGTTGTTGGCCATGAAGTTGACGTTGTCGGTGAGGTCCTTCCAGACCCCGGAAACGCCCCGCACGCGGGCCTGGCCGCCGAGCTGGCCTTCGGTGCCGACCTCCCTGGCGACCCGGGTCACCTCGTCCGCGAAGGACGAGAGCTGGTCCACCATCGTGTTGAGGGTGTCCTTCAGTTGCAGGATCTCGCCCTGCGCGTCGGCGGTGATCTTCTTGGACAGGTTGCCCTGGGCCACCGCCGTGGCGACCGTCGCGATGGCCCGGACCTGGGTGGTCAGGTTGCCCGCCATCACGTTGACGTTGTCGGTGAGGTCCTTCCAGACGCCGGACACGCCGCGTACCTGGGCCTGCCCGCCGAGCTGGCCTTCGGTGCCCACCTCGCGGGCCACCCGGCTCACCTCGGAGGCGAAGGAGGAGAGCTGGTCGACCATGCGGTTCATGGTGGTCTTCAGGGCCAGCATCTCGCCCTGGGCGTCCACGTCGATCTTGCGCGTCAGGTCGCCGGTGGCGACCGCCGTGGTGACCTCGGCGATGTTGCGGACCTGGAGGGTCAGGTTGTTGGCCATGAAGTTGACGTTGTCGGTGAGGTCCTTCCAGACCCCCGACACACCGCGCACCCGGGCCTGCCCGCCGAGCTGGCCTTCGGTGCCCACCTCACGCGCGACCCGGGTCACCTCGTCCGCGAACGAGGAGAGCTGGTCCACCATCGTGTTGAGGGTGTCCTTGAGCTGGAGGATCTCGCCCTGCGCGTCGGCGTTTATCTTCTGGGAGAGGTCGCCCTGGGCCACCGCGGTGGCCACCGTGGCGATGGCGCGGACCTGGGTGGTGAGGTTGCCCGCCATGAAATTGACGTTGTCCGTCAGGTCCTTCCAGACGCCGGACACGCCGCGCACCTGGGCCTGGCCGCCGAGCTGGCCCTCGGTGCCGACCTCGCGGGCCACCCTGGTGACCTCCTCGGCGAACGAGGAGAGCTGGTCCACCATCGTGTTGACGGTGTTCTTCAGCTCGAACATCTCGCCGACGGCCTCGACGGTGACCTTGCGGCTCAGGTCGCCCTTGGCGACCGCGGTGGTGACCTCGGCGATGTCGCGGACCTGTGCGGAGACCCGGCTCGACATCGTGTTGACCGCGTCGGTGAGGTCACGCCAGCTTCCGGACATGCCCCGGGCGTTGGCCCGCCCGCCCAGCCGGCCCTCCGTCCCGGCCTCGCGGGCGACCCTGGTCACCTCGGAGGTGAACTGCGAGAGCTGGTCGACCATGCCGTTGATCGTCTTGCCCAGCCGCCGTACCTCGCCGCGCGCCGAACGGTCCAGCTCGATCCGGCGGGAAAGGTCGCCCTTGGCCACGGCGTCGATCACGTCGGCCGCGCCGCTGACCGGGCTGACCAGGGCGTCGATCAGCGTGTTGACCGTGTCGACCTGGTCGGACCAGGCGCCCGACCCCGGCCCGTGCGCCAGACGCTCGCCGAATCGGCCCTCCCTTACCACCTCTTTCTTCGCTCTCTGAAGCTCCTTGGCCATGTGCTCCTGGCGATCGGCGATCTCATTGAGGAC
Organism: Spongiactinospora rosea; assembly: GCF_003315795.1. GTDB lineage: Bacteria > Actinomycetota > Actinomycetes > Streptosporangiales > Streptosporangiaceae > Spongiactinospora > Spongiactinospora rosea. The sequence continues at coordinate 315,169 of NZ_QMEY01000001.1, forward strand.
GATCTGCACCTCGCTCAGCACTCCGGTGGGCACGCCGGGGACACGCCGGCGGAAGTCGCCGTCGCGTAGTGCCAGCAGTGCCTGCAGAACCGGCCTGAGCTCCGATTCCGTGTAACACCGTTCCTCGTTGTCCGACACGGTGCCGGCGGTGTTCATTCGACCCTCCTCCACTCCCGGTGGGCAGCCGTGAGTGATGCCAGTCTGTCACGATGGGTAGCCTGGAGTCCTGCCCTCGATTTACCCCATGTCAGTGGAGAGTGTGGTAGGCACAAGACAGTGACCGAATCTCCACGAGCCGTCCTCGCCGCGACCTTCGCGCCCGGTGACTCGGCCGTACCAGCCGCACGGCGGTTCACACGCGAGGTGATGAGCGCGTGGGCCGCCGGTGTCGTGCTGCCCCAGGCCGAGCAGATAACCGAGCAACTGGCCCTCGCCGCCGAGCGGGCGCCCTTCGAGGTGGTCTGGGGCCACCAGGGTGACGCGGTGCGCATCGAGGTGCGTCAGAAGGACGCCTCCGAGTATACGAACGCCGCCGAGTACACCAAGGCTCCGACGGTGCCCGTCGAAGAGTGGGGCGTCACCTTCTCCGGCCGGCTCCGGACGCAGTGGGCCAAGCTGGCGCTGCCCGGCTCGGCGGCGCGGGCGGCCGACGACTGGGCGCGGGAGGAGTCCAGGGGGTCGTTCTGGCTGGGGTTCCTGGCCGACGCCAGCGACCTGCTGGCCGGCACGCTCGACCCCGACATGGTCCCGGCCATCGTCGCCCAGATCGTGGTGCCCAGGCTGTCGGCCTGGTGCGCCGTCTACACCTCCGACGCCGGGCTCGGCCCGCTGCGCCCTTCCTATCTGTGGCACGCCGACGAGGCGCGGATCGACTCGCTTCGCGAGGAGCTGGCCACGATCGAGGTGCCGCCGCCGCAGCGCCCGCAGACCGTCCCGCTCACCATCGGCGACTACCACGTCCTCGCGGTGCCGCTGCTGGCCAGGGGGCGCGGGCTCGGGGTGATGCTGCTCGGCCGTACCGACCGGTTCCCCGACGACATCATCCAGTTCGCCGAGGACATCGGCCGCCGCGCCGCGCTGGCCATGGACAACGCCCGCCTGTACGCCCAGCAGGCCGCCGCCAACCGCGCCCTGCAGCGCAGCCTGCTCCCGCCGGACAACCCCGAGGTCCCCGACATCGACTACGGGGTCATCTACGAGCCCGCGGGCGAGACCAACGAGGTCGGCGGCGACTTCTACGACCTCTACCGGGCCGGCGAGAACGGCACCTGGCGGTTCGCCATCGGCGACGTCTGCGGCACCGGGCCGGAGGCGGCGTCCGTCACCGGCCTGGCCAGGACGACCCTGCGGCTGCTTGCCAGGGAGGGCCACAAGATCGCCCATGTGCTCGTCCGGCTCAACGAGGCGATCCTGGAGGAGGGCGAGCGGGCCAGGTTCCTCACCCTGCTGCACGGCGAGATCACCCCGACCGAGAGCGGGATGGAGGCGCGGCTGATCTCGGCCGGGCACCCGGAGGCGCTGCGGCTGCGCCAGACCGGCGAGGTCGAGGTCGTGGCGACGCCGCAGTCGCTGCTCGGGGTCTTCTCCGAGGTGACCTTCGAAGAGGACATCGTTCAGCTCAACCATGGAGACGTCCTCCTCGCGGTGACCGACGGGGTGACCGAGCGGCGTTCGGGCGGGCGGCTGCTCGACGACGACGGCGGCCTGGCCAAGCTGCTCGCCGAGTGCGTGGGCCTTTCCGCGCAGGCGGTGGCCGAGCGGATCAGGCGCGGCGTCCAGGACTTCGCGCCCGAGCCCAGCGCCGACGACCTGGCGATCCTCGTGCTGCGGGCGCCCTGAGCGGCGCTCAGCCCGGTCGGCCGGTGGGCCCGGCCACGCCCGTGAGCCGGAGCCGCTTCCTGGCGAAGTCCAGTTGCGCCGCCATCTGCTCGATGCGCTCGGCGACGACCAGCGAGCCGTGGCCCGCGTCGAAGCGGTAGACCTCGTGGTCGTGGCCGCGCGCGGCCAGCCTGGCGATGTAGTTCTGGACCTGCCTGATGGGGCAGCGCGGGTCGTTCTCCCCGGCCAGTACCAGCACCGGGGCCGTCACCTGATCGACGTAGGTGATCGGGGAGCTGGACGCGTAGCGTTCCGGTACCTCCTCCGGGGAGCCGCCGAGCAGCGCCCGCTGGTAGGCGCGCAGCCCCTCCGTCTCGTCCTCGTAGGTCGCCACATGGTCGGCGATCGGCACTGCCGCGATCCCGGCCGCCCAGGTCTTGGGCTGTACGCCGAGCGCGAGGAGGGTCAGGTAGCCGCCCCACGACCCGCCCGCGATCACCAGGCGTTCCGGGTCGGCCAGGCCGCCCGCCACCACGTGCTCACGTACCGCCGTGACGTCGGCCAGCTCGATGTGCCCGACGTCGCCGTGCAGGGCGTCGCGCCAGGCCGAGCCGTACCCGGTGGAGCCGCGGTAGTTGACCCGTACGACGGCGAAGCCGTGATCGACCCAGGCCGCGACGGCGGGTAAGAAAGAGTCGTCGTCCTGCGCGGTCGGCCCGCCGTGCAGCAGGAAGACCGTCGGATGCGGCGCGGTGCCCCGCTCCGGGCGGGACACCAGCGCGTGGATGCGCCCGCCCGGCCCTTCCACGTCCAGATCCTCCACCGGCACGGACGGCGGCGCGGACGGACCCGCCGGGTTCATCACGACGTGCCCCGCGCTGGAGCGGATCACCGGCGGGTGCGAGGAGTTCGACCAGGCGTACTCCACCGTGCCGTCGTGCCGGGCGGCGGCCGACTCGATCACCCCGTGCGGGGTCTCGATCGGCGTCATCCCGCCGCCGCCCAGGTCGTAGCGGTGCAGCCGGGTGCGTCCGCGGTGCTGCCTGACGATCAGGAGCGACCTGCCGTCCTGGAACCAGTCGGCGGTGACCTCGCCGGGGTCGCGCAGCCAGACCTCGCGCTGGTCGCCGGTGAGCGGGTCCCACAGCAGGGGCTCGCGGCGGCCACGCCGTTCGTGCAGGGCGAGCAGCCGGCGGTCGCCCGCGATGGGGGAGAAGCGCACGCCGAGCAGGCCCTTGCCGGGCCCGTCGCGCAGGTCGCCGACGGTCGTGCCGTTCGGGCGGATCACCCGCAGGGCGGGGTGCAGCGCGTCGCCGTGCTCGCTGTGGTCGATCAGGATGAGCGAGCCGTCGAGTGACATGTCGGCGACGTAGGCGGCCTCGGCGTGCTCGTAGACGACCGTGGGGGCCTCGCCCGGCTGTACGTACAGGACCTGGAAGCCGCTTCCCGGCCTGGCCAGCCCGATCGCCGCGGTGCCGACCGAGGACAGGCCGATGCCCGCCGGATGGCCGAAGGCCAGGCCGTCCGCCGCCTCGGCGGGGATCGCGCTCTCGTCGGGGCCGCCGCCGAAGGGCTGCCGCATCCACTGGCCCCACTCGTCGCCGTCGGTGTCGGCGAACCACCAGATCCACTTGCCGGTGGGGTCGAGCACGGCGTGCGTGGTGCCGTTGGGCCGGTCGGTCACCTGGCGGAACGCGCCGGTACTGCGGTCCCAGGCGTAGATCTCCCACGAGCCTGACGCGTTGCTCTGGTAGATCGCCCGGTTCGGGGCTTTGACGGCGAACTGGGGCAGCGTCATCCGCGGCGCCCGGAACCTGGCCCGCCAGCGTTCCTCCGCCTTCATACGGCGCGTCCCTCCCTGTCAGGATCTCCGCAGCCGGACGGAGACCCTACGCGTTCCCCGCAAACGGGTTGGCGGTTGTGGTCCAGTATGTCGCGCTGAGGCAAGAAATGTTCAAGGAATGTGGGGGAATTTGGGACCAAACGTCCCTTCAGTACCATCTTTCGCGTCAGTCAGTCAAATATCACCCTTGATCAGGAAGGTCGTTTCGAGCTACACAGGGACTTTGAACTCCTCCCCAGCTGAAGGCCGGAGATTGTCCCGTCGCGTAGCCGCTAAGCGGCGCGCGCGGGGGTTGACGCTTCGCGGACCGGGCAGTCCCGAGGTCTCCACGTCCTGACACCACAGTTCCTGCGGCGTTGCGAATGTTGATCGCGGCGTTGGTGTCGGCGTGGCCGGTCCACCCGCATGTGGGGGCGGCGCATGAGAACCGGGTGCCGTCACGGCAGGCCGGGTCGCGGTGCCCGCACCGGTGGCAGGTCTGTGACGTGCCCGGGGTGGGGACCTTCACCACTCGCCCGCCGCGATCACGGGTTTTGTACTCCAGCAGGGTGACCGTGCGGCCCCATGCCTCGCCAGTGATGGCGCGGTTCAGCCCTGCCTTCTGCCTTACCTTCCGGCCAGGTTGTTCGATCGTGCCCTTGGCAGAGCGGAGCATGTTCGTAATCTTCAGATCTTCCACCACGACCACGCTGAAGGTGTCGGCGAGTTCGGTGGTGGTTTGGTGCTGCCAGTCGACGGCTCGGCGCTTGGCTGTCGCGCGAAGCCTGGCCATCTGGTCATAGGTGCGGGTCAGTCGATGAGAGACCGGCTGATCGGGGGTGTGGGCGGCGCGCTGGCGGGCGGATTTCTTCTCCAGACGGCGTAGGTGTTCACGCTTACCGCTGGTAAGCCACGGGCCGTGCTCACGCACGCTCTCATCCGACAGCGCCAGGGCCACGGTGATGCCCCGGTCGATCCCCACGGTCGGACCGGGATGGGCGGCCATCACCGTGGCGGCCATGGTCTCGGTCCGGAACACGATCTGCCAGCCGAAGGCGTCCTTGACCAACCGGGCTCCGGTGATCCGCCCGGCGGGGCCGCCTTTGGTGATGCCGGGCAGGTCTTTGGTCCACCGAAACCGCACCCGCCCGGCCTTGGGCAGGTTGACCGCGCCCCACCGCCGGTTGATCCGCTTGACGCGCAGGTCACGGGCCTGGGGCACATCGACGGCCGGTCGGGATCGAAGCCGCGCCTTGAACGTCGGGCGTTTGGCGGGATGATCAGAGTTGTAGAAGTTCGCCCACGCCTGCCGGTAGGTCTTCAACACCGCCTGAGCCGCCTGGGCGGGCAGCCGGCCCATCCAGGCGATCTCACGACGAGCCGCCCGGATCGCCTCGTCGCACTCCTTCAACGTCGCGTACCGGTCCTGCCGGAAGGTGAAGTACTCGTGCAGCAGGTTCCACAGTGCGCGGGCGGTGTGCGCCTGGCCGTCCAACACCGCCACCTGGGCCGCGCTCAACTCCAGACGGGCTACATGTGCCCGCGCCTGCTTCACCCTCTCCACTCCCTGATCGTATCGTTTGGTTTATGTCACCGAGGTGGAAACCCAACCCAGATGTACGCACGGGGCGGCATGTTGTCCACGTCCTCCATGCTCATTTGGTCTTCGTCACCAAGTGCCGGAGGGGAGCATTGACCGACCCGATGCTGGTCCGATGCGAACAGATCATGCGGGAGGTCTGCGTCGGCTTCGAGGTCGAGCTTCGCGAGTTCAACGGCGAGGACGACCACGTCCACCTGCTGGTCCACTATCCGCCCAAGGTCGCTTTGTCCAAGCTGGTCAACTCGCTGAAAGGAGTTTCAGCTCGGATGCTGCGCAAGGAGTTCGGCACTCATGTTCGCAAGTACCTATGGGGTGAGCACTTCTGGTCGGGCTCCTACTTCGCAGGGTCGGTCGGCGGGGCACCGCTGACCGTGGTCAAGCAATACATCGAGCAGCAGAACCAGCCGGTCTGATCGGGGCGGACGACGGTTCGCCTGGCGGCGAATCGGCTGCTCTTGCCCCCGCCACGCGGGACAGCCCGCCTCCCCCCCGGGACTGAAGGCCGGAGCACTACGGGCGAAATCGGTAGACCGACACCACGAAAGACGCGGTGACAATGACCGGATCGGCGAGGTCGATCTCGGCCGCGCCCTCCCGATGCCAGGCGCTCGGGCCCATCCCCACCACCGCCGCGACGGCGGCGGAGTCCAGCCGCATGGCGAACTCCACCTTGTGCCTGACCCGCTCGGTGAAAAGCCCGCGCAGGCTCTTTCCGACCCTGCGTTCCTTGTCCTCGTCCACCGACAGCAGGCCGAGGCGGTCCACCAGCGGCGACAGATGCGCGGGGCCGGGGGTCGCCACCACGAGCCGCCCGCCCGGGCGCAGTACCCGGGCGAACTCCGGCCCGTTGCGCGGCGCGAACACGTTGATCACGACATCGACCGCGGCGTCCTTGACCGGGAACGGCCGCCAGACGTCGGCCACCACCGCCCCGGCCCGCGGATGCGCGCGGGCCGCCCGCCGGGCGGCGTGCTTGGACACGTCGAGCGCGACCCCGCGCGCCCCCTCGTGGCCGAGCACGGCGGCCAGGTAGTGGCCGGTGCCCGCGCCCGCGTCGAGGACCACCTCGCCGGGGGCCACGGCCGCGGCCTCCGCCAGGCGTACGGCCAGCGGTTCGTAGTGCCCGGCGGACAGGAACGCGTCGCGGGCGGCCACCATCTCGGCGGTGTCGGCCGTGCCGGGGGAGCGGGAGCCGGACAGCAGGCTCACGTAGCCCTGGCGGGCCACGTCGAAGACGTGCCCGGCCGGGCAGCGCACGGTCCGGTTCTCTTCGGCCAGATCGCCGCCGCAGACGGGGCAGCGCAGCACGTCCAGGACATCCCCCAGCATCCCCCCATCATCCCGCGCCGGGCGGGTCAGGCCGCCTGGGCGATGACCTGACGCAGGAAGGCGGCGTTGGAGGGGGTGCCGCCGAGGCGGTCGATCAGCAGTTCCAGGGCCTGCGGCTTGTCCAGCCCGCCCAGCGTGCGGCGCAGCCGCCACAGCAGTTGCCGCTCCTGCGGCGGGATCAGGATCTCCTCGCGGCGCGTACTGGAGGCGTCCAGATCGACGGCCGGGAACAGGCGGCGGTCGGCCAGCGCCCGGCTGAGCCGCAGTTCCATGTTGCCGGTCCCCTTGAACTCCTCGAAGAACGTGTCGTCCATCCGGGAACCGGTCTCCACGAGCGCGGTCGCCAGGATGGTCAGCGAACCGCCCTCGCTTACGTTGCGGGCCGCGCCGAAGAACCGGCGCGGCGGCAGCAGCGCCTGCGCGTCGATGCCGCCGGCCAGGATGCGCCCGCCGTTCGGGGCCTGGTTGTTGTAGGCGCGGCCCAGCCGGGTCAGCGAGTCGAGCAGGACCACGACGTCGCGCCCCTGCTCCACGAGCCGCTTGGCGCGCTCGATGGCGAGTTCGGCGACGGCGGTGTGGTCGCGGTCCGCGCGGTCGAACGTCGAGTGCGCGACCTCCCCGGCCACGGTCTCGGTCACCTCGGTGACCTCCTCGGGGCGTTCGCCGACGAGGACCACCATCAGGTGGCAGCCGGGGTGGTTGCGGCTGATCGCCGCCGCGACGGCGTGCAGGACCATCGTCTTGCCCGCCTTCGGCGGGGCCACGATCAGGCCCCGCTGGCCCTTGCCGATCGGCGCGAACAGGTCGATCAGGCGGGTGGTCAGCACGTCGCCGCGGGTTTCGAGGGTCAGGCGCTCGCGGGGGTGGGTCGGGGTCATGTCGGCGAAGTCCGGGCGGTCCTGCCATTCGGTCAGGCCGTTGACGGTCTCGACGGACGCCAGCTTGTCGTACGGCCGTGCGGACGTACCGGCGACCAGGTCGCCCCGGCGCAGGCCGTACCGCCGCACCTGGGCGAGCGGCACCCGGACGTCGCGCCGGGACGGAAGATAGCCGCCGATCCTGAGAAAGGCGGTCTTGCTCTGGATGTCGAGCACCCCGCTGACGGGCGTGGGCTCATCGGATGTGGTGGTAGTGCTCAAGGGTCTTCCTCTCGGGAAGCGGCCCCTGGCTGAGGGTGGGCGCGCAGGACGCGCGGCTTCGAGTAAGGAACCTCCCGCCCTCAGCGGCGGGGGCGGTGAAAGGGAAGCGGCCGGAAGCTCGCCCGAAAGAGGGGGCGGTTCAACAGCCGCTACCACAGTACCACCACCGGTCGGTCACTCGGCGAGGCAGACGGCGCCGGGCTCCGGGTGACGTGGGCGATGACGCACTCGTCGCCCGACCGGTACAGGACATGGAGTCTCAGTGTCAGTGTCAGGCCGATGGCCGGTCGTGTCACGCTCCGGCGTGACCGTGTGGCCACGCTATGGAGCCTATGACGGCAAGGGTTCTCAGGGAGTGGACGGCCGGAGTAAAGCGAGTTGCAAGGTGTCCGGGGTGTGATGGGTCCCGCACACGAGAACGGCACTGGAGTGGCAACGGCCGTACGGCTCCCGTCGAGGGGGCGGGAGCCGTACGGCGAGATCACTCGGTGAAGTCGGCGCTGGTCAGGCGGCGGCGGTCGACCTGGAGGCGGAAGACGTCCGGGCGGTTGTAGTGGCCCGCCGGGTCGAAGTTCTGCCGCTCACCGGCCAGGAACGCCGGATCGACGTCGGCGACCAGCAGGCGCTCCTCGCCGGAGACCGGCTCGATGATCCATCGTCCGTCCGGGCCCGCGATGGCCGAGCCGCCGTCGTAGCCGGAGGAGTGCGCGGCCAGCTCCTCCTTGAACGGGAACCCGGCCGGGACGTCGCCGTAATCGATGATCGCCCCGGCGGCCAGTGAGTAGACCCGGCCCTCTCTGGCGATGAAGCGGGTGATGTCGGAGGTCAGCCGGGTCGAGCCAGGCCAGACCGAGACGTGCACGCCGGTGCCCTGGGCGTAAAGGGACTGGCGGGCCAGTGGCATCCAGTTCTCCCAGCAGTTGAGCCCGCTCACCCGGACGCCGCCGACCTCGTGGGTACGCAGGCCGTGACCGTCGCCCGCGCCCCAGACCAGGCGCTCCTCGTAGGTGGGGACGAGCTTGCGGTGCACGCCGGCGATGCCGTGCTCGGGGGAGAGGGCGACCAGGGTGCAGTACACGGTGCCACCGGACCGCTCGGCGATCCCGAGGTAGGTGAAGACCTTGAGGTCACGTACGGCTTCGGCGACCACCTTGAGCTGGGGGCCGTCGATCTCGACGGCGGCGTCCAGGTACCAGGCGTACGCCTCCTTCTGGCGGGGGTCATCGAACGCCGCCCCACCGGTGAGGCTCAGCCAGTGGGGGTAGCCGGACAGAAAGGTCTCGGGAAAGGCCACCAGGTCGACGTTCTGGTCGGCGGCCCGCCGCAGGTACTCAAGGATCTTCTCCACCCCGGCACCGGGGTCAAGCCAGGGCGAACGGACCTGTGCCGCAGCAATACGCATATCCCGGACTCTAAGCCTCCGCCCAAGCCACACGCTACCGCGCCCCCAATGCCCCGCCTCCGGCGGAAAAACGCGCTCCCGCGCGCCCAATCGCCTTCGCTTCGCTCAGCCGTGTCTTTCAAAGCCGGGCTTCGCCCGGCCGCTTGCGCCGCCACCCCAGGGGTCTTCTCCGCCTCCCCGCCCCTGAAAAAGCGCAAAGCTAAGCAGGCGATGCACTACTTCTTCGAGTACTCGCCCCGACAAAGGCCAAAAATGGTAATCGTCCACCAAAAGGTGGAGTCCAACCCGATACCACATCAACCGTGGAAAAATTCGGCTGTATTGGACAATGGCTGGCTCGCCATTCACCGCCAAGATACTCTCGCTGCATAAGCCCCCCTGCCGGAGGTCTCCATGCCCGCCAGACCCGTCATTGAGGCCGAGCGCGACCTGATCACCCACTCCCCGGACGGCGAATCGCGAGGCGCGATCTTCCGCGTCGGCGACATCTTCCCGATGGCCCCGATCGAGCACATCCTCTCCGCCCCCGCCACACCCCCCAGCTCCGCCAGGCCATGGGGCCTGCGCTTCCTGGTCGCCCCGATCAACGCGGGCAAGCACGAGGGAGGCAGCAACGAGACCAGTAACACCAGTCTGGACGGAAACGGCGCCAATGAGGAAACGAGCAAGGACTAAGGGAAGTCAGTGGCGCACACCGTCCTGATGATCACCGACGAATCCGACACCGTCGCGGAGCGCGTCGCGGTGGAACTGATCGAACGGGGAGTACCCGTCTTCGCCATCAACACCGCCGACTTCCCCACCAAGATCTCGATGTCCGCCTTCATCGAAACCGGGAGCGGCGGGTGGAGAGGCATCGTCAGCACCGCGCACGGAGAGCTGGATCTGGCCCGCGTGGGCGCGATCTACTGGCGCCGGCCCACGCGGTTTCGGATGGATGAGCGCATGTCCGCCCCGGAACGCGTCTTCGCGTACGGCGAGGCCCGGCGCGGATTCGGCGGGGTCCTTACCGCGTTGCGGCAGAGCGGGGCGCTGTGGGTGAACGATCCGATGGCCGCGGCGCGGGCGGAGTACAAGCCGGTCCAGCTCGCCGAGGCCGCCCGTGTCGGGCTCGACATCCCCAGGACCATCATCACCTCACAACCCCGCGCCGCCCACGCGTGGGCGAAGAACCTGGGCGCTCCCATCATCTACAAGCCGTTGGGCGGCATCTGGCATGCGGATGAGGGCCAGGTACGGGTCCTGTACACCACACCGGTCACGGACCTGAACGATTTGCTGGACCCTGCCGTGGCGCACACGGCGCAGATGTACCAAGAGCGGATCCACAAGGCGTGCGAGGCCCGGGCGATCGTCATCGGTGACACGGTACTCGCCGTACGAATCGACGCCGGCAGCGAGCAGGGCAGGATCGACTGGCGCAGCGACTACGATTCGCTGGTCTACAAAAGAATCGAGCTTCCCGGCGAACTGCGTGATCGCCTGGTGGAATTGCACCGGCGGCTGCATCTGGTTTATGGAGCCGTTGACCTGGCCTGCGACACCAATGGCCGCTGGCACTTCCTTGAGACGAACCAATCAGGGGAGTGGGGATGGCTGAACCTGAAGACGGGGCTGCCCGTGGCCGGGGCCTTGGCCGACGTGTTGCGGAAGGGGCCGGAATGGGCGAGGTGACCCCGCCGGAGGGGCGAAGCGCCGGAGAGTTCGCCGGGCGGCTGGCCGACGTACTGCGTGGGCAGGGTGACCTGACCGATCCGGAATGGGCGCGCTCCCTTCATGAGGTACCGCGTCATCTGTTCACTCCCGCCACCGCGTGGGCGGTGCCCGATCGCCATGGCGAACGGGGCGGCCGGATCGATGTGATCGGCGATCCTGCCGCCTGGTGGCGAGCGGTCTACTCCGAGTCCTCCATCGTCCTTCAGGAAGCCGATGGAGCCGGGGATCCGGCTTCCGGCCAGGGGCGTTTCACCTCCTCGCTTTCGGCGCCGGGAATGGTGTTCTCCTTTCTCGAATTGCTGGACCCTCGCCCCGCTGATCGCATTCTGGAGATCGGCACGGGATCGGGCTGGACGGCCGCATTGCTGGCCTGGCGGGCCGGACCGCAGGGCATCACGTCCATTGAGGTGGACCCGCAGATCGCGGCGCAGGCCGCGGCCAACCTGCGCGCGGCCGGGTGGGCCCCGCATCTGATCGTCGGCGACGGCGTCAAGGGCTGCCCGGAACGGGCGCCGTTCGACCGGGTGCACGTCACCGCGGGGGTGTCCGACATCCCGCCCGCCTGGATCGAGCAGACCAGGCCGGGCGGCGTCATCGTGTTGCCCTGGCACACGAGCGGGCGGACGGGGCTGGGGCATCGGCTTCGGCTCACCGTCCTGGACGGCGGTACCGCGCTCGGGTCCTTCCACGGTCCGGCCCGCTACATGATGCTGCGCGACCAGCGGTGCAACGCCCGCTGGAACAGCCACCACCATGAGGCGGCCACCCACTCCACGACCCGGCTCGACCCGCGCAAGATCGTGGCCGCCGAGCGGGTGGTGTCCCTGATGTGCGCGGCGCCGGCTCCCCGGGTCGGCTGGTACGAGGCGAGCGGGCCTGATGGCACCTCGCTTCTGCTGTACGAACTCGATGACGCCGAGGGGGCGTGGGCGGCATGTGATCAGGAGCCGGGGGTCGATGAGTATCAGGTCGTTCAGTATGGGGAGCGTCGGCTCTGGGATGAGGTGGCGGGGGCCTACCTTCGCTGGGTGGGGCTCGGGGGTCCGGCGTATGAGCGGTTCGGGGTGACCGTCGCTTCGCGGGGGGTCGAGATCTGGGTGGACGCGCCCTCGAACGTGATCACGCGTCCGGTGTAGGACACGGGCTTGACCTCGGCAAGGGCATCGTGTCTCTATCTTTCTGTTAGGAAGCTTTCCTAACAGTTAGACGCATCGGGGTACCCGCCCACGACCCGCCACACCGCTGGAGGCCAGCGAAAATGCACATCCGCAAGCGCGTCGCCGCCCTGTCCGCGACCTTACTCACCGCCGCCGCACTGATCGCCACCGCCACCCCCGCGCATGCCGCGCCCGCCAACTGCATCGGCGGGACGAAGGATCATGTCGGCACAAGTGGAACTGCCTGGTACATCTGCACCGGCGGCACTGGCGGGTACGCCTTCAAGTACCGCGTCAAGCACCAGAACCCGCAGGCCGACACCTGGCTCTACGGCTACCAGACCGCCTGCGTGCCCGTCCCGCAGTGGCTCGAATTCCGATACACCTGGGGTCAAAGGGAGGTCACAGGGGTCGCCTTCTGTTAACGCATGATCGGTGATCCGTTCCCGCCGGCGGCCACCGCCGTCGGCGGGTACGTCTCGCGCGCCGAGCCGTCCGGTGTTGGACGCGAATTCGACCTTGACGTGGCACCTGGCCTCTTTATCTTTTCTGTTAGGAAGCTTTCCTAAGAGTGCAAGCAATCTGGGTACCCGTCCACGGTCCGCCGCCCCGCTGGAGGCCAGCGAAATGCACATGAGAAAGCGCGTCGCCGCTCTGTCCGCGGCGTTACTCACCGCCACCACTCTGATCGCCACCGCCACCCCCGCCCACGCCACCCCCACCGACTGCAGGGGCGGCACCCGGGACCACGTCGGGCTGAGCGGGGTCGCCTGGTACATCTGCACCGGTGGTACCGGCGGATACAGGTTCAGCTACCGCCAGAAGCACCCCCACCCCGAGATCGACTACTGGTACTTCCGGCAGACCGACTGCGTGCCCGTCCCGCAGTGGCTCGAATTCTCCTACACCTGGGGCCAGAAAGAAGTGATCGACGTCGTCTTCTGCTGATCCCGGCCCGGCGATTCATTCCCGGCGATTCATTCCCGTCCACGTTCCACCCATCGCTGGAGGTCAGCGAAATGCACATGAGAAAACGCATCGCCGCTCTGTCCGCGGCGTTACTCGCCGCCACCACACTGGTCGTCACCGCCACCCCCGCCCAGGCCGCGCCGAGCAACTGCCGGTCCGGGAAGGAGCACCACGGCGGGGGGCCGAGCGGAACCTTCTGGTACATCTGCCTCTCCGGTGACGGCGGGTACTACTTCAAGTACCGCGTCAAGCACCCGAACCCACAGGTGGACGAGTGGAGGTACGGCTACCAGACCGAGTGCGCGCCCGTCCTGACCTGGCTTGAGTTCTACTACACCATCGGCCAGCGGGAGATCACGGAGATCGCCTACTGCTGACATTCCCACCCGGGAAAACGATCAAAGCCGGGTCCGCGACCTCCAGTAGGCGAGGCGGTCGCGGACCCGGCGGGTCAGGGCGGCCTCGGGGCCGAAGACGCGTTCCATGTCCGTGAGCAGCGCCGCGTACCCGCTCGCCGCGGCGTGCGGGTCGCCGGCCTCGCCGGTCCAGCGGGCCACGTACTCGCGGACGACGAGCGTGTCGAAATGGTCCGGAGCGAAACGCCGGACCCGTACCGCCAGCACCGCCTCGCTCTGGTCGCGGGCCGCGACAGGGTCGCCCGCCTCGCCCGTCCAGTGGGCCAGGAAGATGCGGGCGACCAGCGCCACGTGGGACTCCGGGCCGGAGATCCGCTCACAGTCGGGGACCAGCGCCGCGTAAAGGTCGCGGGCGCCCGCCGGATCGCCCGCCTCGCCCACCCGGAACGCCAGGTTGGAACGGGCCCACAGCGTGTCGGGGTGGTCGGGGCCGGAGACGCGTTCATGGGCGCTGAGCAGGCTCATGCACGCCTTGAGCGCGGCCTCGGCGGCGCCGCTCTCCCCGAGGAACCGCGCGTACTGGTCGCGCGCGCTCAAAGTGTCGGGGTGTTCGGCGCCCCAGATCCGTTCCATCCGCGGCAAGAACTCCTCATAACGCACCCGCGCCGCCTCCGCGTCGCCCGCCTGGCCGGTCCAGAACGCGATCTGGTGGGCCAGCCGGATCGTGTCGCGGTCGTCCGGGCCGGAGATCCGCTCCCGCAGCGGCAGCAGTTCCAGCGCCCGATCGCGGGCGATGCCGGGGGAGCCGGACTGGCCGATCTGCTCCGCGTGGGCCTCGGCCAGCCAGAGCGTGTCGGGATGTTCCCCGCCGGAGACGCGTTCCCGGATCGGCAGCAGCGCGGCGAGCAGGTCGCGGGCCGTGGCGGGGTCGCCCGCCTGGCCGATCCGCACCGCGCGCAGCGCGGCGGCGGTGAGCGTGTCGGGATGCTCTGGCCCGAGACGGCCCAGTATGTCGGCGTGGATCTCGCCCTGGACCCTCGCGGCCGTCCGGTAGTCGCCGCCCGCCGCCAGGTAGTCCACGATCTCGCGCATCCCCGGGGCCGATGGTTCCAGCGCCACATGCGCGTGCGGGACGAGCCGCGCGTACAGCGGCCAGTTGGCCACGAGATCGGGACGTCCGGGCAGGGCGTCCTCGATCAGCGCGGCGGCGGCCGCGCGCCACGCCTCCCGCGCCGCGGGGGACATCCGGTCGGCGGTGACGGCCTGGACGAGCCGGTGCACCGACAGTACGCCGGGCTCGGGGCTGGCGACCAGCGAGTACCTGCGCAGCTCGGCGACGGCCTCGGCGATCCTGATCGGGTCGCCGGCGAGCCCGGTCAGGCCGAGCGAGTCCGGCAGGGACGTCCGTCGCCCGGCGAGAAGGGTCCGGATCGGTACGTCGTCGGGGGCCAGCCGGGACAGCAGGCGCAGCAGCGCGATGGCGTCGGGGGCGTCGCGCTCAAGGCGCTGGAAGGCGAGCGTCCACGTCGAGGCCACCGAACCGGCGTAGTCGTAGGGCTCACCCCGTTCCAGCAGTACGTCGCGCCGGGCGCGCAGCCCGTCCAGGTACTCGGCCAGCGACAGTCCCGCCGTGCTGATGAACGCCCCGGCCTGCTCCAGCGCGAGCGGCAGCGCGCCCAGCTCGGTCGCGACGGCGGCGGCGGCGACGCCGTCGTCCTGTCCAGTGCGGTCCAGCAGAAAGCGGGCCGCCGCAGAAATGTCCGGGGGCGTCACCTCGATGCCCAGCGCCAGCGGCCAGTGCGCCGACCGGGACGTGATCAGCAGCTTGCCCGGCCCGGCCGCGGGCAGCCACCCTCGGATCGCGGTGTGGTCGGTGACGTTGTCCAGTACCAGCAGCCAGGGCCGGTCGGCCTCGGCGAGCGCGGTGTGCACTTGGGCGACAGGCCCGCCGCCGTCGTCGGCCAGCCGCAGCCGTACGGCCAGCGCCGCGAACCCGCCCGCCAGCGCGGTGTGGTCCTCGGCGGCGAAGTGCCAGATCAGCCCGTGCCCGGACCGGACCCGATGCGCGAACTCCACCGCCAGGCTCGTCTTGCCGATCCCGCCGAGGCCGTGCAGGACGATCTGGACGGGCGTGTCCGACGGCTCGGCGAAGGCGTGGTGCAGCCGGGTCAGCAGCGCCGCCCGCCCGGCGAGCCGCAGCGGCCGGGGCTTCAGCCCGAAGACGCCGGACCTCCGGACGCCCCCGCCGGTGTCCGCCGTCGCCCGCCTTCCGCGCGCCTGTCGCAGGAGCCGCGCCCAACCGGGTTCGTCCAGCAGTTCGCCGACCTGGTGCCCGCGCCGGGCGCGTCCGCGGGCGTGCTCGGTCAGGACCCTGACCAGGGTGAGGAAGGCCGCTTCCGCGCCGGGCAGGTGGTCGCCGTTCTGCCAGGCGCTGATCTGCCGGAAGGTCACCGTCCACGAGGCGTCCCTGGGACGCCTGGCCATCGTCCTGGCCGCGGCGCGTTCGAGCGTCAGGCCCGACTCCTGTACCAGTGCCGCAAGCCGTACCGCGAACTCGCCGCCGCGCCGCCCGTCGCCCACCGCGACACCCCCCACCAACGGGTGCAGGTTCCGGACCGGACCAGACCGGAGAACTCAACCTAACGCCCCCACCGGCCACGCGGCCCCTCCGTACGCGAGCCGGCATATGTCCCGTAGGCCCAGCCGTGGCCCGATTGGTGTCCCGCGCGGCATTCGCCCTGCGGGAGAACGTCAGGAGGACCCGCATGACCACTCGGCGTACCGCCCTGGTCCGGCGCTGCCGGACCCTGATCGTCGCCCTGGGCACGGCGCTGGCGCTGCTCACCGCGCTCGGGGGGACGGCCCAGGCCCAGGCCCCGGCCCAGACCCAGAACTTCGCCAAGACCTACTACTGGAACTACGACATCCACGCCGGGGACTGCACAATGTTCCACGGCACCTCGTGGACCCTGAGGCCGGACGGCACCGCGTCCTTCTACGCCGTGGTGACCAGCAGCGACGACAACGACGCGTGGCTGATGTGGGCGAACCTGAAGAACTCCAGCGGGCAGTACCTGGGCCGGCTCGTCGCCAACACCCACTGGGACGACCTGACCAAGTTCGTGTTCAACCTGCCCGACTCCTCCCGTCAGTACGTCTGGCGGCAGAACGCGACCTTCAACCCCTCGCTCTACTCGCAGGTCGCCTCGATGAGCCTGGACAACCACTGCTGAGTCAGAACCCCTGACCCGCCCCCGGCCGGCCACCCGGCCGGGGGCGCTCCCATCACCGACCTCCGGTGAAGGTGAGCGAGGCGGGGATGGCCGCGAAGGTGATGCGCAGGTCGGCGATGAGGTCCGCATGGGTGGGGGTGTGCGGGCGGGCGGTCCAGGCGCGCAGGGCGGCGTGGAAGGACGCGACCACCATTTCCAGGGCCAGCCGGGGGCGGGGGTCGTCGGGGGCGAGGTCCAGGCGGCGGCGCAGGGTCTCCTCGATGACCGCGCTGGTGTGGTCGCAGTACTGCCACCCGTGTCCGGCGATGGACGGCGTACGCGCGGCCAGCCGCTGGCTCAGCCGCACCCGGCGCACCCACACGCCCTCGCCGTCGTCCATCCGGGCGAGGGCGGCGAGCAGCGCGGACTTCAGTACGTCCAGAACGGGGGCGTGCCCGAGCGGCAGGTGCTCGACGTCGTCGCGCAGGCCGTTCCACATGGACTCCAGCGGGGCCGAGGCGACCTGTTCCTTGCTCGTGAAGTTGCGGAAGAACGTGCGTTTGGAGACCTCGACGGCGGCGCACAGCTCGTCCAGGGTGACGCCGTCGAAGCCGCGTTCGGTGAACAGCGCCAGGGCGGTGTCGATCAGCGCGGACCTGGTCTTGAGCTTCTTGCGCTCGCGCAGCGGGAGCCGCGCGGCGGCGGGCGCGTCGTGGGTCATCGCCGCCAGTGTACCCACATAGGCAGATGCCGCTAGATGGCTTATGCTCCTGAGTGGCACTTTATGGAGAGAGAAGGAAGCCATGCGCGCTCTGCTCGTCGACCATTCCGTCCCGTCCGGCCTGCGCCTGGGCGAGGCCCCCGACCCGATACCCGCCTCTGACCAGGTACTTGTCCGTGTCGCCGCCACATCGCTCAACTTCGGCGAGGTCCGGCACGGCATCGCGAACGCCGAGGACGGCACGGTGCTCGGCTGGGACGCCGCCGGCGTCGTCGTCCAGGCCGCCGCCGACGGTTCGGGCCCGCCGGTGGGCACCCGAGTGGTGACCCTCGCCTGGGCCGGTGGCTGGGCGGAGCTGCGGGCCGTGTCCACCGACATGATCGGGATCGTCCCCGAGCACGCCGACCTCGGCGCGATCAGCACCATCCCGGTCGCGGCGGCGACCGCCCTGCGCGCCCTCGACCGGATGGGCCCCACGCTGGGGCGGCGCATCCTGGTGACCGGCGCGACGGGCGGCACCGGACGTTACGCCGTCCAGCTCGCCCGGCTCGGCGGCGCGTACGTGATCGCCTCCACCGGCGACCCGGCCAGGCACGGCGACGCGCTGCGCGCACTGGGCGCGCACGAGGTGATCCGCAGTCCGGAGGAGGCCGACCCCGGGCTCGACGGGGTGCTCGACATGGTAGGGGGTCAGCAGCTCGTGACGGCGTTCGACCGGCTCGGCGACGGCGGCACCCTGATCGCCATCGGCCATGCCACGGAGGAGGGCGAGCGCTTCCCGTTCGGCGCGCTGATCAACAGCGAGGGCCGCCAGGACCGGTCGCTGGTCACGTTCTGGCTGATGTACTGCCGGCGGCTGGACCGCAGCCTGACCTGGCTGGCCGAGCAGGTCGCGGACGGCGTGCTCAGCCCGGAGATCGCCTGGCGCGGCGGCTGGGACGACGCCCCCGAAGCGGTGAGCGCCCTGCTCGAACGCCGCCTGCACGGCAAGGCGGTGCTCGACCTCACCTGACGGGCCCTCGTTGCGCGTGTTGCGTACCTGTCGAACGTCGTACCGTCGCCCCGCCCGCTCCCACGGTCCGTCCCGATGATTGCAGCAGCAAGCGTCGGGCTCGTGACTGTGGGTGAGAAGGTGCGGATGATGGGCGATATGCCGGTCGGCCAGGAGGCGTTCGCGGTGTGGGAGGTGGAGGCGGGGGATCGCGGCGCGTGCGGCGTCACCGACAGCCGGGCCACCGCCCAGCGCGAGATGGTGAGTGCGCTGGAGTCCTTTCCGCGCGGGCGGGGTCGGGTACGGCTGGCCTGGCCGGCCCCGGGGCTCGTCTACCGGTACGGCGAGACGCTGGTGACGGCGCACCGGTACGGGCGGGTGTTCGTGTCGGTCCGGGGCGACGCCTGGGAATCCGGACCCCCATGGACAGGCTGACCCCTGCCGAACGAGCGCACCTGGGCGCGCTGGAATCGACCTTCCCGGGGTGGGGGATCACGGTCCACCAGGGGGTCTGGCGGGCGACCCGGTACCGGGCGGTCACCCCTGAACAGCGGCGCAACGGACTCCACCGCGAGATCGCCCGGCCCGATCCCGTGGCGCTGTTCTACGCGCTGTGCGGGCAGTTGGCGATCCTGGTCCGGATGGGGGAGGCGTGATCAGGCAGGGGTGATCAGGCGTCGGAGTTCGGTGGCGTGGGGATGGGTGCGGGCCTGCTGGGGAAGCGCCTTGGTGATCTTGTTGGCGACGAAACGGCGGGCCGTGCTCATGGCGCCGGTCTGGAGGGTGGTGACGGCGTGAGTGAGGCCGTCGTCGATCTCGCGCCGCCGTACGAGGTCGAGCGCGCGGATCAGTTGGAGAAGGGAGACCGTGCCAGGAGTGTCTGCGGAGTAGCGGGCGAGCGCCTGGTCGAAGACGTCTTGGGCTTGGTCGTCGCCGATCATGGTGAGCAGATGTGCCTCATGCCAGTGCAGCCACGCCTCGCCCAGGGCGTCTTCCGGTCGGCCGTGACCGCCGGGCGGAAGCCGCTCGAAGGTCTCCGAGAAGGCCCGCAGGGCGGTGCGGGCCTCGCCGCCGTGGCCATCGGCCGCCAGTCGGCAGCGCACGATGTGCGCCCGCAGGATTCCGTAACTCGGTGTGCCTCCGGCCCGATGCACCGCCTGGTCGGCGAGTTCCCGTACGGCGTGCGGCGAGGAACCGGCCCACCACAGGTCATCCGCTTCCTTGGCACGGACATATACCGATAGTTCCTGATCCCCAGAGGCGTCGGCGGACCGCCGGGCCGCCCGCCACACATGCCGGGCCACTCGCGCCTGGCCGGAGTCGTGCAAGTCCGTGGCCAGCAGGCTGGACAACTCGGCGGCCACCCGCAACAGCCCGGCCTGTATGCGCGGGGCGTTCCCCTGGTTCAGGAGGTGACTCACGGCGGTGATCTCGGCGGTCAGATCGGCCGCCAGTGCCCCGACCGGCCGCCGGACGAACTGATAGCCGTATTCGTGGACGGTGCGTTCCCAGTCGTCGAGGTCGATCCGGGTGTCGAGGATGTGGTCCATCGCGGTGAGGGACTGTTCCAGATCGGCCAGGGGGATCACGGCTCCGGCGGTGGCGATGAGCTGTATCGCGGTACGCCGTTCCATTTCGTCGCCTTCGTCATCGATGGGGGAACCGTCAGGGGTTGTACCCTTACGACGACGTTCGGACGCCACGGTGTCGGCGTGCATGGCGATGAGTTCGCCATCACAGCCGAGGCATTCGTCCACCAGACGCGCGGCTGATGCAGTGGGCCGGTTAATTCCACCCTCCCACCTGCTGACCAGGCTGAAATGCACATGCGCGGCATCGCCGATATCGCGTACCCGGAGCCCTCTGCGCTCCCGGTGCCTGCGCATCGCCCCACCGAACACGCCCCATACCGGATCGAGTCCCATCCCCGAATCCTTACACCTCAGCGCATCCGCATGCTCACAATCCGTGAAACAGGCTCAGCCCAGATCGGCGATTTCGATCAGTTCGACATGCCAGGGCAGGCGGGCGCGGGCCGCCTCCCATCGCTTGGGGCTGGGCGTCAGGATCGGAAAGTCCAGGTAGCGGGACACCGCGACGGCGTGGGCCGCCGCCATGTCCTCGGGCTCGCCCAGGTGTATGGAGACGGCGGACAGATGTAGCACATCGGACGTCGAGCTCACCACCGCGGGCTCGGTGTGTGTGAGGTGCAGGAACATGCCGTGGACGGCTTCTATCTGGGCGTTGCTCAGGCCATGCTGCGCCACGGCGAGAGCCAGGACGGGGATGCTCATCCGAACGTCGTGCGCGTCAAGGCTCGCCACCAGGTTGGCGATGACGGGATCGCCCCGCCCGAGTTCGCAGATCGTTACATCGTCGAGCACATAGCCCATGGTCACGTGGTGGCCTCGGGGCTGTGGAGGGATTTGCGTCGCTGCAGGTATTCGATCGCACGGGCGGCCATTCGGGTGCCCTTGGCGACGGCTTCGGGATCGGCCTGCGAGGCCGTGAGGATCTCCTCGAACGCCATGCGCCGCCGCACTTGTGTCGCTTCGTGCTCATCAAGCAGCCTGGTGAGCGCATCGGCGAGGGTGGTCCCACGCCCATGCTCGTCGGCCAGAGCGCTGAGACGGTCACGGAGAGCCTTGGGAACTTTGATGGTGGTCATATCGGATCGCGTCATACCTGCAAACTACCGAGCATACTTTCAGTATACCAGGGTCGATCGCGCACCGTGACCATTTGATCGCCTAAAGAAATGGGAGGCGTGAGGCGCGGGCCCCTCCATAGGGTGATCTCGTGCTGAAGCCGCAATATCCCATCGAAACCGCCCGCCTCCTCCTCCGCCCCTACACCATGAACGACCTCGACGGTCTGTATGGTTTTCACTCGCGGCCTGACGTCGCCCGCTACCTGCCCTGGGAAGCGCGTACGCGTGAGGAGACCGAGGCCGCCCTGAAGACCAAGATCGGCCAGGCGGAGCTCAACGAGCAGAACGACGTACTTTGCATCGCCGCCGAGCTGCGCGACACCGGCGCGCTGGTCGGGGACATGTACCTGTTCTGGCGGAGTAAGGAGCACCGGCAGGGGGAGATCGGGTTCGCCTTCCATCCCGATCACCATGGGCGGGGGCTGGCCGCCGAGGCGTCCAGGGAGATTATGCGGCTCGGCTTCGAGGAGCTGGGGCTGCACCGGATATACGGCCGGTGCGACGCCCGCAACAGCGCCTCGGCCAAGCTGATGGAGCGCCTGGGCATGCGCCAGGAAGCGCACCTCGTGGAGAACGAGATCTTCAAGGGTGAGTGGGGCGAAGAGCTGGTCTTCGCGATACTCCGCCGCGAGTGGCGGTGACCGTCGTCAGCGACCGTGCAGGATGGACGGGCTGGTAAGGCGGCGAGTCGGCGACGACGTTGTGAAGATCGTCGCCAGGACGGGGAAGCCTTTCCCTGCCCGGGCGCGACTGCCCAAGATCTCAGAGTGGATCACAGCCACATGAATCGAGGAGACCCAATGGTCAGCGTCAGTATGGAGACTGCGGAGCAGACGGAAGCACGCCTACGACGCGTGATCGCCGCAGCCGGGTTCGTCGTGCACAACGGCGTCTGGTGTTTCGAGGAGTCCCCGGCCGACCGCCCACCAGCCCTTACCGGTGACACACTGGCGGTGGTCCGGGACAACGAGAGCTGGAGCGCCTTGGTCCCGTTCGCCCAGGAGCACGACGGTGTCGAACGATTCGGCGTCTTCTCCTTTCACTTCCCCTCCGACCTGGACAACAGTGGCTTCGTCGGCTGGCTGGCCACCCGTCTCAAAGTTCAGTTGGGGACCGGCGTATTCGTCATCTGCGGCAGCAACCGTGCCGGCGGAGGAATCTACGACTACTGGGGCTGCCCCATCGACCTGGTGAATGACGCTGTCGCAGTCATCAAGGAACTACGCGCCGACTGACCCGACCCTTCGTGCACTCGCACCAGGTCACCGGGAGTGACGCCACGTGCCTGCGGGGAGTGGCGGCCAACACGATGACATGCCGTACGAGATCGTTGCACTACACCCGAAGGTGGAGGTCAGTTGTTTCTTTCTCGCCGCGGGAGTGAGCCTTCGTCCGCCGCGGTGATGGACCGCGGGGCCGGAGCGGCCTGGGGGACCACCAGGGTGGCGGGCATGTAGATGGTGGCGGTGAGGCCGCCGTACACCGACGGGGCGAGGCTGACGCCGATGCCGTGGCGGAGTGCGAGGCGGGCGACCACGAAGAGGCCGAGGTGTTCGGTGTCGGCGAGGTCGAAGTCGGGGGCGGCGGAGAGCTGCTGGTTGAGGGCTTCGAGCTGGGCCGAGGGGAGGCCGAGGCCGCGGTCCTCGATGTGGATCAGGAGGGCGCCGGGGGAGAGTTCGCTGCGGACCTGGACGGTGGTCTGGGGCGGGGAGTAAAGGGTGGCGTTCTCGGCGAGTTCGGCGATGAGGTGGATGATGTCGGCGACCGCGTGGCCCGCGAGGGCCCCGGAGGGGGCGGGCTGGATCTCCACGCGGGGGTAGTTCTCGATCTCGGCGACCGCCGCGCGCAGCACGTCGTAGATCGGGATGGGGTGCCGCCAGCCGCGGCCCGGGGCCTCGCCGGACAGCACGATCAGGTTCTCCGCGTGCCTGCGCATGCGGGTGGTGAGGTGGTCCAGGCGGAACAGTTCGGCGAGTACGTCGGGGTCCTCGGTCTTGCGCTGCATCGCGTCCAGGTGGCCGAGCTGGCGGTACAGCAGGGCCTGGTTGCGCCTGGCCAGGTTGACGAAGACCTTGCTGACGCCCGCGCGCAGCGCGGCCTGTTCCACGGCGGCGGCGACGGCGGTGCGCTGCACGGAGGAGAAGGCCCGCGCGATGCCCGCGATCTCGGCGGTGTGGCCGCCGCTGGGCAGCGGTTCCAGCACGCCGGGGTGGGGGTCGCCCGCGCGGAGGCGTTCGACCAGGCGCGGCAGGCGTACTCCGGCCAGCTCGCGGGCCGCGTCGCGCAGACCGGCGAGTTCCCCGGCGAGCCGGCCGCCGAAGCGGACGGTGATGAGCACGGACACCAGTACGGCCAGCAGGCCGATGCCGCCCGCCACGGCGAGCTGGACCCAGATCTCGGTGGCGGCCGGGCCGGTCTGGGCGCGCAGGAGTTCGGCGGTCCTGGCCTGGTTGCGTTCGACGGCGGCCCACAGCGCGTCGGCGGCGGCCTCCCACGAGCCGGTCTCCTGCGCGGACAGGGCGAGGCCGGGGGCGGCGACGCCGATCCGGTCCTCGACCCGGGCGAAGCGGGTGGCGACCGGGGCGACGGCGAGGCGCTGGTGCGGGCCGCCGAGTTCGGAACCGAGGTCGGCCAGCGCCCACCCGTGCAGGAACCTGCGGGTGGCGACGGTCCCGCGGAACGCCAGCCGTTCGGCCGGGGTCACCCGCCCCGCCAGCGCCACGGCGGCGATCAGCGCGCGTTCCCGGGACAGCAGCTCCTTGACCTCGCCGAGCGCGGTGACGGCCCGGCCCTCCTGGTACATCGAGAAGTCCGGGACCAGCACCATCGAGTCGTACATGCGGTAGACGGCGGTGATGATCCGGCTGTAGTGCTGGACGACGGGCAGCGGGTCGCCGCCCGCGTCCACCCGCTCGCGCAGCGCGGGCAGCTCCGCCAGGCCGGCGGTCAGCGTCGCCAGGTGCGGGCGCATCTCGGCGGAGCCGGCGGTCGCGCTGCGCGCCCGGAAGTCGGCCGCCGCGCGGTCGGTGGCGGTGCGCTGCCGCGCCAGTTCGGTACGCCGGGCCCGCTCGCCCTGTTCGGCGCGCAGCGCCCGTACCGACGCCAGCCGTTCCCGCTGTAACTCCGCGACCACCCGTTCGGACGGGTCGGCGACGGTGTCGGCGAGCGTACCGGCCGCCACCAGCCGGGCCCCGTCACCGCCGGTGAGCACCACCGCGAACGCCCACAGCGCGATCAACGAGACGAGCGGCACCAGGAGCAGCAGGGTGATCCTGAAGCGGATGGGCCTGTCCATACGAGCATGTCCCCACAGCGTCCGGTGCGAAGCCCGCGTATGCGGGCAAGGTACGCGTGCCTGAGATCGCAGTGAGGCTACACCAGCCCGGCCTCCCACCGTGGCCGGTTGCCCACGGTGGCCTCATTCGGCACCGAACTCCCGCCGGACTCCCGCCGGGCCGCAGCAGACCGCGGAGCCCGGCAGGGCCCGGCGGCTATGCGGAGGTCATCGGGGTGCCCCGCAGCTTGGCGACCATCTCGGCCTTGAACCGGTACGCCTCCTCCAGCGTGGAACCGTCGCGCAGCGCGATCACCACGTCCTCCTCGGCGTCGGCGTAGGCCAGGGCGTCGCCGAGCACGTCGGTGGTGGGCAGCGCGATCACGCCGTTCCAGTCCATCACCACGGCCATGCCGTCGGTGACCTGTACGCCCGCGATGTCCACCGGCTCGCCCACGGAGGCGACGTGGAGCTCTTCCCCGACGCCGGCCGTGGCCTCGTACAGCGCCCAGACCGGCAGGTCCAGGTCGCGGAAGGCGTCGGCGTCGCGGACACCGCCCTCCACAAGGACGCCGAACGCGCCGCTGGCCAGCGCGGCGCGGGTCAGGATCTCACCCCATACGGCTCCGGCGCTGACATGACCGCCGGCGAGCACGAGGACCCGGCCGTCCAGGTCCTCGTCCAGGAGCCGGTGCAAGGGGAAGAGGCCGTCGTCCCCCGGACCGCTCGCGAGCCGGACCGTCCTGGCGGTGCCCAGGACGCCTTGGGAACGGTACATGGGCCGAAGGGGTGGGCTGAGCCATCCGGTCAGGCCCCGTAGCTGGAGTACGTCCGCGATCGCGGTGGTCGGGGGAACCACGAATAATCACCTCATATGAATGAATAAAGAGAAACTTCGGGATCCTTCACCTCGAAAAGCGTCCCGGGTTCTCACGGCCCGCCGTACCCCCCGTCGTCGTTGCCGGGCAGGACGACCTCAAGGCCGGCCACCGCCCGCTGGGGACGGCGACCGGTCGCCTCTCGCTGTCGATCGGACACGCTCGGACCCGTCAGCCCGCCTCGGGGCCGTGCACGGCCTCGCGCAGCCGCTCCACGAGCTGCCGCGGCTTCTCCGAGCCCCACACGTTGCGGCCGAACGCCACACCGGCGCCACCGGCCGCGACGATGCCCTTGGCCACGGCGACCAGCTCGTCCTCGCTGTCCATCTTCGGCCCGCCCAGCGCCACCACCGGGACCGGGCACGCCTCGGCCACCGCCGCGAACTCCTCCGGCGGCCCGGGGCACATCGTCTTGATGATGTCCGCACCCAGCTCCGCGCCGATGCGGGCGGCGCGCGCGACGTTCTCGACCGTCCACGGGACGGCGCGGCCCCAGCCGCCCGGGATCATCTCGGCCATCACCGGCAGGCCGACGGTCTCGGCCTCCGCGCAGACCCTGGCCAGCCGGGTCAGCGACTTCTCCTCGTCCGGAGCGCCGGGGAAGCCCAGCAGGACCAGGCAGTCGGCGCCGATCTTCAGCGCCTCCTCGACCGTGTAGAGGATCGAACTGGTGTCACCGGCCGGGAACTCCCCGATCTCGGAGGAGCCGCCGTCCACCCGGAGCACCAGCCCGGACCGGGCGAACTCGCCGGCGTAGGCCCGGGCCAGGTGCCAGGTGGCCAGCACGCCGTCGGGACGGCCCGCCCCGATCTCCCGCATCGGCTCGCCGAGCGGCGGACCCTCGCCCATGTACGCGGCGTGGTCGATCGCGACGAAGACACTGCGTCCGTCGTCGCCGAAGATCCGGCGCAGCCGACGCAGCTTGCCCGCCCCCACGGCGGATGTGTACTGCACTGTGCATCCCTTCAGGAAGTTCGATGTGTTCTAGGGGCCGGCGCCGGTGACCTGGCGCTCGAACTCCGCGCCGTCCCAGTAGTCCACCCGGTGGTCGATCAGGCCGCCCGCCACGCGGAAGCGGAACATGCCGCGGATGGAGACGGGCGCGCCGCCGTACCTGGCGCTCATCCGGTACGGCACGGCGGCGCGGTCACCGTCGATCAGCATGTCCTCGACCTCGTAACGCAGTTCGGCGAAACCGGCCAGGAACGACGCCAGCCGTTCCCGGTAGGCGTCCCTGCCGCGCACGCTCACTCCGGCCGCCGAGGTGTGCTCGTTGAAGAAGCCGGGCGTGACGCATGCGGCGATCTCGTCCCGGTCATGGCCGTTGAGCGCGCGGATGTACCGCTCGACGGCCTCCCGGGTCGCGACCACCGAATCCGATGCGCCGGAGGCGGGGTTCGCCAAAGGGTCATTCACCCCAGAGCGTGCGGACCTCTTCGTAGACCTTCTGGTCGTGAGAGATCTCGATCACGTTGCCGTCGGGGTCGGTCAGCGCGCAGACGTACCCCACCGGCGGCGGGATCTGCATGGGCTCCCAGTGCAGGCAGCCCATCTCGCGGCCCTTGGCGGCGATGGCGTCCACGTCCTCGCGGTTGGGCACCTCGATGCCCAGGTGCGCGAACGGCGTGAGCTGCGGCTGCTTCTTGCCCTTGTCCTTGGCGAACTCCACCAGGACCAGCACGAACGGCGTCTCCACCTGCTTGTCGTTGGACAGCCAGGCGTTACGTCCGTCCTTGTCCTCGTGGGTGGACACCACGACCAGCGGCGTCAGCGTCGTGTAGAACTCGATCGCCTTGTCGAGGTCGCTGGTGGGCAGCGCGACGTGGGTCCAGCGCGCTTCGGTGAGCGTCTTGCTCAAAGTCATCTCTCTCCTCGATTGTTGGTGGGTCCTCATGTGCATCATGTGCCGTGCCGTTCCCGGCCACGCCCTCGGGGGGTCCGGTGCGGGTTCCGTACCAGGAACGTCTGGACGCTATGTCCGCCGAGGTCAGGGACTCCATGTGCCCCCAGCCCAAAGATCGGCGCGTCCCCGTCGTCGAGCGGCTCATCGGCCGGCGGGCCGCCACCACATGACGATCTGGTTGCCCCAGGGATCGAGGAACGACGCGTGGTGGCCGTCGAACTCCTCCCAGTAACTCTGCTCCCACAGGGCCGTCGCCCCCAGGATCACCGCCCGGTTCAGGTACTCCCCGGGAGGGCCGTCCACCAGGATGTAGGTGCGCGGCTGAAATCCCGAACGCGGCTGGGGGGCCCGCGGCGCCGGGTCGGGCACCTGCTCCCGTTCGCTCCACAGGCCCAGCGTCGGTCCGTCGCCGGGGAGGATCTCGTGGAACACCCCCTGCGGACGGCCGTTGATCTCCCAGCCGAACAGCTCCTTGTAGAAGGCCGTGCTGGCCTCGATGTCCGGCGTCGGCAGATCGACGAAGACGAGCGTGTTCACCACAGCGTCACTCCTGGAGGTAACTCTGATGCTTCCAACTAGCGCAGTCGCCGTTCCGCGGCATCGCCCGACTCGACGAAACGCTTGTAGCCATCGCGATAGACCTGGCGGGGCACCGGTCTCACCACCCGGCCCGCCGGACGCGGCCACGACCCGCTCGGCGCGTCGCCGGGCAGCGGCCACCATCCGGCGCCCGCGCCCGCCGACAGCGCCGCGCCGTACGCGGCCAGGTCGGTCTCCTCGGGAACCTCCACCGGCACGTCGAGGACGTCCGCCTTGATCTGGCACCACACCGGGCTGCGCGCGGGCGCGCCCGCGCAGACCAGCACGTCAAGGGCGGGCAGACTCAGCGAGTCGAGGATGTGCCGCAGGCCGTAGGCGGTGCTCTCCAGCGCGGCCCTGGCGATGTGGGCGGGCCCGTGTCCGGACCCCAGTCCGGTGATCTCCGCCCGGAGTTCCCTGTTCCAGCGTGGTGCCCGCTCCCCCTCCAGGTACGGCAGGACGCTCACGCCGTCCGCGCCTGGCGGAACCAGTTCCGCCAGGTCCAGCAGTTCGGAGATCGGCCGCCCGGTCAGCCGGGACAGCCACTCCATCATCAGCCCGTGGCTGCTGACCGGTCCGCCGACGATGTCCACGCCGGTCGCGGCGCTGCGCATCGCGTGCGGGTCGCGCTCCTGCGGGCTCTCCACGGCGACGGCGAGGCCCCCGGTCCGGCCGCCGGGGTCCAAGGCCCGGCCGGGGGTGTCCACGCCGCCGGCCCAGAACGCGAAGAAGGCGTCCTGCGCGCCCGCGACCAGCGGGATGTCGTGGGGCAGGCCGTGCGCGCCGTCGGTGTGGCCGATGACCTGGCCGGTGGCGGCCCGCCTGCCGTAGCCGCGCAGGGTGGCGTCGCCGGGCCAGCGCGACTGCCGTACGTTCGCGCCGAGCCTGGCCATCACCCAGTCCCACACCTGGGCGACGTCGTCGGTGCCGAGGATCTCGCGCTGCGCGTAGTGCTGCTCCTCGAAACCGAGCGTCGCGCCGGCGGGGTGCAGGACGGTGACGGCGGGGCTGCCGCTCATCGGCACGGTGGTCGGACTCTGGCCGCCGACACAGATCGCGGCCGGGCGTACGCCGGTCTCGTTGATCGCCTCCACCACGGCGGCCAGCCACGCCGCGGGCTCCGCCCGCCCCTGCGCCCAGCCCTCGGCCCCTTCATAAACCCCGGACCCGACGGCGATGACCTCCCCGTCGCGGTTCATGGCGACGGCCCGCGCCGCATTCGACCCGACATCAACCCCAAGGACTGCGCTCATTGCGCTCGCTCCGCTCGCGCGGCGAGGGCGCGCCGGCGCTCTTCCCTCGTCACTCATCCGCTGGCGCTCCTTCGTTCCTCAGTCCAGATCACCGGCGCGCCCTCGCATGGGCTCATCGCGGGGACACCAGGACGCGGTAGACGGGGGTGGTGGCGGCGAGCTTCAGGGCCTCGGTGACGTCGGTGAGCGGGAAGCGGGCCGTGACCAGGGCGTCCAGGTCGGTGGCGAGGACGCCGGAGGCGATCAGCGCCGCCGCCTCCTGCCAGTCCTCGGGCTCCTGGCTGTAGACGCCGACGATGGACAGCTCGTGGTGGTGGATCGCGTCCGGGGCGACCTCGCTGCGCTGGTCCTTGGCGAAGGCCCCGTACAGGACCACCGTGCCGCCGTCGTCGCACAGCTCGATCGCGGTCTCCAGCGCCCCCGGGGCGCCCGCCGTGACGAACACCAGGTCCTGCTTGCCGCCGCGGGCCAGCGCGTCCTGCGGGGTGGCGGCCCAGGCCGCGCCCGCCGCCTCGGCCTCGGCCAGTCGTTCGGCGCTGACGTCGATCAGGCCCACCGGCCCCGCGCCGCGCGCCCTGGCCAGCGCCAGGTGCAGCCGCCCCATGTACCCCGCGCCGATCACCGCGACCCGGTCGCCCGCGCGCAGCCCGCCCAGCCGCAGCGAGTGGACCACGCACGCCACCGGCTCGCCCATCGCGGCGTGCTCGATCGGCGCCGCGCCCGTCGGGTACGCCTGCCGCGCCTTGACTACCACGCCATCGGAAAGGCCCGCCCCGAACGACACCGTGCCGTCCGAGAGCGCGCCCCCCTGCGGGGCCTTGCACAACGCGCTGCGCCCACGGCGGCAGGCCGCGCACGTACCGCACCTGCTGAGCAGATCGACCGTCACGGTGTCGCCGACCCGCGGGGAGCCGGGCAGCCCGTCCACCGCGGCCCCCACCTCGGCCACCCGCCCGGCGACCTCGTGGCCGGGCGCGACCGGGTAGAACCGCTTCTCACCCAGGTACAGGCGGCGCTCCATCGTGCACAGCCCGGTCGCCCCCACCTCCACCAGGATCTCGTCGGGCCCGACCCGTGGCATGGGCTCCTCCCGCAGCTCCACGGCCTCGGGCCCGGTGACCACGGCGACTCTCATATTCAGTGACTCCTAACGTGTGGCCAGTGACGGCGTACGGCGACGCCGGCCCGCTCAAGCAGCCGGGCGGACGCCTTTCGTGCCTCGATTCGTAGCGCGTCCTCGTCGAGCGTCACGCACCGGCCCTGCCGTACCACGACCTGCCCGCCGACCAGCACGTCACGCACCGAACGCCCGTCGGTGGACCAGACGAGCTGCTGGGCGACGTCGCCGCGGGGCGTCCACTGCGGGCCGGTCGCGTCGTGTACGACCAGGTCGGCCAGCTTGCCCGCCTCGATCGAGCCGATCCGATCGCCCATTCCCACGGCCTCCGCGCCGCGGATGGTGGCCATCTCCATCGCCTCGGGGGCGCCGATCGCGCCGGGGTCCATCGCGGTGTCCTTGGCCAGCCCGGCGGCGAGCGCGGCGGCGCGCAGGATGTCGGCCGCGTCGCCCGCGTTGCCCGCGTCGCAGCCGAGCGCGACCCGCCCGCCCCTGGTGAAGATCTCGGCGTGCCGTCCGGCGCGGGTGACGCCCTGGCCGAGCCGCAGGTACGCCCACGGGCAGTACGCGACCGCCGTCTCCGATCCGAGCAGCGCGTCCACCTCGGCGTCGTCCAGCCAGACCGCGTGCGCGAGCAGCAGGTGCGGGCCCAGTACGCCCAGGTCCGCGAGGTGCAGCAGCGGGCGGCGGCCGGAACGGGCCAGGTAGTGGTCCACGTCGGCGCGTCCCGGCGACATGTGCATGGTCATGCCCGCCCCGGTACGCCGGGCGAGGTCCGCCGCCCCGGCGAGCAGCCCGTCGGAGGCCAGGCCGTGCCCCACAAGGGTGACCCTTCCTTCGACGAGGCCGCCCGCCGGATAGGACTCGACCACCGCCCACAAGCGGTCGAGCACCTCATCGGCCGGGGCGGCGTGGGGGGCGTCATCGACGTCCCAGCCCCACGTGCCGACCGTGCCGCGCGCTCCGGCGCGCGTCATCGCGGCGGCGACCCGCTCGGGGTTCGCCACCGTCCCGGCCTCGATGATCGTGGTGACCCCGTTGCGCAGGTTCTCGGCGCAGGCGAGGAGGGCGGAGAGTTCCTCGTCCTCGGGGAGGTGGGCCTGGTGCAGCGGTACGGCCCAGCCGTGGATCGACTCCTCGGAGTCGATGTCGTCGGGGATGCACGCGCGGGCGAGCGGGTCGCCGGTCAGATGCTGGTGGGCGTTGACCATGCCCGGCGTGACCACGCAGTCGGTGGCGTCCAGTTCCGGTACGTCCGGCCAGCGGGCGCGCAACTCGGCGGTGCCGCCGACGGCCAGGATGCGCTCCCCTGCCACCGCGACGGCACCGCCCAGCAGCACCTCGCGGCGGGGATTCATGGTCACGACGTCGCCGCCGGTGACCAGGAGATCCGGGATCAGCACCATGCAACCGAACGGTAGGTTCAGCGGGCGGGTCGGGTCATCTGCCCCAGAGCACAACATGTCAGGCAGAGTCCATGCCTGGAACACAATGCCCGTTGATCCACTTATCGGAAGGCTTCCTCCATGCGTTACGACCCGGCATGGCTCGACAGCGACCCGTATCGCCAGCTCATCGACGGCCGCGAGGCCGGCGACGGCAAGGTCCTTCCGATGCTGGACCCGTCCACGGGGGAGACGTTCGGCTCCTACCTCGAGGCGACGTCCGGCGAGGTGGACGCGGCCATCGCGGCGGCCAGGCGCAGCTACGACGGCGGCGAGTGGCGGCGGACGCCGGGCGCGCTCAAGGCGCAACTGCTGGAGTCCGTGGCGTTCGAGATCCGGGCGAACGCGCAGCGGCTGGCCACCCTTGAGGCGCTGGACACCGGCAAGGCGGTGAGCGGCGCGATCACGTACGACATCTTCGAGGCGGCCAACGCCTTCTCGCACGCCGCCGCCCTGGCCAGGACCGCGCACGGCGACGTACGCCGCAGCGCCTACCCGCCCGAACTGCTGCCCGGCGGCGGCCCCGAGGTCCTGACCATGCGGACCCGCGAGCCCGCCGGCGTGGTCGCCGAACTGCTCCCCTGGAACGGCCCGCTGATGACCGGCAGCCAGCGGATCGCCATCGCCCTGGCGGCCGGCTGCTCGATCGTCGCCAAGCCTGCGGAGGAGGCCGTGGTCACGCTGGTCGAACTGGGCCGCATCCTCACCCGCGCCGGACTGCCCGCGGGCGTCCTCAACATCGTGCTCGGCGCGGGCGGGACCGTCGGCGAACGGCTGGTCACCGACCCGCGGATCGACCTGATCAGTCTGACCGGCGGCACCGCGACTGGCCGCCGGGTGATGGAGCTGGCCGCCCGCAACCTCACCCCGACCAACCTGGAACTGGGCGGCAAGTCCCCGGTGATCGTCTTCGCCGATGCCGACATCGAGCAGGCCGTGGGCTGGGCGATGATGGCCGCGTTCGTGAACATGGGCGAGGTCTGCGCGGCGGGCAGCCGGCTGCTGGTGGACGAACGCGTCTACGACGACGTCGTCAAGGGCGTCGCCGAGGCCGCCGCCGGCCTCCCGATCGGCGACGCGCTGGACCCGGGCACCTTCATCGGCCCGCTCATCAACGAGCGGCACGCCGAGAAGGTCCACGGCTTCCTGTCACGGGCCATCGCCGCCGGCGACGGCGAGATCGTCGGCTCCCCGGCCCTCCCGGAACGCGCCCACCCGACCTTCATGGCCCCCACGGTCCTCGGCCGGGTACGCCCGGGCAGCGAGGTCGAACAACGCGAGATCTTCGGCCCGGTCCTCGCCGCCACCCCCTTCTCCACCGAGGAAGAGGCCCTGACCCTCGCCAACGGCACCCCCTACGGCCTGAACGCCACCATCTTCACCCGCGACCTCGAATGCGCCTTCCGCGTCTCCGCCGCTCTGGACTGCGGCTCGGTCAACGTCAACTGCCACTTCACCCCGGACATGAACGAGGGCCGCGGCGAGGCCCGCAAATCCAGCGGCCACTCCCGCGTCGGCCTGGACGCCTACACCCGCCTGAAGTCCCTCAACCTCCAGACCCGCCCCTGAGTTCGCTGAGGAAGTAGGCCCATTCGGCGGGGGTGAAGAGGAGTTTCGGGCCGTGGGGGTCTTTGGAGTCGCGTACGGCGATGACGCCAGGCAGATTCCGAGCGACCTCCACGCAGTTGTTGTTGGCCCCCTGGCTCCGGGTGCTCTTGTGCCACTCGGCGCTGGACAGGTCCATGGATGCCTCACAGCCGGCTTATCAGGTCGGACAGGTACGCGATCGATGCGTCCACGCCCAGCGCCTCGGCGCAAAGGTGCTGGAAGATCAGGTCATAGCGTGTGATGTGCTGGCATTCTTCCAGATAAAGGTTGCATGCTGGCGTCTCAACGTAAACCACACTTCGATCGGCTTCGAGGGGAAAGTCGAGAATCACGAACTGCCCTCCCAAGCCGATGTGGGCACCAGCGGACATTGGCATGATCTGGATGGTCACATGTTCCAGGGAGTGTGTGTCGATCAGCCGCTGGAGCTGTCGGCGGCGTGCGCCCGCGTCGCCTACAGGCCGAAGCAACGCCGCCTCGTCGATGATGGCCCAGAATCGAGGGGGACGATCCTGCGCCAGGATCTCTTGGCGGCGCATTCTCGCGGCCACGTGCTGCTCCACTTCCGCCGGATCCCGCACCAACTGCGAACGTGTGAGCGCCGTCGTGTATTCAGGGGTCTGGAGTAGTCCGGGGACGATCAGGGGCTCGAAAGTCCTGATGGACGATGCCTCGGCTTCAAGGCCCACGTAGCTGCCGATGAAGACGCCCTTGTACTGCTCCCACCAGCCGCGTTCGCGGGCGCCCCGCACCAGATCCATGACCTCCTCCCGGTGGCGCTCGTCGGTCACGCCGTACAGGGCGATGATGTCGCGGATGTCCCGCGGGCGGGGCCGGGCGGTCTTGGCCGCCTCCAGGCGGGAGATGGTGGCCTGGGACAGGTCGAGGGCGTGGGCCGCCTCCTCCATGGTCATCCCGGCGGCCTCCCGGAGCCTGCGCAACTCCGCCGCCAGGCGTCGGCGGCGGACCGTCGGGCTCTGACTGCGCTCGGCCATCGATTACCTCCAGTGCGTAAGTAAAGCCTGATCGTGAGCACCTTGCTCAATCTGGGACAAAGAGTGCGACATTCAGAGTGAATATTGCAGTCAGCGCTAGCTGGACCCATTATAGGTCCACAGACTGCAACCGCCCACTCGCTTTGCGTGATCGATCGGGCGGAACGGACATCAGGAGTCGAGCCCATGAACTGCCCGCTCAACGCCCTGTCGCGGACCTGGCATCTGCCCCACACCGCCCAGGCCGCCTGCCTCGCTCGCGAGTACGCTCGCAAGCAGCTCGCCGACTGGGGCCTGTCGTCGATCGCGAACGACGTCGTCCTGGTCGTCTCCGAACTCGCCACCAACGCGTTCCGGCACGCGGCCCCGCCGGTCACCCTGTCACTCGCCTCGCACCGGGAGCGGGTCTGGGGGATCGTGATCGACCACTCCCCACCCTGGCTGCCACAATCCAGCCTCGTCCCCGACCTTGACGCGGTCCTCGCCGAGAACGGCCGGGGGCTCATGCTGGTCACCGCCTACACCGACCGGTGGGGCGTACTGCCCCGTGCGGGCGGCGGCAAGGCCGTCTACTTCTGCCGGCGGGGCCGTCGTGGCTGACCTCGTGACCTGGCAGGGCGACCCAGTGCCATACCTCACCCGGTGGACCGGCGAGACGGCCGTCGGCGGCGAACCCCGCCACACGCGCGGCGGCCTGCTCGCGTACCCGATCCCGGAGCCGGAGGACTGGGCGTACGGCGTACTGTGGCGCCGCCTTCGCCAGGCGCCCGGCGTGGGGCGGCCGGAGTTCCGGGCCGTGCACACCGGGCGGCAACTGGCCTGCCTGCGGGACGGCCGCTGCCAGATCTGCGGCGACCTCGCCCGCACCGCCGACCGGCGCGTCCCCTGGCTGTTCTCCGTCGCCGAGGCCGACCGGCTGCGCCAGTCCCAGGACGCCTGGACCGCCACCCCGCCCACCTGCCGGGCATGCACACCGCCCGGCGCGACGGTGTTCAGCGCGGCGGGCGCCGTACCGGTCGCGGTCCTGGGCGACATCTACGCCCGCAGCGGCCACCGCACCGACGAGGACGCCACCGTCTTACTGGGCGAGACCGCCACCCTGCCCGACGTACTCGGCAAGCGCCTCATCGTCGAGATCACCGACCTCCGCGTGGAACCCTCCGGCCTGCCACCCCAGCGAATTCCTGCCCAACGCCCAAGTCCGGACCCCCAATGAACCGCCCCTGCGATCCCGCCCTGGCCGGGGAACTGGCCGATCTCCGGCGTGCCCATCCTGACTGGGAGATCCACAGCCACGGCGGCACATGGTGGGCCCGGCACAACGTAGCCGGCCACGACTTCCGCTACGGGACGTACACGGAAATGGCCACGGCCTTGACGAACGCCCACCCCCTGGAGAGCGGCCCTGATCACGAGGCTTCGTTGGACGCGTATCGTCCAAGCATGGACAGCACTGCTTCACCCCACGTTCTCGTCATCGGGCTTGATCCGTATCGGGTACCCGGACCGTGGGATCCCGAGCCGGTGGCCAAGGCGATCGAGGCGGGACTGGCCAAGTTCGCCGAGCACGGCGTGGGCGTGGAGACCTGCCTGATCGGCCTCGATGGAAGCGACGATGTGGAAGCGGTCGTCGGGAATGCGCTGCGCGCCCATCCGTGGCGGTGCGTCACCATCGGCGGTGGCCTACCGGACTCAGACGATCAAGTCGAACTCCTCGAACAAATAATCAACCTGGTCCGGCGGCACGCACCCGATGCCGCCATCGCCTTCAACAACACCCCGGCCACCACCTACGAGGCCGCCGCCCGCTGGATCGACTGACGACAGCGAACTATCTGGTGTCATGTGTCGGCGTGCTCGCCAGGCAGGAAGATCGTCTGCTGGTTCTTGCGGGCGGTGCGTGCGGCCGGGATGCGTGCGGCGGTCGCGTGGGGCAGTTGGGTGGCTGCCTGCTCCCAGGGCCAGAACTGGGCGGCGTCGAGTTCGTCGGTCTGCAACCGGATCCGGGAGGGATCGGTGACGTTGCCACCGTCAAAGATGAAGTTCATGATCGGCCGCTGCCGATCGCCCATCGGGGGCACCCAGTCGACCACGAGCAACCGGCCGGAGCGGACCCGCAGGCCGAGTTCCTCGCCGACCTCGCGGGTGGCGCACATGTGGGGCGGCTCACCGTCGTCCACCATGCCGCCAGGCACCGCCCAGTAGTTGCGGTAGTGGCCGCCATACCCTCCGCCATCGGCAAGGCCGCCGGACTGGTGGACGGTGCCAGGTCGATGCTGGCGGCGGCACCTTCCAGGTTCGCATCGTACCGGCCGCTGGTGGAGGAGCTGGATGTGGCCGCGCTTGAAGGTCCGATTCTCGTTCATGCTGATCTGCACGCGGGGAACCTGCTGATTGACGACATCGGGCGGGTGCGGGCCGTCGATTGGTCGATGGATGCACGGGCCCGCCCTGGCTCGATGTCACGTTGCTGGTTCCGAGAGTGATCGCCGCCGGTCATGCGCCGGCCGAGGCTGAGGTGGTGGCGCTGGCGTCGGGCGGAGCCCGGCATGGGGAAGGCGGCTGAGCGGAGCGAAGGCGATTGGGCGTGTCAGCGTGCCTTCTCGTGTGAAGCGTGTTCGGGGCGGGGCGGGGCGGGGGTGGGGGCTTCTTGATCGGAATGGGGGTTGATCGTGGTGGGTTTTCGGGTTAGCTAAACCTAGCTATGCGGAATTATCCAGAAAAGGTGTTCTGACCACGCAGCACCACCCAGAGTGGTTAATAATGGTGGAGCCGACCGTGTGGCGTCCTGGGGCGTTGGGCGGTCCGCTGACCAGCATGTCGGAGCGGTTTTGGGGTTGGCCAGTAATGCGGAGGACGCTGCCACGGAGCGGCGGTGCGGCATTACCGCCGGGGCAGGGCGGCCTACCCGTCGAACCTTCCCATTTCGTCCAGCTGCTGGCCGTCGATTTCGCCGGGATATATTCGGTCTACCTCGCCGCCAAGGATGAGCGGCTGAAAATGACCCGGCTGGCGATGGCGTTGTTGTCGGCGCCGTTCGCCGCGACGATCGCGTTGGCGAGTGCGAAGGTCATCCAGCCGGGGGCGCTCACGGCGTGGTCCGGGGTGCCGTGGTACGTGTTCGCGCTGACCATGGCGTTCGGGCTGCTCAGCGTCGTGCCGTTCCTGCGGATGATCGAGGCGGTCAGTGCGCATATGCGGGCCGCGCGGGCGATCAACAATTTCCGGTTGCTGTACGTGGTCCGGCTGAACGAGCAGTTCGAAGCGCTCGGCTGGACCCCGAACCTGCCGGTGGACGCCCGTTATCCGGAGACCTACGCGCCACTCGCGTGGCCGGGGGTCAATGTGATGGCGCTCGCGCTGGTCAACGGGACGTACATCGCGGTCGGCGCGCTCGGTTTGAGCGGGAGTGATCCGAGCGCGTTCCTCATTGTGCTGGTGATCGGGTTGTTGACCCTCCTGCATTACCTCATGTACTACGTGCGGGCCAACGTCTCGCGCCGGCGCAGACTCCCATCGAATCCCTACCAGTTCCCGAATATGGAGACGTGATGCCCAACCCCGACATTCAGGCGGGGATCCGACAATGGAAGTCTTGTGGGGAGGCGTGGGTCTGGCTGCTGGACCATGTCTGGGCTACCGGAAGGCCCGCCGAGGACGACCGAGGCCCGATCATCGAGGCCCCGGCCGTGCTCTTCGAGATCGAGGACGTGCGCTGGGACGACCCGGTTGTCGCGGCGTACGGTGACCGGCGGCTCATCCCGCTGTACACCCGGAAGTTCACCAGGCGCGCGGTGATACCGCCGTTCAAGTACAGCTATGGCGCGCGGCTGCGCGGCCTGCAGGGAGTGGACCAGCTCGCGTGGGTCATCGACCTGCTGCGCGCCCGGCCGTACAGCAAGAGCGGGTGGTTGTCGCTCACCACCCCGGGAGAGCCGTTCGACGCGGTGCCGTGCCTGTCCGGGCTGGCGTTCCGGGTGCGGGCGGGCAGGCTGGTGGCGACGGCCGCGTTTCGTTCACAGAACGCCTACACCAGCTACCTCAACTATCTGCCGCTGCGCGACGTGCAGGCCGGGGTCGCGCAGCGGCTGCGGCTGCCCTGCGGGCCGCTGCGGATCTTCGTTGACGTGCCGCACATCTACCTGGCCGACACCGAGGCGGTCGCGGCCGTGCTGCGGGAGGTGAGCGAACTACGTCAGGCGTCCTAGCGACCTATCCGGCGGCCTGCCGCTGGTAGATGGTGATCGCGAACGGCCTGCCGGACCCGTCGTCGACGTGCTCCGCCGTCCGGAGCAGCGCAGGATCGGCGTCGAGGCACCGGTAGAGCCGCCGGGCCTCGGGCCACGGGTGGGTCAGCACCAGCAGCCCCCCGGGCGCGAGCAGCCCGGCCAGCCGTACCGACGCCTGCCGCAACCGCCCCGAGCGGCCCAGGTAGTACAGGGTCTCGGCGCAGAAGACCAGGTCGAAGGACCCGCCCGGGGACTCGTTGAGGATGTCGAGCGCGAGGAACCTCGCGCTCGACGTGTCCTTGCCGGACTCGGCGCGGGCGAGCGCCCGCCGCGAGATGTCCACCCCCACCGTCTCCGACTCGGGGTAGGCGGCGGCCACCAGGTGGGTGAACGTGCCCTCGCTGCAGCCCACGTCGATGATCCGCGCGTACGGCCGTGCGGGCAGCACCTCGATGGTCCGCTTGTGCTTGTACTTCTCGTACGGCTCGCCGTGGTAGTTCCACGGGTCGGGGTTGCGGTGCCACCAGTCGAAGTAGCGCCCGAGCAGCCGGCCCTGACCGCGTGACGGCACCATGGACAGCAGACCGAACACCATCCGGTGCAGGGCGTCTCCGGCAGCGGACATTCGCGGGTTCCTCCGGCGGCGTGAGCTGATCGGAACCCCAAGCTACCCGGCGCGCTCAGATCGTGAGCAGGATCTTTCCGAACACCTCCCCGCCCTCCAGCCGCCGGTGCGCGTCCGCCGCCTCGGCCAGCGGGAACACCGAGTCGATCACCGCCTCGCAGTCCGCCTGGCGGTACCACTCCAGCATCTGCCCGAACGACTCGTAGCCGTACATCTCCGCGCCGATCAGGGTGAGCCCGCGGTGGTAGGCGTCCGTCACGTCGAACGAGGCGACCACGCCGGTGGTGTTGCCGCAGAACACCAGCCGTCCGCGCAGCCGCAGCGCGGACAGCGACTCCTGGAACAGCGCGGGGCCGACGTGGTCGAGCACGATGTCCGCGCCCGTCCCGCCGGTGGCGTCGCGGACCTGGGCGGCGAGGTCGCCGGTGGCGTGGTTCACCGTCGCGTCCACGCCCAGCTTGGTCATCCTGGCCAGCTTCTCGTCCGAGGCGGACGAGACGATGACGCGCGCGCCGAGCCGCTTGGCGATCTGCACCGCCGCGATGGTGATGCCGCTGCCCGCACCGTGCACGAGCAGCGTCTCGCCCTCGCGCAGCCCGCCGCGCACGGTCAGCGCGTGCCAGGCCAGCCCGTACACGGTGGGTACGGCGGCGGCCTCCTCGAACTCGATGTGCGCGGGCACCGGATGGACGTGCGTCTCCGGTACCGCGACCAGCTCGGCGTACCCGCCCGGCCGGGTGCCGCCGACGACCTGGAGGCCGCTGCAGTACGTCGTGTCACCGCGCTCGCAGGCCAGGCACACCCCGCAGTGCAGCGACGGATCGACGAGGACCCGCTCCCCGACGGACCGCGTGGTGACCCGTGAACCCACCTCGGCCACGACGCCCGCCACGTCGCTGCCCGGTACGTGCGGCAGCGTGAACCCGGGCAGCAGCCCCGGCCCGTGCCGCTGCAACGCGTCGAGCCGGTTGACGGCGGTGGCCCGTACCTCGATCAGGACGTCCGACGGCCCGCAGCGCGGATCGGGGATCGTCACCTCCCGTAGCACCTCGGGGCCGCCATGAGTGTCGTACTGGATCGCTCTCACGTGATACCTCGGACGAAGGGTGCGCCGAGCGCGGCCGGGCCGCGATGGCTCTTGGCGAGGAAGAACATGGCGGCCAGCGCCAGCAGGTACGGCGAGGCGATGAGCAACTGGGCGTTCAGCTCGTACCCCAGCGCGGGCAGGGCCAGCCGCAGCGCGTCGGCCGCGCCGAAGAGCAGGCACCCGGCCAGCGCGCCGCGCAGCGTCCAGCCGCCGAAGATCACCGCGGCCAGCACGATGTAGCCGCGCCCGGCCGTCATGTTGGTGTTGAAGGTGCCGACCTCGGCCACCGCCAGGTGCGCCCCGGCCAGGCCGCCGAGCAGCCCGCAGATCAGCAGCGCCTGCCGCCTGCGCTTGTTGACGTGGATGCCGGTGACGTCGGCCGACTGCGGGTTCTCCCCGGCGGCCCGCGCCTCCAGCCCCCACCGGCTGCGCTGGACCAGCCACCAGGCCAGCGGGATCAGCGCGATCAGCAGGTACGTCGTCCAGCGGACGTCGAACAGCGCCGACCCGATGATCGGAAGGTCGGACAGCCAGGGGATCGCCACCTTGGCGACCTGGAAGAACTCGGTCTTGTCGGCCAGGTAGCTGGTCAGGCCGAGGACCAGCACGTTCAGGGTCAGGCCGACGACGTAGGTGTTGACCGACAGCCGGTGGCTCAGGTTGGCGTGGATCAGCGCGACCACCAGGCCGGTGACGATCCCGCACAGCAGCCCGAACTCCGGCGACCCGGTCGCCACCGCGCCGGTCACGGCGGTGAACGCGCCGCCGAGCATCATCGCCTCGACGGAGATGTTCAGGGTGCCGGCCCGCTCGGCGATCCACTCGCCGATGGCGGCGAACATGAGCGGCGCGGCCAGCCGTACCGCGCTGCCCAGGATGAGCTCGAAATCGTTCACAGGCCGCTCATCCCTCCACCACGGCCGGCTTGTTGCGCTTGCGCAGTCTGCTCAGCTCCGCGTACGCCGCCGGGAACACCGCGGCCATCACCAGCAGGGCGGTCACCACCGACACCAGGTACCGGGGCACGCCGGTCGAGGCGAGGAACCCGCCTCCCGCGCGCAGCCCGCCGAAGAACAGCGCCACCGGGATCGCGGCCACCGGATGGTTGCGCGCCACCAGCGCGACCAGCAGGCCCTCCCAGCCGACGTTGTCGGCCATGCCGGGCTGGAAGCGCCCGACGGTGCCGCTCAGCATGATGCCGCCGGCCATCCCGGCGAACGCGCCGGAGATCAGCAGCGCGCCGCCGCCGAGCACCGCGGCCCGTACGCCGGAACGCCGCGCGGCGGCCGGGTTGTGCCCGAGCATCCGCAGCCGGAAGCCCCAGGTGCTGTAGCGCAGCAGCAGCACGATCGCCACCGTGACGGCCAGCACCACGAAGACCCCGGAGGTCATGTTGAGATCGGGGTACTCGCCGACGCGAGGCAGCATCACGCCCTCGGACAGCAGGTTGGACTGCGGCGAGCGGGCGCCCGCCTCGCCGTCCTCCTGGAGCAGGTGCTCCTGGGTGACGACGTACATGGCGAGCTGGGCGGCGACGAAGACCATCAGCAGCGTGCCGATGACCACGTTGACGCCGCGCCAGTAGTACATGACGGCGGGGATGCCCGCCCACAGCGCCCCGCCCAGCGCGGCGCCGAGCAGCGAGGCGACCATCACCATCCAGCTCGGGCCCGGCAGGTACAGGCCGACGGCCGCGCCGACCAGCGCCCCGATCAGGAGCTGGCCCTCCTGGCCGATGTTGAAGATGCCCGCGCGGGCGCAGACGATCGCGCCGAGCGCGACCAGCAGCAGCGGGGTCGCCTCGTCGATGCTGAGCCCGATGGACCCGCCGCCCTCCAGGCTGCCCTGGTAGAGCGCGTAGACCGTCTCGGACATGGAGTGGCCGGTGAGCGTGACCAGGGCGCCGGCCAGGGTGAGCGCCACCGTGA
This sequence comes from Spongiactinospora rosea, assembly GCF_003315795.1. Taxonomy (GTDB): domain Bacteria; phylum Actinomycetota; class Actinomycetes; order Streptosporangiales; family Streptosporangiaceae; genus Spongiactinospora; species Spongiactinospora rosea. Next base: position 357,035 of record NZ_QMEY01000001.1, read on the forward strand.
AGGACGCCGCGTAGAGCAGGAGCGTGTGCAGCGCCGCCGGCTTGACCATCCGGGGGAGCCGCGTCGTGAGCGCGGTCATGCCGCCTGACCGCCCATCATCATGCCGAGCCGTTCCACATCAACCTCCGCGCGCGTCATCTCGCCGACGATCGCGCCCCGGTGGATCACCGCGACCCGATGCGCCAGCGTGAGGATCTCTTCCAGCTCCGTCGATATGAGCAGCACCGCGATCCCCGATTCCGCGGCTTTCTGAATCCGTTCGGTCATGTACTCGATCGCGCCGACGTCCAGGCCGCGCGTCGGCTGGGCGACCACCAGGACCTTGGGATCGGCGGCCAGTTCCCTGGCCAGCACCACCTTCTGCTGGTTGCCGCCGGACAGCCGGCGCATCTGGATGTCGGGACCGGGCGCGGCGATGCCGAACTCGCTGATCAGCTTCTCGGCGCGGGAGCGCAGCCGGCGCGGGCTGACGAACGAGCCCCTGGCGACCTCGCCGAGGTCGGCCATGGCCAGGTTCTCGGCCAGGGACATGTCCAGCACGCAGCCGGAGATGTGCCGGTCCTCGGGTACGACGCCGACCCCGGCGGCGTGCATCGCCCCCGGACGCCCGGGGCGTACCGTCTTGCCGCACACCTCGACGGTGCCCTTGTCGAGTTCGAGCAGGCTGGACAGCAGGTCGCCGAGCGCGGCCTGCCCGTTGCCCTCCACGCCCGCAAGGCCCAGGATCTCCCCGGCCCGCACTTCCAGGGACAGGCCGCGCAGCAGGGGGCGCCGGTCGCGGCCGGTGGCGTGCGCGTCGGTGATGCGCAGCCGGACCTCCCGCTCCTCGTCCTTCTCCTGTTCCTTCTCGGCGGCCTCGGTGTCCTCCACCAGCGCGTCGAGCGCGCCGACGGCGGAACCCGCGGTGAGCCTGGACACCTCGCGGCCGACCATCTCCCTGGCCAGCTCCCGCACGTCGGTGTCCGCGGTCGGCCGGCGCGCCACCACCGCGCCGGAACGCATGATCGTCACCTGGTCGGTGGCATGCAGGATCTCGTCGAGTTTGTGGCTGATCAGGATGACCGTCTTGTTCTCCTCCTTGGTGACGCGGCGCAGCACGGAGAACAGCTCGTGCGACTCCTTGAGCGTCAGCACGGAGGTCGGCTCGTCCAGGATCAGCAGGTCGGGGTCGCGGCGCAGGCACTTGATCAGTTCGACCCGCTGGCGTTCGCCGGTGGTCAGGTCCTCCACGGCCCGGTCGGGGTCCACGGCCAGGCCGTACCGGTCGCCGACCTCGGTGACCAGACGCCGCGCGGACCCGCGATCGATGTGACCGCGCTCGCCCAGCGTCACGTTCTCCCACACCCGCATCCGGCCGATGAGGCTGAAATGCTGGTGGACCATGGAGATGCCGAGCCCGGCGGCGACCAGCGGGTCGGAGATCGACACCTCGCCGCCGTCGATCGCGATCCGGCCGGAGTCCGGGTGGACCAGGCCGGTGAGGATCTTCATCAGGGTGCTCTTGCCCGCCCCGTTCTGGCCCAGCAGGCCGTGGATCTCGCCGCGCTGGACGCTGAGGTGCACGTCGTCGCACGCGACGACGGTGCCGAAGCGCTTCGTGATGCCGGTCAGCTCCACCGCCGGCGCCGGGGCCGCCGTCGCGGCGGTCCCGGCGGTGGCGGTGTCGCCGCTATCCGTCGACGGCCTTGTCGACATCGAACGTCTCGCCGCCGATGCTCTTCATCAGCTCGGTGATCTTCTCGGCCTGGTCGGCCACCGGCTTGCAGAACTTGACCGAGGGGACCGGGTCCTTGCCGATGACGTAGCGGGTGGCCTCGCCCATCTTCAGGTCGCCCTTCTGGAACCGCTGCAGGGCGGCCGCGAAGAACGCGCCGGGCGCGAACACGACGGAGATCTCGTACTTGACGGTGGTGTCCTGGCAGCGGTCGGTACCGGAGCTGAGCGCCGGGATCTTCGCCTCGTTGGCCTTCTTGGTCACCGCGTCGGTCGCACCGCCCAGGTAGGGGTAGACGACCTTGATGCCCTTCTCCTTCATGGCGTCGAAGGACGCGATGTTGACCGCGGCGTCGTCGAAGCTGCCGGTGTAGGCGGAGATGATCTCGGCGTTCGGCACGACGGCCTGGGCGCCCTTGGTGAACGCCTTCACCGCCTGCTTGGCGTAGTCCTCCTCGGGGCCGGTGATGAAGCCGACCTTGGTGGCGTTCAGCTCCTTCAGCTCCAGGCCCGCGGCGTAACCGGCGGTGTAGAGGGTCTGGTTGACGCTGTCCAGCGACTGGTTGAAGTACTTCGTCTGCTTGATCTGGCCGGCGCCGCCGTTCAGGTACCAGTTGGCGTCCTTGCAGGTGGGCTCAGGGGCGGCGTCGAGCGCGCTGCCAAGGTCGCCCGAGCCGATGGCGATCAGGTCCACGCGCTGCCTGCACAGGTTGAGGGCCTGGTTCTTGGCGTCGGACGCCTTCAGGTTGTCGATCGTGCGAACTTCCCAGCCGTTGGATCGGGCGATGGTGTTCGCGTCGTCGACGAAGCTCTGGAAGAAGCCTTTGTCGTGGGTGTCGCCGATGCTCAGCACACCGATCACGACCTTGCCGTCGCCGTTGACGTCCGGCTGCCCCTTCGCGTTCGCGCCGGTCAGCTTGCTGTTCTGCGGGTCGCTCCCGCCTCCGCAAGCCGTGAGCAGCAATGCGGGCGCGACCAGGATCGCGAGGGTTGCCCGTGCTGAAGATTTCATCGCAATGCCTTCCAAGGACGTGGGGGTCAGTCTCGCGACTCGGGTTCGGCCCCCCACCGGGATACCAAGATGCCGTGCCCATGACAGCAGCCGACACGGCGATGACGCCCATCGCGGGCGCCTCGGCCGGGTGCGCCGACAGATTTCACGTGTTCGCGTTCCTGGAGTGAGGAGCGTTCGGTGTGCGCCCTTCACCAATCCGCCGGAGCTTGCGCTGGAGTACGTCTCCGGTGTAGACGCGACACTCGGCGCTCGACGAAATTTCGGTGAAGGCTAAGTCGACGAAACGCCACATGTGTTCTGTCATGGGTTTCTCCATCGTAGGGGTTTATACCATGCGAGCGATCATTTGTGGGCCGCAGCCGGTTAAGGTGGATATTCCGGGGTTTTCGCGGCGTGCCATCTCCTTTCAAGATCGTGGTCATGATCCCGACGCGCGGCGCACGCACGGCCGATCACTTCCCGTATGGTCCCCCGTTGGCTCCGTAGTCAAGGGTGTAGGTAACTCGTTCTAACGCGAACACATTATCGAGTGGCTTTTCGGTGCTGCTTCAGAAGCGATGGATCGCGCAAGCACAATTTGGAATCGTTTTTTCATCAGATGGGCGGACGCCCGGTCACTCGGCGGCGCCCTCCGCCTGCTGGGCGTACTTGCGGCGCTCCGCGGCGAGGTCCAGCGGCCTGATGATCGCCTCGTGCTCCTCGGCGCCCCAGTGCTCACTTGGAACGAGCCACATCACCTCGAACTCCAAACCGTCGGGGTCCTTGGCGTACAGGCTCTTGCTCGCGCCGTGGTCGCTCGCGCCCACCAGCGCGCCGGCGGCGGCCAGCCGATCCTGGGCGGTGGCCAGTTCCGCCAGCGTGCGGACCTCCCAGGCGATGTGATACAGCCCGACCGTCCGCTGCCCGGCCTGTGAGTCGCCCGCCCCCGAACCGATCGTGAACAGCGCCAGGTCGTGGTGGTTGCCCGAGTCGGGCGCCCGCAGGAAGCAGTACCGGCCGCCGGGGTCTTCGATGACGGCCCTGAAGTCGAGGATCTCCCGGTAGAAGTCGGCGGTACGGCGGGCGTCCCTCACGTACAGCACCGCGTGGTTCATCCCTGTGACACCCATTGCTCACTCCGGTGGTTCTTAATTTCGTCGTTTCGTCGATCAGCGCGTTGGTCCGAGTGTCCACAGTTCATCAGGGGGTTCGTTGCGAGAAGACGTCCAGTAGTTCACGGGCGGTGAGCGCGGTTCGCAGCCGGTGCGCCGCCTCGGGGTCGAGTGGATCGGTGCCCAGCAACTGGCGTAACTGACCGACGCGGTAGCCGACGGAGTTGCGGTGCAGATGGAGTTGTTCGGCGACATTGGCCCGGCTGCCGCGGGTGGCGAGCCAGGCGTCCAAAGTCAGGATGAGTTCGGGGCGGTCCATGATGGGGCCGAGTTGCTGGTCGACGAAGGCGCGCAGCCGGTCCGGCGGTACGGCGAGCAGCAATTGCGCGAGGCCCAGCGCCGAGTGCAAAAGCTCGGTCTCCCCGGTACGGCGGCGCAGCAGCCCGAGCACGACTTCGGCGTCGCGGAACGAGCGCGCGGTCTCCCTGGGGTCGTTCACGACCGGCCCGGTGGCGGCCAGTACCGTGCCGTCGCCGACCATGCCCTGCAGCCGCACCCGGATCCTGGTGATCTCGCGGGCCAGGTCGCCGCCGCCGAGCACGGTCCAGCCCCGGGTGTCCTCCTGGCGGACCGGCATCTCCAGCCACGACAGCGCGGTGGACCAGGTGCGCCGGTTGGGGCCGCCGTAGTCGAACACGACGGCCGCGTGCGGCTCCGAGAGCCGCAGGCCGAACCTGGCGGCGGTCCTGGTCAGCTCATCAGTGCCGCGCAGCGCGCCGAAGCGGAGTTCGTCGATGAGGCGGCTGGCGGTCTCGGCGGTGGCGGTCGCGGCGGCGTCCCTGCGCACGGCCTCGATGGCGACCGCCGTGGAGGACGCCTTCAGCAGCGCCAGCAGTCCGTCGTCCACCGGCTCGGCGAGCAGCAGCAGCCCCACCCGCCGCTGCCCGGCCCACACCGCGAGCGCCCGGGCCGACCAGCCGTCCTCCAGGGTGACCGTGACCGGCTCGCGTTCGGCGAAGACCTTGGCGACCTCGGCGGGGCTCATCATCGCGTCGCCGCCGTCGGTCGCGGCGAACACGCCGCCGTGCACGCCCATCAGCCGGGCCGCCCGGCCGGTCCGCTCGGCGACCCTGGCCAGCACGGCCTTCCAGCCCTCGCCGCCGAGCGCGAGTTCGTTCAGCTCGGTGGCGAACGTCTCGATGTCCACCGGGCAGACGCCGTCGGGGCCGAGGCTCGTGGGGTTCGCGGGCCCCGGGTTCGTGGATCCTGGGGTCACGGGCCCTGGGGTCGCGGCCTCGGCCGGGGTCGCCGCTTCGGCGGGTCGCACCCGATGGTCACCCGGATCCACCGGCCCCCGGGAACGGCTCGCGGGACGGCCGAGCTCACGCTCGGACCCGGCGGTCAGCCCGTCCAGCTTCCCGCCTACGCCCAGCCGGTCCATGCACCCTCCATGCTCTGGCCGCCCTCGCCTATCCACAGATGACGGTATCTAGGGATAATTCTTCGCATCTATCGTCTTTTAGGACATCCTTATCGAGGTGTGACAATACGTTCACGTAACAGGAAGGAACGCAAGTGTGGCCGGGCGGGCGGCGTACGGCCACGCCACGCCCCGCCGAGGTCGCCGGGGAGGCCGTGAGCTGGGGCATTGGCACTCTCGCTGAGGGGGACGGCGACGGCCCGATCGCGGTGATCGAGCGCGGCGCTTCCGACGGGCTTGATCCGGCCATGATGGTCCACCGCGCTCCGGGCGGACGCACCGGCCCTCCGTTTTCCGCCCGGACGTCCGCATCCGGCCACACTGACCACACCGGCCACACTGACCACACCGGCCACAGTGACCGCAGGGACCGCACTGGCCGCACCGGCCACACCGGCCGCAGGGGAGCGGCCGCACGGCGTGAGGGCGTGCGTCGCCGAACGGCCTCGCCTCGCCCGCCTCCACCGCGTACCGCCACGATGCGTCCCTGCTCGCTTTCCACCGGGCTCGCTTTCTACCGGCGTAACGCCCGTGTACCCCGCGCCAAGTCCCCCGACGCCACTTTCGCCGGCGATCGCGTGGCGAAGACCGCCGATGCCTCGCCCATCCCGCCTTCCACGCCCTGCCAAGCCGCTCGTGCCACGACTGCGAAAATCCCATACGACCTGGGATGACACTCTGTGCTAGGAGCACAGAAGTCCTCAGACGGTGATGTCGTCACCTGTGACATGCCACATGACATGCGTTTTCGGTCCCGGCCGACTCCGGCCGACTTCGCAAACCCCGGCCCCGCCGGGGTTTCCGGGCCCCCCGCGGCCCGCCGGAACGCGGCCTCGCGTACGCCGGGCGGCCCGCCCGCCGTCGTGCTCCGGGCCCACAACACGAACCGGCAGGCCCCCCGCGGTGGTCCGGGGGCCTGCCGGCTTCGAGGCTTTGCCCTCAGGCGGTCGGGTCGGTGCGGTTACGGCGTCCGGCGACCAGTCGGTCGCTCTCCTCGGCGGCCGAGGTCGCCGGGCGCTGGGACGGAGCCGGGTCCGCCGGGCGCTGTGACGGGACGGCCGGAGCGGACGAGCCGTCCGGAGCCGCGTGCCTGCCCGCCGTGTCGGGGGCCTTGGAGTCGTCGAGGCGACGTTCGAGTTCGCGCTTCTCCTGCTCCAGGCGGCGGGCCCTGCGGGCCTCGCCCCGCGAGTGGCGCAGGTCCCGGCGGAGCGTCAGGGACCGGCGCAGTCCGCCGCTCATCATCGCCAGGCCGATGACGAACACGACGGCCGCCGCGACGCCCGTGAGAAATACCTCCGTAGCACTGAGTTGGACGGTGGTGTCCATCACCGTGATCGATGTGGTCGTCGCGGTGGTGTCCGTGGTGATGACCACGACTCCGGCCGCCACCGCGACGACCATGAACAGCAGCCCCAGCAAGGCCATTGATCCCACTCCTCGGGTTCCCGCGATTGCCGCGCGATTCCTCCGCGTTTTCTTGACAGTTTCCTGACGAAAGCTGTGGTTTTCTCGTCGGGTCCTGGCCCACTGCCCACGATGGCGCGGCCTAATCGAGAATCCCGCTTTCGATGACGGAGACCGCCGCGTGAATGTGACGCGGGGAACGAGGAATGATCACTGTTCGAGCAGAATCATGAAGTCCCGGTTACGATCGCCCATCGACCTCGCCCATACCTCCTGTGACCCGCGCAGACCCGTCATAGTTGTCCCCCGGGTGTTGCCCGAGTGACAGGAGAGGCGCACATGACAAGGTCTTCGCGATGGAGGAGTGCCGGGCCCACGATGATAACCGTCTGGCCGCCCGACCGCTTCGAGGTCCGCTGCACCTTCCCGCCGCCCGACTCCACGACCTCGGACCGGTACCACTTCGCCGAGTTCGCCTACGAGGCGGCCCGCCGCCACCGCGAGGTGGGGCGGGCGCAGCACGTCCAGGTGGTCCGGCTCAGCGACGGCGGGGTGCTCTTCGACCTGGCCGCCTCGCACGAACTCCCGCTGGAGGCGTGGTGACCCGGCCCTTGGATCAGGCCCGGTGGGCGGGTCAGACCAGGCCGGCCTTCTCCAGGGCGGCGCAGCAGGTCTCGACCATGAGGCCGGTGACGACGTACGGGTCGCAGTTGGCGTTGGGCCTGCGGTCCTCGATGTAGCCCTTCTTGTCCGCCTCGACCTGCCACGGGATGCGCACCGAGGCGCCGCGGTCGGACACGCCGTAGCTGTACTCGCTCCACGGCGCGGTCTCGTGCATGCCGGTGAGCCGGTGCTCGATCTCGGCGCCGTAGCCCTTGATGTGCTCCTGGGCCCGCTCGCCGAGCGCGTCGCAGGCGGCGATGATCGCGTCGTAGCCCTCGCGCATGGCCTTGGTGGAGAAGTTGGTGTGCGCGCCCGCGCCGTTCCAGTCGCCCTTGACCGGCTTGGGGTCGAGGGTGGCGGAGATCCCGAAGTCCTCGGCGACCCGGTACAGCAGCCACCGGGCGACCCAGAGCTGGTCGGCCACCTCCAGCGGGCCCACCGGCCCGACCTGGAACTCCCACTGGCCCGGCATGACCTCGGCGTTGATCCCGGAGATGGCGAGCCCGGCGTCCAGGCAGGCGTCCATGTGCTTCTCCACGACCTCGCGCCCGAAGACCTCGTCGGCGCCGACGCCGCAGTAGTAGAAGCCCTGCGGCGCGGGGAAGCCCCCGGACGGGAAGCCGAGCGGCCGGCCGTCTTTGAAGAACGTGTACTCCTGCTCGATCCCGAAGATCGGGGCCTGGTCCGCGTAACGCTCGGCCAGCCGGGCGAGGGCGGCGCGGGTGTTGGAGGGGTGCGGGGTCAGGTCCGGGTACAGCACCTCGCACATCACCAGGACGTCATCGCCGCCCCTGATCGGGTCGGGACAGGTGAACACCGGCCGCAGCACACAGTCGGACGTGCGCCCGGTGGCCTGGTTGGTGCTCGAACCGTCGAATCCCCAGTACGGCGGCTCGGCGCCGGTCGGGAGCACCTTGGTCTTGGAGCGCAGCCTGGCGGTGGGCTCGGTGCCGTCGATCCAGATGTACTCAGCCTTGTAGCTCACGCTGTGGTCCGTTCGGTCGTGGGTCCTTTTCGCCAGGCCCAACGATGGCAACGGGCGATTTCTCAGCTGTTGCCCGAATGTAACCAGCATGTGAAGTTACCGACGGCATCCGTTAGGAGACCGCCTGGTCGTTGGCGTTGGCGTTGGCGTTGGTGTGGGTCAGGGGATGGCCGGTCACCAGCGTGTCGATGACGGCGGCGGTGGCCACGCCCCGGTGGGCGATGTGGCCGGTTGTGGCCAGTTCGGCCAGGCCGTGCGCGGTGCAGAGCAGGGCCAGCAGCGCCGCCATCGACGCGGAGCGGTCCGCCGCGGGCGGTTGCACCCCGAACGTCGTCATCACCGCGTCGATCGCCGCCTCCAGCTCGGCATGGGTGCCCGCCAGGAACTCCGGCGCGAAGACCAGGCGGTACTCCTCCTTGTGCGTCACCGCGTAGTCCACGTAGCCGGTATAGAACGCGTGCAGCCTGGCCTGGGAGCCCTGTTCGCGCAGGACCGCCTCGGAGACGTACGCCGTCAGGTCGGAGATGATCTGGGCTGCGAGCGCGGCCAGCAAGGCGTTTTTGTCGGCGAAATGACGGTAAGGAGCTGTTCGGGACAGGCCGGTGAGGTCCCCGACGGCGCGCAGCGTCACGGCCTCCAGACCTTCGCTGCGCAGCAGAGTGAGCGCGCTGTCGATCAGACGGCTCCTCGTGTCGTCGGGCACTTTTCCGATCCCTTCCCGGTTGACATCGTCAACGTACCTGGTTGACGATGTCAACGCGATGTTGACGTCGTCAACGAAGGACGGGCGGATGAAGATCACGGTGAACGGCATTCCCTTAGAAGTGGAGTGCGACCGGGCCGACACGGCCGTTGACGTGCTGCGCGACGGCCTCGGCCTGACCGGGGCCAAGGCGGCCTGCCGTACCGGGGCCTGCGGAGCCTGCACGGTACTGGTGGACGGCACGCCGAACGCGAGCTGCCTGCTGCCCGCGACCGCCGTCGAGGGACGCGAGGTCATCACCCCCGAAGGGCTGGAACACCCGGTGCAGCGCGCCTTCGCGGCGCACGACGGCCTCCAGTGCGGCTACTGCACCCCCGGGTTCGTGATGGCGGCCGCGGCCTTCGCCGACAGGTGGCGCGCCGAGCACGGCGACGTCGCGCCGCCGCGCGCGGAGATCGCCGCCGCGCTGGCCGGGCACCTGTGCCGCTGCGGGGCCTACGAGGGCGTGTACGCGGCCGTCGCCGCCGCCTGCGCCGGGGACTTCGACGGCGCAGGCGGCGGGGCCTCGCCCGAGCCCGCCCGCGTCGAGGCCATGGACAAGATCACCGGCCGGGCCCGCTACTCCACCGACATCCGGCACGAGGGCCAGCTCGAAGGCGTCATCGTCCGCTCGTCCCTGCCGCACGCCCGCGTCGTGTCGATCAGCGGCCACCAGGTGGACCTGCTCGGCGAGGACCGTACCGTCCGCTACGTGGGCCAGCCGATCGCCGCGGTCGCCGCCCCGACCCGGCGCGAGGCGCTGGCGCTGGCCGAGGCGGTCGAGGTCCGGTACGCCCCGCTGCCGCACGCGCTCGACGGGACGCCCGGCGGCCCGGCCGTCTGGAAACCGGACGAACGCGCCAACGCCCCCAGCTCCTCAGAAAGCCTGTGCTTCCCCGGCCGCTGGACGGACGTCAACCTGCGTGGGCCGTTCACGTTCCTGAGCAGGCGCGGCCGCACGGCCGAACGCCGCCTCGCCGCCGCCAGGGAGACCGGCGACCCGCGCCTGACCGGCGGCACCTTCACCGCCGCCGCGCAGTCCCACACCGCGATGGAGCCGCACGCCTGCGTCGCCCGCTGGGACGCGGACGGCGACCTGCACCTGCAGATGTCCACCCAGATGGTCGTGCGGGCCGCCGAGCACGCCGCGCAGCACTGGAACCTGCCCCGCGACCGCGTGCACGTCGCCGCCGAGCACGTCGGCGGCGGCTTCGGCGGCAAGATGGGGCTCACCGACGAGGCGGTGGCCGCGGCCGAACTGGCCAGGGTCCGAAAGGCCCCGGTCCGGGTGGTGCTCAGCCGCGCCGAAGAGCTCGCCTGCGGCGGCAACCGCCCCGGGGCCCGCGTGGAGATCTCCATGCTCACCGACGACGATGGCCACCTCGCCGCGCTCGGCGTGGACGCCTACGGCCGCGGCGGCCTGGCCGTCTCCTCGATGGTCGCGTCGCTGGCCAGGATGGTGTACGGCAGGGCCCCGCGCCGGTTGCGCGACTTCGACGTACTGACCAACACCCCGCCCGGCGGGCCGTTCCGTGGGCCGTTCGCGCCGCCGCTGCTGTGGGCGCTCGAACAGACCGTGGACGACGTCGCGCACCGCCGCGGCGAGGACCCGATCGCGCTGCGCCGCCGCTGGGACGGCAACCGCAAGCGCCAGGCCCTGTACGGCTGGGCCGAACGCCTCCCCGCCTGGACCGGCCGCCCCGCCACCGGCTCGCAGACCGGCAGATACCGGCGGGGCGTCGGGGTCGCGGCCGGCGCATGGCAGTACATGGTGGACCCGGCGACCGAGGTCGAGCTGGCCGTCGAAGGGGACGTCGTGGTCGCGCGTACCGCGACCCAGGACATCGGCACCGGCACCCGCAGCGTCATGGCCGCGATCCTGCGCGAGGAACTGGACCTGCCCGCCGAGCGCGTCCGCGTCGAGATCGGGATGAGCGACGCCAGGCACGGCCCGATGTCCACCGGCAGCCGCGCCACCGCCTCCGTCGGCCCCGCCACCAGGGACGCCGCCAGGCGGCTGCGCGCGGCGGGCGGCCTCGCCGACGGCCGCAGGGTCGTTGGGCGGCGGCGTGCCGACCGGCTCGGGTACCTGACCCCGTTCCCCGTTCACGGCAACGCGCTCGGGCGCGGGCTCGCCGGGTCGGTGCACGTCACCGAGGTCGAGGTGGACACGCTGCTCGGCCGGATCAGGCCGCTGCGGGTATGGGGCGGCATCGCGGCCGGGCGGATCTACTCCGAGCGGCTGGCGCGCAGCCAGTGCGAGGGCGGGATCGTGCAGGGGATCGGGTACGCGCTGCACGAGGAACGGCTGATCGACCCGGTCAGCGGGGCGGTCCTCACCACGAACCTTGAGGACTATCGCATCCCCGGCATCGGCGACTGTCCGGAGATCGAGATCCATTTCGAGCAGGAGGGCTGGGACCACGTCAACGGCGGGGGAGTGGGGCTCGGCGAGGTCTCCACGGTGGGGGTGGCGGCCTCGGTCGGCAACGCCGTCCACAACGCCACCGGCTGGCGGCCCCACGACCTGCCGATCCGCCCGGACCGCCTGCTGGAGGGCCTGCTGGAAGGACCGTCCCGATGACCGAACCGACACGCGTGGCTCTCCCCGCGGTCCTGCCCTTCCTCGCCGGAGGCACGGACCTGATCACCCGGGCGGCGGGGGAGTGGATCGACCTGCGCGACCGGACCGAACTCGCCGGGATCGCCTGGCAGCCCGACGGCTCCGCCCGGATCGGCGCGCTCACCACCATCGCCGAACTGGCCCGCGACCCGCGGCTGCGCGCCGCCTACCCCGCGCTCGCCGACACGGCCGCCGGCATGGCCACCCCGCAGGTCCGCGCGATGGGCACGCTCGGCGGCAACCTGCTCCAGCGCAACCGCTGCGCCTACTTCCGGGGCGGGTTCGCCTGCCACCAGAACGGCGGGGACTCCTGCCCGGCCAGGGAGGGGATCAGCAGGTACGGGACCGTGATCGGTACCGGTCCGTGTGTGGCCCCGCATCCGTCGTCGCTGGCCATGGCGCTGCTCGCGTACGACGCCACGGTGGAGGTCGAAGGGCGCGGGCACCTGCCGGTCGGGTCCCTGTACGGCGACGACCCGACCCGCGACCACCTGCTCGCCCCCGGCGAACTGCTGCTCGCCGCCGAACTCCCACCGCCCGTCGCGGGGGAGCGCGCCGCGTACGTGCGGGCCACCGGGCGGGTGCAGGCCGAATGGCCGCTGGCCGAGGCGACGGCCCGGGTGGTCGTGGCGGGCGGGTCCGTCGTACTGGCCGCCGTCGCGGCCGGTGGCGTGGCCCGCACGCCGGTACGGCTCCCGGAGGTCGAGGCCGCCCTGCTCGCCGGGGTACCGATCGCCGAGGCCGCCGCCCGCGCCGCGACCCGGTGCGCGCCGCTGCCGGACACGCGGTACAAGGTCGCGTTGCTCACCGGAACGGTCGAGCACGTGCTCACGGTGGCGATCGCCGATTGAGCCGCGCCCCACTTGGAATGATGAACAGGTGGACCTGAACGAGGCCCTGGACGAGGCGCGGTCGCGGGCGGCGGACCTCTCGCGACGGTTCGGCGTGGCCACGCCTCCGGTGGAGGAGGGGGAGACGTTCCCCGGCGCACATGTCCTGCTGGTGCGCCGGGACGGCGAGCTGTGCCTGGTGATCGGCCCCGGCTACGCGGACCTGCCCGAGCTGGAGCGGGAGGCGGCGCTCGCGTGGGTACTGGCGCAGGCCGACCCGGCCAAGGTCCGCAGCCGCCTCGGGCTCCGCGAGACACTGACCGTGCTGGCGTGGGTCATCCCGCTGGGCTTGGTGGTGGGGCTGGCGGAACGCTTCTTCGAGGTGTCGCTGCTGGCGTCCTATCCGCTGGTGGGGGTGGTGGCGTTCGGTGCGCTGCTGACGGCGAGCATCCGCAAGCAGACGTTCGCGACGGACCGCCGCGTGGCCGAGGTCTGCGGCCGGGCCACCCTGGACGCGGCCCTCACCCGCATGCGCCACGAACCCCCACCGGTCCGCGGCCTCTACCGCCTGGTCGCCGCCCTCACCCCCTCCCCCCAGGCCCGCGCCTCCCGCCTCAGCTGAGCCGAGGTGCCCGGGTACGCGGGGGCCCAAATACACGGCCCCCGCTGTCGCTCGGACGCCTTTCCCATGTCGGGCCTCGCCCAGATGCGCGCCGCCGCGTGTTTGAAATGCTCGGCCCTCGCTGTCGCTCGGACGCCTCTCCCATGTCGGGCTCCGCCCGACGCCGGGTTCTCATATGCCGCATGTCCCGGTTTCGTTCGATGTACGGCAAGCCCCCTGCCCGCCGCCCATGGCCATGTCATGCGCCCTGGTGACCGGCTTCCGCAGGCGCGCGTCCTCGCCCACCGTCCCAGCACCGGGTAGTAAGGGGGCCCGCGTGTCTAAAGTGCTCGGCCCTCGCTGTCGCTCGGACGCTTTTCTGATGTCGGGCTCCGCCCGACGCCGGGGTTCCTCATGTGCCGTAGGCCCTGGCCTCGACGTCAGGGCGTCAAAGCTTGGCGCAGCAAAGATCAATATGGACCTAGATTCACCAATATATCCGCGCTTCTTTGAGGTAGTGAAACGCCTTACCTATAATTGTGGCCCAGAGCCGTGCCTGTAGATCTACTCGGAAGGGCCTTCGGTTAGGATGGGCTATGCCATGCTGGCGGTACGTAGCCGGGTGCCTTCAGCGTCAGCCTAGATATGGACTGCTGCGGGCTGTGTCCAGGGCGTGGCGGATTCGTAGGCGCTGGGTCGGATGCATTTCCAGTGTGTCGATATCGGCCGGGGACACCCAGCGCACTTCGCGCGCTTCATCGGTGACCCGGGCGATTCCTCCGACAGTCCGGGCACGCAGGCACACGTTGAACTGCTGACGCACCTCGCCGTCGCTGTACGCGATCACATGGTGGGGATCGCTGTGCCGACCAGTCCGGTGACTTCCACCAGCACGCCGGTCTCCTCGGCCACTTCCCGGATCACCGCGCCGCTGATCGACTTGCCAAGGTCCATGGCTCCGCCGGGTAGAGCCCAAAGGCCGCTGTCGCGGCGGCGGTGAAGTAATGTCCGGCCGTCGTCATCGAAGACTACCGCCGAGCCGCCGGGTACGACCGAATTGGGCTCGGGCGCGTCCGGGTCGTTGTAGTAGTCGATCCGTGTCACGAGCCTCCATTACCCTGAACACAAGCGGACTACGAGGTATTCAGACGTGGAAGGGCGCTGATGCTGCTGGTTCCCATGTATACAACCGGGCGTCCCTACCTAGGCGGATAAGCTGGATTTCGCGAAGTGTGACGGACGCCGACCCGGCATTGACTGAGCCAATGGCATCCAAGAACGGACCCGCCGGTCCTGTCGCGTTGCTGTAGGCAATGCTGATGTGCGGTGCCCATTCCGGCGACTCCGGCACGCGATTCGCGCCCCATACGTCTGCGATCGCCGCGCGGACCTCATCGCGGATTTCCTGGAGCCGATCAGCCGGATCCGGCAGGAACATAATGGCTTCGGGGTCCACGATCGGCGTGTGAACCTCGAACCTCACTGAACCCGTGGAGCGAAGACGATCCTGCACCCTCGCCACGATCTCAGCCAGGTCGCGCGCGTTCACCTCATCAGTGAACGTGACACCCTGCATCGTAAGGTGCAACCACGCTAACGGAATCACATCAACGCCAGGCGAGGAAGCAAGCGCTGCCTGGTATCTCTCAGTCAGGGCGTGCAGCTGGGTCTGGCCGCCGAACGTCGCGTGCCAGGCGTACATCCGCCGTCCGGTTCGCCACCCTGGCCTCCACCACCAGTGGTCTCGCATCTGTCCCGAGCCATCGAGCGCCTGCATCATTAGGTCGTCCCTTCAGCCACCCGGGATCTGCCCCATCGTCGTACTGCCAAGGCAGTATTCCCGCACATGGTCGCGTAATGCCAAAGGGTGCCCGTCGCCGAGCAGTGGTGTCAGTTCCCGGGTCAGCCGGGCAGCCAGCGTGGCCAGCCGCAATTCATCGGGGAGCTGTAGTACGGGTTGGAGGGCGTCTCCGGCACCGTCCACCTGGCCGGCCATCACATAGGCGATGGCGGAGCCGATGCGCACCTGAGCCCATGTTCCATACGCCCATGTATCACCGTCCTTCCAGGCTTGCTCTGCTTCCGCAGCGGACTTCAGGGCACTGGCCGTTTCCCGTGCCCGCAGGTGTACGCCCATCTCGTAGTTCGCTTGCCTCGCCGGCCCGCACTCGAAGGGGCCGCCTAAGCCGTCTGTGGTGTTGATCTGGTTGCGGGCTCGCCTGGCCCGGTCAATGGCGACCTTCGCCTGACCCACCGCTCCCTGTACCTGCCACGCGTCGGCCTCCTGACATGCCAGCAGCACCCGCGCGCTGTCGGGGGACGATATCTCGAATCCTTGGCGCGCCAGCGTCGCCGCATCGGTCGGTTTGCCTTCCCAGAATGCCGCCTTCGAACGGGCTGACAGAAGCAGTGCTGTCACGCCATGGTGGCCGATCTGGTTGGCGAGGATCGTACCGGTGTGAGCGTAGGCATAGGCGTCTGCGATCTTTCCGAGGTCGCTGGAGGCCCACGACATCAGGGCGCACAGCTTGCCCGCGATCATGTAGAGATCGCGGGTCTGTGTGAGGTGCTGATGGCCGTCTCGGACAAGAAGCAAAATTCGCCGAGTCAAGACTGCGGCGCGTTGGAGGTTCGGTCCTGGTGCGGCGCGCAGAGACTCCCTTGCCAGGTATCGCGCCTGATCCTCGAAATGGGCCAGGGCACCAGTTCCTACATTGGTCGTCTCGACCCATAGTCCGAGCTCGGATATTTCGTCAACGGCCGTGTTGACGAGCGTGGTCGGGCCGTCAGGCGTCGGTGTCTCTGACGCCTGAGCTTCGCCGAACAACTCCGCTTCACTCTTGCCGAACACGCGGCAGTACAGCAAACGGTACCGGTCGCTGGGTTTGTGGGCGCCCGCTTCCCAGTCTTTGATGTTGCGGATGATCGATTCGCGGTCGGGTAGACCCGCACGAATCCGCTCCGAGGCGGCTGCGACCAAGGCGCTGGCCATTTCACGTTGAGTCCAGCCCTCCCCAGACCGCGCCGCTTGGAGACGACTGGCCCACTCTGGCCGGTTGCCTTCGGTCATCCCGCACCTCGCAAGGGGAGGAGGCTACCTTCCCCCCTAGTCTCACCTGCTCCCACCTTCCCCGCAGGAAGAACGCAGAGTCTCATTGAGAGCACGCAGTGTAAACATCGGCGCCTGTCGAGATTCCTAAGCCCTCGACGGAGCCTTGATCACAGGGGAGGTTGCGGCCCATGAGGGAGGATGAATCCTCTGTGCCCAAAGAAGGGGCGAGTCGGTTCACTGCCCAAGGCAATGGCTTGTTCGTCGTGTGGGAGGTGGACGCCGGCGATCGTGGGGCGGGCGGCGTCACTAAGGATGAGGTCACTGCCGAGAAGGACATGCTGGCCAAGCTGGACTCCTACCCGCAGGGGCGGGGGCGGGTCCGGTACGCGTGCCTGGCTCCTGCGACGCGTGGGGCGATCTACGACTACCGGTACGGCACCACGCTGGTCACCGCGCATCGGGGCGACGGTGTGACGGTCTCTGTGGCCGGGGACGCGTGGGAGTCCGTCACATGAGCGGGTACGGCGGCGTGGTGAGGGTGCGGGCGCCGTCGTACCGTCCGGCACGGGCGGGCGTGCCAAGGCCCCACCCCTGGCACCGCCCGCCCGCGCCGCTTCACGAAAGGCGGTGTGATGGACCACCTGAACCCCTCCGAACGCGCCCACCTGGCCGCGATCGAGAGCACCTACCCTGGCTGGCACATCTACATACGCGACGGGTGGTGGTGGGCGAGCAAACACGTCCCGCCCACCAGGGAGCAGAAAGCGGCCGGGGCGCTGTCCGAGTTCGCCCGGCAGGGGCCGTATGAGCTGGTGGCCGCGCTGACCGTGCAGCTCGGCATCCTGGCCCGGATGGGCGCGGCCTGAGCCGAGTAGCGACACAGGTCAATGAGGGGCGTCCGGCATTGATGATCTCTCGGGCCCCGGGGAGACGGGGATCACATTCGGCGGGTCTCACACTTTGCCGGGGCGTCTCGTCGGTAGGGGTGACAGCAGCCACGGCAAGGAGATGGATGTGCAAGCTCGAATCAACTACATGGACAACCCGGTAGCCACGAAGGTCGCGAAGCACCTCGTTTCGGCGGTCAAGACGCTCAAGGACACGTCGTTTCCCAGTGCCACCGGGGAGTTGGTGGCGCTTCGGGTCAGTCAAATCAATGGGTGTGCTGTCTGCATCGACATGCACACCAAGGACGCCGTCCACGCCGGGGAGGACCAGCTGCGGCTGAATCTCGTCGCGGCGTGGCGGGAGGCGAAGGTGTTCAGCGAGGCCGAGCGGGCCGCGTTGGAGCTGGCCGAGGAGGGGACGCGGGTCGCGGACGGGGCCGGGGGCGTCTCGGACGAGGTGTGGGGGAACGCCGCCAAGCACTATGACGAGGACCAGCTCGTCGCGCTGGTGACGCTCATCGGGATCATGAACAGCTTCAATCGCATGAACGTCATCACCCAGCAGCCCGCCGGTGACTACCAGCCCGGGCAGTTCGGGTAAGCGGTAAGAGCGGCAAGAAATGATGAGGGACCGGACTTTTGGAGTCCGGTCCCTCGTCGGTTGTTCAGTCGGTGATCCAGGGCTGGAGCTTGCCGGGGTTCAGTACGGCCCAGATGTGGCTGATCCGGTCATCGGCGACGCCGAACGCCACGACCACCATGGTGACGCCGTCGCGCTGGGCCACCAGGCCGGGGCGGCCGTTGACCGTGCGTTCCAGGAAGGTCACACCCGCCACCAGGCCGGTGATGTCGACCATGCGGCGGGCGATGCGCTCGCCGCCCACGATCGGGCGCGCCAGGGCGCTGACGACGCCGCCGCCGTCGGCGATGGCCGTGGCGTCCGGGTCGAGCAGGCCGATCAGGGCGTTGATGTCCTTGGCCTGCCAGGCGCGCTTGAATTCCCGGACGAGGTCGGCCTGCCGGGAGGGCGGCGGCTCGGGGGGCCGGGCCGCGCGGATGCGGCGGCGGGCGGAGGAGGCGAGCTGGCGGCAGGCCGCCGGAGTACGGCCGACGATCTCGGCCACCTCGGCGAAGGGGTAGCGGAAGACGTCGTGCAGGACGAAGGCGACCCGCTCGGCCGGGGTCATGGCCTCCAGCACGATGAGGAACGCCATGCTGATCGACTCGTCGAGCGTGATCTGGTCGGCCGGGTCGGCGGGCCCGGCGGGCGCCCCGGCGCCGGGCCGTCCGCCGATCCACTCGGTGCTGTCGGGCACCGGCTCGGGGATCCATTCGCCCACGTAGCGTTCCCGGCGGGCGCGCGCCGAGCCGAGTACGTCCAGGCAGATCCGGCCGGCGACCCTGGTCAGCCAGGCGGCCGGGTTCTCGATGGCCTCCTGCTCGGGCCCGGACATGGCGTACCAGCGGGCGTAGGTCTCCTGGACGACGTCCTCGGCATCGGTCAGCGAACCGAGCAGCCGGTAGGCGAGGTTGGTCAGTTGACGCCGTTCGCTCATGATGGCGCTCAGGCCGGGGTCGGGCGAGTACGGCTCGAAAGGCATGGTCATAGGGTTTCCCGGGCTCCCTGTGTGGCGGCTGCGGTCACCTGCTCTCACCTCATTGACGAGATGGCGACGCCGATTGTCAGGCCGGTGTCCCATGTCACGGTAGCGCCATATATACAAACGATCGGTCGTTAATGTAACTTGCCGCATATGACGCAAGACGGGCGGCGGCTGCGTGGCATGCGCAGCCGGGAGGCGATCCTGACGCAGGCCGTGGGCCTGGCGTCCGTCGAAGGGCTGGACGGGCTGTCCCTCGGCAAGCTGGCGACCGCCACCGGCACCAGCAAGTCCGGGTTCTTCGCCCACTGGCGGGACAAGGAGCAGCTTCAGCTCGACGCCATCGAGTGGGCCGTCCGCCAGTGGACCGAGCGGGTGATCACCCCCGCCCTGCGGGCCCCGGCGGGTGTGCGGCGGCTGTTCGCGCTGCACGAGTCGCGGCTGGACTTCTACCGTGACGGCGTCCTGCCCGGCAGGTGCTTCTTCTTCACCGTGCAGGCGGAGTTCGACGACCGTCCGGGGCCGGTGCGTGACCGGGTCGCGCGGGCCATGGGCGACTGGGAGGCGTTCATCCTGCGTCTGGTGGCCGAGGCCAAGGCGCGCGGCGAGCTCCCGGACAGCGTGGACGACGCTCAGCTCGCGTACGAGGTGGACGCGCTCGGGGAGCGGGTCATCAGCCGCCTCCGTCTGCACGACGGGCCGCTCGTCCTCGTCCACGCCCGCCGCGCCGTACTCCAGCGCCTGCGCGCGCTGTGTCCCGACCCCACCCTTCTCCCGGAGGACTGACCATGACCACCATCGAAGGCGGCGTGCACGAGCCGATCCAGGTGCACTATGACGAACTCGACGCCATGGGCCTGCTGCACAACTCCCGGTACACCCTGCTGGTCGAGCGGGCGATCGTCACGTACTGGGCGCGCCACGGCTGGGCCCCCGACCGCGCCAGATCGAAGTTCAAAGACGTGTTCCTGGCCGTGCGGGAGGTCAAGATGACCTACCACATGCCGGTCAGCGGGGCGGGCGAGGTGGTGGTCCACTTCTGGATCGACCGCATGGGCCGTACCAGCGCGGTGTACGGCTTCCGGGTGCTGTCGGCCGACCGGACGGTCGTGCACGCCGACGGCTACCGGGTCAACGTCAACCTGGACCCGGCCACGCTGCGGCCCGAGCCGTTCAGCGCCGAACTGCGCGCCGCCGCCGAGCCCCTGTTCATCGCGAAGGCTGCGGCGGAGGCTGCGGAGGAGGCGGCCGAGGCTGTGGAGGTGGCGGCATGCTGAGGTCCCGCTGGATCGCGGGCCCGGCGGACGCCGGGCCGGGCCCGCTGGTGGCCTCGCTGACCGACTACCGGATGAACAGCTACCGGGATTTTCCCGGCATCGTCAAGAGCGCCAGGTCGCTGGGCCGCCTGTGGCCGGAGCTGCCCGGCGCGGTGGGCATGTGGCTGTGGGTGGACCCGTACACCCGCAGGGTCGGTTCGCTGTCCGTGTGGCAGGGAGAGGATGATCTACGTGGGTTCGTGCGGGTGCCCGACCATGTGCAGATCATGCGCAAGTACCGGCACCGGGGCACGCTCCGGTCACGCACCTGGAAGATCGACGAGCTGGACCGCACCGCACTGTGGCGGGTCCTCAACCCTTCCTGACCGGCCCCGCCCCTGACGGTACGGCGGGGCGCTCGCCGGCCGCCCACGACGCGAGGAACGCCAGCGCCGCCGCCGAGGGAGAGCCGGGGTCGGCGGTGTAGACGATCATCATCTGGTCCTCGGCGGCGCGCATGCTCAGGACCTGGAAATTCAGGTCCAGCTCACCGGCCACCGGGTGGACGAAGCGCTTGCGCCCCGAACGCGCCGCCCGGACGCGGTAAACGGACCACCAGCGGCGGAAATCGGAGTCCTTCATCGAGAGTTCGCCGACGAGCCGGGCCAGCCCGGGGTCGTCGGGGTAGCGGCCGGCTTCCATCCGGAGGTAGGCGACGCACTCCGCGCCGACCCGCTCCCAGTCCGCGTAGCGGGCCCGTACCTCGGGGTCGAGGAACGCCATCCGTACGTGGTTGCGCTGCTCCGGCGGCAGCGCGCCGAAGTCCCCGATCAGCGCGGCGGCCAGGTCGTTCCAGGCCAGGACGTCCATGCGCCGCCCCACGAGGAACGCGGGCATGCCGGCCATGCCGTCCAGCAGCGCCTGGGTCGCGGGCGGTACGCGCCGCTCCGCGACGGCGGGCGAGCGTGGCCCCGCCCCGGGCGACCGCTCGTCGGCCGCGCACCGCAGCAGGTATTCCTCCTCGTCAGGGCGCAGGTCCATGGCCCTGGCGAGGGCCACCAGCACACCGGGGGAGGCCGTCTTCACCCGGCCCTGTTCGAGGCGGGCGATGTAGTCCACGCTGACACCCGCGAGCGCGGCCAGTTCTTCGCGGCGCAGCCCGGGGACGCGGCGGCGTCCGGTCGCCGGCAGCCCGGCCCGCTCGGCACTGGCCCGGGCCCGGCATGCACGCAGGTACTCGCCCAATTCGGTCATGAGGACCCTCTCGAATCGCGACCCGGCCTGGTAAAGATCTGAAACCGCGGGGCCACGGGGAATCATCCCGGGGCCCGCGATCAGCACGTACGGACCACCCGCCTCAGCCGCCGACGAGCACCTTGGTCTCCAGGAACGCCGCCACGCCCTCGGACCCGAACTCCCGCCCGTTTCCGGACTGCTTGTAGCCGCCCCAGGGAGCCCCCCAGTCCAGCGGGGCGTCGTTGACAATGATGTACCCCGCCCGGACCTGCGACGCCACCGCGCGCACCTCGTCCGGGTCGCCGCCGACGACGTATCCGGCCAGGCCGTACGGCGTGTCGTTGGCGATGGCGACGGCCTCCGCGACCGTGTCATAGGCGATCACCGACATGACCGGGCCGAAGATCTCCTCCCGTGCGATGGCCATGTCGTTGGTGACGTCGGCGAACACGGTCGGCCGTACGAAGTGGCCCCTCGAAAGGCCCGCCGGCCGGCCGGGGCCGCCGGTCACCAGCCGCGCCCCCGCGTCCAGGCCACGCTGGATGTAGTTCTGCACCTTGTGCCACTGCGCCGCCGAGACCAGCGGGCCCATCTGCGTCTCCACGGAGCCCGGATCGCCGATCTTGAGCGCCTCCAGGGAGGGCACCAGGACCGACAGGAACTCCTCAAGGCGCGACCTCGGCACCAGCGTCCGCGTGGGAGCGGAGCAGACCTGGCCGGTCATCGCCATCATCCACTCCTGCGCGGTCCGGACGGCGATGCCGAAGTCGGCGTCGGGGAGCAGGATCTGCGGGGACTTGCCGCCGAGTTCGGTGAGGACCCGCTTCATCGTCGGCGCGGCGGCGATCGTGATCCGCGCGGCCGTCTCCAGCGAGCCGGTGAAGGAGATGACCCCGACGTCCGGGTGGCCGCTCAGGGCGTTGCCGACCACCGAGCCGAGGCCGGGGACGAGGTTGAATACCCCGGCGGGGACGCCCGCCGCGTCCATGATCTCCGCCATCACCACGGCGGAGTAAGGGGCGAGTTCGGAGGGTTTGAGGACCATTGTGCAACCCGCGGCCAGGGCGGCGGCGGTCTTGCCGGCGATCTGAAGGACGGGGAAGTTCCAGGGGGTGATCAGGCCCGCGACCCCGAGCGGTTCCTTGCGTACCTCGGTGCCGCCGCGGAACTCACTGAAAGAGAAGTCGCGCAGCGTCGCGATGGCGTCGGCGATCTGGAAGCGGCCGGCCGGGACGTGCGCGGTGCGGGCGAGCGTCACCGGCGCGCCCATCTCCAAGGTCACGGCCTGGGCCAGGTCCTCGGCCCGCCGGTCGAACTCGGCCAGGACGCGCTCTAGTAATTCGGCCCGCTGCGCGGGCGAGGTGCGGGAGTAGGACTCGAAGGCGCACGCCGCCGCGGCGACCGCCCGGTCCACGTCCCGTGCGCCGCCCAAGGTCACCCGGCCGGTGATCTCGCCGGTCGCCGGGTTGGTGACCGCCAGGACGTCCGGCTCTTGGGGGTCGATCCAGGCGCCGTCAACATGAATCTTCGTGTGCTCACGCATGATGAGAATCGCTCTCCCGTGAAGATCCGAGGGCGCGCCCGGGACCTGTGCCCGGACCTCCGCCTCTCGCTCACGTCCTATGCTCGGACCCGCTCGCGGAGGCATCCAGGGAGAGCTTTTCCCAGTCACCCACCTCCCATGGGACCGGGCCCGCCGCTAAAGCGGCTTCAGGAAGCGCGCCGCCTGCTCGCAGGTGTCGGTGTAGCCAAGCCGCGCAGGAAGGCGTGCGCCCCGGTCCGGTACCGCGAACTGGTGATCTCCAGGTCGCGGCAGCCCCAGGCGCGGGCCTGCTCCTCGGCGGCCTCCACCAGCACCCGCCCGACCCCTTTGCCGTGCAAAGCGTCGTCCACCACCAGTGCCACCAGGCGAGCCCGCCGGGCCGAGTACTCGATTAGCGGGAAGGCGTGCACGGCGGCGAACCCGGCGACCAGGCCCCCATCTCGGTGACCAGCAGCCTGCTGTACCGATCGTCCAGCCAGTTCTTCAGCCGGGCGGTGACCTCGGCCGCGTCCGCAGGGTAGCCGAGCCGGTCGAGGAGTACCGCGAGCCGTGGCGCGTCATCGGCCCGGGCCGATCTGATGCTGGAAGCCATGCCCGGCAGTCTGCCGGCAGCGCCGGAACGGTCAGCCGACGGTGGCGGTGTAGGCGGGGGTGAGTTCGTCGGCGCGGTCCCAGGCGGACCATGTCACGGGGCGGTCGTCGAGTACGGCGGCGAGCACTTCCAGCCCCGCGTGCCAGCCGGACGCCGCGGGGATGGCGGTGTCCCGGTCGTCGAAGACGTTGGTGAACACCAGGAGGCAGCCGCCGTCGCCGTCGGGAGACAGCTCCCAGCGGAGGATCTCGCCGTCCCAGGTGTATTCGAGCAGGTGGGGCGGGTCCACCTGGGTCATCTCACCGCGACCCGTGGTGCCCGGGGCGCCGGGGGCCAAGCCGAGTCGCCGGATGGTGGCGTCCGGCATGTCGAACCGGACCTTCGCGCCGGGGGTCAGATCGAACTCCACGAGCATCGGGAACCAGCTCTTGAGCTGGCCGGACTCGGTGATGCCGCGCCAGACGCGGGCGGGCGAGTGAGCGAGGCGGCGCTCGAAGCGGAGCTGGTAGCGCCCGTCGGCGGTGGTGGTCAGCGTGCCGAGGTCGGCGGAGCGCATCGATACTTCCCTTCTGTGGTCCAGCGGCCACCATAACCGAAGCGGTATATGCCTTGCAAGGCATGTAAGGGGGGCTGGAGCCGCGCGGCGGCGGGCGGGCACGGACGTCTTCAGCGGCGGGCGAGGTGGCGGAGGTAGGCGTCGCGGTCGAGGGGGTTGCCGTCGGTGCGGGGGCGTACCGGGGGCGTGCCCGGCAGTGGGCGGTCGCCGGACGGGGTGGACCACCACACGCCCTCGCCGTGCGAGAGGCCGGGGAGTTCGCGCTGGAAGGCGTGCGCGGAACGGGCCGGGATCCGGCCCTCGACCGTCCAGGCCGCCCCTGTTTCCACCGACTCGCGTAGCTGCGCGCCGAGGGCGGACAGCCTGGCGAGGACGGGTCCCAGGGTCTCGGCCGGGATCTCCAGCTCGAAGGCGTGGTACGGCTCGTAGACGCGCGTCCCGGCGAGCCGCAGGGCGCGCATGAGGACCAGCGGGGTGAGGCCGCGGAAGTCGGCCGCCGTGCTGACCGGCCCGCCGAAGCCGCTCGCGGTCAGCGTGACGGCGCAGTCGGTGACCGGCCAGCCGTAAAGGCCCTGGTCCAGGGTTTCGTGCACGGTCTCCTCGATCGCCCGGTCGAACGCGAGCGGCAGCGCGCCGAGCTCGACCTCCCGCCGGAAGGTGACCCCGGAACCGGGCGCGCCCGGCTCGACCCGCAAGCCCACGGTCGCCCAGAAGTCGGGGGTCCTGCGCCGGAAGTCCATCTCCTCGATGGCGCCGCCGACGCCGGCGGGACGCTCGGAGTAGACGGGGGAGGAGGGCTCGAACCGGGCCGTCACGCCGAACTCGCCGGCCAGCCGCGCCGCGATCACCTCCTTCTGCACCTCGCCGTACAGGAGGAGAGAGGTCGCCCCGTCCGGCGCGGAACGGGCGCGGATCAGCGGATCCTCATCGGCCAGGCGGAGCAGCGCGGCCCGCAGCCGGGCCGCGTCCCGCGCGCGTTCCGGCCGGACGACCGTCGCAAGGCTCGGCCGCGCGAAGTGCGCCTCCGGCGCGCGGTCCGTGGTGGTGTGGCCGTGGGGGGTGATCTGGTCGCCCACGCGGACGCCGGACAGGCCGCGGATTCTGGCGATGTCTCCGGCCGTGAGGCGCTTGTCCGGGCGGCCGACCGGGGTGAGGGCGGTGATCTGTTCGGTGTGCTCGGTCGTACTGCCGCCCGGCTCGTGGCGGCGGTAGGTGACGTGTTCGCGGACCCGTAGCCCGCCCGAGCGCAGCCGTACGTAGGCGATCTTCTCCCCGGCCGGGCCGCGCTCGATGGCGAAGACCGTGCCCTGGGCGGGGCCGCCGGTCGCGGGCGGCGGCACCGGAAGGTAGCGCCGTATCCCCTCGACGAGGTCGCCGATGCCCTGTCCGCCGAGCGCCGAGCCGAAGTACACCGGGCAGATCAACCCTGCCGCCGTCTGCGCCGCCACCGCCGCGTCCAGCCGGGCCGCGTCCGGTGGCGGCCCGGCGACCAGGTCCGCGAGCAGTTCGTCGTCGTGTTCGGCGAGGACTTCGGCCGCCTCCGCGCCGTGCGGCGGCAGCGGCGTGACCCGCACGGACGGGGTGCCCGCCCGCTCGGCGGCGCTCATCGGCAGCACGTGCGGCCACAGCCGGCGGCGGATGTCGCCGAGCAGCGCGTCCGGGCGGGCGCCGGCGCGGTCCACCTTGTTGACGAAGAGCAGCGTCGGGAGCCGCAGCCTGCGCAGGGTCCGTGCCAGGACCCGGGTGTGCGCCTGTACGCCCTCGACGGCCGACAGCACCAGCACCGCGCCGTCGAGCACGCCGAGCGCGCGTTCGACCTCGGCGACGAAGTCGGCGTGGCCGGGCGTGTCGATCAGGTTGACCTGGAGGTCGCCGACGTGGAAGGGCGCGACGGCGGAGCGGATGGTGATGCCCCGGCTGCGCTCAAGGTCGCCGGTGTCGGTCTGGGTGCTCCCGGCGTCGACGCTGCCGAGGCGGCCGATGGCCCCGGTGTCGAATAGGAGGCGTTCAGTGAGACTGGTCTTTCCGGCGTCCACGTGGGCGAGCACGCCGATGTTCAGGGTGGGCATGGAAGCAGAGGTCCTCAGAAGCTCTCGTGCGGATAAGGCGCTGAGATGTTCCGAAGACTCGCCGCATGTCGCTCTCCCGGTCAGGTGCACAGTGGACCGACCCATACTGCCACCTGCGCACGCTGCGGCGGTACTTGTTTTCTCACTAATTCACAGAATATCGGGATTTGTCGGCGGGCGGGATGGTGAAGAATAGCTGTGCTATGTGGCGGTGCGCGCGAATTTACTCATCCTCCCGCCCGAATGACGGGTGGCCGATTTACAATGGGAGCCGATTCAATGTAATACGCGCACGGGAGAGCGGATACACACGATCATGCACTCCGGTCACGGTGACAGGACGGCGGTGCCTCCGGCATCCGGACGGACACCGAATGACCACCCGCGTGGCCGATTCCAGGACGCGGACGTGGAGGCGTTCGTGCGCGCGGTGATCCCCCGGATCGCGGCCGACGCGGCCATCGCGGGGGTCGATCCGCGGACGTTCGAGTTGCAGGTACGCCTGCACCTGCCCGCGCTCAGCCGGAAGGCGCTTACCGGCTGGCCCGCCGACCGGGTCTACGACGCGGTGCGCACCCAGGCGCTCGTCCGGGCCGCCGAGATCCGGGTCGGCCTTGAGGACGCCGCCTTCGACGCGCACACCTCGCTGCTGCTGGGGGTGGAGAAGGTGCGCAGGGACCTCACCCTGGTCCGGGCCGACGGGTCGGTCGGGCGGCTGTGGTTCGGGGCGGTCGATCCCTGGGCGGGCCACCGGGTGCAGGCCCGGCTGCACTACCTGCGCTGCGAGCGGGCCGACACGGTCATGCAGTTCGGGCTGTTCCTGGAGGGGGCGCGGATGCCGCTGACCTACCTGGCCTTCTCACCGTGCGACCGGCGCTACATGCTCGACGTGCTCAACGCGCTCGGCGTCCCCGCGCGGCCGGGCCGGGTGCTGGTGCTGACCCGGGTGCACGGGCTGCCCGGCATCCCGGCCAACCTGATGAGCCTGACCATCGGCCGCGCGGTGCGCGAGATCAAGGCGCGCGGCACGACCGACCTCGTGGTGACCGCGTTCAACCCGATGCTCGGGTTCAACGGCGCGTCGTTCCGCGCCGCCGGGTTCACCGCGTTCGCGTCCTGCCCGGTCACCTACTCCTACGACGCCGCGGGCTTCTTCCAGACCCGGCGCACCGCCACCGGCGCGACTCCGCAGCGGCTCACCACGCCCGACAACATCCTCATGGCCCGCGGCGTCACCCGCACGGCCAGGCGGCGGCTGGCCACCGCGGCCCGGCCGCTGCGGACGGTCCCCCGCGAGACGTACGAACGCAGGGAGCCCGCCCGGTTCGGCGAGCCCGATCCCGGCGACGCGGCCTGGGTGCGCCGGGTGATCGGCTACCGCGGCCTGCTCCAGGACGTCTGGTCCACCGAGACGGCCGCGCCGCTCTACGTCGGCGACGGCGACCCGCAGGGCAGCGGCCGTGGCCAGTGCGGCGTGGCCTCGGTGTGGCTGGCCCGCAGGCTGCACGCCGACCATGGCATGGTCCCGCTCTACTGCGTCGGCAGCGTCACCTTCGCCACGGGCGCCCATCCCGACGTGCCGCACCACTGCTGGATCGAGGTCGGCGACCCGCGCGACCCACGGCGGGTGATCATCGACCTCACCGCCGACCAGGCGGCCGACTCTCCCGGGCCGATCGTCTTCGCCCGGTACACCGACCTCCTCGTTCAGGGCATCCGCTACACGCCACTGTTCCGGCAGCGGCTGGACGAATTACCCGCCGATCGCGTGTGGCGCCGATTTCTGACGCTGAGCGACCTGGTCGACCGGCACGGCACCGGTCACGCGGCGGACACCGGGAGGCGGGATCACAGCAGACCGGCGACCGCCTGATCCGCACACCCACCACAGGCACAAGCGGGGGACACAAGGTCATGCCAGGGCCTCGACCGTCCGTTCTCTTCCTGTCGTCCGACGCCAGACGGCGCTACGCCGAAGACGTCCTCGCCGCGCTGGCGCTGCCCAGGGGAGCGATCCTCCAGTTCAGGTACGAGTCCAAGTACGTCGTGCCGGCGTTGCAGGCGTCCATCGCCAACATGTCGGTGATCGGCCGCAGGGCGGTCGTCGCCTACGTGGCCGACGTGGAGACGGCGGCGCCGTTCCTGGTGCCGGTGCGGTTCGCGTCCGTCGCCGACGCCGAGTGCGCCGCCGACATGGTGGTCTTCCGGCTGCGGATGGCCGAGTACACCGACCTCGACGACTACCCGCTCACCGAGGACGACATCCGGACCGAAGGGCGCCGCTACCTCGACCGGCTCATCGAGGTCAACGACGACCGGTTCTACCCGGCCACCGGCCGCTTCCCCGATCTGCACATCCGCGACGAGCCACACCGGCGGCCCGGCGAGGAGACCCGCGACGACCCGCAGCACTGGCTGGGCGTGGCCAGGCGGCTGGCCAGGCATCCGACGTTCCGCGACTCCTACTTCATCCGCATCGACGAGCCCGTCCTGGACCGCGGCGGGCCGGTGCCGTTCGACGAGCAGGGCAGGCTCACCCTGTCCGACCGGCGGGCCGCCCGGCTGCGGGTCAGCTTCTTCACCCACAGCTACTCCGAGGAGGGGGAGAAGGTGCTGTCCTGCGCCACCGACGGCACCTTCCTGAAGATCTCCTCCGACGACTCCTACGACGTGGAGCTGGGTTACGACTCGGTGGAGTTCTGGCTCCAGCCGGTGATCACGACCTTCGACGCGCTGGCCCGGGTGAGCGTCGGGTTCTCCCAGGAGCGGCCCGACGTGCCCGAGGTCAGCGCCGGGTTCCCGGTGCTGGTCCGCAGGTCGCGGACGCGCATGCTGACCCGCGTCACGTTCAGCGCGGCGGGGGCCTTCCTGGTCGCGCTGCCGGCGATCCTGGGCACCGGCTTCCCGATGTACGTGCGCGTGTTGTTCGCCATCACGGGCGCGGCGCTGCTGTCGGTGTCCACGGTGGTGATCGCCAGGGGTGAGCGCTGAGCGGGGTCAGGCCAGGCAGCGCAGCGCGGATCTGATCCTGGGGTCGAGCGGGTGGTCGTCGGGCAGCCGCCCCACGGTCGCCTCGACGAACTCCGGCGGGGAGAGCTGCGCCTCGGCCCCGTCGGCGTAGACCCAGATCTGCTCGGCGCTCGGCTTGACCTGGGCCTTGGCGTGCTGCTCGGCCAGCACGTACAGCGCGACCTTGACCCGCCATTCGGTACGCCCGCCGGCCTCCCCGGCGGCGACCGGCGCGCCCACGTCGTCGGCGTGCGTGGCCAGCTCCGAGCAGTAGTGGAAGGTCTGCGCGCCCACGGGGTAGGGCCCGGCGAGCGTCTGGAGGGTGGCGTTCCTGCCCAGCTCGCGCATCCGGCGGCGGGTCTCGGCGTTCTTGCGCCGCCACTCGGCCAGCACCTCGTCGTACGGCAGGGCGCGGCGCTCGCGTACGCACCAGTCGTTGAACCCGCCGAGCCCCGACACGCCCTCCTGGGTCAACATGTCGGTGAGGCGGGCCAGCTCGTCGTCCAGGCAGGCGTGGTTGTACAGCTCCTCACCGGCGAGATGGGCGAGCACGTCGCGGACCGACCAGCCGGCCGCCCGGGAAGGGCGGTCGCGTTCCCGTTCGCTCAGCCCGGTGAAGAACCGGTCGAGCCGTTCGGCCTCGGCGTCGTAGATGCCGAACGGGTCGAGGTCGGCCACGGCCGCGTCGTCGATCGTCATGCCCGCCACGCTACCCGCCGAGCCCGCCGCGACACGGGAACCCGCTTGCCGGGGCCGCCGCCGTTGAGCAGAATCGGCCGGGTGCGAATCAGGGAGGCGGAGCCGGGGGAGCTGCCCGCGCTGCGTGAGATCGAGCGGGCCGCCGGGCGTGTCTTCCGCGACTTCGGCATGCCGGAGATCGCCGACGACGAGCCGCCGCCGCTTTCGGTGCTGGAGGACTACCGGCGGGCGGGGCGGGCGTGGGTCGCGCTCGGCGGGTCCGGCGAGGTGGACGCCTACCTGCTGGCCGACCTGGTGGACGGCAACGCCCACGTCGAGCAGGTGTCGGTGCACTCCCGGGCGGCCCGGCGCGGGGTGGGCCGGGCGCTGATCGAGCACGTCGCGGACTGGGCCGCGGCGCGGGGGATGCCCGCGCTGACACTGACCACGTTCACGGACGTGCCGTGGAACGCGCCCTACTACGAGCGGTGCGGGTTTCGCCGGCTGGCCGAATCGGAGCTGACGCCGGGCCTGCGCGAGATCCGGGCCAAGGAGGCGGCGCACGGCCTGGACCGCTGGCCGCGGGTGTGCATGCGCCGCGACCTCCCGGCGGCCGGCTGATCAGATCCAGGTGGCCAGCAGCGCCCCGCCGTACGCGGCGGTGAGCCCGGCGGCCACGCTGCCGCCCGCGTTGAGCGCGGCCCGCGTCCGCCGGCCCTCGGTGACCAGCCGCACCGTCTCGTACCCGAACGTGGAGTACGTCGTCAGCGCCCCGCAGAACCCGGTCCCGAGGAGCGCCATCGGCGCGCCGTCCGCCGGGAGCGCGGCCAGGAAGCCGAGCAGCGCCGAACCGGCGACGTTGACGGCGAGCGTCCCCCATGGGAAGTCGGACCCGGTGCGGGCGCGGATCACCCGGTCGGTCAGGTACCGCAGCGGCGCGCCCAGCGCCGCCCCCAGGGCCACCAGCAGGTAGGTCACGTCCGCCGCCGGAACATCGCGCGGGTGAGCAGCACACCGGCCGTGACGGCCGCCAGCGCGGCCACGAGCGTGCCCGCCAGGTAGGCCGCGGCGGTCAGCGGGGCCCCGGCCGCCAGCGCCTCGCGTACGTCGGCGACGTAGGTGGAGAACGTGGTGAACCCGCCGAGCACCCCCACCCCCAGGAACGGCCGGACCAGCGGGTGGGCCCGGCGTACCTCGGTGATCAGGACCATCAGCACCCCGATCAGCAGGCACCCGGCCACGTTGATGCCGAACGTCGCCCACGCGAACGTCCCCGGCGGGTGCGGGAACGCCGCCGTCAGCGCGTACCTCGCCACGGCCCCCGCCGCCCCGCCCGCCGCCACCGCGCCCAGCGTGGCGGCCTCGCCTTTTCGGCCGGTCATATCTCGCGACCCTAGCCCGGCCGTCAACTTCCCCGAAGCGGCCATCGGATACTGTTCATGCGTATAGTCTGTGATTCAGGTGAACAGCATCCGGCGATGGAGGAGCAGATGGCCGACCCGATCGGAGACCCGGCGCTTTCGGACCTGACGGCCCGGGCGCGGATCAGGGACGCGGCGCTGCGCCTGTTCGCCGACCGGGGCGTGGACAAGGCCACCATCAGGGACATCGCCCGCGAGGCGGGCGTGTCACTGGGGCTGGTCCGGCACCACTTCGGCTCCAAGGAGGGCTTGCGCGACGCCTGCGACGCCTACGCGCTCGAACAACTCCTGCGGGTCAAGAAGGAGGCGCTGCGGGAGGGCCGCCAGGCCGATCCCGGGTTCCTGCCCTCGGTGCATCCGACCGTGCTGCTGCTCCAGCGCTACTTCAGCCACTCCATGCTCGACGGCTCGGCAGCGGCGGCGGCGATGTTCGACCACATGGTCGGCCTGGCGGAGGAGTGGGTGCGCGACAACGTGCCCGGCGTCACCGATGTCAGGGCCTTCGCCGCGATGCTGGTCGCCATGCAGTTCGGGCCGCTGGTCATGCATGAGCAGGTGTCCAGGGCGCTGGGCGCCGACGTGCTCGCACCCGACGGGCACCTGCGGATGAGCATGGCGGCCCTGGAGATTCACGCCACCCCCCTGCTTTCCGAAGATTACGCCGCCGAGGCGCGAGCGGGATACGACCGGCTCGCGGCCCAGCGGCGGTCCGCCGCCCGAGCGGACCGCGAGGTTCCAGCCTGATCAGGCGAAAGGAAACGTCATGCGGCATTCGTCAGAACCTCTGAACGACCGGCCTGCCCGGCCGTTGCCCACCGAGCGCCCCGCCGGGTGCCCGTTCGACCCACCGAGCGAGCTGGCCACTCTTCGCGAGAAGGACCCGGTCAGCCCGATGCTCTACCCCGATGGGCACATCGGGTGGCTGGTGACCGAGCACGCCCTGACCCGCCAGGTGCTGGCCGACGCGCGGTTCGGCGCGCGGGCCGACCTGGTCCACACGCCGCTGTCCAGGGCGAAGACCGAGGGAGGCGAACGGCGTCCCGCGCCGGCCGGCGTCTTCTCCCAGATGGACCCCCCGCAGCACACCCGCTACCGCCGCCTGCTGGCCGGTCAGTTCACCGTGCGGCGGATGCGCCTGCTGGCCGACCGCGTCAGGGAGATCACCGCGGGGCGGCTCGACGCCATGGAGCAGCAGGGGCCGGTGGTGGACCTGGTGGAGACGTTCGCGCTCCCCATCCCGTCACTGGTGATCTGTGAGCTGCTGGGCGTGCCGTACGAGGACCGCGACCGCTTCCAGCACGACACCGAGGTGCTGATGCGGATGGACACCACCCGCGAGGAGACCATCGCGGCGTTCGTCGCGGTCCAGGAGCACATGGCCGAGCTGGTCGCGGCCAAGCGCGCCGAGCCCGCCGACGACCTGCTCAGCGACCTGGTCAACGGCGACGGCGACCTCACCGACGAGGAGCTGATCAACGTCGGCGGCGTGCTGCTGGCCGCCGGGTTCGAGACCACCGCCAACATGATCGGGCTCGGCGTCTTCGCGCTGCTCCAGCACCCCGACCAGCTCGCCGTGCTGCGCGACGGCCCCGGCATCACCGAGCTGGGCCACGCCGACCCCATCGTGGAGGAGCTGCTGCGCTACCTCAGCGTCATCCCGGGGACGGTCAGGGTCGCCATGGAGGACGTCGTGCTGGGCGGGCAGGAGATCAAGGCGGGGCAGTCCGTCACGGTGTCCATCCCGGCCGCCAACCACGATTCCAAGCAGTTCCCCGACCCCGGCCGGCTCGACTTCGGGCGGCCGGTGGGCGGGCACGTGGCCTTCGGGCACGGGATCCACCAGTGCCTGGGCCAGCAGCTCGCCCGCGTGGAGATGCAGATCGCGTTGCCCGCGCTGTTCGAGCGGTTCCCGGGCCTGCGGCTCGCGGTGCCGCCCGAGGAGGTGCCGATGCGCACCGACATGCTCATCTACGGCGTGCACCGGCTCCCGGTCACCTGGGAGCCGGTGGCCTGACCGCCCGGTCAGGACGAGCACGACCATCTACACCGAGCGCAGGAACGCCGCCAGCGCTCTCGCGACGCGTACCGGGTCCTCCTGGTCGGGGGCGTTGTGCCCGACGCCGGGGAAGGCCGTCAGGCAGGACCCCGGTACGGTGGCGCGCAGCAGCTCCGCCGCCTGGCGCAGGTGGGCGGGGCTGCGCTCCCCGGTGAGCAGCAACATCGGCGCGGTGACCCCCCGGTAGCGCTCGACCGATGACCGCACCAGTGCCTCGGCGTGCCTGTTCGGCGTGTGCGCCCGCCCGAAGCCGCGTGGCCGCCCCGCCGTGAGGCGCGGGCCCGGCCCGGCCGCGGGCTCGTACAGGACGAGCCCGCGCACCGGGTGGCGCAGCGCCGTCTCCAGCGCCACCATTCCGCCGTAGCCGTGGCCGAACAGCAGGTCCGCGCCGGTCTCGGCGATCAGCGCGCCGAGGCCGGCGCAGTCGTCTTCCAGCGTGCTGCCCACGCCCTCCCCACAGAACCCCCGGCCGCAGGCTTCCGCGACCGGGCGTTCATGAAGGCGTCCGCCGGATGCCCGGCCGTGGCGATCGGCCACATGGACGGTGAACTCTTCGGCGAGCTGGCCGGCCATCGCGTGGTAATGCCGCCCCAGCCGGGCGCCGCCGGGCACCAGTACCAGCCCCGGGCCGTCGCCGCGGACCTCGTAGGTGACAACGGCGCCGTCGGCCGTGACGACGTGGTCGTGCATGTCCGTCCGCATCGGAGCCCCCGCTCTCTGCATGACTTTCCATCATCGTCGCCTCATTCGCTGTCAGAACCCGGCCAAGACGCGGACATCACCGACAATATTATTTTTCTTGACAACTCTCATTGTCGGTGAGAGGGTGAGGCCATGTTCGAAGTGGCGGTGATCGAAGATCCGGCCGCGGCGGAGGTCTCGCTCGACCCCGTGCGCGCCCGATTGCTTGCTGAGCTGGCCGTTCCCGCGTCGGCGACGATGCTCGCCGGGCGGGTGGGCCTGCCCCGGCAGAAGATCAACTATCACCTGCGCGCCCTGGAGCGGCACGGGTTGATCGAGCTGGCCGAGGAGCGCAGGAAGGGAAATGTGACCGAGCGGGTGATGCGGGCGACCGCGGCGTCGTACGTGATATCGCCCGCGGTGCTCGGGGCGGTCCAGCCCGACCCCGAGCGGGCCCCCGACCGGCTGTCCGCGCGCTGGCTGCTGGCCATCGCCACCCGGCTGGTGCGCGAGGTCGGCATGCTGATCACGGGCGCGGCCCAGGCGCAGCGGCGGGTGGCCACGTTCGCGCTCGACGGGGAGGTGCGGTTCGCCTCCGCGGAGCGGCGCGCGGCCTTCGCTGACGAGCTGGCCACGGCGGTGACCGGGCTGGTCGCCAAATACCACGACGAGTCCGCGGCGGGCGGGCGGGCGCACCGAGTGATCGTCGCCGTCCATCCCGCGATCCGGGCACCGGAGGGGGAGTGACATGGGACACGCGTTCGAGGGCGAGACAGAAGCCGAGGTCGACGCGACCCCGGAGCAGATCTGGGCGGCCATCGCGACCGGGCCGGGGGCCGACTCCTGGTTCATGGGCACCAACCACGTCGAGCCGGGGCCCGGCGGCACGGTCCGCACGCTGTTCGGGGCCTACCGGGGCGAGTCGCTGATCACCGGCTGGGATCCGCCGCACCGGCTCGCCTACGGGTCTGAGCCGGCCCCCGACGGGCGGTTCATGGCTTACGAGTTCCTGATCGAGGGGCGCGGCGGCGGGAGTGCCGTGCTGCGCCTGGTCACCAGCGGTTTCCTGCCCGGCGACGACTGGGAGACCGAGTACGACGCGATGACCAAGGGCGGCGCGCTGTTCTTCGCCACCCTGCGGGCCTGCGTGGAGCACTTCGCCGGCCGTACCGCGACGCCCGTCACGGCCTTCGGCCCGATCGTGGCCGACTGGGACCGCACCTGGGCCGCCCTGCGCGGCCGGCTCGGCCTCGGCGACGACGTGAAGCCCGGGCAGGCCGTGCGGTTCACCCCCGGCGGCCTCGCGCCCATCGACGGCGTCGTCTACTTCGTCAACGAGCACACCCTGGGCATCCGCACGGACGACGCCATCTACCGCTTCCTGCGCGGACTGCACGGCCCGATGGTCGCCGCCCACCACATCTTCTCCGACATCGATGAAAACACGACCCAGGGCGCATGGGAGTCCTGGCTGACCGGATTGGAAAGAGCATGAGCACCTACGTGACCTCCAAGGACGGCACCCGGATCCGCTACGAGCGGGCGGGTGAGGGACCTGCGGTGATCCTGGTGGACGGGGCGTTGTGCCACCGTTCCTTCGGCCCGATGAGCGGCATCGCCGCGCTGCTGGCCGAGCACCTGACGGTGATCAACTACGACCGGCGCGGGCGCGGCGAGAGCGGCGACACCGAGCCCTACTCCGTCGAGCGGGAGATCGAGGACATCGAGGCCCTGATCGGCGTGGCCGGCGGCTCGGCGACGCTGGCCGGGCTGTCGTCCGGCGCGGTGCTGGCGCTCGACGCGGCGGGCCGGCTGCCCGGGGTGGAGCGGGTCATCGCCTACGAGGCGCCGCTGACCACCCGGGAGGGCGACCGCACGCCTCCCGAGCACCTGGCCAGACTCCAGGAGCTGGTCGCGGCGGGCCGCAGGGGAGACGCGGTGGCCTACTTCATGACCGACATGGCGGGCGTGCCCGCCGAGGCCGTCGCGGGGATGCGGGGCGCGCCGGTGTGGCCGGCGCTCGAAGCCGTCGCGCACACCCTGCCCTACGACACCGCCGTGCTGGGCAACGGCCGGTTCGACGCCGAGCGGGGTGCGCCGATCAAGGTGCCCGCCCTGGTCATGAGCGGCGAGCTGGGCGTCCCCCCGATAGTGGCGGCCGCCCGGCACATCGCCGAGACGCTGCCCGACGGCCGCCACGCCGAGCTGGCCGGGCAGTCGCACGAGGTGGCGCCCGAGGCGATCGCCCCGGCGATCGTGGCGTTCGTCGCCTCCTGAGCGCGGGTCAGCGCCGGGTCAGTGGGTCTGCTGGACGACGGGCAGCGGGCGGTGGGCCATGGTGCCCGCCGCGGACCAGAGCATCCCGGCGGCGGTGATCAGCACGGCCAGCGCGACCCACCCCGCCGCACGCCCGAGACGCAGGCCGTACCCGCTGATGAGCCAGTAGGCGCAGAGCAGCCAGCGGCCGGGCCCGGTGCGCGCCAGGCGGCGCATCTCCATCGCGCCGAACGCGAAGTCGGTGGCCGTGTGCCGGTCGTCCACCCCGGCGCGCAACCGGGAGTAGAGCGCCTCGAGTTGCGTCGCCGTGGGCGGGCCGTCGCCCTCGGCCTCCGGCCAGCCGCGCCAGGCCCGCTCGTCGGCCAGTACGTTGCGCCGCCGCCACCAGCGCAGCGGGGGCCAGGTCAGGGCCAGGCGCACTCCGCGCGGCGGGGCGGCGAACACACAGCCGGACAACCGCAGCAGCTCGGGATGGCGCAGCCCGGTGAAGCTGCACCCGCTGAGATCGACTCCCGACAGCGCGAGGCCGGTGCCCGCGGCCACCTCGCGCAGCGACAGCAGCCGCACGGGGCCCTTGCCGACGAGCGTGGCGGCGCCGACGAGGGTCGCGCCCTCAAGGTCGGCCTGCGCCTCGCGCAGCCGTACGGTGAGCGGGCCGCCCGCGACGCGCAACCGGCGCAAATCCACCGTGCAACCGGCGGCGCTGAGCGCGAGCCCGGCGCTCGCGTCGGCCCCGGCCAGCGAGAGCCCGCCGCCCACGGTGCTGGGCGCCAGGTAGGCGGCGGCGGAGAAGCAGGCCGCCGCGAAGGACACGTGCCGCTCGAACACCGTCCGGCGGAAGGAGACCACCCGCCGGAAGCGGGCGGTGCGAAAGCCGGCGTTGCCCGCGAACCGCGCCCCGTCGAAGCTCGCGGGCCCGAAGAACACGCTGCCGTGGAACGACGCGTCCTTGCCGAACCCGGCCGCGTCGAAGACGGCGTCGCCGCCCACCGAGGCCCCGTCGAACACCGCGTAACCGTTGACGTCGGCCTCGGAGAACGACAGGTGCCCGGCGAAGTGGGCGGCACGAAAGCTGACATTCGTGGCGAAGTGCGCGTCGTAGAAGGAGGCCAGCCCGTGGAAGCAGGCGTGGTCGAAGGAGGCGTCGCCCTCGAACACAGTGGCGCCGAACCGGGCGTCGCCGTCGAAGACGGCGTGATCGAACCGGGCCCGGCCCAGCCGTCCGCCGGTCGCGCCGAGGACATGTTCCAGGAGCCTGGCCGGAACGCGTACGCCGCGCAGGTCGATCGCCGGGGCGGGTCGGCCGCGAACCCGCCCGGCGGTGCCGGGCGGTGTCGCGGTCAGTACGGCGTCGATCTCGTCAGGCGTGAGGTGGGCCAGACACCGGCCGTACTCGGGGTGGGCGGCCCCCATGCAGGCGGAACAGGTCGCCCATCCGACATCCCAAGGTCGCATACATCGGTCATACACGGTATGTCGTGCGGGGAGAACCGTCCGTAAGGATGGAATGCGCTTGCCCCCTCCACCGGTCACCTGGTGGTCTCGTCCAGCGCGAGGTTCAGTTCCAGCACGTTGACGGCGGGCTCGCCGATGAACCCCAGCGCGCGGCCGGTGGTGTGCTCGCCGATCAGCTCGCGTACCCGGGGCAGTGCCAGGCCGCGCTCTCTGGCCACGCGCGGGGCCTGAAGCTCGGCGTAGGCGGGGGAGATGTGCGGGTCCAGCCCGGACCCGCTCGCGGTCACCGCGTCCGGGGGCACCACGGCGGTCGCGTTCCCCCTGACCGGTACCGTACGCCCGGCCGTGTAGTCCTCGCCCGGCCTGGCGCACTCGACCTGGACCCCCTGGTAACGGGCGACGAACGGGGTCGCCGGGCACGCCTGGTTGACGCTGACCACCCGGCCCGGGAAGACCTTGAGCACCGCGCCCACCCCGTCGCCGGTGCAGTACGGCCGCCCGCCGGAGACGCCCTCCAGCTCGCCCGCCGCCTTGGACCGCGCGCAGACCTGCGTGAGCAGCGACTGACGTCCCTCATCGCCCGGCGTGGGCAGGGTGTCCACGACGTCTTCGGGACCGAGGTTGCTCGCCGACGTGGACAGCATGTCGTAGCCGTCGCCCGCCGCCGACGGACGGCTCTGGAAGTACTTCCCGGCCGGGTCGCCCCCGGCGTCGGTGAAGCGCTGCCCGGCGAGCGCGCTGCCCACCGTCTTGCCGTCCTTGTCGACCAGCGAGCCGTTGGCCTTGTGGCCGAACACCGCCTGTGCCACCCCCGTCACGACCAGCGGATAGGCCGCGCCGAGCAGCAGCGTGAGCACGAGCAGCGCGCGCAGCGCCGCGAGGTGCCCGCGGATCCATGCCGGTAGTCGTTGCATGATTCACATCCCCGGAAGAAACCGAATGATCAGGTCGATCAGCTTGATGCCGATGAACGGCGCGACGACCCCGCCCAGGCCGTACAGGCAGAGGTTGCGCGACAGCAGCTTGGCGGCGCCGGCCGGGCGGTAGCGCACGCCGCGCAGGGCGAGCGGGATCAGCGCGATGATGATCAGCGCGTTGAAGATCACCGCGGACAGGATCGCCGACTGCGGGCTGGACAGCCGCATGATGTTGAGCGCGTCGAGGCCCGGGTAGACCGCGGCGAACATCGCCGGGATGATCGCGAAGTACTTCGCGACGTCGTTGGCGATGGAGAACGTGGTCAGCGCGCCCCTGGTGATCAGGAGCTGCTTGCCGATCTCGACGATCTCGATGAGCTTGGTCGGGTTGGAGTCCAGATCGACCATGTTCCCGGCCTCCTTGGCGGCCGAGGTGCCGGTGTTCATGGCCACCCCGACGTCGGACTGCGCCAGGGCGGGGGCGTCGTTGGTGCCGTCCCCGGTCATGGCGACCAGCCGGCCGCCCTCCTGCTCCTTCTTGATCAGCGCGAGCTTGTCCTCGGGGGTGGCCTCGGCCAGGAAGTCATCGACCCCGGCCTCGTCGGCGATGGCCTTGGCGGTCAGCGGGTTGTCCCCGGTGATCATCACGGTCCTGATGCCCATCCGGCGCATCTCGGCGAACCGCTCGGCCATGCCCGCCTTGACCACGTCCTTGAGGTGGATCACCCCCAGCACCCGGGCCCGCTCGCCGTTGATCTCGCCGACCACCAGCGGGGTGCCGCCGGAGGCGGAGATGCCGTCCACCAGGTGGCCGATCTGGTCGGTGGGGTGGCCGCCGTGGTCGCGCACCCACTTCATCACGGCGGTGGCCGCGCCCTTGCGCACCTGCCGGCCGTCCATGTTCACCCCCGACATCCGGGTCTGGGCGGTGAACGGCACCCACTCGGCGGTGGCCAGTTCGCCGGGTTCGCGTTCGCGCAGGCCGTACGCGCGCTTGGCGAACACCACGATGGACCGCCCCTCGGGCGTCTCGTCGGCCAGGCTGGACAGTTGCGCCGCCAGCGCCAGTTCCTCCTCGCCGACCTCCGCCACCGGGACGAACTCCGCCGCCTGCCGGTCGCCCAGCGTGATCGTGCCGGTCTTGTCCAGCAGCAGCGTGTTGACGTCGCCCGCGGCCTCCACCGCACGGCCGGACATCGCCAGCACGTTGCGCTGCACCAGCCGGTCCATGCCCGCGATGCCGATGGCCGACAGCAGCGCCCCGATGGTGGTCGGGATCAGGCAGACCAGCAGCGCGGCCAGCACGATCCCGGTCACGCCGTCGCCGGTCAGCGCCAGGGAGTCCGGGATGCCGGGGTTGACGGCCTTGGCGTGGATCGCCATCGGCTGCATGGTCACCGTCGCGGCCAGGAAGATGATCGTGAGCGCGGCCAGCAGGATGTTCAGCGCGATCTCGTTGGGGGTCTTCTGCCGGTTCGCGCCCTCGACCAGGGAGATCATCCGGTCGATGAAGCTCTCGCCGGGCTTCTGGGTGATCTCGACGACGATCCGGTCCGACAGCACCTTGGTGCCGCCGGTCACCGCCGAACGGTCGCCGCCCGACTCCCGGATGACCGGGGCCGACTCGCCGGTGATGGCCGACTCGTCCACCGAGGCGATGCCCTCCACCACGTCGCCGTCGCCGGGGATGATCTCGCCCGCCTCGACCACCACGCGGTCACCGGGACGCAACTCCGGCGCGCCGACCGTCTGGACGGAGCCGCCCACCAGCTTGCGGGCGGTGGTGTCGCGTTTGGCGGCGCGCAGCGTGGCCGCCTGGGCCTTGCCGCGCCCCTCCGCGACCGCCTCGGCCAGGTTGGCGAACAGCACGGTCAGCCACAGCCAGACCGTGATCGCCCAGCCGAAGAACGTCGGGTCGAGTATCGCCAGGACGGTGGTGAACACCGCGCCGATCTCCACGATCAGCATCACCGGGTTGCGCCACAGCGTGCGGGGGTTCAGCTTGGCAAGCGCGTCGGGCAGCGAGCGGACCAACTGCCCGGGGTCCAGCAGCCCGCCCCCGATCCTGCGCTCTGACGTGCTCATTCACGAAAGCCCTTCTGCGAGCGGCCCGAGCGCGAGCGCGGGGAGGAAGGTCAGCGCGATCAGGATGATCGTGACGCCGACGACCATGCCGACGAACTGCGGCCGGTGGGTGGGCAGCGTGCCCGCCGACTCCGGCACCGGCGCCTGCCCGGCCAGCGACCCGGCCAGGGCCAGCACGAAGATGATCGGCAGGAACCGGCCGAGCGCCATGCACAGGCCGAGCGCCGTGTCGTACCACGGCGTGTTCACGGTCAGGCCGCCGAAGGCCGACCCGTTGTTGTTGGAGGCGCTGGTGAACGCGTACAGGACCTCAGAAAACCCGTGCGGGCCCGAGTTCAGTATCCCGGCCAGGCCGTCCGCGTTGCCCATCGCCAGAGCCGTGCCGGTCAGCACCAGGACCGGGGTGACCAGGAAGTACAGCGAGGCCAGCTTGATCTCGCGGGCCCCGATCCGCTTGCCCAGGTACTCCGGCGTGCGGCCGACCATCAGCCCCGCCACGAAGACGGTGATCACCGCCAGCACCAGCATGCCGTACAGGCCCGCGCCGACCCCGCCGGGCGCGACCTCGCCCAGCATCATGTTGAACATCGTCATCATGCCGCCGAACGGGGTGTATGAGTCGTGGAAGGAGTCCACCGCGCCGGTCGAGGTGAGCGTGGTCGCCGCGCCGAAGGTGGCGGAGTTCGCCACCCCGAACCGCACCTCCTTGCCCTCCATCGCCGCGCCCACGGCCTGCGGCACGGTCGCGCCGCCGGCCAGCTCGAAGACGTTGGTGAGGGCGACGCTGACCAGGGCGAGCACGGCCATCACGGCGAGGATGGCGTTGCCCTGGCGCCGCTGGCCGACCATCCGGCCGAACGTGCGCGGCAGCGAGAACGGGATGACCAGGATCAGGAAGATCTCGAACCAGTTGGTCCAGCCCGTGGCGTTCTCGAAGGGGTGGGCGGAGTTGACGTTGTAGAAGCCGCCGCCGTTGGTGCCCAGCTCCTTGATGACCTCCTGGGAGGCCACCGGGCCGCCGGTCACGCTCTGGGTGCCGCCGGTCAGCGTGGCGATCTCCTGCGGGGCCGCGAAGTTCTGTACCAGCCCGCCCGCGACCAGCACCAGCGCGCCCACGAACGCGATCGGCAGCAGGATCCGCACCGTGCCGCGGACCAGGTCCACCCAGAAGTTGCCGAGGGTGTCGGTGCGGTTCCTGGCGAAGCCGCGCACCAGCGCCATCGCCACCGCCATGCCGACCGCGGCCGACACGAAGTTCTGTACGGCCAGGCCCGCCATCTGGGTCAGGTGGCCCATGGTGGACTCGCCGGAGTACGCCTGCCAGTTGGTGTTGGTCACGAAGCTGATGGCGGTGTTCCAGGCGACGTGGTCGGGCACCGGGTCCATGCCGAGGCTCAGGAAGAGCCGGTCCTGGAGGCGTTGCAGGCCGTACAGGAACAGGATGGAGACGACGGAGAACGCGAGCACGCCGCGCGCGTACGCGCTCCAGCGCTGCTCGGCGTCGGCGTTGACGCCGAGCAGCCGGTAGATCAGGCGCTCGGCGGCGAGGTGCCGGGTCGTGGTGTAGACG
The DNA here is from genome assembly GCF_003315795.1 of Spongiactinospora rosea. Lineage (GTDB taxonomy): Bacteria > Actinomycetota > Actinomycetes > Streptosporangiales > Streptosporangiaceae > Spongiactinospora > Spongiactinospora rosea. Next base: position 399,123 of record NZ_QMEY01000001.1, read on the forward strand.
CGGTACATGTGGTCGCCGAGCGGCCGGTGCACCAGGGCCAGGGCGAGGATCAGGGACGCGACGAACAGCGCGCCCGCGGTCGCGGTGCCCATCAGAAACGCTCCGGGAACAGCAGGGCGGCGACCATGAAGGCCACCAGCAGCGCCACCACGGCGAGGCCGATGGCGTTGACGAGGCTCACAGCCGTTCCACCGCCCGTACGACAAGGCCCAGGACCGCGAACACCGCGACCGTCAGGGCCACGAAGATGACGTCGGCCATCCCCACTCCTCGAAATCAGCGTTTGCCGGAGAACTTCACCGGCACTCAATGAATGAAAGAGCGGATTGAGTGGGTTTTGTGGGTTCTTGATGGGTCGTATACGGCTATGCGGTGAATATTGACGCTGTTCATACGGGGTCTGTGCGGGGCGTCAGGATGGCGTCAATATCGGCGGCGGTGGCGTAGTGAACGCGTCAAGAGCCCTCCAGGCTCCGTTTTATAAGCGTTTTCTGAGATATGTGCGAGTCCATCGGGAACCCATGATCAACGTGCCGGGTGGCCGGCTCCGGGTGTATCTCGGGGCGGCCCCCGGGGTCGGCAAGACCTACGCGATGTTGTGCGAGGGGCGGCGGGCGCTGGGCCGGGGCCGGGACGTGGTCGTCGGGCTGGTGGAGACCCACGGCCGCGCGCCGATCGCCGCGCTGCTGGAGGGGCTGGAGGTCCTGCCCCGCCGTGAGGTGATCCATCGTGGGGCGTCGTTCACCGAGCTGGACGTGGCGGCGGTGCTGGCCCGGCGTCCGCGGGTGGTGCTGGTGGATGAGCTGGCCCACACCAACGTGCCGGGCTCGGGCAACGCCAAGCGGTGGCAGGACGTGCTGGAGATCATCGCGGCCGGGATCGATGTGATCACCACGGTGAACGTGCAGCATCTGGAGTCGGTCAACGACGTGGTGGAGCGGATCACCGGGGTGGTGCAGCGCGAGACGGTGCCGGATGAGGTGGTGCGGCGGGCCGATCAGGTGGAGCTGGTGGACATGTCGCCGGAGGCGTTGCGGCGGCGGCTGGCGCACGGGAACGTTTATGCGCCGGAGAAGGTGGACGCGGCGCTGGCGAACTATTTCCGGGTGGGGAATCTGACGGCGTTGCGGGAGCTGGCGCTGTTGTGGGTGGCGGGGAAGGTGGATGAGCAGCTCGACCGGTATCGGGCCGAGCATGGGATCGCGGTGACGTGGGAGGCGCGGGAGCGGGTGGTGGTGGCGTTGACGGGGGGTCCGGAGGGGGACACGCTGGTTCGGCGGGCGGCGCGGATCGCGGCGCGGACCAAGGGGGCGGATCTGCTGGCCGTCCACGTCACCCGCCCGGACGGGCTGGGCGGCGCGGACCCCACGGGCCTGACCCGGCAGCGGACCCTGGTGGAGGATCTGGGCGGGAGCTATCACCAGGTGGTCGGGGACGACATCCCGGGCGCGCTGCTTGACTTCGCCCGTGGGGTGAACGCCACGCAGCTCGTGCTGGGGGCGTCCCGGCGTGGCCGGTTCGCCCAGTTGTGGGCGCGTGGGGTGGGGGTGGAGACCACCGCGCGGTCCGGCTCGATCGACGTCCACATGGTCACCCACGCGGAGGCCCGGCGCGGACGGCGGATGCCGCCCCGCACGGACGCCGGACTGCCCAAGGCCAGAAGGCTCACCGGCTGGGCCGCCGCGGTCGCCGGAGTGCCCGCGCTGACCGTCGCCCTGCTGCCCTTCCGCGACGTGCTCGCGCTGCCCAGCGAGATCCTGATCTTCCTGCTGCTGGTCGTGGCGGTCGCGCTGGCCGGTGGGATGTGGCCCGCGATCACCGCGGCGGTGGGCGGGTCGCTGCTGCTGAACTACTTCTTCACCGCGCCGGTGGGGGAGTTCACCATCGCGGAGGCGGAAAACCTTTTCGCGCTGGTGGTGTTCGTGGTCGTCGCGATGGCCGTCAGCGCGATCGTGGACCTCGCCGCCCGGCGTACCCGCGAAGCCGCCCGCGCCGGAGCCGACGCCGAAGTCCTCTCCACCCTCGCCGGACACGTCCTGCGCGGCGACGCCGCCCTCCCCTCCCTCCTCGCCCGCCTCCGCGAGACCTTCGCCCTGGAATCGGTCACCCTCCTCGAACGCACCGACCCCACCACCCCCTGGCACATCGCCGCCACCGCGGGCGGACCCCCCGCCACCACCCCCGGCGACGCCGGCACCGACGTCCGCATCGACGACCACCTCATCCTCGCCGCCCGCGGCCGCCTCCTGCACGCCGCCGACCGCCGCGTCCTGGAAGCCTTCGCCGCCGAAGCCGCCGTCGCCCTCCGCCAGGAACGCCTCCGCGCCGAAGCCGAAAAAGCCCGCCCCCTCGCCGAAGCCGACCGCATGCGCACCGCCCTGCTCGCCGCCGTCAGCCACGACCTGCGCACCCCCCTCGCCTCCGCCACCGCCGCCGTCGACGGCCTGCGCGCCACCGACGTCCACTGGACCCCCGCCGACCGCGCCGAACTCCTCGACACCGCCCACCAATCCCTCACCCGCCTGGACCGCCTCGTCGCCAACCTCCTGGACATGAGCCGGCTCCAGGCGGGCGTGCTGGGCGCGTCACCGCAGCGGCTCGCCCTGGACGAGGTGGTGCCCCGCGCGATCGACGACCTCGGGACCGTACGCGGCCGGGTGGTCTGCGACATCCCGGCCGACCTGCCGGAGATCACCGCCGACCCGGTGCTGCTGGAACGGGTGCTGGTGAACGTGATCGCCAACGCCGTCCGCTACAGCCCCGACGGACGGCCGGTGCTGGTCCGCGCGAGCGGGCACGGCTCCGGAGTGGAGATCCGGATCATCGACCGCGGCCCCGGCATCCCGCAGGAGGACCACGAGCGGGTGTTCATGCCGTTCCAGCGGCTCGGCGACCGCGACAACCACACCGGCGTCGGGCTCGGCCTGGCCCTGTCCCGTGGCCTGGCCGAGGCGATGGGCGGCACACTGACCCCGGAGGACACACCTGGAGGCGGGCTGACGATGATCCTCACGCTGCCGGTCACCGGCCGTACCGGGGCGGCGGCGTGACCCGCGTCCTCGTCGTGGACGACGAGCCCCAGATCCTGCGGGCGCTGCGGATCAACCTGGCCGCCCGCCACTACGAGGTCGCGGTGGCCGCCGACGGCGGCTCGGCGCTGCGCCAGGCCGCGTCCTTCCACCCCGACCTGGTGCTGCTCGACCTCGGGCTGCCCGACCTCGACGGCATCGACGTGATCCACGGCCTGCGCGGCTGGACCAGCGTGCCGATCATCGTGCTGTCCGGCCGGGCCGCCAACCGGGACAAGGTCGAGGCCCTGGACGCGGGCGCCGACGACTACGTGACCAAGCCGTTCGGGATCGACGAACTGCTCGCCCGCGTCCGGGCGGTCTCCCGGCGCTCGGCGGTGACCGAGTCGGAGACCGCGCTGATCCGCGTCGGCGACCACGTCGTGGACCTGGTCGGCAAGTCGGTCTCCGGCGACGTGCGGCTGACCCCCACCGAGTGGCACATCCTGGAGATCCTGCTGCGCAACCCCGGCAAGCTGATCTCTCACCGGCACCTGCTGACCGAGGTGTGGGGCGCGAAGTTCGTCAAGGAGTCGCACTACCTGCGGCAGTACATGGCGCAGCTGCGCCGCAAGCTGGAGGCCGACCCGGGCCACCCCGCCCACCTGATCACCGAGCCGGGGATGGGCTACCGGTTCGTACCGTGAAGCGGCCTTTGTCAGTGGTCCAGTGGCCGGTACGCGCGACCGGCCGCCTGGATGTGGGCCAGCGCGGCCTCCCCGGCGGCCTGCGGGTCGCCCGCGCGGATGCCCGCGATGATCGCGCGGTGCTGCTCGGTGATCGCGTCGGCCCAGTGCGGGTCGTCGAGGTTGGCCACCGTGGTGACCGCGATGCGGTCCCACACCCGGTGCAGGGCGTCTTCGAGGAACGGGTTGCCCGCCGCCGCGCCGATGGCGCGGTGCAGCGCCAGGTTGGCCTGCGCGGAGGCGCGCGCGTCGTGCGCGCGCACCGCGGCCTCCACCCGATCGACCGCCTCGTCCAGCGCGTCGATCTCGGCGGGGGCCAGCCGCCCTTCCTTCTGCCGGGTGGCGGCCAGCTCGGCCGCCAGGGCTTCGAGCCGGCCGCGCAGCACGAACAGGTGCCCGGCCTCGGCGCCGGTGAGCGCCGCGACGGCGACGCCCCTGGCGGCCGGGACCACCAGGCCGTCGGTCAGCAGCCTGCCCAGCGCCTGACGGACCGGGGTGCGGCTGACGCTCAGCTCGGCGGCCAGCACGGCCTCGGTGAGCCGCTGACCGGGCGCGTATTCACCGGCCGCGAATCGGCGGCGCAGCTCCGCGTACACCGCCTGGGCACTGCCCGGACGGGGGTCGGGAGAGCTGGGCACGCGGTCAGTATACGCCGTCTGCAAAAAGCTTGATCCTTACGGGAGGTCCGGCGAGGGACGGGTTTCAGGGGTCAGTTCCCAGGTGAGGCGGCACGATACCAGTCGAGGATCTGCTCGCCGGTCCAGAACTCCACGTCCCGGCGCGCCCGGATGTGGTGCAGGGCCTGCTCGAAGTACCTCAGCCGGTGCGGGGCGCCCATGATGTACGGGTGCACGACCAGTGCCATGACCCTCGCGGAGTCCGCCGAATCCGCGTACAACTGGTCGAACTGGTCGATCGCCCGCTGGTAGTACTCGCGGGCCGGGTGATGCTGGATCAGCATCATCGCGACGTCGTTGCACTCCTGCGTGTACGGGACGTTCACGATGGGCGTGGTACGCGTGGCCAGCTCCATCGGCTGGTCGTCCAGCACCCAGTCGCAGACGTACTCGTAACCCTCCTCGGCGAGGATGTCCGGGGTCTCCCAGGTCTCGGTGAGCCCCGGGCCCAGCCAGCCGCGCGGCCGTGCCCCGGTGGCGGACTCGATCGCCTCGGTGGTGGCCCGGATGTCGGCCCGCTCGTCGGCGACCTTCTGCATGTTCTTCTGGGTGAACCCGTGGCCGACGAACTCCCAGCCGCGTTCCAGCGCGGCCTTGGTGATCTGCGGGTAGTGCTCCACCGCCTGGCCGTTGACCGCCAGCGCGGCACGCACCCCCTGACGGTCCAGCGCGTGCAGCATGCGCCAGAAGCCGACCCGGTTGCCGTACTCGTGCCAGGCCCAGTTCGGCACGTCGGGGGCCGGGATGCCGCCCGCGGGCGGGGTGAGCACGGTACGCGGCATCGGGTCGGTGTCGGACCAGGTCTCCACGTTGACGATGACCCACACCACCATCCGGCCGCCGCCGGGCAGCGTGAGCGCCGGGCGGCCTTCGATGGGGTCGTACGCGAGCCGTTCGCTGGGACGCATGGGGTGTCTCCTATCGGATGGTCACGGTGAGGACGGGCAGGCCGGTGATCTCGACGCGGATCACGTCGCCTGGATGCACCGCGGCGACTCCCGCCGGGGTGCCGGTGTAGATGAGGTCGCCCGGCATCAGCCGGTACGAGCGGGACAGGTGGCCGATGATCTCGGGGACCTTCCACACCATCAGGTCCAGGCCGGTGTGCTGGCGGAGTTCGCCGTTGACGGTCAGCCGCAGCTCGCCGTCCAGTGTTCCCGCGGCCTCGGCGGCGGGCAGGATGGGCCCGCACGGCGCGGAGTGGTCGAAGGACTTGCCCGCCTCCCACGGGTGGGCCATGGCCCGGCAGTCGCGCTGCCGGTCGCGCCGGGTCAGGTCGATCCCGGCGGCGTACCCGAAGACGTGGCCGAGCGCGCCGGAGACGGGGACGTCCGTGCCCTCGGTGCCGATCGCGACCACGAGTTCGCCCTCGAACTGCAGGTCGCCGGTGTGCGGCGGATACGGTACGGCCGAGCCGTCCGTCACCACGGCGTCGGTGGGCTTCTGGAAGAAGAACGGGTCGTCGCGCTCGTCGCCCTCGCCCATCTCCCTGATGTGATCGACGTAGTTGCGCCCGACGCAGTAGACGCGCCGGACCGGGAACGCCTCCGGGCGGCCGGTGACGGGCACGGCGGCCTGGGGGAGCCGCCAGAGCAGGGAAGTGGTCATGAGTGAACCCCTCCGGTGTCGGTCGTGCTGAACAGACGCGGGCGCAGGGCGAGCGCGAGGGCCGCGCCCACCACCGAGAAGCCGACGATCTGGATCATGGCCGCGGCGGTCCATCCGGCCGCGGAGGTGAGGCTGCTGAACAGCAGCCCGGCGACGCTGGCCGCCACGTAGACGCAGGTCACGAACACGCCGGCGGCCCGGCTGACGCCCTTGGCGTCCACCGCCTTGACCAGGTAGCCGGCCGCCGCGACGTACACGCCGCTGCTGGCGAACAGCCCGAACAGGAACGAGAAGACCGACTGCCAGGCCATGCCCGGCGACCCGAGGAACAGCGCGCAGCCGCACGCCGCGACGGCCAGGTTGAGCAGTGTGAGCACGATCCGCGGGCTCCACCGGTCGACCAGGTGACCGCCGAGCGGCGAGGCGAAGGCCGCCAGCCCGGACAGCCCGACCACGAAACCGGCCGCGCCGGAACCGAAGCCCAGCTCCTCGCGCAGGTAGCTGGCGTACATGCCGATGAAGCCGAAGTCGGCCAGCCCGAACAGCACGATGATCGCGGCCAGCACCAGCGGGTTGCGGGCCAGCAGCGTGGCCGCGCCGCCGATGTGGCGGACCACCCCGGCCGCCGCCCTGGCCTCGGTGAGCCGCGGCGACACCAGCAGGAGGGTGGCCAGCGCGAGCGCGACGCCGATCGCCGCGTACGCGACCATCGGGGCCCGCCAGGTCCCGTAGCTCTCCATCAGACCGGTACCGAAGGACGGGCCGATCACCGAGCCCGCGGCGAAGGCCATGTTGATGCTGCCGATCGCCACCCCGCGCCGGGCCGGGAACGCGCTGGAGGCCACCGTGATGATCGCGGCGAGTTGCAGCGCCTCGCCGACGCCGGACAGGACGCGCCACAGCAGCATGTCCACGAAGCCGGTGGAGGCGGCGGTCAGGGCGGTCGCCACGGAGAACAGCAGGGTGCCCGCGACGATCGTCCGCCGCCGGCCGAACGTCCGCTCCAGCCGTCCGGCGGGCAGCCCCGCCAGGCCCATGCCGAGGGCGAAGACGGTGGCCTGGAGTCCGGCCGCCTCCAGGCTGAAGCCGTACTCGCTGCGGACCTCGACCAGCAGCACGGGGAAGACCATGCGGTCCATGGCGTTGACCGCGTAGGCGAGCAGCAGCAGGCCGAACATCGCGACCGCGACACGCGGGGTGAGGGTTTCGTGCCGGGACGACGCCCGGGCGATGGGGGTGGCGCTCATGGCAGGCTTCTTTCGGGCGTGGAGCCGCTTTCTGGGGTGGAGCCGTTTTCTGGGGTGGAGAGCCGGTCGCCCGCCGCCGTGGCCCTTTGGAGCAGGGCGTCCCTGCGGGCCTCGGCCATGGCGACGGGGTCGGGACCGCCCTCGGCGAGCACCGGCCTGCCGTGCCGCTTGAGCACGCGGCCGTCGGCGATGACGGTGTCGATGTTGTCGATCTGACCGGTGTAGACGAGCCCCTCGGCCGGGTCGCCCGAGGGGAGCAGGTTGACGTCGGACAGGCGCAGGATCACGATGTCCGCGCGCTTGCCGTTCGTGATGGAGCCGGTGATGTCGCCGATGCCGAGGTCTTCGGCGCCGTCGAGCGTCGCCAGCCTGAGTAGCCGGCGCGGCGTCACCGCGGGCGAGCCGGTGCGGGCCGCCTCGATGGAGACGATGGCGCGCAGGTGCCCGAGGATGTCGGCGCTGGTCGGCATGGCGAGGGTGTCCAGGGACAGCGAGAGCCGCACGCCGGCCTCGATGAATTCGCTGATCAGCGGGAAGCCCATGGTGCGCAGCTCGGTCATCGGGCTCACCGACACCCGCGTACGGGTGCGGGCCAGCGCCCCGATGTCGTCCTCGCTCGCGTGCACGGCGTGGATGATCTGCACGTCCTCGCCGAGCAGGCCGAGGTCGGCGAGGCGGGTCAGGCCGCAGGAGCGGCAGCCCTCCTCGCGCAGGCAGCGGTCGCAGTGCATGGTGATCGGCAGGCCGAGCGAGCGGGCCGCCGCCCACTCCCGCTCGTAGACGGCGGGCGGGGTCCGGTACGGCCCGCGCAGCGCGACGCCGAAGTCCAGCCTGCCGTCCAGCAGCGCGGCGGGCCAGCGGGTACGCAGCGCGGCCAGGTCGTCGAGGTCGTTGGTGGCGTCCGCTTCGGCCGAGTCGGGCGGGCCGTAGGAGAACCGCCCGCGCAGCCCGGAGTCCAGGTGGGCCCGGATGTTGGCGTCGGCGTCCTGCGGGCCGCGTACGTTGTGGTCGAAGTTGTGCACGGTGGTGATGCCGCCGCCGATCGCCTCGGCCAGCCCGAACCTGGCGGCCCAGTAGAAGTCGTCCACCTCGAAGTGCGGCGCGAGCGCCCGCTTGACGGTGAAGTAGTCCCGGCCCGGCCGGTCGCCGACCGTGCCGCGCAGCAGCGAGTTCCACAGGTGCCAGTGGGTGTCCACGAACCCGGGGAGGGTCACCGTCCGGCTCGCGTCGATGACCTGGGCGTCACCGGCCGCGCGGCCGGGGTCGTGCGGGGCGACCTCGGCGATCCGCCCGTCCTGGACCAGGACGTCGGCGCGCGGAAGGTCGCCGATGTCCGGGTCCATCGAGATCAGGTACGTGCCCGAGATGAGCAGGTCGGTGCGGTCGGGAAGCATGGTCACCTCAGGAAGAGCGCGACGGACAGGACGAGCCCGGCGGACACGACGAGCCAGCGGAGGATCTCCGGGGACACCCGCCGGGCGAGGACGACGCCGCCCCGCCCGCCGGCCAGCCCGGCCACCGACATCACCGCGACGGGCAGCCACTGCACCGGCCCGAACACCGTGAAGGCGAGCGCCGAGACCGACCCGACGATCAGCGACAGCGCGCCCTTGAGGGCGTTGAGCCGGTGCAGGTTCTCGGCCACGAAGGCGCCGAGCACGGCGAGCATCATCACGCCGAGCCCGGCGGCGAAGTAACCCCCGTAGACCGAGACCACGAACTGCGCGGCGAGCAGCCCCCGCCCGCCGTCCGCCGCCCTGGCCTTGGCGAGCCGCCGCGCCACCACCCCCTGCAGGGCCAGCGCCGCCACGGACGCGAGCACCAGCACCGGCACCACGGACGTGAACTGCTCCTGCGGCGCCACCAGCAGGATCGCCGACCCGCAGGCCGCCCCCGCGACGGTCACCGCGGTCAGCCGCAGCACCCGCCCGCCGATCGCGGGCAGCTCGTCCCGGTATCCGGCGAGCCCGCCCAGGTAGCCGGGCAGCGTGGTGAGCGCGCTGGTGACGTTGGCCGCCACCGGCGAGTACCCCATGGCCAGGAGCGCCGGGAACGAGATCAGCGAACCGCCTCCGGCCACCCCGTTCACGGCCCCGGCCAGGAATCCCGCCACGGCGAGGAGTGTGATCTGCAGCGGTTCCAGCACGGCTCTCTTCTCTCGTCACCAGCTTTGGATCCCAAGTATCCACTGGATGCATTCGATGTCAAGAGCCGTGCTTCGGTGTGGGGCTCAGAGCCGGAGGCGGGGCCAGCCTGCGGTGTCGCGCAGCAGCCGGCGGTCATGGGTGGCGATGACCACGGCGGCTCCGGTGGTGGCGAGCGCGTCGGTGAGTTCTTCGACCAGGGTCGTGGACAGGTGGTTGGTGGGCTCGTCGAGCAGGATCACCTGCGGGCGGGCGGCCAGCAGCAGGGCCAGATCCAGGCGGCGCCGCTGTCCGATGGACAGCTCGGTGACCGGGCGGTGGGCGGTGTCGGCGGGCAGCAGGCCGAGGCGGGCGAGGCCGACGCCCTCGGTACCGGCGTGGGCCTCGTACACCTCGAACGCCCGTCGCCGGGTGGGCGGCGGGGACTCCTGGGCGAGCAGGCCGACGCGCGCGCCGCGTCCGCGCTGCACGGTGCCCGCGTCCGGGGCGAGCGTACCGGCGAGTACGGCGAGCAGGCTGGACTTGCCCGAACCGTTCGGGCCGGTGACCACCAGGCGCTCGCCGCCGCGCAGGAGTACCGAGCAGGGCGTCTCGAACCGGCCGCGCACCACCACGTCGTCGGCCCGGAGCAGGGTGGCCCCGGTGGGCGCCTCCAGCGGCGGCATCTGGAACCGCAGCGGCGGCTCGGGCACGTCGATGACGTGCGCATCCAGGGCCTCCTGCCGCCGGTGTACCGCCCGGACCAGGGCGGGCGCGCGGGTGGCGCGGGTGTGCTTGCCGGTGCCCTTGACCGGCCGCCATCCGGTGGACAGCCGGTTCTGGGCCGCGGAGAGGTCCTGCGCGAGGCGCTGCCGTTCGAGCGACTGGTCGCGGTGGGCGGTCTCCCAGCGCTCGCGTTCGGCGCGCTGCGCCTCCCGGAAGCCGTCGTAGCCGCCCCCGTACAGCCGGGCGCGTCCGTCGATGGTCGGATCGAGGTCCAGGATCGCGGTGGCCACGTCCGACAGCAGCGCCCGGTCATGGCTGACCAGGACCACGCCGCCCGGGTGCTCGCGCAGCTTGACGGTGAGGTGGTCCAGGCCGTCCGCGTCGAGGTGGTTGGTGGGCTCGTCGAGCAGCAGCAGATCGTGCCCGGCCCCCAGCAGGCAGGCCAGCCTGATCCGGTAGCGCTGGCCCACGGAGAGCGTGGCCAGCGGCCGGGCGCGGTCGGTGACGGCGCTCAGCGCGGCCAGCGAGACATCGACGCGCCGGTCGGCGTTCCAGGCGTCGACGGCCTCGGCGGCGGTGAGCGCGTCCGTGTACGCCTGGGCGGCTTCCGGGTGGTCTGCGGCGAGCGCGATCGTTGCCTCGTCGAAGGCCCGTAGTACTGCGCGTACCTGGGCGAGTTCGACGTCGATCAGGTCGCCGACGGTGCGGTCGGCGGCGATCGGCATCTCCTGGCCGGCGACGCCCAGCGTGCCGGACCGGTGTACCGTGCCCGCGTCCGGGACCAGCGTCCCGGCGAGCACCTGGAGCAGGGTGGTCTTCCCGCGCCCGTTCTCGCCGGCCACTCCGAGCCGGACTCCGGGCGAGACGGTCAGATCGACCCCGGTGAGCACCGGGCGGCCGCCGCGGGCCAGGTGCAGATCGGTTGCGTTGAGATGGGCACGCGCGCGGGCATGCGAAAGGGGACCGGTGAACATGCTTCCTCCGAGGGAGCAGGCTCACGCGCGCCTCAGGAGAGGCCGGGAGCCCGCAGGGTGAGAGACGACCGCGTGTCCGCCCGGCGTCGCCGGACGGGGGGCCGCCCTCAGAGGAAGTAAAGATGCACGTCACAACTGTACCTGACGTCCTACGACCCAGGGCCATACCATGAGGTATGGTATGGCTCATGAGCGAATTCGCGATCGGGTCCGGGTGACCGGCCGTGGCGTCCAAACGCGACTGGCTGGACACCGGCCTTGAGATCCTCGCCCGCGACGGCGCGCGGGCGCTGACCATCGAACGGCTGTGCGGCGAGCTGGATCTCACCAAAGGCTCGTTCTACCACCACTTCAAGGGCATCACGGGCTACCAGAAGGACCTGCTCGGCCACTTCGAGACCGAGCACACCGACCGGTTCATCACCGCCGTCGAGGGCTCGGGCGAGCCCGCCCCGGCGCGGCTGCGGCGGCTGCTCGACATCGTCCTGGACGTCGAGGACCACAATGCGGGCCTGGAGTCGGCCGTCCGGGCCTGGGCCCTGGTGGACGCCGACGTACGGGCCGTCCAGGAGCGCGTGGACCGCACGCGCATCGACTACCTGAGCGCCCTGTGGCGCGACCTCGGCGGCCCGGAGTCCGACGTCACGCCCATGGGCAGGCTGCTCTACCTGATCCTGATCGGCGGCCAGCAGGTCATCCCCCCGATCTCCGCGCCCGAACTGCGCGACATCTACCAGCGCGCCCTGCGCCTGGCCCCACCCGAGGAGGCGGACACCGAATGACCACCACGACCACCCCGCGCACGGACACCCCTCCCGTGAGCGGCCTGACCCGCTGGATCCCGCGCCTGCTCATCGCCGTCGCGGTGATGCACTTCGCCTGGGCCTTCATCCAACCCAACGACTGGGCCGGCATCGCCGCCGACGGCTTCTTCCGCAGCATCGTCGACCCCGAGGCCCCCAACTACGCCGCCCGCGAGGCGGACGCCTGGTTCATCATCGGCGGCGTCGCGATGCTCGCCCTGGCCACCCTCGCCCAGCACATCATCCGCGCCACCGGCCGCCTCCCCGCCCAGCTCGGCTGGTACCTGCTGGCGATCGGCCTGATCCTCTGCGTCCTCTACTTCCCCACCACCGGCGGCTGGGCCCCCCTCATCCTCGGCATACTCACCCTCGTTGCCGCCCGCCGCTGACCCCTCACCCGACCCGACACCGGAGGCGGTCGGCGAACGCCCACGGCCAGCCGCCCAGGCCCCCGGCGGTGGACACCTCCTGGACGGCCTGTACCGCTGTGGCACGGTGGTGAGCGCGATGCGCAGCACGCCGTGGTGCTCGCCGAGGTGATGGCGAGGACGCCGAAGGCGGCCAGCACCAAGTGGGTCACCTGGGGCGCGGTCTCGCCCGCCGCTGACGGAGGGGACCCGGGACCAGAACGGCCCCGCTCGGGCAGCCGCTCCTAGGACTGGCGCCGCTCAGGGCCAACCTGCCGCCGAGCACGATCGGCAGCGGGTGGTACGTTGAGCGCAGTGAGCGGATCTTGAGCCACTTCGCCGCGACCAGGTCCCGGATCAGCCGGGTGCGCGAGGGTTCCAGCGTGCTGCTGCCCGGCTCGACGAGGCGTCGCTCGCGATATGGGTGTCACCGGGCTTCATGCCTGCCGCTGTCCCGCCCGGTGGTGGGTGCTGTCGGCCGTGCCTTCGATGAACGGCTCTTCCAGCGGCGCGCTGCGCGATCTCATGCAGCGGGATGCCGCACGCGGTGGCCGGCGTGAATGCCACACCCGGTCCGGCTCGGGAGTTCGGGTGGTGCCGCGCCGGCCGCAGCTGATGGCCGGCGCGACTCCCGGCTCAAGGCGTACCACGACGCCGTGTGCGAGCAGCTGTCGCTTCAGCTCATCCTCCCGTGGGCTGCGTGCCGGCACGCCCGGGTGGACACGCGCGTCCAGCTCGTCGACGGTCGCCTCAATGGTGAGTCGGCCGCGCCCGATGATGACGCCCTGGTCCGCGGTCAGCGCCGTGGCGCTCATCGTCTGGCTTGAGATTCGGCCTTCGTCCGCCGGCGTGCGCAGCAGCCCGCGGGTCCATCTGATGCTCTCGGGGTCGTGCCCGTTGATCGGCTTGTCGAGGATGAGCCCGCCGGGGTCACTGAGCAAGGCCGCGGCGATACCCAGCCGCCGTCGCATGCCGAGCGAGAAGCCGACCCCCTTCGGTACGCCACACCTGCCAGGTTGAGCTGGTCCAGCACTGCGGGCCACCCGGTAGGCGGATGCTCATTGACGCCGAGTCAAGGAACTATGATCGATTCGACGAGTGGCTCGAACTCCTTGTCCAGCTCGATCTCGATCCACCCGCGCAAGGCGAGAACCAGCAACGCTTGAATGATCGCTTGCCGGTCCAATGGAGGGTTCCGTCCAGCCTTCCATTCCTCGACAGTCTCCAGTACCTCCGAGGCCAACGGCGGACGCCCGTGGCACTCATGCAGCTCGGTGGTGGCGAAGTGAACCGATGCGGCCACTTCGGAGGTCTGGGTGTCCATACGGGCCATGAGATCGACGGTGCGATCTACGGCTGGCCGCCACGCCTCCATGCGATCGCGGAACTGCTCGACCGCGTCACGATAAGTCGCGCCTACACGAACCTCGAGCATGCGGCCACGCTGCTCCTCGACTACCAAGCCGTTGTTCTGCAGCCGGGCGAGCATGCGCTTGAGGTCGCTCGCGTAGGGACCATAGCTGCCCGCCTCGTAGTCGAGTCCGGTAGGAATGCCGGCCTGAGTGGCGAAGTAGGTGAGCTTCTGGAACATCACTCGCCCTACTGGCCAGTGGTGTGGCTGACGCTGGAGTTTGTCGAGGATGGCAACGATCGCGATCCACTCTGGTTCGACGAAACGCGCACGGTCCGCAGGTGACTGGTCGTGGTCGAGCGCCAGGGCGAGCTGGTCGGGATTAAGTTGCTCGCCTGCTGCTTGTGAGGGTGCGTACAGTTCGACCGGGATGTCGAGCCGTGCCAGATGGCGATAGAGGGTGGGACCTACCACTTCCCATTCCAACTGGCCATTGCCGCACCCAAGTGGCGGTACGGCGAGCGAGGTGATCCCCCACTCCCTGTAGTGCTGTTCGAGATACTTCAGGCCGGCCACGATGGCATCGAGCCGGCTCACCGCCCGCCAGTGCTGCTTGGTCGGGAAGTTAACGATCAGGTGGTCGTCGGCACGGTACACATACGGAACGCCGAGCTGGACCTCACCCCGGCGGCATCGCTCCACGTAGTCGTCGAACATGTCCGGGTAGCGGCGCTTGAAGGCCAGAGCGATGCCCTTGCCCATGACTCCTACACAGTTGACGGTGTTCACCAGAGCCTGAGCCCCGGACGTTAGTAGATCACCCGAGGTCACCGTCACATGTCGTGAGTCAGTCAAAGAAGACACGCTTATTCACCGCCGCTTTCAGTCCCGCTGCACGGCAGGCAGGCAGGGCCTCACTGTTGAAGACGTAGCATCCCCTGATGTACTCCGGGGCGATACGGTCAGGGACGAGAACTTCTGCACATCTTTGCCGCTTCCTCTCCCACTTCTCCATGCCGTCCCCATCTGTCCACCATTCAGCGTATACGCGCTGTTCGTCCAGCATCGTGAGACCCTCTGGCGATGCGCTGAAGAGCGTGCCGTCCGATGCGGCGTTGCCATCGCTGATCACTGTTCCTGGTAGGTCCAGGATGCCGGGCATGATGCTGATGACGGCCAGCTCCCTTCTCTGATCTAGGCGCTTGTACATCATGGGGTTGCGGGCATCGAAGTAGGCGTTGGCGTACTCATGAATCAGCAGGCCGTTCGGCACGCGCTTGTTCCGTCGTCGGTCCTGTACCTCCTCATCTGCGATCGACCGGTGTGGAAGCGAGGTCACCCGTCGGTGGCTCAGGATGCCGAGTCGCACGATCGACGCCAGGTTGGCGCGGTGTGTGATGTAGTGCAGCTCGGTCACACGACTTCGATCCAATCCGACCCCTCGCCCGCCGTCGATGACCTGCTATTCAGTTTGAGATCTTGTGAGTCTTTGCGTGTGCTACGGGAGTGCTTTACCCGGAACGGTACGCCGCAGACGTGATCGTTAACAGGCGGAGAGGATATGTGAGACCCACTCTCAATACACCGCCTTCTTGGCGCAGGGCTCGCTCGGCGACGGGCGTCTGGGGTACGCCAGGTCCCGGGCTTGACGTCGAGGTTCAGGGCATCCCGGAGATCCTTCGGGCGCTGGAGAAGCCGAATCTGTCGCTCACCGTCCTTTCGTGTGCGTTGTTGGAGTTCTCGGACAGGCGGTCGCCAAAGGGGGGATTGACATGGTTGACGAGGGCCATCAGGGTGAGCGGACTGGTGTTGGAAAGTTCCAACAGTCTAAAGTATGCCCCTGGCCATGTCCAGCCTGGCAGGCAGATGGTTTTGCGCGTCTGGTTAGATGGCAGCCTGTTGTCTGATCGCTCAGCCATGCACATGGCTGTTGTCAGAATGTTCGCACAGAGGGCAAATGGCTGCATTTGGCGGCGATGGCCACCAGGGAGGCGACACCATGGCGCCGAACGGATCGGCTGTAGAGGGACTGCTCAGCCAGTACGTTCAGGAGTACATGGTCAGCAGCGGGTGCAGTGCGCGCGAGCTGGCGAAGCGGGCGACCGACCCGAAGACGGGCCTCAAGCTTGCGCACACGTACATCAGTGCGATCGTCGGCGGCGAGGTGGCGCGGGTGCCGGATTTGTGGAGGCTGCGCGCGCTGGCCAATGCCTTGAGCGTGGATGATCCCGGTGGGTACACCGCGCGACTCGACCAGATCAAGGCCGCTTCCGCGCGACAGTGGCTGGACCTGCAGGTGACGAGCGCCCCGGACGATGCTGCTGGCGCGATCACGGTGCCGGTGGACCCGCGTCTGTCGGACGCGGCGCGCCGGCGAATCCTGCGTGGGGCCATGGCGCTGGCCGAAGCCGAAGTGCTGGACCTCGAACACGACATCTGAGTTCACGCGGATGTCGCCATCGCCCCACTGGCGACATCGTACGCCGGGTCGGCGGCGCGGGGTGGACCTGCTGCCGGCGCCAGTGGCCGCCGACATGTCGCAGGCGATTTTGTCCAGGCGCCGACAGGGCGCAGTTCATGTCCCCTGCTGTGGTGTTCCGGTGCTGGAGGCGCCACGGCCATTCGGCGGACGGTCCCCACAGAACCGACCATCATGTGGCACGCGGTGACGAGCAAGCTGGTCCGAGACGGCGATCTCGACGCGTCCATGACGCATAGAGATCAAAAAACCCTTCCTCGGTTCCCCGAGAAAGGGCCTCTGACCTGCTGGGTCGGGGTGGCGGGATTTGAACCCACGGCCTCTTCGTCCCGAACGAAGCGCGCTGCCAAGCTGCGCTACACCCCGGTGGCCCGGGCTTGGTGGCCCGTGCGTTGAGAAGTCTAGCGGACTTCGGGGGCGGTTGTGTCATTCATGGTGATCAACGTCGGGGGACCAGGGTGAGGAGGGACGCCTCGGGGAAGCAGGCGAAGCGGACCGGGGCGTAGGGGGAGGTGCCGAGGCCGGCGGAGACGTGCAGGTAGGCGGAGTCGTGGCGGTGGAGGCCCTTGACGCGGGCGCGGTCGATGCCGCAGTTGGTGACCAGGGCGCCGTAGAAGGGGATGCAGAGCTGGCCGCCGTGGGTGTGGCCGGCCAGGAGGAGCTGGTAGCCGTCGGCGGCGAAGCGGGTGAGGTTGCGCGGCTCGGGGGAGTGCATGACGCCGAGGCGGAGGTCGGCGTCGGCGGGGGCCGGGCCCTCGATGAGGTCGTAGCGGTCGCGGTTGATGTGGGAGTCGTGGATGCCGCCGACCGCGATGTCCAGCTCGCCGACCTTGAGGCGGGCGGTGGTGTTGTTCATGTCGAGCCAGCCCTCGGCGGCCATCGCGGCGCCCAGCTCCTCCCAGGGGAGGGACGGTATGTGCTGGCGGTGGTCGTTCTTGGAGGTGCGCCAGAGGTAGCGGGCCGGGTTCTTCGGCACGGGGGCGTACATGTCGTTGGAGCCGTACACGAACAGGCCCGGGCGGGCGAGCAGCGGCTCCAGCGCGTGCAGCAGCGGCGGGATGGCGTCCGGGTGGGAGATGGAGTCGCCGGTGTTGACCACCAGGTCGGGGCGC
Source organism: Spongiactinospora rosea (assembly GCF_003315795.1). Taxonomy (GTDB): domain Bacteria; phylum Actinomycetota; class Actinomycetes; order Streptosporangiales; family Streptosporangiaceae; genus Spongiactinospora; species Spongiactinospora rosea. The sequence goes on from NZ_QMEY01000001.1 coordinate 416,384, forward strand.
AGGTCGCCCAGCGAGCGCACCCACTCGATCAGCCGTCGCCGGCCCGGCGTGAGGTGCAGGTCGGAGATGTGCAGGATGCGAAGCGGGCGCTGCCCCGGGGGCAGCACCGGGACGTCGAAGCGGCGCAGCCGGAACCAGTTGCGCTCGACGACGGCGGCGTAACCGACGCCCGCCACACCCAGCCCCAGCACGGACAGGGGGATCGCTGCTGCTTTTCTCACGTGTTCATCATGCCAGTGTCGTCTGCGGCACGCGCGGTGGCGACGGGCCCGGTGCGGCAAGATAAGGCGCATGAGCGCGCTGAAGGACAAGTTGAAGGCCGATCTGTCGGTCTCCATGAAGAGCCGTGACGAGGTCCGTACCCGCACGATCAGGATGGCCCTCGCGGCGATCAGCACCGAGGAGGTCTCCGGTAAGGCGGCCAGGGAGCTGTCCGACGACGAGGTCGTCAAGGTGCTGATCAAGGAGGCGAAGAAGCGGCGGGAGGCGGCGGAGGCGTTCGCCGGGGCGGGCCGGGCCGCGCAGTCGCAGGCCGAGATGGACGAGCACGCGGTGCTCGAAGGCTACCTGCCCGCGCAGCTCTCCGACGAGGAACTGGGGCGGCTGGCCGACGAGGCCATCGCCGAGACGGGCGCGAGCGGGCCGCAGGCGATGGGCCAGGTGATGAAGGTCCTCACGCCGAAGGTCGCGGGCCGTGCCGAGGGCGGGCGGGTCGCCCAGGCCGTACGCACGCGCCTCGCCAAGTGACGCGCCCCGCCCGGTGACGCGCCTGCCTCGGTGCCGGTGATCGGGGTACGGCGAGCCGTACCCCGATCCGCGAGGGTCACTGGAACGGCGTGACGGGCGTGTCCTGCGGGATGGCGAGGCCGTCGTTCCAGTAGTCGTCCGGCTGCACCTCGCCCCGGCCGCCCGGGTCGGGGCCGCCGTCCTCCTCCTCGTTCTCCGGGAAGCCGTCGTCGTCGCCGTCAGGGAAGGGGAAGGGGAAGCCGTCGCGCTCGTCGCCCTCCTCCTTCTTCTCCTTGGGCGGCTTGGGCGCGCAGCCCGTGCTGCACCCGCCGAAGCGGTCGGCGTTGAGCGCCGTGAACGAGGTCGGCTCGATGTCCTCCAGCGCCTTCAGCATGGACTCTTTCCAGATGGGCCCGGAGATCGACGCGCCGTAGACGTAGCTCCAGTAGCGCCCGCCGATGGTCACCCCCACCAGGTCGTGCTGGAAGGCCCCGCGCGGGTCGCCGATGCTGACGGCCGACGAAAGGTCCGGGGTGTAGCCCGCGAACCACGCGGCCGTGTAGTCGTCGGTCGTGCCGGTCTTGCCGGCCGCGTCCCTGCCGATGCCGCCGACGTCCTGCATGGTGCCCTTTGTGAAGACGCCGGACAGAATGTGGCTGGCCGCATCGGCGACCTCCTCGTCGAGCACCTGCTTGCACCGGGGCTTGTGCTGCTTGGCCTTGCCGTACCGGTCGCGTACCTCGGTGACCGCGATGGGCTGGCAGTACTCGCCTCTGGCGGCGATGGTGGCGTAGGCGTTGGCCAGGGTGACCGGGTCCATCTCGTTGACGCCCAGGGTGAAGGTCTGGACCTCGCGCAGGGCCGTGCCGTCGGCGGCGCGCTTGACGCCGAGCTTCTTGGCCATGGTGACGACCTCGCAGAGGCCGACCTTCTGTTCAAGGGCCAGGAAGAAGGTGTTGACCGACCCCCAGGTGCCGGTGGACAGGCTCTTGAAGCCGCCGGAGCCCTCGCTGGAGTTGTGGGCGGGCGGGCCGCTCACCGCGCCGACGGAGTTGCCCTTGCAGTCCTTGAAGGCGGAGGTGCTGGGCGCGAGGTAGGCGTTGGGGGCCTTCAGGCCGTCGTCCACCTTCATGCCCTGGTCGAGGGCGGTGAGCAGGGTGAACACCTTGAAGGTCGAACCGGCCTGGAACCCCGCGCCGCCGCCGTGCGCCCGGTCGGCGGGGAGGTTGTAGCTGATCTGGTTCTTCTTCCTGCTCGTACCGAACTTCCTGCTCGCCGCCATGGCCCTGATCTCGCCGGTGCCGGGGACGACCATCGCCTGCGAGGCGGCGGGCTTGTCGCCGGGATCGACGTACCGGCCGATGGCCTCCTCCGACGCCTTCTGCATCTTGGTGTCGAGCGTGGTCTTGATGGTCAGGCCGCCGTTGCGGAGCAGTCTGCGGCGCTGTGAGTCGGTCTTGCCGAAGGCGGCGTTGGTCAGCATCTCGCGCTGGACGTACAGGCAGAAATAGGGGTATCTGCTCTCGTGGCACCCGCCCGGGATGTCCACGTCCTTCCAGCCGAGCGACTTGGCCTTGGCGGCCTCCGCCTCCTGGTGGGTGATCTTCTCCAGCTCCGCCATCCGGTCGAGCACGACGTCGCGGCGGTCCAGGAGGCGCTTGCGGCTGGCCTTGCCGACGTTGGGGTCGGTGACCGAGGGGTTCTGTACGGCTCCGGCCAGCGTCGCCGCCTCCGCGAGGGTCAGCTTGGCGGCCGGCTTGTCGAAGAACCGCTTGGCGGCGGCCTGGATGCCGTACGCGCCCGCGCCGAAGTACGAAATGTTGAGATAGCGCTCAAGAATCTCGTCTTTGCTGTACTTTTTCTCTAGCGCCATCGCATAGCGCAGCTCGGCGAGCTTGCGCGGGTAGGTGGTCGCGGTCGCGGCCCTGCGCTCGGCATCGGTCTCGGCCTTGTTGAGGAGCACGAGCTTGACGTACTGCTGCGTGATCGACGAGCCGCCCTGGCTCACCCCTCCGCTGGAGAGGTTCGTCAGCAGCGCGCGGAAGGTGCCCTCCAGGTCGATCGGCCCGTGTTCGTAGAAGCGGAAGTCCTCGATGGCCACGATCGCCTCCCGCATGACGGGGGCGACCTGGTCCAGCGTGATGGACTCGCGGTTCTCGAAGTAGAACTGGGCGAACGGATCACCGTCTCTGTCGAGCAGGACGGATTTCTCCGGGAGCGGAGGCTCGTCCAGCTCCTCCGGTTTCAGTTGTAGCCCTTCGGTGGCGGACTTGATGGTGATGCCCGCCCCGCCGACGGCAGGAAGTGCCACGGCCGCAGCGAGCACGCCTGTGATCGCGGCTGCGGCTGTGAGCCGTAACACGTTCAAGAGCAGCGGCGACCGATCTGTGGTCTGAGCTTGCACAAGCTCAAGAGTACGACGGCCTCGTGCGTTAAACGGCATGCAAAGTCCAATTTGCCGAACCGTGTCATGAGCCGGACCCCTTCCCCGGAAGCGGGGTGACTAGTCATTCCCGGCCACATGGTCCGGGATGACCATGCAAGAAATTGGCCCAGCCGGGGGCTGTCGGCCCGAACGCCTGGTTGCGTACGTTCTCCTCTGCGGCAACTGAATAAGGAGGCTCGACGCCCGCGCCCGTCGGCCGACAAGACGACTGACCACCTAAGGGGAGTGGGGTCGAAATGTGGATCACGGATTGGACCTCCCGTGCCGCCTGTCGAGGTGCGGATCCGGACGCTCTGTTCGTCCAGGGTGCCGCCCAGAACCGGGCGAAGCTGATCTGTCGAGGATGCCCTGTCCGTACGGAGTGCCTGGCCGATGCGCTGGACAACCGGATCGAGTTCGGGGTCTGGGGCGGCATGACCGAGCGGGAGCGGCGCGCCCTGCTGCGGCGCCGGCCTGACGTGTCCTCCTGGCGCGATCTGCTCGAAACGGCCAAGGAACAGTACGAGCGCACGAATGAGCTGGTCGCCGGGTAAGCCGCGACCAGGCCGCGGCCCCCGGGAGCGCGCACGCGCGTACCGGCCCGCCGGCGGCCACCCATCTGCCCGCCATGCTGCCAAGCCGCCATGGCCGCCACGCGGTCCCAGGCGGTCCGCTGAGCTCCACCGACCGCGAACGGTACCGGTCGGAAGGCCGCGCAGAGCCCGGCCGGGAGCTCGCGGTCAGGAGGCCAGCAGGGCGCCAATCTCCCGCAGTCCGGTGAGGTCGTGGACGTCCACCGGCAGGGCGGGCACCTGAGCCAGCGGCACCGTGGGATGTGCCGAGACGAAGTGGTCGCGCTCGCGGTGTTCGCGGGCCCCGAGTTGCATCCGCCCGGCGTGCAGCCGCAGCACGGCGGCGGTCAGCTCGTGTTCCCCGCGCGCTTCCAGGTCTTCGGCCGCGGCGGCGCTGCGGGTGGCCGACAGCGCGCCCGCCGGAGAGACGTGGGCGCGGTTGACCACCAGTCCGGCGAGCGGCATGCGCTCCTCGGCCAGCCGTTCGACGAAGTAGGACGCCTCTCGCATGGCGTCCCGCTCCGGCGCGGCCACGACGAGGAACGCGGTGCCGGGCGCCTGCAGCAGCCGGTACGTCTGGTCGGCCCGCTGCCGGAAGCCGCCGAAGACGGCGTCCAGCGCGGAGACGAACGTCTGCAGGTCCTTCAGCACCTGTGCGCCGAGCACCTTGGTGAGCATCCCGGCGACCAGTCCGAACCCGGCGTTGAGCAGCTTGAAGGCGCTGCGCCCGCCCGCCTTGGCGGGCGCGGACAGCACCCGGATGAGCTTGCCGTCCAGGAAGCGCCCGAGCCGTTCCGGCGCGTCGAGGAAGTCGAGCGCCGAACGCGAGGGCGGGGTGTCCACGATGATCAGGTCCCATTCGCCGGACCTGCGGAGCTGGCCCAGCTTCTCCATCGCCATGTACTCCTGCGTGCCGGAGAAGCTGGAGGACAGCGACTGGTAGAAGGGGTTGGTCAAGATCATGCGGGCCCGCTCCGGATCGGCGTGCGCCTCGATGATCTCGTCGAAGGTCCGCTTCATGTCGAGCATCATCGCGTGCAGGGTGCCCTCGCCCGTGATGCCCGCGACCGGCCGCGGGGTGTTGTCCAGTTCGGTGAGGCCCAGCGACTGGGCCAGCCGGCGGGCCGGGTCGACGGTCAGGACCACGACCGAGCGGCCCCGCTCGGCGGCGCGCAGGCCGAGGGCCGCCGCCGTGGTGGTCTTGCCGACGCCGCCGGAGCCACAGCACACGATGATGCGGGTGGCGGGGTCGTCGAGGATCGCGTCGATCCGGAGGGACGGGGGCTTCCTCGCGCTCACGCGGCTCCCTGAGTCGTGATGGATTCGGACAGTTCGTACAGTCCGGTCAGGTCAACGCCGTCGGCCAGCAGCGGCAGCTCATAGCTCGGCAGGCCGACCTCGGCGAGGGTCCGGCGCTCCGCGCCCTCCAGCCGCGTACGCCGGGCGTGCTCGGCCACCTCCGCCACCAGCGCCTCGGCGGTCGCCGAGGCGTCGCCCGGCCCGTCGGCGAGCCCGGCCGCCTTCAGCCCGAGGGCGAGTTCGGCCACGTCGAAGCGGCCCTCCAGGGCGGCGTCCAGGTAGGAGTCGGGCAGTCCGGCCGGACGCACCATGTTGATGAAGACCCCGCCCGGCGGCAGCCCGGCCGCGCGCAGCTCGGCGACCCCGTCGATGGTCTCCTGGACCGGCATCTCCTCCAGCAGCGTGACGAAGTGGATCGCCGTCTCGGGGGAGGCCACGACGCCGCGCACGAGGTCGGCGTGGTGCTTGATCGGGCCGACCCTGGCCAGCCCGGCGACCTCGTGGGTGACGTTGAGGAAGCGCACGATCCGCCCGGTGGGCGGCGCGTCGAGCACCACGGCGTCGTAGACCCGCTTGCCGTTCTTGGCCCGGCGGCGGACCGCCTCGCTGGTCTTGCCGGTGACCAGTACGTCGCGCAGGCCCGGGGCGATGGTCGTGGCGAAGTCGATGACGCCCATCTTCGTCAGCGCCCGGCCCGCGCGGCGCAGGCCGTAGAACATCTCCAGGTATTCGAGCATCGCCGCTTCGGGATCGACGGCGAGCGCGTACACGTCACCGCCGCCGGGGGCCACGGCGATCCTGCGTTCTTCGTAGGGCAGCGGCGGCAGGGCGAAGACCTGGGCGATGCCCTGGCGTCCCTCGACCTCGACGAGCAGCACCTTGCGCCCGCCCGCGGCCAGCGAGAGGGCCAGCGAGGCGGCCACCGTGGTCTTGCCCGTACCGCCTTTGCCGGTGACTATATGGAGGCGGACGCCGTCCCAGTCCGAGTCGCGAGCGCTCACGCTTCGAGGCTACCGAACGGTTACTTGACCGGGCGGCCGGGAGCCCCGGTCGCGGGTGCAGATCGCTAATGTGACCCCATGAAGAAATGGGAGTACGTCACGGTGCCGCTGCTCACGCACGCCACCAAGCAGATCCTCGACAACTGGGGCGAAGAGGGCTACGAGCTGGTTCAGGTCATTCCCGGTCCCAACCCGGAGCAGCTGGTCGCCTACATGAAGCGGGAGAAGGCATGACCCCGGAGGAGCGGCTGGCCGAGCTGGGACTGACGCTTCCGCAGGTGGTGCCGCCGGTGGCGGCCTACGTACCGGCCCTGCGCAGCGGCGACCACGTCTACGTCTCCGGCCAGGTGCCGGTCGCGGACGGCAAGGTGCTGGCCGAGGGCAAGGTGGGCGCGGAGATCGACCCCGACCGGGCCAAGGAGCTGGCCAGGGTGTGCGCGCTGAACGGGGTGGCCGCGCTGAAGTCGGTGGTCGGCGACCTGTCGAACGTCGTGCGCATCGTGAAGGTCGTCGGGTTCGTCGCCAGCGATCCCTCCTTCACCGGCCAGCCGCAGGTGATCAACGGGGCGAGCGAGCTGTTCGGCGAGGTCTTCGGCGAGGCGGGCAAGCACGCGCGCAGCGCGGTCGGGGTGGCGGCGCTGCCGCTGAACGTCCCGGTCGAGGTCGAGTTGATCGCAGAGGTGCGCTAGCCCGGCGGGCACGGCTCATGAACGGATTCCCCCTCTCCGGCGCGCTCGACGACCGGGCGCGCGACATCATGGCCGGGCGGCTCGCCCCGGTACGCCCGCGCGACGCGGCGACCGTGGCCGTCGTCCGCCCGGCCGTACCCTCCGGCGTGGAGGTCTACCTGATCCGCCGCAAGGTCAGTATGGCCTTCGCGGCGGGCGCCTACGTCTTCCCCGGCGGCTCTGTGGACCGGCGTGACGTGGAGCAGCCGGTGACCTTCCACGGGCCCTCTCCCGAGGAGTGGGCGGGGCTGCTCGGCACGGACGCCAGCACGGCGCGCGGGCTGGTGTGCGCCGCCGTGCGTGAGACGTTCGAGGAGTCCGGCGTGCTGCTCGCCGGCCCCGGCGGCGACGGCGTGGTGGCCGACACCACGGGGGAGGACTGGGAGGCCGACCGGCTGGCGCTGGTCGGCAAGACGCTGTCCTTCGCCGCCTTCCTGGCCCGCCGCGGCCTGGTGCTGCGCTCGGACCTGCTGCGGCCCTGGGCGCACTGGATCACCCCGGAGGTGGAGGCGCTGCGCTTCGACACCCGGTTCTTCGTGGCCGCGCTGCCGCCCGGCCAGCGCGCCCGCGACGTGGGCGGCGAGGCGGACCTGGTCACCTGGGTGCGCCCGGCCGAGGCGCTGGCCCGCGGCGCGGCCGGTGAGATGCGCCTGATGACGCCCACCCACCGCACGCTCTCGGAGCTGGCCGGGCACGACGACGTCGCCGCGGTGCTGGCGGCCCCGCGCGAGATCGCGCCCATCCTGCCCGCCGCCGTCGAGGTGGACGGCGAGATCCGGATCGTGGAGCGTCCGTGAGCGGCCTGCGCATCCCCCTGGACGGCGGGCCCGACGGGTCCGGTACGCCGCGCGCGGTCAACGTGCTCGCCCCCAACCCCTCGCCGATGACGCTGGAGGGCACCAACACCTGGGTGCTCGCCGAGCCCGGGGCCGAGTCCGTGCTGGTGGTGGACCCGGGCCCGGACGACGAGGCCCACCTGCGGCGTGTACTCGGCCACCTGGGCGGGCGCAGGGTCGCGGCGGTGCTGCTCACCCACGGGCACGCCGACCACAGCGCGGGCGCGCGGCGCTTCGCGGAGCTGGCCCGCGCCCCCGTGCGCGCGCTGGACCGGGCCCACCGGCTCGGCGATGAGGGGCTGGCCGACGGCGACGTACTCGCCGTGGCGGGCCTGGAGGTGCGCGTCGTGGGCGCCCCCGGGCACTCCTTCGACTCGCTGTGCTTCTGGCTGCCGCAGGACCGGGCGATGCTCACCGGCGACACGGTGCTCGGGCGGGGCACCACCATGATCGCGGACGACGGCGACCTCGCCGACTACCTGACCACTCTGGACAAGCTGCGCGCCACCGCGGAGGAGGTCGGCGCGCGGGCGCTGCTGCCCGGCCACGGGCCGGTGCTCGGCGACCCGATCGCCGCCCTCGACGGCTACGTCGCGCACCGCAGGCGGCGGCTCGACGCGGTCAGGCGGGCGCTGGCGTCCGGGGCCGGGACCCCGGGGGAGATCGTCGAGATCGTGTACGCGGACGTGGACCGGTCGCTGTGGCCGGCCGCGGAGGTCTCGGTACGCGCCCAGCTTCGCTACCTGGAGCGGTTGTAGAGCCGTTCCATGTCGAGGATCACCACGGCCTTGGCCTCGATGCGCAGCCAACCGCGCTGGGCGAAGTCGGCCAGGGCCTTGTTGACCGTCTCGCGGGAGGCCCCGACGAGCTGGGCCAGCTCCTCCTGGGTGAGGTCGTGGTGGACGCGCAGGCCGTCGTCCACCCGCTTGCCGAACCGCTCGGCGAGGTCCAGGAGCTGCTTGGCGACCCGGCCGGGGACGTCGGTGAACACCAGGTCGGCGAGCACGTCGTTGGTGCGGCGGAGCCGCTGGGCGAGCGCGCGCAGCAGGTGCAGCGCGACCTCGGGACGGCCGGTGAGCCAGGGGCGGAGGTCGTCGTGGCCGAGCCCGGCCAGCCGCACCTCGGTGAGGGCGCTGGCGCTCGCCGTACGCGGGCGCGGGTCGAACAGCGACAGCTCGCCGAACATCTCGCTCGGCCCGAGCACGCTCAGCAGGTTCTCCCGGCCGTCGGGCGACGTCCGGGACAGTTTGATCTTACCTTCCAGCACCACGTAGAGCCGGTCGCCGGTCTCGCCCTCGTTGAAGAGGGTGCGCCCCTTGGGCAGCGTGACCTCGGTGATGCTCGTGCGCAGGGCCGCGGCGCCCTCGCGGTCGAGCGCGGCGAAGAGCGGGGCCTTGCCCAGCACGTCGTCGGTGTTCACGGTTCCTCCATGAAATATGCTCACGCTCGCGCGGTCGGCCGGGCCGGCAACCCCGTCCATCCTGATACCACCCGATCCACGCAGCCCATTGTGACGCACCCCACCTGGCGAGTCGCGACGGCCTTCCTGTGAAGGCTGTCAGCGTAGGCTGTCCGGGTGCCCCGAAAAGCTGCCGACCCCGCCGGGGAAAGCCGTCTCGCACTGGTACGCCGGGCCAGGCGGATCGACCGGATCCTGGCGGAGACCTACCCCGACGCCCACTGCGAGCTGGACTTCCACAACCCCCTTGAGCTGCTGGTCGCCACGATTCTCTCAGCGCAGTGTACGGACAAACGGGTCAATATGGTCACTCCACTACTTTTCGCGAAATATCGGACAGCCGCGGACTATGCCGCCGCGGACCGCTCCGAGCTGGAGCAGATGATCCGTTCCACCGGGTTCTTCCGGGCCAAGACCAACAGCATCATGGGCATGGCCCAGGTCCTGTGCGACCGGCACGGCGGCGAAGTGCCCGGCAAGCTGGCCGACCTGGTCAAGCTGCCCGGCGTCGGCCGCAAGACCGCCAACGTCGTGCTGGGCAACGCCTTCGGCGTGCCAGGGCTCACCGTGGACACCCACTTCCAGCGGCTCACCCGCCGCATGCGCTGGAGCGCCGAGACCGACCCCGTCAAGATCGAGCACGCGGTCGGCGAGCTGATCCCCAAGCGCGACTGGACCCTGCTGTCCCACCGGCTGATCTGGCACGGCCGCCGGATCTGCCACGCCCGCACCCCGGCCTGCGGGGTCTGCCCGGTCGCCGCCCTGTGCCCGTCGTACGGCACCGGCCCCACCGACGAGGCGAAGGCGGCCAAACTGGTCCGCACCGGGCCGTTCTCGTGACGGCCGGGAATGCCGTGGGCGACGGCGGGGCTGGTGATGGCATGACCGAACCGCAATGGTTGCACGGGCTGGTGGCGTCGTCCGTCCGCCGGCCCGTGCCCGCCGCCCTGCGTCCACCCGTCGGCCGGGGCCGGAAGGCGGCGGTGCTGCTGCTGTTCGGCACGGAGGCGGCGCACGGCCCCGACGTCCTGCTCATCCAGCGCAGCACCCGGGGGCGCAGGCACCCGGGCCAGCCCGCCTTCCCCGGCGGCGGCCTCGAACCCGGCGACGGCGGCCCGGTCGGGGCGGCGCTGCGCGAGGCCGCGGAGGAGACCGGGCTCGACCCCGCCGGGGTGACGGTCGCGGGCACGCTCCCCGAGCTGTACCTCTCCCACAGTGACAATCGCGTGACCCCCGTGGTCGGCTGGTGGCACACGCCCTGCGCGGTCCACCCGGCCGACCCCGCCGAGGTGGCCGCGGTCGAGCGCGTCCCCGTCGCCGAGCTGGTCGATCCGGCCAACCGGTTCACGCTGCGCCACCCGCGCGGCGGCCACGCCGGGCCCGCCTTCCGGGTCAGGGGGCTGCTGGTCTGGGGGTTCACGGCGGGCGTCCTGGACGGGGCGCTGGCCGGCACCGGGTTCGAGCGGCCCTGGGACCGCACCCGCGTAGAGGACCTTCCGCCCGACGTTCTCGGCCTGGCCGCGCGGAGCTGACGGCGGGCCGCACGCGCGTCCGTTCTGCGCAACGGGCGCACGTACGCCGTCGCCGCTGGATACGGTTGAGGCGTGCTCGGTGATCTCCTCGACCTCGTTCTGATCGCGCTCATGATCGCCTTCGGTATCTCCGGATACCGCCAGGGCTTCATCATCGGCGTGCTGAGCCTGGTGGGCTTCGTGGGCGGGGCCTTCCTCGGGGTGGCCGTCGCGCCGTCGATCGCCGGCTGGCTGGTGGACGGCTCGATCGAGTCGGCGCTGCTCGCCATCGTGATCGTGTTCCTGGCCGCGATGGTCGGCCACTTCGCCGCCTCGACGCTGGGCGCGGTCGTGCGCAGCCACGTCACCTGGGAGCCCGCCAAGGTCGCCGACGCCGTCGGCGGCACCTTCACCGGCGCCATCTCGGTCCTCGTGTTCGTCTGGCTGGTCGGCGGGCTGCTGGCCAACGGGCCGTTCCAGCCGCTGAGCCAGCAGGTCAACAACTCGCTGGTGCTGGCCACGGTGGACCAGACGCTGCCCGACATGGCCAAGCAGTGGCGGCGCACGTTCAAGAACTTCATCGACACCTCCGAGTTCCCCGAGGTGTTCGAGGCCATCGGCGGCGGCCAGTTCGTGGACGTGCCGCCGCCCGACCAGGGCGTGCTGAAGGGGGCCGCGCTGCAGCGCGCCCGCCAGGGCGTCGTCAAGGTCCAGGGCACCGCGCCGAGCTGCGAGAAGAGCATCGAGGGCACCGGCTTCGTCTACGCCAACGACCGCATCATGACCAACGCCCACGTCGTCGCGGGCGTCACCCAGCAGCTCCGGGTCACCGACTACACCGGCACCACGCGGGCCGCCCGCGTGGTGCTCTACAACTCCGACCGCGACATCGCGATCCTCTACGTCCCCGGCCTGGACCTGCCGGTGCTCCGCTTCGACGGCAAGGTGGACAAGGGCGACCAGGCGATCATCGCGGGCTATCCGCGGGGCGAGGGGTTCCGGCCCAGAGCCGCGCGCATCCGGGTCAAACAGAACGCCGAGGGCTATGAGATCTACCACCGCAAGCAGGTGGTCAGGGAGGTCTACTCGATCCGCGGCACGGTCCAGCCGGGCAACTCCGGCGGGCCGCTGCTGAGCCCGGACGGCCGCGTCTACGGCGTGATCTTCGCGGCGGCCACCGACCGGGAGGAGACCGGCTACGTGCTGACCGCGCGCGAGGTCACCCCGGACGCCGAAGAGGGCTCCAAGCGCGTCCTGCGGGTCAGCACCCAGGAGTGCGACTAGCCCGGCTCGCCCTCAAGGCGCGTGCGCAGCGCGTCGATGGCCGGGTCCACCTCCTGACCGGGGTCGGCCACCAGGGCGCGGGCCAGGCGTACGACTCCCGGCACGTCCATCCGGTAGGGCTCGCGCCCGGCGTACGTCTGGACGCGGTCGGCCCCCCGGGTGAGCAGCGCCGCCGCCCCCCGCGCGTTGCCGCGCTGCAGGTGGGTCAGGCCCACGCAGACCTGGGCGAGGCCCTGCCACAGCTCGCGTTCGTCGTCGGGGGCGTTCTTCCAGCGGGCCTCCAGTACCTCGTGCGCGTGGAACGGCCGCCGCTCGCCCAGCAACCGCGCCGCCTCGGCCACGGCATCCTCGCCAGAAGGCGCGTAGTCGTCGGGGACGCGTTCGACCCCCGCCGCGCCTCTGGGCAAGGGCCTGCCGTACTCATCGCGCGGACGGGCGTTCCTGGGCCGTCCAGAGGGGTCTCTGTCGCGGCTCACCGGGCGACCTCCTCGTTGTCCAGCCATGCGATCAGCTCGGCGTCGAACCGCTCGGGGTTCTCCTCGTGCGGGAAGTGCCCGACGCCCTCCAGTAGCCGCCAGCGGTAGGACCCCGTGACGTACCGGCCGGACCCGTGCGCGGTGCGCGGCAGCACGCAGGTGTCGAGCGCGCCGTGGACGTGCAGGGTCGGAGCCTCGATCTCGGTCCGCATGGACCGGGCGTAGCGCAGGCCGTCCGGGCGGAACTGGGAGCGGCCCAGCCAGCGGTGGTACTCCAGCGCGCAGTGCGCCACCCCCGGGATGCGGAACACCTCCTGGTACTTCGCGGCGACGTCCTCTTCCGGCTTGCGCGGCCCCGACCAGCGGTCGAGCAGCCTGCCCACCCGCGCCCCGCCCCGCGCGGTCAGCCGCCACTCCGGCAGGAACGGAAGCTGGAAGCCCACCCGGCCCACGCTGGCCCGCAACTGCCCGAACGGATCGGTCACCAGCGACCTGCGCAGCCGCAGCGGATGCGGCGCGGAGACCGGCACCAGCCGGTGCACCGACTTGGGGTCGAGCACGGCCATGGTCCAGGCGAGCATGCCGCCCCAGTCGTGGCCGACCACGATCGCGCCCGTCTCACCGAGCGCGCGTACCAGGCCCGCGGCGTCCTGCGCCAGGGTGGGCAGGTCGTAGCCGCGCGGCGGCTTGTCGCTCGCGCCGTACCCCCGCAGGTCCACCGCGACCGCGCGGTATCCGGCGGCGGGCAGCGAGACCAACTGGTGCCGCCAGGTCCACCAGAACTGCGGAAAGCCGTGCAACAGCAGCACGAGCGGGCCCTTGCCGGACTCCACGACATGGAATCGGGTGCCCCCGGCGTGCACCCCGCGGTGGGTCCAGGGCCCCTCGATCCTGGACAGCGACTCGTCAGCGGCCATCGGTCACCGACTCACGCCGGGCGCCGATCTCACCGGCCCCCTCCGGCAGCTTCGCCGCGTTCACGGAGTCGAGTTCGTCGGGCCCGCCCTTCAGGTGCTTGAGGGTCCGGGCCGTACGCTGCATCTTGGTCAGGCCCTTCAGCCTGCGCCAGCCGAACAGGACCAGCAGCGCCGCGGTCACGATGTAGAACACGGTGACGATGGTGAAGGCCAGCGCCTGCGAGAGCCCGGCCGCCACCAGCCAGTACGCGATCGTGAACGACGCCAGGATGAGCACCAGGTGCCCGATGAACGCCGCGGCGGCGAACAGCCCGGTCGCGGTGCCCACCCGCTTGGCGTCGAACCTCAGCTCGGCCTTCGCCAGCTCGATCTCCGCCCGGATCAGCGTGGAGATCTGGTCGCTCGCCTGAGCTACCAGTTCGCCCAGGGATTCGTCCTGGGGTGGCCCAGCGGCCGGATTGTGCGGCATGAACGATCTCCTATCGGTAGCCAGGCCTGCTGTCAATCATCCTGCTCGCTCATCGGGCCCGGCACGCGCCCAGGGCCCGATGTCCCGGCCGCCGCCGCGTGCGAGCGGACCCGGAAGTGCAGCAGCGCGGCGGCCAGGAGCGAGGAGACCAGGCTCGCGGCGAGCACGCCGGTGGTCACCGCGTCCGCGCGGGCCGGGTCGTCACCGTACGCGAGGTCGCCGATCAGGAGCGAGACCGTGAACCCTATCCCGCCGAGCAGGGACACCGCGGCCATGTCCCGCCAGTGCAGGTCGGCCGACAGACGCGCCAGGCCCAGCCGTACCGCGATCCAGGCTCCTCCGAACACGCCGAGGAACTTGCCCACGACGAGGCCCGCCATCACTCCGAGGACCACCCGGTCGGAGAAGATGGCGCCGACGGCGGAGGCGGTCAGCGGCACCCCGGCCGACAGGAACGCGAACACCGGCACGGCCAGACCGGCGGATATCGGGCGGATGCGGTGATCGGCGGCTTCCGCGGGGGTCCTGGACTCTCCCGGCCTGGTCCGGCAGCGGGTGAGCAGGCCGAGCGCGACTCCGGCCACGGTCGCGTGCAGGCCGCTGACCTCGACGAAGTACCAGGCGGCGAGGGCGATCGGCACATAGAGCCACGGGCTGGTGACCCCGCGGGCCTGGAGCACGCCGTACAGGGCGATCAGGGCCGCCCCGGCGAGCAGCATGGGGACGTTCAGGCCCTCGGTATAGAACAGCGCGATGACGGTGATCGCGCCGAGGTCGTCCACGACGGCGCAGGTGAGCAGGAACGCGCGCAACGCGGCGGGCATGGCGGATGCGGTGACGGCGAGTACGGCGAGCGCGAAGGCGATGTCGGTGGCGGTCGGGATCGCCCAGCCGCGCCCGGCGTCCGGGGCGCCGATCGTGACCAGCAGATAGACCGCGGCGGGGACGGCCATGCCGGACAGCGCCGCGATGATCGGCAGCGCGGCCTTGCGCAGCACGGCCAGCTCGCCGTGCGTGAACTCCTCCTTGACCTCCAGGCCCGCGATGAAGAAGAAGATGGCGAGCAGGCCGTTCTGGGCCCATTTGTAGAGTTCGAGGTCGAGGTGGAGGGCCGCCGGGCCGAGCGTCAGCGTACGGATGGAGTCGTAGCTCTCGTAGGAGACGTTGGCCCAGATCAGCGCGGCGACCGTGGCCAGCAGCATGATCACGCCACCGAGGGTCTCCGCGCGCAGGGCTTCGGCGATCTGGGCGGCATAGCGGGCGGTGGGACGAAGCGGCCATACCTGGGCGGCTCGGCGCATGCTCTCTCCGGTGCGTCAGGGTCGTTGAGATCGCTCGCCGACCAGACTTCCCGGCACACCTTTCCTAGAGAGTACTAAACCGGACAGGCGCGACCCCCCGGGTAGGGGATCGCGCCTGTGATTCTTCGGAGCTTCGGGTCAGTCCTCCGACTTGGCGGTGGGCAGCTTCTCGGAGATGAGGTTCATCACCGAGCTGTCGGTCAGCGTGGTGACGTCGCCCAGCGAACGGTTCTCCGCCACGTCGCGCAGGAGTCGTCGCATGATCTTGCCCGACCGGGTCTTGGGCAGCTCGGGCACCACCAGGATCTGCCGCGGCTTGGCGATCGGCCCCAGCGTCTTGGCCACGTGCCCGCGCAGCTCGGCGGCGATGTCCTCGCTCTCGGCCACGTTGCCGCGCAGGATCACGAACGACACGATCGCCTGCCCGGTGACCGGGTCGGTCGCGCCCACGACGGCCGCCTCGGCGACCTTCGGGTGCGACACCAGGGCGCTTTCCACCTCGGTGGTGGAGATGTTGTGGCCGGAGACGAGCATCACGTCATCGACGCGGCCGAGCAGCCACAGGTCGCCGTCCTCGTCCCGCTTGGCGCCGTCGCCGGGGAAGTACATCCCCGGGAAGCGCGACCAGTAGGTGTCGATGTACCGCTGGTCGTCGCCCCAGATCGTGCGGAGCATGGCCGGCCACGGGTCGCGTACGACCAGGAAGCCGCCACCGCCGTCGGGCACGCTGTTGCCCTGGTCGTCCACCACGTCGGCGGTGATGCCCGGCAGCGGGCGCATCGCCGCGCCCGGCTTGGCCGCCGTCACGCCCGGCAGCGGGCTGATCATGATCGCGCCGGTCTCGGTCTGCCACCAGGTGTCGACCACCGGGCAGCGGCTGCCGCCGATGTGCTCGCGGTACCAGACGTACGCCTCGGGGTTGATCGGCTCGCCGACGCTGCCCAGCACCCGCAGGCTGGACATGTCGAACTTCGCCGGGATGTCGTCGCCCCACTTCATGAAGGTGCGGATGGCGGTGGGCGCGGTGTACAGGATCGAGATCTTGTACTTCTGCACGATCTCCCAGAACCGGCCGCGGTGCGGGGTGTCCGGGGTGCCCTCGTAGATCACGCTCGTCGCGCCGTTGGCGAGCGGGCCGTACACGATGTAGGAGTGACCGGTCACCCAGCCGATGTCGGCCGTGCACCAGTAGATGTCGCTCTCGGTCTTCAGGTCGAACACCGCGTGGTGCGTCCAGGCGGTCTGGGTGAGGTAGCCGCCGCCGGTGTGCAGGATGCCCTTGGGCTTACCGGTGGTGCCGCTCGTGTAGAGGATGTAGAGCGGGTCCTCGGCGTCGTGCGGCTCGGGCTTGTGCTGGTCGCTCTGCCGTTCGACGAGGTCGTGCCACCAGACGTCCTTGTCGGTCCAGGCGACGTCCTGTGCGGTACGGCGTACGACCACGACGCGCTCCACGCCCGGACACTCCGCCACGGCCTCGTCGACCGTCGGCTTGAGCGCCGAAGGCGCGTTGCGCCGGAAACCGCCGTCGGCGGTGATGACCACCTTGGCGTCGGCGTCGTCGATGCGGCTCTTCAGCGCCGAGGCGGAGAACCCGCCGAACACCACCGAATGGACCGCCCCGATGCGGGCGCAGGCCAGCATGGACACCGGCAGCTCGGGGATCATGGGCAGGTAGATCGCCACCCGGTCGCCCTTGCGGACCCCCAGCTCGATCAGCGCGTTCGCCGCCTTGCTCACCTCGCGCTGCAGGTCGGCATAGGTGATCGTACGGCTGTCGCCCTCGGGCTCGCCCTCCCAGTGGTAGGCGACCTTGTCACCGTTGCCCGCCTCGACGTGGCGGTCCACACAGTTGTAGGCGACGTTGAGCTGACCACCGACGAACCACTTGGCGAAGGGCGGGTTCCACGACAGCGTGGTGTCCCACCGCTTGGACCAGCTCAATCGCTCAGCGGCCCGATCCCAGAACGCGAGCTGGTCGCGCTTGGCCTCGTCGTAGGCACTCTCGGTCACGTTGGCCGCGGCGGCCAGGTCGGCGGGAGGGTCGAAGCGCCTCGTCTCCTGAAGCAGGTTGGACAGGGTCTCCTGTGCCCGCTTGCCGCCGTTGGGGCCGTGACCAGGGGTTTCCAGGGCCACTACATACTCCTTCACGAGGGCCTGATCTGTTGCTTGCGATCCCACTTCACCAGCCCACAGGCGTCCACCACAAGAGGTCTAGACAGGTCTGTACCGTGCGGCGAAGTCTTCTGGGGATCCTGACAAATGGCGTGCGGTAGTTGTAATAACGAAATCTTATGAATGCCCATACCCTTGGGGTTCGGCAATGCACCCACCGCTGCGCCCGACGGTCCCAACGCCTCGCCGAACGGTCCAACGGCCGCGACGGCCCGCGGACCCCGACAATGAGAAAGTCCGCCGGTCAGCCCGCGCCCAATCACCCCTCACCTGATCTCTGTCCGGCCACCCTCCGCACTCGCCGTGACGTACCCCCTCCCCACCTGGGCGGCTGTGCGCAGTGCCTCGGTAGGGTCGGGCGGTGTGAGTGACCCATTGGCGGTGATCGCCGAGCTGCCCGGCGTACCCGAGGCCGTCACCGAGGCCAGGGAAGCGGTGGACCGGCTCTACCGCCACCGTGTACTGCGACGTCGCAGTCCTGAGGTGTCGGCCGAATCCGCGCTGCGCGGCGCCCGCGCCTCCGCCGCGCTGGAGGGCGTGGACGCCCCGCTCGGCCCGCTGCGGGCGGGCGAGGTGACGGACCCCCTGGTCCAGGGCGCGCTGCGCGTCTCCGCCGAACTGGGCCGGCTCAGCAAGACCTGGCGTACGGCCCCGCGTCAGGTACTGGCCCGCCTCCACACCCTCGCCGCCACCGGCCTGGTGGAGGAGGCCCGCCTGGGCCGCCCGCGGGTCGCGGACGCGCCCGGCGTCCCGCCGAACGACCCTCTCGGCCTCGGCCCGGCCCCGTCCCCTGAGGAGACCGCGGCGCGCATGGACGCGCTCGTCGCCTTGGTCACGGGTGAGACCAAGGCCCCGGCGGTGGTCCTGGCGGCGGTCGTACACGCCGAGATAGCCGTGCTCAGGCCCTTCGGAGTGGCCGACGGCCTCGTGGCCCGGGCCGCCGAACGCCTGACGCTGACCGAGTTCGGACTCGACCCGAAGTCGCTCGCCACCGTCGAGGTCGGCCACGTCGAGTCCTCGTACGGGGAGAACCTCCAGGCTTATCTGACAGGTAGTCGCGACGGGGTCGGCCAATGGTTACGGCACTGTGCCCTGGCGGTGACACTCGGCGTCCGAGAGGCCACCGCGGTGTGCGAAGCACTGCAGCGCGGCTGACGCACAGTGATCGATCTACCTGGGGTCTTGCGAGAAGTGCCAGCGTAGCGGGGGTCCTTCGCGGGCCCGTCGCCCTGCCGCCGTCCACCGGCGGGCCGTAAACACAGCGGACGGCGTCCCTGGACTGGGACGCCGTCGCCGGCACGTCGCACCGGGTTACCAAGCGTGCACCTCGTATCCGTCGGAGCGGGTCAAGCCCGCCTCGACGCGCCTCCCGCGGCTGGTCGCGCGTGGGTGCCCGGCGGCCGTGCCCGGACAATCAGTCCGTGACACCTTTCTACGTCGGATCTGCCCTGATGGGAACCCCCTGAAGCAAGACCTTTACCAATCATCTTCACCAAATTGTGACACAATCGGATGAATCCCCCGTATCTCCTCATATACCTCTTTGGTGTGAGATCGCGATGGGCGGCGGGGGGATGGGTGGCCGGGTGTGCTCACGCTGAGTGAGCGATATGGGGCTTCGGTCGGATGTCCGGATTCGGCAACGGAGAGTAGTTGTACGGTTACGTCGAAAAAACTTGGCGGAAATTGCAGATTGCTCCTCGACGAAACTCAAGTGGATCGGGCAGCATACGTGGGTATCTCCCTAAACTGGAGTGAGTGTGCACGGGGACGCATTGCATGTCCCTTGCCATGCCCTGGTGAAGTGTTGAAAGCTTTCTTCTGAAACGGGACCGGCTCTACCCCCCCGGAGCCGGACCGGTTGGCGACCCCCGCTCTCCCCCCCGGCGGGGGTCGCCCCTTTGCCCCCCAAAGCACACCCCGCCTCGCCGCCCCGGTCCGCACCACCCCAGCCCCCCTCGCCGAGGACGCGTAACCCCCCGGCTCGCACCAAGATCGCAGGCATCACTTCCCGGGCCCCCGCGCGCGCCTAGCAGTCACCCACCGAACTCCTCGACCCCAGTACCTCCCTTCCCGCTACTCCCCACCGCCCGTATACGCGGTGCCCGCCATCGCCCCGCCCGCCATCCACCGCCGGGCCCGGAGCCATCGCCGGCCCCCTCCCACCGCGAGGCGTCGCCATCCCCCGTCCACGCCCGCGCCCCTCACACCCCTTCCGGCCGCCCCACGCCCGGCCACCCACCGACGCCGTACGGTCCTCGTGGACGCCACCCGCCGCCCACCGCTGGCACATGCTCGGCTTCTACGGCCGTCCACCGCCCATCACCGCCGCACACGCCTCGTCGATCATCGCGTCTTTCCGCCGGACGCTGCCCGCTCCCGACCGGTGCCACGGTGCCCCACTTGTCGACGTCGCCCGCTGACGCTGAACGGTCCTCATGGACGTCGCCCACTGCTCGTGCACTCTTCTCACCGAAGCCCACGTCCAAGCCAGGATGGCGTCCCACCTAGTGGTGTAAAAGTCCAGTGATCACGGTCATACCTGGTGGACCGGCAAGAACGGCCGTGGTCCGCCGGATCGTGATCGCCCGGCCGCACCACCACGGGCGCCGCAACGGCGAGACGCACGACGGCGGTGCCCGGCGCCCGCCAGCGGCGGTCCGCCGGAACGTGGAGCCAGGCGGCATTTCCACCACTCGTGGGGACGCCATCCCAGCCAGCGCTGTGCACCCATGCCGATCGCATGCCTGCCGCAGAGGCCGCCCACTCTACTGGTGCCGCGGTCCCTCACCTGTCGACGCCGCCCCCGTCCGCTGACGCTGTACGGTCCTCGTGGACGCTGCTCGCCGCCCACCGCTGGCGCATGCTCGGCTCCTACCGCCCCATCGTCAATCGTGCGCTTTCCATTGGATTCCCCCCGTTTGCGACCGGTGCCGCGGTGCCCCGCGCCTCGGCGCCGCCCGCCGTCCGCCGACGCTGTACGGTCCTCGTGGACGCTGCTCGCCGTCCACCGCTGGCGCATGCTCGGCTTCTACGGCTGTCCAGCGCCCATCACCGCTGCACACGCCTCGGCGATCATTGCTTCTTTCCGCCGGACGCTGTCCGCTCCCGACGGGTGCCACGGTGCCTCACTTGTCGGCGCCGCCCGCCGACGCATACGGTCCCCGTGGACGTTGCCCACTGCTTGTGCGCTCTTCTCGCCGAAGCCCACGTCCAGCCAGCGCTGTGCACCCATGTCGATCGCATGCCTGCCGCAGAGGCCGCCCACTCCGCTGGTGTCGCGGTGCCTCACCTATCGACGCTGCCAGCCGTCCGCCGCCGGCGTATAGCCCGTCGCGGCCCTGCCGGTGGACCGCGCCTTCTGGCGAAACCCACCTCCCGGCAGTGCTGTGCGCGTGTGTCGATGAAGCATCTCCCCGCTGACGCTACCCACTCCCCACCGGCGCCACAGTGGCTCTCTCGCCGGACGCTGCCGTCGTACGCAATGCTGTGCCATGGCGGTCCCTATCGACGCCGTTGCGCGCCGTCCGATGCTGCCCGCCGCTGACGCCCGCTCCCCACCGAAGCCGCCTACCATCCGGACCGCATTCCCGCCGACGATGTCCCTTCCCGCCGATGCTCCTCACTGGCGTCCCAATACCTCGCCCGCCAGTGCTCCTGCGTCTTCCCGCGCCGGCCAGCCCTAGAGTCCCACCTCCAGCGGTGTCTCATTCCTGCTGGTCACCCCTCGTTCCCGCTGGCTCTGCCCACTCCCAGCCCGGCGCCACAGTGCCTTGATCGATACCCCCCGCCCCGCTGACGATGCGAGTTATCCACAGCCTCACCACCCCAGCCCACCCCCCTTTATCCACAGAATGCCGTTCGGTGCCGAACCGCTTGGCGCCGATAGCCCATTGTGGGGCTTCCGCTCTTGAAGGAGGCCACCATGATCCGCCCGTTGGTCATCACAGAAGACCGTGATCTGCTCGACGACCTGCTCCGTATCTCAGCCGCCGCAGGCACCGAGCTCGATGTCGCCCACTCGCCCGCGCACGCCCGGCCCTACTGGACCCGCGCTCCCGTGGTGGTCGTGGGCGCCGACGCGGCCGATGCCCTCGCATCATGCGGGCCGCCCCCGCGTTCGCGGGTCCTCCTCGTCACCCGCGAAGGCGGGGACCCCGATACGTTCCGCCGATGCGTGGCCGTGGGCGCGCAGGCCGTCCTGGAGCTGCCCGCCGCCGAGCGCCGTCTGGTCGACGAGTTCGCCGACGTCACCGAGCCCGGCGCGCAGGTGGGACTGGTCATCTGCGTCGTCGGCGGCAGCGGCGGTGTGGGGGCAAGTGTGTTCTCGGCCGCGCTTGCCCGCGTCGCCGCCCGGCGACGTCTGCGCACTTTGCTCCTCGACGCCGATCCCCTCGGCGGCGGCATCGACGTCGTCGTGGCCGGCGAGGACACCACCGGTGCCCGCTGGTCCGAGCTGGTGGCCAGAGAAGGAAGGGTCAACCCAGGCGCGCTACAGGCAGTCCTACCGGCATTCGGCGAGCTCTTCGTGCTGGCCTTCGACCGCGGGGTGACCGATCCCGTGCCGCCCGAGGCCATGCGATCCGTCCTGGAGTCGGCGAAACGCGGATTCGACCTCATCGTGGTCGACCTGCCACGCCATCTCGACGCCGCGGCCACCGAGGCCCTGATACGGGCGACCACGACCGTGATCCTCGTCCGCCCCGACGTCCGCGGTGCCCTCGCCGCCGACCAAGTCCTCGGCGTCCTCAGATCCCACGCCGGAGACATCCGCGCGATCATGCGCCCCGGCCTCGTCGGAGACGCCGTTATCGCATCCTCACTGGACCTGCCCTCCGTCGGCACCCTTCCCGACCAACCCCGCCTCAGCGAACACATCAACGACGGCCACGGTCCACCGATCGGCCCCAAGACGCCGCTTGGACAGTTCTGCACATCATTCCTCGACGCGTTCCTGGTCGAGAACGGCACCGACCCTGCGACCGAACGGGGGCACGTGTGATGAAGGCCGAATCCGTCTCTCCCGAACTCGTCGAGGCCGTGCGTGTACGCCTCGCCCGCGCGGGGGCCGAGCCGACCGCGTCCCACGTGGCGGTGGCCCTCAGAGCGGAGAACGCCATCCTCGGCGACGCCGAGGTCCTCAGCGTCGCGAGAGCCCTGTGCGCCGACCTGATCGGAGCAGGCCCGCTCGAACCGCTGCTGGCTCGCCCCGACGTCACCGACGTGCTGGTCAACGGGCCAGACGCGGTCTGGATCGACGACGGCCACGGGCTACGCCGTACCCAGGTGGGCTTCCCCGACGACGAGGCGCTGCGGCGACTGGCCCAGCGCCTGGCCGCGGGGGCCGGGCGACGGCTCGACGACGCCTCGCCGTTCGTCGATGCCCGTCTGGCGGGCGGCGTGCGATTGCACGCGATCCTGCCGCCCCTCGTGCCCGGCGGCACCTGCCTGTCACTCAGGCTGCCGCCACGGCGTGCCTTCACCCTCTCCGACCTCGTCGCGGCCGGCACCGTCCCGCCTGAGGCGGTCGGCACGCTCACCGGCCTGATCGCCAATCGCCTGGCGTTCCTCGTCACCGGGGGCACGGGCAGTGGCAAGACCACACTGCTCAGCGCGCTGCTGTCCCAGGTGGATCCGGGCGAACGACTTCTGCTGGTCGAAGACTCTGCCGAACTACGCCCGACACATCAGCACGTCGTCCGGCTGGAGTCCCGCCCGCCCAACGTCGAGGGCCTTGGCGGCGTCACCCTTCGCGACCTCGTACGACAGGCCCTGCGCATGCGACCGGACCGGCTCGTCGTGGGCGAGGTGCGCGGCCAGGAGGTCACGGAGATGAATGTCAAGCAGACACCTATACTCGGCCCATGCAGACTCCCCACCGCGTCGCCATCTACTGCCGCCTGTCTTACGCCCCCGACGGGTCTGTGGAAAAAGTCGAACGCCAGGAGGCCGACTGCCGGGCCCTGGCCGACCGGCTCGTCTGGCCGATCGCTGAAGATCACATCTACAGCGACAACAGCCGCTCTGCGTGGCAGCGTAACCGGAAGAGACCCCGCTGGGACGCCCTATTGGAGGCTCTGCGCACGGAGCTCATCGATGGAGTGATCGTGTACCACGGCGATCGTCTCATTCGGCAGCCGTGGGATCTGGAGCTTCTCCTGCAAATCGCCGACGACCGTAAGATTCAGCTCGCCTCACCATCCGGCGTGCGGGACCTGGCGAGCGAGGACGACCGCTTCATCCTGCGGATCGAGGCCGCCCAGGCGTGCAGGTCGTCCGCCGACACATCGCGGCGGGTCAAGCGGGGATGGAAGGCGCGTGCCGAGCGCGGTCTACCCGCCAGCGGCGGCAAGCGCGCCTTCGGATTCGAGGACGACGGCGTCACCCAGCGGGAGCACGAGGTGCGGATCCTGCGGGAGGCGATCCAGCGGATCATCGCGGGCCAGTCGATCGGCGGAGCCGCTCGCTGGATGAACACGCTGTGCAGAACCAGCATGGGCAATCGGTGGGATTCCACCGCCCTGCGCCACCATCTGCAAGCGCCGAGGACCGCCGGGCTGATCGTGCGGGGGCAAGAGATATATGAGGCCGCGTGGGAGCCCATCATCTCCCCAGAGGAGTGGGAAAACCTCAAGGCGATCCTGGAGTCCAACAAGTACGCGCAACCGTTCGCCGGCCGTGAGCGGCGCCACTTGCTGACCGGGATCGCCCAATGCCACGCCTGCGGATCCAAGGCGCGAGCTAAGCCCGTAGGTGGCAGGAACCGGAAGTCGGCTCGCCTCTACTACTGCTGGAATGAGGAGTGCCCGAACCGGGTCGCCCGCAACGTTGAGCATCTGGACCGGTACGTTGCCGGCCGCGTGCTGCGACGGCTCCAAGATCCGAAGCTGATGGATCAGGTCCTCGGATCCGAGCCCGGTGTCGCACAGGAGATTGTGGCGCTGGAACGGCGCCGCGCCGAGACGAAGGCCGCCTTCAAGCGACTCGCCGACCACCCCGACCTCGACCCGGAGGATCTCGCCGATTCGCTCGCCGGATTCACGCGACGAATCACCGAGTTGCGGTCGCAGCAGGCTGCGACGAGCAGGCAGCGGCTAATCTCCCGGATGGCGGGCATCACCCAGGAGCAGTGGGACGCGACGCCGGTGGACATCCAAGCGGCCACGGTCCGCGCTCTGTACCGAGTGGTCATTCTTCCGGCTACATGGCGCGGACCGGGCTTTGATCCGAAGAGCGTCCGCCTTGACCCGATCAAGGGCTAGTTCAGCGTGCCGTCGCCTTTGACTGCGCGCCCGGAGGCGACCCTGCCCTGCCTGGCGGTTCGTCTCAGGTGGCGGTGACTCCCGACCTGGCGGTGGCCGGGGTCACCGGCGGCCGAGCGAGGGGAGATGGCAGTGTGCCGCCAATCGCGGTGACCTTGGCCGGAATGGTCGCGAGGATAGCGACGCCGCGCCGGGCAGTTATGGCAGTGGGGTACCGCATCACGGTCCGCCTCACGGCATCCGCCGCAAGGAAGATCGGTAAGGGGAGCGTCACGCCGCCGTTACCTTCATCGCCGCGGTGGTGGCGATCGCCGAGCTGGCCGACGAGGGTTCGGACGGCGGTGAGCCGTTGACGTGCGGGGATCGCTGCGTTGACCATGACGTGGAGCTGGCCGTCCGGCCCTCTCCAGGCCAGGGCCGGAGTGTCGGACGGCAGATACGCGAAGTGGAGTTTCGGAATGCAAATCATGCTTCGCTCTGCGCCTTCCGAATCGCCTCCCTTTCGAATCGCTTCCTCGATCATTTGCCAGTCCCGCACATCACGGGTGGGATCGATTGGCCGTGGTGGGCCGTCCCGGATAATCGTGACGGCCTGCCCGGAAGCATCTACCTCGACGGGTTGCATGGACGCCTGTGAGTGCCATGCGAGGAGGAGGGGCGCGGGCGGGGGAGCCCCGAGTGACCGTTCGAGTTCGCGTTGTTGGTAGACGGCCACGAGCTTCCTCATGACGGCTACGTCTCGCCGTAGTCGCGCGTTCTCGTCCGTGTCGCCGCCGTCGCCGTTGACGCCGGGCTTGATGGGTGGGGGTGATGTCACGGGTGCGCCTTTGTGTCTCTAGAGGGTCGTATGCGCTGTCCCAGGCAAAGACCCACCCCACGCCACATTTGTGCTCAAGTCCAGCCCAAGCAGAGGATCTGTAATTGGACCGTGACAATTATGCGGATTCTTCGCTATCCCCCTTCGCCTGGGGCTGGGTTGACCGCCAGGACGTAATGGCATTTATGGCCAGCCATTTTTCGGTGTCGGACAGATCGGGCAGCGCGTCGATCACCTCGTTCCATGGCCGGGAGCGGTCGGCCGCGGCAAGATCCGCGCCTTGGGCGGACTCACGTAGCTCTTCGCGAACGATCTTCCGGAGGACCTCCAGGGGAAGCTGTCGCGCGATCCGCCTGGCTTCGTCCGCGGTGATCGCGGCACGCTGGCCGGCGTCCGGGAGGTTCACAGGATCCTTGCCTTTGGAGACAAGCCCGACGCTGCCCGCCGTCCAGCCGAACACGCGCTCGACTCCGGCGTAGGAGAGTTCGCGGACGGCCTTGCCTTGTTCGACACGGCTCCATGTCACGGGGCTCATCCCGCCGGCCTCGGCGGCCTGGTCGATGGATAGGCCGACCGCGGTCCGCGTGCGGCGCACGGCCTCGCCCAGCCTCTTCCGTGCTTCCTGGTCCATGGTGGCCATCATGCCAGACACAGTCAGGCACAGTAAGGCACATCTTCACATAACTTCAGGACTACATACTCCCTGCTCCTCGCTATCTACCCACAGTTCTGGGGTATCTCGGACATGATTTCGAAAGTACCTGGCGCTAGCTGTTGAAAGCTGTGCCAAGCTATGCCTAGACTCATGGACATGTCCAAAGGCACCACGCCGACAACGATCGGGGTCAATGGGTTCGCTCTCCGAGAGCTGCGCGTCCGGAGCGGCTGGGACACCAAGCCGTTCGCCGCCACCATCGGCATCAGTCGCCCCTACCTCGTACGGATCGAACTCGGCGAACGCCAGAGGGTCAGCCCGAGCGTCTTCGCCGCCATGCTGCGAGCCCTCCAGCTCAAAGACCGGCGCGCGATCCTCGCCGATCCGCACGGCGTCGCCACCGACGGCGATATCGCGACCGACGATGAGGCGCTCTCAGCGTGAACGCGAACCCACAGACCTGCGGGACGGGGTCAACGGACCGCGGGGAAACCGCAAGGCCCGGCCATGACGCCCGCACCGCCGAGCCGGTGCCTGCCCCGTCCCGCATCTGCCGCACTCCAGCCGAGGCGTACGCCGCCGGATGGGAGGACGGCGCGCACGACCCACCGCTCACCGACGAGCAGCGCACTCGCGTGGCCGCGCTTCTCGCGCCGTACATCCGACCGGCCGCCAACGCGGCCTGACATGCAGATGCCCCGAGCTGAGCCAACAGCTCGGGGCGGGTGTCGGAGACCCCGACACCCCGACTGTACCGAAGGAGACCCCCATGGCCATCCCTCCGACCGCGAGACCACCGGTTCCACAGGCGTCCTGCTCCGTCTGCCTGGCCCCGCACCGGCTGATGTACAGAACCTCCGTCGCCCCGCACGACGTCGCGGTCGGCGGCGAGATGCTGCCCTGCCCCGGCGGGTGCGCAGCACCGCTGATGGCGTACGAAATCCGCGAGGGCGACGTGCTCGGCGTGGGCCAGGTCCGCAACGTCCTCGACGTCCCCGGACGGGACCTGCACGAGAACGACGTGCAGATCGGCCACGACTGGATCACCCTCGCGGCCGATCTGCCCGTCATCATCCGCTCGCGCACGTCGGCGGTGGCCTGATGCGGTACGTCGAAATCGAGAGCCAGGCCGAGTACGCGGTGGCACCGGAAGACGCCGACCTGCACGCGTTCGAGGGCTACATCAAGATCGCCCCGGGCGATCGGCGTCCGCTGACCGTTTCCGGGTCCGCCCACGTCGCGGCCGGCAACACCCCGGTCATCGCCCGCGGCCACGCGACCATCGAGACACGTCGCGGTCAGGTCACCGCCTACGACCAGGTCGCCGTCATCGCCTACAGCTCGCGGGTCACCGCGTACGGCGACACGGTGGTCCGCGCCTACGGCAGCAGCGAGGTGACCGCCGGGGCGCACGTCACCGTCTACCGGTGCGACCGCGAGACCACGGTGACAGGCGGGAAGGTCATCGAGGCCCCGCTGGTACGCCACGGCGACATCCGGCGGTGGTGCGAACACTACGGCGTCAAGGTCGCCGACGACGACACGATCGTCCTCTACAAGGGCGTTCGCGCGAGTTTCTACTCCGGCTGGGGCATGCACTACCCGCTCGGCGGGACCGTCACCGCGCCGGACTGGAGCACCTACCCGGACTGCGGCGGCGGCCTGCACCTGTCGCCGTCGCCCGCACACGTGCGCGAATACGTCGAGCTGTGGCAGCCCGGAATGCGCATCCTCGCCTGCCGCGTCGAGCTCGCCGACAGCATCGTCCACCTCGGCGACAAGGTCAAGGTGCGCCGCTGCACGGTCCTGCATGAGGTCGATTCCCTCGGTCGCACGCGGGTGGTGGCGTGATGTCTCGCCTCGACAACCTCGCCGACGTGTGGCCCGAGCGGACCGCCGTCGTCCACCGCGCCACCGGCGCGACCGGCACCATCACCCCGTGCCCCGCCGGTGACCCAATCGCCACACAGTACGACTGGGGCCGCCGCACGGCGCACATCCTGCTCAACGGGTCCGACCCCGGCGTGGTCTGGGTGACCTGGCGCGACCGGCCCGGCTGCTGGATCCGCCCCGGCGTCCTCCGCAAGGTCAGGAGGGGGGCATGATCACCCTGCCCGACTGCCGCATGGTCCTCGGCACCTACGAGGCGTACCACATCGAGTATGTCGGCCACCGCATCGGCGGCGACCTGGACGTGGTCGTGTCGGCGATCCCGTACGACCATCACGCCCGGCAGAGCTACATCGCCTTCCGCTGTAGCGCGGGGGAGTGGCGGGCGCTGGCCGGCCGGACGCACGACCTGGAGACCGCCATCCACCGCGCCGAACGCGAGACGCGCTGGGCCGGATGGGGGTCGCCTGAACTGGCCGCGCTTCTCGATCTTGTGGAGGTGTCCCAGTGACCGGCCCAGAGCACTACCGCCAGGCCGAACAGCTCGCCGACCGCGCTCACCACTGGACCTACGGCGACGGCGGCGACCCGGTCGTCGGTGCTGCCCTGGCCGCTGAGGCTCAGGTTCACGCGACGCTCGCCCTGGCCGCCGCGACCGCCCTCAGCGTCTCTGCGTCAGACGATTGGATCGCCGTCGCGGGGGTGAGGTCGTGAGCCTCCCCGCTATCCCCAAGCTCGTCAAGCATCCGGGCCAATACGTCAAGCACACGGGCCGCCGCGTCCGCGACCCGCACCCCTGGCGTACGCGCGCCGCGCGGTTCCGCCCGACCGCCCATAGCGGCAATTGGGTGCTTCTCGTGGTCGGCCTCACAGAGGCCGGTGTGGCGATCGGCTGGACGGTCGAGTACGGCCCGACTCTGCCCGGCGCGATCCTCGCGGCCAACGCTTTTCTGCTCCTGTTGCTCCGCTGGAGGGTCCGATGGACGCCGTGAACGAGCCCATGACGCCGCTGATCATGCTCGCCGTGGACGGCGTGATTGCACCGTTCGGACGGCCGGGCTCGCAGTGGCAGGAGCACAGGGTCGTGGCCGACGGCTTGACCCTCACTTTGTGGCTCAACCCGGCGACAGGCCCCAAGCTGCTGAAGCTGGCCGAGATCACCGGGGCGGAACTCGTCTGGGCGACCGCCTGGGATCACGATGCCAACGTCGAGATCGGGCCTCTGATCGGTCTGCCGACGCAGTCCGTCTGCGTGGTGGGCCAGGATGCGCCGCCGGACCTGGCGGCGAAGATCTGGTGCTTCAAGACCCCCCGAATCGCCCAGTACACCGCGGGGCGGCCGTTCGTGTGGTTCGACGACTCCCTCACCCTGCGCGACGCCGCGTACTTGCGCGGGGTCGAGGGTGTCGGCGACCACCTCCTGATCCACGTCGAGCCGTACCGCGGGCTGACCGACGACCACATGGAGCGGGCCCGCGCATGGCTCGCCAAGAACCGACGACCACGAGGTGGGTCATGAAGGTTCTGCGCTTCGGCGTTGGCGTCGCTATCGGCATCACCCTCGGCCTGGCCGTCCTGTGGCTCGCCCTCCACCTCGGGCCGCGATGGGCGCCGGTCTTCTTGGCCAGCCTGTTCGTCCTGACAGCGCTCGGCTGGCTGGCTCTCTACTTCATCGCTCGCGCGTCCAGTCAGGAGGCTGAGATGAACTATGCCGCGATCATGGACGGGTGCCGCAGACGCAGCACCGAGTACCTGATCCGGACCCACGATGAGGGCGTCCGGTACGCCAACAGCGGCTCGCTGGCAACGCTTGGCGGCACGACGCTGGAGGCCGTCCGCGAAGTGCTCACCGAGCGCGGTGTGGCCCTGTGCCACTGTGGGGCACCCCCGGGCGGCGTCCACTCCAGGGCGTGCGGGGAGTCGTGATGGCCGGGCTCCCGACATACGACTACGGCCGGATCTCGCCCCACGAAATCCGGCATGAGCTCGATGACCGGTGGTCGAAGTTCTACTTCGGCGACCGCCACATCGCGATTGCGCGTGACGACCTGGAGCGGATCCGGGACGCGCGCCGCCTGGCGCAGGTCCTCGCCGCCCAGGCCGGGATGTGGGACGCCGACCTCGCCGCCCTGGAGGAGCGCGCGGCACACGTCGTGAAAGCGGGCCCGCCCGCGACCGGCGTTCCGGCCGATGAGCCGTACGGCGGCGATGACCCCGCCCTCGACGCGCGGGTGACCGCCGTCATGCAGATCCCAGAGACCCACCGTAGGGAGGCCAGCGAATGATCGGCCGACACCGCGCCGACGACGACTCGACCGACCCGTCCGCGCTCGCCGCGACCGCGCCGATCGCCGACCTGGCCGACTGGGAGCGCATCTGGCGCGAGACCGACCCGGATGCGTGGCTCGCCCCGCTGCTGTCGGGCGGGACCCGGGTCGAGCGGGCGATGACCCGGACCATGCGCGAGCGCGGCCAGCTCCTCGCCAAGCGCGTCGGCCGCCGCGCCGCGCGGATGCGCGCCGCGATCTGGAGGGGGGAGGGGGAGCAGTGAAACTCCGCACGCAGGACGAGATCGCCGTCCGGATCCGCGCGGTGGCTGACGCCGACATCTTCGGCTTCCGCAGCGAGGTCCTGCTTGGTGCTCTCGACCTCGAACACGTCAGGCGTTTCAACCCCGAGATCACGGCGGCTGACTGGAGGGACGCACCTGACGCGGCCGGCCTGCTGGCCGAGGCCGAGTCGTATCACACCTTCGCTATCGGCAAGATCCGCGACCACCGCGGTATCTCCGCACTGCGCAGTGTGGCGAAGCTCGGCGAGTACGCGTGGCTGCTGTGCCGGGATGACGTGGTGGTCGCGATGGACGCCGCGCCTTACGAGCAGTACGGCGCGCCGAAGGTCAAGTCGTTCGGCGTGGGCTTTGACCTGGGGTGGCCGGACGAGCCTGAGCTGAACCGGATGGCCGCCGGAGACGGGTGCTGCCCGGACTGCGAGGAGGGATGCGGCCGATGAGCCAGCGATACGAGCCCGGCGAGATTATCGACATCACCATCACGGGCGCGCGCGTACTGACCCATACGGACGGCTCGCTGGTCTACGAGTACGAGTACGGCGAGGCAGGGGCCACCGACCGGGAAGAGGTCCGGCACGAGGCGAGCGCCGTCACGATCACCCGCCGTGTTCCCGCCGCTGGGATGCCCAGGCCGAACGAGGTGTGGGTGGACGACTTGGGCATCCGTTACCTGGTTGTTGAGAGCGAGGGGCAGATCCGCCTGCATGATGGCGCTCCGTCCGGCTCCCGGTCCGTGGAGCACATCCACGGGGTGTACGGCCCCATCACGCCCCTGATCCGCGATGAGCTGGCGCGGGAGGACATCACCCCGGACATCGCCCGCCAGGTCTTGTGGTGGTTCGGGCAGGGCTCGGAGGGGGGCGCAGAAGGCTCGACGTTCGAGAACGGGTTGATCGGCACCATCGCTCATGCGCCCAAGGAAGAACGGCGGCGCCTGGCCCGCGAGTATCCCGGCTATGTCCAGGCCGTGTACTGGGCCGAGGCCGACGGCGGGATCGACGACCTGCGGCAGATCGCGGAGCGTGACGTATGAACCTCGTGCTCGAAACTCGCGACCAGCCCAATAGGACCGTGCACGTTGGCGCGGTTGCCCTGACGCCTGCGATCGACGAGGACTACTGGGCGTACCGTGTCCGGCTCGGTGAGCGCCAGGCGATCGTGGGGTTCCCGAAGTTCGGGACCATCGGCATCGGCTTCGCCGTCGAGGAGGACTGGAACGCCAATCTCCCCTACACCTGCGACGCCGAGAGGATCTACAACCACATCGCACACAACAAGGGCGATGACGACATCAGCGGTGAGGACTGCCTGACAGCGATCCGGATGATCCAGGATGCGGTCAAGGCGGAGCGAGCGTGATGAGCGACCTCATCACCCCGACCGCGCGCCTCCTGGCGCCGTCCGGCCTGCCGCGTGACGAATGGCTCGACGTCCGCCGCCAAGGCATCGGCGGCTCGGACGTCGCCGCGATCCTCGGCATGGACAAGCGGCGTGGGCCGCTGCACGTCTACCTCGACAAGCGTGGTGAACTGCGCGAAGAGCGCGATGCCAAGCTCGATCGGGCTGCGCGGCGCGGTCACCGCCTCGAAGGGCTCGTGGCCGAGTTCTTCGCCGAGGAGACCGGCCGGATCGTGCTCAACACTCCCGGAACGCTCCAGCACGCCGAGCACCCGTGGATGCTCGCCAACCCTGACCGGATCAGCTTCGCCGACAGCAACTTCGCGGATCCGGCCGTACTGGAGTGCAAGAGCCGAACCTGGCGGAGCGCGCGCGCCGAGGACTGGGGTGGTGACGAGCCGCCCGATGGTCCCGCCCTCCAGGCGTATTGGTACCGCGCCGTCACCGGCTACGGCAAGGCGCACGTCGCGGGCCTGGTCGATGACGACTTCGTGCACTTCGAGCTCGCCGACGACACCGAGCTCATCGGCCACCTCGTGACGCTGGTCGCCGACTTCTGGCGCGACCATGTGGAGGCCGGCATCCCACCGGAGCCCGGCGATCTGGAGAGCACTGACGAACTGCTGGGGCGGCTGTGGGACGCCACTGCGGACTCGTTCCGCCTCTTCAATCCAGAGGAGAGCAAGGCGGCCGACGCGCTTCTCGCCCGGCGCGCCGAGGTCGTCGCTGAGCGGAGGGCGCTGGAGCGCGAACTCGGCGCGATTGAGAACAAGCTCAAGGCCCGGCTCGGTGACGCTGAGATCGCCCTCGCCCCCGGCCGAGAGCTCTACTCCTGGAAGCGCAACGGCAACTTCGCCTACAAGCGGTTCCGGCAGGCATATCCCGACCTGGCGCGCGAGTACACCCGTACGGCCAAGGCGATCGATGGCGAGCGCTTGGCCGCGGAGCAACCAGAAATTCACCGGCGCTTTCGCGCCCGCGTCTTCCGAGTTCCAGGGGGAACCGTATGAGCAACCTCGGCCAACGAGTGGCCAACCGCGCCCAGGGCGGTCAGCGTCGCACCGGCAACGCCGTCGAGCTCCAGAAGAAGAAGGTCGCCACCGCGCGGCAGCTCTTCCAGCAGATGCGGCCTCAGTTCGCCGTGGCGCTGCCTCAGCATGTGAGCGTTGATCGATTCCTGCGCATGGCGCTCACGGCCGTCCAGAAGACGCCGAAGCTCCTCGACTGCACGCAGGAGTCCCTTCTCGCCGCGTTGCTGGAGTCTGCCCGCCTGGGACTGGAGCCCGGAACCAAGCAGGCCGCCATCGTGCCGTACGGCAAGACCGCCACGTTCATCGCGCAGTGGCAGGGCCTGGTGGAACTGATGTACCGCTCCGGCCAGGTCATGTCGGTCACCGCAGAGTTCATCCACGAGAACGACCCGTGGAAATACCGGATCGGCGACGGCGGCACCTTCTGGCACGAGCCCGACGTGCTTTCCGGCGAGCGCGGGCCGATCGTCCTCGCCTACGCCTACGCCGAGATCAAGGGCGGCGGCCGATCGAAGATCGTGACGCTCAATCGCGGCGAGGCCGAGTTCGTCCGGGACAGGTACAGCAAGGCGTACGCCCTCGCCGAGCAGCATCGCCGCGAGGAGCCTGACGAGTTCGCCCGCGTCCCTGACAAGGGGTGGTTTAACTCGACCTGGCACACCGAATTCGACGCGATGTGGCGTAAGAGCGCCGTCCGCCGCCTCGCGGACTGGGTGCCGCAGAGCCCGGAGCTGGTGGAGCTGTTGCAGCGCGAGAACCCGGCCGGAGAGAGCGAGCCCCCGGAGGTCGATTTCGACTTCGACGGCGAGGTCGTCTCCGAGACCGAGGAACCCTATACACCTGATGGAGACCAGGCTGGTGCGCGGTCCGACGTTGACGAGGCCGACTGGCCCCCGGTCGTCAGGCCCGGCTCGGGAGGCGGCACCGATGCCTCGTGACCCGCACCCCGGGCCCGGCTGCTCCTGCCGGGCCTGCATTGCCCGGACCGACCGGCTTGCCCGCGACGCCAAGGGCGCCCGCAGAACCGGCTGCCTGACCGCGCTGGCCATGCTCCCCATAGCGCTGATCAAGAGGACCACCCGATGATGTACGCCCTGATCGACAATGACGGCGAGCTGAACATCAAGCACGGCGCGTGGCGTACCGAGGTCGGCCCCGAAGGGCCGGGCCGGGTGCGCCTCCAGCCGGACCCGGACGGCCACGAGTGGGCCGGATGGGTCAACGACGACGGCCACCGGCTCGGGCTGCCGCGCAACATCGTCGGCGGCCTGATCCTCAACGCCCTTGGTGCGCCGCCGAGCCCGTACCCCGGGCCGGTCGTCATCACCGGCTGGGGGCCGCTGCCGCACACCGAGGTGCGCGGCCTGTCCGCCTTCGAGGCCGACGCCGTCCGCGAGATCCACGACCATGCCCGGCGCGCGCTGGCCGGCGAGGCGGCGAGCTGGGCGGATGACGCCCGTGCGATCGCCGAGTACATGCGCACCACGCCGACTCCCGGCCTCACCGTCCTCGCGGGCGCGGATGCTCTTGCCCGGCTCAGGGGGCGACTGTGACCGAGAAGCAGATCGTCATCATCGCTGGCCGCCGCCACGCGCTGGCCGCCGCCCGCAGTCTGCGAGGCGAGCCGTGATCCGCCTGCTGATCGCGCTGGACCAGTGGCTGAGCGCCAGCCGGTGGCGCGTCCCCGCTGTCATGGTCACCGCTGCGGCGGCCACGGTCGTGCTTGCCGTGGCGCTCACCGAGGTCCTGACATGAGTGGCCTGCGCATGACCGTGACCTGGGAGTTTTCGGACGGTCCTGCTGAGAAGGCCCTGGCGCTCGCCGAACGCTGGCTCGCCGAGCAGCTCGGCGAGGGCACGCCGCCGCCGCGCCCGGTCCGCGTCGAGTGCCAGAGCATCACCACGACCCGGCCGAGCGTGCTGACGGCGCGCCGCCAGGCGCTCGGGCTCACCGTCCGCCAGCTCGCCGCCCGTGCCCGCATCGACCCGCAGGTGATCGCAGCGGCCGAGAACGGTGCGCTCGCGCCCGGCACGGCCGGTTACTCCAGGGTCTCCGCAGTCCTCACCGACCTGGAAGCCCGATGACCACTCGACCCGCCGCAGCCTCCCTTCCTGCGGCGCGCCCGCCAGGCGACCACCCGACGCCGTCGGCGGGCACCCACCTGGCCCCGGACCATATCGGGGGCCGGGACCAGGTGGGACCACCAGACGTGCAGTCCCGCCCGCCGGGGGACGGGCGGGACTGCACACCAGCGGGCGCGGTGGGGGCCGCGCCCGAACCCCGCGCGACGGACCCCTCGCGCGGGTGCCCCTGGCGCTCCTCCGGCCATGGAGCGGGCCGTGGAGTCGAGCGCCAGGGGCCTCAGCTCAGCGGAGGTGTGCGATGAGACTGCGTGACCGGTACGGCGCGTACGGCACGAGCACGGAGACGACGACTTCGTGGCAGCAGCGAGGGATCTGCTGGGGCCACGAGGACCCGGATTTGTGGTTCCCGTCTGTCGCCGACTTCAAGGGTTACCGGGACGCAGGGCATGCCGCCTATTCCGACGCCCGCGTGATCTGTGCTCGCTGCCCGGTGTGGCGGCAGTGCCGGGAGTACGCCCTGGAGGCGGGCGAGGAAGACGGCATGTGGGGCGGCCTGACACCTCGGGAGCGCCGTGCCATCAGGCAGAGCCGAGCGGCCTGAAGTGCAGGTCAAGGCGACCGTAAGGGGGAGTGCGTGTGGGGCTGATTGCGGTAGATCCGTTCACCTGGCGGCGGCTGATCCGGCGGGTCCGCCTCGGCTCGCCCGCGACGAAGCTGGTCGCCTCGATCCTGGCCGACTACGCCAGCCCGGACGGAAGGGACGTGCGGCCGGGCATCGAGCGGCTGGCGCTGGTGACGGAGCTGAGCGAGCGGTCCGTACGGCGAGCGCTCGACACCCTGCGGGCGCTGGGGCTGATCGAGCGGGTGCGCGAAGGCAGCCGCCAGGGGCGGCGAGCGCTGGCGGACGAGTACCGGCTGACGTTCCCTGACGACCTGGAGCGACGGGTGCTGATGCTCGGCCCCGACGAAAAGCCTCTGGTTCCTGTGGATAACCACCGATCTCCGGTCACCATGTCCGCCGATCAGGCCCCATCCAGAGATTCACCGCCCGATGAACACCGGACATCTGATACCCGATCACCGGACATGAGCGACCGGATCACCGGACACCATGTCCGCCCACCTAATCAGGACCTAACCACCCACCAACCAGAACTCATCTCTTCGCCGTACAGGGCTGAGGTGGAAGGGGTCCGGCCACGCGCCGCGCCTGTGGAAAACCCGAATTCGATCACGAGAGGAGGACGCCGTGCAGCCCGCAACCGACCCGATCGCCGAACAAGCCCGGCGCCTCACTGCGGCCTTCGTGCGCCGACTGACCGAGGAGGGCCACCGCGACCCCGGCCAGCTCGCCGCCGAACTCGTGGTGATGGCCCGGGGCCACGGCTGGCGTCCCGTCGCGGCGCTCCAGAAGCCTGCCGCGAACGGAGGTGGCAGCGAGCCGGACGAGGACTTCCGCGCCCAGCGTGCTGCGCTCGACCGTCGGCGGCCCTGCACCTGCGGCGATGGCGTACTGGACCACCGCCTCGACGGCCCGCGCCGTACCGACTGCTCGAAGTGCCCGTGCGTCCAGTACGCCCCGGTCCCGGAGAGGAGCGCATGATGCCGATCCGGCCCCAGGAGCGCCACCGGTACCCGGCCGACTGGCGGGCGATCAGCGACCGCATCCGGTTCGTCCGGGCGGGCGGCCGGTGCGAGTGCATGGGGGAGTGCGGCCACGACCACGGCGCCCGATGCACGGCGGTGCACGGCGAGCCGCACCCGGTCACCGGCTCGCGCGTGGTGCTCACCACGGCGCACCGCAACCACCGGCCCGAGGACTGCGCCGATGACAACCTCGCGGCCTGGTGCCAGCGGTGCCACCTCGCCTACGACGCCGAGCACCACGCGGCCACCGCCGCCCGCACGCGCGAGGCCCGCCGTACGGCAGGCATGAGCGCGCTATTCACGATCCCCGAGAGGAGTACACGATGACCCCGCCGACTCCACTGCGGCTCGCGGGCAGGCCCACACAGGGCGGCCTGGTGGTGCCATGGATCTCCGTCCACCACGCCGACGGACGCGCCACGCTCGGCGCGGTCCACGGCTCTCGGGTGGACACCTGCCTGCGCGGCCGACGCTGCCAGACGTGCGGCGAACACCTCGGCGATCGCCTGGTGGTGCTGGTCCGGCCGCAGGACATGACCGACAGGTACACGGCCGAGCCCGCGATGCACCCGGAGTGCGCGGCGTACTCGATCGCCGCCTGCCCGATGACCAACGGCCAGATGGACCATTACCGCCCGACGCCGCGTCACCTGGCCGGGCGGTCCTGCGACATCCCGGGCTGTGACTGCGCCGGGTGGGTGGCCGCTGAAGATGCGACGGCGCGCCGGAACGCTCCAGCCGAGCCCTATTACGCCGTGTGGCTGCGGCTGACGGACTACAGGCTCGCGACCGATCGCACGGGGAAGCTGCTCGGCATCGCGCTGGCAATCAGGCCGCTGAAGATGCGACGAGTCGGTTCCGGCGAGCCAACCCCCGAGCAGGCGGCGCTCGCCCTGCTGCTGGACATGCCCGGGGACGGTGCATCGTGAGCAACCCGGTTGACGATGTCGCCTACACCCGGCCGATGATCAAGGCGTTGCGCGGGCACGTGGATGCCTTCGCCGAGTCCATGGCGGGCGCGCGGTCCGCTCATGGCGCGCTGGAGCGGGTACGGCCGTGTGCAGTCGCCTGGGTGTACTTCTCCACGCTGGTGGCCTGGGCAGAGGATCACGGCCTTGTCGATCCCTGGCTTCGAGCGGAGGCGAAGGGGCGGCGCGAGCTGTACGCGCCGCCACAGGCCGGCGGCATGCTCGGGTGGCTCGCCCGCGCGTACGCCTCGTTGTGCGTGCATCCGGCGACGTGGTGCCTGCTCGACCCCCGGTACTCCCAGCTTCGCGAGCACGACCCGAGCGAGCAGGTCTGCCGCGATCTCGTGGACTGGTGGACGGGCGACGCGCCGTCGCTGGCCTACGAGACCACGACCGGCCCGGCGTCGATTTCCGGGTGGATCGTCGGCGACCTTCTCCAGGCGCTGTCTACCGAGCGAGTCAAGGCGTTCGCGTTCGCGCAGACGCCGTGGTGGGTCGCCGACGGGATCACCGACTTGACCTTGATCCCGGCCTGTGACGAGTTTCGCGACGAGCCGGTGGTCCGCACGATCGACGCGACGTGCGGGACCGGGCACTTCCTGGTACGGAAGATCGACTACCTGTGGGAGTGGTACACCACCGGCGAAGTCCACCCTCGGCAGATGCAGCCTGGAGGGGAGCCGGACAGCCGGGTTCGCCCGGCGACCGGTGGACCGCGCCTTGAGCCGGCTGAGGCGATCCGGCGCATCATCGCCGGGGTGGACGGCTGCGAGATCGATCCGCTCACCGCGGCCGTCGCCCGCCTGCGGGTCGTCGTGGCCATCGGCGAGCTGATGCATCGTTCCGCCTTGATCCCGGCCCTGCGGCTCGACGGGATCCCGCCGTTCCAGCCGCGCATCGTCGTCGGCGACTCGCTGCTCGCGGGCAGGATTTCGGCGGCGGAGTACGCCAAGGTGCATCCCGAGCTCGCCGAGATCACCAACCTCGGCATTCCTGATGAGCGCTCCGCTCGGTCGGTTCAGCTCGCCATCGGCGGTGGAACGTGATCGACGTCACCGCCCTGCGCGTACACCTGGACGCGCTGTTGCCGCTCGCCGTCGCCGACCTGCGTCGCCACGGCCACACACGCGATGAGCTCACGGCGATGGCGGCCCGCTGCGGCAAGGAGTTCAGCCACCTGGGCGATGCCGCGCAGTGGCCTGCCCGAAGCAGCGGGGAAGCGCTAGGCGCACTGCTCACGGGCCTGGCCGCCGCCGAACTCGTCAACCCGGGGACCGGCCACCAGATGATCGCACTACTCGACAGGAGAGGGGCATGACGGCCCCGCTGATCACTCTCACCGTCCGGGGCGAGCCCGCGGGCCAGGGCAACCTCAAAGGCACCGCTGGCGGCAAGCTCCGTCACGCCAACGGCCGCGACCTGCACGACTGGCGGGGCCGGGTGCGGGGGGCCGCGCTGGACCTGCTCGGCGCGCACGAGTACGCGGCGCTCGGCAAGAGCGGCGTGTGCGCGCTGTGCAGCGTCCCTAAGACCCAGCACGCCGAGCTGCTCGGCGCGGTCCGCCTGGAGGCCGTGGTCACCGTGGCCCGGCCGAAGACGGCGCGCTCCAACTGGCCGATCACCCGTTCATCGAGCGACTGGGATCACTACGGCCGTGCGATCGGCGACGCTCTGACCGGCGTGACGTACCTCGACGACTCACAGGTGGTCGATGGGCGTTGCATCACCACCTATCCGTACGTCCACGAACTCGCGCTCGGTGAGCCCGGCGCGGTGATACGGCTCTGGGCAGTGACGTAATGGTCGCCATCGAGCGCGCCACCGCCGTGCCGTACCCGAAAGGCGGGCCGCCGGCATGCCGTGAGCACGATCCCGAGCTGTGGTTCCCGCCGCACGATGACCGCTTCGCGCGGCAAATCTGCGCCGGATGCCCGCTGGCCAGATCCTGCCGAGAGCACGCCCTCGCCTACGACTTGTACGGCATCTGGGGCGGCACGTCCCGCCGCGAGCGTGAGACCCACTGGCGGGAGCGCGGAATCCGGCCGCTGCCTGCCTACGTGCACAAGGACGTTGCTGAGCCGTCGCCTCAGCCCCGGCCCCGGAAGCGGCCCGCGCGCCCCGCGGCCGACGTTGTCCCCGACCCTCCACCCGTCGAGCAGGGGCCCAGCAAACGTTGCCCGCGCTGCCGGATGGTCCGGGCGCTCACCGACTACTACCCCAACGCGGCCAACCCGGACGGCCTGGCCGCCTGGTGCAAGCCATGTTTCCGAGAAATCGCAGGAAGGGACGCCACTCGCCCATGACCACAGTTCTGAAATTCGAGAGCAAGCTCGCCGTGGCCGCCGCCAACGCGCTGGAGCCGCACATCCGCCCTCTGTACGACCAGCCCGGAGCTACCCGGCTGGCGGTCATGGAGATTCGGCACATTGAGCGGACGCAGCCCGCCGACGGCTCCGACAAGGACCCGTCGGTGCGCGTGAGGATCATCGGCTGCGAGGTGCCGAACCGCGAGCAGGAGCCGCACGTCCGCGAGATGATGCGCGCTCTGTACGTGCAGCGCACCGCACAGGGCACGCTCGACGACGCGGGCGAACTCCAGCTCTCCGACCGCACCCTGAAGAACGCGGGGCCGGTACTCCACGCCATTGAGGTGTCCCGGCTCCGTGCGGGCCTCGCACACTGGGTGGACTACGCCGCCCGGGTCAACGCCAACGGCAAACTCACGGTCAGCGAGATGCATCACGAGCTCGACATCGTGGCCCGCGGCTTGAAGGCGCTGCTCGACGGCACTCCCGAGGAGGCGTGATGCTGCGCTACCTCTTCGCCGCTGTCGGTGTCTTCCTGGCCGTATACGTCGGCCTGCTGCTGCTCGGCGTCGCGACGCTGCCGTTCCGCACCGCGGCCGGGGTCGCCGAGCGCGTGGGCGACCCCGACGCAGTCCTCTACAACTACGAGCACTTCTTCGACCTCTGCGCGGACGTCCGCACGGCTGACCGGCAGATCGCCGATAAGGAAGTGGAGATTGCGGCGTACGAGCGGCGGAAGCCAGACGGTGAGCCGGGCGACCGCTTCCAGGCCGCCCCAAAGGGTGAGCGGCTCGCGACCGAGCTGGCCGGACTGCGCGAGCACCGCGCCGACTTGGCGGAGACCTATAACGCCGACAGCGCGAAGGCCAGCCGCAACGTGTTCAAGCCCGGGACGCTGCCGAAGCGCATCGGCGACACCACCCCCACCTGCAACTAACCCGAGGAGACCCCGATGAGAACCAGATACGTCGCTGCGGCGATGGCAGCGGTCGTTCTCCTGACGGCCGCCGGAGGCTGCGACAGCGCCGAGGACCGGAAGGCGGCGCAGGCCGTCTCCGGCGATCAGCAGAAGAAGTACGAGGCCGCCGACCCGTTCCCCGCCGCCGCGCTGAACGGCCAGTCGCTGGAGCGTAAGAACATCTCCGAGCGGCTGGTCCGCTACAACAACCCGAACAAGATCAGCTATATCTACCTGTTGGCGGAGAACGGCCAGGTCATCAGCTACTTCACCATCAAGGGCAAGGTGTCCAACGCGGGAAGTCAGCTCCTCCCGGAGGATGACATCCTTGACCCGTGTAGCGCGGACTACTGCCCGATGGCGGTCGATTCGGCCGGCGATGACGGGTCGTACGGCCCCGACGAGAACTCGATCTTCTTCTTCACGACGGACGGCACTCTCGTGGAGTGGGACGGCCTCTACCTGCTGTCGGATCGCCCGCTGGAGATCAAGACGCCCGTCTCGCTCGTCGCTGAGGTGAAGTGATGGGCAAGCTCGAAGCAGAAATCGGCTGGGACGCCGTACCCGCGTCGCCGGTTGCCGAGTCGGACCGGATGGAGCACGGGTCGTGAGCCCCGACCCGAAGCCGCCGCTGCCCACAGCGCTCGGCGAGCCGATTCCTCGGATCCCGGTGGACGAGCGCGAGGGCGGCCCGTTCGACCAGATCCGGCACATCGCCACCATCGCCGTAGATCTCTGGTCGGTGGGGCCGGACGGGCCCTACTACAACCCGGCCCAGACCCGATCTGAGACGACCCGCCTCCAGATGAGGGAGGCGCTGTTGCACCTGCTGGAGCTCGGATTGCTCGATATCGACACCGAGAGGCTGGCCGCCTCCCGGAGCTGGCCATCGACCCGCGAAGTTCAGGAGGGGTAATGGGCTACATCAGCTACCTGTCGGGCGAGATCACGATCGATCCGCCGATTCGCTGGGGTGAGCTTCGCGGTAGTGACTTCGTCCGCACCAAGGAGCGTGCGGAGCACGAGCGGCTCGTCTGGCTCCGCACTGTCGAGAAGACGGTGGACACCGAAGAAGGTGTGCTGACCACCGTGATGGCGGTCGCCATCAGGCCGAGCGAGGAAGACGAGCTTCGCGCTGACGCGCTGGCCCGCGAGGTGCAGGAGATCGTCGCAGCGCACGGCGACGGCCGGACCTTCGAGGGGCTGATCCTCGTTCGTGGGGAGGAGTCGCCGGACATCTGGCGCGTCCGTGTCGTGGACGGTCACGCGGTGGAGGAGCGGCCCATGCTCCGCTGGCCAGATGGCACCGAGGAGGTGGCCCAGTGATGATTCATGACCACACGACGGGGTTCGCCTCCATCCTGATCGTCAGGCGACAGCCGGACGGGACCACACTTGCCCGCCGCTGGCACACCCGCGCCTGCTGCGCCGAGACTCTGGCGGCGCAGCTCGGGAAGCCACATGAGGAGATGTTGGCCACCGCTCCGGCGGCCGACGCCGTACGGGATGTCATGCGTGACACCCCCGGCATCATCTGGGACGCGTCGTGAACGTGTCTGAGGCGC
Organism: Spongiactinospora rosea; assembly: GCF_003315795.1. GTDB lineage: Bacteria > Actinomycetota > Actinomycetes > Streptosporangiales > Streptosporangiaceae > Spongiactinospora > Spongiactinospora rosea. Next base: position 458,713 of record NZ_QMEY01000001.1, read on the forward strand.
GCGACGTGCAGAGGGTGCTCGCCTGGATCCTCGGCGGTGAGGTGACCGACGAGGTCGCGATGTGTGCCGCCGGCCGCCTGGCCGCGCGGGCGCACGACCGGCTCGGCGCGGGCCCAGCCGAGGCCGCCCTTCGAGCCGAGTGGACGCGACGGCGCCCGATGGTCGTCCGCGACTGGCCAGGGAGCGACGATGCGTAGACCGCACCCTGTGGTCCAGATCCTCATGGTGCGGCGTCACAAGCTCGGGCTGCGGCAGCGTGACGTGGCTGACCGCATGGGCGTGAACCGGGTGATCATCGCCGAGTGGGAGATCGGCAAGCGCGACCCCCGCCTCAGCAACTTGGAGGCGTACGCGCATGCGCTGAACCTGCGGATCTCCTTTGAGGAGGTCGGCGATGCCTGATCACGCGATCGCCGCCGTCTACCGCTACGCCGACCGGGACGGCGACGAGCTGACGGTCGCCAGCGTGGCTTACGACGGTGTGCCACACGCGGCCATAGGAGTACAGACGAGCCGCGGCCCGGCCGCCGTACATGTCCACCCCGAGGAAGCGTGGGAGTTGTGTGAGGCGATCCTGACAGCCGCGGGCGTGGACGGCGTAGGGGGCGGTAGGGATGGCTAGCTGGACACGCCGCGAGCGCACCGTCACCTATGTCGAATACGCGCTGGATCTGCCGGCTAATTGGGCCGAGGTCAGCAAGATCTTCGCGGAACTCAACCAGGAGCTCGGGGAGCGCGCCGAGTGGGACGACGCCGTCGAGGTGACCTCCGACAGCGCGGAGCTGGTGTTCCGCTACGTCAAGGAGGGCCCGTGATCGAGATCGCCATGCCGACTGATGGGCGCCCAGTCGCTGCCGGTGTCGCGCTGGACCGCGCCCGCAGCGATGGTGGCCTGCGCCTGCGGATCGCCTGCGCGCTGTGGCAACGGGACCCGCAGGACGACCGAACGCCGTCGGCCGCCGGGCACCTCGGCGGCTACGTCTACGAGATGGCCGACCGGGTGGCCGCCGTGGTCGAGGAGATCCGGCGCGAGGACGCCGAGCGGATCGCCGCGGCGATCGAGGCACGCCGCTGCCCGTCCCCGGAGCTCTGCAAGAACTGCGTATGTCGCCGAGAGGACGCCGCTCTCGTCCGCACCACGACGGGGGAGGCGGTCGCCGAACCGGCTGAACCGGAGCTGTCCGCGCGCTTCCTCTGGCACTGGAGACCGATGTCGCCGCAGGAGGTATGCGACATGACCGGCATCCCCGAGGACGAAATCCGGCGCCTGTACGGCGACACCGTGCTCGTGAAATGGGACCTGCGCGGCCCGCAGGAGTTCCGCTGGGGCGGCCCCGGCCCGTCGCCCGAGATCGAGGAGACGCGAGCGATCGACGACCGCGCCATGGAGGGGAACGACGGTGACCAGCCCTGACGACTACCTGCGCACCGCGCTGCCGGTGCTGCTCACCTACACCCGCCAGGTCCTGCTCGATCTCGACCTGGGCCGCATGCGCGCCGCGGCCGAGGAGGCGAGCGATCAGACCGCCGTCGATTTCCTCAGCGCGGCGATCGTGTTCGCCCAAGCGGCGAGCCTCGCCCGCGACCGCGTCTACCCGGAGGGAGCGTGATGTTCCGCCACCGCCACCGCTACACGCCGATCGGCGTGCTCCATGAGCGCGCGCCGTTCGCCAACGCGACCACCCTCGTCCTGCGCCGCTGCTCCCGGTGTGGTGCGCACGACGTCGAGACGCTGCCCGGTCGCTGGGACGAGGCGCTGTTCGTGCACGGCACGGCCGCGCCCGATCCACAGGGGGCCGATCATGTCTGAGGTCGCAGGCTTCTGCCCGATGGGCTGCGGCCGGACCCTGTTCCTTGCCGAGGGCGGGCACGTCACCTGCTCGTCACTCCGATGCCCGAGGCCGACGGTGGTCGATGAGCTGCTCGACGACCGGGAGTCCGAGCACCTCGTGCTGTTCGACGCCGCCGGATTCACCATTCGCCACCCCTTGCACGAACGCCTTGGCGACGCCCTGATGATCTGCCCGCTGCACTCCGACATCCAGGGCAGCAGCGGGCCGCCGGTCGCCCCAGGCCGCTATCGCGCCGTCCGGGTCGCGGACGGCTGGGTTTGGCAGATCAGCCGAGGTGTGTCGTGATCGCGGCGGCGGTCAACGCGGCGCTCGCAGCCTGGTGGCTGTACGCGGCCTGCTACGTGGGCCGCCAGCTCACCGTGCCGCTCAATGCCGCCGACTTGACCGTGTTCCTGCTCTGGACCGGCGCGGCCATTGCCAGCGCCGTCCTAGCCGCCCGCGCCATGGAGGACCGACCATGACCATGATCAAACGCTGCGACGGCTGCGGCTCGGAGATCCGTGACCGTGACGACTGCGTGACCGTCGTGCGCGACAGCCTGTACGGCGGGGGGATGATCCACGATCCGGTCCTTCCGGATCAGGACAAGCCACTGCACTGGTGCCACGGGTGCGCGACGAAGGCCATCACCGCCACGAAGGGAAAGCCGTGAACGAACCACACCTCACACCCGCTGAGCAGGAGGCGCTCGACGCCCGTACGGCCCGCTGGGCACGCATCGCGGGGATCGCCGCCCTCGCGGCCCTGGCCATGGCCGGTGCCGCCATCTGGCTCGGCGACACGCGGTGGGCCTGGACCGGCGGCCTGGTCATGCTCGCCGCTGGCGGCTTCGGTGCAGCCGCCGCCATGGCCGCATCCCCTGAGACTCGGCGGCGCATGGCCGCTCGCCGTCGCGCGGACGAGGAGATGCCGTGAAATCGCAACCGGTCAAGGTCGAGGTCGATTTGTCCACGATTGAAACGGTGTGCGCCGAGCTGCGTGAGCTGGTCCGCGAGGCCCACGGCGTCACCGGGGATCTGCGCAAGGCCGTGAAGGACGCCAGACGGACCGTGGAGTCGGACATCGCGCAGACGATGGAGGCCGAGGTGAAGCGGCAGGTCGCCGAGCTGGGCGAGGTCACCGCCGAGGCGATGCGCAACTCCGTGGCCAAGGTCGGCCGCGAGTTCGATCGATTGGAAGCGATCTTCCTTGGCGCCGACCCGCAGTCGAAACGCAAAGGGCGGCCGCCGCTGGAGGACCTCATCCGCGAGCACCTCAACTCCACCCGATCCCAGAGAGGAGACACCTGATGAAGCGGAAGCACGCGCACGAGTACTCACCTGAGGAGTTTGACCGTGCCGTCACGATGATCCAGTCGGACGCGGACCTGCGCGCCGACATCGAGGCCATCACCGGACAGAGCCTGGAGGGGAAGACCCCGCGCGAGCTGTTCGATACCTTCCGCTCGATCCAGCATGCCGCCGAGGTCCAGGCCGCCGTGGTCAACTACGGCCGGGCCCGTCAGGCCGTTCGGGACACCCGGGCCATGCTGGAGGCGGACGCGTCGGCCGAGGAGGCGCTGGGGCTCGCCCGCAAGGAGATCGAGCGCCTGGAGAAGTCCAACGAGGAACTGAAGCGGAAGAATCAGGCCCTGTCCGCCGGTCAGGGTGCGACGCCACTGCGGGTCGCTGGAGGCCGGGCGTGAGCGCGGCCGACATCTTCGGGATCGCTGAGCCGGTCGCCACGTACCGCGTGCGGCTCCAGGTGCACAGCAAGATCGTGGGGGGCGTGCCATCGAGCTCGTCCGTCATCAAGGGCTGGCTGAAGACGCGCCTCGACCTGGGCGACCGCGACCTCCAGGAGCTGGCGGAGCAGACGTTGCGCGAGCGGTTCCCGGACCGCCAGCCGACCGCCGACGCGCTCGCCGGGGCGCTCATGGAGTCGGAGGCCGCCGAGCTGTCGGTGAACGGCTTCAAGCGCTTTGGGGACGTCCTGACCTACGAGGCGCGGTGCATGAAGGCCGCGATCAAGGAAGCGATGAACTCGGCGTATCCCGGCACCGACTGGGACGGAAAGAAGGGGGCCGGTGCCCACAAGCCGAAGATCGGCCAGCCGCTGCCCGCGAGCTTCCGCAAGGGCCTGATGAGCACCGCCGCTGAGCGCGTGTTCGTGGTCGGCGATGTGCACCGCGACTACATCTCGCTCGGTGTAAGCGCGCCGAGTGGGATCGAGGAGCGGGTGAAGCACGTCAAGACCCCGCAGGGGCCTAGGTCGTCGATCGCGCGCGTGGAGTACGTCGAGTGCCCGACCTTGAGTTTCACCGTGCGCGTGCACGACGACTTCCTGTCGCGCGAGGCGTGGGGCCGGATCTGGGTTCGCCTTCAGGACATCGGGATCGGTGCCGACCGCAGTAGGAGTGATGGGCAGTTCGAGCTGATCACCTGGGAGCGGGTGTGAGGTTCCGTTCCAGCGACGCCGTATCCGACACGGCTAGCCCAACCATGCTGACAGCCCACCGTTGCTCTTCGCGGGACGACCTGCCCGGCCCTGCCTCCACGGTCCCGGCCTCACCACGCCGACACCCCAGCTCTAGTCACGCGCCCGCCGCATCGGCCCGCTTCGACTTGCCTTGCTCGCGTCTGCTCATGCCAGGCCGTCGCACGTCAGCCCAGATCGACACGTCGAGCCGCGTCAACGCCAAGCCCTGTCGCGCCCGTCCTGTCCGCGCCGACCAGCCTTGCCGGGCCAATCCGCTGCTCTCCGCACCGACTTTTCGAACCCAACCCGCCCATGTCCGGAGCCGTCCATGTCCACCCCGTTCGACTGGCCTACCGCTACCCGAAGCCGACTGTCTCCGCGCGACTGCTCTCCCCCAGCCAGGTCCGGCCAAGGCGACATCCCCACCCAGGGCATGCCTGCCCGACCTCCCACCTCCATCCTGCCCATGCCGAGCCCCAGCGACAGGCCGTACCCAGCCTTTCCTGGCCCGGCGACACGTCATGCCGAGTCCCGGCGACAGGCCGTACCCAGCCTTTCCTGACCCTGCGACACGTCATGCCGAGCCCTGACGGGCGCGGACCGACCCACCCCGACACGCCGATCCTCACCTCACCCATCCGGCCCACCTGGAGGTGCCCATGACCGACTTGCGCCAGCGGTACGCCGCGGCGATGCTCGACAACATCTATCCGCCCGAAGAGATCACCGAGCGGGCGACCTACTGTGGGCGGGTCTTCCCCGCCATAGAGCGCATTCTTGCCGTACGCGACCAAGAGGCCGAGCGGCACCGCATCGAACTGGCGGCTGTGCGCGAAGCTCAGGATCGCGCCACACGGGCCGAAGCCGCCCTTGCCCGCGCTCTGGCGGTCTGCGGCCAGGCTCTGGCCACACCCGACGCCCCGGATCGCTGGTTTGTCGCCGCGCAGGTGAAGGCCGCCATCGAGGGGCGGCCGTGATCGCGCTGATCGTGCTGGGCGCGCTGGTCGTCTACGCGGCGGGATTCATGGCCACAGCCCGTGTGATGGCCGCTGTGGACCGCCGCGCGCATATGGAGCCTGACGAGGGTTTGATCACGCTGGTGGCCGCCGGTTGGCCCATCTTTGCTCCCGTCTGTCTCGTGCTCTTGATCGGAAGGCTGCTGTACCGCCTGGCCACGCGCGATGCCGGGATTCCTCGCGCCGAACGCCGCCGCCGGCAACTTGCCGAGCGACAGTCGGAGATCGCCGACCTGGAGCGCTGGCACGCCGCGTTCGACCACCGGGAGGATGGATGACCCCAGCCGAGGAGGTGCCCGCCCTCGTGGCCGAACTCAGGCCGCTGCTCGACCAGCTCGCCGAGCTGCTGCCCGAGCAGGTCGCCGATGCAGCGCGGGGAAGCGCGCAGCACCACAAGGTCACCGGCAGCCCCGCACCGTGGCACCCCGAGGCCGGTCCGGTGCTGCTCACCATCCACGCGGGGGTGCGCGAGCTGGAGCAGGATCTGCGGTATCACGTCGCCGGGCACACGGGAGCGGCCCGGGGCGGGTCCGATGCCAACACCGCGGCGGCGCTCGACTCGATCGAGCGCCTGGTCCACGGCGTGCCGGACGACGTGGCCCGGGACGCGGCGCGCCGCCTCGGTCGCTGGGTCGAGCGGGCCCGCCAGGTCCGCGACGTGGGGGAGTCCGAGCGGTGGATCCCCATCCACGTACCGAAGGGCCAGATCCCGCCCGCCTGCCCGTACTGCCGTACGTACAGCCTGCGGGTTGCGCAGGAGTCCGGGCGGGTGCGCTGCGCCAACCCACGCTGCACGGACGAACGAGGCGAGCGGCCGTCTGGCCGCATCGACAAGAACCAGATCAACGGAGATGCGATGCTCATCTGGCAGGACGGCCGAACGATCTACTACAGCCCCAGGGAGGCATCATGAGCGACGGTAGGCGGAGGCGAGCTGAGCTGCACAGAGCAATGGCCGCTCAGCACTCCCTGATCGCGGCGACCCTCGGTGTCACTGCGGCCTTCCAGGATGTGATCAGCGCGGCGCGAGACGGAGACGCTCGCGACATCGCCGCTCACCCGGATCTGGCGTACCTGGACGTCCAGATGGACGGCTTTTATGGGGAGGTGTCGTGATCTGCAAGCCGTGTGCCGCCATGGCTGACCTCGGCATGTCCGGCGAGTGGCACACCAACGGACAGTACGCCGGACAGTGCAACGACGAGTGCCCCGGCGGAACCTGGTGCGACTGCCAGCACCGGCCACCAAGGCTCGTGCTCGTCGCGCAGGGCGCGCCAGCAGCGCCGACCGCAGAGCAGATCGCCGCCGGGACCGGCATCGCCGAGCACCTCGCCTTCATCGAGGCGTCTTGAGTCACGACGACATCCGGGCGCGCCTGGCCGCCGTCCAGGGCATCGAATGGAGGATCGAGCGTGAGCGCGGTGAGGAGTACTACGGCGACTGGTTGAATGTTGGTCCCGTGAAGCTGATGACCACGTTCAGCCCGGGGCCGCGCGATGCTGCGACCACCTCCCAGGCGGAGGCGGTCGCTGAGTTCATCCGGCCCGCCGCCGCCGACATTCGCCGCCTGCTCGATGCGGAGGAGGGCCTTGTGGAGAATGAGATCTACGGCCCGCCGCCCGCGCCCGACCGCGGCGAGCCGGCCCGCCTGCTCGCCGACGCCATCGAGGTGCTGCGCCCCGACGGCAGCGCGGTCAGGATAGACCTCGTGGCCTTCGCCAATATCGCCCTGGCGGCGCAGCGGGAGAATGTTGGGCTGCACGCCGAGATCGACACCCTGAAACGGCGATTGGACAACCAAAAGGATCGTCAGCAGCGCGCGGGAGAACTCCTGGCGTGGCGGGGAGACGCTTGGTGAGCGGCAAGCTCTGGCTCATCGACGGAACGGGAGCTCTCCGGCAGGACCGCGACCCGTACGACTGGGATCGGGGGGGAGGACATTCCGAACCCTCCGGTCGTCGCGATCGTCCGGGAGCTCCTCCTGGCCGGACACCGAAGTGAAGCGCGAGATGTACGAGAGGCACTTCGTGGGGCGGGTGTTCGGCGTGATCGACGACCGCGCCTCGGTGGTGGCCATGTGGCGAAGCCTGGACCTGACCGTCGTCCAAGTTGCAGAAGGGGCATTTTGATGAACGACCAGCCTGACCTCGCCAAGATCTTCGCCGAAGCTGGCGCGAAGCTCCAGCAAGGGCTACAGCAAGCGGGCAACACCCTCACTGTGCAGGGCGCGATGGGCTGGGCCTACCGTGGCGACCTGGAGAAGCTCGCGGCCGCCCTGCGCGGCATGAGCACCGAGCAACTCCGCGAGGTGTCGGCCGCCGCGGCATTGCTCGCCTCGACCGCTGACGAGGAACTGGCCGGCCGGGATGGATGAGCTCTCACAGTTCGTCTCCGCCCGCCTGGACGAGGACGCCCAGGCGGCCGAGACGCTGTTGGGAGCGGACGCGCGCATCGGCCTCAAGCGGGGCGTGCCCGCGCCCCGCTGGGAGTACCAGACGGGCGGCATGATCCGGGGCACCGATGGCACTCTGCACGTCCGGTTCACGTGGGTGCGGGAGGCCGAGCACATCGTCCGGCACGACCCGGCCCGGGTGCTCCGTGATGTCGAGGCCAAGCGGCGGATCCTCGATGAGCACGCCATCGTGTATCGGGATGTCGTCTGGCTGGAAGATGACGGCGAGGGGTTCGAGGAGCGGTCTGCCGAGCTTCCTGTCTGCGGCCGATGCGTTTCAAAGAACGCAGCGTTCCACAGCCGTGGCGACGTTCCCGAGGGGCCGTGCGTTACTGTGCACCTGCTCGCACTTCCGCACGACGGCCATCCCGATTACCAGGAGGAGTGGCGGCCATGACGGGGCTACACGGGGGCGGAAACTGGGAGGGCGGGTATATCGACGCGTGGGGGCGTCGATGGGTCCATATTCCGTATCAGGGCTGGCGTCGCGACGATCGATGGGTGTACCTCCAGTCGCGAGCCTCCAGGGGGCGGCGTCGTACGTGACTCACACGCCTACCGCCGCCTGTCGAGAGGTGCACTGCTACTCGCATGGCGTGGACGAGCCCGGCCCGCACTACCTGATCTGCTTGGAGTGCGGGCACGGGTTTCCGACCGCTGACGCGCTTCTTGCCGATCGCGCGGCGCTGGTGGAACGGCTGAACGCCAGCCTGCCACCACCGCCATGGGATCCGGCCTTCGAGGGGCCCATCGAGCCCGACGGCGACCCCGAGAAGATCACCTATTGCCCGCATTGCACGCACGATTTCTAGACGGACGACCGAAAATCCGGTTACGACTTGGACGAGTATCGCGGCAGAGACTTGACGAGCACATAGAGGTGCAGGAACGTGCCAATGCAACAAAAGGCACATCCGCGTATTGGAGGGCCTCGATGGGCGATTCACCGTCGATGCCGACACCGACATGGCGCAGGGCGATCAAGGTGCGTCCGCTGCCCGACTACCTTCGTGAGCGCTGGGACGAAGAAGAGGCCGAACTCGACCGACTCCTCGGCATGAGACGTCCGCAGCGCTACATCCGCATCCACGGCGAACGCATGAGGGCCGACATCTTCGCCAAACGGAAGATCCTCGCCGAGTGCGAGAACATGGACAGCAACCTCGCCCGCCTCGTGCTCACGCTCTTAGCCGAGCCGTACGCCGACCGGCTTGACGGACCGGCGCGCTCATGAGCGAGCGGGACCGGCTGGCCGTGGTCAAGGCCAGCCTCAAGGAGCAGCGCGACCTCGTGGTCTGCCTGGAACCGCGCGCGGACCATGACGCGTGGTGGCGACAGCATCTGCGCGGACTTCGCGGCGCGATCGAAGCCAGCGAGGCGCACCTCGCGGTGTATGAGCGGCTCGCCTCGGAGGGCGAGCGGGCGTCCGCGGCGGCGGCCTTGAGCCTGCTCGAACTGGAGCAGGCCGCGATGAAGGAATGGCACGATATCGTCGTCAGCCGTCCCGGGTGGGCGGCTGGCCCGCCAGTCGGCCGATGACCGGCCCGCTTCCTCAAGGTGGCCACCGATGACTAAGCGGGTTCTACAGTGAAACCAGTTGTAGCTGCGAGGAGATCATGACCGAGGTCCGCGTCAACATCACCGTGGGGGACACCGCGGAAGTGACGACCCCCAGGCATCCGTACACCGCACCACTGCGCATCCCTGCCGCCCGGATCGCACAGCAGGCCGGCCTGCCCGCATCCGAGTTGCCAGGCCGCCGCTTCACCGTGGCGGCCCTGACCGATCAGGACGCGGACGGCTTCACGCTCCTGGACGACCCCCGCGTCTGAGAGGTCCCGCGCGGTCGGCCGCCGCCGACGCCCCGCCCCGGCCGTGCGGCGATGACGCGGTCCAGAGTGGACCGCTTGATGTGGGCCACACCGTACACGTCCACCCAGCCAGGCAATCGGCCCACTGCGCGGTCGTGCCGTACGGCCGCGTAGGTGACCCCCAGGGCGTCGGCGGCGTCCTGTTCATCGAGCAGGTCGCCGGGGTGCTCGCGTGTGCCCTGGGGCCAGACCGGCAGCTCGCGGCCGTCGCGTACGGCCTCGACTTGAGCGCGGTCGTAGAGCAGCGTCCGGCGGCCCTCGTTCAGTGGGCGCAGGCCGAACGCCTTGGCGCCGCCCTTGTTGCTCCAGGTCTTGTGGCTGATGCCCAGGATCTCGGCGGCGCCCCGCCCGTCCACCACGTCTCTTCCGTTCGGGATCACCTCTAAACGATACCGCACTCATGCCCCTTTTGGGAAGCCGAGAGAGTCGCCGGATCTGGTCACACGGATGCGTACCGAATCCAAAACTTATAAGCAGTTAGTGCCCGAAACTGCTTCCATTCGGGGTGTGAATGCGGTATAGTTTTTCTTGTCGGAAGGGGGTCGGAACCCCACCCGACAGCAGGTTGAAAACTCAAGAGAGGAGATCGTGGTGGAAGACCACGACCCGCTGGCCTGGCTGGGTGCTCTGCTCATGAGCGCCTACGCGACACTCGGCAAGTTCATGTGGAGCCTGCCGGTGCCCACCGGGCTCCCGGTCCCCGAAGGGCCGGACGGCCCCGACGCCGTAGAGGCGATCACCAGGGCGCGAGCTGCCTTGCGTGACCAGCCCATGGACGACATCACCAGGTCCATGATCGACCGGATGTGCCTCGAATGGCTCACCGTCCTGGACCTGGGCGCTGTGGTCCGCATGGCGGGTCCTGATCCGTGGCGGCTGGAGGCGATGTCCTACGGGATCGACCGCTTCTTTGCCTTGGCGGAAGTCGTAGGCCCCCGGCTCGAAGAGTGAGCCGTCGCTGCCCCGGGCTGACTGCCCGGGGCGGCACTCCTGGTCTCCGCCCTTGGGTGCGCGGGCATGAAGAGGGCCGGCGCGACGGCACCCCGAGAGGTGCTGTATCGGAAGTCGCGCCGGCCCGCAGGTCGAAACTCCGAGGAGTTCAACGTCATCGTATCGCTCGCCCGCGCGGTGTTACCCCGATCGGTGATACCCGCGCCGCTTGCCGAGGGCCGAATTTACTGTGCTGCGCCTCCATCGCTTGACGCCGTGCTCGATCTCGTCGGGCGCTGGCCATCGCCCGCGCGAGATGTCGGCGTCGATGGTGCCTCGGGCCAGACCGGTGTGGTCGGCGATCTGGGCGATGGTGAGCAGATCGTCCGGGCGGCCCTCGGCCACTGGAGCGGCCCGCAGGAACACACGGCGCACCAGCTTGTCCACGGCGTCCGCGTCGTACTCGGCCCACCGGCCGCGTCGCCCGCGCGGCTTGGGCCAGTCCGGGTGACGCGTCCACGTCTTCTGGACGGTCGTCAGCGCACGGTCGTACTTCTCGGCGATCTCCGGGGCGATGATGCCCGGCGCGGGTACCACGTGCGGACTCCTCTCGCGAGTGATCAACATGGCGGACCCGTCCGGTTCTGGGTGGCCCGCCTTCCTTCTGACTCCACCGCCCGGCCCCGGGCTGGCTGCCCGGGGCCGGTGAGAGGGTTACGCCTCCTCTTCGCCCGTCAGGACGAGGTGTGCCAGGCTGATGTGGATGATCGCCATGTCGCAGGCGAAGATGACAGCGTCATACCGCCAGTCGCGCATCTGATCGAGCCTGGCGAGGGACATGACGTCGAACGCCATCATGATGTGCAGCACCGCCAAGTCGAGTTCCCCGAGGGCCGCGTGGTCGGCGGGCTCGGACTCGATCAGGGTCCGCGTCCTCTCCATCCCGTCCATGAACTCCTCGATCGTGGAGCCGACCGCGAGGTGGGGGAGCTGGATGGGGAGGGGCAGGAACGTGAGTGCCTGCGTGAGGTGGTTGAGCGCGTGGGAGATGGCGGCTGCCATCTCGCCGTGGCGCTCGGGGTTGTCAGCCATTGCTGACCCCTCTCTGTGGAGTTTTCAACCTGCCGCCGGTCGGGGTTCCGACCCCCTTCCGACACCCCTTACATTACATGGTTGGAGTAGTGATTTGCAAGCTTTCGGGCATGCTGAATCCACCGAAACGGCCCGGCCTCACAACCGCGGGACTAGCTCTGGACCGCGGTGATCCGCTCCCCGTCCACCGCGGCCCGGAATCGCCGCCCGGGAAGGGAGGCGACCACCAGGCCGAGCATGGCCGCCAACTCCACCGCGGGCACCCTGAGCGGATCGGCCACAGGATGGAAGGGTGTCGCCACCTCTGCGTGCGGCCCGAAGAGCAGCGACACCCGGGCATCCACCCAGCGCGGCGGCGCGAGCCCCTCGCGCGCCGCGTCCGGCCCCGCCTCCCAGTCGTTCACTCTGACACCGCCTTCACCGCTTTCGGCCGACCACCCTTGCGCTCCCAGGTCGCCGCCCAGCGCCGCACGGCGGCCCCCGGCCAGATCGCCCCGGCCGCCAGCGTCTGAAGGGGCTGCGGGAAGTCGTCACGCCGACTGAGCTGATCGGCGCGCTGGCGGGTCACGTCGAGCAGCTCGGCGATCTCGCGCACGCCCATAAGCTCCGGGGGCGTCTGCCGGAGTTCTTCATCGAGCTCGTCCTCCGGGAGAGCCTCGACCCGCACCGCGCGGGCCGACACGCCGAACTCGCGCAGCGCGGCCGTCACCTCCCGCACGGCCGCGTCGATCGCCTGCCGGACGGTGGATCCGTCGATGCTGAGCTGGATGCTCACCCGGTCGGCAACCTGCCTGCCCGCCGCATAGGCCGCGCCGGCGGCGGGGTGGCGCGCCGCGAGGCGCTCGCGCAGGTGCGCGTCAAGCGCCTCGCTGTAGTCGGCGCCGGTGTCGGCGTCGATCCGCACACTCCACACGGGCCTCATCCCCTCGCTGGCGGCCAGATGAACCCGGCTCGCCGTAGTACGGCTATGGCGTTTCGGAGACCGCGATCATCACCCGGCGTGGCCGCCAGGGTTCCGATTAGGCGGCTGTCCTTGTAGACCTTCCAGTGGCCCGAGCGGCCCATTGTCACCTCGAAACCTTGCCGCCGTAGCGCCTTGATGATCTCTGCGATCTCCTTGCGGCTCATGATGCCCTTTCCCTTGCTCACTGTCAATGCAATCACAGTACCGAAACTATTGACAAAGCGCAAGAGTAAGCGCATCATGGAATCAGGAAGGCAGGAGGTCGGGGCATGTACGAAGTCGGCGCAGAGGTCACCTACCAGGGCTCTATCGAGCATCTTCACGGCCAGATCTTTACCGTCGTGGCGCACTGCTGCGGGGGAGAGCGCTACCGGCTCCAGGGCCGCAGCGAGGCTCTGCGCCACGCCCGCCCCGCCAGCGTCGCCCGCTACGCGGAGCCCATCGAGGCCCTTGCCGTCCTGGAGCGGGCCATCGCCGCAGAGCGCCCGGTGGTGATCACCTACATCGCGGCGGACGGCGAGTGGACGACCCGCACGATCGAGCCGTACGAGCTGGACGTCACCGCGCGCGGGCACCTGATCGTGCGCGCGATGGACCGGCTCAGGCGCGCGGAGCGCACCTTCCGCCTCGACCGGATCGACAGCCTTACGCAGTACCCCGGCGTGTTCCTGCTGACCGCCGCCCGCATGGAGCGTGACGCGCTGGCCCGTATCCGCGCCGAGATCGCCGAAGTCGCGTCGGCGGGCTTCGGCGGCTACGACGGCTACGGCGCGATGCGCTGGACCCCCGAGTGTCCTGTTCCCGCTCTTTGATCCCCACGCCGGGCGGCATCCGGCCGCCCGGCTCAACCCTCGAAGGGAATCCGCGATGACCATCACCGACGTCAACGAACAGCTCTATCAGCAGCGGCGGACCGCGATCGAGTCCGGCCGGTGGACCCGCCGCGATGACGGCTCCTATGTCGCCTGGGACCGGGCCGAGGTCCTCGGGCGTGAGGGGCTGGACATGACCACCGGGCAGGCCGCGCTCTACACCTCCACCCCCGCGTGGCACGGTCTCGGCAACGTCATCCCCGGCGGCATCTCCGACATCGACGAAGTGCTCCGCCTGGGCGGGATCGACTTCGACGTCGAAAAGCGCGACGTCCGGTACTCGTTCATGGGCGATGCCGACGCCGTGCCCGCGCTGCGCACCATGCCCGGCCAGTACGTCACCGTCCGCTCCGACACGGGCGCGGCCCTCGGTGTCGTCGGCTCGCGTTACGAGGTCATCCAGAACCGCGAGCTGTTCACCTTCCTGGAAGACCTGGTGGATCAGCACGGCGTGATCTGGGAGTCGGCGGGCGCGCTGCGCGACGGACGGCGGGTATTCGTGTGCATGCGCCTGCCGGAGAACGTGATCATCGACCGGGGCGGCCTGGCCGACGAGATCGTCCTGATCCTCTCGGTGATCAACTCTCATGACGGGCGCGGCACGGCCGAGGCCGTCCCGTCCGGGTGGCGGATCGTCTGCGCCAACACCGAGCGGTTCGCCCTGCGCGACGCGGTGTCCCGTTGGAGCATCCGCCACACCTCCGGCGCGCTGGGGCGGATCGAAGAGGCACGCCGCGCCCTCGGCCTCACCGTTGAGTACGCCCACGCGTTCGAGGAGGAGGAGACCGCACTCGCGCGCACGGACATCGCCCTGGACGAGTTCCACCGCGTGATCGCCGACCTGTGGCCGGTGGACCGGGACGCGTCCGCGCGCACCACGGGCATGGCCGACCGCCGCCGCGAGACCCTGACCGCGATGTTCGAGGGCGAGTCGGTCCGCGTCGGCCGTACCGCTTATGCGGGGGAGCGGGCGATCACGGACTACCTCGACCACGTCGCGCCGCGCCGCCCCGGCAAGACCATGACGGAGGAGATCGCCCGGGCGACCGCGCTCATGGAAGGCGCGGACGACGCCATCAAGACCACGGCCCACAAGAGGCTCATGACCCTGGTCCGCCGCTGACCACCCACCCGGGGCGGCCCGATCGGAGGCCGGGCCGCCCCTTCACCCGGAAAGGGAGATCATGATTCACCACTGCGAACGCGGCAGCGCCACGCTGGCCGCCGTCCAGATGACGCCGGACGGCGGCGCGATCTACCAGTCATGGCAGATCTGCGGCTGCGTCCTGGCCGGGCTCCTCGAGGCGCTCGGCGCACCCCAGCGCGAGGCCGTGGCCACCGCCGAGCAGGTTGATGCCACCGGCAATGCCGTCATGGCTGCGGGCGGCGGCATCCACCTGGTGGGGCCGGAATGAGCGGCGAGCCCGAGATCCAGGACGAGCTGGCCCGCCTCGCCGACATCGTGGACGGCCAGGGCGAGGTGACCTGGTGCGGCTGCGGTGAGCCGATCACCGAGTACTACGGCGAGTGGTTGCACGTCTACAACCCCGCGCTGACCGGCGCGAACGACCACGACGCGGAGCCCTGAGAGGAGGGGAGATGGTCATCGCCGATGACGTGGCCGCTGACTTCGCTGACGCCTTCGGGATGTACTGCTCGGGGGACGTCGCAACGAAGCTTGCCTGCTCAGAAGTGGACGCCCTCGCCGCCATGTTGACCGCGATCGGCCGCGAGGATCTTGCCGCCGTGTGGATCGAGGACCACGCCGAGGACGACGAGGAGGGCGACGCGCACTATCGCCCGCCCTTGTGATCTGAGACCCCCTGCGGGCCGGATATGCGACCCGGGGCCCAGCCGCCCCATCGACTCGCTTCCGGCCCGCAGGGCTCAGGACTCCTCGGCGGGGTCCAGGGCGTCGGACAAGCGCAGGTAGTCGAGCACCGTCCGCAGCCGCACGCCTGCGGCCTGGGCCTCGCGCACGGCCGCCGCGATCGGGGCGAGCACCTCTCGGTGCTCGGCGATCGCTGCCTCCAGGCGGTGCAGGTCGGAGGTTACGTGCGGCCGGTTCTCGGCCATGAACCTGATCACGTCCGCGGCCGGCGTCGGGGCGTCGAGTGGGAACAGGCAGTACTCGCCCGTCGCCCACCGCCACGCGGCGTCCTCTGTAGGGCTGGAGACCTCCGGCGTCAGTTCCACGCCTGCCGCGGTGCCGGCGGTCCCGGGTAGAAGAAGCCGGTTCGGGGACACGTCGAGCGCGAGGGCCAGGGCGACGAGCTCATCGGAGTCCACCCGGCGCTGGCCTTGCTCGATCTTGTGGATGCCGGATGCCAGGATGGGGCGCCCAAGCTCGGTCACGCGCGCGGACAGGGCGCGCACGCTGATCCCGCGCGCGTCGCGCAGAGCCTTGATGTTGGCCGCCACGCGCAGGCCGGTCGGTCCTGGCTCCTGGATTGTCCCCATGGCGGGCACAGTAGTAGCCGGTTGACGAACGTGCAATACGGCACCAGACTGTCCCCATCACGGGTACAAACATCAGTGCGAGGGGGACGCGAGCGGTGTCGGAGCACTGGCGGGCCCATGGGCGCCGGTAACGCCAAGCTGGCCTTCGGGCACTACGCCGGTCGCGTCCCGCCGAACTCCATGCTGGCCCTCGTCTTCATGGCCTTGACCGCGATGGACAAGGACGATCCGCCGCTCTTCTGGGGCGGCCACCAGTCCATCGCGGTCAACGTCCTCGGGCGGCGCGGCGAATATACCGACGCCGACGCGCGCGCCGTGCGGCGGCTGATCACCCCTCTGTTCCAGGTGGGGGCGATCGAGGTGTACCAGCACGCGTCGGTGCGGCGTCAAGGGTCCAGCACCGTTTGTTATCGGCTCAATCTGCATCCCGACGTAGGACGGTTTCCGTCCTATGAGCAGTCGGTCACATAGGACGGAAACCGTCCTATGAGGAGCCATTCACGTAGGACGGTTTCCGTCCTTCACGTAGGACGGAATGTGGTCGTCACGTAGGACGGAAAGTGTCCGTACACAGGACGGAAACCGTCCTACAGAGGAGTACGGCGGAGGATGAGGACCCTATTGAAGAAGGAAGGGGCGAACTTGGGAACCGACGTGCAGGTATCGCGCGCGCGAAGCTCTCCCGACGAGGAATCCCATCTACGGACTCTCGGGTGTCCGCAGAACGCCGGGCATCGCCCAGCCGGGAGTCATCATGAAGTCGTGGACGCCTGGACGATCGACGACGCTGTGGCCCTCCTCCATCCCGTCATGACGGCCGCCGAGGTCCGCGCCATGCTCGACCTGATCGGCATCACCGCCGTCGGCACACGCCGGACGGCATGCGTGTGCGCCGCTCGTGCTCAAGTCGAGGTGGAGCAGTCGGCATTGTCAGGACACAGCCGGGTTGCAGCAGCGCCACAACGCTGCATGTCGCCCGCTCGTGTCGCCACGTTTCTGGACGCGGATTGAGGAAATATGGCCTTAGCCCCTTTCTTTGGTGCCAGGGACGCGGCATTGCCACATCGTACCTATGGGCCGATTTGAGAAGCGACTTCACATCGCTGAGCCCAGCGCTATAATTGAGAATTATCGATAGCGATATCCGGCCAGATAGCCTGCAATGGGGTAGGCGCCCGAGTAACCACCGGGATATTAGCTTGGCGAGCCGCATGGACTACCGATGCTGCGACTAGAGAATAAGGGCCGGCAGGTCGTAGTACATCTGCTATCTCGCGGGCTGTGGTACGTGTCAGGTCGATGCATTGAGTGGTCGGTAGCGACAGGATCAGGTCGATGACAGGCGTCATAACCTCCGGAGCTTGGGCCAGTGCGGCAGAAAGTGCAGGTGAGGGGATTATTAGCCGCCCGCCGCTGGCCAAGCTCCGCCATATGATCGCCTCTACATATTTGGCGCGCCCTGAAGTAAGGTCGATAAGCGAGGTGTAGTCGAGCACGCGGGATGTCACAGGATCGCCATGTGAGTCCGCTAATTCGGCATCTCTACCTCTAGCGACAGCAAGTATCTCGGGCGTGGGAATGCCGAATAGGGCCTCTATTCGCTCGCGCCTTTCCTTGCGAACCTCTGATGGAGAGATGGTCATTGGGCCTATTCTGGCAAATAGATCGTCGTCGCCAGTGTGCATAGCGACATCATAGTGTGGCTCGCCTCTGAATGCTGGCCGATGCTGAGATGCTGTCAGGAGCGTTGAGACAGTCGGAATGACATTGAGGCAGGCAGGGTCGTTTAAGGTGCAGGAGCGGCTGTCGGGCGCGGGGTGTAGTGCCCGCTCCCCTGGCCAGCTACCAAGCCTGCCACGCGAGAGGCAGGTCGCGGCGGCGCCGCCGGAAATAGGGAGGGGCTTGCTACCCCAGCTAAACGACAGTCCGAAAGCCTGCTATTGGGGTGACCGATATTTGCCAGTGCAAGGCTATTGCAAAGCCCTTGCGATGCCGCTATCGTCATCCACGATTTGTCCTTACATGCTGCTTGGTGAACCACTATCCAAGTAAATGTCTAAAGGAGAAGCCCATTGAGGTTACAGGCAAAGATTGCTGCTGCAATGCTGGTCGCAGCTCTTGCGATCCCAGGCTTTGCGGCCACACCGGCTTCCGCAGCAGCTCATGATGTTCCTCCGCAGCCCAATGCGACTTACCAAGAATACTGCATGAGTATCCTCGCTCAAGAGGGCTATATCGTGGGCCCCAAGGTGACGGAGGCATGCTCCCATGCGAATACGTCTACAAGGCTCAGCCAGTGCTACGACCCCCTGCGGGCGCTGGGAGTCACGTCAGCCCATGCGAGTAGGGCCTGCTTCCTCTAAACGGCGCTGCCGTCGGGCCATCTAATGGGCGATGCCTCGGCTGTGTCGGAACCAGGCGAGGCATCGCCTCCTTAAATTGTGGAGTACGAATTAATTTAGCAAACGCGTGTGCCTACGAAATGCCTGTACGTCCACTCGCCTCCAGATGTTGAGAGGCAGTCATCCATGAGACCGAACGCGAAGCAATCTGCTACCCATGGTGGTACCACAGGCGACGGTGGGGAGTGAGGGGCACCGGCCACCGCAGCCAACGGGAATTGTCCTGAGTCATCATGGAGATATGGCTGTCGATCTCTGCCCTGAGCTATGGACCGTCGAAGACGCTGCGCGCGAGCTCCACCCCGTGATGACCGTCCAGCAGATCCGGGCGCTCATCACCCTGG
Source organism: Spongiactinospora rosea (assembly GCF_003315795.1). Classification (GTDB taxonomy): domain Bacteria; phylum Actinomycetota; class Actinomycetes; order Streptosporangiales; family Streptosporangiaceae; genus Spongiactinospora; species Spongiactinospora rosea. The sequence goes on from NZ_QMEY01000001.1 coordinate 477,426, forward strand.
CCGGCCTCTGCCCGATTGGGAAGAAGCCGCCTGGCCCCTACGGCGGCCGGCCGGCCGCCGTCTACGACGGCGAGCAACTCCGGCACGCCCATGCCGTCATCGCGCCACTGTTGATCGCCGCGTGAGGTTTGTGACAAACTGCCTGACAGGAGAGGTGTCTCCAGACCTGACTGATGGGCCGGATTCCGTGCCATCCGGATCTCCCAGAACTGTCAGACCCCTACGGCAGACTGGCGTGATGACCCCGCCGCGGTTGGCCGACCCAAGGGGAGAGCGACAGGCGTGACCCTGCATTTTCGCGACCCCAGCCCCTTCGAGCAGGACGAGACGTTTGACCTTGCCGCACGCGATCTGGAGCCGCCGCAGGCCCGGACGCCCTGCGTGCTCGACGATGCAGATCCCGAGCGGTGTGGGGGCTGGGCGGAGCCGACCGCGCCGGTCCCGCTGTGCCGGGATCACCTCGTCTTCGTTCGGATGTGGGTCAATGACCGGTTCAATGACCTGCTGAACAAGCCGTTCGCCCCACGCTCCCGGCCGATGAAGCAGTACGTGTACTTCATCCGCCGAGGCGACCTGATCAAGATCGGGTGGACCTCCGACATGGCAACGCGGATGCGGTTCCACAAGCCGGACGCGATCCTGCATTTCGAGCAGGGCGACCAGAAGGACGAATCCGAGCTCCACCGCAAGTTCGCCCACCTGCGGGTTCCGGCAGTCGATGGATGCCCCGTGCGCGAATGGTTCCGCCCCGGCGACGACTTGATCGCCTACATCGAAGAGCGCAGGCGCCTCACCGCCTGACGGGGCGAGGCAGGCAACTGCGGGACCTGTGTTCGATCGGACTTTCGGGAGGGTTCGTGAGTCCAGTAGAACTGGCGAACCGGTTCGCCTACCACCCGCCGCTCACTGACCAAAGACGTGCTGCGCACGAGACGGTCCGGGATCTGTGCTGGAAGCTCGCCGTAGAACTTAACGGCATGCTGCCCGAAGGGCGAGAGAAGGGTCTCGCCATCAAGTCCCTGGAAGAGGCCATGTTCTGGTCGAACGCGGGCCTGGCCCGGCAGGACTGATGCACGCCCCGCCACGGACAGACCAAAGGAGAGCTGGCCATGCGCTACGTCCTGATCGGCACCGTCGGCACGTACACCGTCCCCGGCGGCGCGGAACGCTGGAAGATCGACCTCGGCACCCAGTCGCCGACTCGCGTCCCCCTCGCGGCGCTCCCGAACGGTCTCGGGACGATCACCGGCTGGATCAACTCAGCCGAGACGATCATCAACAGCATCGGGGGCGAAGTCCTGGTGGACCTCGGCGCGGCGTTGGCCGACTACCACGGCCCCATCGTCATCACGGGGTGGGACGCGGTGGCCGAAGAGGTCCGCGGCCTCAACTCCGACCAGGCCGCCGCCATCCGCCAGGCGTACGACGACGCCAACGCGTAGGGCGCGCGCCGATAACCACCGGCCATGAGGTGCCTGCCGTTCCGCCACCGCTGGATCCAGCGGTGTGCGCGATGCGGAGCCACCCGCACACGGGTCCGCTGATGTCCCGCAGCAAGGGACGCCAAGGCCGCCCCTACCGCCGGGCCCGCGCTCAGCTCCTCGCCGAGTCCACGATCTGCTGGATCTGCGGACACGACGGGGCCGACACCGCCGACCACGTCATCCCGCTCAGCCTCGGCGGAGACCCGCTCGCCCCTGAGAATCTGCGCCCGGCCCACGGCGTCCGGGGCTGTGCGGTATGCGGGCGCAAGTGCAACAGCTCTCGGGGGGCGAAAATGACCCTCCCGGCCCCGCGCGCATCCCGGGCCTGGTGACTACTGGGGCGTCGGTATCGGGGCGGACCGGGGCCCTGCACTAGGGGCTCGGTGACGGGGCCCGGAGTGAAGCGGGGAACGGCTGCATCCAGGGCTACGGGGCCGAGATCAGGGGGCTGGATCGGGGATGGCGCTCTGGGTAGTGACCGGGCCGCCGGCCTCCGGCAAATCCACCTGGGTGCGCAGCAGAGCCAGGCCAGGTGACATCGTCATCGACTACGACCTACTGGCCACAGCCCTCACAGCGCCTGGCGCTGCACCACACGACTATCCCAAGGCACTGCGACAAGTCACCTCACGAGCCAGAGCCGCAGCGATCACCGAAGCGCTCAAGCACGCTGCTGGCGTCGATGTGTATGTGATCCATTCACAGCCCTCGACAGAAGCAGTCAGACGCTACACAGAGCAGACTGACGACCAGACAGAACTCCATCTCATCGTCGTTGACCCAGGTCGCGACGTGGTGATGAGGCGGATCGCCGAGCAGCGTCCACCCCAGATGCGTGCCGTCGCAGAGCGTTGGTACAGCAATGCTCACCACACAGAGCAAGCAGCGTCGAGATCGTCCCGAAGCTGGTGACGCATCGTCACAGCCAACGAGATGTCACACGTTGTGATTACTGTGATGGCGAACACGAAGAGTTATTGCAGGTGAAGCCGGTAGCCCTACGTTTCCGCAGTTCAGAATGGGTAGGGGGGCGGCTTCGCATCGTGATCATGGACCCGCGGATCACCCGCCCGCCCAGCCTCCCTCGCCCCTCCCCGCTCAAAAAAACTTTCGCCGTCACGTTCCGTGATGCGAGCCGGAGCGCCACTCGCTTCCGCTCATCCTCGTCACCGTCCGCTACATCACATCCTGTAGTCGCCCGCCGCTGATCCCGGTGGGAAGGAAGCCCCGGCCGCCCCCAGGCGCCGGGGCTTCCGCATGCCTGGGGAGTTCTCATGCCACGTAGGCCGGACACGCCGTGCTCGTCTTGCGGCAAGCTGCTCTGGTCGGGGACAACATCGCTACCGGCGGGAAGTCGCAAATGCCGACCGTGTCGGCGGGCTGCGAGCAAGGCACCGTGCAGTACATGCGGGCTGGAGTTCGACGCCTGGACGGGCGGTCATCGAAGGCGGACGTGCTCATCAGCTTGCGAACGTGAGGCTCGCCTGCGTGCTATCACCGAGGCGCGCCAGGCACCGCGCCCGCTCCGCGAGTGCGAGGACTGCCTAGTTGCAGTGGCCACGTGTGGTGTCGTTGCGCTGTGCGATCGCTGCCGGGTCGTCCGGAAGGCGCTGCGGGACCGTGAGCACTGGCGGCGGAAGAACCGGCGGCGGCGGGTCGATCTCGCCCGTGTGACGTCGGAGCCGTACACGCTTGTGGAGATCGCCGAGCGGGATGGTTTCTGCTGTCAGATCTGCCGCGATCCGGTGGACATGAAGCTCGTCTGGCCGAAGCTGTGGGCCCCGACGATCGATCACGTCGTACCGGTGGTGGCGGGCGGCGATGACACGTTGGCGAACGTGCAGCTCGCGCATTTCGTGTGCAACAGCCGCAAGGGCGCGCGGCTGGAGCTGGCCTCGTGACGCGCAGCGTGCGCGTGGACCTGGTGGCATCGGTCCGTGGGGACCTGCGGCGGCTGGGCGTCGATGCGAAGAGCACGCTAGCGATGGCCGCGCTGGACATCGCGGTACGGCTCGGCGTGGACGGCGTGCGCCCGACAGCGGCGGCGATGCTGCACAAGGAGCTGCGCGCGACGCTGGAGGCGCTGGAGCGGGTCGCCGCTGGGCAGCCGGCCGAGGACGCGATCGACGAGCTGCGGACCCGTCGGGCGAACCGTGCCTGAGCTGCTCGGCGATCAGACACCGCGGATCCGGTGGGTGCCGGAGTCGTACCGGTCATCGGGGGCTGACGCGACGGAGCTCGCCGAGACGGCCGGGCTGCTGCTGGATCCGTGGCAACGCCTGGTGCTCGATGACGCCCTGGGGGAGCGGCGTGACGGCCGGTGGACTTCGTTCGAGACCGGCCTGGTCGTGGCGCGTCAGAACGGCAAGGGCGCGATCTTCGAGGCCCGGGTGCTCGCTGGCCTGTTCCTGTTCGACGAGCGGCTGATCATGTACTCGTGCCACGAGTTCAAGAGTGCGCAGGAGTTCTTCCGGCGGATCCGGCTCCTGATCGACGGCAAGGACGAGTTCCGGCGGCGGGTCCGGAAGATCGTGACGGCGCACGGCGATGAGGGCATCGAGCTCACGACGGGCCAGCGTCTCCGGGTCATCGCCCGCTCGACCGGCAGCGGCCGGGGCTTCAGTGGCGACCTCAACATCTGGGATGAGGCGTTCAACCTCCCTTCGACCGCCGTTGACGCGCAGATGCCTACCATGTCCGCGCGGCCCAACCCGCAGGCGTGGTACGGATCATCGGCCGCAGACAAGACCATTGCGCCGTGCGAGCAACTCGCTGCTGTGCGACGCCGGGGCATCGCGGGCGACGATCCCGCGCTGACGTATCTGGAATGGAGCATCGACCCGCACACCGAGCAGTGCGCGCGCGACGCCGAGGGCACTATCACCTGCATCGACCACGACGACCGCGACGACCCGGCAAGCTGGGCGAAGGCGAATCCCAGCCTCGGCATCCGGATCTCGGTCGAGCACGTTCAGCGCGAGTACAACTCGATGTCGCCGACGGGCTTCGACCGCGAGCGCCTATCGGTGGGGAACTGGCCGACCGACAAGGCGAGTCAGTGGACGGTCATCCCCGAGGCGAAGTGGCGGGCGGTCGCCGACGAGCAGTCGGAGGCCGAGGGCCGGGTGGCGTTCGCGATCCACGTCAGCCCGGACCGGAGCTGGGCGGCGATCGCCACGGCGGGCCGCCGCGCTGACGGGCTGCTGCACCTGGAGGTCGTGGACTACCGGCCGGGCACTCGGTGGGTACCGGACCGCGCCGCGCAGCTTCAAAAGCGGTGGGATCCGGTCGCCTGGGTGGTGGACGCGGGCGGCCCCGCGGGGTCGCTGATCGCCGATCTTGAGGCGGTGCGGATCGAGGATCCGCAGACCCGCAAGGTCACCACCCTGGAGATCACCAAGCCGACGGCGCGCGAGGTGGCGCACGCGTTCGGGCAGCTCCTGGACGCTGTGATGCCCGAAGAGGGCGACCCGGGCGCACGTGTCCGGCCACACCCAGCTCTCGACGCCGCGGTGGCCGGGGCTGCGACGCGGAAGCTCGGCACCGCGCACGCGTGGGACGCCCTGACCACGGCGGTGGACATCTCGTCGCTGGTCGCGGTGACCAGCGCCGCGTGGGGGTTTGCGACAAAAGGCCATGTCGAGGACGAGGCACCTGAGCCGTGGGTGCAGTTCGGGTGAGGGGGCGGCGGTGACCTTGACGATCCCCGTGGAGCGGATCTCGCATGAGGCCCGGCGGCGCGACGTGCGCGCCGGTCTGCGCAGGCTGGTACGGGCTCTGGCGACGCTTCTGGTGGGCGTCCCGTACGTGCTCGGCTGGGCGGCCGGTCGGCTGTGGCTCGGTCTGACGATTGCGTGGGTCGCGGCCGGGGAGGGCTGGCGCGAGGGCCGGCGTTCGCATCCGGGCGCGGGAGGCCGATCCCGATGAGCGAGCGACAGGCCCTGGAGGGCATCGTCGAGGGCCTGGTCGTGCGGTCTGGGGACACGCTGATTTTGCACCTGCCTGCCGACATGACGGCGGCGGACATGCAGCGGATCGCGGAGAACGTGAAGGATGGCCTGTGCCAGAAACTGCCTGACGTCGAGATCCTGATGGTGGCGGGCATCGAGCGGATCGCGGTGTACCGGCCGGGCGAGGACGCGCCGGCCTGATGGGCCTCCTGGAGCGGGTCTCGGCGCGGCACGCCGAGCGGTTTCGGCGACCCGCCGCTGAGAATCGGTTCGGCTGGGACGACTACCTCAATCTGTTCGAGCGCAACCCGTTCGGGCTGGGCTGGTTCCAGACGATCACCGGCTCCCAGGAGCGGATCGAGGGCCACTTCGAGGGCATCGTCAACCTCGGCTACAAGCGAAGCGGCGTGGTGTTCGCGTGCATCCTCGCGCGCCTCCTGGTCTTCAGCGAGGCGCGGTTCCAGTGGCGCGGCTTCAACCGCGGTCGGCCGGGGGCGCTGTTCGGCGCCCCGGAGTTGGCGTTGCTGGAGCGGCCGTGGCCGGGGGCGACGACCGGTGACCTGCTGGCCCGGATGGAGCAGGACTCGACGCTCGCGGGCGGCTTTTTCGCGACCCGGCGGGGCGGCCGGGGCGGGCAGGACCGGATCGTCCGGATGCGCCCGGACTGGGTGACCATCGTTCTCGGCTCGTACGAGGACCCGGACTTGCAGGCGTTCGACCTGGACGCCGAGCTGATCGGCTACATCTACCAGCCGCCGGGCGGGCAGGCGGAGATCCTGCTGCCCGAGGAAGTCTGCCACTACGCGCCGGTGCCGGACCCGATCGCCTCCTACCGCGGCATGTCGCTGCTTCAGTCGGTGATCCGCGACATCGAGGGCGACCAGGCGGCCACCACCCACAAGCTGCGCTTTTTCGAGCAGGGGGCGACCCCCAACATGGTGGTCACGATGGACTCGGCGGTGACGCCTGAGGCGTTCGCTCGCTTTAAGGCCGTCATGGAGGCCGGTCACGCCGGGGCGCTCAACGCCTACAAGACCTTGTACCTGGGCGGCGGCGCCGACGTGAAGACCGTCGGCAACAGCTTCGAGCAGATGAGTTACAAGGCCATCCAGGCGCTGGGGGAGACGCGCGTGGCCGCGGCCATGGGCGTCCCGCCGGTCATCGTCGGCCTGTCCGAGGGGCTCTCATCTGCCACGTACTCCAACTATTCGCAGGCCAGACGGCGTTTCGGCGACGGTACGTTGCGCCCGCTGTGGCGTAACGCGGCCGGGTCGCTGGCCAACCTGCTGCCGCCCCGGCCGGGCGCGGAGCTCTGGTACGACGACCGCGATGTGTCCTTCTTGCGGGAGGACCAGAAGGACGCGGCGCAGATCTTCTCCATCCAGGCGTCTACGATCGCGACGCTCGTCCGCGAAGGTTTTACACCCGAGTCGGCGACGGCGGCCTGCGCCGCCCAGGATTCCAGCCTGCTGGTGCACACCGGCCTGCTCAGCGTGCAGCTTCAGCCGCCCGGTACGAAATTCAACCAGCCGAACGGCTCCGGCCAGTCCGACGAGACCGAAGACGACCCCGAGGACGATGCCGCAGACGACGAAGGCACCGGCCCCGACGAGGAGGAAGAGCAGCCGTGAAGCATCTGATCACCGTGCGGGCGAACGCCGCGCCCGTCAGCCTCCATCCGCGGGCCGCCGCAGAACCCGAAGGACTGGACTCCACTCCCGCCGCCGAGGCCCGCGCTGAGAGCACGGGGGAGCAGGTCATGGTGTTGCGCTTCTCGGCGTTCGGCGTGTGGTACGAGATCAACTCCTGGTACGAGGGCCGCTATCTGGAGCGCGTCCTGCCCGGCGCGTTCGCCAAGACCATTCAGGAGCGCGGCGACCGGGTGAAGATCTTCTTCAACCACGGCTACGACTACCAGATCGACCAGAAGATCCTCGGCGTGCCCGAGCTGCTGGAGGAGCGCACCGACGGCGTGTGGGCCGAGGTCCCGCTGCTCGACACCTCCTACAACCGCGACCTGATCCCGGGCCTGCGCGCCGGCGGGTATGGCAGCAGCTTCATGTTCAACGTGCTGGACGAGCTGTGGAATCACGAGCCCGGCGAGTCCGAGCACAACCCGGAGGGCCTGCCCGAGCGCAGCATCCTTCAGGTCCGTCTCTTCGAGGCCGGGCCGGTCACCTGGCCGGCGTCGCACGCGGCGACCGCCGGGATGAGGTCCGTCGCCGGGCTCACCGACTGGTACGGCGAGCAGCTCCGCACCCGCGACTCGGGCCGCCACGACGCGCTCGTGCGCGGCTTCACCGACTTCCGTGCCCAGCACGGACTCCGCACCTCCGAAAGCGAGGCCGTCCCGCCCGCCGCCGACCCGCAGCAGGTCGCCGACGAACGGCAGGACACCGCGCCGGACGAGGCCGCGACCACCCCGACCGACGCGCCGGACACCCTGGTAGTGCACCACGCGGCAGGTCTCACCCATTCGCAGCGCGCCGCCCGACTGCGGGCGCAGCGCTATTCGTTCCTGACCAGGGAGGCGTCCTGATGGACGAGATCCTGCGCAGGCTCGGTGAGATCGAGACCGAGATGCGTGAAATGCACGAGGCCGCTGGCGATGCGGCGTTCACCGAAGAGCAGCAGGCCCGCTGGGCCGAGCTGGAGGAGCAGCGTGCCGAGCAGCTCCGGCTCCAGGAGGAGGAGCGCGCCCGCCAGGCCGACCTGGACCGGCGGCGCAGCGCGGTCGCCGGGTTCGCCGCGCGCGGCACCACCGAGGCCGGGGACGGCAACCTCGACGTGCGTGGCGTGCAGGTGATGCAGCGCGTTGACCCGTGGGACGGCGCCGACGTGCGGGCCCTGCCGGACCTGAAGGCGCGCGACAAGGCGCTGAAGGCGCTGGAGGACCGTGACCTGACGGCGCACACCAGCGACGAGCAGCTCGCGCGGGCCATCAAGGTCCTGCGCACCCGCACCCGGGACTGCAACGGCGCGTACGTCGCCCGCCGCATGCTGCTGACCGAGAACGAGCACTACCGGTCGGCGTTCATGAAGTTGATCATGCGCGCCCACCCCGTGCTCACTCCCGAAGAGCAGCACGCCGTCGAGGCGTACGAGGAGTACCGGGCCATGTCGATCGGCAGCGACCCGGGCGGCGGCTTCGGCGTCCCGGTGCTGATCGACCCGACGATCATCCTGACGGCGCAGGGCAGCCCGAACGACATCCTCAACCTTGCGCGCGTCGAGACGATCACCAACGACGAATGGAAGGGCGTCACCAGCGCGGGCGTGTCCTGGTCGTTCGACCCGGAGTCGGCCGAAGTGTCGGACGACAGCCCGACGCTGGCACAGCCCACAGTGCCAACGCACAAGGCGCAGGGCTACCTCCCGTACACCATCGAGGTCGGGATGGACTACCCCGGTTTCGCGACGGAGATGAACGCACTCCTCGATGAGGGCTACCGGGAGCTGCTAGCGCAGACCCTCACCACCGGGTCGGGCGTCAACGCGCCGACCGGCATCGTGACCGCGCTCGACGCGAACACCAACGTCGAGGTCGCCGTCACCACGGATGGCGCGTTCGGCGGTGCGGACATCTACAAGCTGTGGGACGCGCTGCCGATCAAGTACCGCAACCGGATGCCGAATTGGATGTCGTCCACGGATGTCATGAACGAGGTCAGGCAGTTCGGCTCCGGCGGGTCCGGCGGCTCGAACTTCTCGGTCAACCTGACGCAGGAGTCGATCCCGCGGCTGTTCGGGAAGCCGTACTACGAGAACGACTTCATGGACGACTTCACCGCTACGACCGGCGCCGCGAACCTGCTGATCGTGGGCGACTTCCAGAACTACCTGGTCGCCCAGCGCGCGGGGATGAGCGTCGAGCTCGTGCCGCATGTGTTCGGCACCACGAACAACCGGCCGATCGGCCAGCGCGCCTGGTACGCCTGGGCCCGCGTCGGTGCCGACTCGATCAACGACGCCGGGTTCCGCATCCTCCAGAACATCGCGTAAGCGCAGGCGCTGAGCCTGCTCTTCACCCACCTCCCGTCGGCCGCCTGGGTGGTCGGCCGGCGGGAGTCACCACCACCCACCGCCACCGCCCGGAAGAGAAGAGAGGTTCCGATGAGGTACGTCTTCCCGACCTGTGTCGCGGTCGTCCATTGGGAGGGGGGCCGCGTCCACCTGCTCCGTGACCAGCCATGGGATGCCGACGACCCGTTCGTCAAGGCCAGGCCGGATCTCTTCGCCGAGCATCCGCAGGATCCGCAGCGGACCGCCCCTCCGGTGGAGCGGGCCACCCAGGCGCCAGGTGAGCGGCGGCAGACCCGCAGGCAGACCCGGAAGGACGGCCCGGCGGGTGAGTAACGGCACCGTCCTGGCCGCCTACCTACACCCCAACGCCGTTTCACACTCCTTCTCCGACTCGCTGATGAAGCTGATCTCCCACGACATGGTCAACCAGGCCCGGGTGGTCCGCGCCGGGGTGCTGCAATTCCGCTGTGGCGCGGGCGGCCTGGTGCAGGCCCGCAACGAGATCGTTCAGCAGTTTCTCGACCGGTCGGACGCCGAGTGGCTCTGGTGCGTGGACTCCGACATGGGATTCCTGCCGGACACCGTTGACCGCCTGGTCGAGGCGGCCGACCCGGCGGAGCGGCCGGTCGTGGGGGCGTTGTGCTTCGGGCTGCGGGAGGTGGCCCCGGACGGCATGTGCGGCTGGAAGGTGCGGCCCTTTCCCACGATCTATGACTGGGGGCGCGACCCCAAGGGCACCTTTGGCTTTCATGTGCGGCGCGACTACGCGCGCAACGCGCTCACCCAGGCCGCGGGCACGGGCGCCGCATGCCTGCTGATTCACCGGTCGGCGGCCGAGAAGGTGCGCGCCGACGCGGGCGACTCCTGGTTCGACCCCGTGAACTTCGCGGACGGCCGGCCGGTCAGCGAGGACCTCTCCTTCTGCTACCGCCTGAACAAGGTCGGACTGCCCGTCTACGTGCACACCGGCATCCCGACCTCGCACCACAAGCAGATCTGGCTGGGCGAGGAGGAGTACCGGGTGTTCGAGGCGGCCTATCGAGCCACGGCCGACAGCATGGCGGCGGTGAGCGCATGAGCGACGGCGAGGGCCTGGTCGTCATCGTGCCGTCACGCGGACGCCCGGCCGCGGCGCACGACCTGGCCAAGACGTTCAAGCAGACCTGCGGCCTGCGCACCGAGCTCGTGTTCGCCATCGATGACGACGACCCCGAACGGCCCGGCTATGAGGGCCTCGACACGCTGGCCGGTCCCAACACCACGATGGTGGAAGCGCTGAACCGCGCCGCCGCCGAAGTACTCGCCCGGCCGCGACCGCCGATGGCGATCGCCTTCATGGGAGACGACCACCGGCCGCGCACCGCTGGCTGGGACCTCGATTACCTGACCGCGCTACGCAGTCTGCCCGGCTTCGTGTACGGCGACGACCTCGTGCAGGGAGTACGCCTACCGACGCAGGTCGCGATCAGCACGACGGTCGTTCGGGCGCTCGGGCACATGGCCCCGCCGACCCTGCGGCACATGTACGTGGACAACTACTGGCTACGGCTCGGCCAGGCGGCCGGATGCATCACCTACCTGCGCAACGTGGTCGTCGAGCACCTGCACCCGGTGGCCGGGACCGCGGCCTGGGATGCGGGCTACCGACGCGTCAACGCGCGCGAGGTCTACGACCAGGACAGGAAGGCGTTCGAGGCGTACATGGCCGCCAACGGCCACCGTGAGACCCTCGCCGTGCTCCAGGCCGCCGCCGCGGTACCGAAGTGACCAGGAAGCGCCTGCGTCCGGCCTACTCGGACGCCGAGCTCAAAGCCCTCTACTGCACGCCGCACGACCATCGCCGGTGGCGAGATCACCACCTGCGCGTCGATGTGACCATCGCGATGGCCCGGTGGATGGCCGGGGACGGCGTCGCTGCGGCGGCGGACCTGTCGTGCGGGAACGGCGCGATTCTGTCCGCGGTCCCCGCGGGGGCGAAGTACTTCGGCGACTTCGCGCCCGGCTACCGGTTCCAGGGCCCGATCGAGGACACCATCATGCAGATCCCGCAGGTGGACCTGTTCGTGTGCTCGGAGACGCTTGAGCACGTGGACGCGCCCATGCTGGTGCTGGGCCGGATCCGCGACCATGCCCGCATGCTGGTGCTCTCGACGCCCGTGGACGCCTGGGACGACGACAACCCCGAGCACTACTGGGCCTGGTCGCGCGAGGACATCGAGGAGATGCTCGCCGCCGCCGGGTGGCGGCAGCACGTGTACGCGACCGCTGACTTCCGGCCGATGGGCCTTCCGTACGCATTCGGGATCTGGGGGGTGCGGTGAAGCGGGCTCTGGTCACTGGGAGCGCGGGGTTCGTCGGCCGCCACATGGCCGCAGAGCTGTTTGACCGCGGGTGGGAAGTGCACGCCGCCGACATCGTCAACGGGCACGACGCACACGAGATCTTCCGCGGCGGTGGCGACGCGCCCGGGTTGTTCGGCGGGGAAGTCGGCCGCTACGACCTGGTGGCGCACGCGGCGGCCACCGCCCCACACCGGGCGGCGATCGACGGCCAGCCGATGAACCTGGCGCTGGACCTGGCGCTCGATGCCGCGATGTTCGAGTGGGCGGTGCGCACCGGCCAACGGCGGGTGCTCTACCTGTCCAGCAGCGCGGCCTACCCGATCGACCTGCAAGATGACCTTGCCGCGGCGAAGGACCTGCGCGAGGAGATGATCCGGTTCGACCGATACAACATCGGTGCTCCGGATGCCTCATACGGCTGGATGAAGCTCACCGGCGAGCGCATCGCCGCCGCCGCGGCGCAGGCCGGGCTCGCCGTTCACGTCGTGCGGCCGTTCTCCGGCTACGGCACAGACCAGGGCGAGCAGTGGCCGTTCGGCGCCTTCATCGCGCGGGCCCTGCGGCGCGAGGACCCGTTCACGATCTGGGGCAGCGGCGAGCAGGTCCGCGACTGGCTGCACATCGACGACCTGGTGGCCGGCGCGCTGGCCGTGGTGGACGCCGACGTGCGCGAACCGGTCAACCTGTGCACCGGACGCGGCACGAGCATGCGCGAGCTCGCCGCGATGGTGTGCGCCGAGGTGGGATACCGGCCGCGGTTCGAGCTGCGCGAGGGCGCCCCGGCCGGGGTGGCGTACCGGGTCGGTGACCCGGCCCGGATGCACCGCATCTTTCAGCCGGCGGTGTCGATCGAGGACGGTGTCCGGCGCGCGTTGGCGTCGGCCTATCGGTGATCAGAGCAAGGAGGACGCGTGATTATTGACGCGGGTTCGGCCGCTGAGGGGATGGGCGTGGGCGTAGCCACCGCGCCGACCGACTGCGGCCGAGGAACGACACTGTGGCGGGTGGAGCGGTGGGACGCCGACGCGGTCGGCTGGGTGCGGCGCCGGTCGGGCCTGGCGGCACCGGAGGGCCACGTGTTCCACGAGCTTAAGGTGCCGTCCTACCGGACGACGGAGCACCTGGGAAACGCGATCCTCAGCGCAGGGTGGACACGCATCCTGAACTTGCTGATCGGTACCGGCTCGACCCAGGCCATGGACGCGACCCACACCCGTGTCGGTGTGGGCGACGGGACCACGGCGGTCACCACGGCGGACACCACGCTGACCGGGAGCACCAACAAGTACTTCAAGACCGCCGCGGGTGTGGGGACGATCGGGGCGGGCGCCGGGCCGCCTACGACGACGTTGACGATCGCGGCCACCTTCGGCATATCGCAGGCGAACTTCGATTGGAGGAAGTTCGGCGTCGATTTCGGGACTGCGGACGGCACGACAGAGGTCGCGCCGCTGCTCAACGCCGCCGTATCCAACCAGGGAACCAAAGCGTCCGGCCAGATCTGGACGGCCACCGCGACCCTCTCATGGACCTGATCACTTAGCGCTCGATCGGTAGACGTTCATGGCGATCCGGTTCAGTGGCTCTGGTCAGCGGTACACGGCATCCCTCGGGCTCGGCGTCCGGACCAGCCTGACGGTCGCCTGCTGGATCAAGATCTCCGTTGACCGGAACACTCGTGTAGTGCCGTGGGTGATCCACAACGGCGCAAGCAACTACCTGTCGCTGGAACTCACCAGCGCTGGCGAACTCGGGGTCTACACCGAGAACACCACACCCCCCGTGGCCCTCACCCCCGACGTGGGGGACTGGCTCTACGTCGCGGTGACCGTGGACGCCTCGAACGTGCGCATGACCTACGAAACGACGCCGTTCTCCGGTTCCTTCTCCAGCTCGTTCTGGGGCATCTCCCATTCGACGAACGCGGCGAGTCTGAGCATCGGCGAGTGGGTGTCCGGAACGAGCGCGTGGCTCAACGGCTGCGTGTGCGGGCTGAAGATCTGGACGGCCACGCTCACTGCGGACGAGCTTGAAACGGAGGCCACCCAGTACGCTCCGGTCCGAACCTCGGGTCTGGCGGCGTACTACCGGTTCGACGGCCCATCGACGACCGACGACAGTGGTAACGGGCGCACCCTCTCCGGCGGAGCGGGTGTCACCCAGGAGCCGGATCCGGATGACGTCACCGTGGTCACGCCGGCCGACTCCGCCGCCGCCGCCGACGCGCTGACCGCCGCCGCCACGGTGACGCTCGCGGAAGCCGCCGCGGCAAGCACAGGTGTGGCCGTGGCCGCGGGCCTGGGAGTGGCCGACTCCGGCACGGCTGCCGAGAGCCTTACGATCACCGCGACCGTACCTCTCTTGGACACCGGCACGGTCACCGAGGTGATGAGCAGCGGCATGCCGGTCCCCGTTGCCGACGCGGGCACGGGTGCAGATGCGTTCGCGACCGGCGCCACCGTGGTGCTCACTGAGACCGCCACTGGCGCCGATGCGCTGTCCATCACCGCGGCCGTACCGCTCGCCGACTCGGCGGTCGCGGCCGATGCGGTCGAGCGCGCGCAGCTCGTTGGGAAGGCGCTCGCCGACGCCGCGGCCGGGCTCGACGCGCTGGCCGTGCAGAGCTACATCGTGCGGGAGATCGGCGACCCTGGCCCGCCGCGAACGGCGTGGCCGGTGCGCACCCCGCGCCGCGCCTGGTCGGCGGCCGGGCCGCGCCGCCGCTGGTCCGTCCGCCCGCCCCGTACCGATGTGCCGCTGGAGGTGTGATGCACGCCGCGCTGTCGATCTCCAGCTTGAGCCGCGAGTACGTGTACGCGTGGGTGGGCGGTGTGCTCGGGACCGAGACCGTCGAGATCGCGCTGATCCAGGGCGACGAACCCACCTCGGGGGACTGGGAGACCGCGGACTGGGCCAACCAGACGCCCTCGGGTGCGGACGCGCGGATTCTGGTCGGGCCCGGCGGCACGGTCACCCCGACCGACGGGGTGTGGCACATGTGGGTGCGGGTCACCGCGGTCACCGAGACGCCCGTGCTGTACTCGGGGCCGATCCTCATCACATAGCCGCATGACGACGGTCAGTACCAACTTCGACGGGGGCACGAACGGCCAGGTGATCACCCTGGCCAACTCCGGTACCTCTGGCAACGCGCTCCAGTTCATCAGCGGCAGCCCCGTCTACTCCAACGCACAGGCCCACTCCGGCACCCTCTCGTGTCGATATCCCGCCTCGGCCTTCACCTCGATCGGCTACGAGCTGGCGGGCACGTCGATCTGGATCCGGTTCTACGTGCGGTTGCCGCAAAACCGTGACGAGAGCCTGGTGCGGCTGTGGGACGCGGTCGATGCCCAGGGCACGTACATGGGCGGCATCGACGCCACGGCCAGCGGTGCCATGGATCTGAACGTGGGGTTCGGCAACACCGGCACCGTGTCCGGGGCAGTGGTCCTCGGGCAGTGGATCCGCGTCGAGGCGATGTGGAGCACGACCCTCGGGGGCGAGCTTCGCGTCTACCACGACCAGGACTCGGCGACCCCCTCGGTCACGGGCACCCTCGCCACCAATCTGAGCGGCACGGTGCGCACCGAGGAACTCATCCGATTCAGCAGTACGACCGCAGTTACGTATTTCGATGACTTCGCTGTCTCCACCGATGGGTGGATCGGCCCCACGGTCACGCCGATCGCGGTCACCGACGTCGGCCAGGGCGCGGACGCCATCGGGCTCGCCGCGGCCGTCCCGGCTGGAGATGCCGCAACCGCTGCCGACGCCGTGGCGGTGTCCGCAACGGCCGGGCCGGCGGACAGTGCCGGAGCGGCCGACACGGTGACCGTGGCGGCGTCCACCGCGCTCGCTGACGCCGCGACCGCAGCGGACGCCATCACCGTGACGGTCGCCGCAGGACTGCCGGACTCGGCGGCCGGCGCCGAACTGCTCGGCGCGAACGCGGGCCTGGCGATCACTGACTCGGCGGCCGGCGCGGACACGCTGACACCCACCGCCGCAGTGGGCCTCGGCGACGCCGCCACGGCGGCCGAGTCCATGGTGAGCGGTCAGCTCCGGCCGGGCGTGGACGCCGGGTCCGGCACCGACGCCATGGCCGTGAGCGTGGACGCTGTGCCGGGCGACGCGGGCAGCGCGGCCGACCTGCTCGGCGTGAACACCGCGCTCACCCTGATGGACACGGCCGTCGCCGCAGACCACTTCGCGGCCATCGAGGTCACGCCGATCAGCCTGGCCGACGCCGCGACCGCCTCAGACGCACTGTCCGTGATCCGGGATCGCGACGTCGGGCCGGTCGGGCGCCCGCGCCGGAACTGGAGCGTCCGGGGCCCGCGCCGTGGGGTGGCCGCGGCCCGACCGCTGTAGGGGGTGCCGTGGCCGAGCCGTCGTACGTCGCCATCGGCGGATACGTCGCAGAAACGGGCGTTCAGGCGGCGGTGCCGGTCCCGCCCGGCGCGGCGGCCGGGATGGCGATCGTCGTCGGAATGTTCATGGACGGGCCCCCTCTGGCGGTCCCCCCGACGATGCCGCCAGGGTTCGAGGTTCCTGAGAACGCGCCGGTGCAGATCCCGTCCGGGGCCGGGACGCACAGCCTGTACGTGTGGATCAAGCGCCTCACCGGCAGCGACGGCGGCACCTATACCTTCACCTGGGGCGAGGAGCGCTACCAGGAGTCGCAGGCGATCCTGTACCGGGACGTGGCCACCACGGGCCCGCTGTTCGACTCACCAACCGACTCCGCAGCCGACACCGCCGCCATCACCACCAGCCCGCCTGTCGAGGTGACCAGCGCGGGCCCGGACCGGCGGCTGGTCTGGCTATCGACGAACTGGTCGGGCGGCACATGGACGGCACCAACAGGCTTCACTCGGCGCGTGCAGGGCGGCGCGCAGATCTGGAGCGCGGCCGACCGCTCGTGGCCCACGGCCGGAGCGACCGGCTCGGTGGTCGGTTCGTGTACCGGTAGCGACCGGCGCACGGCCTGGCTCGGCGCCCTGCGCGGCACCACGTCCGACAGCACACCCGTCGCCGTGGCCGATGCGGCGTCGGCCGGTGACGCGCTTGCCGTCGGCGCCACCATCGCGCGGGGCGACACCGCGACCGCAGCCGACACCGTGGCGGTCACCGCGACCGCAGCCGCCAGCGACTCCGCCACCGCGGCCGCCGCGCTGACCGCCGCGGCCACGGTGGCGACCACCGAGAGCGGCACGGGGGCGGACACCCTGGCGGTCGGGGGCCTCGCGCCGCTGGCCGACGCCGCAGTGTGCGGTGATGGGCTGATGGTCGCGGTCACCGTTCCGCTCGCGGATTCCGTGGTCGGCGGTGAGGCCCTGCTGCCCGCCGTGACCGCGCCGCTCGGCGATGTCGCGGCCGGGGCGGACCTGCTGACCGCCGCCGTACAGGCGGCCATGGCCGACACTGCGGCCGGCGCGGACCAGCTCGCTCGCGGCGAGCAACTCGCGCTCGGCGACGCCGCCACGGCGGCCGATGCGCTGGCGGTGCTCGTCGCCGCCGGGCTGGACGAGCAAGCGGCGGCCGTCGAGGTGCTCGCCGCGGCAGTGGACGTGACGCTCACCGACGCCGCGGCCGAGCTCGACGTGCTGGCCGTGGCCGGTCCGGCGGCGACCGGCGGGTTCATGACGGCCACCGACCGCCGTGGAACAGCGATGGCAGGCGCAGCGCGCGCCGGCGCGAGGATGGAGGCGCGGTGAGCTACGACCTCGGGGACGTCGTCCCACTGACCGTCACGATCACGGATGCGGACGGCCACCCGGCGAACGCCAGCACGGTGACACTGACGATCACCCTGCCGGACGGCACCGTGACCACGGTGGGCCCGGTCGCGCCGACCGAGACCGGCGTATACGGCCACGACTATCCGACCGTCCAGACCGGGCTGCACGTCGTGCGCTGGGTCGCCACCGGCGCCAACGCGAGCGCGTATGACGACGTCATCGACGTCCAGCCGGCGGCCGTGACCTTCGTCAGCTTGAGCGACGCGCGGGAGCACCTGAAGAAGACCGGACTCGCGGGCGACGACGAGAAGCTCCGGCGGTTCGTCGGGGCCGCCTGCCGCATGATCAGCGACCGGATGGGCCACGTCGCGCCGACCACGCGCAGCATGGACGGCTCCGGCTGCACGGTGATCCTGGAGCGCCCGGTCATCGCGGTGACCTCAGTGACGAAGCTTCCCGGCGGCGACGTCGTACCGGCCGCCGACCCGATCGCGGGGACCGCCGGATGGACCCTCGACGGCGCGGCCGCGGTGCTCACGCTGACGCGGTCGTACGGCCGGGTGCGCGTCACCTACCGTGCCGGACGCAGTCCGATTCCGGCGAACTTCCGCCTTGCCGCGCTGGAACTCACCGGGCACCTGTGGCGGACGTCGCAGCTCAACGGCGGCGGCGGGCGCCCGTCGCTCGCTGGCGACGAGCAGGTGGTGCCCGGCGTCAGCTACGCGCTCCCGTACTCGGTGCGGCAGCTCCTGGGGCTCGACAAGAGGCCCCAGGAAGAGCTCCTGGTCGGCTGATACCGACCGCGCCCTGTTCGCCGATCGAGGGTCAAGCCCAGCTTGACCTCTGCCAGGTCAAGCCCAACTTGACCTCAGAACTCCCAGGAGGACACGGCCGATGGAGCCGACCATAAGCACCGTCCCGGCCTGCCTGCGGGCGCTCGTGGCCGCCGCCGAGCGCGCCGTGCCACCGCGGATCGTCCGGGGCCGCGAGGTGCCGGTGACGGTCGTGCTCGGGCAGCCGAACGTCGGCCAGATGGACTCGGACGAGATGGTCCTGATCGCGTTCACGGGCGAGCCCGGCGACCCCGGCGTGACCTCCAACAGGACGCAGCCTCAGGGGGTCACCGCGCCGGACCGGGAAAGCTACGACGTGATCTGCCTCGCGACGAGCTGGCACGGGCACGATGATCAGCCGCTCCCAGTGCTGGATCGCACCTACGAGATGGTCAACGCACTGGCCGCCGAGCTTGCTGCCGACGGCACGCTCGGCGGGGTTGTCGGCCGAACGCGCATCTCGACGGACCAGCTCGTTCAGGTCCAGACCGAGCAGGGCGCGGTCGCGCTCCTCAGATTTACAGTCCACGTCGAGGCGTTCACGAGGGCGTACTGATGATGGCCAGGAAGACCCGGACGTACACCCGCGGCGCGGAGGAGATCCGGGCGTTCGCCCGAGAGCTCGGCAAGATGCCGAAGGAGGTCCGCCGGGAGCTGCGGCCCCGACTCAAGTCAGTCGGTGCCAAAGCGTTGATCAGCGCGCGGCTCCGGGCGGCCTGGTCCACCCGGATCCCGCGGGCGACCCGCCTCAAGATCGGCCTGAGCCAGCGGAATCCCGGCCTGGCCATCGAGGTGGACCGGAAACGCGCCCCGCATGCCCGCCCGTACGAGAACAACGACGAAGACGGGATTTTCCTGGCGCCGTTCTTCGGCAACAAGAACGGCCGCTGGTACGGGCACCGGGCGCGGCCGTTCCTGGTCCGAGGCGCCCGGCCCTGGTTTGAGACGACCGATCGCGATGTTGCCGAGGTCGTGGACGACGTCGCCCGCCGGACGGGCTTCCGATGAGAGAGGACACTCATGGCTCTTAGCGTGCGCGCGCTCGTGCAGCTCGCGGCCGACCTGACCAGCGCGCAGGACCTGACGACCGCGAGCGCACCGCTCAGTTTGGCCCGGCAGGTCACCCTGACCGACGGCGCCGGCCTCAACCAGGCCAACCGGATCTGGAGCGACCAGAGAACGCTCGCCGCGTCGGCCAGCGAGGACATCGACCTCGCCGGGACTCTGACCGACCCGTTCGGCGCGACGATCACCCTGGCCCGCGTCAAGGCGCTGATCGTGTCCGCCGCGGTCGGCAACGTGAACAACGTCGTCCTGGGCAATGCCGCGGCCAACGGCTGGGTCGGACCATTCGGGGCGGCCGAACACACCCTGGCCGTGCGTCCTGGTGGTGTCCTCGCGCTGCTCGCGCCGGACGCCACCGGCTACGCGGTCACCGCGGGCACCGCCGACCTGCTGCACGTCGCCAACAGCGGCGCCGGGTCCGGGGTGACCTATCAGATCGTCGTCGTCGGCGCAGCCAGCTAGGGGGAGCCGTGGAGCTGGAAACCGTGGAGATGATCCACCCGAACCTGCCGGGCCAGTCCGCGAACGTGCCACGGCAGGCCGTATCCCACCATCAGCGCGCGGGCTGGCGACTCGCCGAGGAGCCGCCGCCGGATCCACCCGCACCCGAGAAGACCGATCAAGCCCCGTCCGCCGCCGGGGCTTCTTCTTTGCCCGAAAACGAGAAGTCGCCGCGGGGTCGGCGCACCAGGGGGGATGAGTAATGCCCGCTACGCCGATCGCCACGGTCAACAGGTATTGGCCGACCGGCACGTCCAAGTGGTTGTTCTGCCCGAGCGTCGCCAACATCCAGGCGATCACCCGGGCGGAGATCAACGCCGGGACGGACCTGACCCGCGAGGTCGCGGCGACCGAGGGATGGTCCACGACCGGTGAGCTGATCGAGACGCCGGACGGCGACAGCCGGTTCGTCGCGAGAATCCCCGGCAAGATCACCGCCGACGACTCCAGCATCACCTTCTACCTCGACCCGTCCGGCGTGGACGCGAGGGCCCTGTTCCCGCGCGACACCTCGGGCTTCATCATTCGCATGCCCGGCGGCGACATCGCCGGGCGTCTCTGCGACGTGTTCCCCGCGAGGGTCACCACCGCGACCAAGCTCGTGAACGTCGGCGAGGAAGAAGCCGGGCGCCTCCAGGTCGCCTTCGCGATCGTGCGCGAGCCCGCCGAAGACATCGTCATCCCAGCGTAAGGAGAGGTCAGGCCCCCATGGCTCTACTGAGCAAGGACCAGATCTGGCAGGCCCACGACATCACCTATGAGGACGTGCCGGTGCCCGAGTGGGGCGGAGAAGTCCGCATTCGCGGCCTCGCTGGTGAAGAGCGCGACGCCTTCGAGGAGGCGTCGCTCAAGCGCGGCCGGGGCGGTTCTCGCGAGCTCAATCTGAAGAACGCGCGAGCCCGCTTGATCGCGGCGTGTGCGATCAACGAGGACGGGTCGCCGATGTTCGTCACGGCCGACGTGCTCAAGCTCGGCTCGAAATCCGCCGCCGCGCTGGAGCGGCTGTTCAAAGTCGCCCAGCGCCTGTCCGGCATGACGGCTGAGGACATGGACGAGCTGACGGGAAACTCCGAGCCCGGCCAGAGCGGGCCTTCGCCTTCCGCCTCGCCGGGCACCTCGGATACACCGTCGCCGAGCTTCTCGCTCGGATCTCATCACGCGAGCTGACCGAGTGGATGGCCTATGAGCGCCTTACCGGGGCGCTCGGCCAGCAGCGTGACGACATCCTCGCCGCACGCACCGCGTTCTACGTCGTCTCGGCGCTGAGCAGTAGCAAGACCAACAAGCCGAAGCTCTCCGACTTCCTCCCCAACTGGGGCCTGATCAGGGAGGAAGCCGGTGGCGACGATCAAGAATCTGCTGATCAGGCTGGGGGTGGTCGCTGACGTCGATCGCGGCGTCAACGAGACGACCCGCGGTCTGGAGCGTGTCGCCCGCCAGGCCGACGCCACCGACCGGAAACTCCGCGGCTTGGGCGGCGGCTTCGACTTCCTGAGCGGCGCGGCGGGCCGCGCTGGCACTGGCCTCCGTTCGGCGGCGACGGCGTTCGCCGGCCTCGGGTCCGCGGCCGGGGGCGCGGCGGGAGGACTTGGCTCACTCGCGTCACAGGTCGGGCGGATCGGGGGTCTGCTGGGTGGCCTCGGTTCCATCGCGGGCCGCGCCGCGGGCGCGCTCGCCGGATTAGGTTCGGCGGCGGCCCGCATCGGTGCCGCCGCCGCGAGCGCCGGGGTGGCGATCGGCGCGCTGGCGGCTGCGGCATCGGCGGCGACGACGGGGGTTGCGGGCCTGGTCGCGGCGCTGGCTCCGGCGGCCGGCGCGCTGGCGGCGCTGCCTGGGGCCGCGCTGCTGTGGAGCGCGGCTCTGGGCACGTTGAAGCTGGGCCTCAGCGGGATCGCGGATGGCTTCGCCGCGGCGATCAGTGGCGACTACCTGAAATTCATGGAGGGCACCAAAGACCTCAGTCAGGCGGCCTCTGAGGTGGCCTACGAGCTCTTCCAGATGGCGCCGGCGTTCCAGCGGTTGAGGGACACGGCTCAGGACGGGATCTTCGGTCCGCTGGTCGGCCAGATGTGGTCGCTGTTGCCGTTGTTGAACGTCTTGAACGCTGGCATTGGCGAGGTGGCCGCCCAGTTCGGCCAGGCGGCGCTGGCCATCTTGGAGTTCATCAGGGCCGCCGAGACCGTCCGCGCGGTCGAGATCGTTTTTCGCGCGACCCGCGATGCCATCGCGGCTCTGATACCGGCGATCCGGCCGGTGCTGGACGGGCTGCGTGATCTCGGCGTGGTCGGCGCGGTCTGGCTGTCGGGGCTGGCGCCCGGGATCGCGGACGTCGCCAGCCGCTTTGGTCAGTGGATGTCCGCGATCGCGGCATCAGGACAGGCCCTGGCCTGGATGGACGGTGCGCTGGTCGTGCTGCGCCAGCTCGGCGCGCTCCTGGCCGATCTCGGCGGGATCGTCGTCGGCGTCCTCCGCGCGGTCCAGGCGTCGGGGAACGGGGTGCTCGGCGTCCTGGGCCAGCTCGTTGATGCGGCGCACGCGTGGGTGGACTCGACAGCCGGCCAAGAGGCGCTGGTCGCCGTGTTCAAGGCATTGGCGCAGATCGGAGCCACGCTCGTCCCGGTCGTCACCCTGATCGCAGCCGGAATCGCGCAGCTTGCGCCGTTGGTTGCTGAGCTGGCGGTCGCGGTCGGCCCGCTGCTCACCGCGGCGATCTCCGGGCTCATCCCCGCGCTGGCCGCCGTCGCACCGGGGGTCCTCGCGCTGGTCGGCGCCTTGACGGCCGCGGTGCAGATGATCGGCCCTGCCTTGGCCCCGCTGGGAGCCGCGCTCGCCAGCGGCCTCGCCTCAGCTGCACCCCTGCTGGTCACGCTCGGAGCCGCGGTCACCGCACTGCTGCCCCACCTCCAGGCGTTCATCGTCGCCGTCGGCAGCGTGTTGAGCCAGCTCAGACCCGCTGTATCCGCTCTGCTGCCCGCCGTGGCCACTGCATTGGACGCGATCGGGGAGGCGCTGGCCATCGCGGCGCGGGCGGCGCTGCCGCTCGCGCAGGCCGTGGCGGGGATCGTGTCGGCCGCCGCGCCGCTGGTCTCCCTGCTCGCGCAGGTCGCGGTGGCCGCCGTGTCGGCTTTCGGGCCGGTGGTCGTCGCCGCAGCGAACGGGCTGGCCGGAGCGATCTCCGCTCTGGCGCCCGGGGTCCTGGCGGTGATCGACGGGATCGCGGCCGGAGCGCGGGCGATCGTGCCGGCGCTGGCTCCGCTCGGGCAGGTACTGGGCGGCATCCTGTCGGCCGCCGGGCCCCTGCTCGCCCAGATCGGCGGGGCGATCGCCGCCCTGCTGCCCGGCATCCAGGCCCTGGGGAGCGCCCTGGCGGCCGGGATCGGCGCGATCGGCCCGGCCCTGGCTCCGATCGCGGGCGCCTTGACCAGCGTGGCCACAGCAGCCGCCCCGCTCGTCCCGCTGCTGGCGGAGGTGGCCGTTCTCCTGATCGGCAGTCTGGCCTCCGGCATCCAGACGATCATGCCTGCGGTCGTCGCGCTCGGCCAGGGGATCGCCGCCCTGCTGCCCGGAGCGCAGGCCCTCCTGTCGGGGCTGGCGACCGGGATCGCTGCTCTCAGCCCTGCCCTCCAGCCACTCGGGGAGGCGATCAGCGGCGTCCTCGTCGCGCTCGCGCCGCTTCTGCCGATCGCCGGGGAGCTCGCAGCGGTGATCACCACGGCGCTCACCGGCGCGATCCAGACCCTGACGCCCGCCTTGGTGCCCGTGGTGGACGGGATCGGCCTGCTCGCAGCCGCGATCGGGCCGCTAATCGGGCAGGTGCTGCAACTCGCCGCCCAATTCCTGAGCGCGCTGCTACCCGCCTTGGCGCCACTTCTGCCGACACTGGGCCAGCTCGCCCAGGCCGCCCTTCCCGTCCTAGTGGCGATCGTCCAGGCCGGCACCCCGCTGCTCGGCCAGCTCAGCGACATCCTGCGTGCGGTCCTCCAGGCGATGTCGCCACTGCTGCCGGTGATCGGCCAAGTAGCCCGCATCCTGGGCGAAGCACTGATCGGCGCGATCAGCACACTCCTGGAGGCCGTGCGCCCGCTCATCCCGCTGATCTCGGATCTCGCGAACACGGTCGGAGCACAGCTACTGTCTGTCGCGGTCGCGGCGGCGCCGGTGCTCACTCAGCTTGCCGAGGTGGTCGCCGGGC
This sequence comes from Spongiactinospora rosea, assembly GCF_003315795.1. GTDB lineage: Bacteria > Actinomycetota > Actinomycetes > Streptosporangiales > Streptosporangiaceae > Spongiactinospora > Spongiactinospora rosea. The sequence continues at coordinate 501,557 of NZ_QMEY01000001.1, forward strand.
TCGTCACCGCGGCCATGCCGCTGCTGCCGATCTTGGTCAAGATTGCAGCGGTGATCGGGACCACCGTGCTCACGGTCCTGTCCACCCTGCTCAAGGCGATCGTTCCGCTGCTGCCGTCGATCGGCCGGCTCGCCGAAGTGGTCGGCAACTTGCTCCTCATGGCCGTCCAGACCGTCGCGCCGTTCATCATCAGGATCGCGGAGGCGATCGCCCAGCTCCTCCCGATCTTGACCCCGGTGATCGACCTGGTGGCCAAGGTCGCAGGGCAGATCGGCGAGATCCTGGTGACAGCGGTCGGCCAGCTCCTCAACGCTCTGACGCCACTACTGCCTGTGATCGTCGATGTCGTCACCACGCTCGGGACGAGCCTGACCGACGCCCTGACCGCCCTTGCACCCCTGATCATCAAGGTCGTCGAGGCATTCGTCGGATTGCTGCCCATCGTGACGCCTTTGATTCAAATTGTGGCCGATTTGGTGCAGGCTTTCATGCCGCTCATCCAGGCGATTCTGCCCGTGATCGTCGATCTCGCAAAGGCGCTATCGCCATTGATCGAGACGGTCGCCAAACTTTTCGGCGACCTGCTGAACGCCGTGATGCCGCTTGTCAAATCGCTTGCGGACCTGATCGTCGCGATCCTGCCTATCCTTGACCCGCTGATCCAGCTAATCAATACAATTCTCCCGTTCCTTATCGACCTCGTCGTGAAGCTCGCGGACTTCCTGGTCAAGATCCTGGTTCCGGCTTTCGAGCTTATCGTGAACATCGTGAAATGGGTCGTTGATGTCGTCGCCGGTGCATTCAGATGGCTCTATGATGTTCTGGTCGGAAATTCGATCATTCCCGATATGATCACGGCGATAAAGAGCTGGTTCGACAAGGCCCTCCAGTGGATCACCTCGATCGTCACCGGTATCCGGGACGTCATCGTCCGGGTGGTCACGGCGATCTCGGACTGGTGGGGCCGCACTTGGGAATCCATCGTCGCATTCGTAACGCGGACCTGGGATCGCATTAAAACAGCGGTCAGCAACGCGATCGAAAACGTGCGGACGATCATCTCGACCATCATGGGCAATGTCCGGGATCGATGGTCTGAGGCGTGGGAGCGTGTGACCGGCGCGCTCGGCCAGGCGTGGGAGGCGATCCGGCGCTCCGTGTCGGACGGCATAAATACCGTGCTGAACTTCTTTCGTAATCTTCCGGGCCAGATCGCCGGGGCTCTGGGCAATCTCGGTGGAACTCTATTCAATGCGGGCCGTGACCTCATTAATGGGCTCTGGAATGGGCTTGTCTCGATGTGGGAATGGTTCAAGAACGCCATTTACAACTTCTTTTCCTCGATCATGCCGCAATGGGTCAAGGACGCGCTGGGAATCAAGTCGCCCTCGAAGCTGTTCGCGGAGATCGGGAAGATGCTGCCCGCCGGGCTCGTCGCCGGTATGGACGGCGCGCTCGGCATGGTCACCGCGGCGGCCGACCGCATGGCCGCCGCGGCGACGGTCGGCATCACCGGGACCATGGCCATGGCCGCCGCGACACCCGCCACGATGTTCGCCGGCGCCGTCCCAGCGCCCGTGGCGGTCGGCGGCGGCCGGGCAGGGGGGAACGTCATCGAGAACCTCAATCTGACCGTGAACGGCGCTGACCTCGATTTCCGGAACGTCAGCGGCACGGCCCGGAAGCTCCTCATCGAGGTCCGCGAGGGCCTGCGGCAGCTCGACAAGGAGCAGGAGTGATCGTCGGCCGTACGGTGCTGACCGAGCCGCACGCCGTGGACGAGACCGGCGAGGCGGCGATGACCCTGTCGGGCCGTGAGGCGTGGCCGATCATCACGCGCGGGGCGGTGCTGGCCCGGCACGAGGCGGTGCTGGGCCTGCGCGGCGCGCTGGTCGCCGTGCGGTTCGGCCAGAAGTGCGAGCGCGACGGCTACTACATGGTGGTGAGCAGCTCGTCGAACCTGACCGACCTCGCCGGGTACTCCGGCTGGGCGGACTGGTCGCTGTCGCTCCTGCGGCACGGCCCCGACAACGTGGTGGACCTGGAATCCCGGCTGACCGGCGCGGTGCGGGCGAACGACTTCTCGCTGAGCGGCGAGCGCTGGCACGCGCCGGCCATCGGCGCGTACGGCTACTACACCGGATCGACGACGCCGAGCACGGTGACCCGCACCGGGGAGGACGGCCCGATCATCGTCTACCGGCAGGTGCCCGCCGGGGTGTCGCCGCGGTGGGGGTGCGCGGTCGCGGACTACCTGCGCGGCCGGGTCCGGATCCGGACCGGCTACCCGCCACGCGAGCTGACCGGGCTGACCGCCGCGGTGGACGCCGACCAGTGGGAGCTGTCCAACGGGCTCGTGCGGGCCAGGCGCTCCTACACCGCCGGGTCGATCGAGGTCGGCAGCTACACCGGCGGCTGGAAGCCGAAGGTCTGGCACATCGACATCGGATCGGGGCCGATCACCTCATGGGAGTCGGCGACGATCCTCCGAAACGACCCGGAGGCGGCGACGCTGCGGCTCACCGAGTCGCGCGCGCCGGGCCGGGTCGCCGTAGACCTCACGGTGCGCAGGGGGTCTCGCACCGTCGAGGTCTACGTGCAGCGTGGAGACAGCGGGACGATCAGCGTCTACTTGGCCAGCGCCGAAACGATGATCGACAACGCGTCGTACGTGGTCCGCTCGACGAACGACGGCGACGGGAACCGGGCGATCGCCGGGTCGGCGAGGAACTTCGACCCGCACGTCAACGGCGGGATCACCCGCACAAGCACGACGGTGCTGGACTGCTGGCTCGGGGTGGTGGCGGGAGGGGGGAGCGCGGTGTCCGGCGACCAGGCCGCCCACCTGCGCGACCAGTACATCGGCGCGCTGCCGGAGGTTGTCGCCGCGGTGCGGCGGTGACCCGCGGCGCAGCGGGTCACTCGTCCTCGCCTGGAGTGGGCTCGCCCGTGGTGAGTTCGAGGGACTTGCGCCCGCGCATGATCGTGGCGATCGCCCGCCGGTCGATCTCCTCGCTGGGCATGTTCTTGTTCTCTTCCGCGATGCGGACCCATACGCCCATCACGGTCTCCTGATCGACGCCGTACTCTTTTGCGACCGCGAAGAGCCCGACGCGGCTCATGTGATGGGCGGCGATGCCGCCGCCGCGCCCGAGTTGCTTCGAAACCTTGTCCAGGGTTCGCGACAAAGATTGAGGTGATCGTGTGGCGGTGACGGAGGTCGTCCAAGGGCTCGGCTCCTGGGCCCTCACCCTCGACGGATCCCCGCGAGAGATCACCGACACCCTGCTCTACTTCGGCCACGTGGCGATCGTCCCCGGCCGCGTCGCGCCCGCGCAGTACGGCGACCAGCTCCTCACCATGGCCCGCTACGTCGGCGTCCTCACCAAGCGCGACAGCGACGACGACCGCATGGCCATCGCCGGCCAGGGCATGGAGGTCTGGCTCGGCGATGGCGACGACAAGGGCGAGATCTTCGAGTCGCCGCTGAATATCACGGGCCAGTCCTTCGCGAACAGCATCAGGGCGATCCTCGGCTCAGGTACGGCGGTCGTCGAGGGCACCCTGCACTCGGTCCCTGGCGCGTACACCGGCCGGCACCAATGGGAGTCACGCCGGTCGGCGATCCGCTACGTGTGCTCGACCTTCGGGGCCGAATACCGCGTCAACGGCAACGGCACACTCGACGCGGGCACCCAGGCGCAGCTCTACGCCGCGACACCGACGTGCGTGATCGTACGGCGGGGAGCCGAGGGCCGGGATCTGGCGCTGACGGCTCTGCCGGGGGAGATGCAGCTCTCTCGCGACGTCGAGGACTTCACCACGCGGGTCGTGCTGCTCGCCGAGGGCGAGGGGGCCGCCACCGCCACCGGCGCGGCGAACATCGCCTCGAACCCGTATCTCGACCTGCGCGGCCAGGCCGTCAAGCGTACGCGACTCGTCTCCGAGTCCGGCACGGTGACCGGCAACGCCCAAAGCCGCGCGCAGCTCCAGCTCAACCGCTTCACGGGCACGCGCAACGCGCTGAGGCTGGGCGCCGAGGACTTCGAGGTCCGCGGCAGCTTCCGGCCGGGCGACATGGTGTACGTCTACGACCCGGACGCTGGCCTGTACGACCCTGCGAACGAGGTGACCTTCCGCGGCCAGCGGATCAACCCGATCGCCCTGCGCAGCGTCGAGGCGAGTTGGCCGATCGTCGAGGGCATGACGGTCGCCTACCGGCATCAGTCCGGGGCCTGGCTGGACTTGACCGACTTCGTGCGGTGGGAGACCGGCTCGACGACGGTCGGCGTGGGAGAGCTGGGCCGGTCGCTCACTTCGACCGGGTTCGAGCCGGTCGGGCCGCGGCCGATCCCGGACAGCACGATCCCAGACGTGGTGAGCTGGGTCCTGCCGTTCCAGAGCAGCGTGTACGTGGACGCCGAGGGCAACACGAGGGCGAGCATGCTTCTGGCGTGGGACCTGCCGCTCAACGCCGACGGCAGTACGATCCTGGACGGCCACCACTACGAGATCGCGTACGGCGTGAGCCCGGCGGCCGAGTGGCAGACGGCCTACGCGCCGTGGGGTGAGCTCCAGGCGGTCGTCAACGACCTGTCGCCGGGCGTGGTCTATGACTTCCGGATCCGCGCGGTGGACACCTCGGCTAACGTCGGCGCGTGGTCGGTCACGGAATCGGCGCTGGCCGAAGCCGACACGATCCCGCCGAGCACGCCCGCGCCGCCGGTCGTCGCGGCGAGCCTGATCGCCATCCAGATCACGCATACCCTCGGCAAGGCGTCCGGTGGCGAATGGAACCTCGAACTGGACCTCGACCACCTGGAGGTTCACGTCGGTGCGAGTTCGGGCTTCGCGCCGGATGCCACCACGCTGCGAGGCAAGGTCCCGGCGAACGCCGGGATGATCCAGGCCGAAATCGCCGCCGTTGGTACGGTGCCCGAGCCGGACACGACGCTCCGGCACGTCAAGGTCATCGCGGTGGACCGAAGCGGCAACCGGTCGCCCGCGTCGAACGCGGCTCCGGTGACGGCCCTGCTGATCGACAACGCGCACATCAGCGACCTGAGCGTGTCCAAGGTCACGGCAGGCACCATCTCCGCGAACTGGCTGATCGGCGCGTCCATCCGCACGGCCAGCAGCGGCCAGCGCGTCGAACTCAACGCCACCGGCCTGCACGGCTACAACAGCGCCGGGACCGAGCTGGTGACCCTCTCCAACACCGGCTCCTTCACGCTGCGGTCGGCTTCGTCGGGCGCCCGGGTCGAGCTCGACGCGTCAGGGGTCCGGGCCTACACGAGCAGCGTCCAGACCGTGAACATCTCGTCCGCTGGCACCTTCTTCATAAGGTCGGGGGTTTCGCCGAGCGCGCGCGCCGAAATGGACGCTGCGGGCCTCCGCATGTACAACTCTTCCAATCAGGAACTGGTCAATATTTCCTCGGGCGGTACGTTCGCCATCCAAACTGGTACATCGGGCGCGCGTGTCGTGCTGAGCGGCGCTGGTGTCGAGACGTTCAATGGCAGCGGCGGCCGTACTTTTTTTGCCAACGCGAGTTCCGGTGATGTCGAAATGACCGGGCGGCTGACCAGTACCGTCAGCGGGTCGGCCGCACGCCTCGTCATCAATCCGAATTTCGGGGTTGACCCTGAGATTCGGATGTATGAGGATGCGACGAACTATCATTACATCACGTCTTTTGTGGCCGGTACAGGGCTTCAGATCGGCACGACGACGATCTTCAATCGCAAAGCTGTGATCAACATGTCCGACACCGGATGGCAGGTCAGCCTCCTCGATGGGGCTGGGGTCAATCGCACCGGCGGGTATGTCGCGGCTGGTACCGACCTGGCGGAACTCGGCGTGCAGGGCGGCGCGGCGCTGCGATTCCAGGCGACACATCAGATCCGCCTGTACGGGGACTGGGGACACAACAATTCAGAGTCAGCGATCGTATCGTTCACGATCGACCCCGGCGGGCCCGCGAATAGCTGGGGAATCAGTTATGGCGTGACCCTCCAGACGCTGCCGGGCGTATCGTTCACAGCGGACACCGGATCGGCTTTTGATGGTACATGGATCCAGGGCCGTACCAACTCCGGCGTGACGCTGCGGACGCAAGGCGTCGGCTTCATTATCGCCCAGATCTGGGCTTGGCAGAACTGAGAAGTGATATGGGTAAGGAATGGAACGTTGTAGCCGTAGAGGAGACCGCGGCGAATAATGGCGCAATTCCGATGTGGCGGGTGGTATTCGAGGTCCCCGAAGAGGTGGGTGTCGGGCCGCTGTTTCGCTGCCTGTTCCCCAAATCGATCTTCGCCCAGTACGCCGCCGAATACGGAATCGACCCCGACGACGTGGACCTTTTGCTGGACATCGTGCTCCACGAGTTCCAGATGCGCCCAGAGCAGGCCGCGGGCCGGATGCCGATCCCCGTCCCCGGCCGCACGAACGAGGACGAGGCGCGGGTCGCGATGCTGGCCAACCTGAAGACCATCAAGGCGCAGCGCGACGGCGGCGTCGTCCAGCGCGCCTCACCCCTGCGCGCCCGCGGCGACATGAATGCCACCCAGGACCTGCTCGCCCCGATCCGGAACACCACCCGCCTCGACCGGCAGGCGGTGACCGACAAGCAATGGGAGATGGACATCATCCGCCACAACCGCGGCGTCGCCGTCCAGCGCGAGCGGTTCGCCAACGGCGCGACCGCAGAGGAGTTCGGCGCGGCCCTGCGCGCGCTCAACCAGATTGGAAGGAAGACGTCACGTGACTGACCACACGGTGGCCGTCGCCCAGGTCCTGGACGTGGTGCGCGGACAGCGCAACGCCGCCCTGGACGAGGTGGCGAAGCTCACGGCGGCCGTCGATGACTTGCTCGCCGAGAACAACAAACTCCGCGCCGAGAACGAGCGTCTGACGCGCGGCGACACCGCGCCGACCGTCGTCTCAGGGACCGTCGAGTCCTAACGGTGCCGCGTGATCGTCGTCCCCCGCCGACGGCGTAGCCACACCCACGGCCACAGCAGTCCACACGACAGCACCACGGCCAGGACCTGACCGATCGTCCACGCCGGTTTCGTCACACTCCTGCCGACCTGCTGGACGCGCACGGGCGGTTCGTTGTTCCTCACACATCTGTGACGCGCCCACCGCCGCTCTAGTTCACCTCACCCCGTGTCCACATCCGGACACCCGATACCAGGAGGCCGCGTGACGATGCCCGGTGAAGAGCCGACGATCGGCGAGGTCGGCCGGACACTCTCGTCGTTCGTCCTGGACACCCGCGAGAGGTTCGCCCAGTTGCGAGCGTCGATCGATGTCATGGTCACCCGCGACCTCTACGAGGCGCACCGTACCGCCATGCAGGAGGACATCGTGCAGCTCCGCGAGGAGCTGCGCACCGAGCGGGAGCGCAAGGCCGCCGACCGGCGCATGGTCGTGGCCGCGCTCATCTCCGCCGGCCTTTCCTTGGTCGTCGCCATCGTCGCCGCCGCGCTGCTCCTGGCGCTCGGCATCAAGTAGACCGGCGCAGCAGCTCGGCCTTAGCCGCCTCGAACTCGGCCCGAGTCAGATCACCGGACCGAACCAGCGCGCCGAGCCGCTCCAACTGGGACACGAACGCCTCGCCGCCGCCCGTGACACCCGTGGGTGCCGACACCACAGGGACCATGGCCTGACGGGCGGCATGCTGCTCGCGTAGCCGTGCCTGGTGGCTGGCATGGTTGATCGCCTGCTGAACGCCGCGCGGGTCGTGGACGGACTCAAGAGTGATCATCTCGGGGCCGGTCGGCCGCTGGACGTGCACGATCACGTCTCCGACGCCGCGGGTCTTCTGGGCAACGCCCTGCTTGACGTCGATGTCCACGACCTCGTGTACGAGCACCTGCTGGGCGTCGGTCCGGAGCAAACCCCGCTCCCAGTACAGGTGGTGCGTCGTCAGCCGGTAGCGCGGCGCCATCCGGCCGCCGGTCGCGGCCGACATCAACGAGGCCGAGGTGCCCTCCCAGATGACCTGTTCGGGCATGGCGTGCGGCGGGGGATAGCTCACGGCAGCTCCTGATGAAGGGCTCGTAGGACGCTCCAAGCATCGCCGCTCGCGCCCCGCCGCGACAGGCCGACATGACTTTCCGCGCCTCGATTGTGCCGTGGCCGCCGCCACCCCGACTCGGCTTTCCGCCCTGTCCACGCGAGGCGTCCGCGCGTGCCCGGTAACGATACAAGGAGATGGTTTGAAGAAGTCACGTGCCATCGGTGCGGTGGCCCTGCTGGCGGCGGCGCTGGCGGTCCCTGGGACGGCCAGTGCCGATCCCGACTGCAACGGCAGCAGCCACTGCTACGCGCTCGCCCACACCGCGATCAACGCGACGCAGATCAACGCGGTCGGCCTGGGCATCTGGACCGAATGTCTGCACGTCGCCGACCCGGTCGGGGATTTCGCGACGAACGAGATTTGGATGTGGACCGACGACGATCCCGTCTACTTCATCGAGGGCGGATACATCCGCGGCCTGGTGTACGGCCATTCACAGCAGAGCTTCCGCTGGTTCTGGGCCGAGGCCGCACCCAGCGGCTTCTACACCCACTACATCCAGGAAGCAGCCAGATACGAGTTCAAGAACCTCAGCTTCTATAAGGAACCGACGCAAGGCGACCGGTGGTCGATCCGCCTCGCCGGCACCACGGTGGGCCTGTCGGACCAGAGCGCGAACGGCGGCATCTACGTCCAGGTCGGCGCCGAGACGACCGACCCGCAGGTAGAGGACCACGGCAAGTCCATCGACCTGCGGTACCGATACAACGGCGCGAGCCTGTGGACCGTAGGCACCTCCTACGCGACCGGGGCCACCGCCGGCGTCTACACCATGGCCAGCCAGCCGAACGTGGGCGGCGACGGCACCGAGCACTGGTCGCTCCAGGACCTGTGCGGCAGCGGCCCCATGGCCGCGGCAAAGGCCGCCGCCGTGGCGCCGAGGATGAGCGATCTGAAGGCGAACTCCCTCGCCTTTATCGCGAAGCTCGGAAAGGGCAACGCCGAGCAGAAGCCCGCCATGCGGATGGTGAAGAGCACGAGGAGGGCAGCGCAGCCCGGTGCCCGGCTGACCTCCGACCAGGCCACGTACGTAATCCAGGCCACCGGCAAGTTCACCGCCGACCTGGCCCCCCGGCCCCCCAAGGCGCCAGCGCCTACCGGAACCGTTCTGACCATGGTCGTCGATGCCCAGACCGGTGAACTGACCGACTGGAGCCTTACCAAGAAACTCCCGCGTGATCTCGCCAGCCTCGGCAAGGTCAGCGACTTGTAGGAGGTCGAGATGAAGCTCGTCACGCGCGCAGCGCTCAGCTGGCCGCCGTCCGCCGCCGACCCCGCCAGCCCGAGCCGTGGGCTGGTCATCCACTACGACAGCAGCGATCAGGGGCTCGCCCGCAAGCCGCATTCCGCCTGTCTGGCGTACTGGCGGAGGACCCGGGCCTTTCACATGGGCCCGTCCCGCGGCTGGAGCGACCTGGGCTACTCGTGGGGGGCCTGCCCGCACGGCTACATCCTGGAGGGCCGCGGCCTGGGCCGCTACCAGGCCGCGCAAGGCACGACGGCGGGCAACCGCGACTGGTACTCGGTGACCCTGATGTCCGGCCCGAACGAGGACCCGACCCCCGAGCAGATCGACGCCGTCCGCCAGCTCCGGGCCTGGCTGATGAGCAAGGGCCTCGGCGCGGCAGTGAAGGGGCATCGCGACTTCTTCAGCACGAGCTGCCCCGGCGACCGACTGTACCGCCTGGTCAAAGGCGGGACATTCAGCAGATCACCCGAGGAGGGGGACGACGACGTGAGCGCGAAGGACGTGTGGACCTACGAGATCAAGGTCCCGTTCGGGACCAAGGAGAACCCGGAGTGGCAGGCCAAGAGCTTGCTCCTCAACAACAACGAGCGGATCCGCGGCCTGGAGGAGAAGGTAGGCGAGCTGACCGCGCTCGTCCGCGAGCTGCTGAAGGAGAAGTCATGAGCGATGCGAACAAGAAGGCGATCCGGACTGCGCTTCAGACGGCGGTGGGTATCGCCGTGGCGCTGCCGGCCATCGTCGCGGCGTCCGGCATCCCAGAGGCGCTGCCGTGGGTGGCGGGCGCCCTGGCCGTCGCGGGCGGCTTCGCGCGGGTGATGGCACTGCCCGCGGTCCAGCGGCTGCTGCCGTCGTGGCTGCGGACGGACGTGCCGCAGGGGTAGCCTGACGCCAGGATTCGATCGCCCCGATCGAGCGCCATCGGCGCGCTGCTTCGGCCGAGGGGAGCATGAGGCCCCGGTCCTCTTCGGAGGATCGGGGCCGTCTTTCGCTATGGCGCAGGGAAGTTATCGACCTCGGTGAGGGTCGCCAGATCCACGATCTTGGCCACCTCCTGCACGCTGGTGCAGTATGCGATCAGGTAGCGGACATCGCCGTACCAGCGCTGGACACGTAGCATCGACCGCGAGTCGAGCACGACCGCCTCGACCTCGTGGCCGTCCTGGCTGACCCAGCGCCCCATCCGGACAGGATACGAAGCCCGACACGACGTCGTTCCTCGCAGGTGCAGGGGTCTTACGCGAAAGCCATTGCCCGGCCTATCGCGTAGCCGTACTGTCACGCTAGGCAGTTGACCTAGGCGAGGAGATCACCGCCATGAGCGCAGCATGGGGCAAGCACGAGGACCCGGACAGCCCCAAGGACGAACCCCTCGACGCCAGTTCTGGCGGGACCGGCAGCAACGACGACGAAAACCGCACTAGCACCGGCAAACACGGTAAGGACGACAAAGGCGGCGACGGTACGAAGTGACCGAAGCCAGGACCGACCACCGCATCGATCGACTGATCACCGCCCTCGATCCGGAGGGAGATATCAGCGACAGCGTCAAGGCCGCAGTCCGCGCCGTTTGGCGGGATCAGTTCATCCCCCCGGTCGGGCTCATCGCACGGCCACAGCCCCACCTGATCGACCGCGACACCGACCCGGACGAGTGGTGGGACGCCGTCTACTCCGACACCAGCATCGTCACCCAGCTCGACGACGGCGCGACCGACCTGAAGACCCTGTCCAGTGGCTACACCTCATCGGCCTCCGCCCCTAGCACCGTCGCCGATCTGCTCCAGCGCCTCGATCTGCAAGCCGGACACCGGGTTTTGGAGATCGGCACGGGCACCGGGTGGACCGCCGCCTTGTTGTCCCACCTCGTCGGCGAGCAGAACGTCACATCGATCGAGGTCGATGCGGCGGTAGCCGAGCAGGCCGCGAAGAACCTTTCCGCCGCCGGCCACACCCCGCATCTGATCCTCGGAGACGGCACCCAGGGCGCACCGGATCGCGCGCCGCATGACCGGGTACATGTCACCTGTGGCATCCGCAGCGTGCCGTACGCGTGGGTCGAGCAGACCCGCCCCGGCGGTGTCATCGTCGCCCCTTGGTGCCCGAACTTCGGCACCAACCACCTGGTGCGGCTCGTCGTCGTGCCAGACGGCACGGCGCACGGCCGGTTCCCCGGTTTCGCCTCCTACATGCCGTTGCGGTCTCAGCGGGCCGTGGCCGACCGCGCCGCTCCCAGCGACGAGTGCAAGCACCACTTCACCACGCGGGTAGACCCCCGGACCATCGCCTACGCACCGGCCGGGGCGGACCTGGCGATGGCGGCGCTGACCGGGCTCACCTCACGCAGCGCCTCTGGCAGCGACGACGACGGCGAACTGCACCGCGTATGGGTTTCAGACCCGGCCTCGGCGTTCTCGTGGGCGGCGGCCGTGTGGCGTCCTGGCGCCGAAGAGTACAAGGTCTACCAGGTCGGTGACCGGCCACTATGGGATGAGGTCGTTGACGCCTACTTCCGGTGGGTGGCATGGGGCGAGCCCGGCCGGGACCGGTTTGGGATGACCGTCACCCCGGACGGACAACAGGTGTGGCTAGACACCCCTGAACAGGTGATCGGGTAGCAAGTGCGCCGCCCGCGAGGGCGGCTGCCGACCTCCTCGTTCCCTGGTACGACAACGGCCCTGCGCCGTAGCCTGATGATGTCGAAGCCGTCAGGAAGGGCAGGGCCATGAACGACGCTAGCACGACCATCGGACAACGTCTCCGATCCCTCCGTGCCGCGCGAGGGCTGACGCAAGCCGAACTCGCCGAGGCCGCCGAAGTCTCAATCGACCTCGTCTCCAAACTCGAACGCGACGTACGCGAAAGCATGAGCTGGGCCAGCATGGCGAAGCTGGCGCGGGCGCTCGACGTGGACCCCGGGGTCATCGCCGGGAAGGGCAGCCGTCTCAACCCGGCGCCCGGCGGTACGGTCCTCACTGTGCGGGATCTGGTCATCGCCCCTGATCTTCTCCCAGACGTCGCGCCGACGCACGACGGAGAACCGCCAACGGCTGAGGAGCTGTGGCGCCTCGTGGAGCGCGCTTACGGGGCGTACTTCAGTGGAGAGTTCGGGGTGCTCGCCGCGGACCTCCCCGACCTCGTCGCCCGATGCCGCTGGCTCCAGGCCGCCGACCTGGTCGCCGCCGCGGGCCCCCTGGCGCACGCCTGGCAGCTTGCCGCGTGCCTCCTGGTTCACACAGGCCGCGACGATGCCGCATCCATCGCCGCGGAGCGCGCCATCTACGCCGCGCGGCACGGCGATGACGAGTGGCGGTCGGCCACCATGTACGGCACCTACTCATGGGTGCTGTTGCACCAAGGGCGCCTCACCGAAGCGGAGCACCTCGCCGCCACGCAGGCCGACAAGATCGAGATCGCGATCTCCCGGGCGCAGCCGCAGCAGATCACCGCGTGGGGTGGCCTGATCCTTCATGCGGCCGTGGCCGCCGGAGGACGCGGAGACGCGGACCGGGCGCTGGATTATCTGCGGACCGCGGCGGCCGGCGCCGCCCGCGCTGGGGAGGACCGGCACGACTACTGGGTGTCGTTCGGACCATCGCACGTGGCGGTACAGCAGGCGCACATCATGACCGCGCTGGGCCGCCCGGAGGCCGCGCTCAAGGCCGCCCGCACCGTGGACAGTGGGTGTCTCTTCACAGTCCAGCACGGCCGTCACCTGCTCAACGTCGGCCGGAGTCTCTTGGAGCGGCGGCGGGTCGATGATGCGGTGGAGGTGACGGCGAGGGCGCAGTCCATGAGTCCAGAGTGGTTCCGCCACCAGCAATTTGCGAAGTCTCTGGCGCTGGATCTGGCCGACCGGAAGAGCCGAATCACCGGCCCCCTTCGTCAAGTCGTCCGGGCGTTCGATCCGGTGGTGTGACCCGGACAGCATGTCCGGGTTCCGCTACTGAGCGCGATCGAGAGCTGACGCGCTGTCCGTGTTCCTGATCCGGCTGCGGGCGTACTGTCCTGCCATGAGCACCCGGGACACGGACCTCCACGGCTGGCCGGCCGAAGAAGAAGGCGAACTCGGCCAGCTCCAGGCCCGCCACCCGAAGTGGCGGATCTGGCGGGGACTCGATGACCGCTGCCGGCCCACAGGCTGGCACGCGACACGAGAGCCCGGCGAACGCGTGGACGCGGAGACCTTCAGGGAGCTCGACAGGATGCTCACTGGGCAGGAATCCACCGGAGAGATCACATGACCCTCAATGCGACGGGATCTCTATCTCGACACGGTCGGCTGGGAACACCTGGACGGCTCCGCTGCGATCCAGCACGATCACCGGCACACCCTCGTCCATGCGGAATTGCCGCCGCTCCTCCGGCGTCGGCATCCGCACTCGGAGACGCGCCGGGCCCTCGACTCGTTCGACCTCCGGCTGCGCGGGTTCGCGGACATATGAGCCCTGACCGCGGACCGTGCGGATCAGTCCTTCACCGCGCAAGATCTGAAGAGCGTCACGAACGGTGTCCTTGCCGACGCCCCACTCGCTCGCAAGACGATCCTCGGCGGGCAGTCGCTCGCCAGGGCGCAGGGCGCGAGACGTTATCCGCTCGCGCAGGTCGTCGGCGATCTGGCGGTAGGCCGGTACGTAGGATGCGGGGTCGATCGGCACTCCGTGATCGCATCATGCCTATTGGCTGCTTCCCGTATTGGCCAATAGGCCAATACGGTGACCGGCCGAGGGGAATCTCGTGATCGCGCTTCCTCACGACGATGACCTCCTCCTGGTATGGGATGTGGAGGCGGGCGAGTGTGGGGGAGGGGGCGTGCACGACTCCCGCGACGCAGCCGAGACAGCGATGCTGGACACCCTCGACTCCCACCCGGAGGGCCGCGGACGCGTCCGGTACGCGCGGCTCGTGCCCGCCCCTCACGGAAGCATCGGCGACTACCGGTACGGCTCGACCCTCATCACCGCGCACCGGGCGGACGGCGAGACCGTCTCCGTCGTCGGCGACGCATGGGAGGACACCCCATGATCGGGTACGGCGGCGTGGCGCGGGCATGGGCGCCGCCGTACCGTACGGCGGGCCGCCGAGGGCCCGCCCGGCGCGGGCGGGTACGAGATGACCTCCCCGCCCGCGCCCACCAGACTGCGCGGCAGCCCCACCCACCCCCGGGTCCCTGCCGCGCCGCACAGGGAGCCATCGACCCCTGTGCCCGCGCGGGCGGGCGGCCCTCCACACCACGACCCGCCGCCCGCCCGCGCACTCCCCGGCGAGGCGTGCAATGGACCCATTGACCCCCACTCAGCGCGCCCACCTCACCTCGATGGAGAACACCTTCCCCGGCTGGGCCCTCCTTGTACGCGACGGCTGGTGGTGGGCCACCCTGCGTGTCCCACCCACACCGGAGCAGAAGGCGGCCGGCGTACTCCACGACTTCGCTCGGGCAGGGCCAAACGAACTCCTGGCCGCCCTCATTGTGCAGCGCGGCATTCTGGTCCGCCTGGGCGCCACCTGACCACGGAGACCGAGCAACGTGACCATTGGTCCAAACGATTTTTGTGCGACATGTAGACACATGACGTGCCGCGGCCCCGGAAAGTGCCGGGACTGTCCCCTCTGCAACGGAGCTTTCAAAAAGAAACCCAGCATTAAGAAGCAGTTGAAGAAGCTGCCCCCGCCGAAACCACCGAAGAAGTAGGACGTATGGGCATCCAATGGGAGCAGCTACCGCAGCAGCTCCGCGACGACGTGGAAACACACCTCGGAGTGGTCCTCAAGACCGCCGCCCCGGCTCGCGGGCACGTACCCGCCGCAGGGATCCGCCTCCTACACGAGAACCGTAGGAGCACGTGGCTCAAGGCGTGCCCCGCGCGCCACCCCATCGCCCGCATCTACGAGCGGGAGCGCCAGGTCGGCCTGGTCCTGCCCGTCGCGGTGCCCGCTCCGCGGATGCAGTGGTCCAGCACCGCGCATGGATGGATCGCGATGGTCCACACGTTCGTCGAGGGGCGGCAGGTGGATCTAACGCCCGGGTCGCTGGACGTTTCGACCGTGCTGGCGGAGATCGCGCGCCTCGGCGACCTACTGACGCCATGCCCGCCCGGCGTGCCGTCACTGTCCGACCACATCGGCAATCTGCTCGGACGAGCCCACGCGATACTCGATGATCAGACCGTCATGCCCGCAGGCGACCGGGCGATGTACGCAGACGTGCTCGACGGATTCGACGTAGAAGCCCTGAAGGGCGACACACTGCTGCACTTCGCGCTGCACCCCGGCGTGCTCCGCATGGTCGGTTCGCCCGGGGCCGGCCCCAGCATGTTCATGTTCGACTGAGGCTTCGCCTGCCAGGGCCCGGCATGGGTCGAGCTCGTGATGTTCGGCCCCTGGTTGATCTATGCGGGCCACACGGCGCGGCGGACCGAGTCCCTGCTGGCGAACCTCGCCGTGTGGCAGGCCGCACCGGATGATCAGGTGACCAGGCTGATCGCGCTGTGGACGCTGTTCCGCCTCTACAAGGCCGCGGTGGGGCCGGCGTCCAGCCAGGCCACGTACCAGCATGCGGCCCGGTCCGGCCGCTCGTGGCTGCGACATCGGATCGCCTGACGCCACCGCCCGCCATCGTCCGGCCGCGCCTGTACTGGCCCGCCGGACACCGACTGATCAGAGACCCCCAGGATACGACCTCATGACTACAAATTCCCGCCGCCCGCGAATCGGCAGGCCGAAGCGGATCGTCTCGTTCGCTGAGTACGCCGCGCATCATTACGCTCAGCGCCGCAGCATTGCCCAACGGTTCGCCCTCGTCTATGGGACACCACTCCTGTGCGCCGGCCTCGGAGCCCTGCTGCGCCTGCTCGCCGACGGCGAATATCGTTCTGCGGCCTTGGTGTTAGCCGCGCTGGTCGCGTGCGAGGTGATCGCGTACGCCTTCAACGGGAAGGCGCTCAAATCGCGGCTCGCCATCGAGGACTCCAGCATCCTGCCCTATCAAGCCGGCCTCTCCATCACGCTTTCTGGGCCGGTGCGGGAGGCGTGGGACAGGGCGAGGGCGGTGTTGTCCCAGGGCCGCCGGGGTACCGCGCTGCTCTACCAGGCGGATGCCCCACCCGGCCACACTCATGACGGGATGTGCCTGGCCCGCTGGTCGGTTGTGACGCTCTCCGTGAAGGCAGATGGGGCCTTCCGCAACGTGATGATGGTGGGGCATGATCTGCTGCACCAGGCCGACCTGGCGCTGCTGCGGGTCGTGCTGGCCCGCGGGGCACGCCGCGCCATCCTCAGCGGGTGGTGGGCCATCGGATACCTGCTCCTGAACGTCTTCGGGTACTTCGCCGTCGGCGTGCTGGCCCCCGCCTCACCCAGAGAAGCGATCACGCTTGCGATCGTGGTACGTGTGGCGTTCCTGGCCCACGCCTGGGGAATCGAGCTGGCCAGCGACAAGGCCGCGATCGTGGCCCACGGTGACCATATCGCCGACCTCGTGGACATCCAGGCCCGGTGCGCACGGTGCCGGCGAGCGGAGCCATGGTGGCGGCGCGTCGTGAGCGCGCTGCTCGCGCCCCAGCCCATCGTCCCACCCGCGTGGCTGCGCATCTGGCACGGCCACCGCGTCCGTCGCGCTGCGTCACCCACCTGAGACCCCTCGGCGGGGTGCATCACGTCCCAGGCTCCGCACCCCGCCGAGGCCAACCAAAGTGCGAGGCGAGACCATGCGGCCAGTGCCCTATCCATACGCCTTCGGGCCCAGCGACCGCCTCGCCACCTGCCGTCACTGCGGCCGAGACATCTACGGGATCTACACGCCCTACGCCTACAACTGGCGACTCGCGGGCGCAGACCAAAACGGTCATCCGATACCGCTTCTGAGCGAGGACACCTGCGTCCCGGGCCAAAGCCAGCCGCCGACGATGCCACTCCCGCACGAACCGGAGAAGGAAGCAGACCCCTCGGCAGCTCGGCCTGGGAAGTTGAGCGTCGAGGGGCCTACTTCGGTGCAGCCACTGTAGAACAGCCGTACTACCCCCGACTACCCCAGAGGCTAGCTATGGCTGGGTAGAGGCGGACGCATAGGCTCTGCCCATGATCGACAGGGAGGGGCCGATCCCGCCGTACCAGCAGATAGCCGCAGCGTTGCGTAAGCGGATCGAGGCCGGAGAGATTCCGCCGGGCCGCCGTATCCCATCCCTGGTAGAGATGGAGCAGGAGTTCGGCGTGGCCCGTGACACCCTGCGCAAGGCCGTGCAAGTCCTCAAGGACGAACGCCTGGTGGAGACCGTGAGCGGCATGGGCATCTATGTAGTCCAGCACAGCGAGGACGGCGGAGTGCCGGGTGCTTCGTGAGTTGGGCCGCGCGGCCGGCGCCTGGGACGGACTTCCCGACCGCGCGGGGCCCTCGCCTATTCGCCTTCTGGGCGAGACAGGATCGTAACGAGCGCTCGGTTGAGTCGGCATCCGTAAATGTGCCTATTTCTGCGCATTATGCGCTACCGGATGGCAGTAGCGAACACGTCAGGGCCGTCCTCCCCCAGACTGCGAGCCCTTCGCCAAACCAGCCGGCCAAACCGTACCGCGAGCGCCAGGAGGACGATGGTGCACTTCATGTCGTCTCCCCCTGGAGGAGCTCGCGGGCCCGGGCGTGTGGACAGCGAGGTTCGGTCTGTGTCCAACCGTGCGCCTTGCAGTGGCCGTGGTGGTCGTACTGGCACTCGTCCGGATCGGCGAGGTCGCGGACCAGGGTGCGCACCCGCCCGATCTCGGCGAGCAGGCCGGGCAGCATGTTGCGCGCGGCGGCGATCAGCTCGGCGATGTCGCGTCGCAGGTCGTCATCCTCGCCGTCCCGCTCACCACGATCCCATGTGTCCACGTAGCGCTCGTACAGGAGCTGGCTGGCCAGGTAGGCACTCGGCGTGCTGTACCCGGCGATCTCTCCGCGCGCATCGCGGGTGATGTGAGTCAGCGCGGACTCCTGCCACACTTCAATCCGGCCCTCACAGTCCGTGGCGTGCCACGGGCCGACCGGGAGCCGGTCGAGTAGCGCGCGCAGCTTGTCGAGCTGCTCGGCGGTCGGCGCGGTCATCGAGCACCTCCTGCGGGGAGGTCTCGCCGCCTGATCTTCGTCATTGCGGCGTCTCCTTGTTGGGCGGTGTCTCCTCGGTGGCGAACGCCTCGTTGAGCACGCTGTGCGGGACGCCGTTGAAGTCGCTGGGGTCGCCCTGGTGCCCAGTTGCGCAGCGCCTCACGAGGGTGACCGCGGTCCTGTGGAGCCGATCGGCCCGGCGGCGGAGGTTGGTGTGCCGTGCCTCCGAAATGAAGATCACGGCCAGCGCGGTGAGGAGCATCCACCATCGCCAGTCTGTATGGTCCAGAGTCCAGGCGGTGGCGACGATCGCGCCGATACCGGCCAGGTATAGGAGTAGGTCAAGGGCTCGCGCTCCACGTGTGGTCATGCTGTCTCCCTGCTTTGTGTCTGAGCGGCGCGCTCGCGCCGGTAGAGGGCCGTGCCAACGATGGCCAGCGCAGTGCCGACCGCCATCGTGGCGCCATTCGTGGTCATATTGGTCCCGCGGGCCAGATCGGCGGCGGCGAGCGCCACGCCCAAGAGCGCCGACAGACAGCCTGCGAACAGCAGGTACGACACGAGCCTGTCCATCAGCTCTCCCCTGCGGGGTGGATCACGCGCCCGTCACGGACCACCATGAGGGCGCCGGGGCCGGCCTCCATCCACGCCTCCATGATCGGGTCGTCGGGCATGCCGGGGGCGTAAGCTCCCGCTGCGTCGGCGTCCTGGGCGGTGTGCGCCAGGAGGAGCAGCTCCACGCCGAACCTGCCGCCGGTCACGAGGTATGTCTCGCCCCATGCGGCGACGTCCAGGGCCTCGTAGTGGACGTGCAGGATGTCTCCGGCGCGGGCCGGGTACCACGGCGCGGACGTGAGGGCCTCGTAGCCGTCCTTGATCGCGCCGAGCTCGCCGTCGATGTCGCGACGGCGCTTGGCATCATCTGCCCGTGCCAGCGGGCTTCGCTGATCGGTCATCAGGGTCTCCTTGAGGAAAGGGCCGGACGGCGGTTGCCGCTCGGCCGGACGGTCAGGCGGCGAGACCGCCGCCGGTGTCGATCCGCGAGGAAGCGTGGCTCGCGTTGATCACTCGTACGACTCGCTGGATGGTGATGGTCGTCGGAGCGGGCGATCACGCTGGCGGTAGTTCTCTGCGCGTACGGCTTCGCGGGGCCATGCGGCGCGGCGGCGGGGGCGGATCGACGCGTTCCGCGGTGATGTGGATCGGCGATGGGGTTGCCCTTGGCGGGTAGTCGATGGCCAGGAGGGTGAACACTTGCCGCCCACCCCCTTCACGGTGACGCAGGCGGGTGACGGTGCCTACGGTGAGTCGCGGGTCGGCGGCGAGCAGTGGGAGCAAGATGGAGAGGATGTGCTCCACATAATCGGGATCGTCGTCCATGATCCGAATCTGCGGCATGATCAACCCACCTTCCGCTCACGTACACCGGCCTCGACGAGGCGTACGCGGCGGCGCTCGCGTAGCGAGACCACCCCAAGCCGGGCGCGCTGTTCCTCCAACAGCGCCTTGCCCTTCGCCATGAGCTGGTGGACGGCCTGCTTGCTGACCCCGAGGATCCGGCCGATCTCGCCGATCGAGTAGTCGCCGCCTTCCCGTGCGGCCCGGCCCGCGCGGGCGATGGCCCGCAGCTTCGTCTCGCGCAGGGCCTCGGCGAGCTCGTCGATGTAGACGAGGTTGGCCGGGTCGGAGGCGGCGTGGTCCTCCATGCGCCTCAAGAAGCGGACGAGATTGGCGGCGAGTTCGGCGGGCTCGGTCACCCGGTCGCGGCGACTCATGACGCAGTCCGGCCGTTGCGGACGACAGCGAGCAGCGCCGACGGGATGACCCAGCGGTCCCGCTTGAGCCGGGCCGCCGGGTTGCGGTCGCACACGTCGTCGGCGTTGATCCGCAGGCGAACGGTGAGGCCCGCGATATCACCGCGCACGCACAGCCGGGCACGCTCTACGCCGCGGACGAGCTCCATCCTCAGCTCGGGATCCCGCATGTGCGCGACCACATCCAGCGCCACCCGAAGCTGGTCGGTCGGCGGGATGAGGGGGCGCCCGTGGGGGCTGAAGTCGATCTCGATGGACCGCCACGGCAAAGGCGATGGACCGCCACGGCAAAGGCACCGCAGGGTTGGCGTCCAGCAGATCGGCCAGGGCCCGCAGCCCGGCGGTATAGGCGGTGCGTTCGGTCACGATGTAACTCCCCGCTGTGTGACCGGCGCGGGCCGCTGATCGCAGCACTCTTCGACGAAGCGACCGTGCGCGCACATCGATACCGGGTGGCTGCCGTCGGGCTCCTGGTACTTGAGCAGGAGCCAAGCCCGGGTGCCCAGTTCCTCCGCGAGCGCGAAGTTGTGGTTGCGGCCGACCGGGATGGCGAAGCGCACCCTCCCGTCCGCGTCCGCGGGCACCGCGCTGATACCGTCGTGGTGGTCCGTGATGCCGTAGACGGCGTATCCCCGCGAGATGAACTGGGCGGCGATCTCGCCGCTGAACATGGCCATCAGCGGACCACTCCGGCGTACCGCGCGCCGTACCTGCTGGCCACCACGCGCGCCACGTCCTCGATGCCGACTTCCGGCGGGATCTCGTCGGCGACCCCCCAGACCTTGCCGCGGCGGCCGTCATGGCACTCGACGATGCCGAACTGCCCGGCGGCCTCGGGTCGGCGGATCTTGCGGGCCGTGTCGGCGTCGATCGTCTCGACGATGATGCAGTGGCCGGTCAAGTCCGGTCGGCGCCTAGCGCGGGCCAGCGCGCGCATCCGCGCGCCCTTGTCGATACGGGCCAGCTCGCGGCGAGCCGTCTTGATCGGTCCGCCGAGCGCGTCGAGGACGGCGCGAGCCTCGCTGGCGAGGCCGGCCGTGTCGCCGCGTTCGGCGAAAGGCTGCCATTCGCCGTCGGCGGTGCGATGGTGGATGAGGTCGGTCATCGCGCTCACGACCGGCTGGATGGCCTCGAAGACGTGGTCCCGGTCGCCAGGGCTGTAGTCGGTGGTGGCGATGGCAGTGGGGGACTTGCCCATCGTCGGTCCTCTCAAAGGCTTGTGTTGGTGTTATCTAGTCATTGATTGACCTCCTTCAAGCCTTGAACACAGGCCACGAGGGCGGCTGCGGCACCTTGCACGCCAACGCCGCCGCCGACGTGATGCCCCGCCTCGAAGCACTGGCCTGCGCGGCCGGACTCAGCCGTGAAGCCGTCCACAGCCAGGTCGCCGCCGCCCTCGACGTCGTCGTACACCTGGTACGCGACCACGCCGGCGGGCGCCGCAGAGTGGCCGAAATCGGCCTGCTCAGCCGCCACCCCTCCGGCCTCGTCACAGTGGAGCCCGCCCTGACCTTCCCACCCGACGGCCGAGTCATCCCTGGCCCCAGCCTCCCCGCCCTCACCGACCGGCTCCCCACCGGCGCCCTCACAGACCTGCGCCCCTCGAACATCCGCTTCCCAGGGGCCGCCCCGGCGGCCCCGCGGCATCCGACAGACGACCGTATGAACCTAGGGCTTTGGGCAGCCGACCCTGCAGGTCCGCAGCCGCCAAAGGGTGATCCTGCACGGCCGCGTTTCTCGAACGGGGATCCCAAGGTCCCGCGGCTCCGGCAGAGCGATCCCGCAGGCCTGCGGCGATCAGAGGAAGCTCCTCCGGAGCTCCGGCTCCCAGAGGGCGGTCCCGGGAGCCCTCCATCTCCGGTTACTGACCGTATGGGCCCATGGCTCCCATCTGATCTTGTGGGGGCGGGGTCTCTAGAGGGGGATCCCAAGAGCCCGCAGCTTCGAGACGTTGATCGCATGAGCGGGGGGCTTCGGCAGGGTGATCCTGCAGGTCTGGGGCGATCAGAGGTAGCTGCTCCGGAGCTTCAGTTTGCGGAGGGCGGTCCCGAGGACTCCCGATTTCCGGTTGCTGCTCGTACGGCTCGGTGGCTTCCGGCTGGTGATTCTGCGTGGCCGGGGCCTTTAGAGGCAGATTCCAAGAGCCCGCAGCTTCGAGACGTTGATCGCATCAGCGGGGGGCTTCGGCAGGGTGATCCTCCACGCCTGCGGCCATCAGAGATCGCTCCTCCGTACGGCCAGCTTACGGAGGGCGGCCTTGCTGAGCGTACGAGTCCATGGCTTCGGGCTGGCGATCCTGCGGAGCCGGCGCTTTCGGAGCGCGATTCGGCGAGGCCAGGAACCCTGGAGGGTGGTTCTCAGGACCCATGGTTTGCAGACGACGGTGATGGTCCGGGGTGCTCGAGGTTTCCGGAGGAAGATGACAGAAGTCCGTGGTTTCGGGCGAGTGATCTTTCGGATTCGCGATCTTCCGGGAGTGCTCCCGCGAGATCAGGGAAACCGGAGGGTAGCCCTCCAAGTCCGTGGTTTGCGGATAACGGTTCCCCGAACCCACGGCTTCAAGATGGAGATCCTTTCGGCTATCGGTTGCCAAAGGGGGGACCGGACGGCTCGCGGATTCTGGAGGGTGATTCTTCGAGTTTGCGATCTTCGGAGGCTGTTCCAGTGAGGTCAGAGGCACCGGAGAGCAGCGCTCTGAGTCCGTGGTTTGCGGTCGACGGCTGCTCGAACCCACGACTTCAAGATGGAGATCCTCCGGGGCTTCAGCTTCCCAAGGGCGGTCCCGGTGGCTCACCGCTTCTGGCCACTGATCGGACGAGTCCGTGGTTTCGGGCTGGCGATGCTGCGGAGCCGGGGCATTCAGAGGTTGATTCGGTGAGGCCGGGGGTTCTGGAAAGTGGTTCTCCGGTTCCGTGGCTTGTGGATGACGATTGCCCGAGTCCACGGCTTCCAGACGGCGATCATATGAGCCCCGGGCTCCGACAGGATGATCCTCCGGGGCTGGGGTCTTCGGAAGGTGATTCGGCGAGGCCGAGGCTTCGGGAGAGTGGTCGGGCGAGTCCGCACTCGCCGGACGATGATCGTAAGAGCCCTGCGCTTCAGGAGGGCGAACCCGTAGGCGTACGGCTTGCAGACGTCGATTCCGCGCGCCTGCGTTTTCTGAAGCGTGATCGCACAGGCCCACAGTCATCAGAGGTCAACTACGCGGCCCCGCAGCTTCACGGCGACGTCTCCGCGTCGCGGCGTTCCCTGCGGGATGACCCCACACTGCGGCCGACAGCAGATGAACCCCCGCACCCGAACCCTCCGGAGGCGACCTCATGAGCGTCATGGCCATCGCCGCACTCGCCGCCCTGGCGGTGTGGATCTGGACCATGCCCGGCCCCGCCGCCGCCAGACTTTCCCGCCTCATCCCCGCCCGCCCTCCCCATTCACCTGATCCAGAAACCGCCACCCCTGATCCCGGCGGATTCCCGTCCCTCACTCCTCGACCGACGGTTTCCGGCACCCATGAATCCTTCACCGGCCGCCTATGGGGCAGCAGAGAGATGACCTCCACCCCCAGAACCCCCGCTTCTCCTGCACAGGGGCTGGTCACAGGCTCGGACGGGAGTTCTCCGCTCAAGGCGGCAGTGCCCCCATCTCGTGACCTCACCACGGCGCCGCTCGCTCAGACAGGCGGAGTTCCAGTCCCCACGCGGGCCGTTTCCATGGCGCTGCGCTCCCGCGCCGGCGCAGCGTCCCTCATTGGACCGCCCCCGCCGATCGGCCGCGCACCGGCCATAGATGCGTACAGGCATCCGATGGCGACTGCCGCACCCGACCCGCTCTTGTCCCTTGCCCGACGTCTGGCCATAGGTCTGCACGCCCGTGCGGATACGGCCCGAGCACCCAAGCCGGCCGTTTCCTCTGCTCGACAGTCGGCGACAGGACGGTACGGCCCTGCACACATGGGGCTCATCCCCAGACCCCCGGGTTCCGGTCCTGAACAGGCAGCCCCCTACGAGATCTCGATGGAGTCCGCACGGGGTGATCCCGGCCTCCTGGGCGTGATCCGCCTCGTGATCCAGATCGGTGCACCGCTCATAGGGCGGCTGCCCTTCGCCGACCGTGTGGGACGGAGGTCGGCCCGAGCGAAGGCCACCGCGCTGTGGCACACGGCCTGTATCGAGTTATGCCACGGCCTCGGAGCCGAACTCGCGGCCGGACGCAACCCGGCCGAGGCCCTGTCCCGAGTGGTGGCATGGGTGCGGTTCCCGGAGCCTTCGGTGGCTCAGGCGCTGGACACGGCAGCGCGCAATGGCGGCGATGTCCCGGCGACCCTCCGGGCCGTCGCCCCAGAGGAGGGCGGCGCAGGTTTGCGCCGGCTCGCAGCGTGCTGGCAACTGAGTTCACGCGTCGGAGCGGGCTTGTCAGCCCTCATCGATCGCGTGGAGACCGGGCTCCGGGCCGCGCAGGCGCATCGCCAGGACACAGCCGCCCAACTCGCAGGCCCGCGAGCCACGGCGCGCCTGCTGGCCGCTCTGCCGCTCCTGGGGCTGCTCTTGGCCACAGGTATGGGAATGAACCCCATCGGCTTTCTCTTCGGCGGCCCCATGGGTTTCGGCTGTCTCCTCGTCGGCCTGTCTCTGAATGCGTGCGGGCTCTGGTGGACCAACCGCCTCGTCGCTCGTGCCGAGCGCGCATGAAGCGAGGCATCCCGCAGGCCTGTTGAATTCCGTGCCACGCCAACCACACCACATTTTCCAATCCTGGCAATACATTCAGATCGTGTCCCACCGGGCGATGAAAGTGGAAATGTCTGAATCGCGCATCGCGCCGACCAATCACTTCGGCCGCCGGGAAGCGCGACCCCTTCGGGGATGCGATTCACATCACCGAGAGCGGGTCGTGTGCGAGTACCCATAGCCTGGGCGGCCGATTCGGCGCGCTCGGCAGCATAAAGCCACTGCCTATTCTTCCGTGAGCATCGAATAGAGGAGTCGTCATGCGGAATTGGCGCCAGGGAGCGTCGTTTCTCCTGCCGCCGGCACTGGAAATCGGGCCACAGGCCGAGGAGGTTCGTTGGTAGACACGAATGTTCGCAAACCTCCGCCCTGAACCGGGCCCACAGGCAGCTGCCAACGGAACTCTCCCCGTTCGGTCATCTAATCGGTGCGGGGCCAGATGGTGACGGCGAATCGCGTCCCGTGGAGCGTTGCAACTTTTCTAGCGGCGGGACCTGTGTGATATTCGGTTTGAACAATCCCGCCTGCACCACTCGGCAAGACACGATCTGATGGCGCTTTGCGAGGTGGTCTGAACTTCGCGCAGCGGCCTCGGATGTGACGGGCGTGCTTGCCGGTACCTCGGCACACGAAGCGGGCGAGCACTGTCGCAAAAATTCCACCATAAGGTGGGGATCGCGCCTCATGGGGTGGCGAAACTCTCTCGCAGCCTAAGGGGGCCGACCTGCGTGATATCCAATTTGGACGTTGCCATTTACATCGCCCGGCGGGACATAGCGAATCTGTATAGGCTCCATTCTTATGTCCAGGTGTGGAGTGCGTTCCAGTACATCTGCTTGACTAGTAATCGTGCCGCGACATCGGCTTCAGCCTAGGCTCGAAAATCCAATCCCTGACCTGCGCAACGCGACCGACTGGAGGTACTGGGGCGGTCACATCAAAAAAGGTCAGGGCGGCGGAGCGAAGTAGTTTCGGTATGAAATTTCCCTCTTCCAGGACGTCACCTCTGACCTCTCCTGGAGTGACTTCTGCTGAAAGTGAGGTTGAACAGTGGCATGGATTCTGCTGGCGGTAGCGGCGAGCTCGACGGCGATGTGGCTGTTGCTTGCCGCGCCAACGGCTGCAGATCGCTTGCTGACGATCCGCGGCGCGGATCAGCTACGCCGCCGGGCGCGCTCTGGCTCGCCTCTGGGGGCTCGGCCCGGTCGGCACCACCCTCCGGATGCCCTGGCACTCGATACGACCGTGGACATTGGGCGTCGCCTTGGCATGCCCGCCCTCGTAGAGGAAAGCGGCCTGGATCGGCATCACCCAGAAGCTTCCACCCATGGTCTCGAAGATCAATCGCTTGGCGGCCTCATGACCGCAAGTGCTGCTATCCCCGGTGTCCACCCCTATCGCCGCGATGCCGGCCGACCGGCTACCAAGATCGAGGCAGGCGTGCATGCCATCACGGACAGCGCAGAGCATGGCACTTCACGATCGCCACGATCCAGCGAAGCGGGAACATCCCGCCACACACCCCCTGCGGGCTTCGGTACCGGTGAATCGGCACCCTCAAGGGCTCGTCCGACCCCTGGGCGGAAGGTGCATGGGTCGGCGCACGGCCCCGGCAGGGGCAGCAGGGCGCAGTCGGACACCGTCAGCCGAACACCGGTTGTTGCGGCAGGACGCTCCTGGTCATCTGAAGGCCAAGACTCTTCTTCGGACAGTGCTCTCCGCCGACACACGGGTGGTCGCTCGCTGAGCGATTTCATCCAGCGCCTGGTCCGGGGCCGGAGCGGTGAGAAGGAGGCGGTTCGCCGTGTCGATCGCCCCCGGTCGTTCTTCATGCGCTGCGCGCTGCTGGGCCGCGACCGCCATGTACCGACGTTCATCAGGCGCCGTCCACCAGTCGTCGCTCAAAGCCCTCTATCAGGAGCTGCGGCGTCGGCCAGGAAAGGGCACCGGGCAATGCCTGCGTCGCACAAGCCCGCGGTTGCGCTCGCCGGCCAGCGGGGAGCGGCCGGTATCCGCGAGTTGGCCATGGCGAGCGGGGTGGCGCTCCTCGGGATACTGATCTTTGGTACCAGCGTTACAGGTGTGCTCGCAGGTGGCGTTGCCTTCGGCGGGGCCATTCTGATCCTCCGCGCGCGAAGGGCGCCGGAGTCCCGCCAGGAGACGGCGCAGCTCGGCGATGACCTGCCCCTTGCCGCCGATCTGATGGCCGCCTGCCTGCGCGCGGGCCAGCCGATGACCAGCGCCGTAGAAGCGGCCGCGGCCGCCATAGGCGGCCCCCTCGGCGACCGGTTGAGCTGGGTGAACGGCCAGCTACGGCTGGGTGCCGCGCCCGATTACGCCTGGTCATGGCTGCTACGGGAGGACGCCACCGCCCAACTCGCACGAACCATGATCCGCGCCGCGACCACCGGCTCTCCCGTTGCCGAAGCCCTCACCCGCCTCGCGGACGACGCCACCGCAGCGGCCAGAGCCGCCGCCTCCGCCGCAGCCCGCCGAGTCGGTGTTCAGGCCGTGGCACCGCTCGGGCTCTGCTTCCTGCCCGCCTTTGTCTGTCTGGGCATCGTCCCGGTGATCGCCGGACTCGCCGCCCAAGTATTGACCTTTTGAACAAAGGAATTCCTGCCTTTGGAGGTGCGTAGTAGTGGAGCTTCGGAGAGATCGCTTGAGTGAGCGGCCACAGGGAAAGTAGAATACTCGACGTGTTGAACTCATGCTATTCATCAAGGGCGCCCAGGTCGATGCCCAACTACTCGGCCTGAGTGCTATTTCCTGACCCCAGCCTTGTTTTATGACTGAGGAGCCCGCTGGAAGGCGGACCAGCACCGCAAGGTGAAGATCAGGCTTCAGTATTGGAAGAATGCAATGGTCGGGTCGACGCCCGGAGAGCGTGATCTGCGGTTGGTGACGGCCCTCCAAAGCGTAAAAGGAGTCGAACCTCTCCCGGTTCGGTGAAAAGCTGGGCCTGTGAGCGACATCCACACTGTGGTCCTGGTCGAGGGCGCAAGCGATAGGTCGGCCATCGAAGCTCTGGCCAAGCGCCGTGGGCGGGACCTTACGGCCGAAGGCATCTCGCTCCTCGCCATGGGTGGTGCCACGAACATCGGGACGTACGTCGGCAGGTACGGCCCTCTCGGCCGCGACCTGCGGCTGGCCGGTCTGTGTGATGCCCGGGAGGAAGGTGACTTCCGCAGGAGCCTGGAGCGCGCCGGCCTTGGAACCGATCTCAGCCGAAGCGGCCTGGAGGCGCTCGGCTTCTTCGTGTGCGTCGCAGACCTGGAAGATGAGCTGATCCGCGCCCTTGGGACCGCGGAGGTCGAGCGCGTTGTCGACGCAGGCGGCGAGCTCAGCTCATTCCGGACCCTCCAAAGGCAACTCGCATGGCGCGGAAGAAGCACTCACGATCAGTTGCGCCGCTTCATGGGCTCGGGCAGCGGCCGCAAGATCCGCTACTCCGGCCCGCTCGTCGAGGCCCTTGACCTCGACCGCGTACCGCGGCCACTGGACATGCTGCTGACCTACCTGTAGGCAGCCGGAGAAGCGAGGACGGATTCGCTGTCAGAACCAGCGGGCGTGGATTAGCGTCACGACGGATCCCGCCGACTGGTGGAGATAGGCACGTTCAAGTCGGGCCATCGTGCAGGTCGACCACCCTGAGCTGCGGGAAAGTTCCCACGAATCCGCAGGACGCGATCTAGTGGCACCTCCTGGAAACATGGAGACGGCCGTTGCCCACGCGTGTCCTCGGAAGGACCCGAGGCTGCCCTCTTCTGATCACGGAGACATGCGGATGTGCAGTCCGTCGTTGGCCTGTGCCCTCGGGCGAGTCTTATAAAAGTCGGTGACCCTCACACAGGGCCTGGCCGGGGATGGAACGGTGACGATGCATGTACGCGATCTTGAGCGTGCGCCGAATGCCTCGGCTACCGCGCCTATCGACGTGTACGGCCCCATCTGCGACACCAAGTTCACCGCTCCTGGTACCGAGCGGCGGTGCAGTCCGAGCCGCGGTCCGGCTAGAAGATCACTTCGTCCCGCCGCCGCGTCCGACTCACCGCCACCTGTAGTGCGGGCAGACGGTGGGGCAGCGTGATGCCCTCTGCTGATGAGGCCATGCCCGACGGCTGCCCGGAAGGCAGTGCCGAGTGTGGCGCGCGCCTGCGCCGCGGCGGAGCTAGATGAGTCCGTCCCAATCTGGGTCAGTGGTCGTAGGTGATCAAGGACCGGGTGATGGGCTGGCCGGTCGCGCGGTTGTGCCAGATGGCCGCGGTCAGGGCCAGAATGCGCTGAGCGATGCGGGCGCCCACCCCGATCGGTGTCGGGCCTCCGTGTAGTTCCGGGTCGAGCTGGCCTTTGAGGGTGTCGTTGACCGACTTGATGAGCTGGCGTCTGGGTTTGAGCAGGGGGCGCGCCCGGGCGGGGCGGGCGGTTGCGGTAGGACGGGCGCAGCAGCCGCACGCCGCGTTCGGCCAGGAAGGCGTCCAGGGCCGCGGAGATGTCCCCCTGGTCGGCGATGATCACCAGGCTGGGACGCTCCGCGAGCAGGTGCGGGACCGTGGTCGCAGATGGTCATCAGCACCTGGCGTTCATCGATGTCCGGGGTGGTGGCCAGGGGCCCAGGTGGGCGGTAGCCCGGCGGGGGTGCAGATCAAGTGCAGACGCAGCCCGCAAAAGCAGCAGGAGTGCGAGCGGCGGTAGCCGTATCCGGCCCGGCCGGCCAGGTCCGAACGCCGGGCGGTGGGGCGGGAACGGCCGCACTCGATGGGTGGAGTCGGCGGTCCATACCGGGTCGGGCCATAGGTCGGTGTCGGCGGCCAGCGCCCGGATCGCGTGCTTGAGCAGGGGCAGGGCCTTGTGCAGGCGTTTGTCGTAGCCGGATTGGCCGGGCAGGTAGGGGAAGGCGCCGGGCAGGTGCGCGGGTACGTAGCGCAGCTGCGGGCTCCGGAGTGGATGCCGAGCAGTGCCTGGGCGGCCAGGGTGAGTAGTTCGACATCGGTGAGCTTCGGCGGGTGTCCGATCCGGGCCGGGCGGCCGAGCCGGTCATCGATCCTGACGTACAGCGCGGTGAGAAGGGTGTTGAGGTCGTTCGTCACAAACCGATCGTCAACACCCTTCGCCATTCCCACACTCCACGCGGCAGCGACTTAGGACTTACTCGTCTAGGGCAGCCCTAGGGCCGTTTAGCTGTGTACGGCGCGAGCAACGGCGTCACTCCGTATAAATCGACGCTCCTGCAGCAGATCGAGCTCGTACGAGGACGGCCGAGCTGAAGGCATCGGTGGTGGAGATATCGGCGGGCCGCAGAGTGATAGGGCCCAAGGTGAGCGGAGCTTGTGCTGGCGGAAATACGGCTGGCGGGCCGCCGCTTCTTGGTGATCTCATGGCGCTGAAACGTTTTCCACAGGGCCAGATCCAGGCGATCTTGCGGTTATCCACAGAACCAGGTTCGGCCGCTTGGCGAGGGCGAGGAATCGGCGATTCTGAACACGTTGTCGCCGGGCGAAGGGCCTGGGGCCGGAGAGCGGGAGGCCGCGATGGACAGGGTGATGACGGTGGCCAGAGGGATCTGGCGGCGGTCGGGCGAGGTGAGCGCGCTGCGGGTCGGCCATCGAGCATGTGCTGCGGTGGTGTCACTGGCGGCACGCTGCGTAAGACGGGTCGCGTTCGCGGCGAAGGGCGGCTCGGAGCGTGGCATGTCCACGGCGGAATACGCGATGGGCACTCTGGCGGCCTGCGGGTTCGCCGCACTCCTCTACAAGGTGGTGACCGGGACGGAGATTCAGGAGGCGCTGATGAGTCTGATCAATAAGGCCCTTAGCAGCGCCGGCTAACGCCATGACCCGCCGGGGGTGTCCGGGACTGAGGGGGCGCGGCAAGGGCCCTCGGAGGGAGGTATGGATGCATGTCTCGATCTCCAAGGTGTCGGCCTTCTTTGCAGGCTCGGACACTCCCCATGATGGTGTCCCACCGAATGGTGTGACTGGGGACGTTCGATTCGGATATCCCGCAGGTCGGCCACTCCAGCGCAGGACAGCTCCACCACTCCGCAGGACGCGATTCATGGCTGGTGGGTATGGCGAATGTCGACGAGGTCATCCCCTGATGCAGGGGCGCCGTTGCGGCCCTGTTGAGCTCGGCCTCTGCGGCGGTGGCCGTTCCTCCAGAGCTGGAAAGTTCCACGCTCGATATAGAGACGCTCGTCGCACCTGCCTGCGGAGTCCGCCGGGCGGGCGTGATGGTCGGGCAGCACGGTGAAACTTCATGGGCCGAGTCGCTGCGCGGCGGCGCACGCTGCGATCAATGACGCTCCGACCGCATGTGGCGAGGCACCCGCGGAGCGTCGTGTGTGAGGGCCGCCGCGCGGAGTTCACGCCACCTGGCAGGACTCCACTGTCGGCCTCGGTGATGGCGTTCCAGGGGCCGTCGCTACTTCCTGCTAGTGGGAGGGGCTGCCAGCGGATGCCTTAGATGTGCGGTGGATTGATCCCGGTGCGTGGTTCGCCGGGGCTTGTGAAGGTTCGTAGATGGTTAAGGAGGGACGACGTGGGTGGTCCACAGCGTGTTCGAGGTGGCGCTTCTATGAAGGGGACCGGGAACGGCGAGTCCAGCAGCGGTCGTGCGTTGAGGACGGTCGCGGCCGGGGCGCGCGAGGGTGGCTTGGGTTGCGGCCGAAGTCCCGGTAGCGCGCGTGCGTCTCCTCCAGGAAGGCGGCAGCAGGGGCGCCTGCAGCATCGCCCTCTAGGAGGCATGGTTGGCGTGTTCCTCGGAAGCACGGTGAGTAGCCGCGTTCGTGTGCTGGGTCGGCATTCGGCTCTTTCACACCGCAGGCCTGTTCTCCGCCCCTCGTTCGCGCCCTGGGCCGTAAGCGTGCCTTCGGCCCAGGGCGCGAGACGGACAGGTGCGCGCTCAGACGTCCTGCTACCGGATTGCGAGAGGTCCCGAGGGTCGGTGACCGCTGAGACCGCGGCCGTGCTGCCATCACTGATGGTGGTTTTGGCCGCGGCCATATGGGCGGTGGCCGTGGTCGGGGCTCAGCTTGAATGCGTGGACGCCGCCCGAGCCGGCGCCCGTGCGGCGGCGAGGGGTGAGTCGATCGATCAGGTTCGCCAACTGGTGGCAGATCTTGCTCCTGACGGCGCGGAGGTCGCGGTACTGCGGGATGCCCACACCACCAAGGTGAGTGTGTCCGCTCAGGTACGTCCGAAATGGGGTGAGCGGCTTCCTGCGGTCTCAGTGGGGAGCGATGCTGCGGCGGTGACAGAACCGGGTGCTGACGAGGCGACATTAGGGCCGCCTGAAACGCGTATTCGGGCGGCCGAGCCTAGATGGTCGGATCGCGTCCCGCGGAGTGGTGGAACTTTCCGTGGCCGGACTGGCTGACCTGTGCGATGTCCGATGTGCAGGGATGCCCGGGAGTGGTGGATCTTGTAGGGGAGAGCCATGGCTGTGTGCCGGGACCTGCGCAGATGGCGTCCCCACGAGTGGTGGAAATGCCGCCTGGCTCCGCGTTCCGGCGGACCGCCGTTGGCGGGCGCCGGGCACCGCCGTCGTGCGTCTCGCCGTTGCGGCGCCCGTGGTGGTGCGGCCGGGCGGTCATGATCCGGCGGACCGCGGCCGTTCTTGCCGGTCCACGAGGTATGACCGTGATCGCTGGACTTTACACCACTGAACCTTTTTCAACCTCAGGTTCCCAGGTCAGAGGCGGTATGCGAGATGCCGTATCCGCTTGACCAGGCGTCCTGCCGCGGCATCAGGCCCGGCCTGAGCCCGATGGAGACGCCCCTGACCTGGTCCAAGCGACCGGTTGAAAAAGGTTCACTAGGTGGGACGCCATCCCTGCGCAAGTGCGGTTCACCATCCCCTCCCCTTTCCCAGGGCGGAAGCCCGCGATTCAACGTTTCTATTTACATCCGCTCGGCAGGAAATCATCGATGCCGGTTCGATGGGGGAGTAGGTAGGTGCGCCCGGTTGGCGGGATACGGGGTCGGCTTCGTCGTGCGAGAGGAGTTTTATCTGGCGTTGGCTGACTAAGGGGGGGAGGTCGGGAGATCGCGTCCTGCGGGGTAATGAAATTCCTGCGGCCGGAGCGGCTGGCCTGCATGATGCCTGAACCTTTTTCAACCTCAGGTTCTCAGGTCAAAGGCGGTATGCGAGATGCCGTATCCGCTTGACCAGGCGTCCTGCCGCGGCATCAGGCCCGGCCCGAGCCCGATGGAGATGCCTCTGGCCTGGTCAAAGCGACCGGTTGAAAAAGGTTCACTGGTTTGAGCGTTCCTGTTGAACTACTCGGCGGTACAGCCTCGGTCGGGGCCTGGCTACCTCGGCGGGGTAAGTCTCGCGTAGCCGACTGAACGACCACCTTGTGGTCTTCCGCCTAGGGGCGTGAGCAGGGGCCTTTGCTTGCAGCGCTGGCTCCATCGGTGCGTTCGGATGTTTGCGGAGTACGTTCTGCGCTCTTCGCCTAGGGAGATTCGGGCCGGTGTCACGGTGGATGCCCTGTGGGCCTGAGGTGGAGGTCGTTTCGGTTGGGGTGGGCTTTGAGGCGAGGTCGTCTGCTGTGGGTTTCTTGGTGGGTGTGATCTGGGCAGTTGTCATGACTTCGGTCCTTGGCCGATGAATTTGGCTAGTGCCTGAAGTGGTGTGGATTTCGCTCGACCGTCCTTATAGGGGGACGCAAAGGAGATGTGGCGGTGGAAGAGCGGGGGTCGGCGACGTTGTGGGTGGTTGCGTTCATGGGGGTTTTGATGGCGATGGCGATGGGCGTTGCTTATGTGGGCATGGCGCGGGTGGCGGTACATCGGGCTCGAAGTGCTGCCGACCTTAGTGCGCTGGCTGCTGCCCGGGTGGTCGTGCGGGGGAATGATCAGGCCTGTGACGAGGCGGAGTCGGTGGCGTCGGCGAATCACGCGGTGCTGGAACGGTGCCGGGTCGATGGGCTGACGGCGGAGGTCTGGGTGTCCGTACGGTACGCGTTACCCGGTTTGGCCGAACGCCGGGTTACGTCCCGGGCTCGGGCAGGGCCTGTTCGTCAGCCGTCCGCGCCGATATCGGCCGGTGCGAGCGGAACGGGCCGGGCATCTCGCGCTGTGATCAACCTCTGATGCCGTGAGGTCTCCCATGCGATGGGGGCCTATGCCGATGGCAGTGCATGTCGGCCTCTGGTGGGGTTTTCTGCCTCGCTGTCTGGTGGTCGGGTCAGGGGGTGGAGGTGAGGAGGGCGTTGAGGAGACGGACGGCGCCGCGCTTGTCCAGGGGTTCGTTGCCGTTGCCGCACTTGGGGGACTGGATGCAGGAAGGACATCCGAAGTCGCACTCGCAGGACTCGATCGCCTCGCGTGTGGCCGTGAGCCATTCAGCGGCGCGGGCGAAGCCGCGTTCGGCGAATCCGGCGCCACCCTCGTGGCCGTCATAGACGAAAACGGTGAGGAGGCCCGTGTCCGGGTGGAGTTCGGTGGACACGCCACCGATGTCCCAGCGGTCGCAGGTCGCGAAGAGGGGGAGGAGGCCGATCGAGGCGTGTTCGGCCGCGTGGGCGGCTCCGCCGATGTGCAGGTTGTACTCCTCCGCCAGGGGGGTGACGAGCGCCGTGGGCAGCGTCCACCAGACGGCGCGGGTGCGCAGCGTGCGGGGTGGGAGGTCGAGTGGTTCGTCGCCGAGCATCTCGCCGGTCTGGAGGCGGCGCTTGAGGTAAGAGACGACTTGGCGGGTGACCTCCACCGTGCCGAAGTGCAGTTCGCCGGAGCCGAGGGGGTGTGAGCGCAGGGAGTCGAGTACCGCGATGTCCGTGACGTCGCGTGCGTAGGTGGTGTAGTCGGGCTGGGCGGCGGTCACCAGGGCGATGTCCTCGTCGAGGTCGAGGGTGTCCACCAGGAAGGTCTCTCCCTGGTGGATGTAGACGGCGCCTTCGTGGACCGTGGTGTGGGCGGACGGTTCGTCCACCGTCCCGAGAAGACGTCCGGTCGATGTCTCCACGACCTGGATCGGCGCTCCGCCGGAGCCCCGGATGTCGGCGAGGTCGGTGGCGCGTTCGCGACGTGTCCAGAACCACCCGGAGGTGCGCTGCCGGAGCATGCTCTGCCGCACCAGGTCCTCGATCACGTCGGGGGCGGTGGGGCCGAAGATGGGGAGGTCGCTTTCGGTGAGCGGGATCTCGGCGGCGGCGGCACAGAGGTGTGGGCCGAGGACATAGGGATTGTCCGGGTCGAGAACGATCGCCTCGACGGGGCGGCCGAACAGGGCCTCAGGGTGGTGGACGAGATAGGTGTCCAGGGGGTCGTCTCGTGCGATCAGTACGGCGAGCGCGTCCTGGCCGTCACGCCCGGCGCGGCCGGCCTGCTGCCACAACGAGGCCCTGGTGCCCGGCCAGCCGGCGATGAGCACGGCGTCCAGGCCGGACACGTCGACGCCGAGTTCGAGGGCGTTGGTGGTGGCGAGTCCGAGAAGTTCGCCTGAGCGGAGGGCCTTCTCCAGCGTTCGACGGTCCTCGGCGAGGTACCCGGCCCGGTAAGCGGCCACCTTACTGGGGAGGTCGGCGGGCAGGTCCTCCCACTCGGGTGCGGCCGCTCCAGCGCTGGGGGCCTGCTCCGGCATGCCGGTGTCGTCCTCGGCGCCGCTGCTGGGGACGACCCTTGGGTTGTGGAACGCCTCGTCGGTGTCGGTGGGGTGCGTGGTCGGCTTGGGAGCGGGCTGGGTGCGATCCAGGGAGGTCTCTGGCTGGCCTGGGTCGGCTTGGGGAGTCCCGACGCCGCTGGGGTCGGTGTGGTGGGCAGGCGGGATCGGCCCGCTGAGGGTGTCGGGATGGGGGCCTGCCTCTCCGGGAGGGCAGGTGTCGTCGCCGTTGTCGTGATCTGAGGCCGCCCTGACGGTGTGGGCGTCGGCGGGAGCGGAGTGCGGATCGGGTGTGGCGGTCTGGGGTTGAGGTGCAACTGTAAAGCGGTGAGGTCTTGCGATGTGGGAGTGATGAACGAGTCTGGCGGGCGTGCCGTCGGCAGGTATTGCGCTGCGGGCGTCGGTAGGCGGGGAATGGGGATCGGGCGCTGGGTCCTGGCCTTGAGGTATGGCGGACTGGGGCGGGGAGTGGGTGGTAGCGGGCTCTGGGTGGGGTGCGGCGGTTTGGGGGTCGGCTGGGTCGGTCGGGTGGGCCGACGTGGGGGAGTGTGGGTCAGTTGTGGACGTGTGGGGGTGAGTTAACGCGTCGTGCGGGTCCGGAGTAGCGCCATGGGGAGCGGGTGTAGGGGCTTGGGAGGGAGCGACGGCGCTCGGGCTGTGGG
Organism: Spongiactinospora rosea; assembly: GCF_003315795.1. Taxonomy (GTDB): domain Bacteria; phylum Actinomycetota; class Actinomycetes; order Streptosporangiales; family Streptosporangiaceae; genus Spongiactinospora; species Spongiactinospora rosea. The sequence goes on from NZ_QMEY01000001.1 coordinate 537,770, forward strand.
TGTGCGGTGTAGCGCCATGGGGGGGTTGGGCGGGGGCGATGGCGTTTGTGGAGGTGTGGGGGTGGGCCGGGGCGTCGTGGGGATCCGGGGTGGTGCCTTGGGGGGCGGGTGTGGTGCTTGTGGTGGGGGTGCGCGGCGGGGCGGACTGGGGGTGGGTCAGGGCGTCATGGGGGTGGGGGGTGGGGGGGAGGAGGTCCTGGAGTTTGGAGCGGGTGGTGAGGGCGAGGGTTTCGGCGGCGCGGCGGGAGCGGACGAAGGCCAGGGTGCGGACTCCGTCGACGACGAGGTCGGTGAGGAGGTCGGCGGCCTCGGCGGTGGCGGTGCGGCGGACCGGGGCGCCGCCCTCGCCGCGCAGGTCGGTCAGGGGCGGCTCCCAGAGGGCGAAGGTGGTGGCGCCCCGGGGGGAGGCGTCCACGGCCACCTCGGCCATCTGGAGGCCGGTGAGGCGGGTCGCCGCGGCTCCAGGGTCGCCCGCGGTGGCGGAGGCGAGGAAGAAGACGGGGTGCCGTCCGTAGCGGGCGCAGACGCGGCGGAGGCGGCGCAGGATCTGGGCGACGTGGGAGCCGAAGACGCCCCGGTAGCCGTGGCACTCGTCGACCACGACCATGCGCAGACGCCGCCAGAAGGAGGACCACTGGGCGTGTCGCGGCAAAAGGGTCCGGTGCAGCATATCGGGGTTGGTCAGGACATAGTTGGCGTGCTGGCGGACCCACCCCCGTTCCTCGAAGGGGGTGTCCCCGTCGTAGCAGGCCGCGCGCAGCTTGCCGAGGTGCAGGGCCTTGAGGTTCTGGAGCTGGTCGGCGGCCAGGGCCTTGGTGGGCGTGAGGTAGAGGACGGTGCCGCCGTCCAGTACTTCCGTGAGCGCCGGCACCAGGTAGGCCAGGGATTTCCCGGACCCGGTCCCTGTGGAAATGATCACGTTTTGGCCACGGTGGGCGTGCTCGGCGGCCTCGTACTGGTGAGGCCACAGTCCAGTCACCCCGAGTGGTCGCAGCGCGCTGACCAGCGGCTCGGGCGTCCAGTCGGGCCACCGGGCTTGACCGGCCTGACGTGCTGGAACATGCTCCACATGAGTGACGCGCTCGCGGCGCGCCGTGAGCGCGAGCAGGCGGCCCAGCAGCGCGTCTGCTCGATGCGAGGAGGAGGCAGAGGGAGTCACTGGTTTCCAGTCTGGCATCTGCGGGCAGAGTCGCCGGGACTCGTGATTTCGTATAGACACTGAGGCAGACCGTGGTTGAATGCCGCGCGTCGGGGTCTGGTGTTCCGGAGTCCCACCTCCGGGGCGCCAGGGATGGAACAATACTTTCGCAGGCAAGGCGCTGGAGGATCAGTGGATCTGAAGTTGGACCACCGTACCGAGGATCGGCTCACCATCGTCGAGGTCGAGGGTGAGATCGATGTCTACACCGCGCCGAGATTGCGTGAGCTCCTGATCGACCTGGTCAACAAGGGCAACTTCCACCTGCTCGTCAACATGGAGAAGGTCGACTTCCTCGACTCGACCGGCCTTGGTGTGCTGGTGGGCGGCCTGAAGCGGGTGCGGGCGCACGATGGCTCGCTGGAGCTCGTCTGCACTCAGGAGCGCATTCTGAAGATCTTCCGGATCACCGGGCTCACCAAGGTCTTCGGGATCTACGCCTCGGTCGACGAGGCCAAGGAAGCCCACGGCCGAGACAAGTAGTCATGGCGACCGTCGAGCTCACGTTCAGCGCACTGCCTGCGCATGTGCGTACGGCGCGCCTGGTCGCCACGGCGATCGCGCGCCGCACCGGTGTGGAGGAGTCGCTGCTGGACGAGGTGCGGCTCGCGGTGGGGGAGGCGTGTTCCCGGGCCGTGGAGGCGCACCGCCTGCATTGTCCGGGAGAGCCGATCCGCATCGAGCTGCGCGACGACTCGGGGCGTTTCGAGGTGATCGTGACCGACGTGGCCCCGAGCGATGACATGGAAAACGACCTCTCGCCTCTGTTGAGCGGGCCGGGCGGTCATGGCGGCCAGGGCGATCAGTTCGGCTTGATGTCCGATTCCCTCTCTTCGGGCTTCGGGATAGCCGTCATCGCGGGGCTCGCAGACGACGTCGAGGTCTACCCCAGTCCCAAGGGCATGCGGATCAGGATGAGCTGGCCCGCAGCGGCGAACGGGACCGCTTCCATTTAGTCCCGGGGTTTCGGTCACCCGAAACCCCGGTTTTCTCTTAGAGCGAAATCTGTCCGATCTTCGCCACGAAGCCAGTCATGCCGTGTCAGATCGCCCGTCAACCTGGCGTGGTTACGCTCGATAGCCGACTCGTAGCCAATTGACCAGCCGGAGAGGCTTCATATCCGCGGCACCGCTGCGTAGACTCCCGGCACCGGCCAAGGTTTGTCCCGCCACGCGCCACCTCCGCGGTAGGTATGCGGACTCAACCGGAAGCGGCACTGCCTACCGACCCGGATGGCGCGCCGCCAAAGCCCGCCGAGTGATTATCGCAGCGCCGTCCGGGCAGGACGTACCCGTCTTGCCGAGGAGAACGGATGTCTGTCCCAAATCTAGCCGCTGTGGAGGGCACAGCGGTCTCCCTGAGCGGTTCCCATCTCACGATCGTGATCGTGGTGGCCGCCGTAGCACTGCTCGCACTCGCCGTCGCAGGCGGTCTGGTGCGCGAGGTGCTCGGTGCCGGTCAGGGGACCGAACGCATGCAGAACATCTCGCGAGCCGTACAGGAAGGGGCCGCCGCGTATCTCGGGCGGCAGTTCCGGACGCTCGCGCCATTCGTCATCGTCATTCCACTGGTCCTCCTGCTGCTGCCCGCGCATTCGACCAGCGTGCAGATCGGGCGGTCGGTCTTCTTCGTGGTCGGTGCGGTCTTCTCCGCGCTGACCGGTTTCATGGGCATGTGGCTGGCGGTGCGGGGCAACGTCCGCGTCGCCGCCGCGGCCCGTGAGGCGGGCGAACGGCCCGCGATGCGCATCGCGTTCCGCACCGGCGGAGTCGCGGGCATGTTCACCGTCGGCCTGGGCCTGCTGGGCGCGGCCATCGTGGTGTTCATCTACAAGGGCGACGCCCCGACCGTGCTGGAGGGCTTCGGCTTCGGCGCGGCGCTGCTGGCCATGTTCATGAGGGTCGGCGGCGGCATCTTCACCAAGGCCGCCGACGTCGGCGCCGACCTGGTCGGCAAGGTCGAGCAGGGCATCCCCGAGGACGACCCGCGCAACGCGGCGACCATCGCCGACAACGTGGGCGACAACGTCGGCGACTGCGCCGGCATGGCGGCCGACCTGTTCGAGTCCTACGCCGTGACGCTGGTCGCCAGCCTCATCCTGGGCAAGGCGGCGTTCGGCACGGAAGGTCTGGTCTTCCCGCTGATCGTCCCGATGATCGGTGTCATCACCGCGATCATCGGCATCTTCGTGACCGCCCCGCGGGCGGGCGACCGCAGCGGCATGTCCGCCATCAACCGCGGCTTCTTCATCTCCGCGATCATCTCCGCGGTGCTGGTGGCCGTCGCCGCCTACGTCTACCTGCCGGGCAGCTTCGCGGACCTGACCGGCGTCAGCACGCAGATCCAGGCCCTCGGCGGGGACCCGCGGATCATCGCGATCGGCGCGGTGCTGATCGGCCTGGTCCTGGCCAGCGCCATCCAGATCCTCACCGGCTACTTCACCGAGACCACCCGGCGTCCGGTCAAGGACATCGGCGAGAGCTCGCGTACCGGCCCGGCGACGGTCATCCTGTCCGGCATCAGCGTCGGCCTGGAGTCGGCGGTCTACTCGGCGCTGCTCATCGGCGGCGCGGTGTACGGGGCGTTCCTGCTCGGGTTCGGCAACACGACGGTCGCGCTGTTCGCGGTCGCGCTGGCCGGTACCGGCCTGCTGACCACGGTCGGCGTCATCGTCTCGATGGACACCTTCGGCCCGGTCTCCGACAACGCGCAGGGCATCGCGGAGATGTCCGGCGACGTGGAGGGCGAGGGCGCCAAGGTGCTCACCTCGCTCGACGCGGTCGGCAACACCACCAAGGCGATCACCAAGGGCATCGCGATCGCCACGGCGGTGCTCGCGGCGACCGCGCTGTTCGGAGCGTTCCGGACATCGGTCGAGGAGCAACTGGCCGGGTCCAGCGTCTTCAGCCTCAGCGTCGATTCACCGAACGTGCTGGTCGGCCTGATCATCGGCGCCGCGGTGGTGTTCATGTTCTCCGGCCTGGCGATCATGGCGGTGGGCCGCGCGGCGATGCGGGTGGTCTTCGAGGTACGCGACCAGTTCCGCAACAAGCCGGGCATCATGGACGGCACCGAGACGCCCGAGTACGGCCGCGTGGTCGACATCTGCACCCGCGACTCGCTGCGCGAGCTGGCCACTCCCGGTCTGCTCGCGGTGATGACACCGATCGCGGTCGGGTTCGCCTTCGGGTACGCGCCGCTCGGCTCGTACCTGGCGGGCGCCATCGCCGCGGGCACGCTGATGGCGGTCTTCCTGGCCAACTCCGGCGGCGCCTGGGACAACGCCAAGAAGCTCGTCGAGGACGGCCACCACGGCGGCAAGGGCTCGGAGGCCCACGCGGCCACGGTCATCGGCGACACCGTGGGCGACCCGTTCAAGGACACCGCGGGTCCGGCGATCAACCCGCTGATCAAGGTGATGAACCTGGTCGCGCTGCTGGTCGCGCCGGCGGTCGTCACCTACGCCGACAACGTCGCGCTGCGCGTCGGCGTGACGGCGGTCGCGGTGGCGGTCGTGGTCGGCGCGGTGGTGATCTCCAAGCGGCGCTCGGTGAGCGACGCGCCTTCGGAGGACAGCGAGAAGCGCGAGCCGCAGCCGGTCGGCAAGTAACCGGACCGGTTCCGTTCGTCGGTACGGCCTGCGGTTTCCCCGGAGGGGACCGCAGGCCGTACCGTGTCACATGGGTGGAACACTGGTGGAAAACGAACGGAGGAGCGCCACGGTGAGCCGGTCCGACCAGCCCTCGAAGGAAAGGCCGCAGCCCGCGGGCGGCAAGACCCTCGGGCTCATCCTGCTGGCCATGGTGTTCGTGCTCGCCGTGCTGGTGGCCCTGTCGATCTGGGCCTCCGGTGCCTGACACCGGGGTGCGCACCCTGGTCGTGCTGCGGCACGCCAAGGCGGCGCACACGCCCGGCCTGGCCGACCGCGAGCGGCCGCTGACCGGCCGGGGCGAGGGCGACGCCAAGCGCGTCGGTGAGACCTTGCAGGCGCTGGGGCTGAGCCCCGACCTGGTGTTGTGCTCGCCCTCCCTGCGCACGCGACGTACGGCGGAGCTGGCCCTCGCTCAGCTCGCCCCTGACGCGCCGGTCGATTTCGATCATGGGATCTATCAGGCGTACGCGGACGAACTGCTGGAGCTGGTCCGGCGTACCGATCCCGGTGTGCGGACGCTGCTGCTGGTGGGGCACAATCCGGGCGTCCACGAGCTGGTCCTGGACCTCACCGGAGGCGAGGGCGATCCCGGGTTTCCGCCGGGGGCGTTCGCGGTGATCGAGTCCGCGGTTCCCTGGGAGGAGCTGGAGGCCGGGCGGGCGGTCACGCTGTGGACCCCCAAATCCGCCGGCTGACCCCCTCTGACCTGGCCGTCTTGTGACGCGGCGGCCTGACTAGGCCGGGCCGATCCGGGCACAACCCCGTGGAGCGGAAAACGGGGGGGCGGGGATGAAGCGGGTCGCGGGGGCGCTCCGCGAAGCGGCCGATTCAGCACGAAACGCACTCGGCCGAGCCCGCCGCGCCCTGCGCCGCGACCCTGCCGAGCGCGATCAGGACCTCGAAACGTCCCGCGAGCGCGGCCCGGGGGCGGTGAAACGGCCGTTTCCCCCATCGCTTCGCGATCATGTCGCTCGTGACGCGGAGCGCGGCCCGCGCCGCCGACGTGGCGGGCGTGAGGGGGAGTCCGGGAGTGAGGAAGGGCGCACCAGAGAGTCCGGGAGTGAGGAAGGGCGTTCCGGGGAGGCCGGGCGGGCGGTCCGTGCGCTGCGCGCCGGGCGAGCGGGAACCCGGCGGGTGGCAGGGGCGGTGCGGGAGGCGTTCCGGATTCCCGGGCGGCCCGCGTGGGGGTACGGGGCGCTGTGCGGCGTGGCGATCGGCGTACTGCTGCTCGCCGGGACCTTCACCGGCCACATCCAGGAGGGCTCCGCGGCGGCCCTGGGCGCGTACCTGACGGCCTTCGCCGACGACCCCGCCATGCCGTACGGCAGACGGGCCCGGCGGCTCCTGCGCAACACCCTGTTCGTCACGCTGGGCACCGGGCTCGGCACGCTCGTCGCCGCCGACCCCTGGATCGCCGTGCCGGTGATCGGCCTGGTCGCCGCCGCGGGCGCGCAGTGGCCCGTGATCGGCCTGCCGCCGACGCTCGCGCTGATCCTCAGCTACTTCCAGGGACAGGTCTCCTACGGCGCCGTGGTCCACATGGAGCTGGCCGCGGCCGGGGGCCTGTGGATCACCGCCATCGTGCTGCTGGCGTGGCCCGTACGCAGGCTCAGGCCGCTGCGGGCGTCCCTGGAGGCGGCCGGGGTGGCGCTCGCCGACCTGCTCGACGCGGCCGAGTTCCAGCCCGACGCGGGCAATGCCGAGGCCGAACGCGACTGGGAGGAACGCCGCAAGGCCGCCGAGGAGGTCCTGGCGGAGGCCCGTACGGCCGTCGCCCACTACACCGCCGTCGAACGCGAGGAGGAGGACGACGACGACCCCGGCCCCGGCCGGATGCTGGACGCGCTCACCCGGATCTTCCACGAGACCGTCGCCCTGCACATCCTGCGCGACGGCGTCACCGGCCTGACCGACCGCCGCGACTGGGTCGAGGACCTGGACACCGCGACCGGCGCGCAGGCCAAGGCCCTCCGCGAGGCGATGACCGAGGACAGCGCGCTGGCGGTGCCGCGGGCGCTGGCGTGCGCCGCGAAGTTCGCCGACCGGGTGCAGGCGATCCGCCGGTCGACCCTGTCGGGCGATGAGCCGCTGGCGGTGTCGGCGCTGCTCGGCCAGGTACGCCGCTGTCTGGACCGGATCGGCCTCGCGGTGCGTTCGGCGGCGCTGATCTCGGCGGAGGGCGTGGCGGTGGGGCCGCGGCTGCCACGGTTCACGCCACGGCCCGGCGGACGCCGCCGCCACGGCCAGCGCATGGAGCACTACGCGGCCCGGCTGGCGGTGGTGACGGTCGCCGCGATCGTGCTCGCGGAGGTCTCGCACGAGCAGTACGCGAAGTGGTTCGTGGTGACGGTGGTGGCGAACCTGCGGCCGACCTTCGGCGACACCGTGGAGCGGCTGCTGTTCCCGGTGCTCGGCACGGCGGTCGGGGCGACGGCGGCGTCGTTCATGCTGGCGCTCACCCCGGGCCATGTGACGCTGGCGCTGGTCATCACCGGGCTGGCGGTGGTGGGGTACGCGCTGGGCACGCTCAGCTTCAACTGGTGGACGGTCTTCGCGACGCCGCTCGGCCTGCTGCTGGCCGACTACGCGCTGCCGCTGTCGTGGAACGCCGCCGTGTGGCGGGTGGGGTTCGCGGTGGCGGGCGGCGTCGCGGTGGTCGGCGCGGCGCGGCTGCTGTGGCCGAGGGGCGAGCGGGTGCGGATGTCCGGGCGGGTGGCGGCGCTGCTCGACCAGCACGCCCGGCTGGTGCGGGCCCTGGTCGAACAGCAGCGGACGGACGTCACCGAGCGGGTCGAGGAGGCCGCCGAGTCGGCGCGGCGGCTCGACGAGTCGCTGGAACGGCTGGCGAAGGAGCCCGGCGGCGCGGTGCCCCGGGCGCTGCGGGACACGGTCGAGCACGCGGCGCGGATCAGGGCTGACGCGCTGGCCCTGTACGCGGTACCGGCCCCCGTACCGGGGGAGGAGGACCAGGCGGGACCGACGGCGGCGGTGCTGGACGCGGTGGCGGACCGTCTGTCCGGCGCGGCGGACGCCGTGCGCACGGGCGATTCCGAGGGCATTCCGGACGACCTGGACCAGGCGATGGACACCCTGGCCACCCACGTTGAGGAACTGACCGCGCAGCGCCTCGACGAACTCGCGGAGGGCGCGGCGGAGGAGTGGACCGCGATCAGGTACGCGTACATGCACGCGGCCTCCGCGCACCCGGCCCTGGAAGACCTGGTGGCCAACGCGGGGCGGCTGAGTCGCGCGGCCACCTCCGAGGAGGCCGCGCTCGCGTGACCGGGGCTCAGGGGCGGGCGGCCGGTGGGGGGCCGAGGCGGGTGTGGTGGAGGTCGTGGGTGAGGCCGTCTTCGGCGTCGGCCGCCTCGACCTCGGCCCGGGGGATCCCGAGCAGGTAGAGGATCGAGTCGAGGTAGGGCGCGGTCACGGCGGTGTCGGCGGCCTGGCGTACGACCGGCTTGGCGTTGAACGCGATGCCCAGCCCCGCCGCCGCGATCATGTCGAGGTCGTTGGCCCCGTCGCCGATCGCCACGGTCTGGGTGATCGGGATGCCCGCCTCGGCGGCGAAGCGCTCCAGCGCGCGGGCCTTGCCCGGACGGTCGACGATCTCGCCGACCACCCGCCCGGTGAGCTTGCCGCCGGACACCTCAAGGGTGTTGGCCGCCGAGTAGTCGATGCCCAGCTCGGACACCAGCGCGTCGGTGATCTGCGTGAACCCGCCGCTGACGATCGCGAACCGGTAGTCGAGCCGCTTGAGGGTGCGGACCATCGTGCGGGCCCCGGGCGTGAGCACGACCTCCGCGCGGACCCGGTCGAAGATCTCCTCGGGCAGCCCGGCCAGTAGCGCGACCCGCTCTCGCAGCGACTCCGCGAAGTCGAGCTCGCCGCGCATGGCGGCGGCGGTGACCTTCTCGACCTCGCCCAGGCACCCGGCGTGGGCCGCCAGCAGCTCGATGACCTCGCCCTGGATGAGCGTGGAGTCGACGTCCATGACGACCAGCCGCTTGGCCCTGCGCTGCAGGCCGGAGCGCTGCACGGCCACGTCGACCTGCTGGGCGGCGGCCTCGGCGGCGAGGTCGGCGCGCAGCGCGTCGGGGTCGGCTCCGGAGACGGCCAGCTCGACGCACGTCACCGGGTAGTTGGCCAGGCGCTCGATGCGGTCGATGTTGGCCCCGGCGGCGGCGATGCGCCCGGCGATGCCCGCGATGGCGGCGGGCAGCAGCGGCGCGCCGAGGACGCTGACGTGCAGCCGCCCGCGCTTGCGGTGCTCTTTGGCGGCGGTGCTGGTGGACAGCTCGACGTCCATGCCGAGGTCTTCGGCGATGCGCTCGACGGCGGTCCACAGGGCCCCGAGTGTGCCGCCGGTGCCGGTCGGACGTTCGCCCGCGTAGGCGACGAGCACCCCGAGGGTGAGCCTGCCGCGGATGACGACCTGCTCGACGTCGGCCACCGTCACCGGGAACCCGGCCAGGACCGCGAAGAGCCGCGATGTCACGCCTGGCCGGTCGGGGCCGGTCAGCGTGATCAGTAGCGTGCGTTGATTCATCTCAGGTCAACGGTACTTGGCCGCTCGCGGTGGCCGACACGCGGTTCACCATAAGGTCGCCCGGCGTTCAGACCAGCACGAACGCGCCCTATGGCGAACCACGCAGAACGCCCGCCCCATACAGGGGCGGGCGCCGTGTCACGCGTGGATCACTTGACGATCTTGGTCTTCACCGTGCGGGTGAAGTCCCAGCCCTTGATGCCGCCGATGCGCTCCAGCTCCTCCTTGCTGAGGTCTTCGGCGCCGTGCGGCACGTCGTAGCTGAGCACGCCGAGCTTGGCGCCGGCGGTGCCCTTCACGCTCTTCTTCAGCTTGAACTTCAGCTTGAGCGAGTCGGTCTCACCGACCTTGAGCACCCAGTCGCCCCAGCACCAGAAGCCGGTGTCGTCCCAGTCGCACTGGGTGCCGTCGGGGGCCCAGTAGGTGACCTTGCCGGAGATGCCCTTGGGCAGCCGGCCGCCGATGAAGTAGGCGTCGGCGGCGTGCGGGCCGACGTTGGTGGCCTTGATCGAGTAGGTGATCGTGCCGCCCGCCTTGGCCTTCTTCGTGGCCGCGAGGGCGACCTTGAAGCTGGAGTACGGCTTGTCGGCGGCGGTCGCCGCGGCCGTCTCGGCCACGCGGGCGGCCTTGAGGGCGGTGGCGGTGCTGGTGGAGCTGCCCGTCCGCAGGGGGACGAGGTCGTCCGAGGGGGTGAAGGAGTCCGCGAGGGCCGGTCCCGCGGTGAACAGCATCGCGCCCGCCAGAGGAACGGCGAGGGCGGCCGTGGCCATTCGTGCCATGGGGTGTCGCATGGAGGGCTTTTCTCCCGGGGGTTAGGGGGTCCGCGGGGCGAGGGGTGCGAAATGGGGTTCTTACGCGGCGGGGGCGGCACGGAAGACCGTGCGCGCCCTGACGAATCTCCGCCGCTGATCCCAGGTGCCCTACGGAGGATTCGCTGCGCTCTATCATGATCTACGACCCGCCGCGTAGAGCCGATTCGTGGTTGAATCCTGATGCATTTGTTATTCAGGTGGTTGCGGGGGCAATAAGGTGCTTTTCACCGCGCCAGGATCAGATGCGCGTCCCCGAACTCATGCCACAGGTACTCCTTCGCCAGCGCCTCCTCATAACCGCGGGCGATGAGGCCGGCCCCGCCGATCGCGGCGAGCATCATCAGGTGGGTGGAGCGCGGTTCGTGCAGACCCGTCACCAGCCCGTCCACCGCGCGGACCCCGGTCTCCGGGGTCACCACTCGGCCGGTCCACCCCGCGGCGGCCCGTACCTGACCGTCGTCGCCCGCGGCGGACTCCAGGGCGCGTACGACGGTGGTGCCCACCGCGATGACCCGCGCCCCCGACGCGCGCGCCAGGTTCACCTGCCGCGCGGTCGCGGCGGGCACCGAGAACCACTCCTCGTAGGGCGGTTCGTCACGTTCCGGCGAGGCAACACCCGTGTGCAGGGTCACCGGGGCGATGCCGATGCCGCGCACCACGAGCGAGGTCACCAGCCGCTGGCTGAACGGCCGGGCCGCGCTCGGCATCTCCGCGCTGCCCGGTACCCGCGCGAACACCGTCTGGTAGTCGGCGAGCGGCCGGTCCCGCGCGATGTAGGAGTAGCGGATCGGCACGCCGTGCTCGCCGAGGTAGGTACGCACGTCCCGGTCCAGGCGGGCCCGCCAGAGCCGGGGCGTCTCGCGTTCGATCAGCCGCAGGGTCGCCTGGCCGGGCAGGGGGAGCCACTCACCGGGCGCGCCCCCGCCGTACGGCCTGGTGCCGCCGGCCTGCGTCCGGTGGCGCAGCTCCACCAGCCAGGATCCGTCCTCCCGTTCGGTCGAGAAGTGGACGGCCAGCTTGTCCAGGCGTACCGCCGCGGGCAGCGTCGCGGAGTCGTTGACCACCAGCAGGTCGCCCGGGGCGAGCAGGTCGGGCAGGTCGGCGAATCCGCGGTGGGCGATGTGCCCGGTGTCTCGCCACGACACCATCAGCCGTACGCCGTCCCTGGCCAGGCCGCGCGCCTCGGGCGGCTCGTGCGCCTCCAGCGCGGCAGGCAGGTCGAAGTCGAACGCGAACGCCTGGACGGTCATCGGTGGACCAGCCTTCCGCTGCCCGGGCGTTCACCGACCAGCCGCAGAATCGTGGGCACGACGGACTCCGGATCGGGCGCGCCGCCCGCCTCCTCGCGGCCCACCGCGTCGGCGAGCATCGCGGTGTTCATCTCGCCCGGGTCCAGCCACCAGACGGCCACGTCGGGCTCCTCGATCGCCAGCACGTTGGAGAGCTGGTCGAGCGCCGCCTTGGTCGCGCCGTACCCGCCCCAGCCCTGGTAGGGCTCCACGGCCGCGTCGGAGGAGATGTTCACCACCGCGCCCCGCCGTTCGCGCAGGCCGGGCAGGACGGCCTGGGTGAGCGCGAGCGGCGCGATGACGTTGGTGGTGAACAGCCCGGTCAGGTCGTCGATCGGATGGTCGGCCAGCGGCGGCAGCGGGGTGGTGCCGAGCCCGCTCGCGTTGTTGACCAGCAGGTCCAGGCCGCCGAGGCCGTGCGCGGCGTCGGCGAGCAGCTTGCGGTGCCCGGCGTCGGCGACGTCCCCGGCCAGCGCGGTGACCTGGGCGGACCCCAGCTCGGCGGTGACCTGGTCCAGGGCGGCCACGCCGCGCGCGGTGATGACAAGGCGCCAGCCCTCTGCGACGAGGGCCCTGGTCAGAGCCAGTCCGAGTCCCCGGGAGGCGCCGGTGATGAGCGCGTTCTTCGTCATGGTGCCGACGCTAGGCAGGCCGCGCCCGCCGTACATCGGGCCGCGGACCCCGTTGGCCTGGGCAGATGGACGTAGGACCAACGTGCCAGTGGCACTCGGACCGGGGGTACGACCTAGGGTGAAGCTGTGCAAGACGAACCTGAGGAGATACTGCACGCCGTGAGTTCGGCGGTGCTCGCGGTCACCCGCCACCTGTCGGTGCGCGAGGTCCTTCAGGTCATCGTCCGCTCGGCGCAGCGGCTGCTGGACGCCCGGTACGCGGCCCTCGGCGTGCCCGACGAGCAGGGCGCGTTCGGGGAGTTCGTCGCGGAGGGCATCTCCGACAAGCAGTGGGAGGCCATCGGGCCGACGCCGCGCCAGCACGGCATGCTCGGCGCGATGCTGCGCGAGGGCGCCCCGGTACGGCTGGCCGACATCCGCAAGGACCCCCGCTTCGAGTGGTGGCCGCGCGCCCACCCGGTGCTGAAGGACTTCATCGGCGTGCCGATCCGCGACGGCGACGAGGTGCTGGGCATCATCTTCCTGTCCAACAAGCGCTCGCCGGGCGGCTTCACCGAGGCCGACGAGGAACTGCTGACGCTGTTCGCGGCGCACACGGCCATCGCGCTGACCAACGCGCGGCTGTACGAGCGCAGCCGCGAGCTGGCCATGGTCGAAGAGCGCACGCGGGTGGCCCGCGAGCTGCACGACGCGGTCACCCAGAAGCTGTTCTCGCTGCGGCTGAGCGCGCAGGCCGCCGGGGCGCTGCTGGACACCGACCCGGGGCGCGCGGCCGGGCAGTTGGACCAGGTGCAGCGGCTGGCCGGAGAGGCCCTGGCCGAGCTGCGCGCGGTGATCGTCGAACTGCGCCCGGCCGAGCTGGACCGGCACGGGCTGGCCGAGACCCTGCGCAAGCACGTGGCGCTGCTGGACCGCCTGCACGCGCCGGAGGTCTCCTTCGAGTCGGTCCTCGTGCCCTGCGCCGATCATGTCGACCGCACGCCCTGCCCGGAGGTCGAGGTGGCCGTGCTGAGAGTGGCCCAGGAGGCGCTGCACAACGCCCTGCGGCACGCGAAGGCCGGGTCGGTCACCGTACGGCTGGTCGAGCGCTGCGGGGCGCTCGCGCTGGATGTGAGCGACGACGGCGACGGCTTCGACGCCACGGCCCAGAGCGACCAGGGATTCGGCCTGACCACGATGCACGAGCGGGCGCGGGAGGTCGGCGGCTCGGTCGTGGTGCGGTCGCGGCCGGGTTCCGGGACGACGGTCCGCATGGAGGTCCAGCCTTGATTCGCGTGGTGATCGCCGACGACCATCCGGTGGTCCGTCAGGGACTGTGCACCTTCCTCGGCCTTCAGGACGACATCGAGGTGGTCGGCCAGGCGGGCGACGGGGCCGAAGCGGTGGAGATCGTCGCCGCGCACGCGCCCGACGTGCTGCTGCTGGACCTGCGGATGCCCGTGCTCGACGGGCTGGGGGCGCTGGAACTGCTGGCCGAACGCGGGCTCGCGGTGCGGGTGCTGGTGCTGACCTCGGTGAGCGACCGCGCCGACGTGGCCCCGGCGATGCGGGCGGGCGCGGCCGGGTTCCTGTACAAGGACGTCGATCCGGGTTCGCTGGTGCAGGCCATCCGCGCGGTGGCCGCCGGTCAGGTACTGCTCGCGCCCGAGGCGGCGCGGGCCGTGCTGGACGGCGGCGGGCCCGTCCCCGCCACGCAGACCGCCGGCCCGCTCACCGAACGCGAGCGCGAGGTGCTGGGCCTGATCGCCGCCGGACGTTCCAACCGGGAGATCGCCAGAGAGCTGTCCGTCGCCGAGAAGACCGTCAAGACACACGTGTCGAACGTGCTGATGAAGCTCGGCGTGCAGGACCGCACCCAGGCCGCGCTCTATGCCGTACGCCACGGTATGGGCTGAGATCGTTTCGATCGGGGAAAGGCTGCCTCGACACGACCTTCGGGGCATCTCGACCGGCGTATTGTGTGGACCCGTCGACACATACGGTCGGGTCTTCGCGTACGCCGTGAGTGCCCATGTTTCCGGCATTCGCCGGAGGAGGTGTGCATGCCGCTCGCCCGATCCACCGAGGCGGGTGATCCCGGCCCGGCCGCGCCCGGCGGCCTCGGCGGCCTCCGCCTCACCGGCCGCCTCGGCGAGGGACGCCAGGGTGTGATCCACTCGGCGGTGGACGCCGAGGGCGTTCCTGTGGTCGTCAAGCTCCTCCACCCGCGCTTCCGGCTGACCGAGGACGGCGGCGGGCGGTTCCTGACGGTCATGGACGGCCTGCGCGGCGTCGCCCACCCCAACACCGTCACCGTGCTCGACGCGGGCATCCACGACGGCCGGCCGTACGTGGTGAGCGCGCTCGCCGACGGCTTCCCGCTGTCCACCAACGTCTCGGCGGAGCGGCTGCGGCCCTTCGCCAGGGACACCGCTCGCGCGCTGGCCGCGCTGCACGCCTCCGGAGTCGTCCACCGCGATGTCAAGCCGGGCAACATCATGCTCGGCGTGGACGGCCCGTGGCTGCTGGACGCGGGGATCGCCGAGGCGCTGGAGGCGGGGGCGACGGTGTTCAGCGCGACCATCGGGACGCCCGAGTACCTTTCGCCGGAGCAGATCACGGGGGAGACTCCCGGCCCGGCGTCCGACGTGTTCGCCTGGGCGGCGACCGTCGCGTTCGCGGCCACGGGGCGCAACCCGTTCCTCGCCCTGCCCCGGGCCCTGGCCGATCCGCTGGCGGACGACCTGGTCGACGACTCGGTGGCGGCGGTGATGGACCGCGTCCTCACCGTGCCGCCGGACCTGGACGGCGTGCCCGACGACCTGCGCGACCTGCTGGCCCGCTGCCTGGCCAAGTCGCCGGACGAGCGGCCCGCGTTCCCGGAGATCGTCGAAGCCCTCGCCGTGGACCCACCCGAACCAGAGCCCGAACCCGAGCCCGAACCTGAACCGGAACCGGAACCCGAGCCAGAACCGGAGCCGGAGCCCGAGGTTCAGGAGCCGGTCGCCGAAGAAGCCGAAGAAGCCGAAGAATTCGAGGTGCCCCAGCCCGAGCCGCCACGGGAGGTCCCCAGGCGGAAAGGGGGCTGGAAGCGGGTGACGGTCGGCCTGGCCGCCGGGGTCGCGCTGATCGTCGGGGTGCCCGTCTGGCTGATGTCCGGCGGGCCCGGCGGCGGAAAGCCGGAGGCCCTGCCCACCGTGGGCATCGTCAAGCGGGCCGGCGAGGCGCCCCGCACCCCAGAGCCCCCGACGCCGGAACCGCCCTCCCCGGCGCCGCCGTCCCCGCGCGGCCCGGTGGTGGCCTCGCCCGCGACGGTCACGAAGACCGGATGGCTCGGCTACGGCTACCGGATCAGGTCGGTGAAGACCGGCAGCGAGGTGCGCGCCACCGCCGTGACGTCCGTGCGCGGCGACGCGGTCGTGGTGACCGGCGGCTCGGACGGACGGCTGCGGCTGTGGGAGCTGGAGAGCGGCGAGGCGATCGGCGGGAGGTTCGCCGGGGCCCGGCACCGCGGCGGCGTCGAGGCGGTCGTCACGGCACGACTCGGCAAGCGCCCTGTGGCCGTCTCAGCGGGCCGGGACGGCACGGTGAAGGTCTGGGACCTCACCGCCCGCCGCGCGGCCGGAAAGGCCATCAAGGCGCGCGGAGGCCGCATCTCCGCGCTCACCGTGCTCAACTCGCGCGGCCGCACCCTGGTGGCGGTCGCCACGCGGGACAAGCGCATCCGGCTCTACGACCTCGCCAAGCGGCGCCTGTCCGGCAAGCCGCTGCACGGCCACAAGAAGCCGGTCACCTGGCTCGCCGCCGGGAAGTTCCGCTCCGGCAAGCCCTACCTCGCCTCCGGGGCGGGCGATGAGACCGTCCGCCTGTGGGACCCGGCGCGGCGCAAGCCGTACGGCGGGGCCTACCGCAAGCACACCAAGGCGGTCCGGGCCCTGGCCACCGGCACGGTCGGCGGGCGCGCGGTGATCGCGTCGGCGGCGGGCGGCGAGAAGGGCGTCCGGATCTGGGACGCCGCCAGCCGCAAGGCCGTCAGGAAGCCGATCTCCGGGCCCAAGGGGTCGATCGAGAGCCTGGCGTTCACCGAGCTGGGCCACCGCAAGACCCTGGTGGCGGCGAGCGGTGACGGCGTGCTGCGGGCCTGGGACCTGCTCACCGGCAAGCTGCGCGGCAAGATCGAGGACGCGCACCCGGGCGGCGCCGCGTCCGTCGTGCCCTACGTGGACGACGAGGGCAGGTTGATGCTCGTCTCCTCCGGCCGGGACGCCGACGGTCTCGGCATCTGGCGTTTCGGGGCGCTCAACTAGGCGGCGAGAGGTCACTGGGCGCGGGATTCGAGGATCGCATGGTGGGCGGCCACCCAGGCGCGGCGTACGGCGCGGTCCAGGTCGCGCAGCACGCTGCCCCTGGCGGTGACCTGGCCGGAGGTGAGCCCGCGGTCGTCGGCCAGGCGCAGCGCGTGGGCCAGCCGCGCCGACAGCGCCGCCACCCGGTGGGCGCGGCCCGGATAGCCGGGCGCGAGCGTGTCGTTCGCGCCGGACCCGGACAGCGCCGCCCCCGGGTGGGCCTGGCGGGGGCCTTCGACGCTCATCAGCGTCTCGGTGGCCGAGAGCATCGCGGTGTTCAGCTCGCGTTCGGCCTCGGCCAGGGACGGCAGGTCCGGTACGGCCGCGGCGGCCTCCACAGCCGTCCAGCGGACCCCTCGGTAGGACGAGCCGCGCAGGTCGGCCTCCGGGATCAGGCCGACGCACCGGCCGGGCAGTACGCAGATGGCGGCCTGCCCCGCCTCGATCGCGGCGGAGTTGAAGGCGGGCGGCCCGGTGAGCCCCAGCGGATCTCCGGCCACCGGAAGCGCCAGCCGCAGCGCGGTCAGGCCGGAAAGCCGCAGGTCGGCGAGGTAGCCGCGGAGCGCCGCCTCGCGGGCGCCGCCATCCGAAGGAAGATCATCGGAAGGTGGGCGGGCGACGATGCCGGGCCCGGCCGTACGCTCGATGTGGTCGACCGCCTCGTCCAGGCCGATGTGTCCGGCGAGCCAGGCGTTCCCCCAGCAGACGAGCGCGGCCGCCGCGAACGAGTTCCGGTGCGATGAATCCAGGTGCACCCGATCCACGATAAGCGGTGCCCCTGCAATAGGTTTTAGGCGAGCGACACGTGAGGGAGTGATCGGGGATGGGCGGTCAGGTGCTGCACCTTCGGGATGTCGCCGTCCGCAGGGACGGCGCCGCCCTGCTGAGGGGCATCGACTGGACCGTCGGAGAAGACGAGCGCTGGGTCGTCATCGGCCCCAATGGCGCGGGCAAGACCACGCTGTTGCAGGTGGCCGGGGCGATCCTGTTCCCGACCGAGGGCACCGTGGAGATCTTGGGCGAGCCGGTCGGGCGTACCGACCTGCAGGAGCTGCGCACCCGGATCGGCATGGCCAGTTCCGCCCTGACCGAGCGCATCCCGCCCCAGGAGAAGGTCATCGACCTGGTGCTCACCGCGTCGTACGCGGTGCTGGGCCGCTGGAGCGAGGAGTACGACTCGCACGACGTCACCCGGGCCGTGGAGCTGATCGACCAGCTCGGCTGCGCGCACCTGATCAGGCGGCGGTTCAACACGCTGTCGGAGGGCGAGCGCAAGCGCACCCAGATCGCCCGCGCGCTGATGCCCGACCCCGAGCTGCTGCTGCTCGACGAGCCCGCCGCCGGGCTCGACATCAGCGCCAGGGAAGACCTGGTCCGCCGCCTGTCCGGGCTGGCCCACGACCCCAAGGCGCCCACCATGGTGCTGGTCACCCACCACGTGGAGGAGGTGCCCTCGGGGTTCACCCACGCGCTGCTGATCCGGCACGGCTCGGTGATCGCCCAGGGGCCGATCGAGGTGGTCCTGAACGCGGACAACCTCTCCAAGACCTTCGGGGTGCCGCTCGGCCTGGAGCGCGCCCCCGACGGCCGGTGGTACGCCAGGGCCCGCCCCCAGTACTAGACGGGCCGAATCGCCGCGTACCCCACCTTCTCAGGTCGATTCGCGCGCCTAACGGGATAGTAAAGCGAAGACCACATACCATTTCGGCCAGCTTCCCTCGCACGGTTGCTCAACGGAAGGGCCGCGATGTACGTGGAGATGCTGATCGCCCTGGTGGTCGTGGTGGCCTTCGCCGGGTTCGCGCTGGCCCGCACGATCAGGATCATCCCGCAGTCGACCGCGGGCGTCGTCGAGCGGCTGGGCCGCTACCACCGCACGCTGGAGCCGGGGCTGAGCCTGGTCGTGCCGTTCATCGACCGGATCAGGAACCTGGTGGACCTGCGCGAGCAGGTGGTGGCCTTCCCGCCGCACCCGGTGAACACCGAGGGCAACCTCGTGGTGTCGGTGGACACCGTCGTCTACTACCAGGTCACCGACCCCAAGGCGGCGACCTATGAGGTGTCCGGAGTGCTGTCGGCCATGGAACAGCTCATCGTGGTCACCCTGCGCAACCTGATCGGCGGGATGGACCTGGACGACGCGCTCGGCTCGCGCGAGCGGATCGGCGCGGAGCTGCGCGGCGCGCTGTCCGGCACGGCCTCGCGCTGGGGGATCAAGGTCAACCGGATCGAGCTGAAGTCGATCGACCCGCCCGCCTCGATCCAGGAGTCGATGGAACGCCGGATGCGCGCCGACCGCGACTCCCAGTCGTCCGTGGCGGCGGCGGAGGCCCAGAAGCGGGCCGCGATCCTGGCCGCCGAGGGCGAGAACCAGGCCGCCGTGCTGCGCGCCCGGGGCGAGGCCGAGGCCGTCGTCCTGCGGGCGCAGGCCGAGGCCGAGGCCCAGTCCATGCGGGCCAAGGGCCAGGCGGAGGCCATCGCCATGGTCTTCAAGGCCGTCCACGACGGCAAGCCGGACCGCGCCCTGCTCACCTACCAGTACCTCCAGACGCTCCCCGAGATCGCCAAGGGCGACTCCAACACGGTGTGGATCGTGCCCTCCGAGATCGGCCGCCTGCTCGACGGCATCGGCGGCCTGCTCGCCCCGGAGCGGGAGGAGGAGCCCGAACCGCGCAGGCGCCCCCGCACGACGCGCAAGCCCGCCGCCGACGGGACCCCCTGACCGGATGGGGACAGGCCGCCCCCTACCATCGGGCATCGGGGCGGTTTCAGGGTGAGGGGTATGTTTTGACACCGTGGGAGGCGGTCGCGGTGTTCGCGGCCGGGGTCGCGGCGGGCGGCATCAACTCGGTCGTGGGGTCCGGATCGCTGATCACGTTCCCGACCCTGCTCGCCTTCGGCTACCCGCCGATCGTCGCGAACGTCTCCAACAACGTCGGCCTCGTCCCCGGCGGCGTCACCGGCGTGCTCGGCTACCGGGAGGAGCTGGGGGGCCAGCGCGGACTTCTGGTGCGGCTCGGCATCGCGTCGGTCATCGGGTCGGTGGCGGGCGGGCTGTTGCTGCTCAACCTGCCGGAGTCGGCGTTCAAGATCATCGTCCCGGTGCTGATCGGCCTGTCGCTGGTGCTCGTACTGGTCCAGCCGTACCTCGGCAAGTGGCTGGCGGGCCGCAGGCGCGACCGGCACCCGCACGGCGGGCCGTTGCTGTGGCTGGGCGTGCTGGGCGCGGGCGTGTACGGCGGCTACTTCGGCGCGGCCCAGGGCATCGTGCTGATCGGCCTGCTCGGCATCTTCCTGGACGAAAGCCTGCAGAAGATCAACGCCGCCAAGGTCGTGCTGGCCCTGCTGGTCAACTCCACCGCCGCGGTCCTGTTCGTGTTCGTCGCGCCGCTGGACTGGTGGGCGGTGGCGATGGTGGCGCTCGGCTCGATGGTCGGCGGCTACCTGGGCGCGCGGCTCGGGCGGCGGCTGCCCCCCGCCCTGCTGCGCGGCGTGATCGTGGTGGTCGGGATCGTCGCGATCGTCAACCTGCTGATGGACTAGCGTCGGGGTCCAGCGGCAGGAGTACGGTGAACCGCGTGTCGCCCGGCACCGAACGCACCCGGATGTCGCCGTGGTGCTTGTTGACCACGATCCGGTAGGAGATGTCCAGCCCCAGGCCGGTGCCCTCGCCGACCCCCTTGGTGGTGAAGAACGGCTCGAAGATCCGTGGCCGGATCTGCTCGGGTACGCCCACGCCCGTGTCGGCCACCTCCACCGCGAGCATGTCGCCGTCGCGCGAGGTGCGCAGGGTGAGCGTGCCCTCGCCGTCCATCGCGGCCAGCGCGTTGTCGATCAGGTTGGTCCACACCTGGTTCAGCTCGGCGGGGTGGCCCGGCACGGGCGGCACCGTGCGGTCGTACTCCCGCACCGTGCGCACCCCCGGCCCGATCTTGGCCTGCATCATCGCGAGCGTGGCGTCGAGCAGTTCGTGGACGTCCGTGGTCCGGTAGGGCGAGCGGTCCAGCTGGGAGTACTGCTTGGCCGCCGCGACCAGTCCGGAGATCCGCGTCACCGCGTCGTCGATCTCGCCCATCAGCATCTCGGTGTCGATCGTGTAGGTGATCCAGCCGATCGCCGAGGCCAGGCCGTCGTCGCCGACCGCGGCGGACACCTTTTCCAGCCACGCCGTGTCGATGCCCCCGGCGACGAGCGTCGGGGCGATGTCCCAGGAGCCGGCGATGTCGCGCTCGTCCAGCCAGTCGGCCAGCGCGTCCTCCGCGTCGGCGGTCTGCATCGCGGTCATCTGCGGCGCGGTGGCGGCGCGCTTGACCGCCGCCTCCTGCAGCTCGACCAGCTCGTGCAGCCGGCTGCCGTCCAGCCGGCCGTCCGCGATCAGGGCGAGCTTGTGCCGCATCTTGGCGACCCGGTCGCGCAGCGACGAGGTGGCCCGCACGGCCGCCGCCGCGGGGTTGTTCAGCTCGTGGGTGAGCCCGGCCGACAGCGAGCCGAGGGCCAGCAGCCGCTCCCGCTCGCCGACGATCGTCTGGCTGGCGCGCATCCCGAAGAACAGCCCTTCGAGCAGGTGCATCGCCATCGGGAACCACTCGCGCACGGCGGGCCCGAAGACGCTCGCGGGCAGGGTGAACAGCTCGCTGTCGGTGATCGCGTGCAGGCTGTTGGAGTAGACCTGGTCGATCTTGTCGCCGATGTAGCTCTGCGCGGCCCCGCCGTACACGCCGCGCTGGTCGGTACGGCTGACCTCGACGTCGTCGCCGTGGATGCGGCGGCGCAGCGAGACGGTGCCGTGCAGCAGCACGTAGAAGCAGGTGGCGGGCTCGCCCTCCAGGTAGACGGGGGTGCCCGCAGGAGATCGCTGGACGCGCCCCTGCTCGGCGAAGTGGGCGAGCTGGGCGTCGTCCAGCGCCTCGAACAGGAACAGTGTGCGCAGCTCGGCGGGGGTGAGCCGGTCGGTCGCGGTCATCGCGCCTCCAGGTACCGGTGAACGAGGGACACCGCCATCGCGCCCTCGCCGACCGCTGAGGCCACCCGCTTGACCGACGTCGCCCGCACGTCGCCCGCGGCGAAGACGCCGGGCATGCTGCTCTCCAGGTGGTAGGGGTCGCGCGGGAGCGTCCAGCCGACCGGACGCCGCCCGTCGGCGAGCAGGTCGGCCCCGGTCAGCACGAAGCCGCGCTCGTCGCGCTGCACCACGCCGGAGAGCCAGTCGGTGCGCGGCTCGGCCCCGATGAACACGAACAGCCAGGACGTCTGGACCGTGCGCTTCTCGCCGGTCGAGGCGTCGGCCAGCACCAGGCGTTCCAGGTGGTCCTCGCCCTCGCCCGAGATGACCTCGGTGCACGGGTGGACCTCGATGGCGTCGATCGCCTCGATCTGCTCGACCAGGTACTGCGACATCGACTGCCGCAGGTCGGCCCCGCGGATGAGCATGTGGACGCGGCGGGCGTACCGGGAGAAGTAGACCGCTGCCTGGCCCGCGGAGTTGGCCCCGCCGACGATGTAGACCTCGCTGCCCGCGCAGTTGGGGGCCTCGGTGGCGGCCGAGCCGTAGAAGACCCCGCGCCCGGTCAGCTCGGCCAGTCCGGGGGCGGTGAGCTTGCGGTAGGACACCCCGGTGGCCAGGACGACGGTGTGCGCGGCGATCACGCTCTCGTCGGAGATGCGCAGCACCCGGGAGGAGGAACCGCCGCCCTCCAGCCCGATCGCCTCGCAGGTGGTGATCAGCTCCGCGCCGAACTTCAGCGCCTGCCGCCTGGCCCGCTCGGTGAGCTGCGCGCCGGAGACGCCGTCGGGGAAGCCCAGGTAGTTCTCTATCCGGCTGCTCTGCCCGGCCTGGCCGCCGGTGGCGCGCTGCTCGATGAGCACCGTGCGCAGGCCCTCCGACGCCCCGTAGACCGCCGCGCCGAGCCCGGCCGGGCCCGCGCCCACCACCACCAGGTCGTAGAAGTCGGACGCCGGGGTGGTGCTCAGCCCGATGTGCGCGGCCAGGTCGCTCACCGCGGGCGTGGCCAGCGACCTGCCGTCCGGCGTGATGACCACCGGGACGGCGTCGGGGCCGAGCCCCGCGGCCGACAGCAGCCGCTCGCCCTCCGGCTCGTCGGCCAGCACCCAGCGGTAGGGGACCAGGTTGCGGGCCAGGAAGTCGCGCACCTTGTACGACGGCGCGGACCACCGGTGCCCGACCACCCGCACGTCGCCCTCGGCGGAGGCGGGCGTGGACAGCCACGCGTCGAGCAGGCCGTCCATCACCGGGTACAGCTTCTCCTCCGGCGGGTTCCACGGCTTGAGGAGGTAGTGGTCGACATCGACGATGTTGATGGCGTCGATCGCGGCGTCGGTATCGGCATAGGCGGTCAGCAGGACGCGCCGCGCGGTGGGGAAGAGGTCCATGGCGCTCTCGAGGAACTGGATGCCGTTCATCTGCGGCATCCGGTAGTCGGCGAGCATGACCGCGACCTGCTCGCCCCTCAGTTTGATCTCGCGCAGCGCCTCCATCGCGGCGGGGCCGGAGTCGGCGCGCACGATGCGGTAGCGGTCGCCGTAACGGCGGCGCACGTCTCGGGCCACCGCCCTGGAGACGGCGGGATCGTCGTCTACGGTGATGATCGCCGGATTTGCCATGGCAACACTGTAATCACCGGAGATGACTAGGCTTGTTCGGCGGGCCTGACCTGGATGATGCCGTCCCGGCGTACCCGGGTCTGGAACACCGGCTGCGGCGCGGTCGCCGGGCCGTGCACGACCTTGCCGTCCGAGAGGCGGAAGGTGCTGCCGTGCCACGGGCACACCACGCAGGTCACGCCGCCCTCGCTGGTCAGGCGGCCCTGGTGGAGCGGGCCCGCCAGGTGGCTGCAGTGGTCGGCCAGGATGGTCACCGTCTCACCGCTGCGCAGCACGAACAGGTCGATGTAGCCGAGCCTGCGGGACACCGGGCGGCCGTCGGGCAGGTCCTTCAGCTCGCAGAGGTTGTGCCAGCCGAGCGGGACCAGGTGGGTGACCTGCTCGGCGTGGTTGGCCCCGGCCGCCTGCCGGTAGGCCATGTGCCCGCCGAGCATCCCGCCCAGGCTCGCCGCGCCCAGCCCGGCGTAGCCGAGCAGCCTGCCGCCGCGTTCGCGGCCGGCCAGGCGGAGCGCCAGCGAGCCCGCGTACAGGGTGAACGCGCTGAGGTTGGCGATGGCGTGGACGAAGCCCACCCGCTGCTGCTCGATGTGCAGCACGGACCAGTCGGTGATGCCGGCCGCCGCCGCGGGGGCCGCGCCGGCCAGCCCGGTGACCAGCACGGTACGTGCGGCGCGGGGGTCGGCGCCGGTCGCGTCGAGCACGGCGGTGGCCACCCAGCACCCCAGGCTGGCGGTGGCGAGCGGCGGGTGGGCGGGCGTGCCGGTGGGCACCCCGTGCAGCAGGTCGCGCAGCCCTCCCGGGCGGAGTCTGCCCCGCACGGCCTTGGCCAGCGCCCGGATCGTACGGTCCATCGCCGTCGTGCGTTCCAGCCGGTTGGTCAGGTCGAGCTTCGGGAGCATTCCCCTCCGGGATCGAGTGCCCTTTTGGATGGTCTCCTCCACGTTTGCCCCCTTTCCGTGGTGGGTCATCTACCCGTACCACGAGGGCCGAACACCGTCCAGCCGGGCGTCCCTAGGAGGCCGCCAGATGCCCCTGGCGGACCGACTGCTCCACGAGCCCGGCGGCGTAGGCGGCCAGGCCGGGGGAGCCCTCCTCGATGATCTTCACGTTGCGCATCACCTGCGCGGCGGTCACCTTGTACAACTGCCAGGTGCCGCCCTCGGTGCGGTGGTTGGCGATCAGCGGCGCGATGCGGTCGAGCGCCTTGGCGAACCGCGCCTCCGGGGTGCGCCGCTCCTCGAACTCGTCCCACAGCGCGCGCATCGCCTTGCCCTGCTCGGCCGGGAGCAGCCCGAAGATCCGGTCGGCCGCGGCACGCTCCCGCTCGGCCTGGGTGGCGAGCATGCCGTCGTCGTAGATGAAGGTGTCACCCGCGTCGATCTCCACGATGTCGTGGACCAGCAGCATCGCCACCACGCGGTTGAGGTCGGTGCCCGGAGGGGCGTGTTCGGCGAGGGTCATCGCCAGCATGCCGAGGTACCAGGAGTGCTCGGCGTCGTTCTCCCGCCGCGAACCGTCCATCAGCGTATTGCGGCGGATGACCCGCTTCAGCTTGTCGATCTCGATGAGGAAGTCGATCTGTGCATGCAGTCGCGCGTCGCTCACACGCCCAGCCTAGTCGGACGTTGATCAACAGGTGGGGGAGTTCGCCGCCCCGACGTCATACGTTGCATCCCCGGTCACCTTGGGTCACCTTGTGTCACCTCGGGCGGCCGGTCGGTCTCCATGGGGGCGGACAGGTGCCTCCAGCCCGCTTCGACCGAGGCCCGGCAGCCGTCGGGGCGGTCGCCCGCGCCGATGAACAGCGCGGTCAGCATGGCGGCGCCGTCGTCGAGCGACCGGGGGGACAGGCAGCCGCCGGTGACCAGGGAGACCAGCCCGTGGCCGACGACCCAGCTCTGGGTGGCCAGCCGCCGCGGGTCGATGCCGGCGCGGAAGCGACCGGTGTCCCGGCCCCGCCGGGCGGCCTGGACCAGGTGCCCCAAGGTGGCGTCGACGGCCTGGTGGTCTTCGAGCTCCAGGGTCTCGTCGAACATGATCCGGTACAGGTCGGGGTGGTCCATCGCGGTGCCGATGTAGGCGGCGGTCAGCGCGGTCAGGTCGTGTACCGGGTCGGCGGACGCGCGTACCAGCGCGAACCTCTCCGCCAGCCGGGTGAAGCCCTCCTGCCGCAGGGCCTTCCACACGCCGTCCATGCCGCCGAAGTAGGTGTAGACGGCCATCGTGGACACGCCGGTCTGGGACACCAGTGAGCGCAGGGTGATGGGCTCGCGCATCCGGAGCATGTGGGCGGCCCGCTCGATGATCAGAGTGCGAATCGAGGGATCTTTCATCCTGGCCACGGCACCAGAATACATAGCATTGCATTGCTATGTATTAAGCGGGCGACCCCGGAGGACGGACCTCCGGGGTCGCCGTACCGGCCGTGTGGCGCGTCAGCCGGTCTGGGGGATCAGCAGTGTGGTCCGCGGATCAGGAGGTTCTTCCATCTCCCGCGGAGAGTGCAGGCCGGGCCCGGTGTCCCGGGAGGAGGGGATGCGCATCCACCGCCCGCCGTCCAGACCGGCGGCGGCCGGGGTGCCCGCGGGCGCGCGGCCCTCCCTGCGGACGATCTCGACGGCGACCAGGTTGGCCCGGCGGCGGTGCCGCCACACCAGCACCTGGCGGGCCAGGCAGGCCGCCTCCAGCTCGCCGGAGAAGGCCTCGAAGTCCTCGGCGCAGATGCCCGCCCTGGTGGCGATGAACGCCCGCTCGCCTTCGGCGGTGGGCGCGATCCACAGCACCAGGGGGATCCGCCCGGAGGCGGTGTGCATCGGGGTCTCCAGGCAGACCCGCTGGATGCGGTGCCGGGAGTACAGGCACCAGAGGTGCGCGGCGACCCAGCCGCGGCCGAAGCGCGTGGCGGCCGGGACCGACACCGTGCCGGTCAGCGCGACAGCGGCCCACCAGCTGCCGTTCACGACGGCGCTCACGATGAGCGCGAGGACCGCCACCGCCGCGATGAGCAGCGCGAACTCGGTGCGCCAGCGCCAGGCGCGCACCAGCGACGGTGTACGGCCGGCCGCGGGCGCCTCGCCGCGCGAGGGGTAGGGGTTGTTCCTCGGGTTACGCTGCGACATTTCCTGGCACCTCCCGCTCTTCCCGGCCGTCCCGCGCCGCGAGGGCGTGCAGGCGGTCCGCCTTGAGCCGGTCGAACCTCGGGTCGCGGTAGCACCGCGAGCCGAAGCCGGTCCGGGTCACCGTCCACCCGATACGGTGCGCGAACTCGTCCTCTTCCATGCAGAGTTCGCGGTCGGCCCGGCCGATGAGGTCCTGAACCCAAGATTTGATTCGAGCGATTCCCTTGGTACCGTGAGAGTACATAGGAGGCTTCCTTCGCTTGGACTCGATGCGGAGCTCTTGTGGACTTACCGGGTCGGTGGCCGCCGACCCGGTTTTCCTTTGCGCCGCCGTGGCAGGCGCGTCTTGTGAGCGCGGGTCGTGCAAAGTTTGATCTGGCTGACACCCCCGTGCGCCGTCCGTGGCGCGGTCCATGACCGCGTTGCGGAGTGCGAGCGGGAGATTACCCCCTTATAGAGATGGTCTCTCCGGGCCTACTATCACGCAAGTACCGCCGCAAGGTAAAAAGCAGCAAACTTCTCAAGTTCGGTGCTTCGTGCGGTGCATGTGTCGTGCAATTTGCAGGAACGCCGCCGTGCGACACATGCGGGGAAGGCCGTGCGGGGCCCGCGCGGCGTCCCGTGGAACGGGCGTGGCCACAGGGGAATCGTGATGCGCACCCCCGTCTGATGCGCACAGCGTACGATGTCCTGGCGGTTTACCCGGGAAGCCGGACTTGCAACCGTTATCGGGGGGAACTTTGACACAATCCCCGATAGATCAAATGCACCATTCTGTGCAAGTTGCATGTAGGATAGAGCCCTGCGGGGCACCGGTCAGCCGCCGGTCCCGCTGTCCTGTGGCGACACACCCAGCGATACACCACGTACGGCGTCAAAGGGGGGCCGGGCGGTGCCCGAACGAGCCAGTCCAACCGTCCGTCGGCGCAGGCTCGGTCAGGAGCTTCGCCGGTTGCGCGAGCGGGCCGGTCTCACCGGCGACCACGTCGCCGACGAGCTCGGCTGGTCGGCCTCGAAGGTCAGCCGGATCGAGACCGCCAAGACCATGCCGAAGCGGGCCGACGTCCAGGCCCTCACCGCGTTGTACGAGGCCGGGGAGGTCAAGCAGCGCGAGCTGCTGGACCTGCTGCGGGACGCGTCGAGAAAGGGCTGGTGGGAGGACTTCCAGGACGCCCTGCCCCAGGAGTACACGACACTGCTGGGGCTGGAAGAAGAGGCCGTCTTCGAGCGAAGCTGGGAACCCCAGATCGTTCCGGGTCTCTTCCAGACCGAGGAGTACGCTCGCGAGGTCATCCGCGCCACCCAGGCGATCATCAGGCTGCCGCCCGCCGATCTCCGCGCCAGGGTCGAGGCACGCCTCGCCCGCCAGCGGCTGATCAGCAAGCCGGATCCGCTGACCACCTGGGTCGTGCTCGACGAGTCGGCGCTGTTGCGCCGGTTCGGTGGCGCGACGGTGATGCGCGAGCAGATCGAAAGGCTGATCGAGGTCAGTCAACTGCCGCATGTCCGCGTGCAAGTGCTGCCTCAGGACGCTCAGCATCCGGTCAACACCAGCTCGTTCATCCACCTGAAATTCCCGGAGTTCCAGGACGTCGTCTATCTGGAGCATCTGCACAGCGCCCGGTGGGTCGAAGAGCCGCAGCAGGTCTATGGCTACGAGCTGGCCTTTGATCACCTGCGGTCCGAGGCCCTCGGTCCGGACGCTTCCAGGGAACTCATGGAGAAGGTCATCGATCGCTGGAAGTGATCTTCCGGCATGTCAGATAAGAAGGCCGAATAAAATGTACCCGGTAGACCTTTCCGGCGCTGTCTGGAAGAAGAGCGCCCGGAGCGCGGCCAGCGGAGCCTGCGTCGAGGTCGCCCAGCTTGCGAGCGGGCATGTCGGAGTGCGCGACAGCAAGAACCGATCAGGTCCCGTCCTCGTCTTCACTCCCACCGAGTGGGACGCCTTCGTCGGAGGTGTCAGGGACGGCGAGTTCGACTTGTAAGCCGATTTCGTTGAAATTGATCTGAAAAGCAGGGAAGGACCCCCGGCGTACCGGGGGTCCTTCTTGGCTTTCAGGGCCGGATCAGGCCAGGCCGAGGCCCTTGGCGACGCCCTCGCCGAGGTCCTTGTGGATGTTGGTCCAGTATTCGACGACCCGCTTCTTGGTGTCGGTGGTGACCTCCGGGGCGGAGGCGTGGCCGACGATGTTGCCCACCATGTGCGCGCGGTCGGTCTCGGAAAGGACGTTCTCCCACAGGGCGCGCGGCTGGACGTAGTCGTCGTCCTCGGCGTGCCTGCGGTAGGCGCTGCGGACGATGTCGCCGGTCAGGTGGTAGTCCTCGCCCGCGTACAGCGACGGGTCGGCGACCGGGCCGTTCAGCGAGTTGGGCGCGTACACCGGGTCGCCGCCGTTGGCGAAGCGCATCGCGCCGTCCCGGTTGTAGCCGTGCACCGGCACCTTCGGCGCGTTGACCGGGAGCTGCTGGTAGTTGGCCCCGATGCGGTAGCGGTGGGTGTCGGGGTAGGAGAACAGCCGGCCCTGCAGCATTTTGTCCGGGGAGGCTCCGATGCCGGGCACGAGGTTGGAGGGCTCGAAGCCGGACTGCTCGACCTCGGCGAAGTAGTTCACCGGGTTGCGGTTCAGGGTGAACCGGCCGATCGTGATCTCCGGGTAGTCGCTGTGCGGCCACACCTTGGTCAGGTCGAACGGGTTGAACCGGTAGTCGGCCGCCGCCTCGAACGGCATGATCTGCACGTTGACCTGCCACGACGGGTGGTCGCCGCGGGCGATGGCGGTGTGCAGGTCGCGGATGTGGTGGTCGGGGTCGGTGGCGGCGAGGGCCTTGGCCTCGGCGTCGGTGAAATTCTCGATGCCCTGCTCGGTCTTGAAGTGGTACTTCACCCAGAACTTCTCGCCCGCCGCGTTGTACCACAGGAAGGTGTGCGACCCGAAGCCGTGCATGTTGCGCCAGGTCTTCGGGGTGCCCCGGTCGGTCATCAGGAAGCTGACCTGGTGGGCCGACTCGGGGGAGAGGGTCCAGAAGTCCCACTGCATGTTGTTGTCGTGCAGGTGGTTGTCCGCGCGCCGCTTCTGGCTGTGGATGAAGTCGGAGAACTTCTGCGGGTCGCGGATGAAGAAGATCGGCGTGTTGTTGCCGACGATGTCGTAGTTGCCGTGCTCGGTGTAGAACTTGATGGCGAAACCGCGCGGGTCGCGGGCGGTGTCGGCGCTGCCCAGCTCACCGGCCACGGTGGAGAAGCGCAGGAAGAGCTCGGTCTCCTTGCCCTTCTGGAACAGGTCGGCCTTGGTGTACTGGCTCACGTCCTCGGTGATGCGCATGACGCCGTAGGCGCCACCGCCCTTGGCGTGGACGACGCGCTCGGGCACCCGCTCCCGGTTGAAGTGGGCCATCTTCTGGATCAGATAGTGGTCTTGCAGCAGCAAGGGGCCGTTCGGCCCGACGGAGAGCGAGAACTCGTCGCTCGGGGCCGGGATGCCCGCGTCCGTGGTGGAAGTCGGCCGGTTGCTCATTGAAGCGGTCCTCCGGTTGATCGCTGACGGAGTACGGCTACCGCCTGAGAACTCCGCTAATTACCTCGACATCCAGGGCAGATGCCCCAGAACGTGATGTCCGCCTCGTCGATCACGTAGCCGGCGGCGTCCACGGGGTCCAGGCAGGGCGCCTGCCCGGCCACGCAGTCGACGTCGGTCATCGCCCCGCAACGCCGGCAGACGAGGTGGTGGTGGTTGTCGCCCACCCGCCCCTCGTAGCGGGCCGGGCTGCCCATCGGCTCGATCTTGCGAACCAGCCCGGCGCCGTGCAGCGCGGCCAACGAGTCGTAGACGGCTTGCAGGGAGACCCGCCCGACGCGCTCATGGACCTGCTGATGGATGGCGTCCACATCGAGGTGGTCGCCCTCGCGCACGGTCTGCATGATCGCGAGTCGCGCCGCGGTCACCCGCAGCCCGGCGTCGCGGAGCCGGTCGGCATCGCCCATGAGCCGACCATATGTCGTAAAGCTGAATGATTCAAGTTTTTGAGTCTTCCAAGTTAGTGGCCGCCTCACGTCCGGGACCAGGGCTTATGCCTGATTGGCGCCGGATGTCGGCTAGAGGTGGCATGCTCGGTTAGTCATGAAGAGGTACCTCCTTCCCCCGGCCCTCCGGCGCGCCCGTGCCCTCGTCGCGGTCACCGCGGCGGCGGCGCTGCTGACGGCGGCGTGTTCGGCGGGCGAGCAAGAGCCGGAGGGCCGTGCTGCGGAGTCATCCGTGGAGTCGGCCCCTCAGGCGAAGACCACCGAACCGAAGCCGGAACGCCGGCCGTACACCATCTCGTTCGGCGGTGATGTGCACTTCGAAGGCGTACTGCGGGCGCGGCTCGACGCGAACCCGCGTACCGCGCTCGGGCCGATCGCCTCGGTGCTCAAGAAGGCCGACCTGGCGATGGTCAACCTGGAGACCGCGATCACCACCGGGGGCACGCCCGCGCCCGGCAAGCAGTTCACCTTCCGCGCGCCGCCCACGGCGTTCACCGCGCTCAAGGCGGCCGGGGTGGACGTGGCGTCGATGGCCAACAACCACGGCATGGACTACATGCAGAGCGGGCTGCGCGACTCGCTGGCGGCGATCAGGAAGTCGCGCTTCCCGATCGTCGGGATCGGCAGGGACGACGCCCAGGCGTACAGGCCGTACCGGACGACGGTCAACGGCAACCGCGTGTCGATCATCGGGGCCACGCAGGTGCTGGACGCGGAGTTCATCCAGCCCTGGACGGCGACGCCCGAGCAGGGCGGCCTGGCCTCGGCCAAGGACGAGGACAGGCTGATCCAGGCGGTCCGTGCGGCCAGGAAGAACTCCGACACGGTGATCGTCCACCTGCACTGGGGCACCGAGCTGGAGAAGTGCCCGAACCCGGCGCAGCGGGCACTGGCCCCGCGGCTCGTCGCGGCCGGCGCGGACGTGATCATCGGCGGGCACGCGCACATCCTGCTGGGCGGCGGCTACCTCAAGGGCGCCTACGTCAACTACGGGATGGGCAACTTCGTCTTCTACAACTCCGGCCCGGAGACCGGCAAGACCGGCGTGCTCACGCTGACCGTGCAGGGCAGGAAGGTCCTCAAGGACCAGTGGACGCCCGCCCGCATCAACGGCGGCGTTCCGGTGCCGCTCACCGGGGCGGCGCGCACGCAGGCGGTGAAGGAGTGGCGGGGGCTGCGCTCCTGCACCGGGCTGTCGGCGGGCCGGGGCGACCGATGACCGCGTACGTGGCGGACGTGGGCGTTGTCGCCATACCGGATCGGCACGCCACTCAGCGTGAGCAAATGTGCCGTTAGCCTGAACGACCAGGGGGACAGCGGGCAAGATGGAGGGCGTGTCCATCTTGCCTGTGGAAGACACCGATCTCGGCATGGAGCCCACGCCCCTCCGCCGCCGGCCCGCCCAGCGCCGCAGCGCCCGCCGGGTCGAGCGGATGCTCGACGCCTGTGCCGAGCTCCTCGACGAGATCGGCTACGAGGCGCTCTCCACCACCCGGATCGCCGAGCGCGCCGGGGTCGCGATCGGTTCGATCTATCAGTTCTTCCCCGACAAGCGGGCCATCGCCCAGGCGGTGACCAGGCGCAACGTCGAGCTGTTCGCCGCCCGCGTGGGCCGCAGGTTCCTCTCGGCGGAGTTCGAGGGCTGGTGGGACGCGGTGGACGTGATCATCGACGAGTACGTCGACATGCACCGGCGGGTGCGGGGCTTCCGGTCCCTGCACTTCGCCGACGTCATCGAGCTCAACCTGCTCGACTCGGTGGCCGACAACAACACGGTCATCGCGGGGCGGCTGCGCGGGCTGCTGCTCCAGGAGTTCGGCCTGGCCGACAGCGAGGAGCTGGACCAGGCCATGCTGGTCGCCATCGAGGCGGGCGACGCGGTGCTCAAGCTCGCCTTCCGCCGCGACCCGCAGGGCGATCCGCAGTTCGTGGCCGAGGCCAAGTCCCTGATCAGGGGCTACCTGTCCAGCCACCTGCCGCCCCGCCGCCCCTGACGGATCTCAGCTCCGGCCGGTGTGGCGGGGCCGGGGCGGGATCCTGCACACCGGCGCGGAGCCGGTGGTGTGGTCACTGAGGTCGGTGCGGGGGAGCAGGTCGGCCTCAAGTATCCGCAGGTCGCGTTCGGCGGCGCGGACGGCTTCCAGCCTGCCGGTGAGATACCCGGCGGCTCCGGGCACGGCGGCGGCGAACAGCAGCCCGAAGGACACTGCGAAGATCGTCTGCCTGGAAACGTTCATCGCGACCTCCCACCGCTCGGTCAGAGTCGTAATGCCCATTTGTCGCGATTAGCACGCCGCAGTGTAGTGAATTATGTGCCGTCCGTTACCGAAGAGTGGCGGGGCTCGCCGTACCGAGGCAACAGCGGCTAATGTTCCGGCAAATCCGGGCGGCGGTCGATAGTCTCTCGCTGTGGCACATGTGACACGTGAGCACCTTGATCGGCTGCTTGAGCAGGGGCTGCTGGCCGACGACCACGTCCCGACGGCCAAGCGACTCGACTCCCTGGCGGCGAGTTATGTGTCCGGCGACGTGTCCCGGGCGGCGATCCTCGTGCTGGCGGCGGAGGAATGGCGGCAGGCCGGGCAGCCGGCCCGCGCGCTGGAGTGTTTCCAGCGCGCGATGGAAGACGGCGGGGAGGTGAGCGTCGATCCGCGTGCGGGCATCGCCGACACGCTGTTCGAGCTGGACCGGCCCGCCGAGGGCAAGGAGATGATCGAGGCGATCCGCGCCGAGGGCGGTGTGACACCGGCGACCTGTCTCAACATCACCGAGACGCTGATCGCGTACGACGAGCTGCGCGCCGCCCACGACTGGGCCACCGAGGGCGCCCTGGCCAGCCCGGAGGGCACCGGCGAGCGATCAGCCCTCCTCCGCGCCCGCTACCGCATCCGCGTCGATCTGGGCCTCCCCGAAGACGAGCTCGACGCCCTCGTCACCTGACGTCGGTCCCTGTCACCGCATTCGGCGCAGGTCTCTGAGTACGGCATGCCCACCAGGCCCCGCCTCGCCGTTGCCGCCCGCGCCCTGGTGTCCGGTCTTTCGCGTGTGCTGTGGCTGTTCGCCGTACCTCGCACCGGGTGATGGGTGGGGCCGGGAGGGCGGCCCCGGATGGGGTCACTGTGGGGCGAGGCCGCGGGTGAGGTCGGTGAGCGGGACGTCGTTGACGCTGATCGGGATGGGGAGCGGCAGCGGGTTCGTCGCCGGGTGGTGCGTGGCGGGGCGGCGGTGCTTCGCGGCGTTCTTGATGGCGTTCCTGGCGGGGCCGCTCCTCCTCCTGGTGGTGGGCGGGTCGGCGGCGTGATCGAGGCGGGCGGCCGCGCCGCTCAGGCCGTTCAGGCCGATCGGCGCGCCCCGGCCGGTGAGGGAGCCGAGGGCGGGGGCGGTCGGAAGGTCGGGGAGCAGGCCGCCGGAGCCCCCAGGAGGGCCGCCCAGGGCGTCAGAGCGGCCGGACGGGGCCGAATGGCCGGGCGAGGTGGTGGCGGGCCGGGAGGCGGTGCGCAGGCCCGTCCTGGGCAGCCCCGGGAGGCCGAAGCCGCCGGTGCCCGCGAGCGCGCCGCCCGGGTCGGCGATGCCGGTCACCGGCGTGGCGGGCACCAGCCCGTCCAGCCCCCGCAGACCGGTGGCCTGCTTGAGCGTGTAACCGGCGTAGGCCGGGTTGATCGAGCCGGGCGAGTCGACGACCGGCACCCCCGTACCGAGCCCGCACACCGGCCGCTGACCGGCGGCGGGCTTGACCAGCGGCAGCCCGCCCCGCCCCGGGCAGTGGGCGGCGGCCGCCGGCATGACGGCCGTACAGGTGAGCCCCGCGGCCATGGTGGCCGCCGCGAGCATCGCCCCGAATTTGCGTGTGTTCGACATCCACGTCCCCCTGATCGTGTTCGGTCGACAGCGATGGCCGAAGCTATCGCCGTTCCGGACCCGGCCAGGGGGCCTTAACCCAAAGCTGGGGAACTGCTTACTGCGGCACAGGCGACCGCTGGGCCTCGATGGACAGAGTGTCGCCCGCCTCGTCCAGGTCGACCACGACCTCGTCGCCGTCCTGGATCTCGCCGGACAGCACCTTCTTGGCCAGCCGGTCGCCGATCGCCGACTGCACCAGCCGCCGCAGCGGACGCGCGCCGTACAGCGGGTCGTAGCCGGTCAGCGCCAGCCAGTCGCGGGCCGCCGGGGTGACCGTGAGGGTCAGCCTGCGGTCGGCCAGGCGGCGGGCCAGCCGCGCGGCCTGGAGGTCCACGATCCGGCTCAGCTCCTCCGAGCCCAGCGCGTCGAACAGGATGATGTCATCCAGCCGGTTGATGAACTCGGGCTTGAACGACGCGCGGACCGCGTTCATCACCGCGTCGCGCTTGGCGCCGTTCTCCAGCGTCGGATCGACCAGGTACTGCGACCCGATGTTGGAGGTCATGATCAGGATGGTGTTGCGGAAGTCGACCGTGCGGCCCTGCCCGTCGGTCAGCCGCCCGTCGTCGAGCACCTGGAGCAGGATGTCGAAGACCTCGGCGTGCGCCTTCTCCACCTCGTCCAGCAGCACGACCGTGTACGGCCTGCGGCGTACCGCCTCGGTGAGCTGGCCGCCCTCCTCATAACCCACATAACCGGGCGGCGCGCCGACCAGCCGGGCCACCGCGTGCTTTTCGGAGTACTCGCTCATGTCGATCCGGGTCATCGCCCGCTCGTCGTCGAACAGGAACTCCGCCAGCGCCTTGGCCAGCTCGGTCTTGCCCACGCCCGTCGGCCCGAGGAACAGGAACGACCCGGTGGGCCGGTCGGGGTCGGCGATGCCGGCGCGCGCCCGGCGTACCGCGTCGGACACGGCCTGCACGGCGGGGGCCTGGCCGATCAGGCGCCTGCCCAGCTCGTCCTCCATGCGCAGCAGCTTGGCGGTCTCGCCCTCCAGCAGCCGCCCGGCGGGGATGCCGGTCCACGACGAGATCACCTGGGCGATGTCGTCCGGGCCGACCTCCTCCTTGACCATGGCGTCCTCAGGCTGCGCCTGCGCCGCCGCGACCTGCAGCTCCTTCTCCAGCTTGGGCACCTCGGCGTACATCAGCCGGGACGCCGCCTCGAAGTCGCCGTCGCGCTGCGCCCGCTCGGCGGCCCCCCTGGCCTCGTCGAGCTGCTTCTTCAGGTCGCCGACGTGGTTGAGCCCGGCCTTCTCCCGCTCCCAGCGGCCGACCAGGCCGGAAAGCTCCTCCTGGCGGTCGGCGAGGTCCCTGCGCAGCTTGTCCAGCCGGGCGCGGGACGCCTCGTCGGTCTCCTTGGCGA
Organism: Spongiactinospora rosea; assembly: GCF_003315795.1. Taxonomy (GTDB): domain Bacteria; phylum Actinomycetota; class Actinomycetes; order Streptosporangiales; family Streptosporangiaceae; genus Spongiactinospora; species Spongiactinospora rosea. The sequence continues at coordinate 573,256 of NZ_QMEY01000001.1, forward strand.
GGGCCATCTCCTCCATCTTCATCCGGTCGACCGCACGCTGCAGCTCGTCGATCTCGACCGGACGGGAGTCGATCTCCATCCGCAGCCGGGAGGCGGCCTCGTCCACCAGGTCGATGGCCTTGTCGGGCAGGAACCTCGCGGTGATGTACCGGTCGGACAGGGCGGCGGCGGCGACCAGCGCGCTGTCGGCGATCTGCACCTGGTGGTGGGCCTCATAGCGGCCCTTGAGCCCGCGCAGGATCGCGATCGTGTCCTCCACGGTCGGCTCGCCCACGTAGACCTGCTGGAAGCGGCGTTCCAGCGCGGGGTCCTTCTCGATCCGCTCGCGGTACTCGTCGAGCGTGGTCGCCCCGATCATGCGCAGCTCGCCGCGGGCCAGCATCGGCTTGAGCATGTTGCCCGCGTCCATCGAGCCCTCGGCGGCGCCCGCGCCGACCACGGTGTGCAGCTCGTCGATGAACGTGACGACCTGCCCGTCGCTCTCCTTGATCTCGGCGAGCACGGCCTTCAGCCGTTCCTCGAACTCGCCGCGGAACTTCGCGCCCGCCACCATCGCGCTCAGGTCGAGTGAGACCAGCCGCTTGTTGCGCAGGCTCTCCGGCACGTCACCGGCCACGATGCGCTGCGCCAGGCCCTCCACGACGGCGGTCTTGCCGACGCCCGGCTCGCCGATCAGCACCGGGTTGTTCTTCGTCCGGCGGGACAGCACCTGGACCACCCGGCGGATCTCGGCGTCCCGGCCGATCACGGGGTCGAGCCGCCCGGCCCTGGCCCGCTCGGTGAGATCGACGCCGTACTTCTCCAGCGCCTGGTAGGTGTCCTCCGGGGTCTCGCTGGTGACCCTGGCGTGCCCGCGTACCTTCTCGAACGCGTCCAGCAGCGCCGCCGCCGTCGCCCCCTGCGACTTCAGCAGCTCCGCGATCGGCCCGCCGTCCGCGGCCAGGCCGACGAGCAGGTGCTCGGTCGAGACGTATTCGTCCTCAAGCTGCCTGGCCCGCGCCGCGGCGGTGTTGAGCACCACCAGCAGGGCGCGGGAGGTGGTCGGCGCGCTGACCGTCGCGCCCTGGGCCTTGGGCAGGCCCTCAAGCTGCTGCTCGGCGGCGGTGCGCAGCTTCTTCCAGTCGGCGCCGACGGCCTCCAGCAGCGGCACCGCGGTGCCGCCGGTCTGGGCGAGCAGCGCGGTGAACAGGTGGGCCGGCGCGACCTCCGGGTTGCCCTCCGCCGCCGCTCTGCGGATGGAGGTGGAGATCGCCTCCTGGCTCTTACGGGTGAGCTTGTAGTCCATTTGCCAATCCCCCCGGGAAAAATGTCACGCCGGCGGTAGTTCGTACCGGATCAGCGCACGGATCATGGACAGCTCCGCGCGCAGCCGCTCCAGCTCGGCGCGCATGCGGAGGTTGTCGTTCTCCAACTGCAGGATGCGCTTGATGCCCGCGAGGTTGATGCCCTCTTCCTGAGAGAGCCGCTGGACCTCGCGGAGCATCAGGATGTCGCGCGTGGAATAGAGGCGGCCCCGGCCCGCCGTACGGCCCGGGCTGACCAGGCCCAGCCGGTCGTACTGGCGCAGCGTCTGCGGATGCAGCCCGGAGAGCTGGGCGGCGACCGAGATCACGTAGACCGGCGTCTCGTCTGACAGGTGGAAGAAGTCGGCATCCATGAGATCACTCGCTTCTGGCCAGCTCGATCAGCTCCGCGCGCGGGTCGGCCTCGGTCGTGGCGTTCTTGAACTCGCTGAGCAGGTCGCGCGCCTTGTCGTCGAGGCGCTGCGGCACCGCGACCTCGACGGTGACCAGCATGTCGCCCTTGGTGCCGTCCTTGCGGGCCACGCCGCGCCCGCGCACCCTGAACGTCCGCCCGTTGGGCGTGCCCTCCGGGATGCGGACGGTGACCGGCATGCCCTTGAGGGTCGGCACCTTGATCTCCGCGCCGAGCGCCGCCTCCGCGAACGTCACCGGGACGGTGATGGTGAGGTTCTCGCCCGAGCGGCCGAACACCGGGTGCGGCTTGACGTGGATCTGGACGTAGAGGTCGCCCGCGGGCCCGCCGTTCTCGCCCGGGGCGCCCTTGGCCTTCAGCCGGATCCGCTGGTTGTCGCCGACGCCCGCCGGGATGCGCGCCTGGATGGTACGCGTGCTCCGGCCGCGCCCGCTGCCCTCGCAGACCGGGCAGGGGTCGTCCACCAGCAGGCCCCTGCCGCGGCAGTCGCGGCAGGGCTCGGAGAAGGCGAAGTTGCCCAGGTTGCGGCTGGCCGCGCCGGTGCCCTCGCAGGTCGGGCAGACCCGCGGGGTGGTACCGGCCTTCGCTCCGGTGCCCGAGCAGGCCGTGCACGCCGAGGAGCTGGTGAGCCGCAGCGACACCGTGCTGCCCTCCGCCGCCTCGGTGAACGACAGGGTGACCTCCGACTCGATGTCCTGGCCCCGCCGGGGGCGGGTGGTGGACGCGGTCGTCCGCCCGCCCCGGTTGAACAGGCCGCCGAAGATGTCACCGATGCGCTCGCCGGTGCCGCCCCCGGACTGCGCCCCCCCGAACAGGTCGCCGAAGTCGAACGGGAACCCGCCCCGCCCGGACCCCGCGCCCCCCTGGTAGCCGCCAAGGCCGCCCGAGCCGAACAGCGCCCGCGCGTCGTCGTACTCCTTGCGGCGCTTGGTGTCGGACAGGACGTCGTAGGCCTCCGAGACCTCCTTGAACTTGGCCTCGGTCTTGGTGTCGCCCTGGTTGGCGTCCGGGTGGTACTGCCTGGCCAGCTTGCGGTATGCCTTCTTGATCTCCTCGGCCGTGGCGGTCTTCGGCACACCAAGGACGGCGTAGTAATCCTTCTCCAAGTAGTCCTTGGTGCTCATCTATGTCGTCCTTAGCACTGGGAGGGGTTGCGCTGTCAGTTGTCGTCGGATCCGGAGCCGGGACCGCCCGCCTCCGGGCCGGCCGGGGACGCCGGAGACTCCGGAGACTCGGCCTTGGCGGCGGCCCCCTCCTCGGCTGCGGACGGCTCGGACGGCTCGGCCACCGCCACCCGGGCGGGGCGGATCACCCGCTCGCCCATCCGGTAGCCGGGCTGGAAGATCTCCACGCAGGTCGGCTCCGTGACGTCCGGCGAGTAGCTGTGCATCAGCGCCTCGTGGACGGTCGGGTCGAACGGGTCGCCCTTGGCGCCGAAGGCCGACAGCCCCAGCTTGGTGAGCACCCCTTCCAGCGACTCGGCGACCTTGGCGAAACCGCCGGTCAGCTCGCCGTGGTCGCGGGCCCGGCCGATGTCGTCGAGCACCGGCAGCAGCTCCGCCAGCGCGGCGGCGGTGGCCTGCTCGCGCACCGCGACCCTGTCGCGTTCCACCCGCTTGCGGTAGTTGGAGTATTCGGCCTGGAGCCGCTGAAGGTCCCTGGTGCGCTCGGCAAGATCGTCGGCGATGTCGCCGCCGGGTGCGGCGGCACCGTCGGCCGGTGCCGCCTGCTCGTCGGCGCCCCCCGCGGCCGTCTCGCGTGCCTTACCCGTCTCCGGGTCGATCTTGCGCTTGTCGCGGATCACCGGCTCCTGGTCGGGCCCGTTCTCACGCGTGTTCACGGATCGCTCCCCTCGCCACAGCGGCGTCACTGGTCTCGCTTCGGCTGCTGGTCCTTGGGCTCGTCATCGACGATCTCGGCCTCGACCACGTCGTCGTCGGCCTTGCCCGAGGGACCGCCCTGCGCGCCGTCCGGACCGGGCTGCGCGCCGTCGCCGCCCTGGGCCTGCTGCTGAGCGTAGATCGCCGAGCCCATCTTCTGGCTGACCGTGGCGAGCTTCTCCGCCGCGGTGCGGATCACCGCCGTGTCGGTGCCCTCAAGGGCCTTCTTCAACTCCGCCAGCGAGTCGTTGACCTCGGTCTTGACGTCGGCGGGGACCTTGTCGTCGTTCTCCCGCAGGAACTTCTCGGTCTGGTAGGCCAGCGCGTCGGCGTTGTTGCGGGTCTCGGCCTCGTCGCGGCGGGCCTTGTCCTCTTCGGCGTAGGACTCGGCCTCGCGCATCATGCGCTCGATGTCGTCCTTGGGCAGCGCGGAGCCGCCGGTGATGGTCATCGACTGGGCGCGGCCGGTGCCGAGGTCCTTCGCCGAGACGTTGACGATGCCGTTGGCGTCGATGTCGAAGGTGACCTCGATCTGCGGGATGCCGCGCGGCGCGGGCGCGATGCCGGTCAGCTCGAACGTGGCGAGCTTCTTGTTGTAGGCCGCGATCTCCCGCTCGCCCTGGTAGACCTGGATGCCCACGGACGGCTGGTTGTCCTCGGCGGTGGTGAACACCTCGGAGCGCTTGGTCGGGATCGTCGTGTTGCGCTCGATGATCTTGGTGAAGATGCCGCCCTTGGTCTCGATGCCCAGCGACAGCGGGGTGACGTCGAGCAGCAGGACGTCCTTGACCTCGCCCTTGAGCACGCCCGCCTGGAGGGCCGCGCCGATCGCGACGACCTCGTCGGGGTTGACGCCCTTGTTGGGCTCCTTGCCGCCGGTCAGCTCCTTGACCAGGTCGCTCACCGCGGGCATGCGGGTCGAGCCGCCGACCATGACCACGTGGTCGATGTCGGAGACCTTGATCCCGGCGTCCTTGATGACCTGCTGGAACGGGCCCTTGCAGCGCTCAAGGAGGTCGGTGGTCAGGCGCTGGAACTCCGCGCGGGTGAGCTTCTCGTCCAGGTGCAGCGGGCCCTCGGAGGAGGCCGTGATGTAGGGAAGGTTGATCGTGGTCTCAGACTGGCTGGACAGCTCGATCTTGGCCTTCTCGGCGGCCTCGCGCAGCCGCTGCAGGGCCATCTTGTCCTTGCCCAGGTCGACGCCGTGGGCGTTCTTGAACCGGCTCACCAGCTCGTCCACGACCCGCTGGTCCCAGTCGTCGCCGCCCAGGTGGTTGTCACCGCTGGTGGCCTTGACCTCGACGAAGCCGTGGCCGTCCTCCTGGCCGACGTCGAGCAGGGACACGTCGAAGGTGCCGCCGCCGAGGTCGAAGACCAGGATGGTCTGGTCCTTCTCCTTGTCCAGGCCGTAGGCCAGCGCGGCGGAGGTGGGCTCGTTGATGATCCGCAGGACGTTGAGCCCCGCGATCGTGCCGGCCTCCTTGGTGGCCTGGCGCTGGGCGTCGCTGAAGTAGGCCGGAACGGTGATCACCGCGTCGGTGATCTTCTCGCTGAGGTACGCCTCGGCGTCGGTCTTCAACTTCTGCAGGATGAAGGCGCTGATCTGCTGGGGCGTGAAGTTCTTGCCGTCGATCTCGATCGACCAGTCGGTGCCCATGTGGCGCTTGACCGACCGGATCGTCCGGTCGACGTTGGTGACGGCCTGCCGCTTGGCGACCTCGCCCACCAGGACTTCACCGTTCTTTGCGAACGCGACCACGGACGGGGTGGTCCGCGAGCCCTGCGCGTTGGCGATGACGGTGGGCTCACCGCCCTCAAGGATCGAGACGACGGAGTTGGTCGTCCCCAGGTCGATACCTACCGCACGTGCCATGAGTACGTCCTTGTAGTCAAAGTTGAGTCGGTTCGACTCATACTGATGCTTACGTTGGCTCTTTGTCAAACGACTTGAGCCTACCGGACTCAACTCATGTGCGCGCAGCCGCATTCCTGTCGATCAGCGGGAACGCCTCACTTGGCGCCGTCCACGACCTTCCGGTCGCCCAGCGGGGCCTTGAGCGTGACCGTGGTGGTCTTCTGCACCGCGATCTCGATGCACGCGACGTTCTGGGCGTCGCGGGCGGGCCCCTCGTAGATGGTCGCCTTCACCTCCGCCGCGCTCTCCTCGACCTCGACCCGGTCGAGCGTACGGCAGGGCTCCACGCCGGACCACCACACCAGGCGCAGGCGCTCGCCGCCCGCCTCGGGAGTGGCGCTGATCCACGGCACCGGGCGCGGATCGATCGTGTCGCCCTTGGGCTCGACCGGCTCGGGGGAGCCGGGGCTCGGGATCGACGGGGTGGTCGATGGGGTCATCGATGGGGTAGAGGTCACGGTCTGGTGGGTGGGGGTGGCGGAGTCCGTGCCCGGGGCGCGCTCGGCCCCGCAGCCGAGGGCGAACAGCACGCATCCCGCCACCATCGTCGCCGTCATCATCCGCATACCTCTTTCAACGAATCGCCGGGACCCGTGGTTCAGGTGCCACCGCGCGCCGGCGCTCTACCCTGGACAGGGCCCCCTCCACGCCTCCCGCCGAGCGACAGAGCGAGCGACAGAGCAAGCCACAGAGGAGGAGCACCGTGCTGCGTCAGGTTCTGGCCGCGCTCGCGCGCAGCGGGCGCGCCGAGGCCGCCGCGACCTCCTTCCCGCCCAGTGTCCGCGCGGCCCGCCGTCAGATCGCGGGCGACACGCCGGACGACGCCGTCCGGGTGGCGCGCGACCTGCGCGCGGCGGGTCTCGCGGTCGGTTTCGACCATCTCGGCCCCGAGGTCGCCGACGCGCGCGGCGCGGAGGCCGAGGTCCGCGCCCAGCTCGCGCTGATCGACCGGCTGGCCGGGGCGGGGCTGGCCGCCGGGGCCGACATCGTGCTGCGGCCCTCCGCGCTCGGGCTGGGCCTGCCTGGCCGCGACGCCGACCGGCGGGCCACCGGCAACGCGGCGCGCGTCTGCGCGGCGGCCTTCGGCGCGGGGGCCACGGTCACCCTCGGGGCCGAGGAGCACGCGCTGGTCGAGCCCGCCCTGGCGCTGCTGGAGGAGCTGCGCAAGGAGTACCCGGGCGTCGGCGCGACGGTCCAGTCCTACCTGCGCCGGGCACAGGACCAGTGCCGGGCTCTGGCCGGTGAGGGCTCGCGGGTACGGCTGCGCAGGGGCGGCCACGACGCGCCCGCCTCGGTGGCCTTCAAGCGTCCCAGGGAGATCGACGCCTCCTACGTGCGGTGCCTGAAGGTGCTGATGGCCGGGCAGGGCCACCCGGTGGTCGCCGTGCGGGACAGGTGCCTGATCGACATCGCCAGCGCGCTGGCCGTGGTGAACGAGCGGCGGCCGGACGGCTTCGAGTTCGAGATGCGCCACGGCGTACGTCCGGCCGAGCAGCGGCGGATGGCCCGGCTCGGGGCGGTGGTGCGGGTCCGCGTGCCGTACGGCCCGAACTGGTACCCCTACCTGGCCCGCGCGCTGGCCGAATCGGCCGGCGGCAGGTGGCGCGTCGGGCGGGGGGCGCGCTGAGCCGCGTCGGTCAGCGGGGCGCGAGCCGCCACGTCCACAGGGCCTCGCCGGTGCCTCCGGCGATCAGCGTGTCCCCCACCAGGGCGACCGCGTAGAGGGACCGCCCGGGGGCCGCGCGCTCGCCGGGGAACGGCGTGCCGATCGGGGCCAGGGTCGCCAGGTCCCAGACCCGTACCAGCCCCTCCGACCCGGCGCTCGCCACGGCGGCCCGCCCGGCGACGTGCCCGGTGGACACCGTGCTCACGTCGCCGTGCCCGCCCGCGTCCAGCACGCCGTGCGGCCCTCGCGGGGCGAGCGCGGGCGGCGCGCCGCCCGCCTCGGTGCAGGGCTTCGCCGGGCGGGTCCACACGGGCCTTTCCGGCCCGGCCCCACCGAGCAGGGCCGCGCAGAGCACGACGACCCCGGCGATTCCGGCGAATCCCCGGAATTCCATCCTCATGACCCCAGGACGGTAGCGCCCCGCGCTACGGCTCCACTGTCACGATGGCCGTGTCCGCCCCGCGGAAGGGGGCGAGGGCTTCGGCGGCGTCGTCGATGGCGGTCTTGGCCGCGGCGGACAGGGTGGTGAACGGCTCGACCCGCAGAGTCAGCCGTCCGCCCTGTTTGCGGGGCCGCCACAGGGCGGCGATCTCGCCGTCCGCCAGGACCACGCCCGGGTTGCCGACCGTGCGCCAGACCTTCCGCCGTGACGCCTGGTCCGGGATCAGGCCGGTGCGGTCCTGGGTGGCCAGGTAGGGATCGTGGGGTGGCAGCAGGCGGATCCCGGTGGCCTGGGGCGGGTCGCGCAGCAGGTCCGTGTCGGCGGAAAGGACCCAGGCGGGCGTGTCCCGGTACCGGACCTCCGTCAGCTCCCCGGCCAGCGACTCCCAGCTCCGCGACGCGTACGCGGGCGACACCCCGGACCACGCCGCGAACTCGCGCGGTGTCGCCGGGGCGTGGCAGCGCAGGTAGCGCCGCAGCAGTTCGGCGCGGGCGGTCAGAGGGTCCCAGACGGGCACCGGCGCCCCCAGCCACTGCCCGGTCAGCGCGAACCGCGCCGCGCCCTCCCCTTCCGGTACGAAGCAGACCGTGCCGTACAGCCCCGCGACGTAGAGCGCGTAGCGGACCAGGCTCTGCCCGTACGTGTTCCGGCCCAGCCCGTCCGGCTCCTCCCACGGCCCCTTACGGACGCCCGGAACGCGGGCCGCGACCTGCTCGGCCAGCGCCACGCCCAGCTCGTCCTTGGTCAGGGCGCGGCCGTCCAGGACGGGACCGAGCGCCGCGAGCGTGTGCTCCACCGCCGTGCTCGCGCTCAGGCCGAAGGCCGCCAGATGCCGCTCCGCGCCCCGGATGAAGTGGCGGCAGGAGTCCTCGTCGTTGGGCAGCAGCCCCGTGGTGAACACCCCCACGTCCGCGACGCCCATCACGTGCGGCGCGCCCCGCAGGCTCCAGACCTGCGCCAAGATCCTGTCCCGCGTCAGCGCGGCGGTGACGTGCGCGGGCGTGAGCCCGTCGAGCCGGACGTGCAACGACTGCGCCGCCGAGCCCGGCGGGCTGTGCTGGATGCCCGTGGCCCCGGCCACGTCGGGCAGCGCGCCGACCGGCGCGGGACGTACCAGCCGCTGCCGGGCCAGGCGGAACCCGCGTGCGTGCCCCTCGCCGACCCTCAGCATCACCGCACGCTACCCGATGACCGGCACCCGGATACTGTCTGTAGGCTTGCGGTCGTCATACAGCGAGGTGGAACCATGATCGCGATTCTCGGCGCGGGCAAGATGGGCGAGGCCCTGCTGTCCGGCCTCGTCCGCGCCGGTGTCCCGGCCGGTGAGCTGCTGGCGACCGTCCGCCGCCCCGAGCGCGGCGAGGCGCTGGTCCGGCAGTACGGCGTACGCGTGGCCTCCAACGCCGAGGCCGCCAAGCGCGCCGACACCCTCATCCTCGCCGTCAAGCCCCAGGACATGGCGACCCTCCTGGACGAGATCGCCCCCTACGTCCCCGCGGGCCGCCTGGTGATCTCCGCCGCGGCGGGCATCACGACGTCGTTCGTTGAGGCCAGGCTCGGCGAGGACGTCCCGGTGGTGCGGGTGATGTCCAACACGCCGGTGCTGGTGGACGAGGCCATGAGCGTCATCTCGGCGGGCGCCGGGGCCGGTGAGGAGCACCTGAAGCTGGCCGAAGACCTGCTCCGGCCGGTCGGCAAGGTGCTGCGGGTGCCCGAGTCGCAGCAGGACGCCGCGACCGCGCTGTCCGGCAGCGGCCCGGCCTACTTCTTCTACCTGGTCGAGGCCATGGTCGACGCGGGCATCCTGCTCGGCATGCCGCGCGCCGCCGCGCTCGACATGGTCACCCAGTCGATCGTCGGCGCGGCCATCATGCTGCGCGACTCCGGCGAGCACCCGGTCATCCTGCGCGAGGCGGTCACCTCGCCCGGCGGCACGACCATCGCCGCCATCGCCGAGCTTGAGCGGCACAGCGTGCGCGCGGCCTTCCTGGCCGCCATCGAGGCCGCCCGCGACCGCAGCGGCCAGCTCGCCGCCGGGTGAATACCAGCGGGTGAAGGGGGCCTGCTGGGGCGAAGGGGTCGAACCCTACCATTGATCGGGTGACGATCCGTCGCGGCATTCCCCCGCTGCTCGTCGTGCTCGCCCTCGCCGGCTGCACCGCGGAAGAGCCGTCGGGCATCCAGCTCGGCACCGCCCGGCGCGCCCCGGTGAGCGAGGTCGTCGAGGCCCCCGCCACCATCGGCGCGCGGGCCGCGGCCACCCTGCGCGCCCCCGCCACCGGCACGCTGACCAAACTGCACGTCCGTGACGGCGACACCGTCGCCAAGGGCGACGTGCTCGCCAAGATCAGTTCGCCGGAGGCCCGCGGGCGGCTGTCCCAGGCCAGGCAAGCCGAACGTCTCGCGTCCAGGCCCTCGGCCCCCCGCCCGGCGTTCGCCGCGCCGACGCTGCGCGGCTTCGACGGGCGCGCTTTCGCGGGCCTGGACCGCAAGGTGCGCAGCGACTTCGCCCAAGCCAGGTCCGCCGCCCGCAAGGTCGGCGACGCCACCGCGCGCAAGCGCCTGATCGCCGCCATCGACCTCGCCGAACGCAGGCACCGCGCCCAGCGGGCCGCGCTCGGCGCGATCACCAAGGACCTCACCCGCTCGGTCAACGGCGTGCTGTCCCAGCTCACCGGCCAGCTCAGCACCGGGCTCGGCAGCCTCACCTCCTCCATGGCCTCGCTCCAGGCGGCCTCGCGCAGCCAGGCGAAGGCGGCGGTCAAGACGGCCGAGTCGGTGGTCAAGGGGCTCACCATCAAGGCCCCGTTCGACGGGGTGGTGACGCTCGGCCGTTCGTCCGGAGGCGGCGGGGCCACGGACGCGCTCGGCGGGCTGCTCGGCCGGCTTCCCGCCGGGCTGCCCACGCAGGCCCCGCCGGACGGGGGCGGGTCCGGCGGCGGGCCGGCCGTCGCCACGGGCGTACCGGTCGCGGCGGGCGACGCCATCGTGACCGTCACCGATGTCTCCGAACTGACCATCTCGGCCGATGTGGACGAGACCGACGTCCTGCTCGTCGAGCGCGGCACCGCCGCCCGGATCGAACTCGACGCCGTGCCCGGGGCCACGTACACGGCCAAGGTCACCGGGGTCGGGGTGACGCCGATGGCGGGCACCACCGGAGGGGTCAGCTACCCGGTCAGGCTCACCCTCGGGCCGGGCCGGTTCGACGACGGCAGGAAGGCGCCCGCGCCCAAGCCCGGCATGAGCGCGGTGGCCCGGCTGACCGTCAGGGAGTCGCCGGGCGCGCTGGCCGTACCGGCCTCCGCGGTGGTCACCAGCGGGCGCGACAGCGTGGTGTGGGCGGTGCGCGGCGGCGCGGCCGAACGCCGCGTCGTACGGCTGGGCGCGCAGGGCGACGCCCTGGTGGAGGTCCTCACCGGGCTGCGCGAGGGCGAGCGCGTGGTGGTCAAGGGGGCCGACGCCGTACGGCAGGGCCAAAAACTCCCGTGACCGCGCCACCCGCCTTCGAGGGCGAGGACCTGCGCCGCTCCTACCAGGCCGACGGGGTGGCCGTCGATGCGCTGCGCGGGGTGGACCTGCGCATCGAGTCGGGGGAGTTCGTCGCGATCATCGGCCCCTCGGGCTCGGGCAAGTCCACCCTGATGCACCTGCTCGGCTGCCTCGACCGGCCGACCTCGGGCACCCTGCGGGTCGGCGGCGTGGACGTCGCCACGCTCTCCGAGGCCGGGCTCGCCGAACTCCGCAACAAGACCATCGGATTCGTCTTCCAGTCCTTCCACCTGCTGCCCCGCACCTCCGCGCTGGACAACGTGGCGCTGCCGCTGGTCTATCGCGGCGTCGGCGCGGCCGAGCGGCGTACCCGCGCCAGGGACGCCCTGACCGCGGTCGGGCTCGGCCACCGGCTGACCCACCGCCCCGCCCAGATGTCCGGCGGCGAACAGCAGCGGGTGGCCATCGCCCGCGCCCTGGTCGGCGACCCCAAGGTGGTGCTCGCCGACGAGCCCACCGGCAACCTCGACACCCGCAACGGGGCCGAAGTGATGGACATCCTGGCCGGGCTCAACGCCGAACAGGGCGTGGCCGTGGTGCTGGTCACCCACGAGCCGGAGGTCGCCGCCCGCGCGGGCAGGCGCATCCACGTCCGCGACGGCCTCATCGAACAGGACGCCGGATGAGGGCCCGCCAGGCGTTCCTGATGGCCACCGAGGCCCTGCGGGTCAACCGGCTGCGCAGCGCGCTCACCATGTTCGGGGTGATCGTCGGCGTGCTCGCCGTGGTCGTGCTGGTGGCCATCGGCACCGGCGCCAAGGACGCCGTGGAGAGCGAGATCGCCGGGCTGGGCAGCAACATCATCCTGGTCGTCCCCGGGCAGATCGGGGTCGGCGCGCTGCCCACGCAGAGCAGGCTCGGCCTGGCCGACGCCGCCCACGTACGGCGGGCCGTCGGCGACCCGTCACGCGTCACGGTTTCGGTCGCCTCGGGGGAGACCATGCGGGTCGGCCGCAACGAGGCGTTCGTCACGATCACCGGCACCGACGAGAACATCCCCAACATCTTCGACCGCCCGCTCGCCAAGGGCCGCTACCTCAGCGAGACGGACGTGGACACCCGGCGGCGGGTCGCCGTGCTCGGCTCGGAGGTCGCCGTCCGCCTGTTCGGCGACATCGACCCGATCGGACGGCAGGCGACGATCTCCGGGGCCCGGTTCCGGGTGGTCGGCGTCTACCAGACCGTGGGGGCCACCTTCGGCGTGGCCCGCGACCAGGAGGTCCACATCCCGGTCACCACCGCCCAGCGGCTGCTCGGCCTGGCGAGGATCAACGGCATCGCCGTCGGCGCGACCGGCCCCGGCGAGATCGAGCCGCTGCGCCGCCGCGTCGTGGCCGCCCTGGAGGAACGCCACCCGGGTGAGAGGTTCTCCGCCGTCACCCAGACCCAGTTGCTCGGCACCATCGGCAGCGTGCTGGGCATGCTCACCGGCGTGCTGGCCGCCATCGCGGGCATCTCGCTCCTGGTCGGCGGGGTCGGGGTGTCCAATATCATGCTGGTCAGCGTCCGTGAGCGGACCCGCGAGATCGGCCTGCGCAAGGCCCTCGGGGCCAGGCAGCGCGACGTGCTCACGCAGTTCCTCATCGAGGCGGTGCTGCTGACCACGATCGGCGGCGTGCTGGGCATCCTGGTGGGCGTCGGCGGATCTCTGCTCATCGACGCCCTCACGCCCGTCCCCGCGACCATCACGCTGTGGTCGGTGCTGCTGGCCTTCGGCGTCTCGGTGGCCGTCGGGGTCTTCTTCGGCGTGGCCCCGGCCCGGCGCGCGGCCCGGCTCGACCCGGTCGCCGCGCTGCGCGCGGAGTGACGCCGGGCGGTGCCAGATGACCTCATGTGGCCTCCGGATGCCCGCAGGGGGCGGGGCGGCGCGGGAAGTATGAGCCAGGTGACCATGGTCTGGGAACGTCTGAGGCAAGGGCGCACGTGGTTGAGCCAGGGAGCCTGGCGGCGGGCCCGGAGGGAGTTCGCCGGGGCGCTTGAGGCGGCGGTGGGGGAGCGCGAGCGCGCGCAGGCGGCCGAAGGGGTCGCCGCGGCCGCCTGGTGGCTGGACGACGACGCGGAGGTGGCCGAGGGGTACGAGCAGGCGTACCGCTCCTACCGGGCGGTGGGCGACGTACGCGGGGCGGCGCGGTCGGCGGCCTGGCTGGGCAACGGCGCCCTCCAGTTGCAGGGCAGGCACGCCGTGGCCCAGGGCTGGTTCCGGCACGGCAGGCGGCTGCTCCAGGGCGTACCGCCCGGGAAGGAGGGCGCGCTGCTCACGCTGTTCGAGGGGGTGGCGGCGCGGCTGCGCGGCGACGGCGAGACCGCGATCAAGCGCGCCGAGGAGGTGGTGGCCGCGGCCAGGGGGCTCGGGTCCTCAGACCTCGCGGTGCAGGGGATGGCGCTGTCCGGCGTCGCGCGCGTCGATCGCGGCGAGGTCGGGGAGGGCATGCGGCTGCTGGACGAGGCGGCCGGAGCCGCCCTCGCGGGGGAGACCGAGGCCGGGTCGGTCTGGATGCCGGGCTGCTACCTGCTGCAGAGCTGCGTCCAGGCGCGCGACTGGGGGCGGGCCGAGGAGTGGTCGGGGCGGGTGATGGCGTTCTGCCGCCGGATGGACCTGGGCGCGCCGTTCGCGCTCTGCCGTACGCACTACGGCACCGCCCTGCTGTGGCGGGGCCGGTGGGCGGAGGCGGAGGCGGAGCTGACCGGGGCGGTACACGCACTGTCCGGCCTGCGGCCGCAGCACGCGGCCGAGGCCGTCGCCCAGCTCGGCGAGCTGCGCCGCCGCCAGGGGCGCAGGGAGGAGGCGGCCGAGCTGTTCGGCCGCGCGGGCGCCACACCCGACGGGCGGCTGGGCCTGGCCGAACTCCGGCTCGACGCGGGCGACCCGGCCGGCGCGCTCGACCTGGCCGTACCGCTGCTCGGCGCGCTGCCCCCGGACGCGAGCCTGGAGCGCTGCCGGGCCCTGGAACTGCTCGTCCGCGCGGCCACGGCGCTCGGGCCCGCCGCGGGCGCGGGCCGGGTCCGCGAGGCCGCCCGGGAGCTTTCCGGCCTGGCCGGCACGGTCGGCACCGACGCGGTACGGGCCGCCGCGGCCTGGGCGAACGCCCTCGCGGCCCTGCACACCACCGCGGCCGAGGACCCCGCCCGCGGCCTCCAGGACGCCGCCGCGCTGTTCGAGCGGGCCGGTGACGCCTACAACGCCGCCCGCGCCCGGCTCGACCTGGCGGCGGCCCTGCTGGCCAGGGACCGCCCCCGGGCCGCGGCCGGCGAGGCGGCCACCGCCCGGGAGACCTTCGTACGCCTGGGCGCCCCCGCCGACGCCCGCCGCGCCGCCCGCCTGCTGGCCAGGGCGCACCGAAGACCCGAACCCGGCCTGACCGCGCGCCAGCGGGAGATCCTGGCCTTGGTCGCGCTGGGCCTCACCAACCGGGACATCGCCGCCCGCCTGGCGCTGAGCGAGCACACCGTCAAGCGGCACCTGGCCAACATCCTGTCCCGCCTGGACGAGCCCACCCGCAAGGCCGCGGTCGCCCACGCCTCGCGGGCCGGACTGCTGTAGCCGCAACTCAGGCGTCCCTGCGCCGCAGCAGCACCAGCGCCAGGACCATGGCCACCGCCACCCACAGGCAGTAGACGCCGAAGCCGGTCCAGGGCGGGAGTAGGCCGTCGACCTGCGGCGACATGATCCGCGCCCCGGCGGTGCTGGTGATGTACTTCACCACCTGCGCACCGGTCTCGCCGGGCAGCATGGTGGCGAGCTGCGGCAGGACCAGCAGCAGGACGACGATGGCCACGATGCCGCCCGCGGTGTGCCGGATGATGGTGCCGAGGCCCAGCCCGAACAACCCGGAGGCGGTGACGTAGAGGGCGGCGCCGGCCACGATCCGCAGGCTGTCGCCCTCGGTCAGGGCGACGCCGTGCTCACCCAGGACGAGCTGCCCGGCGAAGAACGACACCAGCGACGTCACCAGCATCGCGCCCCCCACCGCGAGGGCGAACACGATGACCTTGGCGGCCAGCATCCGGCCCCGCCGCGGCACCGCGAGCAGGCTCGTGCGGATCATCCCCGTCCGGTACTCCGCGCTGATCGCCAGCACGCCGAGCGCCGCGACCACGATGCTCGCGAGCTGGACCCCGGCCATGCTGAGCGCCGCGGGATCGCCCAGCGGCCGCTCGTCGAGCGTGGCGAGCGCGACCTTGCTCATCAGGATGGAGAAGCCGACCATCATCAGCACGACGGTGAGCATCGACCACGTGGTCGAGCGCACCGAGCGGAGCTTGGTCCATTCCGAGCGCAGCGCGTCGATCATGACGCCACCGCCGTGTACTCCGCGCTGTCCTGGGTCAGTTCCATGTAGGCGGCCTCCAGGCTGGGTTCGACCATGGTCAGTTCGTGCAGGGGGATGCCCGCCGCCGCGGCGGCCTCGCCGACCTCCTCGGTCGTCTTGCCGGGCACCCGCAGGTGGTCGCCGGAAAGGCCGGTGGCCGCGCCGTTCAGCAGGGCGGCCAGGCCGCGCAACTGCGGGGAGCGGACCCGGACGTACCGCTGCGCGCTGCGCGAGATGAACTCCGACACCGTGGTGTCGGCGATCAGCCTGCCCCTGCCGATCACGATCAGGTGGTCGGCGGTCTGGGCCATCTCGCTCATCAGGTGGCTGGAGACGAACACCGTGCGCCCTTCGGCGGCCAGCCCGCGCATCAGCGTGCGGATCCACAGGATGCCCTCGGGGTCGAGCCCGTTCACCGGCTCGTCGAAGATCAGGATCTCGGGGTCGCCGAGCAGGGCCCCGGCGATGCCGAGCCGCTGCGCCATGCCGAGCGAGAAGCCGCCCACGCGCCGCCTGGCCACCCCGGTGAGCCCGACCTTCTCCAGCACCTCGCCGACCCGGGAGGCGGGCAGGCCGTTGCTGTGGGCGAGCTGGAGCAGGTGGTCGCGCGCGGTACGGCCGCCGTGCACGGCCTTGGCGTCCAGGAGCGCGCCCACCTTGCGCAGCGGGTGGCGCAGCTCGGCGTACGGGACGCCGTCGATGCGGGCCGTGCCGCCGGTCGGGCGGTCCAGCCCCAGCATCATGCGCATGGTGGTGGATTTTCCAGCGCCGTTCGGGCCGAGGAATCCGGTCACCCGGCCGCTTTCCACGGTGAAGGACAGCCCGTCCACGGCGAGCGTGGAACCGTACCTCTTGGTGAGGTGGTCTGCGGAAATCATGGGTCAAGCGTCGCCGCGGAACGCCCGGAAATCGTCGTCCGCGGGCACGGTCCGCGGCTGGGAGCCGGGGGCGATCAGCGGGCCCGGAGTGGGAGCAGGGTCCTAGTCAGGCGCCGGCGGGGCGTACCAGGCCCGTCTCGTAGGCGACGATCACGGCCTGGGCCCGGTCGCGCACTCCGACCTTGGCGAACAGGCTGGTCACGTGGTTCTTCACGGTGGAGGGGGAGAGCCGCAGATCGGCGGCGATCTCGGTGTTGGACCGGCCGCTGCCGATCAGCGTCAGGACCTCGCGCTCGCGTTCGGTGAGCGTGCCGAGCAGGCCGTCCCGGGGGGTGGCGCGCGGGCGCGCGGCGCGGACGAACGTGCCGATCAGCCGGGTCAGCAGCCGGGGCGCGACCGCCGACTCGCCCCGGTGCACGATCCGGACGCCCTCCACCAGTTCCTCGGGGGAGATGTCCTTGGGCAGGAACCCGGACGCCCCGGCGCGGAGCATCGCGACGACGTACTCGTCCAGGTCGAACGTGCTGAGCGCGAGCACCCGGACCTCCGGATGCTCGGTGACGATGCGCTCGGTGGCGGCCACGCCGTCCATGCCCGGCATGTGGACGTCCATGAGCACCACGTCCGGGCGCAGCGCGCCGCTCAGCCGTACCGCCTCCTGGCCGTCGGCCGCCTCCCCGGCCACCGCCATGTCCGGCTGCGCGCCGACGATCATGCCGAATCCGGTCCGGACGAGGGCCTGGTCATCCGCGAGCAGCACGTTGATCAACGCTCGGTCTCCGTTCGGGGGTCGGGGCGGGGCGGGCCGCGCGGCCGGGCACCGGCATGCGGGCGTGTACCCGAAATCCTCCATGCGTGCGGCGGCCGGTCTGCAACTGCCCCCCGCACAGCGCGACCCGCTCGGCCATGCCGCTCAGGCCGTAGCCCGCGCCGGTGGCGTCCCTGCCGCCAGGCGTCCAGTTCGTGCCGTCGTCAAGGATCTCCACGACGACCGCCTCCTCCTCGTAGGCCAGGCGGACGCTCGCGCGGGCCCCGGGGGCGTGCTTGCGGGTGTTGGTCAGCGACTCCTGGACGATCCGGTAGACCGCGTGGTCCACGGCGGCGGGCAGCGGCGCGGGCTCGCCCTCGATCATGAGCGCGGCGGGGAGCCCGGCCGTGCGGGCCTGCTCGACCAGCGTGGCGACCTCGGCCGCGCCCACGCCGGAGTGGTCCTCGGGCTCCTTGTCGTCCTCTGCGCGCAGGACGTGCAGCAGCTCGCGCATCTCCGACATCGCCTCGCGGGCCGTGCGCTCGGCGGTGACCAGCACCTCCTGGGCCCGCGCGGGGTCGGTGGCCATGGTGGTGCGGCCCGCGCCGACCAGCACGTTGATCACGCTGATGTGGTGGGCCACGACGTCGTGCAACTCCCTGGCGATGCGCCGCCGCTCGGCGCGGACCGCGTTCTCCGCCGCGTGCGACTCGCGGCGCTCGCGCAGCTCGTACCTGAGCCGGAAGAAGTGCCCCACCCCGACCGCGAGCAGCAGCATGATCCCGTTGCCCACCTGGTTGGCGCTGCCCCTGGTGGCCCACATGGCGACGCCCTCGGCGACCGCGGTGGCCAGGGCGGTGAGCCAGGCGAGCCGGGCGGAGGTGTACCGGCCGAGGGTGTAGAAGGCGACCAACGAGGCCGGTTCGGCCACGCTGAACGGGGTGAACAGGGCCGATGCGATGTCGAGGACGACGGTGACGAGAGCGACCAGGAGGGGTCTGGTCCGCCGGGCGAGGAGGGCGAGCGCGCCGAGGATCATGGCCAGGGCGTCGGCCCGTACGGCGGGCGAGTCGATCCGCAGGATGAAGCTCGCGGGCAGCCCGTAGAGGCCGGGCAGGGCCACGACGAGGGCCAGCAGCCAGTCCTGGACGCGCGGGTTGCGCAGGATACGCCGAATACGCCGTACGCCCGGGATTCGCATGGTTCGACGGTACGGCACGCGCGGTGGGCGCGGGCGTGTGCGATACCGTCGGGCCAGAGGGCGGGACCCGCGCGGCTCAGCCGTACGCGCCGGGCCGCCGACGCCGGAGCCGTCGAGCGGAGCAACGCGAATGAGCAGGTCAGTGCGGGTCGTCTGGGACGACGCGCTCACTTCCTACAACTTCGGGCCCGGCCATCCGCTGGCCCCCGTGCGCGTCGAGCTGACCATGGCGCTGGCCCGCGAGCTGGGCGTCCTGGCCAACGTCGAGCAGGCCGGATGCGCGCCCGCCACCGATGACGAGCTGGCGCTGGTCCACTCCCGCGACTACATCGCGGCCGTCCGGCGGGTCTCCAGGCACGGGCGTCCCGACCTGGCGGCGGGGCTCGGCACCAGCGACAACCCGGCCTTCGCCGGGGTGCACGAGGCGTCGGCGCTGATCGCCGGGGCGAGCCTGGCCGCGGCCCGCGCGGTGTGGACCGGCGCGGCCGAGCACGCGCTCAACGTGGCCGGCGGCCTGCACCACGCGATGCCCGCAACCGCCAGCGGCTTCTGCGTCTACAACGACCCGGCCCTGGCCATCGCCTGGATGCTCGCCCAGGGCGCGACCCGGATCGCGTACGTGGACGTCGACGTCCACCACGGCGACGGTGTGCAGGCGATGTTCTACGACGACCCCCGGGTGCTGACGATCAGCCTGCACGAGAGCCCGCGCACGCTCTTCCCCGGCACCGGCTTCCCGCAGGAGACCGGGGCGGGGGAGGCGGAGGGCACCGCCGTCAACGTCCCGCTGCCCGCGGGGTGCGGCGACACTGGCTGGCTGCGCGCCTTCCACGCGGTGGTGCCGCCGCTGCTCGCGGAGTTCCGGCCGGAGATCCTTGTCACACAGCACGGCTGCGACGGCCACGCGCTCGACCCGCTGGCCCACCTGACGCTCAGCCTGGACGGCCAGCGGGCCGCCTATCAGGCGCTGCACCGGCTGGCCCACGAGACGGCGGGCGGCCGGTGGGTCGCCACCGGCGGCGGCGGATACGAGCTGGTCCAGGTGGTGCCGCGGGCCTGGACGCACCTGATCGCCGAGGCGTCCGGCCACCCGCTGGCACCGGACACCGCGACGCCGCAGGCGTGGCGCGAACTGGCCGCCGAACGTACCGGCGAGCTGCCCCCGCTGACCATGACGGATGGCCGTAATCCGGAATTTCGCGACTTCTCCGACGGTTATGATCCAGGAGACCCTGTTGACCGGGCCATTGTCGCGGCCCGGAACGCCGTGTTCCCCGCACACGGCCTTGACGTGCTGCTGTGAGTGCCCGTGGACGAGCTGACACCCCCGAGCCGGTCCGAGCTTCGTGACCATCTGATCGCCACCAGGATCGCGGGCGACGTCGCCACCAGCCGCGAGAACAACCTGGACCACTACAGGTCGCTGGCCGAGCGCGATCCCTACTACCACCTCGGCCTGACCTTCGCCCAGCCGTGGAGCTACCGCGACGTGCTGGCGCTGATGGCCAAGTCGGCCGGGGTGAGCCCGGACCCGGCGCACCGCACCGGCCAGGACACCATCGACCCCGACCGCACCATCGAGGCCCTGGACGAGATGGGCGCGCGGATCGGCGCCGCGCTGGCGGGCGGACGCCCTCGGTTGCTGTTCGCCACCGGGCACCCGACCGGGCTGCTCACGGTCCACCTGTCGCTGGCCCGGTTCGCCGTACGGCACGGCGCCAAGCTGCTCACCCCCGGTGAGGGCTGGGCCTACTCGCCCCCGTACCACGGCCGCACCCGGCGGGTCCGCTACCTGGACGGCGTGGCCATGCTGGACGACCACGGCGGGTTCGTCCACACCCACGACCCCGCGCCGATGGAGGCGATGCTCGGCAGGCTGAACGGCGAGCGGCCCGACCTGGTGATCGCCGACCACGGCTGGGCGGGCGCGGCCGGTGAGGCGGGCCATCTGACCGTCGGGTTCGCCGACTGCAACGACCCGGCGCTGTTCCTGGGCGAGGCGGAGGGCAAGATCGCGGTGGCCGTGCCGCTCGACGACAACGTCCTTCCGAGGTACTACCGGCCCCTTACGGCATATCTCATCTCAAGGGTCACGCAGGCCCTCTGAGTCCCGTTGGAGTGGATTCGGCCCTCCTTATACCAGTTTTTCGCGCCTGCATTCCGGGTCGCGCGGGTCTCGTTTGCCAACTTTTTCATGATCGTGGGCGACTCTTATGGGTAGACAGTTGTTCCGTTCCACGAGCACAGCGAGGGTGCGGCCAGCCCGCTGGCCTGCGTTTTCTGCGATTCGACTGACAGAGGGCTTCGATCACTGATGGACTGGGGGGTTTGCGCTCTCCGAGTCCCGCCTTACGCTGACGGCAGTACACGTGCGTGAGCAATGGCACCAGTGGGGATAACCCGGATACACGTGCGGAAGAGGCGTCCGATGGGTGCAGGTGAAAGACCTCTCAGCGAGGTGAAGTTCCTGACGGTGGCGGAGGTGGCCACCGTCATGCGGGTGTCCAAGATGACTGTGTACCGGCTCGTACACTCGGGCGAGCTGCCGGCCATCCGGGTCGGCCGCTCTTTCCGAGTCCCTGAGCAGGCGGTTCACGATTATCTGAGAGACGCCTACATCGAGGCGGGCTGAGACGGCCGGGCGGCGCCCGGCCTCTCATGGAGTAGCGGCGTGCTCCGGCGAGCGCGGACACGCCGCGAGTGCAGTCTCCCGGGGCTCCCCCAGGGGCGATCTACCGTGGATCGCCGGTAGGCTGTTGACTCGGTGTGCTGCTCAGCACACCGGATCGGCATCTACCAAGACCTGGGGGTCCCGTGGGCTCTGTCATCAAGAAGCGCCGTAAGCGCATGGCCAAGAAGAAGCACCGCAAGCTGCTCAAGAAGACCCGTATCCAGCGGCGTAACAAGAAGTAGCAGCGGACCTGCGAGGCGCCGATGACCCGTACCGTGCTCGTCACCGGGGTCGCCAGGCATATCGGCGCCCGAGTGGCGAGCGTTCTCGCGGCCGACCCGGGGATCTCCCGGGTGATCGGCGTGGACACCGTTCCACCGCCGACGCCGGCGCGTGACGGCGGTCCGGCGCCCGGCGGCGTACCGCTCGGCCGTACCGAGTTCGTCAAGGTCGATCTGCGCAGCCCCGACATCGCACAGGTGATCGCGGCCGCCGACATCGACACCGTGGTCCACGTTGACCTGGTGAGCGCCCCCAGGGCCCTCATGAAGGAACACAACGTGATCGGCACCATGCAGCTCCTCGGCGCCTGTCAGCGGTCCCCGCTGATCCGCCGGGTCGTGGTGCGCTCGACCACCGAGGTCTACGGCTCCTCCGCCCGCGACCCCGCCGTCTTCACCGAGGACGCGGAGCCTCCCGAGACCCCCAGTCACGGATTCGCGAAGGACGCGGTGGAGGTCGAGGGCTACGTGCGGGGCTTCGCCAGGCGGCGGCCCGACGTGACCGTCACCACGCTGCGCTTCGCCGACTTCATGGGGCCGGGGGTCGATTCTCCGCTCACCCGCTACTTCAGCCGGCCGGTGCTGCCCACCGTGCTGGGATTCGACCCCCGCCTGCAGTTCGTCCACGAGGACGACGGCGTCGAAGTGCTGCGCCGGGTCACCGTGGACGACCACCCCGGCACGTTCAACGTGGCCGGAGACGGCGTGGTGCTGCTGTCGCAGTGCGTGCGCCGCGCCGGGCGGCCCACGATGCCGCTGCCGTCCCCCGCATTCGGCGTGCTCGGCGACCTGGCCGGGCGGGTCGGCCTCGCCGACTTCTCGCCCGAGCAGATCCGGCTGATGTGCCACGGCCGCGCGGTGGACACCACCCGCCTGGCCGACGAGCTGGGCTGGAAGCCCAAGTTCACCACGGCGGCGGCGTTCGACGACTTCCTGCGCTCGCTCGGCCGCGCCGCGGGCGGCGGGCCGCTGGCCGGGCTGATCGGCAGGATCGAGGAGGAGTTCGGCCGATGAGCCACGACGAGTCCTACGCGACGGTGATCCCCATCGATTCGGCTCGCGAGCGGCGGGACGGCGTTCCGCCCGATGACGACCGGCTGGGCGAGTTCCTGGGCTTCGTGCGCAGGCGGCTCGCGGGCGAGTACGAGATCGACGAGTTCGGGTTCGACCCCGAGCTGACCGACAAGGTGCTGCTTGAGCTGCTGCGCCCGATCTACCGGCACTGGTTCAGGGTCGAGACGCTGGGCCTGGGCAACGTCCCCGCCGAGGGCGGCGCGCTGGTGGTGGCCAACCACTCCGGCACGGTCCCGCTGGACGCGCTGATGCTCCAGGTCGCCCTGCACGACGAGGCGCACCGCCCGGTACGGCTGCTCGGCGCCGACCTCGTCTATGAGCTTCCGGTCCTCGGGCACCTGTCCCGCAAGACCGGGCACACCCTCGCCTGCCGCGAGGACGCCGACCGGCTGCTGCGCAAGGGCGAGCTGGTGGGGGTCTTCCCCGAGGGCTTCAAGGGGGTCGGCAAGCCGTTCCACGACCGCTACAAGCTCCAGCGGTTCGGGCGCGGGGGGTTCGTGGCGTCGGCCATCCGGGCCGGGGTGCCGATCATTCCGTGCGCGATCGTGGGGGCGGAGGAGATCTACCCCAAGATCGGCGACCTGCGGACCCTCGCGCGGGCGCTGGGCCTGCCGTACCTCCCGGTCACGCCGCTGTTCCCGTGGCTGGGGCCGCTGGGGCTGATCCCGCTGCCGTCCAAGTGGATGATCGAGTTCGGGGAGCCGGTACGCACCGACGAGTGCGACCCTGACGCGGCCGACGACCCGGCCACGGTGTTCAACTTCACCGACCACGTACGCGAGATCGTCCAGCAGCGCCTGGACGACCTGCGGCTGCGCCGCGGCCCGGCCTTCCCACCGCTGTTCTGAGCAGCCTTCAGAAGGCTTCAGGAGCCTTTGGGAGCCTTCAGGAGCGGTAGTGGCGGCGCAGCGCGATGGCGGCGGCCACGCCGCCCGCGAGCGCGCCCGCCGCGGCGGCGATGGGCAGCCCGATCATGGTGGCCTTGCGGCCCGTGCGGTAGTCGTGGATCGTCCACCCGTGGTGCCGGGCGTGCTCGCGCAGCTCGCCGTCCGGGTTGACCGCGGAGGCGTTGCCGACCAGTGAGAGCAGCGGCAGGTCGTTGGCCGAGTCGCTGTAGGCGGAGCAGCGGGTGAGGTCGAGCCCCTCCTTGCGGGCCAGCGCGCGCACCGCCTCGGCCTTGGCGGGCCCGTGCAGCAGGTCGCCGACCAGCCTGCCGGTGTAGACGCCGTGCTCGGTCTCGGCGACCGTGCCGAGCGCGCCGGTCAGCCCGAGCCGCTGGGCGATCACGCTGGCCAGCTCCACCGGCGTCGCGGTGACCAGCCACACCCGCTGCCCGGCGTCGAGGTGGCTCTGCGCGAGCGCCCTGGTGCCCGCCCAGATGCGGTCGGCCATGACCTCGTCGTAGATCTCCTCGCCGAGCTGGACCACGTCATCGACCTTCAGCCCGGCGACGAACGCCAGCGCGGTCTCCTTGGCCTCGGTGATGTGGTCGGCGTTCTCGTTGCCGCGCACCCGGAAGATCGCCTGGCCCACCGCGAAGCGCAGCAGGTCCTTGGTGGTGAACAGGCCGCGACCGGCCAGCCCGCGGGCGAAATGGTAGATCGAGGCCCCGCGCATCATCGTGTTGTCGACGTCGAAGAACGCCGCCGCGGTGAGGTCGGGGTCGGCGACCGGCATGCTCACGGCGGCGGCCGCGGCCACCTCGCCCGCGATCCTGGGCTCCTGCCGCCGTCGTAGTAGCCGCCTCATAATCCATCAGCTTAACCGTCCTGGGAGACCATGACCGGTCCGTCGCGTTAGCGGCGTATGACACGCCGATTCCACCGCGTATACGGGCCGTCCCGGCGTGTCGGCCGAGAGGGTGTCTTCTGGGGCGCTGAACGTCCCCTCAGCGCCGCTCAGGGACGTTCAGTCGCCTGTGGTGGCGGAGGTCGTCTCGGGGGCGGCGAGGCCGTCGATGTAGTCCAGGTAGCCGCTCGCCTGGCGCTGTGTCTGCGCGTCCATCCTCTGCAGCATCGGGTCCACCACCCGGTGCTGCTTCTCGGCGAACCGGCGCAGCGTCGGCTCCTCCTTGGCCTCCTCGCGCCGGACCCTGTCCAGCTCGCACACCGCCGACCGGGTGGCCCGGTCCATGTCCCGGATGGTCTTCTTCACCAGATCGACCCGGCCGGGCGTACCGAGCAGGCTGGCGACCTCCGCGGCCCGTTCCTCGGCGGCCCGCAGCTTGCGCTGCGCCCGTTCCCGCTCGTCGGTGCTCAGCCCGACCATGGTGGACTCCACCGCCCGCTTCAGCGGGTACAGCGTGTCGCCCGGTACCGCGCGGTAGGCCACCAGCCCGGTCACGGTGAGCGTGAACGCCACGCCGACGACCGCGAGCTGCGAGAGCACCGCCACTCGCCGATACCCCCTGGACCGGCCGCCCGCCCGGCCCGCCCGGCGGCGGCGCCTGGGTCGGCGCGGACGCCCGCGCACGATGTCCGCCTGACCGGTGGTGGGCGCGATGGTCTCCGCCGGTTCGGGAAGCGGGCAGGCGGCGTCGTCGGCGTACGTCGTGAGCAGGTCCTCCCGCAGCTTGGCGCGGAACTCCGCGCGGGGACCCGCCTCCTCCTGGATGCCGATCTTCGACAATCGTTCGGCCAGGCGGTGTTGGGTACGCCGGGTGGTGGCGGGGCGCCACCACCGGGGTCGCCACTTACGCATGAACGCTCCCTGCCGCCCCCGAGCGATGATCCATCGGTGTCACTTGCCTAACGATGGGCCGGTACGACAGGTTACGTTCCGTTTCCAAAGCGCCTGCGGGGATCGCCCAGCGCAGCGGCCGGCTCTGTCAGGCGAGATCGGCCCGCAGCGCGCGGGCCAGCGCGCGGATCGCGCGAAACTGCAGGGCCTTGATCGCCCCGCTCTTCTTGCCCATCACCAGCGCCGTCTCCGCCAGTGACATGCCGTGCAGGAAGCGCAGCACCACGCACTCCTGCTGCTCCGGCTTGAGGTCCCGTACGGCGCGCAGAACCCTTTCGTTGACCATCGCCGTGACAACCGCGTTCTCCGGGATGTGCGGTCCGTCCAACGGGATGTCGAGGACTTCCGCCGTGGACACCTCCATCCGGTAACGCCCCGATTTGAAATGGTCGGTGACCAGATTGCGGGCGATCGTCACCAGCCAGGCGCCGAAGTCTCTTCCCTGCCAGGTGAAGTTCGCGATACGGCGAAGTGCCCGCAGAAACGTCTCGCTGGTGAGGTCTTCGGCGAGAGGGTGCGAGCCGACGCGGAAGTAGATGTAGCGGTAGACGAGGTCGACGTATCGGTCATAGAGCGTTCCGAAGGCATCCGCGTCCCCGGTCTTGGCACGCAGAACCAGGGCCCGGAGGTCGTCGTCCCCGGGAGCCGCCACATCCTGACGTACTGCGAACTCGCCCGTCCGTGTGCTTTGTGACATCCCTGCCCTGGGGGGCGGGGAAAGCCCGGCGAACGGCCACGTATTCGGCATCCGGTATCCCTGGGGGGAAGGGGGTCGATCCCTGGGGGGAAGGGGTCGGCTGCTCGAACACTCTAGGAATGATCGGGAAATTTCACAATCCGCTTGGTCCTGACCATGCCGATCCGGCGAGGTGCCCTGGTGGGTTCCGGATCTCCCTAGATCGTAGGTATGTGGTGGGCCATAACATCGGAGGGGGAGCGTCGCGAGATGAGCCGCCCGGCGGCTACCTTGGTGGACCGTTGCACCTGACACGGCCGCTCCCCGCTTCCGCTACCGGTTGGGGGCTAATGTCCGGCAGCATTGGAGGCACCATGGAAAACGTCGTCGCCGTAATCGGATTCGCCGGTGCTCTCCTGGCCGCCATCGCCACCGGCGCCCTGATCAGGCGGCTGCGCGACGAGCCTGCCGGCTGGCTGGGCGCCTGGACCGCCTCCACCGCGGCGCTGTGCCTGGCCCTCGGCGTGGTCGCGGCCGGGCACCTGCTCGGATTCGGCGCCACCACCTTCCGGCTCTACCAGATCACCGGCTCCCTCATCGCCCCCCTGTGGCTGGCCATCGGCGCGGTGCAACTCCTCGCCAGGCGTACCCCGCCGAAGTTCGCCGCGTGGCTGCTCGGCGGCGCGCTGACCTTCGTCAGCGCAGTGATCATGTTCGTCGACCCGGTGAACAACGGCGGGGCGTTCAGCGAGTCCCTGCCGGTGGGCAGCACCCACTGGAGCCTGTTCCCGGCCTCGCTGCTCGCCGCCGCGCACGCCGCCACGGCCGCCATCATGGTCGGCGCGATGATCGTCGCCGGGCTGCGCTGGCGCGACGGCGACGAGTACGACACGGACAACATGCACGCCGTCCTGGTCATCGCGCCGGTCGGCATCGCGCTCGTGGTCGTGCTGCGGTTCTCCTCGCTGGGCCTTTTCACCACCGCGATCCTCACGGTGGGAGCCGCCGCGACCTGGTACGTGCTGATCCGCCCGCTCGCCCCCTACGACGACGAGGAGGAGGACGAGGAGGAGGACGGCTACGAGGAGGAGACCGCAGCCGTCAAGCGGCCGGAACAGGGACGGCGGCGCGCGGTGGCCGAACACGGGGCCCAGGCCCGTGACCAGGTACGCGAGACCATCCGCGAACCGGCTCACGAGCCCGCCCGCTCCCGCACCGACCAGGCGTTCGCCGAGCAGGGCCGGATGGAGGAGCGGGGTCGCCGGGATGGACGGGGCTTCGCGGCGGAAGGCGGCATGCCGGAGGGCGGGCCACCGCAGCCCCAGCCGCAACCACAACCGCCGCCACAGCAGGGGAGGCGGCGTTCGGGGCTCGGCGATCTGGTCGCGGAGTACCGCGCGGGCGAGCAGGACGTGGACTACGCGGCGCGCATGCGGGCCGAAGAGGGCGGCTCCCCGTTCGGAGACCCGTCCTACGACGAGCCCGCCGGGGAAGGCTTCTTCGGCGGCCCCGGCGGCGGGGTCACCGGCGACTTCGAGTCGCCGCCGCGCGGCGGCCGGGGCAGGCGCGGCACCGATACGGGCACCCACGCCCGCATGGAGGGCGGCGGCGGGCGGCGGGCACGCCGCGCCGAGCAACAGGACTACAGCATGCCCGGAACCGGGGTGGTATACCCCGATACGCCCGGTAATGGCCCCAACACGGGCGGCGGAGGCGGCGGCAGGCCCTCGCCGAGCATTTATGGACTGCTCACCGTTTTCACGCTCATCGACGGCTCGGGCGACGCCTTCGACCACCTGGCCGAAGCCACGGTGGACGGCGTCCGGCAGAACGAACCTGACACGCTGGTCTACTCTTGCCACGCGGTGAAGTCGGCACCGCTCCAGCGAATCGTGTATGAGCTATACCGGGACGAGGTCGCATTCGCCGAACATCAGCGGCAACCCCACGTCCAACGCTTCGTCACGGAACGCCAGTCCCTCGTCCTCGCTACCAACGTCATCGAACTCACCGTCAACGCCGCCAAAGTCGTCCCCCTCCCAACGGCGTACATCTGACCCATTCCCCATTATCCTTCCAGCCGGGTCACTTCTTTCCGCGCTTTCGCGCCGCTCTGCCCCACCCCACAAGCCCCACCCTCCCCACCTGCCCTGCAGCGGCAAAAGGGCTGTCCCTCGCCACGCTCAGACGTTTTCGCGGTGCGTGCGCTCTGGTCTGGGTTCCCGTACGGCAAGCCACCTTCCAGCCGCCGGCGGTCGCCGGTCGGCGTTTGTGTCCGGCCTTTCGCGTGAGTCGTGGTACCTCACCGTCCCGGCACCGGCCAAAGCAGCCCATCCCAAACAATCCCGCCGTTCGCAGCCTTCTCGCCATTGCCCAACCGCCTCCAGCGGCAAGTCCGCTTCGCGGAGACGAAAAAGCTCGGCCCTCGCTGCGCTCGGTCGTTTTCCCGGTGCCGGGCTTCTCGCCCGACGTCGGCGCTGGTCGTGTGCCGTATGCTCCGGCCCTCAGTTTCTGTACGGCAGGCCACCTTCCAGCCACCGGCGGTCGTGGGTTGGCTCTTGTTCCCGGCCTTTCGCGTGAGTCGTGGTACCTCACCGTTCCGGCACCGGCCAAAGCAGCCCTTCTCGAACTATCCCGCCGTTTCGCCGCCTCTCACCGTTTCCCTGCCGCCTTCGGCGGCCCTCCGCTTCGCGGAGACGAAAAGGCTCGGCCCTCGCTGCGCTCGCACGTTTTCCCGGTGCCGGGCTTCTCGCCCGACGTCGGCGCTGGTCGTGTGCCGTATGCTCCGGCCCCCAGTTTCTGTGCGGCAAGCCACCCTCCAGCCCCTGACCCGTCACCGGTCGGCGTTTGTGTCCGGCCTTTCGTGCGAATCGTGGTACCTCACCCTCCCAGCGCCAGCTCGCAGAGCATCTCGCTGTTTTCTGTTTCCGCGGGCCTCCGCTTGGTGACGGCGAAAGGCTTGGTCCTCGCTGCGCTCGGACGTTTTCTGCTGTCGGGCTTCTCGCCCGACGCCGGTGCCGGCCTTGTGCCGTGTGTTTCCGGTCCTGGGCTGCCATACGGCAAGCCACCCTCCAGCCCGTGGCGGGATCGCGCCAGGCGGAGTGGTGGACAAACGGGCGCGGTGATTCGAGGGCTGCCTTGGCCGGTACTGGAACGGCGAGGTGACCACGACTCAGACGAAAGGCTGGATCCTCGCCTCATACTCCAGTGACGCTTCGCGATCTTGAGGCGTTGAGGTCACATGGCAGCGGCCAGCGTGTGTGTCACAATCCAGCCTTTTCCTGAGTTTCTGCTCTACAGATCCGCGGGGTTCAGTAGGCGCCAGGTCAATCACGTACGGCGCCGACGGATCCGCTCGCCACCTACGTGGTTCGTTGCTGTCCATCCAGTTCGGATCTAGAACAGAATCAGTGCTCAGACTAGTGTCCTTGGCATGGTCAGGACTCGAGCAGCCCTTATAGCAGCGGCACTGGCTCTCGTGACGAGCGGCTGCGGGTCGGCCACTCCTGAACTGCCCGCTTTCAGCGCCCCGGTGACGCCCGCCGCGACAGGTCGGCCGCCGTCGTTGCCGGGCTCCACACCAGCGGGTACGCGGCTGAAGTTCGGTGAGAAGGCGTTTGTCACCGTCTGGACAGACGAGGGCAGGTCGCTGCTGGGCCTTATTGTGACCGGCGTGGAAAAGGCGTCGTCGGACGACATGACCGTGTTACGCACTCTCCCGTCAGCCGAGGGCGGTGGTCGCTGGGCGTACTTCATTCGCGCCTTCTTGACCCGTGAGGATCACAAGAGTGCGTTCCCTGGATACAACATCCCGTATCCCGAAGCCTATTTGGAAGGCGGCGGCTTTGCGGGCTCCGTCTTTACAAACTACATCCTGTACCTGCCGACCTGCACCCAGTCCATCGGGAACTTCGCGTGGAATGCGGCAACAAATCGATTCGAAGCCTGCCGGATCATTTTCGCGATTCCGGACGCCGTCCGTATCGGCACTGACGGCGGCCACATTTCTTGGGAATGATCCGGACAGGAGTTCTTGTCGAGTTCGGCAGCGTTGTAGAAGCCGATTCCGCCATTGCGCCGGCCGGGTGGCCGATCAGCGCCGGCACCCCTCCATCGCAGACGTTCTGCGCCGGCATCGACGCCACCTGGCCACGGCTTGCCGGCGCAGATCCGATCCAGGATCGCGAAGTGTCACTGGAGTAATAAGCCACCATTCAAAGCCTGCGCAAGCCACCTTCCGGCCGTCAGCCGTCGCCACTCGACTCTCGTTTCTGGCCTTTCGCGGGAGTTCAGGTGCCTCGCCGTTCCAGCGCTGGCCAAAGCAGCCCATTCCAGACCATTGCGTCGTTTGCTGCTTTCTCACCGTTACCCATGCGGTTCACGCCTCATGAAAGGCGATGGTGGGGAAGCCGCCCAAGTCTTCTCGCTGAACCAAAGCGGGGTATCACCATGCCGCTTCTCCGAGGGCGGCATTCTCACGCGAAAGCCATTGCTCGCCCCGTGTGGTAGCCGTACAGTCACGCTAGGCGGTTGGCCGAGGCGAGGAGATCACAGCCATGAGTCCAGAGTGGGGCAAGCACGAAGACCCCAACAGCGGAGACAAGGACCCGGAGCCTCAGCCGTACAACCCTGATCAGCTGCCCGCGCAGCAGCCCACCGACAAGCCCGGCGACAAAAAGTGACCGACCCCGGCGCCTTCGCGCGGATCGAGCAGATGATCAACAGCATCACCTCTCTGATCGGTGACATACCTGAACCCGTCAGGGCGGCGTTTCGCGCCGCGCCGCGCCACTTGTTCATCCCTCCGGTGGCCTTGGTGGGGGAGGACCGCATGACCAGGGCCATCGATCGTGACGCCGCTCCGGATACCTGGTGGGACGCGGTTTACTCCGGCATGCCGATCGTCACTCAGCTCGCCGACGGCGCGATCCCCATCCGCGAGACGATCGCAGCCGACGGGACCCTGCGTCTGCCGCCCGACGCCGACTACACTTCCTCCAACTCCGCCCCCGCCACCGTCGCCGACCTCCTCGTACTCCTGGACGCAGCCCCCGGCCACCGGGTGCTGGAGGTGGGCACCGGCACCGGCTGGACCGCCGCCCTGCTGTCCCACCTCGTCGGCGAGCACAACGTCACCAGCGTCGAAGTGGACCCCGCGATCGGTGAACAGGCCGCCAAGAGCCTCGGTGACGTGGGGGTGCAGCCCCATCTGGTCATCGGGGACGGCGCGGACGGCGCACCCGCCCGCGCGCCATTCGACCGGGTGCATGTGACCTGCGGCATCCGCCGCGTGCCGTACACCTGGATCGAGCAGACCCGCTCGGGCGGCCTCATCGTCGCCCCCTGGTGCCCGAACTTCGGCGAGAACCACGCCCTGCGCCTCACCGTGACCCCGGACGGCACCGCGTACGGCCGGTTCCCCAGGTTCGCCTCATACATGATGATGCGCTCCCAGCGGCCCGCCACCACGGCCGATGACCGGCGCAGCGAGCACACCACGACGATCGATCCCCGCGCCATCGCCGACGCCCCCGCCGGAGCCAGGCTGGCCATGGCCGCCATCACCGGCCTGGGCTGCTACTCCTACCCCGAGGGCGACACCCACCGCGTCGTCGTCACCGACCCGCCCACCGGCAACTGGTCGGTCGCCACCTGGCGGTCCGGCCGCGCCGAGTACACCGTGCGGCAAGCGGGCGACCGCCCTCTGTGGGAGGAGGTCACCGACGCCTACTTCCAGTGGGTGGCATGGGGCGAGCCCCGCCGCGACCGGTTCGGGATGACCGTCACCCCGGACGGGCAACAGGTGTGGCTGGACACACCTCAGCAGCCGATCGGATAGCGACCAGAAACTTAAGCCGCCGGCAAGGTGCCGGCTACGAACGGTAGCGCCGACCCGCCCGCACTCCCTCCGTATGCGCGCGGCGGCCGGAAGACCAACGGTGTCCTCCCTCCGGCATTCAACGCCGCGTTGTGCACCGGTTGTCTCCGGTCCAGCCGGTGCACACTCCCGGGCGGGTCCGGGAAACCCCGCAGGCTCGCCCGGCCCTCCGCCATTTCTCACAAGGCGCGGCGAGCCCCCACCACCCCGCCGCGCGGGCACGGGGAACGCGGAGCCCCCTGCTCCAGGGTGTGGGCGGGCCGGGTCAAGGGTCGCCCGGCCTGCCTACACCCACCCGTCTCTGACCGGCGTACTGAGCAGCCGGCCGGCCCGTCTTAGCGTCGCTGGTCGTTCCGGTAAGGGGATGGCTTGGAGGTCGCCCGCCCCGCCATCGACGACCATGGCGCCGCGGTCCTCGGCCGCCGGCGGCGCGGGGTGACCGGCGGCTCCGGGCCGGCGCCCGTGTGCGGAAAGGGGTCTTGCGTCGTTCAGCGGGAAGCTTGGGTGCCGGGCTTCGCCGTTGCGGGGTGTGCTGGGGGCAGGGACCTTTGGAGGAGGGCGCCGACCAGCAGGATGAGGCTTGCGTTGAGGAGCTGCAGCAGGTCGAGGACGGGTCCGGAGATGACGTCGTTCAGGAACAAATTGATCGTGAGCGGCAGGGAGCCGTTGGCGGCCACGCCGATGCCGACGATGCCGAGCAGGCGCCACTTGCCGAGCGGCGGGTCCTGGTGCTTGAGGAAGACGCTGATCATCCAGGCCGAGGCGGGCAGGAACATCACGACCGCAGTGAGCAGCCCCGGGTTGTACGTGCCGGTGGCGAGGGCGAGGACGATGTGGAGGAAGCAGTTGACGATGACGATGCTGTAGAACGCGAACCCCATCATCACGTGCTTGCGGGCGAGCAGGGCGCAGATCACCGCCACGACCCAGATCAACCCGATGTTGACGAACAGGTAGAACTCTGTCGGGATCGGGCATTCCGGGTAGGCGCCCTGGTTGAGCGTGGTGCACAGGGAGTCGGGGAAGGCATGGTGGGCGCCGTCGGCGGCGATGCCGTACTCCTCGAAGTTGTGGAACAGGTACGCGACGACGGCGACCCAGCCCAGCCAGGCCGGGTCCTTCCACCGGGACAGGGTGCGGCTGCCGCGCAGCGCATCGGTCGCCAGGAGGGCGACCGTCAAGACGATCGCGGCTCCGAGGCCGATCCAGGCGAACTCGAGATCGAATGTGGAGAACATGCGCGGGATGCCTTCCAGGGGTTCTTGGCGTGGATCCGCTGCTGAGTGCGGGTCGCACATCGGGGTCCGGATCACCACACTGTATTTCAACATTTGTTGATGTCAACATTTGTTGAGGGCGGGTAGAGTGCCTGGCATGAGCGAGAAGGGCTCCGAGCGTCCTGGGCGGCCGCCCAGCGGCGATGGCCGCAACCGGGACCGCATCCTGGCCGCGGCCAGGCACGAGTTCGCGGCCAAGGGGTTCCGCGGGGCGACCATGCGGTCGATCGCCGCGGCGGCGGGGGTCGACGTCGCGCTGCTGGCCCACTACTTCGGCAACAAGGACGGCTTGTTCGCCGCCACCCTCCAACTGCCCGGCCAGGCGGTCCAGCAGGTCCAGGGCGCCTTCGACGGGCCCGTCGGCGAGCTCGGCGAGCGCCTGGCCCGCGCCTACCTGTCGCTATGGGAGGACCCCGGCCTGGCCGGGTCCCTACGCGCCACGGTGGCGTCGGCCTTGGCCCACGAAGGCGCCCGCGAACAGCTGCGCGAGCTGCTCACCGCCGCCCTGCCCGAAGACGTCCACTCCTTGCTGCCCGGCGACGACCCGGACCTGCGCCTGGGCCTGGCGCTCAACCACCTGTTCGGCATCGCGCTGGGCCGCCACCTGCTCCGGCTCCCGCCCCTGGCCGACCGCGACCTGCCCACCCTCCTCGCCGCCATCGCCCCCACCGTCCAGCACTACCTCACCGGCCCCCTGGGCCGCTCGGTCGAGCCCGCCACCACCTGAGACGCGAGCAGCCACCGCCCACGGCCCCGCCATGGAACACCCCAGAACATCATCCGTCTTCGGCCCCAGACTCCCTTCCGGCCGCCGGCACAGGCCGCCCCGCCGGGTGCCGCCCTGGTAAGGACACGCGCAGCAGCAGACGATCGGCGCGAGCGCCCCGCCGCCGATGGCGTCCCCACGAGTGGTGGAAATGCCGCCTGGCTCCGCGTTCCGGCGGACCGCCGTTGGCGGGCGCCGGGCACCGCCGTCGTGCGTCTCGCCGTTGCGGCGCCCGTGGGGGTGCGGCCGGGCGGTCATGATCCGGCGGACCACGGCCGTTCCTGCCGGTCCACCAGGTATGACCGTGATCGCTGGACTTTTACACCACTGGGTGGGACGCCATCCCGCCGCCTCCCCGCCGGCGGGGAACCGGCCGCCCACAAGGTGGCCGGTGCTGGGCTGGCGTCCCGCCAGGGGGTGGAAGTGGGAGCGTTCAAATCGGACATCGCCCAGGTCGGCCAGCCCGGGCTGTGGGGAGGTTCCATCACTCTGAGGGGCGCGGTCACCCGCCACTGCCTGGGGAAACCGGTTGCCAAAAAGCGGCCGGGCCGTCGCAGACCGCAACCCGCCGCATCGTCCCGGGTACTGCTGCACGCGTGCGGCCGGAGGGCCTTGCCATACAGACCGGAACACACGGCAGACGGCCGGCAGCGACGTCGGGCGAAGCCCGGCACCGGGAAAGCACCTGAGCGTAGCGAGGGCCGGGCCTTTCGCCTCCGCGAAGCGGGGTCCGCCCAGGGCGGTGGGGTGCAATGGCCGAGGGGCGGCAAGCGGCGCGATGGTCTGGGGTGCCACGTTCGGCCGGTGCTGGGATGGCGAGTTGCGGCGACCCACGCGAAAGGCCGGGCACAAGAGCCTGCTCGCGACGGGCCGGCGGTTGGAAGATGGCTTGCCGTACGGCGACCGAGGCCGGAGCGCACGGCATATGAGCAGCAGTGACGTCGGGCGGAGCCCCGGCACCGGGAGAACGATCGAGCGCAGCGAGGGCCGGGCCTTTCGTCTCCGCGAAGCGGAGGGCCGCTGGAGCGGAGAACGGCGCGACGGAGTTTACGCGAGCCGTTCCTGGCGGAGCCGGAGTTCGGGACGCTGGTCGGCTCGGACCTCCCGGCGGAGTTCCACGCGCTGCCGTACGCCGGGTACGACATCGCCTCGTGCGACGTCGTGCCCGCGCCCGCGACGCGGGCGTTGCGCGAGGGTGACCTGCCTTCACCGTGCTGCACCTGCCCGGGCGCACGCCCGGTGGCATCGCGCTCTGGGACGAGGAGAGCAGCGTTCTGTTCTCCGGCGACGCCATTTACGACGCGCCTCTACTGGACAACCTGCCCGGATCCGACCTTGCGGCCTACCGGGCCACCATGCTGCGGCTCCGTGACCTTCCCGTCAGGACGGTGCATCCTGGGCATGAGTCCAGCTTCGGCCGCGACCGGATGATCAAGATCATCGACGCCTGCCTTGATCCCCACGGTGGGTGACCGCGAGTGTGTGGAATCGAGGGTTCATGGCGGGCTATGTGCAGGTGCTGACGACGGTGGACGACGAGGAGAAGGGGGTCGCGCTCGCCCAGGGCATCGTGGAGGCGCGGCTGGCGGCATGTGTTCAGGTGGTCGGGCCGATCACGTCGGTGTACCGGTGGGAGGGGGCGGTGGAGCAGGCGCGGGAGTGGCAGTTGCTGATCAAGACGACGTGTGACCGCTTCGGCGAGCTGGAGGCGTACATCAAGGCGAACCACGGCTACGACACGCCGGAGATCATCGCCACCCCGATCGTCGCGGGCAGTGCCGAGTACCTGTCCTGGATCGGCGCGGAGACCCGATAGGCCCACCGGGACATGGCCCTCCTAGCATGAGGATCATGCTTTCTGTCCGGAGCGCCTTGTCCGATGACGTGGCGGCGATCGTCGCCCTGATGGCCCGGTGCAGGGAGAGGTACGAGGAGCATCAGCCCGTCTTCTGGCGGCGTGCGGCGGATGCTCGGGACCGGCACACCGAGTTCATCGCCACCCTCGTGGAGGACGAGAAGGTCATCTTCCGGGTGGCCGAGCGCGAAGGGCGGTTCGCCGGGTTCGCGGTCGGGTCGCTGGTGCCGTCGCCTCCGGTGTACGACCCGGGCGGGCCGACCTGCACGCTCGACGACTTCGCGGTGGGGGAGGACGGCGACTGGACCACGGTCGGCGTCGATCTTCTGAAGGCCGTCACGGAAGAGGCGCGCCGGCGTGGGGCCGTGCAGGTCGTGGTGGTGTGCGGGCACATGGACGAGGCGAAGCGGCAGGCCCTCCGGGCTCGCCGGGCTCTCCATCGCGTCGGAGTGGTGGACCGCCCCGATCTGACCGCCCCGATCTAGGGTGCGCTGAGGGCGGCGCGGAGGCGGGGTTCGTCGACCCGCCAGAAGTCGTGTTGCACGCCGTCGATCAGCGTCACCGGGATCATCTCCCAGTATTTCTCCTGGTCCTCGGGCGATCGGGTGATGTCCCGCTCTTCCCACGGCACCCCGAGTTCGCCCGCCACACGGGCGATGATCGCGCGGGCGTCGTCGCAGAGATGGCAGCCCGGCTTGCCGAGCAACGTGATCCGGTGGGTCATGCCCGTCAACGCTAGCCCAGTCCCGGGCCGCCGAGACTCGCTGCCTCTCACTTTGTGCATACGTTCACAAAGGGATTAACCTGGAAGACGCTGCTCATCACCATATCCACCGCGTCCGGGCTCGCGGCAGCGCCGCGCCGGAGGCCCGTCCCCTGGAGTTCCGGCACGTGACACGCCGCCTGCCCCAATCCCGCGACCGTGGCATACCCGAGGCGACCGTTGCCCGGCTGCCGCTCTACCTGCGGGCGCTCACCGGCATGGCCGAGCGCGGCGTGGCCACCGTGAGCTCGGAGGATCTCGCGCTGGCCGCGGGGGTCAACTCGGCCAAGCTCCGCAAGGACCTCTCCCATCTCGGCTCGTACGGCACGCGCGGTGTCGGCTACGACGTCGAGTACCTGATCTACCAGATCTCCCGCGAACTCGGCCTCACCCAGGACTGGGCCGTGGCCATCGTCGGAATAGGAAACCTCGGCAGGGCGCTTGCCAACTACGGTGGATTCGTGTCGCGCGGCTTCAGGGTGGCCGCGCTGTTCGACGCCAACCCCGAAGTCGTGGGCGACCACATCGCGGGGTTGAATGTCGAGCACATCGACGAGCTTGAGGCCGTGATCGAGCGGCGGGGGGTGTCGATCGTGGTGATCGCGACACCGGCTGCGGCTGCCCAGCAGATCTGCGACCGGGTCATCGCCGTCGGGGTGACCAGCATCCTGAACTTCGCCCCCACCGTGCTCTCCGTCCCAGAGGGCGTCGATGTCCGGAAGGTCGATCTGTCCATTGAACTGCAGATCCTCGCGTTTCATGAGCAGCGCAAGGGGGATCGCGAAAGTGGGGGCCCCGTGATGGCCGAGGAGTTGCAGCAGGGAGCCAGCGCATGAGCGTCCTTGCTGTCGGGTTGAGTCACCGGACGGCACCGGTGGCACTGCTGGAACGCGTGGCCGTGTCCGGCGACTCGCTGGTGAAGCTGCTGCACGACGTGCACAGGAGCGAGTGCGTGGCCGAGGCCATGGTCGTCTCCACGTGCAACCGGGTGGAGATCTACGCCGACGTGCAACGCTTCCACAGCGCGGTGAGCGCGATGAGCGAGCTGCTCGGCACCTACGCGAACGTACCGGTCGAGCAGCTCGCCCCGCACCTGTACGTGCACTACGAAGACCGTGCCGTGTCCCACCTGTTCTCGGTCACGAGCGGCCTTGAGTCCATGGTCATGGGCGAGGGCCAGATCCTCGGCCAGGTACGCCAGGCGCTGCGCCTGGCCCAGGAGGAGGGCACGCTCGGCTCCACGCTCAATGAGCTGGCCCAGCACGCGCTGCGCGTCGGCAAGCGCGTCCACACCGACACCGGCATCGACCACGCGGGCGCCTCGCTCGTGGGCGTCGGCCTGGAGCTGGCCGAGCGGGTGCTCGGGCCGATCCAGGGCAAGCGCGCCCTGGTCGTCGGGGCCGGGTCGATGAGCGCGCTGTCGGCCGCCACGCTGGCCCGCGCCGGGGTGACCGGCATCGTGGTCGCCAACCGCACCTACGAGCGCGCCGTACGGCTGGCCGAGACGGTCGGCGGCCGTCCCGCCCGGCTGGACGACCTGCCCGCCGAGCTGGCCCAGGCCGACATCGTGATCTCCTGCACCGGCGGCGGCAACCTGGTGGTCACCCCCGAGATGCTCACCGGAACGGGCCGGACCACCCCGCTGTTCCTGCTGGACCTCGCGCTGCCGCACGACATCGACCCCGGCGTCCGCGCGCTGCCCGGCGTGACGCTGGTCGACCTCGAAGCGATCCAGAACTCCGGCCTCGGCTCGGCCGCGGGCACGGACGGCGGCGACGTGGTCGAGGCGGCCAGGCGGATCGTGGCCGAGGAGGTCGCCGGCCACCTTGAGGTCGTACGCGCGGCCCGGGTCACCCCCACGGTCGTGGCGCTGCGCAGCAAGGCCGCCGGCGTGGTCGAGGCGGAGCTGGGGCGGCTGGTGTCCCGGCTGCCCGAGATGGACCAGCGGGTCAAGGACGAGGTCACCCAGACCATGCGCAGGGTCGTGGACAAGCTGCTGCACGAGCCGACCGTGCGTGTCAAGCAGCTCGCCGCCTCGCCCTCGGGCGATCATTATGCCGAGGCGCTGCGCGAGCTGTTCAACCTCGACCCGAAGGTGCCCGAGGCCGTACGCCAGACCGGGATCGACCAGACCGGGATCGACGAGGAGTCCGCCCGGCTCTCTCGGACCACCCGGCGAAAGCAGGAGCTGTGACCGAGATGACCCCACTCAAGCTGGGCACTCGCCGCAGTCTGCTCGCGACCACCCAGTCCCAGCTCGTCGCCGACCGGCTCACCGAGCTGACCGGGCGGCCGGTGGAGCTGGTCGGCGTGACCACGTTCGGCGACGTGACCAAGGCCCAGCTCAGCCAGCTGGGCGGCACCGGCGTGTTCGTGAGCGCGCTGCGCGACAAGGTGATCGACGGTGAGATCGACTTCGCGGTCCACTCGCTGAAGGATCTGCCGACCGCGCCCGATCCGCAGATCGCGCTGGTGGCGACGCCGCCGCGCGCCGACCACCGCGACGCGCTGATCGGGTCCGCCAAGCTCGCCGACATCCCTCCAGGGGGCAGGGTCGGCACCGGGTCGCCGCGCAGGGTCGCCCAGCTCCGGGCGCTCCGCCCCGACCTCGACTACGTGCCGATCCGCGGCAACGCCGACACGAGGATCGGCAAGGTCCTGTCCGGCGAGCTGGACGCGATCGTGCTCGCCGTCGCGGGGCTGTCGCGGCTCGGCCGGGAGGCAGAGATCTCCCAGATCTTTGAGATCGAAGAGATGCTTCCGGCGCCCGGACAGGGTTCCCTGGCGGTGGAGTGCCGCGCCGACAGGGACGATCTGGTCGAGCTGCTCGGAGTGCTGGACGATCCCGGCACGCGGGCGGCGGTGACCGCCGAACGGTCCCTGCTGGCCGCACTGGAGGCCGGGTGCGCCGCCCCTGTCGGGGCGTACGCGGTCGCCGATGGGCACATCCTGAACATGACCGCCGCCGTCATCGCAGTCGATGGCGCGCGCGCGGTCCGTAAGTCCGCCGCCGGACCTCTCCCGGCGGCCATGGAGATCGGCCGCGACCTCGCCGCCGCCATGGTCGCCGAGGGAGCCGGCACGTTGATGGGGGAGCAGTCCCATTGAGCTCCGCGAGTCCGACCTCACCGACACCGACCACCTCACCACCGCCCTTCGTCGAGCACCCGGGCGGCTTCGTCGCCTTCGTCGGCGCGGGTCCTGGGGATGAGAACCTGCTGACGCTGCGCGGCGCGGCGCTGCTCGGCAAGGCCGACGCGGTCGTCCTTGACCGCGCCGCGTTCGGGGCGCTGCTGCGGCACGCCCGGTCCGACGTCGAGGTGATCGACGTCACCGACGACGACCCCGCCCCGCTGGGCGCGGTCAAGGCCGCCAAGGGCGGCAGGCGCGTCGTACGGCTGTGCCCCGGCGACCCGATGTTCTTCTCCTCGATCGGCGAGGAGGTGGCCGCCTGCGCCAAGGCGGAGGTGGACTTCGAGATCGTTCCAGGGGTGCCGCCCGCCACCGCCGTGCTCACCTACGCCGGCATTCCGGCGGCGGCGTCCGGGCCGGAGTTCCGCGTCGTGGACGCGGGGCTGGTCGACGACTGGTCGGTCCACGCGGCGGCCACCGGCACGCTGGTGATCTACAACGCCGGCGGTGACGCGGTGTCGGTCGGCAAGGCGCTGGTCGCGGCCGGCCGCCCGGACACCACCCCGGTGGCGGTGACCGGCGCGGGCACGACGACCGAGCAGTTCACGGTCGTGTCCACGCTGGGCAGGCTCGGGCCCGACCTGAAGCACGCGGTGATCGACGAGCCGTCGCTGATGGTGGTCGGCGAGGCGGTGACGCTGCGCGACTCGCTGTCGTGGTTCGAGACCAAGCCGCTGTTCGGGTGGCGGGTGCTGGTGCCGCGCACCAAGGAGCAGTCGGCCCGGCTGGTGGAGCAGCTGCGCTCCTACGGCGCGGTGCCCGAGGAGGTCCCGACGATCTCGGTCGAGCCGCCGCGCACCCCGCAGCAGATGGACCGGGCGATCAAGGGCCTGGTCACCGGCCGGTACGAGTGGGTGGCCTTCACCAGCGGCAACGCCGTCAAGGCGGTGCGGGAGAAGTTCGAGGAGTACGGCCTGGACGCGCGGGCCTTCGCGGGCCTGAAGG
Source organism: Spongiactinospora rosea (assembly GCF_003315795.1). GTDB lineage: Bacteria > Actinomycetota > Actinomycetes > Streptosporangiales > Streptosporangiaceae > Spongiactinospora > Spongiactinospora rosea. The sequence goes on from NZ_QMEY01000001.1 coordinate 613,681, forward strand.
TCGCCGCGGTGGGCGAGGCGACGGCGCGGGCGCTGGTGGAGTTCGGCGTACGGCCGGACCTCGTGCCCACCGGGCAGCAGTCCTCGGAGGGCCTGCTGGCCGAGTGGCCGCCGTACGACTCGATGCTCGACCCGATCAACCGCGTGCTGCTGCCCAGGGCCGACATCGCCACGGAAAACCTGGTGGCGGGGCTGACCGAGCTGGGCTGGGAGTGCGACGACGTCACCGCCTACCGGACGGTCAGGGCCGCGCCGCCGCCCGCGCCGATCCGTGAGGCGATCAAGGGCGGCGGGTTCGACGCGGTGCTGTTCACCTCGTCGTCCACGGTCCGCAATCTCGTGGGCATCGCCGGAAAGCCACACAACGTCACCGTTATCGCCGCGATCGGCCCGCAGACCGTGCGGACCGCCGAGGAGTTCGGGCTCAGGGTCGATGTGATGGCCGATCGTCCGTCGGCTTCGGCTCTCGCGGCGGCTCTGGCGGAGTACGGTGCCAAGCAGCGGCAGGCGGCCGTCGCCGCGGGGGAGACGCCTCGCCGGCCGTCCCAGACGCGCAGGGGCGCACGCCGCCGGGCCAAGTGAGCACAGCCAAGTGAGCACAGCTAAGTGAGCACGGCCAAGTAGCACGGCCAACTGAGGAGGGGCATTTTGAGCGCTGAGTTCCCGGTCGCGCGCCCGCGCAGGCTGCGCCGGACGGCGCCGCTGCGCCGGATGGTGGCGGGCACCCGGCTGCACCCGGGGGACCTGATCCTGCCGGTCTTCGTCAAGGAGGGCATCGCCGCGCCCAGCCCGGTGGGGTCGATGCCCGGCGTGGTCCAGCACACGCTCGACTCGGTGCGCAAGGCCGCCCACGACGCCGCGGAGGCGGGGGTGGGCGGCCTGATCCTGTTCGGCATCCCGGCCGTCAAGGACGGGCGCGGCTCTGGTGCGGACGACCCCGAGGGCATCGTGCAGCGGGCGCTCGCCGACGTGCTCGCCGAGGTCGGCGACGCGCTCGTGGTGATGACCGACACCTGCCTGGACGAGTTCACCGACCACGGGCACTGCGGCATCCTCACGGCCGACGGTGAGGTCGACAACGACGCGACGCTGGAACGGTACGCCTCGGCGGCCGTCTCCCAGGCCCGCGCGGGCTCCCAGATGATCGCGCCGAGCGGCATGATGGACGGCCAGGTGGCCGTGATCAGGGCGGCGCTCGACTCGGCCGGGTTCGCGCAGGTGCCGATCATGGGCTACTCGGTGAAGTACTCCTCGGCCTTCTACGGGCCGTTCCGGGAGGCCGCCGAGTGCGCGCCGCAGTTCGGCGACCGCAGCTCCTACCAGCAGGACCCCGCGGGTCCGGTCGGCGAGGCGCTGCGCGAGGTACGCCTGGACCTCGCCGAGGGGGCCGACGCGGTGATGGTCAAGCCCGCGCTGGCCTATCTCGACATCCTGCGCCAGATCCGCGACGCGGTGGACGTGCCGGTGGCCGCCTACCAGGTCAGCGGCGAGTACGCGATGGTCGAGGCGGCGGCGGCGAACGGCTGGATCGACCGCGAGCGGGTGATCATGGAGACGCTGACCGCGATCCGCCGCGCCGGGGCAGACCTGATCCTCACCTACTGGGCGACCGAGGTGGCCCGCCGCCTGCCGGCCTGAACGGCGCTGAACGGCGCTGACCGGCGCTCCGCGACATACGGGCGACCACCGGGAACCACCGGCAACCGGGGGGTTTCCGGTGGGTTGCCGGGGCGCGTGCGTTAAAGTGCAAGAAGGCGTAAGCACCAACGCGGATGTGTCCCACGGTGGCTTTGGCGCGCCCTTTCCGGCGCCGCCCGCCGCGGCCTTCGCGTAGGCGATCCGGCGCGCGGACGGAGGAGACCAATGGTGGGGGTACCGCTCGCTCGGCGTGCCAGGCGGCGGGCGCGGCACACGTCGCGGGTCGCCTCGGTGCTGGAGTACGCCGCGCTCGGCTGGGCCGTCTGCCCGGGGGCGCATCCGCTGCGCACCGGCTCGCGGGCCTGTTCCTGTGACCGCCTCGGGTGTCCCGACCCGGGCGCGCATCCGGTGTCCCCGGCCTGGCAGATGCAGGCCACTCTCGATGCCGCGCAGCTCGGTCGCTGGTGGGAGCGTGACCCCGAGGCCAATGTGATCCTCCCCACCGGACGCGTGTTCGACGTCTTCGACGCCCCGCTCGACGCGGGGCTCGCCGCCCTCACCCGGATGGACGCATCCGGCTCGGGCACCGGCCCGGTCGCCGCCAACGGCGACCGGGTCCTGTTTTATGTGGCCACCCGCGGCAACCCCGACGACGAGGACGAGTGGTGGTCCTGCAACCTCGACTGCGTGCCCGAGAGCGTGGACGACACGCCCGGCCTGCGCTGGCACTGCCGCGACAGCTACGTCCTGGCCCCGCCCTCGACGCTGCCCACCGGGCAGCCGGTGTCCTGGCTGCGCCCGCCCGACGGCCGCCCGCTGCCCGACCCGCTGCGCGTCCTCGACTGGCTGGCCGACTCCTTCGAGTGACCCGGGCGCACCTCGGTGACCACAGGGGGACGGTCGTAGGCTTGTGACGTGACCATTAGCGCCAAGTCCTCCCAGGAACTGTTCGACCGAGCCCGCGCCGTGATTCCGGGCGGGGTCAACTCCCCGGTCCGCGCGTTCGGCGCGGTCGGCGGTACGCCGCGGTTCATGGCCTCGGGCCAGGGTCCCTACATCACCGACGTCGACGGCAACCGCTACGTCGACCTGGTCGGTTCATGGGGTCCGATGATCCTCGGCCACCGGCATCCCTCCGTGGTCGAGGCCCTGCGCGCCGCGATCGAGCACAGCACCTCCTACGGCGCCGCCACGCCCGGCGAGGTCGAGCTGGCAGAGGAGATCGTGGCCAGGGTCGCCCCGGTGGAGAAGGTCCGGCTGGTCAACTCCGGCACCGAGGCCACCATGACGGCCGTGCGGTTGGCCCGCGGCTTCACCGGCCGCTCCAAGGTCGTGAAGTTCGCCGGGTGCTACCACGGGCACGTGGACGCCCTGCTCGCCGCGGCGGGCTCGGGGGTGGCGACGTTCGGGCTGCCGGACACTCCCGGGGTGACCGGCGCGTCGGCCGCCGACACGATCGTGCTCCCGTACAACGACGTGGCGGCGGTCGAGGAGGCGTTCCGGAGGTTCGAGATCGCCTGTGTGATCAGTGAGGCGTGCCCGGCCAACATGGGCATCGTGCCGCCGCGCGACGGCTTCAACGCCAGGCTGCGCGAGCTGTGCACGGCCAACGGCGCGCTGCTCATCCTGGACGAGGTGCTGACCGGCTTCCGCGTCTCCCGCGCCGGCTGGTACGGCCTGGACCCGGTGGACGCCGACCTGATGACCTTCGGCAAGGTGATGGGCGGCGGGCTGCCCGCCGCCGCGTTCGGCGGGCGGGCCGAGGTGATGGACCGGCTCGCCCCCGATGGGCCGGTCTACCAGGCGGGCACGCTGTCGGGCAATCCGCTGGCCTGCGCCGCCGGGCTGGCGATGCTGCGCGGATGCGATGACGGGGTGTACGAACGGCTCGACGCCGTCGCCGCGGTGATCGGCTCCGCGGCCGCCGCGGCGCTGTCCGCCGAAGGCGTCCCGCACCGCCTGCAGCGGGCGGGCAGCCTGTTCTCGATCTTCTTCACCGACGAGCCGGTGCATGACTTCGCCGGGGCCCAGCGTCAGGACACGTCCGCGTACCGGGCGTTCTTCCACTCGATGCTGGACCAGGGGGTCTATCTTCCGCCGTCGGCCTACGAGGCGTGGTTCGTGTCGGCCGCGCACGACGACGAGGCGGTGGAGCGGATCACCGGCGCCCTCCCTCTGGCGGCCAAGGCCGCCGCGCGCGGGTGAACCTGCGCCGATCGGTCGATCAGGTCGGTCAGTTGCTCTCGGCCGACTTCACCGGGCGGGGGTCGCGGCCGGTCCTGCGGGCCCGGGCGCGGCGCTCCCGCTCGGCGTTGGCGAGCTTTTCCAGGTAGGAGATCTGGCTTTCGTACTGCTTGCGTGGGGCGGTTTGTATTCTCACGCATCTATTTTCCGGTCCCGGAACCGTTCAGCACAAGCGAGTATTTCTTGGGGTTGTAGTTTAGACTTGCTTACATGTTGGACCTCAACCGGCTGAAGGCTCTGCACGCGGTGTCGGTCTACGGATCGGTGGGCGCGGCGGCGGAAGCGCTGATGGTGACCCCCTCGGCGATCTCCCAGCAGCTCGCCAAACTGGAGCGCGAGACCGGCGCGACGCTCCTGGAGCGCAACGGGCGCGGCGTGCGGCTGACCGACGCGGCCGGCCTGCTCGCCGAGCACGCCGAGCGCATCCTGGCCCTGGTGGAGACCGCCGAGGCCGACTTCGAGGCGCTGCGCGGTGCGGTGGTCGGCAAGCTGACCATGGCCGCCTTCCCCACCGCGGCGCGCGGCCTGGCCCCCGCGGCCCTCACCTCGCTGCGCGCCCGGCACCCCGACCTTGAGCTGCAGTTCTTCGAGCGCGAGCCGGACCGGCAGATCCGCGAGGTGGCCCGCGGCGAGCTGGACCTCGCGGTCGGCCAGGACTGGCTCAACCGCCCGATGGCCCTGCCGGAGGGGCTTTCCCGCGCCACGCTGTTCGACGACATCGCCGACGTGATCGTCCGTGCGGACCACCCGCTGGCCGGTAGGGCAGAGATCCGGCTCGCCGAGATGTCCGGCGAGCGGTGGATCAGCTCCTCGCCGGGCACGATCTGCCACGACTGGCTGGCGTTCACACTGCGCTCGGCCGAAGTGGAGCCGGAGATCACCTGCATGGTCGACGAGTACGCCACGCAGATCGCCCTGGTGGCGGCCGGGCACGGGTGCGCGATCGTGCCCCGGCTGGGCAGCGAGGGCCTGCCGGACACCGTGCGCGCCGTACCGATCAGGCCCCGTCCGACCCGGCGGATCTTCGCGCTGTGGCGCACCGACGCCGCCCGCCGTCCCGCCATCCGGGCCGCGGTGGAGGCGCTGCGCCGCGCCTCCGAGCCGTACATCGCCGGCGCCGAGAGCGCCCGCCCCGAACCGGTCCAGGCGTAGGCCCGTCCCGCGCCGGGTCCCTGCGCGCGTCACGCAAGGTGCGTATGGGTAGGCTGAGGCCCACCATGGCTCAAACCACCGTCGTCCACCTGCTTCGGCACGGTGAGGTGCACAACCCCGGGGGCGTCCTGTACGGCAGGCTGCCCGGCTACCACCTGTCGGACGCCGGCCGCCGGATGGCCGAGATGGTGGCCGCCGCCGTCGCCGACCGCGATGTGTCCCTGCTGGTCAGCTCCCCCATGGAGCGCGCGCAGGAGACCGCCGCGCCGCTTTCGGAAAAGCTCGGTGTGCCCATCGGCACCGACGAGCGGCTGATCGAGGCCGTCAACGTGTTCCAGGGCGTGCCGATCCGCCCCGGCGAGGGCGTGTTCCGCAACCCGCGGCACTACCGCCACTTCTGGAACCCGTTCCGTCCCTCGTGGGGCGAGCGCTACGTCGATGTGCTGGCCCGGATGCGCGCGGTGATCGACGACGCCAGGCGCGACGCCCGCGGCCACGAGGCGGTGCTGGTGAGCCACCAGCTGCCGATCTGGATCATCCGGCTGGCCGCGGAGGGCCGCCGGCTGTGGCACGACCCGCGCCGCCGCCAGTGCGGCCTGGCCAGCCTGACCTCCTTCACCTTCGAGGGCGACCGGCTGGCCAGCGTGGGCTACAGCGAGCCCGCCGGTTCGCTGGCCCGCGAGGCCAGTGACCCGCAGCGCGCGCAGCCCGGACGCCCCGACCCGGGCTGGCCCGACCCCGGCCTGACCGGCCCCCGCTGAGCGCGCCGCGCGCCGAGCGGGCACCCGGCGGGGCGGTGTGCCGGGCGACCGTGCGCGCCGGTAGAGTGACAGCTCTACTGCTTGTAGTGCAAGGAGCCTCCCTCCCGTGATCACCAGGAAATCCGCCGTGTTCCGGGCGTTCGCCTACGCGCTCGTGCCGGTTTTCGCGCTGGCCGGGTGCGCGGGTTCGCAGGGAGGCCAGCCCAGCACCGGCGACACCCGCTTCATCGCGGGCGACGGCAAGGTGGCGATCTTCCCCGCCGACGGGCGCAAGCCCGCCCCGGCCGTCGACGGGGCCGCGCTCGACGGCAGCAAGGTCGCGCTCGCCGCCGGCAAGGGCAAGGTCGTCGTGCTCAACTTCTGGGCGTCGTGGTGCGCCCCCTGCGTGGCCGAGGCCCCCGTCCTGAAGGACGTCGCGGCCAAGACCAAGGGCGACGGCGTCGAGTTCATCGGCGTCGCCTTCAAGGACGACAAGGCCGCCGCCCTGGCCTTCGAGCGCAACCACCAGCCCGGCTATCCCAGCCTGTACGACCAGCCGGGCAAGGTCGCGCTGGCCTTTCAGGGCACGGTGCCGCCCGCGGCCATCCCGTCCACTCTGATCATCGACCGGGAGGGCCGCATCGCGGCCAGGGCGCTCGGCGCGGTCAAGTACACCGACCTGCTCAACGCGGTCAAGACGGTGAGTGATGAACGAAGGTCTGGCTGACACCGTCGCGTCGGGGTCGCTGGCGCTGGCACTGCCCATCGCGCTGGCGGCCGGGCTGGTGTCGTTCCTCTCGCCGTGCGTGCTGCCGCTGGTGCCCGGCTACCTGTCGTACGTGACGGGGATGAGCGGCGACGACCCCAAGCGCGGCCGGCTGCTGCTCGGCTCGGGGCTGTTCGTGCTGGGCTTCGCGCTGGTGTTCGTGGCGGGCGGCGCGCTCGCCGGGAGCGTCGGCGCGGCCCTGCTCGGCAATTCGGAGATCATCACCAGGGTGCTCGGCGTGCTGACCGTCGTGCTCGGCCTGGCCTTCCTCGGGCTGATCCCGGGCCTGCAGCGTGACGTGCGGATCCACCGGCTGCCCAACGCGGGGCTGGCGGGCGCGCCGCTGCTCGGCGTGGTGTTCGGCCTCGGCTGGACGCCCTGCATCGGGCCGACGCTGGCGGTGGTGCTCACCCTCGGCCTGGACCAGGGCAGCGCGGGGCGGGGGGCGATCCTCGCCTTCGCCTACGCGCTCGGGCTGGGCCTGCCGTTCGTGATCGCCGGGCTCGGCTACCGCAGGCTGCTGCACGCGCTGCCGGTGGTGCGCCGCCGTTCGCGGCTCATCACCCGCATCGGGGGTGGCATGCTGGTGGCGGTCGGCGTCCTGCTGGTCACCGGACTGTGGGGCGATCTCGTCATGACCATGCAGGGCTGGATCGGAGGGTTCCGGCCGGTGATCTGATGAAGAAGACGACTACGGACGAAACGACGACAGGCGAGAGCGCCGCCGTGCCCGCAGGCCGTACCGGCCCCAAGGGGCTCGGGGTGGTGGGCTGGCTGCGCTGGTTCTGGCGCACGCTCACCGCCATGCGGACCGCGCTGGTGCTGCTGTTCCTGCTCGCGCTCGCCTCGGTGCCCGGCTCGCTGTTCCCGCAGCGCGGCGTCGAGCCGGGCGCGGTGACCCGCTACTTCAAGAGCAACCCCGGCACGGCCGAGTGGCTGGACCGGCTGTGGATGTTCGACGTGTTCCAGGCCCCCTGGTTCGCGGCGATCTATCTGCTGCTGTTCGTGTCGCTGATCGGCTGCATCCTGCCGCGTACCGGGGTCTACCTGCGCGAGCTGCGCCGTGAGCCGCCCGCCGCGCCACGCCACCTGAACCGGCTGCCGCACCACTCGACCATCGCCGGCACCGCCACGACCGAGGAACTGGCCGCCGCGCTGCGCCGCAGGCGCTTCCGGGTGGTCAGCGGCCCCGGCTGGGTGGGCGGCGAGAAGGGCTACCTGCGCGAGGCGGGCAACCTGCTCTTCCACACCGCGCTGGTCGGCATCCTGCTCGCGCTCGGCATCGGCGCCCTGTACGGCTACCGAGGCAACGTGCTGATCGTCGAGGGCAACGGCTTCGCCAACACCGTCGCCGCCTACGACCGGTACATCCCGGGCAGCCAGGTCTCCGCCGAGTCGCTGGAGCCGTTCTCCTTCCAGCTCGACGACTTCAAGGTCGACTACCAGATCACCGGCGACCGTCCCGGCCAGGTGCTGGACTACACGGCCAAGCTGTCGGTGCACGACTCGCCCGCGGCGGCCGAGCGCGCCTACACCCTCAAGGTCAACGACCCGCTCGACGTCAACGGCACGCTGACCTACCTGATCGACCACGGCTACGCGCCGACCTTCACCGTCACCGACGGGTCCGGCCAGGTCGCGTTCGAGGGGCCGGTCGCCTGCCTGCCCCAGAACAGCCGGACCTTCGCCTCCGAGTGCACCATCAAGGTCCCCGACGCCAAGCCGGACCAGCTCGGCCTGGCGATCAGGTTCCTGCCCACCGCGGCCGAGATGCAGGACGGCTCCTGGGACTCCACGTTCCCCGCCGCGATCAACCCGGTCGTCCAGGTCACCGCCTTCGCCGGCGACCTCGGCCTGCGCTCCGGCGTGCCGCAGTCGGTCTACCTGTTCGACCAGGAGCGGCTGAAGAAGATGAAGCGCCTGGTCATGATGTCCGAGCCGGTGGAGCTGGGGAAGAGCCTGGATCTTCCGGGCGGGTACGGCAAAATCACCTTCACCGGCGTCAAGGAGTGGGCCGCGCTCCAGATCGCGCACGACCCCGGCCGGCTGCCCGCCCTGGTGGCCGCCGTGGCGGCGGTGCTCGGCGTACTGCTGTCGCTGCTGATCCGCCGCCGCAGGCTGTGGGTGCGCGTCCGTGACGACGACGGCGGCGGTCAGGTGATCGAGGTCGGCGGGCTGACCCGCACCGAGAGCGGCGACGGCGGCTTCGCCGACGAGTTCGCCGACATCGTCAAGGCCCTCAAGGACGCCACGGCCTCGAAGGAGCCCGAGGGATCTGACGGGCCGGAGAGGTCCAAGGAGCCCGCGGGGCGTAAGGGCGCGCCCGGCTGATCGGCCACGCCACACCCATCACACCTTCCGGAGGTGAACATGCCCGCTGAGGTCGACACCGGTCTCGCCACGCTGAGCGACCAGCTCGTGCTGGTGACGGTGCTGCTCTACGTCTTCGCCATGATCGGTTACGCGCTGCACCTGGGCTTCGGCCGCAGCTCGGTACGGCAGGCGGCCGCGGTGCGCGAGCCCGCGCTGGTCGGCGCGGGCGCGTCCGTGTCCGTGCCCGTGTCCGAAGCCGCTCCCGCAGCCGCGCCCACAGGCGATGACACGGCGGGCCCCCGATGGCCGGCCCGTGCGGGGTTCATCGCCCTGGTGCTGACCTGGCTCGGCTGGGCCGCCAACGCCGGATGCCTGGTCACCCGGGGGCTGGCGGTGGGCCGCTGGCCGTGGGCGAACATGTACGAGTTCGTGGTGGCCATCTGCCTGGCCACGGTGACCGCGTACCTGGTGCTGCGCCACAAGTTCCCGCAACTGCGCTTCCTGGGCGCGTTCGTCGCCGTGGCCGCCGCGCTCTCGCTCGGCTTCGCCGTACGCTACCTGCACGTCCAGGCCGGTCCCGTGCAGCCGTCCCTGAACTCCTACTGGGTCGCCATCCACGTCAGCGCGGCGATCATCGCGAGCGGGCTGTTCATCGTGGGCGGCGTCGCCGGCATCCTCTACATGTTCCGCAAGGAAGGCCGCCCCTCCCGGCTGCCCACCCGCGCCGAGCTGGACCGCATCACCAACCGGGTGGTCGTGCTGGCCTTCCCGATCTGGACCTTCGCGGTCATCGCCGGGGCGATGTGGGCCGACAAGGCGTGGGGACGCTACTGGGGCTGGGACCCCAAGGAGATCTGGGCGTTCATCACCTGGATCGGCTACGCGGCCTACCTGCACGCCCGCGCCACCGGCGGATGGCGGGGCAGGGCGGCCATGGTGGTGCAGCTCGTGGCCTTCGGCTGCCTGCTGTTCAACCTGGTCGGCGTCAACATGTTCCTCGGCGGGCTGCACTCCTACGCCGACATTCCGGGCAGCCCCTGACGATCGGCCGGGGCTCAGTCCTCGTCGCGCAGGCGGCGGTCGAGGTCCTTCAGGAACTCGGGGTCGTCGTCGGGACCGCGCGGGGCCGCGGGACGGGCGGTCTCGCCCGGCCCGCCCTCCGGGCTGAGCGCGATGGGCGTCCGCGGCCGGCCGAGCAGCAGCCACAGCAGGCCGCCGACGGCGAGCAGGAGCACCACGATGAGCACCCACAGCACCTTGGGGAGATTCCTGGTCTCTTCCTCGGGCGTCGTGATGACGTCGAAGAGGCAGTAGAGCCAGAAGGCCAGCAGGGCCAGGCCGAGAACCATGGGCATGCCCGCAGCGTAAGCCATCGGCGCGGGTGGTGCGTCCATCACGGCGAGTCAGGTTGCGGACACCGTACTGCGCGGACATTTCGGATGACGGGCCGGGCCCGGCGTCGTACCGTGGATGCGCGAACCGTGGGGCGATGAAGGGGCGCGATGGCGCATTCGGGCGAGAAGGGGCGGCACCGGCGGGGCACCCGCTGGTGGCAGCGCGGGCCGTACGCCTCGCCGTACCGCGGCGAGACGGTACGCGAGGGCGAGGGGTCACGAGAGCGCCAGGAGAGCACGCGGGAACGCGCCGACCCTTGGGAGGCGATCAGGGCGTTCCCCAGCGAATATCCGGCCGGGTTCCACACCGGCCACCACAAACCGCGCGAGGTGCCCGGCGAGCAGGAGGAGGTACGCCGGGGCGGCGGCCGGTCGGTCGCCGCGGGCGGCTACCGCCCGCAGTACACCTGGCGCGACTTCGAGCTGGACGACGAGCAGCCGAGGGCCCAGCCCAACTCTCCGGAGTCGCCCGACCTTGGCGACGGGCTACAGCACTGTGGCGCCCTGGAGAGCATCCTGCACCGGCAGTGGGACTCCTGGAAGGGGGTTCCCTCCCCGGAGGCCGTACGTGCCGTTGAAAGCCTCGCGAAGCTGCCGGAGCGGCTGAAGGAGGTGCTGGCCGCCGGGCTGGACGGCATCTACGTGGGCCCCGGCGGCGTCCCCGACCTCGACGACATGGGCTACCTGCGCGGCGCGCCGCTGCCCTCGGGACGGGCGACCTGGGACATCTGCGCGGGCGCGTACGGCGACCGCAAGATCGTCGTGGGCGACCGGCCCTCGCCGACTCCCGACGTGATGATGCACGAGGTGGGCCATGCCCTCGACGACATCGACTCGCGGCCGGGGGAGTGGGTCTCCGACTGCCCCGAGTTCGTCGCACTGTACGAGGCGTGCGAGCCGCTGCTCTACTCCGCCTTCCACCGGCAGCCGGCCGGACTGGGGCGCAAGGAGTTCTTCGCCGACGCCTTCGCCGCGATCGCCTCGCGCCAGCGTCCCGCGCTGGTGGACATGCTGGGCGGCGACACGCGGATGGCCCTCAACGTCATGCTGTTCTTCAACCGGCGCTACGGAATCTAGGGGCGTGGAAAGGTCACGATCATGAACGTCATCCGGCTCGCGGACGGGACACTGCGCGTACCGCAAAGCCTGACAAGCGATGACGGTCGCCTGATCGGCAACGCTTACGTCGATCTGTCCCCTGGCGACCCCGAGTACGACCGCTGGCTGCCCGAGGCGCTGACCGAGGAGGAGTGGCATGAGCGCCGTCGTCGTTGGCAGGAGGAGAACGACGACCTCGAACGTGAGTTCCTGGCCTTCAAGGCCGAACACGAAGGATGAACGGCCCCCCGAGCCCGTCCACCTGACACGGTGACCCTGCGGCCTCCTGTTGGGTGCGCAGGGATCACCGTGCTGACGATTCGTGTCAGATCATCGTCAGACGCGCGGGGACTCGCCACTCGGCCGGTCGGCCGTGAGAACATCCTCGCCGCGAAGGAGGGCGTGCACTTCCGATTCACGGAAGCGACGGTGCCCTCCGGGGGTGCGAATGCTACTGATACGGCCGGCGGCCGCCCAGCGCGTCACCGTCTTCGGATCTACCCGGAAGAGGGCGGCAACCTCGCCGGGTGTCAGCAGACGCTCGCTGCTACTCTCCACGATCTCTCCCCCTCGCATCCCGCCTCCTGCCAGCGGGCGGACAGGTAACCAGTGTGCCGAGCGAAGCCTGTTATATCCGTGCTTTTCAGCAAAGATCACGGGTTGTTATAGGCCGACTGCCCGATTGTTATATGATAGAGCCTCTTTGGGGCTCTCATGGGTGTTTCTTTACGAAAGGCGGTGTTGGGGAAGACTAGCAGCGCTCGCGCCCGATGCGAAGTGCGCTCGCTGCGCGGGAAGAGTGACGTAACCTCGACGCTGTGCGTGCCCTACTCGTTTACACCGCGTCCAGGCTGGGTCTGTTCGCCGTGGCCTTCTGCGTGCTCTACCTGCTCGGCCTGCGCAGCTGGCCACTGCTGCTGATCATCTCGTTCGTGCTCAGCGGCCTGGCGAGCTACATCCTGCTCTCCGGGCAGCGCGACGCCGTCAGCGCCCGCCTCACGAAAGAGGGAACATCCCGACCCGCGCATGGTACTCCCGGCCAAGACGGGTCGTATCGCTCCCGACCAGCAGACCGCGAGGATGCGGAAGAAACGCCTTGACGCCGATCCCCCGGTCGCGGGTGGGGTTCCAGCGCAGGGCCTTGCCGCTGACCGGGTGGATCGCCCCGATGCCCGGCCGGGCCACGGCGCCCGTCCCGGCGTCGTTGTGACCTCGGGGGTTGTCCAGCCAGCGCTGGTGGCCGCCGACGTAGACCGCCGCGCCCGTCACCGCCACCGAATACAGCGAGTCGCCGCCGGTGTGATTGACCCACGTCGGTTTGATCGTGTCACCCCGGGAGAAAGTCTCGAATCTGGCGGCGCTGTCGCACAGTTTCCGCGACCCGCCGTACCCGCCTGTCGTGACGACCACGAAGTAGTCGCCGCGCGGTGAGAAATCCAGGCCCCGCACGTAAGTCGGAAACTGATCGTTGCAGGCGGGTTTGTAGGCCTCGCTGCGCCAGGGGGCGACGGCCGGGGCCGGGCGGCCGATGTCGATCAGCCCGAGCTGCGGCCTGGACAGGCCGTCCAGCGTGGTGAACGCGCCGTCCACGGCGAGCCGGGAGCCGGCCGCCGCCAGCGCGAGCACCTTGGTCCGGCCGCTGACCGGGTCACCCGGAGTGACCGTGAACGCCGGGTCGGGCGCGCCGGTGACCGGATCGAGGCGGGCCAGCGCGGTACGCGCGCTGCGGCCGACCCTGGTGAAGTCGCCGCCCGCGTACAGGCCGGTCTGATGGATCGCCAGCGCCAGGACCCCGCCGCCGGACACCCGGGGCCGGAAGCCGGAGAGGGCCGCGCCGTCCGACACCCTCAGCCGCGCCAGGGCCGGGCCGCCGCCACCGGCGGAAGTGAACGACCCGCCGGCGTAGACCGTGCCGTCGGGGCCGGGGACCAGCGCGTGGACCGGTCCGTTGACCATCGGCGCGAAGCCCGGCAGGACCCGGCCGCTGGCCAGGTCGAAGGCGAAGAGGTTGGAGCGGTCGAAGACCGGGCCGCGCCGGTCGGCGTCGCGCACCTCGCCGAACGAGCCGCCGACGATGACCGTGCGGCCGACCAGGGCGATGGCGTTGACGATGCCGTCGAGAACGTGCGGGGTGTGGTCGGCCGGATCGGCCGAGACGACCTTGCTGTGGGCGGTCCGCGCCGGAGGGAAGGGCGGGGGGACGGCCAGGCTCAATGCGGTGAGGACCGCTGCGGTGGGGACGAGCACTCCCTTATAGGTACCAGACCGAACGTAGCCGTGTCGCTACTTTCCGTTGGCGGCTTCCCGCCGCGTGCCGCCCAGGGCCAGGCCGTACGCTTGTCCGCATGACCCGCGCATCGTTGGACAAGCAGCCGCACGAGGTCGCCGCCATGTTCGACCGGACGGCGCGGCGCTACGACCTGGTCAACGACGTCATCTCGGCGGGGCAGGTCAGGCTGTGGCGCAAGGCCACCGCGGCTGCGGTGGACGCCGGGCCCGGCGAGCTGGTCCTCGACCTCGGCGCGGGCACCGGCACCTCGACCGACACCTTCACCAAGCTCGGCGCGCGGGCCATCGCCTGCGACTTCTCCATGGGCATGCTCGCCACCGGGGTGCGCCGGCGCGGGTCCTCCGGCCTGAACGGCGGCGGCGTGCGCGGGGTGAGCTTCGTCGCGGGCGACGCGATGCGCCTGCCGTTCGCCGACGAGACCTTCGACGCGGTCACGATCTCGGTGGCGCTGCGCAACGTGCACGACACGGTGGCCGGGCTGCGCGAGATGCTGCGCGTGACCAAGCCGGGCGGGCGGCTGGTGATCTGCGAGTTCTCCCATCCGCCGTTCAGGCCCTTCGACCTGGTCTACTCCCAGTACCTGATGCGGCTGCTGCCCCAGGTGGCCAAGGTGTTCGGCTCCAACGACGACTCCTACGAGTATCTGGCCGAGTCGATCCGCGACTGGCACGACCAGGCGGCGCTGGCCGGGCTCATCCAGAAGGCCGGGTGGCGCGAGGTCGCCTGGCGCAACCTGACGTTCGGCATCGTCGCCCTGCACCGCGCGCGCAAATCAGGGTAGGGGACCGGCTGTCACCTCTTGTGTAAAACGCGTTAGACTTCACGCCGACAAGTTTGTGAAGAGCTTCACAAAGGAACGAGGCCGCACCCAAGGCCGCCCAGCGTGTAGGACAGGACAGGTCCCGTGACCGAGCCAGCCGCCGCACAACGCAGCGCCGACATTGACGCCGACGTAATCGTCGTCGGCGCCGGGCCCGCCGGTTCCACCACGGCGTTCTACCTCGCCCAAGCCGGGCTTGAGGTTCTGTTGCTGGAAAAGACGACCTTCCCCCGGGAGAAGGTCTGTGGCGACGGCCTCACCCCGCGCGCGGTCAAGTCGTTGATCGCGATGGGCATCGACATCGACGGTCCCGGATGGAGCAGGAACAAGGGCCTCCGGGTCGTGGGCGGAGGCCGGCGCTTCGAGCTGGAGTGGCCGCAGCTCACGTCCTACCCCGACTTCGGGCTGGTCCGCGTGCGCAAGGACTTCGACGAGATCCTCGCCGCCAACGCGGTCAGAGGCGGAGCCAAGCTGCTGCAGGGGGTCAACGTCACCGGCCCGCTGCTCGACGACCGCAGCGGCCACATCGTCGGCGTCACCGCCAAGAAGGACGGCGAGCCGGTCACCTACCGATCCCGCCTGGTGGTCGGGGCCGACGGCAACTCGGCGCGGCTGGCCCTCGGCATGGGCCTGCACAAGCGCACGGACCGGCCGATCGGCGTCGCGGTGCGCACCTACTTCGAAAGCCCCCGCCACGACGACGACTTCCTGGAGATCTGGCTGGAGCTGTGGGACGGCTCGACGCTGCTGCCCGGCTACGGCTGGGTGTTCGGCGTCGGCGACGGCACCAGCAACGTCGGGCTCGGCCTGCTCAACACCAGCGACAAGTTCAAGGACGTCGACTACCGCGACCTGCTGCATCGCTGGGTCCGCAACATGCCGCCCGAGTGGGGCTTCTCCGACGACAACATGCGCGGCAAGGTGCGCGGCTCCGCGCTCCCGATGGCCTTCAACCGCCAGCCCCACTACACGCGCGGCCTCGTCCTCGTGGGCGACTCCGGCGGCATGATCAACCCGTTCAACGGCGAGGGCATCGCCTACGCCATGGAGAGCGGCGAGGTCGCCGCCCGGACGATCGCCCAGGCCCTGCCCCGGTCCACCCCTGCGCAACGAGAGCGCCTGCTGCGGGCATACCCTGGTGTGCTGAAGGAGGCCTATGGTGGCTACTTCACGATGGGCCGGCTGTTCGTCGAGGCGATCGGCAAGCCCGGGGTGATGAACTTCGCCACCCGGCACGCGCTGCCGCACCCCCGGTTGATGCGGTTCGCCTTCAAGCTGCTCGGTAATCTGACCGACCGGCGAGGAGACGCGGGAGACCGCATCATCAACGCCCTGTCGAAGGTCGTGCCGTCGGCATGATCTCCGTAACGCCCCCGCGACTGGAACGAATGACGATGATCGCCCTGCCTAGACCTGCACGACACATCACGACCGACCGCGCGCCCCGGCACGAGGAGCGGGGACACGCGGAGATGGGAGCGTAGCGATGGAGCTTTATGTGCCCATCCTGGTGCTCGCCGTGCTCGCGGCGGGGTTCGCCATCTTCTCGCTGACGATCGCGCCCTTCACCGGTCCCAAACGCTGGAACCGCGCCAAGCTCGACGCCTACGAGTGCGGCATCGAGCCGACGCCCCAGCCGGTCGGCGGCGGGCGATTCCCACTGAAGTACATGATCACGGCGATGTTGTTCATCGTCTTCGACATCGAGATCATCTTTCTCTATCCGTGGGCGGTCGCCTTCGACGCTCTCGGCGTGTTCGGGCTGATCGAGATGCTGCTGTTCATCGTGACCGTGCTTGTGGCCTACGCGTACGTGTGGCGCCGCAAGGGCCTGGATTGGGACTGACAATGGGACTTGAAGAGAAAATCCCCAGCGGATTCCTGCTCAGCACGGTTGAGGCACTGGCCGGCTGGGGCCGCAAGAACTCGGTGTGGCCGGCGACCTTCGGCCTCGCGTGCTGCGCCATGGAGCTGATGACGGCCGGCAGCCCCACCTACGACCTGGCGCGCTTCGGCATGGAGCGGGCCTCGGCGACGCCCCGGCAGGCCGACCTCATGATCGTCGCTGGTCGGCTGTCCCAGAAGATGGCGCCGGTGCTGCGCCAGATCTACGACCAGATGGCCGAGCCCAAGTGGGTCATCGCGATGGGCGTGTGCGCCTCCAGCGGCGGCATGTTCAACAACTACGCCATCGTGCAGGGCGTCGACCACGTCGTGCCCGTGGACATCTACCTGCCGGGCTGCCCGCCGCGGCCGGAGATGCTGATGGACGCGATCGTCAAGCTGCACGACAAGATCCAGAACACCAAGTTCGGAGCGCACCGCGCCAAGCAGATCGACGAGCTGGAAAAGCGCGCGCTCCGCTCGCTGCCGCTGATCCACCAGGGGGCATCGTGACCGGTAACCCGCCCGCCAACCTCCCGGGCCTGCCCGAGGAGCCGGTGGCCCGCACCGGAATGTTCGGCGCGACCGGCACCGGTGACACCTCCGGGTACGGCAAACTCGTGGTGCGCCGCGCGCCCAAGCTGTCCACCCCCCGCCCGTACGGCGGGCCGGTCGGCCCGTCCGGGCGCGGCGACTTCGACGACATCGCCGACCAGCTCGAACGCGCCCTCGGCGGCGACCTCAGCGAGGCCGTGGAGAGCGTCGTGGTCGACCGCGGCGAGCTGACCTTCCACGTCAAGCGGGAACGCCTGCTGGAGGTCTGCCGGCACCTGCGCGATGACCCGGCACTGCGCTTCGAGCTGTCGCTCGGCGTCTCCGGCGTGCACTACCCGGACGACGCCGGGGCCGAGTTGCGCGCGGTGATCCACCTGTGTTCGATCACCCACAACCGCAGGCTGCGCGTCGAGTGCGCCGCCCCCGACGCCGACCCGCACGTGCCCTCCACGGTGGAGATCTACCCCACCCACGACTGGCACGAACGCGAGGCGTACGACCTCTTCGGCCTGATCTTCGACGGGCACCCGGCGCTGACCCGGATCCAGATGCCCGACGACTGGGAGGGGCACCCGCAGCGCAAGGACTACCCGCTCGGCGGCGTCCCGGTCGAATACCGCGGCGCCGAGACCCCCGCGCCCGACGAGAGGAGGTCGTACGCATGAGCACGGCATACGACAACGCCCAGGAAGAGGCGACGGAAGGCAAGGTCTACACCGTCACCGGCCAGGACTGGGACGAGTTGGTCGCCGCGGTCGCCGGCTCCGACGAGGAGCGCCTGGTCATCAACATGGGCCCGCAGCACCCCTCCACGCACGGCGTGCTGCGGCTGGTGCTGACCCTCGACGGCGAGACGGTGATCGAGGCCCGCACGGTCATCGGTTACCTGCACACCGGGATCGAAAAGAACATGGAGTTCCGGACGTGGACGCAGGGCACCACGTTCGTGACCCGGATGGACTACCTGGCGCCGATCTTCAACGAGACGGCGTACTGCCTGGCGGTCGAGAAGCTGCTCGGGATCACCGACCGCATCCCGGAGCGGGCCGACGTGATCCGGGTGCTGATGATGGAGCTCAACCGGATCTCCTCGCACATGATGGCGATCGCCACCTTCGGCATGGAGCTGGGCGCCACCACGCCGTTCCTGTTCGGCATCCGTGAGCGGGAGATGGTGCTCGACCTGTTCGAGTACATCACCGGCCTGCGCATGAACATGGCCTACATCCGGCCGGGCGGCGTCTCGGTCGACCTGCCCGCGGGCACGGTCGACAAGATCGGCGAGTTCCTGAAGATCATGCCGAAGCGCATCTACGAGATGCGCAAGCTGCTCGACGCCAACCCGGCCTACCTGCGCCGCACCAAGGACGTCGCCTACCTCGACCTCACCGGCTGCATGGCGCTCGGGGTGACCGGGCCGATCCTGCGCTCGGCGGGCCTGCCGTGGGACCTGCGCAAGTCGCAGCCCTACTGCGGCTATGAGACCTACGACTTCGACGTGCCCACCGAGAAGACCTGCGACGTCTACGGTCGCTACCTGGTGCGGATGTCGGAGATGGAAGAGTCCCTCAAGATCATCGAGCAGTGCCTCGACCGTCTCGCGGGCCCCGATCTCAAGGGCAAGCCGGTCATGATCGAGGACAAGAAGATCGGCTGGCCCGCGCAGCTCGCGCTGGGCCCCGACGGGTTCGGCAACTCGCCCGACCACATCGCCCACATCATGGGCACCTCGATGGAGGCGCTGATCCACCACTTCAAACTGGTGACCGAGGGCTTCCGGGTGCCGGCCGGGCAGGCGTACGCGGCGGTGGAGTCGCCCCGCGGCGAGCTCGGCGCGCACGTCGTCAGCGACGGCGGCACCCGCCCCTACCGGGTGCACTTCCGCGACCCGTCGTTCACGCACCTGCAGGCCGTCCCGGCCACGTGCGAAGGCGGTATGGTCGCCGACGTCATCTCGGCGGTCGCCTCGCTCGACCCGATCATGGGAGGTGTGGACCGATGAGCCGTGGATTCTCCCCGGAGACCAGGGAACGGCTGGAGCGCGACGCGAAGGAGATCATCGGGCGTTACCCCAAGCCCCGATCAGCGCTGCTGCCGCTGCTCCACCTGGTGCAGGCCGAGGAGGGCTACGTCTCAGACCGCGGCGAGGAGTTCTGTGCCGAGATGCTGGGCCTGGCCAAGGCCGAGGTCGTCGGCGTGTCCACCTTCTACACGATGTACAAGCGCAAGCCCGTCGGCGAGTATCACGTCGGTGTGTGCATCAACACGCTGTGCGCGGTGATGGGCGGCGACCAGATCTGGGACGAGCTGAGCGAGCACACCGGCGTCGGCCACGACGAGTCGACGCCGGACGGCAAGGTCTCCCTCGAACGCATCGAGTGCAACGCGGCCTGCGACTTCGCCCCGGTGATGATGGTCAACTGGGAGTTCTTCGACAACCAGGACCCGGCCTCGGCCAAGCAGCTCGTGGACGACCTGCGGGCCGGCAAGCAGGTCACGCCGACCCGCGGGCCCAAGCGGCTGTGCACGTTCAAGGAGGCGTCGCGGGTGCTGGCCGGGTTCCCCGACGACCTCGCCGGCGACGGCCCCGCGGCGGGCGCGCCCTCCCTGGAGGGCCTGCGCATCGCCAAGGAGAACGGCTGGACGGCTCCCGCTAAGGAAGACAGCGAATGACCACCCTGACACCGGTCCTGACCCGCAACTGGGACCAGCCCGACTCCTTCACCCTGCGGGGCTACGGAGACTACGCCGGGGCCCGCAAGGCGCTCGGCATGGATCCGGACGCCGTCATCCAGGCGGTGAAGGACTCGGGCCTTCGCGGACGCGGCGGCGCGGGCTTCCCCACCGGCCTGAAGTGGGGCTTCATCCCGCAGAACGACGGCAAGCCGCACTACCTGGTGGTCAACGCCGACGAGTCCGAGCCGGGCACGTGCAAGGACATCCCGCTGATGATGGCCAACCCGCACGCGCTGGTCGAGGGCATCATCATCACCTCGTACGCGATCCGGGCCGCCCACGCGTTCATCTACGTGCGCGGCGAGGTGCTGCACGTGGTGCGCAGGCTGCGCGCCGCCGTACAGGAGGCGTACGACGCGGGCCTGCTCGGCACCGACATCCTCGGCTCCGGCTTCGACCTCGAACTCACCGTGCACACCGGCGCGGGCGCCTACATCTGCGGCGAGGAGACGGCGCTGCTCGACTCGCTGGAGGGATATCGCGGGCAACCTCGCCTCAAGCCTCCCTTCCCGGCGGTGGCGGGGCTCTACGCGTGCCCCACTGTCATCAACAACGTCGAGTCGGTGGCGAGCGTTCCCAGCATCGTGACCAACGGCCCCTCCTGGTTCTCCTCGATGGGCACCGAGAAGTCCAAGGGCTTCGGCATCTTCTCGCTGAGCGGCCACGTCACCCGGCCGGGCCAGTTCGAGGCCCCGCTGGGCATCACGCTGCGCGAACTGCTCGACATGGCGGGCGGCGTGCGGGCCGGGCACCGGCTGAAGTTCTGGACGCCGGGCGGGTCCTCCACGCCGATCTTCACCGAGGAGCACCTGGACGTGCCGCTGGACTTCGAGTCCGTCGGCGCGAAGGGCTCGCTGCTCGGCACCCGGGCCCTGCAGATCTTCGACGAGACCACCTGCGTGGTCCGCGCGGTGCTGCGGTGGACCGAGTTCTACGCGCATGAGTCCTGCGGCAAGTGCACCCCCTGCCGGGAGGGCACCTACTGGCTCAAGCACGTGCTCAAGCGGCTGGAGAGGGGCGAGGGCACCGAAGAGGACCTGAGCACCATCACCGACATCGCCGACAACATCGTGGGCCGGGCGTTCTGCGCCCTCGGCGACGGCGCCGCCGCGCCGATCCACTCGTCGATCAAGCACTTCCGCGACGAATACCTCAAGCACTTCGAAGTGGGCGGCTGTCCGTTCGATCGTGCCGCGTCCACTGTCTGGGAGAACGCATGACCATCCAGGCGACCGCAGGAGGCGCGGTCGAGCAGCCGGTAGACCTGGTCAGCCTCACCATCGACGGGTTCCAGATCAGCGTGCCCAAGGGCACCCTGGTGATCCGCGCCGCCGAGCTGCTGGGGATCCAGATCCCGCGGTTCTGTGACCACCCGCTGCTCGATCCGGTCGGCGCCTGCCGCCAGTGCCTGGTCACCGTCGAGGGCATGCCCAAGCCCGCCGCCTCCTGCACCACCACGTGCACCGAGGGCATGGTGGTGCAGACCCAGCTCACCAGCCCGGTCGCGGAGAAGGCTCAGCGCGGCGTCATGGAGATGCTGCTGATGAACCACCCGCTGGACTGCCCGGTCTGCGACAAGGGCGGCGAGTGCCCCCTGCAGAACCAGGCGATGTCCAACGGGCAGGGCGAGTCCCGGTTCCAGGAGGACAAGCGCACCTTCGAAAAGCCGATCCCGCTGTCCACCGAGGTGCTGCTGGACCGCGAGCGCTGCATCCAGTGCGCCCGCTGCATCCGCTTCTCGGACGAGATCGCGGGCGACCCGCTCATCGACTTCTTCGAGCGCGGGGCCAAGGAGCAGGTCCGGACGGCCGACGGCGAGCCGTTCCAGAGCTACTTCTCCGGCAACACCGTCCAGATCTGCCCGGTGGGCGCGCTCACCGGCGCGGCGTACCGCTTCCGGGCCAGGCCGTTCGACCTGGTGTCCACGCCGAGCGCCTGCGAGCACTGCGCGAGCGGCTGCGCGATGCGCACCGACCACCGCCGCGGCAAGGTCACCCGCCGGCTGGCCGGCGACGACCCGCAGGTCAACGAGGAATGGAACTGCGACAAGGGCCGCTGGGCCTTCGCCTACACCACCCAGCCGGACCGGCTGCGCAGCCCGCTGATCCGTGACGAGGAGGGCAACCTCGTCCCCGCGTCCTGGCCGGAGGCCCTGGCGGCCGCCGCGGCCGGGCTGTCGCGGGCCAAGGGCCGGACCGGAGTCCTGGTCGGCGGCCGGGTGACCGTCGAGGACGCCTACGCGTACAGCAAGTTCGCCCGGATCGCGCTGGCCACCAACGACATCGACTTCCGCGCCCGCCCGCACTCGGCGGAGGAGGCGCAGTTCCTCGCCCACGCCGTGGCCGGCAAGGGCATCGAGACCTCCTACGCCGACCTGGAGAACGCCCCGGTCGTGCTGCTCGTGGGCTTCGAGCCCGAGGAGGAGTCGCCGATCGTGCAGCTCCGGCTGCGCAAGGGCGTGCGCAAGCGCGGCCTTTCGGTCTACAGCGTCGCGCCGTTCGTGACGCCCGGCCTGCGCAAGCTCTCCGGCACGCTGCTCCAGGCCCTGCCCGGCGCCGAGGCCGACGTGCTCGGCGGCCTGGCCGGCGGCGACCACCCGCTCGCGGAGGCGCTGAAGCGCCCCGGCGCGGTGGTGCTGGCCGGTGAGCGCCTGGCCGCACTGCCCGGCGCGCTGTCGGCCGTGGCCCGGCTGAGCGCCGCCACCGGCGCCAAGCTCGCCTGGATCCCGCGCCGGGCCGGTGAGCGCGGCGCGCTGGAAGCGGGCGCGCTGCCCAACCTGCTGCCCATCGGGCGGCCGGTCGCCGAGGCCGAGGCCCGCGCCGAGGTCGCCCGCGCCTGGGACGTCGCCACGCTGCCCGCCACCCCGGGCCGCGCGACGGCGCAGATCCTCGCCGCCGCGCTGGACGAGCAGCTCGACGCGCTGCTGGTCGCCGGTGTCGACCCCTACGACCTGCCCGACCCCGACGCGGTGCTCGCCGCGCTGGAGAACACCCCGTTCATCGTCAGCCTCGAACAGCGGGCGAGCGCGGTCACCGACCGCGCCGACGTGGTGCTCCCGGTGGCCACCACCACCGAGAAGGCCGGGACGTTCGTCGACTGGGAGGGCCGCGGCCGCACCTTCGCGGCGGCCATCAAGACCCCCGGCGTGATGAGCGACCTCGCGGTCATCGGCGCCATCGCCGACCACATGGACGTGCATCTGGGGCTGCCCGACGAGGCCGCCGCCCGCCGCGAGCTGGGCTCGCTCGGCGCGTGGCGCGGCACTCGGGCCGCCGCGCCCACCGTCTCCGGCCGGCTCGCGGGCGAGCCGCAGGCCGGTGAGGCCGTGCTCGCCACCTGGCACCACCTGCTCGACGCGGGGCGGATGCAGGACGGCGAGCCGTACCTCGCGGGGACGGCGCGGGCCAGTGAGGCGCTGGTGTCCGCGGACACCGCGGCGGAGATCGGCGTCGCCGACGGCGGCAAGATCTCCGTGACCACCGACCAGGGCTCGATCCGGCTGCCGGTGCGCGTCGCCGACGTCCCCGGCCGGATGGTCTGGCTGCCGGCGAACTCCGCCGGCTGCTCGGTCACCCGCGATCTGCGGGCCGGGGCCGGCGACATCGTCAAGATCGGGAGCGCGTCATGAGGAGCGGTGAGCTACCGATGCGGGAGGAATCCCAGATGAGCGGAGCGGTGAGGGACCGATGAACGCGATCCGAGTGCTCGCGGCGCCCGAGCCCGCCCTGCCGAACGTGCAGAGCTTCGGCCACGACCCGCTGTGGATCACGATCATCAAGGCCGTGGCGATCTTCGTGTTCCTGCTGCTCTCCGTCATGTACGGGGTGTGGATGGAACGCAAGCTCATCTCCCGCATGCAGCACAGGTACGGCCCCAACCGGGCCGGTAAGTTCGGCCTTCTGCAGTCGATCGCCGACGCGCTGAAGATGGGCTTCAAGGAGGACCTCTACCCCAACAAGGTGGACCGGTTCCTCTACGCCATCGCGCCGGTCATCCTGGTGGTGCCCGCGTTCATGGCGTTCTCGGTGATCCCGTTCGGGCCCACCGTGTCCATGTTCGGCGAGCAGACGCCGCTGCAGCTCACCGACCTTCCCATCGCCGTGCTGTTCGTGCTGGCGATGGCCTCGATCGGCGTGTACGGCATCGTGCTCGCCGGGTGGTCCTCGCGCTCGCCGTACGCGGTGCTGGGCGGGCTGCGCTCCAGCGCGCAGGTGGTCTCCTACGAGATCGCGATGGGTCTGTCGTTCGTGGGCGTCTTCCTGTTCGCCGGGACGCTGTCCACCTCCGAGATCGTCGCCAAGCAGGCCAGTGGCGGCACCTGGGAGGTCCTCGGGCTCAGCATCCCGATGCCGTCGTGGTACGTGGTCATGCTGATCCCGTCCTTCCTGATCTACGCGATCACCATGCTGGGCGAGACCAACCGCGTGCCCTTCGACCTGCCGGAGGGCGAGGGCGAACTGGTCGGCGGCTACCAGACCGAGTACAGCTCCTCGCTGAAGTTCGCGCTGATCCAGATGGGCGAGTACGTCAACGTGTTCGTCGTCTCGGCGGTGTCCATCACGCTGTTCTTCGGCGGCTGGCGGGCTCCGTGGCCGATCTCCCTGTGGGAGGGCGCCAACGTCGGCTACTGGCCGCTGCTGTGGTTCTTCATCAAGCTGGTGCTGGTGTTCGGCGGATTCATCTGGGTGCGGGCCTCGATGCCGCGCATCCGGTACGACCAGCTCATGGCCTTCGGCTGGAAGGTGCTGATCCCGCTGAACCTGGCGTGGATCATGCTGGTGGCGACCGTCCGTGCCTTCCGCATCGAGGGCGCGGACCGCACCGCGCTGTTCACCATCGCGGCGCTCGTGGTGGTCGGCTGCCTGGTGCTGTTCTTCCGCTTCGACACCGTGCTCCAGCGCCGCCGCGAGACCAGGGCGGAAGAACTCAAGCAGGAGTTCGAGCTGCTCGAAGAGCAGCCGGCCGCGGGAGGCTATCCGGTGCCGCCGCTGGACCTGCCGCACTACCACGGCGCGGACCGCAAGGAGATCTCCAGTGGGATTCACTGATTGGTTGAACCCCGTCAAGGGCTTCGGGGTGACCTTCCACCATATGTTCAAGAAGCCCCTCACGGTGCAGTACCCGGAGGAGAAGCGGCCCACCGCGCCGCGCTTCCACGGCCGCCACCAGCTCAACCGCTGGCCGGACGGGCTGGAGAAGTGCGTCGGGTGCGAGCTGTGCGCCTGGGCGTGCCCGGCCGACGCGATCTTCGTGGAGGGCGCGGACAACACCGAGGACGCCCGGTTCTCCCCGGGGGAGCGGTACGGTCGCACGTACCAGATCAACTACCTCCGGTGCATCCTGTGCGGCCTGTGCATCGAGGCGTGCCCGACTCGCGCGCTCACCATGACGAACGAGTACGAGCTCGCCGACGACAGCCGGGAGAGCCTCATCTACACCAAGGAGATGCTGCTCGCCCCTCTCGGTCCGGGCATGGAGACCCCGCCGCACCCGATGCGCCTGGGGGACACCGAAGAGGACTACTACCGGCTTGGACGCAACAATGGGTGAGACCATCACGTTCTGGGTGCTCGCGGTCGTCTCCGTGTCCGCGGCGCTCGGGCTCGTCCTCAGCCGCAAGGCGGTCTACTGCGCGCTGATGCTCGGCGTGGTGATGGGCTCCCTGGCGGTGCTGTACGCGGTGCAGGGGGCGCCCTTCCTGGCGGCAGTGCAGATCATCGTCTACACCGGCGCGGTGATGATGCTCTTCCTGTTCGTCCTGATGCTGGTCGGCGTCGACTCGACCGACTCGCTGGTGGAGACGATCAAGGGGCAGCGCTTCTGGGCGATCGTGGCGGGCCTCGGCTTCGCCGCGCTGCTCGGCCTCGCGGTCGGCAACGTCGCCTTCGCCCCGCCGGCCGGTCTGGGCGGCGCGACCTCGCAGTACGGCGGTAACGTCCAGGGTCTCGCGCAGCTCATCTTCACCCGCCACGTGTTCGCCTTCGAGGTGGCCTCGGCCCTGCTGATCACCGCTGCGCTGGCCGCCATGGTGCTGGCCCACCGCGAGCGTGCCAAGGCCAAGCCCACCCAGAAGGACCTGGCGAGGGCTCGTTTCGCCGGACCGCACCCCACGCCGCTGCCCGGCCCTGGCGTCTACGCCAGGCACAACGCCAACGACATGCCCGCGCTGCTGCCCGACGGCACGGTCTCGGAGCTCTCGGTCAACCGGATCATCGCCCGGCACGACGTGCAGGAGGGCAGGCTTCCGGAGGACCCGAGGCTGGCCGAGGCCATCAGGCAGGCCGTCGAGGTTGAGGAGGAGAGCAAGTGACGACGCACTATCTGGTGCTGTCCGCCCTGCTGTTCGCCATCGGCGCGGTCGGCGTGCTGGTACGGCGCAACGCGATCGTGATCTTCATGTGCGTGGAGCTGATGCTCAACGCCTGCAACCTCGCGTTCGTCACCTTCGCGCGGCAGCACGGCAACCTCGACGGCCAGCTCATCGCGTTCTTCGTGATGGTGGTGGCGGCGGCCGAGGTCGTGGTCGGCTTGGCGATCATCGTGACGATCTTCCGAACCCGCAGGTCGTCGTCGGTGGACGACGCCAACCTGCTGAAGTACTAAGAGGTGCCGAGTGGAACCCGCTAAGATCGTCGAGCACGCCGGGGGAGTGATCGGGGCCTCCTGGCTGATGATCGCGCTTCCGTTGCTCGGAGCCGCGATTTTGCTGCTGGGCGGACGCCGTACCGACCGGTGGGGCCATCTGCTCGGCGTCGCCATGTCGCTGGCCTCGTTCGCCGTGGCCGTCGTCACGTTCTTCGAGCTGATCGGGCTTCCCGAGGGCGAGCGGCGCAGGGCGGTCGGCCTCTTCGAGTTCATCCCGAACCTCGTGGACATGGGCCTGTTGATCGACCCGCTGTCGATCTCGTTCGCCCTGCTGATCACCGGTGTCGGCTCGCTGATCCACATCTACTCGATCGGCTACATGTCGCACGACCCCGACCGGCGCAGGTTCTTCTCCTACCTGAACCTGTTCGTCGCGGCGATGCTGCTGCTGGTGCTCTCGCACAACTACGTCGGGCTGTACATCGGCTGGGAGGGCGTCGGCCTGGCCTCCTACCTGCTGATCGGCTTCTGGCAGTACAAGCCGTCGGCGGCGACCGCGGCCCAGAAGGCGTTCGTCGTCAACCGCGTCGGTGACTTCGGCCTGGCGATCGGCATCTTCACGATCTGGACGACCTTCGGCAGCGTGACCTTCCAGGGCGTCTTCGAGAGCGCGGTCAAGCCCGAGCAGGGCGTGCTGACCGCCATCGGCCTGCTGCTGCTGCTCGGCGCGTGCGGCAAGTCGGCCCAGGTGCCGCTGCAGTCCTGGCTCCTGGACGCGATGGAGGGCCCGACCCCGGTGTCGGCCCTCATCCACGCGGCGACCATGGTCACCGCGGGCGTCTACCTGGTCGTCCGCTCCGGCGCGATGTTCTTCCCCGAGGGTTCCACCGCGGCGCTGGTCGCGGCCATCGTCGGTACGGTGACGCTGCTGGCCGGCGCCATCATCGGTATGGCCAAGGACGACATCAAGAAGGGCCTGGCCGGCTCGACGATGTCGCAGATCGGCTACATGATGCTGGGCGCGGCCTTCGGCCCGGCGGGCTACGCCTTCGCCATCGGCCACCTGATCACGCACGGCTTCTTCAAGGCGAACCTGTTCCTGGGCGCCGGGTCGGTCATGCACGCCATGAACGACGAGGTCAACATGCGCAGGTACGGCGCGCTGCGCAAGGTGCTGCCGGTGACGTTCTACACGTTCTTCATCGGTTACCTGGCGATCATCGGCTTCCCGCTGCTGTCCGGCTACTTCACCAAGGACGGGATCATCGAGACGGTGATCCACCACAACCAGGTCCTCGGCTGGCTGGCCGTCCTCGGCGCCGGGCTGACCGGCTTCTACATGTCCCGGATGGTCTTCATGACCTTCTTCGGGGAGAAGCGCTGGGCCGATGACGCCCACCCGCACGAGTCGCCCGCGGTGATGACGATCCCGCTGATCCTGCTGTCCATCGGGTCGATCTTCCTGGGCGGCTACCTGATCCTGGGCAACACGTTCATGAAGTTCATCGGTCCTGCGGTGGGCACTCCGGACGAGCTGCCCGCCTTCCACTGGAACACCGTGCCCGGCCTGGCCACGCTGGCGCTGGTCGCGGTGGGCGCGATCATCGCCTGGCTGCGGTACGGCAGGGTCCCCGTCCCGGTCACCGCCCCGCGCGGGTCCTTCCTGACCACCTTCGCCCGGCGTGACCTGTACGGCGACGCGCTGAACGAGTCGCTGTTCATGCGGCCCGGCCAGTGGCTCACCAGGATCGCCGTGTTCTTCGACAACCGCGGGGTGGACGGCCTGGTCAACGGGCTGGCCGCGGGCATCGGCGGCACCTCGGGACGGCTGCGCAGGGTCCAGACCGGATTCGCCCGCTCGTACGCGTTGTCCATCCTCTTCGGCGCTGCCGTGGTGGCCGGCGCTCTGCTCCTCGTAGGGAACCTGTGATGCCCTGGCTTCCGATACTGATCGCCGCGCCCGTTCTGGGCGCGGTCGGCGTGGCCGCGCTGCCGAAGGGCAGCGACAAGGCCGCCAAGCAGCTCGCCCTGGCGGTGTCGCTGGTGGTCCTCGCGCTGACCCTGGCGATGGCCTTCCAGTTCCCGCTGGAGAGCGGCAAGCGCTTCGCCTTCGAGCAGACCTACTCCTGGATCCCGTCCTTCGGCGTCAACTTCGGCGTCGGGGTGGACGGCATCGCCCTGGTGATGATCGCGCTGTCCGCGGTGCTGGTGCCGATCGTGATCCTGGCCTCCTGGCACGACGCGGACGGCACCGGCGCGGAGAACCCGCCCAAGCGGTCGGTGAAGACCTACTTCTCGCTGCTGCTGGTCCTTGAGGCGATGATGATCGGCGTCTTCGCGGCGACCGACGTCTTCCTGTTCTACGTGTTCTTCGAGGCCATGCTGATCCCGATGTACTTCATGATCGGGTCCTACGGCGGCGCGCAGCGGTCCTACGCGGCGGTCAAGTTTCTGCTGTACTCGCTGTTCGGCGGGCTGCTCATGCTGGTCGCGGTGATCGCGCTGTACGTCACCGCGGGCAAGAACACGTTCATGTTCCCCGAGCTGGTCGGGGCCGTGACCGATCCGGGCGTGCAGAAGTGGCTGTTCCTCGGCTTCTTCATCGCCTTCGCGATCAAGGCGCCGCTGTGGCCGTTCCACACCTGGCTGCCCGACGCCGCCGCACAGGCCCCCGCGGGCGCGGCGGTGCTCCTGGTCGGCGTGCTGGACAAGGTCGGCACGTACGGCATGCTGCGGCTGTGCCTGGAGCTGTTCCCCGACGCGGCGAAGTCCTTCACCCCGCTGGTGATCATCCTTTCGGTGATCGGCATCGTCTACGGCGCGATCGTGGCCATCGGCCAGACCGACATGAAGCGGCTCATCGCCTACACGTCGATCTCGCACTTCGGCTTCATCGCCATGGGCGTGTTCGCGATGACCAGCAACGCCCAGGCGGGCGCGACGCTCTACATGGTCAACCACGGGTTCTCCACGGGCGCGCTGTTCCTGATCGCCGGATTCCTGATCTACCGCAGGGGCTCGGCCAGGATCGACGACTACGGCGGGGTACAGAAGATCGCCCCGGTGCTGGCGGGCACGTTCCTGGTGTCCGGCCTGTCCGGTCTGGCGCTGCCCGGCCTGTCGTCGTTCGTCAGCGAGTTCATGGTGCTGATCGGCACCTACCAGCGCGATGAGGTGCTGTTCGTCACGTCCGCGATCATCGGTACGACCGGGGTGATCCTGGCCGCGATCTACATCCTGTGGATGTACAAGCGCGTCGCCAACGGGCCCACCGCCGAGTCGGTCTCCGGGATGAAGGACCTCAACGGCAGAGAGAAACTGGTCATCGCCCCGCTGCTGGTCCTGATCATCGGCCTCGGCTTCTACCCCAAGCCGGTCCTCGACGTGATCAACCCGGCCGTGCAGCACACGCTGACCAGCGTGGGTGTGAAGGAACAGCCGCCCGTCGCGGGCGTAGGCCAGGCGAATGAGAAGGGGGCCGGCAATTGAACGGCATCCAACCGCCGACGATCGAGTACGGGCAGCTCAGCCCGCTGCTCCTGGTCTTCGGCGCGGCCATCATCGGGGTGCTGATCGAGGCGCTCGCCCCCCGCTACCTGCGTAAGTCGCTCCAGATGCCGGTCACGCTGCTCGGCCTGGTGGGCTCGTTCGCGCTGGTGCTCACGGTGGTCATGCAGGGCGTGCCCACCAAGGCCGCGGCCGAGGGCGCCATCGCGGTGGACGGCCCGGCGCTGTTCATCTGGGGAGTCATCCTGATCCTCGCGTTGATCAGCGTGCTGCTGATCAACGACGACAACGAGTTCGTCGCCTCGGCCGCCGCCGTACCTGGCACGCCCGAGGAAGAGGACGCGATAGCCGCGGGCGGCGCGCACACCGAGATCTACCCGCTGGCGCTGTTCGCGATCGGCGGCATGATGCTGTTCGCGTCGGCCAACGACCTGCTGATCATGTTCGTGGCCCTTGAGGTCATGTCGCTGCCGCTGTACCTGCTGTGCGGCCTGGCCCGCAGGCGACGCCTCCTGTCCCAGGAGGCGTCGGTCAAGTACTTCCTGCTGGGCGCGTTCTCCTCGGCCTTCTTCCTGTACGGCATGGCGCTGGTCTACGGCTTCGCCGGCACGGTCAGCCTGGCCGGGATCAACGACGCGCTCGGTTCGGTGGGCGGCCAGAACACGCTGCTGCTGATCGGCACGGGCATGCTCGGCGTCGGCCTGCTGTTCAAGATCGGCGCCGCGCCCTTCCAGGCGTGGAAGCCCGACGTCTACCAGGGCGCGCCCACCCCGATCACCGCGCTGATGGCCTCCGGCACGCTGGTCGCCGCGTTCGGCGCGGTACTGCGGGTCTTCTGGGTCGCGCTCGGCAACCTGGACTGGGACTGGCGTCCGGTCATGTGGGGCGTGGCGATCCTGACCATGGTCGCCGGGGCGGTCCTGGCGATCACCCAGACCGACATCAAGCGGATGCTCGCCTACTCCTCGATCGCGCACGCGGGCTTCCTGCTCACCGGCGTGATCGCGACCGGCGCGGAGGCCCAGAACGCGCTGTCGCTCAAGGGCATCCTGTTCTACCTGGTGGCCTACGGCATCACCACGGTGGGCGCGTTCGCGGTCGTCACCATGGTGCGCGACGCGGGCGGCGAGGCCGGGCACCTGTCTCGCTGGGCGGGTCTCGGCAAGCGGTCGCCCGCGCTGGCCGGCGTGTTCGCGTTCTTCCTGCTGGCGTTCGCGGGCATCCCGCTGACGTCGGGGTTCTTCGGGAAGTACGCGGTGTTCGCGGCGGCGGTCGCCGGTGGCGCGGTTCCGCTGGTCATCGTGGGCGTGGTCAGCTCGGCGGTGGCGGCGTTCTTCTACGTCAGAGTGATCGTCCTGATGTTCTTCAGCGAGCCCGCACCGGACGGCCCGACCATCGCCGTCCCGAGTGTCGGTACCGCGGGTGTGGTCGCCATCGCGGCAGCGGCTACCGTAGTGCTCGGGATCTACCCGGAGCCCGTGCTCCGGCTGGCGGAGGACGCCGCGTCGACATTGTTCATTCGTTAAGGGGATCAGTATGGCCGCGCCACCCGTTGTTGACCTGCCCATCGGCGACGAACGGCTGGCGCGGGACATGGCCGGGGGCCTCGCCGAGGTGGAAAAGCTGCTACGCGCCGCGGTGGAGAGCGAGGACGCCTTCATCACGGAGGCGTCCCGCCACCTCATCGAGGCCGGCGGCAAGCGGTTCCGCGCGACGCTGGTGCTCTTGGCCGCGCAGTTCGGCAACGCCGCCGCGGCGGGCGTCGTACCCGGCGCGGTGGTGATCGAGCTGACCCACCTGGCCACGCTCTACCACGACGACGTCATGGACGAGGCGCGGATGCGCCGCGGCTCGGCCTCGGCGAACGCCCGCTGGGACAACACCATCGCCATCCTCACCGGCGACTACCTGTTCGCCCAGGCGTCGATCCTGCTGGCCGACCTGGGCAACGACCTGATCCGCACCCAGGCCACCACGTTCTCCCGGCTCGTGCAGGGCCAGATCAGGGAGACCAGGGGGCCGCGCCCCGGCGATGACCCGGTCGAGCACTACATCGAGGTCCTGGCGGACAAGACGGGCTCGCTGATCGCCACCTCCGGGCGCTTCGGCGGGCTGCTCGGCGGGGCCCCGCCGCGGATCGTCGACCGGCTGGACGGCGCCTGCGAGGCCATCGGCATCGCCTGGCAGCTCAGCGACGACCTGATCGACGTGGCGGCCACTACGTCGGAGAGCGGCAAGACTCCCGGCACCGACCTGCGCGAGGGCATCCGCACGCTGCCCGTGCTGTACGTGCTGGGCTCCGACGACCCGGCGGACGCGGGGCTGCGCGAGCTGCTGTCCGGTCCGGTGCCCGAGGAGCGCCTGTCCGAGGCCCTGACCGCGCTGCGCGCCCACCGGGCGATGGACCAGGCCAGGGCGGAGCTGAACCGCTGGGCCGACCGGGCCAGGGCCGACCTGGCCGAGCTGCCGGACATCCCGGCCAGGGAGGCGTTCATGTCGCTGTGCGACTACGTGGTGGCCCGCTCCGGCTGAGGACGTACGGCCTGCGCCGCGATCCGCGACCGCCGCGCCTGGCGCAGCGCGTCCCAGGTGAAGATGCCGAGCGCGACCCACACGATGGCGAACCCGGCCCAGCGTTCCGGGGGCATCGTCTCGCGCACGATGAACACGCCGGTCAGGAACTGCAGGACCGGCGCGATGTACTGCAGCAGCCCGACCACGGTCAGCGGCACCCGGATGGCGGCGGCGGTGAACAGCAGCAGCGGTATGACCGTGACCATGCCCGAGGTCGCCAGCAGCAGGGTGTGCCCCCAGCCGTGGCCGACGAACGTCCCGGTGCCCTGGCCTTGCAGGAACAGCAGGTAGCCGAGCGCGGGGAAGAACAGCAGCAGCGACTCCACGGTCAGGCTTTCGGCCGCGCCGACGTTCGCCATCTTCTTGACCAGGCCGTAGGTGCCGAAGGACACCGACAGCACCAGCGCGATCCACGGCAGCCTGCCGTAGTCGAGGGTGAGCACCACCACGGCCACCGTGCCGAGCCCCACGGCGGCCCACTGCGCCGGGCGTAGCCGCTCGTGCAGCAGCACCACCCCGAACATCACGCTGACCAGCGGGTTGATGAAGTAGCCCAGGGCGCTTTCGACGACGTGGCCGGTGGTGACCGCGTAGATGTAGGTGCCCCAGTTGAAGGTGATCAGCACGGCGGCGAGTGCCAGCAGGCCGAGACGGCCGGGCTGCCGCAGCAGCGGCCGTACCCACGACCAGTGCCGCCTGACAGCGAGGATTCCGACGACCGCGATCAACGACCAGGCCATCCGGTGCGCGAGCATCTCCAGGGAACTGGCCGGTTCGAGCAGCGGCCAGTAGAGCGGGAACACCCCCCACAGGCCGTAGGCGGCTGCTCCGTAGAGGACTCCACGCTGTTCGTCAGGCATGAAGCCAATTTTCCCTCCTTACCGGACATTAGGGCAAATAAGCTGTTCTGTGGGTACGGTTAAGCGCTGCTTACGCAAAGGAACAACCGGGACGCGCGGATGGTTGGGGTAGGGCGAGAACGGATGAGGAGGTCCCTGATGGGCTGGCTGTTCGGCAGAGACAAGACCACCATGGTTTCCGCCCAGGACGCGCTTCCCGGCCGTCCCACCCCGATCCCGGTGCCCGACCGGCACCTCGTCCTCGGTACCCGGCTCGCCCCGCCGTACCCCGAGGGCAGCGAGATCGCCGACTTCGGCCTCGGCTGTTTCTGGGGCGCCGAGCGCGCCTTCTGGCAGATCCCCGGGGTCATCACCACGGTGGTCGGCTACCAGGGCGGCCACACGCCCAACCCGACGTACGAAGAGGTCTGTTCCGGCCTCACCGGCCACACCGAGGTGGTCCGCGTCGTCTTCGACCCGTCCAAGGTGAGCTACGAGGAGCTACTGCGGGCCTTCTGGGAGACCCACGACCCCACCCAGGGCATGCGCCAGGGCAACGACGTGGGCACCCAATACCGCTCCGCCATCTACACCCACGGCCCATCCCAGGAGAAGTCCGCCCACACCACCCGCGACACCTACCAGCAGACCCTGACCGACGCGGGCTACGGCGAGATCACCACCGAAATCGCCCCCGCCGGCCCCTTCTACTTCGCCGAGGACTACCACCAGCAATACCTCAAGGCCAACCCCAACGGCTACTGCGGCATAGGCGGCACCGGCGTCTCCTGCCCGGTGGGCATCGCCGCCGCCGGTGAGTAGACCCGTCCCGTAGGGGAGTTCCGGCCTCGTCAGCGCGGAGGGGGCGGAGGGCTCAGGCGCGGTCCAAGGCCCGCACGAGGTCCGCGGCGAGCAGGGACGTCGCCAAGGCGACCGTCTCGGGCTCGCCGATTCCCTCTTCCGCGCGTCCGGCCATCGTCGAGCCGAGCGCGTCCGGTCCCGCCGCGAACAGTGTCGCCAGATGCCCGACCGCCTGCTCGGTGACCTCGCCGCTGACGGAGTCACCGGCCAGGAGCCTGAACGTTGCGGCCAGCTCAGCGGTGTCGGCGTCGATGAGGATGCGGTACATGTCGTGCGCGTCCTTGTCGTTCAGCCGGCGGGGGACCGAGACCCGTTCCGCGATCTTGTGCAGCTTGGCCACCAGCAAGGCCGCGGCCCCGGCGACCCTGACCCGATAGACGCGGGCATCGGCCGGATCAAGGGCGCCGACGTCCATGACCGTGTTGTCGACGACAGCGGCTTCGAGACCTCGGGCGCGCCGCGTGGCACGGCGATCATGCGGCGGGATGCGGGCTCCCCGCCTGTTCCTCGTACCCGCTCCGGCAAGAGCCTCGGGCACCATCAGATCGACGGGAAGGCCCGCGGGATTCAGCCACGCTCCCGGCTGTCCGTCAAGGGGGTCACGGTAGAACCCCGCGCGGGCCATTGATCGCTCCAGGAGCGGATCGTCCTCAAGGACCCTCGGGTCGAGCGCGAGGTCGCTGTCTTTCGTCGTCTCGGCGAGTGCGACGGGACTTCCCGCCGTGCGCAGGTAGACGGCCTGTGCCCCGATCACGATCACAGCGTCGCGATGGACGTCCAACGCGGCCAATGCGTCGAGAAGCGCGGACCGGGACCGGACGAGGATGTCGCCGCTACCTACGCCAGGAGGATTCATGCCGCGCCATCCATTCGATGAGTTCTTCGGCTTCAGAGGGGCTGCGTCCGGGGCCTGTCATCAGGTCGACGGCGACTTGGGGTGGTGCTGCGACGGTGAGACCGGAAGCGTCGGTGATGGTACGGGTGAAGACGACCTCGCTTTCCGGCTCGGCCAGCATCACATTCGCTCCGGCGTCAGCAGGGCGAAGATCCCACAGACGGGCGGTGTGCTCGGCGTCCGTCGTATAGATCATGGCGGAGCGGGCCGGAGCGTAGGGGGCCCAGTTGGCCGCGGCCAAGGTCCCGGTCATGGCGTACTGGGTGGGATTGTCGGCCGCCCGCCGCACAAGGTCGGGTAGGCCCCTCGGCGCTATCCACCGGGTGACGCGACTGCTTCGTACGAACCCGTAGTCCTCGCTCCAGCGCCTCAGCAGCGCGATCCAGTCGGGAACCACGACCGCACCCGAACTGTTCCGCGTTGCCAGGCTCTCGTTTTCGAGGAACTCGATCACCCGGTAGGTCGAGCCGGTGGACACACCGGCGATGCCGGTCAGCTCACGGGCTGTCCACGATCTTTCGTGGTCCAACAGTGCACGCACGATCCTCGCCGCGGGAGCGCCCTTCAACGTTCCGCGCGGCCTTCCAGGACCACGCCACGGATCACGGTCGGCCCCGCGGTCCGCGACGTACAGGCCGGGCTGAGAGACGTTCAGGGTGATGTTCCCCGTCGCGTCTATGTAGGAGAGGCCGGCATCCGAGAGCCGCATACGCACGGGCGGCGACAGGTATCGGGAGACGACCACCCCATGGGCGCCTGGATGCTCGTCCACCGCGGCACTCAACTGCTGGAGCAGCGTGGCGGTGTCCCGTCTCTCCACCACGTGCTTGGCCTCCAGGATCAGCACGACCGACGTCCCGTCCGGCGCTGTCACCTCCCAGAGAGCATCAAAGCGAGCATCGGGCCGCCTGCGGCTCACAGGTGTGACGTCCCACCCGGCCGGCAGCCGGTCACCCAGCACGGCCAGCCCGGCCCGCAGAACTTCGGCCTTGCTCTGCGGCTGTGGCCTCGCCTCCATCGGTGCTCTCCACTCCCTCGGTGTTCGGGAAATATCCTAACTCCGCTGATGGCGGAGACCTGGGATTTCCCGAACGCCGCACTGGAGGCGGTTGCAGGCATGCCGAGTTGCGGCGCTCGACATCCAGCAGGGCGTGAGGCAGGCGAAGCCTCCGGAGCCAGCACACGGCCCGACCCGGCGAACGTCCGCTCTATGCCTTTGGCGAGGAAGGGTCATGCAAGCCTGAGAGAACCCTTGCGAGAGCCCCTTGATCGACCGCGCAACAGACCATCCCCGCCCGGCGCAGCCCATGTCGATCACATCACTTCGTCGACTGCCGAAGCCTGCGGTGAATGTCCACAGCCATGTAGAAGTCCCTGGGGTGATCAGTTCCAGGTCACCACTGATGGCAGGCCCAGGTCTCCCCTTGTCGGGCGGAGGCTCTGGGTCCGGCATCAGCGGCGACAGCCGACCATTGGCAGCGGGCGCGTCCGCCTTGCGTATGAGCAAGTAGGCAGGCCGGACCGCCTGGTATCCGCGAGCCGCTCCGACTATGGGCACGCGAAGGACCGTCACGGTCGCGGCGTGGTACGAAGCCGCACCTGTCGACACTCTGGCCGTTCATCTCCCGCGCGGTACGGTGCTGCGCCGATCCGATGCTGCAACCCGCAGGGGTGGGGTGGTGTCCCGCCGAGTGGTGTGAATGGGAACGTCCACGATCCGTTGCCGATGCTGGACGCCGCGTGCCTGGCCTGACGTGGGTGGAAACCCAACCACCGGCGCCTCTCATCACCCTTCTCCCGCGCCCATGCCGTTTCGAAGCTCCTAAGGGGTTTTCCACAGGTGGTGGCGTGGCGGGATCGGAGGTTGTCCACAGAATCGGATTCGGCGGGTGGGTGGCATGGTCGGATGGCGCATGCTGCTGTTCGTGGCGGCAATGATTACGCCGAGGTTTCTCGGCCATGCGGTGTTGGTGTCCGGGCTCGATCCCCGTGTGGTGGCGTGGGGGAAGACGGCGGCGCACCAGTGGGGGATCGATACGGCGGCGGCGAGGGCGCCCGCTGAGCCGTGGCCGATGGAGTTCATCGTGCCGCCGGGGTTCGGCGACCCGCCGGGGTGTCTGGTGCGGGAAGGGGGCGTCGCCGACTGCGATGTGGCGACCCACCTGGGGGTGCGGCTCACCGGGCGGGAGCGCACCGCGATCGACTGCGCGCTGCATCTGCCTCGCCTTGAGGCGGTGACCGTGCTCGACCAGTTCCTGCGTGCGGGGCTGACAGAAGGCCGGCTGGCCGCGCGGGCGGCCGCGTTGCGCAGGGAGGGCGACCGCCGGCGTGCCAGGAGCGTGCTGGCCCTGGCCGACGGGGGCGCGGCCTCGCCGCGTGAGACCTGGATCCGGCTGGCCCTGCTCGACGCGCGGCTTCCGGCTCCGCGCACCCAGATCCCGGTGCGCCTGCCCGGCGATGACCGCACCCGCTACCTCGATCTCGGCTGGGAGGAGTTCCGGTTGGCGACCGAATACGACGGCGAGGAGCATCACACCGCTTCCGCCGATCGGCGCCACGACGACGTCCGCCGTGCCGGGCTGCGGGAGCTGGGCTGGCGCATCATCCCCGTCCGCCGTGACGTCATCCCCGCCCGGACCGCCGACTACATCGAGAACGTCGCCAACGCCCTTCTCGAACGCGGCTGGAAACCCTCCCACGACCACCTCCTCGCGGTGATGTCCCGGGTCCGCGCCGCCCGGCGCCGCCCGCCGTGAGCGACCTGGGGCGGGGTGCCGTCCAGTCGGACATTGACCGTGGAGCTAGGGGCGATATTGGGGGATTGATGTACTTTACTCGTATACGTATACTCGTCTACGAGTAGGAGGAGTGGCCGTGGCCAGGCAGCGCAAGGTGAACAACATGCTCGGCCTGGCCGTGCTGTCGGCCCTCGTGGAAAGGCCCATGCATCCCTACGAGATGGCCGTCGTCCTGCGGGAACGCGGCAAGGACGAGGACATGCCGATCAAGTGGGGCACCCTCTACACCGTGGTGCGCAACCTGGAGAAGTACGGGTTCATCACCGTGTCGGAGAGCGTCCGGGACGGTTCGCATCCCGAGCGCACGATCTACCAGATCACCGAGGAGGGCCGGGCGGAGTTCGCCGACTGGGTGCGCGATCTGCTCGCCGAGCCCGAGCGCGAACAGCCGAAGTTCATGGCGGCCCTCTCGGTGTGGCAGATCCTCGGACCGGAGGAGGCGACGCGGCTGCTCCACCAGCGGCTCACCCTGCTCGACACGGAGATCGCCGACCGGCGAGCGGCACTGGCGGGCTACGCCGGCGACGTGCCGCGCGTCTTTCTCGTCGAGTCGGAGTACGGCCTGGCCATGCGCGAGGCCGAGGCGGCATGGATCCGATCCCTGCTCGACGAGCTCACCACGGGCTCGTTCCCCCACCTGGCCGCGTGGCGGGAGTGGTACGAAACCGGCCGGCTGCCGTCCGAGGTGCGATCCCTCGCCGAAAGGGGCGGCCAGACCGACTGAAACCGCGTTAACGGATCCGGCGGCGGTGCGGGAACACCGCCGCCGGGCCCTCGACCTCGAACCGAAACCCGTGGAACGGAAATCCGGCCGCAAGGTGGCAACCGTAAGGATAGCCGGGCTTCCGTCCCTGGGCCGGTTCGGACACCACAAGATCCGAAACCGGAGTGACCATGCGTAACACGCAACGCAAGCACACCCAGGCCGTGTCCATGGAGGGCTCGATGGCGCGGTGGTACGCGCGCCAGCGGGCCTCCGGCCCTCAACTCGCTGAGGTGCGCCGGCTCGCCACCCGCCTCGGCGACGGCCTCCCGGCCGGTGCCGCCGTCCTCGAAATCGCCCCCGGCCCCGGCTACCTGTCCATCGAGCTCGCCCG
The DNA here is from genome assembly GCF_003315795.1 of Spongiactinospora rosea. GTDB lineage: Bacteria > Actinomycetota > Actinomycetes > Streptosporangiales > Streptosporangiaceae > Spongiactinospora > Spongiactinospora rosea. The sequence continues at coordinate 652,466 of NZ_QMEY01000001.1, forward strand.
GCTCGGCTTCAAGGTGTCCGGCCTCGACCTCAGCCGGACACTCGTCGAGATCGCCACCGACAACGCCCGCCAGGCGGGCGTGCCCATCGACTTCCACCGCGGCGACGCGGCGGACCTGCCCTTCGCCGACGAAACCTTCCGGCTAACGGTGTGCGTGGCGGCGTTCAAGAACTTCGGCAGCCCCGTCCGGGCACTGAACGAGATGCACCGGGTCCTCGGCGAGGGTGGCACGGCCGTGATCCAGGACATGAACAGGGAGGCGTCCAACGCCGACATCGATGAGGAGGTGCGCGGCATGGATCTCGGCCGCGTCAACTCCCTGATGACCAAGCTCCCGCTACGCAGCCTACGACGCCGCGCCTATTCCCCCGCCGACTTCCAACGCCTCGCCGCCGAAAGCACATTCGGCACCTGCGAGGTCCACACGTACGGGATCAGCGCGGAGGTGCGTCTGACCAGACGCCCTCACCCCTGACACGCCTTTCGCCGGTGGCGTCGCATGGCCCAGGCCGGAGCGGCATCCAGCAGGAGGCTGGACTCCCACGCCGGCCGGTTCACACGCCGTAGACGCCGCCGGCACCGTCACCCGCCCGGCCCGGCAGCGACCGACCGCCTGCGGTGCGTTGCCCTGGCCACGTCGCGAAGCCCGGCCGCAGCCGGGCTTCGACCATCGGCCACAAGGCCGATTGCCGGCTGTCCCACGTCCTCGGACGTACGGGATCTGTCGGGTCGTACTGGGCCGGGGCGTTGTCGGATGCGCTGCTGTACGCCTTGCAGTTCGTCGTCAATCAGCCCCGAGGACGTCCGCCGGGGTGAGCCGACCGACGAGGTATCAAGAGTGCTCCCGGCCTGGGTGGGAAGGTCGGCATGATCTAGGCGATTGGAGCCGTCCGGCCTGCGGCAGTTTTGTTTCGGTCGGGAGCGTGATTGCCTTTTTCTTCAGTCGCTTGGATCAGATCGACCGGTGGCCTATTGGCTCCGGCTCCGGGCAGGGCCCGGCATGGTCGCTCGGCGTCTTGGTCAGGTGGGTATGACCCGTTGCCGTCGGGTGGGATCTGGCACGCAGTTGGTGCGGGGATGGAGACAGCGCTTCTGTTGTGACCAACGACAATCACCGGCTGCCGGTATGCGGTGGAACCTTTCCGCTGGGGGCTGGTCGCCCACGCAGGTGCTCAGTGCGTGCATGGTGTGGCGGTGATGGCGAATCGCCGAAGGGTGTGAATGGGAGCGTGCAGATCGACATTGCGTAGATCGGCCACTCGGCTGCTGGAAGGTTCCATCATTCCGCTGGGTGCGATCATGTGCCGGTGTTCGCTGCCAAGACCGGGGTCATCTCTGGTGGGGCGCTTTCGGTGCGGGTGACGTCCGGGTTGTTGAGTGGTGGAGTGCTGGGCGGCTGGCTGGTACGTGCCGATGGTGGGCGACCGGCCGGATGTTTCAGTCGAGAAGGGCGATCAGGCGCTTGGGGGCCTTGAGTCGCCAGGCGTCGGTCAGTAGCTCGCGCAGCTCGGCCTGGTCGACCGCTCCGAGGCGGACTCGCATCCAGTTGTAGTTATCGTCGTGACCTTGGCGGATGTAGAACTTGGTGGGCTCGGCGGCGAGTAGGTGGGTGCGCTCGGGGCGGGGGATGGCGATGCCGATAGCCTCGTCGTCGTCACCGATCGAGGCGAAGATCTTGTTTCGCACCCGGAAGGTCGGCAGGCCCCACGCGAGCTTTTCGGTGGTCTCTGGAAGGGAGAGCGCGATCGAACGGACATCATCCACGGTCGTCATGTCTCCATACTCAACCAGCTCGGTTTTCTGGCTTCCAGGTGATTCGGAACCATCCGGCTCCCGGGCACGTCTTGAAGGTAAGGAGCGACAGGGGGAGAGGTACATGCCATCGGTCGCAGAACTGGTCGAGTCGGAGGTGGCCCGGGTGTCGCAGGCGGTGCGTGCCCGGGGCGTGGAGTTGGAGCAGGAGGGCGCGGTGCAGCTCGTGCGCTACGCCCCGCTGGTGGTCACCGCCGAGGTCGACGACGCGGCGGCCCGTGTCGAACTGACCATCGTGGAGGGCTCACTGAGCTGGTTCTGCACTTGCGTTGAGGGCAGGTCGGGCGCGTTCTGTGGGCACTGCGCGGCCACCGCGCTGGCCGCCTGTCAGCGCAAGGGTTCGCTGGCACGGTCAGGGCAGAGCCCCAGGCCCTAATCGAATAGGTCGGTGACAAAAGCCCCATCCGCCCTGAGCGGCCGGGGGTGATCGCCCCATTCCGCACCAGTCGCCCGCAGGATGGACTCTGACCGAATCCCGTTGCTGGCGTCGCCACTCCTGATCGGAAAAAGGTTCCGGGGCCGGGGGCTCGGCCCCAGCCCGATGGAGACGCCTCTGATCTGGTCCAAGCGACCAGTTGAAAAAAGGTTCAGTGGTGTGTCCGCCTTCAGCGGGAACGGTCGGCGGGAGACAGCGCGTTCGCTCACATCGCGGTTTGTATCTCCGGTTCCGTGCCGCAAGATCCACTGCTGCTTTAGCATTCGCGGCCAGGGCGGCGCGCCAGCGCGCTTCTCGCCGGGGCTTGGGGGCCGGGCCCGGTACGCAGGTCGCAGGAGGCGACGAAATGCTCGACGCTGAGCCGCAGCCCGCAGGTGGGAAAGTGCTCTGGCACTTCACGATGTCACTGGCCACCGGCATCTCGGCCCGGCCGGGCCTGATCGATGAGTACGTCCAGACCACCGGCGCCGTGCTGGGCGGCCGGGACGGCTGGGATGCCTCGCCTGGCAGCCGCCCGTACGGCGGTGCCTGGAAGGGGCCGATCTTCGTGCTCACCCTCCATTCCGAGGGCGCGGTCCCTGCCGACGGCGTCATGTTGCTGAACTGCGGTCCGGCCGAGGCGGTGCGGATCGGGCTGGAGGCGGCCGGTGGCAAGAACCTCGAAACGGCTGGGATGCCTCGTCTGGCAGCCGCCCGTACGGCGGTGTCTGGAAGGGGTCGATCTTCGTGCTCACTCACCATTCCGAGGGCGCGGTCCCTGCCGACGGCGTCATGTTGCTGAACTGTGGTCCGGCCGAGGCGGTGCGGATCGAGCTGGAGGCGGCCGGTGGCAAGAACCTCGAAGTGGGCCTGATCGACGAGATCGACCCGCACATCGCACCGGTACTGCTCGGCGAGGGCATTCGGCTCTACGACAACCCGGCGGTGCGCCGATCCGTCCCCACGGGGTCGGCGACGGCGATCCGACGGCGGTCGTGAACGTACGGTACCGGCCCAGCGTGCCCACCGCCGTGGGGCCTCGCGCCTGACGGCCAGGAGCACGCCCACCCTGCCTCCGCCATTGGGCCCCTTTGGGACGAGATCCTTGACAGCTTCACCGGCCGTACGGAAGTGGGGCCACAGCTGAGCGGACCGGCGCTTTCGTCGGCTGGTGCCGGTACTCCGGCATGTGTGGTGACGGAGGTCGCGTCGATCTTCGTCACCGTAGGGGAGAGTCCGCTGAAATGGGATCGCTTCGGGGCTGGGCGACTCCGGGGCATGGGTGAAGGCGATTTCGCCTACGAGGAGGAAACGCCCGGGCGGAGCCGGGGGTGTGCGTCGCAGCCTGCGTCGGCCCTGCTTTTCGAGGGCGATCGATTCCTGGCGAGCATGGCCCTCCGCCTGTCAATGCTCTTGTTGATTTCAAGTCAACGTGGCTCATGGTTCCGGGCGGGGAGCCCGTCGTCGCAACGCCGTCAAACGGGGCGAGCGGGAGGAAAACGATTGGACGACATGTGTCTGGTTGTCAGACAATCAAGAGGTGAAGTTCAATGGGCCACTTGCCGTGGTCGGTGCCGCGATGTTGTGGGGGACGGCCGGGGCTGCGGGGGCGTTGGCGGTCCGCGGGGGTGTTGATGTGGCGCCTGTGTCGCTGGCCGCGGCCAGGCTGTTGATCGGTGGGCTGCTGCTGGCCGTCCTCACCGGTGCGCCCGCTGCGGTTGCGCTGCTGACCGGGAGGGGGCCCGCGCGTGTGCCGATGTTGCTGGCCGCGGTCGCCGCGGCCGGTTACCAGCTCGCGTTCTTCGCGGCGGTCACCCGGACCGGGGTCGCGATCGGTACGGTCGTGGCGATCGGCAGCGGGCCGATCTTCACCGGGGTGCTGGCCTGGCTGATCGACGGCGTGCGGCCGACCCCGCGCTGGGCGGCGGCCACCGCGGCGGCGGTCGCGGGGTGCGCCGTGCTGATCGCGGGCGGCGGGGTGGCGGCCGGGGGCGAGGTCCTGTCGGGCATCCTGTTCGCGCTGCTGGGGGGCTTGCTGTACGCGTTCTACGCGATCATCGCGGCCCGGGTGATCAGCGCGGGTACGCCGTCGGGGGTGGTGATGGGGGCGATGTTCGGCGGCGCGGGTGTCGTGATGCTGCCCATTCTGCTGACCTCCGACTTCACCTGGCTGGGGAGTGCGGCGGGCCTCGGTACCGCGGTGTACCTGGGGTGCGCGACCACCGCGCTGGCGTGTTTCGTGTACGGCCTGGGCCTGCGTACCACTCCGGTCGCCACCGCTGCCACGCTGACTCTCGCCGAGCCCGCTGTGGCGGCCCTGCTCGGTGTGGTCGTGCTGGGGGAGCGGCTGGCCCCCGCCTCGCTGGCGGGGCTCGGCCTGCTGGCCGCTGCCCTCGTCCTGGTGGCGCTGCCGAGCGGCGGCGTACGGCTGCTCGTACGGCGGCGCCCGGCCGTGCCGGAGAGGGCAGAATCGTCGGCGTGAGCATGCCACTGCGACCGGTCTCGACGGTCAGCGCGCTGGCCGACGCGCTGCGCGCCAGAGTGCTGTCCGGAGAGATCGAGCCGGGCACGGCGCTGCCGGAGCAGGAGATCGCGGCGGCGTACGGCGTGGCGCGTCCCACCGTGCGCGAGGCGCTGGCCGCGCTCGCGCACGAGGGCTTGCTCCGGCGCGAACGCAACCGTAGTGCGCATGTGCCGGTGGTGAGCGCGGAGGATCTGGCCGACCTGATGTTCGTACGCCGGCCCCTGGAGGAGCTGATGGCCACGGCGCTGGCCGGGCGGCGGGTGGCGGAGGCCGAGGCGGCGCTGGAGCGGATGGCGGAGTTGCCGCCGGGGTCGCCGTGGGGGCACGTCGTGGCCGAGCACATGGCGCTGCACCAGGCGCTGATCGTCGCGGTGGGCAGCCCGCGGCTGGAGCGCCTGTACGGCACGCTGGCCGCCGAGACCCGCCTGGGGCTGGTACGGCTGCGGCGCGTCTACGACGAGGACCGCGCGGCCCTGATCGCCGAGCACCGCGACCTCCTGGACGCCATCGCGGCAGGCCCTGCCGAGGCCGCCCGCGCCGCCGTACGCGCCCACCTGGACCACTCCTGGGGCGACCACACGCCAGACCACGCCGAAGGCCAGGGGGCAGGTCACGCGCCGGGTGTTCTCGCGGACCGTTCGCAAGGCCATTTCGAAGAGCACGCGTAAGGCCACGCGCCGGTCCATACACAAGGCCATCCCGAAGACCACCAGTCAGGCCACCCACGGACCATACGCCGGACTGCGAGCGGTGCGGCAGGTGCAGAGCAGGCGTGGGGGCGGGGGGTTGGTTTGGGGTGTTATGGGGGGTGCGACCCCCCGCTGTTTCGTCGTTCCCTTGCATGGGGCCCCCTGGAGTCGTAAGAATCGCGCCCATGCACGGCAACCCAGTGCCGGACTCTTACGTGTACGTCACAGAAGAAGGCGTGACCCGTCACTACGCTGACGGCAGCGTGGAAGCGCTCGCGTGGGAAGACGTCGTGGAGGTTCGGGTCGAGGGTGACGCGGACGCCGACGTTCTCTATACCCTGCTCGACCGCGACGGCCAGGGCTGTGTTGTGCCCAGGTCGGCCACCGATGCGTCGTTTCTAACCCGGCTGCGCTATTTGCCCGATTTTGATCTGGATCGGCTCGCGTCGGCGGTGGCGACCTCGAAAGAGGGATACACGGTGGTCTGGCGCAGCCCTGACCCGCCATCGCCACTGCCCGATCTCGAATACGACTAGACCCCGATCGGCCCGCGACCAGCCGCCGACCGGCCCGCGCCGAGCCTCCGCCCTCATCACCAGGCGGTACGCCGCCCCCGGGACGCCCCGCTCCTTGCTCGGTCCACACCATTTGGACCGTTCCGTCAAGGCCCTACACCCCCCGCGATTCGTCCGATTGTGGACATCCACCCTTATTCCCCTCAAGGTGGTTGATCTTTAGGATTTCCATGGGTACCCACCGCTCCTGATACATCCAGGAAATGTGTCAACCAGAGGGACGGGCCGCACGTCTCGTTTCTGCTTAGACAGAGGCAGCAGGGTGGGGTGGAATGAGGGTGGGGGTTGAGGAGCGCAGTGTGGCGCTCCTCGATGAAGTCGCGCGCACGGCTCCAAGCATCTGGACGAGGTCCTACGCTCGGATCCTGATCGCGGGCGATCTCGCTTGCGCGGTGATCGCCTGCGAAGTCGTCGTCGGCACCCGGCTGTGGCTGGGCGCCTACGTACCCGGCACCGAGGCACTTCTCGGGCTGGCACTCGCACTGGCCTGGCCTGTGGCGATGGCGCTGGGGGGCGCCTACCGCAAGCGGCTGCACGGCGAGGGCACCGAGGAGTTCCGGGTGGTCTTCAATGGCGGTCTAGCGCTCACCGCCGCGGTGGCGATCGGCGCCTACGCGACCCAGACGAGCATCGCACGCAGCTTCGTGATGGCGATGTTCCCGCTGGCGTTGTTGCTGACGGTGTTCTTCCGCTACCGGATGCGCAAAAGACTGCATCGGCTACGAAAGCAAGGCGATTACGTAAGACAGATGGTGGCTGTAGGTCATCGCGAGGCCGTTCTCGACCTGGTGATGCAGTTTCGCCGCCAGCCGCACCACGGCATGCAGATCGTCGCCGCGTGCCTGCCCGAAGGGACTCCGGACCCGGCGATGGACCCGGTGATGGATGTGGACGGTGTGCGCGTCCTCGGCGACTTCGGGAGCGTTCCGGAGGCTGTGGCACGTGCTAAAGCCGACTCCGTGGCCATCCTGGCCTGCCCCGAGCTGGACGGCGCGGCCCTGCGCCGGCTGGCCTGGAGCCTGGAGGAGGCCCGCACCGAGTTATACGTCGCCCCGGCGCTGCTGGATGTCGCGGGTCCGCGGATCAGCATCCGGCCGATGGCGGGGATGCCGCTGCTGCACCTGGAGCACCCGGAGTTCGACGGGGCCAGGCGGCTGGTGAAGAACGCCTTCGACCGGGTCGTGGCCGGGGCGGTGCTGGCCGTACTGGCCGTGCCGATGCTGGTCATCGCGGCGATCATCCGCGCGACCAGCGACGGGCCCGCGCTGTTCCGGCAGTCCAGGGTGGGCAAGGGCGGCACTGAGTTCCAGGTCTTCAAGTTCCGCACGATGGTCAACGACGCCGAACGCCGCAAGCTGGAACTGCTCGGCGACAACGAGTTCGACGGCGTGCTGTTCAAGATGCGCAAGGACCCGCGGATCACCCGCGTGGGAGGCTTCCTGCGCCGCTACTCGCTGGACGAGCTCCCGCAACTGCTCAACGTGATCCGCGGCGAGATGTCCCTCGTCGGGCCTCGCCCGCCGCTCCCCGACGAGGTGCGCAAGTACGGCGAGGACGTCCGCCGCCGCCTCGTCGTCAAGCCGGGCATGACCGGCCTGTGGCAGGTCAGCGGCCGATCCGACCTGACCTGGGAGGAGTCGGTCCGGCTGGACCTGCGCTACGTCGAGAACTGGTCGCTCGTGCTCGATCTCCAGATCCTCTGGAAGACCTGGTCCGCCGTGATAAGCGGAGAAGGAGCCTACTGACCGTGAAAGCTCTGGTGCTGGCCGGCGGGGCGGGGACACGGCTTCGGCCGATCACCCACACGTCGGCCAAGCAGCTCGTGCCGGTCGCCAACAAGCCGGTGCTGTTCTACGGTCTCGAAGCGGTCGCCGCGGCGGGCGTCAGGGAGACCGGGATCGTGGTCGGCGACACGCACGCGGAGATCGAGGCGGCCGTCGGCGACGGTTCCGCGTTCGGTCTCCAGGTCACCTACCTGCGCCAGCACGCCCCGCTCGGGCTGGCGCACGCGGTCGCGATAGCCCGCGACTTCCTCGCCGGCGACGACTTCGTCATGTACCTCGGCGACAACTTCATCGTCGGCGGGATCAACGGACTGGTGGACCGGTTCGCCCATGACCGGCCCGCCGCCCAGATCATGCTGACCCAGGTGGCCGATCCGGGGCAGTTCGGCGTCGCCGAACTCGACTCCGAGGGCCGCGTGGTCGGCCTTGAGGAGAAGCCGCGTCACCCCAAGAGCGACCTGGCCCTGGTCGGCGTCTACATGTTCACCGCCGCCATCCACGACGCGGTGGCGGAGCTGAAGCCGTCGGGGCGCGGCGAGCTGGAGATCACCGACGCGATCCAGTGGCTGATCGACGCGGGCCACCGGGTGGAGTCCACCATGGTCACCGGCTACTGGAAGGACACCGGCAACGTCACCGACATGCTGGAGGTCAACCGGCTCGTGCTGGAGTCGCTGCCCGCGCGGGTCGAGGGCACCGTCGATCCGGGCAGCGAGCTGATCGGCCGGGTGGTGGTGGAGCCGGGCGCGATGGTCACCCGTTCGCGCATCGTCGGCCCGGCCGTGATCGGCGCCGGGGCCGTGATCACCGGCAGCTACATCGGACCGTTCACCTCGATCGCGGCCGGCTGCTCGATCAGCCATAGCGAGATCGAGTACTCGATCGTGCTCCCGCGGGCGTCGATCTCCGGCGTGGGACGCATCGAGGCGTCGCTGATCGGACATGACGTCGAGGTCACGCCCGCTCCCGCCACGCCCCGAGCCCACCGGCTGGTGCTCGGCGACCACAGCAAGGTGCAGATCAGTTGCTGAACCCCCCTGGTGACCAGGGGCGTGTACTCGTGACCGGCGGCGCCGGGTTCATCGGCTCGCACTATGTGCGGGCGCTTGCCGCCGCCGGGGTCACGGTCACGGTCCTGGACAAGCTCACGTATGCCGGAAATCCCGCCAACCTGGACGGGACACGGCACGACTTCGTGCACGGCGACATCTGCGACGCGCGGCTCCTCGCCGACGTGGTCCCCGGACACGACGTGGTGGTCAACTTCGCCGCGGAGTCCCATGTGGACCGATCTATCGACGGGGCCGCCGACTTCGTGCGGACCAACGTGCTCGGCACCCAGACGCTCATGCAGGCGTGCCTGGACGCCGGTACGCCGCGCGTGGTCCAGGTGTCCACCGACGAGGTCTACGGGTCGATCGAGTCCGGCTCGTGGGCCGAGGACGCCCCGCTCGCGCCGCGCTCGCCGTACTCGGCGGCCAAGGCGGGCGGCGACCTGATCGCCCGCGCGTACGCGGTGACCCACGGCCTGCCGGTGTCGATCACCCGATGCGGCAACAACTACGGGCCCAACCAGTACCCGGAGAAGGTCATCCCGCTGTTCGTCACCAACCTGCTCCAGGGCCGCAAGGTCCCGCTGTACGGCGACGGCGGCAACGTCCGCGACTGGATCCACGTCGAGGACCACTGCGCGGGCATCCGCCTGGTGGCCGAGCGCGGCGAGCCCGGCGAGATCTACCACATCGCCGGTACGGCGGAGCTGACCAACGTCGAGCTGACCGGCAGGTTGCTGGCCGCCTGCGGCGCGGACTGGGACATGGTCCAGCGGGTCCCCGACCGCAAGGGCCACGACCGGCGCTACTCCCTGGACGACGCCAAGCTGCGCGCGCTCGGCTACACCCCGCGGATCGGCTTCGAGGACGGCCTGGCCGCCACCGTGCGCTGGTACGCGGAGAACCCCGCCTGGTGGAAACCCCTGAAGGAGGGCACGCCGTGAGGTGGCTGGTGACCGGTGGTCAGGGCATGCTGGGCACCGACGTGGTGGCGGCGCTGCGCCGCGGGCCGGTGCCCGAGACGGTGGCCGCGCCCGGCCACGCCGAGCTGGACGTACGCGACCCGCGCGCCGTGGCCGCGGCCATGGAGGAGCACAAGCCCGACGTGGTGGTCAACTGCGCCGGATGGACCGCCGTGGACGCCGCCGAGGAGCACGAGGCCCAGGCCACGGAGGTCAACGGCGCGGCCGTGGAGTCGCTGGCGGCGCTGTGCGCCGGGTACGGCGCGCGGCTGGTCCAGATCTCCACGGACTACGTGTTCGACGGGACCGCCCGCGAGCCGTACGCCGAGGACCACCCGGTGAACCCGGTCAACGCCTACGGGCGCGGCAAGCTCGCCGGGGAGACGGCCGCGCTCGCGTACGGCCACCTGGTCGTGCGGACCGCCTGGCTCTACGGCCCGCGCGGCCGCAACTTCGTGCGGACCATGATCCGGCTGGCCGCCGAGCGGGACACCGTCGCGGTCGTGGACGACCAGACCGGCCAGCCCACCTGGACCGGCGACCTCGCGGCGCAGGTGCTCCGGCTGGCCCGTACCGAGGCCCCCAGCGGCGTCTACCACGGCACCAACGCGGGCCGCACGACCTGGCACGGCTTCGCCAGGGAGATCTTCACCGCGCTCGGCGCGGACCCGGGACGGGTGACCCCCATCCCGACCGCGCGCTACCCGCTGCCCGCCAGGCGGCCCGCCTACAGCGTGCTCGCGCACGAGGGCTGGGCGAGGGCCGGGCTGTCCCCCATGCGCGACTGGCGCACGGCGTTTCGCGACGCCTGGCCCTCGATGCTCGGGACGGTTCAGTGACTCTTCAGCTTGTCGTAGTAGGCGAGGCAGGTCTGGTAGTCGGGAAGGAGGCCGCTCGCCAGAGCCTCGCTCAACGAGGGGGCGGCGGCGTCCTTTTCGGACAGCACCGGCGTGATGCCGGCGGGCCATTCGATGCCGAGCTCCGGGTCCAGCGGATCGACGCCGTGCTCGCGCTGCGGCGCGTACCCCTCCGAGCAGAGGTACACCACCGTGGCCTGCTCGGACAGGGCCATGAACCCGTGTCCGAGCCCTTCGGACACGTACAGGCAGCGCCGCGACTCATCGTCCAGGCGCACCGCCTCCCATCGCCCGAACCCGGGCGAACCCACGCGCAGGTCCACCACCACGTCGAGCACCGCCCCGGACACGCAGGTGACGTACTTGGCCTGCCCGGGCGGCACGTCGGCGAAGTGGATGCCGCGAAGGACGCCGCGCCGCGACACCGAGCAGTTGGCCTGCGCGAGGCGCAGCCCGTGCCCGGCCGCCGCCCGCAGCACGGGCTCCGAGAAGGTCTCCATGAACCGGCCGCGGTCGTCGGCGTGGATGCGCGGGGTGTGGCACCACGCGCCTTCGATGCTGAGGGGATCCATGGGGCTGAGCATGCCACGCCGAGGCGGCGAAAGGCGTCATCGAGAAGTGTGCTGTAACGCGTACGTCGGATCCAGCGAACTAGCTGTCGGCCAGCACGGCCATAAGGGAGATATCCAATGAAAACCTGCCGCCTGTGCGGCTCGGCGACCCTTGCCTCCGTCGTCGATCTCGGCGCCACGCCGCCTTGCGAGCGGATCCTCACCGAGGCCGAGCTGGACGCCCCCGAACCCGCCTACCCCCTGCACCTGCGCGTGTGCACGTCGTGCTGGCTGGCGCAGATCCCGCCGCTGATCACGCCGGAGGAGACGTTCACCGAGTACGCCTACTTCTCCTCCTACTCGACCTCCTGGGTGGAGCACGCCCGCAGGTTCGTGGACGGGCTCGCGCTGGACCGTGACGCTTTCGTGGTGGAGGTCGCCAGCAACGACGGCTACCTGCTCCAGCACGTCGTGGAGCGGGGGGTGCGCTGCCTGGGCGTCGAGCCGTCGGAGAACGTCGGCAAGGCCGCCAGGGAGCGCGGAGTGCCGACGCGGACGGCGTTCCTGACGCCGGAGACCGGGGCCGCCGTACGGGCCGAGCACGGACCCGCCTCGGTGGTCGTGGCCAACAACGTCTACGCGCACATCCCGGACATCGTCGGGTTCACCCAGGGCCTGCGGGCGCTGGTCGCCGACGACGGCAGGGTGTCCATCGAGGTGCAGCACCTGCTCACGCTCATCGAGCTGAACCAGTACGACACGATCTACCATGAGCACTTCCAGTACTACTCGGTCGCCGCGGCGCAGCGGGCGCTGGCCACCGGAGGGCTCGCGCTGGTGGACGTCGAACTGCTGCCGACCCACGGTGGATCGATCCGGCTGTGGGCCGCCCCGGCCGAGCACGCGGGCGAGCCGTCGCAGGCCGTACTGGACGTACTGGGCCGCGAGAAGGCCGCCGGGCTCACCGAACTGTCCGGCTACGCGGAGTTCGCCGCGCGGGTCGGCAAGGTGCGTCGGGACCTGCTGCGGTTCCTGATCGACGCCGCCGACCAGGGCAAGAAGGTCGTGGGCTACGGCGCCCCCGGCAAGGGCAACACGCTGCTCAACCACTGCGGCATCCGCCCCGACCTGCTGCCCTACACCGTGGACATGAACCCCTACAAGCACGGCAAGTACACCCCGGGAGCCCGCATCCCGATCCTGCCGCCGGAGCGGATCGCCGAAGACCGCCCCGACTACGTGCTGATCCTCCCGTGGAACCTGCGGGAGGAGCTGACCGCCCAGCTTTCCTACGTCCACGAGTGGGGAGGCCGCCTGGTCTTCCCGATCCCGACCCTGGAGATGGTCTAGTGAAGGTCGTACTGTTCTGCGGCGGGTACGGCACGCGCATGCGCAGCGGGACGCCCGGCGACGTGCCCAAGCCCATGCAGCTCGTCGGACCACGCCCGCTGATCTGGCATGTGATGCGGTACTACGCGCACTTCGGCCACACCGACTTCGTGTTATGTCTCGGCTACGGCGCGCACCACATCAAGGAGTTCTTCCTCAACTACCAGGAGACGACCTCCAACGACTTCGTGCTGCGCGGCGGCCAGGTGGAACTGCTGTCCACCGACATCTCCGACTGGTCGATCACCTTCGTGCAGACCGGCATCGAGTCGCCGATCGGCGAACGGCTGCGCCGGGTCCGTGAGCACCTGGAGGGCGAGGAGGTCTTCCTGGCCAACTACGCCGACGTGCTGACCGACGCCCCGCTGCCGGACATCATCGACCGGTTCCACGGCGGCGACGTGGGCGCCTCGATGATGGTGGTCCCGCCGCCCGCGACCTTCCACTGCATCGAGGTGGGGGAGAACGGCAGGGTCGGCGGCGTGACGCCGGTCAGCGACATGCCGCTGTGGGTCAACGGCGGCTACTTCGTGCTGCGTCAGGAGATCTTCGACCACATCCCGCCCGGCGGCGACCTGGTCGCCGACGGCTGCTTCGCGCTGGCCAAGAGCGGGCGGCTGCTGGCCTACCCGCACCGCGGCTACTGGCGGCCCACCGACACCGTCAAGGAACGGCTGGCACTGGACGAGGCGTACTCGCGCGGCGACCGTCCCTGGGCGGTATGGGAGCGTTCCGCGTGATCGGACTGCTGCCCACCGGGGCCGACCGGATCGTGGCGCTGGCCGCCCACTGCGACGACATCCCGATCGGCGCCGGCGGCACGCTGCTCACCATCTGCTCGGCCCGCCCCGGTGTGCGGGTGGACGTCCTGGTGCTGTCCGGCGGCGGCACGCCCCGCGAGGACGAGGAGCGGGCCGCGCTCGCCGACTTCTGCCCGGGGGCCGACCTGCGGGTCAAGGTGCTCAAGCTGCCCGACGGGCGGCTGCCCGCGCACTGGGACGAGGCCAAGGACGCCCTGGAGGGGCTGCGCGCCGAGACCGAGCCGCACCTGCTCATCGCGCCCAGCCCGCACGACGCCCACCAGGACCACTGCGGCCTGGCCCAGCTGGTCCCCACGGCCTTCCGCGACCACCTGGTGCTCGGCTACGAGATCGTCAAGTGGGACGGCGACATGGGGCGGCCCTCGGTCTACCAGCCGCTCACCTCGGCCGTGGCCGCCGCCAAGGTGGCCCTGCTGATGCGTCACTACCCCTCGCAGTGGGGGCGTCCCTGGTACGACCGAGAGGCGTTCCTGGGCCTGGCCCGCATCCGCGGGATCGAGTGCCACGAGCGCTACGCGGAGGCTTTCCACGTGAACAAACTGACCTTGAATCTGGCTGGAGGCTGAGATTCGGATGCGCATATTGCTCACCGGTCACCAGGGCTACCTGGGGAGCGTGATGGCCCCGGTGCTCACCGCGGCCGGGCACGAGGTGATCGGGCTGGACTCGGGGTTGTTCGCCGACTGCGTGCTCGGCCCGCCCCCGCCCGACCCGTCAGGTCATGCCGTCGACCTGCGTGATGTCACGCCCGACCTGCTGACCTGCATCGATGCCGTGATCCATCTGGCCGCGCTGTCCAACGACCCGCTCGGGTCGCTGGCCCCCGAGCTGACCTATGAGATCAACCACCACGCCTCGGTGCGGCTGGCGCGGATGGCCCGCGACGCGGGCGTCAAGCGGTTCCTGTACGCCTCCACCTGCTCGGTCTACGGGGCCTCCGGCGGCGATGAGCTGGTGGACGAGAGCGCGCCGCTGCGGCCGGTCACCCCCTACGCCGAGTCCAAGGTGCGGGTGGAGGAGGACCTGGTCGCGCTGGCCGACGGTGACTTCACCCCGGTGTTCCTGCGCAACGCCACCGCGTTCGGCTACTCGCCCCGGCTGCGCGCCGACATCGTGCTGAACAACCTCGTCGCGCACGCCTACCTGACCGGCGAGGCGCGGGTGCTGTCCGACGGTACGCCCTGGCGGCCCCTGGTCCACGCCGAGGACATCGCGCGGGCCGTCGTGGCGCTGCTGACCGCCCCGCGCGAGGCCGTGCACGCCAAGCCGTTCAACATCGGCAGCGAAATCAACAACGTCACCGTGGCGGAGATCGCCGCGCAGGTCGTGAACGCGGTGCCGGGGGCCAAGCTGGTGATCACCGGCGAGGCGGGGCCCGACCCGCGGTCCTACCGGGTGGACTTCTCGGCGCTGCGCGCCGCCGTACCGGGGTTCGAGGCGACCTGGACGGTGGCCGCCGGCGCGGCCGAGCTCCTGGACGCCTACACCAGGTACGGCCTGCGCGAGGCCGACTTCCAGCCGCGGTTCATCCGCCTGGTCCGGCTGGCCCAGCGGCGCGAGGACGGCACCATCGACGCCGAGCTGCGCCCCCGCGAGGGCCTGCGCGGCTCCCGCTCGCCGGAGGCCGTCGGACTGTGACCCTCGACATGCACGAGCTGGTGCGGCGGCTGTACCCCCTGTGCCGCAGCATCACCGGCGACGGGGTGCGGCGCACCCTTGAGATCGTCGGCGAGTCGATCCCGCTCGACGTGAGCGAGGTGCCGACCGGCACCGAGGTGCTCGACTGGATCGTGCCCAAGGAGTGGAACATCCGCGACGCCTACATCAAGGACGTCGCGACCGGCCGCAGGGTCGTCGACTTCAACGAGTCCAACCTGCACGTGGTCGGCTACAGCGTGCCCGTGCCGCCGACCGTGCTGAGCCTGGCCGAACTGCGCGGCCGGCTGCACACGCTGCCCGATCAGCCGGACCTGATCCCCTACCGGACCAGCTACTACAAGGAGACCTGGGGGTTCTGCCTGCGGCACGAGACGCTGGCGGGGCTGCCCGAGGGCGACTACGAGGTCATGATCGACTCGACGCTCGCCGACGGGCACCTCACCTACGCCGAGCACGTCGTGCCCGGCCGTACCGACCGCGAGGTGCTGGTCTCCTGCCACGTGTGCCACCCGTCGCTGGCCAACGACAACCTGGCCGGCATCGCGGTGGCGGTCTCGCTCGCGCTCCGGCTCAAGGACCCGTACCACACCTACCGGTTCGTCTTCGCGCCCGGCACGATCGGGTCCATCACCTGGCTCGCGCGCAACCGGGAGCGGGCCGCCGGGAAGATCGCGCACGGGCTGGTACTGGCCTGCGCGGGCGACCGCGGCTCGCTCACCTACAAGCGCAGCAGGCGCGGCGAGGCCGAGATCGACCGGGCCGCCGCCCACGTGCTGCGCGCCTCCGGGCGCGAGCACACCGTCCTTCCCTTCTCCCCGTACGGCTACGACGAGAGGCAGTACTGCTCGCCCGGCTTCAACCTGCCGGTCGGGTGCATGACCCGCAGCACGTACGCGGGCTACCCGGAGTACCACACCTCCGGCGACGACCCTGACTTCGTCTCCGCGGAGGCGATGAGCGACACCCTGGAGACCTGCTGGGAGGTCTTCCAGGTGCTCGAACGCAACCGGCGCTACGCCAACCTCAGCCCCTACGGCGAGCCGCAGCTCGGCAGGCGCGGCCTGTACGGCTCGCTGGGCGGGCGCAGCGACACCCAGCGACTCCAGGTGGCAATGCTGTGGGTGCTCAATCAGTCCGACGGCGTCTCGCCGGACTGCGCTCTGCTCGACATCGCGGAAAAGTCCGGTCTGCCGTTCGACGCCGTCGCGGAAGCAGCGCGGGCGCTGGCCGAGGCCGGGCTGCTGAAGGAGATCCGATGAGTACCAGCTTACGGGTCGGCGACGTGGTCGAGGTCCGCAGCGCGGACGAGATCCTGGCCACCCTCGACGAGAACGGCGAACTGGAGAACCTCCCGTTCATGCCGGAGATGCTGCGCTTTTGCGGGCAGCGGATGACCGTGCACAAGGTCGCGCACAAGCTGTGCGACACGATCAGCCGCAGCGGCATCCGCAAGATGGAACGCGCCGTGCACCTGACCGGCGCGCGCTGCGACGGCGCGGCCCACGGCGGCTGCCAGACCGCCTGCTCGCTGTACTGGAAGGAGGCATGGCTCAAGCCCGCCTCCGGCCCGCCGCCAACCGAGGAGCCGCCGCGCAGCCTGCCGCTCCTTACGATCAGGACCCGCCGGGAGGACGGCGAGGACGGCGAGGTCCGGTACCGCTGCCAGGCCACCGAACTTCTCCGCGCCGCGCCCACCTGCCTGCCGTTCGGCTCGCTCGGGCAGTACGCCGACGACGTGCGCAGCGGGAACGTCGGCGTGGCGGGGAGCGCCCGCACCTTCCTGGTGGGGCTGTTCAACCGCTTCCAGGACCGCGCCAAGCGGCACCTGCCCCGGTGGTTGTGGATCAGGGGCGGCCTGCGCTGGGGGTTCGTCAAGGGGGGTGTCACCGAGGGCAAGACCCCGACCGCCACGCTCGGCCTGCAACCGGGCGAGGTCGTCAGGATCAAGTCCAAGGCCGAGATCATGGCGACCCTCAACGCCGACCTGCTCAACCGCGGCATGGGCTTCGAGGAGGAGATGGCCCGCTACTGCGGCCAGACGGCGCGCGTGCGCGCCCGGGTCGAGCGGTGCATCGACGAGAAGACCGGCCGTCTGCTGACGATGAAGAACCCGTGCATCATCCTTGACGACATCGTCTGCGCGGGTGTGTACAACGCCAACTGCCCCAGGGAGTTCGTGCCGTTCTGGCGGGAGATCTGGCTGGAGCGCGTCCCCGCGGCCGTAGGCCCGGTGAAGGAGCCTGTAAGCGGATGAAGGAACAACCGCCGGACACCACAGACGGCCTCGCCGACATCGGCCGCAAGGCCGGTCGCGGGCTGGGCTGGAGCCTGCTCGGCAACGTGGTGATGAAGGCGGGCTCGTTCGTCATGAGCCTGGTGCTGGCGCGGCTGATCGACGCCGACCAGTTCGGTGTCTTCGCGGTCGCGCTGGCCGCCAGCCAGCTCATGCTGCACATCAACGACGCCGGGATCATCGCGGCGACCGTGCAGTGGCGCGGGAGGCTGTCGGAGATCGCGCCGACGGCCACCGTGATGGCCATCGTCTCCAGTGTCACCCTGTACGCGATCTTCTGGACCGCCGCCCCGCTCTACGCGCTCTTCGTGGGGAGCGAGGACGCGGTCGGGGTGATGCGGGTGCTCATGCTGACCAACGTGGTCTACGGCCTGTCGGCGGTGCGCAGCGCGGCGCTGATGCGCCGCTTCGAGCACGGCAAACTGGCGCTGGCCAACCTGATCGGCTTCTGCGGGAACGCGGCCCTGGCCATCACCCTGGCCGCGAACGGCACCGGGGCGATGAGCTTCGCCTACGGCCAGCTCCTCCAAGCCGTGATCACCGGCATCCTGGTGATCACGTTCGCGCGGGTGCGGATCCGCATCGGCCTGGACCGCGCGGTGGCCCGCAAGCTGCTGGTCTTCGGCCTGCCGCTGTGCGTGACGATGGGCATCGAGGGCCTGCTACTCAACGTGGACCTGCTGCTGGTCGGCAGCGCCGTGGACGAGCACGCGCTGGGCCTGTACCTGATGGCGTTCAACATCTCGGCGTGGGTGCCGGGGCTGATCGGCACCGCCGTACGTTACGTGGCCCTGCCCAGCTTCTCCCGGCTGGCCGAGGACGCCTCCGGCGGCTCGACGGACTCGGTCTCCGAGGGGGCCAGGCACGCGATCCCCATGCTGATGTCCGTGGTGCTCCCGGTCGCGGTGCTGATGGGCGTGCTCGCGCCCGCCCTGGTCACCTTCCTGTACACCGCCGAGTGGGCGCCCGCCGCCGAGGCGCTGCGCTTCCTGGCCATCGTGATGACGGTACGCATGCTCAGCGCGCTGGTCACCGACATCCTGGCGGCGCTCGGCCGTACCAAGGCCACCATGTGGCTGAACCTCTCCTGGGTCGGCATGCTCGTGCCGGCCCTGCTCATCGGCGGGCGGCTGGACGGCATAAGGGGCGCGGCCATCGCGCACGCCTGCGTCGCCGTGCTGTACGCGCTGCCGGTGATGGTCTTCGTCATGCACCGCGCGGGGGTCCGGCTGCCTCCCGTGGCGCTCGGCCTGCTGCGCCCGCTGGGCGGCGGGGCCGTGGCGGCGGTGGTGATGATCCTGCTCGCCCGCGCGGTGGGCGACTCCCAGTTCGTTCAGCTCTGTGTGGCGGGCGGGGGCGGGCTGCTGGCCTTCGCCCTCGTCGTCGTACCCCGGGCCGTGCTGGTCTCGATGGCCGCCAAGGCCGGGCTGCGCCCCGCCCTGAGGAAGGAATCCGATGCCTGACACCACGCCACTGGTCTCCATCGGGCTGCCCGTCTACAACGGGGCCGGCCGGGTGCCCGGAGTGGTCCGTTCGGTCCTCGCGCAGGACCACGCCAACCTCGAACTGGTGATCTGTGACAACGGCTCGACCGACGACACCGAGGCGGTGTGCAGACGGCTGGCCGCGCTGGACGAGCGGATCGTGTACCACCGCCACCCGCGCAACCTGGGCCTGCTGAACAACTTCATCTCGGCGATCGACCTGGCCAGGGGGGAGTACTTCCGCTGGGTCGGCGACGACGACCGGCTGGAGCCGCAGTGCGTGACCCGCTCGCTGGAACCGTTCCTGCGCGATGAGCGGATCGTCCTGGTCACCACCCAGGTCGCCTACACCGGCCCGGACGGCGTCACCGAGACCGCCGCCTACGAGGGCACCGCGCTGGGCTCGGCCGACCCGGTCGCGCGGTTCGCCGAGATGCTGCGCCTGCTCAACCAGAGCCACCTGCTGATCGACCCGCTGTACGGCATGGTGAGGCGGGAGCCGGTCCAGGCGATACCGCGCCGCAACATGCTCCGCGAGGACGAGGTGTTCGCCACCAAGCTGGCCCTGGCCGGGCCGTGGGCGCACATCCCCGAGGTGCTGGCGCACCGCAACTGGAAGCACGACCGGCTGCCCAAGCTGGCCCGCCGCCTGGACGTACCCGCCTGGCAGGCCCGATTCGCCACGCTGTTGCAGTGCCGCGAGATGCTGCGCTGGCTGCCGCAGGCCGGGCTCACCCCCGCCCAGCACCGCCGCGCCCGCGCCGCGGTGCTGCGCATGTACGGCACCCGCCACCGCCGCACGCTGGCCCACCGCACCCGCAAGCTGGCCCGCATGGCCGCCTCGGTGACGGCGTCACGCGGAACGGCCCACGGCTGATCCCTCACCCTTCTCATCCAGGTCAGTGTGGTGAACCGAACGCCTACGATCTCGCCGGCGCGAGACGGCCGAGCGCACGGCCTCCCGCAGCGCGGGCCAGGTCCGGTGCCGCTGGAACGGCCACTCGAAGGCCGCCGCGAACAGCCGCGCCACCACCAGTGTGAGCGGGACGGCGAGCGCCAGCGTGGCCAGGAACCTTCCAGTGCCGGGCGCGGCGAACGGCTGGACCACCAGCACGCTCACCACGACGACCAGCGGGGCGTGGGTCAGGTACAGGCTGTAGGAGAACGACCCGAGCGCGCGTACCGGCCGGGTGTCCAGGAACCGCAGGAACCACCGCGGCCGTCCGGTCGCCACCGCGGCGAGCAGCAGGCCGACCGAGGGACCGATGGCGAGGTCGGCCCAGAAGAAGTTGCCGACCGTCCACACCGAGCCCTTGACCAGGATCAGCGCGAGCACCGGCAGGAAGGCGAGCAGCGCCAGCCAGTGCCAGGGCAGCCCGCGCGTCCGCTCACCGGCGGACACGATGCCCGCCGCCACGACGCCGATCGCGAACAGCGCGGCGAACTGCGGCGTGAACCGCATCAGGGCGTCCACGGCGGGCACGCTCGGGGCCAGTGCCCCGATCGCGGCCACGACGGCGGTCACCGCGCCCAGCATGACCGCGGCCCCGGCCCGGCGCACGATGAGCAGCAGGAGCGGGAAGACCAGGTAGAGCTGGGCCTCCACGGCGATCGACCACAGCGCGCCGTTCGGGCTGGGCGCGCCGAAGACGTCCTGCAACAGCAGGCCGTAGATCAGCACGGACTTGGCGGTCGGCGCCGCCTCGCCCGGCTGAGGGACCAGCGTCCAGGCGATGACCAGGCTCATCACCAGGGCGGGCCAGTACGGCGGCAGGATGCGCCACAGCCGCCGGTGGGCGAACCTGCGCAGCCCGCCGAGCCGCCAGCCGGACCGCGCCGGGGCGACGGCGAGCGAGAAGCCGGACAGCACGATGAAGACGCCCACCGCGAAGTGCCCGTACAGCAGCCAGCCGGACCACCACGGGCCCGTGTCGGCGGGAAATCCGGTGTAGGACAGAAGCCGGCAGTGGTGCAGCACGACGAAGAACGCGGCGAGGCCGCGGATCCCGTCGAGCCCGGCCAGCCGGGTGCGGCCGTCCGTGGAAGACACGGACGGCGCAGGCTGCACAGACGGCACGGAACGTTGCATTCAGGAGACTCCAGTCGCCGACGTGTCACTTGCGGGCACTACCGGGCGAAGCGGGCTGGCGACGATGGAGTGGTCGCACGGGGGGTTCGGCCCTCGGCTGTTAATCGAATGAAAGGCTCTCTACGTAACATGAATCCGAAGAGATGAAAGGTCATGGGATCGTTCCAGATACGGCGTTTTATGCCGGTTTATGCTTGAGTGTGCTGATGTTTCACGCCTTGACAACCCAAAGGTTGACGGTTTCATATGTGGGTGGAGCGCAACACCTGGTAACAGGCAGGCTGCCGCGGACGATGGCCAACGACGGTGTCCCAGGGTTGCCGGCGCCCTGGCGCACATAGAGGGCGGGGAAAAATGGAGTTCTGGAAGACCATATTTGATCTTGCCCGGAGGAAGTTCGTCGGCCCTCCGGTGGTCCTCGCGTCCCTGATCCTGGCCTCGGTCGCCTACCTGCTGGTGCCCTCCACCTACGTGTCCAGCGTGTCGATGGTGCTGACCACGTCCCCGAACGGCGGCACGCTGACCCCCGACCCCGAGCGGCAGGGCGGCCTGACCAACCCGCTGCTCCAGTTCAGTGAAGGGCTGCGGGTCACCGCCGGTGTGATCATCGCGACGATGAACTCCCCCGAGACGCTGGCCGAGCTGGGGATCGTCAAGGGCGGCGACACCTCGATCGTCATCAACGACGGGCGCAGCAACGCCGAACTGCTCGCCGCCAGCGTGAGCGGGCCGTTCGTCTACGTGCAGACCACCAGCAAATCCGCCAAGAAGGCCAGGGACATCACCGCGCAGGCCCAGCGGCGGCTGCGCCAGGAACTGGTGGACCGCCAGCGCCAGCTCAACGCCCCCCGCTCCACGTACATCGTCGTCGTCGATGTCGTCCCGCCGACCGCCCCCGTGGAGTCCACCTCCACCAAGCTCCAGATCGCCGCCGGGACCTTCGCGTTCTGCGTGGTCGCCGGGCTGGCCATCGCCTACTTCTTCAGGCGGCGGCAGATCCTGCGCGCCGAGGGAGCCGGGGGCGAGGGGCCGCCGCTGCCCGCTCCGGTCGCCGCGGCCCTGACGGTGGAGAAGACGGAGAAGCCGGAGGGACCCGGCGCCGGCCTGAGCAGGCCCCTGCCGCGGCCGGCCACGACCCCCGCCCCCGCCGGGGCGCAGGCCGCCGCGCCGGAAGAACCCGGCGAGACCGGACGGCCGGAGCGCCCGGCCGAGGAGCGGGAACCCAGGAAGGGGCTCGGCAAGTCGGTCGTCGTGGTGTTCCCGGCGACGGGCGGCGACGACGACACGGTCGCGTTCGCGCGCATCCCGATGGACGAGACCGCGCCCATCCCGGCCGTCAACAACGACAAGCACATCAACCAGAAGGACCACGGCAAGGACACCTGAGCGCACCGGTGCCGGAGGGGCCGCGGGTCAGGACTCCGCGGCCACCTCCGCGCAGCGCCGGATGGCGGCCCGGCGCGCGTGGTGCGGGGTATTGGACTTGGCGGAGATCGCCATCCCCACCGCCTGCGGCCCCAGCCGCCCGGCGAAGGCCACCGCGGTCGCCTCGTCCCAGGGGTCGGGGTCGTAGCTGGTGTGGCAGAACGTCGTGTCGACGGGCGGGGACTCCTGGCTCTGGCCGAGCACCTCGTCCACGAAGACGCCGTACAGGATGAACTCCGAGATGTGCATCTCGGCGGTGAACGCGTCCAGCCAGTGCCTGCCGGTCACCTCGGTGATCCGGCGCTGCATGGCCCGCACGATCGCCGGGTCCCACGGGATCATCGGCCCCACGTAGTCGGGCAGCGGCAGCGAGGGCGGCGGCGACAGGCCGAGCAGCCTGCGGGCCACCTGGTGCCAGATGACGTGCCGGGTCATCGACGCGTGCACCGCGTCGTCCTCGCGGTAGAGCACCACCTGTCCGTCGCGGACGAACCGCTCGGCCTTGGTCGGGCGGACCAGCACCACGTCGGAGTCGGCGATCAGCACGACGTCGGCGTCGGCCGACGCGGTGGCGTGGATCTTGATGGCCTGCTGGGTGATCCAGCCGCGCACCGGCGGCCACGGACGCCGGGCGTTGACGTAGATCTCCGAGGAGGGCAGCCGCAGGTAGCGGCGGGGCAGCGCGCGGGAACGGACGCTCACCCGGCAGCGCGGGCCCTGGAACCGGGAGAACAGCCGGAGGTCTCCTGGCGGCACGTAGACATGGTGGATCGTCGCGTCCTGGGTGTGGGCGAGGACGGACTCGTGAAGATCCGCGAAGAGCGGGAGGTCAGGCGGGTAGCTCGGGGTGACGACGGCCAGCTTCGGCATGGGTGGTCGCGTCTCCAGTCCTACGACGTCATGGGCTGTTTGCCTATTCATCATGCTGGTGCCTGAGCGCTTCGACCGGAGTACCGGAAAAGTTGCGTTTCGGTCACGTCGAGGACGTGGAAGAACCGCCGTTCGGAACGTAACATCCGACCGGCTTGGGCCCGATTGCTCTTAGGGGAGTCGAGTGCTCTTCGGGGAGACTGCCTGTTCGGCTCCCGTCATCCGGAATGGGGAAGCGAATGGACTTTTGGGGGACGGTCCTCGTTCTGTTCCGGCGCTGGTACCTCTCGGTGCCGGCCTTCCTGCTGGCCGTCGGGGCCGCCTTCGGGGTGTACAAGACCGTGCCGGTCACGCACGTCTCCTCGGCCATGCTGGTGCTCACCATCCCGACCAGCGGCGGCAGCCTGCCGAACAACCCGCAGTACCCCAACCCCAAGGTCAACCCGCTGCTCAACTTCGACCACGGGCTGAGCGTGTCGGCGTCCATCCTGATCGCGGCTCTCGGCACCCCCGAGGTGGCCGCCGAGCTGGGCTCGATTCCCGGCGGCCCGACCACCTACCGCGCCTTCAACGGCAGCAGCAACCTGGAGTCGCTGGCCACCGGGCCGTTCGTGTTCATCGAGGCGGAGAGTTCCGATCCGGCCGCGGCCAAGGCGATGGTCCGCAAGGTGATCGCCCGCGCCCACGTCGAGCTGGCCGAGCGGCAGCGGCGGCTGTCCGCGCCGGAGGCGACGTACATCGAGCTGAGCGAGACCGTTCCGCCGACCGCGCCGCTGGAGCAGGGCACCCGCAAGATGCGCGCGGTGGCGGCGGCGCTCGGGCTGGGCGTGATCTCGGCGCTGACGGTCACGTTCGCGGGGGAGAGCGTGCTCGGGCACCGCCGGGGACGGCGGGACCGCGCGCCGGCCGTACCGCCGGATCCGGGACCCGAGCCCGCGAAGGCCGAAGAGCCGGAGGAGCCCGGCGAGCGGGGCACGGGGCTGGTACGCGTCGGCACGCCGCCGGGGAGCTGATGTGACGACCCTCACGAGCGAGGCCGAGCTGCTGCCCGGCAAGGGCTTCGTGCGCGCCGACGGGGCGACGCTGGCCGTGGTGTTCTCCACCGTGCTGCTGGTGGTCCCGGCCCGGCTGGTCTTCGTCGGGCTGCCGCTGTCCATCACCCCGGCCAACCTGATCAGCCTGGTCGCCGCGGCCTGCTGGTTCTTCGCGCACTTCACGCTGGTGCTGAAGATGGCCAAGGGCCGCACGCCGGTGCGCACCGGCGTGTTCGTGTACGGCGCGGCCATGATCGCGACGTACGGCTTCGCGACCTACCGCTACCTGCCGCCCGACGAGCTGGGCCTGGCCGACCACGCGTTCATCCTGATCGTGGCCAACCTCGGGCTGACCCTGCTGGTCATCGACGGCGTGCGCGGCTCTGACCGGCTGGACTTCCTGCTCAAGTGCATGGTGCTGGCCGGGGCGTTCATCTCGGTGATCGGCGCGTTCCAATACCTGTTCAACATCGACCTGACCCGCTTCCTGGAGCTGCCCGGCCTGCGCTACACCTCCGAGGAGGCGTTCGTCATCGAACGCTCGGGCGGCCGGCGTGTGGGCGCGACGATGGGCCATCCCATCGAGTTCGGCGTGGCCTGCTCGATGCTGCTGCCGATCGCGATCCACTACGGGCACAAGGCCAAGCTGCGCGCCGAGCCGTCGCTGCGCTGGTGGGCGTGCGCGGTGCTGATCGGCCTCGGGCTGATGTTCTCCGTGTCCCGCTCGGCGGTCCTGGGCCTCGGCTGCGTGGCCGTGGTGCTGCTGATCGGCTGGCCCGCCCGGCGCCGCCTGATCGCCCTGGCGGTCACCTTCGGCTTCCTGGTGGTGATCAGGTTCGCCGTGCCGGGGCTGCTCGGAACCTTCGTCGGCCTGTTCAGCAACCTCGGCAACGACGACAGCATCCGCTACCGCACCCACGACTACGACGTGGCGGCGGCGGAGATCGCCAAGCATCCGTGGCTCGGCCGCGGGGTGGCGACCTGGTACGCGCCCAAGCACCAGGTCTTCGACAACCAGTACATCCTCAACCTGGTGGAGACCGGCTTCATCGGGACCGCCGCGTTCGTGGCGATGTTCCTCGTGGCGATGTACGCGGCGCTGCGCGCCCGCCACCTGAGCACCGACCCCGGCACCCGCGACCTCGGGCTCACCCTGGCCGCGTGCCTGACCGCCCCGCTGATCGGGTCGGCCACCTTCGACCTGCTGGCGTTCGCCACGGTGACCGGCCTCGGCTTCCTGATCATCGGGGCGTGCGGCGCGCTGCACCGCAACGCCCTCGCCGAAGCCGTCGCGGGTAAGGGAGCGGGTCAGAAAGCAGGTCAGGGGCCGGCGCAGGCCAGCGGGCCGACCGTGCCGGTGATCCGGTAGTTCTCGTCGATCCGCACCAGCGTGTTGTCCGCCCACACGGTGTCGCGGCAGTCGGTGTCCACCGGGCCGTACACCCACGACTTGTCCACCAGCTTGTTGTCCTTGACGACCTGGCGGCCCGCCACGTTGCGCACCTGGATGCTGTAGGTCCCGCCCATCACCAGGTTGTCGGTGACCGTGACGTTCTCCTGCCCCTCGTCCACCAGGAAGATCGGCGCGGTGGCGTCCTTGGCGAACCGCTGGTCGATGGTGTTGTGGTGGAAGACCAGGTTCTTGCCGGTCTTGTAGGACTGGATGCCGTCGGAGTGGTCGCCGGGGTTGGAGCACAGCTTGATGTAGGAGTCACGGATGTCGATGTCGTCGCCGGAGGCCCGGAAGCCGTCGGAGTGGTTGCGGATGTTGACCCGCGTCGCCTTGTACTTCGACGGGCCGACCCCGGGGGCCTGGTTGCAGCCGCCGGCCGGGCCCACCGTGGAGTCGGAGATCGTGAAGGACGAGAACTTCATGTTGTACTCGCCCCACACCTGACCGTCGATCAGGCTGTTCTTGATCGTGACGTTGTCCGCGCCGATCACCAGCTCGCCCTTGACGTGCACGCCGTCCAGTACCGCGCCCGGCGTGTCCACCAGGTGGGCGAGGCCGTCGATGTTCAGCTCCACCTCGGTCAGCTTGCGGCCGGGCGGCAGCCCGGTGCACTCCGGCGTCGGGTGGCCCTGGCAGGCCGGGGACGGCGTGGGGGAGGGGGCGCGCGGCGGGGACGGCGCCGCCTCAGGCGTCGCCGTGCAGCCCGCCAGCAGCGCGGCGGCGGCGATGATCGTGAAAACCCGGCGCATATTCCAGACTCCTACAGTCGTTCGCGCAATTGTGCCCATGAACCCGCGGCACGGTCACGAGCGCTTACCACGGTGACCGGAACCGGCCACTCGATCGACAATTCGGGGTCGTCGAACCGGACCGAAAGATCCTCCGCGGGATCGTGTTCCCGGTCGATTCTGTAGCACACGTCGGCGTGCTCGGTGAGCGCCTGAAAACCGTGCAGCATTCCGGGAGGGACGTATAGCGTGGTGAACGTCTCGTCGTCCAGCCGCACAGAAAGCCGCTGCCCGAACGTCGGCGAACCCGGCCGCGCGTCCACCAGGACGTCGAGGATCGCCCCCCGGGCGCAGCGCACCAGCTTGGCCTCGCCGCGCCCGGAACGGCCGTGCATTCCGCGTATCGTGCCCCGCACCGAACGCGACTGGCTGTCCTGCACGAAAGCCGGCGGGTCCAATCCCGAGTCCTTCGCGAGAGCGTTGTCGAACGTTCGGGTGAACAGCCCCCGCTCATCATGGTGCGGAGTCGGGACGAATAACAGAACGCCATCGAGCGGTGCTTTCTCAACGCGCATATGAGATCCTTTCCCAAGGGGAGGGAAAATGGCCACTGTAGTGATTCCCGCGCACAACGAGGAAACCGTCGTGGGGGCGGGTGTCGAAACCCTGCTGGACGGCGCCGAGCCGGGCGAGTTCGAGGTCATCGTGGTCGCCAACGCCTGCTCCGACCGCACCGCCGAGGTGGCCAGGAAGGCCGGTGCGCGGGTGGTCGAGACGGAGCGGCCGGGCAAGGCCAACGCGCTGCGGCTGGGCGACGCCGCCTGCCGTTCGTTCCCGAGGGTCTACCTCGACGCGGACGTCCGACTGTCCGCCGCGTCCGCGCGGGCGCTCATCGCGGCGGCGCGCAGGCCCGGCGTGCTCGCCTGCGCGCCGGTGCCCGACATGGACATGGCCGGGGTGGGCTGGCTGTCGCGCCGGCTGCACAAGGTCCAGGAGCGGCTGGTGGAGCCGACCAGGGGCCTGGCGGGCACCGGCGTGTACGTGCTCAGCGAGGAGGGCCACGCCAGGGTGTTCCCGATGCCCGACGTGATCTCCGACGACGGCTACGTCCACGCCAGCTTCGCGCCCCACGAGCGGGTGGTGGTGCCCGAGGCGCGGTCGCTGGTGCGTCCGTCCCGCACGCTGAGCGCCAACCTGAACCGCCGGGTCCGGGTGCGGATGGGCAACCGGCAGCTCGAAGAGCTGGGCCGCCCGGTCAGCGAGCGCAGGCTGTCGCTCGGCGACCTGTGGGCGCTGCTGCGCGCCCGCCGGGTGAGCCCGCTGGACGCCGGGTGCTTCCTGGCCGTGCTCGTCATGGACAAGGTGCTGACCAGGCTGCGCGCCCAGCGCGGCGGCCAGGTGAGCTGGGGGACCGACGCCACCACGCGCTAGCGTCCCCGGCCGTCCGGCGCGGTCACGCACGGGGCTCCAGCAGGTAGACCCGCGTCGACCCGAACACCTCCGGCTTGCCGCGCCCGCGCGCCACCGTGCGCACGAGCCGGAACCGGCCGGTGGCCAGCAGGCGGGCCTCCTCGACGGGGTTGAAGTAGATCAGCCGCACCCGGCGCGGCCGGCGGTCCACCGACTCGATCAGGTTGTCGATCACCCTGGAGAACACCTCGCCGCCGAACGGGTTGTTCATGAACACCGTGTTCACCTCGTCGGGGATCGCGTAGTCCAGCGCGTCGGAGGTGACCAGCCGGACATCGCCGCAGCGCAGCCGCACCCGGGTGCTCTTGAGGTTGGCGCGGGCGATCTCGTTCAGGTGCCGGGACAGCTCGACGCCGATCACCGTCCTGAACCGGTACCCGGCCGCCGCCTCCAGGACCATGCGGCCCATGCCCGAGCCGAGGTCGAGGAAGACGTCGTCCGGGGCCACCTCGCGCCTGGGCAGCGTCCGGCGCAGCGTCATCCAGTTGGCGGGTGAGTAGTAGGCGCGGTCCTGGTGGGCGAGCCCGAGCTCTTCCAGGTGGACGAACTCCGAGGTGTGCACGCCGTACCGCCACTCGAACAGCAGCTTGGCGGCGGTCTGGCGGAGCCAGGTCAACGGACGGCGGGCCGCGAGCAGCCCGACCGACTCCGCGCCCGCGCACTCCGAGGCGATGTCGACGACGGTGACGGCTTCCAGCAGGACCGTCATGCCCTCCCCTTTCTTCTCCTGCGGCCACGCGGGCCGTAGGGTCACTCCGGCCGGTTCCGCCCGGCCCCGCCTACGGCGGCCTGGTACGCCGCGATGAGCGCCTCCCGCGACCGCTCCCACGACAGCGGGCCCGCGACCCGCTCGCGGCCGATCGCGCCCATCCTGGCCCGCTCGTCCGGATCGTCCAGCAGCCTGGCGACCAGCCTGGCGAACTCCAGCTCGTCGTTGCCCGGCGCGTACAGCGCGGCCTCGCCCGCCGACACCCGGGCCTCGCGCAGCTCGAAGGAGACCATCGGCCGGGCCATCGCCATGTACTCCATGACCTTGTTCATGGTGGAGACGTCGTTGAGCGGGTTGAACGGGTCGGGCGACAGGCACACGTCGGCGGTGGACAGGTAGCGCAGCAGGTCCTCGTCGGGGATGCGCCCGGTGAACTCCACCTGGTCGGCCAGCCCGAGCCGCCGGGCCAGCGCCACCATGTCGTCGAAGGTGTCGCCCGCGCCGACGAAGACCGCGTGCCAGTCGTCCCTGCCCACCTCGTCGCGCAGCCGGGCCAGCGCCCGCAGCGCGTAGTCCACGCCGTCCTGCGGTCCCATCACGCCCAGGTAGCACAGCAGGTGCGGCTTGCCCCTGCGCAGCTCAGGCTCCTGCGGGACCTGCCTGAAACGCTCCACAACGGGCGCGCTGCGCACCACGAAGACCTGTTCGGGCCGCTTGCCGCCGCGGGTCAGGGCCATCTGGCGGTAGCTCTCGTTGGTGGCGATCACCACGTCGGCGGCCCGGTACGTCCGGCGTTCCAGGAAGCACACCACGCGGTAGAGGAGGTCCTTGCCGCGGTTGAAGCGGGACAGGTACAGCTCGGGCACCAGGTCGTGCTGGTCGAAGACGAACTTCGCGCCGCGCCGCCGCAACCCTCCGGCCAGCAGGAAGAACAGGTCGGGCGGGTTGCAGGCGTGCACGACGTCCACGCGCCCGACGCGGCGGGCGAGCCTGCGGGTGTGCCACAGCGCCGCGCCGTACTCCCGCAGGTACCCCAGCGGGCCGCCGGTCGCCGCGCGCAGCGGGTAGCGGTGGATCCGCACCCCGTCGATCACGGCCTCCGCCTCGGTGTCCCGCTTGGTGCCCTGCGGGCAGATGACGTGCACCTCCCAGCCCGCGTCGCGCAGCGCCAGGCTCTCCTGCCAGACGCGCCGGTCGAAGGGCACCGAGAGGTTCTCGACCAGAATGAGGACCTTGCCGAGCGAGGACGCCTTACCAGCCAAGTCCCACATACCCAGGTCGGGCCCGGCGCACGGCGGCGTCGGGGAGGCGGATGAGATCGATGATCACCTGGTCCGGGCCGGCCTTGTCCAGCGCGGTCAGCACGTCGGTGTCCGCGCAGCCGGCCACGCAGATCTCCGCGTGGTCCAAGACGTCGGTGGCGGAGTTGGTCAGCAGTTCGCCCAGGTGGGGGAGGCGGCCCTCGATGTAGGCGCGGTTGGCGCCCATCAGCCGGGACAGGGAGACGTTGGCGTCGTAGATCCGCAGGTCGTAGCCCTTGCCGAGGAGGCGTTCGGCCAGCTCGACCAGCGGGCTCTCGCGCAGGTCGTCGGTGCCGGGCTTGAAGGAGAGGCCGAACAGGCCGATCTTGCGCTTGCCGTAGGAGGCGATCAGCTCGAACGCGCGCCGCAGGTGCTCCTCGTTGGAGGGCAGCACGTTGGACAGCATCGGCACCGAGACGTCGGCGCGGCGGGCCGCGTAGACCAGGCCGCGCAGGTCCTTGGGCAGGCAGGAGCCGCCGAAGGCGAAGCCGGGGCGCAGGTAGGCGGGGCTGACGTTGAGCTTGCGGTCGGCCAGGAAGACGTCCATGACCTGGTGGGAGTCCAGGCCGAGGGCGCGGCAGACGGCGCCGATCTCGTTGGCGAAGCCGATCTTCACCGCGTGGAACGTGTTGTCCACGTACTTCGTCATCTCGGCGACGGTGACCGGCACCCGGAACACCTCACCGGGTAATCCCTCGTACAGCGCCGCGACGGTGGCGCCGCTCTCCTCGTCCAGCTCGCCGATGACGGTCTTCGGCGGCTCGTAGAAGTCGCGGACGCTCGTGCCCTCCCGCAGGAACTCGGGGTTCACCGCCACGCCGAAGTCGATCCCGGGAGTGAGCTGCGACGCCTTGGACAGGATCGGCACCAGCAGCTCCTCGCAGGTGCCCGGCAGCATGGTGCTGCGGAACACCACGGTGTGCCGCGGTTCGTCCGGCGACCGGGCGGCCAGGGCCCGGCCGATCTGCTCGGCCACCCGCTCCAGGTAGACCGTGGACAGGCTCCCGTTGGGCGCGGAGGGGGTGCCCACGCAGATGAGCGATACGTCCGATCCCGCGATGGCCTCGTCCACGTCGGTGGTCGCCCGCAGCGCGCCGGAGCGCACCACCTCGGCGGTCAGCTCACCGATCCGCTCCTCGACCACGGGGGCCTTGCCGCTCGCGATGAGGGCGACCTTGTCCGGGTTGGCGTCGATGCCGATGACCTGGTGACCCCGCGCCGCCAGGCACGCGGCGGACACCGACCCCACATAGCCCAGACCGAAAACGCTGATCCGCACGCTGAACCCAGCCCCTCCATCGCTCGCGGACACCGCGGAGCGGGAGGTGAAATATCCGGTGTTCCCCCGACTCCACCGCATATATCGCCGCAGCGTGACGGGTCGTTACGCCGGGAATGGAAAGGGGTTCGCCGGGCCTCGCGCGGGCCACCGGATCCGGGATGTGGGCCCCGCATTGTAAGCCCTGATAGTAGGATTTAGCGCAGTATCCGGTCTCGCGGGCGATCGGCTCCCCATTCGTGCTGGACGTTCATCGTATTGAGGGTCTGATGGCAGAGGGTCGTAGCGGATCACCGCAGGTGACGGGCGTCGTTTCGGCGCGGCAGCCGCCGGTCAGGCTGCCATCATTGACCGGATTGCGGTGGTTTGCCGCATTTGCAGTGTTCGGTTTTCACATACGGAACATCGGGCTTACCGACGAACCGGTCATCGCCCGCCTGCTCTCCGTCTTATTCGGGCCGGGTTCATCGGGCGTCCCGTTCTTCTTCATCCTCTCCGGGATGGTCCTCACATGGTCGGCGCGCGGCGGAATGCCGGCCACCGCCTTCTGGCGCCGCCGCGCCGCCCGCATCCTGCCCAACCATGTGATCACCTGGGTCGGCGCGCTCGCGCTGCTGTACGTCGCGGGCGAGGCGGTCGCCCCCGGCCCCGCGCTCAGCGGCCTCTTCCTCACCCAGGCGTGGGTCCCGGACGAGGGCTACTACTTCGCGGCCAACACCCCCGCCTGGTCACTGTCGTGCGAGCTGGCCTTCTACGCCGCGTTCCCGCTGCTGCTGCCCGTGGTCCGGCGCATACCGAAGAACCGGCTGTGGGCGGCGGCGGCCCTTCTGCTCGCCGGGGTATGGCTGGTGCCGCTGGCCACGCTGGCGCTGCCCACAGAGCCGGGATACTGGTTCGTCTGGATCTTCCCGATCCCGCGCGCGCTGGAGTTCGCGCTCGGCATGACCATCGCGCTGATGGTGCAGGAAGGCCGCTGGCGTGGTCCCGGGCTGCTGGTGTCCGGCGCGCTGGTGGTGGCGGCCTACTTCACGGTCCCCTACGTCTGGCCCGCCTGGAGCTGGGTGGCCTGGATGGCCGGGCCGTACGCGGTGCTGATCGCCGCGGCGGCGACCTCCGACGTGCGCGGCAGCAGGTCGCCGCTGCGCGCGCGGTCACTGGTCTGGCTGGGTGAGGTGTCGTTCGCCTTCTACCTGGTGCACGCGACCGTCATCCGGGTCGTCGCCCGGCTCGCCGGGGAGCACCTGCCGACGTCCGCCGCGGTGGCGATCATGCTGGCCACGCTGGTGCTCGCGGTCGCCACGGCGTGGGCGCTCTACCGGCTGGTGGAGCGCCCGCTCGAACGACGGCTGGGCAGGCCCCGCCTCACCGGCTGATGGACCGCAGGGAGCGCATCGCCCGCCGCAGCGCCGGGGCGAGCGGCGAGCGCTTCACCGCGGCCCGCACCGCGAGGCCCGCCCGGCGTACCAGGCGGCCGGTCGCGCCCCTGGTCACCATGCCCTGGCTCACGGTGTACTCGCCGGTCTTGGCCCGGCGCTTGTAGTCGTCCTCGCCGCGCCCGAGGTCGATGCGGGTCAGCCCCAGCTCCGGAGCGGCGGCCAGGATCTCGCGCAGCAGGATCCAGCCCGGCGACAGGTTGCCGAAGGCCGGGTCGTAGACCGGGAACCACCAGTGCAGCACGCCGTCCGAACGCATCCCGAAGTGCGCGGCCAGCAGGTGCGGCCCGGCGTGGACCGTGGACAGCATCCCGGAGAAGCCCGGGTCGCCGGTGTGCAGCAGCCGGGTCATCAGCTCGCGGCGGCCCGGCATCGCGAAGTAGTCACGGACTCCGGTCGCGGCGTACATCTCGCGCTTGCGCTCGATCACCCGCGCCAGGGACTCCTCGTCCACCGACCGCGCCTCGAAGCGGACCTGCCCGAGTTCGCGCCCGGCCTTGTTGGTGCCCCGCCGGGCCTCGGCCATCTTGTCCTTGCCGCTGCGCGAGGCCCGGCTCAGGTAGCCGTCGAGCCCGCCGGTCGCGTCGACGTACGGGGAGACCATCCGCGACTCCACCCACGGCTCGAACTCCTCCAGCCCGGCGAGCCCGTCGCGCAGGTGGTCGAAGGCGTACTGCCGCACGCCGCCGGTCAGCAGCGCGGCGAGCGGGAACGCGAAGCCCGGCTCGGCGATCGGGCCCTGGAAGTCGGCGGCGGGCCAGCCCATCGGCCGGATCAGGGAACGTTCCCGGTGGTAGGGCAGCAGCCCGCGGACCCGCCCGGTCGCGTCGCGGCCGACCGCCACCAGCACCTCGTTGCCGGTGGCGTGGACGGCGGCGGCGAACCCCGGATGGAAACAGGGACTGTCGAGCCTGGGGTCGGCGGCCCGGATCGAGTGCCAGGCGTCCAGCTCCTCGGCCCCCAGAACGTCGTAGCGGACCGTTCGCACGGTGGTCAGGGTCATACTCCCGTCTGGGCCATTGCTAGGGCATACGGACGCGTGAGGGCCGCAGCAGCGCCGCGACGGAGGCCCGGGCGGTGGGCCGGCCCGCCACGGCCCGCAGCGACTCGCCCAGGATCACCGCCAGGTAGTAGGGCACCGCGGGCAGCGCCCCCCGCCGCCTGCGGAACAGCCGGACCTTGTTGACCACCAGCAGCGCGGCCAGCCTCGGGCTGGTCCCGGACTCGCCGCCGATGTGCTCGACCACCGCCGACGGCTCGTACCAGAGCGTCCAGCCCTTGTCGGCGGCGCGCAGGGCGTACTCGGTCTCCTCGCTGTAGAGGAAGAACGACTCGTCCCACGGGCCGATCTCGCGCAGCGCCCGGACCGACATCATCATCGCCGCGCCGGTCGCCCACGGCCACACCGCGCCCTCCGGCCCGTCGTAGTCGCGCGGGTCGGTGGACATCTCGCCGAGTGTGCCGATCCGGCCCGCCCACCCGCCGCCCATCAGCCCGGTGGCCAGCGCCCTGAAGATCGCGGGCGTGCGGTGCAGCGAGGGTTGCAGCGAGCCGTCCGGGTTGACCAGCTTGGGGGCGGTGATCCCGCGCCCGGCCGGGCCGAGGGCCTGGGCCAGCGTGGTCACCGTGCCGGGACGCACCCGGCAGTCGGGGTTGAGCACCATCACTGCGTCGAGCGCTTCGAGATCCAGCGCCGCCACTCCGGCGTTGATCGCGGCGGCGTAGCCGGCGTTCCTGCCGACCTGCACGACGCGGACCGGCAGACCGTCACCGGCCGCGCGCTCGGCGATGGCCACCGAGTCGTCGGCGGAGGCGTTGTCGGCGACCACCACGCTGGTGAGCCGCGCGTCCCTGGCCCCGGCCGGCAGTGACTCCAGGCAGGCGCCGATGACGGCGGCGCTGTTGTAGGTCACGATGACCACGGCGATCCGCGGACCCTCGGGGCCCGCTGTGACATGCTCGGACATGGCCTCCTCCCTCAGCCTCGTAACCGTTTGAAGGCGCGCGCCGCGGTCCCGCGGGCGCGGCCGTACACCGATGGGGTGCCGTTGAGCACCCGGTCGAGCCAGTCCTGGTCGAGGTCGGGGCCGATGCTCGTGCGGGTCTGGAGCCACGTTCCGGGCCTGGCCCGCCCGCCGTCGCTGGTGTAGGCGCGGGTGATCCTCGACTCGCGCATCCTGCGCAGCACATGGCGGTCATAGGAGCCGAACGGGATGGCCACCCGCGACACCGGGTGCCCCACCAGACCGGCCAGCACCCGCCCGGCCTCGATCATCTCCCGCTCGACGTCCTCCACGCTCAGCAGCCGCCAGTCGCGGTGCGCCCAGCCGTGCGACCCGATCCGCATCCCGGCCGCGGTCAGCTCGCGCACGCCGTCCGCGTCGACCCTGCCCGGCTCGCCGAGCAGCCCCGCGCACACGAAGAACTCCGCGGTCAGCCCGCGTTCGAGCAGCCTGGGCAGGGCGATCTCGACGTCGGAGGCGTTGCCGTCATCGAAGGTGATCCGCACGTCGCCGCGGCCCACGGCCGCGTCGAGCATGCGCTCGAACTGCTCCACCTCGACCCAGACCTCATCCTCCCCGGGATCCAGCTCGCGGACGACGGGACCGATTCCGTGCACAGTGACATTGACGATCGAACCCGCCATTTCCCCACCCTCGCATCCCCGGCTCACCGTCATATCGGGATGTCCGGCGTCCGGTGTTACACGTCATTCGGCGGCGGGCGGCTCGGATCTGGAACGGTCCGCGTACCACGCCACGGTGGCGCGCAGCCCGTCCGTCAGCGGCGTGGCCGGACGCCAGCCGAGCACCTCGGCGGCGGCGCCCACATCGGCGATCTGGGGGTTGTCCAGCGGGCGGTCCGGCCGCGCGCCGAACCTCGGCTGCCCCGCCCCGCCGACGATCCGGGTGATCCGCTCGACGGTCTCCTTGATCGAGACCCGGTGGCCGGAGCCGATGTCGAAGACCTGCCCGGCGGCCTTCTCCGCGGACGCCGCCGCGAGGAACGCCTCCACCACGTCGTCCACGTAGACCCAGTCGATCATCCGGGTGCCACTGGACAGCTCGGGGTCGCGGCCCTGGAGCAGCGCCCTGGTGACGTACGGCACCAGCCGCCGCGGCTCGTCCTTGCCCGGTCCGTAGACCATGGCCACCCGGAGCACGGTCACCGGGACGTCCCACAGTCCGTGGAACATCCGCGCGTAGCCGGTCGCGGCCCACTTGGCCGCCGCGTACGGCGAACACGGCACCGCGTCGCCCTCCCGGGCCTCCTCCACGGACCCCGCGAGGATCACCTTGGTCCCCGTCCCGGCCCCGGCGACGGCGGACATCAAATTGACCGCGGCGCCCAGGTTGGCGTGCAGCGTGGGCAGCACCGCGTTGTGGTCCCGGGTGCCGGTGACCTCGCTGGCCAGGTGGAAGAGCACGTCGGGGCGCGCGGCCCTGATCAGGTTGCCCGCGGCCTCCGGATCGGTGAGGTCGGCGGTGTGCCAGACCTCTCCCGCCGCCTGCGCCTGCGGTCTGCGGCTCACAGCGTGTACCTCGGCGTCCAGAGCCACCAGCCTGGCGACCAGCCGGTCACCGATGAAGCCGGTGGCGCCGGTGACGAGCGCCCGCTTGCCGTACCAGTCCCATGGTCCCTCGGCAGGGGCCATCCGGATCCTCCTCACGGATTCGGCATCGGCGAACGCACTCACATTAGTCGGGAGCTTGCGGCGACGGAACAGGAATCAGCGCGAATTCGGATCTATAGATTTATTTGGCGAGGTCAGCGGCGATGTAGTGGCCTGATCCGGACGTCCTGCGATCGTTTCTGCGGAGGCTCGGCGAGATCATCGAAATTCCACGTCCGAAATCAGATAATGCGTGGAATTCCTTCTCAGATATGAAACCTTTTCAGGTCGCCAGACGGCGATTCAGGTCTACCAGATCGCGTGGAAATGGTGGACCGGACCGCGGCCGTGCCCGACCCCGAGCGTGTCGGCCGCGCGCAGCGCGCCGGTCAGGTAGTCCTTCGCCGCGCGGACGGCGTCCGGCCACCCCTCGTGGCGCGGACGCAGCGCCGCGATCGCCGACGACAGCGTGCAGCCGGTGCCGTGCGTGTTGCGGGTCGGCACCCGCGGCGCGGTCATCTCGATCTCCTCCTCGCCGGTCAGCAGGAGGTCCACGCACTCCTCGCCGTCGAGGTGGCCGCCCTTGAGCAGCACCCGCCGCACGCCCAGGCCGAGCAGCCGCCGGGCCTGGTCGCGCATCTCGTCGAGGGTCTTGGCCTCCGGCTCGCCGAGCAGGTCGGCGGCCTCGGGCAGGTTGGGGGTGATCAGGTCGGCCAGCGGCAGCAGCTCCTCGCGCAGCGAGGACACCGCCTCCGCGGCCAGCAGCCGGTCGCCGCTCTTGGCGACCATCACCGGGTCGAGCACGACGTACGGCGGGCGGTAGGCCCGCAGCGCCGAGGCGACCGCCCGGGTGACCCGGGCGTCGCTCAGCATGCCGATCTTCACGGCGTCCGCGGGGACGTCGGTCAGCAGCGTGTCGAGCTGCTGGGTGACGAACTCCGCGGGCACCTCATGGATGGCGCGCACGCCGGTGGTGGTCTGCGCGACGAGCGCGGTCACCACCGTCATGCCGTACGCGCCGAGCGCGGAGAACGCCTTCAGGTCGGCCTGGATGCCCGCGCCGCCGCTCGGGTCGGTGCCGGCGATGGACAGCACCTTGGGAATGCCGGTCACGGGTATCCTCCTTCGCCAGCCCGGTCGCGCTCGCTAGCCGATCCGCCAGGTGTCTCCGCCGTGCAGCAGCCTGTGCAGGTCGCCCTGCCCGCCGGCCTGCGCCTGCTCCAGCTGCTCGCTCATGAGCTGGTCGTAGGACGGCCGGTCCACGCTGCGGAAGACCCCGATCGGGACGTGCTCGAAGGCCGGCTCGTCCAGCCTGGACAGCGCGAACGCCACCGACGGGTCGGGGTGGTGGGCGTCGTGGACCAGGATCTCCGACTCCGGCACCGAGGAGCGCGCAACGACCTCCAGGCCGCCGCCGGGCGCGCGGCGCACCGCCTTGGACGCGCTCGCGATCGGCTGCCCGTGCTCCAGGCGCACCGTGATGTCGTCGCGCAGGTCAGGGTCCTTGAGCTGCTCGAAGGCGTTGTCGTTGTAGATGTTGCAGTTCTGGTAGATCTCCACCAGCGAGGTGCCGCGGTGGCTCGCCGCCTCGCGCAGCACCGAGTGCAGGTGCTTGCGGTCGGAGTCGATGGTCCGCGCCACGAACGACGCCTCCGCGCCGATGGCCAGCGAGATCGGGTTGAACGGCTTGTCCAGCGACCCCATCGGCGTCGACTTGGTGATCTTGCCGACCTCCGAGGTCGGGCTGTACTGGCCCTTGGTCAGCCCGTAGATCCTGTTGTTGAACAGCAGGATGTTGAGGTTGATGTTGCGGCGCAGCGCGTGGATCAGGTGGTTGCCGCCGATGGACAGCGCGTCGCCGTCACCGGTGATCACCCACACGCTGAGGTCGGGCCGGGAGGCGGCCAGGCCGGTGGCGATCGCGGGCGCGCGGCCGTGGATCGAGTGGAACCCGTAGGTGTTCATGTAGTACGGGAAGCGGGAGGAGCACCCGATGCCCGAGACGAACACCATGTTCTCGCGCCGCAGCCCGAGCTCCGGCACGAAGCTCTGCACGGCGGCCAGGATGGCGTAGTCACCGCAGCCGGGGCACCAGCGGACCTCCTGGTCGGACTTGTAGTCCTTCATGCTCTGCTTGGCGTCGGTCCGGGGCACCAGCGCCAGCCCGCGGCCGTTGAGGGTGGTCTCACTCACTGTCGATCACGTCCTGGATCACTCCCGCCAGCTCCTCCGCCTTGAACGGCAGGCCGCGCACTCGGTTGTAGCTGATGACATCGACCAGGAACCGGGCGCGCAGCAGCAGCGCGAGCTGGCCGAGGTTGATCTCCGGCAGGAGCACCTTGTCGTAGGACTTCAGGACCTCGCCGGTGTTCTTGGGCAGCGGATTGAGGTGCCGCAGGTGCGCCTGGGCGACCTTGCCGCCCGCCCGGCGTACCCGGCGGGCCGCCGCCGCGATCGGGCCGTACGTCGAGCCCCAGCCGAGCACCAGCACCCGGGCGTCGCCGTCCGGGTCGTCGACTTCGAGGTCGGGTACGTCGATCCCGTCGATCTTCGACTGGCGCAGCCGGACCATCGTGTCGTGGTTGTTCGGATCGTAGGAGATGTTGCCCGTGACGTCGGCCTTCTCGATGCCGCCGATGCGGTGCTCAAGGCCCGCGGTGCCGGGCACCGCCCACGGCCGGGCCAGCGTCCGCGGGTCGCGCTTGAAGGGGTGGAAGGTCTCGCCGTCGTCGTCGTTGGGCGCGGCCGCGAACCCAGGGGTGATCACCGGCAGCGCGGAGACCTCGGGGATCCGCCACGGCTCGGAGCCGTTGGCCAGGTAGCCGTCGGACAGCAGGATCACCGGCGTGCGGTACGTCACCGCGATCCGGGCCGCCTCGATGGCCGCGTGGAAGCAGTCGCTCGGGGTGGCGGCGGCCACGATCGGCACCGGCGACTCGCCGTTCCTGCCGAACATCGCCATCAGCAGGTCGGCCTGCTCGGTCTTGGTCGGCATGCCGGTGCTCGGGCCCGCGCGCTGTACGTCGACCAGGATGAGCGGCAGCTCGGTGGTGACCGCGAGGCCCACCGTCTCGCCCTTCAGCACCACGCCGGGGCCGCTGGTCGTGGTGACGCCGAGCGCCCCGCCGAACGACGCGCCGAGCGCGGCGCCCACACCGGCGATCTCGTCTTCGGCCTGGAAGGTGCGGACCCCGAAGTTCTTGTGCCGGGACAGCTCGTGCAGGATGTCGGAGGCCGGCGTGATCGGGTAGGACCCGAGGAAGAGCGGCAGCCCCGACTGCACCGAGGCGGCGACCAGCCCGTACGCGAGCGCCTGGTTGCCGGAGATGTTGCGGTAGACGCCCGATTCGAGCTTGGCCGGCTTGACCTCGTAGGACACCGAGAACGACTCGGTGGTCTCGCCGTAGTTCCAGCCCGCCTGGAAGGCCGCGATGTTGGCCTTGGCGATCACCGGCTTCTTGGCGAACTTGGTCTCCAGGAACTGGATGGTCGCCTCGGTCGGCCGGTGGTACAGCCAGGACAGCAGGCCGAGCGCGAACATGTTCTTCGCCCGCTCGGCGTCCTTCTTGGACATGTCGAAGCCGTCGAGCGCGCCGACCGTCAGGGACGTGAGCGGCACGGCGTGCACCCGCCACTCGGCCAGCGAGTCGTC
This sequence comes from Spongiactinospora rosea, assembly GCF_003315795.1. Taxonomy (GTDB): domain Bacteria; phylum Actinomycetota; class Actinomycetes; order Streptosporangiales; family Streptosporangiaceae; genus Spongiactinospora; species Spongiactinospora rosea. The sequence continues at coordinate 692,389 of NZ_QMEY01000001.1, forward strand.
GTCGAGCGGGCTCGCCGCGTAACCGACCTTGGCCAGGTTGCGCTTGGTGAACTCGTCGGTGTTGACGATGATGTCGGCGCCCTTGGGCAGATCGCCCAGGTTGGCCTTGAGCGCCGCGGGGTTCATCGCGACGAGGACGTTGGGGGCGTCGCCGGGGGTGAGGATGTCGTGGTCGGCGAAGTGGAGTTGGAAGCTGGAGACTCCGGGCAGCGTGCCTGCGGGGGCGCGGATCTCGGCCGGGAAGTTGGGCAGCGTGGACAGGTCGTTGCCGAACTCCGCGGTCTCGGCGGTGAATCGGTCGCCCGTCAACTGCATGCCGTCGCCCGAGTCACCGGCGAACCGGATGATCACGCGGTCGAGTTGCTGAACCTGCTTGGTCACAGCTCAGTCCTCCTCGACGCGCAGGGGCGCCGCTGGTTGTGGCATCTCTTTCGGCTCCATGCTAGGTCCCTTGGGATGGCGCGTATCTCGTTCGCGTACCACTCCCGGAGGAGTGTGACGCACGTCGCAGATTCTCCGGGCCCGCTGACCCGGGGCTGGCCGGCGGAACTTTCGTGCTCCGGGCGCGTGGCGAGGGGCGGACCCCGGGGGCGTCCCGCTCGGGCGTGGCGCGTGACGGGACAGGGCCGTCGGTGCGCCTGGTGCGGATCGTGGCGGACTTTGTGTCGCCGCCGCCGTCACGACCGCGGAAAGTAGCCGCGACACAGCCCCGACGCGAGCCGGCACAGGTCCACGTGCAGGCGAGCGAAAAGGACGGTTCGGGTCACGAGCACTAACTATATGACCCCTGTGGTGATGGGCCGCGACGGGTCCCGTACCTTGCCGTACGCCATCGGCCGCCCACACCCCGTTATGCTTCTGTAATTCCCCCGTTATACCGACCGGTGCCCCCTGTATAGGACGTTGTGGCTTTTGGCACTAATGGATAGCGCTCATGGTGCTATGGGTGGTGCGGCGGGTGCCGCTCATGCCGGGCTCCGTGCCTGGTGACACGGTCCTGCCCGCATAGTAAGTCTGTCCCGGTTCCATGGCATCCAGTCCGTCCAATTCCGGCACGGTGACGAAGACGTACCCCTGCTTTCCGAGTTCGGTGAGAACGCCGGGCAGGGCGTCAAGTGTCGGCCGGTAGACGTCGTGCATGAGGATGATCGCCCCGGGAGCGGCCCCGTCGATCGCGCGGCGCTCGATCGCCCGGCTGTCCCGCTCGACCAGGTCGCGCGTATCGACGTTCCACTTCACCACGCTCAGCCCCAGCTTCTCGGCCACCCTGCTCACCTCCGGGCCCATCGACCCGTACGGCGGGCGCATCAGCGTGGGCACCTGCCCGGCCACCGACGCCACCGCGCTCTGGGTGCGGCTGAGCTGCTCCGAGAGCGTCGGAGTGCCGAGCGAACTGAGGTTGCGGTGAGACCAGGAGTGGTTCGCGACCAGATGGCCGTCGTCCCGCATCCGCCGCAGCGACCCCGGCTGGGCCGCGGCGTTGGCGCCCAGCGCGAAGAACGTGGCCCTGGCCCCGTGCCGGGCCAGTACGTCCAGCACGTCGTCGGTGTAGCGGCCCGGTCCGTCGTTGAAGGTCAGCGCGACGCACTTGACGCGGGTGCAGTCCACCGAGCCATGCTCGTTGCTGAACGCCTTGGGCGGCGCCTCGGCGAACGCCCGCATCGGCGGCCCGTCCCAGGCCCTCCTGGGCGCCTCCTCGGTCGCCAGCCGGGCGTGCCTGCCCGCCGTGGACAGCAGCGGGTCGGCCTCCTCGCGCGGTACCGCGACGGCCACCCGGCCCAGCCAGACGGGTCCGACCTGGCCGTCGTCGAACTCCACGACCAGGTCCCCGTGCCGGTTGAAGGCGATCGAGTCGAACATTGCCTCCGTCGGGGCGATGGCCCGCACATTGACCTGCGGGGAGCGCGGGGCGAGCCGCCGCTTGACCATCCCGGCGAGGGTGGACAGCGCCTCGCGGTCGCGGAGCAGCCCGGCCGAGCCGAGCGGGCGCTTGCCGGATTGGTGGTACCAGAGGGTGCGGGTGGAGTTGCGCCAGTTCAGGCCGCCGTACTCCCCGGACCGCAGCCGCACGCCGACCATGTCGGAGGACAGGGCGGTGATCTGCCACTCCACATTGAACTCCCGCGTCGGGCCGGTCTCCTCGCGTTCGCCGGTGAACGCGCGGACCTGCCGGGTCACCTCCTCGCGGAGCCGGTCCGTCAGGGCGGGGGCCTCGGGCAGGCTCGGGTAGGTGACGTGGATCCGGGTGCCGGTGGTGCCGCTGATCGTGCGGGTGTCGATGCCGTCCACGCGGGCGGGGTCGACGAACTCCATCATCGTGGGGTCCGAGGGCAGGGGGGCCTTGGCGGGGTCGGCGGCGGGGGAGACGTCCATGGCACCGCAACCGGTGGCGATTGCGGTGATGAGCGCGACTCCTCCGGCCAGTCGGACGGTGCGCATGGAGGTGAGGCTAGGGAGCCGATCGGGCGAATTGTGGTGACTTGTCATGAATTGGTGGGAAGCGGGGGGATGCTTTTACGCGACGTTCCCGGACCATGGCCGGCCCTGCCCGCGCCTTCGGGCGGTCTTCTGGCAGGGCCTGGCAGGGTCTTTTAGCACGGTCTTCTGGCACGGCTGGGAAAGACCCGGCGGCGGAGTTACGATCGCCGCATGGGCGGATACTTCGGCTCCTACGCGCTGGTGGTCGTGCTCTTCGCGATCGGCGCGGTCGTCGTCGCCGGCGCCCTGTTCGCCAACCGGATGCTCCGCCCCAGCCGTCCCACCCCTGAGAAACTGACCTCCTACGAGTGCGGTGTCGATCCCGTGGGGGAGGGCTGGGCACAGTCGCAGGTCCGGTACTACGTCTTCACGTACCTTTATGTGGTGTTCGCGGTCGATGCCGTCTTCCTGTTCCCGTGGGCTACCGTCTACGCCGAGCCCGGCTTCGGGATGACGACACTGGTGGAGATGTTCCTCTTCCTGGGATTCATCGCGCTCGGCATCCTCTACACGTGGCGCAAGCGCGTGCTCGCCTGGACCTGACCCGGGCGGGCCGCACGGAAGGAGAACGATGGCCAAGGCGGACCTGCCGATGCCCACCCCGATGCCCACTGTGGGCCCGGTGTCGCGGCTCGCCCCCAAACCCATGCGGTTCATCCTCAACTGGGGGCGGCGCTACTCGCTGTGGGTGTTCAACTTCGGGCTGGCCTGCTGCGCGATCGAGTTCATCGCGACCTCGATGAGCAGGCATGACTTCATCAGGTTCGGGGTGATCCCGTTCGCCAACGGCCCCAGGCAGGCCGACCTGATGATCGTCGCGGGCACGGTGACCGACAAGATGGCCCCCGCCGTCAAGCGGCTCTACGAGCAGATGCCCGACCCGAAGTACGTGATCTCCTTCGGCGCGTGCTCCAACTCCGGCGGCCCCTACTGGGACTCCTACGCCGTCACCAACGGCGTCGACCAGATCATCCCGGTCGACGTCTACGTGCCCGGCTGCCCGCCGCGCCCCGAGGCGCTGCTGCACGGCATCATAAAGCTCCAGGAACAGATCGCCGGCGAGACACTGAGCGACCGGTACGTCTGGTCGCGGCCCCACCAGGACGGGGAGGCCGGCTCATGACCGGCGACCCCGCCCGCGCCCTCGCCGACCGGTTCGGCGAGCGCGTCCAGGCCACCGAGTCCTTCGGCGAGGTCACCGCCGACGTGCCCGCCGAGCTGTGGCCCGACCTGCTCACCTTCGCCCGCGACGAACTCGGCTGCGAGTTCTTCGACTGGCTGACCGGCGTGGACGACCCGCCTGAGGCGTTCTCCGTGGTCGCGCACGTCTACGCCCCCACAGGACGTACGCACCTGCTGGCCCGCACCTCCGTGCCCCGCGCCGACCCCCGGCTGCCCAGCGTGACCGGCGTCTACCGGGGCGCGAACTGGCACGAACGCGAGACCTTCGAGATGTTCGGCGTGATCTTCGAGGGGCACCCCCACCTGGTGCCGCTGCTGCTCCCCGACGGCTTCGAGGGCCACCCGCTGCGCAAGGACTTCGTCCTGGCCGCCCGCGTCGCCAAGGCGTGGCCGGGGGCCAAGGAGCCCGGCGAGTCCGACCATGCCTCGCCGAGCCGGCGCAAGACCCTTCCTCCCGGCGTTCCCCCCGATTGGGGTCGCGATGGCTGAAGTGCTCGACGTCCTGGTCCGGATCGCGTGCGTCGTCGTCGCGTTCCTGCTGCTACCGCTGATCGTGGGCCAGGCCGAGCACAAGGTCATGGCGCACATGCAGGCCCGTCTCGGCCCGATGTACGCGGGCGGCTTCCACGGCTGGGCCCAGTTGATCGCCGACGGCGTGAAGTTCATGCAGAAGGAGGACGTGATCCCGCGGGCCGCCGACCGCCCGGTCTTCGCCCTCGCCCCCGGCGTCTCGCTCGTGCCCTACCTGGTGGTGATGGCCGCCATCCCGATCGGCCCCGGCCTGGTCGCCGCCGACCTCGACGTCGGGCTGTTCTTCGTGCTCGCCGTCATGGGCATCGGCGTACTCGGCTCGATCATGGCCGGGTGGTCTTCGGGCAACAAGTACTCCCTGCTCGGCGGCATGCGCTCGGCGGCCCAGCTCATGTCCTACGAACTCCCCCTGGTGCTCGCCGCCTCCTCCGTCGCGATGGCCGCGGGCACGCTGTCCCTGTCCGGCATCGTGGACGCCTGGCAGTGGTGGTGGCTGCCCTGGCAGGCGGCGGGCGGCGTGGTCTTCTTCATCGCCGGGCTGGCGGAGCTGCGCCGCCCGCCGTTCGACATGCCCATCGCCGAATCCGAACTGATCATGGGCCACATGACGGAGTACACCGGCATGCGGTTCGCGTTGTTCATGCTGGCCGAGTACGTCGGCATCGTGGTCCTGTCCGCCCTCACGGCCGTGCTGTTCCTGGGCGGCTGGCACGGGCCGCTGCTGCCGGGGCCGGTGTGGATGCTGGTGAAGGTGGCGCTGCTGTCGTTCGTGGTGATCTGGCTGCGGGTCAGCTACCCGCGCCTGCGCGAGGACCAGTTGCAGCGACTGGCCTGGATCGGCCTGGTCCCGGTCGCGCTCGGTCAGCTCGCGCTCACCGGTCTGGTCAAAGTCCTCATCGTGTGACGGTCAAGATTTCCGGGGAAATCATGCGGACGGGTGCTGTGGCATTCACCTTCGCGGCAAGGTGCGCCATGATGTTGAGTCGTGGCGCACATACCGGGAGTAGGACTGGCCAAAGGGCTGTCGGTCACGCTGCGGCACATGCTGAGCAGGTCGGTCACTCAGCAGTATCCCGAGGTGAAGCCCGACCTGCCGGCCCGCAGCCGGGGCGTGATCGCGCTCGTCGAGGAGAACTGCACGGTCTGCATGCTCTGCGCCCGTGAGTGTCCCGACTGGTGCATCTACATCGACTCGCACAAGGAGACGCTGCCCGCCCCGGAGGGCGGCCGTCCCAGGGCCCGCAACGTCCTCGACCGCTTCGCGATCGACTTCTCGCTGTGCATGTACTGCGGGATCTGCATCGAGGTGTGCCCGTTCGACGCGCTGTTCTGGTCGCCGGAGTTCGAGTACGCCGGCCACGACCTCGGCGACCTCCTCCACGAGAAGGACCGCCTCCGCGACTGGATGGACACCGTCCCCCCACCTCCTCCCCACGACCCCAGCGCCGACCCTCCCAAGGAACTGGCCGCCACCTCCCGCCCCCAGCGCCCCAAACCACCGACCACCGGCAAGGCGCCCACCCCTTCGTCCCCCACCCCCCAACCGGCCCCTGAAGCCGCGCACCCCACGCCAGGTCGTTCCCCCGCCGTCTCCGGCACGCAGCCGCCCTCGCCCTCCGCTCAGCGGACTCCCGGCGCCACTCAGCCGCCCCCTGAAGCCGCGCCCCCCGAGCCGGGGACCACCCCCGCAGTGACCCCGCCTCCTCCGCCCACCGCCGGGCCGCCCCTGGCTCCCCCTCAGCCGCTCCCCGAATCCGCGGAGCCCGAGCCAGGCCGCCCCACCGAGGAAGGCGCCTCACCGAGGGCCCCCAGAGAGACGAGGCCGACGCGGCGCGCGTCCAGTACGACCGGCCACGCCGCCGTACGCGCCATCCGCCCACCCGGAGCGCTGCCCAAGCGCCCCGCCCCCGAACCACCACCCCCGCCCCCCACCGGAGGACCACCGCCCGCCAGCGGAGACGAGTCCTTAACCGCTGATCCCCCCGCCCGCCCGCCAGAAGGCGGCGAGATATCCACAGGCGGAACCGCCGCTTCGCGGTCATCCACAGAATCCGATTCGGGTGACACGAGCGGCCGGGACGAGCGGCAAACTCCTTCGCAAAGGCCGGATCGGCCACCGGATCAAACCGGCGGGCGAGACTCCAAGGAGGAGTGATGACCGGGGCAGTGCCGTCCTACCTGTCGCCGACCGGGCAAGAGATCGTCTTCTTGCTCCTGGGCGCGGTGACCGTGGGGTCGGCACTGCTCGTCGTGACGACGCGGCAACTCGTGCACGCCGCCCTCTGGCTGGTCGTCTGCTTCGGCGCCCTGGCCGGTTGCTACCTGGTGCTCACCGCCGAGTTCGTCGCGTGGGTCCAGGTCCTCATCTACGTAGGGGCGGTCGTGGCGCTCCTGCTGTTCGGCATCATGCTCACCCGGGCACCGATCGGCCGATCGGCCGACCTCGACAGCGGCAACCGCGTGGTCGCCGCCATCGTCGCCCTCGCCACCGCCGCCGTGCTGGTGACCGTCGTGATCGACGGCTTCCGCACCGCCTACGCCGACCTGACGCCCGGCAGGGGAGCGGCCTCCGAGGTCGGCAGCAGCCTCTTCCGCAACTGGGTGCTGCCCTTCGAAGCGCTCTCCGTGCTCCTGCTGGCCGCCCTGATCGGCGCGATCGTGCTCTCACGCACGGATATCAGGGGGCGCTGATGCACATCGTCTACCCGGCCGTCGTGTCCGCCCTGCTGTTCTCCGTAGGCGTCTACGGCGTGCTCGCCCGCCGCAACACCGTCCTGGTCCTGATGTCGGTCGAGCTCATGCTCAACGCGGTCAACCTCAACCTGGTCGCCTTCGACGTATGGCTCAAAGACCGCCTGCACGGCGGACAGGTGCTCACGCTGTTCGTCATCGTGATCGCCGCCGCTGAACTCGGCGTCGGCCTCGCCATCGTCCTCGCCCTGTACCGCAACCGCCGCACAGTCGAACTCGACACCCTCCGCCACCTCGCCGACCCCGGCATGGAGTCCCCACCTTCCCCTAACGGCTCCACCCCCACATCCCCCTCGGCCACTCCATCCCCGATCCCCCCACCCGCCCTCACGCTGGCCTCACCCTCCCCTCGCGCGACAGCTCCCGCCCCCACAACGGCCCCACACTCCCCGCCACTTTCAGCCCCTCCCACTGCGTCGGCGCCATCGGCAACCCCGGCGCTCACAAAAGAACCATCCGCCTCCCCGCCTCCAAAGCCCTCCGCCCCCACCCAGCCACCACACCCTGAACTGCCTTCGGACACCCCCGCCTCGGGCACTCCATCAGCAGTTCCCTCGCCCATCCCCAAACCTCCGGGCGCTCCTGCCTCGGGGGCCACGGCCTACCCCATTGCCGCACCGCAGTCCAAACCGCCTCCGGACGCTCCCGCCCCGGGCGCTACCTCGCCGGTTCCTCCGCCCACCCCTACAACGGGACAGCCCTCCGCGCCGCCCCCAAGTACTGCCGCACCCAGCGGGCCGGAGGTGGCCGAGGCTGAGGCCCTTGGGCAGGCCCGGAGTGGCGGCAGCGCCGGGGATGTCGGCCAGGTCGAGACGGTCGCCACGCCCAGAGGTACCGCCCAAGGCGACGAGAAAGACACAGGAGACCAGGCCGAAGGCAGGGCCGATGAGGAGGCGGAGCCGTGATCGTGATGTCCGCCGCCGTGGCGACACTGTTGCCATTCCTGGCATCGATCGCCGGTCTACTTGGATCACGCCGCCCACGCCTACGTCGTCGCCTGCCGGGCGCAGCCCCGCGCACGACCGCAGCTCACCCACCGGGCGCGACAGCGGGCACGACCGTAGCCCACCTGCCGGGCGCTACCGAGCCACGCCGACCGGCCGGCGACCATACCCGAGGACAGGCCGCCGCCCACGCAGACGCCGACCAGACTCAGACCCAGCCCCAGCCCCAGCCCGCCGCACGCCGTGCAGCCGTCATCGCCATCGCGCCCACCGCTCTCTCCACAGCACTGGCGGTCTGGATCGCCTACGCCTGGTGGGCCGCATGGGGGCTCACGCCGTCCGAAGGCCGTTCGCAGGCAGGCACCCTGACGGTCATCGACACCGGCTCGCTGCCCATCACGGTCGGCCTGGAGGTGACCGCCCTGTCGGTCGTGGTCGGCCTGCTGGTGACCATCGTGGCCCTCGCCGTCCAGATCTACTCCGTCGGCTACCTGGCCGGCGACCCGCGCTACCCCTCCTACAGCGCCTTCATCAGCCTCTTCACCAGCGCCATGCTGCTGGTGATCTACGCGGGAGACCTGCTGCTCCTCTACGTCGGCTGGGAGGTCATGGGCCTGTGCTCCTACCTGCTCATCGGGCACTGGTGGGAAGACCGCGCCAACTCCCGCGCCGCAATCAAGGCGTTCCTGGTCACCCGCCTCGGTGACGTGGGGTTCCTGTTCGGCCTGTTCACCCTCGGAGTCGGCGCGGGCAGTTTCCGGATCTCCGACGTACTCGCCGCAGTCCCTCAGATGTCCCCGGCCACCCTCCTCACCGGCACGATGCTGCTCCTCGCAGGTGTCGCAGGCAAGAGCGCCCAGCTTCCGCTGCACACCTGGCTGCCCGACGCGATGGCGGGCCCGACGCCGATCAGCGCGCTGATCCACGCGGCCACGATGGTCGCGGCCGGCATCTTCCTGGTGGCCAGGCTCTTCCCGGTCTTCGGGGCCGCCGGGCCGACGCTCGACGTCCTGGCCGTCATGGCCGCCCTGGGCATGCTCGCGGCCGCGCTGGCCGCGCTCGCCCAAGACGACCTCAAGCGGGTCCTCGCCTACTCCACCATCAGCCAGCTCGCGTACATGGCCGCGGCCCTGGCCGCCCGGGACGAGACCGTGGCGATCTTCCATCTGCTGACCCACGGGGCATTCAAGGCGCTGCTGTTCCTGTGCGCGGGCGCGGTGATCCACGCCGTCGGGTCCAACCTCATGCGCGACATGGGCGGCCTCCGCCGTACGATGCCGGTCACCTTCGTGACCATGACGATCGGCTTCGCCGCGCTGATGGGCCTGCCGCCGACGAGCGGCTTCTTCAGCAAGGACGCCGTGGTCGTCGCGGTCGAACGAGCAGGCGCGGACGGCCTGCTGACCGACGCGGCCGGCTGGCTGCTCCACGCGTGTACGCTCGCGACGGTGGCCGTGACCGGCGCGTACGCGACCCGGGCGTGGCTGCGCACTTTCTTCGGCGAAGCGCGCGTCGTCGCTCTGCCCGAGCCCGCGCCCGGCACCGCGCACGTCTTCACCGGCCGGGAAGCGCCGCGGTCCATGCTGCTGCCGATCACCGTGCTCGCGGTCCCGGCACTGCTGATCGGGCTGGTGGGCCTGGGCGGGGTCCACTGGGGGCCGGCCGCGATCACCGTCGCCCTTGCCCTGCTCGGCGCGGCCGTCACCTACGCCGTGTGGCGCGCCGATCCGGTGGCCGACCCGGCGCGGCTGCTCGGGCCGTTCCAGGTGGCCTGCGAGCGCGCGTTCGGGATCGACCGCTTGTACCGGGCGCTGTTCGTCTGGCCGGTACTGAGGCTATCCCGGGCGGTCGTCGCGACCGACGCGGGCGTGGTCGACGGCGCGGTACGCGGCTCAGGCAGGGCCGCGGTCGGGATGTCCGGTCTGCTGAGGTTCGTCCAAAACGGCAATGCCCAGCTTTACCTGAGCGGTGTGCTGGCGGGCGTCCTGCTCATCGCGGTGGGGGCGGTGATGCTCGGATGAACTGGCTGCCCATCGCCATCCTCGCGGTTCCGCTGCTCGGGGCGCTCGCCGCGCTCGCCGGGCGTAACGGCCCGGGATCCGCACGAGTGCTGCGGTGGCATTCACTCGCCGTCTCGGCGGTCACGTTCGTACTGACCGTGCTGCTGGCCGCCACCTTCGACCACGGCGACGCCGCCCGCATGCAGTTCGTCACCGACCTGCCCTGGATCCCCGGGCTCGCCATCCACTTCCACCTGGGCGTCGATGGCATCTCACTGCCGCTCGTCGTCCTGACCTCGCTGCTCACCCTGCTCTGCTTCGTCTACCTGGCCGGTACCGGAAGCCCGCGCCCGCGCGCCCTCGTCTTCGCCCTGCTGTTGCTCGAAGTCGGCATGCTCGGTACGTTCCTGGCGCTCGACCTGCTGCTGTTCTTCGTGTTCTTCGAGGTCGTGCTGATCCCGATGTACTTCGTGATCGCCATCTGGGGCGGCCAGGGCCGCCGCGCCGCGGCGGTCAAGTTCATCCTGTACACCCTGCTCGGCTCGGTGATCCTGCTACTCGGCCTGCTGCTGGTCTGGGCGCAGACCGGCACCCTGGACATGGTCGCGCTGGCCCGCACCCCCGGGGCCGGCATGACGCGGGCGGCCCAGGTGCTCGCGTTCGTCGCGATCGGCCTCGGGCTCGCGGTGAAGACCCCGATGTGGCCCCTGCACACCTGGCTCCCCGACGCGCACACCGAGGCCCCCACCGTCGGCTCGGTCCTGCTGGCGGGCGTACTGCTGAAGATGGGCACATACGGCTTCGCCCGCATCGCGATCCCGATCCTGCCCGAGGGCGCGGCGGCCGTCGCGCCGTGGCTGGGCGCGTTCGCGGTGGTCGGCATCATCTACGGGGCCCTGGCCTGCCTGGCCCAGCGCGACCTGAAACGCATGATCGCCTACTCCTCTGTCGGCCACATGGGTTTCGTCCTGCTCGGCTTCGCCACCCTCACACCGGTGGGCATCAACGCGGCTCTGTTCGGCAACATCGCCCACGGCCTGATCACCGGCCTGCTGTTCTTCCTCGCGGGCGCGATCAAGGACCGCTACGGCACGGCCGATATGCCTTCCATGGGCGGCGGCATGCTCACCCGCATCCCCCGCCTCGGGGCCCTGCTCACCTTCGCCTGCATCGCCTCCCTCGGCATCCCCGGCCTCGCCGGCTTCTGGGGCGAAATGCTCGCCCTCCTCGGCGCCTTCACCCCCGGCCCGGGCCTGCCTCGCCCGCTCTACCTGGTCTTCATGGCCCTGGGCGGCATCGGAGCGGTCCTCACCGCCGCCTACTTCCTGATCATGCTCTCCCGCACCACCCACGGCCCCACCACCGCCCTGGCGACATCCGCGCCCGACTCCGCCGACACCGCCACCCTGCCTGTAGCCGGTGCCTCGGCCGAGACGGTCGCTTTCGCCGGTGTCTCGTCACCGGTCCAGGGTTCGGCGTCGACTTCCTCGGATCCTCCGCTGATCGGCACGGTCGAGGCAGGACCTGGTGCGGTTGCGCCGCCGTCTTCGCCCGGTACGGCCGTCCCCCCAGACCCCGCTGCGTCCGCGCCTGGGTGGGATGTGGGCGAGGGGAGCGGGGCCGGTTCTGCGGATAGCGGAGGCTTGCCGGAGGCAGGAGGTTCAATGCCGGACGTCCGCGGCTTCGAACTGGCCGCATGGGTTCCACTGATCGCCCTGATCGTGCTGCTCGGCCTATGGCCGAAGGCCCTCCTCCTGCTCACCACACCCGCCGTCCAGGCCATCCTGGGAACGCCATGAAAGAGCAGGCCCGCACCCTGACCCGGGCAGTACACCTCCGACAGCTCCCTCTGCATCGTGCGTCTTTGCTTTTCCCGCTTACCAGGCTGGAGGGGCCGTGGAAGGGCAAGCCGTGGTCTTCGCTGCGGCGGTACGCCGCGCCCGCCATGCCCCGTCCGAGCAGGTCTACCACGTTGGAGGGGCTGTGAGAGAGCCAGTCTGTGGTCTCCACCGCCCGGCAGCCCCGGCAGTACGCCTCCGGCAGCCCACCCTGCTTCGTGCGGCTGTGCTCTTCCTGCTTACCACGCTGGAAGGGCAGGCCGTGGTCTTCGCTGCGGTGGTACGCCGTGCCCGATGTGGCCCGTCCGGACACGGCCGCCACGTTGGAAGGATTGTGAGACCCGGCCTGTGCTTTCCGCCGCCGGGCAGGCCGGGCGGTACGCCTACGGCAGCTCACCTTGCTTCGTGCGGCTGTGCTCTTCTCTCCTACCAGGCTGGAAGGGCTATGGAAGGGCAGGCCGTGGTCTTCGCTGCCCGGCCGCCTGGCGCGGTACGCGGCACCCGATGTGGCCCGGTCGGGAAGGTCTACCACGTTGGAGGGGCTGCGAGAGTGCAGGTCTGTGGTCTCCACCGCCCGGCAGGCCGTGCCGTGCGCCTCCAGCAGCCCGCTGTGTCCGAGACTTTGCCCTTCCTGCGCATCACTCTGGAGAGGGCACGAAAGGGCAGGCCCGTGGCCTTCGGCCCGGCCACCCAGGCGGTACATCGCGTTCGACATGGCCCCACCGGTCACGACCACCACCCGGGAGGCAGGCCGGGCGGCACGCCTCCGGCGGCCCACCCTGCGTGGCATTTCGCTGGAGGGGCCGTGAATGGGCTGGCCTGCGGTCTTCGCCACCCGGTCGCCTGGGGGGTATGCCGCGTCTCGTGTGGTCCCACTGGCCACGCTTACCCGGTTGGAGGGGCTGTGAGGGAGCAGGCTCACAGTTTCCATCGCCCGGCAGGCCTCAGGCAGCCTGTGGCCCTCGCCTTTCCTCCGCATGCCACGCTGGGGGCGCCGTGATCCAGCCGATCGACTATGCCGCCATCGCCACCCCGCTGGTCCTTGCGCTCACGGCCGGGCTGGTGCTGTTGCTCGACGCCTTCCTGCCGCGCCCGTCCGCCGAGACGGCCCCCGCCGCCACGACAGGTCCGGCCCGGCCCATACGGCAACGCGTCGCAGCGGCCCGCGTCGGCTCAGCCCCCACTGACCACGGATTGCCGAGGCGTGCGGACGACGCTTCGCCGTTCTCCCGGAGCGGGCTGAGCCTGGGCCTGGTCACGATGGCCGGGCTGCTCGGCGCGCTCGCGATCGTGCTGGCACAGGCGCTGGGTGGTACCACCCTCCGGACGTTCTGCGTGCCCGCGGAGCTGGCCCCCAAGGGGGGTTCAGCCCCCTGCTCCCTCGTCATCGATCCTTTCGCGCTGACCATCGCCGCCCTGGTCCTCGTCTCCGCCCTGGTCGTCGTACTGCTGTCGATGACCGAGCTAGCCGACGGCCACATACCCGTCGGCGAGTGGTACTTCCTGCTGCTCTGCAGCATCACCGGAGCCGTACTGCTGCCCGCCTCCCGCGACCTGATCACGCTGGTCGTCGCGCTGGAGATCGTCTCCCTGCCCGTCTTCGCGCTCACCGCGCTCAAGCGTTACGACGGCCGCTCCTCCGAGGCCGCGCTGAAACTGTTCCTGGTGTCGGTGGTCTCCACCGCGGTCATGCTGTTCGGCGTCTCGCTCCTCTACGGCCTGACCGGCACGGTCTACCTCGACCGGCTCGGCCTCGCCGCCGAGCCACGCCCGGTGTCGGTGGTCGCGATCGTCCTGGTGGTGGCGGGGTTCGCGTTCAAGGTCGCCGCTGTGCCGTTCCATTCGTGGGCCGGTGACGTCTACCAGGGCGCGCCCGTGCCCGTGGCGGCTCTGCTGTCGGTGATCTCCAAGGCCGCCGGATTCGCCGGACTCATCCTGCTTCTGGTCCTCGCCCTGGGCGCTCAGGTCGCCTTGTGGGGGCCCATGGTGGCCGTGCTGGCCGGGCTCACCATGACCGTGGGCAATCTGCTGGCGCTGCGGCAACGCCATGCCGTGCGTCTGCTCGCGTGGTCGTCGGTGGCGCAGTCCGGCTACATCCTGGCACCGCTGGGCGTCGCGGCGGCCGGAACGGCGGGCGCAACGGGCGCGCCAGGCGCGCAGGCGGCCAACGCCTCCATCGCGTACCTGGTGTTCTACGCGGCGATGAACCTGGGCGCGTTCGCCGTTGTGATGCTGGTCTCAAAGCGGAGCGAACGCAACGAGATCGACGACTACCGGGGCCTGGCCTTCCGTGACGCCCCGGCCGCCGTGGCGCTCGGCTTCTGCCTGATCTGCCTCGCCGGGCTGCCGCCTGGGCTGGCGGGCCTGTTCGCCAAGATCGTCGTGTTCCGTGAGATCGTCGGCGGGGGCGGAGCCGTCCTCGCGCTCGTCATGGCCGTCAACACCGTGATCGGCCTTTACTACTACGTGGCCTGGACGGCCCGGCTGTTCACCCCGCCGCCCACCGCCGTGGAGGCCCCCGCCACCAGCACTCGCATCACCACCCCCGTCGCCGTGGCCGCCGTCCTCGCGGTTGCCGTCGCCGTCGCGTTCTCCATCGCCCCACAGGCCGTACTCGGCCTCCTGCCTGGGTCGCTGTCCGCTGCGGGCTGACCACGTCCGGGAACGATAGGTGTGTCGCCGGGCGTTGAACCAAACGAGCCCACGGAGAACCGGCCCTTGCGAAGGGGGGAGCCACATGCATCACAACGGTCTGCGGACCGCGGTCCTCCTCGGCGCGCTTTCCGCGCTGATATTGCTGGTCGGCGCGTGGCTGGGAGGCGGGACCGGGGTCCAGATCGCACTCGTCGTCGCACTGGCGGTTAACGCGATCTCCTACTTCTTCTCCGACCGGATCGCCCTGTCGGCCATGCGCGCGCGCCCGGTCGGCGAGGTCGAGCAACCGGCCCTCTACCGGATCGTCCGTGAGCTCTCGACCGAGGCGCGCCAGCCGATGCCGCGCCTGTACGTCTCGCCCACGATGCAGCCCAACGCGTTCGCCACCGGCCGCAACCCGCGCAACGCCGCGGTCTGCGTGACCTACGGCATCACCCAGCTCCTCAACGAACGCGAGCTGCGCGGCGTCATCGGCCACGAGCTGTCCCATGTCTACAACCGCGACATCCTGGTCTCGTCCATCGCCGCGGCCCTGGCGACGATGATCACCTACCTGGGGTACATCGGCGTCTTCTTCGGAGGCTCCGACGACGATGAGGGCCCCGGCTTCCTGGGGGCGCTGCTGATGATGATCCTCGGCCCGGTCGCGGCGGGGATGATCCAGATGGCGATCTCCCGCGCCCGGGAGTACCAGGCCGACGAGTCCGGCGCCCGCCTGACCGGCGACCCGCTCGCCCTGGCGAGCGCACTGCGGAAGATCGAGCTGGGCAGCCGGGAGCTGCCCCTGCCGGAGAACGGCCGCCTCGCCTCCGCGTCCCACCTGATGATCGCCAACCCGTTCCGCGGCGCGGGCCTCGGCCGCCTCTTCTCCACCCACCCGCCGATCGCCGACCGGATCGCACGCCTGGAACGAATGGCCGGCTACCGCCGCTGAGCCGCCCCGCCCCATCGCATGGCTGGAGCGGGCGGCCGCCCATCCCGGCCGGGGCCTGGCCATCCCACCAGTGAGGTCAACTTCACCTCACCTGCCTCTGATCGCGTGGCCGGCCCAGGTTCGGCTCCGCGTGGTCGACGGCGACACGCCCGCTCAAGACCCGCTGCCGCGGACCCTTACCGCTTAGCCTGCAGAAACAGGATCACGCGCGGGATGTGGTCGTACACCCTCGCATGGACGTGACCCTCGCCGGTCGGGTCTCCACCCACCCTCCGCTCATGCGGTTGGAGCGGGGTCCAGCTATCGCCGCTGGGGCTTGGCCGTCCGGACCGAGCTGAAGTGGCCCATTGATGCACCAACCCCTCGTCGGTCAAGGGTTTCGCCGTGGGGCCGCTTATCCGGGCAGCCTCCGCCTACCGCCCCGATCAGGCCGGATCTGCGCCCACCACCCCGACCGCGTAGTTGGAGCCTGCCGCCCCCAAAGCACCCCAGACGGCACAGCACCCTGCCCCGTCCTCGCCGCCTTCCGACAGGGCAAGGCGGCACCGCACCTCCAGCTCACCGCAGGGCGAATCCGCCCTGGCGGCAGCGCCGGCCCGGCTGCCCGCGCCCCGGCCGATCAGGCATGCCTCCGCTTGGGCGGGGGAGGGGCGTCTCGTTGGTCAGGAGCGCAGGTGTACCGGATCGGTCTCGTTACCGGCCAGTGCGGGCAGGCCGTCGATGCTCGCCCGGGGGTTCTGTGACCGCTGGAGGCGCCGGGCATTACCGGCACCGGCGTTTCTGCCGTCGTCGAGGAGGGTGCGATCCTGGTCGTAGTTCATGAAAGGTACGGCGAAGCCGCACGAGTCGGCGACGCGGTCGCAGGTGACGACGATGATCGTCCGGACGCCCGGATGCGGGCCGAACAGCTTGAGCAGGCGCTCGAAGTCCTCGTCGTGCGGGGTGACGACGCGGCCGGTGCCGTACAGCCGGAGGATCTTCGGCTGGCCGGAGAACGCGCAGAACATGATGGTGATCCGGCCGTTGTCCCGGATGTGGCTGATGGTCTCAACGCCGCTGCCGTCGAGGTCCAGGTAGGCGACGGTGGTGTCGTCGAGGATGGCGAAGGTGTCGGCGTACCCCTTGGGGGACACGTTGACATGACCACCCGATTCGGGGGCGGTCGCCACGAAGTAGACGGGCTGTGCGGAGATGAAGGAACGTAGGCGGTCGTTCAGGCCTTCATAGACTTTGCCCATATGACGAAAGTATCCGTATTTGTCGCGACTTGAGCGTGATGTCCAGATGTCGGGACACGCGGTGTTGCCGTCCCGCTCGCAGAGCCCGTGCGTTGCTCTTGATGGACACAAGCCGCCGGGCGATGGCACGCGAGACGAGCTTACTGAGCGACTTACCCCGAAATGGCGTCGCCTTCACATGTTCATTGACAAGAACCTGACGAACCCTTGGCTTGTCACTCGCGGGCATCTACGATCATGACGGCCTAGCGAGAGGTAATGCCATGTTCCCTCGGTCCGCCCCACGCTCAGTCGTCATCGCGCTCAGCTTCTTATGGGTGGTCGCGGGTCTCGCCGCGCTGGTCGCCATCATCGTGATGCTCATCACGGAACCGGAGGAGGGCAGCGAGAACGTCGACACCGTCGCATGGCTCGTACTCGCCGGAGCCGCCGCCCTGGCCGGCCTCGCCGCACTGGGCACCCGGCGCGCGTGGTGGGTCTGGGTCACGCTGAACGTGGTTTGCGCTGGCATAGTGGTCTACAGCCTGGTCTCGTTGAGCGGCGATTCGATCGCGTTCTCGCTGTTCGGCGCCACCATGATGGTCGTCCCCATGTGGAACCTGGCACGCTGGGAGGCCCGCGCCTATTACCGCATGCCGGTGCGGTCCAACGTGATCCCCGGCGCCACCCCTGCCCCCGCCGACGAGCACATAGTCGACCTCACCCGCGAGACGCCGGCCGCCGGACGGGTCCCGCAGGGTGCGGCGGAGCGGGTGTACCGGCGGGACACCGCGTCGCTGTGGCGGGTGGGCCTGACCGCGCTGGGCATCGGGCTGGTATGCCTGGTCATCAGCATCATGCTGGTCGGGGCCGGACTACTCGGCGCCGACTCGCGCGGCGGGAGCAGGCTGTTCGCGCTGCCGGCCGCGCTCACCGTGCTGGCCCTGCCCGTCGGCGTGGTCCGGATCGTACGTGCGATCTCCTGGCGCGGCGAACGCTTCGAGCTGCACCCGGATGCGTTCGTCCAGGTACGGCCGGGCGACGCGAGAGAGGTGTTCGGCTGGGATGAAATCGCGGAGCTGCGAACCTTCACCCACGCCGACGCCAAGAGCCTCGTCCGTCTGCTCGACCGCGACTTCTGGTGCCTGGTACGGCGGGGCGACGGGGTCCAGGTACGGCTGGACCACACGGTGCAAGACGCCGAGCGGCTCGTGAAGGCCATCGAGGAACGGGCCGGCCGAGCCCTGGCCGCCCGGACGGAGGCGATCACGCAGTCGGGGCGGTCTGTGGCGTTCGGTGCGGTTCGTCTGACTCCGGCGGGGCTCGGATTCGGGTCGTTCGTCATCCCCTGGCGGGAGATGACGGACAAAGTGGCCGTCAGCACGGACAGCGTTGCGCTGGTACTCCAACGCCGCGTCATCCCCCTCGCCGACCCGGTCAACACCCCGAACTTCCTTGTCCTGCGCCACCTGCTGACCGCCCCCGCGCCCGACTGACCGCCTCCGGGGCGGCCCAGGGCCTCTCCGCGACCCAGGGCCTTTCAGTGGAGGGCGAGCACGATGACGTAGTCGTCCTCGCCAAGGGTGATCCTTTGTGACTTGTCCGGATTGAGGATGACGCCATAGGACGGCGCCTCGTTCACCTTGTCCCCGCGCCGGTACCCGATCGCCGTCTCGCCCCTGCGGCGGGCCGACTCGATCACCGTGGCGAACTCGATCTCCACCCCCGGGCGTACATAGTCCCCGGCCGGGCGCGGATAGATCTCCGAGCCGCGGGCGTCGAAGAGGTGGCCGAAGACCTTCGCCAGGTGCTGGTTCTCGGCGAGCTGGGCCAGCAGCAACCCGATCACCGTGTCACTGATCACGATGTCGTCGGCCTTGGTCACCTCGGCGAGGGTCCGGTTGTTCTCATCGTGCATCTCGCTGACGATCGAGTAACGCTCTGCGAGTACCGTCTGCATGTCCCTGAGCTGCAGCAACGTCATCAGCGTGCGCGTGTCGGCGTGCTGTGTGCCATACCGGTCATCGGACAGCACGATCACCCGCTCGTAGACCCCCGCGCCCAGCGACTCCAGCGCGTACCGGTCGGTGGTGTCGCACTCCTTGAAGTTGACCGTGAGGTTGCGCAGCCCGTGCAGGCCGCTCCCGGCGTCCGGGTGTGTGGCGGCGATGTCCAGTACCGAACCCGGCGCGACATAGCCGTCCATCTGCCTGACGATCTGCGGCGCGCGGACGTTCCAGTTGAGCAGCAGGGTACGTTCCGGGCGAAGCGGTGACGACTCGGTCAGTACGATCGCGTCCTCGTTCGCCTCCGGCGTCTCCTTGGCGAGCCGGATCAGCGAGTCGTCCTGCGCGATCAGCACGATCTCGTCGTCTTCGGCGATGACCGTGTCCATGGCCGGGTTGAGCATGACCGCAGACGGCGTGCGTAGCCCGATTATGGTCGCGGTTTGGTATGCCTGCAGCGCCTCGCCGTACTTCAGGCCAGCCAGCTTCGGCTCCCGGCGTAGATAGATCTCGCCGTTGTCAAAGTTGAGCAGGTCCATGCAGACCACCGAGACCCCGGACTGCCTGGACGACTGCACGATCAGCCGCGACGCCGTGTCATCGGAGTCCACGATGTGGACGTCCGGGCCGCCCGCGAGCCGCGCGGCGGCCATGTTGCCCGAGGAGGTGATCGAGGCCACCACCGGCGGATGGTCCCCGGAACGCTTGGCCAGCGCCAGCAGCGTCTTGATCACGTGCGCGTCCGGGTCCTCCCCCTGCGGGGACAGTACGACGACCGAACGCGCCACGCCCGGGTTCATCATCTCCAGGTCGGCCGGCTCAGTGGGCCGCCCGGTGCGGCAGACCACCCGGGTCCGCCCGGTGTCGCCCACCCGCTCGCGGATCTCGGTCTCCATCGAGATCTTGTCCTCGTCCGCCATGATGGCGATCACCGTGCCGCGCTGGCTCGCGTGCGCCTTGATCAGCTCGCTGACGATCGTGAACACCTGGTCCGACCAGCCGAGGATCACCGTGTGACCCTGCTCGACCACCCGTGACCTGCCCTTACGCAAGTCTTCGATCTTGGTCTTGAGGCCGTTGGCCAGCAGGCCGACGAGCGTACTGAAGATGAACAGGCCGCCCAGTGAAGCGGTGAGCATCAGGACCAGGTAGACCGGGGTGCCTTCGTCGCCCGCGATCTTGCCGGGGCTGAGGGTGTGCATGAGCGTGGACCACAGCATGCCGCCCAGGCCGTTGTTGTCCGCCGCCTCGCGCGGCGTGAGCCAGATCGTCAGCACGCTGACCAGAAGGATCACGGCCGTGGAGACGGCGGTGAGCCACCCGATCAACGCCACCGTGCCCTTGGACATGGTGTTGTCGAACCAGTACTTCAGCCGTTCCCGTCGAGTCGCGCGCGCCACGACACCCAACACCTCCCGTCAGACTACCAATCGGACAAGCTACATCCGCCGACGAAGTGCTCGCACCCTGCTAGGTCATGCCGTGATGGCCTATACGGCGACACCATGGGACTTTTGGTGATTCTTACGAAATTGGTGAAGTGTTGGCGTGTCGGGGGATAGACGGTGTTCGTCCCATATGTCGGGAACGATGTGGGCGTCCAGGCTCACCATGATCGAAGCCCCGCGGGTACGTCGGTACGCTCGCCCCGTGCCGTACTTCCTGACCGCCCACGGCCCGCCCGACGCCTACACCGACGGACCCGAACTCTACGAGAACGCCCTCGGCGGCGCCGCAACCGTCCGCGAGCACTGGATCGCCCCCGCCCGCCGCCTCGGCCTGCCGATCCTCGCCCGGCTCGCCACCGAGGACGTCACCGTGCGGCACACGGACCTGGACACACTTGCCGCCGAGGTCGTACGTCTTTCACAAGACTGGACCGATTCGGTACCCGGCGACGCGACCACACTGCACCTGATCGACGGACGGCGATTCGAGGTCCCGCTCCTCGTGGATCTCCTCCACCGCGCCGACCACCTCACGGCCGCCATCCGCCTGGCCCGCCTCGCGGGCGGCCACGTATGGATGGGCTCGATCTGAAGCCCGGGAGCGGGGGACGCCGAAAGGCTTGGGGCACACGCACAAGGCCGGCGCTCTCCTCGCCCGCGCTCGCGCCGTGTGCCCCGATTTCGCACTCCAGACCGTCCCAAACCGGCTAAGCCCAGGTCGGCGCATCTACCAGCCCCGATAACTTAGCGGTAGTTGGTGAACTGCAGGGCGATGTCGAGATCCTTGCCCTTGAGCAGGGAGATCACATCCTGAAGCTCGTCCTTCTTCTTGGAACTGACCCGCAGCTCCTCACCCTGGATCTGGGCCTTCACACCACGCGGCCCCTCATCCCGGATGATCTTCGAGATCTTCTTGGCGCTGTCCTGGTCGATGCCCTCCTTGAGCCCGACCACGAGCCGGTACTCCTTGCCCGACAGCTTCGGCTCACCCGTGTCAAGGATCTTGAGCGAGAGCCCTCGCTTGATCAGCTTCTCCTTGAACACGTCAAGGACGGCACCCGCCCGCTCCTCGCTGTTCGCCTTGACTTCGATGTCCTTCCCGGACCAACTGATGCTCGCCCCGGTCCCCTTGAAGTCGAACCTGTGCCCGACCTCCTTGACCGTCTGGTTCAGCGCGTTGTCGACCTCCTGCCGGTCGATCTTGCTGACGATGTCGAAACTCGAATCGGCCATCGATGTAGGTGTCCTCTCTACGTCCGTACCGACCTTAGCGACCTCAGACGATCAGGGTACGGAACCTCACCCCGGACAAACCGGTGTCACGCCCACCCTCGAAGTCCGCTATTCTTCTACCTGTCGCCGCGAGCAGCGGCAGACCAGGCAGGTTGCCCGAGTGGCCAAAGGGAGCGGTCTGTAAAACCGTCGGCTCAGCCTACGCAAGTTCGAACCTTGCACCTGCCACCAGCAGTGACAGCAGTTCAGAGGCCCTTCGGGGCCTCTTCTGTGTTTCAGGGGCCATGCAGCCGGATGCCGCCGTGAGCGGGCTGCGGTCGCAGGTTCCGGATATGGCCGTGGGAACGCGTTGGGAACGGCGAAGGGCCCTAGAAGCACGTCCGCACCGTGCCCGGCTCGCTCGGCTACATCGGGGGCGGGCACCCCTGCGTTCAGCCAGAGGGACACCGCCGCATGCCGTGGGTCGTACGGGCGACGGGCGAGCAATGAGGCGCACTGGGCGGGTGTCAGGGCCAGCTTCCGGGCGTCCTGCCGGCCCTCCGTGTAGGCCGTCGGGGCGACGACTTCACCGCGTTCGCTGTGGAACAGCCGGCGATCCTCGGCGACGCCGAACTCTGCGATGTGTTGCTGAAGGGTCTGGACCGGCTTGGGCGGGATGGGGACCGGGCGGGCGTCGCCGGTGTCGTCCACTGGACATTGACCTCGAGGCGGGAGACATTGACGAGGATACGGCCCGAGCCGGGCGGCAGTTGATCGACGGGATCCGGTGGCGGATCCGGAGCGGGGCGCCGTGGCGGGACGTGCCGGCCTGCTATGGCCGCTGATTCGCCGTGTACGGCCTGTTCCGCCGCTGGCAGCGGGCGGGCAGGTGGGTACAGATCCTGGCGGTGTTGCAGGCGTGTGCGGACGCCGCGGGGAAGATCGGGTGGACGGTGAGCGTGGACTCCACCATCGTCCGGGCTCACCAGCACGCGGGCGGCGCGCGCCGGGATGGTCATCTGCAGAAGGAGCCGCCCGCGAGGCCGGGGAGGCGAACCGGCCGATCATGGGCTGGGACGCCTTGCGCGGCGGGCTGACCACCACGACGCAGCTGGCGTGTGAGCAGGGCCGCAAGATGATGGCTGCGGTGGTGAGCGCCGGGCAGCGTGGCGATGGTCCCCCAAGTTCAGGCTGATGCGCGCGGACGGCCGGAGCAAGGCGTACACCGTCGGCCCGGGTGCAGGGCAGGGCGGTAGTGCCCGCCTGGGTGTACCGGCCGCAGTCTCCGGTGGATCCCGTCGATCGACTGCCGCTTGCTGAACGGCGACGGGCGCCCTCACCGCTTCGGTACCGGCAGCCCACCATGCGTGACTTCGATACACGCGCGTTGATCCATGACAATCAACCTGTGTCGAGTGAGGGTGAGAGGTGGCGTTTTGGAGGAGACGATGATCAAGAGACGTCCGCTGCGGTTCAGGCATGGCTGGGCATGGCTGATGTCTCTTGCCGGCGTCGCTTTGATTCTTGTGGCCGGGGTCTTTCTGACCGATCGCGACGATCCGGAGAGGGCTGGTCGATCAGTTTCCACGCCGACCAAGAGCGATGCTGCGCCGAACTTCAAGATCATCGATAAAGAACAGCGTATCGATGTCGATACCTTCGATCAGAAGGACAGCCCTCTGTGGCCGCTGTTCGAGGAGCTTCGTAGTGCCGTCCCCCGAAACAGCTCTACGGCCACGGACCCGTCATGAATGTTGCGCCTGCCGTCACGAGGCGGCTCGGCCCCTGACCAGCGGTGGCCTGGTCGGAGGCCGTGCGTGGGCAGGGGGGCAGGTGTTCGACGTTTTTGGGCCGGTGGTT
Source organism: Spongiactinospora rosea (assembly GCF_003315795.1). Taxonomy (GTDB): domain Bacteria; phylum Actinomycetota; class Actinomycetes; order Streptosporangiales; family Streptosporangiaceae; genus Spongiactinospora; species Spongiactinospora rosea. The sequence goes on from NZ_QMEY01000001.1 coordinate 715,445, forward strand.
GTCTGCTCTTGTCGTGCAGCTGAATAATTCGGCCACGTCTTGCCGCTATGCGCCTTGATCTTCATGCCGATGACGTCGTTGCCACCATGTCCAATTCGAATCGGGCGACGTAGGTGGCATCGGTGAGGTTCGGTGGAGGTAATACAGGTCGATGGGCAGGATCAAGGCATACAGATGTGCCCTGGCCCACGGCGGTAAGCCGGTGAGGGCCCGTTGAAGTCGCCGGCGGGGTGCGTCGCCGGTGCACTCGGGGCACTCGCACCTGAAGAGGACGCGGTCGGCGGTGCCCATCAGGGTCGCCTCCTGCCAGCTCGCCAGGGCGGCCGCCACCGCGCCGGGCCACAGGCGGGTGTGTTCGAGGGTGATCACTGCGGCCATGGGGCGATGGCCAAGGCCGGGAACTTGATGGATCACGGCTCGGTGGGTCCCACACGCTGAACCCCGGGTACGGACCTCGGAAGGGCGCCTACGCGGCATGGCCCTTTCTGAGCGATGGCATGAACACGATGGTCGCATGTCGGCCCGCGATTCCCAAGGTGAGGGGTCCTTTGTGGGCCTTATCACCCCCCGCTAGGGAGCAAACCATGACAATGGCTTATGAAACCGTACAGATCACGCGTACCTACCCCACCACCCCCGAAGGCATCGCCGCCTGGTGGTCACCGGATGGTTTCACCGTCGAGGTCGGTGAACTCGATCTGCGGCCGGTGGTGATCTCGTCTACACGATGACCGCCACGGGGCCTGAGCAGGTCGTGTTCATGGAGAGCCACGGAATGCCGCTGAACACTGAGTCCCGCAAGAAGTTCGTCGAGGTGTCGGTGCTGGCCAGGCACTCGTACACCTCGCTCGCGGACTTCATCCCCGGCGTGGACCCGTACGACTTCCTCACCGTGGTCGAGCTGGCGGCCGTCGAGGGCGGCGGACGCGATGGAGGCGGCCTCGTAAACATGGCAGGCTCGTGGCCCCCCTCTTTCTGACATGGCCGCCGCTGGTGACCGCCGTCCGGCCGGGCCGCCTATCCTGGTCAGCCGGCGCGGTTATCTGGGGAAACGACGTCCGCACCGGGCTGTGGAGCCTGGCGGCGACCGTGGTGCACCTGCCACGTCCCCGACCGGCCGTTGGACGTTCGAGGCGATGGCCATTGGCCGGGAACATGTGGCCGCGCGCCTACGTGAGCCTCGCGGTGTCGGCGGTCCTGGTCCTGTGCGGCCCCTGGCCCTTCATCGTGTACTTGTCGCTCGCCCAGCGGGTGGTCGCGCCGGATCGACGACGACCTCCGGCGTACGCTCGGCACCGCCCTGGAGGGCGGCAGGAGCCCGCGCACCCGTCGCGAGACCGAGGTCGGCCACCGTACGCGACTGCCTGTCGAACGCGACCAACAAGGTCGGCGCCCGCAACCGCATCCCCGCGACGTCGGCCGGCTGTGATCCACCGGTGCGAGTCGTGTCATCCTGTGCGCCATGGACGACCTTGAATTACTGCGATGGGAGTTCGGCGCGGAAGACGGATCGTTCCTCATCCAGCTTCGATGTGATCTCCATTGGGACCGGCATGCGTTCAGCCGCCTGGAGCAGGCCATGCGTCGTGTCTGTGCCGAACAGGAGACCAATGAACGACTCGACCGCTGGCTGGTCGAAGGTTACTGGTACATGGCCGATTTCGTCCGCGGCCATACCCGCCACCCGAACTTCCCCCGTCCCGAACCGCCCGCATACTACGAAGCCGCCATCGAACGGCTGCATGACCTTCAGAACTGGTTCGTCACCGGCCGATCCCCGTATCTCGCCAGCTACACATGGCCCGATCTCTAGAGCATCCAGTGGCGGCGGCAGCTTGAACAGCACGACAACAGATTCCGCTTCGGTCACTGGCAGATGGTCGGGCTCTGGGCTTGGCGGTCGAACTCCTCCTGGGTGATCGTGGTGTCGACCCAGTGTGGTGACGCCTTCTCCTCGTACCGCTGGATCAGGACCGAGCCGGGCTTGAGGCCGGCGATGCTCTCGGCGGAGAAGCCGACGTCCATGGTGTTGACCCGGGCATGGCCTTGGCCCCGGTAGCCGTAGGCGTGGTAGAGGACTTTCGGGCGCAGTACGAACGGTTTCGGCTCCACGGTCCACCCGTCCTGTGGGTCGTCCAGGCGGACGGACGCGTGCCGCCCGTCCAGGGATGGTGCGGTGAAGTTCACGTCATCGGTGACCGTCGCGGCTGAGGATGGGTGGGCGGGGCCCGTGGCCAACGGGCCTGAGGGGTCCTCGTGATGGAAGATGCTGACGCCCTCGGGGGTGGCCCCTTCGCACCAGGCCAGGACGATGATCGGATGTCCCGCCGCATCGACGCTGACCCCGGTGGACCCCGCTACGGGAGGGGAGCAACTTGAGAGGGTGATGATCCCAGCGATGACCAGTACGAGTCCGCATAAGCGCCGCATACACGTACGTTAAGCCAAGCCGGTCGGCCTGCTGCGGTTCGGGCCGGGTGGGGCGGGGTACTCGTGATCTCACTCACATAAAGAGGACTGTGAGACTCCTCTTTAAGTACGATCGCCGTGTGCACCTGAACCGGGCCACTGACATCGGCCTTCGCATTCTCATGCTCGGCGCGACCCGTGAGGACCTGCTCACCATTGATGAGCTGGCCGAATCTCTCGTCGTGCCACGGCATCACCTGGCCAAGGTGGTGCAGCGGCTGCAGCACATGGGGCTGTTGGAGACCGTTCGGGGGCGGCGGGGTGGGGTGCGGCTCGCCGGGGTGGCGCGTACCGCGTCGGTCGGCGGCATCGTACGTGAACTGGAGGGCGGGACCGAAGTGGTCGATTGTGACGGCGACCCGGCCTGCCCGTTGAGCCGAGGGGGTTGCCTGCTGCGCGGGGCGTTGCGCCGGGCGCAGGAGGCGTTCTACGCCAGCCTCGATCCGATCACGGTCGGGGACCTGACCGCGCCGCCGATCCGGCAGGTGCTGCTGAGCCTCGGCCGCCGTTGATCCGTCACCTATTCCCAGACCGGGAGGAACATATGCTTTCCGCCAGCAGTGCGCCGATCATCGAGGAGACTCTCCCCGTCGTCGGCGAGCACTTGGGCGACATTTCAGGGGTTTTCTACGACACCATGCTCGGCGAGAACCCCGACCTGCTCAACCTGTTCAGCCGGAGCGCGCAGGCGACCGGTGAGCAGAAGAGCGCGCTGGCCGGGGCGGTCGCCGCGTTCGCCAGGCACCTGGTCGGCCTCGGTCCGGACGGACCGGCCTTCGACCGGGTGGTGGAGCGCGTCGCGCAGCGGCACTGCGCGCTCGGGATCCGCCCAGAGCAGTACACGATGGTGGGAAAGTACCTGTTGAGGGCGGTCGGTACCGTGCTCGGTGACGCGGTCACCCCGGCCGTCGCCGCCGCCTGGGACGAGGTGTACTGGCTGTTCGCCACCCGGCTGATCGGGCGCGAGGCGCGCCTCTACGCCCAGGCGGGCGTGGACGGTCCCGCGCCGTGGCGGGAGTACGTCGTGGCCAGCAAGATCACCGAGGCGGACGACACGATGTCGTTCATCCTCACGCCGCAGGACGGCGGTCCCGCGCCCGATTTCGTGCCCGGGCAGTACGTCACCGTCGCCGCCGACCTGCCCGACGGCACTCGCCAGTTGCGGCAGTACTCGCTGTCGCAGGCGGCGGCCGTCGGGATGCTGCGGATCACGGTACGGCGGGTGCGCGGCAACGGCGGCGCCCCGGACGGCCTGGTCTCCGGCTTCCTGCACGACCAGGTGGACCTCGGCGACCGGCTGCTGCTCAGCCACCCGTACGGCGACCTCACCCTGCGCGCGGGCGCGTCGCCGCTGCTCCTGGTCAGCGCGGGCGTCGGGATCACGCCGATGGCCGCCATCCTGGACCACGTCTCGCGTACTCAGCCCACGCGCGACGTCACGGCGGTGCACGCCGACCGGAACGTGGCGCGGCACGCGCTGCGCGCCGAGATGAGCGCCAACGGCTCGCGGCTGCGCTCGTTCCGCAGCCTCACCTGGTACGAGCAGAACGTCCCAGACGTATCGGACGCGCTCACCGGGTTCGTCGACACCGATGCGATCCCGCTCACCGACGACGCGGACGTCTATCTGTGCGGTCCGGTGCCGTTCATGCAGATGGTCCGGGCCGGGCTGCACCGGCGCGGTGTGCCTGACGAGCGGATCCGGTACGAGGTGTTCGGCTCCGAGCAGTGGCGCCCCGCGCCCGTACCGGTGCCCGCATGACCAGGCGTCCTGCCGGGCTACCGTGCCCGGGCCGAGTCCGGTGGAGGCGCCCCTGACCTGGTCCAAGCGACCGGTTGAAAAAGGTTCATTGTGCGGCTGAGGCGGAACGGGCGCCTGCGGGACCATTCGGGAGGACGGGTTTCCGGGCCGGAGTCGGGTCCTCCGGGTTCTCCGGATTGTGCGGGGCCGGGAATCCGGCGCGGCGCAGGCGCAGGCCCAGGAGGGTGAGCCAGGTCCAGGCGGTGACGATGGCGGTCCGCTGGAGTAGTCCCGCGTGGTTCACCCAGGGTTCCAGTTGGTCGAAACCGAGCTGGGAAAGGACCAGCGAGGTCGTGAACACGACGGCGGTGGCGGCGGAATAGGCCGCCCAGCCGTACCTTCTCCGCCTGGCGAAGCGGACCGCGACGACGATCCCCGCGATGGTCAGCGCCGCGAAGCCGGGGACGGCGACCGCGTCGTGCAGCAGGGCGGGCAGCCCTGAGTACTCAGGACGCAGGGCGGGGGTGCCCGCCGGGTAGCCGCTGATCGGGTCGCCGGTGAAGACACCGGCGAGGACCATGGCGACCGCCCATACGCCGATCAGCAGCGGCGCCCAGAAACCGCCCTGCGCACGGCGCACTCCGATGGCGAAGGCCGTGGTCAGCAGGCCGCAGACGAGGAAGTTGAGGGTCTGGGTCCAGCCGAGGTCGCCGAGGGCGAGGGAGCTGACGGGGTGGCGCATCGGGTCGTAGCCGGTGCGGGTGGCGCCTTCGATGAGGAAGGCGGCGATGAAGAGCGGGCCTGCGATCACGCCGCAGGTGAGCAGGGTACGTGCCGGTTTGCCGGTCGGTGCCGCTGGTGAGGTGCCCATGGGTGTCAATGTAGGTTGACGCGGCGGCTCACGTCAACCCGGGTTGACGTTGGTCCCGGGGCTGCCGGGCGGCGTGCGTACTGTCGCCGCCCTGGCGGCTCCGGCCCTGCGGGCTTCCTGGGGGTACGTCAGGGGGCCGCGGTCGCCGGGGACGGACGGCGGGCGGTGATTCCGGCCGCCCACAGTGCGACGCCGATGTAGAGGATCTGCTCGGGGATGCGCTGCCACAAGGGTGTGGCGGGCTCGCCCGCGAGGGGCACGTCGGCCAGGGCGGCGTGGATGTTGGCCGGGAGCATGAGTACGAACAGCAGGGCCAGGCAGATGCCGGCGGCGCGGCGGGTGGCGGGGAGCAGGAGGCCGGCCGCGCCGGCCAGTTCCAGGACGCCGGTCGCGTAGACCATCAGGGCCGGGAACGGGATGAACGGCGGGACCATGGCCACCATGTCCGCGTGATTCGGCATGAAGGTGGCGGTCGGCGGGGCGAAGTGGGCGCTTGCCGTGAGCAGCAGCATGACGGCCAGGCCGTGCCCGGCGCTCACCCGCCAGGTGGCGAAGCGGGCCACGCCGAATGCCGCGCCCAGCAGGCGGAAGAACAGGGTGGCGATGACGAGAACGATCACGGTCATTGGATTCGACCTCCTTGGATAGTGATACTACCCAATATTGGATAGGATGGCTATCCAATAGATAGGCGGGTGGACGAGGCTGCGAAGTGCTTGCAGGAGCAGTAGGCACGTTGGTGTTGACGTGCTGCAATGCGGTTTTCGCGGCATCCTCGGTGGTATGAGCCGCACACCTCCCACACACGGCCATGGTCATGAGCACGGTCACGGTCACGGACATGAGCACGGTCACGGACATCAGCACGGACACGGTTCGCGCGGGCGCGTCTGGGCGCGGATCAGGCACGCGCTTCGCCCGCACAGTCATGAGGCGGCGGACAAGGTGGACGCCGCCATGGAGACCAGCGCCGAGGGCCTGCGGGCGCTGTGGATCTCGCTCGCCGTCCTCGGCTTCACCGCCGTGGTGCAGGCGGCGGTCGTGGCGGTGTCCGGTTCGGTGGCGCTGCTCGGCGACACCATGCACAACGCCGCCGACGCGCTGACCGCAGTACCGCTGGCGATCGCGTTCCTGCTGGGCCGCAGGGCGCCGACCCGGCGCTACACGTACGGCTACGGGCGTGCCGAAGACCTGGCCGGGGTCGTCATCGTGCTGGTCATCGCGGCGTCGGCGGCGCTCGCGGCGTACGAGGCGGTGGACCGGCTCGTGCATCCGCGTCCGGTGTCGAACCTGCTCGCGGTGGCGGGCGCCGCCGTGGTCGGCTTCGTGGGCAACCAGTGGGTCGCGCAGTACCGGATCAGGGTGGGGCGGAAGATCGGTTCGGCGGCCCTGGTGGCGGACGGCCTGCACGCGCGTACGGACGCACTGACCTCGCTGGCCGTCCTGGCCGCGGCGGGAGGGGCGGCGGCCGGGTGGCGCTGGGCCGATCCGGTCGTCGGGCTGCTGATCGCGGTCGTGATCCTCGCGGTGTTGCGCCAGGCGGCGCGCGAGGTCGGCCGCCGGCTGATGGACGCCGTGGACCCCGCGCTGGTGGACCAGGCCGAGGCCGCGTTGCGGGCCACGCCGGGGGTGCTCGACGTGGGGGAGATCCGGTTGCGGTGGATCGGCCACCGGCTCCGCGCCGAGTGCGCCGTGGTGGTGGACGCGGACGCGACCGTCCTACAGGCCCATGGGGTCGCGGTGAACGTGGAACACGCGCTGCTGCACGCGATCCCGCGCCTGGCGGCGGCGCACGTCCACGCCGATCCGTACGCGCCCGAAGGCGTCGACCATCACCTCATCCTGGCCGCCCACCGCTGAGAATCGGCTCACTGCGCGGCCGGCAGCTTCGCGAGGTCGGCCGCGACCGCTGCCTCGACCCCGTGCAACTGGTGTCCGCCTTCGTCGAAGGCGGACGTCGTGGCCTGGGGAAGCAGCTCGGCGTAAAGACCGAGATGGGCGAAGGGGACCACCTCATCGTCGCGGCAGTGGTAGACGTGGATCGGCGTCTCTTGCGGGAGCCTGGCGGCGGTGTCGTGCGGCGGCTCGAACTGCTCGCCGCCGTCGTAGCGCCAGCCGTCGCCGCCCCACATCGGCGCGGCCATCAGCACCAGGGCGGCGATCGGCCGCGGCGGCTCGATCTCGGCCAGGCACTTCACCAGGACCGACCCGCCGAGCGAGTGGCCGATCAGGACCAGCGGACCGGACATCGAGGCCATCTCCTCGATGATCCGCTGCTTCCACTTCGCGTGGTCGGGCTCGTGCTCGTCGGGCATGGCGGGATAGTGGATCTCGTGCCCGGGGCCGAGCGCCTGTCTCAGCCGCGCGACCAGCTCTCCGTCCGCCGCATGGGCCCCCTGCCCGGCCCCATGGACGAACAACGTCTGCTGCCCTTCCACCTGTGCCACCCCCCTCAGCCAAGGAATCTCACGCTAGCAAGGCGGTCCGACAGAATTCGCGTACGCTCGTGACGATGGCCGGTGGAGATCTCTACGTGATCGTGTGCGCCGCGGGCCCGGCGGCGGAGGCCGGGCGGCTGGTCGGCATGGCGCAGCGGCGGGGGTGGGGGGTTCAGGTCGTCGCGACGCCGTCGGCGGTGGATTTCCTGGACGTCGCGGCGCTGGAGCGGCAGACCAGTCGGCCGGTCCGCACCCGTTACCGCAGGCCCGACGAACCGAAACCGCCCAGACCGGGCGCGATCATCGTGGCTCCCGCGACGTTCAACACGGTGAACAAGTTCGCGCTCGGGATCGCCGACACCTACGCGCTCGGCCTGCTCGCCGAAGCCCCTGGGCTGGGGATTCCGGTGGTGCTGATGCCGTACCTCAACGCGGCCCTCGCCGCACGCCCGCCGTTCCGCCGGGCGCTGGAGGCGCTGCGCGAGGAGGGGGTCCGGGTGCTGTTCGAGCCGCATCCGGCGGGCGCGGGGGACGACGAGGCGGCGGCCTTCCCATGGGACCTCGCCCTCACCGCACTCGACGGACTCACCGCCCGGCGTCCCTCGGCCTTGCCCGGCGACGTCTAGCGTCCACATGTCGCGCACGACCAACTGCCGGGAGTTGTCTGGGTCAGGTGGGGATGGTGGTGGTGATGGTGTCGAAGGGGGCGGCTGATTTGATCAACCAGCTTCCGCAGGAGCACCGCAGGTAGAAGATCACCCCCTCGGAGGTGAGGTGGCTGGAGATCAGGCGCTGGGCTCCTGGATCGTGGACCCCTTCCCGGCAGGTTCGGTGGCTCATGGTGTCAGGATGATGTAATGCCCTTATGCAATTCAACGCTTACGGAGGCCATGGCGCCGCGCTGGCCGCAGCGCTCGTCAACTTCCGTGATCATCGGCTTGAGGCGTTGGAGGAGCTGCTGGCCGCGTACGAGATCGGGCGGCCGAAGTTGGTGGCCGCGCACGCGGACGGGCTGTACGCCTGGGCCGAGCGGATTCGGCCGATCTTCGGTGAGCAGGACAAGGATCAGCAGGTCGCGCTGATCAACGGCCTGCTGGCGGCGGCCGCCTCGCGGCCCTACGTCAGCACCCACGACGGCCTGCCGCCGCATCTGCACTACGTGTCCGACGAGGCAGACCTCGGTTCCCGCGTCCGTGCGGTCACCGCCGGCGGCCTCGCGATCGCGGCCACCTTCTCCGACGGCTCTCGCCTCGGCCGGTGTGAGCGTCCCGGCTGCGCCGTCGTCTTCGTGGACACCTCGCGTAACGGCCGCCGCCGGTTCTGCTCCCCGCAGTGCGCCAACCGCTTCAACGTCGCCGCGCACCGCGCCCGCCGGCACGGCGAACGCTGACTGTACGCAGATTCGCGTACGGCGAGAGCCGCGTTCCGGCGGATGCCCCGGACGCCCCCCGCTGGCGAGAATCGCCGCTGTGATTACCGCAGCCCGTAACCATCCGTACGCCCGGCGGCCGTCGTGCTGAGCGTGATCGCCCGTGCGTTCCGCACGCCCGAGTTGCGGGGCAAGCTCCTGTTCACGCTGGGCATGATCGTGTTGTTCCGGTTCGGGCAGATCCTGCCCGCCCCCGGGGTGCACGTCCAGAACGTCACCGCCTGCCTGACGCAGGCCCGTACGGGCTCGTCGCGGACCGTGCTGGACATGATCCAGTTCTTCAGCGGCGGCGGAATGCTCCGGCTCTCGGTCTTCGCGCTCGGCATCGTGCCGTACATCACGGCCAGCATCCTGATCCAGCTCCTCGCCGTGGTGATCCCCCGGATGGCGGCGCTGCGCAAGGAGGGGCAGGCGGGTACGGCCAAGGTCACGCAGTACACCCGCTATCTCACGGTCGGGCTCGCCGTACTGAACGCCACCGCGATCGTCGCGATGGCGCGTTCCGGGCAGATCTTCGCCTCCTGTGACCGTCCGCTGCTGACCGGTGATGACATGCTCACCGTCGGCACCCTGGTGGCCACGATCACGGCGGGCGCGGTGCTGGTCATGTGGATGGGGGAGCTGGTCACCGCGCGCGGGGTCGGCAACGGCATGTCGATCCTGATCTTCACGCAGGTGGTCGCGGTCTTCCCGTCCTACCTGGCCACGATCATGCGGCAGAACCCGCTCGCCTTCGCGCTGATCATGGTGCTGGGCGTCTTTCTGGTCGCCGCCGTCGTGTTCGTGGAGCAGGGGCAGCGGCGCGTCGCCGTGCGGTACGCCAATCGCATGGTGGGCCGCAGGGTGTACGGCGGTACGTCCACGTACATCCCGATCAAGGTGAACCAGGCCGGTATCGTCCCGGTCATCTTCACCTCGTCCCTGCTGATGCTGCCGCAGCTCGCGCTGTCCTTCCCGGCCGTGCAGTCCAGCCCGGCCGCCGCCTGGCTGACCCGGTACCTCGTCTCCGGTGACCATCCGGTCTACGTCATCACGTACTTCGCGCTGATCGTTGGCTTCGCCTTCTTCTACGTTTCGATCACCTTCGATCCGGTGGAGATCGCCGGCAACCTGCGTACGTACGGCGGGTTCGTGCCGGGCATCCGGCCGGGGCGGCCGACGGCCGAGTACCTGAACTACCTGCTCAACCGGCTGACCGCGCCCGGAGCCGTCTATCTCGGGGTGCTGTCGTTGATCCCGATCGTGGCGTTCGTCCTGCTTCGGGATCCGGCCACCCAGCAGAACTTCCCGTTCGGCGGCGCGAGCATCCTGATCATGGTGGGCGTGGGGCTGGAGACCGTCAAACAGATCGAAAGCCAGCTCCAGCAGCGCAACTACGAGGGCTTCCTCCGCTGACGCACAGGGCGGGTCAGCCGGGGATCGTCAGGCCCGCCCGCATCGCGAACACCACGAGCTGGGCGCGGTCGCGGGCGTGCAGCTTGACCATGGCCCGGCTCACGTGGGTGCGTACCGTGTCACGGCTGAGCACCAGCTCCCTGGCGATCTCCTCGTTGGACCTGCCGGTGGCCACCCAGGCGACCATCTCGCGTTCGCGCGGGGTCAGTTCGTCCAGGCCCGCGACGGCGGGGCCGATCCCGTCGGCCAGGTGGCGGCCGAACATGCCGATCACCCGCCTGGTCACCGAGGGGGAGAGCAGCGCCTCGCCCGCCGCGACGACCCTGACGGCGTGCGCCAGCTCCTCCGGCGCGCGCTCCTTCAGGATGAAACCGCCCGCGCCCGCCTGCAGCGACTCGAACACGTAGCGGTCGATCTCGAAGGTGGTCACCACGATGACCCGTACGTCGCGCAGGCCGGGGTCGGTGGCGATGGCCTTGAGCGTGGCGACGCCGTCCATGCCGGGCATCCGGATGTCCAGCAGCAGGACGTCGGGGCGGGTACGGCGGAGCAGGTCGAGCGCGGCCGCGCCGTCGGCCGCCTCGCCGACCAGTTCCAGGTCGGCCTCGCGTTCGATGAGGACCCGCAGGCCCATCCGGACCACGGCCTCGTCGTCGGCCAGCGCGACCCTGATCATGCGGCCGGCCGGGGGAAGCGGGCCACCACGCGGAAACCGCCGCCTTCGCGCGGACCGGCGGTGAACCGGCCACCGGCCGCCTCCACCCGCGCCCGCATCCCGGCCATGCCCCTGCCCTCGGCAGGGAGGGCCGCCGTGGAACCCCAGCCCCGGTCGGTGACCTCCACGACGAGGTCGCCGGACGTGCTCGGCTCCTGCGCCACGCGCACCACGGCGCGGGTCGGGCCCGCGTGCCGCATCACGTTGGTCAGCGACTCCTGGACGACGCGGTGGACGGCCGCGCCCAGGTGGGCCGGTACCGGCCCGTCCGGCTCGGCCACCTCCAGGTCCACCGGGAGCCCACCGGCCCGCACGGTCTCGGCGAGCGTCCACAGCCCGTACGGCCCGGCGGCGGCCAACGGTTGCGGCGCCGCTTCCCGGGCGGTCGCGGGAGGTGGTGGCGTGGCGTGCAGATCGCTCTCTGGGGGTGGGGACATCGTGTCGAGGGCGGCGCGGAGGTCGGCGAGGGCGCGGGTGCTGGTGGCGCGGATGGCCTCCAGGGACTCTCTGGCCTGTTCCGGGCGTTCGTCGAACATCAGCAGCGCCAGCCCCGCCTGCATCGCGATCGCCGCGAGCCCGTGCCCCGCCGCGTCGTGGACCTCGCTCGCGATCCGCATCCGCTCCTGGCGGGCCGCCCGCGCGGCCACCTCGTGGTAGACGTCGCGCGGGGCGGAGGTACGTGAAGCCGCGGACGGCTTGGCCGAAACGGACGGGGCGGTCACGCCCGCCGACTGGCCGCTCTGGGCGGCGGCCGGGGAGATGCCCCAGGGCAGCGCGAGCCAGCCGGTCCAGGCCAGTATGAGGATGACCGGCAGGTCGCCCGGGCGCGGCAGGTGCGAGGGCACCAGAGGCACGGCGAGCACCCGGTCGGCGAACGCGCTCCACAGCCCACGCCGCCGCATGATCTCCAGCACGGCTAGGCCGGTCACCGCCCACAGGCCCACCGCGCCCGCCTCGGACACGGTGGCCCACACCGACCCGGCGGAGACCGCGACGCCGAGGAGGGCGTCGTCCCACCGGCCGGTCGCGGCCCGCGCGTTGCGGGCGCGGCGCCGGGCGGGCGGGTGCGTGTGCTGCTCGGCCACCTCTCCCCACGGCTCCCTACGAACGCCTGACTGCTCCCACCGAACTGCTCCCCATCGGCTACGCCGATCTGTTCGTGAGACTAGTCGATCTGATCCGCCTGCCCGGCCCGCCGGCACGGCAGAATTCCCCTGTGGGGAAAATGTGGCGGTACGTCCGTAAGCGGTATCCGCACGTCAGGTACGTCCTCCCCGTCGTCCCCGCCGCCGCCGTACTCACCCTGGCCGTCGCCTCCACGCCGCTCGCCGCCCCCATCGACGTCGTCGGGGATTCGCGCGGGGTGGTCGCGCTCGCGGAGGCCGTCATGCGGGGACGGGCGCTGCCGGGCTGGCGGGGCGGGGCCATACCGTACGTGTGGGGCGGCGGTCACGCCCGCAGGCCGGGGCCGTCGCGCGGCACCTGCCTGGGCTATCGCGGCAAGGTCCGCCCGTGTCCGGCCGAGGACACCACCGGGCTGGACTGCTCCGGCCTGGTCCGCTGGATCTACCACCTGGCGTACGGCGACGACGTGCTCGGCGGCGGCACCACCAACGACCACATCCGCCGTTTCCGCAGGGTGGTCGCGGAGGAAGCGCGCCCGGGCGACATCGTCTTCTACGGGGACAAGCGCACCGACACCCACCACGCCGGGATCTACGTGGGCGACGGCCGGATGATCAACGCCCTCCGGACGGGGACCTTCGTACGTCTGGACGAGGTGACGGTCCTGGACGACCTTTTCGGCTATTACCGGCTGAAAGACGACAGATGATCGCATACTAGTTCGGTATCGGCGATGCGCGTGTTGTTCTGGGTGACCTGTGGGGCTTGGGCTTAGTCTGTCCGTTCGTGGAGAGGCATTGGGTGGGGCCGGACGGCCTTCAGATCACGGGCGCCGTGCGCGCGGGCCGGCAGGTGCTCCGGCTGCGCCGCAACGGCCGGATCGTCGCCGAGTGCCGGTCGGTCGAAGAGGTCGCGCGGTACGTCGATCTGGCCGACCTGTGCGAGGTCATCCCGCTTCCACGCCGCCCGCAGGACCCGTCCGCAAAGGCCGATCGGGCGGGCCGATCTGATTCGCGCGAAGCAGGGGTGCCGTGTATGGTTACACCTGTCAGCGACGCAAGAGCGGCGCGAGACAAGCCCCTATAGCTCAGTCGGCAGAGCGTCTCCATGGTAAGGAGAAGGTCAACGGTTCGATTCCGTTTGGGGGCTCCACCACAGAGCATCGCATGACGCCCGACTCGCACATCCGCGAGCCGGGCGTTTTACGTTGTCACGCCATCTCCGCCGTGCCGCGCCGGCGTCACTTCCTGGCGGCGCGGCGCTTCAGGGTGCGGTCGTAGTCCTGGAAGCGGGCCTTGGTGATGACCGCGCGGTCGGGGGTGCGCAGCACGATGCCCTCGTTCGCGCCCGGCTCGCCGGAGGTGGCCACGCGGGTGACCCGGTACGCCTCCATGAACGCGCGCATGCCGGCGATGTCGGCGGGCAGCGCGCCACCGTCGATCTCGAACAGGCGGGGCGTCAGCTCGACCCCGAAGGCCCGCGCGGCCTCGCGCAGCGCCGGTTCGGCGGCGTAGGGCTGCCCGCCGTCCTGCCGCCACGCGGAGATCTTCGCCAGGTCCCATTCCAGCAGGTCCGGCCCGATGGTGGCCATGTCGAACAGCCGCAGCGCGGGCTCGCCCGAGCCGTACTTCCGCCAGGCCGGAAGCTGCTTCCCGCCGTACACCTCCAGGTAGAGGACCGTGATGGCGTCGCGCTCGCCCGCGGCCTCGCGGGCCACGGAACGCAGAGCGTCGACGATGCCCAGCGCCGGGTTGTGGACCACGTCGCCGCTCGCGGTGAGCAGGTCCTCGCGGGAGCCGATGAGCCACGTGCCGTCCGGAAGCAGAATCACTCGCCCGTTGGTGCCGTCGACCTTCTCGGTGCCCAGCACGGTCCCGGGGAAGACGGCGGGCTCCTCGACCAGGCCGCCGTTCTTCGGGTCGAGGGTGTGGTGCGTCGGAATGGACGGGTACTTGGTGAGTGAATTGAGCCTGCGCAGATCAGCGGTGCGCAGCGAGAACACGGCCGCTCCTTCGGTCCGGTATCGGGGGATCAGGCTAAGCTCCCGGACCTGCGCCGCGCCTCCGCTTTTCACCGGGGGCGGCCTCCCGCGGCGTGCGGGAGGCCGCGGTTTCCGCAGCGTTCGCCCCAGTCGAAGGGCTCGCCGGGATTCTAGGGTGGCGCGGTCACGATTACCTGGGAGGGGCGTTCGCCGCCCGCGGCGAAATCTCGCCGTTAAGGTGTCACTTGGCCGCAGGCGGCGGCCTGCTCGGGCGTCTGGGCGCTGTCGAGGCAGGCCACGACGTCGTTGACCACGAAAATCGCGGCGGCCAGCCAGACGGCGGCGATGACGGTGCTGAGCGCGCCGAGGATGATTCCGGAAATGGCCACGCCCTTGTTCGAGGCGCCCTTGCGGCTGATCCGGCGCAACGCGCCGATGCCGAGGCCGATGGCGACCAGACCCATCGGTCCGCCCAGCCAGAACGTCAAGGGCACGATCGCGAAGATGACACCGATGATCCCGACGACCAGCGCCGCGGTACCGAGGCCGTTCCGTTGTGGCGGGGGGCCGCCGGCCGGCGCGTAATAGTCCGGGAATTGCGCCTGCGGCGCCCCGGGCGGTGGTTCGTAGGGGGGCTGTCCTTGACCGTGGGCCATCAATGCTCCTGATCGTATGTGGAACGGATCGTGAGCAAGTTAATGGAGTTAATCCTGCTATGTGGCGAAATGTAGGGCACAAATAAATAACACAAATAAATAACTCGGCTCCCTCCCATGGCCCCACGGCACGCGGGGCCCGCGCCCGACCGGCACGTTGAGCCCCGTCCCCGCGCCTGAGTGGCACGTCGAGCCCCGTACCCGGGGTGAATCCGTTCGCGTGAGGGCGGCCCCGCCTGGTAGTCTGACCAGCGATCCAACCCAGGAACCCACGCATCCATGCGACTCGCGCGCCGCCGGCCGCAACCGGGGTCCATCCCGGTGCCGGGCGGTCGTGTGCGTTGCACCCCCGCAGGTCGGGTATTCTTGGGTGCCGTTGGATTTCCACGCATCCAGGCGGAGTAGCTCAGTCAGGCAGAGCAAGCGGCTCATAATCGCTGTGTCGCCGGTTCAAGTCCGGCCTCCGCTACTACCCATGCCGTGTCTTCTCATCAGGAGACCGGCGCGGGTCGTCCACCCGTCCCAGACGCAGAAAGGCACTCCCACGTGGCTGCCACCGACGTTAGGCCGAAGATCACGCTGGCCTGCCAGGAGTGCAAGCACCGCAACTACATCACGCGGAAGAACCGGCGTAACGATCCCGACCGCCTTGAGCTGAAGAAGTACTGCCCTAACTGCAGGTGCCACCAGCCGCACCGCGAGACTCGCTGACCCGCCGGACCTTCCCCCGCCGCGTCGCGGCGAGCGCGCGCGATCCCGCCTACCCGCCTTGCCGCGTCTCGGTAGGCGGGTAGTGGTGTTTCCGCCACTGCTTCACAAATTGGGGCGAAAGGAGTCCCGGGCACGATGGCTTTGAACCGTGAGTTCGTCGGGCGTCAGTACCCGGCACCGGCCACCTACGAGGTCAGCCGCGTCAAGATCAAGGAGTTCGCGGCGGCGATCGGTGACACCAACCCGATCTACCGCGACCGTGAGGCGGCGAAGGCCGCGGGGCATCCCGACGTGATCGCGCCGCCGACGTTCCCGATCGTGTTCACGCTCACCGGGGCGGGCGAGGCGCTGGCCGATCCGGAGCTGGGGCTCAACTACGCGATGGTGGTCCACGGCGACCAGCGCTTCGAGTACACCCGGCCGATCCGGGCGGGCGACGAGCTGGTGTGCGTCTCGACGATCACCGAGATCCGCAGCATCGGCCGCAACGAGGTGCTGACCGTGCAGAGCGACGTGACGACGGTCGATGGCGAGCACGTCTGCACCAGCTACAACACCATCGTCGAGCGTGGGGGAGCGGCGTAGGCATGTCCGCGACGATCAAGTACGACGACGTCGAGACCGGCCAGCAGATCCCGGCCGCCGACTACCCGGTGCGCCGGGTCAACCTCGTGATGTATGCCGGGGCGTCCGGCGACTTCAACCCCATCCACTGGAACGAGCGGTTCGCCAAGACCGTCGGGCTGCCCGACGTGATCGCGCACGGCATGTACACCATGGCGCAGGGCGGCCGGTTCGTCACCGACTGGGCGGGCGACCCCGGCGCGGTGGTCGACTACTCCGTGCGGTTCTCCTCGATGGTGGTCGTGCCCGACGACGACGAGGGCGCGACGATCACGGTCAGCGGCGTGATCGACCAGAAGCTCGAGGACAAGCGGGTGCTGGTGATGCTGACCGCGCGCTCCGGCGACTCGCGGGTGCTGTCCCGCGCGCGGGCCGTGGTCCAGCTCGCCTGACGCTTACCGGCCCGGCCCCCGGGTAGGGGCCGCCCCAGGAACGGGCGGTCGAGCCGGAGGGGGATGTCGCCGCGGTGGGCAGAGCGACCGAAGTACCACACCACGTCAGAGGACTCGCCGAGCAGCGCGCCCAGGCGCGCGCCGATCGTGACTTCGCCGCGGCCGACGTGCTGCGCGAGCAGATCGAAGAGGCCGGCTGGCAGATCAGGGACGACGGCCCGGACGGCTTCGAGCTGACCCCGAAACCGCCGTTCAAGGTGTGGCCCTCGGTCGGCGCGATCCCCGAGGAGCCACGGGCCCCGGAAAAGGGCCCAGAAAAAGGCCCGGAAAAGCCCGAGCCGGGCACAGGGACCGGCCCCGGCACCGAGAGCATGGTCGCCTCCCAGGTCCTGTGGGACGCCAGCCTGGCCGTCTCCCGGGTGGACGAGGCGATCACCGGCGCGGGGGCCACCGAGGAGTACGCGAAGGCGGCCTCGGCGACCGTGACGGTCGCGCTGCTGGTGGACGGCTGGCCCACCGACGTACGCAAGTGCGTGGACGCGCTGCTCGCCTACACCGACGCCCGCATCCTCGCCCTGGACCTCGGCGACATCGACGGCGCGGGCACCGTGCTGCACGAGCTTGCGGCGGCCCATCCCGACCGGATCGAGGAGTGGCACGTGGCCGAGCGCCCGCACTGGCGGGACGGCACGGCCGGCTGGGGCCCGAGCCGTACCAAGCTGCTCCGGCTGGACACCGCCGACGTCCACGTCATCATGGAGACCTCCACGATCCTGGACGGCGACGCGCTCACCCCGCTGACCGAGGCGCTGCGCGCGGGCGCGACGGCGGCCGGCTGGAAGGGCGTCGATCCGGGGGACGACCAGCGCGAGTGGCATCCGGCGGGCCCGGGCAAGGTCCGCGGCCTGCTCGGCTACCTGCTGGCCGTACGCCGGACCGCCGCCCTGGACGCGGGCGGCATCAGCGGCCAGGCCCGCTACTACCGCAACGCCGACCTCGAATTCTCCCTCGCCCTGCCCGGCGACCTGGTCGTCCCCGACGTCGCGCTCCCGGTGCACCAGGAGCGCCACCGCGCCTACCACGAGGTCGATCCGGACTACCGCGACCGCGAGTCCCGCCGCACCTATGACCGTGTCCTGCGCCTGCTGCGGTCGAATTCGGACACCAAGACGCCTTAGGCTGTTTTCCGACCTGATCATTCGAGGAAGAGGCCAATGGCGGAGCGGGTGGCTGGCGTGCGGCTGGGGCCGTACACCACGTTGGGGCTGGGCGGCGAGGCCCGCGCGTTCGCCGAGGCGGGCACCGCGGACGAACTGGTGGCCATGGTCACCGCGGCCGACGCGGCGGGAGAGCCGGTGCTGGTGCTCGGCGGCGGCAGCAATCTGGTGATCTCCGACGACGGGTTCGACGGCCTGGTGGTGCGGGTGGCCACGCGGGGCCTGGAGGTGGCCGCCGAGGCGGACCGGGTGCTGGTCACCGCGGCGAGCGGCGCGGACTGGGACGCGCTGGCCGCGCGCGGCGTGGCCGAGGGCTGGTCGGGGATCGAGTGCCTGTCGGGCGTGCCGGGGCTGGTCGGCTCGACGCCGATCCAGAACGTCGGCGCGTACGGCCAGGAGGTGGCCCAGACGATCACGCAGGTCCGGGTGCTGGACCGGCGTACCGGCGAGGTGCGCGACATGGACGCCGCCGAGTGCGGTTTCGCCTACCGGCACAGCGTCTTCAAGGCCGACCTGGCCCGGCACCTGGTGCTGTCGGTGACCTACGCGCTGGCCCGTTCGCCGCTGTCCGGGCCCATCGCCTACCAGGAGCTCGCCACGCGGCTGGGGGTGGCGCTGGGCGACCGGGTGCCGCTGGCCGACGCCCGCGCCGCCGTGCTGGAGCTGCGCCGCTCCAAGGGCATGGTGCTCGACCCGGCCGACCCCGACACGCACAGCGCGGGGTCGTTCTTCACCAATCCGGTGCTCACCGCGGAGCAGGCCGCCGAGCTGGAGCTGCGGGCCGCGGGCTACCCGCGCTGGCCGCTGGCGGACGGCACGGTGAAGGTCCCGGCCGCCTGGCTGATCGAGCAGGCCGGTTTCGTCAAGGGGTACGGCACCGGCGGGGTCCGGATCTCCGGCAAGCATCCGCTCGCCCTGACCAATCCTGATCTGTCCGGTACGGCGGGCGAACTCCTCGCCCTGGCTCGCGAGGTCCGCGACGGCGTCGCCGAGAAGTTCGGTGTCACCCTGGTCAACGAACCGGTGATGGTCGGCCTGTCCCTGTGATCCGTGCCACCACCACGGCCCGGTTGACCTGGGAGATGTTAAGGTTGTGGAGTAACACCGAAGGGGAGTAGTCCCAATCGCGTGATCGACACACTGGCGCGGTAGCGCCCGGTCACGCGGGCCCATTCTGACGGGCGGACGAGACCTTCGGCCTGGTAGACGTGTCGTGTTCGACGCGCCGCCCGGCCGAAGCCCTGCCCGACTCCCCGGGTGTGCGCCCCGGCCGGGCCGCGCCGGAGGAAAGGGCCCAACCCCCGTGGAAGCCTTCTGGATCAGCCTTGCCGTGATCTTCGTCGCCGAACTCGGCGACAAGAGCCAGCTCATGGCGATGACCTTCGCCACCCGGTTCAAGGCATGGCCGGTGCTGGCCGGGATCACCATCGCCACCACCGTCGTGCACCTGCTCAGCGTGGCGGTCGGCGGCCTGGTCGGCGACCTGCTGCCGACCACCGCCATCGCGATCGTGGCGGGCATCGCCTTCCTCGGTTTCGCGGTGTGGACGCTGCGCGGTGACGAGCTGACCGAGGAGGAGTCGGGCAAGGCCGCCCGTACGACGAGGTCCGCGCTGATCGCCGTGACCATCGCGTTCTTCCTGAGCGAGCTGGGCGACAAGACCATGCTGGCCACCATCACCCTGGCCACCCAGCACGGCTGGCTGGGCACCTGGATCGGCTCCACGGTCGGCATGGTCGCGGCCGACGCCCTGGCCATCGTGGTGGGGCGGATGCTCGGCCGGCACCTGCCGGAGAAGGCCATCAGATACGGTGCGGCGGCGGCGTTCGCGATCTTCGGCGTCATCCTGATCGGCGACGCGGTGATGTGACGCCCCGGCTCAGATCAGCAGGGAACGGCGGTGCGCGGCGGCGGTGGCCTCGGTACGGCTGGAGACGCCCATCTTGGCCAGGATGTTGGAGACGTGCACGCTGACCGTCTTGGCCGAGATGAACAGCTCGGCGGCGATGTCGCGGTTGGAGCGGCCCTCGGCGACCAGCCGGAGCACCTGTACCTCGCGCGGCGTCAGCAGGTCGCCGGGGGCGGTCCCCGCCTCGAAGGCGGCGTCGTCGCCGAGCGGCGCGCCCGCCCGGCGGGCCAGCAGCTCGATCGCCTCGGTGAGCGGGCCCGCGCTCAGCGACACCGCGATCGGGTGGGCCTGCCGCAGGTGCGTCACGGCGGTGTCGCGGTCGCCGTCCAGGAACGCCACCTTGGCCGCGAGCAGCAGGGCTTCGGCCCGTGGGTGCGGGCGGCCCAGCCGTTCCCAGGCCACCGCGGCCTCGGCGTAGGAGCGCTCGCACACCAGCCGGTAGGCGTCGCCGACCGGGCCGTCGCCGCGCAGGCTGGCCTTGACCGCGCCCGCCTTGGCCAGTACGCCCTCCGCCCGCGGGATCGAGTCGCAGACGTAGGAGTGGCACAGCGAGACGATGTCGGCGATCAGCCGCCAGCCCATCAGCGCCTTGCTGGTCGGCTGCGGGTTGCGCAGGCTCCGCTCGGCGATGTCGAGCGCCGCGTCGGGCTCGCCGCGCAGCCGGTGCAGGGCGAGCAGCAGCCGGTTGTTGGCGGTGATCTCCTGGGCGCCCTCGTCGGTGGGCGCGCTGTACGCGCCGACCTCGGTCAGCACGGCTTCGAGCACGTCGATCTCGCCGCGCGCCGCCGCCACGTCGCCGCGGGCCCGCAGCAGGTGGTGGCGGGTCTGGAGCACCGGGTCGCGGGCGAGGGCGGCCTCGATCACCTCGACCGCCTCCTCCCACCGCGACAGCGACTCCAGCGCCTCGGCCTGGTTGAGCGCCTGGAACAGGCCCTGCACGCGGTAGCGGCCGTACTTGCGCGACAGCTCCTGCGCCTGGACGGCCATCACGACGGCCTCTTCTGAGCGGCCCAGGTTGTTGAGGGTGTCGGCGGTGTTGCCCATCGCACGGATGATCAGCCTGCCGTTGCACAGCCGCTCGCCGATCGCCTTGGCCCGGCCGTTGGTGGCGATGGCCTCCTCCAGCCTGCCGCCGAAGGACATGCCGACGGCCAGGTTGATCAGCAGGTCGGCGACCATCGACTCGTCGCCCACGCCGCGCGCGATGCGCAGCGCCTCCTCGGTCACCTCGGTGCCCTCGCGGATGTCGCCGCTGAACATCAGGTGCGAGCCGAGCCGGGTGAGCACGTAGGCGCGGGCCGCGCCCGGTTGGGGCACCAGCCGCTCGGCGTGGCGCAGGTGCTCCAGCGCGCCGGGGCGGCGGCGCTCCTTGTGGAACTGCGCCAGCCGGACGATCAGCTCGGCGACCCGCTCCGGCTGCGACTCCTCCGACAGCTCGCCCAGCGCCGCCTTGACGAACTTGGCCCCGCGCTCCAGCTCGCCGCTGGCCAGGGCGGCGCCGGAGGCGAGGTTGAGGACGTGGGTGTGGTCGGCGCCGATCCGCTCGGCGGCGTCGGGGACCTTCTGCCACAGCGTCAGCACCCGCTCCAGGAGCTGCAACTGCTCGGTGTAGGCGAACGCCTTGGCCGCCTTGCCCGCGGCCTCCCAGGCCGAGATGAGCGCCCACAGGTCATCGCGCGCGGAATACCAGTGGTGGGCGATCTCGATGGCGGCCCGGCCGGGCGGCACCAGCGTGCGGTCCCGCTCGATCTCCTCGGCGAACCTGGCGTGCATCCGGGTGTGCTCACCGGGCAGCAGCTCGTCGTGGACGGCCTCGCGGATCAGCGCGTGCCGGAAGGCGTAGGCCCGGCCGTCGGCGACCTGGATGACGTTGGCGGCGATGGCGGGCCGGATCGCGTCTTCGAGCGCGGCGTCGCTGAGCCCGCTGACCGCGGCCAGCAGCGCGTGCCCGACCTTGGTGCCGCCCGCGGCGGCCATCCGCAGCACCCGCTGCGTCTCGTCGGGGAGGTTTTCCACCGCGCCGGTGATGAGGTCGTGCAGCGACTCGGGGAACGCCGTGTCCGCCCCCGACTCCAGCAGCGCCTCCACGAACAGCGGGATGCCCTCGCTGCGCTGGTAGACGGTGATCACCCGGTGGTATTCGGCGGGGCCGCCGAGGATGCCCGCCATCTGCGCGGCGACCTCGTCGTGGGTCAGCCGCGGCAGCTCCATCCGCAAGACCCCGGCCACCCGGCCCAGCTCGGCGAGGACCGGCCGCAGCGGGTGCTGGCGGTGCAGCTCGTCGGAGCGGTAGGTGAGCACCATCAGCACGGGGGCGGTGCGCAGGTTGCGGCTCAGGAACGCGATGAGGTCGCGGCTGGAGCGGTCGGCCCAGTGGACGTCTTCGATGGTGAGGACCAGCGGGCGGCGCTCGGCCAGGCGTTCGAGCAGCGCGAGGATCTGCTCGAACAGGCGGGCCCGCGCGGTCTCGGTCTCGGTGTCGCCGCTCGGCTCGCCGAACTCCGGCAGCAGCCGCGCGAGGTCGCGCCCGGCGCCGTCGGGCAGCAGGGCCGAGACCGGCGCCACGCCCATCTCCCTGACGAGCTGGCGCAGGGCCGCGGTGAAAGGGGCGTAGGCGAGACCTTCGGTGGACAGCTCGACGCAGCCCCCGGAGAGCACCTGGGCGCCCTCGTCCTGCGCATGCTCGATGAACCTGCCCACCAGGCGGGTCTTGCCCACACCGGCCTCGCCCCCGAGCAGGACGACGGTCGCGGCCCCCTTGCGCGACTCGTCGAACGCCTCGGTCAGAACCCCCAGCTCGGCTTCCCGGCCCACGAAGACAGGGCTGACCGTCCGACCCACCATGTCCTCAAGCATGTCATGCCCCGCTGTTGAGGTTCCCCTGGTTTTTCGGCCGGCAGAATGCCGCCGGGACGATCCCGGCGGGCACTCCCGGTGTCACCTTCAAGGGGGCTTTGAGGCCCGGCCGAGAGGGAGGTTTCGGCCGGGCGCTCTGTGGACGGTCACGAGGTGCGCAGTCTGCCGAACAGGCTGCGGCTCCGCGAGCCGCGGGTCCGCTCGGCGGCCTTGCGCGTGCGTACCGCCTCCCTGGCCCTGCGGTGCTCGGCCGCGGCCTCGTGCAGCTCGCTCACTCGGCTGACGATCATCTCGTAGTGGATCTCCGGTCCCATGGTCTGGGTCCCCCCTGTGCATTGCTGTTTCCTGACACTTCTAGGTTCGTCCTAAGGCACCCCCTGCCACATCGGGCGGATGCCTTATCTCAGGGCCTTAGTCCCAGGTACGGCATGCCTAGGTACTCCTAGGCGGGCTCCTGGGGGCGTCGCCGCAGTGGCACGAGCGAAAGTTGACGAAAAGGGGTGACGACGCTCGGCCGGGTCCGGTTTGGAATCAATCGTGCTGGTCGGCGATGCTGGGATGGTGTCAACACTGACTACCGCCTTCGCGGATGTGGTGTCCTCCAACGCCACGCTGCGGGCCTTTCTCCGCGGCCTGCCCGGTGTCGACCGGGTGGGCGCCGATCAGCGGGCGGCCATGCTGAGCACCCGATCGATCAAGACCACCGCCAAGGCCCAGGCCATCGACCTGGCCATCGGCATGGTGGACCTCACGACACTGGAAGGTGCCGACACCCCGGGCAAGGTCCGTGCGATGTGCGCCAAGGCCGTACGCCCCGACCCCGCCGACCCCGCGGCCCCTCACGTGGCCGCCGTGTGCGTCTATCCCGACCTGGTCGCGGTCGCCATCGAGGCGCTGGCCGGCTCGCCCGTCAAGGTGGCGAGCGTGTCCACCGCGTTCCCCTCGGGACGATCCTCGCTCGAGGTCAAGGTCGCCGACACCGCGCTGGCGGTGGCGGCCGGAGCCGCGGAGATCGACATGGTGATCGACAGGGGCGCGTTCCTGGCCGGCGACCTTCTCAAGGTCGCCGAGGAGATCACCGCGGTCAAGCAGGCGTGCGGCGAGGCCCACCTGAAGGTCATTCTGGAGACCGGCGAGCTGGCCACCTACGACAACGTGCGCCGGGCCTCCTGGCTGGCGATGCTGAGCGGCGCCGACTTCATCAAGACCTCCACGGGGAAGGTCTCCCCGGCGGCCACCCTGCCGGTCACCCTGGTGATGCTGGAGGCCGTACGCGACCACCGGGCCGCCACCGGGCGGATGGTCGGGGTCAAGGCCGCGGGCGGCATCCGCACCGCCAAGGACGCGATCCGCTACCTGGTCCTGGTGAGCGAGACCGCCGGAGAGGAGTGGCTGGATCCGGCCTGGTTCAGGCTGGGCGCGTCCTCGCTGCTCAACGACCTGCTGATGCAGCGGCAGAAGCTCGCCACCGGCCGGTACGCCGGTCCCGACTACTTCACGCTGGACTGATCGACGATGAGATTCGAATACGCGCCCGCGCCCGAGTCGCGGGATGTTGTGGAGATCCAGCCGTCGTACGGGCTGTTCATCGACGGGCGGTTCACCGACGGAGGCGGGACGGCCTTCAAGACGGTCAACCCGGCCACCGAGGAGACGCTGGCGGAGGTCGCCTGCGCCGACGAGGCCGACGTGGACCGCGCGGTGGCGGCGGCCCGCAAGGCGTTCGAGACGTGGAGCGCGCTGCCGGGGACCGAGCGGGCCAAGTACCTGTTCAGGATCGCGCGGATCATCCAGGAGCGCGCCCGCGAGCTGGCCGTGCTGGAGACGCTCGACAACGGCAAGCCGATCCGCGAGTCCAGGGACGTGGACGTGCCGCTGGTCGCGGCGCACTTCTTCTACTACGCGGGCTGGGCCGACAAACTGGCATATGCCGGGTTCGGCCCGGCACCTCGCCCGCTCGGCGTCGCCGCGCAGGTGATCCCGTGGAACTTCCCGCTGATGATGCTCGCCTGGAAGATCGCGCCCGCGCTGGCCTGCGGCAACACGGTGGTGCTGAAACCGGCCGAGACCACGCCGCTGACCGCGCTGGCGTTCGCGGAGATCTGCGTCCAGGCCGGGCTGCCCGCCGGTGTGGTCAACATCGTGACCGGCCCCGGCGCGACCGGTGCGGCGCTGGTCGCCCACCCGGGCGTGGACAAGGTCGCCTTCACCGGCTCCACCGGTGTGGGCAGGCAGATCGCCAGGACCGTGGCGGGCGGCCGTAAGAAGGTCACGCTCGAACTGGGCGGCAAGGCCGCCAACATCGTGTTCGAGGACGCGCCGCTGGACCAGGCGGTGGAGGGGATCGTCAACGGGATCTTCTTCAACCAGGGGCACGTGTGCTGCGCCGGGTCGCGCCTGCTGGTCGCCGAGCCGATCCAGGACGAACTGCTGGCCGCGCTGCGGCGGCGGCTCGCCACCCTGCGCGTCGGCGACCCGATGGACAAGAACACCGACGTCGGCGCGATCAACTCGGCCGCCCAGCTCGCCCGGATCACCGAGCTGGTCGAGGCGGGCGAGGCCGAGGGCGCGACCCGCTGGTCGCCCGCGTGCGACCTGCCCGAGCGCGGCTACTGGTTCGCGCCCACCGTGTTCACCGGGGTCGCGCAGTCGCACCGGATCGCCTGCGAGGAGGTGTTCGGGCCGGTGCTGTCGGTGCTGACGTTCCGTACGCCCGCCGAGGCCGTGGAGAAGGCCAACAACACCCCCTACGGCCTGTCCGCCGGGGTCTGGACCGAGAAGGGCTCGCGCATCCTGTGGATGGCCGACCGGCTGCGGGCGGGCGTGGTGTGGGCCAACACCTTCAACCGGTTCGATCCGGTCTCGCCGTTCGGCGGCTACAAGGAGTCGGGGTACGGGCGCGAAGGCGGCCGGCACGGCCTGGAGGCGTACCTCGATGTGTGACCACCGCAGGCCGCGCCGGGACGACCGGCGCAGGCAGATGAACCGGGGCCACGCGTTCGCCGCCGCGGGCCGTACCGAGCCGCGCGAGGGGTGGTTCGCCCACCGGGCGGGCGTCAGCCGCTGCGCGCAGGTCACCGGGACCGAACGGCCGGCGCACCAGAGCACCTGGAGAGGGCGCGGACATGAGTGAGGGCGGCACCAGGCTCGGGGTCCGCAAGACCTACAAGCTGTACGTCGGCGGGGCCTTCCCCCGCTCGGAGAGCGGAAGGTCCTACGCCGTGACCTCCTCCAAGGGCCGGTTCCTGGCCAACGCGGCGCGGGCCTCGCGCAAGGACGCCAGGGACGCGGTGGTCGCCGCCCGCAAGGCGTTCCCCGGCTGGAGCGGAGCCACCCCGTACAACCGGGGGCAGGTCCTCTACCGGGTCGCGGAGATGCTGGAGGGACGGCGGGCGCAGTTCGTCACGGAGATCACCGACGCGGACGGCGTGCCCGCCCGCAAGGCGGGCGAACTGGTGGACCTGGCCGTCGACCGGCTGGTCTGGTACGCGGGCTGGGCCGACAAGATCGCGTCGGTGTTCGGCGGGGTCAACCCGGTCGCCGGGCCCTACCTGAACGTCTCCAAGCCGGAGCCGACCGGCGTCGTCGCCGTCGTCGCGCCCCCGATGGGCCCGCTGCTCGGCCTGGTCTCGGTGCTCGCCCCGGTGATCGTCACCGGCAACACCTGCGTGGTGGTGGCCAGTGAGCGGGCCCCGCTGCCCGCCATCACGCTGGCCGAGGTGCTGGCCACCTCCGACGTACCGGGCGGGGTGGTGAACATCCTGACCGGACGGCAGGCCGAGCTCGCCCCCTGGCTGGCGAGCCACATGGACGTCAACGGCATCGACCTCACCGGCTGCCCGGCGGACCTGGCCCTTACGTGCGAGCAGGCGGCGGCGGAGAGCATCAAGCGGGTGCTTCGGCCCAGGCCGGTGGACTGGCTCGCAGACCCGGGCACCTCCCGGATGACATCTTTCCTGGAGACCAAGACCGTCTGGCACCCTGCGGGCGTCTGACACTTGGCCGCGGCGGGATGGCGCGGGGCCCGGCTCCGCGTCATCCCGCGTGGTATTCCGCCAGGAATGATCTGGTGTTCTGAAGGGGGCCGGGAACGCTTTTTCCGGTAGTGACCATAGTGGTACAACTGGGTTGCGATCATCTAGGTCATACAGGCTGTTCCACGAACTCCCTACTCAAAGAGAGGGTAATACGGCTAACGTTCTCGGTATGGCCGGCGGCTCGAACACGCGCTGGTCACAGGGTTCCCACGGGCAGAAGTACGCATCTTTCCGCCACGCCGGACGCGTGTCGGTGAGCATTGCGAATCTGCACAACAGCGGACGGCCCGCCGTTCCCTTCACACCAGAGGTCCCCCGATGACAACCGGCATCCCCCGAACACCGGCCGGCCTCCCAGCGCCCGGCTCGCCATCGCATCAGCCCCCTTATGACGCCTATTTCCAGACCGCCCGCTTACCCATGACGGGCCCCCAGCCCGCCGGACTCCCTTCACCGTCGCCCGATGCCCTGGCGTCGGCCGCGGCGGCGTCGGGGGCGGCGTCATCGGGGCCGCTGCCGTCAGGGGCCGGGTCGCCGGTCTTCGATCCGACCGTTCCGAACGCCGCGCGGATCTACGACTACCTCCTCGGCGGCAAGGACCACTTCCCGCCCGACCGTGACGCGGGCGGCCGGCTCGTGGACATGATGCCGCTGATCAAGGCGTCGGTCCGGGCCAACCGGGAGTTCCTGATCCGCGCGGTCAAGGATCTCGCCGGGCGCGGCTGCGACGCGTTCATCGACCTCGGCTCGGGCCTGCCGACCCAGCGGAACGTCCATCAGGTCGTCCAGGACATCAACCCCGACGCCCGCGTGGTGTACGTGGACCACGATCCCACGGTCATCGCCCACGGCCGGGCGATCCTCAACGCCCCCGGCGTGGACATGCTCCAGGGCGACCTGCGGCAGCCGGACCGGATACTCGACTCCCCGATCCTCACCGGGCTGATCGACCTGCGGCGGCCGGTCGTGGTGGTCGCCGTGGCCGTCCTGCACTTCGTCGCCGACCAGGACGACCCGGGCGCGATCATCGACCGGCTGCGCGCCCGCCTGGCCCCCGGCAGCCGGATCGTGCTCAGCCACGCCTGCCTGGACGGCGTGCCGCAGGAGGCGCTCACCAAGGGCGTGGCGATCTACCGCAACACGGCCACCCCGATCACCCCCCGCTCCAAGAAGGAGATCTCCGAACTGCTCGCCGAATGCGAGCTGGAGGAGCCGGGCCTGGTCGCCGTGTCGGACTGGAAGCCCGAGCCCGATGAGCCGCACGAGGACGTCGGCGAGGCCCGCTTCGTCGGCGGCGTGGCCGACCTGCGTGCCCACGGGCGGCCCGAGGAACCCTGAGGTCTCCTGGAGGGCCCGGTCGCGCGCGGCCGGGCCCTGCCGGATCAGCACTTGGGGGCGATGCCGTCCATCCGCCGGCCGAATCTATTGATGTCGGTGTATTTCTCACTCCAGTCACCGATATAGGTCGGCCGCCTTTCCGGTCGCTCGGAGTCCACGAAACAGCCGTCGATCCGGGCGTCGAACGAGCCGACATGATCGCGCAGATATACGGGAAGCCGGTCGCCCGATTTCTTGCCCGGCGACCATATCCACACATTGCCCCCGAATTTCCCTTGGGGCCACAGGCATATCGACCCGACCGCGCACTGCGGATGGGTGTCCGGCTGCGGGACCGCCCCCGGGGACACCGGTTGCGGGGTGGCCTCGCTCGGCACGGCGAAGCGGTCATAGAGGAAGAAGCCCGCGCCACCCAGCGTGATCACTGCCCCGATGATCGCCGTGATGCCCTGCCAGCGCGCCCACGCCACCGTGTCATCCGCCCTTTCTGAGGGGGAGGTCTCCGGTACGTTCTGCTTACTGGTGGACGAAGTCGCTTTCCGATTTTGCCGCCTATTGCCCATGTTTTCCCATGCCCCCGCCGACGCATTTGGCCACCGTTATATTCACGCCTATCAGCGTCAACGGCAAGCCGTACATCGGCGGGGGAGGTCAGGCGTTCTGCGGGAAACCCAGGTCGAACTCCCGCGTGCCGGTCGCCGGCCAGCGTGAGGTCACCGCCTTCTCCCTGGTGAAGAAGTGCACGCCCTGCTCGCCGTACGCCTTGGTGTCGCCGAACATCGACTGCTTCCAACCGCCGAACGAGTAGAACGAGACCGGCACCGGGATCGGCACGTTGATGCCGATCATGCCCGCCTGGACCTCGCGCTGGAAGGTGCGGGCCGCGCCGCCGTTCGTGGTGAAGACGGCGGTGCCGTTGCCGTAGGCGCCGTCGTTGATCAGCCGGATGCCCTCGGCCAGGTCGCGCACCCGGACCACCGACAGCACCGGGCCGAAGATCTCGTCGGT
Organism: Spongiactinospora rosea; assembly: GCF_003315795.1. Classification (GTDB taxonomy): domain Bacteria; phylum Actinomycetota; class Actinomycetes; order Streptosporangiales; family Streptosporangiaceae; genus Spongiactinospora; species Spongiactinospora rosea. Next base: position 744,357 of record NZ_QMEY01000001.1, read on the forward strand.
GTAGACGCGGGAGTCCCGGCCGACGCGGTCGATCAGCGTCGGGCCCAGCCAGAAGCCCTCGGCCGCGCCGTCGGCCCGTACGTCGCGGCCGTCCACGACCACCTCGGCGCCGTCCTTCTCGGCCTCGTCGATGTACCCGGCCACCTTGTCGCGGTGCTCGCCGGTGACCAGCGGTCCCATGTCGCAGTTCCGGCGGCCGTCGCCGACCTTGATGCCGCCGATCCGGGCCCTGATCCGGCCGATCAGGTCGTCGGCCACGGAGTCCACCACCGCCAGCACGCTGATCGCCATGCACCGCTCGCCGGCCGAGCCGAAGGCCGCGTTCACCGCCGCGTCGGCGGCCATGTCGAGGTCGGCGTCGGGCAGCACGAGCATGTGGTTCTTTGCCCCGCCGAGCGCCTGGACGCGCTTGCCCGCGCGGGTCGCGCGCTCGTACACATGCCGCGCGATCGGCGTGGACCCGACGAACGACACCGCCTGGACATCGGGGTGGTCGAGCAGGCCGTCCACCGCGACCTTGTCGCCGTGCAGCACGTTGAACACCCCGTCGGGCAGGCCCGCCTCCTTGAGCAGCGCGGCCAGCCAGCCGGCCGCCGAGGGGTCCTTCTCGCTGGGCTTGAGCACGACCGTGTTACCGGTGGCCAGCGCCATCGGCAGGAACCACATGGGCACCATGGCCGGGAAGTTGAACGGGCTGATCACGGCCACCGGGCCGAGCGGCTGGCGCACGCTGTAGACGTCGACCCCGGTGCTGACGTTCTCCGAGTAGCCGCCCCTGGCCAGGTGCGGCATGCCGAGCGCGAACTCCAGCACCTCCTGCCCCCTGGCGATCTCGCCCTCGGCGTCGGAGAGCACCTTGCCGTGCTCGGCGGTGATGATCTCCGCGAGTTCGCGCCTGCGCCGGTTCAGCGCCTCACGGAAGTTGAACAGCACCTCCTGGCGGCGCGCCCAGGACATGTCCCGCCAGGCCGGGAAGGCGGCGGTGGCCGCGTCCACGGCGGCGTCCACGTCGGCGGGGGCGGCCAGCCGTACCCGCTTGGTCTCGACGCCGAGCGCCGGGTCGAACACCGGCCCGAGGCGATCCCCGGAGCCCGCGAAGGGCCGCCCGGCGACGAAGTGATCGACGATGCTCATGCGGGAGGTCTCCGATCGTTCAGAGGGCTGACGTACTTTTCATATATGTGCAAACTGGGGATGAATGTCAAGCACAGCGGTGCCGTACCATGCCAGCGGTGACCGAAACGCCGCAGGCAGCGAGGGAGTGAGGGACATGGCAGGTTCCCGGGACGGCGCCGCCACCGTGCCCTCCGTCGCCAGGGCGGCGCGCATCCTGGAACTGCTGGCCTCGGCCCCCGAGGGGATGACCCTGTCGGAGGTGGCCCGCGCCCTCGGCCTGCCGCCGAGCAGCGCGCTGGCGATCTGCACCACCCTGCGCCAGGCCGGGCTCGCGCACCGCACCCCCGAGCGCCGATACATGCTCGGGCCGGGCATCCTGGCACTCGCCGAGCGATATACGCGCGGCGGGCTGCCCGCGCTGTTCATGCGGGCCTGCCGGGACGCCCTGCCCGACGCCAGGGAGACCGTGGTGCTCGCCGTACGCGAGTGGCACGAGGTCGTCTACCTGGCCCAGCGCCCCGGCAACCGGCCGCTCGCGGTCAACTACCACCTGGGCATGCGGCTGCCCGCGCACACCACGGCCAGCGGCAAGGCGGCGCTCAGCACGGTGACCGACGCGGAGGTCCGGGAGATCTACTCGCTGCCGTCCTCCTCCGGCGTGGACGTGGACCTGCTGATCGAGGATCTGCGCAAGACCCGCGAACGCGGGTACGCCATCGACGACGAGGAGACCGCGCCGGGGATGGTGTGCCTGGGGGTGCCCATCACGGTGCCGGGGGCCTCGACCACGACGGCGGCGGTGGCGGTCAGCCTGGTGAAGTCCACCGTGGACGACGAGGTGCTGTCGGAGTACGTCGGGGTGATGCGCGCCCTGGCCGAGACCCTGTCCACCGATCCGTCGCCCGCGGAATGAGCGCCGGGCCGAAGCGGCTAGCCTGAGCTACGCGCGCGCCCCGGCCCCCCGGCGGGCCCGCGCGCAGCCACGGCTCAAAGACAAGCAGGGAGCGCAGTGAAGCTTCTCCACTCCGGCAAGGTACGCGACGTCTACGAGGACCGGGGGGACATCATCCTGGTCGCCTCGGACCGCGTCTCGGTCTACGACGCGATCCTGCCGACGCCCATCCCGGACAAGGGCAAGGTCCTCACCCGGCTCACCCTGTGGTGGTTCGAGCAGCTGGCGGACGTCGTGCCGAACCACGTGATCTCGGCCACCGACGTGCCGGAGGAGTTCGCCGGGCGGGCCGTGCGCTGCAGGCGGCTGCGGATGGTCCAGGTCGAGTGCATCGCCCGCGGCTACCTGGCCGGGCTGGGGCTCAAGGAGTACGAGCGGGACCGCGCGGTGTCCGGCGTCGCGCTGCCGGACGGCCTGGAGGAGGGCTCCCGGCTACCCGAGCCGATCTTCACGCCCACCACCAAGGCGCGGATGGGCGAGCACGACGAGTTCATCACGCTCGACGACGTGATGGCCCAGGAAGGGCCGGAGGTCGCCGAAGACCTGCGGCGGCTGACCCTTGAGGTCTACCGGCGGGGGGCCGAGATCGCGCGGGAGCGCGGGATCATCATCGCGGACACCAAGCTGGAGTTCGGCTGGGACGACGAGGGCGTGCTCACCCTCGGCGATGAGGTCCTGACCTCCGACTCCTCGCGCTTTTGGCCGCTGGCCGGCTGGCGGCCGGGCGGCCCGCAGTACGCCTTCGACAAGCAGTACCTGCGCGACTGGGCCGCCGGCACGGGCTGGGACAAGAAGGGCCCCGCCCCCGAGGTCCCCGACTACATCGTCGCGACCACGCGCGACCGCTACATCGAGGCGTACGAGCGCATCACCGGCACCCGCTGGTGAGCGATGCCGTGCTGACCGAGTTCGACGTGGCGGTGCCCGGCGGCGGCGTGCTGCACGCCTACGACGTCGATCCGGGCGGACCGGGCGAACACCTCACGGTGATCTGGCACCACGGCACGCCCAACATCGGCACGCCCCCCGAACCGCTGTTCCCCGCCGCCGCCCGGCTCGGCGTCCGGTGGGTCTCCTACGACCGTCCCGGCTACGGCCGATCGACCCCCGCGCCGGGGCGCGACCTGGCGTCCGCCGGCCGTTACGCGGAGCTGGTCGCCGACGTGCTCGGCGTCGAGCGGTACGCGATGGCCGGGCATTCCGGTGGCGGCTCGCACGCGCTCGCCGGTGCGGCGGCCCGGCCCGGCCGGGTGACCGCTGTGCTCAGTGTGGCCGGGCTGGCACCGCTCGACGCCGGCGACCTCGACTGGTTCGCGGGGATGGGGCCCGCGAGCGCGGCCTCGCTGCACGCGGCCGTCGCGGGCCGGGCGGCCAAGGAGCGGTTCGAGGCGGCGGCGGAGTTCGATCCGGAGATGTTCACGGCCGCCGACCACGCCGCGCTGGCCGGTGAGTGGGCCTGGCTGAACGGTGTGGCCGAGGCCGGGTCCGCGCCGGGGTCCACCGGCCTGATCGACGACGACCTGGCCTACGTCGCCCCCTGGGGCGCGGACCCCGCGGAGGTGCGCGCCCCGGTCCTGCTGCTACACGGCCAGAAGGACCGGATCGCCCCCGCCGCGCACGGCGAGTGGCTGGCCCGCCGCTGCCGGTCCGCCCAACTGCGGCTCACGCCCGGCGACGGGCACATCTCGGCCCTCGCGGGCGCGGCCTCGGGGCTGGAGTGGTTGCACGCCCATGCCGGGTAGCGGGGCGGGTCGGTGGGTGTGGCGGCGCAGTGGGACTCCAAGGCCCTCGTCGCGGGCCTGCGCGGCCTCACGACCTCACCCGATCCCTGACCCCTGACCGGCCGGTCCGTCAGCCCGGCTGGGGGACCAGGGCGCCCACCGGCTCGGCGTGGCGGACGAACCACACCGACTTGCCGTGCGGCCACGGCTCGACCCCCCAGTCGTCGGCGTAGGCGTTGACCAGGATCAGCCCCCTGCCGTGCTCGTTGAACAGGTCGGCGGGCAGCAGCGTGGGCAGCGCCGGGCCGTGGTCGCCGACCTCCCCGCGCACGGTGCGGCCGTCGGTGCACAGGGTCAGCGTGATCGGCCCCTTCCCGTACGCCAGGGAGTTGGTGACCAGCTCGGACACGATCAGCGTCACGTCGTCGGTCAGTTCGGCCAGCCCCCAGCGGGCCAGCGCCCGGCCGGCGAACCGGCGTGCCGCGCCGATCGCCTCCGGCCCGCCGGACACCTCGAACCGCGCCTCCCGGGCGCACGTCTCAGCCACCATGACCACATCCCCGGTTCACACGTCCCCAGTCAGGGGACTCTGCGAGCGGCGTCAACAAGTCGATGAACGGCGTTCGGTCCAGTGGTGTGCGCGCGGGCGGATGGTGTGCACGCCCCCCTATGGGGTCGGCGCTTTCCCGGTGAAGGGATGGATGGCGGCGGGGGCGGGCAGCGGCTCGGGGGACGGGCGCGTACCGTCCAGCAGCAGGGCCAGGTAGCGGCGCGGGTCGGCGCACAGGGCGTCGCCCTCGTGGGCGGTCGCCCACGTCATCACCACGATGGCGGCGAGGTCACGGGTCATGAGGTCGCCGCGTACCAGGCCGCGCCCCTGAGCCGCGGCCAGCACCTCGCCGAGCGGTCCCATGAACCGCTCGGCGATCTCCACGGTGAACGCCCCCGACTCCCGCGCGGCGGCCAGCAGCGACCGGTGCGCGGGCATCGCCTCCACCGCCACGGTCAACGCCTCCGCCAGCCCGCGCCTCGGGTCGGGCGCCGCGCGGGCGGCGAGCACGGCCGGTTCGATCTCCTCCGCGAAGTAGGTCTCGAACGCGGCTCCGATCACGCCGTCCCGGTCGCCGAACCGCCGGTAGACGGTCGCCACCCCCACACCGGCGCGGCGGGCGATCTCGTCCAGCGGTACGGCGGGGCCGTCCTTCTCCAGGGCTTCGAGCGCGGCCCGAACGATCCTGTCGAAGTTGCGCTGCGCGTCCGCCCGTCGCGTCTGGGGGGTTGTCTGGTCCTTTGTCCGCCTCTGCTGCACAGGGCGAACGGTAGCAGGGGCCGGTGGACCTACCAGGCCACCTTGAACTCGTCGAGGCCGTACACGATGCTGAACGTGCGGAACCGCGGCTCGCCCACCGGCCGCAGGCCGGGGAAACGACGCAGCAGGGCCGGGAAGGCCGCCCGCATCTCCATCCGGGCCAGCGGCGCGCCCAGGCAGTGGTGCACACCGTGACCGAACGCGACGTGCCCGGTGCTCTCCCGGGTGATGTCCAGCCTCTCCGGGCCGTCCAGCAGCCCGGGGTCGCGGTTGGCGGCGGGCAGTACGCACACCACGCGGTCGCCCGCCCGGATCGTCTGACCGGCCAGCTCGGTGTCGGCCGCGGCCCGCTTGTGGGTGCCGCTGTGCACGATGCTGAGCCAGCGCAGCAGTTCCTCCACCGCGTCCTCGACCCGCTCCGGATCCTTGGCCAGCAGCTCGGCCTGCTCGGGATGGCGCAGCAGGGCCAGCGTACCCAGGGAGAGCATGTTGGAGGTGGTCTCGTGCCCGGCCACCAGCAGCAGGTGGCCGATGCCGGCCAGCTCGTCCATGGTCAGCTCGTCGCCGTGCTCGCGTACCAGCATGCCGAGCAGGTCATCGCCGGGCTCGGCGCGGGCGCGGGCGACCAGCGTGGCCATGTACTCCCGCGACTCCTCGCGCATCGCCAGCCGCTTGTCCAGCGGGATGGACACGTCCAGGATCTGACTGGAGCGCTCCTGGAACTCGTTCCTGTCCTCGTACGGCACGCCGAGCAGTTCGCAGATCACCAGCGACGGGATGGGCAGCGCGAACTCGGTGACGAGGTCCACCGGCGGGCCGTGCCGCTCCATCGCGTTCAGCTGGTCTTCCACGATCTCCGCCACCCGCGGCACCAGCCTGCGCATCCGCCGGACGGTGAACTCCGGCGTCAGCATCCGGCGCAGCCGGCTGTGTTCGGGCGGGTCGTGCGCGAGCAGGTTGCCCGCCCGGAACTTCGCCAGATCCTCCGGCGAGAGCTCCCCCGCCTGTTCGAAAGGCGTGTCGATGATCGGGAATCTCGTCGTGTCCGACAGCACCGCTCGGACATCCGCGTACCGGGTGACCAGCCACAACTCGCCGTACGGGGTCTGCATCTTACGCACCCCGTCCGCCTCGCGTAGCTCGGCCAGCTCGGGGGCGGGATCAAAAGCCGTCCGCCGCATATGGAACGGCAGGACCGCAGACTCGCTCATGGTTCCTCCTGGGTTATGCACCTTCGGGGCCACGCTTGTCCTCGCCTAAACGATAGCAAGCTATCGTTTAGGCGACCAGACGGGCCCTGCTCGCAAAGGTGACCAACCCGGAACCAACCCGGAGGAAGGCGGCGGATCAGGCGGGGATCACGCCGAAGGACACCAGCGCGATGACCAGGACGCCGAGCGCGACCCGGTAGATGACGAAGCTGGTGAACCGGTGGGTGCTGATGAACCGCAGGAACCACGCGATGATCCCGTAGCCGACCGCGAACGAGATGACGGTGGCCAGGATGGTCGGACCCCAGGCGGGGGCGTGCGCCCCGTCGATCTCGCGCAGCTCGAACAGGCCGGACATGAGCACGGCGGGAATGGCCAGCAGGAAGGAGTACTCGGCCGCCTCCTCCCGGCGGTAGCCGAGGATCAGGCCCGCGCCCGTGGTGCCGCCGGAACGCGAGACGCCGGGGATCAGCGCGAGCGCCTGCGCCAGGCCGTAGGTGACGGCGTGCGGCAGGTTGAGGTGCTGGTCCAGGGTGAGCTTGTTGCGGGCCATGTAGTCGGCCAGGGCGAGCAGCAGGCCGAAGACGATCAGGCAGGTGCCGACCAGGCGCAGGTCGCGGACCACGGTCTCGATCTGGTCTTTGAAGGCGAGGCCGAGCACGCCGATCGGGATGCTGCCCGCGATCACGAACCAGCCCATCCGGGCGGCCTGCTCCTGGCGCAGGTGGGGGGTCCACAGGGAACGGGTCCAGGTGCTGATGATGTCCCAGATCCGCTTGCGGAAGTAGATGAGCACCGCGGCCTCGGTGCCGAGCTGGATCACCGCGGTGAAGGCCGCGCCGGGGTCCGGCCAATGAAAGAAGGCGGACACGACACGGATATGGGCACTGGAGGAGATCGGCAGGAACTCCGTGAGCCCCTGCAGGACGCCCAGTACGGTCGCCTCAAACCAGCCGATCAAGCGAAGACACCTTCCACGGTGATGCCGCGCCGTTCCGGGTCCGAAGGGCGGCGGGTCCGACAAGTATGTGAGAAGGCGAGGCTAGCGGAGGCTGGGAGGCGGCGCGGCCGGTCGTTGTAGCGGGTCAGGGTTCCGGGGGAAACGCGGGAGTTCGTCACCGGTTATCCGAACCCGGTTTCAAGACATGTCGGTCGGTGCTCGGAGGCCGTCCGGGAAACCCGTCCGGGAAACAGGGACGGGCCCCGGCTGTGCGCCGGGGCCCGTCGTGCGCGGTGCGGTCAGGAGACCGAGGTCCCCCTCAGCGGCACCGCCGTGCCGGTGGTGGCGGCGGCGGTGGCCGCGCGCCTCGGGATGGACGACAGGTCGAAGGCGTAGGTGGCGGTGGCCACCGCGATGGCGTCGGAGTTGACGTCCAGCGCCCTCTTGTTGATGTTGGTGATGGTGTCGCAGGCCACGTGGTAGCAGGAGTCGTACGGGGCGCCCGCCTGCCCGCCGAACAGCTTCGCCTCGGCCTCGGTCTTGGTGCCCTCGGCCCCGGTGAAGATGCCGCCGGCCGGGATGCCGTTGGCGATGAACGGCCCGTAGTCGGAGCGGCCGTCGAAGTCGGTGCCGACGTGGCCGAGGCCGCGGCGGTCGAAGTACTTCGCCAGCCGCTGCTCGATCTGCGCCGATCCCGCCGGGCCCGCCGGGAAGCCCACATTGTCGGAGTTGTCGCCGTCGTACAGCTTGTAGGCGTAGTTGGGCGAGGCGACCATGTCGAAGTTCAGGTAGAGCCTGATCCGGTCGCGTTCGGCCGGGGACAGCTCGGCGACGTACTGCTCGGAGCCGAGCAGACCGAGTTCCTCGGCCGCCCAGAAGCCGAACCGCACCTTGTTGCGCACCGGGAGGTGCTTGAGCCGCAGCGCGACCTCAAGGACGGCCGCGGTGCCCGAGCCGTTGTCGTTGATGCCCGGACCCTCCGGCATGCTGTCCAGGTGCGCGCCGACCATGACCACGTTGTCGCGGTCGCCGCCGCGGGTCTCGGCGATGACGTTCCTGGTGGTCGCGACCTCGACCTTGGTGTCGGTCCGGACGCGCACGCGGGTGCCCGGCGAGTTGGCCAGGGCGGACCCGACGGAGAAGCTGCTGAACACCACGGGGAACCCGTAGCGCCACTCGCCGATGTCGAAGGCGTAGGCGTCGGTGCGGCCCGGCTGTCCCTCGTTGAAGAAGATCACCGCCGCTGCGCCCGCGGCCTTGGCGTTGTCGGCCTTCTGCACGTACGGGCAGGTGCCGCGCTGGATGAGCGCGATCCTGCCGGGCACGAACCCGGCCCAGTCCGAGGCCTCGCAGCCCGCCGTCGAACTCGGCGACGGCGTGGGCGGCAGTGTCGGATCGACGGCCTGTACCTCGGCGGTCACGTCACCCGAGCCCGAGGAGATCACGGTGACGAAGTCCGCGGGCGTGGCGTACTTGGTCGGCGTCGGTGCGACCTGCTCCAGGACGGGCGGGGACAGTTCCTCCCAGCTCTTGGGGAACTGCACATCGGTGGTCTTCACCCGGTACCCGGCCTTGCGCAGCTTGCCCGCTACGTAGTCGACCGAGGCGTCATAGCCCGGCGAACCCGCGGCACGGTTGCCGCCGTTGGCGTCGGCGATGGACTGCAGGGCGTCCAGGTGCTTCTTGACGTTCGCCCCGGTGACCGTTTTCTCCAGGAGTTTGGCGAAGATGTCGGCCACAGGGCCGGACTGTGCCGACGCCGGTGGCGCGAAGGCCAGTGGCAACGCGAGAGCCGTGGCCAGGGTGACGGCACGGACCACGCGTTGGCGCAGCGATAACCGCATAGGGTTCCTCCAGCGAGGTAAGGATTGCAAACCCCCGAAGCATGCTTAGGGGAACTTAACCTGCCAGACCGCGCTTCGCCAGAACCCCCGGACTAATTGCTCGGCCGTACCATAAGGACCATGGCAGAACAGCCGTTGCTGCTGGTAGATGTGGACGGGGTGCTCAATCCGACCGGCCGTCAACGCGGCGATTTTCGGACATATGACTGCGTTACTAGTGGAACGTTATATAAGGTCCGGCTGAACCGCACCCACGGCACCTGGCTCCTCACCCTGGCCCAGAACACCGGAGCCGCCCTCATCTGGGCCACGACCTGGGAGGACGCCGCCAACGACTGGATCGGCCCACCCCTCGGCCTGCCCACCCTCCCGGTGATCCCGATGCCGCCCTCAGCGCCCCCCGCGCGGGGCCGCGGCTTCGGCGAGATGTTCAAGACCCCGTACGTCGCCGACTACGTCGCCGGGCGGCCGTTCGTGTGGTTCGACGACGCGGTCTCGGAGGCGGATGAGGAGTATCTGCGCCACCGCTCCGACGTCGGTGAATTCCTGCTCGTTCAGGTGTCCGCCGAGCGCGGGCTGACGAGGGACGACGTGGATCGGGCGGGGGCGTGGCTGGGGGATCGGCCGCGTGAACGGAGGGGTTCAGGGTAGCGGGGGGTTCGGTCTCAGGGATGAGGTCAGGGTTTTGTCAGGGGCGTCAGTCGGAACGCCGATCCCTGGCCGGGCGTTTTCCCGAGTGAGACCAAAACAGCGGGAGGAACAAAAGGTGTACCGGTCAAGACGACACAAGGTGATCGCGGGTGTGTGCGGCGGCATCGCCGAGCGCTTGGGCTGGTCGCCCAACGTGGTGCGGCTGCTGTTCGTGCTCTCGTGCATCCTGCCGGGGCCGCAGTTCATCATCTACCTGCTCATGTGGATCTTCATCCGTAAGGCCCCCGTCACGGGCGGCCCCTCCGCGCCCTACTACCAGTAAAACTCCCGGAGCTAAGCTGTCCGCATGAGGCAACGGCCGCTGTCGATGATCCAGGACGACCTGGTCGAGTACGAAAAGGCCATGGAGCGCATGGCCGCCCTGGTGGAGGAGCGGCAGCGGGACGCGCGCCCCGACACGCTCTGGCTGCTGAGCCACCCCGCCGTCTACACGGTGGGCAAGCGCACGCTGCCGGAGCACCTGCCCGTCGGCGGGCACGACATCCCGGTCGTGGCCACGGGCCGGGGCGGCCAGCTCACCTACCACGGCCCCGGCCAGCTCGTCGGCTACCTGATCGTCAAGCTGGGCGAGACGGAGGGCATCGTCGACTACGTCCGTGAGGTCGAGTTGCGGATGGTGGAGGCGCTGCGGGCGCTCGGCGTCGAGGCCGAGCGCCGGGACACCCCGCCCGGCTCCGAGCTGCTCACCGGGGTGTGGACGGCCCGTACCGGGCGCAAGATCGTCTCGATCGGCATGCGGCAGAGCCGGGGTGTGACCAGCCACGGGTTCGCCCTCAACGTCGATGGCGACCTCACCCCGTGGCAGTGGGCGGTGGCCTGCGGCATGCCGGATGTGGACATGACCTCGCTGAGCCGCGAGGAGTGCCCGGCGGGCATGGACGAGGCGCGCGTACGGGTGGCCACGGCCTTCGAGGCGACCGCCGCCGTCTGACCCGCCAGGTCAGAAGGACGGCAGGCCCCGGGCGTCGTCGATCAGCCGGCCGAAGGCCGGGTCGTCCAGGTCGCGTACGGCCCGCAGATGCCTCGCCGCCGCGCCGGGATCGGCCGGTCCGTCCAGCAGCCCGCACCGGACCGCCGACCGCAGTGCGCAGACGAGATCCGACATGATCCGATAGAGCGTGACCCTGGCGAACAGCCGCCGGTCCGGCCCGCCGAAGTAGGCGGCGGCCAGCATCGGCACCAGGTCGGCCGGATAGTCCGCCTCGGCGGCGATGGCGCCCAGGTCGAAGGCCGGGTCGTGGTTGCCGGAGAGCCGGTAGTCCATGATCCGCACCTCGCCGCCCTCCGTCGCGATGAGCGTTTCCGGCAGCAGGCCGTTGTGGCACGGCACGGCGGGCGGCGGCCAGTGCGCGAGGGCCCGCTCGATGTCGGCCACGGCGGGCAGCCGCTCGGCGTACCCGTCCGGCACCGCCAGCCCGTGCCGCGTGCACAGGCCCAGCAGCCGTTCCAGCTCGGCGAAGATCGAGAAGTCGTTCGCGAAGGCCGGTCCCGCGTGCAGCCGCCTGCACGCCCGGGCGATGCCCGGGATCAGGTCAGGCTCGCGTACGGCGGCGCCGTCCAGCGCCCGCCCCTCGACGTACTCCAGCAGCAGCGCCGGCAGCCCCGCCAGCCGGTGGACGACCTGCGGCCCGACGCCGCTGACCGCCGCCTGCCGGGTGTTGGCGATCTCCTCTTCCGGTTCGAGGCCGAGCCCGGCCGCCGCCACCCCGGGGTCGAGCACGCGCAGCAGCCAGCGCCGGCCGCCGTCCGCGTCGATCCGGGCCACGCGGTGGCCGCGCCCGCCCTCGATCTCGGTGATCGTCACCGGGCCTCCGGCCCAGGCGGTGATCAGTGGGATCGGGTCCGCGGACGGATCGGGCATCCAGGAGCCCCCCTTGGCCTGTGGTCAGACCGTTGATCTGCCGGTGACTCCGTGGCGTTACAGGCGTTTTCGCGCCGGGTGCGGGAGCCGGTCAGGGTTCGACCGCCACCATGGCGTCCACCGCGGCCTGGCAGAACGCCTTGAGGTCGTCCGGCTTGCGGCTGGTGACCAGCAGGTTCGGGCCGTCGGTGGAGATGACGACCTCCTCGTCGACCCAGGTCGCGCCCGCGTTGCGCAGATCGGTTCGCAGGCTCGGCCAGGACGTGAGCGTACGGCCGCGTACGACGTCGGCCTCGATCAGCGTCCACGGAGCGTGACAGATGGCCGCCACCGGCTTGCCCGCCTCGAAGAATCCGCGGACGAACCGCACCGCGTTCTGGTCGGTGCGCAAGAAGTCGGGGTTGGCGACGCCGCCCGGGAGCACCAGGCCGTCGAAGTCCGCAGGGGAGACCTGGTCGACGGTCGCGTCTACCTCGAAGGTGTCGGCCTTGTCGAGATGGTTGAACGCCTGTGCCCGCCCGGCCCTGGTGGAGATCAGCCGTGGCGTGCCGCCGGCCCGCTGGATCGCCCGCCAGGGCTCGGTGAGTTCGACCTGCTCGACGCCCTCGGGCGCGAGGAGGAAGGCGATGGACTTGCCCTGCAGCATGATTTCCCCCTAGATGCGCTGCGTGGATGCTCAGTACCGGCACGTTCCCGAGGCGGCGGGATCTATGCCCGGGCCCGGGCGCTATGACAGGGTCACGGAGGGGTCACACAAGTACGGCGCGCCGATGAACCGGTTCGCATGCGGGACCCCGATGTACAAAGATTGAGAAAAACGGCAAACTAATCGGTCTCGTGGACTGTCCAAGACTGAGGAGATCACCCGGCAGGGCGGTCTACGCGGGGCGATGAAGTGTGGGGCGGGGGAGAGCGGTGGGCACGAGCGGGCCGCCCATGAGCGCCGAGGACGTGCGAGACGCCCTCCGGCGACGTCGTGGTGAGCGCGACCGGCTGTCCGCCGACCTGCTCGACCTGGAACAGCACCCCGGCCACCAGCTGCTCAAGGGCGCCGCCCTCGGCGGGGAGACCGAACGCCGCTGGGAGGAGGCGCAGGCCGGCATCGCCACGCTGTGGTGGCTGTTCGACGCCTACAGCCGGGTGCTCGCGCGGGCCGAGGAGATCGCCGACGGCGGCCGGCGGCTGGGCGGATCGGAGCTGGAGACCCTCACCGACCTGCTGCGCGGCCCGTCGGTGGAGATGAAGGTCGAGGACGTGCCCGTGGAGCGGCGCTCCCTCGTACGCCCCACCGCGGAATGGCTCACGCTCGACCAGGTCATGTCCCGGATGGACACCGCCTACCAGGGCAGCGCGCAGACCGTCGCCGCCGCCGACGCCGCGTGGAGCGTGCTCGCCCCCCGCCTGAACCAGGCCGAGGCCGCCCTGCGGGCCGCCGCCGACGTGCTCACCCGGCTCGGCGGCACGGACGACGAACTCGACCGCATCGGCGCCGACCTGCTCAGACTGCGTGACGAGGCCCGTGCCGACCCGCTCGCCTACGCCGGCGGCGACCCGCGCGAGCTGCTGGCCCTCGACGGGATGCTCGCCGCGCTGGCCGAACGCCGCCGCGTGCTCGAACAGGCCCTGCGCATCAAGGACGACTACCAGCGGCGGGCCGACGAGGTGGCCGTGCGCATCTCCGGGGTGGCCGACGCCGAGGCGGAGACCCGCGCGGCCTGCGAGACCGCGCTCATCAAGATCGCTACTCCGGTGCTGCCCGCGCTGCCCGGCCAGGCCGCCACCCTCGCCGACCGGCTGGCCGCGCTGACGAGCCTGTACGGCCGGGCCGACTGGACCGAGCTGGCCGAACGGCTCGCCGACTTGGAGCGCGCCACCGCCGCCGCCCTGGACCAGGCCCGCGCCGCCACCGCCCACGTGACCGGGCTGCTGGACCGGCGCGATGAGCTGCGCGGCAGGCTGGAGGCGTTCCGCGCCAAGGCGGTCCGCCTGGGCATGGGCGAGGACTCGGCGCTGGCCTACCTCTATCGGCAGGCGCGCGAACTGCTCTGGACGGCACCGTGCGACCTGCGCCAGTCGACCGTGGCGGTGGCCGCGTACCAGCGGGCGATCAAGCGGATGGGAGAGGCCGGATGAGCGCGTGCACCCAGCCCGGCTGTACCGGGACCATGGAGGACGGCTACTGCGACACCTGCGGCATGCCCCCGGCTGCCGCGCCGCCGCAGGAACGCTCCGCGGGCGGCAGGCACGCCGCCCCACCGGGCGGCCCGCCCCCGGGCGGCGCTCCGGCGTACCCGCCGCAGGGGAGCGCGCCTTACCCGCCCCCGGGCAGCGCCCCGGCGTACCCCCCGCAGGGAAGCGCCCCGGCCTACCCGCCCCCGGCGTACCCGCCGCAGGGCAGCGCGCCTGCCTACCCGCCGCCGGGAGGCGGACCGCCCGCCCCGCCGCAGGGGAGCGCCCCCGCCTATCCGCCGCCGCCCTCGGGGCCGGCGCAGCCGGGCTCCGGCGGCAGGCACGCCCAGCCCGCCCCGCCGTACCCCCAGACCGGGCAGGTCCAGCCCCCGCCCCCGCCACCACCCTTGCAGCAGCAGGCCGCGCCGCCGTCGATGCCGCAGCGGCCGGGCAGCGCGCCGGTGTCCGGCTGGCAGGGCGGCAGCGCCCCGGTCTCCGCCGGCTGGCGCGGCCGGGGCATCGACCTCGGCACCGCGCCCTCCACCGGCCCGGTGAGCGGGCGCGGCACCAGTTCGACCCGCTCGCGGCGCAGCTCGCTCGGCGCGAGCCTGGTCGAGGTGCCGCCGGTGCCCTACCGGGACCCCGCGCTGGTCGTGCTGCGCGACCCGCAGGTCCCCGAGCACAAGCGCTTCTGCTCCAACGGCTCGTGCGGCAAGCCGGTGGGCCGGGCCAAGGGCGACCGGCCGGGCCGCGCCGAAGGCTTCTGCCCGCACTGCGGCACCCGCTTCTCCTTCACCCCCAAACTGGCCGACGGCGACCTCGTGGCCGGGCAGTACGAGGTCAAGGGTTGCCTGGCGCACGGCGGCCTCGGCTGGATCTACTTGGCCGCCGACCTCAACCTGGACGGCCGGTGGGTGGTGCTCAAGGGCCTGCTGGACACCGGCGACGTGGAGGCGCTGCTAGCGGCCGAGGCCGAACGGCGGTTCCTGACCGGCGTGGACCACGCCAACATCGTCAAGATCTTCAACTTCGTGCAGCACCCCGACCCGACCACCGGGACGATGGTCGGCTACATCGTCATGGAGTACGTCGGCGGCCAGTCGCTCCAGGACATGCTGAAGGCCCGCCTGTCGGCCAGCGGCAACCGCGACGCGCTGCCGGTCGGCCAGGCCATCGCGTACATCCTTGAGGTCCTGAAGGCGTTCGACTACCTGCACGACCGGCAACTGCTGTACTGCGACCTCAAGCCCGCCAACGTCATCCAGGTCGAGGACCAGCTCAAGCTGATCGACCTCGGCGCGGTCCGCCGGGTGGACGACCAGGACAGCTCCATCTACGGCACGGTCGGCTACCAGGCCCCGGAGATCGCCAAGGACGGCCCCTCGGTCAGCTCCGACCTCTACACGGTCGGGCGCATGCTGGCCGTGCTGTGCATGCCGTTCAGCCCGGCGGCGGACAACCGCGAGGCCCCGCTGCCCACGCCCGACCGGCAGCCGCTGCTCGCCGCGTACGAGTCCTTCCACCGCTTCCTGCACCGCGCCACCGATCCGGTGCCGAGCCGCCGCTTCCAGAGCGCCCAGGAGATGTCCGAGCAGCTCACCGGCATCCTGCGGGAGATCAGGGCGGCCGAGGACGGCAGGCCGCGACCGGCGCTGTCCACCGAGTTCGGGCCGGAGCGCCTGGCGGCGGCCACCACGCTCGCCGCCGACGGCGCGCAGAGCGGCCAGGTGCTCGACCTCCTCGGGGCCGACTCGGCGGTGGCCGCGCTGCCCACGCCGCTGGTCGATCCCGGCGACCAGGCCGCGGGCTACCTGGCGGGCATCACCGCGCGAACCCTCGACGACCTGGTCAGCATGCTGGACGCCGCCCCGGTCGCCACCCTGGAGACCCGGCTGGCGCTGGTCAGGGCGCTGATCGAGCAACGCAACCCGCGGGCGGCGGAGGTGTTGCAGCAGGCCGCCAACGAGGCCCCGTGGGACTGGCGGGTGCTGTGGTACCACGGGCTGCGCGAGCTGGCCTGGGGCAACCTGGCCGAGGCGCTGCGGCTCTTCGACGAGGTCTACTACCGGATGCCCGGTGAGCGCGCGCCGCGGATGGCGCTGGCCTTCGCCCGTGAGTGCGCGGGCGACCACCACGAGGCCGGGCGGCACTACGCGGCCGTCTGGCGTACCGACCGGGCGTACGTGAGCGCCGCGTTCGGGCTGGCCCGGGTGTGCCTGGCGGTCGGAGACCGCGCGTCGGCGACCCGGGTGCTGGACGAGGTGCCGACCACCTCCAGCCACTACGTCTCCGCGCAGATGGCGGCGGTGGCGCTGGCCGTACGCGGGCGTGAGCCCAACGCGCTCCCCGCCGATGACCTGATGGTCGCCGGCGAACGGCTGACCGACCTGGACCTCGACCCCGGGCGGCACAACCGGCTGGCCGCCGAGCTGCTGGAGGTCGCGCTCGGCTGGGTCACGGCGAGCGGTCAGCGCGGCACGGCGGGCCCGCCGCTGCTCGGCGCGGAGCTGAGCGAGACCGGCGTGCGGCGCCGCCTCGAAGGCGTCTACCGCGAGCTGGCCAGAGGGTCGGGGGCCATCGAAGACCGGCACGCGTACGTCGACAAGGCCAACGCCGTGCGCCCGAGAACGTGGGTGTGAGATGAGCGGCAACTGTCCCCACTGCGGCTATCCGGTGCTGGCCGGGGAGACCTTCTGCGAGGAGTGCGGCCGGGCGCTCCAGGCGGGCGCCCCCGGCGCGTGCACCGCCTGCGGGGCCGCCGCCATCGACGCCGAGGGCTACTGTGAGCGCTGCGGCCTGCGCCAGCCGACCGCCCGTGACCACGCCGAGGTCGAGGCGGGCCGCGCGGCCGGGGTGAGCGACCGCGGCAGGCGGCACAGCCGCAACGAGGACGCGATGGCGCTGGTCGCGGTGGACGCCGAGGTCGTCGCGGGCATCGTGTGCGACGGGGTGTCCTCCTCGCCGCGCCCCGACGACGGCTCGCTGGCCGCGGTGGAGGCGGGCGCGTCCGCGATGGTCAAGGAGCTGCGCGGCGGCAGCGGCCCGGTGGAGGCCACCCGCGCCGCGGTGGCCAGGGCCGCCGAGGCCATCGCCGTGCTGGGCACCCTGCACGACGCGCCGGCCTGCACGTTCGTGTCGGCGGTGGTCGGCAGGGGCCGGGTCACCATCGGCTGGGTCGGCGACAGCCGCGCGTACTGGCTGGGCGGCACCCCGGCCAGGCTCACCCTCGACGACGCGACCGAGTCCGGGATGCTGACCGCCTGGCTGGGCGCGGACGCGGGCGAGGTGATCCCGCAGGTCCGCACCTTCGAGCCGGACGGGCCCGGGGTGGTGCTGGTGTGCAGCGACGGCCTCTGGGGCTATCTGCCCGCTCCCGAGGACATGGCCAGGGCGGCCCAGGACGCGGCCCGCGCCCCGCTGGCCACCGCCCAGGCGCTGGTACGGCTCGCCAACGACGCAGGTGGCCGCGACAACATCACCGTGCTGGTGATCCCGTTCGAGAAGGGAAGCACGCCCAAGTGACCGAGCAGCCGCAGTTCACCGTACGCGTAGACCAGAACAAGTACCTCCCGATGGACGGCACGGAGGTCCACGCGGTCCTCACCGTCGAGGCCGCCGGGCCGGTGGAGCGCATGGCGCAGGAACAGCAGGCGGCCGAGGTCATCATCGTGGACACCTCGGGCTCCATGTCCTACGGCAAGATCAACGAGGCGCGCAAGGCGGCCATGGCCGCCGTGGACACCCTGCGCGACGGCGTCCACTTCGCGATCGTCTCCGGCACCGCCTACGCACACATGATCTTCCCGCACGATCGCCGCCTGGTGCCCACCGACCGGGGCAGCCGGGAGGCGGCCAAGGCCGCCATCAGCCGGATGGAGGCCGACGGCGGCACCGCGATCGGCCGCTGGCTGCGGCTGGCCGCCGACCTGTTCCAGCCGTTCCCGCACGCGATCAAGCACGCGATTCTGCTCACCGACGGCAAGAACGAGCACCAGGACGCCCGCGAGTTCGACGCCGACCTCGCGTACTGCACCGGCAAGTTCGTCTGCGACTGCCGCGGCGTCGGCGACGGCTGGGTGGTGGCCGAGCTGCGCAAGGTCGCGTCCGCGCTGCTCGGCACGGTCGGCGACATCCCCGACCCCAAGGACCTTGAGGCCGACTTCCGGGCGATGACGCAGACCGCGATGGGCAAGGCGGTGGCCGACGTGGTGCTGCGGGTGCGCACGCCGCAGAACGCCTCGCTCAAGTTCCTCAAGCAGGTCTCGCCGACGCTGGAGGACCTCACCGCCCGCCGTACCCCCTCCGGGCCGCTGGACGGCGACTACCCGACGGGCTCGTGGGGCGCGGAGTCGCGGGAGTACCACCTGGCGATCCAGGTGCAGCCGGGCACGGTCGGGCAGGAGATGCGGGCCGCGTGGGTGCGGGTGATGGTCCCCGACACCGGCGCGCAGCTCGCCGCGGGCAACGTACTGGCCGAGTGGAGCGCCGACCCGGTCGCCTCCACCAGGATCAACCCCAGGGTCGCCCACTACACCGGCCAGCAGGAGCTGGCCCAGCTCATCCAGGACGGCCTGCAGGCCCGCAAGGACGGCGATCTGGAGCTGGCCACCGCCCGGCTCGGCCGGGCCAGGGGCATCGCCCAGCAGTCCGGCAACGGCGACACCGCCAAGCTGCTGGACAAGGTCATCGACTACGACCCCGAGAGCGGTACCGCCCGGCTCAAGCCCGACGTGGCGAAGGCCGCCGAGATCGCGCTGGACACCGGTTCGGTGCGTACGGCGCGGATGCGCAAGGAGCCCCAGGGCTGACGGCCCGCCCTGAGACCCGAGACCCGAGAGTGAGGAGGAGCACCAGCGATGGCGATATGTCCATCCGGCCACGAGTCGGAGGCCACGGACTACTGCGACATCTGCGGGACGGCGATGGGGGGCGCGGCCCCCGCCGCGGCCCCGGTCGTGTCCGCGCCCTCGGCTCCTCCGGCCGCCCCCGCGGCGACCTCGGGGGGCGAGGGCGAGCGCACGGTCTGCCCCGACTGCGACGCGCCGAGAACGGGCCGTTTCTGCGAGGACTGCGGCTACGACTACGCCAGCGAGATGTCCGGCGCGGTGCGGATGGCCGAGCAGGCGCAGTCGGTGCAGGCCCTCCTTGAGGGCCGGGCGGCGGGGCAGTCCGCGCGGCTGTCGCCGCCCCAGCCGACGGCCACGTTCACGGCGACTCCGCCGCTGTCCGCGCCCACAGCGCCGCCGGTGCAGCCGGTGCCTCCGATGCCGCAAGTGCCCCCCGCGCCGGTCGCGGAGCCGCAGGCCGGTCTGTGGGAGGCCGTGGTCACCGCCGACCGCGGCTACTACAACACCGTCATCGGGCAGGGCGGCCCGGACGCGGCGAGCGTGCCGTTCCCGCCGTACTGCCCCGAGCGGCGGTTCCCGCTGAGCGGCCAGCAGGTCATGATCGGGCGGCGCAGCCGCTCGCGCAACCTCAGCCCCGAGATCGACCTGACCGGCCCGCCACAGGACCCGGGGGTCTCCCACCTGCACGCGGTGCTGCTCGCCCAGCCCGACGGGTCGTGGATGCTCGTCGATCCCGGCTCGGCCAACGGCACGACCGTCAACGGCTCGCGCGAGGCGCTGCCGCCCAACGTGCCGGTGCCGATCGGCGACGGCGACCGCATCCAGCTCGGTGCGTGGACCGTGATCACGCTACGGAAAGGGTGAGGCACCATGACCGCGCCTCCACTGACGCCCGCCCCCGGCGGTGAACCGCAGGGGACGACGGCCGTCATCGCCCACCCCCAGGGGAACACGACGGCCGTCGTCGGCACGCCGCCGGACCCTATGCAGAGCCTGGAGCCCGCGGCGCGGCCCGTGCGGACGCCGCGCCGCCGTACCGTGCCCGGGCGCATCCGCACCCGGGCCGCGGTGTGCCTGCTCGCGGTCGCGGCGCTGTTCGGCGGCACGTTCTGGGCGATCGGCAACGTCCGCGACGGCCTCACGGTCATCGGCGAGGACGCGGGCCCGCAGGTCGTCGCCACCGCCGACATGTACTTCGCGCTCAGCGACATGGACGCCCAGGTCGCCAACATCCTGCTGATCGGCAGGGAGACCGGCCTCGGCGACGGCAAGGACAAGGCCGTGCGGCGCTACGAGCAGCGCCAGGCCGAGGTCGGCAAGGCGCTGCTGCTGGCCAGCGACCTCGCGATCGGCGACGCCACGGAGAAGCGCACGGTCGAGGCGCTGCTCAACGGCTTCGGCCGCTACCAGCAGCTCGCCGAACGCGCGATGCTGCTGAACCAGCAGGCCGCGCACCCGGCGGGCCCGCCGCCCGCCCAGGTCGTCTCGGTCTACCGGGCGGCGACCGACCTGATGCGGCTGGACCTGCTGCCCAAGGCGTACAACCTGACGCTGGAGAGCGGCACCATCGTGCGCCAGACGTACGAGACGCAGTACCTGGCGATCAACATCGGGCGGATCGTCGTCGGGGTCGTCGGCCTCGGCACGCTGGTCGCCCTGGTGATGATCCAGGTCTTCCTGGCCCGCCGGTTCCGCCGAGTGGTCAACCCGGCGCTGCTGGTGGCCACCGTGGGGGTGGGCGTGCTCACCGTCGCCGCCGTACTGCTGCTCGGCAACGGGGCCGAGGGGCTGCGCAAGGCCAAGGAGGAGGGCTTCAACTCGGTCCTCGCGATGTCCCGGGCCCGCGCCATCGGCAACACCATGCACGGCGACCAGAGCCGCTACCTGCTCGACCCCGAGCGCGCCGACACCTACGAGCAGGTCTACCTGGACAACTCGCAGAAGGTGCTCTACACGGCCGGCGGCAGCCTGGACAAGTACTACGTCGGAGTCGACAAGGCCGTGGGCCAGTATCCCGATTCGATCGCGTTCCTCGGCTTCCACGGCGACGAGGCCAAAAGCATCGTGAACCGCCCGGACGAGAAGACGGCGCTGGTGCGGGTGCTGAAGGGCTACCAGCGCTTCCAGCAGAGCGACCGGCAGATGCGCCTGCTCGTGAACTCCCAGAAGGGCGCGGAGGCCATCGCGGAGCGGATGGGCGACCTGAGCCGCAGGTTCCAGGCGTACGACAACGCGCTCGTGGACCTCATCAAGTTGCACGGCGGGACGTTCGACGAAGAGATCAAGAAGGGCGACGCGTCGCTCGGCGGCTGGAACTGGCTACTGCCCGGCGTCGCCCTGGCCGCCGCCCTGCTGATCCTGCTCGGCGTCCGGCCGCGGCTGAGCGAGTACCGCTGAAAGGAGACCCGTCATGCGCGTACGGCACACGGTGATCGCCGCCGCCCTGGTCCTCGGAGTGTCCGGGTGCGGCCTGGCAGGCGCCCAGACGAGCACGATCGTCGGCAAGGAGACGATGACCGTCGGCGTGAAGATCGACCAGCCGGGGCTCGGCGCGCTGAAGGGCGGCCGGAACGAGGGCTTCGACGTGGACGTGGCCGCCTACCTGGCCCGCAAGCTGGGTGCGAAGAACGTCGTCTACAAGGAGACCAAGTCGGCCGAGCGGGAGGAGATGCTCCGGCTGGGCAAGATCGACTTCATCGTCGCCTCCTACTCGATCACCGCGGAGCGCAAGGTCAAGGTCGACTTCGCCGGGCCGTACTACGTCGCCCACCAGGACACCCTGGTCCGCGCCGCGGACAGGAACATCAACAACGTGCGCGACCTGGCGGGCAAGAAGCTCTGCCAGGTCACCGGCTCCAACTCCTGGCGCAGGGTCAAGGAGGAGCGCAAGGTCGACGTGAGCCTGGTCGAGATGAAGAGCTACCGCGACTGCACGGCCAAGCTGGCCGACGGCTCCGTGGACGCGGTCTCCACCGACGACCTGATCCTCGCCGGCCTCGCCAGTGAGACGGGCACCTCGTCGGTCCGGTTCGTCAACGCGCCGTTCACCGACGAACGGTACGGCGTGGGTCTCAAGAAGGGCGACGTGGCCGCCTGCGAGGCGATCAACCGGGCGATCAACGAGATGTACCTGGACGGCACGGCCAAGGAGCTCCTGGACAAATGGTTCGGCCCCACCGGGCTCAAACTGACCGTCACCGTCCCGCAGTTCGAGGGCTGCTGAAGCGCTTCGGGTGAGCCCGGTGGGCCGCTGCCGGGGTCAGCAGTTGGACAGGACCGGTAGGCCCTCGAACCGGCTGGACAGCCAGGTGATGGCGATCGGCACGCCCTCGACCGCGCCGGTGGTGTGGTTGGGCGCGGGCAGCGGGGTCCACAGGACCTTCGCGCCCCTGTCGCACCAGTCGCGGCGCAGGGTCCGGCCGATCGCGATCGGGATGACCTCGTCGTCGGTGGCGTGGTACAGGTAGATCGGTACGCCGGGCGTCCGCCCGCCGAGCCGGTTCTCGTTCAGCCGCGCCTGCCAGGCGGGCACGTTCAGCACGTCGGCGGTGGTGAGCTGGGACAGCCTGCGGCCGGCCAGCCTGTCGACGATCGCGCCGGTGCAGTCGTCGCGGATCCCGGCGAACAGCGTGCGGCCCTCGGCGGTGAGGTAGCGGTCGAGGTCCAGTTCGGGGTAGGCGGCGTCCAGGCCGGCGCCCGCCGCCGCGGCCAGTCCGAAGTGGGGGCGGCCGTCCAGGTGGTCGGCGGCCCGCTTGAGGTCGGCGGGCACGCCGCCCGTCGCGACGCCGCGCAGCCGCAGTTCCGGCGCGTACGCCGCGTGGAGCTGGGCCGCCCAGCCCGCCGCCGCGCCGCCCTGGGAGTAGCCGAGCACGCCCACCTCGGCTGACGCGGACAGCCCCGCGCCGGGCACCCGCGCCGCGGCCCTGATCGCGTCCAGTACGGCATGGCCCTGCGAGAGGCCCGCCATGTAGGTGTGCGGGCCGGGCGTGCCGAGCCCTTCGTAGTCGGTCACCGCGACCGCCCAGCCGCGCGCCAGGAGCAGGCTGACCAGTGCGATCTCCTTGTCCTTGCCGCGCTGCCACAGCGCCGAGGGCGCGCACTGGTCGCCCAGGCCCTTGGTGCCGACCGCGTACCCGATGATCGGCCGGGTGCCGGGGTAGGAGGTCTTGGGCACGAGCACGGTCCCGGAGACCTGGACCGGCGCGCCCGTGGCCGATGTGGAGTGGTAGAGGATCTTCCACACCTTCGCCGGCACCTTCAGCAATCTGGCCGGGTCGTAGTAGAGGGTGACCTTTTGCGCCGAGACGACATCGCCGGCGGTCGCCGCGGCGGCCGGAATCGCCGTTCCTGAGATGGCTAGGACCATGGTGACAAAGACCATGCTCACGCGAACACACAAGCTCATTTGGCCGTCCTTGGGGAGAGAGTGCGCAGGGCATCGGGACGGCGCGCCGTGAGCTGATACTTACTCGCGGGTAACCGGGTGTCAATGCCATTCTCAGGACGGCTGGAGTGCCATATCAGACCGGTCGGGCGGTGCCGGAGACCGAAATACGTGAGACGGTTGGACCATGAATCCTGAGGAGGTCGCGGGCGCGCTGATCGAGCGGTTCGCCACCGAGGTGATGGCCGCCGTTCCGCTCGTCGCCCTGTGGGTGCACGGCTCGCTCGCCTCGGGCGACTTCCAGCTCCGGCGCAGCGATCTCGACCTGCTCGCGGTCATCGCCGAGACCCCCGACCGCGACCAGACCCGCAGGCTCACCGACCTGCATCGCCGGCTCGCCGACCACCAGCCGCTCGCGGCCCGCCTGCACTGCTCCTACCTGGTCAAAAACCACCTGCACGATCCGGAGCGGGAGCACCTGACCTGGGCCTTCTCCGAGCTGTACCACCGGCCGGTCTCCCCGGTGATCCGGCGCGAACTCCTACGCGAGGGCGTCACCCTGTACGGCCCCGGCCCGACCGGCATGATCCCGCCCGTCACCGACGGCGAATTGACCCGCTTCGTGCGCGATGAGCTGGACGGCTACTGGCGGCCCCTGGTGGCCCGGCTGCGGCCCTGGCTCACCGACGACTGGGTCGATTCGGGCGTGCTGACCCTCGCGCGGGCCACCGTCACGCTGCGCGGCGGCGGGATGATCTCCAAGCGGGAGGCGTTCCCGGTGCTGCTGGAGCTGGGCGCGCACCCCGACCTGGTCGGCGACATCTACGACCGGCGGTACGGCGGGCGGGTCCGCAGGTCACCGGCCTGGCGGCTGCGCCGGGCGGGGCTGGCCCGCGCCTTCATGGGGCCGGGCATCGACCGCGCGCTCGCCCTTTCCTGACCTGACATTCGAGGGTGCCGTGTCGTCGTATCGCCGAGAAGGCGATGCACCACCACCCCGAATGGAAGGGACGGTCGGCGATGACCGCGCTACGCGAAAAGCACGAGACCGAACTCCGGGCGCACATCGACAAGGTGGCCGCGGGAATCGAAGCCAAGGACATCGAGGCCCTGCGGCGGCTTTACACGCCGGACGTCGTGTCCTTCGACGTCGAGCCGCCGCTGCGGCATGTCGGCATAGCGGCGAAACTGAACAACTGGCGGAATGTCTTCACGTTCTTCGAGGAAGTGACGTACGAGGTTCGTGAACCGGCCTTCACCGTGAGCGATGAGGTGGCGTACGGGCACTTTTTCGGCCGGCTCAGCGGCACGTTGCGAAACGGTACGGCGACCAGCGGAATGTGGGTCCGGGCCACCGTGTGCTTTCGCAGGATCGACGGCGAGTGGCTGATCGCCCACGATCAGGTTTCGGTGCCGTTCGACATTTCAACCGGAATGGGAGTGGCCGATCTCACGCCCTGACGGGCTCGGGTCATGGTCCTGGCCCGGTGCGATGCCGCTGCGCCGGGCCAGGACCTTGGTCCCCGGGCCGTAGGCGGCGCCCGGACCGGGCAGCGCCTGCACATCGGCGGTGCTCACCGGCCGCCCGCAGCCCGAGCAGCAGACCTGCGGGGTGAACTCGGCCCCGCACTCGCGGTGGACCAGGCGCACCGGCGGGCCGCCCTCCGGGGTCGCCCATTTGTCGCCCCAGGCCATCAGCGCCATCAGCACCGGCACGAGGTCGCGGCCCGCTTCGGTCAGGTGGTACTCGTGCCGCGGGGGCCGCTCCTGGTAGGCCCGGCGTTCCACGATGCCGTCGGTGACCAGCGCGTCCAGCCGGCGGGTGAGCAGGTTGCGAGAGATGCCCAGGTTCTCGGCGATGTCGTCGAACCGGTGCAGGCCGAGGTGGAGGTCCCGCATGATCAGCGGCGTCCACCACTCGCCGATGCGTTCCAGGGACTGCCCGATCGAGCAGTGCATCTCCGCGAAGCTGGTCCGTTGCATGGTCCCAGTGTAGAGGGTTGATTCATTGAACTCACTGGCTGTAGGTTGTGGGCTGAACGAGTTCAATGAAAGGACTTACTCATGCCGTTCGTGGAGTTGTTCGTCCCCAAGGGCTCGCTGGACGAGGCCGGCCGCGACAAGATCGGCGGGCGCCTGGTGTCGGAGGTGATGGCCGCCGAGGGTGCCCCGGACACCGAGGCGGCCAGGACCATCTCCTGGCTGGTGGTGAACGAGATCGACGCCTGGTTCATCGGCGGCCGGCGGCTGCCCGCGGGGGAGAAGCCGAAGTACGTGGTGCGGGTGGGCGTTCCGGCCGGTTCGCTGAACGACGCCAAGCGCCTGGACATCGTTCAGCGCGTCACCCAGGTGCTCGCCGACGCCGACGCGGAGCCGGGGCGGTTCGCCGAGGCCACCACCGCGTGGGTGCACATCAACGAGATCCCCGAGGGCAACTGGGGCGCGCGTGGGGAGATCGTTCGTCTTAAGGATATTTCATCGTTCGTGACCAGCGGCTAAGGCCGATATAGGTCGGTGGCCGTCCTCGATGGCCGGCATGCTGGTGGCCCATGAGCGACACCCCGGCCCGGCTGCTGAAGCTGTTGTCGCTGCTCCAGATCCCCCGGGAGTGGCCGGGCAGCGAACTGGCCGAACGACTGGCGGTCAGCCCGCGCACGATCAGGCGGGACATCGAGCGGCTGCGCGACCTCGGCTACCCGGTGACGGCCAGCATGGGGGCGGCGGGCGGTTACCGGCTGGTGGCGGGCACGGCGATGCCGCCGCTGCTGCTGGACGACGAGGAGGCGGTGGCCGTCGCGGTGGGGCTGCGTACCGCGACGGCTCAGGCCGTGCAGGGGATCGAGGACGCCTCGGTCCGCGCGATGGCCAAGCTGGAACAGGTGCTCCCGGCCCGGTTGCGTCACCGGGTGGCGGCAGTCGGCGCGGCGACCGTCCCATTCGGCGCCGCGCCGGGTCCGGGCGTGGACCCGGAGGTACTGAGCGCCCTGGCCGCCGCGGTGACCGCCCGGGAAAAGGTCCGCTTCGCGTACCGATCCGCGCAGGGCGACCCGTCCAGGCGGCTGGCCGCCCCGTACCGCCTGGTCGCCACGGGGCGGCGCTGGTACCTGATCGCGTACGACGACGAGCGCGACGACTGGCGGATCTTCCGGGTGGACCGCATCGAGGACGTCCACCCCACCGGAATGCGCGCCCCCACCCGCGAGCCACCCGAACCGGACGCCGCCGCCTTCCTCAAGGCGAAGCTCTACACCTCCGGTCCCGTCTACGAGGCCGATGTCACCCTGCACGCCCCCATGGATGAGATCGCCCCGCGCCTGCCCGGCGACGTCGGCGTCCTGACCGCGGTGGACGAGGATTCCTGCCGGTTGCGCGCATCCGCCGACACACTCGACTACCTGGCCTTCAGCATCGGACGGCTGGGCTGCGACTTCACCGTCCACGGCCCGCCGGAACTGGCCGCCCACCTGCGCATGCTGGGCGACCGCCTCACCCGCGCGGGTCAGACCGGCGGGACCAGGGTGAAGTAGCGGTCGAGTACGTCTTTGTCGCCGCTGATCTGGAGTCGGTCGGCGGGGACCCGGCCCCAGAGGTAGAGTGCCAGGTCGGACGCGGTTCCGGCCAGCTCCACATCGCCGGGGCCGTCCGTGAGGGCGACCTCGCCGCCGTCGAACCGCGCCGTCCACGCCCCCGGGCCGTCGGTACGGCGGAACGCGTACCGCTCGCCCCGCCCCGGCGGTGCCTGCCGCCACTCCCGCCGCGCCGGGGCCATCACCTCGAAGGTCTGGGCGATCATGTCGGAGGCGAGGTCGGCGTCGATCGGCTCGGGATCGCCGGTCGCGGCCTGCGCGTCCCACCGGTGCACGGCCGCCTCGATCGCCTGCACCCGCACCCAGAACCCGACGGTCTGCTCCCGCGACCACGTCCAGGCACGCTGGGCGGGATCGGTGTCCCGGAACACCGCGTACAACTCGGCGGCCCCCTCCGCGAACCAGTCGATCAACCCTGCGGGCACCGGCCCCCGGTTGGGCGCGGTATCCGGCCGCGGCCACCCCGCCGCCTCCGCGGGCAACCGGAGAAACCCGAGGTCATCCATGCCCGGCCAGGTCACAAGGTCGTTCTTGATGATGTGGCTCACCCCACGGTGAACCCCGCCCAGATGCGCGATCAGATCGTTCACCGACCACCCGGGGCACGACGGCGTCAACGGCGCTTCATTCCCCCCGGCCACCCCCCGTACCGCGGCCTCGAACCCCTGGATCTCACGCCGAAAGTGCGGAACCAAGTCCATCCCCCAAGCCTGTCACCCACCACCCCTCCAAGCGAAACGCTTTTCGCCGTGGTGACAGGTCGCCGCCACCGGGTCAGGCAGGTGGGCGGTTGGTGCTTTCGCGGATGTGGAGTTCGGTTTGGAGGGTGACGCGGGTGGCCGGGCGGCCTGGGGTGGCGATTCGGCCGGACAGGAGTTGGGCCGCGGACTTGCCCATCTCGTACGTGGGCTGGCCCACGGTGGTGAGGGACGGGCGGGCCAGGCGGGCCCAGGGGATGTCGTCGAAGCCGACGACGCCCACGTCATCGGGCACCGTCAGGCCCCGGTCGACCAGGCACTCCAGCGCCCCCACCGTCATCAGGTTGTTGGCCGCGAACACCGCGTCCGGCCGGACGTCCTCGTCCAGAAGCGCGGCCATGGCGGCGTAGCCGCCCGCCTCGCGGAAGTCGGCGTGCCGGATGAGGCTCTTGTCGGCGGTCAGGCCGGTGGCCTTGATGGCGCGCTGGTAGCCGCGCAGCCGGCGGATGGCGGTGGAGGTGCGGCGCGGGCCGGTGATGCAGGCGATGCGCCGGTAGCCGCGTTCGGCGAGGTGCCGGGTGGCCTGTTCGGCCCCGCCCTCGTTGTCGACCAGCACGGTGTCGAGGGTGACCTGGGACAGCTCCCGGTCGATCGCGACCACCGCGGTGCCCGCCTCGACCAGCGGGCTGACGTCGCTGGTGTCGCTGGTCGGGGAGATGATCACACCGGCCATCTTGTCGGCCAGGCAGGCGGCGATGTACTCCGACTCCTTCGTCGTGTCCTCGTCGGTGTTGCACAGCACCACCGAGTAGCCCTCGCTGCGCCCGACGTCCTCGACCCCCCTGACCAGCGAGGTGAAGAACGGGTTCTCGATGTCGGAGATGAGCACCGCCCACAGCGTGGTCTGCCGCCTGCGCAGATTGCGCGCCACCGAGTTGCGGCGGTAGCCGAGGGCGCTGACGGCGCTCTGCACTCGTACGGCGAGCGCCGGGTCCACCGTCTCGCGGCCGTTGAGCACCCGGGAGACCGTGGCCGCGGAAACGCCCGCGTGCCGCGCAACGTCGTGGATCGTCGCCATCTGCTCAGCGTCCTCCGCATGAAGCCCAAAGGGGGGCGGGGTGGGGGCCTGCCCGGTAAATCGTACGGCTGCCGGCCCGCAACGGATCTCTGACCGGCGTTGACATCCTACGCCGCTAACTCTACCTTCTTGAGAAATCGATTTCTCAGAGAGGAATGAGCCTTGGTGGTCACCCCCCCAACGGGCGCGGGCGACACGCGCCTGTCGCCGGCGGAGGACCCCGCGGACGACTCGCTCACCGCTGCGCGCGAGACGCTGCGGTGGGAAGCGGAGGCGGTGGCGGCGCTCGCAGGGCGCTTGGACGATAGGTTTGTGCAGGTGGTCGATGCGATCGCGGGCTGTGCCGGACGCGTGGTGGTGACCGGCCTCGGCAAGTCCGGGCACATCGGCAAAAAGATCGCCGCCACTCTGGCCAGCACTGGCACCCCGGCCATCTTCGTGCACGCCGCCGAGGCGCTGCACGGCGACTCCGGCATGGTGGCGCCCGGCGACGTGTTGATCGCGATCTCCGGATCCGGGGAGACCCGGGAGGTCTGCGTGTTCGCACGGATGGTGGCCGACCGGCGGAGTACTGTGGTGGCCCTGGTCGGCGTCGCCGACTCGACTCTTGGACGGACCGCTGATCACGTGCTTGACGTGGGTGTTTTCCGTGAGGCCGACCCGCTGAACCTGGCGCCGACCGCGTCCACGACGGCGACGTTGGTGATGGGCGACGCGCTCGCCTCGGCATTGATGGTCCGGCGTGGGTTCACTGAAACCGATTTCGCACGCTTCCACCCGGCGGGCTCGCTCGGGCGTAAGTTGCTGGGCGAGAAGGCGGAGGCATGAACGCCGCGGCGACGGGCAACGGCGCCGGACGGCGCTTCGACGTCTGCGTGCTGGGCAGCTTCATGAAGGACCTGGTGGCGAGCGCCCCGTACCGGCCGCGTACCGGCGAGACGCTGCGCGGCACCGGGTTCGCGGAGTTCCTCGGCGGTAAGGGCGTCAACCAGGCGGTGGCCGCGGCGCGGGCCGGGGCGACCGCCGCCATGATCGGCAGGCTCGGCGACGACCGCTACGGCCAGGAGTTCATCGACCTGCTGCGCGACGAGGGCATCGACGCGTCCTGCGTGGTGCGCGACGGCGAGCTGGGCACCGGCGTGGGCCTGCCGGTCGTCGAGCCGGGCGGCGCCAACTCGATCATCATCGTGCCCCGCGCCAACGACGCCATGAGACCGTCGGACATCGCCCGCGCGGCCCCGGTGATCGCGGCCTCCAAGGTGCTCGCCGTACAGCTCGAACTACCGGTCGAGGTGAGCTTCGCCGCCCTGCGCACGGCCCGTGAGAACGGCGTGCTGACGTTGCTCAACCCCGCCCCATACACCGCCATACCCACCGATATCCACCCATACGTGGATATCCTCATACCGAACCAGGTGGAAGCGGAGCAACTGCTCGGCTATCCACCCGATGGAGAGGACGCCCGGTCCGCCGTGGGCGACCTGTGCGACCGGTTCGGCTGCCGGGGGGTGGTGCTCACGCTGGGGGAGCGGGGGGCGATCGTCGCCCGGCGCGACCCTGGAACGGGCATGCTCGACATCACGCCGGTGCCCGCCTCTGCCGTCACGGCGGTGGACACCGTGGGTGCGGGAGACGCCTTCTGCGGCGCGCTCGCGGCCCGGCTGGCCCGGGGCGAGGACCTGGTGGCCGCGGCCCGGTTCGCCAACGCGGCGGCGGGCATCGCCACCACGCGGCCCGGGGCGGTCGCGGGCATGCCGTACCTGCCGGAGATCGAAGCCGTGCCGCGCCCCGCGCAGCCGGCCTGACCGCGCGCGGCGTGCCCCGGCGTGCCGCGCAACATCTTGGTAACTCGGGGTTGACGCTGAAGGAACCCCACCCCTAGATTCCGAGAAATCGATTGCTCGAGGCCGGGAACCCGGCATTTTCGCAGTTGGAGAGCACATCCATGGCCACCCGTTTTGTCACCGGTCCCCGTGCCGGCACACCCGATGTCGGTGCGGTGAGCCGCCGGGCATTCCTCGGCGGCGCCGCCGCACTGGGCGCCGTTCCGCTGCTCGCCGCCTGTGGCGGCGGAGGCTCCGCCGGGGGCGGCGGGAACGCGAAGGAACTCGTCTTCTGGAACTTCTACGGCCCCACCGACAAGCCCAGCGCCCAGTCCGACTGGTTCGTCAACATGGTCAAGGAGTGGAACGCCGACAACGAGGTCAAGGTCAAGCTCCACTACCTGCCCACCGCGGAGTACATCACCGGCACCCCGCTCCAGACCGCCTTCTCCGCGGGCGAGGGCCCGGACATCTTCCTGATCAGCCCCGGTGACTTCCTCCGGTACTCCAACGCGAACGTCCTCCAGGACCTCACCCCCCACCTGAGGCCCGACGCCATCGCCGACTACGTGGACGGCGTACTGGACACCCGCAAGGTGAACGGCAAGATCTACGGCCTGCCGATGGAGATCGAGCCACTGGCCCTCTACTACGGCATCGACGCCTTCGAGAAGGCCGGCCTGTCCGAGGGCGACATCCCCACCACCTGGGACCAACTGCTCAACGTCGCCGAGAAGCTGACCGACAAGGACCGCTTCGGCCTCCTGTTCGAGACCATCCCCGGCTACTACCAGAACTTCACCTGGTACCCCTTCATGTGGATGGGCGGCTCCAGCGCGGTCCCCGCCGACGGCCTGGCCGGTTTCGACTCCCCTGGCGCCATCGCCGCCCTGGACCTCTGGCAGAAGACCATCCGTGCGGGCATCGCCCCGAAGAAGCCGCGCGGCGACGGCGCGGGCAACGTGGTCGCGAACCTCGTGTCGGGCAGCGTGGCCATCCAGCAGACCGGCACCTGGGCGCTGGCCGACCTCCAGCAGCAGGCCAAGGACTTCAAGTACGGCGTCTTCAAGCTGCCCACCCCGCAGGGCGGCACGTACACCACCGACATGGGCGGCTGGGCCTTCGTGGCCAACGCCAAGGGCAAGAACCCCGAGGCCGCGGCCAAGTTCATCGCCTGGGCGCTGGGCTCCATGGACGCCGGTAGTGTGGAGCGCGGCCGGCAGTGGAGCACGGTGGTCAAGACGACCGTGCCGCCGCGCAAGTCGGTGCAGAAGGCCGCGGAGGAGAAGGGCGCGTTCCAGGACAAGGCGTTCGCGACCTTCATCAAGGACGTCGCGCCCGGCGGTCGTCCCGAGCCCCGCTACCCCCCAGAGGTCTACAAGGCCGTGTCCGACGCCATCCAGGCGTGCCAGCTCGGGAGCACGGCTCCCGCGACGGCGGCGGCGGACGCGGCGGCGAAGATCGACGCGTTCCTCAAGACCTACAAGGGCGCACCGATCCTGTGAGCGGTGACAGCGCGGCGGCCGGGCGCGGCGAAAGCGAGACGTGACACGGTGACGAGCACAGACGACGTGGGCACCGCCGTACCTGACTCCCGGCCGGGGCCTATCCTTCCTGCCCAGGCCCCGGCCGGGCACCAACCGGGCAAGGGCGCCGGGCGCAGGAGGGGCGAGGGCCGGGAGGGCCTGGCCGCCGCCTTCTTCCTGGCGCCCGACGTGCTGGGCCTGGCGATCTTCGTGCTGCTGCCCAT
The DNA here is from genome assembly GCF_003315795.1 of Spongiactinospora rosea. Classification (GTDB taxonomy): domain Bacteria; phylum Actinomycetota; class Actinomycetes; order Streptosporangiales; family Streptosporangiaceae; genus Spongiactinospora; species Spongiactinospora rosea. Next base: position 776,358 of record NZ_QMEY01000001.1, read on the forward strand.
GCTGCTGGCCCTCGGGGTGTCGCTGTTCCAGGTGGACGGCTTCGGCGGCTACACGTTCGTGGGGCTGGACAACTTCCGGCAGATGCTGGGCGACGCGGCCCTGTGGGAGAGCGTCAAGGTCACGCTGATCTACGTCGTGACCTTCGTGCCGCTCTGCTTCGCGGCCGGGCTCGGCCTGGCTCTGCTGGTCCGCGACCACTTCCCCGGCGTGGCCGGGGTGCGCACGGCGCTGTTCCTGCCGCATGTGATCAGCCTGGTCGTGGTGGGCATGCTGTGGCAGTTCCTGCTGGTGGACAAGCAGGGCATGGTGCCCACGCTGCTCGCGCCCCTCGGGCTCGGCGACGTGTCCTGGCTGGGCACGCCGTCGCTGGCGCTGGGCACGTTCGTACTGATCAGTGTGTGGTTCCTGATGGGCTACCAGATGCTGATCTTCGTGTCCGGGCTGAAGGACATCCCCAAGGAGTACGGCGAGGCGGCGCGGATCGACGGGGCCTCGGCCTGGCAGCGCTTCCGCCATGTGACCTGGCCGCTGCTCCGGCCCACCAGCTTCTTCGTGCTGATCACCCTGACCGTCAACGCGGTCACCGGGCTCCAGGCGTTCGACCTGGTCTGGGCGCTCACCGAGGGCGGCCCGGCCAACGCCACCACCACCGTGGTCTTCTACATCTACCAGCAGGCGTTCTCGTTCAACAACTACGGCTACGCGGCGGCGCTGACCAGTGTGGTGGTCGCGTTCCTGGTGATGGTGACCGGCGTGATGTTCGCGATGACCAGGGGAGGGCGCTTCGATGCCGACGAACGCTAGGGCGCTGCCGCGGCGCAGGGCCCGGTTCGGGCCGCGGGCGGTGCTGGCGTACCTGATCGCGGCGTTCACCGTGGCGCCGATGCTGTGGCTGCTGGTCACCGTGCTCAAACCGGCCCAGGAGATCTTCACCCTCGGCCTGCCCAGCCGCTGGACGCTGGACAACCTGATCTACGTGCTCACCGAGATGCCGCTGCCGCGCTTCCTGTTCAACAGCGCGCTGGTCGCGGTGACGATCACGGTGGTCGCGCTACTGTTCCACTCGATGGCCGCGTTCGCGCTGGCCCGGCTGCGCTTCCGGGGGCAGCAGGCGATCTTCTCGATGATCTTCTCCACCATGCTCGTGTCGCTGCCGGTGATCCTGGTCCCGCTGTTCCTGGTGGTCAGGGAACTGGGCATGCTGGACAGCCACGCGGGCCTGATCGTCCCGGCCATCTTCAACGCGTTCGGGATCTTCCTGCTCCGGCAGTACTACCTGAACATCCCGCGCGAGCTGGAGGAGGCCGCCAAGCTGGACGGCTGCGGCTTCTTCGGCCTGTACTGGCGGGTCGTCCTGCCGCTCAGCAAGCCCATGCTGGCCACCCTGTCCGTGCTGTTCTTCCTGACCAACTGGAACGCGTTCCTGTGGCCGCTCACGGCCGTCAGGGACCCGGACCTGCGCATGATCCAGGTCGGCATCGCCGGGCTTTCCGGCCAGTACTCCACCGCATGGCACTACGTGCTCGCCGCCAGCCTGGTCGCGGCGATCCCCACGGTGATCGTGTTCCTGGCGGGCCAGAAACGGCTCGTGGACGCGATGAAGACCACCGGCCTGAAGTAATCACCGCGTTCCAAGAGAGAGGATCTTCATGACGTACGGCCAGTACGGCAGCAGCCTGCGCGACCTGCCCCGGCTGCGTACGAGCCGCCGCAAGCGGGCGTCGAGCTGGGACCGCACCGGCGGCAACGACGACCGTCTCACCGTCCAGCCGGGCACCCGGGTCACCCTCGCCGACATCGAGGGTCCGGGGTCGATCAACCACATCTGGTGCACGGTCGCGCTGCCCCACATCGAGGTGCCGGACATCGCCGACGCCGACTACCTGCGGCAACTGGTGCTGAAGATCACCTGGGACGACTCCGAGGCGCCCAGCGTGCTGGTGCCGCTGGGCGACTTCTTCGGCATGGGGCACGGCCGCACCGGGAACTTCGTCTCCGCGCCGCTCCAGATGAGCCCGGAGGACGGCAAGGCGTTCAACTCGTGGTTCCACATGCCGTTCGGACGACGGGCGCACGTCGAGCTGATCAGCGAGCTGACCACGCACCCGGTGTTCTTCTACTACTACATCGACTACGACCTGTTCGACGGCCCGCCGGACACCGAACTCGGCTACTTCCACGCTCAGTGGAACGCCGAGCGCCCCACCGGCGGCGTCGAGCAGGGCGCGCAGACCAACCGTGAGTACCTGCTGGAGGGCACCAACCTGACCGGCGATGACAACTACGTCATCCTCGACGCCGTGGGGCGGGGGCACTACGTCGGCTGCGTGTTCAACGTCCGCAACCTGCGCGAGACCAGCGACTGGAACTGGTACGGCGAGGGCGATGACATGATCTTCATCGACGGCGAGCCGTTCCCGCCGTCGCTGCACGGCACCGGCACCGAGGACTACTTCAACACCGCCTGGTGCCCGACCCAGACCCACCACGCGCCCTACCACGGGGTCACCCTGCCCGGCGGGCCGAACTGGAGTGGCGACATCTCGCTGTACCGGTTCCATGTGGAGGACCCGATCACCTTCACCGAGTCGATCAGGGTCACCATCGAGCACGGGCACGCCAACAAGCGGTCCGACGATGTCAGCTCGGTGGCGTACTGGTACCAGACCCTCCCGCACCGGCCGTTCGAGCTGCCCCCGGCCGCGCGCCGCCGCCCGTACCGCATGTAGCGCCCGCACGGATCGGCACTTCGGTACCATACGTAGGTCCTTCCGGCGGGATTGACTCCGGCTGGGACCCCGGGCGGCTCAGGGCACTCATTCGCAGCCGCCCGGGGCTGACCTTCAGCACAGCACCCGGCGCCGCAAAGCCACATAAAGCGCCTCGATGAGAGCGCCCTCACCCACCCCTCACCCAGAGTTCACGCGTGATGGCGAGGCTGATCTCCGAATCGCCCGCAGTGACTCAGGGAGGACATCGTGCGTTCGGCGACCGTGGTGGGCCTGCTGCTGGACCTCGCCGCGATAGCGGTTCTGGCCTACGGCCTGTACTTCCGCCGACATCACCGCCGCGACCTGCTGTTCGCCTACGCCGCGCTGAACGTGGGGATCTTCGCGGTGGTCTCGCTGCTCCAGGCGCAGCGGGTGGACCTCGCGGTCGGCTTCGGCCTGTTCGGGGTGCTGTCGATCATCCGGTTACGGTCCAACGAGATCACCCAGGGCGAGATCGCGTACTACTTCGTCGCCATCGCGCTCGGCCTGGTCAACGGCATCGCCGCTGACCGGCCGCTGACCGCCCTGTTCCTGGACGCCGCGCTGCTCGGCGTGATGTACGTCGCCGACCACCCGCGGCTGCTCGAAGGCACCCGCCACCAGCTCGTCACGCTGGACCGCGTGCACAGCGACCCCCGGTCCCTGGTCGCCGACCTGGAGAACCGGCTGCGCGTGCCGGTGCTGCGCTGGGAGGTCACCGAGGTCGACTACGTACGCGAGCTGATGGTGGTCGACGTCCGCTACAAGGACTCCCCGGCACGGCTCGGGGCCGCCCGGTGAACGCCGGGCAGGCCACCCCGGCCGACCTGGTGCTCGCCGGGATCGCGGCCGGGCTGCCGCCGGTGGGGCTGGCGGAGGCGGCGGGCCTGATGTCCAGGATCGACCGGAAGTACCTGGTCCCCGCCGCCGCGCTGGCCGACCTCGCCGGGCGGCTCGGCGAGCGCTTCGCGGTGCTCCAGATCGGCCGGCGCAGGCAGTTCCGGTACAGCTCCACCTACTTCGACACGCCCGACCTGCTCACCTACCGCCAGCACCGGCAGGGCAGGCGGCGCAGGTTCAAGGTCCGCGTCCGCGCCTACGCCGACTCCGGCGAACGCTGGCTGGAGGTCAAGCTCAGCGGTGAGTGCGGCACGGACAAACACCGCGTCCCGCACCGGGCGGCGGGCGGCGCACTGTCGGCCGAGGACCGCGAGTTCGTCTCCGACGTCGTACTTCGCGGCCTGCGCACCCCGCCGCCCGGCCCGCTGCTGCCGATCCTGACCACCGACTACCGGCGCATGACGCTGGTCGATCGCGCGGGCGCGGCCCGGCTGACCTGCGACACGGGGCTGGTCTGCCATGACGGGCGGCGGGCGTTTCGGGCGCGCGGCGATTACGCGCTGGTCGAGTCCAAGTCGGAGAGCGGCGACGCGGCCCCCGACCGGGCGCTGCGCGCGATGGGGGTGCGCCCGGTCAGCGTCAGCAAGTACTGCATGGCGGTGGCGCTGCTGCGAGACACCGCGGCCGGCCGGTGGCGGCGGGTGCTGCGCGACTACATGATGGAAGGATGATCGATCCACAACTCAGCGGGAGGGTCGCCCTGGTCACCGGGGCCAACCAGGGCATCGGCGCGGCGGTGGCGCGGGCGCTGGCGGCGCAGGGGGCCGCCGTGCTGCTGACGTACAAGCGGCTGGACCCGGCCGAACACGCCGACGACCCGTCCTTTCCGGAGGAGTACGGCAGGCTGCGCGCGCAGAGCGCGGACGTCATCGCGAGCGAGATCCGGGAGGCGGGCGGCACGGCCGAGGCCGTCGAGGCCGACCTGGCCGACCCCGCCGTGCCCGGCGCGCTGTTCGACCGGGCCGAGCGCGCCTTGGGGCCGGTCGAGATCCTGGTCAACAACGCCAGCGGGTGGCTCGCCGACACCTTCCTGCCCGATCCGGCCGACCGGTTCGGCCGCGACCTGCGGCTCGTCGACCTGGCGGGACATGAGCGGCAGTTCGCGGTGGACACGCGCGCGCCCGCGCTGCTCATCGCCGAATTCGCCCGCCGCCACCTCGCCCGGGGCGCGTCCTGGGGCCGGATCATCGGCCTGACCTCCGGAAGCCCCGGCGGCTTCCCCGGCGAGGTGTCCTACGGCGCGGCCAAGGCCGCCCAGGAGAACTACACGATGTCCGCGGCCCACGAACTCGGCCGGTACGGCGTGACGGCCAACATCGTGCATCCCCCGGCGACCGACACCGGCTGGGTGAACCCCAAGGTGGCCGAGGAGGTGCGCGCGACCGGGCCGCTGTACCACGTGGGCCGGCCGGAGGAGGTGGCGGAGGTGATCACCTTCCTGGCGTCCCACCAGGCCCGGTACGTGACCGCCCAGCGCATCCAGATGTCATGACCTCATATCCAACTATATAGGCGGCGGGTTAATTAGCTGACGGCATAATTCGCTTCCGGCTTGATTGCGCGATTGGCCTACAGCTAAAAAGTGCCTGCCGCTGCCGGACCTGGGGTTAGCGTTTTGAACACGCGCTTCCGGCGCGTCGATTCGTATTACCCGGCACACGGCGAGAAGCAGGTGACGCACATGACCACCCCGTGGCACACCCCAGGTCCGGCGGCCCACGAGTACATCGCGCCCATCCGGGCGCGCACCACCGAGGCCCCCGCGCAGCCGATGACGCAGGAGACCTACCAGCGGCTGCTCCGGCAGCGCATCGTCTTCCTCGGCCAGGAGGTGGACGACGAGATCGCCAACCGCATCTGCGCGGAGTTGCTGCTGCTGAGCGCCGAAGACCCGCAGCGTGACATCTTCCTCTACATCAACTCCCCGGGCGGCTCGGTCAGCGCCGGGATGGCCATCTACGACATGATGCAGTTCATCCCCAATGACGTGGCCACCGTCGCCATCGGGTTCGCCGGGTCGATGGGGCAGGTCCTGCTGACCGCCGGGGCCGCGGGCAAGCGCCACTCGCTGCCCTACACCCGGGTGATGATGCACCAGCCCTCGGGCGGCATCGGCGGCACCGCCTCCGACATCGCGATCCAGGCCGAGCAGATGGTCTACGTCAAGCAGACCCTCGCCGAGCGCATCGCCTTCCACAGTGGCCGCTCGGTCGAGCAGATCCGCGCCGACTGGGACCGCGACCGCTGGTTCACCGCCCAGGAGGCCAAAGAGTACGGCCTGCTCGACGAGGTCGTGCCCAGGGCCACCCACCTGACGGCCGACGGTTCCTGAGCGGAGGATGGGCATGTTCGAGAGCAGGCACGTGGTCCCGTCGTTCGTGGAGCGCACGACGTACGGGGTCAAGGAGACGAGCCCGTACAACAAGCTGTTCGAGGACCGGATCATCTTCCTCGGCGTGCAGGTGGACGACACCTCGGCCAACGACGTCATGGCCCAGCTCCTGACCCTGGAGTCGATGGACCCCGACCGTGACATCAGCATCTACATCGACTCGCCGGGCGGGTCGTTCACCTCGATGCTGGCGATCTACGACACCATGCAGTACATCCGGCCCGAGGTGCAGACGTTCGTCCTGGGGCAGGCGGCCTCGGCCGCGGCGGTGCTGCTGGCCGCTGGGGCGCCCGGCAAGCGGTTCGCGCTGCCGCACTCCCGGATCCTGATCCACCAGCCCTGGATGGAGGGCGGCCGGGGCAGCGGCAGCGACCTGGAGATCCAGGCGCGTGAGGTGCTGCGGCTGCGCGACATGCAGAACGAGCTCCTCGCCCGGCACACCGGCCAGCCGCTCGACAAGGTCGCCACCGACCTCGACCGCGACAAGATCCTGTTGCCGGAGGAGGCGAAGGGCTACGGCCTGATCGACGACGTCATCGCCTCCAGAAAGCGGCGGCCCATTTCTCATTGATCGGCCCGATCGATCTGCACGATCGGCCGGCTCGATCGAGCAGGGAATGGACAGGAAAATGGTCACCGGAATACGGGAGAGTGTTCTGACCGGTCGAATCGACCGGCCCCTCATCCGCTGCCCGGAAAGGCGACGAGGCCGCCATGCTTCCTGCTCTCATCTGCGTATCGCGAGGCCACCGGCCCGCCCCCCGCCATGACCGTCCGCCGGTGCGGGGCCCGCGATGAGCGGGTTCGGCGCCGGGCGTCCGGTGGTGCTGCGCGGCGGCACGGTCCTGACGATGGACGGCGGGCGGGTGCTGCCCGGTGCCGACGTCCTCGTGACCGGCGACCGGATCGCCGCCGTCGGCCCCGAGGTCGCCGCGCCGGAGGGCGCGGCCGAGATCGATGCCTCCGGCGGCATCGTGCTGCCCGGCATGATCGACACGCACCGGCACATGTGGCAGACCGCGCTGCGCGGCTACGGCGCCGACTGGACCCTCACCCAGTACTTCGTGTGGTTCTACCTGGAGCACGGCGCGCTGTTCCGGCCCGAAGACGTGCACGCGGGCAACACCCTGGCCGCGATCGAGGCGCTGGAGGCCGGGGTCACCACCGTCGTGGACTGGTCGCACGGCCTGCGCACCCCCGACCACGCCGACGCCGCCGTGGACGCCCTGCGGGCCGTGCCCGGCCGGTACGTGCTCGCGTACGGGAACATCCACCGGCCGCCCGCGGAATGGACGGCCGCGCCCGAGTTCAGAGACTTCGTCCGCCGCCGGATCACCGGCGACGACCTGCTCGGGTTCCAGCTCGCCTTCGACGTGCTCGGCGACCCCGCCTTTCCCGAGCGGCCCGCCTTCGAGGTCGCCCGCGACCTCGGCGTACCGGTCACCACGCACGCCGGGGTGTGGGGCGCGACCGGCGATGACGGCATCCGGCTCATGCACGAGCACGGCTTCATGACCCCCGGCACGACCTACGTGCACGCCGCGTCGCTGTCGGCCGACTCCTACCGGCGCATCGCCGCCACCGGCGGCTCGGTCTCGGTCTCCACCGAGAGCGAGCAGAGCGCCGGTCAGGGCTACCCGCCCACCTGGGCCATCCGGTCCCACGGCATCCCGGTCTCGCTGTCCATGGACACCAGCGTCTGGTGGAGCGGCGACCTGTTCTCCGCGATGCGCGCCACCCTCGGCGCGGACCGATCCCGCGAGCACCTGGAGGCGCAGGCCCGGGGCGAGACGGTCACGCACTGCGCGCTGCGCGCCGAGCAGGTGGTGGAGTGGGCCACCCGGGGCGGCGCGCACGCGATCGGCCGCCCCGACCTCGGCACGGTCGTCCCCGGTCAGAAGGCCGACCTGGTGCTGATCAAGAACGACGCCTCCCCGGTGTCGTTCCCGCTGCTCAACCCGTTCGGCCACGTCGTGTTCCAGGCTCAGCGCGGCGACGTGCACACGGTGCTGGTCAACGGGCGGGTGGTCAAGCACGCGCACCGGCTGACCGGCATCGACCTCGCCGCGGCGCGTGTCCGGGTCGAGCGCACGGTTGAATACCTCAGAGCGGCCATGGGGGAGGAAGCATGGGAAAAGGGTATGAACCCTGACATTCCTACGGCCAAGATCCTCGACAACCCGTACACCTACACCGACTACCGCAGTGACACCACCCACCGCCCCTGACGGACAACTCCGGCGGGTCGCGCAAAGGGGAACGTGATCTTAATCTCACCCCCCGGCGGGCTCCTTGATCAATGACGCGGTAATTCGCCCTCTCGCGGTTTTAAGCCCGGCCCCACTTACCGCCGCGAGCGCGCCGCTTCTTTCGCCGGGCAACGGAGAAGCCCCCTCCTTCTGGAGGGGGCTTCCGGTCATTCAGCGCTACCACTCAGTGGAACGCCTCAGTGGGCGGCCTCGTACTGCTCGACCACCGAGGACGGGATCCGGCCGCGCTCGCTCACCGCGAGTCCGTGCTGCTTGGCCCACCGGCGAATGTCCGCCGACTGCTCACGGCTCATCCGCGCGGGGCGAATGCCACCGCGCCGAACCCGGCCCGGCCGCTCGCGGCGCACCGGGCGGGCCGCGGTGAGGAACGGGGCGAGAGCCTTACGCAGCTTCTCCTCGTTCTTCTCGGACAGGTCGATCTCGTAGTCCGTGCCGTCCAGGCCGAACTTCGTGGTGCCGGCAGCCGCACCACCGTCAAGATCATCTATGAAGATTTGCTCAATTCGCTTCGCCACAGTCCCTCCACTACTCGGCGTAAGATTCCGGAACTATAGCACCCAATGAACGGCTATACCCTCCGGGTGTGCCATTACACTTGTGACACGATGCACCCACGGGTATCCGGTCAGTGCGCCTACCGTACCGCCTCGGCATAAGCCGTGTTTCCTATACCTCGGTCATCACCGACCAGAACAAGAACAAGAGATAGGACCGCACCGATACGGCCATCGGGGACGCCCGCCGTGATTGACCCGGAACATGCCTCGGAAGAGACTCGATCGCCGGCGGCCCGGGTGTGGTCAGAGTGGGCCGCCGGCGATCGGGGGTGAGGAGCACAGTGGCTCTTCTCGTACCTCGTGCGCTCCGCTACCCGAGCCGGGGCGGGGTATGCGTGCGCCCGGCCGCCGGTCAGGGCTTCGCGGCCATGCCGCCGTAAATCCAGGTGCGGGCGACCTCGTCGTCCCAGACCGGGGTGTCCGGTCGCCACAGCGGCACCGGCACCAGGCCGGGCGCGAGCATGTCCAGGCCGGTGAAGAGCGCGCTCACCGCGCGCTGGTCGCGGGGGATGAGCGTGACGCCGTCCCTGGCGGCCCCCGCCGAGATGGCCTGCGCCTGCGCCGGGGCGAGGTCGGCGCCGAGATGGGAGAGGGCCAGCAGGCTGCCCGGAGCGACCGCGCCGATCAATCGCTCGACGATCGCGCCGGGACCGGCCTCGTCCGGGATGTGGTGCAGCAGGGCGACGCACAGCAGGGCCACCGGCTCCTCGAAGTCGATCAGCGCGCGGGTCTCGGGGGCGTCCAGGACGGCCTTGGTGTCCCGCAGGTCCGCCAGCAGGAAGGCGGTGTCGCCCGCCGACGTCAGCAGTGCCCGGGCGTGGGTGGCCACGATCGGGTCGTTGTCCACATAGACGACGCGGGCGCCGCGCGTGTGACGCCCGGCGACCTCGTGCACGTTGGGGCTGGTGGGAATTCCGGTGCCGAGGTCGATGAATTGCCGAACTCCGGCCTCCACCGCCGCCCGCACCACCCGGGTCAGGAAAGCCCGGTTGGCGCGCGCGAGATCACGCAGGCCGGGGGCTTTGCCCAATCCACGTTCGGCGGCGGAACGGTCGGCCGGGAAGTTGTCCTTTCCGCCGAGCAGATAGTCGTACACGCGCGCCGGGTGCGGCCGGTCGGTGCGCAGATCGACGGGATCGAGGCGGCCTTTCGTGCGCAGCCGTAAGCCGTCCATGTCGTCATCGTCGTCGCCGCCGGGGCGTGCGGGGGTGCCGCTGGGCTCGTCCACCTAGATCCCTTCCAATCCATACGCTGATGCCGGAGGTTTTGGGTAGTGGGCCGTGGAACGCGAATCGATCCTTCCAGGGGGATGGCGATGACCACCGAAAGTGCCGGCAAGACGGTCCAGAATGTGATGCATCAGGGTGCGCAGTGCGTGGGTGAGCACGAGAGCCTGCGTACGGCCGCGCGGATGATGCGCGACATGTCCGTCGGCGCGCTGCCCATCTGCGGGGACGACGATCGGCTCAAGGGCATCATCACCGACAGGGACATCGTGATCAAGTGCTGTGCCGAGGGCAAGGACCTCGACCGTACCGAAGCGGGCGAACTCGCCGCCGGGCTGGTGTGGGTGGAGGCCCACAGCAGCATCGAAGAGGCGCTCGCGACGATGGCCAAGCACCAGATCAAGCGGGTCCCGGTGATCGATGAGCGGCGGATCGTCGGGATGGTCAGCGAGGCCGACCTCGCCAAGGAACTACCGGACAACAAACTCGCGGAGTTCGTCCACCGCGTCTACGCCCACGGGTGAGCCCGTAGGCGCGCGGTAAGCGCCGAAGAGCCGCCCGTCGCAGGCGGGCGGCTCTTCGGCATGCGTTCTTTCAGATGTGGCCTTCAGGTACGCGGCCTGCTCAGATGTGCCCCTCAAGGTCGGCCACGAGCAGCCGCTTGGGCTTGGCGCCCACGATCTGCCGGACGACCTCGCCGTCGCGATACAGGTTCATCGTGGGGAACCCCATCACCCCGTAGCGCCGCACGATCTCCGGGTGGTCGTCGCCGTTCAGCTTGGCGATGGTCACGCGGTCACCGTACTCCGCCTCGATCTGCTCCAGCACCGGCGCGACCATCTTGCAGGGGCCGCACCACTCAGCCCAGAACTCGACGAGGACCGGCTTGTCCGCGCCGAGCACCTGCTCGTCGAAGTTCTCCGTGGTCAACGTGATCATTGATCTGCTCCCTGGTCAGGGCGCAGCCAGGACAGGCCCGCGCCAGTTGGTCCGCCACGTCGGCTCTGCGCCTGATCAGGTCGTGGATCTCCGCGTCGATCTCGGCGAGCTTGCGCCGGTAGACGGCGACCGACTCCGGGCAGGAGTCGCCCGCGGGATGGCCCGCGCGCAGGCAGTTCACGAACGGCCGGGCGTCCTCCAGGGCGAACCCGGCCGCCAGCAGCGCGCGGATCTCCGCCACCAGCCGGACGTCGGACTCGTCGTACTCCCGGTAGCCGTTGGCCGTGCGGCGGGCCGTGATCAGCCCCTGCTGCTCGTAGTAGCGCAGCGAACGCGTGCTCACCCCGGTACGCTCGGCCAGCTCCCCGATCCGCATCGGGCGGCCCCCTCCCTGATCCGTGGCTCCCAGCACGGTAAGCCTTGACACCGATGTCAATGTCAAGGCGCGGGCATGTCCGTTTCATCCCGGCACAATCGAGGGATGCGATTGATCTACCACATCGCCTCCCGGCCCGAGTGGGAGGCCGCGCTGCGCGCGGGGGAGTACACGGTCTCCACGCTGGGGCTGTCGCTGGCCGAGGTCGGGTTCGTGCACGCGAGCACCGCCGGGCAGGTGGCCGGGACGGCCGACGCCTTCTACGGCGGCGCGGACGACCTGGTGCTGCTGGTCATCGACGAGGACAAGGTGGCGCCGCAGGTGAGGTACGAGAGCGTGCCGGACCGGCCCGAGAGGTTCCCCCACATCTACGGGCCGCTGAACACCGACGCGGTGGTGCGGGCCGTGCCGTACGCCAAGGGGCCGGACGGCCGCTTCCCGCCACCACCCGAGGAGTAGCGCTCAGGCCCAGCCCCGCCGCACGGCCTGCACGCCCGCGTGGAAGCGGCTGGTGGTGCCGAGCGCGGCCAGGATCTCGGTGACCCGGCGGCTGTAGGTGCGCAGCGACATGCCGAGGCGCATGCTGGCCGCCTGGTCGGTCAGCCCGTCGAGCAGCGACGACAGCACCGGCTGCAGGTGCGGCGGCGGCTCGTCCAGCGGCGAGGCCCGGCCGGACAGCTCCCAGCACACCTGGTGGGCGCCCGCCAGCGTGCGTACGACCACCGGGTCGCGCACCAGCAGCACGCCGTTGTGGAAGGAGTCCAGGTCGAGCGGCAGCAGCGCGGCCCCCCGGTCGAAGACGGCCATCCGGAACGGCAGCGGATCGATCAGCCGCACCTCCACGCCCTCGTGACGCGCGCCGCCCTCCGCCGGCTCGCCCGGGACGGCGATCAGCCGCACCACCGTGCCCGGCAGCATGACGCGCGGCAGGGGCGCGCCGATGCTCAGCAGCTCGTGCCGGGTCGTGGCGGCGAGCCGGTTGATCAGGATGCCGACCGGGGCGGACCCCATCACCACCTGGGACGGCGGGCGGGCGGAGGCGAGGGCCGCCCCTCGCCTGCCGTTGCCGGATATCCGCGTGCCTCCCACGAAGACCCTCCCCAGTGATCACCCATCCGACCACTACACAGGGTAGTTCTAGACCACGTAAAGTAACAGTATCAAAACGCCAGCGACTGGCGTGTCCATGCCAAGCCGCGTGTGTCCCCGGCCCCCGTGAAGCACCCTTGATCGCATTGACAAGCGCCATCGCCGATCGAGGGAGCAGCCGCGATGCACCGACCTCCGTCCGGCCTCGGGGCGGTGGCCGCGGGTGCGGTCGCCACCGCCGTGGCCGTCCTGCCCGGTCTCGTCCTGGCGCCGCAGGGCGCGTTCGCGGAGTCCGCGCTGTCGGTGAGGGAGAACGCCGACCGGATCATGCACCTCGGCTACGCCGACTTCGCCGAGCAGCCGCAGATCGAGCCGTTCGACTGGGGCACCGACGGCTGCACCGCGACACCGCCGCGCCAGGCCAGGCGGTTCCGCCAGGCGTGCGAGCAGCACGACTTCGGCTACCGCAACTACGGCAGGGGCGAGCTGGCGCTGTGGCCGGAGGAGGACGGCAGAAAGTGGGTCGACTCCCGGTTCCTGACCGAGATGCGGGCCATCTGCCGCGACCGGCACGCCGACGCCCAGTGGTGCCGCGACCAGGCCCGCGTGCTGTACGACGCGGTGCGGCTGTTCGGCCGGTTCGCCTACTTCGGCTGATCCGCCCCACCGCGCCTCAGCGGAACCGGTCGGTCGCGTCGATCGTGTGGTGCAGGGTGCCGGGCTCCGATCCGGCGTGCCCGGCGTTCTCCACGACGTGCAACTCCGCCTCTGGCCAGGCCAGGTGCAGGTCCCAGGCCTGCTCCATGGGCGTCTTCATGTCGTAGCGGCCGTTCACCAGCACGGCCGGGATGTGCCTGATCCGGTCGATGCCCGCCAGCAGCCCGTCGCCGAGGAAGCAGTCGTTGCTGAAGTAGTGCTGCTCGATGCGGGCGAAGCCGAGTACGGTCCGGTCGTCGAGGTCAGGGTCGGGCACCGGGAGCAGGGTGTTGGCCGAAAGCTCCCACCCGGTCCAGGCGCGGGCGGCCGGGAGATGGACGTCGGGGTCGGGGTCGGACAACCGCCTGCCGTACGCGGCGAGCAGGTCGTCGCGCTCGGCCTCCGGGATCAGGTCGCGAAAGGCCGCCCACTCCTCGGGGAACAGCCGCGCCGCGCCGGTGCCGGTGAAGGACCACACCTCGTCCGACGGCCTGGCCAGATAGATCCCGCGCAACACCAGCTCGGTGACCCGCTCGGGGTGGCTTTGGGCGTAGGCGAGGGCCAGCGTGCTGCCCCACGATCCGCCGAGCACCAGCCAGCGGTCGATGCCGAGGTGTTCGCGCAGCCTCTCGATGTCCGCGACCAGGTTGGGGGTGGTGTTGGCGGCCAGCGAGGTGCCCGGGTCGCCCGCGTGCGGCCGGCTGCGCCCGCAGTTGCGCTGGTCGAACAGCACGATCCGGTACGCCGCCGGGTCGAACAGCCGGCGATGGTCGGGCAGCACCCCGCCGCCGGGGCCGCCGTGCAGGAAGACGGCGGGCTTGCCCGCGGGATCGCCGCAGATCTCCCAATGGATCGCATCGCCCCCGCCGACGTCGAGCAGGCCGGAATCATGCGGTTCGACGGGCGGATAGAACGTCTTGAAGTCCATGATCCCAGTCATACTGCACGCGACGCGCTCAGCGGCGTCCGGCGGCCGCTTGATCGCGCAACGCGGCCCCGCCTCCCGATATGTAGGGTCATCCAGGGAGGAATCAATATGGATCACGAATTGACGTTGATGGCGGTACATGCGCACCCGGACGACGAGGTGCTGAGCACCGGCGGCGTCCTGCTCCGCGCCGCCGAGGAAGGCATCCGCACGGTCCTGGTGACCTGCACCAACGGCGAACAGGGCGACGCGCCCGGCGGGGTGAAGCCGGGCGAACCTGGACACGACCCCGAGGCGGTCGCCGCGCTCCGGCTGACCGAACTCCGCGAGTCGATCTCCCACCTCAACATCGCGCACCTGGAGACGCTGGGCTACCGCGACTCGGGCATGGCGGGCTGGGAGGCCAACGGCGATCCCCGGGCCTTCGCGAACGTGCCGGTGGAGACCGCCGCCGCGCGGCTGGCCGAGCTGATCCGTCAGTACCGGCCGCAGGTCGTGGTCACCTACGACGAGAACGGCGGCTACGGCCACCCCGACCACATCCAGGCCAACCGCATCGCGGTGGCCGCCACCGAGGCGACCGGGATTCCCGACAAGCTCTACTACGGGGCGATGCCGCGTTCGGGCATCAAGCGGATGGTCGAGCACATGCGGGCGGCCGGGATGCCGATGGAGGAGGAGTTCCCCGACGACTTCGGCACTCCCGACGAGTTGATCACCACCGTCGTGGACGCCTCCGCGTACGTGGAACGCAAGGTCAAGGCGCTGAAGGCGCACCAGAGCCAGAGCGACAGCGTGTTCCTGCTCGCGCTGCCCGAGGAGTTCCAGAGGCACGGCCTCGGCACCGAGGCGTTCATCCGGCACTACAACCGCGTCGCCGCGGCCCCCGACCACGAGGACGACCTCTTCGCCGGTCTCCGCTGACGCCCCTGGTAATGGCGGCCCCCGCTCGGGGGAACGACGGAGGCATGAGGTTCGAGGGGAGCGTCGCGTTCGTCACCGGGGCGGCGTCCGGGATCGGCGCGGCGACGGCGAGGCGGCTGGCCGAGGAGGGCGCGCGGGTCCTGCTGTGCGACATCGCCGACGAGGCGGGGGAACGGGTGGCGCGGGACATCGTGGCCGCCGGGGGCGCGGCGGCCTACCTGCACTGTGACGTGGCCGCGCCGGACGACTGGGCGGCGGCGGGGGAGTGGGTGCTGGCGGAGTACGGCAGGCTGGACGTACTGCACGCCAACGGGCCCGGCCGGGTGGTGCCCGCGGTGCCGCTGGGCGACCTGACCGAGGCCGACTGGGACCTTCAGCTCGCCGTGTCGCTCAAGGCCGCCTACCTGGGCGCGCGGACCTTCCTCCCGCTGCTCGCCAAGGACGGCGGCGGCGCGATCGTGATCACCTCGTCGGTGCAGGCGCGGGTCGGGCTGCCCGGCTGCGGGCCGTACGCGGCGGCCAAGGGCGGCCTGCTCTCGCTGACCAGGCAGCTCGCCGTGGAGTACGCCCCCGAGGTGCGGGTCAACGCGGTCGTGCCGGGCCCGATCATGAGCCCGGCCTGGGACGACGTCGCCGAGGCCGGACGGGTGGCCACCGTGGCCGCCACGCCCGCGGGGAGGTTCGGCCGCCCGGACGAGGTGGCCGCCGCGGTCGCCTTCCTGGCCGCCCCCGAAGCCTCCTTCATCACCGGCGCGGCCCTCACCGTGGACGGCGGCTGGAGCGTCGCCAAGACCTCGGCCTGATGCCGCTCAGTCCTTCTGGAAGTGCCAGATCAGCATCGCCGGAACCCCGGCCGCCGCCGCCTTCGCCGCCTCGGGCGCGAGCGCGGCGAGCGACCACGGCCACAGCTCCCACACGTCGATCGAAGGGGCCTCGCCCTTTTCCGTATGGTCGGCGACCGGCGGGGTGGGCTCCTCGCAGCGTACGACCCGCAGCCCCACCGGCAGCGCGGCCCGCAGGTAGTCGCCCACCAGGTGCCGATGGCTCGCCACCCGCCCGGGCCTGCCGTCCGGCAGCCGTACCGGCGGCACGACGCCCCGCGCCACTCCCTCCGGATGGATGTCGGCGATCACCAGGCCGCCGCCGGGACGCAACACCCGGGCGAACTCGGCCATCACCGGTGCCAGATCCTCGACGTGTGCCAGCGCCAGCGAGCACACCACCAGGTCAACGGCGTCATCGGGGATCGGAAGCCCGGTCAAATCACCCTCGCGGAACTCCGCGTCCGGCACCCGCTTCCGTGCATGCACCAACATCTCGGGCGAACTGTCCACCCCGATCACTCGGTGCCCCCGCTCCCCGAGCAACGCGGCGATCCGCCCGGTCCCACATGCGGCGTCCAGCGCGTCACCCACCGGCAGCGGGCCGATGATCTCCTTGATGTACGGCTCGTCCAGATCGAACGCCGAGTTGGGCCCGTCATAGGTGGCCGCCCAGACGCGGTACCCCTCGACCGTGCCCACCCGAGCGACGTCCACCCCGGCCCCGGCCAGGGCCTCATCATCGAGCAGCCCGCGGATCTCGGCGAACCGCCGCTCGATGAACGCCCGATCGTGCTGTCCGGTGAAGGACCGCATCAGCGCGATGCCTTCGAGTCCGAGTACATAGGCAAGTGGATGCTCATAAATCACCGGCGCGACGCTACCGACGTTCCGGCCACGATCGCCACCTATTATCGGCCCTGCCCGAATCACCTGCTCAGTCGGGTGATCGCGTCGGCTTCTCATCGAGCTCGAAGCCGAAGGCCACGATGTCGATGCGGCGATCCGCCTCCCACTCTATGGCGAGGTGGTGACAGGGGAGTCCGCGCGGGTGGGAGTACGGGCGGGCCAGCTCGCTGTCCTCGACCAGGACCACCTGGGCGACCTCGGACAAGCCCCAGTTCATCCTTTCCGGCTCCTGGAGCATGGACGGGTTGAGCGCGTTGGCGAGGTGCATCTCCTGGACGAGTACCGCCCGCACGACGACGATATGAGGGCGGCTGCCGAGGTCGTCGCGAATCCGCGTCCCGTCGCCGTTCCAGATGTAATCGAACGGCACCTCGATCGAGGTGCCGTGATGCGCCCAGCCGACATCGGTGATGACGCATTCCCCGAAGCTCTGGTGGTCGGCGAGGGCCGCGCGGATGGCCGCCGGATCGGTCAGCATCGGTCGAGGCGCTCGGCGGAGTCCAGGAGATGCGCGGGAAGCTTGGACCTGGCACCGAGGACTTCGACGCCGATCAGCCGCCCGGACTCGTCGAAGTCCAGGTTGATCATCCCGTCCACGGCCACCGGGTCGCAGGGGTACATCCAGGCCGAGAGCACCTTTGGGTCCTCGGTCAGATAGATATAGGCGGCATTGGCCTCCGCGTCGTAGGTGACCCTTAATGGCGTCATTCGGCGTAGAGGACGGCGAGGCTGGCCTCGCCCTGGTCGAATTCGGAGAGGAGTTCGTCGAGCGGGGCCGGGCCCGCGTGGTCGATCAGGAGGACCGCCTGCTTCTCGCCGTCCACCACGGCCGGGACGAAATCGGTCACCAGTTCGCGGCGGAGCAGGGTGACCCGGTCGTCGTCGGCGTCGTCGGACGGGAGTCCGGCCAGGTGGTCGCGCAGGGAGTCGGCCTGGTCGGCGAGGTCGTGGTCGAGTACCTTGCGGGAGGCGGTGAGGCTGACCGCGAGGCGTTCGCCGGTACGTTCGTAGCGGGCCGACAGGTCGGCCGGGAGCAGGTAGAAGACGCCCTCCTCGCCTTCGTGACCCCGGTTGAGCAGTACCGAGACCATGCGCTCGCCAGGGTCCTGCGAGGTGAGGTCGAGCGCGAGAAGTACCCCGATGTCGTCCGGGCCGAACGGTGGAACCGCGGTGATCCACATGCGTGCCGAGTCATCCATGATCGGCATTTAACCGCACCTCGGCCGGACCCGGACACGCTCCGAGCTCGTGTCGTCAAGCCGATACCGACACCGTCAGCACGCCGGCCAGGCAGACCAGCGCCGCCGGGCCCACGACACGCACCCGGTAGGGGCACCTCACGCCTCCGGCACGGCGAGGTCGAGCGCGGCCAGCCGGGCCGGGTCGCCGATCACGTCGATCTCGGTGATCAGGCCGTCCGTGACGGTGAACGTGAGCACCAGGAAAAGCCTGCCGTGCCGGAGCATCGCCAGCCCTGGTAGCCCGTTGATCAGGGCCACCCCGGTGAACTGGGCACGGCTCGTAGCCGCCATGGCGCTCTTGGCGACAGGCTGGGCACCCTGGATGACAACCGGCCGGGCCGTGGGCACAGCGGGCGCGTCGGCGTGTAGCACGACGTCGGGGTGCAGCAGGCTGATCAGGGCCGCGAAATCGCCGGTACGGGTGGCCGCGAGGTAGGCGGACACGACATGGCGGCGACGGGCCTGGCCAGGGTCGTCGGCGGCGGCCGGTACGGCGGCGCCCTTGACCCGGCGGCGGGCGCGGCTGGCGAGCTGCCTGGCCGCCGTGGGGGAGCGGTCGATCATGGTGCCGATGTCCTCGAACGGCACCGCGAACATGTCGTGCAGCACGAACGCGAGCCGTTCGGCCGGGGCCAGTGTGTCGAGTACGGCCAGTAGCGCCACGCCCACCGCGTCGGCGAGCACCGCCTCCTGCTCCGGATCGCCGCCCGCCGCAAGCGGCCGGTCATCGAGCGGGTCCTCGCGCCGCCGTTCGCGCGAACGCAGCAGGTTGAGGCACACCCGGGCGACGACCGTGGTGAGCCAGGCGGTGAGGTTCGCGACGTCGCGGGTTTCGGTACGGCTGAGCCGCAGCCACGTCTCCTGCACGGCGTCGTCGGCCTCGCTCAGCGAACCGAGCATCCGGTAGGCCACCGCCCGCAGATGCCCCCGATCCTGTTCGAAGCGGGCGGCCAGCCGTTCGGCCTCGTCGTCCACCGTCGTCACGTTCCTTCCATGCCCGGGGTCGTAACCGTAGAGCGACACGGACCGACCGAAGGGCGGGGAGCGATTATGCCGGAAACTGTACTGGTCACGGGGGGTACGGGCCGACTGGGGCGGCTGCTGGTGCCGATGCTGCTCGACGCGGGCCGCCAGGTGCGGGTACTCAGCCGCAGCGGCGCTCGCGCGCCGCTGGCCGACGTCGAGTACCTGACCGGCGACCTGGTCAAGGGCGAGGGGATCGAGCGCGCGGTGAAGGGCGCGCAGACCGTCGTGCACCTGGCGGGCGGTGCCAAGGGCGACGACATCGCGGCCGGGCACCTGACGCGGGCGGCGGCGCGGGCCGGGGTGGAACACATCGCGCACATCTCGGTCATCGCGGCCGATCGGCTCCCGCTGGGCTATTTCCGCGCGAAGCTGGGCGCGGAACGGGCGGTGGCCGACTCGGGCGTGCCATGGACGACGCTGCGCGCGGCGCAGTTCCACGATCTCGTGCTGGGCGTGCTCGGCGCGATGGCAAAGCTGCCGGTCATGCCGGCGCCGGGCGCGGTGCGGCTACAGCCGGTGGACACGCGTGACGTCGCCGACCGCATCCTCACCCTGGCCCTGGGCGACCCCGCCGGCCTGGTCGCCGACCTCGCGGGTCCGAAGGTGTACGGCCTGGCGGACCTCGCGCGGATGTACCTGCGGGCGCGCGGGCGTCGGCGGGCGCTGGTCCCGGTACCGATGCCCGGCCGGATCGGCCGCCTGTACCGGGAGGGGGCGAACCTGACCCTCTCGGGGGCCGACCTGGGTACGCGTACCTGGGAGGACTTCCTGGCCGAGCAGTTGTGAGCCCGCTGTCACCTCGCCCACAAAGGGACGATCCGCTCGTCGCCTCTGGGGGCGAGGTCGCACGGTTCGTCGGCGGGGGTGTACACGCGGGTACCGGCGGGCGCGGCGACGATCGCGGTGAAGCCGCGCTCAGGGTCGGCGGTCATCTGCCGGAGGTCGTCGGCGGGGAGCACCAGCGTGTCCCCGGCCGCGACGGTGAGCGTCCCCGCCGGCAACTCCACGGTCGCGGCCCCGGCCACGATGGTCCACACCTGCTCGGTGTCGAAGGCATGCTCGGGGCCCCGCCTGCCGGGCGCGAACTCGACATGCCAGACGGCCAGCCCGGCCGTACCGCCCTGGGTGGGGGTGGCGAGGGTGGTCATCACGCCGTTGGGGGTCTCGGTGCGGCGGCGTTCGGTGTGACGGATGACGGGCATCGGACACTCTCCCTAAGATGGTCAATGAGGTTGTCCATATAGTCAACGAGGTTGTCTTTTATGTCAAGCGACACCCCGGGATTCGAGCTGCCCCTGCGGCTGCTGCTCGGCTTCCGCATGATCATCGACGAGGTCCACGCCGAACTGGCCCAACAGGGCCACCCGGACATGCGGCCCCTGCACGGCTTCGTCTTCCAGGCCATCGGCCCCTCAGGCGCGACGGCCGTCGAACTGGGCCGCAGACTGGGCGTCTCCAAACAGGCGGCCGGCAAAATGATCGACACTCTCGAACACCTCGGCTACGTCGAACGCACCCCCGACCCCGCCGACGCCCGCCGCAAAACCATCCACCTGACCGCCCGCGCCATCGACGCCCTGACCAAGTCCGCCCAGTCCTTCGACCGCATCCGCACCCAATGGTCGGCAGTCCTGGGCCCGGCCCGCCTCCAAGCCCTGGAAACGGACCTCCGCAAGGTCACCCCACCCGACCTGTTCCGCCTCGACATGCCCAACTGGTTCGGCGCAGGCTGAGCGATGTTATGAGACGGCGGGTCGGTCGGCCGACCGGGAACGCCAGGTGGCCTCCTCGTCGCCCCACCCTTCCTCGGCGGCGATGGACGCCGCGAGCCCGGCGAGAGAGGACCGGGTGTCGTCGCAGTCGAACAGCTCCCAGCCGCCTTCGTCCTTACGCCGCCAAAGGTGTCCGCCCGGCGTGTGGTGAGTGACTGGAAGGTTCCAGGCGGACTCGGCCACATTGAGCGCGGCGCGGGAGCGGCCGATGCCGGCAAAGCAGCACATCTGGTTGTAGGCATTGGTGAGGGGTGCCTTGTATCCCATGTCCCCGGCGGCCTGAAGGTGTCGCAGAGCCTCCCGGGGATCCTCTGGGATCAGGCAAAATCCCAGGTTGTTGCGCAATGTCGGGTCGTCAGGGCGGTGCCGGGTGCCGAACTCGAAGACGGCTGCGGCCTCGCGGTGCCTTCCCTGCCGCAGCAACCCGTCCGCGTGGCGGGTCATCTCATGCACCAGAGAGGGCTCCGACGAGCCGGTCTCCGGCTCTCCGTAGACCGCCCGCTTCGCGATCTCCGCTTCGATCTCACCCCGCGAGATGGGACGGTCGTGCATCAGTTCGTCCGGACATGGCGGTACTGCGTCACCGTCCAGCCAGCGCAGCGCGAGGTGCAGTGACTTCGTCCGCCACTCGGTGTAGAAGGTGGTCGCGAAGTGGTCCACGGCCCAGGTGTAGTGCTCGATGAGCCCATGATCGGCTGTTTCCCCGGCCGATGAGGGTAGCTCGCCATTTCGGGGTGGGGCGAGCGAGACAAGATCGTCCAATGGGACCGCTTCGATCCACCGGTGGATCCGGGAGATGCTGGGAAAGATCTGTTCCTTGGAGTAGGCCAACCAGGTAAATCCGCGGGGAAGCGGAGAGGCGGGCTGGAGAGGCGGCACCCCAAGTGCGGCATGCCAGCGGGCGATGTCCACACCCGGCAACTCTTCCGTACCCGGCAAGTCTTCTGTCTCCCCCTGGTACACCGCCTTGATCATCAGTATGCCGATGACGATCTCGGCCACTTCTGATCGCATGCCGTACCTGGCCAGGGACAGCGCATCCAGTCCCCTGGCCGACAGCTCGCGCGCCACGGCGCGGACCACCCCTTGCCGCCTCTGGGGCGCGGTGTCCAGGAAGTGCGGGCCCCCGGGTCAGGATGCCCAGCATCGCCGTCACGAGGCTCACCGTCCGCCATCGCTGAGGGTCCCCATTCTGGGCATCGCAGAGGTACCACTCCTGTGCGTCGAAGGGCTTGCTGTCGTCCAACCGGCCTCGTCCTTCAGATCACGCCCGGTCGAGGTGTACCTTGGCCAGGATCGTGGGTAGGATTCTAGTCACGATCCTAGTAGTGGAGCGGCGCGATGTCAGACATAATCTTCCTTCCTACTGATCTGGCCAACCGGCGCACGGAGTTCCTTGAAGCCGCCCGGAAGGGGCAGGCACGACTCCGTGACAAGGACGGGACCAGCTTGGTGATGTTGCCCGAGAGCCGCCTGCGGCTGTTGGAAACGCTCAGCAAGTGGTGGGAGGCGTACATGAAGCTTGAGCAACTGCTGCGCCGGAAGGATCTACCCAAGGCCGGTGAGCTGGGCGAACTGGCTTGGCTACGTACGTTCGATCGTGATGACCTGACGGAGTTCCTGGGGGAGCTGAACGATGCTCTGGTCGCGGCCAGCGCGGACGAGGACACGGCGATTCTGGATGAGTGTGTCGCGGCGTGGCGGAACACCGCGCGTCAGCTAGAGGATCCGCTACGGCGTTCGGTGCTTTTGGGGGAACACCGCCCGGGGCACTATGTCGAGGTCACCGAGCCGGATGAGCAGGGGTAGCGCGTACGACCCGCATCGCCCGGCCCGCCGGCCGGGTGGGAGGCCCGAGGAGGCGCCTCGGTATCGGGTCCTGGTCCATCGGCAGTACCTCGGACATTGGGGCGAGTTGGTGGAGCGGGTCGGGCTCAAGCAGGCCCAGCAGTTCTGGGACCACGTTTCGCGTACTCCGGGCAGCCCGGACCCGATCGCGTCGATCAGCCTGCTCAAGGGGCGTGCCGGACGTCCGAAGGGTGAGGGGTGGTCGCGGACGTTTCACTACAGGGTCAGTAGTTCCGCGCGTATCGACTACCAGTATTGCGATGCGTACACGACTGGCCCTGAAGGAGATCCGCATCCGGTCGTGGTCATCCTGACCGTCAACTACAGCAGCCACTAGAGGATGCCACCCCTGACGTCACGGCGTGACTTTCCCTGTGGGGAGATGACGGCGGCCCACTGGGTGAGGGTGCGGTGGAGAAAGTGAGCCGCCGCCATTTGTTGCTTATGTCAGCTTGTTGGTCCATTGGGTTAGTGCGGCCCTCAGGAGCTCGATGGTGTCTCGCCTGGAGAGGGCGTCGGCGCGGATGGCCTCATACCATATTTTGACCTTTGCCACCATTTCTGGGTTTGTGGAGCACTCGGCTCCCAGGAGTGAGTCCACCGACGCGAATTCCTGTCCGGTGGGCAGCTTGGCGAGCTGGAAGGCGGCGCTGGTGCCGGCCGCGTTGCCGGCCTGCATGGGGACTATCTGGATGGTCAGGCGGGGGCGCTCTGTCCATTCCAGGAGGAAGCGGAGCTGGTCCACGAGGATGTGCGGGCTCCCGATGGGGCGGTGGAGGGCGCACTCGTCGATGAGGCAGGTCACGTTCGGGGGTGACTCGCGGTCGAACATGGCGCGGCGTCCGATGCGGCGGCGGGTGTGTTCTTCGACCTCTTCTGGGGTGAAGAAGGGGTTGTAGCCGATGACCGCCCGCGCGTATTCGTAGGTTTGCAGGAAGCCGGGGATGAGCAGTGGGTCCCAGCACTGGAGCCAGACGGCCTCGATCTCTATTTCGCGCCACTTTTCGAGCCAGCCGAACGAGCCGCGTTCGTAGACGATCGCCTCGTACAGTTTGCCGAAGTGGCGGGTGGCGGTGAGGCCGAAGACCTGGTCCAGTGCGTCGGCAATGGCCTTCGAGGGCACCTTTTTCTCACACTCGATATGTGAGATGAGGGATCGGTGGACGTTGAGCCGGGTGGCCAGCGGGGTTTGGGTGAATCCTTGCTCTTCTCGGATTCTGGCGAGCTCTGCGGCGAATGTCGCAGTCGCCCGGTGCAGGTGCATGATGCGACCCTCCTGAAGTCCGCGTGGCAGTGACCTCGCCAGGTCGCATGCCGTAGCAGAAGGTCACCGCCAACTTTCCCATGGGCTGCAGTATGCACGGCAGGCTGTATTCGGAACAGCCGGAATTCAGAACGGGCAAAAGCTCGACCCGGCGAAGACGGATATCGGCGACATATCATCCTAGGAATTCCATGGCGTCCACCATCGAGAGTAATCCCCGTAGCGACACGCTCATGTTGGTCGCGCTGCCCAGTGCCGTCTGGATCGGGCGGGCGCATACGGCGGCCGTCCTACGTGGCTGGGGTCACCGGGCCGCTGCCTTCATCGAGGATGCCCAGCTCATCGCCTCGGAGCTGATCACCAACTCCATCCAAGCCCTCGGATACGCGGACAACCCTCCCGCAACCCGCACGCTACTCGCCAAAGATTCCCTTATCCGCATCACCCTCTCAGAACTTGACGACTCCCTCTCCATCAACGTATGGGACTCCCACCCCCGCCTCCCCGAAGCCCCCGCCGAAGTCCCCTTCGAAGCCGAGAGCGGCCGGGGGCTCTTCATCGTTCGATCCATCGCGAAAGAGGCGGGCTACCGCTATTCCGACGGGGTCTCCGGTAAAACCGTGTTCGCTACCCTGCCTTTTCCGCGAGTATTCGCAAACGAATAGGGTCAGGCGTTGTCGGCGAAGGTGATCACGATGTCGCGGCCGTTGGCGTAGCTGACCACCGGACGTCCCAGGCTCTCGCCCGCACGGCGGGCCACCGCCTGGAACAGCTCCACCATGTCCGGAGTGTCGGCCGTGACCCGGAAGCGCCCCTTGGTGGTCAGCGTCTCCGTCACGAGCGCCGTGAAGGTGGCCTCCGCGCGGGGTCGTTCGTCGGTGGTGAGCGGGGTGTGGCGGGGGCTGAGGGGGTGGGTCATCGCTGAGCTCCTGTTGATCGTCCGGCCCCCAGCATGCCACCGAACCAGGTGGCGAGCGCTTCGCCCAGGTCGCCATGCCCGGCGGTCCAGGCGACGTAGCCGTCCGGGCGTACAAGTACCCCCGGGCCCTCGCCCCCCGACTCCGCACGGACCCGATCTTCGTACCCCAGCGGGGCAGGGCCGGCGTTCAGGAGGAGGGCGCGGCCGTCGGGGAGGTCGTGGCCGGAGGCGAAGGGGGCGTAGTCCACTCCGGTGCCGTCCATCATCACCGCGAAGTGCTCGTGGGCCTCGGGCAGGCGCAGGGTCTCCGCAAGGACCTCGCGCAGGGCGTCCACCTGGGGGCCTGGGCGCATGAGGGCGACCTGGGCGCGGGTGTTGCGCAGGACCTTTTCCGCGACCGGGTGGCGTTCGGCGGTGTAGGTGTCGAGCAGCGCGTCACCGGCCCGGCCCGTCGCGGCCAGGGCGAGCTTCCAGCCGAGGTTCATCGCGTCCTGGAGGCCCAGGTTGAGACCCTGGCCGCCGATCGGGGAGTGGACGTGCGCCGCGTCGCCCGCGAGCAGGACCCGCCCCTTGCGGTACGTGTCGGCGTGGCGGGTGTTGTCGCTGAAGCGGATGCCCGTGGTCAGCCTGGCCACCCGTACGTCGAGCCCGGTCACCCGGCTCAGGCTTCCGGCCAGCTCGGCGGCCGTCATCGGCTCGTCGCGGTCGTCGGGCCCGCCGTCGAACTCCAGAGTGGAGATCTCGCCGGGCACCAGCGACGGGGTGACCAGCCCGCCGGGGGCGCGGATCGACGAGGTGATCTGGCCCGGGTCGGCCAGTTCGGTGAGGGCGGTCCGGCCGGTCATCGTGGGCGGCGTACCGGTGAACGCGAACCCGGACCGCTTGCGCACCACGCTGCGCCCGCCGTCGCAGCCTGCCAGGTAGCGGCCGGTGATCACCTGTCCGTCGGTGAGTATGGCCGACGCGCCCGAATCGTCCTGGACGACATCGACCACCTCGCACCCCTGCCGGACCTCGACCCCCAGCTCGGCCGCGCGAGCCGCCAGCACCGCCTCCAGGTCGTGCTGCTTGAGCATGACGTACTCGGCGTTGCCGGACTCGTCGAGCAGCGGCAGGCCGCTGAAGTGGCCCCTGATCATGCGCTTGCCGGTGAACTCCACCAGCAGCCCGATCATGTCCTCCGCGCCCGGACGGCGATACTCGCTCAACTCGTCGAACAGGGCCTGCTGCGCCGCCGCCATCGGCTCGGCCAGGCCGCGTAACGCGAGCGACTGCAGGCTGCGGGCGTTGATCGAACGCAGCCCCAGGCTCCGCGCCGCCCGCCCCTCGCCCGTCGCGGCCTCCAGGACCAGCGGCTCCGCCCCGCCCAGCTTCAGCTCGCAGGCCAGCAGCAGGCCCACGGGCCCGCCGCCGACGATGATGACGTCAGCCATGATCGCTCCTTACGTACACTGTATGCTTACGCCGTAAGTACTAGCACATACGCCGTAAGCTCTGTCAATCGGCACCGGCGGAAAAGGACGCGCGCATGGCCCGGCGGGAGACCCTGAACAGGGAGAAGGTCTTGGACGCGGCACTGGCCCTGGCCGACGCCGAGGGCCTGTCCGGCCTGTCCATGCGGCGGCTCGCCAAGGTGCTCGGCGTCGAGGCGATGTCCCTCTACAACCACGTCGCCGGCAAGTCCGACCTGCTTGACGGCCTCGCCGAGCGGGTCATGGGCCAGATCGAGCCGGCCGACCCCCGGTTGCCCTGGCCGGAGCAGGTCCGAACGCTGGCCCTCGGCATGTACCGCGTCCTGCGCCGCCACCCCGCCGTGCCGATGGCCCTGGTCACCGACCAGTCCAACCCGTCCGCCGAATCCTCGCTCAAGCCGCTGGACGCGCTGGTCGGGGCGCTGTTCTCGGCCGGGTTCGACGAGCAGGGGGCGTGGCGGGCGCTGGGGGCGGTCAACAGCCTGGTGTACGGCTCGCTGGTGCTGTCCACCGGCGGGTTCACCGGCGATCCCGCCCGGCATGCGGGCGAGCCGAGCGCCAGCGCGTACGTCCGCAGGCTCGACCCCGAACGGCTGCCGCACTTCAGCAGGCTGATGCACGGCACCCAGACGGGCGTGGACCCGCAGGCCGACTTCGAGTACGCGCTGGACGTGCTGATCAAGGGCCTGGTGGCCACCGCCCCCACCAGGTGACGGGCTCAGCCCTTCGCCGAGCCGAGGGTGAGCCCGGCCACGAAGTGCTTGTGCAGGAGCTGGAAGACCACCAGCGTGGGCAGCGCCACCAGCAGCGAACCGGCCGCCAGCAGGTTGTAGTCCGTGAAGAACTGGCCGCGCAGGTTGTTCAGCGCGGAGGTGATCGGCAGCTTGCCGCCCGAGGTCATCAGCACCAGCGCCCACAGGAAGTCGTTGTACATCCAGGTGAACTGCAAGGTGCCGAGCGCGGCCAGCACCGGGCGGCACAGCGGGAGGGTGAGCCGCCAGTAGCGTCGCCACACCCCGGCCCCGTCCACCAGCGCGGCCTCGGTGATCTCGATCGGGATCGTGCGCATGAAGTTGGCCATCACGAACACGCAGAACCCGAACTGGAAGGCCACATGGATCAGGATCAGCCCGAGGTAGGAGTCGTAGAGCGACATCGAGTCCGACAGCCACCAGGGCAGCGGGACCAGCGTGTAGAGGCTGTAGAGCGGGGTGATCAGCACCTGCGGCGGCAGCAGGTTGCCCGCCGTGAACACGATCAGCAGGGTCCGGCGGCCGGGGATGGGCAGCCTGGCCACGGCGAACGCGGTGAACGACGCGACCAGCAGGGTCAGCGCCAGCGCGGGCAGCACCACGATCAGCGTGTTCAGGTAGTACTTCGGCAGCTCGGCCTCGGTCCAGGCGCGGGCGTAGTAGTCGAGCGTCAGCGACTCGGGCAGGGAGAAGTAGCCCAGTCTGGCGGTCTCGGCGTACGGGCGCAGCGAGGCGTACACCGCGAGCACCGGCGGCAGCACCCACCCCAGCGCGACCAGGCCCAGAAAGACGTGCAGCGCCGCCCGCTTCACCGGTCCTCCCGGAAGATCTGCGACAGGTAGACGACGATGAACCCCGTGGAGATCACCAGGAGGATCACCGCGATGGCCGAGCCGAAGCCGATCCGCGCCGCCTCGCCCACGATGTTCTCGGTCACCAGCACCGACAGCAGTTCCAGGCCGTTGCGGCCCTTGTTGATCGCGTACACGATGTCGAACGCCCGCAGCGCCTCGATCACCGTGATCACCAGCACGATCACGTTGACCGGGCGCAGCGCCGGGAAGACGACCCTGAAGAACGTCTGCGTCTCGCTCGCCCCGTCGATGGCCGCGGCCTCCTTCAGCGCCGGATCGACGGACTTGAGCCCGGCCAGGTAGATGATCATCACGTAGCCGGTGTGCCGCCAGCCCGCGGCGAGCATGACCACCCAGAGATTGATCGAGGAGTCGCCCAGCCAGTCGGTGGTCAGCCCGGTCACCGCGTTGAGCACGCCGTAGTCGGCGGAGAAGACGAGCTGGGCGATGAACCCGACCACCGCCAGGGACAGCACGACCGGGAGGTACAGGGCGCTCTGGTACACCCGGGACAGGCGCAGTCGCCGGTCCAGCAGTACCGCGCACAGCAGCCCGAACGGCGTGGCGATCAGCGCGAGGAAGCCCAGCCAGAGCAGGTTGTTGCGGACGGCGGGCCAGAACGGCGGATACTCGCCCGCGAGGTCGGCGTAGTTGCCGCCGCCGACCCAGCGCGGCTGCCCGATGCCGTCCCAGTCGGTGCCGGACAGCACGATGGAGGCGAGCGCCGGACCCCAGATCAGCGCCAGTTCCAGGGCGATGGCCAGGCCCAGGCCCACCGCCACCACGGCCCGGTCCCCAGCGGAGTAGCGCCGTACGGGGGCCATCAGCGGAAGATGTTCGCCTTCTGCGCCTCGATGTCCCGCAGCAGGGCATCGATGTCGTCCGGGTGCCCGATGAACCGCTGCAACGCCGGGATCATCACGGTCGAGGCGAAGTCGGGCCGGGTGTCGCGGTCCAGGAACTGCGCGATGTGCCGGGCGCCGGACACCAGCTCCGCCGCGCGCTGCTGCAGGGAGGTGTAGCCGCGGGTGTCGGCCTTGGCGCTGCACGCGAGCGTGCCGGGGTCGAGCTCGGTGGCGACGTTCTGGGAGGAGGCGGCGGCGAGGTGTTCGAGCAGCGCCTTGGCCCCGGTGACGTTGCGCGCCTTGGCGGAGATCATGTAGCCGTCGATGGGGGCGTCGATGGCGTCGGTGCCGTACTTCGGGTTGATCTCCGGGAAGGTGAAGAGGTCGAGGTCGTCCAGCTCGCCCGGGGGGAACTGCTGGGCGACGAACAGCCCCAGAAGGTACATCCCGGTCTGCCCGCGCGCCAGCGACTGCGCGGCCTCCTGCCAGGTGCGGCCGAGCGCGGCCGGCTGATGGTGGGCCAGCAGGCCGCGCCAGGTGTCGAGGACCGCCTTGACCCTGCGGTCGGTCCAGGACTCCTTGCCCGACATCAGCGAGATGTGGAAGTCGTAGCCGTTCAGGCGCATGTTGAGGATGTCGAAGGTGCCCATGGCGGGCCAGCCGTCCTTGTCGGCGAACCCGATCGGGATCAGCCCGTCGCGTTTCATCCGCCCGGCCAGCGCGGTCAGCTCGTCGAGCGTCGCCGGCGGCCGGTAGCCCCGGTCCGCCCACACGCTCTTGCGGTAGAAGATCGCCCACGGGTAGTAGGTGAACGGCACGAAGTACTGTTTGCCGTCGGCCGCGGAGGACGCGGCCTTGAGCGCGGGCGTGTAGTCCTGGCCGATCCGCCGCCACACGTCGGAGACGTCGGTGGCCAGGCCCTGTTCGGCGAAGAACCGCATCCGGTAGCCGGAGAACCAGGTGAACACGTCGTCGGGCGTGCCGCGCAGGTAGCGGTTGATGTTCTCCTGGAACGTGTTGTGGTCGACCGTGTTGATCCGCACGCTCGCCCCGCCGAAGCCGTCGACCACCGTCTGCAGCGCCTTCTTGGGGATCGCGTCGGAGGCGTTGGAGCCGATGCTGACCGTACCCGCGCCCGAGCCGCCCGGTGGCCCGCCGCACCCGGCCAGCGCGGCGGGCACGCCGAAGGCCGCCGCGCCGAGCAGCGCCCCGCGGCGAGTGATCATCGGCTGGCCCATCGCGGCTCCTTCGCCCCGGCACCCGTTGTCACGGAGAGCTGTTCCCCGGTAACGGATCGCTGATTCAAGGAATCTCCAAGTGGTATTGACCAATATGCCGGATTGCTCCTACTGTGGGCGGTAGTGAACGCGATGGAGGTGGCCGGGGTGTTGTCCGCCGAGGAGCCACAGGTGAAGACGAAGCGCGGTGCGGTGCGCATCGCGCTGCTGGCGATGCTCGACGCCATGCGGCCGGGCGACGCGCTGCCCCCCGAACGCGGCCTCGCCCAGGAACTCGGCGTCTCCCGCCCCACGCTGCGCGGCGTGATCGACCAGCTCGTGGCGGACGGACGGCTCCGCCGCAAGCAGGGCAGCGGCACCTTCGTGGCCGAGCCCAAGATCGCGGTGCCGCTCACCATCAGCTCGTTCACCGAGGACATGATCCGCAGAGGCATGCGCCCGGGCGGCCGGCTGCTGTCCTTCCGGCGCGGGGCCGCGGGCCCCAAGATCGGGCGCAGACTGGCCGTCTCCCCGAGAGAAGAGGTATTCACCATTAGACGCCTGCGGCTCGCCGACGGCGCGCCCATGGCGATCGAGACCCTGTACGTCCCCGGCGACCTGCTCCCGCACCTGACCCGCGACGCGCTCGAAGGCCGCTCGTTCTACGAGCTGCTGCGCGAGCACGGCATCGTGATCGCCTCCGGCACCGAGACGATCGAGCCGACCGTCACCACCCGGGAGGAGTCAGAGGAGCTGGACGTGCCCGTGCACGCCCCCGCCTTCCTGTTCAAACGGCTGAGCCTCGGCGACGACGGCAAGGCCCTGGAATACGTCAGATCCATCTACCGCGGCGATCGGTACCGAATCGAACTGGAACTCCGCCCGCCGCACTGAACCCCCATCGGCGATTCGGACGTGGCCCGCCACCCCCGATAGCGATGATCAGCAACATCCGTCTTCAGGTCACCAAGGACTGAGGTGGACCCACCGTGGACATCGTCAAGAACATTCTCACCTTCCTGGCCGACAACGTGTTCGGCCAGGTCCCCATTCTCATCGGACTGATCACCTTGGCCGGGCTGCTGCTGCAGCGCAAACGGTTCGAGGACACGGTGGCGGGCGCACTGCGGGCCACGATCGGCGTGGTCATCCTGTTCATCGGCATCGAGGTCCTCACCGGCGGCCTCAGCAGCTTCCAGACCGTACTGGCCAGCGCGATGGGCACCACCCCGCCCAAGGCCGACCGGACCCTCGCCGACTTCCTCGGCACGCACGGCGGCACGGTCGCGCTGGTGATCACCGTGGCGTTCGCCGCCCACGTGGTGAACGTGCGGCTGTTCCCGGCCGCCCGCTACCTCTACCTCACCGGGCACCTGATGTTCTGGGTCAGCGCGGTGACCGTGGCCTCGCTGGTGACGATCGCGCCGGACGCCGACCAGCTCACGCTGGTGCTGTGCGGGGCGGGGTTCGTGGCCGCGTACTTCACGCTGCAACCCCTGTGGATGCGCCCGCTCATGCTGCGGGTGATGCCCGACGACAAGTTCGGGTACGCGCACACCAGCTCACTGACCGCGCTGCTCACCGGCTACGTCGCCCGGCCGTTCGGGAGCCGCGAGAAGCACGACACCGAGAAGCTGAAGCTGCCCCGCCAGCTCTCCTTCTTCAAGGACGTGAACGTCAGCACCGCCCTGATCATCGCGGTGATCATGCTGATCGCGGTGGCGCTGGCCGACTCCAAGGTGGTCGGCGAGCAGGCCGCCGCGATGAACGAGAGCCTGTCGCCGTGGGTGTGGGCGCTGCTGGTCGCGCTGCGCTTCGCGGGCGGCATCGCGATCCTGCTGTTCGGTGTGCGGATGTTCCTGGCCGAGATCGTGCCCGCCTTCAAGGGCGTCAGCGACAAGGTGATCCCCGGCACCCGGCCCGCGCTGGACGCGCCCACCGTCTTCCCGGTGGCCCCGACCGCCGTGATGTTCGGCTTCGTGGCCTCCACCGCGACGTTCCTGATCTGCCTCGGGATCTTCGCCGCGGCGGGCTGGTTCACCCTGGCCCCGCCGATGATCATGCTGTTCTTCGTCGGCGGCGCGACCGGGCTGTTCGGCAACGTGGTGGCGGGCTGGCGCGGCGCGCTGATCGGCGGCGTGCTGACCGGGCTCATCCTGGCCGTCGGCCAGGCGCTGACCTGGGGACTCTTCCAGAACACCGCGCCGGAGCTGGCCGCGCTCGCCGACCCGGACTGGTACGCCATCGCCTGGCTGCTGAAGGCGGTGGACCCACTGATCGGCGGGGCCTCGGTGTGGGCGGTGCCGATCGTGGCGCTGGCCGTC
The DNA here is from genome assembly GCF_003315795.1 of Spongiactinospora rosea. GTDB lineage: Bacteria > Actinomycetota > Actinomycetes > Streptosporangiales > Streptosporangiaceae > Spongiactinospora > Spongiactinospora rosea. Next base: position 808,670 of record NZ_QMEY01000001.1, read on the forward strand.
ACCGTGGCGACCTTGGTGATCGTCGGCCGCAGGCAGGCCAGGCGGGCCGGCCGGGCCGGGCAGACCCCGGTGGCCGCGGCGGAGAAGTGAACGACACAGGAGGGGGAATCTGATGGCGCTCGACCGGAGGCTCGACGTCCTCGCCGTGTGCGGGGTGGGCATGGGCACCAGCCTGATGCTCAAGATGACCGCCGAGGACGCGCTGAGCACGCTCGGCGTGGACGCCCGGGTGGAGAACACCGACATCGGAAGCGCGCGGGGGATGAGTCCCGACGTGGTGATCGGCCAGGGCATGCACACCTCCGAGTTGGAGGATCTCGCGCCCGTGGTGATCACGGTCAGCGACTTCCTGGACAAGGAGGGGCTGGTGGAGCAGTTGCGCGAGCGCCTGTCCGAGAAGGGCTGGCTCGCATGACGGCGGTCGGGGCGAGCGACGGGGTCACCGCCGCGGACTGGCGGGAAGCGGTACGCGCCGCGGCCGGGGTGCTGGTCGGGCTGGGCGCGGCCGGCCCCGGCTATCCGGACGCGTGTGTCGGCGTGGTCGAGTCCAGCGGGCCGTACATCGTGATGGCCAAGGGCCTGGCGCTGGTCCATGCCCGGCCCGAGGAGGGCGGGCTCGCGGTGGGCGTGGGCGTGACCCGGCTGGCCGCGCCGGTGGACTTCGGGCACCCGGACAACGACCCGGTGGACCTGCTGCTCGCGTTCTGCACCCCGGACGCGGACTCGCACGTCGCGGCGCTGTCCACGCTGGCCAGGCAACTCCTCGCGGGCCTGGCCGACCGGCTGCGCGCCGCGCCCGACCAGGACGCGCTGGGCGAGGTGCTGCGCCAGGCGGTGGCCGGCGACCAGGGGAGGGCGTAGATGGCGGAGCTGGGCGATCGGGTGCGCGGGCTGCTCGACGACCTCGACGCGACGTCCGGCGCGGCGATCGGCGAGGCCGCCGCGCTGCTGCTCGGCTCGATCGAGGCCGGGGGCGTCATCCATGCCGGGGGCGCGGGCCACTCGCTGGCGATGGTCTTCGAGACCTTCTACCGGGCGGGCGGCCTCGCGCCGGTGCGGCCCATGTGGGACGAGCGGGTGCAGCCGCTGGCGGGCGCGCTGCGCAGTACCGACGCCGAGCGCCGGCCGGACCTCGGTCGTGCGGTGGTCGAGGCGTACGAGCCCCGGCCGCCCGACGTGGCCGTGGTGTTCTCCACCAGCGGGCGCAACCCGTATCCGGTGGAGATGGCCCAGGAGTGCGCGGCGCGCGGCGTGCCGGTCATCGCGGTGACCTCGGCCGCCGCCTCGCGCGGCGCCGCCGACCGGGCCGGGGGGACGCTGGCCGGGCACGCCACGGTCGTACTGGACACCTGCGTGCCGCCGGGCGACGCCGTGCACCCGCCGGACGCCCCGCGCACGGCCGCGGTGTCCACGATCCTCGCGTCCTACGCGTGGGCCCGGCTGCTGGCCGAGCTGGACGACCTCGCCGCCGCGCGCGGCGTCGAGCTGCCCCGCTGGGTCAGCGCCAACGTACCGGGCGGCGACGAGATCAACGAACGGCTGCTGGCCCGCTACGGCGACCGCATCCCGGAACTGACCATGAACCGCTGACCCGGCGGGCCGCCGGGGATTCGGCCCCCGGCGGCCGGCTCACATGGGGCGGCGCATCGCCTTCTCCTTGCGCGCGGCCACGGCCGACCCCGACTCGCGCCTGGCCATCCGGCGCAGTACGCCGGGCGCGACCAGCAGCCCCGCGACCGCCCACACGCCGAGCACGACCACCGTCTCCAGCGGCCGGAACGAGGCCCCGATCTCCGCGGCGGCCAGGCCGTCGGGCAGCAGCGCCGACCGCATGCCGAGCCCCAGCCAGTAGATCGGGAAGACCTGGGCGAGCCACTGGAGCCAGACCGGGAAGCCGGTGATCGGGTAGAACACGCCGGACACGGCGACCAGCCCCATGACCGGCAGCATCACGATGCCCAGGCTCTGCGCGCTGTTGAACATCGATCCGAGGATCGCGCTGACCGGGATCATCGCCACCAGCCCGAGCGCGAGCACCCCGGCCAGCACGAGCCAGGACGGCACGCGGCGCAGGTCCAGTCCGTCGAAGGCGAACGCCGACGGGATCAGCACGATGAGCACGCTCACCGTGGCCATCCCGGCCGAGGTGAGCACCTTGCCGACCAGGTAACCGGTCATGCCGTCCGGGATCGCCTTGGCCCGCAGCAGCGTGCCGTCCTCGCGGTCCACCGTCAGCCCGGCGGCCAGGTTCAGGCAGATGAACGCGACGTTCATGGCGATGATGCCGGGGACGGCCTGCGAGCCGAGCGAGAAGGTGGTGCCCGGCACGGTGTTGCCGCGCAGCACGAACATCACCACCACCGCGATCAGCGCCGGTCCGGCCGCGCCCCAGACGTCCCAGAAGCTGGTGAGGTTCTGGCGCAGCTCGATCCCGCCGCGCTGGAACCCGGCCCGGTAGGCCGCCGCCCGCGCGCCGCTCATCGGGCCGCCTCCGTCAGGTGCGCGGCGGGCTCGGTACGCCGTCCCGACTCGAACTCCCTGACCATGGTCAGGTAGATGTCCGCCAGGCTCGCCCGGCGTACCTCCAGGTCGCCGACCGCCTCGCCGTGCTCGGCGAACAGCCTGCGCACGTGGCCGGTGGCGTCCTCCACGGTGCGGGCGTGCGGCTCGCCGTCGATCGTGTACCTGACCTCGGCCTTGGTCTCGAAGCGGCGGGCCAGTTCGGCGGCGGTGCCGTCGGCGACGATCTCGCCGCCGGCCAGCAGCAGGATGCGGTCCGACAGCTTCTCGGCCTCGTCCAGGTCGTGGGTGGTGAGCAGGATCGTGGTGTCCATGCCGGACAGCCGCAGCATCAGCTCGTGGAACGCCTGGCGGGCCTGCGGGTCGAAGCCGACCGTCGGCTCGTCCAGGAACAGCAGGTCGGGGTTGCCGATGATGCCGATCGCCACGTCCAGCCTGCGGCGCTGGCCGCCGGACAGCCGCCCGATCCTGGCGTCGGCCTGCTCGGTCAGGCCGACGAGGGCCATCAGCTCGGCGGTGTCGTACGGCCGGGGGCGCTCCGGCGTGCCGTAGGGGGTGTAGTAGCGGCCCAGGTGGGTGAGGAGTTCGCCGACCCGCCACTTGCCGTGGTCGCGCCAGGACTGGAGCACGATGCCGAGCCGGGCCCGCCACGCCTCGTCGCCCTCGCCGGGGTCGGTGCCGAGCACGCGCACCTCCCCGGCCGAGCGTTTCCGAAAGCCCTCCAGGATCTCGATCGTGGTGGTCTTGCCCGCCCCGTTGGGGCCGAGCAGGGCCACCACCTCGCCGCGTTCGGCGCGGATGTCGATCCCGCGCAGCACGTCGGCCGAGCCATAGCGCATGCGCAGGCCGTGTGTCTCGAAGGCGGGATCGGTGCTGGAATGAGAGGGGGATCGCTGGGTTCCCATGGCTTCAAGTGTTCCATTGAAGTGCTTTGTTGAGACTTGAGTGGAGATTTCCGGCAATAAGTGCCGATAACCTTAAAATTGTGGGTGATACAGGGCGGGTGCTGCGTCCGATCGATCTGGCGCGCGAGGCCGGCATCTCCGCCCAGCAGGTGCGCAACTACGCCGACGACGGCATCCTGCCGCCCGCCCCGCGCACGCCGTCCGGCTACCGCAGGTTCGACGCCAGGCACCGGGCGGCCCTGCTGACCTACCGGGCGCTGATGCGCGGGTACGGGCCGGACGCCGCGCAGCGGATCATGCTGGCCGTGCACGCGGGTGACGTGCCGCTGGCGCTCACCGTGGTGAACGCCGAGCACGCCGCGCTGCACGAGCAGCGGCTGTCGCTGGAGGCCGCGGGCGCGGCCGTGGCGGCGGTGGCCGAGCGGCCCCCGGGCGCGACCGGCGTGCCCCGCGGCGGCCTGCGCATCGGCGAGGTCGCCGCCAGGCTGGGGGTGCGCACGTCCGCGCTGCGGGTGTGGGAGGCGGCGGGACTGCTCACGCCGCGCCGGGAGCGCGGCACGCGCTATCGCACGTACGGCGAGACCGACCTGAGGGACGCCCGGATCATCCGCATGCTGCGCCAGGGGCGTTACGGGTTCCCGCAGATCCGGGCGGTGCTGGACGGGCTGCGCAGTACCGGGAGCGGCGAGGCACTGCGCGCGGCCATCGACGAGCGCCGCGCGGCGCTGCTCCGGCGGACCGCCGCGATGCTGGAGGGGTCCGGGCGGCTGCACGACTACCTCGGCGGACTATAGGGACGGGAGCTGTCCGGCACTGCCGCCAGACTGCTCGCATGCAGACACCACAGCCCTGCAGGCCGACCTTGACGACCTGAACGAGCGCCTGGCGCGGACCCGCTGGCCCGACCAGTTGCCCGGGGTGGGCTGGTCCTACGGCGTGAACCGCGACTACCTTCAGGAACTCGTCGAGTACTGGCGGACCGGATACTCCTTCCGCGAGCATGCGGCCCGGCTCAACCGGCTGCCCCGGTTCACCACCACGATCAGCCCTCACCGGTGCCGACCGGCGTGGCCGACTTCGCCGGCGACGGCGCGATCCGCGGCCTGGCCGAGCTGTCCAACACGGTCACGCACTGGTCGGAGTACGACCGGGGCGGCCACTTCGCCTCCCTGCAGGCCCCTGACCTGCTGGTCGCCGACATCCATACCTTCTTCCGAACCGTGCGCTGAAAAGGGCCGGGCCACCACCCCCGTGCGGGAGTGGTGGCCCGGTCGTCGATCACTTACCTTGGATCACTTCTGGGGACCGGCCGCGGGCAAGGACCGCGGGTAGTCCTGGACCAGGGCGTAACTCTTACCGCCGAACGCGAGCACCCAGTTGGACGGGCTCGCGATCGGCAGCCGGTAACTGAGGTTCACCTCGGCGCTCGCGCCGTTGGCGATGGTCTGCCAGCTCGGCAGGGTGAGGGTCACCCGGTGGAAGTCTCCCTTCAGCCCACCGACGTTGTTGCCGGTGTGGCCGGGCTGCACCGACATCGTCCAGCCGGACTGCTGGCTCATGTCGCCCGGCGCGGAGGTGCCGTACTCGAACGTGAACGTCGCCCCGCCCGGGATGGTCTGCCCGGAGTTGTTGGTGATGCGGAGCTTGGGAGTGATCGGGTAGTTCGAGTCACCTGTCGGGTAGTTCACCAGGTCGGCCTTGACGTTCACCGTCTCGGTCGGCATGGTCTTGTCGGTCTTCAGATGCTTGTACGGCGTGGCGTTCTTGAACTTGTCGTACAGGATCGAGGTCAGCGTGGTGCCCATGAACCACTCGCCCTGGCCGTTGTTCCGGGAGGCGTCCCAGGCGTAGTCGCCCGCCAGCTCCCAGATCATGACGCCGCCGAGGCCCTTGTCCACCACGTAGTCGGCCTTCTTGGTGATCGACTGGTCGTCCTCGGTGGAGATGAACACCTTCTTGTTGGCGTTCCACAGCCACGGCGCGCCCATGGTGTTGTCGTAGTGGCGGGTGTAGGTGCCGCTCAGCTTGTCGGCCGGGTCGGTGTCGGGGTCCAGGCCGTAGTCACGGATGTAGCTGCCCTGGATGCCCTGCGCGAGGTTCTTGGCGTGCCACATCGGGTTACCGCCGCCGAGCACCTCCTTGCCGTCCTTGTCCAGGTCGTGCCAGACGTTGTCGATGCCGACCGCGCCGTGGCCGCACGGTGTGGTCGAGCCGACCGTGCCGCCGGTGCCCGGCGGGCACTTGGTCTGGTCGGGCAGCGCCGCCTTGCCCCACAGGCCGTTCGTACCGCCGGTGACACCCTGCCAGCCGCGTGTGTAGTACGGCACGCCGATGTTGATCCGGCCCGCCGGAACCGCGCCGCGGAAGTAGTGCGCCGCCCAGTCGGTGTTCAGGTAGCCCATGCCGTAGGTGCTGTACACGGCGCCGTCGACCTGCTCGACGTCCTTGCCGTCGTCGAACAGCGCGGCGTTCGGGCCCACGAAGTGGTTCCAGGCGCCGTGCAGGTCGTAGGTCATCATGTTGATGTAGTCGAGGTACTGGGTGATCTGGTGGCTCTCCTGGCCGCGCAGCAGCCAGCCGGAGGCCGGGGCGGCGACGGTCAGCATGTAGTACTTGCCGTCGGCGGCGCTGGCCGCGTCCAGCTTCTCCCGCAGCGTCTTCATCAGCTTGACGTACTGGCCCATGAGGGACGCCCGGCGCGGGTTGGAGAACGTGAAGTCGTCCGGGTTGCCGGCGTAGTTCATCGAGGTGGCGTACTCGTAGTCGATGTCGGCGCCGTTGAAGCCGTACTTGCGGACGAAGTCCACCACCGAGTCGGCGAAGGTGTTGATGCCCGCGTCGGTGCTGGCCATCGTGTAGAAGCCGCCGGAGGCGACCCGCTTGCCGTTGTCGTCGATGTAGCCGCCGGTCTCCGCCCAGCCGCCGATCGAGACCAGCGTCTTGACGTTCGGGTGCTGCTTCTTGAACTTGTTGAGCAGGTTGAAGTGACCCTTGTAGGAGTACTCGGGGTCCATCTCGGCGCCCGGCACGCCCGGCCACTCACGGCCGATCGCCGGGTTGGTCGGGATGTTGCCGCCCACCGACACCTTGTTCTGCGAGTCGATGTGCGCGAACGCGTAGTTGATGTGGGTGATCTTGTTCCACGGGATGTCGCTGGCCAGGTAGCGCGGCGCGCCGTTGGCGCCGTCCCGCCAGCTGGTGAAGTAGCCGATGATCCGGCGCTTGTGGTCCGAGCCCAGCTTCTCCCGGCCGTCGGTGTCGTAGACCTGGCAGTACGGCGGCTTCACGCCGGGGGTCTGGTACAGGCCGTCGGGACGGCAGTTGCCGCCGCTCTGGCCGATGGTGACGGAGATCTCGTTGCTGAGCGGACCCACCTGGCCCGCGGTGTCCTTGGCGCGAACCGTGTACTTGTAGGTGCCCGCGGTCAGCCCGCCGATCGTGGCCGTGGTGCCGGTCACGGTCTGCACGGCGGTGCCGTTCTGGAGGACGTCGTAGCCCGCCACGCCGTGGTCGTCGGTGGCGGCGTCCCAGGCCAGCGAGACCGAGTCGGACGTGGTGTTGGTGCTGCGCAGGTTGCCCGGCCGGGTCGGCGGGTCGTCCTGGCCCTCGTCCGGGGTGGTCACCGAGACCGCGGCGCTGACCGGCGAGAGCTGGTCGGCGGTGTCGCGGGCGCGGACGGTGAAGCTGTAGGTGGTCTTGGGCGTGAGGCCGGTGACCGTGGTGCTGGTGCCCGTGACGGTGCTGACGACGCTGCCGTCGCGCAGGACGTCGTAGTTCTTGACGCCCCTGTCGTCGGTGGAGGCGTCCCAGGTCAGCTTGGCGCTGGTCGGCTTGATCTCACTGCCGCGCAGGTTGGTCGGCCGGGTGGGCGGGTCGTCCACGCCGTCGTCGGGGGTCTTCACCGACAGCGCCGTGCTGACCGGGGAGAGCTGGTCGGCGGTGTCGCGGGCGCGGACGGTGAAGCTGTAGGTGGTCTCGGGGGTGAGACCGGTGACGTTGGCGGTGGTGCCGGTGACGGTGGTCACGACGGCGCCGTCGCGCAGGACGTCGTAGTTCTTGATGCCCTTGTCGTCGGTCGAGGCGTTCCAGGCGAGGGCCGCGCTGGTCGGGAGGACCTCGGTGCTGCGCAGGTTGGTCGGCGCGGTCGGCGGGGTGTCGGTGGGCACGCCGTCGCACGACTCGCCGTTGAGCTTGCAGTTCTGCGGCGCGCCGAGCGTGCCGCTGTAGGTCACCAGGAACCCGAACGACACCGAGGCGCCGGGGTTGACCGTGCCGTTCCAGGACCGGTTGTTGAACGTGTGGTGGGTTCCGGAACTGGTGAGCAGAGCGTCCCAGTACGACCCCATGCGCACGTTGGAGGCGAGGTCGAACTCCACCTTCCAGCTCGGCAACTGCGCGCTGCCGCCATTGGTGATCGTGCAGGTGTACTGGGCGCCGGTGCCCCAGTCCTGCGCGGTCTTACAGGCTGCGGTCGGTCCCGCCGCCGCGCCCGCGGGGACGGCGGTCGCCGCCACCCCCATGCCGAGGAACAGGGCAAGGGCGCCTAACAGCGCCGCTGCCCTGCTTCCCGGTCTTCTCGCTCTTGTCGGCCTGATCGCCATCGTTGCTCCACATCGCGGGGGGTATGGGTCTTTCGCCGGTGAAAGCCCAGGACATAGAGAGCACATTTAGGAAAGTTTCCTAATTGTTAGTGGAAAGGTAGCTCCCCGCGCTGTGCCCGGCAAGACCCCTCCCGCCCCATGGGGGCAGATTTGCGGTGGGGGGCGGTCTTATGGCGGCGGCGGTACGTTTGCCACATGGACCCGGTCCAAGCGCTGCGTGACATCGCCTTCCTGCTGGAACGGGCGGGCGAGCCGACGTACCGCGTCCGCGCCTTCCGGCGCGCCGCCGCGGTCGTCGCGGACCTGCCCCGCGATGAGCTGGAACGGCTGGCGGGCACGGGCGGCCTCGCCACGCTGCCCGGCATCGGCAAGGTCACCGCGCTGGCCGTCACCGAGGCGCTGGCCGGGGACGTGCCGACGTACCTGCGCCGCCTCCAGGCCACCGCGGGCGACGACCTCGAAGCCGAGGCCGCCGCGCTGCGCGCGGCCCTGCGCGGCGACCTGCACAGCCACTCCGACTGGTCCGACGGCGGCTCGCCGATCGAGGAGATGGCGGAGGCGGCCATCGCGCTGGGCCACGAGTACCTGGCCCTGACGGATCACTCGCCCCGGCTGACCGTCGCCAACGGCCTTTCGCCCGCCCGGCTGCGCCGCCAGCTCGACGCCGTGGACGAACTGAACGCCCGGCTCGCGCCGTTTCGCGTCCTCACCGGCATCGAGGTGGACATCAACCCCGACGGCACCCTCGACCAGGACCCGGCGCTGCTCGACCGGCTGGACATCGTGGTCGCCAGCGTCCACTCCAAGCTGCGGATGAATCGGTACGAGATGACCAGGCGCATGGTCACCGCCATCGCCGACCCCCGGGTGGACGTGCTCGGCCACTGCACCGGCCGGATCGTCCGCGCCGGAGGCCGCAGGGGCGGGCTGCGGCCGGAGTCGGAGTTCGACGCCGAGCTGGTCTTCGAGGCGTGCCGCAGGTACGGCGTGGCCGTCGAGATAAACTCCCGCCCCGACCGGCAGGACCCGCCCAAGCGGCTGATGCGCCTGGCCTGGGAGATGGACTGCCTGTTCGCCCTGGACTCCGACGCCCACGCGCCCGGCCAGCTCGACTGGCAGCGCTTCGGCTGCGAGCGCGCCGCCCGCTGCGGCATCGGTCCCGACCGGGTGATCAACACCTGGCCGCTCGCGGATCTTCTGGGCCTGACAGGCAGTTGATAGGCGGCTACACTGGGTAGTCTATGGGTGGGCTGGATCGCACGGCGATGGAGGCGGCGGTGGCCCGCATCCAGCGGATGTCCGACGAGCACGGGCGGGCGCTCGACGAGTCCTGCCGCCTGCTGGCCGACGACGCCTGGCTCGGTCCGGCGGCCGTCCGCTTCGGGCAGGAGGTCCACGGCCTGCGGCACGACCTGCGCTCGATGCTCGCCCGCGCGCTGGCCGACGCCCACGCCGGGCTGGCGGTGGCCCGGTGAGCCCCGGGCCCGGCTTCACCGGTGTCCGGCAGCCCGCGTTCGACCTGCTGGTCGCCGGGCACGGGCGGGCGGGCGAGCAACTGGGGGAGCTGGCCGGGCTGCTGTACGGCGAGCTGCGGGCGGCCGGTCTGGACCCGACGCCCGCGCTGCGCATCCGCGAGATCGCGCGGCGGGTGAGCGCGCAGGGCGCCGACATCCGCCGCAGGCAGCGGCTGATCAGGGAGCTGGAACGGCAGCAGGTCGCCTTCGGCGCCTGCACGGCCACGGGCACCTTCTTCGCCGTCCCGGATCGGGAGGCGGCGGCCGAGGGGCTGCTGGCGGGCGACGCGGCGCGGCGGGCCGTACGGGGGGAGGCGGGGGCGATCCGGCGGCTGGAGTCCTACGCCGCCGCCGGTCCGGACGACCCCGACTTCGTGCGGGCCTTCGTGGGCACGCTGGGCGGGGCCGGGGTGGCCGGGGTTCCGGGCGTACTGGTCTGGCGGATCGGCGACGCCCTCCGGCACGGCGACGGCGCGGGGGCCGAGCGGTTCGCGGCCCAGGCCCGGCGGGTGCTGACCCTGCTGTCGGCGGCCGTGGCCAGGGCCACCGACCCTGACGATGCCGCTTTCGCGGGCGATGACCTGCTGGCGGAGCTGGTCAGGGAGGGCAGGGCCCGGCACACCGCCTTCGGCGTCACCTACTACGGCTACCAGGCCCAGGCGCTGCTCTGGCGGTTCGGCGGCCACGCCTGGTCCCGCCGCTTCATGGAGGTCGCGGGTCGCGACGCCATCGCCTTCGAGCGCGAGCTGTACGCCGGCCGCTGGCAGGCCCGTACGGGGCCGCTCGGCCTCGGCGCGTCCCAGGTGGCCCTGCTCGACCTCGCGGCGATGCTCGGCACTGTCATTCCAGGCGCGGGGGACTCCGGCCGGGGCGTACTCGACGCCCTCTTCACCGCCGCCGCCCCCGACCCCGCCACGGCCCAGGCCCTGCTCGACCACACCCCCGCCGGCTGGGACCGCTCCACCCTCTCCTACCTGCTCACCACCCGCCTGGACGCCTTCGCCCTCACCGGCGGCCATGCCTCCTTCGGCCGGCTGCTCCAATCCGCCACCACCGGCCAGGACGCCATCTCGGCCCGCCTCGCCACCGAGCTGGCCACCACCGTCTCGGCCCACCTCGACGGCGTCTTCGGCGTCGGCGACGACGGCGAACTCACCATCGCCGACCCGGCCGGGCTCGCCCGCGTCGCCCCACTGCGCCTCCCCCTCGCCGCCGCCCTCGCGGCCCGCATCGGCGACCTCACCGACGCCTTCGTCAACCACGGCCGCCTCGGCACCCTCCCCTCCGAACGCCTGGACCGCCTGCTCGCCTTCGTCAACCGCGACGAAGCCGCCTTCGACCTCCTGGTCCGCGCCCACGCCGAACACATGCGCGCCGCCCTCAACACCATCCCCGACCTCGGCTCCGCCCTTGAGCGAGGCGATTTCGACGGCGACGGCACCCTCTCCGCCGCCGAACGCGCCCACCTCCTCAACCGCCACTTCACCAACCGCATCGTCGAGGAGGCCCGCCTCTTCGGCCACCTCCTCGAAACCCGCGCCCAGGCCCTCGTCGCCGCCGGCCAAGACGCCAAACGCACCGACGATTCCCTCCGCACCATGGTCCGCGACTCCCTCGGCCTCCTCCCCCTCCCCGGCGCCACCCTCGCCGGCACCCTCGCCAAGGGCGCCTTCGGCGATTTCCTCACAAAGGGCCACGAAAAACTCACCACCACCGGCTACGACCAAATCGCCAAACACATGGCAGGTACATCAGGGATGCCGTTGGACATGGCTTATGAGGATCTTTCCCACAATGAACGGGCGGTCGAGCGGCTGACCGAGCAAATGATCATCACGACCATGCTGACCAATGGCATGTTCGACGACGACTCGGTCCAAGGTCGAACGTTCGCCACCGGCGGCGACCCTGCCACCATCAAACCCATCAAAACGATGACATCGGACGAATTCAGGGATTTCCTAAAGTGGGCGCGCAGGAACAGCGAAGTCAGCGACCTGCTGCAACGAGCCCGCGACACCTTGGGTAACACGGACGACGCGCGGCGCAATCTCAGGCTGTCACCCCGGAGAGGCGATTGATGGCGGCGACAGCATGGCGACCCATCATGGCCTTAGTGGCTGTGGTGCTTTCTTCCGGCTGCCTCGCCGGCAGCAAGGCGGGCCGGGTCGCCCCGACGCCCCATCTAGGCCCCCTGGTCGATGCGGCGCCGTACATATGCGGATTCGTTCCTGAGGGAGCACTACGTCGGATCAGCGGCTACACCGGCCGGCTGACGGATCGCCGCAGTGGGCTCTGGAAGAGTTCCGGCGACTGCCGAACGCCTGACGTCATCCCCGAGCCGTTGTCGCTCGGGTGGGCCCAGCGAGATGGCGACAAGGTGCTGGAACGGCTGCATGGGGGAGAGTTCGCCAGGTTCGGGCCCGTTCCGTTGCCAGCTGACCTGGGCAAAGGGTCCGTCCTCCTGCTGGACGATCCTCCCGGCTCGGTCACCGACCCCTACGACGTCGTCGGGGTCTTCCGATGCGGGGGAGTCCGTCCGTGGATCAACATCTCGCTGGCGCGGGTGGCCGAGGGGAGGGATGCGGTCAGGGATTTGACGGAGTTGATGCGGATCGCGCAGCGGCGGTACGGGGAGTTGCATGGGTGTGTGCCGCGGCCCAGGTGAGCGGGACGGCGGAGCGGTGCGCGGATGTGGGTGGGGCACCGCTCCGCCGGGCTGCCGTCCGGCGGCGCAAGGCGGACCACCATGCCGTTCCCCTCCCTGCGGGCGCGGTACGTGCCGGACGGTTCGGGTCTCATCATGGGCGGGGCCCCGGACAAAGCATGGACAGATGCTGGACAGAAGACCGGTCAGTCGCCGTCCGTGCGGCGGCGGGCGCGGGCGCGGCGTTTGCCCTCGTGCATGGCCTGGACGCGGGCGACCGGGATGGTGTGGCCCTGCTCGATCAGGTCGGCGGGGAGGGGCTGGGGGGCGGGCATCAGGGTGGACCAGGGGTCGGTGCCGGCGAGGAGGCCCACGGCGGTGTGGACGGTGAAGTCGGCGGGGGAGACGCGGTCGAGGTCGTCCCAGGCGACGGGGAAGGAGACCGGGGTGCCGTGGCGGATCCGCGGGCTGTAGGCGGCGACGATCGTCGCGCCGCCCGCCCGGGTGGAGTCCAGGAAGACCTTGCCCTGGCGGTCCTCGCGGATGAAGGCCGTGGTGGCGAGGGCCGGGTCCAGTCGTTCGGCGCGTACGGCGAGGGCCCGGGTGGCCGCGGCCAGGTCCTCCATGGCGATCCCCGGGACCACCGGCACGAAGATGTGGACGCCCTTGGCCCCGCTGGTCTTCACCGCGCCGGACAGGCCCGCGTCCGCCAGGGCCTGCCTGACCAGCAGCGCCGCGGCCACCACCGGCCGGAAGGACTCGCCCTCCGGCGGGTCGAGGTCGAGCACCATGTGGGTGGCGTGGTCGCCGCGCACCAGCGCCGGGTGGTACTCCACCGCCCGCTGGTTGGCGAACCACAGCAGCGTACGCCGGTCGTCGCACAGCGCGTAGGACACCTGCCGCTGGGAGGCCGCCGCCCACAGCGAGACCGTCCGGATCCAGTCGGGGGCGTACTTCGGCACGTTCTTCTGCATGAAGGGCGCCTGGCCCGGCCGGACCCGCAGCACGGACAGTGGCCGGTCGCGCAGCGCGGGCAGCAGGCGGTCGCTGATCTGGTCGAGGTAGTCGACCAGGTCGCGCTTGGTGGCGTTCGCGCCGTCGAAGAGCGGAGCGCCGAGGTTGGTCAGCGGCACTCCCTCGCGCGTCTCATCGCCGGTCATCCGCCCCACGATAGCGGGCGGGCGCAGGGCGGCAGGAAGGCCGTGCCGGGCAGGTAGCGGTTCCATTCCGCGCGGGTGACCGGGGGATGGGCCAGGCCGCAGACCTGCGCGGCGACCCGGCCGAGGTCGGTGTCCCAGAGCCGGGCGGTGGCATCCGCGCCGCCGGTGACCAGGGTGGAGCCGTCGGGGCTGAACGCGGCCGACAGCACCCGGGCGGTGTGGCCCGCCAGGACGGCCGGCGGGCCGGGGGCGGCGGGGTCGGTGATGTCCCACAGCCGGGCCGTGCCGTCGAAGCTGGCGGTGGCGACCACCCGTCCGCCGGGGTGGAAGACGACGTCGGAGACGGCGTTCGCATGGCCGGTCAGGATGGCGACGGGGCGCGGGGCGGCGGGGACCGTGATGTCCCACAGCCTGGCCGTACCGTCCGCGCTCGCGGTGGCCAGCAGCCGCCCCCCGGGGTGGAAGTCGACGTTCATGACGGCGTTCGTGTGACCGGCCAGGATGGCGGCCGGGCGCGGGGCGGCGGGGGCGGTGATGTCCCACAGCCGGGCGGTGCCGTCTGCGCTCGCGGTGGCCAGCAGCGTGCCGTCCGGGGCGATGGCGACGTCGTCCACCGCGTCGGTGTGGCCGGTCAGGATCGCGAGCGGGGCCGGGCGGCGGCGGTCCGCGACGTCCCACAGCCGGGCGGTGGTGTCCTGGCTGGAACTGGCCACGATGCGCCGGCGCGGGTGGTAGGCGACGCCCGTCACGTTCAGCGTGTGCCCGACGAGCCGGGACAGCGGCACCTCCGGGCGCTCGGCGTCCCACAGCCGCAGCGTGCGGTCCAGGCTCGCGGTGACCAGCGTACGGCCGTCCGGGCTGAACGCCGCGCCGGAGACGTTGTCGGTATGCCCGCCCGGCCGGGCCCGTACGGCGGGCCGCCCCCGCTCGCTCAGGTCCAGCAGTTGCGAGGTCTTGTAGCTCCCGGCCAGCAGCGCCTTGCCGTCCGGGCGGTACGCCACCGCGTTGACCGTCCCGGTGTGCCCGCCGATGACCGGCGCGCGTACGCTCCACAGCCGTACCGTGGTGTCCTTGGAGGCGGTCGCCAGCCTGCCGCCGGACGGGTCGAACGCGACCCCGTAGACGACGTCGCCATGGCCGCTCAGCGTGACCGGCGCGCCCGCGAACTTCGGATCGGCGATGTCCCACAGCCGCGCGGTCAGGTCGTAGCTGCCGGTGGCGATCGTGTGCCCGTCCGCCGCGAACGCGATCGACACGATGCCGCTCTCATGGCCGGGCAGCTCGGCCAGGAACCGGGGGCGGCGTGGGTCGGCCACGTCCCACAGCCGCAGCGCGTTGTCGAAGCCGCCGGTGGCCAGGGTACGTCCGTCCGGGCTGAACGCCGCCGCCAGCACCCGGTCCGCGTGCCCGGTGAGCGTGGGCAGCGCGACCGGACGGGCGGGGTCGGTGACGTCCCAGCGCCACACCCGCGCGTCGCCCCCCGCCGCGACCAGGGTGCGCCCGTCGGGGCTGAAGGCCGTCTCGTTGAACACGCCGGGCAGCGTGGCGAGGGTCCTCGGGCGGGCCCTGTCGGTGATGTCCCACAGCCGCGCGGTCTCGTCCTCGCTCACGGTGGACACCGTGCGGCCGTCGGGGGCGAAGGTGATCTCCGAGATCCGGCCGGCGTGGCCGGTGAGCGTGGCCAGCGGCCTCGGCCGGCGGGGGTCCGTGACGTCCCACAGCCTGCCGGTGGTGTCGCTGCTGGAGGTCGCGAGCAGTTCGCCGTCCCTGCTGAACGCCACGTCGGTCACGTCGTCGGTGTGCGCGGTCAGCGTCGCGAGCGGCAGCGGGCGGCCCGCGTCGGTAACGTTCCACAGCCGGGCGGTGGCGTCGGCGCTCGCGGTGGCCAGGACCCGCCCGCCGGGGTGGAACGCCACGCCGAACACCGTCGCGCGATGGCCGGTCACCCGGGTCGCGAAGGGCGCCGACAGGCTGCTGAGCAGGCTCCCGCGGGCCTCAGCGGTGGGCGCCAGCCGGTACGCGGCCAGGGCGAGCTGCGCGGCCAGCGCCGGGTTGGTGGCGCGCAGCGCGGTGGTCTCCGCGGCGACCTTCCGCGACAGCGCCTCGTCGCGCTGCCGGGTCGCCGTGCCCTCCGAGCGGATCGCCGCGAACGACGCGCCGAGCGCGAGCACGAGCGACAGCAGCAGCGCGCCGATGGTCCGGTACAGCCTGCGGGTACGGCGGCGCGCGTGGCGCACGCTCGCGTCGAAGAACGCCAGGGCCAGCGGCGGCAGCTCGGACCGGTGGTCGCCGATCCACTCCTGGGCGGCGGCCAGCCGGGCGCCCCGGTAGAGCGCTCCGGGGTCGCGCCCGTCGCGCTGCCAGGACTCCGCGGCGGCCACCAGCCGCCGCCCGGCGATCAGGCCCGCCCGGTCGGCGTCCAGCCAGGACCGCAGCCGGGGCCAGGCGGTCAGCAGCGCCTCGTGGCTGATCTCCACCGTGCCGGTGTCGGCGGTGATCAGGCGCTGCGCGATGAACCGGTCCAGTACGTCCTCGGTCTCGGCCTGGGAGGCGTCGCCGCGGGCGGCGAGGAGTTCGGCGGTGGTGGCCCTGCGGCGGGTGTCGGCGGTGTCGGTGCCCAGGTGGACCAGGTGCAGGAACAGCCGCCTGGCCACCTCCTGCTGCTCGGCGGACAGTGAGTCGTAGACCGCGCCGGCGGTGGCGGCGACCGCGCCGTCGATGCCGCCCACGGCCCGGTAGTCGGCGACGGTGAGCTTCTTGCCGCGTCCGTGTCGCCAGCTCGCGTACAGGGCGTGCGACAACAGCGGCAGGACCCCCGGCTCGTGCGCCCCCTTTCCCCCGCCGGGCGGGGCGACGTCGCGGAGGAGGAGTTCGACCAGGCCGTCCTCGATGGGGGTCCTCGCCCGGCGGGCGGGTTCGACGATCGCCTCGCGCAGTTCGGCCGCGCTCATCGGCCCGACGGTGATCTGACCGGCGCGTACGGCGTCCACGAGCTGCGGGTACCGCAGCGCGGGCGCGTAGAAGTCGGCGCGCAGCGCGATCACCACCAGCGCCCCGCCCGAGGCCGCCGCCGACGCTCCGGCCACGAACAGGCGTCGCTCGCCCTCGTCGTCGCACGCGGTGAACAACTCCTCGAACTGGTCGATCACCAGCACCGGACGCCCGCCGCCCGCCTTTCCCGCGTAGTCCGCGCAGCGGCCGGGGTCCGCGCGTACCGCCTCGGTCACCTCGGCGACGGGCGCGGCGGCCAGGGCGGCCAGTCTGGCCGCCAGTTCGTCCACCGGCCGGGGGCCAGGGGTGAACAGCTCGATCGGCCAGTCCGCCGAACCGGGCAGCGCCCCGCCGCGCAGCGCGGCGATCAGCCCGGCGCGCAGCAGCGAGGACTTCCCCGAGCCGGACGCGCCGACCACGACCAGCACCCCCGCCCCGGTCGCGAGCCGCTCGATGAGCAGGCCGGTCAGGGCGCGGCGGCCGAAGAACCAATCGGCGTCCTCCGGCTGGAACCCGGCCAGCCCCCGGTAGGGCTCGGGGCCCGCGGGCCGGGGACCGGGCGCGCGGCGTACCCGGTGCCAGGCCGCCAGCCAGCGTTCGGCCTGCTCCGGGTCGCGCACCCCGCACACCTCGAGCACCCGCAGCAGCAGGTCGCGGGAGGCGCTGGCGGGCAGCCCGCGACCGGCGAACCAGTCGCCCACCGTCGTGTGCGCCCCCTGCACGCCGATCTTGGCGGCCACCTGCCGGACGGTCAGCTCCGCCTGCTCGCGAAGCAGCGACAGCTCCGTGGCGAAGTCTTCTCTGCGTTGCACCCGGTCCGGGTCGGGCGGCCCGCCGGGCGCTGGCGACGAGGTGGGCATCCGGCCTCCTGACGATGACTGGTACCTGATTGTCGTCAGAGCAGCACACATGGTTACAGGAACATCCGGTGGCGTTAGCCGTACGCGACCCCGGGCACCCGGAGGGCATGGCACAGGAATCCAAGAGCGAACGGCCGGAGCAGAGCCAGCCGTACCCGGGGCGTACCCGCGAGATGGCGCCAGGGCCCAACGACGAGATGCGCGACTACGCGGGCCGGGACCTCCTGGCGGGCAAACGGGCGCTGATCACCGGCGGCGACTCGGGGATCGGCCGCGCGGTCGCCGTCGCGTTCGCCAAGGAGGGCGCGGACATCGCCATCGCGTACCTGAGCGAGCACGAGGACGCCGCGCACACCAAGAAGCTGGTCGAGGCCGCCGGACGGCAGTGCGTGCTCATCCCCGGCGACCTCGCCGACGCGAGCCGCTGCCAGGCGGCCGTCCAGCAGGCGGTCAGCGAACTGGGCGGGCTGGACATCCTGGTGAACAACGTGGCCTGCCAAGCCGGGGTCGAGTCCCTGGAGGAACTGTCCGACCAGCAGTGGGAGCACACGTTCGCGGTCAACATCCACAGCTACTTCCGGGTGACCAAGGCGGCGCTGCCGTACCTGAAGGCGGGCAGCGCGATCATCAACACCTCGTCCATCAACGGGCTGCGCGGCAACAAGTCGCTGATCGACTACGCGGCCACCAAGGGTGCGATCAACGCGTTCACCTACTCGATGGCGCAGAACCTGGTCGATCGCGGCATCCGGATCAACGCGGTGGCCCCCGGCCCGGTCTGGACGCCGCTGATCCCGGCCACCCTGCCGCCGGAGAAGGTCGCGATGTTCGGGCAGCAGGTGCCGATGCGGCGGGCCGCCGACCCGGACGAGATCGCGCCGTCGTACGTGTTCTTCGCGTCGGAGAAGCTGTCGTCCTACTACACGGGCGAGGTCCTGGCCCCGATCGGTGGAGAGACCCTGCCGGGCTGAACCCCGGCGGTCTTGGGGTGTGCGACTCCGATCACCACCCGGTACGGCATGGTCTGGCCTGGCCGGAAAATCGATTGACGTGCCGCGGCGCGGTTTCCTAGCCTGCCGACATGGACAGCCCCGAGGCATCGAGACGCTAGCCGCCGCCCGTCCGGCGGTTTCCGCGATGTCCTGTCATCGGATCGCCGTTGTGCGCGCTGTCCGCCGTCCGGGCCGCGCCCTGGCCGCTTCTCAGGCCGGCGCCGATCCGCGTTCTCGATGCGGAGTTCCATGCCTTTCGCCATCCATGGTCTCGGGGACGGCGTCGCCCTGAGCCTGCGGCCCGAGATCGGGCCCGACCCGCCCCTCCTTCTCCGACCCTGTGCACAGCCCAGCGAGGAGAAGGACGTCCGATGGCCGCATCCGGCTTCAGAAGGAAATCACGGGCCAACACCAGGTCCCGCCGTTCGCAGTGGAAGGCGCGGCCCGCCGCGCTGACCCGCTGCCCCAACCCGGCTTGCGGCGAGCGCACGTACGCGCACCGGGCCTGTACCGCCTGCGGGCAGTACCGGGGCCGCCAGGTCCTGTAGCACCCCGTGGAACCACGCGCCCACCGGCCCGCTCGTACGGCCGGTGGGCGTGTTAGGGTGCGGCCCTGCTCATGGCCGGGAGGATGAGGGGGAGGTACGGACGGTGAGTGAACCGCCGGTGTCGCTGCCGGTCATGTATCAGCGCTGGTCGTGGATGACGTTCGCGCACTGGCGCTATCCGGCGCCGGTCGTTCAGAGACTGCTGCCCGATGGGCTCACCGTGGAGACGTACCGCGATGACGCCTGGGTGGGGCTGGCGATGTTCCTGATGGAAGGGGTACGCCCGCCGGGGTTGCCCGCCGTGCCGTGGTTGTCACGGTTCCCCGAGACGAACGTGCGGACCTACGTCCGCGACCGGCAGGGGCGCAGCGGGATCCGGTTCCTGTCGCTGGACGCCGCGCGGCTGCCCGCCGTGCTCGGCGGGCGGGCCGGTTTCGGGCTGCCCTACTTCTGGTCGCGCATGTCGGTCGGCAAGGCCGGGCCGCGCGTGCGCTACCAGTGCCGCCGCCACTGGCCCGGACCGCGCGGGGCGCGCGGTGACGCCGAGGTCGAGGTGGGCGAGGCGTTCACCGAAGACGAGTACGACGAGCAGTCGCACTTCCTGATCGAACGCTACCGGCTCTTCACCCGCATGGCCGGACGCCTGGCCACGGCCAGGGTCGAGCACCCGCGCTGGCCGCTGCGGCACGCCCGGCTGCGCGCCCTGGACCAGAGCCTGCTCCAGGCGGGCGGCCTCCCCGAGCCGTACGGCTCGCCGCTGCTGCACGCGTCGGCGGGCGTTCCGGTGCGGATCGGCATGCCGCACCGGTGACTATCGCTCGCGGGTGTCGCCGCGCTCGAGCCGCCGTACGGCGAGCAGCCCGCCGATGCCCGGGATCAGCGCGCGCAGCCGGACCCCGGGCACGATGGGCGCGCGGGCCAGCAAAGTGATCATGATGACCACGAGGTAGGCCGCGCCGTGCAGCGGGCCCATGACCGCACTGACCGGCTTGGCGTGCGCGGTGACCAGGTTGACCAGCAGAATCACCAGCGAGATCGCCTCGATGGCGGACGCGAGGCGCAGTACCGGCAGCCCGCTCATCCGGCCGCTCCCGAGCCGGGCTGGACGACCATCAGCACCACGATGGCGGTCCACAGCAGGTTGTAGACACCGGAGAGCATGCTCAGGGTGCGCAGCCCGGCGCGGTCGCCGGGGTCGGCGAGCGCGTCGCGCTGCCGCGGGTAGATCTGCATGGCGACCAGGCCGCCCGCGACGGCGGTGAGGATCATCGCGAGGATCACCCAGAGCTGCATGGTACGGCCCTGCATGACGGCCAGGACGAGCCCGGCGACCGGCACGATGAGGCCCGCGATGCCGTAGCCGCGGGTGATGCGGTGCAGCGCGGCGGCCACCGCGCGGCTGCGTTCCTCGGGTGGGTCCGTGCCCGCGGGCACGGTGGCGGCCAGCGGTACGTAGCGGGGGAACAGGCTGGTGGCGATGGCCGAACCGCCGACGAACACGATGCCGCCGATGATGTGCACCACGAGCAGGAGGGCTTCCACAGGCGTCTCCATGACCTTCAGGGAGCCTGAAGCTTAACACGCAACCTTCAGGGTCCCTGAAGGGGCTCAGGACTCCTGGGTGAGCACCGTGCGGATGGTCTCGGCCACCCGCCGCCGCATCGGATCGGCGTCCGGGCCGAACAGCTCCTCGTCCACCCCCCGCAGCGCGGTTTTCGCCGCCCGCAGCAGCCGCGCGCCCTCCTGCGTGAGCTCGATCGCCGAGGCCGCCCCAGCGCGGGCCGTGTTGTCGCGTACCAGGCCCGCGCCCACGAGCGTTCGCACGGCCCCGTGCGCGCTCTGCACGGTGATCCCCGACATCCTGGCCAGGTCGCTGAACGAGATGCCGGGCACCGCGGCGATGTGACCGAGCATGCCGAACCTGCCCACCGTGAGGTCGAGCGGCGCGAGCGCGGCGTTGAGCCGGGTCTCGACCTGCCGGGCCAGGGTGAGCACGACGATGGAAGGGCTGGTCGGGGGGCTGGTCCGGTCGTCTTCGGTCACACCTCCAGTGTTCCGTAGGTTGCCTTGTCCATGGACTATGACTGACCGGTCAGTCATAATGCTGCCATGATGAGCCCCAAACGCGTGGACAAGTCCGCCAGGCGGCAGGAGATCCTGGAGGCGGCGGTGCGGGTCTTCGCCCGCCGCGGCTTCGCCGCCGGCCGCATCGAGGACGTCGCGGCCGAGGCCGGGATCGCCAAGGGCAGCGTCTACCTCTACTTCGACAGCCGCGAGGAGATCCTGCAGGCCGCGTTCGAGGCGCTGGCCGCCGGGTCCCGGGAGATCGTCGGCCGGGCCCGTACCCCGGGGACCCCGCCATTGGACCGGCTCGCCGCCCTCATCCGCGACGTGATCGCCTCGGTCACGGTCAGCCCCGAGCCGGCCCGCCTGCTGCTCGACCTGTACGGCTCGGGCGCGCGCGAGGAGGGCCTGCCGCTGCACATGGCCGAGATCTACCGCGAGTACCGCACGGTCATCGCCGCCCTGCTGGCGGAGGCCGCCGCCGAGGGCTCGGCCCGGCCGGGCGTGGGCGCGGCGGAGGCCGCCGTGATCGTCGGGGCGATCGAGGGCTGCCTGCTGCAATGGATCATCGATCCGGCCCTCCCGATCACCGAGCTCACCGGGCCCATCGTCACCGTGTGCCTGGGCGGGGTCCGATGAGCCGGGCCATCGGCGACATGCTCATCGCCCCTGAGGCCACCCGGGGGGAGACGGTGACCGCGTACGCCACGGCGGCCGCCGGGGCCGTGCTGGCGGGGCTCATCAGTGCGCATGCCGGGCACGGCCGGCCGGTGGTCGCGCTCCTGGCCCTGGCCGGCTTCGACCTGTTCGGCGGGACGGTGGTCAACGCCACCGCGTCCGCCAAACGCCGCTTCCACCGGCCGGGACGTACCGCCAGGCACCACTTCCTCTTCGTCGCGGGCCACGTCCATCCCTTCCTGATGGCGCTGCTGGTGCCCGGGTTCGGGTGGGGGGCGGCCGGGGCCGTCTACGGTTTGGCGGTGACGGGGGCGCTGGGCGTGCTCGCGACGCCTGCCGAGCTGCGGCGTCCGGTGGCGTTCGCGGTGGCGGCGCTGGCGTCCACGGTGAGCGTGACGCTGCTGGCGATCCCGGTCGAGGTGGCGTGGTTCGCGCCGGTGCTGTTCGGCAAGCTGCTGCTCGGCCACATCCTGCCCGAATGATCAGCCGGTGAGGCCCGCCTCGTAGGCGAGCAGGCCCGCCTGGGTCCGGTTGGCGCACTGGGTCTTGGCCAGCACCCGGGAGACGTGCCCCTTCACCGTGGCCTCGCCCACGAACAGCGCCGCCGCGATCTCCGCGTTCGACATGCCCCTGGCCACGCACGCCAGTACCTCCCGCTCGCGGTCGGTCAGCTCGGCGAGCAGTGCCGTACGCCGGCCCCGCGCCTCGCGACGCCGGCCACCGGCGGCGAGCAGGCTGTCCGTGGCCGTACGGGACATCACCGTGTGCCCGCCCGCGGCCACCCGCACCAGCCCGATCAGCTCGCGCGGCGGCGTGGACTTCAGCAGGAAGCCCGACGCGCCCGCGTCCAGCGCGCGCAGCACGTAGTGGTCGGCGTCGAAGGTGGTCAGCACCACGATGTACGGCGGGGCGGCCAGCTCCTTGATGCGCCCGATCGCGGTGATCCCGTCCACCTCCGGCATCCGCAGGTCCATCAGCACCACGCCGGGCCGGTGCCGGATCACCGCCTCCACGCCCGCCGCGCCGTCGTGCGCCTCGCCGACCACGGTGATGTCGCCGGATGAGTCCAGGATCGTACGCAAATGGGCGCACACCATCGGCTCGTCGTCCACCACGACGACCCGGACAGGGTCCTCGGGTCCGTTCATGTGCGGGCGGGCACCTCCTTCGGCAGCGTAACCTCTACCTCGAACCCGCCCTCGCCGTCCGGGCCGGCCCGCAGCGTGCCGTTGACCAGCGCGACCCGCTGCCGCAGGCCGAGCAGCCCGGTACCCGGGCCGCTGCCGACCAGGGCCGGGTCGGCGGCCCTGGCGGGCGCGGTGTTGCGCACGCTCAGCCGTACGGCGTCGCCCGCGTACTCGACCTGGACCCGCGCGGCGGCCCCCGGGGCGTGCTTGCGCACGTTGGTCAGCGCCTCCTGGACCACCCGCCGCGCCGTACGGCCGACGGCGGGCGAGACCGGCGACCGCTCCCCGGACTCCACCAGCTCGACGGCCACGCCGACGGACGCCGACTCGGCGACCACGTCGTCCAGGGCGGGCAGCGGCGCGGCCTCGTTCGTGCGGCTCGCGGGACGGTCGCCGGGGTCGCCTCCGCGCAGGACGCCGACGAGTTCGCGCAGCTCGTCGAGGGCCTGGCAGCCGGTCGCGCGCAGCGACTCGGCGGACTCCCGGGTCGCCGCGTCGGCCGAGGACACGTTCAGCGCGCCCGCCTGGAGCACCATCAGGGTCACCCGGTGCGTGACGAGGTCGTGGATCTCGGCGGCCAGGCGTACCCGCTCCTCGCCGCGGGCCTGCTCGCCGAGCAGATGCCGCTCGCGCTCGGCGCGCTCGGCCCGCTCGCGCAGCGTCGCGATGAGCTGGCGGCGCGCGGTGACGTACAGGCCGAGCAGCACCGCGCCCGCGGTGAACATCGCGGTGCGCACGCCCGCCTCGGCGGGCGACGCGAGCGGCAGCGCGACGAGCGCCACCGCGGCGGCGACGACGGCCGGCCCACGGACGCTGGTGAACGCCATCAGGGCGTACGCGGCGAAGGGCGCGGCGGGCGGCCACCACAGCACGTCCGGGCCGGCGGGGATCGCGCCGGAGACGGCCAGTACCGCCGTGGCGGCGGCGGTGAGCCAGGCCACCGCCAGGGGCGCGTGCCTGCGCAGCGCGAGCAGCAGCGCGGCGGCGACCACCACCACCGGGCTTTTGCCGAGATGCTCGGCGCTCAGCATCAGGCAGGCGACCACCACCAGCGCGTCAAGGGCCCTGTCGCGGATCACAGGCATCAGAGTAGGCCGGTGGCCGCCCCTGCGGCCCCCTCCGAAAGTCGGGTTCTCGGACGTCGCATTGGGCGGATGGGGACTAGTGTGGCCCGCCATGACCGACTTCATCTCCCTCCCCTTCTATGACCTCCTCCACGAGAACGCGCACGTCCCGGCGGTCCGCGAGAAGCTTCCACCGCTGCTCACCGGCGTACGGCGGAGCATCCTGGAGATCGGGGCGGGGTCCGGTCTGATCACCATCACCCTCGCCGACAGCACCCCCGCCGAGATCTTCGCCCTGGAGCCCTCGCCCGGCATGCGCGGCATCCTGCTGTCCCGCCTGACCGGCCGCCCCGAACTCCTCAAGCGGGTGACCGTCCTGCCGTACGACGCCCTGAGCCTGGACCTGCCCGAGCCCGTCGAGGCCATCGTGATGATCAACGTCATGTACGCGATGGAGCCGGAGTACCGCGAACGGCTCTGGCCGGTGCTCGCGGGCGCGCTGGAACCGGGCGGCCTGCTCGTCTTCACCTGGCGCGACGGCGACCTCCCGGCCCCGCACCCCCTGAAGGAGATCGACTCCCGCCAGGTGGGGCGGCACACCTACGCGTCCTTCTCCGAGATCATCGAGTCAGGGGAGGGGCGGATCAGGTACCGCACGGTCTACCGGGTCATCGCGGACGGCAAGGTCATCGACGAGGAGGACATCGTCGGCAACGCCTACCGCCCGGCCTGGAACGTCCTTGAGCCCGAACTCACCGCCGCCGGCTTCACCTGCGCCGCCGCCCCCGACGGCCTCCTCGCCTGGCGTAGGTAAACTGCGTTAAAGCGAAAAACCTCATCATTTACACCATACCCACCGATTATCCCGGACTTTGCGATTTACCATCCGGGCGAAGAAGTAAATGCCTATCGTGAGCCCCGGAGGCGGCGAATACGGCCGCCCTGGCAGGCAGACCCACCGTCGCTGTTCCCTCGCCGCCTCCATTGGCGGCATGTCAACATCGCGTAAGTACTCCCGGGCTCCCCGTCCAGATCGCGTAGGAACGGGGCCGACGTCGTTCCAACGGGCCTAACGTCACGGTTGCACGCCTCGTCCAAGGAGGAAGTCCGATGCCTGCCCAACCGTTCTACGTGCCCATACGCGCTGGTCGAGTCGCCGCCGCCCTCCGGCTGTTCCGCACCGCGGCGGGCGACCGGACCGCGGTGGCCTTCTCCTCGCCCGCCCGCCTGACGAAGGTCCTCGGCCACGACCAGAACTGGATCCGGCTCAGCGAGCCCGCCCTGCGCCGTATGCTCGACGGACTCGACATCGCCGGCATCGTCATCGACCCGGCGGGATGCGGAAGAACGGTGGGATCTGAGTGGGCGCCTGGGACGTGGGACCGTTCGACAATGACACGGCCGCCGATTGGTGCGGCGACCTGAACGACGCCGAACCGGCCGAACGCCTCGACATGATCCGCCAAGCCCTGGCGGACGCCGCGGACACCGACGGTTACCTGGACAGTTCGGAAGCCTGCGAGGCGCTCGCCGCCGCCGCCATCGTCGCCGCCCAACGCCCCGGCGGACCTGAGATCGACGACGTGTACGGCCCCGATTTCCTGTCCGGCGGCGCCCCCATCGAACTCCCCGCCGACTTGGCCCCGCTCGCCGTCCGCGCCATCGACCGCATCCTCGGCGACCACTCCGAATGGCGCGACCTCTGGGAAGACAGCGGCGCCCTCCCCAAGGCCCACGCCGCCCTCACCCCCATCCGCGCCGCCCTCCTCCCCCATCCAGCCCCTTGAGCGCCAGCCCCCACGGATAATCCTCAAACCGCTGATTGCCCGCCCCCACCGGATGCGGCTCGAACCCACCCGCCCCGAGCAGCACCCGAACGCCTTCACCACGTAAATCAGCCACACTACGGCGAAACGGAGCACGAGAGGCCAGCGCCGCATTGACAAAGGGCAGAACGACAACAGGAATACCCGAACCCGGCGCCTCGGAAAGCACCCCCAGCGCATAGTTGTCGGCTATCCCCTGTGCGAACTTGTTGATCGTATTGAACGTGGCCGGAGCCACAATGATCGCGCCCGCCCGGGGACTCCTGGGCTCCCCGGCCTCCCGATACCGACTGCGAACCGGCCGGCCGGTCTGCCTCTCCAAAGCCTCGGCGTCGATGAACCCGAGCGCAGCCGGAGTGGCAATGACCTGAACCGCCCACCCGCCCTCGTGCGCCATGGCCACCAACCGCCCGACCTCACCAGCAGGCCCGGCCCCACACACGACGACGTACAGAACCGGCTGGTTCACGCCCGCACCCCCATCGCGGCGGCATACTCCCGGACTTCACGCCGCACACCGGCCGGAGCCGTCGTACCGATGTCCCACAACAACCGCGACCCACCGGGACGGCCGGTGACTTCCTCAGGCGCGATATCGGCGGCGGCCCGCAGGACGCCGAGCGCCCGATCGTGCCTCCCGCACATCAGCAACGCACGAGATGTGTCAAGGAGCATCACGGCCTTGCGCTCATTGATCGCCAGCGCCTGGATGTCCACCTCCCGGGCGTACGCGATCGCAGTGCCCGCATCCCCCAGCCGCAGCGCGACGCTCACCCGGTGGCACAGCACATTCCCCGGCCCGAAGGCGGTCCACATGTGGTTCCCCTCGTACCCGAGCCTGCGGCCCGCGTCGGCCGCCTCGTCAAGGAACTCCACGGCAGTACGCCGATCCCCGGCCTTGGCGGCGGCGACGGCCCCGCGCAGAAGCAACACCCCATAGACCGACAATTCATCCGCCGACGCGTCGCTCCGTAGTTCGCTACCCATTCGCTGAGCGGCCGCACGGGCGAAATCAGTGGCGGCACGATGCCGCCCGCCGTCCATCAGGGCGTGCACGACGATACGCGAACTGGAACCGATCACGAGCGGGCTCTGGCTGACCTCAGCGGCCTGCACACTGCGATCGGCGGCCAGCCAGGCCATTCCCTTGTCTTCCTGTTTGAACAGAATGGAGGCGGCGACATGGTGCACTTCAGCAGACAGCGCGTAGGCGCGTAGCCGCGTGTCACCCGCTGAATTCGCGCACACCGTTTGAAGATCACGCAACAGGCCCGGCAGTACGGCGACCACCTGGCCGTAGCGGCAGGCTTGGTAGTCCCGCTTGGCAGTGGCGACAGCGTCAGCGAGCAGGCCAAGCCGGACCGGACGATCAGCATGTGAAGAACGGCCGACCAGGGCCATGGCCAGGTTGTCGAGGGCGTCGCCGCCCGGCTCATCGATAGCCGCCGAGAACAGCGCGCCCCCTGTCAGCCCGACGAACTCACGGCGTCGCACGTCGTCCTCTCCCCGGCTCGGGGGATCAGTCTCTGATGTTCTGTTCGCGAGGGTATCAATGGAAATCGGGGGAAGCTCGGGACATGCCTTGATAGCCCGCCTTGTCGGTGTGAACCCCAGATCTTCGGGGGCGAGCCGGGTCAGTTCCGTCAGAGCCAGCCGGTACGGCTCCCGAGGCCAGGACACTTCCCCTGTCTCCCACCGGCGGATACGTTCCTCATCGCAGACAAGGCCATACTTGATGCCGCTGTGGGTGAGGTTGACCATCTTTGCCATTTCACCCCGTGACAAGTCTGCCTTGATGCGCCACTCCCAAAGCCGGGCATTCTGCTGTTCTGCTGCCATCAGCGCCCTTCTTTCCGCCTGGATGATCGAAAAGGGTTAAGAGGGGGTCTTCTCAGGGGGGTTCGTGGCCACGCATTGCCGATGAAGTTGTCATCGACCGACCACGTTACGTCACCTGGGCGCTCGACACAGGGAGCACCAGCGAATCAAGAAGGCGCGATGAGCCATGAACTCAGAAATGTCCGCGCGGCTGACCGCCGTCGCACTGGGAGCCCGACACATCGAGGAGGAAGCGGACAAACTGGCCCTGCTGCAGAACGCGCTGCTTCGCCGCGGGGTACAGGGCGAGTTGCGGAGCGACGGCCCGGCATTGCTGATCCGGCGGCGGATGCCAGGCATGCCGGTGTGGGTCTTCGTCGGGTACGGCGGCGCATACTACTCCTGGCAGTCGGCCGAGCGGCGGCATCCCGCCGGTGACGTGGAAGGAGCCGCCGAAGTCCTCGCCCACTACGTTGAGAGTTGACCGCTCACCGGCCGGTCACGGGAGGTGTTCCCGTACAGTGAGCCATTGGTCGAGTTCGGTGATGATCGTCGGGTCGGTGAGATGAGGGCGGAGCATTTTCGCCGAGCTCAGGAGGTTCTTGCAGTGGCGTAGCGAACGGATCTCCGATATCGGGCGTTCTTCCCAGTTGAGAGACCATGTCGCCGCCTGCTCCCGATCGAGGGGAAGGACATGGAGAATATCGGCCCCGAGCACGTCGGGGTCCCATTCGGGATCGCCGTTGGGGCCCAGGTCGGTAATGATGAGCATCCGGAGCCTGAAGCGGCTCATGTCCCCTGACACTTTGTCCATGCCGCAGGCTTCCGCCCGGCTGAGGGCGTACATGGCCGTCTCGGCCAGCATGCGACGTGCTTCGCCGAGCGCAGGTTCGCTCACGTGGGACTGGTTGATGCAGTACGCCGCGAGCCAGCAATTGATCAAATCCGAGGGTGTTTCGGCCACAATGGAAGTATGCCCAGCCGAATGGCGGGCCGTCACGATCACCAGAAAATCAGGACCGAAGCGGTTCGGATCAGCATGATGTGGCGCTGCCGGCATGCAAGGTGCATATGCTGCTTCCTACCCAGCCTCCGTTCAAAGGCCCAGCAGAGCGGTATGGTAGCTGAAGATCCAGGTGGGGATGGACGGAGGCTCATTTCGCCGGACGGGGCAGGGGGATTACTGTTGCCGTGGGTGGCCGGTGCCGGCTCATCTGGGGCGGTCGGTCGTGTGCCAGGGGGGGAGCCGGTGGCACATGCGCGGGCGGAGCAATGATCTCCAGCCGCCTACGGCTTCGGGTGACCCTTTCGGCGCTCATCGTCGAGCTGTAGAGCCTTCGCCGAGAGTGTTCTCCTTGTGGCCTGGTTTCAGGTACGCCAGGATGCGTCACATGCGCTTACTTCGCTTTCTGCCCTTCCTGCCCGCTTTCATGCTGCCTCCCCTCCTGATAATGAGAGTTTGGTGGCTTGCGATGGTCCCCTTGGTTCTGCTAGGGCTTGCGGGCATCGGCCTTTCGCTTTGGGCGGTTCACAAGGAGAACGTTGCTCGCGAGGCTTGGGAGCGCGAAGCTGGTTATAGTCCCCAGCCGAGCCGAAACACTCTGGTCGCGATGGGCAGGTGGCTGGCGAGGCACTAAGGGCGCGCTTGTGCGGCCAACGGGGTTGCCATCATCGTGCGGGGCGGGCGGCGTGGCGGGAATCGAACCCCCGCTGCCAGCCCGCGAATTCGGCATCGCGATTGCCTCCTCGCCACCTCACCCAGGCGTACGCCGATGGCGCGACGGTCAGTCCATGATCTGGGGTCGCTCGCGCGCCGCGTGCATTTCACCTTGCTTGATCATCCCGTCTGCCGTTGACCCGCCCGAAGGAAAAGCGGGCCGTGGCGACCCTGTGGATCACGCGGCGATCATCTCGGAGCCGGAATGCCCCCGCCGGAGGCGTAAAGAGGTTGGCCGGGCAGTGGGTTCGGCGGGACCATGAGCCATGGGGTTGTTCAACAGGCTGAAGTTACCCGAGCCGCTCACGTGCCCGAACTGCGGTGTGGTCGGCAGTTGGACCGCGCAGTTCAGGTTCGGAGCGGTGGACCTCATCGACTATGAGGTGGGTCAGCATCTGATCTGGGAGGAGCGGCGGGGTGTGGAGGGGGAGCCCGGCCGTCACCGAGTGCTCGCCCAGGGTGTCCTGGAGGGGTGCGGGCACTGCGGGATGTACGACTTCGGCGGCAGCCTGTGGGAGATGGTCGTCATCGAGATCGTCGATGATGTGATCGTCTCAGTGGTGCAGGACACCAGCGGTGAAGGCTGGTGGGAGGAAGACTGGCGAGTGCTCGAGGAATAGGGTAACGCCGAGTCGAGCGCAGGCCGCACGCAACCAGGGGGATCGGTTGGAGCGGGTGACGGGAATCGAACCCGCGCTGTCAGCTTGGGAAGCTGAAGTTCTACCATTGAACTACACCCGCGTGCGTTGAGGCGCGAGACCACTCTAGCGGAAACCGCGGGTGGTCGAGCCATTGTCCGGGTGGGGGGCGGAGCCGGTAGGTTGCCTCACGTGCTGCTTTCCGATCGTGACATTCTCGCGGAGATCGAGGTCGGCCGGGTCGGGCTGGATCCGTTCGAGCCGGCGATGATCCAGCCGTCCAGTATCGACGTGCGGCTCGATCGTTACTTCCGGGTGTTCGAGAACCACCGTTATCCGCACATCGATCCCGCCGTCGAACAGCCTGACCTGACGCGGATGGTGGAGCCGGATGGGGATGAGCCGTTCATCCTGCATCCGGGGGAGTTCGTGCTGGCGAGCACCTATGAGGTGATCCGACTGCCGGACGACATCGCGTCGCGGTTGGAGGGAAAGTCCAGTCTGGGGCGGTTGGGGCTGGTGACGCACTCGACGGCCGGGTTCATCGATCCGGGGTTCGAGGGGCATGTGACGCTGGAGTTGTCCAACCTGGCGACGCTGCCGATCAAGTTGTGGCCGGGGATGAAGATCGGGCAGTTGTGCATGTTCCGGCTCAGTTCGCCGGCCGAGCATCCGTACGGGTCGGCGAAGTACGGCTCCCGGTACCAGGGCCAGCGCGGGCCGACGCCGTCCCGCTCGTACCTGAACTTCCACAGGACACGGATCTAGACACGGGCACCCGGTACCGACCAGACGCGGTCACCAGGCCATAGGATGCGTACGGGCTGGCAAAAAGCCATCAAAGTCCAGCAAAACGGACGAAGGCCAAGAGCCTCCCAATGTTGGTGTCAGGGATCACAACGGGGGTAGCCAGAGCTAGAAGACCGGGTGACAAGCGGGTGAAGTTCGCATATCCGCTGGCTACCCGTACTCTTCTCTGCGGACCATCCCCGCACATCTGGAGAACGACGTGCGCCTGCGTCTCACGCCCCGTGAGGACAGTTACTACGACTTGTTCGCGGACTCGGCGAACAACCTGGTCACCGCGTCCCGCCTGTTGGTCGAGATCATCGGCGACGGGTCGGATCGGCAGGCCCTCGCCGAGAAGATGCGTGCCTGCGAGCATGCGGGCGACGATCGCACCCACGCGATCATGAAGCGGCTCAATGAGAGCTTCATCACGCCCTTCGACCGCGAGGACATCTACCGCCTCGCCTCGAACCTCGACGATGTGATGGACTACATGGAGGCCGCCGCCGACCTGATCGTGCTCTACAAGATCGACCACCTGCCCAAAGAGGTCATCCGGCAGGTCGAGGTGCTGGAGCGCGGCGCCGAGCTGACCGCCGAGGCGATGCCCCGGCTGCGTTCGATGAAGAACCTGAACGAGTACTGGATCGAGATCAACCGCCTGGAGAACCAGGCCGACCAGATCTACCGCAGGTTGCTGGCCAAGTTGTTCGGCGGCGAGTACGACGCGCTCACCGTGCTCAAGATGAAGGAGGTCATCGACCAGCTGGAGATGGCCGCCGACGCGTTCGAGCACGTCGCCAACACGATCGAGTCGATCGCCGTCAAGGAAAGCTAGTAAGGCACAGTGGAGCTAGCACTCGTCATCGGCGTCATCGTCGTGGCGTTGGTCTTCGACTACACCAACGGTTTCCACGACGCGGCGAACGCGATCGCGACGTCGGTGTCAACGCGCGCCCTGACGCCCAGGGCCGCGTTGTTCATGGCCGCGGCGATGAACTTCCTGGGGGCGCATCTCGGCACGGCCGTGGCGGACACGGTGGGCAAGGGGATCATCGATCCGCCCGCGGGGGCGCACGGACTGGTGGTCGTCGGATCCGGGCTGGTCGGCGCGATCACCTGGAACATCATCACCTGGTACTTCGGACTCCCGTCCTCCAGCAGCCACGCCCTGATCGGCGGGCTGATGGGCTCGGCGCTCGCCGCGTCCGCGGTCGTGCACTGGGACGGTGTGCTCGCGAAGGTGGTGGTGCCTATGATCCTGTCTCCGCTCATCGGCTTCTCGCTCGGCGCGATCATCATGATAGCGATCTTCTGGATCTTCCGTCGCACGCAACCGGGAAAGGCCAACCGCGGTTTCCGCTACGCGCAGACCGTGTCGGCCGCCGCGATGGCGCTCGGCCACGGGCTCCAGGACGCCCAGAAGACGATGGGCGTGATCTTCCTGGCCCTGGTGGTCGGCGGGCACGCGTCCACCGACGACCCGATCCCGCAGTGGGTCATCCTGGCCGCGGCGGGGGCGATCTCGCTCGGGACGTACGCGGGCGGCTGGCGGATCATGCGTACGCTGGGCCGCCGCATCATCGCCCTGGACCCGCCGCAGGGCTTCGCCGCGGAGTCGGCCGCGGCCGGCGTCCTGTACAGCGCGGCGATGGCCTTCGGCGCGCCCATCTCGACCACGCACACCATCACCAGCGCGATCATGGGCGTGGGCGCGACCAAGCGCCTGTCCGCGGTGCGCTGGGGGGTGGCGGGCAACATCGTGACCGCCTGGGTCCTCACGATCCCGGCCGCCGCGCTGGTGGCCGCCCTGAGCTACCTGGCCTTCCACTGGCTCCTGGAGTAAGGGAACCTAGCCCTTCCGGTACATCACGTCGGTGTCCCAGCGGGCGAACCCGAGCCGCTCGTACACCTTGATCGCCGCCTGGTTGGCCTCGTCCACGTACAGCATCACCTGGGCGAGGCCACGGTCGCGCAGGTGGTGCAGCCCGGCCAGGGTGAGCGCACGGCCGAGCCCGCCGCCCTGCCGGCCGGGGTCCACCCCGACCACGTAGACCTCCCCGATGGGCCCGTCCTCCCCGCCCGCGTGGACCTTGGTCCAGTGGAAGCCCACCAGCCCGCCGTCCCGCTCGGCCAGGAAGAACCCCGCCGGGTCGAACCACTCCTCCTGTTCGCGCAGTTTGAGGTCGTCCAGCGTCCAGGCGCCCTGTTCGGGGTGGTCGGCGAAGGCGCGGGCGTTCAGCGCGAGCCATTCCCGCTCGTCCTGTCCGGGGACGAACGTGCGCAGCCGTACGCCCGCGGGCGGCCCGAAGTCCGGCAGCGGTTCGGACAGCGACCGGCGCATCCGCCACAGCGAACGGACCCGGGTGAGGCCCGCCGACGCGGCCAGCCGCCCGGCCGCGGGCAGGTCGCCGTGCGCCCACAGCCGCAGCCGCCCGCCCGCCTCGGCGAGCACGGCGGCCAGCAGCGCCCCGCCGTACCCCCGGCCGCGCCACGCCGGGTGCACCACCAGTTCACCGCTGGGGCCCTCGGCGTCGTCCGCGTCGTCCGCGTCGTCCGCGTCGTCCGCGTCGTCGGCAGGGTCGAGATGGGCGAATCCGGCCACCGAGCCGTCCGGCGCGCGCAGCAGCACGGCCTTGGCCCGCTCGTCGCCGCCGTGCAGCAGGTGCAGCATGACGTGCTCGTTCAGCGGCCGTACGCCGTCCGCCGCGGTGGCCGCGTCCACGAGGGCCAGTACTGCGGCGGTGTCGTCTTCGTCGAGCCTGCCCCGCGTTTCGACCTGCGCATCCATGGCTGAAGCCTAGATCCAGCGGCAAAAGACGCCATCTTCCGGGGGGTTGATTCGTTACCTCTAGGACATTCGCCGCATAGATCGTCGGCTTACTGTCTGGGTCCATGACGACGTCACGTTCCAAAGTGCGGTGGGCCGCGGCGGCCGGGTTCTCGGCCGCGGTCTGCACGGCGCTCGCGCTGGGCGGCCCGGCCCCGGCCGCCGCGGCCGGTCAGGCCGCCCACCCAGGCCAGGCGAGCGGCAAGGCGAGGGCGGTCCCGGTACGGCTGATCGCCGTCAACGACTTCCACGGCAACCTGGAGCCGCCCACCGGCTCCGGCGGCCGGATCGTCAACGAGGCGGGCCAGACCGTGGACGCCGGCGGCGCCGCCTACCTGGCCAGCCACATCAAGGCGCTGGCCAACAGGAACAGCACCGTGGTCGCCGCGGGCGACCTGATCGGCGCGACGCCGCTCATCTCCGCCGCCTACCACGACGAGCCCACCGTCGAACTGCTCGGCAAGCTGGGCCTTTCGGTGTCGTCGGTCGGCAACCACGAGTTCGACGAGGGCTACCGCGAACTGCTGCGGATCTCCAACGGCGGCTGCCACCCCACCGACGGGTGCACGCCCGCGGGCAAGTGGCGCGGGGCCCGCTACGACTACCTGGGCGCGAACGTCCGCTTCAAGAAGGCCCCGGCCCTCCCGGCGCTGGCCCCGTTCTCGATCAAGAAGATCAACGGCGTCAAGGTCGGCTTCATCGGGCTGGTCACCAAGACCACCCCGTCCATCGTGACGGCCGAGGGGATCAAGGACCTGACGTTCGCCGACGAGGTCGAGTCGGCCAACCGCACGTCGCGGGCGCTGCGGCTGCTCGGCGTACGCGCCCAGGTCGTACTCGTGCACGAGGGCGACCAGGTCACCCCCAACCAGAGCCCGGACGCCTGCCCGGTGATCGTCGGCGCGGGCAGCCGGATCGCCTCGGGCGTGAGCCCCGAGGTGGACATGGTGGTCATGGGCCACTCCCACCAGGCGTACGTCTGCAAGACCAAGGACCCGGCGGGCGCCGACCGCTACGTCAGCCAGGGCTCGTCGTTCGGCCGGGTGCTCACCACGCTGGACTTCAAGGTGGACACCCAGACCAAGGACGTCGTGCGTTCCACCGTCGCGGTGGACAACCACGTCGTCACCCGTGACGTACCGGCCGACCCGGAGATCGAGCGGTTCGTGGCGACGTGGAAGGAGCGGGTCTCCGAGGTCGCCAACCGGCAGGTCGGGACCATCACCGCCGACCTGACCCGCACGCCGGGCCCGTCGGGGGAGTCCCCGCTGGGCGACGTGATCGCCGACGCCCAGCTCGCCGCGACCAAGACCGGCGGCAACGCCGAGATCGCGCTGATGAACCCGGGCGGCATCCGCGCCGACCTCACCCACGCCCCTGACGGGGTGGTGACGTACGGCGAGGTGTTCACCGTCCAGCCGTTCAACAACCTGATGCAGGTCATCACGCTGACCGGGGCGCAGCTCGACGCGCTGCTCGAACAGCAGTACCAGGTCAACCGGGTGCTCCAGCCGTCCGCGTCGCTGACCTACACCGTCAGCTCCTCGGCCCCGGCCGGCTCGAAGGTCTCCGGCATCAAGGTCAACGGGACGCCGGTCACTGAGACCCAGCAGGTCAGGGTGGCCGCCAACAACTTCCTCGTGGGCGGCGGCGACGGCTTCTCGGTCTTCACCCAGGGGACCGACGTGTGGAGCGGCCCGCTGGACATCGACGCGCTGGTGAACCACTTCACCGCGAACTCCCCGGTCGCGCCCCCGGCGACCGACCGGATCACCGTCGTGCCGTAGCCGCAGGCTCAGTGGTGGGCGGGCTCGCGCTCCTCGGCGTGCTGCTCGCCCCCACGGTCGGGGACGAACCGGTAGCCCACGTTGCGCACGGTGCCGATCAGCGACTCGTGCTCGGCGCCCAGCTTGGCGCGCAGCCGCCGGACGTGGACGTCGACCGTGCGCGTGCCGCCGAAGTAGTCGTAACCCCAGACCTCCTGCAGCAACTGCGCGCGCGTGAAGACCCTGCCGGGGTGCTGGGCGAGGTACTTCAGCAGCTCGAACTCCTTGAACGTGAGGTCGAGCGCCCGGCCGCGCAGCCGGGCGGTGTAGGTGGCCTCGTCGATGGACAGGTCGCCGCTGCGGATCTCGTCGGGCACCTCTTCGGCGGCGGCGATGGACCGCCGGCCGGTGGCCATCCGCAGCCGGGCCTCCACCTCGGCCGGTCCGGCGGTGTCCAGCAGCACGTCGTCGGCGCCCCACTCGGCGCTCATCGCGGCCAGGCCGCCCTCGGTGACGATCACCAGCAGCGGGCAGTCGAGGCCGGTGGTCCGCAGCACCCGGCACAGGCTCTTGGCCTGGACCAGCTCGCGGCGCGCGTCGACCAGCACGGCGTCGGACGGGGGCGCGTCGATCAGTGCCGACGCCTCGGCGGGCGCGACGCGCACGGAGTGGAGCAGCAGGCCGAGCGCGGGCAGCACCTCGGCGGACGGCTCCAGGACGTTGGTGAGCAGGAGCAGATTGCTCAACAGGCTCCGCCTCCTTCCGGCCTGGACGGCCAGGACGGCCCGTCGCGCGGGCGGCCCGTCCCATGTAGTGAGGATAACGGACCGGTATCGCGCGCCCGCGCTATGGTCATGAACGTGGGACGAGAAGGGGCGAAAGGTCGATGGTGACAGGAACGATCCGCTACTGGGCCGCGGCGAAGGAGGCCGCGGGGATCGCCGAGGAGCCGTTCGAGGCGGCCACGCTCGGCGAGCTGATCGCCGAGGTCACCCGGAGCCGGAGCGAGCTGGCGAAAGTGATCCGCAGGTCGTCGTTCCTGGTGGACGGTGACCCGGTCGGCAAACGCGACCACGCCACCGTGGAATTGCGGCGAGGATCGACGGTAGAGGTACTTCCGCCCTTTGCTGGCGGTTGATCCCGGGCTTCCGTAATGTTCGGATCAGCCGCAGGACTCGCGCCCACCGAAGGAGAGCGATGCGCAAGCTGGTCGTCTTCTTGATCGTGCTCGCCGTCGTGCTGGGTGTGGTGGACCGCGTGGCCGTGTCCGGCGTGGAGCGCGAGATCGCCAAGCAGGTGGCCGCGCAGTACAAGTTGAGCACCCAGCCCACCGTGACGATCAGCGGCATCCCCTTCCTGACCCAGGCGGTCGGCGGGCGCTACGACGAGATCAACCTGCAGATCGGCTCGCTGACCCGCAAGGGCGTACAGCTGTCCGGCGTGACCGCCACCCTGTACGGCGTGTCCGCCCCGCTGCTCGACCTCATCCAGCGCCCGTCCGCCGCGAAGATCACCGCCGAGCGGGTCACCGGGGCGGTGACCGTCCCGCTGTCGGTGATCGAGCAGCGCGCGCCCAAGGGGGTCAAGCTGTCCGGCGACGGCGGTACGCTCAAGATCGCAGGTGAGATCAACCTGCGCGGGGTGCCCGTCCCGCTCTCCGCCGACCTGAAGGTGGACGTGGTCAAGGGCGGTGTACGGCTCGCGCCGGTCAAGGTGGTCGTGGCGGGCGGCATCCAGGTGCCGCCGGAGGCGATGCGTTCGATGACGTACACGATCCCGGTACAGGGCCTTCCGCTCGGCCTGAGGGTGACGGCCGTGGAGATAGTCCCGGAAGGACTGCGAGTGACCGGTGAGGCGAACGATGTTCCGCTTCGGGCATGACCGCCGGGGGCGGGAGCGGCGGACCTCCGGTGAACCGCATCTGCGGGCCGTACGTGATGAGGGTGTGAGTCCAGTCGCGGGTACCGCCGATGAGGAGCTGATCAGAGCCCTCTTCGACGAGCATGGCGGGCCGCTCTACGGCTACGCGCTGCGGCTGACCGGTGATCCAGGACGTGCGGAGGATGTCGTGCAGGAGACGCTGCTGCGGGCGTGGCGGCACCCCGACGCGCTCTCCGGGCGTCCGGTCCGCGCGTGGCTGTTCACGGTGGCCCGCAACCTCGTCGTCGACCAGCACCGGGCGCGCAAGTCGCGCCCCCAGGAGACGGGGGACGAGGCGCTGGCCGTGCTCCCCGCCGAGGACGAGCTGGAGCGCGCGGTGGAGTCGTGGGCGGTGGCCGAGGCGCTGGGGGCGCTGCGGCCGGAGCATCGCGAGGTACTGATGGAGGTCTACTACCGGGGGCGTTCGGTGAAGGAGGCGGCGCAAGAGCTGGGCATTCCGGCCGGCACCGTGAAGTCGCGCTCCTACTACGCCCTGCGGGCGCTGAAGCTGGCGCTCGAAGAGCGGGGGCTGGCGCCATGATGAGCTGTGCGGAGGTACGGCTGTCGCTCGGCGCGCTCGCGCTGGGCGCACTCGACGCCGACGAGACGGTGATCGTCGAGGCGCACCTGGCCGAGTGCGCCGAGTGCCGCGCCGAGTACGACGAACTGGTGGGGGTCACGGCCTTCCTGGGGCGGGTCTCCGCGGGCGACGTCGCCCAGGCGGTGCGCCCGCCGCGGGCCGTGCTCGACCGCATGCTCGACGCGGGGGTCAAGCGGCGGCGCAGGTCGCGCGTGCTGCTCGCGGCGGCGGCAGCGGCCGTGGTGGTGGCCGGTGGCGGGGCCGTGGTGACGGCCCTCACCAACACCGCGACCACGCAGCCGACCGTCGCGAGCGCGCAGGACGCCCCGAGGACGCTGAACGCGCCGCCGGAGGCCGCGCGCGACTCCGACCCGGACGCCGTCATGCCGAAGGCCGCGCCCGACGACTCGGCCGCGCTGGCAGAGCAGGTGCCCGCGCGCACGCTGCGCGGCAAGGACGGCGAGATCAGCGGTCATGTGCAGGTCTTCTCCGAGGAGAACGGCAGCCGGGTCGAGGTCAGCCTGGACGGCGTGCCGCCGGGCGCGCGGTACGACCTGGTCGCGGTCGGCCGGGACGACACCAAGAAGGTCGCGGGCAGCGCCATCGCGGCCGAGGCCCGCTACACCAGCGAGCCCGGCCACTCCTTCACCGGCAACACCAGCTTCACGCCCGGCGAGATCCAGCGGTTCGAGGTCGTGGACGCGTCCGGACGGCTGCTGCTGACCCTTCAGGGACCGTGACGACCGTGACCCGGATTTTCGACCCGGTATAGGGGAAGATATCCGGGCATCGCCGGGTTGCACCCGAGCGATGGAAGGGTTGCTCGTGGCACTGGCGACTCTCGCCGCGGCGACCGTCTTCGGCTTCGCCTGGCGGCGGCGCCAGGGCCGGATGGCCGATCGGGGAGGGCCCGTGCTGACCGCCGACGACATCGGTGCGGAGCTGGGCGAGCGTGCGACGCTCGTGCAGTTCTCCACCGCGTTCTGCCAGCCGTGCCGGGCCACCAGGCGCGTCCTCGCCGAGGTGACGGCCATGGTGCCGGGCGTGCGGCACGTCGAGATCGACGCGGAGTCGCGGCTGGAACTGGTGCGGGCGCTGGGCGTGCTGCGCACGCCGACCGTGCTCGTCCTGGACGCCGCCGGGACGATCGTACGGCGGGCCGCCGGCCTGCCCAGGAAGGCCGATGTGATCGCGGCGCTGGGCCTGGCGGTGGACAACGGAAGATCGTGAAATGCCGTACCTTAGCGGGTTTCTCACATCGGCGTCTCAAAAATCGGACGGGGGATGTGACAGACGGCGTGACGGCGGGTAGTCTCATCACCGTGCTTCCGAGGACAGAACTGCTTACCAAGCGACGGGCGGTCGATTTCTGCCGCGTCACTACTGAGCTCTGTCCCGCTTCCTGACCGGGCGATCTGGCGGCGTATGCCGCACTTGTTCGACACCATCAGGAGCACCCCGCGATGCAGGTTGATCCCCGAGCCCATCGATTCTCAGCGGCGATCACTACTTCGGTTCTCGCGCTCGTCCTCGTGACGGGCAACGTCTGGCTGCTCGGCGCGCAGGCGCTGTTGTTCGCGCTGGGCGTGGCCGGAGTGTCGCCGTACCGGCCGATCTTCCAACGGCTCGTCAAGAGCCCGCCGAAGGAGCTGGAGGACGCCGCGCCGCCGAGATTCGCCCAAGCCGTGGGGTTGGTCTTCGCCATCGTGGGAATCGTCGGGTATGTCGTGCACGTCACGCCGCTGGCCGTCGGCGCGACCGCCGTCGCCCTTTTCGCCGCATTTCTCAATGCCGCTTTCGGCTTCTGCCTCGGCTGCGAGATGTATCTGATCATTCGCCGTCTGACCCCTGCCGCAACCCGATGAACCGGAGGAATTCATGAGCCGCGCCGCGTCCCTGGTGGATGCCGAGTGGGTCGAGGCCAACCTCGACACCCCTGGTGTCGTGCTCGTCGAGGTCGACGAGGACACCAGCGCCTATGACAAGGGCCACATCCGTGGCGCCGTCAAGATCGACTGGAGGAACGACCTCCAGGACCCGGTCCGCCGCGACTTCGTCGACAAGGCCGGGTTCGAGGCCCTGCTCTCGGCGCGCGGCATCGCCAACGACGACACCGTCGTCCTGTACGGCGGTAACAACAACTGGTTCGCCGCCTACGCCTACTGGTACTTCAAGCTGTACGGCCACGGCGACGTGAAGCTGCTCGACGGTGGGCGCAAGAAGTGGGAGCTCGACTCCCGCGAGCTGGTCACCGACGTGGCCGAGCGCCCGGCGACCACCTACGCCGCCCAGGAGCAGGACACCGCCATCCGCGCCTTCCGCGACGACACCGTCAACGCGATCGGCAAGCTGAACCTGGTGGACGTCCGCTCGCCCGACGAGTTCTCCGGCAAGCTGCTGGCCCCCGCCCACCTGCCGCAGGAGCAGGCGCAGCGCGGCGGGCACGTGCCGACCGCCCGGAACATCCCGTGGTCGAAGGCCGCCAACGACGACGGCACCTTCCGCTCCGACGACGAGCTGCGCAAGCTGTACGGCGAGGCGGGGGTCGACTTCGCCAAGGACACCATCGCCTACTGCCGCATCGGCGAGCGCTCGGCGCACACCTGGTTCGTGCTGCACGAGCTGCTCGAGCAGTCCAACGTCAAGAACTACGACGGATCCTGGACCGAATACGGCTCGCTCGTGGGCGTGCCGATCGAGCTTGGAGAAGCGCGATGACCTTCGCCGACGGGTGCGCCGCACCCGAACAGACCGCTGAACTTCCCGCCGGGGTCGACCTGTCGACCCAGGCCGTGATCCAGGGCGTGGTGTCCGGCGCCTCGACCGCCTACGCCCGTCTCCTCGACTCCTCCGGTGAGTTCACCGGTGAGGTCGTGGTGTCCGACGAGGGAGTGTTCCGCTTCTTCGCCGCGCCGGGTGACTGGACCGTCCGCATCATCGCGGGCGGCGGGGTCACCAAGGACATCGCCGTGCAGGCCAGGCGCGGCGAGGTGGCCAAGCTCCAGGTCGCCGTCTGACCACGGCCGCCTGAGCGCGGCCGCTTTGAACACGGCCGGGTGAGCACGGCCGTTCATCGGGGGTGCGAGCGCCGGTCCTCCTAGCTGGGGGACCGGCGCTCCGGCTTTCCGGCCCGGTCTTCATGGACCTGTCCGCATGGCCGTGACGGGATCGATACGATGCCCTGGATGTCTGGTACGTCTGGATTGGCTGCTCCGCCGCGCCCCGCCCCGCAACGAGCGAGATCGCGGGCCGTCCCCTCGCCCTACTCCCTCCCCGCCCTCACCGCGCGCCTCGCCGCGACCTGCGGCGTGGGGCTGCTGCTGTGGTACCTCACCGGACAGGTCGCCAGATACGCCCTGCTCTACCTCGGCACCGAGATCTCGCACGGCGACCACCGCGAGGTCCGCCTGGTGCTGACCATGCTGATCTTCACCGTCATCGTGGCGCTGCAGATGGTGGTCACGGTCGGCATGCTGCACACCCTGCGCGGCGCGCTGGCCGAGATCCGCGCCCGGCGCGCGGAGGGCGGCGGTGACGAGCGGTTCCTCGTGGCCTTGGACCGCGTCGCGCCCGCGTTCGCGGTCATCTACCTGACCTGGGGCTTCTTCTCCGAGGACGCGCGCGACTTCGTGGCGCTGGATGAGATGCACCGGCTCGGCGAGCCGTTCGACGCCTACTTCCAGGGCCGGGAGAGCACGGCCGGGCGGGGCCTGCTGGACCTGGACGTACGGGTCTCGCTGGGCGTCATGATCGTCGCCTGGGTGGTCCGGCTGATCTTCAGCCGCCGCTACGACAACGGGGACGGGTCCTTCTCCGGGTCCGTGGCCGCGTTCGCCGAGCTGGCCTTCGCCTTCTTCGGGCTGAACGCGACGCTGACCATCGCCAGCGAGCGCTCGGACTGGATGTACCACCGTTCGGCCGTGGCGGGCACCCGGGACATGATCGCGCAGGCGGAGGAGAAGATCCCCGGCTGGCAGGCGTTCTGGGGGTTCGTGGGCGAGGTCTGGCCGTACATCGTGGACGCCATGGTCCTGCCGCTCACCTGGCTGGCCGTCGGCATCCTGGTCTTCGGCGCGGACATCAGCGACACCAGGGCGGCGATCAGGGGCACCCGGATGGAACGCGTCGCGGGCCGCCTGGACCAGACGCACAACCTCACCAGGCAGGCCATCACCAAGATCACCGGCGGGCTCCAGGACCGCTGGATCCCGATCGCGCACGCGCTGCGGCTCACCGTGCGCGGCGGCGCGCCGCTGTTCGGCATGTTCTGCCTGTGCTACGTCGGGCTGCGGTTCGTGGTGGACCACGGCGTACGCGGGCTGCAGCACCTGATCGGCGCGACCGAGCAGTACTTCTGGCAGGTCCTCGCCTGGCCGGTGTTCCTGCTCGCCGAGCTGATCATCACCGTGCTCACCATGTGCCTGCTCGCCGCGACCTTCGACATCGCCTCCACCCGGGCGCGGGCGCTCGGCCTGGACCGCGGCGAGGCGGCCGGCGATCAGCGGTCGAACACGAACACGTCGTAGGTCTCCTGCTGCCCCTGGGCGGCCTTCCGCAGGTCGGTCTCGGCGGTGTGGCGGTAGGCGTTGGGCTTCAGGCGTACGCGCACCCGGTCGGCCACCGCCGCCGGCACGATGCCGAGCCAGGTGTAGCCGTACGGCGTGCGCAGCTTGTGCTCGGCCACGTCCGTCGGGACGTTGTCCTCGAAGTCCAGGACCTGCCAGCTTCTGCCGGCGTCGTCGGTCAGCTCGACCTCGGGCTTGGTGTCGCGCAGCGCCCCGTCCTGGTTCAGCGCGACCCTTGTGGCACTGACCTTCATCCAGGTCCGCTCGGGCGGGAGGGGCTTGGCCCCCTTCGGCGGGGGAATCCGCGCCACGGCGACCTGCCAGGAGACGTTCAGGAAGGTCAGCGGCTTGCCCGCGGGCACGGTGTGGACGACGTCCCGGTCGAAGTTCTCCACATGGACCAGGTAGCGGTCCACGGTCGGCGCCCCGAACGCGAGCACGGCGAGCGCGCCCAGCGCCGCCAGCCGCAGGCCCGTCCGCCGCGAACGGCCGGGCGGCGGGGGCGTGGAGCCGTCGCCCTGCTCCGGCCCCGGCGGCGACACCTGATGCTCCTCCCGCGCCCGCGGCGTCTCCGGCGGCGGCCCCGTCCTGCGCCGCCGCCCCCGCCGCTGCTCGCCCTCGGCCCTCCCGGGACCACCGGCCGGGCCGGGCGGCCAGGCGTGATCCCCGGAAGGCTGGACCTGTCCCGCAGGCCACTGGGTGTGGCCGGGCGGCGGAGCGGGGCGGCTTTGGGGCGGCGCGGGGGGCGGGGGATAGGGGCCCGGTGGGGGGCCGAACCAGTCGCCGGGGCCGGAGGGGCGCCGGGGGTCTTGGGGATGCTGCCGGTTGCCGTCCATGAGTCAGTTCCCGCGCGTGAGCTTGTAGGGGTGCTGCGCCCTGGCGACCAGGTCGCCCGCCGCCTTCTCGTCCAGCCCCAGATCGATCACCGCCGCCGGCGGATAGGGCTCGATCAGCACGTTCTCGCGATCCGGGGTCACCACGACGCTGCCGCCCGCGACCGCCTCCCGCGGCACCTCGAAGACGAAGACGCCCTTGACCCACCACCCGGGCTGGATCCAGGGCTCGGCCAGAGTGTGCGCCCCGCGTACCTTGTCCGTGGTCAGGAACCGGCGTCCGTCGGCGGCGGCGAACTCGGCGTCGATGTGCATGGGCTCGGCCGGCACCGTCGCGGACGCCTGGACGACCAGGAACAGCCCTTCGCCGTCCACGACCTTGTTCTTGTTCCCGTCCGGGACCTCGATGGACGTGGCCGCCGTCACCGACTCGACCTTGGCGGAGTACCGGCCGGTCGCGACCTCCTCCCGCACCGCTCCGGTCGAGGCCAGCGGGGCCGCCTTCTCCTCGGGCGTCAGCGTGAGGAACTGCAGGGTCACCGCGACGGCGGCCAGCGCGACCCCCGCCACCGTGCTCGTCACTCTGCCGCTTCCCCTGGCCGAGGCCCGCCGCCGCCCGCCGGCCTGCCGCCGCGAACCCGTCATCACGCCTCCCCGCGCTGGACCGGCAGGGTGACCTTCGCGACGACCACCGGCGCGTAGCGCTTGTCGCCCGCCTCCTCCATCACGGAGGACCACTCCGCGACCTTGGACGGGAACCGCTCCTGCATCTCGAATGAGCCCATGTGCAGCACCAGCGTCCCGGGGACCCGCGCGTCCTCGTCCAGCTCGTAGCGGACCACGACGGTGGCGGGGACCCCCGGATGGAGCTGCCTGGACTCCACGCCGCCCCGGGTCAGCACCAGGCCGGTCCCGCCCGACCCGGACTTGATCTCCGGTTCCGTCCGCAGGACGGAACCGCCGAAGAAGGAGAAGAAGGAGGACCGGCGTCCCGGCGGGGAGGGGCTGCCCACCGGCACGGTCTTCGCACCCAGGTTGGTGACCTTGAACATCAGGTCGATGAACCGTTTCTCCTCGGAGAACCTGTTGGCGGGCGGCACCGCGACGAACTTCGTCCCCAGGAACCGCGTGGCGAACTGGCCCTGGTCGAGCGTGTCGCCCGGCCCGAGCGCGGCCGGCGGCGGGTCGGGCACCCGGTCGAGTCCTCCCAGCACCGCCGTGGCCCCCATGCCCGTGGCCAGGAGGACCGCGATCACCGGTACGAGCACCGGTCGCTTCTTACGGCTGCCGCCGCCGGGAGGTGACGTCATAACAGAGCATGTTAGTGGGGCTAGTGTCCAGATTTGAGTCGAACGCCCGTTGTGCTCCAGCGGTGGCCTCGGCGTACGCCAGGTATGGCCCGGCCGTTGACGGGGATTCTGACCGTCCGAGAGGTGTCCGGGGTCACCGCATCCGGG
This sequence comes from Spongiactinospora rosea, assembly GCF_003315795.1. Lineage (GTDB taxonomy): Bacteria > Actinomycetota > Actinomycetes > Streptosporangiales > Streptosporangiaceae > Spongiactinospora > Spongiactinospora rosea. The sequence goes on from NZ_QMEY01000001.1 coordinate 853,140, forward strand.
GTGTCCGGCTCCCGCCCGGGGGCGCCGATGGGCGTCGGTCCATGTGGCCAGTGTGGGCGGGTTGCCGGACTATGGGAGCGACTCATGCTTTTATGGTGTTTAGGGACTGGTCGACCGGTGTCTCCGCTGTTGAATGGGTACAGCGCTTCCCAGATTGCCTATGGCGTCCGGGTGTGGGCTTTCTCATTTCTCATGCCCGCCGTGCCGCCGAGATGACTGCACACCGATTTTCATGGCCTAGAATTGGTTTGACCCTGCGGTCCACAGCAGATTGCCAATACTGTTGGGAGGCTGTAAGTGGGTGCCGAGTCAACCCCCGACCCGGAGTCGCCACGTGTCCGCTTCGGTGCGGAAATGCGGCGCTTGCGGCGGGAAGCGCGATGGTCACAGGCTGCGGTCGGCGCGCGCTTGGGCTGCACGCAGACCCAGGTGAGCCGTCTCGAACTGGCCTCGCGCACACCGTCGCAGTCCGACGCCGAGCGGTTAGACCAAATGTTCGGCTTAACCAAGAAACAGCACTTTACGCTGCTGTATAAGCGCATCTTCTCCCATACCGGGGGCCCTAGCTGGTTTCTGGGCTGGGTCGACGAGATCGAGCCCGCCGCCAGGGTAATTCGTTCATGGGATCCGCTGCTGATCCCGGGGCTGCTCCAGACCGAGGAGTATGCCCGATGTGTCTTCGCGCAGAGCCCGCGGATCACCGAAGAGGAGGTGGAGGCCCGGGTCCGGGCGCGATTGCGGCGGCAGCGCATCTTCGACCGGAGTGACCCGCCTTATCTGCTGGTGCTCATGGACGAGGGCGTGCTGCGCCGCCGGGTGGGCGGCCCCGAGGTCATGCGCGACCAGCTCGATCGCCTGCTGGAGGCGGCCAAGCTGCCCAACGTCTGCATCCAGGTGGTCGATCCGGGCTGCCTGGCCGGCATGCCGGGCACGTTCATGATCGCGGAGATGCCCGAGGGCGAGCCGGACGCGTCCTACACCGATTCCGCCGCAGAGGGTCGGATCTCCACCAATCGCGACATCCTTGCCTCTCTTTCCAATCGATATGAGGCGATCAGGCGCTGGGCCTACCCTGAGCACGTGTCCCTGCGCATGATCCAGGAGGTCAGGGAGGAATGGGCCTGAGGTCCCGGTTCTCACCCCGGCGAGCGGCGCTCCTTCCTCGCCGGGGCGAAGGACGCCGGTGCGGCGCTGGGGCGCGGCGGCACCCGGCGTACCGCTGAGGCGCGTGGGGACACTGGGCCAGAAGATCGCGGGGAAATCCGGCTGATTGGGCAGAACCCGGCCCCAAAGCCGACGGGGCCTTTATACGCTGTCTCGAAGGCGACGATTGGCGGCCGGAGGTCCCCGTGGCGGACGTGCATCCCGAGCACGCACAGCTCCAGGCGGACCGGATCTACCTGGGCTGGCAATACGTGCTGCTGTACCCCGACCCGGGGCCGCCGCCGAAGCGTCCCTCGCCGGGCGACGCCCCCGGCCCGCTCCCGGCCGTCGATCCCGAGTGGGTCCGCAGGGAGAAGCTTCAGGAAGACCTGCTGAACCGCCCGGTGCGGATCTTCCGCGCCTTCATGGTCATCGTCGCGCTGATGATCTTCACGCTGGGCGTCACCGAGATGCTGAGCTGGTCGTTCGCGCTGATCGGCCTGGCGGCCACCGGCGGTGTGGCGATCTTCACCAGCTACGCGATCTACCAGGGCAACCGCGCGGTACGGCACCGGGTGGCCGAGAAGCAGGCCGAACAGGACCGGCTGCGCCGCGAGCGCGAACACGAGCTGTTCCAGGCCCAGGAGGAGCACGCCCGGCGCTACCGGGAGTGGGAGGAGAAGAAACGCCGCTTCGACCAGCAGGTGTCCTGGTACGCCGTGGCCGTCCCCGACGAGATCGACCGCATCGACGTGGCGGGCGGCACGCTGCCGGGCTGGTCGGCGCTGATCACGCTGATCGGCGCGACCCGGCTCTACAGCGGCGGCCACCTGACCGTGCTCGACCTGTCCGAGGGGGCCATCGCCAAAGACCTCATCGAGCTGGCCACCCGCGGCGGTGACGACCCGCTGGTCTGGGTGCTCCCGGTGGACCTCCCCCGGCTCGACCTCGGCGCCACCCTGCCGCCCGAGGCGTTCGCCGACGTGCTCGCGCACGTCGTGAGCGTCAGCGAGGAGCACCACACCACCCGCGACCTGTCCTTCGACAACGCGATCCTGGAGCGGGTCCTTGAGGTGCTGGGCGAGAACGCCACGATCAACCAGGTCACCGCGGCCCTGCGGGCGCTGGCCCAGGTCGGCGACCCCCGCGAGGACCTCCGGCTGGGCCTGATCACCGCGACCCAGCTGGAGAAGATCGGCACGCTGTTCGGGCGCGGGGTCAGCGACCGGGTGGTCATCGAGCGGGCCTGGGCGCTGGAGGCGCAGCTACGCAAGCTGGAGACGCTGGGCAGCGAGGCCGTACGACTGCCGCCCGCGCGGCTGCGGGTGATCAGCATGGACCGCCAGGCGGGCGTGCTCGGCAACCGGGTGCTCGGCACCTACGTGGCCACCGCGCTGACCCACATCCTGCGCCAGTCGCCCGCCGCAGACCGGCCCTGGTACCACACCATCATCGTCGCGGGCGCGGACAAGCTGCGCGGCGACGTTCTCGACCGGCTGATGGACGCCTGCGAGACCTCCCGCACCGGCCTCGTGCTGACCTACCGCAGCCTGACCCCGACCGTGAAGGAACGCCTGGGCCGGGGTCACGCCGCCGTGGCGTTCATGCGGCTCGGCAACGCCGAGGACGCCCGGGTGGCCAGCGAGCACGTCGGTACCGAGCACCGGCTGGAGCTGGCCACCCTCACCGAGACGATCAGCGCCCCGGTGGACGGCCTGGACGGCGGCTACACCTCCACCGTGGTCGCCCTCGACGACGACGGCGAGGCCGGCCGCGACCCCGCCGAGCCCGACCTGCGCGAGGACATCACCGAGTCCACCGAGTGGGGCAGGGCGGCCAGCAAGGCCATCGGCGGCGAGACCGAGCGGGTGCTCCAGCGCTCCCGGGAGTTCCTGGTCGAGCCGCACCAGCTCCAGCAGCTCCCCACCACGTCGGTGATCGTCACCGACGCGACCGCCACCGGCAGGCGGGTGCGCCTGGCCGACGCCAACCCGGCGATCCTGACCTTCCCCCGCACCACCCTGGGCGAGCTGGAAGACGTCAAGGACGCCCTGCAACGGGTGCCCGAGCAGCAACAGCAGCCGCCCCCGCCGCCCGAGGGCGAGGACGGCCCGCCGCAGCCGGCCCCCGACGCCCCGGGAAACGGCCAGATGCGGGTCGAGACGCCCGTGCCGCCGCACCTGGTCCCGCCCAACCTGGGGCCGCCCCCCGCCCGGCTGGACTGGCGCCGCCGCCGCTGAACCGCTCCGGTCCGCGCCCGCCGCGGGCACCGGAGATGGCAAGGTGGTCGATGGACTACGGACCTGAATCGATGTCATGGTAGGACGCCTCGCCGCCGGTCACCCGGGGGATCGGCGGGCGGCGTGGCAGGCAGAGTCGCCGAGCGCGGGAGTCACATGCAGCCGAGCGTGCCTTCTAACGTGGGCCATCCGCTCTCCGGGCCGTGGTACCAGGTCCAGGCCATCGCCGCGCCGACGCGCAGCTCGTCGGCGGAGTGGGACTTCGTCACCGTGCTGCCCGCCGTGCTCTCGGCCGCGCAGCGCGGCCGGCCGTTCGTCATCGGATGGCTGTCGCGCGGGTCGGGCAGCCCGCTCGAACTGATCACCAACGCCGGTCCGCTCACCCCGCCGCGTCCGCCGCGCCGGGCCGCGGACGCGCCCCCCGATCCGACGCCCGCCGGGCCGCAGCCGCTGCTCTTCCCCGGCGGGGCGCGCGGGGTGCCGATCGGGCCGGAATGGCTCGACGACCTCGCCGACCTGGTCTGGACGCCGTGCCCGGGGCGGCAGGCCCCGCCGCTGGGCGGTCGCCGCGAGCCCGCGCCCGACGAGATCAAGCTGCCCACGCTGTTCGAGTCCACGCTGGTCACGCTGATGTCGCGGCCGTTCGGCTGGCTGGTGGTGGCCGAGCCGACCGACCGGCTCGACTCCGAGGTGGCCCACCTGCGCACCCAGCTCAACGTGCTGCGGCAGTACGGCGACGCCTCCGAGCGCAGCCGGTACGACGCCGAGCGGGCCGAGCGGCGGATGCAGGAGCTGGACGCCTTCCGCGAGGCCGGGCTGTGGAACGTTCGCGTGCTCGCCGGGGCGGCGAGCCCCGAGGAACTGCGCCAGATCGCGCCCGTGCTGGTCGGCTCGGTGGAGATGAGCCAGCACCCGTACCGGCTGCGCAGCGCGCCCTCCGGTGGCGCGGAGTCGGCGTACGGGCTGGCCGAGGCGCTGGCCGTCGGGGTGCAGGACCCGGCCGACGAGGCGGCGGCGCCGTTCGCCGCGACGGCGGGCGCGCTCGCGGCGCTGGCCGGGCTGCCCCGGCGCGAGGTGCCCGGCGTACGCGTGCTGGACGCCGGATACTTCGACGTGACCAGCGAGGCCGACGCCCGCGCGCCGGCCGGCGACCTGATCGACCTGGGCACGATCGTGGACGGCCAGGACCGCGCGGTGGGCGCGTTCCGGGTGCCGCTGGCCACCCTCAACCGGCACGCGTTCGTCACCGGGGCGACCGGCTCGGGCAAGTCGCAGACCGTACGCCACCTGCTCGAACAGCTCACCTCCGCGGGCATCCCGTGGCTGGCGATCGAGCCGGCCAAGTCGGAGTACGCGGCGATGGCCGGGCGGGTCGAGCACCTGGGGCAGGTGACCGTGATCAACCCGTCCGCGCCCGACACGGTGCCGCTGAGCGTCAACCCGCTCGCGCCCGAGCCGGGCTATCCGGTGCAGGCGCACATCGACATGGTCAGGGCGCTGTTCATGGCGGCGTTCGACGCCGAGGAACCGTTCCCGCAGATCATGTCGCTGGCGTTGCAGCGGGTGTACGAGGCCAACGGGTGGGACGTGGTGACCGGCGGCGGCATCCCCGGCGCGGCGGTACGGCCGGCCGTACCGACCCTCGAACAGCTCCAGGCGCACGCCATGGACGTGATCCACGAGATCGGCTACGGCCGCGAGGTGCAGGCCGACGTGGAGGGGTTCATCCGGCTGCGGCTGCGCAGCCTGCGGGTGGGTTCGGCGGGCCGCTTCTTCGAGGGCGGGCACCCCGCCGACATCGGCGGCCTGCTGCGCCGCAACGTGGTGCTGGCCATCGAGGACGTCGCCAACGACGAGGACAAGGCGTTCCTGATGGGCACGCTGATCATCCGCATCGTGGAGCACCTGCGGATGCGGGCCCGCCAGGAGCGCTCGGCCGGGCTGCGGCACGTGATCGTGATCGAGGAGGCCCACCGGCTGCTGCGGCACCGCGGCGAGGGCCGGGCCAGCACGCACGCGGTGGAACTGCTGGCCGGGATGCTGGCCGAGATCCGCGCGTACGGCGAGGGCATCGTGGTGGCCGAGCAGATCCCCACCAAGCTGGTCCCCGACGTGGTGAAGAACACCGCGCTGAAGGTGGTCCACCGGCTGCCCGCCGAGGACGACCGGCAGCTGGTCGGCGCGGCGATGAACCTCAGCGAGGAGCAGTCCAGGCAGGTGGTGTCGCTGTCGCCGGGGGTGGCCGCGGTGTTCGCCGACGGGATGGACCGGCCGCTGCGGGTGCAGGTGCCGCTGGGGGAGGGGCGGGAGCGGGCGCTGCCCGGCCCGACGCCGCCGATCGACGGGCGGCGTTCGGTCGCCTGCGGGGCGGCCTGCCGCAGTGGCAAGGCGTGCACGCTGTTCGAGCTGCGCGAGGCCGACCTGCTGGCCGACGCGCCGGAGTGGGCCTGGCTGCGGATCTGGACCGACACGCTGGTGCTCGCGTTCTGCGCCAACCGGCCGCTGCCCGGGGTGCCGCGGGTGCTCGCCGACATCTGGTCCGAGCTGCCCGAACGCCGCCGCGAGTGCCTGCTGGCCACCCTGGTGGAACGTGGCGTGGCCCGGCGGGCCTGGTCGCTGCGGACGCTCTACGACCCCGACCTGCTGACCCAGAAGGCGGCGGAGGTCGCGGTCGAACTGCTCGCCCCGCGGCCCGCCCCCGGCCCGCGGCGGCCCACCGAACGCCAGGGGCCGGAGTGGGTGATCCCGCAGGTCCGCTGGCTGCACGAGGTGGACCGGCTGTTCCCCTACGGGCATCCCGCGCCTGATCTGCGCACTCCCGCGCCGCCGATGGAGTACGCGCTGTTCGGCGCGGGGGCGTACGACCGGCCCTACCCCCAGCCGGGCCGCCCGGGCGGCGAACTGCTCGGCCACCGGGCCAAGGCGCTGCGCCACCACCCGCTGTCCATGGAGGTGGACCGCAACCGGGCGCTGGCCTACCGGGCGATCCTCGGCGACGACGAGCACGCGGTGGTGGGGCGCGACATCATGACCGTCGCCATCGGCGTGGACCCCGCGCAGCGGATCGGCCATGTGGCCCAGACGATGGCGGCGAGCTGGCTGGAGACGGTGCTGTCGTGGCCGCGCCGGTTCGTCATGCCGTTCGACGGCGATTCCGACGCGGAGGCGGAGATTTCGTTTACCGACCAGTAGCGTAGAGTGGTCGATATGCCACGAAAAGTGACATTCTTTCTGGGGGCCGTGCTGATCGCCGGGGCGCTGCTCGTCATGGGCGCCATCACGCTCACGGTCGTCCTGGCCGCGTGCATGCCGAGGTCCGTTCCGCCGTACACGCCGATCGTGCGGGTGTCCCCATGATCTCCGCCACGAGGGGCGACGGGACCGATCCGCGGCTAGGATCGGACGTCATGAGTCAGCTTCCGTTCAGGGCGCAGGTCGCCAGCGCGCTCGGCCGGACGGCCGCCACGCTGTCCCGCATGACCGGGCGCGGCGACGGTTCGGTGATCGGCGGCCGGGTCGGCCTGGTGCTGGAGCCCGACCTCCTGCGCAAGCTCGCGCAGGACCGCAAGCTGGTGCTGGTCAGCGCCACCAACGGCAAGACCACCACGACCCGGCTGATCACCTCGGCGCTGCTGGAGCTGGGTGAGGTCGCCACCAACGCGTTCGGCGCCAACATGCCCGCCGGTCACGTGTCCGCGCTGTCGCAGGCCAAGCGCGCGCCGTACGGCGTGCTGGAGGTGGACGAGAAGTACCTCCCCGACGTGCTCGACACGACGGGCGCGAGCGTGCTGTGCCTGATGAACCTCAGCCGCGACCAGATGGACCGCGCGGCCGAGATCTGGCTGCTGGCCCAGAAGTGGCGGCGGGCGGTCGCGGGCAAGCCCGTCCACGTCGTGGCCAACTGCGACGACCCGCTGGTCACCTGGGCCGCGTCCACCGCGGGCCAGGTCATCTGGGTGGCCGCGGGGCAGCGCTGGAAAGAGGACTCCTGGTGCTGTCCCGAGTGCGGCGGCCCGCTCGACCGTAAAGACGCCGACTGGGCCTGCCGGGAGTGCCGCTTCAGGCGTCCGCAGCCGCACTGGGTGCTCGACCACGACACGGCGATCGACCCGCGCGGGCAGCGCTGGCCGCTCGACATCCAGCTCCCCGGCCAGGCCAACCGCGCCAACGCGGTGATGGCGCTGGCGGTGGTGGAGATCTTCGGCGTGCCGGTGCAGCGGGCGCTGCCCAAGCTGGCCGAGGTCCGCTCGGTGGCCGGCCGGTACACCACCGTGGAGCGCGACGGCAGGCACGCCCGGCTGCTGCTGGCGAAGAACCCGGCGGGCTGGCTGGAGGCGTTCGACGTCACCGACCCCGCGCTGCCGATCATCTTGGCGGTCAACGCGCAGGGCCCCGACGGGCGCGACACCTCCTGGCTGTGGGACGTCGACTACCGCATCCTGCGCGGCCGTCCGGTGTTCGTGATCGGCGAGCGCAAGCTCGACCTCGCGCTCCGGCTGGACACGGCGGGGGTGCCGTTCCAGCTTGCCGCCGACTTCACCCAGGCGCTGGCCGCGCAGCCGCCCGGCCGGGTCGACGTGATCGCCAACTACACCGCCTTCCAGCAGATTCGGACGGAGTTCGGTCGTGCAGAATGACCCCAGGCGCACCGAGAGCGCACTTCGCATCGTCTGGATCTACCCGGACCTGCTGAGCACCTACGGCGACCAGGGCAACGTGCTGGTGCTCGAACAGCGCGCGCTGCGCCGCGGCATCCCCGTGGAGACCGTGCACGTGCGTTCGGCCGATCCCGTCCCGGAGGGCGGTGACATCTACCTGATCGGCGGCGGCGAGGACCGCCCGCAGATCCTCGGGGCCGAGCGGCTGCGCCGCGACGGCGGCCTGCACCGGGCGGTGGCCAGGGGCGCGACCGTGCTGGCCGTGTGCGCGGGCTACCAGATCATGGGCACCACGTTCGGCGGCGAGGAGGGGCAGCCGGTGGCCGGCATCGAGCTGCTGGACATCGCCAGCGGGCGGGGCAAGGCCCGGGCGGTCGGCGAGCTGGCCGCCGAGGTCGCGCCGGAGCTGGGCGGCCTGCCGATGCTGACCGGCTTTGAAAATCACATGGGGGTGACCTGGCTCGGTTCGGCCGTCCGGCCGCTGTCGCGCACGATCGTCGGCACCGGCAACGGCGACGGCACCGAGGGCTGCTACTCCGGCCGGGTCATCGGCACCTACCTGCACGGCCCGGCGCTGGCCCGCAACCCGGCGCTGGCCGACCTGCTGCTGAGCTGGGCCACCGGGCCGCTGGCCCCGCTCGACGACACCTGGTACGACCGGCTCCGCCAGGAGCGGCTGGCCGCCGTACTGCCCAACCAGTAGGCCCGTCAGTAGACGAGGGCCTGCGCGCCCTCAGAGACGATCTCCTCGACGAACGCCGGGGCCCCCGCGATGCGGACGCCCTTGATCACGTCGTCCACGGTGATGTCGCGGCGGGCCGCGCACTGCGTGCAGAGGGTCACCTGCCCGGCGGCGAGCACGGCGTCCAGGAGGTCCTGCAGCGGGGCGGCGTGGGCCAGCTTGAACTCCGCGGCCCGGCCGGGCAGCGCGAACCACGACGCCTCGCCGGTCAGCCACAGCGAGACCGGGACGCCGCTCGCCAGCGCCGCCGCCGCCACCGTGAACGCCTGGTTGCAACGCTCGGGGGCGTCGGCTCCGGCGGTCACCTTGATCACCAGTGAACGTGCCATGCCGGAAAGCCTATTCCGACGGCGCCATGATCCACCAGACGGCCGTGCCGATCAGCAACAGCGCCCCGCCCGCCGAGGTCAGCGCCGCGGTCAGCCGGGAGCGGGTGCGCAGCTCGGCCTCGCTGCTGGTGGAGATGATGAACGGCGGGGCCGCCGGGGCGCAGATCGACGGCACGCCGTCCACCTGCCTGGCCGCGCCGAGGGCGTACACGGGGTCGCCCTCGCGCAGCACCCACTCCTGGAAGCGGTTGCCCTGGGTCGAGCCCTCGCCCCTGCCCAGCATCACGCCCAGCGCGCTCGCCCGGTCCCCGATCGGCCCGTGAGAGCCCTCGTAGACGTTGATCGTCCTGGTCGCGCCGTCGGGACGCTTGTCGCCCGGGTGCAGCGGCACCCGGCCGCTCACGTCGCTGACCGCGAAGGGCGTGCCGGACTGGGAGTCGAAGATCTCCTCTTCCTTGGTGACCCGCTTCCTGCCGCCGTCCTTCTGCCGCTGCCACTCGGTGTACCGGCGGGTGACCCTGATCCGGTGCCACACGCACGGCGTGCCGGTGAACGGCGAGCGCAGCGGCCCCGCCGGGCCGGGCGCCGCCGTGCCCTGCACCTCGACGACGACCTCGCGGCCCGGATCGATCAACGAGCCCACGTCTCCGGCCCCGATGGTCGGGGTCTTGGCCATCACCTGCTGCCGGTACCGCTCGTACAGGGCCCAGCCGATCAGGGCGAGCCCGGCGAGGATGAACGCGATGCGGTAGATCAGCATCGACGGGTCCCGGGGAGATTGGCGGTATGTGGTGACATGGCTGACCAATTTAGAGGCATTGGCCGGGCCGTGCCCGCACACTCCGGGTCCCGTGTGGCTCTAGGCTCCTGTTCTATGGGCCTACCTGACATGCATGCCGACCTCGAACCGCTCGCCTTCCTGCTCGGCCGGTGGGAGGGCGCGGGGGTCGGCGGATACCCGACGATGGAGAGCATCCGGTTCGGCCAGGAGATCGTCTTCGGGCACAACGGCAAGCCGTTCCTGAGCTATGTGAGCCGTACCTGGCTGCTGGACGACGAGGGCGGGCGCGTACGCCCGCTGGCCACCGAGTCCGGCTACTGGCGCGCGCAGCCGGAGCGCCAGGTCGAGGTGATGCTCGCGCACCCCACCGGGATCGTGGAGATCTACCTCGGCGAGGTGGTGTTCAACAAGGTCGAGATGGCCACGGACGTGGTGGCGCGGACCGGCACGGCGAAGGAGTACGCGGCGGGCCGCCGGCTGTACGGGCTGGTGAACGGCAACCTGATGTGGGCCTATGAGATGGCCGCGATGGGCCACGGGATCCAGCCGCACATGTCGGCCGAGCTGAAGAAGGTGGCGGAGTTCACCGGCGAGGAGTCCTGACCGCCCGGCGTACGGGCAGAAAAGAACCCCGGGCGTGCTCCACCCGCCTTGCGGCGGATGGGCCGGATGGACCAACAGGCGCGAAGCGCCTTCCGGCTGCCCGGGGTTCCGGTGGTTGCCTTGTAGTCGCCGGACGTCGCCAGACGCCCGGACCTAGGTCCGGAGTCGGCGAGTCCTAACGGACAGCCACCTCGCTAGCCCAATAATGATCAACCATTGTCTGGACCACCTCCTTTCCGCGTGCTTGCACCATATGTCCAGCCCGCAAACCACGGCAAACCCTTTTTAACCGGACACCCCGCAGGCCCATCCCACCCCCGCTGACCAGGCCGATGGAAGCAGAATGAAACACCGCGCCAAACGACACGCCTCCTGCCGCCCTGCCCGCTTCTTGCCCTGCGCCGGCGTGAGAACCCGTTCCGCAGTCTCGTCCAGCACGGCCTGACGCAACTGCATGTACAGGCCCGGGGCGATCTGCGTCTTCGAGCGCCCCAGCCCGACCGAGGCCACCTTGATGTCCGGCCCGGCCTCCGACATCAACGTGGCCGCCGTGTGCCGCCCCTCACGTAGCTTGATCACCGGCAGGCCGGCCTCGCGGGCCGTCGCCTCGAACCCCTCCGTCATCCGTTCCGGGTTCCACGGCCGTCCGGCCGGGTGTGGATCAGATCGTTGTTTGGGTACTCCTCCCCGGCGGCCAGCGGATGATCTGGTCATCGTGGCGTTGACTCTTGTTCTGCGCCGGAGTTCGGCGTAGCCGGGATCGGCGGGCCGGCCGCCCATCATGCGTGTCCCCCTCGCGAAAGACGCCGTAGGAGACGAAGACGCCGCAGGTCTCCAGCAGCGTGCCACCTCCATCATGACCACTCTGGGTAATAGATTTACCACTTAGTGACTTTATGTGTCATATAGGCAGGACATGTTGACTATGCCGGAGCGGGGTCGGCCACAGGACTTTAAAGAGCGGAGAGCGTCTTCATGAGCACTGAAACAGGCGAGACGAATATAGCGAGAGCGCTCGAAGGGCGATGGTACAACGTCTATACCGAAGTTGACGGGGAGCCCGTCGACCAGGCGGACAGCATCATCGAGATGCGGGGCAACGAGTTCACGATCGAACAAGATGGAAATGTGACGTATCGTGGTACCTACAGGGTGGGCCCGGCGTTCGAGGGAAATCGATCGCAGTATCACATCACCCTCATCTACAGCGAGAGCATAAATCCGCTCTTCCTCGGAGGTCCCCGCCCCGGGCTGTTCCAGATATGCGGCGAGACCCTTACCACGGTGTTCGCAGGCGTAGGACAGCAAGCGCCCCGCCAGTTCATAACCCACCGTGGCAGCGAGTCGGTACTGACGCGCTACCGACTGGAGGGGGCCAAGCGCCTCAACCCCCGCGAGCGTGGAGTCACGCTGTTCGGAGGCAACTCCATATGGTGACTGCGGCATCGGCGTGAGCCGGTCGCGAAGGAGTAGGACTCTTCTCAGGGGTGGCCGGATATCCGCCACCCCTCGACTCTATCAGGGCGGCGGTATGTTCGACCTGCGAATTTTGCGGGACCAGCCGACGATCAAGTTCGATCGGCAGCTCCCCGTATTCAACTGGCCTCATCCATTCAGCCGGCTGGAGAGCTGCGTCGACGATGGCCGGCATATTTATGCGGATCGCCATGAGGCTCTGGTGCGCAGAAGGGCGGTCTATCTGCATGTACCGTTCTGCGAGACGATATGCAACTTCTGCCCGTTCGGGCGGGAGAGGTACACCTCAGCGGCCACGGTCGAGAAGTACGTCGATGCGCTCGTCCAGGAGATCTCCCTCAAGCAGCGGTTCATCGGGCGCTGCGAGGTCGACGCCATCGCCGTCGGCGGCGGGACACCGTCACTGCTCGCTCCCGACCAGATAGCGCGCATCGGCACCGCCCTCGCGCAGGCGTTCGACCTGGGAAGGCTGCGGGAGTTCACCTTCGAAGCCGAGGTCAAAAGCGTATCGCAGCAGAAACTCCAGGCGATGCGCGACATCGGCGTCAACCGGGTCAGCTTCGGAGTGCAAACCTTTTCGGACCGTTACCGTGAGTTGTTCTCGCTGGACGCGCACGCCCGGCAGGTCAGGGCGGCGGCCGCGATGATAACGAGCATGTTCGACCACACGAATGCGGATCTGCTGTACGGCATGGCCGGGCAGGAACTCGGCGAACTGGATGACGACATCGCGGCGATCACCGAACTCGGGACCACCACCCTCGACGTGTATCCGATAAACAATCTGTCCGCGACCTCGGCGATGCATCGGGCCATAAGACGTGCCGGTCTGGGCTACCTGCCGGAGGCCGCCCGGGTGCGCTTTCGAATGCATGCGGAGGAGAGGCTCAGGGGACTCGGATACTCGCCGATCAGTGGCTACGGATTCGCGCGCACCGACAGCCGCGCCGACGTCGCAGGGCCGGTCCAAGAGACCCCGACATTTCTCTACCACGATCTGGTTTATGGTCACGAAGACGACGAGATCATCGGATACGGCTCCTCGGCCATGAGTAGAAGTCCCGGCGTCAGCCTGTGCAACATCGACAACAGGCGGGCGTACGTCGAGACCGTCATCGGCAAGAAATCATTGCCACATGACCGCATCGGGAGGTGCAGGTCTCCTGAGCGAGGTGTGGTCACCTTTCCGTTTCGTGGAGAACTGGACAAGGCGAGGGTGCCCTGGCATCAGGTGCCCGACGAGACCCTGAACGCCCTCCGAGAGGCCATCGACGCGGACCTGGTGACCGATGAAGGCGAGCGATACGTGCTCACCAGGCACGGCTGGCTGTTCTATGTGAACTTGATGTTCCATCTGATGCCGGCCTCGGGAAAGCAATTGATATCCCAGAAAATGGAGGAGATGGAACACGGCGGCCGGCTCACGGGAATCACGGACCTGACGAATCTCATGGTCCCGACGGAGGTCGCGACGCGCTGATCCTGGACGGTAGCCGCCACCGTTGCGTGCCGCCCACGTCTGGGTCACCACGACGTCCTCGCTCTTGATCGCCGATCGTCCCACCTGATTTCTGTCCGGCGCTGTCAGTCGGCGGCCGGTCCGGATCGTGCGAAGCCGGGCCGCTGAATCAGCCGAACCGGTACTGGCCGTGGGGGACGGCCCGGCGCCTTACGGCCTCGAACGCCTCGCCACAGAGCTTGATCACGTCCGGTAGCACCTCCCCGTCGAACAGCCAGAAGTAATTGCCCGGCAGCGCGAGGCCGGTGCCCCGCCTGCCAGGCGTCGCGTCCCGCATTTCCAGGCGCAGCGGCCGGAACCGGGCATCAGGAGCGGTCGATCCGGGCGGTTCGCAGAGCGGCTGCGACCGAGCGCTCGTGCTCGTCGCTCCACCGCACATCGGGGTCGGCTTCTAGCGCTCCGACCACCATGGACGCGATCGCCAGGGCCGGTTCGGACCATTCGGCGGGCTCGGGGGCGCCGAACGGGTTGGCCTGGAACCGGCGGGTGACGATCTCCGGGTTGCTGGGGGCCATCAGGAGGAGTCCGCGCAGTGCGGCGATGGCCTGGCGGGCCAGCGTCTCGAAGGTGATGCCGGCTCGTGGCCGCAGGCCGATCAGCTGGGCCAGCCGGGTGTAGGCGGTCGCCACGTCGGCCACCATCGCGCGTTCCGACTCGATGAGCGATCGATGGACCTCGGCCCTCAGGTCGCCGTCGGGCAGGCCGCGGAAGGTGGCCTGCAGCGCGAGATAGGTCTGCCAGGCCGATGAGCCGTGGAACGCCTCGAACTCACCGAGCGCGGCCCTCCTCAGAACCTCCGCGGCCAGTGCGGGGCGCAGCGCCGGCGTACGGGCCCAGGCGAGCGTGGCGAGCAGGGTGCGGGCCGCGGCCGGGAGCGCGCCGGGATTGGCGTCGATGATGGCGGGGCCGGCTCCTTTGGCGAGTTCGCGGAGCAGGTCGCTGAAGAACAGGTCCTTGTACGGCCAGCGGCGGTAGACCGCGCTGCGGGCGACGCCGGCGTCACTGATGATCTTCTCGAAGCTGATGTGCTCCAGGCTCACCGTCATCCCGGATTCCTCGACCGCGGCGATCGCGGCGGCGAGCATCCGTCGCGCGGTCTCTTCGTCCGACAGGCGCTTTCGCCGCCGCGCCAGACCGCTCTCCGGTGTCTCTCGTGTCACCCTGCCACTATATGGTACTTGGGATATCATGTCGCAAATAGGGATTGATGAAGCTTGTTCCAGACCGGACACCCCATACGCTTCCTGATCCTGGTCGCCGGCCTGTCGGTGCCGTTCTACGTGCTGGGGGCCGTATCTCCCGTCGTCCGGGTCGGCGCGATCGCGTTGCCCGCGAGCGCGGCCATGTTCGTGCTCCCGGCGCTGGCCGCCGTGATCCTCACCTGCCGTGACGGCGGCCGGGCCGCCGTCACGGCCTTCCTGGCGCGCGTCATCGACCGCCCCCCGGGACGGGCCCGCTGGTACGTCGCCGCGACCCTGCTGCCCGCCGCCATCGGTACGCTCACGTGGACCTTCGGCCGGCTCGCGGGCGACATCGGCTCGGTGCTCCCGGAGTCGCTCGTGGCCTTGCCGCTGATCCTCGCCGCGGCGCTGGTGGCCGCCGCGTGCGAGGAACTGGGCTGGACCGGCTACGCCACCGACCCGCTGCAATGCCGTTACGGCACGGCCGGGGCCGGACTCCTACTCGGGGTCTTCTGGGCCGTGTGGCATCTGGTCCCCCTGCTGCAGGCCGGTCGCGGCGCGGCCTGGATCGGCGGCTGGTTCCTGGGCACGGTCGCGGCCCGGATGATCCTCGTCGGCCTGCGCAACGCCACCGCAGGAGTGTCGGCGGCGATCCTGATGCACGCCATGCTCAACGTCACCGCCGCCTACACCCCCGGCTACGACGAGCCCGTCGCCCCGCTGCTGTCCGCCCTGCTCACCGTCGTGGCCGCCGCGGGCGTGATGCGGCTCAGGTCGTGCCGGGCCGGTGGCGAGGGTCGTCGAGGATGATCGCGGCGGCGCGGGCGCGGACCTGGGCGGGGGAGCGGCCGTCGTGTTCCGCGGCCAGGAAGTGGTGGCCGATGGCCAGGCAGAAGGCGAGCAGGCTGCGGGCCTCCACCTCGTCGGGGTCGGTGCAGAAGGTGGCGATCTGTTCGCGCAGCAGGGCGATGCGCCGGTTGTCCACACGGCGCAGGCGCTCGGCGACGGCGGCATCGCGGCGGGCCCAGTCCCGTACCGCCAGATCGACCGGCAGCAGCCGCTCGGAGAGCGTGAGCAGGCCGGCCAGCCGGACCTTGGCCCGGGCGTCGCCGCCCTCGCGTTCGACCCGCTCGACGACCTCGTCGACGCTCTCCCGCTCCCAGGTGTCGAGCATCGCCGCGAGGAGCGCGTTGCGGTCGCTGAAGTAGCCGTAGAAGCCGCCCTTGGTCACCCCCAGCGCCTTGGCCAGCACCTCCACCCGGACCGCGTCCACACCGGACGCGGCCAGCACCCGCAGCCCCTCGTCGATCCACTTCTCGCGCGGTGTGCGCAGTGCGCCCATGTGCGGCTCACCTCACCCTCTCCCCTTGGTTGTACGTAGCCGTACAACGGGTCTATGGTTGCATTATACGGCACCGTATAACTCAAGGAGGACGCCGTCATGTCGTTCGGCTTCGTGGCCTTCCACTACCCCGCCCCCGAGCACGTCGAGGAGTTCGTCGCCCGCTGCCACCAGGTCGCCGAGCTGTCGCGGTCCCAGCCGGGCCACCTGTCCACCGAGGTCTGGGTCACCCCGGACCAGGAGGCCGTCGTCACCACCGGCTCGTTCGCCTCCGAGGAGGCGTTCCGAGCGGCGGCCGAGGGCGCCCGCGAACTGGGCGCGACGCCCGACGGCCTGAGCGAGCTCGAGGTCCGGCCCCGCCAGGTCCACTGGCTCGTGTCGCGGTGACGGGGCGGAGGACATGTCGATGCGGCTCCCCGTCGCCGAGCACACCTCGCGACCGTGGCGGATCCACGAGATCACACCGGACTTCCGCGTCGAGGACGTGTGGGCCTTCCGCACGCCCGGCGCCGGTCCGGACGACTTCCCCGCGATGCTGGCCGCGCTGCGTGCCCGTACCGCGCCGAAGTACCAGAGCCGGCCGGTCAGGTTCCTGTTCGCGGTCCGCTGGAAGGTCGGCGCGCTGCTCGGCTGGGACGAGCCCGGCGCGGGCCTCGGCGGGCGGGTCGGCACCCTGTGCGACCGCCTGCCGGACGACCTGCGCCGGGCCCCCGGCGTGAAGGACCCCAACTTCCCGTTCACCCCGGTCTATGAGCTCGCCGACGAGTCCGCCCAGGAACTGGCCAACAAGACCGTCCACACCATCTGTCACCTGGGCTGGGTGCCGAACGGGGCCGGTGGACACGAGCTGCGCATGGCGGCCCTGGTCAAGCCGAACGGCCTGTTCGGCACGGTCTACATGGCCTGCATCAAGCCGTTCCGCCACCTCATCGTCTATCCGGCCATGACCCGCCGCTGGGAACACGCCTGGCGGGTCAGGCGGGCTTGACCGCCTCGACCAGGACCCTGGTGGAGTGGGCGACGAACGGGCCTTCCCGTTCGATCAGATCGTGCAGGTCGCGCAGCCGGTCGCGGTGACGCTCGACGGTGAAGCCGGGGACGATCCAGATCACCTTGCGCAGGAAGTAGACGATCGTGCCGATGTCGGTGAACTCCATCCGCAGCCGCTCCGGGCGCAGGCCGACGACCTCCAGGCCGGCCGCGCGGGCGTCGGCGGACTCGATGTCGGGGTGGCGGGTGCGCCTGACCTCCTCCGGCTGTGGCCCGAGGAAGAACTCCGTCAGCTCGAACACGCTGGCCGGGCCGACGTGCTGGGCGAAGTAGGTGCCGCCGGGGCGGAGCACCCGGGTGATCTCCGCCCACCACACGGTGGCCGGATGGCGGCTGGTCACCAGGTCGAACGCGGCGTCGCCGAACGGCAGCGGCGGCTCGTCGGGGGTCGCGACGACCACCACACCCCGGGGGTGGAGCAACGCGGTGGCCTTGGCGACGTTGGGCGGCCATGACTCGGTGACGGCCATGGTCGGCGGCAGCTTCCCGGCCCCGGCCAGCACCTCGCCCCCGCCGGTCTGGATGTCGAGCGCGGCGCCGGCCTTGGCGAGCCGCGCGCTCATCAGCCGCTGGTAGCCCCAGGAGGGGCGCTCCTCGGTGGCCCGGCCCGCGAGCCAGGAGAAGTCCCACCCCGCGACGGGGGCCGCCTCGGCCTCGGCCACCAACTCGTCAAAGCCGCGTCCCATCCCCCCATGCTCTCAGGGGAGGAGCGGGCCGGGGAACCGGTTTTCCGGCCCGTGGCCGGGGGCGGTCATGGCCACCCCAGGTAACCTGCGAGCCATGGAGGACGCGCTCACCTCGCTCGGCAGGGCGGGTTTTTCGCCCGGCACCGCACTGGACATCCTCTACTTGGGGGTCG
Organism: Spongiactinospora rosea; assembly: GCF_003315795.1. Classification (GTDB taxonomy): domain Bacteria; phylum Actinomycetota; class Actinomycetes; order Streptosporangiales; family Streptosporangiaceae; genus Spongiactinospora; species Spongiactinospora rosea. The sequence continues at coordinate 871,063 of NZ_QMEY01000001.1, forward strand.
CCGCGGGCCGGGAGCCGGACTCGTCGCTGCTCTCGGGGGAGCTGACACCGGGGGAGTTTCCGCTGCTCAGCGCCGCTGTCACGGCCGGACGTGAGCCGGCCGCGCGGTTCGGCTTCGCGCTCGACGCGATGCCGTCCGGGTTCGAGGCGGCACGCGGGCCGGGCCGGGCGTAGCGGAATGCGGGTCACCTTCGCGACCGCGCCGGGCGCGGACCACAACGAAGACCTCGTGGTCGCCGCGCCCACCTGGGCGTTCGTCCTGGACGGGGCCACCGTGCCGCCGGGCGTGCGCACCGGCTGCGTCCACGACGTGTCCTGGCTGGTCGCCCGGCTCGGCGCGGCCCTGGTGAACGGGCTCAGCACCCGGCCCGGCGAGCCGCTGCCCGGCCTGGTGGCCGGGGCGATCGAGCGGACCATGGCCGCGCACGCCGCCACCTGCGACCTCACCGACCCCGACTCGCCGTCCGCCACGGTGACGGTGCTGCGCGAGCGCGGCGACGCGCTGGACTACCTGGTGCTGTGCGACTCGCCGCTCGTGCTGGTCCGGGCCGATGGCGAGCCGATCGTGGTCCATGACGACCGGGTCGAGCGGCTGCCCGGCGGCCGGCCGTACGGCAACGCGCTGGTGCGGGCGCACCGCAACCGGCCGGGCGGATTCTGGGTGGCCTCCACCGCGCCCGAGGCGGCCCATGAGGCGATCACCGGGACGGTGGAACGCGCGCCGGTGACCGCCGCCCTGCTGGTCACCGACGGGATATCGCGGCTGGCGGAGTGGTACGGCGTGCCGTGGCGGGAAGTGGTCGCGACCGCCGCGACGTACGGGCCGCACGAGCTGATCACGCAGGTCCGGGCCGCCGAGCGCGAGCACGGCCCCCGGTACGGCAAGCCGCACGACGACGCGACGGCCGCCTGGGTCACCTGGTGAACGGACGGCCGGGCGGTGCGCCGCCCGGCCCTCGGGGCCGTCCATGGCCGTGTCCTATGGCCTAGCGGTGCCTCCTGCACTCGACCCGCACCCACTTGCCATGCCGCTTACAGAACCTGCACCACCGGTTCTTCCACCAGCGCCACCGGCACTGCTGGGCCTCCGTGGCGCAGCTCAGGGTCGTGGAGACGGTCTTGGCGACGGCCGGGGCGGTGGCCTGCGCCGGTGCCGCCGCCGGTGCGACGAGCGTCGCGGCGGTGAGGGCCAGAGTGGCGAGAGTGTTCCTGAGCATGGGGATCACCCCGTGTTTCTGCGGAAAGGGCCCCGATCCTTGCGACCTGGGCCGGACGAGCGCCGAAACGGGCCTGCGGAACCGAAAGCGCCGTACCGGCGCGTGATCTACGACTTCAACGCTAACGGGGGGTCACCAGGGGAGACACCCTGTGGCGGCAAAGGAGTGATTACTCCGCGTTCGACCCGTTCGCGGTCGGTGAACGGGCCGAAGCCGTACGGCGACGGCGTTCGCGGCACGCCGCCGTACGGTAAAGGTCACCAGGGCACCAGGTCACCCCGGTCACCAGGCGGGCACGAGATCGGCGGTGATCGGCACCTCCGGCACGGCGGTGTTGGTGACCACGGTCAGCTCGTGGCCGTCGCGGGTCGGCCGCCACTGGCCGCCGATCAGCGGCACCAGCGCGATGTTGGGCGTCGGGCCGCCGGTCCAGTCGAGCGGGCCCGCGATGGTCGTCAGGCGGGTGCGGGCGAGCGCCTGGGCGACGGCCGCCCGGTCGGCGGGGTCGGCGGCGCCCGCCAGGGCGTGCCAGGCGACCTCGACGAGGGCGTGCGCGAGGCCGAGCGGCTGGAGCCACGGGTGGCCGGTGCCGTGCTGGTAGGCCCAGGCCAGGTCGGCGGCGGTCGTGCCGTCCAGCGAGGATCGGTAGGGGTGGGCGGGCGTCCAGTAGACCAGGGTGCCCACGCGCGCCCGGGCCAGCTCCTCGCCCGCCTGCCGCCGGTGCGGGTAGGCGAGCCAGCGCGAGCTGGTGATCAGCCGGGGGCGCAGCCCCGCCTGGACGGCCTGGCGGTGGAAGGTCGCGAGGTCCGCGCCGGTCGAGGCGCTGGTGACGACATCGGCGTCGTACCGGCGCAGGCGTTCGAGCTGCGGGTCGAACCGCGCCGCGGGCTCGGGATAGCCGCCGAGGTCGATCAGGGCGTGGCCGCGGGCCGCCGCCACGGAGGTGAACCCGTGACGGGTGTGCCGCATCAGCCGCCCGTGCAGGCCGTCGTTCCACAGGCAGCCGACCGGACGCCCGGGGGCCAGCATGTCCCACATCTCGGCGAACACGGCGGCGATGTCGTCCAGGCCCCAGGCGAAGTGGTAGGTCCACCGGAAGCGCTCCTGGCGGTCGATGTCGCGCCGGTGGACGTACGCCTGCCAGGGGAACGTGGTGGACACGCACGGCACCTGGAGGGCTTCGCAGGCGTCGGCCACCGCGGGCAGCACCTGGGTGCCCGCCATGGTGAGCACGATGTGCGCGCCCTCCGCGCCGGCCAGCTCGCGCACCGCGCGCCGGGCTCGTAGCGGGTCGGACCGGCTGTCGCGTACCGCGATCCGCACCGGCCGGCCGGCCACCGCGGGCAGCCTGGGCGCCAGCCGCCCGAGGACGAACGCCAGCGCGTCGCCGAGCCGGGCCAGCCGCCCGGTCCGCGGGACCACCGCGCCGATGCACAACGGTGCCGTCGTTTCCATCATCACCTCGCTGAACGGCCGGATCGCGGGCCACCGGCGGTGTGGCCCCGATCGCGGGTGCTACTTGGTGACGCAGGTCGTCCGGCTGACCACGGCGATGGTCTCGTTGCCGCAGTTGTTGCCGTGTCCGGAGGCGTTGCGGGCGAACAGCAGGTTGGACAGCGTGCCGCCGCTCGGGCCGGTCAGGTCGCCCCCGTGGTGGTGCCCGTCCTTGGTCACGCAGGTGCGGTCCTTGAGCAGGGCGATCTTGCCCGTGCCGCACAGGTTGGCGTGGCCCGAGGAGTTACGGCCCGAGACGTTGGACAGCAGGCCGCCCGGCCCGCCGTCGTGGTCGCCGGTGCCGGCGAGGGCCGCGCCCGCCGGGGCGGTCACGATCGCGGCCACCGCCGCGAACTTCTGGAATCTCTGCATCGGTCCGTCCCTGTTCTGGTGTCCTTCGCCGCGTGTCGCGCGAAGGAGTGACGACAGAGAGTAACAGGGCGACCACGAATTGTCACAATGATCGTCAAGGCGGATCAGGGCCGCAGCCGGTGGAACAGCTCCACGCGGGCGCGGTGGTATTCGAGGTCTTCGTCGTCGTGGACGACGCCCTCGGCGGCCACCTTGGTGAAGTAGGCGTACTCCCGGCGCAGCCGGTGCCGCAGAAGCTGCGCGAAGCTCTCCTCGTCCAGCTCCTCGGCGGTGCCCCCGGCCTCCAGGTAGCAGGCGATGAACTCCTTGCCGCCCGCCGGAAAGTCGTCTTCGCCCCATTCGAGCGCGGCGGAGGCCAGCTCCAGCTCCGGCGCGCCGACGAACGCCTCGTCCCAGTCCAGCACCGCGGTGATGACACCGTCGTGGATGAGGGTGTTGCCGGTGTAGTAGTCGCCGTGCAGGGGGTGGCGCCGGGTGTGCGTACGGTGAAACTCGGCCAGCCACCGGTCGAGCGCCGGGTCGGGCAGGCCGTCTGCGGGGTCGGGCACATCGGACGGGCCGTACAGGCCGTGCTCGGCGAACGAGGGGACCGGGCGCGGGCCGGGGCGGGCGTCGGCGAGCGCCCGGTGCAGCCGGGCCAGCAGCCGCGCGGCCTGCTCGCGCTGGGCGGGCACCTCCGATTCGGGCCAGGCCCCCTCGATGTACGGCCACAGCGACACCGGACGGCCCTCCACCCGGATCACGGTCGCCCCCTCCGGGGTGGGGATCGGGGTCACCGCCTCGGGGAACGTCGCGGCGGCGTGCCGGGCGACGGCGTGGCACCACTCGATCTCGGCCGAGCCCCGCCAGGTCGGGCCGATCCGGACGACGTGCCCGCCGATCCGGTAGGCCGCGGACTCCTCTCCGCCGAACAGCCGCTCCTCCTGCCCGCCCACTCCCCAGGTTGCGGCGAGGGCCTGCCGTGCGGCATCCGTAATGGGTGTTTCGGTATAGATCACGTCATCAGGCTATGCGGACGCGCGTTCGGGAGGGCTTCGGCCGCGGCCCCCATCGCCCCGGGAAAGACCTAGACTTCAGTCATGACCGAGACGTCGTGGCATGAGGAGCTTCGCTCCCGCGGCTATCGGGTGACGCCGCAGCGTCAGCTCGTCCTGGAGGCGGTCAAGGAGCTGGAGCACGCCACCCCCGAAGACATCTGCGTCCGCGTCCGTGAGACCGCGCGCGGGGTCAACATCTCGACCGTCTACCGCACCCTGGAGCTGCTCGAAGAGCTGGGCATGGTCACCCACACCCATCTCGGGCACGGCGCTCCGACCTACCACCTGGCCGCCGACGCCGATCACGTGCATCTGGTGTGCCGGGGCTGCGGCGAGGTGACCGAGATCCGACCCGAGCTGGTGCAGAGCCTGGTCACCACGCTCGACACCGAGCTGGGCTTCGACACCGACGTCCGCCACCTGACCGTCTTCGGCCGCTGCCGGACGTGCAAGTAATCTGAGTGCCATGTCCAGCCCTTTGCTGAAGACGCCCGGCGCGGTGGCCGCCGAAGGCACCGACGCGGGAGTCGCCGCCCACTACGGCGAGCCGTACGCCGAGCAGCGCGCGCTGGCGGCCGGGGAGGCGGTGGTCGACCGCAGCAACCGCGAGGTCGTCACGATCACCGGCCCCGACCGGCTGCGCTGGCTCAACGACCTGACCTCCCAGAAACTCGACATCCTCAAACCCGGCGAGCCCGCGCAGACGCTGTTCCTCGACGGGCAGGGCCGGGTGGAGCACCACCTGACGCTCGTGGACGACGGCAAGACCGTGTGGGGCCACGTCGATCCCGGCGCGGGCGCCGCGCTGGTCGACTGGCTGGAGCGGATGCGGTTCATGCTGCGCGTGGAGGTGGCCGACGAGACCGCCCGCTACGCGGTCGTCTCGCACCTGGCCGATGACCTGCCGCTGCCGGAGGGCGCCGTCGCGATCGGCCACGACGTGCTGCTGCCGCGCGCCGAGCTGGAAAAGCACCTGGGGCTCCGGCCGGCCGGGCTGTGGGCGTACGAGGCGCTGCGCGTGGCCGATCACCGGCCGCGGCTCGGTTTCGAGACCGACCACAAGACCATCCCGCACGAGGTGGGCTGGATCGGCAGCGCCGTTCACCTGTCCAAGGGCTGCTACCGCGGTCAGGAGACCGTGGCCCGGGTGCACAACATCGGGCATCCGCCGCGCCGCCTGGTGTTCCTGCACCTCGATGGCAGCGTGGACAAGCTGCCCGCGCACGGATCGCCGGTCACCCTCGACGACGGCGACACGGTGGGGTTCGTCGGCACCGCCGCGCGTCACCACGAGCTGGGGCCGATCGCGCTGGCCGTGGTCAAGCGCACGGTGCCGGTGGAGGCGACGCTGCTCGCCGACGGCGTGGCCGCCACCCAGGAGGTCATCGTGCCGCCCGACGCGGGCCGCAACGTGACGGTCGACCCGGCGCTGCGCCGCCGGTTGCGCTGAGGCTCGGACGTCCACTTGCGCTGAGGCTTTGTGCTGAGGCTCACACGTCCACGATCAGGGTGATCGGTCCGTCGTTCACCAGCGCGACCCGCATGTCCGCGCCGAAGACGCCGGTCTCGACGTGGGCGCCGAGCGTGCGCAGTCCGGCGACCACGGCGTCCACCAGGGGCTCGGCGACCGGGCCCGGGGCCGCCGCCTGCCAGGTCGGGCGGCGGCCCTTGCGGGCGTCGCCGTACAGCGTGAACTGACTGATCACCAGCAGCGGGGCCGCGACGTCGGAGCACGACTTCTCGCCGTGCAGGATGCGCAGGCCCCACAGCTTGGCGGCCAGCCGGGCCGCCTCGGCGGGCGTGTCGCCGTGCGTCACGCCCACCAGCACCAGCAGCCCGGGCTCGTCGATCGCGCCCACGACCGAACCGTCCACCGACACCGACGCGGAACTCACCCGCTGCACCACTGCTCGCATGCCTGCGAATTCTGCCAGCCGGGCCGCTGTTTACACTCGTCCGGGGAGCCAGGCGACAGAGGGGCGATATGGAGACATTGGTCATCGAGGTGGTACGTTCCGGCTTCGTGGAGTCCGTCCACCGGGCGCGGGTGTTCGCGGCGGGCCCGGACGGCTCGGTCGTCGCGGTGTACGGGCCGGTGGACGCCCTGGCGTCCCCCCGATCGTCGATGAAGCCGCTCCAGGCCCTCGGCATGCTGCGCGCCGGGCTCGACCTCGACGGCGAACTCCTCGCGCTGGCCTGCGCCAGTCACTCGGGGGAGGCGTTCCACACCGACGGCGTACGCAAGATCCTGGCGGGCGCGGGCCTCGGCGAGGAGGCCCTGGGCTGCCCGGCCGACCTGCCCGAGCACGCCGGGTCGCGGCGGCAGGTGCTGCGGTCGGGCGGCGAGGCCGCCCGGATCACCATGAACTGCTCCGGCAAGCACGCCGCCATGCTGGCCACCTGCGTGCTGAACGGCTGGCCCACGGCCACGTACCTGGACCCGGCCCACCCGCTGCAACGGGAGATCCGGGCGACCGTCACCGAACTCACCGGCGAGCGGATCGCCGCCTCCGGGGTGGACGGCTGCGGCGCGCCGCTGTTCTTCGTGTCGATGGTCGGCGTGGTCCGGGCGTTCCGGGCGTTCGGTACGGCGGCGCAGGGCACGCCCGAACGCCGGATCGCCGACGCGATGCGCGCCCACCCGCTCTGGACCTCGGGCACCGAGCGCCCGGAGGCCGCGCTGATGCGGGCCGTGCCCGGGCTGATGCTGAAGGCGGGCGCGGAGGGCTTCGACGCCTTCACCCTGGACGACGGCAGGGCCGCGGCCATCAAGATCGAGGACGGCGCGGCGCGGGCCAGGGTGCCCGCCACCGTCGCCGCGCTGCGGGCTCTCGGCGTGACCGGCCCCGAGCTGGACGGGCTCGCCGCCCCGCCGGTGCTCGGCGGCGGACGTCCGGTGGGCGAGATCCGGGTCCGTTAGAGGCTTCTGAACTGCCGGGCGGCCGAGATCGCGCCCGAGGTGGTGGTGGTGAAGGTCCGCATCGACCCGGCGAACTTCGACAGGTCCCACTCGGCGGGCCCGTGGTACCAGTACAGGTTGTCCGCCGGGCCGCCGCTGCCGTTGACCGAGGCCACCACCCGCGCCCAGCGGTCCACGTTGTCGAACACGACCGCGTACGGCAGGTAGCGGGAGAACACCTCGACCCGCTTGTCGGGCGGCACCCGGTCGAGGTCGCCCGCGGCCAGGTACTCGCGGAAGCCGAGGGTGTGCGCGAGGGCCGCCGCGCCCTTGGCGGTCTTGGCCGGCATGTACTGCCCGCCCATGGCCAGCGCCGCGCCCGCGATGATGACGGCGAGCCCGAGCAGGCCGTACGTGGTGAACCAGGCCAGCGCCACCGTCGCGAGCACCCCGGCCACGGTGAGCGCGGCCCCGGCGATCGTCCAGCGGGTCCGCACGCCGTCCGGGCGGCGGGCGAACCAGCCCTGGGCGACGACGTCGGTGTACAGCGCGTCGCGCACCTGCGCGAGCCCGGCCGCGAACGCGCCGTGCAGCTCCGACAGCCGTACGGCGTCGCGGCCGTCGAAGATCGCGTCGTACAGCGCCCGCTCGTAGGGCAGCAGCGAGGACACCGGGGCGTCGGGGAGCTTGACCAGCACCCAGTCGGGCGCGTCGTAGGTCTGCCGCGGCTGCTCGTCGATCCGCAGGTAGCCGCGTACGGCGAGGTCCACGATGGAGGCGGTCACGTCGATCACGTCGGCCTGCTCGTCCAGCAGGGTGCCGACCTGGCCGGGGCGCACGCCGTCGGGCGGGGTGAAGTGGCCGTCGCGCAGCGGGTCCAGCGCGCCGGACTCGTGCCCGACCACGCGGGCGTCGCGGCCCCTGGTCCAGTACAGCAGGCCGACGCCGCCGAGCAGCACCACGAGCAGCCCGGCCAGCGCGCCGCCGGTCACCGCGTCCACCGTGAACGCGTTGGACAGCTCGAACCTGCGCTCAAGGATCGGCGTGCCGCCGCTGGTGCCCTTCGGGTAGCCCATGATCACGGTGAGCGTCTCGCCGGCGGCCAGGCCCTGCTGCTCGAAGTCGCCGGTCACGCCGGTGTGGTCCATCGAGGCCGCGGTGCAGGGCAGCGAGGAGGTGAGCGGGCCGGCGAAGCAGGAGAGGTTCTGGATCTGCGCGCCGCCGGCGACCTTGACGGTGGCCTGCTCGACCCGCGCCGACCAGCCGCCCGCCGCGTGCCAGCGCAGCTCCTCGCCGCCGGCGATGGGCGTGACCACGCCCTTGACGTCGTACTCCAGGGTGGCGGTGCCGCTGGGGCCGCCGGTGAGGGTGATGGTGTCGCCGGTCAGCCTGCCGTCGCCCTTGAGGCCGGAGATCGTGTAGAGGCGGTCGCTCGCGTCGTCGTACCTGGTCCGCGTGACGAACGTCCTGACGGGCGCGCCCCCCTCGTAGGTGACGGTCTCCTTGACGTGGACCACGCCGCCGGGGCGGAGGGTCAGCTCGACGGCGTCCGTTTTGATCACCCCGGCCGCGGTGCGCGCGGCGGCCGTGGGGGTGGCCGACGCGAAGAGGAATGCTGTGGAGAGCGCGGTGCCGAAAGCGACCATGGCCGCCAGAGTGAAGGTCGTACGGACGGCCGCCCGGCGCATGAGTGATCCCGCCATGGCAGGTCAGCCTACCGAGAATCCGGAGGTGACAACGGACACACGGTATTGATCGCGATATTTCACGAAAATTAGAACTTTTCGTGAGAAGGGGGGATTAAGGGAGGGAAGGGGATTTGTGATCGGCCATTCCTGTGGCCGCGGTCCCGGCCTCTGGCGTGGGGCCTCTAGCATTACCGGGCGGATCGGGGTTTCGGGGGCCGGGAGGTGTGATGGTCGGGCAGGCGGAGTTGCGGCACCTGCGGCGGTGTGTCGAACTGGCGGCGCAGGCGCTGGACGTCGGCGACGAGCCGTTCGGGTCGGTGCTGGCCGGGGCGGACGGCACGGCGCTGGCCGAGGACCACAACCACGTCGCGTCCGGCGACCGCACCCGGCACCCGGAGTTCGAGCTGGCCCGCTGGTCGGCCGAGAACATGACACCGCGCGAGCGCGCGGGCGCGACCGTCTACACCTCGGGCGAGCACTGCCCGATGTGCTCGGCCGCGCACGCCTGGGCGGGGCTCGGCCGGATCGTCTACGTCTGCTCGTCGGCCCAGCTCTCCGGGTGGCTGGCCGAGTGGGGCGTACCGGCCGGTCCGGTGCGGCCGCTGCCGATCCGGGAGGTCGCGCCCGGCGTGATCGTCGAAGGGCCCGTGCCCGAGCTGGTCAACGAGGTACGCGACCTCCACCGCCGCTTCCACCGCAGGTGATCCGCGGCCCTCAGTCGGCGATGGCGATGCGCAGCCGGCGGAAGCCCTTGCCCTTGCTCTCGATCTTGGCGACCTTGATGCGGCCGATCTGCTTGGTGGAGGCGACGTGCGTACCGCCGTCCGCCTGGGTGTCCAGGCCCACAATGTCGACGATCCGGACATCCTGCACCGACTCCGGGACGAGGTTGGTCGCGGTACGGATGATGTCGGGGATCTCGAACGCCTCCGCGCGTGGCAGCACCCGCACGTCGATCCGCCGGTCGGCGACCACCTCGGCGTTGCAGGCCGCCTCCACCGCCTCCTTGAACCCCGGCGGCACCTCGGGCAGGTTGAAGTCCATCCGCGCGCTCAGCGGCTCCATGTTGCCGCCGGTGACCAGCGCGCCATAGTCGCGGAAGACCACCCCGCAAAGGACGTGCAGCCCCGAATGGGTACGCATCAGCGCGGACCTACGTTCATCGGCCACGGCGGCCGAAACGGTGGTGCCGGGCGGCGGCAGCGGGTCGCCCTCGGCGGGGATCAGATAGAGGTCATCGCCCTTGCGGACACCGGCGATCCTGGTCTCCACGCCTTGCCAGATCAGCACTCCGTGATCGGCGGGCTGGCCGCCTCCACCCGGATAGAATGCCGACTTGCTGAGCACGATCCCATCTGGCGACGCTTCGAGCACAACCGCTTCCCAGTCGCGTAGATTCTGGTCGGCGAGTTCGAGGCGAAGAGTTCTTCCGTGCAGGTCGCTGCTCATATCGGCAGCTTACGGGTCCGAGAGGCGGTTATGCGCGGTCCATCCCGAGCGCATCGCTCGTTGACGTACCGCACCCTTTCCGCCCTCGAAAGGGCCCCTGGTCGGTGGCTGCGGCTCCTCGCCCTGGCCCTGCGGCATCGGCCATGGCGCCCGGGGCCGGAGGTCGTTCCGGACGCGCGGCGCCGGCTCTCGGGGCACCGGCTCTCGGGGCACAGACCTCTCGGCGAGGCGGCGGGCGCGTCGCGGCGCCGGCCCTTATGGCGTGGGCTGGTCGCGGTGACCGGTTCCGCCGTACTGCTCGTCACCGGGTGCGGCGGGGCCGCTCCGGAGACGAACCGCACCACCCGGGTGTCCCCGCCGTCCGTCACGCACCGGGCGCCTGTCGTGATGGCCGTCGGCGACAGCTTCACCGTAGGGTCGGGGCCGGTGCGGAGCTGGAACACCTACCTCGCCGCCGCGGCACGGCAGCTCGGCTGGCAGCCCGTCATCGCGGGCGCGGCCGGTACCGGCTACCTCAATCGCGGCAAGGCCGGACGCAACTTCCTGGCCTCCTTCACCGAGGAACTGTCCTGGCGGCCCGCCCCGGACATGCTGATCGTCTCCGGCGGGCACAACGACCGCAGATGGGCCCCGGCACGGATCGAGGCCGCGTGCCACCGGCTGCTGGTCACCGTGAAGAAGCAGTGGCCGCGTACGCGCGTGATCGTCGTCGGCCCGATCTGGATGACGGCCCCTCCGTCGTGGTCCAAGGGCGTCAAGAACGCGGTCTCCTCGGCCGCCCGCCGCGCGAAGGCGCCCTTCCTGGACCCGCTGCCCGAGCTGGCCACCATGATCGACCAGCCGGGAGAGCCAAGGGCGGTGGACGAGGTGGCAGAACACCCGCAGGCCCGCTCCGGCGGCTCGGAGCTGGTCCTGCCCGACGGGGTCCACCCGACGCTGCTCGGACACCGGCGGCTGGGCAAATGGCTGGTGGACGCGCTGCGCGCGATGCCCCTGTCCGGCTGAGGGCCCTCTAAAGGACGCTTACCAGGGGCCGTAGGGGCCGGAGTTGCCCCCCTTGCCGATCTCCTTGACCGCGGGACGCACATCGGCGAGGTACACCCCGGCCGCGATCACCGAAATGATCGACAGCAGCCCGATCGACGTGATGAACTGCACGGCGGCGGAGAACGAGAAGAGCGTCGCGAACGCCAGAATGATCAGCCAGAGCTGCTTGGTCTGCTTCCCGGCGATGGCGAACGCCCTGGCGGGCGTACGGATCGCGTGGATCAGCGCAAATGCCGACATCGCGAACGCGGCGACGCCGAGCACCCAGTAGATCAGATCCAGCACTCCATGCACCGCACCCATAGTCGCCGCTCCCGTCATAGCCCGGCCAGCCTACGCATCACACACTAACGGCCCACCGGCCGAACCCCGCGCTCCGAACCTCTTCCGTTACCTCCCAACGCCCGGACCCCGCCCAAAGTTTCCCGCCCCGGCCACCAGGCTGCGGGCGGCGACATCTCCTCAAGCTTCAGGAGGGCATTTCATCGCCATGCCGAACAGGGAGAGCAACGTAGGTGAGTCCAATAGGCGGGTGACACTTTGGAGTACCGCAATGGCGGTGCAAGGGATGAGCGGTGACCCGGCGTAAGAAGCTCATGTGCGCGATCTTCGTGACGCCGTGGTGTCCTCCGGGTGCTCGGCCGGCAGGGAAGGCCCGGACCGAGGGCGAAGGCGGAACGTATCGTGGATTCGTCCCCCATATTCGTGCGCGGCCGTTCCGTTACCGGCTTCACCGGCCTTTTGAAGGACCTCACCGGCGGCCAATGGGCGACGTCCGGGAACTGTCCGATACAGGATGTCAAGGCGGTAACACAGAGGTTGCTCCCGCCGAAATGGGCACCGGTTCGAGCGGATCGCCCATAAGCCCTTCGCGGGCGGGGGGAGGCCGACGGTCCCGGGTGGCCGGTGTGGGCCGGGGGACCGTCGGTGGGTGGGTCAGGGCCTCTTGGAGTTGGCGGGCTTGCGCGGGGCGGGCTTGCGTACGACCGGCTTGGCGACGGGCGGCTCGGCGGCCTCGGAGACGTCTTCGAGTTCGAGGGCGGCCTCGCCGCTGACCCGGCTGACGACCTTGCGGCCCCGGTCGGCGAACTCCTCGTACAGCTCGGTGGCCCGGACGGTCACGATGTCGGCGTAGCCCTTGGCCTTGACCGGGAGGTCCTTGGCGTAGCCCTCGGCCTTGGCGGCGTACTCGCGGGCCTTGGTCGGCAGGTCCTTCGCGGACTGGCCGAGATCGCCGCTGCGGGCCTGGAGCTTCTCCAGGCGGCCCGGGATTTCGCGCAGCTTCTCCATCGCGAAGTCGCCGGCCCCGGCGACCGCGTAGAAGGGCTTGGAATCGGTGAGCTTCTTGACCTCGGTGGCGAACGTCATGGGTTAACCTTCCTTGGTTCGCGGAGTGGCGTTGCCGTTGCCGGTGTAGTGGTCCTCCGCCACGAAGGGCTCAAGCGTGGCGGTGTAGGACTCGGGCAACGGGTCGTCGTCGCTCTCGGCGGGCTCCGGCCGGGGCTGCGCGTTCTGGGAGGTCTGCGTGTCCTCGGCCGGAGTGCCCGTGCGGTTCTCCTTGCGAAACGACTCGTAGATGTCGATGAGTACCTGGCGCTGCCGTCCGGACAGGAACGTGTCGGCGCGGATCGCGGCGACCACGTCACTGTCGGCCTCACGATGCTCGATGAGGCCGGCCTGCACATAGAGCGCCTGTGCGGAGATGTGCAGGCCCTTGGCGATCTGGTTGAGGATCTCCGCGCTGGGCTTGCGCAGCCCGCGCTCGATCTGGCTCAGATACGGATTGGAGACACCGGCCGCGGCGGAGAGCTGGCGAAGTGAGATCTTCGCCTGCTTGCGCTGCTCGCGGATGTACTCCCCGATCGAGCCGACCTTCGGTAGTGCCATGCCACCAGTCTGCCGCACGCTGCTTGCAATTGCAAACAGCGGGGCTAACTGTAGCTAGCGGCAGGCGGGCGTCAGTGCGGCAGCAACCAGAGCAGCGGAGCGGACACGGCCAGCGAGACGGCGAGGGTCAGGGCGAGGGCGCGGATCCGGCGGGGGAGAGCAGGGCCGGGGGTGACCAGGCGCTCCACCCGGAGCATCACGCCGGTGTGGCTGCCGCCGATGGCCCCGAGCGCGCCGTGCGGCGTCGGCACCGGCTCGGCCGTACCGAACCGCAGCAGCGCGGTCGCCAGCCGGCGCGGCGAGCAGAACCGCCTGGCCCGGTCGTCGGCGGCCATCTCGATGAGCAGCTCGACCATGGCCTGGGTGTCGCGCACCACCGCCGACCACGGCAGCACCCGGCGCAGCGCGGAGAACGGCAGCAGCACCAGGTCGTGCCGCTCGCGCACATGGGCCGACTCGTGCGCGAGCACGGCGGCCAGCTCGTCGGGGGAGAGCAGGCGCAGGGCGCCCGCGCTGACCACCACCTGGGAGCGCAGGCCGGGCAGGCAGTAGGCGGCGGCGCCGGGGTGGTCGACCACCCGCACGCCGGGCACGTCGGGGTCATCGCGCGAGATGAGCGCGAGCAGCGCGCGGTGCCGGCGCCTGGCCCGGATGGTCTGCACGGCGGCCGCGGCGGTCACCGTGATCAGCACCGCGAGCAGGCTCACGCCCGCGATGAAGGCCAGGATGTGGGGCAGGTCGTAGGCGTCGCGCGGGCCGTAGCCGCCGGTGGCGGCCGACGCGGCGAACGCGCCGAGGCCGCCGAGGACGCCCCGCTCGTAGGGCTGCAACGCGTAGGCGAGCAGCGCGCCCGTGGTGGCCAGTCCCCACGTGATGCCGACGGCCTGCCACAGCAGGATCGCGGTGCGCGGGGCGCGGTAGGTCCACCGCGCGGTGGTGAAGCGCCAGGCTCCGACCGCGCAGACCAGGGCGAGCGCACCGAGGGCCGCCGCGGTCATTCCTCCTCCAGCTCCGTGAGGGCCCTGCGCAGGATGTCGGCCTCGTCGCCGGAGACGGCCTTGGCGAAGCGCGTCAGCGCCGCCGACCGGTCGCCGGTCAGGTCGAGGGCCTCCAGCATCAGCTCCGCGATGTAGGCGTCGCGGCTGGCGGCGGGCTGGTAGCGCCAGGCCCGGCCGTCGCGGGTGCGGTGCAGGAAGCCCTTGCGGGTGAGGCGGTCGAGGACGGTCATGACCGTCGTGGGGGCCAGGTCGCGGTCGGCGATGTGCCTGCCGACCTCGCGCGCGGTGGCGGGCGCCTGCTGCGCCCACAGGATGTCCATGATGCTGCGTTCGAGCTCGCCGAGACCCTTCACGCCATCCAGGGTAACCTGCGAGCGACGAGCCGTAGTACTACGGGTCGTCGAGCGAGCCAGGGAAGGGGACGGCCCGGCATGCGGATCATTCTTGTGCAGGGGGACATCACCGAGCGGCGGGCGGACGCGATCGTCAACGCGGCCAACTCCTCGCTGCTCGGCGGCGGGGGCGTGGACGGCGCGATCCATCGCCGCGGCGGACCGGAGATCCTCGCGGAGTGCCGCGCGCTGCGCGCCTCCGCGTATCCCGAGGGGCTGCCGACCGGTCACGCCGTGGCGACCACGGCGGGCCGGCTCCAGGCCCGCTGGGTGATCCACACGGTCGGGCCGGTCCACTCCAGGTCGGAGGACCGTTCGCATCTGCTCGCCTCCTGCTATCGGGCTTCACTGGGCGTCGCCGCGGAACTCGGCGCGCACACCGTCGCCTTCCCTGCGATCTCCACCGGAATCTACGGCTGGCCGCTCGATGACGGGGCCAGGATCGCGCTGAAGACCGTGCGCGAGACCCCCGCCCCCGGTGTCGAGGAGGTCAGCTTCGTGCTGTTCGATGCCACAGCCTACGCCGAGTTCGATCGAGCGCTGCGCGGCCCCGGCCAGGCTGTGGACAACTAGCCCGCCCGCTCGGCGGCCGCCTGTGGAAAACCCGGGGCGACGGCCTCCCACGGCAGTGTCAGTTCGCCGAGCCGCCAGCGGGCGCGTCCGCCCAGCGGGGGGCGGGTGAGCACCGGCCAGGTGCGGGCCAGCGTCTCCGCCGTGGCGGCCCAGCGCTGGCGCACCCCGTACGCCGCGTACGGCGAGCACACCGCCCACGCCCGATCAAGGTCCTGGAACAGGTCGTACACCGGCTCGCCGGGCACATTGCGGTGAATGAGCGCTTTCGGCAGCCGCTCGGCGAGGTCGGACGGCTGGTCGAACCCGGTGAACCGGGTGGAGAGCGTGAGCGTGCGCGGTCCCGAGGCGTCCAGCCCCACCCAGGCCGCCCGATGTCCGATCTCCGAGCAGGTGCCTTCCACGATCACGCCGTCGGCGGCGATCCGCGAGCGCAGCAGTGCCCACGCCGCCGCCGACTCCGCCTCGCCGTACTGGCGCAGCACGTTGAACGCGCGCACGATCAGCGGCGGGCGGGCGGCCGGCAGCAGTTCGAAGCCGCCGACCGCGAACGACAGGCCCGGCCGGGCATGCGGCGCGGCGGTGGCGACCCGTTCGGGATCGATCTCGATCCCGAGGACCTCCACGTCCCGGCGGATCGCGCGCAGCCGCAGGTACAGCTCGGTCGTGGTGACGTGCGAGGCCCCGAAGCCGAGGTCGACGACCAGCGGGCGGGAGGCGGACCGCAGCAGCCCGCCGTACGCGGCGGCGATCCACCGGTCGGCTCGCCTGAGCCGGTTGTGGCCGGTGGTTCCGCGGGTGATCGAGCCGACCGGCCGCCGCGTGCGACCGCGCAAGGGGACTCCAGGGGGAAGACGGGGATTACGGGGCGGGCGTGCGGTGCACCTTGTGCTGGGCGGCCTGCGCCCGCGGGCGGATGACCATGCGGTCCACGTTGAAGTGCGCCGGTCTGGTCACCGACCACACGATCGCGTCGGCCACGTCGTCTGCGGTCAGCGGATGGGCCACGCCCTGGTAGACCCGGTCGGCCGCCTCCCGGTCTCCGCGGAACCGGGTGAGCGCGAACTCCTCGGTGCGCACCATCCCGGGCGCGATCTCCACGACCCGCACCGGGCGGTCGTACAGCTCCAGCCGCAGGGTCTCGGCCATCGACTTCTGGGCGTGCTTGGCCGCCACGTAACCGCCGCCGCCCTCGTAGGCGACCAGCCCGGCCGTGGAGGTGAGCAGCACGAGAACTCCGTCGCCCGACTCGACCAGCTTCGGCGTGAGCGCCTTGGTCATCCGCAGCGTGCCCAGCACGTTCACGTCGTACATCCGCTGCCAGTCGGCGGGGTCGGCCTCGATCACCGGCTCCAGCCCGAACGCCCCGCCGGCGTTGTTGACCAGCACGTCGCACCGGTCGAGCGCCCCGGCGAGCGCGTCCACCGACTCCTGGGAGGTGACGTCCAGCGGGATCGGGCGTACGCCCGCCACCTCGGCGGCCAGCTTCTCCAGCCGGTCCACTCGCCGGGCCGCCGCCACGACGTCGTACCCCTCCGCCGCCAGACGCCGCGCCGTCGCCCATCCGATGCCGCTGCTCGCGCCGGTCACCACAGCCGTCTTCGTCATGCTTTGCATCATTCCAGGACCCCGCCGAAGGTGTGCTCCGGGGCTTGTGATCGCATGGCGGGACAAACACGGGAATCGTCGGTGAAATCGAGTGGTTGTAAGCCCTTCGGAGGTGGTGTCAACGTGAGGCGACGGCGGGTCCACCGGGTCGCGACGGTCAGCATGCACACGTCCCCTCTGGATCAGCCGGGCACGGGTGACGCGGGCGGCATGAACGTCTACATCGTCGAAACGGCCAAACGGCTGGCGCAGCTCGACGTCGAGGTGGAGATCTTCACCCGGCAGACGGCGCGCGATCTGCCCCCCACGGCCGAACTCGCGCCCGGGGTCACCGTGCGGCACGTCACCGCGGGGCCGTACGAGGAGCTGGACAAGGGCGATCTGCCCGGCCAGCTCTGCGCGTTCCTGTCGGGAGTGCTGCGTACCGAGGCGTCCTACGACCCCGGCCGCTACGACGTCATCCACTCCCACTACTGGCTGTCCGGACAGGTCGGCTGGCTGGCCAAGGAGCGCTGGGGAGTGCCGCTCGTGCACACCATGCACACCATGGCCAAGGTCAAGAACCTGCTGCTCGCCGACGGCGACAAGCCCGAGCCCGCCGCCCGGGTGCTGGGCGAGGAGCAGGTCGTGGACGTCGCCGACCGCCTGGTCGCCAACACCGACGCCGAGGCGCGCGAGCTGATCGACCTGTACGGCGCGCCGCCCGAACGGGTCGCCGTCGTCAACCCCGGCGTGAACCTCTCGGTCTTCCAGCCCGCCTCCAAGGGCGCCGCCCGCCACCGCCTGGGCCTTCCCGACGACGCCCACATACTGCTGTTCGTCGGCCGGATCCAGCCGCTCAAGGCCCCCGACGTGCTGCTGCGCGCCGCCGCCCGGATGCTGATCGAGGACCCCGGCCTGCGCTCCCGGCTGGTCGTGGCCTGCGTCGGCGGCCCCAGCGGCAGCGGTCTGTGCCGCCCGGCGCTGCTCTCCGACCTGAGCGAGTCGCTGGGCCTGAACGACGTCGTGCGCCTGGTGCCGCCCGCCCCCCAGGACGAGCTGGCCGACTGGTACCGCGCCGCGGACGTCACGGTCGTGCCCTCCCACAACGAGTCCTTCGGCCTGGTCGCGCTGGAGTCCCAGGCGTGCGGCACGCCCGTGGTCGCCGCCTCGGTGGGCGGGCTGCGCACCGCCGTACGGGACGGCGTGTCCGGGCTGCTCGTCGAGGGCCACGACCCGCACGACTGGGCGCGGGCCCTGGACGGCCTGGTACGCCGCCCCGCCTGGCGCGACCACCTGTCCAAGGGCGCGGTCGAGCACGCGGGCGCCTTCGGCTGGTCCGCCACCGCCGCGCGGCTGGCCGACGTCTACGCGGAGGCCATGGCGAACCTGCACCGCTCGCCTGTGGCGCTCAGTTCCTGAGCCCGTATGGTGGAGCGCATGGACGTTGCCGGGGTCGTGGAGTCGGCGCTGAAGTCCGCCGAGGCGTCGTACGAGCACCCGAGGCCGGGGGCGTTCCTGGTCAGGCTGCCGGGCAAGCACAAGCTGGCCACCATGACCTGGCTGATCGTCGGCGAGCGGATGCTGCACGTGGAGGCGTTCTTCTGCCGCAAACCCGACGAGAACCACGCTGAGTTCTACCGCTGGCTGCTCACCAAGAACGGCTCCATGTACGGCGTGCGCTTCGCGCTCGACGACGTGGGAGACGTTCACCTCGTCGGCAGGACGCCCCTTTCCGCCGTGACCGAGCAGGAGATCGACCGGCTGCTCGGCTGCGTCCTCAGCTACTCCGACGAGTCCTTCGACCGCGCCCTCGAACTCGGCTTCGCCTCCTCCATCCGGCGCGAGTGGGAGTGGCGGGCCAAGCGCGGCGAGTCGCTGGCCAACCTGCAGGCGTTCGCCAGGTTCGCGGATCCCGCGCGCTGACCGGCCGTCGGTAAGGTTGTCGGCATGGCGACATTGGTGCTGTTGCGGCATGGTGAAAGCGACTGGAACGCGAAGGGCCTGTTCACCGGATGGGTGGACGTCAGCCTCTCGCCCGCGGGCGAGGCCGAGGCGCGTAGGGGCGGCCAGCTCCTGCTCGACGCCGGGCTGCGCCCCGACGTGGTGCACACGAGCCTGCTGACCCGGGCCATCCAGACCGCCGAGCTGGCGCTCGGTGCGGCCGACCTGCGCTGGCTGCCGGTGCGCCGCTCGTGGCGGCTCAACGAGCGGCACTACGGGGCGCTGCAGGGCAAGAACAAGGCGCAGACGCGCGAGGAGTTCGGCGACGAGCAGTTCATGCTGTGGCGCAGGTCCTATGACACCCCGCCGCCGCCGATCGCCGACGATGACGAGTACAGCCAGGTGGGCGACCCCCGGTACGCGTTGCTGCCGCCGGAGCTGATGCCGCGCACCGAGTGCCTGAAGGACGTCGTGACGCGGATGTTGCCCTACTGGTACGACCAGATCGTGCCCGACCTCGCGGCCGGTCGCACGGTGCTCGTGGTCGCGCACGGCAACTCGCTGCGCGCGCTGGTCAAGCACCTCGACGGCATCGACGACGACACGATCGCCGGGCTGAACATCCCCACCGGCATCCCGCTGCAATATGACCTCGACGCGGACTTCCGGCCGGTCACCAAGGGCGGGCTCTACCTCGACCCCGAGGCGGCCAAGGCCGCCATCGAGGCCGTCGCCAACCAGGGCCGCTGAGCCCGGCCGGCCCGCGAGCCGGTCACAGGGGCGACATGTCCTGGGGCCGCGAACCCGTCACCAGGTAGACGACATCGCGGGCCACGCGTACGGCGTGGTCCGCGTACCGCTCGTAGTACCGGCCGATCAGGGTCACGTCGATGGCCTGCTCCACCGCCCACTTGGAGTCCTTGGCCAGCAGGACCCGGAACAGCCTCCGGTGCAACTGGTCCATGGCGTCGTCGTCGGCCTCCAGCTCCATCGCCGACTCCACGTCGTGGGAGGCGATGCAACTGCCCGCCTTGGTCACCAGGCGCTCGGCGATCTGCCCCATCTCCAGGATGGTCGAACGCAGCTCCGCCGGGATCGCCGAGTCCGGATGCCGCAACCGGGTGATCTTGGCGACGTGCTCCGCCAGGTCGCCCATCCGCTCCAGGTCGGAGCCCATCCGCAGGGCGGTGATCACCATCCGCAGGTCCACCGCGACCGGCTGCTGACGGGCCATCAGATCGAAGATCGACGCCTCGATCTCGGCGTAGATGCGGTTCACCTCGTCGTCCTGCGAGATCACGCTCTCCGCGAGGTGCAGGTCGGAGTCGAGCAACGCGGTCGTGGCCCTGGCGATCGCCGAACGGACCAGCCGGGTCATCTCCACGAGCCTGTCAGTGAGAGCGTCAAGCTCTTCGTGGTAAGCGTCTCGCATGGGGCCAACCGTACGCGCGGGGTGATGAACGAACTTCGACCAGAAAATGAACTTTACGGGAAACGCCGTGGTCAACGGGCATTTCCTCGTCGAGAGTACCCGCTGGTCCGCCTACCATCGGAGGCGTGAGTGGACACAGCGGTGCTGCGCCCCGGCGGCGGCGCGGGGCGACACGGGAGGTCCCGTGAGCGAGTTGCTCGCGAGTCTGGCGGCACTGGCGGGGTTCGTGGTGGGCGCGTTGGCCGTGATGGCCGTACGCAACCACTTCGAACACCGGCGCGTGCCCGACGCCACCGGCGAATCCGAGGCAGCGGCCCTGCCCAACGGCGTCGCGTCGGTGCTGGCCGTACTACCGTCGTCGGCCGTGGTCCTCGATCGCGAGGACCGCGTGCTGCGCGCCAGTTCCGCCGCCCGGGCCTTCGGGCTCGTCAAGGGCGACCGGATGATGGCCGTTGAGCTGCTTGCGCTGGCCAGGCAGGTGCGCAGGGACGGCGAGATCAGGGAGAGCGAGATCGAGGTGGCCGGGCACAAGTTCGGCCAGGAGGCCACCTCCTTCGCGGTCCGGGTGGCCCCGCTCGGGTCGCACGGCCAGGTCCTGGTGCTCGCCGAAGACCAGACCGAGCGGCGCAGGGTCGAGGCCGTCCGCCGCGACTTCGTGGCCAACGTCAGCCACGAGCTGAAGACCCCCGTAGGGGCGCTGAGCCTGCTCGCCGAGACCATCCAGGACGCGGCCGACGACCCCGAGGCCGTCACCCGCTTCGCCGGGCGCATGCAGCACGAGGCCGCCAGGCTCAACTACCTGGTGCAAGACCTCATCACGCTGTCCAGGATCCAGGGCGGCGAGCCCATCCCGACCCCCGGCCCCGTGCCGGTGGACGAGGCGATGCACGAGGCGATCGACCGGTGCAACACCAAGGCCGCCGCCAAGGACATCACCCTCGTCGCCGGCGGCACGGAGGGCCTGCGGGTCTGGGGCGACGACGAACTGCTGGTCACCGCGTTGCGCAACCTGATCGACAACGCCGTGGCCTACAGCCCCGAGCACACCCGCGTGGTGGTCAGCGCCCGTCCCGCGGGGGAGTCCGTCGAGATAAGCGTGAGCGATCAGGGCATCGGCATCCCGGAGGGCGCCCAGGAGCGCATCTTCGAGCGGTTCTTCCGGGTGGACGCGGCGCGGTCGAGGGCCACCGGGGGCACCGGTCTCGGCCTCGCCATCGTCAAGCACGTGTCCGTCGCGCACGGCGGTGAGGTGACGGTCTGGAGCAAGGAAGGCTCCGGGTCCACCTTCACGCTGCGTCTGCCGGCGTTCGGCGGTACGGCCGTCACCGAACCGCACAGCACAACCACAACTCCCCTGGAGGCCGCGAAGTGACCCGCGTACTCGTCGTAGAGGACGAGGAGTCGTTCTCCGACGCGCTGTCGTACATGCTGCGCAAGGAGGGGTTCGAGGTCGCGGTCGCGGCCACCGGCCCCGAGGCGCTCGACACCTTCGACCGCAACGGCGCAGACCTGGTGCTGCTCGACCTGATGCTTCCCGGCCTGCCGGGCACGGAGGTCTGCCGCTCGCTGCGGCAGCGGTCCAAGGTGCCGGTGATCATGCTGACCGCCAAGGACAGCGAGATCGACAAGGTCGTCGGGCTGGAGCTGGGCGCCGACGACTACGTGACCAAGCCGTTCTCCTCGCGCGAGCTGGTGGCCCGCATCCGCGCCGTGCTGCGCAGGCAGGGCGACGTCGAGGAGCTGGAGTCCGCCGTGCTGACCGCAGGGCCGGTGCGGATGGACGTCGACCGGCACATCGTGGCCGTGCGCGGGCGGCAGGTGCAGCTTCCGCTGAAGGAGTTCGAGCTGCTCGAGGTGCTGCTGCGCAACGCGGGGCGGGTCCTCACCCGGGGGCAGCTGATCGACCGCGTCTGGGGGGCCGACTACGTCGGTGACACCAAGACGCTCGACGTGCACGTCAAGCGGCTGCGGGCGAAGGTCGAGTCCGATCCGTCCAACCCGCGGTGCATCCTCACCGTGCGCGGACTCGGCTACAAGTTCGATCCCGTCGACGAATGAGCCCTCCCCGCCCGCGCGTGATCGTGCGGGCGGGCGGGCGGGATGCGAAAGGGCCCGGTCTGTCACGTCCTCGGGGGGCGTGACAGACCGGGCCCTTTCGTCGTACCGGGTCAGTGACCGCCGGTCGAGGCGTCCTCCGTGGCCGTGGCCGTGGCCGTGGCGGCGGGCGTCGCCGTCGGGGCCGGGGTGGGGCCGGTCGTCGGCGTCTGCTGCGTGGTCGGCGCGGGCGCGGGCGACCAGGTGGCGAACTCCCGGCTGCGGGCGACCACAGGCAGGGTCACGTCCACCGCGCCCGCGTTGGCGAACTGCAGGCTCACCGCGATGTACTCGCCACCGGCCAGATCCTTCGTCAGGCCCTCGATGACCAGGGGCGTCGCCCCCGCGCCCGGGGCGGGCGTGGCGCCCGGAGCGGCGGCGCCCGCGGTGCTCACCCGCTTGTCACGCGGCAGGACGATGGGCGCGGCCAGCTTCACCGTGCCAGCGTCGCCGGGCACCACCCCGACGAGCTGGTCGTCCTGCTGCTCGATGTTGGTCAGCGACAGGTAGATGGGCGCGGACCCGCCCTTGGGCAGCTTGCCGCCCGGTTCCGGGCCGAGCACGAAGCCCTGCGAGATCTGGATGCCTCGCACGGTGGTGGCCCGTGCCTCGGTGGGCGAGTAGTGCTTGACGGTCGTGGCGTCGAATCCTGCGGCGCAGCCGGCCAGTACCGGGGCTGCGAGGAACGCGGCGGCGGCGATCGCCCAGCGACGGCTGGTGCGGGTCACGGTCGGATTTCCCCTTCTCGCGCGTGGAGGGTGGTGAGCAGGGTAACCCTATCCGTCACGACAGGCGGTACTTGCTCCGGCCCTTGCGCCACGCGGGCCGAGGAGGGGTACCGAACGGGCATTTGATGGGCAATCGACGACCTTCCGAGGGCCGCTGTAAGAACTGCGCCCACGCAGGTCACCACCTATGTCAGGGTTTGTGATTCACATAGTCGATGGTTTGTCAAGCCCTAAAATGAGCCTTTGACCTGCAGTTATGGTGATTTCACTGTTCCGGGAGGCTGTGGATGCGTGGTACTCTGGAGTACAGCGGAAGGGGTATCTGTCACATGACTTTCCAGGTCGGCGACACTGTCGTCTACCCCCATCATGGGGCTGCTCGCATCGAAGCCATCACGACCCGGACCATCCAGGGTGCGGAAAAGACCTATCTGGTGCTGAAGGTCGACAAGGGCGATCTTACCGTCCAGGTTCCGGCTGAGAACGCCGAACTCGTCGGCGTGCGCGACGTTGTCGGCCAGGAG
Organism: Spongiactinospora rosea; assembly: GCF_003315795.1. Lineage (GTDB taxonomy): Bacteria > Actinomycetota > Actinomycetes > Streptosporangiales > Streptosporangiaceae > Spongiactinospora > Spongiactinospora rosea. The sequence goes on from NZ_QMEY01000001.1 coordinate 894,421, forward strand.
GGTCTGGAGCGCGTCTTCGACGTGCTGCGCATGCCGCACACGGAAGAGCCCACCAACTGGTCTCGCCGGTACAAGGCAAACCTGGAGAAGCTGGCGTCCGGCGACGTCAACAAGGTTGCCGAAGTGGTGCGGGATCTCTGGCGGCGCGACAAGGAGCGCGGCCTGTCCGCCGGCGAGAAGCGCATGCTCGCCAAGGCGCGGCAGATCCTGGTGAGCGAGCTCGCTCTGGCCGAGAAGACCAACGAAGACAAGGCAGAGGCCCTGCTGGACGAGGTCCTCAACTCCTGAACACGATATTTCCACGGGTGGGCGTCGGGGTCGATGTCCACCCGTTCGCATCCGGGCGGGAGCTGCACCTCGCCGGCCTGCACTGGCCGGGCGAGACCGGCCTCGCCGGCCACTCCGACGGCGACGCCGCCGCCCACGCGGCGTGCGACGCGCTGCTGTCCGCGTCCGGCCTCGGCGACCTCGGCGGGCTCTTCGGCACTGCCGACCCGCGCTGGGCCGGGGCCTCGGGCGTCGCGCTGCTCACCGAGACGGCCCGGCTGGTACGCCAGGCGGGCTTCGAGATCGGCAACGTCGCGATCCAGGTGATCGGCAACCGGCCCCGGATGGCCGCCCGCCGTACCGAGGCCGAGAAGGCCCTCAGCGCGGCCGTGGCGGCCCCGGTGAGCCTCTCCGCCACTACGACCGACGGTCTGGGTCTCACGGGCCGTGGCGAGGGCGTGGCGGCCGTGGCGACCGCCCTCGTGGTCGCGGTGTGACGGGTGCGCTCATGGGGGCCATTGACCGCCCGGCTTGACGCGGGGCGCGGTGTATCCGCAAATTTCGGTAAAGTAGCCGCCAACCAATGGGCGAATCCACGCGTCTCATTACCGGGAAACCGATTCGGTTAACCCAGCGGGCGGCGTGGATGTTCGCCCGGGTTCACGGCGGCGGTCCGTTTACTGGCGCGGTGCGGACCGCCGCCCTCAATCTGTTTTCAGCTTTCAGCCTGGTCAGGCTGGGTAGGCCCCCTGTAAGCGGAGCATGTCATCGGCATACGGGGGAGCGACATGCTTGGAACCATCATCTCGGCCATCGTGATCGGCGCCATCATCGGCGCGCTGGCCCGGCTCATCGTGCCGGGCAAACAGAACATGAGCTGGGGTCTCACGCTCATCGTGGGGATCGTGGCGGCACTGCTCGGCACACTGGTCGCGCAGTTGTTCGGCGTCGCGACGACATCCGGCATCGACTGGATCGAACTCCTCTTCCAGATCATCCTGGCGATCATAGGAGTGCTGATCGTGTCCCGGATGTCCGCGGGACGCGGCCGGGCCTAGCCTGCTGACCTGGGACTTCGCCGAACATCCGATTACTGCGGCGATTTCGGGTATCAGCCTCTGCGTGAGAGTGAAGGTCTCGCCCTCACGGGAGGTTGAAATGACCATCGAGTCCATTATCGGCGCGATCGTCATCGGTGCCGTCATCGGCGCGATCGGTCGGCTGCTGCTTCCTGGCAGGCAGGCGATCGGGTGGATCCTGACCATCGTCGTCGGGATCGTCGCCGCGCTCATAGGTACGGCGATCGCACAGGCGATCGGGGTGGAGACGACACCGGGGATCGACTGGATCGAGCTGCTGATGCAGGTCGTCCTCGCCATCGTCGGCGTCGGCCTGGTCGCGGGGCTGCGACGCGGCGCCCGATGACCCTGGCGGCCTCCACGGAGGGACACAGATCCCCGCCCCTCCGGTGGGCCCGCCGAAGACGTTGAGGATCGGCGCGGGCGGGGGCGCCGAAGAAACGGGCGTAATGCGATCAGCCGGGCCGTTCGGGCCCGGCTGATCGTGTGTTCACTCCTCGGGTGGCGTCGGAGTGCTGCGCACCCGGCCGGAGGGCGGTCCCGAATCGCCCGCCTCCGTCTCGCCGGTGCCGTCGGCGTGCCCACGCGCCTTCGGGGGTTCGTCGGAGAAGACGCGGAGCGGCTGGGTGTCGGGGCCCTCGTCGGTGTCCTGCCCCGTGTCGTCCTGGTCCTGGCTCGGACGCGGATGGACCAGTACGTCACCCGGACGCTTGCGCGGCAGGGTCTTGGCCAGGTCGCCCCAGCGCAGTGGCATGTCGGGGGCGCGCTCCTCCGGTACGGGGGGGCGGGCCGGCTCCTGCGCGACCTCCGCGGCCTCTTCCTCTTCCTCGTCGTCGAGGCCGATCCGCGGCTTGGGCATCGGTGAGGCGCCGGGGAGCCGCTTCGGTAGCTCGGGAGCGCGTTCCGGCTCGGCTGTGTCCTCAGCTGTGTGCTCGGGTGCGCGCTCAGGAGTCGGCTGAGACTCGGGTTCGGGCTCGGGCTCAGGCTCGGGCTCGGCGCGGTTCGGCGGGCGGAAGGGCACGATGTCGTCCTCCGCGCCGGTGTGGCTCGCGAGGGCTTCCCGGCGGGTCCCGGCGTGCTTGATCATCAGCAGCCAGAGCCAGAGGGCGACGGTGAGCATCACCCAGGGGGCGACCGCCACGCCGATGACCATGCCGATGGGGCCGTCGGGGGTCAGTGTTCCGGTGGGCGCGGGTACGGCCTGGCGTACGTCTATCGCGCCCACCGCCGCGGCCACCTCGGCGGCGCCCGCCGCGACCAGCAGCAGGACCAGCACCGCGCCCGCCTGGACCCGCACCACGGTCCGCCCGGTGCGCAGCAACAGGACGCTGATCAGCGCCACGGCCAGCAGCGCGTCGAACCCCGCGGGGTAGAGGTAGGCGAGGTCGGGGCGGGCCCGGCCGACGACGGCCAGCGCGCGCAGCTCGTCGAAGGAGAGCACGCACGCGACCGCGCCCAGCGCGACCACGCAGGCTCCCGCGAGCGCGATCGCGACGTGACGCAACGTCAGCCTCGCCCGGCCCGCGCGCTCGGCGGGCCGGGCCGCCGGGTCCGGCGACGACTGCTCGGTGAACGCATGCGGATGGACGGCGGGCGGGCCCGCCGCAGGGGGAGTAACGTCCATGACCCTCCGAGCCTACAGAAGCCGCTTCGCGCGGACGGTGGTTACGTGGCGGGGCGTATGGGGTAAATGACACGCATGCCGGATTCTGTGCCGCAGACCGGTGCCTCAACGTCGCGTAATCAGGCATGTGAGGTGGGGCGAAGGCGTTAGCCTGGCTAGGTGAGCCTGCACCTCTACGACACCAGCACGCGAACGGTTCGCGAATTCGTCCCGATCGAGCCCGGCCGGGTCTCGATCTATCTCTGTGGGGCCACCGTGCAGGCTCCGCCGCACATCGGGCACATCCGCTCCGGGGTCAACTTCGACGTGCTGCGACGCTGGCTGACGCGGTGCGAGTACGACGTGACCCTGTGCCGCAACGTCACCGACATCGATGACAAGATCATTCGGGTGGCGGGCGAGGAGGGCGTGCCGTGGTTCGTGGTCGCCGAGCGCAACCAGCGCGCCTTCACCTGGGCGTACCAGGTCCTCGGCTGCCTGCCGCCGACCGTCGAGCCGCGCGCCACCGGGCACGTCCCCGAGATGATCGAGCTGATGCAGCGGCTCATCGACCGCGGCCACGCCTACGCCGCCGACGGTGACGTCTACTTCGACGTGATGTCCTACGCCGACCGGTACGGCTCGCTGTCCAACCAGCGGCTCGACAACATGCGTCCCGCCGCCGACACCGACAACGATGGCTGCAAGCGCGACTCGCGCGACTTCGCGCTCTGGAAGGGCGCCAAGCCCGGCGAGCCGACCTGGCCGACGCCGTGGGGGCCGGGCCGGCCCGGCTGGCACCTGGAGTGCTCGGCGATGGCCACGAAGTACCTCGGGCCCACCTTCGACATCCACGGCGGCGGCGTCGACCTGATCTTCCCGCACCACGAGAACGAGCTGACCCAGTCCCAGGCGGCCGGCGACGGCTTCGCCCGCTACTGGATGCACAACTCGCTGCTCACCGTGGGCGGCGAGAAGATGGCCAAGTCCCAGGGCAACTCCCTGCTGATCCCGGCGATGCTGCAGAAGGTCCGCCCGGTCGAGCTGCGCTACTACCTGGTCGCGCCGCACTACCGCAGCGTGATCGACTACTCCGACGAGGCCCTGCAGGAGGCCGCCGCCGCCTACCGGCGGATCGAGGGGTTCGTCACCCGCGCCGCCGAGGTGATCCACGACGTCGACGCCGACGCCCCGCTGCCGGTCGAGTTCGCCGCGGCGCTCGACGACGACCTGGGGGTCCCGCAGGCGCTGGCGATCATCCACGAGGTGGTCCGCGAAGGCAACGTCGCGCTGGCCCAGGGCAACAAGGAGCAGGTCGCCAGGCTGCTCGCCGAAACCCAGAACATGCTCGACGTGCTCGGCCTCGACCCGCGTTCGGAGCAGTGGCGTTCGTCGGGCGACGACTCCGGGCTCCGGCAGACCGTCGACGCCCTGGTCGCGGTCGCCCTTGAGCAGCGGGAGGCCGCCCGCGCCCGCAAGGATTACGCGGCGGCCGACGGCATTCGCGACCGGCTCACCGGTGCCGGCATCGTCGTGGAGGACACCCCGGCCGGTCCTCGATGGGAAATCGCCCGCTGAACCCCCGCTAGGCTGTGCGCATGGCTGGTGGCGGAAAGAGGAAGGGTCCCACGCGGGGCACCGGTGGGCAGCGCCGTAGCGGCCTCAAGGGGCGGGGGGCGACTCCGCCCGCCCAGATGCGGCATTGGTTCAAGGACAAGCAGAAGGGCACCGGAGGCGACCGCGGCGAGCGGGCCGAGGGCCCGGGCACCGAGGCCCCGGCGCGGGCACGGCGCCCCAAGCGCGACGATACGCCCGAGGTCATGGGCGGGCGCAACCCGGTGGTCGAGGCGCTGCGCGCGGGCGTACCAGCGAACACGCTCTACGTCGCCCAGCGGGTCGACAACGACGACCGCATCCGCGAGGCCATCAAGCTGGCCAGCGACCGCGGCATCGCGCTCCTGGAGGTCTCCCGCGACAAGCTCGACCGGCTCACCGAGGGCACCGTCCACCAGGGTCTCGGCCTGCAGATCCCGCCGTACGACTACGCCCACCCCGACGACCTCGTCGCCGCGGCCCAGGACGCCGCCGAGATCCCGCTGATCGTCGCCCTCGACGGCGTCACCGACCCGCGCAACGTCGGCGCCATCGCCCGTTCCGCCACCGCCTTCGGCGCCCACGGCCTGCTCGTCCCCTCCCGCCGCTCGGCCGGAGTCACCGCGGGCGCCTGGAAGACCTCCGCCGGCACCCTCGCCACCATGCCGGTCGCCCGCGCCGCCAACCTCACCGCCGCCCTGCGCGCCTACCGCGACGCGGGCCTGTTCGTCCTCGGCCTCGACGGCGAAGCCCGCACCGACCTCGCCGACGCGGGCCTCGTCACCGAGCCCCTGGTCCTCGTCGTCGGCTCCGAGGGCAAGGGCCTCTCCCGCCTCGTCCGCGAAACCTGCGACGCCCTCGCCCGCATCCCCATGCGCGCCGCCGCCGAATCCCTCAACGCGGGCGTCGCCACCGGCATCGCCCTCTACGAGGTCTCCCGCCGCCGCTCGTGAATTATGTGGTTACGCTCGGCGTTCATCACGACTAGACTGGGTGATCCTTGCCGACGTAGCTCAATCGGCAGAGCGGCTGTCTTGTAAACAGCAGGTCAGGGGTTCGATTCCCCTCGTCGGCTCTCTGCGGCGCAGGCTTGGCCTGCACCGGGCCCCGTGCTGTCGCCTTCGAGGAGACGGCACGGGGAGCCCGTAGGGAGCCCGGCAGTTCTGGACACCGAGCGAGGCACGATCGCCGCGATCTTCTCCGCAGCGCTGTGAGCGACCTCCGGAAGTACCGACGTGTAGGTGTCCGACGTAATCGCCTGCGAGGAGTGCCGCAGCATCGCACTCACCGTCTTCATGTCCACCCCGGCCGCCAGCGCGAGCGTGGCCGCGCCGTGCCGGAGGTCGTGGAGCCGGATCGGCGGCAGGCCGATCTCGAATGCGATCCGCTCGAACTCCTCAGTCACCCACGCCGGATGCAGACCCGACCCGTCCTCCTTGGTGAACATCTTCCCCGAGCCCTGCCACGCCTCGCCCCACTCCAGCCGGTCCCGCGCAGGCTCGCCAAGACGGCCGAGGAGATCGCCACGGCCATGGACGCGGCGCAGATGGCCGCCGAGATCGAGATCCCCCGCGCCCCGCGGCTCACCGCCGACGACGTGACGCCCGCCCAGGCGTCCACGCTTCTGTACGAGAACGGCGGGCGCCTGGCCATCCTGTCGGCCGAAGGCACGTTCTTCGAACAGATCATGGGGCGCTATTCGAACGGCAAGCCAGACTTGGAACTGATCTTGAAGGGGCACGCGGGTGACCGGCTCGTGGTGGACCGGCGCGGCCTGGAGGAGTTCGTCGAGCGGCCCTCGCTCACCTTGGGGATCTGCATCCAGCCGCAACTCCTTCAGGACATCGCCGCCAAGAAGCAGATGACCGGCCGGGGGCTGTGGCCCGCCTGCTGCTATCGGTCCCGGCCGACCGCGTCGGCTTTAGGAACGTGACACCCGAGCTGCTCGACGACACGATCATCCGCGACTACACCGAGACGCTCAAGGGCCTGGTCGTCGATCTGCACGAGTGGACGGACCCGGCGCTCATCCCGCTGACCCCCGAGGCGCTCAAGCTCCACACCGAGTGGCGCGCGGAGATCGAGCCGCGCATGCGGCGCGGAACCGGCGACCTGGAGGCCCTGCGCGAGTGGGCGTCCAAGCTCGGCGGCCAGACCGCACGGCTCGCCAGACTCCTTCATCTGGCCGCCAACCCGGCCTGGGGCACACAGACGCCCATCTTGGGGGAGACCATGGCCGGCGCCATCGAGCTGGCGCAGTACTACGTGGAGCACGCCAAGGCGGCGTGTGGGGTGGTGAGCACCAACCCCGTCGTCGAGAAGGCTCAGGCCATCCTCGATTGGATCGGCAACCGCGATCAGATCAAGCCGCGGGAGATCCTGCGCGCCCTGCACCGCAGGTTCAGCGGCGCGGCAGAGGTGGGCTCCGCACTCCGGGTGCTTGAGGACCACGGATACGTCCGGCTCGCGCTGACGCTGTCCACCGGGGGACGCAAGCCCGTCGTCTACGACATGGACCCCAAGGGGCGGTGACAAAAGCCCGTCTTTCCGCCTCTGACCTGGCCCGACACCTGTCGCCGGAAGGCGTCGACAAAGCGGTGACGCAAGCCTGCGGCGGTAACAGAAGTCGCCGGAAGCTGTGTCAACAAGCCCCGGGACAAAAGAACCCGCAGATCAGGGCACACATGAGACTTCTGTCACCGCACTGTCCACACTCCCCGGTGACAGTGTTATCGCAGGTCAGACCCAAGATTCCGACTTTGTCACCGCCTTCCACCCACCCAAGAGAAAAGGAGCTGACACAACAGTGCCCCCCAACCACCAGAGGCGAGAACCAATGACCTCACGCGCCGACAAGACCGCAGAAGCCATCACCGAGGCATGAATCTTCTGGCTCGACCAGCACCCGATCAGCATCGGCGAACTCGTCCAGGACGGCATCGAGAAGGCCGCCCGCAAGTGGATGGACGCCAACGCCGACCGCCTCCCCGCCGCCATCGCCCACGAGATCGCCAAGAAGATCCCACCGCCCGACACGAACGAGGAGAAGTAGATGCCCGCGCCCGCGAAGATCAGGTCGCGGTCGTATGAGCTTTCGTTCTCCTCATCCGCGATGACGAGCGCGGCGAGCTCGTCGGCGGCCTCCTGTGGTGTGGGGATGCCGGGCGGATCGGCGTGGGCGATGCCGGCCATGGGGGCGAGAAGGGTGAGGGCGGCGAGTACGGTGCCGGCCGCGAGGGCGAGGCGCATGGGGGGTCCTTCCTGTCCCGGACCTCGGCCGGCCGGGAGGCTGGCAGGGGGCGAGGTGGGACAGGAGGGACTGTGTCAGCGGTGACACTCCATAGTCATACGCTTACGGTGAGAGTTCAATTGCCGCTGCCTGGAGCGAGTTCCGTGTCCGCTGCGCCGAAGCGACAGTGCTGATCGTTACCAGTTGACCCAAAACCACAGCTGATATCTGGCGGCCACGGGCCAGTTCTCGGGCACATACCTGCACTCGTGGGGGTGGACGGATCGGCGTCCGTCCCTGTGGCATGCGTTAAGACCTGACGGGGTGCCGGGATAGGCCCCCTGGTAACTCCACCCTCCTGCGGCGATGTTCGACGGGGCGGTGACCGGCGCCGCGGCGGCGGGTGCTGAGCCCAGCAGGGCGGGGCCGGCGGCGAGGGTGAGGGCCGTCCCTGCGAGGACGAGACCGCGTTTCCAGATGGACATGAGCTCTCCGATCGTCTTGCCAGGTCACACCGTTCTGTGTCACCCGGTCCATGTCGGTGAGCCTCACAGGCCGCGCTCACCGCGACCTCACCGCGCGCTCACCGGCTCAGGAGCACCCCATCAGGGCGGGGCTTGATTTCCTGGGCAGAAACGGGGGCGCGGTCAGGACCTACACGGCCGCCAGGCGCGCCGCTTCAGCCCAGGCGAGCAGCTGCTCCGCCAGCTCTTCGGCTTCCTCCGGCGAGTCGACCCTCCGGTGGGGCACCACCCACACTCCGCGCCCGTTGGGGCACGGCAGTAGCGCCCCCGGCTGCTGCTGTACGAGGGCCACCCGATCATTGTCCACCCGAAATATGAACGCCCCTCCGGCCGATCGTCCAGGGCGGCGCGCTGGACGTGGCTATGCGCCCGCCGACACAGGCGCGATGGCCGCAGCCTCCAGCGCGCCCAGGGCCGCGGGGCCCTCGCGCTGTCAGGGCGTCTATGTGAGGAACACACATGTTCTGGTGACGAACCGCATCTAGGCCGCCTTTGTCGCGGCTCCTACTGTGGAGGCATGACCAGAGGCTCAGTCATGCGGCTTGCGACCATCGCCGGGACGGCGCTGCTGATGACCACCGCGCTGGCGACGCCGGCGCATGCCGGTGGTCACTACCGATGCGCAATCGGATCCGTGACCCCGGCGGGAGACGAGTACAACCTGGACGCGCAGATCTGCGACGGGTCCGGGGCGTTCCTGGTGGATGTAACGATCACACGCGGCCCCGCCGCGGGCGACTACCGCTGTCGCATGGTCATGCACTTTCCCCTGACCGACAGCATCATCGGCGACGGCTGCCGGCCGATCTGAGCCGTGCTCCTCCAAGATCCCGGTCGGCGAGCGCCCACGACCACAGATCACCCGTGGGCGGGCACCCGGCCCATTTGTCCCCCAAACAAGCGCGCCCTCCTTCGGTTGTGCGGTCATCTGCGGTGTGGGTTGAGGGCCCGCCAGGCGCGCTGCCAGGCGGCGGACGGCGGCGGCGCGGCCTTGTAGGTGCCGGAGTCCGGGGTCGAGCAGACTCCGGGAGTCCGGAGGGGCGCTCATCAAGGTCTATGTCCGATGAGCCGGGACCTCGAGCCACTGGCGGCTGGGGCCCGGCCGAAGGTGGATGAGCGGGGCGTGGTGAGCGCCGAGGTTCGGACGCTGCCCGGCGGCACGCTGGACGACGGCCGCAGCCTGCTGCCCGCCCTGTCGGCGGCGGTGGGACGTTCTAGAGGGACAGACGCTCGACATTTATCTGAACGACTGTGTGCGCTGGCGCGAAGTGCCAGCGGCAGTCTGGGATTACAAGATAGGTGGCTTCCCAGTATTACGGAAGTGGCTGAGTTACCGTGAGAAGCGCGTCCTGAAGCGCGATCTGATAGTCGCTGAGGCTCGGGCTTTTACCGATATTGTGCGTCGACTCACCGCATTCGTGCTATACGGTCCCAAGCTTGACGCGAACTACCTTGAAGCAGTTAACCGTGCGGGGGTCCGTAATGGCGTGGTCGGAGATACAGAGGTTGAAGGGTTGAGGTGTATCGGCGTAGTTGCATGCTTTTCTGCCGGTCGGTGAGTATGCCGGAGGTATGCGGTATCCGGATGGTGGTGGCCTGACCCCGGCCGCCAGAGCCAAGCGCGAGCAGGTGCGCATGCACGCCGGGGAGTTATTCGCCGCGGGCGTTGCGCCCTCGCACGTCGCCAAGCGGCTGAGAGTGTCGCGCAAGTCCGCCTACGCCTGGCATCGCGCCTGGCAGGCCGGCGGAGTGCAAGCGCTGCGCTCGAAGGGGGCGAGCGGGGCGTCGTGCCGGTTGAACGAGCAGCAGCTGGGACGTCTGGAGGATGCCTTGGACGCCGGCCCGGCCGCCTGCGGGTGGGCTGAGGATCAGCGCTGGACGCTGGCGCGGGTGGCGGCGCTGATCGACCGGTTGTTCCGGATCTCCTACACCCCGCGCGGCGTGTCTTACCTGCTGCGCCGGCTCGGCTGGAGCCCGCAGGTACCGCAGCGCCGGGCAGCCGAGCGCGATGAGGAGGCCATCGCCACCTGGATCAAACAGGCCTGGCCGAGCGTGGAAAGACCGCCCGGGACCAGGAGGCGTGGATCTGCTTCGAAGACGAGGCAGGTCAATCACTGAGGCCGCCCAAGGCCCGTACCTGGTCCCGCCGGGGATCCACCCCGGTCATCACCATCACCGGCAAGGGCGCCGGACGCGTCTCGATCGCCGGCCTGTCATGCCTCAGACCCGGGCACCGCACCCGCCTGATCTACCACATGCTGCTGTATCGGGGCCGCCACGGGGGAAGGGCTTTCGCGAGGCCGACTACGCCCGCCTGCTGGATGCCGCCCACCAGCGGCTGGGCGGGCCGATCATGCTCGTCTGGGACGACCTGACCGCCCATCGGGACGCGTCGATGCGCCGGCTGATCGAGTCCCGCTCCTGGCCGGCCGTGTTCTACCTGCCCTCTTACGCGCCCGAACTCAACCCGGCCGAGAACGTGTGGTCCCACCTTGAACGCAGCCTGGGCAACCTCGCTCCCGCTACCCTCGACCAACTCGCCGCGTTGATCCGCACCCGGCTCAGGCGGATGCAGTACCGATCCAGCCTGCTGGACGCCTTCATCGCACACACCGGCCTGACCGTCACCGGGGCTCACCATGAACCCTGACCTTTCAATCTCTGTAGTGAGCGGGCCGATGTTCTCTACTCTCATCGCCCTGCGGGTTGTGTCCCCACTTCGGCGGTCTGGAGATATCTTGGCCGCGGCCGACCAGAGGCTCCTTCAGGAGAAGCCGCTGTCGCCTCGCGATTCATGTCGGGGATGAGTGTCGCTTGCGGGTGCGGTAAGCCGCGGTCAGCGCGGCTATGAGGAGGATGGTCAGCACGCTCCAATAGACCATGCCGCGGGTGCCCAGGTTGGTTACGTTCTCGGCGAGATAGATCAGGCCGGGGAGGAGGTAGATGGCGGCGGCGAGGGCCCATCGGCTGTCCCTGGCCGCGATGGTGGCGAGGAGGGCGACGAGGAATGCGAGGATTTCTAGTGCTGCCCGTGACTCGGGGGCGAATCCTGTGGATTGCAGGGCCCAATAGGCGAGGGGGACGAGGAGCCACAGCCCGGATCGGGCGGGCATCGTCTGCATCCAGCGGGATATTCGGGTCTTTGAGGGGGCGGATGCTGATCGGAAGGCGAGTATGGCCGAGCCGGCCACGATCAGCCAGTAAGGGGCGATCGCCGAGATGTCGCCGAAGCCTGGTCCGTAGTAAGGGATGGGGATTTCCACTGCCTCGTACATCAGGGGTCTGCTGACCTGTATGGCGGCGACCAGGGCCAGGGGCAGGGCCAGGCGTGTCCAGCCAAGGATGATCGCGAACAGGAGCACGATCATCAGGGCCGCCCATATGGCGGGGATCGGGTACGGGAGGATGCGGACGTTCATCGCGACGGTGGCGGCGGCTACGGCGAGGATGCCCAGATGTATTCCGTCCGCCCACCAAGGTGGTCCCGCGGGTCGTCTGGCGGCGCGGGCGCGGGCGGTGAAACCGCCGGTGAGGAGGGAGGCGGCTTCTCGGAGGGTCGGTCGGTGCCGGTGAGGACCGGCCGCCTCCAACAAGGTGCCGACCAGTTCGTCGCCGTGTTGCTCGCGATAGACCTTGGGGTAGGCGTGCAGAAGCCGGCGGTAGTGCCGTTCTAATGAGGGTGTGCTGCTCATATGCCGCTCACCGCCATCTGCCTGGTGACGAGTGAGGCCGCGCGGCGCAGTCGGGCCGCCTCGGTGCGGACTGCGGTGACGCCGTCGTCGGTGATGCGGTAGTAGCGTCGCGCGCGTCCGTTGACGATCTCTTCGCGTTCCACCGCCACCCATCCCGTCTCTGCGAGGCGGTCGAGGGCGCTGTACAAGGTGCCTACCGCGAGGTTCACGTCTCCGGAGGAGAGCGTGCGCACCGACTTGATGATGCCGTAGCCGTGCAGTGGCTCCCGTAGCAGAGCGGCGAGGATGAAGTAGGTCGCTTCGGACAGCTTGCTCATGGGGGCAGAATATATCGACGGTCGAAATATTGCCACGCTCTAACAGCTGGCCGGGCCTCGGTTTTGGTGGACGACGTGAGGGGGTGGCGGCTGCCTGGCATAATCACGGTTCGTGTTCACCATGTTACTCGCCTGGCTGGAGAGGCGGTTGCGGGCGCTGGGAGGGGTGGTGCAGCGCGGGGTGGTCTTTGGGAGTGGCCACGTCACTCAGATCGCCGGAGACCAGACGATCATTTATAGGCCGGGGGCGCCGCAGCGTAGTAGGCCTGGTACGGGGGGTGGCTTGTGCCCGTATCCGGGGATGGCGGCGTTCGAGGAGGCGGAGGCGCGGTGGTTCTACGGCAGGGATGCGCTGGTCGCTGAACTGGTGGGGCGGCTGGACCGGCGGGTGGTGGGCGGGGGGATCCAGATGGTCGTGGCGCCGTCGGGGGCCGGGAAGTCGTCCCTGTTGCGGGCCGGGCTGCTGCCCAGGCTGGGGGCCATGGCGCTGCCGGGGTCGGCGCGCCGGCCGGTGGTGGTGCTGACGCCGACCGCTGATCCGCTGGCCGCGCTGGCCGGGGGGATCTGCTCGCTCACCGGGGAGGATGTGGAGGCGGTCGCCGCGGTGTTGTCGGTGGACCCCGGTGCTTGTGTCCCGATGCTGGCTCGCGCGTTGGCCGGACGGGGCGGCGGGGATGGGGAAGCGCCGCCCGATCGGGTCGTGGTGGTGGTCGATCAGTTCGAGGAGCTGTTCAGTCTCTGTGGCGTCGCGTCGAGGCGGGTGGCGTTCGTCGCGGCGCTGTCCCGGCTGGCCACCGGCCATGTGGGGCTTGTGGTGGTGGCGCTGCGGGCCGACTTCTTCGCCGACTGCCTGGCGGTGGATCGGCTGCGGGCGGCGTTGCGGGACGATCCGTTGCTGGTCGGGGCGATGTCGGCCCCGCAGGTGCGCGAGGCGATCGTCTGCCCCGCCGAGGATGTCGGGCTGGAGGTCGAGCCGGGGCTGGTCGAGGTCCTGTTGAGCGATCTCGGTGTCAGTGACCGCGACGCTGAGGGCGGATATGAGGTGGGACGGCTTCCGCTGCTGGCGCATGCCCTGCGGGCCGCTTGGAACAACCGCGACGGCGTGACGCTGACCGTCCAGGGGTACCGGGACACCGGGGGGATCCGCGGCGCCATCGCCACCACGGCGGAGCGGACGTTTCTGGCGTTGGACGACGACGGGCGACGCGCCGCCCGGTGGATGTTCCTCCGGCTGGTCAGGATCGGCGACGGCGTTCACGACACCCGGCAGCGGGTGCGGACCGCCGATCTGGCCCAGGCGGGCGAGTCCGTCGAGGTCGTGGTGAACGCGTTCACCGAGGCCCGGATGCTCACCCGCGACCGCGACATCGTCGAGATCAGCCACGAGGCGCTGCTCCGCGAGTGGCCCAGGCTGCGGCGCTGGCTGGACGACGACCGGGCCGGGCGACTGACCCAGCAGGACCTGGAGGAGGCCGCGGCCGCGTGGCAGCGCGACCGGCGCGACCCGGCGGCACTGTATCGGGGCAGCCGCCTGGACGCCGCCGTCACCTGGGCCGCGAGGTCCGCGTCCGATGAGGCCAGCCGTACCGCGCAGGCGTTCCTGGCCGCTTCGGTCCGGCTGCGACGCCGTGCCGCCCGGCGACGTACCGCGCTGGTCACGGTTCTTGCGGTCCTTCTCGCGCTGACCGGCGGTGCCGCGGTGGTCGCCACCCACTACGCGGCCACCGCCAACGGTCAGCGGACGCTGGCGCTGCCGCGGCAACTGGCCGCGCAGAGTCAGCTCCTGCTCGACGTCGATCCGCGGCTCGCGGCGAGACTGGCCGCGACCGCCTGGCATCTCGCTCCGGGCGTCGAGTCCCGCCACGTACTGCTCGACACCTGGTCGTCCGCCCGCGACGTGCTGACGGGCCAGGGCGGTGCCATGGCGTCGGTGGCGTTCAGCCCGGACGGCGCCCTGGTGGCCGGCGCGGGGGGCGACGGCACGGTACGGCTGTGGCGGGTGTCCGACCGGCGGCCGGTGGGCGCCCCGATGACGGGCCATGACGGCATGGTCAACGCCGTGGCGTTCAGTCCGGACGGCGGCACGCTGGCCAGCGCGGGGGATGACGGGACGGTACGGCTGTGGCGGGTCGCCACCCGCACCCCGCTGGGCGTGTGGATCCGGCACACCCAGGACGCGGAGACCATCGCGTTCAGTCCGGACGGCGGCATGCTGGCCAGCGCCGGGGACGACCGGGTGATCCGGCTGCGGGGGATCACGACCTCGCGGGAGGACGCGCTGGCCGGGCACACCACCGAGATCAATTCCATCGCCTTCTCCGCGAACGGCGCACGGTTGCTGAGCGCGGACGCGGGGGGCGCCGTCCGGCGGTGGGACGTCGCGAGCGGCCGAGGCGAGGTGCTGGTCGAAGGCGGCGATACCGACGAGTCGATCGAGGCGCTGGTGCTCAGGCCCGGCAGCCGTACGCTGGCCCGGGCGGGAGACGGCGGCGAGATCCGGCTGTGGGACGCGGCGACCGGGCGCGGCACCACGCTGGAAGGTCATGCCGGAGATGTCCAATCGATGGCCTTCAGCCCCGATGGCCGCACGCTGGCCAGCGCCGGAAGCGACACCACCGCCCGGCTGTGGGACGTCGAGACCGGGCGCGGTGTCACGCTGGAAGGCCACACCCAGGACCTGACCTCGGTCGCCTTCAGCCCCGACGGCCGCTCGCTGGCGAGCGCGAGCGAGGACGGGACGATCCGGCTGTGGGACATCGGCGGATCCCGCGAGGCCGTACTCCGGGGCGCCACGGACGATGTCAGAGCGGTCGCCGTCCATCCCGGCGGGACGATGGTCGCCGCCGCCGGGGACGACGGGAGACCGATGCTGTGGCGGCTCGCCACCCGCCGCCGCCTCGACGGGCCGCCGACCGCGCGTCTCGGCCGCACACTCGCGCTGGCCTTCAGCCCGGACGGCGGCGCGCTGGCCGCCGGGGGCGACGACGGGCGGGTACGGCTGTGGCACCTCGCCGATCGGCGCCCCAGCGTCACCGTCGCCGATCACGCCGGACAGATCCGCGCCCTGGCGTTCAGCCCGGACGGAGGCGCGGTCGCCGTCGCGGGCGAGGGGACCGCCGTCGGTGTGTGGCGGCCGGCCTCGGCGCGGCGTGTCCTGCTGCACGGCAACACCGACGACGTCAACGCCGTGGCGTACAGCCCGGACGGCGCGCTGCTGGCCGGCGGCGGTGACGACGCGACGATCCGGCTGTGGTGGGCGGCCACCGGACGGCCGCGCGGCGTCCCGCTGACCGGGCATCGAGCCGACGTGAGGTCGGTCGCGTTCAGTCCGGATGGGGCCGTGCTGGCGAGCGGCAGTGAGGACGGGACGGTCCGGGTGTGGGATGTCGCCACGCATCGCCAGGTCGGTCCGGACATGACCGGGCACACCGGGGCCGTCCGTTCGGTGGTCTGGCATCCCGGCGGGGCCACGCTGGCGAGTGGTGGCGAGGACGGGACGGTGCGGCTGTGGGATGTCGCCACGCATCGCCAGATCGGTCCGGACATGACCGGGTACGTCGGGATCGTCCGCTCGGTCGCCTGGACTCCTGACGGGGCCACGCTGGTCGCCGGTGACGAGGAGGGGACGATCCGGCTGCACGACGTCCGGCTGCCCGCCGACCCGTTCGCCAAGGTGTGCGCGATCGCCGCCGGATCGCTCACGCCCCGTCAGTGGGCCAGGTATCTGCCGGACCAGCCCTATCTGCGGGTCTGCCCCGAACCGGCGGGATTTCAAGAACAGAGTGCGTTGGATGACTTATCGGAGGTCGATGATGTCGGTCGTGCGCAGACGCAGGCTGGCCCGGGGCGGGGCCGCCGTCGCGGTGGGGGCCCTGGCCGGGCTGGCGGTGTACTTCGCCCGGGTGGGACTGAAAGAGGCGGACCAACTGGCCAGCGTGCTCGGGTCGTTCGCCGCGATGCTCGGGCTCGGGGTGGCGGTGTACGGGCGGGTCGCCGGGCCTGACAGCCCTCACGACGCTCACAATGCTCACGACGCCCCTGCCCCGCCCGGTACTCCGGGCCCTGATGATCGCCCGGTCGCGGCGGGCGGCGATGCCGCCGGGGACCGCCACTCCGGCGCCCGGATGAAGGGCGTGGTGTACGGGAGCGGGAAGGTCGTCCAGGTCATCGGCGACCAGGTCATCTACGAGCGGTGAGGCTCGGGGCGGCCGGGTTTATGATCGCCCGGTGGCGGAGCGGATGGTCGTGTTCGCGTGCGCGGGGTGTGGCGCGGAGTTGACCGCGCCGGTGTCGCGGGTCGAATTGCCCGACCACGCGCATCAGTTCTACCAGTGGGTGCTGATGCCCGCGCTCCTGGAGCCGGGGACGTACGCGGTGGACCCCGAGCCCCAAGGGCCGCCGTGGCGGATGTGGGATGAGATCGGAGCGGAGGAGGCGGCGGCTCGTGGGGTGTACGCGCCGGTCACATCGCTTTCGTACGGCCGGGCGGGGCGGGTGGCGGTCGCGCCGGGGGAGGTGCGGGGCACCGAGCCGATCCTCGCGCGGTGCGACGGGTACTGCTGCGGCCACGCCGGCGGTGACGGCGTGAACCTGGCGTGCGCCGGGTGCGGGCGCGAGGTGGCGACGCGGGTGGACGACTGCTCGTACTGGCACGCGGTGTGGCTGGAGCCGGGCGCGGTACGGCGGGTCGTCCTGGAGGAGCCCGCTCCGGCGATCGTGGGGTGGGGGGACCTGCCATGCGAACCGGCGGTGGATCTGTCGGGGCGGTGGAGTCCGATCTGGGAGGCGGCCGCCGGGGTGGCGCTGGCCCACCTGGTCGTGGCGTCGGACGGCGGGCCGGTGCGGGTCGCCGATGGGCCGGCCGCTCGGTTCTTTCAGCCGTGGCTGGATTTCCTGCTTCCGCGGAAGGGAGCGGCGAAGGTTCTTGGGGTGGCGGGGCCGGGGCTGGGGGACGTCGAGGCGGACATCGCGCTGGTGCCACGGCATCCGCAGACCGGGCGGGCCTGGGGTGGCCGGCCGGGGCCGGCGGTGCCATTGGCGGCCGGGGTGTGGCGTGGTCTGGCGTTCGGGGGCGGGTGGCCGCCGATTCCCGCATCGGGGAGGATGCCGGACGGCGTCCTGCGGGACGAGCCGCCGGCGCGCCCACCGTGGGTGCGGTTCGAGCCGGACCAGGATCTGTTCGTGCACAGGCTGGCGCGTTCGCCGCGGGTGAGGGAGCCCTGGCTATGGGCGATCTACGACCGGGTGCGGGACCGTATCCGGTGGCTGCCGGTCGACAGGTAAAATACTCAGCGTATTCCTGGGATTACCCACAGAAAGTACGGCGTGCGGCGTACCGTGCTGACATGCCTCCCGCGCACACCAGTCCGGTGACCGATCTGGTTCGAGCCTGTCATCGCTTCACCACGCACATGCGGCTGCTGGCCGATCAGCTCGGCCGGGTGCACGTCGATGACGGCGACGTGACGCTGCTGGACGAGGCGACGCAGAATGCGCGGATCGCGCTCTGGCACGTGATCGCCCGGTCCAACGGGGCGTTGCAGCGGCCGACCGAGGGCAATGAGTGCTCGTTCTTCACGGTGGTCACGGATGCAGAGTGGCAGCGGCTGATGGAGTCGGGGGAGTTGCCGAGGGAGCACGCCTACGAGTGCGGAATGCCCGCCGACCATCCGGGGCCGCACGTCACGTTCATCTATGAGGCGATGGGCACCTTTCAGGGGTGGTGGCTGCGCTGGCGCGGCCGGGAAAGGGAGTTGGTGATCCACCCTTACTGCGGGGAGACCCAGCGCGGGCTCGACCCCGACGGGCTCGACGACACCAACTGCCTGCTTTTCCAGGGACACCCCTGTCCACACCGTTTCTAACGGAAGAACGGAAATACCGGCGCGGAGCGACGCCGGGGTTAAGAAACAGAGTTATGGTCATCGCCATTGCTTCGGCTGACTCGCCTTGACACGATGCGTAAGATCTCCGACCTGCTGAGAGAAGCGCATCATGAGGCCCATGAGATGGCTGAGCGCGCTTGTTGCGATCGCGTTGCTCGGCATCGTGTCACCGTCCGAGGCGGCCCCTTTGGTGGCCGCTCCCGTCTGCTCCCCCGCGACGACCGTCGTCACCGACACCGGCAAGGTGTGCGGCACGGCGGGGCAGGGGGTCCTGTCCTGGCTCGGCGTCCCGTACGCCGCGCCCCCCGTGGGCGACCTTCGCTGGGCGCCCACCCGACGGCACGCCCCCTGGCCAGGGGAGTTGCAGGCCACCGAACGAGGCGCCCCGTGCCCGCAGGCCCCGCTCCTCGGGGCGGGCTCGGAGAACGAGGACTGCCTCAAGCTCAACATCGTCATCCCCGCCTCCGCGCACCCCGACCTGCTGCCCGTGATGGTGGAGTTCCACGGCGGCGGGTTCCGGTTCGGCGCGCCCGGGCCGGGCGACCATCTGGCACGCGCCGGGCAGGTGATCCATGTCGGGGTGGGTTACCGGCTCGGCGTGTTCGGATTCCTCTCCCATCGGGGATTCGGCCCGAACTCCGGCAACTACGCACTGAGCGACCAGCAGGAGGCGCTGCGCTGGGTGCAGCGCAACATCACGGCCTTCGGCGGCGACCCCAAGAACGTCACGATCTTCGGTGCCAGCGCCGGCGGATCGAGCGTGTGCGCGCACGTGGCCTCGCCCACCGCCCGCGGGCTGTTCGCCAAGGGGATCGTGCAGGCCGGTGAGTACAACTCGCTGCGCGGCGCGAACACCGTCTGGCAGCCGCAGGACTGCAAGGCCGAACTCCCCACGCAGACCGAGGCGCAGCAGACCGGCGACCGGTTCGCCACCGCGCTCGGCTGCGCCCAGGCCACGCCGGCCGCGGCGGCGGCCTGCCTGCGCGGCAAGCCGGTCAAGGCACTGCTGGACCAGTCGTCCGATGGCATGACCCCGGACCGCGGCACGATCGCGCCCATCGTGGACGGCCGCATCCTGACCAGTTCGCCGGGGCTGGCGTTCGCCAAGGGCAGGGTCAACCAGGTCGCGGTGATGCACGGCGTCGGCCGTGACGAGGTGCAGATCCCGCCGGCCAACACGCCGGAGCAGTACGAGAAGCTGGTCCGCGACCAGTACGGCCCGCTCGCCCCCGAGGTGCTGGCGCTGTACCCGCTGAAGCGGTACCCCGAGCCCGCGCCGTTCATCGCCTCCCGCACGATCGTGGCCGACAGCAACTCGGTCTGTCCCGCGCTGCGCAACGACGAGCGGCTGGCCAGGCGCATCCCGGTGTTCGCCTTCCAGGTGGACAACACCGACGCCCCGCCGCTGTTCTTCCTCGACCGGACCAAGCCGAACGGCAGCTTCCACATCAGTGAGGCCCCGTTCCTGTACGGGCCGGTGACGAACGAGGGGGCCAACCAGCAGGCGTTCGGCGTCCAGCTGGTCGCGCAGTGGACGGGGTTCGCCAGGACCGGCGACCCGACCGTGGACGGCACGCCGTACTGGCCGCGCTACACGATCAAGGACCCGGCGGTCATGTCCCTGGCCCCCGCGGGTGACAGCGTCGCCACCCGCGAGATCGCCAGGCAGCATAACTGCGACTTCTGGGACAAGCACACACCGTACGTGAACGAGGAGAGACGATGACCGGCAGACGACTCATCCGCGCGGCTGCGGCGCTGGCCGCGCTCTGTTTGGCGGTGACCGCCAGCCCCGCGACCGCGACCCCCGCGCCGGGCGGCGGTGACCGGCCGCACCACGGGGACTGGTCGATGTGGCAGCAGAACCCGTGGGGCTGGCGGCACAACGCCGCCGAGCGCAAGATCACCACCGGCAACGTCGGTGGCCTGGAACTCAAGTGGGCCTTCGCCTACCCGAAGGCCGCGGGCGCCCCGCGCAGCCAGGCCGCCGTCGTCGGCGACACGGTCTACTTCGGTTCGCCCGAGGGCAAGATGTACGCGCGCGACGCCGCGACCGGCGCGGCCAAGTGGGAGTTCGACCTGAACACGGTCGGCCAGGGCGGCTGGCCACCGCAGGTCCAGGACGGCCCCGCGGTGGCCAGGGGCAAGGTGCTGTTCGGTGACAGCCGCGGCTACTTCTACGCCGTGGACCAGCGCACCGGCAAGCTGGTGTGGTCCCGCCGACTGGACGACAAGCTGGCCGCGCTGGTGACCAGCTCGCCGGTCGTACTGGACCGCAAGGTGTTCGTCGGCGTGTCCAGCGGCGAGAACATCATGGGCAAGGACCACGAGTGCTGCCAGTTCCGCGGCCACCTCAACGGCCTGGACATCGACTCCGGCAAGCAGTTGTGGCGGTTCTACACCACGCCGCCGCCGGTCGCGGACGGCACCTGGCCGAACGGCAAGACCCGCTACGCGCCCTCCGGCGCCGGGGTCTGGAGCAGCCCAGCGGTGGACCCGATCACCCGTACGGTCTACGTCGGCACCGGCCAGAACTACACCGGCAGCGCCGGACACTACGACTCCGTGCTGGCCATCAACGCCGACACCGGACGCCCCCGCTGGACCCGCAAGATGACCGACGTGGACACCTGGCGGATCGAGTGCTCGTTGCCCACCCCCCAGGACCGCGAGTACTGCCCCAACTTCCCCGACGGCACCGCGCTGGACTTCGACCTCGGCGCAGCCCCGAACCTGTTCCGCGCGGGCAGGCGGGCGCTGGTCGGGATCGGCCAGAAGAACGGCGTGTACCACGTGCTCGACGCCCGCACCGGTGAGATCGTCTGGCAGCGGTCGCTGTCCAAGCCGCAGCCCGGCGGCGGCCTGACGGGTGTCCAGTGGGGTTCCAGCTACGACGGCAAGCGGCTGTACGTCGCGACGTACATGGCCTCCCCGGGCACGCTGTTCGCGCTCGACCCGGCCACCGGGCACCTGCTGTGGGAGACGCCCAACCCGGCCGACGGCTGCACGACCGGCGGCGCGTCGCAGTTCCCGCAGTTGTGCAGGCCCGGTCACTCCACCGCCGTGTCCACCACGCCGGGACTGGTGTGGGTGGGCAGCACCGACGGCAAGGTACGCGCCTACTCGGCCGAGACCGGCCAGGTGCTGTGGTCCTACGACACCATCCAGGACGTCGTGGGCGTGAACGGGCTCACCGGCCGCGGCGGGCAGGTCGCGGGCACCGGCGGCCCGGTGATCTCGCACGGCATGGTGTACACGCAGTCGGGCGCGGGGTTCTTCCCGTACCCGAGCCCGCACGGCGCGGTGTTCCTGGCCTTCGGCCTGCGCTGACGCCATAGGTTCACAACCCCCGGCGGCGGGTCACTCGCCGCCGGGGACGCTCCGCCAGTGCTGGCGCTTGTCGCGGTCGCGGACCACGACACCGAGGCGGGTCAGTTCCTCGCGGAGCTCGGCGGCGTCGTCGCCGCGGTCCTTCTCCAGCGCCCGCGCCCTGGCCCGCAGCAGGGCGTTGGCGGTGGGGGACAGCTCCGGGTGGTCCTCCACCCAGCGCCGGAACTCGTCGCGGTGCGGGTCGCCGTCGGCGTGCCAGGGGTAGCCGTGGCGTACGAAGGCGTCCTGGACGCGGGCGGCGGACGGCAGCGAGCCGCGCGACCTGGCGATCTCCTCGGTGGCGTGGCCGAGCAGGACCACGGCCTTGCCGTCCAGGAACGCCGCGCCGACATCGGCCCGGCGTACCTCCTGGCGGGAGTCGCCGTACACCAGGCTCGCCCGGTCGTCGTCCACGGTGATCACCACATGGTCCGCGATCGCCAGGAACGCGAGCACCAGCCCGGCGATGCCCCCGACGGCCAGCGCCCCGATCGTGACGTGCGGCTCGGGCAGGGACGCGATGAACTCCAGCGGCTTGTCGAACGGGACCCATGGCAGCGTGATCGCCCATCCGGCGACGGCCTTGATCCCCCAGCCCAGGCCCGCGCCGAGCACCGGGAATCCGGCCCAGATCAGGGCCTGTTCGCCCGGCGGCAGGGTGACGACGGTCTCGGTCACACCGTCACCCGCCCGGCTCGCGAGGCGCGGGCCCCCGCCGGGGCGAGCAGCAGCGGGCCCAGCGCGGGCGGCGGCCGCGTCGCCGTTCGCGGACGCGGCGGGGTGTCGGTTCGCATCCCTCGACGCTAGGGAGGGGCGGGGCGGCGGCGGATCGGCCGCGGGTCGCCTCCGGCGTGACCGAGGTCGCCGTCCGGTGCCCGGCGCTCAGCGCAAAGTAGCGGGCCGCCCGCTACTTTCGTCGCGGCCAGGGTGAGCATGGCGTCGGCGGCCCGGGCGCTCTGGGCGGCGACGCCCGGAATGCCGGACGTGATGAACGGTCCGCCGCCCGCGAGGTCGCCCGCCACCTGGACCCGCGGATCGGCCGGTACCACGCCGCCCGCCGGGTGGAGCGCGGCCAGGCCCTCCGCCACCAGCGACGTGACGAGTTCCCCGGCCGCGCGGGGGACGGCCTGGGGCGGCGGGTTGATCGCGTTGATCACCGCGTCCACCTGGATGGTGCTGTCACCGAATGTCACTGCGAAGCCTCCATCGGTCGCCTCCACGGCGCGGACGTCGCGCGCGAGGGTGAGCCGCCCGGCGTCCAGCAGCCGCAGCAGCCGGGCCGCGTTCACCGGGACCATCGGTGAGGCCACGCTGGTCGCCAGCCGGAAGTGCCGCCGCAGCCGGGCCCGCCCCGGCTCAGGCAGCAGCCGCCAGGCGTAGGGGCCGACGGTGTGCGCGGTCTGCTGGAGGACCCTGCGCCCGATCCGCGTGTCGCCGGTGTTTCGCAA
Source organism: Spongiactinospora rosea (assembly GCF_003315795.1). Classification (GTDB taxonomy): domain Bacteria; phylum Actinomycetota; class Actinomycetes; order Streptosporangiales; family Streptosporangiaceae; genus Spongiactinospora; species Spongiactinospora rosea. Next base: position 917,427 of record NZ_QMEY01000001.1, read on the forward strand.
CTGCCGCCGTAGCCGCTGTACCGGGTCGTCGGTCCCGGCGGCCAGCAGCTCGGCCGCGAACGCGTCGAAGTCCTCGCCCGCCTCGGCGAGTTCGGCGCGCAGCAGGCCGATCAGGCGATCGAGCGGGACCGTTCCGTGCTCGCGGTGCGCCGCGGCGACCCGCTCGGCGGTCACGTGCACGGGCCGGCGGCCGGACGGGCGCTGCCAGACGTGCGGCAGCGTGCCGCTGCGCGACAGCATCGTGATCGGCCCGGCGTGCCCGCGCCCGGCCAGGGACACGACGACGTCCACCGCGGTCAGGCCGCTGCCGAGGACGGCGATCCGGGCCTCGGCGGGGATCGGGGCGAGCGTGCGGGCCAGCGGATACGGCTCGTGGACATATCCGGGGACGCCGGCGAGGCCGTACAGGTCGCGCGGCTCGCCGCCGCGTTCGGGCCCGGCGAGGCGGCGTTCCTGGCCACGCTGTCACGTCCGCTGGCGATGCGGCTGCGGGAGTTCGCCAGGCCATCGGGGGCCTCCGGTCCGGGGGAGGACTCCGCGCCCGGCCTGGTGCTGTTCGACTCCTCCGGCGAGGCGACGTCGATCAACGAGGAGGCCCGGCGGCACCTCGCGTCCCTGCCGGACGGCCCGTCGGTGCCGTCCGCGCTGGGCGTGCGGCTGCCCATCTGGATCATCGGCACGGCGTTGCAGGCGCGGGCCATCGCCTTCGGCCGGGACCGGGGCGGCGCTCGCGTGCGCATTCGCACCGTGGACGGCCGCTGGCTGACCTGCCACGCCTCCTGCCTGACCGGCCCCGGAGGCCGGCCGGGCCCGGTGGCTCTGGTGATCGAGCCCGCCGCCGCGTCCGACCTGGCGACCATGATCGCCGAGGCGTACGGCCTGACCCCGCGCGAACTTGAGATCACCCAGCTCGTGGTACGCGGGCTGACCGTCGCGGAGATCGCCGAACGCCTGCTCATCTCCCCGCACACCGTGCGCGACCACCTCAAGGCCGTGTACGGAAAGGCGGAGGTGTCCGGCCGCGGCGAACTGGTCGCGCGGTTGTTCGCCGACCATTCCTGGCCATCGGTGAATCGTCCTCAGGCGCGGGTGTACACGAGATAGACATTGGCCGTCTTCACGGCCTTCTCGTCGAGGTCGGCGAGCACCCGCACCGGTTTTCCGTCCAGCCCGGCGACCACCACCTGGAAATCGCGGCCTTTTCCGACCAGCGCGACGAAGTGCCGCTCGTCCCACCAGCCGAACAGGGACTCGGCCGGGAAGTTCACCTTTTTGATGATCTTTCCCTGCGGCCAGCTCACCACACAGACGTCGGGGTCCTCCTCATAGGGGCACCCGGTGAGCAGCCTGCGGCCCGAGGGGGAGAAGGCGTATTCGCCGTCGGGGGTGTTTCCCACCTTGAGCGACCGCCGCAGCCGGCCGTCCAGCCAGTATTCCTTGATCTCGCCCTCCAACCAGGAGATGACGCTGCGGGCGCCGGGAGTCCATTCGAAGAACGCCTCGGGGTTGGCGTCGGTCACCTTGGCCTGGCGGTAGGTGAGTTTCTTCGTGTCCAGGATGGAAAAGCCGCTGACCTCTGATTTGGTGCTGGTCAGGCTCTTGCGCTCGGTGCCGACGAGGTACCGGCCGTCCGGCGACCAGCGCAGCCAATCCGTCATCCATGGCTGGCGCACGGTTTTGACGCGCTTTTCCGCCCAGGTGCCGCGGTCCAGCAGGACGACCTCGTCGCGTCCGTCGGCCGCGAAGTCCTCCAGCTGACCGGCGATCCGGTCACCGCGCGGCGAGACCGTCAATCCGTGATACCGAGTCCTTCGGGTGAAGATGTCGCTTCCTTTACCACGCAGATAGACGCCGTGGTACAGGCCGTACGACGTGACACGTAACCGGTCGTCCGGCCTTTCGTGCAGGGTGACCCCGGTCGCGGGAAGTTCGATATGCACGACGCCGCCGGTTTCCGCCGACACCGGGCCGGCATTCAGCAGCGCCAGGAAAATGGCGAACCCGCCAAGGCGAATGGTTGATTTCACGGCGCTGATCCTAAACCGCGACGGCGGGCGCGGGCGCGGTGATCGCGCCCGCTCGCCGGGGTTCGGCTCAGTCGAACACAGCGGCGTTCTCGCGGACCCACTGCGCGAACGTCCGCGCCGGGCGGCCGGTGACCTTCTCCACGGCCGGCAGCACCAGGTCACCGGTGATCGGCGGGTCGGTGCGCATGGCCAGGAAGAACTCGATGTCGCCGTCGCCGTAGCCCTCCGCGCGCCAGCGCGTGACCATCTCGTCCCTGCTCAGCTCGACGAACCGGATCTCCCGCCCCAGCACCTCGCCGATCACGCGCACCCGCTCCGGCATGGTCAGCGCCTCGGGCCCGGTCAGCCAGTACTCCTGCCCGGCGTGGCCGTCCCCGGTCAGCGCGGCCGCCGCCACCGAGGCGATGTCGGAGTCGTGGATCAACGCGCTCCTGGCCTCGGCGAACCCTTCGCGTACTGTGCCCTCCTCCCGGATGGAGGCCGCCCACTCCAGCGTGTTGGACATGAACTCCACCGGCGCGAGGTGGGTCCACTCCAGCCCGCCGGCCTCGACGGCCGCCTCCAGCGGGCTCTTGCCCATGTCGCCCTTCAGTACCGTCACCTTGCGCACGCCCGCCCGGACCGCGGTGGACACGATCTGCTCGCCGTTGGTGAGCGGCGCGAAGTCGTCCCCGCCGAAACAGATCAGGTGCGCGGCGGTGACTCCCTCGAAGGCCGCCTCCAGCCCGGTGCCGGCGGCCAGGTCGCCCGCCACCGCCTCGGCTCCGGCCGGAAGGTCGGCCTTGGCCGGGTTCCTGGTCAGCGCGCGGACCCGGTGCCCGGCCGCGAGCAGTTCGGCCACCAGGGGCCGCCCGACATTGCCGGTCGCACCGGTCACGAGAATCGTCATGGGGAATCTCCTCTCTCTCGGACCCGCACGTTATGAGCACAAAAGGACACTTGATGTCCGCCACTGCCCGGCGCTCGGAGGACGGTCAGCGCAGGGCGTCCACCGGTTCCATGCGGGCCGCGCGCAGCGCCGGGTACAGCCCGGCGAGCAGGCCGACCAGGGCTCCGGCGACCGGGGCGGCGAGGACCGGTGTGATGTCGAGCACCGGCGTCCACTGCCGTACGGCCGCCACCGCGACCACCGCGACGACGCCCACGCTCGCCCCGATCACGCCCCCGGTCAGCCCGATGAGCGTGGACTCCACCAGGAACTGCGCCGCGATGTGCCGCCGGGCGGCCCCCAGCGCCCGGCGCAGGCCGATCTCGGAGATCCGTTCCAGCACCGTGACCAGCGTGACGTTGGCGATGCCGACCGCGCCCACCACCAGCGACACCAGGCCCAGGACCAGGAACAGCCCGTTGACGTCGCCCTGGACGGCGTCCCTGGCCCGGGTGGGGCTGGGCGGGGTGATCACGTGCAGTTCAGCGCCCCTGGCCGGGTTGAGGGCGCGGGGGAGCTGGCCCGCGATGAGGCCGGCCGCGCCCAGGTGGGTGTTGACCAGTACGCGGGTGACGTCCTTGAGCCCGAAGTGGGCCCCGATGCCGGGCGGCACGATCACCGCCGTGGACAGCGCCTGGTCGCGGCCGAGTCCGGACAGGATGCCGATGACGCTGTAGGCGCGTTCGCCGATGAACACGGCGGGGCCGTCGGCCAGGCGGGACACGCCGAGCATGCGGGCGGCGTCCGCGCCGAGCACCACGACGCGGTCGCCCCGGCGTACGTGGCCCTCGTCGTAGAAGCGGCCCGCCGAGACGTGCCCGCGCACGGCGGCCGGGAGGTCCACCGTCGCGGCGACCACGGCGAGGTTGCGCCCGGTGACCCTGGTCGGGTCCACCAGCCGGTTGGCGGTGACGGTCAGGTCGGTGTCGCCCTCGTTCTGCGCGACGGCGGCGGCCGAGGCGACCCCGCGCAGCCGGGTCAGCTCGGCGGGGGCGTCCCAGCCGACCAGCGGGCCGTCCTCGCTCCGCGGCACCTCCACGGTGATGGCCGTCGCGGTCAGTTCGTCGAACCGGCCGACGATCCGGTTGCCCGCCGTGGCGGCCACGCCCAGCGTGATCACCAGGGTGGCGATGCCGAGCACGGTGCCGAGCGTGGTGAGGGCCGTGCGCAGCGGCCGGGCGAGCACCCCGGCCACCGCCTCGGCCCACAGGTCGCGCGGGTCCACTCATCCCTCCCTCAGCACGCCGTCGATGATCCGCACCCTGCGCCCGGCGCGGGAGCTGACCTCGTCCTCGTGGGTGATGACCACGATGGTGAGCCCCTGTTCGCGCAGCTCGTCGAACAGGTCCAGGAGCAGCGTGGTGTTGTGGCCGTCCAGGTTGCCGGTGGGCTCGTCGCACAGCAGCAGCGACGGCCGGCCGAGCAGCGCGCGGGCGACGGCGACGCGCTGCCGTTCGCCGCCGGACAGCCGGTTCGGTGGAAAGTCCGCGCGGTGGCCCATGCCGACGCGTTCCAGGGCCGTGCGGGCGCGGGCCCGCCGCTCCTTGCGCGTGCCGGTGGGCGGACGCCGGTAGACCTCGGCCAGCATGACGTTCTCCAGGACCGGCCGGTGCTGGAGCAGGTGGAAGGACTGGAAGACGAACCCGATCCGCCCGCCGCGCAGCCGGGTGCGCTCCGCGTCGGGCAGCGTGGTCGTGTCGATGCCGTCCAGCAGGTACCGTCCCGACGTGGGCCGGTCCAGCAGTCCCAGCGTGTTGAGCAGGGTGGACTTGCCCGACCCCGAAGGGCCGATCACCGCCACGTGGTCGCCTTGGTCCACTCGCAGCGACGCGCCGCGCAACGCGTGCACCGGCGGCTCGGCGGGGAAGACCCGGTCCACGTCCACGAGCCGGATCACGGGCTCGGCGGCCCCGGGGTCAGCCATCGCCGATCACGACCCGGTCGCCCTCCTTGATCGCCCCGCTGACCTGGACCTGGCCGTCGGCGGTGAGCCCGGTGCGCACCTCCACCGCGCGGGTCCGGTCGGTCGCGTACTCCACCTGGACGCGCGGCCTGCCGTCGGCCGCGGTGATCACCGCGGCCACCGGCACGGTCAGCACCGCGCCCTCGGTCTCGCCCACCGTGATCCGGACCGTCACCGCGGCCCCGGCCTGCTCGCGCAGTTTCGCGGTGGCGGCCGGTGTGATCCGCACGGGGACGCTGCCCGGGTCGGCCTGTTCGTCGCTCTTCTCGGTGGGGACGCGGGCGTCCGCGCCCATCGCGGTGAGCCGCGCCGGATGGGCCGTGCCCGCGCTGGTCTCGATGACGGCGGGCAGGCCCTCGCGGAGCAGTCCGGCCTCCTGGTCGTCCACCGAACCGTTGATCACCATGGCCGTGCCGGTCACCGTGCCGATCGTGGTCTCGACCGGCTCGCCCGCGCGCAGCGCGGTCTTGGTCAGCCTGGCGGGCAGCCTGGGGAGGAACACGATCTCGCCGGGCGGGACGCTGATCCCGTACGCGGCCTGGTACTCCAGCAGGTCCGCCCTGGCCCTGTCCAGCCTGTCCCGGCCGTTGGTGATCTTGAGCCGGAGCGGCCCGGTACGCCGGGCTTCGCGCAACGCCTCCCCGGCCGCCAGCACCGCCTCCTCCGCGGTCCGGGCCGCCTTGCCGTCCCCGGACTTCCTGGCCGCGCGCAGGTCGGCGCGGGCGTTGGCCAGCCGTTTGCGCAGCGAACCGACGTCCTGGGCCTTGCGCAGCGCGGCCCGGTCGGCGGCCAGCGTCTCCTCGGCGGTCTGCACCGCGGCGCGCAGGTCGCCGAGCGCCTGCCGGGCGGCGAGGCCGGGCTCCTGGGCGCGGTAGCCCCGCGCGCGGTACCACCGCTGGACCGCCGCCGCCGTACCGGCGTCGAACACGCCCGATGCGGGCGCGCCGAACCCGAGGCGGCGCAGCGCCCGCTGCAACTGCCGCACGTCGGCCCCCCGGGTGCCGGGCGCGATCGTGCGGTGCATCGGCACCTTCCCGGCCAGGGCGAACACCGGGCGGCCGTTCACCTCCATGAGCGGCCTGCCCGCGACGATCCGGCCCGGTCGCGGGGCCCGCGTGACGCGCTGGGGGGCCGTGCCCTCGTCCGCCGTGCCGCCCATGGAGCCGACCGCTCCGGCAAGGGTGATCGTCAGCGGCGAACCGTACTCCAGCGTGCCGTTGAGCGCCACCGCGCTGGTGAGCTTCTGTTTGCGTACCGGGGCGGTGACCAGGGATGGCCGGGGCGGTTCGCGCAGCGCGGCCTCGTCGGCGGGGGAGCGCAGCGAGCCGCCCACGAACCACCCGGCGCCCGCGATCAGGACCAGCCCGCCGACGACCATGGCGAGCACCCGGCGCGGCGACCTCACCGTCATGGTCACAGCCCGAAGTCTTGGTGGACGCGCTGCTCGATCTCCCGCTCGGCGGGCAGGAAGGCGGCGTAGAAGTCCTTGCCGCAGGCGAGGTCGTCGAGCGCGTCCTTGACCTCTCTGTCCAGGTAGGGGCGGGCCTGCTCGGCCGTGAGGTTCGGTTCGTAGCGCTCGCCCTTCTTGGTGCCGAGCCCCTTGGCGACGTCGTCGGGGATCTTCTCGCCCATCGGGCGCTTCACCGCCTCGAACCGCTCCCTGCCCCGGGAGGCGACGGCGGTCGGCTTGGTGGAGGGCACCGAGTATCCCTTGGCCTTCAGGCAGGAGGCGGTGGCGGCGGCCAGTTCGACCAGCTCGGCGTCACCGTCGAGTTCCTGCTCGGCCGTCCGTCGGACGGTCTCTCCGGCCTGCTCGAAGCGATCGAACCGCCCCTTGATCCGTTTCCCGGTGACTTGCTTGACCGCGTCGGCGTAGCACCGGTCCTCGGCGGTGCGGTAGGCGGCATACTGGCTCTTGGACAGTGACGCGATGATCTTGTTGTTCGGGTTGACGGCCTTCGGCTTGGCGGTCTCGTCCGGCTCGACCATGGGGTTGCCGAGTTCCTGGGGGTACACGTAGATCGCGAACACGCCGTACCCCTGCTTCTGCCGGTGTGCGAGCATCGCGGGGTAGTCGCCGGTCAGCGCCTTGCCCGCCGTCTCGCTGGTCGGCTGTGGCGGCGGGGCCACGAAGGGCACGCACTGGAAGCCGCGCCCCTTCATGCAGTCGGCGATGATGTTCTCGATCTTCCGCTTGGTCTCCGGGCCGGTGGCCGCGGGGGAGGCGGCGGTCGGCGTCGCGGCGGAGCCGCACGCGGACAGCAGCGCCAGCGGTACGGCGGCGCAGGCCGCGCGAATGAATTTGGGCATGGTTCACCTCAATGTCGGGCGAAAGGCTCGGTCAGAGCAGGGCGTGCCGGCTCGCCCTGTGGGCGGCCGTCGCGGCGGCCGAGGTCAGGAAGACCAGCAGGGCCAGGTGCGCGTAGTCGCCCCGGGTGGCGGTGCCGATGTTCTCCGCCAGTTCGACGACCTCTACGGGCAGGCAGAGCAGGGCGGCGAGCGCCCAGCGGGGGTCCGCGGCGACGTGCCCGGCCCATACGGCGAGCAGCAGCAGGCCGATTTCCAGGGCGGTCCTGCCGGGCGTCGCGGTGGGGTCGGTGAGGGCGCGCATGTCGGTGTTGACGCCGATGAGCAGCGGTACGGCCAGGGTCCACCGCCAGGAGCGGGCACGGGGGGCGGCCCGTCGTACGGCGAGCACCGCCGCGCCCAGGAAGACCAGCGCGTGCGCGGTCGCCGGGGCCGCCGGGCCGCCCGTGGACAGCAGCGCGGGCACCCCCCACTCCCGGGGCAGCGGGTCGGCGAACACCGGCAGCAGTGTGTCGTCCAGCCACGGCAGGCCGAGGCCGATCGCGGCCACCTTGACGCTGGTCAGGGCGGCGGCGGGGAGCGCGAGCCAGAACCGGCGGCGGGCCACGGCCACCGCCGTGAACACCGCGAGGCCGGTCCACAGCGGGATCGTCCCGGCGTAGGGCAGCAGCATGGCGACGTTCGCGACCGCCAGCGCGGTGATCGCCAGATGCACGGCGTCGGCCCACGCCGGACCCTGGGCGGCCTGGACGGCCCGCGTCCGCAGGCCCCCGGCGAGCAGCGCCACCGTCTCGGTGAGCGGCGGCGTCGAACGATGCGGCTCGGCCGTCGCCAGCAGCGTGGCGATCAGCTCCTCACCGTGCCCGGCGCGGTAACCGCGGGGGTAGGCGAGCAGCATCCGCCGGTACCTGCGTTCCAGGGGCCCTGGCGGGGTCGGCGAGGTCACGGTCATGTCGGCGCCGGTCGCCACCCGAGCGCCAGACCGAGCGCCGATCGGGAGGTCATCGGTGCGAACGCCGACCCGGGCAGCGCCCGCCCGGCCACCACCGAGGCGGCCTGCCGCATCCGCTCGGCCTCGGTCAGCACCAGCCTGGTGCCGTCGTCGGTGAGCCGGAAGTAACGCCGCGGCCGCCCGTCCACCACCTCTTCCCGCTCGACCGCGATGAGCCCGTTCCCGGCCAGCCGATCGAGCGCGCCGTACAACGTCCCCACGGGCAACTTGACCCGCCCCTCGGACAGCCCGAGCACATGCTTGATGATCCCGTGCCCGTGCAACGGCCCGTCCAGCAGCGCGGCCAGAATGAAGTACGTCGACTCACTGACCGGCCCAGATCCCTTAGCCATGCCGTCGACCATACTTCGCCCCACGAAGCATCGTCAATTCGGTTGCCCCGCCCGCGGGCGGTCTGTTGTACTGCCGGACGGGAAAGCGTCGAGAAATCGGGAGGCGTCATGCGAGCAACCGTCGTGTCCAACTCAGCGGTCATCGCCACCTATCCCGAAGGACATGACGCTTGTCGCCGACCGACGTATCGAGACCTCAGACTCATGTAACGGACACTGACGCCCGCGTCCGGCGGGCGGTGCTCAGGGAGCTGCGCCCTGGGCCGCGGCCGGCGTTGGCGCTGGCCGGGGCGGTCGTCGCCGCCACCGTGCTGCCGCTGGCGGCTCCGCAGCTCACCCGGATCTTCGTGGACGACGCCATCGCCGGGGCGAGCCTGGCCCATCTGACGCTGGTCGCGGCGGGATATCTCGCGTTCGCGGTCGCGGGGCAGGGCGCGCGGGTGCTCACCGCGTGGCTGGCGAGCATCCTGGCCTGGGACGGCACCGACCGGTTGCGCGAACGGCTCGCCGCGCACGCGCTCGGCCTGGACATGGCCTTCCACGCCGGGCACCCGCCGGGGGAGATGATCGAGCGGGTGGACGGCGACGTGGTCGCCGTCGCCGACTTCGTGGTGGCGTTCCTGCTGGACGTGGTGGCGAGCGTGCTGCTGCTGGCCGGGGTGGTCGTCGTCGTGCTGGCGGTGGACCCGCGGGTCGGCGGGGCGCTGCTGGCGTACTGCGCGCTGGCCGGGTTCTTGATGGCCCGCGCGCAAAGGCTCGCCGTGCCCTCGGCGGCCAGGTCCCGCGCGGCGGGCGCGGTCATGTACGGCCACATGGAGGAACGGCTGGCGGGCGTGGAGGACATCCGCGCCAACGGGGCGGGCGAGCACCTGGTGGGCCGCTTCCACCAGGTGAGCGCCGCCTGGTTCCGGGCCGACAGGCGCGGCGCGCAGGTGGGCACGGTGGTCATCGCGGGCACGTCCGTGGCGTTCGCGGCGGGCACGGCGCTGGTGCTCGGCCTGGCCGTGTGGATCGGCCGCTCGGGCGCGCTGAGCGTCGGCACGGCGGTGCTGCTCTTCCAGTACGCCCAGATGGTCCGCACCCCGTTCGAGCGGCTGATCGACCAGTTGCAGCACTACCAGGCGGCGCTCGCCGGGATGGCCAGGATCGGGGCCCTGCTCGCCGAACGCCGTACCCTGCCCGACCCCGCACGCCCGGTGCCGCTGCCCGCCGCCGGGCCGCTCGCGCTGCGCTTCGACGGCGTCGGATTCGCCTACGCCGACGACGACACGGAGGTCCTGACCGGCATCGATCTCACGCTCGCGCCCGGCGAGACCCTGGGCCTGGCCGGGCGCACCGGCAGCGGCAAGACCACGATCGGCAGGCTGACACTGCGCCTGTACGACCCCACCCGGGGCGCGGTACTGGCCGGTGGAGTGGACCTGCGCGACGCCGACCCGCTCTCGGTGCGGCGGCGGATCGGCGTCGTCACCCAGGACGTGCAGATCTTCGCGGCCAGCGTCAGGGACAACCTCACGCTGTTCCGGCCGATCGCGGACGACGCGCGGCTGCGCGAGGTGCTGACCGAGGTCGGCCTGGCCGACTGGCTGGCCGGGCTGCCGGACGGGCTGGACAGCCGGCTCACCCGGGCGGCGGCCGGGCTGTCGGCGGGGGAGGCGCAACTGCTGGCCTTCGCCAGGGCGTTCCTGATCGACCCCGGGCTGGTGGTGCTGGACGAGGCGGCCGGGCGGCTCGACCCGGCCACCGAGCGGCGCGTCGAACGGGCCGTGGACCGGCTGCTGGACGGGCGTACCGGGGTGATCATCGCGCACCGGCTGTCGTCGCTGGCCAAGGTGGACAAGATCGCGGTGATCGAGGACGGCCGGATCGTGGAGTACGGCCGCCGCGCCGACCTCGCCGCCGACGCCGGCAGCCGGTTCGCCGGGCTGCTCGCCGCCGCGGGGGTGACCCGATGAGCCGCGGACGTCCGGTGCTCCGGGTGGCCGGGCGGGTGGCCGTCACCCCCGGCCTCGGCCGGTACCTGGCCGGGATGCTGCTGTGGCTGCCCCACCCGGTCCTGCCGCTGCTCGGCGGCCTGGTGCTCAAGCTGCTGTTCGACCAGATGAGCGGGCACGCCGCGGCCGGTATGGACCAGGTCGTGTGGCTGTGCGCGGCGTTCGTCGGGGTGGAGGTGCTGCGCGGCCTGGTCCTGATCGTGGCCTGGATACACGGGGTCTACTGGTGGGACGGCGCGGCGACCGTACTGCGGGCCAACGTGCTGCGCTCGATCCTCACCGCGCCCGGCACCGCCGCCGCCCGTCAGCCGTACTCGCCGGGCGAGTCCCTGGCCCGGCTCCGCGACGACGTGGGCGACCTCGTCGACTTCACCGACGAGAGCGTGCCCCTGGCGGGCGCGACCGTCTTCGCCGCCGGGGCGCTGGGCATCATGGCGTCCATCGACCACGTCATCACCCTGATCCTGCTGGTCCCCATGCTGGTCATCGGGGTGCTGAGCCGGGCGTTGAGCGAGGTCGTACGGCGGTTGCGCAGGCGGGCCCGCGTCCTCGGCTCGGTCGTCACCGCCTTCATCGGCGACGCGTTCGCCGGGGCGCTGGCGATCAAGACCGCGGGCGCGGAGGACGCCGTGCTGACCCGGCTGCGCGCGCACAACCGCGACCGCCGTGCCGCCGCCGTCAAGGACCGCCTGGCCACCGACCTGCTGGACACCGTGACCGGGACCACCGTGGAGATCGGCATCGGCCTGGTGCTGCTGCTCGCCGCGCCCGCCATGCGCCGCGGCGACTTCACCGTGGGCGACCTCGCGCTGTTCACCGGCTACGTCGGCTGGCTCGCGACGCTGCCGCGCGCGATCGGCGGCATCCTGCACCGGGTGCCCCAGGCGGCGGTGTCCATCGAACGCCTCGGCGAGCTGATGGCCCCGCACGAGGACGCCCGCGACCTGTCGCGACGTACGGGCCTGTGGCTGCGCGGGGAGCCGCCGCCCGCCGTGCCCGCGCCGCCGCCGCACGCCGACCCCCTCCAGGTCCTGGAGGCGCGCGGCCTCACCGTACGGCACGCGGGCGGCGACCGCGGCGTCCACGGCATCGACCTGCGCATCCCCAGGGGGTCGTTCACCGTGATCACGGGCGCGGTCGGCGCGGGCAAGACCACCCTGGTACGCGCCCTGCTCGGCCTGGTGCCGCTGGACGCCGGTTCGATCACCTGGAACGGCCGGCGCGTCGATGACCCGGGCACGTTCATGGTCCCCGGCCGGGTCGCCTACGCGGGCCAGGTACCCCGCCTGTTCTCCGAGACCCTGCGGGAGAACCTGCTGCTCGGCCTGCCCGCCGACGACGCCGAGGTCGCCCGGGCGCTGGAACTGGCCGTCTTCGACCGCGACGTGGCCGCGATGCCCGGCGGCCTGGCGACGGTCGTGGGGCCGCGCGGCGTACGGCTGTCCGGCGGGCAGGTGCAGCGGGCCACCGCCGCGCGGGCCCTGGTCAGGGCGCCCGACCTGCTCGTCGTGGACGACCTGTCCTCCGCGCTGGACGTCGAGACCGAGGAACTGCTCTGGGACCGTGTGGCCGCCGCCGCCCGCGACGGGCGCGGCCCGGACACCCTCCTGGTGGTCTCCCACCGCAGGGCCGCCCTCGAACGCGCCGACCGGATCGTGGTCCTGGACCGCGGCCGGATCGCCGGCGAGGGCGCGCTCGGCGACCTGCTCGCCACCTGCCCGGAGATGCGCCGCCTGTGGGGCGGCGAACGGCTCGCCGAGGCGGAGGAGGGAGGTCCGGCTTGGCCTGGAGCGCGCTCCACTCCGTAGGCTCCGCAGCATGACTACCGCTCAACACAAGATCGGATCAGGGTTCGGCGCGCGCAGTACCGCGGAGGAGGTACTGCGCGGTGTCGATCTGTCCGGGAAACTCGCCATCGTCACCGGCGGCTACTCGGGCCTCGGACTGGAGACCACCCGGGCGCTCGCCCGCGCCGGCGCCCGCGTGGTGGTGCCGGCGCGGCGCAAGGGCGCGGCGGAGCAGGCGGTCGCGGGGATCGACGGCGTCGAGGTGGACGAACTCGACCTCGCGGACCTGGCGAGCGTGCGCGGGTTCGCCGAGCGCTTCCTGGCCTCGGGGCGCGGCATCGACATGTTCATCGGCAACGCGGGGATCATGGCCCTGCCCGAGCGGACCCTGGCCGGCCCCGGCTGGGAGGCGCAGTTCGCCACCAACCACCTCGGGCACTACACGCTGGTCAACCTGCTCTGGCCGGCCATCGAGGCGGGCGGCGCGCGGGTGATATCGGTCTCCTCCGGTGGCCACCGCCGCAGCCCGATCCGCTGGGACGACCTTCATTTCACCGGCGGCTATGACAAGTGGCAGGCGTACGGGCAGGCCAAGACGGCGAACGTGCTGTTCGCCGTGAGGCTCGACGAACTCGGCAGGGACGCGGGCGTACGGGCGTTCGCGCTGCACCCCGGCGGGATCATGACGCCGTTGCAGCGGCACATGCCCAAGGCCGAGATGGTCGCCATGGGCTGGATCGACGAGGACGGCAACGTCGCCAACCCCTCCTTCAAGACGCCGGAACAGGGCGCCGCCACCCAGGTCTGGGCGGCGACCTCACCGCGCCTGGCGGGCCTGGGCGGGCTGTACTGCGAGGACTGCGACATCGCCGAGCAGGTCCCCGACCAGGGCGATTTCACCTCGGGCGTGCGCGGATACGCGATCGACCGGGAGCAGGCGTCCCGGCTGTGGACGCTCTCCGCGGAACTGACCGGCGTGGACGCGTTCGCCCGCTGACCGCTCCGCGGCTGACTTAGCGGACATGTCCGCAATGCGTCCGGGGTTTGTCCATCCCGGCTGCGACGCTTCTCGTGTCGGTTCGGCGGCCCCCGCCGGGCCGGATTCTCAACACACGGAGGATTCACATGAGCACGAGGAGCAAGCTGTTCGCGACCATCGCGGCGCTTCCCCTCGCGGGTGCGGCCCTGCTGGCCGTGTCCGCTCCCGCATCCGCCACCGCTCCGCCCGCGCCGAACTGTGTGGTCGGCTACGTCTGCGTGCAGTTCACCAACGGCGCCGTCGAGGCGATCCCGGGTGGCGCGACCCGGACCTACAACCCCGCCGCCACCATGGTCGGCATCACCAACGGCTCGGCCTACGACTACTGCGTCGACGGCAGCCCGGACTTCCAGCTGAAGTCGGGCTGGTACCGCGACGAGGTTCAGCCCATCACCCGCATCGCTCCCGGCGAGGTCTGCACCTCCTGATCCTCTGAGACCGTCCGCCCCCTCCCTCCGGAGCGATTTCCGGGGGCCGGAACCGGGGGGAGGGTGGTGGTCGATTCAGCCCGTCCGGGCCTCGCCCCTCAGGAACTCGATGTAGCGGTCCGCCGAGGACCGCAGCGCGTCCTTGGCTCCCTCCCGGAGCACGGGCGTCCACCAGCCGCCGTAGATGCGGTCGAACGCGTAGGGCGCCACGGCGTCCACGACCCGCCGTACGTCGCGCTCGGGCAGCGGCAGCCGGTTGGGGGCACTCCACACGAACGTCAGCCGGTCCTCGCCGGGCGTGACGAAGATCGTGTCACCGGTGAACAGCGCTCCCGCGCCGCCCGCCCCCTCGGCCCAGTGGACCACCGAGCTGCCGGGGAAATGACCGCCGCACTGGATCAGCGTGACGCCGGGCAGCACGTCCAGCACGCCCGACCAGGTGCGCACGGCCGGTGACGGCCGCGGCAGCCACGAGGCGTCCACCTCGGGCAGCAGGATCTCCGCCCCGAAGGCCTCGCTCCACACCACGATCGAGCCGTAGAAGTGGGGATGGCTCGCGCTCACCGCGCGCAACCCGCCCGCCTCCCGAACCGCCCGCACGGCGTCGTCGTCGATGAACCCCGACGGGTCCCAGAGCAGGTTGCCCTCCGCAGTGCGGACCAGCAGCGACCGCTGCCCGATGGCGACCTGCGGAGCCGCGCCGATCCCCAGCAGCCCCGGCTCGATCTCCCTGATGTCGGCGCGGTGACCCGCCGCCGACAGCTCGGCCAGGGTCGTCCAGCGCTGGCCGCCCGGCGGCACCCACTGGCGCTCGTCGGCGCAGATGTGGCACGTGGACGGCGGCGACTCCGCCTCCGGGTAGTGATTCGCGCAGGTGGCGCACACCCAAGGATGGCTCATCGCCTCATGATCTCATGATCGCCCGCGGACGGCCCGACACTCCGATTCGGCGGAACCGCCACGCCGTGCGACCGTCCGGACACATACTGGAGCGCCATGGACTCGGTGCGCGGGCGTGTCGCAGGGCCGGTGGGAGCGGCCCCGGTGGTGACGCAGGTCGATGTCAGCGTGGTGGTGCCGGTGCGCGACCGCCGGTCGTACCTCGACAGGTGCCTGACGTCGCTGCTGGTCCAGCGGGTGGCGCTGGAGATCGTGGCGGTGGACGACGGGTCGGCCGACGGCGGCGGCGACCTGCTCGACCTGTACGCCGCGCACCACCCCGGAGTGGTCAAGGTGCTGCGCCTGGACCGCCCGATGGGCGCCGGACGCGCCCGCAACCTCGGCCTGGCCAACGCCCGCGGCCGGTACGTGTTCTTCTGCGACGCCGATGACCACCTGGGCCCCGAGGCGCTGGAGCGGATGACCGCGATGGCCGACCGCAACGGCTCCGACATCGTGCTCGGCCGGGTCGTCGGCCCCGGCCGCGTGATGTTCGAGGCCGACATCGACCGCGCGCCGCTCGGCGACAGCCCCGTCTACAACAGCCTGAGCTGCTGCAAGCTGTTCCGCAGGGCGATGCTGACCGCGCACGACATCACCTTCGCCGAAGACCTCCGGGTGGGCGAGGACATGGTCTTCACCAGCCACGCCTACTGCCACGCCGGGGTGATCTCCGTGGTCGCCGGGCACGACTGCCACCACCTGGGCGCCGGCGTCACGCAGGAGGACGTCGGCCGCGACCCCGTCCGCCGGCTGCGGATGATCAGGCGGCCGATGGAGCTCGTCGCCGGGCACGTACCGCCGGGGCCGCTGCGCGACCACCTGATGCGCCGCCACTTCCGGCACGATGCGCTCGCCCACCTGGGCGCGCCGTTCCTGGCCGCCGGGGACGTGGCGCGCAAGGAGATCGCCGCCGAGATCGCCGCTTTGTGCGAACGCTGGCTGACCGACGGCGTGCGCGAACGGCTGAGCGCGCCGGAACGCCGCAAGCTGGCCGCGCTCGACGACATCGACCAGCTCGTCCGGCTGGCCCGCGTCGAGGCGTCGGCGGTGACCAGGCGGCTCACCGAGATCGCCTGGGCGGGCGACCTGCTCACCCTGCGCGGCGAGGCGGCCCTGGACGGCGGCCCCGACCTGGACTTCACGGTGTCGGTGCTGCTCCGCCCGCGCGGGCCCGCCGCGCACGGCGAACGCTCCTTCCCGGTGTGGTCGGGCGGCGGCAGGTTCGCCGGGGTGATCGACCTGCGCGACCTGCCGTCCGGAGTGTGGAACGTGCACGTGGCGATCACCTGCGAGGGCGTGACCAGGCTCGGCAGGCTGCGCCCTGAGCGCACGGACGCCGCGCCCGGCCCGCGGCTGCTCGGCGAACGCGCGGCGGTGCCCTACTTCACCCGCGTGCAGGGCAATCTCAGCATCGACCTGGGCGGGCACGTGGCCGCGGTGCCCTGCGCGGTGAAGATCACCGAGGCCGGGTGGGGCCGGGGCAACCGGCTGCTGCTCGGCGGGCGCGTCACGGTCGGCGACGCCGTCCCGGGGGCCGGGACGGTGCGCAGGCTGGTGTGGCGGGAACGCCGGTCGGGGCGGGAGCGCGGCCGGACGGTCACCGACCTGCCGGGTGGCGGGTTCGCGGTGTCCCAGGGCTGGGAGGACTTCGCGGGCGGCGTGTGGGACGCCTACCTGGAGCTGGACCTCGGCGGGCCGCCGGTGCGCTGCCGGATCGACGCGGGCGTCCCGGTGCAGCCGCGCGCCTGGTGGCGGTGGGCGGTCAGGCGTACGGTGCGGCCCTATTCGACGTCCGGCAGGGGGCGGCTGAGCGTGAGGGTCAGGAACGTTCCGGTACGCCGTGCGGTGCGCCGGTTGCTGCGATGGTGATTCCTCAGTTGCCACCCACTTGCACGTGCAATCCGATCCCTTAAAGTTAGTGACATATTCCCGTTTTCGGGGATACTTCCCCAGGTCGGGAGGCTCACCGTGCATGTCCCCGATGGCTTCTTCACCCTTCCCGTCTCCGTAAGTGCCGGTGTGGTCGCCGCCGCCGGTGTCGCGGTCTGCCTCCGCGCGACGCGCCGCGAACTCGACGACCGGACCGCCCCCATGGCCGGCCTGGTGGCCGCCTTCGTCTTCGCCGTCCAGATGCTCAACTTCCCGGTCGCCGCGGGCACCAGCGGCCACCTGCTCGGCGGCGCGCTGGCCGCGGTACTGGTGGGCCCGTACACGGCCGTGCTGTGCATGGCGGTGGTCCTGCTGGTGCAGGGGCTCGCCTTCGCGGACGGCGGGCTGAGCGCGCTCGGCGTCAACATCACGCTCATGGGCATCGTCACCGCGGCCGTCGGCTGGGGCGTGTTCCTGCTGGTCAAGCGGCTGTTCGGGGGCGGGAGGGGCGCTGTCGTGGCGGGCGCGTCCGCGGGGGCGCTGGTCTCCGTGCCGGTGTCGGCGCTGGTGTTCACGCTGCTGTTCTGGATCGGCGGCAACGCGCCCATCGAGGTCGGCACGGTGGCGGCGGCGATGGGCGGCGTCCACGTGCTGATCGGGATCGGCGAGGCGCTGATCACCGCGGTCACGGTGAGCACCGTGCTGGCCGTGCGGCCCGACCTGGTGTACGGCGCGCGCGGCCTGACCGGGGCGCTCGTGCTGCGCGGCCCGGACGGCGAGACCACCGAGGCCGCGCAGGAGACCCGGCCGATGACACGGCCCGGGCGCCCAGGGCGGTTCCTGCTGAGTGGCATCGTGCTCGCCGCGCTGCTCGCCGGGGTCGCCAGCTTCTTCGCCTCGGCCTCGCCCGACGGCCTGGAGCGGGTCGCCGAGGACGCCGGGTTCATCTCATCGGCCACCGACCACCCGCTGGGCGGGCAGCCGCTGGCCGACTACGGCGAGGCGGGCGGCATCCCGGTCGGGATCGCCGGGCTGGTCGGCGTCGGGGTGACGGCGGTGGTCGGCGGCGGCCTGTTCTACGCGGTGGGACGGCGGCGCGTCCGGGCGTACGCGAGGGACTGAGCCGATGGGCGCCGGACACGGTCACCCGATCCACCGGGCGGGCGACACCGCCGTCCACAGGCTGCCGCCGCAGTGCAAGCTGGCGGCGGCGGCCGGGTTCGTCGTCGTGGTCGTGGCCACGCCACGGGAGCTGTTCTGGGCCTTCGCCGCCTACCTGGCGCTGCTCGCGGGCGTCGCGGCGGCGGCCAGGGTGCCTGCGGGCTTCGCGCTGCGGCGGATGGCGATCGAGGTGCCGTTCGTGGTGTTCGCGGTGGCGCTGCCGTTCATCGGGACGGGCCCGCGGGTGCAGGTCGCCGGGCTGGCGCTCAGCGCCGAGGGCCTGTGGGCCGGGTGGAACATCCTGGCCAAGGCCACGCTCGGGGTGCTGACCAGCGTCCTGCTGGCGGCGACCACGCCGCCGCGGGACATCCTGCTCGGGGCGCGGCTGCTGCGGCTGCCCGCGCCGCTGGTGCAGATCGCGATGTTCATGCTGCGGTACCTGGACGTGATCGCGGGCGAGATGCGCCGGATGCGCGTCGCCCGCGAGTCGCGCGGGTTCACCGCCAGGGACGTCCGGCACGTCCCCGCCGTGGCGCGCTCGGCGGGAGCGCTGTTCATCAGGTCCTACGAACGGGGGGAGCGCGTGTACCTGGCGATGCTCAGTCGCGGATACACCGGGACGATGCCGATCACCGGCGACCTGACGGCGACCGGGGGACAGTGGGCGCTGGCGGCCCTGCTGCCCGGCCCGGCGCTTACCGTGCTGCTGGCCGTGCTGCTGGCGGGGGTGCTGTGAACGACGCTCAGGGGTCGGCCGGTGGCCCGCCGTCACTGAAGGTCACCCGGCTCGCGTACGCCTATCCTGATGGCACTCAGGCCCTCTACGGGGTGGACCTGACCATCGCCCGCGGCGAGCGGGTGGCGCTGCTCGGCCCGAACGGCGCAGGCAAGACCACCCTGGTGATGCACCTCAACGGCATTCTCACCCCTGGTCACGGAAGTGTCGCCGTGGCCGGGCTGCCGGTCGGGCGGCGCGACCTGAAGGAGATCAGGCGGCGCGTCGGCCTGGTCTTCCAAGATCCCGACGACCAGCTCTTCATGCCCACCGTGCGCGACGACGTCGCGTTCGGCCCGGCCAACCTCGGGCTGCGCGGTGCGGAGCTGGACCGCGCGGTCACCGGCGCGCTGGAACAGGTCGGCATGCTCGACGCGATCGACCGGCCGCCCCACCACCTGTCCTTCGGCCAGCGGCGGCGGGTCGCGGTGGCGACCGTACTGGCCATGCGCCCGGAGATCCTGGTCCTCGACGAACCGTCCTCCAACCTGGACCCGGCCTCGCGGCGGGAACTGGCCGAGATCCTGCGCTCCCTGGACGTCACGGTGCTGCTGGTCACCCATGATCTGCCGTACGCGCTGGAGCTGTGCGAACGCGCGCTGATCCTCTCCGGCGGAGTGATCGCCGCCGACGGACCGATCCGGGATATCCTCTCCGACCGCGCGCTCCTCGCGGAACACCGCCTGGAGCTGCCGTACGGCTTCGCGGTCCCCGCGCCGTGAGTGCGGGATACGGTGGGATAGTAGGGCGTGTCGAGGGCGACTAGGGATGAGCACATGAAGCTACGGCTGGCACGGCACGCCGTCGGCGATGCCGTGGTGGTGGCGGTCGAGGGCGAACTCGATCTGTTCACGGCCCCTTTCCTGCGCGACGAGGTCCGTGACGCGATCAAGCAGGACGGCTCCAGGCTCGTGCTCGACCTCACCTCGCTCTCGTTCATGGACTCCAGCGGCCTTTCTGTGCTCATCGAGGCGTGGCGGCTGGCGACCGGCGAGGGCGGCGGGGTCTGCCTGGCCGCGCCGCAGGCCCCGGTGGCCCGCATCCTGCGCACCACCGGCCTGGACCGGCGGATCAAGGTCTATCCCGACGTCGACACCGCGGTGTCCACCGAGGTCTGACGGCCTAGGGCGGCCCCCGCGTAGAACTTCATTCGGTGACCGGTTATGGTCCGCTCATGGAGCTGAATGGAGTAGCAGCAATCGTCTCGGGCGGCGCGAGCGGTCTCGGTGAGGCGACGGCCCGCGACCTGGCCGCGCACGGCGCCACGGTGGTCGTCGCCGACCTCAACGAGGAGCGCGGCAAGGCCGTCGCCGACGAGATCGGCGGCCTGTTCGCCCGGTGCGACGTGTCCGACGAGGACCAGGTCACCGCCGCCGTCGAGGCCGCGGTCGCCACCGGCAAGCCGCTGCGCGCGGTGGTCAACAGCGCCGGCATCGGCTGGGCGGCCCGCACGGTCGGCAAGGACGGCTCGCCGCACGACCTGGCGGCCTACCGCAAGGTGATCGACGTCAACCTGGTCGGCACCTTCAACCTGATGCGCATCGCCGCCGCCGCCATCGCCAAGACCGAGCCCGCCGACGAGGACGGCCAGCGCGGCGTGGTGATCAACACCGCCTCGGTGGCCGCGCTGGAGGGCCAGACCGGTCAGATCGCCTACTCCGCCTCCAAGGGCGGCATCGTCGGCATGACCGTGCCCGCGGCGCGCGACCTCGCGGTCATCGGCGTACGGGTCAACACCGTCGCCCCCGGCATCATCGACACCCCGATCTACGGGTTCGGCAGCGGCGACGTGGACGCCTTCAAGGCCCGGCTGGTCGCCCCGGTCGTGTTCCCGAAGCGGATGGGCCGGCCCGCCGAGTTCGCGCACCTGGTGCGCTCGCTGATCGAGAACGACTACGTCAACGCCGAGGTCGTGCGCTTCGACGGAGGCATCCGCTTCCAGCCCAAGTGACCGTTCGTCCTGACCTGCCAGCCCGCCCTGCCCGATTGGAGCCGTGAGCGTGTCCGATGAAGTACTGGTCGAGGTGGACGGCGGCGTCGCCGTCATCACGATCAACCGTCCCAAGTCCAAGAACGCGATCAACGGAGAGGTGGCGCGCGGGATCGCGGCGGCGCTCGACGAGCTGGAGGAGCGCAAGGACGTCGCGGTCTACGTGCTGACCGGCGCGGGCGACTCCTTCAGCGCCGGAATGGACCTCAAGGGGTTCCTGAGCGGCGACTTCCCGCACGTGCCCGGCCGCGGGTTCGGCGGGCTGGTCGAGGCCCCGCCGAAGAAGCCGATCATCGCGGCGGTGGAGGGCTACGCCCTGGCCGGGGGGTTCGAGCTGGCGCTGTCGTGCGACCTGATCGTGGCCTCCGACACGGCGAAGTTCGGCCTGCCCGAGCCGACCAGGGGCCTGATCGCCGGGGCGGGCGGCATCCCGCGGCTGCCCCGGCGCCTGCCGTACCACGTCGCGCTGGAGGTGGCGCTGACCGGCGACCACTACCCGGCCGCCAGGCTGCATGAGCTGGGGCTGGTCAACCGGGTCACCGCGGCGGGCGAGGCGCTGGCGACGGCGCTCGAACTGGCCCGCAGGATCGCCAGGAACGCGCCGCTCGCCGTCGCCGCCACCAAGCGGCTGATGATCGAGTCCGCGGACTGGAGCCTGGACCAGATCTTCGCCAGGCAGGCCGCCACCGTGGACGAGGTCTTCAACTCCAAGGACGCCAAGGAGGGCGCGGCGGCGTTCGCGGAGAAGCGGGCGCCGGTCTGGAAAGGCGAGTAAAGCCAGCCTTAGGCGAGTAAAGCCCGGCTTCAGGCGAGTAAAGCGGTATGCGATGGCCTCTCCCTGGTTCGTACTTGCCGGGGAGGGGCGCGTCCACGCCTGTTCCTGCGTACGGTAAAGGTGTGCGCGGTTTCCTTCAGGGCAGGGTCCGCACACGTCGTCGGCTGCGCCAGGAGAACAGATGAACGACTTCCCGACCGGCTACGGATCACCGGGCTCGGCCAGTGGTGAGCAATTCAAGCGGGGCGTGCGCGAATTCCTCACCGGGGCGCTGGGCAGCGCCCTGCTGCTGGCCCTGCTCGTCGGCGCCATGTGGCTGATCGAGATCATCGACTACACCACCGGCGGCGGACTCGACGCCTACGGCATCGTGGGCTGGAACCCCGACTCGCTGTCCGGCATCCTGTTCGCGCCCTTTCTGCACGGCGGCTTCGGCCACCTGATGGCCAACTCGGTGCCGCTGCTCATCTTGGGCTTCGTGGCCGCGATCCGCGGCATCGGGAAGTTCCTGCTGGCCAGCCTGATCATCGTGGTGGTCAGCGGGGTCGGCGTGTGGCTGACCACCCCGCCCCACTACGTCACCATCGGCGCGAGCGGCCTGGTCTTCGGCTACTTCGGCTACGTGGTCGCCCGCGGGCTGTTCGACCGCAGGGTCCTCGACATCGTGCTCGGCGTGGGGGTCGCGGCGGCCTACTACTCGCTGCTGTGGGGCGTGCTGCCCTCCCAGGAGGGCATCTCCTGGCAGGGCCACCTGTTCGGGCTCATCGGCGGCGTGGTGGCCGCGTGGGTGCTGCGCAGGAAGGGCGCCCTGGCCAGGGCCTGATCGCGCGCCAGGCCCCGGCGGGACGCCGCCTAGAGGCGCTCGACCACGTAGTCGACGCAGACGGTCAGCGCCTCGACGTCGGCCGGGTCGACCGCCGGGTACATCGCCACCCGCAACTGGTTGCGGCCCAGCTTGCGGTAGGGCTCGGTGTCCACGATGCCGTTGGCCCGCAGCACCTTGGCCACCGCGGCGGCGTCGACGTTGTCGGTGAAGTCGATGGTGCCGACCACGTTGGAGCGCTGCGCCGGGTCGGTCACGAACGGCGTGGCGTAGGACGACTTGTCCGCCCAGGTGTACAGGCGCTGCGCCGACTCGGCCGAGCGCGCCGCGCTCCAGGCCAGCCCGCCCTGGGAGTTCATCCACTCGATCTGGTCGGCCAGCAGGAACAGCGTGGCCAGCGCGGGCGTGTTGTAGGTCTGGTCCTTGGCGGAGTTGTCGACCGCCGTGGGCAGGCTGAAGAACTCGGGCACGTACCGCCCCGACTCGGCGATCTCGGTCACCCTGGCCAGCGCCTTCGGCGAGAACAGCCCGAGCCACAGCCCGCCGTCGGAGGCGAAGCTCTTCTGGGGCGCGAAGTAGTAGACGTCGAACTCGCTCGCCTGGACCGGCAGGCCGCCCGCCCCCGAGGTCGCGTCGACCAGCACCAGCGAGTCGTCATCGGCCACCCGCTTGACCGGCATCGCCACGCCGGTCGAGGTCTCGTTGTGGGTGAGCGCGTAGACATCGACGCCCTCTTCGGGCCGCGCCTCCGGGTGCGTGCCCGGGTCGGACTTGATCACCGTCGGGTCGCCCAGCCACGGGGCCTTCGCCACCACCGTGGCGAACTTGGAGGAGAACTCGCCGAAGTTGAGGTGCTGGGAACGTTCCCGGATCAGGCCGAAGGCCGCGATGTCCCAGAACGCCGTGGTGCCGCCGTTGCCGAGCACCACCTCATACCCCTCGGGCAGGCCGAACAGGGAGCCCAGTCCCTCGCGTACGCGCCGGACGATGCGCTTGACCGGCTGCTGCCGGTGCGAGGTGCCCATCACCGAGGCGCCGGAGTCGGCCAGAGCGGCGAGCTGCTCCGGGCGCACCTTGGAGGGGCCGGAGCCGAAGCGGCCGTCGGCGGGCTTGATGTCAGCGGGAATCACGATGTCAGCCACAGCACAAGAGTAGTCAGGCGGCGAGTGCGGCAAGACGCGGGTCCGGATATTGAGAACGTAATCAAATGATCATCCTAGGTGACACCATGAGACGGGGGGCGTGCCTGACATCTGGTGACCGGGGTGGTCCATGGAAGCGATACCGCCGTACACCGCCATCTGTGCGGATCTGGTCCGACGCGGGCTACACGCCCG
Source organism: Spongiactinospora rosea (assembly GCF_003315795.1). GTDB lineage: Bacteria > Actinomycetota > Actinomycetes > Streptosporangiales > Streptosporangiaceae > Spongiactinospora > Spongiactinospora rosea. Next base: position 940,916 of record NZ_QMEY01000001.1, read on the forward strand.
ATTTCTACCGTTCATGCTCTTCACCGGACGCAAGGCCCACATCGTGGTGCGGCATTTCGTCTCGCCGGTCCGCCGCAAGGTGCCGGTGGCCGAGGTCGGGCCCGTCCGGGCCGGTGAGACCGATTCGCTCACCAGGCTCATGGAACGCGTGGCCGGCGAGGACGGCGCGCTGGGCAGGCGGGTGCCCTGGTCGTTCCTGCCGCCGCCGCGCTTTCCGCTCGCGCAGTTCGTGCTGTGGGCGCTGACCAAGGCGGACGCCGAGAACCAGCGTCTCGACCAGCCGCTGCGCGCCTGGCTGCGGCGCGACGGCTTCGCCTGGCAGCGGCCCCTGGACAAGGCCGAGTACATCACCCGGTTCCTGGCCGTCCCCGCGCTGGCGACCGGCTCGGTGTCGGCCGTGATCACCAATGTCTACGACATGGCGGTGTGGGGGGCGGGGGTGATCTGGGGCGTCGCCCTGCTGTTCGCGGTGTCGCTGGCCACGCTGAGCGCCGCCAACTGGTCCACCGGGCACTTCCGGTACCGCTGGTTCGGCTCGCAGCCGTTCCTGCCGCGCGAACCACGGGAGTCCCTGGCCGACTACGTCGCCAGGATCCACGCACTCAAGGACGCCGACCCCGACGGCGACGAGGTGGCCAAACTCCTGGTCAACGCCTTCCACGAAGACCTGCGGATCGCGTACCGGCGGCTGCGGCCCTGGCTGCTGTGGCCGGGCTGGGCGCGCGGCGCGCACGCCGTGCTCGTGCTGACCGACACCGGCCCGGGCACCGCCGGACGCCGCCTGCTCACCCTCATGCACGACGTCCAGGTGCAGGTCGGGCGGCCGGTACCGCTGCTCGTGGTGGCGGCGATGGACGCCCCGCCCGACTTCGACGCCCACCGGCACGCCGGCGCCACCATGACGGACGCCGCCGGCCTCAACGAGGTCTACGCCCGGTGGCGGTCAGGGGCCGAGCGGCCCGCGCCGTGCCCCTACGTCGTCATCGACGTCGGCGACACCGAGCCCGAGGGCGGCGACTCCTCGCATCGGGTGGGCCGGCGCGGCCTCGCCCTGACCTATCGGGCGGCGGTCGTCATGGCCGTCGTGCTTCCGCTGTACGTGACCGCCCGCGCCCTGCTCCCTCCCGTGTGCGCGGCCGGTCTCACGCTTGAGGACGAACAGTGCGTCGGGGTGACGGCCTCCGTGGAGAGCTTCTCCCCGGCCCTCGCCCCGCTGCTCAAACGCATCGACCAGCAGAACAAGGCCATCCACCCGGACGCGAAGTCGTTCACGGTGGTCTACTTCGGCACGCTCACCCAGCGGCCGGGCACGACCGACGTGAGCCCGCTGGTCGGCACGGCGGGCGAGCTGATCGGCATCGCCGCCCGCCAGGCCCGCTACAACGCGCTCGGCGAGCTGCCCAGGATGCGCGTGGAGTTCGCCAACGCGGGCCAGAGCTACGCGCACGCGGCGGCCGTCGCCGAACAGCTCAAACGGCGGGCCGTGGGGGATGAGACCCTGGCCGCGGCCATCGGCCTCGGCTGGAGCCGCGAGGAGATCAGGAACGCCGTCGGAGTCCTCGGCTCGGCGCAGTTGCCGATGGTCAGCACCACCGCCACCGCCGACAACGTGGCGGATGTGGAGGGCAAGCCGTCGGCGTGGTTCTTCCGGCTGCCCGCCGCCAACTCCCGGCAGGCGCGGGCCACGGTGGAGTGGATCACCAAACTGGGCGTGCCCACGACGCGCGGGCGGCGGTTCAAGGGCGAGCAGGTCGCGGTGCTCACCCAGGCCGCCCCGCACGAGCTGTACAGCAAGGACCTCACCGGGTGGTTCATCCGGCTCCTGCCCGGTGTGTCCGAGTACGAGTTCTCCGACGACTCCAAGCTCACCCAGCGGGTGCGCGAGGCGTGCGACCGGGGTACCGAGCTGATCTACTTCTCCGGGCGCGGCGCGCAGCTCGCCACGCTGGCCGACGCTTGGCGCGGCCATTGCGCGGCCCGGGACGTCGCCGTGATGGCGGGCGACGACGTGACCAGGGAGGTCGCCCGGAGTCTCCAGAACGGCGGGTCGGAGCAGAGCCTGGCCCTTCAACTCGTCTCGCTCACCGATCCACGCCGCCAGCCGGACGTCCCAGAGGGCGAGAAGCGCTCGCAGTCGTCCGGGCACCGGGCGGTCATCAACGAATGGGTGACCAAGGCCGCGGCCGACAAGGTCGCCCTGCCGTCATATTCGGCCGGTCACGCGGCGCTCGGCTACGACGCCGCGCTGGTGGTCACGGAGGCGCTGGGCGCGTTCCTCGGCATGGGCGACTTCCTGGACATCTGGGGTGACACGCACGTACGCACGGGGATCCACTACAACCTGCGCGGGCTGAGCGTGGTCGGCGCGACCGGCAAGATCACTTTCGCCGCCGAGTCCGAGGGGCACGACGCGCTGGACCGTCAGGTGTGGCTGGTCAGCGCGGGGGAGAAGGCGTTCAAGGTGCATTACATCTGCACGCCGACCGACGAGAAGGCGGCGTGTGCGCGTCCGAAGTGAGCCGTGGCCCGTGCCGTGAGCGGGGCGGCACGGACCGCGGCTCTTCGTCGGGAGTGGGAAGGGTCAGCGGTCGCTGAGGACCTGGGCCGCCCCCGGAACGTCCGTGACCGACCGCTGGGGCGGTCCGACGTACCGTGCGCTCGGACGGACCAGGCGGCCGGTCCGCTTCTGCTCAAGGATGTGCGCGGCCCATCCGGCCGTACGCGCGCAGGTGAACATGGAGGTGAACATGTGCGGCGGCACCTCGGCGAAGTCGAGCAGCAGGGCCGCCCAGAACTCCACGTTGGTGGCCAGCACGCGGTCCGGCTTGCGGGCGTGCAGTTCGGCCAGCGCGGCCCGCTCAAGCGCCGCGGCGACCTCGTAACGCGGCGAGCCCAGCTCCTGGGCGGTACGCCGGAGCACCCGGGCGCGCGGGTCCTCGGCGCGGTAGACGCGGTGGCCGAAGCCCATCAGCCGCTCGCCGCGGTCCAGCGCCTGCTTGACGTAGGTCTCGGCGTCGCCGATCCGCTCGACCTCCTCGACCATGTGCAGCACCCGCGCGGGCGCGCCGCCGTGCAGCGGCCCCGACATCGCGCCGACCGCCCCGGACAGGGCGGCGGCCACGTCGGCGCCGGTGGAGGCGATGACCCTGGCGGTGAAGGTCGAGGCGTTCATGCCGTGCTCGGCGGCCGAGGTCCAGTACGCGTCGATGGCCTTGACGTGCTTGGGGTCAGGCTCACCGCGCCAGCGGATCATGAATCTCTCGACGATGCTCTCGGCCTGGTCCACCCGGCTCTGCGGGACCATCGGCAGGCCCAGGCCGCGGGCGGACTGCGCGACGAAGCTCAGCGCGGTGACGCTCGCCCTGGCCAGGTCCTCGCGGGCCTCCTTCTCGTCGATGTCGTGCAGCTGGCGGAAGCCGTACGCGGGCGCCAGCATGGCCAGCGCGCTCTGCACATCGACGCGGATGTCACCGGAGTGGACGGGGATCGGGTACGGCTCCGCGGGGGGCAGTCCCGGCTGGAAGTCGTTGTCCACCAGCAGGCCCCATACGTGGCCGAAGGTGACCTTGCCGACCAGCTCTTCGATGTCGACGCCCCGATAGCGCAGGGCGCCACCTTCCTTGTCCGGTTCCGCGATCTCGGACTCGAAAGCCACTACGCCTTCGAGCCCGGGTTTGAAGTCGGACATTCTCGGCCGCCTCCCTTTCCTGAGTCAAAGCCTTGATGTCGAGATACCGGCGGGTGCTATTCAACCCCCTGTCCGGACCCGCCCTGCCGCCGGGCATGCCGAAGAGCCATAGTGCCAGGTAGGGGGCCTGCGCAGGTCATGTACCCGGGCAGGGGAGAATAGCCTCCCGTGGACGCCGCATCGCGCCCCCCTTCGCTGGCGGGGCTTCGCCGTACGTATCAGGGCGAGCCGCTGCTCGAAGCGGACCTCGCCGCCGAGCCGGTGGCGCAGTTCGCCACGTGGTTCTCCGACGCCCTGGACTCCGGGCTGCCCGAACCCAACGCCATGGTCCTGGCCACCGCCTCGGCGGGCGGCCGGCCCAGCGCGCGGACGGTGCTGCTCAAGGGGTACAGCACGCAGGGTTTCGTCTTCTACACCAACTACGAGTCGCGCAAGGGCCGCGACCTCGCCGAGAACGCCAGGGCGTGCCTGCTGTTCCCCTGGCATCCCATCCGGCGCCAGGTCCGCGTGGAGGGGCCGGTGGTACGGCTGTCCAGGGACGAGACGGCCGCCTACTTCCACAGCAGGCCGTACGGCTCGCGGATCGGCGCCTGGGCCTCCCGCCAGTCCGCCGTGGTGGGCTCCAGGGAAGACCTGGACGCCCGCTACGAGGAACTGGCCGAGCGCTGGCCCGACGATCCGCCGGTGCCCGACTTCTGGGGCGGGTTCCGGGTGGTCCCGCAGGAGGTCGAGTTCTGGCAGGGGCAGACCGACCGGATGCACGACCGGCTGCGGTACCGCAGATCGGGGGGCGGCTGGGTGCTGGAACGCCTGGCCCCCTGACGGCCTGTGGCGGACAGGGCCAAGCCGGGGCAGTGATCGATCTATGGATTCATTGATCCGGCTTGCGGGGGAGGCCGGGCCTTCCGGGTAGGCGAGGGGTCTTCACACGCCGCCACGGAAGGACGGCCATGGCTTTTCAGGTGCTTCCGCTGGCCGTCACCATGGTCGCGGGGCCGCAGATCATGTCGGCGATCATCCTTCTCACGCACCGGAGGGTGGTGCGGGTGTCGCTGGCGTACCTCGCCGGGTTCGCGCTCGCGACCGTCGCCGGGGTGGCGCTGGCCCGCCGGATCGCCGCCCTGCTGTCCGGTGTCCTGTCACTCGGCGACCCCGCCGACCGAGGATCGGCGGGCACGATCATCCAGTACATCCTGGTCGGGCTGCTGCTCGTCGCGGTGGTGCGGAACTACCTGGGCCGCACCACCGCCGAGCCGCCATCCTGGCTGGGCACCCTCCTGGGCGCGGGCCCCGGCCGCGCCTTCGTGACCGGGGTGTTGCTGGTCCTGTTGATGCCGACGGACCTGATCGCGATGCTCACCGTCGGCGTGAACCTGGAACAGGACCACGCCCCGCCTTCCGCGGCGATACCGTTCGTGCTGGCCACGGTGTTCCTGCTGGCGCTGCCGCTGCTGGGCTACCTGGCCTTCCGGCAGCGGGTGACCGCCGTCATGCCCCAGGTCCGGGAGTGGATGAACTCGCACGGCTGGCTGATCAACATCGTGGTCTGCCTGCTGTTCATCGTGCTCATCCTGGCCTGAGGCCATGGCCTTATCGGGGCCTCAGCGGGCCAGCACCTTGGCCTTGGCGTGCTCGAACTCCTGCGGGGTGAGGTCGCCGTGGTTCCTGAGGTCGGCCAGCCGGGCGAGTTCGTCGGCCTGGCCGGCGCCCTGGAAGACGCCCCGCTCGGCGGCGGCCTCGTAGTAGCGGGCCTCGCGCGCGGCCAGCGCGGCGACCTCGCGCCTGCCCATCCCCTTGCCGCGGGCGACCAGGTACACGAAGACCCCGACGAGCGGCAGCACGATCACGAAGATCGCCCAGCCGGCCTTGGCCCATCCGTTGAGCGAGTCGTCGCGGAAGATGTCCACGATGACCCGGAAGAGGAGCATCAGCCAGAGCACCCAGAGGAAGAACCACATCATCGTCAGGAAGATGTTCAGCAGCGGGTAGTCGTCCATCGGTCGTCCCCTCCTACCGCGCGTCGGTACGGACCAGATGCCCCTGTGCCCGCAGGTGAGCGGGCGAATCCGGGTCGAATCACATCAAAGCGGATAATTTACGTCCACTTGGCCGTACGTGGCCCGGGTGCCTCCAGCCGGGCGGCACATGGTTCCCTTTGAGGGGACAATTCGCGACTTTAACTGGGGGTAATGGGTGGCTGGGCGGTTGTGGCAGCGGATTGCCGTCGATACCACCCCGTTGCGGAACGTCGCCTACCGGCGCCTGTGGTGGGGCCAGGGCGTCTCCTTCATCGGCTTCCAGCTCACGTCGGTGACCATGGGCGCGCAGGTGTACTCGATCACCGAGTCGTCGTTCTGGGTCGGCATGATCGGCCCGGCCAGCCTGGTCCCGCTGGTCGTGTTCGGCCTGTGGGGCGGCGCGGTCGCCGACGCCGTGGACCGCCGCAGGCTGCTGCTCGCCGGGTCCCTGATCGCCTGGGTCGCGACCGGCGCGCTGCTGCTCCAGGCCGTACTCCGGATCGACAACATCGCGCTCATGCTGGGGACGGTGGCCGTCCACTCCGCCGGGTTCGCCGTCACCGGGCCCACCCGGGGCGCGATCATCCCCCGGCTGGTCCCCGTCGAGGAGGTCCCGGCCGCCAACACCCTCAACTTCCTGGTCGGCAACCTCGGCACGGTGATCGGCCCGCTGCTGGCGGGCATCGTGCTCGACCGGGGCGGCTTCGCCACCGCCTACCTGATCGACTTCATCCTGTTCACCGGCGGCTTCTACGCCGCGCTGCGGCTGCCGCCCCTGCCGCCGCTGGGCGAGATCACCCGGCGTCCCGGCTGGCGGTCCGTCAACGAGGGCCTGGGCTTCATCGCGCGGCACCCGGTGGTGCTCATGTCGTTCGTCGTGGACATCATCGCCATGGCCTTCGCGCTGCCCAGGGCGCTGTTCCCGGAGATCACCGCCGAGCGGTTCGGCAACTCGGGGATGGCCTTCGGCTGGCTGTCGGCCAGCATCGCGATCGGCTCGGTGATCGGCGGGCTGTTCTCCGGGTGGGTCGGCCGGGTGCGCCGCCAGGGGATCGCCCTGACCGTCGTCATCGCGCTGTGGGGCCTGTCCGTGGCGGCGGCGGGGCTCGCCGGGCAGCTCTGGCTGATGGTGGCGCTGCTCGCGCTGGGCGGGGCGGCGGACCTGGTGTCGGCCGTGTGGCGGCAGACCATCCTGCAGACGTACGCGCCGGACGAGATGCGCGGACGCCTGCAGGGCGTGTTCCACGTCGTGGTCGCGGGCGGGCCGCGCCTGGGCGACCTGCGGGCCGGTGCGACGGCCGCCGCGGTGGGCGTGATGCCCGCGTGGGTGGGCGGCGGGCTCGTGTGCGCGGTGCTGGTGGTCGTGGTCGGACTCGCCGTACCGGCCTTCCGGACCTACCGGCCCGTGGGCCGCTGACCCACCGGCCGGCCGCCCTCCTGGGCGGCCACCATCAGGTCCGACAGGAACTCCTGGTACGCCTCGTCCCGGTCCGGCGCGCGCAGTACCGCCGACGGGTGGACCGTGGCCACCAGCGTGGTCTCGCCGTGCGGCATCGGCTCGCCGCGGTGCCGGGTCAGCCGGAACGACGGTCCGAGCAGCGCCCTGGCGGCCGTCGCGCCGAGGATGACCGTGACCTCCGGGCGCAGCAGCCGCAGCTCGGCGTCCAGCCAGGGCGCGCACGCGGACACCTCGACCGCGCTCGGCTTCTGGTGGATGCGGCGCTTGCCCTTGTACGTGAACTTGAAGTGCTTCACGGCATTGGTCAGGTACACCGTGTCGCGCTCGATGCCCGCCTCCGCGATGGCCCGGTCGAGCACCCGCCCGGCCGGTCCCACGAACGGGTGGCCCTGGCGATCCTCCTGGTCTCCCGGCTGCTCGCCGACGAAGACGTACCTGGGGTCCGCGCCGCCCTCCCCGAAGACGGTCTGCGTCGCGTCGCGGTACAGGTCGCATCCCTGGCAGTGGGCGGCGGCCGCGCGAAGGGCGGCGACGTCCGTCATGTCGGATTCATTGGGAAGGAAATGCTCTGCTCCGGTGTTGGCGTGCTTTGCCACGCTCGTCATCTCCTGCCAGGCGGTCGGTTCGGCTTCGTCCGGCACATTGCCCGCCACTGCCCTCGCCGAGCCGTCTCAGTCCAGGGCCCGATGGGCGTAGCATCGAGGAAGGACGGGAGGAGCCCTTGACCGCACATGGCCTGATCGACACGACGGAGATGTACCTCCGGACGATCTACGAGTTGGAAGAGGAGGGGATCGTCCCTCTTCGCGCGCGCATCGCCGAGCGGCTGCAGCAGAGCGGGCCGACGGTCAGCCAGACGGTCGCGCGCATGGAGCGCGACGGCCTCGTGCGCGTCGAAGGCGACCGCCACCTGACGATGACCGAGCTGGGCCGCACCCTGGCCATGCGCGTGATGCGCAAGCACCGGCTCGCGGAGTGCCTGCTCACCCAGGTGATCGGGCTGCCCTGGGAGGAGGTCCACGTCGAGGCGTGCCGCTGGGAGCACGTGATGTCGGAGTCCGTCGAGGCCAGGCTGGTCACGCTGCTCAACAAGCCGACGGTCTGCCCGCACGGCAACCCCATCCCCGGCCTTGAGGAACTGGGGGTCAGCGACTCGGTTCTGGTCGACGACGATGCCATGCTGGCGATGTCCGACCTCGCGGGCGCGCGTGACATGGCGGTCGTGGTGCGACGAATTAGCGAACAAGTGCAAAGCGATCCTGCTGTGATGCTTAAACTCAAGCAAGTTGGGATACAACCCGGACGCGAGGTGACGCTCGCGGCGAGCGACGACGGTGTGCGGGTGACAGGTGACGATCAGGCTGACAACACGAGCGCGGAGCTGCCACGTGAGGTCGCCGCGCATGTTTTTGTCGCAAAGCGCTGATCGCCGCGCGGCTGCTTGGTTGAATCCCTCCAGGGAGACTCCCTACTGCTCGATCAACGCAGGAGCATCCGTGGTTCGCTACCCGCACGACCACCCGTACGAGGTGGTGATCGCCGGATGAAACGCTGGGGGGATCTCTCGCAGGACGCCGCGGACCACCTCTCGCCCGCGTCGGTCCTCGACCACGCGGAGATGGCCGTCGTGGTCACCGACCGGTTCAGCAACCTCCTCTACTGGAACCCGTTCGCCGAAAAGCTGTTCGGGCGGCCCAGCAGGCCGGCCGGGTCCCGCGATCCGGAAGCCCTGTCCATGGGCATCATGGAGAAGGACCACCCGCTGGCCGTCGAGCTGGCCAAGCACGTGCTGCGCGGGGGCGTCTGGGAGGGCACCTTCGACGTCACCCGCTCCGACGGCACGATGATCTACGTCAGGGCGCAGGCCGTGCCGCTGCGGCACTCCTCCGGGTCGGTCACCGGCATCGTGATCACCGCCCGCGAGGCGATGCGCAGCAACGAGCGGGAGAAGGACCGCTTCGGCCTGCTGGAGCGCATCGGCGAGCGGCTGGCCGGGTCCCTGTACGTCGAGGAGACCCTCAAGCGCGTCGCCGACATGCTTGTCCCGCAGTTCGCCGACCACTGCTTCATCGAGCTGATGGAGAACGACCGGCTGATCCGCAGGGTGTCCACCCACGTCCAGAACTGGACCCCGCCGCCGGACAGCTGGCGCCCGGTCGGCGCGGAGATCCACTACCCGGCCGGCCACTACGCCGAGTCGGCGATGCGCCGCCAGGAGACCATCCTGGTGGAGGACTTCTCGCAGGTCAGCTACCCGAGCGCGAGCGTGGCCAGCGCCAAGCTGTGCGGCGAGATCGGGATGACCTCGGCCATCGTCGCCCCGCTGTGCGTGCGCGGCGAGATCCTGGGCCTGATGTACCTCGGCCTGTCCAACCTCACCGACCGGCGCAACCCGCACTACGACGCCTTCGACCGCGACTTCGTCGGGGCCATCGCCACCAGGGTCGCCCTGGCGGTGGACAACGCGCTGCTGTTCGAGGAGGAGCGGCACACCGCCGAGTCGTTCCAGAAGCACCTGCTGCCGCGCGCGCTGCCGCAGCTCGACGGCCTGCGGATCGCCGTGCGCTACTACCCGGCCGCCCCCCTCGCCTCACACGGCCAGGGCATCCAGACCCAGGTCGGCGGCGACTGGTACGACGTGATCCCGCTCTCGGCCGGACGGGTCGGCATCGTCATCGGCGACGTGGAGGGCCGCGGCGCGAAGGCCGCCGCGATCATGGGCCAGCTCCGCGCCGCGCTGCGCGCCTTCGCCCAGGACGACAAGTCGCCCGCCGACATCCTGGCCAGGCTGGACGAATGGACCCGCCTGGTGGCCACCCCCGAGCCGGGCCCCGGCGGTGACGACATCGCCGTGTCACCCATCGTGACCTGCCAGTACATGGTCTACGACGCGTGGTCGCGCACGCTCTCCTTCGCCAACGCCGGACACGCACCCCCGCTGCTGCTGATCGACGGCACCTGCCAGGAGCTGGACATCCACGAGGTGGGCCAGCCGCTCGGCGTCCATGCCAAGGGCATCCACGCCGACCTCGTCTACAAGGAGGAGACCCGCACGCTGCCGCCGGGCGCGTCGCTGCTCCTCTACACCGACGGCCTGGTGGACCGCCGCCCCACCCGCGACGCCGACGGCACGATCCCCAGCCAGGAGGAAAACCTCCAGCTCCTGTGCGACAAGCTCGCCAAGATCGGCGACATCTCGGTGGAGGAGCTGGCCGACGCGGCGACCGTCGCCGTCCCCGGCGAGATCGACGACGACATGGCCATCCTGGTCATCCGCTCCAGCCCGGCCGATCTCGAAGTCGAGGAGCGCACCTTCCCGGCCCAGCCGATCATGGTCGGTGAGGCCCGCCGGATGGCCGCCGAGGCGTTCTCCGGGTGGAACGTGCCGGAGGAGCGCGCCGAGCTGGCCTGCCTGCTGGTCTCCGAGGTGGTCACCAACGTCGTGCTGCACGCGGCCACCGCCTCGGTGCCGCGCCGCGAGCTGACCATGGACGGGCCGCCGATCCCCTTCGACGAGTCGTGGGACCTCCCGGGCCTTGAGGAGGAAGCGGTCGGCGAGAAGGAGTTCACCCTCCGGCTGCGCCGCGGCGGCGAGTCGGTCTGGGTCGAGGTGTTCGACCAGGACCTCCGGCTGCCGCGCATCCGCAGCGCGGGCGAGAACGACGAGGGCGGCCGCGGCCTCTACCTCGTCGACCAGCTCGCCAGCCGGTGGGGCTCACGCCCCACCCAGGAGGGCAAGGCGGTGTGGTTCGAGATCCCCACCCGGCGCCGCTAGCGGCGCGCTCGGGCCCTTCACGGCGGCCGGGCGGGCTCAGCGGAAGGTCTGGGTCCAGATGGCCAGCACGACGATGATGAACACGATCATGACGCCGCCGTAGGCGACCGGGCCCAGGCGCAGCGCCCGGCGCACCCGATTGAGGCCCCAGGCGAACAGCAGCGCCAGGAAGGCCAGCAGGATGAGACCGCTGTCGATCGCCACACGACCAGTATGCGCCCTCCCGGCCGCCTGTGCGGGAAATCCGGGGCCGCCGGCCGCCGTCCGGTCGTGGTGAATCGGTCCGAAGTGGGACGCCCGGTGTGGTACTTCTCTAGTCCGAGAGCTAGGGAGGGCCTTCCACCGGATCATGGGCGCTGACCATTCGCACGGCCCCGCCGTGCCCGCTTCCCGTGGCGCGGTGATCGCCACCCTGTCCGTGATCGTCCCGCTGGCGGTGGCCACGCTCGCCGCGCTGTTCTGGCTCTGGCCGGGCGGCTCCGGCGGCGTCGTACCCGAGGCGGGTCCAGCGCCCGAGCGGGTGACCGGGACGATCGCCGCCATCACACTGAAGCCCTGCCTGGAGGAGCCGCCGCCCGACGGGCAGGCGGCCGGGCAGCAGCCCGCGCCCGACCCGGCCACCTGCGGCGACGCCGCAGTCGAACTGACCGGAGGGCCGCAGCGGGGCGAGAGCGTCACCGTGGCGCTGCCCAGCGGGCCGGGCGCGCAGGTCTTCGCGGCGGGCGACGCCATCGTGCTCCTCTACACGCCCGGCGACGAGAAACTGGGCGCCTCGCCGTACCAGATCTCCGACCACGACCGTTCGCTGCCGCTCGGGTTGCTGGGCGCGGCGTTCGCGCTGGCGGTGATCGCCTTCGGCCGGTGGCGCGGGGTGAGCGCGCTGGCCGGGCTGGCGATCACGTTCGTGCTGCTGTTGCTGTTCGTCATCCCGGCGATCCTGGAGGGGCGTCCGCCGCTGCTGGTGGCCATCATCGGGGCGGCGGCGATCATGCTGACCGTGCTGTACCTCACGCACGGGTTCAGTGTGCGCACCTCCATGGCCGTCATGGGCACACTGCTCAGCCTGAGCCTGACGGGCGTGCTCGCGTCGGTGTCGATCGGGATCGCCAACCTCAACGGGATCACCGACGAAAGCTCGTTCAACCTGGACATGAGCCTCCAGATCAACACCCAGGGGCTGCTGCTGGCCAGCATCATCATCGGCTCGCTCGGCGTGCTCGACGACGTCACCGTCACCCAGGCGGTCACGGTCGCCGAACTCGCGCATGCCAACCCCGGCTACACCGTGCGGCAGCTCTACCGCGCCGGGGCGCGGGTCGGCCGCGCGCACATCGCCTCGGTGATCAACACCATCATCCTCGCGTACGCGGGGGCGTCGCTGCCGTTGCTGCTGCTCATCAGCGTCGGCCGGCAGCCACTCGGCGACATCGTCAACACCCCGGTCATCATGCAGGAGATCGTCCGCAGCGTGGTCGGCACCATCGGGCTGATCGCCGCCGTACCGATCACCACGGCCCTCGCCGCCTTCACCGCCACCCGGCGCGCGGCAACAGCGGACCATGACGAACGCGACCACCACCGGCACGTCCCCCGGTCCGCCCGGCACCGCCGCGTCGGCAACGACGAGCTCACCCGGAGGCCATAGCGGGGAACCATTACTCTTCGAATATGATCGGTGACTCATGGTGCCGATTGGATGGGAGGGTTCACCGCATGTCCGTGCGACGAATCGCAGGCAGGGCCGGTGCCGCGCTGGCGGCGGTCGTGCTGGCCGGCACGCTCGCCCCACCGGCCCAGGCGGAGGTCAAGGCGTACTTCGAGTTCGAGTATCCGCCGAACGCCGGCAAATGGGTCATCAAGCTCGTCGAGCCCGCCAAGATCCAGCACGCCAGAGACCTGCTGAGCGGCGCGACGAACGCCGACCCGCACGTCAAGGGCTGGATCGTGAAGGTCCGCGCGCCGCACAACGACAAGTGGAGCTGGCACTACGACCCGCACTCGATCACCTTCATCGCGCGCGGCAGCCGGTCCTGCGACGCGCCGCCGGCCGAGGTCGAACGGCGGCTCGCCGAGGTGGGCGACACCTTCCTGCCCGGTCGCATCTGGTGCCCGAGGCGGTCACGCATCCTGCGCGAGGTGCGCTGAGGCCCCGGGCGAGGCTTTCAGAAGCCGAAGGAGCGGCCGATGATCTCCTTCATGATCTCGGTGGTGCCGCCGTAGATGGTCTGCACCCGGCTGTCCAGCCACGCCTTGGCGACCGGATACTCCTGCATGTAGCCGTAGCCGCCGTGGAGTTGCAGGCAGCGGTCGATGACCTTGTTCTGCAACTCGGTGGTCCACCACTTGGCCTTGGCCGCGTCCACGGCGTCGAGCCGCTCGGCGTTGAGCGCCAGGACGCACTTGTCCAGGTAGTGCCGGGCGATCTCCACCTCGGTGGCCAGCTCGGCGAGCACGAACCGGGTGTTCTGGAAGCCGCCCAGGTTGTGGCCGAACGCCTTACGCGTCCTGCAGTACTCGATCGTGCTCTCCAGCACGGTCTCGGCCGCGGCCACGCCCGCCACCGCGATGGACACCCGCTCCTGCGGGAGATTGCGCATGAGCTGGACGAACCCCTGGCCGTCCCGGTCGCCGAGCCGGTTGGCCACCGGCACCCTGACGTTGTCGAAGTACAGCTCGGCGGTGTCCTGGGCGTGCATGCCGATCTTGTCCAGGTTGCGGCCCCGGGTGAAGCCGTCCATGCCGCGTTCCACCACCAGCAGCGTGGTCCCCTTGGCCCCGGCCGCCGGATCGGTCTTGGCGGCCACGATGACGAGGTCGGCGTTGATGCCGTTGGTGATGAAGGTCTTCTGGCCGTTGAGCACGTAGTGGTCCGCGCCCTCCGCCCTGATCGCGGTGGCCCGGATACCCTGCAGGTCACTGCCCGCGGCCGGTTCGGTCATCGCGATGGCGGTCACCAGCTCGCCGGACACGAATCCGGGCATCCAGCGCTGCTTCTGTTCGTCGTTGGCCAGGCTAACCAGGTAGGGGGCCACGATGTCGTTGTGCAGGCCGAAGCCCAGCCCGGTGGCGCCGACCCTGATGATCTCCTCGACGATCACCATGTTGTAGCGGAAGTCGGTGATGCCCGCACCGCCGTACTCCTCGGGGATCGAGAAGCCGAACATGCCCAGCTCGCCGGCCTTCTTCCAGACCTCGCGGGGGACGATGCCGTCCTGCTCCCACTGGGCGTGGTGCGGCACGACCTCGCGGGCCAGGAAGTCTCTGACGGTCTCCTGGAAGAGCAGGTGTTCCTCGTCGTAGAGGTCACGTCGCATGGTTCGCCTCCTGTAAGCCCACTCCTGTCAAACAGAATAGTGTTCTACTCGCGGCGCGGTACAGGTCCCCGCGGACATCACAAGTGCGCCACAGTGCGGAAATCGAGCTCGGCGGCGTTCGCCCGCTCAGTACGCTTTTCTGGGACTTGTGATCGGAGTGTGCGGTGAGCGGGTCGGGAGCAGGGCTGCGTAAGGCCATCCTCGTGTCGGCGTTAAGCCTGGTGGGCGGGGGCCTGTTCGCGATATCCAGTACCCCGGCCCAGGCCAACACGGTCGGCGTGGACCTGGACTACAACTGCACCGGAGGCATCGGCCAGGGCACGAAGCTGAGAGTTACGGTCACCGCCCCGACCACGATGACGGTCGGGCAGCCCATCGGGGTCAAGTGGAACATCGCCTACCATGACCAGACGGCGTTCACCTCCCCGAGCTATCTAGCGCCCCAGTCGAAGCTGTCCGCCAAGGGCGCTCTGCAGATAGAGGGGCCATGGAGTGGCAATACCTCGGCTGGAGGGTCGCTCGATCAGTGGGAGCTGAAGAAGGGGGACCGGCTCAAGCTGCCGTCGCTGGACACGGGTAAGGTAGGTGCCACCGAGCCGGGTGAGATCCGTATCACGCCGGGCGACCTGGTAGTGGACTTCACCCCGGCCGAGGGCGAGAAGGCCGTTGATGACGACGAACTCCCCCTTGGCGCCTATGAGGGTACTTGGCGTGACGTCGCTGGCCGAGACGTGCACGAGACCACAGCGCGGAACGCCAGTGTCTCGCTCAAGTTCCTGGGCACCGGCGTGGACTTCATCACCGAAAAGGATCAGCAGCCGGGCAATCTCAAGCTTGAGGTCGATGGAGTAGTGCACGCTCCAGAAGTCGTTGACCCGCCGAAGGGCGGCGACGGGGCTCTGGACGATGGGCCCAAGGTGGGTGGCCACAGGCTGTGGAAGGTGCGCGATCTGTCGTACAACGAGCACACGGTCAAGGTCACTAACCTCGAAGACGGTAAGTCGGCTGTCGTGGACGCCTTCAGGGTGGTGACTCCGAGGTTCGAGGCGCCGCCAGATGACTTCCGCTCGACCTGCAGCCCTGATCCGAAGAACGTGACTTTAACGATCAACATTGGCGAGAAGCCGCCGACCACTCCGCCTCCGAACCCTGGCGACAACGGCAACAACAACGGTGGCCAGAACGGGAACGGCAATGGCAACGGTGGCCAGTCCACCGCCACCACCACTGCGACCGCCACCGTCACGGCGTCGCCGAGTCCGGTTCCCACCAATACCCGGACGGTGACCGCCACCGCTACCCCGCAGGTCCAGATCACCCCCGTTGGCGCACCACAGACGGGGGAGTCGCCTGCGCCGCCCTCCGGCGGGGCGTTGATCGGGGCGGGGTCCGCGATGCTGGTGGGCGCGATCATGGGTGGTGTAGCGCTGCGCCGACGTAGGGCCGCGCACGCCGGAGCCGGGCGATGACCCACCCGGCGCACCCCGGAGGTAAGGGGACCAAGGAGAAGCTGCGGGCGGCCGTTCTGCCCGCGGTGCTCGTGGCCGGGTCCCTCGGTGGGATCGCGGCGATCGTGGCCGGGCTGCTCACGTACCTCGCCCCGCCCATCGAGCCGGACCGGACGCAAGAAGGCGTCCTGGCCGCCGCCCCCGTGCCACAGCAGCAGGACCGGCCCGCCGCCGCCGACGTCGTTCAGCAGGCCGCCGAGCCCGCCGTGCTGCCCACGGTCGGGCCGGGCGGCCCCGGGGTGCCGCTGACCGCCGCAGAGCCCGCCGCCCCGCCGCCGATGCCGTCGCTCAAGCCCCCGCCGCCGGTCCGTACCGACGCGCGGACCCGGCCGACGAAGATCTCCATCCCGGCCATCGGGGTCTCCGCCGGGCTCATGTCGCTCGGCGTCCAGAAGAACCGCGAGATCGCCGTCCCGCCGCTGAGCAAGCCCAAGCAGGCCGGGTGGTACCAGCACGGCCCGGTGCCCGGTCAGATCGGCCCGGCCGTGATCCTCGGCCATGTGAACAACCGGCAGGGCCCCGCCGTCTTCGCCCGCCTGCACCAGGTGAAGCGCGGGCAGAAGATCCGGATCACCCGGACGGACGGGAAGGTCCTGGAGTTCACCGTGGACGGCGTGGAGAAGATCCGCAAGGCGCGGTTTCCCACGGCCCGGGTCTACAGCAACCTCAACGACGCCAGCCTGCGCGTGATCACCTGCGGCGGTATTTATGACCCCCGCAGGCACAGCTATACGGACAACATCATCGTCTACGCGACGCTCTCCAAGCGGACCCGCTGAGACGAGGCGATCACCGCTCGTGACGATCTACCGTTGCGAGACTGAATCTATGCCCGATTTCGGCATATGGGTGCAGATTCTCATCAACTATTCATAGGATCTGAGTCGAAACATCAGTAATGACTGGCATGCTGGTGCGCCTGTCGGCCCGGTAGACCGCATCGAAACGGAGAACGGGACAGTGCTGAAGTCCAAGGCGCGACGTCGCGTCGCCCTGAAGACCGCCGCCCTGGGAGCCATCGGGGGAGGTCTCATCTTCGGAGCCATTCCCGCTCTGGCCACACCGGTCGATGTCGTCTACTCCTGTACGCCACCTAACGGCCAACCGACCACCGTGACATTCCCGATGGAGCTGGTGGGCCCCTCCGGCACCCCCTCCCCGAACACGGCGGTGACCATCACTTGGTGGATCGGCCGCTCGGCCACCCCGAACACCACGCCAACGGCAACGCCATCACCCACCGCCACGGGCACCAGCACCCCGCTGCCCGCCCCCGCGTCCATCTCCGCGAATGCGACGGTAGTGGCACAGGGCACCGTGGCGGCCAGCGGGCCGATCGCCAGTACCACTCCCACCGCGACGGGTGCTGTCGTGGTCGCCACCGCTGTCCCATCGGGCAGCCCGATGCCGATCCCCACGTCGATGGCCGTGGTCCTGCACCCGACCGCCTCCGGCACGCTCGCTGTCCAAGGCGGGGGCTTCGTCCTCAAGGCGGGCACCGGCTCCAACACCGTTTACTACAACTGCTCCGGTGTGGGCCCGTCCCTGAACCTCCCCATCGGTGGCACGGGCACGCCGGTCGGCACGCCGACCACCTCGACCCCCACCCCCACCCCCTCCAACACGCCCAGCCCGACGCCGAAGAAGACCAACACCCGGACGGCGACCGTGACGGCGGACACCCAGGTCGACAAGACCCCCAAGGACGGCGCGGCCACCGGTGGCGGTGGCGAGATGGGGCCGGACGGGCGGACGTTCGTGCTGGTGGGTTCGGTTCTGGTGCTGGGAGCGGGGGTCGGCGGGCTGTTCATGCGCCGCCGGGCCCAGGCGTCCAAGGGCTGATCGGACGGGCCGGCGGTGACCACCCAGCCCCCGGAAGAGGGATATCCGCAGCAGGGCGGACATCCCTACCCCGGCCATCCCGTCCCCTACGGCCAGCCGCAGCAGTACTACCCGCAGCCCGGACAGGTCTTCTACACCCCACCCACCCCGCCGCCGCCCCCTCAGCCGCCCAAGAAGGACGGCGGCCGGGCGCTGTTCTCGATCCTCGTGCTGGCCGCGGTGGCCGGAGTGGTGACGGTGGTCGTCGGCCTGGTGTTCATGCTGGCCGACCCCGCGGCCTACAACCTGTCCGACGGCCGCACCCAGCTCCCGGCCAAGGTCCAGCCGTCGGCGGCGAGTGAGTTCTTCCAGGCCGCGCCCACCGCGCCGCCGCCGCTGCCGCCGATCAACCCGGCCCCGCCGATGCAGCCGTCCACCCCGCTGCGGCTGGTCATCAAGAAGCTGAAGGTCAACGCTCCGATCAAGTCCGTCGGGCTGGCCAAGGACGGCACGATCCAGGTGCCCCCCGCCAACGACCCGAACCGCGTGGGCTGGTACCGCCTCGGCCCCACGGCGGGCCAGGCCGGGCCGTCGATCATGCTGGGCCACAAGGACACCACCAGCCGCAGCGCGGTGTTCAGCCGGCTGCCCGAGCTGCGGTACGGCGACCAGATCGAGGTGCACCGCCAGGACGGCACGGTCGCGGTGTTCACGGTGGGCGGCATCGAGCAGGCGGACAAGCGGACCTTCCCCACCCAGCGCGTCTACGGCGACCGCGAGAACGCCCAGCTCCACCTGATCACCTGCGGCGGCACCTACAACCGCGTGACCGGCCACTACACCGACAATGTCATCGTTTACGCCACCCTGACCGGCAGTCACCGCATTTCCCGGGCTTCCTAGGCATTCGCGGCGCGCGAAGCCTTAGAATCCCCGGCAGGGGTGAGCGATGAGCAGGCGGCCCAACATCAGCACCTCGATGCTGGCCGCCGTCGCGGCGGCGGCCTGGTTGTCGGTAGTGGAGTTACCCGACCTGTGGCGTTCCCCGGCCTGGGGGATGGGCCTGATGGTGGGCATGTCGTTCGTCTATGCGGGGGTCGTGGCCTGGCGCACCCACCCGCACAACCGGGTCGGCCCGCTCATGCTCGCGCTCGGCATCGCATGGATTCCGCAGCAGTTCAAGTTCGCCTTCGGCGAGCAGCACGGGGGCCTGGACTGGCTCGATCTGGGCGTCGGCCTGTGGGCGGGCGTCGCCTGCCACCTGTTCCTGGCCTTTCCCACCGGGCGGCTGGACGGCCTGCCCGCCCGGATCGTGGTCGGCATCGCCTACGTCGAATCGCTCGGCATCCCCGGCGTGTCGGTGCTCGCCGAGCTGCGGCCGGAGGAGCCGTGGCACACGATCGCGACGTTCGTGGACCGTACCTCCTGGGGCCTGATCGTCGCGGCGGGCATGTCGGTGATCGGGCTCGCCGCGGCGCGCTGGCTGGAGGGCACCGCCGCCCAGCGGCGGGCCGTGACGCCGGTGGTGGCCGCCTCGATGGTCGCCACGATGGCGTTCATGGCCGACCGGGCGTTCAACGTCTACGACATCCCCGCCCTGGGGCTGCCCTCCGGCTCGCTGTTCGGGGTGTTCGCCGGGGTGCCGGTCGCCTATCTGGGCAGCATGATGCGGGTCCGGATCGACCGGGGCAGGGTCGCCGACCTCGTCGTACGACTGCGCGGCAGGCGGCAGCGGGACGGCCTGGAGAGCGCGCTCGCGGCCACCCTGAAGGATCCCACGCTCAAGGTCGCCTACTGGATGGCCGACGAGGGCCGGTACGTCGATGCCGACGGCAACCCGGTCACGCTGCCGCCGTCGCAGGACAGCGGCCGGGTGATGACCCGCGTCGATCAGGGCGAGGCGCGGCTGGCCGTGCTGCTGCACGACGCGGCGCTGCTGGAACAGCCGCTGCTGGTCGACGCCGCGTGCGCGGCCGCCGCCCTCGCGCTGGAGAACGAACGGCTCACCGCCGACCTGCGGGCGCGGGTGCGGCAGCTCGCGGCGTCGCGGGCGCGGATGCTCCAGTGGGGCGAGGCCGAACGCCGCAGGATCGAACGCGACCTGCACGACGGCGTCCAGCAGCGGCTGCTGTCGGTCGCGATGACCCTCGGGCTGGCCGAGGCGACCACCGATCCGGCGCGGGCGGGAGCGCTGGTCGGCGAGGCCAAGTACGCGGTGCTCGGCGCGCTGGACGACCTGCGCGCGGTCAGCCACGGCATCCACCCGCCCGTGCTCACCGAGCGCGGGCTGCCCGGCGCGGTCAAGGAACTGGCCGCGGTCGCGCCGGTGCCGGTCGAGTGCGTGATCGAGATGACCGGGCCGCTGCCCCCTGCGGTCGAGAGCGCGGCCTACTACATCGTCAACGAGGGGCTGGCCAACGTGACCAAGCACGCGCGGGCGAGCCGGGCCTGGGTACGGCTGACCCGCGGCACCGGGCGGTTCGTGGTGGAGATCGGCGACGACGGGCGCGGCGGGGCCGACCCCGCCCATGGGTCGGGGCTGGAGGGCCTGGCCCACCGCGCGGAGGCCAACGGCGGCCGGCTGACCCTGGTCAGCCCGCCCGGCCGGGGCACAGTGATCATGGTGGAGCTGCCGTGCGAGTAGCGATCTGCGAAGATTCCGCGCTGTTCCGGGAGGGCATGACCCGGCTGCTGGCCGAGGCCGGTTACCAGGTCGTCGCGGCCGTGGACGACGCGGACAAGCTGCTGGCGGGCATCGCCGCGCACCTGCCCGACGTGGCCATCCTGGACATCCGGCTGCCGCCCACGCACACCGACGAGGGACTGCGCGCGGCGCTGACCCTGCGGCAGCGGCATCCGGAGGTCGGCGTTCTGGTGCTCTCCCAGTACGTGCGGGTCAGCTACGCGGTCGAACTCCTCGAAGGCGGCGTGGAGGGCATCGGCTACCTGCTCAAGGACCGCGTCTCCGACCTGGCGGAGTTCGCGGCGGCGATCCGCCGGGTCGGCTCGGGCGGGTCGGCGCTGGATCCGGAGGTGGTCGAGCGGCTGGTGAGCAGGCACCGCCAGCCGCACGACCCGCTGAGCCGGCTCACCGGGCGGGAGCGCGACGTACTGCGGCTGATGGCCGAAGGCCGGACGAACCTGGCCATCTCCGAACGGCTGGTCATCGCCGAGCGCACGGTGGAGAAGCACTGCACGAGCATCTTCGGCAAGCTCGGCCTCACCGCGGGCCCGCACGACCACCGGCGCGTGCTCGCCGTACTGCGCTATCTGAACGCCTGACGAGCCACCTGAACGCCTGACGAGCCACCCGGCGCGCAAAGCGGAAGGTGCGGTTACCCGCACCTTTCCCGGTGCGGTTGCCCGGCTTCCCCCCGACCGCGGCGCGGGGGAGGATGCAGGCGACGAAGGGAGTCTTGACCGTGGCAGTGGCAAACGCCGGCTTACGGCGGCTGGTGATCGATTCCGGTGAGGCACGTACGTGGGTGTCGGGCCGGACGGACCTGGTCACGGCGTTGCTGGGGGTCTGGTTCGGCATCGGCCTGATGATCGACGCCTGGGCGCACAGCAACCTCGCCGAACTTGAGACCTTCTTCACCCCGTGGCACGCGGCGTTCTACTCCGGCTTCGCCGCCGTCTCCGGGTGGATCATCTGGCAGGTGTGGCGCAATGTACGGGCGGGCCGGCAGGGGCTGGCGGCGGTGCCGACCGGCTATCTGGCGGGCCTGGTCGCGATTCCCGGGTTCGCCGCGTTCGGCTTCATGGACATGATGTGGCACACCTTCCTCGGCATCGAGACCATGATCGACATCTTGTTCAGCCCCTCCCACCTGGGGCTGATCTCCACGATGCTGCTGATCTTGACCACGCCGCTGCGTTCGGCGTGGAACGCGCCCGACATCGCCGAGCGGCCCTCGCTCGGCCGGTTGTTCCCCGCGTTGCTCGGGCTGGCGCTGGCCGGCACGCTGATCTCGCTGTTCGTCTCCTACGGCAACGCGATGCAGTGGGACGGGCAGGGCGTGGTGGCCGCACTCTCCATGACGGAGGGGGGCCGGACCGGCGACCTGGCCTCCTCGATCCTGATCACCAACGCGGTGCTGATCCTCCCGGTGTTGTTCCTGGTGCGCCGGTGGCGGCTGCCGTTCGGCAGCGTGACCGTCATGTACCTGGTCGGGGTCCTGATGCCGGGCGCGCAGACCGCCTTTGACAACGTGCCGATCCTGATCGGTTTCGTCGCCGGGGGCCTGGCCAGTGACCTGCTGATCCGGTGGCTGCGCCCCTCGGCGGAGCGCCGCGGCGCCTACTGGGCGTTCGCGGGGCTGTCGCCCCTCGTCACCTGGTCGCTGTACGTCCTGGTGGCCTCGGTCTCGGCGGGCAGGCTGCCCGCCGTACCTGAGCTGTGGACCGGCGCGCCGATCGTCGCCGGGCTGATCGGGCTCGCCCTCGGGGCGCTGTTGCTGCCCAACGCCCAGCGGGCATGATCCGAAGGCTCTGCCTGCTCCTCGGCCTGTCCGCCGTGCTGGCGCTGGCCGGGGCGGGTCCCGCTGCGGCGCACAACGTCGTGGTGGGGGCGGATCTGCGGATCGCCCAGACGATCGCCGGCGCGGAGCTGACGCTGGTGATCAAGGGGACCCCGCAGGTGCCGGGGCCGCTGCGGATCGGCGTGGAAACCTACCAGGCGGCGGGCGAGCTGCCGATCGCGCTGGAGCTGCGCTCGGTGACCGACGGACGTACGGTCACCGGGCGGCTCACGGCCGGGCCCGGCGACCGGTACACCGGGCTGCGGGTGGAGACGACCGGCCCGCACGAGCTGACGCTGCGGGCGGGCGGCGAGGTCGCCGTGGTGCCGTTCCGCGTCCTGGTGGACCGCGGGTCGATGTGGGAGGTGCTGATCTACGGCGGGCTGTTCGCGGCCGGGGTCGTACTGGTCGGCGGCCTGCTCACCGGCGCGCTGTCCCGGCCCGGCCGGGGGACGCTGCTGGTGGCGGGGGCCGCGGCCGGGGTCACGGTCGCGGCCATGATGGTCGTCCTCGAACCACAGCTCCCCACCGGCCCGCCGGACGGCGCCGCTCCCACCGCGACCGATCGGCAGCAGGCCGGACGGCCGTACGTGCAGGGACGGGTGACGACGCTGCCGGAACGACCGGCGGCCGGGGAGGAGTTCACCTTGCGCATCGATCTGCTCGACGGGTCCACCGGCAGCCCCGTCGACGACCTGACCGCCCACCACGAGGCGCTCGCCCACGTGGTCGTGACCAGCGAGGACGGCCGCTACTTCCGGCACGTCCACTCGCTGCGCACCGCGCCGGGACGGCTGGAGATCCGGCTGCGCGCCGACCGGGCGGGCCGCTACCGGGCCTACACCGAGTTCGAGCGCGAGGACTCCGGCGGGCAGCTCATCTCCGCGGACTTCACCGTCGGCGGCGAGCCCGCGAGCCCCGCCGAGACCGCCGAGACCGCCGAGACCGCCGAGACCGCCGAGACCGCCGAGACCGCCGAGACCGCCGAGACCGCCGGGGTGCGGTCGGCGGCGGCGGTGACCCGGCCCGCCGTACCGGTCGCCGGGCGGGCCGCGACGATCGAGGTCCGGCCGACCGGCGCCGTACGTCCCTGGCTCGGCATGGCCGGGCACCTGATCGTGCGCAGCGCGGACGGCGAGTTCTTCGGCCACGTCCACGAGATGAGCGCGGCCGGGCAGGTCGCCGCTCAGGGATTGCGCTTCACCTACGCCTTCCCCGCGGCCGGCCGGTACCTCGCCTGGGCGCAGTACGCCACCTCCGGCGGGATCGTGACCGTGCCGTTCACCGTGGAGGTCACCGGGGAGCCCGCACGATGAGGAAGGCCCTGATCGCGGCGGCCCTCGTGGCCGTCGCCGTGACGATCTTCGTGCTCGGCCGGGGCGGCGGCGAGCCGGTCCGGGTGACCACGACCGGGGCGCACTACGGCGTCACCGTGGTGATCGACAAGACGGCCGAACGCGACTTCACCGTCGAGATCCTGCTCAACTCCGGCGACGCGGACGCCGTCACGTTCTCGGCGGTGATGCCGACCATGGGCCACGCGATGCCCGAGGTCACCGCGCGCAAGCCCGGCCCCGGCCGTTTCCTGGCCCAAGGCGACCTGTTCTCGATGACCGGGGTGTGGCAGCTCTCCATCCGCGTCAGCGGCCGGGCGGGCGAGGAGACCCTGGGGGCGAGCGCGTTGATCAGCGGATAGGCCCGGGTGGTAGCCTCCGAAGAGAAACCGAACAATGCTCGGTCGCATCGGCGGCACCGATCGGGAGGCACTGTGGCAGAGGCGTACATCGTCGGGGCGGTCCGTACCCCGGTGGGGAAGAAGAAGGGCGGGCTGTCGGCCGTGCACCCGGTCGATCTGGCCGCGCACACGCTGCGGGAGCTGGTCGAACGCACCGGCGTTGACCCGGCGGCGGTGGACGACGTGATCATGGGCTGTGTCATGCAGATCGGCCCGCAGAGCGTGGACATCGCGCGCAACGCCTGGCTGTCGGCGGGCCTGCCGGAGAGCGTCGCGGGCGTCACGATCGACCGCCAGTGCGGCTCGTCGCAGCAGGCGATCCACTTCGCGGCGCAGGGCGTACTGTCCGGCACCCAGGACCTCGTGGTCGCGGCGGGCGTGGAGTCGATGAGCGTGGTCCCGCTCGGATCGAGCGTCACCATCGCGATGCAGCAGGGCATGCCCGCGCCGTACGGCAAGGGCTGGACCGACCGGTACGGCACGCAGGAGATCTCGCAGTTCCGCGGCGCGGAGCTGATGTGCGAGAAGTGGGGGTTCACCCGCGAGGAACTGGAACGGTACGCCTACGACAGCCACCAGCGGGCCGCCAAGGCCATCGCCAACGGCCACTTCCGCACGCAGATCGCGCCGATCGCGGGCGTCGAGGCCGACGAGGGACCGCGCCCGGACACGACCCTGGACAAGATGGCCGGGCTTTCGACCCTGCGCGAGGACGGCGTGATCACCGCGGCCACCGCCAGCCAGATCTCCGACGGCGCGGGCGCGCTGCTGATCGCCTCGGAGACGGCGGTACGCGAGCACGGCCTGACGCCCAGGGCCCGGATCGTGACGCTGACCCTGACCGGCGACGACCCGGTGTTCATGCTGACCGCGCCGATCCCGGCGACCCGCAAGGCGCTGGCCAAGGCGGGGCTGTCCATCGGCGACATCGACGTGACGGAGATCAACGAGGCGTTCGCGCCGGTCCCGCTCGCCTGGCTGCGCGAACTCGGTGCCGACCCCGCGACCACCAACCCGAACGGCGGGGCCATCGCCCTCGGTCACCCGCTCGGCGGCACCGGCGCGATCCTGATGACCAAGCTGCTGCACGAACTCGAACGTGTGGGCGGCCGGTACGGCCTGCAGACGATGTGCGAGGGCGGCGGCCAGGCCAACGTGACC
This sequence comes from Spongiactinospora rosea, assembly GCF_003315795.1. GTDB lineage: Bacteria > Actinomycetota > Actinomycetes > Streptosporangiales > Streptosporangiaceae > Spongiactinospora > Spongiactinospora rosea. The sequence continues at coordinate 965,915 of NZ_QMEY01000001.1, forward strand.
ATCATCGAACGGCTCTGATCCGCCGGAAAAGCCAGTGGCGCGGTGACCCGGCGCTCCGCTCCAGCCGGAGCGCCGGGGCCACCGCGCCTGCCCTGCGGGTGTCTAGCGGCCCTTGGGCAGCCGGCGCGGCTGCTGGATCGGGCGCTGTGGCATCCGGGGCATCGGTGTCTGCCTGGGGTAGTCCCGCGCGGGGATCGCGGGGTTCTTACCGGTCTTTCTGGCATGGCGGTTGCGCATGTGCGGACCTCCTCGAAGTGGACGGCGACGCGGCGACCGGAAAAGGTCGAACCGTGCCTGATCTCAGCTACCGCGTCGGAGAAACGGGGTCAGAAAGCTGAGCGGTGCGGGCCTATCGCCGCGAGGACGCGGGACTCGGCCGGCTGCCGACGGTCAGGAGTTGATCCACATGTCATCGACCCTACGCAGCGGGCCGATCACGCGCAACCGATTATTTGATGGACCCGGCCGTGAGCCCGTTCACCACCTTCCGCTCGATCAGCGCGAACAGGATGATCACCGGGATGGTGGCGATCACCGATCCGGCGAACAGCCCTTGCCAGTCCACCTGGTACTGCCCGATGTAGGAGTTCAGCGCCACGGTCAGCGGCTGGTTCGCCGGGGTCGTGCTGAGCATCAGCGCCACCGCGAACTCGTTCCAGGCCGCGATGAAGGTGAAGATCAGCGCGGTCACCACGCCGGGCATGGCCAGCGGCAGGGTGATCCGGAACAGCGTCCCGAACCGGCCGTTGCCGTCGATGAACGCGGCCTCCTCCAGCTCGCGGGGGATCGAGGAGAAGTAGGCGTTCAGGATCCACACCGCGAAGGCCAGGTTGAACCCGCCGTTCACCAGGATCAGCGCCCAGATCGTGTCCACCAGGCCGAACTGGAAGAACTCCCGGTAGATGCCGACGAGCATCGCGGTCGGCTGGAACATCTGCGTGATCAGCACCAGGAACAGGAAGCCGGTGCGGAACTTGAAGTTGTGCCGGGAGGTGTAGTAGGCGGCCGGCAGCGCGACCAGCAGGACCAGCAGCGTCGAACCGGCCGCGACCTGGAGGGTGACCACCAGGTTCCCGGCCAGCCCGCCGCTCCAGAAGTCGATCAGGCTGGACCACTCGAACGCGCTGGGCAGGTACGTCGCCTCGCGCAGCGTCTCCTGCGGCCGCACCGCGGTGAGCAGCATGATGACGTACGGGAAGAGGAAGATCAGCGCGATCACATAGGCGGACCCGGCGATGACCACGCTCTTGAGGCGGGGGAGCGCCCGGGAGGGGGCGGGGGCGGAGTGCGCCATCACGCGACCTCCGATTTCCACCGCGTGACCTTGAGGAACACCACGGTCAGAATGATCACCATGCCGAAGTTGACCACCGACATCGCGGCGGATTCCCCGATGTCCCGGTTTTTGAGGATGTACATGAAGATGGTGGACGTGGAGGTCGAGTAGCCCGGCTGTCCGCGCGTCATCGCCCAGATGATCGGGAAGTTGTTGAAGACGTTCATCACGTTGATCAGCGCCGCGACCGTCAAGGCCGGGCGGAGCAGCGGGAACGTGATCGACCAGTAGATCCGCATCTTGGAGGCGCCGTCCATCCTGGCCGCCTCGTAGATGTCGCCGGGGATGGTGGACAGGCCGGCGATCAGCGCGTACGTGGTGAACGGCACCGAGACGAACACCGCGACGAAGATCAGCCAGGGCATCGCGGTCGCGGACTGCCCCAGCGGGTCGGCGGCCGCGCCGCCGAGGGCGTCGAGGAGGCCCAGGTCGCGCCGGATCATGTTGATGACCCCGACCTCGGGGTCGAGCATCCACCGGAAGATGATCGCCGTCATCAGCACCGACGCCGCCCACGGCGCGATCAGCGCCCAGCGCGCGATCTTGCGGCCGGGGAAGCGCTGGTTGAAGAGCTGGGCCAGGGCCAGGGAGATGACCACCGTGAGCCCGACCACCGCGACCACCCAGATCAGGGTGCGCCCCATGATGCTGGCGAAGTCGGGTTCGGCGAAGAGCTTGTCGTAGTTCGCCGTCCCGTTGCCGCCCTGGATGATGCCGAATTTGCTGATCTTGAGGAACGACGACCGGATCATCTCGACCACCGGCCAGAGCACCACGAGTGCGATCAGCACGATGGCCGGTCCGACCCAGGCCAGGGGTTCGAGGGCGCGCAATCCCCTCGATCTATGCCGCATCTGTCCTGCTTCCTAGGGAGGGGTCCTGGAAAGGGCCCGAAGGGGCCTTTGGGGGACCTGCGGGGTCTCTTGGGGATCCGCAGGGGGCCCCACAGGGGGTACGGCCGGCGCCGGGGTGTCGAGGCGCCGGCCGTACGGGTGTGCCCGGGGTCAGCCGGGATCAGCCCGTCTCTGCGGCCTTCTGCAGGTCACCGAGCACCTTGGCCGGGTCCTCGACCGCGCCGCCGATGGTCTGCTTGATGGTGTCCGAAACAGCGGGCCACTTGGGGTCGGTGAAGGGGTAGAAGCTGGCGTTCGGGAGTCCGTCCAGGAACGGCTTCAGCTTCTCGTCGCCGGACAGCTTCTCGATGCCGCCCTTGGTGACGGGCAGCAGCTTGTAGTTGTCCACGATCTTCTGCACCGCGTTGCCGGTGTAGAAGAAGTCGAAGAACTTCTTGATCTCGGCCGGGTGGTTGTTCTTGTTGAACGCCATGATCCAGTCCATGACGCCGAGCGTGGTGTCGAGCGCACCGGTCTTGCCGGCGATCGGCGCGACACCGTACTTGTCCTTCACCGAACCCTCGTCGAAGATCGGGATGGACATGGGGCCGCCGTTGACCATGCCGACCTTGCCCGCCGCGAAGTCCTCCCAGACCGTCTTGCGGTCCTTGGTGCCCGGGTTCGGGGTGGTCAGACCCGCGTCCACCAGGCCCTTCATGAAGGTGAAGGCCTCGATGTTCTGGGGCGAGTTGATCGCCCACTTGCCGGAGGCGTCCTTGTATCCGCCACCGGCGCCGAGGAACCACAGGAACGACTCGCCCTGTGCCTCCTCCTGGCCGAGCGGCAGGCCGAACGGCTGGCTCACGCCGGACTTCTTCAGCTTCTCCGCGGCGGCCTTGAGTTCGTCCCAGGTCTTGGGCGGTTCGGCGACCCCGGCCTTGTCGAAGAGCTCCTTGTTGTAGAAGAGCCCGCGGGCCGAGGAGACGAACGGGATGCCGTACGCGACGCCGTCCACCTTGCCGAAGTCGGCGAACTTGGTCAGCAGGTCCTGCTGAACGTTCGGAGAGAGGATCTCGTCGACCTTGTGCAGCAGCTGGTCCTCGACGAAGCCGGAGTAGCCGCCGGTCTGCAGGATGTCCGGCGGCTGGCCGTTCTGCACCATGGTGGCGACCTGCTTGTCGATGTCGTTCCAGTTGATCACCTGGACATCGATCTTGATGTTCGGGTTGGCGGCCTGGAACTCGTCGACGATGCCCTTCCAGAACTTCGCCCCGGCGTTCTCCGCGTTCGGGTCGGAGCCGTAGTCGGCGGCCACCATCTTCAGCGTCACCGCGCCGCCACCCGAGGCGGCGGTCTTGTCGCCGCCCTGGCTGGTTCCGGACGAACCGCAACCGGCCAGGGCCAAGACGGCCGCCAAGCCGAGGGCGCCCGCGATCCTCGTTCTCATCAGTGAATACCACCTTGACCTGGGGGAACCTCTGGTCCGTACCGGTCTGCCCGCCGTCTGCGGGGCCCCGTGTAGACGGCCGCATCCAAGTACGGCGAGGCCAGCGTAAGCGTGGGGTTGATGGCCGGTCCATACCGGGAAATATCGGATCTGCAACGAGTAGGTGGCGAACAAGCGTCGCCGGTCTAGACCGGTTGCAAATGATCGATGGCGAACGGCCGCCTCACCGTAGCCAGGCACCGGAATCCCGGCGGGTGTGATTGCGCGGTATAGACCAGTGCCCGGCGTCGTGGTGGCGGGGCCTGTCTCAGTGCGCGACGGCCCGGTGGACGTCCTCGGTGACCGGCGTGCCGGGCTCGGTGGCGGCGACCCAGGGGCCCTCCAGGGAGGGGTCCAGGATGCCCTCCTCCAGGAACGTGTAGCGGCCGGTGAGGGCGTACCGGGCCAGGCGTACGTCCGCGCCGTCGGTGTTGTTCCACAGCCGCCCGAACAGCTCCTCCACCCGCAGCCGCGCCTGGCGGCAGAAGACGTCGGCCAGTTCCTGGGGCCTGCGGCCCAGGTCGGTGGTGTCCTCCTGGGCGCTGACGCAGGTGGCGGTCATCGCGAACAGTTCAGCGCCGATGTCCACGACACGCCCGAGAAAGCCCTGTTTGTGCTCCAGCTTGGCCTGCCAGCGGGACATGCCGTAGAAGATGGACCTGGCCAGCTTGCGGCTGGTCCGCTCCACGTAGCGCAGGTGCCCGGCCAGCGGCCCGAACTCCGCGTACGCCCCCGGCCGCACACCCGCCCCGACCACCAGCGTCGGCAGCCAGCGGGCGTAGAAGCCGCCCGCCCTGGCCAGCGCGCGGGCGCGGTCGGCGGCGGCGGCCGAGGGATCGACGAGCTGCCCGGCCACCGCGAGGTGGGCGTCCACCGCCTCGCGGGCGATGAGCAGGTGCATGATCTCCGAACTGCCCTCGAAGATCCGGTTGATCCGCATGTCGCGGAGGATCTGCTCGGCGGGGACGCCCCGTTCGCCCCGCGCGGCCAGCGACTCGGCGGTCTCGTACCCGCGTCCGCCCCTGATCTGGACCAGGTCGTCCACGACCCGCCAGCCCATCTCCGAGGCGTACAGCTTGGCGAGGGCCGCCTCGATCCTGATGTCGCTGGACTCGGCGTCGACCAGCCGTCCGGCGAGATCGACCACCGCGCCCAGCGCGTAGGCGGTCGCCGTGATGAACGCGAGCTTGCCGGCCACCGCCTCGTGCGCGCCGATCCGCCGCCCCCACTGCTCCCTGGCCCCGGACCACTCCCGGGCGATCTTGGCGGCCCACCTGGCGTTGCCCGCGCAGGTCGCGGGCAGTGAGAGGCGGCCGGTGTTGAGCGTGGTGAGGGCGATCTTGAGGCCCTGGCCCTCCCGGCCGATCAGGTTGGCTGCCGGTACGCGCACCCGGTCGAACCGGGTCACGCCATTCTCGATGCCGCGCAGCCCCATGAACGCGTTGCGCCGTTCGACCGTGATGCCCGGCGTGTCGGCCTCGACGACGAACGCCGAGATGCCCCGGGCGGTCCTGGCCATCACCACCAGCAGGTCGGCGATCACGCCGTTGGTGGTCCACAGCTTGACGCCGTCGAGGATGTAGTCATCGCCGTCGGGTGTGGCGGTCGTGGCCAGGCGGGCGGGGTCGGAGCCGACGTCCGGCTCGGTCAGCAGGAAGGCCGAGACGTCCCCGGCCGCGCAGCGGGGCAGGAACGCGCGTTTCTGCTCCTCGGTGCCGAACAGCTTCAGCGGCTGCGGCACGCCGATCGACTGGTGCGCCGACAGCAGCGCGGCCAGCGACGGAACGTAGGAGGCGACCATGGACAGGGCGCGGCCGTAGTGGACGTGGCCGAGGCCCAGGCCGCCGTACCGCTCGGGGATGTTCATCCCGAACGCGCCCAGTTCGGCCAGGCCCTTGACGACCTCGTCGGGGACGCGCGCCGTACGCTCGATCAGCGCCGGATCGACCCGGGCGGACAGGAAGCGGCGCAGCGAGCGCAGGAACTCCTCGCCCTTGGCCGCCCCGGACACCGGTGGCGGCGGATGCACCAGATCCAGCCGGAAGTCGCCGAGGAAGAGCTGCCTGCCGAAGCTGGGCCGGGTCCACTCGGTCTCCCTGGCCTGCTCGGCGACCTCGCGGGCGCGCGCGTAGTCCGTCATGCCGATGGACGTACCCGCGCGCGGGCGGGTCAGACTTTCGGGACCTCCGCCACGCAGAACACCGTCTGGCCGAACGGCGGGCGGATGAACCGCTCGATCAGCCGGGTCGCCGGGACCACCGTGCGGTCGTAGATCTTGACCAGCCGGGGGTCGGGATAGCCCACGCCGCCCCGGCGCACGGCCAGCCACCAGGCGATGCCGCCGAGGAAGTTGATCGGCTTGATCGTGCGGATCCGCAGGCCCGCCGAGGTGACCGTGCGGGCGAGCGTGGCCGGCGTGTACCGCGTGACATGCCCGACCTTGCGGTCGAAGTCACCATAAAGCTGCATGTAGCCGGGCACCCAGATGATGATCCGGCCGCCCGGAACGGTCACCCTGGCCAGCGAGCGCAGCGCCTCGGCGTCCTGCTCGATGTGCTCAAGGACGTTCATCATCACGACCGTGTCGACCCGGTCGTCGCCCTCCAGCGGGATCTCCGTCGGCAGCCCGAACTGGAGCACCTGGATCGCCTTCTCGTGCCCGTCGAAGCGCTTGCGCAGCTGCTCCACGCAGTAGGGGTCGAAGTCGCTGACCACCAGGCGGTCGAGCCGGGGCAGGAACTGCTCGGCGAAGTGGCCGAGCCCCGATCCGATCTCCAGCATCGACCGGCCGACGTGCGGGGCCACCATGTCCAGCTCGTACTGGCGGTAGTTTCTGGCCTCATCGCCGCCCAGATGATTTTCCAGGGCTTCGTCTCCGGCGGCCGGTTGTACTACACGGTCATACCCAGACATGCGATTCCGTCCAGCTCGCTGATTACACAAAACCGTGGCCGGTCGGCCACGGTACGGACTCGGCCGAGTCTAGTGGGATCAATGGCGGCCGTTCTCAAACTCCGTCCCACCCGCTTCCCCCAGTCTGCCTCAGCTTCGGCTTCAGGGGGCGGGGGAGTCGTCGGCCAGCCAGGCGTCGACGCGCCGCAGCAGGTCCTTGACGACCTGCTCGGGCGCGGAGGAGGACCGGATCGACTGGCGGGCCAGTTCGGCCAGCTCCGCGTCACGGAACCCGTGCGCATCCCTGGCCAGTTCGTACTGCCGCAGCAGCCGCGAGCCGAACAGCAGCGGGTCGTCCGCGCCCAGCGCGATCGGCACCCCCGCGTCGAACATCCGCCGCAGCGGCACGTCCTCGGCCCGCTCGGCGACCCCCAGCCCGACGTTGGACGCCGGGCACACCTCGCAGGTGATCTGCCGGTCGGCCAGCCGTTCCAGCAGGCGCGGCGACTCGGCCGCGCGCACGCCGTGCCCGATCCGGTCGGCGTCCAGGTCGTCCACGCACTCGGCCACGCTCACCGGCCCGGCCAGCTCCCCGCCGTGCGGTACGGCCAGCAGCCCGGCCCGCTTGGCGATCCGGAACGCGCCGTCGAAGTCGCGGGCCCTGGCCCGCCGTTCGTCGTTGGACAGCCCGAACCCGACCACGCCCTGACCCGCGTACTGCGCGGCGAGCCTGGCCAGCGTCTTGGCGTCGAGCGGGTGCCGGGTGCGGTTCGCCGCGACGACCACCCCGATGCCGATCTCGCTCGCGGCGGCGGCCTGCCGCGCGGCGTCCAGCACCAGGTCCAGCGTCGCCGTCAGGCCGCCGAACCGCGCCGCGTACCCGGAGGGATCGACCTGGATCTCCAGCCACGCCGACCCCTCGGCCGCCTCGTCCTCCGCGGCCTCGCGCAGCAGCCGGTAGACGTCGCTCGGGCGGCGCAGCACCGAACGCGCGATGTCGTACAGCCGCTGGAACCGGAACCAGCCCCGCTCGTCGGTCGCGTGCAGCTTGGGCGGCCAGTCCTCCTCCAGCGCGTCGGGCAGGTGGATGCCCTGCTCCCTGGCCAGTTCGATCAGCGTCGAATGCCGCATGGAACCGGTGAAGTGCAGATGCAGGTGCGCTTTCGGGAGGGTGTGGAGTGGCCGTGGCATTTCCCCATGGTGCCGTAACTTCGATCTCAACCTGCGCGGACCCCGGCGCGTTGGGAGGGGCGAAAGGGGACCTCGCTGATGACGGACGAAGACGAGGCGGCCTTTGATGAGTTCCTGGCCGCCCGAAGTACGGCTCTGCTGCGCACCGCGATCCTGGTGTGCGGCGCGTCCCAGCATGACGCCGAGGACCTGGTCCAGCACGCCCTGGAGAAGGTCTACCGGCACTGGCCGCGCATCCGGCACGACAACCCCGGCGCCTACGCCAGGCGCGTCGTGGTGAACGCGGCCATCTCCGCCGCGCGGCGGGCGAAGGTGATCAGGGAGATCTCCTTCGCCCGCCCGCCGGACACGGCCGCCACCGCGGCCGACCTCGACCTGCGCGAGGTCATGCTGGGCGAACTGCGCAGACTCCCCGCGCGGATGCGCGCGGTCGTGGTGCTGCGCTACTGGGAGGACCTCTCGGAAACCGAGACGGCCACACTGCTCGGCTGCTCGGCCGGGACCGTAAAGAGCCAGGCGGCCCGTGGGCTCGGCCGCATCCGCGAACGCATGACGAGACTCGAGGGAGTGAGCGCATGACCATCGAGGACGAACTCAGGGACGCCATGTCCACGCAGGTCGGCGACGTGCGAGCGGGGGCGGGCACGGCGGCGGCCGTGCGCAGGCTGCACCGCCGCCGTACCGTCAGGCTCCGTACGGCGGGCGCGGCGCTGGTGACGGTGGCGGTCGCCGGGACGGTGCCGCTCTACCTGGCGATGAGCCCGGGGCAGGAGTCGCCGGGGCTGGGGCAGCGGGCGGCGTCGGGCGCCACGGTAAAGCCGGGCGTGGCGATGCCGGACCTGGCCGGGATGACCATGGAACAGGCGGAGCGGGCACTGGGCCGCGCCGGGCTGACGGCCGACTACAAGAGCGCGCCCTCCAGCGCGGTGCCGGGCAACTCGGTGATCTCGCAGGCGCCCACGGCGGGCACGGCCGTGGAACCGGGAGCCCGCGTCACGGTCACGGTGTCGGACGGGACCAAGGACAAGCTTCCGCCGGAACTGGGCGACTTGGGGCAGGGCGGCAGGCGATTCGCCGGGATCGAGTGGAGGTACCTGCCGGACGGGCTGAAGTGGGAGGGCTCGTACGCCGAGGACAGCTTCGGCGCCGACAGCCTGTCCACCGCATGGAACACCCCGGCCGACACCGAAGAGCCGCCGGGGGTCGACGTGGTCGTCTATCGGGGGGACTCGGCCGCGGAGGCCGCCGACCGGCTGACGCGCTACGGCAAGGAGGGCGCCGAGTCGATCACCGTCAGGAACGGCCGGAAGGCGTACCTGGTCGATGTGGGCGAGAACGACTGGGTGCTGGGCGAGGACGAGTCGGAGCCCGCGCCGACCGCGACTTTCACCGAGCTGCCGTACGAGCTGCCCGCTGAGTCGCTGTCCGCGGAGCCCACCACGATGCCGTCCGAGGACGGGGAGAAGCCCACCGGACCGAGCGAGCCTGAGGCGACCGGACCGAGTGGACCTGAGGCGACCGGACCGAGCGAGCCTGAGGCGACCGGACCGAGTGGACCTGAGGCGACCGGACCGAGTGAACCTGAGGCGACCGGACCGAGCGAGCCTGAGGCCACGCCGTCAGGGGAGTTCAGCAGCCGCCTAATGCTCTGGCAGGAATCGCCGGAGCTGGCGATCGAAGTAATGATCAGCGCGGAGCTCGCCGGAAAGATGGGCGCCGACGCCGAGCTGAAGAAGATCGCCGAATCGCTCACCGTCGTGCCGTGAGCCGGCGAGGGGGCCCGCCCTGCGGGAGCGGGCCCTTGCCGCTCGCGTCAGCGGATCTCTGAGAACAGCTTGGCGATCCGGCTGACGCCCTCCACCAGGTCGTCATCGCCCAGCGCGTAGGACAGCCGGAAGTAGCCCGGCGTGCCGAACGCCTCGCCCGGCACCACCGCGACCTCGGCCTCTTCGAGCACCAGCTCGGCCAGCTCGGCGGTCGTGGCCGGGCGACGGCCGCGCAGCTCCTTACCGAGGAGCTGCTTGACCGACGGGTAGACGTAGAACGCGCCCAGCGGCTCGGGGCAGAGCACGCCGGGGATCTCGTTGAGCATCCGCACGATGGTCTGGCGGCGGCGGTCGAACGCCTCGCGCATGGTCGCCACCGCCGACAGGTCGCCGGTCAGCGCGGTCAGCGCGGCGGCCTGGGACACGTTGGCCACGTTGGAGGTGGCGTGCGACTGGAGGTTGGTCGCGGCCTTCACGACGTCCTTGGGGCCGATCATCCAGCCCACCCGCCAGCCGGTCATCGCGTAGGTCTTGGCCACGCCGTTCAGGATGACCACGTGGTCGGCCAGCTCGGGCGTGGCGGTGGCGATGCTGGTGAACTCCGCGCCGCCGTACACCAGGTGCTCATAAATCTCGTCGGTGACCACCCAGAGCCCGTGCTCGACCGCCCAGCGGCCGATCGCCTCGACCTCGGCGCGGCCGTAGACCGCGCCCGTCGGGTTGGACGGCGAGACGAACAGCAGCGCCTTGGTCCGCTCGGTGCGGGCCGCCTCAAGCTGGTCGAGGCTCGCCAGGTAGCCGGTCGTCTCGTCGGTGACGACATCGACCTGGACCCCGCCCGCCAGCTTGATCGCCTCGGGGTAGGTGGTCCAGTAGGGCGCTATCACGATGACCTCGTCGCCCGGGTCGAGCAGCGTGGCGAACGCCTCGTACACCGCCTGCTTGCCGCCGTTGGTGATCAGCACCTGCGAGGTGTCGGCCCGGTAGCCCGAGTCGCGGAGCGTCTTGTCCACGATCGCCTGCTTGAGCTCGGGCAGGCCGCCCGCCGGGGTGTACTTGTGAAAGCGCGGGTTGCGTGCGGCCTCGACGGCGGCCTCGACGATGTAGTCGGGCGTCGGGAAGTCCGGCTCGCCCGCGCCGAAGCCGATCACCGGACGGCCGGCCGCCTTCATGGCCTTGGCCTTGGAGTCCACCGCGAGGGTCGCGGACTCGGAGATGGCTGCGATACGCGCTGAGATGCGAGGTCGGGTCATACCCCCCATGCTCCCAGACGCGCAGGGCCGTCACCTCCTCTTATCCGGGGCGTGTGGCCTGTGGTTCTGCTGCGGTTCGACGTGAGGCCGAAACCCCCGTAGACTGCGGCATGGCCGTGGCCACCGTTCGTCGTGTGGCCGGCCGAGCGAGTCCTGGCCAGACTCCGGCTCAGTCGGGGTATGGTTGGTTGCACGACCTAGGGCACTGGCGCAATTGGTAGCGCACCGGTCTCCAAAACCGGCGGTTGGGGGTTCGAGTCCCTCGTGCCCTGCGAGAAGCGGTCCGCGCGGCAGGCGTGTTACAGCGCACCGCAGGTGGCGAGGACACGACGGATCAGGTGATTAATTGTGGCGATCGACACGCGCGGCGAGACTTCGGACAAGCCGGCTCCCAGCCCTAAGAAGAAGCGCACCACACCGGCCCTGTTCTATCGGCAGGTGGTCGCAGAGCTGCGTAAGGTCATTTGGCCGACGCGCAAGGACCTGATCACTTACACCACGGTCGTCTTGGTCTTCGTGTTGATCATGGTGGGCATCGTGTCCGCGCTAGACTTCCTGTTTACGGAGGGTGTGCTGCGGCTCTTCGGGTCCTCCTGAGCGATCCGGAGTCGATACCGGCGGGCACGCTCGCCGGTGTTGCCAGCAGCCCATCCAAAGGAAAGAGAAAGAGTCACCGTGTCCGAGTCCCCACTGTCGGCCGGCGGATCCCGCGAGGAGTGGGACGGCGAGCCCGACGAGGTGATCGAGGCCGTCGGCGAGAGCCCTGAGGCGGCGGAGTCCGAGGCGTCGGAAGAGCCGGAGGCCGCGCAGGAGGCCGATGGCGCCGATGAGTCGGCCGTCGATGAAGACGGTGACGTCCTTCCGGACCTGTCGGAGGTCGACCCGGTCGAGGAGTTCAAGCGCCAGATGCGCGGCCTCCCGGGCGAGTGGTATGTCATCCACTCCTACGCCGGTTACGAGAACCGGGTGAAGTCCAACATCGAGACCCGTATCGGCTCGCTCAACATGGAAGACTTCATCTTCCAGGTCGAGGTGCCCACGCACACCGTGACCGAGTTCAAGAGCGGTAAGAAGGTCCCGGTCAAGGAGCGGGTGCTGCCCGGCTACGTGCTGGTCCGGATGGACCTCTCCGACGAGTCGTGGGCGGCGGTCCGCAACACGCCCGGCGTCACCGGTTTCGTGGGCCTGTCCAACAAGCCGAGCCCGCTCAACCTCGACGAGGTCGCCAAGCTGCTCGCGCCCGAGCCCGCCGAAGAGTCCAAGAAGGCGGCGTCCAAGGCCGCGCCCGCCACGGTCGACTTCGAGGTCGGCGAGTCCGTCACGGTCATGGACGGCCCGTTCGCCACGCTGCCCGCGACGGTCAGCGAGATCAGCGCCGAGTCGCAGAAGCTCAAGGTGCTCGTCTCGATCTTCGGCAGAGAGACCCCGGTCGAGCTGTCGTTCAACCAGGTCTCGAAGATCTGAGTCATCGCGTAGACTTGCCATTCGTCCCCTCGGTCGCGTAGCGATGAGCCGCGTCCGCGAGGGATCGTAAAAGGACCCGGAGAAGGACAGATGCCTCCTAAGAAGAAGATCGCGGCATTGGTCAAGGTCCAGCTCCCCGCTGGCCAGGCCACGCCCGCCCCGCCCGTCGGTACCGCGCTCGGCCCGCACGGCGTCAACATCATGGACTTCGTGAAGCAGTACAACGCTGCCACCGAGGCCCAGCGGGGGAACATCATCCCCGTCGAGATCACCATCTTCGAAGACCGCACCTTCAACTTCATCACCAAGACGCCCCCGGCGCCTGAGCTGATCAAGAAGGCCGCCGGTCTCGACAAGGGCAGCGCCAACCCGCACCGCGACAAGGTGGGCAAGCTCACCAAGGACCAGCTGCGGCAGATCGCCGAGACCAAGATGCAGGACCTCAACGCCAACGACATCGCGGCCGCCGAGAAGATCATCGCCGGCACCGCCCGGTCGATGGGCATCACGGTCGCCGACTGACGACACCGGCCGGCGATTCAGCCGGTCGGCCAGTGGAAGGGCCGAGCGCTGGCCCATACCACGACCACTCGTCCATGACACAGGAGTGAGCAGTGAAGCGCAGCAAGGGCTACCGCAACGCGGCGGGCCAGATCGACAGGGACAACCTCTACGCCCCCGCCGAGGCGGCGAAGCTGGCCAAGGACACCTCTGTCACCAAGTTCGACGCCACCGTCGAGGTGGCGCTGCGGCTGGGCGTCGACCCCCGCAAGGCGGACCAGATGGTGCGCGGCACCGTCAACCTCCCGCACGGCACCGGCAAGACCGCCCGGGTCCTGGTCTTCGCGACCGGTGACCGCGCCGAGGAGGCCCGCCAGGCGGGCGCCGACATCGTCGGCGCCGACGAGCTGATCGACGAGATCTCCAAGGGCAACCGGCTCAACGAGTTCGACGCGGTCGTCGCCACCCCCGACCTGATGGGCAAGGTCGGCCGGCTCGGCCGGGTGCTCGGCCCCCGCGGCCTGATGCCCAACCCGAAGACCGGCACGGTCACCCCCAATGTGTCCAAGGCGGTCACCGAGATCAAGGGTGGCAAGATCGAGTTCCGCGTCGACCGGCACGCCAACCTGCACTTCATCATCGGCCGCTCGTCCTTTAGCGAGCGCCAGCTCGTGGAGAACTACGCGGCGGCCCTCGACGAGGTGCTCCGGCTCAAGCCGTCCGCGGCCAAGGGGCGCTACCTCAAGAAGGTCACCTTCAGCACCTCCATGGGCCCGGGCATCCCGGTCGACCCCAACATCGTCCGCGGCCTCGTCGCCGAAAACCCCGCCTGACCCACCCCGACAGCCCACCCCGCCCACACGAGGCTGGGGTGGGCTTCGTCCTTCCCGGGGTATCAGGTCATGAAGACACCGCTGTGAAGGCCCGGCACCCCCAACCACCCCCGCCCCCGTACCCCCGGCGCTCGTCACTTGGCATTCCGCGCTGCCCTGGCCCCCATCCCTCCAACACCAGCCAAGGCCCCTCGCCCACCTGCGGCTACCGATGCGAGGGGCGCGGAGGCGGACAGGTCGGCCTTGATGTCCGGTACGTCGAGGTGGGCGATGTCGTCCGGCCGATGTCTACGGTCGCCAGCACGTTAGGGGCGGCGAATGTGCAGGTTTGGCGAGGTAAAGGTGCGTTTACTGCCGAAGTATCGGTAGTTCCCTGATAAAGGCGGACCCTCAGGGTAAACCCGGGGATAACCCGGAGGTCCCGGGGGATCACGGCCCGAACGCCCCACCGGCGCGTAGGGTCGGAGTCAGTGCAGGGGATATGAAGGGACTCAAATAGATGCGCCGGATTTCACTCGCGATCGCCGCCGTGAGCGCAGCCAGTGTGGTCGCCCTCACCGGGTGCGGGTCGACGAGTCCGCAGCTCGGCAACGTCAAGCTGGCCGCGGCCGAAGCCGTGGCGCAGACGGCCGAGAAGGCGGAAGCGGTCACCAGTTACACCGTTGACGCCGTGGCCGAATTCTCACACTCCAAGGGTGAGAGCGGCAAGGTTCAGGGTCGGATGGTGTACCAGAGCAAGCCGCAGCTCGGGGTCGACGTCACCCTCGACACCGTCGCCTTCGGCGAGAACAGCCTGCCCGGTGGCGCCCGGGCGATCCTGCTCGGCGACACCGCCTACGTCAAGGTGGACGCCCTGAAGTCGGCCACCGGCGCGACCAAGCCGTGGATCAAGGCGTCCGTCTCCGACCTCGACGGAGGCCACCAGAGCGAGGCGAACGACGCGCTCAGCCGGGTCCGGCAGTTCGACCTGGCCGCGGCGGTCAAGCTGGTCACCGCGTCCAAGGACATCAAGGCCGTGGGCACCGAGAGCGTCGGTGGCGCGGACACCACGCACTACTCCGGCACTTTCCCGGTGGACGAGGCCGTCAAGCTGCTGGACGACGCCAAGCGCGCCCCGGCCGCCGACCAGCTCGGTGAGTTCAAGGACATCAAGTTCGACCTGTGGGCGGACGCGGAGAGCCTGCCCCGCAAGATCACCCTGAACGGTTCGGCGGAGGGCGGCTCGTTCAACGCCACCATGCTGTTCAAGGGCTACAACGAGCCGGTCGAGATCTCGGCCCCGCCGGCGAACGAGGTCGGCGAGATCCCGCAGCAGAAGAACTTCAACTGATCCGCCACTGACCTTTTTCCACCCACCCGAAGGCCCGCGCCTGCCACCGGCGCGGGCCTTCGCCCTTTCCGAGTCTGCGACGAATACCCGTTCGCCTCGACCAAGTGGGGGGCGGGGTCGCGCTGGGCGGTTTCTACACCCGTGTGCACTGCTTGAGGCGTTCAGCGTGGGCTGAGCCGGATCACCGGATACTCGCGGTCGGACTTGCTCTGGTACTTCGCGATCCGGGGCTGGGCGGCGGCGATGCGCTCCCAGGCCCGCTCGCGATCCGCGCCGTCGAGCCGGTGCGGGGCCACCGGCAGCGGGGGGCGGCCGGGCAGTTCGATCGTGGCGCGGTCCGGGTGCGCCATCAGGTTGACGTACCAGTCAGGGTGCCGGCTCCCGCCGCCCGACGCGACGATCAGCCGCCCCCCGTCGGCGTCGTCGGCGAACCACGCCACCGGCGTCTCCCGGGGCTGCCCGCTGCGGCTGCCCACCGTGTTCAGGATCAGCACGTCCATGCCCATCATCTGGCCGCGGCCCCGCCGTACCTTGCGGTTCATCCGGGCGTTCATCGTGCGCTGCATCCACCGGGAGAACGCGCCGGGCGTGCCGGGCCTGCGCCTGCTCGTCTGCTGCTGTGCCATGAGCCACCTCCGGGGCCGTGGTCCGTTCGCTACCCCGCCAACGTAGGACGGCGGCGGCCCGGCACGCTTCTCCGATCCTGCTCAGGGCATGTCCAAGGCGCTGAGCAGGGTGCGCAGGATCGGTTCGGCGTGCGTCCACAGGAGGGAGCCGCCCGCGTCGTGGACGAGGTGGTGGCGGGCGCCGGGGATGCGGCCGGCGAGGGTGCGGCCCTGGTCGGGGGAGTGGGTGGTGTCCTGTTCGCCGTACCAGAGGTCCACCGGGACCTTGATCGCGCCCAGGTCGTACGGCCAGCGGGACATCGCCAGCAGCGTGTCACGGGCGTAGCCGCCCGGACCCTGGCCGAACGCCTCCGCCATGGCCCCCCGGTACGCGCGCGCGAACTCCGGCGACTCGTAGACCGCGCGGTCCACGGCGGGCGCGCCGGGCACGATCATGTCCCACAGCACGTCCGGCGTGATGGCGGCGAAGGACCGCTCGGCCGCCTCCGGGTCGGTGGCGGCCAGGTGTACCAGGTCGCGCAGCGGCGCGGGCAAGGCCGGGCCGAACGCGGGCCAGGCCACCTCGTCGGCCCCCGACACGATCGCCACCCGGGCCGCGATCGGGGCACAGGCCAGGGCGAACGGCGCGCCCTGGGAGAAACCGACGATCCGCGGCCGGGTCAGCCCGAGGGCCGCGACGTCGGCGGCCCAGGAGCCGAGCGTACGGCCGGGGGCGGGATCGGAGGCGCCGAGGCCGGGCCGGTCGAGCGAGATCAGCCGGACGCCGAGCCGGTCCACGACGTCGCCGCCGAACCCCAGCGACCGCCCCGTCCCCGCCCCCGGGCAGAACACGACCGGTGTGCCGTCACGCGGTCCCCACTCCGCCCAGCCGAGCCACCGCCCGTCCGGCAGCCGGGTGCGCCCGGTGCGCGCGGGCTCCGGCACCCTCAAACGACCTCCCTGGCGAGACGGCGCGGGGCGACGAGGGTGTAGGAGGTGCGGACCCACTCGGCGATCTCCTGCCAGCGGTCATCGTCCGGCCGGTCGCCGACCTCGACGCGCACCCAGCCGTGCCGCCCCAGCCCGTAGCCGGCGGGCTCGGCCTCCGGATCGGTGGCCACCACCGCGTCGGCCTCCTCCTTCGGCAGCTTGACGCGTAAGGATGTGGCCTCGGGGTCGGTGAACACGAACGTCTTGTCGCGCACCCGGAACGTCGGCTGGCCGTCCCATGCCTCGACGTCCACCCGCGTGGCCTCGGGCAGCCGGGCGACGATCTCTTCGAGTCTCGCCATGTTGCTCATGAACAGGCAAGATAGCGAACGGCACCGACAAAACGAGCTACGCCGACCAGGCGCCCGCCGCCGCCGCGCGGGCGGCGTAGCCGGCGAAGGTTGCCGGTTCCCGCCCGAGGACGAGCCGCACGTCGCCGGTCGGTTCGGACATGTGCCCGGCGCGGTGCAGCGCGAACATGTCGCCCAGCGCGTCCGCGACGGCCTCGGGGAAGCCCTCGGCGATCAGTTCGGCCCGGTAGGCGGCCGGGGTCAGCTCCACGTACTCGATCGTCCGCCCCGCCGCCCGGCCCATGATCTCGACGGCCTGGCGGAACGTCAGTGCCTCGGGCCCGGAAAGCTCATAGATCCGCCCCGCGTGCCCGTCCTCGGTCAGTGCGGCGGCGGCCACCGCCGCCAGGTCCTCCACGTCGACGAACGGCTCGGGCACGTCCCCGATCGGCAGCGCCAGCCGCCCGGTCCGTACCGGGGCGTGCCAGATGTCCTCACTGAAGTTCTGGGCGAACTCGTTGGCGCGCAGCACGGTCCACTCCGCGCCGGAGGCGGCCACGGCCCGCTCCGCGGCGATCATGCCCGCCCCGAAGTCGCCTTGGATGTGCTCGATCCCGCGCCCGGAAAGGACCACGAAACGCTCGACCGGCCCGTGCCGCCGGGCCTGTTCGACGAAGCCGGCGACGGGGGCGGGGTCGTCGGGGGCGATCAGGTACACCGCCCCGGCCCCCTTGGCCGCCGCTTCCCACGTCCGCGGGTCGGACCAGTCGAAGGGAACCGCGCTGGAGCGGGAGGCCGGCCGTACCGGGAGGTCGCGTTCGCGCAGCAGTCGTACCAAACGGCGGCCGGTCTTGCCGGTCGCGCCGAGAACCAGAATGTCGTCCATGCCTGACAGCCAACCGCCGCGACGCCCGTACGGACATGGCCGAGCGTCCGCGGGAGCTGTCCGATCGTCCCGTTATCGTGAGCGATATGGACCCATATGACGATCTGTTGCGTGGGGTGCGCGGCGAGGGGGCGGTCTTCGGCGCTTCGGCGCTCTCACCGCCGTGGACGCTCGGTTTCGACCGCGGCGCGCCCCTGACGTTGTGCCTGCCGCTGCGCGGCGAAGGGTGGATCGTCCAGGGCGAGACCGCCGAGCGGGTACGGCTGGGCGAGGCCGCCGTGGTGCGCGGGCCCGAGCCCTTCGTGTTCGCCGACAGCGCCACGCCGGGCCCGGTACGGACCGCCGCCGCCGACGCGCCGGCCGAACTGACCGGTGACACGGTCCTGCTCGTCGGTTCGTACCAGCTCGGGGGAGAGGTGCTGCGCCGCCTGATCCGCGTGCTGCCGCCGGTGGCCGTCGTGCCGGACGACAACGACTGCTCCGGGATGCGGACCTACCTTGAGTCCCAGCTCGTCCAGGGCCGCCCGGGCCGTCAGGTCGTACTGGACCGGCTGCTGGACTGGCTGCTGGTCTGCTCGCTGCGCGACTGGTTCGACCGGCCGGAGGCGACCAGGCCCGCGTGGTATGCGGCCTTGAGCGACGACGTGGCGGGCCCGGCCCTGCGCGCGATCCACGACGATCCGGCCCGGCCCTGGACCCTGGCGTCCCTCGCCGCCACCGCCAACGTCTCGCGGACCACGTTCGCCAGGCGGTTCACCGACCTGGTGGGCGATCCGCCGCTGACCTACCTGACGGAGTGGCGGATGGCGCTGGCCGCCGACATGCTCACCGAACCGGCGGCGACGGTGGGGGCGGTGGCCCGCAAGGTGGGATATTCCGACGCGTTCGGGTTCAGTTCGGCCTTCAAGCGCACGCTCGGGATCAGCCCCAGCGCGTACCGCCGGGACGCCGGACGCACCCGCGCCAACGGCGCGGCCCGCGCGATCACCTCCTGAACCCCGCTCAGGCGGTCCGTACGGCCCGTTCGTAGCGGCCGATCAGGGTACGCAGATGCCCGGCGAACTCCGGGCCCTCGACCACCTCGAAGTCGACGTCGAGCAGCCCCAGGTACAGCGCGAGCATCTGCAGGGTGTCGGCCCCGGCCTGGACCAGGCAGGTGCGCTCGTCCACCGCCTCGACCAGCACGGCGGGCGGCAGCCGGGACGCCACGGCCTCGGCCGGCGCGTGCAGCCGTACCCGGGCCCGGTGCCGCCACAGCGCCGCTCCGACGCCGCGCTGGACGTAAGTGGCCACGTCGCCCCCCGGCGGCTCCCTGGGGGCGAATCGCGGCCCCGTGGGCGGGCGCGGCCGCACCCGGTCGGCGCGGAAGGTGCGCCAGTCGTCGCGTTCCACGTCCCAGGCGACCAGGTACCAGCGGCGGCTCATGTGGACCAGCCGGTACGGCTCGGCCAGCCGCCGCGTGACGCCGCCGTCGTGCCCGGTGTAGTCGAACCGCAGCCGTTCGCGCCGCCGGCAGGCCCCGGCCAGTACGGCGAGCACGTCGGCGTCCACCGTCGGTCCCCCGGTCCCGGGCACGGCGACCGTGGCCGACTCCAGCGCCTCCACCCGGTGCCGCAACCGCGCCGGCAGCACCTGCTCCAGCTTGGCCAGCGCGCGCAGCGAGGTCTCCTCGATGCCGGTGACACCGGCGGTGGCGGCCGTACGCAGGCCGGCCACCACGGCGACCGCCTCCTCGTCGTCAAGCAGTAGCGGCGGCAGCGCGGCCCCCGCGCCGAGCCGGTAACCGCCGCCGGGGCCGGGCGTGGCGTGGACCGGGTAGCCGAGTTCGCGCAGCCGCTCGACGTCGTTGCGGACCGTGCGGGTGGTGACCGACAGGCGTTCGGCGAGCTGGGGGCCGGACCAGTCGCGGGGCGTCTGGAGGAGGGAGAGCAGGCGCAGCAGCCGGGCGGAGGTTTCGAGCATGTTCTTCAGTCTGGCAGTGAATGCGGAACCGTCCTTTCCGCGTTCGTTCCTAGTGTCGGCGGCATGGAGAACGAGATTCGCCCCTTCCGCATCGACGTTCCGCAGGCCGACCTCGACGACCTGGCGGACCGGCTCGGCCGTACCCGCTGGCCGCGCGGGGTGCAGAGCACGAGCTGGACCCGCGGGGTCCCCCTCGGGTACCTGCGCGACCTCGCCCGGTACTGGGCGGAGGAGTTCGACTGGCGGGCCCAGGAGGCGGCACTGAACGAGATCCCGCAGTTCGTCACCACGATCGACGGCCAGGACGTCCACTTCATGCACGTACGCTCGCCCGAGCCGGACGCGCTGCCGCTCGTGCTCACGCACGGCTGGCCGAGTTCGCCGCTGGAGTTCCGCAGGGTGATCGGCCCGCTGACCGACCCCAGGGCCCACGGCGGCGACCCCGCCGACGCCTTCCACGTCGTGCTGCCGTCGCTGCCCGGCTACGGGTTCTCCACGCCGGTACGCGAGGAGGGGTGGGGGAACCTGTTCCGCGTCGCCTCGGCGTGGGCCGAGCTGATGGCCCGCCTCGGGTACGAGCGCTACGGCGTCCACGGCACCGACGCGGGGGCGGGCGTGGCGAGCCTGCTCGGCATGATCGCCGCCGACCGGGCGGCGGGCGTCCACCTGACCGGTACGTCGGCGGCCATGCCGTTCGGGCCGCCGATCGACGTCGAGGCGGTGCCCGCGGCCGACCGGGCGCGCGCCGAGCGCTTCAACCGGCTCCAGCGGGAGGGCCTGGGCTACCTCCACATCCAGGCCACGCGGCCCCAGACGCTCGGCTACGGCCTGAACGACTCCCCGGTGGCACAACTGGCCTGGATCGTGGAGAAGTTCGCCGAATGGACCGATCCGGCGCTCGCGCTGCCCGAGGAGGCCGTCGATCGCGACGACCTGCTGACCGCGATCAGCGTCTACTGGTTCACCGGCTCGGGGGCCTCGTCCGCGCACGGCACGTACGAGGGCATGCAGGCGTACCGGGAGATGGCCGGGAACTCTGGGGACTGGGAGGCGGCGCCGCCGGTGCCCACCGGGGTGGCGGTGTTCGCGGGGGACGACACCATCAGGAGCCTGATGGACCCGGCGGGCCACATCGGGCACTGGTCGGAGTACGACCGCGGCGGGCACTTCCCGGCCATGGAGGTGCCGGAACTCCTGAGCGGCGACCTGCGGAAGTTCTTCCGGCCGCTGCGATGACGTGCCGAGGCACGCCGAGGTATGGGGTACTGTGGTGGGTGCCGAAGACCGCCGGTCGTCGCCGAGGCAAGCTCGGTGACCCAAGGTCCCGTGAAACGGGCGACCAGCGCAGGTGGATGTGAGTTTCCATATTGGCCGTCCCTGACGTCCGATGTGCGAGCCCCGTGCGCCTGCGCCGGGGCTGTTTCGTTTCTCCGGGAGCCTTCTCCGGCGGCACATCTGGAAGGAGGCCCATGGCGAGGGCGGAAAAGGCGACTGCTGTTGCCGAGCTCAAGAGTGAGTTCGAGGGCTCCAGCGCCGCCGTTCTGACCGAATACCGCGGTCTCACCGTCGCTCAGCTCAAGGAGCTGCGCGTTTCGCTCGGTGGGAATGCGAAGTTCGCCGTGGTGAAGAACACGCTGACCAAGCTGGCGGCGAACCAGGCCGGGATCTCCAGCCTGGACGACCTGCTGCAGGGCCCGTCGGCCATCGCGTTCGTCAAGGGCGACGTGGTCGAGGCTGCCAAGGGGCTGCGTGACTTCGCCAAGGCCAATCCCCTCCTGGTCATCAAGGGCGGTGTCGTCGATGGCAAGTCGATGACCCCCACCGAGATCACCAAGCTCGCCGACCTGGAGTCCCGCGAGGTCCTGCTCGCGAAGCTGGCCGGCGCGATGAAGGCGAAGCAGAGCCACGCGGCCGCCGTGCTCAACGCGCTGCCCACCAAGATGGCCAGGCTCGCCGAGGCCCTGCGCGCCAAGAACGCCGAAGGCGGCGACGCGTCCACGGACGCCGCCGCGGGCGAGGGCGAGTAGCGCCACCGGGGGATTGCCGCAGACACCGCGGTCCCGATTCTCAGACAACGACCCATACGGAGGAACACCACCATGGCGAAGCTCAGCACCGACGAGCTGCTCGAAGCGTTCAAGGAGATGACCCTCCTGGAGCTGCACGACTTCGTGAAGCTCTTCGAGGAGACCTTCGACGTCAAGGCCGCGGCCCCCGCCGCTGTGGCCGTCGCCGCCCCCGCCGCCGGTGACGGCGGCGCCGCCGCCGAGGCCGAGGAGCAGGATGAGTTCGACGTCATCCTGGAGGCCGCGGGCGACAAGAAGATCCAGGTCATCAAGGAGGTCCGCGCCCTCACGAGCCTGGGCCTGAAGGAGGCCAAGGACCTCGTCGACGGCGCTCCGAAGCCGCTGCTGGAGAAGGTCAACAAGGAGGCCGCGGAGAAGGCCAAGGCCGCCCTCGAGGGCGCCGGCGCCACCGTCACCGTCAAGTGACGCTCTGAGGCGTAAGCACGACCCCTATCGAAGCGGGCGGTTCACCCAGGTGCCGGGTGGGCCGCCCGCTTCGTGTCTGCCGGGGCCCGTTCTGGGGCGGGACGCGGGTAACGGGGCCGTAACGTTCCATCGGCCCGGCCGGAACGCGGTTTACGGTGGTTGCGCCGGCAAGTAACACGCGCTGGGGGATCGGCGCGACGAGGGTGGACGGGGTCGTGGGAGTCGAGGTCGTGGTCGAGGGGCTGACAAAGTCGTTCGGCAGCCAGGTCATCTGGCAGGACGTCTCGCTCACCCTGCCGCCCGGCGAGATCTCGGTGCTGCTCGGCCCGTCCGGCGCGGGCAAGTCCGTCTTCCTCAAGACCCTGGCCGGGCTGCTGCGCCCGGACCGCGGCCGCATCCGGATCGACGGCCGCGACGCGGGCGCCGAGCGGCGGCGGGCCGGCGTGCTGTTCCAGGACGGCGCGCTGTCCGGTTCGCTGACCGTCTACGACAACATCGCGCTGCCGCTGCGCGAGCGCGCCGCGACGCCGGAGTCCCGCGTCCGCCGGATCGTGATGGACAAGATCGAACGGGTCGGGCTGCTCGGCGCGGAGGGCAAGCGGCCCGGCGAGATCTCCGCCGCGCTGCGCAAGCGCGCGGGGCTGGCCAGGGCGCTGGTGCTCGATCCGGAGGTCGTCCTGTTCGACGAACCGGACTCCGGGCTCGACCCGGTACCGACCGCCTACCTCAACCAGCTCATCGTGGACCTCAACGCCGAGACCGGGGCCACGTTCCTGATCGTCACCCACGACCTCGACACCGCCCGTACCGTCCCCGACGACATCGGCCTGATGGCCGGCCGTGAGCTGGTCATGTTCGGGCCGCGGGAGATGCTGCTGTCCAGCGACCAGCCGGTGGTGAGCGGGTTCCTCAACGCGCGCGGGCCGGACGGGCTGCCGCCGATCCCGCCGCAGCTCATGCCGACCGGCGGGCGCATCCGCCGGACCCAGCCGGTGCCGGGGGCCTGGCTCGCCGCCAACGGCGTCGTACCGCCGCCCGGGTCCTTTCTGGACGAGCACGGACGCGACTGGCGGGCCGAGTACCGGCGGCTGCTGGCTCCCTGAGCCTCACATCTCCGATTTCGCCGCTGAAGTCGGGCATGCCGGTCGCCGTCGCGGGTTATGATCCGGCGGCGACCGTGCGCAGGAGGGTGGACGCATGCAGCGACCCGGACCGCCCGCCGCACCCGAGAGGTGCGGCGGATGAGGGCGGCGGTGATCGGGGCGCTGGCCGCCGTGGTCGTGGCGCTGGGCCTGGTGGCGGGGCTGCACACGCGCTGGCTCGCCGACGAGCAGGCCGCCGCGGCCGAGCGCGAGGCGGTCATGCGCGCGGCGGGCGCGCACGCGGTGAACCTCCTGTCGGTCAGCCACGACAGTGTCGAGGAGGACATCCGGCGGGTGCTGAACAGTTCCACCGGGCCGGCGCGCGACGCCTACGAGGCGGGCGTGACGAAGCTGCGGCAGACCACGGTGGCCGACAAGGTGGTGCAGATCGGCGTACTCCGCTCGGTCGGCCTGGTCTCGCTGAGCGGCGACGAGGCCAGGGCGCTGGTCGTCGCGGACGGCGTCATCCAGTGGGAGGGCCGCGAGGCCGCGCCGCGCGAACGCTTCCACCGCTGGACGATGGATCTCACCAAGACCGGCGGAAGCTGGCTGGTGTCGCGCTGGGAGGAGGTCCCGTGAGCCGGCGTGACGGGTCCTGGCGGGCGCGGGCCCGGGTGCGCTCCCGGTCGCGCGCCTTCGTGGTCGTGGTGTCGGTGCTGACCGCGCTGGCGCTGGCGCTGGCGGGCGTCGTACTGGTCCTGCACGCGAACGTGCGCTGGCTGCGCCAGGGCACCGAGGCGGCCAAGGAGGCGATGGAGGCGGCCCGGTCGGTGGCCCCGGACATGCTCTCCTACAACCACGCCACCGTTGAGCAGGACCTCGCCCGCGGCCGGGACCACACCACGGGCGAGCTGACCGGCCACTACAGCCGCCTGCTCCAGGTGCTGGTCCCGACCGTGAAGCAGGAGCACACCGTACGCGAGGCCGAGATCGTCAACGCGGCCGTGGAGTCGGCCACCCCCGACCGCGTGGAGGTGCTGTTGTTCGTGGACACGACCACCACCAAGACGGTTCCAGGGGAGGACGAGCCGCAGCGGCAGGTGACCCAGGACCGGGCCAGGTTCGTCATGGTCAAGTCGGGGGCACGCTGGCTGGTGGCGGAGATGTCCACCCTGATCGGGAGCGTTCCGGCGCACTGATCGCGGGCCGCCGAAGCCTGCCTGTCACCTCCCGGGCGCGTTCGTGTTACCTAATTGTTAGCAAAGAAAGCGTTTGAGTAAGGTGTGACAAGGGGGATGGATGCCGCAAGAGTTCCAACCAGCGGCAAGGGTTAGAACCTCCGTGTCACTCAGCGTTACCCCAGGGCGCTCGTGGGTATCGTCTGGGGTCCGGCAGCGCGGGCGAGGCGCACGGAGGGGATTTCCCAGCGTGCTGGCTATCAAGTGGCTGGAATGTCGGCTCTCGGGCTTGACGTTTCGGCTCAGACGGGCGATGCTGCGAACAACGTGGAGCATGCAGCGGACGTAGAGTGGACAGGTGTATGCCATTCGGCTACACTGCTCCTTTGCGCTGCCCTTTGACGACCTCGCTTCTCTCCGTAGTCTTGCGAGGTTGTCTGGCGTGCGTGTAGATCAGTCCGCCGCGAGCCCTCGGAAGGACATCTGTTGGCAGCCTCGCGCAACGCCTCCGCCGTACCCGCTGGTCCCCGTCGAGTGTCATTCTCGCGTATCCAGGAGCCCTTCGAGGTTCCTGATCTTCTCGCCCTGCAGACCGAGTCGTTCGACTGGCTGCTCGGCAACGAGAAGTGGAAGGCCCGGGTCGAGGCGGCCCGCCAGGCCGGGCGCAAGGACGTTCCGGCCCAGTCCGGTCTCGAAGAGATCTTTGAAGAGATCAGTCCCATCGAGGACTTCTCCGGAACCATGTCCCTGTCGTTCCGCGATCACCGGTTCGAGCCGCCGAAGTACTCCGTCGATGAGTGCAAAGACAAGGACATGACCTTCTCCGCCCCGATGTTCGTCACGGCGGAGTTCATCAATAACACCACCGGTGAGATCAAGAGCCAGACGGTGTTCATGGGCGACTTCCCGCTCATGACCTCCAAGGGCACCTTCATCATCAACGGCACCGAGCGTGTCGTGGTCTCGCAGTTGGTGCGGTCCCCCGGCGTCTACTTCGAGCGCAACGTCGACAAGATCTCGGACAAGGACATCTACGGCTGCAAGGTGATCCCCTCCCGGGGCGCCTGGCTGGAGTTCGAGATCGACAAGCGCGACGCCGTGGGCGTGCGCATCGACCGTAAGCGCAAGCAGCCGGTGACGGTGCTGCTGAAGGCGCTGGGCTGGACCAACGACCGGATTTTGGAGCGGTTCGGCCAGTACGAATCCATGCGGGCGACCCTGGAGAAGGACCACACGGCCGGCCAGGACGACGCGCTGCTCGACATCTACCGCAAGCTGCGGCCGGGCGAGCCGCCGACCAAAGAGTCGGCGCAGACCCTGCTGGAGAATCTCTATTTCAACCCCAAGCGGTACGACCTGGCGAAGGTCGGCCGTTACAAGATCAATAAGAAGCTGGGCGTCGATTCCGAGATCACCCAGGGCACGCTCACCGAGGAAGACATCGTCGGCACGATCGAGTACCTGGTCCGGCTGCACGCCGGCGAGGACTCCATGCCCGGCGCCTCCGGCGAGGTCGTGGTCGAGGTCGACGACATCGACCACTTCGGCAACCGCCGCCTGCGCACGGTCGGCGAGCTGATCCAGAACCAGGTCCGCCTGGGCCTGGCCCGCATGGAGCGCGTGGTCCGCGAGCGGATGACCACCCAGGACGTCGAGGCGATCACGCCGCAGACCCTGATCAACATCCGCCCGGTCGTGGCGTCGATCAAGGAGTTCTTCGGCACCTCGCAGCTCTCGCAGTTCATGGCGCAGGAGAACCCGCTGGCCGGCCTCACCCACAAGCGGCGGCTGTCCGCGCTCGGCCCGGGCGGTCTGTCCCGTGAGCGCGCCGGGTTCGAGGTCCGCGACGTGCACCCGTCCCACTACGGCCGGATGTGCCCGATCGAGACCCCGGAAGGCCCCAACATCGGCCTGATCGGCTCGCTGTCCTCCTACGGCAGGGTCAACTCCTTCGGTTTCGTGGAGACCCCGTACCGCAAGGTCGTGGACGGCAAGGTCACCGAGCAGATCGACTACCTCACCGCCGACGAGGAGGACCGCTACGTCAAGGCGCAGGCCAACACGCCGCTGAACGCGGACGGCTCGTTCGCCGAGGCCCGCGTCCTGGTCCGCACCAAGGGCGGTGAGACCGAGCTCGCCCGTGCCGAGGAGGTCGACTACATCGACGTCTCGCCGCGCCAGATGGTGTCGGTGGCGACCGCGATGATCCCCTTCCTGGAGCACGACGACGCCAACCGCGCCCTGATGGGCTCCAACATGCAGCGTCAGTCGGTGCCCCTGCTGAAGAGCGAGTCGCCGCTGGTCGGCACCGGCATGGAGTACCGGGCGGCCACCGACGCCGGTGACGTGATCATCGCCGAGAAGGCCGGCGTGGTCGAGGAGGTCTCCGCCGACTACGTGACCGTGATGAACGACGACGGCACGCGGACCACCTACCGCGTCGCCAAGTTCAAGCGGTCCAACCAGGGCACCTGCTACAACCAGAAGCCCATCGTGGACGAGGGCGCGCGGGTCGAGATCAACCAGGTCATCGCCGACGGCCCCTGCACCGACCAGGGTGAGATGGCGCTGGGCAAGAACCTCCTGGTGGCGTTCATGCCCTGGGAGGGCCACAACTACGAAGACGCGATCATCCTGTCCCAGCGGCTGGTCCAGGACGACGTCCTCTCCTCGATCCACATCGAGGAGCACGAGGTCGACGCCCGCGACACCAAGCTGGGGCCCGAGGAGATCACCCGCGACATCCCCAACGTCTCCGAAGAGGTCCTGGCCGACCTCGACGAGCGCGGGATCATCCGGATCGGCGCCGAGGTGACCCCCGGCGACATCCTGGTCGGCAAGGTCACCCCCAAGGGCGAGACCGAGCTGACCCCGGAGGAGCGGCTGCTGCGCGCGATCTTCGGCGAGAAGGCCCGCGAGGTCCGTGACACCTCGCTGAAGGTGCCGCACGGCGAGTCCGGCAAGGTCATCGGCGTCCGCGTCTTCAGCCGCGAGGAGGGCGACGAGCTGCCGCCTGGCGTCAACGAGCTGGTCCGCGTCTACGTGGCGCAGAAGCGCAAGATCACCGATGGTGACAAGCTGGCCGGTCGGCACGGCAACAAGGGCGTCATCTCCAAGATCCTGCCAGTGGAGGACATGCCGTTCCTTGAGGACGGCACCCCGGTCGACATCATCCTCAACCCGCTGGGCGTGCCCGGCCGGATGAACGTCGGCCAGGTCCTGGAGACCCACCTCGGGTGGATCGCCGCCCGCGGCTGGGACCTCTCCGGGGTCGAGGAGGCGTGGGCCGAGCGGCTGCGCGACAAGGGCTTCGGCCAGGTCGATCCGCGCACCAACGTGGCCACGCCGGTCTTCGACGGCGCCCACGAGGAAGAGATCACCGGTCTGCTGAACAACACCCTGGTCAACAGGGACGGCGAGCGGATGGTCGGGGTCAACGGCAAGGCGCGGCTGTTCGACGGCCGCTCCGGCGAGCCGTTCCCGCACCCGATCTCGGTCGGCTACATCTACATCCTGAAGCTGCTGCACCTGGTGGACGACAAGATCCACGCGCGGTCCACCGGCCCGTACTCGATGATCACCCAGCAGCCGCTGGGCGGTAAGGCGCAGTTCGGCGGGCAGCGGTTCGGCGAGATGGAGGTGTGGGCGCTGGAGGCGTACGGCGCCGCCTACGCCCTGCAGGAGCTGCTGACCATCAAGTCCGACGACGTCACCGGCCGGGTGAAGGTCTACGAGGCGATCGTCAAGGGGGAGAACATCCCCGAGCCGGGCATCCCGGAATCCTTCAAGGTGCTGATCAAGGAAATGCAGTCGCTGTGCCTCAACGTCGAGGTGCTCTCCAGCGACGGCATGTCCATCGAGATGCGCGACACCGACGAAGACGTCTTCCGCGCGGCGGAAGAGCTCGGGATCGACCTAGCCAGGCGCCCTAACGAGGGTGCCATGAGCGTCGACGAGGTCTAATTCAAAGGGGGTATGAAATGCTCGACGTCAATTTCTTCGACGAGCTGCGAATTGGCCTCGCCACGGCTGACGACATCCGCCAGTGGTCGCACGGTGAGGTCAAGAAGCCGGAGACGATCAACTACCGGACCCTCAAGCCGGAAAAGGACGGGCTCTTCTGCGAGAAGATCTTCGGTCCCACCCGGGACTGGGAGTGCTACTGCGGCAAGTACAAGCGGGTCCGGTTCAAGGGCATCATCTGTGAGCGCTGCGGCGTCGAGGTGACCCGTGCCAAGGTGCGTCGTGAGCGGATGGGCCACATCGAGCTGGCCGCTCCGGTCACCCACATCTGGTACTTCAAGGGCGTGCCGTCCCGGCTCGGCTACCTGCTCGACCTGGCCCCGAAGGACCTGGAGAAGGTCATCTACTTCGCGGCCTACATGATCACGCAGGTGGACACCGAGACGCGTGACCGCGACCTGCCGTCCCTGGAGGCCAAGATCTCCGTGGAGCGGCAGCACATCGAGCAGCGCCGCGACGCCGACATCGAGGGCCGCCAGAAGAAGCTGGAGGCCGACCTCGCCGAGCTTGAGGCCGCGGGCGCCAAGGGCGACCAGCGCCGCA
The DNA here is from genome assembly GCF_003315795.1 of Spongiactinospora rosea. Taxonomy (GTDB): domain Bacteria; phylum Actinomycetota; class Actinomycetes; order Streptosporangiales; family Streptosporangiaceae; genus Spongiactinospora; species Spongiactinospora rosea. Next base: position 994,851 of record NZ_QMEY01000001.1, read on the forward strand.
AGGTCCGTGAGGGCGCCGACCGCGAGATGCGCCAGCTCCGCGACCGGGCCCAGCGCGAGCTGGACCGGCTGGAGGAGGTCTGGTCCCGCTTCAAGAACCTCAAGGTCCAAGACCTTGAGGGCGACGAGCTGCTCTACCGCGAGATGCGCGACCGCTTCGGCCGCTACTTCCGCGGCGGCATGGGCGCTCAGGCCATCCAGGAGCGGCTGGCCAACTTCGACCTCGACGCCGAGGCGGAGAACCTCCGGGAGACCATCCGCAGCGGCAAGGGCCAGAAGAAGGCCCGTGCGCTCAAGCGGCTCAAGGTCGTCTCGGCGTTCCTGAACACCCGCAACTCGCCCAACGGCATGGTCCTGGACTGCATCCCGGTCATCCCGCCGGACCTGCGCCCGATGGTGCAGCTCGACGGTGGCCGGTTCGCGACCTCCGACCTCAACGACCTGTACCGCCGGGTCATCAACCGGAACAACCGCCTCAAGCGTCTGCTCGACCTCGGTGCGCCCGAGATCATCGTGAACAACGAGAAGCGGATGCTCCAGGAGGCCGTGGACGCGCTGTTCGACAACGGCCGCCGCGGACGTCCGGTGACCGGCCCCGGCAACCGGCCGCTGAAGTCGCTGTCGGACATGCTGAAGGGCAAGCAGGGCCGGTTCCGCCAGAACCTGCTGGGCAAGCGCGTCGACTACTCCGGCCGAAGCGTCATCGTCGTCGGCCCGCAGCTCAAGCTGCACCAGTGCGGCCTGCCCAAGCAGATGGCGCTGGAGCTGTTCAAGCCGTTCGTGATGAAGCGCCTGGTCGATCTCAACCACGCCCAGAACATCAAGTCGGCCAAGCGCATGGTCGAGCGCGCCCGCGCCGTGGTGTGGGACGTCCTGGAAGAGGTCATCACCGAACACCCGGTGCTGCTCAACCGGGCGCCGACCCTGCACCGCCTGGGCATCCAGGCGTTCGAGCCGCAGCTCGTGGAGGGCAAGGCCATCCAGATCCACCCGCTCGTCTGCACCGCGTTCAACGCGGACTTCGACGGTGACCAGATGGCCGTCCACCTGCCGCTGTCGGCCGAGGCGCAGGCCGAGGCCCGCATCCTGATGCTGTCCACCAACAACATCCTCAAGCCGGCCGACGGCAAGCCGGTGACGATGCCCACCCAGGACATGGTCATCGGGCTCTACTGGCTGACCACCCAGAAGGACGACGCGCCCGGCGCCGGCCGTACCTTCAGCTCGGTCAGCGAGGCGCTGATGGCCTACGACCGGCGCGAGCTGGACATGCAGGCCGAGATCAACGTCCGGTTCAAGGAAGTGGCCCCGCCGCGCGGCTGGGCCGCGCCCGAGGGCTGGGAGCCCGGCGACCCGCTGCGGCTCACCACCACCCTGGGCCGCTGCCTGTTCAACGAGACGCTGCCCGCCGACCTGCCGTTCGTCAACTACCAGGTCGGCAAGAAGCAGCTCTCCGCGATCGTCAACGAGCTGGCGGAGAGTTACCCCAAGGTCGAGGTGGCCGCCGCGCTGGACGCGCTGAAGGACGCCGGATTCCACTGGGCGACCCGCGCCGGCGTGACCATCTCCATCGACGACGTGGTGGCCCCGCCGAACAAGGCGACCATCATGGAGGACTACGAGCGCCGGGCCGAGAAGGTCCAGCGCGAGTACGAGCGCGGTCTGATCACCGACGAGGAGCGCCGTCAGGAGCTCATCGAGATCTGGACCCACGCCACCGCCGACGTCGAGACCGACCTGGTGAACGCGTTCCCGAACACCAACTCGGTCTGGATGATGGTCAACTCCGGCGCCCGTGGTAACAAGATGCAGGTCCGGCAGATCGCCGGTATCCGCGGCCTGGTGTCCAACACCAAGGGTGAGACGATCCCGCGGCCGATCAAGTCCTCGTTCCGCGAGGGCCTGTCGGTGCTGGAGTACTTCATCTCCACCCACGGCCAGCGGAAGGGTCTGGCGGACACCGCGCTGCGGACCGCCGACTCCGGTTACCTGACCAGGCGACTGGTCGACGTGGCCCAGGACGTCATCGTCCGCGACATCGACTGCGGTACCGACCGCACCGTCCCGCTGCACGTCGCCGAGCGCGATTCGGCCGGCAACCTGGTCCGCGCGGAGAATGCCGAGACCAACGTGCACGGCCGCATCCTCGCCGAGGACGTCGAGGTGGACGGCAAGGTCATCGCGGCCTCCGGCGTCGACATCAACGACCCCATCGTCGATGCGCTGGTCGCGGCCGGCGTGGAGACCGTGCGCACCCGCAGCGCGCTGGTGTGCGAGGCCAAGATCGGGGTCTGCGCGACCTGCTACGGCCGCTCGCTGGCCACCGGCAAGCTGGTGGACGTCGGCGAGGCGGTCGGCATCATCGCCGCGCAGTCCATCGGTGAGCCCGGCACCCAGCTGACCATGCGGACCTTCCACACCGGTGGTGTGGCGGGCGCCGACATCACCCACGGTCTGCCGCGTGTGACCGAGCTGTTCGAGGCGCGCATCCCCAAGGGTGTCGCCCCGATCACCGAGGTCAGCGGTCGCGTCCGGATCGACGAGACGGACAAGACCCGCAAGGTGGTCATCACCCCGGACGACGGCTCCGACGAGGTCGCCTACCCGGTGTCGATGCGCGCGCGGCTCCAGGTGTCGGAGGGCCAGCGGGTCGAGGTCGGCCAGCAGCTCGTGGCCGGCGCGATCAACCCCAACGAGGTGCTGCGCATCCTCGGCCCCCGGGCCGTGCAGCTCCACCTCGTGGCGGAGGTCCAGCAGGTCTACCGGTCGCAGGGTGTGTCGATCCACGACAAGCACATCGAGATCATCGTCCGGCAGATGCTCAAGCGGGTCAACGTGCTGGAGTCGGGCGACACCGACCTCCTGCCCGGCGAACTGGTCGAGCGTCCGCGCTTCGAGGCGATGAACCGCGAGTGCGTCGCCGAGGGCGGCTCCCCGGCCTCCGGACGTCCGGTGCTCATGGGCATCACCAAGGCGTCGCTGGCCACCGAGTCGTGGCTGTCGGCGGCCTCCTTCCAGGAGACGACCAGGGTCCTCACCGACGCGGCGATCCACGCCAAGTCCGACTCCCTGCTCGGCCTCAAGGAGAACGTCATCATCGGTAAGCTCATCCCGGCCGGTACGGGCATGCCCCAGTACCGCAACATCCGGGTCGAGCCGACCGAGGAGGCCAAGGCCGCGATGTACACGGTCGGCGGCTACGACGGCAGCGCGGCCGACTACACCTTCGGCACGGGGAGCGGCGAGGCCGTCCCGCTGGAGGAGTACGACTTCGGCCAGTACAACCGCTAGCCCCAGCTCCACCAAGACGGCCGCCCCGCGCAAAAGCGCGGGGCGGCCGCCCCATTTTCCCCCACTTCTTCGCGCGAGTAAGTGGTCGGCACCGGAAGTCCTTCGGGGGTTGACTGTGGAGCGATGCCGGATGTCTCGCGGTCAGATGTCGTAGGTGGTGAGGCAGGAGCTGGCCCTGCACCGGAACCGGATCGCACGTTAAGTGGGTTCGTGGAGGCCAAGGCGAGATTGTGGACGCGATGGGGCGCGTCCAGCGGGTCACGGCCCAGGGTCTCTGCACCAAAGCGTGCGAGAACAATGACGATCATTATTCGGGAGCGCCGATCAGCGCCATGCGGCACCACCGAGTGAACGCGTCCAGGCGACCTCCCGGTCGAGCTGGCCGGTCCGCCGAAACAGACGGACCTGATGCGTGGTCGCCAGCATCCGTGCGAGCTCCATTCGATCCGCCGAGGTGAATCCGAGCCGCTGCCAGAACGGTCCGGACCGGCGGCTGAAGAGCCAGGCTCGGCGTGCGCCCTCGGCGGCTGCCTGATCGAGTGCGAACCGTCCCAACTCCAGTCCGAGACCGCCGCCCCGCAAGTCCGTGTCGACCGCGACGCTGCGTATCAAGGCGTTCTTTCCGTCTTCCGCCAACTCGTACCCCGTGCTGCCCCGCACGATCCCGTTCTCGTCTCGCAACAGCCACAGCCGGACGGTCGGAGCGTCCAGACCGCTCAGTGTCAGGTCCGACCGGGTGAGGAAGTCGACGAGGTCTGGCATGTCCGAGGGGCCGAGCGGGGTCAGAGGGTCCACCTCGCGATCCTACGGGGCGCGGGGGTTCAGCTTCTGGGCGAGGATGTCCTGGCCGATTCCGTCGCGGTGGGCATGCGGCCACCCTGTCGGATCTGTGCCCGGCACTGTGCGGCAGGCTCCCGCCGGTAAGATCTACTTCTGCTGATCGGCCTGTCTGCCTTGCCCGTTGCCGGGCGCAAACGGCTGAACGCCTACGGCCGCAAGGTCGAGTGCAGCGTCTTCAGCAACGCACATGATCACGCCAAGGCCGTCATGCTGTCCCGCGCACGAGTGAACTCCCCGCCGCTTGGCGAGTCGCTCGATAGCCGCAGGTTAAAGATCAAGCTTGGCGCCGGCGCACGGTCCTGGCTCATGACCTGGGCGACCAGATTCATGAACGGGTCGATGCCGGTGCGCGGCTCGGTGCGGCCGATGACGTGGGCGCGGTGGACGTCGTATGCGGCCAGGCCGGCCAGTGCGCCGCCGCGGCCATACGTGTGGTTGATGGCCGCAACTGATCGGGGTGAATGTCCGTTTCCGCGCCCAGTTCGCCCTATGTCGACGGCGAACTGCGCGATGGTGAGCGGCTGCCCTTGCTCCGTCTGCGATACGGCGGATCGGCTCACCGGTGGGGTTCGGCGATCTACGTGGCCGGCTCCGCCGTCGTGGAGGAACACCGCGTCAGCGCCGTCGAAAACGGGCCGAAGGCTCTCAGGGGCGGCCAGGTCCACCTGGCGGTACTGGACTCCCTCCGGCACCGCCACGCCCGAGACTCCTCGGGACAACGCCGTCACCTGCTCGCCGGCTGCCGCGAGTGCCTGCACGAGCGGTCGGCCAACGTTGCCGGTGGCTCCCGTTACTACGATCATGAACTTTCCCATCGATAAGCTCTCCATGGCCTCCCCGTGGGCCATGGGCGGCGTGCTCCCGGTGGTGATCGTGGTGGTTACGTCAGGAAGACGGGCGATCAGAGATTGCGCGAGCACGAGCGTTTGTGTGCGGCTGCCCCCCGTAGGGGAGCGCGATCTCACCTCCCTCAGTGACGACAGCGATCTCCTGTTCAACGAGCCGGCGCGTGCCGAGCCTGGAGGCTTGATCAGCACGTGGCTGTAAGCTCCGCTGGGCCCGAGCAGAGCAGCGATGGAGTCAGCCTGCGCTGCCTCGAAGTAGGCAATCAGCAGCGCCCTCTCGAATTGCTCGAACATCATGATCAGGACCTGCCCGCCTTGAAGCCACCGCTATCCAAGGTGTCGGCCAAGCAGGCGTACGACCTCGTTCGATGTTGATCGGGATCCACACCCGTAAGTAAATCGAGACCTTAGGCCTATGGGCCGGAGTCACCGCAGGTCAGAGGCAACTTCGTTGGAAATTTCTTCATTACTACTGGGACCCCTGCCAGTCCGCGACTTATGTCGCAAGCGACAGACGGACGACACGGAAACGCGGATTACGACATCGAAACGCGGATCCTACAAACGCCCATTCCAGGGGGATCAGTCCGAGACCGGTGACGGCGAAATGGATCACGAAGCCGACATCCGTGACGAGCATCAGGCCCTTAGTCGCGCGCAGCACGGTCGATCGCCTCCATCAGGTAGCGGCCGGTCCCCTCATGCAGGTCAGGGCCGGGAGAGGCAAGTCCGAGGAGCCTGGCCGCCCACCATCCGTCCACGGCCAGCCGTACGGCTGTCGCCGCCGCAGGGTCGATACCGTCGTCGGCGAGCCTGGTCTGCCAGGCGGCGAACCGTTCGCGCAGCGGTTCGAGCTCTGACGGGTCGACGAGCACCACGGCGAGCAGTGCGGCGGTGACGCGGTCGGCGGGTGCGGTGGTGTGCCGTTCGGGAATGGTCGCCTCGACGTAGGCGCGCAGGAAGTCGCCAGGGCGGGGGCCCGCCTGGGCGAGCGCGTCCTCGAAGGCTCTGGTCAGCCGATCGACCATGGCGCTGACCAGGGCTTGCTTGGTGGGGAAGTGGTAGAACAGCCCACCCTTGGAGATCCCGGCCCGCTTGGCGACGGCTTCGAGGGTGAGCGACTCGCCTCCCTGCGACAGCAGCACGTCGGCGGCGGCGTCGAGGAGACGGTCCTGAGGGCAAGCCTTCCCGGCCCGTTCCGTTGGCGTTCAGCCGGATCGGCCGGGTGGACGGCTGGATCGATGAGTTCGAGCGATGGCGAGGCCCTTGGGTCAGGGGAGGGGGCGCCAGGTGGGGGTGGGGCCGTCTGGGGTGACGTGGCCGAATTGGACGTCGGCGAAGTGGATGCCGAAGCCGATGGTGTTGGGTTCGGCGAGGTCGGTGACGAGTTGGCGGCGGAAGGCGGCGGACTGGGTGGAGTCGTGGTCGGGGGCGGCGGACCAGTCGGGGTGGTCGATCTGGATCGAGGAGTGCAAGGCGTCGCCGAAGGCGATGAGGCGACGGCCGCCTGAGGCGATGACGTAGGCGGCGTGTCCCGCGGTGTGGCCGGGGGTCGCGTAGACGGTGACGCCGGGGAAGATCTCCTGGCCGTCGGTCACGGTACGGACCCGGGGCTCCAGGAGGCCGAGGATCTGGCGGGCGGCTTCGTGCGCGTCGTAGTACAGGTGGCGCTGGGTCCACTCCGGCTCGGGGACCAGGTACTCGGCGTTGACGAAGGCGGGGGCGTCGCTGCCCGGTGCCGGATGCCAGGCCCAGCCCACGTGGTCGATGTGCAGGTGGGTGATGGCGACCGCCTCGATGTCGGCGGGCTTGCGGCCGATGACGGCGAGGTTGTCCAGGAGGGCGCCGCCGTGGATGGCGCCGTGGGCGTTGCCCGGCTGGTCGGGCAGTGCCTGCGGGCCGAAGCCCGCGTCGATCAGGAGCGCGCGGTCGCCGTGTTCGACCAGCAGTCCGCCGATGCTCGCCACCAGGTTGCCGCTCTCGTCGAGGTATTCGGGGTGGGCGGCCCACGTCTCGTCGGTGGTGGCGGGGAGCCAGGCGCGCGGCTTCAGCTGTACTGCTCCGTCGGGAACGTACGTCACCGTGAGATCGCCGATCGGCAGCGACCGGATCGGGGCGGGCCGGCGCAGGCGGGGCTCGGAGATCGACGGGGTGTTCGGCACGGGCACGCTTCCTTCGCGGGTCATGATCACGACAGTCGGTGTGAGGCCAGAGTAAACGTAAAGCTTTAACTGTTCAAGCTTTAAATGTTGACGGTTTGGCCCAGTTGGTTAGCATGACTGCATGACGATCCCGGAATCACAGGCCGTCGCTGAACGCGAGCTCTGTGGTCTGGTGAACGGTCTGGCCAAACAGATCGAAGATCATGTACGCCAGCGGGCCGCCACGCTTGGTCTGACCGCGCCGCAGGCCACCGCGCTTCGCGAGATGACCGGGCCGATGGCCATGCGGGAACTGGCCATCCGGCTGGGCTGTGAACCGTCCAACGCCACGTTCATCGTGGACAAGCTGGAGCAGGGCGGCCTGATCGAACGCCGCCCGCACCCCACGGACCGGCGTACCAAGCAGCTCTTCCTCACGCCCGCGGGCGAGGAACTACGGGCCCGGCTGATCGATCTCCTGATCGAACGATCTCCGCTCGGCGGGCTGACCACCGAGGAACAGCGCACCCTGCACGAACTGCTCAACCGCGCGGTCGCGGGCCCCGCGGAGTGAACGTTCACCCGGGCCGTACGCCCGGGTGAACGCTCGAAGCCGTACGTCAGCGCTTACGGTAGTCGGCGGCGACGCCGATCAGCGAGATCAGGCCGGAGGCGAACTCCATGGCCTCGGCATGTCCCTCCTCGAACGGCGGCTGGAAGCCCACCGGCTGCCAGCGGCCGGTCGCGGCGTCGTAGATGTCGTTGCCGACCTCGAAGTCCCAGCCGAAGATGCCGAAGTCGTACCAGAGTTCGTCGGCGGAGTTGCCCGCCGCGGAGTACAGGACGTCGGTGACCGGGCCGGTCTTCTGGGGCCAGGTGACGGTGCCGCGTTCGGCGGCGATGGCCTCTTCGATGGTCCGGGCCGAGCGCAGGAAGTACGCCTCCTGTTCAGGGGTCGGGCGGGGGAGGGTGACGCGGCCGTCCAGCTTGTAGGAGCCGGGGGGCCACATGAAGTAGCCGCCGTAGCTGTGCACGTTCAGGGCGAACTTGATGTTGCGGAACTTCTGCGCCAGCCAGATGACGTTGCGGCTCTCCGGCTCGGAGTGCTCGGCCGGGCCGGCGTGGGTCGCCGACTGGCAGTCGCTGGACGCGCCGAAGTACCCGTCGTGCAGGGAACCGACCGCGTAGTTGCGGTTGATGTCCACGCCCCAGGAGTCGCGCTGCGCCGGGTCGGAACGTGAGGCGGGGCAGTAGTTCCGCATGTTCCTGCGCTGGAAGTTGTAGTCGTAGAAGCTGTAGTTCGCGCCGTCGGGGTTGACGGTCGGCACGATGAAGACCTCGGTCTCACGCAGCAGGCGGCGGGTGGCGCGGTCGTTGTCGTAGTTGCGCAGCAGCCGCTCGGCGGCCTCGACGGTGACCAGCGGGGTCACCCACTCCCTGGCGTGCTCCTGGGCGTACGCGAGCACGCCGGTACGCGAGCCGTCGCGGTGGACGCCGATGCGCAGGACCAGTACCCGCGCGGGCTTGCGGGAGACGTCGGCGGGGGCCTTGAGGTAGTCGGTGAGCTGGGTGAGCGGTACCGGTTCAAGAATGCCCGCGCCCGGGTCGGTGCGGTAGAGCGAAGCCCGGACCCGGGGGCCGTTGGCAGCGTTGACCGCGGCGACGACCTGGGCGACCGTGCTGGTGGGGGTGCCGGAGCCGTCGGTGGCCAGGCTGATCGTGAGCTGCTTGCCGTTGGCATGGACGGTGAGCGGCCGGTTCGGCGCGCCGGGCGTGACGACCTCGGCGGACAGGTCGTTGCCGCCCTCGGAGCCGTAGGCGTAGGAGGTCAGTACGACGGCGTTGGGCGGGGTGCCGAGCAGGGCCATGGCGTGCCTGCGGTAGCCGTTGGTCAGGTTGGGCAGCTCGACGAGGTCGGTGAGCTTGGGGTAGCGCCGGTGCAGGGACTTGATCCGCTCGTTGAGCTGCGCGGGCGGCATGTACTGGCTGACGAAGTCCTTCTCGTAGCCGGGGCCGTGGCGGTCGGGGCGCTCGCCGCCCGGCCACCGCGTGACCTTGGCCTGCGCCGTGCCGCCGCTCGCCGAGGTGACGGTCACCCAGAAGGGCTGCTGCTCGGTGAGGACCGGGCCGCCGACCTCATGGCCCAGGTACACCCCGGCGTCCTCGTAGGCGTAAAGCCGTGCTTGCCCGCTGGTGCCTTTCTTGCCCTTCCAGTCCACGCTGAGCGTGGCCGCCGCGCCGGCGTTGCTGGACGCCTCGACCGACAGGAAGTACCGGCCGCCGGATTCGTACCAGACGGCCCGTTCGATCACGATCTGGTCGGGTGCGGCCGAACTTTGCGGGGCCTTCTTGGCGGGCGGCGGGGTACCCGGTGCGAGCGTCGCGCCCAGCGAGCGCAGTCCGGCCAGTTCGCTCGGCCTTACGACCGCGTCCACCTGGATGCTGCCGTCGGCCTGAGGCCGCACCCGCGCGGTCAGGTCGGTACCGGAGGCGACCAGTCGCTTCAGCGCGGCCTGATCGGGGACGGAGAGCACGACGAGGGACGCCGGCTCCGGATCGGTCGGCCCGGCCACCGCTGGGGCTGACGGCTCCGTGGTCAGAAATGTCGTGAGAACCATTGTCAAAACGACTGCGGATACCCGCAATGCACGCATCGGCTCCTCCTGGATCACCGCTATGGAGATCATTGAAAGCCGACGTGACCGGACCTACAACCCCCCGCTTAGGAAAATGTGAAGAAAGCCGGACAGCGCTATTTGTCCGGCTTTCTCGGGATATCATCTGAACAACTATTCAAGCATTCTTCGGCGAATAGTGTGCTGACCTGTGGTTTCCGGTTCGTGCTCGGTCACTGGGGGCGGTGGGGGAGTGATGTCGATCCGCTCCGGCTCAGGTACCGCGCTCCACCTGGTGGGCCGCAGATCCACGCAGCCCGGCGTCGCGGAGTGCGTTCGTGAGCCCTCGTCCCGCGTACCGGAGGCATGAAAGGGCCCACGTGAGAACGGGCGAGCGAACTCACGTGGGCGTTGTTCGGCTTACTGACGGGTGGTCAGGTGCCGGTGATGGACGGTTCCCGCTCTTCGTGGCGGCGCTGGTGGCGGTGTTCGTGGGTGAAGTCGTGCGTACCGCCCGACTCCTCGCAGTGCGTTTCCTCGACGCGCAGCGCGACCCCCATGGCGACGAATGTGGGCGCCCACTCCCCGATGAAGATTCCCCAGCGGTCCGCCCGGTCCAGACCGGCTCCCTCCAGTTGCCGGGACGTGAGCCACGTGGCGAACGACAGGCCGACCGAGATGATCCCGGCCGTGTACATGGCACCTGAACGGACGCCCATCTTGTGGAGTGTTCGGATCATGTTCCCCCCCGATCCTGCGTCCCGCCCACCTGCCCCACCTGCGAGGATGAAACTACTGACGGCGGGCGACGCGGAGTTCGGTGAGGTACCGCTTGACCACGCGCCCGCCGTACCGCGCGTCGGCGAGCGCGGCCACGCAGTTCAGCAGGCCCGCGCGGGCGGTGGGCGGCAGCGCGCGGTGGCCGGAGTAGGTGCGCAGCAGGTCGATGTACTGCTCGGTCGAGTAGGCCAGCTCCCACTCGTACCTGATGAACTCCGGAGGGCCGAAGCCCTCCGCAGACTCGATTTCGTCCCGGTCATAGGGGATCTCGGCGGCGGGCGACAGGCGCAGTCCGGGCGGCGTCGCCGGGTCGAACCGCTCGTAGCACGCCTGCACCTCGTGGAAGAAGCCGACGGTGCCGCCCTTGACATGGTGGGTGGCGACCGTGGCCAGCACCCCGCCGGGGCGCAGCGCCTTGGCGGACTTCGCGATCCGCACATCGGGATCGATCCAGTGGAAGGCCGTCGCCGACACCACGGCGTCGAACGGGCGGCGGGGCAGCGGCCAGTCCTCGAACGCCGCCGTCACCACCTCGGCCCGCGGGTACGGGCGCAGGTTGCGGCGGGCGCGCTCGGCCATCGCGGCGCCCAGTTCGACGGCCACGACCTCCCAGCCGCGCCGGACCATCGGGACGGTGGCCTGCCCGGTCCCCGGCCCGATCTCCAAGACCAGGGAGCCGGTACCGAGGTCCGCCGCGCCCGCCAGGTCGTCGAACATCTCCTCGGGGTAGCCCGGACGGACCCGGTCGTAGAGCGCGGGGTCCTCGGTAAAGGTCGCGCGCAGCCTCTCGCGCTCGTCGTCGGCCATGAGCCGGGAGCCTAGCGGCGGTGGACCCGTGTGGATGATCTACGGGCCCGGGGGCGGAGCCTGGGACGAGGTCACGGGGGTGGACGGGCGTCCGGTGTACGGGGGGAGTTCGCTGCCGTCCTGGCCGGGGGAGCGTACGGAACTGATCACGAGCGCGGTGCACCCGAATAACACCAGTAGCGGTACGCCGACCACGACCAGCCAGAACCGCAGCCCGCGCAGCGCCTTGCGCGGCCGCCGCGGCGGCCCGCCGTACCCCGGCCGCCCCCCGCCAGGACCGCCGGGCCCTACGGGCCCGCGAGCGCCCCCCGGCCCCTGGGGACCGGCCCCACCCGAACCTACGGGCTTAGGAGGGCGGACAGGCCCTCCGGGTCCGCCAGGAGCGGCGGGACCGGCGGAAGGGGTCGGACCCCGGCCGCCGGGGCCATAGGGACCTCCTGGACCGCCGGCGCCACCCGGACCGCCGGGCCCTCCAGTGCCGCCTGTGCCGCGCCGCCCCCCGCCTTCTCCGCTCGTCGGCCCGCTGGGGCGTTGAGGGGGATAGGGCGGGTGGGGAGGGTGGCCGGGGTCGGGGGAGTGCGGGGGTGGGGGCGGCTGGGTCATATGTGCTCCTGTCGGGATGTACTGCCTCTAGGACGTCTTGTTGATCAATCGCGTTCACCCGGCCGGACGGCCATGAGCGACCGCCGCCATTACCATGAAAGCGCGCTGAGCGGTGGCGAGCGCCGTTATACTTGGCATCGAGCCCGGAATAGGTGACGCCGCGCCGCACGGTTCGGAGTCGTCCGGGGACCATGGTCAACACGGTGGTCGCTTGGCGCCACGGCCCGTGTGACCGGCCGTTTTGACGTGCTACACGGGCCTGGGTAGGCTATGCGTTCGTGCCCATGGCTACATGGGCTCTCATGCATGCGCTCGGCAAGGCTCCTGTTTCCCGGGAGCGCGGAGCCAGGCATGGTCTCTCCCCACAGTCCGGCCTATGGCCGTGCGTGTTGCCCGCGAAAGTGCGCGACACGCCCGAGCGCGGGGGGCGGCGAAGCAAGTGAAGCAGCAGGTCAAGACACCGGCAGGGCCTGCGGATGCAGCAATGCATTAACCGAAACACCGGCCAGATTGCACGAACGGAGACGCGGTGCCCACGATTCAGCAGTTGGTCCGCAAGGGCCGCCAGGACAAGGTCAGTAAGACCAAGACCCCGGCCCTGAAGGGAAGCCCGCAGCGGCGGGGCGTTTGCACGCGCGTTTATACGACCACTCCCAAGAAGCCCAACTCCGCCCTGCGGAAGGTGGCTCGTGTCCGGCTCACCAACGGCATCGAGGTGACCGCGTACATCCCGGGTGTCGGCCACAACCTCCAGGAGCACTCGATCGTGCTCGTGCGCGGTGGCCGTGTGAAGGACCTGCCGGGTGTTCGCTACAAGATCATCCGCGGCTCGCTGGACACCCAGGGTGTCCGCAACCGCAAGCAGGGCCGCAGCCACTACGGCGCCAAGAGGGAGAAGGGCTGAGATGCCGCGTAAGGGTCCCGCAGGTCGCCGCCAGCTCATGGCCGACCCGGTCTACAGCTCCCCGCTGGTGACCGCTCTCATCAACAAGGTGTTGCTGAGCGGCAAGCGCTCGCTCGCCCAGAGCATCGTCTACAACGCCCTTGAGGGCTGCCGGGAGAAGACCGGCAACGACCCCGTGGTCACCCTCAAGCGGGCGCTCGACAACGTCAAGCCCACCCTTGAGGTGCGCAGCCGCCGGGTCGGTGGCGCCACCTACCAGGTGCCGGTGGAGGTGCGGGCCGCGCGCAGCACCACGCTGGCGCTGCGCTGGCTGGTGCAGTACTCCCGCGCCCGCCGCGAGAAGACCATGACCGAGCGGCTGATGAACGAGCTGCTCGACGCGAGCAACGGCCTCGGCGCCAGTGTCAAGCGGCGCGAGGACACGCACAAGATGGCCGAGTCCAACAAGGCCTTCGCTCACTACCGCTGGTAGTGCCCACAGGCCGGGCCCGAGTGTCACCCACTTGAGCCCGGCCCTACGAGACGAGACGACGAGGACGCGAGAGAAGTGGCCGCAACGACCGCTCTTGACCTGGCCAAGGTCCGCAATATTGGGATCATTGCCCATATTGACGCGGGCAAGACCACGACGACCGAGCGCATCCTGTTCTACACCGGCATCAACTACAAGATCGGTGAGGTCCACGATGGCGCCGCCACGATGGACTGGATGGAGCAGGAGCAGGAGCGCGGCATCACGATCACGTCTGCCGCGACGACCTGCGAGTGGGCCGGTCACACCATCAACATCATCGACACTCCGGGGCACGTCGACTTCACCATCGAGGTCGAGCGCAACCTGCGGGTGCTCGACGGCGCCGTCGCGGTGTTCGACGGGGTCGCGGGCGTTGAGCCGCAGTCGGAGACGGTCTGGCGGCAGGCCGACCGCTACAACGTTCCGCGCATCTGTTTCGTGAACAAGATGGACCGCGTCGGTGCGGAGTTCCACCGCTGCGTCGACATGATGGTCAGCCGCCTGGGTGCGATCCCGGCCGTCGTCCAGCTCCCCTGGGGCGTCGAGGCCGGCTTCCGCGGCGTCATCGACCTGGTCCGGATGAAGGGCCTGCTCTGGAGCGAAGAGGCGGCCAAGGGCGAGATGTACGACGTCGTCGACATCCCGGCCGACCACGCCGACGCCGCCCGCGAGTGGCGCGACAAGCTGGTCGAGACCATCGCCGAGAACGACGACGAGCTGATGGAGATGTACCTCGAGGCCGTCGAGCCGACCGAGGAGCAGCTGGTCGCCGCCATCCGCAGGGCCACCCTGTCGGGCAGCGTCAACCCGGTCCTCACCGGCACCGCCTTCAAGAACAAGGGCGTGCAGCCGCTCCTCGACGCCATCGTCGCCTACCTCCCCGCCCCGACCGACATCCCGGCCTTCAAGGGCCACGCGGTCGGCAACGAGGAGGAGATCGTCGAGCGGCACGCCGACCCCAAGGAGCCGTTCGCGGCGCTGGCCTTCAAGATCATGAGCGACCCCCACCTGGGCAAGCTCACCTACCTGCGGATCTACTCCGGCTCGCTGGAGGCCGGCTCGCAGGTGATCAACTCCGGCAAGGGCCGCAAAGAGCGGATCGGCAAGATCTACCAGATGCACGCCAACAAGCGTGAGGAGCGGCCGTCCGCGACCGCCGGTGCGATCGTCGCCGTCATGGGCCTGAAGGACACCACCACGGGCGACACGCTGTGCGACCCGTCCGACCAGGTGGTCCTGGAGTCGATGACGTTCCCGGCCCCGGTCATCAACGTGGCCATCGAGCCCAAGACCAAGGGCGACCAAGAGAAGCTCAGCACCGCCATCCAGCGGCTGGCCGAGGAGGACCCCTCCTTCCAGGTCCGCAGGGACGAGGAGACCGGTCAGACGGTCATCTGGGGCATGGGCGAGCTGCACCTGGAGATCCTGGTCGACCGGATGCGCCGTGAGTTCAGGGTCGAGGCCAACGTCGGCCGTCCGCAGGTCGCCTACCGCGAGACCATCCGCCGCAAGGTGGAGAAGGTCGAGTACACCCACAAGAAGCAGACCGGTGGTTCCGGCCAGTTCGCGCGGGTGATCATCGACCTGGAGCCGCTGGGCGAGGGCAACGACGGCTACGAGTTCCAGAACAAGGTCACCGGTGGCCGCGTCCCGCGGGAGTACATCCCGTCGGTCGACGCGGGCGCGCAGGAGGCCGCCGAGTTCGGTGTCCTTGCCGGCTACCCGATGGTGGGCGTCAAGGTGACGCTCCAGGACGGTGCTGCGCACGACGTCGACTCCTCGGAAATGGCGTTCAAGATCGCCGGATCGATGGCGTTCAAGGAGGCCGCTCGCAAGGCGAGCGCGGTGCTCCTCGAACCGCTGATGTCCGTCGAGGTGACGACGCCCGAAGACTACATGGGTGATGTCATCGGCGACCTCAACGGCCGCCGCGGGCAGATCCAGGCCATGGACGACCGGGCCGGAGCCAAGGTCATCCAGGCCCTCGTCCCGCTGTCGGAGATGTTCGGTTACGTGGGCGACCTGCGCAGCAGGACCCAGGGCCGGGCGGTCTACAGCATGCAGTTCGACTCCTACGCGGAAGTGCCTCCGGGCATCGCACAGGAGATCGTCGCGAAGGCTCGGGGCGAGTAGTACTCCCCCTAGCCTGAGTGAGAAGACGAAAGTCAAGTCAGAATCTCTAAGGAGACAGAGCAGTGGCCAAGGCCAAGTTCGAGCGGACCAAGCCGCACATGAACATCGGCACCATTGGGCACATCGACCACGGCAAGACCACTCTGACCGCGGCGATCACCAAGGTGCTCCACGAGCGCTTCCCTGAGCTCAACAAGGCGACCCCGTTCGACAAGATCGACAAGGCGCCGGAGGAGAAGGCGCGCGGCATCACCATCTCCATCGCGCACGTCGAGTACCAGACGGAGAAGCGGCACTACGCGCACGTCGACTGTCCTGGACACGCCGACTACGTGAAGAACATGATCACCGGTGCTGCCCAGATGGACGGCGCGATCCTCGTGGTCGCCGCCACCGACGGCCCGATGCCGCAGACCAAGGAGCACGTGCTCCTGGCCCGCCAGGTCGGCGTGCCGTACATCGTTGTCGCCCTGAACAAGGCCGACATGGTGGACGACGAGGAGATCCTGGAGCTCGTCGAGCTGGAGGTCCGCGAGCTGCTGACCGCCCAGGAGTTCCCCGGCGACGACCTGCCCGTGGTCCGCGTCTCCGCGCTGAAGGCGCTGGAGGGCGACGCCAAGTGGGCCGACTCCATCATCGAGCTGATGGACGCCGTGGACGAGAGCGTGCCGGAGCCGCCGCGCGCCATCGACCGCCCGTTCCTGATGCCGATCGAGGACGTCTTCTCGATCACCGGTCGCGGCACCGTCGTCACCGGCCGGATCGAGCGTGGTGTCGTCAAGGTCAACGAGACCGTCGACATCATCGGCATCCAGGAGGAGAAGACCACCACGACCGTCACCAGCATCGAGATGTTCAACAAGATGCTGGACGAGGGTCACGCGGGCGACAACGCGGCGCTCCTGCTCCGCGGTATCAAGCGCGACCAGGTCGAGCGCGGCCAGTGTGTCATCAAGCCGGGCACCACGACCCCGCACACCGAGTTCACCGCCCAGGTCTACATCCTGGCGAAGGACGAGGGCGGGCGGCACACGCCGTTCTTCAACAACTACCGTCCGCAGTTCTACTTCCGGACGACCGACGTGACCGGCGTGGTGCAGCTTCCCGAGGGCACCGAGATGGTCATGCCCGGTGACAACACCGAGATGACCGTCCAGCTCATCCAGCCGATCGCGATGGAGGACGGCCTCAAGTTCGCGATCCGCGAGGGTGGCCGGACCGTCGGCGCCGGCAACGTCATCAAGATCATCAAGTAGCACGACCGCGGGGCGGCGGTCGGCCCCCGGATCCCGGGGACCGGCCGCCGAACCACGAGGGGGCCCGCCACATCGGCGGGCGTCCCTCGGCACGCGGGCCCATGGCCCGTGATCTCGCAGTGGTTTCGACTCGATCGAAACACCTGCAAGATCACGGATGGGGCCGGCGGGCCACCGAAGGCGGCGCACCGCCGCACGATGCTTTTACAGGACGACAGCGAAGGACACCGAGGCCACTATGGCGGGACAGAAGATCCGCATCCGGCTCAAGGCCTATGACCACGAGGTCATTGACAGCTCGGCCAAGAAGATCGTCGAGACGGTGACACGGACCGGCGCGAAGGTCGCGGGCCCGGTGCCGCTGCCGACCGAGAAGAACGTGTACTGCGTCATCCGCTCGCCGCACAAGTACAAGGACAGCCGCGAGCACTTTGAGATGCGGACGCACAAGCGGCTGATCGACATCTTCGACCCGACCGCGAAGACCGTCGACGCGCTCATGCGACTGGATCTCCCGTCCGGCGTCGACATCTCGATCAAGTACTGAGGGAACGCACTGACATGGCTAAGCAGATCAAGGGCGTCCTGGGCAAGAAGCTCGGCATGACCCAGGTCTTCGACCAGGACAACCGGATGGTACCGGTGACCGTCGTCGAGGCCGGTCCGTGCGTGGTGACCAGGGTCCGCACCCAGGACAGGGACGGCTACTCCGCCATCCAGCTCGGTTTCGGACAGGTCGACCCGCGCAAGGTCAACAAGCCGCTGGGTGACTACCTGCGCAAGCACGACATCACCCCGCGCCGCTACTTCACCGAGGTCCGCACCGACGACGCCGAGCAGTACACCATCGGCCAGGAGCTCCTCGCCGACACCTTCGAGGCCGGCCAGTACGTCGACGTGACCGGCAAGAGCAAGGGCAAGGGCTTCGCCGGCGTCATGAAGCGGCACGGCTTCGGCGGCCTCGGCGCCTCGCACGGCACCCAGCGCAAGCACCGCTCGCCCGGTTCCATCGGTGGCTGCGCCACCCCGGGCCGGGTCTTCAAGGGCCTGCGCATGGCGGGCCGGATGGGCAACGTCCGGACCACCGTGCAGAGCCTGAAGGTCCACGCCGTGGACGTCGAGAAGAACCTCATCCTGATCAAGGGTGCGATCCCCGGCGCCAACGGCAGCCTGGTCCTGGTCCGCACCGCCGTTAAGAAGGGGGCCGCGAAGTGACTTCCGTCGACGTCCTCGACCGCGCCGGCGCCAAGGTGGGCACGGTCGACCTGCCGGAGGACATCTTCGGCGCCAAGGTCAACGTCCCGCTGATCCACCAGGTGGTCGTGGCCCAGCTCGCCGCCCGGCGGCAGGGCACCCACAAGGCCAAGAGCCGCGGCGAGGTCCGTGGCGGCGGCAAGAAGCCGTACCGCCAGAAGGGCACCGGCCGGGCCCGCCAGGGCTCGACCCGCGCGCCGCAGTTCGCCGGCGGCGGTGTCGTGCACGGCCCCGTGCCGCGCGACTACTCGCAGCGCACCCCCAAGAAGATGAAGGCGGCCGCGCTGCGCGGCGCCCTGTCCGACCGCGCCTCCCACGGCCGCGTGCACGTGGTGAGCGGCCTGGTGGACGGCGAGACGCCGAAGACCAAGTCGGCGCTCACCGCGCTGCGCAAGGTCTCGCAGGCGGGCAAGCTCCTGGTCGTCGTCGAGGAGACCGACGAGCTGACCTGGCTGAGCCTGCGCAACGTGCCCGAGGTCCACCTGCTGGACGCCGGGCAGCTCAACACCTACGACGTGCTCGTCAACGACGACGTGGTCTTCACCCAGGGGGCGTACGACCAGGTCGTGGCACGGCTGAGCCAGAGCGGGCAGGAGGACGCCTGATGGACAAGGTCGACGACCCGCGCGACATCATCATCCAGCCGATCGTCTCTGAGAAGAGCTACGGCCTGATCGATGAGTTCAACAAGTACACGTTCCTGGTGAAGAAGACGGCGAACAAGACCCAGATCAAGATCGCGGTCGAGCAGATCTTCGGCGTCAAGGTCACCGGCGTGAACACCATCAACCGGCAGGGTAAGCGCAAGCGGACCCCGCAGACCAAGCGCAACCAGACGCAGCGCTACGGCAAGCGCCCCGACACCAAGAGGGCGATCGTGAGCCTGGCGGGCGACGACCGGATCGACATCTTCGGTCAGGTCGGCTGAGCGCCGCCGCGAACCCGCCATAGCCAGCACCGACAAAGGATGAACGAAAGAGATGGGCATCCGTAAGTACAAGCCGACGACTCCGGGTCGGCGCGGCGCGAGTGTCTCGGACTTCTCCGAGATCACGCGCAGCACCCCCGAGAAGTCGCTGCTTGCCCCCTTGCACAACAAGGGCGGTCGTAACGTCCACGGCAGAGTGACCGCGCGCCACCAGGGCGGCGGGCACAAGCGCGCCTACCGGATCATCGACTTCCGGCGCAACGACAAGGACGGCGTGCCGGCCAAGGTCGCGCACATCGAGTACGACCCGAACCGCACCTCGCGCATCGCGCTGCTGCACTACGCCGACGGTGAGAAGCGCTACATCATCGCGCCGGCCGGCCTCAAGCAGGGCGACCGGATCGAGAACGGCCCCACGGCCGACATCAAGCCGGGCAACTGCCTGCCGCTGCGCAACATCCCGACCGGTACCTTCATCCACGCGGTGGAGCTGAAGCCGGGTGGTGGGGCCAAGCTCGGCCGTTCCGCCGGCGTGCAGATCCAGCTCCTGGCCAAGGAGGGGCAGTACGCCACGCTGCGTATGCCGTCCGGTGAAATGCGCATGGTCGACGTCCGCTGCCGGGCCTCGGTGGGCCAGGTCGGCAACGCCGAGCAGGGCAACATCAACCTCGGCAAGGCCGGGCGCGCCCGCTGGAAGGGCAAGCGCCCCTCGGTCCGTGGTGTGGCCATGAACCCGGTCGACCACCCGCACGGCGGTGGTGAGGGCAAGACCTCGGGTGGTCGCCACCCGGTCAACCCCAAGGGCAAGCCGGAGGGCCGTACCCGCCAGGCCAACAAGGCCAGCGACCGGCTGATCATCCGTCGTCGGAGCAAGCGGAAGAAGCGGTAGGAGCAACCAAGATGCCACGTAGCCTTAAGAAGGGCCCCTTCGTGGACGACCACCTGCAGAAGAAGGTGGACGCCCAGAACGAGAAGGGGACCAAGAACGTCATCAAGACGTGGTCGCGTCGCTCCATGATCGTTCCCGACATGCTGGGCCACACGATCGCCGTGCACGACGGCCGCAAGCACGTCCCGGTGTTCGTCACCGAGGCGATGATCGGTCACAAGCTGGGTGAGTTCGCTCCGACGCGGACGTTCCGCAGCCACGTCAAGGAAGACCGGCGTAGCCGGCGGTAAGCGCCTTTCAGAAACGAGGAGTAAGCGATGGAAGCCAGGGCTCAGGCGCGGTTCGTCCGTGTCACGCCCCAGAAGGCCCGCCGTGTGGTGGACCTCATTCGCGGGCTGCCCGCTTCGGAGGCGCAGGCCGTACTTCAGTTCGCCCCGCAGGCCGCGAGCGAGCCCGTCTACAAGGTGCTCAGCAGCGCGATGGCGAACGCCGAGCACAACCTCAAGCTCGACCGCGAGACGCTGGTGGTCAGCCGCGCGTACGTGGACGAGGGGCCGACGCTCAAGCGGTTCCGTCCCCGTGCGCAGGGCCGTGCGTACCGGATCAACAAGCGGACGAGCCACATCACCGTGATCGTCGAGCCCAGGCCCGACGGCCAGGGCAAGCCGAAGGGAAGGACCCGCTAGTGGGCCAGAAGGTTAACCCGCACGGGTTCCGCCTCGGCATCACGACCGACTTCAAGAGCCGGTGGTACGCCGACAAGCTGTACAAGTCCTACGTCGCCGAGGACGTGTCGATCCGCCGCATGCTGCAGCGCGGCATGGAGCGGGCCGGCATCTCCAAGGTGGAGATCGAGCGGACCACCGACCGGGTGCAGGTGGACATCCACACCGCCCGGCCGGGCATCGTCATCGGCCGCCGCGGCGCCGAGGCCGACCGCATCCGCGGCGACCTGGAGAAGCTGACCAAGAAGCAGGTCCAGCTCAACATCCTCGAGGTCAAGAACCCCGAGATCGACGCCCAGCTCGTCGCCCAGGGCGTGGCCGAGCAGCTGTCCAGCCGGGTCTCCTTCCGGCGGGCGATGCGCAAGGCCATGCAGTCGGCGATGAAGAGCGGCGCCAAGGGCATCCGGGTGCAGTGCTCGGGCCGTCTCGGCGGCGCGGAGATGTCGCGCTCGGAGTTCTACCGCGAGGGCCGGGTGCCGCTGCACACGCTGCGCGCCGACATCGACTACGGCTTCTACGAGGCCCGCACCACCTTCGGCCGGATCGGCGTGAAGGTGTGGATCTACAAGGGCGAGGCCCCGACCTCCCGCGCCGAGCGCGAGGCCGCTGCCGGCGCCCGCGCCGGGCAGCGCAGGGACCGCTCCGACCGCCCGCAGCGCGGCCGTGGCGGCCGTGGCGGCGGCCGTGAGGGCGGCGGGCCGCGCGGCGGTCGCGGTGGCGGCCAGAAGACCGAATCCAGCGCGCCCGCGGGCGCGCCCGAGTCAGGCCCGGCGGAGCAGCCGGCTGAGGGGAGCTGACCATGCTTGTTCCGCGTAGGGTCAAGCACCGCAAGCAGCACCGACCGGACCGGCACGGCATGGCCAAGGGCGGCACGAAGGTCTCCTTCGGTGAGTACGGCATCCAGGCGCTTGAGCACAGCTACGTGACCAACCGCCAGATCGAGGCCGCTCGTATCGCGATGACCCGGCACATCCGCCGTGGCGGCAAGGTGTGGATCAACATCTTTCCCGACCGGCCGCTGACCAAGAAGCCCGCCGAGACCCGCATGGGTTCCGGTAAGGGCTCGCCGGAGTGGTGGATCGCCAACGTCAAGCCCGGACGCGTGATGTTCGAGCTGTCGGGCGTCGCCGAGCCGGTCGCCAAGGAGGCGCTGCGCCGCGCCATGCACAAGCTGCCGATGAAGTGCCGGTTCGTCAAGCGTGAAGTGGGTGAGGCGTGATGGCACAGGGTGTGACCGCCGCCGAGCTGCGGGATCAGACCAAGGACGAGCTGGTCGCCAAGCTGAAGGAGGCCAAGGAGGAGCTGTTCAACCTCCGCTTCCAGGCCGCGACCGGCCAGTTGGAAAGCCACGGGCGGCTGCGCGCCGTCCGGCGGGAGATCGCCCGTATCTACACCGTGATGCGGGAGCGCGAGCTTGGCATCATCACGGACGTGACGGACGTGAAGGAGCCGAGCGATGGCTGAGGCCACGGGAAGCGACGCCGTGCAGGACACGACGCGCGTGAGGAACTACCGGAAGACCCGCGAGGGCGTGGTCGTCAGCGACAAGATGGACAAGACCGTCGTCGTCGCCGTCGAGGACCGCGTCAAGCACGCCCTTTACGGCAAGGTCATCCGGCGCACCAGCAAGTACAAGGCGCACGACGAGGCCAACGAGTGCGGCGTCGGCGACCGGGTCCTGCTCATGGAGACCCGGCCGCTGTCGGCCACCAAGCGCTGGCGCGTCGTCGAGGTCCTGGAGAAGGCCAAGTAGCGATACGCGGCTCCGTGGGGTCCGCCCCACGGAGGCGTCCAAGGGCGCGGAGTCATGACGGCTTCGCGCCGCCCGCGGCGGCGGTGGGGCTCCACTGAGGCCGGGGGAACAAGACAACAGCAGGTTCCGCAAGGCTCGCCCGGTGAGGGTGAGAACCGGCGAGACACACAGGAGTAGACGTGATCCAGCAGGAGTCGCGGCTCAAGGTCGCCGACAACACCGGGGCGAAGGAGATCCTTTGCATCCGGGTGCTCGGCGGCTCGGGCCGGCGCTACGCGGGCATAGGCGATGTCATCGTCGCCACGGTGAAGGACGCCCTTCCCGGCGGCGGCGTCAAGAAGGGTGAGGTCGTCCGGGCCGTCGTGGTGCGCACCCGCAAGGAACGGCGCCGCCCGGACGGCTCCTACATCCGCTTCGACGAGAACGCCGCCGTCCTGATCAAGGACAGCGGCGACCCGCGCGGAACGCGCATCTTCGGCCCGGTCGGCCGTGAACTGCGCGACAAGAAGTTCATGCGCATCATTTCGCTCGCCCCGGAGGTGCTGTGATGCCGAAGGCCACCAAGCAGGTGCAGCCCGGCAGGCTGCACGTGAAGAAGGGCGACCTGGTCCAGGTCATCGCGGGCGACGACAAGGGCGCCAAGGGCCGGGTGATCGCCGCCTACCCGCGCAGGCAGCGCGTGGTGGTCGAGGGCGTGAACCTGGTCAAGAAGCACTCCAAGGAGACCCACCAGGGGCCGCGCGGCGCCAAGACCGGTGGAGTGCAGACCATGGAGGCTCCCATCCACGTGAGCAACGTCAAGAAGCTCAAGGATGAGAAGCCGGCCGACGAGAAGAAGCCCGCGAAGAAGGCTGATGCGGCCGACGAATCGGGTGAGGACTGATGACCGCGACGACCGAAGAGCGCACCATTCCGCGCCTCAAGCAGCGCTACCGCGCGGAGATCGCCGGCAAGCTGCGCGAGCAGTTCGAGATCCAGAACGTCATGCAGGTGCCCGGCCTGGTCAAGATCAAGGTCAACATGGGCGTCGGCGAGGCGGCCCGTGACTCCAAGCTGATCGAGGGCGCGGTCCGCGACCTCGCGGCGATCACCGGCCAGAAGCCCGCGGTGGCTCGCGCCCGCAAGTCCATCGCGCAGTTCAAGCTGCGCGAGGGCATGCCGATCGGCGCGCACGTCACGCTGCGCGGCGACCGGATGTGGGAGTTCCTGGACCGGCTGCTGTCCACCGCGCTGCCGCGTATCCGCGACTTCCGCGGCCTGTCGCCCAAGCAGTTCGACGGTAACGGCAACTACACTTTCGGGCTCACCGAGCAGGTCATGTTCCACGAGGTCGACCAGGACAAGGTCGACCGGCAGCGGGGCATGGACATCACCGTCGTGACCACCGCGACCAACGACGAACAGGGCCGGGCGCTGCTGAAGCTCCTCGGATTCCCCTTCAAGGAAGCATAGGAGAGAGCGGATCATGGCCAAGAAGGCGCTGATCGCCAAGGCGGCGCGGAAGCCGAAGTTCAAGGTGCGGTCCTACACGCGGTGCTCCCGCTGCGGGCGTCCGCGTGCCGTCTACCGCAAGTTCGGCCTGTGCCGGGTGTGCTTCCGTGAGATGGCGCACCGTGGCGAACTGCCGGGCATCACGAAGTCGAGCTGGTAGCCTCCGGGCGCCGGCCGTACGACAACTGGTAACTCATATTCACCGGGCGCCGAACGCGGCGCCCACGACCACGCCGAAGGTCCCTTGGGGAAACCGCGGCGGGGAGGGCCACCGGCCATGACGATGACCGACCCGATCGCAGACATGCTCACTCGTCTGCGTAACGCGAACTCGGCGTACCACGACACCGTGGCCATGCCGTATTCGAAGATCAAGGCGCACATCGCCGAGATCCTCCAGCAGGAGGGCTACATCCAGGCCTGGAACGTCGAAGACGCCAAGGTCGGAAAGAACCTCGTGGTGGAGCTGAAGTTCGGGCCGACCCGAGAGCGGTCCATCGCCGGACTGCGCCGGGTCTCCAAGCCCGGGCTGCGGGTCTATGCAAAGAAGGGCAACCTGCCGCGGGTACTGGGCGGGCTGGGCATCGCGATCATTTCGACGTCCGGCGGGCTCATGACCGACAAGCAGGCCGGCAAGCGTGGTGTGGGCGGGGAAGTCCTCGCCTACGTCTGGTAACGAGGGGAGGAATCACAGCATGTCGAGAATCGGACGGCTGCCCATCCCCGTTCCGGGCGGTGTCGAGGTCAGCATCGACGGCAGGGCCGTCACCGTCAAGGGGCCCAAGGGCACTCTTTCGCACACGGTGGTCGAGCCCATCACGGTGGCCCGTGACGACGACGGCACCCTCACGGTGTCGCGCCCGAACGACGAGAACAAGGTCCGTGCGCTGCACGGCCTCTCGCGGACGCTGATCGCCAACATGGTCGCCGGGGTAACCCAGGGCTACACCAAGGCGCTGGAGATCGTCGGAGTCGGTTACCGCGTCCAGGCCAAGGGCCCGACGCAGCTCGAGTTCGCGCTCGGCTACAGCCACCCGGTGGTCGTCAACGCGCCGGAGGGCATCACCTTCCGCGTCGAGAAGCCGACCCTGCTGCACGTGGACGGCATCGACAAGCAGAAGGTCGGCGAGGTCGCCGCTAACATCCGCAAGTTGCGCAAGCCCGACCCCTACAAGGGCAAGGGTGTGCGTTACCAGGGCGAACAGATCCGCCGCAAGGTCGGAAAGGCTGGTAAGTAGGCATGGCTCCGAAGGTCGCGTTCGGCAAGCACACGGCCGCCCGCGCGGTCTCGCGGGCCCGCCGGCACCGCCGTGTCCGCAAGAAGGTCGTGGGCACCACCGCTCGGCCGCGCATGGTCGTCAACCGCTCGACGAGGCACATGTTCGTCCAGATCATCGACGACAGCCAGCACCACACGCTGGTGAGCGCGTCCACCATGGACGCCGCGCTGCGCGAGCTGGACGGCGACAAGACCGCCAAGGCCAAGAAGGTCGGCGAGATTCTCGCTGCGAAGGCCAAGGCCGCTGGCATCACCGCGGTCGTCCTGGACCGTGGTGGGAACCGCTACGCGGGGCGTATCGCCGCGCTGGCGGACAGCGCCAGGGAAGGCGGGTTGGACTTCTGATGGTCTCCCGTCCCATGAGCAACGAGAAGAGGAACCACTGATGGCTGCAGCTCCGCGTCGCGGTGGCGGCACCGGTGGCGAGCGGCGGGACCGTCGTGACGATCGCCGGGGTGGCGCCGCCGACAAGGGCGTCTCGTACATCGAGCGCGTCGTGAAGATCAACCGAGTGGCCAAGGTCGTGAAGGGCGGTCGTCGCTTCAGCTTCACCGCCCTGGTCGTCGTCGGTGACGGCAACGGCATGGTCGGCGTCGGGTACGGCAAGGCCAAGGAGGTGCCCGCGGCCATCGCCAAGGGCGTCGAGGAGGCCAAGAAGCACTTCTTCAAGGTGCCGCGCATCCAGGGCACCATCCCGCACACCGTGCAGGGCGAGGACGCCGCAGGCGTCGTCCTGCTGCGCCCGGCCTCGGCCGGTACCGGTGTCATCGCGGGTGGTCCGGTGCGCGCCGTCCTTGAGTGCGCCGGCATCCACGACGTGCTGTCCAAGTCGCTCGGCTCGGACAACCCGATCAACATCGTGCACGCCACCGTGGCGGCGCTCAAGGGGCTGTCCCGCCCCGAGGAGATCGCCGCCCGCCGTGGCCTGCCGATCGAGGACGTCGTGCCCAAGGCCATGCTGAAGGCCCGCGCCGAGGGCATGGCCGAGGCGGCGGCGGCCGCGAAGGCGGTGAGCTGACGATGGCGCGCCTGAAGATAAAGCAGGTCAAGTCGAAGATCGGTAACAGGCAGAACCAGCGCGACTCGCTGCGCTCGCTCGGCCTGAAGCGGATCGGCGACGTCGTCATCAAGGAGGACCGCCCGCAGATCCGCGGGATGATCGCCGTGGTGACGCACCTCGTCGAGGTGGAAGAGGTCGACTAGTCATGTCAGAGTCCGAGAACACTCATCTGCGCATCCACGACCTGCGGCCCGCCAAGGGCGCCAACCGTCCCAAGGTCCGTAAGGGCCGGGGCGAGGGCTCCAAGGGCAAGACCGCGGGCCGGGGCACGAAGGGCAGCAAGGCGCGCAAGACCATGCCGCTCGGCTTCGAGGGCGGCCAGGTGCCGCTGCAGCGCAGGCTGCCGAAGCTGAAGGGCTTTTCCAACGCGCTGTTCAAGACGACCTATCAGGTCGTCAACCTGGACCGGCTCGGCGAGCTGTTCCCCGAGGGCGGTGAAGTCACCGTCGAGGGTCTGGTGGCGAAGGGCGCGGTCCGCAAGAATCAGCCCGTGAAGGTCCTGGGGACCGGTGAGATCTCCGTCGCGGTGAATGTTTCCGCACACGCGTTCTCCGCGAGCGCCAAGGAGAAGATCGCCGCTGCCGGGGGCTCGACGACCGAGCTGTGACGTACGCGCGAGGCGCGGAGGTTCGTTATGGGCCTCCGCGCCCCTAGTGCGTTAGAGTTCGCTGGGCGGCGGGGAGTTTCCGCCGAGGAATTTCCTGTGGGATTTTCCTCGGGGGGCCCTCGCCTCTGACAATCTCTATGACAGACACTCCATGGACCACCATGGATCACCCCCGCACCATCGCTGACCGAACCCGCCGTAAAGGCGCGCAGGAGGGACCGTGCTGACCGCGATTACCCGGGCGTTCCGTACACCGGACCTGCGCAAGAAGTTGCTCTTTACCCTGGGCATCATCGCGCTGTTCCGGCTTGGCTCGGTGCTTCCGACCCCCGGCGTACACGCCGAGAATGTCCGCCGATGCCTGGAACAGGCGCAGGCGGGCGACGCAGGAAACATCTATGGCATGGTGCAGTTGTTCAGTGGCGGCGCGCTGCTGAAACTGTCCGTGTTCGCGCTGGGCATCATGCCGTATATCACCGCGAGCATCATCCTGCAGCTCCTCGTCGTGGTGATCCCGCGCCTCGAAGCCCTCAAGAAGGAGGGCCAGGCGGGCACCTCCAAGATCACACAGTACACGCGCTACCTGACCATCGGTCTCGCGGTACTGCAGTCCACCGCTTTCGTGGCGCTCGCCCGCAGCGGCCAGCTCTTCCAGGGCTGTAGCGACCCGGTGCTGCTCAACGACGACGTGTTCACCGTGGTGACGATGGTCATCACGATGACGGCCGGTACCGCCGTGATCATGTGGCTGGGCGAGCTGATCACCGACCGCGGCGTCGGCAACGGGATGTCCATCCTGATCTTCACCCAGGTCATCGCGGTCTTCCCGTCCGAGCTGATGAACATCTTCCGCCGCAACGCCTTCACCTTCGGTGTCGTGATGGTGGTCGGCATCTTCATGATCGCCGCGGTGGTCTTCGTGGAGCAGGCGCAGCGGCGCATCCCGGTCCAGTACGCCAAGCGCATGGTGGGCCGCAGGATGTACGGCGGGACCTCCACCTACATCCCGCTGAAGGTGAACCAGGCGGGCATCATCCCGGTCATCTTCGCCTCCTCGCTGCTGTACCTCCCGCAGCTCGTCACCACGCTGTTCGCCACCCAGACGCAGCAGAACGTCGTCATCCAGTGGATCTCGCAGCACCTGGTCACCGGTGACACACCGGTCTACATGGCCACGTTCTTCGTGCTGATCATCTTCTTCACTTACTTCTACGTGTCCATTACCTTCAACCCCCCTGAAGTCGCGGACAACATGAAGAAGTACGGTGGGTTCATCCCGGGCATCCGGCCGGGCCGGCCGACGGCTGAGTACCTCAACTATGTGCTCACTCGTCTCACCGCACCCGGTGCGCTCTATCTGGGCCTGATCTCGATGGTCCCGATCGTCGCGCTCGCGGTTGCCGGGGCCAGCCAGAACTTCCCGTTCGGAGGGACGAGCATCCTGATCATGGTCGGCGTTGGGCTTGACACCGTGAAGCAGATCGAGAGCCAGCTACAGCAGCGTAACTACGAGGGCTTCCTGAAGTAGTGCGCCTCGTCCTGGTAGGGCCCCCCGGAGCGGGTAAGGGGACGCAGGCCCAGTTCATCGCATCCAACCTGTCCATCCCGAAGATCTCGACAGGTGACATCTTCCGTGCCAACGTTTCCGGCGGCACGGAGCTTGGCAAGCTCGCCAAGACATACATGGACCGCGGTGACCTCGTCCCCGACGAGGTCACCATCGCGATGGTGCGCGACCGGCTCTCCGAGGACGACGCGCAGGACGGTTTCCTGCTCGACGGCTTCCCTCGGAACGTCCCACAGGCAGAGATCCTCAAGAAGATGCTCGCCGAGTGGAACACCGGTCTCGACATCGTCCTGGAGCTCGTCGTCGATGACGACGAGGTGGTCCGCAGGCTCGCCGGCCGGCGCACCTGCAGCCAGTGCGGCCGCATCTGGCACGTCGAGTTCGACGACAAGCAGGACGACGATTGCGATGCCTGTGGCGGGCGGCTCTTCCAGCGGGACGACGACCGTGAGGAGACCATCCGGCACCGGCTGGAGGTCTATCAGGAGCAGACCGCGCCGCTGATCGCCTTCTACGCCGACGAGCGCATCCTCGCCGGGGTGGACGCGACCGGGCCGGTCGAGGAGATCACCCAGCGCGCGATGGAGCACCTACGTCCCTTCATCGACTAGCCCATGGATCATTGTGGTTCACCGACCCGTCCGGATGACGGGCACGCCACTCACCGGCGCCGCCGTGAGTGGCGTGTTGGCGTTTAGGGCACAATCGGGGGGAATTGGGGACTCCTGGTGTCCGTTCTCCCGGGGAGCCGCCGCCCTACCGCCCTCATGACAGCCCCAGGAGGTGTCGCAGTGTTCAGGAAGAACCGGCATGGGATCCAGGTCAAGTCACCCGAGCAACTGGAGAAGATGCGAGCGGTCGGCCTGGTCGTCGGCCGGACCCTCCAGCTCCTGCGCGAGTCCGTACGGCCGGGGATGACCCCGATCGACCTCGACGCCATCGCCGAGAAGGCGATCAGGGAGGCCGGCGCGATCCCGTCCTTCAAGGGCTACCAGGGGTTCCCGGCGACGATCTGCGCGTCCGTCAACGACGAGGTGGTGCACGGCATCCCCACCGACGCCCACGTACTGCGCGAGGGCGACATCATCTCCATCGACTGCGGCGCGATCCTGGACGGCTGGCACGGCGACTCCGCGATCACCATCCCCATCGGCGAGGTGGCCCCCGAGCTGACCGAGCTGATGCGGGTGACGGAGGAGGCCATGTGGCGCGGCATAGCCGCGCTGACGGTCGGTCGGCACCTCTCGGACATCGGCTGGGAGATCGAGCGCTACGTGCGCTCTCAGGGCCGTTACGGCATACCTCAGGAGTACGGCGGGCACGGCATCGGCACCGAGATGCACATGGACCCGTGGGTGGCCAACCACGGCAGGCCGGGCAGGGGCCCGAAGTTCGAGGCGGGCATGTGCCTGGCCATCGAGCCGATGGTCAACATGGGCACCGACCGCACCCGCGTGCTCGCCGACGACTGGACCGTGGTCACCATGGACGGAAAGCCCTCCGCGCACTTCGAGCACAGCGTCGCGGTGACACATAATGGGCCTTGGGTGCTTACCTCCCTGGACGGTGGCAAAGAGCGCCTGAGCGGACTTCTCACCTCGGGAGTGGATGAAGATGGCGTCAAGCCCGGAGATGAGGGCATCCGACTCTGACCGCGACCGCATCGCCGGGATGCTGCGCGAGCACTACGCGCAGGGGCGGCTGAGCGTCGAGGAGTTCGACGAGCGGCTGGAGCGGCTGTACGCGAGCAAGACGTACGGGGAGCTGCAGGTCATCACCGCCGACCTGCCCGACATCGACATGCGCTCCTACACCGCCGGGCGCGAGCTGGAGAAGCAGGCCAAGCAGGCCGACAAGAAGGCCCAGAAGGAGAAGGACAGCCTGCGCGGGGCCTGGGCGGGGTGGGCGGCGGTCAGCGGCGTCAACTGGGTCATCTGGTTCATCATCAGCCTCACCGGGGAAGGCGGCGTCTATCCGTGGCCGCTGTGGATCATGGGGCCGTGGGGTGTGATCCTGCTCGTCAACACGGTGTTCGGGCAGGAGCGGCGGAAGCGCCTGGAAGGGTAATAATGCGCGCTCGGCCGCGAATGTGAATTCCTACCCGGAACGCGGCCGGAAAGCTTCCTAACGTGAGTGTCGCCCGGAAGGTGAAGGGCTCTCGGACACTCACAGGAGGAAGAACGATGCGTAAGGCGCGCTATCTTCTCGCCGGCGCGGCGCTGGCGGGGTCGCTCTCGGTTCTCACGGCCGGCATTGCCGCCGCTCCGGCCCACGCCGCTACGGGATGGGCGAAGCACCACTTTGGACCGTACTTCTCGCAGGGGCAGGAGAGCTTCCAGCGGGAGTCGTACTTCAAGGGGTACTGGTACAAGGCGGGCGGCAAGTACTACTTCGCGGGTGATCTGGTGGATCGGCACCGCAATGACCGGGACTACAGCTATGTGTGGTTCAAGTGGTACGACCGGTTCGGCAAGTTCCACCAGAACTACTACAAGACGTTCGGGCACAAGCACTTCAACCCGTTCCCGTTCAAGCGGGACTTCGACCTGAGGGTGTGCGAGGGCGACACCCCGACCAGCGGCTGCGGCGGCTGGCACGACGTGTTCTGATCGCGCCGCACGGTGGTCCCAGGGATCCATGGGGGGTTGACCTGGGGGGACACGACATCGAGAGGGCTCACCCGGCTCCCGCCTCCAGCCCGAGCCCTCCATGTCCCACCCACCCCGCCCTCCGATGCCCAGCGCTTCCCACGCCACAAGGGTCTCGCTTCCGCTAGGGCGCCTTCCCGATGCCGGGCTCCGCCCGACGCCGCCCCGCCCCGCGCGGTCGCCGGACGTGCATCGGAACGTCCCCGCCGCCGGATGGGTGGTGGCATAGAACGGTCCAGGGGCCATTGACCGGGGCGGGGGTGGGGATCTAGCCTCTTTTTTAGGAAACTTTCCTAAAAGAAGGTGCGCCCTTCTGTAGCCCCCCAAGCTCCAAGGAGACTCAATATGAGCCTTCGTCGTAAGATCGCCACCGTCGCCGGATCCGCCGCCATCGCACTCGGTGCCGCCGTCCTCGCCCCCTCGCCCGCCATGGCGGCCCCCACCGGCTGCACCGCCTGGCTCTCCAATGGCTATGCCCACAGCAACTGCACTGGAGGTACCGGCCAGCACAGTGTCGCCGTCACGCAGTGGCACCCGTACGCCGGGGTGATCCTGGTGACCGGTCCCTGGAAGCCCGCCGGTGAGATCTCCTCGGTCCGGCTTCCTCCGTACGAGATCAGGCGGGTCTTCACCAACGTGCAGGGCTGATCCGGCGGAATGACGGACTTGGTGGGCGCCGGCACGGGCGTGGCCCGGCCGATCGGGGGGCCCACCAAGTCATCTGCGGGGCCTTGTGCGCGTCGGAATGTCGGACCCCTCTGCCAGGATCGCGCGGGACGCGAACTGACAGGGAGAGACAGATGACCGACGAAGGCCGATCGCGCGCGCGGGCCGTGGAGCCCGAAGACCTCAGTCGTTTCGTCGTGGAGCGATTGAACGCCGGCGATGTGGACGGGCTGGTGGCGCTCTATGAGCCGGACGCGGTGCTCGCGTTGCCCGGCGGTGGGGCGGCCACCGGGAGTTCGGAGATCCGGGCGGCGTATGAGCGGATCGTGGCGGCGCGGCCGGTGTTCACGCCCGGGAAGCAGTTGCCGACCTTGCGCAGCGGTGACCTGGCGATGACCTCGGTGCTGCTGGGCGACGGCGCCGCCACCGTCGAAGTGGCCCGCAGGCAGCCGGACGGCACCTGGCTCTGGGTCCTCGACCAGCCGCGGGTCCCGTAGTAGGGGATCGGTGGGTGGGGGCGGCTTCGTGGTGGTCCAGTGCGGTCCAGTGTGGTGCCGGTGCTATGGACCCGATTCGCAGGACAACGGGGCTACTCAGACGCACACTTTGCCGATGATCACATTTGGCAGGGAAGAGTGCGGGTAATGGATCTTTCGTGAGGGTCCGTGTCCGCCCGCCCGAGTATCGGCGGTGCTGGGGTGGGTGGGCACGGATTCCCGCAACCGGGCACGGATTCCGGCAGGCGGACACGGCTCTCGCGGGTGGGGCGGGGGCGGGCCGTGTTGGGGTATCCTTTGCTGTGGTGGTGTGCTGACACCGGTCCCGCGTGCGTTTCGCGTTTTCCGCGGCGGTGGCGTACACTTCTTTGTCGGTTCACTTACTGACCATGGCGTCATGGCGGCCTTCGGGCGCCGCCCTCTCACTGTGCGTTTGGTCGCGGCTGCGAAGTGATCCGATGCCTCAGATGACCGATCAGTGAAACGCGAGGGACATGCCCAAAAAAGACGGCGCCATCGAGATCGAGGGCACTGTGGTCGAGTCGCTCCCGAACGCCATGTTCCGGGTGGAGCTCGACAACGGGCACAAGGTCCTGGCCCACATCAGCGGGAGGATGCGGATGCACTACATCCGGATCCTGCCCGACGACCGGGTTGTCGTCGAACTGAGCCCCTACGACCTGAGTCGTGGGCGGATCGTCTACCGATACAAGTAAGCGTCTGAGGAACGACAGGGACGATGAAGGTCAAGCCGAGCGTCAAGAAGATCTGCGACAAGTGCAAGGTGATCCGCCGGCACGGTCGCGTCATGGTGATCTGCGACAACCTGCGCCACAAGCAGCGTCAGGGCTAGTCGCGACAAGGCTTCTCCGAGTCCGCTCCAGTAGCGGACTCGACGCATGAGGGGCCGACAACTCAACGCAGCGTCTCACACTCGCGCAGGCGGTGGCGGCCGGGCAGGTCGCACGCCGTACCACGCGGGAGACCCCCGGTCGGAGGCCGGGGCCCTCACCCCGGGCATGGGGAGGGGTGGTGCGGCGCAAGACCTCCGCCAGAACGACAAGGAGATGCCCGACCATGGCTCGCCTGGTTGGCGTCGACCTCCCCCGCGACAAGCGGATCGAGGTCGCACTCACTTACATTTTCGGCATCGGCCGTACCCGCGCGCTGGAGACCCTCAAGGCCACCGGCGTCAGCGGCGACCTGCGCGTGCACCAGCTCACCGACGACGAGCTGATTCCGCTGCGCGACTACATCGAGGCCAACTTCAAGATCGAAGGTGACCTCCGCCGCGAGGTGCAGGCCGACATTCGCCGCAAGATCGAGATCGGCTGCTACCAGGGCATCCGGCACCGCCGCGGGCTTCCGGTGCACGGTCAGCGCACGCAGACCAACGCACGCACCCGCAAGGGCAAGAAGAAGACCGTGGCCGGCAAGAAGAAGCCGGGCAAGAAGTAGTCCGCGCAGCAGGACCGAGCACCTCACAGGAGTTGAAGGCGACCAATGCCTCCGAAGAGCCGTCAGGGCGCGCCCAAGAAGGTACGCCGCAAGGAGAAGAAGAACGTCGCTCACGGGCACGCCCACATCAAGAGCACGTTCAACAACACGATCGTCTCGATCACCGACCCGTCCGGGAACGTGATCTCCTGGGCCAGCGCCGGCCACGTCGGGTTCAAGGGCTCTCGCAAGTCCACCCCGTTCGCCGCGCAGATGGCCGCGGAGAACGCCGCTCGCCGCGCCATGGAGCACGGCATGCGCAAGGTCGACGTCTTCGTCAAGGGTCCCGGCTCCGGCCGTGAGACCGCGATCCGTTCCCTGCAGGCCACCGGCCTGGAAGTGGGTTCGATCCAGGACGTCACCCCCGTGCCGCACAACGGCTGCCGTCCGCCCAAGCGCCGCCGCGTCTGAGCCACCGCCACAGGAGATCAACGACAATGGCCCGTTACACCGGAGCGGACTGCAAGCTCTGCCGCCGCGAGAAGACGAAGCTCTTCCTCAAGGGCAAGAAGTGCGAGTCCGCCAAGTGCCCCATCGAGATCCGGCCCTACCCGCCGGGCGAGCACGGCCGTGGCCGCCCCAAGGAGTCGGAGTACCAGCTTCAGCTTCGTGAGAAGCAGAAGATGCGCCGCATCTACGGCGTGCTGGAGAAGCAGTTCCACAACTACTACGACGAAGCCAACAAGAAGGAAGGCAAGACCGGCGAGGTCCTGCTCCAGATCCTGGAGAGCAGGCTCGACAACGTTGTCTACCGCGCAGGCTTCGCCGAGTCCCGCGACGCGGCCCGTCAGCAGGTGCGGCACGGCCACATCCTGGTCAACGGCCGCAAGGTGGACATCCCGTCGTACCGCGTGCGCGAGCACGACATCATCGAGGTGCGCGAGAAGGCCCGCAACCTGCTGCCCTACGAGGTGGCCCGCGCCACCGCAGGCGACCGGACCATCCCGGCCTGGCTGGGTGTGATCCCCGACTCGCTGCGCATCCTGATCCACCAGCTCCCGGTCCGGCAGCAGATCGACACGCAGGTCCAGGAGCAGCTCATCGTCGAGTACTACTCGAAGTAACCCTTCGGGCAGCGCTCACCGCCTCGCCGTACGGCTTCCGCGTTCCGACGCGGGCCGTACGGCGTAGGCTTGAAAGACCGGCGGCGTCATATAGCGGGCGCCGTGGACAACAGGGGAGACCCAAAAATGCTGATCGCCCAGCGACCCACTCTGCTAGAGGAATCCCTAGAGGAGACCCGCTCCAGGTTCGTCATCGAGCCGCTGGAGCCCGGATTCGGCTACACCATCGGCAACGCGCTGCGCCGCACGCTGCTGTCCTCCATCCCGGGGGCGGCCGTGACGAGCATCCGCATCGAGGGCGTGCTGCACGAGTTCTCGACCGTGCCGGGGGTCAAGGAGGATGTCACCGACATCATCCTCAACCTCAAGGAACTGGTCGTGTCCTCCGAGCACGACGAGCCCGTGGTGATGTACCTCCGCAAGCAGGGCCCCGGTGAGGTCACCGCCGCCGACATCGCGCCCCCGGCCGGTGTCGAGGTGCACAACCCGGAGCTGCGCATCGCGACTCTGAACGGCAAGGCCAAGCTGGAGATGGAGCTGACCGTCGAGCGCGGTCGCGGCTACGTCTCCGCCGCCCAGAACAAGCAGCCGGGCCAGGAGATCGGCCGGATTCCGATCGACTCCATCTACTCCCCGGTCCTCAAGGTCATCTACAAGGTCGAGGCGACGCGTGTCGAGCAGCGCACCGACTTCGACCGGCTGATCCTCGACGTCGAGACCAAGCCGAGCATGAAGCCGCGCGACGCCGTGGCGTCGGCGGGCAAGACGCTGGTCGAGCTGTTCGGCCTGGCCCGCGAGCTGAACGTCGAGGCCGAGGGCATCGACATCGGCCCGTCGCCGACCGACGCGGCGCTCGCCGCCGACCTGGCGCTGCCCATCGAGGAGCTCAACCTCACGGTCCGCTCCTACAACTGCCTCAAGCGCGAGGGCATCCACACCGTGGGCGAGCTGGTCGCGCGCAGCGAGCAGGACCTGCTCGACATCCGCAACTTCGGGGCCAAGTCCATCGAAGAGGTCAAGCAGAAGCTGCACGAGATGTCGCTCGCGCTGAAGGACTCCCCGCCCGGGTTCGACCCGAGCGCGGTGGCCGGCGACTACAGCGACGACGAGGACAGCCGCTACGTCGAGACCGAGCAGTACTGATCCCGGCGTAGGCGGCGGCACCGCTCTTCCGGCGGTGCCGAGTCAGATCATCGGGGGCGCGTCAGCCCGTACGGCGGCGCGCCCGCCGGCCCGATCCCGGTACCTCACACGGCCGGGACGGGTTCACTCACGAGGAGACCACCACAATGCCCAAGCCCACGAAGGGCGCCCGTCTCGGCGGCAGCCCGGCCCACGAGCGGCTGATCCTGGCCAACCTGGCCACGGACCTGTTCCGGCACGGCCGCATCCGCACCACCGAGGCGAAGGCCAAGCGCCTGCGCCCGCTGGCGGAGCGTCTGATCACCAAGGCCAAGAAGGGCGACATCCACAACCGTCGCCAGGTGCTGACCGTCGTCAGGGACAAGGGTGTCGTGCACCACTTGTTCACCGAGATCGCTCCCACGTTCGCGGAGCGTCCCGGCGGCTACACGCGGATCACCAAGATCGGCCCGCGTAAGGGCGACAACGCCCCGATGGCCGTGATCGAGCTGGTGACCGAGCCGATGAACCCGGTGCGCGTCTCGCGTGCCGCCGACGCGGCCCCGGCCGCCGAGGCCGAGCCGAAGGACGCGGAGCCGCAGGACGCTGAGCCCACCGACGAGGCGCAGGCCGAGCCGCAGGACGCGGCCCCCGCCGAGCAGGGCGAGGCGGCCGAGACGGCGAAGGACGAGCCCAAGAAGGACGAGTCCTGACCCACGAGGTCTCCCAGAGCACAACGCGGGCCCGCACCCCGGATCGACGGACGGGGGCGGGCCCGTCGCTTTTCCACACGTAGCGGAGGAGGGTCATGGTCGACGACGTCGTACGGCTGCGCCTGGACATCGCCTACGACGGCACCGGCTTTTCCGGATGGGCCGCGCAGCCCGCCCGCCGTACCGTCCAGGGGGAGATCGAGGCGGCGTTCGCCACGGTCCTGCGGATGCGCGAGGAGCGGCCGGCGCTGACGGTCGCCGGGCGTACCGACGCCGGGGTGCACGCGCGCGGGCAGGTCGCGCACGTCGATCTGTCCGAGGCGGCCATCGCCGCCCTCAGCCGGGACACCGAGCCCCGGGAAGTGGCTGAGCGGCTTCCTGGACTGCTCAAGCGGGTCAACGGGGTCCTGATACCCGATGTGCGGGTTCGGGGGCTCAGCGTGGCTCCTGAGGGCTTCGACGCCCGCTTCTCCGCGCTGTGGCGCCGCTACGCCTACCGGGTGAGCGACGACCCGGCAGGCGTGGACCCGCTGCGCAGGCACGACGTACTGTGGCACCCCCGCCCCCTGGACGTCGCCCGGCTCAACGAGGCGGCGGCCCGGCTGCTCGGCGAGCACGACTTCGCCGCGTTCTGCAAGCGGCGCGAGGGCGCGACGACGATCCGCGAGCTGCGGTGCCTGGAGTGGGCGCGCGAGCCGGGGGAGGGCGGCGCGCTGGTGGCCACGGTGGTGGCCGACGCGTTCTGTCACTCCATGGTCCGGGCCCTGGTCGGCGCGCTGCTGTGGGTCGGCGACGGCCGGCGGGAGGTGGCCTGGCCGGGGGAGGTACTGCGGCGCGCGGTACGTGACTCGGCGGTGACGGTCGCGCCCGCGCACGGACTGTGCCTGGAGGAGGTCCGGTACCCGCCGCCGGGCGAGCTGGCGCGGCGGGCCGAGGCGACCCGCCGCGTGCGAACCCTCCCGGTCTGACTCGGTCTAAGCGGTCTTTTTCGGCCAGGCTCGGCCGTAGCCGTCGATGGCGTCGAGCAGGGCCCCGGCCATGCCGGTATGGCCCGTGCCGTGGCCCGCCTCGTCGATCAGCACCAGCTCGGCGTCGGGCCAGCGCTGCGCGACCTGCCAGGCGATGTCGGGCGGGCCGCTCACGTCCATCCGCCCGTGGACCAGTACGCCGGGCGTGCCCGCGAGCCTGTCCGCCTCCCGGACCAGGACGCCCTCCTCCAGCCACGCCGCGTTCGCCCAGTAGTGGGTCACCAGGCGGGCGAAGACCATCCGGAACTCCGGATCCTGGTATCTGGGGTCGGGCCGGTAGTCCCTGACCGTAGCCACATGGGTGTCCTCCCAGGTGCACCAGTCCCGCGCGGCCTTCTCACGGACCGCCGGGCCGGGATCGGCGAGCAGCTTCGCGTACGCCGCGGCCAGGTTCCCGTCACGGTCCCCGGGCGGTACGGCGTCACGGAACCGCGCCCACTCCTCGGGGAAGATCCGGCCCATGTCGCGGGTGATCCACTCGACCTCGCGGCGCGAGGTGTTCGTGACGCTGAACAGGACCAGCTCCGAGACCCGCTCGGGGTGCCTCTCCGCGTACGCGAGCCCGAGCGTCGCTCCCCACGAACCGCCGAACACCAGCCACTCGGCGATGCCCAGATGGTCGCGCAGGGCCTCGATGTCGGCCAGCAGGTGGTGGGTGGTGTTGTGCGCGAGGCTCACCGCGGGGTCGCCCACGGACGGCGTACTCCGGCCGCAGCCGCGCTGGTCGAACAGCACCAGGCGATACACGGCGGGATCGAAGTAGCGCCGCCAGCCCGGCGTGCACCCGGAACCGGGGCCGCCGTGCAGGGCGACGGCGGGCTTGCCGTCCGGGTTGCCGCAGATCTCCCAGTAGATGTGGTTGCCTGCGCCGACGTCGAGCATGCCGCTTTCGTACGGCTCGGTCTCGGCGGGATAGAGATCGACCATGGCGCCAATTTATAACAGCACTGTTAGATTGGCGTCCATGAGCATGACCGAGCCCGTGCCCGATCGGGAGGCCGTCGGCACCCTCCTGCGCCACCTG
This sequence comes from Spongiactinospora rosea, assembly GCF_003315795.1. Taxonomy (GTDB): domain Bacteria; phylum Actinomycetota; class Actinomycetes; order Streptosporangiales; family Streptosporangiaceae; genus Spongiactinospora; species Spongiactinospora rosea. The sequence continues at coordinate 1,033,391 of NZ_QMEY01000001.1, forward strand.
CTGGAACTCCTCGACGGCGAACTCGCCGAGCGGTACGGCAGGGCGGGCCTTGCCGACTACCGGCCGCGTTACTCGCCGGTCATCAGGGCACTGGCGGCCGAGGGACCGATGCCGATCCGGGATCTGGCGCGCAGCGTCGGAGTGACCCATTCGGCGGCCAGCCAGACCGTGCGCCTGATGACCCGCTCCGGCCTGCTCACCCTCGAACCCGGCGCCGACGCCCGGACCAGGGTCGCGAACCTGACGGCCCGGGCGAAGGACCTGCTGCCGTTCATCGAGGCGGACTGGGCCGCCACCGCCGCCGCCATGCGCGAACTCGACGCCGAACTGCCCATGCCGCTCGGCGACGTGCTGGTCGCCGTAGTACGGGCGCTGCAACGCCGTCCCCTGCGCGAACGGCTGGCCGACGGCCCCCAGGAGGCCGAGGGGGTCGTCAGCCCGTGATGCGGCGCTCCAGGACCAGGGCCGTGTTGTCGCGGAACGCGCCGCTCACCTCGCCGAGCCCCTTCTCCTTGGCGGTCGGGGTGTGGCCGTCGGCGTTGGTGGCGTAGCTGAACACGATGTAGCGGCCCCAGACCAGCCCGGACGCGTACCCGCCCGCGATGTGCACTCGCTCCGCGCCCGAACCGGACCCGCCGGGCAGCGCGCGGAACCACACGTTGGTGCCCAGGTTCTTCGCCTTGTCGGCGGCGAGGGCGTCCTCCCTGGTCGGGAAGACGGCGATGCCGGTGGTGATGGCGTGGCGCTTCTTGCCGTCCACGTAGGTGGCGCGCACGACCCGGGCGCACTTGTTGCCGGTCAGCGCCTCGGCGAACTTTCCGATGGCCGCCTTGGCGCACTTGTCGGTTATGTCGGTCTTCACGCGGGTGTAGGCGACGCCGTTGAACTCGGCCTTCTTCTCCGGGAACGCCTCGGCCAGCGACAGCTTCTGCGGGTCGGTCGCCTCGGCGTTCAGGATCGAGTTGCCGCCCGCCTCACCGGCCGGCTCGCTGGGGGAGGGCTCGCCGGTGGGCTGGTTCGTGGCCAGTACGTCATCGCCTCCGGCGCTGGGGGTGCCGGACGGCGACCGGAGCAGGAAGAACCCGGCACCGACGACCACGGCGAGCGCGACGACGGCCCCGACGATGATCAGCGTCATCTTCCGCTTGGGGGCCCCGGGGGCGGGGCCGGTCGTGGTCGGAACCTGGGCACCGGGCGGCTGGCCGCCGGGCGTGAACAACGACCGTGGTTCGGCCTCACCGGGCCCCTGGAACGGCGGACCACCCGGCACAGGACCACCCGGCACGGGACCGGGCTGCCGGAACGTGTCGAGAGCCATCGTCCCGTCCCCGCCCGGCATCGGACGGTATGGACCGGATGCGGGGTCCTCGCCGCCGGGGAAGGGTTCGGGGCCGGTCGGCACCGATCCGCCCGGCACCGGGCGGTGGGCACCGGGCGGCCAGGGGCCGCCCGGCGGTGTGGGGTCCTCGCCGATGGGCACGGGTCCGCCGGGGAACGGACGTCCTTCGGCGGCGGCCGGTACCGGCCCGTCCGGCATCGGCCGCTGTGCTCCCGGTGGGGTGGGTCCGTCCCCGGTGGGGCGGATCGCGCCGGATGCGGGGTCCTCGCCGGAGAGGCGGAGGGTGTGTTCTTCGGGGCGAGGGCCGTCTCCCATGGGCCCGGCCGGGGACTCTCGGCGCGGGCGGAAGCCGTCCGGCGGGGTCGGGCCGTCGGCCGGGACGGACCCGTGCCGCGCGGCGGGCGGCGGCTCCCACGGGGCGGAGGCCCACGGGGGCGGAGGCAGGTCGCCAGGGGGCGGAGCGACGCTGGCGTTGCTGGAAATGCCGCCGGAGGCCCCGAACATCGGCGGCGGGGCGCCGGGCGGCTCGACGTGCCCTTGGATCACCGGCGGCGTACCGGTGCCGCCCTCTCCGGCCGGAGGGCCCGCCATCGCGTCACCTGCGCCACCGGTGCCCGGCGGGGCGTACGGCGGTGGCGTGCGGTCACCGGGGGCCCCGGGGGCGGGGAACGGCGGCAGCGGGACACCCTGCACGGGTTCCCCCGCGCCGGGCCGCTGAGGGCCGTCATCGCGGCGGTTCACCTGACGAGTCACGGTCGCCTCGCCGGGGCCCGCAGGCGGGTCCCAGGGCGCGTCTTGAGGCTCCTCCCGGCGCGGGCGGCCGTCGCCTGCCGGGCCGGGAGCGCCGTGGCGGGGGCGGGCGGCCCGGGTGACGTTCCAGGGGGACGCCTCGGGGGACTCGTCCGGCTCGGACGCCCACGGCGGTAGTTCGACCGGCTCGCCCGTCGCCGCCGGCCAAGGGACGGAACCCGACGACTCGGGTGCGCCCTGCCACACCGGCATCCCGGCCGCCGCAGCCGTGTAACCGGCAGGCGGCTGCCACGACGGCTCCTCAGGGCCACCAGGCCCCCGCCCACCGCTTCCACCCGGTCCACCGGGCCACGGCGCAGGCAGATCACCCGCGCCCCGGTAGGCCGGCCCCGCCGTACCACCAGGAAGATCCGTTCCGCGGGGAGGGGTCACCCCATCCGGAAGGCCCGGCCCACCGGCAGAAGCCGCCCCATCCGGAAGGCGCGTACCGCCAGGAGGAGTCGTTCCGCCGGGGTACCCCGTCTTGTCGGGGATACCGGGTCCGGCGGGGGGAGCCATGCCGTTGCGAGGGTCCGAGTTGTCGGTAGGAGCTGTTCCATAGGGGAGGCTCGTACCGCTGGGAGGAGTCGTCCCACCGGGAAGGTCCGGTCCGCCGGGGTGACCCGTCTTGCCGGGGATACCCGGTCCACCGGAAGGCGTCATGCCGTTGCGAGGGTCCGAGTTGTCGGTAGGAGCTGTTCCATAGGGGAGGCTCGTACCGCCAGGGAGGTCCGTGCCGATGGGAGGAGTCGTCCCACCGGGAAGGTCCGGTCCGCCGGGGTGCCCCGTCCTGCCGGGGATACCCGGTCCACCGGGGGAAGCCATTCCGCCAGGGAAGTTCGGGGCGCCGGGCGGGGTCATTCCGTGGGAACCGCCCGTTCTGCCGGGAAGGCCGGGCTCGCCGGGTCGGGACGTGCTGCCGAGAGAAGCCCTGCCATCAGAAAGGCCCGTACCGCCGGGAAAGTCTGTTCTGCCCTGAAGGTCCGGCCCGCCGGAAGAAGCCGTGCCGCCGGAACGGCTTGTACGGCCAGGAAGGCCCGTACCGCCGGGGAAGCCTGGTCCGTCGGGAGAGCCCAGGCGGTCGGGAGGGGGGGTTCCACCGGGAAGGCCCGTACCGCCGGGAGGGGTTGTCCCGCCGGGAAAGCCCGGCGCGTCGGAAGAGCCTGAGCGGCCAAGAGGGGGCGTTCCAGCGGGAAGGCTCGGCGTGTCGGGGGTGCCCGGGCGGTCGGGAGGGGGCGGTCCGCTGGGGAGGCCGGGGCCGATGTTGGGGTCCTGTCCCCGGAGGGGGGCGAAGCCGTGGACCGGGCCCGGGGCCGGGGTCATGTTGGCCGGGCCGGGACGGGGCTGGCCTGGAGCTGCGGGGAGGCCGGCGTGCCAGTCGTAGGCGGAGCTTTCGCCGGACACCTCCCACGGCTCGGCCGCGCCCGGCCACGCCGGAGGCTTGCCCTGGTCCGGTGTGGAGCCGCCCGCGGCCCAGGGGGGCGGGCCGGGGACACCCGGCCGCTCGCCGCCCGGCGATGAGGTGGGACCGGGCCGGTCCGGCGTCGTGCCGCCGGTCGGGCGGGAGGGCAGGGGAGCGGACGGCTGAGGCCAGGGGTTGTCCCCGTCGGAGTAAGGGGCTCGCGGCGGCACCTGGGGTGCCGCCGTACCCGGCTCCGGGGACTGCTGGTGCGTCGGCTGGCCGAAGCTCGGTGGCGGGGTCGCCGAAGCGGCCGAGCCGCCGCTGTCACGGTCGTGCTCGGACACTGAATCCTGGCCACGCATACGCCGAAGCGTAGCGAGAGTCCGGGACCGTCACGCCGGTATGGACGGATCCGGCACGCCTTTCCTGGCAATTGCCCACAAAAGGTGCATCTTAGGACGAGATCACTCCGGTTTCCGTCCCGTCAGGGCCCGTGAGTCCAGTGCGGGATAGACGGTCTTGTCCGCGATGGCCATCGCCGCGCCGGTCAGCTTCTTGCGCTCGGCCTTGCTCGGCTCGTGCCCGTCCTTGAACTGGAACCACAACAGCACCGCGTAGTGCCCATGCCGCCAGGCCCCCGCGTTGGCCTGCCCCGTACCGAGGGTCTTGGTGGCCTCGTCCTTGCCGGGCAGCGGCTTGACGTAGTCCTCCAGCGCACCGCCCGCCGCCGCGTCCACCACCTTGCTCGCCTGCTTGGAGGTCTTCAGGTTGGCGACGCCCACCGTTCCGATGATCTTGCCGGACTTGTCACGGTACGTGGCCCGCAGCATCTGGTTGCAGTCCGCGTCCTTGAGCGCCTTGATGAGCTTGTCGCCCGTGGCCGCGTCCTTGCACTTCTTGTCCGTCCTGCGCGCGGTACGCACGTAGGAGCCGACCTTGGCGTCGGGGAACACCTCCTTGAGCGTCAGCGGGTACTTGTCGGTGGTCCGGGAGGAGGCGAAGCCGTCCTTCCCGGCCGGACGGTTCTGGACGAGCGGGTTGGTCGCGGCGGCGGAGGGCTCCGGGCTCACGGCCGGCTTCGGGTCGGCGTCGGCGGACGCGAGCATCGCCAGGCCGACACCACCCGCGATCAGGACGAGGAGCCCGGCGATGGCGATGTAGATGGGACGGCGTGACCTGGGGCCCTCGTCGTAGGGGCTCCACATCTCCCGCCGGGGGCGGGGTGGCTCGAACTCCTGCTTGGGGCCGCCCGCGCCCGGCGTACCGGACGAACCGGAGACGGTCGTCGGCGCTTCGGACGAGGACGCGGGATCGCCACCGGGAGGCGTACCGTCGCCACCGCTGGGCGCGCCCCGCCGCCTGCGACCACGGGGCGCGGCACCGGGCTCGGGCCCGGACTCCGCACCGAACACGCTCCCGAACCCATCAGGTTCCGGCTTCCCGCCGAACACGCTCGCGAGCGCGTCGGACCCCGGCTTCCCGCCGAGCACGCCTCCGAGCCCGTCGGGCTCCGGCTTGCCGCGGCGCGGACCAGGCCCGTCCGGGCCGGGCTTGCCACCGAACGCGCCCCCGGGCTCCTCAGGCTCCGGCTTCCCGCCGAGCTCCGGCCCCGCGTCCGGTTTGACACCAGGCCCCGTGCCGGGCTCCGGCGTGGCCCCGAACGGAGGCCCTGGAGGAGGCCCTGGTGGAGGCCCAGGAGGAGGGGTCGCGGAGGTGCCGGGAAGTGCGCCGAAGAGCGGGTCGTTCGCCGCCGCTCCCGGAGTGAACGGGCCAGGCCCGCCGAACGTCTCTCCCGTGCCGCCCGGCCCCGCCGCCGGACCGGGGCCACCAGGCCCCGGCGCCTGGCCGCGCCCGGACAGCTCACCGGTCCCGCCGCCCGTGTCCGGCGGCCCGCTCCTGAAGGGTTCGCCGAGCCCGAACGGCTCGCCGAGGCCGGAGTCGGGGCCGGTCCTGATGTCGGGGTTCGTGCTGGCCCCCGGATCGGTGCTGGGCCCGCTGTCGGAATCCGGCGGCAGTGGTCCTCCGCCGAGGATCGGACCGAGCCCCAGCGGGTCGCTCCCCCCGGAAGGAGGAGGGTCCGCAGGTCCCGCCGGCCTCGGCGCGCCCAGCGGGCGGCTGAGGTCCAGGGGGTCGAAGTCCGGGTCGAGCGCGCGGTCGAACCCCGGATTGAGCCCGTAATCCGGGTGGGAGGGATGGTCGGGGCCTGCCTCCGGACCGCTGCCGGGCGCGCGCTGGGAGTCGTGCGGCGGCTCGGCGGGCTTCTGGTTGTGCGGCGAGGCCGTGAACCAGTTCTCCTTGGCCGGTGGCGAAGAGCCCGACTGCTCATACGGCTGGCGACGTGACGGTTCCCCGGGGTTACCCATGCGCCGAGATTAACTGTGAACGGGCACCGAGATGGTCATGAATATCCGAAGTCCTGTGTCCACCACAGCCCGCCGGGCCCCTCCGCGACCCCCACTCCGATGGCCACCATCCTGCAGTTGAGGATGTTCGCGCGGTGGCTCGGGCTGCCCATCCAGCTCTGCATGGCCTCCTTCGCGCCGAGGTAGCCCCTGCCGATGTTCTCCGCGCCGCCGTCCTTGTAGCCCGCGCGTTCCATCCGCCTCCACGGAGACGAGCCGTTCGGGGAGTTATGGGTGAATTGCCCGCTTTTCGCCATCTCGATGGAGTGCTGCCGGGCGGACCGCATCAGCCTCTGGTCCAGCCGCAACGGCCGGCAGCCGTGCTTGCGCCTGGCCCGGTTCGTCAGCCGTACCGCCTGGCTCTCCATCGCGCGCAGCGAACCGTACAGCGCGGTCGGGGCGATCCGCGGCTGCTCCCGCAGGCCCCCGCCGACGTCGGTGCCGTCGGTGGCCTGCGCCCCCACGGCGTCCTGCGGCACCGGGACGTAGTCGCTCAGGGCGCTGCTGGTCGAGCGGGGGAGCGGGGCGTGCGTACGTCTGGCGTGCGGCGCGGAGGGCGACGGGCGGAGTACGGCGCCGAGCGGGGCGCGGCTGCGGTCGGCGCGCGGCTGGGCCAGTACGGTGGGCGTCGCCGGTTCGACGTTGTTCAGGAACACCGGCTCCGGCTCCTCCGCGCCGCGTGAGACCCGTCCGATCACGATGCCGGTGATGAGCACCGACACCAGGCACGCCACGACCCCCAGATGACTCCGGCGCCGGAGCATCGCCTGGGGTGACCGAACGTGAGGGGGCTGCCGCATTCCGCCCCCAACGATAGAGATGTTGAGTCATGGGGAAAAAGGGAAACGCGGGAACGAAACCCAACCGTTCTCCTTCCGTCCCCCATACGCATCAGTGACCGTCGCCCTGAGGCCCCGAACGACCCGTACCCCCATGCGCGGCGTGGCCGTTTTGACCGTGGCCGCCGATGGGCGGTAGTCTGCTTGTTCGTTGTGTGCGAGTCAGTCCTTGGCGACTGAAGCGCGGCGCGTCCGGCGTCTTCTCCCGTGTGCGGAGACGGAAGGTCCGGGTCGCCGTGTGCCCGCACCTTCCCACCACAGGCTGCCATCCCGAAGGCAGCGCCGAAGACGCGAGCAAAGAAGGCCATACGACCGTGCGCACGTACTCAACCAAGCCCGCCGAAGTTCAGCGCCAGTGGTTCGTGATCGACGCGACCGACGTCGTGCTGGGCAGGCTCGCCAGCCAGGTGGCGACGCTGCTTCGCGGTAAGCACAAGCCGATCTTCGCCCCGCACGTCGACACCGGTGACTTCGTCATCGTCGTCAACGCCGACAAGATCGCGCTGACCGGTGACAAGCTTCTGCAGAAGAAGGCGTACCGCCACTCGGGCTACCCCGGCGGTCTGCGTTCCGTGAGCTATGGCGAGCTGATGGAAAAGCGCCCCGACCGCGCCGTGGAGAAGGCCGTCAAGGGAATGCTCCCGAAGAACGCCCTCGGCCGGAAGATGGCCAAGAAGCTGAAGGTCTACGCCGGTGGGGAGCACCCGCACCAGGCGCAGCAGCCGGTCCCGTTCGAGATCACCCAGATCTCTCAGTAAGCCCAGAGCATCCCACCAGTAGCGCCGAGAAAGTAAGAGGAGAACCGTGGCCGAGCCCACCGGTGTCGAGACGCCCGTCGAAGGCGAGCTGGAGGAATTCTCCGGCGAGGACTTCCCGACCGAGTACACCAGCGAGTCCGCCCCCGCCGGCGACGCGCCCGTCCGCAAGCCCGTCACGACGGGCAACTCCTACGGCACCGGCCGCCGCAAGGAGGCCGTGGCGAGGGTCCGCATCGTGCCCGGCACGGGCAAGTGGAAGATCAACGGTCGCGCCCTCGACGGCTACTTCCCGAACAAGGTCCACCAGCAGATCGTGAACGAGCCGTTCGTGACGCTGGGGGCCGAGGAGCAGTTCGACGTCGTCGCGCGGATCGACGGCGGCGGCGTGACCGGCCAGGCCGGTGCGCTGCGCATGGGCCTGGCCCGTGCGCTCGCCGTGCTCGACGTCGAGACCAACCGTCCGCCGCTGAAGAAGGCCGGCTTCCTGACCCGCGACGCCAGGGTCAAGGAGCGCAAGAAGTACGGCCTGAAGAAGGCCCGTAAGGCTCCGCAGTACAGCAAGCGTTGACGGCGCGGCTTTTCGGCACCGACGGGGTCCGTGGGGTCGCTGGACGCGACCTCACGGCCGAGCTCGCCATGGAGCTGTCGGTGGCGGCGGCCCACGTGCTCGGTGACGCGGGAGCGTTCGCCGGGAGCGCGGGCGACATGGCCGACGACATGGCCGGCGTCGGCGCGGCCGGCAGCGCCGCTGGGCGCGGCCGGCCGGTGGCGGTCGTGGGCAGGGATCCGCGGGCCTCGGGGGAGTTCCTTGAGGCCGCGGTGGTCGCCGGGCTCGCCTCCTCGGGAGTGGACGTGCTGCGGCTCGGCGTACTGCCGACGCCCGCGGTCGCCTACCTCACCGCGGCACTCGGCGCCGACCTGGGGGTGATGCTCTCCGCGTCGCACAACCCGGCCCCCGACAACGGGATCAAGTTCCTCGCCAAGGGCGGCTACAAGCTGCCCGACACCGTGGAGAACGAGATCGAGGAACGGCTGGGCGAGCGGTGGGAGCGCCCGGCCGGTTCCGGCGTCGGCCGGGTCCACGAGGCGTACGGCGAGGCCGACCGGTACATCGCGCACCTGCTGACCACGCTGCCCGTCCGTCTTGAGGGCATCAACGTGATCGTGGATTGCGCCAACGGCGCCGCCCACACCGTCGCCCCCGAGGCCCTGGTGCGCGCGGGCGCGACGGTGGAGGCCATCGGCGCCCGCCCGGACGGCCTGAACATCAACGCCGGCTACGGCTCGACGCACCTCGACCGGCTCCAGCAGGTCGTGGTGTCGCGGGGCGCCGACCTCGGGGTCGCCTACGACGGCGACGCCGACCGCTGCCTCGCGGTCACCCACGAGGGCGAGATCGTGGACGGCGACCAGATCATGGCCATCCTGGCGCTCGCCATGCACGCCAAGAAGGAGCTGGTCAAGGACACCGTGGTGGCCACGGTCATGTCCAACCTCGGCTTCAAGATCGCGATGCGGGGCGCCGGGCTCAACGTGATCGAGACGGCGGTCGGCGACCGTTACGTCCTTGAGGCGATGAAGGCCGGCGGCTACAACCTGGGCGGCGAGCAGTCCGGCCACGTCCTGCTGCTGGACCACGCCACCACCGGCGACGGGCTGCTGACGTCGCTGCACCTGATCGCGGAGGTGGCCAGGCAGGGCCGGTCGCTGGCCGAGCTGGCCTCGGTGATGACCCGGCTGCCCCAGGTGCTGATCAACGTGAAGGGCGTGGACAAGGCGAAGGCCGCGGCCTCGCCCGACCTCGCGGCGGCGATCGGCCGCGCGGAGGCCGAACTCGGCGAGACCGGCCGCGTGCTGATCCGGCCCAGCGGCACCGAGCCCATGATCCGCGTCATGGTGGAGGCGTCCTCCGAGATCATGGCCCATGAGATCGCGGAACGACTGGCGGAGACGGTCCGCGCCACCTGTTCCTGAACCCGCTCATCGCACTGTCACCCCGGCTCGGTTCCGCGGCCGGGGTGTCGCGTTTTCCGGCCCTCATGGCGGGGTGAGGGCGCGCAGGAGCGTGGTCCGCATCGCCCGCGCGGCCTCCTCCGGCGGCATGAGGCCCGCGGCGACCTGCTCGCCCGCCGCGTGCGCCAGCGTGATGGTCACCGTGGCCAGCCAGCCGGCCGGCAGGCCCGCATCGAACTCCCCGGACGCCCTGCCTCGCTCGATCACCCGGATCAGGCGCTCGCTGATCGGCGCGTGCGCCTCGCGGTCGGTACGCGGGCTCACCGGGTTCGTGACGATGGCCTGGACCAGCCCCGGGTAGCGCTCCGCCGTACGGGCGGCGGCGTCGAGCACCCGCAGCAGCGCCTCGGCGGCCGGGCCCGTGTCGGGGTCGGCGGCGTCCATCGCGGCGGCCGTCTCGCCGGTGACCTGCTCGACGACGGCGGCCAGCAACCGCTCGCGCGAACGGAAGTGCGCGTAGACGGTCTGGCGGGTCACGTCCGCCGCGGCGGCGATGGCCTCGACGCTGGCGTCGGGATCGGCGCGCAGCAGCCGCAGCGCCGCGTCGAGGATGGCCGCCCTGCTGCGCACCGCGTCGGCACGGCGGTTGCGGGCCTGGTACCGAGACAACTCTTACACCTTGCCAAAGTTTTCGCCGGACTTATATCTTACGAGCTGTAAGAGATAGTAGGTGATGGGATTGACCGTGCTCAACGACACCCTGCTCGGCGACACCGACCCCAAACGGTTCATCGCCGACTTCTATCGGGCCCTGAACGACGACCTGGTCAACACCGACGAGGACTCCGGGGTGATCATCGACCGCTACCACACGCCGGACATCGTCCAGGTCGCCGACGGGCACCGGATGGACCGCGACAAGCTCATCGCGCACACCCGCCCGGTGCGTAAGAACCGTCCGACGAGCCGCATGGAGGTACACGAGGCGCTGCGGCAGGGGGACACGCTCGCCGCCAGGTACACGCTGCACGTCCGCAACCCCAAGCGGGATTTCGCCATCGAGGTGTGCTTCTTCGGGCGGTTCGCCCCGGATGGGCGGATGTGCGAGGCCAACATGCTCACCCGCATGCTCCCCGGCCAGGACGAGGCCCCGGCGTGACGCGGCACGTGTACCGGGTGAGCGGCATGGCCTGCGGGCACTGCGCGCGGTTCGTCAGCGAGGAGATCGAACGCGTCCCGGGCGTGGACACGGTGACGGTGGACGTCGGCGGCGGCACGGTCACCGTCACCGGTGACCGTGCCCTGGACGTCGCGGAGGTCCGCGCCGCGGTCGAGGAGGCGGGTTACGAACTCGTCCCGTAGGCCGCCCGGTCGGCGAGGTCCCGCAGGAGGAGGTCCTGCGGCGTACGGGCCTGCGCGGGTGGCTCCGGCGGTACGGCGGGGCAGCTCGCCCGGTACGCGGGCGGCTTCAGCTCGATCAGGTACCGGTCGATCGTGCTGATCGTGCAGTCACCGCGGCCGTAGACGCTGTGCCCGGTGCCCTCGTAGGTGAGCAGCCGGCCGGCCTTGCCGAGCTGGCCCGCGACGCTGACCGCCCAGGCGTGGCCGGTGATCGGGTCGTTGCGGGAGTTGACGACCAGGATCGGCGGCGCGCCGCGCACGCGCAGGCGGTGCTGCGGGTTCGGGATGGGCTTCGGCTCGCTCAGGCACCAGGTCTGGAGCGTCAGATGCGACGGGTTCAGCTCCACGTCGGGCGCGACGGCCTTGGCGCGGCGCAGGAACCTGGCGTACTGCTCGTAGTCGCGGATCGAGGTGTCGAAGTCCGCGCAGTTGAGCTGCCATGCCACCGGCAGGTCACCCGGGGCTCGCAGGGAGGCCGGTGGGGGGCTCGCGTCGAGGCGGGCGATCTGCTCGGCGACGGAGTACCACGCGGGCGCGTACGAACCGCTGGAGATGATGCGGGCCACGCTCCGCTTGGTGTGCGTGCCCAGTTCGCCGCGTTCGGCCCGGTCCATGAGCCGTGTCCAGATCGCGCGTACGTCCTTGCCGTGCAGTGCGCACCGGGCCTCGCCCGCGCACCACTGCACGAAGGCGTCGAAGGCGCCCTGGGTGGACGCGGCGGTGTCGCGGAACGCGCGGCCCTCGCCGATGCTGTGGTCCACGACGCTGTCCAGGACGAGGGCCCGCACGCGGCGGGGGAACCGCTCGGCGTACGCCTGGCCGAGCACCGTGCCGTAGGAGATCCCGTAGAAGGTGACCTTCTCCTCGCCGAGCGCGGCGCGCACGGCGTCCATGTCATGGGCCACGGAAACGCTGTCCAGGTGCTCGAACACCGGCCCGGTGCGGGATTTACAGTCGGCGCGCATCCGGCCGCTAAAGTCCCGCCAGTGGTCGAGTTCGGCCTGGTTCTTGATGAACGTGTCCGGGTACTGGGCCAGGAGGTCGGCCGAGCACAGGACCGGATGGCTCCCGGCGGTGCCACGGACGTCGAAGCCCACGATGTCGAACCGGCGGCGGACCTCCGGGCTGAAGAAGCCGAAGGTGGCGAACGTGGCCGCGGACAGGCCCGGCCCGCCGGGGTTGACCAGCAGCGACCCGATCCGGGCCGCCGGATCGGTCGCGCGCTGCCTGGTCAGGAACAGCTCGACGGTCGGCCCGGCCGGGTCCTTCCAGTCCACGGGCACGGTGAGCGTGCCGCACTCGTACTTCTCCCGGGGCCACGCGCACGCGGCCCATTCGATGGCGGACGGTTCGGCGGCCCGCGCGGGGGCGAAAGGGGTCAGGCCGATGAGGGCGGCCAGGGCCGCGGCGAGTAATGGCCCGGTCCTACGCATGTGATCTCCAATCACCGGGGCACGTCCATTTCCTGGACGCCCAGATTGTCGACCCCCTGATTCACCGTGACCATAGGCCGGAATGACCAATTGAGAATGGCGGGCCGGCGTCCGGGAAATTCCGCGCTTTATGCGCGGGTGATCGCCCGGCCGGTCAGCCGGGCACCCGGGCGAAGTAATCGATGGTGGTCGCGTCGCCGGGAAAGAACGCCTCCACGGCGATGTCGTCCAACGTGATGTCGAAGGCGGTGCCGATGGTGGTGATGGTGCTGATGAAGGAGAGGTCGGTGCCGTGGTGACGGATGCGGATGGGGAGCGCGATGTCGGCCGGATCGAGCGGCGGCGGGTCGCCCTCCGGCCCGTAGGAGCGCAGCTCCTCGTACAGGGCGGTGGTCTCGGGGTCGCCGGTGTTGGCGGCCTGCCGGGCCAGGCGGGGGAGCAGGAAGGCTCGGACCTGGGCGAGGTTGAGCAGCCGGGGCGCGAAGCCGCTGGGATGCAGGCCCAGCCGCATCATGTTGACCGGCGGCCGGAGCAGCGCCGGATCGACCCCCTCAAGGAAGACGTCGATCGCGGAGTTCGCGAACAGCATGTTCCAGCGGCGGTCCATGGCGAGCGCGGGATAGGGCTCGTGACCTCGGACGACCTGCCGGAGGGCCTGCCTGGCCGGCTCCAGATGGGGATCTTCCAGGGGCCGCTCCTGGACGCTGGGCGCGTACCCGGCGGCGACCAGCAGGCGGTTGCGCTCCCGCAGCGGTACGTCCAGGTGCTCGGCCAGGCGCAGGACCATCGCGCTGCTGGGGATCGTGCGGCCGGTCTCCACGAAGCTGATGTGCCGCGCGGACACCCCGGCCTGGATCGCCAGGTCGAGCTGGCTGAGCCCCCTGCGGTGCCGCCATTCCCGCAACAGCTCACCGGCAGGCCGATCTCCCGTCATGGGAACATTATCGCCAGCGGCGCCGATCCCCTCGATTACCTGCGGCGTAATCGACACCGGCGAAGAAATTCTGGAACGGTCGGGCCCATGACCCAGACCAGTGAAAGCAATGCCGCGCGCAACAAGGAAGTCGCCGTCCACGTGTTCAAGGAGTTCGCGGCGGGCGACATCGAGGTGCTCCGCGACCACCTGCGCGAGGACTACATCGAGCACAGCCCGGACGCCCCTTCGGGCCGGGACGCCTTCATCGCGTACATCGCCACGACCCCGCTCGCCCGGTCGAAACTCGACCTCAAACGGGTCATCGCCGAGGGCGATCACGTGGTCGTGCATCTCCACATGGTGGCTCCGGAAAGCGAGCGCGGTGTCGCGATCGTGGACATCTTCCGAATGGCGGACGGCCTGATCGCCGAACACTGGGACGTGATCCAGCCGGTCCCCGAGCCCGACCGGGTCCCGCACGGCATGTTCTGACCCGAAACGCGTGCGCCCCGCCGTACCGTACGGCGGGGCGCACACGCGCGGGGTCACTCCTCGCCGGCGAGGGTGAAGGACCGCAGGCGCTGGCCCGCCCAGAAGACCGCGCCGATGGTGACGATGGCGATGGCGATGAGGGCGAAGCCGACGCTGACGCTGGGCTTGCTGAAGAAGCCGGAGGTGTTGAACTGGTAGGCGATCGACTGGGCCCACTGCTGGACGGAGAAGTTGCGGGCCCCGGGGACGAACCCGCCGACGACGGACTCCCAGATCAGCGCGTACGCGATGCCGATCGCCACCGCGTGCTTGGTGATGACGCCGAGCAGCAGGAACAGCGCCGCGTAGGCGACGCCCCCGGCGAACGCGCCGATCGCGAACCCGAGGGCGATCCCCGATTCGGTGCCCACGAGCAGGTAGGCGGCGACGAAGGCGGGCAGCGCGCCGAACAGCGCCAGCAGCGAGGCGGCCACCCCGAACTTGGTGACCGCGATCGCCGGGCGGGAGATCGGCTTGGACAACAGGTGGACGATGGTGCCGTCGTCGATCTCGGGCGCGATCACGCCGGTGCCCGCGATCAGGCCGAGCAGCGGCAGCATGGTCCCCACGCCGAAGATCTTCAGCAACATCAGCGCGGACCGCTCGTCGTCACTGCCCATCATCCGGAGCAGTACGGCCAGCGCGATGAGCCCCGCGGGCAACAGGACCATCAACCAGATCCGCCGCCGCCCGATGACCATGCGGTAACTGATCCCCGCGACCGTGCTCATGTGGCGCTCCTGGTGATGAGGTAGGAGAACACGCTCTCCAGGTCCTCGTCGGCGGGGGCGACCTGCCAGACGTGGATTCCGGCGCTCTTGGCGACGCGGGGGAGAAGGCGTGTGAAGCGGGCGAAGTCCACCGCCTGGGCCTGGAGGCCGTTCTCGGTGAGGGAGACCGCGCCGGAGGAGGCGTCGGCGATGAGGGCCGCGGCGAGGGCGCGGTCGTCGCTGGAGCGGATGGTGAACAGGTGCGGCCGGTCGGTCATCCTGCGGCGGATCTCGCGGAAGTCGCCGGAGGCGGCGTGCCGGCCCGCGACCAGGACCTCGATCTGCTGGGCGACCCGCTCGACCTCCTCCAGGATGTGCGAGCTGAACAAGATGGTCTTGCCCGCCGCGCCCATCTGCCTGACCAGGTCCATCAGGTGCAGGCGCTGGCGCGGGTCCATGCCGTTGAACGGCTCGTCCAGCAGCAGTACGCGCGGATCGTGGACCATCGCCGCGGCGACCTTGACCCGCTGGCGCATGCCCTTGGAGTAGGTCTCGATCCGGCGTTCGGCGGCGTCCAGCATCTCGACCGTGGTCAGCGCGCGGCGGGCCGCCGCCTCCGGGTCGGGCAGGCGGTGCAGCTTCGCGCTGGACAGCACGAACTGCCACCCGGTGAGGAACCCGTACACGGCCTCCCGCTCGGGGACCAGGCCGATCGAGCGGTACACGTCGTGGTTGCGCCAGATGGGCCGCCCGTCCAGGGTCACGCTGCCGGTGGAGGGGGCCAGGAATCCGGCCATCATGTGCAGCAGCGTGGACTTGCCCGCGCCGTTCGGGCCGAGCAGGCCGGTGACGCCGGGGCCGATCGTCATCGTGACGTCGTTGACCGCGACGACGTTGCCGTACCAGCGCGACACCTGGCGAAGCTCGACGCGGGCGGGTGTCGTGCTGGCGGACGGCGTGGTCACGCCCTCCGGTGTGGTGGTGGTCACGCGGATGCCGCCTTCCGGTAGCGCAGGATCAGTACGGCGCCGCCCAGCACGGTCAGCGCGACGACGCCGAGGGCCGCGACCGGCCCGGAGGCTCCGTCGGGGTAGGAGTTGCCCATCGCGCCCGAGGCCCCGGTCAGCCACACCTGTACGGCGTCCACCAGGTAGAACGGGTTGATCAGCAGTGCCCACCCGGCCGAGCCGTCGTCGCTCATCGAGCCGAAGACCTCCGTGAGCACCTGGGAGACCGCCGTGGTGAACAGGTAGAACGCGATGACCGCGGCCACGCCGAGCCCGCGGCGCGGGGTGAGCGAGGCGATGGCGAGACCCAGGCAGGCCAGCATCACCGAGTAGACGACCGAAAGGAGCATGCTCGCCACGTAGTGGCCGGTGGCGGGGTCGCCGCCGGGCGGGTCGACCAGCAGCTCGCCGATGTACGTCACGGTCAGCGGCAGCCACTGCAGGATCAGCAGCGCCAGCGACATCGCGGCCACCTTGGCCGCGACGTAGTCGCCGACCGTCACCGGCCGGGAGAAGTACAGCGGCAGGACGCGGAAGCGCAGGTCGGGCGCGACCAGAACGGGCGACTGGGTGGCCAGGAAGATGGCCAGCACGACCGACATGGTGGCGGCGAAGCCGGGGTACTGGATCACCGGCCCCGGCTGCCGGACCAGCGCCATGGCCGCGATGGACACGACGGCCGGCAGCACCATGATGACCAGCAGCACGAACGGCATGACCTTCGCGCGAAACGATCGGCCCAGGCCGAAGGCCCCGCGCAGGCTGTGCCGGGTCAGCGCGAGCCTGGCCTGGCCGCGGCCCAGCCGCGCGCCGTCGTAGTGGCGGTAGCCGATGTCGTGGATGACGCCCGCGGGCTCGGGGGTCGATGTGGCGGTCATGCGGTCACGCCCCCGGAGGATGCGGCGGAAGTGGTCTCGTGGGCCCGGCCGGTCTCGTCGATCTCAGCGGCCGAGCCGCGGAAGACGTCCTCGATCCGCCTGCGGCCCTGCTCCAGCCGGATCAGCGACATGTCCAGGTCGCACACGGCGTCGCGTACGGCGTCGTAGGTCTCGGGGCCGCGTACCTTGACGGTCAGCAGGCGGCCCGCGCCGCTCACGGTCTCGCCCAGCTCGCCGAGCCGGGCGGCGAGCGGCCGCCAGTCCTCCTCGACCTCGACCGTCACGGTCTCGGTCGCGCCGGTGAACTCGCCGATCGCCGACGAGCGCAGCAGCTTCCCGCCGTCGATCACGATCACGTGGTCGCAGACGCGCTCAAGCTCGCCCAGCAGGTGCGAGGTGACCAGCACGCTGATCCCGAACTCCGCGCCGATCCGCCGGATCAGCCGGAGCATGTCGTCGCGGCCCTGTGGGTCCAGGCCGTTGGTGGGCTCGTCCAGGAACACCAGGCGCGGGTCGTGGACCAGCGCCTGGGCCAGCTTGACCCGCTGTTTCATGCCGGTGGAGTAGCCGCCCACCGGGCGGTAGCGCTCTTCGTACAGGCCGACGTGGCGCAGGGTGTCGGCCGCGCGTTCGCGGGCCGCCGTACGCGGCAGCCCGGACATCTGGGCCATGTGGACCACGAACTCGGTGGCCGACAGGTCGGGGGGCAGGCAGTCGTGCTCGGGCATGTAACCCACGGCGCGCCGGATCTCGGCGCCCTTGGTGGCCACGTCGAGGCCGAGTACCTGGGCCGTTCCGGCGGTCGGTTCGAGGAGGCCCAGCAGTATCTTGATGAGCGTCGACTTGCCCGCGCCGTTGGCCCCCACCAGACCTGTGACCCCCGGGGTGACCGTGACGCTGAGCGTGTCGAGCGCGGTCACCCGGGGGAAGCGTTTGGTCAACCCTTCGGTCGCGAGGATCGTCATGGGGCGGACTCTATCGCCGCATTTCCGGGCATGCCCTCGTCCGAATGTACGATCTGACCCTTAGCCGTTAATCAGGGTCGCGTGTGCTTCAGCATCCTCCGTAGCTGCCCGGGATAGGGGCCGCCGAGGCGCGACCACAGCAGCCGCTGCGCGTACAGCGTCGCCGTGCCGGAGATGGTCATGCCGAGCACGTTGACCGCGACCTGGGCGATCGAGGAGCCGAGGTCGTCCCAGCGGCCGAGCGCCAGGGCCAGGGCGGCGTAACCGGCCGCGGGCACGGTGGTGACCGAGATGAAGACCCCGATCAGGGCCGTCGATTTGGCGGCCGTGATGGACAGTACGCCCGCCGCGCCCGCCAGAAGCGCCACGATGAACGACCAGCGGTCCGGATTGACGATGAACTCGACCTCGGCGTGGGAGTCCAGCGAGGTGGGGCCGATCCAGCCGATCCCGAGCGAGACCAGCGCGCACACGAACGTCACCGCGATGCCCACGCAGAACCCGGCCGCCACGCTCCTGGCCGCCCGGCCGATCAGCGCGCCGTCGCGGCGCAGCAGGCCGAAGCACATCGCCGAGATCGGCCCGAACTCCGGTCCCAGCACCATCGCGCCGACCAGCACGATCGGCGAGTCGACCACCACCGCGATGGCCGCGATCTGCGTGGCGATGGCGAAGAACGCGAAATAGGCCCAGGTCATCCGGCTGTCGTCGGCGACCCGCTGGCTGAGTTCGTCCCACACCACGGCGTCGTCGGGGTCGCCCGGGGCCTCGGCCTCGGCCCGGTCGGCGGCCTCGGAAAGGATCAGGCCCGCGTTGTCGGCGCTGATCGAGCCCACCTCGTGCAGGCGCATCTCCTTCAACCGGCCCAGCACGTCGTTGGCCGCCTCGCGGGCCACGTCGAACAGCAGTACGTCGCCCTGCGGGCGGGCGGCCACGCCGGGAAGCACGACCAGATCGACCACGCCGGGCGCGCCGGTCAGGTACTCGACGGCCGCGGCGGTGTGCGTGGCGGGACTTATGACGCGCATGTGCAGCACGTGGCCCACCCTAGTGAGAGCGGACCCGGCGAGGCACGGCCCTACGCGCGGCGCAGCAGCACCCGCTGGACGGCGTGGTCGCGGCCCTTGTGCAGCACGAGCGCCGCCCTGGCCCTGGTCGGGGCGATGTTCTCCACCAGGTTGCGCTCGTTGACCTCGCGCCACACATCGCGCGCGAACGCCGTTGCCTCGGTCTCCGACAGGTCGGCCAGGTGCCGGAAATAGGACTTCGGGTCGGCGAACGCGGTCCGGCGCAGCTTGTGGAACCGGTCCACGTACCACTCCCGGACGTCTTCCACCTGCGCGTCCACATAGATCGAGAAGTCGAAGAAGTCGCACACGGCCAGCGCGGTCGGCGGGGCCGGCTGGAGCACGTTGAGCCCCTCGACGATCAGGATGTCCGGCCGCCGCACGCTCTGCGCCGCGCCCGGCACGATGTCGTACTCCAGATGGCTGTAAACGGGCGCGGTCACCTCGGCCGCGCCCGCCTTCACCGCCGACACGAACCGGACCAGCGCCCGCCGGTCGTAACTCTCCGGGAAGCCCTTGCGGTGCATGATCCCACGCTCTTCGAGGACCGCGTTGGGATACAGGAAGCTGTCGGTGGTGATCAGCTCCACGTTGGAGTGCTCGGGCCAGCGGGCCAGCAGCGTGTGCAGCAGCCGGGCGGTCGTGGACTTGCCCACGGCCACGCTGCCCGCGATGCCCAGGATGTACGGCGGCGGCGCGTCCTTCTCGCCGAGGAACGCGCTGACCGCGGCCCCCCGCTTGCGCGCGCCGGTGAAGTGCAGGTTGAGCAGCCGGGTCAGCGGCAGGTAGATGTCGGTGACCTCGGCCAGGTCGATGGGGTCGTCCACGCCGCGCAGGTCTTCGAGTCCGGCCTCGGTGAGCGTGAGCGGGGTGTTCTCGCGCAGACCCCGCCACTGCTCGCGGCCCAGCTCGACGTACGCCGACGTCTCGACCGCGGTTGCCTCGGTGACCATGCCGGAAGCCTACTCAGCGCGCGCGAGCGGCCATCGGGTGGCCTGCGGATTAGGCTTGGGCCGGTGATCGTGGGAATCGGCGTGGACGTCGTCGACGTCACGCGCTTCGCCGCCACCCTGGAGCGCACGCCCGCGCTGGCCGCACGTCTGTTCACCGAGGCGGAGCGGGGGCTGGCCGTGCACTCGCTGGCCGCCAGGTTCGCGGCCAAGGAGGCGGTGGCCAAGGCCCTCGGCGCGCCGCCCGGCCTGCGCCACCTCGACGCCGAGGTGTGCGTCGGCGAGCACGGCAGGCCGTTCCTGCGGGTGTCGGGACGGGTGGCCGAGACCGCCGGGGCGATGGGCGTGCGGCGCTGGCACCTGTCGCTGACCCACGACGGAGGTGTCGCCATCGCGTATGTGATCGCCGAAGGCTGAGATAACTTCGGCAGCATGCGCACCGCGTACACCAGTGACCAGATTCGCACCGCCGAGCGGGCGCTGATGGCCCGCCTCCCCGAGGGCGCGCTGATGCGCCGGGCCGCCGCCGGGCTCGCCGCCGCCTGCGCGGGCCTGCTGCCCCGCGTGTACGGCTCGCGGGTGCTCGTCCTCGTGGGCAGCGGCGACAACGGCGGCGACGCCCTCTACGCCGCGGCGACCCTGGCCGGTCGCGGCGCGCGGGTGGACGCCCTGCTCGCCGGCTCGCGTACCCACCAGGGCGGGCTGGCCGCCCTGCGCGCGGCGGGCGGCAGAGTGCTCGGCGACTCCGGGCCCGAGGCGGTACGACGGGCGGCCGGACCGGCCGACCTGATCATCGACGGGCTGGTCGGCATCGGCGGGACGGGCGCGCTGCGCGAGCCGTACGCGGCGCTGGCCGAGATCGTGAACTCCGTGGATGCGACCGTCGTCGCGGTGGACGTGCCGAGCGGCGTGGACGCGAGCACCGGGCAGGTGGACGGCGCCGCCGTACGGGCGGACGTCACCGTGACGTTCGGGGCGTACAAAACCGGTCTGTTCATCGACCCCGGCGCTGGGCAGTCAGGGGTCGTGGAACTCGTGGACATCGGGCTCGGGCCCTACCTCCCCGACGCCGACGTGGTCGCACTGACCGACCCCGACGTGGCCGGGCTGCTGCCCAGGCCCGGCCGGGAGTCCGACAAATACCGCAGAGGGGTCGTGGGGATCGTCGCGGGCGGCGACCGGTTCACCGGGGCGGCGGTCATGACGGTGGCGGGCGCGATCAGGTCCGGCGCGGGGATGGTCCGCTACGCCGGACAGGACCAACCGGCCGCCGCGGTCAGGGACCACTGGCCGGAGGCGGTGATCAGCACGCTGGCGCCCGGCGAGGGCATCGATCGGGTGGGCCGCGTGCAGGCGTGGGTGCTGGGGCCGGGCCTCGGTACCGACGACGACGCGCTCGCGGTGGCCGAGTCCGTGCTGGCGGACGACCTCCCGGTGGCGATCGACGCCGACGCGCTGACCCTCGCCGCCGCCAGGCCGTACCTGCTGGACAGGGACGCGCCCACGGTGATCACCCCGCACGCGGGCGAACTGTCCAGGCTGACCGGCGTGCCCAGGCAGGACATCGAGGCCGCCCGCCTGCACCACGCCCGCGAGGCCGCGCGGACGCTCGGCGTGACCGTACTGCTCAAGGGCTCGACCACCATCGTCGCCGAGCCCGGCAGGCCGCCCAGGATCAACCTCACCGGCACCCCGTGGCTGGCCTCGGCGGGCACCGGGGACGTCCTTTCCGGCATCCTCGGCACACTGCTGGCCGCCGGACTCAACTGTTACGATGCCGCCTCATGCGCGGCCTACCTGCACGGCGCGGCGGCCCGCGTGGCCGCCGGCGGTGCTCCGCTCGCCGCGACCGACGTGGCCGACGCGTTGCCGCAGGTGACGCGGTCCTTGACCTGATATGTGCACCCGGGAGTGAGAGTCCTATCGCTCAGCAGACCGTGTCACCTGCCATTCTTGTAAGATGGATTTCCCGACAGTAGCGCGCGTGGACCTCGGAGCCATCAGGCACAACGTCGAGGTCATGCGCGAGCGCGCCGCGGGCGCGGAGCTGATGGCGGTGGTGAAGGCCGACGCCTACGGGCACGGGCTGGTGCCATGCGCGCACGCGGCTCTCACCGCGGGGGCCGGTCGGCTGGGCACCGCTTTCATCCATGAGGCGCTGACCCTGCGGCGGGCGGGCATCGGCGCGCCGATCCTGGCCTGGATCATCACGCCGGGAGATCGGCTGGAAGAGGCCGTCGCCGAGGACATCGAGGTGTCCGTGAGCGCGATCTGGCTGCTGGACGAGCTGATGGAGGCGGCCCGCCGCCGGGGGCGTACGGCACGGATCCACCTCAAGATCGACACCGGCACGTCCCGGGGCGGCGCGACCGCGACCGAGTGGGAGAAACTGCTCGACCGCGCGGCGGCGGCGCAGAGGGAGGGCCTGGTCCAGGTCACCGGCATCTGGTCCCACCTGGCCTGCGCCGACACCCCCGGCCACCCGTCCATCGACGCCCAGACGCACAAGTTCGACGAGGCGTTGGCCATGGCCGAGAAGGCGGGCGTGGCCGGATCCCACGTGATCAGGCACCTGTCCAACTCCGCGGCGACGCTCACCCTCGCCCGCGCCCGGTTCGACATGGTACGGCTGGGCAGCGCCATCTACGGCCTGCCGTCCGTGCCCGAACTGGGCGACTGCGAACTACGCCCGGCGATGACGCTGGCCTCGACCGCGGCCCTGGTCAAGCGCGTACCGGCGGGGTCGGGGGTCTCGTACGGTCACGAGTACATCACCGAACGGGAGACCACCCTCGCCATGATCCCCCTCGGCTACGCCGACGGGGTCCAGCGCCGGGCCACCAACCGGTGCGAGGTGTTCGCGGGCGGGCGGCGGCGCACGGTGGCGGGGCGGGTCTGCATGGACCAGTTCATGATCGACGTGGGCGACGACGCGCTGTCCCTGGGCGACGAAGTGATCATCTTCGGCCCGGGCGACCAGGGCGAGCCCACAGCCCAGGAATGGGCGGACCGCCTGGGCACCATCTCCTACGAAATCGTCACCGGCCTAGGCGCCCGAGTCCCCCGCGTCTACGTGTAAATGGCGCTCGCTCCGCTCGCGCGGGGCCCGGGCGCTTTCGAGGTCGCGCCCTCCGCTCCTCGCTCAGTCGTTCGTTCCTCACTCCATCGCTCGTCGCTGCGGACACGACCGCGCCCGGGCAAAGCAAAGCGCCTCGCTTCGCTCGCGCCCAAACCCCCCGCCTCCGGCGGGGGACGCGCTCCGCGCGATGGGTCCCGCCTTCGGCGGCCAGGGCGCGCTCCGCGCGCGTAAAGGGCCTCGCTTCGCTCGGACGGTCTTCCTTTGCCGGGCTTCGCCCGGCGTACGGCAGGCCCACTCTCGCCGCCCGTCCGTGCCTGGTCGCGGGCCGGTGCCCGGGATTTCGCGTGTGTCGTGGCTGCTCGCCGTTCCAGCACCGGCTAAGGCCATTTGATGGTGTCTCGTCTAGTGGCGTAGAGGGAGCGTCCAAATCGGACATTGCCGAGGCCGGCCGGTCCATGCCATGGAGGAGTTCCACCACTCCGCGGGACGCGATCCATACCGAGAACCGGGACCAGGGCGTACAGCACTTGATGCGCTTGCTCCGCTTTGACAATCACCATCGGTGTGGTGGTCAGTCAGGCCGCCGCAGCGGCCTCAAAGGCGGCACGGGAGACCCTCAGCAGCGCACACGCCCGCTTGACGTTGTGGCCGCCTTGCTTCTCCGCCTCGATGAACGGGTGCATGCTCACCGGGTCTCATTGGCGAAGAAAGCCGTCGCTCGCTGAAGGAGCTCGACGTCCTCGCGCAGCCGCCGGTTCTCCCGCCGCAACGCCGCCAGCTCCTCCCGCTCACCGCTGGTCAGTCCGTCCCCCTCACCCGCGTCGATCTCGGCCTGGCGCACCCATTGCCGCACCGAGGTCTCGGTCAGATCGAAGTCGCGGGCGACCTCGCCGATCGACCGGTCCCCCCGCCGGCACAACTCGACGATCTCTGCCCTGAACTCCGGTGTGAACGACCGCCGCGGGCGCGGCTTTTTCTTCGCGATGCTCTCCATCATGGACATCCCCTTCGGGGGCTAACCCGAGGTTGTCACTTCAAGTGTGTAAAGATCGCTCCCGGTAGCCAGAGAGCCGTCTTTACCTGATCCGTCCTGGATAAGCGATATCGAGTTCGATGAGCGCCTCGCGCCAGCCGATGGTCCGCTGCCCCTCGATCAGGCGGGCGGTGCCGGGCGAGGACTTGACCCGGCCGGTCTTCTCCTTGTGCGCGGCGCGTTCACGGGCGCGTTTGTCCTCGATGTTGATGATCGCCAGCCACAACAGCTTGACCACCGCGTCATCGCCGGGGAAGTGCCCCCGGGCCTTGGTGACCTTGCGCAACTGGTAGTTCAGCGACTCGATGCCGTTGGTGGTGTAGAGCAGCCGCCGCACCGCGGGGGTGAAGGCGAAGAACGGCGTGAACCGATCCCAGGCAGCCTCGAACACCCGGCCCGCCTGCGGATACCTCTGGCCCCAGGTAGAGGCGGCGAAGTCGGCCAGCGCATCGAAGGCCGCCTGCTCGGTGGGCGCGGTGTAAATCTTCTTCAACTCGGCGGCCACCGCGGCGCGGTCGCGGCGGGCCACCGGCCGCAGCGCGTTACGGATCAGATGCACTACGCAGGTCTGCACGATGGTGTGCGGGAACGCCATGTGGACGGCGTCTTCGAAGCCGTTCAGGCCGTCGGTGCAGGCGATCAGGACGTCACGCACCCCGCGATTCTTCAGGTCGCCCATCACCGAGGCCCAAAACCGGGCCGACTCCCCGGCGGTCGCGGACTCGGTCGGGGTCTTGGCCAGCCAGATCCCCAGCACGTGCTTGGCGCCCTCGGCGTCGATACCGACGGCGAGGTAGGCGGGTTTGGCCTGCACGACATGGTTGTCGCGGACCTTGACCACGATGGCGTCCAGGAAGAGCACCGGGTAGACCGCCTCCAGCGGGCGGGCCTGCCAGGCGCGGACCTCCTCCAGCACCGCGTCGGTGATGTTGGAGATCGCCTCGTGCGACAACTCGGTGTCATAGACCTGGCGCAGGTGGTGCTGGATGTCGCGGACGCTCATACCATGCGCGTACAAGCTGATGATCATGTCGTCCAGGCCGCCGGAGATCCGCCCGGCCCGCTTGGGCACCAGTACCGGCTCGAAGGTGCCGGCGCGATCTCGGGGCACCGCCAGCCGCACCGGCCCGACGCCGGTCTGCACCGTCTTGCCGATCTTTCCGTTGCGGGAGTTGCCCGTCCCGTGGCCGGCGACCTCGTGCTTGCCGTAGCCCAGATGGGAGGAGATCTCGGCCTCCAGCGCGCGTTCCAGCACGGCTTTGACCAGCTCGCCGAGCATCGAGCCCTGACCGGTCAGCCGCAGCCCGCCCGCCCTGTCGCGTGAGCGTTCCAGCAGCAGGTCCAGTACCTGATCGCCGAGCAGGTCCCGCAGCGGCGGTTCCTGGCCGGGATGTGCGGATTCCTGCCCGCTGTGGTGAGCGGCCCGGGCCAGGTTGCCCGTCTGCTCGTGGGCCTGTGTGAAGCCGCTGGTCAGTGCCGCTGTTCCCCGTGTGTTCGTCATGGTCGACGCTCCCCCCGAAGCGTAAAGTGATCTACCTCGACTCATCTACCCAAAGTGATCCTTTCCACACTTAGAGTGGTTCTGCCAAGATTTTCGTGGTAACTGCCTGCAACTGATCACACACGTGCCGATAGTTGCATATGCGTGATTCCGATCAGGAACTGTTGGACCTGCTTCTTCCGCAACTGAGCGACGTGCAGGTGG
>NZ_QMEY01000010.1 GCF_003315795.1 Spongiactinospora rosea
ACTCTACCGGCCGGTGGCGCAGACCCTCGGCGGATGGGATCGAGTTGTTCGATCTGCGGGCGGTATCGGTGAGGCGTTACCGCTATCGGGGTTACTCGATCCGCGGCCCCTGGACTTTGTCCGGCCCCGCCTGACGGCAGATGCCGTGGAGAGCCCGGTGCTCAGAGATGGGCACGCCGGGTTCGGCGAGCGGTCTGGGGAAACGGACCGGCGGCAACGCCGGCACCGCGCCCCAGGCCGACTCAACGAGCCCGTGGGAACGCCTTCGCCTGTCCGCGATCGAGGCCACCTATCCCGGCTGGCGCATCCTCGTCCGCGACGGCCTGTGGTGGGCCACGAAGTACACCCCGCCGACTGAGGAGCAGAAGGCGTGCGGGATGTTGCACCAATTCGCCCGCCCCGGGCCGGATGAACTGGTCGCCGCGCTCAACGTGCAGCTCGGCATCCTCGCCCGGATGGGCGCGGCCTAAAGACCAGAGGCGGCCGGGCCGACGTCCACCCATAGAGGGACACCCGCTCGCCGCCCCCTAAGAAAGGTCTGCGCCGACGAACCCCCGCGCAGGCCCCGCGCCACACAGCAGCGCCCCGCCCGGAAGATCCCAGGCGGGGCGCTCGCGCGTACGGCTGGGCGTGGGATACGAGCTGTATCTGTTGTTGATCTTGCAGGGGGTGCCGGCAGGTGTCAGGCGCACCCGGCCACCCACTTCTGGTAGCCGCGCGCCGACAGCCGGTCAGTGCGCTTGGGCGCGATGCGCTGGAGTAGGGAGTGCTTGGCCACCTGGGCCGTCTGCATCGGTGTTGGGTCAGAGGTGGAGGATGCGTTGGAGCCAGGTTT
The DNA here is from genome assembly GCF_003315795.1 of Spongiactinospora rosea. Classification (GTDB taxonomy): domain Bacteria; phylum Actinomycetota; class Actinomycetes; order Streptosporangiales; family Streptosporangiaceae; genus Spongiactinospora; species Spongiactinospora rosea. Next base: position 836 of record NZ_QMEY01000010.1, read on the forward strand.
GTTTGGTGGTGAGGGCCGCTTGGGCGACGTGGGCCGTTGAGGTGCCGGCGAAGCCGTGGTAGCCGCCGGCCCAGACGTGGAGTTCGGCCTGGCCGCCGGTGGACCAGATGCGGGCCGCGAAATCGACGGCCTCGTCGCGGAAGACCTCGGCCGCGCCCACCTCGATGTAGGCGGGGGGCAGGCCGGACAGGTCGGCGGCGCGGGCGGGGGCCTCGTGGGGGAGGACGTCGGGGGTGCCGCGCCGGGCGCCCAGGATGGCGGTCCAGGCGGTGTCGTTGTTGTTGCGGTCCCAGGCGCCGATGCCGTCGTACTGGTGGCTGGAGACGGTGGTGTTCCGGTCGTCGATCATGGGGGCGCCCATGTAGAGTCCGGCCGCGGCCGGGCCGCCGCGGTCGCGGGCCATGAGGGCGACCGCCGCGGTCAGTCCGCCGCCCGCGCTGAAGCCGGACACCAGCAGTCTCGCCGGGTCGAAGCCCAGTTCCTCGGCGTGCGCGGCCGTCCAGAGGTACCCGGCGTAGCAGTCCTCGGCCGCCGCGGGCGAGGGGTGTTCGGGGGCGAGCCGGTACTCCACGGTCACGCCCACCGTCCCGTGCTCAAGAGCCGCCGAGATCAGGCCCTCGATGCCGAAGAAGCGAGTGCCGAGCAGCATGCCGCCGCCGTGGATCTCGTAGATGCCCGCAGCGCCGGGCCGGGGGCCGCCCTTGGGACGTACGACGGTGACCGTCACGTCGGGCGCGCCTTCGGGACCGGGTACGTCCACGTCCCACCACTCGACCGGGCGGTCGCCGACGATGGCGGCCATCGGCGGGATCAGCGAGGCGAAGATCTCCCGGTTGCGCCGGATGGTGTTCGCGCGCAGCGGCAGCGCCTCCACCATCGCCAGGAAGGCCGCCAGCCCTTCTTCCAGCTCGGGGTCATAGGGAACCGGGACGTACTTCATCATGGACCTCCCCGCACCGCACGGCAGTGAAATTCTACGAACGTAGACGCTAGCCGCCGCGGGCCGGTTCGTACAGCCCTCATCACCCGCCCGGATGCACCGGTGCCGCACACCGATCGGCCCGCAGCAGGTCCAGCAGTACGCCGCAGGCGCGCTCGGCGTCGTGATCCGCGCGACCCGCCGGTTCCCTGGGCGCGCGGGAGAAGTACCACACGAAGGCCAGCAGCAGCCGGGTGACCACCTCGGCCGGGTAGTTCGCCACGATCGCGCCCTCCGACTGCGCCTGGCGGATCAACGTCAGCAGCGGGATGTGGATCGCCGTGAGGTCCGCCGAGGCCGCCGGTCCGTCGGTGAGCAGGCGGATGGCCGCCCGCGTGCGGATGTCGCACTGCAGGCCCCTGGCCAGGGCCATCACGCTGCGATGCAGGGCCACCTCGGCGGAGACCCCGGATCGCCGGTTGCGGGTGTAGGTGTCGGCCCAGCTCGTCAGGAACTGGTCGATCAGTACCCCGGCCAGCCCCTGCTTTGAGCGGAAGTGCGCGTACAGGGCGCCCTTGGTCATGCCGATCCGGGCCGCCACCGCCTGCATCGTCGCGTCGCCATAGCCGTGCAGGACGAACTCCGCGGCCGCGCTGTCCAACACCTGTTCGCGTGTGCGTCGAGACCGCTCCTGCACTGGCCGCCTCTCATCATCAGCAGATGGGGTGAATCGGGAAACGGGCCTCAGGCAGCGGCGGCGGCCCCACGCCGCCGCCGCGCGAGAGCGAGAACGAGAGCGAGCGCGAGGCGGCTAGAGCGCGCCCGGCCGCTTCGGCGGGAACGCGTGCGCGCGGGCGCCCACCACTACGATCAGCACCGGCACCAGCAGCAGGAACACGCTCCACGGAAAGGACGTCGGGCCGAGCCTGTCCAGCAGGATGCCGCCGACCGCACCCCCGCCCGCCATGAACGAGTTCCAGGTGGTGACCAGGAGGGCCTGCCCCCGGTCGCCGCCCGCGTCGGTCACCGCGGTCTGCAGGAGGGTCGCGACGCCGCCCCAGCCGAGCCCCCACAGCACCATCGCGGCGTAGACGACCGCGGGAACGTCGGCCAGCAGCGCCAGCGCCGCGGCGGCCACGATGAACAGGGCCGTACTGCCGATGGTGAGGTGCCGCAGCTTGCGGTCCACCAGCGCGCCGGTGATCCAGATGCTGACCATGGACGCGATGCCGAAGACCAGCAGCACGATGTCCCGGTCCGCGCCCATCCGGTACTCGTCGAGGAACGTGGCGATGTACGTGTAGAGGATGTTGTGCGAAAGCACGTACACCGCGACCACGAACAGCACCGCCACCACACCGGGCAGCGACAGCGCGCGCAGGATCGGTTCGCGGGCCTCCGGCCGCTGCCCCGGGTAGTTGGGCACCGACAGCGAGATCCACCCGAGCAGGATCACCGCGATGCCGGTGACCAGTAAGAACGTCAGCCGCCAGCCGAACAGCCCGCCCAGGAAGGTGCCGGCCGGGATGCCCAGAGACAGCGCCAGCGGAATGCCCGCCATGGTGATCGCGATTGCCCGGCCCTGGAGGTGCGGCGGGGCCAGGCGGCGGGCGTACCCGACCAGTTCCGCCCAGATGACGCCCGCGGCCACGCCGGCGACCAGCCGGAAGACCATCGTCACCGGGTAGTTGGACGAGATCGCGGTGATGGTGTTGGCCACCGCGAACGTCGCCACGGCCAGCAGCACCAGATGCTTGCGCCGCCATGTCGCCGTGGTCACCGCGACCGGGATCGCCGAGACGCCGGTGGCGATGGCGTAGATGGTCAGGGCCTGGCCCATCGCCGACTCGCTGACGGCGAGGTCACGGGCCATCTCGGGGAGTACGCCCGCGGGCAGCGCCTCTGTCAGAATGCCCATGAACGCGGCGGTGCACAAGGCCAGCAGCGGCGACCAGGGAAGCCGGTCCGTGACCGCCACCGTGCCGGGGCCGGACCTTGATTCTGTACGTTCGGTGGTCATGGTTGGTATCCTCAAACCCTCTCATAGATGTGAATGTCAACAGCGAGCGCTGTGAGGTGGGTCACATGCGGATCGGGCAGCTTTCCGAGCGCACCGGCACGTCCCGTCGCCTGCTGCGTTACTACGAAGAGCAGGGCCTGATCGGCGCGGCGCGCTCCTCGAACGGATACCGCGAGTACGACGAGCGGTGTGTGGACAAGGTCCTTCAGGTGAGAGGTCTGCTCGACGCCGGACTCCCGGTCCGGATCATCAAGCAGATCCTCCCGTGCATCGACCAGCCGCGGACCATCCACGTCTCCGACGCCACTCCCGAGACGATCGCCACCCTGGAGCACGAGCGCGACCGGATGACCCGGCAGATCCGCTGCCTGACCCGCAACCGCGACGCCCTGACCGACTACCTCGACGCCGTGCGCGCCGCCGCCCCCGACCCGGCCTGCGCCGCCGCCGAGCCCGAGGTCGCCAGGACGGCCTGACCCGCCGCGTACTCCACGACGTTGGAAAGCACGACGTCGTGGCTGGTCACCTCGATGGTCAGCCGGTCGCCGTCGGCGATGGTGAACCCGTCGTGGTAGCTCGCCTTGTCCGCGCCGAGCAGCAGGTAGTTCACCAGGCCGGGCCTGCGCACCGCCGGGTACGAGAACAGGTTGCCCACCATGTCCGGCACCCGGTGGTAGATCGCGTCGGACCCGCAGGCGAAGGGGCCCTCCCACGCCGTGACCCCGGCGCGCTCGATGACGATCCGGCCGGCCACGGTCCAGGGCGGCGCGTCCAGGAACAGCCACGGCGTCAGCGAGGTGTCGCACAGCTTGGCGTAGGGGGTCCAGCCCCACGGGTTCTGCAGGTGCAGGCCGATGTCGTTGAGGTCGTTGCCGAAGGTGTAACCGGCGTAGCGCGGGGTGCCGCCGGCGTCGTTGACGTACACCAGCGCGACCTCCGGCTCCTCCAGCAGCGCGATCGGCGCGGCGGGCACCGTCAGCGGCTCGCCGGGCATCCGCAGCCACGAGCCGAAGCCCTTGATCACCCAGTTCGGCGCCCGGAACTCCTCCTCCGGGTCCGGGTCGCGGTCGAACTTGGACCTGTGAGTCCCCATGAAGCCGCTGACCAGCGCGTTCCCGCTGCCGGTGGGCAGCAGCGGGGGCAGATAGCGTACGTCGGGGTCGCCCGCGGTCACCGTCACGGTCGCGGCCCCCTCGGTGACGGCGGCGATCACCGCCGCCGGGCCGCCCCCGGTGATCACCGCGTCGCGCAGCGTCCCGTCGGCGACCCGGTAGAGGGTCACGGGCTCACCGTCGGACGGCTTGCCGAGGCCCGCGTACCGGTGGCCCTGGTACTCGCACTCGAAGATGATGGACATGGGATGCCTCCTAGGTCGTGGAGCCGGTGAGGTCGGTCAGGATCTCGGCGATACGGTCCAGGGACGCCCTGATCCAGGGCAGCCGCAGCGGGTCGGACGAGGTCAGGGCGGTTTCGCGTTCGGCGGGGGTCTCGCCGTACAGCCGGGCGGTCGCGGCCCTGATCCGCAGCGAACGGCGGGGTTCGCCGAACGCCGGCCCCGCCAGCACGCCCATGCCGTACCGCTCGGCGAGCAGCGCGGCGAGGTCGTCGCCGCCGCGTACGCCGTGGTCGCGGGCGAGCCGGTCCCGCAGCGGCCCGAAGTCCGGGTAGAGGTAGCTGGTCGCGCGGACCGGCGCCAGCTCGGCCCCGGCCGCCGTGAAGGACCGCGCCACCGCGTGGGCCACCGCCTCGTGCAGCGCGCGGCTCGCGGCGACGCGCGCGACCACCCCGGGCGGCTCCGCGAAGGCGTACGCCGCGGCGGCCTGGACCGGGGCCGCCGTGGTGGACCAGATCTGGCTGGCCACCGCGACCAGCCGGGTGTGCAGGTCGCGCCCGAGCGGCCCGTCCGGGAGCCGGGCGACCCCCATCCGCCAGCCGCCCAGCGCCAGGTTCTTGGTGAGCCCGGTGGTGACCACCGTGCGCTCGGGCGCGAACGCCGCCGGGGAGACGGCCGGGTACAGGGGGTCGAAGACCAGGTCGCAGTAGATCTCGTCGGAGATCACGACCAGGTCCAGGTCCCTGGCCGCCTGCCCCAGGGCCCGTACGGTGCCGGGCGCGGCGATGGTGCCGGTCGGGTTGTCCGGTACCGTCACCACCACGCACCTCGGGTGCCGCCCGGCCGCCCTGGCGGCGGCGACCGCCTCGCGCAGCGCCGCCGGATCGGGCACCCCGCCCTCGCCCGGCCGGATGGGCACCGGGATCGCCCGGGCCCCGGCCAGCGTGGCCTGCGCGGTGTAGCTGACCCAGCTCGGCACCGGGACCACCACGTCGCCCCCGGCGGCCAGCAGCAGCGCGAAGAGCAGCGGCTTGCTCCCCGGCCCGCAGACGACCTGGCCGGGGTCGCAGCCGAGGCCGCGCCGGGCCCAGTATCCGGCCGCGGCGGCGCGCAGCTCCGCGCTCCCCGCGACCGGGCCGTACGCGTTGCCGCCCGCCGCCGCGGCGAGCCGGTCCGCAAGCTCGGGCAGGACCGGCAGGCCGATCTCGCCGCTGGCCAGGGACAGCACCCGCTCGCCCGCGTGGCGGCGGCGGGCCAACGCCTCGTCGGCGGCGAGGGTCGCCGACATCGTCACCGGTGTGGGTCCGGGCATGGTGGCCTCCAGCAGTCAGAAAGGATCAGGGTCAGCGCACGGCGTGGCGCTTGCGGAGTTCGGCCTTGCGGACCTTGCCGGTGAGGGTCTTGGGCAGTTCGTCCACCACGACGACCCGTTCCGGTACCGGCAAGTCCGCCGCTCCGGCGTCGCGGACGTGCCGCCGGATCTCGGCGAGGGACGGCCCGGCCGCCCCGCGCGCGACGACGACCGCGCAGATCTCCTCGCCGGTGGCGGTGGGCAGCCCGACCAGGGCGGCCTCGGTCACCTTCGGGTGGCGGGCGATCAGCGCTTCGAGTTCGGTGACCGGGACGTACGACCCGCCGCGCAGGATCGCGTCCTTGGCCCGCCCGAGGACGCGGATGCCGCCGCGCCCGTCGGACCGCGCCAGGTCGCCGGTGTCGAACCAGCCGTCCGCGCCGAACTCCGCCGCGAACGCGTCCTCGCGCCTGTGGTACCCGAGCGCGAGCGACGCGCCGCGCATCCGCAGCCGGCCCACCTCGCCGCCGGGGGTGGCGGGGTCGATCCGGACCTCCATCGGGCCGATCGGCCGCCCGTGGCTGTGCGCCGCCCAGTTCGCCGGCTGTTCCGGCCTGGTCATGGTCACCGGGCCGCTCTCCGACATCCCCCACAGCGAGTAGGCGCGCGCGCCCAGTACGTCGCGCACCTCGTCGATCAGCCCCTGGAGCACCGGCGCGGTGCCGATCACCACATGCCGCAGCCGCCCGACGTCGCGGGGCCGCTCCCGCTGCGCGGCGATCACGTCGCCGATGGTGGCGGGCGGCCCGTACAGCAGGTTCGCCGCGTACCGGTCCACCAGGTCCAGCAGCGCGCCGTTGTCCGTGACGTCCTGGAACACCACGGTGCCGCCCAGCATCACCCCGCCGAGCACGCCCTGCGCGAAGCCGGAGTAGTGGTAGAGCGGACTCGACAGCACGGCGACCAGCTCGTCACCGACGCCGTACGCGGAAAGGTAGCCGCGCACCGCCGCGTAGATGGTGTTCTGGCTGTGCAGCACGCCCTTGGACACCCCGGTGGTGCCCGAGGTGAACAGCACCACGAACGGCTCGTCGGGGCCGAGCGCCAGCGCGGGCAGGTCCTCGCGCCGCCGGTTCTCCCAGTCCACGGCCACGAAGAGGGAGTGGAAGTCGCGGGCCCCCGGCGGGACCTCGCCGCCCGCCACGACGACGTGCTCGACGGCGGGCAGCGCGGCGCACAGCTTGGTGGTGATCGCCGCCACCGGGGTGTCCGCCCAGTCGCTCAGCGTGATCACCACCCGGGCCTGGGTGAGTTCCAGCCGGTGGCGTAACTCGGCCTCCGGGCAGATCGGCGCGATCGGGCAGACGACCGCGCCGACCCGGGCGCAGGCGAAGATCAGCGGCACGATCTCCCAGCGGCTGGAGAGCTGGACCGCCACGAAGTCGCCCCGCCGTACGCCCAGTTCCAGCAGCGCGCCCGCGAAACGGTCGGTGAGCCGGGCCAGTTCGGCGTAGTCGAGGGTGTCGGTACGGGCCTCGGCGAGCCGCCGGCCGGCGATGGCGGGCTTGTGCGGACGCTCCCTGGCCTGGCGGAACAGGTCGTCCAGGAAGGTCTCGTCGCGCCACCAGCCCCGCTCGCGGTACTCCGCGGCCCACGCCGGGCCGTACGTCGCGAGGGCGGTGGTCATGCCCGGACCTTCCGCCGCGCGGCGAGCAGGTCCGCCAGCGGATCCACCGAGCCACCGGAGGCCGCCGCCAGCAGGTCCCTGGTGTTCTCGCGCACCCGGTCGGCCACCCAGCCGAACACCCAGTCCTTGCGCGCGTCCGCGGCCAGCTCGAACGGTACGACCCTGGCGATGGCCAGGCCCGCCGCCGCGGCCCCGCCGACGTTCGCGACCACGTCGGGGATCAGGGTCGCGCCGGAGGCGGCCACCTTCTGCTTGGCCTCCGCGCTGGAGCACAGGTTGCCGCCCTCGACGACCAGCCCGGCGCGCAGCCGGTAGGCGTTGTCGGCGTTCAGCGCGTCCTTGTTCGCGGCGAGGACGAGCAGGTCGGCGTCCACGTCCAGCCAGCCGTCGGACTCGTCGCAGGTGGTGACGCCCTGCGGCAGCCGGGAGCGGTCGATCCGGCCGAGGCTGTCGGTGATGGCGATGAGGCCGTCCACCGGCAGCCGGTCGGCGCTGATGGTGCCGCCCACGTCGGCGACGGCCACGATGCGGTGGCCGCGCTCCTCCAGGAAGCGGGCGACCGCGCGGCCGACCGTACCGAACCCCTGGATGACGACCCGCGCCTCCTTGTCGTGGCGCGCGGCCTCAAGGGCGGTGACGGCCGACACGCCGACGCCGTGCCCGGTGCAGTCCACCAGCGGCTCGTAGTACGTGCGCCAGTCCATCGGCATGTCCACGGCCCTGGCCCGGTGCCGAGGGTCGTAGCCGGCCTCGGCGAAGAACAGCGCCCGGTCCGCGGGCGTCACGCCCAGGTCGATGCCCAGGTGGATGCCGCCGTGCAGCAGGGGCCGCACGGTACGGCCGAAGGTTCTGAACGTCTCCTCGCGGCCGGTCCCGTCGGAGACGATGCCGCCCTTCGCCCCGCCGATCGGCAGGCCGACGAGGGTCAGCTTCTCGGTCATGCCCCGGGCCAGGCCGCGTACCTCGTCCTCGGTCACCGAGGCCGTCATCCGGACGCCGCCCATGGCCAGGCCGTCCACGAGCGAGTCGGCCACGACCCAGCCTTTCAGCGGGCCGCCGCTGCCGTTCAGCGAGACGACGAAGGCGGGCTCGCGCTCATCAATGCTGCTCATCACGCACTCCTCAGTTCGATGGGGGTCACTGGTAGAGCCGGGCGAATCCGCGCAGGATCTCCAGCCCGTCGCCGCGGAATTCGAGGTGCGCCTGCGAGCCGTAGATCCGGCCGTCCGCAGAGCGCAGGAACTCCACGGGCGCGTGCTCGGAGCGGCCGATGGCGCGGAATCCGGCGGGGGCCTCGCGCAGGTACAGCGTGTGCCGGTGGAAGACCGTCACGGTGGGCTTGACGTGGGCGAACAGCGGGTCGTCCAGGTCCACCTGGACCTCGTAGCCGCCCACCCGCTGCGGCCCTTCGACCAGTTCGCCGCCGTGCGCGACCGCGATGATCTGCATGCCGCCGCAGATCCCGAAGACCGGGACGCCGGCGGTGGTGATGAGGTCGATCAGCGGCCGGTAGTGGTCGCGATCGTAGGCGCGTACCTTGGTGCCGCTCAGCACGATCGCCTGGTAGCGCCGTGGATCGAGCCGGTCCGGCACCTCGGAGACGGGCACCGCGTCGGTCTCCGACCCCAGATCTTCCAACCGCCGGCGAAGCTGTTTCAGGGAGAGCGTTCCGTTGTTGACCACCAGGACCCGGGACGTCGCCACGAGTTCGGCTCCTTTCGATTCAGGGTCGCTTCAGGCAGGGGTGATGACCGTGCCGGACCGCTCGGCGAGCATGTCGGTGACGAGCGCGCTGCCGATCACGACCCGCTGGACACCGCCCGCCAGGGCCTCGCCCGCGGCGCGCAGCTTCTTGCGCATGCCGCCGGTCGCGCCCCGGTCGCGGAACTCCGCGGCGGCCTCGGCGGTGATCCGCCGCACCGGGCGTCCGTCGATCAGCAGGTGGGCGACGTCGGTGACCAGGGTCAGCGACGTCGCCGAGGTCGCCGCCGCGATGGCCGCGGCGGCCCGGTCGCCGTCGGTGTTCACCTCCTGCCCGGCCGTGTTCCTGGCCAGCGGGGTGATCAGGTAACAGTGGCCCGGCTGGAGGTTCTTCAGCAGGCTCGGGTCCACGCCGACGATCGGGCCGACCAGGTTGTCCAGTTCGACCAGTTCCTTGCCGCGCCACCACCAGCGCTCGCCCTCGCCCGCCCGGACCAGGCCGTCGCCGCCGATCAGCCGTTCGGTGGTGATGCCCCGGTCGGCCAGCAGGCCGATGACCTGCTCGGCGAGTCCGGCACTGACGGTCTTGATGTCGGCGATCACCTCGGGGGTGGTCCAGCGGCTCTGGTTGCCGTAGCGGTCGCGCAGGATCGCCGACGGCTCGGCGTACTCCGGTTTGAGTCGTTTGAGCGGTTTGGACCAGCCGTGGACCAGGATCAGCGGGTGGTCGCGGCCGTGCCCGGCGAGGTCGTCCCACCAGGCATCGGCCATCGCGTGCAGGGTCGAGCCGCCGAGCTTGACCACCGTGGGCGGCGTTTCGGCGCTCATGCGGGCATCACCGGCTGCATCTCCAGCCCGGCCCGCTCGGGCAGCCCGAACCGCCGGTTGATCGCCTGGACGGCCTGCCCGGCCGCGCCCTTGATCAGGTTGTCCAGCGCGGCCAGTACGACGATCCGGCCGCCCTCGCCGTCGTGCAGGACCGTCACGTCGCAGTAGTTGGACCCCAGCACCGCCTGCGGGTCGGGCATCGGGATCAGCGTCTCGGTGTGCCTGCGCACCCGGACGAAGGGGTGCTCCTTGTAGAAGCGCAGGTAGGCGCGCTGCAAGGTGCGTTCGTCCACCTCGTCGTCGGTGAACGCGTAGCTGCTGGCCATCAGCCCGCGTACGTGCGAGACGCCGTACGCCGACATGCTCAGCGAGCCGATCCGCCCCGGTTTGCCGCGCTCCAGGAAGTCGGTGACCTCGGCGGCGTGCCGGTGGCCGACCGGCGCGTACGGGGCGATGGCCCCGTTGCGCAGCGGGTGCAGGTCGGCGGTGCGGAGCTGGAGGCCGCCGCCGCTGGACCCGCTCTTGCCGTCCACCACCACGGTCTTGAGGTTGAGACCGAGGGAGAGGACGAGCGGGGCCAGCCCGAGGGTGATCGCGGTGGCGTAGCAGCCGGGCAGCGAGATCAGCGGGGCGCCCGCCATCTGGTCACCGACCAGCTCCGGCACGCCGTAGACGCTGCGGTCGGCCAGTTCGGCGGACCGGCGTACCGACGGGTACCAGCGTTCGTGCAGCTCCGGGGTCCGGATCCGGAAGGCGCCGCTGAGGTCGATGACGGCGGGCACCCGGTCGGTCAGCCGCGCCGCCAGCTCCGCCGACACCGGTGCCGGGGTCGCCAGCAGTACGACGTCACAGCGGCCGGACAGGTCCTCGGTGACCGGTTCGACGGTGACGCCGAGATCCAGCCGGAGGTTGGGGTGCAGCTCGGCGGGCCGCCGCCCGACGCTTGAGGAGCCGCCCAGGAAGGTCAGTTCGAGTTCGGGGTGCTGGGCGACCAGCCGGATCAGCTCGCCGCCGGCCAGCCCGGAGGCCCCGGCCACACCGACGCGGATCATGCGATCAGCTCCCGTACGTACTGGCAGATGGCCGTGGCGATGTCCGCCTCGCTGACCGAGGCCACCGCCCGGAAGGCGGGCGCGTGGTTGACCTCGTTGACGACGTGGCCGCCGGGCGTGCGGAACAGGTCGATGCCGTACACGCCTTCGCCCAGCTCGTTCAGCACCGCGTCGATGATCTTGCGTACCTCGGGGCCGGGGGTGACCGCGCGGTTGCGGTTGCCCACGGCCGCGTTGCTGCGCCAGTCGCCGCCCGCGCTGCGGAACTCCGCGACGGAGACGAGCTCGCGGCCGACGACGAAGCAGCGCAGTGACGAGCCGCCGGCCAGGTACGGCTCGACCAGCCCGGCCTGCTCGAAGCCGTGCCCGAGGTCTTCGACGTGGTCATAGACCGAATGCGCGGTGTCGGCGTCGCGCAGCAGGGTGACCCGGCGGCCCATGCCGCCGAAGACCGGCTTCAGCACCACGGGCGGCGGGAGTTCGGCCAGCGCCTTGTCGAAGTCCGCGCGGGACAGCACGAGCCGGAAGTCCGGCACCGGCACCCCGGCGGCGCGCAGCAGCGAGCGCAGCGACAGCTTGTTCTCGCAGGCGTGGACGGCCGCCGCCGAGTTCAGCACCGGGACCCCGGTGGCCTCGGCCAGGGTGGCGACCAGCCCGCCCCGGGTGTAGCTGCGGCTGCGGATCAGCACGGCGTCGTAGCCGGTGAGCGCCGCCGGGGCCGGGTCCCCGAGGCAGAGGGATTCGTCGTTGACCCATTCGGCGCGCAGGCCGAGCGCCGGGGCGGCGTCGATCAACCGGCGTTCCTCCCAGCCGATCCGGTCCGCGACGATGGCGACTTTGCGTTCCATGGGGTCACTGGCCCCAGTCGCGGAGCTTCACGGCGACCATCTGGAGGGCGAGCCTGCCGTCCTGGACGTCCTCCACGCGCAGCGTCAGCATGCACTCGGGGCAGGAGATGGTCTCGCCCTTGGCCATCGGCGGAGTGGTCACGTCGGTCTCGCACTCCGGGCAGGAACCGTTCAGCGTGCTGGTGGACATGGTGGTTCTCCTTCGCTGGATCAGAGGGACAGGAAGTCGATGGCGGCCTTGCAGATCTGGACGCGGTCGAGCAGCCCCCGCCCGTCCCGCTCCTGGCGGTCGATCAGCCAGGTGGTGAAGGCGGCCACGTCGACGTCGATGCCGGACTCGTCGAGCGCCCACCCGACCAGGGCGGGCGTCAGGCGGGTGCGCACCCGCAGTTCGCGGGAGTTGCCGACCAGCTCGGGCGGCACGCTCTCGTACGCCGCCGGCTGGCTGAGCTGGCCCGGCAGCTCGTACGCGAAGGCGTGCGGGGTGGTCGGGCCGGGCTGGAAGGCGTCGCCGAGCTGCGAGCCGCGCAGCGCGATCTCGGTGAGCTCGGTGAGGTGGCTCAGGTCGAAGCGGGTGTCGCCGTGGATGATCCGCAGCGAGATGAGCAGTTCGGCCAGCGGGGCGTTGCCGCCGCGCTCGCCGATGCCGCCGACCGTGGCGGAGATCCACTCCGCGCCCGCCCGGCAGGCGGCCAGCGAGTTGGCGACCGCCATGCCCAGCATGTTGTGCGAGTGGATCTCGATCTCCGCGCCGTCGATCGCGGTGATGCTCGCGATCTGCTCCTCCATCTGCCAGGGCGACAGATAGGCGACGGTCTCGGCGAGCCGGAACCGGTCGGCCCCGGCCGCGAAGCCCGCGCTCACGTAGGGGACGAGCCGTTCCTTCGGGGTGCGCGCGCCGTCCTCGCCGCTGAACGTGACGTGGAAGCCGTGCTCCTTGGCCTGGGTGATGGCCGCGCGGGCCAGCGCGTTCAGGTACTTGAGGCTGGGGGAGTCCAGCTTGAGCCCGGCGTGCTCCTCGGAGGTCGGGATCGAGAACATCACGGACCGCACGCCCAGCCGCGCGGCCTCCGCGAGCGCCTTGGCCACCTGGTGGCGGTCGCGCACCAGGACCAGCGTCAGGCAGCGCTCCGGGCCCACCGCCTCGTGGGCGGCGAGGATCAGGTCCGCGTCCTTGGTGGAGGGGCCGGAGATCATGCCCACCTCGACCAGTTCCACCCCGGTCCGCACCAGCAGGGTCGCGATGCGGGCGGCGTCCTCCGGGCCGAACTCCACGCCGGCCATGTGCGCGGAGTCCCGCAGGGTCGCGTCGGACAGGTGAGGCAGCCCCCTCGGGAGGCCGCCCCCGTGCTCTGTTACAGCCATTGCGCGCTCTCCTTCGCTGAAGCTCTCTTCGGTGGAGCCGTTGACGATGGTGGGCCAACCTTTCCTAAAGGGACAACGGCCTTTACTTCAGAGGTTTGTTAATGACTGTCATGGAACGTTATGTGAAGTGAGATATGCGAATTCTCGGTCTGTGTGATGACAAATCACCGGGCGAGTCGTCTGGTAGCCCGGCTTTTCCGGTTAGCGTGGGCAAGTCCGTCGCGACCGATCCGAAGGTTCTTCAAACGCTCCGCACATCACCGGGCGATGAGAAGGAGAAGGATCCAATGGTGCTTTCGCACATCTCCACCGAGACCAGCGGCGTCGAGCCGCCGCTCGTCGAACGGGTACGGGCCCTCGCGGGGCGCGTGGCGGGGCCGACCGCCGCCGACCGCGACCGCGACCGCCGCTGGGACCCCGAACTGCTGACCGAACTGGCCCGCGCCGGGGCCGGATGCCTCACCGGGCCGCTGGTGCCACGATCTCTCGGCGGCGCCGAACTGTCCGCCGTCCAGACCTTCGCGCTGCTGGAAGGGCTGGGCGAAGGGGCCCGCGACCCGGGCCTCGCCCTGGCGGTCGGCGTCCACGCGGTGCTCGCCACCGTACCGCTGCGCGCCTTCGGCACCCTCGGGCAGCGGGCCCGCTACCTGCCCCGGACGGCCTCCGGCGAATGGCCGGCCGGGCTGTCCCTGCGCCAGACGCAGGGCGCCGCGCTGGACTCCACCGTCACCGCCCGGCCCGCCATGGCCGGGCTGGGCGGCTGGGTGCTCAGCGGCGAACTCGACCTGGTCGTGAACGCGCCGATCGCCAACCACTTCCTGGTCGTGGCGGCGCACCACGGCGGCGGGCGTACCGCCTTCGTCGTGGACCGGACCACCCCGGGGCTGCTGATCACCGAGGCTGCCCCGGCGGCGATGCGCACCTGCGCGTGGGGGCGGATCGTCCTGGACGGCTGCCGGGTGCCCGACGAGGCCGTACTGGGCACCCCGCTCGGCGCGGCCACCGAGGTCGAACCGCTGCTGGCCACCTTGGACTGGGTCTTCACCAGCGCGCCCTGGCTCGGCATCATGCGTGCCCTGACCAGGGACGCCGTCAACGGCGCCCACCAGGCCAACCGCTTCGGCCGGCCCGTCGCGCACGCCCAGTCCGCCCGGTTCACCCTGGCCGACCTGGCCACCCGGTGCGAACTGGCCGGCGGGCTGCTGTACCGGGCCGCCCGCCGCTTCGACACCGACGGCAGGCCCTCCCACCAGGACGCGGCCATCGCCCGGCTGTTCGCCGCGGAGGCCGCCCTGGCGGTCACCGAGGGCATGGCCCGGCTCTCCGGCCCGCTCGCCTTCACCGGCGACCACCTGATCGAACGGGCCCACCGCGACGCGCTGTTCTTCGCCGAAACCGGCGGCGGCACCGAAGTGCTCCGCCCGGTGATCGCGGCTTCCCTGCTCGGACTCGGCTGAACGCGGGAGTACACCACCATGACCGACGCACTACCGAACTTTCCCGGCATCGCGGCCCGTGCCGCCGAGACCGACGCGACCGGCCGGGTGCCGCCGCCGAACTGGCAGGAGATCGCCGACAGCGGGTACGCGCGGCTGTTCTACCCGCCGGAGCAGGGTGGCACCGGGGCCGACGGGACCACCCAGGCCGAGGCCATGGAGGCGCTGGCCCGGGCCTGCCCGGGCACGTACTGGGCGGCGACCGTCTCCGCGCTGCTGTGCGGCAAGCTGATCACCGGCTACGGCGACCCGGCCAAGCACGGCGACCTGCTTGAGGGCCTGCTGTCCGGCGAGCGGCTGGCCTGCTTCGCCATCGTCGAACCGTCCGCGGGCAGCGACTCCAGCACCTACCGGACCATGGTCCGCCCGGTCGGGGACGCGGAGGGCGGCTACGTGATCAGGGGCGAGAAGTCCCGGATCACCAACGCGCCCTGCGCCGACCTGGCCGTCACGCTCGCCCGCCGGGAACGCCCGCCGGGCGACGACGGACCCGAATGGTGCCTGGCCTTCGTCGACCTGCGGCAGGACGGCGTACGCCGCTACGAGATCCCGCACATGGGGCTGCGCGGCATGCCCTGGGGCGGCATCGTCTTCTCCGACGCCTACATCCCTTCGGACAACGTGGTCCCGGTGACTCTGGAAGTGCTGTCGGAGGGCATGGCGTGGGGCTGGCTGCTGGTCTCCATCGCCGCCATCGCCACGGCCGAGTCGGCGCTGGCCGCCTCGGTGCGGCACGCCCGCGAGCGGGTCTCCTTCGGCCGCCCGCTGGCGCACATGGAGGGCGTGCAGGCCCAGCTCGCCGACTCGCGCACGCAGATCGACGCGGCCCGGCTGCTGGCCCGCCAGGCGGTGTGCGAACGCGTGGCCGGGCGGTCGGCCCGCGAGCTGATCGCCATGCTCAAGATCTACGCCACCGAGATGGCCGTCGAGGTCGCGACCCGGGCCGTGCAGATCCACGGCGCGGCCGGCGTGACCCAGGGGCACGAGGTGGAACGCCACTACCGGGACGCCCAGATGAACGTCATCGGCGGCTTCACCTCCAACCGGCTGCGCGAGGTCGTCGCCGAGGGGCTGGGCCTGGGGCCCGCGGTCTACCGGCCGTTCGACTGGGTGAAGCCCACCGGCATGGGCCAGGACCCGGTGGGCCTGGACGGCCTGTGGCCCGTACCGGTGGTCTCGTGATGGACGTCTGATCCGTGTGATCGACGACACGGGCCCGTGCGAAGGTCTCGCCGGGCCCGTGTCGGCGTGCCCGGGGCCGGATGCGGATGACGTCATCTGCGCGTTCAATCGGCTTTTGTTGCACGATCTGTGAATCATCTCCGCGTGCCGCGAAGGCCCGGCCCGGAAATCCTCGCCGCCGGCGTGCGAACCTGAACCGCGTTCGCCTGTTTTGAACTGCGGAAATGCCCCGCGGGCCGGAAAAGGAGCGGCGGCTCTAGATTCCGCTCATCCGGTCAATTCGCGCGCTTGACGCGCGGCCATGATGGCAGTGAGAGAGCGGTTCACAGGGCATTGCAATATACCTTCCGGCAGGTATATTCGGTCCTGGTGACGGCCGATTCACCGCGTGCTGTCGCGCTCCGGTCCACGCTCAAGTGGGCGGAGCCGGAACTTCCCCCACGGAGGAAATCTGTGAGCCTGCCGGTGCGTCTGATGGAGTTCGACTGGCATGCCGAGAGGTGCGGCATGCGGGAGGCGCGCGAGCACGCAGGGATCATCACCAGTAGTACACCGGGAGCGCCGCGTCCGCGGCCGGTACCTCTGGTCCCCACCGTGCCGGGCGAGCTGTTACCCAGGGCCGCCACAGGCCCTCGACATTGCGGGAAAGGCCCCGGAGTTCACCGGAGGTCTTCGCCCGGCTCCTGATCAATCGCTGTGGATCCGCCGGATCCTGCACCGGACGACCGGCATTAACTCGAATGCGGGGTGGCGGGTGCTGGCGCCCGTCATCGGGTGAGGAGCCAAAGCCATCATGGAGATCCTGATAGTCGAACCGTCCGAAATCGTGGCCGAACGGCTGGTCGGCGCGGCCCGCCGGCAGGGTTACACCGTCTCGACCGTACGGCGCGGCCAAGAGGCCCTGCGGAAGTACCATGGCGCCGATTTCATTCTGCTGAATCTCGGACTCCCGGACATCGACGGGCTGGAGGTCTGCCGGTCCATCAGGGCCGCGAGCCCGACCCCGATCATCTGCCTCAGCGAGCAGGACAGCGCGGTCGAACGCGTGCTCGCCCTGAAGTCGGGGGCCGACGACTGCGTGGTCCAGTCCTGTGGCGAGCGCGAACTCATGGCCAGGATCGAGGCGGTGATGCGCCGGGCCAACGGCCTGGCGGCCGGCCCGCAGGTGATCGCGCTCTGCACGCTGCGCATCGACGGCCCGGCGCGCGAGGTCCGCCTGCGGGACCAGGTGGTCGATGTGACCTCCAAGGAGTTCGAACTGCTCTACACGCTGGCCGCCAACCCCGAGACGGTCGTCTCCCGCAAGGAGCTGATGGCCAAGATCTGGGGCGACAACTGGGCGCAGACCAGCCGTACCATCGACACCCACGTCAGCAGCCTGCGGGCCAAACTCGGCTCCCCCACCTGGATCGTCACCGTCCGGGGGGTCGGCTACCGGATCGGCCTCGCCTACCCCAGGGTGCCCCAGCCGGTGGGCGCCCGCGCCGGAGACGGCGACGAGGAGTAGGTTTTCCGGCCTGGATCACCTGAATCGTCAGGAAGGAGATCGGCTGTGCCGTCATCAGTGCAGATCGTGGCTTTCACCGGGATCGTGTTGCTCGGGGCGATGAATCCCGGGCTGGACTTCACCATCGTGGTCCGTCAGTCGGCGTTGCTCGGCAGGCGGGGCGGGATGGCGACCGCGCTGGGGATCGGCGCGGGGGTGTTCCTGTGGGCGTGTGTGGCGGCCACCGGGGCGGCGGCGCTGATCGCGGCGTCGGCGGCGGTGTTCATGGTGATCAAAATGGTGGGGGCGGCGTACCTGATCTGGCTGGGGGCGCGGGCGCTGCGGTCGGCGATCAAGGGCGGGGGCGGGGCCGGGGTGCTCGCCGAGATCGACGGGCCGGCCGCCTCGGCCTGGGTGGGCTTTCGGCGGGGGCTGCTGACCAACCTGCTCAACCCCAAGGTGATCGTCTTCTACGTGGCGCTGATGCCGCAGTTCCTGGGGGACGCCCCGGCCGTCGGGGCGACGTTGCTGCTCAGCGCTATCGCGGCCGGGGTGTGTCTGGTGTGGTTCGTCCTGGTGGCGAATGTCGTGGGGGCGTTGCGGCGGTTGTTCACCCGCCGGGCGGTACGTCGGGGCATGGACGCGGTGACGGGTACCGCCCTGGTGGCGCTCGGCGTCGGGGTCGCCGTCAGCCGTACCTGACGGCTCACGCCAGGGCGGGCTGCGCGGCGGCGACCGTGCGGTACCGGCCGGAGTGGAAGATCAGCGGTTCGCCCGCCGAACGCTCGAAGTGCTCCACCGCGCCGAGGAAGATGTGGTGGTCGCCCCCGGCGTACACGTCCGAGGTACGGCAGACGAACGTGGCCAGCGTCCCGGCGAGCACCGGCAGGCCCGTGGCGGTGGTGAACACGTCCACCCCGGCGAACTTGTCCGGGGCGGGCGTCGCGAACCGCGTGGACAGCTCGTCCTGGCCCGCCGCCAGGACGTTCACCACGAACCGCCCGGCCCGCAGGAAGACCGGCGCGCTCGGCGCGCGGTCCGACAGGCACCACAGCACCAGCGGCGGGTCCAGCGAGACCGATGAGAAGGAGTTCACCGTCACGCCCGCGCGCTCGCCGTCCGGGGTCACGGTGGTGATGACCGCCACCCCGGTGGCGAACTGCCCGAGCGCCGCGCGCAGCGATCTCATGCCGCGACCTGGTCGAGGTAGGCCCGGGCCTTGTCGGCGTCCAGGAACCACTCGCTGAAGTCGGTGGGGTCGTCGAAGCCGTTGACGAAGCGGGAGGCGATCTGCGGCACCTGCCCGGCCGTCCCCAGCAGTTCCAGGTGGTGCGGCTGGGCGGGCGCGAGCAGCGCGTTGGTCCAGCGGGTGGCGTGCTGGGCCTGCGACCAGAACCGCTCGAAGGTCCGGCCCATCCACTCCGCGTCGAACGGCAGGCCGTCGCGCTCCAGGATGGCCTGGAGGTAGACCGCGGCGCACTTGGCGGCGTTGTTGCTGCCCTGCCCGGTGATCGGGTCGTTCAGCACCACGACGTCGGCGACGCCGAGCACCGGCGCGCCGGACGGCAGTACGGCCACCGGGTGGCGCACGGTGGGGGCGAACCGCCCGGTCAGCACCGCGTTGGCGTCGGTCAGCTCGATGCCCGCGCAGCGCTCGGCCTCCCAGGGGAAGAACGTCGCCAGGAGCTCGCAGCTGCGCGCCAGGTGCTCGGCGGGGCCGCGTACGTCGCCCCAGCAGTCCATCGGCCCGCCCGGCAGGCCCTCGAACACCATGATCTCGCACGGGCCGGTGTGCGTCAGGGCGGGGAAGACGAAGTACTCGCCGACGCCCGGCAGCAGGTTGAAGCACACCGCCGAGTGCTCCGGCCGCGGGGCGAGGCCGTGGACGTAGGTGACCGCCAGCGCCCGCTGCGGGGCGTCGTGCACCGAGCGGGCCGCGTCCCGCTCGAACAGCGAGGCGATCTCGCCCTTCCCGGCCGCGACCAGCACCAGGTCATAGCGGGCCGCGTACTCCTCCAGGTCGGCGGGGGTGACATCGTGGATGACCAGCTTGCCGCCCAGCCGCTCGAACTCCGCCAGCCAGACCGGCATCTTGATCCGCTGGTCCACCGCGGCGGCCGGCGCGTGCAGCCGGGCCGACCAGCCGAGCGCCTTGCCGCCGCCCGGGGCGGGCACCGACAGCTCGATGCCCTCGACGGGCGGGCAGACGTCCGCCCAGAGGTCCAGGCCGAGCGCCCGTTCATGCGCCCGCGCGGTGCCGAACATGCACTGTCCGGACATCACCCGGCCGTCGCGGATCGACTCGGGGGTGCGGTTGGAGACCACGGTGACGTCGTAGCCGTTCTGGAGCAGGCCGATGGCCAGGTGCAGCCCGGCCTGACCGGCTCCGACGACGAGGATTTCGCGCATGGGGGGTGTCCCTTCCGAGGTGGTCTGGGGTGGTCTGGGGTGACACTCAAAAGGTACGGAGGCGGGGCCCGGGTGATCCATCCACTGAGCGCGGATCTCATCCATCCGGCGCGGGCTTCGAAGCGGGGCCGCGTTCAGCCGCGGCGCAGGGTCTCCGACGGGTGCCTGCCGTACCTCTGGCGGTACTGCGCGGCGAACCGCCCCTGGTGCAGGAACCCCCAGCGGGCGGCGACGGTCGTGACCGTGCAGCGGGACGGGTCCCCGGCGGACAGCTCCTCGTGCGCCTTGGCCAGCCGTACCTCGCGCAGCTGGGCCGTCGGCGTGCGGCCCAGGTGGGCGCGGAAGCCCTCCTGGAGCGAACGGCCACTGACCGCCACGGCCCGCGCGACGTCCTCGGTGGTGATCGGCAGGTGCGCGTGCTCCTCGATGAACTCAAGCGCCCGCCGCACCACCTTGGGCAGCGCCGGGGGGCGGGGGGCCGTCAGCCGTTCCCGGTAGTTGGAGGGCTGCATCGTGAGCAGCGAGGTGACCAGCGCGCTCTCCAGGTGCGTGATGGCCAGCGGCTGCGCGGTCAGCCCGTCGTCGTGCTCGGCCTCCCTGACGATCAGGTCGACCATCCCGCGCCAGGCGCGAGCCCAGCCCGCGGTGAGGTCCACCCCCAGGTCGAAGACGATCGGCCGGTCGAGCGGTTCGCCGAGCAACTGCTCCAGCGCGCACTCGATCGCCGTACGCTCGAACTTGACGATCAACTGCGGCGTGCCCGCGGTCCACCGCATGTCCAGGTGCCGGGTGGGGGAGGGCAGGGAGGCGAGCGCGGACGTCGAGACGATCTCCTGGTCGCCCCCGCGGATCAGGCTCCGCCCGGCCAGCGGCATCATGACCAGGAAGAACGTCTCCAGGTCACCCGGCTCGATGCGGACGTCGGCCCCGTAGTCGAGGTAACTGACCCGTACCGAGCCGAGCCCCACCGAGTTGAACCGCGCCGACAGCAACGACGCCGCCCCGGCCAGGTCCAGCCGGTGCGGGCAGAAGATCCGGCTCACTTCGTCCCGCACCTCGTCGAGGTCGCTGCTGGCGAAGACCGGCCTGTTGCCGAGCAGCACGTCCATCCATCCCCCGCTTCGACGAACCTGTCGCCGGATAATCGCGGGAGACGGTCAAACGTTCCAGGTAAAAAGACGTGTTCGGGTGGATCACAGGTCGAGGTGGATGATGTCGTCGAGGGCCCGGCTGACGCACGGCATCATCGTCCGTCCGGCCGCGCGCTCCTTGGGGGACAGCACGACGTCCCGGTGGTCGGGGCGGCCGGCGAGCACGGCAGTCTCGCACGAGCCGCAGGTGCCCTCGCGGCAGGTCGAGGGGATCAGCACACCGGCCCGTTCCAGGGCGGCCAGGGCGGTCTCGCCGGCGTCCACGCGGATGGTACGGCGCATGCGCGTCAGCCGGATGTCGAAGGCGCGTTCCTTGGCGGGGTCGAGCGTGGCGTCGGCGTGCGCGGCGAAGCGCTCGGTGTGCAGCCGTACGCCGGGCCGCCGCCCGGCGTGCTCACCGGCCTGGTCGAGCATCCCTGCCGGGCCGCAGCAGTAGACGTGGCCGCCGGGCGGCACCCGGCCGATCCATTCGCCGAGGTCCGGACGGCCGCGCGAGGCGGTCGGCCAGAGCGTGACCCGCCCGTCCCCGGGCGGGGGCAGCCGGGTCAGGAACGGCATCCGTGTGACGTCCTCGGCCACGTAGAGCAGCCGCCAGTCCAGCCGCTCGCGTTCGGCGCGCTCGACCATGGGCAGGATCGGCGTGATCCCGATGCCGCCCGCGATGAACAGCGTGGCCGGTGCGGGCACGAACGGGAAGTTGCCACGCGGACGGACGCAGCCGATCGCCAGGCCGGGGGCGAGGTTGTCGTGCAGCCAGCGGGAACCGCCGCGCCCGTCGTCCTCGCGCTGGATCGCGATGTACCAGTCACCCGAGTCCGGCGGGCCGCACAGCGAGTAGGACCGGTACCGCCCGTCGGGGAGTTCGAGCTGGAGGTGGTCGCCGGGCGACCAGGCAGGTAGCGGCGTACCGTCCGCCGCGCCGAGCCGGACGCCGATGATCCCCCGGGCCTCCGCCGCGACGTCCTTGACGACCAGGCGGAGCGGACCGGCCTCCTGGGGGCGGGGCGCGGGCCTGCGGGCCTTCCTGGGCCGCCACGCGACGTGTAGATCGGTGGGGCCGCGGAACTCCCAGCCGCGCACGGCGGGCTCGGCGGTCAGCCGCAGGTCGTCGCACCGCTCGATGACGGCCGTCAGCGCCGCGCGCACCTCGGTGCGGGCCAGCGCCGCGCCGACGCACGCGTGCACCCCCGCCGCGAACGCCATGTGCCGCAGGTCCTCGCGGTCGATGTCGAAGTCGTCGGGTGCCGTCCAGCGTGATTCGTCCCGGTTCGCGGAGGCCAGTACGGCCGCCACGGTGACGCCCGGGTCGAGCCGGGTGCCGCTCAGCTCGACCGGGCGTACCACCTGGCGGGTCACCGTGCCGACCGGCGAGCCCCAGCGCAGCGACTCCTCTACCAGGCGCGGCACCGCGCCCTGTGGGTCGCGGTCGACGGCGGCGCGTACGTCCGGCCGGGTCAGGTACGCGTGCAGCGCGGTGCCGAACAGGTCCCTCGGTTCCTGGATCCCGCCGATGATCAGCAGCTTCACGGTGGAACAGAGCCGGGCGAACTCCTGGTCCGGCAGGCTCCGGCGTCCCCCCGCGATGGCGGCGATGATCGAACCGTCCGGCGCGCCGCGCGCGATGAGCCCGGCCAGCGTCTCGTCGATCTCGGCGTTGGTCCGCTCGACGTCGGCGTCCTTGGCCGGGTCGCGCTCGTAGTTGGCGGCGGCCCGCCCGATCGTGTCCACCCACCGCCGCAGAATGGCGGGCGCGACCGGCGGCAGGCCGCTGACCTCGCGCAACACCCGCAGCGACAGGTTCTCGGCGAAGTCGGTGATCAGGTCCGCCCGCCCGCGCGGCAGTACGTCGGCCAGCAGGTCCGCCACGGCGGCGTCCACGATCGCGGCCATCGCCGCCGCGACCGCGGACGGCCGCAGCGCCCGGGTGAGCGGTGCACGCTGCTCGGCGTGCCGGGGGTCGTCGGAGTGCAACAGGTTCGGGCCGATGGCCCGGCTCAGCGGCGAGTCGTGGACCTCCGCGCTGAACACCTCCGCATCGCGGGCCACCCGGCGTACGTCGGCCCAGCGCGTGACGAAGTACGTGTGCATGGACGGGACCCACGCCACCGGCGCGGTCCTGCGCAGCCGCGCGTAGGTGGGGTAGGGATCGACGTCGAGTTCGTCCAAGTGGACCACGACTTCGGCCGGCATACATCCTCCTGGAGTGGTCCCCTCAGGGTGGGCGGCGGAGGTGCGGCGGGGGAAGAAGCCATCATCGGAAGTCGGCGGTGGCCATTGCGACGATCGTCGGAATCAGTGACCGAGCAGGCGGGCCGGTCTCAGGTTGAGGTGCAGGACGAGCCGGTCTGTGGCGTTGGGCAGGTCCAGGCCGGTGATCTTGTTGGCTCGGTGCAGGTCGTGCCGTTGTCAGCGGTGGGGGCGTGTGCGAGGAGGCGGGAGAGGCGGAGGACGAGCCGGTCTGTGAGGGCGGCGAGGTCCGGGCTGGTGGTCTTCTTGGTCTGGTGGAGTTGTGCCGTGTCAGCGGCGGGGGTCGTGGGTGAGCAGGCGGGCCAGCTTCAGGTTGAGGTGGAGGAGGAGCCGGTCTGTGGCGTTGGGCAGGTCCAGGCCGGTGATCTCCTCGGTCCGGTGGATCCGGTAGTACAGCGTGGTCCGGTGCAGGTTGAGCCGTTCGGCGGTGGCCTTGATCCGGGCTCCCGAGTCCAGGTACCGCTCCACGGTCGCGGCGAGCACGCCGTCGGCGTCGTGCGCCAGCAGGCGCCGGACCGCCGGGTCGAGCCGTTCGGGGCGCAGGGCGGCGGGCTCGATGCCGAGCAGGGTGCGGTAGATGCCGCATTCGTCCCATACGGCGGTGTCGCCCACCTCCGCGTCGGCCTCGGCCACCCGGCACGCCATCAGGGCCTGCTCGTAGGAGGCCAGGGCGTCCACGCCGCGCTCGTGCGGGTCGCCCGCCCCGACGATGATCGGCTCGCCGCCGTCCGCGCGGTTCGTGCCGCGCTGGTACGCCGAGCGTACGGCGTCCCGGAAGGCCGCGGCCATGGCACGTACGTCGTCGCCGGGCGGCTTCACGGGCCGGACCACGACCAGCACGACATGGTCGGCGTGAACCAGGTGCAGCGCCCCGGCGAGGCCCGGACGGTTGCGCAGTGCCACAAGCTCGGCGTCGAACGCGGAGGTCAGGCCGGTCAGCGGTACGGCGGGCGCGGCCGGCCGGGCGACCAGGACGGTCCACCACTGACCACCTCGTACGGCGAGCCGGGCGGCGGCACTCTCACGAGACTCTTGATCGGCGGCGAACAGGTCGCGCAGCAACTCGCGTTCGCGGGTGCGTTCGCCCTCCTGGGCGACCTGTTCGCGGTGCAGCAGCAGCGCGATGCGCTCGGCCGCGCCCGTGGCCTGCGCCAGCTCGTCCGGGGTGATCGAGCCGTCCCTGTCGATGATCCACAGGTAGCCCCGCATGGCGCTGAGGTGCCGGATCGGGACGCAGATCCGCCCATGCGCCCCGAACTCGGGCTTGGCGGGCACCCGCACCGCGCCCGTGGCGTTGTGCAGCCCCAGCGAGCGGACGTACTCGACCACCTCGGCCGGGACGGACCGGTGCAGAATGGACGCGATCCGGGCCTGGTCCAGCGACCCTTGGTGCGGGCTGTGGTACTGCAGGCGCAGCCGTTCGTCGTCGATCGAGACGGCCCGCCCGATGGCACGCGCGAGCCGGTCCACGACCTGCTGGATCTCGCTCATCACCGACCGCCGGGCTCCCGTACTTCCGACGATCGTAGCAACGCGCCCGGACCGTTCTTCCGATGTTCGTCCCTGTCCGGCGGCCGGGCCGATCGGCCACCCTGGGTGTGCCCCCAATTCCCTACTCGACCTGGACGCGCTGATCGACGCCCTGGCGGCGGTGATGGCCGACGTCAGCCGCGGCGACACGTCGGTACCGGGCCGGGTCGGCGCGGTGGTGCCGGACGTGTCGGCCGCGAGGCTGTCGCGGGTCGCCTGGGGCTTCCCCGAGGGGTGAGAGCGGGCGCGAAGCTCGGCGTATTCATCGGTGCCCGGCTGATCGCGAAGGCTGCCGGGCAATGCTACTCTTTGTAGTGACTTGGTCACAGCTTGGTGGTCGGCTGACATCCGGAGGCAGAGTTGAACGATCGTCCCGGTCCGGATCGGCGTGTGTCCTCGGGCCTGCCCGCGTTTTCCGGCCGTCCCACGGGTCTGGGCACGTCCGCGGCCCACCTCGCCGACGTGTCGTCCCTCGCCGGCACCCGGCCCGGCTCTCCGGCACTCCGTGATCTGTGGTCCGCTACCTCGCCCGCCGCCGTGGCACCCGATGCCGCCCCGCCCGGCCCCCCGCCGCCCGGCGATGCGGGGGCCACCGTCCCGGGCCCCGCTGGGATCAGGCCCGGTCTCCCGGCATGGCCAGGTGCCCTGGTGCGCGGCGATCTGGGGTCTGCCCTCGCGCCCCCCGCCGATGCATCACCCGGCACCGCCCCGCCCGGTCCCCCGGCAACAGGCGATGCTGCCGGTACCAGGCCCGACGCTCCGGCGCAGGGAGCGACTTGGCCCGGTTCCCCGGCATCCGGTGATGGGGAGTCGTCCGCCGATACCCCGTCCGGTGAGGTGCGGCAGCGGCTGATCGGCTACCTGGTCGAGCGGGTGGGGCCCGATGGGCGGTTGCTCGACCTTTGTGAGAGCCGCATTCTGGAGTCCGCGCTGTTTCTGCGGCTGTTGCAGGACGAGGACACCGGCCCCGCCGAGCAGCGGGCGTTGAGCGAATACCTGGAAGCGGCCGAGCCCATGGACGAGGGGAGCGCGATCATTCGGGCCGCCGCGTTGGGGCATCCCGACCCCGCGCGGGCGGAGCGGTTCCGCGCCGCCTTCTCGCACAGTACGGGCGAGCGCAAACAGATTCTCCTCGCCACCGTGTTCGCGCTGTTCGGCCTGGTGCCCATGGCCGATCTGCCGGCCGTCCGCTACGCCGGGCAGGCCCAGTGGACCGAGCTGATCCTGTGCGCCAACAACATCCTCGGCGCCCACGCACGCGGTCGGTCCGACCTCGAGGATCAGGCGTTCCTAGTGGGCCGCCTGGCGACCGGCACGTTGCTGGGGCGGCCCTGGCAGGGCAATGTGCTGGCCCACCTGATCGCCCTGCACGCGCTGCGCACCTTCCAGCCCAAGGGGGCGCTGCTCGGCACCGGGCTCGCGGCCGTGTCCGGCACCCGGCGGCCCGATGGCGGGGTCCCGTTCGTCGGCTCCCAGGACGTCTACCTCACCGCGATGGCCGGGATCGCGCTGGCGGGCTGTGGCGAGCGGCCCGAGGTGGTGGCCCGGATGGCCGACTGGATCGCGGGCGCGCAACTGCCCGACGGGGCGTGGGGCTACTGCACCGAGGCCCTTCAGACCGACGTGGACGACACCTCCCGGTGCGTGGAGTTCCTGCGCGCGGTCGATCCCGGCCGCTACCAGGCGGTGATCGCGGCGGCCGAGCGCTACCTGGCCGGTATGGCGGGCCCCGACGGCGGGTTCCCGACGTACCTGGCCGGGCACCCGTCCGAGCCCGACATGACCGCCGGTGCGGTCGTGGCGCTGAGCGAGGGCTGGGACCGGCACGCCGATCTGCTCGGCGCGGCGGTCGAGTACCTGCTGGGCCAGGGCCGCGACGACGGCACCTACGAGCAGAGCTGGACGCTCAGCGAGTCCAGCGTCATCTGCCACGTCCTCGACGCGCTGCACCGGGTGCCCCGGGAGGTCGCGGGCGATCGGGCCGGGCAGGCGGCGGACGCGAGCCTGCGCCGCCTGCGGAAGACCCAGAATGACGACGGCGGATGGGGGAGGCGGCCAGGCGACGCCAGTGACGTCCTGTCCACCGCCCAGGCGCTGACCGCGCTCGCCCGCCATGGCCCCTCGTCGTCGGCGGTGCGCCGGGGGGAGGGCTGGCTGCGGCTGCGGCAGCGGCCCGATGGAGGCTTCCCCTCGATCCCCGACCAGGCGGGGCCGCGCCCCCACCCGTACGACTATCCGGCCCTGGCGGCCGTCCACACCCTCAACGCCTTCAACGCCATCGCCGCCGACGTCCCCGGTGATTCCGATTCCGATTCCGGTGGCGGTGGGCGGCGGCTGCCCGACTTCTACTGCCCGTTCCCGTCCGCCGCGCACGCCGACGGCGAGGAGCTGGACCGCCGGACGATCGCCTGGATGCGGCACTACGGCCTGGGCGCGGGCGACGCGGAGCGCGACCGCCTGGCCCGGGTCGGCGTGGGACACTTCGCCGCCCGGGTCGCCCCCCGGGCCCGTGCCGACCTGCGGCAGATCCTCGCCGACCTGACGATGTGGATCTACGCCTTCGACGACGAGTACTGCGACGAGGGCCCGCTGAGCGACCGGCCGGGCGAGCTGGCCGAGGCGATGGGCCGCATTCACCGTTGCGGCGATGTCGTCGAGGACGCGGTCTACGACGACGACCGGTACGGCATGAGCCTGCGCGACCTGCGGACCCGGCTGTGGAAGGCGGCCTCACCGGCCGAGAGCGACCGGTTCATCGAGGCGATGCGCGGCTACTTCGAGGTGGAGGCGGCCAGAGCGTCCTTCGTGGCCAGGAAGGAGCGTCCCGGGCTGGACGCCTTCGCCCTGGTCAGCCTCCGCTCCGGCGGAGCGCTGGCCCTGGCCGGCCTGGCCGGGTCGCTCAACTGCGGCGGCGCGCCCCCACCCACTCTGCTGCACGATCGCGCCGCGCAGGCGGTGACCGAGCTCGCGGGCACCATCGCCACCTGGAACAACGGCATCATCTCCATCGCCAAGGAGCGGGAGCGGACCCCTGACGGGTTCAACCTGCTCGACGCGATCCGCCAGGAGACCGGCTGCGGCGACACCGAGGGCGTCGAGCGGATGATGGCGCTCATGGACCGGACGACCACCCTGTTCATCCGGCTGCGCGACCGGCTTCGGCTGCGCCGCCCCGATCTGACCCACTACCTGTCGGGGCTGGAGCACTACATCGGCGGATCGCTCGACTGGGCGTTCACCAGCGACCGCTACCTCTATCTCGACGGCCAGGGCGGCTCCCTGGCCTTCGAGCCGGGCGGCCGTCGCCTCACCCCCCGCGACGACTCCACCGTGCCACCCCCCATCCCGTCCATCGCCTGGTGGTGGCACCACGACCCCGGCCCTTCGCCCTTCCCGTCCACAGGGAGCGGGATGCCGGTGGTCGCGGGAAAGGACTACGCCGCCTCGAAGTAGTCCGGCGCCATCCTGTTGAGGATGAAGCCGTTGTCGAGCGCGACCCTCAAAACGGGGTGCGCTCCGCCCCCGACCTCGGCGGCGAGCCTGCCGAGCCCCGCCGAGCCCTGCCGAGCCCCGCCGCGACATCCGGCGAGACCTCGTACGCCTCTTTCACCACGCCGGTGGTCCCGATCGGCGCGATCAGCACCGGAAGCCCTGCCGACTTCAGCCGTCGAGTTTCCCGGCCCGCCATGAGCCGTCCGGTGCCGGTCGGCCCAGGACGATCACGTCAGAGGGCGGGAAGCCGGATGGCGTTCTTGGCGTGGTCGAGTCCATGCTCCTCGGTGGGTTCGTGATCCATGGCCTCGCGGTTCTGCTCGATCAACGCCTGGTTGAGGGTGACGAAGGGGCGCATCCGGGCCTCGTACGCCGCGAAGGCGGCCTCCGGGTTCGGGGCTGTGGAGAGTTCGGCGGCCAGGACGTACGCGCCGACCAGGGCCAGGCTGGTGCCCTGGCCGGAGAGCGGCGACGGGCAGTAGCCCGCGTCGCCGAGCAGGGTGACGCGGCCCGCCGACCACCGGTCCATGTGGACCTGCGCCATCGAGTCGAAGTAGAAGTCCGGGGCCGCCCACATGGCCGTGAGCAGGCGCGGGACCTCCCAGCGCACGTGGGCGCAGTGGTCGGCGATGAGCCGCTTCTGGGCCTGGACGTCGCGGTGGTCGTACTCGATCGGCTGCTCGCTCTGGAAGCCCAGGTTGATGCGCAGTTCGGTGTTGCCGCGCACCGGGTAGACCGCGCCGCCCGCCCGCCCGTCGTTGAACCAGGTCTGCCAGTCCGCCAGGCCCAGGTAGTTGTCCGTGGAGAAGATCGACAGGTAGGTCCCGAGGTGGCGGACGTACTCCCGCTCCGGCCCGAAGGCCAGCCGGCGCACGTTGGAGTGCAGCCCGTCCGCGCCCACCACCAGGTCGAACGCGCGCGGAGCGGAGCGCTCGAAGGTGACGTGGACGCCGTGCCCGTCCTGGGTCAGCGCGGTGATCGAGTCGCCGAAGACGTACTCGACGTCCTGCCGCGTCCGTTCATGCAACAGACCGGTGAGGTCTTCGCGCAGCACCTCGATGTCGTCGCCGCCGACCCGGCCGCTGGACAGCGCGACCTCCGTGGACCGCCACAGCTCGTTGCCGTCGCCGTCCAGCATGGAGGTGCCCTTCATGTGGGTGCGCAGGCTCCGGAGTTCGGCCAGTACGCCCAGGCGTTCGGCGACCGTGAGCGCGGCGCCGCGCACGTCGATCGCCTGGCCGCCGGGGCGGGGCGCGGGGGCGCGTTCGACGACGGTGACGGAGAAGCCCTGGCGGCGGAGGAAGTAGGCGAGCGCGGGTCCGCCGACGCTCGCCCCTGAGATCAGTACGGAGGTCATGGATCCTTGGTATCCCCGGCCGCCCCCAAGCGTCCAACTGTGCTAACACAGTCTCGCCGCTCCCGAGTAAAACTGTGCTAGGACAGCTGGATGGATTCACCGTACTTGCGGATCGCGGCCGAGCTGCGCCGGCGCATCCGGGAGGGCGAGCTGGCCCCCGGCGACAAGGCGCCCTCGACCCGCGCTCTGTCCAGGGAGTTCACGGTGGCGACGGCCACCGCGGCGCGGGCGCTCGGCGTACTGAAGGAAGAGGGCCTGCTCACGGCCCGCCCCCGGTCCGGGACGGTGGTGGCGGTCGCGCTGAGCCGTCCCCGGCGGCGCGCAAGGCCGGTGGAGCTGACCCGGGAGGCGATCGTGCGGGAGGGGATCGCCATCGCCGACGCCGAAGGGCTGGGCGCGGTGACCGTCCGGGCGGTGGCGGCGCGGCTCGGCGTCGCGGCGGCGGCCGTCCACCGGCAGGTGCGCGGCAGGGACGAGCTGATCCGGCTCATGGCCGACCTCGCCTACGGCGAGGAACGCCATCCGCCCGAGGCCCTGGACAGGCGGGAGCGGCTGGCGGCGGTCGCCCGGACGCTGTGGCGGATCTACCGGCGGCACCCCTGGCTGTCCAACCTCACCCCGCTCGGCCGCCCGCTGCCGCTGCCCGGCCTGCTCGGGCACAGCGAGCACATGCTGCGCGCGCTCGACGGCCTCGATCCCCGGACCACGCTCACCATAGAGATCCTGATCTACGCGTACGTCCAGGGCCTGGCCGTGCACATCGAGCGGGAGGCGCAGATGCTGTCGGCCACCGGGCTGTCCAGCGAGCAGTGGCTGGACGTCCACGGGACGGAGATGAGCGCGTTCATGGCCTCCGGCCGGTACCCGCTGTTCACCAAGATGATCACGGGTCTCGGCCCGGAGGGGTACGACTTCGACCTCGACCGCCTCTTCGAGGCCGGGCTGTCCGCGCTCCTCTCCGGCCTGCGCGTCCCGTGAGCGTCAGTGCCGGATCGCACCGCCGACCAGGGTGTGGCGTACCTTCGTGTCCGCCACCTCGTCGGCGGGCACGCACAGCACGTCGCGATCGAGGATGACCAGGTCGGCCAGTTTGCCCGGTTCGAGGCTGCCCAGCTCGGCCTCCACTTGCCCGCGGCGATCGTGCCCAGGTCGTCGGCCACGCCGAGCGGCTCGGCGGACGAGGAGGTCGCGGCGACCAGTACGTCCGCCGGGCTCATTCCGGCCTGGGCCATCAGGTGGAGTTCGGTCAGGTTCTCGCCGTGCGGGGTGACGCCGCTGTCGGTGCCCATCGCGATCTTCACGCCCGCCGCGTACGCCCTGGCCACCGACTCGCGGTGGACGTCGGTCAGCTTGCGGGCCTTGGCGAGGGCGTTCGGGCTGATCCGCATGCCCTCGTCGGCCATCCGGACCAGGAAGTACCCGGCCGACAGGGTCGGCACCAGTCACGTCCCGGACAAGTTACATACTTCTCACACACAACTGATATATCAGTGGGCCGTTGGACTGTAGGCTTTGCCGGGAAAGTACGTCAACACCAGGAGAGCAGGGATGGCGCAAGTGACCGACGGCTTATTGATGGCCGAACGGGCATACGCCTACATACGCGATGAGATCGTCACGACCAGGATCCAGCCGGGCTCGCCCGTCGACGAGGAACGCCTGATGGCGGAGCTCGGCGTCGGCCGCACCCCGGTACGCGAGGCGCTGAAACGCCTGGCGCAGGAACGCCTGGTCACGGTCTTTCCACGACGCGGCACGTTCGCCGCCGACATCCACATCGACGACGACCTCTGGCTGACCGAGGTCCGCGTCCCGATGGAGGGCATCGCCGCCCAGCTCGCCGCTCGCCGGGCCACCGCCCAGCAGCGGGAGAAACTCGCCCGGCTGTCCGACGAGATCACCAAAGAGATCGAGTCGGGGGCCGACCTCAAACGCCTGGTGCTGTTCGACGCAAAGATCCACCGGTGCGTGTTCAACGCCGCCCAGAACCCCTTCCTGGCCGACACCCTCACCATGTACCTCAACCTCAGCATCCGGATCTGGTTCCACCGCCTGGACCGGCTGCCGGACCTGGCCCCGCACGTACTCGATCAGCGTGAGGTCATCCAGGCCATCCTCGACCGCGACGGCGAACGCGCCCATGCCGTCGCGCTAGACCACCTCAATGGGTGCTCCCACAGCATCCGCACCGGCTTCTGAAGACCGGTTCGCATAAGGAGATCGATCGCGTGTCGCACACCGTACGTTCCGTCATCGCCGGGGAGCGTGAGGCCGCCGCCGGGCGGACCTTCCGCTCGACGAACCCCGCCACCGGCGAACTCGTCGCCGAGGTCCAGCTCAGCGACGCCACCGGGTTCGCCGCCGCGGCGAGCACCGCCAAGCGGGCCCAGCGGGCCTGGGCCGACCTGCCCGCCCCCGCGCGCGGCGAGGTGATCGCCCACGCCGGGCAGCTCGTCCGCGCCAACGCCGAGAAGCTGGCCAGGCTGGTCACCCGCGAGATCGGCAAGCCGCTCAAGGAGGCCAGGGGCGAGGTGCAGGAGGTCATCGACACCTGCACGTTCTTCCTGGGCGAGGGCCGCAGGCTGTACGGCCAGACGGTGCCCTCCGAGATGCCGGACAAGGAACTGTTCACCTTCCGCCAGCCGGTGGGCGTGGCCGCCGTCATCACGGCGGGCAACTTCCCGGTCGCGGTGCCGTCGTGGTACCTGGTCCCGGCGCTGCTGTGCGGCAACGCGGTCGTGTGGAAGCCCGCCGAGTACTCGGCGGCGTCCGCCGAGGCGCTGTACGAGCTGTTCGCCCACGCGGGCCTGCCCGAGGGCGTGCTCAACCTGGTCTTCGCCGACGGCGCGGATACCTTCGCCGGGCTCACCGAGGCGCTGGGCGCCGGCACGGTGAACAAGGTCGGCTTCACCGGCTCCTCGGAGGTCGGCGCGCGCATCGGCGAACTGTGCGGGCGCCACCTCCAGTCGCCGTGCCTGGAGCTGGGCGGCAAGAACCCGATGGTGGTCACCGCCGACGCCGACCTCGACCAGGCGGTGGAGGGCGCGCTGTTCTCCGGCTTCGGTACGGCGGGGCAGCGCTGCACGTCCCTGGGCACCGCGATCGTGCACGAGTCGGTGCTGCCGGAGTTCCTGCGCCGGTTCGACGAGGCCACCCGTGCCGCCGTGATCGGCGACCCGACCGGCGACGTCCTGTACGGGCCGCTGCTGGACGAGAAGTTCGCCCACTCCTACGAGAAGACGCTCGGCCAGATCGGCACGCACCACGAGGTGCACGGCTCGACCGCGATCGGCCGGATCGGCGACGCGCGCCCCCGGGCGGGCTTCACCGGCGACGCCACCGGCCTGTACTACCACCCGGTGATCGTCTCCGGGGTACGGCCGGGCGACGCGCTGTTCGACACCGAGACCTTCGGCCCGATCGTCGGCGTGACCTCCTACCGGACCCTCGACGAGGCCATCGAGCTGGCCAACGCCCCCGGCTACGGCCTGTCCTCGGCGATCTACACCACCGACCCGGCCGCGGCCTTCCGGTTCCGCCGGGGGATCGGCGCGGGCATGGTCAGCGTCAACAACACCACGTCGGGGGCCGAGGCGCACCTGCCGTTCGGCGGCAACGGCAAGTCCGGCAACGGCAGCCGCCAGTCCGGCATGTGGGTGCTCGACCAGTTCACCCGCTGGCAGTCGCTGAACTGGGACTTCTCCGGTCACCTGCAGAAGGCCCAGATGGACATCACCGTCGTCGACCCCGACCTGGAGTACCGCCTGCCCTGAAAACCGATTCCGGTCCGGTCCGGCGCTCGCTAGGGTGCTCGCATGACCATCGTGGACATCGACCGTTTCGTCACCGACGGGTTCGTCAAGCTGACGGCGGCCGTGCCGCGTGAGGTCGGCGACGCCGCGCGGGAGCTGCTGTGGCAGCGGATCGGCCTGTCGCCCGACGACCCGTCCGGCTGGCGGGAGCCGGTGGTGTGGACCGCCGACCTCACCGGGGAGGGCCCCTTCGGGCAGATCATGACCAGCCCGAGGCTGTACAGCGCACTCGACGAGATCGCCGGTCCCGGCGGCTGGTCGCCGCGCGGCGCCCTCGGCAACATGCCGATCCGCTTCCCCGGCCGGTCGCTCGTCGACGACCGGGGCTGGCACATCGACGCCTCCACCGCCCGGCCCGACGGCTCGTGGGCCGTGTCCGGGCGGCCGGAGGCAATGTTGCTGCTGGTACTGCTGTCGGACGTGGGGCCGGACGACGCGCCCACTCGCATCCGGGCAGGCTCCCACCGCGACGCCGCCAAGGCGCTCGGCGACCAGGTGCTCGACCCCTTCGAGGCCGGTCCGCTGCTGGACGCGGCCTCCAAGGAACGCCCGCTGGCGTACGCGACGGGCTCGCCTGGCGACATGTACCTCGTCCACCCGCTGACCGTCCACGCGGCCGACGAACACCGGGGCACCCGGCCCCGCTTCATGTCCCAGGGCCCCATCCTGCTCAGCACCCCGGTCACCCCGGACGGCACGAACGCGCTGTCCCGCGCTCTTCGGGCGGGCTAACCGCCGGTGGCGGTGGGCAGCGCGTAGAGGTTGCCGTTCGACGCACCGACGTACACGAAGTCCGTCGTGACGACGGGCCGGGTCTGCACGTCGCCGCCGGTCTGGAAACGCCACCGCTCCTCACCGGTGGCGGTGTCCAGGGCGTGCAGCACGCGCTGGGCGTCCGTCAGGTACACGGTTCCGCCCGCCACCGTGGGGTGGGAGGAGTAGCCGGTGCCCGGGGCGGCGCTCCAGCGTTCCGCGCCGGTCGTCGCGTCGAGCGCGTGCAGCCGGCCGCCGGCGCCGCCCGCGTACACGACGCCCCTGGCCACCACGGGCTCCCACCCTTCTCCGTCCTCGCCGCTCATGGCGGGGAAGCTCCACAGGCGCCTGCCGGTGCGGGTGTCCAGCGCGTACGTCGTGCCGTCCTCGTCGGCGAGGTACACGATTCCGCCGGACACCACGGGACGGAAATTGACAGGGCCGAAGACCCGCGAACTCCAGCGGACCTTCCCGGTGGCGGCGTCCAGCGCGCGCACCTCGCCGGTCTCGCTCGCCGCATAGATCACGTCGCCGGTCCGTGCCAGATGGATGGTGTCGTGCCGTCCGCCGACCCGCGATCGCCACCTGCGGGCTCCGGTGCGGGGGTCCAGCGCGTACAGCGTGCCCTCGGGGTCGCCGACATGGACGAGCGTTCCGGCGATCAGCGGCGTGGGGGCGGCGAAGTCGCCCGGCGGGCGGAAGGTCCACAGCTTCCGGCCGGTGGCGCGATCCAGGGCGACCAGCTCGGCGTCCGGCAGTTCGGTGAACCTGACCCAGAGGTAGAGGCGGCCACCCGAGACCACCGGGATCGTGCCGGCCTCCATGGTGCGGCCCCACTTCAGCCGGCCGGTGGCCACGTCCAGCGCGACCAGCCGCTCACCGTTCGCCGCGAACACGGTGTCCCCGGCCACCACCAGGTGGCGGGCGTTCATGCCGCCGATCCGGAAGCGCCACCGCGGCGCGCCGGTGGCGGCGTCCAGCGCGTGCACCGTGCCGTCGTCGCTCGCGGCGTGGACGACGCCACGGGCCACCACCGGATCGGAATAGAAGACCGCGTCGGCCGGGTGGTTCCAGCCGCGTGGGTGCGGGGTGGAGGGGGCGCGGACGCCGGGCCGGTAGCGTGCGAGCAGATTGTCGCGTAGCAACGGCGAGATGAGCCGTACCGCCGAGCGTGACGGGGAGCTGAGCCGGACGATGACGGGGCCCACGTTGATGATCGTCGCACCGAAGTACCCGGTCGGGTGGGCCGCCGTGTAGGACAGGAAACCCGGGCCTTCCGTGGTGGGATCGTAGGCGTCCACCGACTTGACCTCCGCGGCCTGGGCGGTGAACAGCTTGCGGGCGCCCGCGCTCGACGGCGACACCGCCTCCACGGAGACCGAGATGACGGCGCCGTCGTCGGTGAGCGGAATCCAGTCGCACTTCGCGGGCGTCGTACCGGCGAGATCGTCCGTGCCGGGCAGCACGCGGTAGCCCTCGGCGAAGACCGACAGGTCGCGTTCGGTCAGCAGGGAGCAGGCGGCGGGCCAGGCGCTCGCCGGGACGCCACCGAACCGGGCGGGCCCGCGGGCAGGCCCGTAGCCCAGCCTGTAGGCGATGACCCGGCTGTCACCGGGGACGGTGCTGTGCACGAAGGCCATGTCCCGGATCGCGCCGAGCAGGATGGCGTGCTCGTGCGGTACGTCCAGGGGCAGTCCGCCGAGCCGCCCGGAGCCGGGGTCCAGCGACATCAGATAGGCGGGCAACGGCCACCTGTTCCGGGGGGTGTCCTCGCGCCGGTGGATCGCCTCGGAGTAGGAGCCGGTGAACAGGGGTGGGCTCCAGCCGTCCGGGTCCGTCATGCCGGTGGCCGCCCTGGCGTCGGGCAGCGGGTGGCCGTCCCCCGCGTAGAAGGAGTCGTTCGTCCCGATCCAGACCCGGATGTGCCCCTCCGCGTTGGTCGTGACGGAGAGATAGGCGTCCTCCATCGCCGCGAAGGGCGAGGTCAGCGGACGTGTCCAGGCGGGGCGCAGGGTGCGCGGGTCCAGTGCGGCGAGCTGTAGCCTGCCGCCCGCGCAGTGGCTGAGCAGGAGCACCGATCGCGAGGTCGCGGCGCTGCGCATCTCGCACCCCCGCGCGTACGTCGTCCGTGCGGTGGGCGCGCCGGTCCGCAGATCGAGGCCGTACGCGGCGGCGGGGTCGGCCGTCCGCTCGAACACCACGATGCCCCGCTCGGTCACCATGATCGGTGAGCCCAGGTACGCGTAGTCCTCATTCGGCGCCACCTCGCGCACGGTGATCGCGCGCCGCCACAGCACGGCGCCCGTGGCCAGGTCATGGCCCTCCACGGTCTTGTCGGCCCGGTCCCGTGCCCCTCTCGACACGACCAGGACGTCCGCCGCGATCCACACCCCCGTGATGGGCTCGATGGGGGCCGGGGCGGCGGGGACGGTGCGCCTCAGTTCACCGGTACGCGGATCATGGACCCGCACGCCGCCCTCGCGCGTCACCGCGGCGAACGCGTCGCCGGACACGGCGTGTCGCGGAGTGTCGGAGAACGACGTGCCGGTGTCGAAGTCCGCGGGTACCGACCACGCCTCCCGCCACTCGGCGGGCACCGGCCGGAACCGCGGAGCATCGCCGGCCACGGCAGGCGAGGCTGCCACGACCACCGCGGCCAGGACCGCCACCGAACGGGGCCTGAGCACGGTCAGCACCCCATGGCCTTCTTGACCTCCGCGCACGCCGCCGTACGGGAGAGCGGCTGCCATCCGCCCAGTGCGGAGATCCCGTAGTAGGCGCGATAGCGGTCGGCGATGCCGCTCACCCGGAACGGCCGGCCGTCGGGCCCCCCGATCGTCATCTTCTCGGTCCGGCCGTCCGCGAGCAGGGTGACCTGGAGATCGAACTCGTAGTACGCCGCCGATCCCGTGATGGACATGGCCAGCGTGACCGGATCGTCCCGTTTCAGGTCTATCTGTTGTTTTCTGAAGTAGGAGGTGTCCGGGTTCTTGGCGTTGGTGAAGCGGGGGGCCTGCTCGTCCAGGTCGGCGGACAGTTCGATGGTCTGGGCCACACCCTCGGAGGAGTAGACGAACAGCGCGCCGTCCGAGACCGGCTTGCGGGTGAGCACGCGCGGCGTGATGTCGATGATGCGCAGGCTGCTGCGGTTGCCGGCCAGGACCACGGTGACGTCCGCCGTTCCGAGCGGGGCCCAGTCGTGGCTCCGCATGATCGCCTCCCGGCTGGAGCCGGACCCGGCGCCCAGCAGGACCGCCCGTTCTCCGGGATCGGTCACCGGCCTGCGCAGGGTGGTGTGCTGCGTGGCGTAGTCCACGGCCACGTGGGCGACCGTGAGCGGTCGCTGTCCGCTGATCCGGTCGACCGCGTCGGGGCCGCGTGCCTCGAACCAGACGGTGAACGCGGTGCCGATCGCCGCGACGAGCACAGCGCCGAGTAGCCCGGCGAGCCAGGCCCGCATGGCCTTCCATCGGCCCGCCATGGGTGTGGTTTCCTCTGCCGGAGTGCGGGCCGCCACATTCGCCCGATTAGATGTGGTCCGCCGTTTTTGGCGCGCTTTGACCATGAGGCTTCCTCCCAGGAACAATGCGCGAAGCCGGCACCCCTTATCGCCTAGCTATATACCTGCGAGGCCGCGGCGGACAGGTTTTCGGCGGACTCTATGTTCGGCGGGCCTGGGAATTGTCCAATTAATCCAATTGTGGTGCGTATGAAACCCCGGCCCTGGTGTGGGCCGGGGCGGTGATGGGGTCAGGCCCAGGGGTCGAAGGGGATGCCGCCCGGCTTGGCGGCCGCCAGGTGGCTCTTCATGGTGTCGGTGCCGAGCTTGATGGTGGCCCGGCCATAGCCGGTGTGATAGATGAACTGGTTGCGGAAGTCCACACTGGGATAGCCGTTCCAGCCGACCAGGCGCGGATAGAACCACCCGCCGGTGTGGTTCTCGATCGCCTCGTCGCTGGCGTTGGCCAGGCGGAAGCAGTGCGTCTTGCGGGCGTCCTTGTGATAAACGACCTTCGGGTGCGTGCCGCTCGCGTCGAAGCGCACGCTCGAACGGTGGTAGGTCTCCCAGTAGTCGTGCTCGGAGTGGGAGACGTACTGCACCTGGTTGTTCTGCACCCACACCACGACGTGCTCGAAGTCGTGCCGGTGGCCGCAGCCCGGCTCGGTGCTACAGCCGTCCACCGTCTGGTCCTTCTCGAAATAGCTGGCGTACATGATCGCGCACCAGCCGTTGTTGCACTTCGCCCGCGCGTAGGTGTTGGATTCCTGTAATTGCGCGAGGTCGCGGCAGTGGCCGTTCACCGCGCCGCCGAGGCGCAGCCCGGGGTTGACGTAACGGCCGGAGGTGATGGCCGCCGTCGCGTAGCAGCCGTCCCTGTCGTAGTCGTACGCGGGGGAGAACGTCTGCTCCAGGCCGTCCGCGTTCTGCGGCATTTTCGGGATGACGTCGGCCCGGGCGGGAGACGACACGCTCAGCAGGAGCAGGAGAGCGCCGAACGCGCTCGCCAGAGCGCGCGGCCAGGTTCGGCCCGGAGTCGGAGCGATGGTCATTCGCGGCCCTTTCTTTTCCTTCGACGGCCCGGAACGTGTTCTCCGGCGGAATCCGGGCGCGTGGCCGGAGGAAATCGGGGGAGCATCGGCCGCGCGCCCCATTCAGCATCCGCCGGGGGCCGCATTTCGTCATCGGGTGACGGTCGCCCGGGTGGTGAATTTCCGATCGATGCCCGATGGCCGCCGGCCGTCGGGCGCGCAGCGGGGGTGACACGGGAGGCGGGGCACGCGTACGGTGAGCGCGTGGAGCATGGAGGCGGCCCCCTGGCCTGTGCAGGGACGAACGGCCGATGAGCGGCGGCAGTTGCCCCGACTGCGGCGGGAGCGGCGAGGACCGCACCCTGCCCGGCTACGTCCTGCGCTGCGGGCGGTGCTCCGGCCGGGGAGTCGACCATTTGCTGGGCAACGCCCCCGCCGCGCCTGCCGAGCCCCCGCCGGTCTGGGAGGACCGATGCTGGTCCGACCCCCGGCTGGCCGGGATCTCCTGCCGGATCTGCCTCGATCAGAGGTACGTCGCCAACGTGCGGGGCGGCGTCCTGGCCACGCTCCCGTGCCCGGCCTGTACACCGGGCGACTGAACCCCCGCGTCATGCCCTCCCGGCTCACCACTCCCGGGTGGCGATCAGTTCCTCCACATCGAAATCCGTGAATCCGTACGCCGTGGCGATGAACCAGAAGTCCTCGGCGATCACCTCTCGCGCGATGGTCTCGATCTCGCTCCCCGCCGCCTCGAACTCCGCCTCCAGCCGGTTGAACTCCTCCGTCGCGGCCTGGGTCAGCGCGTACAGGGACGCCAGGTCCGACGGCCGCTCCGCCTCGATCCGCTCGCACAGCGCGACCAGGATCGCACTGCCCTTGTCGAGGACGTGATCGGGGAAGTATGGGTCCGCGTACAGTCCGCGCAGGAACGTGCGCCCGGTCACCTTCTCGTTGGTGATCGTCATCGTTGATCTCAGTCCTTTCGCTGGTCGCCCGGGGCCCGGTCCTGGATCGACAGGCTGAGGAACACGAAGGCGACGACGAACACGACGCCCGCCGTGGCGCCCCAGCGCCATTCGCCCAGCCAGATCCACGCGATGAGCATCGCGGCGACGGCCGCGAACAGCGCGATGGCGACGTTCTTCATCCATCCGGTGGGCTGGCGCGTGCTCATCAGGCTCCTGTTCGCGGTGACGGGGGGCGTGCGATGCCGACGATAGTTGCGGGTGGCCGGGAGCAGGGACGGTCGGGCAAGATCGAGACATGGTCTCTGTAGTACAGAACGTCGCGATCGACTGCACGAACGCCTACGAACTCGCCCGCTTCTGGAGCGAGGTGACCGGCCACCCCCTCCACCCCGATGACCGGCCGGGCGACGACGAGACCTTGGTCATGCTCCCGGAGGGGCCGGTGCTGCACTTCAACCAGGTGCCCGAGGGCAAGACGGTGAAGAACCGGATCCACCTGTGCCTGCGTCCCGACAGCACCCGCGAGGCGGAGGTCGATCGCCTGCTGGCCCTCGGCGCGACCTTCGTGGCCGACCACCGCAAGCCCGACGGCACGGGCTGGGCCGTGCTCGCCGACCCCGAGGGCAACGAGTTCTGCGTACTGCGCAGCGCCGCCGAGCGAGCGGCGACCTGACCCGAGCCCTCCACCACAGGCCCGCACGGTCGCGTACCTATTTCCGATATATCAAGTAGGTAATATTGACTTATTGGAGATCGCGGCTTAGCGTCGAAGCATGAGCCAGGGCCTTTCCTTGATCAGGTGCCGCCACGTGGACTTCGGGCACGTCGCCGCCGCTCTCTGTCCTTGATCGGGGACCCGTAGCCGCGGGCCTCCCGCCCCTTTCGCGCTCGCGGCGTGGCCGGTGCCCCCGCCGACCTCCGGCTCTCCCCGCACCATCCGGGCGCCCGCCCCGGTCGCCGGGTGAGCGTGCTTCTCCCGTGAGGCCCCTTTCGACTCGTCACCCTGGGAGGACTTGTGTCCACATATGCACGTACGGCCACCAAGCCATCGCTCTACGCCACCCCCATCGATCACACCGCCTACGGCCACTACGGCGAGGGCCGCCTGTTCCAGTCCCCCGGCTGGAACCGCCCCCTCTACCCCTTCCAGGGCCGGATCTCCGCCGAGGGCGCCGGTGGTCCCTTCCCGGCCGAGCCCGGCCGCTACCACATCTACGCCGCCTGGGTCTGCCCCTACGCCCAGCGCGCCGCGATCGTCCGCAAGCTGAAGGGCCTGGAGCACGTCGTCTCCCTCTCCTACGTGGACGACGAGCGCGACGGCCGGGGCTGGGCCTTCCGGGAGCGCCGCGGCGCCGACCCGGTCAACGGCTTCACCCTGCTTGAGCAGGCGTACGAGGCCACCGAGAAGGGGTACGGCGGGCACATCTCGGTGCCGGTGCTGTGGGACCGGCAGACCGGCCTCATCGTCAGCAACGACTTCCCGGACATCACCATCGACCTGGCGACCAAGTTCGAGCGGTGGGCCGGTACCGACGCCGACCTCTACCCCGTGCCGCTGCGCACCCGGATCGACGAGCTGAACCGCTGGATCTACGACGACGTCAACACCGGCGTCACCCGCGTGGCCAGGGCCACCGTGGAGGTCGAGCGGGAACGCGAGCGGCACCGGGTGGTCGCCGCCCTGGAACGGCTGGACGAGCAACTGTCCGAGCAGCGGTTCCTGACCGGGGACACGGTCACCGAGGCCGACGTACGGCTGTGGGTGACGCTGGCCAGGTTCGACTCCGAGTACAACCGCGACCACCTGGTGAGCGAGCGGGAGCTGACCGACTTCGAGTACCTGTGGCCGTACGCCCGCGACCTGTACCAGCGCCCGGCGTTCCGGGAGACGATCGAAGGGCTGCCCGCCACCTGGGAAGCCGCGCACGGACGGGGCCGATGAGCCGCAGGCGGGTCCACCTGGCGGCCCACTTCCCCGGCGTGAACAACACCACCGTCTGGAACGACCCACGCTCGGGCAGTCAGATCGACTTCGCCTCGTTCGTCCATCTGGCACAGACCGCCGAGCGCGGCAAGTTCGACTTCTTCTTCCTGGCCGAGGGGCTGCGGCTGCGCGAGCTGAAGGGCCGCATCCACGATCTGGACGTGGTCGGCCGCCCCGAATCGCTCACCGTGCTCAGCGCGCTGGCCGCGGTGACCGGCCGGCTCGGCCTGGCCGGCACGGTCAACGCCACCTTCAACGAGCCCTACGAGCTGGCCCGCCGGGTGGCCACCCTGGACCACCTCAGCGAGGGCCGCGCCGGGTGGAACGTGGTGACCACCTCCGACGCCTTCACCGGCGAGAACTTCCGGCGCGGCGGCTACCTGGACCGCGCCGACCGCTACGAGCGGGCCGCCGAGTTCGTCCGGCTGTCGCGCGAGCTGTGGGACTCCTGGCACCCGGACGCGATCGTCGCCGACCGGGCGGCCGGGCGGTTCGTCCGGGAGGGCGCGATCGGCACGGTCCGGCACGAGGGCGCGCAGTTCACGATCGAGGGCCGGGCCACCGTGCCGCGCCCGCCGCAGGGCCACCCGGTGATCATCCAGGCGGGCGACTCCGACGAGGGCCGCGAGTTCGCCGCCTCGTCCGCTGACGTGATCTTCACCCCGCATGGCACGCTGGAGGACGGCCGGCGCTTCTACGCCGACGTCAAGCGCCGCCTGGCGAAGTACGGCAGGAAGCCGCACCAGCTGAAGATCATGCCAGGCGTGACCTTCGCGCTCGGCGACACCGAGGAGGAGGCCGCCGAGAACGCCGCCGAGATCCGCCGGAAACAGGTCGGGCCGCAGACCGCCATCGCGTTCCTTGAGCAGGTCTGGGGCCGGGACATGTCGGCCTATGACCCGGACGGCCCGCTGCCGGACGTCGAGCCGGACCTGTCGGGGGGCGTCAGCCAGGGCCGCACCCAGCTCGGGGACCGCGCCGCGGTGGCCGCCAAGTGGCGGGCGCTGGCCGACGAGAAGCGGCTGACGATCCGCGAACTGGTCATCGAGGTGACCGGACGCCAGAACTTCGTCGGCACCCCGCAGGCCGTGGCCCAGAAGATCGACGAGTACGTGCAGGCCGAGGCCGCCGACGGGTTCATCCTGGTGCCGCACCTGACGCCCGGCGGCCTGGACGAGTTCGTGGACCGGGTCGTGCCGCTGCTCCAGGAGCGCGGCGCCTTCCGCGCCGACTACACCGGCACCACCCTTCGCGAACACCTGGAGCCGGCATGACGTTGCACCTCGCGGTGGCCCTCGATGGCGCGGGCTGGCATCCGGCCGCGTGGCGCGAGCCGCCCGCCGCGCCGGAGGCGATCTTCTCGCCGCGCTACTGGGCCGGACTGGTCGCCGAGGCCGAACGCGGACTGCTCGACTTCGTCACCATCGAGGACGATCTAGGGTTGCAGTCCACCCTGCCCGACGCCCCCGACGATCGCATCGACCAGGTGCGCGGCCGGTTCGACGCGGTACTGCTGGCCGCCCGGCTGGCCCCGCCGGCCGGCCGGATCGGGCTGGTGCCCACCGCCACCACCACCCACACCGAACCGTTCCACGTCGCCCTCGGCATCGCCACCCTCGACCACGTCAGCGGCGGCCGGGCCGGGTGGCAGGTGAAGGTCTCGCCGCGTTCCTTCGAGGCCGGGCACCTCGGCCGCAGGCCGCTGCCCGGCTACCGGGACCTGTACGCCGAGGCGACCGACGCCGTGGAGGTGGCCAGGCGGCTCTGGGACAGCTGGGAGGACGACGCCGAGATCCGCGACACGGCCACCGGCCGGTTCATCGACCGCGGCAAGCTCCACTACATCGACTTCGCCGGGCGGTTCTTCTCGGTCAAGGGCCCGTCGATCACGCCGCGCTCGCCGCAGGGGCAGCCGGTGGTGACCACCCTGGCCGACTCCCGGGTGTCGTACGAGTTCGCCGCGGCCGGGGCCGACGTCGTTTTCGTCACGCCGCGCTCCGCCGAGGAGGCCAGGGCCGTCGTGACGGAGATCAGGGAGCTGTCCCCGGACCTGAAGATCTTCGCCGACCTGCTGGTCTTCGCGGGCGAGGACGCGTACCGGCGCAAGGCCCGGCTCGACGAACTGGCCGGGGCCGAACCGGCCTTTGACGCCGCCGTGGTCACCGGCACCGTCACCGAGCTGGCCGATCTGCTGCTGGAGTGGCGGCGGGCGGGCGTCCAGGGCTTCCGGCTGCGGCCGGGGGCCCTGCCGTACGACCTGCGGGAGATCACCCGGGGACTCACCGCCGAACTGCGCGACCGCGGGGCGTTTCGCTGCGAGTATGAGTCCGACACCCTTCGCGGGCTGCTCGGCCTCCCGCGGCCGGTCAGCCGATACGCGGAGGTTCGATGAGATTTCTGGCCATCACCCTGATCGCGCACAGTGACGACCGGTCACCCACCGAACGCTTCCGCGAGGTCGTCGCCAACGCGGTGCTCGCCGAAGAGCTCGGCTTCGACGGGTTCGGCGTGGGCGAGCGCCACGAGCGGCCGTTCATCTCCTCCTCGCCCCCGGTCGTGCTCAGCCACATCGCCGCCAAGACCACCAGGATCCGGCTGTTCACCGCGGTCACCACGCTGAGCCTGCTGGACCCGGTACGCGCCTACGAGGACTACGCCACCCTGGACCACCTGTCCGAGGGCCGGCTGGAGCTGATCATCGGCAAGGGCAACGGGGCCGCGCAGGCCAAGCTGTTCCACGTCACCGCCGACGACCAGTGGGACCGCAACCGCGAGTCCTACGAGCTGTTCCGCCGCCTGTGGCGGGAGGACAAGGTCACCTGGGAGGGCCGGTTCCGGCCCTCGCTCACCGACGCCGAGACCTGGCCGCGCCCGCTGCAACGCCCGATCCGGGTCTGGCACGGCAGCGCCACCAGCAAGGAGTCGGTGGACCTCGCGGCCCGCTACGGCGACCCGCTGTTCTCCGCCAACGTCACCAACCCCATCGAGCCGTACGCCGAGCTGGTCGACCACTACCGCGAACGCTGGGCGCACTACGGCCACGACCCGCGCGACGCGCTGGTCGGAGCCGGTACCGCCGGTTACTACGCGGCCAAGACCTCCCAGCAGGCCATCGAGACCTACCGGCCGATCTTCGACGCCCGCACGGCGTTCCTGCGGAAGTTCGACGTGCCGGTGGTCTTCCCCACGCTGGAGGACGCCATCGAGCGCAGCTCGATCCTGGTCGGCAGCCCGCAGCAGGTCATCGACAAGGTCCTGCGCTACCACAAGCGGTTCGGCCACGAGGTCATGCACCTGCACGCCGACGCCGACGGACTCGCCCCCGCCAAGCACCGCGAGTCCCTGGAACTGTTCCAGTCCGAGATCGCCCCCGTCCTGCGGGCGG
Organism: Spongiactinospora rosea; assembly: GCF_003315795.1. Classification (GTDB taxonomy): domain Bacteria; phylum Actinomycetota; class Actinomycetes; order Streptosporangiales; family Streptosporangiaceae; genus Spongiactinospora; species Spongiactinospora rosea. The sequence goes on from NZ_QMEY01000010.1 coordinate 45,662, forward strand.
AGATCCCCAGCCGTCCGCTCGGAGGAGCCTCATGACGCTGTCCATCCTGGATCTGGCCCCGATCAAGTCGGGGCACACGGCGGCCGAAGCGCTGCACGAGACGATCGACCTCGCCCGGCAGGCCGAGCGGTTCGGCTACCGCCGCTACTGGCTGGCCGAGCACCACTTCGCCCGGGGCGTGGCGAGTTCGGCCCCGGCCGTGCTGATCGGCCTGGTCGCGGCGGCCACCGCCACGATCAGGGTCGGGTCCGGGGCCGTCCAATTAGGGCATCAGACGCCGCTGTCGGTGGTCGAGTCGTTCGGCGTGGTCGACGCGCTGTATCCGGACCGGATCGACCTCGGCATCGGCCGCTCAGGGCAGCGCCGCGGCGAGATAGCCGCGGCGGCCGCCAAATCCGCCGAGCCCGCCGAGCCCGCGGAGCTCGCCGAGAAGCGGTCCGCCCAGGTCGTGGACGGCCTGCTGATCCCGCCGCCGTTCGACTTCGCCAAGCTCGTCAAGCATCCGCACTTCGCGCACCAGGCGTCGTTCCTCCAGCAGCCGGGCGCGCAGACCCCCGACTTCGCGGGCCAGATCGACGACGTGCTCGCGCTGCTCGCGGGCACGCACGAGGTGCCCGCCGTGCCCGGCGAGGGGGCCCGGCTGCGGGTGTGGATCCTGGGCAGCAGCGGTGGCCAGAGCGCGCAGGTCGCGGGGGAGCGCGGCCTGCCGTTCGCGGCCAACTACCACGTCAGCCCGTCTAACGTGCTGGAGGCGGTGGCGGCCTACCGGGCGGCGTTCAAGCCGTCGGAGGCCCTGGCCGAGCCGTACGTGATCGTGTCGGCCGACGTCGTGGTGGCCGACGACGAGGACCGCGCCCGCGAACTGGCCAAGGGCTACGACCTGTGGGTGCGCAGCATCCGCACGGGCGCGGGCGCGATGCCGTACCCGACCCCGGCCGAGGCCGACGCGCACGTCTGGACCGCCGAAGACCTCGAACTCGTCAAGGACCGCGTGGACACCCGCTTCGTCGGCACCCCCGAGCAGGTCGCCGGGCGGCTACGGGTGCTACGCCGGGTGACCGGGGCCGACGAACTGCTCGTCACCACCATCACCCACGACCACCAGGACCGGGTGCGCTCCTACGAGCTGCTCGCCGAGGCATGGAACCGCCCGTGAGACGCCTGACCCCTCTGCTGCTCGTGTTCGCCCTGGCCGCGTGCGGCGGGCAGCCCCAAACGGCCGGTCAAAGCACCCAGGGCAGCTCGCTGACCTGGGCGATCGAGACGCAGCCGGTCACGCTCAACCCGCAGCAGTGGTCCCAGAACAAGGCCAGGCTGCTGGTGTTCAACCAGTTCGACGCGCTGGTCTCGCGCGCCGAGGACGGCTCCTTCAAGCCGTGGCTGGCCAAGTCCTGGAAGGTCTCCGGCGACGGGCTGACCTACACCCTGCACCTCCGCGACGACGTCACCTTCCACGACGGCACGAAGTTCGACGCCGCGGCGGTCAAGGCCAACCTCGACCAGTTCCGGGTGCCGGGCTACAACCCGCAGGTGGTCGCGATCCAGCTCAAGGCGTTCGACCGGGCGGAGGTCGTCGCGCCGGCCACCGTCAAGATCACGCTGAAGAAGCCGGACGCGCTGTTCCTGGACTTCCTCGCCTCCCCGTACGCCGGGCAGGTGTCGCCGAAGTCGCTGAAGGGCGCCAAGGACGTGAAGTTCGGCGGGCCTGACCTGGTGGGCACCGGGCCGTTCATCCTGGACCGGTACGTCCAGGGCCAGGAGATCCACTACCGCCGCAACCCCGGCTACGCCTGGCCCCCCGCGGGCGCGGCGCACCAGGGCCCGGCGCACCTGGCGGAGATCACCTACCGCTTCCTGCCCGAGGCCGCGGTCAGGGTCGGCGCGCTCACCTCCGGCCAGGTGCAGGTCATCGAGGGCGTACCGGCCACCGAGACCGCCCTGATCAAGGAGAATCCCGGTCTGGCCCTGCTGACCAGCCTGAACGCGGGCACCGCCTACTCCTACTACTTCAACACCACCCGCCCGCCGTTCGATGACCAGCGGGTGCGCGAGGCGTTCCGCGCGGCCGTGGACGTGGACTCGGTGCTGAAGTCGGTCTACCAGGGCACCGCCACCCGGGCGTGGAGCGTCGTCGGCGACAAGAGCCCGTTCTACGACGAGACCCTGAAGGGCGCCTACGGCGGCGACGTGGCCAAGGCCAACGCGCTGCTCGACGCGGCCGGCTGGAAGGCCCGCGACTCCGAGGGCTTCCGGGTCAAGGACGGCAAGCGGCTGACCGTGCGCGAGGTGGCCTCCGCCCCGTACGTCCGCGACCGCAGGGACGTCCTCGCCCAGGCCGTGCAGGCCCAGGTCAAGCAGAACGCCGGGATCGACTTCCAGATCAGGACCGTGGACCAGGGCTCGGCCCAGAAGGCCCTCGACGAGGGCGAGTACGAGCTGTTCGGCAACTCCCGCGGCGACTCCGACGTGGGCGCGGCGCTCAACCTGATCCTGCCGAGCGACGGCGCGATCAACCGGAGCGGGTACGCCGACCCGCAGGTGGACAAGTGGCTGCGCGCCGCGTCGGCCACGTCCGACGCCGCCGAGCGCAAGGCGCTGTACACCAAGGTGCAGCGCAAGGTCGTGCTGGACAAAGCGATCCTGTTCCCGCTGTACGTGCCCGCCGACCAGGTCGCGGCGCAGCGCAGCGTGCAGGGGCTCGGCTTCGACCCGGCCTCCGGCACGCCCGCGAGCGCCTACGACGTCCGGATCGGCACGTGATCAAGCGTCTCGGCACCGGCCTGGTCGTGCTCTGGGCCGCCGCCACCGCGTCCTACCTGGCGCTGCTGTTCGCGCCCGGCGACACGGTGGACATCCTGATCGGCGACGGCGCGGACACCCCGGAGATCCGGGCGGGGATCATCGCCGAGTGGGGGCTGGACCGGCCGGAGATCGTCCAGTACCTCGCGTACCTGTGGCGGCTGCTGCACGGCGACCTCGGCCGCTCCTACCGGTTGCAGCGCGGGGTGGGCGAGGTCCTGGCCACCCAGCTCGGGCCGACCGCGCAGCTCACGCTGGCGGCGGCGGCCACCGGGGTGGTGCTGGCCGCCGTCATCGCGGTCGGCACCGCCGGGCGCGGCCGGTGGCTGCGCGGGGCCGCCTCCGCCGCCGAACTGGTGTCGGTCTCGGTGCCGCCGTTCCTGATCGGGCTGGTGCTGCTGTCGGTGTTCTCCTTCACCCTCGGCTGGTTCCCGGTCTCCGGCGCGCAGGGACCGGCCGCGCTGGTGCTGCCCGCGCTCGCGCTCGGCCTGCCGATCGCGGGCGTGCTCGGCCAGGTGCTGCGGGGCGGGCTGGAACACGCGCTGGAACAGCCGTTCGCGGTCACCGCCAGGGCCCGCGGGCTCACCGAGCGGGCGCTGATCGCCCGGCACGCGCTGCGGCACGCGCTGATCCCCGCCGTGACGCTGGCGGGCTGGTTCACCGGGACGCTGCTCGGCGGCGCGGTGATCACCGAGGTGCTGTTCGGCCGCCCGGGGCTCGGCCAGGTCGCCATGCAGGCGGTGACCGGCCAGGACATGCCGGTCGTGATGGCCGTCGTGCTGCTGTCGGCCGTGGTGTACGTGACCATCAGCACCCTGCTGGACGTGGCCTACCGGCTCATCGACCCCCGGATCCGCGCATGAGGTACGTTCCTGTCGCCTTTCTGGTGCTGCTCGCCGTGGCGGTGGCCGCGCCCGGACTGGTGGCCGTGGCCGACCCGCTGGCCGCCGACCCCGCGGGCGCGCTGGCCCCGCCGGGCGGCGGCGGCCTGCTCGGCACCGACCACCTGGGCCGGGACGTGCTGGCGCGGGTGATCCACGGGGCCCGGCACTCGGTCAGCATCGGCGTCGCCGTCACCGTCCTCGCGGTCTCCTGCGGCGTGCTGCTCGGCCTGGCCGCCGGGCTGTCGCCGAAGTGGCTGGACGAGGCCCTGGCCCGCGCCTTCGACGTGCTGTCCACCCTGCCGGAACTCCTGCTCGCGCTGCTCATCGTGGCGATCACCGGCCCCGGCACCGGCAACGTCATCTTCGCCATCGCCGCCGCGCAGCTCCCCAACTACGCCCGGGTGATCCGCGCGCAGACCTTCGTCGTACGCCGGGCCGGGTACGTCGAGCAGGCGCTCACCTTCGGCCGCTCGCGCTGGGCGATCACCGCCCGGCACGTACTGCCCAACGTCCTCGGGCCGATCCCGGTGCTGGCCACCATCGGCCTGGGCCAGGCGGTGATCGCCGGATCCGGGCTCAGCTTCCTCGGCATGGGGCCGCAGCCGCCCGCCGCCGAGTGGGGCGCGATGCTCGCCGAGGCCCGCAACTACCTGCGGGTGGCCTGGTGGGAGGCGCTGTTCCCGGGGGTGGCGATCACGCTGACCGTCGTCTGCCTGACCGTCGTCGGGCGGCGGCTGCAACGTCGCTTCGAGGGGAGGACGCCATGACCACGTACGCGGCGGCGAAGCCCGCGGAGTCCACGGCCACCCTGCTGGCCGTCACGGACCTGCGGGTGGGCTTCGGCGGCGAGGATGGCGAGGAGGTCGTGCGCGGGGTGTCGCTGTCGGTGGCCCCGGGGGAGTGCGTGGCGATCGTGGGGGAGTCCGGGTCGGGCAAGAGCGTCACCGCGCGCACGCTGCTCGGGCTGACCGGGCCGGGTTCGGTCGTGCGCGCGAAGGAGTTCCAGGTCAACGGGCGGGACGCGCTCGGCTTCGGCCCGGCGCAGTGGCGGCGGCTGCGCGGCGGGTTCGCCGGGCTGGTCCTCCAGGACGCGCTGGTGTCGCTCGACCCGCTGCGTACCGTGGGGGCCGAGATCGGCGAGGTACTGGCCGTGCACGACGTCGTGCCGCGCGACCGGCGCGCGGCCCGGGTGCTGGAGCTCCTGGAGGCGGTGGGCGTGCCCGAACCGGCGCTGCGCGCGAAACAGCGCCCCCACGAGCTGTCCGGCGGGCTGCGGCAGCGGGCGCTGATCGCCTCCGCCATCGCCGCCGACCCCGCGCTGATCATCGCCGACGAGCCCACCACCGCGCTCGACGTCACCGTGCAGGCCCAGATCCTCGCGCTGCTGGCCGCGCGCAAGGCCGAAGGCACGGCGCTGCTGCTGGTCAGCCATGACCTGGCGGTCGTCGCCTCGATCGCGGACCGCATCCTGGTCATGCGGGAGGGCCGGTTCGTGGAGGAGGGACCGGCCGCGCAGGTGCTGACCGCGCCCGCGCACGAGTACACCAGGGCGCTGCTGGCGGCGGTGCCGTCCGCCGCGTCCCGGGGCACCCGGCTGACCACCGGCGAGCCGCGCCCGCGCGCCACGCCGCTCCCGCAGGCGCGGGTCCTGGCCGGTACCGGGCTGGTCCGTTCCTACGGCCGCCGCCGGGTCGTGGACGACATCGGCTTCACCCTGCACGCGGGCGAGACGCTGGGCGTCGTCGGTGAGTCCGGGTCAGGCAAGACCACCCTGGCCCGGCTCGCGCTGGGCCTGCTCGAACCCGACGCGGGCGAGGTCACCCTGCACCGGCGGCAGTGGAGCCGGGTGCCCGAGCGGGTCCGCCGCCCGCTGCGGCCCAAGATCCAGCTCATCTCCCAGAACCCGCTCGACTCCTTCGACCCCCGGCACGACGTCGGCCGGCTGATCGCCGAGCCGCTGCGGCTGCCCGCCGCCGAGCGCCGGGCCCGGGTGCTGGACCTGCTGGCCCGCGTCGGCCTGCCGCCGGAGACGGCCCGCCGCCGCCCGCGCGAGCTGTCCGGCGGGCAGCGCCAGCGGGTCGCCATCGCCCGCGCCCTCGGCCCCCGCCCCGACGTGCTCGTCTGCGACGAGCCGGTCTCCGCGCTGGACGTCTCCATCCAGGCCCAGGTGCTCGACCTGCTCGGCGACATCCAGGCCGAGTACGGCACCGCCCTGGTGTTCATCTCGCACGACCTGGGCGTGGTCCACCACATCGCCGACCGGGTGCTGGTCATGAAGGACGGCCGGGTGGTGGAGGAGGGCGACGTCGGGGAGGTGTTCGCCCGGCCCCGGCACCCCTACACGCGCACCCTGGTCGCCTCGGTGCCGCGCCCGCCCGACGACTGGCTGTAGTGGCCTGGTACCCCTGGCTGTAGGTCCGGTCCGGGTGCTGGTGACAGCGACTTCGGAGGCCGCCGGTGATGTGCTGAACCGGCACGAATCAAGCGCCTCCGAGAGGAAAACCACGATGGTCGTCGACCGTCAGGCAGACATCGACCGGCAGTCCGGCGGCGGGCTCACGGGCTTCATCCGCCGCCGCCCGCTGCTGTCCTTCTTCGTACTCGCCAACACGATGAGCTGGATCGCCTGGATCCCGTACATCCTCTCGGGGACCGGACTCGGGGTCTGGGACTGGAGCTTCCCCGCGGTGCTCGGCACCACGCAGCTCCTCGGCATGCTCCCCGGGGCCTACCTCGGGCCGATCGTGTCGGCGTACCTGGTGACCAGGATCGCGGACGGGCGGCCCGGCGTGCGCCGCTGGACCGCGCGGCTGTGGAAGTGGCGGGTGAGCTGGCGCTGGTACGTCGGAGTGCTGCTCGGGGTCCCGGCAACGCTGATCGTCACGGCCGTGGCGATCACCGACGGGCAGATCCAGTTCCCGCCCACCCAGGTGCTGGTGCTCTACCTGCCGCTGATGCTGTTGCAGTTCGTCACGACCGGCGTCGCCGAGGAGCCCGGCTGGCGGGACTTCGCGCTGCCCCGCCTCCAGGCGAAGTACGGGCCGATCGGGGCCACGCTCATCCTCGGGCCGCTGTGGGGCATCTGGCACCTGCCGCTGTTCTTCAGCGAGTGGGGCGGCTGGCCGGACGTGGAGCCGATGACGGTGCTGAAGTTCGTCGCCTCCTGCGTGACCCTCAGCCTGGTGATGACCTGGGTGTTCAACCGGACCGGCGAGAGCCTGCCGCTGGCCGTCATCCTGCACATCGGCATCAACACGTTCTTCTCGCTGGCCTACGAGCCGATGTTCCCCACGATCGGCTCGCACGCGGGCTCCATGGACGTGCAGCTGCTGGCCACCACCACCGTCGCGCTCATCCTGCTCATCGCCACCCGGGGACGGCTCGGGTACCGGCGTGAGGTCAGCCCGGCACCAGTGGAGCCGGGGCGACCGACAGGATGACATCGACCAGGCGGTCGGCGGCGTCCGGCTTGCCGTGCGCGCGGGCCTGGGCGGCCACCGCGGCCCGGCGGGCCGGGTCGGTCAGCAGCGGCTCCACCGCCTGGCGCAGGGTCTCCGGGCTGACCTCGCCGAGCAGGGCCATCGCGGCCCCCGCCTCGTAGAGGTGGCGGGCGTTGTGGGCCTGCTCGTTGCCCGCCGAGGTGGCCAGCGGGATGAAGACGGCGGGCTTGCCGAGCGCGGTCAGCTCGGCGAGCGTGCCCGCCCCCGAGCGGGAGATCACGACATCGGCCAGGGCGAGGACGTCGGGCAGCTCCGGGCCGATGAAACCGGTCAGGTGGTAGCGGCCGACCAGCTCGGGGTGCATGGGCGGGATCTGCTGGCGCAGCTCGTCGTACATGTCCCGGCCGCACTGGTGGATCACGTTGGCCCGGACCAGCAGCCACGGCAGCAGGTCGCGCACCACGTGGTTGACCTGCCTGGCCCCGAGTGACCCGCCGGTGACATAGACGGTGGGCAGCCGCCGGTCGAAGCCGGGCAGCCGCAGGGCGTGGATCGCCCGGTCGGGGATGCCGGTGAGCAGCTCCGGGCGGATGGGGTTGCCGGTGACGACGGCGTTGCCCCGGGTGGCCTCGGGCAGCAGCGGGATCGTGGACTCGGAGGAGACCGCGATGCGGGTGGCCGAACCGGCGAGCTTGCGGTTGGCCAGCCCGAGCCGCACGGTCTGCTCGTGCAGCACCAGTGGCCGGCCGCACATGCGGGCGGCCAGGCCCGCGGGGACGGCGACGTAGCCGCCGGTGGCCAGGACGACGTCCGGCCGGAACCCGGCCACGATCCGCCGGGCCTGCGCCACCCCGAGCGGCACTCGGGCCATGTCCCGCAGGTTGGCCGGGGACAGCATCTTCAGGACGTTGGCGGAGCGGCGGATCTTGCCCGTGGCGACCGTCGCGTAGGGGATGTTGTCGGCCGGCGCGACCCGCGACTCGATGCCGTTGCTCGTGCCGATCCACACGACCTCCAGCGCTCTGCTCTGCGCGGCGAGCCTGGCCCGGAGCGTGCGCACGGCGGTGAGGGCCGGGTAGGTGTGGCCGCCCGACCCGCCCCCGGTGACGATCAGGCGGAAGGATGTCGTCATGGGACGAGCCTATCGGGACCGTGTCCCCTCGATCGGATAGTCCGGATCGCCTGAACCGTCGGCACCGCGCGGTTAATGGATAAAAAGTGGACTGCTGAGTGGTAGGTCGCGACCGGGGTCCCGGGCACGGTCCGTGGCCTCCGTCGTGGACTGCACGGATTACGCCCGAGGCCACGGAGTGCGTACGGTGTCCTTTCGTGACAGTTCAGGATTCGTTTGGCGTGATCCCATGACCCCCCGTCGCACCCCCGACACGTACACAGCGGTCAAGAACTGGGCAGTGAATGGCCTGGGATTTGATCAGCCGAAGGCTCGACACTCAGGTGTTGCGCGTACTGATGTCCACTATGTGTCCCCCGATGTCCCCTGTGTCCCCGTCCCCCTGCGAGGAAGGTCGATCGACCGTGACTGAACGCCTGCGCGTGGCCGTGCTGGCGGGAGGGCCGTCAGCCGAGCACGAGGTGTCGTTGCAGTCGGCGCAGGCCGTGCTCGACGCCCTGCCCAGAGAGCTGTACGACCCCTTCCCCATCGTGATCGACCGGCAGGGCCGGTGGCCGGTGGAGCTGCGTCCCGGCATGGCGGACGTGGTCTTCCCCGTGTTGCACGGGCCCTATGGCGAGGACGGCTCGGTACAGGGGCATCTGGAGACCGTGGGCCTGCCGTACGTCGGCTGCGGCGTGCTGGCCTCGGCCGTGGCCATGGACAAGGTCGCGATGCGCCGCGCGTTCTTCGCGGAGGGCATCCCGGTGACCCCCGGCGTGTGGTTCACCGAGCATGACTGGCGTACCACGACGGACGCGGCCGGGCTGGTCAAGCCGCTTGAGTACCCGCTGTTCGTCAAACCGGCCAACATGGGCTCCTCCATCGGGATCACCCGGGTCACCTCCCCCGGCGATCTGGCCGAGGCGGTCGAACTGGCCCTCACCTATGACCGGGTCGTCATCGTGGAGCAGGGCGTCGCCGCCCGCGAGCTGAACTGCGGCGTGCTCGGCGGCTACGACGAGGCCGAGCTGTCGGTGGTGAGCGAGCTGCGCCCGCTCACCGAGGGCTGGAACGACTACGAGGCCAAGTACCACGCCACCACCGACCCCGTGATCGTCCCGGCCGATCTGCCCGAGCGGGTCGCCGAGGACGTGCGCGAGCTGGCGCTGCGCGCCTTCCGCGCGGTCGGCGGCTACGGGCTGTCGCGGATCGACTTCCTCTACGAGGAGGACCGCGGCCGGATCAACGTGCTGGAGATCAACACGATGCCCGGGTTCACCCCGCGCTCGATCTACGGCAAGTTGTGGGCGGCCAGCGGGGTGCCCTACCCGGAGGTGCTGCACCGGCTGGTCGACCTGGCGCTCGCGAGGAGCCGTTCATGATCCCGATGCCGCTGAACGAGATCGCCTGGCTGCTGGACGCGGGCCTGCACGACGTGTCCGACTCCGAGGCGATGGTGACCGCGCCCTCCACGGTGGACTCCCGCGAGGTCGTGCCGGGCGGGCTGTTCGCCGCCACGGTCGGCGCCCGCGTGGACGGGCACGACTACGCCGCGGGCGCCATCCGGGACGGTGCCGTCGCGGTGCTGGCCTCCCGGCCGGTCGGCGTGCCCGCCCTGGTGGTCGGGAACGTCCAGGCGGCGCTCGGCGTACTGGCCAGGCACACCCTGGAGCGGATGGAGCCGACGGTGGTCGGCATCACCGGTTCGATGGGCAAGACCACCACCAAGGACCTGCTGGCCCAGATACTCGAACGGCACGCCCCCACCATCGCGACCGACCGGTCCTTCAACAACGAGCTGGGCCTGCCGCTCACCGTGCTGCGGGCCGACGCCACCACCCGGTACCTGGTGCTGGAGATGGGCGCGGGCGCGAAGGGCGACCTGCGGTACCTGACCAACATCGCGCCGCCGTCCGTGGGCGTGGTGCTCAACGTCGCCAACTTCCACATGACCACCATGGGCGGCACCCTGGAGCACGTCGCCGAGGCCAAGAGCGAGCTGGTCCAGGCGCTGCCGCAGGACGGCCACGCGGTGATCAACATCGACGACCCGTACGTCGCCCGGATGATCGGCCGGACCAAGGCCCACGTCCTGACGTTCGGCAGGTCGGAGACGGCGCAGGTGCGGGCCGAGGACGTACGGCTGGGCGCGGGGGCCCGGCCCACGTTCGAGCTGGTCACCCCCACCGGCCGGGCCCGGATCACGCTGGACGTCATCGGCGAGCACCAGGTGAGCAACGCGCTGGCCGCGGCCACCGCCGCGACCGCGCTGGGGCTGACGATCGAGGAGATCGCCGCCGGGCTGAACCAGGCGCAGCGACGCTCCGGCGGCCGGTTGGAGATCATCGAACGGCCGGACGGCGTCACCATCGTCAACGACGCCTACAACGCCGGCCCGGAGTCCATGCGGGCGGCGCTGCACGCGCTGAAGGCGCTCGCCGGGTCCCGCCGCACGGTCGCCGTGCTCGGCGCGATGGGCGGCATGCACCCGGAGGCCAGCCGGGAGCGGCACGTCCAGCTCGGCAGGCTGGTGGCCGACCTCGGCATCGACGTACTCATCGCGGTCGGACCCGGGGATCCGGTCGCGATGGCGGGCGAGACGGAGTTCGCGAACGCGGGCGTATCCGTCCACCTGGCCGAAGACGTCCCCGGATCGGTCAAATTGGCCAAAGAACTGCTCGAACCGGGCGACGTGGTGCTCGTCAAGGCCAGCAACGCCTTCGGGCTGAGCGTCACGGCGCGCGAACTGGCCGGTGCCTGACCGGCCCTACCATGATGGAGAAATCGTGTCGGGTGATCAGATCGAAGCGGCAGTCTTCGACGCGATGCTGGAGGGGTGGGCGCGGCAACAGGGCGGCACCGGGCTCTTCCAGACGTCGACGATCGGCTTCCGGGAACAGGTGGTGCGCCGGTTCGCCCGGTTCACCGCGGCCTATCCCTGGCAGTGGTCGCCCGAGCACGTGGACAGGTGGATCACGCACCTGACCACCGAGCGGCGCAGGGCGCAGTCGACCGTGCGCGGCTACCAGGCCGCGCTCCGGCTCTTCTGCGACTACGTCACCTCCCCGCAGCACGGCTGGGTGGCGGAGTGCGAGGCCCACTTCGGCGCGGCCCCCGCGCAGGTCTGCCAGGACTGGAACACCGACGCGCACCTCGTCGGCTACCAGGGCGACCCCGGCCGCCGCCCGATGACCCGCAAGGAGATCCAGCTCCTCCTCGACCACGCGGACGAACAGGTCGAGCAGTCCCTGCGCCAGGGGCACAAGGGGGCGCTGGCCAGCTACCGGGACGCCACGGTCTTCAAGGTCATCTACGCGTGGGGGCTGCGCTGCTCGGAGGCGTCCGCGATGGACGTCGCCGACTTCCAGCCCCATCCGGACACCCCTGAGCTGGGCCGGTTCGGTTCACTGCGGGCGCGCACCGGCCGCCGGACCAAGAACGCCCCGCAGTGGCGGACGGTCGTCAGCCTGATGCCGTGGGCGGTGGAGGCGGTCCAGGACTACCTGGCCAACGTCCGGCCCCGGTACCGCGGCGGCCACCTACCGGCCATGTGGCCGACCGAGCGCGGCGGCCGGCTGCGGACCAGGGAGATCGAGGACCGTTTCGCCGGTTACCGGGACGCCCTCGGCCTGGACCGCGCGCTGACGCTGTACTGCGTGCGCACCGCCTACATGGCCCACCTGCTTGAGGACGGCACGGACCCGGCGTTCGTGCGCGAGCAGGTCGGGCACCGCTCGCGGCGGCTGAGCGCCGTCGCGGTGCCCGCTTCCGGGCCGCTCTGCACGATGGGGGCGATGTGACGCCGAAGCTGGACTATCGCTGGCACCTGCGCGCGGTCATGGCAGGCCGGGGGATGTACGCCACCACCGACCTGCGCCCGTTGCTCGCCGAACGGGGCTTCCAACTGTCGCAGAGCCAGGTCTACCGGCTGGTCACCGAGCGGCCGGAGCGGCTGAACCTGCGGGTGCTGATGGCCCTCCTGGATATTCTGGACTGCGCCATCGAGGATCTGATCGAGCCGGTCGTGGACGCGGGGCAGTCCGACGAGACCTCGGGGCGGCGGCCGGTCGCGGCGGAAAGCAGGTTCCGCTCCCGCCCGACCCGGGCCCGGGTGCACCAGGAGTAGCGGCCCCGGCGGCAGGCCGGTGGAAAATGTGCGCTAAATGGGCGGTCGCGCATATTGGCTGGACCGCATTCTGCCTGCTGATTCGGGCCACCCACATTTCGCGCTTTATGCGTTCTACAGCTAGCTGTACCCTCCGCCGGTAGTGGGGGGTATCGTCGCAACCTGTCATCGTTTCGTAGTTTCGTCACGCAACGGCGGAACTCGACGGTGGTTCCGCTCAGTAGTCGCACCGACGAGCTCATGGGGGGCTCGCCAGGGAACCGACCCCGGCAGGCGCTCAAGGAGGATTACAGGTATGTCACCCGCGACCGACTACAAGACCGGATTGCTGGGATGGCGGTTGCAGGCCGCGCGCGAGCTGTCCTTCGTGGGCAGGCAGGAGGAACTGGCGCTCTTCAACGCGGCGTTGTACGACAACGGGTGCAGCGTGCTGTACCTCCACGGTCCCGGCGGCATCGGCAAATCGGCGCTGCTGCGCCGCTTCACCCAGGAGGCCGCGGCGGTGGGGCGGCCGGTGGTGAGGCTGGACGGGCGGATGCTGCCGACCTCGGTCGCGGCGTTCGAGGCCGAGGCGGGTGAGGTGCTGCGCGACGATCGGGCCGTGTTGCTGATCGACGCCTTCGAGGAGATCCAGAGCCTGGAGGGATGGCTGCGGGAGGCGTTCCTGCCCAGGGTGCCGATGGGCGCGCTGGTGGTGATCGCGGGCCGGTTACCGCCGGAGATGCAGTGGCAGGCCGACCCCGGATGGGCCGGGGCGCTGAAGGTGCTGCCGCTGCGCGACCTGCCCACCGAGGAGGCCCAGGCGCTGCTGGACTCCTGCGGCGTCCCCGGCGAACTGCGCGAGCCGGTACTGGCCTTCGCGGGCGGGCACCCGCTGGCGCTGCTGCTCTCGGCGACGGCGAAGAACCGCGGGCACGACGGACGTGGCGTGATGTGCCACGACGCCGTGGTCACGCTGCTGGACCAGATGGTGGGCGAGATGCCCTCGGCGGCGCACCAGAAGGCGCTGGAGATCTGCGCGCACGCGTACGTGACGACCGAGGACCTGCTCCGCGCGTTCATGCCCGAGCAGGCCGGGACGTTGTTCCGGTGGCTGCGGCGGCTGCCGTTCGTGGAGGCGAGCAGCCTCGGGCTGTTCCCGCACGCCGTGGTGCGGGAAGCGCTGGAGATGGACTTCCGCTGGCGGGACCCGCAGGGGCACGCCGAGATGCACGAGCGCATCCACGCGCACCTGGCCGAGAAGGTGCACGCCGTGCCGGACGCCGACCTGGTGGGCGCGGTGGGGGCGCTGCTCTACCTGCATCGTGACGAGGAGGCCAGCTCCACGTTCTACAGCGCGCGCACCGAAGCGCTGGTCGAAGAGGACGTTCTGCGTGCCGGAGACCTTGACAGGCTCTGTCAGGTGGCAGCGGAGACCGATGGTGAGGAATCGGCGGCGGCGGCCGTTCTCTGGGCGCGGCGGCAGCCGGAGGCGTTTCGGGCGTACCGGCTGATCGAGACCGGCGAGCCGGTGGCCTTCTTCGCCTGGCTGACCCTCTCGGAGCCGGCCGAGGAGGAGATCGCGGCCGATCCGGTCGTGGCGAGCGTGTGGGCGCACGCCCGCGCCACCGCGCCGCTGCGGGCCGGTGAGCACCTGGCCGTCGGCCGGATCTGGGGCATCCCGGAGTACCTGCGCAAGACCCCGGCGATGGACATGATGGCCTGGCGGGCGGTCGGCCACAGCCTGCGGTCCGAGCGGATGGCCTGGTCCTACATCGCCATGCGGTGCCCGAACCAGGGCGTCGTGGAGTGCCTGCGGAGGTACGGGCTGGACGAGCACACCGAGCGGCCGGTGGTGGACGGCGCCCATTTCACGCTGTTCACCCACGACTGGCGGGCGGTGCCCGCGCAGGTGTGGCTGGAGCGGTTGAACCGCGTGCCGGTGCCGGTCGGGCAGCTCCCGTCCACGAAGCTGGAGGTGTTGTCGCGCTCGGAGTTCGCCGAGGCGATCAGGCAGGCGCTGCGCCAGATGTCGCGGCTGGACGCGCTGGCGTCGTCCCCGCTGACCCGCACCCGGCTGATCAGCGAACGCGGCGGCGCCGACCCCGCGACCACCCTGCGCGACCTGCTCCGCCAGGTGATCGACGAGCTGGGCGAGGACCCGCGCTCGGTGAAGTTTCACCGGGCGCTGTCGGCGACCTTCCTGAACGGCGCGCCCACCCAGGAGGTGGCCGCCGAACGGCTCGGCCTGCCGTTCACCACCTACCGCAGGCACCTGGTGGCCGGCATCGAGCGCGTCTGCGCCGAACTGTGGCACCTGGAGCTGTACGGCACGGCCCAGGACCAGAAGATACGTGATTGACGTCGCCTCTCACCTCCCGCATTTCACGATAGCCGGTGTTTTTGCTCATTTCGGAGACCAAAAACCGTCCACTTACTGTCCACTCGGCGCCCCTGACCCGCCGTTCGTCGAATGGTCAGATGTTGGCCAGGGATTGACCTGTGAAGTGGACAGTCGGCGCCCCTAGCTTGCCGCGGTCTGGCTGTAATGAACCGACCACTTCGCGGTAGGAGAGATTCCGTTGACGACCAAGGGCACAGCCGTACTGACCGGCTTGCTGGCGCTCGGCACCGTACTGGGTGCCGGCGCGTGCGCCGCGAACAAGACCGAGACCGCGGGCGGCGGCTCGGGGTGTGACACCAGCAAGGGGAGGCTGGTGATCGGGGTCATCGCCCCGATGTCGGGCAAGATCTCGGCGATCGGCCTGGGCATCCGCAATTCGACGCAGCTCGCGGTCGAGCAGGCCAACCAGAAGTGCGCGGTCAAGGGCTACCAGCTCACGATGGACGCCCAGGACGACGAGGCCAACCCGGACAAGGGCGCCGCCGCCGCGCAGCGCTTCGCCGACGACCCCAACGTCGTGGGGATCGTGGGCTCCTACAACTCCGGGGTGGCCCGGGCGATCCAGCCGAAGATCGCCGGATCCAAGCTGGTGCAGATCTCGCCCGGCAACACCGACCCGGCGCTCAGCCGCGGGGCCGACTTCGCGACCGCGCCCAAGCGGCAGTACGACAACTACTTCCGCGTGGTGGGCACCGACGACCTCCAGGGCCCCTTCAACGCCCGCTACCTGGTGGAGAAGGAGGGCAAGAAGCGCCTCGCGATCATCACCGACGGCAAGGCGGTCGGCGAGAACATGGCGACGCAGTTCACCGCCGAGGCCAAGCGGCTCGGCGCGGAGGTCGTGATCAGGGAGAAGGTCAACGAGAACGACAGCGACTTCGCCGGCGTGCTCACCAAGGTCAAGGCCGAGAGGCCGGAGGCGATCTACGTCGGCTCGGAGTACAGCGTCGCCGGGCCGCTCAGCAAGCAGGCCAAGGACCTCGGCCTGAACGTGCCGATCTCCGGCAACGACGGCCTGTTCGACCCGCAGTTCATCGCGCTGGGCGGCAAGGAGGGCGACATCGCGACGTCGGTCGGGGCTCCGATCGAGAAGCTGGACAGCGGTAAGGCGTTCGTCGAGGCGTACAAGAAGAAGGGCTTCTCCGATGCTTACGGCGGGTTCGGGGCGTTCGCGTACGACTCGGCCAACGTGCTGATCACCTCGGTCGGCAAGGTGATCGCGAACGCCGAGTGGACCGGCGCGCCGGAGCAGCGCACCGCGCTGATCAAGGAGGTCCAGGGCTACCGGACCGACCAGGGCGCCAACGGCACGGTCGGCTTCGACCAGTACGGCGACAGCATCAACAAGCTGTTCACCGTCTACCAGGTCACCTCCGGTGCCTGGAAGGACATGATGAGCGGCGAGTTCGAGGCGAAGTGACCTGTGGCGACCCTTGCCCAGCAGATCCTCAACGGCCTGGTGCTGGGTGCGCTGATCGGACTCATCGCACTCGGGTACACCATGGTCTACGGCATCGTGCAGTTGATCAATTTCGCGCACGGTGAGGTGTTCATGGTGGGCGCGTTCGGGGCCCACCTCATCACGCGGTACGTGCTGCCCGAGGGCCTGCCCTGGTACGCGGCGCTGCCTGTGATGTTCCTGGCGGCGGTGGCGGTCTCGGTCGCCGTCGCGATGGCCATGGAACGGCTGGCGTACCGGCCGCTGCGCGGCGCGCACACGCTGGCCCCGCTGATCACCGCGCTGGGCGTGTCGATCCTGCTCCAGGAGGTCGTGCGGGTGTTCTACCCGGGCGCGACCGCGCCGCTGGCCTTCCCCAGGGCCTTCCCTGACGGCAGCCTGGCCATCGGCCCGGTGACCGTGCTGTGGACGGGGGTGCTGGCCCTGACGGTCGCCCCGCTGCTGGGCACGGCGGTCCATGTGTACGTCGAGCGTTCCCGGCTCGGCCGGGCCATGCGGGCCACCGCCCAGGACGCCGACGCCGCCCGCCTGATGGGCATCGACACCGACCGGGTGACGCTGGCCACCTTCGTGATCGGCGGGGTGCTGGCCGGGGTGGGGGCGGTGCTCTACGGCATCCACTACACCCAGATCGACACCGCGATCGGGTTCCAGAACGGCATCTTCGCCTTCACCGCCGCCGTGCTCGGCGGCATCGGCAGCATCCGGGGGGCGATGCTGGGGGCGCTGTGCATCGGCCTGGTGAAGTCCCTGGCCGGGCAGTACGCCTGGGGCGGCGCCGCCTACGACTACGTGTGGGTGTTCGCGCTGCTCATCCTGGTGCTGATGTTCCGCCCGCAGGGGTTCCTCGGCCGGCCGGAAAGGGTGCGCGCGTGACGGTCCTGGTCGACGCCTCCGAGGAAAAGCGCACGAGCCCGGCGCACTTTCGCCCTGACCCGCTCACCTGGGCGGGCGCGGCGCTGGTGGTGGTGGCCGCGCTGTTGCCGTGGGCGTCCCACGTACTGCCCGGCGGGGCCTACCCCGACCGGGCCACCTTGCAGTTCTTCGACGCTCCGCACCTGGTCACGGGCTTCCGGCTGCATCTGGTGCTGCTGGGCCTGGCCGGTCTGGCGGGCCGGGCCCGCAGGCCCGCGGGCATCGGGGCGATCGTCATCGCGGCGGTCCACCTGGCGTTCCTGATCGGGCTCGGGGCGCCGTCGGTGGGCGGGCCGGTCGCGCTGGTGGGCGGGGCGCTGCTGGTGTGGCGGCGGCCGGCCGTACCGGCCCTGTCGCTGCCCCTGCCCGGACGCCTCCCCGCCTGGGGGGCGCTGCTGGTCGCCTTCGCGGGCCTGCTCTGGCTGGTGTCACAGACCCTCACCGCGGGCGGGCAGAGCCGGGCCACCAACCCGTACGGCGGCGCGGAGTTCCTCGCGTTCTGCGGCTTCGCGTTCGCCCTGGTCGCGGTGCTTTCCGCGTACGGTGTCCTCCGCTGGCTCGCCGCCCTGACCCAGCGGCACCGGATCTTCGCGTTCACCGTCATGCTGGCCTGCGCGCTGCTGCTGCCGGTGACCGGCGCGGGCACCGGCTACTGGATGACCGTGGCCTCCACCATCGGCGTCTACGCGGCCACCGCCATCGGGCTCAACATCGTCGTCGGCCTGGCCGGGCTGCTCGACCTCGGCTACGTGGCCTTCCTCGGCATCGGCGCGTTCACCGCGGCGAACCTCGCGCACAGCGTCCCCTTCCCGGTCGCGGCACTCGCCGGGGCCGCCGTCGCGGGCGTCTTCGGCGTCGTGGTCGGCGCCCCCACGCTGCGCGTCCGCGGCGACTACCTGGCCATCGTGACGCTCGCGTTCGGCGAGATCTTCTTCCGGGCCGCGCAGAACGACATCGGCGGACTCACCGGCGGCGTCAACGCGATCCCCGGCATCCCGCCGATCACGCTGTTCGGGCAGGCGTTCAACCAGCCGGTCGGCGCGCTGCCCGGCGGGTTCCTGTACTACGGGCTGGCGGTGCTGATGGTGGCGGCGGCCATGGTCGTCCTGGTCAACCTCAAGAACAGCCGTACCGGGCGGGCCTGGGAGGCGATTCGGGAGGACGAGGACGTGGCCAGGGCCATGGGCGTACGCACCGGGCGGGCCAAGATCCTCGCCTTCCTGGTGGGCGCCACCATGGCGGGCCTGGCGGGCGCGGTCTTCGCGCACAAGCTGGGCACGGTCGGCTACGAGAGCTTCGACTTCAGCGAGTCCGTCACGCTGCTGGCCGCCGTCATCCTGGGCGGGATGGGCACCGTGCCCGGCGCGGTGGTGGGCGCGTCGCTGCTGTTCGTGCTGCCGGAGAAGCTGCGCGAGTTCAGCGACTACCGGCTGATGCTGTTCGGGCTCGCGCTCATCCTGATCATGCGGTTCCGGCCACGGGGGTTGGTGTCGTCGTCATGACCTTGATCGCGGAAAGCGTCTCCATGCGGTTCGGCGGGCTGGTGGCGCTGGAGGACGTCTCGCTCGCCGTACCCGGCACCGGCATCGTCGGCCTGATCGGCCCGAACGGCGCGGGCAAGACCACCCTGTTCAACTGCCTGACCGGCCTGTCCGCCCCCACCTCCGGGCGGATCGTGCTCGGCGGACGGCCCCTGCCCGCCGACCCCGCCGAGGCCATGCGCGGCGGTGTGGCGCGGACCTTCCAGAACATCCGCCTTTTCGGTGAGATGTCAGTACTGGACAACGTCCTGGTGGGCCGGCACAGCCGGATCAAACAGTCGTTGCTCGGCGCTCTGGTACGCAGCCCCGGCTTCCGCCGCAGCGAGGCCGAGGCCGCCGAACGCGCCCGCGCCGAACTCACCTTCGTCGGACTCGACCCCGACGGCCGCCGCCCCGCCAGCAGCCTCTCCTACGGCGATCAGCGCCGGGTGGAGATCGCCAGGGCCCTGGCCGGGGACCCGGCGGTGCTCATGCTGGACGAACCCACCGCGGGCATGAACGGCACCGAGACCGCCGCCATCGGCACCCTGATCCGCGGCATCCGCGACCGGGGGATCGCCGTGGTGGTGATCGAGCACGACACCAAGTTCATCTTCTCCCTCTGTGACCACGTGTACGTGCTGGTGCGCGGGCGGATGCTGGTGGACGGCCCGCCCGCCGTCGTACGGGAGGACCCACGGGTCATCGAGGCGTACCTGGGGACGGCCGCATGCTAGAGGTACACGGACTGTCGGTCGCGTACGGCGCCATCGAGGCGGTCAAGGACGTCAGCTTCACCGTCGCCGAAGGGCAGATCGTCTGCCTGGTCGGCGCGAACGGCGCGGGCAAGACCACCACCCTGCGCACGATCTCCGGCCTGCTCCGGCCTTCTCGCGGGGAGATCATCTTCCAGGGGCGGCCGATCCACCGGCTGCCCGCGCACGAAGTACTGGCCGCGGGCATCGCGCACTGTCCCGAGGGCCGCAGGCTGTTCTCCGGCCTCACCGTCGAGGAGAACCTGCTGCTCGGCGCCCACCTGCGCAGAGACCGCCAGATCGAGTCCGACCTGGCCCGCGTCTACGACCTCTTCCCGGTACTCGGCGAACGCCGCACCCAGCGGGCCGGGCTGTTCTCCGGCGGCGAGCAGCAGATGGTGGCCATCGGCCGGGCGATGATGGCCCGCCCGAAGCTGGTCATGTTCGACGAGCCCACCATGGGCCTGTCCCCGATCATGATCCAGCGCATCATGGACACCCTCGCCCTGCTCCGCGACCAGGGCACCACCATCCTCATGGTCGAACAGAACGCCCTCGCGGCCCTCACCCTCGCCGACCACGGCCACGTCGTGGACCTCGGCCGCACCACCCTCCAAGGCCCCGGCGAGCACCTGCTCGCCGACCCTCGCATCCGCGAGGCGTACCTCGGCTGACGCCGAGGCACGAGGGCTTCGCGCTCAGCGGGCCCGCCCCAGGCCCGCTGAGCGCGCAAGCCCCACCTTCCGCGCTCCCGCGCGTAATCGCCTTCGCTTCGCTCAGCCGTCTTCTCTAGGTCGGGCTTCGCCCGACGCTTGCGCCACCGACTTGATCACCATCATGCCCGGAGGAGTACGACAAACTGGGCGCGCCAATTTTCAGGACCGCGCGGCCCGACGTCTTCTCGCCGTCACGGCCCTTTCGGGCCGCCCCGCCTTCGGCAGAGGCCGCGCACCCGCGGCCCGCTGTTCCTGTCCGAACGCCGCCTGGTCCCGGCCCGCCGCCCCGCGGCCGCTGACCTCTCCGCACACCGGCCGCGCCCGTACCACACGTCCCATCAGCGCCAGGGCATGTGCTGGAGGCACCAGGTATTGCCGTCCGGGTCGGCGAAGTACGCGTAGAGCACGCCGCCGGAGTCTTCGATCTCGCTGATCTCGACGCCACGCTCGACGAGTTGAGCGCGGGATGCCTCGATGTCGGCTACCACGAGGTGCAGACCGCGCAGGGTTCCTGGGGGCATGTCGAGTGTGGGCAGGCCTTCGGCGAGGGTGATCGAGCATGCCGAACCGGGCGGAGTGAGTTGGACGATGCGGATACCGGGCTTCGGGTTGACGTCGACGTCGAGGCGGAACCCGAGTTGGTCCTGGTAGAAGGCTTTGGCCCGTTCGATGTCGGTGACCGGCACTGGCACGAGTTCCAGCAGCAGCGTGCCAGGGGGTACAGGCGGGTTGCCGGAGTCCTTGGGGATTTCCGCGAGGTCGGCCGGGATCTCGGTGACGGGGGCGGGTGCGTCGGTCATGGGTGGTGCCTTTCTTCGGGGAGGTGTGGTGACAGTGTGGTGAGTACGGCGGCGAGGCGGTCGTATCCTTCGCCGGCGCCGCGTCGCATGGGGCTGCGCACGACCATGTCGCGAATTTCGGGCGAGGAGTACTGCGCGGTGACGGTCATGGTGGTGTGTCCGTCTGCCTCGTCCAGAACGGTCGTGACCAGTGCCGCGCCGTCGGCCCAGTCACGGTGGATCTCGGTCTGTGTGAGGCGTACAGGCGGCACGACCTCACGGAACAGCCCGTGTTGTTCCATCTCCGAGCCGCCCGGCCCCGTTGAGACGAACCGCCAGACACCGCCTGGGCGTAGGTCGACCTCGCAAACGGTGAGCTGCCAGCCGCAGGCGCCGTGCCAGCGGCGGAGCAGTTCCGGCTCGGTGAGCGCGGCGAAGACCAGCGGCGCGGGAGCGGCGAAGGTCCGGGTGAGGACGAGGTCGGTGGCTCCGGACGCGACGACGTGCAGCCCGAGGCCGGGGTGCGGGGAGGTCATGGTGTGCCGTCCTGCAGGTCGTTCAGCAGGGCATCCAGTCGCTGATAGCTCGCTTCCCAGTAGTCGCGGTAGTCGGCCAGCCAGTCTGTGGCCGCCTTGAGCGGCTCGGCCACCAGCCGGCATGGCCGGCGTTGTGCGTCGCGGCCGCGGCTGATCAGGCCTGCCCGTTCGAGCACGCGCAGGTGTTTGGAGACGGCGGGCTGGCTCATCGCGAACGGCGCGGCCAGCTCGGTGACCGTGGCGTCACCGGCCGCGAGCCGGGCCAGGATGGCCCGTCGGGTGGGGTCGGCGAGCGCCGCGAACGTCGCGTTCAGCGTGTCGCTTGCAGCCATTTTCATAACCCTCCGGTTCCATAACCTGGTGGGTTTATATGTGCTAGTGTCCGGCTCTGTCAAGCTAGCGGATGCACTGGGGGGCAACCATGGGAAAGGTCTTCACACAGGCGTCGGTCTCGCTGGACGGGTACATCTCCGGCCCCGGCCAGTCAGGCTTCGACAAACTGTTCGCCTGGTGCACGGCAGGCACCGTGGCCACGCCAACGGCCGATCCGGACCGGCTGACCTACCGCACCTCCGAGGCGACGGCCCGCTACCTGCGCGAACTCCAGGAGACGCTCGGAGCCTGTGTCGTCGGCCGGAACATGTTCGACCTCACCGCGGGCTGGGACGGGCGACACCCGAGCGGCGTACCGGTGTTCGTTGTCAGCCACCGCCCGCCACCATCCGACTGGGCGGCGACGACGCCGTTCACGTTCGTCAGTGACGGCGTGGAGAACGCGATCGCGCGGGCCCGCGAGGTGGCCGGGCATCGCGACGTCGGCGTCGGTCCCGGCGGTACCGTGGCCGACGCGCTGAGGGCCGGCCTGCTCGACGAGTTGCGGATGGACGTCGTGCCAGTGGTACTCGGCGGCGGCACACCTATGCTGGCCGGGCTCGACGCCACGGCACCGATCGGCTTCGAGCAGGCGGAGGTCATCGAGGGAATCGGTGTGACTCACATGATCTATCGCCGCACGCTCCAAAGGCCGGTGTAATGCAAGAGAATGGAAACGCGGCTGAGCGGAGCGAAGGCGATTGCGCGCGGGAGCGCGGCTTTTTGGTGTGTGGGGGGCGCGCCCGGGGGTCTTGTGCTGAATCCGCCGGGCGCGCCGGCTGATTACGTGTGGGGGCGTTCGTCTACTACGGGGAGGACTTTGCCGCTGCGGGGGTGGAGGGCCAAGGCCGACGGGTGGGTCCATTCGATGGACAACGGGTGGACGGTGCCGGCGGCGATGCTTTCGGGGTACATGGGCTTGGCGGCGTAGATGGCCTCGATCAACTGGCCGGTCAGGGCGGTGGGGGGCTCTGAGGTGGAGGAGATGCGGAGGAGGAGGCCGTCGCGGCCGTTCCAGCGGCGTTGGACGAGTTGGAGTTGGGAGCCCGCCAGGGTGGGGGCGGCCTCGGTGAGGACCTTGCGGATGTCGGCGACGCCCATGGGGACGTTGGCCACCCGGGCGCCCTCGGTGGTACGGCCGACGAGGCGGAACCTGCGGCACTCCGCGTCGGTCCACTCGGCGAGGTCGCCGACGGGGTAGCGGATGATGGGCATCAAAGTCCGGAACAGGTTGGTGACCACGACCCGGCCGGGGCGGCCAGGCTCAGTGATCGGGGTGTCGGTGGCCTCGTCGATCAGTTCGACCACGGTGCGGTTGGGAAAGGCCTCGTGGACACGGACGTCGCCGCCCGGGACCGGGCCGCCGATCAGGCCGCCGTCCACCGAGGCGTACCCCAGGGAGGCGATCGACGCCCGGGGGAACGCCTTGGCCAGTACCGGCCGCAGGTCGTCGAAGAGCAGGTCGCCCGCGAAGAGGAGGAGTTCCACTGAGTCGGCGGCTCCACCGTCGAGCGAAACCGCATCGGCCACCCGGGCGAGTTTGTTGGGGAGGCCGGCCAGGACGTTGATGCCGAGGGTGCCGATCAGGCCCGCGATGAAGTCGTCGGCCGCGTGCCCCGCGATCGGCAGCCGGACGTTCTCCACAGGCGCGTTGTGCAGCGAGTGCTCGATGTACAGAAACCCGCCGTACAGTTCCCCGGCCAGGAACAGGTTCGCCACCCGGTGCCCCGGCCGCAGCCCGGCCGCGACCATCCCCGCCCCGAAGGCCGTCACCGAGTCGGCGTGTTCGGTGCGGGTCCACGGGGAGAACTTCGGCGCGCCCGTCGTACCGCCCGAGGTGTAGATGGCGGCGTCGGTCAGCGGGCCGGTGAGCAGCCGGTTGTCCGGCCAGGTGTTGGCCGCCCAGAAGGCGGTCTGGTCGATGACCGGCAGGTCGGTCAGTTCGGCGACCCCCTGGGGGAGGTCGCGGTACAGCTCGCCGTAGAAGGGGGAGTTACGGCGGGCGAAGTCGATCAGTTCGCGTAGCGGTCGGGCGGGCATGTGCCGCCTCCTTTCAGGAAACAGTGATGCTCTGGCCGCGGAACTCCGCGACGATCTGGCCGGACGGCCGCGACACGGTGACGTCGTACACGCCGTGCCTGCCGTACCTGACCCGTTCGGTGGCCTCGGCGACCAGCTCGTCGCCGGGCATGGCCGGGCGTACGAAGGTGACCTGGGCGCTCTGTGCCAGCGTCAAAGGACCGTGACCATTACAGGCGTGGTCGAAGGCGGCGTCGGCGAGCAGGAACACGTACCCGCCATGGGCCATGCCGTGCCCGTTCACCATGTCCGCGGTGACCCGCATCCGCAGCCGCGAACGCCCCGGGCCGACGGACTCCACGGTGATGCCGAGCGTCCGGCAGGCCGCGTCGTTCCCGGTCATACCGGGGCTCCGAGCCAGCTCCGGGCCATGGCCTGTACGCCGGAGCCGTCGACATCGGCGAGCTTGCCCGCCAGGTAGTCGGCCACCCACGCGCTGGTCGGGATGCGGAACGGCGGATCGACGTCCCGAAGCGCCCCCACCACGACCTCGGCCACCTCCTGGGCGGACTGCCCGGCCGTGGCCCAGCCGGCGTTCACCGCCCACTCGAAGTAGCGGTCGAACGCGGGCGCGTACGGCCCCGAGTCCCGCCGGATCGTCTTGCGGCTGACGTCCGGGAAGTACCCGAACCGGGTGTCACGGACGAACCCGGGCACGACCACGCTGACCCGTACCCCGTGCTCGGCCGCGACCGGCGCCAGGCTCTCCATGAAGCCCTCCACCGCCGCCTTGGCCGCCGCGTACGCCTCGTTGAACGGCTGCCCCACCACCCCATGGACGCTGCCGATGGTCAGCAGCCGCCCCCGGGCGGCCCGCAGCATCGGCATCGCCACCCGGCTCACCGCCACGACCCCGAAGAAGTTGACCTCCAGGTTGGCCCGCAGGGCGGCCATGGTGGACATCTCCATGGTCGGGTCGAAGTTGGATATTCCGGCATTGTTGACCAGCGCGTCCAGCCCGCCGTACGTCTCCCGCACCCCGTCCATGCAGGCTGCGATGGACGAGGCGTCCGTGATGTCCAGCCGGCGTACGTCCACCGAGACCCCGGCCTCCGCAGCCGCCGCCCGCAGCCCGGCGCCCCGCGCCGAAGGGTCGCGCATCGTGGCCACCACCGTGTACCCGGCGCGGGCGGCGGCCACGGCGGTGGCCAGGCCGATGCCCGAGGACGTCCCGGTGATCAGCAGTGTGGTCATGTCAGGCTCCCCGCGGGTTCGGCGTCCCGCCGGGCGCGGTCCAGCAGCGGCTGGATGCGCATGGCGGGCAGGAAGGAGAACGCGGCCAGCAGCGTGCCGCCGACCATGACGGCCTGGGCGGCCCCGAGCACGCCCATGCTCCCGGTGAGCAGGGTGACCGCCGTGCCGCCCACCAGCGCGGCCAGCGGGATCACCCCCCACGTCGCGGTGCGGAACGCCGCGTGCATCACGCCCTGGTTGTCGGCGTTCATCCGGGACTGCCGGATCGGCGCGCTGCACACGTTGATGCACGACATGAAGAAGCCGTAGCAGCCGAACGTCACCGCGATCACCGGCGCGGCGGGCAGCGCGGGCGCGGCGAGGATGCCGAGCCCGACGAGGCAGTGCAGCAGCAGACCCCAGGCCAGGGTGCGGCCGAGGCCGAGCCGGGCGCCGATCCGGGGGGCGACCAGAGCGCCCACCACCGCGCCGCACGCGGCCACCGACATGGCCGCGCCGAGCGCGCCCGCCGAGAGCCCGAACCCCTGGTACGCCAGCACCGGCAGCACGGTCACGAAGATCGGCCCGCCCGAGTTCAGCGTCACGGCGGCGACGATCACCCGGCGCAGCACCGGATCGGCCCAGTTCAGCCGGAACCCGAGCACCAGCCGCGCCCACATCCCGCCCTCCGGCACCGACGCGCCGCCCCACGGCCGCATCGCCCGCACGCACCCGGCCGAGACCAGGTAGCTGGCCGCGTCCACGAGCAGCGCGGCCACCCCGAAGGCGTGGTACAGCGCCCCGGCGATCGACGGCCCGCCGACCTCGGCCACGGTCCGGCTGCCCTCCAGCCGGGAGTACGCCCGCACCAGCCCGTCCTCGGGGACCGTGGCCGGCACCGCGACCAGGTACCCGATGTTGAAGAAGATCGTCGCCGCGCTGATCAGCGCCACGCACCCGAACAGCAGCGGCGTGGACAGCACCCCCAGCCAGTACGCCAGCGGAACGGCCAGCACCGCCGCCATCCGCACGAGGTCGCACACCAGCAGGGTCGCGCGCTTGTCCCACCGGTCCACCAGCACCCCGGCGACCGGCCCGAGCAGCGGAATCCCGAGGTACTGGGCCATCGCCACCACGCCCACCTCGAACGGCGACGCGTCCAGCGCCACGATCATCAGCGTCGGGACCACGAACACCGTGATCTTGTCGCCGACCAGGCTCACCGACTGCGCGGCCCAGAACAGCCCGAACTCCCGTCCGAGGCCCAGGCCGCGCGGCAGCTTCACGGCTCCTCCCGCACGACGAAGCCGGAGGTCTTGCCGGTGCGCCCGTTGCTGATCAGCTCGTCCACCACCGACACCCGGAAGGACTCCGGGTCGTGCTGGAAGGCCGTGCTGATCGTGAACGTGCTCGCCATCAGGTCCTGGCGCAGTCGTTCCGGCGAAGCCCCCGGACCGGCGAGCAGCAGGACGTCCACGGAGGCCACCCGCCCCTGCCGCTCGTTGATCACCACCTGCGCCCGGATGACCCCCGGCTCGCGTTCGGCGCGGGCCACGATGTCGTCGACGTGCAGGCCCAGCCCCCGTACCTGCACCACCGAGTCCCGCCGCCCGAGGATGCGCAGCGCGAGGTCCTCCCGCCCGCACGTACACGTCACGAACCGCCCCGCGTCCCCGGTCCGGTATCGCAGCACCGGGTTGAGGACGTCCGGGTCGAGCGTGGTGAAGTCCAGCAGCCCGTCCGCGTCCATCCCGACGAGCTGCGACGGCAGCAGGTGGAACACGTCCGCCGGGCACTGCGGCGTGTTGGTCCCCGCCACCCACGTCTCCGTGCTGCCGAACATCCCCCAGCGGCGGGCGTCCGGTGCCACCGCCGCCATGTCCTCGTCGAGCTGGGGGTGCCACGCCTCGCCCAGCCAGAGCACCTTGCGCAGCGCGGGCAGCTTCACGCCGGTGGCCCTGGCGTGCGCGAACCACAGCCGCAGCACGCTCGGCGTCCCCCCGAACGCGGTCACCTCCCGGTCGGCGAAGAAGGACAGCCAGTCGCCGTACTCGTCCCTGCCGACCGACCCCAGCGCGATCACCTGGCAGCCGGACAGGTCGGCGAACGCGGCCGCCAGGAAGTGCGCGCCCCACATCCGGCCCGCGCCCCACGCGTTGACGAACACGTCGTCGCGGTCCAGCGGGCGCCACTGTTCGTACACGCCGTGCATGTAGAAGCCGGTGGGCGCGTAGCCGACCTTGGGCGCGCCGGTGCTGCCGCCGCTCTGGAACAGCCAGGTCGCGCCGCGCTCGGCGGTCGGCCGCAGGTGCGCCAGCGCCACGTTCAGGTCGTCCTTGACCAGCGCGGGCAGCGCGGCCAGGTCGTCCAGCGTGCGCGGTTCGCCGTGGCCGGCGTAGCGGCCGGCGAGCGCGGGCACGCCGCGCAGCCGGTCCAGGGACCGGCGGGCCACGTGCAGGTGCGGCTCGGCCGCGGCGGGAGTCAGGGAGAACGCGTTCACAGGGTCACCAGCTCTCGGGTGTCGTGGTGGCGGGCATGGGCGTCCCGGTACGCGATCCAGCGGGCCCGGGTGACGTCGCGTTGCAGCGTGCGGGCGGGGTCGCCGAAGTCGGGGGCGATCACCCCGTCCGGCTCCAGCTCGGAGAACCAGTACCGCTCGCCGTCGAACAGGAAGTCCACGCAGAAGAAGGGGATGGGCAGCTTCTCGGCGAAGTACGCGGTGGCCTCGGCCAGCTCCGGCGGCACCGGCGGGAACTCCATCGCGCCGCCCCTGCTGGCGTTGGCGACCGGGGAGCCGGGCTCGGGGATGCGCTTCATCACCGCGTACGGCTCGCCGTCGACGACGTAGACCCGGTAGTCCACCGTCCCGTCGCCCAGGTACGGCTGCACGACCAGCGTCGTGTCCCCGCCCTGCGCCAGGCTGGCCAGGCCGCGGATCTCCTCGGCGTCGCGGGCCAGGTTCACCCCGCCGCCGCCGCACCACCCCGCGGGCTTGACGATCGCCGGGTACGTGAGCCCGCCGAGCGCCACCTCGTACAGGTGCTTGCCGACGTCCCGGCCGGTGCCGATGCGCAGGGTCGGGATCGGCGGCACGGGCGAGCCGGCCAGGTGCAGGACGGTGGCCAGCTTGTCGTTCGCGATCGGCGACAGCCACGGCGGGAACGGCAGGTAGAAACCGGCCTGCTCCAGCACCGCGTACAGCGCGTACTGGTTGAAAACGTCCATCGACTGGTAGGGCAGCGAGTACAGCGCGGTGATGAACAGCGTGTCGGCCGGGGTGACCCGCTCGCCGTCCACGTAGACGCGCGGCTCGCCGGGGCGCAGGCCGTCCACGGTCACCGCGTCGGGGGCGTGCATGGTCCAGGAGAGGCCGAGTTCGGCGGCGACCTCGGCGTACATGTCCCAGAAGAACGGGTGCCACATCGCGGTGGCCCTGGTGGACTCCCGGTCGGGGAAGATCCAGCACATCCGGCGCAGCGTGCTCATGGTCGCCTCTCTCCGCCGGCCCACCAGCGGCGGCCGGCCTCGGGCAGGGTGTCGATCGGGTCGTAAAAGGGGTACTCGCGGTCGAGGTCGCCGTCCCCGCCCAGGCCGAGGCCGTGCTTCCTGGTCCAGTACGAGACGCCGCGCTCCCGGTCGTACTCCACGAGCTGGTGCACCCAGCGCTTGCCGACGTACGGCACGTCGCAGACGATCCGGGGCGTGGCGTAGCCGGGCAGGTAGCCCATGATCGCTTCCTGGAGCCGCTGCGCCTCGTGGATCGGGGTCCGCCAGTGCTCGGCGTTGGGGATCATGTCGCAGACGTAGAAGTAGTACGGCAGGATGCCCGCCTCGTCCTGGAGGGCGAAGCACAGGTCCAGCAGGTCGGCGGGGGTGGTGTTGCAGCCGCGCAGCAGTACGCCCTGGTTGCGCACGTCCCGTACGCCCGCGTCCAGCAGCGCCCGCGCCGCCTCCGCGACCAGCGGCGTCACCGAACGCGCGTGGTTGGCGTGGGTGTGCACCGCGAGGTTCACCCCGCGCCGCCGGGCCAAGCCCGCCACCCGGGCCATGCCCGCCAGCACGTCCGGCTGGAGCCAGTGCTGCGGCAGCCCGACCAGCGCCTTGGTGGCCAGCCGGATGTCCCGCACCGACGACAGCTCCAGCAGCCGGGTCAGGAACGACTCCAGCCGCGGCCACGGCAGGTTGGCCAGGTCACCGCCGGAGACCACCACGTCCCGCACGCCGGGCGTGCGCTTGAGGTAGTCCAGGATCAGCTCCTGCCGGTCCACCGGCCGCAGCGTGAGCCTGGCCTTGGTCACCTGCGGGGTCGAGGTGCCGACCAGGTCCATCCGGGTGCAGTGCCCGCAGTACTGCGGGCAGGTGGACAGCAGCTCGGCCAGCACCTTGGTCGGGTACCGGTGGGTCAGCCCCTCCACGGCCCACATCTCGGCCTCGTGCAGCGAGTCGCGCTGGGCGTACGGGTGGCTGGGCCACTCCGGGTGCCGGTCGGACCGCACCGGCATCAGGTACCTGCGCACCGGGTCGGCCAGGAAGTCCTCGGTGAAGGTGGCGGCCTCGCCCGCCATCACGTTGAGCAGTTGCGGCGTGACCAGCACCGGCATGGTCGCGAACCGTTCGGCGTCGGCCGCGAGGTCGGCGTAGAACGACTCGTGCAGCAGGTCGCCGACGACCGCGCGGAGCTGCCGCGCGTCCTTGACGCAGTGCGCCCGCTGCCACTGGGCGTCGCGCCACTGCGCCACGGTGACGTCGCGCCAGCCGGGCAGCCGCCGCCAGTCCGGCTCGGTGAGCGGCCGGCGCACGTATACGTACGGGTCGGCGCTCATCCGGCCAGCAGCCCGGCGTGGCGGGTGCGCAGCTCCCGCTTGAGCACCTTGCCGGTGGGGCCGAGCGGATACTCGTCGTCGCCGCGGGCGATGATCACCGCGGCCAGCGGGGCCAGGCCCGCGTCGGCCAGGGCCTTGTTCGCCTGCTCGCGTACGTCCTCGGCGGTCACGCCCGCCGCCTCGGCCTGGGGCCGCACCACGGCGATCGGCCGCTGACCCTCGCCCGAGGGGATGCCGACCACCGCGCAGTCCTGCACGATGTCCGCGCAGTCGGCGATCAGCACCTCCTCCACCGGGAGGCTGTAGACCGGCCCGGCGGCGGTGTCGATCACGTCCACCGTACGGTCCAGGTGGTAGAACCGGCCCTCGCCGTCCCGCCAGGCCACGTCCCCGGTCAGCCAGTAGCCGTTCAGCTCGAAGCTCCTGGTCATCCGCTTGTCGTGCCAGTAGCCGGGGGTACGCGACGGGGTGATCACGCCGAGCAGGCCGACCGTGCCGTCCGGCACCTCGTCGCCGTTCTCGTCCAGCACCGCGGCCTTGATCACCGCCTCCTGGGCCCGGCCCACACAGCGGTCGGACCGCTCCGACTCAGGCGTGGTGACCTGGCCGAACAGCGCCATCCCCATCTCCGACGAGCCCAGCCCGTCGATGAACTGCGAGCCGGGCCGCGGCTCGTCGTCCGGGCCGCCGCCGGGCAGCAGCCACGGCTTGATCAGCCCGGCCGGACGCTCCCCGAGCCGGACCAGCCTCCTGATGTGCCCGTAGTGCGCGCTGTCCCCGGTGTTGAACCAGGTGTGCACCTTCGCCGCGGCCTTGGCCGGCGGCTCGCCGGTGGCCAGCTCCACGAACGTCCTCGGGAACGAGGCCACCATGGTCGGCTGGAACGCCTCCATCACCGGTTCCACGGCCGCGCGCCGCCAGTCCGACATGACCACGGTCGGCAGTCCGAGCAGCACGGCGGTCAGGAAGTAGCTGAGCCCGCCCGCGTGGGTGTGCGGCATCAGCGACATCAGCCTGTCGTACGGCTCGGCCGGGAAGCGCACCATCCGCTGCTGTTTGCCGTCCCAGAAGCTGCGGTGGCCCAGCGTGGTGGACTTCGGCGTGCCGGTCGTGCCGGAGGAGTGGATCAGCGCCACGAGGTCGTCGGGCGCGTGCCGGTGCGGATACTCCTCGGGCAGCTCGCCGGACGCCGCGTCGTGCGCCCCGACCTCGGCGGACAGCGCGATGAACCGGGGACGGCGGGCCGGGTCGTCCCGGTACGCGAGCAGCAGCCTGGTCGTGTCGTCGGCGACGATGCCGACCACGCCCACGTGGTCCAGGTAGCGGACCATGACGTCGGTCCGCATCGCATCGTTGACCAGTGCAGGGATCGCGCCCAGCGCGGTCAGCGCGAGGAAGTGGATCAGCGGCTCCAGCCCCTCGGCGACGACGATGGCCACCGGCTCGCCGGGGCGTACGCCGTTGGCCCGGTACCACTTCGCGTACCGGTCGCGCAGCGCGGCCAGGTCGGTCAGGCTGTGCCCGCGCAGCACCACGCCGCCGCGGTGGTCCTCGTGGTGGCTGTAGACGAACGGCACGCCGCGGTTCGGGTTGGCCGCCAGGGCGTGGTCCAGGAAGTTGCCCGCGCCCAGACCGGGTTCGGTCATGAACGCCTGCCGTACGGCGAGCGGGGCGATGGACATGGCGATGGGCATGGTCTCCGTCATTGCTCCTCCTGTGTTTCGGCTATTGCCTTGGCCGCCCGGTGTCCCGAGCGGATCGCGCCTTCCATGAGCCCGAAGAACTCCGTGCTGGTCTCGGTGCCGGCCCAGTGGACGCGGCCGTGCGGGCTGGTGAGGCCGGGGCCGAGCACGCCCCAGTCCCCGGGCCCGAACAGCGCGGCGTAGCAGCCGCGGCTGTACTCCTCGCCGAGCCAGTCGGTGACGTGGACCCGCTCTGGGGCGGGCAGTTCGGGGAACAGCCGGGCGGCCTGGGCCAGCACCCGTTCGCGCTGCTCGGCGGCGGGCAGCGCGGCGAACCGGTGTGCCTCCGCCCCGGTCACGAAGCCGGTCAGCACGCCCGCGCCGCCGTCCGGCGGCGAGTCGTCCACGGTGGACAGCAGCGGGCCTGTCGCGTTGACCGTCCAGCCGGACAGCCCGTACTCCCGCCACACCGGCCGCGGATAGATCAGATGGACCTTGACCGCGCAGCCCGGCGCGGTGGCGGACCGCGCCCGGGGCACCGCCAGGCCGGGCCGGAAGTCGATCGCGGCGGCCAGCGCGGGCGGCACCGCGACCACCACGGCGTCTGCCCTGACCTGCCCTGACGCCGACACCACGGTCACGCCGCCGGCGTCCTGGTGGATCGCCCGCACCGGCTCGCCGAGACGTACGTCGAGCCCGGCGGCCAGCCGCTCGCACACCTGGTGCGCGCCGCCGTCGATCCGGTCCTCCTGCGCGCCGCCCGCGAACGCGTTCAGGTACCGCAGCCCGCCCCCGGAACTCAGGTAGAACGCCATGTGCAGGACCGACACCGCGGCCGGGTCGGCGGCCATCATCTCGCCCAGGAACAGCGGGAAGAACCGGCGCGCGTCCGGGTGCCGCAGGTGCTCGGCGGCCCAGTCGGCGGCGGTCCGCCCGTCCAGCGCGGCGGCGTCCGGGGTCAGCCAGGGCGCGTCCACGCGGATCTTCGCGCACAGGTCGGTGAGCGCGTCGAACAGCTCGCCGAGCGCCACCGCCGACAGCGGAGGAAAGCGGCCCGCCCTGGTCTCGACGTCGCCGCCCAGCTCGAACCGGCTGTCGCCGTCCATCGCGGTGGGGGTGGTCTTGAGGTCCAGTCCGGCCAGGAGGGCGATCAGTTCGGTGTGCCGGTGACCTAAGTACGCCGCGCCCGCGTCGGCCCACAAGCCCGGCGCGACCTCAAGACCGTACGTCCGGCCGCCCACCCGGTCGCGGGCCTCCAGCACGGTCACCTCGACGCCCCGGGCCACGAGGGCGGAGGCGGCGGTGAGCCCGGCGAGACCGGCTCCCACGACGACGACGCTCATCCCCGGCTCGCGATCTTCTCGGCCAGCGCGCCGGGCGTGGGCGCGGAAAGGAAATCGTCGAAACCCAGCTCGACGCCGCAGTCCCGGGCGATGCCGCTCAGCACGCGGGTGGCCAGCAGCGAATCACCGCCGCTGACGAAGAAGTCACTGTCCGCGCTGACGTCGGGGTTTTCCAGCACACGGCGGAAAAGGTCGGCGAGTGCGTCGGCATTCACGAAACGGCCTCCTTGGGGGTGGTGTTCTTCTGATTTCCTTCGGCATATCTGCGGTGCGTACCGGCCCGGTCGGCCTTTCCGCTCGGCGTGTACACGAGTTCCGGCACGACGGTGATCCGGCCCGGCACCAGATGGGCCGGTACGCGGTCGCGCAGGAATTTCAGGACGTCGGCGGAAAGGTCATCGGCCGGCCACTGCGCGCGGGGCACGACGTAGGCGGCCAGGGTCGTGTGGTCGCCGGTGGCCACGCCGGCCACGGCCACCCCGCCCACCCCCGGATGGGCGGCCACCTGGCCCTCAACCTCGCCCGGATCGACCCGGACCCCGCGGATCTTCAGCTCGTGGTCGAGCCGGCCCTCGTGGACGAGCATGCCGCCGGGCAGCGTCGAGACCCGGTCACCGGTGCGGAAGTACCGGACGCCGTCGCGCTCGGCGAACCGCTCGGCGGTCGCCTCAGGCAGGCCGCGATAGCCCAGCGCCAGCGACGGGCCGCCGATCAGCAGCTCGCCGTCCGCGCCGATGTACTGCCTGACGTGCGGCAACGGGTGCCCGATCGGCACCTTGCCGGTGGCCGGCCCGGTGAGTTCGGCGGCGTGCGTGATCAGTGTGGTTTCGGTACATCCATAGGTGTTGATCAGACGAATGGTGTCCGTGCGGAGCTTTGTCCAGTCCGCGAGCCGGGCCGCGCTCACCGCCTCGCCGCCGATGACGACGAGCCGGACCATGGGGGGCAGCGCGGCCCGCTCGTCCACCAGGTGGCGGACGAGCTCGTGCCAGAACGCGGAGGGGAGGTCGAGCACGGTGACCCGCTCGGTCTCGATCGCGCGCAGCATCCGCCGGAACGACCCGGAGTGCGCGTCGTCGCTGAAGACCAGCGCCGCGCCCGTGGTGAGCGCGGGCAGGATCTCCTCCAGGCAGGTGTCCCAGTTCAGTGAGGCGAACTGGAGCACGCGGTCGGCGGGCGTGATGCCGAACAGCTCGCGCAGCGCGCCCGCCACCACGCCGATCGCCCGGCGCGGGGTGACCACCGGCTTGGGCGCCCCGGTCGAGCCCGAGGTGAACAGGACGTACGCGGGGTCGTCGTCCGCGACAGGGGCCATTTCGCATGGTCCGGACCCGGGCCCGGGGAGGGCCACCTGACGCACGCCGTACGGGACAGCCCCGGTGCCGATCGCCGCCGTGCAGCCGCTCGCGGCGATCAGTTCGTGCTGCCTGGCCGGCGGGTGCATCGGGTCGATGGGCACGTACGTGCCGCCCGCCGCCAGTACGCCGAGCAGCGCGACCACCGTGGCCGGGGCGCGAACCGCCGGTACCGCGACCGTTCCAGGCCGGGGCCCGAGCCGCCGTGCCGTCGCGCCGGCCCAGGCGTCCAGCTCGGCGTAGGTCAGGACGACCCCGCCGTGGACCAGCGCCGGCCGGTCCGGATGGCGGGCCGCCGCCTCGGCGAAGGCCCTCATCACATCGTGCTGCGGATATGACAATGCTGCCTCTTTCCGGAAGGGACGCGGACTGCGGGAAAGGCGATCCGGCGCCGGCCGCAGGGCGATTTCTTCGGCCCGTGGCCCCTCATATGAGCCGCGCGACCCCTCATATGAACCGTCGAGAAGGTTTGAACTGTCGGATGCGGGCTCAGCGTGCCGGGATACGCTGCACGTCGGCCTGATCCGGTCAGGATTTCGGCTGGACTGCGACTTGTGCCTCTCCTATGACTGCCGGTAATCGCATTCGCAAGGAAGAAGGGAGCGACATGTCGGCACAAGCACAAGCGCCAGAGCAGCGGCCCACGCTGATGATCGGATTACTCGGTTCGGTCCGGGCCTGGGAGAAAGGCCAGGAGATCTCGCTCGGGCCGCCCCGGCAGCGGGCCGCCTTCGCGCTGCTCGCGCTGGACGCGGGCCGGGTCGTCGCGATGGAACGGCTGATCGACGGACTGTGGGGCGAACGGGCCCCGGCGGGCGCGCGCAGCCTCGTCCAGGGGTACGTCTCGCGGCTGCGGGTGGCCCTCGGGCGGGCCGGCGTGACGATCGCGTACTCCCCGCAGGGATACCTGCTCACCCTCCCCGCCGAACAGGTCGATGTCCACGAATTCCGAGTTTCGGTCGGCAAGGCGCGGGCCGCCGAGACCGACGAGGCGCGGGCCGCCGGGCTGCGGCACGCGCTGGAACTGTGGCGGGGCGAGCCGCTGACCGGGATCTCCGGCGGGGAACTGCTGGACCGGCTGCGCGACTCCCTCGACGAGGAACGGCTGGCGATCACCGAGGAGTGCCTGAACGCCGAGGTCCGCGCCGGGCACGACGCCACGCTGGTGCCCGAGCTGATCACGCTGGTCGCCGAGCACCCGTTCCGGGAGCGGCTGGTCGCGCTGCTGATGCTGGCGCTCTGCCGCACCGGGCGGCGGGTGGACGCGCTGGAACGGTACGAGCGCACCCGCCGCAGGCTGGTGGACGAGCTGGGCCTGGACCCCGGACCGGAGCTCCGGCAGTTGCGGCAGCGCATCCTGCGCGGGAACGTTCCCGCCGGCCGCTCCCCGACTCTGTACGCGGTCCCCGATGCCGGTCCCGAGCCCGCCGCGGTGCCCGCGCAGCTCCCGCCCGACCCCGGCCAGTTCACCGGCCGGGCGCGCGAACTGCGCCTGCTGGACTCGGCCGCCGCTGATGGCGAGGCGGCGTCGATCGCGGTGGTGACCGGAGGCGGCGGGGTCGGCAAGACCGCGCTGGCCGTGCACTGGGGCCACCGGGTCCGCGCCCGCTTCCCGGACGGCCAGCTCTACGTTGACCTGCACGGATACTCGCCGGAACGGCCGCTGCGCCCGCTCCGGGCCCTCGGCCGACTGCTGCGCGCGCTCGGCGTACCGGCCGATCGGGTCCCCGACACCGTCGAGGAGGCCACCGCCGCCTACCGCAGCCTGCTCGCCGACCGGCGGGTCCTGGTGATCCTGGACAACGCCGCCTCCGAGGAGCAGGTCCGCCCGCTGCTGCCCGGCGGCGGGCGCTGCGCCACGGTGATCACCAGCCGGGAACGCCTGGCCGGGGTCGTCGCCAGGGACGGCGCGCTGCCCGTACCGCTCGGCCTGCTGGCCCCCGACGAGGCGGGCGCGCTGTTCGGCAAGATCCTCGGCCACGAACGCCTGTCCGCCGACCGGGACGCCGCCACCGAACTCGCCCGTGCCTGCGGCTACCTGCCGCTCGCGCTGCGCATCGCCGCGGCGGGCATCCTGTCCCGGCCGGGCGCGGACGTCGGTGATCAGGTACGCAGGCTGACCGGTCCGCGATTAGCCACCCTCTCCCTGAACGGAGACCCACGCGCGGCCGTCCGCGCCGCCTTCGACCTGTCCTACCAGCGCCTGGACCCGCCGTCCCGCCGCCTGTTCCGCCTGCTCGGCCTGATCCCGCACCCCGCCTTCACCGCGGGCGAGGCCGCCGCCCTGACCGGTACCGCCCCCGCCGAGACCGAACGCCTGCTCGGCGGCCTCGCCGCCGCCCACCTCATCGAGGAGTGCGCGCCCGGCCGCTACACCTTCCACGACCTGATGCGCGAGTACGCCCGCGACCGCGCCCTGAACGTCCTGGCCGACTGAGCACTGGGGCGGTGACGGGCTCGGATGCGTATGATCGCCGTTGGGCGGCAGCGAGGAGGCGGACGTGGCCGAGCCGTTACGGCCGGGCGACCCGGATCAGGTGGGCGCGCACCGGCTGCTCGGGCGGCTCGGTGATGGTGGGCAGGGGATCGTCTACCTGGGGGAGGGGCCCGCCGGGCGGGTGGCGGTGAAGGTCCTGCGCGGCGACGGTGCCGATGGCCGGGCCCGCGAGCGGCTGGCCAGGGAGATCGCGGCGGCGCGGAGCGTCGCGCCGTTCTGTGTGGCGCGGATCGTGGACGCCGATCCGCTGGCCGATCCGCCGTACCTGGTCAGCGAGTACGTCGAAGGGCCGTCGCTGGCCCGGGCGGGCGTACGCGCAGGGGCCGACCTCCAGCGCCTCGCGGTGGCCACGGCCACGGCGCTGGCGGCCGTCCACCGGGCCGGGGTGGTCCACCGGGACTTCAAGCCGGGCAACGTCCTGCTCGGCCCGGACGGGCCGCGCGTGATCGACTTCGGGATCGCCCGCTCGCTCACCGACCCGACGACCCAGACCAGCCAGGTTCTCGGGACGCCCAGCTTCATGGCCCCGGAGCAGTTCGCGGGGCACAAGGCGGCACCGCCCGCCGACGTGTTCGCCTGGGGCTGTGTGATGTTGTACGCGGCCACCGGGCTGCCGCCGTTCGGCAGTGACACGATCCCGGCGGTCATGCACCGGATCCTCACCGGCGAACCGGACGTCTCGGTACTTGAGGAGCCGCTGCGCTCGATCGTCCGCGCCGCCCTGGCCAAGGACCCGGCCGCCCGGCCCACGATGGTGGACATCTGCCTCGGCCTGATGGGCACCCCCGCCTCCGAACCGCCGCCCACGAAGGTGGTGGACCGGGAGCGGATCGTGCAGCGGGTGGCGGTCGGCGGCGCGGTGGTGGCCGTGGCCGTCGCGGTGACCGTCGCGCTCGTCGTACTCCCGCGCGGCGCCACCGCCGTACCCCCCACGACCACGCCCACCGTGACCCCTGTCGCGACGCCGACGCCGACTCCGGCG
The DNA here is from genome assembly GCF_003315795.1 of Spongiactinospora rosea. Taxonomy (GTDB): domain Bacteria; phylum Actinomycetota; class Actinomycetes; order Streptosporangiales; family Streptosporangiaceae; genus Spongiactinospora; species Spongiactinospora rosea. Next base: position 83,394 of record NZ_QMEY01000010.1, read on the forward strand.
CCCACCCCGACCCCGACCCCGACGTCGGCGCTGCGCACCTTCCCCGCCGCCTTCAGGGGCACCTGGCAGGGGGACGTCGATTACGCCCCGGGCGCGAGCGACAGACTGCGCCTCGACGTCTCGGCCGAGCAGATCACCGAGCACTACCTGGAGTACCGCTGCGTCGCCACCTCCCGCCTGGTCAAGGTGGTGGGCGAGGTCGCCACCCTGAAGCGGGCGACGATGCGCGGCAACTGCCCGCGCAACGGCTCCATCACCTTGACCCTGGGCCAGGGTGTTCTGGATTTCAACTACAGCGGCCACGGCGAGAACAAGATCACTCGCACCATCGATTTCGCCATCCTCGGCACACTGACCAGGCCCGGCTGACCACTAGCAGAATTCGGCGCTCAGCACGTCGTTGAAGAGGCTCAGCGGCGCCCAGTCACCATTGACCTGGGTGGCCAGGCGGTGCTTGCCGTCCAGGGTGCCCATGGCGTAGTTCCAGGAGCCGTAGGTGGCGCCGCCGTTGCCCCAGACGCTCACCCCGCAGGGCAGTTTCTGAGTGAAGACGCCCAGACCGTACCTGGTGTCGGGAAGCCAGCCGGAGTTGTCGGTGGAGACGGTGGTGAGCATCTCGCGGAGCTGCGCGGCCGGAAGCAGCCGGCCGCCGAACAGGGCGGAGAAGAAGCGGTTGAGGTCGCCGGCGGTGGAGATCAGGCCGCCGGCGGTCCAGGTGGAGGATTGGTTCATCTCGGTGGCGTCGTAGATGACCGGGTTCGGGTCCTGGGAGTACAGGGTGGAGTAGTGCACCGGGTGCGGACCCCGGATCTTGGAGCCGGTGCCGGGCAGGGAGGTGCCGGTCAGGCGCAGCGGACGGATGACGATCCGGTTCAGCTCCTGGGCGAAGGGGCGTCCGGTCACCTTCTCGACGATCATGGCGGCGAGAATGTAGTTGGTGTTGGAGTACCAGAAGCGCTCGCCGGGCTGGTTGACCGGCGGGTGCTTGAGGGCGATCTTCATCAGTTGCTCGGGGGTGTAGGTGTCGTAGCGGTGCTCGAACCATTCCTCGCCCACGCCGAGCCGGACGAAGTCGGGGTCGTGGGTGTAGGCGTACAGGCCGCTGGTCTGGTTGAGCAACTGCCGGATGGTGATCTTGTCGGCTTGGTAGGCGGTGCCGGTGAACAGGCCGGGCAGGTGCTGTCCCACGGCGTCGTCCAGGCCCAGCCTGCCCTCCGAGACCAGCTTGAGCACCACGGTCGAGGTGAACGCCTTGGTGGCGCTGCCGATGCGGAAGCGCTCGTTATGGTGACGCCTGCGGCCGGTCTCGGTGTCGGACATTCCCGCGGTACCGGACCACACCTGCCGGCCGTCACGGATCTCGGCGATCATTCCGGGCGTGAGCTTGTTGGTCACGGCCTGCTCAAGCACACGCTGCACCTCGGGGTGGCCGGGGGCGGGCGACGCGGAGGCGGGCAAAGCCGTGGTGACCAGGCTCGCGGCGATGAGCAGGCTTGCTTGTGCGGCTTTCGCGGCTTTTGCGAACATCGAAATCGGTTCCCTTCCCACTAACCGTTCACAACATGCGAAAAGCTAGTTTGCGTTCACTCTATTGTCAACGCTGAAGCACGCTATATGAGGCTAATTGCAATGGCCTGAGCGTGAAAGCAAGGGGAAATACTTGCAATGAGATGGCGGCGAATGCAAGACTGGGCCGACCACATCGACACGAAGGGGAAGGGCTTTCGCCGATGCCCGGAGGCAGGCTGAGTCAGCAGGAGCGCAGGCAGATCGGCGACGGGCTGGCGGAGGGGCTCACCTACACCGAGATCGCCCTCCGCCTGAACCGGCCGCTGTCCACCATCACCCGCGAGGTGGCCCGCAATGGCGGCCCCACCGGCTACCAGGCCGACCGGGCGCACGAGGCCACCAAGGAGCGTGCCAAGCGGAGTCACCCTGCTCCGGGCGACCGCGACCCCACAGCGGTCAGCGAGCTGGAGGAGCGGTTCACCGGCATCCTGGCCGCCACCGGCCTGTCCCGCATGACCGCCCGCGTGCTGGCGAGCCTCTACCTCACCGACAGCGGCAGCCTCACCGCCGCCGAGCTGACCCGGCGGCTCCAGGTCAGCCCCGCCTCGATCTCCAAGGCCATCGGCGAGCTGGAGCGGCAGGAGATGGTCAGGCGTGAGCGCGACCCACGCCGGCGTCGAGACCGCTACGTCATCGACGCCGACGCCCTGTTCCGGGCCTGGGTGGTCGGCGCCCGCCAGAACACCCTGGTGGCCGACTTCGCCCGCCACGGCGCCCAGACCCTTGGTCCTACCTCACCGGCGGGGATGCGGCTGCGCGAAGTCGGCGACTTCTTCGACCACCTCGGCCGGGCCATGGCGCGCGCGGCCGAGGAGTGGCGCCGGATTCACTGATGCCGCATCGGGGAGGGGGTCTCTGATCGATCCCGCCAGGGGTCAGGTGCCGTCCACGCGGGCTCCGGCGTCCATCGGGACCACCGGATGCTGGGCGCCCTCCAGTAAGATCATCAGGTTCTTCGCCGGCACGTGGTAGCCCGCCCGCGGCTCCTTGCCCTGCCACCGCACGTACAGCCCGTCAGAGCTCGTCTTGACCTCTCCGGCGTTCAGGAAGTTCGGCGCGAACTCGTAGATGGGCCGCTCGTTCGCCATCGCGGCGTTGAGCTTCTTCCAGGCGTCGACCTGGTCCGGGTGCTCGTGGCTGTACATCACGGTCGCGTTGGGCGCCATGGTGGCCAGCCACACGATGCACGAATCGGCCTGCCGGATGCCCCGCGTCCCGCACGGCGACAGCTCGACGTAGATCCGGGTGATCGCCTCGATGCCCTCGCCCAGCAGGTTGTAGGCGTGCGCTATGGCGCTGCGTTCGGCGTGTACCTTCCCTTCGGGCGAGTCGTCGCTCTGGCTCCAGCCGGGGGCGTCGGCCACGATGAAGCCGTTGCCCTGGCGTTTGACCACCTCCACCACGGCGAAGCAGGAGGCGTTGCCCCAGGTCGGTTTGGCGGCGGTGCTCTTCTCACGCTGCAGGGCGACCTGCGCGGAACGGTTCTGCGCGCACTTGGCGGCGAGGTCGTTGATCCCGTGCTGGTTGGTCCAGGCGAGCCACGTCTGGAACGCTCCCTGCGCGGCCGCGCTGTTCCCCGGAGGCGGAGGCGGCGGGTGAACGCCTCCGGCGAACCGGGATGTCAGTTGGATCGTGCATATTCCCATGGACGTTCGTCCCCCCACCCCCGACCCGATTTACTCTGAGTAACCGCACGATATGTCGCTATAACACGTTAAGCAATGGCAATATCACATACTGTCCGCATCCGGACTTCGCCGAGGTCAGCGCACGGTCAGGTGCCGTCCACGCGGGCGGCGGCGAGCACTTTACCTGCACGATGGCGGTGGCGAGTGTGGGTGGTCCGGGGCCGGCAGGGTTCGCCGGGACGGGTTCAGGCCCCGTTGCTGCCCTCACAAGGCCGGTCACCTGTGCAAGGCCATCGCAGTCCCGCAAAACTATGAAGTCGCCCGACGATGAAAAAAATCGCTGCCTCGAAGATCGTCGGGGTTCGCTTCCGTCGGCCTAGTAACTGACCGATCTTCGAGCCAATACCCAACAGTGCGTTGCCATCGGTCGCCACCCAGGCTGATCGCTCGGCATCGACATCTGCTGAGGCGTGCAGTGCATAAAACGACTACCCCAATTTAGGTCGTGGATCCAGGCTCGATTTCGGGCACCCGAAATCGTGGATGTCGAAACCCATTGGGTTAATCGATTGACACTCTCCGCCTGTCGCAACGCGGTGACGTGCAAGATCATATTGGCAGGAGAGATTACCAAATGGGCGGCAAAGGGAAGAGACGCCGCGGCGGGGACTAACTGCATCGAGGCGTCTTGCGGCACCCTGCCTCAGGAGATATCGTCCTAATTGCATTGAGGGCCATCGTTAGTCAAGCGAGAGGAGGAAACATGAAGATCTACGAGGCACTGGAAGCCGTAGGTACGAAACTGCTCAGCAGATTTGTTCCTGCGATCGAGGCAGATGCCGGTTGCGGGCCGGATTACAAGAAGTGCTGGGGCTCGTGCCACCAGTGTGGTGGAGCTGCTTGCTGTGCTACCTGTGCCAGCGGCTGCGGCTGCTGGGACATCAAATGCAACACGTACGCGTAACTTCGTATCAAGATCAGTTGTAGGCGGTTGGCTGGAGGAATGCGCAAGATTCCTCCAGCCAACCGCTCCATTGTACAGCGTCGAATGGAGAGGTCATCGATATGCTCTCGTCGATCGTCGCAGCTATTGCGCTTGTCACCCTTCTCAACGTGATCCTCACGATAGGCGTCGTGCGGCGCCTCCGCGATCAGCATACCGTGTTGGAGTCACTGCGTCACCAGCAGCCAGGGCCCACGGTGGGGGCGGTCGTTGGAGATTTCGCTGGTGCCGCTACGACGGGACACTCGATCACGCCAAAGTCGCTCGCTGGACGGGAGACTTTGGTCGCATTCTTCTCCAACGAGTGTGAACCGTGCCGTACTAAACTTCCTCGATTTGTCAACTACGTCATCCAGCAGCAGCTTGCGAAACATGATGTCCTCGCAGTCGTCGTCGGGCAAGAGCGCGATTCAAGTGAGTTCGTTTCGCAACTAGCGCCTGTCTGCACGGTCGCTACAGAGGAGTTCAAAGGCGAAATCGCTGCAGCGTTTCAAGTTAGCAGCTATCCTACCACTGTGCGACTGAGGAGCGAGGGCGGGAACCTCGTCGTCAGCGAGATCGATGTAGATTTGGATGCTGCTGCCGCGTTGTGAGTCCACTCAAAATTCCCTCGCGGGCCTTGGCATCTCAGATACCATCGGGTGTCGGTTGGGGGTAATCCACAGTGGCGACATGGGGGCAACCCTGCCGGCGCAGGTTGTCGAGCGCAGTTAAAACGGGCTCCGAAGTCACGCACCGTATTTGTTGATAGCATTGATCACTCGAATCTCTGGGACCGTATGACCTCTTCTGAGTTCACCTCTGCGAGCCAGGATGATATTAGCTTACCCGGGTTTATCGGCCGCGAGAAGACGGGCAAAAAGGTCTTAGCGTGGCTTGGTCGGCACCGCTGGCTCTTGTTAGTGCTGACTATAGCCTTGTTATTGCGAGCATTCACTGTCCTTGGATATAGGCCTGCATGGATCTACTGGTTCGACTCTTTTACCTATCTAAATGCGGCAATGGAGCTCCGGCCAGAGCAAGGGTGGCAGCCCGGAGGCTATCCACTCTTTTTATGGTTACTTTGGCCGATGGGAAGCACGGCTTTTATCGCAGTGGTTCAGCATCTTATGGGGCTCTCGGTCGGGCTTATTATCTACATGCTCTTACGTCGCAAGGGGGTTTCGGACGTCATTGCGGCTATTGCCATCGCCCCGCAGTTGCTCGATGCCTCCTTTCTTCGTCTTGAGCACGCGATTCTCTCTGACGCGCTTTTTATCCTGCTGGTGGTTGCCGGTGTCGTTGCTCTGCTCTGGCCTATGCACCTCACCGTTCGACATGTGCTACTGGCGGGGCTGCTGCTCGGGAGTGCGTCGGTCGTGAGAACGATCGCATTACCCCTGATCTGCCTGATTATCCTCTGCTTGGCCTTGGGGCGTAGTGTTGGGTGGAGAAGGCTGGGGATATTCGCTGCTGCAGCCATGCTCCCCATTGCTGGGCACGGCGTCTGGTTCTTGCAGGCGCATGGGAGCTTCTCCCTCACTGGCGGTAATACTGGCGCTCTACTGTGGGCAAGGGTGATGACTTTTGCCGATTGCTCGATCATCAACCCACCTGCAGATGAGGCTGCATTCTGCCCGAACGGCATTGTTAAAGACGCAGCCTCCGAGTACGTCTGGGATCCGGGCTCGGCGCTGAACCGCTACGCAGGAGATACGGAAATGCGGGATAGGCTAGCGGCAAGGTTCGCTCTGCGCGCGATTCTTGCGCAGCCTCTGGATTACCTCTGGAATGTCACGCAGGATACATCGATAGCGTTTGCCTTAACCCCGATCGCGCATCCCAAGAGGACGACACCTGCCTACGGGTTCGGGCTGGGGTCTTGGGTGACTCCTGACAACCCTCTGCTGGATTCAGTACGCGAGCGGTATGACCCGGCGATCGGTACGCTTCGCTCGGTTGATCCGTACGCCTCGATTCTTGTCAGGTACCAGTACGTTGGCTATCTTCATGGGCCACTCAAGCTGCTGATCGTGCTTGTTGGAACTGCGGGACTCGTGTGTCGTCCCCGGCGTGCGCTGGTGCCATGGGCGGCTGGGATGTTCCTGCTCGTAGGGCCGGTTATGGTGCTTGACTTCGATCACCGGTACGTGTTGCCCGCCATTCCACTTCTGTCCCTTGCGGCAGCACTGGCAGTGCATGACCTCTTGGGATTATGGCGGAAGAAGTCATCATGATGCTCATAGATTTAGGTACCGCTGATGTGGTTGGGCGTTCCTGTGGTGTGTTTTTCCAGGAGCTCGGCATCTCCGAAACCAGACAGCTCGCGAGCGTCAGACTGCCGCCAGGGGTGTGGGGCAGGTGATGAGCCCCCAGGAGCGGTGGTGGGCGCCGCTGACTCTTATGGTTCCGGCTGCCGCGATAGCCTGGCGATCCGGTGCGCTCATCGTAGTACTGCTGCTGCTCCTTACCGTTGTAGGTTCCATAGCGCCAGTGGGCGTCGCCTGGCTTACCAAGTTGGTGCTGGAGGCCATCCTGGCCGGTGGCCAGGTGCTGTGGCTGGCCATTACGCTTATGGGCCTTGGTCTGGCGCTAGGGATGATCCCGGATGTGGGCAGATACCTGCGGTTGGAGCTGGGACGTCGCACGGGGATGCTAGCGCGGGATCGGCTCTACTCCGCGGTGAATCGGCTACCGGGCCTGGCGCGCTTTGAAGATCCCGTTTTTTTGGACCGGCTCAACCTAGCCGGGCGGTTCGGCGACAAAACCCCGGGCCAAGTGGTTGAGGGCGGTCTGGGGATGTTGGGTGGAGTGCTCACCGTGGGGGGTTTCCTTGGTGCGATCGTAATGATCAGCCCGATCATGGCTACGGTGGTGCTGTTGAGTGCCGTTCCGGCTCTGGCGGCGGAGATCGCGCTGTCACGCCGCAGGGCCGCCATGCTGGCTCAGGTCAGCCCGGCCGAACGGCGAGAGTCTTTCTACGCCGACCTCATGTCCAGCCCCGGTACTGCTAAAGAGGTGCGGCTGTTCGGGATCGGCGCCTTCTTACACGGTCGGATGCTGGCCGAGCGGCGTATGGGCGACGCTGCCAGGCGCGAAAATGACAGGCGCGAACTGGTCGTTCAGGCGGCGCTGGGGGTTCTGTCGGCGGCGATTTCCGGCCTCGGGCTGATCTGGGCGATCACCGCAGCCAGCGGAGGCATGCTCACGGTGGGGGATGTGTCGATGTTCATTGCCGCGGTGGTGGCCGTGCAGGGTGCGTTGGCTAGTCTGGTCACCCAAGCGGCCCAGACCCACCACCAGCTGTCGATGTTTGAGCATTTCACCCAGGTGGAGTCTGCTTCTCCTGATTTGCCAGCCACAGGTCCGCCCGCCGCGATGATCTCGCTGAGTACGGCGATCGAGCTGCGGGATGTGTGGTTTCGCTATAGCTCTGAGCATCCATGGGTACTGCGCGGGGTGAACCTCACCATCCCGGCCGGCCGGGCGGTCGGATTAGTCGGGCGCAACGGATCCGGTAAGAGCACACTGGTGAAACTGTTGTGTCGCTTTTATGATCCGCAGCGCGGGGCCGTCTTATGGGACGGGACCGACATCCGGTTGTTAAGTCCGGCCGAGCTGCGACAGCGTATCGGCGCGGTCTTCCAGGACTTTGTGATCTACGACTTTTCGGCAGCGGAGAATATCGGAGTCGGGGACCTGCCGCTCATGGCAGACCGGGAGAGCATCCACCGCGCCGCGCAGCGGGCCGGGATCCATCAGGAACTGGCCGGGCTGCGCTGGGGATACGACACGCTGCTGACCCGGGCCTTCTACAGCAACGCAGACAAGGACGACCCGTCGACTGGGGTGTTTCTTTCTGGCGGCCAGGCGCAGCGGGTAGCACTGGCGCGCGCCATGCTTCGCCGCCACCGGGATCTGCTGATCCTGGATGAGCCCAGCGCGGGATTGGATCCCGAGGCTGAGGCCGAGATCCATCTGAGACTAGCCGAACACCGGCGCGGCAGCACCAGCTTGCTCATCTCCCACCGGCTCAACGCCGTGCGGGACGCCGATCTGCTGGCAGTCCTGGATGAGGGCCGGATCGTAGAGCAGGGCACCCACGAGGAGTTGATGCAGGCAGACGGCCTTTATGCGAGCCTGTTCACGCTACAGGCGTCCGGTTACACCTCCAGGCAGAAAGCAGTATGACGATGCGTCGATGGCCATTGATTGCGGGCGTCGCACTGGGGGCTGTGATCTTGGCTGTCATTCGGCGGCGTCTGCTGGTCACTGACGTCACCGGATCGAGCATGCAGCCGACCTACTCCGATGGGGACCGTCTGCTCACCGTGCGCTTCACCCGCAAAGCAGCCCCCCGACCGGGACAGGTGGTCGTGTTGCACAACCCACAGGACCGAAGGCCAGCATCATTTCTGATCAAGCGGGTGGTGGCCGTGGCAGGGCAGCCCGTTCCCAAGGGACTGCCGGATGGCGTGGTCCCGGGCGGTGTGGTGCCCCAGGGGCATGTGCTCGTCCTGGGCGACAACCCGACCCGCAGCTACGACTCCAGAAACTTCGGAGCGATCCCGGTCGAGCGCCTGGTGGCATTCGTGATCAGGAAGATGGGACACTAATGGGGTACGTTGCGCTGTTTTGCGGGGCAATACTTGCGGGCGTCCTGGGTTACGCAGGAACCGCCAAAGTCAGAGATCCACGCGCGTTCGCTGATGCGATCACGTCGTTCCGAGTCATTCCCACCCGGTTAGCCCCTGTAACGGCTGCAATACTGGCATGGGCTGAGCTGGCAGCAGCCACTCTTATCCTCGCCTCCGCCGTCTTTGGCCCCAGGTCGGCCATAGCCGGATTCGCCCTCGCCGGCTTGCTCATGGTGGCGTTCGCCATCGTTATTGTCATTGTGTTGAAGGGTGGGACACGCGCGCCATGTCCCTGCTTCGGCAGGCAGAGCGCGCCGTTCTCGGCGCGGCACGTGATCAGAAATCTACTGCTTGCCATACTCGCAGGGGCGGGCGGCTGGAGTATGACAGCCCATTTCGGGGAGATGTCTCTGGAGTGGTCCGGGTTTGCACTGGCCGCCGGAGCGGTCGTTGCCATTCTGGTGATCGTTATGGATGATTTAGTGGATCTCTTTATCGGCGATAATACGCCGCCCGAAAATACAGGTAACTCATACTGACTCGCAGATCGGTCAGCTGCTGATGGTTGAAAGTGTGGTGTCGCGGAGGGCTGGCGGATCCTGATCCATGAGGTACGCCATCATTATGAGGTATGTGCAGGATGGCGGGCTGACCGCCGAGTGTCAGGCCTTCCGCGAGCGATTACGGATCCAGGGGGCTGAACGATTCACGCGGGAGGACCACAGAAGGACATCATCGGCGAGCGAAGGGTCACTGTGCGTTCGGTACAAATATGGCGGAGATCCTTGTCCCAGTGCGGCGAGCACGCGCTGGCTTCCAAATGACCGGCATCACTGCCATTGCTCAGTGAACCTTTTCATCCTTGGGCGGCTTCGTAGTTCTGGAGTACCGCGATGGCCTTGCACAGATGACCGGCCTTGCTCGGGCTGCACCGCAGCTTGCGCAGGAGGGCCCAGCTCTTGAGCCGGGCATTGGCCCGCTCTCCCGGACCGCGTAGATGGGCGTGTGCCCGGTTGGCCCGCTTCTGCGACTCCGGCTTGTCCTTGCCCCGGTATGGCGTGACCACCATGCCGTCGGCACCCTGGTAGCCCTTGTCCGCCAGGACGAGGATGCCGACCTGTTCCAGCGCGCGCAGGATGCCCCGGATCCGGGCAGCGCTCAGGCCATGCGTGCTACCCGGCAAGGCGTGGAGGTCTGCAGGATCGTCCCGTCGGGTGAGGCGATCACCTGTACGTTCATGCCGTGCACCCGGTGCTTGCCGGAGTAGTAGGGCCGGTCGGCCTTGATCCGGTCGGTACGGATCAGGCCAGGACCAGCAGGGCTTGGCGGCCCGGGGTGAGCCGCCGCCATGGCGAGCGGATCGCCCTATGGTGGCGCCGGATGATTCCGGCCACGTAGTTGAGGGTCTGGGAGGACAAATCGACGGTGGCACGATAGAACAGCATCCAAGGCCCCCGGTTCGGCGAACGTGATTGCGGTGATCAACCCGTCTACCAGAGGCTTCTCTATGTCGCCAGGTCAACGCCGCACCCGCGATCACCCTGTGATCGGCAGGTTCCTCACTCCGAGGATGAAAAGGGCTCACTGTCCGCATCCGGACAGTGCTCCCATCACCGGTGGATCAGTGGCAGGCCGAGCGCGCGGAACGCGTCCGTGTTCTGGTGGGAGACGATCCGGGTGATGCCCGCCGGGGTGAGGGTGAGGGTCTCGACGGAGTACGCGCGGTACCGGCCGTCCGGGCCGGGCGCGTAGGTGGCGAAGGCGGGGCGGCCCGCGTAGGTGGTGGGGACCATCCGGCAGGTGCCGAACGCCGGGCACTCGTTCGCGAGGAATCGGCTAATGGCCTCCCGCCCGGTGAGCTTGGACGAGGTCAGTTCGCAGACCGCGTCCTCGGTGAGCAGGCGGGTCAGGGCGGGCGCGTCGGCGTTCTCGAACGCGCTGACGTAGCGGTCGAGCAGGTCGCGGCGGCAGGCGTCGTGCGGTTCAGCGATCTCGTCGGGCTCGGGGGCCGCCTCCGACATGCGCGCTCTGGCACGGAGGAGCGTGCTGTGGACGGCCGCGCTGGTGGTGCCGAGCGCCACGGCCACCTCGGCGGCGGGCCAGTTCAGCACGTCACGCAGGATCAGTACGGCCCGCTGCTTCGGGGTCAGGTGCCGCCAGGTGGCCGCGACCGCCAGCCGTACTCCGGCCCGCGTCTCGGTCACCACGGCCGGGTCGGCGGGCACCGCCCCGAACACCACCTCGGCCGCCCGCCCCGGCTCCGCCGTCTCGGCGGGGAGCGGGCGGCGTCCCCGGCTCTCGATCGAGTTCAGGCAGGCGTTGGTGGCGATCCGGTACAACCAACTCTGCACCGACGACCGCCCTTGGAAGCCGTCGTACGCTCGCCACGCACGCAGGTAGGTCTCCTGAACGAGGTCTTCTGCCTCGTGCGCCGAACCGAGAATGCGCCGGCAATGCACCAGCAACTCCTGCCGGTGCTCGTCGATCAACGCCGCAAAGTCGGTGCGGTCCTGTGGTGTCATGGCTCGCGTCCTCCCCCTTGTGAAACTCGTCCTGGGTTAGGACCGCCCGGACGGGGTGGATTCGTCGTACGTCGCGCGGCGATTTTCACCGGCTTCGGTGGTCTCCAGCAGTATGACTCAGACGCCCCCACTGCCCGCTCCCCGCCTGACTCGATACCGATGGCCCGCGCTTGCCCTCCTGTGTGCAGCTTTCTTCATGGTCGCTCTGGACGGGCAGATCGTCATCCTTGCCCTCCCCTCCATCCAGGCCGACCTCGGGCTCGACGCCTCGGCGCTGCAATGGGTGCTCAGCGCGTACCTACTCGGCTTCGGCGGCCTGTTGCTGCTCGTCGGCCGGGTGGCCGACCTGCTCGGGCACCGCAGGCTGTTCCTCGCCGGGGTGGTGTTGTTCCTGCTCTCCTCGCTCGCCTGCGGCCTCGCCGGGAACGGCGGTGCGCTGATCGCCGCCCGGGTCGTACAGGGCGTCTCGGCGGCCGTGCTGTCGCCCACCGCGCTCGCCCTGGTGACGACCACGTTCGCGGAAGGCCCGGAACGCAACCGGGCGCTGGCGATCTGGACCGGCACCGGCGCGTTCGGCGCGACCGCCGCGTTGCTGGTCGGCGGGGTGCTCACCGACGTGCTCGGCTGGCAGTGGATCTTCTTCATCAACGTGCCGGTCGCGGTGGCCATGCTGGCCCTGACCCCCGTACTGCTGCGCGAGAGCCGCGCCACCGGCCCCGGCGGGTTCGACGTCGGCGGCGCAGTGACCAGCACGGCCTCATTCGTACTGATCATCTTCGCCGTGGTCGAGGTGCCCTCCTCCGGCTGGACCACCCCGCGCGCGATCATCGCCCTCGCCGCCGCCGCACTGCTGCTCGCCCTGTTCGTCATCATCGAACGCCGCGCGAAGGCCCCCCTGGTGCCGCCCCGCCTGTTCGCCAACGGCCCCCTGGTCGGCGGCAACCTGCTGATGGTCCTGGTCGGCATGCTGCTGCTCGGCTTCAATGTGATCGTCTCGCTGTACGCCCAGCAGGTGCTCCAGTTCACTCCCGTGATCTTCGGACTCGGCACCCTCGCCTACGCCCTGATGGACCTTCTGTCCGCCAACCTCACCGGTTCGTTCATCGGCAGGATCGGCCACCGGACGGCGGCCGTGGGCGGTATGGCCCTCTTCGTGCTCGGCTCGCTGCTGATGACCGGCGTCTCGGCCGACGGAAGCTACTTCGGCGACCTCTTCTGGGGCCTGCTCGTCTTCGGCACCGCCGTCGGTACGACCTTCGTGGCGGCCACCGTCGCCGCCCTGACCGGAGTACGGGAGGACGACGCGGGCCTGGCCTCGGGCATCAGCAACATGGCGTTCTGGATCGGCGGTGCGCTCGGTACCGCCGTGGTCTCCTCCGTCGCCGTCGCCTTCACCCACGGTCCCGGCCCGGCCGCGCTCACGACCGGCTTCCAGGCCGCCTTCTGGGCCTGTTTCGCCTGCGCGGCCCTCGGTCTCCTCGTCGCCCTGGCCCTACCGGGCCGGGCCCGTGGCTGACGGCTTCAGGCCGCGCCCATCCGGGCCAGGATGCCGAGCTGGACGGTCAGCGCGGCCACCAGCTCGTACGGCCCCTGCCGGGCGAACTCGGACAGCGCCCCGGCGGCCTTCTGTTCTCTGGTGGGCGGGACGTGTTTGCTCGCCCACCACCATCCGTCTCGTATGTAGATGTGCCAGCCGGGGTAGGTGCTCTCGATCGCGGCCAGGTGGGCACGTTCCGAAGGGCTCAGCTCGTCCATCGCACCGCCTTTCGTGAAGGGGCGCGGGCGGGCGGTGCCAGGGGTGGGGCCATGGCGCCCGCCCGCGCCGGCGCGGTACGGCCCGGGGGTGATGGGAAGGAGGGCCGCCGCGCGGTCTGTGTCGTTTCAGTCGGCGCGGGCGGGAGGAGCGGCATCCGCCCACCCGCGCCGGGCGGGCTCCCGACGGCCCGCCGTACGGTACGACGGCGCCCGCACCCTCACCACGCCGTCGTACCCGCTCATGTGATGGACTCCCACGCGTCCCCGGCCACGGAGACCGTCACGCCGTTGCCCCGGTGCGCGGTGACCAGCGTGGTGCCGTACCGGTAGTCGTAGATCGCCCCACGCGTCGCGGGAGCCAGGCACGCGTACCGGACCCGCCCCCGCCCCTGCGGGTAGGTGTCCAGCTTGGCCAGCATGTCCTTCTCGGCGGCGGCCTCGTCCCTGGTGACGCCGCCCGCCCCACGGTCGCCGCCATCCACCTCCCAGACCACGAACAACCGCTCATCGCCCAGAACCATCATGGCCGCGACCTCTTACGTGCTAGACGTTCTATACGTATAGGACGTAGCGCATGACAGGCGCGTGCAGGACGTGTCATACGTTGCCGTCCGTGACCGTCGATCGTTTCGACCCGACGCCGATCTACCTCCAGATCGCGGGCGTACTGCGCGAGCGGATCAAGAGCGGCCGGTACGCCCCGGGTCAGGTACTGCCCAGCGAGCAGCACCTCCAGCAGGAGTTCGAGGTCGCCCGCGCCACGGCCCGGCGAGCGGTCGAGGTCCTTCGCGATGAGGGCCTGATCGTCACGATGCCGCAGCGCGGGAGCTACGTCACACCGAAGTAGGCTCATAGGTCACACTCTACGGTCACGCTATGCGATGTGACCGAATCGCAGGGTGACGAACTCTGTGTTCGTCCCTGGTCAGCAGAGGATCTCGTGCCGCTTGGCGAGCTGCCGTATTTCCGTCGCCCACGACGGCCTGGCCCGGCGTACCAGTGACTGCACCACTTCTCTGAGCAGTATCTTGTGATCGAACTCCTCGGGGCACTCCCGCTCGATCCGCATCAGATGCAGCAGGCACCCCGCGTCGTCGCCGATGTCCTCGCAGGACCGGACGATCTCACACAGGTGTGTGGTGCGCCGCTCCAGGCTCGGTGTCTTACGAATATCCACATCTGCGGCGTATCGCAGCACGTTGTCTGCTTTGCGTGCGTCGTATTCCAGCGAGCACGCGTGAATCGCCACATTCGTGGGGGAGAAGAACGCGATCTCGTAAACGTCGCTGCCGTCCACGCGTTCGGCCAGCCGGCGGGCGTCGGTGCGAAGCAGCTCTTTGCCGCGCTCGCGGTCTCCGGTGCGGGCCACGCTGATGGCCGCGAGTTGGGTCAGGGCACCGAGTGCGCGAATGTGCCGCTGGTCGCCGTCGCCGACCACAGGCTCGAACTTCTCGATGCCGTGCAGCACCGTCTCGTAGGCGAGTTGCGGCATGTCATCGGCGGCCAGCGCCTGCCCGAGCCCCCAGTAGCTCCATGCGACCATCAGTGGGTCGCCCGTCTCCTCCGCGTATTGCATCGCACGATGCGCCGCCAGGTGCGAGAGGTCGATTCGGCCTATTTGTTTGAACGCGGTGCGCGCCAGGAAGTAGGTGTCGGCCGCCACCCGGTAGGCGGCTCGCTGCCCGTCACGTACAAGGCGCTCGGTGTCGGTGATCAGCGCGGGCAGCAGGCGAAGCGTCTCGGTGTAGCGATGCGGCGAACCGAAGTAGGTGGCACGGGCGGCGTTCACCCGTTCGACAAGCTGTTCCACGGTCGGCGATTCGACGTCCTTGATCATGGTCCGGTACGTGTGCAACGCGCGCTCGATGTCGGCGATCTGGGGACGTCCTGGCTCGTGTGTCTCCCTGGGGGCCTCGCCGACCAGGATGGCGGTCCGCACGCCCAGCACCTTGGCGATCTCGCGCAGCATCGGCAGGCTCGGCGTCCGCTGGCCGTTCTCGACAAGTTCGATGTAGCGGACGGTACATCCCACTCGGGTTGCGAGGGCGGTGGTACTCATGCCTCGCCGATCTCTTTCGTGGCGGATGGCGTCGCCTGTGTTCGCGTCATGCATTGTCCTTGACCCCTTCCTGGGGTGCTTGGGGTTCGGATCAGCAGGGGATCGCGTGCCGCCCGGCGAGGCGTCGTACCTCCGCCGCCCATGACGGCCTTGCCCGGCGTACCAGCGAGTGCACCGTCTCCCTGAGCGTGGTCCGGTGGTCCAGTTCCTCGGGGCTCTCTCGTTCGATCCGCGTCAGGTGCAGCAGGCAGCCCGCGTCGTCGCCGGTGTCCTCGCAGGCCCGCACGACGTGAGACAGGTGTGTGGTGCGCCGTTCCAGGCTCGGGGTCGTGCTGATGTCCACGTCCTCGGAGTATCGCAACACGCTTTCGGAGTTGCCCGCGTCATACTCCAATCCGCACACATGAATCGCCACATTGGTCGGCGAGAAGAACAAGGGGTCGTAGACATCGCTGGCGTCCACGCGTTCGGCCAGGCGGCGGGCATCGGTGCGGAGCAGTTCCCGGCCGCGTTCGCGGTCACCGGCGAGGGCCGCGCTGGTCGCCGCCGTCAAGGTCAGCGAACCTAGCGCGCGGATGTGCCGCTGACCGCCGTCGCCGACGTGCGGCTCGAACTCTTCGATGCCGCCCAGCGCCGTCTCGTAGGCGAGCTGAGGCATGCCATCGGAGAGCAGTGCCTGGCCGAGATTGACATGGGCCAACGCGATCATCAGGGGGTCGGCAGACTCTTCGGCGTATCGCATCGACCGCTCCGCCGCCAGATGGACGAGGTCGAGCCGGCCCAATAGCCGGAACACGCTACGAGTGAGGGAGTAGGTGTCGGCCGCCACCCGGAAGGCCGCCCGCCGGCCATCGCGTACGAGGCGTTCGGTATCGGTGATCAGGCCGGGGAGCACGCGAAGCGTTTCGGTGTAGCGGTGTGGCGAGGCATTCCAGGTGGCCCGGGTGGCCGTGACCCGCTCGGCGAGATGTTCCGCCGTCGGTGGCTCGACGTCCTGGATCAAGGTCCGGTAGGCGAACAGCGCCCGTTCGACATCCGTGATCTGCGGGCGTCCTGGCTCGTGCGTCTCCCGGGGTGCTTCGCCGACGAGGATGGCGGTCCGTACGCCCAGCACCTTGGCGATCTCGCGCAGCATCGGCAGGCTCGGCGTCCGCCGGCCGTTCTCGACGAGTTCGACGTAGCGGACGGTACATCCCACACGAGTCGCGAGGGCGATGGTGCTCATGTTACGCCGTTCCCGCTCGCGACGAATGGCGTCGCCTGTGTTCGCGTCATGCATGGCCCGGCCCCTGACCCTTCCTGGCGTCTTGACAGCATCAGGTTACGGTCAGGGGCCTTGGTATACCAGGGGTTCGAGAAAATGGCGAAAAGCTTGTACGGAAAACCCTGGATCACACCTTTAACAGCAGATATCCGAAGTGCTAGCCCTTCAGGCTGTAAAACCCGATTGGTGAATTCGGCTTGAATCCGATACGGGTGTAAACCGGCGCTCCGGCGGCGGTTGCGTGCAGGGTGGCGCGGGTCAGGCCGGTGGCCTCGCCGCCCTCGTACAGGGCCTTGCGCGTGACGGCCTCGGCGTACCCCCGGCGCTGCCACGCCGGGTCGGTGGCGACGGCCACGACGAACAGCCGGCCGTCCGCTTCGACCGTACCGGCGCACGTCACCGGCACCCCGTCGCGCAGGCCCAGGTAGGCCCGGATCTCACTCGTCCACAGCGCGGAACCGGTGAACCCGGCCCGCGCCGCCTCCTCCGGGAACCCATGGGCGCGCGCGTTGAGGTCGGCATAGGCTTCGACGTGCGCGCCGGTGCTCACGCGTACGAACGTGAGGTCGGGGTGCGCGGGCTCGGTGATGGGGAGCAGGTCCCCGGCCATGCCGACCCCCGACGACGACAGCTCCAGGCCCGCCTGCCCGGCGATGATCGGCAGCGCGGTACGCGCGTCGCCGTCCAGCAGGTCCTCGAAGACCAGCAGGGACCCCGGGCGTTCCTTGGCGCGCATGACCTCGGCGGCCTGGTTTAGTCGCCGCCTGGTCAGCTCGGGGTCCGCGCCGATATCGGTCAATGCGACGGTGTTCCAGAATGGAAATGGCGAGTCCGCCCAGCGTATGGAGATGCCGGGAAGGTCGCGTACATCCGCGTCCGGATTACGGTCGAGCACAATGGGCAGCCAGCCGGAAGCGAGCTGCTCGACTGATTCGATCGAGTCCGCGAGACCCGTCACTGGAAACCCCCAAGTATCGCGAGTTGACACCGGACCGTCATTGATCAGGTTACAACTTATGGCGGCATTTGATCGGGTTCATGCCGGTATCCAGTTGCCGTGGAAGCCCGCCGGGACACGTACCGGGACGTGTACCTCGGCCAGTGGCGGCGCGGCCAGGTCGGCGGCGTTCAGGATGGCCAGATGGCTGCGGTCGGTGGCCCGGTCGTGGACGAAGGTCATCAGGTAACCGTCGTTCTCCCCGGCCGCGCTGCCCGCCGCGACGAACACGGCCTCGCCGCACGTCTGCCCGGACGGGAAGCGGTGCACCGCCCGTACGCCGCCGTCGGCCAGGTCGTAGGCGTAGATCTCGGATCGCTCCGGCTCGGCCGCAAGGGCGAAACTGGCGGTGTAGCCGTACCGGTGCGGCAGGCCGATCGCGCTGTCGGCGACCCGGGGGAACTCGCTGGGCGCGTCGTCGATGGCGGCCTCGGTGACCGTGCCGGTACGCGGGTCCAGGGTCCAGCGGTACAACGTGGGCAGGCCGCCGCCGACGTCCTCGGGGCCTTCGCGCCACAGCGACGGCACCCGGGTGCCGGTGATCGTGATGGTGCCGGTGGCGGGGTCCTCGAAGGCGTTCATGGTGTGCCAGACGTAGCACGGCGCGACGTCGTACCAGCGCACGGGCGCGTCGTCGCCGGCCGTACGCGGCAGTACGCCGAACCTGGCCCGGTGGCCGTCGTCCCACCGCCACGGCGGCCCACCGGCGGCGGCCTGTGCCGCGTCGAAGATCACCGGCAGGTCCAGGAAGATCACGTGATCGCGGGTGACGGCGAAGTCGTGCATCATCGTCGCCCTCGGCACGTCGATCACCCGCGTCTGCACCACCTTCCCGGCGGCGTCGGCGCGGTAGTACGTGAGGTACGGCGGGCGCAGCCGGTAGCCGAAGAACAGCAGCTCGCCGGTGATCGGGCAGGTCTTCGGGTGCGCGGTCATCGGGGTGTGCAGCGCCCCGTCGAAGGTGTACGCGCCGATGGTGGCCAGCTCGGGCGTCACCTCGTACGGGAACCCGCCCTCCTCCAGCGCGAACAACCTGCCCGCGTGCGCGACCAGATGCGTGTTGGCGGTGGTCACCCGGTAGTCGATCCGGCCCGTCTCGGGGTCGAACGCGAGCGCGAACCGGGACTGGCCGGGGTTCTCGTACAGCGGCGTACGCACGTACCGGTTGCGGTACCAGCGGGCCCGCCCGCCCTCCAGCGCGACCGTGTGGATCATGCCGTCCCCGGCGAACGAGTGCGGTGACCAGCCGGTACGCGGGTTCGGCCCGTTCCGGAAGAACTGCCCGGACAGCTCGGCGGGGATCTCACCGACCACCTTGGCGGGCTCCAGCGTCACCTCCTCGGCGACCGGCGCGTTGTTGCCCGCGAGGTACAGCGGGACGTTCTCGGCCATGGCGAAACTCCTGTCGACGTGTTGGGGGAACGCCGACAACCATGCGCGGAAAGATCTCCGAACAACAGTCTTGTTCTTCCGGCCGCCCTCAGCCGCCCGGCATGAGCCCAGGTCAGAGCGGCGCAGGATTTTCATCCGGCCTGTGTCTAGGCCGCTCCGGATCGGGGGGATTAGTGTGAGGTAGTGGATCGACGCATCTTCGGCTTGGAAAACGAGTACGGCGTCACCTGCACCTTCCGGGGTCAGCGCAGGCTGTCGCCGGACGAGGTCGCGCGCTACCTGTTCCGGCGGGTGGTGTCCTGGGGCCGTTCCAGCAACGTGTTCCTGCGCAATGGCGCCCGCCTGTATCTGGACGTGGGCAGCCATCCCGAGTACGCCACCCCCGAGTGCGACAACGTCGTGGAACTGGTCACCCACGACAAGGCGGGGGAGCGCATCCTTGAGGGCCTGCTCGTCGACGCGGAGAAACGGCTGCGCGAAGAGGGCATCGCCGGCGACATCTACCTGTTCAAGAACAACACCGACTCGGCGGGCAACTCCTACGGCTGCCACGAGAACTACTGCGTGGGCAGGCAGGGGGAGTTCGGGAAGCTGGCCGACGTACTGATCCCGTTCCTGGTGACCCGCCAGATCATCTGCGGCGCGGGCAAGGTGCTACAAACCCCGCGCGGCGCCGTCTACTGCGTCTCCCAGCGGGCCGAGCACATCTGGGAGGGCGTGTCCTCGGCGACGACCCGCTCCCGCCCGATCATCAACACCCGCGACGAACCCCACGGCGACGCCGAACGCTTCCGCCGCCTGCACGTCATCGTCGGCGACTCCAACATGAGCGAGACCACCATGTTGTTGAAGGTCGGCGCCACCGACCTGGTGCTGCGCATGGTGGAGGCCGGTGTCGTCATGCGCGACCTGTCCCTGGAAAACCCGATCCGGGCGATCCGCGAGGTCTCCCACGACATCACGGGGCGGCGGCGGGTGCGGCTGGCCAACGGGCGCGAGGCGTCGGCGCTGGAGATCCAGCAGGAATACCTGGGCAAGGCCAAGGACTTCGTGGACCGCCACGGCGGCGACGAGATCACCCAGCGCGTGCTGGAGCTGTGGGAGCGCACCCTGCGCGCGGTGGACACCGGCGACCTGGACGCGGTGTCGCGGGAGATCGACTGGGTCACGAAGTACCAGCTCATCGAGCGCTACCGCAACAAGTACGACCTGCCGCTGTCCTCGCCGCGGGTGGCCCAGCTCGACCTCGCCTACCACGACGTCCACCGCCGACGCGGCCTCTTCTATCTGCTCCAACGGCGCGGCTCGGTAGAGCGCGTGACCACCGACCTGAAGATCTTCGAGGCCAAATCGGTCCCCCCACAGACCACCCGCGCCCGCCTGCGCGGCGAGTTCATCCGCAAGGCCCAGGAAAAGCGCCGCGATTTCACCGTCGACTGGGTCCACCTGAAGCTCAACGACCAGGCCCAGCGCACCGTGCTCTGCAAGGACCCCTTCCGCAGCGTCGATGAGCGAGTGGAAAAACTCATCGCCGGCATGTGACCAACCGCCACCTCGGCCACCGCCCGCCCGACACCTACTACAGCCCTACCATCTAAACCACGATCGCCACCGGGCCCCGCCGATGCCGCTGACAGGGCCCGGCTCCAGGGAACCGTTACCGACGCACCGGACATCATCGCGGACTCCCAACACGCCAAGCGGGGCCAGAACTCATACCGTGAACAAGCCTGCCAAGATCACCAAGTGGGATTCACGCCACCAGGCGGCACTGACGATCCAAGAGCAAGCTCCGGGGCCCGATCACCTTAGGTCATCCCATCCCTAGGGCGGCGTAGCCATGTCTCAGGAATTCCTCGAAGAGCCAGCACCAGGAAGTCGCCCGAATAGCGTGGTGACCTAGGCCGTGCTTTGAAAGATCGCGTGTGAGGCGTGTCGGTGATCGTTGAACGAAGAGGTCTCCGGTAGTTGGTTCAACGACCAAGAAGAACGAAACACCGGAGACCTCGTGGCCAGCGTAGTGGTGACGAGGCGGCACGACCTCACCGACGCGCAGTGGGCGGCGATGGAGCCGCATCTGCCTGCCGTATCGGGCAAGGGGCGTCCGCCGAAGTGGAGCAGGCGGCAGTTGATCGACGGGATCCGGTGGCGGATCCGGACCGGGGCGCCGTGGCGGGACGTGCCGGCCTGCTATGGCCACTGGTTCACCGTGTACAGGCTGTTCCGCCGCTGGCAGCGTGCGGGCGAGTGGACCCGGATTCTGGCGGGGTTGCAGGCGTGTGCGGACGCCGCGGGGAAGATCGGCTGGACGGTGAGCGTGGACTCCACCATCGTGCGGGCTCACCAGCACGCGGCCGGAGCGCGCCGGGATGGTCACCTGCAGAAGGAGCCGCCCGCGGGGGCGGGAGGCGAACCGGCCGATCACGGGCTGGGCCGCTCACGCGGCGGGCTGACCACCAAGACGCATCTGGCGTGTGAGCAGGGCCGCAAACTGCTCGCTGCGGTGGTGACCGCCGGGCAGCGGGGTGACAGTCCCCAGTTCATCGCGGTGCTGGGCAGGATCCGGGTGGCGCGCGTCGGTGGCGGCCGTCCCCGGACCCGGCCGGACCTGGTCCTGGCCGACAGGGCCTATGGTTATTGATAGCAAATGAATAGTGCCGAGAACTAATGTTAGATACTGTCAGCGGTGACAAGATAGCGAATATGGGGCCGCTCTAGCCATACCTTTGTGAGGCTCACTCCAGTTATCCGATGGACTAATTCCAGCGCGTTCGCCTTCCAGTCGTCTGATGTTGTTTCGTGTGTGAAATCCAAGTCATCTATGTAAGGCTTTAAAAAAGCCGTGTCACCGCTGGGCTCATCCAGCCATCGTAGTCGGCATAGTAGATGGCCATCGCGCGCATAAAGTAACGAATAGTGCATTAGCGTATCGCCGATCACCAGGGAAATTGCTTCAGAGCCGGCTGCTAGTTGGCCAATTCTTCTGGCAGCGAGCGCGCCGCCGGGCTCGGCTACTAAGTGCCAAGGCAAAATCTCTCCGATGACAAGCACATTACTTTCCCCGGTCTGCGAGACACGCTCGGATGACTCGTTGTCAGCCTCGACAACAGTTCTACGCGCCGCGGTGGAAAGGTCGGCGCCAAGTAAGCGGCCTATCTCGACTGCACTGCTGGCATGACACCATGTAAGGCAGATTTCTGGTACCGATTCGCTCAGCTGGGTGACGAGGGCTTGGGAGCGGAGTCCGCGTTGTTCTGGCATGGCTACATGGTAGCCGGTTGCTGTGCGGGCGGAAGCCCACCTGCACGGCAACCGGCTGGTGTGCCTAAGAACGGCTAGTGCGGTGTGCTCACGTAGAAGCGCTCAAAGGCATTAGTACGATCTGTGCCGTTAGTGGGGTCCGACCCGAACACTCTGTAGTCCTGCCAAAACCATCGGAGCTTGGCGCCCACCTTTACATTGTGATCCCAAATTATGTAGTCCACTGCGACGTTTCGGTTGGTCACAGGACCATCTGACCCTTCGTGGGTCGCCGCGAACGGGAATTCATCGCAGTCACGGTCAACCGGCTTCGGCTCCTTGATTTCTGCCAGCATCTGAGCACAGTAGGTTCTGGACTTATTTCTGTTTTTTGTCTCGCGATCCTTACTGTTGCTTCTGTGTAGCGGGCCCTTATCCGGCGTTCCAGGAATAATTTTGGGCTCATCATGCTTTTTTGGATAGGTGTTGGCTGGCTCCTCTATCGCTCGGCGAATTAGATCGGCGGACTCATTTATCACAGGTTCGCCATTCTTCCATGCATAGATCAGCGGCGCAGTAAAGGTTGGCGTGAATTCCACGAAGGCGCAGCCGCCGTAGCGATCCTTCAGGTCCTCCGATGTATCGCAGCGGACTGATATATCAGACATTTTTGTATTGATATACGGATCGCTTGTCTGGCCCGGAATATAGCCGGCGATAAGTGTGGGTTTGAATGTACATACGCTCAGCTTATGAGGCCCAGCGCTGGGAGTCTTATATGAGATGTACTCGAAGTACTGCTGTGGGCTGGTTCGCCACTCAGCCAAGGTCGATGTACGACTCCCACCCCTGGTTAGCGTGCAGTTCATATCGTCGCCAGTTGCTGGTGGCATGTGCAGTGTTATGGTAGAGCTTTCAGGCCAGGCTATTGAGCCATCGATGCCTTTGACGTGGATCTGGTCGATTCGAGCCCAGATCTTCATGGTCCGGCTATTTATACCGCCATTATTCTGATCGATTTCTGCCTGCGGGCTATCCTTCTTCCCGCCGGCGAAGGTATGGCCTACTACGCTGAACAGAAACTCAATCTTTCCCTTTACCTTGGTCTCACATCCGCAACTACCTTGGTTCTTCACCACCCTCACCTTGCCCAGTGTCCGGACAGAGCACCAATTGTAGGAGTCTCGGACCCATCCGTAAGGGAACTTTTTCTTGCTATTTGCTATCTTGTTGTTCCAGCAATCGGCTAGAGTTACTCTGTTATTCGACCAAGTCGGCCAGGGGCCAGCAATCGGATCGGCCTGGAGAGAGCCTGCCGTATCCTTCGGTATGGTGGTGCTTTCGGTAAGGTCGATGGTGAGGTTATGCCAGTTGGTCCACGGTCCGTTGACGCCCTCGGCGGTGGCTCGGGCTCGCCAGCGGACCTTCCAGCCGTCCGCGAGCTTGCCTGCGGGGATCTCTACTTCCGAATACTCGCCCGTTTCAACTTCGGGACTGGTACCCGACCAGATCAGCCCGCTGCCCTGGCCCGGAACCTCAGGTGCATGCTCCACTTGGACGGTCATGACGCCCGGCCGACCCGCGGGATCATCGATGTAGCCGGTGAACATCGGGGTCAGCGTTGTGGCCGTGCCACCATTTCCTGAAGTAGGTGAGGCATATTCCCCCTCAAGGATAGGCTTTGTGACATCGATGGTGAGGTTATGCCAGTTGGTCCACGGTCCGTTGACGCCCTCGGCGGTGGCTCGGGCTCGCCAGCGGACCTTCCAGCCGTCCGCGAGCTTGCCTGCGGGGATCTCTACTTCCGAATACTCGCCCGTTTCAACTTCGGGACTGGTACCCGACCAGATCCAGCCCGCTGCCCTGGCCCGGAACCTCAGGTGCATGCTCCACTTGGACGGTCATGACGCCCGGCCGACCCGCGGGATCATCGATGTAGCCGGTGAACATCGGGGTCAGCGTTGTGGCCGTGCCACCATTTCCTGAAGTAGGTGAGGCATATTCACCCATTAAGGTAGGTGCATCCTGAGGCGGCTCTGCATCTCTAGTCGTAAAAGACCATGAGAAAGGATGCATTAGGTTACCTGACGAATCCTTGGCGCCTGCTACTTCTGCCCTGTAGCGTGTTTCTTCGGCTAGTGGGCGACTCGGACTGAATGTGAGAACAGTAGAGCCTTCCATTTGCGCTACACCGGACACTGTTGCTCCGGTCTCATCCTTAATGAGGATGCCTGCCCCGGTTACCGGCTCATCGAATATCGCCCTGATGGCCACTGTAGGAGGTACGGCAGAGGCATCCTTTTCTGGAAAGGTCTGTGTTATGATAGGGGATGAGGTATCGGCCTTGCCGGTGGTGAACGACCAAGAGTAGGCGCTCATGGTGTTCCCGGCTTCATCGGCAGCACCTGATACAGTAACGGTAAACCTGGTTTCAGCTGCCAGAGGTCGTTCTAAGATGAACTTTTGCTGCCTGCGGTCGGCACTGGCTGAAATCGTTCCCTGGAGCAAGTCGCCTGAAGGAGCGCTTATCTGCATCTGCACGTGATCAACAGGCTCGCTGAACGTTACTTCGATTGGTGTAGCGTGCGGAACATCGGTGGCATCGGCCCTTGGAAGGGTTTCCGTTATAGTGGGCGCTGTCCTGTCCGGGTGCAGAGTTGTGAACGACCAAGTAAGCGGAGCCATGATATTGCCGGCCGCATCCTGAGCCCCGGACACTTGAACCTGGAAAGTAGTTCCCGGCTGTAACGTCTGCGTCGGGATAAACTCGATAATATCGCCACGAGGGCTTCTCTGTATCGAGCCGGCGACACTCTCCCCATCGGGAGTCTTGAGGACGACTTGCTGGCCTGTGACAGGCTCGCTGAAGAAGAGTGTTACATGTGTTGCAGGTCGTACATCTTGTGTGTCGGCGTCTGGCGTTTTGGCAACTAGAGCGGGGGGAATAGTGTCAGGTTGCTCGTCATCGGGCTCAGGCTGCTCGGTAGGCAAGGAATCGGGGTCTACGCTTACGGTCTGCGGTGAAGATGCCTGACGCTGGCCTGCCTCTGTGATGGTAACAGGCT
This sequence comes from Spongiactinospora rosea, assembly GCF_003315795.1. Lineage (GTDB taxonomy): Bacteria > Actinomycetota > Actinomycetes > Streptosporangiales > Streptosporangiaceae > Spongiactinospora > Spongiactinospora rosea. Next base: position 108,504 of record NZ_QMEY01000010.1, read on the forward strand.
CTGGGGCAGGCGGAGCCTCAGAGAGAGGAATTTGGTTCTCTAGTACCTCTTCGTAGCTAGGAAGGCTATCGTCGGGAAGGCCATCACGTTCATAAGCGATTTCAACTTCCTCTGGCGCCTCGTATTCTACGAATAGAACTGGGCCGCGCCCGTCAGAGCCGGTCCATTCTGAGGATAGATATTCACGGTAGTTGCGGCCGCCTGCTTCACCGAAAGAGGCCACCTGGACGCCGTAGTTTTGAGCGCCGTCAGCCCAGTCTTGGACGATTCCTTCGATCGAATAGTAGACTTCCTGTGCCGGATCAGGGCAATAAGTGACATCATTAAGTGTGCGCTGAATCTTTCCGACACCGCTACCCTTGACGCCCTGCCCGCGGGACGTTACCGATGGCTGGTTGTTCCATCGTAGGGCGTTGGACCCATCTCCGAGGGACCAATCGCTGGTGATCCGTCGGACCGCTATGTTTCCTGCCTCCGCGCCGCACATTGTTGTGATGTAGTTCCATGGGCGAAGGTCGGCGTTGAGGATCGGCCGATCGAAGAAGGGCGCTTCACTTAAGTCGAACTTGATGTAGCTGCGGTATAGGTAGTAGGGTGATTGCCCGAAGTAATCATACCGGCCCGCCACGATGGCATCCATGTACTGCTGCCTGCTACCGGTGTGAAAGCGAGGATCGTCGCTGACGAACGTATCGGTCGGAAAGCCGGGCCCGTACCATGGCGTTGGGTTGGCCGTCAGTGTGACGGGGTACATAGTCGCTGGATCAGTGAGGAACTTGGTGTCGGGGGTGTAGACCAGCGTAGACTTATCGAGAGCAGGTTCTACGACGCCGTACCGGCCCGCGATGATTGACTGCGTTGCTGCAGAGTCGCTCAGCAGGGCGGGCGGTAGCTCGACTGCTTTTTTGCCGCTTATGGTCGCGGTAAGTTCTCCAGACTTGCTTTGGTACTCCAGGCCGGCGCCAGCTGTAAGGGGCAAACGGTAGGAGACCGGGCCACTAGGTCGCTGGCGAATGACGATCTTTTGACGGATGCCGGAGGGTGTGACCTCGACTACTAGGTCGGTGTTCGATCAAAGGCGGATCGATATGTTGCCTTAGCGCCTGACAGCACAGGTTGGGGGAGCGTTCTGGCAAGGGAAAGGCTAGCCATGGCGTCGCGGCTCTTTACCGTGACGAGGGTATTGTTTCCCCCGGTAGAGAGCTCCACCTTGTCCTGGAGTGCCTTGGGACGGATAATGTTGCCATCGCGCACCAATGTGGTGTCTATGGCGGTCCATCCACTCTTTCCTTTGAACCTGATAGGTACGGTGTAGGTGTACGTGCCGAGAGTTCGGCCGTCAGGGTTAGCGTAGGTCGTGGAGTTTGCAGTGTGCAGGCTCGCAACCTCGACGGGCTTACCGCTCTGCACGGCCTTCCGCTTCGCGGCTTCCATAGGGTCGCCAGTGGATTGCGAATACTGTGCGGTGAGAGCGTGCTGCGGGCGGGAGGGAGTCGGGCTTGCTGACGCTGGGGTAGTGGTTGCCAGGGGTAGAAGTAATCCGATTGCAAACAGGAGCTGAGAGTAGTGGAGGACGCCGCCTGGTGATCTACTTGGTCGCTTTCTTTGCATGCGAAGGACCCTTCAGAAGGGAGTGGGTAAACTAGGACGATCTTCACATGCCATCCGGCGAAAGTAAAGATTGTTTGTGTAGGCGGATGACTTTGAAGAGTAATCTCCCGAAGTGATCGCCATCACATTGACAATCTATAGTTCATGTGGGTCGCCAGCGGGCCTGCGTTTACCGTTCAGGAGAGTGGATCGGTACTGCATCCGCCTGAGCCAGCTACGGATCAGAGCGGCGGGCTGATCGAGGGTGGCCGGGGCGAGGTTACCCAGGCTGCGCTCAAGGTGGGGCCACATGCCCTGGGCCGGGTTGAGCTCGGGCGCAAAAGAGGGCAGTTAGAACAACGGCTGGTCAGAGACGCGAGTCAATCAGGCAGTGCATCAACGCGTCCTGGTGGTGATCTGGTTGTTCTGTATCAGCACGATCTGCCCTCCGAGCTGCGATGGGCGGCATCGAGCAGGCGGGCGCAGTCGGCGTCACGAAAGCCCTTCTCCCCGCGTCGGCCCCGATACCGCCGCATGCGGTAGATCAGCCGGGGGCGGTGTCCTGGTTTGCGGCATAACAGGGCGGCCAGGGACACGCGTCCGGACCCTTGCCGATGACGGTGATGACCGGGGTGGATGGCAGCCTGGTCCGGCGCGCGTCCCTGACCGCCTTGTTGACCTCCGTCACCAGCCCCGGGCCCCGCCGGGCTGATGCCCGCCGCCCTCCTTCCATGCGACGAGCATCGTGTACGCAGCGGCGAACCGGGGGAACACGATCGGCAGCCGGTACGCCGGCCGCCCGCCGACCCCGCACCCGTGCGCGATGTTCAGCAGCTCCTCCGCGACCTCCGCATCCAGATCAGGCGGATTGCGCATTTCCGCCGTGACCGCCTCGGGCTCATTGATCGGCACGATGCCGTGATAGGTCTTGTAGAACGTGCCGAGCCACTTTCGGGTGCGTTTGGGGTCGGCTTCCACTTGAAGCACCAACGGGCCGTCTTTACGAGTATATCGGATCTTTCCCCTGCGCAGCCTGTTTCTGATCACCTACTCGGCCAGTACCGCGTCCAGGTGTCGATCCACTGGCCGCTCCCGTCCCCAGAGCGCCGACGCACGTAAGAACCCCCGTTGATGATGGGGGCTTTAACGGTGAAACGCCGGAGTGGTCCCGCCCTTCCACAAAGAATAATCAGCGTCCTTCGCACCCACGGTAACCTCTGGGGCTGGATGCACCCTGTCCCAGGAGGGACAGTGCCCACCATCGACCGGGTTCAGGCGCTCAGACTGTCACGCCACAGGAGAATCAGATGCACCTCCGGGACGTCCAGAAACGGGCTTGGGAGAACAAATTAGCCAAGGGGTTCAATACGACTGATGTGCCGCTGGAGTTCGCCCTCGCGCATGGGGAACTGTCGGAGGCGTTCGAGGCGGCACAAAAGCATCCGGAGAAACCCTTGGCGAAGAGCTGGCCGATGTCCTGATCTCCCTGGCCGGTATTGCGGAGATGTCCGGTATCGACCTCGATTCGGCGGTCGAGGCGAAGATGGCGAAGAACGAGGCGCGCCGCTATGAGCGTGGTCCGACGGGGGCCTTGGTAAAGGTGGAGGAGAAGCACCCCGAGTAGCAGGCTTAGCGATGAGGGGCCTTGGTGGGTGTGTGGGGGCGGGTGTTGGTTTGGCCGAGGTGGGCGCAGGCCCGGGATGGGGAGTACGGCGAGGATTTAGATGACCAGGGCGGTGCCGGCGAAGGCGGCGAGGGTGTTAGTGCCGAGGTCGGCGAGCAGCCAGCCTGCGACCACGTAGCCGATCGGGGTCAAACCGGAGGTGGCCAGCCCGTCCACGGCGAAGACCCGGCCGAGGTAGCCGGCGGGTATTCTGGTCTGCAACGCCGTCGTCCACAGCACCGCGAACACCGAGAGGCCCGCACCTGTCAAGGCCGAGGCGGCCAGAATGATCGACGGGTGCGCCGCCAACAGCAGGGTGACCGTCTGGGGTGCCTGGGCCGGCAGGGCGAGCATGGCGATCCAGCCGCGGGGGACGGAGCGGATGGTGGCCGCCGCGCCCACGAACGCGCCGACGGCCTCCGCGGCCACGATTCAGCCGTACCACGCGCCTTCGCGCCTGGTGAGCATCGGCAGGATGAGCGCGACCGGGGCGGCGACCAGGGCCATCTGGACGGTCCTCTGGATCATGACCGCGGCCATCCACGTACGCGAGGAGACGTAGCACAGGCCGTCGGCGATCTCGGCGGCCAGCCGTGGCCGGTGTTCCGGTGCCTCGCGGGCCGCCTCCGAGACCCGGACAAGGGTGAGGATGCTGACGACGAAGGTCACGACGTTGACGCCCAGCGCCCACTGCGGCGACGTCGCCACCGACAGGGTCCCTCCGGCGGCGGCCCCCAGGAGGGTCGTCAGCCGGTTGGTGATCGAGCGCAGCGCGTTGGCGCCGGGCAGCCGATCCGGCGGTACCAGGCCCGGCAAGATCGCCATGTACGCCGGGCGGTACAGGCCCGCCCCCACACCCAGCGCCCCCGACAACGCCCCCAGCAGCCGCAGCGGCGCGGACGGTCCCGCGAGGAGGATGCCGGTGACGGCGGCGGCGCGCAGCAGGTCGGAGGCGCTGATGACCCGGGCCCGGTGGTGCCGGTCGGCCAGCGCGCCGCCCACGAGAATGGAGACGATCCCGCCGAGCGCGGCCATGCCGAGGACCGTGCCCAGCGCGTGGGGGGCGTCAGCGCGCGGGAGCAGCAACAGCGCCACCGACACCCCGTATGCGGCGTCTCCGGTGAGGTTCAGTACCTGGCCTGCCCACACCTGCCGGAAGGCGGGGATGGACAGCGGGGCGAACAGCGCCCTCATCGCTCGTTCACACGGGGATGGCGTGGCGTTCGGCGAGGTGGCGGACCTCGGGGGCCCAGGAGGGCTTGGCGCGGCGCATCAAGGATTGGACCGACTCCCGGAGCAGGATGCGGTGGTCCAGGTCTTCGGGGCTTTCGTGGTCGATGCGTAGCAGATGCAGGAGGCAGCCGGTGTCGTCGCCGGTGTCCTCGCAGGCGCGGACGATGTCGCTGAGGTGGGTGGCGCGGCGTTCCAGGCTCGGGGTGGTGCGGAGGTCCACGTCATCGGAGAAGAGCAGGACGCTTTCCGGGTTGTGCGCGTCGGACTCCAGGGAGCAGATGTGGATGGCCACGTTGGTGGGGGAGAAGAAGAGGGGGTCGTACACGTCGCTGCCGTCGACGCGCCGGGCCAGGCGGCGGGCGTCGGTGCGGAGCATTTCTCTGCCGCGTTCGACCTCTCCGGTGCGGGCCAGGCCGATGGCCGCGAGCTGGAACATGCCGCCCAGGGCGCGGATGTGCCGCTGGTCGCCGTCGCCGACGTGGGGCTCGAAGTCCTTGATGCCGTGCAGCACCGTCTCGCAGGCGAGCTGCGGCATGTCGTAGCGGAGGAGCGCCGCCGCGAGTCCTCGATGGGCGAGTCCGATCATCAGTGGGTCGCCGGATTCCTCCGCGTATCGCATCGCCCGGTCCGCCGCCAGGTAGGCGAGGTCCACCCGGCCCACCTGGTAGAGCAGGCTGCGGGCCAGTTCGTAGGCGTCGGCGGCCACCCGGAGCGCCGCGCGGTCCTCGTCGTCATGCACCAGGCGCTCGATGTCGATGATCAGGGCGGGCAGCGCGCGCAGCGTGTCGGTGAAGCGGCGCGGGGAGCCGCAGAAGGCGGCGCGGGTGGCGGTGACCCTCTTCGTGAGCTGGTCCACCGTTGGGGGCTCGACGTCTTGGAGCATGGTCCGGTAGGCGTACAGGGCCCGCTCGACGTCGGCGATCTGTGGCCGGCCGGGCTCCTGCGCCTCCCTGGGCGGCTCGCCGATGAGGAACGCGGTACGGACTCCGAGCACCTTGGCGATCTCGGAGAGCATCGGCGGGCTCGGCGTACGCCGGCCGTTTTCTACCAGCTCGATATGGGGAACCGTGTATCCGGTCAGGGCGGCCAGTGTGGTGGTGCTCATGCCCCGGCGTTCCCGCTCGCGGCGGATGGCGCCGCCCGTATTCGCGTCGTTCATTCGCCCTGGCCCATTCTCCGGCGTCTTGACGGCATCAGGTTACGGCGCTGACCCTTTGCCTGCCAGAGGATCGAGAAAATGCGGATCGCCGATAGAGGTATTGGTCGGGATTAATCTGGGCAAGAAGTAATTCGTCTGATCTATGGGGATTCAATCGCTTTCTGGGGAGAAAATCCCGGCGCGGGCCGCGGCTATGGCGGCCTTGGCGGCGCGGTCGGCGGTGGCCTCGTCGATGGGGTCGCCGCTGGCCAGCAGGCGGTAGTACAGCGGGGCGGAGACGGCGCGGATCACCTCGCGGGGGTCGGTGTCCTCGGGGACCTCGCCGCGGGCGGCGGCCTCGCGTACGCAGGGCGCCCATTCGGTGATGCGGGCGTCGTAGAAGCGGCGCAGGGCGGCGGCCGTGCGTTCGTCGTAGGTGGCGGCGGCGATCACGGCCTTGAACAGCGGGCCCTGGCGTGGGTCGGTCAGCGTCGTGTACACGAGCCGGGCGTGTGCGGTGAGGTCGTCGAGCAGCGAGCCGGTGTGGGTGCGGGGGAGCGAGCTTTCCACCATTTCGGTGAGGAGGTCCGTCATCAGCGCGGTCACGGTGCCCCAACGCCGGTAGACGGTGGTCTTGCCGACGCCCGCGCGCTGCGCGATGTCGGCGAGGTCCATGTGGGCGAAGCCGCGTTCGGCGAGTACGTCGCCCGCGGCCCTGAGTACGGCCGCACGTACGCGGGCGGTACGTCCGCCGGGGCGTACGGTACCCGGTTCGGCCTCATCGGCGGTCATAACGGGTCTCCAGTTCCATTAGCTGCCCTTCTGGTGCTATGGTCCTAACGGTACTGGAGAACCGTTAAGGGGTGGGTTGGTATGGAGTATCGGCGGCTCGGCGAGTCCGGCCTCAAGGTGCCCGCGCTGAGCTTCGGCGCGGGCACGTTCGGCGGCCGGGGGCCGATGTTCAGCGAGTGGGGGACGGTGGACGCCGCCGAGGCCCGCCGCATGGTCAACATCTGCCTGGACGCGGGCGTCACCATGTTCGACAGCGCCGACGTCTACTCCGACGGCGCTTCGGAGGAAGTACTGGGCCAGGCCATCAAGGGCCGCCGGGACCGGGTGCTCATCTCCACCAAGGCCGGCCTGCCGACGGGCGACGGCCCCCAGGACGCCGGGACTTCACGTTCCCGCCTGCTCACGTCGGTGGACGACGCGCTGCGCAGGCTCGGTACCGACCACATCGACCTCTTCCAGCTGCACGCCTACGACGCGGGCACCCCGATCGAGGAGGTGCTGTCCACCCTCGCCGACCTGGTCCAGGCGGGCAAGATCCGCTACACCGGCGTGTCCAACTTCTCCGGCTGGCACCTGATGAAGTCCCTCGCCACGGCCGACCGGTACGGCCACCCGCGCCACGTCGCCCACCAGGTCTATTACTCGCTGGTCGGCCGCGACTACGAGTGGGAGCTGATGCCGCTCGGGCACGCAGAAGGCGTCGGGGCCCTGGTCTGGAGTCCGCTCGGCTGGGGACGCCTGACCGGCAGGATCCGCCGGAACCAGCCCCTTCCGGCCCGCAGCCGCCTGCACCAGACGGCCGACTCCGGCCCGCCCGTCTCCGACGATCACCTCTACGACATCGTGGACGTACTCGACGAGATCGCCGCCGAAACCGGCAAGAGCGTCCCCCAGATCGCCCTCAACTGGCTCCTCCAGCGCCCGACCGTGGCGTCAGTGATCGTCGGAGCCCGTGACGAGGACCAGCTCAGGCAGAACCTCGGCGCGGTCGGCTGGTCCCTGACCGCCGACCAGACGGCCCGCCTGGACAAAGCCAGCGAGATCACCCCGCCCTACCCCTACTACCCGTACCACCGCCCAGGCGGCTTCGCCCAGCTCAACCCCCCGATTCCGATGAGCGGCGGAGCAGGTAGGTGTCCATGATCCAGCCGTTTTCGGCGCGGGCTTTGGCGCGGGTTTGGCGGATTTGTTCGGTTACCTCGGAAACGGGGCCGGATATCAGGATTTCTTGGGGAGTGCCGAGATAGGCGCCCCAGTAGATGTGGAAATCGGAAAGTCCGGCGAAGGAGCAGTGGGCGTCCAGCATGACCACCGTGTCGTCGGCCGTCGGGCCGGATTCGGCGAGGCGGCGGCCGGTGGTGAGGTGGAGGGGGTGGGCGACCTGGGTGAGGGGGATGCGGTGGCGGGCGGTGAGGGCGGCGATGCTGCTGATGCCGGGGATGACCTCGTAGTCGAACCCCACGCGGCCCCGTTCGAGGATTTCTTCGACGATGGCGAGGGTGCTGTCGTAGACGCCCGGGTCGCCCCATACCAGGACCGCGCCGGTCTCCCCCTCGCCCAGGTGTTCGGCGATCAACGACTCAAGGGCCTGGGAGCGGCGGGAGCGCCAGTCTTCGACGGCGGCGGTGTAGGCGGGGGTGGTGCGGTCGCGTTCGGGGTCGCGGGTTTCGGCGATCCGGTACGGCTCGCGGCCGTGTTCGGCGATCATGTCCAGGCGCAGGCGGATCAGGTCGTGTTTGACCTCGCCCTTGTCCACGATGAAGAACACGTCCGTCGCGGCGATGGCCTTGACCGCCTGGAGGGTGAGATGGTCGGGGTCGCCCGCCCCGATGCCGATCACGAGTAGCCGCTTCACCCGACAGAGTCTGCCAGAAGGGCATTTACCGCCACATATACGATGAGCGCCGTGGACCTGGTCGCGATGGGCGATGACTTCGCCGAGTTCTGGCAGGAGCGGCACCTGTGCACGCTCTCCACCGTCCGTCCGGACGGCGGGCCGCCGCATGTGGTGCCGGTGGGGGCGACCCTCGATCTGCCCACCGGGATTGCCCGGGTGATCACGTCGGGGGGTTCGCACAAGGCGCGGCTGATCGGAGCTGAAGGGGCGGCGGTGGCGTTGTGCCAGGTGGACGGGCGGCGTTGGTCCACGCTGGAGGGCCGGGCCGTGGTGCGGACCGAGCCGGACGAGATCGCCGACGCCGTACGCCGCTACGCGACGCGCTACCGGCAGCCCAGGGAGAACCCGGCGCGGGTCGTGATCGAGGTCCAGGTGACCCGCGTACTGGGCAACGTGTGATCACAGTCGTCGGCATCGGCGCGGACGGCTGGGACGGGCTGCCCGCCGCCTCCCGCCGCGCGGTGGAGGCCGCGGACGTGCTGATGGGCGGCCCCCGGCACCTGGAACTCGTGCCCACCGAGGCCGAGCGGGTGGCGTGGCCGTCGCCGCTGCTGCCCGCGTTGCCCGAGCTGTTGCACGAGCACGCGGGCCGCAAGGTGTGCGTGCTGGCCAGTGGTGATCCGATGTTCCACGGGATCGGCACGACGCTGGCCAGGCTGCTCGGCGCGGAGAACGTCCAGGTCCTGCCGCAGGTGTCGTCGCTGTCGCTGGCCTGCGCCCGGCTCGGCTGGCCGGTCGAGCGAATCCAGGTGATAAGCCTGGTCGGGCGCCCGCCCGAGGCGCTGCACGCCGCCGCCGGACCCGGCCGCCGCCTCGTCGTACTCGGCGCGGACGCCGATTCCCCCTCCGTGGTCGCCGGACTGCTGACCCAGGCGGGGTACGGGCCGAGCGAGATGACCGTACTGTCCGATCTGGGCGCGGCCACCGAGGACGTACGGCGGGCCACCGCCGACACCTGGACCGGCCCGGCCGCCTCCCCGCTCAACGTGATCGCCGTCGAGTGCGCCGCCGCGCCGGGCACCGAGCCGCTGTCCGCGATCCCGGGCCTGCCCGACACCGCCTTCGAGCACGACGGGCAGCTCACCAAGCGCGAGGTCCGCGCGGTCACCATGTCCAGACTTGCCCCGCAATATGGCGAACTCCTGTGGGACGTCGGCGCGGGTGCCGGCAGCATCGCCATCGAGTGGCTGCGGGTCCACCCGTCGTGCGCGGCCGTGGCGGTGGAGAGCCGGGCCGACCGGGCCGCCGCCGTGCGGCGCAACGCGGACCGGCTCGGCGTACCGTCGCTGCGGATCGTGACCGGCCGTGCCCCGGACGCCCTGAGCGGCCTGCCGACCCCCGACGCGGTGTTCGTCGGCGGCGGTGCGACCGCCCCCGGCCTGCTGGAACGCTGCTGGGCGGCGCTGCGCCCCGGCGGGCGGCTGGTGGCGAACGCGGTCACGCTGGAGACGGAGGCCGTCGTGGCGGAGTGGTACGGCAGGCTCGGCGGCGATCTCGTCCGCCTGGCCGTGCAGCGGGCCGCGCCGGTGGGCGGGTTCACCGGCTGGCGCGCGGCCATGCCGGTCACCATCTGGTCGGTGACCAAAGGGGACAAACAATGACGGTCTACTTCATCGGCGCGGGGCCGGGCGCGGCCGACCTGATCACGTTGCGCGGGCTGCGCCGCCTGGAAGCCTGCCCGGTGTGCCTGTACGCGGGCTCGCTGGTCCCGGTCGAACTGCTGGACGCCTGCCCGCCCGGCGCCAAGCTGGTGGACACCGCGAACCTGACGCTCGACGAGATCACGGCCGAGTTCGTCGCCGCCCACCGCGACGGCCTGGACGTGGCCCGGCTGCACTCCGGCGACCCGTCCGTCTTCAGCGCGGTGGCCGAGCAGATGCGCAGGCTGGAGGCGTACGGCGTGCCGTACGAGGTGGTGCCGGGCGTACCGGCGTTCGCGGCGGCGGCAGCGGCGCTGGGCCGCGAGCTGACCGTGCCCGGCGTCGGGCAGACCGTCATCCTGACCCGTACCGCCGCCCGCGCGACCCCGATGCCCGAAGGCGAGGACCTGCCCACGCTCGCCGCGAGCCGGTCCACGATGGTGCTGCACCTCGCGGTGCAGCGGATCGAAGCCGTGGTCGCCGACCTGCTGCCCGGCTACGGCCCGGACTGCCCGGTGGCGGTGGTGGCCCGCGCGAGCAGGGACGACGAGGAGATCGTGCGCGGCACGCTCGCCGACATCGCGGCCAAAGTACGCGACGCCGGGATCAAGCGGACCGCCGTGATCATCGTCGGGCGGGTGCTGGCCGCCGCGGAGTTCCCCGGCAGCCACCTCTACAGCGCGGCCCGGGAGCGGGCGTGCGGGTCCTGATCCTGGGCGGTACGGCGGAGGCCCGCGCGCTCGCCGCCGAACTCCACCCTCAGACCTATGTGGTGACCTCCCTGGCCGGACGGGTGACCAACCCGAGGCTGCCGGTGGGCGAGGTGCGCGAGGGCGGGTTCGGCGGGCCGGACGGCCTGGCCGCCTGGCTGGCGGCCGAGCGGATCGATTTGCTGGTGGACGCCACCCATCCGTTCGCGGCGCGGATGACCGCCTCGGCGGTCGCGGCCTCGGCCGCCACGGGCGTGCCGCTGCTGATCCTGCGCCGGCCGGGCTGGACCGAAGGGCCCGGCGATGCCTGGCTGCGGGCTCGGTCCCTGGAGGAGGCCGCCGCGCTGATCGGCTCGGAGGCGCGGGTGTTCCTCACCACCGGACGCCGCAGCCTGCCGGTGTTCGCCGCGCTGCCCGGCCGGTGGTTCCTGGCCAGGTCCGTCGATCCGCCCGAGCCGCCGGTGCCCGCCAACGTCCGCGTACTGCTGGACCGCGGCCCGTACACCGTGGCGGGCGAGACCGTGCTGATCCGCGAACACCGGCTGGACGTCCTGGTCACCAAGGACAGCGGCGGCCCGATGACCACCGCCAAACTGGTCGCCGCCCGGGAGGCCGGGCTGCCGGTGATCATGGTGAACCGGCCGCCGGTGCCGCCGGAGATTCCGTTCGTGGAAACGGTGGCGGACGCCGTGGCCTGGGTTCAGGGGTAGCGGCGCGGGGTGTAGACCACGCCGTCCCCGGTGACCCGGGTGGTAGAGGAGCCGATGATCAGCAGGCAGCGCATGTCCACGACGGCCGGATCGAGGTCGCCGAGCGTGGTCACGGTGACGCTCTCCTCCGGGCCGCCGACGTCCCGGCCGATCACCACGGGCGTCTGCGGCGCGCGGTGTTCGAGCAGCAGGTCACGGGCGGCGGCGACCTGCCAGGTACGGCTGCGCGAGGCCGGGTTGTAGATCGCCAGCACCAGATCGGCCGCGGCGGCGGCGGTGATCCGGCGGGCCACCACCTCCCACGGCTTGAGCAGGTCCGACAGGGACAGTACGCAGAAGTCGTGGCCCAGCGGCGCGCCCGCCCGGCTGGCCACGGCCTGGGCGGCGGTCAGACCGGGCACCACCCTGACCGGTACGCCGGGAAAGTCCCCCGCCGCCTCCAGCACCGCGCTGGCCATCGCGAACACGCCGGGATCGCCCGACGAGACGACCGCCACCCGCGCCCCGGAGGCGGCGAGTTCCAGGGCGTGCCGGGCACGTTCGGCCTCCACGCGGTTGTCGGTACGGTGGCGGCGCTGCCGCGGGTTCGGGGCCACCCGATCGACATAAGGCCCATATCCCACGATGTCGGTAGCCGCCGCCAGCGCCTCCTGCGCCTCCGGCGTGAGCCAGTCCCGCCCGGCCGGGCCGAGCCCGACCACGGCCACCTCGCCTGGGCCTTCCGCCTGCGGTGATTCGGGGATGAACGTCTCTTGAGCAGGACTCGGCAGCAGCGCCAGCGCGAAGTACGGCACGCCGTTCGGATCGACGTCCTTCAGCGGCGCGACCCGCTGGCCGCCCATGGTGGCCCGCTCGACGTACCAGGCGTCGTCCAGCCGGCCGGTCTCCGCCAGGGCGTCCCTGACCTTGGTGAACGTCCGGCCCAGCTTCAGCACGGCGGCCGGGTCGGGGCCGCCCAGCCGTTCGGCGAGCACGTCGGCGGGCAGCGTGCCGGGCAGCACGGTCAGCACCTCGTCGCGCTCCACCAGCGGACGCCCCAGCACGGCCGAGGCCGCGCTGACCGACGTGACGCCCGGCACGACCTCGGTCGGGTAGCGGTGCGCGAGCCGTTTGTGCAGGTGCATGTAGGAGCCGTAGAACATCGGATCGCCCTCGGCCAGCACCACCACCGTACGGCCCGCGTCCAGGTGGGCGCCCAGGCGCTGCGCGCAGTCGGCGTAGAAGTCGTCCAGCGCGCCCTGGTATCCGCCCGGATGGTCGGTGGTCTCCGTGGTCAGCGGGTAGAGCAGCAGCTCCTCGACCTGGCCCTCGCGCAGGTACGGCAGCGCGATCGAACGGGCGATGCTGCGCCCGTGCCGGGCCGCGTGGTACGCGATCACGTCGGCCTCGCCGATCAGCCTGGCCGCCCTGACGGTGATCAGCTCGGGGTCGCCGGGGCCGAGCCCGACCCCGTACAGACGTCCGGTCAACCCGCTCACTCCTTCTCGCTGGCGATGGCGTTGATCGCCGCCGCGGTCATCGCGCTGCCGCCCCGGCGGCCGTGTACGACCAGGTGGTCGAGGTCGCTCTCGGCGAGCGCGCGCTTGGACTCGGCCGCGCCGATGAAGCCGACCGGGATGCCGAGCACGGCGGCGGGCCTGCCCGCGCCCTCGGCGACGAGTTCGAGCAGCCGGAACAGCGCGGTCGGCGCGTTGCCGATGGCCACCACCGAACCGGGCAGGCGGTCCCGCCACAGTTCGAGGGCGGCGGCGCTGCGGGTGGTGCCGAGTTCCGCGGCGAGCGCGGGCACGGCGGGGTCGGCGAGCGTGCACACCACGTCGTTGGCGGCGGGGAGCCTGCTCCTGGTCACGCCGGAGGCGACCATCCGCGCGTCGCACAGCACGGGCGCGCCCCGGCGCAGCGCCTCCCGGGCCCTGATCACCGCGCCGGGGGACCAGGCCAGGTCGGTGACCAGGTCGGTCATTCCGCAGGCGTGGATCATCCGCACCGCCACCTGGGCGATCTCGGGCGGTACGCCGGTCAGGTCCGTCTCGGCGCGGATGGTCGCGAACGAACGCCGGTAGATCTCGGCTCCGTCGCGCAGGTAGTCGGTCACGGGTTCCTCTCGTGGTAGCCGGCCGGGGTGGCGGTCATCTGGACGACCCGGCCGCGGGGGAGTCCGCACCGGCGTTCGCAGCCGGACCAGTGGACGGGGGCAGGGGCGGGGGCGGTCAGCGTATCGACCCAGCGGCGGGCGTCCTCGCGTACGTCGGCCAGCGCCTTCGCGCACCCGGGCCTGCCGGTGCAGGCGCTCACGCCGTTCCACGGCGAGGCGGGGTCGGTGACCAGCCCGGCCCGGGTGAGTTCCTGTTCCACCTGGTCGGCGTCGGCGGGGTCCAGGTCGAGCAGGACGACGGTCCGCCACGGCGTGAGCCGTACCGTGCCGGTGATCATCCGCGCCTGCGCGGCCGTCAGCCGTCCCAGCGGGACGACCGCCGACAGCGCCACGCGCCCGTCGCGCTGGGTGATCCGCCCGGCCCGGAGTTCCCGGCCCTCCGGTACTTCGGGCGCGGCGCCGGCTGTGCCGCCGAGGCGGCGGGCGATGCGGGCCGGGCCGTCGGGGAGTTCGGCGATGCGCCAGGAGTCGGTGCGTTCGGCCAGGAAGGCGCGGGCGGCGGCGATCATCAGTCCGGGGGCCTCGGTCTCGCTCGCGGTGAGCCCCGCGTCGACGCCCGCCAGCAGCAGCCGTCCGTCCCAGGCGATGTCCGCGCCGAGGTTCAGTACGTCGCCGGTGCCGTCGTCCACCGCGAACAGGAAGCGGCCGGGCAGGGACGCGAGTTCCGGTACCGCGCACAGTTCGCGATCAAGGGCCGCCACCAGGAGCTGGGTGTCCAGCCCGGTCCTGCGGCCGCCGAGCGGGGAGGCGACGATGTTGCGCACGCGTTCGTGGGCCGCCGACGGCAGCAGTCCGGCGGCGGCGATTCTTCCGGCGAAAGCCGCGGGCGAGCGCAGCCCGCGTACCTGGACGTTGGCCCGGGAGGTCAGCTCGATCACTCCCGCGCCCAGCTCCGCCGAGCCGTCCGCCAGCGCGGTGAGCTGGGCGGACGTGACGGCCCCGCCGGGCAGGCGCACCCGGGCGAGCGGCCCGTCGGCCGCCTCGTGCACCTGGAGCGCCCCCGGACACGCGTCCGGCCGCTCGCGGCCGGAAAAGTCGGCTTTGGACACGATCTGGATGGTAACGCCACTTCTGTCGTAGGCTTCCGGGTAGGCGATGGCAATGGGAGGAAGCCGGTGTGAAACCGGCGCGGTCCCGCCACTGTGACCGGGGAGCGACCCCCAACCGCAAGGCCACTGCCCGGCGACGGGTGGGAAGGCCGGGGTGAGCGCTGATCCGGGAGCCAGGAGACTCCTGCCGTCGCGACACCCGCGACCGGGGCGAGGACCCCGAGGGAGGATCGCGCCGTGCCTGGCGACAGCCGTACCGTTCTGCTGCTCTCGACCTCTGACACCGACCTGCTCAGCGCCCGTGCCAGTGGCGCGGCGTACCGGCCGGGCAACCCGGCCAGGCTCACCCCTGACGACCTGCCCGCGCTGCTCGACGGCATCGATTTGGTGGTGGTCCGCCTGCTCGGCGGGCGGCGGGCCTGGGAGGAAGGGCTCGACGCCCTGCTCGCCGGGCCGCGCCCGGTCGCCGTACTCGGCGGCGAGCAGGCCCCCGACGCCGAACTCATGGAACTCTCCACCGTCAGCGGCGGCGTCTGCGCCGAGGCGCACGCCTACCTGGCCCATGGCGGCCCGGCCAACCTGGCCGAACTGCACGCCTTCCTGTCCGACACCGTGCTGCTGACCGGGCACGGATTCGCGCCGCCCGCCCCGGCCCCCACCTGGGGCCTTCTGGAACGCGCTCCGAAGTCCACCAGCGGCCCCGTGATCGGCATCCTGTACTACCGCGCCCACCACATGGCCGGGAACACCGGATTCGTCGAGGCCCTGGCCACCGCCATCGAGGACGCCGGAGGTCAGGCCATGCCGATCTTCTGCTCCTCGCTGCGCACCGCCGAGCCCGAACTGATCGACACCCTGCGCGCCGCCGACGCCCTCGTGGTCACCGTCCTGGCCGCGGGCGGTTCCCGCCCGGCCACGGCGGGCGCGGGCGGCGACGACGAGGCATGGGACGTCGGCGCGCTGGCCGCCCTGGACGTACCGATCCTGCAGGGGCTCTGCCTGACCTCCACCCGCCGGGCCTGGGAGGACAACGACGACGGCCTGTCCCCGCTGGACGCGGCCTCGCAGGTGGCGATCCCGGAGTTCGACGGGCGGATCATCACCGTGCCGTTCTCGTTCAAGGAGATCGACGAGGACGGCCTGACCGTCTACGTCGCCGACTCCGAACGGGCCGCGCGGGTGGCGGGCATCGCCGTACGGCACGGCCTGCTCCGGCACACCCCGCCCGCCGGGCGGCGGATTGTGGTCATGCTGTCGGCGTACCCCACCAAGCACTCCAGGATCGGCAACGCGGTCGGCCTGGACACCCCCAGGAGCACCGTGCGGCTGCTCGCCCGGATGGCCGAGGCGGGCTACGACCTGGGCGAAAACTTCCCGGGGGTGCTTGAGCAGGACGGCGACGCGCTGATCCACGCGCTGATCGCGGCCGGTGGCCAGGACCCCGACTGGCTCACCGAGGAGCACCTGGCGGGCAACCCGGTCCGCATTCCTTCTGCTGTCTATGAGACCTGGTACCGCACGCTCCCCGGTGAACTGCGGGAGGCCATCGAGCGGCACTGGGGGCCGCCGCCCGGCGAGCTGTTCGTGCACGAAGGGGACATCGTGCTCGCCGCGCTGCGCGCCGGGAACGTCGTGGTGATGGTCCAGCCGCCGCGTGGGTTCGGGGAGAACCCGATCGCCATCTACCACGACCCCGACCTGCCGCCCAGCCACCACTACCTGGCCGCTTACCGGTGGCTGTCGGCGGAGTTCGGCGCGCACGCCATGGTCCATGTGGGCAAACACGGCAATCTGGAGTGGCTGCCGGGCAAGGCGGCGGGCATGTCGGCGGCCTGCGGCACCGACGCGGCGATCGGCGACCTGCCGCTGGTCTACCCGTTCCTGGTGAACGACCCGGGGGAGGGCACTCAGGCCAAGCGCCGCGCGCACGCCGTACTGGTCGACCACCTGGTGCCCCCGATGGCCCGCGCGGACACCTACGGCGACATCGCCCGGCTGGAACAACTGCTGGACGAACACGCCACGATCGCCGCGATGGACCCCGCCAAGCTGCCCGCCATCCGCGCGCAGATCTGGACGCTGATCCAGGCCGCCCGGCTCGACCACGACCTCGGGCTCGACGACCGGCCGCACGACAGCGAGTTCGACGACTTCATCCTGCACGTGGACGGCTGGCTGTGCGAGGTCAAGGACGCGCAGATCCGCGACGGCCTGCACGTACTCGGCGAGGCACCGGCCGGGGAGCAGCGGATCGACCTGGTGCTGGCCATGCTGCGGGCCCGGCAGATGTGGTCCGGCCGGGAGAGCCTGCCCGGCCTGCGCGAGGCGCTGGGCCTGGCCGAGGACGGCACGGCCGGGCTTGCCGCCGTGGACGACGCCGAGGCCACCGCCCGCGCCCTGGTCGGCGGCATGGAGGAACGCGGCTGGCGGCCGGAGGCGGCGGCCGAGGTCGCGGCCGGGCATCCCGCCGAGGTGGCCCGCGTACTGGCCTTCGCCGCGGCCGAGGTCGTACCGCGCCTGGCCCGCACCACCGACGAGATCGGCAACGTGCTGCACGCGCTCGACGGCGGTTACGTCCCGGCGGGGCCGAGCGGTTCGCCGCTGCGCGGCCTGGTCAACGTGCTGCCGACCGGCCGCAACTTCTACTCCGTCGATCCCCGCGCGGTGCCCAGCCGGCTCGCCTGGGAGACCGGGCAGGCGATGGCGGACTCCCTGCTCGCCCGCTACCGGGCCGACACCGGCGAGTGGCCGCGTTCGGTGGGGCTCTCGGTCTGGGGGACCAGCGCGATGCGCACGGCGGGCGACGACGTGGCCGAGGTACTGGCGCTGCTCGGTGTGCGCCCGGAATGGGATGAGGCGTCCCGCCGGGTGACCGGGCTCGTGCCGATCTCCGTCGCCGAGCTGGGCCGCCCGCGGATCGATGTGACGGTACGGATCAGCGGGTTCTTCCGGGACGCGTTCCCGCACGTGGTGGCCATGCTGGACGACGCGGTACGGCTGGCCGCCTCCCTTGAGGAGGCGGACGAGGACAACTACGTGCGGTCCCATGTCCGGGCGAGCGGCGGGGACGAGCGCCAGGCGACCATGCGGATCTTCGGGTCGGCGCCCGGGGCGTACGGGGCCGGGCTGCTCCCGCTGATCGACAGCCGCAACTGGCGGGACGACGCCGACCTGGCCGAGGTGTACGCGGTGTGGGGCGGTTACGCGTACGGGCGTGGCCTGGAGGGCGTCGCGGCTCGGCCGCAGATGGAGGACGCCTACCGCCGGATCGCGGTGGCCGCCAAGAACGTGGACACGCGCGAACACGACATCGCCGACTCCGACGACTATTTCCAGTACCACGGGGGGATGGTCGCCACGGTACGGGCGCTGACGGGGAGGTCGCCGGTCGCGTACGTCGGGGACAGCACCCGCCCGGACGCCGTGCGCACCCGGACTCTCTCGGAGGAAACGTCCAGGATCTTCCGGGCGCGGGTGGTCAATCCGCGCTGGGTGGCCGCGATGCGCAGGCACGGCTACAAGGGCGCGTTCGAGCTGGCCGCGACCGTGGACTACCTGTTCGGCTACGACGCCACCACGGGTGTGGTGGCCGACTGGATGTACGACAAGCTGACCGAGACCTACGTGCTGGACCCGGAGAACCAGGAGTTCATGAGCAGGTCCAACCCGTGGGCGCTGCACGGCATCGCCGAACGCCTGCTGGAGGCCGCCGACCGGGGCATGTGGCAGCATCCCGATCCGGAGATCCTGCGCGGGCTGCAAGAGGTCTACCTCAAGACCGAGGGCGACCTGGAGGACGACACCAGCCGGTGAGCGAAGGCGGGCGCGCCCGCCCAGTGAACGTGCAGGTAGGAGGCGGTCACGCGGGCGTCGCCATAGCCGTCCGCGCCGCCGTCCCAGCGGTACAGGGGGGCGGCGGCGAGGCGTACGGCGGTGCGGTGGAACTCGTGGCCGCGTACCCGCTCTCCGGCTCTGGTCAGCGGGGAGTCGTGCAGGGCGACGGCGTCGCGGTAGCCGAGCGTCAGTTTGTCCGTCATGTGGGCCTGGGCGGGGATGCGGCCGCACATTCTCTGGCCGTCGAGGCTTTCGCAGAGGTAGAGCAGGCCGGCGCATTCGGCGGCGATCGGGCCGGGGAAGGCGGCCACCTGGGCGCGCAGCGGCTCGTTGGCGGCCAGCTCGGTCGCGTACATCTCGGGGAAACCGCCGCCGATGACCAGAGCGGCGGTGCCTTCGGGGAGCTTTTCATCGCGTAGCGGGTCGAAGGGAACGACGTCGGCGCCGGCGGCTTGCAGGAGTTCGGTGTGCTCGGTGTAGCCGAAGGTGAAGGCCGGTCCGCTTGCTATGGCGACTAGGGGCTTTTGAGATGTTTTGTGGTGTGGTGGCTCCCAGGGGGTGGCCGTCAGGGGTGGAGCCGAATGGGCCAGCGCGAGCAGCGCGGTCAGGTCGCAGGAGCGGCCGATGAGCGCGGCCAGTTCGTCCACCGCCGCGAGTGCGTCGGCGCGGCGTTCGGCGGCGGGCACGAGTCCGAGGTGCCTTGAGGGCGTGGCCACGTCGTCGGCGCGGCGGATCGCGCCGAGCACCGGCACCCCGGCCGCGGCCATCGCCTCCCGGCACACCTGCTCGTGCCGGTCGGAACCGATCCGGTTCAGCACCACCCCGCCCACCCGGATCCGCGGGTCGAACGTGGCGAAGCCGTGTACCAGCGCCGCGACCGATCCGCTCTGCCGGGCCGCGTCCACGACCAGCACCACCGGGGCGGACAGCAGGCGGGCGACGTGCGCGGTGGAGGCGAAATCGGTCTCGCCCCGCCCGTCGAACAGGCCCATCACGCCTTCGACCACCGCTACGTCGCAGTCCGCCGCGCCGCGCAGGAAGAGGGGGGCCACCAGGTCCTCGCCGACCAGCCACGGGTCCAGGTTGCGGCCGGGGCGACCGGCGGCCAGCGCGTGGTAGCCCGGGTCGATGTAGTCCGGGCCGACCTTGTGGGGGGAGACGGTGAGGCCGCGCCCGCGCAGCGCGGCCATCAGGCCGGTGGCCACCGTGGTCTTGCCGCTGCCCGAGGCCGGGGCGGCGATGACCAGGCGGGGGATCGTCCGGGCTACCACTCGATGCCCTTCTGGCCCTTCTGCCCGGAGTCCATGGGGTGGCGGATCTTGCCCATTTCGGTGACGAGGTCGGCGGCCTCGATCAGCTCGGCGGGGGCGTCCCGGCCGGTGATCACGACGTGCTGGTCGCCGGGGCGTCGGGTGAGGGCGTCCAGTACGTCGGTGAGGTCCAGCCAGCCCCATTTGAGGGGGTAGGTGAACTCGTCGAGTACGTAGAAGCGGTAGGTCTGTGCTTCCAGGTCGCGTTTTATCTGGGCCCAGCCCTCGCGGGCCTGGGCGGCGTGGTCGTCCTCGGTGCCGGCGCGCTGGATCCACGACCAGCCCTCGCCCATCTTGTGCCAGGTCACCGGGCCGCCCTCGGGGCTGTCGCCGAGTACGCGAAGGGCGCGTTCCTCGCCGATCCGCCACTTGGCGGACTTCACGAACTGGAACACGCCGATCGGCCAGCCCTGGTTCCAGGCGCGCAGCGCCATGCCGAAGGCGGCGGTGGACTTGCCCTTGCCCGGACCGGTGTGGACGATCAGCAGCGGGCGGGTGCGGCGCTGCCTGGTGGTGAGTCCGTCGTCGGGGATGACGGCGGGCTTGCCCTGCGGCATGCTACTCAGCTCGCCTTTCTGGGGTGGCCTAGTTGGGACAGGGCTTCGATGGGGAGGAGGCGGGCTCGCAGGCGGGTCGCCAGGCGTACGGCGAGGCCCAGCCGTACCGGGCCGCTCTCGCAGTCCACGACCACGGTCGCGGTGCCCTTCAGGAGGTCGGCGGCGCGGTCCACGTCGTTGGCCTTTGTGGTGGCTCGGCCGTCGGTGACCAGTACCAGCAGCGGACGCCTGGCCGGGTCGCGCAGCTTCTCCACGCGCAGGACCTCGGCGGCGCGGGCCAGTCCGGCGGCGAGCGGGGTGCGCCCGCCGGTGGGCAGTGAGCGAAGCCGGGCCGCTCCCGCCTCCACGGAGGAGGTGGGGGGGAGCGCGACGGTGGCCTCCGTGCCTCTGAAGGTGATCAGGCCGATCTTGTCGCGGCGCTGGTAGGCGTCGAGGAGGAGGCTGAGCACGGCGGTCTTGACGGTGGTCATCCGGCGGCGGGCGGCCATCGAGCCGCTGGCGTCCACGACGAACAGCACCAGGTTGCCCTCCCGGCCCTCGCGTACGACCTCGCGCAGGTCGTCGGGTTTCAGGACCAGGCCGGGGCCGGTGCGTCCGCGGTCGTGCTGGTGGGGGGCGGCGGCCAGGACGGTGGCCGGAATGTGCAGGTCGCGTACCGGGCCGTTGCGCGGGCGGCGGGAACCGGTGCCGCGGCCGTGTGTGGAACGTGATCGTGAACGGCGTCCGGCTGCGCCGGCGCCGACGCCGGGGGCGGCCAGCAACGGCACCCGGTACGGCGCGGCCACTCCGGCCACCTGCTCCTGCGCTGTCGTCCCTGGAGAGCCCGCCTCCGCGTCCGGCTCTCCGGCCTCGGGCTTTTCGGGATCCGGCTTGGGTGAGCCCGCCGTCGCGGAATCGCCGCGCCCGGCCTGGTCCGGTCCTGCGTCCTGCGGGCGGCCCGGGTCCCCCCGGTCACCGTTGGGACCGCCGCCCGGTGGGTCGTCCCGCGGCCCTCCGTCCGGGTCGTCGTCGCCGGAGGTGCGGTCCAGCAGCTCGTCCAGCAGGGCCTCGTCCAGGCCCGGCGCGTCGAACGGGTCGCGCCGCCGCCGGTGCGGCAGCGACAGGCGGGCCGCCGCGCGTACGTCCTCGACGGTCACCGCGTCCCGGCCCCGCCAGGCGGCGTGCGCGATGGCCGCGTTCGCCGTCACCAGGTCGGCCCGCAGGCCGTCCACCTCGAACCCGGCGCACACTTCGGCGATCTGGCGCAGGCGGGCGTCCGGCAGCCGTACGTCTGCGAGCCTGGCCCGGGCCGCGGCGATCCGCTCCGCCAGCGCCGACTCCTCCTCCGCCCAGCGGGCCGCGAAGCCGCGCGGGTCGGCGTCGAAGGCGAGCCTGCGGCGTACCACCTCGGCCCGCTCGCCCGGCTCGCGCGAGGCCCTGACCTCGACGGTCAGCCCGAACCGGTCCAGGAGCTGCGGGCGCAGCTCGCCCTCCTCCGGGTTCATGGTGCCGACCAGCAGGAACCGGGCCGCGTGCCGTACCGACACCGACTCGCGTTCGACGTAGCAGGTGCCGAGCGCCGCCGCGTCCAGGAGCAGGTCCACGAGGTGGTCGTGCAGGAGGTTCACCTCGTCCACGTATAGGACGCCCCGGTGCGCCGCCGCCAGCAGGCCCGGCTCGAACGCCTTCACCCCCTCGGTCAGCGCCCGCTCGACGTCCAGCGAACCGGCCAGGCGGTCCTCCGACGCGCCGACCGGCAGCTCCACCAGCGCGGCCGGGCGGCGTACGCCCTCGGCCGCGGGGTCGTGCGGGCCGTCCGGGCACTCGGGGTCGGGCGCGGCCGGGTCGCAGGCGAACCGGCAGCCCGGGACCACCGCGACGGCGGGGAGCTGGGCGGCGAGGGCGCGTACGATCGTGGACTTGGCGGTGCCCTTCTCGCCGCGTACGAGGACTCCGCCGACCCGGGGGGAGACCGCGTTGAGCACCAGCGCCAGCTTCAGGTCATCGAGCCCGACCACGGCGCTGAACGGATAGGCGACCATCAGGTCGGGGAAATCGTGGGCGTGGTCACTGCGCGCATGTTCGGCCTCCTTGGGATGACGCGTCCCGCTGACGAGGTCACGGCCACCAAGCGACCTGGCTCCCGGGATCTAGGTCCCGGATACAGTGGCGCGTCCGCACCGGCATCTCACCGGATTTCCCTTGGACGACCGTGAAATCTACCGGAACGTATCCTTTCCTCCCGTTCGCGTCAATACACGCCACCCCCCCAACGCCCCCACCCCCGCCCCGCTAGAGGCCGGGCCGCGCATCCAATGGCCTTCGCTCCGGCAGTGCCGCGCTCCGCGTTCAATGGCCTTCGCTTCGCTCAGCGGTGTTCTTGGGTGCCGGGCTCCGCCCGATGTACGGCAGAGCCCAGTACACGCCGCCCCACCGTGCTCAGCGGGTCCCGTGCCCGGTGTTTCCCGTGCGTCGTGCCCGTTCGCCATACCAAGCACCAGCCGAACCGGCCCTCTCCAGCGCCCGCGCGCCGTTCGATGCCGTCTCGCCGTTACCCGCCCCTTCGGGCCGATCCCCCCGCCTCCGGCGGGGCCGCGCTCCCGCGCACCCAATGGCCTTCGCTCCGCTCAGCCATGTTCTCCCGTGTCGGGCTTCGCCCGACGCTTGCGCCACCGGCAGGTTCGTATCTCGCCTTTTCCTGAGAATCTTCGACCCCACTGGTCCCGCGCCTGTTCGCCTCACCTCGCACGAGTCGATGAACTCCGGTGTTGCGCCCCGCCGTGTACGGCGGTCGGCCAGCGTCCACCGCGAAGGATGGGACAACAGCGGGCATGCGGCTGGGACATGCACATCCTGTGGACAACGTTGCGGTCGTGCCGGTGGGAGCGTGCTGAAGTTCAGTGGCCCGTAAGCTTCTGGTGGTGAAACTGATTTTTGCGTTCTCTCGGAGAGACCATCGTCGGGAATAATCGATATTGGGCGCCGACCGCCCCTACTTCTTCTGCAAGCACCGGGTGCACGGATAAACGTGCAGGTGACCGCCTCACCAGATGGCACTGAGTGCCGCGCGGATCTGAGGCATCCTGCGCGCGCTGGGACGGGCGTGCATCCTCTTCTTGGCGGACAAGGACTACCCGGGAACCGGCAGCATGGTGGTCACGCCGTACCGGGGCAAAGGCAAGCTGGAGCGGCAGAAGCAGGCCAACCGGGCACATGCCCGTCTACGAGGTGCAGGAGAGCGGGCCAACGCCCAGCTCAAGAGCTGGGCCATCCTCTGCAGGCTCCGGTGCAGCCCCTGCAAGGCCGGTCACCTGTGCAGGGCCATCGCGGTACTCCAGAACTACGAGACCGCCCGAGGATGAACAGATTCACTGAGCACTTTTATCCTGAGTAGCGGTCTCCTTCGATGAGTGGCAGGACGAGGGTGGCCTGCACGATCGTAGTGGCGCAGTGCGGGCAACGGCGAAGCTGAGTCAGGATCTTCCAAATCTTCAAGGTGGCAACGGCGCGTTCCCCAGGCGCGGATGCGAGCGTGCGCGTGGTTGACCGAGCGCTGATGGCGTGACAGTGGCGGACGCAGCCAATGGTCTCTGAACGGCGTGCGGATGCTGCCGCCCGCGCCTTGATGTCCCTTGTCGGCGAAGGTCTTCACCCCTGCGACGGCCAGCGCGTCGACCAGACCGGTGGCGTGTGCCGCGGTCAGGTCATGCGTGGCACCGGGCAGCGTATGTGGGGCCCATAACGAGTCGCTGGCCGGATCGGCCAGGACCTGCATGTTCACGCCGTGGTATCAGTGTTCCCGGACGAGTAGTACGGCCGTACGTCGGCTGGCCTGTCGATCGGGATCAAATTGCCGTCCAGGACGGTATAGGCCAGTCGGCCAGCGCGTAATAGGGCAGCACGGACATCGTCGTAGAGCGTGGCGAGCAGGTCGACCGCCTTGCGGATGTAGCGCCAGGCGGTGCGGTTTTCCGTTGGCGAAGCCTGCGGCCAAACGCGTGTAGGTATCGCCATTGCACAGATGGGCCAGGACCAGCAAGGCTTGCCGACCAGGGTACGCTTGGGCAGCGGAATCGCGGCAGGGTAAGACAGCAACGCTACTTTTCAGTAGCGTTATCGGCTCTTGGTTGACTGCTGTCTTACCGGGAGCCTCTGCTCATGCCAGCCAGTCCCACCGCCGCACCTACTGACCTGCACTATCAGGTTGGAAAAGCCTCAAGGCATCTCGCGGCGCGCCACCGCTTGATGTCTATATGGCAAATTTAGCAACGCGCGCGGACGTCCGGTGGGCGTCCTGCGCGGGCACCTGCTGATAGCAGGAGCACACTCCCGTATGTGAAGAATGTATAGTGAACAAATCGCCTTGTCATGCTTGTTGATCCGCAATCATCTGGAAGCAAGCCCGAGGATCTTACGAGCGTTGGCATATCTAGTGTACATAAGCTTCTGTAGCCGCGACACTTTATCTTTGTTAGCAGCGATAACTCTATTCTGAGCATCGGTGTAGACGGCTAGGCGCGCCCCAAAGTAGTCGGTTTCATTCCGACACTGCTCGTCAGCCACCGCCGTTTGGATTTCCAGTGAAGTGACAGGGCGTCGACGAGTCTCAAGATTTACGTTCTCCTTCCATCTCTGATCGTTTTCTGCAGCATAAGGGGCACTGTAAGAGTAGCCTTGCTCGCGCATGCATGCGCTCCATCGTTTGTCGGCCTCGGTTAGTCGGGTATCCTTGAACGCGACTTCCGAGGCGCTGTCCATCAGGCCCAGCATCTGCTTGTGCTCTCTGGGCTTTGCCGAGCTTGATCCGGCAGGGCTCGGGGCGCCGGTGTTCAGAGCGCGTTCCGCTTCATCGGCACACCCGCCGTCCGGAACCTTGATTCCATTAACAACTTTCTTTCCTAATCCAGTGTATGCCGCATCGATATTTGAGGGAATTATGAAAGCGCGTCTTCCATCTTGGGCCGCCCATGCCTCGTCGCGCATTCCCGGAGGTCCCTGGTACCCGTACTTTTTCACATCTCGCGGCGCCAACCATCCGGCATAATCCGCATTCTTTGGGTACTTTACTGGCTTGGTATTTTTGGACGAAGGCATTCTGAGGCCGAATTTTCCGAGGCATAGGTCTGCTATTTTGAAGTCGGCTTGATCGACGACGCTTCGCTGTAGAGGGTCTAAGTCGTAAGCATCAAGGGGGAGCGTCAAATCTTTTTCCGAAAACACTTTCAGAAAGACTTCTTCTGTTTTATTCGATGAGCAGCCAGCAACAAATAGCAAGACGAAGGCCGTGATCGCTAGAGGGCGTTCTCTACTTAGAGAGATGATTTTAGAATCCACTTATTCCTCGTTCGTGAGTATTTTGGAAACCATGACGCATGGTAGCACTGGCAGATTCATCCGGTGTAGCGCCAAACTGCGGTGGGCGGATGGCCGAACTGATATCGGCCGAACCGCCCACCGTTCAAACCTTGTGTCCGTTAGCTCGGACTACCATGCCACTCTTGAGCCGTACTCCCAGCCGAATTCGGAATCTCGCCATCCATGTCCACGGACATAGGTGGCCTCCGCCTTCCTGATGCCAGCAGTGTAGGAGCCGTCGACCCACCACCTGAAGTCCCGAGATCGGCTGCTGCTCCAGCCGCAGAAGTGCGGGCTTAAGGAAGTGTCCCACCAGCCGGTTGTGATCTTCTTCGGGGTGCCGTCTGTATAGCTGGCGTCATGGGTCGGGTACATCTTGGACCAGCCGTACCAGACGCTGTTCGCCGCCGCCTTCCCCTCATTCACACGCCACCAGACTTCTGAAGGGGTTCCCAGCCCATAGTCGCTGGTGTAGTTCGTATCCGAGACCGGGCCGGGGCCTGAGGAGTAGGACACGCTACCTGGGTTGGACAGCCAGTTCCCGCACCAGACATCGGCAGCAGCCGCGGCAGTGGTGTCGGCGGCGAAACCCACCTCTGCGCCCAGACCGTTTTCAACGGCCTTTTTGTCCTTTGCGTTGAGAGGAAGCTCGTCCACCGTGATCGGTTGTGGGGCGGGAGCCGGCTGATTCAGGATTGCGAGGTCGCGCTGCATCTCCTGCGCAGACAGGGTCTCGCCGGGGGCGATCCTCCGAAACTCCGGATCCTGGTCCGAGGCCCCTGAGGGGCTGGGGCCGTCCGCGAGGGCTGGGGCGACGTTGAGCATGGTGGCGACCGCGACAGCGGCAACCGCGATTGTCACGTACTTCGGCGACACAGAGGGTATGCTCCTTTTGCAGTACCGCCCCACGGGTGGGCCAAAAGCTGTCCAGGCAGGACCACCTGTGGGGCTCAGCGATTAGTCTTAGCGGCGTGTTCGACAGCTGCGTGCCAGATGCGCCAAAGATGATGCTGTAGCCCTAATTTAGCCGTGGTGATTCCTCTTCGTTGGAACCTGATTGATCAGGACTCCTTTGCTTCTGTAACCGGAGCCTTCTTTCTGCGGCTTCCGAAGGCTTGAAGTATCGCGTTGATCAACAAACATAACAGTGCATCAAGCAGGCTGTTTGAGCAATCCACATGAGGTGTGATCTATATCACATCACAATGAGTATGCATATACTTTCATTTGAGTAGAAAGTGTTGCTCAAGCGATGTCTACATGTGTCTCAGCGTCTCGCTGACATACGACGATCTGTGTGGCAAGGGAGCGCGGCGGGTGCCTAAAGGAGCCGCCGACCAGTGCAGGTGAGCTGGATAAGTGTGCGACCGATCAAGCATTTTTTGGTCGACCGGGTCGGCGAGGCGAGTCCGTGGTTAATCGAGGGGATTGAGACTGTGGGCCGAAAGAGGGCAACGTACCGACACATATCGGTCGTGGAGCTCATCGGCGAGGGTTTCGTGGCGGCGGGTTGCAGGCTCCGGTGCAGTCTGTGCAAGGCCGGTCGCGCGTGCGTAGTCATTGCGGTGCTTCAGAGCCGCGAGCCCGCCCGAGGATGAAAAGGCTCACTGCGTTTGGCTCGCCCAGGGATTGACGTGGCGAGTGAGTATCGCGCGAAGGAGGCCGCCGGTCGGGGAGAGGTCCTTGGCGAGGGGGACCTGTATCCGGACGTACGTCCCGTACTCGCCGCCCTTCGCCGAGCCGGTCACCGGGTGCTGATCGCAGGTAACCAGAGCGTCCGCGCGGGCGAACTGCTACGTGACCTGAACCTCCCGGCCGATGCGATCGCCACATCCGGCGAGTGGGGTATCGCAAAACCCGACGCGGGCTTCTTCGCACGCGTCGTGGACATGGCGGAGGTTCCGCCGGAGAACATCGTGTACGTCGGAGATCACCCCGCGAACGACATCCTCCCGGCGAAGGCCGCGGGAATGTGGACGGTTCACATCCGACGCGGCCCGTTGGGCCTGCTCTGGGGTGACTCGCCCTCGGGCAGAGAAGCCGATTGGCAGATAAGCTCGCTCGCCGAACTGGCCGAAATCGAGCACCTACCGAAGAAGTGACCCCTTCTTTCTGGAGGGCCAACGATTTTGACGGCGCCTGCGAGCTCAGCCCCGACCGTCCGTCGCAACTCGGGTGTGCACCGTGGCGATCCAGTCGGCGTCTGGGGGATCACCGCAGTTCAAGCAGCATGACGTCTTGGCGATCCGCGCCTGCCCATGGCCGCGTCGCGCCGACCCGGCGGTACCCCCATGCTCGGTAAGCCGCTGTCGCTGGGAGTGCCGCTGGGTGAACGTTGAGGATCACGCGTTCCGCGCTCGTGCCATCGAGCAGCGCGTCATGAAGCAGGCGTGCGACGCCGCGCCTGCGCCACTGCGGGCGTACGGCGAGTTCCATCAGCCCGAAGGTACGGTGCCCGTCTTCGTGTCGCATTCCCTCCGGTGCCGCAGGCGTGACGTCGTCCCACCACCGGGTGTCGGCACCGAGCAGGTATCCGTAGGCGATCCCGACCGGTTCGCCCTCATCGGTGCGGGCCAGTACCCCGCTGAAAGTGGATTTGCGGATCTGTGAGCGGAAACGGTGGAAGGCGGCCTTGATATCGCTCGCAGTCTCGTTGTACGGCGGCTCGGCGAATGCCTCCGCGTATACCGAGCGGAAGTCATCTTCGGCTTGTCCGGCTGCCACGCCGTTCAAGCGCTCGACCGAGAGACCTTCACCCCGCCTCACGGGAATCCCTCCGTATGGTTCGGCGAATACGTGCCCGGCACTCGGCCGCCATCAGGCTGCCGAATTCAAGTTCCCGCATACTCCTTACATGCTTCTCCATTGGGCGGCGACCTCTGGTGCTGACGGACTCAGCCAAGGTACGGTCCCGCGTCCTCTAGCCCTATGTCGATCCTGTACCGGATCGCCGGGCCGATCCGGTACCCGTCGAGGCTGGCGGGGGCGACCCAACGTACGTCGCGTGCCTCGTCCGGATTCGGGTGCAGCCGGCCGCCGATCACACGGGCGCGCAGGCAGATGTTGATCGGCTGGCGTACTTCGTCGACTTCGTCACCGTGCATGTAGGCGATCACGTGATCAGGGGTCGAGAAGATCCCCACCAGGCCCGTCACCTCGACGTCGAGGCCGGTCTCCTCCCGGCACTCCCGTACGCCCGCCTGCGCGACCGTCTCGCCCTTCTTCACGCCGCCGGTGGGAATCGTCCACACATCGCTGTCGGCCCGATGGAGCAGTAGCAGATGTCCTTCGTCGTCGCGGACGAACACACTCGCGGATGCCTTCCGGCTGGTCGGCTTGGGAGCATCGGGGTCACGCCAGTAGTCGATCCGCCGCGTACGCCTGCTCACCTGTGCTCCCTCTCCAACGGTCGCGCCGATGCCCACACCCGCTCGTAGGACTCCAGGTACGTGTCGAAGTACGCCCCGTCGATGCGGCGCAGATGCGTGGTCGGCGTGTAGGCGGCCAGGATGCCGTACACATGGCTGTTGATCAGCATCTCGTCGTCGAACCGGTAGATGCTGTTGTACAGCGGAGTGTCGTGTAGCCTGATCTCGACCTGGGGCGGCATCCGCTCGGTGTAGTAGGCCATGACCGCTGTCACCCGACCGGCCACGCCGCCTCCGATCTGGTGTTCGGCGTCGCGTAGCCCGAGTTGTCGGCCGCCGGGATCGCCGATCAGCAGGCGAATCCGTGCCCCGGCCTCTGCTTTGCGGCACAGGGTGGGGATCCAGTCGCCGTGTTCCTCGGTGAGGAACAGCCCGGCGAAGGCCAGCAGGTCGACGTTGCGTTCGGCGGCGCGCAGCAACTCGGTCCACAGGTGCCGGGGCACATCGGTCCGGCGTGGATAGGTGGCGATGAGTTCGGCGCCGTTGAGGCTTGCCTTGTTCACCGATTCCGGCCACAGGTACGACTCGTCTTCCTGGACGATGGCGCCGACGCGATACCGGGTCCGTGGATAGGGCACGGTTTCACCGGAGATCCAGCGCTCGACACTCTTGACGGACACGCCCGCGGCGTCGGCCAGGCCGGTGAGGTCAAGCCCGGCGCGGTGGATGGCGCGGCGAAGGCGCTCGTTCACCATGCCGGTATGTTGCCATCTCCTGGCACCTGTAGCCGTGGCCTTGCCGGTTAGATGTCGCTAGATGTCTTGCGGTGTAGAAGCGCTGGGTGATCGGATGGGCGCACAGTGTAGGCATGTTGATCGAGCGGCTGCCCAACGACGACGACCTTCTGGTGGTGTGGGAGGTCGATGCTGGTGGGTCCGGTGCCGGTGGGGTGACCAAAGATGAAGTCGCCGCTGAGAAGACCATGCTGGAGGTTCTCGGTTCGTTCGCTGAGGGGCGGGGGCGGGTTCGGTACGCGCGGTTGGTGCCCGCGCCTCGTGGGGGCGTTTACGACTATCGGTACGGCAGCACGTTGGTCACCGCGTACCGCAGGGACGGTGAGACCGTCGCCGTGGTGGGGGACGAGTGGGAGGACACCCAATGAGCGGGTGCGGCGGCGTGGCGAGGGACTGCGGTGCGCCGCCGTGCCGTACGGCGGGCCGGCGCGGGCCCGCCCGGCGCGGGCGGGTGCGAGGTGTTCTCCCCGCCCGCGCCACCATCCAGGTCGGGCGGCGGCCTCAACCTGATCGCCCGAGGCCGTGCCGTGCCGTGCGGGTGGGCGGCGTGCCCCACAACGCCGCCTGCCCGTGCCTCTCATGGCGGGGTGTCCAATGGACCCGTTGAGCCCCGGGGAACGTGCTCACCTCGCCGCGCTGGAGAGCACCTTTCCGGGGTGGCGGGTCCGAGTGGAAAAGGGCTGGTGGTGGGCGACGAAGTACGCCCCGCCCACTACAGAGCAGCGGGCGGCGGGGGTGCTGCATGAGTTCGCCCGGCAGGGGCCGTACGAAATGGCGGCGGCGCTGACGGTGCAGCTCGGCATCCTGGCGCGGTTGGGCGATGCCTGACCTTTGTGACCTTTGTGAGAAACGGATCAGTGCGGCTGGGGGAGGAGGCGGTGCCTCCAATCCGAGACAGGTGGACGTGTGGTGCGAGCGTGTTCATGCGACGACGGTCGAATTCTGCATCTGGTGGCGGTCGCGTTTTGATCTTGGATGTGGCTGTCATGCATTCGGCGGCGGGAGTACTGCGTGGCAGGCAGCCGTGATCAGCTCATCGACCAGTTGTGGCGGCGGGCGTCGTTCCAGTAGATAGCGGCGGACTGCGCCGTAGGGGACATCGACCGTGGCGAAGGTCAGCCGTTCGCGGTCGATGCCGGGATGGTGGGCGGTGAAGGAGTTCAGTGCGTCCGAGACCTGGGCGTTCAGTGTGTCGAGGTCCGCGCCGAGTTCGTCGGGCCATGTGGTGGCCAGTTCCTGTCGGCGATGGAGCAGCAACAGCGCGGCCTCGGTGGGATGCCGGCGGCACCACCTCGGCGTGTGCAGGGCGGCCGCCTGAGCGTCGCCGGCGGTCAGGGCCTCGACGAAGCCGCGTTGAAAGCTCCGTACGCTGCGAATCCACAAGGTGGCCAGCAAGAGGTCGCGGGAACTGAATCGGTGGTACAGCGAGCCGGTCGGAGCGCCGAGCCGGGCGGCGATGGCGGCCATCGTGGCGGCGCCAGGTCCGTCCTCGGCCGTGATGGCCAGGGCCGCATCGAGGATCTGGTCCTCGCTGAACTTGGCCGCTCTTCCCACTGTGCGTCCCCTCGTGATAGTAGTGGCTTTATTCTAGAATGCTTCGTCTAATAAGGAGTGACATGGCCACGGGGTCCGAAGTCGTCCAAGGCTTCTACAGTGCCGCCCAAGCGGGTGACGGCGCCGCGATCCTCGCCCTCCTCCATCCGGAGTTCCAGGCCCACACCGCACCGGGCATGCCATGCCGCGCCGGAGGCACCTTCCAGGGGCCACTGGAAACGCTCGCCCGGGTTTGGGGGGCGGTCTTCGCCGAGTACGACACCGCTCCCTTCGAGGAGACCTGGCATGAGACCACCGACGGCATCGTCGTGGTCACCGGGCATTACCGAGGCACCGCGCGAGCCACTGGACGCGCCCACCAGGCCGAGTTCGTCCACCTGTGGCGCGTCGCCGATGGACGGATCTCGTGGCTGCACCAGTACACCGACACCGCGCGCTGGCACGAAGCCCTTGTTCCGGTGGCCGATTGAAACGCCACCATATCTGCCCTGGTGTCCCCCCGTAGGCCCACGCTGGGGAGCCGTCGACGGCGACGCGATCATGTCCCATTCAGATCAACCCTCGGTCCAAGAAACATTCCCTAGCAGCCGATGCAGCCCCGCGACAACGGTGGCGCTGTCGTCCTGGAAAACCGCGAAGCCCGCCCCTCGCTGAGGGGCGGGCCTCGTCGTCTTGTGCGAGTTCACCCGTACGTTCCGATGGCCGGTGGCCGGTGGCTCGTCCGGCCCGGAGTACTGCTGCGGCGGCGGATCATTCACGGGCAGATGGGGCTGAAGAACCTTCGGGCTGTCCTTAGGGGTCCTTCACTTGTTTCGTCGTGGTCTCCTGAATCAAGACCTGCGGGCCGAGCAACTGGGCCAAGCGCCCGGCCAGGGTGGGATCGTGCAGGTTCGTGACACTCACGGTCTTGACCACGCCGGGATGGCCATAGCTCATTGAAAGCGTGGTGAGTCCGTGTTCGGCGGTCTCGACCCAGTGGGAGATTTCGATGTCGATCACCGTGTTGATATCCACGGTGGTGGAAGAGGTCGAGCTCGTCAGGCTGACTTGAGTTCGGGTGAACTCCATGCGGTCGATTACCAGCTTGCTGACAGCCCGCCCGCACATTGAGCCGAGGACGAGACATGTGGCCCACGCCGCGGCGGCCCACCACCACTCCAGCCCCAGGCCCCACCAGACGATCACCGCTGCGAGGATGCCAACAGCCATCCCGAGAGTACGGAAACAACCTCCTGCCTGTGATGAAACCGAGGGGAGGCTCGGTAATCGTGTCCAGGCCAGCGTTTCCACGCCGGCCTCACCAGAGGTGCGGACGGTCGACGATGCGCCAAGAGATCCTGATTCGCACAAGACAACTGTAGGCCGCGCGCCTGGGAAGCGCATCGGAGATCCCTCGCCGGTTAGCCCCGATGCAATTGAGAGGTAAGAACTTCCGGACCGCGGAACGCGATACGACAACCCTCAAGCCTTTCTCGGTGCCGTCACCTTGGCCGCCTCGGCCATCTGGCTCCAGCACCTGATCCAAGAAATAGCTCCTTGGGGGCTGGTTTAGTCGGTGCTCGGTACGGCGGGTGAGTGCGACGCACGGGAAATGCCGGGATGGGGCCGCTGCTGGGCACGGTGGGGCGGTGAGAGGTGGCCTGCGGTAGGTCGGGCGGAGCCCGGCAAAGGGAATGCGGCTGAGCGAAGCGAAGGCGATTGGTGTTCGGTCAGGGGAGGAGGCCGTGGTTCAGGGCGGAGATGGCGAGGGCTGTGCGGGAGGTGACGTTGAGTTTGCGCATGGAGGTGGCGAGGTGGCGGTTGACCGTCTGCGGGCTGATGAACAGGGCCTCGGCGATCTGTTTGTTGGTCATGCCGGTGGCGACCAGTTCCAGTACCTCCACCTCGCGCGGCGAGAGCTGCGTCCCGTACCCCCGCCGCCCCGCCCGCCCCGGCCGGGGAATGGGAACGCCGTGGGTGCGCAGGAGTTTGGCGAGGCGGTCGGCGTCCCAGGTCGCGCCCAGGGAGGACAGGCGGCGCTGGGTTTCGACCAGTACGGCGAGGCCGTCGTCGCGGGCGCCGGAGGCGACCAGGCAGACGGCCCGGCGTTCGCGGGCGAGCAGTTCGTCGTGGACGCGGCCGATCGCCGCCCAGGCGTCCGCCGCGTCGCCGAGCATCGCCGCCGCCTCCCCGGGGTCGCCTTCGGCGGCGCGCAGCACGGCGGTGCAGGTGACGGACGCCGCCGTGGCGGCCGGTACGGCGTGTCCGCGTACCCACTCGGCCAGGGTGTCCGATGTGGCCTTGGCCTCGGCGGTCCGGCCGGCGGCGGCCAGCGCGTCGACGTGCGTGGTGACGATGTTGGTGGCCCAGCGCCACGGCACCGCCTCGCGCAGCGCCGCCGCGACGGCGGGAGTGGTGATCGTGATGGCCTCCTCGGCGTCCCGGGTGGACAGCGCCAGCCGGCCGAGCCCGACCGCGGCCAGGCCCTCCTGCGGGTCCTCGGCCAGTACGGCGAGCAGCGTACGCCGGGCCGTGCCCCGGTGACCCCCGGCCAGCTTGAGCAGGCCGTCCACCGAGCGGGCCATCATCCGGATGACCGGCGAGACGTCCTCCCCGGTCAGTAGTTCGCGGGCCGCGGTCGCGGCGTCGGTCCACCGGCCGGTGTACCAGTCGATGATCAGCGATCCGAAGCCGGCCAGTTCCATGCCCCGGGTGAAGTCGGTGGCGCGGAGCAGTTCCACGGCGTCGGCGAGCCGCCCGCGCGCCTCCTCGTACAGGCCCCAGTCGATCGCGCGCCAGGCCGCGTTCAGTGAGCCGCGCGCGATCTGCTTGCGTTCGGCGAGCGCGGTGGCGGACCGGGGCAGCGCGCGCAGGGCCGTCCAGCCCGCCGACTCGCCGAGCCCGAGCAGGATGGTGGCGTGCTCGAACGCGACCAGCAGCCGTTCGGCGGGCGACTCGACGTACGGGAACAGCCCGGTCGCCCGCTCCAGCCACGACAGGCGTTCCTCGGCGGGCAGCGGGTGCGGCATCGGCCCGGCCAGGCACAACATGACCTTGGCCGCCGTCTCGGGCCGGTCGGCGAGGTCGGGCAGCGCCGCCTTGAGCGCGCGGTGCGCGTCGTCGAACTCGTCGGCCTGGAGCAGCAGGCGTCCGATCAGGTAGCGCAGTTCGCCGCGTTCGGTGGCGGGCAGTTCGGGCCAGGAGATCGCGGCCTGGAGGGCGGCGCGTACCGCGTCCTCGATCGGGCCGAGCGGCGCGGAACGGCGGACGAACGCCCGGCCCAGCTTCTGTACGAGCCGCAGTCGGCGCGCGGGCGGATGCTCGACCGACGTCAGTAGCTCCAGCAGCAGCGTGACCGTGGCCAGGTCATCACCGGACTCCCAGGCCAGGTCGGCGGCGGCCTCGCCGTACCGGCACCACTGCTCGGGCTGGTTCGCGGCGCGGTGGTGCCGGGCCAGCCGCAGCACGGGGGGCGGCGTGCGGCGTTCCAGTACGTCGGCCGCGAGCCGGTGCCTGCGCCAGCGGTCGGTGGCGGGGACGGACTCCGCCACGGCCCTGGCGTCGAGCAGGTGCCGGAAGGCCAGTTGGCCGCCGTCGGCCTCGCGCAGCAGCCCGGCGGCCAGTGCCCGGCCGATGCCCGCCCGGCCCGCGTCGCCGCCCAGGCCGGCCACGGCCAGCAGGGTCGCCTCGTCGGCGGGTTCGGCGAGTACGGCGGCGGCGACCAGTACGTCCCGGGTGGCGTCGTCCAGGCGGCCGACCCGTTCGAGTACCGAGTCGCGGACCGTGGGCGGGACCTGCAACTCGTCGAGCACCCGGCGGCGCCAGCGGCCCTGACGCCGGACGATGTCCTGCCGGTCGCGCAGCAGCCGTACGCTCTCCTCGACGGCCAGCGGCACGCCATCGGTACGTTCATGCAGGAACCGGGCGAACTCCGCGGACACCTGATCGGCCCGCAGCATCGACGCCACCAGCTGGGCGGTCTGCGCCACGTCCAGCGCGCCCAGCTCGATCCGGGGGCGCTGCCGGGCGGTGAGCCGCAGCAGCGGGGAGCCCGGGGGCACGTCGGAGGCGCGGTAGGTCACCACGATCGCCGGCTTCCGCTCGCCGGTCGCCGCGCCGAGCATCAGCAGCCACTCCAGCGTGGCGGTGTCCGCCCAGTGGGCGTCCTCGATGACGAGGACGTCGAGCGCGAGGCGTTCGACCAGCTCGGTGAGCGCCCGCGACAGGCGGTGCCGGGTGCCGGCCGGTTCGTCCAGGGGGTCCAGCGGCGGCGGCAGCCGGTCCTCCCACTCGGGGAGCAGCGGTCGCAGCGCGCCCGCCAGCCTGCTCAGGCCCAGCCCGCCCAGCTCGATCGAGGGGTCGGACCGGACCAGTCTGACCAGCCCGTCCACCGGCCCGGCCAGCGAGAACGGCGTGGTCAGCGGCGGGCACGCGGCCACCAGCCGCCGCCCGGGGCCGAGCCGGGCCAGCGCCTCCCGCACCAGCCGGGTCTTGCCGATCCCGGCCTCGCCCTCGATGAGGACGAGCGCGGGCGCGTGCCGGAGTACGTCCAGCAGCCGCGTCAGGGCCTCGTCACGACCGACGAACGCGGGCGGCCCGGCCGGCGGCGGTCGTTCTTCGCCCACCGCCACATCGCCGTGTTCCGTCACGATCCTCACCGCCTTTGACCACCGCACCCGATGGTGTGTGCGGTGCTTTGTCAGCGATCTCCAGCATCGACGCGCATTCCAATCCCGGCAAGGTCGATATCGCGGCCCGCCGCAAAAAGATGGCGTATTTCAGCCATTGGTAGTGCGGCCGGGCGACCTCATGCTGAGTGGGCCATCAGCGCTCGGAGAAGAGGTGTCGGATATATGTCCTGGAGAAGATGGCTCATCGGCTGCGCGGTGCCGGCGCTCCTGCTCACCGGTTCCCCGGCGGCCCCGGCCACGGCGGCGCCCGTCACCGTCACCCTGATCACCGGCGACAAGGTGACCACGTATCCGGGCGGCGCGACCACCACGCGCCCCGGGCCGGGCCGCTCGCACATCACGTTCGAGCGGCGGGCCGAGGGCGGCGCCGTGCGCGTCGTACCGTCCGACGCCGCGCCGCTGGTGGCCGCGGGCCGGGTGGACGAGCGGCTGTTCGACATCACGTACCTGGCCCGCGAGGGCTACGACGACGCGAGCCGCGCCGACCTGCCGCTGATCCTGCGCGGCACCCAGGATTCTCTGTGGACACTCGGCGCGAAGGCCACCGGAACGACCGGTATGTCCGCCGTCGTCCAGCCCAAGCAAGGCGGCCGGTTATGGCCCCGGCTCGTCGCCGGGCAGCGCGCGCTCGCGCCCGGCCTGACGCAGGTGTGGCTGGACGGCAAGGTACGCGCGTCCCTGGACAAGAGCACCGCGCAGATCGGCGCGCCCGCCGTCTGGAAGTCCGGCTACACGGGCGCGGGCGTACGGGTGGCCGTGCTCGACACCGGCGTGGACGCCGCGCACCCCGACCTGGTGGGCCAGGTGGAGGCCGCGCAGAGCCTCGTGGCGGGCTCCGACGCCGCCGACCGGTTCGGCCACGGCACCCACGTCGCCGCCATCATCGCGGGCACCGGGGCCGCCTCCGGCGGTGCGCGCAAGGGCGTGGCCCCGGGCGCGCGGCTGCTCAGCGGCAAGGTCCTGGGCGACGACGGGGCCGGCCACGAGTCGTGGGCCATCGCGGGCATGGAGTGGGCCGTCCGGCGCGGCGCGGACGTGGTCAACCTGTCCTTCGGCGGCTGCTGCGGCGACGGCACGGACCCGATGTCGGTGGCGGTCGATACGCTGACCGAGACCGAGGACGTGCTGTTCGTCGCCGCCGCGGGCAACCGGGGGCAGTACGGCATGCAGTACATCGACAGCCCGGCCGCCGCGACGAAGGCCCTCGCGGTCGGCGCGGTGGACCGGCGGGATCGGCTGACGCCCTTCTCCTCGCGCGGCCCGCGCCACGCCGACCACGCAGTCAAGCCCGACCTCACCGCCCCGGGCGCCGCGATCGTGTCCGCCCGCGCGGCGGGCACCGGCCTGGGCACCCCGGTGGACGACCACTACACCGCCGCCGACGGCACCTCGATGGCCGCGCCGCATGTCGCGGGCGCGGCGGCGCTGCTCGCCCAGGCCCGGCCCGACCTCGGCGCGACCGGGCTCAAGGACACGCTGACCTCCACCGCGAGCGACGGCGGCGCCCGCTGGTTCGAGCAGGGCGCGGGCCGGGTGGACGTCGCCCGCGCCATCGCGCAGCGGGTCCACGCCGACACCACGGTCGGCTTCGGCGGCGTGCACGCCGAGGCCGCGCCGGTGACCAGGGAGATCACGTACCGCAACGACACGGCCAGGCCCGTCTCCCTGCGGCTCGCGACGGCCGTCACCGACGAGGTCAGGCGGCCCGCCGGGCTCGCCCTGTCGGCCAAGCGGGTCACCGTACGGCCGGGCGGCACCGCGACCGTCGGCCTGACCCTCGATCCGGCCGCCCTCAAGATCGTCGGGAACTTCTTCGGCGGCGTGGTCACCGCGACCGCGCCCGGCGTGCGGCTGCGCACCACGGTCGGCTTCCACATCGATCACCCGCCCGCCCCGGCGCTGCCCGACGACTGGGCGGAGCGGGCGACCGCCGCGTACAGGTCGCCGGAGGGCCGCCGCCGCACCCTCGCGGGCAGCGCGCTCAGCCCGGACGGCACGCAGCTCTTCCTGTTCGGCAACGAACTCCTGCTCACCCCCGACCTGCAGCGCGAGCAGGCGCGCCTGTTCACGACCGTGATCGACACCGCCACCAGGAAGCCGATCTGGACGGTCGAGGAGCCGCTGTTCGAGACGCACGAGGACCAGGGCGGCGGCCTGGTGGTCGCCCCGGACGGCGGTACCGTCTACGTCTCCGGCGACGCGCCCAGCCAGGACGACACCCGCACCGAGACCCTGACCATCGCCTACAACAACCGGCCCCCGGCCCGCCCCGGAGATCCCGCGCTGGGCCGGGAACTGTGGCGGGCGAGCTTCACCACTGGCCACATCGAGGGTGTCACCAGGTCGCTGGAGCCGGGCAACGGCATGCGCCTCGGCATCTCCCCGGACGGCAGGACGGTGGTCCTGGCCGGAGCCAAGTGGAACAAGGTCGCCGACTGGGAGTCCCTGGGCCGGTCGGAGGCGTTCACCGTCGCCTACGACGCCAGGACGGGCGAGCAGAAGTGGTACGCCGCGCACAAACCCCCAGGCCAGGGCATGGTCTACGCCGCGATGGACCTGGCGGTCAGCCCGGACGGCGGCACGGCGTACGTGACCGGCTTCGAGCAGATCGACCCCGGCCGCATACACATCCGGCCGATCACCTTCGCCTACGCGCTGACCGGCCCGAACGCCGGACGCCCCAGGTGGGTGCGCCGGCACGATTCGGCCACCGGCATCTACCAGGCATGGCACAGCGGCATCAGCGCGGACGGCAGGCGCGTGTTCGTCGCCGGGACGCTCTCCCCGGACGAGGACTTCCTGGACACGCACACCAACACCCACGCGCTCGACGCCAAGACCGGCCGGGTGCTGTGGACGACGTCCTTCGCCGGTTCCGCCCACGGGTACGCCGCCGGGCACACCGAGGTGGTCAGGGACGGCAACAGCGCGCTCGCCGTCAGCCCGCGCGATGACCTGCTGTTCGTCACCGGGCAGCACTGCGAGGGCGGCACCTGCACCGGCCGCCACGCGCTGGTCACCATCGCCTATGACCAGCGGACCGGCGCGGAGCGCTGGCACAGGATCCACGAGTCGCCGGGCCGGCCGCGGTCGCTGTCCAAGATCAGCCCGCGGGGCGTCTCGGCGGCGGTCAGCGGGGACGGGACGCGCCTGTACGTGGCGGGCACCTGCTGCTGGTCGAACGCGAGCGGCGACGAGTCCACCGAGCACGTCACGATCGCCTACGACACCGCAGGTGGGAAGGTCGCGGGGTTCGCCCGGCACAAGTTCGAGCCGGGCACCCGTGACGACTCGGCGCGGGTCCTGGTCGGGCCGGACCAGCGGGTGATCCACACCCTCACCGAGGTCTGGCCCCCGTTCGCCCGGGGCTTCGACCCGAGCTACATCGGGCTGTCGCAGTACGCGCCGCCCGCCCCCTGATGATCACGACCTGGCCGGGTCACGGGGTACGTGGCCCGGTCAGGTCGCGGGCGGCGGTGAGGAGTTCGGGCCAGTCCAGCGGGTCGGACTCGTCGTCGATGCGGTCGAGGAGTTCGTTGAGCGCGCCGGAGCCGAGTACGCCCTCAAGGACGACCAGCGCCGCGACGATCCTGCGCCCGCGCGGTGTGTCGCCCGCGCGCACGGTGTCCACGGCACGGATGTACGCGAGGTCGTCCGGCGCCTCGCGCCGGGTGTAGGAGACCCCTGCGATATCGATACGTCGGATATGTCCGGCGGGCACGCCGACCCCCTCTCCCGGGGGTCACCTCCCAGCATCGCACGTCCACCGCACGGAACGGCGGAGCCCGGACGGGCGCGCGTATTTCCCGAATTCGACTAGCATCGGGACATGACGGAACCTGCGCCTGTCACATTTCCCAACGGCCGGAAACTGATCTGCGACACGTGCGACAACGACGTCTTCGAAAGCCACCGCTGGAAACTCCAGACCACCGGCATGACTTTGTTCAATCTCGACTGGGCCAACCGGGACGCGACCTGTTTCGTGTGCACATCCTGCCGCCGCATTCATTGGTTCCACACTTGACCGGCGTTCCGCATTTGACCGGCGTTCCACGTTCAACCGGCGAGCAGCCGCCGGGTGAGGTCCGTGAGGTCGTCCAGGCGGACGACCTCGTGGTCGCGGGAGCCGGGCAGCGGCACGTGCAGCGGGGCGGTCCAGCGCTCCGGGATCGCCGCCAGGCCGTACACCGCGCCCGCCAGCCCCCCGGTCACCGCCGCCACCGTGTCGGTGTCGCCGCCGAGGTCGATGGCGGCGCGCAGCGCCTCCTCATAGCCGGACGTCGTCCGTAGCGCCCACACCGCCGACCCCAGGCACGGCCACACCGCGCCGTTGGGCTCCGTGGCCCGGCTCGGATGCCAGTCCTCGGCCAGCACCTTCACATAGCGGTCGCGCTGGTCGGGATCGACGGCGTCGAGCGCGTCAGGGATAGCGGCGAGCGGGTCGCCGCCGTCCAGCGCAATGCGCACCAGCTCATGGAAGATCGCGGTGCCCTCCCAGGTGGCCGGGTCGCCGTGGGTGAGGGCGGCGATCCGGCGGGCGGCGTCCATGGTGGCCGCCCTGCCCTGGGCGGCGAAGTGGACGGCGGAGGGCGTCGCGCGCATCAGCGAGCCGTTCCCC
Source organism: Spongiactinospora rosea (assembly GCF_003315795.1). GTDB lineage: Bacteria > Actinomycetota > Actinomycetes > Streptosporangiales > Streptosporangiaceae > Spongiactinospora > Spongiactinospora rosea. Next base: position 149,123 of record NZ_QMEY01000010.1, read on the forward strand.
GCCGCGCGCGGGCTTATCTTGAAGTGGTGCGCGGCGGCCTTGTCCCAGGACCGGAAGCTGCTCAGGACCGACCGGGTCTGCAGGCCGATGTCCTTCGGACCGGCCTTGGCCCACCGCTTGAAGCGTTTGTAGATGTCGGGCAGGTCCAGCCCGCCGCGTTCCACCAGGGAGTACGCGACGTGCAGGGCCATCTGGGTGTCGTCGGTGGCCTCGCCGGGATCCCAGCCGCCGCCCCCGCACATCTCATCGCCCGCGCCCGGCTTCCGGAACCGCGCCGAGAAGACGCCCTCCGGACCGAACTCGAACGGCGCGCCCAGCGCGTCGCCCACCGCAGATCCGACGACCGCGCCCGCGGCCCGCGCGCTGTGATCCATGTGATCCATTGCGTCAAGGTACTCTTCCGTCGTACTTCGGGGGGCTATCGGTGTTCGGACGCCCATGTGTTCCCCAATGATTTCCGTACCCCCCGAGTCGTGATTTCCACCGATCGCCGTGGCGGCGAGAGTGTGCGCAGGACCATTGGCTCTCCTCGCGACCTCTTGGGAATCACATGCTCAACCGGCTTGGGAATCACCCGCTCAACCGGCGAGACGTGCTCGCGCTCGGCGGACTCACCGGCGCGGCGGCGCTGCTGCCCCCCGACAAGCCCGACAAGCCCGACAAGCCCGGCCGGCACGGCCCACGTCCCCGTCGCCTGGCGCACGTCCCCGCCTTCTCGGTGGAGATGCCGGTGCCGCCGGTGGCGAGGCCCGTCCAGGTACGCCCGGACGCCGACGTCTACCACGTGCGGATCAAGCCCGCCCGGGTCGAGATCGTCCCGGGCCTGCTGACCCCGGTGCTGTCCTTCGGCGGCGGCTTCGTCGGCCCCACCTTCCGAGCCAGGACCGGCCGCCGGTTGATCGTCAAGTACCACAACGACCTGGACCGTGCGGCCAACGTCCACCTGCACGGCGGGCACGTCCCCGCGGTGAGCGACGGCCACCCGATGGACGTGATCGACCCCGGCCGCTTCCGCGTCTACGACTACCCGAACACCCAGCAGGGCACCACGCTCTGGTACCACGACCACAGCCACCACACCGAGGCCCGCAACGTCTACGCGGGCCTGCACGGGTTCTACGTGATCGAGGACCCGGCGGAGGCGAGGTACGGCCTGCCCGGCGGCCGGTACGACGTGCCGATCATGATCAGGGACGCGCTGATCGGCCAGGACGGCGAACTGATCTACGACGTGCCCGACACCCGGACCACCCTCCTGGCCAACGGACGCCCGCAGCCCTACTTCAGGGTGGCCGCGAGGAAGTACCGGTTCCGGCTGCTCAACGGCACCACGCACCGGCTGTTCCGGCTGCGCCTGTCGGGCGACCTGCCGCTGATCCAGATCGGCTCGGACGGCGGCCTGCTGCCCGCCCCGCAGCGGCTGTCCGAACTGCTGATCAGCTCCGGCGAGCGGGCCGACGTGGTGGTGGACTTCTCCCGCCTCAAACCCGGCGATCAGGTGACGATGCACGACACGTCGGGCACGGTGCTGCGCTTCGACGTCGTACGCCGGGCCAGGGACCACAGCCGCGTGCCCGACGTACTGCGCCCGCTGCCGGACCTGCCCGAGGCGACCGTGACCCGCGACGTGGTCTTCAACCTCGACCTGACCACGCCCAAGTGGCGCTACCTGATGAACGAGCAGGAGTACGACCCCGACCGGGTGGACTTCCAGGTCAAGCGGGGCGCCACCGAGATCTGGCGGATCCACAACGCCGACACCGAGCGGGGCGGCATCAACCACACCTTCCACCTGCACCTGGAGCAGTTCCGGGTGCTGGACCGGGACGGCGAGCCGCCGTGGCCGACCGACCAGGGGCGCAAGGACACGATCTACGTCCCGCCGGGCGCGTCGGCCCGCATCAAGGTGCGCTTCACCGAACACCTCGGCCGGTACGTCTACCACTGCCACTTCCTGGACCATTCCTCGCTCGGCATGATGGCCCAGTTGCAGATCGTCCCGTGAGCACGCCGAAACTCGGGGCCGTGTCAATACCTCTCGGGTCAGATCTCGTCTGGACCTGACGCGGACGCGGCCCGCGGGCCGCCGCCGGGATCGTTGGCGGCATGCGACTTCAACGAACGCAGATCTGGGCGCTGGCCGTTCTCGGGCTCGTCGTGGCGCTCGCGCTGCTGCCGCTGCCGACGCTCCCCTACACGACGGGCTTCGCGCCGCACTGGGTGACCGTCCTGGCCGCCGCGCTGGGCGCGATCTTCGTGGTACGACCGCACCCGGCGGGGCTGCTGCCCGCCGTACTGCTGCTGTGGTCGGCGGGCGGCGTCGTGCTCGACGGCTTCCGTGCGTTCTTCGCCGTCACGGGGATCCCGGCGGGGGACTTCGCGCGGGTGGACTGGCCCGGGATGGCGCTGCGCGGGCTCAGCCTGGTGGGGTGCGCGCTGCTGGGCGCGCTGCTGCTGCCTCGCCTGAGGGTTCCGGGCGGGGCGTGGCTCGGCTACAGCGCGTTCGCGATCGGGTTCGTCTATCCGATGGTCAAGCTGTACTGGTTCCTGGGCGGTACGCTGCTGCGCCCGGCGGGCCATGCCGAGGGCTTCCCGTACGGCGAGCTGGTCATGCTGCTCATCGGGGCGGTGGGGTCGCTGGCCCTGGTGCAGAGGTGGGGGCGGCGGCTGCCGCGGCGGCTGGTGCTGGCGGGCGGCTGGGCGGGCGCTGCTATGTTGACCACCATGGGGGCCATGTCCGTTTTCGGTACGTTGTCGCAGGTGCTCGGCCTCACCCACGGGCCTGTTCCCCTGTCCGACCTCGCGGCGGTGGTGACGGTCGGGCTCGTGTACGGGAGCTGGCTGCTGTTCGGGCTGGCGGTCGGCGGGGCCACGCTCTCCTACCAGCGGGCGACGCCGTAGTGCCGCGGCGCGCGGACCTGGCCCTGGCCTTCGTCGCCGGGGTGCCGCTGCTGTCGCTGTCGGCGGTGGTGGCGGTCCTGTCGGTGCCGGGCGTCCGCGCGGCCCTGCTGGTGGGCGCCTGCGCGGTGGCCCACGCGGCCCTCGCCTACCGGCGCAAGGTCTGGGCGTTCCTCGTGGTCACCGCCGCCTTCGCCGTCCAGGTCGCGGTGACCGGGCTGTTCCTCGTCCTGCCGTCCGTGGCCGTCTTCCCGATCGCCGTCTACTCCTGCACCGCGTACGGCAGGCGCCTGCTGCCCCTGGCCGCCGGACTCGCCGGGGCCGGGGCGGCGGCCTACCGGTTCGCCCATGACCCGTCGGTCACCGGCGCGCACCTGGGGCCCGATCCGTGGCTCCTGCTCGGCCTGCTGGCCTCCCTGATGACGGCGGCCTGGGGGCTCGGGCTGTACCGGCGGACCCAGCTCGCCTACGTCGCGCTGCTGGAGGAGCAGGCCGAGACGACGGCCGAGCGGGCGACGCTGGCCGAGCGGGCGAGGATCGCGCGCGAGATGCACGACGTGGTCGCGCACGCCCTGGCCGTGATCGTCGCCCAGGCGAGAGGCGGCCGGTACGCGCCCGAGCAGGCCGCGCAGGTACTGGCCACCGTGGAGGAGACCGGCCGCCGGGCCCTGACGGAGATGCGCGGCCTGGTCGGCGTGCTCCGCGCCGACACCGCCCCGCTGGACCCGTCACCCGGGCTGGCCGACCTGCCCGCCCTGCTGTCCGCGTCGAGCGCGACCGGCCCCGTCGAGACGGGTACGGCCGGCCCCATCGGCCCGGCCGCCGAACTCGCCGCCTACCGGGTGGTCCAGGAGGCGCTGACCAACACGCTCAAGCACGCGGGCCCGGCGGCGACGGCCGACGTACGCCTGGACTGGACGCCTGACGCCCTGGTCCTCACCGTCACCGACGACGGCACGGGCCGCGGGACGACGGACGGCCGGGGGAACGGCCTGGCGGGAATGCGCGAGAGACTGTCGGCCGTGGGCGGCACGCTGGAGGTGGGGCCGCGCGAAGTAGGCGCCGGGTTCGCGGTGGTCGCCCGCCTGCCCTATCTGAAGGAGGGCATGTGATCCGGGTGTTCGTCGTCGACGACCAGGACCTCGTGCGGACGGGCACGGTCATGGTGCTCCAGGCGCAACCGGACATGCAGGTCGTGGGCCAGGCCCGCGACGGCGCGGACGCGCTGGCCCGGCTGCGCACGGTGCGGGCCGACGTCGTGCTCATGGACGTCCGCATGCCCCGCATGGACGGCGTGGCCGCCACCCGCGAACTGCTCGCGGGCGCTTCGGCGGCGCCGAAGGTGATCGTGCTGACCACCTTCGACCTGGACGAGTACGCTTTCGCCGCGCTGCGCGCCGGGGCCTCCGGATTCCTGCTCAAGGACGCGCCCGCCGAGGAGATGCTGGCGGCCGTGCGCACCGTGCACGAGGGCGACGCGGTCATCGCGCCCTCCACCACCCGCCGCCTGCTCGACCACGTGGCCCCCACCCTCCCCACGCCGGGGCCCGACCCGCTGACCGGCCGCGAACGCGAGGTCCTGCGCCACATCGCCATGGGACATACCAACGCGGAGATCGCGGGGCTGCTGTTCCTGTCAGAGGGCACGGTGAAGACGCACGTGGGCCGCATTCTGGCCAAACTGGGGCTGCGCGACCGCGTCCAGGCCGTCATCTGGGCCTACGAACACGGCCTGGCCCGTGGGCGCTGACGGCTGATGAACGGTCAGCCGGCGGGCCAGGTGATGGCGAGGGTCGTGTGCCGCTTCTCCAGCAGCGGGGTGGTGGGGGCGGTCGAGACGGACATGCAGGCGGGGTAGGCGTCGATGTGCAGGGTGTCGGTCATCGGACGTCCGGCGGCCAGCCAGGTACGCGCGTGCGCGGCGAGTTCGCCGGCCAGACGCGCGCCGTCCGGGCCGTACCCGCGCGCCACGACCTCCTCCACCTGCGACGGATAACCGACGCCCCAGCCCGCGTCCCGGCCGGTCTTCTCGGCGGTGAGCAGGGCGATGCCGCCGCCGTCCCGGATGCCCGCGGTCACCGACACGCCCTGCACGGTCAGCGGGCTGGGCGGCAGCCGGGTGCCCGCCGCCTCCGACAGGGTGCACCAGCGCGGTTCGTGCACGGCGAGCCACAGGCTGAACCCGTCGAACAGCACGGCGGGATCGACCGGCAGCCCGGTCGTCACGGCCTGCGCGGTGACCCGGCCCTCCAGCGCGCCGAGCACGCCGTCCGCGTCGCGCCCGTCGGGCAGGAAGATCGTCAGGCCGCTGTCGGGGTCCAGCACCTCGTACCGCTCCGGACCGGCCAGCGGGCCGCGCATCCGCATGAAACCGCAGGACAGCACGGAGACGCTGCGCCAGCGTCCGGACGTCTGGCGGTGCGCGCGCTCCAGCGCCACCGACCGCTGCACGCCGTACAGGTCGAGGGGGACCACGATCCGCCCGCCGGGCGCGAGCTGGTCCAGCCAGGCGGGCGCGAGGTCCCACGCGCCCACGGTCGCGATGATCCGGTCGTACGGCGCTCCCTCGGCGAAGCCCTCCGCGCCGTCGCTGGCCACGACGGTGACGCCGGAGTACCCCGCGTCCTCCAGGTTGGAACGGGCGGTCGCCACCAGGTCGGGATCGATGTCCACGCTGACCACCTCGCCGTCCGGGCCGGTCAGCGCGGCCAGCAGCGCCGCGTTGAAGCCGGTGCCCGCGCCGATCTCCAGCACCCGGTCACCGGGGCGTACGGCGAGCTGGCCGAGCATCGCCGCCATGATCGTCGGCTGTGAGGACGAACTGGTCGGCATGCCGTCCGCGCCGCGTTTGGTGACGATCGCCTCGTCGCGGTAGACCTGCTCGACCGGCGTCTCCGGCAGGAAGACGTGCCTGGGCACGGTGAGGAACGCCTCCGCTATCGCGTCGCCCACGCCGGTGTGCCTGCGCATCTCCGCGATGAGCGCCTGACGCATCGCCCTCGTCACGGCCATGACCATCCCTCTTCGTGCGTCTCAGCGGTTCTCTGTCCTGGACCACCGGCCGTTCACCGGCCGCTTCCGGTCTTCGTGCTGTGTGCCGGCCTCGTGCCGCCTCCGGTCCTCGTGCTGGTTTCGCGCGGGGCTTACCTCGTCCGTCATGACGTCTCGGCCAGCCGCTGGGATGACCGGACTTGTACTGGTATTTGCCGTTATAACGGATAGTGTTACGGATAGATACGGGCTTCGTCTTCGGCCTTGCTGAGAATCTGGGCGACGGTCTCCTCGGGCGTCAGGTCCGAGGTGTCCAGCCAGAGCCCCAGCCGGGGGGTTTCGGTGCGCAATGTCCGGTCCAGCGCCTCGATCGTCCAGATCCCGTACGCGTCCTTGGACCGCGCCGCCTCCCGCGCCGCCACCGCCGCCACGCTCGGCGCGAGCACGACCACGTACAGCGGCCTGGACTCGATCGCCGCCACCATCTCCGCCAGGTGCGGGCCGATGATCACGTCCTGGACCACGACCCCGAACCCCGCCCCGAAGTAACCGTCCGCCACCGTCGCGGTCAGCCGGTGCCGCAGCCGCAACTGCGCGACCGCCTCCGCCGACGGCTGCGCGGTCATCTCCTCCCGCCCGTTGACCACCATCCTGCGAAACACGTCGCCGCGCACGTGCACGGACCTCGGCAGCGCCGCGGACTCCGCCAGCAGGCCCGCCACCGTGGACTTGCCCGACGCCTGGATACCCGTGATCAGGAAGATCGATCGCATGGCGTGAAACCCTAGCCGCTGCCCTCCGCCGCCGACCTGCGGTTTTTCTCCGCGTGCGGCGACGGCCCAGGATTCTCGTCACGGTGTGCAGCGGATCAGGGTGCTCGCGCGTCCCTGGTTAGTGGACTTTGAGCAGTTCGTGCGTGCGCGCGGCGGAGCGCTGTACCGGTACGGCTTCGTGCTCACCGGCAACGCCCACGACGCCGCCGACCTCGTGCAGGAGGCGCTGCTGCGCCTCGACGGCGCGTGGCCGCGGGTGCGCAAGAAGGACGACCCGGAGGGCTACGTGCGCACGACGATGGCACGGCTCCACATCAGCTGGTGGCGCAGGCGCAGGCGCGAGGACCTGATGGCGACGGTCCCCGAGGCCGCGTACCACGACGGCGACCTCGACCGGGTGAGCGGCGACTCCGTGCTGTGGAACGAACTGCGGGCCCTGCCGCGAAAGCAGCGGACCGTCCTGGTGCTGCGCTACTACCAGGACATGTCGGACGCGGAGATCGCCGCCATGCTGGGCGTCTCCGCGGGCACGGTCCGCAGCCAGGCGTCACGGGCTCTGTCCAAGCTCCGGGTGCAGCGGCCCAGCAGGGCCGCGTTCCTCGGTGAGCTCGGTGAGCTCGGTGAGGTCGTCACCGCACGCGATTCGGGATGTGGTGCGTCATGAGGTGGAGATCGGAAGAGGAGATCGGCGGTGTGCTCAGGGGGATGGCCGAGCGCGCGCCCGAACCGGAGGGCGATCTCGTCCAACTGGTGGCCGGGCGCAGACGCCGCCGTACCTGCCGCCGGTTGCGAGCCGTCCTGGCCGCCGCCGCGGTCGTCGGCGTCATCGGCGCCGGTACGGCGCTGACCGCGCCCTTCGCCCACAGGGGCGGTGAAGGGCGCGACACCGCGGTCGCCCGGGACACCGGCATGCCCGACGACGCCGCCACCCGCAGCGGCCTGCGGCCGGGCGCGGGGCCCGCACCCGGGATGGCGTCCGAGGTGTGGCCGGCGGCTGTCACGACGATGCCGGCCGAGTCGGTGGACGGCTGGAGGTACCGCCCGGTCACCGCGCTCGGCCCGGCCGAGATGCTGCTCACCGCCGAGTCCTCGCTCGAGCGGGCGGCCCGCCTGGAGATCTACGACACCAGGGCGCGGCAGAGCCGGGTACTCGGCGAGATGCCCGCGCCGCCCGGCGTCTCCGGCTACTTCCCGCAGGACGTCGAGGTCGGCCCGGACCACATCGCCTGGTACGGCACCCGCCCCAACGACGACGCCGAATGGGCCGACCTGTGGGTGATGCCCAGGGGCGGCGGCATGGCGCGGCAGATCGCGCAGATCAGAGGCCCCATCGCCAAGATCACGCAGATCGCGGTGACCACGGATCACATCATCTGGTCCGTCACCGATGGGCAGACCCTCTACCGCGTCCCGCTCTCGGGCGGCGGCCCGGAAACCATGGCGGGGACCGACGGACTCACCCTCTACGCCGGGTCATGGGCGCATCGCGGCGCCGACCAACTGGTCAACCTGGAGACCTGGGAGAGCGTACGTCCCACCGACCCCTCCGGCGTGACCAGCGTCCGCTGCGGCGTGGAGTGGTGCATCGGCCGGTCCGGGGCCGGGCTGGTCACCTTCGCCGTCGACGGTACCGGCCGCAGGGGCATCGCGGGCGCAGCCGAGCACGGCGTCGCCGGGGGCGTCGCCGCCGACATCCACGGGCGCTTCGTCGAGATCGACGATGGCGGTCCCACCGTCTTCGACATGTCCACCGGCAAACGGGCCCGCCTCGGCACCAGGAACACCGAGGACGGCTACGGCGGAGGGAGCGGCACCTCCTCCAGCCCCACCTCGGTCCTCTACTGGCCGGCGACCAGGGAGACGAGTGGGTCGTGTCTCGATGAGGAGCGAGGTGGCACGGTGCCCTGCCCCGGGGCGGAGATCGAGGTCCTCAACCTCCTCGCCGTCCCCGGCGACTAGAGGGCTTCATCCCTCGCGCTCGCCGTAGTAGATCGCGGCCTGCACCCTGCTGCGCAGCCCCAGCTTGTTGAGCACCCGGCTGACGTGCGTCTTCGTGGTGGCCTCTGCCATGTCCAGCTCGCGGGCGATCTCCGCGTTGGACAGGCCGCGGCCGACGCACGCCAGTACCTCCCGCTCCCGCGGGGTCAGCGACGCGAGCGCCAGGGCACTGGGCGGGCTCGCGGGCCTGGGGCCGCGGTCGCGTTCGGCCGCATCCTCCCGCTCGGCGAACGTCGAGATCAGCCTGCGCGTCACCGACGGCGAGATGATCCCGTCGCCCCGGGCGACCAGCCGTACCGCCGACAGCAGCGAGTCGGCGTCGGTGTTCTTCAACAGGAACCCGGCCGCTCCTGCGCGCAGCGCCCCGTAGACGTACTCGTCCAGATCGAACGTCGTCAGGATCAGCACGTCCGCGACCCCGCCCAGCTCCCTGGCCGCGGAGATCCCGTCCAGGCGCGGCATCCTGACGTCCATCAGCACCACGTCGGGCCGCAACGCCCTGGCCATCGTGACGGCCTGCTCGCCGTCGGCCGCCTCACCGACCACCTCGACGTCGTCCGCGCCGCCCAGGATCAGCACCAGCCCGGCCCGTACCGCCGCGTGGTCGTCGGCGACCAGCACCCGGATCACCGCCACCGGTCAGCCCTCCGCGCCCGGCAGGGCCCCGGCCGTCGCCGGGAGTTCGGCCCAGACCCGCCAGCCGCCCTCGAACGGCCCCGCCTCGAACAATCCGCCCACCAGCGCCGTACGCTCCTTCATCCCGATCAGCCCGGTACCCGCCCCGGGCAGCCGCGCACGCCCGTTCGCGACCGGGTTCTCCACGGTCACCGTGACCCGGTCGGCCACGTAGTCGATCGCCACCTCGGCCCGCCGGCCGCCGTGCTTGAGCACGTTGGTCAGCGCCTCCTGCACGATCCGGTATCCGGCGAGATCGACGGAGGCCGGCAACTCCGCGGGCTCGCCCGACACCCGCAGGCACGCGTCCACCCCGGACTGCCGCGCCCGTTCCACCAGGTCCTCCGAGTCCGCCAGCCGCCGCCGGGTCGTCTCGCTCTGCTCGCCGCCGCCCTCCTGACGAAGCAGTTCGATCATGGCGCGCATCTCCGCCAGCCCCTGGACGCTGTTCTCCCTGATGCTTCCCAGCACCTTGTGCACGGCCTCGCCGTCCAGGTCACGGCGGGACAGCACGGCCGTGGACTGGATCGCGATGGCGCTGAAGTGGTTGGCGATCATGTCGTGCAACTCCCGCGCCATCCGGGCCCGCTCGGCGTTCACCGCGGCCCGCCGGTCGAGCTCGGCCAGCCGGGCCACCTGCTCGGCCCGCGCCCGCTCCGCCTGCGCCTGGTCCCGGTGCTGCCGCAGGATCACCGCACTGAACACCGGCGTGGTCAGCACCAGCCCGGCCTGCACGCCGGCGACCGCCACCCACCGCCAGTCCCACAGCACGACCCCGGTGACGCTGCCGATGAGGACGGCGAGCGTACAGGTGATCCACACCATCCACTGGGCCAGCCTGCGCGGGCCGTAGAGCGTGGCGGAGTACAGGTTGTCGGTGAATATCAGGATCGTGCCCAACGTCGGCCCGAACCACAGGTCGCCCGCCACCCCGGCCAACCCGAGCCCGAGCGCCACCAACGGCGCCCGCCGCCGTACCGCCACCCCGGCACAGACCAACGCCAGCGGCCCGGCCAGCACCCACGTCGGCGTATCGGACCACCACCACCCGACCGATGCCCCGGTCGCCAGCAAGACCAGCCCGCCCGCGAACGCCAAGCCGGCGGCCAGCAGATCCCGCCTCATACCCCCATCACATCATCTGTTTCCCCCGCCCCCCTCCCCACCAGGGATGGCCCCCCTACATCCAACGATGTACCCCCTTGCCGGAGGCCGCCCGCCGACCACGCCCGGCACCACCACCAGCGAGCAGATGGTAGAGTCTTCACGTCGCCACGAGGCGGCGAGCGGCTGTAGCTCAATGGATAGAGCATCTGACTACGGATCAGAAGGTTAGGGGTTCGAGTCCTCTCAGCCGCGCATCACAAAGACCCTGGTCATCTCCGCGATGACCAGGGTTTTTGCTTGCCGTCATCAACCGGTACTGTCCGGCCGTGTCCGGCTCTGATCGGCCGTATCCGGGTGATCCTTCCCAATGCCTTCCCGCGGGATGGGCCGCAGGACCTCGGCGATTCGGCGCATCGCGATCTCGTCATGGCCCGCTAGGCACTTCTCGTAGGTGCGGTGCAGGACTTCCACGCTGTTGCCTGCCCACTCGGCTACCTGCTTCGGCGATACGCCGGCGTTGAGCCACGTGGAGAGGCAGGCGTGCCGCAGATCGTACGGGCGTCTGGCCAGCGGTGAGGCGTACTCCCCGGGGCTCAGAGCCGCCCTGCGGGCGTTACGCCATATCCGCAGCACGGTGCTCTTGGCAAGCACACCGCCATGCGCACCGTGGAACACGCGCCCACCGGGGCCGGTGCCGCTCTCTTTGAGATGCCTGCGCAGGATGGCGACCAGCTCAGGGGGACAAGGAACGGGGCGGGTCTCTCCCTCGGCGCGGTGCTTGAGGCCGCGCGTGTCCCGCTGGTCTCCAGTGTCCGTCCATTCCCTGCCGACTTCGGGTGTTGCGCCGGTCAGGTAAAGCTCTCCCCACGTCTCTTCGGCATCGGGCAGTGTCAAGTCCTTCTGGCGTAGGTTGACGGCTTCTTCCGGTCGCAACCCAGCGAAGTACAGCGCGGCGAAGAACGGCATGAGCAGTGGGCCGCTCGGCTTCTGTTGTTCGACGGCGGCGAGCAGTGCGCGTGCCTGGTCAGGATTGACCACGGAGCGGCGGTCAACCTGAAAGGTCGTCTTGGTGATCTTCCATTTGAGGTCCGGGATAGGGTTCTTTTCGAGTAACCCGAGTTCCACGGCATAGCTGAGAGCGTTGGACAGGATGACGCGGTGCCGCCTGTTCGAGCTGGCGGCTACGCGCGTGCCGTTGAGTCGCGTTATCGCGGCATTGAGCAATGCTCGAACGGTGGTGAGGGTCGCCAGCGCCGAGACACGTAGGGAATGCCGTTCGACCCATTCGAGGATGGCGCGCGTTCCATCTGGACAGTTCTGGCGTTCCTTGGTGTTGAACCCCCAACGCCGGAGTGCGGTCCGGATGTCCTTGGCGTCATACGGGCTCGGGGCCGTGTCGAGCATGCCGAACGTGGCCATGGTGAGTGTGTAGGCGATGCCGGCGCGGTGCTTGGCGGATGCGTCGGCCCACTTCATGTCCACAAACTTGCAGGCAAAGGCGTACCAACCCATGTCGGGCCGGTCAGCGCGCGCCCAGGACAGGGGTTCTCCAGTTGCTAGGTCGAAGGCTTCGCCGTTCCGGGCTGCACTGACCAGCCTGCTTCGATACGCGTCGGCTTGGGCTTCCTTGGGGAACGGCCTCTTCCACATGCGGCCAGCGGTCTGCCAGAGGACGCGATAGGAGGTGACGACCCCCTTGGCATTCTTGCGCTTTTCCAGCTTGAAAACTCGGACGCTGAACGTCGTTTCGCCCATCAGGCCGCGTCCTCTCGGGCTTCCAGCCAGCGGTCAAGGTCGGTACGGCGGACGCGCAGGTCACCGTTGGGAAGTTTGATGCAGCGCGGGGCGCGGCGCTTCATGCGCCAGTCGTAGAAGGTGGATCGGGAGATCTGGAGTTCGGTGCAGACCTCGGGAATGGTGAGCATCGCGGGCAGGCGGGTGATGGTGGCCATGGCGGCTCGTTCCTTCCGGGTGTGGCGTGATCGGAAAGGGAGGTTTGGCGCCCTCGGCGGTCGTGCTTGGCGGCTTGTCGCCGAGGGGCCGATGACATGGTGGGAGGGAGTAGCCGTTTCAACCCGTTACAGCCGTAACATCGCAGCTCAGGGCCGAAACGGCTTGTTGCGGTGTTACGGGTTAAGCCGTAACAGGGTCGGAAGCCGTATCGCCTTGACCTGCGGTGTTACGGCTGTTACGGCTGTAGCGGCTTCCCCGCTCCAGATGCAGAACGTCGGCCTCTGGAGCGGGTTCGAGGGTCGGGCAGTAGCGCGCCCACGCGTCGGCGAAGTCGCCTCGGCGGTAGCCCCTCAGCGGACCATCGGGGAAGCGAATCGCGGCCGGGCGGATGTCGTATTCGCGCAGCATCGTGCCGAGTCGGATAGGTGTCAGGCCGGCCGGTCCGTGCTCGTTCCATTCGCCCTCGGGGTCGGCCTTGAGGCGTTCCAGGAGGACGGCGGTGGGCAGCGCCGTGTCGGCGCCGAATGCGGCGCGGCAGGCGGCCAGCAGCCGCACGCGTGTCGATGCCTGGTCGTTGTCGTCGGCCTCGGCGGTGAGCGCCAGGGCGGCGGCTCGGGCGCGCTCGGGCCAGGTGCTGGCGGCGTAGTCGGCGACGATGACCAGGGGTTCCCAGGTGTCGGCGGCGCGGTCTTCCACGGGCATGGCGGGTTCAGCCTCCTCCAGGGTGGCCAGGTCGGCGCGTAGCCACCGGTTGAGGTCGGAGGCCAGGTCGCGCAGCGGTGTGCGGTCGCGGCGGTGTCGGTAGGGTGCGGCGGTTTCGCCGGGGGCGCGGCGGCGCATGCGGACGACAACGGCGCGGTCTTCGATGGTGTCGGGCATGGCGCCGATGCCGGCGAGTGCGGCCATGGCGAAGGTCGGAATGCTTTCCACGCGGTTGGTGGCCGCGTCGTAGCGTTTGGCCGGCCGGTTGCGCTGGTGTCCGGCATTCAGCAGGCCGCGCAGGTCTTCGTTGCCGTCTGCCTTGGGGCCGAAGATGGTGTCGGCTTCGTCCACGAGCATGGTGGGCGGGTCGTCGGTGATGGAGCGGTAGACGGCGGCGCTGGATGAGTTGACGGTGATGAACGGGTTGTGGCAGGTGGCTTCCACGATGTCGAGGAGCCGGGACTTGCCGCACCGCTTCTCCGGGCCGCGGATGACCAGGCGGGGCGCGTGCGCCCACGCGGGTTGGGCGTGGGTGGCGGCGATCCAGAGCGTGACGGCGTCGGCGGCGTGGTCGGTGGGCAGGATCACATACCGGGCGAGGGAGGCGCGGAGTCGGTCGAGTAGGTCCGCGCCGGTGGGTGTGCGGTTGGGCATGGGTTCTCCCTTGGTGGTGCTTATGCGGCCATGCGGCGGGGTTGCGCCTTCTTCCCGGCGGTCAGCCCGGCGGCGATAACGGCGGCCAGCTCACGCGCTGTGCTGGGGGTGCGGTCGGTCACGCGCCGGTTGGCGACCTCGGCGGCGGCCTGCAACGCGCTGGTGACGACGTGTTCGGGGAGCACACCGCGGGTGACGAGTTGGCCGAGGTTGAATGCCGCGCGGTTGAGGGTGGTGTTGCGGCTTCCGCCGGGCGCGTCGGCGACGGCGGTGGCCTCGGCGCGTAGCGCGGCCTCGCCGTACCGGCTCAGCCGATGGCCCGGCAGGGCGGCGAGTAGGTCCGGGGCGTCGGCCGGTGGCGGTGGCGGTGGGGTCAGGGCTTCGGTGAGCCAGGCCGGTAGCGGCGCGGGTGGCACATCGCGCAGGATTTCGTATGGTCCTTTGCCGTCCGGCAAGCGGACGTAACTGCCGGGGCCGACGACTTGACCGCCCCACGCGCGGGTGTCGATCAGCCAGCCCAGGCCGCCCTTGCTGCCCGCGGTGTTGCGCAGCCGCACCCCCGGTGGGGCGGTGAAGTACAGGTGCAGCCCGCCGCGGCGGGTTCGCACGGTGAAGGTGTCGTCAGGGTAGGGCCGGTTTCGGCTTTGGCAGAGGAGGTGGAAGACCTCTTGCCCGCAGGTCGCACCGTGGCGGGCGGCCTCGGCGGGCGGGTCCTCGCCGGGTTTGGGCATGTCCAGGTCGATCACGACCAGCCCGGACGGGCCGCAGGCCACGCCGATGTTGTAGGGCGCACGCTGCCAGAACGCGGCGATGCGGTCGGGGTCGGTGGTCCCGTGGTGTTCCCAGTCGGTGAACCCGCGTAGCGGCATCTTGCCGCCGGGGGTGAGGGGGAACACCCGCCAGCCGCGGGCGGCGGCGGCCTGAGCCGCGGCGGGCAAGTCGAGGCGGGTGCTGTTCATGCTGCCTTCCAAGTCGGTGGCTCACCATCGATGCCGGGCAGTTCCGGTTGTCGGGGGGTGGTGTGCAGGCGGGTCAGGATGCGCTCGCGCCAGCTGGCGGCGTAGGTCAGGCAGTTGGCGCAGTTCTTATGGGTGTGGCCGGGTAGTGGGGGCTCGCGGCGGGCGGCGAAGCTCCAGGCCAGCGAGTCAGCCGAGGCGAGATGTTGCCCGTAGCGGTGCAGGCCGCCGGTCTTGACGCCAAAGCCGTGAAGCCGCAAACCTATGTGGGCAAGCGTGGCCACGATGCGGGCGATTTCAGTCGTGGATTGGCGGCGGCAGACCGACCCGAGCCCTACCCTTGGCAGGCTGGCGAGGTTCACGCCCGCCGAGGCGTACAGGTCGGCGCAGTGCAGGTAATCAGCCAGCTGCCAGCCTTGTAGGACGGGGATGAACGGCAGGTCGGGGGCGATGGCGCGTAAGTGCAGGTAGTTGGCCACCGTCCGGTGCTGGTGTTCGGTGATGCTCAACCCGGTGCGTTCCAGCATGACCGGCTCGCACATCCAATCTTGGGGAGCGGCGAAGTCCAGTTGGCCGATGGTGTCGGCGTAGCCGGCGACGGCTTCGGCGTAGGCATCGGGCGGGATGGTCCACCGGCCGTGCAGGGCAAGTTCGGTGAACCCGCCCGAGTCCAGCGCCCACCGGCAGCGCGCGATCAGGGGGCGGCGGCGCGGGCGGCGGGACAGTTGGCGGTGGCTGACGAACAGCGGGAAGGCGACCCGTTCCAGCCAGTGCGGCATGTGGGTGCCGAGGTAGAACACCACTGGCGGTCCGGGAAGTGGCGCAAGCGCGGCAGTGCCGGTGAGAGGGACCGGCCCTTGGCTCTGTCGGTGAGAACCGACAGCGGTTGTAGGTCTGAACCGACAGCGCCTGCCCGTAGCCGCCTGTCCTTGTCGCTGAGTTTTGACAGCACCCACGTACGGCCCGGTAGCTGGGAACACGTCGGCCGGCCGCTCTGGGCGCTATCGGTTCTCGCCAACATCGCACCGGGCCGAAGATCGCGGAGCGCTGTCGAAACTGGGCAACATCCGCTGCCAGCTCTTACCGACATAACCAGGCCCTGCCGTGGTGGTGTCAACGCCCCCCATTGGACGCCTTGCCCTTCCCTTCGGGTAGCCACAGGCCGGAACCACCGCAGCGGGGGCAGTGCCACAGCCGGAACGTGGCGGGTCGGTCGGGGGTGTAAGCGTCCAATGGGGTGGCCGGGTGGATGATCAGGGCGAGCCGTTCCCAGCCGAGGCGGATCACTACCTGACCATCGGCCAGCGGGGCGGGTGGGGCGGCTACCGGGATGGTGCCGATTCCGGCGATGCGTACGGCGTGGCCGGGCCGCAGCTCGGCGGCGCGGGTCGGTACGGGGTCGGGTCGGTGGGTGCGTATGCGGGGGTGGTTCGGTGTGGTGGTGGCTGTCATGCTGGAAGTGGCCTTCCTTTTGAAGGGTTCGTGGTAGGGCGGCCTCGGCGGGTTGCTTGCAGGCTGGTCGCCGAGGCCGTATCAGAGTCCTCGTGCGCGGGTCAGGTCAGCGGTGGGCGGCGGTGGCTGTGAGGGCGGCCAGCCGGGGCGCGCGGCGTTCCAGGTGGGTGCGCATGGCGGCCTCGGCGGTGGCGGCGGTGCCGGTGATGCTGGCCAGGGCGACAAGGGCGGTGATGACGACGTCGCACAGTTCGCCGGCGAGGTCGTCGGTGGTGTGGGTGATGCCTTTGCGGGGGTTTTGGCCGGTGATGCCGATGTAGGCGGCGACGGCCTCGCCGGTCTCTTCGCCGATCTTCATCAGGCGCATGGACAGTTCGTGGTCGGTGCGGGGGTTGGCCGCGTCCAGCCATGTGAGCACGGTCGCGATGTGCGCCCACAGGTCGGGCGTGACCTGCGGGGGCGCGCTGGTGGTGGGGGTGGTCAGGGTCGGCATGCGGATTCCTTTCACTGGTCGATGTGGTGGGTCGATCGGGGGTGTGGGGCGGCCTCGGCGGGTTGCTTGCAGGCTGGTCGCCGAGGCCGCGCGGGAGGGCTTAGAAGGGCGGGTCGTCGCCCTGCCGAGCGCCGCCGGTGCCGGCGTTGGCGGGGGTGGCGGTGGCCCATGGGTCGTCGGTGCCGCTCGCGTGGCCGTTGCCGCCGGTGCGGGTTGCCTTTTGCGGTTTGGCGGTGGCGAACCGCAGGGACGGACCGATCTCGTCCACGGTCATCTCCACGACGGTGCGGTGGTCGCCGTCGCTGGTCTCGTAGGTGCGCTGGCGCAGTCGGCCAGAGGCGATGACGCGGGTGCCGCGGGTGAGGGATTCGGCGACGTGCTCGGCGAGGTCGCGCCACACGCTACAGCGCATGAACAGGGCCTCGCCGTCTTCCCACTGTTCGATGCTCTTGTTGTAGGTGCGGGCGGATGAGGCGATGGTGAAGCCGGCAACAGCGGTGCCGGTGGCGGTGAACCGCAATTCGGGGTCGCCGGTCAGGTTGCCGACGATGGTGATCGTGGTCTCTCCGGACATGGCGGGTCTTCCTTTCGAAGGTTGAGGAGCGAAGGTCAGGCGCCGGTGCGGCGGGTGGATCGGTGGGCGTCGCTGACGGCGTGGCGGTCCAGGAAGGCACATACCTCGGCCCAGGTGTCCAGAGGTATGCAGTGGTTCTGCTGAGAGGCGGGCCGGGCGAAGGCCCAGTCGAACGCCCATGAGCCAGAACCGGAGTCGGGAGCCCAGGTGGCGTTCAGCTCGTAGAACTCGTCGGGCGCGGTGATGAGGAAATCGATGTGGATCGTGTCGCCGCCGGGGACTCCGCGCAGGTCATCGACGCACACGCGTACAGCGTGGAGGTTGTGGCCGTAGTCGATGGCCCGCTGAACGGGTGTCGGGAAGGTGGTGACCCGGGCGGACAGGTGTGCTCCCGCTGAGGTGACGTACTCGAAGCCGTTGGCGGTCGGGCGGAACCGGTCCAGGCGGATACGCGAGATGGTGCCGCGCATGTCCCTGGTGGTGTGGCAGGGGTCGGCCTGGTTGAGAAGGCGGTGTACCTCATCGGAGTTGGTCAGGGTCGTGCAGACGGCGTGATCGGACTCGACCGTCTCGACCAGGACCGTGCGCCCGTGGGCGCGCAGATCGGCCCACACGCTGCCCGGGGTGACGGCGAATATCCCGTAAATCTTCCTTGCCATAGGTAGGGGCGTCCTTCCTGGGAGTGGGCGAGTTCAGGCCGGGGGCAGCGCGGGCGGGGTACCGCCTCGGCGCACACGGCGGCGGGGTGGGGGCCGCTCATCGCTGCGTTCGACGTGGCCGCGGATCGGCTCGCCGCGCCGGGCGCGCCAGTTCGGGACGCTGATGTCCACGACGATCCGGGCACCGCCGGAGCGGTGAGACAGTCGGGTCGGGTCGCTGATGTTCAGTCGCGGGTCGGCGTCGATCAGGTCCAGCAGGAGCGCCAGCACTTGTTCGACGTGGTCGGGGTCGTCGCCCATCAGGCGAAGCTGAGGCATAGGGGCACCTTTCGTGATCGGGTCAGTGGGTGCCGCCGCGGTGCAGGCGACGGAGATAGAGGTAGACCTGCCAGCCGAGGCGGGGCCGCATTCCGGTGCCCTCACAGGCGCGGCAGACGCGGTTCCTGCCGCCGGGGCGGCAGCGCCGGCAGGTGCCCCATGGGGACGCGAGGCACCACGCGATGTAACAGACTGTGATGGCAGGCAGGCAGAGGACTAGCAGGGTGATGGCGGTGGCCATAGGGGCTCCAGGGCCGTTTTCGGGGGTTGTTGCAGGTCGAGCGCTAGACGCTAGCGCCCTGGTAGATCGCGAAATTCAGTGCTAGGAGGGGTGCTAGGTCTAGCAGGTGGGGCCGCTAGACCTAGCAGGAGATCGCCGGGTTACGAAGCGGCTCCGCGGCTACGCTCCGCAATGTCTTCGCGGATGATGCCGCGACGGTTCGCGCCCTTGCCGGGCGCGGTGGTGCCCCATACTTGGACGGTCTTGATGCCGTGCGGCTTGAGCATCGCGGTGAGCTGTTCGACCTCCCACCCGCCGTAGACCTCGGGGCGCAGGTCGGCCAGTCGGGCGATGACGGTCTCGTTCCACACCTTGGCCTCGCCAGCGCCGACCACGGCCAAGATGTCGGCTAGCAGGTCATGGCCCGGGGCGGGCGGTTCGGGCGTCTCGCCCAGAGCGTGACCGCTCAGCACGCCGGCGGCCTTGCGTAGGGCGTGGGCGCGGTCGGCGATGCGCTGGGTGGCCGGGGTGTCGAGGTAGCCGGACTTGACCACCTTGGGCATCGGGGTGGCCCCGACCAGGTAGCCGGTACCGGCGTCGCCGCCCTTGTCCGGCGGGCCGGGGACGAACAGCGTGGCGCGGATGCCGTTCTGATACGACGACGTGCCGAGGATCATGTCGTTTTCGAGCTGTCCGGCCACCCGCAGACAGAACCGGATGGTGACGTTCGCGCTGATGCCGGTGGGCAGGCTGCGCTTGTCCGGGCGCTGGGTGGCCAGGATGAGGACCACGCCGAGGGCGCGTCCGAGTTTGATGATGAACTCGGCATCCTCACCGGCCTTGGCTCCGTACTCCTCGTGAGCGAAGAGGTTCTGACACTCATCGAAGATGGCCACCAGCGGATGCAGGCCCAACGAGCGCTTGTCGGCGATCTGCCGGGTGACCTTCTTGTCCGGGCACAGGTCCGGCGGTAGCGCCTTGAGCGCGGCGGCGCGGCGCATGACCTCCTTTCGCAGCAGCGTCAGGGAGTCGGCGGCATACGCGATGGCCTCGTCTTCGATGCCGGAGACGTAGCGGTGACAGTTCTGTTCGTGCGGGTCGAGGTCGCCGGTGCCCTTGAGTTCGTGAATCCACAGCTCGGTGGACGGGTCGAGGGCCGCGCCGGAGGCGAGCACGCGCACCGATGCGGTCTTGCCCTGGCCGGGCTGGGAGCCGATCAGAATATTCTGTTCGATGATCGGGACGGTGATGGCGCGGCCTCGCGGGTCGGCCCCGAACGGGATGCCCTTGAACACGTCGTGGCTACTGGCCTTGACCAACGGAGATTTCACGACGGTGCGCGACAGGTCCTTATCTCCCACCCACAGGATCAACCGCCCCTCATGGATGGAAGAGTCGCCCTCGGGCCAGATGCAGCCCAGCGGGCGGCGCAACGCCGAGGCCATCCGGTCGCGTTTGTCGAGCACGTCGGCCACGGTCACGCCGTAGGGGAGATCGATGTCGGCGCGCCAGCCGGGGCCATCGCGGGTGATCGGGGCGACGAACCGAATCGCGTCCTTGGGGTTCTTGGCCATGGCCTGCGTGATGCCGGCGATGCTCAGCGAGGTCAGCGCACGAATGGCGATGTCGCTGGTCAGCTTCTCCACCGCGGACCCGACCACGGCACGGTCGATCAGCGGCCGGTCGGCGGGCCGGCCGCAGATGCCCAGCAGCGCGAGCGCGGCGGCCAGCGCCGCCCACTGGGCGGCGGTCGGCGCGCCGGCCACGATGATGCCCGCGATCAGCAGCGTGACCAGAGCCGCGCCGGTGACCCAGATGCGCAGCCGCACCCGTGCGTCACGCTGGCGGGACAGCTTCAAGTACGACTCGGGGTCGCCCTTGCGGACGGTGGCCAGCCGTACCGGCTCGCCTTCCAGGTCGAACGTCCACCGCACCAGCCCGGCGACCAGCCGGACCAACCCGCGCGGGGCGCGGGCGACCAGCCGCCCGCCGTACAGCGGCGCGCGGGCGAGCTGGTAGCCGCTCACGTACGCGTAGTGCAGACCGGCCCACCGCAGGGTTTCGACGGCCTCGGCGCGGGAGCGCAGCCACAGCGGAACGATCGGGCGGCGGGTGCGGGCTTTGGCCTCCAGGTCGGCGCGCCAATCGCGGGGTTCCTTGTCGGGCTGGTCTACCCGCACGACCTGCCCTTCCAGGGTCGGCGGGTCGGCGGCGGGTCCGGAGGGCGGGGCCGGGTCGGGGTCGTCGTCGGGGCGGGGGTAGGGGTGACGGCCGGCGCGGGCGGTGTCCAGGTGGACGATGTCCGCGCCCTTGCCGCCGGGGTCGTCGTCGCGGTCGGCGGGGCGGGGCGGCTCGGCGGACCCTCCGACCTCGGCGGTCGGGGCGGTCCGGGTGGTCGGGGTGGCCTCTTGCGGACCGGGGGCGGGCGGGCCGGTGGGAATGGGCGGCGTATCGGTCATGATGGGGTCACCTCGTGCTCTGTGCAGGGTGTGGGGTGGCAGGGCGCGGCCGGATTCTTGGCGGAAGAGGTCGCGCCCTGCGTGATGGTGAGCGGGTCGTGCGTGGGCCGCTTGAGATCGGCGTAGGCGATGATCTGCCGGGCCAGCACCGCTACGGCGGCCATCTCGACCAGCCCCGCCGTCAGCGTTGCCGGACTGAAGGCCGTAGCGAGCACCACACCGAGCGCAACCAGCGGCGGCAGGCAGAACACGCTGAGATCGACGGCCAGTTGGTAGCGCTTGCGGGAGCGGCGGCGGCGGTCTGCGATGTGGTCGAACTCCCAGCCGAGCACCGCATCAGCGTCCCCGGCGGCCAGGGCCAGATGCGGCCCGAGGTCATCGCGCAGGTAGCGCCCGATCGCGGTGATCATGTGGTCATTGACCAGGAAGGTCCAGCCGATCGCCACGGACGCCAGCGGCAGCACCAGCAGCAGCTCAGCCCGCGCGGCGGACACGGCAACGGTGGCGATGGCCGCAACGGCGGTCAGCATGGCATAAACGAGCTGGTCGCGGTGCCCGATCCGCGCGGCCTGTTCAGCCTTGAGCGCGGAGTATTCCGCCAGCAGCAGGGTTGCGACGGGGGTCATCACGCCACCTCTTTGAGTGCGTCGCGGACCACGCGGGCGTCGTCCATCGCGCACCGCAGTGCCCGCTGAATCCGATACGCGCTCGGTGCCGCGGGCAGCGTGCCGGCGGCGATGAGCTTTTGCGTACGCTCGATCAGCGGGGCCACATCGGCGGCGGTCCGCCTTACCCGATCATGGCCGTTTCCGCTGTACGTAAGGCCGGTAAGCCCCTCGCCGGCCCGATCGCCGACACGGTCGTGGTCCAAGCGGGCGAACGCCGCGAGGATGATCGGAAGGGCGGTGACGATGGCCACCGCCACCACCGGGCCGAGGATGTGCAACACCAGCCGAGACAAGGAGAACGACTCGGCGACCCACGGCAGATAGGGCCAGGCGTTCATACCGAGCGTCAACCCGAGAAACAGCCACTCGATCTTCACCAGCTTGGGGTCGTTGAGCGGCTGTCCCCGGGTGCCGAGGTAGGCGCGGGCACCCACGATGCCCAGCAACGCGATCGACATGAACGGCTCGACCAGCCACGCGAACACCCACGACGGCGACCACGCGGGCGCGTTCTCGGCGGCGAAGTGCTGCACGCCGGCCGTGCTCCACGCCAGTGCCAGCGTCAGCGCCACCATGAGCGCGGTGAGCAGGGTTCGCCGCATCCGGGCGGCCTGCCAGGCTCGCATCTGCGGGTTCTTGGCCAGCTCGTGCAGCCGCGCGGCCTGGTGGGCGGCCTTGCGCCGCTTGCGGACCTTCGGGGAGTCCACCAGCAGCGGGGTTTCATCCTCTTGCAGGTCAGCCACCTCGTGCGCTTCGGCGACCTCGGCGCGCAGCCGCCGCACCCTCTTGGACTCCGCGCGAACCGGCAGGCCGGCCGGGGCAGTGTTGTGTGTCGTGGCCGGCGGCGGGGCGGTCGGGGTTTGGGCGGCCAGATGCCGTTCCAGGTCGGCCAGCCCCCGCGCGACGTCCTCGGGGTCGGGGTCGGGGGCGGGAAGGGGAATGATCGCAGGCATGTCACACCTCCTTGCGGGTCAGGCAGGCGGGATAGGCGGAGCGGGGGCGGCAGGCGCGGTGTTCGGCGAGGGACACGGCGATCCGTACCGGCTCCCCACCGGCGGCGGGGCGCACCTTCAGCCGGTAACGGGTCTTGCAGACCGTGGGGCGTCCGGCGCACGTGAGCACGCGGAAGCTGTCGATGACGACCCCGGGCGGGCCGTCCGGGGCCGACACGGTGCAGCCGGCGGCGACCAGGGTCGCCGCGGCGGCGAGTGTCACGACGTGAACGGTGCGGGCAATGGCCGAAGGGAGGGGCATCACTAGCCCTGCCTGCCGATCTCGTCCCAGATGTCGCGGTCGGCCTGCCTGCGCTCGTCGTCTGAGGCGTTGCGGTAGGCGCCGGCGTAGGTGGCCCTGGCACGGGCGGCGGCACTTGAACTGCCCCGCTGCCGGGCGATGCGGGTTTCACGGGCGGCGGTGGTGAGCTTGTCCACCTGAGACTTGCGGGTCATGTCGATTCCTTCCGAAGAGGGGTCAGGCGGCCATGGACTGCGGTGCGCGGTTCCAGGCGGTGCGCAACCGGCCGATGGCCGCGATGTCGGGCAGATCCTTGGCACGGCGGGCGCGTTGTTTCCAGGTCAAGACGTCGCCGAGGCGCATGAACGGGATGCCGTCGATCACGTCGGCGGAACTGATCAGGTAGCCGGTGGACCATCCGGGGGTCCACCGGTCGGCGAACTCGATCCCGGAGGGGTGGCGGATGACCAGGCCATGCCCGGAGGGGGCCGGGCAGGGCGCGACGCCCAGTTGCAGGACGCGTTTCCAGGCCGGTCCCTCGGCGAGGACGTCCAGGTCGCCGAGATGGGCGCGCAGCCCGCGGACCCACAGGGTCGCAGAGCCGCACACCACGTAGTGCCCGCGTGGCAGGTCCAGCCGGGCCAGCTCGGCGAACATCCCGGCAGGGTCGGTCACCAGGACCGGCGGCGTGCCCACCCCGTACGGATGGAGCGGGGCGGGGCAGGCCGGCGGGCTCATGCCGCACACCCCTCGGCGCAGTCCAGGCAGGTGCCGAGGTGGCGTGGGAGCACGTAGCCGACATCGCGCAGGCACTCAGGGCAGGTCCGCCGGGCGGCGTTGGCCTTGCCCAGGGCGGCGCGCTGCGCGGGGGTGGCGGTCCGCTTGGGCAGCGCGAACCGCACGTCGTAGAGGTAGGCGGCGCGCACGCCGGGCGCGCCGTGCCGGCGCGAGCGCCACAGCAGCTGCCCTTGTACGCCCTGACCGCCGGGACGCAGCCCTTCGGCGGCCAGCTGGCGCAGGGTGAGCAGGTGCGGCGGGGCCAGCCGCCACGGGTAGGTGGGGATGCCGTACCGGCTACCGGCCGGGTCCCAGAAGGCGACGCGGATACGGGACATGATGACCTCCTGATCAGCAGAACCGGGGACGGCGGGAACGGGTGGGACCGGTAGCGGTGGCGGGGGTGCGCACGCGGCCGGTCAGTGAGTGGGCATCGATGGTCAGGGCGTGCTCGCCGGCGCGGGGCGGTGCGGTGATGCGGATGTCGCCCGAGGTGGCGTGCGCGGTGATCTGGCCGGGCGGCGTGGCGTTCACGGTGATGTCGCCCGAGACGGTGCGCAGCAGCGCCGTTCCGTTGAGATCGCTGATGGTGATGTCGCCCGAGGTGGTGCCGGCGGTGACCGTGGCGGTCGTGTCGAGGTAGATGTCACCGGACACGGTCCGTACCTCGGCATGCTCGGCGAAGCCGGCGGACAGATCGCCGGAGGTTGAGGAGGCGTTCAGCCTGCGGCAGGCACCCAGACTCAGGTCACCGGAGACGGACGCGAACCGCGCCCACTCCAGCGGGCCGCTCGTGGCGAGGTCGGCGGACTTGGTCCGCACCTGAAGGGCCGAACCGCGCGGCAGGCGGACCACGGCGCGAACGCCCGGGGCGGCGGCTCCATTGATGATCTGCCCGCCGGTGATGGTGCCGCCGGCGATGTGAATGTCTCCCCCGGAGATGACGACTCCGGACGTGACGTTGCCGGAGACGACGACTCGCCCGCCCCGTGCGTGGGTGACGATGGTGGTACCGCCCTCGGGGGCGGGAACGTGTACGGTCATCACCCGCGCGTCGATGGTCACGGTGGCGTCGGCGATGGCCTCGCCGGCCGGGCTGCCGGGCGGGGCCGCTGTGGTGAGGTCGATCTCGGCACGGTCGATGTCGCAGACCCGAACGTCGATCTGCCCATGCGGCATGTCCAGGTCGAGCACCATGGGACCGGGGATCGGGGCGGACAGCGTCCGCCGTGTGGCCGTGCTGGTCATGATGGGGACTCCGTTTCAGGCGGCGATGATCAGGGCGGCGATGAACAGCCACAGGTGATGCCAGGACTGGTCCAGGGCGTAGGCACCGGTGCCCAGATGCGGCGCGTCGTCGGTGCCGGGGCGGGGCGCGCCGAGGCGGTAGAAGTCGCCCTTGCCGATGCGCTCGGCGAGCCGGGCCAGCGGTGCGCGGCGGTCGGCCCAGTAGTGCGAGACGGCGTCGATGGTCAGGCCCACCGCCACCGGCACCAGCGATACCGTCAGGCCGGTGACCGCGATGACCAGCGCGAGGGCGACCGCTTTGGTGGCGGTCAGCGTGGCCACGTGCCGCAGGCAGGCCAGCCGTCCGGACTGCGACGTCGCGCCCTTGGCGCATGCCTGGCCATGGGTTTGAACCCAGTGGTCGCCGAAGCTGTGCGCGGCGTATAAGGCCGCGAATGTGGCGGCGAAAGCGGCGGGGCCGGTCATCGCGCCTCGCCGCCCTTGTCGCCGGTGGGGTTGTGGCGGCGGTCGATCAGCTCGAAGTAGGCCGGCGAACCGAACGGCGGGCAGGCGCACGGGGCCAGCTCACACAGCGCGCACCGCACGTCTTTGGCCTCCAGCTCCCCGGCGGCGTAGCGGTCGAAGTCGGGTGACCACAGGACGGACATCACGCCACCCCCAGACCGGGCAGGTCCCCCGGCAGGGTGCCGGAGTGGGACAGGCGGGCGGTGTGCTCGGCGAGTTCGGTGGGAGTGCGGCCGGCCCAGATCCCGGACGTCGGGCGGACCCGCGCGGCGTACCGGCCGCACACCTCCAGGGCCGGGCAGGCGGCGCAGACCTCACGGGCGACGGCCTCGCGTGCGGCACGGTCGCCGGGCGGCTCGATCACACCGCGCGGGCCGGTGTGCAGGTCGGGGTCATAGACGCACTCGGGAAGCGGCACGTCCCCCGCCGCGGTCCAGGCCGCTTCCAACTGCGGAAGCGACATGCGGGATGGATGAACAGGGCGCATCATGGGTGGGGCTCCTTCAGGAGTCGAGAGGGGGGCGGCTCGTGTCTTGGCGGATGAGGGCCGCCCCCGGTGGTTGCGTCGATCACGCGCTGACCGTGCGGATGAACTCGGCGACCTGCTGCGCGCCGGTCACCACGGTCTGAAAGACCCACTTGGCCGCCGCGGCGGCACCCTGCGGGTCGGTGAACAGGTAGATGACGAAACCGATCAGGATCAGCGTCGGCAGGAACCGGCCGATGCTCTTGGCGGGCTGCATCTGCATGGAAGCTCCTAGGGGCGATGGCGGGCGGCTACTTGATGAACCCGGACAGGATCGCGATGACCCCGATCTGGAGAGCGGCGTAGAACACGACGAACATGAGCATGTTGAAGGTGCTGGGGCGCATGGCATGTGCTCCGTTCAGTGAGAAGAGGAAGTGAACCGGCAAGCGGGCCGGAGTGCCCCGGCAGGGAGTCGAACCCTGCCTTCGACCATCGGGGCCGACATGCGATGTGGATCAGCGTTGGACCACGGGCTTGCCGAGGTCGCGGTGGCGAAGCGCGACGGTAAGACCATCGCGGCGCAGCCGATCGGCCAGAGCCATCGCGAACGTCGGCGCGCGGTGCCGTCCACCGGCGCAGCCGTCAGCCACGGTGACCGTTCCGCAGCGTGCAGCGTTGGGGCCGGCGGCGAACGCGACGACAGCGGCGGCGCTGGCCTCTACCAGCTCGGCGACGCCGGGGGTGTCGAGCACCGTGGCGCGCACCGGCTCATCGAGCGCGGTCATGTACCGCAGCTGCGGCGAAACGTGCGGGTCTCTGAAGTGGTGCCGCAGGTCGATGGTCAGATGCGCCGGCGGCGGCTCGCCGTGCAGGTAAC
This sequence comes from Spongiactinospora rosea, assembly GCF_003315795.1. Lineage (GTDB taxonomy): Bacteria > Actinomycetota > Actinomycetes > Streptosporangiales > Streptosporangiaceae > Spongiactinospora > Spongiactinospora rosea. The sequence continues at coordinate 175,781 of NZ_QMEY01000010.1, forward strand.
CGAACGAAACGATCTCGACGACGGTGGGCATTGCAGGTCCTTCGGTGGTGGAATCAGGGCGGGAAAGGGCATCGCCCGGGGCATCGGTCCCGGGCGATGCGACATGACCGGCTACTTGCGCTTCTTGGACTTCTTCGGCGCGCTGGTGGTGTAGAAGGTCTGGGAGATCCCACCGTGGTGGCCGCCGGAGATGTAGACGGCCCCGGGGCCGGTGACGGTCTCGCCGTTGAAGATGATGTCGCCCTTGCCGGTGTGGACGACTCCGCCGGTGGAGCTGGTGAAGATGTTGCCGACGTCGCCGTCGATGTCGTCCCCGTCGCCGTCGCCGACCACGCGACCGTTAATGATGTTCATGGCGGTCCTTCGGATTCGTAGGTGTTTGAAGTCCGCACGGCCGGATGGCCGTACGGATGGGGGGCTCTTTACGGGAGGTATGGGTTGCTCCCGCTTGTAGGCAGAGCCCTGCCCTCCGGCTGCCAAGGTGCCGGGAACCTCGGTCCCCTCTGTCCGGGACCCCTTTGACGTGCCAAAAGATGCACAGCCCGTCGGCGTGCGGCTTGCGCCGCCTTCCCAGGTCTTCCGGCTGTGCGCTGCGTTGCCATGAACCTAACAGTTGAATGGTCAGCCTATCAATTGTTAGGTGACAAGATTTTTTAGATAGGCCGCTGACCAGGCACAATGCGCTCATATCAACTGTTAGGTACCCTGGGGTGCGTTGCCCCCAGTGAAGGGATCATCAGCCGTGGCGGCTCATGGAGAACGGCTCAACCGCTCCCAATCCCTGCATCAGCAGGTAGCTCGCAACATCCGCAACGACATCGAGGCCGGCGTACTCCGACACGGTGAAGCCTTGCCGTCCTCGCGCCAGCTAGCGGACGAGTGGGGGGTCAGCGTCTTCACGATCACTGAAGCCATGAAGGTGCTGGCCGAGGAAGGGATTGTGATCAATCAGTCCAGATCCAAGCGCGTCGTTAATGCTCCAGATCAAACACTTAGGCATGATCTGCGCGCACAAAACCCGCATGTGATCACCGTTGGTGGGTATGCAGGTAGTGGAAAGACTGAATTGGGCAGGATTCTCGCGAGAGAAACTGGCTGGCCCATGCTGGACAAGGACACGATTACCCGCCCTGTCGTTGAAGTCGCTCTAGAAATCCTTAACCTCTCGCCTGATGACCGCGAGTCGGAAGACTATCTTACTAAGATTCGCCCTCGCGAGTATGAGTCGCTGATGGCGGCAATAGATGAGAACTTGGCATGCGGCAATAGCGTTATCGCGACCGCGCCGTTCATTCGAGAGTTCAACGATGCCGCATGGCTGGCGCGCGCAGAAGCTTCTTTCGCCGCCAGGAATGCGACTTCGTCACTAATCTGGGTCTATTGTGATCCAGACACTATGCACACCTACATCCGACACCGAGGGGCGGCGCGTGATGCCGCAAAGCTGGCGAACTGGTCCAGCTATCTGGCAAGTATCGATGTTACATTCCGCCCTTCGATCCCCCATTATGTGATTGACAACAGCGTCTCTAGCGATCCGCTCCAAAACCAGGCCAGAAGTATCCTAAAGAGAATTCTGAGCGCGAAGGAAGGCTGATGCCGGGCATCATTCTATACGGTCCACCGGCGGCCGGAAAGGACACGATTACAGCAGAGCTGGAGCGATTGGATAAGAGATATCGGGCGTTCTCCAGGCTCAAGTCTGGCTATGGTCGTACTCGTGGATATCGTATGACATCCGACGAGGCTATTGCAGAGCTGCGAAGGAGGGGGGATGTCATCTGGGAGAACAGGAGATACGAAGCTGTCTACGTGGTGGATCGCCCCGGCTTGCTGCAAAGTCTTCAAAATGGGATTCCTGTGGTACACCTCGGGCAGATCGAAGCCGTAGGGTCGGTGACCAGGGCGATATGTGACAGGTGGTTGGTGGTTTATCTCTGGTGTCCGCGAGATGTGGCCAAAGCAAGAATAGTCGCCCGCGGTTCAACTGATGTGGCGGCGCGCCTAAGTGTCTGGGACGCAACGGAGCCTCTTGCTAGACCAGATATCGCCCTTGACACCGCCAAGATGCCACCCCAGCAAGCAGCGCAACGAATTCATGCTGAGGCATGTGCTCGGATAATTTGAGTACGCGAAAGGCGTATCTATGCAGCGGCTTGCGCTATTTGATCTCGACAATACTCTTGTGGATTTGGATCAAGCCTTCGCCATCTGGGCTATCGAGTTTAGCGATCGGTACCAGCTAGGTTGCGAAGCGGTTGAACGGATTATAGCGCTAGGCCAGGGCCGTCCTCATCGTGAGATGTTCTTTGCTGAGGTCCGCGAGCGCTTTGCCCTAGCCGAATCGGTTGATGAGCTGTGGAGAAATTACCGCCAACGCATGCCGCACCTTGTTTATTGCTCGCCCGAGGTCAAAGATGGGCTATCACGGCTCCGCGTATCTGGCTGGAAAGTTGCCATCGTTACGAACGGAATGGCGGACAACCAGATGGGGAAGATCCAGCAGACGGGGTTATCTGAGATCGTGGATGCCTTGGCTCTCTCGGGTATCGAGGGCACCCGCAAGCCGGGCCGCATGCTGTTCGAGATCGCCGCGAAACGGTGCGGCATGAGTCTGACTGCTGAAGGCGGCGGCGGATGGATGATTGGGGACAGCCCCATAGCTGACGTTGCCGGCGGGCGCGCAGCCGGACTTCGTACCATCTGGATCGACCGAGGGGTCTGGCCGGACCACGACCAGGAGGCGGACCACGTTGTCATAGACGTGCTCCAGGCGATCGAGATTCTGGCTGGCAGTTGAGGGAGACAGAGCGCGCGGAAGCTTGCATGGATGGCCGGGCGCGCGGGCGGCGAGGGCTACAGATAGCTGCCCAGGTTTGATCGTTTTCCCAATGCTTTCCCTGCATCTGCGCAGCGCACCGGCCGCATGGAGATAGATGCTGGTCAACGGGGCATGCGCGCCGGGATGGCGTCTCGACTACGGATCAGAAGGTTAGGGGTTCGAGTCCTCTCAGCCGCGCAACGCACAGCAGGCCCCTGGTCGACTATCACAGTCCAGGGGCCTCCTGCGTTTCTGGGGGAGGACCGTGCTCGCGGACCGGTCGCTCTTGTCGGTGTCGGTGTCGGTGTCGGTGTCGGTGCCGGCGGTGCCGCCGGTGAGCTCCCGCGCTCTAGCGTGTGATGATCGTGTCGTCACGGTATGGAATTGATCAGGGTGATGGTGGCGTCGCCTCAGCCTCCGGTGCGCTTCTTGTGCTCCCGGTAGTTTCGCCGGCGGCAGTCGATCCCGCAGTACAGCCGGTTGCGGCGCGTGCCGGACGGGCCCAGGCGTACACCGCAGCCGATGCAGAACCGTGGGAAGGGGCGGTCCCACTGGGCCGGAAGCGGGTGGCCCACTTCCAGGTCCTGGGGCGGGATGATGGGGAGCACACGCTGGTCGCGCGCCACCTGCGGGAGCCGTCGCATGGCGGCGGCCCGGGCCAGCAGGGCCTTGGCGGCCGGGGTGTTCCGGTACGGCTGGATGAAGGTGGGCAACAGGGTGAGCGCGGTGCGGGCCCGGCCGCACTTGAGCGCGGGATAGTCGTCGAGGAATCGATGCCAGCTCTGGATGGACTCCTGTAGCAGGCCGTGGCGGAGCTGGACGTCCGCGAGCCGGAACAGCGTGAGGGCGCGTGATCGCCGTTCCAGGTCGGGACGGTGCCGGGCGGAGAATTCGAGTTCGGCGATGGCACGCGGCCGGTCGTTCAGGATGGCGAGCATCAGGCCGTGCTGGTGGGCCAGCGCGGCCTCATGCCGGTCGGCGGGCGCCTCCTCACCGTCGCCGCCGCGGCGCAGCCGGGACCGGGCCGCGTCGATGTCGGACAGGGCCCCACGGCGGTCGCCGGTGGCCGCGCGGGCCACCGCGAGCTGGCCGAGCAGCGCGGCCAGGCCCGGCGGCGGGTCGGCTCGGGAGGCGACGCTCACGGCTCGCTGGGCCAGGTCGAGGGCGTGCCCTGGGTATCCGAGCGACAGTGCCTGGACGCTCATGGCGCACAGGGTCTGGGAGCGGAGGCCGACCTGCTCCACCTCCGCACAGAACCGCAGCGTGATGTCGAAGTACCGCTGGGCGAAACCGTGCAGTTCATCGTCGTAGCACGTCAGCCCGCACAGGTAGGTCAGCCCGGTCGCCACCTGCAGCAGGCTGTCCCGCACCTCCCGAGGCGACGCCTGGAGAAGGGGGGCGATGGCGTCGGCCAGATAGAGGATCAGCACCGGGCGGACATAACCGGCTCCGATCGCGTTGTCGGCGGCGGTGAACAGGCGGAGCATCGTGCCGGCCGTTTCGACGTCGTCCTGGCCGACGCGGAGGGGGCTGTACCGGAGGCCCCGCGGCGTGCGCGTGTCATCGGCTGTGTCCTCGCCCGGGGAGGAAAGTACGGCCAGGCGGTAGATGCGGTTCAGTGAGGTGGCGATGCGCTGCGGGTCGGCCTCGACGGCCATGGTCGCGAGCCGGGTGATCGGGCCGGTCCCGCGGTCGTCGATCTCGGTTTCCGGCCCGTCGAAACCCGTCTCGCCGACTGTGATCCGGCGTCCGAGCCGGCGCGAGAGGGCTTCGGCGACGACGTGGGGAACCGGTGGGCGCGGCGTGATGCCGGTCAGCCATTGGGTGACGGAGGACCGGTTGTAGCGCAGCGGAAGGCCCGCTTCCCGGCCGACGAGGTTGATCGCCTCTATAAGGGTCTGACCGCTCCAGGCCGCCTCTCTCATGAGAGAGCGGAGGCGGCTGTTGCGGTCCTGTGGCACGTCCACAAGATCGCTCCTGAAGTCTGCCGGATCTGGCCGTGGGCGTACTGTGACCTGCGCCGCCGGTAATGCAGGAATGCCCGGCCAGATGCCGTGTCGCAAAGTCGGAATACTGTCGGCGCCGGAGCTCAAGAGGTCCGGCGGTATTGATCCGATAACCGCCGGACGCCCATTGTCAAGATCTCCGGAAGGTTAAGCGGCTCGCCGCGCCGAAAATGGCATGACACCCTGCCGCCCGGTCAGTTTCCGCATGTTGCCAATGACGTGAGGAGCGGTGGCCATGAATCCGGACGGTCAGATGCGCGTCTTCCTCCAGGGCGGCCCAGACGACCTGTCGCAGGCCGCCCGAAGGTGCCGGGCCCCTGCTGATGACCCGGAGGTCAAGGTCCCGCGCCGGAACGGATACGAGCATTTCTGCCGTACGACGGAAATCCTCATCGTCGACCGGTGCGAGTTCACCGTCTATCGCTGGTCGTATCGGACGTGCGTGGCCGAATGACGCCCGCGTCGGCACGAGAGGCGACCGGCTCCGACCTTCCAGCGGGTCCACTTCCCGAACAGCCCGAATTCACGGTTCCGCCGTTGTGCGGCGGAGCAGGCAAGGAGCGGCACGATGTCCACCTTGAACAGGAGTCCGATCGCGATCGTCGGGGTCGGCTGCCGGTTTCCCGGCGGCGTGACGACGCCGGCCGGCCTCTGGGATTTGGCGGCACAGGGCCGGCAGACGGTCGGGCCGGTGCCGGCCGACCGATGGGACGCGCGGCGGCTGGCCGCACTGCAGAACCCGGACGAGGCGGAGCGGTACGCACGCGGCTGCTTCATCGACGGTGACGTGTGGGCCTGGGACCCCGAGGCGCTGTACGTCGCCCCGGCCGAACGGGAGTACATCGACCCGCAGTTCCGGATGCTGATGGAGGTGGCCTGGGAGTCGGTGGAACACGCCGGTGTCCCGATCGACCGGCTGCGCGGCGGCCGGGTCGGGGTGTACGTCGGCGCCTACGCGCCGGACAACCTGCTCCGCGAAGCCCGCCCCGTGGAGGACGCGCCGGAGAGCCTGTACCTGTTCGGCAACTTCAGCGGGACGCTGGTGGGCAGGCTGGCGTTCAGCATGGACCTGCGCGGTCCGGTCATGGCGCTGAACACGATGTGCTCGTCGGGCCTGGTGGCCGTGGACAGCGCCTGCGCGGCCCTGACCCTCGGCGAGTGCGACGCCGCCCTGGCCGGGGCGGTGCTGCTGATGTTGTCGCCGGAGACGCATCACCTGGAGGCGTCGCTGCTGACCTCGCAACGCGGCGGGTGCTTCGCCTTCGACGAGCGGGCGGACGGGTACGTACGCGGCGAGGGCGCGGCGATGCTGCTCCTCAAGCGGCTGGAGGACGCCCGCCGCGACGACGACCGGGTGCTCGCGGTGATCCGGGGCGGCGCGGTCAACAACGACGGGCAGGCGAGCCGGATGACCGCGCCCTCCACCAAGATGCAGCAGCAACTGTTCCGCCTGGCCGTGGAGCGGGCGGGCATCGACCCAGGCGAGGTCGGCCTGGTCGAGGCGCACGGGCCGGGGACCCCGGTCGGCGACCCGGTGGAGTACAACTCCATCAACCAGGTCTACGGGCATGGCCTGGGCCGGTGCGCGCTCGGGTCGATCAAGACCAACATCGGGCACTCCGAACCAGTGTCCGGGCTGGCGGGCACGATCAAGGCGCTGGAGTCCCTGCGCCGGGGCGCGATCCCGCCCAACGTGAACTTCCGGAACTGGAATCCGGCGATCGACGTGGATCCCGACTCCCGCCTGTTCATCCCCACCGAGGTCACCCCCTGGCCGGTGGACGGCGAACGCCGGCTGGCGGCGGTGTGCTCGTACGGGGTGACCGGCACCAACGCGCACATCGTGCTGGAGGCCGCGCCCGAGCCCGCCCGCCCCCGAAGGAAGCGCTCGCGCGACGCGGGCTCCGGCCAGTGGATGTTCACGCTGTCCGGGGTGGCCGAGGAGTCGGTACGGCTGGCCGCCGGGCGGCTCGCCGACTGGGCGGAAGGCGCGGGCGCGGCGACCGACCTGACCGATGTGGCCCGCACGCTGGCCGTACGGCGGTCGCACGCCACCCACCGCGCGGCCGTCGTCGCACGCGACCGTGCCGAACTGGTCGCGCGGGCCAGGCACCTGGCCACCGGCGAGGCGACCGAGGGAGTGATCACCGGCGCCGCGAGCCTGCCCGCCGACCACCCCGGACCGGTCTTCGTCTTCCCCGGCCAGGGCACCCAGTGGGCCGGGATGTGCCAGGGGCTGCTGGCCCGCGAGCCGGCCTTCGCCGCCGCCATCGACGAGATCGAACCGCTGATGGCCGCCGAATCCGGTTTCTCCCTCCGGCGGATGCTCGAAGACCCCGCCGAACTCGCCGGAGTGGACCGCATCCAGCCGGTGCTGTTCGGCGTCCAGGTCGCGCTGGCCCGCCTGTGGGCGTCGTGGGGGGTGCGCCCGGCCGCGGTGATCGGGCAGTCGCTGGGCGAGGTCGCCGCCGCTGTCATCGCGGGCGGCCTGAGCCTGCCCGACGGGGTCGCCGTGATCTGCCGCCGGGCCACCCTGCTGGCGGAGACCGCCGGCGGGGCGATGGCCTCGGTACTGCTGGACGCCGACCGGGTGCGGGCCGACATCGAGGCGGCGGACGCCCACGGGGTGTCCCTCGGCGTGCTCACCTCCCCGTCGGCGACGGTGATCTCCGGCGACGCGGGCCAGGTGGCCGCCCTGGTGGAACGGTGGGAGGAGGAAGGGGCCAGCGCGCGGATGGTGGACGTCGATGTGGCCTCCCACTCCGCGCAGATGGACCCCATTCTGGAACGCCTGGCAGAGGCGGTCTCCTCCGTCGCCCCGCGCGAGCCGAAGCTGCGGTTCTACTCCACCTCCGGTGACGAGCCGCGCCGGGGCGTGCCGCTGGACGCCGCCTACTGGGTGGGCAACCAGCGGGAAACGGTCCGTTTTCATCAGGCCGTCGCCGCGGCCATGGCCGACGGGCATCGGCTGTTCGTGGAGTGCGGCCCGCATCCGGCGGCGGTTCGTGCGATGGCCGACACCGCCGCCCACCACCAGGTGAGCGACGTCCTGGCGGTGGGCAGCCTGCGGCGGGACACCGATGACCTGGACTCCTTCCTGGCGAACCTGGCCGAGGTCCACTGCGGCGGGCACGCGGTGGACTGGCGGGCGCGCTACGGCGACGGGCCGCTCGCCGACGTGCCGGGGACGGCGTGGCGGCGGCTGACGTTCGGCGAGAAGGGCGAACCGTACCGGCGGGTCGCCCCGTACCTGCCCGCGGCCGACGAGCACCCGCTGCTCGGCGGGCACGTCCAGGATCCGCAGGCCCCGCGAAGGCACCTGTGGCAGAGCCCGATCAGCCCCGGGCGGCTGCCCTGGCTGGCCGATCACCAGGTCGCCGGGGTACCGGTACTGCCGGGCACCGGGTTCGCCGAGATGATCCTCGCGGCGGGGGCCGAGATCTTCGGCACCGACCGGGTGACCCTGAAGGGCCTGGTACTGGAGGCGCCGCTGCCGCTGGAGCCCGAACCGCTGGTGACCACGCACCTCACCCGCGAGGGGCGGACCGCGACCGCCGAGATCCTTTCGGCGGGGGCGGGCGGCGACCAGACCACGCACGCCCGCGCGGAGGTGTCCGCGGTGTCCGCGGACGGCGCGCCGGAGCCGCTGCGGGTGGACGCGCTGACCGGCGAGGGCTGGATCGACTCGGTGCCCGGTGACCTGTACGCGCACTTCCGCGACCGGCACGACGTCTATCACGGTCCCGCGTTCTCGGCCGTCGAGCGCATCCGGCTGCACCCCGACGAGGATCGGGTGGTCTCCTGGCTGCGGATCGCCGATGGCGCCCGCGCCTCGGCCTGGACCATGCGGCTGCACCCGGCACTGGCCGATGAGGTGGTACAGACCGCGGTGGCCGCCTGGATCGGCCACCACGCCACCAGCCCCGGCCCGGTCGTCGTGGCCGGCGTGGAGGAGATCCGCCTGTACGGCCCGACCGCCCCCGCCCGGCTGGCCGCCGTCGAACTCCAGTACGCCGACGACCTCACGTGTACCGCCGAGGGCGTGCTCGCCGCCGCGGACGGCACGGTGGTCGCCGAGATCCGCGGCCTGCGCCTGACCAACATCACCCCGGCCGCCGAGCGCTACAACGAGCGGCTGGCCCACCTGGAGTGGGTGCCCCGGCCCGCTCCGGAGGACTCTCGGGCCGACGCGGGCCGGTGGCTGGTGGCCGCCCCCGACGACGCCCCGTGGGCCGGGCGGCTCGCCGCCCTGCTGGCCGGGCACACCGCCGGGGTCCACATCCTGAGCCACGGTCCGGACGCCCCGCTCACGACCGACCGGCTGGGCCGGGCGCTCGACGCCGAGGCCGGATGCGCCGTCGTCGTCCTGGCGGCCGAGGACCCCTCCGGCGCGGCCGACCCCGAGGCCACAGCGCGGCAGGAGGTGACCCGTGCGGCGGAAGTCGTCCGGTGCCTGGCCCAGCGCCCCGACCCGCCGCGCCTGTGGCTGGTGCACCGGACGGGCCAGGGTTCCCTGACGGCGGCGAGCCTGCGCGGTCTGTGGCGGGTGGCCGCGTTCGAGCACCCCGAACTGGTGCCGGGCATCATCGAGATCTCCGGTGACACCCCGCTGGACGCGGTCCTGCCCGACCTGCTCGCCGATGACCGGCGGATCACCGAGATCGCCTGGCGGCACGGTATCCGCCACCTGGCGCAGGTACGGCCCGGCCCCGCCGCGACCGGCCCGGCGCCGGTCACGCCGCTGATCGACCCGCAGGCCGCGTACCTGGTCACCGGCGGTCTGGGTGGGCTGGGCCTGCTCTCCGTCCGCTGGCTCGCCGAACGTGGCGCGGGCCGGGTGGTGGCGGCCGGCCGTTCCGCGCCCGGCGAGCACGCCACGGCGGAACTCGACGACCTGCGCGCGAACACCGCGGCCGACATCCGCGTGGTCCGCGGCGACATAGCCGACCCGGACGCGCTGCGGCGGATCATCGACACCGCGGGCGAGGGCGGTATGCCGCTGCGCGGCATCCTGCACGCCGCCGGAGTGGTGGAGGACGCCACCATCGCCAACCTCGGCGACCGGCTCATCGAGCGGGTCTGGCGCGGCAAGGCGGGCGGCGCGTGGGCCCTGCACCGGGCCACCATCGACGGTGACCTGGACTTCTTCGTCGTCTACTCCTCCGTCGCCGCGCTGCTCGGATCGCCCGGACAGGCCGCCTACGCCGCCGCGAACGCCTTCACCGACGGCCTGGTCGCCCGGCGGCTGGCGCTGGGACTGCCGGCGACCGGGATCCACTGGGGCGCCTGGCGCGAGGTGGGCCGGGGACGGCACCTGGCCGGCCAGGGCTTCGTGACCATCGCGCCCGCCGACGGCATCGCCGCCCTGGAGCGCATCCTCACCGAAGGCCATCGCCAGGTCGCCTACTCGCCGATCGACGTCGCCCGCTGGACCGCCGCCTACCCCGCGCTGGCCGATTCCACGCTCTTCGCGGACCTGGCGTCCGGCCGGGCCGCCGTCGGCCAGGAGGCGTCACCGGTGCTGGAGAAGCTGATGAGCGCCGGGACCCCGGCCCGGCGGATGGAGATCCTGCAGGACCACATCATCAGTTGCGTCCGGGACATCCTCGGCGGCACCAGCCGCCACATCGCCCCCGGCACCAGCCTGGTGATGCTCGGCGTGGACTCGCTGGCGGCGGTCCAGCTACAGCAGCGTCTCCAGCACACCTTGAAAACGGAGATCAAGGCCGGGGTGATCTGGGTCAAGCCCAGCCCGGCCGGTCTCGCCGAATGGATCGCCGGCCGGATGGGCTTCGCCGATCAGTCCCCGGCCGGTAACGGGGCCCCCGAAGCCCCGGCGACGTCCCGCACCCCTCGGAGGTGAACACCATGTCACGACACCTTGTCTCCTCCCCGAGCCCGCCCGCCCCTCGGACGCGCCTGCCCAGGGCACCGATGCTGTGGGCCGCCTTCGGGGCCGCCTGCGTCATCTTCCAGGCGTGGGTGCTGGTCCGCTGGGCCGCCGACGGCAACCTGCGCTTGTATTCCTCCAGCGGGGACATGCCGGCCTGGCTGGCCATCGCCACCCGCGCGGAGATGGTGGTCGCGGTGGCCGGATGCGCCGCCCTGATCGCCTGGGGCGTGCGCCGCTCCCTCAAGGCCGGGCACGTCACCCTGCCCGCCGCCCTGGTCGCGGGATACATCCTCGCCATCTGGACCGACCCGTACGCGGGTGCGATACACCATGCCGTCAGCCAGAACCTGCACGGCGTCGCCTACCCCACATGGGGGCCCTACCTTCCCGGCTGGCACGGCCCGCTGCCACAGGCCCAGACCCTGCTGGAGAACGTGGCCTATGTCTGGGTCGTGTTGTGGATCTTGCTCGGCCTGGGCGTCGCCCGCCTGCTGCGCGCCCGCCGCCCACACTGGAGCCGGGCCCGCCTCGCGGCCGTCACGGCGGGCGCGATGTTCGTGATCGACATTCCTCTGGAGCACGCCTACATGCGTTTCGGCGGCTACGGATACCCACGCGCGCTGCCCGGACTCACCCTGTTCGAGGGGCAGTGGTACCAACTGCCGCTCAGCTCGCCGTTCGTCATGACGTTCCTGGCGGTCATGCCGGTCGTTCTGATGACGATCTACGCCCCCCCAGGGCGGGAGGCATGGCTGCTGGAAGGGTCCCTGGGCCTGCCCCGCCGTGTCCAGCCGTGGGTCCGCCTGCTGGCCGGAGCCGGGTTCGCGAACGCGTGCATGCTCGCCCTTCAGATCTTCATGCTGGCGGCCTCGCTGATCAGCCATCCGATCGAGCTGCCGCCGTGGTACGGGCCGCCGGCATGAGCGCGCGCGACCGTCACCCCACGTCGGGCGGGCACGCCGTCGTGATCGGCGCCGGCATCGCCGGCCTGGTCGCGGCCCAGGCCCTGGCCGAGTCGTTCGGCCAGGTCACCATCATCGAACGCGACCGGCTGCCGGACACGGCGCGGCCCCGGCCGGGGGTCCCCCAGGGGCACCACGCGCACGCGCTCGCCGCGCGTGGGCTGCTCGTACTGGAGGAACTGTGCCCGGGGCTCGGCCGGCGGCTGGACGCCGCCGGTGCGCCGCCGGTGGACTTCTGCCGCGAGGCCCGTCACCACTGGCCCGCCGGGGTGCCGGAGCCGGTCTCCTCGGACGTCGTGATCCGGCCGGTCAGCCGTCCCCTGCTGGAGATCCTGCTGCGCGAGCACGTCGGCGCGCGGCCCGAAGTACGGATCATGGACGGCCACCAGGCCGGCGACCTCGTGGGCGACGCCGGAGCCGTCACCGGCGTCGAGGTCACCCCCCGTGGCGCCGGCGGTCGGGCGATGACGATGGCCGCCGATCTGGTCGCCGACGCCAGCGGGCGCTCCTCCCACCTGCCGGGCCGGCTCGCGGCCATCGGCCTGCCCCCTCCCGCCGAACAGCGCGTGGACGCCCGCGTCGGCTACGCCAGCCGCGCCTACCACATCGACCCCGCCGCGCCGCCGCCCTGGCGGGCCCTGTTCGAGACGCCCGACGCCCCCGGCCGCACCCGCGGCTGCTTCGCGCTGCGCATCGAGCGGGACCGGCTGCTGATCACCCTGCAAGGAGCGGCGGGCGACCACCCCGGTGCCGAGGAGGACGACTTCATGGCGTTCATGAAGTCGCTGCGCGCCGGCCTCGCCGACGTGGTCGCCGGGCTCGAACCGGCCACTCCCATCCACCGGTACAGGCGTTCGGCCGGTCATCGCCGCCTCTACCATCGCCTCCCGTCCTGGCCGGACGGCCTCATCGTGCTCGGCGACGCCACCTGCACCCTCAACCCCCTGTACGCCCAGGGCATGACCGTGGCCGCGCTGCAGGCCAGGGCCCTGGGCACGATGCTGAGGGAAAGGCCTCTCGCCTCACCCGGATCGGCCGCCGCGTTCCAGCGCCGCGCCATGCGGATCAGCGCCCGGCCGTGGTGGATGTCGGCCCTGGCCGACCGCGCCTGGACGGACTCCTCGCCGCTGGTCCGCGCCGCCGACGCCTACCTCGGCGCCTGCCAGAGGCTGGCTGTCGCCGACACCGCCATGTTCCGGGACCTGGCCGAGGTGAGCAACATGCTCACCGGCCCGGCCGTACTCACTCGCCCACGTCACCTGGCCCGGCTGCTACGGCCACGCGACCGTTAGGGGTTGAGCTGGAGTCGGGTCCAGCTCGTAGGCTCCTGGCGGTAGTGCGTGTTCGGGCAAGGGGTTGGTTCATGTGAAGTACCGTACGATCGGCAGTGATCCGAGTACGCGGCGTGAAGTGAGCGTGCTGAGCCTGGGGGCGATGTCGTTCGGGACCGTGACGGATGAGGCCACGTCGTTCGCCGTTCTTGATCGGTTCGTTGCGGCCGGCGGGACGTTCATCGACACCGCCAACAACTACGCCTACTGGGTCAATGGCACTCAGGGGGGTGAGAGCGAAGCCCTGATCGGGCGGTGGCGGCGGAGTCGTGGGGTGAGCGATGAGGTGGTGATCGCCACGAAGCTCGGGGGGCGGCCGAATGTGCCGGCGAACGCGCCCTCCAATGACCTTGAGGGGCTGTCCGCCAAGGTGATCAAGGAGTCCTCGGAGCGGAGCCGGGAGCGGCTTGGGGTGGACAAGCTGGACCTTCTCTATGCGCACATCTACCTGGAGGATTCCGGGGTGCCGCTGGAGGAGACGGTGGAGGCGTTCGGGGGGCTGGTACGCGAAGGGGCCGTGGGGTTGCTCGGGGCGAGCAACCATTGGGTTTGGCGGCTGGAGCGGGCGCGGAACCTGGCGGCGGCGGCCGGGCTGGCCGGGTATGAAGTGCTTCAGTACCACCACAGCTACCTGCGGCGGCGGACCGATCGGCCGACGTTCCGCTCGCCGGATGGGGACATCGGCGTGGTGGACGGCAACCTGCTCAGCTACCTGCGGGCCGAGCCCGCGCTGGCGCTGGTCGCGTACTCGCCCCTGCTGGGCGGTGCGTACGTACGTGAGGACAAGCCGCTCGGTGACGCGCTCGACCACCCGGGTACGCCCAAGCGGCTCACGGCGCTGCGGGAGGTGGCGAAGGAGACGGGGGCGACCGTCAACCAGGTGGTGCTCGCCTGGCTGATCGGCGGCGACATTCCGATGATCCCGCTGGTGGGGGCCTCGTCGGTGGCGCAACTGGAGGAGAGCCTGGCCGCCGTGGACCTGGAGTTGACGGGGGAGCAGCGAGCGAGGCTGGACGCCGCGTACTGACGGGCGCGCTCAGCGCAACAGGCCGGACACGGCGGTGATGACGGCCATGGCCACCAGCGCGATGCCGATGAGGACGGCCTTGGCGGTGACGGTGGTCCGCCGGTACTGCCGTTGCCACCGTTGTGCCCGGTCCATCGCGCGCTGGGCTCGGAGTCGCCGGATCTTCTCGCGGTCCATGAACCGATTGTTCCTCTCAACCCGGGCGGGTGCCGGGCAGGATCTCCACGCGTATGTCGTCCTCTTCCTTGAAGACGAACGCCCGGCCGTGGCCCTGCTCCCACTGGGCCGCGGTGATCTCGGGGATCAGATAGTAGGTCTCACCTCGGATGAGCAGCAGATGTAAGCCCAGATATCGGTATTTGTAGGTGCCCTTGCCCAGCGTCTCGCGCTGCACCATGGGGGCGTTGAGGGCGAGCGTGTCGGCGGTGTAGAGGGCCACCTGGGGCTTGTAGGGGAGCTGGTCCATGAGGATGCGGGCCGAGCGCGCGCCGCGTTCCTGGGCGTACAGCGAGGTCATCCACAGCAGGCAGAAGATGGAGATGGTGATCGCCACGGCGTAGCCGATCCGGCCCAGCGGGGTGCGCCGGGACGGCCAGGTCAGCAGCAGTGAACCGAGGATGATCAGGATCAGCAGGAGGTTGGTGCCGACGGCCCGGCCGCGCAGCGCGCCCAGGGCCAGGAGCAGGGCGATGAGGGTGATGACCGCGCCGACGCCGGTGACGTTGCCCAGGGGGCGTACGGCGGGGTGCGCGCGGAGGGCGGCGGCGAGCGTGTGCAGCCGGGCGGGCAGGAGAGGGGACAGCTTCGCGCGGTGTGTGAACGCGGCGAGGATCAGCGGGGCCGCCGCCATCCAGGGCACGAATTCGGGGGTGAAGAGGTTGAGCCCGAACAGCGCGTACTCGTCGGGACGGAAGTTCAGGCTCGTCGGCCGCAGCAGGAAGGGGCGCAGGTAGCCGTCCAGGTAGGCCCAGCCCATGTAGATGAGAACGGCCGCGCCCGTGGCGAGCAGCAGGGTGATCATCCCCGCGACGTCGAGCGGGCGCGGGTTCTCGGCGGCGGGCGGGCCGCTGGTCATTGCGGCGTGGTCGCTTCCGGCTCGGGCTCACCGTCGTCAGGGGGCGGTTCGGACGTGATCTCGGGGTTGGGCTGCTCCTCGGTCGGCTCCTCGCTGGGGATGGGGGCGGTGATCACGGGGGCCGGGCTGGGGGACGACCGTACCGATGGGCATGGGGCCGTGACCGCGTCTCCGCCGCCCGTCAGGCAGGAGCTCTGCGTCCGTGGCCGTTCGCGCTTGGGCGAGGTGCCGCTTTCCTCGGCGTTTTCGTCCGTGCTCTCGGGCTCGGTCGCGCTGACCGATGCGCTGACGGGTGCGCTGACCGATTCGGTGACCGTCACGGTGGCCGGCGGTTCGGTGGTACCGCAGCCGCCCGCCACTGTGAGCATCCCTAAGACCGTCATCCCCGCGAACATCACAGTACGTGATCTTCCCATTACGCCCCCCATTGCCTGCCTGGTCATCTCCTTCCGGCAGGCGGGCGTTACAGGGAGTCATAGGGATCAGGCAGGGCGGGATTCGATCGGAAGGGCCTGGCGGCGCTGGTGGACGGTGAGGTAGCGAAGGCCGTCGGGACCGGCGGTGAACTGGCGGTGGGAGCGGCGCGGGAGCCAGAGCAGGGCGCCGGGTTCGAGGTCGAGGACGCCGAGTTCGGTGGTCAGGGTCCCAGAGCCCGCCAGGACGTGGATGAGCACGTCGAGGGCCGGGCCGAAGTGGGCCTCGATGGCGCCGCCCGGGGGCAGCGCGATGATGTTGGAGTCCAGGTCGCGTTCGTGGACCTGGAGTTTCCAGACCGCGCCGGTCGCGTCCGGGTCGCCCGCCGGCAGCCGGGTGTCGGTGAGGATCCGGGGCAGCGGCGTGGTGGCGAGCTTGGTGATCTGGATCCGCCAGTCGCGCGGCTCGCGGCTGAGGTAGTCCCACTGGAAGCCGCCGGGGTGGTCGGCCTCGAACTCGTCCCGCAGGTGCTTCGGGTCGTGGTCGTTGACCAGCACGAACGAACCGCCGACGGGCAGGGCGCGGTAGGTCGCGAAGATCGTGGGGTGCTTGTCCGGCTTGCGCAGCGGCCGTACGTCGAGTTCGGCTACCTGATGCGGGGCCATGGAGGTATCTCCTGGTCGAGAGTTTTTACAACGGTAGTTTGTGTAAACTCTAGGGCATGACGTACGTGATCGCCGAGCCGTGTGTCGACGAGCTGGACCGCGCGTGTGTGGCGGAATGTCCGGTCGACTGCATCTACGAGGGCGCCCGGACCCTGTACATTCAGCCCGACGAGTGCGTCGATTGTGGCGCGTGCGAGCCGGTGTGCCCGGTCGAGGCGATCTACTACGAAGACGACCTGCCCACGGCGCTGCGGCCGTACGCGCCCGACAACGCCGCCTTCTTCACCCTCACCCTGCCGGGGCGGGAGGCGCCGCTCGGGTCGCCCGGGGGCGCGGGCAAGCTCGGTCCGGTGGGGGTGGACACGCCACTGGTGGCGGGGCTGCCACCGCAGGGAGGTTGATCGGGTGCCTCGGTCGAGCAGCGGAGCGGACCAAGGGCGGCGCGGTGAGGTGTTGCGCATGCTCAAGGCGGCACCGGCGCCGTTGCCGATCACGGAGATCGCCGATCGGCTCGGGGTGCATACCAACACGGTCCGGTTCCATCTGGACAGACTGCTGGAAAGCGGCCAGGTCGAGCGGGCCCTCCCGGCCCACCGCACCGCCGGACGGCCGCCGCAGTTGTTCCGGGCGGTCCGCGGCATGGACCCGGCGGGGCCGCGGCACTACCGGGTGCTCGCCGAGGTACTGGCCGACACGCTCGGCGCCGAGCCCGAGCCGCAGGCCCGCGCGGTCGAGGCGGGGCGGGCCTGGGGGCGCAGGTACGGCGGAGCGCCCGACCCCGCCGGGCGTACGCACGTACAACGGCTGGTCGCGCTGCTCGACGACCTCGGTTTCGCGCCCGAGCAGGCCGGCCGCCCGCCGCGCATCGAGCTGCGGAGCTGCCCCTTCCTCGAACTCGCCGCCGACCGTCCGCAGATCGTCTGCCCCGTCCACCTCGGGCTGATGCAGGGCGCGATGGACGCCTGGGGCGCGGCGGAGACCGTCGATCGGCTGGACCCGTTCGTGACGGCCGACGTGTGCGTGGCGCACCTGACCGGAGGAGAAGCCTGATGGAGTCGCGGTCTTTGACGGACCTGGCGGCCGAGCTGCTGGCCACGGCCCGGGGGTCCGGCGCGGGACGCGCCGCGCGGACGGTCCACACCGGTCAGGGGCTGCGCCAGACGCTGTTCGCGCTGGCCGCTGGGCGCGGCCTGGGCGAGCACGACAGTCCGGGCGAGGCGACCTTGCAGGTCCTGGCCGGGCGGGTACGGCTCCGCGCGGGCGCGGAGTCCTGGGAAGGGGGGCCGGGCGATCTCGTCGCCATCCCGCCCCTGCGGCACGCCCTCGACGCGATCGAGGACTCGGCCGCCCTGCTCACGGTGGCCGAGCGGCCGGTCACGGCACCGGCTGTCGCATGATCCAGAACGGCACCGGCTCGGTCACCTCGCGCACGATCTCCCATCCGGCCCGGCGGTACATCTCGACGTTGCCCGGGGTGGCGGTCTCCAGTATCGCGGGCAGGCCGTCCGCGGCGGCCCGGCGCAGCCCGGCTTGCATCACCGCGTGGCCCCAGCGGCGGCCGGCGCGGTCCGGGTGGGTGCCGAGGACGCCCAGGTACCAGAACGGCGTGTCCGGCAGCACGGCGCGTACCGCGTCGTCGTAGGCGTTGACGCGGGCGAGCACGTCGGCGGGGTAGTCGGAGGCGGGGCCCGCGCCGGGGGAGCCGGTCTCGACG
The DNA here is from genome assembly GCF_003315795.1 of Spongiactinospora rosea. Taxonomy (GTDB): domain Bacteria; phylum Actinomycetota; class Actinomycetes; order Streptosporangiales; family Streptosporangiaceae; genus Spongiactinospora; species Spongiactinospora rosea. Next base: position 193,689 of record NZ_QMEY01000010.1, read on the forward strand.
GCGGGTTCGTCCCACATTGCGACAGATTCGCCGTGGCCGATCGTCCAGATCGTCTGCCTGTGCACCCGTTTGTCGAAGAGGTCGCCGAAGAAGGTGGCGGCGTACCGGAGGTAGGTGGTCCGGTCAGGGAACAGGTAGCGCAGGACGGGATCCTCGGCGAACGCGGCGACCAGCGAGTCCACGGCCCGGCCCCGATCTGCCGGGGTGGCGACGGTGATGTCGAAATCTGTCACACCGGCCGACGATATCCCACGCTTTTTCGCGCCTGGACCAGGCGTTACTCCGGCGCTCGCGCGAACTCCGAACACCGGAACGACCCGGACCGCTCGCGCTTGCCGCGCCGGACGGTGACCGTGACCGCGTCGGCGGCGATGTTCGAGCGCGCGGCCAGCGCCCCCGCCGCGGTGCAGGTGAGCTGCCCCAGCCACAGCGGCTGGGTGCGGTCGCCGGGCGGCGGGCCCTCCGAGGGCGCCGGAAGGGGAGCGGGGGGCAGCTCCCGGAGGGAGATGTGGACCTGCGCCGCGTCCGAGGTGACCTTCTGGACCACGTCGTCTTCGGGGTCGAGCCCGGTACGCAGCCCGCGCCGCCGTTCGGCGGCGGTGGGACCGGCCATCAGCAGATCCAGCGTCTCCTGGAGGGACGGCAACGGCAGGGGACGGCTCACCGCCACCAGCCGGGCCCCCGACACGAAGTACAGCCGGGTGGTGGGCTGGAAGCCGACGGCGGGTTCGCCGCCGTCCAGTACGCCGGTCGGGCTGATCCCGCACCCGGTCGCCACGAGGAGCATGAACACCGCCACCAGGCGGCCCGCCTTCATCGCGGTCCCGCGACGGGCAGGGTGAGGGTGAACAGCGCGCCGCCGCCGGGCGGGTTGGCGACGTCGATCGAACCGCCGTGCAGGCGGGCGTTCTCCAGGGCGATGGCCAGGCCGAGCCCGCTGCCGTCCGAACGCACCCGGGCCGCGTCGGCCTTGGAGAACCGGTCGAAGACGTGCGGGAGCAGGCCCGGGTCCACGCCCACGCCCGCGTCGCGGACCTCGATGACGGCCCGCTGGTCGTCGCCGCCCAGTCGTACGGTCACCGGGGGAGCGCCGTGCCGCAGCGCGTTGCCGACCAGGTTCGCCACGATCACGTCGAACCTGCGGGGGTCCATCCGGATCCGCACGCCCGCGGGCAGGTCCAGCTCGGCGCGGCCGTACCAGCCGCGGGTGCGCAGGCAGGCGCGGATCGCGTCGGCCACATCGACGTCGTTCAGCACGAGCCGCGCCGCCCCCGCGTCGAACCGGGAGATCTCCATCAGGTCCTCCACCAGCCGGACCAGCCTGCCCACCTCCAGGTTCAGCAGCCTGGCGGCGCCGGCCAGGTCGCCTTCGAGGCGCCCGGCCTCCTCCTCGAACATCTCCGCCATGGCCAGGATGGACGCGAGCGGCGTGCGCAGTTCGTGGGACACGTCGGCGACGAACCGGCGCGCCCTGACCTCCATCTCGCGGAGTTCGGACACGTTGGCCTCCAGTGCGGCGGCGGTGGCGTTGAAGGTCGTCACCAGCCGGGCCAGCTCGTCGCCGCCGCTGACCTTCAGCCGGGTGTCCAGTTCGCCCGCGCCGAGCCTGCGCGCGGCGCGGTCCAGGTCGCGTACCGGGCGCAGTACGCCTCCCGCCGCCAGCAGCGCGAGCAGTACGGCCAGCGCCAGCACCGGCAGCACGCCGTTCAAGGCGGCGGCGAGCAGCGCGTCCTGGTCGGCCGCCTCGGTGTCGAGCGGGGTCACCAGGTAGACCTGCACGTCGGAAGGGGTGCGGCGGCTGCCCAGCAGGACGGGGGTGCCCACGACGAGGTAGGGGGTGCCGCCGGAGATGACGCGCTGGTACTGCAGGCGCTGCCGGGTCGCGATGCCCTGGCGCAGCGCGGACGTGATCGGGCCGGTACGGTCGCCGGAGGCGATCAGCCCCGAGTCGCGGTAGACGGCGGCGCCGGTGGCGGACAGGAACGCAGGGGCCACGCCGTTGGCGAGGCGTTGCAGGGCGGCGCGGTCGGGCGGGTGCCGCATGTTCTCCGTGAGGGTCGCCACGCGCAGCCGGAACTCGTTGACCAGCGATGACTCGGTACGCGCCAGCATCAGGTCGCGCGCCTGGCGGTAGACCAGACCGGCGGCGGTGAGCGCGGCCAGCCCGGCGAGCAGGACGAACACCACGACCAGCCGGGCCCGCAGCCCGCGCACCCTTGCCAGCCTCATAGGGGCCCGAAGCGGTAGCCGAATCCGCGGGCCGTCTGGATGTACCGGGGCTTGGCCGGCACGTCCTCGATCTTCGTGCGCAGCCGTTGCACGCAGGCGTCCACCAGCCGGGAGTCACCGAGGAAGTCCAGGTCCCAGACCGACTCCAGGAGCTGCTGGCGGCTGAACACCTGGCCGGGCGCGGCCGACAGCTCCAGCAGCAGCCGCAGTTCCAGCGGCGGCAGGGTGAGCTGGGCCCCGGCCTTGGCGACGGTGAGCGAGGCGCGGTCGATCGCCAGGTCACCGTGGACCTCCCGGCCCCCGCCGGGCGGGGCGGCCGGGCCGCCGCGGCGCAGTACCGCGCGGATGCGCGCCTCCAGCACGCGCGGGCGTACCGGCTTGACGACATAGTCGTCCGCGCCCGCCTCCAGGCCGCTGACCACGTCGAGGTCGTCGCCGCGGGCCGTGAGCATGACGATGGGGGTGGGGCCGCCCGCGCGGATGCGGCGGCAGACCTCGAAGCCGTCCAGGCCGGGGAGCATCAGGTCGAGCACCACGATGTCGGTGGGCGCGGCCTGGAGGCGGTGCAGCCCTTCCTCACCGGTACCGACGGCGTCCACCTGGTGGCCGTGGCGGCTGAGCGAAAGCCGCAAACCTTCCCTTACGGACGGATCATCCTCGATCAGCATCACTCTGGCCACCGTCCCAGTATCCAGCTTGATCAGGACGTTACTTGTGAAGCCCGGCATTCATTACAGGCTCATGACATTTCGCTCATGGCTGGCTCACATCGTGCTGTCAGGATCAGGCACGCTCACCGACTCCCAGAAATCTCAGGAGGACATATGCGATTCGCCGGTAAGGCACGGAACGTCCTGGCCGTGGCCGGGCTCGCCACGGCCCTGCTGACCGTCGGCGGTCCGGCTCTGGCGTCGGCGGCGACGCCCAGCCCCGCCCCGCCCAGCGAGCAGGCACCCAGCGACGACAAGCCCCGCGAGACGGAACCCCGCCCGCTGCCCGAAGGGGCTCCGGAGACCGGTGGCGGTCCGGGCGCGAACCTGCTCGCCCCGGCCGGTGGGGTCCTTCTCGTCGCGGGAGCCGGGACGGGCCTGCTGGTACTGCGCCGCCGTAAGCACACCGCGGCCTGACATGCCGGGTGCGAAGGGCGGCGGCGTCCGGGCCCTCGGCCTGGTGGCCGCCGCCCTCACCGTGACCGGCGCGGCGCTGCTGGGCGGCGGCGCGCTGCTGTCCGATCCGACCCCACCGCTGCCGTCCCCGGACAGCGCCCGCGCGCAGCCCTCCTCCGCGGCGGCCCGGCTGGTGCTTCCGCGCTCCGAACCGCGCCGCCTGGACGTACCGCGGATCGGCGTGCACGTGCCGCTCTCCCGGCTCGGCCTCAACGCCGACGGCACCGTCCAGGTCCCGCCGGTGGACCGGCCCGAGCAGGCCGGCTGGTACGCCCGCGGCTACACGCCCGGCGAACGCGGCGCCGCCGTGATCCTCGGCCACGTGGACGGCGGAGGCCGCAAGGGCGTCTTCTACGAACTCGGCCGGCTGCGTCCCGGCGACAAGATCTCGGTGACCCGCGCGGACGGCTCGGTCGCCGCCTTCGCGGTGCGGTCGGTGGAACGGGTCGCCAAGCGCCGGTTCCCGGCCCAGCGGGTGTACGGGCGGCTGAACCACGCCGGCCTGCGCCTCGTGACCTGCGGCGGCGGCTTCGACCGGCGCAGCGGCCACTACACCGACAACATCATCGTCTACGCCCGCCTGATCGAGCCCCCCGCGTAGCCGCGCGGCGACCGAAATTCCCTGCGGCGCGACCGATGAGTCCGTCTCCTCCCGCGAGTCCCACTCAATGAGAACGGCACGTCGGCCCTTCGCCGCCGTCCGCCGTCTCGGATCTCACGTACGCATCGCCGGAGCCCCGGAGGCTCCGGAACCAGGGAGGGCACCATGATCACCACCGCCACGCTGGACGTCCCGGGCGCGCACCTGTACTACGAAGTACGAGGCCAGGGCCCGCTCATCGCCCTCGTCGGCGCCCCGATGGACGCCGGCCCCTTCGCCCCGCTGGCCGACCTGCTCGCCACCGACCACACCGTACTCACCACCGACCCGCGCGGCATCAACCGCAGCCGCCTCGACGACCCCGCACAGGACTCCACCCCCGCCCTGCGCGCCGCCGACCTGTCCCGGCTGCTCACCCACCTGGACGCCGGACCGGCCACCGTCCTCGGCTCCAGCGGCGGCGCCGTCACCGCCCTCGCCCTCGCCCAGACCCGCCCCGACCAGGTCCACACCGTCATCGCCCACGAACCGCCCCTGGTCAACCTGCTACCGGACGCCGCCCGCATCCACGCGGAGACCGACGACTACATCGCCACCTACCTGGCGGGCGACGTCATCGGCGCATGGACGAAGTTCATGCGGGTGGCGGGCATCGAGCTCCCCGAAGGGGCCCTGGAGATGATGTTCGGCGGCGAACGCGACCCACAGCAGGTCGAAGACGAACACCGCTGGTTCGCCCACGAAATGACCCACACCGACCGCTGGCAGCCCGACCTGAACGCCCTGCGTTCCCTGGGGAACCGCCTGATCATCGGCATCGGCGAAGAATCCACCGGCCAACTCTGCGACCGCACCTCCCACGCCCTCGCCGACGCCCTCGCCCTCAAGCCCACCCACTTCCCCGGCGACCACACCGGCTTCGCCGACCACCCCGACCAGTTCGCCACCCGGTTGCGGGGGGAGCTGTCACGGTAGGGGTGGGGTTTCGCGGAGTTCCTTGGTGGCGGTGCGGAAACCGGTGGTGACGTGGTGGAACAGGTCGATCATGAGGGTGATCTGGTCGGGGGTGTAGTGGAGGCCGAGTGACTCCAGGTGCCGGCGGGAAATCTCGCAGGCGGCGTCGTAGGCGTTCAGGCCGCCTTTGACCAGTTCGACGGTGATCGTGCGGCGGTCGCGTTCGCCGCGTACGCGGCGAACGTAGCCCGCCTTCTCCAGTCTGTCGATCAGGCGGGTGGTGGAGGCGGAGGGCAGGCCGAGCTCCTGGGCGAGCGCGCCGACGGAGAGGGGGCCGCGCATGTCGAGCAGGACGGCCGCCGCGACGTCGGCCGGCTGCAGGCCGAGCCGGTCGGCGACCGCCTCGTTGTGCAGCAACAACGCGATCTGGAACTCGCGGAAGACGTCTTCGCCTGGGTACTTACGGGCCACTTTCCGAACCTACTCCACCCCGGAGTATCTTCGAAGTGGAGATACTCCGAGTTGGAGAAGATATGGATGTTCTCGTCATGGGCGCCGGAGTGGGCGGCCTGGCCGTCGCGCGGACTCTGCTGGCGGCCGGACACCAGGTACGGGTGTACGAGCGGGCCCTCGCGCCGCGCACCGGCGGGGCGGCGGTGACGATCTTCAGCAACGGCACCGCCGTACTGAGCGACCTCGGCGTCAGCCTGGACGGCATCGGCGGGCGCATCGACCGGCTGGACGCGATGACCTCCGGCGGACGGCTGCGCGCGAGCATGAACATCGCGGACGCGGCCGACAGGTACGGGTTCGAGACCAGAGCGACCCCGCGCCGCCTGCTCCTCGAACGCCTGGTCGAGGGCCTGCCTGGTGACCTCGTGCGTTACGGCATGAACTGCCGGAGCGTACGCCAGGACGGGGACCGGGTCACGGCGGCCTTCGAGGACGGATCGACGGTCGGCGGGGATCTGCTGATCGGGGCGGACGGGCACCATTCGGTCGTACGCCGGCATTTGTGGGGCGAAGGGGCGGTCCGGGCGGCGACGTACGGGACGTGGCAGGGGCTCAGCCCGATCGACATCGACATCACCCACTCGCACCGCAGTCTCATGATCACGGGTAGGGAGGGCGCGTGCGGGCTGATGCCCGCCGGGGGCGGCATGCTGCAGTGGTGGTTCGACGTACGCTGGTCGCCCACCGACCCGCGCCCGGAAAGGCCACTGGCCGAACTCCGCCGCCGCTTCGGACACTGGGCCTCCCCGGTCCCGGAGGTACTGGCCGCGGCCACGGAAGACGAACTCGAATTCTTCGGGCACCACTGGACAAAGGTCCGTCCGGTGTGGGGGAAGGGACGCATCACACTCGTCGGGGACGCGGCGCACATCATGCCGCCGACCATGGCGCAGGGGGCCAATCAGACGTTGGAGGATGCCTGGGTGCTGGGGCGCGAACTGACGGGGAAGGGGGGAGATCCGGCGCTGCGGCTGCGGGCGTACGAGAGGGCGCGGTACCCGCGCATGTCATTCGTCTCGCGAATGGCCAAGCACAATCCGGCCAACTGGCGCATCCCCCCGCTGATCGGCCGCCTGTTCCCGGAGAACACCCAGAGTTCCATCCTCCTCCGCTACAGCAACCGCCTCACTGCGGCCAACCCCCACTGAACCTTTTTCAACCGGTCGCTTGGACCAGGTCAGGGGTGCCTCCGTCGGGCTCGGACCGGGCCTGGCACCCTGGCAGGACGCCTGGTCATGCGGATACGGCATCTCGCCTACCGCCTCTGACCAGCGAACCTGAGGTTGAAAAAGGTTCACTGAACGCCTCTTCGCCGGGGCCGCCTTTGCCTTCGCTCCGCTCGCACTCTTTCCTCAAGGCCCGCCGCTGAACCCGTCACCCAAAGCGATTAATTAACGGATATTTGAATTTAGACGATTATCCTATGATTCCGGTGACCGGGCGATCCCGGGCCATAGAGTGGGCATTGTCGCGGACGCGACAGTTCACGGGGAAACGGGGGAGATTTCGGTGAGGAATACCACCAGGACCAAGACCGGAAATCGGGTGGCCGCGGCCAGTGCGCTCGCGGTCGGCGCGCTGGCGGTGTCTTTGTTCGGGCCGGCGTCGGCTCAGGCGGCCACGGCCCAGCAAGCCCAGCAAAGTGGTTCCAAGATCGTGGCAGGTCCCTGCACGATGTTAAGGATCGGCGGTAGCGGCGCGACCGTCCGTCTGTGGTGGTGCGACGGAACGCAGGGAACGGGAAGGGGCTATCACGGTCAGGCGTACCTCGCCAGGGGCGGGGCGGTCTGGATGGTCAGCGCCACCGGTTCGCCGACGGCTTTCACGAGTAGCAATACAAGCGGCTGGTACGACTCGGGGACCGTCGGCGACTATGGCGCTCCGTGGAAGGCGTGCAAGCACAACGGTGGCACCACGAGCCCGACCGAATGCACCGGCTACGCCAGCCACTGATGCGTTCGTGAAATGCTCGCCCATGCGCTGAACTCATCGGCCGAAGGCCGTCGGCGGAGCGGCTGATGGGGGTGGGCGCCTATCGCCGTTCGAACCGGCGGTAGGTGCCCGGCCCCGTGCCCTGGCCCCGGCCCGGTAGTCGCCGTTCCCGGGCGGTGAGATCGGCGCGACCGTCAGGGCTTTGGTCTGGCCAGGAGGGGGAGGACCAGGGCGCCGAGGCCCGTGAAGGCCGCTGCGGCGAGGAAGGCGGCGGTGAAGCCGGTCGAGGAGGGGCTGGTGGTGCCGGAGAGGACGGTGCCGGCCAGGATGGCAGCGCCGATCTGGCTGCCGGTCGCGCCGCCGACGGTTCTGGCGACGGTGTTGACGCCGTTGGCGCTGCCGCTCTGCTCGGGGGTGCTCCCCGCGTTGACCAGCGTCGGGAGGGCCGCCATCGCGAAGCCGTACCCCGCTCCGCAGACCAGGTAGCAGGCCATCACCTGCCACAGGCTGTCGTGGAAGGTGGCGAGCAGCACGCCGCCGCAGGCGGCCAGGATTAGACCGATCCAAAGAGGCGCCCGATGACCGGCGCGGCGTTCGATGCGCGGTACGGCCCAGCTCGCCGGGACGATGAGGAAGGTGCCCGGGAGCAGCATCAGCGCGGCGCCGGTGACCGTGGTGCCGAAGCCGATGTCGCCGGGCAGTTGCGCGATCTTGGGGAGTAGCGCGTAGAACACGAACTGGTTCGCGCCCAGTGCGAACGCGCCCAGGTGCGCGATGAGCAGCGGCCGGTGGACCAGCAGGCCGATGTCGATCACCGGGTGCGGGGCCCGCCGTTCGATCAGGACGAACACCGCCAGCAGTACCAGACCACCCGCGAACAACCCGAGCACCGCGGGCGAGAGCCACCCCCAGGCGGGCCCCTCGGTGATGCCGAGCAGCAGTGCGACGAGGCCGCCCGCGAGGGTCACCGTGCCCGGCAGGTCGAGCCGTCCCGACGGGCTGCCCGGCAGCGGTGGCACGAACGCGACGGTGGCGATCAGTGCGGCGAGTACGAGCAGCGCGCCGATCACGAACAGCCAGCGCCAGGACCCCTGGTCCACGATGACGCCGCCGACGAGCAGGCCCGCGCCCGCCGTACCGCCGACCAGTCCGGCGGTCAGCGCGAGGCCGAACGGCACCCGGGCGGGCGGGAGGGTGCGGCGTACGATCGCGAACGAGAGCGGGAGCAGGGCCAGGCTGACGCCCTGGACGGCCCGGCAGGCGATCAGTACGCCGACGTTGGGCGCGACGACGGCGGCGAGGTTGCCGGCCAGGTAGAGGCCGAGGCAGGCGAGCAGCACCCGCCGCGTGCAGTAGCGGTCGGCGAGCCGCCCGGCGAGCGGGGTGCAGACGGCGCTGGCCAGCAGCGTCGCCGACAGTACCGCCCAGGACGCCGCCGCCTGGGTGGTGCCGAGGTCGTGTTGCAGCACGCTCATCGCCGGGACGACCATGGTCTGCGGCAGGCCGTAGGAGAGTACGACCAGTACGAGCGCGGTCAGTACGCCCCCCGGTCTGCTGCTGGGGAGGGGCGGAGCGGACGCGGGCGCGGCGGCGGTGGTCACGCGGACTCGCCCGCGCACGCCACGCGATGGTCGAAGCCGTCGCCGCCGCCGAAGCGAGCCCTTGTTCCGTTCCCGATGATGAACGCGTCGGAGTGGGTCATCGCATACCTCGGATCTCCGGCAGGGATGGCCGTACGGGTGGTGCCGGATTCTGGACGCGACGGCGCTGCGGTGAAAGTCTCAGGGGCTCGGGGGGCTGTGCGAACGACGTTCGCGCAACAGTGCAGTTAAGTTAACCTAACGCGAACGACGTTCGCAACAGGGGGTGCGGTGACACAAGATGTGACATACCACCGCCGGCCGCTGAACCGGCAGCTCATCGTCGCCGCCGCGCGCAGGGTGGCCGACTCCGATGGGCTCGCCGAGCTGACCCTGCGCCGGGTGGCCGGCGAACTCGGCACCGGCCAGGCGTCGCTCTACCGGCACATCGCCGACCGGGCCGAACTTCTCGGCCTGCTCGCCGAGGACCTGGCGACCAGCTTTCCGATGCCGGGCCGGCCCGATGAGCCCGGCGAGCCCGGTGAGCCTGGCGAGTCCGCCGAGGCCGGGAGGAACGGCTGGGCGGGGGACGCGGTGGTGGGGCAGTGGGAGGCGATGTACGCCTATCTGGCCGCGCACCCCTGGGGTGCGCGGGTCATCGCCGAGGGGAGCCGGGTCGCGGACGGTGCGCACAGTGTGGCCGGGCACAACCTGGCGCTGCTGCGGGCGGCCGGGCTCGACGACGACGACGCGGTACGTGCCTACCGCGCCCTGTGGCACCTGCTCCTCGGACACCTCCTGGACCAGACCGCACACCCCGCCACACCGGGTTCGCCGGGCGACTTCTCCTGGGCCCTACGCCGCCTGGTGGCCGGAATCGTCCGGGCGACGGACGCGCCCGCCGAGGTAGATTCCTGATCATGAACCCTGCGATCGGGAAGATGGCGGCGCTGGCCTGCGGGGCGGGCCTGCTCCTCGGCGGAGGCGCCCTGGCGGTGGGGATGATGAGCGGGAACGGCCTGGTCCAGGCGGTCGCGGCGAAGTACGTGTCGCCAGGGTGTCCGCAGGAGCGGGAGCGGATGGGCGAGGCCCTCGGCCGCCTCGGCGTTCTCGACGTACGCCCGCCCGGGGCGCGACCGTCCAAGCGGTACGCCGGATGCGAGCCGGACGACGACCTCGCGTACGCCGACCAGTCCTACACCCTGCGCGACACCCACGAGGCGGTGCCCGCCCTGTACCGTTCGGCGGCGGTCAGAGATGGCTGGAAGGTCGTCCCCGGCGTCCGGCCCGAGGACGACGACGTCGACCTGTTGTGCCTCACGAAGGTGGTCAACGGCCAGAAGGCGTTCATCGGCGTGCGCACGAACAAGACCGGAGGCGGCGACTACCACCTCGCGGTCAGGTCAGCCGCCACCGGCGGCGTGCTCTGCTGGTAGCGCAGCGCGCAGGGTCAGTCCCGGCCGCCCAGGTTGATCGAGCCGAACACGTCTCCCGCCTGTACGACCGGCCCGGTGATCCGCGCCTCCCCGCCGATCACGTTGACCACGTCGTGTTTCTGCTGGACGACCTTGGACGTCTCCGACATCCACTCCGCCAGCGCCCGCGCGAATTCGGGATCGGCCCCGGCGCGGTTCACCAAATCCTCCGCCATTTCCGTGGAATTCGCCCCGGGTTCCAGCTCGGCCGCCGTTTCCCTGCCGAATCGCCGCCGTACGAGGGAGGTCAGGGAGGTCCATGCGCTTTTGCCCGCCTCACCAGCGGCACCGCCGACGGCGGCGGAGATGACGGCGGCCAGCGCGGGGATGATGCTCGGGTCCATCGCGTCTCCCAACACGTCGGAAAATGGGCTCGCTCCAATTGTCGCCTTGCCCGCGCCGGCCGGGGAAGGAAAACTTGCCGAACGTGGCGACCCATGAGGCGGGCCAGGGCGGCGGCGAAGGCCCCACCGGCGACGTGCTGCGCAACGAACTTTCCGGGGGGCAGGTGTCCGGTGGCGTGGTACAGGCCAGGGACATCGCGCACCTGACCATCGGGGCGGGCGCTCCGCCGCCGCCGCCGCCGGTGCGGGTGCCCCGGCAGGTGCCCGCACCCCCGCGCGGGTTCGTCAACCGGACGGAGGAGCTGGCCGCGCTCGACGCGCTGCTGGCCGGTGAGCCGGACGCGCCGCCCGTGGCGGTGATCAGCGGCATCGGCGGGGTCGGCAAGAGCGCGTTCACCCGCCGCTGGGCGCACCAGGTCAGCGACCGGTTCGGCGACGGCCAGCTGTACGCCGACCTCGGGGCCCTGCGCCACCGGGGCGGGACCGAGGTGAGCGACGTACTGGGCGGGTTCCTGCGGGCGCTCGGCGTACACGAGGAGTGGATCCCCGCCGAACTGCCGGAGCGGGCCTCGATGTTCCGTTCCAAGACCGCGGGCCTGCGGCTGCTCCTGCTCATCGACGACGCCGAACACGCGGCCGAGGTCACGCCCCTGCTGCCCGCCTCGCGCGCCAGCGCGGTCGTGGTGACCAGCCATCGCCGCCTGGGCGAGCTGCTGCTCTCCGGCGCGGTGCCGATCCGGATGGCGCCGCTGTCCGCCGATGAGGGGGCCCGGCTGCTCGCCGGGATGCTGGGCGAGGACCGGCTGCGCGCGGACCCGGCGGCGGCGGCCGAGCTGGTACGGCTGTGCGGCGGCCTGCCGATCGCGCTGCGGGTGGCGGGGGCGAGGTTGGTCCAGCGCCCGGCCTGGACGATCGAGCGGGTGGTCCGCGAGCTGACGGACGCGGCCCGCCGCCTGGACCGGCTGGCGGTGGAGGGGAAGCCGGTGGTGGAGTCCGTGTTCGAGGCGGCGTACGACGGGCTGCCGCCCGGCGCGGCGCGGCTCTACCGGCGGCTGGGCCTGCTGCCCGGACCGGACTTCCCGCCGGGCGCGGCCACCGCGATCGACGGCGGCGACGATGACGTGACGGACCTGCTGGACGTACTGCTCGACGCCAACCTCCTGGACGAGCTGGGCGACGGGGATCGGTACCGGTTCCACGACCTGGTGCGGCTGCACGCGGCGAGGTGCGCCGAGCGCGAGGAGTCCGCCGAGGAGCGGGACGCGGCGCTGGAGCGGGCGGCGGAGTGGTACCTCGGGCGGATGGCCGCGGCCGACCTGGCCGTGATGGGGAGGCGGCTGCGGCTGGCCGACCATGGGCGGCGGCTCGCCGAGGGCGCGGCGTTCGGCTCGCCGGGTGAGGCGCTGGACTGGCTGGACGCCGAGCGCGCCAACATCCTGGCGCTGCTGCGCGGGGCCGCCGCGCGCGGGTGGGACGCGTTCGTCTGGCAGGCGGCGGAGGCGATGTGGGCGCTGTACTACCAGCGCAAGCACTACGCCGACTGGCTGGAGGCCAACCGGCTCGGAGTCGCGGCGGCGCTGCGCTGCGGTGACCTGGCGGCGCAGGCGCGGATGCGCAACCAGGTGGCGCGGGCGCTGCTCGAACTGGGCGAGTACGGCGGCGCGCACGAAGAGCTGGTCCTCGCCCGCGCGGCGGCGGAGGAGTCGGGGAACCGGCGGATGGAGGCGGCGGTACTGGAGTCGCTGGGACGGGTGGACCTGGAACGCGGCGACCTCGAGGCGGCCACGGCCGCGTTTCGCGAGGCGCTGCGCGTCAACGAGGACATCGGCAACCCGCGCGGCGTCGGGTTGCAGACCTACCACCTGGGGCTGGCGCACAGCCGGGGCGGACGGCACGACGAGGCGGCTGCGGCGTTCGAGCGGGCGATGACCGTGATGACGGAGGTCGGCGACGAGCTGTTGCAGGGCAAGATCGGGATCAGGCTCGGTACGGCGTACCGGAGCCTGGGCCGGTCCGCCGACGCGGTACGGGTGGCGGGGCGGGCGGCGGAGATCATGCGCGCCCGGCGGGTCCCGGCGCAGGAGGCGCGGGCCTGGGAACTGCTCGCCGCACTGGCGGCGGAGTCCGGCGACCCCGGCACCGCACGGGCCCACGTACGGCAGGCGGTGGCAGCCTGGCTGGCCGCCGGCAACACCGACCGCGCCACCGAACTGCGCGCCGAGCACGACCTCTAACCCTGGAGTCCCATCGTGGCGCGGCGGTCGCCCAGGCGCACGGAGATTTCGGCGGGCAGGGGCCGGGCCGGGTGGTCCGTGGTCAGCCAGGCGTAGACGGCGGACGGCAGATGGCCGGCGTTCAGGCCCGGGGAGGCGGTGGCGTGCAGGCGGTCGCCGCGGCGGAAGGTCAGGGTGGCGGTGTTGGGGCCGGTGAGGGCGGCGGCCATGAAGCAGCCGGGGTGGCGGCGTAGGACCTCGTCGGCCCAGCCCGGGGCGTCGCCGTCGCGCATGATGATCGCGGCGGTCTCCAGGATCCGCCGGTCGAGTTCGTCCGCCCAGGTGATCAGGTGGGCGTCGGGCGGCTCGCCGGCGGACGGGTCGCGGGGCGGGGCGGCCGGGTAGCGGCGCAGCGCGATGACGCCGTCCGGCTCGACGGCCGCCGTCACGAGCAGCGCGCCCGGCCGTACGACCTGTTCGGGGGCGGGCTCGGGCAGCGGGGTGACGGGGACGGCGGGGCCCGGGGGCGGGAAGTCCATCAGGTCGTACGCGAGCCGCCGCAGGCGCTCCCCGCCGCCGCCCTGGCCGACGCTGCGGATGGTCACGGCGTCGTAGGCGGTGGGGACATGTCCGGACATGAGGGCTTCGATCTGCGGCAGCAGCCCCCGGCGCGGATCCAGCCGGGGCAGTACGCGGCACAGTTCGGCGGTGGGCGAGGACGGGTCCAGTTCGTCCAGCTCCGCACCGGATGAGGCGAGCAGCGCCGGGCGGCCCAGCGCCGCGCCGTAGAAGGTCACCGAGCCGTGATCGCCCACCACCGCGTCCGCGGCGATGAGAGCCCCCTGCCAGCCCGCGTGCGGCGGGATGAGGATGAGTCCCGCCTCACGAGCCTCCGCCAGCCACAGGCGCAACTGGAGCCCCCCATGGCCGTACCAGACGTTGGGGTGGGCGGCCAGCGCCACCGCGTACTCGTCCAGCGGCAGTTCGGCCAGCAGCCGGGTCACCAGGCCGCCGCCGGGGGCCAGGAGGGCGTGCCGCCCCCAGGTCGAACTGACGAAGATCAGTTTGCGCTCGCCGACGCCGAGCGCACGGCGGTGGCGGTCCCGCCGTACGGCGTTCGCGGCGATCCGGTCGAAGCACGGGTCGCCCGTGATGACCGCGCGCGGGAGCGCCTGCGGGCAGTCGCGGGCCAGCCGGGTCAACTGGTCGGCGTGCGGCAGCGCGATGGCCGCCGGCACCACCCGCCCGTCGCGGACGAGCTGCGCCGCCGACAGCCCCGACGTGCCCAGATCGCCGCCGTCGGGGCCGGTGAGACGCCGGTTGTGCCCGGCCCCGTGCGGGGTCAGCAGTACCGGGGCGCGCAGCCGGTCCAGCCGCCCGTTCGCGCTGGGCGCGATGGCGAGGTCGAACCGGGTGGCCACGGCCTGCTCCCACGGGATGGTCCGGGCCTGTACGTCACGGAGGTAGTCGGCGACCGGATCGCCGAACGCCGAGCCGCCCGCCACGGTGAACACCACCTGCACCCGCGGGTCGGACCGGAACAGCGGCACGATGTCGAGCAGCCGGCTCGCCGCGGCCATGTTGCGGGCCACCCCGAGCACGGTACGACGGGCGGCCACCGTGTTCCACCGCTCCGCCTCGGCCCCCACCGGCACCGAGAGCCACCCGTCGGTCACCGCCGTTTCCATCCCGCGATTATGGCAAGCCGCCACAGACCCACCCCGGGACCCGGCCGCAGACCGAACCTGTGGAACGGTCTCGTGGAACGGTCTTGTGGGCGGATCGGAGCGCCCGGTATAGGTGATCTGGGCGCACCGCGCGGGCGAATCACTTGGTTTGGCCGCTTCCGGCCACGCGTTCCGGAGTGCTGATTTATGCCGATCTACAAGAAAAATCGGGGAAAGGGCTGCATGTTGAAGATCCAACTCGTAAAGATGGCACCCGGTACGAGGGAACGCACAGTAAACCCGACAACGCAAGGTACGCACGACACATACCGGGTGGCTAATCGTCGCGGAGGTCGCAGACATGACCGGTAGGCATATCCCGAGTCCTGGCATGGACGGTGAGAGCGCGTTACCCGACCGGCCGCGGAGACGCCGTGGCGTTCTGGCCGTCATCGTGGCGGCCTTCCTGGTGGGAGCGGCGGTACCCATCGTCTGGCTGGCCAACCGAGGCCCGCAGCAGGTACTGGTCGCCCCGGCCGGCGCGGCGGCGCCCGTCCGCGAGGCACAGGAGACGAGCCTGTGGAACTCCCAGGAGATCGTCCCCTCCAGATACCGCGACCGCAGCGCGGTCGAACTCGGCACCCGCTTCACCGCCTCCCGGGACGGCTGGGTGCTCGGCGTCCGGTTCTTCAAGGCCAAGGGCGACCGCGGCGGGCACACCGGCAGCCTGTGGGACTCCTACGGGCGGCGGATCGCCCGCGTCACGTTCACCGAGGAGAGCGCGACCGGCTGGCAGCAGGCGCACTTCGCGCAGCCGGTACGGATCAAGTCCGGCGGCGTCTACACCGTCTCCTACCACACGCGAGGCGGCGTCTTCGTGGGCACGCCGGGGTTCACCTCGGTGAAGTCCGGGCCGCTGCGCACGGCGTGGGGCAAGGCGGGCGTCTACCAGTACGGCAGGAGCGCCTACCCGCGCAGGGCGAACCCGCGCTCCTACAACTACTGGGTCGATGTGATCTTCCGCTGGTACGAGTGGCGGCGTCCGACCACCAAGCCGACGCCCAAGCCGACCCCCACTCCCACCCCGACCGCCACCGAGTCGGAGACGCCCGAGCCGTCGCCCACGGTGAGCGAGCCCACCGGGGAACCCACGTCGACCCCCACGGGCGAACCGACGCAAGAACCCACCAAGGAGCCGACGAAGGAGCCCACCGAGGAGCCTTCGGAGACCCCGGCCCCCACGAACGAGCCGACCAAGGAGCCGACGAAGACCCCGACGGCGACCCCCACCGACTCCGACCCGCCCAGCGGTGACTGCGCCTACCCCGCGCCCGGCTGCGTCGGCGTGCCGGAGGGCACCCAGCTCCGGGAACTCCCGCTGAACCTCGACGGCGACGCCTACCGCGTCACCAAGGCGGGCACCGTGCTGGACGGCGTCTACGTACCGGGCCACCTGGTGATCCACGCGAACAACGTCAAGATCGTCAACAGCCAGATCGACGGCAGCGTGATCAACAACGACGGCCCCACGACGTACTCCTTCGAGATCAGCGACTCGACCGTCGGCGCGGAGTCCGGCTGTGAGACCCATCCGGGAGTCGGCTGGGACAAGTACAAGGCCACCAGGGTCCACGTACGCAACCACAGCGACGGCTTCCGGGCCTCGGGCAACGACATCGAGATCCGTGACTCCTACATCAAGCTGTGCTCCAACCCGGGCGACCACTCCGACGGAATCCAGGCGTACAAGACCGGCACGGGCCTGATCTTCGACCACAACACGATCGACCAGCGGTTCGCCAAGGACGCCACCGCGCCGATCTTCCTGGTGGACGACTACCAGCGGGACGTCGTGGTCACCGACAACCTGGTCATGGGCGGCACCTACAGCATTCAGGTCCGCAACGTGGCCGGTGAGGCCGTGGTCCGCGGCAACCGGCTGGTGAACAAGTCGTGGGTGTACGGCCCGACGGAGAGCGACTGCCGGACCGTCGACTGGTCGGACAACACGCTGGTGACCATCGACAAGAACTACCGCATCACCGGCACCGTCGGCCCGCTGAGGTGCGATGGTCCGCAGGGCAAGGGCCAGGGCTGAGAAAGGGCTAACCGGAAGAGGCGGCGGAGAGCGCGATGCCCGCGTTCGCGGCGATCGTGAGACCGGGCAGTACGGTGCTCTCCGCCACGGTCAGCCCGGTGGCGGCCAGGTGGGCGTCCACGATGCGCAGTCCGACGGCATAGCCGGACATGCTCGGGACGCCCACCGGCTCATACCCGAAGCGCTCCATGGCCGGGTCGCCCAGGACGTACCCGAGGGCGGTGCCCATCCCGGGGCGCTCGATGTCGGCCGTCGTCTTGGCGTACGCCCGCTCCAGCTCCTCGCCCGCGACCATCTCCGACCACGGACCCATCGCCTCCGCCCCGGACAGCTCCCTGACGAACGCCTCCGCCAGCCCCTCGGCGACCACATGTTCGCCGACGGGGACCGTGGCCGGGTTCCACTCCACGTTGGCGTAACGGACCTGGTGGTGGAACTCGTGCACCCCGCAGTGCGCGATCTTGCCGATCACGTCGTCGTCCGGCCAGGCCAGCAGGTACACCCAGCCGGGCGCGGCGCCCATGCCGTAGTAGCCGGCCGCGGTCTTCATCAGGTGCTCGTTGTCGGGGTTGCCGAGGACGAACATCACCTGCTGCCGGTCGTGGTGCTTGATCCCGGGCACATGCGCCACCAGGTGATCGAGCGCCCGGCGGATCTCCCGCTCGATCTGGCCGAGCACGTCCTCGGCGGCCAGCCGTTCCAGGGCCTTCGCGTAGCGGGGGTCGTCGGTGTCGAGCCGGAATCCGCCGCCCTGGTGGTGGATGTCCACGGGGTCGCCGGGCGGCATCGCGCCCTCCATCGGCGCGAGCATCGCGCGCAGGGCGTCGGCCCGCCGCTCCCGGGGCAGGGTGATGATCTCCGCCATGGTGGAGATCGTGTCGTGTACGACCAGTTCCATGCCGGGTACGGTAAAGCCTCCCGTTACGGGAGACTCAAGGGAATTTTCGCGGGGCAGGGGCCGTGGACACCGCCGGGGCCGCCCGGCCGCGTAGGCGGCTTGAGCGGGTCCGGCCGATCCCCGGCGGCCGGATGTGACCGAGTCGTGGCGTCTTCCGTGGCGTCACGGTGGCGTTTTCCTGTGGCGTTCCGTGTGGCCGTGTGGCCGTGTGGCGTTCGGTGTGGCGACGATCAGTTGATCATGTCGTCGAACTCGCCGTCCTTGGCACCCAGAATGAAGGCCCTGATCTCGGCGCTGGTGTAGACGAGGGCCGGACCCTCCGGGTACCGGGAGTTCCGCACGGCGACCCCCCCGTCCGCCAGCGGGGCCACCTCGACGCAGTTGCCGTTGGGGTTGCTGTGCCGGCTCTTGCGCCAGGCGACGGTCAGGCGGTCGGCGGGTACACCGTTGTGGATCGAGTTCATCCTTGTCTCCCCGAGGTGCTGTGCAGGTGCGTACCAATGCACGTGCATCTGCGCTTGCATGTCGCAAGATACGCCAAAACTCCCGGGCATGTGCATGGACCGCGACATTTATGGCGGTTGCGCAAGGTACTTCCCGCTGTTCAGGGAGACGGCGGGTGGTGGCCCGGGTAACTGGGGATGGACGTCAGTCGGACAGCTCGTTACGCAGCCTGCTCAGGAACCGTTTGCTGTCGGCGGCGCAGTCGGCCTGGACGCACAGGCTGTCCATCACCTCCATGTACCGCTCGGTCTCCTCCAGCTTGTCGAGATAGAGGGCGCTGTCGAGCTGTTCCATGTAGACGACGTCGGGGAGTTCGCGCTCGCGGAACCGCAGCAGGGTGAACGGACCGCCCGCCGCCGCGTGCCCGCCGCGGTCGAACGGGACGATCTGGAGGGTCACGTTGGGCAGCTCGATGGCCTGGAGCAGGTGCTCGACCTGGGCGCGCATGATCTCCCGGCCGCCCAGCGGACGGCGCAGCACGGCCTCGTCCATCACCACCCACAGCACCGGGGCGTCCGGACCGGTCAGCCGCTGCTGGCGGCGCATCCGCAGGTCGATGCGGCGGTCCAGCTCGTCGCCGGGGGCGGCGGAGTTGGCCAGCAGGATCACCGAACGCGCGTAGTCGCGGGTCTGGAGCAGGCCGGGGACGAACTGGATCTCATAGGAGCGGATCGTGCAGGCGGCCTCTTCAAGGCCGACGTACACCTCGAACCAGCCGGGGAGCAGGTCCGTGTACTTGTGCCACCAGCCGGGGGAGTTGGCCTGGCGGGCCAGGGCGAGAAGTGCCGCGCGTTCGTCGGGGTCGGTCACGCCGTACAGGGTGAGGAGGTCGGCGACGTCGCGTTCCTTGAAGCTGACCCGGCCCAGCTCCAGCCGGCTGATCTTCGCGTGCGAGCCTCTGATGGCGTGGCCGGCGGCCTCGCGGGTGATGTCCTTGGCGGTGCGGAGCCGCCTGAGTTGGGTGCCGAGCAGGATCCGCAGGATCGTCGGTCCACCCGACCCGGGCGAGAGTAACGATCCGCTGTCGGCCGCTTCTGCGATCAACGCCGTGCTCCCTGTCGATCAAGTTGAACAATCAAGTAGTGTCGCACGTTCACCACCCAACGTACAGTGCTTCTGCACGTGCATACGCACATGCAAAGGTAACGTTCGGAAGAACTTGCATCAGCACCGTTCCGATGTACTTGCACGAGATTCACCGTCGGGCAAAGATGTCCTTTGAACGACTTGCCCGGACCGCGCGCACCTTCGATCGCCCTGGGGACGTTTCCATGACGACACCTGTAGCACGGCAGCAGGCCGCCACGGGGGAACCACGGCCCCCGGCCTGGCTGCTCACCGCTCTGGTGAACGACGGCCGACCGCGGTTCCCCGGCCTCGACGTCTGCACGCCCGCCTCGCCCGCGGTCGCCAGGGAGTTCGCCGTCTCCGTGCTCGGCGACTGGGCCTCACCCGAGTGCTCCTACGACGCCCAGCTCATCGTCTCCGAGCTGGTCACCAACGCGATGCGGCACGCGGGCGGGCTGGTCGGGCTGCGGCTGGTCCGCAGTGACCGGCAGGTGGCCTGCGCGGTCTCCGACGAAAGCCGCGACGCGCCCGTCCTCACCGAACAGGACTGCTTCGCCGAGACCGGCCGTGGCCTGCACTTAGTCCAGGCGCTCAGCGTCTGCTGGGGCTGGTTCCCGCTCAACGACCACGGCAAGACCGTCTGGGCGGTGCTCGACACCTCCGGCTGAGCCGCGTCCGGTCGTGTCCCCACAGGACCGCGCGCTGATCGCGGCGGTACGCTGACCCTTGATGTACCGACTCCTGTTCACGCAGGTCCTGGCGCGGTTCGACGCCGAGGCCGTGCACCATCTCACCGTCAGGGCGTTTCGCGTGCTCGCGATGCTGCCGCTGCTCAAGAAGCTGATCCACCGCTCGCTGGCCCCCCGGGACCCCGCGTTGCGGATCAAGGCGTTCGGCGTCCACTTCCCCGGCCCGCTCGGTCTGGCCGCCGGGTTCGACAAGGACGCCGGGTGCGTCCCGGCCCTGGCCGCGTTCGGATTCGGCTTCATCGAGGTCGGTACCATCACCGCGCACGCCCAGCCCGGCAACGCCAGGCCGCGCCTGTTCCGGCTGGTCCGCGACCGGGCCATCGTCAACCGGATGGGCTTCAACAACGCGGGCGCGCACGCGGCGGCGGCCCGGCTGCGCCGTCCGCGCGGCCTGCCCGCCGTGGTCGGCGTCAACATCGGCAAGACCAAGGTGGTGCCGGAGTCCGAGGCCGTGGCCGACTACGTGAGCTGCGCCAAGGAGCTGGCCCCGCTCGCCGACTACCTGGTGGTCAACGTCAGCTCGCCGAACACGCCCGGCCTGCGCGACCTCCAGACCGCCGACAAGCTCCGCCCGCTGCTCACCGAGGTCAAGCAGGTCGCCGCGGCCAACACCCGGCGCACGCCGCTGCTGGTGAAGATCGCCCCCGACCTCGCCGACGACGACATCGACGCCATCGCCGACCTCGCGGTCGAACTGGAGCTGGACGGCATCATCGCCACCAACACCACGATCGAGCGCCCGTCCGGCGTGCGGGTCCCGCCCGGCGCCGAGACCGGGGGGCTGTCCGGCCGCCCGCTCAAGGACCGCTCGCTGCGGGTGCTGCGCAGGCTGCGGGCCCGCGTCGGCGACCGGATCACGCTGGTGTCGGTCGGCGGCGTCGAAGACGTGGACGACGTGTGGGAACGCCTGCTGGCCGGGGCCACGCTGGTCCAGGGGTACACGGGGTGGATCTACGGCGGCCCGTTCTGGGCGGCCGGCATCCACCGGCGGCTCGCCCGGCGGCTGCGGCGGCACGGCGCGAAGTCCGTCCAGGACGTCATCGGCCGCACCGCCGCCTGACCCGGTTAGCCGTCGGCCCGGTCGGACCGTTCGGAGACACGGATCGCGTTGACGATCGTGGCGCCCTGCCGGGTGGCGAAGCGCACGTTGAGCTGACCGTCACTGACCCTGACCGTGTACTGCCTGGGCACCGCCGTGTACGTGCCCGACTCCAGCGCCAGGTCCAGCGCCGGGATGGCGAACGCGCCCTCCACCAGCACGTCGAAGACCCGCGCGCCCGGCCTGGTGGAGCGCAGGTCGGCGAAGTCCAGCTCGACGGTGTAGACGCCGTCCGGGATCTTGTCGAAGCGGTACTCCAGCATCGACTCCCTGGCCGTGCGGTACAGGGCCTGGTCGTCGGTGCCCTTGATGGTCCTGGACGTGCTTTCCGTCCGGTTCCGTGTGGTGATGTAGCCGTAGGAGCCCTCGGTGTACCGCCGGTCGGGAGTCCACGCGTCGCCCCCGGCGTCGGTCACCGGCCCTGAGCCGCCCGCGTCCACGGCGATCTGCAACTTCGTCACCACGAGCGTGACCTTGACCTCGATCACCGGCTGCCGGCCACTGGCGGACTCCACCACCAGCGTGCCCAGCCAGTACGTCCCCGGTTCCTTCCCGGTGCTGTCGAACGTGACATCGACGTCCACCGCCTGCCCCGCGGCCAGCTCGCCCGCCTCCGAGCTCACGTCGAACCAGCTCCGGTCCCCGGTCGCGGTGTAGGCGACCCGCGCTCCCAGGTTCGTCAGCCGCAGCTTCCTGGACCTGGTGGAGTCGGTGTGCATCACCGCGGTCAGCTCCGTGGTCGAGGCGCTGACCGCGCCCGTGATCAGCGCGGCGTCGAGTTTCGCCGGCTCGCCGGGGATGATCGTGATCGGCTTCTCCACCGTGCCGTAGTGCTCCATGGAGACCTTCACCTGGTGGTCCCCGCTGAGCACCTGGCCGAAGAACCTGCCGTCCGCACCGGTGGTGAGCGTGGCCACGTCCCCGATGGCGACGGTGGCCCCGGCCAGCGGCCTGCCGTCGTTGGCGTCGGTGACCACGCCGCCGACCAGGCCGTGCCCGCTCGGGGTGATCTCGATGCCCTGCCCGCCGGCGACGGCAGGCTCGTCGAAGGAGTACATCAGCGCGTCGGTGCTCGTGGCGTTCTCGATGCCGATGGTGGCACTCGCGCCCCGTTCGTCCGCGCTGTCGATGTCCTTGTAGCGGAAGCCGATCGAGCCGTCCTCGCCGAGCAGCGCCGAGAACGTGACCCGCTGGTCGCTCCGGCCCTGGAGGGTCACGTTGCGCCATTCGACGACGTACCGGCGATGCGGGGCGACGCCGATCACGCCCGTGTAGATCGCGCCCGCGTCGTCCACCACGATGTCATCCCAGAACGGATAGACGGTGCTGTCCGGGATGAACCGGCTCGGGAGACTGGTGTTGCCGCTGTTGATCTCGTAGCTGGTGTCGAGGCCGATGTACCCGTTCGTGTTGACCCACGCGACGCTGGTGCCCTTGCCGTAGTACGGGACCGTGAAGGGCAGGGCGACGTATCTGGCGTCGTCGTCGCCCCGAAGGTCCAGCTTGTGCGTGCCGGCCACGAACTCGCGCGGGCCGGCGGAGCAGGTGTAGCCGAAGGCGTCGCTGCGCAGCGGCAGGTCGAAGTCCCTGGCCGTCTCCCCGGCCACGGTGACCGGCGCGCTCGCGCCCGCCGAACAGCGCGAGGCCGGGACGACCCGCAGGGTGTGGTCGCCGTGCGGCAGCGTCATCCGGTACCGGCCGGAGGCGTCGGTCACCGCGCGGACCGGCGTGTCCACGGCTTCGACCGTCGCGCCGGGCTCGATGGTGCCGATCGTGGTGACCGTCCCCGACACCACGGCCGTGGGCGTGCGCGGCAGCACGATGCCCGGGTCGGCGCTCTGGCCCGCGACGATCGTGACGTTCGCGGTGGTCGTGTCATAGCCGAACTTCGCCACGGTGACCTTGTAGTCGCCGGCCAGCAGGCGCGGTACGGCGAACGTGCCGTCCGCGCCGGTCGTGAGCTCGCGCTCGACCGGGCCGCGCACGGTGACCTTCGCGCCGGAGAGCGGCGTGCCGTCCGAGGTCGCGGTGCCGCGCAGGTCGCCGAGCGGGTCGCGCGGCGCGGCCTGTACGGCGGCGTAGGCATCCAGCCGGCCCTCGCCCCAGACGTTGTTGTCGGTCGCGGTGCCGCCGCAACTCGTGTCGTTGACGTCGATCGCGGTGCCGTCGAGCACCTGCCGGGTGGCGGCGATCTTGCCCTGCAACGACGGCGCGGCCGACCAGATCAGCGCCACGGTGGCCGCCACGTGCGGCGTGGCCATCGAGGTGCCGGAGTGGATCTCGTAGCCGCCGCCGGGGACGGAGGAGCGCACGTCCACGGCGGGGGCGGCGATGTTCGGCTTGATCTCGCCGTTCTCGCCCTCGCCCTTGCTCGACCGGTTGTACAGGGCGTTGTTCACGTCGAATCCGCCCACGCTGTAGCTCTGCACGTACTGGGCGGGGGAGTCGCTGGTCCGGCAGGCCGGGCCGCTGTTGCCGTTGGCGAACACCGGGAAGATCCCGGCGGCGATCCAGGCGTCGACGCTCTCCTTGTACCACTCGTCCAGCCCTCGGCCGCCCCAGGAGTTGTTCACGATGTCCGGGGCCAGGTCGGTACGCGGGTTGCGGCCGTTCAGGTCGGTCGGGGCGAGCACCCACTGGGCCGCGGCGAGCAGCATCTCGTCGGAGCACCTGCCGTTCACGCAGCCCTTGACGGCGATCCAGCGCGCGCCCGGCGCGACGCCGATGCCGTTCGCCCCGGCGATGGTGCCGGTGACGTGCGTGCCGTGGCCGTATTCGTCGCACGGCGCGGCGCTCGGGCAGGTGCCGCTGGCGTCGTACCAGTTGTAGGCGTGGTCGACCGTGCCGTCGGCGTTCCTGCCGCGGTAGGAGGCGGCCAGGTCCGGGTGGTCGAACTGGGCGCCGGTGTCGATGGTGGCCACCACGATGCCCTCGCCGCGGTCGTCGCGCTCGCTCCAGACGCGGGGGGCGTTGATCCGGTCGACGTTCCACTCGACGGCGTCGACTTTCGCGGCGGCCCGGCCGGGCGCCGGTTGGGGCAGCGTGACGCTGGTCACCGGGGTGATGCTCGCCACCTCGGGCAGTTTCGCGATCTCGGCGGTCAGCTCGCTGTCCGCGGTCACGCGCACCTCGTTGACGATCCAGTACGCGCTGAAGTCGGCGTGGCGCGACTTCAGCAGTTCGCGCAGCTTCGCCTGGGAGGAGGCGGCCCACTCGGTCTTGGCCCGGTAGACCTGTGCGGCCTTGTCGTCCTTGGCCTTGGCCCGCCGGGCCGCGCCGAGATCGGCGTCGCCTTTCAGGCGGACCCAATACGTCGACTTGCCGGTCGTGTCGAGTTGGGTCTGTACGGTTTTGTGGATTTTGACAGGGTCGGGTGCGGCGGCCTGAGCCGTACTTGGGGACAGCAGGCCACTCGTGAGCAGAAGGCAAAAGACGGCGGTGATCCTGGTCAGGACCGCACGCCGGTAGGGGGTGGTCGGCACGCGCTCTCCTTCTCGCAAGGGGAGAGGTGATCTTTACGCCTCTGTCGAGAAGGGTGAAGAGATCGGGTCGGCGACGCAAGGGCACGGGTTTAACAAAAGCGCGAAAGTCCCGAAACACCATCAGGTCATAACAAATGCCGCCCCCCTCTGGCGAGGGGCGCGGCATTTGTCCAGGCGGTGCTCAGGTGCTGGCGCTGTAGGCTTCGGAATTGCGGGTCATGGTCTCCAGGCGTTCCATGATGGCGCGGACGTCGATCACTCCGGGGCGGCTCCTGCGCCGCCCGGTGCCGCCCTGCTGCCACGGGTGCGGCCCGGACAACGGGCGATATTCCACGCCGTAGGCGTCCAGGCGGCTCAGGTGACCGGGAAGGGCCGCCAGGTCCGACGCCGTGCCTGACCAGGTGATGTCGGCCAGGGCCGAGGCGCGGGGCCAGGCGCGGTAGTCGAGGGTGCGGGCGTCCGGGATGCGTTCGCTCCAGAGCTGCGCCTGGGCGCCGACCACGCGTGCGCGCTCCTCCTCCGTCCAGGACGCCGGGGCCACCTCGAAGGACGCCACGTCGTCCAGGGTGATCGCCTCGCCGATGGCCAGCGGCTCTTGCGGGGAGCCCGACTCGCCGTAGTCCAGGTACAGCGGGAAGACCGGAGTCATCACCACGTCGTGCCCGGCCGCCGCGGCCCGCTGGGCGATGAACGCGCCCCGCCAGGGCATCACGACCGTGTCCTGGCGGAGTTCGCCGTTGCCGAACGCCTCGTCCCACACGACCGCTCGCGTGCCGCGCTCGGCCAGGATGTCCGCCAGCCTGCGCAGGAACCACGCGTGCAGGTCACCGAGGGTGGCAAGACCCAGCGAACGCTGATACTCGACGATCTCGGCGGACGCCGCCCAGTCGTCCAGCACGCACTCGTCGCCGCCGATGTGCATGTACGGGGCCGAGCCCAGCGCCTCGCCCACCTCGCCGAGCACCACCGAAAGGAAGTCCACGGTCTGGGGCAGCGGGGAGATGATCGCGGGGGAGACGCCCCACCGGTCCAGCACCGTGTGCGTCCGGTCCGGCTGCGGCCCGTACTCCGGATAGGCCGCGAGCAGCGCGCTCGCGTGCCCCGGCACGTCGATCTCCGGGACGACGGTGATCGCCCGCGCGCGGGCGTAGGCGGCGATCTCGGCGAGGTCGGCCAGCGTGTAGTAGCCGCCGTGCGGCACCTCGTCGTAGGCCGGTTCCTCGCCGTAGGAGCTGGACAGTGTGCGCGGGCGGTGCGAGCCGACCTCGTGCAGCAGGGGGTGGGCCCGGCTCTCGATCCGCCAGCCCTGGTCGTCCACCAGGTGCAGGTGGAGGGTGTTCAGCTTGTGCAGGGCCATGATGTCGAGCTGGCGCAGCACCTCGCGCTTGGGCAGGAAGTGCCGGGCCACGTCCAGGTGCAGGCCCCGCCAGGAGTGCCGGGGGGCGTCCGCGACGTGGACGCCGGGCACGGTCCAGACGCCCGCGGGCGGCACCGTCCGGTACGCGTCCGGCGGCAGGAGCTGCCGGAGCGTCTGAGCCGCGTAGAACGCCCCGGAACGTTCCGCCGCCCCGATCCGCACGCCCGCAGCCCCGACGTCGAGCGTGTACTCCTCAGGTCCCAGGTCCGGCCGATGTTCCACCCGGATGTCGCCGCCGCCGCCGTCGGTCACCCGGAGGTCGAGTACGGCGAGGGCCGTCCGGACCCCGTCCACCAGCGCACTGGCCCCCGACACCGTGGCACCGGCCCGCAATTCGAACGATCCACCCACGTGTTCCGCGTGCCGAGGCCGCGGCAACAGATCAGTCATGTCTTCAGATCATGCCAAACGGCCCGAAAAGCGGTAGATCACGTCAGGTAGCGCTGCATCCCGGTGGCGATGGACTCGGCGATCTTCTGCCGGAAGGCCGCCGCCCGGAACTTGGCCGCCTCGGCGGAATTGCGCATGTTGCCGCACTCCAGGAAGATCTTCGGCACCGTGGAGAGGTTGAGCCCGCCCAGGTCGTTGCGGAAGTCGAGGGCCTTGCTGCCGATGTAGGTGCTGTAGGGCAGGCCGGTGCCCGTCCGGAAGGCGTCCCTGACCGCGATGCCGAGCTTGCGCGAGTCGCCCACCACCGGATCGACCGGGCCGCCGATCTTCTTCGGCATGATCACGTGGAACCCGTGATTGGCCGCCGCCGCGCCGTCGGCGTGGATCGAGATGGCGGCGTCGGCCTTGGCCTTGTTGCCCGCCGCGGCCCGCTCGGTGATGCAGGGCCCCACGCCGGTGTTGTTCTTCCTGGTCAGCTTGACCGTCGCGCCGCGCGCCTTGAGGATCTTGGCCACCCGCTGGGAGACGTCCCAGGTGAAGGCCGCCTCGCTGTAGCCGTCGTTGGTGGAGGTGCCGGTGGTGTCGCACGGCTTGCGCTTGGTGAGGACGTCCACCTGGCGGTTGATGACCTCGGGGTGCTTGGCGTTGCCGCCGTTGTGGCCGGGGTCGATCACCACGACCTTGCCGCGCAGCGGCTCGTCCGCGGACGAGCCCGGGGCGGGCTCGCCCTTGGGCTCTTCCGGCTGGGTCGTGGCGGGCGGGGCCTGGCGGGCGTCGGCCGACGAGGGGTTGAAGCTCAGCGTGGTCTCGCCCGTACCGCAGGCCGCCACGGTCAGGCCGCACAGGGCGGCGAGCGCCGCGCCGGCGACTGCTCGACTTGTCACGTTCTCCCCCTCTGTGAGCCGTTAAGCCCGTTGAGCGCTTGACGGGACTTTCCACACGTTCCCAGCAAAGCACCTTTCCGGTCCGCCTCGCGGTGGAACCCGGCACCCCAACTTACGTGCCCCGCGGCGATGGCCGGGCCGCCGCGAACGTTCCACACCCGCCCCGCGATCCCCAAAGAGCCCGCAAAGAACGGCCAAGGCCCCCTGGGAGGCCGTCAGGAGCCCCCAGAGGGCCGTAAGGGCAATTTGGGTCCTATGGATCGGCCCGCCGATCCGATCGGGCCTCAGCCGCCGTTCTGGCGGCTCGGGCGGCGCGCACCCTCAGTACGCGTGCTCGTGGACATGTCCCGGCTGCCGCAGCAGCAGCGCCGCCAGCTCCCTGGCGTCCTCCGCGTCCAGCCCGAGGACCACGCGCGGCCGTCCCCAGGGGTGGTCGATGGAGTGGGCCACGTAGCTCGCCACGGATTCGGCCGCCGGGTCGCTCTCGTGACCGTGGGTGGCGCGCCAGCCGGTCCATGCCCGTTCGAGTTCCGCCGCCGCGCGCTGGGCACAGGCCACCAGTTCCGGATCACGCATGTCTTCCCCCCGCTTCGTACGCCTGCCTGCGACCCGGCGTACGCGGGAAAGCCCCGCTCGCTGCCCCTGTGAACAGCCGGACGACCGGCCGGCCCGCGCGGGCCCGACGGCGACCCGCCGGGGGATCGACGTCACGGCCCCGAGTCAACACCAGGCGCACGGGGGCGCTTCGGGTGATTGACCCGGCCTTGGAAATTCCTTTCCGTGTTCTCGTTCGGGAAGGTTCTCGTTCCGAGGGTTCTCGTGCGGGGGCAGCGGGCGGGTCAGGCGGGCGCGGGGCCCGCGCTTCGCCGTACGACGAGCTTGGGGGTGACCTGGCGCATGCGCGAGACCTTCCCCGGGTCGCCGATCCGGTCGCTGAGCAGGGCGGCGGCCGACCGGCCCATGGCGCGGCGCGGCTGGTCCACCGTGGTCAGCGAGATGTGCTGGACGCCGGAGAGGTGGCTGTTGTCGTAGCCCACCACCGAAAGGTCCTCCGGCACCCGCAGGCCCAGCTCGCTCGCCGCGGTCAGCACGCCGAGCGCGGCCATGTCGTTCACCGCGAAGATCGCGGTGGGCCTGGGATCGCGGCTGAGCAGCGCGTGGGCCGCGCTGCGCCCGCTCTCCTCGGTGAAGTCGCCGTGCTCGACCATGATGTACGGCGCGAGCGCGTGCCTGCGCATCGCCACCAGATAGCCCTCGCAGCGGAACCTGGCCGCCGAGGACCGCGCCCCCTCGATGTGGGCGATCTTGCGATGGCCGAGTTCGACCAGGTGATCGACGGCGAGCCGGGCGCCCAGTTCGTCGTCGTCGACCACGATGTCCACACCGTCCAACTCGGTGTGGCGCTCGCCGACCACGACCGTGGGCGTGTACGACGTGGCCTCGATGAGCGTCGCGCTGACCGGCGCGATCCCGAGGAGGACCAGGCCGTCCACCCGCAGTTCGAGGAATGCCTCGACGGCCTCGTCCTCCAGGGTGGGCTCCCACTGGCTGTTGCCGATCAGCAGCCGCAGTCCCTCGCCGTGCAGGCTCTCCTGCAGGCCGTCGAGGAATTCGGCGTAGAACGGGTTGTGCAGGTCTGCCACGAGCGCGCCGACCAGATGGGTCCGGCCCTCGACGAGGCTGCGCGCCACCGCGTTGGGGCGGTAGCCGAGTTCTCTGGCCGCTTGCAGCACCGCCTGCCGGCGATGCTCACTTACGTGGGGCGATCCGCGCAGCACCAGCGAGACCAGCGATTTCGAGACGCCGGCGCGCTCGGCCACGTTGCGGATCGTGGGCCGCGGGCGGGGTTGCCCGTAGCCCTCTGACGCGACGGCATCGGCCACGTTGCCGGCTCGTGTCGTGGTGGTGATGTTGACGGGCGGTCCTGACATGTGTCTCCCCGCGGAGCGTGGATGGGCACCTGCCACACCAAACGATCGAGTTACCCGCAGGGTACGGCTCGGCATGCGGGAACCGTGTTTTCCTTCCATAGCGGACGCGAATCACCAGGTCCCCGATGCCGGGAATCAGGGGATATTTCGTTAAACCTTCAAGGAATCGACCGGCGCGCTTTCCGGAAAATCGCACACGGTGACTCCCCGCGCTCTCTTCGCTATCGTCGGACCGTGGGTGCGAGATCCGAGGCGGCCGGATACGGCGACGCCCGGGAAAGGCCCGATTGCGCCGCCGCGCGCCGCCGCAGGCTCAGCGTGGACCGCAGACGCGACGAGCTGATGGCCGCCGCCCTGGAGCTGTTCGGCGCCCGCGACCCCGACGACATCTCGATCGACGACGTGGCCGCGGCGGCGGGCGCGTCCCGCGCGCTGGTCTACCACTACTTCGGCGGCAAGCGGGAGCTGCACGTGGCCGCGCTGCGCCGCGCGGCGGCGGGCCTGGAACGGCGTCCGCCCCCGATGGACGGCGGCTGCCCGCTCGACGCCCTGGCGGGCGCGCTGGCACGGTACTTCGACTTCGCCGAGGAGCACGCCGCCGGATTCGCCGCGCTGCTGCGCGGCGGCGGGGCCGGGCGCGGTGGTGAGGTGGGGCGGATCGTGGAAGGGGTCCGCGGTGAGCTGTTCGCGTCGCTGACCCGGCGGCTGCCGGTACGCGAGCCCGGCGCGCTCCTGCGGGTGACCCTGGGCGCGTGGATCGCGACGGTGGAGTCGGCGGCGCTCGACTGGCTGGAACACCGCGACGTCGAACGGCGGGCGCTGGAACGCCTGCTGGTGGATCAGATGGTCGCGACGCTGACCGCCGCCGCCCGCCATGACCCCGAGGCGAGCCACGTGCTCCACAACCTCAAGAACGACCGCTGAGCCGACCAGGCGGTCCGGGGGTGAACGGCGGGGGCGGGGGATTTCGGGTGAGTCGGTGATGGAGGGGGAGCCCCCAGTGGGGCGGCGCCGGGCGGGCGGCGCCGCTTGATCCCCCCTGGGGCTGACGGTTGTCGTCCTCCTCGCGCCTACTCCGAGCGCTGCTGCGGAATGCCCGCGAGCAGCGCCCGGACCTCGGTCTCCCGGTAACGCCGGTGACCGCCGAGGGTGCGGATGGACGTCAACTTGCCCGCCTTGGCCCACCGGGTAACGGTCTTGGGGTCGACGCGGAACATGGTGGCGACCTCTGCCGGCGTGAGCAGTGGCTCGGCCTCGGGTGTACGAGCTGACATTTGTGCGGCCTCTCCTCCGTGTGGATCGGCGAGCGATCCTGCGACTGCGTTTGCGCTTGTCACGGATGTCCCCCTATGGCCCTTCGCGTGCGGCTTTCCCGGACCATATGCGGCATCACCCGATGTGACCATACAGCCACGTAGAGCGATTGGCGAGCCCTTCTGGGGCCCAACTAGGTGTCCACGCGGTGATGTCACGCTCGGTGATTCTAGCGACACGTTTCGTGGTATCGCAGTGAAAACGGCAAACTACTCAGTTCGCAGATGCGTGGCTGGGAGTCACCTGACCAACAGATGCAGGTCAGAGGGACGATTTGGGGCTCAGTTGGCTGATTCCAGGACCTGGATCGACTTCCATCTGAGGATGACCCTCTGATACATGGCGAAAGCAAGTTCTTCTTGACCGGTGTCCAGCCCGGTGAGGGCCGCCGCCAGCTCGGCCACCGACTGGTCGGTGCGCAGGGTGTCGTCGTCCATCAGGTGGACGAGGCCGCCGTAGTCGAGCTCCACCAGCGAGTGCGGATGGAACTCCTCCAGCCAGCGCCCGACCTCCTCCACCTCGGCCGTGGTGGGCACCTCGCCGACGTGCCTGCGGATCACGTTGAGCGACCGGGCGACCCGCCTGCGGGCCTGGGCCATCGAGGTGACGTAGATCAGCGTGCGGGTGGGCGAGGTGGGCGGCGCGGCCGTCGGGGACGACGGCGAGCCCGCCTGCTCGTGCCCGGCGTCGGCCTTGGGCATGCCCGGCCTGGGCGGCGCGCCGTCGAGCACCAGCCAGCGCTCGGCCCCGTCGAACAGCACCAGCCACGGCGTGGGAACGTGCCACGTCGAGGTCAGGATGTGGGTGCGCAGGGCCGCTGAGCCGCCGTCCCGCTTGAAGCGGTCGAAGTCGTCGGCGGTCTGCTCGACGATGGCCTTGGGCACGAACCTGTCCATCAGCTTGACCGGCGTGCTCCCCCGGAAGCGGGAGAACGCCAGCCAGGAGCGCAGCCTGCTCTGCCAGGGGCAGACGTAGAGCACGTCATCGACCCTGCGCAGGTAGGCGTTCCCGCTCTCCTGGGCGGGAGCGGGCAACGGGGGCACGCCGAGCAGGCGTCGTACCGACTCGACTTGCTCGGCGCGCAGGGCGCCCGCGCGGCGCGGCCTGTCGGGCGACGCGGCATAGGCATCCCAGTTGTGCCTCTCGGAGTCGGGGAACGCGCTCAGCGGCTCGTAGACGCGAAGGTACGCGGCATAGGGCAGCACGATGGCATCGTGTCATGAAGGACCCCCTGTTGTCCGGTATCACTGCCGGGCATGCGGTTACGCTGAGGGTGATCTCCGCCGCGCAGGGGCGGCGGACCGGACCGGGAGTCACCACCGTGACCGACGTCTTCGGGCTGTCCCAAAAGGACACGAGTCCCGTAAGTGGCCAGGCCGCGCATGAGCAGGTCGTGTTCTGCGCCGACGAACGCAGCGGCCTGCGGGCCATCATCGCCATCCACAACACGGCACTGGGACCGAGCCTTGGGGGTACCAGGTTCTATCCCTACGACAACGAGCAGGCGGCGCTCGCCGACGTGCTCAACCTCGCAAGGGCCATGGCCTACAAGAACGCCCTGGCCGGGCTGGATCTCGGCGGCGGCAAGGCCGTCATCATCGGTGATCCGGCCAAGGACAAGTCCGAAGCGCTGCTCCGCGCCTACGGGCGCTTCATCGAGTCGCTGGGCGGGCGCTACATCACCGCCTGCGACGTGGGCACCTACAGCGAGGACATGGACCTCATCGCCCGCGAGACCACCTACGCCACCGGCCGCACCCCGGCCAACGGCGGGGCCGGCGACTCCTCCATCCTCACCGCCTTCGGCGTCTTCCAGGGCATGCGCGCGGCCGCCCAGCACAAGTACGGCACACCGTCCTTGAAGGGGCGGCGGGTCGGCGTGGAGGGCGTCGGCAAGGTCGGCCACCGCCTGGTGGACCACCTGGTCGAGGCGGGCGCGGAGGTCGTCATCTGCGATGTCAGCGAGCGCGCCGTCGAGCGCGTCCGGGCCCGACACCCGCAGGTGGATGCACTGGCCGGGCAGCAGGACATCATCGCCGCCGACATCGACGTCTACGCCCCGTGCGCGCTCGGCGGGTCGCTCGACGACGACACGGTGGCCAAGCTGCGCGCGGGCATCGTCTGCGGCGGGGCCAACAACCAGCTCGCCCACCCGGGCGTGGAGAAGCAGCTCGCCGAGCGGGGCGTCCTGTACGCGCCCGACTATCTGGTCAACTCCGGCGGTGTGATCCAGGTCGCCGACGAGATCGGCGGCTTCGA
Organism: Spongiactinospora rosea; assembly: GCF_003315795.1. GTDB lineage: Bacteria > Actinomycetota > Actinomycetes > Streptosporangiales > Streptosporangiaceae > Spongiactinospora > Spongiactinospora rosea. Next base: position 226,456 of record NZ_QMEY01000010.1, read on the forward strand.
CATGGAACGGGCGCGGGCAAAGGCGTCCCAGATCTTCGACACGACTCTCAAGATTTTCGCGATAGCCGATGAGGAGGGGGTTCCTCCCGCCGTCGCAGCCGATAGGCTAGCTGAGCGCAGAATGTCGGAAGTCGGGCGGATTAGGGCCATATGGTTGGGCCACTGATGGCCCGCGCCCATACGGCGTACCGAGCTGAGCGCAAAACAGGTACGGTAATAGGCGAACGAGGAGCTGACGCCGGAAGTCAGGTGGCGTCAGTGCGTGGTGCGTTAGCGACGAGGGGTCGGGTGCGACCCCGCATGAGGGGGTCGAGCCGATGGGGCGCGGCCGAGCCAAGGCCAAGCAGGTGAAGGTTGCCCGGCAGTTGAAGTACAACAGCGGGGGCACCGATCTTGAGCGTCTTCGTGAGGAGCTGGTGGCGAACAACGGCTCCGGGCACGACGACGATGCTTCGGGATATGACTCAGACGAGGCGGCTGATCGGTACGCCGATTACGCCGACGCCTACACCGACGACGATGACGACCGCGACGACGGGCAATCTCGCCGCGGCTAGGCGATCTTTGGGCACGTGAGGAGGCACCCGGGAGGCCACGGCCACCGGGTGTCTTCGCCTGCGCGTGAACGAACCGCGCCCCGGGCCTTCCCGGCCCGGGGCGCTTTTCGCCGTGTCCGTCAGCGGTAGGCGGCCCGGCCCTGGCCCGGCACGATCTCGCCGAGGACCCACGCGGGGACCTCGCGTTCGCGCAACAGGGCGAGGGCGTCGTCCACCGTGCCGGCCGGCACGATGGCGCACATGCCGACGCCGAGGTTGAAGGTCTGGTCGAGGTCGGCCTGGGCGATCCGGCCGTGCCCGGCGAGCACCTGGAAGATCGCCGGTGGGGTCCAGGACGAGCGGTCCAGCAGCGCGTCCAGCTCCGGGGGCAGCGACCTGGCCAGGTTGGCGGTCAGCCCGCCGCCGGTGATGTGCGCGTACGCGTGCACCTCGTGCGTCCGGGCCAGCGCCAGGCAGTCGGCCGCGTAGATGCGGGTCGGTTCGAGCAGCTCCTCGCCCAGGGTGCGGCCCAGCTCGGGCAACTCCCGGTCGAGCGTCAGCCCGGCCGACTTCATCACGTGGCGGACCAGCGAGTAGCCGTTGGAGTGGACGCCGCTGGACGCCAGCGCCAGCACCACGTCACCCGCCCGCACCCGCGCCGGGCCGAGCAGCGCGTCGGCCTCCACCACGCCGGTGCCCGCGCCCGCGAGGTCGTAGTCGTCGGGCCCCATCGCGCCGGGGTGCTCGGCGGTCTCCCCGCCGACCAGCGCGCACCCGGCCAGCCGGCAGCCGTCGGCCACCCCGCCCACGATGCCGGCGATCCGCTCGGGGACCACCTTGCCGCAGGCGATGTAGTCGGTCATGAACAGCGGCTCCGCGCCGCACACCACCAAGTCGTCCACGACCATGCCGACCAGGTCGTGGCCGATGGTGTCGTGCCGGTCGAGGGCCTGGGCGATCATCACCTTGGTGCCCACGCCGTCGGTGGAGGTCGCCAGCAGCGGCCGGGTGTACCCGCGCAGCGCCGAGACGTCGAACAGCCCGGCGAACCCGCTGGCGTCGTCGACGACCTCCGGGCGGCGGGACATCGCCACCCGGGACTTCATCAGCTCGACAGCCCGGTCGCCCGCCGCGATGTCCACGCCGGCGGCGGCGTAGCTCGTCATCAGGCGTCCACCCTCTCCAGCAGGTACTTGCCCAGGCTGTCCTCTTCGATCGGGATCGGGTAGGAGCCGTCGAAGCACGCCCGGCACAGCCGTCCCGCCGGGATCGTGGTGGCCGCGGTCAGCTCCGCAAGCGAGATGTACCCGAGCGAGTCGGCCCCCAGCGAGTCGCGGATCTGCTCCACCGACAGCGAACCCGCGATCAGCTCGGCCCGCGTGGCGAAGTCGATGCCGTAGAAGCACGGCCAGGACACCGGCGGCGAGGAGATGCGCACGTGCACCTCGGCCGCGCCCGCCTCGCGGAGCATCCGCACGATCGCCCGCTGGGTGTTGCCGCGCACGATCGAGTCGTCCACCACGACCAGGCGCTTGCCGGCGATCACCTCGCGCAGCGGGTTGAGCTTGAGCCGGATGCCGAGCTGGCGGATCGTCTGGGAGGGCTGGATGAACGTGCGGCCGACGTAGGAGTTCTTCACCAGGCCCTGGCCGTAGGGGATGCCGCTGGCCTCGGCGTAGCCGATGGCGGCGGGCGTGCCCGACTCAGGGGTGGGGATCACCAGGTCGGCGTCGACCGGGTGCTCACGGGCCAGCCTGCGGCCGATCTCGACGCGGGTGGACTGCACCCCGCGCCCGGCGATCGTGGTGTCCGGCCTGGCCAGGTAGACGTACTCGAACAGGCAGCCCTTGGGCTCGGCCGGGGCGAACCGGCGGGCCCGCACGCCGCGCTCGTCGATGGTCAGCAGCTCGCCTGGCTCGATCTCACGGACGAACGCGGCCCCGACGATGTCGAGCGCGGCCGTCTCGGAGGCCACCACCCAGCCCTGCTCCAGGCGGCCGAGCACCAGCGGGCGGATGCCCTGCGGGTCGCGGGCCGCGTAGAGCGTCTTCTCGTTCATGAAGACCAGCGAGTAGGCGCCCTTGACCTGCGGCAGCAGCTCGGCCGCGGCGTCTTCCACCGACCGCTCGCGGTCGTTGGCGTCGTTGGCCAGCAACGCGGTCAGGATCTCGGTGTCGGAGGTCGAGCGGGTGGCGCCCGGGGGCAGCCGCTCGGCCAGCGCGGCCGTGTTGATCAGGTTGCCGTTGTGCGCGAGCGCGAGGCCGCCGCCCGCCGTGGAGCACAGCGTGGGCTGCGCGTTCTCCCACACGCTCGAACCGGTGGTGGAGTAGCGGCAGTGGCCCACCGCGATGTGGCCGCGCAGCGTGCTCAGCACGGACTCGTCGAAGACCTGGGCCACCAGGCCCATGTCCTTGTAGACCAGGATCCGATCGCCCTCGCTGACCGCGATGCCCGCGGACTCCTGCCCGCGGTGCTGCAGCGCGTACAGCCCGTAGTAGGTGAGTTTGGAGACATCCTCCCCAGTGGCCCATACGCCGAAGACGCCACAGGCGTCCTGCGGTGCGCGGTCTTGGGGGTCAAGGTCATGGCCCAGCCGGCCGTCGCCTTTTAGCACGTACTTAAGTCTAAGTCGGGCTGTTCCGCGCTCGCACCGCGGGTCGGCCGACACAATTGGACGTTCCCGTGTTCAGCGGGGTGCCATACCAGTTACTTTGGGCAGACTTAGCAAAGGATGGCCCCCGCTTTGCCGTGTCAACGGCCGGGTGGCCGCCGCGCCGGGCGAAGGTGAGGGGTACCGGCATGCCTGTTCGCCGAAGGTCGGGAGATCATACGTGACGACACCAGGGGATCCCAACCAGCCAGAGCCCGGACGCGAGCCGCAGCAGCCGCACCAGCAGCCGCCCGTGCCGCAGCAGCCGCCGCCGGGGGAGTACGGCGGGCCTGGGCAGCCTGAGGATTACGGTCAGCCGCCGCCCTACCCCCAGCAGACCCCCTACGCCTACGGCCAGCCGTACGGCGCGCCCCCCGAGCCCAAGCGCGGCGGCGGGCTGGCCACGACGGCCCTGGTGCTCGGCATCCTCAGCCCGTTCCTGCTGTTCGCGTGCCTGTTCGGGGTGATCACCGCGATTGTCGGCCTGATCATCGGCATCATCGCGCTGACCCGCAAGACGCACCTGGGCCGGGCCTGGGCGGGCATCATCCTCAGCGTGCTCACGCTGATCGCCGCCGTGGCCCTGGTGGCCTGGTCGTATGCCAGCTTCAGCGACTGCATGGGCCTGCCCACGCAGGCCGAGACGCAGCGCTGCATCGAGGCCAAGCTCGGCATCGACGGTGCTGTCAGCCCCCAATAGGCCCGATCGGCAGATACTCGGACACATCGGCGCGCGATCCGCTCGCGCTGATCCGCCCGGCCGCCATCGCGTCGTCCCAGGACAGCTCGCCGGTGGCGAGTTCGAGCCAGGTCAGCCCGTCGGTCTCGATCACGTTGGGGGGTGTGCCGCGGGTGTGGCGCGGCCCGGGTACGCACTGCACCGCCGCGTACGGCGGCACGCGCACCTCGACCGACCGGCCCGGGGCCGCCGCCGCGAGCCGGTCCAGCAGGTGGCGTACGGCGTAGCGGGCCGCCTCGCGCTCGGGCCGCAGCCCGCGCCGGTAGGCCCGCAGCACCACCGGGACGCAGGCGGTCAGCATCGCCGCGGCGGTGTCGGGCCCGTCGTAGGCGGGCTCGTCCAGGGCGGACAGTTGCGCGTCGAGCGCCGCGCGGACTTTGCCGGGCACAGGTTTGAGGGCGGGCACATCGACCATGATGCACGGTCCCAACGGTTCATCGGTCGGGCAGGCGTCGTTCACCCGAGGTTTGGACGGCGACCGTAGCGTCCCGGCGGGACAACCTGTGAATAACTTGGAGGATCGGTGGCGAATCCCTCGCCGCGCGGACTGCTGCCGCTGCTGACGACCCCGCACCAGGGTGGTCGTAGCGCGCTGACCTGCCAGTTCCGCTGCGGTAACGCCTGCTCGCACGACATTCCCAACACGTCAGAGAACCGATACTTCGGAGAGATCGTCACCGAGGCCCTGTCGCGGCGCGGCGCGCTGCGTACGGCGGCCCTGGGGGCGCTCGCGGTGGGTGTGGGCGGGGGCGCCCTCACCGCGACGGCGACGCCTGCCGCGGCCGACCGCGGTCACGGCGGCTGGGGTCAGGGGTCGCTGCGGTTCACCCCGGTGGCGCCGAACACCGACGACAAGCTCACCGTGCCCGACGGGTACGAGTCGGCCCCCGTGGTCCGCTGGGGCGACCCGGTGCTCCCGGACGCGCCCGCCTTCGACTTCGACGACCAGACGGCCGAGGCCCAGGCCAAGCAGTTCGGCTACAACTGCGACTTCGTGGCGTTCTTCCCGCTGGGCGCCGACCGCGCGCTGCTGTGGGTCAACCACGAGTACAGCGACGAGGCCCTGATGTTCCGCGGCTACACCGACGGCACCGCGGCCACCGAGGAGCAGATCAAGATCGCCCTGGCCGCGCACGGCGGCTCGGTGGTCGAGCTGGAGCGGGCGGGCCGGTCCGGCCGGTGGAAGCTGGTCACCCGCGGGCGGCGCCGGTACAACCGCCGGATCACCGCGCAGACCCCGATGCGGTTCAGCGGCCCCGCGGCGGGCGGCGACCTGCTGAAGACCGCCGCGGACCCGCGCGGGCTGCGCCCGATCGGCATGCTCAACAACTGCGCGGGCGGCACCACCCCGTGGGGCACGGTCCTGACCGCCGAAGAGAACTTCAACCAGTACTTCGTCGGCGGCAACGGCGTACCCGAGGCGCAGAAGCAGTACCTGACCCGGTACGGCGTCAGCACCACCACCGCCATCCCGAGCGGCAGCCGCCGCTTCGACCGGGTGGAGGAGCGGTTCGACCTCGCCAAGCACCCCAATGAGATCAACCGTTTCGGGTGGATCGTGGAGATCGACCCGACCGACCCGGACGCCACGCCGATCAAGCGGACCGCGCTCGGCCGGTTCGCCCACGAGGCCGCCACCACCAGCCTGACCAGGGACGGCCGGCTGGTCGCGTACATGGGCGACGACTCCCGCTTCGAGTACGTCTACAAGTTCGTCTCCAAGGACCGTTACATCCCCGGCTTCGACCGCCACAACCGCGGCCTGCTGGACGAGGGCACCCTGTACGTCGCCAAGTTCACCGGCGACAGCCCCAAGGAGGAGATCGACGGCTCCGGCAAGGCGCCCAAGGACGGCCGCTTCGACGGGTCGGGCGAGTGGATCCCGCTGGTCAGCGGTGACAAGTCGTACGTGCAGGGGATGAGCGCCGAAGAGGTCCTCGTCTACACCAGGGTCGCCGCCGACAAGGTCGGGGCCACCAAGATGGACCGCCCCGAAGACGTCGAGCGCAACCCGGTGAACGGCGCGATCTACGTGGCGCTCACCAACAACTCCAACCGCACCCCTGCGCAGGCCGACGAGGCCAACCCGCGGGCCGCCAACAAGCACGGCCACGTGCTGGAGATCACCGAGCGGCGCAACGACGCGGGCGCGCGGACGTTCGCCTGGTCGCTGGCCCTGGTCTGCGGCGACCCGAACGACCCGGCCACCTACTTCGCCGGGTTCGACAAGTCCAAGGTCTCGCCGATCTCCTGCCCGGACAACGTCGCCTTCGACCGCGAGGGCAATCTGTGGATCTCCACGGACGGCAACGCGCTCGGCAAGAACGACGGCCTGTTCGTGATGCCGGTGTCCGGCCGGGACCGCGGCCACCTGCGGCAGTTCCTGACCGTCCCGGTGGGCGCGGAGACCTGCGGCCCGCTGATCACCCGGGACGACAAGAGCGTGTTCGTCGCGGTGCAGCACCCGGGCGAGACCGACGGCGCGACCCCGGACGCCCCGTCCAGCCACTGGCCGGACGGCGGTGAGAGCCAGCCGCGCCCGTCGGTGGCCGTGGTCTGGCACACGCGCGGCAGGAACATCGGTTCCTGACCCACGAGACCCCGGAGGGTGCGGCCGGCGCGGGCCGCACCCTCCGGGGCTCGTCTCTCGTTCACTCCGAGAGCTTGGTGCGCAGCTGGGTGAGCACGGCGCGCAGGATGCGCGAGACGTGCATCTGCGAGATCCCGAACTCGGCGGCGATCTCGGCCTGGGTCATGTTCCCGTAGAACCGCATCAACAGGATCGTGCGCTCCCGTTCCGGCAGCGCGTCGATGAGCGGCTTGACGGCGTGCTTGTCGACCAGGGTGTCCAGGGAGCGGTCCTGGTCGGGCAGGAAGTCGCCGAGGTCGGCGGCGTCCTCGGCGCCGGTGACCGGCGCGTCCAGCGACAGCGCGCTGTAGGCCCCGGACGCCTCCAGCGCCAGCAGGACCTCCTCCTCCGAGATCCGCATCCGCTCGGCCAGCTCGGCGACGGTCGGGGAGTGGCCCAGCGTCTGGGTCAGCTCCGCGGTGATCTTGTTGATCTCCAGCCGCCGCTCCTGGTACACCCGGGGCACCTTGATCGCCCACGTACGGTCCCTGAAGTGGCGCTTCACCTCGCCCATCATGGTGATCATCGCGTAGCCGCGGAACTCGTGCCCCAGCTCGGGATCGAACCCGTTCACCGCCTTCATCAGCCCGACGTAGGCGGCCTGCCGCAGGTCCTCCATCGGCTCGCCGCGGTACCGGTAGCGCCGGGTGACCTCGGTGACCAGGCCCTCGTGCAGTTCGACGACCCGCTCGCGGATCCGGACCCGGTGCAGCTCGGATAGCTCCGTGCGGGCCATCTCGGCCAGCAGTTCCTCGGCGGTCATCTGCTCGAACGCGATATCCAGGACGGTCATTTCGCTGCTCCATCGGGGGTTACAGCGTGTCCGTGCCGGAAGCAGAAAAGCCCAGACAGGGACACGCCTCATCAACCTGAGACGAAGCCCCTCTGCTGGACTTCGAGATCAAGCATGCCCCGCGATCCGCCTTTCGCACCTAATTTTCATCACAAAATGGTAACGAGATGGGCGGGCCGTCAGCGTTCCAGGCCGGTGACCAGGGACTCCAGGTCGCGCATCAACGACTCGGTGCGCTCGGCGCCGAAGGCGGCCAGGATCGCGCGGTGGTGCTCGGCCAGCCCGCCCTCCAGGCGGTGCAGCAGCGAACGCCCGCGATCGGCCAGGAAGACCGCGACGCGGCGGCGGTCGGAGGGGTCGTGGCCGCGATAGACCAGGGCGCGGTCGACCAGCCGATCGACGGCCTTGGTGAGGGTGGGGTGCGGCATCAGGGCGGCCTCGGCCAGGTCGCCCATGGAGTGGCCGCGGCCGTCGGCCAGGGCCTGGAGGATGCGCCAGTGCTCGACGGAGAGGTGCTCGGTGGCGAGCACGGCCGCCAGGCCGCGGTTGACGCTGCGCTCGGCTTTGCTGAGGAGGTAGGCGAGCGAGGAACCCAGCCCCGCTGTGAAGGTCGTGGAAGGCATCGCCGTGGGCTCGGTCAGCACCACCGGCTCCTTTCGTTCGCGCGTACGCAAGAGGATACTCTGACGCGTGGTCATCGACCCACTGGAAGCCCACCTGGTCAGGGCCGACGCCTTCCGCATCGCATTGGTCGCGCCGGTCTCCGGGGTGCTGGGCATGCTCGGACCCTGCGTGATCAACTGCGCCGCGCTGGGCGCGGCCGAGGTGAACGAGCGGGGCGGGGTGCTCGGCAGGCCCGTCGAGCTGGTGCTGGTGGACGGCGGACGGCCGCCCGCCGAGGTCGCCCGCGAGGTCGCCGGGCTGGCCCGGGCCGGGGCCGTGCAGGCGGTGGTGGGCACGCACGCCAGTGACGTACGCGTCGCGGTGGAACGCGCGCTGGGCGGCGTCGCCCCCTACATCTACACGCCCCCCTACGAGGGCGGTTCGCGCACGCCGGGCGTCTACTTCCTGGGCGAGCCCGCCTCCCGCCAGGTCGGGCCGGGCATCGACTGGCTGGTCGAGCACCGGCGGGCGCGGCGCTGGTACCTGCTGGGCAACGACTACGTCTGGCCGCGCCTGGTCCACGTGTCGGCGCGCGAGCGCCTGCTGGCCCGCTCGGCGCGGGTGGTCGGCGAGCGGCTGATCCCGTGCGGATTCGGCGACCTGGCGATGGGCCGGGTGATCGAGTCCCTGGCGGCGCTGCGCCCCGACGCGGTGCTGCTCAACCTGATCGGCAGCGACCTCGTGGCCTTCAACCGCGCCTTCGCCGCGGCCGGGCTGCGCTGCGCCCGGCTGTGCGGGGCCCTGGAGGAGCACGGCCTGCTGGCGGTGGACGGCGACTCCACCGGCGAGCTGTACGCCACGATGGGCTACTTCGGCACCGTCCCGACCGACGCCAACCTCGACCTCAGCGAGCGCTATGTCCGCCGCTACGGCACCGCCGCCCCGATGATGAGCGCGCACGGGCACGGCAGCTATGAGGGCGTGCTGATGATGGCGGCGCTGGTGGGACGGGCGGGCTGTGCCGCCGTACCGGCCGTTGAGGCCGTGGCCGACGGCACCACGGTCGGCAGCGGCAGGGGGCGGGTCACGCTGGCAGACCGCCACGTACGCCAGCGGGTGTACGTCGGGCGGGCCGACGGACTCGACTTCGACGTCCTGACCTCATCCTGACCTCGTGACGCGAACAGGTAAAGCTTCCACCTGAAACCTTTCCTCCTGCAAGAGTGCGGCATATCGTACGGCTCGGCCCCCCAGAGCGAGAAAGAGCCACAGATATGTCACGTTCGTCCGACGTCTCGGATCAAACCTCCCCACCCGCACCGGACGGGATCGAGCGCTTCGGCTACAAGCAGGAGCTCAAGCGCTCCCTCGGCTTCGCCGACCTGCTGATCTACGGCCTCATCTTCATGGTGCCGATCGCGCCCTTCGGCATCTTCGGCAGCGTGTTCAACGCCTCCGGGGGAATGGTCGCCCTGGCCTACGCGATCGGCATGGTCGCGATGGCCTTCACCGCCCTGTCGTACGCGCAGATGGCCCGCGCCTTCCCGATGGCCGGCTCGGTCTACACCTACGCGGGCCGCGGCATCGGCGCGCCGGTCGGCTTCCTGGCCGGCTGGGCGATCCTGCTCGACTACGTACTCGTCCCCTCGCTGCTCTACCTGGTGGCGAGCACGGCCATGGCGTCGATCGTGCCCGCGGTGCCGATCTGGGCCTGGCTGATCGGGTTCGTGCTGCTCAACACGGTGGTCAACTACTTCGGCATCCAGATGACCGCCAAGACCAACCGGATCATGCTGGTCGCCGAGCTGATCGTGCTGGCGATCTTCCTGGTCATCGGCATCGGCGCGCTCATCCAGGGCAAGGGCGGCGGCGACCCGCTGAGCCCGCTGTTCGACGCGAGCACCTTCTCCTGGCCGCTGATCTTCGGTGCCACCTCGGTCGCGGTGCTGTCCTTCCTGGGCTTCGACGGCATCTCGATGCTGGCCGAGGAGAGCCGCGAGGACGGCAGGCGGCTCGGCCGTTCCATGGTGTACGCGCTGGGGCTGGCCGGGCTGCTGTTCATCACGCAGACCTGGGTCGCCGCGCTGCTCACCCCCGACCGTGACAGGCTGCTGGCCGAGGGCGACGCCGCCGGGTCGGCCTTCTACGACACCGCCGCCTTCGCGGGCGGCCCTTGGCTCGGCGTGCTGACCGCCGTGGCCACCGCGGTGGCCTGGGGTTTCGCCAACTCCCTGGTCGCCCAGGCGGCGACCTCGCGGCTGCTGTTCGCGATGGGCCGGGACGGCCAGCTCCCGCGCGTGCTCGGCCGCGTCCACCCCACCCGCAAGGTGCCGGTGAACGCCATCTTCCTGGTCGCCGGGATCTCGCTGGTGCTCGGCCTGTTCATGAGCACGCTGAAGGACGGCATCACGCCGCTCAGCACGCTGGTGAACTTCGGCGCGATGTGCGCCTTCCTGGTGCTGCACGTCTCGGTGGTGGTCCACTACCTGATCAGGAAGCGCAGCCGCAACTGGTGGGCGCATCTGGTGGCCCCGGCCATCGGGTTCGTGATCCTCGTGTTCGTCGTGGTCAACGCCCAGGTCGCGGCGCAGCGGCTGGGCTTCGCGTGGTTCGGTATCGGGGTGATCGTCCTGATCGGTTCCTACCTGCTGGGCCGCAGGCCCACGCTGGCGACCGAGCAGGACGCCAAGGAGGTCGCATAAGTGAACGTCGTTTCCTTCCGTCCCGGCCCTGAGGACCTGGCCTACACCTTCGGTGGTCGTCCCGCCGTGCGCCGGATCGCGCCCGGCACGATCCTTGAGCTGTACACCGAGGACTGCTTCGGCGGCCGGGTCCGCGGCCCGGCCGACCTGCCCTCGCAGGTGTGCGAGTTCCCCTACCTCAACCCGGTGACCGGCCCGTTCCACGTCGAGGGGGCCGAGCCGGGCGACACGCTGGCGCTGCACTTCGTGTCCATCGAACCGGCCCGCGACTGGGGCGTGTCCACCACGTTCCCGCACTTCGGCGCGCTCACCGCGACCCACACCACGGCGATGCTGCACGCTCCCCTTGAGGAGCGGGTGTGGGTTTATGAGATCGACGCCGAGAAGCGGACGGTCCGGTACCGTGCCACCCGCGGCGACTTCAGCGTCGAACTCCCGCTGGACCCCATGCACGGCACCGTCGGGGTGGCCCCCGCCGCCTTCGAGGCGCGGATGACGATCACCCCGGACGCCCACGGCGGCAACATGGACACCCCCGAACTCCGCGCCGGGGTGACCATCTACCTGGGCGTCAACGTCGAGGGCGGGCTGTTCGGCGTCGGCGACGGGCACGCCCGCCAGGGCCACGGCGAGGTGTGCGGCACCGGAGTGGAGGCCGCGATGAACACGGTCGTCGCGGTCGAGCTGATCAAGGGTGTGGCCACCCCGTGGCCCCGGCTGGAGGACGACGAGCACCTGATGTCCACCGGCTCGGCCCGCCCGCTGGAGGACGCGTACCGGATCAGCCAGCACGACCTGGTGACCTGGAGCGCCGCCCTGACCGGCCTGGACGAGCTGGACGCCTACCAGCTCGTCAGCCAGGGCGCCGAGGCCCCGGTGGGCAACGTGTGCGACGCGAACTACACGATGGTGGCCAAGCTACCCAAGGCGTACCTGGGCGGGGCCGCGGTCTACGACTCCGCCCACCGCAGGCTGCGCGAACTCGGCGAACGCTACCTCGCCTCACGCTGAGCCGACGCCCGCGGGCTCCTTCGGTCCTTCCTCATCCGCCGCCTTCGGGGTGGGGGAGGGCCTGCGGCGCAGCGCGTACAGGCTGATCGGCACGCCCGCCAGCACGATGACCGCCGCCATGGCCAGCGTGAAGCGGTAGCCGTCCAGGAACGCGGTGAGCGCGGGCAGGCCCTCCGTCAGGCCCGAGGTCTGCCGGGCGGTGAGGATCGCGCCCATCACGGTGATGCCGAGCAGGCCGAAGACCTCGCGGGAGACGTTGATCACGCCGGAGGCGACCCCGGCGCGGCGGTCCGGCAGGGTGCCCAGGATGGTCGAGGTGAGCGGCACCAGCAGTCCGCCGCCGAGCGCGTAGACCAGGAACCACGGCAGGATGTCGGTGTAGCCCGCGCCCGCGCCCAGCCGGGAGATGGCGAACACCGCGCCCGCCATCAGGGTCAGCCCGAGCGCGACCGTGCGGCCGTCGCCGAGCAGCCGGGCGACCCGCTGGGCGAGCACCGCGACCACCGCCATCAGCAGGGCCATCGGCACGAACGCCGCCCCGGCCTGGGTCGGGGTGAAGCCCAGCACGTTCTGCAGCCACAGGGCGCTGAAGAAGTAGATCCCGAAGACGCCGAACGACCACAGCCCCATCGCCACGATCCCGCCGCTGAACACCCTGGACCGGAACAGTGACAGGTCGATCATCGGCTCCGCGCTCCGCCGTTCCACCAGCAGGAACGTGGTCGCCGAGACGACCACCAGGGCGAACGCGGTGAGGATCGGCGGTGAGGTCCAGCCCTCCCGCTCGCCCTCGATCAGGGCGAAGGTCAGCGCGAACAGCCCGATCGTGGCGGCGGCCAGGCCCGGCAGGTCCAGGCTCCGGCGTACGCGGTCACGGGTGGCGGGCAGCGCCCACGCGCCGAGGGCCAGCGTGCCGATCCCCAGCGGCACGTTGATCAGGAAGATCCAGCCCCAGTGCCAGTTCTCGCTGATGAACCCGCCGGTCAGCGGGCCGAGGGCCATGGACAGCGCCCCCGTGGCCGTCCAGATCCCGACGGCGGTGCCGCGCTCGCGGGCGTCCGGGAAGACCCGGGACAGCAGCGCGAGCGAGGTCGGGGTGAGCAGCGCCGCGCCGACCCCCTGCACCGAACGCGCCGCGATCAGCATCGCCCCGTTCGCCGCGAGGCCCGCCGCCACCGAGGCCGCGGTGAACACCGCCAGGCCGGTCAGGAAGGTCCGTCGACTGCCGAAGACGTCGGCGAGCCGCCCCCCGGCCAGCATCAGCCCGGCGAACACCAGGATGTAGCTGCTCGCGATCCACTCCAGGCCGGACAGGGTCAGCCCCATCTCCCGCTGGATGGTCGGCAGGGCCACGTTGACCACGTTGTTGTCCAGGTACGTCATGAACGAACCGAGCGCCACCGCGCCCAGCGCCCACCATCGCCGCTCCACCGCGCCTCCACTATACGGCGTACATGTACAGTGCATAGTGGAACTTGTACGGCGTATAGTTGTCAAGTGTGATGAGCAAACTGACCCGCGAGGCCGTCCTCGACCGCGCGGTGAGCCTGGCCGACGAAGAGGGCATCGCGGCGGTCTCGGTCCGGCGGCTGGCCGCCGAGCTGGACGTCACACCCATGGCGATGTACTGGCACTTCAAGAACAAGGAGGAGCTGTTCAGCGCCGCGGCCGACCACCTGCTGGCCGGGCTCATCGGGCCGCCGGTCCCCGACCAGGCGTGGAACGACCGGCTGCGCGCGATGGTCGGCCGGGTGATCGACCTGATGCGGGCGCACCGCTCGCTGCCCGAGTTGCTGCGCCACTGCGACAAGAACCGCGCGCTCAACTTCCTGCGGGCCACCGACACCGTGCTCGGCCTGCTGAAGAACGAGGGGTTCTCGCTGACCGAGGGCTACTACATCGCCAGTTACCTGCTCAACGGCTGCATGGGGCTGGTCGCGGGCGACCCGACCTGCCGGCCGAACATCGGCGAGCGGGAGGCGGCCGAGCAGCGCAGGCAGCACCGGGTCGCGTTGACGGCGCTGCCGCCGGACGCCTTTCCCAACGTCACCGAGTGGGGCCGGACCGCGCCTGAGCCGCCGGACGTCGAGCACTACTACGCCATCGGCCTGGATCTGCTGGTCGCCGGGGTGGAGGGTCTGGCGGCGGCCAGGCGTACCTAGGGGCGGGCGGCGCTCAGCAGCACCGACAGGCGGTGCAGGCCCCTGGTCGTCCGTGCCTTGACCGTGCCGAGCGGCACCCGCAGCCGTTCGGCGATCTCGCGCTGGGTGAAGTCCCCGTAGTACGCCAGCGCGATGGCCTGGCGCTGCGCGACGGGCAGCCGGGCCATCGCCGCGTGGATCTCCTCCCGCACGGCCAGCTCCTCACCCGCGACCCGGCCGTCGCACCCGGTCGTGTCCGGCACCGCCGACAGCGGCAGCGTCGCCGGACGCCGGGCGCGCAGATGGTCCACGGCCCGCTTGTGTGCGATGCCCAGCAGCCAGGCGGGCAGGCTGCGGTCCGGATCGAACCTGCGGCGCGACCGCCACGCCTCGGCGAAGACGATCTGCACCACGTCGTCCACCTCCTGCTCGGGGACGAACCTCCGCAGATACCCCCGGACCAGTACGGCGTGCGCGCGGTAACACTCGCCGAGGGCGTCCGCCTCACCCGCGGCCAGCCTCGCCTTGAGCGTGTCGTCCATGCGCGAGCCCCGCCCCCCTCGCAACCTGCCGGTACGTATTCGTAGCCAGCGGCCCCCGCCCGGACACCCCCCGCCTTTCCCCGATTGCCCAAACGGGCGGTCAACTTCGCTGATCGGGCCGGTGGTAGCTCTCGCCCGCGGTGACGGCCTTCCTGCCCTCGCCGTCCGCCCCGGGCACCTCGGTGATCGGCGGCTCGCTGTAGGCGCGGCTCATCCTGGCCCGCAGCCGCCCGATCCGGCCGCGCAGGCCCTTCGGCCGCGGCTCGCCGTCCGCGGCGCCGTCCACCGCGGCCTCCGCGCCGGCCAGTTCCGGGATCGCCTCCGCGCCGAGCAGCGGCGCGGCCATGTCGTCGCTGGCCGGTACGTCGATCTCGGTGAACTCGCCCTCCGGCAGCCGCTTGATCACACCGGTCTCCACACCGTGCTCGATCATCTGCGCGTCCCGCAGCCGCAGCCCCCGGCACAGCCGGTACGTGATGACGTACGCCAGCGCCGGCCCCGCGAAGATCGCGATCCGGCCGAACCAGGTGATCGCGAACAGCGGAATGTGGAAGTGGTCGGAGATCTCGTCGTTCGCGCCGAGCAGCCACAGCAGGCCGTAGAAGGTGACCGCCGCCATGCCGATCGCGGTGCGGTACGGGTTGTCGCGCGGCCGTTCGGCGAAGTGGTGCTCACGGGTGTCGCCGGTGATCCAGCGTTCCACGGACGGGTAGATGATCAGCCCGCCGAAGATCAGGGCGAGCGGCAGCAGCCCCGGGATCAGCACACTGAGCGGCAGGGTGTACCCGGCGAAGTTGATCTCCCAGCCCGGCATCATCCGCAGCGACCCCTCAAGGAAGCCCATGTAGAAGTCCGGCTGGGAGCCCGCCGAGATGTCCGCCGGGGTGTAGGGCCCGAACAGCCAGATCGGATTGATCTGCACCGCGGCCCCGAGCCCGGCCAGGATCGCGAAGGTGAACATGAAGAACGCGCCGGATTTCAGCATGAACGACGGGAAGAACGGCCCGCCCACCACGTTCATGTTCGTCCGGCCCTTGCGGGCGAGCTGGGTGTGCTTCTGCACCCACATCAACGTCAGGTGCGCGGTCACCAGCGCGACCAGCAGGCCGGGCAGTAGCAGAATGTGGATGGTGAAGAAGCGGGCGATGATGTCCTCGCCCGGATATTCGCCGCCGAACAGGAAGAACGACAGGTAGGTCCCGACCAGCGGCAACCCGAGCAGGATGCCCTGGGTGATCCGCAGTCCGGCCCCGGACAGCAGGTCGTCCGCCAGCGAGTACCCGGTCAGGCCCTCCACCAGCGCGAGCGCGAACATCGCCAGGCCGATGTGGTAGTTCAGCTCGCGCGGCTTGCGGTACGCGCCGGTGAAGAAGATCCGCAGCAGGTGGGCCATCAGCCCGCCCACGAACAACAGCGCCGCCCAGTGGTGGATCTGCCGCATCAGCAGCCCGCCGCGCACCTCGAAGCTGATGTGCAACGCCGACGCGTACGCCTCCGACATCATCACCCCGCGCAGCGGCGCGTACGAACCGTTGTAGGCGACGTGCCCCATGCTCGGCTGGAACCAGAACGTCAGGAACGTCCCGGTCAGCAGCAGGATGATGAACGAGTACAGTGCGATCTCGCCGAGCAGGAACGTCCAGTGGTCGGGGAACACCTTGCGGATGTTCCGCCGCACCACGTTCCCCAGGCCGAGCCGGTCGTCCAGATACCGGCTCGTCCCCGCGACGACTTTGGGCACCCCGCCCGGCTCGCTCATCGCCCGCCCCCTCAGCATGCATCCGCGCACCTGTCACCTGTGACTTCGTGACAGACCCCGGCAGCGGTTGCATGGACGCGCGGAAGGGCGTCAGCGGGCGCGTCTGCGGAGGGCTTCCAGGTCGTGGATGGTGACGCGGCGGCGGCCGGTCTCGATCAGGCCGCGGTCGCGCAGGGAGCGGAGGGCCTTGCTGACCGCCTCGCGGGAGGCGCCGGTCCAGCCGGCCAGCTCGTCCTGGGAGAGCGGCAGCGCCACCCGGACGCCGTCGGCGGACTGCTCGCCGTACCGCTCGGCCAGTTCGACCAGGCGGGTCGCGACCCGCCCGGTGGTGTCGAAGGCGCCGTACTCGATCCGCTTGCGGTCCGAGTCGCGCAACCTGCCGATGATCAGCTTCATCAGCAGCACCGCGACCTGGCCGTTGGCCCGCAGGAACCCGGAGAAGTCGCTGATCACCAGGGCCTCTACCGGCTCCAGTGCGGTCACCGTGCCCGAGCGGGGCCCGCCGTCGATCGCCGACATGTCGCCGAGCAGCGCCCCCGGCCCCCGTACGGCGAGGACCACCTCGGTGCCGCTCTCGGTGTGCGAGGAGACCTTGACCCGCCCCGAGGTGAGCACCACCACCCAGTCGGCGGTGTCGCCCTCGCTCATCACCACCGCGCCGCGCTCCCAGCGGCGGGGCCGGGCGCTCGCCCGCAGCGCCGCGATCTCGTCGCCGGTCAGCAGATCCAGGAACTCGCCGGGCTCCGTGATCGGCTTGACGCTCATCGGGCTGCCTCCAGGGATGGGGGGGGATCCTCTTCGATTATTTCCCGGAATCCGGGTCTTCGGCGATGGATCGGAGCACGAAAGCCTCCACCGGCTGCTCCTTGCCCTTGAGCCGCAGCGGGCCGAGCGGGTCGGTAACGGCCGATTCGCCGAGCAGGTCACGGGTGGTGGAACCGATCACGACCGTACCCGGCTCGGCCAGCGACTGGAGCCGGGCCGCGACGTTCACGCAGTCGCCCATCGCGTTGAAACCGCGTAACTCCGGGCTGCCGATGTTCCCGACGAGCGCCGGTCCGGTGTTCACCCCCACGCGGAATTTCGGCCATTCGATCGTGTTGCGGTGCCCCGCGGCCTGTTCGCCGAGTACTTCCGCGGCCACCCGCTCCGCCGCCCGCTGCATCGCGAGCCCCGCGCGGGCCGCCGCGCGGGCGTGGTCGGGCTGCCGGGCCGGGGCGTTGAACAGCGCCAGCAGGGCGTCGCCGACGAACTGCACGATGGTGCCGCCGTTGCGCAGAATGCAGGGGACGGCGGCGGTGTGGTACCGGTTGAGCATCTCCACGATCTCGCCGGGGGAGACCCGCTCGGAGAAGGTGGTGAACCCCTTCAGGTCCGCGAACAGCGAGGTCAGCTCCACCAGCGACCCTCCGAGCGCGGCCTGCTCCGGGTCGGCGAGCAGCGCGGAGGCCACGTCCGGCGACATGTACTGCCGGAAGAGGGTGGACAGCTCGGCGTACAAACGGTCGTTCTCCAGCGCGATCGACAACTGGTGGGCGAGCAGCGCGGCCAGCGGCTCGTCCTGCGGGGTGACCCCGACCGGCACCCTGATCACGCCCGCCAGCCTGCCCTTGACGGTGAGCGGGTAGATGAGCCGGTCCTGACCGTCCCGGATCGGGGTGGCGCGGGCGAAGTCGGCCTCGCGGTAGTCGGCCGAGCCCATCGCGACCGTGCCGTCGGCGACCAGGCTGATCCGGACGTCCCCGTACGCCTGCCGCACCCGGTCCAGCGAGGCGGTGAGCAGTTCGCGCTCGGCCCGGCCCACCCGCGCGCCGCGCCCGACGTCCACCAGCGCGGCCAGCCGGTCGGAGATCTCGCGTTCGTTGGCCAGGGCCGCGCCCGCGCGGTCCAGTACGGCGGCCTGCGCCTCGGTCAGCCCGAACTTCCCGGCCAGCCGGGTCGCCACCGGCACCCTGGACACCGAACCCTGCCGCAGGTGATCGACCAGTTCCTCCAGGGCCTGGGCGTACTGGGCCTGGAGCCGCCGCACGGTCGCGGCCAGCGCGATCGAGTCGAACAGCCCCGCGCTGGACCCCTCGTGCCGGAACTGCAGGTAACCGCTGTAGGCGACGAACACGAAGGCGAGGGTGAGCAGGATGTGCCACTCCCACCAGGAAAGGTGCCAGTTGTTGCGGCTCATCCCGGCGATCATCGCCTCGGCCAGCAGCGTGTAGGCGGTGATCAGGCTGACCAGCATGGCGGCCGGGCGGCGGCGGTGCAGGCGGAACATCATGATGGCCGCCGCCCCGTACAGGGCCACGGCGAACAGCGAGAACACGCCGAGCGTCGCGCCACCGGGCGGCGGCGGGGCGCTGAGCGGGGTCAGGCCGGGGAGCAGGGAGGCGGCGGTCCAGGCGAGCAGGAGTACGGCGAGACCGGCGCGGAGCCGGGGGGCGGCGGCGAGCACGGCCTGGGCGGCGCGGCCGTCGAGGGGGAGCGCGGACATGAAGGCGAAGACCGAGGCCACGGTCAGGCCGACCGGCTGGTCCAGGTCGAAGCCCATGCTGCCGGTCGGCAGGATGATCTTGGGCGTGCTCAGGCCGTGCAGGAAGAAGAAGCCCGCGTTGGTCAGGAAGACCAGGGAGACCAGCAGGATGCGGGCGTCGGGGCGGCGGATCAGGGCGCGGGTCATGAGCAGGCCCAGCGCCAGGTTGATGCCCGCGACCAGGATGATCAGCCAGAAGTGGCTGGTCTCGTGCTGCCAGATGATGTTGATGTGGTCCTGGGCGAGCAGCAGCCACAGGCCCAGCATGGGGATCACCATGTGGATCGCCCACACGACGCCCCGGACGGGCTGGGTCGCGGGGGGCAGATAGGGGTCGGGCCGGGTGCTGGGGTTGCTGGTCGGCACTGTCGCCCTCCAGGTCGGCGCGGTTTCCCCCGGACGGCATTTGATTATCCCGGCGGGCGGCGATGCGGCAAACGCGAAGTATGTGATGGATCTGTGATGTTTGCGCGGGCAACCAATGGAACGATACAAGCGTGTACTTCTTGCACATATTCACCAAGGGAAGCGTGGGTCACCGGGGGATTCCGGCTTCTCTTCAGTCTCCGGCGGCACATCTCTGATCCGGCCGCCGCCGGGACGCGCAAGTCTTGAAAGAGGTATGCCCAGTGGCTCTCAAGCTGCCTGGCGGACGGTCTCTCGCTCTCGCCGCGTCCGGGGTTCTCGCCGGTTCGCTCGTGGCGGGCGGTTTCGTGAACGCGTCCTCGGCCGCGTCCACCGCCGCCGCGTCGAACGTCATCTATGCGTGCGTCAACAAGACCACGCAGGTCGTACGGATCGTGGGGGCCAGGACCAAGTGCAAGCCGGGCGAGACCCGGATCTCCTGGAACCGGCAGGGGCCGAAGGGCGCGGACGGCGAGGGCGGCCTGGGCCCGATGGGCGCGACCGGCCCCAAGGGCCCGAAGGGCGACCCGGGCGCGGCCGGCCCCAAGGGCGACCCGGGCGTACGCGGCCCGCGCGGCCTCCAGGGCCCGGCGGGCGCCAAGGGCGAGCCCGGCAAGGACGGCGTGAACGGCCAGGACGGCAAGAACGGCGTCAATGGCCAGGATGGCAAGAACGGCGTCAATGGCCAGGACGGTAAGGACGGCGCGCGGGGCCCGCAGGGCGAGCGTGGTGAGCGCGGTCCCCAGGGCCCCAAGGGCGACCCGGGCGAGGGCGGCGGCGGCGTCCAGATCCAGGTGCGCACGGACACCTTCGACACCACCTCCGGCGGTTCGGCGTCCTGCCGCTCCAACGAGGTGGTGACCGGCGGTGGCTTCTACCTGAGCACCAGCAAGCGGGTCACCGTGATCGGCAGCTACCCGTCGGGCAACGGCTGGTCCCTGAAGCTCGCCGTCACCGGCGAGGGCCACGACGACTTCGCCGCGAACGCCACCCCGAGCGCCAGCCCCGAGCCCGGGGACAAGAGCAACAAGTCCCACGGCAACGGCGGCGGCAACAACCCCAAGGCCGGCGGCACGGTCTACGCCCTCTGCGCCAAGAAGTAACCCCCCAACGACCCGGCCGCCGCTTCCCCAAGAAGCGGCGGCCCCCGGGTGCACGAGGCCCCACTCCTAGTGCTTTTCACCCCACAAGCTCGGCGCCCGCGACCGCACCCAGGCGGCGGTCCTCGCCTACGAACTTGGCCTCGTCTTCGCCGGAGCCGACGAAGGCCCTCAATGACCACAGGGGCCGTTTGCGGGGAGCGGGCACTGCTGCTACCTTGCCGAGTGAAGACACGTTCGTGGCGACAGGAGCCCGAGAAAGAAAGGGGAGGTGAGGTCGAATGACCGTCGTGAAGATGGCCGCCATCCGCGGCACTCGGTCCATCCTCACGTCCCCGGGCCTTGGCTGACCTTTCTGAGGCGTGCCCCCCGGTGCGGGTGTGGCATGCATGCCGTATTCGCCAAGGCCCCTTTTCGTAAAGGGTTCCATTCCGTTGTCTTCCCATCATTCTTCCGGTGATGACCTCTCCGCTGGGGGCCTGTCCGCGTACGGCTGGGACGCCGGGCTCGAAGAGTCCTTCGCCGCCCACCGCTCCGCGGGGCTCGTCCCCGCCCGGGTGGTCGGCGTCGATCGCGGTACCTGCGACGTCATCACCGGGACCGGCCCGCTCCGGGCCCGCCTCGCGCTCCCCGGAGCGCCGGACCCGATCTCGTCTCCCTGCACCGGCGACTGGGCCGCACTGTCCCTGGGCCACGAACCAGAGCTGGTCGCGCTGCTGCCGCGGCGCAGCGCCATCGTCCGGTCGTCGGCGTCCCGCTCCTCGCACGGGCAGGTGCTGGCCGCCAACGTCGACACGGTGGTCCTGGCCGTCTCGCTCGCCGACGAGCCGAACCCCGGCCGGATCGAGCGGCTGCTCGCGCTGGCCTGGGAGAGCGGCGCGCTGCCCGTGATCGTGCTGACCAAGACCGACCGGTCGGCCGATCCCGGCCAGGCCATGGACACCGTCGCGGAGCTGGCGCCGGGCGTGGAGATCGTGCCCACCAGCGCCACCACCGGCGAGGGCATCGACGCGCTCAAGGCGATGCTCACCGGCACGATCGTCCTGCTGGGACCGTCCGGGGCGGGCAAGTCCACGCTGGGCAACGCGCTGCTGGGCACCGAGACCCTGGAGACCGGCGCGGTCCGCGCGCAGGACGGCAAGGGCCGTCACACCACGGTCCGCCGCCAGTTGGTCCCGCTCCCGGGCGGCGGTGTGCTGATCGACACCCCCGGCCTGCGCGGCGTCGGGCTCATGGGCGCCGACGAGGGCCTGCAACAGGTCTTCGCCGACATCGAGGAACTGGCCTTGGAGTGCCGGTTCGGCGACTGCGGCCACGACTCCGAGCCGGGCTGCGCCGTCCAGGCCGCCATCGTCTCGGGTGACCTCAGCGAACGCCGCCTGGCCAGCTACCGCAAGCTCCAGCGCGAGAACGCCTGGGCCACCTCACGCAACGACGCGCGGCTGCGCGCCGAGCACGACGACCGCAAGAAGTCGATCACTCGCTCGCTGCGCGAGACGTACACCTTCCGGGACCGGCAGCGCCGCTCATAGCCGCCTGCCCGTGTCCCTCCCCACGACCACCATGAAAGGCGACCTCACCATGTCGTCCACCTGGATCACCCGTACCGAGACCCCGCAGGACATCCCGCTGATCCGCGAAGTCGCGCTCGGCGCCTTCCCCACGCCTTTGGAGGCCGACCTCATCGAGGCGCTGCGCGTCGATCCGGCCTGGTCACCCGAGCTGTCCGTGGTCGCCCAGGCCCCGGACGGCACCGTGGCCGGGTACGCGCTGCTCACCCGCTGCCACGTCGACGACGCGCCGGCCCTGGCGCTGGGCCCGTGCGCCGTGCTGCCGCGGTACCAGCGGCAGGGGGCCGGGTCGGCCGCCATCCGCACCGGGCTCCAGGCCGCGCGCGACAAGGGCGAGAACCTCGTCCTGGTGCTCGGCCACGCCGAGTACTACCCGCGTTTCGGCTTCACCCGGGCCTCGGCGTACGGGATCCGGCCCTCCTTCGAGGTGCCGGACGAGGCGATGATGGCCCTCGTCTTCGACAAGACCGTCCCGGTGCCCGCGGGCACCATCGTCTATCCGGCGCCCTTCGGCGTCTGACCTCTACCGGGCCTGTCCAGGGGATCTTCTCCTGGGCAGGCCCCACGGCCGGGCCGGCGCTCGGGCGGTGGTTATGCTGCGGCTCATGGACATCGTGATCCCGCTCTTCGATCAGTTCGAGCCGCTCGACGCGATCGGGCCGTACGAGATCTTCGGGTACATCTCCGGGGCCACCGTGCGGTTCGTCACCGACCGGCCCGGCCCGGTGCAGGACGTACTGGGCTCCCTGCCGGTCCACGTCGCGACCAGGTACTCCGAGGTGGAACGCTGCGATGTGCTGCTGGTCCCGGGCGGGGGCAGTCACCTGACCATGATGGACGACCCCGAATTCCTCGACTGGGTGCGCCGGATCCACGCCGGTACGCGCTTCACCACCTCGGTCTGCACGGGTGCGCTGGTGCTCGGCGCGGCCGGGCTGCTGAACGGCCTGACCGCCACCACCCACTGGAACGCCATCGCCGACCTGGAGTCCTACGGCGCCACCTACACCGCTGAGCGGGTGGTCCGCCAGGACCGGGTGATCACCTCGGCGGGGGTCTCCTCGGGCATCGACATGGCCATCCAGCTGACCGCCCTGCTCACCGACGAGGTGACCGCCCAGGCGATCCAGCTCTACACCGAGTACGACCCGCAGCCCCCCTTCGACACCGGCTCGGTGGCCAAGTCCCCGGCCCACGTGGTCGAGAAGGCCCGCGCTCTGGACGGCTAGCCCCGGCCCCTCACATGCCCAGCATCGCGCCGCCGGTGGCGTCGATGTACTGGCCGGTGACCCAGCGGGCGTCGTCCGAGGCGACGAAGGCGATGATGTCCGCGATGTCCTCGGGCGTGCCCAGCCGCTTGAACGTGGAGGCGGCTCGCGCCGCCGCCAGGATCTCCTCGGTCAGCGCGGCGTTCATGTCGGTCTCGATGACGCCGGGGGCGACCGAGTTGACCGTGATGCCGCGCGGGCCCAGCGCGGCGGCGAGGGTGTGGGTCAGTACGTTCAGCGCGCCCTTGGTCATCGAGTACGCGATCGTGCCCGGCGTCGCGACCCGCGTCACGCCCGACGAGACGTTGATGATCCGCCCGCCGTCCCGCAGCCGCGACAGGCCCTCCTTCACGATGAAGAACGGGGCCTTGGCGTTGATCGCGAACAGCCGCTCGAACTCCGCCTCCCCGACCTCCGCGATCTGCTTCTGCAGGGTGATCCCGGCGTTGTTCACCAGGATGTCCAGGCCGTCGGCGTGCCGGTCGAACTCCGCCCACAGCGTGGCGGCATCGCCGGGTACGCCGAGTTCCGCCCGGATCGCGAAGGCCGCGCCGCCGTCCGCCTCGATCGCGGCCACCGTCTCCCCGGCGGCGGCCTCGTTGCCGCCGTAGTGGACGGCGACTCGGGCGCCGTCGCGTCCCAGGCGTTGCGCGATGGCCCGGCCGATGCCCCTGCTCGCCCCTGTGACCAGCGCCGTCTTCCCGCTCAGTGCGCCCATCTGGTCTCGTGAACCTTTCTGTAGTGGTTGATACAGAAAGGCACGTTAGCACATTATCTAGTGAGCGCTATAGAATTGCGGCGTGGCGATGAAGCAGCGTGGCAGGCCCAGGTCCTTCGACCGGGACACGGCCCTGCGCGCGGCCGTCACGATCTTCTGGGAGCGGGGGTACGAGGGGGCCTCGATCGCCGATCTCGCCCAGGCGATGGGGATCGGCGCGCCCAGCCTGTACGCGGCCTTCGGCGACAAGCGGCGGCTGTTCGACGAGGCCGTCACCGCCTACACGTCGGGCGACGGCGAGTTCGCCCGCATCGCGCTGCGCGAGGAGCCGACGGCGAGAGACGCGATCGCGCGGGTCCTCCGGGAGTCCGCCGCGGCCTTCACCCGCGAGGGCCACCCCCCGGGCTGCCTGGTCTTCAGCGCCGCCGACAACAGCACGACGCCCGAGGTCGTCGAACTCCTGCGGGCCCGCCGCATCAGCAACCTCGCCGAGTTCCGCCGCCGCATCCAGGCCGACATCGACGCGGGCAGACTCCCGGCCGAAACCGACCCGGCCGCACTGGCACAGTTCTACGGCGCGGTGCTGTCCGGCATGTCCCAACAGGCCCGCGACGGCGCCACCCGAGCCCAACTCCTCACCGTCGCCACCACCGCCCTCCAATCCTGGCCCTGACCCTGCAGGGCACCGGGTGCAGAGAAGGCCCGTCGTACGTACTGATCAGTACGATGAGGGCCAAGGTGACCCCTGTGGCGTTACTCCGGGTCGTTGAGGAGGGCCGCTGCCGCGTGCGGGTCCATGAGGTTGGACCAGATCACCTCTCCGGCCGCGGTTTCACGATGGGGCATCACGTCGGGGTACCAGCTGTCCCGCTCACAGCCGGGCACGGCGTCGAGGATGACCGCCTGGTCGGCGATCGTGACCTGCCCGATTATCCGGACGCCCACATAAGTCTCGTGGCCTTCTTCGGCACGGACGAGGATCGCCAGCGTATAGCCGGCGAGGTCTTCACATTGTTCGCGCCCGGTCAGCAAGGCGTTGACGACCAGGCCGCGAACAGCGGACTCCAGACGCAGGACCTGCCCTTCCGCGTCTTCCAATCGCATGCGGGCCTCGTCGAGCGGGCCGGGTAGCAAGGCCGTCGAGTACGTGTCCGTGGTCAATGGAGGGGTCTCGGTGTGGTTGTGGACTTTGCGAGCCTGGCGACCGCGCTCGGCGAGCACGGCATAGAAGTCGTCGGGGCTGCCGTCCTCGCGCCGGCCCGCGGCGACCAGCCACGGGCATCGGATGTCACTCCAGACCGCTCCCCGCCACCGCTGGATCTTGACCTTGAACAGGACGACATCGTCGATGGCGGCGATGCGCTCCCGTACGCCGTCACCGGCGAACTGGGCCGATGCCTTGCGCAGCAGCGGATGGTCCACCTCGTCGAGAGGCACACGCGCCGGGGGCAGTTTGGCGATCCCGAGATCTTCTCGGAGGCAGCGGATAGTGGGACGAGTCCGGCTCACTCCTCCACTCCGCCGAGTTCGTCGATCTGCTCTTTGGTAAGGCCGGAGATCAGGGCCACCCGAGCGGTGTGGGAGCCGTCGAGCTGCCGCATGGCCTCCTGCATGGCCGCGTGCAGTTCGGACTGCCGGACCTGCAGGTAGACGCGCACCGCTTGGGCGACGAACTCCTTCTTGGTGATGTGCAGGAAGTGCGCGCCGTGCGAAATGAGCCGATCGGTTTCGGCGTCGACTTTCAACGGGGCGACGTTCGGACCAGGCATGCGATCCCTCCAGTACCCAAAGGTACCGCGTCTCGGCCGGATGGGGGTGTCACATTGCGGGGGTTCGGTTCGTCATGCGGGGTGACCATGGGCTTGAGGGGATGGGTATGGACGGACGGGAATTCGTGGCGGAGCGGTTCGAGGAGCACCGGGCGCGGTTGAAGGCGGTGGCCTATCGGATGCTCGGGTCGCCGGCCGAGGCGGAGGATGCCGTGCAGGAGGCGTGGCTGCGGCTGGCGCGGTCGGATGCCGGGGAGATCGACAACCTGGGCGGGTGGCTGACCACGGTGGTCGGGCGGGTGTGCCTGGACATGCTGCGGTCGCGGCGGCAGCGGCGGGAGGAGCCGCTGGGGGAGGGGCTGCCGGATCCGGTGGTCAGCGGGGTGGAGGGCGCGGATCCCGAGGCGCGGGCGCTGATCGCCGACGCGGTGGGCCCGGCGCTGCTGGTGGTACTGGAGTCGCTGACTCCGGCGGAGCGGCTGGCGTTCGTGCTGCACGACATGTTCGGG
This sequence comes from Spongiactinospora rosea, assembly GCF_003315795.1. GTDB lineage: Bacteria > Actinomycetota > Actinomycetes > Streptosporangiales > Streptosporangiaceae > Spongiactinospora > Spongiactinospora rosea. The sequence goes on from NZ_QMEY01000010.1 coordinate 252,425, forward strand.
ATGACGTTCGATGAGGTCGCGCCGGTCATCGACCGTACGCCGGTCGCCGCCAGGCAACTCGCGAGCCGCGCCCGCAGGCGGGTCAGGGGGACGACCGGCGTGCCCGATCCGGACCCGGTCGCGCAGCGGCGGGTGGTGGACGCCTTCCTGGCCGCCTCACGCGGCGGCGACTTCGAGGCCCTGCTGAGCATCCTCGATCCGGATGTCGTGCTGCGCGTGGACGGCGGGGCCGGGATGCCCGGCGGCCTGCAAATCGTGCGCGGACGGTCGGCGGTGGCCGATCGGGCGACCGCGTTCCGGCGGAGGGCCGGCGCCGTCGTGAGTACCCCCGCGCTGGTCAACGGCGTCGCGGGCCTGGTCAACGCCCTCGACGGCGAGATCGTCTCGATCATGAGCTTCACCGTCGTGGGCGGGCGGATCGCCGAGATCGAGATCCTGTCCGACCGCGACCGGCTGGCCGGACTGGACCTGAACGGCCTTCAGCCGCCCAGCGGGAACTGAGCGCCGAGGCGGGAGGCGAGGATCGGCGAGATCAGCTCGTCGATCACCTTCCGGTGCTGAGGATGATCGCGGTAGACGACGTAGTCGTCGACCGAGTCGAAGTCGGCCGTGACCACGAAGTCGGCGTTGGCGGGGTTGGTGCCCAGGTCATCGCCGCAGTGGTAGGACCGGATCTCCGGGATGGCCGCGGGTAGCTCGCGCAGCCTGCGGGCGATCTCCGCGACCTGCTCGCCGGTCGCCGCGTCGGTCCAAGTCAAGAGCACCACATGGCGGAGCATCGGCGTGCCTTTCGTCCCCTGGGTTCCCCACATCGTCCGTGCCCCTGAACCCTACGCGGTGTCGTGCGGCCGGGCCACGCCGGGCCCGGCCGCGAGCGGCGTGTGTCCGCGTGTCGGCGTGTGTCGGCGTGTCAGGACCAGGCGAGCGTGCGGAGCGGGTCCTCCAGCATGTCGCCGACGTCGCGCAGCAGCCGCGAACCCAGCTCGCCGTCGATGATCCGGTGGTCGAAGGACAGCGACAGCGTGCAGATCCTGCGCGGCACGATCTGCCCGTCCACCACCCATGGCAGGTCCCTGATCTGGCCGAACGCCAGGATCGCGGACTCGCCGGGGTTGATGATCGGCGTCCCGGCGTCGACGCCGAACACGCCCACGTTCGTGATCGTGATCGTGCCGCCGGACATGTCGGCGGGCTGCGTCTTGCCCGCCCTGGCCGTCTCCACCAGGGCCTGCATCGCCTTGCCGAGGTCCACCAGGGACAGCGCGTGCGCGTCCTTGACGTTCGGGACGATCAGGCCGCGCGGGGTGGCGGCGGCGATGCCGAGGTTCACCCGGCGCTTGACCACGATCTCCTGGGCGCGTTCGTCCCAGGCGGAGTTCACCATGGGGTGCCGGCGCACCCCGACCAGCAGGGCCTTGGCCACCAGCAGCAGCGGCGAGACCTTGACGTCGGCGAAGTCGGGCAGGTCGCGCAGCCGGCGGACCGTGTCCATCGTCTCGGTCATGTCCACTTGGAGGAACTCGGTGACGTGCGGCGCGGAGAACGCGGAGGCCACCATGGCCTGCGCGGTCGCCCGCCGTACGCCCTTGACCGGGATGCGCTCCTCGTCCGCGCCCGCCGGGACGGGCTCGGCCACCGGAGCCGCCGTGGTGCCCGCCACCGCGCCGTGGACGTCCTCGCGGGTGATCGTGCCCTGTGGCCCGGTACCGGTGAGGGAGGCCAGGTCCACCCCGAGGTCCTTGGCCAGCTTGCGCACGGGCGGCTTGGCCAGTACGCCGGGCGCGGACGCCCCCCGCGCGACCGGCACCTGAGGCTCGGGAACCTCTTCAGGCACTTCCTCAGCGGCGGCGGCCTTGCGGGGGCGGCGTTTGGAGGCGCCCGCCTTGACGCCGTACCCCACCAGTACCGGCGTCCGCTTCTCCTCCGAAGCCGGAGCCGAAGCGGAAGCCGGAGCCTCCGCCTCGGCGGCCCCGTCGTCGATGGTGATGATGGGCGTGCCCACGTCCACCGTCGTACCGTCCTGGACCAGCACCGCCGACACCGTTCCCTCGAACGGCGACGGCAGCTCCACCACCGCCTTGGCGGTCTCGATCTCCACGATGATCTGGTTGAGCTTCACCGTGTCGCCCTGGCTCACGTGCCAGCGGACGATCTCCGCCTCGGTCAGGCCCTCGCCGACGTCGGGCAGCTTGAACTCGCGTCGCATGCGGCGTTCCCTCTCAGCAGGCGATTCAGTAGGCGAAGGACCGGTCGACCGCGTCCAGCACGCGATCGAGGTCGGGCAGGTAGTGATCCTCCAGGCGGGAGGGCGGATACGGCGTGGAGAACCCGCCGACGCGGATCACCGGGGCCTCCAGCCGGTAGAAGCACAGCTCGGTGAGCCGCGCCGCGAGTTCCGCGCCGAAGCCGCTGTAGACGGGGGCCTCGTGGACCACCACGCACCGCCCGGTACGCCCGACCGACTCCGCCAGCGTCGCGGTGTCCAGCGGGTTGAGCGACCGCAGGTCCACCACCTCGATGGACCGCCCGTCCTCCTCGGCGGCGTTCGCGGCCTCCAGGCAGGTCTTCACCATCGGCCCGTACGCGAGCAGGGTGAGGTCGTCGCCCCGGCGTACGACGGACGCCTTGTCCAGCGGCTTCCAGTCCTCCGCGCCGGAGATGTCCACGTCGGCCTTGTCCCAGTAGCGCCGCTTGGGCTCGAAGAAGATCACCGGGTCGTCGCTGCGGATGGCCTGCTGGAGCATCGAGTACGCGTCCACAGGGTTGGAGCAGGCGACGACGCGCAGGCCGGCGGTGTGCGTGAAGTACGCCTCGGGCGACTCGCTGTGGTGCTCGACCGCGCCGATGCCGCCGCCGCAGGGGATGCGGACCACCACGGGCAGCCGGAGCGCGCCGAGCGAGCGCATCGGCATCTTGGCGAGCTGGGTGATGATCTGGTTGGTCGCCGGGAACACGAACCCGTCGAACTGGATCTCGCACACCGGCCGGTAGCCGCGCAGCGCGAGGCCGATCGCGGTGCCGACGATGCCGGACTCGGCGAGCGGGGTGTCGATGACGCGATCTTCGCCGAAGTCCTTCTGCAGGCCGTCGGTGACCCGGAACACGCCGCCGAGCCTGCCCACGTCCTCGCCCATGACCAGGACCTTCGGGTCGTCCTCCATGGCCTTGCGCAGGCTCTCGTTGATCGCCTTGCCAAGGCTGAGCGTGGTCATCGGGTCTCACCTCCGGACGCGTCGTCGAATCCCGCCAGGTAGGCGGCGAACTGGTCGCGCTCCTCCGCCGTCAGCGCGTGCGGCTCGGAGTAGACGTGCTCGAACATGGCCAGCGGGTCGGGGTCGGGCAGCTCCAGACATCGCTTGCGGACGTCACGGCCGAGGACGTCGGCCTCCTTGTCCACGGCGTCGAAGAACTCCTGGTCGGCGAGCCGGTTCTTGAACAGGTACGCCTTGACGCGCTCGATCGGGTCCTTGAGCTTCCACGCCTCCAGCTCGGTGGCGACCCGGTACCGGGTCGGGTCGTCAGAGGTGGTGTGCGCGCCCATCCGGTAGGTGAACGCCTCGATCAGGGTGGGGCCCTGGCCTTCGCGGGCGGCCTTGAGCGCCTGCCTGGTGACGGCGAGGCAGGCGAACACGTCGTTGCCGTCCACGCGGATGCCGGGGAAGCCGAAGCCGCTGGCCCGCCGGTAGAGGGGGATGCGGGTCTGCTTCTCCAGCGGCTCGGAGATCGCCCACTGGTTGTTCTGGCAGAAGAACACGACCGGCGCGTTGAACACGCTGGCCCAGGTGAACGCCTCGTTGACGTCGCCCTGGGAGGTGGCGCCGTCGCCGAAGTACACGATGGTGGCCGAGCCGTCCTCGCCGACCGCGCCGTCGCGCTGCATGCCCATCGCGTAGCCGACGGCGTGCAGGGTCTGGGTGCCGATGACGATCGTGTAGAGGTGGAAGTTGTGCTCGGCGGGGTTCCAGCCGCCGTGGTTCACGCCGCGGAACATCCCGAGCAGCTTGACCGGGTCCACGTCGCGGCACCAGGCGACGCCGTGTTCGCGGTAGGTCGGGAAGGCCATGTCGGCGTCGGTCAGCGCCCGGCCGGAGCCGACCTGCGCGGCCTCCTGGCCGAGCAGTGAGGCCCAGAGCCCGAGTTCGCCCTGCCGCTGGAGTGAGACGGCCTCCAGGTCCACGCGGCGGACCAGGACCAGGTCGCGGTAGAGGTTCTTGACCTCCTCGGGGGTGAGATCGATGTCGTAGTCGGGGTGGTGAACCCGTTCGCCCTCGGGGGTGAGAAGCTGGACGAGCGGAGGTTCGTCGGTCCCTGCGTTCGCGGGGGAGAACGTCCCCGTGGTCGGTCTTGTGAAATCGTGAGAGGCGTCGGTCGTCACGTGCCGCTCCTGTGCACTCGGGGCCGGGCGGATGGGATCGCCATCCACATTCGGCCGGTTACGCACGCGTACGTCCCAGGTGGTTGTGAGCCGTGCGCGTATGTGGACATCGTGGCAGAGGCCACAGCGGGGTGCGCAAGACCTGAGCCCTGTCCACTTCTTCCTGTCCTTTCCCCCGTGGCCCGCTCCAGATGTGCCCGATGTGCGGCACATCACACGTTCGTACCGCCCCGCTCGGCACATCGTGTGGCCTGCAGTAGCCTAGAGCCGCTCATCCCCGCCCTACCCTGGAGGAACACCGTGGCGCGCGCCATCGTCGACGTCATGCTGAAGCCCGAGATCCTTGACCCGCAGGGCCAGGCCATCGCCCGCGCGCTGCCGCGCCTGGGGTTCTCCGGCGTCTCCGCGGTGCGTCAGGGCAAGCGGTTCGAGATCGAACTCGACGGCCCCGCCGATGAGGCCGCGCTTGCGGACATCCGAAAGATGGCCGAGACCCTGCTGGCCAATCCCGTGATCGAGGACTTCACCGTCCGTGTCGAGGACGAGACGGCGGAGTAAAATAGCACATTTGGCGCACAAAGCTTGCACAGCATGACGTAAAGCAGGCTCAGGACGTGCCACAATCCCACAGGTTGACCAACAGTAAATAACAACAGCGTTATTTTGCGGTTAGGCCCGATTTCTCGGGGAAGCCTTGTCAAGGTGACGATCCGCGACGGGGAGGGACTCGGGTGGACATCGAGTTCTCGCTGGCTCTTCCACGAGATGCAGTAGGTATTCCGATGGTCCGCCGAGTGTTGGGCGATGCCCTTCGTTCGCTCGGCGTGGCCGAGACCTGCGTCGCAGACATCCTGCTGGCCGCCTCCGAGGCGTGCGCCAACGCGGTACGGCACGGGGGGCCGGCCAACCGCTACCAGGTGCTCGCCGCGATCGGGGAGGGCCGCTGCGATCTGCGGGTCATCGACAGGGGGCTCGGCCTGACCGCCGTCCCCGACCGCTACCCGCCCGCCGACATGGAGAACGGCCGCGGCATTCTGATCATGCAGGCGGTCGTCGACGAGATTTTCTTCAACAGTGAGCCCGGCCGTGGCACCACGGTTCACCTGCGCAAACGGCTTTCCTGGGACGAGGAGGCGGCGGCGAGCCGAGACCTGGCACTGGCCGCTGTCTGAGCGCGGGTAGCCTTCATGTCGCAAGCATGTCGGCGGCGCCCTGGTGCGCGGAGGGGAAATACGGCGATGAGTGCTGCCCGGGTGGGCGTGGTCACTTTTCCAGGCACACTGGACGACCAGGACGCCGCGCGTGCCGTACGGCACGCGGGGGCCGAGCCGGTGCCGCTGTGGCACGCCGACACCGACCTGCGCGGCGTGGACGCCGTGTTCCTTCCCGGTGGCTTCTCTTACGGCGACTACCTGCGCTGCGGGGCCATCTCCCGGTTCGCGCCGCTGATGGGCGAGCTGGTGCCCGCGGCCCGCGCCGGGCTGCCGGTGCTGGGCACCTGCAACGGCTTCCAGATCCTGTGCGAGGCCCACCTGCTTCCGGGCGCGCTGGTGAAGAACGCCGGCCTGCACTACATCTGCCGCGACCAGCGGCTGCGCATCGAGTCCACCGCCACCGCCTGGACCTCCGCGTACACCCGCGGCCAGGAGGTCGTGATCCCGATCAAGCACGGCGAGGGCCGCTACGTGGCCGACGCCGAGACGCTGGCTGCGCTGGAGTCCGGCGGCCGGGTGGTCGTGCGCTACCTGGGCAACCCCAACGGCTCGCTCAACGACATCGCGGGCGTCAGCAACGAGGCGGGCAACGTCGTCGGCCTGATGCCGCACCCCGAGCACGCCCTGGAAGACCTCACCGGCGGGCCGGGCACCGACGGGCTCGGCTTCTTCACGTCCCTCCTCAAGACCATGGTGAACGCATGATCGACTCTGTTGGCCGCGCCGCGGAGACCCCGCAGGAGCCGCAGCCGTACGCCGAGCTGGGCATGAAGGACGACGAGTACCAGCGGGTGCGCGACCTCCTCGGCCGCCGCCCCACCAGCAGCGAGCTGGCCATCTACAGCGTCATGTGGAGCGAGCACTGCTCCTACAAGTCCTCCAAGGTGCATCTGCGGCAGTTCGGCACCAAGGCCCCCAAGTCCGAGGCCCTGCTGGTCGGCATGGGCGAGAACGCGGGCGTGGTGGACATCGGCGACGGCTGGGCGGCGACCTTCAAGATCGAGTCGCACAACCACCCCTCCTACGTCGAGCCGCACCAGGGCGCGGCCACCGGCGTCGGCGGCATCGTGCGCGACATCATGTCCATGGGCGCCCGCCCGGTCGCGGTGATGGACTCCCTGCGGTTCGGCGCGGCCGACGCCCCCGACACCCGCAGGGTGCTGCCCGGCGTGGTCGAGGGCATCAGCTCCTACGGCAACTGCCTGGGCCTGCCCAACATCGGCGGCGAGGTCGTGTTCGACCCCTGCTACATCGGCAACCCGCTGGTCAACGCGCTCTGCGTCGGCCTGCTGCGCAAGGACCAGATCAAGCTGGCCACCGCGCCGGGCCCGGGCAACCAGGTCGTCCTGTTCGGCGCGCTCACCGGCCCTGACGGCATCGGCGGCGCGTCCGTGCTCGCCTCGGCGACGTTCGAGGACGAGTCCCAGGCCAAGCGGCCGAGCGTGCAGGTCGGCGACCCGTTCATGGAGAAGCTGCTGATCGAGTGCTGCCTGGAGCTGTTCGCGGCCGACGTGGTCGTCGGCATCCAGGACCTCGGCGCGGCCGGTGTCGCCTGCGCGACCACCGAGCTGGCCGCCAAGGGCACCGGCGGGATGGACGTCCGGCTGGACCTCGTGCCGCTGCGCGACCCCAGGCTGCGCCCCGAAGAGATCCTGATGTCGGAGTCGCAGGAACGCATGATGGCGGTCGTCACGCCCGCGGACATCCCGGCGTTCATGGAGATCTGCCGCAAGTGGGACATCCCGGCGACGGTGATCGGCGAGGTCACCGACACCGGCCGGCTGGTGATGACCTGGCACGGCGAGACCATCGTGGACATCGAGCCGGGCACCGCCGCCGACGAGGGCCCGGTCTACCAGCGGCCCTACGCCGAGCCCGCCGGTCAGCACGCGCTCAACGCCGACGACCCGTCCCGGCTGCCTCGCCCCGACGACCTCGGCGCGACGCTGCTGCGCCTGCTCGGCTCGCCCAACCTGGCCTCCAAGGAGTGGGTGACCGGCCAGTACGACCGATACGTGCGCGGCAACACCGTGCTCGCCCAGCCCGCCGACGCGGGCGTGCTGCGCATCGGCGAGGTCATGCCGGGCGCGTCCGAGACCGTGCGCGGCATCGCGCTGGCCACCGACGGCAACGGCCGATACGCCCGGCTCGACCCCTACGCCGGGGCACAGCTCGCGCTGGCCGAGGCGTACCGCAACGTCGCCGTCACCGGCGCGCGCCCGCTCGCCGTCACCAACTGCCTCAACTTCGGCTCCCCGGAAGACCCCGAGGTCATGTGGCAGTTCGCCGAGGCGGTGCGCGGGCTGGCCGACGCCTGCCGGGCGCTCGGCGTGCCGGTCACCGGCGGCAACGTCTCCTTCTACAACCAGACCGGCTCGGCCGCGATCAACCCCACGCCGGTCGTGGGCGTGCTCGGCGTCCTCGACGACGTACGCCGGCGGGTGCCGCACGGGTTCACCGCCCCGGACGCGCGGGTCCTGCTGCTCGGCGAGACGGCCGCGGAGTTCGGCGGCTCGGAGTGGGCGCACGTCGAGCACGGGCACCTCGGCGGCCTGCCGCCGAAGTTCCAGCCGGAGGTGGAGCGGGCCCTGGCCACCGTGCTGACCGAGGCGGCCACGCGCGGCCTGCTGACCGGCTCGCACGACCTGTCCGACGGCGGGCTCGCGGTGGCCCTGGCCGAGTCCTGCCTGGCCCACGGGGTCGGCGCGACGGTCAGCCTGCCGCCGGGCGACGACCCGTTCGTGGCGCTGTTCAGCGAGTCGGCGAGCCGGGCGCTGGTCACCGTGCGCCCCGAGTCGTTCGACGCCTTCGCCGCGCTGTGCGGCAAGCACGAGGTGCCCTGCACGACGCTGGGCGCCACGGGCGGCACGGCGCTGTCGATCCCCGGCGTGCTGGACATCCCCATCGAGACCCTGCGCACCACGCACGAGGGCACCCTGCCCGCCCTGATGGCCTGACCCGTCCGGCGCGGGCCAGGCCGTCCACGGACCTTTAGAACGCGTCCTCAGGCAGGTCCATCAGGTCCAGCCCGGTGGCGGCCAGCGCCCTGCGCTCGGCCGCCAGCCGGGGCAGCACGTTCTGCGCGAAGAACGCGGCCCCCGCCACCTTGCCCGTGTAGAAGGCCCTGTCCTCGTCCGAGGAGGCGAGCGCCGTCAGGGCCACCTCGGCCTGCCGGAGCAGCAGCCAGCCGATCACCAGGTCGCCCAGCGCCAGCAGGAACCGGGTGGTGTTCAGCCCGACCTTGTAGATCTCCCTGGGGGTCTCCAGCGAGGACAGCGTCCAGTGCGCCATCGTGTCGCCCATCGCGGTGACGTCGGCCAGGGCCTCGGCCAGCAGGGCGCGCTCCTCCTTCAGCCGGCCGTTGCCCGCCTCCGAGGCCGCGAACGCCTCGATCTCGGCGGCCAGCGACCGCAGCGCGCCGCCCTGGTTGCGGATGATCTTCCGGAAGAACAGGTCCATGCCCTGGATCGCCGTGGTGCCCTCGTAGAGGGAGTCGATCTTGGCGTCCCTGATGTACTGCTCGATCGGGTAGTCCTGGAGGTAACCGGAGCCGCCCAGCGTCTGCAGCGAGCGGGTCAGCATCTCGTAGGAGCGTTCCGAGCCGACGCCCTTGACCAGGGGGAGCAGCAGGTCGTTCATGGCGTGCGCGGCGGTGTCGTCCGGGTCGAGCCGGACGGCGTCCTGGTACGTCGCGGTGAACAGCACCAGCGCCCGCATGCCCTCGGCGTAGGTCTTCTGCATCATCAGCTCGCGCCGTACGTCGGGGTGGTTGACGATGGTGACGCGCGGGGCGGTCTTGTCGGTCATCTGCGTCAGGTCCGCGCCCTGCACCCGCTCCCTGGCGAAGGCCAGCGCGTTGAGGTAGCCGGTGGACAGGGTGGCGATGGCCTTGGTGCCGACGGTCATCCGGGCGTGCTCGATGATCATGAACATCTGCTTGATGCCCTCGTGCACGTCGCCGACCAGCGTGCCGACCGCCGGGTGCCGCTCGCCGAAGGTGAGCTCGCAGGTCGTGGAGACCTTCAGGCCCATCTTCTTCTCAAGGTTGGTGACGTAGACGCCGTTGCGCTCGCCCAGCTCGCCGGTTTCGAGGTCCACGTGGTACTTCGGCACGACGAACATCGACAGGCCCTTGGTGCCCGGCCCCGCGCCCTCGGGGCGGGCCAGCACCAGGTGGACGATGTTGTCGCTCAGGTCGTGGTCGGCCCCGGTGATGAACCGCTTGACGCCCTCGATGTGCCAGGTGCCGTCGGGCTGCTGGATCGCCTTGGTACGACCGGCACCGACATCGGAACCGGCGTCCGGCTCGGTCAGCACCATGGTGGCGGCCCAGTCGCGCTCGATGGCCAGCTCGGCGAAGCGCTTCTGCTCGGGGGTGCCGACCGTCCACAGGGTGTGGCAGAAGCTGGCGCCCCCGGCGTACATGTAGGCGGCCGGGTTCGCGCCGAGGACCAGTTCGGAGACCGCCCACACCAGGCTCGGCGGCACGCCGGGGCCGTTCAGCTCCGGCGGCAGCGCGATCTGCGCCCAGCCGCCCTCGATCAGCGCCCGGTAGGACTTCTTGAAGCTCTCCGGCAGGGTCACCGAGCCGGTGGCGGGGTCGAACACCGGCGGATGGCGGTCACTGTCCTCGAAAGAGTCGGCCAGCGTGCCGGTGGCCAGCCGGTTCACCTCGTCCAGGATGCTGCGCGCGGTGTCCTCGTCGAGGTCGGCGAAGCGGCCCGTACCCAGGATGTCACCGCGGCCGAACACCTCGAACAGGTTGAATTCGAGGTCGCGTACGTTGCTCTTGTAATGACCCATGGCCCCGCTCCATCAGCATGTTACGTACTGGTCAGTAACCTCTCCTAGGATGCTACCCGCGAGTAACCAGGTCAACCAGAGTACGCAGAAGGAGGCCGTTCGCCCTGGCGGGGGACGGTTTGCTAGCGTTCGAGGTGAGGCCCAGCCTCCCGGACGAGACGCGCCGTACCCGGCTCCGACAAGACGACGCATCGACGGTCGTCCGTGAGAAGGGGTAGGAGCATGGCCTGGTTGATTCTCATCGCCGCCGGGGCGTTCGAGGTCGCGATGGCGTATTCGCTGAAGATGAGCCAGGGGTTCACCCAGGTGTGGTGGGCGGTGTCCTTCGGGGTGTTCGCCGTGCTGAGCTTCGGGCTGCTGGCGATCGCGCTGAAGAGCCTGGAAGTGGGGACCGCCTACGCGGTGTGGACCGGCATCGGCGCGGTCGGCACGGCGGTGGCCGGCATTCTGCTGCTCGGCGACGACGCCTCGATCGTCAAGATCGTGTCCATCGGGCTCATCCTGACCGGTGTGGTCGGGCTGAACCTCGCGGGTGCGGGCCACTGAAACGAGGCACCAGGCGTCGCCGTCGAGTCGTTCTGATCGAGCGTTACGTGGAGGTCTGCTGGCGCGGTCGCCGGCGCGTGTGCGGGTGGACGGGCCGGTTCGCGTACGGCCACCTCAGCGGGACTGGGCGGCACGTCCCTTGAGCGCCACGGCGAGCACCCCGGCGATCAGGTACACCACGGCGCCGCCCCACACGGCCTCCCACGCCGCGCCGAACATGCCCTCACCGTCCAGGATGAGCTGCACGGGGTACATCAGGATCGAGGCGGCGGCGGCCGGATAGAGCGCGAACTTGAACGGGTGCCGCAGCGACCACACCCGGGCCTGGCGGGTGACCCGGTCGCTCACGTCGGGCCGGGCGATCGACCCGATCGCCGCGATCAGCGTGAACAGCGTGATCCCCAGGCACATCGCCCAGGTCGGGTCCGCGGGGCCGGGAAGCAGCCAGCCCATGGTCAGGCTGACGGCCGCCACCGCGCCACCGCTGATCGCGGCGGCCTTCCAGGGCGCACCCCGCAGGGCCGCGCCGGCGAGCGACATCTCCTCGCCTCGGGTCAGTTGCTTTTCGTTCATACCCCAAGAGTGCGTCATCGCCCTGCCACCTCACATCGGGGACAAACCCTGATTGACCCCTTACCTGCCCTGTCAGGGCGGTCCTTCCCCGCAACGAGCGATCTTGAACGTTACGATTGTGGCGGTACCTGGGGATTGGGAGAGAACGTGAGTGATGTCGTGATTGCTCGGCTGGCGGCGGGCGAGGGGCGGCGGTTCCGCGAGGTCAGGCTCAAGGCGCTGGCGGAGTCGCCGCACGCGTTCGCCTCCACCTACGCCAAGGAGGCCGCGATGTCCGACGCCGAGTGGGAGGCCCGGCTGGAGGAGGGCACGCCCGTGCGGTACGTCGCCGTGGCCGACGGCGTGGACGCCGGGCTGGTCGGCATCTTCATGGACGAGCGCGACGAGGAGCCCGGGACCGCCCATCTGATCTCCATGTGGGTCGATCCCGCCCACCGCGGACGCGGGATCGGCTCGCTGCTCGTGGAGGAGGCCCTGAGCTGGGCCCGTACCGCCGGCGCCCGCCGGGTCGGCCTGTGGGTCGTGGACGCCAACGACGCCGCCTTCGCGCTCTACCGCGCCAAGGGGTTCGCCCCCAGCGGCCGGACGATGGCGCTGCCCTCCGACCCTGCCAAGACCGAGACCCACTGCGTGCTCACACTGGACTGATCTGCACGAAGTTGTCGTGGAAGGGCACGCCCGGCCCCAGATCGGTGTCGCGCTCCTCCACCACCGCGTTGACGTTCGTTCCGCCGGGGCTGAGCTTGGCCCAGTGCCCCTTGAAGGTCGCGACCACGCCGGGCCGCACCCGGTCGCTGACCTCCACCTCGGCGGTGAACTCGCCGTGCGCGTTGAACACCCTCGCCCACTGTCCGTCCGCCAGCCCGCGCGCGGTCGCGTCCGGCTCGCTGACCAGCACCCTCGGCCCCTTGGCGCGGCGGCGCAGCTCGGGGTTGTTGGCGAATATCGTGTTGAGGAACGTGTGCGAGGCGGGGGTGACCAGCATCAGCGGGTACTCCCGCGAGGTCACCCGGGACGTCATCGGCGGCACGTACCCGGCCACCCGGGGCAGCCCCATGTCCGCCGCCCGCTCCGAGACGAACTCCAGCCGCCCGGTCGGCGTCGGGAACCCCTCCGTGAACGGCACGTACGGCGTGGGCACCGCCAGGCGCACCCAGCCCTCCTTGCGCAGCCGGTCGAGGGTGACCCCGGCGAGCGCCGGATCGCCCGAGCCGAGCAGTTGCTCGGCCAGCTCAAGGTCGGAGTCGAACAGCGCGGGCTCGGTCATCCCCATGTGCCGGGCCAGCCGGCGGAAGGTCTCGGTCGTGGACAGGCACTCGCCGGGCGGCGGCACGGCGGGCTCGTTCCACACCAGGTACATGTGGCCGTAGCCGCCGTGCAGGTCGGCGTGCTCGATCTGCGTGGTGGCCGGGAGCACGATGTCGGCGTAGTCCACCGTGTCGGTCGGGAACTGCTCCATGACCACGGTGAACAGGTCCTCCCTGGCCAGCCCGCGGCGGATGCGGCTCTGGTCGGGCGTGCTGCCCAGCGGGTTGGCCGCGTACACCCACAGGCACTTGACCGGCGCCTCGGTGTCCGCAAGGCCCTCGGCCAGGCGGGTCATGGTGAGCTTGCGTACCGGCTTCTCCAGCAGGTCGAAGCGGGCGTCGGGGTAGATCGGCATGTGGTCGGCGGTGGAGTAGCACACCCCGCCGCCCGGCCGCCGCCAGTCGCCGGTCACGCCGGGGATGCAGGCGATCGTCCGCAGCGCCGTGCCGCCGCCGTCGTGGCGCTGGATGCCCATGGTCGTGCGGATGCCGGTGGGCCGGGTGGTGGCCAGCCGGCGGCCGAGGGCGCGGATGGACTCCTCGGGCAGGCCGGTGATCTCCGCCACCCGCACCGGGGGATATTTCAGGATCTCGGCCCTGAACTCGTCCCAGCCGTGCGTGTGGTTCTCCAGGTAGTCGCGGTCCTCCGCGCCCTCCTCCAGCACCACGTGCAGCAGCCCGAGCGCCAGCGCGGCGTCCGTGCCGGGCCGGATCGGCAGGTGCTCGTCGGCCTGGTCGGCGGTCCGGGTGCGGATCGGGTCGATCGCCACGACGTACGCGCCGGCCGTCCGCGCCTCCTGCACGAACTTCCACAGGTGATGCCCCGTGGTCAGCGTGTTCGTGCCCCACAGCAGGATCAGCCGGGACAGCGCGAACGTCTCCGGGTCCATCCCGGCCGAGGTGCCGTTGGTGAGCTTCAGGCCCTCGTTGCCGGACCGCGCGCAGATGTTCAGGTCGTGCCGGGACGCGCCCATCACGTTCCAGAACCGCCACCCGGCCATGCCCATCTCGCCCTGGATGTACCCGAGCGTGCCGGTGCCCTGGTACGGCCAGATCGCCTCCCCGCCGTACTCGGCGACGATCGCCCGCAGCCTGGCGGCGATCTCGTCGAACGCCGCCTCCCAGGTGATCCGCTCGAACCGGCCCTCGCCCTTCGCGCCCACCCGGCGCATCGGGTAGAGGATGCGGTCGGGGGCGCTCACGTGCTCCAGGTACCGGTTGACCTTGACGCACAGCGCGCCGCGCGTGAACGGATGCTCGGGGTTGCCGCGCATCGAGGTCGCCACGCCGTCCTTGACGGTCACCACCCAGGAGCAGGTATCCGGGCAATCCAGTGGACAGGCCCCCAGAACCTTCAAATCCCCCGACACCCGGCCGATTCTAGCCACCCGGCTACTCGTCCCCGTAGGGGCTGGCCCCGGCCGCGATCCGCTCGGCCATGCCGCGCACGGCGTCGATCATCGCGTGGTAGAGGCCGCCGCCGAAGGTCACCCTGGCCACGCCCAGCTCGGCCAGCCGGGGCAGGCTCGGGCCGTCCGGCGTGAACAGCACGTTGACCGGGCCGGGGACGCGCTCCACCAGCTCGGCGATGGCCGCCTCGCCGGGGGCGAGGATGGGGTAGACGCAGTCCGCGCCCGCGCCGAGGTAGGCGATCGACCGCTGCACGGCCTCGTCCGTCGTACCGCCGTGCAGGTAGACGTCCACCCTGGCGTTGATCACCAGCTCGGGCGCGGCCTCACGTACGTCGGAGAGCCACCGCACCTGCTCGTCCACCGGCACCAGCCCGGACGCCGGAAGCGCGCTGTCCTCCAGGTTGCAGCCGACCGCCCCGGTGTCCAGCAGGCGGGCCGCGAACTCCTTGGCGGGCAGCCCGTACCCGGCCTCGGCATCGACCGTGACGGGCACGTCCACCGCGCCCGCGATCCGCGCCGCCGCCGCGAACATCTCCTCGACCGGCGCCCCCTGCTGGTCGGTGTGCCCCAGCGACTCCGCGATGCCGCTGCTCGGGGTCGCCAGCGCGGGAAAGCCCGTCGCCGCGAAGACCTGGGCGGTACGCGCGTCCCAGACGTTGGGCAGCACCAGCGGGCGGTCGGCAGAATGGAGATCACGCAGTCGCTTGGCAAGATCACTCATAGTGACAGGCTAGGCGGGCGGGTCCCCGCGTGGGGAGGTCCACTCACCCGCGAAACCGGCCGTCCACTTGGCCGATACGGGCGGAAAGACAGGACATGAAGGCCGCCCCCACAGCACCATGGGGGGACCGCACCGGCTCGGTGACCACGGTCGGTGATATAGGCATGGGGGTTGGGGGAAGCGTGTGTGCAGGGCAAGAGATCTTGAAGTGTTGACAGATCTTGATGTCCCTGGATAACGCGCGTCCGGTTGGAAAAGGGCAGAATCGCGGGCGGTGACACAAATAAGGGATCATGACGGGGTGGACAACCCGGAGAAGGACACGACGTCCTCCCCGGGCGATCCGGCCATGTCCTCCCCTGACGACAACGCGGCGGACGGCTCCGGCCGAGATACCGGCCGCGAGACTCCGGATGGCCGCGAGACTCCGGGCGGCGGCGAGGCTTCGGACGGCCGCGAGGCTTCGGGCGGCCGCGAGGCTTCGGGCGGCGGCACGGCGAAGGACACGCCGGTGCTCGTCGTGGAGCCGCTGCTGCCGCAGCGCCTGCGGCGGCCCTCCGACGCACTGCGCTGCCTGGCCAGCCTGCTCATGTTCATCGGGGTCGTGCTGCTGGCCCTGGTGGCCAAGCAGACGCTCAACGGCATCGAACAGGACGTCGAGGTCGGCACCTCCCGCGCGCCCTGGCCGCTGGTGATGATCGCCGGCTTCGTCGGCGGCGGCGCCGTGCTGATCATTCCGGCAGCCCTGGCCGTCGAGCGGGTCTTCCACCGCGACGGCCTGCGGGTCGCCGAGGGGCTGATCGCGGCCATCGCCGCCGTCCTGGTGGCCTTCGGGCTCGGCGAATGGCTCATCATGGCCTCCGAGGACCTCCGCCAGCTCCTCACCGGCGGCAGGGCGAGCGTCGAGCCGCTCAACACCCTGCTCACGTCCGTCGTGGCCTACATGACCGCGGTCCGCATCTCCCGCCGCCCGACCTGGCGGTCGCTGATGTGGGTCGCCATCGCACTCGACGTGTTCGCCCTGTTCACCGGGGCCGATGCCACCGCGCTCGGCGTCATCGTGAGCATCCTGGTCGGCCTCGGCGTCGGCTACGGCACGCTGTACGCGATCGGCAGCCCCAACACCCGCCCGCCCGGCAGCGCGATGGTCGCGGCCCTGCGCAGGCTCGGCTACGCGCCCACCAGGGCGCGCAGGATCGACGACGACGTACAGGGCAGCCGCCGGTACGCGGTCACCATCGAGGAGGAGCGCCGCGTCGATGTCACGGTGCTCGACCGCGACCGCCAGGTGGCGGGCCTGCTCTACCGCCTGTGGCGGCGGCTGCTGCTGGCCAGCGAGACCCGCAGGCGGGCGATCCGCTCGCTGCGCGCCGAGCTGGAGCGCGAGGCCCTGATGGCCTACGCCGCCAAGGCGGCCGGCGCGAACACGCCGAATCTGCTCGGCACCAGCGAGATCGGCACCGAGGCCGCGCTGCTCGTCTACGAGCACCTGGACACCAGGGCCCTGGAGGACGTACCGGACGAGGAGATCACCGACGACGTGCTCACCGAGATCTGGGAGCAGGTACGGCGCCTCCAGGCGCAGCGGCTGGCCCACCGGCGGCTGGAAGGCGAGAGCATCCATCTCGACAAGTCCGGACATGTCGTGCTGGTGGACGCGCGCAGCGGCGAGATCGCGGCCGGCGACCTCCTGCTCCGCCTCGACATCGCCCAGTGCCTCACCTACCTGGCACTGCGCGTCGGTCCGGAGCGATCGGTCCGCACCGCCGCCGCCGTACTCGGCGCCGACGCCCTCGCGGGCGCGCTCCCGCTGCTCCAGCGCATCGCGCTGACCAGGCAGACCCGATCGGCCCTGCGGCGCAAGGACAAGCAGCTCCTGTCGGCGGTACGCGAGCAGATCGTCGAGCTGAAGCCGCCCGGAGTGGTGGCCCAGGTACGCCTGGAACGCTTCCGCCCGCGCACGCTGGTGACCATCATCGGCAGCGCGCTGGCCGCGTACCTGCTGCTCTCCCAGCTCGGCCAGGTCGACTTCGTCAGGGTGCTGACCACGGCCGAATGGGCGTGGACCGGCGTCGCGTTCGTCGCCGCCGGGCTGAGCTACGTGGCGGCGGCCCTGATGATCAAGGGGTTCGTGCCGGAGTCGCTGCCGCTCGGCCGTACGGTGATGGTGCAGTTCGCCGGGTCGTTCGTGAAGCTGGTCGCGCCCGCGGCGGTCAGCAGCGTCGCGCTCAACACCCGCTACCTGCAAAAGCGCGGCATCCCGCCGGGGCAGGCGGTGGCCAGCGTGGGCGCCTCCCAGCTCATCGGGCTGGCCTTCCACATCGCGCTGCTGCTCTTCTTCGCGTACGTCACGGGCAGCGACGCGGCGGCCTCGCTCACACCGTCACGGACCCTGCTGATCGTGCTGCTGGCGGTGTCCGTGGCGATCGTCGTGGTGCTCGGCGTGGCGCCGCTGCGCCGGATGATCAGTACGCGGGTCCGCGCGCTGTTCTCCGGCGTGGTACCCCGGCTGCTGGACGTGCTCCAGTCGCCGCGCCGGATCGTGCAGAGCGTCACCGGGACGCTGCTGCTCACGCTGACCTTCGTGGTGTGCCTGGACGCCTGCGTACGCGCCTTCGGCCACGACATGAACTTCGCGGCGGTCGCCGTGGTGTTCCTGGCCGGGAACGCGATCGGCTCCGCCGCGCCCACACCAGGCGGCCTGGGCGCGGTGGAGACGGCACTGATGGCCGGCCTGACCCTTTCGGGGGTGAACCCGGGGGTCGCCACCTCGGCGGTGCTGTTGTTCCGGCTGCTGACCTTCTGGCTGCCGGTGCTGCCCGGCTGGGCGTCGTTCACCTGGCTGCAACGCCACAAGGCCATCTGAGCCGGGCGGTTACCCCACGGGCTCTACCGTGGCCTCGGGGCCGGCGACCTCGTGGACGCCGAGCCGGTCGAGGATCCACGACAGCGTGAACGCTTCCTCGCGCCAGGAGTCGTACCGCCCGCTGCGCCCGCCGTGCCCCGCGCCCATCTGCGTCTTGAGCAGGAACGGGCCGCCGCTCGCGGTGGCCCGCAGCCGCGCGATCCACTTGGCCGGCTCGTGGTAGAAGACGCGGGTGTCGTTGAGGCTGGTGATCGCCAGGATCGGCGGGTACTTCTCCGCCTCGACGTTCTCGTACGGCGAGTACGACTTCATGTACGCGTAGACGTCGGCGTTGTGGAGGGGATCGCCCCACTCGTCCCACTCGATGACGGTGAGCGGCAGCGACGGGTCGAGGATCGTGTTCAACGCGTCCACGAACGGCACCTCGGCCACCACGCCCGCGAACTCCCCGGGCGCCAGATTCGCCGCCGCGCCCATCAGCAGCCCGCCCGCGGACCCGCCGCGCACGATGACGTCACCCGCCCAGCCGGACGCCTTCAGGTGCCTGGCGCACGCCACGAAGTCGGAGAACGTGTTCTTCTTCCGGGTGAGCTTGCCCTCTTCGTACCACCGGCGGCCCATCTCGCCGCCGCCCCTGATGTGCGCGACCGCGAAGATCACCCCCCGGTCGAGCAGGCTCAGCCTGGCCACCGAGAACGCCGGGTCGATCGACATCTCGTAGCTGCCGTAGCCGTACAGCACCATCGGCGCGGGCCGCGGCGTGCCCCGGCGCGTCACGATCGAGATCGGCACCCGCGTGCCGTCCTCGGCCGTCGCCCACTCCCGGTGCTGCTCGTAGTCGGCCGGGTCGAAGCCGCCGAGCACCGGCCGCTGCTTCAGCAGGATCAGCTCGCGCGCGGCGAGGTCGTAGTCGTACACCGACGGCGGCGTCACCATGCTGGTGTAGCCCAGCCGCAGCCGCGCGGTGTGGAACTCGGGGTTGCCACCCGGCTCGGCCGTGTACAGCGGCTCGGGGAACTCGATCTCGTACGGCTCGCCGTCGTGCGGCATGATCCTGATCCCGGTGAGGCCGTCCCGCCGGAAGTGGACCACGGTATGCGTCGCGAACGCGTCCACGTCGAGCAGCCGCGTGTCCTCGCGGTGCGCGATCAGCGGCGTCCACACTCCGGGATCGTCCACGGGGGCGGTGGCCAGCTCGAAGTTCTCGGCGCCGTCGTTGTGCAGGACCAGGAAGCCGTCCTTCGCGTGGTCCAGGCCGTACTCCACGCCGGTCTTACGCGGCCTGACCAGCTCGAACTCCCCGGCCGGGTCGGCCGCGTCAAGGATCCGGACCTCGCTGGTGATCTTGCTGCCGACGTTGAGCATCAGGTAGCGCTCACTCCGGGTCAGCCCGATCCCGACCCAGAACCGCTCGTCGTTCTCCTCGTAGACCAGCACGTCGGAGTCGGCCGGGCCGCCGACCGTGTGCCGGTACAGGCGGTATGGGCGCCAGGCGTCGTCCACGACCGTGTAGAAGAAGGTGGTGCCATCGGCCGACCAGGTGCCGCCGTAGGAGATGCCGGGGATCGCGTCGGGCAGCGTCTCGCCCGTGACCAGGTCCTTGAACCGCAGCGTGAACCGCTCGTCGCCCTTGAAGTCGGTGGAGAAGGCCAGCTTGGTGCCGTCCGGGCTGACCACCGAGGTGCCGACGGCGAAGAAGTCGGCCTCGCCCGCCAGCTCGTTGCCGTCCAGGAGCACCTGCTCCCCGGGCAACGGCCCGCCGTCCTCACCCATCACCGGCGGGGTCTCCCCGTCGGCGGCCACCCGGCACTGGATGCCGTACTGCTTGCCCTCGACGGTGCGGGAGTAGTACCACCAGTTGCGCTTACGCGTGGGGACCGACAGATCGGTCTCCTGCGTGCGGTTCTTGATCTCCTGGAAGATGGTCTCCCTGGGCTGGTCGAGATGCCCGGTGACCTGCTCGGTATAGGCGTTCTCCGCCTCCAGGTAGGCGACGGTGTCCGGATCGTCTTTGTCGATCAGCCAGGCGTATTCATCCACCACCACGTCTCCGTGATGGACCCGCTCGTTGGCTACCCTCTTCGCCACCGGTGGCGTGTCATTCGTCATCCGGCCCAGTCTATGTCGCCGGCCCTCCCCCACCTCGCCCTTCGCCTCCGACCCGCCGTGCCTGCTCCGTGCGACTTCTGGGGGACTTCCAGGGGAACTTCTGGGGGGCTTCCGAAGGGGGTTCCGGGAGGGGCCCGGGTAGGAGGTGAAGGCTCGGTGGCGTAGGCGATGCGGCTCGATCCACCTCCGGAGCCTGATACTCTTATGGAGCAGCGCAGCTCAGCGCACACCACTCCGAATCACTCCGGTGAGTCTGGCACGTGGTCGGGTGCGGGCGGCTGCCACCCTGTAGCTCATCCGGTCCGACCGATCCGCTTGCGGAGCAGGACACGACCTGGTAAGTTAGAGGGGTTGCCCTGGAGACGGGGCCAACAAAATGAGGAATAGGCTTCAAGCCCCGAAGGGCTGGGTCGGCTGGTCTGATCTGGTTCGGCGGTGTACGCGCCCGTTTCTTGAGAACTCAACAGTGTGCTAAAAGCCAGTGCATGTACGAATTACATGTATGACCCCGTCACTCTCGCCTTATTTGGTGGGGGTGGTGGATTCCTTTGAACGAGACGCCGCTTATCGCCCTTTAGCCGGGTGGGTGTCTCGTGCAGGATGATGGTTCTTCAAGCATTGTTTGGAGAGTTTGATCCTGGCTCAGGACGAACGCTGGCGGCGTGCTTAACACATGCAAGTCGAGCGGAAAGGCCCTTCGGGGTACTCGAGCGGCGAACGGGT
>NZ_QMEY01000011.1 GCF_003315795.1 Spongiactinospora rosea
ACCCGTTCGCCGCTCGAGTACCCCGAAGGGCCTTTCCGCTCGACTTGCATGTGTTAAGCACGCCGCCAGCGTTCGTCCTGAGCCAGGATCAAACTCTCCAAACAATGCTTGAAGAACCATCATCCTGCACGAGACACCCACCCGGCTAAAGGGCGATAAGCGGCGTCTCGTTCAAAGGAATCCACCACCCCCACCAAATAAGGCGAGAGTGACGGGGTCATACATGTAATTCGTACATGCACTGGCTTTTAGCACACTGTTGAGTTCTCAAGAAACGGGCGCGTACACCGCCGAACCAGATCAGACCAGCCGACCCAGCCCTTCGGGGCTTGAAGCCTATTCCTCATTTTGTCGACCCCGTCTCCAGGGCAACCCTTCTAACTTACCAGGCCGTCCGATCCGCACCAAATCGGTGCGTCTTCGTCCTGCCGGAGCGATCAGAAGGTGTTCAGCGCCGAGGAGCGCTGCGAGAAAGACTGTATCACCCTGAACGGCCGCTCCAGCGCACCTTCCGGTAACACTCTGGTCTACCCGTGGTTGGCGATGGCTAAACCGCGGCCGGGCGAGCCGCACGGACCGAGCGCCGGCCGTACGGCTCACCTCGATGACGACCGCTCAGCCGCCCGCCGCAGGCAGGGCCGTGAGCTGGGCTTCCAGGCGGGTGATGTCGTCGGCGGCCTTGGCCGCGCGGGCGCGGACGTTGGCCACGACGTCGTCGGGGGCCTTGGCCATGAACTGGGCGTTGCCCAGCTTGCCCGCCGTCTGTGCGGCCTCCTTGCGGGCGGCCGCGAGGTCCTTCTCCAGGCGCTTGCGCTCGGCCGCCACGTCGATGGCACCGGCGGTGTCGAGTTCGACCGTCACGGAGCCGACCGCGAGGCGGGCCGTCGGGGTGAAGGTGTCCCCCGGCGGGTCCAGGCGCAGGAGGGTGCGGATCGCCGGCTCGTGCGCCTCCAGCGGGCCGCCGGTCAGGGACAGCCGGGCGGCCACCCGCTGGCCGGGCTTGAGGCCCTGGTCGCTGCGGAAGCGGCGGACCTCGGTCACCAGATCCTGGAGCTGGGCGATCTCGGTCTCGGCCCCCGGGTCGTGGAAGCGGGAGTCGGCCACCGGCCAGTGCGCGATCACGATGGACTCGCGGCCGGTCAGCGCCCGCCACAGCTCCTCGGTGACGAACGGCACCAGCGGATGCAGCAGGCGCAGCAGCGCGTCGAAGACGTGCCCGAGCACCTGCCGGGTGCCCGTGAGACCGGAGGAGATCTGGATCTTGGCCAGCTCGACGTACCAGTCGCAGACCTCGTCCCACGCGAAGTGGTACAGCAGGTCGCACGCCTTGGCGAACTCGAACTCCGCCAGCGCCGTGTCCACCTGGGAGGTGACGCCCTGCAGCCGGGACAGGATCCAGCGATCGGCGGCCGTGAGGTCGGCGGGCAGGTCGCCGACGGCCGCGCCGTTCATGAGCGCGAACCGGGCCGCGTTCCAGATCTTGTTGCAGAAGTTGCGCGATCCGGCCGCCCACTCCTCGCTGATCGCCACGTCGGCGCCGGGGTTGGCGCCGCGCAGCAGCGTGAAGCGGGTGGCGTCGGCCCCGTAGCGGTCGATCCAGTCGAGCGGGTCGACGACGTTGCCGAAGGACTTGGACATCTTCTTGCCGTACTGGTCGCGGACCATGCCGTGCAGCGCGACCACGTGGAACGGCGGGCGGCCGTCCATGGCGTACAGGCCGAGCATCATCATCCGCGCCACCCAGAAGAACAGGATGTCGTAGCCGGTGACGAGCACGGACGTCGGATAGAACTTGGCCAGCTCCGGCGTCTGGGCGGGCCAGCCGAGGGTGGAGAAGGGCCAAAGGCCCGAAGAGAACCAGGTGTCCAGCACATCAGGGTCCTGGACGTAACCGGCGGGCGGCTCCTCGTCGGGGCCGACGCACACGACCTCGCCCGCCGGGCCGTACCAGACCGGGATGCGGTGCCCCCACCACAGTTGCCGGGAGATGCACCAGTCGTGCATGTCATCGACCCAGTCGAAGTAACGCTTGGCCATCTCCGGCGGGTGGATGCGGGTGCGGCCGTCGCGCACGGCGTCACCCGCGGCCTTGGCGAGCGGGCCGACGTTGACGAACCACTGCAGCGACAGCCGCGGCTCGACCACCGTCTTACACCGCGAGCAGTGGCCGACGGAGTGCAGGTAGGGGCGCTTCTCGGCGACGATACGGCCCTCGGCGCGCAGCGCCGCGACGACGGCGGGCCTGGCCTCGAAGCGGTCCAGGCCCTCGAACGGGCCGTGCGCGGTGATCACGCCGCGCTCGTCCATCACCGCGACGGACGGCAGCGAGTGCCGGCGGCCGATCTCGAAGTCGTTGGGGTCGTGCGCGGGGGTGACCTTCACCGCGCCGGTGCCGAACGCCGGATCGACGTGCTCGTCGGCCACGATCGGGATCATGCGCCCGGTGAGCGGCAGCTCGACCTCGCGGCCGACCAGGTGGCTGTAGCGCTCGTCGGCCGGGTGGACGGCGACGGCGGTGTCGCCGAGCATCGTCTCGGCGCGGGTGGTGGCGACCACGATGGCGTCGTCGCCGCTGCCGTACCGGATGGAGATCAGCTCGCCCTCGTCCTCGGTGTGCTCCACCTCGATGTCGGACAGGGCGGTCAGGCAGCGCGGGCACCAGTTGATGATGCGCTCGGCGCGGTAGATCAGGCCGTCGTCGAACAGGCTCTTGAAGATCGTCTGGACGGCGCGGGAGAGGTTCTCGTCCATGGTGAACCGCTCGCGCGACCAGTCGACGCTGTCGCCGAGCTTGGTCATCTGGCCGAGGATCTTGCCGCCGGACTCGTCCTTCCAGCGCCACACGCGTTCGACGAACGCCTCGCGCCCGAGGTCGTGCCGGGAGACGCCGTCCTTGGCGATCTCGCGCTCGACGACGTTCTGGGTGGCGATGCCCGCGTGGTCCATGCCGGGGAGCCACAGTGTCTCCGCGCCGGTCATCCGGGCGCGGCGGGCCAGGGCGTCCTGGATCGAGTGGTCCAGCGCGTGGCCGATGTGCAGGGAACCCGTGACGTTGGGCGGCGGCAGCACCATGCTGAACGGCGCCCGCTCGCTGCCCGGGTCGGCGGTGAAGTAACCGGCGGATACCCAGCGCTCATAGCTCCGGGTCTCGACCTGGGCGGGCGTGTACTGGCTGGGCAGCTCGGCTGTCGGCTCTGGTGTCGGCGTCGTCACGGTCTCACATTCTAGGGACCTCGCCGGGGTCAGGCGGACTTCTCCCGGGGCGCGCGCTGCTGCTTGGCCTGGAGCTGGTCGCGCGGGACGAGGGTGGGGTTGACGTGCTCAAGGACCGAGGCGCGGTCGATGATCACGCGGGCGACGTCCTGGCGGCTGGGCACCTCGTACATCACCGAGAGCAGCACCTCCTCCAGGATGGCGCGCAGCCCGCGGGCCCCGGTGCCGCGCAGGATCGCCTGGTCGGCGATGGCCTCCAGCGCGTCGCCACCGAACTCCAGGTCGACGTTGTCCAGCTCGAAGAGCCGGCGGTACTGCTTGACCAGCGCGTTGCGCGGCTCGGTGAGGATCTGGATGAGCGCGTCGCGGTCGAGGTTGTGGACGCTGGTGATGATCGGCAACCGGCCCACGAACTCGGGGATCATGCCGAACTTCAGCAGGTCCTCCGGCATCACGTCGCCGAAGACGTCGGCGGAGTCGATCTCGTCCTTGGAGTGCAGGATGGCGTTGAAGCCGATGCCCTTCTTGCCGACCCGCGACTCGATGATCTTCTCCAGGCCGGCGAACGCCCCGCCGCAGATGAACAGCACGTTGGTGGTGTCGATCTGGATGAACTCCTGGTGCGGGTGCTTGCGCCCGCCCTGCGGCGGCACCGACGCGGTGGTGCCCTCCAGGATCTTCAGCAGCGCCTGCTGAACGCCCTCACCGGACACGTCACGCGTGATCGACGGATTCTCGCTCTTACGGGCGATCTTGTCGACCTCGTCGATGTAGATGATCCCCGTCTCGGCCTTCTTGACGTCATAGTCGGCCGCCTGGATCAGCTTGAGCAGGATGTTCTCGACGTCCTCGCCGACGTAACCGGCCTCGGTGAGCGCCGTCGCGTCGGCGATGGCGAACGGCACGTTGAGCATCTTGGCCAGGGTCTGGGCCAGCAGCGTCTTGCCGGAACCGGTCGGGCCGAGGAGCAGGATGTTGGACTTGGACAGCTCGACGCCGTCGTCACGGCCCCGCTCGCCGGACTGCACCCGCTTGTAGTGGTTGTAGACCGCCACCGAGAGCGCCTTCTTGGCCTTGTCCTGGCCGATGACGTAGGCGTCGAGGAACTCGTAGATCTCCCGCGGCTTGGGCAGGTTGTCCCACTTGAGCTCGGAGGACTCCGACAGCTCCTCCTCGATGATCTCGTTGCAGAGATCGATGCACTCATCGCAGATGTAGACGCCGGGTCCGGCGATGAGCTTCTTGACCTGCTTCTGGCTCTTTCCGCAGAACGAGCACTTCAGCAGGTCTCCACCGTCGCCGATGCGTGCCACCCCAGATACTCCTTTGCGTGGGACCGTTCTGCTGCCTGGTCCGTTTCTTTCGCCCCGGGCGGATACCGGGTGCGAAAAGTCATCCCGCTCAGGTTTCGACGTTACCGTCTTCCTGGCCCTCAGTGAGCCCCCTGGCGGCGAGTCGCACCGGAAGGTGCCCAATTGGGCACCGTTCCGGTGCACGCGACGCGTCAGGAAGCGATGGCCTTGGCCTGCTTCTTCCGCGTTGGGATGATGTCGTCCACCAGCCCGTACGCCTTGGCCTCGTCGGCGCTGAGGATCTTGTCGCGCTCGATGTCGCGCCGGACGTCCTCGGGCGACTTGCCCGTGTGCCTGGCCACGATCTCCTCCAGGAGGCTGCGCATCCGCAGGATCTCCCGCGCCTGGATCTCGATGTCACTGCCCTGGCCGCCGCCCTCGGTGGAGGGCTGGTGGATCAGCACCCGGGCGTTGGGCAGCGCGAAGCGCTTGCCAGGCGTGCCGCCCGCGAGCAGCACCGCCGCCGCCGAGGCCGCCTGGCCGAGGCAGACCGTCTGGATCTCCGGCCTGACGAACTGCATCGTGTCGTAGATCGCCGTCATGGCGGTGAACGACCCGCCGGGCGAGTTGATGTAGATGCTGATGTCACGGTCGGGGTCGAGCGACTCCAGCGTCAGCAACTGAGCCATGACGTCGTTGGCCGACGCGTCGTCGATCTGCACTCCGAGGAAGATGATGCGGTCCTCGAAGAGCTTGTTGTACGGGTTCATCTCCTTGACGCCGTACGTCGTGCGTTCGACGAACGAAGGGATGATGTAGCGGCCGTTGATGTCTCCCGGCCGGATCAACTCACTCACCTTTTGCCCTTTCAGGAGACGGCACCCGACGAAGGCACCTGCCGTGCGCTGCGCACGACCTGGTCGATGAAGCCGTAGTCCTTCGCCTCGTCCGCGGTGAACCAGCGGTCGCGGTCGGAGTCCTTTTCGATCTGCTCCAGCGGCTGGCCGGTGTGCGAGGCGATCCGCTCGGCCAGCGTCTTCTTGACGTAGAGCATCTGCTCAGCCTGGATGGCGATGTCCGCGGCGGTGCCGCCGATCCCGCCGGACGGCTGGTGCATCATGATGCGGGCGTGCGGCAGCGCGTACCGCTTGCCGTGTGCCCCGGCGCACAGCAGGAACTGGCCCATGGAGGCCGCCAGCCCCATGGCCACCGTGCACACGTCGTTAGGCACATACTCCATCATGTCGTAAATCGCCATGCCGGCGGTCACCGAGCCGCCGGGGGAGTTGATGTACAGGTAGATGTCGCGGTCCGGGTCGTCGGCCGCGAGCAGCAGCAACTCCGCGCAGATCCGGTTGGCGATCTCATCGTTGACCTGGGAGCCCAGCACGATGATGCGCTCACGCAGCAGCCGCTGGTAGAGCTGGTCTTCGAGACGGAAGGATCCGTTGGGCTGGTTCCTGGACTCGGGCTCGAAACCGGCCGGCTGATAGAGGGTCGGCGGGCTGGTCACAGCGTCACCTTCCGATGCGTCGTATATCGATTGGCTTTGCTTGTGACCCTAACGCGCGCCACGCACCGGACATGCCGCCTCCGTGATGCTGTTCGCTGTCGGCGCAGGTAGACGCGCGCCAGGCCGCATCACGGCGCGGGCGTGCCGCCGTGGCGGTCCTCAAGGTCCAGTTCATGGCCTATCCGGCGCAGGGTGTCCGCGCCGATCGTGCCGCTGGCATACAGTTCGTGGAGTTTTGACCGCTGTGCGGTGATCAGCTCCCGCCGCAGCCCGCGGCCGGGCGTGGCCGCCGCATGCGACGCGCGGTCCTCGTCCGGTCCGTCGCCGTCATCGTCGAGTACGGCACGCACCCTGTCCAGCCGAAGTTCGAAAAGTTGCCGGAAAACATCGGCCGTCTGATCGTCGATCTTCTGGTCGGCGGCCAGCCGGTCCAGCTCGGACATCGCCACCTCGAGCAGGGCCTCCCTGGCCGTCGCCTCCTCGACCACGGCCTCCCGGCCCTCCTGCAGGCCGAGCAGGCGCAGCAGCGGCCCGATCGTGGACGCCTGCACGATGAGAGTCGCCAGTACGACCACGGCGGCCAGGAACAGCAGCAGGGCGCGGTGTTCCGCGCTGAGCGGAATCGACAGGGCGATGGCCAGGGTGATCGCGCCCCGCATCCCCGCCCAGCCCATCAGCAGCCGGTCGCGCGGCCCCAGGTGCTCGAAGTCCAGCGAGCGGGCGGGCAGGAACCTGGCCAGCGGGAACACCAGCCAGGTCCATGCCTGCCGCACCGCGACCACCACGACGATCACCAGCACCGCCGCGACCGCCAGCCGCCCCGCGGACTGTCCCGCCACGCCCTCGAAGACCTTGTGGATCTGCAGCCCGAGCAGGACGAACAGCGCGGATTCCAGCAGGAACACCAGGACATCCCAGAACACCCGGCCGGACAGGCGTGAGGCGGGCTGGAGCATGCCGGGGCCGCGGATGCCGAGCATGAACCCCGTCACGATGGTGGCCAGCACGCCGGAGAACCCGAAGTGCTCGGCGGGGAAGTACGCGAGGAACGGGGTGACCAGGGATAGCACGATCTGCCCGCCGCCGTCCTTGATCAGGGGGCGCAGCCTGCCGATCGCCCAGGCCAGCGCCAGACCGTACCCGACACCGCCGAGCGCCACCTTGACCAGCAGCAACGCGGTCTCGCCCGCCGTGACCGGGTGTGCCAGCGCGGCCAGCGCCAGACCGAACAGCGTCAGCGCCACCCCGTCGTTGACCAGGCTCTCGCCCTCCAGGATGGTCACCAGCCGGCGCGGCGCACCGAGCTTTTTCAGCGTGGACGTCGCCGCCACGGGGTCGGTCGGCGCCACCGCGGCACCGAGCGCGAGTGCCTGCGGCCAGGTCAGCCCGGGTACGACCAGCAGGGCTGCGGCCATCACCGACAGGGCGGTGACGAGGGTGAGCCCGAAGGCCATCACCCCGATGGGGACCGCGTCCTCCTTGGCCTCCCTGGGGGCGGTGACGAAGGCGGCGTGGTAGACGAGGGGCGGGAGGAAGAAGTGCAGGACGACGTCAGGCGGCACATCGACCTCGGTCGCCCCGGGCAGAAAGCTGGCCGCCCCGCCGAGCGCGACCAGCACGATCGCCTCCGGCACCCCGAACGTCCGCCCGACCAGCCGTGCCGCCACCAGCGCCACCGCGAGTACGACGCCGATGACGAACACCTCGCCGCTCACCGCGACATCACCCCGTCAGCGCGCTCTGTCCCCCCATTGCCAAGAGGCCATATTCCCCACAAAAGCCAGTAAAGACCTCAAAACCTACGACAACACCCCCGGACCGCGAACGATCCGAGGGTGTACGAACGACGGCGGCCTCCGCCGCCCCAAAACAGCCCACCCGGACCACCGGTCCCCCGCCGTCAGGGCGATGACTTGGAACCCACTACCGGACAAGGGCGGGGACCACCGCATTGGGTGAGCCACAGCGGTCCAGGGCGACCGGGCTTCCTACAGGGCGGGTCTGTGGTGGTGTGGCGTGCGGCCGGTGGTCGGCCATCGTCCAAGCCTGGGACCCCGACTACCTACCTGACTCACCGCAGGCCCTCGACGGCGCACAGGGCGCCTGAGGGCGATCGTCCGGGCCGCCGCAGACGGCGGCCCGGAAGGCGTCACTCGGCGGCGGGCTTGGTCTCCGTGGAGTCCTCGTCGCCGGGGGTCTCGCCGGCCTCGGCGGCTTCGGTGGCCTCGGCCTCGTCCTCGGCCGGGCCGCCGATCTCGCGGTAGATGGCCTTGAGGTCGACCGGGTTGCCCTCCTCGTCCTTGACCGTGACGGCGTCGCCGACGACGGCCCTGGCCTTGTCCCGGACGATCTCGACCATGGCCAGCGTGAGCTGGTCGTTGTCGGCGAGGTGCTTGGCCAGCGCGTTGGGCGCGACGCCCATCTCGCTCGCCCGGCGGACCACGAAGTTGGTCAGCTCCGCCTCGGAGACGCCCAGCTCCTCCGCCCTGGCGATCTTGTCGAGCACGAAGCCGGTCCGCAGCGCCTTGGCCGAGGCCTCCTCGAACTCCTTGAAGCGCTCGTCCTCGGTGGTCTGGTAGAGGCGGTAGAACGCCTCCTTGCTCAGCCCGCTGTCGGAGATCTGGTGCTGGAGGTTGTGCTTGCGCGCGTCGATCTCGGTGTTGAGGGCGCTGTCCGGCAGCGGGATCTCCACCCGGTCGAGCAGCGCGTCCAGCGCCTTCTGGCGGGACTGGGCCACCTGGTCGATCAGCTTGTTGTGGCGGATCTGGCCGCTCAGGCTCTCGCGCAGCTCGTCGAGTGTGTCGAACTCGCTGGCCAGCTGGGCGAACTCGTCGTCCAGCTCGGGCAGGACCTTCTCCTTGACCGACTTCACCGAGACCGTGATCTCGGCCTCCTCGCCGGCGTTCTCGCCGCCGACCAGGGTGGAGGTGAAGACCTTCTGGTCACCGGCCGACATGCCGAGCAGCGCGTCGTCCAGGCCCTGCAGCACCGAACCGGCGCCGACCTCGTAGGACACCTCGCTGGCCTGCTGCTCTTCGATGTTCTGGCCGTCGACGGCGGCGGCGAGGTCCATCACGACGTAGTCGCCGGCGGCGGCCGGGCGCTCCACACCGGTGAGGGTGGCGAAACGCTGGCGCAGGCCGTCGAGCTGCTCGTCGATGTCGGCGTCGGTCACCTCGGCCGAGGGGACCGTGACCTCGATGTCGGAGTATTCGGGGACCTCGAACTTGGGCCGGACGTCGACCTCGGCGGTGAACTCGACCTGCTCGCCGTCCTCGATCTTGGTGACCTCGATCTCCGGCTGACTGACCGGGAAGATGTCGCTCTCGTCGACAGCCTGGCCGTACAGCTTGGGAACCGCGTCGTTGAGGGTCTCCTCCAGCACGACAGCGCGGCCGAAGCGCTGCTCGATGATGCGGGCAGGGACCTTGCCGGGGCGGAAGCCGGGCACGCGCACCTGCTGCGCGACCTTCTTGTACGCCGCCTGCATGCTTTCGCCGAGCTCCTCGAACGGCACCTCGACGGTGAGCTTCACCCTGGTGGGGCTGAGCTCCTCGACAGCGGTCTTCACGGGGTGGTCTCCTTGGTCAAGCTTCGAGTGATCGCGGGCGCGTCAAGTCGTGCTTTGTCGGTCGGTTCGGCCTCGCCGCCTGACGACCGGGCCGCGGACGACCCGCCGCTTCCGGCTCGGCTCTCCCCTCCCGCTCTACGGCTACCGCGGCAAGCTCGCGCGCCGCGCCCACATGAGCGGCGCTGTCGTCGGTCGCCTCGCGGACCCTGTCGCTTGCGGACATGCTCCAGCGCGGCGATGTCCAGCGCCGCAGGCCAGTCTAGGGCAGATATGCGGCGATGGGCGACGGCGCGGCAGTCAGATCTCCTTCATGACCTTAACGAGGATCTCCACGGTCTCCTCGGGCGTGGTGCTGACCGCGCACAGCCGCTCCATGACCTCGCTGTAACGATCGACGTCCTCGCGCTTGTCCAGGTACAGGGCGCTGGCCAGTTGCTCGACGTAGACCACGTCGGGCAGCTCGGAGTCGGCGAAGCGCAGCACGCTGAACGCGCCGCCCTCGGCGCTGTGCCCGCCGAAGCTGAACGGCATGACCTGGATGGTGATGTTGGGCTGGCGCATCAGCTCCAGCAGGTGTTCGAGCTGCGCCCGCATGACGTCGGCCCCGCCGATCGGCCGGCGCAGCGCCGCCTCGTCGATCACCGCCCAGAAGAACGGCCCGCCTTCGGTCTCCAGCACCCGCTGGCGCTCCATCCGCAGGTCGACCCGCCTGGCGATCTCGTGCGGGCCGATCGTGGCGGCCCCGGCGGTGATCACGGCGCGGGCGTACTCCTTGGTCTGGAGCAGGCCGGGGACGAACTGGACCTCGTAGGTGCGGATGCGGGAGGCGGCCTCCTCCAGCCCGACGTACGCCTGGAACCACGACGGCAGCAGGTCGTTGTAGCGGTGCCACCAGCCCGGCTCGTTGGCCCGGAGCACCAGGTCCATGACAGGGCGGCGGGCGCCTTCGTCCTCGACCCCGTAGAAGGTCAGGAGGTCGGAGACGTCGCGCTCCTTGAAGCCGACCCGGCCCAGCTCCATCCTGCTGATCTTGGACTCAGAGCCGCGGATCAGGTGACCCGCTTCCTCCCTGGAAATCCCCTTCGCCTCGCGAAGCCGGCGGAGTTGCGAGCCCAGGAGGATACGCAGAGCCGTGGGTCCTGCTCCCGGCTGTGTGTGCGTCACGACACCCTCCTGTCACGTTGCACCAGCGCACACAGTGTCACTACTTCCCGGGCCTATGGCAAGGTCTCAACCCCGTGTCCGATTCGCAAGCTTATCCAAGTACCGGCAAGTAACCGCCCATGCGCTTGCACAATGCACCTGCACGTGCATTTGGGTCTTGCAGCTCGCGATCAGGTGTCCCATGATGGCCTAGTGCATAGTGCGCTAAAGAGGGCACTAAGCCATAAAAGCGGTAGTGGTACATGTCTTCGCGAGGGACAGCGGGAGGTAACGGCAGCATGGTGGAGCAGCCGACGTCCACTGCCGACTGTCTACGGATCCACCACTGGGTCAGATTCCCGGACCTGCTGCACTTCCCCTCCAGCGAGACGACCACCACCCCGCTGTCCCCCCAGGCCGACTCGGTCAAGCTCGCCCGCGACGTGACCAGGACGACGCTGGGGACGTGGGGTTTCGGCGATCTCGGCGACGACGCCGCACTGGTGGTCTCCGAACTCGTCACCAACGCCGTGCGCTACGCGCTCTACCCCGATCAGTTCGCCGCGGGGCAGATCACGCTGACGCTGGTCCGGATCAGCCGGCACGTCGTACTGGCGGTCTGCGACCCGAGCGACAAGATCCCGGTGCCCAAGGAGCCCGACTTCATCTCCGAGAACGGCCGCGGCCTGTACATCGTGCAGACCTACAGCCGCGACTGGGGCTGGAATCACCTGGACACCGGCGGCAAGGCCGTGTGGGCGCTGTTCAGCCACGAGGAGACCGGCCGCCGATAGGCGGCGGTCCCCGTCGGGGCGGCGGGATTTGAACCCACGACCTTCTGGTCCCAAACCAGACGCGCTGCCAAGCTGCGCCACGCCCCGCGACGCCCGGTGCGCAAGCCTTCCGGAACTCCGGTACGCTTACGCCCTGACGACCGGATGAAGTCTAGACCAGACGACGACCGGCTCGCGCGGACGTAGCTCAATGGTAGAGCCCCAGTCTTCCAAACTGGCTACGCGGGTTCGATTCCCGTCGTCCGCTCCACGGCCTTCGGCCTCCGGGCGCAAGCCGCCGCTTTCCGCTTCATTTACGCAGGTCAAGCGCCATTTCCCGGCCCGGGAACAACCTCACTGCCGATCGGGTTTCCGCCCATGCCGTACATGCGGCGCGGGACCGCTGGGCATCAGGAGGACGTGATGGGCGATTACGGACTACCGCTGGAATTCGGCTATTTTCTCATCCCGAACGCCGACGACCCGCTGCTCGAACGCGCGCGGCTGGCCGACCGGCTCGGGCTCGACCTGATCGGTGTGCAGGACCACCCCTACCAGCGGTCGTACGTCGAGACCTGGACGCTGCTCAGCATGGTGGCGGCGGTGACCGAGCGGATCAAGGTGTTCCCCGACGTGGCGAGCCTGCCGCTGCGCCCGCCCGCCGTGCTGGCCAAGGCCGCGGCGAGCCTGGACGTCCTCAGCGGCGGCCGGATGGAGCTGGGGCTCGGGTCCGGTGCCATCTGGGACGCGATCGAGGCGTACGGCGGGCCGCGCCGCACCACGGGCGAGGCCAGGGCGGCGCTGGACGAGGCGATCACGATCATCAGGGGCCTGTGGTCCGAGGAGCGCTCGGTGCGCTTGGAGGGTCAGCACTACCGGGTCTCGGGGGCCCGGCCAGGGCCGGCGCCCGCCCACCCGATCGGGATCTGGCTCGGCGTGTACGGGCCCAAGGCGCTCGCGCTCACCGGCGCGCGGGCGGACGGCTGGCTGCCCTCCTCGCCCTACGCGCCGCCGGACCGGCTGCCGGAGCTGCACGCGCGCATCGACGAGGCCGCCGCCGCGGCGGGCCGGGAGCCGAGCGCGATCAGGCGGATCTACAACATCAACGGCACGATCACCGACGGGCCCTCCGAGGGCTTCCTGCACGGCCCGCCCGAGCAGTGGGCCGAGGAATTGACCGACGTGGCCGTCGGATACGGGATGGACTCCTTCGTCCTGTGGGCCGAGGGCGACCAGGAGACGCAGTTGCGGCGGTACGCCGAGGAGGTCGTCCCGGAGGTGCGCGAGCGGGTGGCGCGCGAGCGCAAAGGCTGATCGAGGCTTCCGTGACGCCGGGCGGCGGAGGAAAGTGGTGGAGGTCACTCCGGTACAGCCCATGGAGACCCGCATGGCGCACGAGGCCACCCGAGTCCTGCTCGACGAGTCCCGCATCCCCCGCACCTGGTACAACATCGTGGCCGACCTCCCGGCCCCGCCGCCCCCGCCGCTGCATCCCGGCACCGGGCGGCCGGTCGGCCCGGAGGATCTGGCGCCGCTGTTCCCGATGGAGCTGATCGCGCAGGAGGCCGGCGCGGAGCGGTTCGTGCCGATCCCGGACGACGTGCGCGACGTCTACCGGCTCTGGCGGCCGACCCCGCTGATCAGGGCCAGGCGGCTGGAACGCGCGCTGGGCACCCCGGCGCGCATCTACTACAAGTACGAGGGCGGCTCGCCGTCCGGCTCGCACAAGGCCAACACCGCCGTCCCGCAGGCCCACTACAACGCGCGGGAGGGCATCAGGCGGCTGACGACCGAGACCGGGGCGGGTCAGTGGGGGACGGCGCTGGCGTTCGCCTGCGCGCAGTACGGCCTGGAGTGCGAGATCTGGATGGTCCGCGCCTCCCATGACCAAAAGCCGCACCGCAGGTCGCTGATGGGCGTGTACGGCGCGACCGTGCACGCCAGCCCGTCGCCGCTGACCCGCGCGGGCGAGGCGATCCTGGCCGGGGACCCGGACGGCCCGGGCAGCCTGGGCATCGCGATCAGCGAGGCGGTGGAGGTCGCCGCCGGCGCGGACGACACCAGGTACGCGCTGGGCTCGGTGCTCAACCACGTCCTGATGCACCAGACGGTGATCGGCGAGGAGGCGCTGGAACAGCTCGCCGCGTTCGGCGAGACGCCGGATCTGATCGTGGGCTGCACGGGCGGGGGTTCCAACTTCGCCGGGCTGGCCTTCCCGTTCCTGCGGGAGAAGCTGGCCGGGCGGATCGCCCCGGAGATCCGGGCGGTGGAGCCCGCGGCGTGCCCGTCCTTCACCCGGGGCACGTACGCGTACGACTTCGGCGACACCGCCGGGCTCACACCGTTGCTGAAGATGCACACGCTGGGGCACGGGTTCGTGCCCGATCCGATCCACGCGGGCGGCCTGCGCTACCACGGCATGTCCCCGCTGCTGTCGCATCTGTACGAGCTGGGGATGTTCGGCGCGGTGGCCAGGAGCCAGACGGAGTGCTTCGAGGCGGGCGTGCGGTTCGCCCGTACCGAGGGGATCGTCCCGGCCCCCGAGCCCGCGCACGCGGTGGCCGAGGCCATCGCCGAGGCGCTGCGCTGCAAGGAGAGCGGGGAGCCGAAGGTGATCCTGACCGCGCTGTGCGGCCACGGGCATTTCGATCTCGCCGCCTACGACAGATACCTGTCGGGCGAGATGCGGGACTTCACTCTTCCGCAGGAGCGGATCGACGCGGCCCTGGCCGCACTTCCGGTGCGCTGAGGCGGTCATCTGGCGGCCGGGTTGCGCGCCATGTCATGAAGAATGCACGCAATCCCGGCCTCCGGACATCTACCGGTCCGGCAAGGAGTGACCGAAGGGTCCGCAAAATCCCTAGATAACCCTGACCGTCCGGATTAACTGAGCGCGGGCGTCTCCCGGACCTGGTTCGCGACCTGTTCGGGCAGGGTCCGCGCTCGCCGGAGTACGCCGAGCGGATCCACTGCCTGCCGCGGCGCCCGTGAACCGAACGGCGTTCATTACACTGCGCTATCGTTATAGCTTTTTCTAGAAATAGCCCCGATTTTGGCGCTTTGAGAAGATCCATCGTTACTAGACTTCGAGGTGAGGAGTCAGGACCGCCTGCACGCCTCCTGCTGGCCGGAACCCCAGTCAACTGACCACACGAATGGTCAGGTTTGCGAGTCAGGAGAAAATTGTGACCGAATTCGACGGCTTCGTGATGGGTGGCGGGCACAACGGGTCCCCCTGCGCGGCACGCCCGGCCGCCGCGGGCCGCGCGCCGACCGTCGAGCGGAACGCCGTGGGGGCAGGCGCGCGCCCCACCGGGACCTCCGACGTCGGCCTGCGGTCCGCGCCGCGGCCCGCTCCGGACCGGGGCAACGCCGGATGACCGCCGACTTCGTGATCGACCCCGGCTCCCCCGAGCAGCGGCGGCTGAGCAGCCCCGCGACCGTCGAGGAGCAGCTGTCGCTGCTGAACGAGGCGAGCCGGCGCATCGGCAGCACCCTGGACCTGCGGCAGACCGGCCGCGAGCTGATGGAGGTGGCCGTGCCGCGGTTCGCCGACGCGGCGGGGGTCCTGGTGCACGACCGGCTGGTGTCGGAGGGGGAGTTCCCGGGGCGGACGGCGGACGGCACGGCGACCGTGCGCAGGATCGCGGTGGGCGCGACGAGCCGGGCGGGCGCCTACCGGCCGGCGTTCCCGCTGGACGAGGTCACCACCTATCCGGCCTGGTCGCCGTACACGCGGTGCATCGCCACCGCCCAGACCATCCTCTATCCCCGGATGGACGTCGGCACGGCCCGGGAGATCGCGCCGACCTGGAAGCGGGACGTGAAGATCTCGCTGCTGGAGGACGCCTCGATCCTCATCGTGCCGCTGTCGGCCAGGGGCCGGGTGCTGGGGTTCGTGGTGTTCACCAGGATGCCGGACAGCCCGGCCTTCCATGAGAAGGACGTGGCGCTGGCCGAGGAGCTGGCCGGTCGTACCGCGCTGTGCCTGGACAACGCCCGCCTGTACGACCGGGAACGGCGTACCGCGCTGACCCTGCAGAGCAGCCTGCTGCCCGCCGACCTGCCCGCGCCGCCGGGCCTGGAGATCGCCTCCCGCTACCTCCCGGCCAGCGACCTGACCGGCGTCGGCGGCGACTGGTACGACGTGATCCCGCTGCCCGGCCACCGGGTCGCGCTGGTCGTGGGCGACGTGATGGGGCACGGCACCCGCGCCGCCGCCACCATGGGCCAGCTCCGCACCGCCGCGCGCACCCTGGCCAGCCTGGACCTCACGCCCAAGGAGGTCCTGTTCCGCCTCAACCGGATGACCCAGGACCTCGACGCCACCCAGATCGCCACCTGCGTCTACGCCACCTACGACCCGATCACGCACACCTGCGCCATCGGCCGGGCCGGTCATGTGCCGCCGATCCTGCTCGGCCCGGACGGCGGCACGGAGCTGATCGAGTTACCCCCCGGCCTGCCGCTCGGCATCGGCGGTCAGGCATTCGAGATGCGCGAGCTGACGCTGCCGACCGGCAGCGTGCTCACCTTCTACACCGACGGCCTGGTGGAGAGCAGAGATCGCGACCTCGACTCGGGCATCAGAGACCTGCGGCGGGTGCTCGAATGCAGCTACCAGGACCTTGAGGATCTCTGCGACGCGACGATCGCCACCCAGCGCCCGCCGCACGAGCGCGACGACATCGCGCTGCTGCTGGCCCGGGTGCGCGACCTGTCCCCCGCCGAGTTCGCGAGCTGGACGCTGCCGTTCGAGGCGCGTTCGGCGGGCGAGGCCAGGTGGCTGGTCCGCACCACCTTGCGTTCGTGGGGGCAGACCGGGGTGCTGGACACCACCGAGCTGGTGGTGAGCGAACTGGTGGCCAACGCCGTCAACCACGGCAGCGGCCCGATCGAGCTGCGCCTGCTGCGCGGCTCGACACTGCTGTGCGAGGTGGCCGACCGTTCGCCGCAGCCGCCCTCGATGTGGCGGCCCGACCTGGACGACGAGGCCGGGCGCGGGCTCAACCTGATCAACCGGTTCTCCTACCGCTGGGGCAGCCGCCCGACCAGTACCGGGAAGATTGTCTGGTGTGAGGTGAGACTGCCCTGACCAGTGCATTTGTCAGGAAACGTTAGGCTTCGGGGTATGGCGGAGCGTGCCGAGTCCGACGTGTTCGACGTGATCGTGGTGGGCGGCGGCCCCGGCGGCGAGGACGTCGCGGGGCGTCTCGCCGAAGCGGGCCTGCGCGTCGCCGCCGTGGAGGGCCGGCTGTTCGGGGGCGAGTGCCCGTACTGGGGATGCATCCCGTCGAAGATGATGGTCCGGGCCGCCGACCTGATCGCCGAGGCCCGGCGCGTGCCGGGGATGGCGGGTGATTCGACCGTTTCGCCGGACTGGTCGCCGGTCGCCCGGCGCATCCGCGACGAGGCCACCGACGACTGGGACGACCGGGCCGCCGTGGAGCGTTTCACCGCCAAGGGCGGGCACTTCGTCCGCGGCTGGGGCCATGTGACCGGGCCGGACGAGATCACCGTGCGTCCGGGGGGCGACGGGGTCACCGTGCTCCGGGCGACCCGGGGCATCGTGCTGGCGATCGGGTCGCAGCCGACCATCCCGCCGATCGAGGGGCTGGCGGGCACGCCGTACTGGACGAACCGCGAGGCCATGGAGGCCGAGGAGGTGCCCGGCTCGCTGGTGGTGCTCGGCGCCGGGTCGATCGGGGCGGAGCTGGCGCAGGTGTTCGCCAGGTTCGGCGCGTCGGTGACCATGGTGGAGTCCGCGGATCGCGTCCTGCCGGCCGAGGAGCCGGAGGCGAGCGAGCTGGTCGCCGGCGCCTTCCGGGCCGACGGCATCGGGCTGCGCACCGGCGTACGGGCCACGAGGGCCGTCCATGACGGCGAGCGGTTCACCCTGCACCTGAACGACGGCTCCACCGCCGAGGGCGAGCGGCTGCTGGTGGCGACCGGGCGGCACAGCGACCTCGCCGCGCTGGGCGTGGGCGCGGCCGGGCTGGACGAGGCGGCGCGGACGATCGCCACCGACGGGCGGATGCGCGCGGGCGGCAAGCTGTGGGCCCTCGGCGACGTGACCGGGCGCGGGGCGTTCACGCACGTCTCGATGTACCAGGCCGACATCGTGGTCAAGGACATCCTTGGCGAGCCCGTCCACGAGGCCGAGTACCACGCGGTGCCCAGGGTCACCTTCACCGACCCGGAGATCGGCTCGGTGGGGCTCACCGAGGCTCAGGCCCGCAGGCAGGGCCTGGAGGTGCGCACCGCGACGAGCGGCCTGGGCGGCCGGGGCTGGATCCACCGCGCGGAGGGCTTCTTCAAGCTGGTCGCCGCCGGCGGCGTGCTGGTGGGCGCGACCTCGGCCGGGCCTGGCGGCGGCGAGCCGCTGGGCATGCTGACCCTCGCCGTGCACGCCCGCGTCCCGGTGACCAGGCTGAACGAGATGATCTACGCCTTCCCCACCTTCCACCGCGGGATCATGGACGCGCTCGCCGAGCTGTCCCGCTGACCTGGAATCCCCCCTTTCACAGAGGGTGATGAAGACTTTCCCGACATATACATGTACGGTGCATAGGTTGCCGTTCGTGGGGGAAGGACGCATTGTCCACTTCATCGTCGCGAAGCGTCGTCGCCGTCCTCTCGCTCTGCGGGATCTCCGTCGCGCTGATGCAGACCATGGTCGTACCGATCATCCCCGACCTCCCCCGGCTGCTGTCGGCCACGCCCGCCGCCGCCTCCTGGGTCATCACCGCCACCCTGCTCGCCGCCGCCGTGTGCAACCCGGTCGGCGGCCGGCTCGGCGACATGTACGGCAAGCGCAGGATGATGCTGGTCAGCCTGGGCATGATGATCGCCGGATCGCTGATCTGCGCGCTGAGCGATTCGCTCTGGGTCGTGGTGGCCGGGCGCGCGATCCAGGGCTGCGCGATCGGCGTGATCCCGCTCGGCATCAGCATCATGCGCGACGTGCTGCCGCCCGCCCGGCTCGGCTCGGCGATGGCCCTGATGAGCGCCACGCTGGGCGCGGGAGCCGGGGTCGGCATGCCGCTGGCGGCGTTCGTCGCGCAGCGGGCCGACTGGCACGCGCTGTTCTGGGCCGCGGCGGGCATGGGCGCGCTGGCACTCGCGCTGGTGCTGCTGGTGGTGCGGGAGTCGCCGGTCCGCGCCCCCGGGCGGTTCGACTTCGCCGGGGCCGCCGGGCTCACCGCCGGACTGCTCTGCCTGCTGCTGGCGATCTCCAAGGGCGGCGACTGGGGCTGGGGCAGCCCGATCACCCTCGGCCTGTTCGGCGCGGCCGCGATCATTCTGCCGCTGTGGGGGTGGCTGGAGTCGCGGGTGCGTCACCCGCTGATCGACCTGCGCACCACGGCCAGGCGGCCGGTACTGCTCACGAACGTGGCCTCGGTACTGGTGGGGTTCGCGTTGTTCGCGATGTCGCTCATCCTGCCCCAGCTCCTGCAGGCCCCGCTGAGCACCGGCCACGGACTCGGGCTGGACCTGCTGGCCACCGGGCTGTGCATGGCGCCCAGCGGGCTGGTGATGATGCTGCTCTCGCCCGTCTCGGCGCGGGTGGCCGGGCGGTCCGGGCCGAAGGCCGCGCTGGTGTCGGGGATCGCGGTGCTCGCCGTCGGGTACCTGGCCGGGGCCGGCCTGATGGACGCCGCCTGGCAGGTGGTCATCACCACGGTCATCACCTCCGCCGGGCTCGGCCTGGCCTACTCGGCGATGCCCGCCCTGATCATGGCGTCGGTCCCGGCGACCGAGACCGCCGCCGCCAATGGGCTGAACGCGCTGATGCGCGCGGTGGGCACCGCCGCCTCCAGCGCGGTGATCAGCGCGCTGCTCGCGCAGATGACGGTGGCCACTCCCTTCGGGCCGCTGCCCTCGCTGGCCGGGCTGCGCGCGGCGATGCTGCTCGCCGCGGCGGCGGCCGTGGCGGGGCTGCTGGTCGCGCTGCTGATCCCGCGCCACCCGCATCCCGCGGACGAGGCCGCGGGGCGCGTGGTACCGATGCCCGCGGACCCTCTCCCGGACGCCGCCCAGCCGGGCTGAGCCGCCCCGCCGGGCGCGGCGGCGGGGTGGCGCCGGTCAGCGGGCCGTGGGCCGCTTGCCGTGGTTGGCCTTCTTCTTCTTCCGGGCCCGGCTCTTGCGCGAGCGTCGTGCCATCGGTGTGACACCGCCTTCCTCCGGTTGCGGATACTCCCCCACTTGCCCGCTCGGGCCGTCCGGCAAGCCTGCCGAGCGGGCCCTTTCCGTCGAGGCCGCGCACGAACCAACAAGAGCTGTCGCGCTCTATGTCATAATTTGGTGGAATCTGTTGGAAGGAGTGGGATGCTGGCCCAGCAGCGCCGCCAGGCGATCCTTGAGCGGGTCCGCGCCACCGGCGGCGTCCGCGTCGCCGACCTGGTGCGGGAGCTCGGCGTCTCCGACATGACGATCCGCCGCGACCTTGAGGTCCTGGCCGAGCGCGGCCTGGTCGACAAGGTGCACGGCGGGGCCACCGCGACCGGTCCCGGCTCCACCGAGGAGCCCGGGTTCACCGCCAAGTCCGCGCGCCAGCAGCCGGAGAAGGACGCCATCGCGCGTACGGCTGCCCGCCTGGTACGGCCGGGCACCGCCATCGCGCTGTCGGCCGGCACCACCATCTGGACCCTCGCCCGCCACCTGGTCGAGGTCCCCGAGCTGACGGTGATCACCAACTCGATCAGGGTCGCCGACGTGTTCCACCGGGTGCCGCGCGCCGACCGCACGGTGGTGCTCACCGGCGGGGTCCGCACCCCCTCCGACGCGCTGGTCGGCCCGGTCGCGGTGGCCGCGATCCGCAGGCTGCACGTGGACACGCTGTTCCTCGGCGTCCACGGGATGAGCGCGCGGGCCGGTTTCACCACGCCCAACCTGCTGGAGGCCGAGACCGACCGGGAGCTGGTCGCCTGCGCCCGGCGGCTGGTGGTCCCTGCCGACCACACCAAGTGGGGGGTGGTGGGCATCAGCACCATCGCCGAGCTGACCGAGGCCCACGTGGTGATCAGCGACGAGTGCCTGCCCGCCCACGCGAGAGACGAGCTGGCGGCCTCCGCTGGAGAGCTGGTCATCGCGGACCGCGAGCCCGCCGAGACGAGGGAGAGCCTGTGAAGCGCACCGTCACCGAGCTGGCCGACGGCCGTGAGCTGATCTACTTCGACCGGCGCGACGACGCCGACCGCGCCGCCCCGGACAAGCGCGACCTGCCGCCCCGGCCGCCCGCCTCCGAGCTGCGCCGCGACCCGCTCACCGACGAGTGGATCGCCATCGCGGGCCACCGGCAGGGCCGTACGTTCCTGCCTCCGGCGGGCGAGTGCCCGCTGTGCCCGTCCGAGCCGGGGCGGCTCACCGAGATCCCCGCCGCCTCCTACGACGTGGTGGTCTTCGAGAACCGCTTCCCGTCCTTCTCGGCCCAGCCCGGCGAGCAGCCGGTGGTGGGCGGACTGAGCGAGGCGCGGCCGGGGACCGGGCGGTGCGAGGTGGTGTGCTTCACCGACGACCACGACGCGTCCTTCGCCGACCTCGACCCCGGCCGGGTCGAGCTGGTCATGGCGGCCTGGGCCGACCGTACGGCGGAGCTGTCCGCGCTGCCCGGCGTCGAGCAGGTCTTCGTCTTCGAGAACCGCGGGCCGGAGATCGGGATCACGCTGGGCCACCCGCACGGGCAGATCTACGCCTATCCCTACGTGACGCCGCGGACCCGCCGGACCTTGGAGGTGGCCGCCCGGCACGCCGAGCGGACCGGGCGCGACCTGTTCGCCGACGTGCTGGCGGCCGAGCGGGAGGCGGGGGTGCGGGTGGTCGCGGCCAACGACCACTGGACGGCGTTCGTGCCGGCCGCCGCGCGCTGGCCGTACGAGGTGCACCTCTACCCCCACCGCCGGGTGCCGGACCTCTGCGGGCTGGACGCGGCGGAGCGGGCGGCGTTCGGTCCGCTCTACACCGGCGTGCTGCGCGCGCTGGACGGGTTGTTCGGGGTGCCCATGCCGTACGTCGCGGCCTGGCACCAGGCGCCGGTCGCCACCGGACGGGAACTTTCCCATCTCCACATGGAACTGTTCAGCATCCGCAGAGCGTCCAACAAGCTGAAATACCTGGCCGGGTCGGAGTCCGCGATGGGCGCGTTCGTCAATGACGTGTCGCCCGAGGAAGCCGCCCGGCTGTTGCGTGCCATGGTCACAAACTGATTACCAGATGATTCCGGTTTGATGTCGCATTGCCACGCGTTTACCACTACTATCCACACGCAGCGGCCGCAACGGCCGACCGCCTAATCCCGGGCGCCTCGCCCGGGAACCGGGGACCCAGAAGCACCTGGGGTGAATCCACGGCGGCCCCCCGCCGGTGGTAGGGCACCCTCCTGCCCGAACCCGTCAGCTAACCCGGTAGGCGTACAGGAGAGGAGTGTGCGTGGCGGCATCGTCCCCCACGTTGTCCCGCACGTCGATCCCCGCGTCCCGCCCCTGGCGCAACCGTGCCGTCGCCGCCGCCTGCGCGCTGGCCACCGCCTCGGGCCTCGTCCTGCTTCCCGCGAGCAGCGTGGCCGCGGCCCCCAAACCGGACAAGGCCGAGCTGAAAGCGCAGCTGAAGAAGCTCGGCAAGAAGGTGGACGGGCTGATCGAGCAGTACAACGCCAAGCGCGTCGAACTCGCCGGCGCCAAGAAGGCCGAGAAGAAGGCCAAGGCACGGCTGACCACCGCAGAGTCCGCCTACAGCGCGGCCGCCGACCGGATCGGCGACATCGCCGGCATGCGCTACCAGGGCAGCGACACCAGCCTGCCCACGGTGCTGTTCGGCCAGGGGATGGGCGGCGCGGCCGTCCTGACCCAGATGGCCGCCGAGGAGGCCGCCTACCTGAAGGACTTTTCCACCGCCCGAGACGAGCGGAAGAAGGCCGCACAGGAGGCCACCGCACTGACCACCCGCATCGCCGAGCAGGCCGACGACGTCGAGAAGCGGCGCAAGGAGGCCGAGGACCTGATCGACGAGATCGAAAAGCGGCTCGACAAGCTCATCCCGGCCGGGCTGGGCAGGCGCGGCGACGGGACCTGGGCCCCCCAGTTGCCGACCGGCCCGGAGAACATCACGCCCCGCACCCGCGTGATGCGCGATGAGATCAAGGAGCGTTTCGAGCTGACCTCCACGATCGGCTGCTACCGGTCGGGCGGCGGCGGCGAGCACCCGCTGGGCCGGGCGTGCGACTTCATGCTCAGCACGGGCGGCTCCATGCCCTCCGCCGCCCGGCAGGCGCTCGGCGACGCGATGGCGCTGTGGGTCATCAAGAACGGCGGCAAGATCGGCGTGAAGTACGTCATCTGGAAGCAGCGCATCTACACGATCGGCGGCTCGGGCTGGCGCGGAATGTCAGACCGCGGCAGCATCACCCAGAACCACTTCGACCACGTGCACATCTCCATGCACTGAGCGGGAGTCTTACCCGGCCAGGGCCTCGGCGATCACGCGGTCGAGGCGGGCCGGGTCGGTGGGGCGGGCTCCGGCCGCCTCCGCGAAGCAGGTGATCAGCCGCGCGAAGGTCGCGCGGTCCTCCTCGCTCCAGTCGGCCATCAGGCTGTCCAGGTAGGCCCGGCGGTGGCGGGTGACGGCGTCGAGGACGCGCCGCCCCGCCGCGCTCGGGACCAGCCTGACCCTTCGCGCGTCGATCTGGGACGGCTCGCGCTCCACGAAGCCCGCCGCGATGGCGTCGTTCACCAGCCGGCTGGCGGTGGAAGGGTCGACGTCCATGTGCTCGGCGACATTGCCGACGGTCACCTCGGCGGACTCCTGCCCGAGCCGGGACACCGCGCCGACGACCATCACGTTGGACATCTGGATGGGGCGGGCCGGGTCTCCGGCCTTGCGCGCGCGAAGCGGCCTGGCCCACATCCGGCGCAGCCGGAACAGGGCGACGTCGATCGCGACACCGGGCGCGGTCCGCTGTGCTTCCACGCCCTCAGGCTACCACCATTTGTATGTAGCCTACATATAAGCTCATCCCGCCAGGCGGACCGGGTTGACCACGTCGGCGTACACCAGCAGGACCGCCATCACGACCATGACCGCCGCCACGCCGTACGTTAGCGGCAGCAGCTTGGCGATGTCCACGTAGCCAGGGGTGGGCCGCCGGGTGAGCCGGGCGAACCCGCGCTTCACGCCCTCCCACAGCGCCCCCGCGACGTGCCCACCGTCCATCGGCAGCAGCGGGAGCAGGTTGAACACGCCGATCGCCAGGTTGAACCCGGCCAGCAGCTGGACGAAGAAGGCGATCTTGTCGAGCACCGGCGCCTCGGAGGCGGCGATCTCGCCGCCGATGCGGCCCGCCCCGACGATGCCGATCGGGCCGTTGGGGTCGCGCTTCTCACCGGAGAACGCGGCCTCCCACACGCCGACCATCTTCTCCGGCAGCCGGAGCAGCGCGCCCGCCGTGGCCGTGGTCAGGTTTCCCATGTAGACGCCGACCGCGCCGATGCTCTGGCGTTCCATCGTGATGACCGGGCTGACGCCGAGGAAGCCGACGCCCTTGTCGATCTTGCCGGGCTCGTCCAGGCTCTCGCGGTCCTGGGGGATGAGATTCGCGGTCACGGTGAGCGGGCGGCCCGCGCGCTCGATGCCGATCGTGGCCGGGCCGCCGCCCGAGGAGCGGATCGCCCGCGAGGCGGCCTCCCAGTCGGCGACCCGCTTGCCGTCCACCG
Source organism: Spongiactinospora rosea (assembly GCF_003315795.1). Taxonomy (GTDB): domain Bacteria; phylum Actinomycetota; class Actinomycetes; order Streptosporangiales; family Streptosporangiaceae; genus Spongiactinospora; species Spongiactinospora rosea. The sequence continues at coordinate 24,213 of NZ_QMEY01000011.1, forward strand.
CGACGATCCGGTCGCCCGGCCGCAGCTGGGCCGCCGCCGCGGGGCTCGGCTTGTCTCCAGGGCCGCACTTGGAGTCCTGTTTGAACGCGGCCTCGGACTTCGCGCACTCCGTTACGAAGTCGACCACGGGCTGGCTGACCCGCACCCCGAAGCCCATCAGCAGCACCGCGAACAGCACGAAGGCCAGCACGAAGTTCATCGCGGGGCCGCCGGCCATGATGATGACCTTCTGCCACCACGGCTTGCGGTAGAACACGCGGTGCTCGTCGCCGGGACGGATCTCCTCCAGCGCCGCGTCCCTGGCGTTGTCCACCAGGCCCTGGAACATGCCGGTGGAGGTCTCGCGCAGCTTGCTCGGGTCGTCGGACGGCCGGGGCGGCAGCATCCCGATCATGCGGATGTAGCCGCCCATCGGGATCCACTTGATGCCGTACTCGGTCTCGCCCTTGCGCCGGGACCACATGGTCGGCCCGAAGCCGATCATGTACTGCGGAACCCGCACACCGAAGCGCTTGGCCGGCACCAGGTGGCCGATCTCGTGCAGGCCGATGGAGATCATCAGCCCCACGAGGAAGATGAGGAATCCGGCGATGCTCAGCCAGAGCTCCATGAAACCCCCGGTGCCGTAAGCGATGTGGACCAGAACAGGACCTGCCTCTTAGGCTAACCGAATCACGCCCTAGGCAGCCCGTTCGGTGCACAAGGCTCACGGACGCCAGATGAGCACCAGCGCGCAGTCGTCGTTGTGTCCCGAGGACATCGCGTTGACCAGGGTCCGAGCCCCTTCCCGATAGCCCGTGGCGAGCAGTCGTTCGGCCTCGCCGAGCAGCCGGTCGAGCCCGGCGTCGATGTCCCGGCCCGGCTGCTCGATCAGCCCGTCGGTGTAGAGCAACAGCGCGTCGCCCTTGCGCAGCACCCCGCTGTCGGCCTCGCAGTGCAGGTCGGGCACCACGCCGAGGACCACGCCCTTGGCACTGGCCACCTTCCAGGCCCCGCTGCCCGCCTCGAACTTCACCACGGGCGGGTGCCCGGCCGAGGTGATCACGTACGCGCCGCTGGACAGGTCCAGGCTGAGGTGGACGGCGGTGACGAAACCCTCACCCTCGCGCTGGCGGTGCAGGTAGGTGTTGCACGCGGGCAGGAAGTCGGGCACCGAGCCGAGCAGGCCGCCGAACGCGCCGGACAGCAGCAGCGCCCGGGTGCCCGCGTCCACGCCCTTGCCGGAGACGTCCACCAGGGCCAGCTCCAGCCGGTCGGCCTCGCGCATGGACACCACGAAGTCGCCGCCGAACGACGAGCCGCCCGCCTGCTTGAGCACCACCTTGGCGCCCCAGTCGCGGGGCAGCGCGGGCAGCTCGCTCTGGCTCTTGAGCCGGTCGCGAAGCTCCAGCAGCATGGCGTCGCCGCGCAGGCCCTGCACGCCGAGCTTGCCGCGGGTCCGTGACATCAACGCCGCGAGCACGCTGGTGAAGCCCATCGTGACCAGCAGGCCCGGGCCCACGTGCCGCTGCCCGTGGACCACCGCGACGAAGCCCAGCGCCACCACCACCGCGAGGATCAGCACGGTGAGGCTGCGCAGGCGTAACTGCAGGCCGCCGATCAGCGTCACCAGGATGAGCAGCGATGGGGAGAACCACTCCGTGGACACCCGGGCGGCCAGTCCGCCGATCACCAGCGCGACCACGCACAGGGTGATGAGCAGGTTGCGATCGCGAGCCAGCGGGCCGCGCCGTGCGAAACGCACGATGCGAACCAGAAACGGCACACGGACCAGGACCGCACGGAGCCGCGGAGGAATCAGCGGCGCCGGTCGGGAACTCATGATGCGCTCGACTGTATCGGGCGACGGCCCACTTGGGCAGCCCACTTGACCAAGACCTTGATCACCTAGGAGGTGCGAAACGGCTGATAGGAGATCAGAATCAGCCGTTTCGCCATGCGCCGCGCCCCGCCCCCGACGGCGATCCCGCCCGTATCGGGGCCGGGTGTTCTAGGGTTCGGGTATGGCGTTGCAAAGCCTCCAGATCACCGCGATCACCGCGATGCGGGCGCGCGATGTGTCCCGCCCCTCCAAGGAGCAGCAGGAGGGGGCCGACCGGCGTCCGCTGCGCGATGAGACGCCGCGGCGCGAGGCGCGCCGCGGCCGGGACGACCAGCGGGACCCACGGCGCGACCAGTAGCCGGCGCGCCCCGGGCGTGGCTCAGGCGGGCAGCGAAGGAAGCTGGCCGATGGTCTCGTAGGCGTCGATCTGGGCGATGCGCCTGCTGTGCCGGGGCTCGCCGGAGAAGACGGTGCCCAGGAAGACCTCGACGAACCTGGTCGCCTCCTCCTCGGTGTGCATGCGCGCACCGAGGCTGACGATGTTGGCGTCGTTGTGCTGGCGGGCGAGCCGCGCGGTGTCCTCGCTCCAGGCCAGCGCCGCACGGATGCCGCGCACCTTGTTGGCGGCGATCTGCTCGCCGTTGCCCGAGCCGCCGATCACGACGCCCAGGCTGCCGGGGTCGCCCGCCACCCCCTCGGCCGCGCGCAGCACGAAGGTCGGGTAGTCGTCCTCGGCGTCGTAGACGAACGGCCCGCAGTCGATCACCTCGTGGCCGTGCTCCTTCAGCCAGGAGGACAGATGGTTCTTCAGGTCATGGCCGGCATGGTCGGCAGCGATGTAGACACGCACCGCCCCAGTCTGGCAGGTTCACCGGCCGCGGCGGACGGCGATCCCGGTAGAGTAAGAGACGCTTGCCCCTTCCGTCCCTTACAGGAGCACTGATGCGTGACATCCGGCTGATCGGCGACCCGGTCCTGCGCACGCCCGCCGAACCGGTCACCGTGTTCGACCGCGACCTTCGCCGGCTCATCGACGAGATGTTCGCCGCGATGTACGCGGTGGACGGCGTCGGCCTGGCCGGACCGCAGATCGGGGTGTCGCGGCGGCTGTTCGTCTACGACATCGCGGGCCGCAAGGGGCACGTCATCAACCCCGAGCTGACGGTCGACGACCCCGAGCCGATGGTGGACGAGGAGGGCTGCCTGTCGGTGCCCGACCGCGCCACCCGCACCCCGCTGTACGCGCCGACCTCCCGGGCCTCGGGCGTCAGCGTCACCGGGGTGGACCGGCTGGGCCGCCCGATCAGCCTGCGCGCCCGCGGGCCGCTGGCCCGCTGCTTCCAGCACGAGACCGACCATCTCGACGGCCTGCTGTACGTTGACCGGCTGCCCAAGGACGCCGCGCGCCGGGTGCTGCTCAAGGCGGGCTGAGCAGCCCGCCGACGTCAGCTCTCCTGCAACTGCCGGGCGCGCCCGCGCCGCCGTACCAGCGGCCAGGCCGCCAGCGCCGCGCCCGCCGCCATCAGCAGCGCGACCACGATCCACTCGTTGGACCCGCCCGGCCCGTAGACGTGGCCGGGCCGTCCGGTGTCGAACGCACGTGAGTGCCGCCCCGGGGCGAACATCGCCCGGTCGCTGCCGTAGAACCCGATGCCGGCACGGCGTACCGTGCCGTCGTCGGAGCGGAACTCCCCCATCCACGTGCACTGCTCGTGCCCCGGGTGCGAGATGCACTCCACCTGGGCCGCGGTGAACGTGCCCGGCGTGCCGTCGCCCCTGGCGGCGGCCAGCGCGGGCCCGAGATTCTGGGCGGCGAGCGCGATCAGCGCCAGCCCGCACGCCATCACCACAACGTCGAAGGCGCTCACCCGGCGCACTCGGCACCTCCCTCACCCGGCCGCACGTCCAGGCTCTCCCAACCGGGACGCCCGGGCAATGCCCCGCCGGGTCAGAGATGCAGCGCCTTGATCTCCAGGTACTCCTCCAGGCCGTAGGTGCCCAGCTCGCGCCCGACCCCGGAGTGCTTGTAGCCGCCGAACGGCGCCATCGGGTTGAACCTGCCGCCGTTGATCGCGACCTGCCCGGTGCGCAGCCTGCGCGCGACCTCCACCGCGCGCGCCTCGGAGCCCGCCCAGACCGCGCCCGACAGGCCGTACGGGGTGCCGTTGGCGATCTCCACCGCCTCGTCCTCCTGGACGTAGGGGATCATCGAGATGACCGGGCCGAAGATCTCCTCCTGCTCGATGGTCATCCCGGGGGCGACGCCGGCGAAGACCGTCGGCGAGACGTAGTAGCCCACGTCGAGGGGCCGTTCGGTGCCGCCCGCCACCAGCCGCGCGCCCTCCTCCTGTCCGCGGTTGATGTAGCGGACCACCCGCTCGCGCTGCGCCGCCGAGACCAGCGGGCCGAGCCTGGTGCCCTCCGCGAAGGGGTCGCCCACCGTGTACCGGGCCGCCGCCTCAACCGCCAGGCCCACGGCCTCGTCGTACCGGTCGCGGTGGACGATCATGCGGGTCAGCGCCGAGCACGTCTGCCCGGAGTTGATGTACGCCCCCGCCACGGCCGCCTTGACCGCCGCGCCCAGATCGGCGTCCGGCAGGATCACGCAGGCCGACTTGCCGCCCAGCTCCAGGGCCACCCGCTTGACCGTCTCGGCCGCCAGCGCCGCGACCCTGCGCCCGGCGCGCGTGGAGCCGGTGAACGACACCATGTCGATCTCCGGGTGGGCGGCGATCGCCTCCCCCACCACCGGCCCCAGGCCGCCGACCATGTTGAACACGCCCGGCGGCAGCCCCGCCTCGTCGAAGACCTCGGCCAGCGCGTACGCCGCCAGCGGGGCGACCTCGCTGGGCTTCAGCACCACCGTGCATCCGGCGGCGAGCGCGGGGGCGACCTTGCACACGACCTGGTGCAGCGGGTAGTTCCATGGCGTGATCGCGCCGACGACGCCGGCGGGCTCCTTGAGCACCCGGGAGTTGCCGACCCGCTCGCCGTCGAAGTCGTAGGTCTCGGCGAGCCGCGCGAAGGAGGCGAGCACCCCCGCGGGCATCTGCGTGTGCACCTTCAGCGCGATCCCGTACGGCGCGCCCAGGTCGGTCGCGATGATCCGGGCGATCCGCTCGGCGCGCTCCTCGACCAGCTCCGCGGCCCTGGCCAGGAGTTTGCCGCGCTCGGCCGCCGGGGTTGCCGACCAGGCGCCGAACGCCTCGCGCGCCGCGCCCACCGCCACCTCCACGTCGTCGGGCGACCCAGCGGGCACCCGGTCGATCACCTCTTCGGTGGCCGGGTCGACGACGTCGATGCCCTCGGCCGAGGCCGATGGCACCCAGGTTCCGTTCACATACAGGTGGCGCATGGCCCCATCCTGGCGCGAGCCGTGTCGATTCGCGAGCGGATCGGCGGCTTGTGGACAGAAGGCCGGGAACACGCTCAGTCAGGGACGCCCTTCCCCTATCGCGATAGGGCATGTCAACCTGACATGACCCGATCTTCCTGGTGCGACATTCCTCCACCGTCGTGGCAGGATTCAGAACATCCGTCCGCAGTAGGGCGGGCGAGTACCGTGTGATGACGCTGCGTCAAGGCGTGTAAAGAGGAGTGCATGTGGCAGGCAATCTCACCCGTGACGAGGCCCGGGAGCGCGCCCGGCTGCTGAAGGTCCATTCCTACACGGTCGAGCTGGACCTCACGGAGGGCGAGGAGCGGTTCGAGAGCGTCACCACGGTGAGGTTCGCCGCGGCGCGGCCCGGTGGCGAGACCTTCATCGACCTGGCGGGAGCGCACGTACGGCGGGTCGTGCTCAACGGCGCCGACCTCGACGTGTCCGGCTACGACGCCGAGCGCGGCCGTTTCCCGCTGCCCGGTCTGGCCGCGGAGAACGAGCTGGTGGTCGACGCCGACTGCGCCTACATGCGCACCGGCGAGGGGCTGCACCGGTTCGTCGACCCGGTGGACTCGAAGGTCTATCTGCACACGCAGTTCGAGACGGCCGACGCCCACCGGATGTACGCCTGCTTCGACCAGCCCGACCTGAAGGCCACCTTCGAGCTGACCGTGCTCGCGCCCGGCGACTGGGAGGTCGTGTCCAACGCCGCCGCCGAGGAGCCCGAGGAGCTGCCCGAACACCACGGCAGGCACGGCACCCTGCAGGCGTCCAGGCGCTGGCACTTCCCGCCCACCCCGGTCATTTCCACCTACATCACCGCGCTGGTCGCGGGGCCATACCACAAAGTCACCGACGAGCATGATGGCATCCCACTGGGCATCTACTGCCGGTCCTCGATCGCCCAACATCTCGACCCTGACAACCTGTTCGAGGTCACCAAGCAGGGCTTCGACTTCTTCCACCGGGTCTTCGGCATCCGTTACCCGTTCGGGAAGTACGACCAGCTCTTCGTGCCTGAGTTCAACGCGGGCGCGATGGAGAACGCGGCGTGCGTGACCTTCCTGGAGGACTACGTCTTCCGATCGCGGGTCACCGACGCGACGGTCGAGCGCCGCGCGGAGACGATCCTGCACGAGATGGCGCACATGTGGTTCGGCGACCTGGTCACCATGCGCTGGTGGGACGACCTGTGGCTGAACGAGTCGTTCGCCACCTACATGTCGGTGCTGTGCCAGGCCGAGGCCACCCGGTGGGGGCAGGGCGCCTGGACGACCTTCGCCAACGTGGAGAAGTCCTGGGCCTACCGCCAGGACCAGCTCCCCTCCACCCACCCGATCGCCGCCGACATCGTGGACATGCAGGCGGTCGAGGTCAACTTCGACGGCATCACCTACGCCAAGGGCGCGTCGGTGCTCAAGCAGCTCGTCGCCTACGTGGGCCTGGACAACTTCCTGGCCGGGGTGCGCGACTACTTCAACGAGCACGCGTGGGGCAACACCACCCTGTCGGACCTGCTGTCGGCGCTGGAGCGCACCTCCGGCCGCGACCTCACCTCGTGGTCCAAGGAGTGGCTGGAGACCTCGTGGGTCAACACGCTGCGCCCCGAGTTCACCACCGACGACGAGGGCAGGTTCACCCGGTTCGAGGTGCTGCAGGAGGCTCCGCCGGAGCATCCGACGCTGCGCTCGCACCGCGTCGCGGTCGGTCTCTACTCGCTCGACAACGGCGTGTTGCGGCGTACCAAGCGGGTCGAGCTGGACGTGGTGGGCGCCCGCACCGCCGTACCGGAGCTTTCCGGCGTGGCCCGGCCCGACCTGGTGCTGCTCAACGACGACGACCTGACCTACGCCAAGATCCGCCTGGACGAGGGGTCGCTGCGCACGCTGGTCGAGGGCGGCATCTCCTGCTTCGCCGACTCGCTGCCGCGGGCCCTTTGCTGGTCGGCGGCCTGGGACATGACGCGCGACGCCGAGCTGGCGGCCCGCGACTACGTCAAGCTGGTCTGCTCGGGGGTCACCTCGATCAAGGACATCACGGTCGCGCAGAGCGTGCTGCGCCAGGCGCGGCTGACCGTGCAGCAGTACGCCGACCCGGCCTGGCGGGTCACCGGCCTGGACGAGCTGGCCTCGCGGCTGCGCGACCTGATCGGCTCCGCCGACCCGGGCTCGGACCACCAGCTCGCCTACGTCAACGCGTTCGCCGCGGTGGCCACCTCCGACGGCGAGCTCGAATACCTGCGCGACATCCTGGAGGGCCGCTCGGTGCCCGCGGGCCTGACCGTGGACACCGACCTGCGCTGGACGCTCATCCACGCGCTGGTCTCCGGCGGCGTGCTCGGCGAGGCCGAGATCGAGTCCGAACTGCGCCGCGACGCCACCGCCACCGGCGAGCGCTCGGCCGCGCTGTGCCGGGCCGCGATCCCGACCGCCGAGGCCAAGGCCGCCTGCTGGGACCGCATCGTCGCGGGCGAGCTGAGCGGCGCGCTGCTGCGCTCGACGATCGTCGGCTTCATGGACCCGCACCACACTGCGCTGCTGGTCCCGTACGCCGAGCGCTACCTCTCCGAGGTCGGCCGCATCTGGAAGAGCTGGACCTCCGACATGGCCCAGAACTTCGTGGTCGGCTGCTTCCCCGCGCTGCTCATCGACGAGCACACGGTGGAGCGGACCAACGAGTACATCGCGTCCAACGACCCGCCGCACGCGCTGCGCCGCCTGCTCCTCGAAGGAGCCGACGGGATCAGCCGCGCGCTGCGGGCCCGCGCCAAGGACGCCGCCGCGGCGACGGTGGCCTGACCCCCGTACGCCCCTCCGGCGGATTCGCGCGCGGCCCTGGCCGTTCCCGGCGGATTCCCGGCGATCGGCCCACGTCCGTGGGCCGATCGTCGTCGATGATCGACGAGCTGCTGATAACCTCTTGGCTTGACGTTTGTCGGGATTCCTCGCTGACAGGATCCTTTTGGGGGCACTCAATTCCGGGGGTTGAGCCGTGCTTGGACCGGAGACTCTGCTCGATGAGCGGTACCGGCTCGAACACCGCATCGGTGGCGGCGGCATGGGCGAGGTGTGGCGGGCGACCGACGCGCTGCTCGGCCGTACGGTGGCGGTAAAGGTCCTGCTACCCGCGCTGATGGAAGATCCCGGCTTCGAGGCCCGGTTCCTGGCCGAGGCCAGGGCGATGGCCACCCTGCACCACCCCGGCGTGGTCGACGTCTACGACTACGGCTCCTGCGCCCTGCCCGACGGCAGCCAGGTCAGCTACCTGGTGATGGAGCACGTGGACGGCGAGTCGCTGGACCGCGTGCTGCGCCGCGGCGCGCTGCCGCCGGCCACCGCGATGCGGGTGGTCGCCGAGGCGGGCGACGCGCTGTCCGCCGCGCACGAGCAGGGCATCGTGCACCGCGACGTCAAGCCGGGCAACCTGCTGGTGCGCGCGGACGGGCGGCTGGCCCTCACCGACTTCGGGATCGCCCGCTCGGCGGCGGGCAACCAGCTCACCAGCACGGGCATGGTGCTCGGCTCGGTCGGCTACTGCGCGCCGGAACAGGCCACGGGGGGCGAGATCACCCCGGCCGCCGACATCTACGCGCTGGGCGTGGTGGGCTACCAGTGCCTTACCGGCCGTATGCCGTTCGAGGGCGAGACGCCGGTCCAGATCCTGGTCAAGCACCTCAATGTCGAGCCGCCCGCGCTGCCCGCGGAGATCCCGGCCGCGCAGCGCCATGTGGTGACGCGCGCGCTCAGCAAGGAACCCGCCGACCGCTGGCCCTCGGCCGCGGCGATGGCCGCGGCCGCCCGCCGCGCGGCCGACGACCCCACGGCGGTGCCGCCGCTCAGGCCCGTACCGGCCGCACGCGAGGCGAACACCGTTCCGGCCCTCCCGGCCGCCCCCGGCGGCGGCCGCCGCCGCAAGCGCGCGATGACCATGTTCGCCAGCGCCGCCGCGGCCGTGGTCGCCACGCTGACGTTGGGGACGATGGTGTGGATGCAGCAGACCACCGGGTCCACCGAGCCGGTCGAGTCGCAGGTGCGCGAGGTCGTGCCGAGCGCCACCGTGGCCGACGAGCCGAGCGACCATCCGCGCAGGCCCGCCGAGCGCAGGTCCAGGGAGGTCAAGGAGACCTGGCCCGCGGCGACCCCGACCCCCTGGCCGACGAACGAGGAAGAGCCCACCGGGGAGCCCACGGCGGAGCCGACCGAAGACCCGACGCAGGAGCCGACCGAGGAGCCGACGCAGGAGCCGACGGACGATCCGCCGCCCACGACCGGCGACCCCGAGCCACAGCCGAGCACCCTGCCGACCTCCGAGGAGCCGCCCCCCGACCAGCCGGTGCCGCCGCAGCAGTGCATCCGCGCGCCCTGCCCGTGACGCCGCCGCGCCTGGATTCCGCGCGTGATCTGCTGATCGAGCTGGCCGAGCGGCACGCCTTCGCCGACCTCGGGGCGCTCGCGCCGCGCGTTCTCGGCGAGCGGGAGGGCGAGCGGGTCGCCGACGTGTGCGAGTTCGGGCAGCGGCTGCTGTCACTCGACGCGGAGGACTTCGCCGCCGAGGCGCGGGCCGTGCCCGCGGAGCTGCGCAGGCGTGCCCGGAGCTGTCACATGCCGCAAACGCCGCGCGAGCAGCCGCGCGGGGCGCTGGCCACGCTGGTGCCCGCGTACGGCCTGCTGCTTGAGGTGATCGCGGTCCGCTGGCGGCGGCGGGAGCTGAGCCCGATGACGGCGGCGGTGCACATCGCGGCGGAGTACCTGCCGCTGCTGGCGTTCGAACCGGCGCTCGGCCACGCGGGCGACCCGGCCGCCTGGCCCGCGGGGCTGGCGGCCCCCGGCAGCAGGTTCGGCGTCATCGGCGACCGCGAGTGCGACCACACCAGGGCCGAGCAGTCGGCGCTCAACCGCACTCTGCGGGTCGCGGTGGAGCCCGGCGAGGGCTGGCGGGCCTACTTCGACCGGCAGCACAGCCAGGTGGCCGGGGCGCTGGCCACCTGCGTGGCGCGGTGCCGCAACCCCTGCACGGCGATGGACTGGGTGGCCCCGGACGACCGCGCCGACCTCGCGGCGCGGGCCAAGGTCGCGCTCGCGTTCGCGGACACGCCGCTGGTACGTCTGCGGCACGCCGCCCCGGTCGGCCACGGATTCGGCGTGCCCTCCGCCGAGGAGGTGCTGGACGCCTGGGAGCGCAGCCGCTCGGCGCTCGACAAGAACCCGATCGGCGGCACGGCGACCCACGACGACGGGTTCCCGCTCGCGGGCCTTCCGTCGCTGTTCTCCGCCGTCGCCGCGGCCCCCGTGCGGCCGGCCACGCTGCTCGCCGACATCAGCGCGCACCTGTCGGCCATGATCGCCGAGTGAGGCCGCGCCCGCGCCTCAGCGGCCGGGCACCGGCAGCAGGGCCAGGTGGGCGCTGGTGACCAGATCGAACCTGAGGGCCAGCGAGACCAGCGCGTGACGCTGCCAGTCGGCCTTGCCCTCCCCGCCGTGCGGGTCCTTGACGTGCAGCTTCTTCTCCGCCAGATAGCCGATGTGGAACCCGACCGCGGTGCGGCTCAGCCCCAGCCCCGGCAGCCGCTCCATGATCTCCGGGATGGTCGGGATGCGGGAGCTGGCCGGGTCGCGCAGCCGCGGCTCGCACAGGGCGACCAGGATCCTGAAGTACTTCGCGTTCTGGTCCAGCGGGTAGGCGACCTGGGTGGCGGTGCCGCCCTCGGCCCTGCCCGGCGGCGCGTGCACGTGCTGTGGCGCGAAGACCAGGAAGGACACGGTGCCGTCCACGGCGGGCAGGCTGACCCGGGAGAACTCGAACGGGATCGGCGCCCCGATCCGGCCGGGCGGGATCTTCACGAACTCGCCGCCGCCCTCCGGGTTGTCCACCACGTACGTCTTAGTCGTGTTGAGGTTGGACAACAGCCAGTAGTCGGCGATCGCGGTGATCTCGCCCGCCCGCCGGGACACCGCCGGGTCGTCCAGCGTGATGTCCACGGGCGAGCCGGGCGCGCCGCGGCCGAAGAACGCGTGCTCGCCGGGCGCGAGCTCCATGGAGTACGGCCGGTCGGCGGTCGGCGAGGCGGCCATCTGGATGAGGATCGTGCTGCGCATCAGTAGGGGACCCTACTTCGCCACAGCCGATCGGCAACCTGGTAGATGTCAGGGCGCGTGGACGAATTCTTGATCATCGGCAATGATGAGGTGAATGACCGCTCCTTCCTACGCGGGTCGCTACCGGATCGAGCAGATCATCGGGGTGGGCGGGTTCGCCTCGGTTCATCTGGCGCACGACGACGAGCTGCGCTCGCCGGTCGCGGTGAAGATCCTCGCCGACAACTGGGCGCGGCAGCCCGACGTCCGCGGGCGGTTCCTGCAAGAGGCCAGGTTGCTGCGCAGGGCCGACTCCCACTGGCTGGTCCAGGTCTTCGACATCGGCGAACTCGACGACGGCAGACCCTACTTCGTGATGACCTACGCCGACCGGGGCACCCTCCAGGAGCGCCTTTCCGAAGGGGCGCTGCCGGTGGAGGAGGCGCTGCGGCTCATCGGTGAGATCGCGCAGGGCGTGGCGGTACTCCACGGCATCGGCGTCGTCCACCGCGACCTCAAGCCCTCCAACGTGCTGTTCCGCTCGCGCGCGCACGGCGGCGAGCGGGTGATGGTGGCCGACCTCGGCATCGCCCGGTCCACCGACCACCTGACCGGGCTCACGCTGCCCGCCGGGTCGCCCGGGTACATGGCCCCGGAACAACTCCACTTCGACGGCGCCCCTGACGCCCGGGCCGACGTGCACGGGCTGGGCGCGCTGACGTACCACATGCTGACGGGCCAGGTGCCGGGCAGGCCCGAGGAGCGGGTGCCGCCGAGCGCGCTCAGGCCCGGCGTACCGCCGGAGGTCGACGAGGCCGTGATGCGCGCCCTCAGCCCGGACCGCGACCAACGCTGGCCCGACGCCGCCGCCTACCTCGCCGCCCTCCCCATCCCCGGCGCGGCGCCCACGCCGGTCCCCGCCGCCCCGGCCCCCGCACCCGAGCCGGGCGCCCCGGCCGGCCGCCGGAAGGTGGTGCTGGGCGGCGGTGCCGCGGTCGCCGCGCTGGCGGTGGCCGCCGCGGTGGCCGTCAGCGTGAGCGGTCAGGAGAGCCCGCGGGCGGCGGGCGGGGCCGCGTCCGCGACGCCCGCCGCCACCAGGAGCGAGACCGTGGGCGACCCGGCGGGCCGCTGGCTGCGGCTCGACTCCGACATCCCCAGGGAGTACCGCTCGCTGATCGTGCAGGCGGGCACGCACTGCGCGCAGCCCGGTCTGAGCCCTTCGCTGATCGCGGCCATGCTGAAGGCGGAGTCCGGCTTCGACCCCGATCTCACCGACCGTCCGGCCGACGAGTACGGCATCGCCCGCTGGACTCCCGCGGTGCTGTGGCACTGGCAGCCCGGCGGCCTGCAGAGCCCCAAGCCGTCTCCCCCGCTCGGCCCGGAGCTGTCGATCCTGTCCATGGGCCGTTTCATGTGCGGCCTCGGCCCCAAGATCGAGGACATCCCGGGCGACCCGGCGCTCAACCTGGCCGGGCTGTTCCGCAGCGGCGTCGATCCGATGCACCGCGACAACGGGGTGCCCGAGCGGTGGCGGGACTACCTGGGGAAGGTCTCCAAGTACATGGAGGACTACCGGCCACGCTGAGTTCAGCGGGGCCTCAGCGGGAGCCGGCCGCGTGCTGCGCGAGGGCGCTCAGGCCGTAGACCACGCCGCCCGACAGGTCGCCGCCGCTGAAGGCGGTGGCCATGGACAGGGCGACCGCCTGACAGCGCGCGTCGGGCAGGCGCCTGCGAGCGCGTTCGCCGGTGACGATCTCCAGGCCGCGGGCCGTGGGATCGACGAAGAGCAGCACCGCGCCCGGCGCCTCCTCGCCCAGCGCGGCGTGCAGCCGCTCGGCGTAGTCGCGCGGCCCGGCCGGGGCCGGGCCGATGTAGACGGCGAACCGCAGGCCCGTACGCCGCTCCGCCTGCCGTACGGCCTGGCGGACGTCGTCGGCCTGGGGCATGGACAACCGGCGCATCACGCTCACCAGCCCCCCTTCACCAGCCCGCCGAGGCCCCGCCGCAGGCCCGGCCGGGCTCGGCCGCCCTCGCGAGCGCGGGCCAGTCGTGGTCGGGGACGTCGATCCAGGCCGGACGCCGATCCAGCAGCACCACACCGGAGTCGCTGACGCCGTGCTCGCCGCCGCCCGGCCCGCCGAACCACACCGGGCCGCCGATCTCTCTCCTGGAGTCGCGCGCGCCCATCGCCTTGCCGGACAGCAGCACCACCAGCGAGATCACGACGAACGCGGCCGATGAGATCCCGATGAGGGGGCCCAGCACCCCGATCGCGCCGTCCATCCGTTGAACGTAACCCTCCGGCGGGGGCGCGTCCACGCGTTAGGATCACGATTCGGTGGCCGCCATCGCCGTGGCGGAGCATGCCCGGGCTCCGGAGTTGTCTAGAGAGGATAGGGATAGATACCCGGTTTTCGGCATGGCAAGCAGGCGAAGGCAGCCACAAAAGTGTGAACCAGGGAAGACTAGGCAACCTATTAGCGACTCGGCTACGGTGAGTTACGTGGATCTCGGCCAAGTTCCAGAAGACGGTCACACACAGTCACCAATTTGGGTGAGTGACCGGCCGGCACAGTCGTCGGCTCGCCCGACCGCGGCTCCCTCGACATTCGCTCCGATCGAGCGTGCGTCGTTGCGCAGTCTGCTGCAGGAGCCGAAGTACCGGCCGCTGAGGCGCCGGGCGCTGATCGCGCTCCTCGGCGGCATTCTGCTCGGCGTCCTGCTGTCCGATTGGCGTTGGGGAGTCACCGGCGCGGTGATCGCGGCGATCGCCGACACCGTCTATCGCGCGCGATCCGCCTCCTCCGTGCCCGCGTGGCGACGGTCCTCCGTCGCCGAGCGCCGCACGGAAGCCCAGCTCAAGAAGCTGGAGCGGAGCGGTTATCGCACACTGCACGCCCGTGCCATCCCCGGCAGCGAAGCCCAGATCGACCATCTGGTCATCGGTCCGACCGGGGTGTACGCGGTCGACTCGGAGAAATGGGACAAGCGGCTGCCCGTGCGCGTCCAGTCGGGCAAGAAGCTCTTCCACGGACCGTTCACCCAGAAGCCGCGCCTTGTCGAGGCGGCCTGGGAGGCGGCCCAGGCCAGCCAGCTGATCGGCGAGAAGCTGAGCAGGGAGCTGGTCGTGGTGCCGTCGCTGGCCATTTATGGTCCGGCCATTCCATGGAAGATCCTCACAATCCGCGACGTCGATGTCTTCGAGGGCAGCCGGGTGCGCCGCTGGATCACCAAGCGGGAGCACTCGCTCACCGACGAGGAGATCGGTGAGATCTACGAAGCGGCCGCGGAGGTGCTGCCACCGCGCTACGCGGAGGGCTGACGCGGCTCGGGCCCCCGCCGGTCCGGCGGCGGTCGCCCGTCTCCTCGTCCCGCCACGCCGGCCGTACGGCGGGCGTGCGGGATCTTGACGCGCCGGGTGCGTACCTGCGCCCGGCGGGTACAGGCGCCACGCGGTGGCTCTCGTACGCCCTGACGCATATGCGGCGATATGTCCGTGCAGCGGTGACGTAAAGCATGTCCGACGCTTGGACACGACGTCTCATGCACCGGGCGCACCCCGTACCATTTGAAGACTCACCTGTTTTCTCGCAGGTTCCTCTTCGATGGGAGATGCGTCATGCCTCCGCTGAGGTCGCGAACGGTCACACACGGCAGAAACATGGCCGGTGCCCGGGCCCTGCTCCGGGCGACCGGCGTAGCGGGCAGCGACTTCGGCAAGCCCATCGTCGCGGTGGCCAACAGCTTCACCCAGTTCGTCCCCGGGCACGTCCACCTGCGCGAGGTCGGCGACGTCGTGGCCGGCGCGATCAGGGAGGCGGGCGCGATCCCGCGCGAGTTCAACACCATCGCGGTCGACGACGGCATCGCCATGGGCCACGGCGGCATGCTCTACTCGCTGCCCAGCCGGGAGCTGATCGCCGACGCGGTCGAGTACATGGTCAACGCGCACTGCGCCGACGCGCTGATCTGCGTGTCCAACTGCGACAAGATCACCCCTGGGATGCTGCTGGCCGCGTTCCGGCTCAACATCCCGACGGTGTTCGTGTCCGGAGGGCCGATGGAGGCCGGCAAGACCCCCGGCCGCAAGCTCGACCTCATCGACCCGATGATCGCCGCCGCCGACGACTCGGTCTCCGACGAGGAGCTGCAGGAGCTGGAGGAGAACGCCTGCCCGACCTGCGGGTCGTGCAGCGGCATGTTCACCGCCAACTCGATGAACTGCCTGGCCGAGGCGATCGGCCTGGCCCTGCCCGGCAACGGCACCACGCTGGCCACGCACGCCGCGCGGCGCGGGCTGTTCGAGCGGGCCGGCCACGCCGTGGTGGACCTCGCGCGCCGCTACTACGAGCAGGACGACGAGACCGTGCTGCCGCGCGCCATCGCCACGCGTGACGCGTTCGAGAACGCGATGGCGCTCGACGTCGCGATGGGCGGCTCCACCAACACGATCCTGCACCTGCTCGCGGCGGCCAGGGAGGCGGAGGTCGACTTCGGCCTCAAGGAGATCAACGAGCTGTCGCTGCGGGTGCCCTGCCTGTGCAAGGTCGCCCCGGCCACCGCGAAGTACCACGTCGAAGACGTCCACCGGGCCGGTGGCATCCCGGCCATCCTGGGCGAGCTGGACCGCGCCGGGCTGCTGCACCGCGACGTGCCGACCATCTCGTCCGCCACGCTCGGCGACTACATCGACGCGTGGGACCCGATGTCGCCGTCGGTGCTGCCCGAGGCCATGGAGCTGTGGCACGCGGCCCCCGGCAACGTCCGCACGGTCAAGCCCTACTCCCAGGAGGCCCGCTGGGACTCACTGGACCTGGACCGCGCCCAGGGCTGCGTGCGCGACCTCGAACACGCCTACACCCGCGACGGCGGCCTGGCCGTGCTGCACGGCAACCTGGCCCTGGACGGCGCGGTGGTGAAGACGGCGGGCGTCGATGAGTCGATCTGGAAGTTCTCGGGTCCGGCGGTGGTCTTCGAGTCGCAGGAGGATGCCGTCGACGGCATCCTCAACAACCGGGTCAAGGCCGGCGACGTCGTGGTGATCCGCTACGAGGGCCCCAAGGGCGGCCCCGGCATGCAGGAGATGCTGTACCCGACGTCGTTCCTGAAGGGCAAGGGCCTGGGCAAGGTCTGCGCGCTGGTCACCGACGGCCGCTTCTCCGGCGGCACCTCCGGCCTGTCCATCGGGCACGCCTCCCCGGAGGCGGCCGAGGGCGGCATCATCGCGCTGGTCGAGGACGGCGACACGATCGACATCGACATCCCCTCCCGCATTCTGGAGCTCAAGGTCCCCGAGGGCGTGCTGGCGGCCCGCCGCGAGCGGCTGCTCGCCGAGCGGCAGGGCTACCGCCCGCGCGACCGGCGGCGTCCGGTCAGCGTGGCGCTTCAGGCGTACGCGGCGCTCACCACATCAGCCTCCACGGGAGCATCGCGCGACCTCACCCAACTCTCCAGGTGAACGGGCCCCTACCGACGCTGTGTTCGAGAAATGTCGGTAGGGGACGGTAAAATTCGGGTATGACAAACGTCATGGAGGCACCTTCTCGCAGTCTGCACGCCGCCGAGATCGCTGCGCTCGCCCTCTCGCTCGCGCACCTGGGCGCCGGGCCGCAGTCGACGACCGCACGGCGCGGCCTGCGCCATGCGTTCGACCACCTCGGCGTCGACGATGACGTCGTCGCCGCCACCCTCGCCACCCTGACGACCCCCCTGCCCGCCGACACCGCGGCCAGGGCCAAGCTGATCGCCGACGCCATCACGGGCAGGCACGTGATCCGGCTCCACTACCGCGACGCGGGCGACCGCATCTCGGTCAGAGAGGTCGACCCGGTCACGTGCCTCGTCCACCGCGACCACTGGTATCTGGTGGGCATGTGCCGGCTCAGGCGAGGCATCCGCGCCTTCCGCTTCGACCGCATCATCGCCGTCGAGCCCACCACCCTCCCGGCCCGCCCCCACCTCGCCGAGCGCTTCCTCCCCTTCCAACGCCGCCCCCACAAGGCCGCCTGACAGGGCAGGGGTACCGAACGTACCGCTCATGGGCCGCCGGCCACGGAGGCCCATGAGCGGGTCAGAGAACGACCATCCCGAGGGCGAGGAGCAGCAGCGGCACCGGTCATAGGCCATACGCGGCAGGGGCCGGGCACGGGTCAGCAGTTGCACCGGCACCCGAGCCTGCGAACACACGCCAGACGCGGGTGGCATGTCGCCCAGGGCGAGTCAGGGCCAGCCCTCGCCCCAGGCCTCGGGGCCGCGGCACCGGTCCGGAACAGCGCCAGCGCCCGGAGCACGGGCAACACAGGCCAGTAGTGCCGAGCGCGAGTGACATATCGTCCGGGGCGGGACCGGTCAGGAACAGCAGCCCACCTCGGAGCCGCGGCAGCGGTCATGGGCCCGGATGCCGCAAGAGCCCGGGATGGCGTCCCACCCAGTGGTGTAAAAGCCCAGTGATCACGGTCATACCTCGTGGACCGGAAAGAACGGCCGTGGTCCGCCGGATCATGACCGCCCGGCCGCACCACCACGGACGCCGCAACGGCGAGACGCACGACGGCGGTGCCCGGCGCCCGCCAACGGCGGTCCGCCGGAACGCGGAGCCAGGCGGCATTTCCACCACTCGTGGGGACGCCATCGAGCCCGGCACGGTCAGAAAGCGCCAGCGCCCTGAGCCTGCGAACACAAGTCGGCAGTGCCGAACGCCAGCGACATGTCACCCGGGGGCGGGGCGGCTCAGGAGCAGCAGCCTCCACCTCGCAGCCGCGACAGCGGTCATAGGCCCGGATGCCGCAAGAGCCCGGCACGCTCAGAAAGCGCCAGCGCCCTGAGCCTGCGAACACAGGTCGGCAGTGACATGTCGCCCCGGGGCGGGGCCGGTCAGGAACAGCAGCCCACCTCGGAGCCGCGGCAGCGGTCATGGGCCCGGATGTCACAGGGGCCGGGCGTAGTCGGGTATAGCGCCAGTGCCCAGAGCCTGTACAACACAGGCAGCAGTGCCCGGGCGCAGGTGGAGGAGCAGCAGCATTCGCCGCTGGGCCTGGGGCCGTGACAGCGGTCATGAACCTTGTACGCCGCAGGCCGGGGGCGGGGGGTCAGGAGCAGCAGCCTCCGCCGCAGCAGCCGCCGCCGGCGCGGGGGGTTGGGGCGGGGGTGGAGGAGCCGCCGGTGACGGCGACGGTGGAGAGGAGTTTGACGGTGTCGTCGTGGCCGTGGGGGCAGCGGGCCGGGTCGCCTGCCTGCGCCATCGGCCGGGACATCTCGAACGTGCTCCCGCAGGCACGGCACCGATATTCATAACGCGGCATGCCTGCGATGTTATCGCACCACCGCCGCCCGACCGCGAGCACCGGCCCCAAGGGTGGGGCCGGTGTGCGCGTCCGGAGCCGTCAGGCCGCGTTCTCCGAGAGGTAGGGCGCCCATTGCGGGTCACCGATCAGCTTGGCGCCGATCAGCCGCCAATGGGCGCCGCGTGGCACCACCGGGGCGACCCGAAGGTTCCACCCCAGTTCCTCCAGCATCTTGTCGGCCTTGCGATGGTTGCACGCCATGCAGGACGCCACGCAGTTCTCCCATGTGTGCGTGCCGCCCCGCGAGCGCGGAATGACGTGGTCGATGGTCTCGGCCCGCAGCCCGCAGTACGCGCAGCGGTAGTCGTCGCGGCGCATCAGCGCCGCCCGGGTGAGCGGAATCCGCGACCGGTAGGGGATACGGACATATCTCTTGAGCCTGATGACCGACGGCACGTCCACCGTGCGGCTGGCGGAACGCAGTACGGCCCCCCGCCCATCACGGTGCACGACGTCCGCCTTCTCGCGCAGCACCAGGACCACCGCGCGGTGCAGTGAGAGGGTGGTCAGCGGCTCGAAGGTGGCATTGAGTAGTAAGACCTGGCGCATCAGCGGGCCCTTCTCGCTGTGCGCGGCATGTCAAGGGCCGTACCGCAGCACGACCCGCGTTGTGGCCCACTCTCTTGGGGCCCGGTTACTTCCGTCACATGGACCTCCGCCGGACGGCCCAGCGGATGGTCACCACGGCACCGTCCTCCACCCAGTCTGGCGTTTCACTCCGCTCCCCCGCCACCCCATAACAGCAGGCGCGAATGTCAGGAGAGTCACCTGATCCGTTTTATCCCCGCGCGGACCCTTCTTTACTCCGTCCACAATGCGGCGGACGGATGGGTTCGCCACCATCAGCGATCATCAGCGGCTTGTGTCCCCGGGGGAATGTAGTGTTCGGTCCATGACGCCACTGCCGTACCCACCCGCACGCCGCGACGACCAGGCCGAGGAGCTGCACGGCATCAGGGTCCCCGATCCCTACAGGTGGCTGGAGGACCCCGATGACCCGGCCACCAAGGAATGGCTGGACGCGCAGCAGACGCTGTTCACCGCGACCCTTGACAAACGCCTCGCATTCCGCGCCCGGATCGCCGAGCTGCTGCGTTCAGGGTCGGTCGGCGTGCCGGTGTGGCGGGGGAAGCGCAGTTTCTTCATGCGCCGTACACCTGATCAGGAGCACTCCGTCCTGTACACCGTCGATCCCGACGGCACCGAACGCGTCCTGATCGACCCCATGGCGCTCGACCCCTCCGGCCTCACCACGCTCGACTCCTGGCAGCCTGACAAGGAGGGCCGGCTGCTCGCCTACCAGATCTCGGTCGGCGGCGACGAGGAGTCCAACGTCCACGTGCTGGACATCGGGTCCGGTGACCGGGTCGACGGCCCGATCGACCGCTGCCGCTACTCGCCGATCGCCTGGCTGCCCGGCGGCGAGGCGTTCTACTACGTGCGCAGGCTCCCCGCATCGGCGGTCCCCGCGGGCGAGGACCAGTACCACCGCCGCGTCTTCCTGCACCAGGTCGGCACGCCGAGCGACGAGGACGTCGAGATCTTCGGCCACGGCATGGAGAAGACCAACTACTACGGCGTCGGCGTCTCCCGCGACGGCCGGTGGCTGACGATCTCGGCGTCCAGGGGCACCGCGCCCCGCAACGACCTGTGGGTGGCCGACCTTTCTGCCTCCCGCCCCGAGAGCCCCGCGCTGGTCACCGTGCAGGAGGGCGTGGACGCGCAGACGTCGCTGCACTTCGGCCGGGACGGCCGGCTGTACGTCTTCACCGACCGCGACGCCCCGCGCGGCCGGGTGTGCGTGACCGATCCGCAGCGGCCGGGCCACGAGCACTGGCGCGACCTCATCCCCGAGGACCCTGAGGCGGTGCTGTCCGACTACGCCGTCCTGGACGAGCTGGGCTCCCCCGTCATGCTGGTCGGCTGGACCAGGCACGCGATCAGCGAGATCACCGTCCACGACCTCGCCACCGGCGCGAAGACCGGCGACGTGCCGACCCCCGGGCTCGGCACGATCGGGGCGATCATCGAGCGCCCGGAGGGCGGCCACGAGGCGTGGTTCAGCTACACCGACAACACCACGCCGCCCACCATCCAGCGCTACGACGCGCGCACCGGCCGGACGACGCTGTGGGCGTCCTCGCCGGGGGCGGTGGAGGTGCCCCCGGTCACGACCGAGCAGGTCGTCTACACCTCGGCCGACGGCACCGAGGTGCACATGCTGGTGATCTCCCGCCCGGACGCCGGCACCGGCCCGCGCCCCACGGTCCTGTACGGCTACGGCGGCTTCGGCATCTCCATGACGCCGGGCTACTCGGCGAGCATCCTGACCTGGGTGGAGGCGGGTGGCGTCTACGCCATCGCGCAGCTTCGCGGCGGCGGCGAGCAGGGCGAGGAGTGGCACCGGGCGGGCATGCTGGCCGGCAAGCCGCGCGTGTACGAAGACCTGCACGCCGCGGCCGAGCACCTGATCGCCACCGGCGTCACCACCTCGGCCATGCTCGGCATCTCCGGCGGTTCCAACGGCGGCCTGCTGGTGGGCGCGGCGCTCACCCAGCGGCCCGACCTCTACGCGGCGGTGGTCTGCTCGGCCCCGCTGCTGGACATGATCCGCTATGAGCGGTTCGGGCTGGGCGCGACCTGGAACGTCGAGTACGGCTCGGCCGACGTCGCGGAGGAGTTCGCCTGGCTGTGGTCGTACTCCCCCTACCATCACGTACGCGAGGGCGTCTCCTACCCGGCGACGCTGTTCTCGGTGTTCGCGTCCGACACGCGGGTGCATCCGATGCACGCGTGGAAGATGTGCGCCGCGCTGCAGCACGCCCAGGCCGACCCCGGGCGGCCGATCCTGCTGCGCAACGAGACCGAGGTCGGGCACGGGGCCAGGGCGGTCAGCAAGTCGGTCGATCTCGCGGCCGACCAGCTCAGCTTCCTGGCCGAGCACACCGGGCTGCGCGGGGGTTAGCGCATGCCCGCGCCGGACGGGCTGACCGCGCTGGAGGGCACGCCGGGTCCGGCGCTACGCCGCCACGTCACGCAGTTCACCGCTTACCGGGAGGACCACCCGGTGCCGCTGCATCGGCGGCAGCCGCCGTTCGGCGGGGTGGTGCTGATCATCGGCTTCACCGAGCGCCTGGGCCTGCGCGACCCGCGCAGGCCCGGCTCGCCTCACCGGCTCGCGTCGTTCACCGGCGGCCTGGCCGACACCTACACCGACATGGTGACGCAGGGCAGCGCCGAGGGCGTGCAGGTCAACCTGACCCCGATGGGCGCCAGGCGGATCTTCGGCGTGCCGATGAGCGAGCTGGCCAACCGGATCGTCCCGCTCGGTGACGTGCTCGGCCGGTGGGGTGAGGAGCTGGTCGAACGGCTGGCGGACGCCCCCGACCGGCCCGTACGCCTGGCGCTGCTCGACCGGCTGCTCACCCGCCGCCTGGCCGCGGCCCCCGAGCCGGGCCCGCAGATCCCCTGGGCGTGGGACCGGCTGCTGGCCACGCACGGCTCGATGGGCGTCGGCGAGCTGGCCGACCGGCTGGGCTGGAGCCACCGCCATCTGCTGGCGCGGTTTCGTGACCAGGTCGGCCTGCCGCCCAAGGCCGCCGCCCGCGTACTGCGCTTCGATCACGCGCTGCGCCGCCTCACCTCCCCCGCCGGGCCCGCGGCCTCGCTGGCCGAGGTCGCGGCCGAGGCCGGATACTTCGATCAGGCGCACATGAACCGCGACTTTCGTGCCATGGCCGGATCGGCCCCGGCCCGGCTGCTCGCGACCCACCGGGCGGACGGCTTCGCCGTCCCGGAGGCGGACGGGTAAGGCGCGGTCAGATGTGCGCCACGATCTGGCGTACCGGGTGCCCGAGCGCTTCGGCGAACGTGGTCAGCTCGTCGTCGGTGAAGGACTCCCGCTCGGAGTTCCAGATGGCGATCTCGAAGCGGGCGAACCCGCACGGCCAGTGGTAGTTCAGTGTGTCGAGCGTCGAGGCGGTGCCGCAGCAGGGCAGGTCGGCCGCCAGGGTGTCGAAACCGCGCGTGGCGTGGGCCTCCACCAGGCCGGTCCACCATCCGGGGTCGAGCATGCCCGAGCAGTGCGGGCAGGTGATCCACTCCAGGTACGCCCCGCAGTCCACGACATTGGGCCGCTCGTGCCAGTTGACCTGGATGTCCGGGGGAAGCCCGGCACGCCTGCCGGGCGCGAGGGCGGTGGCGAGCGCCGTGGCGCGTTCGGCGGCGGCCTGCGCGGGCTGCCAGTAGGGGTCGGTCGGGATGACCGACAGGACGTCATCGCTCATGGGGGTCACCTGATCCGGGTCGCGTCCGCGCCTTGGCCCGACGATGGTATCGAAGCCGGGGGTCGCGCAAAGTTCGTTACAGGCAATAGGATCAGTGATAAGCATTAACAGCCGAAGGGAGGGGCGCCGATGACCGAGCCCCGGACATCGCCCCGTGAACGCTACCGCTCGCAGGTCCGCGCGGAGATCAAGGAACGCGCCTGGGAGCAGATCGCCACCGCGGGGGCGTCCGCGCTCTCCCTCAACGCGATCGCCAAGCAGATGGGGATGAGCGGCCCGGCCCTCTACCGCTACTTCGCCGGCCGCGACGACCTGATCACCGAGCTGATCAGGGACGCCTACCGCAGCCTGGCCGACACCGTCCGGGCCACCGCCACCGCCACCGCCACCGACAGCCCCGACCTCACCGCCGTCGGCCACGCGATCCGCCGGTGGGCGCTCGACGACCCGCACCGCTACCTGCTCATCTACGGCACGCCCATCCCCGGCTACCACGCGCCCGACGACATCACCGACATCGCCAACGAGATCATGACGGTGCTGCTCGCCGCCTGCGGCCCCCTCACCGAGGCGGAGGGCGGGAGGGCCGAGCCGCCCCCGGCGATGCGGCTGGCGCTGAGCTTCTGGACGCGCGTGCACGGCGTGCTCTCCCTGGAACTGGCCGGGCACTTCTCCGGGATGAAGTTCGATCCGGCCCGCCTGTTCGAGGCGGAGCTGGGCAGCCTGGCACGCCCCTGAGCCACGCGCGTTCCGGCAGGTCAGATTTTTCCAAGCCGGGCCACCCTCGTGCGAGCCATCGTGGGAAAGGACACAGGCGAGCATAGAAAGGGGAGGACCACGATGCGCACGATCTACGCGCTGGCGCGCAGCGAAGACCCGGAGGCGACCGTCGACTGGCTGGTGAACGTGATCGGCTTTTCGGCCCACTCGGTGGCGAAGGGAGAGGACGGCCGGGTCTCACACGCCGAGCTGGTGCTCGGCGATGAGATGATCATGATCGGCCAGGGCAGGCCGGGCGGCCCGGGGATCTACATCGCGATCGACGATCCCGACGCGCACCACGACCGGGTGGCGGCGGCCGGTACGAAGATCACCCAGAAGCCCGCCGACCAGCCGTACGGCTCGCGGGAGTACGCCTGCAAGGACCCCGGCGGCAACGACTGGTACTTCGGCACCTACCGCCCCTGAGCAGGGCGGCAGGGTCAGCGGGGGAAGATGACGGTCTTGTGGCCGTCCAGCAGGATGCGCTGCTCGGCGTGCCAGCGGACGGCCTTCGCCAGCGCCTGGCACTCCAGGTCGCGGCCGATGGCGGCCAGGTCGTCCGGCGAGTGGGTGTGGTTCACCCGGGCGACCTCCTGCTCGATGATCGGCCCCTCGTCCAGGTCGGGCGTCACGTAGTGGGCGGTCGCGCCGATCAGCTTCACCCCTCGGGAGTACGCCTGGTGGTACGGCTTGGCCCCCTTGAACGACGGCAGGAAGGAGTGGTGGATGTTGATCACCTGCCCGGCCAGCTTCCCGCAGAGGTCTTCCGACAGCACCTGCATGTACCGGGCCAGCACCACCATGTCCGCCTGGTAGTGCTCGACCAGCGTCAGGATCTCCGCCTCCTGCCGCGGCTTGGTATCCGGCGTGACCGGCAGGTGGTGGTAGTCGATCCCGTAGGACTGGGTGAGCGGCCGCAGGTCGGGGTGGTTGGAGGCCACCGCGACGATCTCGATGTCCAGCAGCCCGGACCGCACCCGGTAGAGCAGGTCGTTCAGGCAGTGCCCGAGCTTGCTGACCAGCACCAGCGCCCTGGGCCTGACCCCGAGGTCGCGAAGCCTGATCTCCATCCCGAACTCCGGCGCGAGCGCCGCGAAGGCCGTGCGCAGCTCGTCGTCGGGCAGGTCGGACAGGAACTGCACGCGCATGAAGAAGCGGTCGGCGACGCGGTCGCCGTACTGCTGGCTCTCGGTGATGTTGCAGCCGCGCCCCGCCAGCAGCCCGGACACCGCCGCCACCACCCCGGGGCGGTCCGGGCACGACAGGGTCAGCACGTACTCCGCGGTCATCGTCCGCTCCTCCCGGTTCCGGGCAGAGTTTACGGTGCTCAGCGGGCGCATGCGGCCCGTCCCCCGGCCGATCGGAGAAATTCGGCCATTTACGGGTAGAACCGCGGCTAGAAACCGCCTGCGCCGCCAAAGGGGGCCACTGAAAGGCCATGACGATCGCGCTCGTGACGCTCGCGTGCGTCTTCGCGGTCGTCTCCGGTGTCAACGACGGCGGCGCGCTGCTCGGTACCGGGCTCAAGCTGCCCAGCGTGCGCCCGGTGACCGGGATTCTCCTGCTGATGGCGGCCGTGGCCGTCGTACCGCTGGTCACGAACCGGGTCGCGGTGACCTTCACCACCCGGCTCGCGCCCATGCGCGACGAGGACGGGCAGGCCGCCATGGCCCTGGCGGTGCTGGCCGCCCTCGTGGTGGTGGCCGTGCTGAGCGCGCGCGGGCTGCCGACCAGCCTGACGCTGGCGGTGGTGGGCGGGGTGACCGGGGCGGGGCTGGGCTGGGGGCTGCCGGTGTCGGCGGGCGGGGTGGCGTTCGTACTGGTGGTGGGGCTGGCCGCGCCGTTCGTCGGCGCGCTGGTCGCGGTGGTGGTCAACCGCCTGCTGGTACGGCTGGTGGGCGGCGCGAGCCTGCCCCGCTGGCACCGCGCGGGCTTCGCCCTCCAGTGCCTGGCCTACGCGGCCAACGACGGGCAGAAGATGCTCGCGGTGTTCATGGTCGCGCTCGGCGCGTCCGGCGGTTCGCCCGGGGTGTGCGCGCTGATCGCGGCGCTGTTCGGCCTCGGCACGGTCTACGGGCTGCCGCGCGCCGGTCGTACGCTGAGCAGAGAGATCCTCGCCTCGCGCCCGGTGCACGGCGTCTCCGCCGAACTGGCCAGCGGCCCGACGGTGATCGCCTGTGCGGCGGCGGGAGCGCCGGTCAGCATGACCCAGGCCATCGCCGGCGGTCTCATCGGCGCGGGGGTGGCGGAGAGCACGCGCCGGGTGCGCTGGCACCCGGCCGCGAAGATCGTGCTGGCGTGGGTGGTGACCCTTCCGGCGAGCGGGCTGCTCGCCGCGGCGGGCACGCTCATCGTCAAGGGCGTGATCGCGTGAGAGGCCCGCGGGAGGTGGGATGGTGCGGCGGCTGCGCCGGATGCTGGACCTGATGCGCGGGCGGATGGACAGCGCCCTCAGTGACGCGCTGATCGGCCAGCTTGAGGCGACCAAGGAGGGCGCCTGGCTGGCCATGGCCATGATCGGCGGCGAGATGGGCCGCACCGACGCGCACGAGCGGATGCGCGAGATCGAGCACCGCGGCGACACCTACCGGGCCGCCCTGGTCGAGGAGCTGGCGGACGCGCTGGTCACGCCCATCGACCGGGAGGACCTGTTCCGCCTGTCCCGCTTCATCGACGACGTGCTGGACTCGCTCCGCGACTTCGTCCGCGAGTCCTACCTGTACCGGATCAAGGGTCAGCGCCGGTTCGCGCCCATGCTGGACCAGGTGGTCATGGGGATCGAGGCGCTGGAGGAGTCGGTGCGGGCGCTGGCGGCACGCCCTTCGGCGGTCGGTACCGACGCCCTGGAGGCCAAGAAGATCGGCGGCAACATCCGCCGCATGTACCAGTACGAGATCGCCCGGATCTTCTCCGAGGAACTGACCTCCGAGGCGATGAAGGAACGCGAGCTGGTCCGCCGCCTGGAGATCGTCGGGATGGCCATCGGCGACGCGGCCGACGCCATCGCCGACGGCGCCATGAAGCGGTGACCCGGGAGAGACCGGTATACCCACCGGGGAGGAAACTCCTCCGCCTCGGATGGGAGAACCTCTACCGCGCCCGCCCAGGGGGACAATCGACTACCGCCAGGTGGGTGAACCTCATATCGGGAGGCACCCCTCTCTACCGTTCGGCCAGGGCCTCGCGTACGTCGGGGTCTTCTGGGTCGAGGTCGAGCGCCCGGTGCAGGTCCGCCGTGGCCTCCTCCTCCCTGCCCAGCGCGCGCAGCGCGGTGGCGCGGTTGAAGTACAGCTCGGCGCTCTCCTCCAGCTCCAGCGCGCGGGTCAGATCCTCCACCGCCCCGTCCACGTCACCCGTCTCGAAGCGGGTGATGGCACGGTTGGCCCACGCGGGGACGAGCCGGGGATCGGCCGCGAGCGCGGCGGCGAACGCGGCCAGGGCCTCCGCGGGCCTGCCCGCCGCGCATTCGAGCTGGCCGAGCACGCACCGCAGGTGCGCGTTGCGCGGGTCGATGGCGAGTCCGGCGGCCACGTCCGCCCGCGCCTCGGCGTCCCGGCCCGTGACGGCCAGCATCCCGGCCCGGTTGATGTAGGCGTCGAGGTAGCCGGGATCGAGTTCGAGGACGTGGGCAAGGTCGGCGAGGGCCGCGTGCCCCTCGCCCTGGGCCAGGTGGACCTGCGCGCGGTTGTAGTACGCCTCGGGCAGCGGCGGGCTGAGCCGCAGGGCGGTCTCGTAGTCGGCGAGTGCGCCGTCCAGCGTGCCCTGCGAGAAGCGCAGGTTGCCGCGGTCGAGGTAGTGGTCGGGGAAGGCCGGGTCCAGGGCGATGGCGGCGCTGTAGTCGTCCAGCGCCTCCTTGCCGCGGCCGAGGGCGGCCAGCAACTGGGCGCGGTTGGCCAGCAGGACCATCCGGTGGGTGCGGTGGCGGCCCGGCGGCAGGTCGCGTTCGGCCAGCTCGATCGCGGACTCGACGAGGTCGAGCGCCTGCGGCAGCCGCCCGCGGCGCAGCTCGATCAGGGCCCGGCCGTTGCGGTCGAAGCCCAGCTTGAACGCCCGCTGCTCCCGGTCGGGCAGTAGGGTGGAGATCGCGATGGCCTCGTTGATCCAGCCGGTCGCCCGGCCGAGGTCGCGGGCGGCGGGGTCGGGGTGGCGCGCGTCCAGCATGGCGGTGCCGTACGCCGCCGCCGCGTGCACGCCGGGCTCGGCGCTGCCGCGCCTGGCGAGATCCCACAGCCGCCGCGCCTCCGGATGCCGCCGCAGCGCGCCCAGGGCCGTCGCGGTGCGCTGGATGAACCGCCACCACAGGTCACCGCCCTCCTCCGCCAGGACGAGGCCGCGAATTCCCAGCTCGGCGACGGCGTCCAGGAAACCCTCGCGCACGCAGTGGTCCACCGCCGCCCACAGGGCCCGCGCGCCCGCGCCGCGCGGGTCGGTCCCGTGCTCCAGGTGGTAGGGCACGGCGCCGAGCAGTGGGGCGGGCTCGGCCCCGGCGAGCAGTTCCCCCGCCCGGCGGTCGTGCAATGCGGCCCGGGCCTGCGGGGTGAGCGCCTGGTAGGCGGCGGCCTGCCGGGCATCGTCGGCGGTGCAGTCGGAGGCGACGTAGGCGGCGGCGCGGTCGGGGACGTCCGGCGGATCGGCGGGGGCGGCGTGCGCGTGCAGGGCGAGGTCCGGGAAGCCCGCGGGGGGAGATTCGGCCGAGCACACCACGAGGGTCAGGCGCGCGGGCGCGATCCGGCGGGCGAGGACGGCCAGCAGTTCACGATCGGTGGCGTCGGCGTGGTGGGCGTTCTCGACGACGAGCACGCTTCCTTCGGGCACCCGCTCCCTGACGAACTCGGCGATCCCGTTGGCGATCCGCAGCGTGCGGCGCGGTGCGGGCACCAGGATGCGCTCGTCGTCGGAAAGCCGGGCGCCTGGGGGCTCCCAGCGGGGGACCACCATCGCGCGCAGGCCGGGCGCGACCGCCCGGATCTCGATGTCGTGTGCGGCGACCAGGGCCGGAGCCTCCCGGAGCGCGGCCGGGACGAGCAGGGCGAGCAGGGCGCCGCCGAACGTGTAGGGGCCGTTGCGCCGGCGGTGGGCATCGAGCACCCCCAGAGGGAGCGCGCCCCAGGAGGCGAGCAGTGACGCCCGGTCGCTGGAGTGCTCCCCCTGGAGCCAGACATGGCCGGAGTGATCGATCACCCCTTGTGGATCACGCTGGAGTTGCCGCTCAGCTTGGCCGGCTTCGGCTTGCGCACAACGATTCTCTTCATGCTGCCCCTCGTGTCGCACACGCTTGCCCGTCCAATTATTCGACCCGCCGGGCATTCCACAAGGGTTGGCACCTATCTATCTCCGCCGATTAATCAACTATCACCACCAGAAGCGGATAAAAGTGGCATATCACCGCATGCCATGACTCGCGGTAACCCGCCGTGAAGCGCCGGAAGACCCACCCTGACCAGGCATGATGCGCCCGTTCTGGGCGGCGGGCGGCGGCGTCCAGATGCGGCCTCGTTCCGGATGTCCGGCTTCGCCGACGATGATCGACCGGATCCACCGGCGATCGGCTCAACAGATCGGCTCAACCTGATCCCCCGGTTTCGGGCCGCTGTGCGGCGTCGCCGAATGCTGCGCGTGCGCGTCGTTGGAAAACGCGTTCACCAGAGCGAGGAACGGCGCGAGCATGGGGTGGCCCGGTGACTTGGCCTCGACCATCTTGGCGAGCTCGTGGGCGCGCTTCATCACGATGTCGGTGCGATAGTTGTCCTCCAGGTCGCGCAGGATGTCGAAGCCGGTCCGCATCGCCTCGTCGAGGTCGCCTTCGAGCACCTTGCACTTGGCCCGGTCGAAGCGGATCAGCAGCGGGTCCAGCCACTCCGTGGGGCCGTACTTGGTGAGCGCCTGTTCCAGCACCAGGTCGGCCTCCATCGCCTGCCCCAGCTTGACCAGCGCGTCGCCCTGGTGGAAGTAGAGCTGGCGCTCGGTGTAGCCGAAGGCCGAGTCGTCCTGCTCGTTGGGGGTCATCTGGGAGAAGGCGGCCCTGGCCCGTTGCAGCGCCCGCTTGGCCTGGTCGATGACGTCCTTCTTGCCGCCGCCGGACAGCGCGGCGAGCGCCCTGGCCTCCACGACCGGGGCCATGGCCTGGGCCGCGCACGGGGTCTGCCCGGCGAGGTCGCGGCTCTTCTTGGCCAGGCTCAGCGCCTCGCGCGGGTCGCCGTAGTAGAGCGGGACCAGCGCCTCCCTGGCGCAGACCCAGGCGCGCAGCGCGCGGTCACCGGTCTCGTCGGCGGCCGTGCGCCCGGTCCGGAAGAACGAGCGGGCCAGCCGCTGGTCGCCGAGGTTGATCATGATCATGCCGCCCAGGCCGGCGAGCTGCGCGGCCATCCGGCACAGCCGCTCCTGCAGATCGATCGGCTGGCGCTTGTCCATCGCCTTGCGTACGGCACTGAACTCCAGCATGACGTCGCACAGCAGCCGCAGCGGCGGGGTGTTCATGTACTGGCGGCCGAATCCGGCGGTGGCCTCCTCCCACTGGTCGAGCATCGCCGGGGAGACCGTGGCCGACACCAGGGTCTCGTCCAGCCGCCTGCGGATGTTCTCCACCGCGCCGAGCACCGGGGCGTCGAGCTGCATGCCGTTCTTGCCGCGCAGTAACAGCAGCAGCGTACGGCGGAGGATGTTCTCGTCCTCG
The DNA here is from genome assembly GCF_003315795.1 of Spongiactinospora rosea. Lineage (GTDB taxonomy): Bacteria > Actinomycetota > Actinomycetes > Streptosporangiales > Streptosporangiaceae > Spongiactinospora > Spongiactinospora rosea. The sequence continues at coordinate 54,555 of NZ_QMEY01000011.1, forward strand.
TCGCCGCCCTGCCCGGACAGGTCGCTGACCGGTGGCGGCACCCACGCGCGCGCGCCGACCGGCTCCTGCTTGCCCTCGTGCGCGTCGGCCCGGCCGGGCGGCGGGCCCTTGTGCGCGTTGCCGCAGATGCAGGGCCCGTCGTAGCCGAGCGCCGCGGGCTCGACCCGGTAGACCGAGCACAGATAGTGCAGGTACTCCGGCCCTGGGCGTTTCAGCCCGCTCTCGTAGGCCGACAGCAGTGTCTCGCCGATGCCGGGCGCCGGCTTGCCGTCCCGCTCGAAGAGCGCGCGTACCTGTTCGATGACGTCGGCGAGCGCGATGCCGTGCGCGAGCCGGTGGCTCTTGACCCGGGTCGTGCCGAAGTGCGAGGAACAGGACTCGTAGATCTCTTCCGCGATCTGGGCCGCGATCCGGCCGGTGGCAAGGCCCCTGGCCCGGATCCGCCGGGCCATCTCGGTCTCCCGGTGTTGCCTGCCGGACATTCCGGCCCCTCTCCCGATGGCCAGCTAGGCGGGCTGGACCGTTGCCGTGACCGTCCTCACTCGCTGACGCGGCGTAGCCCACAGGTTGCACACCGCGCCTATGAGAATGATGGACTACTAATGACTGCTTGAAAACGCCCTCCGAAAGGGTAACGGCTAAGGATCGTCCCTCTCCGAGCGGTTTTCTTCAACCCACTTGTGAGATCCGCTCTACAGAGAGGGACGGAAGCCTCGTTGACCGCGTCGGCGTACTGAGTCATGTTGGGCCAACCGGAACTTCAAACGGCCACGATGGGCGCCTAGGGAAGACACGCCACATCGTTGCCCCCGCAAGTGACACAGGAGGAGGGACGCGAGGTGGGGGAGGACGACTCCGGGCGTCTGGAGCGGTTGGTAGCGGAACTGGACGCCCGTGGACTGCTCGCGCGAGTGGTGCGGACTCCTAGGGGCCGGGCGTTCGTACGGGTGATCAACCCGGACGCGACCAGCCTCGCGGAGAACGTGACCTGCAGGCAGGTGCCCGTTCCCGAGCATCGCGACTGGTACTACTGGTGGTCCTGGGGCGAGAAGATGCACCGGGCCGACGATCCGGCGGGGGCGGCGACGAAGGTCGCCAGGGTGCTCGCCGCGGTGGGCGACTGACCGCGGCGACGGGGCGGTGGAGCGGAGCCACCGCCGTCCGTCGCCGCGTCTGCCGCGGCTCCTGGAGCCGGCGGGCTGACCGGTGCGGGCGCCCGCGACCGTAAGGCCGCGGGGGCAGGGCACCCGCCGGCTCCGCACACCAAAGGATAATTCACCCGAAATTCCGTGAATTATCCTCAATAGCCATCATGTCCAAGAATTAGGACAAAAGCACCCTCCAGCATGTTCTGGAGGGTTCCGGGGAGTTATTCCCGGAAAACGGTACGGGACGCGCTTCCGGGTGCGCGTCCCCGCCGAGCCGTTCGTCACCGGAGCCGACCGGTCCGCCGTACGCGGCCGGACCGGACGGCCCCGTCTTCCCCGGCGTGATGTGACGGCGGCCGGTTCGGTCGGCACTATGGAGGAGCCTTCCCCCAATGCCGGCCGAACCGATCCGGAGGATCCCGTACGTGTCTCTGCTCGCCATGGTCAAACCGGTCGACCCGGCCATGCCCTCGATACCAGATGTCGCCGGCACCGTTGAGCGGGTCTGCGAGGGCGATACAGGCGGCGTGCTGTGCCCGGTGTTCGAGAGCTTCCTCCCGGGAAACCTGGCCCCGCTGGCCGCATGGCTCGTCATCATCGTCCTGACCCTGGTCGCCGCCCTGCTGCTGCGCAACCTGGTCCGGCGGCTGATCATGCGGGCCACCCGCCGGGCCGCCCTCGGTGTCATCCCCGAACGCCTGCGCCAGCGCGCCGGGGCCGCGGCCGACGACGCCTCGCTCCTGCTCAACGAGCGCAGGAAGCAGCGCGCCGACACGCTGGGCTCGGTGCTCAGCCACATCGCCAACATCGTGATCATCGGCACCGCGGTGCTGATGGTCCTCTCCCAGTTCGGTGTGCAGCTCGCCCCGCTGCTGACCAGCGTCGGCATCCTCGGCGTCGCGGTCGGCTTCGGCGCCCAGGAGCTGGTGAAGGACTTCATCGCGGGCATGTTCATGCTCCTTGAGGACCAGTACGGCGTGGGCGACGTGATCGACGCGGGCCCCGCCGTGGGCACGGTCGAGGCCGTCACCCTGCGGGTCACCCGGCTGCGCGACGTGGACGGCCGGGTCTGGTACATCCGCAACGGCACGATCACCCGGATCGGCAACGAGTCGCAGGGCTGGTCGCGGGCCTTCTTCGACGTACCGGTGGCCTACGACGCCGACATCCCGGCCGTACGCGAGATCCTCACCCACGTGGCCGCCGAGCTGTGGGACGACCCCGACTACCGCGACCGGGTGATCGTCGAGGAGCCGCAGGTCTTCGGCATCGAGCAGATCTCCGAGACCGCCGTGGTCTTCCGGATCAGCGCCAAGACCATCCCCGCCGGTCAGGCCGCCATCGCCCGTGAGCTGCGGATGCGGGTCAAGGCCGCGCTCGACCGCGAGTCCATCCCGCTCTCGACCGTCTCGGCCTGAGCGGGCCGGCGCCGGCCGGACCAGCCCGCCCGGTGACCTAGGCTGGGTGGCATGTCAGGCAACGTCGAGGAGTCGGTGAGCTTCTACGAGGCGGTGGGTGGCGAGGAGACCTTCCACCGCCTGGTGCACCGCTTCTACGAGGGCGTGGCGGAAGATCCGCTGCTGCGCCCGCTGTACCCCGAGGAAGACCTCACCGGCGCCGAAGAGCGGCTGCGGATGTTCCTGATCCAGTACTGGGGCGGGCCCAACACCTACAGCCAGCGCAGGGGCCACCCCCGGCTGCGGATGCGGCATGTGCCGTTCGTCATCGGCGTCGCCGAGCGCGACGCCTGGCTGCGGCACATGAACGACGCGGTGCAGTCGCTGGAGCTGCCGGAAGACCTCGCCACCCGGCTCTGGGACTATCTGGTCTATGCGGCGCACAGTCTGGTGAACGCCCCCGAAGGGGGCGTCTCCCCCCGTCCAGGGGCATAGCGCCCAGCCGAAGCGGGCAGTTCGCAATCATGGCCTTCCCCTGGTGGCGTGACGCCGTCGTCTACGAGATCTACGTCCGCAGCTTCGCCGACGCCTCGGGAGACGGCGTCGGCGATCTCGCGGGAGTCCGGTCCCGGCTCGGTCACCTCGCCGGGCTCGGCGTGGACGCGATCTGGCTGACCCCCTTCTACCGCTCCCCGATGGCCGACGGCGGATACGACGTCGCCGACTACCGGGACGTGGATCCGCTCTTCGGCGACCTGGCCGACTTCGACGCGCTGGTCGCCGATGCGCACGAGCACGGGCTTCGGGTGATCGTCGACATCGTGCCCAACCACAGTTCGGCCGAGCACCCGTGGTTCCGGCAGGCGCTGGCCGCGCCGCCCGGCAGCCCGGAGCGCGACCGCTACCTGTTCGTCAGCGGCTCTGGCTCAGATTCCGGCAATGTGCCGCCGAACAACTGGCAGTCGGTCTTCGGCGGGCCCGCGTGGACCCGGCTGCCCGGCGGGGAGTGGTACCTGCACCTGTTCGCGCCCGAGCAGCCCGACCTCAACTGGCGTGACCCGGGCGTTCCCGCCGAGTTCCTGGACGTGCTGCGGTTCTGGCTGGACCGGGGCGTGGACGGCTTCCGCATCGACGTCGCCAACGGCCTGTTCAAGGCGGCCGAGCTGCCCGACGTACCTCCGGACGAGCAGGGGTTCAAGGCCGAGTCCCCGATCTGGAGCCGCCCCGAGGTGCACGAGGTCTACCGGGAGTGGCGCAAGGTGCTCGACTCCTACCCCGGCGACCGGGTCGCCGTGGGCGAGGTCTGGACCGACTCCGTGACGGACCTGGCCCGTTACGTACGTCCGGACGAGCTTCACCAGACCTTCAACTTCCCCTGGCTGCTCGCGCCCTGGTCGGCCGCCGGGCTGCGCAAGGTCATCGACGACACGCTGCGCACCGTCCCGGCCCCGACGTGGGTGCTGTCCAACCACGACGTCGTACGCCACCGCACCCGGTACGGCGAGACCGACCCGGCGGCGGGCCTCCCCCGGGCGCGCGCGGCCATGCTGACCACGCTGGCGTTGCCCGGCTCGGCGTACCTCTACCAGGGTGACGAACTCGGCCTACCGGAGATCCTGGACCTTCCCGACGAAGCCCGCCAGGACCCGGTCTTCACCCGGACGCGGGGCGAGATCAAGGGACGCGACGGGTGCCGGGTGCCGCTGCCGTGGTCCGGTACGGCCGAGCCGTACGGCTTCGCGCCGGAGGGCGTACGGCCCTGGCTGCCCCAGCCCGCCGAGTGGGCGGAGCTGAGCGTGCAGCGGCAGGAGGGCGACCCGGGCTCGACCCTGGAGTTCCACCGCACGGCGATCGCCCTGCGCCGCGAGCTGCGCGGCTCACTGCCCGCCGAGATCACCTGGCTGGACGCCCCGGAGGACGTACTGATGTTCGCCCGCGGCCCCCTGATCTGCGCTCTCAACTGCGGCACCACGACGGTCCCGCTGCCCCCGCACGACCAGGTCCTGATCACGAGCGGCCCCCTGCCCGGCGCGGCCCTGCCTCCCGACACAACGGCATGGCTCACCGGCCCCGGCCGCTAGGGTCCGGCTTGCGAGCGGCCCCCTGACCGACAGGGCGTCGGCGCCTGGCACGACGGTGTGGCGGTCGTGTCCGGCGCCGCGCCGGCCCTGGCGGCTCTCGCGGCCCGCCGTTCGGCCATGACCGGGACCAGGGGCACGGCGGCGAGGGCGCACAACGCACCGACGGCGAACCCGGCCCAGTAGCCCGACGCGCCGATCACGATTCCGATCACGGGGACACCGCCGAAGGACACGACGTTCTGCACGGTGTTGTGCGCGCCGAGGACCCGCCCGGCCCAGTGCGGACCGGCCAGTTCCCCGGCCCCCAGGTAGGCGAGGCCGTTGCCGCTGACCGTGACCACGGCGGCCAGCGCCAGCGCGGCCACGCCCGCCCACGGGTCGACCCGCTCGGCCACCGCGAGCACGCCCATCACGACGGTGGTGGCCACGACGATCGTCCGCAGCGGCCCCATCCGCCGCCCGGTACGGTCCGACCAGTACCCGGCCGCCAGCCGCGCAGCCGCCCCCGCCAACGCCGCCGCCCCGAACAGCCGCCCGGCGTCCACGTCGTCCCAGGCATGCGCGTCGACCAGCGCGCTCACCCCGTACGTGCTCACCACGAACTGCGGTACGACGATCAGCGCACTGGTCGCGTGCACCCGCCACAGCTCCGGCTTCCGGTACGGCGAGGCGGCGGGTGGGGTCCGGGCGCGCGTACCGGCGGCGGGCAGGTCAAGGGGCGGATCGGACACGAACAGCGCCGCGAGGATCGCGGCCACCACTGTGGCCACCGCACAGGAGAGCAGCGCCCCGCCGAGCCCGTAGGCGTGCGCGATCGGCGGCAGGACGAACGCGGCGAGCCCCATCCCCAGCATGAACGAGACCTGCCGCAGCCCCATCGCGATCCCCCGCTGCCCGGCCGGGAACCACCGCAGCACGATCCGGCCCCCACCGACGATGGCCGCCGCCCCGGCCGCGCCCATCAGCGCGAGCACGAGCCCGAGTACGACGGGCTGCTCCACGATCGCCGCCACCCCCAGCAGCACCGCGCACACCGCCACCCCACTGCCGAGCACCAGCCGCTCACCGCGGCGGTCGGCGAGCATCCCCCACAGGATGAGGCTCACCATCGCCCCAAGGCTGGGCGCACTGGTCAGCACACCCGCGACCGCCAGGGAGACACCGAGCTCGTCACGGATGACCGGGAGCAACACGGGTAACCCGAACATCCCGACCGTGGTCAGCGTATGCGCGTTGACGCCAAGCGCCAGGATCCACCACCGCCGTCGCCCATTACTCACATGAGCAATGGTCACCCGCCCGCCCCCAACGCCGACCAGCAGGGCCTGCCTTAAACCATCACCTTAACGACAATGCGGACATTTCACCGTTTTTCTCCTTCTGGCAAAGCCCACCCGCAGCACGGTCCCGAGCTCCCCAGCGGCTCGGCGACGCCCATGCCCACCGCGAACATGCTCACGGCCGCCGCACACCTGTAAGGGGCCGCGCAGCGCGCGTAACGCCCCTGCCAGCGTCAACTCCACGCCAACACGCCCCGCGCCGCGTACGCGGCGTCGGCGTACCACTCGACGTTTCGAAGCCCCATCCGTTCCACGGCCGAGCATCCCAGCCGAGAAGCTTGGGGGCGCCCCATGTGGTGTGATTTCCGCCCAGAAGACGTCGCATGCGAGCGGTCCGCCACCGCCGCCCACAGCCAATGCGCGAGTACTCGGCCCTGCGGACACAGGACGGCTCAGTGCTCCGCCAAGGTCGAGCCCAGGCACTCGCCGTCCCGCAGAGGACCGGGACAGTATGAGCCGACGCGAACTCCGCCTGGTATCCCTCACCCGGACACGGGGCCACACCGCAGCCCGCGTGGCCCCGGCCGCTGAAATCCACCGCACGCCAAACCGGGCCCGCTCGCCGACCGGATCCAGCGGCGCAACCATGCGCACCGCCGCCGGCCCGCCACCGGGGCCTGTACGGACCGAGGCCCGCCCGGGCGGGCCCCGGTCCGGGAGGTCAGTCGCGGCGGAGCTGGCGGTAGGTGACCCGGTGCGGCCGCGCGGCGTCGGCGCCGAGGCGCTCGATCTTGTTCTTCTCGTAGTCGGCGAAGTTGCCCTCGAACCAGAACCAGTTCGAGCCCTCTTCCCAGGCCAGGATGTGCGTCGCGATCCGGTCGAGGAACCACCGGTCGTGCGAGGTGATCACCGCGCAGCCCGGGAAGTCGAGCAGCGCGTTCTCCAGGCTGGAAAGGGTCTCGGTGTCCAGGTCGTTGGTCGGCTCGTCCAGCAGCAGCACGTTGCCGCCCTGCTTGAGGGTCAGCGCCAGGTTGAGCCGGTTGCGCTCGCCACCGGACAGCACCCCGGCCGGCTTCTGCTGGTCCGGGCCCTTGAAGCCGAAGGCCGCGATGTACGCCCTGGACGGCATCTCCACATGCCCGACCTTGATGTGGTCGAGACCGTCGGAGACGACCTCCCAGACGTTCTTGCCCGGGTCGATGCCCGCCCTGGACTGGTCGACATACGAGATCTGCACCGTCTCGCCAACGACGATCGAACCCTCGTTGGGCTTGTCGTTCCCGGTGATCATCCGGAACAGCGTGGTCTTGCCGACGCCGTTCGGGCCGATCACACCGACGATGCCGTTGCGCGGCAGGCTGAACGAGAGATCCTCGATGAGCAGCCGCTCGTCGAAGCCCTTGGTGAGCTTCTGCGCCTGGATCACCGTCGTGCCGAGGCGCGGCCCCGGCGGGATCTGGATCTCCTCGAAGTCGAGCTTGCGGTACTTGTCGGCCTCGGCCGCCATCTCCTCGTACCGCTGCAGACGAGCCTTGCTCTTGGTCTGGCGGGCCTTGGGGTTGGAGCGGACCCACTCCAGCTCGTCTTCCAGACGCTTCTTCCGCTTGACGTCCTTCTGCCCTTCGACCCGCAGCCGGGCCGCCTTCTTCTCCAGGTAGGTGGAGTAGTTGCCCTCGTACGGGTGGCAACGACCCCGGTCGAGCTCCAAAATCCAGGTCGCGACGTTGTCCAGGAAGTAGCGGTCGTGGGTCACGGCCAGCACGGTGCCCGCGTACTTCTCCAGGTGCTGCTCCAGCCACTGCACGCTCTCGGCGTCGAGGTGGTTGGTCGGCTCGTCCAGCAGCAGCAGGTCGGGGGCCTCCAGCAGGAGCTTGCACAGTGCGACCCGCCTGCGCTCACCACCGGAGAGCGTGGTCACGTCGGCATCGGGCGGCGGGCAGCGCAGGGCGTCCATCGCCTGTTCGAGCTGGCTGTCGAGATCCCACGCGTTGCGGTGGTCAAGCTGCTCCTGCAGCTTGCCCATCTCCTCCAGCAGCGCGTCGGTGTAGGCGGTCTCCATCTCCTCGGCGATCTGGTTGTAGCGGTCGAGGAGTGCCTTGGTCTCGGCGACGCCCTCCTCGACATTGCCGAGCACCGTCTTCGACTCGTTGAGCGGCGGCTCCTGCTGCAACAGTCCGACCGTGAAACCGGGCATCAGCCGGGCCTCGCCGTTGGACGGCTGTTCAAGGCCCGCCATCATCTTCAGCAGCGTCGACTTGCCCGTGCCGTTCGGACCCAGCACACCGATCTTCGCGCCTGGCAGGAACTGCAGCGTGACGTCATCGAGGACAACCTTGTCGCCGTGCGCCTTGCGCACGCGCTGCAACGTGTAGATGTACTCCGGCATGCCACCCAGCTTAGTGGCGGATGGCAAGCGGAAAACTCCTCAGAGTTCGCCATGGGGAGGGTGGGTCAGGAGGTGTCGCCCCGTAGGGTGTTTCCGTCGCCGTCAGCGGCGTCGGGGCAGGGGCTCGGCTCGGCCTGCTCGGTCACCGCCTCGCCGACCAACTCTCCCACCAGTTCGCCCGCGGGGTCGTCGGTCACATCGCCGGGCAGTCGGCCGATCGGGGCGGCGGCCGGCGTGGCGGACCCGGCCAGTGGCGAGGCGGGCAGGCAGGTACGGTTGCGGCCCAGCTCTTTGGCCCGGTAAAGGGCCAGGTCGGCGGCGGCCAGCAGGTCGAGCAGGTCGTCGCCGTGCACGTTACTGATCGCCACGCCGACCGACACGGTCACCGTGATCACCTCATGGTCGGTGGGCACGGCCATGCAGCCGATCCGCTGCCGCAGCCGCTCGGCGACGCGCCGCGCCTCCGCCGTGTCGGCCCCGGGCAGCAGGACCACGAACTCCTCACCGCCGAACCGCCCCACGACGTCGTACTCGCGCAACTGCGCGCGCAGCACGTTCGCCACCTCGATCAGCACCTGGTCGCCCACCAGGTGGCCGTACTGGTCGTTGACCCGCTTGAAGTGGTCGATGTCGATGATGAGCAGCCCCAGCGTGTCGCCGGTACGCCTGGCGCGGACGATCTCCGTGTCGGCCTCCCGCTGCCAGGTGGCGGCGTTGAGCAGGCCGGTCTTGGGGTCGGTACGGGCCGCCGCCTGCAACTGGGCGTGCAGCAGGCTGCGCTGGAGCAGCACCACCGGCGGCAGGGTCAGCGCGAGCAACGCCACATTGAGCCCGCAGGCCAGGCCGACCAGCACCCCCAGGCACAGCTCGACCCCGTCGAGCAGCAGGCTCTCCCGGTTCCACAACACCGCGCGCCACCCCACGTCGGGATCGGCGAGGTGGGCGGCGATCGCGATCAACGCCGTGTTGATCACGGTGAACAGCAGCGCGGACACCACGGCCATCCCCAGCGCCGACGGCGTGGCCGCGCGCAACTCCGACAGCTCCTCGACGTTGCCGTGGAACACGAGCGACGCCGTCAACCCCGCCAGGCCGATCGCCGCGCTGCTGCACACCCGCCGATAGATCACCGTCTGGCGGACTCGCGTCTGCAGCAGGATCTGCAGCGGGATGGGCGCGAGCAACGCGTAGAACGGCGGGAGGAGCAGAGCGACCGGTAACCACCATGCCGACAGAAGGTCCCGGGACACGCCCGCGGGCATGCCGAGCCGCCTGCTCGCCTCGATACAGACGGCGCCACAGGCCATCAACGCGGCGAAGGTCGCCACATCGACCCATCGGATGATGGTCTCGGACCCGAAGAAGGCGGTCCCGGCCACATGCAGGACCACGATCCCGCACAGGTAGACGACCAACGGCCATCGCTGCCCGAGCAGAGGCCACCGGTCGGCCAACGCCGAGAGACCGCCGTCACGAGCCTTTACCGAGACATGACGTGTCGTCGCCACGTCATTCCCCCTTCCCTGACTCACGATGTGTAACACACTAATTGCGGAGTGTGCGATGCGCGAGGCAAACAGACACGTTCGTCGGGCACTTCTCTGGAAGGGGGCCGCTGACGAGCGAAAAAGCGGGTCAATCAAATCTCGGCACAGCCGCCACTTTCAAACCAGAGACCGCTCCCGAAGCCGAAGTACCGAACACCCACCGGCCCCCGACACGACGGTTCGCCCCCGCCATAGCCGCCGACCGCGAACTTGATCCCCCACTGCGTCGGCGTTGCCATCAAGGGCCCGTACGTGCGTACGGCCAGCCCCCGCAGAAGCCCCCAGCATCACCTCGGAACACGTCCGCCGCATCCCCACCATGAGCCGGCCTACGGCCGGCCCCTGCCCAAGCTCCCACCTCCACCGCCACAACGCTAAGCAGGGCCTCCGCTAGCCTGACCCGCTCCCACCAGCCCTATATCCCTTCGAGGACCAGCACCACCGAGTACCGCGTACACGCCACCCCCGCCTCCCTACACGCCCTCGTTCCCTCCACGGAACCAGGCCCCTCCCCCGCCCCCCTCCCCTCCCTCCCCTGGCGACTCCCTCGCCAAGTCCGACCTCCCAGAGGCCACCGCACCGCCCCGACCACGGCGAGCGCCGCCACGTCAGCCGAGCCCAGCCCATCACGCTCCCCTAGTGACGCCATGCTTCCGACATCGCCGAGAGCCCCGTGCGATCGCCCACCATCAGGGCCAAGCCCCAAACCAGCCTCCGCCGCCGACAGAAGCGCTCACCATCACCGCGCGGCGGCCCGCCCACGGCATACGGAACGGACGCAGGACGCCCATGACTCCGGCGGAAATCAACAAGACCTGCAACATCACCGTTCACGGCTCTGATCGGCATCCCTTGAGACTCCACAAGACACCTCAGCCAACCGGCCCATCGGCACCCTCACCCTCACACGCCCCAAGGCCACGCCGCATGAGACCCCCGGGTCGTCCAGCACGTCGATCGTCACCTCGACCGCCGCCACAGAGGCGATGTAGGCCCACAGTGCCCATGCGTCCGCCCTGGATCGCGTCCCGCGGAGTGGTGGAACCTCCCCGCAGCATGGCGTGGCCGACCTGCGCGATGTCCGATTTGAACGCTCCCATTCACACCACTCGGCGGGACGCCATCCCGCCCCCTGCCGCGACCACTGCGGGCCCAAACGCGGTAACCAAGCCACTCGCGGCCCTGCCGCACGGTGCGACCACCTCGCCAATGCCAGTGGCCCGACCAATGATCACGGTCCCTCAACGCCCTCCCTAATCCACTACCTGCCCCCCACCATCAGACCCGCCCCGCCGCCTGCGCGGCGGAACTCTCCCGCAGCCGAAGTGGCCGACCTGGGCGATAGCGGCCTTGAGAGAGCGAGTAGAAGCACGCCGGTCGGCCAACACCTGCACCGCCGTACGACCCGCGCCACTGGACGGCCTTGCGGTGATCATGGCCAGCGGCCCAGTTCGGTCCAGCCAACGGCGGCGTCGCGACCTGGTGGCCACGCCCAGGGCAGAAGTCCGGAGCCGGGCACACCACCTCCTTGATCTTGAGGCGGAAACGTACGGGCCAGCATGAACGCCACGCCCGTGGCTTCACGTCAGGATGTGTCATCTTCGGTGGGAAGAGCGGTCGTGAAACCGCCTTCCCGCAGGTCCCAGCACCCGCACCGGGCAGCACCCTGCAAGATCCACGATGGTGTCCCGCCGATGATGTACTTGGCAACGTTCAGTTCGGCCACTCCAGGCCGCGGGAAAGTTGCACCACTCCACGGGACGCGATCAAATCCACCGTCACCTGCCCCCGCCCCAGCCAGAACCCACCAGCCTGGCCTGCCCGATGGCCTGCGCGAAACGCAGGAGGCCACCTTCGAGGAGTTTGCTCGCACCGAAGCAGGTCTCCGACCGCACGACCAGACACGATCAGATCCACCGTCACCTGCCCCGCCTCCCAGCCAGAACCCACCAGCCTGGCCTGCCCGATGGCCTGCGCGAAACGCAGGAGGCCATCTTCGAGGAGTTTGCTCGCACCGAAGCGGGTCTTCGGCCGCACGACCGATCGAAGCTCCGGCCGCTCCGGCCCACCGGGCCTAGAGCCCTGTACGCCGCCCGGCCCTGCCCAGTCGCTCCAACCTCCCTTAGCCGACAGGTGACCATGGCCTGGTGCGGCTATCCGCCTCCCCAGACGCGGACAGCGACGAGGAGCACGCCGAAGACGACGTTCCCGACCGCGGTCACCCAGGCCCACCAGGTGAAGCGCCAACCGGGCCCGTTCTCCTTGCGCCTGAACCCCAAGGCGGTGACCACCGCAAGGAAGATGATCACGATTCCTAGCACGATGGTCACCCAGTCGGCCAGCACCTGTCCCCTCACGGTCGATCTCCTTGTCCACATGTACGGCGTGCCGCTGAGCCGTCACCATCTGAGCTCATGGTGATGGGACCGATCCGGGACGGCTCCCGGATCGCTCACCTGGACGACGGCCTCCACCTCCACGCCTGGCCTCGGGCCAACTCTGCGGGACAGAGACGGAACATCACCGAAGTCATCCCTGCCGTATGGATCTCCGCGAGTCTGAGATCGTGTCCAGGCAACGGTGGATCTTGTAGATCCGTGGCCCTCTCCAAAGGCGGACACACGCACGTCCGGAACTCTGGAGTAGAACTGAGCGCCATGCGAAGTCACATACGCGCAGTAGCAGCCAATCTTCGCGGGATTTTATGGCAGCATGTCACCGACCATAATGTTCCCCTGGCGCCATTTTCCGTGCTGTCAAGATATCGCCCGAATACAGAAATCGTATGATCGAATATCGTATCGCCATCGAGCCTCATACATTGCAACCAAAAAGTGAGCTGTAGCGGGCGATATCGTAAGACGCCGACGGGGTGACGCCTTTGCTCGCCGATCTACACCCATTCGAGGCAATGTGCATCACAAAGAGACGACATCCGGGGAGATGCCACCACATCCCTCTCAAAGCCACCAGCTTACGCCTAACCGCCTCCTCAGGGATGATCCCCCTCACCCCGAAGGCCCGCAGGTAGACGCCGTAGGCACACGCCGGCATCTCAAGCACACCTCCCTCCGAGCGATCAGCTCCGTAGACGCGTGACACTTGAGATTGCTTCCAGAACAAAACGTTCATATGACTATATCGCCGCACATCAGCCAGGAGGAGCCACATCACCTTGTGCATATATGGACATGAAGGGCAACCTTGGCGAGAGCCGTACATCGTCGGGAGGAGATGGGCACAAGATGAGAAGGGCATAGGATATTGCCACCTCCTTGGTCTCGCGTCCACTTAAGGGCATCGCATCCCTGATCGTCCTATTAGTGGGGCATTGTTTCTCATTGCGGCAAGCGGGGCTGAACAGGTATCTCAACTGCTCTATGCATGTTCGTCTCGCTCTGTTAAGGGGGTCGGCCCTCGGTCGGGAAGGTCGCTGTGGAGGGCGACCGAGGACCGGCCGTCCCTCGTGGTCAGGCAGCCGCCACCTCCTCGGCGGCCTTACGGGTTGCGGACTTCGAGGTCGAGGTGGCACGCGTGGTCTTGGCCGTACGGCGGCGCGGCCGTGTCGTCCCAGGGGCCGCTTCGGCAGAGATCAACGATCGTGCCGCGCCATCAGGCTGCGAGGTCGAGGCTGAGGCAAGTTGCGTGTCGGTGTCCGATGAGACGGAAGCAGCGGTCGGCGGAGGCGCCGGCGAAGGTGAGCGCGGTTCGGCTTCGGCCGGGGCCGGCGATGAGGCAGCAGCCGATCCCATCGGCATCGAGGAGCGCACCGAGTCGGCGAGCGTCAGCACCGAAACCGATCGCGGCTCGGAGACCACCAGGTCCGGCACCCGGCCAGCCCCCGACACGGACAGCGGATCGAAGGCCCCTAGCGCCAGCGCCGGATCAGTGGCAGGTCTCGTCGGCATCGAGTTGGGTACCAAGTCGGCGACCGCCGGAACCGCCCCGGGAGCCGACAACGGCCCTGATATGGCCGAGTCTGAGGGGAAGGTGCCGGCGACGGATGAAACCGATCCAGGCGGCGGTACCGAGCTGGGCACCGCCACCTGCATGGCGGGCACACCAGCGTCCGATGACGTCGGCGGTGACATGGGGCCGGGAGTTGCCTGGCCAGGCGTCGAATCAGTCACCAGCGGCGTGGGAGGCGAGCCAGCGACCGATGGAGCCGATGTCGGCGACGACAACGGGCCAGGAACTGGCGAGCCTGGCACCGAACCCATTTGCAGCGACATGGGAAGCGGATCGGCCACGCCTGAGGCCGATTCCGGCCCCACCCCAGACGGCGAAAGGGGTGAACTGCCGACCGATGACACCGTTCCAGGCTGCGACGGTGAGGGGCAGGGGGCGGCGGTGGGTGAGGGCGGTGGCGGCGGAGCAAGGGGCACCGAGGACGTAGGGGCAACAGACCGGGCCGATGAAGACAAGGAGCCCGACGGCGGCACCGATGCCCCTACTGGTGGCGGGGGCTCGACATCGGTGGATGACAACGGTCGCTGCGGATTGATCGGCGGCGCAGGCGAAGGGGAGGACGCGGCGGAGTAGGCCGACGGAGGAGTGAGGACATCTGCTGATGCCGATGCCCCAGTTGGCGGCGGAGAACCGACACCAGCAGGTGACGACAACGACGGCGGATCATGGGGCGGCGAAGCGGCAGAAGCGGCGTAACCAGCCGACGACGCCACTGGAGACCCCGTTGGGGACGGGAAAGCGACAGCCGTGGGTGAGGGCGGACGCGGCGGATCATGGGGCGGCGAAGCGGCAGGAGCGGCGTAACCAGCCGATTGCGACACTGAGGACCCCAATGGCGGCGGGGAACCCACACCAGCGGATGACGGCAGCGACGTCGAAGTGGCGGGAGCGGCGTAGCCCGCCGACCGTGACACTGGGGATCCCGTTGAGGGCGGGGGGCCGGCAGCGGGGGGTGCGGGGTAGGCGGGTGATGAAGGTGAAGAGACGGATTGCGATGCGGGGTTCGGTGTTGGGGGCGGGGAGGGGGGTTTGGGGGGGACGGTGGGGAAGGCCCAGTCTTGGGTGGTGCGGTCGAGGGATTCGCGGGCTTCGGCGTCGAGGGTGGGGGCGGTGGCGAGGCGTGGGGGTTTGCTGAAGGTGCCGATGCCCCATCGGAGGTCGTGGCCTACGGAGGTGGCCTCGACCTCGGCCATGAAGCGGCGTTCGCTCTCGGGGCCGAACTCGCGGATGCGGAGGCGGCCCTGGACCACGACCGGCTGGCCCAGGCGGACCGATTGGGCGACGTTGTCGGCGAGGGTGCGCCAGCAGCGGACGGCGAAGAAGATCTTTTCGCCGTCGCGCCACTCGGAGGTGCGTTTGTCGAAGTAGCGGCTGGTGGTGCAGACACGTAGCGAGGTCACACGGGAACCGTCGGAGAAGGTGTACAGGCGTGGGGCCGCGACCACGTGGCCGTTGAGGGTGATCTGAATGTCATTCATGAGGATGCCTCCCAGATGGCGGGCCTCATGCCCGCCGTACGGCACCACGGTGGCCCAAACGGCCCACCCCCCGAGCGGCCGAACCGGATTCTGTGGATGACCGGCCCCGGCGGCTCCGCCGCGCCTGTGGACGACGATAGGAAACCGTCACCCTGGGCGATGGTTGGTGACTGTTCGCGAAGGAGACCTAACCAGGCGCATACCGAAGTGGACGAGGAGAGGTCAATGACGACCGGTAGACGGGTTCCTCGACTGGCCGCGGCGATGGCCGGGCTGTGCCTTGTGGTGACCGGCACCGTGATCGGCACCATGACCGGTACAGCCATCGGCGCCCCGGCGGAGCGGCCGGGACGCGGGGACTGGCCGATGTGGCAGCAGGGCCCGTCGGGCCTGCGGCACAATGCCGCCGAGCGCGCGATCACCCCCCGCAACGTCGGCGGCCTGGAGCTCAAATGGGCCTTCACCTACCCGAAGGCCGCGGGCAACCCGCGCAGCCAGCCCGCCGTCGTCGGCGACACCGTCTACTTCGGCTCCCCAGAAGGCAAGCTGTACGCCAAGGACGCCGCGACCGGCGCGGCCAGGTGGGAGTTCGACCTCGCCACGGTCGGCCAGGGCGAGGTCAAGGTCCAGGACGGCCCGGCCGTCGCCAGGGGCAAGGTCTTCTTCGGCGACACCCGCGGCTACTTCTACGCCCTGGACCAGCGCACCGGCAGGCTCACCTGGTCCCGGCGGCTGGACGACACGCTGTCGGCCGAGGTGACCAGTTCCCCCCTGGTCTATGGAGATCGGGTCTACGTGGGCGTGGCCAGCAGCGAGTTCACCCTGGGCAAGGAGCACGACTGCTGCCGGTTCCGCGGCCACCTCAACGCGCTGGACGCCGACACCGGCGAGCAGGTGTGGCGGTTCTACGTCACCCCGAAGCCGGTCGAGGACGGCACCTGGCCGAACGGCAGGACCCGCTACGCCCCTTCGGGCGGCGGCGTGTGGAGCAGCCCCGCCATCGATCCGGCCACCCGCACGGTCTACGTCGGCACCGGCCAGAACTACACCGGCAGCGCCGGGCACTACGACTCCGTGCTGGCGATCAACGCCGACACCGGACGCCCCCGCTGGACCCACAAGCTGACCGACGTGGACACCTGGCGCCTCGAATGCTATTACCCCCCGCCTGGAGACCCCGGATACTGCCCCAACCTGCCCGAGGGCACCGCGCTCGACTTCGACCTCGGGGCCGCGCCCAACCTGTTCAGGGCGGGCGGGCGGTTCCTGGTCGGGATCGGCCAGAAGTCGGGCGTGTACCACGTACTGGACGCCCGCACCGGGCGGATCGTGTGGCAGCGGGCACTCGCCGTCCCGCAGCCCGGCGCGGGCCGCACCGGGATCTACTGGGGCTCAAGCCACGACGGCGAACGCCTCTACGTGGCCACCAACGTGGCCGATCCCGGCACGCTGTTCGCGCTCGACCCGGCCACCGGCCGGGTGCTGTGGGCGACGCCCAACCCGGCCGACGGCTGCACCACCGGCGGCGCGGCGCAATACCCGGACGTCTGCCTGCTCGCTCACACCCCCGCCGTCTCCAGCACTCCCGGACTGGTGTGGGAGGGCAGCACGGACGGCAAGATCCGCGCCTACTCGGCGAAGACCGGCGAGGTGTTGTGGACGTACGACACGATGCAGGTCGTCCAGGGCGTCAACGGGCTGACCGGGCGCGGCGGGCAGCTCTCCGCGGGCGGCGGGGTCGTGGTCGCGCACGGCATGCTGTACGTCCAGTCCGGCTACGGCCCGTGGCCGCTGCCCACCTACCCGAACCCGTACGGCGCGGTCTTCATGGCCTTCGGCCCCCGCTGACACCCGCAACGAGAAGGAAGGATCTACGCCTGGAGGCTGCGAAGGGCCTCGTAGAAGTCGTGGTGGCGGCCCAGTTCGTGTTCCACCGGGGCGATGACCAGGCTTTCCGACAGGGCGGCGACGCGGCGGCGCATCTCGCGTTCGACGTGTTCGCGTTCCTTGCCCGCGGCCAGCACCACGAAGTTGCGGGCGGCCACGGCGGACAGGACGCCCAGGCCGAGGGCGGAGATCATGATCAGCCCGACCCACGGGAGGGTGCCCAGGTCGGACAGGCCGCCGAGGGCGGACGGGGGCGCGCCCGCGCCCAGCACGCCGTACGCGAGCGTCGCGCCGCACCATGCCAGGCCCGCGACGAAGATCACGACGAGCAGCCACTGCCACAGTTGCAGCAGCCGCCAGGAGCCGGGGACGCGGTCCAGGCGCGGGGCGATGAGGGACAGCTCGTCGGCCATCGCGCGCGGGATGTCCCGTATGTGTGAGCGCGCCGCCTGACGTACCCGGCTGCGCCACGACTCGTGCATGCCCGCCGACAGCCCGTCGGCCAGCGCCTGCACGGCGTTGTCCACCTCGGCGGGCTGGGCGCTGACCTCGCCGCCGGGCACGTCGCCGATCTCGGCGCGCAGCTCGCCCAGGCGCAGGTTCTTCAGCGGGTCGCCCTGCAGCCGCCCGGCCCACCGGGCGTACGGCCAGCCGACCCAAGTCGCCGAACGGGCGGCGTAGACGTTCTCCATGGCCTCGCCGATGGCCGGGACGCCGGTGGCGTCGCACAGCGCGTCGGTCAGGCCCACCCTGCGGGCGGCGTCGACCGTGGCGGGGCTCGCGGCCGGGTCGGTCTCCGGCAGGAGCTCGGACATGGCGCGGGTGACCCGCTCGACGTCGGCCTCAAGGCGCTGGATCGCGGCCCTGCGCCGGGACACGGCGTCGGCGAGCACGGCCTTGAGGTCTTCGGAGCCGCGCGGCACCGCGGCGGAGGTGGCGACCACGCGGGGGTTCTTGACGCCTTCCTTCTCCAGCAGCCGGGTGAGGTCGGCGACGCACTCGGCCAGCTCTTCGGGGCTCAGCCGGTCGGCGTGGTTGAGCGCGTAGACGGTGACCGCGTCGTGGCCCGACAGTTCGGCGATGTAGCGCAGGTGGGTGGAGGCGTCGGCGTACTTCTGCGGGTCGAGCACCCACACCACCAGGTCGGCGATGCCGATGAGCCGGTCGGCCTCGTGGTCGGTGAGCGCGCGGATGGAGTCGTGGTCGGGCAGGTCGAGCAGGATCAGGCCGTGCAGGTGCCCGTCGCCCTTGTCCAGCGCGCTGGCCCTGGCGAAGCGGTGCCGCCACTCGATCTGCAGCCAGTCCAGCAGCGGGCCCGCGCCTTCCAGGCCCCACACGCACGCGTGGGTGCGGGAGGTGGTGGGACGGCGTACGCCGGTGGGCGACAGCTCCAGCCCTGAGACGGAGTTGAACAGCGAGGACTTGCCGCTGCCCGTGCCGCCCGCGAGCGCGACCACGGTGTGCTCTGAGGACAGCTTGAGCCGGTCGCCCGCGCGCAGCAGGACCTGTGTCGCGTCTTCGAGCAGTCCGGGATCGACCGTGCCCGCGCCGAGTTCGACCAGGCGGGACAGGGCGGCCAGGCGGGAGCCGAGGCCGGGCCTGGGGCGTCCGCCGCCCGCGGGGATCGAGGGTGTGCCGGTGGTAGCAGTGCTCATCGTGCGGCCTCTAGGTTGTACGTCGCCTGGTACAAACGGGACGCGGCGGTCTCGTCGGGGATGCCCGCGCCGTCCAGCGCCCTGGCGTAGCGCAATGTCTCCTCATCGAACAGGGTGTTGATCCTCGCCCGCAGGTCGTTGCGGGCCTTGACGCTGATGTGGCGCAGCGACTCGGCGCCGAGCAGCGCGCGCAGCAGGCGCTGCGGCATCGGGCCGGGGCCGCCCTCGATCTCGGGCATGCCGTACCCGAGTAAGCCCACGGTGAAGACCAGGCCGAGTGATTCCTCGTCGAAGGAGGTCACCTTGGCGACCGTCCGCTTCGTCACGCCCTCCTTGCGGATCATCGCGACCAGGTGGTCCTGCCAGGCGGTGATGGCCCGCCCGGTGCGGCGCGCGAGGTCGTCGGTGGCGTCGCTGAGGCCGGGGGTGGCGGCCAGGCGTTCGCCGTGCGTGCCACGGACGGCCCAGCGCGCGGCCACGCCCTCCGCGGCGCGCTGCGCGGAGGAGATGACCACGGCCTCCAGTCCGGCCCGCAGCGCGGACTTCAGCGCGCGCTGTCGTTCGGGGGCCTGCCGGGCGGCCTTGCCGCCGAACCTGCCGGGCTTGCGCAGGCTGAGCGTGCGGACCAGGTCGCCGGAGCCGGTGAAGTCCTGCCAGCGGGCCAGGACCTCGCCGCGCATCAGCGCGCCGTTGCGGGTGACCTCGTCGATCTCGGCGAGGGCGCCGCCGTAGGCGTCGTCCACGTCGGCGCGCAGCCCGGCGCGGAAGGCGACCTGGGTCTCGACGTGGCGGGCGAGGGCCGGTACGCGGGTGCGGAAGCTGTCCAGGACGGTGCCGAGCATGGCGCGTACGGCCTGGTCGCGCCGCTCCTCGTCCACCGACAGGCCGGTCAGCCACATCCGCAGCTCGGCGATCTCGGCCTCCGGTAGCCGGCCGTCCTCGACCGCGCACTCGCTGATGACGAACCGCTCGGCCTCGCCCAGGCCGTACTCGGTGAGCATCCGGACGAAGTGCTTGACCACGACCTCGCGGGCCCGGGGCGGCACCCGGGAGAGGACGATGGCCAGCCGCGCGCCGCGCTCCTTGGCCATCCGCAGCAGCCGCCAGGCGGGCGCGTCGGCGTAGCGGGCGGCGGTGGTGACGAAGATCCACAGGTCGGCGGCGTCCAGCATGCGCTGGGCCACGTCGTGGTGGGTCTCCCGCACGGAGTCGATGTCGGGGCTGTCCAGCAGCGCGATGCCCTGGGGCAGCCGCTCGCTGGGGGCCACGACGAGATCGCCGGGGCCGGTGTCGGGGCCGGGGGCCTCGACCCTGGTGAGCCCGCCGAGCAGGCCGCCCTGGTCGAACCGGCCGCGGTCGTAGGGGTGGCAGGCGAGCACGGGGGTGCCGGTGGTGGGACGGCGTACGCCCGTGGCGCTGACCTTGGTCCCGGCCAGCGAGTTGACCAGGGTGGACTTGCCCGCGCCGGTGGATCCGGCGACGACCACGAGGGCGGGGGCGGTGCTCATCCGGACCCGGGGCACGACGTAGTTGTCGAGCTGGGCGATGATCTCCTCGCGCGCCTTGGCGGCCTCCTGCGCGCCCGGGGCGTTCGCGCCGAAGCGCAGGCCGGCGACGGTCTCCTTCAGGGAGCCGAGGGCCCTGGCGAGGACTTCGGCCGCCTCGTCGGGCAGCGGGATCTCCTTCTCGGAGCCGGTGGCCTCGCCGGGACCGGCGTCGGCCCAGAAACCCGGCTCCTCGCGAGCGGCGTCCTCATCATCGAGATCATCGAGATCATCGGGGCCACCGGGATGACCGGGATCGTCGCTCTCGGCGCCCTGCGGCTCCGCGTCGTCGTCACGGATCGGCCGGAAGGACACGGTCTGCTCGCCGACGGTCTCCGGCTCCGCCGTCTCGGGCACGCCGGAGTCGTCATCGGCGGAGTCCCCGAGCCCGGGGGGCCTGTTGGCTGCTGACTTCACGGAATCCGCTCCGCTCGAACCATCTCGACCTCCTGGCCGACCTTCACGACCTCGCCGACGAGCACGATCGCCGGCGGCCGTATTCCAGCCGCGGTCACGCGCTCGGCCACTGTGGACAGCGTGGCGTAAAGAGCGCGCTGCGTCGGAAGAGTACCGTCCTGTACCACCATTACGGGAGTTTCCGGCGAACGTCCTTCTTGTTGCAATGCGTCGGCTACGTCGGGGATTCGTTCGACGGCCATCATCAGCACCAGCGTTCCGCTCGACCTCGCCATCGCGGGCCAGTCCACCGTGGAGCGCGGGTCGCCCGGCGGGACGTGTACCGAGATCACGTGAAACTCCTGGCTGACCCCCCGATGGGTGACCGGCACGCCCGCGGCCCCCGGCACCGCGACGGCGCTGGTGATGCCCGGGACGACGGTCACCGGGATGCCCGCGCGGGCGCAGGCCAGCATCTCCTCCCCGCCCCTGCCGAAGACGAACGGGTCGCCGCCCTTGAGCCGGACCACGAACTTCCCGGCGCGGGCCCGCTCGACCAGCAGCTCGTTGATCTTGTCCTGGGCCAGCGCCCGGCCGTAGGGGATCTTGGCGGCGTCGATCAGCTCCACGTCGGCGGGCAGCTCGTCGAGCAGCACGCGGGGCGCGAGCCGGTCGGCCACCACCACGTCGGCCTGGGACAGGAGCTGCCGCCCGCGCACGGTGATGAGCCCCGGGTCGCCGGGGCCGCCGCCGACCAGCGCGACGCCGACGGGCTTGGTACGGCTGCGCCGGGCGTCGACCGTGCCGTCGCGCAGCGCGCCGGTCACCGCGTCTCTGATCCCGGCGGCCCGGCGCGGGTCACCGCCCGCGGTGACGGCGACGGTGATCTCGCCGACCCTGCCCGAGGCGGGCGTCCAGGCGGCGGAGGCGTCTCTGTCGTCGGCGCGGACGCACCACACGCGTTTGGCCTCCGCCTCGGCGGCCACGGCGGTGTTCACCGCGCGGTCGTCGGTGCAGGCGTGCACGAGCCAGGCGCCGTCGCAGTCGCCGACCGCGTACGGCCGGGACAGCCAGGTCACCCGCCCGGCGGCGATCAGGTCGTCCAGCGCCGGCGTGACGCTCGGGGACACCAGTGTGACCTCGGCGCCGGCCTCGATCAGGGCGGGAACGCGCCGCTGGGCGACCCGGCCCCCGCCCACGACGAGCACCCGCCGCCCGGAGAGGCGAAGACCGAGCAGGTAGGGGGACATGGCGGCCGATCTCCCATTCGCGAGACTTGCATGTTAGGAGGTAAACCTACCGGCTGAGTCCTCCGGATTTCGCTGCCCGTGCGCTAACGGCCGTCGAGCAGTGGCTGACGTGGGTCCCATGGCGGGTGGCCGGAGGCGTCGCGCCGCCTGCGCGCCATCGCGGACAGGGCTTCGAGCACGACCCGGTTGCCGAGCGCGGCGGTGATCCCGGCCTGGTCGTACGGCGGCGCGACCTCGACGAGGTCCATCCCCACCACGGGCAGTTCGTAACAGATCCGGCGCACCGAGTCGAGCAGCCCGCGTGCGGACAGCCCGCCGGGCTCGGGGGTCCCGGTGCCGGGGGCGGCGGCGGGGTCGCACACGTCGATGTCGACCGACAGGAACACGCCCTCGCACTCGTCGAGCGCGATCCCGAACGCCTCGGTCAGGCACTCGCCCAGGCCGCGCGCCCCGATCTCGGTCATCTCGTAGGAGCGCATGTCGCGTTCGGCCATCCAGCGCAGTGTCTCGGGGCCGGGCCAGTAGCCGCGCAGGCCGATCTGGAGGAACCGGTCGCCGCGTACCGCCCCGGACTCGATGAGCCTGCGCATCGGCTGGCCGTGACCGTACAGGTGGCCGAAGGCGACGTTGCCGGTGTCGGCGTGGGCGTCGAAGTGGATCATCGAGACACGGCCCATGCCGCGGACCCGGGCCACGCCCCTGGCGTCGGGCAGCGCGATGGTGTGGTCGCCGCCCAGCACGATCGGGACCGCGCCGCTTGCGGCGATGCGCCGCACCGCCTCCTCGATGGCGGCGATCGAGCCCTCGACGTCACCGGAGTAGCACTCCACGTCGCCCGCGTCGAGGACCCGCAGGTCGGCGAGGGCGTCCACGCGCAGCGCCAGACTCGGCCGGGAGCCGTCGTGCGGCAGGTAGCACGCCTGGCGGATGGCCGAGGGGCCGAACCTGGCCCCCGGCCGGTTGACGGTGCCCCCGTCGAACGGCGCGCCGAGGATCACCACGTCGGCGGCGGCGAACGTGCCGGGATCGGTGACGTCGCACCGGTCGACGCCGAGGAAGGTGATGTCGGCTCCGTACATCGGCCCGTATCTGGCCACCGCGCGCTCCTTCCGGCCACCGGCCTACCTTCCCGGGCGCGGGCGTCTCATGCCCCGTGGCGGGGTCACGCCTCCTTGTCGGTCACCCCGGCGGCGTCGAAGGTCGCGACATCCTGCATGACGCGTACGGCGGCGCACACGAGCGGGTGCGCCAGCAGCGCGCCGGTCCCCTCGCCGAGGCGGAGTTCGAGGTCCACCAGCGGGCGCAGCCCGAGGTGGTCCAGGGCCAGGCGGTGGCCCGGCTCGGCGGAGCGGTGCCCGGCCACGCAGTGGTCCACGGCGGCGGGGGCGAGCGCGGCGGCGGCCAGCGCCGCGGCCCCGGCGATCACGCCGTCCAGGATCACCGGCACCCGCGAGGCCGCCGCCTTCAGGATGAACCCGGCGATGGCGGCGTGTTCCAGGCCGCCGACCGCGCGCAGCGTGTCGAGCGGCCCGGCCTCGCACAGCGACCGGTTGACGGCCAGCGCCTCCCGGACGATGTCGATCTTGTGGGTGTGCGTCTCGTCGTCGATCCCGGTGCCCCTGCCGGTGGCGCCCTCCGGGTCGGCGTCGCAGTATGCGCAGATCAGCGCCGCGGAGGCGGTGGTGTTGGCGATGCCCATGTCGCCCGCGACCAGGCAGCGGGCACCGGCGGCCAGCAGGTCCGCGGCCACCGCGATGCCGGTCTCCAGCGCGGCCACGACCTGCTCGCGGGTCATGGCAGGGCCGCGTGACAGGTCGGCCGTGCCCCGGGCGACCTTGCGGACCAGCAGGCCGTCGCCGGGCGGCAGGTCGCCCGCCACGCCGACGTCCACGACGGTGACGGACGCGCCCATCTGGGCGGCGAACGCGTTGGCGACGGCTCCCCCGGCCAGGAAGTTGGCCACCATCTGGCCGGTGACCTCCTGCGGCCACGGGCTGACGCCGCGCACGTAGACGCCGTGGTCGGCGGCGAAGATGGCGAGGGCGGCGGGGACCGGCATGGGGGGCGGGCTGACGCCGGCCGAGCCCGCCAGGCGTACCGCGACCTCCTCCAGGACGCCGAGCGAGCCCCGCGGCTTGGTCAGGCGGTCCTGGTGGGCCGCCGCCTCGGCGAGCACGGCGGGGTCGGCGGGGCGTACGGCGGCGATCGTCGCGTCAAGCAGGGGGCTCATCAACCATCCTCATCGCACGGCGGTGGGGCGCCCGGAGGCCAGGCGGGGGGCCGCCACGGCCAGCGGGGTGGAAAGACGCGGGGGCGCCAGGTCGGGGGCGAGGCCCAGGGCCTCCTCGTAGCGGTCCAGCACCACGTCGGCCAGCACCTCGCAGTCGCCGATCACCTCGGCGCAGCGGATGTCCAGGTCGGGGTGCCCGGCCGCGTACGCGAGCGCCTGCGCCCACACGCGTTCCAGCAGCCCCCCGGCGAACAGCAGGTACGGCACGACGATGACGCGCCGGGCGCCGAGGCGGCGGCAGCGTTCCAGTCCGCCGGGCACGCCGGGCGGGGTCAGGGAGACGAAGGCGGTCTCCACCGTCATGTAGTCGTAGGCGTGGGTCTCCCAGAACAGCCGGGAGACCCGGTGGACGTCGGCGTTGGCCGCCGCGTCAGTGGAGCCGTCGCCGACCAGGACGACGGCCGTCTCGCGGGGCCCGGCGGGCTCCGGCTCCTCCTCGTGCGGCGCGGCGGCCGGGACCGCGCGCAGCCGGGGCATCTCGGTGGCGGCGTCGGCGAGCCGGTCGCCCAGCAGCGCGAGGATGCGGGGGTCGGGCCCGACCGGGCGGGCGCAGGAGTAGAGGAGGGTGGGGTGGCGCTGCTGTTCCACCGCCATGTGGGCGGGGATGTCCAGCGCGGCGCGGCGCTCGCCGTTCAGGGTGAGCGGGAGGGCGATCATCCGGTGGTGGCCCCTGCCGACCAGTGAGGCGACGGTGTCGCCGAGCCGGGGCCGGGCACGCTCCAGGTAGCCCGCGGCGACGTCGGTACTGCGGTCGAGCCGGCAGCGCAACCGGTGTACGAACCTGCCGAATTCGGCTGCCCCGCTGTCATCGCCCGTGCCATGACCGATGAGCAGCAGTGGCGGCTTCATCCACGAATCTCCATCGTTCTTTACAGGCGTGACCTGCGAATGCTCGGACAAGTCACGCGAGGATATCCGAAAAGACACGGTTCTGACAGGCCATGTCGGGACCGGCGGTGCCAGTGGGACAACGGAGATCATTAGGGCCTTGTGAGCCTCAGCGGCGGGTCCCGTGGAGGATCAGCACGGGGTCGGCCGGGGCCGCGGCGAGGGTCCCGTCGGGGTGTTCGGTGAGCCGTTCGGCGTGGAGTCGCACGCCCTCCGCGTGGTAGCCGTGCTCCCGCAGGACCGCCAGTACGCCCGGCGCCCGCTCCGCCTCCCGCACCGCGCACACCAGCGCGGCCGGACCGCGTTCCGCGCACGCGGCCACCACCTCGGGGCCGCCCCCCGCGATGAACACGCCGTCGGGGTCGGGCAGCGGCTCCAGGGCGGCGGGGGCCCGCCCGCGGGTGAGGGCGACCTTGACGCCGTGCGCGAGCACCCGGCGTTTGATGACCTCGCAGCGGCCGGCGTCCCGTTCCACGGCGAACACCGCCGCCCCGAACCTGGCGCAGTCCACGGACACCTCGCCGTGGCCCGCGCCGATGTCCCACACCAGATCGCCGAGCCGCGGGCCGAGCCTGGCGAGCACGAACGCGCGGGCCTCGGCGCCGATCCCCGGGTGCCCGGGCAGGTCGGCCGCCCACTCCCCCGGCCCCGGCCTGGCCCCGGCGAGCCACACGTCGTCGGGGCGGCGGTGGCGCGGATCGACGACCAGGACGATGCCGGGGTTCTTCCACGGGCGGGTGGTGGCCTCGCCCATCCGGCTGTGGGTGATCCGCTCGTCGGGGCCGCCGAGGTCTTCGAAGACGATGAGCGCGCGCGGGGTGGTGGGGGCCAGTGCCCTGGCCAGTTCGGCGGGGCCGACGCCGGGCGCGGCCAGCACGGCGACCTTGTGGTGGGCGCGGCACACGTTGGCCGCCCTGCGCAGGTCGGGGGTGCCGACCACCAGGGCGTCCTCCCAGGCCAGCCCGGCGTGGGCGAAGGCGCGGGAGACGAGCGAGGCGGCGGGCAGCACCTCGGGGGCCAGGCCGTGCGCGCGGAGTTCGCGCACGGGGCCGAAGAAGCCGGGGTCGCCGTCGGCGAGTACGACGGCGGGGCCGCCCGCCGCGCCCTCCAGGTGCTCGTCCAATGCGCGGAGTACGTCGCCCGCTACGACCCTGGGCACGCCGGGGTCGGGCCGCACCCGCCTGATGACCCGTTCCGGGCCGGTGACCAGCGCCGCCTGGTCCACCTTGGCCCGTGCCCCCGGTGACAGCTCCGAGCCGTCGCTGCCGATCACAGTGATCATCAGTGCTCACCGCCTCCCTCTCCCACAGTTGCCGATGGCGGGCCGAACCGGTAGATCCGGCAGGTGGGAGAGGGGGACGAAACGCGCCGCCCTTTCGCGGTGTCATCACAGTATTAAAGTGGCCGAATACCACTATTCGGGTAGGCGTATCAAGCGCCGGTCAGCGAATGCGGAGCGTGCAGCGGCACCACTTCACCAGGGTGCGGGACCTCAGCGAGGTCGGACAGCGGTTCGGTGCCGAGCGGCGGCGGGGCGGCCAGGATCTCCTCCAGCAGGGTCCGCGCGGCGGGGGTGAGCGGGCGGGTGGAGTCCCAGTGGACGGCCACGCGGCGTCCGCAGGTGTCGGCCAGGCGGCGGACCATGACGCCGTCGGTGTCGGCGGTGGAGACGGCGAGCTGGTTGGTCACGCCGACGCCGAGGCCGTACCGGACCAGCGACACCAGCGTCTGGGGCTGGTTGGTGGCCTGCACCGCCTCGACCTCGAAGCCGTGCCTGCGGAAGACCTTGTAGGTCTCAAAACCCATGTCGGTCGGCGATCCGAGCCGGCCGATGGTGATCAGCGGGTGGACCGCGACCGCCGCCACGGGCAGCGGGTCGGGCAGCCGGGCCAGGGGGTGCCCTGGCGGGTGGACGACCACGAGCGGTTCGCGCCACAGCGGGCGGCTGCGCACCGGCGGCGCGGGCGGCGGGGTCATCGGCCGCAGGTAGACGTCGATCTCCCCCGAGGTGAGCGCGCTGTCCAGTTCCAGCGTGGCCCGCTCGACGAGCACCACCTTGATGGCAGGGCTGTGCCTGGCCAGCCGGTCCAGCACGGCCGGGACGAACGCCGCGCCCGCGCTCGGATAGCTGCCCAGGGTGACCACGCCCCTGGCGGCCCCGCGCCGGTCGGCCATCGCCGCCTCGGCGAAGGCCAGCTCGCGCAGGATGGAACGGGCATGGTCGGCGAGTACCACCCCCGCCTCGGTCAGCTCGACCGGCCGCTTGCTCCGATCGAACAGCGGGAGTCCTGCCTCCCGCTCCAGCGCGGCGACGTGCATGCTCACCCGGGGCTGTGAGCGATGCACGGCTTCGGCCGCCGCACTGAAACTCCCCGTGTCAACGACCCCGAGAAACGAAACGAACCACTCCAGACGGACATCCGGTCGCAACATGGATCCGCTTTACCCCGCCGTTCGCAGCGCGACAAGATCTTGGCGTGAACCGGATGCCCGCTGATCCGTCTTCCGAATAATCCCATCCGTAATTCGCGCTTAACAGTGGACCGGTATGGACCATAAGCTCGCGGAAACGACAGGCCCGTGACCTTTTGACCGCTCCCGATGCCCCGCCCCCGCCCTCCCCTTCACGGCGCCGACGTCCGTGCTTTCGCGCAGGAGTCATGCTCATGACCGCATTTTCCGGTTCACCGACCCCCCACCACCTGGCCAGACCCGCAGGACGCGCCCGCTGGACGATGATCTGGCTGGCCTTCGGCGCCACCACGATCAACTACCTGGACCGTGCCAACCTCGGCGTCGCGCTGCCGTACATGACGGAGGAGCTGAACCTCTCCAAGACCGGTGCGGGCGTGCTGCTCGGCGCGTTCTTCTGGACCTACGCCTTGACCCTGCTGCCGTCCGGATGGCTGGTGGACCGCATCGGGCCGCGCCGGATGATGGTGATCGCGGTGGCCGGATGGTCGGTCGTGACCATGCTGATCGGCGCGGCGAGCGGCTTTTTGGTGCTGCTCCTGCTGCGACTGCTGCTCGGCGCGGCCGAGTCGCCCTCCTACCCGTCCAGCACCAAGATCGTCGCCCGCTGGTTCCCCTCCAAGGAACGGGCGATGGCCGCGTCGATCTTCGACAGCGGGGGCAGGGCGGGCACCGCGCTGGCACTGCCGGTGATCACCGTGGTCATCGCGGTCGTCGGCTGGCGCGGCTCGTTCGTCGCGGCCGGACTGCTCGGCCTGCTGTTCTGCGCGCTGTGGCTGCGGGTCTACCGCGACCCTGAGACGCACCCGCGCCTTTCCGCGGAGGAGCACGCCTACATCAAGGAGGGCGGCGGGGCCGACGCGGGCTCGGACGTGCCCCCCATGGCCTGGGCCAAGCTGCTGCGCTACCGCACCACCTGGGGCATGATCTTCGGCTTCTTCTGCCTGTCCTTCGTGCTCTACTTCTTCATCACCTGGTTCCCGTCCTACCTGGTCGACGCCCGCGGGTTCGACCTGCTCAAGCTCGGCATCTTCGGGATGCTCCCGGCGCTGCTCGCCATCCCGGCGCAGTGGCTGGGCGGGGCGCTGCAGACCCGGCTGATCAACGCGGGCCGCAGCGTCTCCTACGCCCGCAAGGTGCCGCTGATCAGCGGGCTCGTGGTGTCCTCGGTGATCGTCTTCGCCGGGGTCGTGGAGAGCCCGGCCGCGGCGCTGGCCCTGCTCGCCCTGTCCCAGTGCGCGCTGTGCTTCGCCGCCTCCAGCCTGTGGGCGCTGCCCGCCGACGTCGCGCCCGCCCCGGGCAACGTGGCCTCGCTGGCGGGCATCCAGGGCTTCGCCTCCAACATCGCCGGGTTCGTCAGCCCGCTCGTGGTCGGCATCCTGCTGGACTCGACCGGCGGGTCGTACGTGGCCCCGCTGGCCGTCGCCGGCGGAGTGGCCCTGGTCGGCGCCCTCGTCTACGCGTTCGTCATCGGCAAGATCGCACCGCTCGGCGGCGCGGCCACCGGCCCGGCGGCGGACGCGGCACCCACCCCCCAGCAGACCTGACCCATCACCTACATAAGGAGAACAGCCGGTATGACCATCATCGCCGAGGACGTCCTGGCGGCGTTCCGCGCCGTCTCCACCGCGTCGGTGGCCGACGCGGTGGAACTGCAGGGGGTCCGCGGCTACATGAGCGGCGGAATCCGGATGCAGACGCCGGGCGCGGGCACGCTGGCCGGCCCCGCGGTGACCGTGCGGGAGGTGCCGACCGAGGAGTCCGAGCCGCCCACCCACGCGCTGGCCGCCATCGACGAGTCCGATCCCGGCAGCGTCGTGTGCATCGACGCGGGCGGCGCGGACGTCGCGGTCTGGGGCGGCCTGATGACGGCGGGGGCCGTGGCCAGGGGGATCGCGGGGGCCGTACTGGACGCGGGCGTGCGCGACGTGACCGAGATCCAGCGCGACTACCCCCAGTTCCCGGTCTACTCCCGCTGGAGCGTGCCCGCCACCACGGTCGGCCGCTACCGCACCGTGTCGCTGAACGAGCCGGTGGTGCTCGGCGGCGTGTCCGTCCACCCGGGCGACCTGATCGTGGCCGACCGGGACGGCGTCGTACGGGTGCCCGCCCGGCTGATCACCGCCGTGCTCGACGCGGCCACCGAGATCGAACGGCGCGAGCGCGAGCAGACCCGCCTCATCCTGGACACCGGCTCGCTGCGCGACGGCCTGGCGAAGTACAACCGGATATGACCGGCAAAACGGGCGGGGTGCTGGCCCTCGGGGAACCGCTCGTCGAGTTCAACGCGGCCACGGAGGGAGCGCTGGAACAGGCGGACTCCTTCGCGGCCGGGTACGGCGGCGACACCTCCAACATGGTGATCGCCGCCCGGCGCACCGGGGCGCGGGCGGGGTACGTGACACGGGTCGGCGACGACGCGTTCGGCCGGAGGCTGCTGGACCTGTGGCGGGCCGAAGGGGTGGGCACCGGCCACGTGGTGGTCGAGCCGCACGGGCGTACCGGGATCTACTTCGTGGCCAGGCACGGCGGCGGCGCGCACGCCTTCACCTACTACCGGGCGGACTCCCCCGCCAGCCGCCTGTCGCCCGCCGACGTGCCGGAGGAGGCCGTGGCCGCCGCGGGGGTGCTGCACGTCAGCGGCATCACCCAGGCCATCTCGGCGAGCGCGTGCGACGCGGCGTTCCACGCCATGACGGTGGCCAGGGCGCACGGCACGCTGGTGTCCTACGACCCCAACCACCGTCCGGCGCTGTGGCCGGAGGAACGGGCGCGGGCCATCGTGACCCGCAGCGCCGAACTCGCCGACATCGCGCTGCCCAACCTGGAGGAGGGCAGGCTGTTGACCGGGGAGCACGACCCGGAGGCGGTGCTGGGGGCGTTCGCGGCCCGCTGCCGCGGCGTGGTGGTGCTCAAGATGGGCGCGGACGGCGCGCTGGTCGGCGCGGACGGCCGGACGACCCACGTGCCCGCGCACCCCGTGACGCCCGTGGACGCCGCGGGCGCGGGCGACACCTTCGACGGGGCGTTCGCCGCGCTGCTGCTGGAGGGGGCGACCCCGGTGGAGGCCGCGCGGTACGCGGTCGTGGCCGCCGCGCTCACCACCACCGGCCCCGGCGCGGTCGGCCCCATCCCGTCCCGTGCGGCGGTGCGGGCCCGCCTCACCACGGCGGGGGTGGCCGGCTAGCCAGGTTTGACCCCGGGCGCGGGGGTAGGGGGCCGGTTCCGGACAACATCGGCGTAGGGGGTGACGCCATGGAACGGGGCAGCGCGAAACACGGCCCGCGCCTGGACGAGCACCAGAAGCAGGAGAGCGAGGGCATCGTCAGGGGCGGCGGCACCTCGCACGCCCAGGAGTGGAAGGAGCCCGAGCCCACCGAACGCCCCGGCGAGAAGGACCTGGCCCCGCCGCCCCAGCCGCCGGGCCACGAGCGGGGCACCCCGCAGGGGATCAGCCCCGCCGACGTGGAACGGCGCAGCAACCTGGCCAAGTGGCTGAGCGACGCGCGTTTCCCCGCCGGACGGGGCGCGCTGCTCGCCCACGCGGAGGGGGCGGGCGCGCCCGACGCCGTGCTTGAGGCGGTCCGGGCGCTGCCCGAGATGCAGTACGCCAACGTGTCCGAGGTGGCGCAGGCGCTGGGGCTCGGCGTCGAGACCCGCCGTACATGAACTTCCCGGGGGTGGAAGATGAGACTCGACGCGATCCGCCCGCTCTACGACCAGCCGGGGCCGTTCGCCTCGGTCTACCTGGACGCCGGCCGGTCCAACGCAAGCGGCGCGGAGGAGGTGGGGCTGCGCTGGCGGGAACTGCGCGGCCACCTCGCCCAGGAGAGCGGCGGCGCGTCGCTGGACGCGATCGAGGAACGGGTGATCGACCCCGGCGAGGCCGCTCCGGGCCGCGCGCTGTTCGCGACCCACGGGGAGGTGGCGCTGGATGAGGCGCTGCCCGAGCCGCCGCGCCGGGAGATCGCCCGCTGGTCGGCCCTGCCGCACGTGATGCCGCTGCTGGCCCAGCGCGGTGAGAGCGTCCCGCACGTCCGGGTGATCGCCGACCATACCGGGGCCGACGTCATCGTGGCCGGGCGGGGCGCGTCCCGCCGCCGGGCGGTGGGCGAGGAACAGGACTGGCCGATGACCAAGACCGGGCAGGGCGGCTGGTCGCAGAAGCGCTACGAGCGGGGTGTGGAGGAGACCTGGGAGCGCAACGCGATGGCGGTCGCCGAGGCGGTGGACGAGGAGGTCCGCAGGAGCGGCGCGGAGCTGGTCGTGGTCGGCGGCGCGCCGAAGTCCCGGGCGCTGGTGTGCGAGCACCTGGGCGCCGCGGCGGCCGAACGCGTGGTGATGGCCGAGCACGGCAGCAGGGCCGAGGGCGCGGACCCAGCGGCGTTCGAGGCCGCGGCCGACGCCGCGGTGGACGCGCTGATCGAGGGCAGGCGGGCCGAACTGCTGGACCGATACGGCGTCGGGCCGTCGTCCCGCGGCCTGGACGACACGGTGGCGGCGCTGCGCGACGGCCGGGTGGAGGTACTGCTGGTCGCCGACGACCAGTCGGCCGACGGCCTGTTGTGGATCGGCGAGGAGGGCGCGCAGCTCGCCCTGGAGGCCGACCACCTGCGGGCGTACGGGGTGGCCGAGCCGGTGCGCGAACGCGCCGACGCGGCCTTGGTACGGGCCGCCGCGACCACCGACGCCGAGCTGTGGTTCGCCGGGCGCGACGCGCTCGGCACGGATGTCGCGGCGCTGCTCCGTTACTGAGTGACGATCACGACCTCCAGGGTGCGCGGGCCGTGTACGCCCTCCACCCGGTCGAGTTCGATGTCGCTGGTCGCCGACGGGCCGCTGATCCAGGTCAGCGGGCGCGCCGGGTCGAGCGCGGCGACCGCCTCGGGCACACCGGGGACGATCTGCGCCGCCCGCACCAGGCACAGGTGGTAGTCGGGGATCAGCGTGAGCGCGCGGCGGCCCTGGCCGGGACCGGCGTCCAGCACGATCGTGCCGGTCTCGGCGACGGCCACCGCACATCCGGTGATCACGCCGTCGGCGGCGTCGAGGGCGGACGCGGACAGCGGCGGGTCATCGCGCAGCACGGCGGCGGGCGGCACGGCCCCGGCCCACTCTTCGGCCAGGCCGCCGGGCACCACGATCCGCCGCACGCCGCGCCTGTCCAGCGCCTCGGCGATGAGCGCGGGCGTGTCGGCCGCGGGCGCCACATGGACCGCCGCCTGGTAGTCGCCCACCCGGTCGGCGAACCGCTCGGCCGCGCCCTCGGCGCTCCCGGCGGTGCGGTAGTGGCGCGGGATCTCCACCTCGGGCGCGTCCCGTACGGCGGCGCGGACGCGGGCGAGGATGCGCTCCCTGGACCCGCTCATCGGCGGCCTCCGTTCGTCCTGGCCCACCAGTCCCGGAAGGACTCCGGCGGGATGTCGGGGATGTCGCGGGTGTCGGTCCAGCCCGCCAGCGGGCCGGGCAGCCGCCTGGGGGCGAGCCCGCGGAACCGGGCGGCCAGCCGCTGGGCGCGGGCCAGCCGTACCGGACGGTCGAGGATCCAGCCCGCCGCGCGCATGCCCGCCCGCTCGGCGATCGGGTGCGGGGCCTTGCCTCGCAGGTGGACCAGCACCTCGGGGATGTCGATGGCCACCGGGCACACGTCGTAGCAGGCGCCGCACAGGCTGGAGGCGTACGGCAGCGAACGGTCCAGCTCGGAGCCCATGCCGCGAAGCTGCGGGGTCAGGATCGCGCCGATCGGCCCCGGGTAGACCGAGCCGTAGGCGTGGCCGCCGGTCCGCTCGTAGACGGGGCACACGTTGAGGCAGGCCGAGCAGCGGATGCAGCGCAGCGCCTGGCGGCCCACCTCGTCGGCGAGGACCCGCGTGCGCCCGTTGTCCAGCAGCACCAGATGGAACTCCTGGCCTTCCACCGCGCCCGTCCAGGTGGAGGTGTAGGGGTTCATCCGCTCGCCGGTGGAACTGCGCGGCAGCAGTTGCAGGAAGACCGAAAGGTCCCGCCAGGACGGCACCAGCTTCTCGATGCCCACCACGCTGATCAGCGTCTCCGGCAGGGTGAGGCACATCCGGCCGTTGCCCTCCGACTCCAGCACCACCAGCGTGCCGGTCTCGGCGACCATGAAGTTGGCCCCGGAGATCGCGACCTTGGCGCTCAGGAAGCGGTCGCGCAGGTGCAGCCGGGCGGCCTCGGCCAAGGCGCGCGGGTCGTCGGTGAGGTCGGCGGGCGCGGGACGGCCCCTGCGGCCCATCTCGGCCAGGAAGATCTCCCGGATCTCCGCGCGGTTGCGGTGGATCGCCGGGACCAGGATGTGCGAGGGCAGGTCGTCGCCGAGTTGCACGATCAGCTCGGCGAGGTCGGTCTCGTGCGCGGTGATGCCGTGCGCGGCCAGCGTCTCGTTGAGCCCGATCTCCTGGGTGGCCATCGACTTGACCTTCACCACGTCGGTCTCGCCGGTGGCCTTGACCAGGCCGGTCACGATCCGCCCGGCCTCCTCGGCGTCCTCCGCCCAGTGCACCCGGCCACCGGCCCGCGTGACGGCCTCCTCCAGCTTGAGCAGGTGAGTGTCCAGCTCGCGCAGGGTGCGGTCCTTGATCGCCTTGGCGGCGGCCCGCAGCTCCGCCCAGTCCGGCAGCTCGGCCACCACCTGGGCCCGCTTGCCGCGGATCGTGCCGGTGGCCTTGCGCAGGTTGTACCGCAACTGTGAGTCCCGTACGGCCCGTGCCGCGTTCGCCGCGAAGCTCACGACGGGGCCTCGGTGCAGGCCAGGATCTCGGCGAGGTGCATGGTGCGGACTCCGGCGCGCTGGCGGGTGAGGGTGCCGCCGATGTGCATCAGGCAGGAGTTGTCGGCGGCGCAGACGACCTCGGCGCCGGTGTCGAGCACCGCGCGGACCTTGTCGGCGCACATCGCGGCGGACACCGCGGGGTTCTTGACCGCGAACGTGCCGCCGAACCCGCAGCACTGATCGGCATCGGGGAGCGGGACCAGGTCCAGGCCGCGGACCTGGCGCAGCAGCCGGGCGGGACGGTCGCCAAGGCGCAGGCCGCGCAGCGAATGGCAGGTCGGATGGTAGGTCACCCGGTGCGGGAAGTACGCGCCGACGTCGGTGACGCCGAGCACGTCGACCAGGAACTCCGACAGGTCGTGCACCCTGGGCACGGTCGCCGCCACCGCGCGGGCGGGCGCGCCCGGCGGGGCCAGCCGCGGATACTGCTCGCGAATCATCGCCGCGCACGAACCCGAGGGCACCACCACCGCGTCGTACCCCGCGAACACGCTGACGAACCGCCCGGCCAGGCGCGTGCCCTCGGCCTTGTAGCCCGTGTTCAGGTGCATCTGACCGCAGCAGGTCTGCCCGGCGGGGAACTCCACCTCGCACCCCAGGCGGCGCAGCAGTGACACCACCGCCTGGCCCGTCCGCGGGAACAACGTGTCATTGACGCATGTGATGAACAACGCGACCCGCACCCGCACCACCCTACGGGGGCGGCGGGACGACCGTCGGGCGGGTGTCGGCGACCCGGCAGTTCGCGCCCGAGCAGGCCGCCATCTCGTGCAGGGCACGCGCCAGGGAATCGACCACCTCGGCGGGCGTGCGGGTGACGATGTTGTCGAGCTGGTGGGGGTCGGCGCTCAGGTCGTAGAGCTGCCGCTCGCCGCCCGCGTACTCGACGTAGGTGTGCCTGGCCGTGCGCAGCGCCCGATAGGGTGGCGCCTCCCCCGGCGTCGGCGACCAGTCGGGCGGCCGGTAGAAC
Source organism: Spongiactinospora rosea (assembly GCF_003315795.1). Lineage (GTDB taxonomy): Bacteria > Actinomycetota > Actinomycetes > Streptosporangiales > Streptosporangiaceae > Spongiactinospora > Spongiactinospora rosea. The sequence continues at coordinate 89,983 of NZ_QMEY01000011.1, forward strand.
TCCACCAGCACGTTCTTGCGCCACGCCGCGGGCGTCTGCCCGGTCAGGAGCGGCACCAGCGAACGCCCTTCGGCGAAGCCGGGCACCCGTGTGCCCGCCAGCTCGGTGAACGTCGGCCCGAGGTCCACCGTGGCGGTCATGGCGGTGACCGTGCGCCCGGCCGCCACGCCGGGCCCCCTGGCCACCAGCGGCACCCTGATGCTCTCCTCGAACGGCGTGGTCTTGCCCAGCGGCAGCCGGTGCGTGCCCAGGTGGAAGCCGTTGTCGGAGGTGAAGAACAGGTAGGTGCGGCCCAGCCGCCCGGACTGGCCGAGCGCCCGCACCAGGGAGCCCACCATGTCGTCCAGGCCGAGCATCGCGCGCAGCCGCCTGCGGTGGCGCTCGTCCACCTCGTCGATCTCGTCGTCGTCCAGCCGGGGGGCCGAACTCAGCCATTCGGGCTCGGCCGAGACGTCTTCCTGGTTGAAGTTGGGCGTGCGGGGCGCACGCGCGTCGGCGAAGGCCCCGGCGTGCCTCGGGGCCGAGTTGGCCGGCAGGTGCGGCGCGACCGGGGCCAGGTACAGGAAGAACGGCTCCTTCTGCGGCTGGGACACGAACGCGGACGCCTTGGCGGCGAGCACGTCGGCGAGGTAGTCGGACGCCTCGTCGCCGTAGGCGCGCAGGGTGCCGTTCTCGTTGAGCGTGTAGCCGAACTCCTCGTAGAGCCGCCTGACCGGTACGTACCATTCGTCCCAGCCGGGCGGCACGTACGTGGGCGGCGCGGCCCTGCCCGGATAGTGGTTGAGGTACTTGCCCATCAGCGCGGTGCGGTATCCGGCGCTCTTCAGCCAGGTGCCGATCGTGGAGCTCTCCAGCCCGGACCTGTGGAACCGGGCGAACCCGCCCTCCGGCGCGGTGTTGGTGAACACGCCGTGACTGTGCACATACTGGGAGCGCAGGATCGACGCCCGCGACGGGCAGCACCAGGAGTCGGTCACGAAGTACCGCTCGAAGGAGGTGCCCTGGCGGACGAGCTGGGACCAGATGTTGGGAAACGAGCGCAGGTCGCTCGTCTCCAGGTCGTCGGCGACGACCAGGATGATGTTGGGACGCGGCGTGGCGCCCGCGTCGGCGGGCACACCGCGTATCGGCCCCGCTCCGGCGAGCAACAGCATCGCGGCACAGGTCAGCCAGCCGACGAGCTTCTTCACATGGGATAGGTTTCCCGGCTCGGGTCTTTTCGACACACGCCCGGCGCTTTCCCCTGCCCTCTCCCCTGCCGTTCCCATGCCGTGGCGGGGGCGGGCGATGTGCGTTCGGCCCACGGGTCCAGCACAATCGGTCGGGTGACTACTCGGGTGCTGATAGCCGACGATCAGGCGCTGGTGCGGACCGGATTTCAGATGATCCTCGACGCCCAGCCCGACCTCGAAGTGGTCGCGGCGGTGGCGGACGGCGCCGACGCGGTGGAGCAGGCCAGGCGGCTGCGCCCCGACGTGTGCCTGCTCGACATCCGGATGCCCCGGCTGGACGGCCTGGAGGTGACCAGGATCCTGGCGGGCCCCGGAGTGGACGACCCGCTGCGCGTGGTCATCGTCACCACCTTCGACCTGGACGAATACGTGTACGGCGCGCTGCGCTCGGGCGCGTGCGGATTCCTGCTCAAGGACAGCGGGCCGACGCTGCTGGTGGAGGCCATCCGGGCGGCGGCCGTGGGCGACGCGCTGGTGTCGCCGTCGATCACCGTACGGCTGCTCGAACACCTGGCCCGCCCGCGTCCCACCACCGCCCGCGCGGCCCGCGAGCCGCTGACCGAACGCGAGCTGGACGTGGTCCGCCTGGTGGCCAGGGGCCGCACCAACCAGGAGGTGGCCGCGGAGCTGTTCGTCTCGCTGTCCACCGTCAAGACCCACCTGGGCAGCATCCAGAGCAAGCTCGGGGTGCGCAACCGGGTGGAGATCGCGGCCTGGGCGTGGGAGTCCGGCGTCGTGGGGTGAGCGCCGTGCGGCGAGAAGGGCCTTGATCAGCCCTGATTAGCGGAGTGGCGTACGGGATAGAAGAAGGACAAGGTCCTTCAGCGCGCATGCCGGGGGGAGAGATCTCATGCGCCTTGCCCCGCCACCACCGCACCGAGCGGCCTTGGCCGTCCACGCGGCCTTCCTGGCCCACCTCGCCGCCCTCGCCGGGCTGGTGATCTTCGAGGCGACCCGCGGCGAACGGCTGGCCAGGAGGCTGGCACTGCTGGGCGCCGACCCTTCAGGCAGGCAGGCCCTGGTCGGCGACGTCACCCTGTTCGCGGTGCTCCTGCTCACGGTGGCCGCGACCGCGGTCATCGCCGCCTGCGCCTACCTGACCTGGCTGGTCAGGGCGCGGCAGGCGAGCGTTCCCGGCGCCCGCGGGGCGGGCCGGGTGCTCGCCGGCTGGCTGGTGCCCGGGCTCAACCTGATCGTCCCGCCGCTGCTGGTGGACCGCGTGTGGCGGGAGACCCGTGGGCGGCTGCCCGCGGCCCGGCGGCGGCGCTGGCTGGCCCTGCTCGCGGCCTGGTGGCTGGCCTGGCTGGGCGCGCTGGCGAGCGTGGTGGCCGGGTTCGCCGCGCGGGGCGGCGTGACCGGTGCCGGCCTCGTCCAGCTCGCCGCCTTCTCCCTGGCCGCGCTGCTGTGCACGGCCACGATCCGGCAGATCGCCCGCACCCGGCCCGCCAAGCCGCGCACCGGCCGCTTCGCCCCGTACGCCGAGACCGGCCCCGACGCCCGCGTGGTCAGCCTGCCCCCACTGGGCGGCCCGGTCCTGCAACGGCAGTCCGCGGGCGACCAGAGCGGCGGTTAGGCACTGCGCCGGGTCGGCGCGGGGCCGGAGCTTCCGCCGCTGGCGTGCCAGAGCCGGCGCGGTGGGTCCTGCACGCCGGGGGCGGGCCCGATGTCGGCGTACGGCGAGAGCCGGAAGCCGTTGGCGTACTCGATCCGCCGTCCGCCGACCCCGCCCGCCGACACGGGGGCCGCGCCGAGCAGCGCCCGCGCCCCCGCGGCGCCCTCCTCGCGCCACACCCGGTCCACGTCCAGCAGGTTCCAGCAGTCCAGCGCGCGCAGCGACACCGCCCGCGGGCCGGTCCGCCTGACCACCCCGCGGGCCACCAGCAGCCACGACCCGAAGGCCGTGGCCGCGCAGTGTCCCTGCACCGACTCGAAGAAGGTCAGGTCCACCGGGCCGGTCGAGTCGTCCAGAGTCGTGAAGATCACCCGCTGGCCGGACCGCACCGCCGGGGTCTGGGTGGCCACCTTGACCCCGGCGACCAGCACCTCCGCGCCGTTGCGCAGGGACAGCAGCTCGGCCGACCTGACCACGCCGATCGCGTCGAGCAGGTCGTCGTGGAAGCTGATCACATGGCGGCTGACGTCCATGCCCAGGATGCTCAGCTCGGCCTCGACCATCTCGCTCTCGGTCATCTCCGGCAGCTCCCCCGGCACGATGTGCTCGGTGAACCCGAGCGGGAGCTGCGCCGCCCCCTCCCCCGCCGTCACCCCGGCGGGGGACCTTTCCAGCACGCCGACCTGGGCGATCAGGTCGCGCCTGGTCAGCTCGCCGGGACGCCACCGGGGGCCGCCCGGGCGCAGGCGGTGCACCGCGTCCAGGCCGCCGACCTGGACGATCCGCTCGGCGATCGGCCGTGAGGGCCGGGCCCGGTCCCAGAAGTCGGCCAGCGAGGTGTACGGCTGGCCCGCGACGATGCGGTCCACCTCGGCCTCGCTGACCCCCTTGACGGCGGAGAAGGGCACCCGCAGGCCGTACCCCCGCCCCATCTCGCCGACCCACGCGGGCGCCGGGGCCCTGCGCCCCGCGGGCTCCAGCCCGGCCGGGTGGACGCGGATCTTCGCCGGCCCCTGAGGGTCGGCGGTGGTGTCGGCGCGCGGGCCGACCCGCTCGACCAGCCACTGCCGCCCCGAGCGGTTGACGTCCAGCGGCAGCACCGACACGCCGCACTGGCGGGCCTCGTCCAGGATGACCCGCTGCGGGTACATCCCCGGCTCGTGGGTGAGCACCCCGGCGAAGAAGGCCGCCGTGTGGTGCCGCTTGAGCCAGGCCGACTGGTAGGTGGGCAGCGCGAAGGCCGCGGCGTGGGCCTTGCAGAACCCGAACGCGCCGAACGCGTCGAGCACCTGCCAGGACCGCTCGACGGTCTCCCTGTCGTACTCCGGCCGCACGTTCAGCTCCCACCACACCCGGACCCTGGACCTGCCCTCGGGGGTGTCGAGGGTGCGGCGGATCTTCTCCGCCATGGACAGGCCGCAGCCGGTCATCGCGTGCACGACCTGAAGGATCTGCTCGTGGAAGATGACCACGCCGTTGGTCTCGGCCAGCACCTCCCGCAGGTCGGGGTGCGGGTAGCGGACCGGCCGCCAGCCGTGCCTGCTCTCCAGGTAGGGGGTGACCATGTCGGAGTTGACCGGCCCCGGGCGGAACAGCGAGATGTCGACGATCAGGTCGTGCATGGTCCGGGGGATCATCTTGGCCACCAGCTCGCGCTGGCCGGGCGACTCGATCTGGAAGCAGCCGATGGTGCGGCCCGTGGCGATCAGGTCGTAGGTCTCGGTGTCATCGTGGGACACCTCGTCCAGCCGTACCGAAACGCCGTCCACCCGCTCGATCTCCGTGAGCGTGTAGGCCATGGACGACTGCATGCGCACGCCGAGCACGTCGAGCTTGAGCATGCCGGCCTCCTCGACGTCGTCCTTGTCGAACTGCGACATCGGAAACGAGAGCAGGCTGCGCTCGACCGGGGTGCGGTCGCGCAGCCCGGCGTTGCCGACCAGCACGCCGCAGGGGTGCAGGGCGATGTGCCTGGGCAGGCCGTCCAGCTTCTCGGCGAGCCGGAACACGGTTGCCAGCGCCTGGTCGTTCAGCCCGCTCTCGCGCAGCTCCGGCAGGTCGGACAGGGCGGCGCGGATCTGCTTGGCGCGTACGTGCGGGAACGCCTTGGCGATCACGTCGATCTCGTGCGGGGGCAGCCCCATGGCCCCGCCCACATCGCGGATCGCGCTGCGGGCGCGGTAGGTCTCCATCATCGACACGCAGGCCACCCGGGCCTCGCCGTAGCGCTCGTAGATGGCGCGGTAGCAGTCCAGGCGGCGGGCGGACTCCACGTCCACGTCGATGTCGGGCAGCCCGACCCGGTTTTCGGACAGGAAGCGCTCCATCAGCAGGTTGTGGTCCAGCGGGTTGACCTCGCCGATGCCGATCAGGTAGTTGACCAGGCTGCCCGCGCCCGAGCCGCGGATCGCGCAGCGGACGCCCATGCCGCGGATCATGTCGGTGATCCCGGCGACCGCGATGAAGTAGCCGGACAGCCGCTTGCGCTCGATGATGTCCAGTTCGGCGGCGAGACGCTCCCTGGCGTCCGTGGAACGGTCCAGCCCTCGCCGGTAGAGGCCGTCGGCGCAGCGGTCGCGCAGCAGCGGCACCGGGTTCCTGCCGATCTCGGGCAGGTGCAGTTCGGGCTCGTCGTTCTCCAGGACCAGCAGGTCCAGTGGGTCGAGTACGCATCGCTCGGCGACCCGGCGGGTCGTCGCGAGCAGGCGGGCGGCCTGCTCCTCGTCGCCGCCGCAGATCCGCGCCGCGACGTGGGCCATCTCCTGCGGGCTCTTAAGGTAGGCGTGCGAGGCGGAGTGCGGGAGGTGGCGGGGGTGCAGCGGGACCAGTTTGCGCGCGGCGTCGAGTACGTCGCCGACCTGGTAGTCGGCCGGCGCGAGGTGGCGCACGGCGTTGGTGAGCACGGCGGGCACCCCGGCCGCGGCGGCCAGGCCGAGCATCCGGGCGGCGGTGTTGGCCTCCCGGTAGCCGTACTGGTCGACCAGCTCGACCACCAGGTCGGGCACGGCGGCGCGCCAGCGGGTCAGCAGGGCGGCGGCGAGGTCGTCGCGGCGGGCGGCGGCGGCGTGGCCCACGTCGGAGGCGGGGCCGAGCATGACCACCAGGCCCTCGGCGTGCGCGGCGACCATCTCGCGGGTCACCCGGGGCTCGCCGCGCTCGCCGGAGTAGTGGGCGGCGGTGACCAGGCGGCACAGCGCGGCCCAGCCGCCCGAGCGGGCCAGTACGGTGATCCGCCGTTCGCCCTTGTCGTCCCCCTCTGCGGAAAGGGCGAGGTCGGCGCCGACGACCGGTGACACGCCCGCGGTCAGGCACGCCTGGGCGTGCTTGATCGCGCCGTACAGGCCGTCGCGGTCGGTCAGCGCGAGGATGTCCATGCCCAGCTCGGCGGCCCGGCGGGCGAGCGCCTGCGGGAAGGCGGTGCCGTAGCGCAGCGAGTAGGCCGAGGCCAGGTGCAGGTGGGCGAACATCAGTCCCACGCCCTGATCATCAGCCAGCCGTCGCCCGCGGTGTCGTAGCGCAGCTCGTAGGTGCCGCCCTGGTCGCCCGCGCGGGCCTCGACGCGCCAGAACCTGCGCTCGCCCGGGTCGGTCTCGGAGGTCTTCCACCACTCGCGGGCCACGACCCAGTGGTCGAGCACGCCGTGGACGACGTAGAGCCGATCCCGCCAGACGAACTGGCTCGGTGCGCCGTCTCGGGTCCAGACCTCGATAGGGTCTCCGTAGAGTCTGCTCAAGGCGCTTGCTCTCCCTTGTGGCTCCGGCTGCTTCCTCGTGAGCCACCCGGGGGAAGGCGGGTGCTATCTCGAACATATGTTCTCAAGCCGCCGAACGCAAGTCGGACGTCGGCCTGCTTGTCACCTCATTGGAGATCAAGGAGCAGGATGATGCGAGCCATCGTGATCTCCGCCACCGGCGGACCAGAGGTGCTGGACTACACCGACCACCCCGACCCGGCGCCCGCGCCCGGCGAGTTGCTGGTCCAGGTGGCCGCCTGCGGTGTCAACTTCATCGACACCTACCACCGGAGGGGCCGCTACCCGCTGTCGCTGCCGACGGTCCTGGGCCGGGAGGGGGCCGGGATCGTGCTGGCCGCCGGCGAGGACGTCGCGGAGTTCGCCCCCGGCGACCGGGTGGCCTGGACGGGCGTGCCCGGCAGCTACGCCGAACTGGTCGCGCTGCCCGCCACCCGGGCGCTGCCGGTCCCCGACGGGATGGCGCTCGACCTGGCCGCCGCCATCCCGTTGCAGGGGATGACCGCGCACTACCTCACCCACTCGGTCCACAAGGTCAAGCCGGGCGATGACGTACTGGTCCACGCCGCGGCGGGCGGGATGGGCCTGCTGCTGGTCCAGATGGCCAAGCTGCGCGGGGCCCGGGTGATCGGCACGGTCTCCACCGACGAGAAGGCCCGGCTGGCCCGCGAGGCGGGCGCGGACACCGTGCTGCGGTACGAGGGCTTCGCCGACGCGGTGCGCGACCTGACCGGCTCAGGGGTCCACGTCGTGTACGACGGCGTCGGCGCCGCCACCTTCGACGGCAGCCTGGCCTGCCTGCGCCCGCGCGGCATGATGGCCCTGTACGGCGCGGCCAGCGGCGCGGTGCCGCCGGTCGATCCGATGCGCCTCTACCATGGCGGCTCGCTGTTCCTCACCCGGCCGCTGCTGGAGCACTACATCGCCACCCGCGAAGAGCTGCTGTGGCGGGCCGGCGACGTCTTCGGCTGGGTCGCCTCCGGCGACCTGCGCATCGACGTGTCCCGGCGCTACCCCCTGGGCGAGGCCCGCCAGGCCCACGAGGCCCTTGAGGCCCGCCGTACGACGGGCAAGCTCCTCCTCATCCCCGGCCTCTGAGCCCGCTCGGTTCGAGCCTGTGGAACGAGGGCTACCAATCCTGCGACAAACCTGACATTCGGCGTAGGTATTCGTCTTCGTCGATCTCCCCGGCCGCGTAGCGCCGCTTGAGGATCTCGCGGGGGTCGTTGGCGGGCGGGGAGATCGGGGTGGCGGAGCGGGTCCGTGCGACGAGCATGACGCCGAGGACGACCGCCACCACCACGGCGATCATGAACAGCAGCAGGACGAACCTCATGGCCCCATTGTCCCCCCGGGCGGCAGCATGGGAAGTCCGGACGGCGGGCCGCATTCCAGCAGGCGGGTCAGCGCGGCGGTGTCGAGGTGGTGCTCGACCAGGTCGCCGAGCGCGTCCAGGCGGCGTTCGCGCAGCGCGGCGAACGACACGCCGGGGGCCGGGGTGAAGTCGCGCCCGGCGAGCGAGGCGGCCTCGGTCAGGAACGCCCGGCGGAAGTCGTCGTTCTCCAGCGCGCCGTGCCAGGTGGTGCCGAACACGCCGCCCGCCCGGCAGCCGTCCAGGAACGGCTCCGCGCCGTCGTCGGGGGTCACCGTGCCGTGGTGGATCTCGTACGCCGCCACGCGGTGGCCGTACGCCTCGCCGACCGGGGTGCCGAGGGTCTTGGCCGCGGCGAACTCCACGGTCGCCGGCAGCAGCCCGAGCCCCGGTACCGTGCCCTCGCCCGACTCGACCAGGTCGGTGATGGTCCTGGCGAGCATCTGGTAGCCGCCGCAGACGCCCAGCACCGGGCCGCCCGCGGCGGCCGTCTCGGCGATGGCCCGGTCGATGCCGCGCTCGCGCATCCAGCGCAGGTCCGGCACCGTGGCGCGGGAGCCGGGGATGACCACGAGGTCGGCGTCGGCGATCTCGCCGGGGCCGGTGACGAACCGTACGACCACGCCGGGCTCGCAGGCCAGCGCGTCCAGGTCGGTGAAGTTGGAGATGCGCGGCAGGCGCACGACGGCCACGCGCAAAGACTGCCTGCCATAGGGGGGACCCCCGGCGGCGGCGCGGTCGCGCGATTCGAGGGCCAGGGAGTCCTCCACGTCCAGCCACAGGCCGTCCAGCCAGGGCAGCACCCCGTAGACGGGCCGGCCGGTCAGCTCGCGCAGTGTGTCGAGGCCGGGCGCGAGGAGTTCGGGGGCGCCGCGGAACTTGTTGACCACGAATCCGGCGATCATCTCCTGGTCGGCCGGTTCGAGCAGCGCCACCGTGCCGTAGAGCGCGGCGAACACCCCGCCCCTGTCGATGTCGCCGACCACGACGACGGGCAGCCCGGCGGCGCGGGCCAGGCCCATGTTCGCGATGTCGCCCCGGCGCAGGTTGATCTCGGCGGGACTGCCCGCGCCCTCACAGATCACCACGTCGTGGGCGGCCCGCAGCCGGTCGAGCGATTCCAGCGCCACCTGCCGCAGTCTGTCCTTGAGCGCGCCGTACTCCATCGCGTCCACGTCGGTGAGCGGACTGCCCAGGACGACCACCTGACTGCGCCGATCGCTGCCCGGTTTGAGAAGGATCGGATTCATGTCGGCATGCGGCTCCAGTCCGCACGCCGCCGCCTGCACGGCCTGCGCCCGTCCGATCTCCGCCCCCTGCGGGGTGACGAACGAGTTGAGCGACATGTTCTGCGCCTTGTAGGGCGCCACGTCCACGCCCTGCCTGGCCAGCCACCGGCAGATCCCCGCGGTGACCACGCTCTTCCCGGCGTCGGAGGTGGTCCCCGCCACCAGCAGCGCCCCCTTCACCCGGCCCGCCCCGCGATGAGGGCCCGGGTGGCGACGGCGAGGGCGGCGGCGGACACGGAGACGGCGCGGGCGAGGCGTACGGCGCGGTGGATGTCGGGTGGCGACGGCTTGCGTCCGTCGCCCATCTCCGGGCGGTGCTCGACCCGGCCGGCGTAGACGTTGCGCCCGCCGAGGGTGAGGCCGAGCGCGCCCGCGAAGGACGCCTCGCAGCGTCCGGCGTTGGGGCTCGGATGGCGGTGGCCGTCGCGCCACAGCACCGCCGCCGCGCGGGCGGGCGAGCCACCGGCCACCGGGGCGCAGGCGGCGGCGAGCAGGCCGGTGAGCCGGGCGGGGGCGAGGTTGGCGGCGTCGTCCAGGCGGGCGGCGGCCCAGCCGAACCGGGCGTACCGCGGCGAGCGGTGCCCGATCATGGCGTCGAGGGTGTTGACCGCGCGGTACGCGAGCAGTCCGGGCACGCCCGCCACCGCGCCCCACAGCAGTGGGGCCACCGCGGCGTCGGAGGTGTTCTCCGCGACGGACTCGACGACCGCCCTCGCCATCTCGGCGGCCGACAGCCCGCTCGGGTCGCGCCCGACCAGGTGCGGCAGCCGCCGCCTGGCCGCCGCCAGGTCGCCGCTCTCCAGCGCGCCCGCCAGCGTGCGGCCCTCCCTGCCCAGCGTCGTACCGCCGAGCACGGCCCAGGTCGCCGCGGCGGTCACCACCGCCCTGGCCACGGGCCGCCGCCTGGTCGCCCACTCGGCGGCCACCCCGAGCGCGGCGGCCGAACCCACGCAGATCAACACATGCGCGACACCCCGGCCGCGGGCGTCGCCGTACAGCTTGCGCTCCAACGCGCCCGCCGCCCGCCCGAACAGCGCCACCGGATGCCCCCGCCGCGGATCCCCCACGGCGGCGTCCAGCACCACCCCGAGCGCCATCCCCAGGGCGGTCCCCCGCCCCATCGACGTTCTGAGACCAGCGGACACAAAGCCCCCATCAGTAGAAAGCGGGAGGGAGAGGTCAGATGAGGGAGGCATGGAGTTCGTCTTCGTGGGTGTCCAGCCAGGCCCGCGCCCGGCGGATGCGTTCGCCCGCGCCGCCGGCCCAGCGGCGGGCCCAGCCGCCGCCCGCCGTCTCGGCGCGCCGCCGGGTCGCGGCGTAGGAGCGGCCGAAGCGGAGCCGCGCCAGGTCGAGCAGCCGGCGGCGGTCGCGGGGCGGCAGGCCGTACTCGTCGCAGAACAGCCGCAGCCGCGCGCCCACCTCGGCCTCGCACAGCTCGCGCTGCGACGGGTCGCGGTCGAGCGGATCGGCGATCGGCGCCCAGTGCCGCAGGGTGGTCACCACGTCGAACAGCCGCGTGGTGGGCCTGGCCAGGTCGAAGTCGATCAGTGCGTACGGCAGGCCGTCACGGAAGACCACGTTGCCCGGGCTGACGTCGCAGTGCCCGATCACCTCGGGCGGCCGGTCGTCGTTGGAGCCCGGCTCCCACTCCGAGTGCCGGGTCAGCGGGAACGTCGCCGACGCGTCGTGGAAGCGGCGCAGCAGCCGGGCCAGCGCGGCGAGCGAGCCGGCGGTCACGGCGTACGGCGGCAGCGGCCTGGCCGGGGCCTCCCCCTCGATGTACGTGAGGATCTCCCGGCCCCGCTCGTCGAAGCCGGCGACCCGGGGCGCGCCCTCGAACCCGGCCGCCGCGAGGTGGCGCAGCAACGCGTGGACGGCGGGAGTCGCCCGGCCCACCGGCCTGCGCACGGTGCCCCCGGCCCGTACGACGCCTTCGGTGGTCTCCCCGCCACGCAACGCGATCTCCCGCTCCGCGGTCACCAGGGGCGCGAGCACGGGGAACGGGGGGAGCATGGCAAGCAGCCTAATCCACGCCCACATGGACGGCACACGGGTTTACCGCCCTCCACCGGGGACCGCCCAGGGGTCAGGAGCCGGGGGCGGGGTCTTCGGAGAGGTCGGTGTGGTAGCCGCGCCAGTCGCTGAGGCCGTCGAGGGTGCCCTTGCGGATCTCGGCGATGAGGGTGGTGAGCCAGTCGCGTTCCGCCCGGTACAGGACCGCCTTGTACTCCGCCTCGATCATGTGGATGCGGCCGATCCGCCCCGCCGCCATCTCCTCGAAGGTGTCGAGGGTGCGCAGGAGTTCGGTCAGGCGGACGACGCGTTCTTCGAGCAGCGCGGCGGCGTCATCCGGGGACATCACCGGCATCAGGGACAGGCCCGCCTCGAAGTTGGTGTACTCCTTGGTCGGCGTGGACAGCAGCATGCTCAGCCAGTCGACGACCTCAAGCCGCCCCGCGTCGGTGATGGCGTAGACGGTGCGCTCGGGACGGCGGCCCGCGCGGGTGGTCTCCTGGGCCTCGATCAGGCCCGCGCGTTCCATGCTCTGCACCACGGAGTAGAGCGAGCCGTAGTTGAGCCGGATGCTGTCCTCCTTGCGCCGCGAGCGCAGGGTGGTGGCCAGCTCGTAGGGGTGCATCGGGTGTTCGAGCAGGGTCGCCAGCACCGCCAGCGCCAGCGGGTTGCTCCTTTTGCGCGCCACGACCACCTTCCCCTGTTCCACCGGCAGTCTACGCAGGCTAGGACACTTCGCCCGGACGCTCAGCGGCGAGCCCGGCATCCAGCCGGGCGGTGATGCGGTCCACGTCGCCGCGCTCGCCGGGCGGCAGTGGGGCGCCGGCCGCCGCACGGGCCGACGCGGCCTCGGCGAGCAGGCGGGCGGCCCGCCGGTGCGCGCCCGCCAGGGAGTACGCCCCGGCCAGGCCCTCCAGGGCGAGGGCGACCGCGCGGGGGTCGGCGGTGGCCCGCGCCGAGTGGAGTCCTTCGGTGTGCAGGGCCAGCGCGCGCCGGGCGTCGCCGCGCTGTTCGGCGGCGAAGCCCAGTTCGGCCAGGATCAGCGCGGCCCCCGGCTCGCCTTCCAGCTCCCGGCACCAGGCCAGCCAGGGGAGCAGCCGCCGTTCGGCCTCGTCCAGGTCGCCGCGGCGGCGGGCGATCATGCCCAGCCCGACCTCCGCGAACTGCCGCCCCGGCTCGTGGGATTGTTCAGCGGCCCGGCGCAGTGCCCGTTCGTGCAGGTCGCGCGCCCGGTCGTGGTCGCCGGTCAGCATGGCGATCCGGCCGATCCGCGCCAGCAGTTCACCGGCGTCGGCGGGCAGGCCCAGTTCTTCGGCGACGCGCAGTCCGTCCCGGTGGAGGGCCTCGGCGCGGGGATAGTCGCCCTCGATCTCGGCCAGCAGCCCCAGCACACGGTTGGCCTGATGCAGTCCCCAGCCGTCGCCCAGCCGGGCGAACAGCGCGCGGCTCTCCTCGCTCAGCTCGCGGCCCGTCGCCAGGTCGCCGCCGGCGATCACCTGCCTGGCCCGTACGACGAGCGCCGCCGCCGTGCCCCACCGGTCGCCCAGCGCGCGGAACCCGGCGAGCGCGCCGGTCAGCCTGGTCACGCTCACCGCCGGATCGCCCGACCCGAAGCGGGCGAACCCGAGGAACCAGCGCGCCTGCGCCAGGGCCGCAGGGTCGCCGTCCCGCTCCGCGAGGGCCAGGGCGGCCTCGTCCGCCCCCGCCGGCCGGTCGGCGTCCCCGGCCAGGATCGCCATCCCCGCCCGCCAGACCTCGGTCGCCCGCCGTCCGGCCGGGTCGGCCCCGGGCACGGCCAGCGCGGCGGTCAGCCCGCGGTGGGCCTCGCGCGGGCGTCCGCGCAGGAGCCAGTACCAGGCCAGCCCGTTGACCAGGCGAACCGCGAGATCGCCCGCGCCGCGGCGGACGGCGTGGTCGAGCGCGGCGCGCAGGTTGGGGGCCTCCTCGTCCAGGCGGTGCAGCCACTCGCGCTGATCGGGACCGCGCAGGGCGGGCGCGGCCGACTCGGCCAGGGCGGCGTGGTGGCGGGCGTGCCGCAGCCGGGTGGCGGGTTCCTCGCCCGCCTCTCGCAGGCGTTCCAGGCCGTAGGCGGCGATCGACTCCAGCATCCGGTAGCGGACCCGGCCGCCCGCGGGCGCGGCCACCACGAGCGAGCGGTCCACCAGGCGGGCGAGCAGCCCGGCGACCTGCGCGGGGCGTACGTCGCCGCCCGCGCAGACCTCCTCGGCGGCCCGCAGGGTGCAGCCACCGGTGTGGACGGCCAGGCGGCGCAGCACCGCGCGTTCGGCGGCGGTCAGCGGCTCCCAGCTCCAGTCGATCAGGGCGCGCAGCGTCCGCTGCCGGGCGGGGGCGTCGCGGCGGGCGCCGCCGGCGTCCAGCAGCCCGAAGCGGTCGCCGAGGCGTCCGGCCAGCTCGGTCGCGCCCATCGCGCGGACCCTGGTGGCGGCCAGTTCCAGGGCCAGCGGCAGTCCGTCCAGGCGGCGGCAGATCGCGGCGACGGCCTCGGCGTTGCCCTCGTTCAGGGCGAAGCCGGGCGAGGCGGCGGCGGCGCGGGCGGTGAAGAGGCGCACGGCGGCGGACCGCGCCGGGTCGCGGTCGCCGGGTTCGCCGGGCAGGGCGAGCGGCGGCACGGCGTACAGGGTCTCGCCCGCGATCCCGAGCGGTTCCCTGCCGGTGGCCAGCACCCGCAGGCCCGGTACGCCGCGCAGCAGGCGGCCGGTCAGCTCGGCGGCCGGTTCCAGTACGTGTTCGCAGTTGTCGAGCACCAGCAGCAGGGGCGGCCGGCCGCGCAGCGCGGCCACCAGCCGGTCGGCGGGCGCGGCCGGTCCCTGGCCGGGGATCGTCTCGCGTACGCCGAGCGCCGCCATCACCGCGTCGGCGATGTCCGGGCGGCCGGGTTCGAGGCTGCTCAGCTCCACCAGGTGGGCCCCGCCCTCTTCGGCGGCGGCGAGGGCCAGCCGGGTCTTGCCGACCCCGCCGGGCCCGGTGAGCGTCACCAGGCGGGACGTGCCCAGCATGGCCCGCACCTCGGCGACGGCCTGCTCCCGGCCGATCAGCTCATCGACCGGGACGGGCAGGGCGGCGGGCGGCGGCCTGGTGGGAAGGTCGCGGGTCAGGATCGCCTGGTGCAGGGCGGCCAGCTCGGGGCTCGGATCCAGGCCCAGCTCCCCGGCCAGCACGGTACGCAGCTCCGCGTACTCCGCCAGCGCCTCCCCCTGGCGGCCCGCCAGGTAGAGGGCGCGCATGTGGGCGGCGCGCAGCCGCTCGCGCAGCGGGTGCAGGGCCACCTGCCCGGCCAGTTCGGCGGCCAGCTCGTGGTGCTCGCCCAGGGCCAGCCGGGCCTCCGCCCGCTCCTCGATCGCGGTCAGCCGCTGTTCGGCCAGCTCGGCCGCGTGCGGGCGGGTGAAGCCCTCGTCGGCGAAGTCGGCGTACGGCTCGCCGCGCCACAGGTCCAGCGCGGCGGTGAGCAGCGCGGCCCGCTGCTCGGGACGGGGGTGGGCGCGGGCCTCGGCGATCATCCCGGCGAACCGGGCGGCGTCCACCGAACCGGGCGCGGGGCGCAGCAGGTAGCCCGGCGGCCGGTGGACCAGCAGGCCGCGGCCCCCGGGCGTGGCGGCGTCCAGGGCCCGCCGCAGGTGCCACACCTTGTTCTGCAGCGCGCTCGCCGGATGGGCGGGCGGCTCGGCGCCCCACAGGTCGTCGATCAGCCGGTCCGCCGGGACGACCCGGCCCTCGTGGGCCAGCAGGTCGGCCAGCAGCGCCCGCACCTTGACCTCGGGGACGCGGACCGGCCGCCCGTCGTCGGCCCACAGTGTCAGCGGGCCGAGCACCCCAAATCGCATGCCTCTGACGCTATACGCGGCGGGCGAGAGCGAACCGAGAGCGGGGTCGCCGAGAGTCGAGGCGAAACAGAAGGGGGTTGCATCATGACCGAGAACCGCATACCGGTGAGCCTTGTCGGACTTGGCTCGATGGGCGCCGCGCTGGCCAAGGCGTTCGTCGCCGCCGGGCACCCGACCACCGTGTGGAACAGGACGCCGGAAAAGGCCGACCCGCTCGTGGCGCAGGGCGCGGTGCGGGCGGAGTCGATCGCGGCGGCGGTGGCCGCGAGCCCGCTCACCGTGGCCTGCCTGACGACCTATGACGCCACGCTGGAGGCGTTCGGACCGGCGGCGGGCGAGGTGGCCGGGCGTACGTTGATCACGCTGAACAGCGGGTCCCCCGCGGGGGCGCGGCGGGTGGCGGCCTGGGCGGCCGAGCACGGGGCGCGTTATCTGGACGGTTCGATCAAGGACACGCCGTGGGCCGTGGGCGGGGCGGACACGCTGATCTACTACGGGGGCGACAAGGCGGTCTTCGACGAGTACGAGCAGGTGCTGGGCGTCCTCGGCGGTGACACCGTGCACCTGGGCCCCGAGCCCGACCTCGCCGCCCTGTACGAGACCGCCGTGGGCGTCACGCTGACCACCACCATGGTCGGCTTCGCCTACGGGGCGAGCTTGGTGGGCTCGCGCGGCCTCCCGGCGACGAGCATGGTCCGCTACTCCGTCAAGTGGCTGCAACTGATCGAGCGGATCCTTCCGCTGATGGCCGAGCAGATCGATTCCGGCGACTACCGGCAGGAGTCCGGGCCGCTCCGCCTCTTCCTCGACATCATGCCCGACGACCTGGAGACGGCCGAGGAGGCGAAGGTGGACGCGGAGTGGCTGCGCCCGATACACGACCTGATCCGCCGCGCCGTCGCCGAGGGCCATGGCGACCACGGTTCCGCCGCCCTGGTGGAACTGCTGAAACTGCCCTGAGCCGCCGGGGCGGCCGGTCCGCGCCGGTCGCCCCACGGTGCCGGGTGTCGCTAGGGACGGCGAACCCGAAAGCGGTTACAATTTCCCGATCAGGTGCCGGCGAACGGCCACGCCGTCCGGAGAGCGGAGAGTCAGTCAGCCATGGCGGAACAGCCCCTCGTGCGTCTGCAGGACGTCGCCGAGCACGCCGGGGTGTCACTCGCCACCGCCTCGCGGATGCTCAGCGACCCCGACTACGGCGGGCGCGCGGGCCTGCGCGAACGCGTCCTGGCCTCGGCCGCCGAGCTGGGCTACCGGCCCAACCCGCACGCCCGCGCGCTGGCCACCGCCACCTCCACCAACGTGGGCCTGGTCATCCACGACGTGCGCGACCCCTACTTCGCGACGCTCAGCGGGGGCGTCATCACCGTGGCCGAGCGGCACGACCTGCTGGTCAGCATCGTGTGCACGCACCGCGACGCCCCGCGCGAGCTTGAGTACGTCAAGCGGCTGGCCGACCAGCGGATGCGCGCGATCATCCTGGCGGGCAGCGCCCTGCGCGACAGCGCCCACACCGCGGCGATGAACGCCGCGCTCGATTCCTACCATCGGTCCGGCGGTTCGGTGGTGTCGGTGACGCGCGGGCACACGGTCGGTCACGTGGTCGACATCGACAACGCGGGCGGCATGCGCAGGCTGGTGCACGACATGGTGGCGCTGGGGCACACGTCGTTCGGGGTGATCGCCGGGCCGCTGCGGCTGCTCACCGTCCGCGACCGGCTCCAGGGCATCAGGCGCGGGCTGAAGGACCACGGCATCACACTGGGCCGCGACGACGTCGTCTACGTTGACCTTTCCCGCGAGGGCGGCCAGGCCGGGGCGCAGATGCTGATGAACCGGCCGGAGCCGCCGCGCTGCCTGCTGGCCATCGCCGACGTCGTCGCGGTCGGCGCGCTGTCGTGGCTGCGGGCCGGCGGCGTGGCGGTGCCCGGCGAGGTGTCGGTCACCGGGTTCGGCGGGATTCCGGCGGCGAGCGACGCGGTGCCCTCGATCACCACCGTCGAGCTGCCGCTTGAGCAGGTCGGCGAGACCGCGATGGAGCTGGCCCTGAAGCCCGCCGCGCCGCGGCACATCGTGCAGGTCGAGGGCACCCTGGTGCGGCGGGACAGCGTCGCCCCGCCGCACTGAGCCGGCTGGAGGCCGGGGCTCAGCCCAGGACCGAGCGGTCGAAGCCGCCGATGATCGCGCCCAGCACGTCATCGGGGTCGGCCGCCCACACCGCCTCGTTGAAGATCTCGATCTCGATCGGGCCGGTGAAGCCGGCGGCGTCCACCGCGCGGGTGATCGCCGGAAGGTCGATCGCGCCGTCGCCGGGCAGGCCGCGGCCGAACAGCGGGTGCGGCTGCGGTACCAGCCAGTCGCAGACCTGGTACCCGATCACCCGCTCCCCCGCCCGTTCGATCGCCGCCATCAGGTTCGGGTCCCACCACACGTTGAAGGTGTCGATCGCGACCCCGACGTGCGCCGGGTCGAACCGTCCGGCGATGTCCAGCGCCTGGTCCAGCGTCACCACGACGGACCGGTCGGCGCACATCATCGGGTGCAGCGGCTCCACGGCCAGGCGCACCCCGGCCGCCGCGGCGTAGGGGGCGAGTTCGGCGATGCCCTCCACGACGGCCTCGCGGGAGGCCGGCAGGCCGAGGTCGCCGATCCCGCCGCAGACCAGGTACAGCACGTCGCTGCCGAGCGCGGCGGTGACATCGACCGCCCGCTCGTTCGCGGCGCGGTCCAGCCCGCCGCCGTCGGGGTTGGCCCCGGTGAAGAACCCCGCCCGGCAGACGCTGGAGACCCGTACGTCGTGCTCGCGCAGCAGCTTGGCCGCGCGCTCGACGCCGCACTCGGCGACGGGGCCGAGCCAGGCCCCGATCCAGCCGATCCCGTGCGCGGCCAGGCTCTTCACGGTCTCCTCGAAGGACAGGTCCTTCACGGTGATCTGGTTGATGCTGAGCCGTTCGACGCTCACCCCGCGCTCCTTCCGTCGATGCCCGAGGCGGCCAGCACGGGCAGCATGCGCCGGACCGCGAGGTCGGCGTCCCCGATCAGTCCCGCCTCGTCGGCGAGGCGGAACAGCCGCGCCAGGTGCCCGATCGAGCGGGCGCCCTGGTGGCCGCCCAGCATCGTGAAGTGGTCCTGCAGGCCGCGCAGGTAGGCCAGGAACACGATGCCGGTCTTGTAGTGGTACGTGGGCGCCTCGAAGATCGCGCGGGCCAGCGGGACGGTGGGTCCCATCACGGCGTCGTAGCCCTCGGTGTCGCCCGCGTCCAAGCGGTGCAGCCCCTCGGCGGCCAGCGGCGCGACGGCGGCGAAGACGCCGAGCAGCGCGTCGCTGGTGGCCTGGCCGTCGCCCTTGATCAGCTCGGGGTAGTTGAAGTCGTCGCCGGTGAACATCCGGACTCCGGCGGGGAACCTGCGGCGCAGGTCCCGTTCGCGCCCGGCGTCCAGCAGCGACATCTTCACGCCGTCGATCTTGGCGGCGTACCGGGTCACCAGCTCCAGCACCGTGCCGGTGGCCTCGTCGAGGTCGGCCGAGCCCCAGTAACCGGCGAGCGCCGGGTCGAACATGTCGCCCAGCCAGTGCAGGATCACCGGGCCGGAGACGGCCTCGATGACCGCCGAGTAGACCTCCAGGTAGTCCTCCGCCGAGCGGGCGGCCCGGCACAGCGCCCGGCTGGCCATCAGCACGACCTGCCCGCCCGCGTCCTCCACCCACTCGCACTGCCGCAGGTAGGACTCCTTGATCGCGGCGATGGTGACGAAGTCGGCGGCGGGCAGGTCGTCGGTGCCGGCCCCGCACACGATCGCCGCGCCCCGGGCGATCGCCTCCCGGCACGACCGCGTGATCAGCTCCCTGACCAGGGCGGGCGGCAGGCCCATGCCGCGCTGGGCGGTGTCCATGGCGTCGGCGACGCCGAGCCCGAGGTCCCACAGGTGGTGCCGGAAGGCCAGGGTGGCCTCCCAGTCCACGGCGGGGGCGAGCGCCGGATCGGCCGTGGCCAGCGGGTCGGCGACCACGTGGGCGGCGGCGTACGCCCGCCGGGTGCGGGCGGGCTCGCGCCGGACCGGCAGCGGGCCGGGCGCGCCGCGCAGGCGGTACTCCGCGAGCGCGCGCCCGGCCGGCAGCAGGATCGAGGTCACGCCGGGTCCGGCGTCAGCTCGGGGACGTCGATCCAGCGGCGTTCCTGGGAGGACAGCAGCGCCAGGTCGGCGAGCTGCACGCCCTTCGCGCCCTCGAACAGGTCCCAGGTGAAGGGGGCGTCCGCAACGACGTGCCGCAGGAACATCTCCCACTGGATGCGGAAGGCGTTGGCGAACTCCTGGTTGTCGGGCACCTCGCTCCACCCGGCGCGGAAGTCGAGCGGGTTGGGGATGTCGGGGTTCCAGACCGGCATGGGGGTGTTGACCCGTTCCTGGGTCTTGCAGTCGCGCAGCCCGGCGATGGCGCTGCCGTGCGTGCCGTCGAGCTGCCACTCGCCGATCTCGTCGCGGTAGGGGCGGGTCACCCACGAGGTGGTGAACTGCGCGACGACCCCGTTGGCCAGCTTGAACATCCCGTAGGCGGCGTCCTCGGCGGTCGCGCGGTACTCCCGGCCGCCCTCGTCCCACCGCCGCGGGATGTGGATCTCGGTGTGGCACAGCACCGAGGTGATCGGCGAGACCACGTTGTCGACCAGGTAGCGCCAGTGCGGGTACATGTCGAGGACCAGGCCGCCGCCGTCCTCGCTGCGGTAGTTCCAGGACGGGCGGTTGAGGCCCTGCCAGTCGCCCTCGAAGACCCAGTAGCCGAAGTTCATCCGGAAGCTCAGCAGGGTGCCGAAGAAGCCGGAGTCGATGAGGCGCTTGAGCTTCATCATGCCCGGCAGGAAGAGCTTGTCCTGCACGACGCCGTTCTTGACGCCCGCGGCCTTGGCCAGGTGGGCGAGTTCCAGGGCGTCCGCGAGCGAGGTCGCGGTGGGCTTCTCGCAGAAGATGTGCTTGCCCGCGGCGATGGCCTTGCTCACCGAGACGGCCCGTTCCTTGGTGGTCTGGGCGTCGAAGTAGATCTCGTCGGCGGGGTTGTCCAGCGCCTGGTCCAGGTCGGTGGTCCAGCGGTCGATCCGGTAGCGCCTGGCGAGGTTCTCCAGCTTGGCGGGGTTGCGCCCGACCAGGATCGGATCGACGACCAGCCGCCTGCCGTCGGCGAGGTCGAGGCCGCCCTGGTCGCGGATCGCCACGATCGAACGTTCCAGGTGCTGGCGGGTGCCCATGCGCCCGGTGACGCCGTTCATGATGATTCCGACTCGAACTTGGTCCATGTCCGGTCCTCCTAATTCTGTAAGCGCTTTCTATTGCTTGGCCAAGGGTCTGTCAAGAAGCGCACTCGCCCAGCAGCCCGCAGGCGGTGCCGCCGAGGATCGCCGCGCGGGCGGCGGGTGCCAGCCCAGGGGCGGCGACGACGGCCTGCACGGCGGCCGGATCGCCCGTCGGAAACGGGAAGTCGCTGCCCAGCAGCACCCGGCCGGGCCCGGCGAAACCGGCCAGGAAGGACAGCGAGCCGGGCGAGTGGGTGAGCGAGTCGTAGTAGAGCCGCCGCAGCGCGGCGCTGGGCGGACCTCCCCCGCCCGGCCGCGGCCGCGCGATGGCGTCGAACCGTCCTGCCTGGTAGGGCAGGAACCCGCCGCCGTGCACGACGCACAGCCGCAAGCCGGGGAAGCGGTCCAGGACGCCGGTGAGCGCCAGCGCCCCGGCCACCGCGGTGGTCTGCGAGGGGTTGTCCACGATGTCGCCGAGACCGGGCACGGCGAGCCCGGCGGGCGAGCCGGCCGCCCACGGGTGCAGCAGGACGAACGAGCCGGCCTCCGAGGCCGCCGCCCACAGGCGGTCCCACGCCGGATCGTGCAGTGGCTCCCCCGGCCCGCCCGCGGGCAGTTCGGCCCCGGCGACACCGGGAAGGCCCGCCGTGCGCAGCAGTTCGGCCGCCGCCGCGTCCGGGTCGCGGCGGTCCAGCAGCGCCAGGGCGCGCAACCGCCCGGGGTGGGCCGCCGCCAGCTCGGCCATGCCGTCGTTGAGCAGCCGCAGGAACGCCGTCGCCGCCTCGGGGGCGAGTTCGCCGGGGCTCAGTTCGATCCACGGCGCGATGACCTGGAGGTCCACGCCGCGCCGGTCCATCTCGGCCAGCCGGGCCGCGACGTCGGTGAGCGCTTGCGGCATGGGCGAGGTCCAGCGCGTACCGAAACGGAGCCTTCCGTCAGGGCCCGCCTCGGGCGACGGGCACGCCCGCAGGGCGTCGAGCAGGCCGGCCGGTACGGCGTGCGCGTGCACGTCCACGACGTGCCCGCACGAGCCGTCGGGCCCCGCTCTTGAGGTGTTCGTCATGCTGTGCGAGCATACCGATTACTGAAAGCGCTTTCAAAGGAGCGATATGACCGACGAAGACAGGGCGGGCTCGCTACGCGGCCGCGTCGTCGCGGTGACCGGCGGCGGCCGGGGCATCGGCCGGGCCGTCGCGCTCGCCGCCGCCGCCGAGGGCGCGGACGTCGCGCTGGCCTACCACGACAGCGAGGCGGGCGCGAAGGAGGTCGCCGACCTGGTACGCCGCGCCGGCACCCAGGCCGAGGCGTTCCGCTGCGACGTCACCGACCGGGACCAGGTCTTCGCCTTCGTCCGCGCCGCCGAGGAGCGGTTCGGCCGGATCGACGGCCTGGTCAACAACGCGGGCATCATGCCGTCCACGCCGTTCCTTGAGATGGCCGCCGCCGAGTGGGAGCAGGTCATCGCGACCGACCTGACCAGCGCCTTCCACACCTGCCAGGCGGTCCTGCCGGGCATGCTGGCCCGGGGCGGCGGCTCCATCGTCAGCATCGCCTCCCGGCTCGGCCTGGCCGGCTGGCCCGGCGTCGCCCACTACGCCAGCGCCAAGGCGGGCGTCATCGCCCTGGCCAAGTCGATCTCCCGCGAGTTCGGCCGGCGCGGCATCCGGGCCAACTGCGTGGCCCCGGGCGTCACCAACACCGACATGGGCCGCACGGTGATGTCCGGCGAGGTCGGCCGCCGCCGGATGGCCGAACTCCCGCTGGGCCGCTTCGGCGAGCCCGACGAGGTCGCGGCCTGCGTCGTCTTCCTCCTCTCCGACGCCTCCTCCCTGCTCCTCGGCCAGACGCTCAACCCCAACAGCGGAGGGCTGATGCCATGAGCCCGGTGATCGGTACCGTGGGCGAGGCCGTGGCGCTCGTCCGGGACGGCGCGGCCGTGTGGGTGGGCGGGTCCGGGGCGGGGCACGGGGTTCCGCAGGCGTTCATCGACGAGCTGGCGGCGCGGTTCGAGCAGGCCGGGCGGCCCCGCGACCTGACGACCGTGCGGGTGGTCGGGATCGGCGACTTCGCCGACACCGGGTTCTCCCAGCTCGCGCTGCCGGGGCTGGCCCGGCGGACGATCGGCAGCAACATCGGCAACGAACCGCGGCTCGGCGCGCTGGTCAGGCAGGGCGCCCTGGAGGCGTACTCGCTGCCGCAGGGCGTGCTGTCCGCGCTGTGCCGGGACATGGCCGCCGGACGTCCCGGCCACATCACGCACGTCGGGCTCGGCACGTACGTCGATCCGCGGCAGACCGGCGGGCGGCAGAACGAGCGCACCACCGAGGACATCGTGGAGGTGGTCGAGCTGGGCGGCCGGGAGTGGCTGTTCTACCACGCGCTGCCCATCGACGTGGCCGTCATCCGGGCCACCACCGCCGACGAGGACGGCAACCTGACGTTCGAGCACGAGCCGATCCTGGGCGACTCCCTCGCGCTGGCGATGGCGGCGCACAACGCGGGCGGCACGGTGATCGCCCAGGTGGAACGGCTGGCCGCGCGCCGTACACTGCGCCCGCGCGACGTGCGCATCCCCGGCGCGCTGGTCGACTTCGTCTACGCCGACCCCGTGCAGCGCCAGACGTACCTCACCGCCCACTCCCCCTACTACGCGGGCGAACTGCGCGCGCCCGCCGCGAGCCCCGCCGCCACCCCGCTGGACATCCGCAAGGTCATCGCCCGCCGCTCGTTCATGGAGTTCCGGCCCGGTGACATCTGCAACCTCGGGTTCGGCATCTCCCAGCAGATCGGGTCGATCGCCGCCGAGGAGGGCGTGGCCGACGCGCTGACGCTGACCGTCGAGCAGGGCATTTTCGGGGGCGTGCCCGCGTTCGGCGGGGACGGCGGCGCGGGCCGGGACTACCAGGCCAGGCTGGAGCAGCCGTCGATGTTCGACTTCTACGACGGCGGCGGGCTGGACATCGCCAGCCTGTCGTTCGCCCAGGTGGACCGGTTCGGCAACGTCAACGTGCACGCCTTCGACGAACGTCCGCGCGGCCCCGGCGGCTTCATCAACATCAGCACCCGCACCAAGCGGCTGTGCTTCGTGGGCGCGTTCACCGCGGGCGGCCTGCGGGTGTCCTTCGAGGACGGCTCGCTGCGCATCCTCCAGGAGGGACGCGAGCGGAAGTTCGTGGACGCGGTCACCGAGATCAGCTTCAACGGCGAACTCGCCCCCGGCAAGGGGCAGTCGGTGCGGTACATCACCGAACGCGCCGTGTTCGAGCTGATGCCCGAGGGCCTGCGGCTGATCGAGGTGGCCCCCGGCATCGACGTCGAACGCGACGTCCTCGCCCACATGGACATCAAACCCGCGGTCAGCGACACGCTCACGATGATGGACTTCCGGCTGTTCGCGCCCGGCCCCATGGGGCTGGCCGCCGCCTTCGCCGCCACGGGGAGGCCGGCATGACCGAACTCGTGCGCCTGGTCCCCGGCGTCTGCGCCGAGATCATCCTCGACAACCCGCCGATGAACGTGGTGACCACCGAGCTGACCGTCCGGCTGAACGAGGTGCTGAAGACCGTCGCCGCCGACGACGACACCCGCGCGGTGATCGTCCACGGCGCGGGCGGCAGGGCGTTCTGCGCCGGTTCGGACATCGCGGAGTTCGAGTCGCTGCACGGCCGCGCCGCCGAGGGCAAGGTGCTGCTGGAGAAGCTGGTCTACCGCAGGCTCGCCGGCCTGGCCGTGCCCACGGTGGCGGCGATCGAGGGGCACGCCCTCGGCGGCGGCCTGGAACTGGCGCTGTGCTGCGACTTCCGCGTCGCCACCCGCCGTTCCAAGCTGGGCATGCCGGAGCTGAAGCTGGGCGTGACGCCCGGCAGCGGCGGCACCCAGCGGCTGCCCCGCATCGTCGGCCCGGCCCGCGCCAAGGAGCTGATCCTGCTCGGTGAGCCGATCGACGCCGAGACCGCGCTGTCGGCCGGGCTGCTCACCCGGGTCGTGGAGCCGGGCGAGGCGCTGGACGCCGCCCGCGCCTTGGCCGCCACGCTCGCCGAACGCGGCCCGGTGGCCATGCGGATCGCCAAACGGCTGATCGACGCGGCCACCGAGACCCCGCTGGACGAGGGGCTGGCCCTGGAGACCGACGGCTCGGAGGCCGTGTTCGCGACCGACGACGTACTGGAAGGCGCACGGGCCTTCCTCGAAAAGCGCGCCCCTCGCTTCACCGGGCGCTGAACGACACCCCAGGAGTGGACACATGCGGACAGTCGCCCTTTTCGGCACCCCCTTGCGGCGGCGGCACTCGGTGGTCATGCACAACGCGGCGTTCGCCGCCGCCGGGCTCGACGCCCGCTACGAGCTGCGCGAGGTCGATGCGGCCGGGCTGGCCGCGCAGGTCGGGCAGGCCCGGCTGGAGGGGTGGATGGGCTTTCAGATCACCGCCCCGCACAAACGGCTGGTGATGGACCTGCTGGACGAGATCGAACCGGACGCCCGCCGGATCGGCGCGGTCAACAGCGTCGCCGCCGGGCCGGACGGGCATCTGGTCGGCTTCAACACCGACGTCCTGGGGTTCATGGCGGGCCTGCGCGCGTGCCATGGCGATGACCTGGCGGGCCGCTCGGTCGTGGTGGCCGGTTCCGGCGGCGTGGGCCACGCGGCGGTGTACGGCCTGGCGGCGGCGGGCGTCGGCCGGCTCACGGTCGTGGACCTGGAGGTCGCGATGCCGCGCGGGCTGGCCGAGGAGTTCGCCGGATTCGCCGAGATCGAGCCGATGGCGTTCGCCGACCCGCAGGTCGCGCGGCGGCTGGCCGAGGCGGACATCTTCGTCAACGCGACCTCGGTCGGCATGCTGTCGCCCGGTCCGGTCGTGGACGTCGCCCTGATCAACCCTGCGGCCACGGTGTTCGACGTCGTCTACATCCCCGCGGAGACCGAGCTGGTGCGGCAGGCCAGGGCGCGCGGCATGCGCGCGGCCAACGGCGACCGGATGCTCGTCGCCCAGGCGGCGACGGCCTGGACGCGCTGGACCGGCCTGCCCGACCCCACGGACGTGATGAGCGCGGCCGTCGCGCCACTGCTCGCCAGCGCCGACCTCGCCCCCTGACACAGCCCGAAAGGGAGGGGTGACGGTCGTCGCCCCTCCCTTTCGTGTGCGTCACATGTCCACGGGGAGCCGCATCAGGCGCATGACGTTGTGGTGGTAGATCCGCTCGCGTTCGGCGTCGGTGACGTCCAGCTCGTTCAGGACGCGGATCGTCTCGCGGATGTACATCGGGCCGCCCTCGGGGTCGAAGGGGCAGTCCGAGGCGAACAGCACGCGTTCGGCGCCGAAGAAGTCCAGGCCGCAGCGGGTGCCGATGGCCGAGCCCGACAGTGCGGTGTCGGCGTAGAAGCGGCGGAAATACTCCAGCGGGCGCTCGGGCAGGTCCCGCCGCAGCTGGGCGTACTCCTCCCCGGCGGTCCGGCTGCCGAGCTGGTCGCTCCAGCCGAGCCCGATCCGGCCCTCCAGGTAAGGGATCATCGCGCCCATGTGGTGCGTGATGATCTTGATATCCGGGTGCCGCTGGAACAGGCCGGAGAAGACCATCCGGGCCATGGCCACGCTGGTCTCGTACGGCCAGCCCAGCGCCCACCAGATCTCGTACTTGGAGGAGTCCTCGGTCGCGTAGTCGGCGAAGCCCGCGCCGCGCGCCGGGTGCATCCAGATCGGCAGGTCCCGCCTGGCCATCTCGTCGAAGACGGACTGGAACGCCGGGTCGTCCAGGGGCCTGCCGCCCACGTTGGTGAACACCTGCACGCCGCGCGCGCCGAGCCCGTCGATGGCGAAGGTCAGCTCGGCCATCGCCGCGTCCGGATTGCTCATCGGCAGCGCGGCCACGAACGCCGGGAACCGGTCGGGGTACTTCTCGCAGAGTTCGAGCATCGACTCGTTGGCCAGCCGGGCCAGCGCCACGGCCTCGTCCGGACCGGCCAGCAGCTCGATCGGCGGCGAGGACAGCGTGAGCACCTGCTGGTAGTCATCGCCGAACTCCTCCATCATGCGCAGCCGCACCTCCACGTCGTGCAGCGCGGGCAGCTCCAGCCAGCGCCGCAGCGCCGCCCGGCCGCCCGACAGCTCGCGCATCCGCGCGAAGTAGGGGGCGGGCAGGATGTGGCTGTAGGCATCGACCTTCATCAGTGTCCTCTCGAAGTCTGGGGAACCCAGCCGGTGATCTTGCGGTCCACGGCCTGGACCAGGGCGACCGCGCCGAGGGCGATGGCGATGATGACCAGCAGGACGGCCAGCACTCCCGCGCCGTCGAACCGGCCGCCCGCCTGGGTGACGATGCGGCCGAGGCCGACGACCGCGATGAACATCTCGCCGTTGATCATGCCGGTGACCGCGCGGCCCACGCCGAGCCGGACGCCGGCCATGATCATGGGGGCCGCGGCCGGGAGCATGACGCGCAGCAGGATCTGCGTCTCGCTCGCACCGTAGGAACGAGCCATCTCGACCAGATGCCCGGGGACCGACTGGATCGCCGAGGCGGTATTGATGATCATGACGAACATCGCGTACATGACGACCACGGCGACGATCGAGCCCCGGCCCTCGCCCAGCAGGGAGAAGAAGATCGGCGCGAAGACCAGCGACGGGGCGGTCAGCAGCGCGTAGACGTACACGCCGAGGGCGGCCTCGACCTTGCGGAAGCGGCCCATCGCCACGCCCACGAGCAGGCCGCCCGCCAGCGAGACGGCGAAGCCCAGCACCAGGTTGAGCAGGCTGTCGGCGAGGCTGGCGAAGATCTCCCCGCTGGCCGCCATGCCGGCCAGGCGGCCGATGACGGTGCTCAGCGGCGGGAAGAACGACGCGCCAGCCAGGTGCCCGATCAGCTCCCAGGCGATGGCGCCGGCCAGCAGGCTGATCGGGCCCGCGGGGACGCGCCGCCACGACAGGCCGCCGCGGGCCCGTGCCGGGGCGCTCATCGGCCCGCCTTCGCGGGGCGGTGCTCCTCGTGCATGTCGCGCAGCCGGTCCCACAGGTAGGCGGTGATCTCGACGTACTTGCCGGAACGCTCCAGCGCGCCGACGTCGCTGGACCGCGGCCGGGGCAGCGGCACCGGGACGATCTCGGAGATCCGCCCGGGACGGGCGCTCATCAGCACGACGCGGTCGCCGAGCAGCACCGCCTCCTCCATGCTGTGGGTGATGAACACGACGGTCAGCCGGTGTTCCTCCCAGATCGACAGCAGTTCCTCCTGGAGCAGCCGACGGGTCTGCTCGTCCACCGCCCCGAACGGCTCGTCCATCAGCAGCACGCTCGGCTGCACGGCCAGCGCGCGGGCGATGCCCACCCGCTGCTGCATGCCGCCGGACAGCTCGCCGGGCCGCTTGGTCTCGAACCCGGCCAGCCCGACCGTCTCGATCAGCGCGCGGGCGCGCTCGATCCGCTCGGTCTTGCCGACCCCGCGCATCTGCAGGCCGAAGGCGACGTTGTCCAGGACGGTGGCCCACGGCAGCAGCGCGAAGTTCTGGAAGACCATGCTGCGCTCGGGGCCCGGCCCGCGCACCGGCGAGCCGTCGATGAAGATGTCGCCCTCGTTCCAGGGGATCAGCCCGGCGATGGCCTTCAGCAGTGTGGTCTTGCCGCAGCCGCTCGGCCCGAGCACCGTCAGGAACTCGTTGTCGGCGACCCTGAGGTCCACGTCCTGGAGCGCTTGCACGACGCCGCCGTCCTGGCCGATGTAGCTCTTTCCCAACCCACGAACTTCGATCACCGGGGGCTCCTTGCGGTAGTGGTCTTGGACCAGCGGGTCAGCCGGTGCTCGCCCCACCGGGCGAGGGAGATGAGCAGCAGTGCCTCGGCCAGAATGATCACGATGGTCCCGTACAGCATCGGCGCCCGGAACAGGCCGCGGTACTCCAGGATCAGCCCGCCCAGCGCGGCGGAGACCATCAGGAGCTCGACGAGGACCATGCCGGTGACCGCGCGGCCGACGCCCAGCCGGATGCCCGTCATGATCGCGGGCAGTGCGCCGGGGAGCAGGATCCGCGTCCAGATCTGCCGCTCGGTGGCGCCGAACGAGCGGGCCATCTCGATCAGCGACGGGTCCACCTGGCGGACGCCCGTGCGGCTGTTGACCACCACCATCACGATGGAGAAGACCGCGACCAGGATGACCCGTGAGGCCAGTCCGAATCCGACCGACATCATCAGCAGCGGGATGATCGCCGCCATCGGGGTGACCAGCAGGATGTTGAGGTAGACGTCGGCGAACCGCTCCAGCGCCCGGAACCGGCCGAGCACGATCCCCAGCGGCACCCCGATGACGACCGCGATGGCGAAGCCGATCACCAGTGCCTGGTTGCTGACGTACATCGCCTGCCACAGCTCGGCGGTGCCGAGCAGCTCGATGGTCGCGCCGACGGTCTCGGTGAAGGTGGGCAGCAGCAGCCCGCCCCACATGGTGGCGTAGACCTCCCAGGCCACGGCGAAGACGGCGAAGGTCAGCAACTGGTAGGGCAGGCTCGCGCCGAGCAGGCGGCGCAGCGGGCCGGGGCGGCGGGCCTCGATGGGGCCGGTACGCGATGCGGCGACCCGGCGGGAGGTGGTGGCGGTCGTCATTTCGCCGCCTGGATGAAGGAGAGGTCGGCCGCGTCCTCGGCCTTCATGCCGGGCTTGATCACGCCCGCCCTGGCGAAGAAGTCGATGGTGCCCTGGACGTTGGCCTCGGTCAGCGCGCTCGCGTTGAAGAGCCCGGACGAGACGTACCGCTCGGCGATCTTCGCCATGTCGGCGGGCTTCTCCTCCGGCAGGTATTTGGTCACCAGGTCCACCAGGTACTTGGCGTCGGAGTTGATCGAGGCGTGCCGGCGCACCAGCGCGGTCACGAACTCCTGGGCCACGGCCCGGTGCTCGGTCAGGAACTCGGTGTTGGCGTACACGGTCTGCGGGTGCAGGTCGGGCAGGCTCTTGCCGAAGTCGACCACCTGGGAGAACGTCGACTTGCCCGACGACTCCAGGGCGACGACGTCGGAGACCTCCAGCGGGGTCGCGTCGATCTCACCCGCGAGCAGCGCCTGCGCCCGCACGTCCGAACCGCCGATGGTCAGGTACTCCGGCTGCCGGCCCGCCTTGCACTGGGCGCGCACCCAGTCCTTGGCCATGGCGGTCGCCACCGCGCCCTCGCTGAAGATCCCGAACGGCCGTCCGCCCAGGTCGTCACAGGAGGAGATGCCGGGCTTGCCGTAGACGGCCCACTGGTTGCCGATCACGTCGGCGATGATCTTGATGGGGGCGTCCTGTTCGATGGCGATCAGGGCGGGGCTGGTGGCCTCCGCCGAGATCGCGTAGTCGCCTCTGGCCAGCCCCTCCATGGCCAGCTCCGGTTCGGCCAGTTCGACGATCTCGACCTTGTGGCCCGCCCGGCGGAGGTCGTCCACCGCCGCCAGGATGGGCACCGTGGT
The DNA here is from genome assembly GCF_003315795.1 of Spongiactinospora rosea. Classification (GTDB taxonomy): domain Bacteria; phylum Actinomycetota; class Actinomycetes; order Streptosporangiales; family Streptosporangiaceae; genus Spongiactinospora; species Spongiactinospora rosea. The sequence goes on from NZ_QMEY01000011.1 coordinate 119,817, forward strand.
GATGTCCGGTTCGATGACCGCCACCGTGAACGATCGCGTGCCGTCCGGGTTGGTGGTGGCGACACCTCCGCCGCAGGCCGTCACGGCGGTCAGGGCCGCGACGGCGATGAGCCGTTTCAGATGAGTCCCGACGTGCATGGTCCCCTCTTTCCGCAACGCGATGGCCCTCCTTGGTCGCCCGGGCCATCGGCCCGAGCCTTGAGAAGTAAGGTCATCGACTAGGCAAACGTATGCCTTGCGGACATGGTAGTGAGCCGCGCCACAAAACCGTCAAGAGGATTCTGCAGGTTGTATGCACATAGGTCGGGCGCTCGGTTTGCCAATTCGAGCCGTGGCCTGCCATCATTAGGCAAACGTTGTCCTAGGGAGGGTGGCGATGACGTCTCTGGCCGACGTGGCCCGGGCGGCCGGCGTTGCCGTGTCCACCGCGTCACGGGTCCTGAACGGCTCCACCCACCCCATCTCGGCCGCCACCCGCGCCCGGGTCATCGAGGCCGCCACCCGGCTCGGCTACTCCCCGAGCGCGCTCGCCCGGGCGCTGGTCTCGCGCACCAGCCGCCTGGTGGGCGTCCTGGTCAGCGACATCGTCAACCCCTACTTCTCGGTCATCGCCCGCGGCGCCGATGACGTGGCGAGCCGCGCCGGATACGTGACCATGCTGTCCAACGTCGACCGGCGCACCACCACCGAGATCAACCGGCTGCGGACCATGCGCGACTACCGCGCCGCGGGCGTGATCTTCGCGGGCAGCGGCCATGTGGACGACCCCCAGGCCGACGACCTGGCCAAGGCCGTGCGCGAGGCCCGCGAGCAGGGCATCCACAGCGTGTCGCTGACCGCCCGCGACCTCGGCTGCCAGGTCATCACCGCCGACAGCCAGGCCGCCGCCTACGAGATCACCGAGTACCTGATCTCGCTCGGGCACCGCAGGATCGCGTTCATCGAGGGACCGCCCGGCATGATCGCCAACCGCGAGCGCACGGACGGCTTCCTGGCCTGCATGAGCGACGCCGACCTCGCCGCCGAGGCGCAGTGCCTGCCCGGCGGCTTCGACTACGAGGCCGGGCACGCGGCGGCGATGCGGCTGATCGCCCGCCCGCCGCTGCCGCACGCCGTGCTGGCCGCCAACGACGAGGCCGCCGTGGGCGCGCTCGCCGCGCTGCGGCAGGCGGGCATCGACGTGCCGGGCGAGGTGTCCGTGGCGGGCATCGACGACCTGCGGGTGGCCCGGTTCGTCGGGCTCACCACGGTGAGCCTGCCGCTCTATGAGATGGGCGCGATGGCGGCCCGGCACATCGTCGACAACCCGCCCTGCGCCGGGGGCGACACCACCACGACCGTGCTGAGCCACCGGCTCATCGCCAGGGAGACCACCGCACCGCGACCCGGCTGATGCGGCCCCTACCATACGCGCATGACCACCCACGGATTCACGCTGACCGCCGAGGGCCCGTTCGACTTCGGCGCCTCGCTGCGCTTCGTCGAGGACTGGCCGGCCACCGGCGCGCTGCCCACGGACGGCGGCGCGCTGCGCTTCGCCTACTGCGCCGAATCCGACTGGCTGCCCATCGGCGTGCGGATGACGGCCGCGCCCGGCGGGGCCGCGGTCGCCACCACGCGGGCCGCCGGGCCGCGGATCCGCGCGGAGGTGGCCCGCATCTTCTCCCTCGACGTGGACGGCAGTGGGTTCGCCGCCGTGGGCGAGGCCGACCCGGTGGTCGGCGACCTGCAGCGGCGCGGCCCCGGCCTGCGGCCGGTGTGCTTTTGGAGCCCGTGGGAGGCGGCCTGCTGGGCGGTGATCGTGCAGCGTTCGTCCATGCACATCGCCGCCAAGATCAAGGCGCGCATCGCCGAGCGGTACGGCGCGCGGGTCACCATCGACGGCGAGGAGCACGCGGCCTTCCCGCCTCCGGTGAGCCTGCTTGCGGCCGGGGGGCTCGGCCTGCCCGCCCAGAAGGAGGAGTGGCTGCGCGGCCTGGCCCGCGCGGCGCTGGACGGGCCGCTCACCACCGAGTACCTGCGTTCGCTGAGCCCCCAGGACGCCCTGGCCGAGCTGCGCGCCCTGCCGGGCGTCGGGCCGTTCTCGGCCGGGCTGATCCTGATCCGCGGCGCGGGCGTGCCCGACGCGTTCCCCGGCGACGAGCCGCGGCTGTTCGCGCTGCTGCGCGAGGCGTACGGCCTGGCGGAGGACGCGCCGGCCGCCGTGTACCGGAAGGTGGCCGACGCCTGGCGGCCCTACCGCTCGTGGGCGTCTTTCCTGTTCCGGGCCGACGCCTACGGCATCCTGGACGACCCGCCCGCGTAGCCGGGCACGTCGGGGCCGGGCAGACTGCGCACGATCGTCTCGGCGGTGTACCGCAGCCAGGCCCCGTCCACGCCGTCCGGGCGGGCCAGGGCGTCGAACAGCACGCCGTCGATCTGCGCCACGAACATCCGGGCCGCCGGGCCGGGGTCCGGTACGCCCGCCGCGCGCAGGCCGTCCTCGGCCTTGCGCAGGAACCGCGCCCCGGCCACGTCCAGCTCGCCCCACAGCAGTGAACGGCGCGACGCGTCCAGGTACAGCTCCATCCGCGCCTGGGTCCGCGTCCTGGCCGGTCCGAGCCAGTACCCCAACAGCCCGGCCAGGGCGTCGGCCACCTCCTCCGGGCTGCGCCACGCGCCCTGCGGCAGCCGGTCCAGCGACGCCTCGTCCTGCTCCAGCATGCGCGCCAGCACCCCGCCGAGCAGCGCCAGCCGGGTGCGATAGCAACTGCTGGCGCTCCCCGGCGGCAGCCCGGCCCGCGCGTCCACCGCGCGATGGGTCAGGCCGCGCATCCCCTCTTCGGCGATCACCTCGATGGCGGCGTCGGCCGCCCGCTCCCGCCGTGTGCTCATCGCCCCGTCACCTCGCGCACATCGCCTCGCATAAGGTGCACGACCCGGGCCGAACGGTGGCCTGTGTCATACGTCCAGTTTTAGCAGCTCTCCGCTACATCTGTAGTAATTCGCTACGGATGTAGTAAGTCGTGCCCTGACCTCCGGCGCGGCGCTCAGCGCGGCGGGGCGGTGAGCAGCGAACGCGTCCGGGCCGGGACCCAGTCCGGGATCGAGGCGATGATGTCGGCGAGCGAGACGCCGGCCAGGCTCCGCCGCCACGCCTCGTGCGCATCGGCCATCTTGGCGGCGATCACGCAGGTGTCCCGGCACTGCTCGGGGGGCAGCGCGCCGCGCCCCTGCCGGCGGATCTCGCGGCATTCGTACGGGGCCGCCGCCCCGTCGACCGCCTCCACGATCTGCAGCAGCGTGACCTCCGAGGCCGCCCTGGCCAGCCGGAACCCGCCCCTCGGCCCGGTGGTCGCGGCCAGCACGCCCGCCTTGACCAGCGACTGAAGCTGCTTGGCGAGGTAGGGAGCGGGCAGATCGTAGTAGTCGGCGAGCTGCGCCGCCGAAGCGGTGGCCCCGGGCTCCAGCTGCGCCAGGGACGCGGCGCAGTGCAACAACCATTCGGTGCTAACGGGCAGCTTCACGCGTCCCAGTCTAACGCAGATATTGAGGATCTATTAAGTCCGAGATAGGGTCGAGGCGCATTCGAGCAGAAGGAGAGATCATCATGCGTATCGCAGTCGCCGGCGCCACCGGCAACATCGGCTCCCTGACCACCGCCGTGCTGCGGCGGGACGGGCACGAGGTCGTGGCCATCAGCCGTTCGCAGGGCGTGGACCTGCAGACCGGCGACGGGCTCGACGACGCCCTGACCGGCGTGGACGCGGTCGTCGACGCCATCAGCTCCCCGCCGGTCAGCGCCGAGGAGACGGTGGCGTTCTTCGGCGCCACCACCGCCGGCCTGCTGGCCGCCGAGCAGCGGGCCGGGGTCCGGCACCACGTACTGCTCTCGATCATCGGCATCGACAAGGTCGAGGGCAACGCGCACTACTACGGCAAGCGCGAGCAGGAGCGGCTGGTGGCCGAAGGGCCGGTGCCGTGGACGATCGTGCCGGTCGCGCAGTTCCACGACTTCCCCGCGATGGTGGCGGGCTGGTTCGAGCAGGACGGCGTGGCCACCGTCCCGCCGCTGCTCATGCAGCCGATCGCCCCCGCCGACGTGGCCGAGGTGCTGGCCGAGATCGCCACCGGCGAGCCGCAGGGCCGCTACGCCGACGTCGCCGGGCCCGACCCGCAGGACCTAGTGGACATGGCCCGGCGCACCCACCAGGCCCGCGGCCGTGAGGTGAAGCTCGTACCGACGTGGTCGGGGCCGTTCGGTGCGTCGATGGCGGGCGAGGTGCTGCTGCCCGGCGAGCGCGTGCGGATCGCGCCGACCACCTTCGAGCAGTGGCTCGCCGGGCAGCGTCCCTCAGCGTAGGAGCAGGGCGAGCTGGAACAGCAGGATGAGCGCCGACATGCCCGCCAGGGCCAGCCAGCGCGGATCCCGCCACCCCGGCCGGGCCTGCTCAGGCGGCGGCGGTGGCCGGTCGTCGAAGCGCACCAGCATGCGAAGCGCCAGATAGCCCGCGTAGGTGTTCAGTGGGCGGCGCAGCTCGGGGGCGCGGTCGAGCATCCACTGGCGGAACTCGATCAGGATCACGCGTTCCTGCTCCCGCGTGACGGCATCGCGCATCGCCAGCTCGAAGTCGGCCACCATGTCGCGCACGGCCGCGGTCGCGGGCGGCGACGGAGCGGCCGCAGGCTCCGGCGGCGTGTACGGCTCGGGTACGGGCTCGGGCTCCGGCGGCTCCGGAGGGTCGGCGTACTCCGGTTGCGCCGCCGTCCCGGCGAGCGCCGGGACGGGGATCGCCAGCGCCGCCCGCAGCAGGGTGAGCCGTTCGTCCCAGGGCATGCCCTCGGCCAGGCCCGCCCGCCTGGTCAGCCCCTCAAGGGTGCCCGCCCCGTACGCCGCCACCAGGCGCGCGGCCAGCTCGCCGTCGGCGTCGTCGGGGACCTGGTCGCGCAGGTCCACGCGTAACCGGCGGGGCGCGCGCGAGGACAGGCCCGGCCACCCCCGCAGGAAGACGATCTCCGCGCCCTGCTTGAGGTCTTCGCTCTCGTGGGTGGAGAAGGTCTCCGGGGCCACTCCCAGCGCACTGTGCAGGATGTCGGCCAGCCCCCACATCTGCGCCACCGGATCTGCCTGGGACACGACGGCGAGCCGCACCCCCGGGTCGCGCAGCGCGGCGGAGACGATCGGCGTGAGCGCGCCGGCCTCTTCGCGGGCACGCTGTTCCAGCGCCTCGCCGTACTCGCCGAAGCGGCCCACCAGCTCGGCCAGGTCGATCGCCTCCTGCTCCGGCGGCGGCTCGTGCACCCACAGCGGCGCCAGCGCCAGCGCCTCCCGCACGGTGGGCCAGGGCATGCGCGCGGCGTCGCCGCCCAGGTAGGCGACGACCCGCAGGCCGCGCCTGCTGTCGGCGCCGGCCGCGCGGTACCGGGCCAGCACCACCACCCGCCCGTCGACCACCAGCCGGCACACGCTCACGCCGGGCCTGCTGCCCGGATCCAGCCAGGGCCCCAACTCGTGATCCCAGCCGCGCGTCTCGGCGAACGACGCGCGCACCGGGCCCACCCGCCCCCGGTGTTCGTCCCATTCGTACTGGATCCAGTCCACAGGGGTCCAGGTGCTCATCAGCGTCCCACCTCCGGATGGCCGCGCAGCACGCCGGTCATCGCGAACAGCGAGACCAGGGGTTGGAGGACGCGCCGCGGCCGGACGCCCCTGGGGAACCGCCCCTCGGTCGCCGCGCCGCCGGTCGCCGAGACGAAGTGCAGCGTGCACCGGCGGCACTTGTCGTAGGGCGACAGCCACGCCTGCGCGCCCCTGCGCCACAGGAAGGCGTACGCGTCGCGGCTCTCGGCGAGCACGGCCTGCGGGTCCAGGCCCTCGACCTCGCCGTACAGCCAGGTGTCCACCGGCGACTGGAAGCGCACGGCGTCGCTCTTGGTGACGACGACCGCCGCCGGGACGTCGAGCCGCCCGCCGGTCTTGGGCAGCCGGTCGAGCACCGCGCGGAAGGACTCGTCCCCCATCCGGCCCTGCCCGGCCTCGGCGTCCACCACGAACAGCAGCGCGCCGACCGCGGGGACGAACCTGGTCGCCTCGTGCGCGATGCCGCGCAGCAGCTCCCCGGCGATGTCGAAGAAGGCGACGGCGGTGGTGTGCTCCCCGTCGTTGATCAGCAGCGCGTCGGACAGCTCGGCGCTCTCGTTCTCGGGGGTGCGCGGGAGCGCCTGGTGCCCGGCCAGCAGCGGGCGTACGTAGGACTCGACGTACTCGGCGTGCCGCTCGATGTCCACGGCGTCGGCGGTCAGCCCGTACGGGCGCAGCCCGCCCTGCTCGATCGCCCCGATCATGGCCGCCAGCAGATGGGACTTGCCCGTCTCCGGGCCGCCGACCAGCCCGATCACCAGCGGCCTGCCGTGCCGCACGTAGGAGTGGGGCAGATGGTGTTCCAGGCTGGGATCCTCCACCGGCGCGGGGCAGCGTACGTGCGCGGCGCGCAGCAGGTCGGTACGCCGAGCCGCGGAGGTCTCGCGCAGATCGAGCGGCCGGTACGTGCCCGAGGGCGTCCGTTCGAAGAGCTCGTCCTCCTGCCAGGAGAACTCGTGCAGGCAGATCGGACAAAGGATCATCAGCTCACCACCACCCAGATCGACAGGGCCACGATCAACACGATCACCGCGAGCAGCGGCCACCAGCGTTCCCACCAGCGCACCGGCCGCGCCCGCCGCCTGCGCGGCGAGGCGGGCGGCGCCGACGCCGGCGGTGGCTGGGGGGACGGCCGGGCGGCGGGCTCGGGCGCGGGCTCGCCGGCCGTCTTGAGCCTGCGGGCCCGGTCGAACGCGGCGCGCGCCTCCGTGAGCCCCCGGTCGGGCTCGACCGGCGCGCCTTGGAGCGGGTCCGGCACCCGCAGCCTGGTCAGCACCTCCACCGCGCTCGGCGGATCGGCGGTGAAGACGTCCTGGATCGGCTGCAGCGCGGGCACCGGCCCGAGGTCGGGCCGGTCGGCGACCTCCCGCCCGGTGACCGTCAGGTAGACCACCATGGCCGCGCTCCACAGGTCGTCGGCGGTGGCGACCCGGCCATGGCCCTCGCGCTGGGCGGGCGCCGCGTAGGGGGCCTCGCCGAGGCGGACCCGCCGATCGCCCACCAGCGCGGCCTGGCCGAGCCCGGTGAGCTGCACGGCGGTGCCGTTCCAGCGCACGGTGCCGGGCTCGATCCGCCGGTGCACGATGCCGCAGGCCGACAGGATGCGCACCGCGCGGAACAGCCCGGCCGCGAACTCCCGCTGCTCGGCGAGCAGCAGCCGCCCGGAGTGAGCGCTGACCGGCTCGCCCCGGTGGTCGGACCACAGCACGATCGGCTCGGCGATGTCCAGGTTGTAGCCGATCAGCCGGGGCAGCTCGGCCGGGTAGCCGCGGCGCAGCAGGGACAGCAGCCGCGCGCCCATCCGGGCCTCGTTCTCCAGCAGGTCGTACAGGTGGTCGTGGCCCTCGTTGCGCGGCACCCGGCGCTCGATGATCCGCGTGCCGTCCACGACGGTGGTGATCCGCCGCTCGAACGGATCGGTGTACGGCTCGGCCTCGACCTCCCAGGTCACCTCGTGACCTTCGGGACTGAAGAAGCGCAACGGCTCAGACCCCATCGTCCACCGCCCCCGGTCGCAGCGGCACCAGGCGCAGGGTGCCCGCGTACTGTCCCGATTCGGTCCAGACCACCCCCGGCGGCGCGTTGCCGCCGCGCACCGCCCTGGGCGCGAACCGCACGGCATGGGCCTGGTGCAGCAGCAACGCGAGATCCCGGTCGCCGCACAGTTGCAGCATGGGCCCGCCGGCGGGGGCCCGCAGCGCCCGATCGACCTGCTGGGACTGCCGCCACACCGCGTCGATGAGGTCCTGGCGGCCGGTGTCGCCGGTGGCGAAGTCGGGGCGCTCCTGCACGCCCCGGTGCGCCAGGTGGTGACGGTACTGCCGCAGCGTCTCGTCCACACGACCGGCGAGGCCGTCGCCCACCTCCCGGTAGACGCCCTGCTCCAGCGAGAGCCACGCGGGTTCGAGCCAGCGGGCGACCGCGTCGAGCAGGTCTCCGGTGATGATCTCGCGCAGCCGTCCGGCGCGGTCGCGCAGCCGTACCACGACCTCCTCCGCGAGCACGGGGGCCGCGCCCAGGTGGCCGGTCTCCTGCGCGTTCCAGTGCGCCAGCGTGCCCGCCACCCGCTCGGCCAGCTCGTCCAGCGCGCCCGCCAGGGTGCGCGCGGAGTCGGAGGCGTGCGCCCGCGCCCGGCCGAGCCGCCATTCGCTGACCGCCACCGCGCCCAGCTTGGCGCGCAGGCCCTCAAGCGCGGTACGGGCCGGGCCGAGCGCGAGGGCCGCGCGCCAGCGCAGCAGCGAGCGCCGCCAGAGGATCCATCGCGCAAGGGGGCGTTCGGGGAACGACTCGGGCTCGTGCAAGACGTCGAGCAGCACGTCGGGGCAGATCTGGCCGGGGTCGAGGACGAACGCGGCGCTGCCGATGGGCGCGCTCTGGTCGGCCAGCGCGAGCAGCCGCGCGATCAGCCTGCCCGGACTCCTGCGCTCGGCGAGCGCCGTCTCCACCTCGGCGCGCAACTCGGCGACGATCTCATGGTCGTTCATGCCCGGCGGGACGGTGTAGGTGATCCCGTGTTCGGCGAGCTTGTCGGCGGTGTCCTCTTCGGCGGGGTCGATCTCCTGGAACAGGCGTACGACGGCGTCGCGGAACTCCGCCAGCGCCCGCCCGGCCGCCGTCACCTCCGCAAGGACGGCGGCGCGGTCCGGGGCGGTGCTGAAGTAGCGCAGCGCGTCCAGCGACCGGTCCGCCTCGTCGATCCGGGCGGCGGCCCGCCGGTAGAGGGTGTCCATCCGGCCGCCGGGGACCAGCGCGTCGCCCGGCGCGGCCGGGAGTTCGGCCGCGCCGGTCAGCACCGGCAGCGCGACGGCCGCCGACGGTCCGGAACCGATCGGACCGGCCTGGTGGGGGGCCGCGAAGACCTCGGCCACCTCGCGGAACACCTGGGCGAGCGTCGCGGGATCGACGCGCCCTGCCACGATGCGCCACCCGGGCGAGGCGGTGCCGAACGGGATCTCGCGCAGCACCCCGGCCACCGCGTCGAACAGCTCCGGCTGGGTGAGCAGCTCCAGCAGCACCGGCTCGGCGCTGGCGTCCGGGCCGCTCGCGGCCTCGCCGGTCTCGGCCCCCCAGACGATGCCGCAGGGATCGCCCACCCACAGCACGCGGCGGGTCTCGCCGTACAGCGCCGGGGGCAGGCGCAGGTCGGGTCCCATCGCGACCACCAGGACCGAACGGACCATCCGGGACCCCAGCACCTGCTGGAGCTCCGGCTGCGCGGTGGCCAGCCGATCGGTGTCGGCGACCACGAGCATCCGCGCGGCCAGCCGGTCGGGTGCGCCCTTGCGCAGGTCGAGAACTTCGACCATGGTCAGCCCTCCACCATCGTGGTCAGCTCGCGCAGACTGTAGGCGATGGCGTCGGACACCCGCTCGAAGGGCAGGTCGAGCGCCGCCGGAAGGGTGTGCGCCCAGAACGTGGTCAGTTGCTCGGCGCGGCTGCGGGCCCCGGAGGGCAGCTTCGGCATCATGATCTCCAGCAGCCCGAGCTGGTCCGCCGCCATGCCGGTGACCAGGGTGTACAGCGGGTCGGGGCGGGTGGGCGTGGCGGCCAGGCCGTTCGGGGTGGAGTTCATGATCCGCTCGCTGAGCAGCGCCCGGAACTCCTCGTCGCCGCCGATCACCCACTGCTCGTAGGCGCGCAGCATGCTCGCCCAGGACGACGCCTTGGCGTACCCGGTCAGCGGCAGCGTCATCGAACCGCCCTCCACGTTGATCCGGATGCGCGACGGCGACTCCGGCTCGCCCTCGGCCACATCGACCTGCCCGTTCCACAGCAGGGCCAGCAGCCGGTGCAGGATGCGGACCCGGTGGCGCTCGGTGGTGGCCAGGTAGCCGAAGTCGTAGCCGAGCCGCTGCCGCCACCTGAGGTTGTCCTGGGGCTGCTCGTCGCGCAGCGCGTCGGCCCAGCTGTGCAGCACCTCGCGCAGCTCGCGCACCTGGGTGACGCTCATCGAGGTGCGCACCTGCACGACGGTGACCGAGTCGGCGTCGATGTTGCGGAAGTCGGCCACGCCGGGGAGGTAGATGCGCTCCTTGAGGTAGCGCTCCAGCTCCGCGTCCTTGGCCCCGGCCGGGTAGGAGACCAGGACCTTCAGGTCGCCGGTGCCGTCGGGGGTGAAGCCGCCGGGCACCAGGTCGGCCAGCTTGAGCTGGAACTGCCGCACGTGCGGGTCGTCGGCCTCGCCCGCGGCGGCCCGGGCCAGCAGGTCGGCCAGCGGCGGCAGCAGCGGGCCCTCGCCCAGGGCCGCCGCCTCGTCCTGGTCCTTGAAGTACTTCTTGACCTCCAGCTTGAGCCGGTCGCGCACGAAGGAGAGGGCCTCGGCGGGCTTGCCCGCCCGCCGGGCCACCGTGCAGGCGTCCTGCCAGCCCTCGGGGCCGAGCAGCACCCTGACCACCGCGGCCTCCGTGTCGGTCGGGCGCAGGACCTGGCGCGCGACGAAGATGTCGATCAGCCGTCGCAGCACCGCGTCGTAGAACGCCTCCGCGCCCGCCGGGGGCAGCAGGTGGTAGACGCCCACCCGGGTCTCGTACAGCTCGGCCGCGCGCTGCGGGAAGCGGTCGGCGTCGGCCGCGGCGTGCTCGACGAAGACGTCGGCGAACTCCCGCACCTCGCGGATGAGCCGCTGGCGCTGCGTCTCCCAGCGCGCCACCTGGTCCGACCACGCCTTGTGCCACAGCACCCGGCTGCGCCAGCGGTACCACTCGTCCTGGTCGTTGATCGAGGCCCGTACGGCGGGGTCGGCCCACTGCACCTTGCGCAGCAGCTTGTCCCGCATGGGCCGGGGGTGCGGCGGGGCCTCGGTCATGTTCTCGTACGGCCTGACGGGCTGGGCCCTGCGCTGGTCGATCAGCCCGGCGAAGCCGATCCGCTCCGCCTCGTGGACGTCGTGGACGTCGCCGCCCCGGCCCATCACCACCCGGCGCAACCGGATCGGGTCCACCTCGCCCAGCGCTTCGAGCATGCCGCGCCGGACGTCCATCTGGTCGGCCATCTCCGGGACGGTCCGTGCCAGCCGCCGCTCCAGCGAGGCCAGGTTGTCCTCCATCGCGCGCAGCCGGTTGCCGAGCGCCTTCTGGATCTCCGTGACGCCGCTCGCCGGGCGCGGCTCGGGCGTGGGCAGCGGCTCGCGCGTGTAGAGGTCTTCCAGGTTGGTGGTGGTGAACAGCCGCCGGATCTGGTCGATGTTGCTCTCCGAGGGCATCGACTCGAGCTGCGTCACCGCGCGGGCCAGCAGGCGCGAGGCGACCAGGTCGGCCAGTTCCTCCACGGGGACGGTCATCGAGGAGACGTAGGAGGTGGACACGCCCCGGTTGCCGATGCCGGAGGCGGCCTGGACCTCGCGCTCGACCGCCCGGTTGATGAAGTCGTCGGCGAAGGAGGACTCGCCGCGGTCTTCTGTGCCGTCGCCGGGCAGCCTCGGCTGGGTGCCCGCGAGGGAGACCACCAGCGAGGCGATCGAGCGGTGCAGGTCCTCGCGTTCGACACCGGGCGGCAGGGTGAACAGGAACGCGGTCTGGACGGTGCCGGTGCGCAGCCGCGTGTCGCCGCGCACCGGGTAGCGGACGCCGAGTTCGCCCGCGATGCCCATCTCGTCGACGTGGGTGCCCGCGTGCGGCGCGTTCTGGTCGTCGACCAGGCGGAACAGGTCGAGCAGCGCCGCGCCGGCGTTCAGTCTGGCCCGCCTGCCGCCGCCCTTGCCCTCGGTGAAGGCCGACGGCATGACCACCAGCGGGTAGATCCGGGCCTGGAAGCCGCTGCGGGCGAAGGCGTCGCCGATGAGGTGCAGGTAGTCATAGAACAGGCCGGTGCCGGTGCCCCCCGCCACGGAGAATGCCACGAACACGTCGCACGCGCGGCGCAGCCGGCCGCCCAGCGCGGCCAGCTCGCTGGCGGAGTTGGCGATGGCCCCGATCGCGTCGTCGATGCCCTGCACCACGGGCTGCACGCCCTGCCGCATCCGCTCGAACAGCGCCGCCCGCGCGACCGTCGGCAACTGCCCGGCCCCGCGCATCAGCGGCGCGAGCTGCGGCTCGCCCTCGTGCGGCGGCAGCCACTCCTTGACGTAGTCGCCGAGCGTCGCCCGCAGGCTGCGCGCGACCTCCGGATAGGAGTCGAACCTCGGCACCACGTCGTGGATCAGATGGGCGGTACGGCCGGCCGCGGCGAAGTCCTTCTCCGAGGGCACCACCCTGCGGCGGGTGCGGCCCAGTTCGTCCTCGTTGAGATCGACGTAGGCGAACTGGAGGCAGGAGGGCAGCTCGTAGGGCTGGTAGTTCTGCCACCTCAGGTTCTTGATCAGATCCATGCCGTCCGGGCCGCACAGCTCGTCGCGCAGCCGGCGCTCCAGCTCGACTCCCACCCGGCAGCCGGTGCCGCCGAGCCCCACGAACATAATCGGATCGAAGATCCTCACAACAGATCATCTCCTGGCATCGGTCGTCGCCGGCTTGTGGTCTCGGTGGTGTGGTTCGTGCCGTACGCGGGGCGCTCCGCCGCCGCGCCGCCGCCCCTGGCGTCGTCCACGCCGAGCCGCAGCCCGCCCGGCAGCTCCACCGGGTGCCCGGGGCGCAGCGGCGGGTCCAGTGGCCGGCCGCCCGGGTCGGTCACCAGCACGGACTGGCCGCCCCCGCGGCGCACGGCGTAGCCGCGGCCGTCGTAGGTGCGGGTCAGATGGTCGCCGCTGATGACGAAGGTGAACTCCGGGCCCTCATCGACGGGGGCGCGGAGCTGGGAGCGCCTGACGCCGTCCGGGCCGTACAGGTGGAGGGTCAGCTCGCTGGGGTCGGCGGCGACGCGAGCGGCGCGGCGCCGGTACCAGAGCAGCGCGAGGATCGCGGCCACGACGGCGAGAAGGATCGCCGCGGCGATCAGCAGCCGCTGCCACAGCGGCATCGGCCGCCGGAGGGTGACCCGCAGGAAGTCCTCGGCGATGGGCCGCCCGGACGGATCCAGGACCTGTACCAGGCCGCCGATCGGCCCGTCCGCGGACGTGCCGGGGCGCCCGGCGTTGAGTGTGAACGTGTGCTTGGACTCCCCCGCGGGCACGGTCAGCCCGGCCTGGCCGATGGTGGCCTCCGGCGCGTCGAGCAGGCGCAGGGTGAGCCGGGCGGGCGCGCCCTTGTTGGTCACCTGGAGGCTGCCGGAGACCTCTCCCCCGGGCTCCACCGTCGCCTCCCCCAGGACCAGCTTGACGAGCAGCGTGTCCGCGGGGCCGGGGATGACCGCGCCGTACGGGCGCTCGTCGCTCTTCACGCCGGGGCCGGACACCCGGCCGAGGAAGGAGAGCCTGCCGGTGGCCGAGGCGGGGACGACGACCTCGCCGGAGTACTCGCCGTCCTGGGCCGTCCGGTCCGGCGGAGTGCCGCCGTCGGCCAGCTCGACCGGGGCCGGGCTGAAGCCGTCGCCGGACATCTCGGCGGAGAAGCGCAGCGGCTTGAGCGCCGCGGGGTCGGTGATCACGGCGGACCTGGTCTGGAGGCGGACCCGTACGGTGACCCGCTCGCCCGGGCGCGGGCTCGGGTTGCTCAGCCCGATCGAGGCGCGCAGCGCGCCGTGCCACACCACGGTCGTGCTGACCTCCTGGCGCCGGGCCCCGGCGGGCGAGGTGAGGCGTACGGTCCAGCGGCCGGGCACCGGGTTGCGGATCCGCAGCGACTCCACCGGGCCGGACTCCCCGGCCGCCTGGAAGATCGACTCGTCGCGTTCGCCCTGCTTGGGGACCGGCTCGCCATTCGGGTCCAGGTAGGCGACCTGGACCCGCTTGTCGCGCTTGACCACCACGATCGAGCCGTCGGTGGCCACGATCGGGATGTCCACGTGCAGGTCGGTCGTGCCGCCCCCGGGCAGCCAGCCGTTGTCCTGCTTGGAGATCTCCGCGCAGCGGGCATAGGCGAACGCCTCCAGCAGGGACCGTTCCACATCCGCGGAAGTGCGGACCACCCTGGCCTTCGGCCGCGCCGACTCCTGCTCGCCGCACGGCTGCCGCCACCCGCCGGTCGCGAAGCCGTCCAGCGCGGACTTGTCCGCCTGCCCGAACCCGAGCGGCCAGACCTGCACCCGTGCGGTCTGGGCCTCCTTGAGCGTGGCCTCGATCTCGCGCTGCGCGTTGCGGTCGCGCGCCTGCGGGTCCGGGCCGTGCCGCACGCTCTCCGCCACGTCGAGCCTGCCGTCGGTGAGCAAGAACGTGATCTTGGTCCGCTGCCGGTCGTCGGGCTGGTTCATGATCGCCATCGCCTGGTCGAGCGCGGCGGCGTGGTCGGTGTCGTTGCCCTCCTGCTCGGTACGGCGGTGCAGCTTGTCCACGCACCTGCCCAGGGACTCGCGGTCCTGCGCGGTCGCCACCTCCGCGAGCGGGCAGACGAGGTCCACGGGGGCCTGATCGGGCCCGTTGGAACTGCCGAACCCGACGACCGCGACCTGGGACAGCGGCGACAGCTCACTCAGCGCGATGAGCCGCGCGGCGGCGCGCTCCCGGAGTACGTCCTGGTCGGTGAGGCTGCCCGATTCGTCGACCAGGACGACGACCCGGACCGGCCTGACCTCGGAGTCCGGGTCTGCGGCGGCGGAACCCGGCAGAAGGGCGATGGGGAGCAGGGTCAGAACGAACATCACTAACAGCGCACAAAGGGCCCTAACATGCACTTTTCCTCGCAGGTGTAACGTTGCTATTCGCAAAACTCAGAAGTGGCCTTGAAGCTTTCCTCATCCGTGCGGCCGTCTCTTGAAACCCACCGGACATGCCCTTGGCGGGACGTCCCCCGTGTAAAGAGATCCTAGGGGCGGCAAACTCACTTTGAGCGCCGAAGTCCCTTACATCTACGCAACTATCCCAGTCAGCCCCCGGGACCCCGCCCGCGCAATTTGCGAATCGCAATCTCCGGCCATGTCCGGACACCTCACCAGCGATAACGCATCAGCGGCTTATCGCACGATGGCCCGGAAAATGATCAATGGAATGGCGGACTATTGATCATGCGCCGCTATTGAAGCGGCACCACTCGCCCGCCGCACATTTATCCGGATTTATGTACACTCCACCGGACAAATACCGCCCTTAAGACCCGCTCAGGCGCCGGTCGAAGTCGTCGAGCGTGCGGACCCCTTCGTCCAGCACCGCCACATAGATGTCGTAACCGCTGACGCGCGGCCCGCCACGAGCGGCCAGGCCGCGCTTGATCCGCAGGATCGCGACCCGCCTCTCATCGGTGAGGCGCGGCCTGATCGTGCCCAGGTGGACGGTACTGGGCTGGCGCTCCGGCTCGTCGACGAACCAGATGTCCAAGGTCCAGTCGTTCCCGTCCGGGCACCGGTACCGCACGCCGAGATAGAGGCCATCGGGATAGAGCGGATCGACGTTCCACACGCCCGTGTCGTCACGAACCTGCACCTGCCGTACCCGGGGATGCCTCACGAGATCGGCGCCGAGGCGCGCGACCCCGGCGAAGGTCCGGTCGTCCAGCGCCGCGCAGGCCACGTCGATGTCCAGGTCCCTGGCGACCATCACGCCGAGAGCCGCGCTGCCCACCCGCGTCGGCGTACCGATCTCCGCGAGGGCCGCCGCCAGCCCCAGATCCGCATAGACGGCATCCGCCGCCGCCTGGAGGGCCTTCTGCTCGCGCCACAGTCCGTCGATCACCGAGGCAGGCTACCGGCCCGGCGGTCACCCCTCCGGGCGGGGCCGTCAGCGCGGCCGAGCCGCGAGCCCGTCCAGCAGGACGCCGAGCTGCCGCTCGAACCTCTGGTCACCGTCGTCGCGGAGGTGCCCGGCGGCCTTGACCAGATCGGCGCCCTCCCCCAGCCACGCGTCGCGGCCGGCGAGCGAGTAGCGGGCCGGGTCGGCGCCGGCGGACTGACCGCGCTCCTGCTCCTCGATGACGAAGCCGACCACGAACGCGGTGACCAGGTCGATGGCGTCGTCCGCCGCGGCCAGCGAGAACCCGGCCGCGGTCAGGCGGCCCAGCCAGGGCTCCTTCGCCTTCACCACTTCGGGGTCGGAGAAGCGCGTGCCGCTGAAGATGCGCGCCCCATCGCGGTAGAGCAGGTACTCCGAGCGCAGGACGCGGGCGTAGGCGGCCATGTCGTCCCGCCAGCCGGCGCCGCCGGTGATCGCCGAGAGGGCACCGATCACGCGGCGCATGACGAACGTGCTCATCTCGTCGAGCAGTTCCTGCTTGTTGCGGACGTGCCAGTACAGCGCGGGGGCCCCCACGCCGAGCCGGGAGGCGAGCGCACGGACGGTGAGGGCGTCCATGCCCTTCTCGTTGAGCAGCTCAAGCGCCACCCTGACCAGCCGCTCCCGCGTGATGCCCTTCGCCACGGTTGACACCTTAACAAAGTTCAGGCACCGTGGGTGGCGGCAGAATTGAACTTAGTTCAGGAGCGTGTCATGCGTGCCGCAGTCATCACCACCCCGGATTCGCCGCCCGTCTGCGCGGACTTCCCCGACCCGGAACCGCGCCCGGGCCGGGCGTCACTGAGCCTCGTGGGCGCGGGCCTGCACCACGTCGTACGCGGACAGGCCTCCGGCCGCCACTACGGCGGCGGCCAGACCTACCCGCTCGTGCCCGGCATCGACGCCGTGGCCAGGACCGATGACGGACGGCTGGTCTACACGGGCCTCGCCCGGGCGCCGTGGGGAACGATGGCCGAACGGCTGGTCACCCCCTTCGAGGTGGACCTGCCCGCCGGGGCCGATCCGCTCGCGGTCGCCGCCGGCATGAATCCCGCCATGGCGGGCTGGATGCCACTGATCGGCCACCGCGGGGAGGCGGGCGCGCTCGGCACCGTGCTGGTGCTCGGGGCGACCGGCATGTCGGGCGGCCTGGCCGTGCGCACGGCACTGGCCCTCGGCGCGCACCAGGTCATCGCGGCCGGACGCGATCACCAGGCCCTGGAGCGCCTGCGCGACCTCGGCGTCCTCACCGTCCCGCTCACGGCGCCCGACGCCGGGTCCGCCCTCGCCGCCGCCGTCGCCGGGGCGCAGCCCACCCTCGTACTCGACTTCGTGTGGGGTCCCGTCGCCGAGGCCGCCTTCGCCGCACTGGGCATGACCGGCATGGACGGCGGCGCGGCGATCGACTACGTGCAGATCGGTTCGCTCGCCGGAAGCGAGGCCGCGCTGCCCGCGGCGCTGCTGCGCGCCCGGCGGATCCAGATCAGGGGCAGCGGCTTGGGCTCGGTCTCGAAGGCCGAGTTGATCGCCGAGTTCCCCGAGATCATCGCCCGGTTCGCCGACGGCACCCTCGACGTGCCGTACACCCGCTACCCCCTCAGCCGCGTCGGCGAGGCCTGGTCGCACCAGGGCCGCACCCGCGCCGTGATCGTCCCGGACTGAGCCCAAGGAGAAGGAGAACACCCTCATGCGGAAACGCGCATTGGTCGTCGGGCTCGGCATCGCCGGCATGTCCGCGGCGATCGGGTTACGGCAGGCCGGCTGGCGGCCGGTCATCGTCGAACGGGCCCCGGAACGCCGGAAGGGCGGCTACTTCGTCGGCCTCATGCCGGAGGGCAGGCAGGCCGCCGCCGACCTCGGCATCACCGCCCACCTGCACACCCGCAACCCGCCCGGCGGCGGAAAGGCATGGTCGCTGACCCGTCGCGGCGACCGCGAACCGGGCCTGGGCTTCCTGCACCAGCCGGGCGACCCCGCGGCGGTGGTCCGCGGCGACATCGAAGCCGCGCTCTGGCAGGGCACCCGCGGAGACGGCACGAACGGGCCCATCGACGTACGGTTCGCGACGACACCAGTCGAGATCGACGACACCCGCACCGACGTGCGAGTGGTGCTCGAAGACGCCGCCACCGGCACCCGCTACCGCGAGGACTTCGACCTGGTCGTCGGCGCCGACGGGCTCCGATCGGAGGTCCGCCGCATGGCCTTCGGCCCGCACGAGGACCACATGACCAGGTGGGACGCGATGATCTGCGCCTTCCAACTCCGGGAACAGGTCCCGTCCTTCGCCCGGCCGGACAGCATCATCAGCGCCCGCGCAGGCCGCGCGGTATGGGTCTTCGGCTTCGCCGACCGCCCCCCGACCGCCCTGTTGACCTACCGCACCAAGGACATCGAAGGACAGTTCACCGGATCCCGGATCGAACGGCTCCGCGCCGTCTTCTCCGAGATGAACGACCCCGTGGTCCGCCACACCCTGGACTCCCTGGAACAGACCCCCGATTTCCTGTTCGACTCGGTGCACCAGGTGAAGATGCCCCGCTGGAGCAGAGGAAAGGTCGTCCTCGTCGGCGACGCGGCCTGGTGCCTGAACCTCTACTCGGGCATGGGAGCCACCTCCGCCCTCCGAGGAGGCGCCGCCCTCGGCCGGGCACTGCAGGACGCCCCTGATGACCTCGGCGCCGCACTCACCGCCTGGGAGTCACGGCTGCGCCCCTTCATCCGAAGGCACCAGCGCATCGCCCGGCTGAAGCAACAGATTTTCGTCCCGTCGAGCCGCCCCGCCGAAGCCCTCCGCTCGGTGGTCCTGCGCCTCGCCTGCGCAGCGCGCAAGCGCAGATCGGCGAAGCCGCTGAAGAGGGCGCGCCCTGAGGGATTCGAACCCCCGACCGTCGGATTAGAAGTCCGATGCTCTATCCGGCTGAGCTAAGGGCGCTTGGGATTTAGCCGCTGACCGGAGGTTCCGGTGACCACCTGAGACGGTAGCATATCCGCACACCGGGCGTACAGCATCGGATTTTGCGGAGGCGGACCGTGGCCAAGGCAGGCGGATGGGCGGCGCAGGCGCCGCTGCTGCTCGACGTGGCCGCTTCGTGGGAGCTTCGGTTGCGGGCTGATGGCAAGGCGGACGGCACCGTGCGGAGCTATGTCGACTCGGTACGCGTCCTTTCCCATTATCTCGCCGAACATGACATGCCGGTGGACGTCGAAGGGGTGCAGGCCCGGCACGTCGGGGCGTTCCTGGCGGCGAGTGCTGCGGCGACCAGCGCGGGGAACGCGCACAAGCACTTCCGTAACCTTCGGGTGTTCTTCGCGTGGCTGGTGGCGGACGGCGAGCGGGTGGCCGCGTCGCCGATGGCGGGCGTGGAGCGGCCGGTGGTGGCGCGGGGGCGGACCCGCACGCGGGCGCTGGACGATGCCGAGCTGACCGCGCTGCTGGCGGTGTGCTCGGGCGACACCTTCGAGTGCCGCCGCGACACGGCGATCGTGCGGATCCTGATCGACAACGGGATGCGGCTGTCCTGGCTGGCCGGGCTGCGGTACAGCAGGGACGACGCCGAGGCCAACGACGTGTGGCCGGCCGAGCACCGGCTGCGGGTCCCGCTCAAGGACGACGACGTGCTGCTCGCGCCGATCGGGCACAAGGCCGCCGCGGCGGTGGACCGCTACGTGCGGGCCAGGGCGCGGCACCCGCACGCCGGGTCGCCGTGGCTGTGGCTGCCGATCCGCGCGGGCACGGCGGCCGGCGAGCACCGGCTCACCTCCACCGGCATCCAGCAGATGCTGGAGCGCCGGGGGCGGGAGGCGGGCGTACGCGGGCGGCTGCACCCGCACCGGTTCAGGGAGACGATGGCCGACGACTACCTGCGGGCCGGAGGCGATCCGCTCAACCTGATGCGCATCGTCGGCTGGAAGTCGGTGGAGATGGCCAGGCAGCGGGCCCGTACGGCGGAGCGGTCCGCCGGGGAGCGGGCCCGGGCCGAGCACGCCCGCCTGTCCCCCGGCGACCGCCGCGACTGAATCCGCCACCGCCATGTCCCTAAGAGATAGATAGGGCAATCGCCCCTTGACGGCCGCTCGCGGCGGCCCTCACGCTCGGTAGTGAGACGATGACCCCCCGATCGGAGGCGATGGCATGATTCCTGGCTGCGGAAGCTGCAACTGCCACGACGAGACGCTGTCGGCGTTGTCGAGCGCGTCGGGGCCGCTGGCCCATGTCGGTGACGACTGAACGACGATGCGATGCCGCCCCGGACTCCATCCGGCAAGGGAGGAGCGCGGGGCGGCATGCGGGAGTCAGCCGTGCAGCCGGATGGGCAGACCGGCCAGCCGCCAGGAGCCGGGCAGGTAGTGCCGCTGCAGTTCGCCCGGGTCGCAGGCCAGCGCGAAGCGGGGGTAGCGGCGCAGCAGCCCGGCGAACGCCACCTCGCCCTCCTGCCTGGCCAGGGCCGCGCCCAGGCAGTAGTGCAGGCCGGAGCCGAAGCCGACGTGGGTCTCCCGGTGGCCCTCCGACTCACGGGTGATGTCGAACCGGTCGGGGTCGGCGAACCTGCGCGGGTCGTAGTTGGCCCCGACCAGGATGGCCATCACCGGCTGCCCACGAGCGATCTTCACTCCGCCGAGTTCGACGTCCTCGGCGGCGTACCGGAAGCGGGTGCCCTGCACCGGGCCGCACCAGCGCATCAGCTCGTGAACGGCGGACGGCATCAGCCCCGGCTCGGCGCGGAGCCGTTCGAGCTGGTCCGGGTGGGTCAGCAGCGCCGCGGTGCCGTTGCCGATCAGGTGGGCGGTGGTCTCGTGCCCGGCCAGGACCAGCGTGAGCACCATGGTGATCAGCTCCTGGTCGCTGAGCCGGTCGCCGTCCTCGTCGTGCACCCGGATCAGGCCGCTGAGCAGGTCGTCGGTGGGCTCGGCGCGCCGCCGCACGATCAGGTCCTCGATGGAGCCGACCATGCCGACCAGCGGCTCGTTCATCGCGTTCGGCGACAGTGAGACCAGCGACCGGCCCCAGTCGCGCCAGGCCGGGCGGTCCTCCTCGGGGATGCCCACCAGCTCGCAGATCACCGCGATCGGCAGCGGGTAGGCGAAGTCCTCGATGAGGTCCACGGCCCCGTCGGGGCCGGCCTTGCCGGGCAGCTCGTCGAGCAGCGCGTCCGTGATCTGCTCGACTCTCGGCCGCAGTTCCAGGACCCGGCGCGCGGTGAAGGCGCGCGAGACCAGGCGGCGCAGCCGGATGTGGTCCGCGCCGTCGACGTCGAGGATGCTCTCCAGCACGTACTTCGCGTACTCCGGCGGAATCCCCCGCATCTTGATGAGCTGTTCGCGGACGTTGGCGACGTCGCCGCCGGGGACGTTCGCCGGGTTGTTCACGAACCGCTGGTCGCTCAGCACCGTCTTGACATCGTCGTACCGGGTCACCAGCAGGACCGGGTCGACCTTGCCGGGGAAGACGGCGCGGGCGACCGGCGCCTCCTCACGGATGCGCGCGTAGCCGTGGAAGGGATCGTGGAGCAGGTCGGGATCCATCAGGTCGATGGGTTCCGTGATACCGGAAGTGCTCATTTCTGCCCTCCGCTGGGTCAGATGGACTGCCGCCTGCGAATCTCCTTGTCGAGCAGGCCGAGCAGGCGGTCGAACAGTTCGGCGGCCAATGTGGCCACCGCCCGCGTCGCCTCGGGGGCGCGGGAGGTCTCGATCGAGGAGCGGATGACGTCGGCGAGCGCGTCCGCGCAGGCGGCGACGTCGGGCCTGGCCTCGGCGGGCATCATCGACTCCGTCGTGAGGTAGCCGACGAAGATCGAGACCAGGCTGTACCGCACCACCTCCGGGGGCTGGTCCGTGCGCACGAGGCCGTGCTCGCGCAGCAACGTGAGGTACGCCTCCATGACGCGCAGCCGTTCGGCGATCAGTTCGCCGACCAGCTCGGCGCTGCTGCGGGCCAGCACGC
This sequence comes from Spongiactinospora rosea, assembly GCF_003315795.1. Taxonomy (GTDB): domain Bacteria; phylum Actinomycetota; class Actinomycetes; order Streptosporangiales; family Streptosporangiaceae; genus Spongiactinospora; species Spongiactinospora rosea. The sequence continues at coordinate 141,555 of NZ_QMEY01000011.1, forward strand.
CCAGGGTCTCCGGGTCGCCGAGCAGCGCGGCGCGCACCACCGGCTCCTCGTGGGCCCATCGGTAGATGTGCGGGATCAGCTCGCCGGGCATGACCGTGACCGGCTCCCGGCGCAGCAGGTCCACCAGGTTGGCCATCAGCCTGCGCTGCGCGCGCATCAGCACCGAGAGGAACAGCCCCTCCTTGGTGGAGAAGTGCAGGTAGATGGTGCCTTTGCCGACGCCCGCCCGGCGGGCGACGTCGTCGACCGTCACGCGCCCGTAGCCCCAGGCGACCAGTAGCTCGCCCGCGGCGTCGAGGATGCGCTCGGCCCGCCGTTCCCGCTCTGACGTCGAAGCCTCCGACGACGAAGCCTCTGACGGAGAACGCGACGACGAACGCGATGACGTCGAGGGCTCCGACGGCTCAGGTGCCACGATCGAGATCCTTTCCGACTGTATGACCAGATGAGTCTTTCTGGTCATAGGGTCACACCGTCATGGTAACCCTTCGGCCCGCCGCCGCGAGAGTCCGGGCAAGAAAAAGTGCCCGGCCCTTGGAAAGGGCCGGGCACTCGGCGGATGCCGGTCAGGTCACCGCACCGCGCGCAGCGCGTCCACGATGCCCGCGCCGTAGAAGCCGTTGCGGCCCTTGCCGCCCTCGCACACGTGCGTGTGGGTCGCCGTGCTGCCGTCCGGCAGGTGCCGGGTGTAGGTGTAGGCGGGCGGGTTCGGGCAGGCGGCCTTGGTGGCCGTCGCCTTCAGAAGGCGCTCCACCACGGCGGGGCTGAGCGTCTTGCCGCCGTGCCTGCGGTCCCGCTTGCCGTACTTGCTCACGATCAGCGCCGCCACGCCCGCCGCCCGCGGCGAGGCCATCGACGTGCCCTGCGCGTAGGAGTAGTAGGCGCAGGTGCCGCCCCGGCAGTCGCGCACGATGCTCGGCACGTTGGGCGTGCCGTCGGGATTGAGCTGGCCGCGCTCCTCGGCCAGCGCCTTGGGATAGGCGGCCAACGTGGCCAGGGACACGTCCCGCGTGCCGCCCGGCGTGTCGTACACGTCACCGCCCGGGGCGGCGATGCTCACATAGCCGTTGCCGTAGTCGGAGTAGTACGCCTTGCGCCCGCTGATCCCGGTCGCGGACACGGCCAGCACCCGCTCGTCCTCGCTCGGCAGGGACAGGCAGCTCGCCGGGATCGTCCGCTCGCGGGGCACCTCGCCGGGCTCGCTGGCGAAGTCGGGGCTGGAGGCGTCCACCAGGGTCTTGGTGTAGTCGCTGGCCTCGTTGCCCGCGGCCGAGACGAGCGTGACGCCCCGGTCGTGCGCGTACTTGAGCGACCGCTGCACGGCCGTGATGATGGTGCGCTGCTCGGCGCGGTCGGCCGGGGAGTCCGCGGGGTTGTCGGTGCAGTTGAACAGCCACGGGTCCACGTAGTAGCTCATGTTGACCACGTCGATGCCGTGGTCGCCCGCGTACGTCAGCGCGTCCACCGTCGGCTGCAGGAAGAAGTAGCCGGAGTCCTGGCCGGCCCGCAGGTTGACCAGCGTGACCTTGGGCGCCACGCCGGAGATGCCGAGGCGGTTGATCGGGGCGGCGATGGAGGAGGCGACGTGCGTGCCGTGGTCGTTGTCGTCCACGTCGGCCGCGTCCTCGCAGGAGCGGTCCGGCTCGGCCTCGCACGGCCCGTCCACCTCGGCGCCGTTCGCGTCCACCGGGATGTCGGTGGTGAAGTTACGGCTGAGCGCCCGGTCGAAGTTGGGCGCGATGTCGGGGTGCGAGCCGTCCACGCCGGTGTCCAGGACGCCGACCAGTACGCCGCGGTCGCCCTTCTCGTACTTGTAGGACCCCTCCGGGGTGGCGTGAATCTGCTTCAGATCCCACTGCAGGTGCGACAGCGGCTCGCCGCGGCGGGAGGGCCCGCCGTGGCCGGTCACCGCGGGCGCGCCGTCACCCGCCTTCTCCACCGCCCTGCGTTCGATGGCCTTGCGCACGGCGGCGCTGGGCACCGCGCGGGAGGGGGCCGAGCCGATCGACCGGTTGTGGGCGACGCCCTCGATCGCGCCTCCGGCCTGTACGGCCTGCCGGAAGCCGGCGTTCGTGGTGGTCACCGTGGCCAGCCCGATCGCGGTGTTCTCCGCGACCAGCGTGCCACCGGCCGCCTGGATGGCCTGGTGGGCCGTCCTGGCCTCGGCGCCGTCCTTGTAAAGGACCACGTACTCCGACTCCTGCGCCTGCTGCTGGGCGGCCTGAGCCGGGACCAGCGCAGCGGCCAGGGCGAGAGCGGCGGTCGCGCCGACCAGAATGCTGCGTCTCACACATACCTCCGTGTGTCACGGGACATGTGAGTAAATGTGAAGTCAAAGGGCATTCAGTGCCAGCCGTACAGGAATTCGCGACCAACGTGTGATATATCCAGGTCGCCGGAATTTCTCCGCAGCTCGGCGGGGGTTTATGGCCTTCCGGATATCACCCGGCGGCGAGCCAGGCGTCGATCTCCTTGTCCAGCCGCCGCTTGGTGGCCGCGTCCGCGAACGACGCCGCCACCGAGGTCCGGGCCAGCTCGGCCAGCACGTCGTCACCGTAGCCGAACGCGTCGCGCACCCTGGCGTACTCCTCCGCCAGGGTGACGCCGATGATGACCGGAATGTCAGTGTTGACGGTCACCGGCAGCCCGGCGTCCCGCAGTCGCGGCAGCGGATGGGCGTCCCACGACGAGACCAGGCCCAGCGCGATGTTGGACGACGGGCACACCTCCAGCGCGATGCCCCGCTCGCGTACCTCGGCCACCAGGCCGGGGTCGTCGAGCACCCGGATGCCGTGCCCGAGCCGGTCGGTCCGCCCGGCCCCGATCGCCTCCCGGACGCTGTCCGCCCCGTTCATCTCCCCGGCGTGGTGGCTGATCCACAGGCCCGCGTCCTTGGCCGCGGCGAAGACGTCCGCGAACGGCGCTAGCGGGTAGGACTCGTCCCCCGCCATGCCGATGCCGGCGACCCAGTCCGAGGCGTGGGCGACGGCCAGTTCGAGGGTGCGCCAGGCGCGTTCCAACGAACGCCGCCGCGAGTGGTCCAGGATCACCCGGCACTCCACGCCGTGCTCCGCACGCCCCTCGGCCAGCCCTTCCAGGACCGCGAGCAGCGGCATGCGCAGGTCCCCGAGGCGTTCGCCGTGCGAGGCGGCGGTGAAGGTGACCTCGGCGTACCGGGTGCCGGAGGCCGCCTCGTCCGCGCAGAACTCGCGGGCGATCCTGCGGAAGTCGGCGGGCGTGCGCAGGCACTCGCGGACCAGCGCGTTGCGGTCGGCGAACGGCCGGAACCCGTCGAACACCGGCGGCTCCTCACCGCGCTCCGGCACGGGCATGCCGTTGGCGGCGGCCATCTGCGCGAGGGTGTCCCACCTGACCGTGCTCTCCAGGTGAACGTGCAGATGGGCCTTGGGGAGGGCGGCGAGGTCGCGCATGCCCGGCAGCCTACCCAAACCACCCATATCGCCCAGTCGGCACTCTCTCAAACCGCAATACTCTGACAGTCGCGTGAAAATTCACGACCGAGTTATTTCGCCTTGCCGCGCGCGGGGCCGGTGGAGGATCGGACGACCAGCTCGGGCTCGAACAGCAGCTCGTCGGTGGACACCGCCGCCTTGCCGATCTGGGCGACGAGCAGGTCCACGGCGGCCCTGCCGAGCGCGTCGATGGGCTGGCGGACCGTGGTGAGCGGCGGGTCGGTGCAGTTCATCAGCGCGGAGTCGTCGTAGCCGATGACCGACACGTCGCCGGGCACGGTGAGACCGGCCCGCCGTACCGCGCGGATCGCGCCCAGCGCGAGCACGTCGCTCGCGCACACGATGCCGGTCACACCCGCCTTGACCAGCCTGGACGCGGCGGCGTGCCCGCCCTCCAGGGTGAACATCGCGCGCTCGGTCATCACCTCGTGCCCGGCCTTGCGCACGGCGGCGGTGAAGGCCGCCTCCTTGCGCCGGGAGGGGATGTGGTCGGGCGGGCCGAGCAGCAGGCCGAGCCTGCGGTGCCCGAGCGAGTCGAGGTGGCCGAACGCCATCGCCGCCGCCACCCCGTCGTCGCACGACACCTGCGGGAACCCCAGGTGCTCCACGGCGGCGTTGACCAGCACGGTGGGCAGGCGGCGTTCGAGCAGCCGCTCGTAGTGCGCGTGCGAGGCGTCGGCCTGGGCGTACAGGCCGCCGGCGAAGACCACGCCGGAGACCTGCTGCTGGAGCAGCAGGTCGATGTGGTCGGCCTCGGAGAACCCGCCGACCGTGCGCGTGCAGAGCACCGAGGTGAAGCCCTGCTGGGCGAGGGCCCCGCCGACCACCTCGGCGAACGCGGGGAAGATCGGATTTTGCAGCTCCGGCAGCACCAGCCCGACCAGCCGGGCCCGCTCGCCGCGCAACTGCGTGGGCCGCTCGTACCCGAGGACGTCGAGCGCGGTCAGCACGGCCACACGCGTCGCCGCGGACACCCCCGGCTTGCCGTTGAGAACGCGGCTCACCGTGGCCTCGCTGACGCCGACCTTCTTCGCGACTTCCGCAAGCCGTCGTGTCACAGCGCGATCATAACGGCCGCCAACGCAAGCCGCTTGCGTGAATCAACATCATTTGCGTTGTGCTTGCGTCCAGATGCGGACATCTGCCGGTGACGCGGCCACGGTCGCGGCTTTCGGCCCGCCACAGAGCGGAGCAAAGCCCGGGAAGACATTTTCCGGCCGTGCCCCTCCTTTCAGCCAACATGGCGCTTTGTCTCGGTCTCGCCGCGTTGCGGCGCGGTGTGGCGAGATGACCGCACAGCCCGCCGCTGTGCATCTTTGCCAGCAGATACACACTCACTGCGAGGGGGCAGGGCATGATCAGACGAAGCGAACTGATCGAGGACGGGGCCGGAAGGGCCATGGTTGACGTGACCTTCACGGTCCCTGCGCACGTCACCGAGGGGCCGGTCTCCGTGGTGGGCGACTTCAACGACTGGGACGCGTACGCGCACCCGATGGCCGAGCAGGCCGACGGCGCTCACGTGGCGGTCATCAGGTTCCCGGCCGGGATCACCGTGTGCTTCAGGTACCTGGCGCACGGCGGCCACTGGTTCGACGACCCCGACCTCAACGGACGCGACCACCGGGGCGGGCTGATCCACATCCCGCGGTGGGACGACGCCCTCGGCCTGGACTCCGAACTCGATCCCGTGCTGGACGCCGAACTCGACGCGGAACTCGACGCCGAGCTTGACGCGGACCTCTCCGCCGAGCTGGGGCGGCCCGGCTCCGAGCACCCGCAGGCCAAGGGCGAGCGCAAGCCCAGAAGCCGGCTCAAGTAGGCCCGGCCCCGCCGCCCGTCCCGCGTCACACCCGGCCCCCGCGCGGGACGGCGGCTCAGCCCGCCGTAGCCAGCGCGGGACGCTCGGGGTTGTCCATCTTCACCACGACGTCCGCCACGTCCGCCGGTCGCACCTCGTGCTCGTACCTCGCGTAGGCGGGCAGTGTCCAGCGTTCGCCGGGGGCGAGCGTCCGCTCCAGCGCCCCCGGCGACAGCCACAGGTGGACCGACAGGTCCAGCGGCAGGCCCCTGCCCAGCAGTACCGCCCCGTCCAGCAGCAGCACCCCGCCCACCGGCACCGTCTCGTGCGGCACCCGCACCGCCCGGTCTGCCGCCGCGTCGCGCAGCGCCGTCAGCACCCGCCCCGACGCCCCTGGGGCGAGCGGCGCCAGCACCTCGCGGGTCAGCGTCCCGGTGTCCAGCCACTCGTCCAGGAAGGCGTCCGGGTCGGTCCGGCCGTGTTCCAGCCGCAGCGACGCCTGGCGCAGGAAGGCCCCCGCCGACACCCGGACCACGCTCCTGCCGCGCACCCGCAGCGGATCGACCAGGGCGTCGCCCAGCGCGCCCGGCCCGGCCGGGGGCGCGCCGTCCAGCGCGACGCGCGCCCACGAGCCCGGCCGGACCGCGGCGATCCGTTCGGCCAGCTCCGCCACGAGCGCGTCAGGGGTGATCGGTCGCATGCGCACCCCACCATCCTGGCCTCCGCCCGAGCGCCGGGCGCGCCCAGGGCGGCTCAGGGCAGCTCGGAGAAGCGCTCCACGTCCTCGGTGCGGCCGGACACCACGATGATGTCGCCGAACGACAGCACCGTGCCCGCCGTGGCGTAGGTGAACTCCTCGCCGCGCCGCTTGACCGCCACCACCGTGACGCCGTGCTTGCGGCGCAGCCCCGACTCGCCCAGCGGCACCCCCACGTAGTCGCCCGGCGGCCGGGTCTTGATCAGCGCGAAGTTCTCGTCCACCGCCAGGTAGTCCAGCATCCGCCCGGAGACCAGGTGCGCGACCCGCTCCCCCATGTCGTGCTCGGGCAGCACGACGTGGTGGACCCCGATGCGGTCCAGGATGCGGCCGTGCTGCCGGTTGACCGCCTTGGCCCAGATGTCGTCGATCTCCATCTCCACCAGCAGCGACGCGGTGAGGATGCTGGCCTCGATGTCGCCGCCGATGCCGACCACCGCCCGGTAGAAGTCGGGCACGCCGAGCTGGCGCAGCGCCTCGGGGTCGGTGGAGTCGGCCACGGCGAGCTGGGTGATCTGGCCGGACAGGCTCTGCACGATCTTCTGGCGGCTGTCCACGGCCAGTACCTCGGTGCCGCGCCTGGTCAGTTCAAGGGCGAGCGAGCTGCCGAACCGGCCCAGCCCGATCACCACGACCGGGTCGTTCCTCGTGTCAGCCAACGATGATCCGCTCCTCGGGTAGCTCATAACGGCGGGTGCGCTCCCGCAGGGCGAGGGCGGAACCCAGGGTCAGGGGGCCGACCCTGCCGATGAACATCAGCAGAACCAGCAGGATGTGCCCGGCCGGGGTGGCGTCGGCCGTGATGCCGGCGGACAGCCCGTTCGTGGCGAAGGCCGAGATCACCTCGAACAGCACCTCGTCCAGCGAGTGCGGGGTGAGCACCAGCAGGATGTACGTGGAGACCGCCACCAGCGAGACGCCCATCAGGGTGATCGCCACGGCCTGCCGCTGCAGCGACTCCGGCAGCCGCCGGTGGCCGACGTTGACGCGGCTCTCGCCGCGCAGTTCGGCCCACACCACCAGGGCGAGCACGCCGAGCGTGGTGACCTTGATGCCGCCCGCGGTGCCGCCGCTGCCGCCGCCGATGAACATCAGCACGTCGGTGGCCAGCCAGCTCGACGGGTTCATCTGGGAGATGTCCACCGTGTTGAACCCGCCCGAGCGCGGCATCACGGCGGCGAAGAACGCGGCCAGCAGCTTGTCGGCGTCGTCCAGCGGGCCGAACGTACGCGGGTTGCGCCACTCGGTCACCAGGAAGATCAGCGTGCCGATCAGCAGCAGCCCGGTCGTCACCACGACCGTGATCTTGGTGAGCACGGTCCATCGGGAGGGCCGCCGCCACGAGCGGTACAGCTCGAACATCACCGGGAACCCCAGCCCACCGGCCACCACGGCGGCGGCGATGGTGAGCGTGATCCACGGATCGGCCACGAACCGCATCAGGTTGTCCGGCCACAGCGCGAACCCGGCGTTGTTGAACGCCGAGATCGCGTGGAACCAGCCGAGGTACAGGGCCCGGCCGAACGGCTGGCCGTACCCGACCGCGAACCGCGTGGTGAGCACGGCCGCGATCACGACCTCGCACATCAGACTGAACAGCACGACCCTGCGCACCAGGACGCGCAGGTCCGCCATGCTCGGCGTCTTGGTCTCCACCTGCGCCGACAGCCGGGCGCGCAGGCCGAGCCTGCCGGACACCAGCACGGTGAACAACGTCGCGAGCGTCATGATCCCGAGCCCGCCCACCTGGATCAGCCCGGCGATCACCACCTCGCCGAACGTCGACCAGTGCGTCTCGGTGTCCACCGCGACCAGCCCGGTCACGCACACCGCCGAGGTCGCGGTGAACAACGCCGTCAGCAGCCCGGCGGGGGCGCCGGACGTGGTGGCCGCCGGACTGGCGAGCAGCGCCGTGCCGATCAGGATCACCAGGCCGAATCCGGTCACCACCACCTGCGCGGGGCGCTGGAACCGGTCGAGGAGAGCGGTACCCCACGTCCGCTTCACCGCTCTGGGCATCTGCCTTCCCGTTTCACGTCTTCCTCACATCAAGTAACGGAGCCACAGGTACGGTGTGCTGAGGGCGATCATCACGAACGTCACGACGATCCCGTAACGGGTGAACTCCCAGAAACTGATCGGCACCCGGTTGCGGGCCGCGATGCCGAGGATCACCACGTTGGCCGCCGCCCCGACCGCCGTGGCGTTGCCGCCGAGGTCCGCGCCCAGGGCGAGCGCCCACCACAGCACCTGGCCGTCCGGGCCCGCGGCCTGGACCAGGTCGGCCACGATCGGGCTCATGGTCGCGACGTACGGGATGTTGTCCACGAAGGCCGACAGCCCCGCCGACGCCCACAGCAGCACCATCGCGGCCGGGCCCAGGTGCCCCTGGGTCGCGTCCGCCGCGGCCCGCGAGACCAGGTCGATCACCCCGGTGTGGACCAGCGCGCCCACCATCACGAACAGCCCCGCGAAGAACACCAGCGTGGGCCACTCCACCTCGCCCAGGGCCTGCTCGGTGGTCACCTTCGTGGCCGCCACCAGGATCCCCGCCCCCAGGATCGCCACCACCGAGGGCTCGTAGTGCAGCACCGGGTGCAGCACGAACGCCAGCAGCACCACGGCCAGCACCGCCAGGCTCTGCCACAGCAGCCGCCGGTCGGCGATCGCCTCGCGCTCGTTCAGCGCCATGATCTGCGCGGCCCGCTCCGGGTCGTACCGGAACGCCCTCCGGAACAGCACCCGGCACAGCCCGACGAACACCACCAGCAGCAGGACGATCAGCGGCGCCAGGTGGACGATGAAGTCGTTGAAGCTCAGCCCGCCCCGGCTGGCGATGATGATGTTCGGCGGGTCGCCGACCAGCGTGGCCGTCCCGCCGATGTTGGAGGCCATCGCCTCGGCGATCAGGTAGGGCGTGGCGGGCAGCGCCAGCCGCTCGCACACCAGGAACGTCACCGGGGCGACCAGCAGCACCGTGGTGACGTTGTCCAGCATCCCCGAGGCCACCGCGGTGATGACCACCAGCAGGGCCATCAGCCGGAACGGCCGGCCCCTGGCCCGCTTGGCCGCCCAGATCGCCAGATACTCGAACACGCCGGTCTGCTTCAGCACGCCGACGATCACCATCATGCCCAGCAGCAGGAAGATGACGTTCCAGTCGATCGCGGTGCGCTCGTCGAAGAAGGCCGCGTGCGCGTCGGTGGCGTGGACGAGGAGCATGATCCCCGCCCCGCCCAGGGCGGCGGCGACCCGGTGGATCTTCTCCGTCGCGATGAACGCGTAGGCCCCCAGGAACACCGCGACCGCCAGCCAGGCGATGAAGGTCATGAGTCGAGTTCACTCGGTCGCACCGTGTCACCTTCGTCTTCGGTCGGAGTCGTGACGGGATAACGCCGACCAGACTTCCCGGCACACCGTAGGCAACCTATCAAGACACGTAAAGAGGTCGTCCCCCACCCGGCCATGACCGATTCCTACAAGCCATCTGACGTGCGGATATGGACGATGGAACGATGACGATCGACATCACCGCCGCAAACCGTTTCATGATCGCCCACGCCCGCCTGCTGGACCGCCGCCGGTTCGGCCTGATCACCGGCGACTGCGGCCCGGACGCCGCGGTCGCCGCCCTGGCCGCGTACGGCGACACGGATGGCGACACGGACGGCGACACGGGGGGAGGGTACGGCTGGGCCCTCGAACCCGACCTCCGCGCCCCGGAGAGCCAGCCGGTGTGCGCGCTGCACGCCTTCGAGGTGTTCGCGGACATCGCCCCCGCGACCAGCCCGCGCGCCGCCGCGCTGTGCGACTGGCTCGCGTCGGTGACCCTGCCCGACGGCGGCCTGCCGTTCGCGCTGCCGATCGCGGGCGACACCACCGGGACCGCGCCGTTCTGGCTCGACGCCGACCCCCGGCGCTCATCGCTGCACATGACCGCCATGCTGGCGGGCATCGCGCACCGCGTCGGCGCGCACGACCCCGCCGTGGCCCGCCACCCCTGGCTCGCCCGGGCCACCGGGCACGCCATGGACGCCATCGCCGCGCTGGAGGGCCCGGGTCACGCGATCGAGTTCCGGTTCGTCCTGCAACTGCTCGACGTCCTGTACGGCGCGCACCCCGAAGCGCCCGCCCAGTTGCGGCGCCTGGCGGCGTTCCTCCCCGAATCGGGCCGCATGCCGGTCGCGGGCGGCGCGCCCGGCGAAAGTCTCGGCCCGCTGGACTTCGCGCCGCTGCCCGGCACCCCGCTGCGCGCGCTCCTGCCCGCCGACCACGTGGCGGCCGAACTGGAACGCCTGGCCGCCGGCCAGCTCCCGGACGGCGGCTGGACGGTGGACTGGGAGTCCCGCACGCCCGCGGGCGCGCTGGAGTGGCGCGGCTGGGCCACCGTACGCGCGCTCACCATCCTGCGCGCCAACTCCCTGCTGTGAACGCTCACCCACGGGTCGGCGGCTCGAACCCCTCGCTCTCCCCGTAGACCCGCTTCTTGTCCGGGTCGCGTTCCGGCTGCCCGGCCGGGTCCGTGGCGGACGGCGTCATCTCGTCGCCGAAGTCCGGTACGTCGTGCAGCTCCGGGTCGCGGCGGCGGTCGGCCAGCGGCACGTTCGCCGGCTCCCGCTCGTTGTCCGGTATGCGGTCGTCATCCCGTCCCCGATCCGCCGAGGAGGATTTATCTTCATGGCTCATGCCGGAGTCGCCTACCCTGGGTCGCACGCCTCATGTCCATCCCGGCGGCAAACCACCCCCCACAGCCGCCCCGACCCAGTGAGGTGCCGCATGGCCGCCGACCCGGCCGCCCACGCTTCCACCGGCGAGCTTCGCTACCCAGCGGGTTCCCTGGTCATGCTCACGGGCCTGCCCGGCGCGGGCAAGAGCACACTGCTACGCCGCCTGTACGGCATCAGCGGCGAGGAGACCCGGCCCGTCGCGGGCGACGGCGTCCTGGTCATCGACACCTACCAGGCCCGCAACTGGTGGTCCCGCTACCTGCGCCCGGTGCCGCCGCGCCTGCGGACCCCCTTCGTCCACGCCACCCACGTATGGCGTATCGCCAAGGCCGTCAGCGGCGGCCGGTCCGTCGTCGCGCACAGCCGCGGCACCTGGCCGCACATCCTGTACGGCTTCGCCTGGCTCGCCCACCGCTACCGCGCCCAGATGCACCTGCTCATGCTCGACGTCGAACCGCGCGTCGCCTGGGCGGGCCAGCACACCCGGGGACGCGTGGTCACCGCGGCCACCTTCGTGCGGCACTGCCGCCGCTGGCGGGTCCTGGTCGGCCAGGCCCGCACCGGCAGGGTCGCGCACGCCGACGGGGTCACCGTCCTTTCCCGCCCGGACGCCGACCGGGTCCACGCCATCCGCTTCGGCCGCCCCGAGCCGGTTCCGGCCGAAACCGTCGGAGGCGCATGACACGCTTGGCGCGTGCTCAGTGACCAACGTGGCCCGATGATCAAGGGGCTGGACGCCTCGGCCGAGCCGCGCCGCTACTGGCGCGGCCACGACGAGGAGGGCGGCATCTGGCTGTTCGAGACCGTGGAGGAGGCGGGCGAGCAGTGGGCGGTCAAGCAGATCGAGATCGACCCCCGCCGCCAGGTCCACAAATACTGGTGGCGGCACCTCGACGACGCCCACGGCTTCCTCACCGACCAGGCGGTGGAGCTGTGGGAGTTCGGCATGACCGAGATCTCCGGAGAGGCGTTCGCCCAGGTATGGAACACCGTGAGCTGTGCCTGCGGCGCCGCCCCTGAAGATAAGGTGCAAAGGCCGGAGCCCGCAGGCCCCTGACCCCCGCGGGCCGTGCCGGCCCAGGGTCGTTGGGCGAGTGGGAGTGGTCGCGTTGCTGGTCGTGCATGGAGTCTGGGCCGACGGGCACCTCGCCCTTTGGGCGGAGGACACCACACCCCGGCCCGACTCTCCCGTATCTGCCACTGGGCCCGCCACCGGGCGCGGGCAGGTACGGCCGCACCCGTTCGCCGCCGCCGCCGACGCCCTCACCGCGGCCCTCGGCGGCCACGCCACCGGGGCGGAGCAGGCCGAGCTGCCCATCGCCCTGCCCGGCACTGCCAAGGGCCCGATCCCCTCGCCGGAGTCCGGCCTGACCAGCGCCGCCCGCCGTCCCCGGCTGACCGCCTGGCGGGTCCCCGCGCTGCTGCTCACCCCCACGGCCGCGCTGCCGCTGCTCGGCCACCTGGCCGACGCCGCCGACGCCCCGGCCGACGACTCCCCCGACTGGGGTCCCGGCCCGTCCCTGCGCTACCTCGCCGTGCTCGCCGAGACCGCCCGCGACCTCGTCCGCAGGGGCCGGGTCCTGCCCCAGCTCGTCACCGAGGACGGCGTGCGCGCGGGCCGCTGGCGTCCGGTCCTCACCGGCCGCGACGCCACCGCCTTCCGCGACCTGGCCCAGGCCATGCCCCCGGTCTGCCGCGCCGCCACCACCACGGACGGCGACGGCACGGCGGCGCGGGTGCTGCGCGACGCCCTCGGCGGCCTCGCCGACGCGGCGACCCGCGCCCTGCTGCCCGACCGGCTGCTCGCCGGGGCGCGGCCAGGCCGCAAGAGCGCCCTGCCCGACCGCTGGCTGCACGCCCTGACCGGCGACGACGCCACCCTCCCCGGCGCGAACCCGGCCGCCGCAGCGGAGCTGGACGGCGAGCTGGCCGCCTGGTTCGAGGCCGCCCGCGAGCTGGAGGGCCCGGTCCGGGTCTGCTTCCGGCTCATGGAACCGGTGGGCGAGGAGGAGTCCTGGGAGATCGAGTTCGCTCTCCAGTCCACCGACGACCCCAGCCTGTACATCCCCGCCGCGCAGGTCTGGGACGGCGAACGCCTCCCCGGCCTGCCCAGACGCCCCGACGAGACGCTGCTCGCCGGGCTCGGCCGCGCCGTCCGCCTGTGCCCCGAGCTGTACTCCGCGCTGCGCTCCCCCCGCCCGAGCGGCATGATCGTCGACACCGCCTGGGCCTTCACCTTCCTGCGCCACGCCGCCCCGCTCCTCCAGGCCGCAGGGTACGGCGTCCAACTGCCCGCCTGGGCCGGCCGCAAGGGCCTCGGCCTGAAGCTCACCACCCGCTCCCGCACCGGCCCCAAGGCCGCCGCCGCCCAGGGCTTCGGCCTGAAGGAACTGGTCGACTTCAAGATCGATCTGGCCGTCGGCGACCACACCATCAGCGAGGCGGAGCTGGCCGAGCTGGCCCGGTTGAAGGTCCCCCTCGTCCGCATCCGCGGCCAATGGGTGGAGCTGGACGACCAGCAGCTCAAGGCCGCCCTCAAGGTCGTCGAACGCCGCCGCAGCGGCGAGATGACCATCTCCGACGTCCTCAACGAGGTCGTCGAGGGCGAAGACGAAGGACTCCCCCTCCTCGAAGTCGACGCCGACGGCATGCTCGGCGACCTCCTCTCCGGCGAACCCGACCGCCGCCTCACCCCCGTCCCCACCCCAACCACCTTCCACGGCACCCTCCGCCCCTACCAGGAACGCGGCCTGTCCTGGCTCTCCTTCCTCTCCACCCTCGGCCTCGGCGGCATCCTCGCGGACGACATGGGCCTGGGTAAGTGCATCGCCCCCGACTCCCCTGTCTTCGTGAACGGCACCCTGGTCGAGGCGAAGCATCTCTGGGAGCGGTTCAGCGGCCCGGCGACCTTCGACGGAGAGGGCGAATGGTCGGTGCCGGAAGCGCCGCTGATCACCAACTGCGTCGACGCTTCGGGCCGGATGGCCACCGCGGCGATCACCCGGCTGTACCGGCAGCACGTACGCGAACGGCTCCGGCGTGTCCGGCTGGACGACGGCAGCGAACTCACGATCACCGCGCGGCACCGCCTGCTCGGCCTCGGCGGATGGACCAACGACATCGCGCCGGGCGACCGGATCTGCGTACCGAGGCGTCTGCACTGGACGGGCGGCCCCGCCGACCCCGACCTCACCGTGCTGCTGGCCTGGCAGATCTCCGAGGGGCACGAGTCCCGGACCGGCGATCTGCGCATCTACCAGAAGGACCCCGCAGTCCTTGAGTCCCTGGCGGATCGGGTGCATGCCATCGGTGAGCGCTTCGGCCTGGCGGTCAACACCCCCACTGTGCGCCGCGACAGGAACGTCCACATGCTGCGGATGTGCAGCGCCGACTACGCGAGGTTCCTCGCGCGGCACGGTTACCGGTGGGGACAGCGGTCGGCCGGGAAGCGGATTCCCGACCTGATCATGTCGGCCGACGACCGAACCGTCCGTACCTTCCTTCGGGAGTACTTCTCGGCCGAGGGAAGCGTGCTCAGCGGCATGCGGATGGTCGAGATCGCTTCCGCGTCGCCCTGGCTCATGTCGCAGCTCGCCACACTGCTGCGCCGCTTCGGCATCTGGCTCCGCACCACCGAGAAGATGAAGCACGCCACCAACGGCACCGGCATCAAGCGTCCCTACCGCATCGGCGTCATCGGCGGCCCGGCGCTGCGCGCCTTCCGCGACCTCATCGGTTTCGCCGATCCCGGCAAGCAGGCCAAGCTCGACGCGCTCTGCGCGAAGCCCGCCAACAGCAACGTTGAAGGCGTTCCCGGATCCGACCTGCTCTCGGCCGCGTACACGCTCACCGGCCTGCCGCAACGACACTTCGGCGTCGGCACCGTCTACTTCTCCGGCTCCCAGGAGCCGTCCCCCGCCACCGCGAACGTCGCCGTCGCCGCCATGGACGGCATCCTGTCCGGCGAGTCCGAGCGCGACTACCTGGCGCGGCCCCGTACGAAGTGGACCGAGGCGGTGTGCGCCGCCTACACGGGCCTGGACCGCCCGGCCTTGTCGGCGATCCGCGACGAACTGTCCCGCCGGGCCTCGCAGGAGGTGTTCTACGCGCGCGTCGTGTCGGTCGAGGAGATCGACTACGAGGGTCACGTCTACGACTTCGAGGTGGCGGGCGAGCACAACTTCGTGGCGGGCGGCATGCTCTGCCACAACACCGCGCAGACCCTGTCGCTCCTGCTCAACGAACGGACCGAAGGAGCCGTGGCGCCGACGTTGCTGGTGTGTCCGATGTCGGTGGTGACGAACTGGCACAAGGAGGCGGGGCGGTTCGCGCCCTCGCTGCGGGTGTACGTGCATCACGGGGGGAGCAGGAAGCGGGCGGAGGAGCTGGAGGAGGCGGTGGCGGAGGCGGATCTGGTGATCACGACGTATGGGACGGCGTGGCGGGATCTTGAGGCGTTGCGGGCGTTCGCGTGGGGGCGGGTGGTCTGTGACGAGGCGCAGGCGATCAAGAACAGTGCGGCGCGGCAGGCGCAGGCCGTGCGCTCGCTGCCGGCCAGGACGCGGCTGGCGCTGACCGGCACGCCGGTGGAGAACCACCTGGCGGAGTTGTGGTCGATCATGGAGTTCTGCAACCCCGGGCTGCTCGGTCCGGCGCGGCGGTTCAAGCAGCGCTACCAGGAGCCGATCGAGGCGCGCAACGACGAGGACGCGGCCAGGGCGCTGAAGCGGGCGACGTCCCCGTTCGTGCTCAGGCGGCTGAAGACCGACCGGACGATCATCACCGACCTGCCGGACAAGCAGGAGATGAAGGTCTGGTGCACGCTGACGCCCGAGCAGGCCAGCCTGTACCAGGCGGTGCTCGGCGACATGATGGCGAAGATCGACCAGAGCGAGGGCATCGAGCGGCGCGGCAACGTGCTGGCCACGATGACCCGGCTCAAGCAGGTCTGCAACCACCCGGCGCACCTGCTGAAGGACGGCTCGCGGCTGGCCGGGCGGTCGGGGAAGCTGGCCCGGCTGGAGGAGCTGGCCGCGGAGATCGTCGAGGAGGGGGACAAGGCGCTGGTGTTCACCCAGTACGCCGAGTGGGGCTCGCTGCTCCAGCCGTACCTCGCGGCGCACCTGGATCGCCCGGTGCTGTGGCTGCACGGCGGGCTGCCCAAGAAGAAGCGGGACGAGCTGGTGGAGCGGTTCCAGACCGACGAGGAGCCGATGCTGTTCCTGCTGTCGCTGAAGGCGGCGGGCACCGGCCTGAACCTCACCGCGGCCAGCCACGTGATCCATGTGGACCGCTGGTGGAATCCGGCGGTGGAGGACCAGGCCACCGACCGGGCCTTCCGGATCGGGCAGACGAAGAACGTCCAGGTGCGCAAGTTCGTGTGCGCGGGCACCCTGGAGGAGCGGATCGACGAGATGATCGAGCGGAAGAAGGCGCTGGCCGAGCGGGTGGTGGGCACCGGCGAGGAGTGGATCTCCGAGCTGTCCACCGAGCAGTTGCGCGAGCTGTTCGCGCTGGGGCCCGAGGCGGTGAGCTGAGGTGCCGATGGGGCCTGACGGCTGGTACGAGCCGACCACGCCGATCCGGGTGGAGGGCGGCATCCGGGCGCGCAGCAAGCGCGGGTCGATCGGCGCGCAGTGGTGGTCGCGCCGGTTCATCGACATCCTGGAGGACATCTGCGACGCGGGACGGCTGACCCGCGGCCGGTCCTACGCCCGCAAGGGCCAGGTGATCTCGCTGGACCTGCTGCCCGGCGAGGTGCGGGCGAGCGTGCAGGGGTCGCGGCCGGAGCCGTACGACGTGGTGGTGGAGATCGAGGCGTACGACGAGGCGGTGTGGTCCGGCATCGAGCGGGCCCTCGCCGGGCAGGCGCTGTACCGGGCCAAGCTGCTGGCCGGGGAGATGCCGACGGAGATCGAGGAGGTCTTCGACTCCCTGGGCCTGCCGCTGTTCCCGGACGAGCTGGACATGGAGTGCACCTGCCCGGACTGGGGGTTTCCGTGCAAGCACCTGTCGGCGGTGCTGTACCTGCTGGCCGAGGCGTTCGACGACGACCCGTTCCTGGTGCTGGCCTGGCGCGGCCGGGCGCGCGATGACCTGCTCGCCGGGCTGCGCGGGCGGGCTGAGGAGGAGGCCGCCGATCCGCTGCACGTCCCGGACGTGCCGCTGGACGAGCGGCTGGCCGACTTCTACTCCCCCGCGGTGCCGCTGGGGCGGCTGCGTCCCCGGCCGAGCGTGACGGCGGCGCCCGACATCCTGCTGCGCGCGCTGGAGGCGCCGCAGGTGCGGGTCCGGCACATTCCGCTGCTGGACATCCTGCGCCCGGTCTACCGCGGGTTCGCCGACTAGCCGCGCAGGTACGCGAGCACGGCGAGCACCCGGCGGTGGTCGTCCCCGGCCGGGGGCAGGTCGAGTTTGGCCAGGATGCCGGCGATGTGCTTGGAGACGGCCGCCTCGGTGACCACGAGGGTGCGGGCGATGGCGGCGTTGGAGCGTCCTTCGGCGACGAGGGCGAGCACTTCGCGTTCGCGGGGGGTGAGCCGGGCCAGCGGGTCGCGGCGGCGGCCGAGGAGCTGCCTGACCACCTCGGGATCGACGACGGTGTGACCGGCGGCGACCCGTTCCACCGCCCCGGCGAACTCCGACACGTCGCCGACGCGGTCTTTGAGCAGGTAGCCGATGCCGCCGCTGCCGCCGCCGTCGAGGAGTTCGGCGGCGTAGGTCTGCTCGACGTACTGGCTGAGCACGAGCACGGCGAGGCCGGGCCGTTCGGCGCGCAGCGCGAGGGCGGCGCGCAGGCCCTCGTCGGAGTAGCCGGGCGGCATGCGGACGTCGGCCACCACGATGTCGGGCTCGTGCTCGCGTACGGCGGCGACCAGCGCTTCGGCGTCGCCGACCGAGGCGACGACCTGGTGGCCGAACCGGTCGAGCAGCCCGACGAGGCCCTCGCGCAGCAGTACGGCGTCTTCGGCGAGAACTATTCGCAGCCCGGGCACGGAATCTCCACGCGCAGTGAGGTCGGCCCGCCGCGCGGGCTGGACAGGGTCATGACGCCGTCGGCGACGGCGACGCGGTCGGCCAGCCCGGCGAGGCCGGACCCGGCCGCGGGGTCGGCCCCGCCCACGCCGTCGTCGCGGATCTCCAGCAGCAGCGTGCCGCCGGAGATCCGGCCGTGTACCAGGCCGCGCCCGGCCCCGCTGTGCTTGGCGAGGTTGGCCAGCGCCTCGGAGACGACGTAGTAGGCGGTGACCTCGGCCAGTGTGGGCAGCCTGCGGGGCAGGTCGAGTTCGACGTCCACGGGCACCGGGGAGCGTCCGGCCACGTCCAGGACGGCGGCGCGCAGGCCGCGGTCGGTGAGGACCTTGGGGTGGACGCCGCGGATCAGTTCGCGCAGCTCGGCGAGGGCGCGTCTGGCCTCCTCGTGGGCCTCGGCGACCTGGGCCTCGGCCGGTGAGCCCGGCGGGAGGTCCAGCCGGGCCAGGCCGAGGCGCATGCTGAGCGCGACCAGCCGTTGCTGGGCGCCGTCGTGCAGGTCGCGTTCGATCCTGCGGCGTTCGGCCTCGAAGGCGTCCACGAGCCGGGCGCGGGAGCGGATGATCTCGGCGTCGGCGGGGGCGAGGACCGCGCGCGTCATCAGCGCCCGCGCGCCCGCCCACGCGGCGATCGGGTACGCCGACAGCGGGATCATCAGCAGCCCGCCGAGGGCTATCAGGTAACTCGTGGGGGCCTCGCCGCTCGGCTGGAGCGGCGCGGACATCAGCAGCAGCGGCATCCAGGTGGCGAGCCCCACGAAGCCGAGGTCGATCCACCACAGCGCGAGCAGCGCAAGCAGGGTGAAGCCGAGATCGCGCCAGGTCGCCGGGTCGCGCAGCCGGGTGGCGAACCAGGCGCGCGGGCCGCGCCGGGGCGGCTCCCGGCGCGGGTCGGCGGAGGGGGTGCGATCGACCAGCCGCAGCCGCCACCGTTCCAGCCGGGCCGCGGGGAGGCCGAGCAGGGCCACGGCCAGCACTCCCGCGCCGCAGGCGAGCGGGACGCCGAACTGGTACGCGATCATGAACACGCCCGTCACCACCACTGCGAAGACCCCGCTGACCAGCAGGTAGGCCAGCGACCGCCACGGCCACGACGACCGCAGGAAGGCCGACGGCCTGCTGGTCAGCGCGGAAAGGGCGGTACGGGGTGGCACGCACTCGACGGTAGCCGACCGCGCGGGCGGCGGCAGTAGTGCTGGGTATAGCCCTGATCCTCGTTCCAGCACCAATGTGCCCGCGCGGCGGGGCCGGTTGGCTTGGCCGCATGGATGTCAAAGAGACCGTCCGGCTGTGGTCGGTGCGCAGGCTGTACGGCACTGCCGACCGGACCGTGAGAGCGCTCGACGGCGTGACCGCGTCGTTCCATCCGGGCACGATGACGGCGGTGATGGGGCCTTCGGGGTCGGGCAAGTCCACGTTGCTGCACTGCGCGGCGGGCCTGGACCGTCCCACGGAGGGCAAGGTGATCATCGACGGGACCGATCTGGGGGAGCTCGACGAGACCGGGCTGACGTTGCTGCGGCGCGAGCGGGTGGGGTTCGTGTTCCAGGCGTTCAACCTGGTGTCGGCGCTGACCGCCGAGCAGAACGTGGCGTTGCCGCTGAAGCTGGCCGGGCGGCCGATCGCCCCGGCGGAGGCGCGGGCCGCGCTGGCCGAGGTCGGGCTGGCCGACCGGGCGGGGCACCGGCCGAGCGGGCTTTCCGGCGGTGAGCAGCAGCGGGTGGCGATCGCCAGGGCGCTGATCACCCGCCCGGCGGTGCTGTTCGCCGACGAGCCGACCGGGCAACTGGACACCAAGACCTCCAGGCAGGTGCTGGGCATGCTGCGGGACCTGGTGGACAACCAGGCGCAGACGGTGATCATGGTGACGCACGATCCGGTGACCGCCTCCTACGCCGACCGGGTGCTCTTCCTGGCCGACGGGCGGGTGGTGGACGAGTTCACCAGTGGTGTCACGGCCGAGTCGGTGGCGGCGCGGATGGCGAACCTTGAGGCGGTGGCCTCGTGATCAGCCTGGCGTCCGTGCGGGAGCGGTGGACGGCCTTCACGGGCGGGTTCGTCGCGCTCTGTCTCGGGGTGGCGATGGTGTCGATGACCGGGCTGGCGCTGTTGTCGGCGGGCCCGGAGGTGCCGGGGCGGCTGGCGGCGGCGCAGGTGCTGGTGTCGGTCCCGATGATCGACCGGCCGGACGGGAACTTCACTCCTGACCGCCCGTGGTCGCCCGCGGCGGTGACGGAGCTGCGCGAGCGGCTGGGGGCGCTGCCGGGGGTGGCGCTGGCCGTACCGGACCGGTCGTTCTACGCGCAGCCGGTGATCGGCGGCCGGCCGGCGTCGGCGCGGGACGGGCACGCCTGGTCCACGGCGGCGCTGGGGGCCTACCGGCTGGTGTCCGGCGCGGCGCCGGAGCGCGGGGAGGTCGCGGTGGGCCGCGCGCTCGGCCTGGCGGCCGGTACCCAGGCCACCGTGCTCACCGTGCGCGGGCCGGAGACCTACCGGGTGTCCGGCACGGTGGACGGGCCTGGCGTGTACCTGAGCGACGCCGACGCGGCGGCGGTGGCCGAGGGCGTACGGGTGATCGGGGTGGTCACCGAGCCCGGCGCGGACGTCGCGGCGGTCGCCTCGGCCGTGCGCACGGCGGTGGGCGCGCAGGGACGGGTGTACACCGGCGAGGCGCGCGGCGCGCTCGAATCCCGCGACGACGAGCGGACCCGCTGGATCGGCATGCAGATCCTCACCGGGATGGGCGCGCTGTCGGCGTTCGTGTCGATCTTCGTGGTGGCCTCGACGTTCGCGTTCGGGGTGGCGCAGCGGCGGCGCGAGTTCGGGCTGCTGCGCGCGGTGGGCGCGACGCCCCGGCAGGTGCGCCGGATGGTGTACGGCGAGGCGCTGGTGGTCGGCGGCGTGGCGGCGGCGTGCGGGGTGGCGCTCGGCGCGGTGCTCGGGCCGATGCTGGGGGATCTGCTGGTCAGCGCCGGGTTCGAGCCGGTCGGGTTCGAGGTGCGGGTGTCCGCGCCGCCGCTGGCGGGGGCGTTCGCGGTCGGCCTGCTGGTGGCGCTGCTCGGGGTGGGGTCGGCGGCGCGGCGGGCGGCGCGGGTGCGTCCGCTGGAGGCGCTGCGCGAGGCGGCGGTGGACGATCGGCCGATGCCGCGCGCCCGGTGGATCGCGGGCGCGGCGTTCTGCGTTCTGGGCGTCGGGGCGGCGTTCGCGTCGGCGGTGGCGGGCCCGGAGGGGCTGGTGACCAGCGGCCTGTACGCGGCGATGGCGATGATCGTCGGGGTGGCGCTGCTCGCCCCGGCCGTGGTGCCGTTCGTGGCCAGGGCGCTGACCTGGCCGCTTGACCGGGGGCGCGGCGCGCTCGGGATGCTGGTGCGCGAGAGCGCGCTGACGGCGGTGCGCCGTACCGCCTCCACGGCCACGCCGGTGCTGGTCACGGTCGGCTTCGCGGTGCTGATCACCGGCATGGTGCAGACCACGGCGGCGTCGTTCGCCGCCTCGCGGACCACCGCGATCAGGACCGACGCGGTGATCATGCCGGACGGCGTGCCCGGACTGTCGGACGCGGCGGCGGCGGCCTCCGGCGGTGAGTCCGCGCTGTTCAGCGCGCTCTATGAGGTGAACGGCGAGGCGCTGAGCGCGATCGGGGCCACGCCCGCGCTGCTCGCGCGGGCCGGTGAGATTCGGGCGGTGTCGGGTTCGCTGGCGGCGCTGGGCGGCGACCGGGTGTTCGTCTCGCCGTGGCTGGCGAAGGATCGCGGGCTGCGGGCGGGTTCGGCGCTGCGGGTGACGTTCGAGGACGGCACGCCGGGCACGCTGCGGGTCGAGGGCGTCGCCGAGAACGTCGGGGCGGACGTACTGCTGGCGCGTGACACGGCCAGGGCGCACGACAAGGCCGCGCTGGCGGACGTGGCGTACGTCGCGCGGGCGACGCCCGTGCCGCCCGGGATGGGCGCGCGGCCGGCGGACCTCGGCACGTACGCCGCGCAGGCCGACGCCGAGGAGGACCGGCTGGTGTGGACGTTCACGGTGCTGCTGGTGGTGGTGTCCACGGCGTACGCGGCGGTGGCCGTGGCCAACACGCTGATGATGGCGGCGGCCGGGCGGCGGCGGGACCTGCGGGTGCTGCGCCTGTCCGGGGCCACTGGCCGCCAGGTGCTCGGCACGGTGGCCGCCGAGTCGGCACTGGCGGTGATCTTGGGCAGTGCCCTCGGCCTGGTGGTCGCCATCCCGGCCCTGCTCGGCCTGCGCTCCGGCTACAGCGGCCTGATCAGCAGGGACGTCCCGCTGGTGGTGCCGTGGGACCTGATCGCCGGCGTGGCCGGGGTCTGCCTGGTACTGGCCGCGGGCGCGGCCGTCCTCACCGCCCGCCCCGCCCTCAGGACAGCCGGGTGAAGGTCATGTCCATCCAGTGTTCCCACTCCGGGCCTGTGGGCCTGTGCTCCCACCGGGCGGACATGGCGTCACCGCCCGGTGCGATCACGAGGGTGGCGCGCTCGGTGTCACCGGCGAAGGTCCAGACCCCGTCGCCGTCCACCGTCGCCCACATGGTGCCGAACGTGCCCTGGCTGCCGAAGGCCCGCGCCGGGTGAGGCCACCGGCCGCACGTCGGGCACTCGGCCGGATGGCCGGGGTGGACCGGCCGTACGGCCGATGATCTGGCGTGTTCTTCCCTTCTAGCCTCGGCTGGGTCGTCATCGAACCAGGGGGAGAAGATGCGAATCGTCGCGGCGATCGGGCTGGGGCTCGTACTGCTGGCGGGGGCCGCTCCGGCGGGCGCGGCCTCTGTGCCGGGCCAGGATCTGCCGTCGGCCTATGGGCGGCAGAGCGCGCGGTGGGGGGCGTGCCCGCCCGCTCAGAAGGAGCTGCGTAAGGCGGGGGCGCGGTGCGCGAAGATCCGGGTGCCGCTGGACTACGGCGATCCCGGCGGGCCGATGATCGAGATCGCGATCTCCCGGGTCAAGGCCAAGGGGCCCCGGCGCGGGATCCTGCTGGCCAATCCGGGCGGTCCCGGTGGCACCGGGCTGGCGTACGCCCTGTCGCTGCGGCCCGCGCTCAAGGGCGTCGCCGACCGGTACGACCTGATCGGCTTCGATCCCCGCTTCCTCGGTGACAGCACGCCGATCACCTGCGCGCCGGGCGGCCCGCAGCGGGCGCCGGGGCGCAGCAGTACGGCCCGCCGCGACTTCGAGGCGTCGGTGAAGTCGGCGCGCGACCTCGCCCGGCGCTGCCGCGAGAACGGCGACAACGCCACGCTGCTGCCGCACGCCACGACGCGCAACGTGGCCAGGGACATGGACCTGATCCGCGCCGCGCTGGGCGCGCCGAAGCTGTCCTACTACGGCGTCTCCTACGGGGCCGACCTGGGCGCGGTCTACGCCCAGTTGTTCCCCCGCCGGGTGGACCGGATGGTCATCGACTCCTCCACGGACCCGGCCGCGACGCAGTACGAGCTGTTCCGGCGGGCGGGCCGGCCGCTTGAGGCGGGGCTGGACGAGTGGGCCCGCTGGGCGGCGGGCCGCCATGAGGAGTACCGCCTCGGACGTACCGCGGCCCGGGTGCGCGCCACCGTGGAGAACCTGGTGGACCGCGCCGAGCGGCGGCCCATCGCGGCCGGTGACACCCGGCTCGGCGCGCCCGTGGTGCGGCTGCTGCTGCGGCAGTTCGTGCAGGAACAGCACTACGACGCGGCCCTGGCGGGCCTGGTACGCGACCTGGTCAAGGCCGCCTCCGACAATCCGGGCAAGCCGGGCCCCGACCTGAGCCGGATGCTCGGCCTGCTCGCCTCGCGCGACCTGGCCGCGAGCCTGACCGGCGGAGCCCTGTTCATGTGCGGCGACGCCGGATGGCCCGCGGGCGGATGGCCGAAGGACCCGGAGACGTACTGGAAGAACGTCCAGCGGTCCCGCGCCGCCCAGCCGGTGTTCGGCCCGCTGGTCAACGGCATGATCGCGCCCTGCGCGTTCTGGACGCGACCGGCCGGGCCGGTGACCGCGATCGGCAACGACGTACCGGTGCTGATGGTGCAGGCCCGCCGGGACGACAACGTGCCCTACGCCGGGGCCCTGGCCCTGCACCGCAGGCTCACCGGCTCCCGCCTGGTCAGCGCCGACATCAGGGCGCACGGCGTCTACGGGCGCGGCACGGCGGGACTGCCTCCGGCGGCCTGCGCCGACCGCGCGGTGAACGCCTACCTGGCCGGCGGCCCACTGCCGGAGCGCGACCTCAACTGTCCGTGACCGCGGCCCCGTCGCCCAGCACGTCGCGCATGAAGGCGACCAGCCAGTGCTGGGCGGGGCTGCGCGCGTGGGAGTGGCGGGCGTACACCGAGACGTGCACCGGTTCGATCTCCAGGGGCAGCTCCAGCAGCCGCACCCGGTGCTCGGCCGCGAACACCTCGGCCACGTTGCGCGGGACCATCGCCACCAGGTCGCTCTGCCGTACCAGGTAGGGCAGGGCGGCGAACCTGGTCACCTCCAGCGCCACCCGGTGCAGCAGCCCCTGTTCGGTCAGCGCCCGGCGCGGCCCCTCGTGCCCGGTCGGCCCGAAGACCGTGACGTGCCGTTCGGCCGCCAGCTCGGCCGCCGAGACCCGGTCGCCGCGCAGCCGCGGGTGACCGATGCAGACCATGCCCACGTAGTCCTCGGTGAACAGGGGGATGCGGGTCACCCGCCGGGAGCCGATCAGCGGCGAGGCGATGAACGCGTCGATCTCGCCCCGGCCGACCTGGCCGGGCGCGTTCGCCACGTCCAGCGGCCGGACCCGCAGGGTGACCCCCGGCGCCTGGCGCGGCAGCGCCGCCATGAGCCGGGGCAGCAGCGAGACCTCCCCCAGGTCGGACAGGCACAGCGTGAACGTGGTGTGCGCGGCGGCCGGGTCGAACGTGCGGGCCCCGCTGACCGCCGCCTCGATGCCCGACAGCGCGGCGTGCAGCGGCTCGTAGAGCTGCCTGGCGGTGGTGGTCGGCACCAGCCCGCGGCTGCTCCTGCGGAACAGCTCGTCGCCGAACCTCCTGCGCAGCTTCTGCAGCCCGTAGCTGATCGTCGGCTGGGTGACGTGCATGGACTCGGCGGTCGCGGTGACGCTGCGGGTCTCGTACAGCAGCACGAACGTGCGGACGAGGTTGAGGTCGAATTCACGCATTATCGATCCTGTCTATAACACCTCGCCGGAACATCTATTGGAACACGGCCCCGCCTCCTTCCTAGTGTCTGTGTCACAAGGTGGCCTGTGTCACAGCGTCGAGGAGGGTCTTTTCCGATGCCAACCGCCCGCCGGATCGTCCACGAGTTCCTGGAACGCCGTGGCATGACCACGATCTTCGGCAACCCCGGCTCCAACGAGCTCCCGTTCCTGGCCGAGCTGCCCGGTTCGTTTAAATACGTTCTCGGGCTGCACGAGGGCGCCGTGGTGGGCATGGCCGACGGATACGCCCAGGCCACCGGCCGCCCGGTGCTGGTCAACCTGCACGCCGCCGCCGGGTCCGGCAACGCGATGGGCGCGCTCACCAACGCCGTGTACTCCCGCTCGCCGCTGGTGCTGACCGCGGGGCAGCAGGTACGGCAGGCGATCGGCGCGGAGGCGATGCTCGCCAACGTCGAGGCCACCCAGTTGATGCGCCCGCTGGTCGGCTGGGCGGGCGAGCCCGCCTGTGCCGCCGACGTGCCGAGGTCGTTGGCGCAGGCGGTGTTCGAGGCCGAACTGCGCCGCCGCCCCACCTACCTGTCGGTCCCCTACGACGACTGGGACGCCGAACTCGGCGGCAACGCGCTGGTCACCCTCGACCGCGACGTACGCCGGGCGCTCACCCCCGCCGAGACCGACCTGGCCACCCTCACCGCCGAGGTCGCCGAGGCCGCGAACCCGGTCCTGGTGCTCGGCGGCGACATCGACACCGCGGGGCTGCTCCCCCGCGCGGTCGAGCTGGCCGAACACCTGGAACTCCCGGTTTGGGTGGCCCCCTCGCCGTTCCGCCTGCCGTTCCCCAACCGGCACCGGCTGTTCCGCGGCGTGCTCCCGGCCGGGATCGGCGCACTGTCGGACCGGCTCGCCGGGCACGACCTGATCCTGGTGCTGGGCGCCCCGGTCTTCCGCTACCACCAGCACGTCCCGGGGCCGTACCTGCCGGAGGGCGCGACCCTCGTGCAGGTCACCGACGACGCCGAGGCCGCCGCCCGCGCCCCGATGGGACGCTCGCTGGTCGCCGACCCCGGCACGGTGATCGACGCGCTGCTCGGCCGGATCGCCGCGCGGCCCGCCGGGCGGAGGCCGCGGTTCGTGCCCAACGAGGAGCCCGCGACCGCGCCCAAGGACCTGCACCCCGAGCAGGTGTTCGCCGCGCTGCGCGAGACGCAGGCCCCCGGCACCACCTACGTGGTGGAGTCCACCTCCACCAACGCCGCCTGGTGGCGGCAGGCGGACCTGCGCGAGAGCAGCTCCTACTTCTTCCCCGCGGCCGGTGGGCTCGGCTTCGGCCTGCCCGCCGCGGTCGGCATGGCGATGGGCCGCCCGGAACGTCCGGTGGTCGCCGTGATCGGCGACGGCTCGGCGAACTACGGCATCACCGCCCTGTGGACCGCCGCCCACTACGGGGTGCCGGTCACCTTCGTCATCCTGCGCAACGGCAGCTACGGCGCGCTGCGGTGGTTCGGCGGCCTGCTGGGCACCCCCGACGTGCCGGGCACCGACATCCCCGGCCTGGACTTCACCCGCATCGCCGAGGGGTACGGCGTGCCCGCCACCACCGCCGCCGACCTGCCCGAGCTGCGCGCCCGGCTCAAGCGGCCGGCCGACGGCCCCCGGCTGATCCAGGTCGACACCTACCTCACCACCCCCGAGTGACGAGCCCCGGGCGGCCACAGGGCCGGTAGGCCGCCCGGTCACCCCCAAGGCCCCCGCACGACCGAAGGAGTACGGCCATGACCACATCCCCCCCACGCCCGGCCTGGACCGCGGCCCTGTGCTGGCTGACCGTCCTGATCGAAGGCTATGACCTGGTCGCGCTCGGCGCGGCGATCCCCACGCTGCTGCGCACCCACGAGCTGGGCTTCACCCCGGCCGGGGCGACCGCGGTGGCCACCGTGTCGCTGGTCGGCGTGGGCATCGGCGCGGCCTGCATCGGCCCGCTCACCGACCGGTTCGGCCGGCGCGGCATGCTGATCTGGTCGGTGCTGCTGTTCTCGCTGTTCACCCTGGCCATCCCGCTGTCGCCGAACGTCGCCGTCTTCGGCGCGCTGCGGTTCGCCGCGGGGCTGGGCCTCGGCGCGTGCATGCCGGTGGCGCTGACCATGATGTCGGAGAGCCTGCCGGAACGGCGCCGGGCCAGCGCGAACACCGTCACCATGACCGGCTACCACGTCGGCGCGGTGCTGACCTCACTGCTGGCGCTGGCGGTGGCCGGGGATTGGCGGGTGCTCTTCTACGGCGGCGGGATCGTCGGCCTTCTGGTGGTGCCGGTCATGTGGCTGCGGCTGCCGGAGTCGGCCGCCTTCCTGGCCGCCCGGCAGGCCCCGGAGCGGGACCGGGTTCGCCCGCGCGACCTGCTCGGCCCGCGCTTCCGGCGGACCATCCTGACCGTGTGGGCGGGCTCGTTCATGGGGCTGCTGCTGGTCTACGGGCTCAACACCTGGCTGCCGCAGCTCATGGCCACCGCGGGCTACCCGCTGGCCACCTCGATCGCGCTGCTGCTGGTGCTCAACGTGGGGGCCATCGCCGGGCTGCTGATCGCCGGAGCCGTGGCCGACCGGTTCGGCATCAAGCGGGTCGCGGTGATCTGGTTCGCCGCCGCCGCGCTGCTGCTGGCCGCGCTCAGCCTGCGGGTGGACAGCCAGTTGCTGCTGAACGTGCTGGTGCTGCTGACCGGGGTGTTCGTGTTCTCCGCCCAGGTGCTCATCTTCGGCTATGTGGCGCACACCTTCCCGGCGGCGGCCAGGGGCACCGCGCTCGGGCTCACCTCGGCGGTGGGGCGGCTGGGGTCCATCCTCGGGCCGTTCGTCACCGGGATGCTGGTGACGGCGGGCGTCGCCTACCCGTGGGGGTTCTGGTTCTTCGCGGCGGTGGCAGTGCTGGGGCTGGCCGCCATGGCGACGGTCGCCGGGCGTACCGCTCCGGCCTCGGACGTGCGGGTCGCCTGATCGGCCCGCGCCTCACAGGGCGCCTCCAGATCGTCCAGGCACAACGGCGACAGCGTGACAACCCCGTCGGACACCCGCACATCTGCCATGCACCGACTACTAACGACCCAGGGCCCGCGACGGCAACCGATTTACCCGGGCATTGAGCAGAACGCGCGATTACCCGATCTCCAGTGCGTAACGATGGCAGCGCCCGGCCTTGCCGTATGCCGCCGCGCATGAAATCAGGAGTTGTCCTGATATGCCGACTTTTCCATGCCTGGAGGTCAGGTGACCCGCCTTCCATCGGACCGGCTGTCCCGCCGTACGTTCGTCAACCTGGTCGGCCGCGCGGGCGGCGTCGGGGCCGCCTACGGCACGCTGTCGGCCATGGGCCTGTTACCCGTGCCCGAGCCGTACTCCGGGCCGCCCCCGCTCGCCCCGCGCGGCGGCGGGCGGGGGACCAAGGTCGCGGTGATCGGCGCGGGCGTGTCCGGCATGGTCGCCGCGCTGGAGCTGTCGGCCGCCGACTACGAGGTGCGGGTCTTCGAGGCGCAGGACCGCCCCGGCGGCCGGATCAGGACCTATCGCGGCGGCGACACCGTCGCGGAGAACGACTCGGCCCAGCGCGTCACCTGGGACGAGGACCCCACGCTGTACTTCAACGCGGGAGCCGCCCGCATCCCGCACCACCACGCCGCGATCCTCGGCTACTGCCGCGACCTGGACGTACCGCTGCAAGTGATCGTCAACGACGACCGGGCCGCCTACCTGCACGACGACGAGGCCTTCGGCGGGCGGCCCGAGCGCGGGCGGCGGGTGGTCACCGACGCCCGCGGCGCGGTCGCCGAACTCGCCGCGCACGCCCTGTCCGGCGACCTGGACCACGGCCTGTCCGAGGACGACCTGGCGCGGGTCCGCGAGTTCCTGAAGTCCTTCGGCACCCTCGACGAGAACTACCGCTACCGCGGCTCACGGGACGCCGGCTTCGCCGAGCCGCCCGGCGGCCCCACCCCGGGCCGCATCCTCGAACCGCTCTCCCTCGCCGAGATCGCCAAGGGCACCACGACGTCCTGGTACGGCCTGTTCGCCGAGGACTACGACCAGCAGGCCACCGTCATGGAGCCGGTCGGCGGCATGGACGCCGTCACGCGCGCCTTCTACCGGCGGACCCGCCGGTTCATCACGCTCAACGCCCAGGTCACCAAGCTGCGGCGGACCGGCTCCGGCGCGCGGGTCACCTGGCGCGACCGCGTCACCCGGCAGACCCGGAGCTGGGAGGCCGACCACGTGATCGTGACGGCCGCCCTGCCGGTCATCGACGCCATCGACAACGACTTCTCCGCCAAGGTCAAGTGGGCCGTGCGGGAGGGCGCGAAGGTCTACCTGCCCGGCGTGAAGATCGCCTTCCAGGCGACCCGGCGCTGGTGGGAGGAGGACCACCGCATCTACGGCGGCATCTCCTTCACCAGCCGCGACATCACGCAGATGTGGTACCCGAGCACCGGCTTCCACGGGCGCACCGGCATCGTGGTCGGCGCCTACATCTGGACCTTCGACACCGGGCGGGCCTTCACCGCGATGACCCCCGCCCAGCGCGCCGCCGCCGCGATCGCCGACGGCGAGCACCTGTTCCCCGGCTACGGCGGCCTGGTCGGGCGTCCGGTGTCGGTGGCGTGGGCGAACATGCCCTTCCAGGGCGGCGCGTGGGCCGAATGGAACGAGTTCCCCGAGACCCGCCAGGAGGCCTACCCGGTGCTGCTGCCGCCGGACGGCCCGTACTGGTTCGCGGGCGAGCACATGAGCCACATCAACGGCTGGCAGGAGGGCTCGGTCCGCGCCACGCACCACGTCCTGGATCGCATCCAGCAACGAGTCACGGCCCAGAGCGACTAGACCCCGGCGACGACCTTCTTGGAGATCATGACCTCGTGCCCGTCGGGGTCGGTCGCCTTGATGTAGGTGCCCCACGGTTCCTCGACCGGGTCGGTCACCGTCACCCCCGCCTCCCGCAACTGGGTCACGGTGGCGTCGATGTCGTCGCAGGCGAAGGTCAGATAGGCCCCCTCCCCCGGGTTCTTGCCGAAGGCCGTGGCGCTGTGCAGGGTGATCGAGGTCTGCCCGCCGGGCGGGGTCACCTCCACCCAGCGCGCGCCGGGCCACATCTCGGCGTCCACGGTCTTGGTGAAGCCGAGCTTGCCGACGTAGAAGTCGACCGAGCGCTGCTGATCGGTCACGTACATGACGGCCACGCTGATGTGGGTGATCACGATCATCCTCCCTCGTGCGAAACATCGAGGATAACGGCTAGGCGCAACCCTTCAGGGCGCAGTGCAGGACCTCGGGGTAGCGCGGGGACGGTCCGTCCAGCAGTGGCTGCGGCGTGCCGCGCAGGTGGTGGTCGAGGAAGGCCAGGACGTACGTGCGGGCGATCTCCACCGAGCGGGCGGCGGACGTCTCGCCGGGAGCGCCCAGGCCGAGGGCGCCGGCGAACAGCGGCACGTCGGTGAAGGACTGGTGGTCCGCGCCGGGCAGCACCAGCCAGCGCTTCCAGCCGGTCAGCAGCTTCCAGTCCCGCTCCCAGGAATTGTCCCGGCCGCCGGGCCGGTGCCCGGCCGAGCCCAGGAACAGCAGCGGCCGGGCCAGGCCGCCCTTCTTCGGGATGCGCGCGTACGTCGTGCCGTCCATGTCCACGCCCGCGCGCACCCGGCGGTCCGCCAGCATGGCCGCCACCGCGCTCGCCCCGCCGATCGACTGGCCGACCATCGCGATCTTCGTCCGGTCGACCAGGCCCTTCCACCGCGCGTCCGGCCCGGTCAGCCGGTCCAGCACGAAGGAGACGTCGGCGGCCCGGACCCCGACCACCTTCGTACCGAACCCCGGGTCCGTGTCGCTGTCGCACGCCACGCACTCGGCGACCCGCCCGTCCGGGAAGGTCGTCGCGTAGTTCTCGTGGGTGTGGTCGATGCCCGCCACCACGTACCCGGCGGCGGCCAGCCCCTCGGCCAGGGCGGTGAGCGTGCCGCGCGGCATGGTGAACCCCGGGGAGAGCACGACCAGCGGCAGCGCCCGCCCGGCCGGCTCCGCCCCGGCGAAGGCGTTGGTGCGGGTCCTGCTCAGCAGGTCGTACGGCACGCCGGTGACCCGCTTGCCCTTCAGCGTCAGCTCCGACTCGCGCGCGCTCATGTAGGGGGCCCGTTTCCCGGTCCGCGCCTCGGTCGGGTACCACAGGGTGACCATCAGCTCCCTGACCTTCACCTCGGGCACCCACGGGTCGGAGCGGGAGGCGTCCTTCAGGTGGAGGGTCGTGCTGCCCACCCGGTGCGGCCCGGGTGGTGCGGGCAGGGCGGGAGGGCCGGTGGGCGACGGGCTGGAGGTCGCGGCCACGGTCCTGGGCGGCGCGGGCGCGGCGCAGCCCGCCGCGAGCACCATGGCTCCCACGGCGAGCAGCAGGGGCCTCGGTCTGAGGGCATGACTCATCGAACGGTCCGCCTTTCGGTGATGCTTCGGGGTGGTCAGCCGCGCAGCAGGGTCAGTGCCTTGGCCAGCGCGGCGTCGCGCCCGGCGGCGGCGTCCTTCGCGGTCGGCGGCACATGGTGGTGCGGCGCGACGCCGATCCGGTCGATCACCTCCCGGTCGGGGGCCAAGTGGTGGCGGCCCGGGAAGGACAGGACGGTGTTGTTGCCCAGCAGGTACGGCCGGGCGGGGCCGGACACCGCGCCCGCCGTACGCGTGCCGACCAGCGTGCCCAGGCGCAGGTCCCGGACCGCCGAACTGAAGTGCTCGCACGCCGACGCGCAGCCCCCGTCGATCAGCACCGCCAGCGGCAGGCCGACCAGCGGCACACCGTCGTCGGTGCGCATGCTCTGGCAGTCGCCGTCCACCGCGCACTGGTAGGCGGTGACCTTGCCGTGGGCGAACCCGCCCAGCAGCCGGTTGACCTCGTCGGGGCTGCCGCCGCCGTTGCCGCGCAGGTCCAGCACGAGGCCGGTGAGCGTACGACCGGCGCGCAGCCTGCCGATCGCCTTGAGCACCCGGTCGGCGGCGTCGGGCGTGAAACCGGACAACCGCACGTAGGCGACGTCGTCGCCCAAGAGCTCGGCCGCGACCGGCCGCACGGCGTCCGGGTCGGGCTGGAACAGGCCGGGCTTCAGCGTCACGGTCCGCCTGGAGCCATCGCGCCGTACTTCGAGGCGGACCGGCTCGGCCTGCGGGTACTGCGGGTAGAGCGCGGCCACGGCGGCAGGGACGACCTGGCCGCCGATGAAGGGGGCCGATCCGTCGATCGACTCGATGACGTCGCCCGGACGCAGCCCGGCCTTCTCCGCCGCCCCGCCCAGCACGGCGGTCACGAACAGCGGGGGCAGCGCGACACCCGGGTTCTCACGGACCTGGGCGCGGACGCTGGCCCGCAGGCCCAGGCCGTACTGGTCGCCGTCGTAGTAGCCGGGCGGACGGCGGCGGCCCGGGGCCCACCGGGCATGGTCGTCGCCGAGCGCCGCCACGAGGGCGGTGAGGGTGGTCGCGGCCAGCCGGTCGCGCAGCCCGGCGTCGTCCGGCAGCCGGGCGGTGACCCGCCGGTAGGCCGCCTCGAACGCCGCCCAGTCGGCCTTGCGGTCACCGCGCAGCGCGGGCATGGTGGCCTCGGGCAGGTCGTGCCCGGCGCGGCCGAGTTCGCGGGCGAAGGCGGCGAATCCGGCGAGCAGCAGCGACCGGGCGTTCAGGGTCGCCCCGCTGTAGTAGTTGGCGAGCACGCAGAAGTACGCCTGCTCGATCACGTCGATGGTGACCGGCGTCTCCGGCCCCGGCTCGGCCTCCCGCCGAGGCGGCGCGCAGGCCGACGTACCCGCCTCGGTCGCCCGGACGGCCTCCGCGCGCGGCGGCGCCTGCCCGGTGCAGGCGGTCAGCAGGAACATCAGCGCGAGCCCGGCCGCCACCCCCTTGCCGGTCATGACAGCCGCCTGCGGACCCAGCGGAAGCACAGACCCGTCAGGACGAGCGTGAGCAGCGCGTACACGCCGGTCTCGATCCACTGGAAGGCCCAGAACCGCTCGAACGGGTGATAGGTCGCCGCCTGCCGGTAGCCCAGCCGGTTGATCTCGGCGACGCACGCCTCCATGTGCCCCTTCGGGTCCCCGCCGCCCTCCTGGCGGGCGCACGGCCCCGACGCCACCGAGATGGGCAGGACGGCCTCGGCCATGCCGTCGCCGAGCGGCCGTCCGGAGGGATCGAGCAGGCGGCTGGACAGGACCCAGGCCCCGGTCTGGCCGGGAACGGCCGAATCCAGGAGCACCCTGGGCGAACCATCACCGGGGACCAGGAACTGGTCGATGTTGGCCGGGCCGAGTTCGAGGACCGCGCGGACCGGCGGCATCAGGTGCGGCCGGACCAGCGACGGCATGGCGATCTGGACCGCCGCGAAGATCACCAGCGTGAGCGCCATCGCGGGCAGTGTGCGGCGGACCAGGATGCCGACGGTCACGCCCAGGATGAAGGCGAACGCCGTGTACCCCACGGGCGCGATCCCGCGCGCCCCGAACACCAGCGGGTCCATCAGCGTGAACCCCGGCTCGGCCGACCTGTCCAGCGGGCCGGACCACCACGTCACCGCCAGGCCGGCGATCCCGGCGGCGGCCATCGCGGCCAGGCCGGTGAGCCCGAGCTTGACGGCCAGCCAGCGGGTGCGGGTGATGGTCTGGTTCCACACCAGCAGGTGGGTGCCCGCCTCCAGTTCGTTGGTGATCAGCGGCGCGCCCCAGAAGAGGCCCGCCAGGGCGGGCAGCACCAGCACGATCACGGTGACGCCGAGGAACGGGGTCTGGTACTCGTCGAAGAACCGGTCGAAGAAGCGCGTGCAGTCGCCGTCCCGCAGGCAGGCGGTGATGCCTTCGGAGTAGTCGGCGGCCAGCCCAGGGCCGCTCAGCGCCAGTACGGCGACCAGCGCGACCAGCGTCCCGAACACCATCACGGCTCCGCCGCGCGACTGCCGCCAGGTGAGCCAGATCATCGCCGCCCCTCCAGAGAGATCGTGCGGGCGGGCTCGTCCGTGCGCTGCTCCATGTAGGCCAGGACGAGATCTTCCAGGGTGAGGCGGCTGACCGACCAGCTCGGATCGAGGATCGGGCCGTCGGCCCGCACGATGACGGTGCTCTGCCGGTCGGCGTGGCGGGCGGTGATGACGTGCTGGTCGGCGGGCAGCCGGCCGGGATCGCGGCGCGGGCCGCTGAGCCGGTGATGGGTGTCCAGCAGCCGCTCGACCTCCCCCGCCACCCGGACGTGCGAGCCGGTCAGCACGATCAGGTGGTCGCAGGCGCGTTCCAGGTCCGACAGCAGGTGGGAGGAGAGCACGACGCTCAGCTCGTACTCCACGACGGCCTCCATCAGGCCCTGCAGGAACTCCCGGCGGGCGAGCGGGTCGAGCGAGGCGACCGGTTCGTCCAGGAGCAGCAGCCGGGGCCGTTTGGCCAGGCCCATGGTGAGGGCGAGCTGGGCGCGCTGCCCGCCGGACAGGCCGCCCGCCCGCTGCTTCGGGTCCAGGCCGAGCCGTTCGACCCGCCGTCCGGCGAGCGCGGCGTCCCAGCCCGGATTGAGCCCGGCCCCGAGCCGCAGGTGCTCGGCGACGGTCAGCCTCGGGTAGACCGGGGTGTCCTGGGCGACGAATCCGATCTTGGCCAGTTGCGCCGGGCCGTCCGCCGGGCGGCCGCCCAGCACGGTGATCCCGCCCGAGGTCGGCGCGAGCTGCCCCGCCGCCAGCTTGAGGAACGTGCTCTTGCCCGCCCCGTTCGGGCCCACCAGGGCGACCACCCGCCCGGCGGGGATCTCCACGGTGCAGTCGCGCAGCGCCCAGCGCCTGCCGTACTTCTTGCCGAGCCCCTGGCTCTCCAATACCGGCGTCACGCTATGTCCTCCTCCGCCGCGCCCCGAAAGGTGGTCGAGAACAGGGCCTCGATGCTCTCGTCGTCGAGGCCCGCCAGCCGCGCCTTGGCCAGCCAGCGGCGCAGCTCCCGGCGCAACGGCTCATGCGCGGCCAGCGACGCGTTGGTGAGCGTGCGCGTCACGAACGTCCCGACGCCGGGCCGGGCGGCCACCAGTCCCTCGTGTTCGAGTTCGCGGTAGGCCTTGAGCACGGTGTTGGGGTTGATCGCCAGGCGCGCCACGACGTCCTTGACGGTGGGGAGCTGGTCGCCCTCGCGCAGCAGGCCGAGCCGCAGCGCGTGCCGTACCTGATGGACCAGTTGCAGGTACGGCGAGACCCCGGACCGGGCGTCCAGATGGAACTCGATCACCCTACCTCCATTTATCTAGGTACCTAGTACTTTAGAGATATGGAGGTTAAGGCGCGCGTAAGGAGGGCTCAGCGGCGCGGTGCGGGCTGTGGCCGCCGGGCGGGGCCGGTCTGCTGCTGCTCGCGGCGGCGCTGCCTGCGGCGGCGGCCGAGCAGCCAGCCGGCCGCGAGGACGGCCAGGCCGAGCGGGGTGCGGATCAGACGGCGGGCGAGCAGCAGCTTCAGGAAGTTCACCATGGTGAACGCCTGCCCCAGGGCGGGCCCGGCAAGCCCGGCCGCTAGCGCGCGGTGCGCCGCCGCCGCAGCGCCCAGAGCGCGCCGCCCACGCAGAAGACCGCGACGCCCGCGATCACCGAGGTGAGCGGGAGCGTGAACGCCAGCACCAGGCACAGCGCCACCCCAGCCGCCGGGACGACCTTCGGCGGCGCGCCCTCCTCGCGCGACAGCGTGAGAGCCGAGGCGTTGGCGATGGCGTAGTAGACCAGCACCCCGAACGACGAGAACCCGATCGCCTCGCGCAGGTCGGCCACCAGCACCAGGGCGATCACGGCCACGCCGACCGCCAGTTCGGCCCGGCGCGGCACCTGCCTGACCGGTTCGACCGCGGCCAGGCCCACCGGCAGGTGCCGGTCGCGGGCCATCGCCAGCACGGTCCGCGACACGCCGAGGATCAGCGCGAGCAGCGCCCCCAGCGCCGACACCGCCGCCCCCACGCGGACGACCGGCGCGAGCCACCCTGCCCCTGCCGCGGTGGCGGCGTCGGCGAGCGGCGCGGGCGAGGTGGCGAGGCCCGCAGGCCCGAGTACGGCGAGCGCGGTAACCGCCACCGCCGCGTAGACGACGAGGGCGATCCCGAGGGCGATCGGGATGGCCCGGGGGATCGTGGTCGCGGGGTCGCGTACCTCCTCGCCGAGCGTGGCGATCCGGGCGTACCCGGCGAAGGCGAAGAACAGCAGCCCCGCCCCCTGGAGGACGCCCCACGAGGGCGCGCCCTGGAAGCCCGGCAGCGCGCCCGCGCCGCTCGCGCCGACCAGCACGACGGAGGCCAGCACCAGCAGCACGGCGGCCACGATGATCCGGGCGGCCAGGGCGGACGTGCGCACGCCGTACAGGTTGAGCGCGGTGAGCCCGGCCACCGCGGCGACCGCCGCCCACCGGCCGGACCCGGGCGCGAGATAACCGCCGAACGTCAGCGCCATGGCGGCGCACGAGGCCGTCTTGCCGGTGACGAACCCCCATCCGGCCAGGTAGCCCCACAGGTCACCGAGCCGCCGCCGCCCGTAGACGTAGGTGCCGCCGGACTCGGGGTAGAGCGCGGCGAGCCGCGCGGAGGAGATCGCGTTGCAGTACGCGGCCACGGCGGCGATGGCGAGCGACAGCAGCAGCCACGAACCGGCCGCGGCGGCGGCGGGCGCGAAGGCGCTGAACACGCCCGCGCCGATCATCGCCGCGAGCCCCACGACGACGGCGTCACCTGTTCCGAGCCGCCGCGCGAGTTCTCCGTTCACTCACCCTCCGTCCGCGCCAGGAACCGCAAGCCTGCCTTCCCCGGTTGAACACCGCGTGAACACCCGGCGGCGGTACACAGGTCAGTGGGGTGGGGGCAGGCAGGCGGGGCGGAGGAGGGCGAACGCGCGATCGACGAGGGCGAGGCGGTCGGCCTGGCCGTCCGCCTCCGCCCAGGCGCGGGACACGCCGTCGAGGGCCGCGCCCGCCGCCGCCGTGACCAGGTCAGCGGTGAACGCGTCGAGGCCGTGCCCCGGCCGGGCCAGCAGCGCGCCGGTGATCAGCGTGCGGGTCTCCTCGCGTTTCTGCATGAACCGGGCGCGCAGCGCCGGGGTGGCCTCGATCAGCCGCAGGCCGTCGAGCGTCTGCCGTTCGGCGTCGATCCGCTGCTCCCACCCGCGCAGCACGGCGTGCAGGGTGTCCCACACATCCTCGCCCTCGGGCCGGGCGGCGATCTCCCCGGCGATCCGCTCCCCCATCAGGTCCACCCGGCCGAGGACGACGTCCTCCTTGACCGGGAAGTAGCGGAAGAAGCTGCGCTTGGACATGCCGGCCGCGCGCGCGATGTCATCGACCGTCGTCTCGTCGTACCCGCGCTCGGCGAACAGCCGCATCGCCGCCTCGGTCACCTCGGCCCGCACCGCCGCCTTGGTCCGCTCGCGTAGTCCCGTCACGCCCGTCACCTTACACCAGTTGACATGAATGACACTCGGTGCCACATTCAGAGCATGGATCTCAGCGAGAAGACCGTACTCATCACCGGCAGCACCGGCGGGATCGGCGGCGAGACGGCCCGGGGCCTCGCCCGGCTGGGCCTGCGGGTGCTGCTTGTCGGCCGAGACCGGGACCGCGCGCTACGCGCAGCCGCCCGGATCACCGCCGACACCGGCAACGAGCGCGTGGAGGCGTTCAGCGCCGACGTGACCCGGCTCGCCGACCTGCGCCGCCTCGCCGAACAGGTCGCCGAGCGGCACGACGCCCTGCACGTGCTGATCAACAACGTCGGCACGGCGGGCGAGCGGCGCGAACTCACACCGGACGGCGTCGAGACGATGTTCGCCGCCCACGTACTCGCGCCCTTCACGCTCACCCACCTGCTGCTGCCGCTGCTGCGCGCGGGCGCGCCCGCCCGGGTGGTCAACGTCACCGGCGGCATCCCGGGCGGGCCGATCGACCTGGCCAACCTTCAGGCGGAGCGGCGGCTGCTCGGCTGGACGTTCAGCCACTACAACCACACCAAGACCATCCAGATGGCGATGAGCCACCGGTTCGCCGAGCTGGTGGGCGGCACCGGAGTGGCGGTCAACGTGGTCTACCCCGGGCACGGGTACACGCCGATGAACCGGGCGATGCGGATACGGAGCTTCCCGTACGTCTACCGCCCGGTCGCCCCCCTGGTGAAGCTGCTCGCCCCGATCTTCATGGCCGACCTCACCAAGCCCGCCCGCTCCGGCATCCGGATGGCCACGGACCCGGCCCTTGAGGGGGTCACCGGCGCGTACTTCGGGCAGGACGGCCGGCGCAGGCCGTGGCCGCCCAGCGTCCTCGACGAGCGGGTACGCGACCGGGTGTGGTCCCTCTGCGAGGAACTGAGCACCCGGCCGCTGGGACATTTGTCTTACTAGCCACGGTCTCAGGAGGCGAGGGCCGGAGCCTTGTCGGCGGCCCGCTCGCCCATCGCGCCCCGCCGTACCGCGGCGGCCTTGTCCCGGCAGCGCAGCAGCAGGCTACGGCCGAGCAGTACCAGCACGCCCAGCTCGGTCACCACGACCAGCCGCTGGGTCAGTCCCGCCGGGATGTCATCGTTGCTCACCTCGATGCCGACGAACCGCAGCACGTACGGCACCACGACCGCGACCAGGCAGGCCAGCGCGACCCCGCAGAGCACCCGCATCGCGGTCGCCCAGCGGTCCCTGGTCACCAGCCGGGCCAGGATCAGCCCCGCCAGCGGCATGGCCAGGAACGCCACCAGCGCGGCGTACCTGTGGATGCCCCCCGACATCGACAGCGGCACCCCCGGCCGGTCGGTGGGGAAGGCCCCCACCAGCATCATGCAGGCCCCCCACGCCGCGACCAGCAGCGCCACCCGCTTGGACGCGGCGGCCCTGACCATCGCCATCGCGAACAACGCGGCCCCCGCCGCGAAGCAGGTGAGCGACACGCCCAGCAGCCATCCGGCCGGCGCGAAGGCGTACTCACTGATCAACCCGTGCATCGGGTCCAACCCGGCGGTCACATGCAGCCCGAGCATCGCGGCGGCCCCCGTCACCAGCGCCACGAACCCGGCGACGACCAGTCCTTTCGTCCGGATTTGTACTTCAATCCCCATGGCTCACAAGGCTGGCGGGAAGGGCCGTGGCGGGGTATCGGAGATCCCCCCAGAACCGGCCCTGACCCCTCCCTTAAGTCATCCCGGGGAGCCTGGGGACAGCCATACCGGGGCACTTGCCACAAAGCGCCCGTGACCTGCCGTTTTCCTCTCGGGGGTAGGGCCAGCCCCATCAGGGTTCACCCCCGCCCCGCACCCCGAGAGCAGTACCGTGTCAGGTGGAGGTCCCCAATGCCCATACCCGCAGACGAACCGCCACGCGGCTCGTCCCGCCTCGTACCCTCCGCAGAGTACGAGGCACTACGGGAGACCGTCCACCTGCCGCCTTCCCCGATCCCCGCCCTGATCGAAATCGGCGAGCGATAATCGACCGGGACGAAGGGTCGAGGGAGCGGAGGCAAGGCCGTGAGAGAGATCACTCAACGCCACTTCTGCGGCATGTGCGGCGGTTCAGGCACACGCGAGGTACCGCGAGCGGTGGCCTTGAAGGGCACGATCCAGACCGCTGTCGTGGTGGAAAGCTGCACATACTGCGACAGCAAGGGCTACATCGAGTACACGGTAACCGTCCACCCGATCCCCGAAAACGAGGGCGACCCAGAGCGGTAGCGCCCTCGCATCATCATGCGTCAGCGGGAGTGGCATAGGCGGCCCCGAAACCCGGCCCGGACACCACAGGCACCGGCACACAACGGGCATGCCGCACCAAACCTCCAGCCGTACCGTCCCATGGCCCCGCCCCGACAACCCCAGACCGCCGGTCCCCACCTCCGCCAGCGCACAACGGGCCTCGCTGACGCTCGGACCGTTCTTCCTCAAGTCGGGCTCCGCCCGACCGCTGACGCCACCGAGCACACTTCCCCAAAGTTCCAGCGAGACAGGTCGGCGCACGGTGACGCGGGCCCACATCTCTCCCTCTGAAAAGTGTGGGCAGCTTCCCCACATGGTTGATCACTGGGACGCCTTCAGGAGGCACTTCGCCCAGAGGCTCTGGCTGCACCAACTCCGCCCGCATCGCCAGGGTCTGGGGGCCACGCACATCGTGCAGGAAGATGTTTCCCACGAAGAGAATCTCACCCAAAGGGCATCCGGCAGCCGTGCTGTCCAGTTTGCAGAACAGTGGCTGGGGCTTGCTCACTCCAAGCCGGTACGGCAGTAGGGCGGCGCTGAATGGATATTCCATTCCAGCCTCGTGAAGCACCAAGATCATTTTCGATGCCATGGAGTATCCGCACCGCTAGCCCAACAGGCGTTCCATCTCCAAGCCCCTTGCTTCCCAGCTTCTACGCAGGGCGCGCGGGGTTGCCACTCAAACGTGTATATTTTAGTCCTCATGCTGACATTGGGACGGCCTTGTGGGCCTTGGGTCTAGTAGTCCTTGACTTCTGCGGCCTCCATAGGTTCGGATGGTGAAGCAACCACTGTCAGGAGCGCGTAGCATGGAGAAACTTCGCCGCGACGGCGAGTTGGCCGTTACCTTCTACTGCAAGAATCCCGGCTCACAGGGCGATATCGAGTGTGACTCCTTCTATTTGACCAGTCGCGATTCATGGATCGTCCAAGGGAAGCGGCGGGGGGCGGAGGTGGCGAACCAGCTCATCGCCCTTGCGGAAGACGAGACGTTCGTAGAGATCTCTGGCCCTACAGCAGAGGCTTTCATCAAAAAGTACGTCAAGGAGCGCTATGGAGTTGATCTCGGCGTC
The DNA here is from genome assembly GCF_003315795.1 of Spongiactinospora rosea. GTDB lineage: Bacteria > Actinomycetota > Actinomycetes > Streptosporangiales > Streptosporangiaceae > Spongiactinospora > Spongiactinospora rosea. The sequence goes on from NZ_QMEY01000011.1 coordinate 182,273, forward strand.
ACGTCGGATTGAGGTACTGTTCGGCGAGCCCGCCCAAGAGATTCGGAAGTTAGAGCTTTGGGATTTCTACGAGGTAGACCGGCAGCTCTTCGATGCCTGGCGTTCGGGCGACCGGAAAACCGTCGAAGAGACAATGAAAGGGCATCTGAAGGCCCGCGCCGGGAGGTTGGCACGCGGTTTCCCGTTTCGGCGTGTTCGGGTCGTCTCCGAGCCGCTGTCGGAGTACCAGCGAATGGCAGTCGAAATCGCCCACCCAGAAGAGCTTCTACGCTGGCTACCCAGATCAAAGGTATCGGCCACACCACTTCCCGGGAACGATTGCCTGATCCGTGACGACTTGGTCGTCTTCAACCTCATCGGCGGAGATGGCCGGCAGGCCGAGATTCAACTCTCGACCGATCAGGACGTGGTGAGATTCTGCAACGAGGCGTTTAGCAGGGCATGGTCTCTCGGCATCCCTAACGGCGAATACAATCCATAGCGCCATGTCCGGCTCAGAGCCATCCGAGTCCGCCAAGCGCGCACTCGGCACCCAGCTCAAAGAGCTACGGCATGGCGCCGACCTCACTGGCGTGGAGCTTGCACGCCGATGTGGCTGGCACAAGACGAAGATCTCGAAGATCGAACACGGGACACAAAGTCCGACTGAGGCGGACATCAGAATGTGGGCCACAGCCTGCAACGCCGAGGGGCTGGTATCAGAACTCATCGCCACCAGCCGCGAGATCGATCAAATGTGGACCGATTACAAGCGGCGACACGCTCGCGGCATGAAGAACCTTCAATTTCATGCGATGGACCTGTACGCCAGCTCCAAGCTCATACGCGTATACGAGTCTCTGTTCATCCCTGGCTTCCTGCAAACGGTCGAGTACGCGCAGGCACAGTTCACCATCCACGCCAGGCTCCATGGCCTACCTCTCGATGATGTCGAGGATGCCGCGCGAAACCGAATGGCACGTAAGAGGTTCCTGGGGACTGGATCACCGATTTTCACCTTCCTATTGGAAGCGTCCGCGCTGGCCAACAATATGGGCGGACGTGAAGTCATGGCAGGCCAGCTCGACTATCTCGAGAAGGTGTCTTCGCTCCCCTACGTCTCAGTGGGCATCATCCCCGACGGGCGCATCAGGTCGCTTTATCCAGGTGAAGGATTCTACCTGTTCGACGAAAGCCTTTTAAAGCAAGAGTTTTGGTCGGGCGCGTTCCAAACGTCGAGACCTGATACTATCGCCTACTTTGTCCGGGTTTTCGCAGCCCTTCGGGCTCAAGCGGTATTTGGCTCAGCCGCCGGGGTGGAAATCGAGGCCGCCCGCAGGCGCCTTCAAGGAACTTGAAGCAACTTTATGGCGGCGCTGATGGCACCGCTCCTACCTTCTGGGCGGTAAGGACAATCTCCCGGCTGGCCGCGAGGTCGCCCAGGCCGCGAAACCGGCTGCCAAGGTGGTCCCCGCCGGTCACGGTCCCTTGGTGCTCACGCATGGGAGCGCCGTGCTGGTCACTGACCCGAACACACCCATGCTGTTCGGAAAGCCTGAAGCGTCCCGACCGGTTCCTCGAGCAAGCGACCGAGGCGCTCGCCTTCCAGCCCCAGAAACAGACAGCAGAGTTCTTTCAACAGGCCGCGATCCTTCACGGACTGCCCCGGTCAGCCGCAGTCCTCCTGGCGATGGCAAGCCGATGGGCGGCCTGGCAGGGATCGGCCGCAAGCGGTGGTGACCGTTGTGTATGACTCGGAGGACGAGTTATGGCCTACTCGGATTGGACCATCTCCGGGAGTATCGCCCTCCGGCGCATAAACGGGCTGCTTGTTGTGGTGACGGCCGCGAGGCCCGCATGCCTGGCCGAGGCGATCGATGCGCGCGAAAAGCGCGAGGCTGAGCGCGTGAACCGTGACCTGGCGGAGCTTGGCCACGTCGTGAACTCCGCCTTCAGACGCTTAGAGCGTACCCACCGGCGGCCTAACGAGACCCAATTCGAGGCAGGAGGACCGCCATGAGCCTGCGGACCCTATCCGCGGTGATAGGCGACGTGTTCGGGCTGTTCTTCAGCGCGGCGACGGTAATCGTCGTGCTGCTCTACACCTACATCCAGGACCGGCGAGCGGACCGGCGGCCCTGGAAGGGGCCGCGCCGCCGATAAGACCTCCCGGAGGCCGGGCAATCACCGGCGGAGACATGAACCGCCGCTGCCACCCCAACGGCGCCCGGCCTCCAAAGGCTACAGCCACAACGGCCGACGCCTGAGCAAAAGGCCACTAATACTACCGGGCGGCCCGCATCACTCCATAGGAAAGGAGCAGCCGTGATCGCAGACCTCTACACGATGCCCATTGAGGGCATCGTCATGACCGCGCCGTGCGGCGGTAACAACAACGAGGACGGGGAAGGAGAGGCGTGCTTGACCATAGGGCGGATTCCCGGCGAGCCGGATGCCTATGTCGTCGGTGACTCCAAGAAGCACGACGCCCCTCCTCTGAGGTTCTTCGGGCCCGAACTGCGGGCCTGGGGCATCGACACTGCAAAGGTCTGATCACTCGACACGGCGTCCCTGCGTACCTTCCAGCGCAGGGACGCCGCTCAATACCGGAGGCACGGTGCGAACGGTGGAGCACTTCCACGCCTATAGATGGATCGGCCAACGGGCGACCCTCGATAGGGAAGACGGTGTGCGGCGCACTCCAATGGACTCGGCCGACCCGGCTGTCAGGAGTTCACCGTTCCCGCCGTTTCGGATGTGCGACTACCTGCTGAAGCCTGCGGGGCAGATCTGCATTACCACGACGACCGTAGGAGACGCCGTCGAATGGCTGGCGAAGCAGTTCGACGAACTTGCCCCTTCGCTCGCCCACCCTGGCCGCCTCGGGCCCGACCCCAGGACGTCTCTAGTGGAAGAAGCGGTTAGGTACCTGCATTATGCCGACAGTGTGTCTCGGGGGTACTGGCTGATTGGCGAGAGGTATGCCGCCCTCGCCGTCGTCCACTGCCCGGACTTCCATGCGCCCCACTACCCGTGCCCCGCAAGCTAGGAGCGAGGGCTTAACCCTCAGCATTACTTCGGGCGCAGGGACAGTCGACGGCCGGCCTACGAAGCTGGATCACGGGCACGTGAACCGCCGCCCAAGTGTCCATGGAATCCCATCCTGCGCGGCGATTTCCAGCCAGTCCGAGTGCTACGCCGAGCCGGAGTGGCGATGCCCATCACGGCGGTCAGTGATGTGCATCTGCCTACCGTCAGATGTCGGTGAGAGTGCTCAGGAGGTGACCGTCAGTTCCCATCGCACTTCACCGTCGTGCAGGTGATCCGTGGGCGTGAGCCCGGCACTTGCGGCAACGGCCGCGGAAGCCTGGTGGTCAGGGTGAATGTGCGCGATGACGGTCCGCACCGGGTGCCCGCCGAGCCAGCCGACCAGTCCTTGCGCGGCCTCGGCGGCAATGCCCCGCCGCTGCCAGGGCGTCCCGACCACCCAGGCGACCTCCGCCGTGTTCCCGGCCCGGTCGGCGGTGACGGTCGCTTGCACGGTACCGACCAGGCGGCGCTCCTCGCGCAGGCTGATGACCCAGTTGCACCACGAGACCGCAGGGTCGGGGGACCCGGTGACCAGCCGCTGGTACCGCGAGCGCAGCGCGACGATGTCCGAAGGCTCGCCCCCGATGAATTCGTGCAGACCGGGGTCGGACAACGCGACCGCCATCTGCTCAGCGTGCTCTTCCCGGAGCGGCACGAGATCCAGCCGGGCGGTGCGGATGAGCTGGGGGCGAATGTCCATTCGGTGAGCCTTGCCCTTCGCACGAAGTCGGGGCTGAGATGAACTCGCCACCGTCGCCCTCCAGAAGATCATACTGGCGCCCCCGGCCTCTCAAACTGCCGTGTAGCCGGTGCCGGAACGGCGAGCGGGCCGACCACCCGCGAAACCCGGTCACCGGGGCCGTCACAGGCATCGGCGAGCGGCGCTCAGCAGGCATGCCGTACCAGAACGCCGAGCCCGCCTCCAGCGGGCACAATCAACCTCGCCGACGCACCTTCCAGTTCCTGTCACACAGGCCAGCGACCGGAGTCATGGATAACCGGAGTCCGCCTGGAGAGGTCAGCGGTCCAGCCGAAGCTCATCGAACCGGACCGCCCGATCCCCCGCGTATCACCCGGACGCCGAGAGTACCGGGGAGAGGTCGGCCGTTGGGACGGCCCAGCCGAAGTGGTGAGGTCACATCCGCCGCCGCAGGACGTACTGGTCGAAGTCGCCCTGCTGAGCCGCGACCAGGAAGGCCATCCACGACTCATATGTGGTCACCAGCCATCGGGGCCGCTCCGAAAGCTCCCCGATCTCCAGCAGTGCGAGACCTCTCCGCTCGGCCGGCTGCACCTCCCCCGACAGCGCCGCCGCCACGAAGGCCGAGAACCGCTGCCGCGACACCAGCACACCGCCGCTGCTGAGATCAGCCACGTCCCGGACCAGCAACCAATCCGAGTCCAGCCCGGACTCTTCCACCTGAAGCCCGGCGGGCCTGCTGTTCACTCGCTCCTCCTGGCCCGCCTGAAGCAACCGCCCAACAGCGGCCCTAAACCTGGTCGAACTCACCCTTGGTCACCCTCCGCTGAAAGTCCGCCCACGCATCAGGCGTTGTCGTCACCGCTTCCTCAAGGCCCGGAATGAGATCCCCGACCGCCAAGCGGATCGATCCGGACGTCCCTCTATCCGGCTCGAACGCCCCCTCCCGCACCTCGGCCAGGAACGTGCTCCACCCAGGCCGGGAGATCCACACACCCGACCCGGGCGCGGCCTCATCCCGCAGGCGAATCCAGTTCGTATGGCGCGGATCCACGTAACTCACCACCAGGCGGTGCGCCCGGCCGTCACTCATGCCGCGCTCCGCATCGCCAGGTCCGCCCACACCGACCGGCCACCCCAGCCCACACGCTTCACGCCCCACTTCGCGGCCAGGATGTCCACCAGGACCAGCCCCCGCCCGCCCTCTCCGTCGTCGGTCGGCTCACGCAGACGAGGCCCAACGCCGCGTCCCTTATCCAGGACTTCCAGACGTGCCGCGTCCTGAAGGATGGCCAGGCGTACCGTCACCCTCTCGCCGGGACGTGACCCATGGACGATGGCATTGGTGACCAACTCGGTCACGACGTACAGCGCCGAATCCACGGCGTCCTCGGCCCCTCCGCCACCCCGTAACACGACACGGGCGAACGCTCGCGCCACCGGCACCGACGACGCCGTAGCAGGAAGCCGCACCATCCCCAGGAATGTCGTCACGGGCACCTCCGATTCGGCCCCTGCTGCCGCAACGAGCTGGCATGCTCATATCGGCACATACAGGCTCCTTTATGCAGGGCTGCATCGTGCAGGGCTCTAGATTAGAGCCCTGCAGCGTGGATAGGGAAGGGAGTTGCGCATGCCCGCTGGAAACAACCCAGTACGCCGTCGCCAGCTCACCGCCGAACTGAAGCGGCTGCGCGACCTCGCGGGCCTGACTCAAGAGGAGGTAGCGAGCCGCGCCGACTGGCACCACACCAAGGTCTTCCGTATCGAGTCCGGCCGCACGGCACCGCACCCCAACGACGTACGAGTACTCGCAACGGTGTACGGCCTCAAGGATGAGGAGCAGATACAAGCGCTCATCCAGCTCGCCAAGGACTCGCGGAAACGTGGCTGGTGGTACTCCTACCGGGATGTACTGCCAAGCCGGTACGAGTTCTTGATCGGCCTGGAGCAAGAAGCGGCCAGCATCCGTACGTTCGAGCTGGCCGTGGTTCCAGGTCTGCTCCAGACGGAAGACTACGCTCGCGCCCTGATCCGTGGCGGCCCGCTCGAACTGGGCCCCGACGAGATCCAGCGACGCCTGGAGGTTCGTCTCACGCGACAGCAGGTGCTCGCCAAAGAAGATCGCCCTCAGTTCTGGGTGATCATCGACGAGGCGGTCCTACATCGCCTCGTTGGTGGACCCGACGTCATGCGCGATCAGCTTGATCGCCTCATCACCGCTTCCGCGGAGGGGCGAACCACTATCCAGATTGTCCCCTACACAGTGGGAGCGCATCCCGGCACGATCGGCAGCTTCATCGTCCTGGGCTTCGCCGAACCCGGCGAGATCGACGTTGTCTACACAGAGACAATCGGTGGATCACTATCAGTAGACAAGCCCGACGAAGTCCGCCACTTCACCACGGCCTTTGACCACCTCAGAGCCGTGGCACTCAGTCCAGATGACTCGAACGCTATGCTTATTGCAGCTCGTAGAGCTTTGCCCGGCAAGTGACAGGAGGTGGCGATGACCCGATTTGACCTGTCGGATGCAGTGTGGCGGAAGAGCAGCCGCTCACAGCAGAATGGAGCGTGCGTTGAGGTTGCCATGCTCCGCCGGCACGTTGCGGTACGCGACAGCAAGAATCCTGATGGCCCCGTCCTGATCTTCACTACTGAGGACTGGCGAGCGTTCACAGGAGCAGTTGCGCGCGGCGAAACCCCGACTCCGTAGTCCATTGTCGCTGTATCCGACCACTTGACCGTGCCCCTGCGTTCATGCGGGGGCACGAGCATGCTGTGGCCACCGTCCAGGCGCGGCTCCAGCCTCACGAGACGCCAGGTACAGGGCGTACCAGGCATCTGTATGCGGGCCGGTTACCGATCATTGCCTGGCGTCATTCGAGCGGGTATGGGTTCAGGCCACCCCATGGCCGGGCAACGAGGACCAGGAGTCCTGATGGGACGAGTCGAGTACTGGAACGATGAGGACGCGCCGCAGGCCAATAGCCTTGTGCCCGCCTGCGGAACGGTGACCGTCGATGATCAGGGGCGGATTCTGTTGCAGCGCCGGAGGGACACCGGGCAGTGGGCGCTGCCGATGGGGAAGATGGAGATCGGGGAGACGCCCTCACAGTGCGCCGTCCGTGAGACGCAGGAGGAGTCGGGCATTCTGGTCGAGCCGTTCGGCCTGCTCGGCGTTTACTCCGATCCAGACCATATCGTCGCCTATACGGATGGTGAGGTCCGCCAGGAGTACGAGGTGATGTTGCTCGCCCGCCCGGTTTCTGGAGTACCCGGGGCGAACGACGAAGCCAGCGATGCCCGCTGGTTCGCTCCGGAGGATTTGAAGGACCTGGACATCCACCCGACCCAGTGGCGGCAACTCAATGACTATCTGACCGGCCGGTACCCGCACGTGGACTGAAAGCGCGCGGAGGGCGCATCGGCCTCTCGGGATATCCGCCGGCCCCACCACTACTGCTATTTGGCCCGATCTTCCCGTCTCCGCTCGCTACTGGTCACGTCACATCCGGCGCGCCGTCACGGTGGTCACCAAGTGACCTCTGCCTAGTACTCCAGCCGTAGATCGGGATCAGATGGTGTGCAAGGTCGATAGGGTATGGCGTCAAAGATCTCGTGGAATCACTACTGTTGTGGGCGGAACCATTAGCCGCCCTGTCGACACATATGGCCTGATCGCTATAGCCTGCGAGATGAGAGACCGCCAGCCGATCAGCAGATCGGTTTCAAGGGGCGTATGTCAAGAAAAGTTGGGCTCATATGCGGCGGGACGACATATGGGGAGGCGCACTAGCGGGCTCTCAAGCCGCACTTACTCGGCAATAGTCGCGGCCATGACAGCATTGATAGGCGCGAGTCGTTCGGTCCATGGCAGCGTAGGTAGAGAGGTCCAGACCTTCAATGCTGATCGTCGATGTCACCCCTGGCGGCGTCGTTGCAGTAGATGAGTACGATGCAGACGCCGTACTGCCAGATGGGAGTGTGAGCATCTCCGCAACCCTGCCAGCAAGTCTGACCACGGGCAGGGGCGAGGCTGTCCGTGTTCTGGTCGAAGTACTAAGGCGTTTCGGTGGGGTCGCTCCGCGCGCACTTCTGGGGGGCTACCTTGTCCCGGGAGCCGAGGGCCATCTCCTGGTGCAGGTCCATTACAGTCCTGACACCCAGGCGATGCCGCAGCGTGTCGTGGGTAGCCGTCTATGGAGGGACCCATTTACTGTAGGGCTTCCGAGGGAGTTTGCGGATGCCGTCATACAAGCTTTTCTTGGGCAGGATCGTGAGATAGTTCCCTCTGGGCATCTGATCATCGATAGCGCGGGCTGCGATGAAATCAATTCAGCCGCCCCTGTGTTTGGGCAGGCTGCTTCTTCCTTGCTGTGTGTCATATCATCCTGACTACAGGGAATAGCGATTGAGCCTGAGCTTCGCGACCTGATTCGTACCTGGTAGTTGCCGTAAGCGCGGCAGATCTCTCCCAGGGATGGCGCAAGGTGGGCGCCTGGGAAGGCCCAGACAATTGATCGCGGTAGCGGGACTTGGGCCGTTGGTGCGGCATGAATTCGTGAAGCAGTCGGTGGCGCAAGCGCCGGGCGAAGCCCGGCATGAAAAGGGCGACTGAGCGAAGCGAAGACGATTACGCGCGCGGTAGCGCGCAGGCCCGCCGAAGGCGGTGGTGGTTGGGGAAGGGGCGTTCTGGTCGGCGCTGAACAGTGAGTACTGCGGCACATGGGAAACGCCGGGCACGAGGGCGCTACTGGCAACGGTGGGCGGCGGGTGCTGGGCTCTGCCGTACCGGATCAAGGGGCGGCACGGGCGGGCGTACCGGATCACGAGCGCCGGGCGGAGCCCGGCATGGGAAAGACGGCTGAGCGAAGCGAAGGCGATTGTGCGCGCGGTAGCGCGCAGGCCCGCCGGAGGCGGGGTGGTGGTTGAGGAGGGGGCGTTCTCGCCGGTGCTGAACGGTGAGTACTGCGGCACATGGGAAACGCCGGGCACAGGGGCGCAGCCGGATACGGGGGGCGGCGGGTGCTGGGCTCTGCCGTACTGGAGCATGGAGCGGCACGGGCGGCTGGAGCGGATCATGAGCGCCGGGCGAAGCCCGGTCTGAAAGAGGCGGCTGAGCGAAGCGAAGGCGATTGGGGGCTCGGTACCTGAGCAGGAGAACGGGGTGCTTGACTTCGAGCGCGCTCTAACGGGGAGGCTTGGGGCATGGAGACGGGGCTGGGGATTCAGGGGGCCGCCGAGCGGTCGGGGCTGAGCGCGCACACCCTGCGCTACTACGAGCGCATCGGGCTCATTCACGAGGTGCACCGGGACATCACCGGTCACCGTGTGTACTCCGACGCCGACCTCGGCTGGCTCGACTTCCTGACCAAGCTCCGGGAGACCGGCATGCCGATCGCCGAAATGTGCCGTTACGCCGAGCTGATGCGCGAGGGCCCGTCCACCGTGCGGGCCAGGCGGCTGATGCTGGAAGAGCATCGGGAACGGGTGCTGGCCCGCATCTCCCAACTCAATGACGATCTCAAGACCGTCGACGACAAGATAACCACGTATCTGGAGATGGAATGATCACTCGCAGACTGGGAAACGGGGGCCCGGAGGTTTCCGGTATCGGCCTGGGCTGCATGGGCATGTCGGAGTTCTACGGGGCCGGCGATGACGCGCAGTCGATCGCGGTCATCCACAAGGCGCTGGACCTCGGCGTCGACTTCCTGGACACCGCCGACATGTACGGCAGGGGCCACAACGAACTTCTCGTCGGCCGGGCCATCACGGGGCGCAGGGACGAGGTGGTGCTGGCCACCAAGTTCGGCATCGTGCGCAGTGACGACCCCAACGCCCGGGCCGTTGACAACAGCCCGGACTACATCCGGGCCGCCTGCGACGCCTCGCTCAAGCGGCTCGGCGTCGACCACATCGACCTGTACTACATGCACCGCCGCGACCCGAACGTGCCCGTCGAGGAGTCCGTCGGGGCGATGGCCGAGCTGGTGACGGCGGGCAAGGTCCGTCACCTCGGGCTGTCGGAGGTCAGCGCGGACACCCTGCGCAAGGCCGCCGCGGTGCATCCGATCGCCGCCCTGCAGAGCGAGTACTCGCTGTTCACCAGGGGTCTGGAGGAGGACATCCTGCCGGCCGCCCGCGAGCTGGGCATCGCGCTGGTGGCCTACTCCCCGATCAGCCGCGGCATCCTGTCCGGTGCCGTCGTCTCGGCCGATGATCTGGCGGCCGACGACTTCCGCCGGACCGCGCCCAGGATGGCCCCGGACGCGATCGAGCACAACCTGGCGCTGGTGGCCGAGGTACGCGCGATCGCCGACGAGGCCGGCTGCACGCCCGCGCAGCTCGCGCTGGCGTGGCTGCTTACCCGCGGCGACGACGTGATTCCGATCCCGGGCACCAAGCGGCTGCGCTACCTGCTGGAGAACACCGCCGCCGCCGACATCACGTTGACGCCGGACCAGCTCGCGGCCCTGGAGAAGGCCGTACCGGCGGGCGCCGCCCACGGCGCCCGCTACGCGAACATGTCCACCATCGAGCAGTAGTAGGGCTCAGACCGCCAGGAACACCGTCTCGCCCTCGCCCTGCAGGCGCACGTCGAAGTGGTAGAACCCGTCCTCCGGGCGGGCCACGAGCGTCGCGCGCCGGGGCTCGTCGAGGGTCGCCAGGAACGGATCGTCGTCGTTCAGGTAGACGCGGGTCCACACCGGCTTGAGCAGGCCCCTGGCGAACACCAGCATCGAGATGTAGGTGGCGGGCCGGGCCGTGCGGAAGACGTACCGGCCGTCGGGGTCGGTCGGGCAGCGCCCGAAGATCCCGGGCTGGCAGATCTCCAGCAGCGCGTCCGGCACCGGAACGCCGGCGCCGTCGAGGACCCGCCCGCGTAGTTCGATCGCGCCGGGGTGGTCCTCGGGGACGGCCCACGGGCCCTCGGGGTACGGCAGGGCGTGCCCGAAGAACGGCCCCACGGTCTGCGACGGCGTCGGCGTGGCCGCCGTCGCGCCTCCCTCCAGAGCACCCATCACGCCTCCCTCCTGAGCACGATGTCCCACTGGTAGCCGAGCGCCCACTCCGGTTCGGTGGTCGCGAGGTCGAACGTCGCGATCAGCGACGAGGGGTCCGGCACCGAGCCCATGATCGGGTCGTGCGCGAAGAGCGGGTCGCCCGGGAAGTACATCTGGGTGACCAGCCGCTGCACGAACTGCGTGCCGAACACCGAGAAGTGGATGTGCGCGGGCCGCCAGGCGTTGGGGTGGTTGCGCCAGGGGTAGGCGCCCGGCTTGATCGTGACGAACCGGTACCGGCCCTCGTCGTCGGTCAGGCACCGGCCGAATCCGGTGAAGTTGGGGTCGAGGGGGGCGGGGTGCCGGTCGAGGTCGTGGGAGTAGCGGCCGGCCGCGTTGGCCTGCCAGACCTCGACCAGCGCCCGCCGTACGGGACGGCCGTCCTCGTCCAGGACACGCCCGGTCACGATGATCCGCTCGCCCAGCGGCTCGCCCTCGTGCCGCCTGGTCAGGTCGTGGTCCAGGTCGGCGACCGTCTGGTGGCCGTAGACCGGGTCGACCAGTTCGACCGCCTCGGGGTCGAGCTTGGCGGCCACCAGGTGCTGGGAGGGGGCGCGCAGCACGGTGCTGGCGTATGGGGGGTGCAGATAGGGCGGGTGCGGATCGCTGATCACGACATGTCCCTTCAAATGGTCAGATCAGTACGGGGGCCTCCGTGCGTTCGCGGATCTCGTCTCCGCTCACGCCGGGGGCGGTCTCCACCAGGCGCAGGCCGTCGCCGGTGACGTCGAGCACCCCGAGGTCGGTGATGATGCGGTGCACGCAGGCCGCGCCGGTGAGCGGCAGCGAGCACTCCTTGACGATCTTGGGGCTGCCGTCCTTGGCGCTGTGCTCCATCAGCACCAGCACCCGGCGGGCGCCGTGGATCAGGTCCATCGCGCCGCCCATGCCCTTGATCATCTTGCCGGGGATCGCCCAGTTGGCCAGGTCGCCGCGCGCGGACACCTGCATGGCGCCGAGTACGGCGAGGTCCACGTGGCCGCCGCGGATCATGCCGAACGACAGCGAGGAGTCGAAGTACGACGCGCCGGGCAGCACCGTGACGGTCTCCTTGCCCGCGTTGATGAGGTCGGGGTCCACCTCGTCCTCGGTCGGGTAGGGGCCGACGCCGAGCACGCCGTTCTCCGACTGCAGCCACACGCCCTGCGGCGCGTGGTCGGCGACCAGGGTCGGCAGGCCGATACCGAGGTTGACGTAGTCGCCGGGGCTGAGTTCGGCCGCCGCCCGCGCGGCGATCTGGTCACGCGTCCAGGGCACGGCGGGTCCTCCGCTTCTCGATGTGCTTTTCCACCTGTCCGACGTGCAGCACCCGCTGCACGAAGATCCCGGGCAGATGAACGTCCTCGGGGGCCAGGTCGGTCAGTTCCTCGACCTCGGCGATCGCCACCCGGCCCGCCATCGCGCACAGCGGGTTGAAGTTGCGCGCCGACTTGGCGAAGTGCAGGTTGCCGTGCCGGTCGCCCTTGGCCGCGCGGACCAGCGCGAAGTCGGTCGTGATGCTCTCCTCCAGCACGTACTCCCGCCCGCCGAAGACCCGCGTCTCCCTGGGCGGGGAGGCGACGGCCACACTGCCGTCGGGGTTGTAGCGCCAGGGCAGTCCGCCGTCGGCGACCATCGTGCCGACCCCGGCCGGACTGTAGAAGGCGGGGATGCCGCAGCCCCCCGCCCGCAGCCGCTCGGCGAGCGTGCCCTGCGGGATCAGTTCCACCTCGATCTCACCGGCCAGGTAGCGCCGGGCGAACTCCTTGTTCTCCCCGATGTAGGAACCGGTGGCACGGGTGATCCGCCCGGCGGCGAGCAGCAGCCCGAGGCCGCCGCCGTCCACGCCGCAGTTGTTGGACACCACCGACAGGTCCCCGACGCCGCGTTCGTGCAGCGCGTCGATGAGCACCGTGGGCACTCCGCACAGGCCGAAACCGCCGACCGCGAGCGAGGCCCCGGGAAAGACGTCCGCCACCGCCTCCGCGGCCGATCCGACTAGTTTGTTCACCACACCATCCCCACATAGTTCTCGGCGAGCGTGGTCGCAGCCGCTGTTGACGAGGTCACGTAGTCTAGATAGGCGGTTTGCAACCTTTCGCCATAGGGGTCCTCGTCTGCGAAGGTATGCAGCAGATTCGTCATCCACCATGAGAAGTGCTGCGCGCGCCAGACCCGGCGCAGGCAGGTCGCCGAGTAGGCGTCCAGCCCGGCGGACGAACCGGTCTCGTACCACTGGGCCAGCGCGTCGGTCAGCACGGTCACGTCGGCGACGGCGAGGTTGAGCCCCTTGGCCCCGGTGGGCGGAACGATGTGGGCGGCGTCGCCCGCGAGGTAGAGATTGCCGTACCGCATCGGCTCGGTCACGAACGACCGCATCGGGGTGATCGACTTCTCGATCACCGGGCCGGTCTCCAGCCTGAACCCGGGCACGGTCTCAAGGCGCGCGGCCAGTTCGGACCAGATCCGCTCGTCCGGCCAGGCGTCCTCGCGCTCGTCCTTGGGCACCTGCAGGTAGAACCGGCTGATCTCGGGCGAGCGCATGCTGTGCAGGGCGAAGCCGCGCGGGGTCCTGGCGTAGATCAGCTCTTCGGCGGACGGCCGCACCCGGGCCAGCACGCCCAGCCAGGCGAAGGGGTAGTCGCGCTCGAAGGTGGTCAGCTCGCCCGGCGGCACGGCCGCGCGGGTCACTCCGTGGAAGCCGTCGCAGCCCGCGATCACGTCGCATTCCAGCGTCTCGCCGCCGAAGGTCAGGTACGGCGAGCCGGTGAGGTCGTGCGGCTTGACGTCCGGCACGTCGAACAGGATCTTGCCGCCCGCCGCGAGCCTGGCGGCGATCAGGTCCTTGACGACCTCCTGCTGCCCGTAGACGGTGATGCTCCGGCCGGGGACCAGCTCCTCGAACGCGATCCGGTGGGCCGCCCCGCCGTACCTCAGCTCGATGCCGTGGTGCGGCAGCCCCTCGCGGCGCATCCGGTCGCCGACCCCGGCGGCGGTCAGGACGTCCACCGTGCCCTGTTCGAGCACGCCCGCCCTGACCCGGCGCTCGCAGTAGTCGCGGTCGCGCAGTTCGAGGACGACCGAATCGATGCCGCGCAGGTGCAGCAGATGGGACAACAGGAGTCCCGCGGGGCCCGCGCCGACGATCCCGACCTGAGTTCGCATGAGTCGAGCATGCTCTGTTCGATCATGCTCGCACCCGAGGGTCTTCCGCTCAGCGGAAGACCTCTCTCAGGAGATGGCGGCGAGGTCGCGGGACAGCGCCCTGGCCGCGCCCAGTACGGCAGGGTCCAGACGGCGCAGGTCGGCGCTGTGCCGCCACACCACGACCGACAGCGCCGCCACCACGCGGTCATCGCCGTCGCGCACCGGGGCCGCCGCCGACAGCGTGCCGATCGACATCTCCTCCTGGGTGTGGGCGAGGCCGGAGCGGCGGACCTCGGCCAGCTCGGCGCGCAGCCGTCCCGGATCGGTGATCGTGTTGGGGGTGACCGCGGCGAGCGGGGCGGCCAGTACGCGTTCCACGGTCTCCTCGGCGGCGAAGGCGAGCAGCACCTTGCCGACGCCGGTCGCGTGCAGCGGGAGTTCGCCCGCGACGCGGGAGAACACCGGCACCGAGTGCGGCCCGCGCAACCGCTCCAGGCACAGCACGCGGTCCTCGCCGAGCACCGCGAGCTGGACGTTCTCCCTGGTCGCCGCGTACAGCTCGGCCATGTACGGCAGGGCCAGCTCGCGCAGTTCGCGCGGCTCGGCGGCCTGTGCGCCGATCCGCCACAGCAGCCGCCCGACCCGGTAGGAGCCCTCGGGCAGGCGTTCCAGGAAGCCGCGCGCGGTCAGCTCGCCGACCAGCCGGTGCCCGGTGGTCAGCGGCAGACCGGCTCTGCGGCAGATCTCGGTGAGCGTCAGGCGTACGTCTCCCGGCAGGAAGGCGCCGAGGACCGCCGTCACCTTGGCCGCGACGCTCATGCTCACGCACGTCACCCTACGCGGACGTCAGGCGGGCGAGACGTCAGGCGGGCGACATGTACCACCGGGCGTGGCCGTCGCCCTTGGTCAGCGAATCGAGGCGGCGCGGCAGCTCGCGGCGGGAGAACGGGTCGCCGGGCGCGTTGCGGATGTGGACGCCGACCGCGTACATGTCCCTGATCTCCATCAGCGTGGAGTAGCCGGGCCAGGCGCGCAGGTCGCGGCCGTAGGCGGCGGCGAAGGCGTCCACCTCGCCCGCGGTCAGGCCGAACCTGCGCTGGCCGTGGTAGGTGTGCACGAGGTCCCACTGGCGGGGGCCGAGGGCCACACCGTCCCAGTCGCACAGCACCGCGTCACCGTCGGTGCGGCGGAGCAGGTTGCCGATCCAGGCGTCGCCGTGCAGCAGCACCGGCGGCCCGACGTCGTCCAGGTCGGACCAGCGCGCGGTCAGCTCGGTCACCCGGTCGCGCAGCCAGGCGCGCTGGCGCGGGGTGAGCACCGCGCCGGCCACCGTGCGGTCGACGTTCCTGCGCACCTCGGCCAGCGGGTCGGCGAGCCGTTTGAGCGCGAACGGCGGGGCGGGCAGCCGGTGCAGGTCGCGCAGCACCGCCCCGAGCTGGCCGGTGGTGGGGGTGCCGCTGGCCGGGACGTACCGCCAGAAGGTGACCACCCGGCCCGCGTGCACCACGGGCTGCTCGGCCACCTCATCGGCCGGTCGCACCGCGGGAAAGCCGAGATCGGCCAGCCAGCGGGCCACCGCGAGCACGACGGGCAGCCGGGTGCCCGCGTCGGGGGCGGTCGCGATCCGCACGATGAGCCGATCGCGCAGCTTGAACACGGCGTTGCTGCGGACCCGCAGCAGCGTCGCGCCCCTGGCGTCGATGCCGAGCTCCGCGCACACCCCGCGGAGCACCTGGGCCGCCTCGGCGGCGAGCGTGTCGCGCTGCGCCGGCACCGGCACCGGCGGCGCGGCCAGGGACTTCATCGGCACACCAGCGCGAGCGGCGGCCCCGCGCCCTCGATCATGGCGTTGAGGTGCCGCACCGAGGCCAGCCGGTGCTGGTCGGGCGGCACGCCGGCGAGCAGCGCACGGGCCCGGTTGAGCACGATCGAGGTGCGGTGCTCGGGCGGTACGTCGGCCAGCGCCTTCTCGGCCAGCGCGCAGGCGTCGCGGACGTTGCCCTCGCGGGCCAGCCGGGTGGCCTGGTCCAGCATGATCAGCGCCGGGTCGATGGTGTAGGGGCCGCTCGCGCCGGTCGCCCAGTCGTCCACCTGGTCGGCCTCGCCCAGCTCGATCAGCGTGCAGGTGCGGTAGAAGTGCAGCCGCCGCTCGGAGAAGTGGAAGGCCAGGTGCTCACCGCCCTCCCTGGGCATCCGGGAGAAGATCTGCTCGGCCTCGGCCAGCGCGATCCTGGCCGCCTTGTGCTCGCCCATCCTGGCCAGCGCGCGGGCCTCGGCCGCCGCGCCGAGCGCGGCCGGGGAGCTGGGCGCGGTACCGGCGAGCATCCGCGCCTCGCGGGCCAGGCGCACGGTCTCGCCGAGATCGCCGTAGTAGTAGGGCAGCATCGCCTGCTGGGCGCGGACGAGGGCGCGCAGCCGCAGGTCGCCCATGTCGTCGGAGGCGGTGCGGGCGGTGCCGTACCAGGCGTGCGCCTGGCGGGTGTCGCCGAGCTTCATCAGCGCGTCGGCGGCCAGCAGGGCGAGCATGGTGGTGGCGTTGAGCAGCCGGCGCTGGGCGGCGGCGGGCTGGCGTACGGCGGTGAGCCTGCGCACGTCGGCAAGCTCCAGCATCAGCCGGTACAGCATCGGCAGCGGGGCGCTGGTGATGTACTCCCTGCGGTAGCGGACCACCTGCTCGTCGAGCATGTCGAGCTGGTCCTCGGTGACGGTCGTGGCGGCGAGCGTGCGGTCCAGGCCCTGGCGGGTGTGCTCGACCTCGGCCAGCATCCGGCCGGAAAGGCCCATTTCGGGGCGCAGCAGCGCGTGGTGGAACAGCGCCCGGCGCTCGGTGTCATCGCCCATGACGGTGTCGGGGACGGCCGGGACCGGCTCGACGTACGCCAGGCGGCCCGGCGGCGCGGGACGCGCCTCACCCTGCTCCGCGGCGACCACGACGATCTTGCCGTCGCCGGACTCCTCGGTGTAGTCGCCGGCCAGCCCGAGCCGCACCGCGTTGGCCTGGTAGAGCCTGGCCAGCAGGTCGATCGTCTGCGGCCGGGGCCTGGCCCGGTTGTTCTCCCAGGCGTTCAGCAGGTCGATGCTGGCCCGCGGCTCGCCGAGGCCCTGCCGGGCGCACAGCTCCTCCAGCTCCTCGATCGCCTGCCGCGCCGACCAGCCCCTGGCCTGCCGGTGCGCCTTGAGGAGACTGACCCCGCAGCAGCCGTTGATCGCCTGCGCGGTCTGCCACAGGCTCCACTGCCGGCTCGCAGCCTGTTCGCGCCAGCGACGTGCGCACGCCGGCGAATGTTCGCCTCGGGCCATGGCCCGCCCCCCAACCGGTCCCCGTTGGTATTACGTCCATGTTAATAATGGCGTAGTGCGCCACAATCGGTTTCGCGTTCTCTGTTCCCGGAAATCGCGTATTTTCCACGGAATTGGCATCACTTTCCGCTGCCTTGCTCCGAACTCGCGGAAATCTGACGATTGCCGGTACGCCCGTGCTGGACGCACCCTGCCGGGGTAGGCGGACCCCTCCCCAGGCAGGAGTGTTCTGCATGAGATCAGAAGGAGCGGTGGTCGCGGCGGACGCCATCGATCACCTCCAGCGGCTCGCCCTCCAGTTGGAGGCGCACGCGTTCCAGGCCGAGGTGGAGTCGCGGAGCGGCCCCTCCCCCCGGCTGCACGTGATCAATCCGGTCGCCCCGGCCAGGACCGAGGACGTGTTCGCCGCCCACGAGGAGGACGGCGAGTGGTGGTTCTGGCTCTCCTGGGCCGGGCGCATCGGGCCGGCCGAGGACGTCGCGACGGCGGCCGAGCGGGTCGCGAGCGTCATGCACGTCATCCGGCACCCGGAGCGGTGAGACATAGATCGCGGGCCCCCGGGTAACCGGACAGTGCCCGGCGGAAGGAGAGGACGATGAGAAGAGCACGGGTGCTCGTGCGCAGGCCCCGGCCCGCACCCCAGGAGCGGCCCCTTGACCTGCGCACCCCGTCGGGCCGCCGGTTGCCCTACTGACCCGCCCGGCCCTCAGCTGAACGGGCTCTTGGGGCGCTCCTGCAGAACGCCGTCGAGATAGATGTCCACCTTCTCGTTGTAGAAGGAGATGAGGCCCGCGACCTTCTGGCTCTCCGGCAGCGGGGTGCGGTACGACCAGGCGTAGTCGTCGTGCCCGGCCACCGACCAGTACTCCGCCCAGCCCTTGTAGGGGCAGCGGGTGACCGTGTCGGTCGGCGTCAGCAGATCCAGCCGGACATCGGTCTTGGGCAGGTAGTAACGGGGCGGCAGGCCGGTCTCATGCAGGATGCGCGGGCTGCGGGAGTCGGCCACGGTCACGCCGTCCACCTCCACGCGCACATGCCGGGAGCTGGGCAGCACCTCGACCCTCGTGCCGGGGTCGCGGGCGTGGACGAAGACCTCCTCGTCCTCCTCGAACCAGGCGTCCATGGCGTCCCACTCCAGGCGCACCCGGTCGCGCAGCTCCTCGATCGGGGAGTCGGCGTAGATCAGCGCCGCCCCCTCCCGATCGCCCGCCGAGTGGACCAGGCCCTCGCCCCTGCTGGGCGAGTGCCTGGTCTCGCCGGTCGGCTTGAGCAGCCCGTCCTGTACGTCGTCGAGCGGAAGGTAGTAGGTCGGGTAATAGGGACTCTCCCAGACCAGTAGCGCGCGCACGGTGTCGGCCACCGGACGCCCGCCGAGATAGACCCGTACCCGCTTGGCCGAAGGCTCCAGCCGGAGACGGCCGCGTTTTTCATCACCCATGTGGGGGAAAACTCCCAGAGTGGGACAACTGTTCCCATCTCGCCTGAGTAGCGGGGTACTCATGCGCGCCAGGCATATCCGGCGCAGAGTCGTGGGGCACTCAGGCGGTCATTCAGGAGGTACCCAATGACGGAGAACACCGTGCCCTTGTGCGGGCTGCCCCCCGTCCCCCCGCGCGTCCTCCCCGAAGGGCTGTCCAGGAACCGGCTGGAAGCGATCATCCAGCTGGGCGACAAATGGGTGAACGGCACCACCCTGCGCTACTACTTCTTCGACGCCGAGACCGACGGCAGCAGGGTCGTGCTGCCCGACGGCAGCGTCGAGTTCGTCACCTGGGTCGGCGACCAGGACCAGCAGGACGCCGTGCGCCGGAGCTTCGCCGAGTGGAAGGCGCTCGGCATCGGCCTGGTCTTCACCGAGGTCCACGACCGCAACGAGGCCGAGGTGCGGATCGGCTTCATGCAGGGCGACGGTTCGTGGTCCTACGTAGGGCGCGACGTGCTCGGCATCGGGACCAACGAGCGCACGATGAACTTCGGCTGGGATCTGACCGCGCCGAGGGCGCGGAGCACCGCGGTGCACGAGATCGGGCACACGCTCGGCATGATGCACGAGCACCAGAACCCGTTCGCCGGGATCGTGTGGGACGAGGAGGCCGTCTACGCCGAACTGGCCGCGCCGCCCAACTCCTGGGACAGGGAGACGACGTTCCACAACATCATCCGCAAGCTGGAGCGGGTGACCGGTTCGGTGTGGGACGCCAAGTCCGTGATGCACTACCCGTTCCGGCCGGGACTGATCGTCTCGCCGGCGGAGTTCGCCACCTCGGGCATCAACCCGCCGGGCACGATCTCCGAGCTCGACACGGCCTACGTCCGCGAGTGGTACCCGCCGCTCGACCCGGGCGACGCGCCCGCGCTCAAGCCGTTCGAGTCCCGCCCGCTGTCCCTTCGTCCGGGCGAGCAGGCGGACTTCCTGATCGAGCCGGACGCCAACCGCGAGTACACCCTGCGGACCTTCGGGCCCGCCGACGTGGTGACCGTGCTGTTCGAGGACGTGGACGGCGAGCTTCGGTACCTGGCGGGCGACGACGACGCCGGCCAGGCGCGCAACGCCGAGCTGAAGGTGCGGCTGTTCAAGGGGCGCAGCTACGTGGCACGGATCCGCCTTTACACCTCATGGGAGTCGAACCAGACGGCGGTCATGTACTGGTGAGTAGGTCTCGGATCGTGAGATTTCACGCCAGATCACACCATCTGTAAGCGAGATGAAAGTCACCCGCAAGACGCGGTATCTACGGTACCCTGCGTCGCAATTGCAACACAGACCTCAAATCTCACAAAGGCAGATGAATGTCTAGCGTCCTCACGATTCGCCGAATCAGCGTCCTCGCCGCTTCGGTTCTCACCGCCCTCAGCCTCGCCGCCTGCGGCGGGTCCTCCGGTGGTGGCGACACCGCGGCCAAGGCGAGCGCTCCGGCGGCCGAGGCGAGCACCTCTTCCGGCGATTCGGGCTCCTCCGGCGGCGGCGACAACCTCGCCGTCTGCAAGGAGGCCACGAAGGTCCTCACGGACTTCAGCACCGACCTCGCCAAGACCGACGTCAACTCCTATGACAAGGTGATGGACGACCTGTCCGCCAAGCTCAAGGAGCTGGCCGGCAAGGCCAAGCCCGAGATGGCCTCCGCCCTGAACGACCTGGCCGACACCTACGGCGAGTTCAAGATCGACGCCACCGACCCGTCCTCCATCCAGGACGTGATGAAGAAGGCGACCGACGGCGCCACCAAGCTGGGCGAGGCCTGCGCCAAGTAGGCGGGACGACCCTGGGCGAAGAGCAGTTGAGCCGCCACGGAGGCCGCCCGCCGCACGACGGCGGAGCGGCCCCCGCAGGCGTGATCGAGTAGCCGCGCCGGCACTGGCGCGGTGGCCGGCGCGGCTACTCCCTTCTAAGTCGTGCGCCCGCCTTCTAAGGTTGTGCGGCGTGACCCTCACCGACGACGACACCTCCGCCGAGGCGGCGTCCGGCCGGGGTGGCCGCCTGGCACGCGCGTTACCCGCGCCCCTGGCCCACCTGATCGCCTGGGCCCTGCGCGGACACCGCCCCAAGGTCGGGCTCCTTGTCGCGGCCGCCGCCACCGTCTACGCGACCCTGGGCCTGGTCCGCCTCTACACCTTCCGGGCCACCAGCTTCGACCTGGTCATCTTCGACCAGGCGGTCCGCGGCTTCTCCCGGTTCGCCGCCCCCACCAGCGCCGCCCGCGGCATCACCCTCGACCAGGGCATGCAGTTCGTCCAGCTCGGCGAGCACTTCTCGCCCATCCTGGCGCTGCTCGCGCCCTTCTACTGGATCCACGACGGGCCGGGCACCCTGGTCGTCGCCCAGGCGGTGCTGTTCGCCCTGGCCATCCCGTTCCTGTGGGCCTTCACCCGGCGGCGGCTCGGCGTTCCCGCCGCCTACCTGGTCGCCACCGCCTACGCGCTGTCCTGGCCGATCGCCGAGGCCGCCGAGTTCGACTTCCACGAGGTCGCCTTCGCCCCGCTGCTCATCGCCATCATGATCGAGCGGTACCAGGCGGGCCGGCTGCGCGCCTGCGCCGTGGCCGCCATCGCGCTGCTGCTGGTCAAGGAGGACATGGGGCTGCTGGTCGCGGGCTTCGGCGCGTACGTCTTCGTCGACCGGCAGCGCCTGGAGGGCGGCAGCTTCATCCTGATGGGCCTGGGCTGGACGGTGCTGGCCAGGGAGTTCCTGATCCCCGCCGTCGGCGGCGACCCGAAGATGTACTGGGCCTACGACCACCTCGGGCAGGACCTCCCCGGGCTGGTGAAGACCATCGTCACCGAGCCGCTCCGGGTGATCGGCACGCTGCTGACCCCCGAGGACAAGTTCGACACGATGGCCCTGATGATGTGGCCGACGCTGCTGCTGTGCCTGTGCTCGCCGATCACCCTGATGGCCGTGCCGCACATCCTGGAGCGGATGCTGTCGGACCGGCTGCACTGGTGGATCACCGACTTCCACCACAGCGCGTTCACCGTGGTGATCCTCTTCTGCGCCGGGGTGGACGGGCTGGTACGCGTGCTGGGGTGGCTCAGGCGGCGTGAGGACCGGGGGCTGATCCTGGCGTGGTCGGTTGGAGTGTGCGCGGTGGCGCTCACGCTGCTGCCCCGGTTCGGGTTCGACCAGCTCGTCCATCCCACCTTCTACCAGCGCGACCCGCGGGCCGTGGCGGCGGCGGAAGCGGTCGCCAAGGTGCCCTCGGGTGTGATCGTGGAGGCGGGCAACTCGTTCGGCCCCGCGCTCAGCGGCCGGACCACCGTGCTGTTGTTCGACCACACGCCGCGGAACGCCCCCTGGGTCGTGGCCGACGTGTCGCGCGCGGAGTTCCCCTTCGGCTCGGCCGACGAGCAGCGGCAGCGGATCGACGGCCTGGTCCTGATCGGCTACCGCAAGGTCTACGACCGCGAGGGCATCGTCGTGCTGAACCGCTAACGGCGGGGGGCGCGTTCGCGGGCCTCGGCGTAACAGCGGTCGAAGCCGGAAAGGACGGCGGGCCAGGAGCACTGGACGGGCTCGGTCTCGCGGTTGTGCGCGGCGATCTGCTCGCGCAGCTCGTGGTCGGTGGCCAGTTTGGCGACGCTGGCGGCCATCTCGTCCAGGTCGCGGCCGAGCAGGCCCTCTTTGTACGGCCGGACGAAGTCGGCCACCCCGCTCTGCGCCCGCGCGACCACCGGCACGCCCGCCGCCCTGGCCTCCAGGGCGGCCAGGCCGAAGGACTCGCGCGGGGCGGGGGCGACGAAGACGTCGGCCTCGGCGAGGAGTTCGCGGATCCGCTCGCGGGGCAGCCTGCCGGGCAGCGTCACCCAGCCGGACATGCCGTGGGCGCGTACGTGGCGTTCCATGGCCGTCTTGGCCGGACCGTCGCCGACGATGGTGGCCCGCAGGCCGGGCGCCCGCCGGGCGGCGATCTGGAGGAGCTTCAGCAGGCGTACGGGGTGCTTGCGTGGGGCCAGCCGGCCGACGGCGACGACGTGGACCGGCTCGCCGGGGGCGGTCTGGCGCACCGGGCCGGTGGGCCGCCAGCCGGAGACGTCCAGGCCGTTGGAGACGACGTGGACCGGCACGCCGCGCCCGGCGACCGCGCGGATCGGGCGGGCCGCCGCCTCGCTGACCGCCGTGCCCACCAGGCCCCAGCCCCGCCAGCCCGCGGCCGAGCCGAGCAGGCCGTACACGCCCTTGGTCACCGGGTCCCACATGCTGTGCACGGTGACCACCAGCGGCATCCGCGCCCGCGCCGCGGCCCGCGCCGCCATCCAGGCGAACGGCGAGATCGCGCCCGCGTGGACGTGCACCACGTCGGGCCTGCGCGCCGCCAGCAGCCGCAGCATGTGCCCGACGCCGAAGGGGTGGACCGGCAGGTCGAACGGCATCGGCGCGACCACCCGATGGACGCCCGGCAGGGGCTCGCCCGGTGTCGCGGTGGCCACCTCGACCTCGTGACCGGCTTTCGCCTGCGTCGCGGTGAGATCGGCCACCTGCACCTCGATGCCGCCGAGCCGGGGAAGGTAGCAGTCGCTGACGTGGAGGATCCTCACCGTCTCAGCCTACGGGGGGATCACGCCTCGCGTTCTCCGCGCGGACGGCGGGATAGGGTTTGCTTCATACCCCCCGAGACGCCGGTGAGCCGCGGGAACGGAGATGAGCGCCATAAGCACAGCAGTCTTCTTCCACGCCCACCCCGACGATGAGGCCCTGCTCACCGCCGGGACCATGGCCATGCTCGCGGCGCAGGGACACCGGGTGGTGCTGGTGGTGGCCACCGCGGGCGAGCGCGGCCTGGCCGACCTCGCGCCGGGCGAGGCGCTGGGCGAGGCGCGGATGTCGGAGCTGTACCGCTCGGCCGCGCTGCTCGGCTGCGCCCGCGTGGTCAAGCTCGGCTACGCCGACTCGGGCCTCGGCAGCGCCGGCGGGGTGGCCGACGACCGTCCGGACGACGCCTTCATCGACGCCGACACCGAGGAGGCCGCGCAGCGGCTGGCCGCGGTGCTCAAGGAGGAGTCCGCCGACCTGGTGACGATCTACGACCCGGCGGGCGGCTACGGGCACCCCGACCACGTCCAGGTGCACCGGGTGGGCAGGCGGGCCGCCGAGATCGCGGGCACGCCGATCGTGCTGGAGGCCACGGTCGACCGTGACCTGCTGCTGCGCGCGCTGCGCCTGGCGGGCCGGTTCTACACCTTCCCGCCCGAGTTCGATCTGCGCACCTTCGAGCGGGCGTACTCCCCCGGCGAGGCGATCACCCACCGGGTGAGCGTCCGCCGCTTCGCCCGCCAGAAGCGCGCCAGCATGGCGGCGCACGCCTCGCAGGCCACCGGCGGCGACGGCGACCGGACCCTCGGCATGATGCTGAAGATCCCCGGCCCGCTGTACCGGCTGATCTTCGGCACCGAGTGGTACGTCAGGCGTGACGTCCCGCTCGGCACCCGCCTGAAACACCCCTTCGACATCCCCCCGAGGGCCTGAGCAAGGGGCGGCTCGTCCGGCTCGTCCGAAAGGAGGAGCACGGCGACCGGGAGGGCACGGCAGACTAGAGCCGACATGAAGAACACCCGGATACAGATCCTGCTGTCCGTCGTCTCGCTGGGGCTGGCGGGCTCGCTGATCGTCTTCCTGCCCCAGGTGGTCGGCGCACTGACCGACAAAGAGGTCTCCTGGGGCCAGATCGGCGCGGAGTTCGCGCAGATGAGCCCGCTGATGGTCGGGCTGATGACGCTCGCGTGGATGGCCAGCCTGGGCGCGTACACCGTGGTGCTCACCCGGTCGCTGCCCGGCCTGACGCACCTGCAGGCCCTGACCCTCAACGCGGGCAGCAGCGCGGTCAGCAACCTGCTGCCGTTCGGCGGGGCCGTCGGGGTGGCGCTGACGTTCGCCATGACGAAGGGCTGGGGGTTCCCGTTCCGCGCGGTCGTGGTGTCCACGCTGACGACCGGCATATGGAACAACCTGTTCCGGTTCATCCTGCCCGCGGTGGGCATCGTGTCGCTGCTGCTCGCCGGGCGGGTGCCCGACCAGCGGATCGCGCAGGCCGGGTGGGTGGGCGCGCTGTCCATCCTGGCGCTGGTGGCGGTGGCCGCCACCGCACTGTACTGGGATCGCGCGGCGGCCCTGCTGGGCCGCGGGCTGGACGGCCTGGTACGCCTGGCCCCGCACCGGATCCGCCCCCGCGAGCACGCGGCCTCCGAGGCACTGACCCGGCTGCGCGCGGACACCGCCGAGATCGTGCGGCGGCGCTGGGCCGGGCTGAGCCTCGGCATGATCGCCTTCCTGGGCTTCCAGTGGCTCATCATGCTCTGCTGCCTGCACGCCACCGGGGCCTATCCGGGGCTCGCCGAGTCGATCGCGGTGTTCGCCCTCTCGCGCGTGCTCACCACGGCCCTGGTCACCCCGAGCGGTGCCGGGATCATGGAACTCGGGGTGCTCGCGCTGCTGAACGCCTTCGGTGTGCCACTGCCCGCCGCGACGGCCGCCGCACTGCTCTTCGGCTTCTGGACCTACACTATCGAAATCCCCGTCGGCGGGCTGGCGCTCGGCGCATGGGCACTGCTGCGCAGGCGCAACGGCGGAGCGGATCGGCAGGCAGGTCGGAAGGTCGAGGAGGCGGCCCACGTTGAGGCCCGCGGTGAGGTCCATAGTGAGGTTCACGGCGAGGTCCATGGTGACGGGGCCGCGGCGCGGGAGTAGCGTGCCGTCCCGGCCGCCCGCCCTGGTCCCCATACCGGCTTTCCATCACATCGGCGTCGCACGCCACCCCCGTACCGCAATGCGGCGGTACGGCTTGTGTCCCCTTCGCGAGCACGCATAGCGTGGCGGCTGACATGGTGGCGTTCCGGGTTCTTGGGCCGGTCGAGGCGTACGACGGCGACGACGAGCTGGACCTCGGCGGTCTTCGGCAACGCGCCGTGCTCGCCCGGTTACTCGTCGCACGCGGACAGGTCGTACCGGTCGATTCACTGCTGTACGACCTGTGGGACGACGACGCCGCCAAAGGCGCCCAGTCCGGACTTCAGGTCTACATCTCCCGGCTGCGCCGGGTGCTCGAACCGGGCAGGCCGCGCGGCGGCCCCAACCGGCTGCTGGTCACCGTGGCCTCCGGCTACGCGCTGCGCGTCGCCCCCGACCAGGTGGACGCGCTGCGCTTCGAGGAGATGGCCCGCACCGCGGGCGAGAACCTGGACGCCGACGACCCGGCGGCGGCGCGGGCGCGGCTGACCAAGGCCCTGGGCCTGTGGCGGGGCACCCCCTACTCCGACTTCGCCGACCAGCCGTGGGCCGAGGCCGAGGTCAACCGGCTCACCGAGCTGCGGCTGGTGGCCAGGGAGCGGCACGCCGACACCGGCCTGCGGCTCGGCATGCCCGCCGAGACCGTGCCCGACCTTGAGGCGCTGACCGCGGAGCATCCGCTGCGCGAGGAGGGCTGGCGGCTGCTGGCCCTCGGCCTGTACCGCAGCGGGCGGCAGGGCGACGCGCTGGCCGCGCTGCGCCGCGCCCGCACGATCCTGGCCGACGAGCTGGGCATCGACCCCGGGCCCGCGCTGCGCAAGCTGGAGTCCGACATCCTGGCCCAGTCGCCCGACCTGGAGCTGGCCGGGCCACCGCAGCGGCAGGGCCGCCAGGTCCCGGCGGTGGCCGACACCTGGCCGCCGCGGCCGACGGCCACGCCGCCCGACCTGCCCCCGCTGGAGCCGGAGCCGTTCGTCGGCCGGGAGGCGGAGCTGGCCAGGCTGGTCACCGCGGCGAGCCGTACCGGCCACTTCACGGTCGCGGTGGTCAGCGGCGACGCGGGCGAGGGCAAGTCCACGCTGGTGCGCAGGCTCGCCATGACGCTCGCCGCCGACGGCTGGATCACCGCCGCCGGGGCCTGCCCGGACAGCAGCGCCACCCCGCCCGGCTGGGCCTGGGTGGAGATCCTGCGCACGCTGGTGTCGGGCATCGGCCCCGGGGAGTACGGCCAGTTGCTCGCCCCGCTGCTGGACGACACCGCGCCCGCGCCCGACGACGACATCGCCTCCGGCGGCTTCCGGCTGCACCGCGCGGTCGGCGGCTACCTTGCGGGCGTCGCCAAGGAGTGCCCGCTCGTCCTCATCCTGGAGGACCTGCACTGGGCCGACGCGCAGACCCTCGCGCTGCTGCGGGCGCTGCCCAGCCTGCTGGCCACCAGCCGGGTGCTGCTCGTGGTCACCGCCAGGGAGAGCGAGATCACCGGCGAGCAGGCCGACGTCCTCGCCGCCCTGGCCAGGCTCGGCCCGGTCCGGGTGGGCCTTTCCGGGCTGGACGCCAAGAGCGTGGCCGAGCTGGTCCGCGCGACCTGCGTGCGCGAGGTCGACGAGGACGCCGTCGGCACCATCGCCGAACGCACCGGCGGCAACCCCTTCTTCGTGCGGGAGACCGTCCGGCTGCTGGACTCCGAGTACACCAGGGGGCGCACCACCTCGGCCGAGGTGCTGACCGGCGTCCCTTCGGGCGTGCGCGACGTGCTGCGCCGCCGGATCGCCCGGCTGCCCGGCCCGGCCCAGCAGATCCTGCTCCAGGCCGCGGTGATCGGCCGGGACGTCGATGTCGATCTGCTGGTCGACGTGGCGGGCGACGAGGACGCGGTGGTGGAGGCGGTGGAGGCCGCGCTGCTCGCCGGGCTGGTCACCGAGCCGGGGCCGGGGCGGCTCCGGTTCGACCACGACCTGGTACGCGGCACGCTCTACTCCGACGCCTCGCGGCTGCGCCGCACCCGGCTGCACGCGGCCGTGGCCGCCGCCATCGAACGGCGCAACCCCGGCGACGTGGCCGCCCTCGCCCACCACTTCGACGCGGCGGGCACGGCCGAGACCGCCGCCAAGGCCGTCCACTACGCCAGCCTGGCCGCCGACCAGGCCGAACGCAGGTTCGCCCACCGGGAGGCGGCCGACCTGTGGCAGCAGGCCATCGACGCGTTCGACCGGGCCGGGCGGGCCGACGACGAGCAGCGCGTACGCGAGCGGCTGCGCCTGTCGCTGCGGCTGATCAAGGCGCTCGGGCTGTGCGGCGACATGGCCGCCGCCCGCAGGCAGCGCCGCGCGGCCATGGACGCCGCGCTGCCGCTCGGCGACCTTGAGCTGACCGCGCGGGTCGCGGCGTCCCTGGCGGTGCCGCACAAGGGCATGGCCCGCGACTTCACCCGTACCGCCTGGGAGATCGTCAACGTCACCGAGAAGGCGCTGATCGAACTCCCCTCCGACGAGCAGGCGCTGCGCGCCAGCCTGCTCGCCACGCTGGCCCTGGAGCTGGAGGGGTCGGCCGGTGGCAGGGGGCACGAGGCGTCGCTGGAGGCCGAAGAGCTGGCCCGGATGAGCGGCGACCCGGCGTTGCTCGCGGTGGCCCTCAGCGGGCGGCTGCGGCAGTCCTACGGCATTCCGGCGGTGGGCGAGCGGGAGGCGATCGGGCGCGAGCTGCTGTCGGTGGGCGAGGCGTCCGGGCAGGTCGCCGTGCAGGCGCTGGCCCACCTGGTGCTGATGGAGTGCTCGGCGGCGCGCGGCGACTTCGCCACCGCCGACGCCGAGGTGGCCGCGGCCGAGCGGCTGGCCAGGCAGTACGACCTGCCGGCGCCCGCGGCGGTCGGCGCGTGGTACGCGGGGCAGCGCCGGATGATCAGCGGTGACTACGCGGGCGCGGAGCGGGCCTACCGCGACGCGGCCAGGCAGACCGCGCGGGCGGGCATGCTGGAGGGCCGCCAGGACCTCCCGCTGATCACCTCGTTCTGCCTGCACCTGGTGGACGGCAGGGCGGCGGAGATGGTCGAGCCGCTGGCCGAGGCCCACCAGCGCGGCGCGAAGTGGACCCTCGACGCCTACGCGCTGGCGCTGGCCTCCGCCGGGCACCAGCGCGACGCCCGCGCGGTGGCCGCCGTGCGCACGCCGGTCCGGCCCGACTTCCTGTACGAGCTGACGATGACCTGGCGGGCGCTGACCGGGATGCTGCTGGAGGACCGGATGCGGATGCAGGAGTCCTACGACACGCTGACGCCGTTCTCCGACCGGATCGCCGGCGCGGGCACGGGCGTGGTGGCCCTGTGGCCGGTCGCGCTCACGCTGGGCGATCTGGCGGTACGGCTGGGCCTTCCGGACGCCGCCAGGGCGCACTACGAGAAGGCCGTGGCGGTCGCCGAGCGCGTCGGGGTGTCGCGGTGGGTGGAGGCGTCCAGGCACGCCCTCGCCGCGAACCTGTGACCGGTGCCTCGCTTTCAGCAACTGAGCTGGAACCGCTCGCTGCGCGCGGGCCTGGCCGGGCGGGCGCCGTTCTCGACGATCAGTTCCACCCGGTACCAGCCGGGGTTGTCCACGACGTCGGGCGTCCAGCGGGCCTCGTACCGGCCGCCGGTGACTCCGCCCGCGGCGGTGGCGTAGGACCTCCAGGCGCGGGCGGACGCGCTCCAGCGCTGGAGCCGCCAGCCGTACAGGACGGTGGCGGTGGGCGCGGCGCCGTCGATCAGGCCGCGCGCGTCCAGCCGCACCGCGCAGGGCCGTCCCCCGGCCCCGATCCCGACCGTGACCGCCCCCGCCTTCGCCCCGGCCGCCGCGGCGGCCTTCGGCATCGCGGCCGAGCCGGCGGGCTTGGCCATGCCGGCGGACGCGGGTCCGGCCGCCTTCACCGGCTCGGCGGTGAGCCCTTGGGGGCGCTTCAGTGGCCGCTTCAGTGGCCGCTTCAGGGGGGTGGTGAGCGGCAGGGTCTGGGCGGAGAGCGTGACCGTCGTGGTGTGGGGGGTGCCGGCTCCTGCCGTGCTCCGGGCGCTGACAGTGGCGCCGGGCGCCTCCACCCCCACGTACGCACCGGTGAACGCCAGCGTGGCGGCCAGCAGCCGGGCCATGGTCGCGGCCCCGCTCGCCAGCACCGCCACCAGACCGCTCCGCGGGCTCATGGCCGGCACCCCCTTCTTGTCCACGCCTAAGGTGTACGACAAGCGGCTTTAGCCCTGGTTGCCGATGACTTGCAAGCGATCGTCCCGCGGCCCCGCCCGCACCACGAGCGGGCCTATGCCACATAATGGAAACGCAGGTTAGGCTTCCCTAATATCCTGCGAACTTGGGCGGACCGGACACGGGGCGGTGGTGGCGGGTCATGGGCACACTCACGGCGTCCCTCATTCCCTCACCGACCCAGGCGTCGCTGTTCGGCCTCCCCCTGTGGCTCGTCACCCTCGTCGGGGGCGTGGCGCTCTTCGGAGCGTTCCAGGTGTACTACTGGGTCGGCCGCAGGCTGGGCGAGAAGCTGTACGAATCGCGCGTCGGCGCGCGGCTCGGCCGCGAACGCATCCAGAAGGTGGAGAAGGTCGTCGCCCGGTGGGGCGCGCTCGCGGTCTACGCGTGCTTCTGGGTGCCCATGCTGCGCCACACGCTGCCGTGGGTGGCGGGCGTGCTGCGCATCTCCTATCCCTGGTACGCGGTGGCCAGCGCGCTCGGCTGCCTGACCTGGGTGCCGGTCACGGCGTTCGGCCTCTACGCGGCCATCTGGGGCTGGCTGACGCTCGCCGCCCGCTCCCCGCTCGCCGCCGCCGGGACGGCCGTCGTCCTGGCCGTGGTGATCGCCACGCTGGTGCTGGTACGCCGCCGCCGGCGGCGTCGTAGCACGGCGGAGCCCGACCTGGTCGCCTCGCCGCGCGCCTAGGCGCATCCCCGCCACAATGCGCGGAGTTCGGGACACTTTACGTTCCTGACATGCGACTATGGCCGACATGGACAACCGGGGCATCCTGCTTATCGCCAGTACCGCGGCACTGGCCGCGACCGCGTTCGCGGCGGCTCCGCCGCCCATGGAGACAACGGCCATATCGCGCGTTACGGCACCCGCCGGTATGGGCGCGGGCGGCGTGGCGCAGCGCGACGCGCCCGCGGTGGCCGCGCGGGCCGCCTACGTCATCGACGCCTCGACCGGCACCGCACTGTACGAGAAGCAGGCGGACCGCCGGATGCCGGTGGCCAGCCTGGCCAAGGTCATGACCGCCTACGTGGTGCTCAAGGAGGCCGGCCTGAGCGACGTCGTGACGATCACCGCGGCCGACGTACGGCACGCCGTCGTCAACGGCGCCACCTCGGCCGGGCTGCGCAAGGGCGAGCGGCTCACCGTACGCGACCTGCTGTACGGCGCGATGCTGCCCTCGGGCGCCGACGCCACCCACGCGCTCGCCCGCCGCTACGGCCCCGGCGACGACGCCTTCGTGGCCAAGATGAACTCCGCGGCCCGCTCGCTCGGCCTGGCCGACACCCGGTACACCAACCCCGACGGCCTGCCCTCCCCCGGTGGCGGCGGCCTCTCCACCGCCGAGGACCAGGTGCGCCTCGCCGAGACCGTGCTCCGCGACCCCGTCTTCCGGCAGATCTCCTCCACGAAGCGGCACGTCGTGCCGCGCACGGCCGTGCACGGGGCGCACACCTTCCGCAACACCAACAAGCTGCTGGGCGAGGGCACCGGCGTGCTCGGCGTCAAGACCGGATACACGCGCGCGGCCGGTTACTGTCTGCTCTTCGCCGCCGAGCGGGACGACCGGTTGCTGATCGGCGTGGTGCTCGGCGACCCGCAGTCCGCCCGCCGGTTCAGGACGGCCGGCCGGTTGCTGGACTACGCTGCCGAAACGGCCCCGGACAGCGCGCTATTGACGGTCCGTGATCGTGCTCATATCTTTAGGAAAGTTTACTAAAGATAAACTCGGCTGTCCCAGGGAGCCCCATGCGCGCACGTAAGTGGTTATCCAGCGCCTCCGCCACCGCTTTACTCACCGCCGGGGTCGTCTTCGGCACCGCATCCAGCGCGTCCGCCGCGCCGACCGGCTGCACGTACCAGGTCAGCGGCCTCACGGCGAGCAGCTTCTGCTCCGGCGGCACCGGCGAGCATCGGGTCCACGTCCTCCAGAAGCACTTCCTCCCGGACGCCGGCCCGATCCTGGCCGTGAGCGACTGGGCTCCCGTGGGCTCCACCGCCACGACAAGGATCACACCGCACACCATCGTCAACGTGTGGGTCAGCACCAGAGGCTGACCCACACCGCTCCTCCCTGCCCCCGTCACCGTGGCCCGGCATCACTTCTCGCCGGGCGGCAGAAGGGCTGTACCCCCCATGACACCCCCCATCAAGCGAACCACCCTCCGGCTGCTCGCGCTGTTCTCCGCGCTGCTGCTGGGGGCGATCGTGATGATCACGCAGAGGTCGGTGGCCTACGCCGACAACCTGCTCTCCAACCCCGGCTTCGAGTCCGGCAACCTGTCCCCCTGGACCTGCACCGGCAACGCCGGCTCGGTGGTCGGCACCCCGGCGCGCACCGGTAGCGGCGCGCTCGCCGGCGCGGTCAACGGCTCCGAGATCGCCCGGTGCAGCCAGACGGTGAGCGTCCGGCCCAACACCACCTACAACCTGAGCGCCTGGGTCCGGGGCAACTACGTCTACTTCGGCGTGAACGGCGGCCAGTCCCGCTGGGCCTCCTCGTCGAACGACTACACGCAGATCAACATCTCCTTCACCTCCGGCGCGAACCAGACCTCCGCCGTGGTCTACCTGCACGGCTGGTACGGCCAGGGCACCTACTACGCCGACGACATCACCTTCGACGGCCCCGGCGGGCCCACGCCCACCGTGACCGTGACGCCCACGAACACGCCCACCTCGACGCCCACCACGACCATTTCGCCCACGAGTTCCCCGACCCCGACGATCACGCCCACCGGCGACGCCACCTGCCCGGTCAAGAGCCGCCCCGCGGGCAAGGTCCTCCAGGGCTACTGGGAGAACTGGGACGGCGCGATCAACGGCGTCCACCCGCCGTTCGGCTGGACTCCGATCAACAACCCGGTGATCGCCCAGCGCGGCTACAACGTGATCAACGCGGCCTTCCCGGTGATCCGCGGTGACGGCACCGTGCTGTGGGAGGACGGCATGGACGTGACCGTCAAGGTCTCCACCCCGGCCGAGATGTGCGCGGCCAAGGCCGCGGGCGCCACGATCCTGATGTCCATCGGCGGCGCGGCGGCGGGCATCGACCTCAGCTCGTCCAGCGTGGCCGACCGCTTCGTCCAGACGGTCGTGCCGATCCTGAAGAAGTACAACTTCGACGGCATCGACATCGACATCGAGACCGGCCTGACCGGCAGCGGCAACATCAACCAGCTGTCGGCCTCGCAGTCCAACCTGATCCGGATCATCGACGGCGTGCTCGCCCAGATGCCGTCCAACTTCGGCCTGACCATGGCCCCCGAGACGGCGTACGTCACCGGCGGCAGCGTCACCTACGGCTCGATCTGGGGCGCGTACCTGCCGATCATCAAGAAGTACGCCGACAACGGCCGCCTGTGGTGGCTGAACATGCAGTACTACAACGGCAGCATGTACGGCTGCTCCGGCGACTCCTACTCGGCCGGCACCGTCCAGGGCTTCACCGTCCAGACGACCTGCCTGAACAACGGCCTCACCATCCAGGGCACCACCATCAAGGTCCCCTACGACAAGCAGGTCCCCGGCCTCCCGGCCCAGCCGGGCGCGGGCGGCGGCTACATGGCCCCCGGCCTGGTCAGCCAGGCCTGGAACGCCTTCAACGGCCAGCTCAAGGGCCTGATGACCTGGTCCATCAACTGGGACGGCTCCAGAAGCTGGTCCTTCGGCAACAACGTCAAGTCCCTCCAGGGCCGCTGACGCGAACGTGAGGGGCCGCCCCGGGCGCTCGCGGCGGCCCCTCACCCCCGCGTCGAGCGGGTGAGTTCGTGGCAGGCGATGGCGGCGGCGGCGACCACGTTGAGGGAGTCGACGCCGGTGGACATGGCTTCGGGGCTCATCGGGATGCAGACGGGCTCGTCGGCCTCCTTGAGCCAGTGGGAGGACAGGCCGTCGCCCTCGGAGCCGAGGAGGAGGGCCGTGCGGGGGGACGGGGGGACCGTGGAGAGGGGGGTGGCCCGCTGGTCGGGGGTGAGGGCCAGGGTGCGGAAGCCCGCCTGGCGCAGTTGGGACAGGCCGCCGTACCAGTCGTCCATGCGGGCGTACGGGATGGAGAAGACCGCGCCCATGGAGACCTTGACCGCGCGGCGGTAGAGGGGGTCGGCGCAGCGGGGGGACAGGATGATGGCGCCGACGCCGAGGGCGGCGGCGCAGCGGAAGATGGCGCCGACGTTGCCGTGGTCGACCAGGTCCTCCAGTACGACCACGCTCCGCGCGCGCCGGGCGAGCAGGTCGGGGACGGCGGGGAGCGGGAGGCGGCGCATCGCGGCGAGGGCGCCACGGTGGACCTGGAAGCCCGCCACGTCGCGGATCACCTCGTCGGACGCCACGAACACCGTGGTCTCGCCCAGGGCGTCGGCCAGGGCGTCGAGCCTGCGCCGGGTGGTGAGGACCGACTTGACCGGGTGGCCGGTGGCGATCGCGCGCCTGATGACCTTCTCGCCCTCGGCGATGAACAGGCCGCGCCCGGCCTCAAGGTTCTTGCGCAACTCGACGTCGCGCAGCCGGGTGTAGTCGCCCAGGCGGGGATCGGCGGGGTCGGTCACCTCCACGAGCTGGAACATCCCCGCATCCTCCCATGTGGCGCGGGGTGGAAACGGGTCCAGGGCTAACCGGTTCTTTGCGCTGCCTAAAATCAGTGACGCGATGTGCTGGGTAAGGTACTTAGCGCTGTCGGCGGCCGGGAGCGGGCGGACAGGAGGTCACGGTGCCTGACCGGCGTGTTCGCCCGCTCCCGGCCGCGTCAGCGGCCCTCTTCCCCCCTGAATCCGCCCAATGCGCCTGACGTGAAGGCCGTCCCGCGTGTGGTTCTGCTCCTTTAGAGCCGACCCTTCTGCACCTTTAGCGCTGTTTTGCCACAATAAGCGCAGCAAGTAGGGTTCCAGGAAACATTGCCACCTATCTCCGGATAGGGTGTCCCCCCGCATCGACCGAACGGCTCAATAAGGATCAAGAAGAGGACACCGTGGGCGGACGCCACCGCACAGACGACTCCGGCGCGGGCGGAGACGGGTACCGGCCGCCGCGCCGACGGACGAGCGCCGGGCGCGTGCTCGTCCCGCTCGCCGGTTCCGTCGCGCTCGCCGTACTGCTGGGCGTGGCGGCCTTCGTGATCGTCAACCGTGAAGACGGCAAGAGCGCCCAGGGCGGCCAGGGGTGCGCGGGCGGCGAGTCGGCCGTACGGGTGGTGGCCGCGCCGGACATCGCCCCGGCGGTGACGGCGGTCGCGCAGAAGTACAACGCCGCCGGGCACTCCGAGAACGGCCGGTGCGTGCGGGTCGCCGTGCAGGCGCAGCCCGCGCCCAGCGTGGCGAACGCGCTGGCCGGGAGCGGCGCGACGGACGGCAGGACCGACGCGGACCTGTGGATCCCGGACTCGCGCATGTGGCTGGACCTGATGCGGACCCGCGGCGCGAAGCCGCCGGAGGCGCAGGGTTCGATCGCCCGTTCGCCGGTCGTGCTGGCCGCCTCCCAGGACGTGGTCCAGGGCCTGCGGCGCACGCTGGGCGAGCCGAGCTGGGCGCAGGTGGCCGCGGCCGCCGACGTCGCCGACCCCGACGGCCTGGCCAAGCAGGTACGCGTGGTCACCCTGGACCCCCGCCAGAACGCGGCCGGTCTCGGCGCGGCCCTGGCCGCCGCCGGAGTGCTGCGCGCGGGCGGCAAGGAGGACCGGCTGATCGGCGCGCTCAAGCAGCTCTCCCGGTCACTGGCGGGCTCGCCGGAGTCCCTGCTGGCCAGCCTGGACGTCAAATCGCGCAGAGCGCCGGTCGGCGTCGCCACCGAGCAGGGCGTCTGGAACTTCAACACCCGGCAGAAACCGGCCTCCCCCGTCGTGCCCCTGTATCCGCGCGAGGGGACCGTCAGCCTGGACTATCCGCTCGTCTACACCGCCACCGACGCGGCGGTGAAGGGCGCGGCCGAGAAGTTCGCGGCGGAGCTGACCGGCCCAGCGGGCCAGAAGGTCATCCGCGACCACGGGTTCCGCACCCCGGACGGCAAGGGCGGCGCGGCCCTGGACGAGGACGCCGGGTTCGCGGCCAAGGCGCCGAAGGCGCTCGCCGCCCCGGACGCCAAGGCCGCCGCCTCGCTCACGCAGTCGTGGTCGCGCCTCAACCTGGGCACCCGCCTGCTGGCGCTGTTCGACGTGTCGGGGACGATGGCGCTGCAGGTACCGGGCGCGGGGGCCGACCGGATGCGGGTGATCTCGCGGATCGGCACGGAGGGGCTACGGCTGTTCCCGCCGGACAGCGAGATCGGCGTGTGGGAGTTCTCCACACACCTGGACGGCCAGGGCACCGACTACCGCGAGATGGTGCCGGTCGGCCCGCTCGCCGAGAAGGTCGGCGGCGTGCTGCGCAAGGACCTGCTGGCGGGCAGGCTGGCCGAGGTACGGGCCCAGCCCACCGGCGACACCGGCCTGAACGACACGATCGCCGCCGCCTACGAGCAGATGACCGAGGACTACCGGGCCGACAAGATCAACACGATCCTCGTCCTGACGGACGGGGCGGGCAACGACGACCCGGACGGCGGCCTGTCCGACGAGGAGATCGTGCGGAAGCTCAAGGAGCAGTACGACCCGGCCAAGCCGGTCAGCATCCTGATCATCGCCTTCGGCCCGGACGCTCCCAAGGGCAGGGCGCGCATGGACGCCATCGCGTCCGCGACCGGCGGCGAGCTGTTCATCGTCAAGGACGTGCTGCAGGTGCGGAAGATCTTCGTGGAAAGCATGAAGCGCCGCATTTGCGCCCCGCACTGCGACGGGTGATGCCCGCGCCGGCATAGGGCCGGATATTCCGCAGGGAATATGCCTTCTTGCTATGCCAGGGCCGTACATTTCCCGCCAGGACAACCCATCCCCCGGACGTAGGCGTCCAATGCGACGTGGGGCCCTGGCGCGGGCAGTGGACGAGACCCGCGGACGTGCCCGTGCTGCGGGGAGGAAGATCTGTGCCCGGATGGCCCAACACCGGTCGCGCCGATGACCACCTTCTGGTCGAGGCGCTGCGACGCGCGGACGCGCACGCGCCCGCCGATCTCTACGACGCCTACGGCGAACGCCTCTACGACTACGCCTGCTCCCGCCTCCCCCACCCGGAGGCGGCGGCCGAGGCGGTGCACAACGCCCTGGTCACCGCGTGCGAGGCGGTGGACCGGCTAGGCGATTCCCGGCGGCTGCGCGCCTGGGTGTACGCGCTGACCCGCCACCAGTGCCTCGCCCGGCCGCGCCGCCGCACCGGCACGCCCCCGCTGGCGGCCCCGGTGCCCGAGGACGACGAAGACGAGATCGACGACCCCGAACTGGCCGAGCTGGTCTTCGAGGTGCTCGGCGAGCTGGCCCCCGGCGACCGGGAGGTCCTGGAGCTGGCCGTACGGCACGCGCTCGGCGACGCCGAGGTCGCGGCCGTGCTGGGCCTGACCACCCGGCAGATCGCGGCCAGGGTCGGCCGGGCCCGCGACCTGCTGGAACTGGCCGCCGCCGCGGTCGTGCTGGCCAGGGTCGGCCGGGCGCACTGCCCCGACCTGTCCGCCATGGTCGACTCCCTGGAGGGCCCGCTCCCGCCGCTGCTGCGCAAGCGGCTCTCCGCGCACATCGGCGGTTGTGAGATCTGCCACGAACTCCGCCACCGGCACGTGTCGGCCGAACGGCTGCTTGCGGCGGTGCCGATCGGCTACCCTCCGCTGTCGCTGCGCCACCGGGTGATCGACACCTGTGCGAACCCGGACCGCGAGCAGACCAGGCGGGAGATCGCGAAACGCACCGAGCGGTTCGACAAGGCCGGGTTCCCGCTGCCCGCCGAGCGCCGTTCCCGCCGCAGGCCGCGCCGCCTCACGGCGCTGGTGATCACGGCGTCGTGCGTGCTGGCCGCGACGGTCGCGGTGGTCGTGGTGAACGGCACCGCCGAACCGGCCGGCGTACGCGCAGCGCCCGCCCCCAGCCCCTCCGTGTTCACCCCCGGCGCGGAGCCCACCGCGGCGGACGAGGCCCCCGGCGACCCCCTCGAAGAGGAGACCGAAGAACCCGAGGAGACCGCGGAACCGCCGACGCCTTCGGCGGCCCCCACACCCGCCCCGCGCCGTACCACGCGCCCGGCCACGGCCAGTCCCAGCGCCTCGCGCAGGCCCCCGGCGGTGAGCGCCCGGCTGGCCGTCTCCTGCCCCGCCGACCTCGGCGCCTCCGGCGCGGGCCTGATCCAGCTCGCCGCCCGCGGCTCCGCGGTCTCCTGGAACGCGTCGGTGTCCGGTGAGATGGGCCTTTCGGCCCGCCGGGGCCGGCTGGCCGCGGGCAAGGGCGCGAGCGTGTGGATCACCGTCGAGGACCCCGGTGAGCCGGGCGACGGCCAGGTGTCGATCAGGTCCAACGGCGGCAGCAGGACGTGCGCGGTCTCCTGGCCCGGCCAGGACGTCGAGGCCCCCGAACCGCCCCGGGACACCCCGGAGCCCCCCGGCCCCGAGCCGTCGGAGTCGGCGCCGGCCCCCTCGCCGCAGGACGGAGGCGTCGCGCAGAGCGACTGAACGCGGCTCCGGCCGTCCCCAAGTCAGGGCACAGTCTGTCCAGAACCCCCCCTACGATAGGGTATTTCACTCTTGTAAGATCGGCGGGGGGTATGTAGAGAATAACGCTACGCTACGACAGCCTGATCAGGTAAACCATGTCCTGGTGGAACGCGTCGCCATTGACGGTCAATGGCGGGGTTGATCCCATGGACGGGTTGGTCCATTGAACAGGACACTCGACCATGCCTTGACTCAGCTTGCGGGAGCCTTGATGCGCACGTACCGGCGACTTCTCACGTGGGTGCTGACACCCGCGTGCGCCGCCGGCGCCCTGATCGCGATCATGGACATCGACACCCCGCTGCGCCTGGTCTTGACCCCCCTTTACCTGCTCGTGGTCCCCGCTTTGGCGGCAACAGGCCTTCTGAGGGATCGCGATGGCATCTCGGCACTAACCTTTGGTACAGGCGCGAGCATCGGGGTCAATGTTCTGCTCGCGCAGGGGATGCTTCTCTGGGACGTATGGTCCCCCCGTGCGGCCGTGGCGACGATCGGCGCACTCGGGGGGTTCCTGTACGTGCTGCGCGTCCTACACAGAGGCGACACGGGGATGCGCCGCACACTGAGCTCCACGGAGGGGATGGGGTCACGTTGAGCATGTCGATCACGATCGTCCGGCCCACGGACCTCGGTCCGGCCGAAATCGAGCGATGGCGCGCCCTTCAGCAGGCCGACCCGGCTCTGGACAACGCGTTCCTGTCGGTGGAGTTCGCCCTGGCCATGGGCCGGCTCCGCGACTACGTCCGGGTGGCGGTCATCGAGGACGGCGGGCGGATCGCCGGGTTCTTCCCCTACGAGCGGCACGGCTTCGGCGTCGGCAGGCCGCTCGGCGGGTTCCTGACCACCTGCCACGGCCTGATCTCGGTGCCCGAGTTGAAGCTCAACGCCCGTGAGCTGCTGCGGGCCTGCCGGCTCAACGTGCTGGAGTTCGACCACATGGTGGCGGGCCAGCCGACGTTCGCCCCCCACGAGGCCGACGTACGACCGGCCCCCGTGATGGATCTCACAGCGGGCTTCGACGCCTACGCCGAGCAGGTGCGCGCCAACTCCCCGAAGAACTACAAGACCGTCCGCTACAAGCAGCGCAAGCTCGGCCGCGAGCACGGAGACGTGCGGCTGGAGTGGGCCTCGGCCGACCCCGCCCTGCTCCGCACGCTGCTGGGGTGGAAGTCCGGCCAGTACCGCAGCACCGGACGCGTGGACCGCTTCGCCCAGCCCTGGATCGTCCGGCTGACCGAGGAGATGCACGCCACCGCCACCCCCGGCTTCGCCGGGGTGCTGACCATGCTCTACGCCGGAGACGTGCCCGTGGCGGGCCACTTCGGGCTGCGTACCGCGACCTCGCTGGTCGGCTGGTTCCCCGCCTACGACCCCGAATACGCGCGTTACTCCCCCGGCATCGTGCATCACCTGCTGATGGCGGAGCACGCGGCACGGGCCGGGCTGCACCAGGTCGACATGGGCAAGGGCGGCCGGGAGTACAAGGACTGGTTGAAGAGCGGGGTCCTGCTGGTGGCGGAGGGACGGATCGCCCGGCCGTCCGCCACGGCCATGGTCCACTGGATCGGCAGGACTCCGTTGAACAAGGCCAGAACCATCGTGACCGACAGGCCGGAGCTGTACCGGCTGGCGGATCGCGTGCTCAAGGCCGCGGGGCGGCTGCGCACGGGAGGCCGGCCGTCGGCGAGGTCACAAAAACCCGTGAAACCCTAGGGAGCCCGCAAACGCTCCCTGATCAGGCACGACAATCTCAGCAGTACGGCACCACAGCACGGCACCACAGCAGCGAACCAGCACCGCACCAGCACTGCACCGCACCCTCAGACACCAGCAGCCCCAGGACATTTGATGCTCCATAACTGGAATCGCACATATCCACTGGACGGCTCGCAAACGAGGCCCGGGTCCGTCTGGCGGTCTGCGCCGGCGTCCGATCGCCCGGAAGGAAATCCCTCACCATGAGTCCCGATACCACCAAGCACAACGGCCATGCCCACGTGACGCCGCTGCGGTCGCCTCCGCCGCTGGAGCGTTTCACTCCGGTGACACCGCACATCGCGATCACTCCCACCGTGAGCGTGGTGGTACCCGCACTGAACGAGGCGGAGAACCTCCCGCACGTGTTCGCCACGCTTCCGAAGTGGATCAACGAGGTCGTCCTGGTGGACGGCAACTCCGCGGACGAGACGGTCGCCGTCGCCCGGCGGCTGCGGCCCGACATCCGGATCGTCACCCAGCGGGGCAAGGGCAAGGGCGACGCCCTGGCCGCGGGCTTCGCCGCCTGCACGGGCGACATCATCGTGATGATCGACGCCGACGGCTCCACCGACGGCCGGGAGATCGTCCGTTTCGTCGGGGCGCTCGTGACCGGGGCCGACTTCGTCAAGGGGTCGCGCAACCTCAACGGCGGCGGCAGCGACGACCTCACCCACGGCAGGCACCTCGGCAACAAGGCGCTCACCTGGCTGGTCAACGTGCTGTACCGGGCCCGCTTCAGCGATCTGTGCTACGGCTACAACGCGTTCTGGGCCCGTCACCTCGACGTCCTCGCCGTGGACTGCGACGGCTTCGAGGTGGAGACGCTGATGAACATCCGCGCCCACCGGGCCGGGCTGCGGGTCGTGGAGGTGCCGAGCCACGAGCGGGTGCGCCTGCACGGCACGAGCAACCTGAGGGTCACCAGGGACGGCATCCGCGTGCTGCGCACCATCCTGCGCGAGTGGCGCCGCCGGCCGCTGCCCGTTCCCGCCGAGCCCGCCACCACCCGCGCCGCCGACCAGGGCGCCGCGTAACCCCAATGAAGACCAGTGTCGTCATCTGCGTGTACACGGAGGAGCGATGGGACGACATCCGTGAGGCGGTCGAGTCCGTCCGCGCCCAGCGGCGGGCTCCGCACGAGCTGATCCTGGTGGTGGACCACAATCCGGATTTACGGCTCAAGCTGAAGCACGAGTATCCGGACGCGATCGTCGTGGCCAACGCGCACGACCAGGGGCTCTCGGGCGGCAAGAACACCGGCGCCGAGATCGCGACCGGCGACATCGTCGCCTACCTCGACGATGACGCCGTCGCGGACCCCGGCTGGCTGGAGGCGTTGGAGGAGGGCTTCCAGCAGCCGGGCACGGTCGGCGTGGGCGGGCGCACGTCGCCGCTGTGGGCGACCGGGCGGCGACCGCGGTGGTTCCCGCACGAGTTCGACTGGACGGTCGGGTGCTCCTACACCGGGATGCCCGCCCGCCGGGCCCGGGTGCGCAACGTGATGGGCGGCAACGCCGCCTTCCGCAGGGACGCGGTGACCGGTGCCGGAGGGTTCCGTTCCGGCATCGGGCGCAGCGTCCAGGGGCGCAAGAGCCGCCCGCTGGGCTGCGAGGAGACGGAGTTCTGCATCCGGCTGACGCAGCGCAGCCCGGACGCGGTGATCTGGTACGAGCCCGCCGCGGTGATCGGCCACAAGGTCTCCGCGCAGCGGTCCCGGTTCGCCTACCTGCGGACGCGGTGCTACGCGGAGGGCCTGTCCAAGGCACTGGTGGCGGCCAGCGTCGGGGCCGGTGACGGGTTGTCCAGCGAACGCTCGTACGCGACCAGGACCCTCCCGCTCGGCGTGCTGCGCGGCCTCGGCGCGGCCCTGCGCGGCGACCTCGCGGGGCTGGGCCGGGCGGGCGCGATCGTCGTCGGTCTCGCCTGGACGACCTGGGGTTACGTGGTGGGCACGGTACGCCTGAAGCTGCGCGGCGGCGCGTCGTGACGCGAGTGCCGATCCTGATGTACCACTCGATCACCGACGCGCCGACGCCGGAGACACGCCCGCTGGCGGTACGGCCGGGCGACTTCGCCGACCAGCTCGGCCACCTCAAGGACCGCGGCTTCACCCCGATCACCCTCGGCGAGCTGGCGGCCCTGCGAAGAGAGCGCCGCGAGCCGCCCGCCCGGCCCGTCGTGATCACCTTCGACGACGGCTACGCCGACTTCCACCGCGAGGCGCTGCCGATCCTGACCAGGCTCGGCGTGCCCGCGACGGTGTTCCTGACCAGCGGATGGCTGCGCGACGCCGGGCCCGACGCCGCGGGCCGCCCGCTGGACGCCATGCTGAGCTGGGCCCAGGTCAGGGAGGCCGCCGACAGCGGCATCGAGATCGGCGGGCACAGCCACAGCCATCCGCAGCTCGACCAGTTGCCCGGCCCGGCGCTGCGGGAGGAACTGCGGCGCAACAAGGCGCTGCTGGAGGACCGGCTCGGGCGCCCGGTCACCACGATGGCCTACCCGTTCGGCTACTCCAGCGCGCGGGTGCGCCGGGAGACGCGTGCGGCGGGATACCTGGCGGCGTGCGCGGTGGGCAACGCGATGGCCACCGAGCGGCACGACGTACTGGCGATGCCCCGGCTGACGGTGAGCCGGAACACCGGCCTGGCCCGGTTCCGCAACGCCGTGGAGGACAACGCGGTTCCCCTG
This sequence comes from Spongiactinospora rosea, assembly GCF_003315795.1. Classification (GTDB taxonomy): domain Bacteria; phylum Actinomycetota; class Actinomycetes; order Streptosporangiales; family Streptosporangiaceae; genus Spongiactinospora; species Spongiactinospora rosea. Next base: position 224,985 of record NZ_QMEY01000011.1, read on the forward strand.
ATCTACCTGAGGGAACGTCTGCTGACGAAGGGATACGCGGTGGTGAGGAGGACACGATACGCGGTGCGGCAGGTGCGGCAGGTAGCGCACGGTGAGTGAGCGCGGGGGTCTGGCCGGGGGGCAGGCGACCCGCGCCGGGGGGCCGTGGTCGCGGCTGCGCGACCGCCTGCCGTCCGACCTTTCCGATCCGCTGCTGCGCAGCGCGTACGCCCTGATGCTCAACGCGGGCGCGGGCGCGCTCATCGGCCTGGCCTACTGGGCGGTGACCGCCCGGGTCTTCGACGAGCGGGACGTCGGCGTCGCGCTGGCCATCCTGGCCGCGATGCGACTGCTGGCGGCGATCACGTCGTTCGGGTTCGTCGGCACGCTGACCCGCTTCATCCCGCAGACCGGGCGGCGCAGCGGGCAGTTCATCCTGCTCGTGTACGCGGTCGGCGCGGGCCTCGCGGTGGTCGGCTGCCTGATCTTCTTACTCACCCTGGACATCTGGGGCCCGACGTACGGCCTGCTGTCCGGGTTCGGCGCGGGCGTGGTGTTCACCGCCATGGTGATCGTCTGGAGCGTCTGCACGCTCCAGGACGTCGTGCTGACCGCCCTGCGCAGGGCCCCGCTGGTCCCGATCGCGAACCTGGTGTTCTGGATCGTCCGGTTCGGCGTGCTGGTCGGCGCGGCGGTGGTGCTGCGGTCCGGCGGCGCGGCGGCCTCCTGGGCGGTGTTCCTGGCCTGGATCGCGCCGGGGCTCGCGGTCGCGGTGTGGGTGAACGTCCTGATCTTCCGCAGGCTGGTGCCCGAACACGCCAAGCGGACCGGCGTCGGCAAGAACCTCACGGTCCGCCAGATCGGGCGTTTCCTGGCCGGGGACTACACCGGGTCGATCTTCACGCTGCTGCTGAACTACGGGCTGCCGGTACTCGTGGCCGCACAGGTCACCCAGGAGATGAACGCCTACTACGGGCTGACCATCACGCTCGGCGCGATGCTGGAGATGCTGAGCTACACGATGGCCTCCTCGCTGACCGTGGAGGGCGCGTTCGACGCGGCCAAGCTGGGCGACAACTGCCGCCGGGCGCTGCGCCGCACGTTCGTCATCCTGACGCCGCTGGTGCTCGGGGCGGCGGTGTTCGCCCCGGTCGCGCTGATGCTCTACGGCGGCGGCTACGCCGAGCACGCCACCACGCTGATGCGGCTGATCGCGCTGGCCGCGCTGCCCCGGGCGATCGTCGAGCTGTACCTGGGCGCGCTGCGGGCGCAGCGCCGGGCGCGGACGATCGTGGTCGTCCAGGCGACCATGGCGACGCTGGCCATCGGCGGCACGCAGGTGCTGCTGCCGAAGTACGGGATCACCGGCGTCGGGATGGCCATCCTCGGCGGCCAGACCCTGGTGGCGCTGGCCGTGCTGCCCGGCCTGCGCAAGATCATCGGGCGGCAGGGGGAGCGCTCCGCCGCGCTCGCCTTCGCGCTGCGCTGGCTCCCCGCGCCCGCGCTGGCGGTGGCGCTGCACCTGGTCCTGGGCGGGCCCGCCCTCGGCGGCATCGGGTCGGCGGCGGCGCTGGACATGGCGGCCGGGACGCTCGGCCTGCCGGACGCCGCCGCGTTGCACCCCTGGCTGCCGCTCGCCGTCGCGCTGGTCTGCCTGCCGCCGCTGTCAATGCTGTTCCGCAGGCTCGGCGCGGGGCCAGGGGCCGAGTCGCTGGCCCTGGTGCTGTTCGTGGCGGCGCACTGGGCGCTGGCCCCGGCCTCGCCCGCGCTGCACCTGCTGCTGCTCGCCTGGGTGGTCTGGGCGGCGGTGGCGACCCGCTGGCTGGTCGCCGTGCCGGCGTCCGAGCTGATCGAGCCGTTCCGGCGCACGGGCGGGGCGGGCCCCTGGCTGGTGCCCGGCGAGCTGCGCTCCACCGCCAGCCGGGCCGACCGGGTGGCGGTCACCGTACTGCTGATCGGGCTCGCCCTGGCCGCGGCGGCACTGCACCCGCTGGGGGCCGCGCTCATGCTGACGGCCGCGCTCGGCCTGGTGGCGGCGCGCAGGCTCGCCGGGGGGTGGCCCGGCGGCTGGCCGGTCGCGCTGGGGGCGCTGGCCGCGCTGCTGGCGGGCGTACCGGCCGCCCTGCCGCCGGGCGGGGGCGTACCGGCCCCCACGCCGCTGCTGTGGGCCACCGCCGCCGTGGCGGCGGTCTGCCTGGCCGGGGTGCTGCGCAGGGTCCGGCACGGCCTGTCCGACCGTACGGCGTGCGTGCTGGCCCTGGCGTGCCTGCCGCTGGCCGTCCCCGCGGCGACCGGGGCCGTGGAGATCCCGCTGGCGTCGGTGCTGGCCCCGGCCGCGCCGTTCGCGGCGCTGCTGGCCGCGTACGCGGTCTTCCCGGCCGGTCCGGCCGGGGGCCGGTCAGGGCGCGCCGAGCCCGCGCGCCTCCATCGTCCGGACGACCCAGGCGGGGTTCAGCCGGAAGAGGGCGACGACGGCGACGCCGTAGGACCGGACCTCCCGGGGGTCGGTCAGAAAAGCGCGTAGCGCCCAGCGCAGCGCCTCGCCCCTGCGGGCCACCGCCACGCGGGTGAACGCGACCTGCCCGGCCAGCCGCGCGAAGCCGCGGCGCGACCTGCGGATCTCCGGGTAGCGCTCCAGCAGCCACAGCAGGGCCTCGGCGATCACGTCCCAGCGGCCCGCGAAGTGGGACTGGGCGTGCATCCGCACCCGCAGGTGCGGCTCGGAGACGTGCACGATCGGCGCGCTGCGCGCGGCGCGCAGCAGCATCTCGTAGTCCTCGCCGTAGCCCTTGGGGATCACCTCGGAGAACAGGCCGATCGCGTCCCCGGTCAGCGCGTCGCGGCGGGCCATGAAGCCGGAGGGGTGCATGGCGGGCTGCCTGCCGTCCAGCAGGTCGGCGAACGGCACGCGCGGCTTGTCCAGGCGGATGTGGCGGGTCCAGTCGGCGTGCACGATCTGGGAGCCGCAGGTGCAGAACGTGGCGTCGGGGTGCTCGCGTACGGCCTGGACCTGGGCGGTCAGCTTCGTGGGCAGCCAGGTGTCATCATCGTCACAGAACGCGACCCACTCCACGGCGTCGCCGAGCGCGAGCACGCCGCTGTTGCGCGCGCCGGGCAGGCCGCGGGTGCGGGTGTTGGTGGTGAGCCTGACCGGCCGGCGCGGGTCGTCGGAGGCCATGGCCGCGTCCGGCTCCGACCCGTCGAAGACGATCATCGTGGTGACCGTGCCGGGGTAGTCCTGCCCGGTGATCGCGTCGATCGCCTCCCTGATCATCTCTGGGCGGTCGCCCCGCGTGCAGACGACGACCCCGATCTCCGGCCAGGCGGTGGACTGTCCCATGGAGCACCAACAACTCTCTGCGCATCGAAATCTGGCGGGATCCCGCCGAGCGCCGTCCCAGGGGGTGTCCGGCGACATGCCGCGGCGCGGGGGATCTACCCTGGCTGAGGGTACAACGGGCGGAGCGAGGCACGTGGAGGGACCGCGAGATGAAAGCGTCGGCGACCGGTGGCGAGCCGGTGACCCCGCCTGCCGAAGGGCCTGCTGAGCGGCCCGCCGAGGGCCCGACGGAGCGCCGGATCGGCCGCCGCTGCCTTTACGTGCCGTCCGCGCGGCTCGGCCTGTACCTGGCCCTGCGCGGCCTGGTGCCACCCGGCACGCGGGTGCTGATGTCCCCGATCAACTGCGAGACCGTGATGTTCGCCGCGGTCGCGGCGGGCCTGCGGCCGGTGATGGCCCCGGTCTCCCCCGCCGACGGCACGATCGACGTGGGCCGGATCGACTGGGACGGCATCGGCGCGGTCGTCGCCACCCACCTGTACGGCGTGCCCGGCGAGATCGTACGTCTGGCCGCCGAGTGCGAGCGCCGGGGCGTGGTGCTGGTGGAGGACTGCGCGCACGCCTTCCAGACCGAGGTCACCGGTCCCGGCGGGGAGCGGCGGCATGTGGGCACGTTCGGCGCGGCCGGGGTGTTCAGCCTGGCCAAGCACCCCAGGGCGGGCGGCGGCGGGCTGCTCGCGGTCGCCGACGACGTCGCCGAACGACTGGCGAAGGCCCGTGACGAACTGCTCGCCGCGCCCGCCGTGGGCCGCGAGCTGCCCGCCGTGATCGCCCCCCTGGTCCGCGACGCGGTCTTCGCGCTGCGGCTCAGCGGCCCGGCCTGGCGGGCGGCGAAGGCGCTGCGGATCGAGGTCGCGCACGAGAACGACGAGGCCAGGGTCCGCGACCTCGCCGCGGCGGCGGCCGAGGCCCGTGACACGGGCGATCTCGACCTGGCCCGGTTCGACCGGTGGATGTCGGTGGGCGCGGGCGGCTACCGGGTGGCGCACAGCGGGCTGCTGCGCGGCGCGGTGGCCCGGCGGGTCCGCCTGGTGGACGGCGGGCGGGCGCGGCGGCGGCGGATGGCCGGGGTGCGGCTGCTGAGCGCCCTGCCGACGGCGGCGCCCGGTGTCGCGGCGTTCGCCGACCAGCCGCTGTTCCGCGTCCCGCTGCTGGTGAACGACCGCGACGCGGCCAAGGCGGCCCTGGAACGCCGCGGGGTCATCACCACCTGCCTGTACACCCCGGCGCTGGACGACGACTTCGGCCCCGGCCTGACCGCGCCCGGCCCCACTCCGGAGATCGCCCGCTGGTGGATCCGGCACGTGCTGCCGGTCGATCCGCTCCAGGCAGCCCGCGCGATGCCGATCCTGCGGCGGCTGGTACCGGCCGTGCAGCCGTAGATACCCCCCGTATACATCATCTTTATACGGGCACCCTTAAACTTCTCCGACCTCGGACCGAAATCAACGGAACACGCCTCGGAGTCGCCCCCATGCCTGCCGCCGCCCCGCGCAAGCACGCTCGTCTGCTGATTCCGTTCGCCGCGTTGATCGCGCTCATCGGCGGCGGCGGAGCCCTGTACCTCCGGGCGGAGACCGGCCCGGTCCCGAACCCGCCCAAAGGAAACTGCGCGACGGCCCCCACGCTCAAGAAGGGGCCCCAGTGCGGCGCCTGGTTCGGCGCCTACGTCCCGCCGAGCGGAGACAGCCTGCTGGCCTCGGTGAACGCCCTGGAGGGCGGTATGGGGCGAAAGCTGGACATCGTCTTCGCCTATCACGACATGTCCACCACGGAGAACGGGCGGCTGCTGCGCGGCGACGAGCCCGAGATCGGCCGCGACCGGCTGTTGCTGCTCGGCTGGGAGTCGGAGATGTGGGACTCCGGGCGGAGCATCCCGTGGCGGGACATCGCCTCGGGCTCGGTGGACGGGACGGTGATCGATCCGCAGGCGCAGCGGGTCAAGGAGTACGGCAGGCCGGTGCTCATCGGGTTCGACGGGGAGATGGAACTGCGGGAGGGCAGCGGAAGCCCGAAGGAGTACGTGGCGGCGTACCGGCACATCGTGGACCGGTTCCGGGCGCTCGGGGTGGACAATGTGGCGTGGGTGTGGGGGGTCACCGGGTACCTCGGGTACCGGGGGCAGTGGAAGGCGTTCTATCCGGGTGACGCGTACGTGGACTGGATCAGCTACGACCCGTACAACTTCGCACGCTGCCGGAAGGCCCGGTGGCAGTCGTTCGAGGAGACGGTCAGGCCCGCGCACGACTGGTTCGTCCGCAACGGGTTCGGCGACAAGCCGTTCGTCATCAGCGAGTACGGCACGGAGACCGACCTGGACCGGCCGGAGGCGCGCGGTGAGTGGTACACCGAGGTGCCCGAAGTGCTGAAGCGGCTGCCGCGGATCAAGGCCGTGCTGCAGTGGAACGCGGTGGACGCGGCGGGCTGCGACTTCCGGCTCGAAGGCCCGGGGGTGCTCCCCGCCTTCTCGGGAGCGGGCCGGGACCCCTACCTCAACCAGGATCTCCCCCAGCGGGCGTCCTGAAGACGAGTACAGTCACACAGAGGCATCGGACGGGGGATCAAGAAAGGGCGGACGTGGAGGGCAGCAACACCGACGAGGTTCACGACACGTCGGGCACCGGACAGGAAGGCCCCGCCACACCCCCCACGCAGAAGGAGACCGGCAAGACCGTTGTGGTCTTCAGCGCCGCCGAGGTGGCCGCCCTGTCCAAGGACGAGCCCTCGACACCCCCCGACGACCCCTCCGCCAGACCCCTGGGCGCCTTCGCCGACCGCCCGTCCTCCCCCCGATCCCCCAAGGGCGCCTTCGCCCGCCTCTTCGAGGCCACCGAACAATCCGGCGAAACCCCCGCGGCGGAGGAAGAGCAACCCCAGGCCGAAGGCGACACCGCCGTCTTCAAAGCGGTCACCGCCGACACCGAAACCGGCGAAACCACGGCGGAGAGTGAGCAGCCCCAAGCCGAAGGGCAGGCCACCGCCCCCAACCCCGGCACGGCCAAGAGCACCGCAGCCAAGGCGGACACGGTGGGCCCGGGCCAACCGGAAACCGACCGCGGGACCACCGCCTTCAAGGCGATCACCCCCGACACCGAGACCGGTGAAACCACGGCGGCCGACGACCAGGCCACCGCCGAACCCGCGACCGGCAGGGGCGAGCGCGCGGAGGGCGAAGCCGCCACCGCGCAGCCGGGCACCGGGAAGCCCGCCAAGAGCTCCCCAGACAAGTCCGCCACGCCGGTGGACCCGACGGACGGCACCCCCCAGCCGGACACCGAAGCCACCGCAACGGCGGACACACCGGACGGCGACCCTCAGCCCAACACCAGTGCCACACCTCCAGCGGACACGACAGACCACGACCACCAGCAGGACAACGACACCGCCACGCCGGTAGACACGACGGGCCGCAGCCCCCAACCGGACACCGAAGCCACCACGACGGCGGACACACCGGACGGCGACCCTCAGCCCAACACCAGTACTGCACCTCCAGCGGACACGACAGACCACGACCACCAGCAGGACAACGACACCGCCACGCCCGTGGACGCGACGGACGGCAGCCCCCAGCCGGACACCGAAGCCACCGCGACCGTCGACACGACCGACAACAGCTCCCAGCCGGACACCGAAGCCGCCGCGACGGTGGACACGGCGGACGGCGAGCCCCAGGCCGACGCCAGTGCCGCAGCGACGGTGGGGGATCAGGCGGGGGCCGGGGTCGGGGTGGCGACGTTGACGGTGGTCGTGGTGGGTGGGGCGAAGGAGGGGTGGGAGCGGCTGAAGGAGACGATGGCGGCGATCGAGGGGCAGCGGGTGCGCCCCGATGAGGTGATCCTCGTCATCGACCACAATGTGGAGCTGGCCGCGTGGTCCGCCACCGAGTTCGACGGTGTGACGGTACTCGCGCACGAGGGCACCCGGGGCAGTGCCGCCGCGCGGAACCGGGCGCTGGCCGCCGCGCGTGGCGACGTCGTGGCCTTCCTGGACGACGAGACCGCCCCCGACCCCGACTGGACCGAACGCCTGCTGGAGGCGTACGCCGACCCCGAGGTCGTCGCGGTGCGCAGCCGGTTGGCGATCCGCTGGGAGGCGGGCCGCCCGAACTGGTTCCCGAACGAGCTGGCCTGGGTGGTCGGCGCGCCCTGCACCGGAGCGCCCGACGACGGCGGCCCGATCGACGACCTGTACGGCGCCGGCCTGTCCCTGCGCCGCGAGACCCTGTTCGCGGCCGGCGGCTTCCCCGAAGACCTGGACCACCAGGCGGGCGGCATCCTCACCGAACCCCCCGCGGGCGCCAAGACCGAACTCTGGCTGCGGCTGCGCGACCTCGCCCCCGGCGCCAAGCTGGTGCAGCAGCCGTCGGCGACGCTGCGGGTCTGCCTGGACGCCCGGCGCGGCGGCATCGGCCACCTGGTGTCCAGATGCGCGGCCGAGGGCAAGTCGCTGGCCGCCGTACCGCAGCGCGCCCAGGGCCGGGCGGCGCTCGGCGCGCATTTGGCCCCCATCCGGGCCGGTCTGCCCCGCGCGGTGTTCCGCATGCTGACCGCGACCGGCCCCCGCGACGTCAAGGCGTGGCGCGCGCTGGCCGCGATGCTGCTCGCGCTGGTCGCCACCACCGTCGGCTACCTGAACGGCCGGTTGCAGTCCACCCGGACCGACGAGATCCGCCGGACGAGCACCCTGACCTGGTTCGTCGCCCGCACGGCACTGCCGGTGGCCACCGTCCTCTGGGGCCTGTCGCTGCGTTCGGTGGACCTGGACGCGATGACCGACCTCGGCCTGATCACGGTCATGCCCGCGACGTTCTGGGCCGCGATCGTCGTCATGGTCGTCGGGTTCGTGGCGTTACTGAGCGACAAGTTCGCGCTGGAGCTGTGGCACGCGGGCTACGTGCTGATACTGATCGCCGTCCTGCACGCCACCCCCGCCCTGCTGTACCCGACGCTGCGCTACTCCTGGGCGTGGAAGCACGTCTCGGTCATCGACTACCTGATCAGGCACGGCGTCACCGACCCCGACCAGGGGCCGCTGTCGGCCTACCACCAGTGGCCGGGCTTCTTCTCCTTCTTCGCCACGATGACCCAGATGGCGGGCCTCGGCGACGCGCTGACCATCGCGAGCTGGGGGCCGCTGGCCTTCAACACCGCGACTCTGCTGCCGCTGCTGCTGCTGTTCCGCACGGTGACCCGCAACCGCCAGCTCGTGTGGGGCGGGGTCTGGGTCTTCTTCTCCTGCTCGTGGGTCGGCCAGGACTACTTCTCGCCGCAGGCCACCACACTGGTCATGTACCTCACCATCCTGGCGGTGATGGTGCGCAGGTTCCGGCGCGGCCCGATCAGGGCGGGCACCGACCCCGACGGGCTGGCCGCCGAGCCGCCGCCGATCACCTCGTTCCGCCACCGGCTGATCTGGGCCACGCTGCTGCTGATCCCGATCGTGGCGATCACCTCGGCCCACCAGCTCACGCCGCTGATGCTGGTCGGCGCGCTGGCCGCGCTGTTCGTGCTGAGGCGGTACAGGAACCTCGGGCTGCTCCTGGTCACCGCCGTGGCGGTCGGCGCGTGGGACGTCGTGGTCGCCTGGCAGGTGCTGGAGAGCCGGTTCAGCGACATCATGGCGTCGCTGGGCGACGCGGGCGGCAACCTCTCCTCCGGGCTGATCGCGCTGGGCACGGCCTCGCCCGGCCAGGTGATCGTGGCCTACGCCGACCGCGCGCTGTCGGTCGGCCTGTGGGGGCTGGCGCTGTGCGGGGCGTTCGTACGGCGCCGCTGGCTGCGCCGTCCCGGCCTGCCGCTGCTGATGATCGGCATCGCGCCGCTGGCGTTCCTGGCCGGGGGCAGCTATGGCGGCGAGATCATCTTCCGGGTCTACCTGTTCGCGCTGCCGCTGACCGCGCTGCTGGCCGCCGCGCAGTTCCTGCCCGCCCGCAGGACGTGGGTGCGGGTGCTGGTCCTCCCCGTCGTGCTGCTGCTGATGGTCACCGGGTTCTTCTTCGGGAACTACGGCAAGGAGCAGTCCAACTACTTCACCACCGACGAGGTGCACCTGGTCAGGGCGCTCCACCGGATCGCGCCCGAGCATTCGCTGATCGTGGCGCCGACCTTCTTCCTGCCCGCGGCCTACGACCAGTACGAGCGCTTCGACCACGTCTGGCTGGACGAGCTGCCGCCGTCGCGCGCCGCCGTACCGGACCTGCCCCCTCATGTGCCGACGCTGCCGGAGTTCGTGAAGGATCCGAGGCCGGCGCTGATCGACCTGATGGGTGAGGTCCCGCCGGGCGCGAAGGCGTACCTGGTGCTGAACCGCGCGCAGCGGCCCGCGACCGAGACCGCCGGGATCTTCCCCAAGGGGACGATCGACAGGCTGGTCCGGGAGATCTCGGGGTCCGGCCGGTTCCGTCAGGTGCTCGGCAACGACGGCGGCGTGGTCTACGAACTGCTGCCGCAGACGAAGGCGGGGAAGCGATGAAGGCGATCAGGCCCGCCCGCTGGCCGCTGCTGCTGCTCGCGGCGTCAGGGTGGCTCGCCCTGATGGCCACCGGGCTGGCGGCGGGTTCGGCGCCGCGCGTGGCGGTGACCGTGCTGTTCCTGCTGGTGTGCCCGGGGGCGGCGGTGCTGGCGCTGGTACGCCCGCTGCTCGGCCCGCGTGACCACAGCGGCGACGCGATGGAGAGCGTGGCGCTGACCGTGGCGGTGAGCGTCGCGCTCGGCATGCTGGTCACCGCGGGCTACTACATGACCGGCGCGTTCACGATGCCGCGCGCGGTGATGACGCTCGCGGGGATCACCACGGTGGCCGCGCTCGGTGCGCTGCTGATGCCGGGGCGGCGTAAGCCGGGATGAGGGAGGCGATCACCGCGCAGCCCTTCCTGACGTCGGGCAGCGACGCCGAGCCGTAGCCGATGACCAGGCCGTGTACGCGGACCGGCCCGTGGTGGTGGCGGCCGGTGGTGTCCACGAGCACGCCGCGCCTGGCCGCCCCCTCGGTGACCTGGTCCACGGCGTGGCCGGGCAGTGCCACCATGACGTGCAGGCCCGCCGTGTCGCCGCGGACCAGCGGGCCGAGGGCGGTCACGATGGCCGCCCGCCGCCTGGCGTACTCCAGCCGCATCCGCCGCAGGTGGCGGTCGAGGTCGCCGCGTTCGACGAGCACCGCCACCGCCGCCTGGACCGGCCCCGGCGTGCGGTCCGACAGCCGCGCGCGGGTCTCGGCCACCGCGCGCAGCAGCGCGGGCGAGGCCATCAGCCAGCCCACGCCCACGTCGGAGGCCAGCGTCTTGGACATCGTGCCGAGCAGCACCACCGAGCCGGGGTCCAGGCCGTACAGGGCGGGCAGCGGGGCCGCGTCGTAGCGGAACTCGGCGTCGTAGTCGTCCTCGACCACCACCGCCCCGGTGCGGCGGGCCCAGTGCAGCAGCCGCTCCCTGCGCGAGATCGGCAGCCGCCCGCCGCAGGGGAACTGGTGGGCCGGGGTGGTGTAGACGAGCCGCAGGTCGGCGGGCAGGTCATCGACGATCAGCCCCTCCTCGTCCACCGGGCAGGGCACGATCTCCGCGCCGCGGGCGGCGAAGATCGTGCGGGCCTTGGCGTAGCCGGGCTCCTCCACGCCGACGCGGTCGCCGGGGCGCAGCAGGGTGGCGGCGACCAGGTCCAGGCCGTTGCCGGTGCCCCTGGTGATCATGATGTCGGCCGGGTCCACCGGTACCGCCCTGGACCTGCGCAGGTGGACGGCGAGGGCGTCGCGCAGGCGGGGCAGGCCGTACGGGTCGGGCCGCGAGGACAGCGGGACCTCGGCCGCCCTGCGCCAGGCCCGCCGCCAGGCCGCGTGGTCGAAGTCGCGTACCCACGAGGTGCCCGGACGCAGGTCGATGACGCCGTCGGCGGCCTCGTGGTAGTCATGGGCGGCGGCCGTGCCGGTCGGCCCGGGGCGGTCCGGGGCGAGCGGCGGTGGCGCGGCCACGTCGGGCAGGTCGGCGACGTAGGTGCCGGACCCGTGCCGCCCTTCCAGCCAGCCCTCGGCGTAGAGCTGCTGGTACGCCTCCGTCACCACGGTCCGGCTGACGCCGAGGCGGCTCGCCAGGCCGCGGGTGGACGGCAGGCGCTCCCCGGCGGGCAGCACCCGCGCCCGCATCGCCGCGCGCAGCTGGTCGCCGAGCTGGACCGCCAGGGACACCCCCGACCCCCGGGCGAGGACCAGCGGCAGCTCCGCCGTGCGACGGGCCTGCTCATAGCGCGTCGCACGGCGGACCTGCTCATCACCCGCCGTACGGCGGACCTGCTCATCACCCGCCGTACGGCGGACCTGCTCATCACCCGCCGTACGGCGGACCTGCTCATCACCCGCCATCCGGCGGACCTGCTCATCACCCGCCGTACGGCGGGAAGTGGTCACTGATATTTCCCCCATAGTGGTTGTATTCTTCCAGTCCACTTCTCCGGCACAGTGCAGATATGCCCGCATCGCTCTCGCCCACGGCGCGCACCACTCTGCACCGCTCCAAGGAGCGCGGCAGGAGCGCGCGCGACGACCTCTACGCCATCCTCGACTCCGGAGTCCTCTGTCATCTCGGCGTGGTCGTGGACGGGTCGCCGATGGTCGTGCCCACCGGCTACGGCCGGATCGGCGACACGCTCTACCTGCATGGTTCCACCGGGGCGCGGTCGCTGCGCGAGGCGCTGGACAACGACGTCTGTGTCACCGTGACCCACCTGGACGGCATCGTGCTGGCCCGCTCGATCTTCCACCACTCGGTGAACTACCGCTCGGCCATGATCTACGGCAGGGCCCGCCAGGTCACCGACCCGGACGAGCGGCTGGCCGGGCTGCGCGCGCTGTCCGAACGGCTCGCCCCCGGCCAGTGGGACGCCGTGCGCCCGCCGTCCCGCAAGGAGCTGGCCGCCACCGAGGTGCTGGCGCTGTCGCTGGACGAGGCGTCGGTGAAGGCCAGGCAGGGACCGCCCGGCGACGAGCTGGAGGACTACGCGCTGCCGATCTGGGCGGGCGTGCTGCCGCTGCGCACGTTCTGGGGCGAGCCGGAGCCCGATCCGGAGCTGTCGGAACGGCTCCAGGTCCCCGCGCACATCGCGAATCGGTCGCCGCTGGGATCTTTGCCGTAAAATCCCTGAAATCCGGTAAACCGACGGGCCGGCTCGGGCGTCTCCTGCTGCGGAACCCCCCGTTACCACTGCGACTGGAGGCCGGTCATGGCGGCAGACGGCGGCTGGGGCGTGCCCGGCTACCGGGAGGTCCGTGAGCTGGGCGCGGGCGGCGGCGGCAGGGTCGTGCTCGCCGTCCACGAGGAGACCGGCACACACGTCGCGATCAAGTACCTCGCCGGGCATCTGCGCGGCGAGCCCGGCTTTCTCGACCGGTTCCAAGATGAGGCCCGGCTGCTGTTCGGGCTGCACGGAGAGCCGAACATCGCCCGGCTGTACGAATACGTGCAGAACCCCGGCGGCGCGGCCATCGTGATGGAGCTGGTGGACGGCGTCTCGCTGCGGGCCATCCTGCGCGAGAACGGCGCCACCGGGCCCGAGGCGGCGCTGGCCGTGCTGAAGGGCTCGCTGCTTGGGCTGGCCGCCGCCCACGCGCTCGGGGTGGTCCACCGCGACTACAAGCCGGAGAACATCGTCGTCACCGGCGAGGGCGCGAGCAAGCTGGTCGACTTCGGCATCGCCGTGCGCGCGGGCGGCGGGGAGGGCGCGGCGGGCACGCCGCCGTACATGGCCCCCGAGCAGTGGGCGGGCGCGCCGGGCACGCCCGCCTCCGACGTCTACGCCGCCACGGCGGTCTTCTACGAGTGCCTGACCGGGCACCGGCCGTTCCGGGCGACCACCCCGGACGTGCTGCGCTACCAGCACGAGCACGAGCCGGTCCCGCTGGCGGAGGTGCCGGAGCCGGTCCGCGGCCTGCTGGCCACGGGGATGGCCAAGGACCCCGCCGCGCGCCCGGCGGGCGCGCTGCACCTCGTGGTCGAGCTGGAACGGATCGCCCGCGCCGCCTACGGCGACGACTGGGAGGACCGTGGCCGCCGCCGGCTGGCCGAGCTGGCGCTGCTGCTGGTGTCGCTGTTCCCCGGCCGGGAGCAGGGTCCGCCCTCCGGTGGCAGCACCCTCTTCCGCACGGTGCTCCACGGCGTACGGGACAGCGCGCGCCGCAACGCCGCGCGCCTGACCGCGGGCGTCGCGGCGGTGGCCATCGCGGCGGGGGTGGCCGGTTACGTGCTCGCCGCCGAGCCCGCGGCGCAGCGGATCGGCGTGGTGGCCGCCGCGCCGTCCGAGACGGCGGGCAGGCCCGGCCCCGCGGGGCTCGTCTCGCCGCCCGCCGAGACCACCGGGTCCGAAGACCCGCCGGCGCCACAACCGGGCGAGGACCCCGTGTCAGGCGATCCGGGCGGTTACGAGGACACGAGCGAGACGCCGGTCGCGAGCGACCCGTCGGCCTCCCCGGGCGACGCCACGACGGGGCCGACGGACCCGTCCGGCACCCCCACCCCGACGCCCACGCCGACAACGGCGGCGAAGGTCACCGATCTCCAGGTCACCGCGCGGATGGCGGGCGGCGACCTGCGGGCCGAGGTGACGCTGACCGCCGACAGCGAGTCACCGGTGACGCTGCGCACAGACGTCGTGTCCGCGGGCCGTACGGTGGCCGGCCGGACGGCGACGCTCACCGGCGACACCTCCTACCAGCGGCGGATCACCCACACGTTCACCGAACCGCCCTGCGGCACCACGGTGGAGGTCCGGGTCGCCGCGGGCGAGCGCACCGCGACCGCCCAGGTGCCGGTGACCTGCCCGCCCGCCGTCGAGTCGGTGAGCGTGCAGCGCGCGTCGGTGGGGGCGAAGGGCGACGCGACGGCGACCGTGGCCGTACGGACCGCGGGCCAAGGGCAGGTCACCCTGAAGGTGACCTTCACCGCGGGCGAGCGCAGCGCGGTCCGCACGCTGCGGCTGTCCGGGGCCGAGTCCTACACCCGCTCGGTGTCCGTGGCGCTGGGCCGCGTACCCTGCGGTACGGCCTGGCGGGTGGCCGCGGCCACCACGCCCGGCGCGGCGAACGGCCAGGCCGGCGCCTCCGGCACGACCGAGGCGTGCCCGCCCGAGCCGACGGAGGAGCCGACCGAGGGACCCCAGGACCCCGAGGATCCTCAAGTGGACACACCGCCCGCCGACCGGCCGGAGGAAAACCCGCGGGATCCTATCGGCGTCCACGATTCCGTGGTCAGATGAACACAGCAGAAAACCACGAATATCTGGTGATATAGGTGTCGTTCACACCCCCAAGCTGACTAGGCTACGTCCGTCTTATCCGGGTGGGGGCCCAGGCATAAGGAGACCGTCATGTTCGGGATGCCATCACCTTGGCAGGTCCCCGGATACACGGAGTTGCGCGAGCTCGGCTCCGGCATGTCCGGACGCGTGGTGATGGCCCGGCACAACGCCGACGGCGTGCTGGTCGCCATCAAGTACCTCTCCGACGAGCTACGCGCGGACATCGGGTTCGTGGCGCGGTTCCGGCACGAGGCACGGCTGCTGGAGACGCTGGACAGCCCGCAGGTGGCCCGTCTCTACCAGTACGTGGAGACCGCCGACGGCGCCGCGATCATCATGGAGCTGGTGGACGGCGTCGCGCTGCGCGCGCTGCTGCGCGCCCAGGGGCCGACCGGGCCGGAGGCGGCGCTCACCGTGCTCAAGGGCGCGCTGCTGGGCCTGGCCGCCGCGCACGCGGCCGGGGTCGTGCACCGCGACTTCAAGCCGGAGAACGTCGTGGTCGGCGACGACGGGTCCAGCAAGCTGGTCGACTTCGGCATCGCCGTGCGCTCCGGCGACGGGGAGCACCCGGCGGGCACTCCGCCGTACATGGCCCCCGAGCAGTGGGCGGGCGCGCCCGCGGCCCCCACCACCGACGTCTACGCGGCCACGGTCGTGTTCTTCGAGTGCCTGACCGGCACCCGCCCGTACCGCGGCTCCAACGCCGCCGCCCTGGCCCACCAGCACCAGACCGCGCCGGTCCCGGTCGATGAGGTGCCGCCGCCGCTGCGCGATCTGGTCGCGCGCGGCCTGGCCAAGCAGCCGTCCGAGCGCCCGCCCACCGCCGCCGACTTCCTGAGCCGGTTGGAGACCGTGGCGGAAGGCGCGTACGGGGCCGACTGGGAGAGCCGCGGACGCCGCCGCCTGGCCGCCCTCGCAGGCCTGCTGGCGTTGCAGTTCCCCGGGGCCGAGCCGATGCCCGAGGCCGACAGTTCGCTCGCCCAGACCGAGGTCGGCGGCGGCGACAGAGCCGGTGACAGGGGCGGCGAGGGCACCAGGGGCGACGGCGGCGGCGACGGCCGGGCCGACGCGGGCAGGCGCGGCCGGGGCGACCGGAGCGGCAGGATCACCGACGTCGCCTCGCGCGACCTCCCCCGCCGGGTCGGCAACGCGCCGCTGCGCAGGCTCGGGCTGAAGATGACGGTCGTCGTCGGCTGCATCGTCGGGATCGGGGTCGTGATGGCCTTCCTGATCAACGGCGTCGGCAACCGCGAGCCCGAACTACAGGCGCAGGGCGCGTCACTGCCGCCCGCAGCGTCGGACACCCCGGTCGCCTCGCCGATCGAGGAGGAGACGACCACCGAACCGACCGAAGAGGTCACCGAGGAGCCGCCGGCGGAGAGCCCGTCGCCCGAACCGACCCCCACGGCGGACACCCGCTCCGCCGTACCGCCCCCGCCGCAGCAGAGCCGGGCCCCGCAGGCGTCCCCTTCGCCGACCAGGTCCAAGACGCCCGCGGCCAAGCCCAAGCCGTCGCCCAAGCCGACCGCGAAGCCCACGCGCAAGCCCACCGTCAAGCCGTCGGCCAAGCCGACCGGCGATGACGAGCCGACGCTCGACCCGTCGGCCAGTTCCAACCCGCGCGGCCCCGGCCTGTCGCCGCGGCCGACTCCCAAGCCGACCACCCAGGCCCCGACCCGTACGCCGCCCACGCGCACTCCGCCGACCCGTACGACCGCGCCGCCGACGCGGACGGACGACGGCGAGGGCCCCTCCAACGGCGAGACCAGTGAACCGCCGAAGACGGAAGAGCCCACCGAGGAGCCGGGCCCGGCCGACGAGAGCCCCGCGAGCGCCCTGGCCGTGCTCCCGGGCGGCCTGCTCGCCCTCGGCCTGGTGACGTCCGGCGCGGTACCGGTCACACTCGCGGTGAAGCGAGGCGTGGCGGGCCGGCATCGGAGGCGGCGGTAGCCGGACGCCCCTCCCGGCCGGTCACCGGCATGCCGGGCGGTTCGAGGGTCGTGCAAGGTACACGCAAGGGGACTCGGCGATGAGCGCGCACAGGGATGAGATCGCCGGCCACCGCCTGGCGGCGGGCGGGCGGCCGGGCGAGGTCGGCACCTTCTGGGAGGCGGTCGCGCCGGACGGGCGGCGGGTGAGCGCGCTGCGCTTCGACGCCGCCCTGGTGTCGGCGGGCTGGGCCCGGCAGCGGCTGGTCAGCGTGGTCACCTCCGACCAGCGGCTGGTCGCGGGCGGGCTGAGCGGGCTGATGCCGGTGCTGGACCTGGTCGCGGCGGGCGATGAGGTGTGGCTGCTGGCGGGGCACCCGGCCGCCCCGACCCTCGCCGACCTGATGGAGACGTCCGGAGAGGCGGGGCTCGACCCGGCGGGCGCGGTGGCGGTGCTGACGGAGTCGGCCGCGACGCTGCTGGCCGTGCACGCGGCGGGGCTGGCGCACGGCTCGGTGCGGCCCGACACGGTGGTGATCGCCGAGGACGGCTCGACCCTGCTGTCCGAACGCGGGCTCGCCGACGCGCTGCGCGGACGCTCCCCCTCCCCCGCCCAGGACGTCACGGCGTGGGCGGCGCTGGCGCGCGGGCTCGCGGCGGCGCAGTCCCCGCCGGACGCGGCGCTGCTGGACCGGGCCGCGGCGACCGCGGCCGCGCAGGGCCTCGCCGCGGGCCGTGACGTGCTGCTGGGCGGGCACGCGAGCCGGGAGGGCCTGGCCGGGGCGGTACTGCGGTGGCGGCACGCGCAGACCGAGGGCGTCATGGACGGCGGGCCGTACGGCACCGCCGAGCGGGACGAGGGCGAGATCGTCACCCTCCTGCGCGTCCCGACGTCCGGGGGCACCGACACCCCGGCGACGCACGACCCGGCCCCCTCCACAGCCGACACGCACGCCAAGGGCGAGGTGCGCTTCGGGCCCGGCGTACCGGCGCGCAACGCCGCCGAGGAGATCTGGCAGTCCGGGCAGCAGACCGTGCACGCCGCCGAACGCCGCCGCGCCCAGCGGGCGGCGGCCGGGCGCAGACGCCGCACGCTGGCGCTGAGCACGTCGGTGTTCGCGCTGGTCGTCGCGGCGGCGGTGCTGGCCTGGCTGCAGTTCACCGGCGGGCCCGCGCTCGTCGTGGAGGGCGTGAACGTCAAGGCCCCCAAGAAGACCCAGGGCTGCGACACGACGGTGACGATCAACGCCACGATCGTCACCAACGGCTCCGCGGGCGAGGTCCGCTACGAGTGGCGGCGCAGCGACCGGGACGAGCCGATCGAGCAACTGGAGAGCGTGCGCTCGGGCACGTCGTCGTATCCGGTGAGCCTGAAGTGGACGGTCAAGGGCGAGGGGTCGTTCAAGGGCACCGCGACCCTGCGGGTGATCTCTCCGTTGCCCGGGGGCGAGCGCGTGGAGGACAAGGCGACCTTCACCTACAGGTGCCGATGAGACCGTTCGGAGCCAACCGGGAGGCCGCGGCCACTGCGCGTCCGGCCGCGTTCTGACTAATCTGGCGGCCATGACCACGCAAACCCCCGCAGGCTGGTACCCCGACCCCTATGGGTCACCGAATCTCCGGTGGTGGGACGGGAACCAGTGGACCGACGCGACACATCCGCTGGAGCCTCCGTCGCAGGGGGCTCCGGCGGGCACGCATACCGGGCCTCAGGCGGCGCAGCCGGGGCCCGGACCGGGCCCCCGGCCTACACCGGGCACCGGCCCCCAGGACGCGCCCCAGGACGCGTTCCAGCCCGGCACAGGGCCCCAGCCGGGCCCCCGCCCCGAGCCGCAGGACGCGCCTCCGGGCGGGTTCCAGAGCCCGGGTCCCGGCGGCGGCGCACCCCCGCCGCCCCCGCCGTTCAGCGGCGGTGAGCCCCGCCCGCCCGGTCAGCCGCCGCAGGGCGGCGGCGCACAGCCCTTCTACGGCACGTACGCCGGGCAGCCCTCCTACGGCACGCAACCGCAGTACGCCCCGGCCGACGCCCCCGAGGCCGCCACCGAGCGGGTGCCGCCCCAGCCCTCCGCCGGGCCCTGGTCCCAGCCGTGGAACCCGCAGCAGGGCACCACCGTCCAGCTCCCCTCCCCCGACTTCGGCCGGCCCGGCGGCCCGCCGCCCGGGCGGAAGGCGTGGCCGTGGTTCGCGGCCGGCGGCGCGCTGCTCGTGGTGATCGCCATCGTCGCCGTGGTCGTGCTGGTCGTGAACAACGGCGCGGGCCGTCCCGTCGCGGACGAGACGACCGCGCCGACCGAGACCACCGAACCGGCGCCCTCCCCCACGGAGACCGCGCCGAGCCCGCAGCCCTCGCCCAGCCCCAGCGCCAGCGCGGAGCAGCTGCCCCAGCCGCAGAACGGCGAGATCGTCGACCCCGGCTCCGGCTTCACCTACAAGGTGCCCGAGGGCACCGACTGGACGGTCCCCGACGGGCTCAACGACCCCGCCAACCCCAACGCGCAGCAGTGGTCCAGCGGCGTCCAGGCGATGTCGCACAAGGGATATGAGGCCAGCAAGGACTGGGTCGGCAACATCTACGCGGGCGAGCTGCACAAGGACTTCCCCTATCAGGGCCCGGCGACGCTCAAGCTCTCGGCCGAGGCCCTCTGGCAGTACTTCCACCAGAACTTCTACGAGCCCCCGCACAAGACGAAGGTCATCCGCAGTGAGGCCATGGAGGTCGGCGGCAAGAAGGGCTGGGTCGTGGAGTTCGAGCTGGACTTCTCCGAGCAGTCCAAGTCGCAGGGCTGGAAGTGGAAGAAGGAGCGCGGCGCGCTGGTACTGGTGGACCGGGAGAACGGCGGCCCGCCGTCGCTGCTCTACACCTCCATTCCGGACAACCTGGACACATCGGTCGTGAAGAACGTCCTCGACTCGCTCAAGATCTCCTGAATGGGGGCACTAGTCTGTCTCTATGAGTGAGCTGCTGGTCTGGATCGACTGTGAGATGACCGGGCTCAACCTCGGCCGTGACGCGCTCGTCGAGGTGGCCTGTGTCGTCACCGACAGCGAGCTGAACCAGCTCGACGAGGGCGTCGACGTGGTCATCAAACCCCCGCCCGAGGCGATCGAGCAGATGTCGGAGATCGTGCGCGAGATGCACACCGCCTCCGGCCTGCTGCCCGAGCTGGGCGGGGGCGTGACGCTGGCCGAGGCGGAGGCCATGGTCCTCGACTACATCAAGGGGCACGTACCCGAGCCCAAGCGGGCTCCGCTGTGCGGCAACTCGATCGCGACCGACCGGTCCTTCCTGGTGCGCGACATGCCCGAGGTGGACGCGTACCTGCACTACCGCATGATCGACGTCTCCTCGATCAAGGAACTGGTCCGGCGCTGGTACCCACGGGTCTACTTCGCCTCCCCGGAGAAGCAGGGCGGCCATCGGGCGCTGGCCGACATCACCGAGAGCATCCGGGAGCTGCGCTACTACCGGGCGGCCGTGTTCGTCCCGCAGCCCGGGCCCGACTCCAGCACCGCCCGCGAGGTGGCCGAGATCATCATGTCCCGCTGATCACCGGCCCCGGCCGGTGGCCGTCCCGGAGGCCCGCGCGGGCCGCGCCGGAACGGGCGGGACGAAACGCCGGGAAAAACCGCTACACTTCTAGCGTGCCTTCGCGGCGGGCCCGTTCCCGCCGCTGCGTACATGGTGGGCGTAGCTCAGTTGGCAGAGCGCCAGGTTGTGGTCCTGGATGTCGTGGGTTCAAGTCCCATCGCTCACCCCTATGGCGGCCGGTCCGATGGACCGGCCGCCAATGTTTTTTGGGCTACCTGACCGACTTCGCCCCCAAAGTTTGATATTGGGAGTTATGCTCGCTGTCAACTAATACGCCGGAAGGGCGGGGGCCGCGGCGACCGATGAGCCACCGGAGGCCGGATGAGAGTCGAAGACCCCGCTTTCGGAGCCGGACGCGCCGACGTGCGGCTCGTCGCGGGTTTGAGCAAGCGTGAGACAGAGGTCATGGAGCTGATCGCGACCGGTCACTCCAACGGCGAGATCGCCCAGCGGCTGTTCCTGAGCGAGAAGACGGTCAAGAACCACGTCAACCGCATCTACGCCAAGCTCGGGGTGGACTCCCGGGGCACCGCGATCGGCCTGTGGCGCGGTACCACGTCCGGCGAGGAGCGATCCTGACGCCCGCGGTCCCGGTGGCGTGACGCCCCTTCAGGAGGGGTGGGACGCCACGACGCCGGAGATCGCGGTCAGACCCTGCTCGATCTCGGCCGCGGTGACCGACAGCGCCGGGCGCAGCCGTAGCGAGCGCTCCCCGCAGGGCAGCAGCAGGACACCGCCCTCGTCGCGTACGCGGGCCAGCACGGCGTTCCTGGTCTCGGCGTCGGGCAGGTCGAAGGCGCACATCAGGCCGCGCCCGCGGGCCGCCGAGACCAGGTCGGGGCGGTCGGCCTGGATCTTGTGCAGGCCGGCCAGCAGGCGTTCGCCGAGTTCGGCGGCGCGCTGGACGAGGCCGTCCCGCTCGATGATCTCCAGCATGCGCCGCGACCTGACCATGTCGATCAGCCCGCCGCCCCAGGTGGAGTTGATCCGCCCGCTGATCTGGAAGACGTTGCCCGCCACATCGTCCACCCTGCGGCCCGCCATGATCCCGCCGACCTGGATCTTCTTGGCGAAGGCCACGATGTCGGGGGCGAGGCCGAGCTGCTGGTAGGCCCACGGCGTGCCGGTGAGGCCCGCCCCGGTCTGCACCTCGTCGAGCACGAACAGCGCGTCGTGCTCGTGGCAGAGGTCCTGCATGGCGCGCAGGAACTCGGGCCGCATGTGGTTGTCGCCGCCCTCGCCCTGGATGGGCTCGGCGATGAAACAGGCGATGTCCTGCGGGTGGGCCTCGAACGCGGCCCGCGCCTGGGCGAGCGCGCGCCGCTCGGCGGCCTCCACGCCGCCGGGGGCGTCCCGGTACAGGTTGGTCGCGGGCACCTCGATGCGCGGCCAGTCGAACTTGGGGAACCGCTCGGTCTTGACCGGGTCGGTGTTGGTGAGCGAGAGGGTGTACCCGCTGCGCCCGTGGAAGGCGCGGGTGAGGTGCAGCACCTTGGTGCCGAGCTCGGGTGAGCGCCCGTGCGCCTCGTTGTGCCTGCTCTTCCAGTCGAAGGCGGTCTTGAGGGCGTTCTCCACGGCGAGCGCGCCGCCCTCGACGAAGAACAGGTGCGGCAGCTCCGGGTCGCCGAGCACGCGGGCGAAGGTGTCGGCGAAGTCCGCCAGGTGGGTGGTGTAGAGGTCGGAGTTGGCCGGCTTGTTGGCCGCGACCTTGCCCAGCAGTGCGAGGAACTCCGGGTCGTCGTCGAAGGGGTTGATCCCGAGCGGCGCGGAGGCGAAGAACGTGTAGAAGTCGAGGAATCGCCGCCCCGTCCGGCCGTCGTACAGCCAGGAGCCCTGGCTGCGGTCGAGGTCGGGTTCCAGGTGGAACCCGTCGGTGAGCAGGTGGCGGGCTAGCCGGTCGCGTAGGTCCATGTCCCCTCCAGAAGCACGCCTGGGCGGCGTTCCTTATGATTCCCGGGCACATACGACCATATGCGGAAAATTTACGGCTGACGAGACCATACCTAGGAAGATATTCGGATACCCTTGATCAACTGGCGTACCTGCCCGCCCTCGCCCGGCCGCTCCGACAGACGGGGCCGGCGCCCGTGATGGACGCCGGCCCGGGATCTCGGTGGCGGGCCTCAGGCGGCCGCGCCCACCGGGGCCTTCTCCAGCCAGGCCTCGTCCCAGGTGTGCCGATCGATCTGCCCGGTCACGGGCAGTCCCTTGAACTCCTGTAGTTCCTTGCAGGCCTTCTCGGTCTGGGGACCGAAGTCGCCGTCCACTTCGAGGTCGGGCCAGCCGCGGTTGTTCACCTGCCGCTGCCACTGGTGCACGAACTGGTTGTTCATGTCCCCTCTCTTCAGGACATGATCCGGCGCGGGCTTCGGCTTCGTGCTGTGCGCCTCCCAGGTGGCCTTCCAGGTGTCCGGGCCGACGATGCCATCGATTTCCAGACCGTGTTCCATCTGGAAGTTGGCGCACAGGCGCTTGCTCTCCTGGCCGTAGTCGCCGTCGACGACGATATGCCAGCCACGGTGCCGCATCTGCTGTTGCCATTTACTGACATTCGGCGTCCGCTGGATCGGCGGGAACTTCAGTGGCGGTGGTTCGAATGGCGGTGCCGACATTCGCTCTCCCCTCCTTGCGGTGAGGTGGTGGCGGCCGACGGACCGAGACGATGTCTCCTGCCCCTGGTCAGCGGGCCGTCCGGTCGATGTGGCCTTATCCGGAAATCAGGTCACATTTCCAGAGCACCACAAGAACAGCCATACGGGTCACCACCCGGAAAGGATTTGACCGGCGCCTTAATACAAAGTGACCGGTACCACGGCGGTCTCACGAAAGTCGACGCCGCTACCCGCTTTTAACGACCGGGTGGAAAAAGCATCGAAACGGCGATACCCGATCGGGCGGCACGCCGCCCGCGTTTTACGCGGGGCGGGAGCGGCCGTTAGGAGCCGAAGACCTCGGGCGGCGGCACCGGGGCGAGCACCGCCTGGCCGTCCCTGATCGGCGCGGCCCCGGCCACGAAGCGCGTCAGGTCCTCGCCGTGCACGCAGCGGGCCTGGGTGAGGCCGCCCGCCGCGCGCCGGGTGAGGTCGGCCACCGGCAGCTCGACCCGCGAGGCGGCGAGGATCAGGTTGCCGAACCTGCGCCCGCGCATCACCCCCGGCTCGGCCAGCAGCACCACATGGCGGAACGTCTCGCACACGGTCGCGGCGAACCTGCGGGCGAATGCTAGCCCCTTACCGTCGGCCATGTTGACCAGCAGCGTCCCGCGGTGGCGCAGCACGCGGGCGATGTCGCCGAGGTACTCCACGGTGGCCAGCTCGATCGGCATCACCGCGCCGGTGAAGGCGTCGAGCACCACGAGGTCGGCCGAGTCGTCCCAGATGCCGCCGATCGCGGCCCGCCCGTCCTCGATCCGCACCTTCAGCCGGGGCACCGACTTGAGCCGCAACTGGTCGCGGACGAGCTGGACCAGCGCGGCGTCGCGCTCGGCGACGATCTGCCGGGAGCCCGGCCGGGAGGCGGCGACGTAGCGGGGGATCGTGCACGCGCCGCCGCCGACGTGGACGGCGTCCAGCGGTCCCTCCGGGAGCAGATCGATCACGTCGGCCATCAGCCTGACGTACTCGAAGTCGAGGTAGAGCGGGTCTTCCAGATCGACGTAGGACTGCGGGACCCCGTCGCAGGTCAGCATCCAGCCGGTGGGCCGGTCCAGGTCGCGGAGCAGTTCGACCTCGCCGTAGGACACCGCGTAGCGACCCGGCTCGGGCTCGCGGGGGACGCGCCGGGCCATTACGCCGGATCTTTCATGATTGGGTCCTTTTTGCCGTGTTCGTTCTGGTATACCGCTGGAGGACAAGGCCCTCGGAAGAAACCGTATGCCGATGAAGAGGCTGCTCGTACTGCTGACCGTCGTGCTCGCCGTTCTCGTCGGGGCCGGGGTGTTCGTGCTGTACCCGCGGCTCATGCCGGTCCGCGGTACGCCGGAGGAGATCGCCCGCGCCTACCTGGCCGCCTGGCGGGCCGGTGACCTGGGCGCGATGCGCGTCATGGTGGCGGACCCGCCCGCCGACTTCGCCGCCCGGCACCGGCGCTTCGACGCCGGCTTCCGGGTCGCCTCGCTCACCGTTACGGCCAAAACGCTGACGCGGGACGGGGAGGAGGCCGCGCGGCTCGCGTTCGAGGGGACCCGGCGGATCCGCGACCTCGGGCCGTGGCCGTTCTCGGGGACGCTGCGGCTGGCGGTCCGCGACCGGCGGTGGCAGGTGCTCTGGGGGCCGGAGGTGCTTCATCCCGCGCTGCGGGACGGCGGGTCGCTGCGGCTCACCGAGATCAAGGTGCCCTCCGCCGAGTTGCTGACCCGGTCCGGCGAGGCCATGCCGAAGGACCACGCCGCCGAGTCCTACCTCGCCGACCTGGGCGGCAGGCTCGGCCCGCCGGTCACCGGCTGGGCGGTCGAGGCCGAGCGCGCGGGCCGGGCCCGGCGGCTGGTCACCTACCAGCCGACGGCCAAGCGCAAGGTCCGCACCACGCTGTCGCGCCCGGTGCAGGCCGCGGCGGCGCGGGCGCTGGACGGCGTGCGGGAGGCCGCCGCGATCGTCGCGGTACGGCCGGGCACCGGGGAGATCCTGGCCGTCGCCGACCGCCTGGACCCCGCCGCGCGCGGGCGCGGCGAGCGCCCGCGGCGGGCCGCGTTCGAGGAGGCGTCCCGGCCGGGCGGGGTGTTCCAGGTGGTGACGGCCGCCGCGCTGCTGTCGGCGGGGATGACGCCGCAGAGCACGGTCGCCTGCCCGCGCGACTTCACGCCGCGGGGGACCCGCCGGATCGCCAACCCCGGCAGGGCCGCGCACGGCACGGTCTCACTGGCCAAGGCGCTGGCGATGTCCTGCGACACGGCGTTCGCCCGGCAGGCCGTGGACCGGCTGGGCGGCGGCAAACTGGCGGCCCAGGCCGCCGCGCTCGGGTTCGGGCGCAGGCTCGGTTCGGGGGTGCGGGGCACCTGCGGCACGCCACCTGGCGGGGCGGCGGGTGGGGTGCGCGGGCTGCCGTACGACGCGATCGGGCACGGCGCGGTACGCGCCACGCCGCTGTGCATGGCACTGGTCGCGGCGGCGGTGCGGAACGGCACCTGGCACCCGCCCCGGCTCACCGCCGCGCGTACCGCCCGGGCCCTGGACAAGGTCCGGCCCAAGGACGTGCCCGTGCCCCGCGACGTGCTGTCCGGCCTGCGCGCGATGCTGCGCGCCGAGGCCGCGCAGCGCCGCCTGGCCAAGGGCTCGGCCGGCCACATGGGCGGCACCCGGACCGACGCGTGGTTCGCCGGCTACCGCGGCGACGTGGCCTTCGCCGTGCTGGTCAAGAACGGCGGCCCGCCCCGCGCCTCCGCCCTCCCCATCGCCGCCCGCTTCCTCCGGGCCCTCTGAGCCCGGCCATCAGTCGTTGTTGTTCGGGGCGCGGGTGAGGGTCAGGCAGGCCACGCGCTCGCCGGCCTCGCCGGCCTGGGGCCCGGTGACGATGGTGGGCTTGGCGTGGATGACCAGGGAGCCGGGCAGGCGGCTCTCGGACAGGCTCCACGGCTGCTTGGACTCGGCCTCGGCGTCGCCCTGGCCGTTGGTCTTGAGGTCCAGCCAGACCTCATTGACCGGGTTGGCCGGGTTCTGGGCGGTGGCGGTGCCGTTCGGGCTGGGCGCCATGGTGTCCGTGGGGCTCTCCGTCGGGCCGTTGGTGGGGCTGCTCGCGGCGTAACCCTGCGGGCCGGTCGGGCTGCCGGTGGGGCTGCCCGTCGGGCTCTCCTCGGGGCCGCCCGTGGGGCTGCCGGTGGGGCTCTCCTCCGCGGTCGCCGTCGGGGAGCCGGTGGCCTCCTGGCCCCTGAAGTGCGGGCCGGAGTCGTCCGGGTTCTCGCCGCAGGGGTTGACGTGCAGGTGCGCGCCGTACTGCCGGTCGGGCAGCAGGCCGTCCACGCTCAGCTCCGCCATCGTGCCCTCCCCCTTGGACGCGACCGTGATCTCCCCCTTGGCGCCGGAGGGCACCAGCTTCTCGTCGTAGACGACCGCGGTCTCGCCCTCCGCGAACGGCACGAAGGTGCCTTCGCCCTTCAGGCGGATGGACTGCGCCCCGGTCGGCGACGGCGAACCGGTCTCCGTCGGTGATGCCGGGGCGGCCGCGGGGCCCTGGGCCTGCGGGGTCTGCTGCCCGGCCGAGCACGCCGCGGTCGCGGCGTAGCCGGCGCCGAGGACGGCGAGCATGAGGATATGGACATGACGACGGCGGTCGAGTGGGCGGCGCATCGCGGGATCTCCCCCTGTGTACGGATGGAACCAAGGTCCACCGCCCACTCTAAAGCGTAATCATTCAAGCACTAAGCGTGACTTTCTATATTCTCCACAATCCTGTCGATGTCGGCGGCCAGCCCGAAGTCGGACTCCGTGAGCCCGCCCGCCGAGTGCGTGGTCAGCGAGAAGGTCACCGTCCGCCACCGGATGTCGATGTCGGGGTGGTGGTCGAGTTCTTCTGCGCGTACGGCCACCGCGTCCACGATCCGGATGGCCGTGGGGAAGTCGCGCGCGGTGACCTCGCGCCGGATCTCCCCGCCCTCGCGCCGCCACTCCGGCAGTACGCCCAGCCTCTTGACGATCTCGGATTCAGCCAGCATGCCTCCAGGACATCACGGCCGGACGCCGCCGTCGACGCCCGGGTCCGCGGGCCGCCGCTATTTGAGCGCCCCGGCGGTCAGGCCGGACTGGATCTGCCGCTGGAAGATGATGTAGACCAGCAGCACCGGAATGATCGCCATGCTGAGCGCGGCGAACAGCCCCGGCCAGTCGGACTCGTACCCCGCGATCGTCGAGATGTCCGCGATGCCCTGCGTGATGACCCACTTCTCGCGATCCCCCGGCAGCAGCGCCAGCGGCAGCAGGTACTGGTTCCACTGCCCGAGGATGTTGAAGATGCCGATGCTGATCAGGCCGGGTTTCGCCATCGGCAGCATGACCTGGAAGAACGTACGCGTGTGCGAACAGCCGTCCATCATCGCCGCCTCGGCCACCGACGTGGGCAGCGTCCGGAAGAACGCCGTGAGGAAGAACACGGTGAACGGCAGCGAGTACGCGATGTAGACCAGGATCAGCCCAAGATGGGTGTTCAGCAGCCCGAACTGCTTCACCACGAAGAACAGCGGGATCAGCGCCAGGAAGACCGGGAAGGCCATGCCGGAGACGAACAGATAGTAGACCGCCCGGTTTCCGGGGAAGCGGTACCGGGCGAGCACATAGGCGGCCATCGAGCCGAGCAGCATCGTGCCCCCCGTGCCGAGGGCCACCACGATCACGCTGTTCAGCAGGTACCGCCCCACCTGCGCGCGGTCCCAGGCACGGCCCCAGTTCTCCCAGCGCAGCTCGGCCGGCAGCGACCAGGCGTCACCGAACAGCTCGGTGTTGTTCTTGAAGGAGGACAGGAACGTCCACACCAGCGGGATGACCACCAGCAGCGCCCACACGAACAGGGCGATGTGGGCGAGTCCCCCGAAGACCCCCAGTTCGTTGCGCCGGGGACGCGCCTTCTTGCGGGTCACCTGTTCCGCCGCCGCCCCCGGCTCGGCCGTCGTGCGAGTAGCCATGGGCCCCTTCTCACAACTCGATCCGCTCGCGCTTGGACACCCGCAGGGTCAGCGCGGCGAAGGTGATGGTCAGGAAGAACAGCGCCACTCCCATGGCCGAGGCGTAGCCGAAGTCGGAGTAGCTGAAGGCGGTCTTCCAGATCTCCAGGGGCAGCACGGTCGTGGAGTTGTCCGGGCCGCCGCGGTCCACCGAGAGGACCTGAACGAGCGCGAAGCCGTCGAACGCCGCGATGCCCAGGTACACCCAGCCCACCTGGAGGGTGTCCCACAGCAGCGGCAGCGTGATGCTGAAGAAGAGCCGGAACCGCCCGGCCCCGTCCAGCGCCGCGGCCTCGAAGACGTCCCGGGGGATCGCCGCCATCCCGGCAGAGAACAGGACGACATAGAAGCCGACCGCCTGCCACACCATCACCGCGATGATCGCCCAGAACGCGATGCTGGGCTCGGTCAGCCAGCCGACCGGCTCGACGCCGAGCCGGATCAGCACCCCGTTGATCACGCCGCTGTCGTCCGGGCGATACACCGCCTGGAACAGCACCCCGACCACGGCGACGGCCAGGACCTGAGGGAAGAAGAACACCACCCGGTAGAACTTCGACCCCCAGACCCCCGTCATCGTGCCCCCGCGCTGCCCGCCGCCCAGGTTGAGCAGGAAGGCGAACAGGAGGGAGATGCCGATGGTGAGCACCGGCAGCGCGACCAGCAGGACCCCGTGGTGCCGCAGCGCGGCCCAGAAGACCTCGTCGCCGAACATCGTCAGGAAGTTCTCGAAGCCCACGTAGTTCGGGCTCGCCGCCACCCCTCGCCAGTCGGTCAGCGCGATCTGGAACGCCTGGATGTACGGGCTGATCACGAAGACGAGGTAGAGGGCCACCGGCGCGATGAGGAACCCGGCGACGAACAGGTGGGCACGTAGCCGCGACATCCCTAGCTGGTCCGCGTCTGCTTGGTGATCCTCTTGTCCTTCTTGGTCTTGTCCGCCTCTTTCTGCATGTTCTCGGCGAACTGCTGCGCGGTGATCCGCCCGGCCATCACCGAGTTGGTCTGCGCCTGGGAGTAGTCGTACAGCTTCTTGTACCAGCCCTCGTAGCGGGCGTCGGTGATGACGTTCTGGCCCGCGGCGCCCTGCACGGCCGCGGCGCTCTTCAGGCCGGGCGGGAGGTCCACGCCGTCGGCGGCGCCGTTTACCACGGTGAGGTTCTTGGTCTCCTGGGTGAAGCCGCGCGCACCCTCCTGGGAGAGCATCACGCGCAGGTACTCCATGCCGCCCAGCGGGTTCTTGCCCTTGGCCGAGACGAAGAAGTTCTCACCCACGCCGACGAAGAAGGCCCCGGTCGGCATGACGTCGCCGCGGGTGATGTCGGGCAGCGCCATGACGGCGTACTCGAAGTCGTCCGGGATCTCCTTGGCCATCTCGTTCTCCACCCAGGAGCCGGTGGGGTAGAAGGCGACCTTGTTCTGGAGCTGCTTGAGCTGGGTCTGGGTGTGGTCCAGGCCGAAGTACGCCTTGTCGCCGAACTGCTTCTGCAGGTCCGCCCAGACCTGCACGGCCTTGATCACGGGGTCCTTGGTCCAGGCACCGTCGACCAGGTTGTCTATGTCGATGATCACCTGGTTGCCGCCGATCTTGGCGGCGGTGTAGAGGATGTTCCAGGTCTGGTAGAACGGCCCGACCTGGCCCGGGTAGGCGAACGGGGTGATCCCGGCCCCCTTGATCTGCTCGCACAGCGCCAGGAAGGCGTCCCAGTTGGTGGGCACCTCCCAGCCCTTCTCGGCGAACAGCTTGGCGTTGTACCAGAGCCCACGGTGCGACACGGTGTAGTTGAGCACGTGCGGCTTGCCCGCGACCAGGGCGTTGGTCAGCACGGCCGGAGTGATGGTGTCCTTGACCTTCTTGCCGGGGTCGTCGATCGACGGGGCCTCGAACAGCGCGGTGAGGTCGGCCAGGTGGCCTTCGGCCTGGAGGGCGGCCAGGTCCAGGGGGTCGGAGCCGGAGTTGTTGACCACGTCGGGGGCGTCGCCGCTGACGAACCTGGGCCGGAGCTGGGTGCCGATCCGCTGGGTGGCGGTGTGCTTGATGGCGGCCTGCGCGTACGTCTTCTTGTACAGCGGCTCGTGGATCTTGGTCGCGTAGGCGTCGGTGTAGCCACCGCTGAAGATCACCACTTCCAGGGGCGCGTCGGCCTTCACCGAGAAGGGGTTGGCCGCCGTGCCGGCTCCCCCGGAGGCCACCGGGGAGGGTGCCGACGAGGCACCGGAGCCGCTTCCGGCGGTGGCGCAGCCGGCGAGCAGTCCGGCACCGGGGCCGGCGACGAACGCGGTGAGTCCGATACGGCGCAGCACCTGGCGCCGGTTGAAGTCAGCGGAAGAGGACATCCGTGCTCCCGTGTTGGGGGGATGGAGGAATAGGAAAGTTTCCTAACCGTTTATGGGACGGTACGTATCCCCCGAGCCCAGCGTCAAGACCGCCCCTAGCGTCTCAACCGACCCGTGACCTCCCCGCCGCCATCCCGATTTCCTGCGCAGTGTCTGGCCGTGCGTGCTAGATTCTGGCCGAGCGGCCAGAAATCAGTACGAGGGGTCAGATGAGCGCGAGAGCGGCCGGGGGCGACAAGCAGTCGTTCATCGAGCAGGCCCGGCGGGCCCAGATCGTCGCCTCGGCGATCAAGGTCATCGCCGAGGCCGGATACGGGGGCGCGTCGCTGTCACTGATCGCCGAACACGCGGGGATCAGCAAAGGGGTCATCTCCTACCACTTCACCTCCAAAAGCGAGCTGATGGAGGAAGTGGTGCGGCGCATCCTGAAGGAGGTGGTGGAGTTCGTGGTGGACTCCGTCAAGGACGAGGCGTCGGCCACCGCCGTGCTGCGCGGGCAGATCCTCGCGGTGGCCGGGCAC
This sequence comes from Spongiactinospora rosea, assembly GCF_003315795.1. Lineage (GTDB taxonomy): Bacteria > Actinomycetota > Actinomycetes > Streptosporangiales > Streptosporangiaceae > Spongiactinospora > Spongiactinospora rosea. The sequence goes on from NZ_QMEY01000011.1 coordinate 255,606, forward strand.
ATGCGGGAGCGGCCCGCGGAGATCATGGCGCTGCACGAGATCTCCAGCAACATGCGCGCCCCCGACGGTTCCCTCCGTTACGGCATCGAGGCCGCCGAGGAGATCCTGCGGCTGCTGGAGGGGATCTACGAGATGGGCCACCACACGGGTGAGTTCCGCGAGTTCGACCGCCGGGTGATGGCCGTCACGCACAACGCCGCGGTGATCGACATGTTCGCCTACTGGGCCACCCACCCCGGCCACGACCTCGACGCGCACGCCGCCGAGCTGGCCGACATCTTCGTCCGGGCCACCCGTAAGGAGTCGCCGGCATGACCGTGCGCCCGCTTTTCAAAACCCGGCTCCACTACATCGACAACCTGCGCACCGCGCTGACCGTGCTCGTCGTACTGCACCACGTCGCGGTGACCTACGGCAACATCCCCGCCTGGTACCACTTCGAGCCGGCGCGAGACGCCTCCGGCGTGGCGCTCGACATCTTCGTGGCCGTCAACCAGGCGTTCTTCATGGGGTTCTTCTTCCTGATCGCCGGGATGTTCACCCCCGGCGCCCACGACCGCAAGGGCGGCAGGGGCTTCCTGCGCGACCGGCTGATCCGGCTCGGCATCCCGCTGCTGGTGTACCTGCTGGTGCTGCGCCCGCTGGCCGTCTTCGGGTCCTATGACGCGGTCGCCGCCGCGGCGGGGCGGACCGACCTGCCGTACTGGATGTTCTACCTGGTCACCTGGGATCCGGGGCCGATGTGGTTCGTCGAGGTGCTGCTGTTGTTCGCCGCGGTGTACGCCCTCTACCGGCGGCGCGCCTCCGGCCCTCCGGCTCCGGCCGCCACGCCCGCCCCGCCGCCGCTGCGGGCGGTCGTGTGGTTCACGGCGGGGCTTGCGGCGGTGACCTTCCTGTGGCGGCTGGTCGTGCCGGTCGGCCTCTACATCCCGGTGATCGGCCTGCCCACCCCGTCCCACCTGCCGCAGTACGCGGCGCTGTTCGCGGTCGGGGTGATGGCGCACCGGCGGGGCTGGGCGCAGGCGCTGCCGGCGCGGGCCCGGCGGGCGGGGTTCGCCGCGGCCGGGGTGTCCACTCTGCTGCTGCTCCCGGTCGTCGCGCTCGCGCCGCAGGGCGGCCTGGCGCAGACGCTGGCCCAGTCGGTCTGGGAGGCGGTCTTCGCGGTCGGCGTCATCGTCGGGTTGCTCACGCTCTTCCGCGACCGGTACGCCGGGCAGGGACGGGCGGCCGGTTTCCTGTCCGGCCACGCCTTCACCGTCTACATCATCCACCCGGTGGTGCTCGTCGCGATCAGCACCGCCGTCGCGGGGCTGCACGCCGCCGCGATCGTGAAGTTCGCCCTGGTGGCGGTGATCGCCCTGCCCGTCTGCTGGGGGCTCGCCTACCTGATCAAGTCCCTGCCGCACGCCGGCCGCGTACTGTGAACCGCCCCCTCACACCTTCTTCGTGACCTTGGCCCGGACGCCGGTCCGGGCCTTCTCGTGTGCCGCGGTGTCCACGAAGGAGGCCCGCGGGCCCGCCAGGCAGGCGTCCATCCGCGCGACCTGCCCCTTGGTGAACATGTAGCACCCGGCGTCCTCGGTGTAGTCCATGTAGTTCATGAACATGTCGCCGTCGGGGCCGTTGTCGCAGCTCACCTTGGGGAAGGCGGGCAGGCCGCGGTTGTGCCCGCCCTGGTTGGGGGTGTCGTCCACGTAGTCGGTGCCCGAACAGCCGGTCTCGTCGTCGCCCCAGATGTGGCGCAGGTTGAGCCAGTGGCCGATCTCGTGGGTCGCGGTGCGGCCCAGGTCGTACGGCGCCGCCGCGGTGCCGGTGGACCCGAACGCGCTGTGCAGGATCACCACCCCGTCGGTCTCGGGCGGCCCGCCGGGGAACTGCGCGTAGCCGAGGAACCCGGCCAGCTCGCACACCCACACGTTGAGGTAGCGGTCGGCGGGCCAGGCGTCCGCGCCGCCTTGGGCGGCGGACTTGACCATGTCGTCCGCGCCGAAGGAGTCGCGGGTGGTCTTCTTGCGGACGACCCCGGTGGTCGCCTTGCCCTGCGGGTCCTTGTCCGCGGGCTTGAACTCGATCTGGGCGTCGGCCACGAGGCCCTTCCAGACGGCGGGGACCTTGCCGGCGTCCGCGTTGGTCTTACGGAAGTCCTGGTTGAGGATCTCGATCTGGCTGTCGATCTGCTCCTGGCCGATGTTCTGCTCGTCCGTGCGGTACACGACGTGGACGACGACGGGGATCGTCACCACCTCCCGCCGCGCGGGCGCGCGGCCGGTCTTCCTGGCGAGCGTGTCGTTCTCGATCGCGGCCAGCGCGACGGCATAGCCGGGCCTGCTCGCCAGCATCCGGTGGTGGACCGGCATCGTGGCGCAGGGCTCGTACCCGGGCATCGGGACGCTCCTTTCCGTTCGATTACGAACAGCGATTTTCGCTAACCGAACGTAGCCATAACCGGTGACCAGCGATAAGAACACCCGGCAAGGTGCCAACCATGACAACTGGGGGTGAGTGTTGCTTGTCCTTCGCGACAGCGCCGCCGTACCGTCGGATGATCGTGACATACGGGGGACTACCCTCCTCCGAGGAAAGAACTGGACATCTCCCCCAAGGAGCGATGGGTTGCCCCTGCAGATGACGGGCGCGCCGAGCGATCCCGACCTCATCCGCCTGCCGTGGGACCTCCCCCTCGCGCAGTGGCCCGAGCACCACCTGGTCACGCTGCCGCGCGGCATCTCCCGGCACGTCGTACGGTTCGTCCGGCTGTCCGGCAACGTGTACGCGATCAAGGAGATCAGCGAGCGGTACGCCAAGGCCGAGTACCGCCTGTTGTGGGACCTCAACCGGCTGGACACGCCCTCGGTGGAACCCGTCGCCGTGGTCACCGGCCGCACCGGCCACGACGGCGAGCCGCTGGACTCCGCGCTGGTCACCAGGCACCTGCAGTTCTCCCTGCCCTACCGGGCGGTCATGTCGGGCACGCTGCGCCCGGAGACCCTGATCCGGCTGCTGGACGCGCTGGCCGTCCTGCTGGTGCGGCTGCACCTCACGGGCTTCTTCTGGGGCGACTGCTCGCTGTCGAACACGCTGTTCCGCAGGGACGCCGGGGCCTTCGCCGCGTACCTGGTGGACGCCGAGACCGGCGAGCTGCACCCGATGCTCAGCGACGGGCAGCGCGCGCACGACATCGACATCGCGCACACCAACATCTTCGGCGAGCTGCTGGACCTTGAGGCCGGCGGGCTGCTGCACGGCTCGATCGACCCGGAGGAGACCGCCGGACAGATCTGCGACCGCTACACGCGCCTGTGGGACGAGCTGACCCAGGACGAGATCATCGAGGAGGTCGACTGGCACCGGGTGGAGCACCGCATCCGGCGGCTGAACTCGCTCGGCTTCGACGTGGCCGAGATGATGGTGCGCCGCAAGTCCGGCACCGGGCGGCTGATCGTACGGCCCAAGGTCGTGGACGCCGGGCACCACCAGCGCCGGCTGATCCGGCTGACCGGCCTGGACGTCGAGGAGAACCAGGCCAGGCGGCTGCTCAACGACCTCGACGCCTTCCGGGTGCAAAGCGGCCTGCGGCACGAGGAGGAGGCGATCGTCGCGCACCGCTGGCTGGCCGAGGTGTTCCAGCCCACGATCGAGGCGATCCCGCGCGAGCTGCGCGGCAAGCTGGAGCCCGCCCAGCTGTTCCACGAGGTGCTGGACCACCGGTGGTTCCGCTCGGAGGGGGCCGGGCACGACGTCGGCCTGCCCGCGGCGGTGGATTCCTACGTGCGCGACGTGCTGGTGTTCAAGCCCGACGAGAAGGCGGTCATCCAGGAGGCCCCGTGAGCGCGGCGGGCTGCCGGGGTCAGGCCGCGCGTTCGGTCTCCGCCGCCTCGGTCAGCCGGGTGATCGCCGAGACGATCGTCTCCCACAGCGGGTAGGGCAGGTCGTGGCCCATCCCGGGGAATACGCGCAGCCGCGCGCCCGGGATCGCCTCGGCGGTGGCCAGGCCGCCCGGCAACTGAATGAGCTGGTCGTCGCGGCCGTGGACGACCAGCGTGGGCACCGACAGGCGGGCGAGCCCCGGCCTGCGGTCCGGCGAGGCGAGGATCGCCGCGAACTGCCGGGTCGAGCCCGCCGGATCGCCCGAACGGTCGTACGCGATCCCGGCCAGGCGGCGGATGCGCTCCCGGTCGAGGGGGTAACCGGGCGAACCGATCACGCTCCACACCTCAAGGGCGCGCACCACGGCGTCGTCGCGGTCGGTCGCGGGCGGGGCCAGCAGCGCGCCGATGGCCGCGTCGGTCGGCGGGCCGACACCGGCCGCCGGGGTGGACATGATCGAGGTGAGGCTGCGCACCCGGGAGGGATGGCCGATGGCCAGCGCCTGGGCGATCATGCCGCCCATCGACGCGCCGACCACGTGGCAGCTTCGCCAGCCGAGCGCGTCCATCAGCCCGGCGGCGTCGGCGGCCATGTCCTCGATCAGGTACGGCGCGGACGCCCTGCCCGCCAGCACAGCGCCCAGATCGGGCGCCCCGGCTCCGGTCAGATGAGTGGAGAGTCCCACATCGCGGTTGTCGAAGCGGACGACGTGATGGCCGCACTCGGCGAGCATCGCGCAGAGGTCGTCGTCCCAGAAGATCATCTGGGTGGCCAGGCCCATGATCAGCAGCAGCGGCCGGCCGCGCGGAGATCCGAAGCTCTCGTAGGCGATCTCGATGCCATTGGCTGAGGCGCACTGGCTCATGCAGAGCAGAATCCCATTCGGTTCGCGGGCATGGCAAGGGCGGGCGTCCTCAGAGGGGGTACGAGGACGCCCGCCCTTACCCGGTCACGTCGTCGAAGGGAGGGGCGACGTGACCGCACGGTCACCGCGGGTGAATTCGGCGACCACCGTAGCGGCCGCGCAGGGGCGACGACCACCAGGGGGACTTTCGGCTCCGGCCAGGGGATCAGGCCGTGAATCGGACGGGTGGATCAGGCGGGTGGATCAAGCGGAGTCGTCGGACAGCAGCCTGCGGACGCGGTTGCGACCGGCGACCAGACCGGCGCCCGCGGCGCCGAGTCCGGCCAGCAGGGCCAGGTTGGCCGGGGCCGGGGCCACGGTGTCCGCGCCGGCCACGGTCCGCCCGGACTCGGCCGCCGCGGGCTGGACGCTCGCGTCCCGGTTCGCCTGGGCGGCGTCCGCGGCCGGGAGCCGGTGGTACGGCGCGGCGCCGGCCACCGAGAGGGGCGAGCCGGTCACGGCCGGGCCCTCGGGCTTGCGCGCGGGCTTCGGCGGGACCACGTTCAGCTCGCGGGTCTCCTCCTGCTTGGGCGGCTCGGCCGGGTTGGGGTCGCGCTTGCTCCACGCGCCCGTGGAGAAGGCGACCGGGTAGTTCTTCTTGCCGGGGCCCTTGCCCCACTTGGTGATCGTGTACTCGACGTTGATGTGGCCGCGCCCGCCGTTGCCGACGACCATCAGCGTGTTCGGGTTGAACGTGCCGCCGGTGAGGTCGGCGAAGGTCTTGGCGTCGATGTCGAGCATGATGCCCCTGTTGGAGGGCACGCCGGGGCCGCGGTCGCCGATGAAGAACTCGGCCTTCTTACCGCCGAAGGTGACGTATCCCTCGGTGCCGAGGGGCCAGCTCGGGCTGGCGAACATGCCCTTCTCCATGGGCTTGCCGATGGCCGGCAGCCCGGTGTCCCCGGCGCGGCCGGAGGCGTCGTCCCAGAAGTAGGACGCCTTGGTGGAGCCCTGCAGCAGGATCTGGTCGGGGGTCTCGGTCGCGTGGGCGGCGGGGGCGCCCGCGCCGATGGCGGCGCCGGCGGTGAGTACGAATCCTAGGAGGGTGGAGGCCAGAATGCGGTTCGGGCGCAGGCCAAAGGAAACGTTCATCAAGAAATGGGGCTCTTTCGTGAGACGACAAGGGGGAGGCCGCGTTGCTCACTCGGCAACGGCGCGGCCACGCGCGTCCAGGAAGAGGTAAGGGGAAAGAGTCGCGCGGGCAGATCGCCACGCGGGACGCGCGTTCGGCAAAGTCCGCCACGGCATAGGTGGCGTCGATCGTCAGCGAATTCTTGCCGGCCGGATCATCGAACCGAGACGCCAGGTGCTCGAACCGATGTTCGGCCTCGTCCGGCTCAGCCGGTGGCCCCCAGCGGGGGAACACCCGTGCGTGCGGGCGTCTGAACCGAAAGCGGTCTCGTGGACCTCGGGGAAGCCAACCTCATAGAAGGCGTGTCGGGGTGGGGGTGACCCACGTCTTCTCCTCTCCATCTCGCCTACCGGGTTAGCTGTCGGGTTCGGACGTGGAGATGCCCTACCGCCGCGTGGGCGGATTCACCCCAAGGGCCGTGCGGCCCCGCTGATTGGGTCCCCGGCTCCCGGAGGGCCTTGCGGCCGCTTCGGGACTCGGCGTTCGTCCGTGCTCCTCAGCCCTGAAGAGCACCATTAGGTTGATAACAAAACTGGACTCTAGTGGCCATCCTGGGGCAAAGCAAACAAATCACCACGATTCAGTCAGAAGATCTACCTTCACCACTGAACAGGCGGTTCTGCCCCCAGACCTGATCATTCAGGGATTTAGCACCTGGTTTCCCGGCGCTTTGACCACTCCTCACCCGCGTCCGCTAATGCTCGAACAGTGAGCCAGAAGACATCCCAGCCGCGCATCGTCGTGGGCTTCAGCCGCTCGTCGGCCTCGATCGCGGCCCTGCTCTGGGCGCTCGGCGAGGCGGCACTCCGCGAGGCCGTGGTCTCCCCCGTACACGCATGGCAGTGGTCCGGGGAGTCCCGGGCGTCCTACGCGCCGATGGGCACCTGGCGATGTCGCGACGACGAACTCGCCGCCGTACGGCGGGAGATCGTCCGGGCGGTCGCCGAACTGACCCCCCGGCCGCTGCTGCCACCGGCCCCGGTCATCGACCAGGGGCCCGCCGTACAGGTGCTGCTGCGGCACGCCGAGACGGCCGATCTGCTCGTCCTCGGCAGCCGGCCCTACGACCCGGACTCCCCCGCCCCGATGGGGGCGGTGCTGGCCGCCTGCGTACCGCGCTCGGCGTGCCCGGTCGTGGTGGTGACGCCCGGCAGGGTGGCCCCGCCGCGGCAGGCACGGCCGGCGGCGCTGGCGCTGTCCGGCAGGCCACCGGGCGTCACATGAGCGCCGGGGCGCGGATCAGGTGATCCTGTGCAGCTCCCTGGCCGCCGTCCTGGCCAGGGTCTCCACCTGCTCGTCGGACAGCGCGCCGGTCGCCCGCGAGCGGATGAACCGCGGGATGCGCCGGGGCCGCAGCAGCGTCAGCCGCTCGGCCGAGACGATGCCACCGCGCGGCATGCTGCCGCCGTAGACGGCCAGCAGCGCCTCGATGGTGACCGGGATACCGGACTTCTCGGTGAGCACGGTGGCCAGCCGCTCGGCCGCCTGGTTCAGCCCGTCGGCCATCTTGGTGCCGTACTTCTCGCCGAAGAACAGCCGCCCGCCGTACTGGGCCAGCTCGGTCTCGGGGCCGAACGCCTCGTTGTCCACGATCCACACGCCGCCGGGGCCGATCAGCAGGTGGTCGATGGACGCCTCACCGCGCACGGCGCGGCCGTTCAGCACCTTGTAGCCCTCCTTGGTGAGGCGGCGGCGCAGGATGCGCCCGGTGAGCACCTCGCCCTTGCGTTTGCCGCGCCAGACGGCGGTGCGCTCGTGCGCGTACCACGCCACCACCGCGTCGGCCACCGCGACGATCACCGCGACCGCGATGCCGAACAGGACGGGCTGCGGGATCGAGAAGCGGGCCGCGAGCGCGAGCCCGGCGGCCAGGCCGACGGCGGCCTTGACCGCGCGCATCCTCCTGCGCTCGCCGATCCCCTCGACCCAGAACTTCTCGTACATCTGCTGCGGTGACGCGCCGGTGAACTTGTCGTCCTGTGGCACGTAGATGGATCCGCCTGGCATGTCCCTCGCCGCTTCCCGACTCAGTGAATCGTCGAAACCACCTGCATTTGGGCATGGACGAGCGATCTGCCACATCGAAGACCCTCGCCAAAAGGTTGGATTCCCCTGTGGAAGTCCCGGAATCCTAGGGGTGATGGTAATCGACCGGCCGCGCCAGGGTCAGGGCCCCCTCCGGCCGCCGTCTTCTTCCAGGCGCTCGCCGAGCATCCCGGACAGCAGTTCGTGCAGCGCCGCCCGCAGCTCCTCCACGGTGTACTTGCCTCCGGCCCCGGCCACGGCGTCGAAGAGCAGGCCGTCCGTGAACGCCACGAGCCGGGCGCCCTGGCGTACCGGATCGGCCGCGCCGACGGCGGCGAGCAGACCGGCCGCGGTCTCCCGCAGCCGCCCGCCGATCCGGTCGTAGATGACCCGCAGCTCGGGCCTGCGGGTGGCCTCCAGGGCGAGCTCGTAGCGGGCCAGGGTGCGCTCGCGGCCCTCGCCGAGCTGCGCGTACACGATGCGCGCCACCATGTCGGCGAGCCCGCGCGGATCGGCGGGCGGCTCGCTCAGCTCCCTCACATAGACGGCGGCCTCGAGCATGGTCAGGCGTTCCAGGGTCAGCTCCAGCAGGGCGGCGCGGGTGCGGGCCAGGTTGGAGGTCGATCCGGGCGGGAGGCTCGCGGCCTCGTCGACCGCCCGGTGGGTGAGGCCGCGCATGCCGCGCTCGACCAGGAGCGCGATGGCCGTGTCGGCGACGCGCGTGGCACGCGGGCTGCTGGGGCCGGTCATGTCCCTGGAGTCGGCCGCGTCCCTGGAGTCGGCCACGTCGCTGGAGTCGGCCACGTCCCTGGAGTCGGTCACGGCCCCATACTACATGTGTAGTAATCTGTACTACAGGTGTAGTTGAGGAGGCGCGATGCGTGCGATAGTGATCGGTGGTGGGATCGGCGGGCTGACCGCTGCGGTCGCGCTGACCCGGCGGGGCTGGTCGGTGACGGTGCTGGAACAGGCTCCCGTGCTGGAGCCGGTGGGCGCGGGGATCGCGGTGTCGGCAAACGCGCTCTACGCGCTCGACTCCATCGGGGCGGGCGCGGCTGTACGGCGGCTGGCCTCCATCCAGGGCGACGCGGGCATCCGCCGGCGTGACGGCAAATGGCTCACCCGCACCAGCGAGGCCCAGGCCAGGGAACGCTACGGGGCCTCGATCGTGGTCCTGCTGCGGGCCACGCTGGTCGGCATCCTGGTCGATCTGCTGCCCGAGGGCGCGCTCCGGCTCGGTACGGCCGTCATCGGCATCGACGCCGACACCGGCACGGTCACCACCGACACGGGCGAACTGTCGGCCGACCTGGTCGTCGCCGCCGACGGCATCCACTCCCTCGCCAGGCGGACGCTCTTTCCCGCCCACCCCGGCCCAGTCTACGCGGGCGTGACGGCTTGGCGGCTGGTCACCCGGCGTCCCGAGATGGACTTCGGGGCCACCGAGTCATGGGGGGCGGGGCTCGCGTTCGGGGTGACGCCGCTGGCCGGCGACCTGGTGTACTGCTACGCCAGCGACACCGTGCCCGCGGGCGGCTCGGCGGCGGACGGCTCGGCGGACGGCTCGGCGGGCGGCGAGAAGGCCGAGCTGATCCGGTTGTTCGGCGGCTGGCACGACCCGATCCCGCAGATCCTGCGCAACGTCGAGCCCGCCGCGATCCTGCGCCACGACCTCTACTCGCTGGACGAGCCGCTGCCCGCCTTCCACCGCGGCAAGGTGGCGCTGCTCGGCGACGCGGCGCACGCCATGACGCCCAACCTCGGCCAGGGCGGCTGCCAGGCCATGGAGGACGCGGTCGTCCTGGCCGGGCTGGCCGACCGGCCCGGCGGCCTGGCCGCCTACACCGCGGCCCGGCGGCCCAGGACCACCAGGATCGTGGCCCGCTCCCGGGCGATCGGGCGGCTGACCCGGCTGCGCAACCCGCTCGCCGTGGCGCTGCGCGACACCTCGATGCTGCTGGGCGACCGGTTCACCCGGTCGTTCATGCTGCGTCGGCTCGACGACGTACTGGGCTGGCGCCCGCCTACCCCACCGGAGCCGGAGCGGGCGCCGCGGGCACCTGATGGTGGTGGTCCGGCGACAGACGGCTGAGCGTGACCGTGCCCGCCACCAGCACCGCGGCGGCGATCAGGGCGGGTACGGCGGTGCCCGCCTCGGTCGGCAGCGGCTCACCGAGCAGCACCGCCCCCGCCAGCACCGACGTGATCGGGTCCACCACCTGAACCCCGGCGTAGGCGACCCCGAAATAGCCCACCGCGTAGGACTTCTGCAACAACACCACGGCGCAGCAGAGCAGCACCGGGATGGCCACCGAGTACCACGTCAGCAGGTTGGCCAGGTCGCCTTCCAGGCCCCCGCCCACGACCCGCACGAAGGTGGACACGCTGGCCGTCACCGCGCCCGCCCCCACCGCGTGCAGCAGCGCCTTCGCCGGCCCGGCGGCCCGGCGCGCCGCCAGCAGGCAGACCAGCACGATCACGCCCACACAGGCCAGGAACCCGAACGCGCCACGGTCGCTCAGCACCGGCCGCGACGCCTCGTGCGGGACCAGCAGCATCAGGCCGAGCAGCCCGCCCGCGACCGCGATGGAACCGAGGATCTCGGCCCGGTGCGGCCGCCTGCCGTACATCATGGCGGCCAGCGGCACCGCGAAGACCAGCGTCGCCACACTGACCGGCTGAATCGCGACCAGCGGCGCCAGCGAAAGGGCCACCGCGTGCAGGCACGCGCCGGTGAAGCCGATCGCTCCGCCGACCCACCAGCGGACGCTCTTGGCCAGCTTCAGCGTCGCGCCGTCACGCACCGCCTCGAACTGCTGCAGCGCCGCGCCCAGCGCGTATCCGAGCGCCCCGACCAGTGCGATCGACACGCCTGCCCACGTCATCGGCTCCCGCCCGCGGGTGCGGCGGGCGCGGGCATGGGAAAGGCATGGCGTCGCAAGAGCATTCCCCAAGCTTAGGGACTCTTGAACGCGCTCATTCCCACTTCCGTCTTACGTGCGGCCCAACGGCGTCGAAATTCAGGCGTTCCGCTCGGGACAGACATCGAACAGATGGCCTTCGGGGTCGGCCAGCACGACCCAGTCCGTACTGGGCTGGAAGTCCGGCTTGCTGGCCCCGAGGGCGACGTACTCCTCCACGGCCTTGGCCACATCGGGCACCCGCACATCGATGTGGAACTGCTTGCCGGGGCCGGGCCAGGCGGCGGGGGTACGCTCGGGCACCCGCTGGAAGTAGATCGAGGTCGTACCGTCACCGATACCGGCGTACTCGTCCTCGGCGTACTGCACCTCGAACCCGAGGATCTCGGCATAGAACTCGGCGAGCCGCCTCGGCTCCGCACAGTCAATGGTGAAGGCGATCAGTTTCGCAGTCGTCGTCATGCCTCAGACCCTGCCCCCCATACCTGCCACCCTCCGTCAGGTATCCCCAAGACATCCAACCGCCCCAGGAGATATTCCATAGTCCTCCTGCCCCCCACCCCTGCCACCTCAGCCGATATCCCGCGCCCCACCGCCCCACCGCTCCCAATCGCCGTCGCTTCGCTCAGCCCTGTTTCCCATGTCGGGCTCCGCCCGACGCTCGTGCCACCGGCAAGTCCGTAACCCGCTTCCCACCAGTTCCCCACCCCGCCAACCTGGCCACTCACACCCCACCGAACGCCCCCCGGCAGGCATATCCCTCACCCCATGCCGATACACCCACTGGCATCCCCCGTCGCCATCAGCCCATATCCCACACTCCTCCGTCCCGACCACTCCCAATCGCCTTCGCTTCGCTCAGCCCTGTTTCCTGTGTCGGGCTCCGCCCGACGCTCGCGCCACCAGCAAGTCCATAACTCGCGTCCCACCAGCCCACCGACCTCACCCACCCGGCCACGAGCCACACCGCCCCGAACCCCCTGACGGGCCTACCTGCCGCCCCGTACCACGTGAACCCACAGACATTCGTGACCATCGTTTTCGCCTTGCTCAGCCACGCCTCCCGCGTTGGGCTCCGCCCGACCCTGCGCCATCAAGAAGCCCGTAACCGGCAGCCCACCGGCTCACCGATTTCGCCGACCTGTCCATGAGCCACGCCATGGCGGGAGCGCCCGCAAAGATCAGCCCGCCTCGGCGTCTGCGATCACGCGTACCTCGAACTGGGGCAACGCCTAGGAGTCCGGAGGCCGTACGTCCCCGTCGGCCACGCGCTGCTGACGAGAGGGCCGATGCCCGACGCGTTCCTCAGAGAGCGAGCATGGCTTCGCGCAAGTGGTCGTCAATGTCTCCAACGAACCCCTCTGACCGCCACGGCTGAAGGCGTCTGCGAACCTCCGCGATGCGGGCGGTCGGCACCCGGGCCCGGGTGGCACCGGCCACGTCGATGCACTGGTGCAGTACGTCGGAAGCCGCCTCGGGGCTGCCCATCTGCAGCCGCGCCAAGGCCAGGTCGGCGGCCACGATCGCACGCTGAACGGCCTGACGGGGATGGGTCGTTGAGTCGGCCTGGGGCGCGGTGCCGGCGTTGCCGCCGGTCCGTTTCCCCAGACCGCTCGCCGAACCCGGCGTGCCCATCTCTGAGCACCGGGCTCTCCACGGCATCTGCCGTCAGGCGGGGCCGGACAAAGTCCAGGGGCCGCGGATCGAGTAACCCCGATAGCGGTAACGCCTCACCGATACCGCCCGCAGATCGAACAACTCGATCCCATCCGCCGAGGGTCTGCGCCACCGGCCGGTAGAG
>NZ_QMEY01000012.1 GCF_003315795.1 Spongiactinospora rosea
CACCGGGACGAAACGGCGCAGCAGCCGGACACTGCGCATGGCGTCGATGTCGACCGTGGGCCCTTTCCCCTTGCGCGCCTCGGCCAAGACCTTGCCGGCGGTCACGATGAGGATCGCCCCGAACAGCAGGAACGCCCACGTCCCGCTCTGCAGCGCGGCCGCCCCCAGCGCGATGAAGACCGCCCGCAGCACCAGCGCCCCGACGATCCCGTACAGCAGCACCCGCTGGACCAGCTCCGACGGCACCGCAAAGGCCGCCAGCAGCAGCATGAACACGAACAGGTTGTCCACCGACAGCGACTTCTCCACCACGTACCCGGTGAAGAACTCCACCGCCGTCGTACTGCCGAAGACGGCCCAGAGGTAGACGCCGAAGGCGACCGGCAACGCCAGGTAGAACACCGACCACCCCACCGCCTCGCGCATGCCCACCTCGTGCGGGCGCCGGGTGAGCACGATGTCGATGGCCAGCAACAGGACCAGGGCGGCCACGGTGATCGACCACAACGCCATCGACGCGATACCGGCCTGTCCGGACGCAGCCGAAATCGTCCCCGGGGACATGAGACCTCCTCGAACGCGCTGGGCCGTTCGAGGTCTCCTTCACCCGGGGTGCGGGCGGCCGTCCGGGGGCGTGCGGCACGCCCGTACTGACCGGATCGGCGCTTGGGAAGTACTCCCCTCGCCAGGCCAGAGTAGAACAATCCCGGACATCACTCCATCTCCTCATGGCAACGACGTGGTTCCATTGACCTGAGCCATCTGCACACCGATAGTGGGAGAAAGCGGAGGGGAGTACCCGCCGCCCGACACCCTGATCGTCATCACGGCCCGCACCGCAGGCGGACCCGGCGGGGTGGCCCTCCCGCCCGCGACGGGAGGGTGCGGGAAGACCTTCGTCCACATGGGCGCATGCCTTGATGAGACGAAGGGATGGTCACGTTGTTCCTCCTGGATTGGCTCTTCGACGTACTGCTGGTGCTGTCCGCCATCGTGGCGATGGCCGTCTTGTGGCCCGGCCCGCCGGGCTCCCACACCCGGCGCTGAGCCGCACCTCGACCGGCCCACGGCCGGTTCTGCGTGGCCAACTCCAGTGGTCGATATCGCCGCGAAAGCGGCCGGTGGGCGTCGCTCATGCCCACGCCGTTGTGCGCGTCGCAGGACATTTTCCACATGAGCGCGACGGTGAATCACCCGCACTGGCAGCGCGAGACCTCCCGCTCTGACGTCACGGGCTGGAAAGAGGATTGAGGGAGCGCCGTATCGGCCGCCTGCTCCCGTGCGGCCGGCAGGTCAAGCAAATCGGCTGGAAATTCCCCCCGTGTTATAGAGAGGCATCGAACGGCACGAGTCCGATCGATGCGACGGCCTAAGTCGGCCCCTGCCAGGCTCGCGACGACACCGATTCGCTCGGCCGGGCACGGAACGCGTTCTGGCGCCCTCACCGCCGATGCCTTGGGCGATGATCGCACGCGGGCAGAGATCGTTCTGCCTGCTGCGCCGGCGTATTGGCCGCGAAGTTCGGCCTGCCGGGCTCTGGGGCGTGGCAATTTACGGACACTTGTGCAACGCGTGTGACTGAGCGTCTCCAGTGATGTGGCTGGTCCGGTGAGTCGTCGTCGCACTGAGTGTCGAGGTGCGAGCAATCACGTCACTGGACTCCCGGTAATCCTCGGTGTTATCGATGGGCGCGGCTCTGATCACCTTTATGCCGTGCCAATGCCGACTCCTGCACCGCACCCCCCTCAGCGCACTGTCCCCAGCTTGGAGTGGTGAACGTGATCAGCATGCATTCACGCGCTTTATGCGTGGTCACATGTCTGGCAGTGCTGGCTGCCGGGCTCGCGCCGGCGACGGAAAGCGCCTCGGCTCGGTCCGCCTCGTCCGACTGCATCCCCGGCGCGCCCCCGGCGGCGCCAAGCCCGCCAAGCCCGTCGAGTCAGGCCCCGTCGAGTCAGGCCCCGTCGAGTCAGGCCCTGCCGAGTCAGGTCCCGGCGCCCCTGCCGAATACCGGACGCGAGGCCGTCCGGCCGGCTTTCCGGGCCACCGCCGACGGCGAGACGGCTAAGACGATCACGTACGACGATGTCCGGCTGGACATCGGTGCCGAAGCACTGGGCGAGCGGACCGAGATCGAGATCATCCCTCTGACCGAGAGGCAGTTGCCGGTGCTGGGCGCCGGCATGGAGAACGTGACCGAGGGGCCGCGGGCGGGGTACCGGTTCACGCCAACGCCGTTCGAGTTCGAGCGGGACATCACGATCAGCCTGCCGTATGACGCGACGAAGCTGGAGGCGGCCGGGCAGACCCCGCACGCATGACGTGCGGACCTTCTTCTTCGACGAGCAAGGCGGCTGCTGGCGGGCGCTGGTACGGGTCAAGGTCGACATCGAGCGCCGGCTCATCGTCTCCAAGACCGATCACTTCACCGACATGGTGAACGCCACGGTGAACGCTCCGGAAGGACCGGACCAGGCGTCTTTCGACCCGACGCAGATCACCGGTATCCAGGCCGCCGATCCCTCGGCGAAGGTGAACCAGATCGCTGCGCCGACGGCCGGCGATCACGGCGAGGCCCGGCTGTCGTACCCGATCGAACTGCCCGCGGGCCGGGCGGGCATGGAGCCGCCGCTGACCGTGGACTACTCGTCGGGGGCCGCCAACGGCTGGATGGGTGTGGGCTGGAACCTGTCGGTGCCGTCGATTTCGATCGACACGCGGTGGGGTGTGCCGCGTTATGACGCCAAGAACGAGACCGAGACCTACAGGCTCGGCGGGGAGCAGTTGACCCCGGTGGCGCACCGGGAAGCGGCGCGGCCCCGCACGGCCGACAAGGTGTTCCACCAGCGGGTTGAGGGCCGGTTCGCGCGTTTCGTGCGCAAGGGGGATTCTCCGAAGACCTACACCTGGGAAGTGACCGAGAAGTCCGGTACACGATGGCTGTACGGCGGCGAGGGGGCCGTGCTCGCCGATGACGCCGGCAACGTCTTCTCATGGGCGCTACGCGAGGTGCGCGACCCCAACGGCAACACGATTCGCTACCAGCATGCGGCCGTCGAGGACACCGGGGTGGCCAACGGATCGGTGGCCGGCCGCGCGCTCTACCCGAAGAAGATCACCTACACCGGGCGCGGGACACCGACGGTCCGTATTCGGTGACGTTCGTGCGGGACCGCGAGCTGGCCGAGGCGCGCCGATCGGATGTGTCGATCGACGGGCTGGGCGGTTTCAAGCACGTGGTGGCCGATCTGCTGCGCCGGATCGAGGTACGGCTGGGCGATGAGCCGATCCGCCGGTACGACTTCGGCTACACCCAGGGGGCGTTCCACAAGACGCTGCTGAAGACGATCCAGCAGTACGACGCCGCAGGGAAGCTGTTCAACACCCATGAGCTGGGCTACTTCGACGACATCCGCGACGCCGCGGGTAAGTACACGGCCTTCCGGCGGGTGGACTGGACCTCGCCGGACGACGGCCTGGCCAACGGAGCGGTCAACAGGGTGCGGCCCGGCGCGGGCGAGGCGGGCGCGCTCAACGGCAACACCTCCACCAGCGCGGGCGGCCACTTGTACGTCGGCTGGGGGGTGTCGCGCGGCAAGGCGAATTCGATCGGTGTGAAGACCGGCTTCAGCCGCGGGTCGGACGAGGGGCTGCTGGCGCTGGCGGACGTGGACGGCGACGCCCTGCCGGACAAGGTCTTCAAGGGCGGCGGCGGGTACGTCTTCCGCAAGAATCTGTCGCGCCCGGGCGGCGAACCCCGCTTCGCCGCGCAGACCACGCCGCTGCGGAACCTGCCGGGGATCTTCGGGCAGAGCTCCAGCTCGCGTACGGTCGGCACGGAGGCGTACCCGGGCACCGGCGCGGTGCAACTCGACCACGTCGACACGATCAGCACGACGGACCGGTACTTCAGCGACGTCAACGCCGACGGCATCGTGGACCTGGTCAACGGCCAGGACGTGCTGTTCGGGCGGGTCGGCGCGGACGGCGTGCCGGTGTTCGGGGCGGTGTCGGAGACGCCGGTGCCGATCGGGTCCAGCAAGGTCGAGGCCGAGGGTTTGCTGCCGGACTACTCCGCCGACATCGAACGACGCAAAGAGTCCTTCCCGCTGGTGGACACCTTGCGCCGGTGGACCGCGCCGTACGACGGCACGGTCCAGGTCACCGGCGAGGTCGAGCAGGCCACAACCGAGCAGGCCACAACCGAGGGCCGAACGCCGGCGTTCGCCGCGCTCGACGGAGTGCGGGTGGCCGTCCAGCACGAGGACTCCGAGCTGTGGTCCGCCCGGATCACCGGCAACGGCGAGCACGCCCCGCAAGGGGTGGACGCCATCAAGGTGAAGAAGGGCGAGCACCTGTACTTCCGGGTCGGCTCGGTCATGGACGGCAGCGCCGACCGGGTGACATGGAACCCGAAGATCAGCTACACCGACCTGCCGGAGACGACCGACGCGAACGGCCTGTCGCTGACCACGTACACCGCGTCGGAGGACTTCACGCAGGCCGGGCGGGCCGCCACGGTGACGGTGCCGAGGGACGGCACTTTGACCTTGGGCGGCGCGCTCGCCAAGACCGCGGTCACCACCGATGACCTCACCATCCGCATCACCCGGGCGGGTGAGACCGTGTTCGAGAAGCGGGTGGAGGCCGCGTTCACCGGCCAGGTGCCGGTGGCCGCGACGGTACCGGTCACCAAGGGCCAGGCGCTGGCATGGCGGGTCACGACGGACTCGCCGATCGACGTGACCGCCCTGTCATGGACGCCCACGGCCGCCTACGCGGAGGCCTCACCGGTACCGGACGAGTTCGCCCAGGAGTTCAGCGCGCCGTACGACATCTCCACCTACGCGGTCGCCGGCGGGTCCGCGCCGGCGCGGCCGCATGCCGTAGCCGCCGATGGGCCCCTCACCGTCACGCCGCGGCCGGCCGCAGCGGACGGCGCCACCGGCCAGGTGATCTTCACGGTCAAGAAGCGGGGCGCGCTGCTGGCCAAGCAGGCCGTCACCCTGGGCGCCGAGCCGATCCCCCTCCAGGTCCAGGCCGTCGCCGGCGATCAGTTGTTCTTCGACTTCACCACGACGGCGCCGGAGGTGCTCACCGCGGCGTCGGTGCTGGTCGACGGCGTCGAGGCGGCGGCGACGGTGCACAGCCCGGTCGCCGAGGGCGTGTACGGGCGGCCCTACCGCGGCTGGGCGTACGCCGGTTACAACGGCAACGGCGACCGTGCCACGCAGCCGATCCGGCAGGGCGACCTGGCGAAGGTGGAGGACGTCCAGACGCAACTGCCCGAGAGCGTCGACCCGGAGCGGGACCGGGAGAAGTTCGAGAAGGACCCGCGGGTGTCCCCACCGAAGGCGATCCTCTTCGTACCGCGGCCGGACCGCAATCGCTGGGCTTCGGGTGAGGACCTGTGGGTCTCGGGCGACACGGTGGCCAGTTCGCGACTGGGCGGGCAGGTGATCGGGCTGCCCACCGCCTCGAACGTCTCCGGACCGCGGTCCGTACCGAGGATGTCCCGCTCGCAGCAGATCTCGGTGACCGGCGGCGTCGGCGGAGGAGTGGGCACCGCCGGTGGCAGCATCGCCACCGGCAGATCCCGCGGGGAGCTGGACTACCTCGACATGAACGCCGACCAGTTCCCCGATGTGGTGGGCGCGGGCGGCATCCAGTACACCGACCCGACCGGAGTGCTCGGCCAGACGCGCGGCGAAACGCCGGGCAAGGCCGTGCGATCGTCAAGGAACGTGTCGGGCAACGCCGGCGCGGGCAGCGCGGCCCGGACGATCACCACGGGGCGGGGGGACGCGGCGCCCGGCGGGACGAACTCCGCCAACACCTCCTCCACCGGCAACGACATGCCTCCGCTGGGCATCGGCGGGAACCTGGGCTCGGCGACCTCGGACGCCGAGACCGACCTGCTGGACATCAACGGTGACGGACTGCCCGACCGGGTGCATGAGGACGGGCGCGCGGCACTGAACCTTGGTTACCGGTTCGCCGCGCCGGAGCCCTGGCCGGGCGGGCCGCTGAACGACGGCGGCAGCGACAACGCCGGGGTGAACATCGGCTTCAACACCGACTTCTACGGCTTCGCCGGCGGCGCGTCGCTCAACCAGGGCGACAGCTCCAGCTCGGCCGCCCTCGCCGACGTCAACGGCGACGGCCTGGCCGACCGGGTCTTCGCGGGCTCGCCGATCAGGGTGGCGATCAACATCGGCGGCGGGTTCGCCGCGCCCGTCGAGTTCGCCGGCAGCCTGTCCGGGCTGAACGGCGATGTCAACGCCAGGCTGGGCGCCGGGGCCTACTTCACCATCTCGATCCCGATCGCGTTCGGGGTCGGCGGGTTCATCATCATCAACCCCGGTGCCGACACCTCTACCGGGGCCTCCCGCGCCGCGCAGATGATCCGCGACATCAACGGCGACGGATTCGCCGACCATCTGGCCTCCGGCGCGGATGACCGGCTCACGGTGGCGGCCAACCAGACCGGCAGGACCAACCTGCTCAAATCGGTCAAGCGGCCGCTGGGCTCGACCGTCGAACTGGACTACACCCGCGACGGCAACACCTATGACCAGCCGGGCTCGCGGTTCGTGCTCAGCTCGGTCAAGACCCACGACGGCCTGGCCGGGGACGGGCCCGATGTCCAGCACACCACCTTCGGCTACGCGGGCGGCGTGTACGACCGGCTGGAGCGCGAGTTCCTCGGGTACGGCACGGTGACGGCGCAGACTCACGACCGGAACGGCGGCGTCTACCGGACCACCACCTCCGAGTACGGCACCGGCGGCCACTACATGCGCGGTCTGCTCACCCGTACGCTCACCGCCGACGGCCAGGGCAGGCCGTTCACCGAGACGCTGCACACATACGAGCTACGTGATGTGGCCACCGGTGGAACCGGCGACGGCGACAGCACCACCGCGGCGATCTTCCCCATGCTCGTCCGCACGGATCAGCGCTGGTACGAGGGTCAGGGCGAGCCCGGCAAACAGGCCCGCACCGAGATGGTCTACGACGACCTCGGCAACCTCGTCAAGACCACCGACCACGGTGAGAGCGGCACCACCGACGACCGGGTCACCACCACCGGCTACTCCCGCTGCGCCGACACCTACATCGTCGGCGTCGCCAACAAGTCCGAAGTACGCGGCGGTGGCACGGTGATGCGGCGCAGCGAGGCCGACATCGACTGCGCCACCGGTAATCTGACCCGGCATCGGGCCAAGCTGGACGACAACGGGCCGGTCGCGGTGACCGACGCGACCTACAACCCCGGTGGCACCCTGGCGACGCTGACCGGTCCGGCCAACCACCGAGGACAGCGCTACACGCTGACCTACGGCTATGACGAGGTGACCGGCACATACGTCACCTCAACCCGGGACAGCCACGGCTATGAGTCCTCGGCCACCTACGACCTCAAGTTCGGCGAGACCGAGGTCTCCGCCGACATCAACGACCAGCGACTGATCTACACATACGACGACGCCGGCCGGATCGCCACCGTGACCGGCCCGCATGATCATGGGGCCGGCAGGCCGACCATCGCCTTCGAGTACCACCCCGAAGCGGCGGTTCCTTACGCCACCACCCGCCATCTGGACCGGGTCGCCGACGGATCGGTCAAAGCGGACACCATCGACACCGTCACCTTCACCGATGGCCTGGCCCGGATCGTGCAGACCAAGAAGGACGCCAGGATCGGCGGGGCCGACGCGATGACGGTCTCCGGCCGGATGGTCTTCGACGAGTTCGGCCGCACGGCCGAGCGGTACTACCCGGTCAGCGAGCCGAAGGGCGCGGGCAACATCGCGTTCAACCCCGCCTTCGACAGGGTGCGCCCAGCCGTGCACGACCACGACGTACTGGACAGGCAGGTACAGACCATCCTGCCGGATGGCACGGGCAGCACGATGGCCTACGGCTTCGGCGCCGGCCGTTCCGGCACGCGACAGTTCTCGGCCGCGCTCACGCGGAGGGCAACACCAAGACCACCTACACCGACGTGCGAGAGCAGATCACATCCGTACGCGAGCCGAGCGCGGTGAACGGCGGCCCGCCGATCTGGACGAGCCACACCTACGACCCGCTCGGCCAGCTCATCAGGGTCACCGATGACAAGAACAACCACACCACCAGCGCGTACGACGACTTCGGCCGCCGCACGACGGTGACCAGCCCCGACTCCGGCCGAACCACCACCGGCTATGACCTCGCCGGCAACATGATCAGCAAGGCCACCGCCAACCTGGCGAGCCGCAACCAGAAGATCGGTTACGGCTACGACTTCAACCGGCTGGTCTCGATCGACCATCCGACCTTCAAGAACAACGATGTCCGCTACACCTACGGTGAGCCCGGCGCGCAGCACAACGCCGCGGGCCGGCCGGCCAAGATCAAGGACGCCGGAGGCGTGACCACCCGGCAGTACGGGCCGCTCGGTGAGATCGTCTCGGAGACCAAGACGTTGCCGTGGTTCGGTCCCTACACCAAGACCTTCACCACGGACTACCGCTACGACAACTTCGGCCGGGTCCTCCAACTCGTCTATCCCGACGGAGAGGTGCTGAGCTACGGCTACGACTCCGGCGGGCAAGTGATCTCGGCCATCGGCGTCAAGGGCGGCCATACCTACCCGTATCTGCGCGACATGCAGTACGACAAGTTCGAGCAGCGGACCCGCGTATCGCTGGGCAACGGCACCACCACCACGTTCAGCTACGACGCTGCCGACCGCAGCCTCGCGCTGCTCAGATCGACGCTGCCCACCGGGTATGAGTTTCAGCACCTCCGCTATGGCTACGACGACGTCGGGAACATCACCCGAGTCCAGAACGACACGAACATTCCGGACGCGTCCACGACGCCCAAGCTCGGCGGGCCCTCCGCACAGACCTTCATCCACGACAACCTGTACCGGCTGACCCAGGCCAGTGGCCAGTACACGCCGGACGTCCACAAGACCGACACCTACGCGTTCCGCACCACCTACGACACCATCCACAACATCGTCGGCAAGCACCAGCGCCATGCCATCGTCGCCGCCAACGGCGGCGAGCACGTGCAGCAGGACACCACCTACACCCACGTCTACCGCTTCGGCTCCCGCCCGCACGCGCCCGCCGCGGCCGGCCCGCACGACATGCGGTACGACGACAACGGCAACCTCATCGACCAGGACCTCACCCTGCCGGGCAGCCCCCGCCGGCAGTTGATCTGGGATGAGGACAACCGCCTGGCCTGCGTGCACGACACCGCCAAGTTCGTCACCCAGCCGCAGCACCCCTCCGCCTGCGATGACTTCCTCACGCCGCCGACGGTCCGCTTCACCTACGACGACCAGGGCCAGCGGGTCGTCAAGGACGGCTACCAGACCACCCTGTACCCGAACCAGAATTACACGTCCCGTAGCCAGGCCGAGTACAAACATGTCTTCGTCGGCACCACCCGTATCGCATCGAAGACCTCCAGGCCGACCCCCGTCTTCGAGAAGGACCAGATCTTCTACCACGGCGACCAGATCGGTTCCACCAGCTTCGGCACCGACGGCAACGGCCGGCTCGCCGAACACCTCAACTACTTCCCCAGCGGTGAGACCTGGGTCGCGGAAGGCCCTGGCAACACCGGCCCGTACCAGTTCACCGGTAAAGAACTCGATCAGGAGACCGGCTACTACTACCACGGAGCCCGCTACTACGACCCGCGCATGGGCCTGTGGAAGTCCGCCGACCCCGTCATCGACGACTATCTCAACTGCGAGGGCAACGACGGCGTCTACAACCCCGGCAACCTCAATCTCTACGGTTTACGGCTACAACAACCCCGTCCAGAACACCGACCCCGACGGCAACCTCGTCTTCCTCATCCCCGCCGCCATCCTGGTCGGCAAGGGCGTCATGTGGGGCATGACCGCCTACAGCGCCTACCAGGGCGCCAGAACGGTGGTCAACACGGTCACCGACGTCGCCGAGGGCCGCAAGACCTTGCAGGAGGGCGCCACAGAAGCCGGCTGGGCCCTGGGCGAAGCGGCCCTCGGCCGGCTGAAATACGTCGAACGCACCGCCGGCTGGGCCGTCGGCACCCAAGTCGGCAAGCGCGTCACCGGCTGGGCGAGCGACAAGGTGAACGCGCTGACGCAGAAGTTCGGAGACGATCTCGCGCAGCGGATGCGCGGGATCCGCTGCGACAACAGCTTCATTCCCGGCACCGAAGTTCTGATGGCCGACGGCACCACCAAACCGATCGACGAGGTCGAGCTCGGTGACCGCCACCGACCCGGAAACCGACCGCACCGAGTCCAAGCCCGTCACCGCCCTCATCGTCGGCGAAGGCGAGAAGGACCTCGTCAAGATCTCCGTCGATATCGACGGCGACCAGGGCGACAAGACCGCCCCCATCACCGCGACCGACGAGCATCCTTTCTGGGTCGAAGGCGCGGACCGCTGGGTCAACGCCGAAGACCTCGAATCCGGCATGTTGCTCCGCACATCCGCCGGTACGCACGTCCAGGTCGAAAAGATCAGCAAGTGGACCGCGCAGCAGCGGGTCCACAACCTGACCATCGGAGACGTTCATACCTACTACGTGGTCTCCGGCGACGTTCCGGTCCTCACCCACAATGCCGGCTGCCGGACGTTCGGCATCGACATCCCGGAAACCCAAGGCGTCTACATCATCATGCTGAACGACGGGAAGATTTACGTGGGCTCGGCGACGAAGGGGAACACCATCCACGCGAGGATCCATGCGGCTTTCACCGCGAAGGACCACGCAGTGGGGAACTCCGGATACAAGGCCAAGGACGTCCAGCAGCTCGACTGGTTCGAAATGCCCGGCGAAGCCAAGGACGAAATCAAGAAGTACGAGCAAATGATGATCGACTATTACGGAGGCGTCGGAGGGGGGAAGCTGCTCAACCGGATGAACGCGGTCGCCGAGGATTGACCCTTTCCAGCCGGACGCCCATACCCGGCCGGAGGGCCTCCATCGGCCCCGGCCGGGTATGGCACCTCGTTCACCGTCGCTGAGCAGGAGCTTGAACTTCGACAACGGCTCATCGGCGGGGTGGAGGCCGTAGGCTTCTCCCTGTGTACGTCAGGCCATCTCGATACTGGCGAGATCAGATGGAACGCGCGGCCCGTGCGGTCGCCGACGGCACGACGAGTCCCGAATGCGCGCCCCTCCCGGGCGCGTATTCAGCAGGCTTTCTGAGGACGGTCGATGCCGCCCTGGCGGGCTTCGAAGCCGAAGCACAGGCACTCGTGGCACCGTCGGATGAGCAGGTCTTCGCCGTGATCGAGCGGGTCGTACTGGCTCTCAACGAAGCGATGGAGGACTCGGAGGGTGGCACCATCGACACCGACGAACGAGAGCAGCTCTGCCTTTACATCGACGAGGTGCTGACCAGGAGCGGCGTCGATGTCGGCGAGGTCGCCGCCCGCCACGGCATGCGCCGGTACGCGATCACCGATAGATGGCGTCAATGGTGACCGCCGGCCGCAGCGACCGCCACTGACCGGACGCCACAGGCCAACGGGCCGATTCCATCCGCCTCACCTCTCCGCCGAAAGGGGTTACAGCCAGGCGAGAAGGCATGCTCGACCATGTTGGTGGCCCGGGTGATGTTCTCCCGTAGCGTGGCGTCGGAGACATACCGAAGAAGCACCATGGTGCGGGTGGCATCAGAACGCCAAGGCGACCTTGCCGGTCAGCCCACGTGCCGCGAGGCGTTCGTACGCCTGGCGAATCTCGGCGATCGGGAAACTCGAATCGACACGCAGCCGCAGCTCGCCGGCCTCGACCCGCTTGACCAGCTCGGCCAGGCCCACACCGTCCTCCTTGACCTGGTGCAGTGTCGTCGTGACACCACGGTGG
The DNA here is from genome assembly GCF_003315795.1 of Spongiactinospora rosea. Classification (GTDB taxonomy): domain Bacteria; phylum Actinomycetota; class Actinomycetes; order Streptosporangiales; family Streptosporangiaceae; genus Spongiactinospora; species Spongiactinospora rosea. The sequence continues at coordinate 11,878 of NZ_QMEY01000012.1, forward strand.
CCGAGGTCGGGGGGATCACCGTGCTCGCTGGCGATCGTGGCATAGCGACCGCCGTCGGCGACGTAGTCGCCGACCGGGGCGCCGCACGTGTCGAACACCGCGTCGTAGTGCCGCGGTTCGAGTAGCGCCGCATCCGCGACGACCTTCCCCGCGCCCAGTTCGCGGGCCGCCTCCACCTGGGCCGGGCGGGACACCAGGGCATCAACGGCGACACCCCGCGCCCGCGCCAGTTGCACGGCCAGCCCGCCGACCGCGCCCACGGCCCCGGTGACAAGCAGCCGCTGCTCGCCGGACACGCCGAGCCAGCCGAGGGTCTGGCCGGCGGTGAGGCCCGGGCAGTGGCAGGGTGGCCGCCTCGATCAGGCTCGCGTTGAGCGGTGCCGCGGCCAGGGTGCGGGCGGGCAGCATCACCATCGACGAGGACCGCGCGGTGCGCTGGCTGGCGCAAGTCGACCGGGGACGGCTCACGCAGATCGCCGACGATTTCCACGGCGTGGCATTGACGTTCTACACGCCCGCCGAAAATCGCTGGGCCGCCTTCGCGCCCGCCACCCCCGCCGCCCGAGATACCGCCACCGGCCGCGTCATCACCACCGGGATGCTCGCCCAACTGCACCCGCAGGTTCCCGGCGGGCCGCTGCTGTGGGACAACGAGACGATCCTGGCGTTCGGCGCTCCCCTGCCCGCCAAGCCACACGGCGACACCACCCAGAAGTGGACGCAGGTCCTCTACACCGCCTGGCAGATGATCACCCAGCGGGGAACGCGCGCGATCGGCCGCCCCCCGGGACCTGGCCGAAGACCCGCAGGCCTGGCCCCACGCGGAACTGACCGGTCATCCCGCCGCCGCCGTCGTCCAGAAGATCGCCGCCACTTTGGCCGGCATCCTGGCCGAACGCCGCCTGAGCCTGCGCGGCCTGGCCGCCACCTCCGGCGTCAACCGTCAGTCCATCGCCGACCTGCTGGCCGGAAGGTCCTGGCCGGACGTGGCCACCATCGTGCTCTTGGAGGCCGCGCTCGCGGTCCGGCTGTGGCCGGAGGGCACCCCGGCCCCCCGATGACGACACCGAGCCTCGTGCCGAACCCCGAAACGAACGCCGTGATGACATCGACGGCATGGCCGAGCCCTTCTTTCCGCCGCCCCGAAACCCGGACATCCGGGCAGGAAGCAGCCGTCATTTGGCTCGATGCCCTCCAAGCGGCCGCCTATCGCGTTACGCTCGGAAAGCGCGAGCCTTCAAACAGTTAGTCCTGTGGGGTGCTCACGCAATCTGGTGCCGTCGGGCTGTGAACTCGGCGGCACCACTCTTCGTCCGGTCAGTGGACCGGCAGCACTGCTCAACTCGTAGCGGCGCCCCCTTCGCCGGCGAACCCGTTCACCCCGGACGCGACCGCGAACAAGCCCTGCTCCCGCTCGATGAGCCAGCCATCGGCCACCAGCCTCTTGAGCCGCGCACGCATCCCCTCCACCTGACCGCGGGCGTCCCGCTGCCCCAGCGCCCGCACCACGTCCCGCGCCCGCAACGGCTCCTCGGAACTGGCCAGCAAGACCACCGCGTCCTTGCGCAACCCCCGCAGGACCGGACGCTCCTGATGAACCTCCGCCTGCCCGGCGGTCTCCGAGCCGCTGCCGGCGGGCTTGCCGGCCTCCGGGCCGACCGGCTCGCCGTCCGCCTCCAGCGCGGTCAGCTCCTCACGTGCGATGGACAGTCGTTCCAGGCGACGCCGTGCCGCGGCCATCCGCTCCTGCAACTGCTCCATTTGCCTGGCCAGCTCAGCGCATTCCTGCCGCGCGGACTCCTCGGCCCGCCCCAGTTTCGCCAGCAGCGACGTCACCATCGCCCCCCTCGCGGCCGTCCCCCGACCACTGCCATCACCCAATGCATAGCTGCAACTCCACACTGTAGGCGGCGATGGCATCGCTGACCCCGAATACCGCAAGATCCCTTCCGGGCCTGAGCAGCGGCGCCGACAGCTGACCAGCCCCCACGCCAGCTCTGCGAGAATCTCGAAAATCTGTTCCCGTCAATGCGAAGGAGCGATGCGTGAGAATCGGACAGCCGCCCATGCCCGAACTGCATGAGCACTACCGGCGACTCCACTCCAGCCACTTATGGCTGGACGTGGCCATGTGCTGGACGGTAGTGGTCCCGGACAGCGGACGAGCATTCAGCCTGGACCAGATCGCCGCCCGGCTCGGCGGGGACACGCCACACCAGCTCCACGAGCCGGCACTACCCCGTGCCGTCATGCTCCCCTACGACACCGGCTATCCGTGCTCGTCGATTGGTGCGATCCCGCCACCATGCTCCTGGAGCAGGACTACCTCGGATCAACCCCCGCCGTACTGCAGCGACTCAGTCAGGGAGCCCGGGCATACAGCGCCTGGTGGAACGTCAACGCCCACAACCGACTGAGCTTCGCAGCCGGAAACGAGCTCATCCTGACGATCGACGCCTTCGGCCCCGGCCGCCCGGAAGATCATGCCGGCATCGACCAATGGCCTGAACTGCAGGCGATGACGGACTTCTTCGTCGACTTCGAGGAACGCGACCAGCACTACGACTGGCAGGCGGCCATGCTCGCGGTCATCGACCAGACCACAGGGGCAAGACTGACCGGCGAGTGGCTGAAGCGACCACACCCGTACATCACGGTCCGCATGCCCGACGCGGCACACTGAACTCCTGAGCGCTCGGCTGGGAAACGATCTCAGGCACCTTGGGAAGCGATCTTTGTCAGGGCGTCATCGTCGCTGCTCAACCACACTCGTGAACGCCCCCACTCGGCCGATTCCGGGCTCGTAGATGCCCCGGCCTCCACTGCCGGAGCGGGCCGGTCGCGACTGGGGTGTCGAGTACCTGGTCCACGGCGGCGGGCAGCCTCACACGGCGAGAAGAGCATCATGGAACGTCGCAGCGCCGGTGTGTCCCGGCCACCGGCGGCCGAGTTCGCTGTCCAGGATGCGTAGTTCCCGTTCGATCCGCGCCGAGCCGGTCTGCCGGGCGATCGTGATCGTCTTCATCCCGAGGCTGGCCGCCCGCGTCGGGTCGGCACCGGCGATGACCACGGCCAGCTTTGCCGTGAGGTGCCCCCGATCACGCATGAGGTTGCCCGGAGTCGCGACGATCTGCTCCTGTAAGATCGTGGCCGCCGCGTCGATCTGGCCGACGGCCCGGTAGCAGGCCGCGGACTGCTCCCGAAACGCGGCGAAGTCGTAGCGATGCAGATACACGGGCACGTCCGGCCGACTCACTCGTGGGTGGCCGGTCAACGTTTCCGCGGCGCCGTCCAGTAGTGCGAAGCATTCGTCGGCCTCGCCGAGCATCACCAGGCCGCGCGCCTGCTGCTGGGCGGCCAGCGCCGCCAGCTTCGGCTCCAAGGGCCCCGGATGCCGGCGGGCGGCGGCCGCCAGCTGCACCACGCGGGCGTGGTCCTCGGCCAGTGCGGCGATGTTGGCCAGGCGAATCAATGCATAAGCCGCCATGTTGTCATCGCCGGCTACCCGGGCCCATTCCGCCGCCCGGCGGGTCCATCGTTCGGCGTCTGCCAACCGCCCCAGGTCTTGATGTAGCCATCCGGCCATCTCGGCGTAGTGGCTCAGTACCTGCAGCAGCGGCTCTACGTGGGCGGGTGCGGCACCGCGGCGCAGATCCTCCAGCACACCGATCTGCGCGAGAACGGGCTTGAGCAGGCTGCGCGGGCCGAGCATCTTGTCGGCCGAGTAGTGCTCGGTCAGGACGCGCCGGAAGTAGCCGATCACTTCGGTGTCGACGCGTGCCGGGGTGTCGATCGCTTCGGCCACCCGTTGTGCCTGATCGGCGTTGTCCAGCCCTGGCATCGCCGAGGAGAGCACGCCGGCGGCGAGCATGCGGGCAAGATCCCGTCGCGAAAGAGTCACCTGCACACTCCTTCCCTGCGCCTGGAACACCAGCATCACCTGACCGCCCTCGCCTGCGCCAGCCAGCCTCGCCGACAAATGCGATGAATGCGCCCGATCGGCCGTCCGCCGTAACTCCACCAGCAGCCCCCTGGCGTCGAACGCCTCGTCCAGGGCCGCGGCCTGATGCTCAGGAAGGAGATATTGGCCGCGTTCGGCCCGGCCGAGCCAGCCCCGGTCGTAGCGGGCGAGTTCTGCGGCCTGGCGCTGCGTCAGGTGCGCATTGGTCCGTAGCTGCCGCAGCACCAGCCCCATCAGGTGCGCCGTGCAGGCGCGCCGCTCATCCACCTGTTCAGACACGGCGATCTGCTCCCTTTGCCGTCGAGTCTTGGGGCATGCCCCAGGGATTCTCTTGGCGACCGTTCCGAAGTGCATGACGATGCGTTGCAGGAGGTACATCGGAGCGTAGCCCTGGAAGGGCGGGAACGCAGCATGGTCGTCCAGTACCGTCACCCCGTGGCCACACGGTCCTGCTCTGCCCAGAGCACTGCTCACTTAGGTTCGCCGCGGCGTGTGCCGCCTGCGTCGGCGTCGGTGGGCGGTGCAGGGGCGAACGCGCGCGACGTGCCCGTGAATCCGCGTGGTAATGATCTGCCCGGCAACCCAATACGGTGATCACATGGCTACCGTTCGACATGATGATGGTGATGACGCCGCCCGGCTTCGCGCCGCGATGGTGGATGAGCTTCGTGGCGACCCCATCACCTCGACCGCCGTGGCCGATGCCATGGGCGTGGTGCCCCGGCACCTGTTCGCGCCGCAGACCTCCCTGAAGGAGGTGTACGAGTCCAACACCGCGGTGCCGGTCAAACGCGACCGCGACGGCCTGACGCTCAGCTCGTTGTCAGCCGCGCACCTTCAGGCCACCATGCTGGAGCAGGCCGCCATCGGGCCCGGCATGTCGGTGCTGGAGATCGGCTCCATGGGGTACAACGCCGCCCTCCTGGCCGAGCTTGTCGGCCCGGCCGGGCACGTCACCTCCGTGGACATCGATCCCGACATCGTTGAGCGGGCACGCGCCGGCCTCGCGCGAGCCGGTTATGACCGCGTCGAGGTGGTGCTCGCCGACGCCGAGTACGGCGTGCCCGCCGCAGCCCCCTACGACCGGATCATCGTCACCTTCGACAGCCCGGACATTCCGCCCGCGTGGCTGGAGCAGCTCGCCGGTGACGGCCGTATCGTGGTCCCCTTGCGGATGAAAGGCGTCACCCGATCCATCGCCTTCGACCGTGACGGCGACGGCCTGATCAGCCGCGACTACCGTCTGTGCCGCTTCGTTCCCGCGCAGGGCGACGGGGCCCACGCCCCACGGCGTCTCACGCTGGATACGGAGGTCTATCTGAGCGTTGAGGACGGCGAGGAGGCCGGTTTCGAGGTGGCCGCGCTGCAGCGGGCCTTGCGCCGGCCCGCCACGCGGAGCTGGCCTGGCGCCGCCTTCGATCTGCCCGATGAGCTGGAATTGTTCCTGCTGACCGGCTCGCCCCGGATGGCGCTGCTGCACGCGAGCCAGACCCGCATCAAGGAGGGGCTGCTGAACGCCTCGGCAGGTCTTGGCGTGCCCGCCCTGATCGCCGGGGACGGCAGCTTCGCCTATCGCATCAAACGCGCCGCCCGACAGGGCGGTGACGCCTTCGAGTGCGGTGTCATCGCGCACGGCCCCAGCGCTGCGGACGTCGCGGCACGGTATGGGGACCTGCTGTGCCGCTGGGCGGGTCGTTTCCGCCGCCGCGGCGCCGCCCGCATCCGCTACCTGCCCGCACAGACGCCCATTCCGCAGGAGGCGAACCCCGGCGGGGTCGTGCGCAAGCGGCATGGAAGCGTCGTCGTGGCCTGGCCCGAGAACCCCCACCCCCCAGGGGGTATCTCCGCCTGATCGCATCGCACAACCCACCATAAGGAGGCGATATGTCCATCCGACTGGCCGAAACACCTCCCGCATCTCCTGCCCCCGGGCCCGGATCGGAGGTCGAGCCGGACGCCGGGCCGGGCCTCGAGCCGGACTTCGAACTGGACATCACGTTCGTCGAGTCCGGCCCGCAGGCCGACCGGCTGATCCGGATGACCGACGACGGCTGCGGCAAGACCTGCCAGAGCGCCTGCTCCAGCACCTGCCCGTAAGCGGGCACCCCCTGCGTCCGCGTCAGGAGTGGGCGCCCGATCCCTGAAAACGCCTCCTCCTCGGCCGGTCTTCGACTCGCCGGGGAGGCCCCTCGTTCAGGACGGCGATGTACGAACATGCCCAAGCCGTACTGCTCCGCGCGGCGACATGGCCACCCTACCGCTCACTCCCCCCATGGCCGGATGTGACCGGCCCATCAGCCGATCAGGCCTCCTGGGCCGGCTGGCTGGGCCGCATCTGGCGCATCCCCGCGTTCGCCGCCGCACTTCAGCAGGCCAGTCCTCATCTGGCGCAGCGGATCGGCGTCATGCTGGAGGGCCGCCCGCTCAGTGACGCCGACGCGCGCCGGGTGATGCTGTCGACCCTGCGCTACCTGCTGCGTGCTCAGACCCGGGCGACCCCGTTCGGCCTGTTCGCCGGTATCGCCCCGGCGCGGATCACTCCGGCGCGTGGGCCATGCGCACGGATCGGTGCAGCCCACCAGGTGGTGCCGCGCGTGCGCACCGCCTGGCTGTCGGCCGTCATCGATCAGTTGGAAGGCACCCCGGCCCTGCTGCGGCGCCTGCCTGTGGTGGCAGCCGACCTGTTGTTCGAGCGCGATGGCCAGATCGTGCTGGAGCACCGCTCCCACAGCGATCCGGACGGCGCACCCGCCCACCTCAGCGTGCGCGCCACCGACCCGGTGCGGGCGGTGCTGCACCTGGCCCGCCGTCCCGTCCCGGCCGCGCATCTGCTCGACCGGCTCGCCGCCCGCTTCCCCACCGCGGCCGGTTCCGTCATCGACACGCTGCTGGCCCGCCTGGTAGGCGAGCGGATCCTGCTCACGAGCCTGCGCCCGCCCTCGACGGCGACCGACCCCCTCGGCCATGTCCTGGCCGAGTTGGACGCCGTCAACGCCGGCACCGTGCGCGAAGCCGCCGCAACGATCAACCGGCTGCGTGAGGTCGCCGACCGGCTCTGCGATCCGCTGCCGGCGGCGCACCCGGCCGGCCTGCAGCAGGCGATGACACCAGCGGCCACCCCGATGCGCGCCCTCTACCCGGGCACCCCGCCGCTCGCCCTCGACACCCGCCTGGACGCCGATGTGGCCCTGCCCGCGGCCGTGGCGCGGGAAGCAGCCGCCGCCGCGGGCGTGCTCGTTCGCCTGGCCGGCCGCTCCGCCCTCAGCAGCGGCTGGATCGACTGGCACGAGCGTTTCCTGGAACGCTACGGTCCGCACGCACTGGTCGGCGTCCACGACGCCGTCGACGCCGACGTCGGTCTCGGCTACCCGGCCGGATACCTCGGCGCGCCCGCCCCCCGGCGAGCCGCGCCGACCGACCGCGACATCGCCCTGCTCGCCCTGGCGCAGCGGGCCGTGCTGGACGGCCGCCACGAGATCGCCTTGGACGATGAACTCATCGACCGCCTGTCCACCACCGGGCCTCATGCGCCCTACCAGCCGAGCACCGCCTTGACCATCCGCCTGGACGCCCCCAGCGCCCAAGTGGTCGCCGCTGGCGACTACACGCTGACGGTCCTGGCCGTCTCCCGCCACGCCGCGACGACGATCGGCCGCTTCCTGCGGCTGCTGGAGGGCGAGGACCTGCGGCAGGCGGCGAGGCTGTGCGCGGACGCGCCGACGGTGACCCGCGACGCCCTGACGGTTCAGATCTCCGCGTCGCCGCTGCACACCAGCAGCGGCGACGTCGCCTGCGCCCCGCAGGCGTGTCGGCATCTCCTGCCGATCGGGGAACACCACGGCGGCGACCAGATGCTCACCGTGGCCGACCTGGCCATCACCGCTGACAAGCACCGCCTGTACCTCCTGTCCCGCACGCTGGGCCGCGTGGTGGAACCGCTGGTCCTCAACGCCGTCAACCCGGCCGGCCTCCACCCGCTGGTGCGCTTCCTCATGGAGGCACCGGCCGCGCTCGCCACCCCATGCACCGGCTTCGACTGGGGACCGGCCGCCGCGCTGCCGTTCCTGCCCGCGCTGCGCCACGGCCGCACGATCATCTGCCCGGCGCGCTGGCACCTGACCGCCGCCGACCTGCCCGGCCCGCACGCGTTGTGGCCGGACTGGGACAACGCCCTGGCCGCCTGGCGGGCCAAGACCGGCATGCCCACACGCGTCTACCTCGGCCAAGGCGACCGCCGCATCATCCTCGACCTCGGCGAGCCCTCCCACCGGGCGCTGCTGCGCGCCCACCTGCGCACCTGCGACCCTGCCGCGCTGGTACCCGCGCCCGCGCCGGATGCCGCCGGATGGATCGCCGGCCACGCCCACGAACTGGTGCTGCCGCTGAAATCGACCGCTGAGCCGACCAGCCCGCCCGGCCGCACCCGCGACATCGACGGCCGCAGCCACGGGCACCTGCCCGGGCAGGGCGGGCACCTGTACCTGAAGCTGTACGGGCATCCCGACCGGCAGACCGCGATCCTGCTGCGGCACCTGCCTCACCTGACCCAACGGCTGCACCCCAGCACCGGCCCGCTCGCGTGGTGGTTCCTGCGCTACCACGACCCCGACGCTCACCTACGCATCCGCATGACCGTGCCACCGCACGCCCTGGCCGCCGCCAGCCATGCCATCACCACCTGGTCCGATCAGCTACGCCGTCGCGGACTGCTCGGCCGGCTGCAATGGGACACCTACTACCCCGAAACCGCCCGGTTCGGCGGCGTGGCCGCGATGGAGGCAGCCGAGGCCTACTTCGCCGCGGACTCCGCCGCCGTGCTCGCCCAGCTGGCGGCCTGCACCACGGCACCAAAACGGCCTGATGCGCGTGCCCTGACCGCCGCAGGCCTCCTCGACCTGGCCATCGCCCTGATCGGCGACACCGCCGAGGCGATGCGCTGGCTCATCGACCACACCCGGCCCGATTCCCACGCCCCCGACCGCGCCCTGTACGACCAGGCCCTGGCGCTGGCCGATCCGGACCACCGCCACGACCTGGCCGCCGATCCCGGCTGGCATCCCGTTCTCACCGGCTGGCAACAGCGGCGAACCGCCGCGGCCGCCTACCGCCGTGCCCTGCGGCATGCCGAGGTCAGCGCCCCGGATCTGCTGCCCGACCTGCTGCATCTGAACCACGTGCGGATGGCCGGCACCTCCCCGGCCGGCGAGCGGGCCTGCCTGCACCTGGCGCGGGCCACCGCCGTGCGCTGGATCGCGGCCAGAACACCGAGGAGAAGCCCATGATCGCCCCGCGAACCGGTGCCGCGGCCGCGGCTGTGACCGTGGTCGGCCGGATCGCCGCGACGCTGGCCGACCCACACCGCGCGGCCGCCGCGCACCGCGGCGGCCGCCCCTGGCCACAGTCACTGGCGGGCGGCGCCGCAGGCATCGCCCTGCTGCACATCGAACGGGCCCGCAGCGGCCACGGCGAGGACCGGACCGCCCACGCGTGGCTGACCGCCGCTGTCCAAGCGCCGCTGAGCACGGCCGGCAACGCCGGCCTGTTCTACGGCGCCCCCTGCCTGGCGTTCGCCGTTCACGCCGCCTGCAGCGGCGAACGGCACTACCGGGAGGCACGCGCCCGCCTGCACGCCGCCACCTGCGCCATCACCACCACGCGCCTGCGAGCCGCGCACGCCCGCATCGACCGCGGCGAGCGGCCCGCGCTCAAGGAGTTCGACCTGATCCGCGGGCTGGCCGGCTTGAGCGCCTATCACCTGGCCTTCCACCCGGGCCATCCCCTCACCACCGCCACGCTGAGCTACCTGGTGCGGCTCACCACCCCACTGAAGGGAGGCGATGTGTTCCCTCCGTGGTGGACCGGCCTGGCACCGACCGGCGAACCCGACCCGGACGCCTACCCGCAAGGGCATGGCAACCTCGGCCTATCGCACGGCATCGGCTCCGCCTTGGCCGTGCTCTGCCTGGCGATCCGGCGCGGCGTCCATGTTCCCGGCGCCGACGAGGCCGCCGGACGTATCTGCGCCTGGATCGACCGCTGGCGCCAGCCCGGCCAGAGCGGCACCTGGTGGCCGGGCCTCATCTGCGCCGCTCAGGCCCGCGCCGAGGCGATCGCCCCCCACCGTCGGCCCCGGCCCTCATGGTGTTACGGCATCGCGGGAACCGCACGCGCCCAGCAACTCGCCGGCCTGGCCCTCGGCGATGCCGGCCGCGTGCAGGCCGCCGAAGAGGCGATGCTGGCCGTGCTGCGCGATCCCGCCCAGGTCGAACTGCTGGACGGGATCGGACTGTGCCACGGCAAGGCGGGCCTGCTGCAATCCGCCTGGCGGATGGCCGCCGACGCGCGCACCCCGCACATCGCGAGCGAACTGGGATCGCTGGCCGACGCCCTCGCCGAAGACCTGGCACGGCCAGCAGACGACTTCGAGCTCCTCGACGGCGCCGCCGGGGCCGCGCTCGCCTTGCACACCATCGGCACCGGCGCGGCCCCCGCTTCCCGCTGGGACAGCGTCCTCGCGCTCGCCTGAACCGAAGGCGCGGCCATGAACAGTCACTACCAGCAGATCGACATCGCCTTCCCCGCCTGGGACGACGCCGAGACTGTCGCCCTGAGGCACCTCCTCCCGCTGCTCACGCCCCCCCATGGCCCGATCACCCGGTGGTGGTTCATCCGCAAAAGGCCATGCTGGCGTATCCGCTACCTCAACCGCGATACCGGTGCCGCCGCGGCGCACGAGCCCCTGCACGGCCGGTTGGCCGCACTGGCCGACGCCGGGCACATCCTCAGCGCGACGACGGTCATCTACGAGCCCGAAGTCGGGGCCTTCGGCGGCGCCGAGGCCATGGACTGTGCCCACCGGCTCTTCCACGACGACACCCGGCATCTGCTCGGCCACCTCGCCCTGACCCGCCACCGCCCCGCCGCCGCGCACCGCTACGAACTGGCCATCCTGCTGTGCGTCGCGCTCATGCGCGCCGCGGGCCTGGACTGGTACGAGGAAGGCGACGTCTGGGCGCGGGTCGCCGCCCACCGCACCCCGGCGCCACCTCGCCTTGATCAGCTCGGCAAACTACGCCGGCTGATGAGCACTGACCTCACCGTTGCGTGCCGCCCGGGGGCGGGCGTGGCCGATCACGCCGAATGGGCGCGATCTTTCACCTCCGGCGGCCGGCGTCTCGCCGAGCTGGCCCGCACCGGGCGTCTTGAGCGCGGGTTACGTGCCGTCCTGGCCCACCACGTCATCTTCACCTGGAACCGGCACGGCCTGCCCCACGCGGTTCAAGCCGCGCTGGCCTCCAGCGCCGCCACCGTCGTATTCGACGACCACCCCGCGCACGATGCGCCGCCACACCGTCGAAACGACGCCGATCAGGCCCGCACCACCCCCTCGCACACTCTCCCAGCTCACGCCCCCGCCCCACCCGGCGCCGCCACGGCGGCATCTGTCCCGGCCCGGCTTGTGATCGACCGGATGTGACCGGTGGACCCCGCATTCGACCTTGCCCGGATCGCGCGGCGATTCCCGCTGATCCCCCGCCCCAGGCCCGCCTGCCTGCCCCTGCCGGACCGCATCGAGGAGGTGCGCACCCTCGCCCGCACCGCCAGCCCCGGCGGTGGCGGTGGCTCCATTCTGCTGGCCCAGGCCGTACAGGCGATGAACAAGGCAGCGTTGATCGCCAGTGACTGCGGGCTGCCCGGCCTGGCCCGAGCATGGTGCGTGCGGCAGTTCCGCCTATTCCTGCTCGCCCGGCCACTGGATGCGACGGAGGCACGCTACGCCCTTGAGCCCGCCGTCAACCTCGCCCGGCTGTCCATCCGCGCCGGCGACGCTGACACCGCCCGCCACCAACTGGAAGACCTCTACCGCGCCGTCGCCGGCCGCGAGGAGACCGTGATCGGCGGTCACCCCGTGTCCTTCCACGACCTGGCCACCAGCACCGTTGCACACCACGACGTGGTCCAATGGCTGTGGGGCGTCGTCCTGGCCGAAGGCGTCAGAGCATTGATCAGCGCCGGCCGGTGGCAGCAAGCGGCTCGACACGCTCAACGCCATCGCGGCGTCGGCCGGCGGCTCCTGGACGGGCGCCAGATCACCATCGTGGCTCATTGCCTGGCCGAATACCACGACGCCGCGACCACGCTCCTGAACGACACCGCCTGCACCGACCCGTGGGAGCACGTGGTCGCGACGCTGCTCGGCGTCCTGTGCCGCCGTTCGGGCGGGCTACCGGCCGACGTCGAGATCACGACCATGCTCCGGCAGCATTCCACCCTCCAGCCCGCGGCCGGACTGATCGTCTTCCATACCCGCCTCGGACTGACCATGATCGACCTCATAGAGGGCCTCGGTGAGAGGGCGTCGATCATCGCCCGGCTCATCGACACCGTCTTGGCGGCCGGTGACGGCTACGCGGCGCGGGACCTGCTCGCCCATCAAGCATGCCGCGCAGCGCTCACTCCAGCCCAGCAGAACACGCTCAGCGCAATCGTCGAGACGGCCGGCCTGGGCACCGGCGTCATCCCCGAGCCGCTCATCGGTGACCTTCACGCCGCGGTGGGACTGAGCGCGACACGGATCGCAGCGCACTTCGGTTCCCGGCTACGCCCGGCACGGTGACCGCCAAAGCGGGATGGCCGGTGCGACGCGATGCCGCTCGGGCTGCCGCACGAGGAGTTCTCGCGGGTGGTCAACGTGCTGGCCGTCGAGAACCACCAACTCCGACAAGCTGCCACGTCCCAGGCCGCCAGCCTGAGGTCGATTCCCGCTCGCTCCTGATCCCGTTCGGCGGTTCCCGACCGGTTGGTCGATGAGATCGCGCTATGCGGCCCGCCCAACGCCGCGCCGGGGCGGTCACCGGGCACGCTCCGCCATCCGGTCAGGGATGGCATGGGCGGCCGGGCAGCCGGGCCTCTCGGTAGCAGGCCCAGCCGTCGCCCTGGTCTTGGACGGCCGTCCGGGTCAGTGCGGTGTCCGTGGCGCTGTCCACCCGGTACGTCCAGTGCGATGCGCCCGCGCCGGAGGTGTCCCGGACGGCACTGGGGCAGGCCTCAAGGCCAGCGGCGAGAGTGGCGAACACTTCTGCGGCCCGATCGGGGGAGGCGTACCGGCCGACGATCTGGGTGACGGCATGGTCGACCGAATCGGCGGCGTCCTGCTGCGCCACCGACACGAACGCCGTCCAGCCGCGCTGGTAGACCACCATGGTGGCCGGGCCGACGGCCACCGAGCAGTCGGGCGGATCCGCCAACAGCGGGGGCGCCGGCTCGCTCGCCCCGGTCAACACGTTCAGCGTCGTGTCGTTCCCGATAGCACCAGTCTCACTGGTAGAACAGCGCTCAGGCCCTTGGTTGTACTGGTTGATCTTGGTCGACATCCTTCCACCAGGGGCTATCTGCATGGTGGATCAAGAGCCAACATCTGTGGCGAGCCTGTGACCTGCGGCGCCACGGCGAAAAGGGCTCACTGGTCGTGAATACTGAGGCGAGATCACGACTCCCACAAGTACACGCAGCGCTAGCTATGCTTCTCGCCTCTCGTGGAACCAAGCTGGATCGACGTAGGCGTACTCACCGATATACCTGAAGCACATCAGATATTGCTGACTCGATGTCCAATCTCTCTATAGATGCACTGCATCGCGCCATCCGTAAGGGCTTCTGCGACATTAGACCGGGAGCTTGCATGCGCGCACTCCGAACCAGGCGTCCATGATACAACTTACCATAAAGGATGGGCATAGAAGCAGGTAGCAAGCCCGCTCGGGCGTGCAATGCATTGTGCAACACCCTTGTGATGCGATGTCAGCGTGAGGCGAGCACATAGAGAGAGCCTTCATACGAGGCCTCTCTGTTCAGATTACGGACAACCTTATCTTAGATTATAGGTGCCACTAATGATAATTTCTGGTAATGCAGATTTTTGTTAGTAGCGTCTCCTTGCCTTCTTTGCGGGCTGGTCGTAATCTCGCATGTACTCAGACGGAGCGATATGCCGGCTGCGAGGGCGACGTGACCACTCCTAAAATCCCGTACCTGTATTCGAGGCTGCTCACAACGAGTGTAATGCCGTTGGTGATACTTATCACAAGTGCCTGTGCTGGTCAGCAGCCCGCGGCTTTACCCAGCTCTCCAGTTCCAGCGGTTCCTTCTCAGGCGGATCCCGGGAAGCCGTTGTCGCCGCGGCCATCGGCGATCACACCCCGAAAAGCAGTGATCGACGCCTATACCAACTTTCACAAGGTAGGGGCCAAAGCCGCCGTAAGCCCGCCGCATCAGGCCCGTGAACTACTAGCCCCCTATGTCTCACCAAGCATTCTTGACGCTCAGGTCGATGGCATCAGACATCAGCAGTCACAAAAGCGTGAACCGTGGGGGCAACCCATCCTCCACATCATCTCGGTTGGCGTCTCGGGCTCGACCGCCCGCCTGCAGGACTGCCATGATGCGAGTCAACGGGGATTGGCGGACAGCACAACACACCGGCTTATCCCCAAAACAAGAGGAAGCAAGAACACCAATCTGGTAGCCGAGCTGAAGCGAGGCAGCGACGGCCGCTGGCGACTCACCTCCTTTCAGCAACTGGATGAACCATGCAGAGTGCCATCACCCTCATTACCCTCGCAACGCTAATCTGGTCACCCGCAACGTCGCTGGATCCGCCGCCCGAGGACACCAAGAAGATCCGTCGCTATCCGGAGGGATGGCAAATTCAGGTTGAGCGGCGTGTTGATCGAAAGGAGCAGCGCCCTCGCGGCTGGCGGTCAGCGCCTCCACCGCGTGCCCCTCATGAGAATGGTCCGCGTGATCAACCCGATCTCCCGCCGTGTGACCCGTTCGCCGGCCGGGATTGCGAGATGTTCTTCCAGCGCACTCCTCAACCCACGCCGACCGGGACAGAGAATCCTGCGCCGGTGATCACGCCACGGATGCTGTTGCAGCAGGCGATGGATGCGCTGTGGCTGCCGGTGCCGTCGGTCAAGACCGCACCGCCCAGAGGGCGCCCGGGCTGGGTCGGGGTACCACAGTGGTTCTGGGTCTCTCGAGCCCAATGGCGGCCGATCAGCCGCCGTGTCTCGATAGGACCGGTATGGGTGGAGGTGACCGCCACCCCGAGGCGGCTACAGATCACCCCCGGGCGCGGCCTGGCCGCCTTCGGTTGCACCGGACCCGGCACAGCCTACGACCCCGGCAAGCCCGCCGCGGGCCAGCGCAGCGCGTGCAGCCACACCTACCGGCGTCCATCCGCCGCGCACAGTGGCGGGTTCCGCGTGCGGGCAGCGGTGGTGTGGACCGCTACCTGGCGTGGCTCGGACGGCTCAGGCGGTCCCCTGGAACCGATCACTCGATCCACCTCATTCGGGCTGGAGATCATCGAAGGCCACAGCCTGGTCGTTCCGGAGAAGGGGTGAGCACCCTTGAGGACTAAACGGGCAGCAACCCCCTCGCCCCAGGTCTCGACTCGGCCGGCCTCCCCCGACTCATCTGCCCGGGGCCGGGATGTGGCATCGGTCGGGCTACCGCGTCAGCGGCGTACCGGGATGCTCGCGCTCGGTGTGGCGCTGGTGGTGGTGATGGCCTACGGCGGTTACCTGCTGCATCAGGCGTTCAACACGCGCGTGCCTGTGCTGGCCACCGCCCGGGATGTGGCAGTGGGCCAAGTGATCGAGGCCGCGGACCTCGCCACCGTACAGGTCGCGGTCGATGCCGCGCAGGTGGCCACGATCCCTGCCTCCCAGGCCGGACAGGTGGTCGGAATGCGCGCCGCCGTCGCGGTGCGGGCGGGGATGCTGCTGGCCCCCTCGGCTGTGACCAACGCGGTCAGCCCTGCGGCCGGCCTGCAACTGGTCGCGGTGGCGCTCAAGCCGAGCCAGATCCCCGCTCGCGGGCTGGCCCCAGGAGACCAGGTACTGATCGTCTCCACCCCCGACGGTTCCGCCGCGGCGCCGCCGCCTTCCAGCGGCGATGCCGAGCAGGGCGAGGAAGGTGCCGCGGGCGACGGAGCGGAGTGGCAGGTCCCGGCTGCGGTGGACCAGGTCAAAGGTCCCGACGCCGATGGGCTGGTAACGGTGGACGTCCTCATCGTTGCCGCCTCCGGTCCGCGAGTCGCGCGCCAGGCGTCCACCGGGCGAATCGCCGTGGTGCTCACCTCTCCGCAACAGCGCTGAATGCACTTCTTACTTAATGCCTATCGAATGGAAAGGGTGCGATGAACGATGGCGTTGATCGCGATGGCCTCCGCTGGGGGTAGCCCTGGGGTGACCACGACCGTGCTGGCGGTGGCCTCGCTGTGGCCGACCGAGGCGCTCGTGGCCGAATGTGACCCCGCCGGTGGCACGATCGTGCCCGGCATGCTCGGCGGGAACGTGCCAGACACCGCCAATATCGCCGACCTCGCAGCTGATCCGGGAAGCGTCGGCGAGCAGGCGGTGGCGGTGGACGGCGCGGCCGGGCACTGGCTGGTGCTGCCCGGCCTGCCTGACCCGCGCTTCGCCGTGGGCATGGACGCCGCCTGGGGGCCGATCGGGCAGGCTCTGGCGGAATGCGGGCTCGACGTGGTCGCCGATCTGGGCCGGATCGGTGGACGGGATGTCGCCTATCCCCTGCTGGCGGCGGCCGATCTGCTGGTGCTGGTGATGCGTCCCACGTTGCGGCAGGTCGCCGCCGCGTTGCCGCGGCTGGAGGTCGTGCGCCGCTCGATCGGGGACCAGTTGCCCATCGCGGTCGCTGTGATCGGCTATGGCTCCTACTCTCACCGGCATATCGCCCGAGTGCTGGAATGCGAGGTCCTGGGCGTGGTGCCGGAGGATCCGCGGACAGCGCGGGTGCTGTCGGAAGGCGCACCGGCAGGGCGGTGGTACCGTAACGCGCCGCTCCGGCAGGGCGCACACCGTCTCGGCAAGGCGATCCGCCGCCGCACGGTCCCCGCCACGCCATCGACGTCGTTCGCCGGGCCGCCACCCAGCGCACGAACCGCCCCCGCCCTTGCGTTGAAGACGCCGGGCTCGGGCCGCACACTCCAAGCGGCCTCCGCCGATGGCGGGCCCTCGCCGGGGCCGGCCTCGGGGCGGATGACGAACCGAGCCGGCCGGTCGGAGACGACCACGGCGAAGGCGCGGCTGCGGCCCTACACCTCTTCGGGACGGAGGGAGACGCGATGACCCGCTCCCCGTGGTCGCAGGGGTATCCCGGCGATCCCGCCTGGCAGTCCCGCCGCCCAGGCGACGACGTCACCAGCGCTGTCAATGGCGCCGCCTTCCCCTCTCCCCTGCCGGAGCACGAGGCGGCGGGCGGAGCACCTGGGTTCGGTGAGCAGGCGCTGTCGGCGGCGGTCGCAGCGATCACCGCCGACGCCACACTGGTGGAGGACCTGTCCGAGGCCGAGGACGATCAGGCGCGGATGGGGTTGATCGCCCATCGGGTGCAGGTCTGGGCGCAGGACCAGATGGTCGCCGGAGGCCTCGTGCCTTCCCCAGCCGACCGCCAGCGCCTGGCGGCGGGCGTGTACGACGAGTTGTTCGGCTGGGGCCCCTTGCAGCCCTACCTCGCCGATGACGACGTCGAGGACATCGACATCAACGGCGCCGCGGAGGTGTTCATCACCTACCGGGACGGCACCAAAGTCCGCGGCCCGGCCGTGGCCGGCAGTGACGAGCAGCTGATCGACAAGATCCGCCTGCAAGGCATCCACGAAGGGCAGACCCCGCGGGAGTTCTCCGCCGCCACCCCGATCATCCAGACCGCGCTGGCCAGCGGCGTGCGCCTGTCCGGGATGATGGCCATCACCCCCTATCCCTGTATCTCGCTGCGGCGGCACCGCATCACCGACGTCACGTTGACCGATCTGGTGAAGCTGGGCACGATCGATCAGGCCCTGGCTTCCTTCCTGGCCGCGGCGGTGCGGGCACGCAAGAACATCGTCGTCACCGGAGCGATCGGGGCGGGCAAGACCACGTTCCTGCGCGCACTGGCCCGCGAGATCGACTCCGATGAGCGCATCGCCACCCTGGAAACCGAATACGAACTGTTCCTGCACGCGCTGGAGCACCACCGCGACGTCGTACCGGTCGAAGAACGCCAGGCCAACACCGAAGGCGCCGGCGCCATCACGCTGGCCGATGCCTTCCCCGGCCTGCTGCGCATGCACGTGGCGCGCATCCTGGTCGGCGAGGTCCGCAGCCACGAGGTGGTGCCCATGCTTCAGGCCATGCATTCCGGTCAGGAAGGCAGCCTGTGCACCCTGCACGCCTACGCCGGTACCGCGGTGTTCGACCGGCTGCTCATCTTGTGCCTGTTGTCGGGGATCACCAGCAACGAACGCGCGATCTACCGGCTGATCGGTATGTCGATCGACCTGGTAGTGCATCTGCGCCGTTCTCCTGCCACCCACGCCCGGTTCGTCGATGAGGTGATGGAGATCGCCCCGCCCGCCGACGGCGACCTGCCCGCGCACAACTACCTGTGGCGCCCCGGCACCGACGGTCGCGCCGTGCCCGCGACCACCCCGGCGTGCCTGCCAGAACTCACGCGGGCCGGGTTCGACGCCTCCCTGCTGGACTTCCCCGACGGCCTGTGGAGGAGGCCGTGACCATGCCCGCGCTACCGGTGCCGACACCGGTGCTCGCGGTGCTCCTCGGGGCCGCCGCGCCGATCACCGTCTGGTGCCTGATCGCCGGTGTACGCGGACGTCCTGCCATGCCCGCACGGCCCGACTCGCGCATCCGCCGACACCTCGGCCGGCTGCGGAACCCGCGTCTGCGCCGTCGTCTCCTGACCGCCGCCGGGGGCGGGGTGATGATGCTTGCCCTGACCGGGTGGCCGGTCGCCGCCGTGTCCGCGGGGGCGGCGATCTGCTGGCTGCCTCGCCTGGTCACCGGCCGCCCCGCCCGGCAGCGCATCGCCCGCCTGGAGGCCCTGGAGAGCTGGACCCGCCGTCTGGCCGATGTGCTGGGCGCCTCCCGCGGCCTGGAGGACGCCCTCATTCACAGCACCGCCTCCGCCCCCGAGCCGATCGCCGCCCCGGTGCAGGCGCTGGCGCGGCGATTGAGCGTGCGGATGCCCGCCGACCAGGCACTGCTGGCCTTCGCTCACGACTTGGACGACCCGGTGGGCGACCGGATCGCCGCCGCCCTGGTCCTGGCCGCCTCCCGTCGTGGGCGTGGCCTGCGTCCGGTGCTGACGAACCTGGCGGCCATGGTCGCCCAGGACGTGGCCGCGCGCCGGGAGATCGAAGCCGAACGCGCCACCCACCGCGTCACGCTGCGCTGGCTGGCCGCGTTCCTGATCGGCTACACCGTCTTCGCCGCCCTCCAGGACTCCTACGCCGCCCCTTATGACACCTTGCCCGGACAGGCGGTGCTCGCCATGGTCGCCGCCTTGTACGCGGCCGGGTTGTGGTGGATGCATCGCCTGGCCGCCGCCGCTCCCGCCGGGCGCTTCCTCAGCGGCGGCGATGGGGCGGAAGCCTCCACGGCTTCATCCGGCGCGGACCCGCGGGTGGTGAGTGGTGATGGATGAGGTCCACCTATCCGGGTCACGTTCATCCGGAGCAGGTTTGTCACGTTGCGAGGCGGGGCTGAGCCAGATCGCGTTGGCCACGACCGATGCGACGGAGGTGAGGTGAGGTGACCGCGCTGATCGTGCTTGCGGGCGGCCTCGCCGGGCTGGGAGTCATGTTGATCGTTCTTGCCCTGCGGCCGGCGCCGGTGCATCTACGAGCCACCCTTGCCCGCCTGGCCGCCTCCCGCAGCGCACGGCCTGGAACCGCCACATACCCAGACGGTGATGGCGAGCGCCGGTACGGGGCCGGGCGGTGGCTGCTGCTGCGCGCCGAGCGCCTCGGCCTGCCCATCCCCGGCCGTGATCTGGCTCTGCTCGGAGAGACTCCTGCCCAGTTCTTCACCCACAAACTCCTGGCCGCCGCCCTCGGCCTGCTGTTGCCCACCGTGCTCACCGCCCTCCTCATCGTGCTGGGTGTCGCCTTGCCCTGGCAGGTGCCCGCCGGGGCGGCGCTGGTCGCCGCCGCCGCGCTGTTCTTCGCCCCTGACTGGGCGGTGCGGATCGATGCAGCCGCGCGCCGCCGAGAGTTCCGTATCGGTATCTCCACCTACCTGGACCTGGTCAGCCTGCTGCTGCCGACGGGCGCGGGCGTCAACGAGGCCCTGAGCGCCGCCGCAGGCGTGGGCCCCGGCTGGGTGTTCGCCCGCATCGCCACGGCGCTGCGCCAGGCCCGCCGCGCGCAGCAACCGCCGTGGGCCGCGCTGGCCCGCCTCGGCGACGACGTCGGAGTGCGTGAGCTTTCCGATCTGGCCGAGATCACCCATACCGCCGCCGCCGAAGGCGCCGGCGTGCTGGACACCGTGATGGCCCGTGCGGAATCCATGCGTACCGCCGCTCAAGCCCACGCCCGCGAAGACGCCAACGCCCGCACCACCACCATGGTCGTTCCCATGGCCGTGCTCGGCCTCGGCTTCGTGATCCTTTTGATGTATCCGCTGATGTTCCGCCTCCTCACCACCTGACATCCCCTGCGCCGAACGACCGGCTCCCGCCTTCAGAGAGGGAGGTGATCAACGCCCGAAAGGTCACCGTCCGCCTTGTCGTACTGAGCCTGTGGAGGTTCTGTTGTGAACGGTTCATCTTGGCGGTACGCCCTGGCCCGCGCGGTCCGCGACCGGGTCAGGCGGGCTCGCGCCGAAGCCGAACGAGGCAGCGCCAGCCTGGAGAAGATCGTCTGGGCCGCGTTGCTGTTCACCACGGCGGTCGGTGTCGTCGCCGGCGTGGTCGCGGTGATCAACCACTACGCCGGAATGATCCGATGACACTGCCCGCTCGTGCCACCCGGCGGGGTGAGGGTGAGCGGGGGAGCGCCAGCTTGCAGTACGTGGTGCTGCTCCCCACCCTGCTCACCCTCATCTACCTCGGCACCCACGCCGCCCTGTGGTACCTGTCCCGGCACGCCGCCCTGGCATCGGCCCAAGAGGGCGTCCGCGCCGCCCGCGCCTACAACGCCCCCGCCGGTGCCGGTGAGCAGGCCGCCCGCCGCTACGCCGCCTCCTTCAGCTCCGGTCTGCTCACCGATGTGACGGTCTCCGTCACCCGCACCAGCGCCGGCCAAGCCGAAGGCGGGGGGACGGTAGAGGTGCAGGTCAGTGGGCGTGGCCTGTCGCTGGTTCCCGGGCTGGACACCACGGTGCGGCAAACAGCGCGCGGCCCGATGGAGTATCCGTCGGCGCCCGATATCCGCTCCGGAACCGGCGCCGCTGCGCAGGCCGGTTCCCCAGCTACGTCAAGCACGTCCCCACCCATGGTCGACGCCGGTCTGCACGCGAGGGCAGGCGCGCCATGACCATGACCGTCCAGGGCCGGCGTGGTGAGCGCGGCAGCGCCGTCGTGGAGTTCGTCGTGCTGGTCCCGGTGCTGCTGGCGTTGATCGCGCTGGCCATCGCGTTCGGCAGCGTGCGCTTGTCGTACGGCGCGGTCGAAGCCGCAGCCCGGGATGCCGCCCGCCAAGCCTCGCTGGCCCGCTCTCCTGCCCACGCCCGCGCGGTGGCGATCAGCAGTGTCACCGCCACCCTGACTCAAGAGGGGCTGACCTGCCACAACGTCAACGTCACCGTCGAGGTCGGCGGGTTTCACCGCCCGCTCGGGCAGCCCGCGCAGGTGTCGGCCCGGGTGCAATGCACGGTGTCGCCGGCTGTGCTCTCCATCATCGTGCTGCCTGGTTCCATCACCCTTGACGCGCGTTTCGACTCGCCCTTGGACCCGTACCGCTCCCGGGCCCTTGGGCTCGTCACACGGATCCCCGAGGTGCCCGCGTTGGACCGTGGAGGCAGGTGATGGCCCGTTCACCGACGTTACGCTCCCGGCCCGGGCAACCTGAGTGTGACCGGGCGTGGTGGCGACGCGCCTACCCGCATCATCCTCACCCGCGTCACCCTCGCTGGCGGGCCCGCCGGAAAGAGACACCCACCCGCGCCAGGGAAGCGCGGCGCGGGTGGACCCATGACCGGCATAGCGACGCCGAGGGAGGCGAGCGGGGGTCGATGACGCTGTTCGTCATCGTGTTCGCCCTGATCCTTCTGCTGCTGGTCGGACTCACGGCCGACGGCGGAGCCAAGATGACCGCTGGACGCCGCGCCACCGCGATCGCCGAAGAAGCGGCCCGCGCTGGCGCCGGAATGGTCGACCTCGGCCGCGCCTACACCCGCGGTGAGGCCGCGGTCGATCCGGCCGCCGCCGCCCGCGCAGCCCGCACCTACCTGACCCGAACCGGGCACGCCGGAACGGTGACCACCGTCGGCTCCCGCCGTCTACGCGTGTCGGTTACCGTCCGCGAGCCCACCGTGCTGCTCTCATTGATCGGCATCTCCGACTTCACCGTCACCGGCAACGCTGAAGCCGAACTGGTCCCCGGCCCGCCCCCATGACCTCCCGCCGGCAGCTTGGCCCCGGCCCCGGCCCCGACCGAGTCGCGCTCCGCGCGGCCGGCTCGGCGGTGCTTCTTGCCGCGGTGCTGCTCGGGCTCCCGCTGACGCTGCTGTGGATGGCGGGCAGCCCCATCCCCCAGCGCCTGCCCGCCTGGCCGGATGTCCACGCCGCACTGCTGCGTCCCGACGATGGAAGCCTGCTGCTCGGCGTCATCAAATACATCGGATGGCTCTCCTGGCTGTGCTTCGCCGGTTCGGTCATATTGGAGTTGGCCGCCCGCCTCCTCCGCCGCCCCGCCCCGCTGCTGCCCGGCATCTCCGGCATACAACGCCTCGCCACCCGGCTGCTGACCTCGATCTCCCTGCTGATCACCTCGGCGCACCTGACTCCGGCCACGAGCGGGAACGCGCTACCGGTCGCCGCCAGTACCTATCTCGGCTCTCCCCCGCCCGCGCCGGCATCCGCGCCCACGCAACCGCCGTCGTCCGGCTCCGCACCGGCGACGGTACCGGTCCTGTCGATCACTTTCGCCGGAGGCATGCTCGCCGGTGGCATCCTGGCCACCCTCACCCGGCTCCGGCATCGGCAACGCCAGCATCGCCAACCGGGTCACCGCATCGCGCTGCCCGCCGCCCCCGAGGCCGTGCGTGAGGAACGACGGCTCCACCGCCTGGCCGCCGACACCGTGCCACCCCGCATCCACCAGGCCCTGAACACCTTCGCCACCGCGCTTCACGCCGCTGGTCGGCCCGTCCCCGACGTTCTCGCCCTGCACGTGACCGCCGACGCCGCCGAACTCTGGCTCCCCCCGCCCGCCCCCGCACCCTCGCCCTTCGTCGCTGTCGCCAGCCTCGGCCACGGTTCCCAGGCTGACGCGATCGTGCGATGGCGACTGCCCCAGCCCGATGCCGCTGTCTCCACCGGGCGGCCAGGGCTCACGCCGCTGCCCGGGCTGCTGACCATCGGCCGCACCCACCACGGCGGTCACCTGCTCATCGACACCGAAACCCTCGGCCTGATCACCTGCCACGGCCCCGCCGACCTGATCAACGAAGTCCTGCACGCCGCCGCGATCGAGGCCGCGACCACCGGATCCCGCGAGGTACTCCTGGTGGGATTCCCCCACCTGACAGCCTTGGCCCCCCCTGCCCTGCCCGAAGCCGCCCGGCACCTGCCGAGTCTGGACGCCGCCCTGGAAGCGCTGACCCGCCGCCGCGAGGAGATCCACCAGATCCACACCGACGACCTGCGCACCCGCCGCGCTCACGCCCCTCTCGCCTGCCCCGCCTTCACCCTGCTGATCAGCACCATCCCGCCCACCCCCGACGAAGAACAGCGCCTGGCCGCCATCACCACCAGCCCGGGCCTCGCCGCCCTCATCCCCTGTCCCCCGTCAATCGGCGCGGACCACAGCCCTTCCGCCCGCCTGCCCGACCCGGCCATCCCCCTCCACCCGCAGCGGGCGCGGCTGGAAACCGTCGCCATCACACCCGCCGGAGAATTCCAGCTCCGCCTTCACACCTACGGCATCACCCTGCATCCCCAACGGCTCACCACCGGCCAGATCACCGCCATCACCACCCTGCTGGCCACCGCAACCGACCTGGCCAGCACCCCCGCCGACCCGCCGCCAGCTGCTCTCAGCCCAGCTCACAACGGCCATCGCGCACAGCGAGGTACACGGTCCGCAAGCCCGCCGGCCTCCGCCCGCTCCGCTGCCGAGCCCCACCGGCAGCACGGCCCGGCGGGCACGGTACGGCTGTGCCTGCTCGGGCCGGTCGAACTCCACGGCACCGCCTCCCCGCTGCGCCCCAAGCACCTGGAACTCGTCGTTCTCCTGGCTGTCCATGGCAAACTCCACCGCGACCAACTGCGCACCTTCCTCGGCCCCGACCCTGATCACCCCAAACCCGCAGACCAGGTCCGGCAGCTGATCAGCCGCACCCGCGGACAACTCGGCCCCACCCCCGACGGCACGGACCGCATCTTGCACGACGGGCACAGCATCTACCGCCTGGATGAGATCGAGGTGGACTGGGACCACTTCCAGCACCTCGCCACCACCCGCCGCCGCGACGCCACGGCCGTCGACGACCTCACCGCAGCCTTGAACCTGGTACGCGGCCGGCCCATCGCCGACCGGGACTACTGGTGGCTGGATCCCCAGATCACCGAGACCATGACCGCCGCCATCATCGATACGGCCCACCAACTGGCCACTCTCCATCTGGAGGCGGCCGAACCAGGCGCCGCGGCCACAACCGCCCGCCGAGGACTGGCGACCGACCCCACCGCCGAACAGCTGTGGCGGGTGTTGATGAGCGCCGAACACGCCGCCGGGAACATCACCGCCGTCCATCACGCCTGGCAGTCCTGCCTCGCCCAAATCGCCGACATCGCCATGGATGGCGAGCCCCACCCGGCCACCACCCGGCTCTACCGCCGGCTCACCTCTCCCTCTGCGGCCAGAACCCCCCGGCGCTCGTAACACAAGGGGCCGTTCTTGGAATGGCTGACGAGATCCCGTCTGGTCATCGATCAG
Source organism: Spongiactinospora rosea (assembly GCF_003315795.1). Taxonomy (GTDB): domain Bacteria; phylum Actinomycetota; class Actinomycetes; order Streptosporangiales; family Streptosporangiaceae; genus Spongiactinospora; species Spongiactinospora rosea. The sequence continues at coordinate 36,807 of NZ_QMEY01000012.1, forward strand.
GCGGGATCTCGTCGTTTCAGGGGTTTACGAATCGGGTTCGTCCTGATCGGTAGCCGCGGAGCAGGACGCGGATCACGCCCCGGCCCAGCGCGTAGGCTCGTTAGGGGCGTACGGCAACGATCACGACCATCCTGGGAAGCGATCTTCGCTAAGGCATCGCCGCCCCTGCTCAACCACACTCGTGAACGCCCCATAACAATCGACACGGCCGGCTTACCGGTCCAGAAGCGGATCTACCTCTACCCTGCCGGGGGCTAGCCCAGACGGGAAACCATTTCCGCCGACCAAGACCGTTGCGCGAGCATGCCGGAGTGACGTTGCCGCGACGCCGTGGAGGCTCCCGATGAATGCGAACCCCGGCCCCAAACTGATCTTGCTGTGCGGGCTGCCCGGCTCAGGAAAGACGACACTGGCCAAGCGCCTGGCCCGGGAGATCCCCGCAGTGCGGCTGTGCCCGGACGAATGGATGGCGGATCTGGGCATCGACCCGTTCGACGAACCAGCGCGCGACCGGCTTGAGCGGCGGTTCTCCAAGCATGCCCAGGACCTGCTGAGGCTCGGCCAGAGCGTGATCTTGGAGTTCGGCTTCTGGACGCAGGCCGAACGCGATGAAAAGCGCTTGAGCGCGCGTGCCCTCGCCGTTCCCGTCGAACTGCACTACCTTGCCGCGTCGATCGATGAGCTCCGCCACCGCCTCGAAGCCCGCGACCGGGACAGGCAGCCGGGGGCGGTCCCGGTCAGCCGCGAGGCGCTTGAGGAGTACGCGAAGCTCTTCCAGACTCCCGACGATGACGAGCTCGGCCTTTTCGACGAACCGCCTGCGCGCCGACATGGATGACGGCTCGGGCGGTGGAACGTGACTACGGGGGTCGGTCGCCGGACGGTCGTGAAGGCGGTGGCCTCGCCGTGGCCGCAGGCCCTTGCCGCCCCGGAGTGCGACGGTGGATCCGTTCAAGTCGTTCGTCCACGGAGTGGTGCGGACGGAGGTCAGCGGCATGCGGTCAAACGCATCTATACCCGCCTCCTCGATGAGCAGGCCCCGAAGCGCGCCTTACGCCGCCTACCGAGCACCATCACGCGAGCAGCGCCTCAAACTCCGCAAGCCGGCCGAACAACTCGGGCAGACCGCGCACGCCGTCGCGCACGGACTCCTGCGACAGCGCCAGGTCAGGGCCGGTACCCGTCTCCGCGCCGGCCAGGCACCGCAGGATGTTCCACCGCGTGTGCCCCAGCCAGCCACCGATCATGAAAACGAACCAGCCCGGACCCGGCGGCGGCAGCGCCCCGCCCCCCGCGACATAGCCGTCGAGAACCGAGCGGAAGACGGCCGGCTCGATGTCGTCGAAGCCGGGTCCCTTCGCGAGGCTCAGCGCGGTCGAGCCGAGCTCACCGGACAGGTCGAGCATCCCCGACAGCTCCCAGTCCAGCACCACCGGCCGGCCCTGCCGGGCGAGCAGGTTCCACGGCTGGACGTCTCCATGGGTCAGCACCACGGGACCCGGTCGTTCGCAGGTGTCCACGAAGTGGGCGATCGCCAGGAATGTCTCGACCCGAGAGGCGAGCTCACCGGCCCACGGCTGCCCGGTCGCCGCCGCCCGCGCGGCGAGCTCAGGCCAGTCCCGTGACACCGGCTCCTCGATCGGCACACGGGTCCACGCGACGTCGAGCGCGTGGACCCGCGCGAGGATCTCCCCGACCTCGAACGCGTACGCCGCCGGCACCGGCGCCTCGGGCACCTTCTCCCCCTCCACCCACCGGTGCACGAGCGTGCCGTGACCGGCCGAGATCGGCTCCGGCATCGGGACGCCGGCGGCGAACGCCGCCCGCTCGAACCTGAACACCTCCTCCGCGCGATAGGGCCGGCGGCGGTCGAGGAGGTTCAACTCCTTCACCGCGAACGACCCTTGGTCGGTGTCGAGCCGGTACATCCGGTTGGCGAACCCGCCGTTGACACGGATCATCGGCCCGACCGGCGCTCCGAGATGCGAAAGGTCCACCCGCGCATGGTAGGGGCCGGCAGTTCATCGACGCACCGGACTTTCCCGCGACGCACGCTCACGATCACCGCCACGCCAGCGAACGGCCACTGGCCAGGGGGCCGAAGCAACGCGACCCCGGTCGTGAGGATGGCGGACACGGGCGTGGACTTGACCGCGTCGCTCCAGTCGGATCATGGTCGACCCCCTTGTGTTCGGGCCCGGGCCCGATGGCCCGTACGTTCCGCCATTGAACGGGGTACCGCCGTGACCACATCCGACCCTCATAGCCATGCCGACGCCGCCACAACCACGCCGCCGCCCAATGAAGTCATCTTCCCTTCGCCAGGGGAAGACCCCCTCCCCTTGGCCGTCCGCCGCTTTCGCCTCGCTGCCGATGACCACGCCCCCTCCCGGGCGCGCCGCCTGAGCGGCCGTACCGCCAGGCGCTGGGGCCTGCCCGTCGATGAGTACTGCCTGGCGTTGGTGACCAGCGAACTGGTCACCAACGCCACCCGCCACGCCACACCCGCCGGAGGGGTGGTATGGCTGGTACTGGCCTGGGAGACCGACCGGCTCCGCGTCACGGTCCACGACCCCTCCCCCGTCCCGCCCCGGCCGCACCGATTGCCCGACCCCATTACCTCAGGCACCTACGACGGGGACCGCGCGGCGTGGGAGTCGGGCCGCGGGCTGATCATCGTCCAGGCCCTGGCCAGCGGCTGGGGCTGGGAGCACACCCGCTGGGGCAAGCGCGTCTACGTCACCCTCCCGCTCATCCCGGCCACCTGACGGTAGCCGGTGACGAGCCGCTCCACTCTCCCGTTTCCCCCACTCGCTCGGCGGAGGGTGCAACGGTTCGTGCAATACACCCGCACGACGGTAGCTTCACCGGCTCCAATCGTCCCGCACCTCCGGGGTGGGGCGCGAGGGCGAACACCGGCCCCCGTCCCAGTGTCGCCGAGGGAGAACCACCGGCCATGAGCACCCACCGCCGCCAGCTGACGAGCCGGTCGTGGGCGTGGCGCGCCGCCGTCTTCGCCGGGTCGCTCGCCGCTTTGGCGGCCGTCCTGGGCGGGCTGCCCGTAGCGTTGTGGATCATGGCCGGGCCGCCTGTGCCTGCCGACTGGCCGACCGTCGAGGACGTTCGCCGGGTGCTGTGGGCACGCGATGACGGCACTCTGCTGCTCGGGGTGTTGAAGTACGCGGGGTGGGCGGCCTGGGTGAGCCTGCTCTATCAGACCGCCGCCGAGGCCGTCGATGGCATCCGCCACCGCGACCCGAGGGCGGGGGGCCGCAATCCGGTCCGCCGAGCGCTGCGACCCCTGCTGCTCGGGCTGACCCTGATCGCCGTCACCGCCACATCCACCCGCAATGCGCCGCCCCCGGGCCGGCCGGTGGCCGCCGTCACCGCGGCAGCTCCACTCGGCCATGCCGAACGTCTCCCCCAGACCGCCGCAACGGTCCAGGAGGAGGAACGGACCTACCGGGTCCGCCCAGGCGACACCTTGTGGGACATCGCCAAGGACGAACTCGGTTCCCCGTATCACTGGCCGCAGATCTGGCAGGTGAACGCCCACCATGAGCAGGCCGACGGAGTGAGGTTCCGCGATCCGGACCTGATCCATTCCGGCTGGATCCTCCGCCTCCCCGCGGTACCCGATGCAGAACCCGAACAAGGCCCCGATGAGACGCAGCACGAGCACGACGGGAAACGACCGCCCGTCACGCCGACGCCGCTAATTCCCGCTCTCACTCCAAGCCCGAGCACGACACCGAGCGTGCGATCGCCGTTCTGGCCGAGCCCGGCACCCGTTCCCGGCCAGCCCACCCCGCCGGAGGAATCGATCTCATCAGCCCCGGAGGCCGGCGAGGACCACACCGGCTCAGACGAAGAGCAAAGGAAAGGCCCCGGAGTGGCAGACTGGGCGGCCGGAGCCGTGGTCGGCGTGTCCTTCGCCGCAGCCGCCGTGTGGGTCATCGCCCGCAGCCGCGCCCGGGCCCGCCCGTCTGCTCCGCCGCGCGGGGCCGGGCGCCGCGCCGCCCCGGGCGAGCGGCGGGTGTGGCCGCCCGAACCGCCCGAGACCGCTGCCCCCGTTCCCGCTGCCCGGCCCGCCACACGCGGCCGACAGCGGCCCCCACAGGGACCCCGGCAGGGGCTCCCTACGCCGTCCGGACCCGATCCCGCCCCCCGCCCCGACGGGCCCACGGAACGGGGCTTTCGCGCCCGCACCGCCCCTCCATCACCGCAGGCCGACCGGCAGCAGATGCGCGCCCGCGCGCCACGGCCGGTCCTCATCCCACCAGCCCAGATCATCATGGCCGCCACCCCGCAGGGAGAACTGCGCGTCGACCTCGCCGATGGCATGGGACTGGTCGGTCCCGCCGCCGGTGACATCGCCCGCGCGGTGCTGCTGGGCCTGTTGCTGGACGACCCTCACGAGCAGACCACGATCATCACCACGACCGGCTTGGCCGAGCACCTGCTGGGCGACGCCTCGCTCCCCGTGCGACCGGACGAGCTGCCCGGATTGACCTTCACCGCGACCGTCGAGGACGCCCTGGCCACACTGGAAGTCGAGGCGGCCTGGCGGCTACGGCTGCTCACCGACCACGACGCCGCCGACATCGTCACCCTGCGCCGCAAGCATCCGCACCTGCCCGTGCCATCCCTGGTGGTCATCCTCGGCGCTTTGGACGGGGCGGCGCGGGCGCGCCTGGAGGCCCTGCTGACCCGCGGCAGGCGCTACGACATAGCCGCACTCATCTTGGACGCCTGGCCCGCCGCCGCCACGCTCACCGTGGACCCCGATGCCGTCGTGGCCGACGTCACCTACATCAACGACATCGGCGCGGGCCGCCGCTCGCCCCTGCGCGAGGCACAGATGTTCCACCTGCCGCACCACCACGCCGGGCCGCTGCTCGCCGCCCTGCGCGCCGCCGCATCGCCAGCGGACTCCCGCCCGGAGAAGCCGCATGCGCGTCCGGCCGAACCCCGCCCGGACCTCAACGACGGCTCCAACGGGCCCGAGATGCACCACCCTGCGAAACAGCCGGCTCAGCCCGCCACGCCCCCGGCAGATCACCCCGTGGTGCCCTCGGCATCCCCCCGTGCCACCAGCTCCCTCACCGGCCAGTCCAGCCAAGCGCCCCATCACAAGGGACAGGAGCAAATGCCCGCGCACCCCCGCGATGAGCGATCGGCCGAGGCCCGCAAGGACCCCGGATCGCCGGCCTCCCGTGCCGACCGGCCGCTGGAGCTGCGCTTGTTCGGGACGGCACGGGTACTGGCGCACGGTCAAGAGGTGCTCACGGGGCTGCGTACCGACACCCGGCGCCTCCTTGCCCTGCTCGCCCTGCACCCCGCCGGGCTGTCCGTGACGGCCATCTTTGACGCGCTGTGGCCATCGGCCGACCCGACCGGCGATGACATCCAGCTGCTCTACACCGCGGCCAACAAAGGCCGTACCGCGCTGCGGAAGGTGACCCGCACCCGTGAGGTGTTCATCATCCACCACGGCGACCATTACCGGCTCGATCCGGCCACCATCAGCTGCGACTGGTGGGCGTTCACCGACATCGCCACCACCGCCGCACACGCAAAGAGCGAGCCGGAACGGATCCGGCTGCTGGAAAAGGCGGCGAGCCTATACACCGGTGATCTGGCCGCCGACAGCATCGAAGAATGGGCCGAAACCACCCGCGAGGCGACCCGGAGGCAGGCCGCCGACATTTTCAGCGATCTGGCACGCCACTACTCCGAAAGCCACGGCGTCACCGGCCAGGGAAAAGACACCGAGAAAACAGCCAGCACTCCCCCTTCGCACACCACGGCGCCATACCAGAGAGCGCTGGAATGGTTCGATCGCGCCCTGAAAGTCGACCCCTACAATGAGAGCCTGTTCAACGAGGTCATGAAGCTCCAGGCCATGCTCGGGCGGCCCGAAGCGGTTCATCGCACCTTCGAACGGCTCACCGCCGCGATGGCCGAACTGGACTGCTCCGCGTCGCCGTCCAGCCGGGCACTGCTGCATCGGCTACTGGATGAGCGGCCTTCCGATAAGCCATGACCAGTCCTGACCGGTCATGCGTCGCAGACACCCCCGGGAAATGACCGGCCCGAGGCGGTCGCTAAGCGGCGTGCCCAGCTCACCGAAGGAGACATGGGCCCTACCTGTGCCCCCGCCAATTGGGCTACCTGCCAGACGGGAACCCCCTGGGCCGGCTTGCCGCCCAGGCAGACAGGGGTGGCGGGGCTTCCTGTCTCCCTCCCGACATAAAGGGGCACGATAGCGATGTCGTGGTCTGCGGGCGGGGCGGGCCGCTGAAGGAAGGACCGGTCTCAGGGGTGACCGGCTCACAAACGGTTTTCCAGGCCCCGCAATCAGTTGATCCCGCTGGTCACCTGTGCGTTGGCCACTCCTGGCGCCGCCGAGTCCCCCGCTCGCGGGCGAGAACGGGACGCGCCTCACGCGGGCGGCACGATGCGACGGCCGGCGATCCGTGCGGGGGCCGGCGGGGGCCTGGGGGTACGGCGGCAGAGAATGCGCGGCGCCCGGCGGGCGGGCGAGTCGAATCCGCCCGAACAAACGGCGCAATTACAATTTTCCGGACTTTTTAGAATGACCGGAACGAGGTGCCGGGTTTCACGGGAATGGCAGGCGACGCCAGCCAGCCCGACGGGTTAGCCTCTTCAGCCCTATAGGGCTGGTCATTCGGGTTGAATTACCGCCCCATGCAGAGTTAGTGTCGTATTAGACGAAAACGCGAAGAACATAAAACAGGAAAGTCGGAGAACCGGCCACAAGAATTAATCCGGGGCCTTCCCGAAAAGCTTTCCATTACCCCACCCGGGGGCCGTGAGTTTTCTCCGACGATTGCGTCTCGTGAAACAACACCCTGTGATCTCGCCTGGAGTTGTGCTGCCATGACCACATCCCCCCCGCCCCCCGCACCCCCGCCCGCACCACGGTCCGGCCGCCTTGGACAAGGCGAACTGCGCCGCCGGGTCGCCGCCTACCTCGACGCCCACTCTGGCAGCCACACTCCCGGGCACGTCGCCCGCGAACTGGACCGTTCGGCGGGCGCGGTCAGCAACGCCCTGGACCGCCTCGTCGAAGACGGCCAGGCCACCCGGACCGACACCCACCCCCGCCGGTACGCCGCCAACGGCAACACCGCAGCCGCCGCAACCCTGGCGACCGGGAGCCCGCCCCCGGCACGCCCCACCACGCCCGCCTCCAGAACCCCCGCCGGATCGTCGGCCGTGACCCCCACCAGGTCGCCCGGCGCGCCTTCGCCCGCACCCGCCCGAGGCGAGCGCACAACGGTGGTCGCCCGCCCCGACGGGCGGCCCTACCACCCCCGGCAACTCGCCGACCTGCCCGACGTCACCGCCCTGCGCAAACTCCGTGAGGCGGGCATCCCGGTCCTGCTGTACGGCCCGCCCGGCACCGGAAAGACCTCCCTGGTCGAGGCCGCCCATCCGGACCTGATCACGGTCGCCGGGGACGGCGACACCACGGTCGCCGATTTCATCGGCGAGTACACCCAAAACCCCGACGGCGGGTACGAGTTCGCCCACGGGCCGCTGGTCACCGCGATGACCGAGGGCCGATGCCTGTTCATCGACGACGCCACCCTGATCTCCCCCCGCGTGCTCGCGGTGGTCTATCCGGCGATGGACGGGCGCGGGCAGATCACCGTCAAAGCCCACAAGGGCGAGACCATCACCGCCGCCCCCGGCTTCTACGTGATCGCCGGGCACAACCCCGGCGTCCATGGCGCAGTGCTCACCCAGGCCCTCGCCTCACGGTTTTCCGCACAGGTCCATGTGTCCAGCGACTACGACCTGGCCCGCACCCTGAAGATCGACCCCCGCGCCACGAAGATCGCCCGCAACCTCGCCAAACGCGTCGAGTCCGGCGACATCGGCTGGGCACCCCAGCTCCGCGAACTGATCGCCTTCCAGAAGATCGCCGATGTTCTGGGGACCGACGCCGCGATGGCCAACCTGATCGGCATCGCCCCCGAAGAGGATCGCGACCTGGTCGCCGGCGTGGTCGCCACCGTTCACGGCCGCCGCCTCACACCCCTGGCCCTGGGCCGCCAGCTCTAGCCCCTATGGGGCGGGGCTCCCACGCCCCGCCCCCTCGCACCGAGACGTACACCCGAACCCTGCAAGACGATCACCACAGAGAGGCCGACATGTCCCCCGCCCACATCATCCCCGACCCCGAGGCACCCGCCCCCCGTATGCTTCCCGACGCCTGGCTCACCTTCTCGGCCGCCTTGACCCAAGAGGTCACCGACCTCGCCGGCCGCGACGACCTCACCGTGTTCTGCGCCCCCGGCAACGGCCACGGCTCCCCGGCGTGTTTCATCCCCGCCAGGGCCGCCATCGAGATCGACGGCGACCACCTCGGCTGCGATCCCGCCACCTGCGACCCGCGCCGCCCTTCGGACCGGGAACGCTACCCCGCCCTTTGGGGCGCGCTCATCCACGAGGCCGCGCACGCCCGCCACAGCCGCTGGACCTATCAGCCCACGGACGCCGAAGGTGAGGAGGCGACGACCGGCACCGGCACCGGCGCGCCCGGCGTCTCCGTAACTGCGCACGGCGCGGGCGACCGGGACACGACATCTCACATGAGTGCCTCCACGTCGAGCTCGGCCTACCTTGCCGCCACGCTTTTGGAGGAATCCCGCATCGAGGCCGCCCAGATCAGCCGCCGCCCTGGCGATCAGCGGTGGCTCCGCGCCTGCATCAGCGACCTCGTTATGGCCGAGTACCGCACCACCCCACCCGCCTCCCCCGACGGCGACAGCCCGACCAGCAGCGGCACCGGCGGCACCGGCGGCACCGGAGCCTCCCCCGCCTCACCGGGCGGCACGCCCACCCCGGCATCGCCCGCCGCGTCCGAGCCCAGCAAGCCTGCGCCGAGCCCCACCTCACCGCCCACACCTTCAACGGCACCCCCCTCCGGCCCGGCCCCCGCCCCGCCCGCAGCGCCCCCGGAGGAAAAGACACCTGCGGCTGACAAGGAGCCGATGACGCCCTGGCAGGCCGCCTACGCCGCCGGGCTCATCCTGGCCCGCGTCGACACCGGCATCCTCGACCGCGACGAAACCGCCCCGCTCACCACCGCCGTGACCACGACCCTGGGCACCGACACCCTCGACAAGCTCGCCGCCATCTGGAAGGCCGCCCACACCACGCCCGACGACGACTCGAAGGCCATGACCGACCTCGGCCGCCGCTGGTGCGAGACGATCGGCGTCGACCCCGACCAACCGCCGCCGCCCGCCCCCGGCACCGGCGACGACGCGAGCGACGGGAGCGGTGTTCCCGCCGCCGTCAGCGCCACCCTGGAGGCGATCACCGCCACCGACGCCGGCGACGACGCGATCCCGCTCCCCGGAGACGCCAAGCGTGACGTGGAGCGCGCACACCGCAAGCGCGCCGCCGCTACCGCCCGGCGCGTCTTCGACCCGCGCGGCCGAGCGCCCAAGTCCGGCGTGGGAAAGACCGCGATCGGAGGCGAGCGCCCGCCCACCCCCACCGAGCAGGCCGCCGCCCGAAAGCTCGCCCGGCACCTGCGCGCCGCCACCTACCGCGAACCCGTCACGACGACCACCACCTCGGCCGCCCCGCCCGGCCGGTTGCGGATGCGCGCCGCCCTGGCCGCCGACGCCCAGCGCGCCGCAGGCGCGGTCCCCACCGCCGAACCCTTCACCCAGACCCACCGCCGCCCCACCCCCGTACCGCCGCTACGCGTGGGCATTGCGTGCGACGTGTCCGGATCCATGTACGCACTCGCCGACCCGATCGCCTCGGCCGCCTGGATCCTGGCCCGCGCAACCGGCCACCTACCCGAGGCGACCAGCGCGACCGTCATATTCGGCGACCGCGTTCGCGTGATCACCCGCCCCGGCCGCGCCCCCGCCTCGGTGACCACCTTCCCCGCTCTCGATGGCACCGAGGAGTTCTGCGACGCCGTCGACGCCCTTGACGCTGCCCTCGGGCTGTCCCAGCCTGGTGCCGCCCGCCTGCTGGTCGTCGTGTCTGACGGTGTCTTCGTCGCCCCTGGGGAGATCTCCGGTGGCACCTGCCGCATCGCCCGTCTCAAGGCGACCGGATGCGGCATCTTGTGGCTCGCCTTCGGCGACACCCGTCCCCTCCCCGGGAGCGAGGTAGCCGTGCTGTCCGATCCCACGGACGCGGCCACCGTGATCGGCAAGGCCGCCGTCCGCGCCCTCACACATCTCTAACCGTCCCGCTCTCCGGGGCGGGGTGGCTGGCGCCACCCCGCCTCGGAGGCCGAAAACATCCTCAGACCCATCAGCGCACCGTCACCGACCACAGCACACATGCGGGCATGTAGTACGAAAATCCGACGCGAACGATAGCGGCGGAATGACAATCGAGACGGTGAAACATGGAGTAGACCGCCTCCGATCCAGGTCACGCCCGACCCACACCCTGGATTATACGAGGCATTCCGCACGCTTGCCGGACGGTATTGCCCGCGTCAATACGCCACGACCGTGATGGCGGGATAGTTCATGAGCGCATCGATTAAGGGCAGGGATACGATTTCCCCGCGAGGCGCCGACGCAGGGCTACGCCTGGTGCCGGCAATGCGATCACAGCGGCCACCGCTACGTCATGCACCTGACTCGCAGACGCGCGCTCGTGCCCGACTTCCTCTGCGAGGGGCGCTGACCGCGGAGGGCCAACCGCACCCTCCGACGGCTGCGAGCGCCGGACCGCCTCTCCCGCACCGCGCTTCTCCTCCCACGGCCATTCTCGCGAGAGGAAATACCGCCAGGAGAATAGCACTGGTTATGCCGGTAACCGTCTCCAGCCCTTCCCGTGACACTATTTCTTTCCAGCTGGGCTTGAAGGTCCTTGATTATCGAGCGATGGTCGTCTCCGAGCCGGGACCCCCCGGATTCCGCCGTAGACCCGGCAGTCCGGATTTCACCATTCCGAGAGGATTAACAAACATGGCCCGCAAACCCCGTACACCCACCCGAGCGGGCGGGACCACCCCGTCCGGGGCGGCCGACATTCCCCCCGACGCCCCCGCTCCCCCGGCCCCGGGCACCCAGCCCGCCGACAACCGCGCGGGGGCCGCAGACACGATTTGGGCGGCGCTGGTGGCCGCCCCCCAGGGGGCCACCGCCGCCCAAATCGCCCGCACCGCCGCCGTTGCCGCGACCACCGCCCGCAAGTCCCTCATCGACCTGGAGCGCCAGGGCCGCGCCCGCCGCACCCGTCCCGACACGACCGGCACCCGCACCGCCGACACCTGGTTCCCGGTCATCCCCAACCCGTCTGCCGACGCCTCCGCTGAGGGCGAGACCAGCATCGACGATGGCGACCCCGCCCCCGCCGACGCGGGGATCGGACCGCAGGAGACCGACCTGGCCCCGTCCGTACCCGCCTGCGACGGCCCGCCCAAGGCGGCCGGTCCCGGCGAGCCGCAGGACCGCACGACTGATGCCCCCGGCGACGTTCCGAAGGCCGGAACAACCGTAGCGGCCGGGGCTCGCCCCGAGACCCCCGCGCACGAGGCCACCGAGAACGCCGACGCCCAGCGCGCCGCAGGCGCGGTCCCCACCGCCCAGCAAGACGCCGACGTCGCTTCCTCCTCCGGGGAACCGGCCGTCCTCACACCCGACGCGACGCCGAACTCCGACTCCGAGGACCACGACATCGGTCAGGTGTCGCCGGTGGCCGAAGCCGACGCTGCCCAGGAAGCGGCCGATCCCGCCCCTACCGCCCCGGGCGAGGCGGAGGCGGCGCCCAAGGAGACCACAGCGACAATGGAGGGCACAGCCGACGAACTGGCCGAAGCCGACCAGGAACTGCGGCGCTTCGCCGAGCTGGTCGCCCGCGCCAGCGAAGCCGTGACGGCGGCGCGCGGGACGATCGAGGATGGCGAGGCCGGTCTGACCGACCTGGTCGAGCAGATATACACCGACGCCGCCCGCATCCGCCGCGCCGTCAAATCGGCACTAGCCAATAAGGCCGCGCAGGCGCGTGGCCGAGCCGTCAGCCGTCCCGGCACACTACGGACCAAGATCGCCACGCACCTGGCCGCTCACCCCGACGCCGAGTTCACCCCCTACGAGCTCGGCAAGGCGCTCGGGCACTCCTCCGGCGCGGTCACCGTCGCGCTGGACCGGCTGGTGGCTCTCGGCCAGGCCGCCCAGGTCTGTGACCGGCCCCGCCGCTTCGCCCACCACACCTCCTGACCTGATCGCGGATGCCCGGCACGTCGGCGTGCCGGGCACCCGCCCCCGCCCTGCATGCGACGCATCTGAAGGAGAGCGAACGCCGTGACCAGGAAACGCGCCCCGCTGATCCCTGATGACCTGGAAGTCCAGCGGCGGCTGGTCCTCGCCTGCGAAGCCCGCCGCCGTGACCTGCGGCTGTCCGCCCGGCAGGTGGCCGCCCTCGCCCAGCTCCCCAAGGGGGCGATCACCGGCATGGAATCCCGTGCCCGCCGCGCCCCGTACGGCAGCGAGCAACTGTCGTTCACCCTCGCCTCACTGATCGCCTACGCACGCGGGGTCGGGCTGATCCCGCAGCTCGTCGCGGACGAGTCCTACCGGCCCCCCGCTACGCGGGAAATCGGCATGAACGGCGGCTTCCAGCGGCGGCACCGCGCCACCGCCCGCCGCGAACAAGCGGTCAAGCTCAGAACCGATGGCTGGACGATGGCCGCCATTGCCGCTCACCTGGGCGTCAGTCCCAGCGCGGTGTATCGCTACCTCAATCCCTCCCCGCCCATGGGAGCTCCGGCAACCGACACGAGTTCCGGAAGCGGGCCGGGTACCCGGCGGCACGACGACCCGTGACGAACGCCGCGGACGCATCCGCCACCGCCCCGGGCTGCCCGCCCGCCCCGGACGTCATCGGGCAGCCCGGGCACGCGACTGCAACGCACAGGCCCAACGTTCTGCCTACCTGCGCCCCGTTCCTCGAAGAGGGCCCGCGAACCCTCCAGCAGGTATCGATGACGCAAACACAGACACCACACCACGGCTAAAGACCCGCCCGTCGGGCGAGGAAGTCGCGGACGGCTTGATCTCGCTCGTGGCCGATGCCCAGTTCGGCCTTCAGGATGCTGGGCAGTTCTCCCGTGGCCACCTCGGTGATGAATCGGCCGGCCGCATGGTGAAGCAGGTCATCCGGAGCGCGGGCGTTCGCCTCGACCTCGGGCAGGCCCTTCCTATCACCGGATACGTCGAAATCTGCGCCAAAGGTCTCAGGCGACCGTCCTGGCAGGCCGGCTTCTGGCCAGGACGCATCTCCGGCCTCGGCCGTCTGTGATGCCACCTCATCGCGCCCCGATGCCACGCGCCGCGCCGGTTCCTCCTGGTCCGAATCGGGCCGATCCTGGTGCGGCTCTGCTGTTTCGCCGCCCGGTGCGGGCCGCGCGGACGGCCCCTGTGGGGGCCACCGCACCGCGAGGGCGGCCGGGCGGTGTGTCGGCGGGTGAGGAACATCGGCGCGGGGATCAGGTACTCCGCCTTTCACGCCAGATGGGTCGGGAAGATGCGCCGGCCGGTCTCCGTCCTGGGCGAACCTCGCAGGCGGTGTGGCGGGCGCGGTCGCCGCCCCCTGCCCGGCCATCGGATGGCGCGTGGACCAGCCGGCCGAGGCCGTGGTGCCTGGCGGTGCGTTGACCGGCTCGGCCGGGGCGGGTGAGGCAGCCGGGTCGGTGACCTGCCCGGCCTGGATGATGGCGCCGACCGGAGACTGCTGCTGGTCGCGAGTGGCGATGCTGAGCAGATGGGCCAGGCCACCCAGCGCGACCGGCGGGACGATGCTGACCGCTACCACCAGGATCCACGTCGAGCGCCCCAGGCTCAGCACGCCGGCCTCGATGAGGTGGTACACCGCGTTGGCCAGGACCGAGGCGCTCACCGCCGCCAGGGCGTGGCGGAACGCTTGGCGGCGCACTGGGGCGGAGTAGGCGCGTTGGTTGGTGGCGATCCGGGTGGCTCCCACCCCGTAGGCGTCGACGGTGAGCGGGAGCAGCCAGGCGAGATGGAGGTCGGCGTCGGCGATGCGGATGGAAGCGGTCCAGCCGGCGAGGAAGCCGAGACCGGCTTGGGCGGTGAAGGACGCGATGATGGTCGAGGCCGCGACCAGACTGACGGTGACGATCAAAATCCAGTCGCGTTTCACCGCGCCTCCGCCGGCGTGGTCTGCCCCGCTGTCCGCCTCGCTTCCCCGGGCTTCTTGGTCTCTTCCCGGCGCCTGAGCCGGTGCTCGGTGACGGCTTCGGCCAAAGCCAGCACCCGCTCATCCGGGCCGGAGCGGTGCCAGATGAGCGCGACCTGGGTCGCGGGCAGGTCCACCACCGTGGGGAAGACCACATCGGCTCCGAAGAAGTGACGGTGCAAGGAAGGGACGCAGATGGCGATGCCGTGCCCGGCGGCCACGTGGGCGCGCAGGTCCCGCAATCCGGCCACGGGACGTCCCGGGCGGTGGTGCGCCGTGTCGGCCTTCCCGGCCCGCACAGCCGGGCCGGGCGGGGCGGGGAACGGGCCACTGAACGTGGCGCGGCAGGCCGGGTGGGTGGTGGGCAGATGCAGCAGGGGGCGATCTTGTAGCTTGGTGAGATCCGCCGCACTGACCGTGGGCTGGTGGGCGAGCCGGTGGGAGCGGGCCACGGCCAGGCTCCAGGGTTCGGCGGCCAGGACCGGTCCGGTGACCAGGTCGGGATCATCGACCGGTAGCCGGGCCAGGAGGGCGTCTACCAGCCCGTCGCGCAGCGACCGGGAGGTCTCGGCGGCGTTGTCGAGGGGGCCGGTGTGGATCTCGATGGTGCAGCCGGGGTGTTCGTGGGCGATCGCCTGCAGAACTGGGCCGCTCACTTCACCGAGGGCGGGTTCAGCCAGACCGAGGCGGATCCGGCCTGTGATACGGCTGGGGGCGGTGCGTACCTCTTCGATGCCCGCCAGAAGCTGCTCATATGGCGAGGTGATGAGGCCGCACAGGCGATGCCCGGCCGCGGTCAAGGTGACGCTACGGCTGGTCCGGCGGAACAGCGGCGTCCCGACCTGGCTTTCCAGACGCCGGATGAGCTGGGACAGACGGACCCGGGAGATGCCGAGCTGCTGGGCCGTTCGAGTGAAATGCAACTCCTGGGCCAAGGCGAGGAAACCACGCAAGGAGGCTAGGTCCGGGGCGTGATCGCTGGCGTTCATCGATGCCCTCCTCATCGCAAAGGGGCGAGCCGGTCGAGGTTCACGTCGCCGAGTGCACCGGGCGGAGATTGCACGAACCATTGCACGGACCACTGGCTAGGGCGGCGTCAGTTGGGATTTGAGATCTCGGCCAGGCCCTGGAATGGCCCCCTGAACAGCCGATGTCGGGATGATGGTGCGGCTTGTGCTCTCGGGGCTGCCCTCGACCCTCCGCCCATCGAGATCACCGCCCGTCCGCCGGGCGCGATGGCAGGCGTCAAGGAAGGCCGGGCGATGCCCTCGCCTCGATGCCCAAGGCGGGGCGGTGGTGTCTGCTTCTCTTTTACCCAGGGTCTCGCGTGTCCTGGGCGGTGCCTGCTTCAGGTGTCACGGGTGCATTGCAGCCCGGTATGGTCACCAGCGGACCGGCCGGTGTCGTAGCAGGCTGGGAAGGTGCCGTTGTCATCCGCCCCCAGCCCGGAGAACGGGCGCGCGTTGCGCCGCGCGAGTACCCGCTGGCGGGTGCTGCGCGTGCTGCGCGTGCTGGCCGGGCTCGTGGTCGTGGAGGTGGCGCTGGGCGGGCTGGTGTGGTTCCTCATCTACCCGCCCGGCCCCGATGATCCGACGCTGAGCAGCCTGGACCAGCTGTTCGGCGTGCTCGGCGGCGGCTCCGGCCTGGCCGCACTATGGGTGGCGATCATCACGCTACGCCGCGCTCCACCGCCGAGCGGCGCTGGGCCCGCTCCGGCCGCTCAAGGATCAGCGGAACCGGAACGACCAGAGCCGGGCTGGCCATTGGAGCAGGTGCGCGACCCGTTCCACTTCGGCCTGGAGGTGCACCACGCCATCGACTCCCCCCTCCCTGATGCGCCGCCGCTGCCGGTGTATGTACCGCGCGCACATGACCGGGCGCTGGGCGAGGTAGTAGCGCGGGCCGCCGCCGGGGCCAGCGGCATCGCGGTACTTGTCGGTGGGTCATCGACCGGTAAGACCCGCGCCTGCTGGGAGGCCCTGGCCCCGCTTCGGGGTCGGGAGTTGCCGTGGCGGGTCTGGCATCCGATCGATCCGACCCGCCCCGAGGCCGCCCTCGCCGACTTGCACGGCATCGCGCCGTATACGGTCGTCTGGCTGAACGAGGCCCAGTTCTACCTGCGGCCCGACACGGTCGGCGAGCAGGTCGCCGCCGGGCTGCGCGAACTGCTGCGCGATGAGCGCAGGGGGCCGGTGCTGGTGCTGGCCACCTTGTGGCCCGGCGAGTGGGACGCTCTGACCGCCCGCCCCGCCGCCGGGCCTGACCTCCATGCCCAGGCCCGAGAGCTGCTGGACGGCCATGACATCGCGGTACCGGAGGCGTTCACCGGTGATGATCTGACCGAGCTGGCCGAACGCGCCGCCACCGATCCCCGCCTGAACCAGGCCGCCGGCCACGCCGTAGACGGCCGGATCACCCAGTACCTGGCTGGGGTGCCGGTCCTGCTGGACCGCTACGCACACGCACCGCCCCCGACCCGCGCGGTGATCGACGCCGCGATGGACGCCCGCCGCCTGGGCGCCGGGCC
The DNA here is from genome assembly GCF_003315795.1 of Spongiactinospora rosea. GTDB lineage: Bacteria > Actinomycetota > Actinomycetes > Streptosporangiales > Streptosporangiaceae > Spongiactinospora > Spongiactinospora rosea. The sequence goes on from NZ_QMEY01000012.1 coordinate 53,551, forward strand.
GCACCTGCCCTTGGCGTGGCTGGCCCAGGCCGCTCCCGGTTACCTAACCGACGCGGAATGGGACCAGACTGGCCAGGGCGAGGCGTGGCTGCAACGCGCCCTGGACTACGTTGCCACTCCGTGCAACGGCATTCCGGGCATCCTCACCTGCGTCAAACCACGCACCAGCCGCGACCTGCGCACCGACCTCGGGGGCGGCGGCGCACCCCGGGCGAAGAGCGGGCCGTTGTACCGGCTGGCCGACTATCTCGACCAGCACGGCCGCCGCTATCGCGTCGGCCAGATTCCCCCGCTCGAGTTCTGGGACGCAGCCGACGCCCATGCCCACCCCGCTGACCTGACAACACTCGGCGACGCGGCCTGGGCACGCGGCCTCTATCTCGCCGCCTCCCGGCTGTTCAAACACGCCACCGCCCACGGCGACTCTGTTGCCGCGGTCGCCCTCGTCGAGCACCTGCGCCCCCTGCACCCCGGCGATTATCGCCCCGCTGCCTGGGCCGCCGCGCATGTCGCCCTCGACAACCCGGACGCGGTGGCCCACCTGCTCGGCCGGTTACGGGAAGCCGGAGCCGAAGACCAGGTCACCACACTGCTCGATCGTAATCCCGCCGCGCACGCCACCCTCGACAACCCGTACATGGTGGCCCACCTACTGGAAGAGCTGCGGGAGGCCGGAGCCGAAGACCAAGTCACCACGCTGGCCAAACGCGCCGCCGCACACGCCACCCTCGACAACCCAGGCGCAGTGGCCCACCTGCTCGGCCGGTTACGGGAAGCCGGAGCCGAAGACCAGGTCACCACGCTGCTCGATCGTAATCCCGCCGCGCACGCCACCCTCGACAACCCGGACGCGGTGGCCCACCTGCTCGGCCGGTTACGGGAAGCCGGAGCCGAAGACCAGGTCACCACGCTGCTCGATCGTAATCCCGCCGCGCACGCCATCCTCAATGACCCGTACATGATGGCCTACCTGATCAGCAGGCTGCGGGAGGCCGGAGCCGAAGACCAAGTCACCACGCTGGCCAAACGCGCCGCTACGCATGTCGCCCTCCACGACCCGGACGCGGTGGCCCACCTGCTCGGCCGGTTACGGGAAGCCGGAGCCGAAGACCAAGTCACCACGCTGGCCAAACGCGCCGCCGCACACGCCCCCCTCCACGACTCGGACGGGGTGGCCTACCTGATCAGCAGGCTGCGGGAGGCCGGAGCCGAAGACCAATTCACCACGCTGGCCAAACGCGCCGCCGCACACGCCCCCCTCGACAACCCAGGCGCAGTGGCTCGCCTCCTGGACGGGGTACGGATGGCCGGAGCCGAAGACCAGGTCACCACGCTGCTCAATCGTAATCCCGCCGCGCACGCCACCCTCGACAACCCGTACATGGTGGCCCACCTACTGGAAGAGCTGCGGGAGGCCGGAGCCGAAGACCAATTCACCACGCTGGCCAAACGCGCCGCTACGCATGTCGCCCTCCACGACCCGGGCGCGGTGGCCCACCTGCTCGGCCGGTTACGGGAGGCCGGAGCCGAAGACCAATTCACCACGCTGGCCAAACGCGCCGCTACGCATGTCGCCCTCGACAACCCGTTCCCGGTGGCCCACCTGCTCAGTAGGCTGCGGGAGTCCGGGGCCGAAGACCAGGTCACCACGCTGCTCGATCGTAATCCCGCCGCGCACGTCGCCCTCGACAACCCGTACATGGTGGCCCGCCTATTGGAAGAGCTGCGGGAGGTCGGAGCCGAAGACCAAGTCACCGTCCTGGCCAGGCGCGCCGCCGCACACGCCCCCCTCGACAACCCAGGCGCGGTGGCCCGCCTACTGGAAGGGTTGCGGGAGGCCCGAGCCGAAGACCAAGTCACCACGCTGGCCAAACGCGCCGCCGCACACGCCACCCCCGACAACCCAAGTGCGGTGGCCCGCCTACTGGACGAGGTACGGATGGCCGGGGCCGAAGACCAGGTCGCCCTGGCCGAGCGGCTTCCTGCCGCGGGGCTATTCGCCGAGTTCCTCGACATCGGCGATCACCGGAAGCGGTTCAGATTCGGGCGGGAACCCGATAAAAGCGCTGCTCCCGCCTGGGGGTGGGAGGACCTGGAGCGACCGGGAACCCGTCCGTGATCTCGGGCGCGGTAAGGCAGGGTGCCGTGGAGTACGGCCCCGCAGCGATAACCAGCGGCACCAAACCACGGAGAGCGCGACGCTCCTAGCCTTTGAGAGGTGGCGCACACCCTGTCGGCGGCGGAACGCGGGAAAGCACGTGACGCGAGCGCCGCAACCGCAGATACAGGCGACGGTCACGGCGCTCAGCACAGGTCCGGCGCTCTCGACCCGGCCTATGCGGGTGAGGGCTGTATGGGCTATTGGCGGGCGTCGCCGGGCCGATAGCGCCGGAAACGGTGGTACCTGGGCGGCAAGCAGGCGGGCCAATGGTCACGAAGAGGTGGCAGTCGCCGGACCGCGGCGCGCATGAGCCAGACCTGGGCGGCATACGGGTAGCCGGACAGAATGTCGATCGCGGCGTCGGTCAGCGGGTCGTCCGGGTCACGCGGCGGGGTACCCAAGGCGCACGCCAGGTGGAACGCCGCCTCGCGCGCTATCGGCGTCGCTTCGCCGGTGGGCAGGCCGTGGACGGCGCAGCACGTGCCGGCCTCCGCTTGCAGGAATTCCATGGTGAGCCGGCCGAAACCGGCGTCGATGATGTTCGCCCCGGACAGCAGCACTCCGCGCACCGCTCGAATGACCCCGTCCCTGCCCGTCATCGGCTCGCCTTGGGCAGCAACGCAGCCGTGGACTCGGCAGCGGCAGCCGCCACCTGCGGGAAGACGGCGGTGTAGGTGTCCCGGGTGAATGTCGTGGAGGTGTGACCGAGCGTTTCGGCCACCACCTTCATCTCCACCCCGGCGGCCAGCATCAGCGAGGCCGCCCCATGCCGCAGGTCGTGCAATCGGATCGGCGGCAACCCGGCCTGATGGGTCAGCCAGTGGAACTGCTTGGTCACGAACGCCGGATGCAGCGGTGCCCCGGCCTCAGTGGTGAAAATGAACCCCGACTCCTGCCAATCCGGCCCGGCGGCCAGGCGCTCCTTGCGCTGGCGGAGGAGGTGGCCGTGCAGCATGGCCATGGTCTCGGCGTCCAGGGCGACGGTCCGGTCACTGGCCTGAGTCTTCGGTGCCGCCTGTGCGGTTTCCCAGCCGAGCTGGGTGATCTGCCAGTTCACCCCAAGCGTTGCGGTGGTGCGGTCGAGTTCGCTCCAGCGCAGGCCGCACGCCTCCCCGCGGCGCAGGCCGCGCAGCGCGATCAGCCGGTAAAGCGCAAAGAGCCGGTGGTGGGTGTGTGCATAGGCGAGAAACGCGCTGGTCTGAGCGGGGGTCCACACCATCACCGGCGACGGGCGCGGTACCGCCACATACACACCGATGACGTCGATCCGCTTGCCGCCGCGCCGTTCCCGCTCTGCTGCGACCCGTTCCTGGTGCGCCGTGGTCCAGGCTTTGACGCGCTCGTCGGTCCAGACCAGCGGTTTCGGTCGGTCACCGGACGGGAGTTCGATAGCGGCGGCCGGGTTGAAGTCGATCAGCCGTTCGTGCTTCATGACGATGTTGAGCGCGTGCCGCAGCGTGGCCAGATATCGCCGCTGCGAGGACGGACCGGAGATTCGCTGCCCTTTCACTTTCGCCCGCAGTTCACCGCTGGCGCGGGCCTCACGGATGATCTCGTTGGTCTCTTCGATCGCCTCGAACATGTCCGCGATGTGACCCGGGCGCAGCCGATCCAGCGGGATCTGCCCCAGATAGGGGGTGAAGTACAACCGGATGTGGCTTTCGTAGCTGCGCCAGGTGTTCGGCGCGAGCCCTTTCTTGCGTTTGAGGAACTCGGCCAGCCACTCGCCGACCAACATCCGCCGGGCCAGGTCCTGGCCGGTGCGGACCTTGCGCCGCACCGTCTCGACGTCCGGCAGTGCACGGGTCTCCCGGATGGTGGCGGTGATCAAGTCGGTCATGGCCTGTCGGGCCGAATCGTCGTCGGGCGCGGGGATGGCCAGCAGTTCCCGGGCCTTGCCCATCTCGTCCTCGGCGTCGGTCTTGGAGTCGAATCCGCCGCGGCGCAGCGGGTTGCGCCTGGTGCCGTCGGACATGGGCGGGAGCTCGAGCTGGTAGTACCAGCGGCCATGCACGGCGCTCCAGGCGCCGGTGGCACGCTTGATCTTGGGACAGTTGGTGCCCAGGCGCTTGCCTGCCGCGTTGCGGCAGGTGCAGCGTTTGTAGGTGTGGCCATCGGCCATGTCGTCATCTCCCTTGCTGTGATCAGTTGAGTGCGCGTACGGGGGGTGCGCTCGTGCGCGGCGCCGGGAGAAGGGCCGGAGCGCGGGTGCCTGTGCAGGTACGCCCATCCGCGGGGCTGACCGCGGCCCGGCCTCCTTCAGTGGCGTTGCACGGCGGCCACGGATCGCACGGCAGGGCCGGCGCACCCCGGTGGTCATCCCGCCCCTCGCGGGGGTGGCCACCGGGTGCAGGACCCGCAAGCCAGCCCTGGTGGCGATCCGGGGCCGGGGCCATGAACGCTCGACTGCGGGACAGAGGGCCAGTCGAAACCCGCCGATTTCCGCCAACGGCCGGCTGGTCATCCGGGTGGGCGCTCAACAGGTCCAGGTGGCGGAGTGTCGCGTTCGCCCTCCGCGGGCGGGGAAGAGGGCAGCGGGAGTCCCAGCAGGGCCAGCAGATCTGCGGTGCAGACGCGATAGGCGGTACCGGCCCGCAGCACCCGGCAGGGGAATTCGCCGCGACGGGCGAGCTGGTAGCTGATGGTACGGCCCAGCCCCAGCGCGCGCCCGGCGGTGGGCAGGTCCACCACCACGGGCAATTGGCAGACCTCGGCGATGCTCATCGAGGCCACCGGTGACCGGGAGCGTCCGCGTGCCGGCGGGCCGGTCATCCTCTGCCGCCCGGGAGTTTGAGAATGAGGACGTCCTCGTGCGCCAGCACATGCAGCGGCGTTCCGGCCGCGCGGGCCCGGCGGGTCTCCAGCATGTGGAAGAACGACGCCCGCGTCACCAGCCCGCCATCGCGTGTCCCGCACAGCAGTGCCACCAGCCGCTGTACCGGCTCCAGCCCGGCCTGCTGGGCGGCATGCCAGACCTGATCGGAGAAGTCGATCAGCCGGCCGTCGCGGCGGAAGGACCGTGCGGTGATCGCCACCACTCCGCCCGGGCGCAGCAGCGGCACGCTGGCGGCGAGGATCTCGGTGAACGCGGCGAGCAGCTGCGGCAGCGGGCGGTGGGCGAGGTTGGCCCGATCCTGTCCGTACCGGTGATCGGACTTGACCACGCCCGCGTGGCCGGTGTCCCGGCTGGAGCGCACCTGCCCGTGCACCGAGTCGCCGTAGGGCGGCGAGGTGAGCAGCAGCCCGACCCGCCCCACCGCGTCCTCCTCCTGCGCCAGCAGGTCGGGCAGGCGGCGCGCGTCCCCGCGTACCACCCGCCCTCGCCCGGTCGCGCCGGCGGCGTATGCCATCTCGAGGTTGGCCTGGGCGATCACCGCCCACCGCGGCTCGTACTCCACCCCCAGCCCATCCCGGCCCTGATGCACGGCCTCGATCAAGGTGGTGCCGATCCCGCACATCGGGTCGAACACCACATCTCCCGGAGCGGTGAAGGTGGCGATCGCCCGGGCGGCGATCGCCGGGAGCATCTTGGCCGGATGCGCGGTGGAGGCGGCCAGGTACCGGCCTCGCCGCTGGAACTGGGCGGGCTGCTGGGCGCCCATCCATACCGACAACGGCAACTCCTGCCGATCACCGGACGGATCAGGCGACGAACGATGGTTTCGCTGGTTCATGATGGATGGCCCTGCGCGAGCCACCTGTGTCCCGACCGACGCTCACCAATACCGCTTTTCGACCGAATTCCGGAACCAAGATCCCGATATTGGCCGGGAATTCGTTAGACACTTCCTGGGCGAGATCAGCGGAAGGGCATTGTTCCCGGGGGCGCCCAGCATGTGCCCAGATCCCGCCCGCCGCTCGCGGCAAGGGTCCACCGGCCGGTCCCACCCCGGGATTCCCCTGTTCAAGGACGCCGGAGCCGATCCTTTCCCGGTCGTGCCCAACCTGCGCCCACCCGGTGTGCTACGAGACCGGGCCCTCTTTTCGAGGCTGCTCCACAAGAGGCCCGATATTCACGCCGTATAGACGACCATTGAGCACCTTCGGGGCAAGAACATTGGACGCCCCCATTCCAATGATCTCGCCCAGGAATTGCCCGCCACGTGTCCAAGGCATGTGCGTTGATGTGCTTTCGACGCGGCCGTGAACGTCGCGCCGCACGGAAGGGAGCACCGCATGCCCACCCCAACCGACCCCCGCCCTGAGCAGAACCCGCGCCGTGAGCCCTCACCGCTTGACGAGCTGAACCGCGCCTTCACCCTGCTGATCGCCGGCCCCAAGCCTCCGGCCATCGACGGCGCCCGGCTCGGGCACGGCCTGCCCCAACGCGCGATCGAGCTGGGCGAGCTGAAAGCGATCACGTTGCACCCGGCCACCGGCCGCGAAGCACGGGACGCGGTATGGCGCGAGCTGCTGGCACGCGCCCGCGACCGACAGGCGACCTGGATGGTCGGCGCCGCCGGGATCGCGGAACCCGGCCTGCGCCGCATCGCCGGACGAATCGCTGCGGGCTTTGCCGGCGATACCACCGATCTGGACGCCGAGGTGCTGGCCGGGTTCGTCCTCGCGGTCCACTACTGCGATCCAGCGAAACCGAACATCGCCGCCCGGTTGTGCTGGGCTGCTTTCCGCGCCGGGCTGGCCGCCCGCCGGGCCACCGAATCCCGGCCCCTCCCCGCCCGTGAGCCGGATCAGATCACCTCGGCCGAGCCACGCAGCGGCGGCCTAGAGCAGGAGGAGCCGGGTGCGGCTCGCGGGCACCCCGACCTGGTGCTGTACGGCGCGGTCGCCCAAGGCGTGCTCACCGCCGTCCAGGCCGAGCTGATCGGCCGCACCCGGATCGAGCACCTGTCCCTGGCCCAGGCCGCGGCCCAGCTCGGCATCCCGGCCCGGTGGGCGTCCACACTGCGCCGCCGCGGAGAGCTGCGGCTGCTCCGCGCACTCGACGACGAGGCGGTGAGCCTGCTACCACCCGCCCCGCCCGCCGAATCCTCGCCTGCGCCACAGCAGCCATCACCCAAGCCGCCCGGAACCCACCGGGAGGCCGATCAAGCCGCGTGCGGGTGGGAGCGGCCACTGGTGTCCCCCGACAACACCAGCCGACCCCCGACCCAGCCGAAGGGAGGTGATGGCCCCGATCCCACCCGCACGCCCACCCCCACTGCGCCGGACGGCTCCGCCAAGGCCGGCGACGCTCCGCAGAACCACGCGCCCAGCGCCCGGTACGACCGGATCCGGCAGGAAACGGAAGGACCGGACCGATGAGCAGGCGGCGGATCCTTCACACGTGCAGCATCGCCGCCGCCGTCGCCGCCGTCATGGCCTTGGTCGCCGTGTTCGTCATCCTCATCTGGTTCACCACGGCACCGGCGTCACTGGCCACGCCACAGCCTTCTCCGCTCGCGAGCCCGCCGTCACTGACCCATGTGGTGGACAACCTGCGGAACTGGCTGGTCGGCCTGCTGGTCACCTTCGCCACCTTGATGCTCACCATCGGCGGGATCCGCTACCTGCTGTCCGGCGGCGACCCAGGCGAGGTGGCCAAGGCGAAAAGCACGCTGCGGATGGGCGCCTTCGGCTACGCGATCGCCGCACTCGCGCCACTGCTGGTCAAGATTCTGAGCGGAATCGTGGGGGTCTGACACCATGCGCCCTCACTTCCCGCTTCGACCCTTCTTCCGCGCCGCACACCGCTTCATCCCACCCGCCCGCCGGCCGCGGACGCTCCTGCCGCGCATGCCCCTTGCGGCAGGCGTGATCGTGGCCATGACCGTGCTGGCCGGACTCACCGTCTGTGGATGGCTTGTTGCGGCCCCCGCGGTCGCCGGATCCGCGCCGACACCAGTACCGTCCCCCACCCCGACAGCCAGCCCGACACCGTCCCCGTCCGGGTCGCCATCGCCACCGGCAGAGCCAGAGGGCTGCGGCAACCTCGATATCGGCTGCAAGATCTCCCAAGGGATCGGGACCTGGCTAGAAGAACTGGCCAAATCCGCGATTCGCCCGGTGCTGGAGCAACTCGGCCAGACCCTCCTGGAAACCCCCCGCGTCGACCGGCAACCCCGGGTACAGCAGATCTGGAGCACGGCCCAGATCGTGGTCAACACCATCTATGTGCTGCTGGTGATCGCGGGCGGGGTGATCCTCATGTCCGCCGAAACCCTGGAGAGCTCCTACACCATCAAGGACATCGCGCCCCGGCTGGTCGTGGCGTTCATCGCCGCCAACGTCTCCAGCCAGGTCGCCGGGCTCGCGATCGGGCTGGCCAATGCCTTGGCCGCCGCGCTGCTCGGGCACGGCCTCACCCCGCAGGCAGCGGCCGACACCCTGGCCCAGCGCCTCGATCAGAACCTCGACGCGGGCGGGGTGCTGATCGTGCTGCTGGTACTGGCGGCACTGGTGTTCGCCGTGGCCCTTTCGATCGTCTACGTAATGCGGATGACGCTGACCATCGTGCTGGTGAGCGCCGCGCCGATCCTGCTGGCCTGCCACGCCTTACCTCAAACCGAAGGACTTGCGTTCCTATGGTGGCGGGCGCTGGCCGGGGTGCTGGCGGTGCAGGTGACCCAGGCGCTGGTGTTCGTGATCACGCTGCGGGTGCTGCTCACCCCCGACAACGGCGGCGTGCTCACCACCGACAACCAAGGCTGGGACCTGCTGATCGTGATCTGCATGCTGTACGTGCTGCTCCGCATCCCCACCTGGATCATGCGCCGGGTCATGCACGGCGGTGGCCGCGGCCTGGTCGGCCTGGTCGTCCGGGTCATGGTGCTCCGCCGGATCGTCACCTCCCCCCTCATCCGCACCCTCGCCCACCGTGCCCGAAAGACCCCGAAAAGCGGCGAACGGCCACGTCCTGGGCCTGGTGGGGGTGAAGGGTCGTGAACGAGCGTGTGACCATCCCTGCCAACATCGACATCGAGGACCGGCTGATCGCCAACCTGACCGGGCGGCAATGCGTGATCCTCACCATCGCAGCGGCGATCATCTGGGCCGTCCACACCCTTGCCGGGCCACGCCTGCCGTTGACGGTGCTCGCCGGGATCGCCGTGCCGGTGCTGGCCACGGCGGGGGCGCTGGCGTTCGGGCAACGCGACGGACTCACTCTGGACCGCTTCCTGGTCGCGGCATGGCGGCAGGCCCGCGATCCCGGCCGTCTGGTGTTCGCCCCCCACGGGCTACCCGGGCTGCCGCCGTGGGCGCCACACGCCCGTGACCTCGCCGAGCCCGGCGATATCCCCGACACTGATCGATACGGCGATCCCCGCGAATGGCCCGGCGGCTCACTGCGCGGCGGGTCCGGCGGCCACGAGCACGGCTGGGACGAACGGCCTGACCACGGGCTCCGGCGACGGCCCAGCACTTCATCCGCCTTAGCCTCGGCAGGCCGGCGCAGGCCGCCGGCCCCGGCTTGGCTACCGGTCGAACACATCAGCGCCGACGGCGGCATCGACCTGGGCGGGCACGGCGTCGCAGCGATCGTGTCCTGCTCCACGATCAGTTTCGCCCTGCGCACCCCCGCAGAGCAGCAGGCGCTGGTGGACGCCTTCGCCCGCTGGCTGAACTCCCTCACCGGCCCGGTGCAAATCGTCCTCACCGCCGAGGCCGTCAACCTGGCCCCGGCGATCCAACGGCTACGCGCCGACGCCCCCGCGCTGCCGCACGTCGCCCTGGAACACGCCGCTCTGCAGCATGCCGCGTTCCTCGCCCGCCTGGACGCCTCCCGAGACCTGCTCCGCCGTCGCGTCCTGCTGGTGCTGCGCGAACCGCACCCGCCCCGGGCGGCCGGGCGGCATGACATCGACGGCGCCGGCCGCCGGGTCCTGCGCCGCGCCGAAGACGCCTGCCGCGCCCTGGCCGCCGCCTCCGTCCACGCGCGGCTGCTCACCGGCGACCAGGCGATGGCCGCCTTGCAGGCGGCCATCGACCCCGCCTTCCCACCCGGCCTGTCCGCCCTCGCCCTGCCCGGCGCGACGATCACGAGGAGGAGAGCCTCCGATGAGCACCGCTGACCACCACCCCTCGACCCGCCGCCTCCTGGACCTCCTCCTGCCGGGCCGCCGCCCGACCGGCCACCGCCGCGCCACGGCCATCCCCGTCCCCGCCATCGGCGTGCGAGCCCGGCAGGTCAGCCTGGACGGCGCCTGGGCGGCGAGCTTCCTGATCACCGGCTACCCCCGCGAAGTCGGACTCGGCTGGCTGGAACCGCTGCTCACCTACCCCGGACGCCTGGACGTCGCCTTGCATGTGGAGCCGATCCCGCCACAGGTCGCCGCCGACCGGCTACGCCGCCGCCTCGCCCGCCTGGAATCATCGGCCCGGGTGGACGCCGAACACGGCCGGCTCGCCGACTTCGCCGCCGAGGCCGCCACCGAGGACGCCTACGACCTGGCCTCCCGCCTGGCCCGCGGCCAGGGCAACCTGTTCCGCCTCGGCCTGTACCTGACCGTGCACGCCCCTACCGACGACGCCCTGCACATGGAGGTCGGGCGGGTACGGGCCCTGGCCGCTTCCCTGCTGCTGGACGCCAAACCGGCCACCTTCCGCGCCCTGCACGGCTGGATGTCCACCCTGCCCACCGGCGTCGACCTGCTGGGCGTGCGGCGTACCTTCGACACGCAGGCCCTGGCCGCGGCGTTCCCGTTCACCAGCCCGGACCTAACCGCCGAGGTCGGCGACCATCCCGTGCTGTATGGGATCAACACCGACTCAGCCTCGCTGGTGATGTGGGACCGCTTCGCCCAGGACAACTACAACAGCGTCATCCTGGGCCGCTCCGGCGGCGGCAAGAGCTTCCTAGCCAAACTCGACATCCTCCGATCCCTCTACACCGGGGTCCAGGTCACGGTGATCGACCCGGAAAACGAATACGCCCGCCTAGCCCACGCGGTCGGCGGCACTCATCTGCCCCTCGGCGCGCCCGGTATCCGGCTCAACCCCTTCGACCTGCCCGATGTCGCGGCCACACGGCAGGCGACGACCTCGCCAGAGGACCCTCGCAACCGCGGTGGCGACACGGGCGAGGATGGGCTGGCGCGCCAGGCGATGTTCATCCACACCCTGATCGCTGTCATGCTCGCCACCCCCCTGGCGCCGGCGGAACGGGCCGCGCTGGACCGTGCCGTCATCACCGCCTACAACCACGCGGGGATCACCGCCGATACGCGTACCTGGGCTCGTCAGGCGCCGCTGATGCGCGACCTGGACGCCGCCTTACAGGCCGATGAGAAGGACCCGGCGGCGGCGGCGGGGCTGGCGGCACGCCTCGCCCCGTACGTGACCGGGTCGCACAAGGCGCTGTTCGACGGCCCCACCACCATCCGCCCCACCGGTCATCTCCTGGTGTTCTCGCTGCGCGACCTACCCGAGGAGATCAAACCCGTGGGGGTGCTGCTCACCCTTGATGTGATCTGGCGGCACGTCGCCGACCCGGCGCGACGCCGGCCCCGCCTGGTCGTGGTCGACGAAGGCTGGCTGCTCATGCAGCAGGCCGAAGGCGCCCGGTTTCTGTACCGGATGGCGAAAAGCGCCCGCAAGCACTGGACGGGATTGACCGTGATCACCCAGGACGCCGCCGACGTCCTCGGCTCCGACCTGGGGCAGGCGGTGGTCGCCAACGCCGCCACCCAGATCCTGCTCCGCCAAGCTCCGCAGGCCATTGACGCCATCACCGACGCCTTCGCCCTGTCCGACGGCGAACGTGGCAAGCTCCTGGCCGCGCCCCGCGGCACGGGCTTGCTGGTGGCCGGCTCCTCGCGGGTGTCGTTCGAGGTGGTGGCCAGCAAAGCCGAACACGACCTGTGCACCACCTCCCCCGAGTACCTGGCGTCCTTGCAGGCCGATGAGGCCGGCTCCGGCATCGAGGAGCCGTGAGCACCCGGTGAACCCCGCGGTTCACCGAACCGCAAGTACCTTCCGCCCAGCGGCAATTGTCGGGTTCCGGCGCGGCCGTGACCGAGTGGAGCTCTCGCCTGCGGCGGCTCGCCGGTCTGGTCGATCCGCGTCCTTGTGGAGGCGCCGGCCGTCCCTGCCCCGGCCCGCGCCCTCACGCCTGCCACGGTGCTCAACCCTCTGCCCTGCCCCCAATCATCTGGGAGAACGCAGTGATCGATGATCTGCTCGCCCGTCTCCGTGATGACCCGGCCCGGCTGCTGGACGATATGCTGTCCGGCCTTGCCGACCGGCCCCTGCGCTACGCCCTGCTGGCCGTGGGTCTGATCGCCGCCGTCGCTGTGCCCGCCACGTTGGCCCGGCATCTGATGCTGGCAGCGCGCCACCGCCACAACCGTGCCGGCGCCCGGCACGTCCTCATTTCGCCTCCACCCGAGGTCGATCCCTCCTCGGCCATCACCCTGTGGAGCAACCTGATCGGCCTGCTCCGCCCCGCCTGGCGCCGCCTGCTGTCCGGGCAGCCGCACGTGGCCTTCGAGTACCTTTGGCACGCCGACCGGCTGCACATCGCCCTTTGGGTCCCCGGCGCCATCCCTCAGCACCTGGTGGAAAAGGCCATCGAGGCCGCCTGGCCGGCCGCCCGGACCACCGTCACCCCGCACACCGAGGTCTCCCCGCCGATCCCTCTCGACGCCTGCGCAGAAGGTGGGCGTCTGGTACTGGCCCGGCCGGATCACTTCCCGCTGCGCTGGGAGTTCCCCACCGACCCCCTGCGCCCCCTGCTGGGTGCGGCCAGCGGTCTGGCGCCCGGCCAGCACGCCATCGTCCAAGTCCTTGCCCGCCCGGCCACCGGCCGCCGCCTCGGCCGCGCCCACCGCGCCGCCGCCGCCCTGCGCGGCCACGCCCGCTCCACCGGCCTGGGCAGACTGTTCGATCTCCTCACCCCCGGTCCCACGCCCCGGCCCGGCCCCGCCACCCCCGCCACCGCCCACCCCGAACACAACGCCGAGATCCGCGGAATCTTGACCAAGGCCGCCCAGCCCCGCTTCGAGGTCCAGATCCGCTACGCAGTCGCCACCACCTGGACCACCGGCCCTCGCGCCAACACCGGCCCCACAGCGGCTCTTCCCTCGGCCGCTCCAAAAGACCGGCCCCGCAAATCCCAGCCCGCACAGACGCAACAGGTCGAACGCCATGAACCGACCAGCACCGGCGGCGCGCACGCTCCCCAGATGTCGGCAGAGGCGGCCGAGACAGCGGCAAGGTCCTGGGCCAAAGGCACCGCCCACGCCATCGCCTCCGCCTTCGCCGTCTACGCCGCAACCAACCACCTGCGACGCCGCCGCCTCCCCCACCCCGCCCGCACCCTGGCCACACGACGGCTCGACCGCGGCGAACTGCTGTCGGTGGGCGAACTGGCCGCCCTGGCCCACCTTCCCCTGGATGCGGCCGTTCCCGGCATGGCGCGAGCCGGAGCCCGCTCGGTCCCTCCACCGCCGAACGTGCCCCGCCCCGGCCGCTACGTCAAACCCCTCGGCACCACCGACGCCGGACCCGCCCGCCCGGTCGGCGTCCCGGTTACCTCGGCCCGCCACCACCTGCAGATCATCGGCGCCACCGGCGTCGGAAAATCCACCCTCCTGGCCCACCAGATCCTCAACGACGCCGCCGCCGGCCGCGCCGTCGTGGTCATCGACCCCAAAGGCGACCTCGTCATCGACCTGCTCCGCCGCCTGCCCGAAGGCGCCGCCCACCACCTCGTCCTGCTCGACCCCGACGACTCAGGGACCCCACCCGCACTGAACGTACTCGCCGGAGCCGACCCCGACCTGGCCACCGACAACCTGGTCAGCATCTTCCGCCGCATCTTCGCCGAATTCTGGGGCCCCCGCACCGACGACATCCTCCGCTCCGCCTGCCTCACACTGCGCCACCAGCCCCACGCAACCCTCGCCGACATCCCCCGCCTCCTCGGCGAGGAGACCTACCGCCGCGCCGCCCTGGCCAGGGTCCGGGACGAAGTACTGGCCGGGTTCTGGGACTGGTACGGCCAGCTGTCCGCACCCTCACGCTCCCAAGCGGTGGGCCCGCTGATGAACAAACTCCGCGCCTTCCTCCTGCGCCCTTACGTCCGCTCCATCGTCGGCACCCCCAACGCCGGACTCGACATGCCCCACCTCCTGACCACCGGCGGCATCTGCCTGGTCCGCGTCCCTAAAGGACTCATCGGCGAAGACACCTCCCGCCTCCTGGGCTCCATGGTGCTGGCCAAAGTCTGGGAGGCCGCCGCCCTGCGCGCCCGCCTCAGCGAACCCGCCCGCCACGACGCCACCCTGGTCGTGGACGAAGCACACGGCTTCCTCAACCTCTCCCACGGCATGGCCGACATGCTCGCCGAAGCCCGCGCCTACCGGCTCTCCCTCGTCCTGGCGCACCAGAACCTGGCCCAGCTCTCCCGCGACATGCGCGAAGCGATCTCCGCCAACGCCCGCAACAAGATCATCTTCAACGTGTCCCCCGAAGACGCCCGCACCCTGGCCCGCCAGACCCTGCCCAACCTCACCGACCACGACCTCGCCCACCTGGGCGCCTACCAGGCCGCCGCCAGACTCCTCATCGACGGCGCCGACACCTCCGCCTTCACCTTCACCACCCGCCCCCTCCCCGACCCGATCCCCGGCCGCGAAGAGCAGATGCGCCGCGCCGCCCGCCGCAACGCCGCACACGCCGTCACCACCGACTCCCCCACATCCGACGGCCGGCACCCGCCGCACGCCCGGCCCCCAGCAGCAGACCCCCGCCGCGCCCCGGCCACACCCCCCGCACCCACCCCGCCGCTGGCCCCTGCATCCCCGCCGCCCGCTCCCGCACGCGACCGTGAACAGGAGGGCTGATGCCACCCCCACGCGAACACGCCGGACCCGGCCGAATCGACCCCGCCCCCCGCCGCCAACTCGACCACGACCTACTCGCCCAGCTGACCACCCGGCTGACCGAACGCGACCTGTGGCTCCTGAACCTCCTGCACGAACACCGGGTCCTCACCCTGCCGCAGATCACCCAACTCGCCTTCCCCAGCCGCCGCGCCGCCGCCCACCGCCTCCTCACCCTGTACCAGCACACCGCCGTCGACCGGTTCCGCCCCGCCCGCCCCCTCGGCTCCGCCCCCCACCACTACCTCCTCGGCCCCGCCGGAGCCGCCGTCTTGTCCCAGCGCCACGACACCGACATCGGCCACCGCGCCGAACACGTGACCGCCCTGGCCCACTCCGCGAAACTCACCCACCTGGTCGGCTGCAACGGCTTCTTCACCGCACTGATCGCACACTCCCGAAACACCACCGCCTCCCCAGCCGACGGTCAGAGCGTGCTGGAGCAGTGGTGGAACGAGAAACGCTGCGCCCAAAGCTGGGGCCACACCGTCCAACCGGACGGCTACGGCCGCTGGCGCCAAAGCGGGCGGATCGTCGATTTCTTCCTCGAGTACGACACCGGCAGCGAACCCCTCGCCCGCCTGACCGGCAAAGTCCACGACTACCTGGAGCTGGCCGACGCCACCGGCATCTACCACACCGCCGTACTGTTCGCCCTGCCCAGCATCCGCCGCGAACACCACCTGCACGACCACCTCGGCCACCACGGGCGCAGCATGCCCATCCCCATCGCCACCACCAACACCGCCCTACTGACCGCTCACGGCCCCGCCCGGGCCATCTGGCAGACACTCGACAACACCAGCGGCGACGCCGAACACCGAACCGCCCTGATCGACCTGCCCATCTCCCGCTCGGCCGCGACCACACCACCCGCCCACAACTCCACCCACCCAGGCGACGCCTCCGCAGCCGGACCGGGACAGGCCACAGGACGGGTGATGCCGCGATGATCGGCAAAACCGCGATCGGCATCACCGTCATCTTTTTCGGCCTCATCACCGTGATCGGCGCCGCCGGCGGCGCGACACTCCCGCCACCCGAGATGCCCGACCGGCGCGAACGATCAGACCCACGTCGTTCACCCGCCCCGAAGACCAGCCCGCCCGAGGTGCCCGAGGGTGGCACCGCCGCCGGACGCAAAGCGGTCCAGGCCGCGCTGCGCTGGCTCGGTACCCCCTACTCCTGGGGCGGCGGCGGACCCGGCGGCCCCTCCCGCGGCATCTGCTGTTCCCCCGGCGGCCACGACGGACGCAAAACCGTAGGGTTCGACTGCTCCGGCCTCACTGAGTACGCCTGGGCCCAAGCCGGAGCGCGTATCGGATCCACCACCGTCCCGCAATGGCGCGCCGGCCCTCGCATCCACACCAGCGACCGGCTCCGCCCCGGCGACCTGGTGTTCTTCGGCGGCGGCTCCGGCGAGCCCACCCACGTCGGCCTCTACATCAGCAACGGCACCATGGTCCACGCCCCGCGCACCGGATCGGTCGTGCACACCGTCAACTTCTCCCGATCCGGCTACTACACGCTCCGTTACCGCGGCGCAGTCCGCCCTCGTACCAACGACCGCTGACCCCGCCAAAGGGGCGCATCTCGCGCAGCGCACGTCACCCGTACGCTGCCGCCAGCCGTGTCACCGAAACGCGCTCCCGTCCGCGCCACACGAACTGTTACAACGCACGCCGAGGAGAACTGCGGGCGGCTCGCCACAGCCCGCCGCCAAGGCGCACCAGACGGCGCTGAGCTGGGCGGTCACAGTTCGTGCAATACCCCGACGGCACCGTCAAGGCTGCGCGTCGCCACCCGGCGACCGCTCCCCCACGAACGAACCGTAAGGGAGCACCCTCATGCCCTCCTCGACGCGACCCGCCCGACCACACCTCACCACCGCGCTACGCCTGGCCGCCACCGCCCTCGCCACCACCGCACTGGCACTGGCCACCTCCCCCACACCCGCCCAGGCGGCCAGCGACGGCTGGCAGGACTACTACGCCGACGCCGGCAGGGTCTCGGTCAACACCGCCCGCAACCAGATCACCGTCTGCGACCAGCAATTCGACGACCTCTACATCAAGGCCGACTTCGTCACCACCTACACCGGCACCTGGACCGTACAGGCACCACAAGGCGACTGCACCACCGACCGCACCTGGATCAGCAAGATCACGACCGTCACCCTCTGCGGCGGAACCAAACTCTTCGACACCGTCCGCTGGAACGACTGCAACACCCCCCTCCGGATCACCAGATAACGACCCACGACCAGGGGGTGTGCGCCGCGGTGCACACCCCCGCCACCTCACCAAGATCAGATACCTTCAGCCTGCCTCCTTGGCACGGGTCCTTCAGTCTCGTACACGTATCCGCCGAGCCCCCCGACATGCCGGAAAAGCCTGCAACGGCAACCGGGCCAAAACCATGATCGTCGGTGCGGCGTTCACGCTTGCCGCCCTCGAGGGACCTGTCTAATCCGAAGTCAGGCGAACGTTCTCATGGCGATGCGGGAATTGTTCCTCGACCCGCACCACTCGCCTCCCCTTACCGTCCCTATTGGTCCTTGCTGACCAATGGTGTTGCCAAGCGAGCCGGACAGGAAACGACCAGATCAGGAATCGCCGTTGTCGATGTGGACATCGTGTTCGGCGTGGGTGATCTGCGGCTACCGCGTTAAAGTTTCACTGCGAACCGATGTGCACGCCCGGCGTCTGCCCGGTTGGCAAGGCGGCGCAGGAAGCGGACCATACCTGGCCTTCGTACCTGTCCTCGAGCTGCTCGCTCGGCCGCTCCCCGTGGCCTATCTCGAAAAGCTCATTTAGCCCGCGTCGGATCAAGTCCATCGTGAACGTCGACACGCCCCTAGATCAGGTACTCATCAGCCAGGGATGGCAGATGGAGCGGCAGAGGAAGCGTTGAGGCGATGTCGGTGTGAAGGGCGGCGCGGCGAAGTGCTTGGGTGTACGTTGCCCAGTCCCGGCGGTCATCTCCGGGCTGGAGGAAGGCGGTGACAATCTCGATGGGGTTGGGGTTACTGCCCTGTTTGAGGGCGTTCCTGGCCTGGTCGGGATCGAGTTTGGTGACCGTCAGAGGGGTCTGCATCTGGTCCGATCTGGGGTTCACCGCGTAGAAGACGTGGTCGTTGCACGGGTATACACCGCTTGTCCGGCCGTACGCTTCTTCCTTGACACCGAGCCCTCGGGGGACCTCTTCCTGGCTGTCACGCTCGCGGATGCGAATGACGCGAAGGCCGGGGCATTTCGCGGGCAAGAGGTACTCGACGGTGTCTTCTGCGGGGTTGCGGCCGGGTAGCACGAGGCTGTTTGGGGTGAGGTGCTGGTCTTGGAGCCAATCCCAGCCACGGGTACGGAAGGTACTGGTCCGGATGAACACGGCACGGTCATGGGTGGCCTGGTCGATGCCGAGTGCCGCGATGAGGAACTCGGCGATCCGGATCCGGAAGTTGCCGTCCTTCGGCCGGGGCAGCCTTCCCTGGCCGGCGGTCAAAGCGAAAGGCAGATCAGCGTAGGGCAATTCCTCGGTACCGTCACCAGTGGCGAGTTGGGCGGTCGCAGTGCCGTCGCTGGTGATGCGGACGACGATGGGAATGTCGGCGCCGTTGTGGGTCTCGAGCCAGATGCCGATCAGTTCGAAGTCACCCGTGATTCCAGGCGGGCCAGGAAGAACACCCACGCGCCCCAGGGAGCGCAGAGCGTCCTGAACCGCTGCGGTGGCGCGGTGAATGTCGCCCAGCGTGAACTGCGTCCCGGGGAGAGTCTTCTTGACCACCTTGGCATCGGGTTTCGGCACATAGTGGTTGATGGGATGTATGCACTGCAGGCGCCGGTTCAACGGCGGAAACGCCTGCTTCAGGACACTATAAGGATCATCCTTGTTGATCGCCTCGAAGTAGGCAGGGGTTCGGATTTCGACGATGGCAGCACGACGATCGACACTTCTGCCAATCACTTGTTCGATGTGTTTGATCCGGCGGGCCGCCTGGGTTCCCTGTCTCTCGCCTTTAGCTGGCCGGGGGATGCCTGCGGCCATGTCGCGCTGGTGGCGAAGTTCCACCGTTAGGTTGCACGGGCCGTTGAAGGCGCGGGTCTCGATGACCTCACCGTCATCTGCGGTCCGGGTAGTTGGAGTTGTTTCGTTGTAGCCGAGACCCTGCGTGATCGCGGCAAGGATGGCCTGCCTGGTGACCGGCGACTCAGTCCACAACTCGAGCGTGTAGGACGCCTGGGTGTCCGCGTCGGGACGGAAGAGGCGAGGCATGGCGGTCTTGGCTTCTTGAAGGTCGGGCACCGCCACGATTCCCAGTGGCTCCAAGATCTTCCCCATGCTGACGTGAAGGTCATAGTGGTCGATCGGCAGAAACCCGGTCTTGGCCGCGTGCAGCACGGACTTCGATGTCTTGTCGTCGGCATCTTCATCATTCGGAGCGCTGAGCTTGGTGCCGGTGGAGTAGAGGGCGTAGGCGGACACCGGCTGATTGATGTAGGCCGCTGGAGCGATGATGACGTCATGCGGGTCAGGGAAGGTGTGATGGGTGAGGTGAGCCAGGGCCTGCGCTAGTCCAGGGTTCCAGGCCCACCGATAGCCATCATCGAAGCGGCGTCGCCCGATGCTGGCGCTCACGAGGGTGGGCTGCTCGGCCGCCCGCAGGTAACCGCTGCCTGCGAGGAGCCAGAGCGTCATGCTTGGCGACCGGCCTCCTCTCGCGGGCACGTATCGAACGGGTTGCAGGGGGAAGCGGACAGTGCTGAGCTCGGCATGGACACGGGCTCGGCCGTGAGTCGGCACGGTCTCCACATGAAAGTCGATCTTTGGTGCCCACAGGCCTGCTCCGAGCTTGGGGTCGTCGAGGCGCTCGGGCGGCCACCAGATGGCGGAACGGTGACCGGAGTTGTCCACTGGGCCGAGGATGAACGAGCGGTGTTCTCCACGGATCTGCATCCCGGCGGCTGCGACGAGGCCAGCGAGGTAGCCAGGCAGCATCCGAAAGACGGCCGGGTCCGGTTTGGCGGTGCCATTCGGGTGGGTCCGGCTTGCGAGAAGGTCCAGTTCGGCCGACCGCCAGTCGAGTTCTTCGTCATCGAGCAGGTCGAACCAGTCTAGGTCCGGCCGCGCGGACGTGACGCGTGTCGAGGCCCAGACGGCGACGGCGGTGCGGATGACCTGCCGGTCGACGCGAGCGTGGCTAATGAGCCAGTACTCGTCGTCGACGTTGCTGGCAACGTGGATGATGTTGGGGTCCAGGGTGTTCAGGAGTTCGACGAGAGACCAGGTGGGCAGTTTGCGGTCATCCCCATAGGGGGCCTGGCTCCTGATTCGACGCAGCCACAGCCTCGGGAACCTTGCTGTCAGACACGTTACCGGCAGCGACGCTCCGGAGGTGATCTCATAGGCGATGAGTCGGAGATGGTCGTAACGCGGCATCAGTGCCCCATGTCTCGGTTGCGGAACAGGTCATCAAGCAGGCCCCAGACGGCCTCGGCGATGGCATGGTCGCGGATATCTTCCACGGACGCGCTGTTTGCGGGCTCTTTGAGCAGCCGGGACAGATGTTGGTCGGCCGCCACGATCAGGCTGGTGCGGGGCGTGTCTGGTGCCCGCTCGTCCGGATCGGCATGTCGAGGAGCGAAGGCCGCGTCGGTAAGAATTATGTGCGTGGGCTGGTGGCCGCGGATGCTGCGTCCGATGGTTTGGCCCATCGGGACGAGAGCGTTGGCGACAAAGGCGGGCCGCTCGGTCCGGTCGTCCAGGCGGCGGAAGAACACCGGGCGGCTCATCAGGTTGTACCAGTCTGCGCGCGCCTTGTTGCCCAGCTTCTTGGCCGCTTCCGCGATCGAGGATAGGGGCGTCGTGGACGAGCCGCCGGCGGGGTCCATGAGGTAGGCCATGGCGCGCTGATTGATGAGGGAGAGCGGAAACTTGGGGTCGGTGGGCGGCGGGTGAATACGCGCCAAGTAGAACACCGCTCCGAGGGCGGCGGTGCGATTGGCGTTGAGGATGTTGTAGCCGCGTTGGATCGCCATCTCCGCGGCGACGAGAATGTCGTCTCCGGACTCTGGAAATTTGGTGATCATTCGGCGGTGGAGGCCGTACTGGCCGGGATCGTTGGCGTCTGGGGTCACGTTGCGGGCGCGGTAGGGGGTTCTCAGGTTGATGTGCTCGGCCACCAACTTCGCTTCAGCTCCGCTGAGCACGACGAACAAGACCTGCTTGCGGTCATCGTCAAGGTCAGCCCGTACTTGCTCCAGCAGGCTGACCACCGCTCCAGGCCGGGGCAGGCAGATCCCGCTGACGAGCTGCCGGAGGGCGTCGTTGCGTTCCGTTCCCTGCCGCCCGGACACCGCGATGGGCTTCTTACCGTCCGGGCGCAGGCTCTTTCGGAACCACAGCTTGCTTTGTGCCAACGCGCGCCTGTCCTCCAAGGGCTCCCGTAGGACCGCCGATGGGGGAATCGGGATGTGGTAGAACGACGAGCCCGGCGCCCAGCTGGTGGCCGAGGTGAGAATAACGTGCGGTCCCTGGATACCTTCGGGTTCCAAGAGGTCATGCATGTGGTGCAGGAGCCATCGACCGACGCCGCGAATCCACAGGATTCTCAACGCGCCGGTGTTTCCCCGCCGGTTGGGCAGCCACTGCAGCGCAAGTAGGTTGCCCATGGGTGCTTCAGGGATCAGCGGCTGGTAGTCGCGGGGAGGTTGCTGCCGCCAGAAAGTGTCCTCATCGTCCAGGGGCAGAGATTCGGCCACCGCCGGATAGAGCGTGGACATTTCGAAGAACGACGTGGTGACGCGGCTCGCCCAAAATCCTGCTTGGAAGAGCATCGTAAGCATGGCAACATTAGCCCGAACATGATCTTGTTGCCCCGGCGGAGCGTGTTCCACTAGCCAGTCGTTGATCGCCTCGTCGATGGCCTCTTCGTCGGGGATATCGGCTTGCAGCGCCGCGACCATCTGAGCGAACTGCTCGGGGACTGCGGTCAGGATGCCTTCGGTGAAGATCTCCAGGTGTTCGCGGAAGAAGTCGTCGGCAGCGTCCTCGAGCGCGGCGTTGTCGTCCATGCGCTTCAGCGGCAGCCCGTGCATCATTCGAGCGACCTGCAGCAGCAGCGAGAATCCGGTGAACGGCGCCTTTCCTATCACCTCGTACAGGCCTTGGTCGTTTAGGACGAGTTCGTACAGCTTGTCGATGGCGCGCTGGTGGATCCGGTCGTAGTCGTTGAACCGGATCACGTTGCGGTCCCGGAGCTGGAGCCGGCCGATCCGGTCGAAGCCGTTCACCTTGCTGATCGTGGTCCGGTCGGTCCAGCCCTCACCGGGGGCGACGAGGGTTTCGTACTGCACGAACCGGTCGTCGAGGTCCTGCTGTACGTTGTCCGCCTCGTCGATGATGATCAGGTCGCTGTGATGCTGACAGGCTTCGAGCCACCGCATCTTCGCCTCAGACGGCTCGGCCCGGCTGGCGACAAGACCGGGCGCGGTCGTCACCCACACCTGCGCGTGAGCGATGCGCCTCTCGGTCTCCTGATGGGGACAGACGGCTAGCAGCGGGCAATCGTGAATCTTGTTCTCGCCATCGGTGGAGCGCAGGGCGTTCCGGCAGGGAAAGTTCTCCGGCGAGAGTGGTGCCCACTCGGGATGGTTTGTCTCGCGCACTGGGTCGAGCAGGCAGATCGTGTTGACGAAGTCAGCCGCGGGATCATCGTCAGTGGGGAAGACACTGGGCGAGGTTGCCAGCGTCGACCGCCAGTACCGTGCGGCGTGTTCAGTGCGGCTGTTCTTACCGACCAGCGGCACGGCGTCGATCCCGACGCTGCGCAGAAACGACACTTTGGCATAGACATCGGTGACCGACCCGACTACCAGGGTGACGTGGTACCCCTTCTCGACTCGGTCCCCGGTCATCAGGTCGGCTAGCGTGGACTTGCCGCTGTTCATCAGTCCGACGATGTGCTCGACCCCGTCGATGTCGAAGGTCTCGGGCATCTCGATGAGTTTGCCTGTCTCGTTGTCGACAGCACAGAAGACGATCTTGTCGAGGCGGTCGACCCAGTTCCGGTTCGTGATCTCAGGCTTGCCCGCAAGGACGCTATCGAAGCGCACGGCAACTGGTGCCAGATCCCCCTCGAAACTGATTCGCCAAGCGTCGCGCTCCCGATGCTGCCGTAGCGTCAGGGCGGGAGGAGGCGGCAGTACCTTGATGTCCTTCGGGATGCGAACGCGTTCCTCGACCTTGTCCCGCCTCAAGACGGTGTAGAGCTTGCCCGGCTCAGCCTGCGGCCGCACGGGCTCCAGGGTGTGGACCACTGGATCGGTCAGCGCCGCCTCGTAGTAATCGAACCGCTGGGGACACACCGACGAGCGATGTGGAACGAAACCGGTCTGATCGTTGATCTTCCGGGTCGGGTCATCTGTACGGGTGAAACCGCAGACCTCAACAGGCAGCCGCCGGTAGTGATCGAGAGACAGTCGCCAGTACCCTCGCCGCCCCATGTCGCCCATCCGGTGCCTGAGCCTGCGCACCACTGGTTGGAGCTCAGGCTCCACGAGCACGTAGCCGGACAGGATCGGCCACAGTGCACCGATCGGTTCGCCTTCGAAGTGACGATGCAAGAAATGCAGGCCAAGTTCGAGCGCAACCAGATCACGTGCCGACAGACGCCCTTCCGGGAGGACATCGCTGTCCTTCAGTTCGTTCACCAGCTCCTCGCACCACGAGGAATGATCCCTCATTGCTGCGCCACCTCCTCAGCTCTAGCAACGACGCCGGCAATAAAAGTGTCCTCGCTAACGACCGAGACACCCGACACTCTCCCCTGCAACTCGGCCCGCAGATCGGCGAAATAGCCAGGCTGGTCAGCGCGGTGTTTCGGCAATACCAGGAAGCGCCTGTCGCATGGTGGGTCGGGTCGCCATGTGAATCCGAGCCCCAAAAGACCCGGACTCACCTGATCCTTGGCGTCTGCGCCCCACACCTCGATCACGTCGCGTCCGGACAGGAACGACACCCGGATGTCGTAGGCGTCCAGGCCCGGCCACGCCTCGACGCTGATCGTTCTTTCCGCCGACATCTCGGCGAGACGATCCAGGATTCTAGCCTCGACCAGTCCGGGATCGTGGAAGAATCTCCTGGTCGCACGATGCTGAACGTAGTAGCCACCTACTGTGTCAATGACAAGAGCAACTCCGCGTCCACTGCAGCCCGTAGTGCCGCAGCCGTCGATGCCTTGCTGCGTCGGGTTACCGCATATGTCGCAGACATCGATTTTCACCTGCCCCTGAGATGCCCGATGCAGGTATGCCGCCTGGATGAAACGCTGCACAATCGGCTGCCCGTTACGCCCACACTTAGGAAGCCGGCCAGTGAGCCGACGTACCTTGACTTCGGTCAGGATGGGGTTGTCGATGAGGAGCCGACGTAGTTCACAGTAATGCGCTTGGACTTCGGCCTCGTCTTTCGCGTTCAATTCCGCGACGAGCATGAGCTCCCGGAACACCCGGTTCTCAACAAGCTCAGCCTCGACATCCCGGACCGACAGTCGCGTTGCCTGCTCCGCCATCGGCGTCAACTCGTCGCCGTCCAGCAAGCTCTGCTCAATGTCGGCCACCGACAAGCGTAGCCTGATCGGCCACTCGCTGAACGGCCTCCGGCACAGCTCGAAAAGCTTCAGATCGTTTTGCGGCGGAGTCTTCCCCGCGGTAAGGAACCGCCACCACAACCGGGTCATCCCCGACCGCCACGGCACGGGCAGCAATCCCTGCTCCGCTGACGTGCGCGTCAGGTACTCGCCTGCATCCATACGACGTCGATCATCCCTAATCCTTGCGAGCCCTGCCGCCAACAGCATTACGGTGACGTAGTCACCGTCTTCCTCCCGGAACGACAGCCCCTCAGCCCAGCCAGCCGCATCCAATGCGGCCAACTGGACGTCGTTGTCCTTCGGCCCTGGCAGTGTCACCGCGACACCTCCGTCACGACGAACATCGAGTGGGACACTGCTCGATGGCCATGCGGCGGGGCACGACGGTTCGTGATAAGCAGTTCATCCATGGCTGTGAGACCTTGGTGGTGAGCCGCCTTCTCAGGCGGATAGTCCGAACTAGTCCAACCTGCCCTCGGACACCCAACGTCGCTCTCGGTGTGCCTTCGGCTGGGCTACGTGACCAAGGTACGCTCATCTACAGACAGTTTTCAGGTTGCCGGAGAAATTTAGGATGGCGTCTTACAGCTCGCAACGTCCGCATGAGCTCCGGGCTCTGACTGAGCGGATCCCGGACCAGCTGCGCGAACGCCCGGAGCAGCGCGCTGTCGTCGGCGCCTGGTTCAGCTCTTCCTCAGCGAGGTGCTGCGCAAGAAGTCCTAGTGCTGTAGCAGCTCGGGTTTGCCCTGTTTGACGTGAAACGCCGATCAAGGTCCCCCCTCAGTCAGCGTGATCGCTCCAGACTCTGCTCGTGGCTGAACGGGTTCGTGTACGCGAGATCGATGACGATGAGGGAAACCGGCTGCTGCGCATCATCCGGCGTAGCAGCAGGTCGGTGCAGCGACACCAGCAACGCCGGCTGCTCCAGCTCCAACGCCACGTGCAACGCCAGATTGATCAACACCACCGACTTACCGACCGCCGGCCGCGCACCAACCGTGACGAGCTGCCCCGGCTGCAACCGGATCAGCAACTCGTCCGAGTCGGCCCAGCCCGTCGTCACCCCCGGCAACGGCTCACGCGACCCCAGCCGATCCACGTACGGCTGCACCAGCGCCGACATCGGCCGCTCCGTCGCGGCCTCGGCCACACCGGTCACCTCATCCAGCACCCGATTCACCGACTCGTGCCGGCCCTCCAGGTCCAGGGCCCGCTGAGCGTAGATCTGGCCGATCCGCGCCTCCGCCTCCAGGCCGTGCCACGTCCCGGCGCCTCCCGCAGCAGGGCCGATCCAGTGGCGGACGTTCACGGCGGTGGGCACCTGGCCGAGCAGGTCGGTCAGCGTAGCCGCACCGCCGACATTGGCCAGCACGCCGCGCCGCTCCAGGTGCCCCTTCACGGCGACGACGTCAGGAGCGGCGCCGCCAGCGGCGAGGGCCTGGATGCTCTCGAAGGTGAGCTGTGGGCGGGCCGGTAGAAGTCCGCGGGCCTTGACGGCCTCGAGGACCTCCTCGGCGGCGTCAGGGGTGAGCATGGCCGCGCCAAGGACGGCGATCTCGACTTCCAGGTTGTGCGGGAGCAGGGCGCCGGGAGCGTCGGCCGGGGTCGGTGTGCTGTCAGGCGTGATGGTCAGGCGATGAGGTGGACCTGCGGCTGGCCACGGCCAACCGCGGCATCTGGAAGGCCAGCGAGCCCCAGCGGATACTCGCCGAGCACGGCCTGATCATCAGCGCCGGGAATATGTCAGAGCTTTGATCCGGCGAGCCGGCCAGCATCAAGCTCGACGACCTGGACGTCGTCCGCGCCGACTAGGTTGCGGAGTGGAGGAACTCCTCATTCCACAGCCGGAGAAGGTCCACCGGATCGGCGAGCACGAGCAGCCCGCCGCGGCGGCGTCCAGTGGTGGCCCCTTGGTGACGCCCAAGCAGCTGGACGGCCGGTCCCCGCCGCCCCATTGAGATGGGCCCCTCACCCGATCTGCCCGGCCAGTTGCGTCGACTGCCTGGCCTGGGGCTCCTTGAACGGGCGCCGCTGCGCCGCGCGTCTACATGGCGATCATGAGCCTGGATCTGACCGGCGCTCTTGCAGGTGATCGCGGTAAGGATCGACGAGAGTGGGCCGGTAGCGCGGAGCGCGGCGCAATGCCTTGGGCTCGCAGGTGCGGGCGTAGCGCTTGACGGTGTTGAGGGACAGGTTCAGGTGGCGGGCGCATTCCAGGAGGTCGAGGACCTCGACTTGGAGCACCGCCGCGCGCCTCTGCGGTCCAAGGGCGGCGCCGTCGAGTGGGTGTCTTGGGACCGCGGCAGCGCCCACCTGCTGCCCCGCCTGCTCCGGCTCCCGGACGGCAGCGCCCGTACGCACGGCCCGCTGTTCCTGTCCGAGCGGCGTCCGGTCCCGGCCCGTCGGCCCGGTCCCGGCGACATCTGCCCCCACACCGGCCGCGCCCGCCTCGGCTACGACCGCGCCCGTGTCCTGCTGGAGAAGTACGCCGGGCTCGATCTGCACCAGCTGCGCCACAGCGCGGCCACCCACCTCGGCGAAGCCGAGATCCCGCTGCAGCTCATCATGGGCAAGACCCGGCACAAGAACCCCCGCACCGCCATGCGCTATGTCAAACCCGGTGCCGAGGCCATCGCCAAGGTCACCGAGGTGCTGGCGCCCCGCCGCCGTACCCACTGATCAATTGAGTGGCGGCTCGCCGGAGCTATAGGAGTTCCGGGCCAAGACGGGGTGTGCCCGCCACGCTGTGGCGGATGATGGCGGCGGTGTGCTGCCCGCTGCATCACCTGGCTGGCCGGACACCGCAGCCCGGCTCTCGATCGACGTCAGCGAATTGGCAGATCCGCCGATCCACGGAGCGAAGCGATCGGCATCGCTCGCTCGCGTGGTTTCCGCGCTGCGCTTGGACGGTCTGCCGGGCGGCAGGTCTTGTTCTGTCAGTAGTGTCTGCCATGCTGCCGCTCGTGTCAGATCAGGGTGGGGATACCGAGCGGCAGGGGCAATGGGCTCGCCTGCAGAATGAGTTCGTGTCGAACATCACGAATCCGGGGCTCCGGCTGGAGGAGATGTCACGGACGGCCAAAGACCGTTGCTGGTGGCGATGTTCGAACGAAGGCTGTGACCACGTGTGGCAGACAGTCTTGCAGTTCCGGACCCGGCGCAATCCGACAGGCTGTCCGGAATGCTGGCGGAAGCGGAACAGGCGGGCCGAGCCGGGTGAGTCGCTCGCCGAGGTCAATCCTGCTCTGGCAAAGCAGTTCCGCAGGAATCTGAGCCGTCCGGAGCGAGGGCCGGATACTTTGCTGCCACAGGCTCATGATCTTGTCGAGTGGGAGTGCGCGCAAGGGCATCTGCGGTCGGCAACAGTCGCCAACCGGACGAACGGACGCGGCTGTCCGGACTGCAGCGGTCAGGGGCGTTCCTTCTTCGAATGCAAGGTGGCGGCACTTGTTGAGGCCGCGTCCGGGCTTGCCATCGAATTGGACCATCGGCTGCGCCTGGAAGGACGAAGAGAGGACCGCTTCGATCTCTTCTTGCCGGAACTGGGCCTGCTCATCGACTATGACCCTGCATGGGGCCATGACAGTGCGGCCAGCGTCGCGCGCGACACCGCGAAGACGGCAGCGGCCATGGCTGCTGGACTCGATCTGGTGCGGATCCGCGAGCGCGGATTGCCCCCGTTGCAAATTTCCGGCCTGACGCACTACGAGGCTGGACGGGGACTTGATCCCAGAGAGTGGGCCGCCGTCGTCGGTGACGTACTGCGTCAGCGCGGCATGCCATGGAAAGATCTTGACGCCGCTCAAGTCAATGCTGCCCTGGAGAAGGCGTCACAGGTGTGGCAGGCTGTCGTAGCTGGGCCCACCGTCTCCGCTCTGGACGCGGCACCTCATCTTGCCGATGAGTTTGTTGCCAACTGCGACAACCCTGGCAAGGGCCTTGATCGGATGCCGCCGGGATGCAATGACGTCTGCTCCTGGCGTTGCTCGAAGCCGGACTGCGGTCATGAATGGGAGGTCGCGCTTTCCTCTAGAACCCTCGCGGGACGAGGGTGCAAGGAATGCGGTCATCGTAAGACCGGGGCGGACAACAGTCGGCCCGGCCCAGGCGAATCGCTGGCGGAGGTCAACCCCGAGTTGGCCGCCCAACTCGTCGAGGTCGTCGACCACCCCGGGTGGACCGCGTGGGATCTTCTGCCCAATTCGAATAAGCCTTGCATCTGGCGATGCCCGAACGCTGACTGCCGACACGAGTGGCCGGCTCCGCCTGGGCGACGGACGAACCAAGGCAGTGGTTGTTCTGAGTGCGGGCGCAAGCGCACCGCCGCAGCGCGGGTCCGGCCGAAGCCTGGCCGGTCGCTGCAAGACCTGTTCCCGCAGCTTGCGGCCGATCTGGCCGAGGTGATCGGGCGACCAGAGTTAACGGCGTTCGACCTGCGTATCAACTCCCGCATGGACTGCAAGTGGCAGTGCGCGAAGCCGGGATGTGATGGCTCATGGGAGGCGACCCCTGAGCAGCGGACACGTCGCGGCGCGACCGGGAAACGGTGTCCGAAGTGTTATCCGCCTCGACGGCCGGCCACGAGATAACCTCAACGTGCGTGTCGCTCCTCGACAATGAGGTAGCCGGCCTCAGGCCGGGCCCCTCATGCTTCTCAGACGCGCTCCACTGCTGCTCTCGTGGCTCGGTGGGTGTGCACTCGTTCTGTCGGTGGATTCTGTCATGATGCAGCCGTTGAGAGATCGGAACGGAGACGCCGACCTGCAACAGGAGGGCAGCCTGTTGAAGCGCCGACGAAGGACCGCTTGCGGGGCATCTGCCGCCTGTCACGTCATTCGTTCGGGCCATTTGTCGAAGCCCGTGATCCTGGCGAGGGATATCGTTGGCGGGTCACCCATGCAGCAGTACGCCGCCTTGTGTGTCCTTCCCCAGGCCACGCCCGGTGTCGCACCCGGTTCGGGTGACCAGTAGAAATTCCACGGCCTTCGAGCAGCCATCTTGACGAGCGAGGACCCCCCGACTGATGGAAGTGACCCAGCAGGAGATTGAGAACCGGTTGTGGGATGCAGCCGACGAGTTGCGCGTTGCGATGCCCGAAGCGCAATACGCCTCCGTCATCTTCCCGCTGATGTTCTGGAAATACCTATCGGATACCTGGGAGCACCAGCACGAGCTGTTCCTGGCCGAGAACGCGGGCTTGGACGGCCTATCTCCCGAGGAGGCCCACGAGATCGAGTACCGCGACTACCAGTCGTTCGAGATCCCGTTCATCCACCCTGGCACCGTCCACCAGCGTCGCGCCTCCTGGACGTCCATCCTCGCCACCATCACCCAGCCGGGCCTCGGCCAGCGCATCCGCGCTTCCCTGCAAGCCATCGAGACGGCCAACCCTGACAAGTTCTCCCGCCTGTTCGGGTCCATGACCTGGACCTCCGAAGAGGTGCTGTCGGGGGAGGTGCTGGCGGCGGTCATGCAGACGATGGACCGCACCCCGAAGATGCACGAGGGCAACATGTCCCACGACGTCCTCGGTGGGGCGTACGAGTACCTGCTGAAGCGGTTCTCCGACGGGTCCGGCACCCGAGCCGGCCAGTTCTTCACCTCCCGCGAAGTCGTCGAGCTGATCGTCGAGGTCCTGGACCCCAAGGGCCACGAGTCGGTGTACGACCCGACCTGCGGATCGGGCGGCATGCTCATCGCCTCCGCGAACCTCCTGAAGGCCCGCGGCGGGCGGGGCTACACACTCAAGCTGTACGGGCAGGAGGCCGTACCGGACACAGCGGGCGTGGCCCGCATGAACCTCTTCATGCACAACCTCACCCAGTTCAAGGTCGAGGTCGGCGACACCCTGAAGGACCCGCGCTTCAAGAAGCCGGACGGGTCCGTCGCGCAGTTCGACGTGATCGTCGCCAACCCGCCCTACAGCCTGAAGTGGAAGCCCTGGACCAACGACCCGCGTGCCCTCGGCGGGGTCGCCCCGCCCTCGACGGCGGACTGGGCGTTCGTGCAGCACATGATCGCCAGCATGAGCCCGAAGAAGGGACGCGCCGGCGTCGTCCTGCCCCACGGCGTCCTCTTCCGAGGCGGCCAAGAGGCAGCCATCCGCCAGCGCGTCTTGGACGATGACCTGCTCGAAGCAGTCATCGGCCTGCCTGCCAACCTCTTCTACAACACCACCATCCCCACAGCGATCCTGGTGTTCCGCGCACCCGGCACCAAGGACCCGGAGCGGCAGGACGGCGTGCTGTTCATCGACGCCTCCAAGCGGTTCGCCAAGGCCAAAAACCGCAATATCCTCACCGACGCCGACATCGCCGACATCGTGACCGCCTACCACTCCAAGGTGGACGCCGACGACAACCCGGTGGACCCCGACGGAAAAGGCGGACTCGCGGCGCGATACGTCCCCACCACGGAGATCGCTACGAACGGATACGACCTCAACATCGGGCGGTACATCAAGCAGGCCGCGGCTGAACAGGAGGATCTGGCCACCCTCATCGACGCTTACAACCTCGCCCGCGTTGAACGTCAGAAGACCGAGGCTCGCATGCTGCAGGTGCTCTCCGCCGCGGGGATCAAGGGCTTTGATGACTAAGCTCACCGAGTGGGAGCCAGGCACCCTTGATGACGTCCTCGAACACGTCGATGTCCGCAACCAGGATAGGGAAGTTGACCTGGTTCTCAGCGTCACCGAGGGGCGGGGCATAGTCCCCCAGAGCCAGGTGTTCAACAAGAGGATCGCTACCGAAGACACGAGCAAGTACAAGGTGCTCCAGCCCCTCGACATTGCCTGGAACCCATACCTCCTCTGGACCGGAGCTATCGGGCAGTGGCTTGGCGACACGGCTGGCATTACCTCTCCGGTTTACCCAGTTTTCCGTGTCCGCAAAGGGCAGAATGCGAGGTTCTGGGGGCTGGTCCTCGAAGGCGGTGTGCTCACCCCCTACTTCGGCAGTCGTGCGGTTGGCTCCATCGCCCGCCGCCGCCGTACGACTACGCCGGTCTTCAAGGAGGCCCCAACTTCCATCCCTCCTTTGCCGGTGCAAGAGCGAATCGTCGAGGTGATTAGCGCGGTCGACGACCAGATCACTGCACTCCACGCCGAGGCGGGAGGGTTGGCAGAGGTTCTGCGTCGCCGACGGGCTGACCTCTTCACCGACGACTCGGTCGAAGCCGTGAGAGCCGAGCACGTCTTCGACTTCTCCACCGGCGTGCGCCGGACACCTGACAGGGCGACCGGCCCGTACATGACGCCCTACCTCCGTTCCGCGAACGTCGGCTACGGGACGCTCGACCTGTCCGACGTGCTGGAGATGAACTACGACCCAGTGGAGCGCGAGAAGTTTGGCCTCCGCTACGGCGACGTCGTGGTGTCCGAGGGCAGCGCAAGCGCGAATGCCGTCGGGATGCCTGCCATGTGGCGA
The DNA here is from genome assembly GCF_003315795.1 of Spongiactinospora rosea. GTDB lineage: Bacteria > Actinomycetota > Actinomycetes > Streptosporangiales > Streptosporangiaceae > Spongiactinospora > Spongiactinospora rosea. Next base: position 85,612 of record NZ_QMEY01000012.1, read on the forward strand.
GACGAGCTGCCGGGGCCTGTCTGTACACAAATGACCCTGCTCCGCCTCCGGGCGCTGGAAGGGGTCTGCATTCCTGAGTTCGTCTTCCACTGGAGCATGTGGGCCTACGAATCCAGGGCCTTCCTCGACGTCGCGGGGGGCACCAATATCAAGCACATCAGCGCCAAGCGGGCGAAGGGCATGACTGTGCGCCTGCCGTCGCTCGACCGCCAACGCGAGATGGTGATCGAACTCGACGCGATGGAGTCTGTAGTGAAGGCGACCCGCGCGGAGGCCGCCCGTCTCCGTGACGTTCGAGCGGGACTGATGGCGGGGCTGCTGGACCGCACGATCGAGATTGAGTCGGCCAAACTGGAGGTCTGAGCCGTGGCGAAGGGCATTCGGGAGCGCGAGTTCCAGAACCTGATGATCCAGTGGTCCCTCCCCATGGGCTGGACCTTCACCGCGGGCAGGGCGCTACCGCGTGAGACAACACAGACGGTGATGGCCAGCCTGTTGCGGGACGCCATCGTCCAGTTCAACCCCGGAGTGATAGACGGGTTCGACGTGGACGCGGTGGTCGAGGAGATCGCCGCCACGGTCAACGCCGTCGAGGGCGGGCTGGTGCGGGCCAACGAGCAGGTGCTGCGCCTGCTGCGCGGGTACAAGGAGTTCCGGGATGCCGACGGCGCGTGGCACGCCCTGAAGGTCATCGACTTCGAGCACCCGACTGCCAACACGCTGATCGTGTCGGACGAGGTAACCATCACCGTCCCCGGCAAGACCTCCCGCCGGTTCGACCTCGTGTACTGGGTCAACGGCCTGCCCCTGGTCGTGGTCGAGGTGAAGTCGCCGACCACGAATTCTGGATGGGCAGACGCCGCCCGCGAGATCAACGACGTGTACGCCACCGAGTACCCGTGGTTCTTCACCCCCAACGTCTTCGCCGTCGCCTCCGACGGGCTGAAGCTGCGCTTCGGTGCCGCCGGTGCCCCCACGAACCTGTGGCAGCCGTTCCGGTCCACCGCCGACGCCGAGAACCTGGCTGGGCAGGCCGACGTGCAGCGCTCCGTCGAACTGCTGCTCAACCCGGCCACCGTCTTGGACATGCTGGCGAACTTCGCCTTGTTCGACACCTCAGGAGGCGGGGTGGACACGAAATACCTGCCCCGCTACCCACAGATGGAGGCCGCCCACCTCATCCACCAGCGAGTCCTGGCCGGCGGCCGAAAAGGCCTGATCTGGCACCACCAAGGGAGTGGGAAGACGCTGCTGATGGTGTTCGCCGCCTCACTGATGTTGGCCGACACCCGCACCGAGTCCCCCACGATCATCCTGCTCTCGGACCGGACCCAACTCGTCCGCCAGACCTCCGGGGTGTTCACCTCCGCCATGGGGAGCGCCTACTTCCACCAGCCCGCCACCAGCCAGGAGTTACGTTCCCTGCTGGCCGGCGACGTGCGCGGCGTCATCTCCACGACCGTCCACAAGTTCGCCGATGCCGGCAAGAACCTGTCGGCCCGGGACAACATCATCGTGCTGGTCGACGAGGCGCACCGCACCCAGTCCGCCCGGTCGACGTCCCTGGCCGGGCAGATGCGCGCAGCGTTGCCGCGCGCGAAGTTCTTCGGCCTGACCGGCACTCCCGTCAGGAACCTCTCCACCGACACCTTCGCCCTCTTCGGTGAAGAGAGCGACCCGGGCAGGGTGCTGCACCGGTACTCGGTGTCCCGGTCTCTTCTGGACGGGGCCACTGTTCCGGTCCTGCTGGACCCGCACCCGGTCGCCTTCGATTTAGACGACCAGGCGTTGCAGGCTGAATTCGACCAGTTCGCCGATGACTTCGACCTCGACGACCCCGACCGTGAGCTCTTATCCCGCAAGTTCGGGCGTCTCACCTCGGTGTTCGCCAACCCCGACCGCATCCACGCGGTCTGCCAGGACATCGTGGACCACTACCTGGCCGGCGCCTACCGCAACGGTCTGAAGGCCCAGGTCGTCGCCTACAACCGTGAGCTGGCCGTGGCCTACACAGACAAGATCAACGAGCTGCTGGCCGGTTTCGAGGCGTCACAGGTGCTCGCCGAGGTCGGTAAGCATGGCCGGATCACCGCCGAGGTGAACATCTCCGTCTCGGACGCCAAGGGCGAAGATCCTGCCATGCGCCCGTTCCGGCTTTCGGAGGCCGAGGAGGAGGAGCAGAAGCGGCGGTTCCTCACCCCGGACGACCCGCTGTGCTTTCTGGTGGTGACCGCGAAGCTGATGACCGGGTTCGACGCCCCCAATGAGGGCGTCCTCTACCTGGACAAGCCGCTGAAGGCCCACAGCCTCTTCCAGACGATCACCCGCCCGAACCGTACCTGGGTGTCCCCGACCGGGTTCGTGAAGACCTCCGGCGTGATCGTGGACTACATCGGGCTGGCCGAAGAGGTGCAGCGGGCCGTCGTCGATCCCACCTCGCCGGGCGCCGGTAAGGGCGGCGGGTTCGTCACCGACCTGTCCGAGCTCGTCGCCGAGTTCCGTACCACCTTCGCCCGCATCGAAGATCTTCTTGTGGACGTGGACGGACTGGACCTCACGGTTCACGGATACGAGTCAGTACGGGCCATCAACGCCTTCCTGGATGCCAACCCTGGCGCCGCTGAGGTGTTCAGCAAGGACTACCGGCTCCTGGCCCGCCTGTACCCGCTCATCAGCACCGACAGGCGGGTGGCCAAGTACCGGGACGGTTTCGGGCTGTTCGGGTCCGTGTACACGACCCTGTTCAAGAAGTCCTCCGACGAGGAGCGGAAAGAGCGGCTAAGTGAGCTGGGACCGATGGTCCTGGAGATCATCAACGCCCACGTCCACTCCTTCTCCGTGGTCGCCACCCGAGAGGAAGCCCTTGTCCTGGACGCGCAGGGCATCGCCATCCTCAAGGAACTGATGGCCCTTGTCCGGCCCAAGCCCGGCAAGGACGGCGAGGACAAGAGGCCGCCGTCCGCAGCGGAGATCCTGGACCACATCAAGGCCGCCCTCGAAAAGGGCGTCGAACCGGGGTCCGCGAAGTACACCGCCCTCGCAGAGCGGATCAAGCTGCTGCGGGACCGGATCATTCAGAACGCAGAGGACGCCCTGGAGTTCCTGTCCGAGGCACTCCGGATCGCTCGCGCCATCGTGAACGCCGGAAAACACCCCGACGAAGCCGTCGTACTAGACAACGACCACGTGGGAGTCCTGACGCGGATCATCCACGACCACGCACCTCCCGGCCTCACCATCACGGAAAGAAATCTGGCCGAGGAAATCGACCAGGTGGTCACCCGCACCCTCGCCCGGTCATGGGACAACGCCGACGCCCGCAACCGCGGCGTCCGTCGCGCCACCGCCGCAGTCTTCCGCAAGTACGCACTAAAGCCGGTGGGAGAGCCATATGACTCCACCGTCGCCTACATCGAAGCCCACTATCTAGTCGACTGACGCATGGAGGCCCGGCTCCCTGTGATGGTCGCTAGGCCTCCGATCCTAACGAACCACAGCAAGCCGGGCATCGCACCAGTGGATGTCAGCAGAAGGATCTTGGATGCGTTGCAGCGCTCAGTCGTCGTCGCCTTGCGCGTCCTCCCCCGAGGCTCATTCCTGCTCTTATCTTGGATTCGTGACCGCTTCTCGCAGACCAGCGCGAGATGATCTTTTCTTCCACGTGTGCCACGTTGGCGGATCTTTGCAGTGCTCAAGGGGCCGACACCGAGAGTGGCACAGGCGTCGCCGATGAGCTACGTGGACACGCAGGGCGCGGTTGCGCTGATCTCACCGGGCCAGAACTCGATCAGTGCGGGGCAGCGGCTCCTGATCGACGCCGCGGCGATGCGCGCTGCGGTGGTGGCCACGGACACGTGGGACCTGGCCACAGGGACGGACAAGGCCAGCGTCGTCTCCGTGTTCGGCCCCGGGTCGGCGTCGCGGTGGCTGCACCTGACGCTGGCCGTGGCCGTGGGCGATCCGTTCTCCCGCGCCGTGCTGGTGTCGTGTACAGCTGCGGGGAGCACGGGGGCATCCCGATCGGAGATCCGAGGACGGCACTCGTTTCTCTGAATAATTAGGGACGTTCCAGGACAATCAGGTCGTGACTAAACGCCCTGTAACCCCAGTATGGGATTATCTGTTATAAAACGGGCGATGAGTCGCCTATGTTTTGCCGCGAATCCATCGCTAGTTAATTAATGCCGCACTGTTAGGACTTAATTAAACTGGGCGGCTAAGTGCGATCGCTAACTGCGCTGCTACTATGCTTGTAGCATCGCCGGACAGGACGAGACAGGCATGCCCGCCTGTTCTCGCTGGTCAGAAGGATGGAGGACCCCGCTCCGGCCTGGTAACCATGAACGGGGCCCTCTTCATCGGGGGCTCGGCTGGCTGTTGCTAGCCGAGCCCGCCGCTGTCCCGGAGCCATTCGATGACGAGGATCAGGAGCTGCACGAGCAGCAGCCGATCAGCGTCATCGTCGTTGTCTCCGGAGCCCAGCAGCGACATGATGATGTCCCTTCCCCGGACCGGGGGTCCTGGGAGGTGGCCGCGGTCCGGCTCGGCCGCCTCGCGAGAGCGGCGGACCCTTCCGCGTCATGTCTGCCTGCTGAACTGAGTGGCAGTCTAACGCGTTCCAGGGCTGAATCAATTCGCTACTTCGAGAGCGATTGCCGGGGGGCATCCAAACCTGTCGCTCATATTCTGGGCCCTCCACCACTTTCACCCAGGTCACGCAGGGAAACATCCCATTGACGTGGTCGCGGAATTGCTTCCTCCTGAGGAGGCGGACCGAATGTCGTTCGACCTCTGGCTCATCGCCTATTACCCCAACGGCGCGCGGCGCGGCCTGCTGCCGCACCCAGGTCGAGGTGGCGTTCCCGTTCAACGACGTGCCCAGCCTGCGGTTCGGCTACAGCTCGAACGCGCCGGAGCTGACCTGATCGCCACTTCGGCCGAACTCCAGCTCCAGTGGACGACGGACGGGCATGCGTGGTTCGACTACGCCGAGGGCCGGTTTCTGCTGATCCGCCGCGAGGGCGACCAGTTAGCCGATACGGGCCGACTGGTCCCCCGAGTTGGTCCGAGACGCTGACGCACCGCAGCAGGGCACGGGGCGTTCAGCATGATCAAGCGTGTGTCACTTCTGGCCCGAAACCTCCTCGGTGTCCGCTGGCACCACCCGCTGATACCGCTCCCTCGGAGCAGTCCGGTGCTCCCCCCGCGCGCGGCCACCCGCGCGGCCGCTTGCAGAGGCCGGGCAATCATCCACGGGACAACAGCAGGCGTCACTTGACGCGGGTAGGCAGGAGCTGGGTGTTTTCCAGGCCGAGGTCCGTGAGGGCCTGGTCGATGCTGGGGCGGAGGGGATCATCATCGATGAGGGGACTTACCACGCTGGCGGCTTGGAGGAGCGCCACAGCCAGTTGGATGACGTCCGCATCGCCGAGCTTTGCGGCATTCTGTCGGGCCTGAAGGGTGCCGTCATCCATGTGCTCGACGTACGCACTGGCGGTGGCCATGGTGGTGTGTGACAGCGAGGAGAGGTGCGAGTACACCGGGTAAACGTCTGCGACATCGTACCGCTCGAGCATGTCGTAGAAGTTCTTCAGCTCATACTTGAACTTTTCATGGAGTTCCTGCTCTGATGCGGTTCGGGCAGGCAGGGTCGACCGCTGTGTGGCAGCCAGTTCCAGGGTGGCCCGCATCTCGGCGGCGCCGGTCCAGCCAGTTTCCTCCAGCTTCTTGCAGAGCTTCTCGCGCTCGTCGTCGCCACGGGCGACGAGCGCGTCCACAGCGGCATCGCCATTGTCGACGAGCCAGTTGATGGCGTATGCGTGGTTGAAGACATTGCGGACCAGGGGGGCGACCTCGATCGTGAAGCCTCGCTCCGTGAGCATCAGTGCGGCCTCGGCCGTGCGGCAAGGTAAGACGCCACCAGCTGTACACCGGGCCGAACACCCGCGCCTTAGCCACGGCGGCTTCAGGCCCGTGGCGATGACGCTCTCGGCGGCCTTAAGGAGGGATGCAGCGGTTGCGCGAGCGAGTTCGCCGGTCTTCTGATCATTCGTCAGGTTCGAAATGGCAGGACTGTAAGGGCATACCGCGCGGAGCGGATCATCGGGAGGCGGCACAGTGCTGCGCTGGTCGTAGCGGGTCGCGGGGCGTTCCAGATGAGGATGCGCCAGTCGGTACCGTGCTCCGCTCCTCATCCAAGAAGTACTCCACCACCCCGACATCTCGGCGTAGTCGGAGCAGCCGGGCGGTGGCCGTCGCCTAGCGCACCTACTCGACGGCGCCCGCCCTGGAGAGGGCGCGGGTGCGGCGCCTCAGGCAGGTGTCCCGAAATTGGTGACGGGGTGTTCGGTCAGGCGGTCATCCACGTGATCGCCCGCACGGGGACGGCGGGTACGCGGTGATCGGCCGGTCGCCGCTGACGGTGACCGGGAGCTGGCGGGCCGCCCGCTCCTGCTGCGATCGCGGCTGCTTTTGTTACCACGCCTCCTGGCGGGTCTTTCGCCGTTTGGGGGTGAAGGGCTCTCCGCGGTGGCATACCGGCTTTACCGGCTGGCCCTGCACGTGCACGGCCGGCCGCCCCTGGGCCGTCACACTGGTCGTCCCAGCGGATGAACGGTTCGTCCCGGACGGGTTGCTGGTCATGGCCGACACGAACGAACTCCTGGCGGCCGCGCTGATCTACCCGCTGGCCCCCACGGCACCGGCCATGAAGCCACCGAGGGGCTACTGGGCGACGTGCTGATCCACCCGTCCGCCGATCGAGCGGCGATGATGACGGACGTTCTTGGGTCATCATGGAACTGGTGCGCGGGCGCTCCCTGCAGGACCTGCTGACGACCGAGAGAGCGCTGCCGCTCAGTCGGGTCGCGCAGATCGGGTTACAGGTGCTAGAGGCTCTGAGCACGCGCTGTGGTCGCTTGCTCCCAATGCTCTCGGCCGCATAGAAGATCGACAGGAGCACCCGATCGATCCCAAATGCTCTCAACCGCCGGCAACCGACCCCATCAAACGCCACTGGCCTGCGAAGCTGGAAAAGCCGCAGGCCAGCGGACAGTCCGAACTACCTTGACACAGTAGAGGTCAGGGCGCCGCCTCAACGACGCCCTGATTTGCCGCTGCACCAGCCGAGAGCACTGCGCATGGATCCGTTCGGCGGACAAGCTGACTTTTGAGGATCATGGAACTTACACGATCATGACACGCGAGCACCATCCGAGCGCACCCAGGCCCAGAAACGACTGCGGGCGCCCTCGCGGGAAGCGAGAACGCCCAGGTCGATCGCCAAGTGATCGGGTGCGCCGCCAGGGACTCGAACCCCGGACCCGCTGATTAAGAGTCAGCTGCTCTGACCAACTGAGCTAGCGGCGCGTCCAAGAAAGGATACAGGACGGTTGCGGGGGTTCGTACGACATCAAGGGGGGCGGGGTCAGGGCCAGATGGGCTCGGTGGTGGGGGTGGGGGGTTCGGGGAGGACTTCGAGGCGGTGGAGGAGGGTGAGGAAGGTGGAGGCGTACGGGGAGGGGGCGGCGACGGAGGCGACGCGGTTCCAGTCGACCTGTTCGCGCAGGGCGCGGACCTGGGGGAGCAGGGAGCCGTAGTCGCAGCTGTGCTCCGACAGGGGCAGGAGCCAGGAGATGACCAGGTCGGTGGCCTCCAGGACGGGGAGGATGACGGCGTTGGCCTTCAGTGGCTCGGCGCGTTTGATCAGGTCGGCCGTGACCGGGCGGTCGGCCACCCGGAAGATGAGGTCGACCAGGTGGTCCTCCTCGTCGAACGCCTTGATCAGCCAGTCCTCCGGCGGCTGCGCCATGCGGAAGCCCAGGCTGGTGAGCGTTTCGGAGGCCAGCGGGATGTCCTCCTGTGGCACGACGAAGTCGACGTCGTGGAGGGAGGGAGCGGCACCGCGGGCGTACGCGGCGCAGCCGCCCGCGAGGGCGAAGCGGACGTCGGCGGTTTTGAGCCCGATGCCGGCTCGCTTGAGGGTTTCCAGGATGGCATCGGTGACCGCATGGCTGTGGCTGCCCATGCGCATCGGACTACCCCATCGGTCACAGGCTAGACATGACCTGCTCGGCGCCGGGTAGCCGCTCGCCCATGAATGAGCCGGGCGTACGCCAAAATTCGGACGACGAGAGTCACAAGGAACGAGTGAACCGGGAGCTGGCCGAACTGCTCCAGGGGTTAAGAGTGGCCGTCACGGGTGTGCAGGTGCTGTTCGCGTTCCTGCTGACCGTCCCGTTCGCCGCCGGGTTCCCCAAGGTGGACCTCGTCGGGCGATGGTTGTTCTTCATCTCGCTGATGGCCGCGGCCTTCGCCTCCATCTGCTTCATCGCCCCGGCCGCCCAGCACCGCCTGCTGTTCCGCACCGGTCTGAAGGAGCGGATGCTGCGCGAGGCGAACGCGCTGGGCGTGGCCGGGGCGGTGCTGCTGGCCGTGGCGATGACGAGCGCCGTGGCGCTGGTGACCGAAGTGGTCATCAACTCCTGGCAGGCGGCGCTGTTCGGGGCCGCGGTGATGCTCGCCAGCGGGTGGCTCTGGTTCGTGCAGCCGCTGCTGTCCCTTTACCGGCAGCGAAACGGGGAGCGCCCGCGATGACGTCAAGGATGACGTTAAGCCGGTGAGCGGCCGGGCAGTAGCGGCCCATGGCCACTTTGCTTTGGATCATCGCGGTAGTGCTCATCATCTCCGGGATCTACGTGATCCTGGCCCGTCGCGACATCCTATGGGGTGTCGTCCTCATCGTCCTCGGGTTCCTCGTCGGTCCGGGTGGTGTCAGCATCTTCAATGTATGAACACCGGGCCGGCCCTGCCTGCGGCGTCTACTCCTTGAGGTCCTCCTTGAGGCTGTAGACGCCGTAGGCACGGCCGAGCACCGGCAGCGCCACGTTGCGCACCCTGATGCCCCCGGGCGTCAGGCCCTTCTCGCTCCCCAGGTGGGCGTGGCCGTGCACGATGAGGTCGGCGCCCTCCGCGTCCACCGCCTCGGCCAGCAGGTAGCTGCCGAGGAACGGATAGATCTCCTTCGGCTCGCCCTCCAGGGTGTCCTTGACCGGCGAGTAGTGCGTGAGCACCACTCGGTGGTCGGCGGGAGTCTCCTTCAGCGCGACCCGCCAGCGTTCGGCGATGTCCTTGGTGTGACGGACGAACGCCTTGGTCTCCGGCTCACCGAACTCGCTCGCGCACTTGCCGGCGAACCCTCCGCCGAACCCCTTGCCGCCCACGATCCCCAAGGTCTCACCATGACACTCGATGACGGCCGCCTGGTCGTCCAGGACGATCACCCCGGCGTCCCGCAGCAACACGGAAATGATCTCCTCGGCGTCGGAGTGGTAGTCGTGGTTGCCCAGTACCGCCACCACCGGGATCGGCAGGTCGCGGAACTCATCGGCCACCACCCGCCCCTCCTCCTCGGTGCCGTGCCTGGTCAGGTCGCCGGCCAGGAGCAGTACGTCGGCCCGCTCCTCGATGCCGGCGAGCCGGGGACGGAACCGCCCGCGCAGGTCTTCGCTCATGTGGATGTCGCCGACCGCGGCGATGCGCACCTTCACAGGTTCTCCTCCTCACCGGGGTCGCGTACCTCGACCACGCTGATCTCGTTGTGGACCTCAAGTTCGGGGGCGGCCTCTCCGGCCACTCCCGCGATCGCCTCGCGGCGGTATTCGTCGCCGACCTGCCCGCGCAGGAAGATCTGGTCTCCCCGCACGTCCACGCGGATGCCGAGTTCGTGGGTGCGCTCGTCCTCGGCGAGCGCGCGCTGGACTCTGGCGGCGACGTACTGCGGCGCCTCACCTGCCATCGTGGCCCCTCTCCTAGGCCTGACATTCCGGGCCCCGGCGTTTCAAGCCGTTGCCAAGGTCCGCTTGCCCTGCGACCGGGCGACGAAACCGGCCCCGGGGGGTTCGGCGGGCCGGAAGCGGGAACATCCTCGCCAGGGCCGTGAGTGCCCCGTGTCTAGGACGCAGGCACACTCGTCGATTTCGTCATGCCTGAACCGGATTTCCCCGAGATCTCCGGCAGGCGTGCGAAGGAGTGGCCATGCGCCTCGTCGGTGAACACCCCCATGCGCCCGGTCCCGGCGGCCTTCCGGGGCCGCGTGCCCTGGTGCTGGCCGGTCCCGGGCTCGGCGGGCTGCTGTCCGCCGTGCCCGCCCTGCGGGCGTTGCGCGGGTCCGGGCAGCAGGTACTGCTCGCGGCCCCCGCCCGGCTGCGCGAGGCGGCCGAGCTGACCGGCGCGGTCGATCGGCTGGTGCCGATCGTGCCCGGCCGTCCCATCCCGTGGTACGCCTCCTACGGCGAGCCGCCGGACCTCACGGTCAACCTGCGCGACGCCGACCCGGCGAGCCGCCGCCGGCTGCTCGCCCTGCGCCCGGCCGACCTGTGGGCGTACGAGCCGGGCGGAGCCGCCCGGCCGCGCCGCGACGGCCCTCACTGGGACGGCGGCGAGGACGAGGTGCGGCGCTGGTGCCGCCTGCTGGGGTGGTACGGCCTGGCCGCCGACCCGGCGAACACCGCGCTGCCCGTTCCGCTGTGCCCGAACCCGGCCAAGGGCGCCGTGGTCGTCCACCCGGGGCACGCCGGGGCGCAGTGGCCCGAGCATCGGTTCGCGCTGGTGGCCGATGTGCTGTCGGGCGTGGGGTGGCCGGTGGTGCTGACCGGCGACCGGTCGGAGCGGGCGCTCGCCATGCGCGTCGCGGCGCAGGGCTTCCTGCCGCCGGGGGCGGTGCTGGCCGGGCGTACGTCGCCGCGGCGGCTGTGCGCGCTGGTCGCGGGGGCGCGGCTGGTGGTGTCCGGGCATCCGGGCCTGTCCCGGCTGGCGGCGGCGTACGGCACGCCGTGCCTCACCGTGCGCGGCCCGGACACCGGCGTGGACGAAGTGCTGTCCGCCGCGCTCGACCGGCTCGCCAGGTATGACCAAAACCGCATGGGGTACGGGGTTTCGGCCCCTGCAGAACAAAGGAGGGGAACATGACACGTCGTGAGAAGCCCGCCGTACCGGCGACACCGCTCGATGTCGTGCACATCCGGCTCGGCTCTTTCTTCCTGTTCTTCGCGATCGCCGTCGGCGCGCTGGGCATCGTGGCGAGCGTTCCGTGGCTGACGGCGGCGATGGCCGTCGTGGCGTTGATCACCATCATCGACATCGTGCTGGCCATGCGCCGTCAGCGGGCGCGTGAGGCCGAAGGGGAGGAAGGCAGTGACGGGCTCGAATGACAGCCATACCGGCTACGGCGGCATCGATATGGAGGAACCATTCCAACGCGGGGGTGAGCAGGACGGCCGGCTCGCCGGTCAGGTGGTGGTGGTCACCGGCGCGGGTGGCGGCGTCGGCCGGGCGACCGCCGGGCGGCTCGGGCGGGAGGGCGCACTCGTCGCGCTGATCGCCCGCGGCGGGCCCGGGGTGTCCACCGCCGCCGTGGAGGTGGGCGCGGCGGGCGGCAGCGGGATCGTCTACGAGGCCGACGCGGCGGATTATGAGCAGGTCAGGACCGCCGCCGAACGGATCGAGACGGACCTTGGGCCGATCGACGTGTGGATCAACGTGACCGACGCGGCGCCCGGCGCGCGCTTCACGGACATGCCGCCGGAGGAGTTCCGGCGGAGCGCGGAGGCGGCCTTTCTGAGCGGCGCGTGGGGCACGCGGGTGGCGCTGGACCTCATGCGCCCGCGCGGGCGCGGCACGATCGTGCAGGCCGTCTCGGCCCTCGCGTACCGAGCCGTCCCCGGACGGTCCGCGTACTGCGCCGCCGAGCACGCCATCAGGGGCATGACCGAGTCGATCAGGTCCGAACTGCGCGAGACGGGCGACCAGCTCAAGATCACCATGGTCCGGCTCCCCGCCCCGGAGGCCGGGCCCCTCAAACCGCGCGGCCACGGACAGCAGGCCGACGCCCTGGTCTTCGCGGCCTGCCACCCGGAGCGCGCGGAGTACCGCGCGGACACCCTGATCAGCGGGCGCTGGCCGTCCCGGCACCCGGCGCTGACCGCCGCACTGCTCGGCGTGGGCACCGGCGCGGCCATCGCCGCGCTCCGCCGCCGCCTCACCTGATCCGCCGGAGGTTTTCGCCGGACTGGCCGGGTAGTCGGGGGGCAATGCCGAGAAGGGAGTCCCGATGCCCGAGCGTGACCTCCGCTACCTGGCCGACCTGGCGGCGCAGCTCCGCGTGGACGCGGTGCGGGCCTCGTCCGCCGCCGGGTCCGGTCACCCGACCTCGTCGATGTCGGCGGCGGACCTGATGGCCGTGCTGCTCGCCTGCCACCTGCGCTACGACTTCGACGATCCGCACGCCCCCGGGAACGACCACCTGATCTTCTCCAAGGGACACGCCTCGCCGCTGCTCTACGCGCTCTACAAGGCGGCGGGCGCGATCTCCGACGAGGAGCTGCTGAGCTTTCGCAAGCACGGCAGCCGGCTGGAGGGCCATCCCACCCCGCGGCTGCCGTGGGTGGACGTGGCCACCGGCTCGCTCGGGCAGGGACTGCCGGTCGGTGTGGGCGTCGCGATGGCCGGACGGCGGCTGGATCGCGTCCCGTACCACGTGTGGGTGTTGTGCGGGGACAGTGAGCTGGCCGAAGGGTCCATCTGGGAGGCAGCCGAGCAGGCGGGGTACGAGGGCCTGGCCAACCTGACCGCCATCGTGGACGTGAACCGCCTGGGCCAGCGCGGGCCGACCCGGCACGGCTGGGACACCGGCGCGTACGCCCGCAGGATGTGCGCCTTCGGCTGGCACACCGTGGAGATCGACGGGCACGACCCCGGGCAGATCGACTACGCGCTGTCCGACGCCCGCAACGTCCGCAGGCGGCCCACCGCGATCCTGGCCAGGACGCGCAAGGGCGAGGGCGTCTCGGCGGTCGAGGACCGCGAGGGCGCGCACGGCAAGCCGCTGGCCGACGCCGAGCAGGCCATCGAGGAACTGGGCGGGCTGCGGGAGACGATCCGCGTGCAGGTGAACCCGCCCGAGCCGGTCAAGGAGCCCGACGGGGTGCCGCACTCACCGCTGAAGCTGCCGGTGTTCGAGCTGGGCGACGACGTGGCCACCCGCTCGGCGTTCGGGGAGGCGCTGGCCGCGCTGGGCTCGGCGCGCGGCGACGTGGTCGCGCTGGACGGCGAGGTCGCCGACTCCACCAAGGCCCAGGCGTTCGCTGACGCCCATCCGGACCGGTTCTTCGAGTTCTTCATCGCCGAGCAGCAGATGGTGGCGGCGGCGGTGGGCATGCAGGTCCGGGGGTGGGTGCCGTTCGCGGCGACGTTCGCGGCGTTCCTGACCCGGGCGGCCGACTTCATCCGCATGGCGGCGGTGAGCCGGGCCGACGTACGGCTGGTCGGCTCGCACTCCGGGGTGGAGATCGGCCAGGACGGCCCTTCGCAGATGGGCCTTGAGGACCTGTCGATGATGCGCGCGGTGTACGGGAGCACGGTCCTCTACCCGTGCGACGCGAACCAGACCGCCAAGCTGGTGACCGCGATGGCCGACCGGCCGGGAGTGAGCTACCTGCGCACCACGCGCGGCGCGACCCCGGTGATCTACGACGCGGACGAGGACTTCCCGATCGGCCGGTGCCGGGTGCTGCGCGCCTCCCCCGACGACCTGGCGACGATCGTCGCCGCCGGGGTGACCGTGCACGAGGCGCTGGCGGCGGCCGGCGAACTGGCCGAGGAGGGCATCCGGGTCGGGGTGATCGACCTCTACTCCGTCAAGCCGCTGGACATCGAGGCGCTGCGGGCGGCGGCCACCACCACGGGCAACCTGATCACCGTGGAGGACCACTGGCCGGAGGGCGGGCTGGGCGAGGCGGTGCTGTCGGCCGTGGCGGACCTCGGGCCGCGAGTCATCAAGCTGGCGGTGCGCCAGATGCCCGGTTCGGCCACCCCGCGCGAGCAGTTGCGCGACGCGGGCATCGACCGCACCGCGATCCGGGACGCCGTCAAGCGCCTGCGGTGACAGCGCTCACCACAGGCGCTCGGGCTCAGGGGGTCAGCGGCTTCTGGCCTTGCTGGTGGCCCTTCTGTTGGCCTTCTTGATGGCGTCCACAAGTTCCTTCTTGCTCATCCTGCTGCGTCCGGTGATGTCCAGCCGCTGGGCGGTCGCGTACAGGTGCTCCTTGGGCGCGCTCGTGTCCACGCCCTCGGCCGTCCTGCCGGGGGCCGGGGTGCTCTTCCTGGCCTGCTTGTCCGAGGGGCCCCTCCGGCCGCCGGCCTTGCGCTCCCAGTGGTCGCCGACCTTCTCATAGGAGTGCTTGAGGGCGCTGAAGGCGGTCCGGTGGGAGCGGGCGCCCTCGCCGTACTCCTGCACCGCCGAATCGTGCGCCTTGATCCAGGTCTCCTGCGCCTCCTTCGGCGAGCGCCGCAGGGTGGACGGGAGTTCTTCGCGTGCGGGCATCGAACCCTCACCTCCACATCGATCGATTCTGTGCCACGACTGCCCGGCCGGTCCGCTCCGAAACAAGCCCCGGATAGAAGGTCATCGAAGCGGGCAGGAGAATGGCTCTCATGTGCCTCGGCGCACGCGACCACCCCAGCCGACCCGGAGGTGACCGAGTTTGACGCCGCCCCCTTCCGACGCGACCCCCATCGTCGTGGTCGGGCTCATGGGCTCAGGTAAGACGACCGTGTCCAAGCTGCTGGCCGAACGACTGCATCGCCGGATGCGCGACAGCGACCCCGACATGCGGCGCCGCTACGGCGCCACGGCGGCCGAGATGGCCGAACGGCTCGGCCCCGCCGTACTCCACGAGCGGGAGTGGGAGCACCTGCGCGAATCGCTCGCCGACGACCCGCCGTCCGTGATCGCCGCCGCGGCGAGCACGCTGGACCGCCCCGAGGCCCCCGGCGCGCTCGAACCCGCCCTGGTGGTGTGGCTGGACGCCCCCGACGAGGTGCTGGCCGAGCGGATGGCGAGCGGCGCGCACCGCCCGCACTTCGAGGCCGACCTGCGCGCGATGCTGGCCAAGCAGCGCGCCCGCCGCGGGCCGGTGCTGGCACAGGTCGCCGACCTGACCTTCGACGTCGCGGCGCGCAAGCCGGAGGAGGTCGTGGCCGGCGTGCTCGACGCGCTCGGCGTCAAGGACTAGCCGAGGCTCAGGCCGGGTGCTCGGCGGCGGCTCCCACCGTCACGCCCGGGACGGGCACCTCCTCGTCCTCGGCGATGTCGGCGACCTCCAGGAAGTCGGCGGCCACGCAGGAGATGTTGTCGGGACCGCCGCCCTCGTTGGCCAGCTGGATCAGCCGGGTCACCACGTCGCCCAGGTCGTCCAGGCCGGTCAGCACCTCGTGCAGGGCCTCGGGCCCGAGGACGCTGGTCAGCCCGTCGGAGCAGAGCAGGTAGCGGTCGCCCGGCTCGCCCTCACGGACGCGTACGTCGGGGTCGCCGTCGCCGGTGCCCTCAAGCACCCGCAGCAGCATCGAGCGGCGCGGGTGGACCGACGCCTGCTCGGGGGTGATCCGGCCGTCGTCCACGAGGGTCTGCACCAGCGTGTGGTCGTGGGTGATCTGGTACAGCGCGCCATCGCGCAGCAGGTAGGCCCGCGAGTCGCCGATGTGCGCGAGGGCGAAGCTGCTGCCCTCCCAGAGCATGGCGGTCAGCGTGGTGCCCATGCCGCGCAGGCCCGGGTCGTTCTCGGTCATCTCGTAGATGGTGTGGTTGACGTCTTTGACCAGCGACCGCATGGCGCCGTGGAGGTCGACTCCGGCCGTGGCGGCGCGCAGGCTCTCGTCCAGCGCGGCGACGGCGGCGATGGCGACGGTACTGGCCACCTCGCCGTGGGCGTAGCCGCCCATCCCGTCGGCGACGGCGAGCAGCCGGGGACTGGCGTAGGCCGAGTCCTCGTTCTGCTCGCGGCGGCGGCCTACGTCGGAGGCGACGGCGTAGCGCAGGATGTGTGCCATGTCAGTAGTTAATCATTGGTTGAGTCACTTCACAAGCAAGTAGGTCGTAGACCGATGGGACAGGTTGAACTAGTCTGGCGGCCATGAGCAGCGACGCCACCCTTAACGCGGGCGACATCGCCCGGCTCGCCGGTGTGGGGCGGGCCGCGGTGAGCAACTGGCGCCGCCGCTACGACGACTTTCCGCGCCCGGTGGGCGGCACGGCGGCCAGCCCGCTCTTCTCGCTGCGCGAGGTCGAGCACTGGCTGCGCGAGAACGGCAAGGCGTTCGAGGTCTCGCTGGGCGACCGGGTGTGGCAGTCGCTGCGCGGCGCGGGCGATGACCTGCGCCTGCCCGAGCTGGTCGCCAGGGCCGGGGCCGTGCTGCTCTACCTGCACCGCGACCCGGACGGCTGGCGCCGCCTGGCCCGCGACCCGGCCCTTCCCGGCCTGGCCGCGGCGCTGGAGAAGGCCACCGGCGACCTGCCGCGGGTGCGGCACGAAGGCGACGACCTGGGCCCCGACCTGGTCCGGCTGCTGGCCGGGCTGGCCGCCGAGCGCGGCGCGGCCGGGGCGTTCGAGCTGATCTGCGAGCGCTATGTGGAGGCCCACTCGCGCGCCCTGGACGTGACCCGCGCCGACATCGCCGCCCTGCTGGCCACGCTGATCGGGCCGGAGCCGCGCGTGGTGCTCGATCCGGCGTGCGGCATCGGCACCCTGCTCCTCACCGACCGTGGCCAGGACGTGCGGGTGCTCGGGCAGGAGCTGGACGAGACGGCCGCGGTGATCGCGGCCGTCCGCCTGCTGCTGCGCGGAATCCACGCAGAGATCATTGCAGGAGATGCGCTCACGCGTGACGCGTTCGCGACGACGAGTGCCGACGCGGTGGTATGTCATCCGCCGTTCAACGAGCGGGCGTGGGGCTTCGACGAGCTGACCGGCGACCCGCGCTGGGAGTACGGCCTGCCGCCGCGCGGCGAGTCGGAGCTGGCCTGGGTGCAGCACTGCCTGGCCAGGGTACGCCCGGGCGGCACGGTCGCCATCCTGATGCCCCCGGCCGCGGCGAGCCGCCGTTCCGGCCGCCGCATCCGCGGCAACCTGCTGCGCGCCGGGGCGCTGCGCGGCGTGGTCACGCTGTCGGCCGCCGGGCCCGATGTGTGGCTGCTGCGCCGTCCCGCGCCGGGCGAGCGCCCGCCGTCGGAGCTGCTGCTGATGGACGCGAGCGACGATTTCGCCGCCGTCGCGGCGGCCTGGCCCGCACACCTGGCGGGCGCGCCACATGCCGCGGGCGCCGCCGGGCGTACCGTGCGGATCATCGACCTGCTGGACGACGAGGTGGACGTGAGCCCGGCCAGGCACCGGCCGCGCCGCGACGCGGCCGAGCTGGGCCGCGGGTTCGCCGCCGCCCGCGACGGCTTCCACGCGGCGCTCGAAGGGCTGCGCGGCGGGCCGCCGGAGCTGCGTACGGCGGGACGCGACCGCGAGCCGCTGATGACGACCGTCGCCGAGCTGGTCAAGGAGGGCGCGGTGACGGTCCTCCAGGCGCCCTTCAAGATCCCCATGGCGGAGTCCGGCGCCCCGGTGCTGACCGGCGAGGACATCGCCGCGGGCGGGCCGCCGTCCGGCCGTACCCGGCCGGGTCCCGCGCTGGTGACGCTCGCCGCGGGCGACATCGTGGCCGCGCCGACCGGCGTGGTGCGGGTGGTCGCGGCCGGGACGGGCGCGGGCGCGGTGCTGGGCCCGCAGCTCACCGCGTACCGGGTCGATCCCGACACGCTCGACGCCGACTTCGTGGCCGGGTTCCTGCGCTTCGCGGGCACCTCGGCCGCGGCCTCCTCACGCGTTCACCCGGCATCCAGCCGTACCGACGCCCGCCGGGTCCGCGTCCCCCGGCTGCCGCTGCCCGAGCAGCGGGCGTACGGCGGCGCGTTCCGGGGGCTCATCGCCCTCGCGGACGGGCTGCGCGAGACGGCCGCACTGGGCGAGACGCTGATCCGGCTAGGCTTCGAGGGACTGGTCGACGGTCATCTGCTGCCGTGCGACCAGAGGGCGTAGTTCCGGCTTTGCGAGGTCCCCTGGAAGGCCGCAGGAGGGGTGCGATGGTCATCGCCGACCGCTACGTGCTCGATGACCTCCCCCTCGGGCAGGGCGGCATGGGCGCGGTCTACGGCGGTCACGACGAACACCTCGACCGCAAGGTGGCGGTGAAGTTCCTGCGCGTGCCCATCGAGCACGACGCCGAGCTGGAGCAGCGGTTCATCCGCGAGGCGCGCATCCTGGCCCGGCTGGAGCACCCGGGCGCGCCGGTGCTGTACGACTTCGGCGCGCACGACCAGCGGCTGTTCCAGGTCATGCAGTTCATCGACGGCGTCACGGTGGCCGACGTGGTCAGCGAGCACGGCCCGCTGCCGGTCCAGTGGGCGGCGGGCATCGCCGCGCAGGCGTGCGCGGTGCTGGCGGCGGCGCACGCGCTGTCGATCTGCCACCGCGACCTCAAGCCCAACAACCTGATGCTGTGCCCGGACGGCGACGTGAAGGTCCTCGACTTCGGGCTCGCGGTGCTGCGCGAGGCGGGGGCCGCGCCGTTCACCCGGATCGGGCAGATCCTCGGCACGCCCGCGTACATGGCGCCGGAGCAGATCCAGCGCGGGGTGGCGAGCCCGCGCAGCGACCTGTACGCGCTCGGCTGCGTGCTGCACGAGACCCTGACCGGGCGGCCGGTGTTCGCCGGGCCGACCGAGTACGCCGTGCTCGACGCGCACGTCAACCAGCCGCCGCCCCGGCTGGACGGCGTGCCGCCGGGCCTGGCCGCGCTCGTCACCGGCCTGCTGGCCAAGCGGCCGGAAGACCGGCCGGAGGACGCCGTGTCCGTCTACGGGCTGCTCGAACCCTATGCGGTGGACCTCCCGGCGCTGCCCGGCTTCCTGACCCCGCCGTCGGTGGCCTGTCCCGGGCGGATGTACGCGCGGATGGTCGGCCGGGTGCTCGGCGGCGGACGCCGGCTCACCTGATCAGTCCCACCAGAACGACCAGGCGTTCACCCCGGCGATCTGCTCGGCGTACCCGTGTAGGTCGCCGGGCCCCTGGATGATGCTGTCCGGGCAGAACGCCCAATGCTCGGCGGCGACGTGCAGGGCGTGCTCGTGGGTGGCGGGCGGGGCGGCCACGCTCAGCTCCAGGGTGTTGAAGCCCATGGCGACCACCCGCGCGCCGAACCGCTCCTCCCAGCTCCGCACCACGGCGGCCAGCGGCGGGGTCCACTCGTTGTGGTGCAGCGCGCCCTGCCAGCCCATCACGGCCATGGCGTCGGCGCCCCGGTGCACCGCGGCCAGGCCGAGCGGCATCCCGCGTTCGGCGAGCACGCCCGCGTACCAGTCGGCGACCTGCTCGGGCGGGGCCATCGGACGGCCTGGCGGGGCGAGACCCGGGCACTCCACGCCGAACGGGGCAAGCTCCTCGGCCACCTGGTCGGGGTCGGCCTGCGCGCACCAGTCCTCCCAGACTTCGGCCATGAACTGCGCGGGCTTGTAGTTGTCGATCTCCCCGGGCACGTCGGGCACCAGATGCCCGGCCGACCACGGCTGCACCGACTCATCCAGCAGCACCGGCCACAGGCCGGAGCGCCCGTGCTCGGCCCGCAGCGCGGACCACAGCCCCGCCGAAGCCGGCTCGTCGCTCATCCAGAAGGCAGGCCGGTCGATGGATCGGAGAGCATCGCCGGGGTCGGGCCACAGGAAATCCCCGGGTGGGAGATCGACCGCGAGGGACCGGCCCACGCCGCCGTCGGCGAACAGCTCCCCAAGCCCTGCCGGCAGCCCTCCCCGCTCGCGCTCGTCCATCCCAACCGTTCCGTTACCGATCACCAGACCATCCCGGCGCAGTCGAGATGGTAGTGCCGTACCGCCGTCGCGCGCTGCCCCAGTACGCTGGTCCGGTGGAATGGGCCTTCTGTTCCGACGTCGCGGCCTTCCCCGCGGAGGCCGAGCGCAGGCTGCGCGACGACCCGGTCCGCAACACCGTTCCGCTGACGCTGCTGCTCCGGCTGCGGCTCGGGCAGGCGGTGGGCGGGGGGCTGCTCGGCTGGCTGGCCGACGGCCCGGCGGTGCGCGGCGTCGTCGTGCAGACCCCGCTCTATCCGCTGGTCATCACCGACGCGCCCGCCGAGTCGCTCGCGCCCCTTGCCGCCGCGCTGCGCGCGCACGACCTGCCGGGGGTGACCGGCCCGGCGCCGGTGGCGGCGGCGTTCGCGCGGGCCTACGGCCGGCCCGAGTCCGGCCGGATGGACCAGCGGCTCTATCACCTGACCGAGCCGCGTGAGCCGCGCGCCTCCGGCAGGGCCCGCGCCGCCGTGCCCGGCGATCTCGACCTGCTGGCGGGCTGGTACAAGGCGTTCCTCGACGAGTCGCAGCCGGGCCATCCGGACGATGACCCCGTCCCGGGCGTACGCCTCGGCATCGAGCGCGGCGAGCTGTTCGTCTGGGAGGACGACGGCCGTCCGGTCGCGGCGGCCGGGCACACCCCGCCGGTCGAGTCCACCGCGCGGATCGCTGTCGTCTACACCCCGCCGCACGCCCGCCGCCACGGATACGGCGCGGCGGTCACGTACGCGGCCTCCATGGCCGTGCTGGCGACCGGCGTGGACCGCGTGCTGCTGTTCACCGACCTGGCCAACCCGACGTCCAACTCGATCTACCAGGCCATCGGCTACCGCCCGGTGGGCGACTACGCGCAGATCGTCTTCGGCTGAGCGGGCCCTTCACCCGCCGCAGCCACCGGGCTCCACGTCGGTGATCTTCCACCCCGCCCCCTGGTACGGCGACATGAACTGCGCGAGCAGGTCGATGGCGTACCCCTGCACCTGCCCGCCGGGATCGAGGAAGGACACCATCTGCGGGCCGTCCGCGCCGCGCAGGGTGATGCCGTTCCTGCGCTCGGCGCTGACGAGCCCCGGCTGGGTGCTGATCGACACGCACGCCAGCTTGGCCGGGCCCATCATGAACCGCTGCTTGGCGCTCATCGGGCGCAGCCGGGTGTCGTAGCGGCGGAAGGACAGCGAGTCGGCGGGGCCGATGCGCAGCTTGTCGGTGAAGGCGTCGGGGCCGACACTGCGGTCCATGACGACGGCGACGTCCACGTCGGGCCGCAGGTCCACGCCGCGGGCGGCGATGTCCAGGCGGCGGTAGTCGCCCTCGAAGGCGGGCGACAGGTAGCCGAGCGCCCGGTGCGCCGTCATCCCGAACGGGATCTTGCCCGGCCGGATCCGCATCCGCGAGATGCCGTCGATGCGCAGCGACAGGTCGCCGATCGTACTGCGGCCGAGGCCGAAGTGCCCGGCCAGCTTGAGGTCGAACAGGCCGCCGGTGTACGGGATCTCCTGTTCGGCGCTGACCTTCTGGCGGCGTACCGGCTCGATGGACAGGCCCGCGTGGACCTGGAGCCGTTTGGTGGGCACCGGCGCGGACACCAGGTCGGTGGAGTAGTCCTCGTTGAGCGTGACGGTCGTCTGCGCGGCCAGGTCGGTCACCTCCACCGAGGCGTCCAGCAGCCGCCCGCCGGCCGGCTTCCACACCTGCTCGACCAGCGAGCCCTGCACGGCGAACAGCCCGTCGAGGGTGTTCTCGCCGTGTTGCGCCCGGTAGGTGAACGTCGGCAGTTGCAGGCCGGTGTCCGGTACGTCGGAGGCGAGGCCGAACGCGGCGGGCACGTCACCGAACCGGACCACCCCGGTGCCGGGCCGCCCGCCGGGCGGGGCGGCGGTCACCCGGGCGAGCAGCTTCTTGATCGGGGCGGAGTTGCGCACGTCGATGCGGGTCTTCTTGCCGTAGACGCCGGTCACGGACGCGCGGGCGGGGACCGGGTCCAGCTCCACCTGGCCGCGCAGAACACCCCTTACGGGCCCGGTGTCCACCTCGGCGTCGGCGCGCAGCGAGGTGATCGTGGCGGCGGGCTCGATCGCCCATCCGGCCCGCACCACGTTCGCGGGGCGGCCGTCGGCGTCCTTGCCGTCGCTCACCTCGAACGGGCCGATCGCCATGCTGGTGATCGACCGGGGCAGGCCGTCCAGTACGGCACGCGCCTTGAACGGCAGCGGCGTCATCACCGAACCGGCCAGGTAGACGCCGATCTTGCGGTCCTTGGGCCGGAACCCGGCGAAGGAGAACGTCCGCTTCGCCGGATCCACCGTGATCTTGCTGGGCAGGCCGGTCAGCCGGACGTTGCCGAGCACGCCGAAGCAGCCCCGGTCGGGGGTGCAGAAGGGACCGGCGTCCACGGCGCAGCCGGGTGCGCCCGGCTTGCAGCCCGCGTCCACCAGCGACACCCCGGACTCGAACCCGGGCACGCCGGACTCGGCGCCCGCCACGGCGGCGGCCTTGCCCAGCCAGATGGTCGCGGCCAGGTCGAGGTTGGTGCCGCCACTGTCGTAGGTGACCGTGCCGCCCTTGCCCGCGGCGACGGAGAGGCGGCCGGGGATGGGGCCGACCGTGCCGAGCGCGCCGAACCGCAGGTCTCCGGCGAGCGACACGTCGGCGTCCAGGGCGACGGTCTGCCGCTTGCCGTCGAGGTCGGCCCGTAGGTCGGAGCCCGCGCCGGTGAGTTCGGCGGCGGTCAGCCCGTCGAGCCGGACGCTCGCGTCGAGGTTCTGGTCGGACTGGCGGTAGTGGGCGGCCAGGTGCGGCCCGGTGGGAGCGGTGGCGCCGTCGTGGTTGGTGACCGCGATGGCCGCCGTGCCGATCGGGCCGCTGACGCCGCGGAACCGGTAGGCGCCCTGGCTCCAGGTGGCCTCGAAGCGGGCGGGCACGTCCTTGACCTCGGCCGCGGCGCGGAAGTACCGGCCTTGGGCGCGGACGCGGGCCAGCGCGGACACCTCGGCCACCGGCTCGTCGGCGGTCCAGTCCAGGCGGCGGGCGGGGACGTCGGCGGTCACGGTCACCGACCGCCGTACGCCCTTGACGGTCAGGGCCAGGTCCTCCCCCTCGGCGGGGGCGACCTTGGTGACCGGGGCGCGGTTAACGTACAGCTCGACCTCGCCCAGCTTGTCTCCGGTGGACAGCTTGGCCGTCGTCCGCTCGCCGAGCTGCCAGGACGTCTCGACCTTGGACCGTACGCCGTGCACGGTGCCGTCGATGGTCGGGCCGTGCTCGGTGCCTGCGTAGGCGGCGCGCAGCCGGGAGATCACGCCGCTGGCGCTGTACTCGGCCTTCCTGCCCTCGGGGTCGATCCGGACGCTGACCTTGGCGGGGGTGTTGGACAGCTCCATCCGGGTCAGGTGCGCGCCGTCGATGTCGGCGGCGGCCACGAACCCGCGGCCGGGCGTGGCAAGGCGCAGCGTGGCGGTCGGCCGGGCCCCGTAGGTGACCTCGAACGCCGACAGGCCGTTCATCCGGCCGGACACGCCGAGCCGGTCGCCCTTCTTGATCATGGTGAGGTGGCCGCCGTCCGGGGCGGCGATCGCGCCGCCGTTGCGCTGGAGCACCGCCTCGAAGCCGCCCAGCCGGGAACTGGCCTGCTGGCTGACGGTCCGCTTGGCGGCGTCGCTGACCAGGCGCAGGTTCGTGGGCAGCCCGGTGAGCCTGGCGGTGAACACGGTCCTGGCAGCGGCCTGGTCGTAGTAGACGACGTCGGCGGACTCGGCGCGGCCCGAGCCGGTCGCAAGGGTGAGTCCTTGTGATTTGCCGCCGCCGGGGTCGTAGCGGGCGCGGAAGTCGGCGGGCAGACCGGTCATCGAGACGCCCGCGATCTTGACGGGCTTCGCGCCCTGGAAGACGTAGTTGTGCAGCTCCGCGGAGGGGACGCGACCGGAGGCGGTGAGTTTGATCTCGGCGGTGCCGTTCTTGCCGGTACGGCCGAGTTCGGCGGTGAGCCTGCGCGGCGGCTTGGTCACGCTCATCTGGGTGACCTGCTCACCACCGCCCCTGTCGGTCACCACCAGCGCGTCCAGCCGGCCGCCGCCCTGCGAGGTGAGCGTGATCTCGCTCTCCCGCCTGGGCAGGTCGAGCCGGGCGCGGGCGGTCATCTCGGCGGGGGCGGGCTTCTGGATCAGGCTGGCCACGGTCGTACCGGCCGGCTTGCCGCCGCGCATGGCGGTGACGCCCGCGACGGTCGCGGTGGACTCGCCGGTGGCCGGGCGCTTGACCTCGGCGCGTACGTCGAACACGCCGTTCCCCGCCTTGGCGGCGCTGAAGACGCCCCACATCTCGGCGGGCAGCGAGTCGCCCCGGTGCAGGCCGTCGAAGCCCGCCGAGACCCGGGTGCCCGACTCGCCGGGCAGCTCGTACTCCGCCCACACCTGGGCCTTGAGCGGGCCGTCCTCGCCCTCGCCGCCGGAGGCCCGGGTCACCGAGACGCCCGCGCCGGCGGACCTGCCGCCCTTGCCGAACATCGGGACGACCCGCACGGTGACGTCCGGGGTGCCGTCGCCGGTCACGTCGGCGGAGGTGGGCTTGAACACCGGCCGGGGGCCGGAGCAGGACACGCCCCGGTCGGCGGATTCGGCGCACAGCCGGAAGGTGAACGCCGCGTAGGCGCCCGCGGCCTTCTTGCGCACGGCGTCGAGATCGATCCCGGTGAGGTCCTTCAGGCCCGAGGTCAGGCCACTGATCTCCTTCGCGGCGGGGATGCGGACGGGCAGTCCGGGCGCGTCGCCGGTGGCGGGCAGCAGCTTTCCCGCGTCGGGTACGCCGCCGCGGAGCCCGCCCGCCTTGAGCCGCTTCGCCGCGTCGGCGGCGACGCGGTCGGCGAGGGCCGGTCCGGCGGGGATGGTCACCGGGGGCAGCTGCGGGCCGACCTGGCGGGCCGGTACGGGGCGGGCGGCCAGGGAGGGGCCGCGGGGCACGTTCACCGCCGTCTTGGGCGGGGCCTGGACGGCGGGGACGGCGGCGATCTCCGGTTTGGCGGCGCTCGTCCGGGGGGCCTGCCGAGGGGTCTCCAGGGCGTCGGCGGCGTCGGCGCGGACGGGCGCGGACGGGGCCGCCACGGCGCCGGCGGCCAGCGCGACGGCAAGGACACGCGCCAGGACGTGTCGATGGAGACGCGGCATCTGTGGAATTCCCCCCGAGGGTCGGCAGAGCATCGACCGAATAAATCAGGAGTGATAGAGCCGACCACATCGACCCACTGGCCGTCAATCGGAAGCTGACAACCCGATCGGCCGATCATGATGGCTCGGACCTGCCCTTTTGGCGGTCACTTGAGGGGTATATCCGTTATATCTGGACGGCCAGAACCTCCAGTAAATTACGAAATATCGGACCGGCCCGCTGCGCCGCCGGTCGGGGCCCACCTCTCCGAGCTGGCGGTCCGCCTCCGTCACGGTGGGTCGCACACTGCTCACGCATTTGTCATCATGGCCATTCGGGCGCGAATTCCCGGCCCTTTCCAGGGGCCGGAGAATGGCGGCCCGCGGCGCGGTGGAAGAATTATTGGGCGATATGATTCGTCTCACATGGCGAGATGCGTCATGGTCGCCAGGTGATACCGACAGAGCGCCAGGTACCGTCATACCGGCACCGCACCGACGACAGGAGACCCACGATGGTCGAAACCGGACAGGCACTCCGCTGGGTGGAGGAAGGGCAGCGGCTCTTCGAGGAGCAGGCCGCCACCGCCGATCTCACTGCGCCCTCGCTGCTGCCCGGCTGGACCCGCGCCCACGTGGTCGGGCACCTGGCGGGGTCCGCCGACGCCCTCGGCCGCCTGCTGACCGGGGTCCGCACCGGCGTCGAGGCCCCGATGTACACCAGCGACGAGTCCCGCGCCGCCGACATCGAACGCCGCGCCACTCAGACCCCGAAGGAGCTGTTCGAGGAGCTGGTCGCGTCCGGCAAGCGGTTCGCGGAGGAGTTCGCCACCCTGCCGGAATCGGCCCGGTCCACCCAGATCCGGCACCGGACCGGCATCATGTTCGCCGCCGGGGACATCCCCTGGCTGCGCGCTCGCGAGGTGTGGATCCACAGCGTGGACCTGGACACGGGGGTCGGCTTCGACGCCTTCCCCGCCGGCTTCGTCGACGCCCTCCTCGACGACGTCAGCCGCGACCTGGCCCGCCACGACGACTGCCCGTCCGTCACCCTCGCCCCGGACGACCGCCCCCGCACCTGGCAGATCGCCGGCACCGGCCCCGCCCACACCGCCACCGGCCCGGCCGCCGACCTCCTCGCCTGGACCCTCGGCCGCCGCCCCGCCCCCACCGGCCTCCCCACCCTCCCCGCCTGGATCTGACGGTAGCCATGCGCCTGAGGTGAGATGGTTTCCGCATGGACTCTCTGGAGGACGCGTACACGAGCGCCTTCGCGGAATGGGACGAAGGCGGCGACGGCCCGCTGTGGGATTCGGCAAGCGGAGACGGGCTGGCCGATGTGCCACATTGACGTCTGTTGGCGTCCACTGAACCGAGTTCGATCCGGTGCCGGGTTCAGGCCCATCCTGCCATCGCGGTCAGCGATGACCAGCGCGCGAGCTGAAGTTGCTCGACGAGGCGCTACGGCTGCATCTCAGCCTATAGGCGACGTGGGCTAGGCGGGGCGCGGGTGGGTAGGGGGGGTCTGTTGGGGCAGACCTAGAGAGGGGAAGGGTCCGATGTCCACCGAAGATCCGCGGGCCAGGTTGCGGGAGATCGATGACGACCTCGCGCGGATGCGCGATGACCTGGGGAGCGGCGTGGACGGCCCGAAGGACGCCGCGGACGACGCGGCCGCGTTGAGCCAGCGGGAGGAGCACAACGCGCTGATCGAGGCGCTGGAGTCGGAGCGGGCGCGGATCGCGCGGCAGCTCGGCGAGGAGTGAAGGCAGGCGGGGATGGGGTCCTCATGAGCATGCCACCCCCAGGCACGCCCATGAGGACGCTTTCCCTCTGGGCGGCGTCAGTCCTTGACCGCGCCGCCGAGTCCGGCGACCAGCTTGCGCTGCACCGCCACGAAGAAGATCAGTACCGGGATCGTCATCAGAGTCGAGGCCGCCATGATGCCGCCCCAGTCGTTCTCGTCCGGTTTGAAGAAGACCAGGAGGGCGGCCGGGAGGGTCTGGTTGTCCTTGGCGGAGATGATGAAGGTCCTGGCGAAGATGAAGTCGTTCCAGGCCGTGATGAAGGAGAACACGCTGGTGGCGATCAGGCCGGGGGCGACCAGCGGGAAGAGGATGCGCCACAGTACGACCGGGCGGCTCGCGCCGTCGATCATGGCGGCCTCCTCCAGGGCCTCCGGCACGGCCGCCACGAAGCCGCGCATCATCCAGATCGCGAACGGCAGCGAGAACGCCAGGTGGACCAGCACCAGCGAGCCCAGCGTGTTCAGCCCGACCCCGGGCACCGCCGTGCCGATGTCGCGCACCAGGAAGAACAGCGGGATGGTCAGCGCCTCCACCGGCACCATCTGGGCCACCAGGAACATGATCAGCACGGTGGTCCTGAACCTGAACGTGAACCGGGTGACCGCCACCGCCGCCAGGAACGCCACCAGCGCCGACAGCGCCACCACGGTGAGCGCCACGGCGAGGCTGTTGAGCAGGTAGCGGGCGAAGTTCTCGCCGCCGAGCACGCGCTGGAAGTGCTCCAGGGTGGGAGCCAGGGTCCAGGGCCGTACCTGGAGCGACTGGATCTCCCCCGCGGGCTTCAGCGCGGAGAGCGCCATCCAGTAGATCGGGAAGAAGGTGACCACGGCGGCCACGATCGCCACCGTGTTGGCGGCCAGCCGGGCCCGCTTCACAGCCGCTCCCCCGTCCGGTACAGCGCGCGGATGTAGAACATGGTGATGACCAGCAGGATCAGCGTCATGACCACGCCGATCGCCGAGCCGAGGCCGTACTCCGAGGACCCGAACGCGGTCTGGTAGGCGTAGACGTTGAGCACCGAGTTCTGCAGCGCGATGCCGCCGCCGTTGGTCATCACGTAGATCTGGGTGAAGATCTTGAAGTCCCAGATGATCGACTGGATGACC
The DNA here is from genome assembly GCF_003315795.1 of Spongiactinospora rosea. Classification (GTDB taxonomy): domain Bacteria; phylum Actinomycetota; class Actinomycetes; order Streptosporangiales; family Streptosporangiaceae; genus Spongiactinospora; species Spongiactinospora rosea. The sequence continues at coordinate 113,405 of NZ_QMEY01000012.1, forward strand.
ACGATGGTGACCAGCGGGCGCAGCATCGGCAGGATGATCCGCCAGAACGACTGCCACTCCGACGCGCCGTCCAGCCAGGCGGCCTCGCGCACCGAGTGCGGGATGGCCTGGATGCCCGCGTACAGCGTGACCATGACCAGCGGGAACGAGTGCCACACCACGGTCGCGCCGATCACCCCGAAGGCGACCCACTTGTCATAGAACCAGTTGAAGCCGTCCAGCCCGAGCACCTGGTTGACCAGGCCCAGGTCGGCGTCGAACAGGAACATCCACACGGTGGACCCGGTCATCGCCGGGGCCGCCCAGGCGGCCATCGCGGCCAGCGACAGCAGCAGCCGCGGCCACCGTCCCGCCCTGGTCAGCACCACGGCGAGGGTCGCGCCGACGGCGAGCGTGACGACGACCAGCGCCACCGCGAAGATGAGCGTCTGGAGGAGGATGGACCAGAAGCGTTCGTCGCCGAACAGCGTGGCGTAGTTGCCGAGACCGATGAACTTCGTCGGCTCGCCCCCGCTGACCTGGGCCTGCCGGTAGTCGAAGACCGACAGCAGGCCCAGCATGTAGATCGGATAGCCGAACAGCGGCACGAGCACCGCGGCCGCGGGCAGCAGGTAGAGCAGGGGCCGCCCGCGGCCCCGCCGGGTCGCCCGGGGCCGGGCGTGCCGTACACGCCCGGCGAGCGGCGCTGCGGGGATCTGGGTCATGACCGTCCGAACGCGGCGTTCACCGCCGTCGCCGCCTCTTCGGTCGCCTCTTCGACGCTCGACTGCTTGGTCGCGATCTTCTGGAGCATCGTGGGGATGACCTTCTGGTTGTCGATCTTCACCCAGGCCGGGTCGATCGGCACGAACTTGGTGCCCGCCGCCACGGCGTCCAGGAACGGCTTGAGGAAGGAGTCCTTGGCGGCCAGTTCCTCGCGTGCGGTGCTGAGCGTGGGCAGATTGCCCATCGCCTCGTACATCTTGACCTGGTAGGTCTTGCCGGACAGCAACTGCAGGAACTTCACCGCGAGCGACCGGTGCTTGCTGCTCTTCATCACGCCCAGGTTGTTGCCGCCCGCGAAGGCCGGCGCGACCGAGCCGGGCTCGGCGCCGGGCAGCGGCATGACCTCGTACTTGCCCGCGGCGGCTCCGGCGTCCACCGCCGAGCGGTTGAAGTTGCCGAGGATGCCCATCGCCGCCTTGCCGCTGGCGAACAGCTCGACGGTCTTGCCGCCGGTCAGGCTGGCGCACGCCTGCGGCGGGCAGACGTCGTCGCTGAGCAGGTCGGTGTAGGCCTTGACGCCCTTGCGGGACTCGGGGGAGTTCAGCTTCTCGATGTCGCCGCCCGCGTCCCAGACGAACGGCAGCGCCCCGAAGGTGTACTCGCCGCCGACCGCGATGCCGTACAGATCGGGCTTCTTCTCACGGATCGTGCGCGCCGCCTTGGTGAGGTCCGCGATGGACTTCGGCGGGTCCAGCTTCAGTTCCTTGAAGACGTCGGTGCGGTAGTAGAGCGAGCGGATGCCGATGAACCACGGAACGCCGTACAGCTTGCCGTCCACGGTCGCGGACTGGAACAGGTCGGCGGAGATGTCCCCGCGCTCGGACCAGTTCGCGAGATCGGGGCCGAGGTCGGCGAAACCGCCCGCCGCGGCGTACTCGGCGAGGTCGGTGTTGCCGTACTCGGCGACGTCGGGGGCGCTCGCCGGGTCGTTGAACGCGCCCTTGAACCTCTCGTGCCTGGCCGGGGTGGTCGGGATGTAGGTGATCTCGACCGAGGTCCCGGCGTTTGCGGCGGTGAACTCTGCGATGGCCTCCTTGAGGACCTTCTCCTTGGGCGCCCGGTTGGGCTCGTCGAAGAGCCACACGCGCAGGGTGCCCGACTTCTCATCACCACCGGTCGCGGTCGGGGCGGTGGACGGCGCGCAGGCCGCCAGCACCACCAGCGCCGCACCGGCCACGGCAAAGTTAAGAATCTTCACTAAAACCTCCCGATGGCGGCAGACACTAGGAGCGCGTCCACAGCACCGGAAGAGCACGACCGGTTTGTTCTGCATTGCACAACTATGTTGTGCATACGTGACTTTGCCGGGAACCGCTCCTACCTTCTGATCCGGTGACGAACGAAACTGCCGCCGAACGCAACCGGTCGGCCTCCCTGCGGCGGGCGCTCGCCGTACTTGAGCACGTCCGCGACCACGCGGGGCCCGAGTTATCCCTGACCCGGCTCGCCGAGGCGGTCGGGCTGCCCAAGAGCACGGTGCTCAGGCTGACCACGCCGCTGCTGGAGGCCGGGCTGCTGGTACGCGACCGCAGGAGCGGGGCCTACCGGCTGGGCCCGGCCGCGCTGCACCTCGGCCAGGCGTACCTGGCCAAGCTGGACCTGCGCACGGTCGCCGCGGAGGAGTCCCACCGGCTGATGCTGGAGGTCAGCGAGACCGTCCACCTGGTGATCTACGACCCGCCGGACGTGGTCTACATCGACAAGGTGGAGAACACCACCAACGTGCGAATGGCCTCGCGGATCGGCAGCCGCGCGCCCGTGTACTGCACCGCGGTCGGCAAGGCGATCCTGGCCTGGCAGCCCGACCACGTGGTGGAGGAGGTCGTGGCGGCCGGGATGCCGCCGGTGACCAAGTACACGATCACCGACGGCGCGAGCCTGCGCGCCGAACTGGGCCGGATCAGGCAGCGCGGCTACTCGGTGGACGACCGGGAGAACGAGCCGGAGGTGCGCTGCGTCGGCGCGCCGATCTTCAACCAGGCCAACACGGTGACCTCGGCCATCTCGGTCTCCGGGCTGACCTCGCGGATCACCGCGGCGCGGGTGCGCACGCTCGGGCCGCAGGTGGCCGAGGCCGCGCTGCGAATCTCCAGGAAGCTAGGCTCCACCCGCTGAGGCGTTCGAGGCCGCGGCCTCGTCGTACGCCGCGCGAGCGCGGAGCAGGTCCTCCAGGTGCGCGTCGGCCCACGCCCGGCACGCCCCGATCGGCCCGAACATGGTGCGCCCCAGGTCGGTCAGCTCGTACTCCACCCGGGGCGGGATCTCCGGATAGACCGTGCGGGTGACCATGCCGTCGCGCTCCAGGGTGCGCAGTGTCTGGGTGAGCACCTTGGGGGTCACGCCCCGGATCGGCACCCGCAGCTCGGAGAACCGGCGCGGGCCGTGCTCCAGGCAGACGATCACCATGGCGGCCCACTTGTCGCCGATCCTGATCGGCATCGCGCTGGACGGGCAGGCCGGGTCGAACATCTCCGGGTCGAGCGGTTCCTTCACCCGCCTGATGGTAAGTAAGTATCGTTGAAGTAACAAGTACCTGCTGGATACCGTCTCCGACGAGTCGATACGTCGGAAGGCGGACGAAATGCGTGCCATTCGTTTTCATGAGTACGGCCCGGCCGAGGTGCTCCGGCTGGAGGAGGTCCCCGATCCGGTGGCCGGGCCGGGCGAGGTGCTGGTCCGGGTGGAGGGCGCCGGGATCAGCCACGTCGAGACCCAGATCCGGGCGGGCCTGATGCCCGGAATCGCGCTGCCGCTGCCGTTCACGCCGGGGTTCGAGGTCGTCGGTACGGTGGTGGCCACCGGCCCGGACACCGACCCGGCGTGGACCGGCAGGCGGGTGCTGGCCCTCACCCCGGGCGGCGGCGGTTACGCCGAGCTGGCCGCGATCCCGGCGGGGTCGCTGCACCCGCTGCCCGACGGCCTGGACCCGCACGCCGGGCTCGCGCTGCTCTCCTCGGGCGTCGCCGCCGTCGGCGCGTTCGCCGCGGGCGAGGTGCGGCCGGGTGAGACGGTACTGGTGGAGGCCGCCGCGGGCGTGGCGGGCGGGCTGCTCACCCAGCTCGCCAAGCACGCCGGGGCCCGGGTGATCGCCGCGGCGCGGGGCTCGCGGAAGCTGGCCGCGGCCGAGGACAACGGCGCCGACGCGGCGGTGGACTACGGGCTGCCGGGGTGGGGCGACGCGGTGCGCGAGGCGGCGGGCGGCGACGTGCAGGTGGTCTTCGAGACGGTGGGCGGCGAGATCGCGCGGACGGCGTTCGGCCTGCTCGCGACCGGCACCGGCCGGATGGTCCTGTACGGTACGGCCGGCGGCACGCCCCCCGCGTTCGACGTGGCGGACGTCCTCCAGCGGGGGCTCACGGTCCGCGGTTTCGCCTCGGTGCTGCTGCCACCGGAGGAGGTCGCCGGGCTGGTCGGCCAGGTCTTCGAGCACGCGGCGGCGGGGCGGCTGCGGCCGGTGATCGGGGCGGTGTACCCGCTGGCCGAGGCCGCCGCCGCGCATCGCGCCCACGACGAGCGGACGACCATCGGCAAGACGGTTCTCACGCCCTGATTCATCTCAAAGTGTGGCGATCAGGGCGGGCAGTTCGCGCATGTCGGTGAACACGATGGTGTCCTGGCCTTCCAGCCGGGCCGCGGGGGTGAGCCCGCCTGCGTACCCGAAGGAGCGCATGCCCGCGGCGCGGGCCGCCTCGACGCCGAAGCGGCTGTCCTCGACCACCACGCAGCGCGCGGGCTCGACGCCCGAGCTGCGCGCCGCGTACAGGAACAGATCGGGCGCGGGCTTGCCGTGCGGGACCTCGGTACCGCTGAAGATCCGGCCCTCGAAGCGCGCGTACAGGCCGGTCTGCCCGAGGGTCCTGCACATCTTCGCGTGGCTGCCGCTGGAGGCGACGCAGGTGGGCAGGGTGATCGCGTCCAGCGCCTCGGCGATGCCGGGGACCGGGGTCAGCTCGGCCTCCACCGCCTCCCAGTAGAGCCGCAGGAAGCGCTTCTCGACCTCCGCGGTCAGCTCGCCGCCCAGCCGTTCCTCGGTCAGCTCGTTGATCGACTTACTGGTCCGGCCCATGAACAGCTCGACGACCTCGGCCTCGGTGAGCGACCAGCCGAGCTCGTTCAGGATCGCCGTGTGGACCCGGGTGGCGATGTGCTCGCTGTCCACGAGCACGCCATCGCAGTCGAAAATCACCAATTCCACTGGTTCACTCACCAGTGCACGCTATCGGGTGAAGTGCGGCGTTATGAGGTTAGGTGTCCTTCAGGATGCGGCGCAGGAAGTCAGGCGTCTCGACGGCCGGGGCGGCCTCCGTGGCCAGGCGGTTCATCACGTGCGTGTAGTGCGAGACGTCCGCCGGGCGGTCAGGGTAGGTGGCGCTCGCCAGTTGTTCGAGGTACACGACGTCGGGCAGGTCGCGCTCGGGCAGCCGCAGGATGGTCACCGGCCCGCCGGACGCCGCGTGCCCGCCCGCGCTGAACGGCAGGATCTGGATGGTGACGTGCGGCAGCTCGGCCGCCTCCATCAGGTGCCGCACCTGGGCGCGCATCACGGTGGAGCCACCGATCGGCCGGCGCAGCACGGCCTCGTCCAGCACCGCCCACAGCCGCGGCGGATGCGCGGCGTGCAGGATCTGCTGACGCCCCATCCGCAACTCGACGCCGCGGTCGATGCGGGCCTGGGAGACGAAGATGTCGCCGAGGGCGATGACGGCCCGGGCGTAGTCGGCGGTCTGGAGCAGACCGGGCACGAACTGCACCTCGTACGTGCGGATCAGGCTGGCCGCCTGCTCCAGCCCGAGGTAGGCGTGCAGCCAGTGCGGCGTCACGTCGGAGTACGCGCTCCACCAGCCGGGGGTGTTGGCGTGCTGGGCCAGTTCGAGCAGGGTGGCCCGCTCGGGCTCGTCGGTCACGCCGTACAGGGTGAGCAGGTCGGCCACATCCCGGATCTTGCACCCGATCCGGGCCAGTTCCAGCCGGCTGATCTTTGAATGGGACGAACGGATCGCATCCCCGGCCTCTTCCCGGGAGATCCCCCGAGTCTCTCGCAGCGCCCGCAGACGCGCGCCTAAGATCATGCGCGGCACCATGGGCCCGGCGTGCCGCCGCCCACGGTCAAGCGCCGCATCCAGATACTCCGCGGTCTCCAAGTCGGTCACTCCCCAGTCGGCGATCATTACGGACCCTCCAAGCCTCTCACTTGACAGGTGCGATGCACAGCGGGATGACATTCTTGACAATTTTCACATCTCCGACATCCGTCAATCCACCGATGGCTTGATCTTGGATATCTCCCCAGACATGCGACAGGGGTGTCAAGCCTGGCTGCTTGACACCCCTGTCACGGCGTTACGGACTAACCGAATTCCCCGGCCTTCACCCGACCGAGGAACACCCGCCACTCCCGGGAAGGGAAGAAGAGTACGGCGTCAGCGGGAGCCTTACTGTCACGCACGGCAACAAGGCCATTGCGGATGCTCGCCACCTCCACACAGTTGCCGCCGCTGTCACCACTGAAGGAACTCCGCCTCCACACGGCCGTGGGCCTCGCGGTACCAGTCAATCGAAGTCACCAGCCTTCACCCGGTTGAGGAACACTCGCCACTCGCGTGGGGGAAAGTACAGTACGGCCCCGGCGGGTACCCTGCTGTCACGCACGGCGATATAGCCACCTAAGCTGCTCGCCACCTCAACGCAGTTCCCACCACTCCCACCACTGTAGGAACTCCGCCTCCACTCGGCCATCGGCCTCGCGGTACCGGTCAATCGAAGTCACCGGCCTTCACCCGCTTGAGGAACACCCGCCATTCGTCAGGGGAGAAGCAAAGGGCCGGCCCAGTGGAATCCTTGCTGTCCCTGACCCCGACAACCCCGGGAACCCCGTCGGCCACCTCAAGGCAGTCACCACCCCCCGAGCCGCTGTGGCTGCTCTTCCGCCAGACGATATCGGCGAGGTCGGCGATGCTCAGTCTTGGCTTGTCCATTGCTCCCATGCTTCCTGGATGAGCTTCACGGAATGCCCTGAACGATACGCCTCTGCCCGTATTCTTTCATAGCGCGCCAAGACGAGCGCTAGGGCCTCTGGATTCGACGTCACTTCGCCACCGACGGCAGATTCGACTGAAACCGCCATGGGGCGCCGGGGGCCTCGGCCACGCGACAAAGCCTGACATGAGGCCATCGCAGCACTGAGTGTCATGTGGCACGAGTTGTCGGGCTCGATCTCCTCGGCCCACCTTGTGAACCACTCAGGCCCACTCGGTGGGGGCTCGCCGATGCCTTTCGCCAGTCGGGTGAAGAACTGATTCAGCCCGAACAGCCGATCAAGGCCCCGCGCGAAATCCGGTTGTGGTACTCGGGTGGCCCGCTCGACACTGGAGACCAGGCTTGCCGAACATCCACACGCCCGGCCCACCCGCGTCTGAGACAGCCCTGCCTCCTTACGGACCCTGCGAAGTTCACGACCGAACCGCTTTTCCGGCGTATCAGGGCTATTAGGGGGATTTTCCGTCACTTCACCCTCCTGCCCGTGACAGATAGCGCCCTAGAAATAACACAGAGTCATACCGGCCGATACGTGTTTCTGGAGAACTGCTCGCCAAAGTCCACAGAAGTCCAGAGATCCAAGCCGCTGAGCTGCGCCAAAGTAGGCCCACCGACCTCACTCGCCAAAAGACCGGACAGGCCATGACGATAATAGGACAGCCATTCGACACAGCGGGATACGCCCCAAATGAGATGATAAGGAGGATAGTCACTTTGCCCGGCGTGATGGAGAACGCCAGCGTGGTGCGAGAATTGATCAGGCGTCTATGGCAGGCCAATCCCCACCTCAACTCCGACATTCTCGACGATCTCCTCCTTATGGTGTCAGAGCTGTTCAGCAACGCCGTCCGGCACACCTGGTCCGGAGAACCGGGCGGCAGGGTGGGGCTGGCCATCGCGGCGAACGAGAAATGGGTGCGGGTCGAGGTGACCGACGAGGGCTCTCGGTCCATCCCGCAGGCCATGGGCAAGGTGACGGAGGAAGAGGCACTGTCGCCGGGGGGCTGGGGCCTGGCGCTCGTCGGTATGCGCGCGGACACCTGGGGCCACCGCCCGCGCGGCAATGGGCGGGTGGTCTGGTTTGAGAAGGGGTCGAGTGAGGCCGTGGATGGGTGATGTCGGCATGGCGGGAAAGCCCGACAGGCGAAGCTGTGATCATGACATCATGAACGCATCCCCACCGGCCATTCCCGACCCTCCGGGGTCGGCCGGGGTTCAGCTCGCGAGGGCGCGTTTTTGGATGCCGCGGAGCATGGCGCGGCGGGTGAGGCCGCTGAAGGGGCGGACGATCAGCCAGTAGAGGCGGAAGATGCGGCTGGAGCGGGGGTCGGTGGGCTGGACGCGGGTCTCGGTGGTCAGGATGCCGTCGGCGAAGTGGAAGTTCATCGCCGCCCGGTAGCCGGGCCGGTCGAAGCGGGCGTACTCCTCAAGCGGCTCGCCGGTCAGCGGCGTGATGCCGCGCAGCGAGTAGGGGGCCAGTACGCCGACGACCACCTCGTCCGGTTTGCGGCCCACCACCGCGAAGCCGCCGCCGGCGGCGAAGCCCCGGGCGGTGAGGCGGGCGAGGATGGAGGCGTCGGCGGGCGGGCGCGCCCGGCCGAGGGACGCGAGCGTCATGAGCCCCCGGAACAGCGGCGCCTCGCCCCACGTCACCTCTTCGACCGCGCGCATCACCGCCGCCTGCGGAGCGTCGATCACCATCCGGTGCCGCTCCCCGTGCCGCCAAGCCGGAAGGATCTCATCGATCATCGCCATGATCCGCCACCCCCGATGACGTCGCCTGCCACCAGACTACCGATCAAGGCTCCGGATCGGCTCGCCGGTTCTCCAACAGCGCCTTGATCACGGATTCGTGCCCGGAATGGCCACGATCGATCGTGAGCTGCGTGGTGGCCCAGAAGGCGTCCTGGTTCGCGCGCTGATTGTCCAGCTCTCGCATTTTCTGGATATGGTCGTACATTCGATCATGCGACTTCATGAAGGTCGCCTTCAAGTATAAAATCACTCCGGAAGCAATTGCGCTCAGAATGCTCACTCCCACCGTCGTCCCGGTGTCAGGCGCCTTCGTCGCCACGAGGACGACGCCTGACAGCACGGTCGCGAGGCCGATGTACATCGCGATGTGCGAATTGAGCAGTTGACGGTCGCGGAACTGGACGAGCCGCTCGGCCTCGGCCTCGCGCTGGAGTCGCAGCATGGCCCACTCGTCGCGACTGAGGCCGTTCGTCCGGTGCGCCGCCCCGTTCGGGCTGAGCAGGATGCTCTCCCTGATGACGTGGGCGTCGCCGCCGAGCGAGAACAGCACTTCCTGGGTGGGAGGATTCTTGATCTCCATCCATCCTCCCGCGCTACCGGGTGATGGCTTTGCCGACGACGCTTTCCACCAGGGAGATGACGTCCACCTGGACCTCACCATCGACGACCTGAATGAAAGCGAGGTTCTTGCCGGTGCGAATCGCGTGCGCGATCTGCCTGACGACCTCGTCCGCGAACCGTTCGGTCTGCTCTCTGTCGAGCTGCGGGTACCTTCTCGCTATCGCGTCCGCGATCAGCCGCTTTTCCAGTCCCCCGCTCGACCTGCGTAAAATGGCCATGCAGTAACTCCCCCAGACCCGGTCACCCCGCGTATCACGCTGATTGTGAACCGTATTCGCCGGCGCGTCGAGATTCCCGATGGAAACGGCATGTCATGTTGCGCACACGGCGGATAAAGGGTACGGCCGGCGCCCTGCCAGGGGGCGCCGGCCGTACTGGGGGTTGTGCCCCGTCAGGGGCGGGTGATGCGGATGGCGTCGGCGATGATGAGGCCGGTGCCGGAGGTCCAGCGGCTCGCCGCCACGACGTCCTGGGCACCGGCGGCAAGGGGGAAGGTGCCGAGGGGGTGCCAGGTGCCGCCGCCTGCGCGTTGGTCCACGTAGACGGTCTTGTTCCCGTTCGAGGTGGCCACGATGTAGGGGGCCGATCCGTTGTAACCGGGGTCGGCCGGGTACCAGGCCTCCACCAGGTAGTCGCCCGCGCTCGGGATCGTGGCGCGGAACCAGGCCGGGTCGCTGGCGGCCACCGGTTCGGCGTACCGGTAGTCGGCCCCGTGCTTCTGACCGGAGTACGCCGAGGTCTTCCACTCGGCGCTCGCGGTGAAGCCGCCCGCCGTGGCGTTGTCCACGGTGGTCCGCCACTCGGGGGTGTCGCCCCCGGTGACGTACCGCATGTAGGTGGTCCAGTTCCAGTTCGGCCCGGGGTCGGTGTGCGTGGCGCCGGGGACCTCGTTGTGGCCGACGATGGCGGCGCGGGTCTTGGGGATGCCGTACTTGTCGCACAGGTGGCGGGTCAGCGCCGCCGAGGAGCGGTACATCGCGTCGGTGAACCAGGACGCGTCGTTGACGAACCCCTCGTGCTCGATGCCGATGGACCGGGTGTTGTGGTCCCAGTTGCCCGCGTGCCAGGCGATGTCCTTGTCGCGGACCATCTGGGTGACCTTGCCGTCGGACGACCTGATCACATAGTGCGCGGAGACGTTGGCGCTCGGGTTCTGGAACCAGGAGATCGTCCCGGCGTAGGAGCCCTGCGTCACATGGATGATCACGCGGTCGATGGCGTGGCTCGACTCGCGGTTCGCGGCGGTGTAGTTGCCGGAGTCGGCGGGCACCCAGGCGGCGGGCGGGTAGTCGGCGGCGGCGAAGCCGCTGCCGGCGTCGCGGGCGTTGAGGTCGCGGACGTCGGCGTACGGCCCGCGGTCAGCGATGATCTCCTGGGCGGCGACCGTGACGCCCCGCGCCGAGAAGCCGGTGCCGAGCAGTTCGTAGACCGTGTCGGCGTACAGGCGGGCGACTTCGGGGGCCTTGGCGTTGCCGTACTTCGCGACCGCCGTGTACCAGCGACCGGCGTCCTTGCGGGCGGCGGCGTTCAGGCCCGCCTGGTCGGCGTACGAGCGGAGCACGGCCGCGCCGCCGCGGATGTTGACGGCGGTGTCCGCGCGCAGCGCGGCCACGGGCTCGCCGGTGAGTTCGGCGGCGCGTTCGAGGGTGTGCGCGGCCGGGCTGCCGACCAGGTGCATGACGCCGTAACCGCCGCTCGCGCTGGGCTTGCCGCCGTGGCCGTCGAAGTGCGTCTCGGCGTACGCGACCGCGGCCAGCAGGTCGCGCGGCACGTCATGGGCGGCCGCCGCCTCGGCGAACGCGCCCGGGAGCGGATCGGCGGAAGCGGAGGCGGAAGCGGAGGCGGAAGCGGAGGCGGCCGGCGGGAACACGGCGAGCGCCACGAACACCGCGGCGACTAATCGGGGCAGGGCGAAAGTCATGAATGCTCCTCCATCGGGGGGCCGACGGCGAGCACAGTAGCGGCTTTTCATGACTCGTGGTGATAAATAACTTAACTGAGTGGTTAGTGGAAAATTTCCTTCAGGCCAACCGCTCGCGTACCGCCGCGCGGTCGACGCCCAGCCGGCCGATCAGCGCGGCGGCCGGGTCGGGCGGCTCGCAGGACAGCAGCGCCAGCAGCAGGTGGCCGGGCGCGGTCCGCCGGGTCCGCACGGTCGTCGCCTTCACCGCCTGGCGCAGCGCGTCGAGCGCGGCCGAGGTGATCGAGGCCGGCCGCAGCCGGGGGTGCCTGGGCGGCGCGGGCGGGTGGTCCAGCAGCTCGCCGAGGTCGCCCACCTCGATGCCCAGGGCTCGCAGCGCCGCCCGATCGAGGTCGTCGAGCCCCGCGCGGGCCGTCGCCAGGTCCACGCCGAACGCCCGCGCCGCGCCTGGTTCGTGCAGCAGCCCGAGCAGCAGGTGCTCGGTGCTCAACCGGCGGTCGCCGCGCCGCCTGGCCTCCTCCCGCGCGGCGTCGACCACCACGGCGAACGGGCTGTTGGATCGTCCCAGCATGCCGGGCACCTCACTTTCCGTACTTCGCGTGCACGGACTGGCGGGACACGCCGAGCGCGTCGCCGATCTGCTCCCAGGTCCAGCCCTGCTCCCTGGCCGCCGCGACGGAAAGCGCCTCGACTCGCTCGGCCAGCCGGTGCAGCGCGGTCACCGCGCGCAGCGAGACCGCCGGGTCGCCGGACCTGATGCTCTCGGAGATCCGCTCGATGTCCACGCTGTCAGGCTAGGTTGACAAGGCCCGATTTGTCAACCTAGCCTGACAGCCCCTCACCGATCTGGAGGCGAACCATGGACACCGATGTCGTGATCGTCGGCGCCGGGCCGACCGGGCTGCTGCTGGCCTGCGAACTCCGGCTGGCCGGCGTACGTCCGATCGTGCTGGAACGGCGGCCCGAGCCGTCGGACGCCCCCAAGGCCAACGGGCTGGGCGGCCAGATCGTCCGCCTGCTCGACCACCGCGGACTGCTCGCGCCGGTGCGCGAGGGCAGCCCGTACGCCGGGCCGGTGCCGACGTACCCCTTCGCCCACATCCCGCTGGAGCTGTCCCGGCTCGGCGATGACCTCCCGCTGGACGTGGTGCTGATCCAGCAGCCCCGCCTGGAACGGGTGCTCGCCGACCGCGCCGCCGCGCTGGACACCGAGATCAGGCGCGGCCACCGGATGACCGCCCTGTCCCAGGACGGCGAGGCCGTCACCCTGACCGTGGACGGCCCCGACGGGACGTACCGGCTGCGCGCCCGCTACGCCGTCGGCTGCGACGGCGCGAACAGCCCGGTGCGCAGGCTGGGCGGGATCGGCTTCCCCGGCACCACCGATCCGGGCGTGGTACTGCTCGGCCACTTCCGGGCCACCGAGGCCACCGGCGACCTCTACGAGGCCCCCGACATCGAGGTGCCCGGCCACGGCAGGCTCCAGTCCGGCTGGAACCGCACCCCGCGCGGGCGGGTCATCGTCACCTCGCTGCATCCCGGCGTCCACATGGCCGCCGTCCGGGAGAACGACCCGCCTCCCGGCGCGTACGACGACGACGCGCCGGTGACGTTCGCCGACGTCCAGGCCGCCATGACCCGGGTGCTCGGCGGCCCGGTGCCGCTGGGCGAGCCGATCTGGCTGTCCCGCACGACCACCCAGGCGCGGATGGCCGAGCCGTTCGTGGCCGGGCGGGTGCTGCTGGCCGGGGACGCCGCGCACCTGTTCCCGGCGGGCGGCGCGGCGCTCAACGCGGGCATGACCGACGCGCTGAACCTTGGCTGGAAGCTGGCCGCCACCCTGCGCGGCGGCGCGCCGGAGGGACTGCTCGCCTCCTACGCCACCGAGCGCGGGCACGCCGCCGAGCGGACCTTGCTCCAGACCCGCGCGCAGGCCGAGCTGGAGCGCCTGGAGGAGGTGGCCGACGCCGCGATACCCAGGCTGCTGGCCGAGCTGCTGACGTACGAGCATCCGCTGCGGCACGTGGCCGAGCTGATGAGCGGGGCGGACGCGCGTTACGCGATGACCGGCGCGGACCCGCACCCGCTGGCCGGGCGGGTGGTGCCCGACCTGCGGCTGACCCTGCCCGCCGAGGGGGAACGCGGGGTCGCCGAGCTGATGCGGGCCGCCCGCCCGGTGCTGCTCGACCTGGCGGGCGACGCGGAGCTGCGGCAGGCCGCCGGTCCATGGCGGGACCGGGTGGACCTCGTCACGGCCGGATGCGCACGGCCGCCGGCGCGTGCCGTGCTGATCCGGCCGGACGGCTACGTGGCCTGGGCGGGCGACACGCCGGACGGGCTGCCGGAGGCGCTGGCGGCGTGGTTCGGTACGACGGGCGAGATGGTCACGGCGACGCCGGGACCGCCCGCGCGCCCAGCGCGGTGAGCGCGGCCGCGCCCAGCGTGAGCGCCACGCACTGGCCGATCTGTGTGGCGGTCATGGTCTGGGTGATCGCATCGCTGCCCTGGGTCAGCAGGACAGGGATCCGGGCGATCAGCAGGGGCACGGCCAGAATGGCCAGCGCCAGCGGCTGGAAGGGAGACCGGCCCGCCCCGCGCACGAAATGGACGGCCATGGCCCCGAGCAGCCCAAGGCAGGCCAGGCCCACCGGGTCGAGCCACGGCCAGAGAAGCCCCCACTGCGGCAGGTTGAACTGCCTGGGGAACCACACCGCGCTGCTCCCCGTCAGCGCCCAGATCAGCAGGCCGGGCACGATGGGCAGTGCGGCCGGCGCCCATCGCGGCCTTGGGCTGGGAGTGTCGCGGTGGAACCCGGCGACGAGGGCCAGCACCGGCAGCGCGTGGAGCGGGAGGAAGAAGGCCAAGGTGATCGGGTCGTGCCACGTGAGGGCCAGGAGCAGGGCCAGCGCGACCCCCGCGAGCACCTTGGCGGGACCGGCCCAGCCTCGGACCAGCAGCACGGCATAGGCGGCGAACCACAACAGACCGCCCGCCAAGACCATGGCGTTGGACCGTGGGCCAGGGCCGTACTGGAAGAACTCGGCGACGCCCTCGACGCCCATCATCGCGTGGTAGAACAGCCCGAGCACCGCCACCTGCCTGACCACCCGCCCCCAGAGCAGATAGCGGGGCGGCGCCCCCGGCCCGCCCAGGCGGACCCGGACGCCGAGCGTGGCCACGCTGGCGATCTCCGACCAGCGCGGCCGGGCGTTGTCCTCGTCGGACTGACCGGCGGAGCCTTCGAGGAAGGCGGCCACCATCTCCTCCTCGCGCTCGGCGCGGTAGGCGTGCGGCAGCAGCAGGCGGAGCGTCAGCCGGTAGCGGTCTTCGAGCAGGCTCATGCCGTCCCCCACGCCTGGTGGCCCCGCAGCCGGGCGCGGGCGGCCTCGGCGTGCCCGGCCAGCCGGGCCGCCTCGGCGGCGAGGGCGGCGGCGCCGGGCTCGGTGATCCGGTAGTAGCGGCGCAGCCGGCCCTGCTGTACTTCTTCGCGCTCGAACTCGACCAGCCCCTCGGCCGTCAGCCGGTCGAGCACGCCGTACAGCGTGCCGATCTTCAGCTGCACCCGGCCGTCGGAAAGCTCCTCGACCTCGCGCACGATGCCGTAGCCGTGCCGGGGCTCGCCGACCAGCGCGGTCAGAACCAGGAACGCCGGTTCGGTCATCGCTCTGCGATCCATGAGGGTCACTATATCTTGGCAAGCAGGATATCGTGAGCCCCCAGGCGAGCTTGACAGCGCGCATGACGAAGGGGCCCGGCCGATGGCCGGGCCCCTTCAGCGCGCCAAAGCGCGCAATCCCTTTACCTGACCCAGGGCAGCTTGCCCGTCCACAGGTTGGAGGCGTAGCGATAGATCGCGGCGGTCTCGCCGTCGAAGTAGGGGCTGGAGATGCGGTCGTAGCGGTTGTTGGCGTCGGTGTCGAGCGCGAGGCTCACCACACCGTTGATGTAGCCGACCCGCTTGCTGCTGCTGTACTGCTGGATGAACGGGCCGCCGGAGGAGCCGGGCGTGAAGGCGCACTTCACCGCGACGCCCTCGTCGACCTTGTACTTCGGCACGGCCGGACCCGGGTAGGTCTTGCCGTAGCAGTACTTCATCGTCTCGCCGCTGTACGGGCGGTCGCCGTCGGGGTGCGACGCGGTCGGGTAGCCGAACAGGTAGACGTTCTTGCCCACCGGCTGGTTCCAGGCGAAGCCCTGGCCGCCCACCTGGTCGCTGAGCCGGCCGACGTCCTCCCAGCCGCGACGACCCGGCTTCACGCCGTTGTAGACGTTGACGAACGCGTAGTCGCGGTCGTAGTCCTCGAAGTTGGCGAAGTCGTAGTGGGTGTGGAACTTCGCGCCCACGTAGATGCCCCAGTTGGCCTTGCCCTCGTGGTAGCCGGGGACGAAGACGAACTTGTCCACGGCCTGGTTGCTGTCGGTGTCGTACACGCAGTGGCCGGCGGTGGCGACCAGGTTGGCGTACTTCGACTCGATGGCCGAGGCCGAGCAGTAGTAGAGCTGCCCGCCGACCGCGAAGAAGACCCGTCCCACGGTGGTGGGGAGGTTGACGTTCTTGGAGCGGCCCGCGGAGCGGTTGCCCGCGTCGGGGGCGATCATCCCGGGCGAGCCGTCGGCGCCGGCCTTGCGGGAGGTCTTGAACTTACCGGAGGCGTCGGAGTCCTCCGTGTAGTGCTGGGCCGCCTTGAGGCGGGAGGACGTCCAGAACTTCGCCACCGACTGCGCGGCCTTGGCGGAGGACAGCGTCACGGACTTGCGGCCGGGCTTCGCCTCTGCCGTGGTGGCGAGCGACGCGCCGACCACGGTCGTGGCGAGCAGTGCGCCTCCGAGGGGGAGGGCCAGGCGCTTGGCTCGGGTGTTCAATCTTGCTCCTTCTCACATCGTCTACGGCGGACGTGGGTCAGGTCTCCTTGCGCCACGCACCGGTCGAACGTCAGGTCATGGAATGTCAAAGACAGTCCATGGCCACGGTCAAGAGACACAAGAGAAGACCGTAGCCAGATGGATGGGAGCTATGGGGCATAAGTTGTACGCGCCCCCAGACCGTTACTGGTCCGTTACATTTCCCGGTAAACCTTTCAAAGATCCACAAGGCAACCTATACCGGAACTCAACCGCTAAATCACCGTCTGTCACCATGAGGGTGCCTCACGTTCGACTGACAGTAATGACAATTTGTGGCGGACCGATTTACCGTGCCGTTGTCAACTCAAGGACTCCGCGGGGCGGGCGGCGCCCCCGCCGCCGTACGGACCGCACAAAGTTTGATCTGCGCGGCTTGTGCGGATCCGGCATTGGCCGGAGGCCGGGCGCCGACCGATGATCGAACCCATGGACCTGTTGAACACGCTCGTGGACAAGGGACTTCGCTGCGAACCGCCGACCCGGGAGGAGGCGCTGGCCCTCCTCGCCACCACCGACGACGAACTGCTCGACGTGGTGGCCGCGGCCGGAAAGGTCCGGCGGCGCTGGTTCGGCCGCCGGGTCAAGCTCAACTATCTGGTCAACCTCAAGTCGGGCCTGTGCCCCGAGGACTGCTCCTACTGCTCGCAGCGGCTCGGCTCCAAGGCCGACGTGCTCACCTACACCTGGCTGAAGCCGGACGAGGCCGCCGACGCCGCGCACGCCGGGGTGGCCGGTGGGGCCAAGCGGGTGTGCCTGGTGGCCAGCGGGCGCGGGCCGACCGACCGTGACGTGGAACGGGTCGCCGCCACCATCGCCGCGATCAAGGACAAGAACGAGGACGTCGAGATCTGCGCCTGCCTGGGCTTCCTGTCCGAACGGCAGGCCGAGCGGCTGCGCGAGGCCGGGGCGCACGCCTACAACCACAACCTCAACACCTCCGAGCAGACCTACGCCGACATCTGCACCACCCACGGCTTCGACGACCGGGTGGACACCGTGCGCAAGGCCAAGCACGCGGGCCTTTCCGCCTGCTCGGGCCTGATCGCCGGGATGGGCGAGAGCGACGCCGACCTGGTGGACGTGATCTTCGCGCTGCGCGAGCTGGACGTCGACTCGGTGCCGGTCAACTTCCTGATCCCGTTCGAGGGCACGCCGCTCAGCGGGCAGTGGCACCTGACCCCGCAGCACTGCCTGCGCATCCTGGCGCTGGCCCGGTTCGTCTGCCCCGACGTCGAGGTACGGCTGTCGGGCGGCCGGGAGATCCACCTGCGCTCCCTCCAGCCGCTCGCGCTGCACATCGTCAACTCGATCTTCCTGGGCGACTACCTGACCAGCGAGGGCCAGGCGGGCAAGACCGACCTGGAGATGATCGCCGACGCGGGCTTCGAGGTGGAGGAGGCCGGTGCGACCACGCTGCCCGAGCACCGCACGGACGCCACGGCCATCCCCGGCGCCCCGCACACCAGGGGCAGCACGGGCAGCACGGCCGAACCCACGAGCCGGGCCGACCTGGTGGCGGTACGGCGGCGCGGCGCCGGAACGGACCTGCCGCCCAATGCGTGACCGCACCCGCGACCTGCTCGAACTCGACCGGACGCACGTCTGGCACCCCTACGCCCCGATGCCCGGCAGGCACACGCCGCTGCTCATCGACTCGGCCGAGGGCGTCCGGCTGCGGCCCGCCGAACCGGTCGAGGGGCACACCGAACTGGTGGACGCCATGTCCTCCTGGTGGAGCGCCATCCACGGATACCGGCACCCGGTGCTCGACGCCGCGGTACGCGACCAGCTCGGGCGGATGAGCCACGTGATGTTCGGCGGGCTCACCCACGAGCCCGCCGTGCGGCTGGCCGAAACCCTGGTGGACATCACCCCCGAGCCGCTGCGGCACGTCTTCCTGACCGACTCCGGCTCGGTCTCGGTCGAAGTGGCGGCCAAGATGTGCCTGCAGTACCAGCGCTCGCTCGGCCGGCCCGGCAGGCACCGGCTGATGACCTGGCGCGGCGGCTACCACGGCGACACCTTCCACCCCATGTCGGTCTGCGACCCCGACGGCGGGATGCACAGTCTGTGGACCGGCGTGCTGCCCCGGCAGGTCTTCGCCGACGTCCCGCCCGCCGGGTTCGAGGCCGAGCCCGACCCCGGGTACGTCGCCCACCTGGCCGACCTGATCGAACGGCACGCGCACGAGCTGGCCGCCGTCATCGTCGAGCCGGTCGTCCAGAACGCCGGGGGCATGCGCTTCCACTCCCCCGGCTACCTGCGCGTGCTGCGCCGGCTCTGCGACGAGCACGGCGTGCTGCTGGTCTTCGACGAGATCGCCACCGGCTTCGGCCGGACCGGCGAGCTGTTCGCCGCGGACCACGCGGGGGTCTCGCCCGACGTGATGTGCGTCGGCAAGGCCCTGACCGGGGGCTACCTCACCATGGCGGCGGCCCTTTGCACCCCGGAGGTGGCCGAGGTGATCGGGCGCGGGGAGTTCCCGGTGCTCGCGCACGGGCCGACGTTCATGGGCAACCCGCTGTCGGCCGC
This sequence comes from Spongiactinospora rosea, assembly GCF_003315795.1. Lineage (GTDB taxonomy): Bacteria > Actinomycetota > Actinomycetes > Streptosporangiales > Streptosporangiaceae > Spongiactinospora > Spongiactinospora rosea. The sequence continues at coordinate 131,940 of NZ_QMEY01000012.1, forward strand.
CGTCGCCAACGCCTCGCTCGGGCTGCTGCTCGGCCAGGACTGGCGGGCGGGGCTGCGCCGGATCGAGACGCGGCTGCGGGCGGGCCTGGCCCCGGCCGCCAAGCTCGACAACGTCCGTGACGTGCGGGTGCTCGGCGGGATCGGGGTCGTGCAGCTCGGCCACGAGGTGGACATGGCCGCCGCGACCAGGGCGGCGGCCCGGCACGGGGTGTGGCTGCGCCCGTTCCGGGACCTGATCTACACGATGCCGCCCTACGTCATCGGCGACGACGATCTCGACCTGGTCGCCGCCGCCATGATCGCCGCGGCCGACGCGGGGTGATCGCTCGCTGATCACCTGCTGATCGTCCGGGGAGGGTGGGGCGGAGCCGCCCTCCCCGGGCTTCTCCGGCTCCTACGGCTCCTACAGGAGGTCGGGCTTGTTGGTGACGATGCCGTCCACCTTGTAGGAGATCATCCGGCGGATCGCGGCCGGGTCGTCCACGGTCCAGGCGAAGACCTTCAGCGAACGGGCGTGGGCGCGCCTGACGTAGTCGCGGGTGAGGTCGCCGTAGGGGACGTTCACCAGGTCGGCGTACCGCGCGAGCGCGCCCAGCCGCCCGGTCGCCGGGGTGCCGAGCAGCGCGACGGGGACGCCGGGCAGCAGCCCGTGGAACCTCCGCATGGAGTCCCAGTCGAAGGACTGGACGATCACCCTGCCCGAGTTCGGCCAGGCGCCGTGGCGGCGTAACTCACGGGCCACACGGGATTCGATGCCCGGGTAGCGCCCGGGTTCCTTGATCTCCAGCAGCAGGCCGAGGCCGCTGCCGTCCATCGCACTCAGCGCCTCGCCCAGGGTCGGCACCCGCTCCTTGGCGTAGTCGCCGGAGAACCACGATCCGGCGTCCAGCCTGCGGATCTCGGCCAGCGTGAAGTCCTGGACCGCCCACGGGCTCCGGCCGGGGAAGACCCTCTCGGCGTCGGTGGTGCGGGCGAGCGTCGCGTCGTGCACCAGGACCAGCGCGTGGTCCTTGGTCTCGCGGACGTCGAGTTCGAACATGTCGGCGCGCTGTTCCTGGGCCAGCGCGAAGGCGGCGATGGTGTTCTCGGGGGCGTACGCGGACGCGCCGCGGTGGGCGACGGTGACGACGGAGGTGGCGGCGGTGGCGGGGACGGTGACGGCGGTGAGAGTGGCGAGGGTGGTCGTGCTGACAAGGACGAGTCGCCGGAACAGCCGGAACACGGGTCTCCTCAAGCCTGGGGATCGACCGACACCCCGAAACTGACCACGGCGCATGACGGCAAGTTAATAGTGGAGTGGCCGCATGATGCCGGGAAAGTGAGCATCAGGCGCGACAACACGCCAAGATCCGCCGTGGCGGCGAGAGACCAGGGGCCTTACCGGCGGCGGGGGCGGGTGCGCGTGAGATCGAAGGTGGCGATGGTGGCGAGGGCGTAGGCCAGGTGGGGTACGGCGTCGCTGAGCCAGCCGGTGGCGCCCCAGGTGCGCGGATCGGTGAGGCGCAGCGCGGTGAGCGGGGCGTTGCCCGCCACGGAGGCCAGCACGGCCACCGCGCCGACGTCGAGCGGGCGGGTACGCCGCCGCGCGGTCGCGTACCGGTACAGGCCGTACGCCGCGCCGACCCCCACCCCGGCGGCGATGCCGAGCATGGGCCCGAGGCCCTGCCTGCGGTTGTCGGCCGTGCCGCCCTCGCCGAGGTCGGCGTGCACCCGATCCGCCAGCACGCCCGCCGCCTGCTCCGGCAGCCCGCTCGCGGGCCGCCCGCGCAGCGCCATGTCCAGGTAGGTCACGGTGTTGAGTACCGTCGTGCCGGCCGCGCCCGCGGCGGCTCCCGCCACGACATGCCGGGCCAAAGTCGCATTCCGCATGCCCGCCCGCCTAACCCGGCAGGCCCCCGCCAAACCCGCCGATGGCCAGAGTCAGCTCAGCCGGTGGTCGCTCATGAAGGCGGCGAACTCCGGCAGCGAGATCAGGCCGTCGCCGTCGGCGTCGACCATCCGGACGGCCTCGGCGGCGCGCTCGCCGGTGATGGGCGCTCCGAGGGCGCGCATCAGAGACGCCAGCTCAGTGGCCGAGATGCGTCCGTCGCCGTCGGTGTCGACGAGCCGGAACGTGGGCGCGTATTCGTCGATGTCCGCCACGGTCTCACACCTTTCCCAGGGATGATCGATTCGCAGACTATGGCGCATACCCGAATCCGGCCGCAACTTTCGCGGCGCACCCGACTTATGGGGGCGTCTGCGGGGGGCGGGCGGTGGCGCGGAGACCCGCCAGGCGGGCCGGGTCGGGCCAGCGGGCGCCGTGCGCCCACCCCGCCCGCTCGAACCAGTGGATCAGCCGGGCGCTCGGATCGAACTGGCCGGGCAGCACGCCGTGCCGGGCGCAGGTGGGATCGGCGTGGTGCCAGTTGTGCCAGCCCTCACCGAGGGTCAGGAAGGCCACCCAGCGGACGTTGGACGATCGGTCGCGGACCCGGAACGGCCGGTCGCCGAAGGTGTGCGCGACGGAGTTGACCGACCAGGTGACGTGGTGGACCACCGCGTACCGGACCAGCCCCGCCCAGAACAGCGCCGACCACGCGCCCGCCCACGACATCGACCACAGCCCCCCGGCCAGCGCGGGCAGCGCGAACGAGGCCGCCACGACCACCGGATAGGCCGCGTCGAAGCGCCGCACGTCGGGGTCGGCGAGCAGGTCGGGCACCCAGTGCCGCCTGCTGGAACGGCGGCGGGCGGTGTAGAACCAGCCGACGTGGGCGTGCAGCATGCCGCGCAGCAGGGCCGCGCCGGTGTCGCCGTAGCGCCATGGGGAGTGCGGGTCGCCCTCGCGGTCGGCGTACTTGTGGTGGCGGCGGTGCTCGGCCGCCCACAGCGTGACCGGGCCCTCCACGGCCATGCCCCCGGCCAGCATGAGCGCGACGCGCAGCGGGCGGCCGCACTTGAACGCGCGGTGGGTGAACAGCCGGTGGTAGCCGATGGCGATGCCGAAGATGCTCACGAGGTACATCACCACGGCGAGGGCCAGGTCGCGCGGGCCGACGCCCCACCCCCAGGCGGCCGGTATCGCCGCGGCGAGCAGCAGCAGCGGGAGCACGACGAGCACGATCAGGTAAGCGGTGCGGCGGCCGGTGGTGACCTGCACCGTCTCCGCCGTGGCCGGCCTGGGCGCGGACGAGGGGGGCACGCTCGCTCCTGACATCAGGTGATCGACAGAGAACAGACCGCATTCAATTGAACGCCCGTGACCGCCGATCAGGCAGTGGCCGGAGAGTTAGAAGTCAATCACCGCATGGAGTTATAAGACTGCGTTTCGTAGTCATGCGTTGCAGGTGGGACGCGTGTCTACATTGTGTACCCACACGGCAAGGTGATCTCCGCTACGGGTCCGGGCGAGGCCCGGGCGGAAGGTGAGGCGGCATGAGCGCTGTCGAGCAGGTTGCCACCCACGGCTACCTGGACCGCTACGACGAAGCGCTCGCCCGTGACCCGGTGGCCGCGATCGGCCTGGTCCAGGGATGGATGCGGACCGACTGGCGCGCCCTGTTCGCCGAGTTGCGGGCACGGCGGCCGGTGTTCGCCACCCCGGCCTTCACGGTGATCACCCGCTATGCCGACGTCATCGAGGTGCTGTCGCACGAGACCGTCTTCACCGTCCGGGCGTTCGGCCCGCGCCTGGAGGCCGCGCTGGGCGGGCCGTTCATGCTCAGCAGAGACGCCACCGCGATGAACCGGCACGACAAGGGCCTGATGCGGGTCATGCTGCCGCACGGCGACGTGGCGCGGGTGCGCGCGCTGGCGGGCCGCCTCGCCGACGAGGCGCTGGACCGCTCCTGGCCGCACGGCCGGATCGAGGCGGTGCACGGCCTGTTCCGCCCGGTCGCGCTCGGCGTGTGCGACGAGTACTTCGGGCTGCCGGGCCCCGACGCCGCCACCCTGTCCCGCTGGACCCGCGCGATCATCGCCGACGGCTTCGCCAACTACCAGGGCGACCCCGAGGTCCGGGCCGCCGGGGTGGGCGCGGGCGCGGAGCTGATGGCCTACCTGCGGGAGCGGATCGCCGCCCGCAGGGCCGATGCAGGCGGGGCGGAGGGCCGCGACGACGTCTTCGACCGGCTCCTGGCCACCACGCTGCCCGAGGCGGTCGCCACCTCCGACGAGCGGGTCGCGGTCAACATGGCCGGGCTGCCCCTCGGGTTCGCCGAGAGCGCGCCCGGCGCGATGGCCGAGGCCCTGGGACAGCTCCTGTTGCGGCCGGAGGTGCTGGCCGAGGCCGTGCGGGCGGCGGCCGACCCCGACACCACGCGCTTCGACGACCTGGTGTGGGAGGCGCTGCGCTTCAACCCGTTCTTCAAGCTGCTGCCGCGCGTGTGCGAGCGGGATCACGTACTCGCGGCCGGCACGCCCCGCCGCACGTTGATCAAGGCGGGCACGTTCGTGATGGCCGCGCCCGCGTCCGCCATGTTCGACGCCGAGGTGGTCCCCGACCCCGACGAGTTCCGGCCCGGCCGTCCCGGGCACCACCACCTGTTCTTCGGGCACGGGCACCATGCCTGCCTGGGCGCGCATCCCGCCAGGGCGATCATCTGCGAGACGCTGCGCCGCCTGCTGCGCAGGCCGGGGGTGGGCCCGCTGCCGCCGCCCGAGGGGGAGATCGTCCGCGCGCACGCGATCTTCCCCGACCGTTTCACGATCGCGCTCGCCCCCGGCGAGGACGCGTGAGCACCGCCCGCCGCATCGCCGTGGACGGCCTGGGCAACCGGCTGAAGTACCGGGCGCTGACCGGTGGCCGGCCGTTCTGGGACCTGGTCCAGTCCGTCCGGCCGCTGCGCCGCCGGGTCAACGCCGTGCTGATCGACCGGGCGGTCCGTGAGATGCCGCCGCGCCCGGAGCCGCTGAGCACGATGTCCGACTACACCTCGTGGGCGTCGCTGACCGACCGCACCTACCAAGGCAGGCACCTGCCCCCGGTGGTCGCCGACGAGAGCGCGCGGCCCACGCCCGAGCAGGCCGCCGACCTGTTCGCGCGGGGTGACACGATGGTGCCCTGCCCGCGTTCCACGGTGCTGTTCGCGTACTTCGCGCAGTGGTTCACCGACGGGTTCCTGCGCGGCGAGTCCACCGAGCCCCGCGACCCCCGCAAGAACACCTCCAACCACCACATCGACCTCAACCAGCTCTACGGGCTCAACGCGCGGGCGACCGCCGCGTTACGCGCCTACGAGGGCGGGCGGCTGAAGAGCCAGGTCGTCAATGGCGGGGAGTTCCCGCCCTACCTGTGCGAGAACGGCGTGATCAAGCCGGAGTTCGCCGCGCTCTCGGTGGTCCACTTCGACCGGCTCCCCGCCGAGCGGCGCGACACGCTGTTCGCGCTGGGCAGCGACCGCGGCAACACCCAGATCGGCTTCACCATGCTGACCGTGCTGTTCCTGCGCGAGCACAACAGGGTGGCCGCCGGGCTCGCCGCCCGCAATCCCGGCTGGGACGACGAGCGCCTGTTCCAGACCGCCCGCAACGTCCTGATCGCGATGCTGGCCAGGCTGGTGGTCGAGGAGTACGTCAACCACATCACCCCCTACCACTTCCGGTTCACGCTCGACCCGAAGCTGTCCACGTCGCTGGCGCACGCGCCCTGGTTCCGGGAGAACTGGGCGTCGGTGGAGTTCAACCTCGTGTACCGCTGGCACAGCCTGATCCCCTCCCACCTGGTGGTCGGCGGCGCCGACCTGCCGCTCGCGCACACGCTGTTCGGCAGCGCGCTGCTGCCGGGTCCGGGGCTGGGCAGGGTCTTGGAGGAGGCGTCCCGGCAGCGCGCGGGCCGGATCGGCCTGTTCAACACCGACCCGGCGCTGCGCGACGTCGATGTGGCGAGCATGGCGGAGTCGCGGGCGGTCGGCCTGGCCCCCTACAACCGCTACCGGCGGCACTGCCGCTTCCCGAGGGTCCGCCGCTTCGAGCACGTCAACGCCGACCGCAAGGTCAGCGACGCGTTACGCGACCTCTATCGTGGGGTCGACGACCTCGACCTTTACGTCGGCCTGTTCGCCGAGGAGCCGGGCTCGCCGGACGCCATCCTGCCGCCGCTGCTGACCAAGATCATCGCGGTGGACGCGTTCTCCGAGGTACTGACCAACCCGCTGCTGGCCCCGCGCGTGTTCAACGCCGCCACCTTCTCCCCGTACGGCCTGCGGGTCATCGCCACCACGCGCACGCTCGCCGACGTGCTCGCCCGTAACGCCCCCGAAGACCCGCAGCCCCGTTTCATCAGCATGACCAGGCAGGCCGCCCCGTGACCGCGGAGGAGGGCGCGCTGCTCCGCGCGGCGGCGCGCGAGCTGGTGGAGGTCGCGGTCACGATCCAGGAGGCCGCGGTACACGCCACCGAGGCGCTGGCCGACGGCGCCTCGCCCGCGCTGCTCGCGCGGGCCCCGGCGGCGGGCGTCCGGGCCGAACAGGCGCTGACCCGGGCCGTCATCGACCCCCGCGGGCTGGGCTACTCCCCCGCGGGCGGCCGGCTGGCCACGCTGGCGGCCCGGCTGGGCACGCTGGCCGGGGCGGAGAGCCTGGCCGTGCGGGTGCTGGCCTCCTCGCTGCGGCTGCGGATCGCCGCCGTCGCCCTCGACCACCCCGAGCTGAGCGCCGATCCCATCCTGACCCGGCTGATCGAGGCCGCCGCCGCGGACCGCGACATCGAGGCCGTGCGCGCGATGCGGGCGCTGGTCAGGGATCGCGGCGTGGTACGCGCGCTGAGCGCCCTGGCCCCGATACTCGGCGAGGTGCTGGCGCTGCGCGCGCTGCTGGACGAGAACCCGCTCAACGACGCCACCGCCTGGCTGATCGCGACCGGCAAGGGCTACGCCACCGCCGATCCGCTGCTCGGGCTGAGCAACCGGGTCGTCGCCGCGCTGGACCGGGGGGCGGGGGCCGCGCGCCGGGCCGAGCCGTCCGCCGGGGAGGCGGCGCTGCTGGGCACCCGCGGGTCCCTGCTCGACTTCCTCGGCAACATCGGCGTGCTGAGCAACACCGGGCGGGCGCTGATCCAGAGTGTCGAGGGCCCGGACGGCGTGGTCCGGCACGTCGTCCACGCCCCCGGGATCCGCGCGCGCTCGGTGGACGACGACTCGCCGCAGGACATCCTCGGCGCGTTCAGCAGTTCGGTACTGAACAGCAGCCCGTACACCCGGGCGCTGGCGGGCGCGATCGGCGACTACGGCATCCCCGAGGGCGCGGAGGTCGCCCTGATCGGGCACAGCGCGGGCGGCGCGGCCGTGCTCAACCTCGCCCACGACCCGGCGTTCTGCGCCCGGCACACGGTCACGCACGTGGTGGCGGTGGGGTCGCCGATCGACTTCAAGACGCCCGCCGACCCGCGCACCTGGGTGGCGAGCGTCACCAACCAGCACGACATCATTCCGACGCTGGACGGGCAGGGCGCGGGGGCGTGCGCCGACCTGCACCCCGACTGGTACGTGGTGGACTACACCGATCCCACCCACCTGTTCCCGGTGTGCCACAGCATCGAGCACTATCTCGGCAACCTCACCAACGACCTGCCCGAGGCCCGCGACCACATCGACGCGCGGCTCGCGCCCTACCGGGGGCCGGTCGTCCGGGCGCAGACCTACCTGCTGCTGGACGAGGCCACCGGGGCCGGGGAGTTCCCGTTCCTCAGCGTGCCTACCTACCCGCTGAGTCCAGTGGGCCCACTGGGCCCGCTCGGCCTGCCGGGCGAGCCGGTCGAACCGGTCGAACCGGTCGAGGCGCCGGTCCGGTCCCGGGACGGCGGCGCGGTGACGGCCTGGTTCGCCGCCGACGCCGCCATCGCCGCGCGCCTGGCCGGGGAGTCAGGGGCGGGCCCGCTGGTCCTGGCCGCGGGGCGGGCGCTGGTCGCGGTACACGCGGCGGTCCACCGGCGCAGCGGGCTCGGCGACTTCCGGGAGTTCCAGGTGGGAATCGTGGTGGCGGGGCCAGGGCACGGCGGCTTCCTCGGGGGGTGGCCCGACCTGCTACGGCCGGGGGCCGCGCTGCGGCGTTCCGGCGACCTCTCGGCGGCGCACGTCATCGACGCCGAGCCGGGGGTGGCCGGGCGGGCCGCGGCGGCGGGGCTGTGGGGCGGCGAGCCGTACGACGTCCCGGTGGACTTCCGGCTCGGGCGGGGGGCCGCGCACGTCGCGGTCGGCGGCCCGGGTGAGCGGGTGGCGACCCTGCGCGGGACGCTCGGCCCGCACCTGCCGGTCCCGGACCGCGACCTGGTGAGTTACGTCCGTGACGGCGAGCGCGTCCTGCGCCGCTGCGTACGCGCCCACGGCCGGGCACGGCTGCACCCCGCGCCGGGGCTGCGGCTCACCGCGGGCCCGTCGGCCCATCCGCTCGCCCGCCTGCTGCGCGACCTCGGCCTGGACGGCGCCCGCCCCCTCCTGTGCCTGTCCTCCCCCACCCGCCGCACCCTCCACGACCCCGCCGTCCCCCTGCCGTACTGAACGGAGTCCCATGCGACCACTCGAAACATCGGCGCCGGGTGGCGCCGCGCATGAGCGGGTTCTCGCGCATGCGGAGGTGCTGCGGGGTGATGTCCGGGCGCTCGGGGAGTGCGCCGAGCGGTTGCGGGCGGTGCAGGAGCGGCTCGCCGCGAGCGGCCTGGCGCCGCGGTGGCTGGGCGAGTCGGTGGCCGCCCATCTGGCCGCGTGCGCGGTGGCCGCCGCCGACCTCGACGCCGCCGCCCTGCGCCTCACCGCCTACGCGGCCCGCCTGGCGCGGGAACACCGCGACCACCGGACATGACGGCAATCATGTGCGAGTGATGACTTTGTGGACTGTCCCGGCCGGGATCCGATCCAACATGCTTGGTGACCATGAAGAGGCTGTCACGCACCACACAGTTGATCGTGGCACTCGGCGTCGCGGCGATGTCGCTGCACGCCGTACCGGCCGCCGCGAGTACCGGTCCCGAGCTGGACCGCAAGGCGCTCCAGCGGTCGGTCAGCGCCGTTCATGAGGCCGGCATGTACGGCATCTACTCCGAGGTCCGCGATGGGCGGGAGACCTGGGCGGGCGCCGCCGGGGTCGCCGACGTCGAGACCCGCAGGCCCGTCCACCCCCGGATGGAACACCGGGCCGGCAGCATCACCAAGTCGTTCGTCGCGGTGGCCCTGCTCCAGCAGGCCGAACGCGGCACGGTCGATCTCGACGCGCCCGTGGCCCGCTACCTCCCCGGCGTCCTGCCCGCCGACCGGGCCGGCAAGACCACCGTCCGGATGCTGCTGAACCACACCAGCCACCTCGGCGACTACGTCGCCGGGGCCTTCCCCTCCCTGCTCGAAGGTTCGCCCAAGAGCCTCGACGACAACCGGTTCCGCACCATCACCCCACAGGAACTGGTCGGTTTCGGGCTGTCGCGGCCCGTGACCGGCGCGCCGGGGGACCTGCCCGGCAGATACGCCAACATCAACTACATCCTCGCCGGGATGCTGCTGGCCAAGGTGACCGGTCAGCCCGCCGAGAAGTACATCACCCGCCACGTGATCCGCCCCGCGGGCCTGAAGCACACGTACTTCCCACGCTCGCCGTACATCAAGGGCCCGCACTCCAAGGCGTACGAGTCGCTGTTCGGCCTGATCGACCCGCCGCGCGACTACAGCGTCTACGACATGTCCTGGGGCGGCATGGCCGGGGCCGTCGTCTCCACGATGGACGACCTCAACCGCTTCTACCGGGCGCTGGCCACCGGGCGGCTGATCGGCGCGGCGCGGCTCGCCGAGATGCGCCAGACCGTCCCGGTGCAGGCCGGCGGGCTCCCAGCGTTCGGCTACGGCCTCGGACTCTTCTCGGTCGATGCGCCGTGCGGCCGGTTCTGGGGTCACGACGGTTCGGTCTTCGGCATGCTGACCATATCGCTGACCAGCGAGGACGGCAGGCGTCAGGTGTCCCTCGGGCTGAACCTCAGCAAGTATCAGAAGATCGGCGAGGACGGCCTGCCGATCCCGCATCCGGCGGACGAGGCCTTGAACCGCCACCTGCTGCAGGGGCTGTGCGGCACCTCCGCACCGCAGGCCAAGACCACCACGCCCGCGTTCCCGCTCTTCCCGACCCAGGACGTCCTGGTCAAGCGGGCGTCCTCCTGACCCTCCCGACATGACGGCGACCGCCCGGCCGGTGGATTCCGGCCGGGCGGTGGGCGTTCGGAGGGTCAGTTGCCGTAGGCGGCGAAGCGGTTCCAGAAGCCGCAGTTGTGCTGCTCGCCGATCTCCCTGGTGAGCTGGCTGTCACCGGCGGGAGCGAGCGACATCACGGCAGGGTCGTGGCGGCTGAAGGGCTTCCACAGCGGGGTGCCGTCCACGGTCGGGTTGCCGGTGTGCGCGAACCCGGTCCACTGGGCGACGATCTGCGCGGCGAACGCCTGCTGGTTGGCGGTGAGCTGGGCGCCGGCCGGCGGGGACAGGAACTGGTTGAGCACGACGTGGAAGGCGCCGTTCGGCTTGGTCTTGTCCAGGAAGCTGGCGGGCGGGGCGTCAGAGTTGTCGGTCTGGTAGGCGAACACCTTCAGGTGCCGCGACATCCGCTGGTGGTTCAGCAGCGAGGGGCAGACGGAGTTGGAGTCGGCCACGATCGTCCGGTAGGCGATGAAGTGGGAAGGCGTGGGGAAGCGCTTCATCGGGTAGAGGGCGAACACCTGCGGAGCCCACTTGCCGTACTGCTCCTTGACCAGCCGCTCGTAGTCCTCGGGGGTGTTGGCGGAGGCGAGCTGCACCTCGTCGCGGTCCACGCCGTGCATCAGCGTGACGTCGTTGACCCGGCCGATGGCGAACGCCTTGGCGGGCGACATGGTCAGGGTCTTGCCGTCCACGATCGGGGCGATGGTGCCCTTGTCCGGGCCGAGGCCGTCGCCGGACTGGTCGAGCAGCTTGGCGGCCGGGACGGCGCGCAGGCACTCGGCGGCCTTGCGGGGGTCGGTGCAGCCGAGCGCGGCGGCGAACCGCTGCCCGGTCCGGTGCGCCTCCTTGGCGGTGGGCAGTTCGGACTTACAGTCCTGTGCCTGCCAGGAGGTGTTGTTGCCGAAGAGGGAGTTGTACTCGCCGCTCTGCGCGATGCCCTTGTGGAACAGCCCGCGCGCGGTGGGCGACACGGCGTTGGCGCAGACGCTGGACCCACCGGCCGAGGCGCCGAAGATCGTCACATTGCCCGGGTCGCCGCCGAAGGCCGCGATGTTGCGCTGGATCCAGCGCAGCGCGGCCTGCTGGTCCTGGATGGCGTAGTTGCCGGAGTTCTTGCCGAGGTCCTCGTGCGCGAGGTAGCCGAAGATGCCGAGCCGGTACCGCACCTCCACCGCGACCACGTTGCCGGTGCGTACCAGGTGGCTGCCGTCCGCCGGGCGGCCGAACCGGAAACCGCCGCCGTGGATCTGGACCATCACCGGCAGCTTCCGCGCATCGGCCCTGGCCGGTGCCCGGACGTTCACGCTCAGGCAGTCCTCATTGGTGGAGCCCGCGCCCAGTCCGTCGGACTGCGGGCAGTTCGGGCCCTGCTCGGTGGCCTGGAGCACGCCGTTCCACCGCGCGTGGGGTTCCGGCGGGGCCCAGCGCAGGTCGCCGGACGGCGCGGCCGCGTAGCGGATGCCCAGCCAGGAGTTGACGCCGTCCGCGGTGGTGCCGCAGACCTCGCCCTTGTCGGTGCGTATCGTGGTGCCGGGCGCGCACCCGGGCGCGGCCTGCGCGTCGGCGGGGGCCTCCGCGGGGGTCTCGGTGGAGGTCAGGGGGTCGGTGGGCGGGGCGGGTTCGGCTAGTGACGGGGCGGTGGTGAGCGTCAGGGCGGTCACGGTCGCCGCGGCGGTCACCGCCACGCCGAACCAACGGATTCTGTAGGATTTCACACGGCCTCCCTTGCGTGGTGCTCCCCCGTGGCCCGTGATCTCCGTCCGCGAAAACGTGGTACGCAGAGGTCCTGATCACGGACACGCTGACCATAAATTGCGTTATGGGCACCCGGATAGCGGTCACGGACGCGCACATCGGTCAACGGTCGCTTGGCAGCGGTCACCCGACCTTCCGTGTCGCCGAACGGGCGGGTGAGTGCGGCGGGTGGTCGCGGGGCCGTTACAGGAGGGGGCGGGGAAAGACCGCCGGAATCCTTCCCCGCCGGATTTCGCGGCTATTCGGCCGCCGATCTCGACGCCCTGCGGAACTCGATGATCTGTAACTCGACGTCCTGGTCCAATGAACGTCGTTCGGCGTGCACGAGGACCATCTCCAGGTCGCACTCCTTGGCCAGCCTGGTCAGCAGCGCGGTGTTCCCGACGTCGGAGAAGCCGAGCAGCAGCCGCCCGCCGGGGTTCAGGCGGGCCGGTCCTTCGCGCAGGTACCGCTCGTGCGCGCGGTAGCCGGGGTCGAAGAACGCGAGGTGCAGGCCGGTGTCGTCGATGAAGCCGGGTGGGGCGTCCACGAAGTTGGAGTTCCAGTAGATCGCGTCGAAGGTCTCGCCCCGGCCGAGCCCGTCGAAGAGATCGCCGCGCAGGACGCGGACCCGGTCGGCGACGCCGTGCCGTAACGCGTTACGGCGGGCGTTCTCCACGGCGAACGCGTTGATGTCCACGGCGGTGACCGCCCGGCACCCGGACAGCGCGGCGGTAACCGCCGTTACCCCCGCGCCGCACCCCATTTCCAGGAAGGTTCCGCCGGCTGGATATTCCAGCCATGTGGTGAAGAGCCCGGTAGCCGGTGTGCAGGCCGGTGAGAATACATTCGGCAGCAGCTCCCACTGCCGATCCAGCAGGGTGAACACCGTCGGGCGGTCGGTGTCCTCGGCGTTTTTCCGGTGCAGGTACTCGCCCCGGGCGATACCGCGTGCATTCATGATCGACCTCGATTCTCGCCGGAATTCCCGTTCTCGCGAGTATCGCAGCCCTTTATGAACGCGCAGACTCTCGGCCCTGTATAAAGGCGACGCCGGGGCGGCCCGGTGAAATGATCAATGAATCGGCATTGCGGGCGGTGCGGTGGGGCGGGCGCGCGTTATCGCCGCCGGGCCACCCCGCCCCATGCGTCGACCGGCACCGACGGGCCGAAAGGACTGGGGTCGGGCCGCCATTCCTGGAGTTGCACCACACCGGGATCGATCGGTTCCAGGCCGTCCAGGAAACGGGCGATCTGCTCAGGCGTGCGCAGGTGGTAAGGGAGCGATCCCGTCTCGTTGTACCGGCGGATCGCCTCGACGTATCCGGGGTCGGTGTCGGTGCCGTCGTAAATGGCGAGAAAGCCGCCCGGCGGCAGGGCCGCCGTCAGGCGGTCCACGATCGAGCGGGCGGCGTCGTCGCCGGGGCCAGTGATCGGGAGGTGCCCGAGCACGCCCATCAGCATGATCGCGACGGGCCGGTCGAAGTCGAGTTTGGTCCTCGCGACGCGCACGATCGTGTCGGGGTCGTTGAGGTCGGCCTCGATGTAGTCGGTGCTGCCCCGGGGCCCGGCGGTGAGCAGCGCGTGCGCGTGCGCGAGCACCATGGGGTCGTTGTCCACGTAGACGATGCGGGTGCGCGGATCGACGCGCTGGGCGACCTCGTGGGTGTTGTCGTGGCTGGGCAGGCCGGTGCCGATGTCCAGGAACTGGCGTACGCCCAGCTCTGCGGCCAGATGTCTCACCACGCGGGCGATGTAGTAGCGCGACACCCGGGCCATGTCGACGATCCCCGGATAGAGCCCGGCGAACACGTCGCCGGCCTCCCGATCGACCGGGAAATTGTCCTTTCCACCCATCCAGTAGTTCCAGATACGGGCGGAGTGCGGCACCGACGTGTCGATACCCGACATCAGGTCCTTCTCGGCCTCACGCCACTGGAAGACCTGCTCATCGTCGCTCACCGTAATCCCCTCGGCCGTCAGATGAGGAACTTCCGCAAGAACGCCCGGCTTTCCGGTGGCCGCAGCGCCTCGATGGCCGACCGGTTCAGCACCTGACTGAAATGATTGATGTCGGCGGCATTGTCGAGGTATAGCCCGCCGGTCAGGTGTTCGAGATAAACGACATCGGAGAACTCACTTTCCGGAAAGCGCAGCAGAACGACCGGGTCGCCCGCCGCCGCGCCGCCGGTCGCTTTCCGCGGCAGCACCTGAACGGTGATGCCGGGCCGCTCCGAACTCCGGATGAGCGAGATCACCTGGGCCCGCATGATGGCGCGGTCGATGGGCGCGCGCAGCGCGGCCTCGTCGACGATCGCCCAGAGTCTGGCGGAGTTGGGTCTGCTCAGTACGGCCCGGCGGCGCATCATCAGGTCGGCCCGGCGCGCGAGCGACCGCGCGGGCAGCGCGGGCCGATCCAGCCGGAGCGCGGCCATGGCGTACTCCCTGGTCTGGAGCAGCGCCGGGACGCGGTGCCCGCCGTAGACGCGGATGAGGTTGGCCGCCGACTCCAGGCTGAGACACGGCTCCTCCCATGCACCGACGACGTCCCGATGCCTGGCCCGCCACCAGCCCGTGGCCACGGACCGCCTGGCCATGGCCAGCGCGCCGGTCTCCCGGCGCTCGTCCTCCACTTCATGCCGGGCCCCGCCGGTCGCGTGCACCGGCACCCGGGCGGCCCGCCTGGCCGTGTCCAGCGCGGCGCCGGCCGCCTCGTGCCGGGCCTTCCACTCCCCGAGGGTGCCGATGGCCGATGGGTCCACCCCGGCATCGGCCGCGAGCACGTGCAGGACGGTGACGAACGACGCCACCCACTGCCAGCGCGGCAGCCCCCTGCGCCGCCCGGTCAGGATGTCGTGGGTCGTGGACACCCGCAGCGGCTGCACCGCCGGCCTGGGCCCGGAGAAGGGGGCCGCGCAGCGCTTGGACCTCCGCTCCAGCTCCGCGTACGTGGGCGGGCCCGCCGCGCACCGCGCCCGATTCAGCTCGGCGATGAATTCGCGGAGAGCGGGCGCGTTCTCGCCGTCGGACATGGCCTGGATCCATTCGGTCGCCTGGGGGCGGGGACGAGGCCAATGGTGTCACCACGAACCACACCACGTCCAATAAAAGGCGCAAATGCCGCCCAGAACATCCGAATTACTCATGAGCCGCGTAATCTGAAGTAATTTCATTGTTCGCGGCGGGCCGCCGTTCAGACGCCGGTCGTCACCGGTTCATCACCGGTTCGTCACCAGTTCCAGTACGAGCGCGCCTCCGACTTCCACGGCTTGGGGAAGAACTGCTGGATCACGAAGGCCATCCCCTTGCCCCGGGCGATGTGCTGGTCGCGCTCCAGCTTCTTGGTGATGGGCCCGCCGGGCTCGCCCTGGTTGTCCCACCACGACTCCCACTGCTTGATGCAGGTCTGGTTCTGCAGGTAGCGGTTGGAGCAGGGCGCGGGCGGGTGCCAGATCTGGGTGTGGCCGAAGTCGACCACCTTGCCGGACGACTGCTCGGTGATCTTCCCCCACGCCTTCAGGCAGTACGCCTGACCGGGGATGTCCCACTTCACGTAGTGCTGCCGACCGGAGGTGGCGATGGTACGGAGATTTCCGCAGCCGGCGTCGCCGATCTGCTCCTTGGTGACGCGGACCGTGTAGTACGTGCCGTTGTCCCGCCAGCCGTCCAGCATGACCCAGTCACCGGAGTGGATGAACTTCTCCGCGCTCTTCGGCGGCCACTTCTTCGGGTCGCCCCAGCTCACCTCCGACGTATCGGCCGACAGGGGCTTCCACGTCCACTGCCCCGCCGCCTGGCCATCGGCCCAGTGCTGACCGGCGCTGCGTTCCATCATCCGCGAGTACTGGCCCCAGTTCTCGGTCACCGCGGCTTGGGCCGGAGCCGTCGTCGCGGCGGTGGCCGTCACGGCCGCCAGCAACGTCGCCCCCAGGTACGCGAACTTCACGCTCACACTCCTCGATAGATCGGATGACCATGCAATCAAGGAGCACCGGCCGGTTCGCCGCGCTTCGAAGAATTGAGAACCGTCGGACGGCTCAGGGCGTGCCGCAGATGGGCCGCCACCACTCCGGCGACGGCAGCACCCAGCCCGCAAGGCCGTGATCGCTCGTGACGTACCAGTACGTGGCGCCGGAGGTGTTCTCGCGCAGCCGCACGGTGAGGATCTCGCCCCTGCGGAAGTACTCGCCGGTCTGCGCCCCCTGCGGGTCGCGCACGGACAGCGCCTGCGCGGTCACCTCGAACCGGTCGCACGGCCTCGGCGGGCCGCCGGGCCGAGAATCCTGGACCCGGTCGGCCAGCGGCACCGCCATGATGGCGAGCAGCAGCCACCACAGACCCCTCGGGCGCGGCACGCGCCCCGGCCGTGCGGCACCTCCCCCACCCTCGGGCGGCCGGGCTTCGGGCGCGGGCTCCCGGCCCGTGGCCTCGGACCGGCGGGCGGTGGCCTCCGCCTTCTGGCGGACGGCGAGGAAGGCGAGGTGGTGCCGCACCGGGATCCGCGCACGATCGAGCATCGAACGCAAGGTCTGGTCCGGCGGGATATGCCCTCTGAGATAGCGCGACCACGCACTGTCGGAAATGCCGAGTATTTCGGCCTGCTCGCGCTGGGTCCTTTTCTGGGTTACGCGCCCGAGTTGCCGGAGCAACTTCACGAGTTCTCGCCGCGCGTCCGGCGAATCAGGCCCTTCGCCGCCGGTCCCCGACCCTGGCCTCGCCGTGCCGCTCATCCCGCTCCCATCCCGTCGCTGGTGACGAAACCGCAGATGGACGCCCACACGGGAAATCCCACCCGCCTCAGATCCCCCAAGGGGGACACGGCGGATTTCCCTGACAGAAATCGTGCCCTATGCGAGCCCCCCACCGGGGGCGGAACGAAACAGAAAAAGAGCTCGATTTGACAGCGGCGCGCGAGCTAGGCGAGCGTTCCGGCCACCCCCAACGGCCCGGCGGCCGCCGGGCCGAGGCGAGGGCGGCCGGGCCGGTTCTTGTAGGGTTCGCGCATGCGGCTTGCCATCTCGATCCCACAGACCGTCGGTCCCGGCCCGTTCGACCCGGCAGCGCTGCGCGCCTACCTCGCGCGCGCCGAAGAACTCGGTTTCGAGGGCGCGTGGACGACGGAGCAGGTGATCGGGTCGCACCCGCACCTCGGCCCGCTGGAGACGCTGAGCTTCGCGGCGGCGTGCACGACCCGGATCCGCCTGGGCTGCGCCACGCTGATCAGTTCCGTGCACAGCCCGGCGCACCTGGCCAAGGCCATCGCCACCCTCGACCAGCTCAGCCAGGGGCGGCTGGACGTCGGCATCGCCATCGGCGGGCGCAGCCGGATGCTCTCGGCCTTCGGCGTGGACCCGGAGACCTTCGTGGCCCGGTTCGCCGAGGGGCTGCGGCTGATGAAGGACCTGTGGACGCTGCCCGTCATCGATTTCGAGGGGCGGTTCTGGCGGCTGCACGGCGCGGCGATGGAGCCCAAGCCGTACCAGCGTCCGCACCCGCCGATCTGGTTCGGCGGCGGGCACCCGAACGCCCTGCGGCGTGCCGTACGGCTCGGCGACGCCTTCATCGGCGCCGGGTCGGTGACGACCGCGCAGTTCACGGAGCATGTCCGGATCATCCGGGAGGCGCTCGCCGAACAGCGGCGCGACCCCGCCGACTTTCCGATCGCCAAGCGGGTCTACATCGCCGTGGACGACGACGCCGAGCGCGCCCGCACCCGGATCGCCCACGCCCTTGACGAGCACTACGGCTACGCCGGGCGGCCCGGACTGGCCCCGGTCGCGGTGGCGGGCACCCCCGGCGACTGCGTGGCCGGGCTGCGCGCGGTCGCCGAGGCGGGCGCACAGATGATCGTGCTGAACCCGCTCTTCGACGACCTTGAGCAGATGGAGCGGCTGTCCGCCGAGGTGGTACCGGAGCTGGGCTGACCGGCGGCCCTCAGACGTCGCGAGCCCGGAGCGCCGCATGACCCGCGACGGCGACGCACGCCACGGCCGCGATCAGGACGGTGAGCCCGACGCCGGGGGTGACGGCCCCTTCGACCGGGACCACCGTGTACGCGGCCTGACCGGCCGTGAACGGCCAGATTCTGGTGAACCACTCGCCGATGGCCGGGGCGAAGGCGGGCATCAGCAGGAGCGCGCCGACGAGTACGCCCAGGCTGCCGGTGGTCGATCGGGTCAGTACACCGACCGCCACCCCGGCGAGCGCGATGAGCGTCAGGTAGAGCACACCCCCGGCGAGCGCACCCGCCACGCCGGGATCGCCGAGGCCCGCCACCGGCAGGCCGGTCCCGGCGAGCATGAGCTGCACCACGGTGAAGCTGACCAGGGTGGTGACCAGGCCGGTGACGAGGGCGACCGCCGCCACCACGGCCATCTTCGCGCCCAGCAGGCGGGAGCGCGCGGGGACCGCGGCGAGGCTGGTCCCGATCATGCCCGTGTCGTACTCCGGCGTGACGCTGAGCGCGCCCAGCATCCCGATGATGAGCTGTGCGAGCAGGAACCCCTTCAGGCTGGTCGCGGTCGGGTCCCAGCCCGCCGGCGGCTCGCCGGGCGGGGAGCCGAGCAGGTCGGAGGCCCCGACCACGCCGAGCACGGCGCTGGAGAGCACCACACTGACGGCCGCGATCCAGGTGCTGCGGACACTGCGCAGCTTGGTCCATTCCGAGCGCAGGAGGTTCATGCCGCGTGGCCTTCGTGTTCGGTGACATCGTGGGTGAGCCGCAGGAAGACGTCCTCCAGGGACTCGCGTACTCTGGCCAGTTCCTCCAGCGCGATCCCCTGCGCCGCGGCGATCTTGCCGATGGTGCCCGGGTCGGTACCGGTGACCAGCAAGCTCGGACCGGGCGCGGGCTCGAACGCGATGCCGTGCCGGCCGAGCGCGCGCGCCAGTTCGTTCAGCTCCATGGACCTGACGGTGACGGCGTGCGAGGTGTGCACCCGCACGAAGTCCTCAAGAGAGGATTCGGCGATGAGCCTGCCCCGGCCGACCACGACCAGATCGTCCGCGGTCAGCTCCATCTCCGACATCAGGTGGCTGGAGAACAGGATCGTGCGGCCCTGCCCGGCCAGGTCGCGCATCAGCGTGCGCATCCAGCGGATGCCCTCGGGGTCCAGGCCGTTCAGCGGCTCGTCGAGCACGAGTACGCCCGGGTCGCCGAGCAGGGCCGTCGCGATGCCGAGCCGCTGGTTCATGCCCAGCGAGAACTCCCCCGCCCGCCGGGTGGCCGAACCGCTCAGCCCCACGAGGTCCAGCACCTGCCCGACCCGCTCGCGGCCGAGGCCCGCGGTCTGGGCGATGGCGAGCAGGTGGTCGAAGGCGGTGCGGTGCGGGTGTACCGCGCGGGCGTCCAGCAGCGCGCCGACCGCGCGCGAGGGGTCGGCCAGCTCGGAGATGTGCTTGCCGCCGATCGTGATGCTTCCCTTGGTGGGCCGGGTCAGCCCGAGCAGCATCCGCATGGTCGTGCTCTTGCCCGCGCCGTTGGGACCGAGGAATCCGGTGATGACGCCCGGTGCGGCGGTGAAGGACAGGTCGTCCACCGCGGTGGCGGTCCCGTATCGCTTGGTGAGACCCTGCGCCCGGATGCCGGCCGCGCGGGCTCTCGGCGGTGGTGTGATCGGCATGTGTGTGCTCCCTTCCGAAAAGCACACTACACAGTGTAGTTTAGAGCTCTCTGAGAGAAGAGTGGGAACATTGCGATGGTGAGGACGAGCCCCCAGACGCCCGGCAGGCGGCAGCGGTCCGAGCGCAAGCGCGCCGACATCCTGACGGCGGCCACGGCGCTGTTCGTCAGCGAGGGATACGAGCTCACCAGCGTCGATGCCATCGCCGCGCGGGCGAAGGTGTCCAAACGCACGGTCTACGACCACTTCGGCGACAAGCAGACGCTCTTCCAGGGCGTGCTCGCGCGGGTCCACGAGGCCGTGCTGGCGACCGTGCGCACGGCGATCGATGAGGAGCTGACAGCGGGACGCGACCTGCGCGAGGCGCTGACGGCCTTCGCGATGCGCGTGGCGACGGACACGTTCCCGTCCTCCGACTATGTCACCTTCCGGCGGCTGACCTCCCAGACGTGGCCCGCCCCGCCGGTGCCCGCCCTCGCGCGCGAGCAGCCCGAAGGCATCCTGGAGGAGCGGTTCGCCAAGTTCGCCGCGGACGGCGAGATCCGGACCGGCGACCCCCACTGGGCGGTGCGGCACTTCACCGCCCTGACCGTCCTGCTCGCCCTGGACGCGCTCCGGAGCGACCCGGCGGGCGCGGAGATCCCCGCGATCGTCGCCAGTGGGGTGGACGCGTTCCTGCGCGCCTACCGCTGACCCGGGTGTGCGCCGATGAGTTCGGCGAACCGGCCGGTGTCGATGTTGCCGCCGGAGGCGATCAGGCCGATCCGGCGCGGCGCGCCCGGGACGCGACCGGCCATCAGGGCGGCCAGGACGGTGGCCCCGCTGGGCTCAAGGACGATCTTCAGGCGTTCGAAGGCGAACCGCATGGCCGCGACGATCTCCGCGTCGCCGACCAGGACGACGGCGTCGGCCAGGCGCTGGTTGATCGCGAAGGTGATCTCGCCGGGAGTGGCCAGGGCCTGGCCGTCGGCGATCGTACGCGGGACCGGGATGGTGACCCGCCGGCCGCTCTCCAGCGAACGCTTGGTGTCGTCGCCGCTCTCCGGCTCGACGCCGATGACCTGGATCGCGGGGTGGAGCGCCTTGGCGGCGATGGCGCTGCCGGCCATCAGGCCGCCGCCGCCGACCGGGACCACGAGGGCGTCGAGTTCGCCGGTCTCGTCCAGGAGTTCGGCGGCGGCGGTGCCCTGACCTGCGATGACGTGCGGATGGTCGTAGGGCGGGATCAGCGTCAGGCCGCGGTCCTCGGCCAGCGCGCGGCCGAGTGCGGTGCGGTCCTCGGCGTAGCGGTCGTAGGTGACGACCTCCGCGCCGTACCCGGCGGTGGCCGCCACCTTGGAACCCGGCGCGTCGGCGGGCATCAGGATGACCGCGCTGGTGCCGAGCTCGCGGGCGGCCAGGGCGGTGGCCTGCGCGTGGTTGCCCGAACTGTACGCCGCGACGCCCTTGGCCAGTCGCTCCGGGGTGAGCCGGGAGACGGCGTTGTAGGCGCCACGGAGCTTGAAGGCGCCGGCCCGCTGAAGATTCTCACACTTGATGAACACCTCTGCGCCGGTCAGGGCGTTCAGGGTGCGCGAGGTGAGCACGGGGGTGCGGTGGACGACTCCGGCGAGGCGCGCGGCGGCCTCGCGAACGTCATCGAACGACACGGGCAACGGCATGGCCATGACGCCTCCTCCGTACCGGGACGACCGGCACGCCCCCTAGTTGATCTTGATGAGCTCCACCTCGAAGCGCAGCGTGGCGTTGGGCGGAATGACGGGCGGATAACCCTGCGCCCCGTACGCGTAGTCGGACGTGCAGACCAGGATCGCCTTCTCCCCGACCGAGAGCTGGGGCACGCCTTCGTCCCATCCCTTGATCACTCTGCCGACGCCGATCTTCGTCTCGAACGGAGCCCCACGATCGCGGGAGGAGTCGAACTTCGTGCCGTCTTCGAGGGTCCCGACGTAGTGAATCGTCACGTCGTCGCCGCGCTGGGGGAAGTGCTCTCCGTCTCCAGGGGACAGACGTTCGATCGTGACACCCATGCGTGCCGCCTTCCTATAGATGATCAGCGTCCAGACTACTTGCCGAACGAGGCTATCCGGTCGGCGGCGCGAGCAGGGCGCTCAGGGCGGCGGCCCCGTCGAGCAGGGACTTGGAGCGGGCGGTGATGCCGGCGTCTCTGGCGTCCAGCGCGGCGGCGATGTCCGCGGACCTGCGGCCGGCACGCAGTTCCGGCATGAGGGCCCGCAGCGGTGCGATGCGGTGGCCCGCCCTGCGCAACTGGTGCACGATCCGCGCGTCGCGCACCTGGGCGGGGGTGTACCGGCGTGTCCCCCGCACGGGGTCGCGGTCGGGGACGACGAGGTCTTCGGCGTCCCAGTGCCGCAGTGTCGAGGGACGCACGCCGAGCGCGGCGGCGAGTTCGGAGACGCTCATCGCGTCCGACGCGCGTACGTCCGCGATCGGCTCACCGGAGATCGCCCGCGCGGCCTCCTTCGCCTGCCGGAGTTCGGCGCGCTCGGTGTCGAGCCGGGCGTGCGCCGCGTCGAGCAGGGCCAGCACCTCGGAGATCGAGGACCGGTGGACGGCCTGGACGATCTTCCTGGCCTCGACCGGGCCCACGCCCGCCGCCAGGGCGCGGTAGGCCAGCGCGGACCGCAGATGCACCTCCGCGTACCTGCGGTGGCCGGTGGCCGTGCGCGTCGCGGGCGGCAGCACGCCGTCGCGTTCGAGGTTGCGGATCTGCTGGACGGAGTATCCTGCCCGCCGCGCGACATCGACGGTCCGCATGACCCCCGATTTGAGACCTGACACCCCGAAACCCCTTCATTTCCGCTGCGAAGTCTCCACAAGCACCTCAATGCAACGCTAGAGCACATGACCATGGAAGAGATCATCGGTTTCGTGGACGCCCTGGACGGTGTCCTGACCCTCAGGCCGCGGCCCGGCGACGGTTCCCCGGAGGTCAGCTGGGGCGACACGTACTTCTACTACGCGCCCGACGGCGTCACCCCCACCAACACCCAGCCGTTCGCGACGGTCGTGACCAAGAACTACCCCGGCGACGAGACATCACGACTGGAGCGGGAGGGCGTGTTCCGGGTGAACATCGCGGCCGGGAAGGAGGAGTTCGTCCGGTGGACCGGTCACACGCCACGCGAACCGGCCACCGGCCAGGACCCGAGCGCCACCGACACCCTGATCGCGCATCCCCTCTACGGCACGATGGGCTGGCTGGCGGTGCTCAACCCGGGCCCGCGTACCGAGGCGGCCGCCCGTGAGCTGCTGCGCACGGCGTACGACCTGGCCCGCGCCCGCTACGAACGACGCGCCGCCCCGAACTGAACGGTGATGGACAGGCCGCCCCCGGGGCGGGCGGCGGCGGTGAGGCCGGCGTGGTGGGCCTGGGCGACGGCGTTGACGATGGCGAGGCCGAGACCGTACCCCTTGCGGTCCGGCGCCAGCTTCTGGAAGGGGTGGAAGAGGCGCCGGACCTGGCCGGCGGGGACGACCGGCCCGGTGTTGGCGACCGTGAGGACCGCCTGCGCGCCGGAGGTCCGAGTGGTGATCTCCACCTGCCCGCCCGGATGGTTGTGCCGGACGGCGTTGTCGACCAGGTTGGCGATCAGGCTCTCGATCAGCCTCGGGTCTCCGGCGGCCACCGCGGGCCCCAGGGCCTCGGCGAGGTCGATGCCCTGCTCGGCGGCCTGGCCACGGCGTGCGGCCAGTACGTGCGCGGCGACCTGGGCGAGGTCGAGGGTGTCCCAGCGGGTCACCCCGCGTTCGCTGGTGGCCAGCGTGAGCAGCGCCTCGACCAGTCGCTCCTGGTGTTCGCCCAGGGCAAGGGCCTCCTGACAGGCCGAGCGCAGGGCTGCGGCGTCGGCGTCGGGGTCGGCGAGCGCGACCTCAAGGAGGGTGCGCAGCCCGGCGAGCGGGGTGCGCAGCTCGTGGGAGGCGTTGGCGACGAAGTGCCGCTGGGCGTCGAAGGACGCCTCCAGGCGGGCGAACAGGTCGTCCAGGGTGTGGCCGAGTTCGGTCAGCTCGTCCGTGGGCGCGCCGAGGTCCAGCCGCCGGTGCAGGTCCCCGGCGGAGATGATCTGGGCGGTGGCGGTGATGGCGCGCAGCGGGTGCAAGAACCGCCCGGCGACGTACCAGCCCAGCGCCAGCGCGATGGGGATCAGTACGGCCAGCGCGACCGCCGAGCCGATGAGCAGTTGAGGCAGGCCGATCCCGGGCCCGGCGGCCGTGCTCGACGAAGGGCCACCCGCGGGGATGGCTGCGTGGACGCTCACCAGCGGGACGTCGACCAGCACCACCACCAGCACCCCGGCGGCGTAGATGCCCGCCGCGTAGGCGAGCGCGAGCCGCGTCTGGAGGGATCGCCGGGGGGTCATGACGGTCCGAGGCGGTAGCCGCCCTCGCGGATGGTCTCGATCACGGGCGGGTCGCCCAGCTTGGCGCGCAACCGGTGCACAGTGTGCTTGACGGCGCTGCTGAAGGGGTCGGCGGCCTCGTCCCAGACGCGTTCGAGCAGTTCTTCGGCGGAGATGACCCGGCCGGGCACCGCGAGCAGGCATTCGAGCAGGGCGAACTCCCTGGGGCTCAGCTCCAGGCGGCGACCGGCCCGAAAGGCGGTCCGGCGGGCCGGGTCGAGGGTGATGTCCCCGCAGGTCAGGGAGGGCGGCAGCGGCGGGGTGGCGCGACGGGCCAGGGCGCGGACGCGGGCGACCAGTTCGGCGAACGCGAACGGCTTGGGCAGGTAGTCGTCCGCGCCGAGGCCGAGCCCGTCCACGCGGTCCTCGATCGTGCCGGAGGCGGTGAGCATCAGGATGCGGCTCGGGCAGCGGTCGTGGGCGAGCCGCCGGCAGATGTCGTCCCCGTGGACGCCGGGCAGGTCGCGGTCGAGAATCACCACGTCGTAGCGGGTGGCGGCCAGGCGGTCGAGGGCGTCGGTACCGTCCAGGACGACATCGACGGCCATGCCCTCGCGGCGCAGCCCGGTGCCGATCGAGCGGGCGAGGACCTCGAAGTCCTCCACGACGAGGACCCTCACCGCGCACCGCCGGTCATCGTGCGGACGGGGCCGCCGGGTCGAGGTGCCATGCCCGCAACGATGCCAGACGGCCGGTCTCAGCCCGGTCGCGGCCGGTGCGACGCTGCTGGGACCGGGCGGCGCGTACAACCGTCGGCATGTCGATGCTCAAGTCGCTGCACATGGAGTGGGCCAGGTTCCGGGGCGCGACCGGCGTGGTGCTCACCATGACGGCGTCCGTACTGGTCACCGTGGCGCTCGGACTGCTGATCGCGGGCGGCGCCCGAAGTACCTGCGTGACCGGGGAGGGCGAGGGCCCCTGCCCCGCGCCGCTGCTGGGCCCGGAAGGTACGGCGGTGAACGACAAGTACTACTTCGTCCACCAGCCGCTCACCGGCAACGGCGGCATCACCGCCCGCGTATCGGACATGACCGGGCAGATCCGGCTGCCGGACGCCGTCCCCGGGGTGCGCAACGTCACCAATGGAGTGCTGCCCTGGGGTAAGGCCGGGCTCCTGGTCCGGCAGAGCCTCACGCAGGGCACGCCGTACGCCGCCGTCATGATCACCGGCGGCCACGGCGTCCGGATGCAGCACAACTACATCCACGACGTGCCCGGCGGCCCGGTACGCGGCCCCAAGTGGCTGCGGCTGACCAGGGCGGGCGACACCATCACCGGCTACGAGTCGCCCGACGGCAAGAAGTGGGCCGAGGTCGGCACAGTCAGGCTGGCCGGGCTGCCGGAAACGGTGGAGATCGGGCTGTTCGCCACCTCGCCCGGCAACGTACAGGGGATGGCCTCCCGCTTCGCCCAGGCCACCGCGGCCTTCGACCAGATCGGCCTGCAGGGGGCGAGCGGTTCGTGGCGGCGCGACGACGTGGGCGTCTCCCTGGAGGAGGACGGCAGGACCCCGCATCACCCGGGCGGGGCGGTGGAGTCCGGCGGCAGGCTGCTGGTGACCGGGGGCGGCGACATCGGGCCCGCCACGCTGGACGGCGGCCTGCGCGCGGACTTCACGCTGATCGGCGGGGCGGTGGGGCTGCTCTTGGTGCTCGTGGCGGCGGCGGTGTTCGGCGGGGCGGGACACCGGCAGGATCCGGGGCCGGGTCCGGTGGCCAGGGCGGTGGTGGTGGGCACGGCCGCGTTCGCGGCGGGCCTGGCGACCGCGGGCCTGGCGGTCCCGCTCGGCCTGGCCCTGCTGCGCGCCAACCAGAACCCGATCCAGCCGATCACCCTGGCCACCGAACTCCGCGTGATCGTCGGCTACGCGGCCCTGACCGCGGCCACCGCCGTCCTCACCCTGGCCCTGGCCGCACTCGTCAGACGGGCGGTCGTGGCCATCGTGCTCGCCGCCGCCGTGATCGTCGTGCCCTACGCCCTGGCCACCGCGGGCCTGGCCCCATGGCTGCTGGCGATCACCCCGGCCGCCGGGTTCGCCATCACCCAGAGCGTCCCCACCTTCGCCCACGTGGACACCGACCCGTCCCCGCTGATGGGGTACTACCCCCTCCCACCCTGGGCCGGACTTGCCGTGACCTGCGCCTACGCCGCCCTCGCCCTCACCGCGGCCCTTTCCGCACACCGCCGGAGAACAGGCCTCAGAGGTCGTCCAGGCGACCGCCGCCCCGACCTTCAAGGGCGGTTCACATGGACGGAAGAGAGAGGGTCCCATCCCCATCTATTCGCGGGAGCAGCGAGGCGATGGGCCCGGATACGACGATGTCCCTGATGACCTCGACCATGGCGCCCACTCCTTTGGCCCTGATGATGATCAGGTCGGGCGTGACCCAGTAGGCGCCATGAAGGGATTCTCCGGACTCGGCATGGCGATCCATCAGGCGATGAATCGCCTCCCTTGTCATCATCAGCGCGCTGTAGCGCTCACCACCAGGCAAAGTGACGATCGCATCGCCGACCTCCATGCCCTCCGGATCCATATCGCCATCCAGAAGGATGTTCACGGCGAAAGCCTCTTCGGCCCACGAGTAGTACGCGCCGCTGTCTTCCATGCGGTTCCTCCGGGCTCGGCCCGCGGGCGAGCGCACTCGGGCTCGGAAACGACTGAGGGCGTCCTCGCGGGTAGCGAGAACGCCCAGGTCGGTCGGTTGGGTGCGCCGCCAGGGACTCGAACCCCGGACCCGCTGATTAAGAGTCAGCTGCTCTAACCAACTGAGCTAGCGGCGCTTGCGACGGGTGTAACTGTAGCAGCATGGGCGCGCGGCTCGCACATCGTGATCATGGGCGGCGGCGCGGCGGGCCCGGCTCGGGGAATGGTTCGGGGCCAGGTAGCTTCCCCCAAAACTACCCGGCCCCGATCTGCGGTGGTCTCCCGATTCCTCCCCCCGGAAATCGGGCCGGCCACCGTATGGATGCGTTCCCCCATCGCATCCTTGGAAGAAAGTCTCAGACTGTGTCTCCAACCCCCTTGACCTGGTTCAACAGTACAGACCAAGGGGCAATGGGCTCGTCATCCAGGGGTTGATTTTCGGGCTACACCCAGGGTTGACCAGGTATGACCAAGCCGCATTCGTAGGCCACCACGACGGCCTGGGCGCGGGAGGTCAGGTCGAGCTTGCTCATCACCCGGTTGAGGTGGGTCTTGACGGTGCCGTCCGAGACGTGCAGGCGGGTGGAGATCTCCCGGTTGGACAGGCCCTGGGCGACGAGTTTGAGCACTTCCTTCTCGCGTTCGGTGAGGTCGTCCAGGCCGTGGACGGCGACCGTCTGGCCGACCGGGCGGCTGACGTAGGCGTCGATGAGGCGCTGGGTGACGGCCGGGTCGAGCAGGGCGTCGCCGCCCGCGACGGTGCGGATGGCGGCGATCAGGTCGGCGGGCGGGCTGTCCTTGAGCAGGAAGCCGGCCGCGCCCGCGCGCAGGGCGGCGAAGACGTGCTCGTCGACGTTGAAGGTGGTCAGGATGAGCACCCTGACCTCGGCGGGCATCCGGCGGGTGGCCTCGATGCCGTCCATCACCGGCATGCGGATGTCCATCAGCGCCACGTCCGGATGCAGGCGTTCGGCAGCCGCGATGGCCTCCGCCCCGTCGGCGGCCTCGCCGACGACCTCCATGTCGTCCTGGGCGCGCAGCAGCGCGACCAGGCCGCCCCTGATGAGTTCCTGGTCGTCCACGACGAGGACGCGGGTGCCGGTCATCCGCCCGCCCTCCCGTACGGCAGGGCCGCCCGTACCTCGAAGCCGCCGTCCGGGCGGGGCTCCGCCGTCAGCGTTCCGCCCACGAAGGCCGCCCGTTCGCCGAGGAAGCGCAGGCCGCGACCGCCGCGCAGGCCGCGGTCGGGGCGGGCGTGCCCGCGCGGGCCGTCGTCGGTGACCCGGATCCGCACCTTGTCGGCGCCCGCGTCCACCACCACCCGCACGCCCGTGCGCCCCGCGTGCTTGAGCGTGTTGACCAGCGCCTCCTCGCAGATGCGGTAGGCGGCGAGTTCCACCGTGCGGTCGTCCACCGGCGGTGCGCCGGTCATCGACAGCTCGGCGTCCAGCCCGGCCATGCGCATGCGTTCGACCAGGCGCGGGATGTCGGCGAGGCCGGGCTGCGGGCCGTACTCCTCGCGGTGCTCGGGACCGCTCAGTACGTCGAGCAGCCGCCGCAGGTCGGTGACCGCGACCCGGGCGGCCTCCTCGATCGCGCCCAGCGCCGTCCTGGCCTCCTCCGGATCGCGGTCGAAGACCTCGCGGGCCACCCCCGCCCGGAGTACCACAATGCTCATCGCGTGCCCCACCACGTCGTGTATCTCGCCCGCGAGCCGGGTGCGCTCGCGCACCACCGCCATCAGGGCCCGCTGCTCGGCGGCCTCCCTGACCAGCCACTCGTGCTCGATCAGTTCGCGGTTGAGCCGCCGCAGCCCCGGCAGGACCCAGCCGAGCCCCCAGGCGCTGAGGACGGCGAGCAGTTGCACGACCAGCCACTCGCGCGGGCCGTGCCGGACCAGCCCCGCGGCCGGTACGGCCAGCGCGGCCACGCCCGCGGCGACCCCTTGGCCCGACGATACCCGGCTGACCACGGTGTACACCGCGACCAGCCCGGCCAGCCAGACGGCGAGCGGCAGCGGGAAGAGCAGTTGCATGACGACGGACGCGGCCAGTACGACGAGCAGCACCGGCCACGGATGACGGCGTCGCACCGCCAGCGGGAGGGTCGCGAGGGCGGCGAGCGCGGCGTGGTACGGGAGACCGGCCGCCGGCGCGTCCCACCGGACGGCCGACAGCGCGAACAGCCCGCAGGCGACCACCACATCGATCGCCCGGCCGTGCCGCTCCCCCCAGTCGAGCACCTAGCGGGAACTACCCAGGCAGCACCAGATTCACCTCGACGTTCTCGCGGAGGGCGCGGCTCACCGTGCAGTGGTTGGCCTCGACGCGCTTGGCCACGGAACGGAACACCTCGTCGGCCTCCGGGTCGCCCTCGGGCAGCTCGACGTCGTAGGTGATGGTCACCGAGCCCAGCCGGGTCGGCGCGACCTTCTCCGCCTCCACGGTCATGGCCAGGCGGACCAGCCGGTGGCCGCGCTGCGCGGTGAGCGGCTCCACGGTGACGATGTTGCATCCGCCGACGGCGGCGAGCAGCAGCTCGACGGGGCTGAACACCCCGGCGTCGCCCGACCCGCCCATCCTGACCTCGGCCCCCCGGTCGTTGCGGGCCACGAACCCGCCGTCGCCGGTCCGTTCCACGTTCACGATCGCCATGAGTCAACAGTAGCCAAAACGCTTAGCACGGCATTACGCCCCGCCTGCCATGCTGACCACGACGACCGCTAGGGGGAGGAGTGGACACGATGGCGTTTTCCGGCACCGTCCGCGTCGAGCGGGTGATGGGCCTTCCGGTCAGCGTGGACGTCCGTACGATGCTGCCGTCCCGGGAGTTGTCGCCGGTGCTCGACGACGCGTTCGGCTGGCTGCGCTGGGGGGACGCGACCTTTGACGCCACCCGCCAGGACAGCGCGATCGGCCGGTTGGCCGCCGGGCGGCTCGCGGTCGATGACTGCGCCCCCGAGGTGACCGAGGTGCTCGAGCGCTGTGCCGAGCTGAGGGCCGCCACCGGCGGATACTTCGACGAGGGCGCGGGGGGCGCGCTCGACCCGACGGTCTATGTGCGGGGATGGATGGTTGAGCGGATCTCGCGGGCGCTGAGCGTGGCCGGTGCGGTCGATCACTGCGTCAACGTGGGCACCGCCGTACGCGTGCGGGGGTCCGCGCGGCCGGGGGCGCGCTGGCGGATCGGCATCCGTGACCCGCGTGACGAGCAGGTGTGCAAGGTGCTGTTCGCGCATGACCTGGCGGTGGCGACGGCGCAGGAGCCGGGGCGGCGTTCGGTGACGGTGGTGGGCCCTGACCTGGGCGCGGCCTGCGGCTACGCGGCGGCGCTGCGGGCGATGCCGCCCGCCCCGGCCCGCCGGTTCGCCGAACGGCTGGGCATGGCCGGCCCGTACGACGTGCTGCTCGTCGAACGGGACGGACGTACGACCGGCACCCCCGGCCTCGCCGAGTACGGCGCCGCCGCCGGCACCCGCCTGGCCGTCTGAAACCCCCACCCTCTTCAGGCGTCGGGGTGTTTGCCCAGGTAGTCCAGGTAGATCGGGCGTAGGGCCTCGCCCAGGCGGCCCTCGCCCGAGGCCATGGCGTCGCTCAGCAACGCCGAGATCTTGCTGAGGTCGTTCGCGGTCTCGTCGCCGTGCCCGCTGGCCGCCTCGGCGGCCGGGATCGCCTTCAGCAGATCCCACAGGAAGCCGAAGTCGCCGTGCCGCACGGCGTAGCGCACCGCCCGATCGTGCAGCTCCCTGGCGGAAAGCGACTCCAGACCGTCCGCTCCCATCGAACGCCCACCCCCTCTCGGTGCTCTTCCCCGCCGTGGTCGTGATCACGCTGCCGTACCCGTGATGTCCGGCGGCTAACCCCTGCGACGCCCCTCCCGCTCCGGGCCGGACGCATAGAGTCGGTCTGGGCAGGGTTTTCCCCTGGCCCTACCCGTCCGCCGATCATCCTGGGAGGATGCCTCAGCGTGAAAATAATCATCAAGATTCTCGTGGTGGCCGCCGCGCTATGGGTGGCCACCCAGCTCGTGCCGGGCATCACCGCCGGTGGTGACACCACCACGAAGACGGCGCTGACCCTGCTGGGCGTCGCGTTGATCTTCGGTCTGGTCAACGCGGTGCTCAAGCCGATCATCCACACGCTCGGCTGCGCGTTCTACATCCTCACGCTGGGGTTGTTCGCCCTCGTGGTGAACGCCGGGCTGATGCTGCTGACCAGCTGGATCGCCCAGCAGGTCGGGCTGGCCTTCCATGTCGAAGGGTTCGTCAGCGCCCTGCTCGGCGCGCTGATCGTCGGCATCGTGAGCTGGATCCTGGACCTCATCATCCCCGACTGACCGCGAGCGCCGGCCCGGGGAAAGGCGCGCAGCCGGGACCCGGGCCGTGCCGCCGGATCAGCCGGCCTGGCCGACCGATCCGCGTTCGCGAAGCTCGGGGGCCTGGACGATACGGCGGCGGCGGGTGCCGCCGTCGGCCGCGGCGATCACCAGGCGTACGGCGGCGCGGACGATGCCATCGATGTCCCAGTTGACGGTGGTGAGCCCCGGTGTGAGCAGGCCCGACATGGGATGGTCGTCGTATCCCATCACCGATAGATCGCCAGGAATGCGCAGCCCGCGTTCGTCCGCCGCCGCGTAGACGCCGTACGCGATCGAGTCGGCGAAGCAGAACACCGCTCCCGGCGGGTCGTCCCCGCCGAGCACGCCGTGCGCCGCCGCGGTGGCCCCGGCCAGCGACTGGGGGGCGGTGACCAGCTCGATGTCCAGGCCGAGCCGGACGGCCTCGGCCGTGACGTGGACGTCGGCCGGGCGGTCGGGGGTGCTGGCCATGGTGGGGGTGAGCACGGCGATCCGGCGGTGCCCGTTGTCGCGCAGGTGTTCCAGGGCCATGGTGGTGCCGCGGCGGTTGTCGAAGACGACCTCGCCCGCCGTACGGGCCTCGCCCAGGGCGTCGCCGATCGCGACGACCGGGACGGTGTCGCACAGCTCGGCCCAGAACTCCGCGGCCGGATCGACCGGCTGCACGATCAGCCCGTCCACCCGCTGGTCGCGTAGCTGCTGGGCGAGGGTGCGCTCGCGGGTCGGGTCGCCGGAGGCGTCCAGGATGAGCGCGTAGCGGTCGTTGTCCTTCAGCGCCCGGCCGATGCCGACCGCCAGGGCCTGCTGCCACAGGTCGGCGAGCGAGCCGCAGAGCAGGCCGATCATGCCGGTCCGGCCGCTGGCCAGGGCGCGGGCGATGGGATCGGCCTCATAGCCCAGCTCGGCGGCGGCCCGGCGGACGCGCACGATCGTCTCGTCGGAGACCTGCAAGCCGCGCAGCGCGTAGGAGACCGCGGCCGGGGAGAGGCCGGTGGCCTTCGCCACTTCGCGGATGGTGGCTCTCTTACGCGGCTGCGTCACCTCGCAAGCTTATGTCGAACCCGGCCGGAGGGCGCGCTTACGCCCCGACGCGGCGGCCGGGGGAGCGAGTTGACACCTCGCGGTTCAGAGCGGTTCACTGAACCGCATCACTGAACCGATTCACACCCCACCTTCAACTCGACGAACACCTATTGCCTATATTATCAGTAGGGAATTGGGGGTTGAGAGATGGACGTGCACCAGCACCTGTGGACACCGGGCTTCATCGACGCGCTGCGCCGCCGGCACGCCGCGCCACGCCTTTCCGGCTGGACGCTGCACCTGTCCGGCGAGGCCCCGTACGAGGTCGATCCGCGCCACCACGACATCGCGCACCGGGCCTCCCTGGAGGACCCGGACGACCTCGCGCTGGTCTCACTGTCCAGCCCGCTCGGCGTGGAGCACCTGCCCGCCGCCGAGGCCCTGCCGATCATCGACGCCTACCACGAGGACGCCCTGGCCCTCCCCCGCCCCTTCCGCGCCTGGGCGGCGGCCTGCCTGGACGACCCCGACCCCGAGCGCCTGAAGGAGAACCTCGGGCAGGGCATGGCCGGGCTCCAGCTCCCGGCGACCGCCCTGCTCGACGCGGCGGGCTTCGAGCGGGTGGCCGCGCTGCTCGACGCGCTGACGGCCGCCGACCTGCCGCTCTTCGTCCACCCCGGACCCGCCGTCCCGCACGGCGCGGGCCCGTCCTGGTGGCCCGCCGTGGTGGGCTACGTGCAGCAGATGCACGCGGCCTGGTACGCGTTCATGGCGTACGGCCGGCCGCGCCACCCGCGCCTGCGGGTCTGTTTCGCGCTGCTGGCCGGGCTGGCCCCGCTGCACACCGAGCGGCTGATCGCCAGGGGCGGCGGCGGGCGCGGCAGGATCGACCCCCTGACCTACGTGGAGACCTCCTCCTACGGCCCGCGCGCCATCGACGCGGTGGTACGCGAGCTGGGCGTGGACGTCGTGGTGAACGGGTCCGACCGGCCCTACGCCACGGCCCCGGCGACGGGCCTGGGGGCCGCCGCCGACCACGCCATCCGCACCGTCAATCCACGGCGGCTACTCGGCCTTCCCGCGATAGCCACCTGTGTCTGAGATACGAGAGGAAACCAACGTGAGCCAGATATTCGCCGACATACCCGAGCGCAACCTCGACCGCCGGGAGCTGCGCGAGCTGGTCGACCGGCTCGCCTCCGACCAGGCGGAATGGGCCGAGCACGTCGACTTTCCCGACGACGGGGAGGGCAGGCACTACGCCTCCCTGCACCGCGACTCCTATGTGGACGTGTGGTTGCTGTGCTGGCGGCCAGAGGACGACACGGGCTGGCACGACCACGACACCTCCTCGGGGGCGGTCCGTGTGGTGACCGGCAAGTTGAAGGAGTGCAACCCGAGGATCGGCGGGGAGCATCTGGAGACGGAGGTGGTGGCCGGGGACTCGTTCTCGTTCGGCCCCGACCACATCCACCGTCTGACCGGCGCGGTCCACGGCAGCGTGTCGATCCACGCCTACTCCCCGCCGCTGTGGCGCATGGGCCAGTACTCGATCAGCGACACCGGCGTGATGCGCCGCGTCTCGGTCAGCTATGCCGACGAACTGCGCCCGTTGGACACCGCCGTGGAGGGTGTCCGGGTGGCCTAACGGGACCTGGCCGCGAGCACCGCGCGGGCGGTGCCGGGGTCGTCGGCGAAGACGCCGTCCACGCCCAGTTCGTACAGTCTGCCGAGCCAGCCGGTGACGTCGCCGTGGGCGCGGGCGTAGACCGGGCTCGCCGGGTCGCCGGTGCGATGGTCCAGCGGGAGCTGGGAGTTCTCGTTGCGGACCGTCCAGGTGTGCACGGCGAGCCGGGCCCGGTGCGCGTCGCGGATCAGCGTGGTCGGCGGCAGCAGCCTGCCGTCCGGCCCGGCCGGGACGATCCGGCGGGTGTCCACTCCGACCCCGTCCGCGTACTTCGCGATGTCGCGCAGCCCGGCGGGCGTGACCATCTGGTCATAGGTCAGCGGGTCGCCCGCCGCCACCCTGTCGTACGGCGCGCCGGAGGCCGAGATGAGCTGGATCAGCGGCAGCCGGGTCTTCCCGCTCAGTTCGCGCAGGTTGGCGGTCTCGAACGACTGGATGAAGACCGGGTCCCTGCTCCCCCGCCAGCCGTGCGCGGCGAGCGTGGCGAGCAGCGGCTCCTCCAGCGACAGCCCGATGGAGTCGAAGTACGTCGGGTGCTTGGTCTCGGGGTACACGCCGACGCCGTGCCGCTTCGCGAGCCGGATCACCTCCTCGAACGTCGGCACCAGGGCCAGGCCGTCGTAGGCGGTGTTGCCGGGACGCAGGTCGGGCAGCCGCTCCTTGGCGCGCAGGGTGCGCAGCTCGGCCAGCGTGAAGTCCTCGGTGAACCAGCCGGTGACCTGCGCGCCGTCGATGGTCTTGGTGGTCCGGCGGCCGGTGAACTCCGGGTGCCGGCCCACGTCCGTGGTGCCGGAGATCTCGTTCTCGTGCCGGGCCACCAGCACGCCGTCCTTGGTGGAGACCAGGTCGGGCTCGATGTAGTCGGCGCCGAGGGCGATGGCGGTCTCGTAGGAGAGCAGGGTGTGTTCGGGGCGCAGCGCGCTCGCGCCGCGATGGCCGATGACGATGGCGGCGTCGGGGCGCCGCCGGTCCGCCGCGGCGGTCTCGGGTTGTAGCAGCACACCGGCGACGGTACCGCCGAGCAGCACGGCGAGGGCACCGGCCGCGAGGGCCTTGAGGGTCGTCATGCCCGGGAACGTACGGTTCCCGGATGAAGATCAGGTGTTCTTCGCGCTACTCGCGGACACACAGCAGGTGGCGCACGGCTCGGTGTCCGGCAGCGTGACCCACAGGCAGCAGGTGCGCCGCCGGTAGCCGTCGGCGGTGAAGTCGATCAGGCCGCCGACCGGGTCGCCCACCGCGGCCAGCAGATCGGCCGGGCCGCCGCCCGGGGGCAGCGCGTCCGCGAACGTCCGCAGCGGGTAGACCAGCGACTCGGCGGTGGACCCCCACAGGTTGCGCGCACCGATCTTGGTCAGCCCGCCGATCGCCTTGATCAGCGGAAGCTGGGAGGTCAGCAGCGTCTCCCTGATGGCGGCGCCCAGGTCGTGGACCACGACGGTGCCCGGCGCGCCCGCCAGCGGGTCGCCGGGGAGCACGGCGGTGGTGACCGAGGTCGCGGCGATGGTGATCCCCGTGTCGGAGGCCCGGTAGACGGTCTCGGCGAACGGCATCAGCGGCACCCGCCGGTTGAGCGCCCAGCCGAGCGCGACCGGCATCGAGTGCCAGTAGGCGTAGGTCTTCCACATCAGCGCGGCGCGAACGTGCCGGGGCGCTTCGCGGACCACCGAGATCTGGTCGATGAGCCCGGCCAGCAGGTCGTACGGCGGGCGCGTGAGCTCGGCCACCGGGGTCCAGCCGCCCTCGCCGGGATCGGCGGTCAGGCCCGGGAGGAGGCCCTGGAAGCCGCCGCGCTCGGCGGCGAGCCGCTCCAGCAGCTCACGCAGGCCGGCCAGCGGGTCGGCAAGGGTAGTCGTCATGATCCCCCCGAGGGAACAGCCGTCTTAGGGAAGGCTCACCTTACTAGATGCCTTTGCAACGTTACTACGGCCCCAGTGGTCTCGCGAGTGACCCTGTCGTGGCCTGCGAAGTTCGGTATCCGTACAATCATTCACAACGCGAACAGCTCGACCCTCGGGAGCGACGGTGACCGCAGACGTCTACGTGCTCGACGCAGTACGCACGCCCATCGGCAGGCACTCCGGCGCGCTCGCCGGCGTGCGGCCCGACGACCTGGCGGCGCACGTCGTGCGGTCCGTCACGGAGCGGGCTCCGGACCTCGACCCGGCCGGGATCGACGACGTGTTCTTCGGCGCGGCCAACGCCGCCGGGGAGGACAACCGCAACGTCGCGCGGATGGCCGTGCTGCTGTCCGGGCTGCCCGCCACCGTGCCCGGCACCACCGTCAACCGGCTGTGCGGGTCGGGCCTGGAGGCCGCCATCGCGGCCTCCCGCGCGATCGCGGTCGGCGATGCCTCACTGGCCGTCGCGGGCGGGTCGGAGTCGATGAGCCGGGCCCCGTGGGTGATGCCCAAGCCGGAACGCGCCTACGCCCGCGGCCCCCAGACCCTGCACGACACCGCGCTCGGCTGGCGGATGGTCAACCCCGAGATGCCGGAGCAGTGGACGGTCGCGCTCGGCGAGGGCGCGGAGATCCTGGCCGACCGCTACAAGCTGTCCCGCGAGACCCAGGACGCCTTCGCGCTGCGCAGCCACCACAACGCCGCGGCGGCCTGGGACCGCGGCGTCTACGCCGACGAGATCGTCCCGATCGCGGACCTGGACCGCGACGAGGGCATCCGCCCCGATGCGACGCCCGAGTCGCTGGGCAGGCTCAAGCCGGTCTTCCGCCGCGACGGCACCGTGACCGCGGGCAACGCCTCGCCGCTCAACGACGGGGCCGCCGCGCTGCTGCTCGGCGACGAGGCGGGCGCGGCCGCGTCGGGCAGGACCCCGCTGGCCCGGATCGTGTCCAGGGCCGTCGCCGGGGTCGAGCCGCAGGTGTTCGGCATCGGCCCGGTCGAGGCGGCCCGTACCGCGCTCAAGCGGGCCGGACTGACCTGGTCCGACCTGGCGGTCGTGGAGCTGAACGAGGCGTTCGCCGCGCAGTCGCTGGCCTGCCTGGCCGAATGGCCCGACCTCGACCCCGCGATCGTCAACCCGCACGGCGGCGCCATCGCGATCGGCCACCCGCTCGGCTGCTCGGGCGCGCGCATCCTCGGCTCGCTGGCCTGGGAGCTGCACCGCCGCGGCGGCGGGTACGGCATGGCCGCCATCTGCATCGGCGTCGGCCAGGGCCTCGCGGTCGTGCTGGAAGGCTGCTGACCGTGGAGAGCGTGTTCGCCGGGACGCTCGCGAGGGGCGCCGCGGCGAGCGAGGTCACCGGCGCGGCCTGGCTGGCCGCGATGCTCGACGCCGAGGCCGGGCTGGCCGCCGCGCACGCGGCGCTCGGCCTGGTGCCGGGCGACGCGGCGGCGGCCATCGCGGCGGCCTGCCGTCCCGAGCGGTTCGACGCGCACGCGCTGGGCGAGGCGGCGGGGCTCTCCGGCAACCCGGTGGTCCCGCTGGTCAAGGCGCTGCGCGAGCTGGTCCCCGCCGAACACCGGGGGCAGGTGCACCTGGGGGCGACCAGCCAGGACATCCTGGACACCGCGGCGATGCTGGTCGCCGGGCGGGCGCTGGTCCCGCTGACGGCCGACCTCGACGCCGCCGCCGACGCCTGCGCCGCGCTGGCCGTACGCCACCGCGACACCGTGCTGCCCGGCCGTACGCTGCTCCAGCAGGCCGTGCCCACCACGTTCGGGCTCAAGGCCGCGGGCTGGCTGACCGCGCTGACCGCCGCCCGCGACCGGCTGCGCGCGCTGCGCCGTCCGGTCCAGTACGGCGGGGCCGCGGGCACCCTGTCGGCGCTGGGCGACCGGGGCCATGAGGTCGTCGCGGCGTTCGCCACCGAACTCGGCCTGGACGAACCACTCGTCCCCTGGCACACCGATCGCACCCCGGTGGCCGGGCTGGCCTGCGCGCTGGGCATCGCCGCCGGAGTCCTCGCCAAGATCGCCACCGATGTGAAGCTGCTGGCCCAGACCGAGGTCGGCGAGGCCGCCGAGCCGTCCGCGCCGGGCCGGGGCGGGTCCAGCGCGATGCCGCACAAGCGCAACCCGGTCGGCGCGATCTCCGTGCTGGCCTGCGCGCAGCGCGTCCCCGGGCTGGTCGGCGCGGTGCTCGCCGGGATGGCACAAGAGCACGAACGCGCCGCCGGGGCCTGGCAGGCCGAGCAGGAGACGCTGAGCGACCTGCTGCGGCTGACCGGCTCGGCCGCGTCCTGGGCGCGGGAGATCCTTGAGGGGCTGAGCGTGGACGAGGCGCGGATGCGCGCCAACCTCGCGGCCACCGGCGGCCTGCCGATGGCCGAGAGCGTCGTCGCCAGGCTCGGCGGCGGACCGCGGGCCCGCGCCCTGGTGGACGCCGCCTGCGCGCGGGCCGTCGCCGAGGGCAGGCCGCTGGGCGAGGTCCTGGCCGCCGACGCAGACGTACGGCTCACACCCGCCGAGATCGGCGCCGCCCTCGATCCGGCCGGCTATCTCGGCTCGGCGGGGGCGTTCGTGGACCGTGCGCTGGCCCGCCGCGACACCCGGGAGAACCGATGATCATCCCCTTCCACGAGACCGCGGGCGACCCCGCGGCCCCGGCCCTCGTGCTGTCCAACTCGCTCGGCACCACCACCGCCATGTGGGACGCGCTGGTCCCCCGGCTGGCCGAGGACCACTGGGTGATCCGGTACGACCATCGCGGGCAGGGCCGCTCGCCGGTGCCCGCGGGGCCGTACCGGATCGGTGACCTGGGCGGCGACGTACTCGCCCTGCTGGACCACCTGGGCGTCGGGCGGGCCCGCTTCGCCGGGGTGTCGCTGGGCGGGATGACCGGGATGTGGCTGGGCGCGCACGCCCCCGAGCGGATCGCGAGCCTGGCCCTGGTGTGCACCTCCGCCAAGATGGGACCGCCGGAGATGTGGTCCCAGCGGATCACCACCGTGCTGGCCGAAGGAGCGCCCGCCGTGATCGAGGCGACGTTCAGCCGGTGGTTCACCCCCGGCTTCCCCGAACGCGAACCTGAGCTGGCACGGACCTACCGGGCCATGTACCTCAGCAACCCGGCGGAAGGGTTCGCCGCCCTCTATGCCGCGATCAGGGACATGGACCTGACCGGCGACCTGCCGCAGATCACCGCGCCGACGCTCGTCGTGGCCGGGGCCGAGGACCGCTCGACGCCGCCCGAGCACGCCGAGACGATCGCCGGGCTGGTGCCCGGGGCCCGGCTTGAGCTGCTTCCGGGCGGCGCGCACCTGGCGGCCGTCGAACGACCGGACGAGGTGCTGCGGCTGCTGATCGACCACTTCGGAAAGGACTGATCCGTTGGACCGGCGTGCGGAGGGCGAGGCGAGGCGGCGTGCCGTGCTCGGGGACGAGCACGTGGACCGGGCGGCGGCCCGGACCACCCCGTTCACCGCCGACTTCCAGGACTTCATCACCCGCTACGCCTGGGGCGACATCTGGACCCGCCCCGGGCTGGACCTGCGTACCCGCAGTTGCATCACGCTCGCCCTGCTCACCGGGCTCGGCCACGAGCACGAGCTGGCCATGCACGTGCGCGCGGCGCTGCGCAACGGGGTGACCCCGGAGGAGATCAAGGAGGTCCTGCTCCAGACCGGCGTCTACGCGGGCCTGCCCACGGCCAACCGCGCGTTCGCCATCGCCCAGGACGTGCTCGCCGAGGAGGCGGGACGACCCGATGACGGACCCGCCTGACCCGGCCGCCGACCCCGTTGCCGATCGGGCGCCGGAGTACGTCCAGTCGCTGGCCCGCGGGCTCGCGGTGATCCGCGCCTTCGGCGCCGACACCCCCGAACTCACGCTGAGCGAGGTCGCCAGGGCCAGCGGGCTGACCCGCGCGGCGGCCAGGCGGTTCCTGCTCACGCTGATCGACCTCGGATACGTGCGCTCCGACGGGCGGCTGTTCGCCCTGTCGCCGCGGGTACTGGAACTCGGCTACGCCTACCTGTCCGGCCTCACCCTGCCCGAGGTCGCCCAGCCGCACCTGGAACGGCTGGTCGCCGAGGTCCGCGAGTCGGCCTCGGTAGCGGTGCTGGACGCCGATGAGGTCGTCTACGTCGCCCGGGTCGCCACCAGCCGGATCATGCGGGTGGCGATCAACATCGGCACCCGCTTCCCGGCGCACTGCACCTCGATGGGCCGGGTGCTGCTGGCCTGGCTGCCCGGCCTGACCGAACGCCTGGCGGGCATGGAACTGCGCGGGCCGACCTCCCGGACCATCACCTCCCCCGGCGCGCTGGCCGCCGAGCTGGCCAGGGTGCGCGAACAGGGCTGGGCGCTGGTGGACCAGGAGCTGGAGGAGGGACTGCGGTCGATCGCCGCGCCGATCAGGAACCGTGCGGGGACGGTGGTCGCGGCGGTCAACCTGTCCACGCACGCCAGCCGTACCAGCGTCGAGGCGGCCCGGCGGGACCTGCTGCCGCCGCTGCTGGCCACCGCCGGGCGGATCGAGGCCGACCTGCGCGCGACCGGCGCGATGGGCGCGAGGCTCACCGCGCCGATGTAGCCGATGGAACCGAGCATGGGAGAAGATCGCACGGTATGGCCGTCATTCACCACAACACCACCATCAAGCCCACCAAACTGGAACTGCTCACCTCCTGGCTGCCCACGCGGCCGTGGTACTCCGGCGGCGCGGGCGGACCGGCCCTCGGCAAGGCGGGCGGCTTCCGCCTGGACGACCCGCAGGGCGCGGTCGGCGTCGAGTTCATCGTGGTCAACGACACCTCCGGCGCCGCACCTGCCACCTACCTGGTGCCGCTGACCTATCGCGGCGCCCCGCTGGACGGGGCCGAGCACGCGCTGGTCGGCACCATGGAACACGGGGTGCTGGGGCGGCGCTGGATCTATGACGGCTGCCACGACCCGGTGCTGCTCGCCGAGCTGCCCGCCCTGGTCGGCGGCCGGGTGCAGGCCCAGGACCAGAACATCAGCGACGCCCTCGACCCGGACGTCGTCCGCTCCTGCGCGGGCCCCGCCCCCGAGGGCTTCACCACCGCCACCGACGAGCCGGAGGCCACGGTGCTCTCCGCCCCGACACACGGGGCGACGTTGCGGGTGCTGCGGGTGCTGCGACCCGCCGTGGACGGCGAGCCCGTCCCGCCCGCGGGGGCGCTGGGCCATGTCGCCGGCGCCTGGGATCTGCCGGACGGCACCCGCGCGCGCGGGGTGTTCGCGGTCCTGTACCCCTGAGCCGGTAATGTCTGGATGTATCGAAGTTAGGGTTACCTAAGGGGGAAGCGCCCATGGAGTCGATCGCGACGGTGGCCACCGACCGCCCTGAACGCTATCTCAAGCAGCTCTGCGCGCACCTGGGCCGCAAGGTACAAGCCGACTACACCGAGACGCAGGGACTGCTGACCTTCGCCTACGGCCAGTGCGAACTGGCCGCGCGGCCGGGCAGCCTGGTGCTCAGCGCCGCCGCCCCGACCGCCGACGACCTCGCCAAGGTGGAGGACGTGGTCGGCAGCCACCTGGTGCGCTTCGGCGAGCGCGACGAGCTGGACGTCCAGTGGAAGGCGGCCGAAGAGAACTGACCACCCCGGCGCCGGTACAGGATGTGCCATCGCTGAATGTTAGTGGGCCGGGTCACACTGAACCTTTTCAACCGGTCGCCTGGACCAGGTCAGGGGTGCCTCCGCCGGGATCGGACCGGGGCTGGTGTCCTGGCAGGACGCCTGGTCACGCGGATACGGCATCTCGCTTACCGCCTCTGACCAGGGAATCTTAGCTTGAAAAGGTTCACTGCCAGCATGGCCCGCTCCCCCCGCGCGACGGCACCCCGAGACGGTGCGGGTGAAGGTGACGGCGAAGAGCCGATCGAAGGGCTGGGCGAGCCGGCCCTGCCCAAGTGGTTCGCCCTCAACGACAAGATGGACGGGGTGGGCTTCCTCACCGTGGCCAGGCGGCTGCCCTCGCTGGTCCGCCACGCCGTGCGGATGGCCTGGCGGGCCGGCCCCCGCGGCACGACCGCCACCGTCGCGCTGAGCCTGCTCGGCGGGGTCTTCACCGCGTTCGGGCCGCTCGCCACGACCGGCGTCCTTGAGGCGCTGTTCGCCGAGGGCCCCACCCGGCACTTGATGCCGTACTGCCTGCCCTCGACGGTGCGGGAGTAGTACCACCAACCGCGCTTACGCGTGAGGACCGGCAGATCGGTCTCCTGCGTGCGGTTCTCGATCTCCTGGAAGATGGTCTCCCTGGGCCGGTCGAGATGCCCGGTGACCTGCTCGGTATAGGCGTTCTCCGCCTCCAGGCGGGCGACGGCACCCGGATCGTCTTTGCTGATCAGCCAGGCGTATTCAGCCACCACCACGTCTCCGTGACGGGCCCGCTCGCCGGCCACCTTTTCGCCACCGGTGGCGTGTCATTCGTCACCCACCCGAGTTCATGCCGCCCTCCCCCGCCAACCCCGCTCGTCACCTCCCACTTTGTCCTTTCGCGTCGGCTCGCACCCGCTCCACCCGGCCGCGTGTCGTCTCCAGCTCCGCCTGCGCGCGCCGTTCGGTCCCGATCACCCCCTTCGCTCCCGTCCGCCCCACAACGGACGCCCCCGACCCATCGGCGGGTGCGCCCGCGGCAGAGGAGCGGGTCGATCCGTCGATGTGCCCGGTCGGGCCCTGCGGGGATGCTCGCCCCCCTGTCGCCGAGGAGGTCGGCCGGTACGGCACGCGCTGTATCAGCCGACCGGCCGCGCCCGGGTTCCGGCACCAGATTGAGCCTTGGCGAATGTTGTGGCCACTTGCGGTGTATCACCGGCAAAGGTGGCGTTTGGGGGATTTCTTATCGAATGAGTCACACACACCACCGATCTCCGGCTGTGTCCGACTTCACCGCATCGCTCCGCGAATGTGGCGTGGATCACATCAATTACCGCGAACCAATGGCGACGGCCGTGAATCAAAGACTGTGTTACCGAATACACCACCGCTTCGCCCCCCGCGGTAAAGGCCGAGGGGGACGAAAAAAAATATCTCCGCACCCGTGACCACGCAGATATGCGGCACGGGTGAATGCCGAGGAGGCACCATGAACATGCGAAAGACTCTCACCGCCGGCGTGATCGCAGCGGCGTGCGCGATGACCGCGCTGATCAGCGCCGCACCGGCCCAGGCGGGCGTCCAGGACTGGGACAACTGCACATCCGGGCGTGTTTGCCTTTATGGCGACACCTACGGCAGGGGCCGCTTTCTCACCTTCCCCGGCGTCGCGCGGCACGTCGGCAAGATGAACGACCTGACCAGTTCCATCTGGAACCGATCCGGCAGGAATGTCTGCTTCTACCAGCACGCCAATTACGGTGGAAAGCTTCTGCTCGAAGTCGGGGCCGGCGGCAGTAAGGGTGCGTGGCTGAACTATGTTGGCGACTCGGTCAACGACAGAATCAGCTCCTACAACTTCTGCTGACCTCGATCTTCTTGATCAAGGGATGGCCGGCTGAGCGTTCCGGCCGAGAGGTTGGATCGCCTCGGTGCTGATCGCCGTGGGCGGGGCGCTCGCCCGCCCCGGCTCGATGCCGGAGACGACGGTCAGGACGGCGCGAGCGCCTACGACCCGGCGGTGACCGTTGGGTTCGTAGGAACGCAGACGCAGTCGCTCGCCTCGCTGCGAGATTCGCAAGGGCAGCAGGGCGAACAGAATCCCATGGTGTCGAAGACCCGCAGCCAAGCAAGGGTGACACCGGAGCCACCGGTGCCCAAGGTTCGCAAGGTGAACGGGCCCGAGGGGTATTCAGGGCATCCAGGGGCCGAAGGCACCCTCGACATGGGCTGGTGGACCAACTGCTCCATGGGTTCCCAGAAGTACGTCCCGGTCACCACTGCCGCCAGGCCCTCGACCCGTCCGCCGCTGGCGGACGGGTCGTTGGCGGTCGAGGACTCGTAACACGTGGCGGAGATGGAGACGTCGGGCCAGGGGCGGAACCCGAAGGAAACGATGATCATATAGGTGTTCGTGGCCACGTCGGCGGAGTCGAGCCGGGCGTGGGCCCGCTCTCCCGGACCTCGTAGGCGGGCGTGCCGGCCTGCGACTCCGGCTCGCCCTTGCCCCGATACGGCGTCAAACCACACCACCGGCCCCCTGGCAGCCCTTGTCCGCCAGGACTGCGATGCCCGTCTGTTGCAGCCCGCGCAAGCTCTGGGGTGTCGAAGGGCCGCTTCGCGTCGGCATCTACACCCTCCGGACCCGCGCCGCGCTGACCTCACCCGGCGGTCATCGACTTCAGGACGGCGGTGGCCACCGCGCGGGCCGAGTACGACCCCGCCGTGCCATCGGTGGGGCCGGACGGCTCGACGGTCACCCCGACCGCGACCTCCGGCCGCCCGGCGGGGGCGAAGCCGGTGGCCACCGTCGCCTCGCCCGGGATGGCCGCCCCGGCGGCGGTGCCGACGTCGGCGCCGTCCCTGGTCATCATCCGGGCGATCCGGCCCGCCACCTTGGCGGACATCGCCCGGCTGTACGGGCTCGGCATGGTGCGTTCGAGCACCGTGCCGTCACGCGTGCGGATCTCGTGGACCAGGTGCGGGCGCATCAGCACACCGCCGTTCGCCACGGCCGCCGACAGCATGGCGATCTCCAGCGGCGTGGCCCTGGCCCCCTTTCCCGGGAACACGCTCGGCGCCACGCGCAGCGGGACGTACAGGCCGGGGGCGTTGAAGCCGAGCCCTTCGGCCTGTCTGCGCACCGGCCCGCCGCCCAGCCGGGCCGCCCGGGTGATGATCCCGAGCGCGGGGCCGAGCGGATAGGACCTGTTCAGCGCCCGGTTCACCAGGGGATCGCCGGGGGCGCGGGCCAGGTCGGTCTCGGTACGGCGGAGCGCGGCCGGATCGTGGGTGGCCAGCCGCTCGGGGTCGTAGGAGGGCTGCGAGA
Source organism: Spongiactinospora rosea (assembly GCF_003315795.1). Lineage (GTDB taxonomy): Bacteria > Actinomycetota > Actinomycetes > Streptosporangiales > Streptosporangiaceae > Spongiactinospora > Spongiactinospora rosea. The sequence goes on from NZ_QMEY01000012.1 coordinate 176,430, forward strand.
CCAGCGCCAGGATGGCCCCGGTGGCCGGTTCGAGCACCACCACCGCGCCCCGCCGCCCGGATGCGCGGAGCGCCTGGTGCGCGGCCCGCTGCGCGCGTTCGTCGATGGTCAGCCGTACCGAGGCCGCGGCCCCCGGGCCGAAACCGCCGATGAGGGCCCGGACCCGCACCCGCGGATCGGCGCCGGACAGCACCGCGTTCCGCGCGGCCTCCATGCCGGTGGCCCCGTGCAGCGAGAGGTAGCCGGTCACCGCCGCGTAGGACGCCCCGCCCGGATAGACCCGCCGGAACCCGAACCGCCCGCGCTGCCGCACGCTCGCCGCCAGGATGCCGCCGCTCCTGGTCAGCAGGTCCCCCCGGGGGTGGCCGAACCGGTCGAGCTGGGCGCGCAGGTTGCGGTGGTCGAGGCGCAGGGCGTCCGCACCGAACGTCTGCACCTGGCTGACCTGCCCGAGTGAGACGAACATCAGCACCGCGCAGCCCACCGCGACACGCCGCAGCGGAACGTTCATCCGCCTCGCCCACGCCCCGGCCATCCCGGCTCCCCAGCCCGTGTGTCATCCCTTTCGTCCGGTCTAACAAGCGAGCGGGAAAGCCCGCCCCCGCTGCGGGCAACCACCGCTCCAAAGGTGTCCGGGTCTCAGACGGTGACGGGGGCGGGGGCGGCCTCCACCGTCTCGGTGACCTTCAGGATGTCCTGGTACCAGGAGATCTTGCTCTTGATCGCCTGCTGCTGCGCCCGCAGATGGCCGAGCCGGTCCTCCACCCGCCGGTCGTGCCGGGCCAGCAGGGCCACCCGGTCGGCGATCGTGTGATCGCCCGCCCGGGTCAGCTCCGCGAACCTCAGCATCTCCGCGATCGGCATCCCGGTGTCCCGCAGGCACCGGACCATGCTCAGCCAGTTCAGATCCCGATCGACGAACCGCCGCTGCCCCGCGGCGTTGCGCATGATCGGCTCCAGCAGCCCGATCCGCTCGTAGTAACGCAAGGTGTCGAGGCTGAACCCGGTCCGCTCGACCACCTGAGCCGGTGTGTAGGTTTCCACCGTCGCAGCATTCCACCTGGAGCGCACTCCAGGTCAAACTCCACCTCGCGGCGACGAAGGATCGGCGGGAAAGTTGACGCGGGCACCCCGCCGTGAGATGCTGATGGCGGCACCGAGGTTGACACTAATAGTAAGTGTGGACTTTCGTTTGCACTTTGCGCTATGCTGCCCCCTCGCGCCGCTTCTCGACGCCCCGGATTTCCGGGGCGTTTGGCGTGCGCGCAGTTCGATTCCATCCGAGCCCTCCGGAAGGACATCTGTTGGCAGCCTCGCGCAACGCCTCCTCCGCGCCCATCGGTCCCCGTCGCGTCTCCTTTTCACGCATCCACGAACCTCTCGAAGTCCCCGACCTCCTCGCTCTCCAGATCGAGTCGTTCGACTGGCTGCTCGGGAACGAGAGATGGAAGGCCCGGGTCGAGGCGGCCCGCCAGGCCGGACGCAAGGACGTTCCGGCCCAGTCCGCTCTCGAAGAGATCTTTGACGAGATCAGTCCCATCGAGGACTTCTCCGGAACCATGTCCCTGTCGTTCCGCGATCACCGGTTCGAGCCGCCGAAGCATTCGGTCGACGAATGCAAGGACAAGGACATGACCTTCTCCGCGCCGATGTTCGTCACGGCGGAGTTCATCAACAACAACACGGGTGAGATCAAGAGCCAGACGGTGTTCATGGGCGACTTCCCGCTCATGACGGCGAAAGGCACGTTCATCGTCAACGGCACCGAGCGGGTCGTGGTCTCGCAGTTGCTCCGCTCGCCGGGCGTCTATTTCGAGCGGACGATCGACAAGACGTCCGACAAGGATCTGTACGGATGCAAGGTGATCCCGTCGCGCGGCGCGTGGCTGGAGTTCGAGATCGACAAGCGCGACAACGTGGGGGTCCGGGTCGATCGGAAGCGCAAGCAGCCGGTGACGGTGCTGCTGAAGGCGCTGGGCTGGACGAATGATCGGATCATTGAGCGGTTCGGTCAATTCGAGTCGATGCGGGCGACCCTGGAGAAGGACCACACGGCCGGCCAGGACGACGCGCTGCTCGACATCTACCGCAAGCTGCGGCCGGGCGAGCCGCCGACCAAGGAGTCGGCGCAGACGCTCCTCGAAAACCTCTACTTCAACCCCAAGCGGTACGACCTGGCGAAGGTCGGCCGCTACAAGATCAACAAGAAGCTGGGCGTCGACTCCGAGATCACCCAGGGCACGCTCACCGAGGACGACATCGTCTCGATGATCGACTACCTGGTCCGGCTGCACGCCGGGGAGACGTCGATGGGCGAACTGGTCGTGGAGGTCGACGACATCGACCACTTCGGCAACCGCCGGGTGCGCAACGTCGGCGAGCTGATCCAGAACCAGGTCCGGCTGGGCCTGGCCCGGATGGAGCGGGTGGTCCGTGAGCGGATGACCACCCAGGACGTCGAGGCGATCACGCCGCAGACCCTGATCAACATCCGCCCGGTCGTGGCGTCGATGAAGGAGTTCTTCGGCACCTCGCAGCTCTCGCAGTTCATGGACCAGATCAACCCCCTCGCCGGGCTGACGCACAAGCGGCGGCTGAACGCGCTGGGCCCCGGCGGGCTGTCCCGGGAGCGGGCGGGCATGGAGGTCCGTGACGTACATCCGTCCCACTACGGCCGGATGTGCCCGATCGAGACGCCGGAAGGCCCCAACATCGGGCTGATCGGCTACCTCGCGTGCTTCGGCCGGCTCAACCCCTTCGGGTTCATGGAGACCCCGTACCGCAAGGTCGAGGACGGCAAGGTCACCGAGCGGATCGACTACCTGGGGGCCGACGAGGAGGACCGCTACGTCATCGCCCAGGCGAACACCGCGCTGACGCCGGACGGCGGCTTCGCCGAGAACCGGGTGCTGGTCCGGCGCAAGGGCGGGGAGTTCGAGCACGTCCGCTCGGCCGAGGTGGACTACCTCGACGTGTCGCCCCGGCAGATGGTGTCGGTGGCGACCGCGATGATCCCCTTCCTGGAGCACGACGACGCCAACCGGGCGTTGATGGGCGCGAACATGCAGCGCCAGTCGGTGCCGCTGCTGCGCAGCGAGGCCCCGCTGGTCGGCACCGGCATGGAGTACCGCGCGGCGACCGACACGGGGGACGTGATCCTCGCCGAGAAGGCCGGGGTGGTCGAGGAGGTCTCCGCCGACTACGTGACCGTGATGAACGACGACGCCACCCGCACGACGTACCGGGTGGCGAAGTTCCAGCGCTCCAACCAGGGCACCTCGTTCAACCAGAAGCCGGTGGTGGACGAGGGCGCGCGGGTCGGGGCCGGTCAGGTGATCGCCGACGGGCCGTCCACCGACCAGGGTGAGATGGCGCTGGGCAAGAACCTGCTGGTGGCGTTCATGCCCTGGGAGGGCCACAACTACGAGGACGCGATCATCCTGTCCCAGCGGCTGGTCCAGGACGACGTGCTGTCCTCGGTCCACATCGAGGAGCACGAGGTCGACGCCCGGGACACCAAGCTGGGCGCCGAGGAGATCACCCGCGACATCCCCAACGTCTCCGAGGAGGCGCTTTCCGATCTGGACGAGCGCGGGATCATCCGGATCGGGGCCGAGGTCGTGCCGGGCGACATCCTGGTCGGCAAGGTGACGCCGAAGGGCGAGACCGAGCTGACGCCGGAGGAGCGGCTGCTGCGCGCGATCTTCGGGGAGAAGGCCCGGGAGGTCCGTGACACCTCGCTGAAGGTGCCGCACGGCAAGCACGGCACGGTGATCGGGGTGCGGGTGTTCTCCCGTGACGACGGTGACGACCTCCCGCCGGGGGTCAACGAGCTGGTCCGGGTGCACGTGGCGCAGAAGCGCAAGATCACCGACGGTGACAAGCTGGCCGGCCGGCACGGCAACAAGGGCGTGATCTCCAAGATCCTGCCGGTGGAGGACATGCCGTTCCTTGAGGACGGCACGCCGGTGGACATCATTCTCAACCCGCTCGGGGTGCCCGGCCGGATGAACGTCGGGCAGGTCCTGGAGACTCACCTGGGGTGGGTCGCCGCCCGCGGCTGGGACCTCTCCGGTGTGGAGGAGGCGTGGGCCGAGCGGCTGCGCGACAAGGGCTTCGGCCAGGTCGGGCCGCGTGCCAAGCTCGCCACCCCGGTCTTCGACGGCGCCCGCGAAGAGGAGATCATCGGGCTGCTCGGCAGTACCGCCCCCAATCGCGACGGGGACCGGATGGTGGAGCGGACCGGCAAGGCGCGGCTGTTCGACGGGCGTTCCGGGGAGCCGTTCCCGCACCCGATCTCGGTCGGTTACATCTACATTCTGAAGCTGCTGCACCTGGTGGACGACAAGATCCACGCGCGGTCCACCGGCCCGTACTCGATGATCACTCAGCAGCCGCTGGGCGGTAAGGCGCAGTTCGGCGGGCAGCGGTTCGGTGAGATGGAGGTGTGGGCGCTGGAGGCGTACGGCGCGGCCTACGCCCTGCAGGAGCTGCTGACCATCAAGTCCGACGATGTGAGCGGCCGGGTGAAGGTCTACGAGGCGATCGTCAAGGGGGAGAACATCCCCGAGCCGGGCATCCCGGAATCCTTCAAGGTGCTGATCAAGGAAATGCAGTCGCTGTGCCTCAACGTCGAGGTGCTGTCCGCCGACGGCATGTCCATCGAGATGCGCGACACCGACGAAGACGTCTTCCGCGCGGCCGAGGAGCTGGGCATCGACCTGTCCCGGCGGGAGCCGAGCAGCGTCGAGGAGGTCTGAGGGCCGGGCGACCCCGCGGCTGTGGGCGCGCGCCGGAGGAGAAGGCGGCCGCCTTCCGGCGCGGCCCGCGCGGGCGATGCGTGGAGTACCGGGCCACCGATCGTGGGGGTCGTCCCCGGCACGCCGGAGCTGTGGCTCGACGGCGAGGTCAGGGCACGGATCGGCCGGCCGTTCAGGATGCGGTGGTCATGGCAGATGGTCGGACAGGTAGCACCGGACCAGGTGCTTGCACTCGGCGATCAGTTCAGGGTCTCCGGCTGGATGGACCCGGAAGGCGAGTTTCAGCACCACGTCCGCGGCCTCGACCGCGACCAGTAACGCGCGGTCGAGGTTGGGTCCGGGCGGGGCGCCCAGGCGTTCGATGGTGAGGCCGCGCAGCCGGTCGGCCACCACGGCGTTGTTCTCCAGCGCGGCGTCGAGCATGCGCTCGCTGCCGCGCAGCACCGGGCCGCCCGGGGCGGTGAGCACCTCGCCGAAGTCGACGACGGAGAAGCCTGGCGTGCTCCTTTTCATCTCGACGAATTCGTCGATGGCCAGATCGGCCACGTCGGTCCAGTGGGCGAGGTCGGCGATGGCGAGTTCGGCGGCGATCCGTTCGAGGAAGGCCTCTAGATTTCGCAGGGCGAGGGCTCTGACCAGCCCTTGTTTGTCGGGAAAGAACTGGTAGAAAGTGCCGATCGGGACGCCCGCGCGCCGGGCGACCTCCTTGGTGGTGAGTGCGTCGTAGCCGTGCTCGTCGAGCAGGCGGGCGCATTCGTCCAGCATTCGTTCCACGCGTTCGACACTGCGCCGTTGGGCCGGGCGGCGACGCAATGTTTCTCCGGAGACGTTCGTCATGGACCAATCATGTCTGTTGCGCGGAGTTCCGTGGCGGAAAGTGACCAACAATAGTCGGAGAGGCTCCGCGGCCAGGACGCGACTAGAAGACGGAAACGTGCACGTGGTCCCAGTGATTGGCGGTGATGCCGCCGCGATCGGACATGGGACGCCAACCGGCGCCCGTGCGCACATCGTAGTAGCGCTGCTTCCAGATGATGTACATGATGCCCAGTCGCGGGCCGTTCTGAATGCACCACTGGGCGAGGGCGTCGCCGCGTTCGCTGTCCACCTGCCCGGGCATGGTGCCCCGGCTCATCATGAAGTCACAGGCCCGGCCGCTGCCGTGTTCGCCGGGGTCGCCGGGGCGCAGGCAGCCGTAACCGTAGGGCATGGGGAACTCCGCGAGAATGGCGTTGCGGATCGACACCATGCGGGGGGTGAGCCCGTCGCCGCCCGACGGGGTCTGGAAGCCGTATTTGGCCAGCAGCCGCTCGATCGACCGGCGCTTGCGCTTCAGCGCCTCGATCTCCTTCTTCAGGTCCTCGATCTTCTGGTCGGCCTGCTGCCTGGCCTTCTTGGAGTCGGCGATCAGCTCCTGGACCCGCTGTAGCTTGCGCGCCCGCTCGCTGGACAGATGGGAGACCATCGCGGCGGGGCCGAGCACCGAGGAGACGTCGGCGGCCCCGATGAGCTGGACCGCGTCGAGCGAGCCGCCCATGTAGGTGGTCTGGGCGATCTCGGTGACCTCGCGCTCGGCCCTGGCCAGCTCGCGCTTGAGGCCGCCCGCCCGGTCGTTGGCCTTCTTGGCCCGGACCCGGACCTCCTCAAGGTCTTGTATCTGGCCGCGGTAGCGCTTGTTCAGCGACGCGGCCTGCTGGGTGAGCTTTTTCAGCTCGGCCTGGGGTTTCGGTTTGGGGGCGACGGCGGCGCCCGCGCCGGGAAGTGTGGTGGTGAGGATCATGGCGGAGAGGACGGCCGCGAATGCGAAAGGACGGCGGCCTGATCTCACGCCATCCTCCCCTCGGAACGACTTCCGCGCAGACGCACCGAAACTATAGAAGGTGATCATTGGGCCTGCCACAAGAACGGGGGAACCAGCGCACCCTTTGGAGAGGTTTGGGGAAGTTTAGCGCTGTTTGTCCGAATTAGGGAGAGGCAAATTCGGTGCGGAATCAGTGACAGAGAGGTACGAACGCGGCGCGCGGAACCTGTGACAGTACCTGTGACAGATCCGCGCGCCGCCGTACGGCACACCGGCGAGCCCTGCCCAGCGCGCCCCCGCGACGCTGGGCCCGGACCTCCGGCTCCTCACGGATCACCCCGGCGGGCCGCGGAGGCGGCGCGGTCACCGTTCGGGGCACGCCCGGAGGAGTCGTTCCCTACGCTGAAGGTAGACGTCCATAACGCCGAAAAGGTTCGGTGTTATTGATCGGTATTTCTACGGATACCGCCCTGAGCCTGGATCACGGTGATGGCCACCGTGTGGATGATCTCCTCCACCGTGGCGTTGCGCGGCAGGTCGTTCACCGGCTGGCGGAGTCCCTGCAGGATGGGCCCGATGACCAGGCCGCCCGCCGACCGCCGTACCGCGGTGCAGGCGCTCTCCGCGCTGTCCAGGTCCGGGAAGACCAGCACGGTGGCCCGCCCGGCCACCGCCGACCCCGGCGACTTCACCGCCGCGACCCGCTCGTCCACCGCCGCGTCGAAGTGGATCGGGCCCTCCACGGGCAGCCCGGGGGCGCGGGTCCGGACCATCTCGGTGGCCCTGCGCACCTTGTCGGCGTCGGCCCCCGCCCCGTACGGCCCGGCCGAGTAGGACAGCATCGCGACCCGCGCCTCGATGCCGAAGCGCTCCGCGGTGACCGCCGAGGCGATGGCGATCTCCGCCAGCCGGGCGTCGTCGGGCTCGTCGTGCACCGCGCAGTCGCCGTACACCAGCACCTGGTGCGGCAGGCAGGCGAAGCAGACCGAGGAGACCGCGCGCGTGCCCGGCGCGGTCCTGATGATCTGGAAGGCGGCGGTCAGCGTGCCCGCCGTGGGGTGGGTGGCGCCGGTGACCATGCCGTGGACCATGCCCGCCTGCGTCATCATCGCGCCGAAGAAGACGGGGTCGGTCAGCACGTCCCTGGCCCTGCGGTGGCTCACGGACTTGTGGTCGCGCAGCATGCCGTACGTCTCGGCGAAGGTCTCCCGCAGCGGCGAGGTGACCGGGTCGATGACGCGTACGGCGTGCAGGTCCAGGCCCAGCACCCGGGCCCGCCGCCGGACCTCCTCCTTCTGGCCCAGCAGGGTCACCTCGGCGATGCCGCGCCGCACGATCGTGTCGGCGGCGGCCAGTACGCGCTCGTCGGACCCCTCCGGCAGCACGATGTGCCTGCGCACGGCGGCGGCCCGCACGGTGAGCCGGTGGGTGAACATCTGCGGGGTGACCCCGCCGTCGGGGACGAGGTCCATCCGGGCGGCGAGGGCGGAGGTGTCCACGTGCGCGGTGAAATGCCCGAGCGCGGTCTCGACCTTGCGCGGGTTGTCCGGGGTGATCCGGCCGCGCAGGCCGGACAGCATCGCGGCGGCGGTGAAGCTGTCGGGGGGCGCGGACAGCACCGGGATCTCGGGGGCCAGCCGCGCGGTCAGGCCGCGCACGTTGGGCGGCGGCTTCTCACCGAGCGTGAGGACCACCCCGGCGGGCCGCGCGGTCCCGGCCGCCCCGGCGGCCAGCGCGCCGAGCAGTACGTCGGCCCGGTCGCCCGGGGAGACCACCAGCGCGCCCTCGCGCAGGTCGTTCAGGAAGATCGGCAGGCTCGCGCCGCCGAACACGTAGCCGAGGACGTCGCGCAGCAGGCCCTCGGCGTTGCCCTGCACCAGCGTGGCGCGGGTGGCCTCGGCGGCCTGGCCCACGGTGGGGGCGGCCAGGCGCGGGTGCTCGGGGATCACGTACCAGGGCACCGGCAGGTCGGCCGGGATGGACCCGGCGTAGGTGACCCGGTTGGCGATCATCGCGAGCACCTGGCAGCCGTGCCTGGCGAAGGACGCGTGCGCGTCCCGCAGCGCCGCGGCGACCTTCTCAGCGCGCATGCCGCCCGCCGCCACGACCGCGACCACCGGCGCGTCCAGTTCGGCCGCCAGCTCGGCGTCCAGGTCGGGACGGCCCGGTACGGCCCGCTCCCCGCAGCCCAGCACCAGCAGGGCGGCACAGCCCTCACCGGCCGTGCGCACGCCGTCGGCGAGCCGGGCGACCAGCTTCTCCTCCGGGATCTCCGTGGCCTCCTCCCGCGTCATCCCACGGGCGTAGCCGGCGACCAGGTAGCGGCTGCGGAGCAGTTCCACGCCATGATCGTCGCCGTCGCCCGCGCAGGCGATCGGCCGGCACACGGCGATCCGCTCCACACGGTGCGACAGCAGTTCCATCAGCCCGAGCTCGACGAGGTCGCGCCCGGCCTTTGGACCGACCCCCGCAACGTAGATGCTCCGCATCGGCACTCCCCCGGTGAACCCTGTGAGGATTGCCGCAGGGAAGTGGGGTGAACCGTCCGGGTTGTTCAAGCCTCGGTAAGAGTCGTCCGGATCCATCCGCCGATGCGCCGGATGAGCCCTGGGGTGGCCGCGGTCTCCGCATGGCCGTAGCCGGGCTCGATCCACAGCTCCTTCGGCTCGCGGGCGGCCCCGTAGAGCTGGTGGGCGTGCTCGATCGGGAAGAACGCGTCCCGGTCGCCGTGGACGACCAGCAGCGGCGTGGGGCTGATCAGCGGGGCGGCCTCGTGCGGGGACAGCGGGATCGGGTCCCACGGGCCGCGGGCGATCCTGGTCCGCTTGGCGACGCGGGCGATGAGCCGGCCGAACGGCCGCTCGATCGCCCAGTGGACCTGCCGCATCGGCCGGGTGCCCCGGTAGTACCAGCGGGCGGGGCCGCTCACCGCGACCACGGCGTCCACACCGCCGTGCAGGCCCGCGTGGCGTACGGCGACCGCCGCGCCCATCGAGAACCCGACCACGGCGATCCGCCGGTAGCCGATGCTCCTGGCGTGCCGGACGGCGGAGTCGAGATCGAGCACCTCCAGGTCGCCCACCGTGGACGTGCCGCCGGACCTGCCGTGCCCGCGGAAGTCGAAGCACACCACCCCGCCGAAGCCGCTGAACACGTGCGCGATGCGCCGCGCGGTGCCGTTCCGCCAGCCTCCGGTGAAGCCGTGCGCCAGTACGACGCCCAGGTCGGCCCGCCGTTCGGCGGTGTCGCGGGGCGGTGTGTGCGCGGCGTCGATCCGCACGCCGTCCTTGGTGCGGAGCATCGCGTGGAAGTGCGGGGCGAGCGGCATGGGGTCGAGTGTAGGAAGGCCCGCGTCGGCGCAGGTGGACCGGGTGTCGGAGGACACACCGAAGAGGGCGTCAGGATCAACTAAAATAGTGCTGCCGCAAGGGTCCGCGGCCGATTCCCGATCACAGAGCGAGACTCCATCATGCCTATGCAGAGCCGCGACGACCTGCGGAACATAGCGATCATCGCGCATGTCGACCACGGCAAGACCACGCTGGTGGACGCCATGCTCTGGCAGTCCGGAGCGTTCCGGGCCAACCAGGACGTCGAAGACCGGGTCATGGACTCCGGCGACCTCGAACGCGAGAAGGGCATCACCATTCTCGCCAAGAACACCGCGGTACGACACGGTGACGTGACCATTAACATCATCGACACGCCCGGCCACGCCGACTTCGGCGGCGAGGTCGAGCGCGGCCTTTCCATGGTCGACGGCGTGGTGCTGCTGGTCGACGCGTCCGAGGGGCCGCTGCCGCAGACCAGGTTCGTGCTGCGCAAGGCGCTGGCCGCCAAACTGCCGGTCATCCTGTGCGTCAACAAGGTCGACCGTCCCGACGCCCGGATCGCCGAGGTCGTGGACGAGACGTACGAGCTGTTCCTCGACCTCGACGCGACCGAGGAGCAGATCGACTTCCCGATCGTCTACGCCTCGGCCAAGGCGGGCCGGGCGGGCATGGCACGCCCGGACGACGGCGGCATGCCCGACTCGCCCGACCTGGAGCCGCTGTTCTCCACGATCATGGAGACCATCCCCGCGCCGGTCTACGACCCCGCCGCCCCGCTCCAGGCCCACGTCACCAACCTCGACGCCTCCAGCTACCTGGGCCGGATCGCGCTGTGCCGGGTCCACCAGGGCACGATCAAGAAGGGCCAGCAGGTCACCTGGTGCCGGACCGACGGCTCGCTGGAGAAGGTCAAGATCAGCGAGCTGCTGATGACCGAGGCGCTGGAGCGCAAGCCCGCCGAGGAGGCCGGTCCCGGCGACATCATCGCCATCGCCGGCATCCCCGAGATCATGATCGGCGAGACGCTGGCCGACCCCGACGATCCGCGTCCGCTGCCGCTGATCACGGTCGATGAGCCGGCCATCTCGATGACCATCGGCACCAACACCTCGCCGCTGGTCGGCCGGGTCAAGGGGGCCAAGGTCACCGCCCGCATGGTGAAGGACCGGCTGGAGCGCGAGCTGGTCGGCAACGTCTCGCTGCGGGTGATCCCCACCGAGCGGCCCGACACCTGGGAGGTCCAGGGGCGTGGCGAGCTGGCGCTGGCCATCCTGGTCGAGCAGATGCGCCGCGAGGGCTACGAGCTGACGGTCGGCAAGCCGCAGGTGGTCACCCGGGTGATCGACGGCAAGGTGCACGAGCCGGTCGAGCGGCTGACGGTCGACTGCCCGGAGGAGTACCTGGGGGCGGTCACCCAGCTGCTGGCGGTCCGCAAGGGCCGGATGGAGCAGATGACCAACCACGGCACCGGGTGGATCAGGATGGAGTTCCTGGTGCCCGCCCGGGGGCTGATCGGCTTCCGTACCGAGTTCCTGACCGAGACCCGGGGCACCGGCCTGGTCCACCACGTCTTCGACGACTACGAGCCGTGGTTCGGCGAGCTGCGCACCCGTAGTTCCGGCTCGCTGGTGGCCGACCGGGCCGGGTCGGTGACCGCGTTCGCGATGCTCAACCTCCAGGAGCGCGGCTCGCTGTTCGCCGGGCCCGGCACCGACGTCTACGAAGGCATGATCATCGGGGAGAACTCCCGGGCCGACGACATGGACGTCAACATCACCAAGGAGAAGAAGCTCACCAACATGCGGGCCTCCACCTCGGAGGAGACCGAGAAGGTGATCCCGCCCCGGGTGCTCACGCTGGAGCAGGCGCTGGAGTTCATCCGCGACGACGAGTGCGTGGAGGTCACGCCGGAGACCGTGCGCATCCGCAAGGTGATCCTCGACGCGCCGACCCGCGGGCGGCTGGCCGCCCGCGCCAAGCGCGGGGGCTGACCTAGGGGCGGCCGGCCGCGGGGCGGTCGGCCGCGTTCCTCAGCTCGCGTTCGCTGCGGTCGGGGTAGAGGCGGCCGGGGCCGGGCATGTGGTCGCCGAGGAGTTCGGAGACGGTGACGAAGGTGTAACCGGCGCGGGCGAGTTCGGACAGGATGCGCGGGGCCGCCTCGACCGTGGTGCGGTGGATGTCGTGCAGCAGCACGATCGTCCCGGGCGGGGCGGCGACGGCGCGGCGCGTGATCAGGGCGGGGCGGCGGTCCCGCCAGTCGACCGTGTCGACGTCCCAAAGGATCTGCGCGAGCCCGTGGCCCTCGGCCACCCGCGCCACCAGGCGGTTCGTCGCGCCGTACGGCGGGCGCATGATCCGCATCCGGGTGCCCGTGGCGCTGCGCACGATCTGCTGGGTCCGGCGCAGCTCGGCCTCGATCAAGGGTCTGCGCAGGTCGGTGAGCATCGCGTGGTCCCAGGTGTGATTGCCCACCTCATGGCCCTCGGCCACCATCCGCCGCAACCCGGCCGCGCCACTGGCGGCCACCATCCGGCCGACCACGAAGAAGGTGGCCTTGGCCTGATGCTCGGCGAGCATGTCCAGCAGCTTGGCGGTGTAGCGGTAAGGGCCGTCGTCGAAGGTCAGCGCCACGCACTTGAGCGCGGCGCAGTCGAGCGCCCGCGGCCGGAACGCACCGAACGCGGTGGGCCACTCGGGCTGCACGGCGGCCAGCCGCTCGGCCAGCTCATGCGGCGGAATCACCTCTTCCACCCGCCCCACGGCCCGCTCTTCCTTCTCCGCCTTCTGCCCACCACCCCCACACCCGGCGATCGACACCACCACCAATGCCGCAATGATCTTTTTGCTCCACAACACCGGGGCCGCCCTTGCTGGTTGGTGTGGGCCGGCGGTGGGGGGCGGCCGAAAGCCCGGCGGGGTGTCATGGATAGTCCTGGGCCGACTCCCCCCGCAGAATTCTGGCCAGGTCCTCCCACCATGGTGGGACATCGGCCTGCAGTTCGGCGTAACGACGCGCCACCCGGACGGCACATCCGACCGGATCGCTGCCGGAGTGGTGGTGCCGGACCGGCCCCTCCCGCCAGCGGTAGCTTCCGTCGCGGAAGCTCACCACGAGTCCGATCCACACCGAGAGCGTGGAGTCATCGCAGACCTCGTACGCGTCGGTGACTCCCAGACCGATCAGCTCGGCCCGGAGCTTTCCTATCGCCGCTTGGGCCTCAGTCACCAGCGGCCAACTCCCGCGTCTTGCACAGAGAGTGATGTACCCACCATCGAGGCCCGAGTTCGCCTTACCGGCCCGGTTGCTACCCGATCGTAATCGAACGCGTGAGACGCCCCACTAGCGACGGTCGGGAAGCTCGGCGGGCTCGGTGACGACCATCATGAAACGGCAGGTGGTGGCGCCGCGGTTGGCGTAGCGGTGCGGGCGGTCGGCGCTGAACAGGGCGGCTTCGTCCGTGCCGACGTGGTAGTCCTGGCCGAGCACGGTCAGGGTCAGCTCGCCCTCGATCACGGTGATCATCTCGCGGGTGCCCGCAGGGTGCGCGTCGCCGTCGTGGTGCTCCCCCGGGGCGAGCCGCCAGTCCCACAGTTCCAGGATCGCCGGGGCGTCGGTACCGACCAGCAGCCGCGCCGACCCCTCGCCGTGCTGGAACGTGACCACCCCCGAGCTGCCGACCACCCGGACCACCGGGGTGTCGGCGACCTCCACGAGCCGGGCCACGGTGACGCCGAGCGCGTCGCCGATGCGGGCCAGCGTGGTCACGCTGGGGTTGGTCCGGGCCTGCTCGACCTGGACCAGCATGCCCCGGCTCACGCCGGACCTGGCGGCCAGCTCGTCCAGGGTCATCCGGCGGTGCGCGCGCTGTGCCCGCACGTTGTTCGCGATGGCCGCGGCGAGCGCCCCGTTGTCGTTGGACATGCAGTGCATTCTAGTGAACCTGATTTGCAGTTGATTGCACTGCTCTGGTGTACTTTGTTGCACTAGTAGGCCAGCTCAGTGAACCGGAGCCCCCCTTGACCGCAGTCGTCCTCGCCACCGCGTGCGCGCTGGTGTACGGCACCGCCGACTTTTTCGGCGGGCTGGCGACCAGGCGTTCCCGCCTGCTGGCCGTCGTCGTCCTGTCGCAGTTCTCGGGGCTGGCCCTCGTGGCGGCGGTGCTGCCCGCGCTGCCCGGTTCGCCCTCCGTGGACGCGCTGCTGTGGGGCGTGGCCGCGGGCATGTCGGGCACGGCCGGGCTGCTGCTGTTCTACCGGGCCCTGGCCTCCGGCACCATGTCGGTCGTCGCGCCCACCACGGCGACCACCTCGGCCGCCGTGCCGGTGCTGTTCGGGCTGGTGTCCGGGGAGCGTCCCACGTTCACCGCGCTGGCCGGGGTGGTGCTCGCGCTGGCCGCCGTACTGCTGGTGAGCCGTGGGCCGAAGGGCGCGGCAACCGCCACCGCGACGGCGCCGCTGCTGTCCGCGCTCGCCGCGGGCGCGGGGTTCGGCGGCTTCTTCGTCCTGGTCGCCCAGGCCCCGCACGACGCCGGGCTGTGGCCGCTGGCCGGGGCCAGAACGGTGTCGATCACGCTGGTCGTGGCGCTCGCCCTGGTCACCCGGCGCACGCTGCGGCCGGGGCCGCGGGCGCTGCCCATCATCGCGTTCGCCGGGGTGCTCGACATGAGCGCCAACGTGCTCTACCTGCTGGCCGCCCAGCGCGGGCTGCTCAGCCTGGTGGCCGTCCTGGTGTCGCTGTATCCGGCGACCACGATCCTGCTGGCCAGGTTCGTGCTGCGGGAGCGCCTGCGCGGGCTCCAGGTGGGCGGGGTGGTCATGGCGCTCGCCGCGGTCGCGCTGATCGCCACCGGGTAGCCCGGGCCGCCGAACATTGTCAGCATCGGCGGGCACTTGTTACGTTCATCACCGTGCAGCCCGAGCGGGCACTTTTCGGATCGGGGTCGTTCGCGCACATCGCTGCGCCGTACGGCTCCGATGAGAGCTACCTGCGCCTCGTCCTGCCGCTGGTCGGCGAGGCGCTGCGGGAAGGCCACGACATCCTCGTGGTGACCGGTCAGCCGATGCTGGACCTGCTCGCCGAGATGCTGGGCGAGGACGCGGCCCGGGTGGACCGGCGGCTCAAGACGACCTGGTACACCCACCCGGCGCGCACGCTGACCGCCTACCACGAGTACGCCGAGCCGTGGGCCAAACGGCAGACGCTGCTGGTCGGCGAGCCGGTCTGGCTCGGGCGCAAGGAACGCGACATCCGGGAGTGGATCAGGTACGAGGCGGCCATCAACCTGGCCTTCGCGGACGCGCCGATCGTGGCGCTGTGCCTGTACGACGAGCGGGCGACGCCCCCGCAGGTGCTGGAGGACGCCATGCGCGCCCACCCCTGGACCCTGAACGGCCAGGGCCTGGACCTCAGCCGCGGCTACGTCCCGCCGCAGCACTTCCTGCTCAGCGGCGACGAGCTGCCCTTCCCCGAGCCCCCGCCCTCCCGCGTCGTCGTCGCCTTCACGCCGCGCGACCTGAGCCGGGTACGGCAGGTCGTCGCGGCGGCGGGCGAGGGCGCGGGCCTGGACCGGGACACCGTCGGCTCACTGGTGCTCAGCGTGTCGGAGATCACCGCCAACACCGTGGAACACGGCGGCGGTTCGGGCTCGGTGGCCATCTGGACCGCGGGCAGCGAGCTCATCTGCGAGATCGCCGACCCCGGAGGACGCCTGGACCTGCCGCTCCCCGGATTCCTGCCGCCCCGCCCGGAGTCGCCCCGCGGCTACGGCCTGTGGATCAGCCGCCAGCTCTGCGACCTCGTGGAGACCCGCCACACCGCGGGGATCCTCCGGGTCCGTCTGCACATGATCCTGCCCTGACCGGGTCAGAGGAAGTCTCTGATCAGCCGGGCCACGTCGGCGAGGTGGCTTTCCAGCAGGAAGTGGCCGCCGTCCAGGAGGTGGATCCGGGCGTCGGGGACGTCATCGGCGAAGGCGCGGGCGCCTTCCGGGCCGAAGATCTCGTCGTTCCGGCCCCAGACGGCGAGCACGGGCGGCCGGTGCTCGCGGAGGTATTCGTGCAGGCGGGGGTAGAGCGGCAGGTTCGTGGCGTAGTCCAGCAGCAGGGCCAGTTGCACGCGGTCGTTGCCGGGGCGGGAGACCAGGGCGTGGTCATGGTGCCAGGTGTCCGGGCTGACCAGGGTCTCATCGGGCACGCCGTGCAGGTACTGCCACTTGATCGCGTCCAGGGTGAGCCCCGCGAGGACGGCCTTCTCGGCCTCGGGGGTCTGCTCGCGGTGGAAGTCCCAGACGAACCCCCAGAAGTCCTGAACGAAACCGGCCTCGTAGCCGTTGCCGCTCTGGGTGATGATCGCGGTGATCGCGCCGGGGTCGTTCAGGGCGAGCCGCCAGCCGACCGGGGCCCCGTAGTCCTGCACGTAGATGGCGTAGCGGGAGACCCCGAGCTGGTCCAGCAGGCCCGCGGTCAGGTCGGCGAGGGCGTCGAAGGTGTAGCCGAACTCCTCGGCGGGCGGCGCGTCGGACAGCCCGAACCCGAGGTGGTCGGGAGCGATGACGTGGTAGCGGTCGGCGAGGGCCGGGATGAGCTCGCGGAACATGAACGAGCTGGTCGGGAAGCCGTGCAGCAGGACGAGCGCGGGCGCGTCCGCCGGTCCGGCCTCGCGGTAGAACAGCCGCCGGCCCTGCACGGTCGCGTAACGATGGTGGACGGTCGCCATGGCTAACCCCTTAGAATCGGTTGAGTGGTTAGACTCAAGCATCATCGACTCTAACCTGTCAAGTGCTCTATAGGGGTTAGGTAATGCTCGAGACGACGACACCGGCGGACGAAGACGTGCTTCTGGACGTGCTCAACAGCACTCCGATCATCGACGGGGTCCACCAGGACCTCCTGGCCGATCCGGCCGAGGCGCGCGCCTGGCTGCGGCAACGCGGAGGTGACGGGTCGGCGGCGGAACGCGACGCCGTCCGACAGGTCAGGGACACGCTGCAAGGGGTGGTCCGCGGGGACCTGCCGGTGGGCGCGCTGGAGCCCTTTCTCGGCGGTGTGGGTTACCGCCCGGGCACTTCAGAACAGGGCCTTGAGTGGTCCCTGGAGGTACCGCCCGAGCGGGCGCTGAGCGTCAGGGTCATGCTGACCTGGGACGCGCTGCGGCGGACGCGCCCCGGGCGGCTACGGCCGTGCGCGAACGACGAGTGTCGGTTGTTCCTGCTCGACCGCAGCAAGACGAACCGGGCGCGCTGGTGCTCCATGGCCGCGTGCGGCAACCGCATGAAGGCCCGGCGGCACTACCAGCGGACGCACCGGCCGCAGGAGTGAGGCGGCGGGCTACACGGCCACCGGGACGCGCAGCGCGCCGACCTCGCGGGCGTAGCCCTCCAGCATGCCGCGGAGCTGCCGCCGGCCGCGGTGCAGGCGGGACATCACCGTGCCGATGGGCGTGCCCATCCGCTCGGCGATCTCCTTGTAGGCGAATCCCTCGACATCGGCCAGGTAGACGGCCTCCCGGAACTCGTCGGGGAGCGACCGCAGGGCGTTCATCACGACGTTGTCGGGCAGCGCGTCGAGCGCCTCGGACTCGGCGGAACGGAGCCCCGTCGACATGTGGGACTCGGCCGCGGCGAGCTGCCAGTCCTCGATGTCCTCCGTCGCCGACAGCTTGGGCGAGCGCTGCTTCTTGCGGTAGTCGTTGATGAAGTTGTTGGTCAGGATGCGGTGCAGCCACGCCTTGAGGTTGGTGCCCTCGCGGAACTGGTGGTACGAGGTGTAGGCCTTGGCCACGGTCTCCTGCACGAGGTCCTCGGCGTCGGCCGAGTTGCGGGTCAGGCGCATCGCGGATGCGTACAGTTGCGCGGTGACGGGCACGACGTCGCGTTCGAACCACGCCTGGCGCTGCTCTTCGGTCATAGAGATCATGTCGTATCCCCCTCGTACTCTTCCCCCCGTAACCACACGGCGGTGGGCATGACGCGCCCATCCGCTTCTTTGGCGGCTACGTCATGGTCCCAGGCAGGCCGTAATGGTTTCGTTAAGAGTCTTTCCTGCTCAGGGGGTCTAGCGTTACCCGGGCATGCGGCGGACGTACTCACACCAAGGGCCGGGCAAGTCTCATTAGGATAACACTGTCCGCTCGATTCGGTGCAAAGTGTGGCAGGCATCACACCGAATGCTCTATGGCTACCGTGGTCGTCATGCACCAAGCCGATCGTCACGACCCCGCGGTCCGCCGCTGGGTGGCCGAGGCCATCCGCCAGGTCGAAGCCGACGCTCACAGAAGTTGTGATACCCACCTCCACGTCTTTCCGCTGCCCGCGCGCTGGGACGTAAACCTCTACCTGAAAGACGAGTCGGTGCACCCAACGGGTTCACTCAAACACCGGCTTGCCCGCTCGCTTTTCCTGTACGGCCTGGCCAACGGCTGGATCGGTCCGGAAACGACCATCGTGGAGGCGTCCAGCGGCTCGACCGCCGTCAGCGAGGCGTACTTCGCGCGCCTGCTCGGCCTGTCCTTCGTCGCGGTCATGCCGGAGTCGACGTCGCCGGAGAAGATCGCCCTGATCGAGTTCTATGGCGGCAAATGCCATCTGGTCGAGGATCCGTCGGCGATCTACGAGGAGTCGCACCGGCTGGCCGCCGAGTCCGGCGGGCACTTCATGGACCAGTTCACCTACGCCGAGCGGGCCACCGACTGGCGGGGCAACAACAACATCGCCGAGTCCATCTTCCAGCAGATGGAACTTGAGCGCTATCCCGAGCCCGACTGGATCGTGGTCGGCGCGGGTACCGGCGGCACGTCCGCCACCATCGGCCGCTACATCCGCTACCGCCGCCACGCCACCCGCCTCGCCGTGGTGGATCCCGAGGGCTCGGCCTTCTACCCGGCCTGGACCGGCGGTGACTACGCGGCGACCGCGCCGGGCTCGCGCATCGAGGGCATCGGCCGCCCGCGGGTGGAGCCGTCGTTCCAGCCCTCGGTGATCGACCGCATGATCCAGGTGCCGGACGCGCTGTCCATCGCGGCGATGCGCTGGGTACGCGAGGTGACCGGCCTGAACGTCGGCGGCTCCACCGGCACCAACGTGGCGGCGGCCGTGCGGATCCTCACCGAGATGCGGCAGACCGGCGAGCGGGGCAGCGTGGTGACGCTGATCTGTGACGGAGGCGAGCGGTACCGCGCCTCTTACGACAACGACGCCTGGCTCGCCGAGCGCGGCATCGACATCGGCCCCCATCTCGCCGATCTGCGGGAGTTCTTCAGCCGGTAGTGGCCGGGTCCACCTTGAAGGTGGTGGCCAGGTCGTCCAGCATGGCGTCGGCGCCGAGCAGGCCCACCGCGCTCATCCAGGTCAGGTCCGGGACCTCGTGCTTCTCCCCCTTGAGCCGGCCCCACAGCGGGTTACCCTCGAACTTCTGCTTGATCTCGTCGACGGCCGGGTCGGGGTAGACCGCCACGAAGATGTGGTCGGCGTCGAGCTGGGCGATGTTCTCCTGGCTGATGTTCACCGCGATCTCGTCGCTGGTGGGCTGGTCGGCGGGACGCGGGAAGCCAACGTCCTTCAGCACCACGCCGGAGTAGGACTTCTCCACGTACAGGCGCACGGTCGGCTCCCCGGCGAACCGCACGACGGAGACCGTCGGGAGCTTCCCGTCGTTCTTCTCACCGATCGCCTTGCCGATCGCGGCGGCCCGGTCCTCGTACTGCTTGATCTTGGTGTCGGCCAGGTCCTCCTTGCCGAGGGCCTGGCCCATCAGGCGCAGGTTGTCCTTCCAGATGGCCCCGGTGGTCTCGCTGAACACCGTGGGCGCGATCTTGGACAGCTTGTCGTACAGCGCCTCGTGGCGGACCTTGGCCGAGACGATCAGGTCCGGCTTGAGCGCGATGACCTGCTCCAGGCTCGGGGCCTCCAGGGTGCCCACCGCCTTGGCCGCCGTGCCGTACTTCTGCAGCGCGCCGCCGAGGTAGTCGGGCAGCTTCTCGTCGATGGCCCGGTAGGTCGTGAACCCGACGACCTCGGTCTCCAGGCTCAGCACGGCATCGACGAAGCTCTGGTCCAGCGCCACCACTCGTTTCGGCTGGGCCGGAATGGTCGTCTCGCCCATCGCGTGCTTGACCGTGCGCGGGTAGGAGGCCGCCGGGGACACCGGGGACGCCGGGGACTCCGTGGTGGTGGACGCCGGCTGCGCCGCCTGCGGGGTGCTCGATCCGCATGCCGACAGGCCGGCGCTGAGCACCGCTCCGGCCAGGCACGCGAGCAGGGCGCGCGACACTCTCATCGGCTGTTTCCTCCGTAGAACTTAAAACCAAGGTAAGGCTAACCTCATTGAGATTAGCTTTCCCTTACCTGGCATACTCCATGGGGTCACAGTACGGAGAGGAGCACGGGTGAGCACCACCGCGCCGCCGTACCGCGCGCGCCCGTCCGCCCCGCTCCACGCCATCCAGCGGCGCCGCACGCTCGTCCTCGGCGCGCTGCTCGCCGCGCTGGCCGCCGCCGTGCTGCTCAGCGTCACCATCGGGGCCAAGTCCGTGCCACTGGGCGACACCTGGCAGGCGCTCACCGCCCCCACCGGCACGGAGAACGACATCGTCATCCGCACCCTGCGGGTGCCACGGACCGCGCTCGGCGTCATCGCCGGGATCGCGCTGGGCGTCGCGGGCGCGCTGATGCAGGGCCACACCCGCAACCCGCTCGCCGACCCGGGCCTGCTCGGCGTCACCCAGGGCGCGGCGTTCGCCATGGTGGCGGCCATCATGGTGTTCGGCGTGTCCAGCCTGTACGTCTACATCTGGTTCGGGCTGGCCGGGGCGCTCATCGCCAGCGTCGGGGTGTTCGCGCTCGGCATGGCCGGCGGGCGCGGCGGCCCCACGCCGGTCACGCTGGCCCTGGCCGGGGCCGCCGTCAGCGCCTTCCTCTACGCGCTCACCTCGGCGATCGTGCTGCTGGACGAGCGGGCCATGGACACCTTCCGGTTCTGGCAGGCCGGGTCCATCGCCGGGCGGGGCTCCCCGATCGTCTGGCAGGTGCTGCCGTTCGTCGCGGCCGGGCTGATCCTCGCCCTGGCCAACGCGCCCGGCCTGAACGCGCTGTCCCTCGGCGAGGACGTCGCCCGCGGCCTCGGCCAGAACGTCACCCGCACCCGCGCCGTCGGCATCGTCGCCATCACGCTGCTGACCGGGGCGGCGGTGGCCGCCTGCGGGGCGGTCGCGTTCATCGGGCTCATGGTCCCGCACCTGGCCAGGCCGCTGTCCGGCCCCGACCACCGCTGGCTGCTGCCCTACGCCGGGCTGATCGGCGCGGCCCTGATGCTGGCGGGCGACGTGCTCGGGCGCGTGCTGGCCTGGCCGGGCGAGCTGGAGGTCGGCGTGGTGCTGGCGCTCGCCGGCGCACCGTTCTTCGTCGCGCTGGTCCGGCGCAGGAAGCCGGTGCGGCTGTGACCACGCTGGTGCGGGCCGTACGGCTGGGCGGCGCCTCCTGGCGGCTGCGCCCACGGGCCGTACTCGTCACCGTCATCGGACTCGCCGCCCTGGCCCTGCTCATGGCCCTGAACATGCGCATGGGCGACCTGGAGATGAGCCTCGCCGAAGTCGTCGGCGGGATGACCGGGGACGGCCCCGCCAACCTCGTGATCATGGAGCTGCGGCTGCCCCGCGCCCTGACCGGCGCACTGGTCGGCATGGCCCTCGGCATGGCGGGCGCGATCACCCAGGCCATCGCCCGCAACCCGCTGGCCAGCCCCGACATCCTGGGCGTCACCACCGGCGCGAGCGTCACCGTGGTCGCCGTCATGGTGTCCACCGGCTCGATGTACGGCGGGGTGAGCGGCGCGCTGGCCGGCGTGGGCGTCCCCGTCGTGGCCCTGGCCGGCGGCCTGCTCGGCGGGCTCGCCGTCTACCTGCTGGCCTGGCGCGGCGGACTGGACGGCTACCGGCTGGTACTGGTCGGCATCGGCGTGTCGGCCGTGTTCACCAACGTGAAGTACTGGCTGTTGACCATCGGCGACGTCAACGACAGCACCCGGGCCATGACCTGGATCAGCGGCTCGCTGCACGGACGCGGCTGGGAGCACGTCGCGCCGGTGGGGCTGGCGCTGGCCGTACTGCTGCCCGCCGCGCTGTTCGGCGGGCGGTCACTGGCCGCGCTGCGGTTCGGCGACGACACCGTCACCGGTCTCGGCGTACGGACCAACCTGGCCAGAAGCCTGATGATCCTCGTCGCGGTGCTGCTCGCCGCCGTCGCCACGGCCTCCGCGGGACCGATCTCGTTCGTCGCGCTCCCGGCCCCGCAGATCGCGCTGCGCCTCGCCGGAGTGGCCCATCCGCCGCTGGTGGTCTCCGCCGTCGTGGGCGGTGTGCTGACCACGGGCGCCGACCTCGTGGCCAGGACCATCTTCGCGCCCATCGAGCTCCCCGTCGGCGTCGTCACCGCGGTCCTCGGCGCGCCGTACCTCGTCTACCTGCTCATCCGCGCACGCCGGGAGGCCCGCACATGAGACTTCAGGCCGTGGGCGTGCGCCTCGGGTACGGCGAGCGGATCGTCGTGGACGGGCTCGACCTCGGCGTCGAGCCCGGCACCATCACCGCGATCATCGGACCGAACGGCTGCGGCAAGTCCACCCTGCTGCGCGCCCTCGGCCGGCTGCTGCGGCCGACCGGCGGCGAGGTACTGCTGGACGGCAAGCGGATCGACAAGATCCCCAGCAAGGAGGTCGCCAAGGTCCTGGGGGTGCTCCCGCAGGCCCCGACCGCGCCCGAGGGGCTGACCGTCGCCGACCTCGTGGCCAGGGGACGCCATCCGCACCAGAGCTGGTACCGCCAGTGGTCGTCCGACGACGAGGCCGCCATCCAGGAGGCGCTGTCCATGACCGGCCTGCTGGACCTCGCCGAACGCCCGCTGGACGAGCTGTCCGGCGGCCAGCGGCAGCGCGCCTGGATCTCCATGGCCCTGGCCCAGGGCACCGACCTGCTGCTCCTGGACGAGCCGACCACGTTCCTCGACCTCGCCCACCAGGTCGAGGTGCTCGAACTGGTCCGCCGCCTGCACAGCGACGCCCGGCGGACCATCGTCATGGTGCTGCACGACCTCAACCTGGCCGCCCGCTACGCCGACCGGCTGGTCGCGATGCGCGACGGCCGGATCGTCGCCGCGGGCGTGCCGCACGACGTGCTCACCGAACAGATGCTGCTGCGGGTCTTCGAGCTGGACGCCAAGGTCATCGCCGACCCGGTGGCCGGTACGCCGCTGGTGGTGCCGATCGGCACCAGGCACGGCGCGCCGTCAGTCGCCCAGTAGGGCGTCCACGAAGACCTCGGGGTCGAACGGCGCCAGGTCGTCGGCCCCCTCGCCGAGACCGACCAGCTTGACCGGCACGCCCAGCTCACGCTGCACGGAGATGACGATGCCGCCCTTGGCGGTGCCGTCCAGCTTGGTCAGCGCGATGCCGGTGACCGCCACGGCCTCGGCGAACACCTGGGCCTGGCGCATGCCGTTCTGGCCGGTGGTGGCGTCCAGCACCAGCAGGACCTCATCGACCGTGGCCTTCTTCTCGATGACCCGCTTGACCTTGCCCAGCTCGTCCATCAGGCCGGTCTTGGTGTGCAGGCGGCCGGCGGTGTCGACGATCACGACGTCGGCCTTGTCGGTGATGCCCTTGTCGGTCGCGTCGAAGGCGACGGACGCGGGGTCGCCGCCCTCGGGGCCGCGCACCACTTCCGCGCCGACCCGCTCGCCCCAGGTCTGCAACTGGTCGGCGGCGGCGGCGCGGAAGGTGTCGGCCGCGCCGAGCACGACCTTCTTGCCGTCGCCGATCAGCGCGCGGGCCAGCTTGCCGGTGGTGGTGGTCTTGCCGGTGCCGTTCACGCCGACCACGAGGACGACGGCGGGGCGCTCACCGTGCGGCGCGGTGTGCAGAGTGCGGTCCATGTCGGGGCCGACCTGGGCCAGCAACTGCTCCCGCAGCAGGCCCCTGGCCTCCTCGTGGGTACGGGTGCCGAGCACCTTGACCTTGGTGCGCAGCTCCTCGACCATCGCCCGCGACGGGCTCACGCCGACGTCGGCGGTGATCAGGGTGTCCTCGATCTCGTCCCACGCGTCGTCGTCGAGCCGGTCCCGGGACAGCAGCTCCAGCAGGCCCTTGCCGAGCGCGTTCTGGGAGCGGGCGAGGCGGGCGCGCAGCCGCACCATCCGCCCGGCGGACGGCGGCGGCACCTCCACCTCGGGCTTGACCGGCGGCGGCACCACGACGGGCGGCGCGGGCGGCGGCACCGTGGTGGTGGCCCCTTCCCCCTCCTCCCGGGCGGGCGGCCTGGCCGCCTCCTCCCGCTTCTCCTCCACCGGAGGCTTGGGAGGGGCCGGGGGAACACCCTTGCCCCCGGGCCGGAACAGCAGGAAGAGACCGCCGGCCGCCAATAGGGCGACGACGACCACGATCACGATGATGCCGAGGTAACCGTCCACGCCGCCAGTTTTCCATGTTTGTTGTGTTGATGGCGCTCGCTCCGCTCGCGCGGGGCCCGGGCGCCCTCAAGGTCGCGCCCTCCGCTCCTCGCTCAGTCGTTCGTCCCTCACTCCATCGCTCGTCGCTGCGGACACGACCGCGCCCGGGCCGTGCGTGGTGGCGGCAGGTGCGTCACTTGGAAGTGCACATGGCGCTCGCTGTGTTTATGCGCTCGCTTCGCTCGCGCAATACCTTGCCCTCGTGGGGCGAGGGCGATCAAACACGTTCGCGTAGGCGTTGGCTGACGACCTGGGTCACTCCGTCGCCGCGCATGGAGACGCCGTAGAGGGCGTCGGCGATCTCCATCGTCCGCTTTTGGTGGGTGATGACGATGAGTTGTGAACTTTGTCGCAATTCTTCGAACAGCGTCAGCAGGCGCTGTGTGTTCGTGTCGTCCAGGGCCGCCTCGACCTCGTCCATCACGTAGAACGGCGACGGCCTCGCCTTGAAGATGGAGATCAGGAAGGCCACGGCCGTGAGGGAGCGTTCGCCGCCCGAGAGCAGGGACAGGCGCTTGACCTTCTTGCCCGGGGGCCGGGCCTCGACCTCGACGCCCGTGGTGAGCATGTCGCCGGGGTCGGTGAGCAGCAGCCGCCCCTCACCCCCCGGGAAGACCCTGGAGAAGATCGTCTCGAACTCCCGGGCGACGTCCTCATAGGCGGCGGCGAAGACCTGTTCGACCCGTTCGTCCACTTCTTTGACCACGAGCATGAGGTCGCGCCTGGTCTTCTTGAGGTCTTCGAGCTGCGAGGTCAGGAACGCGTGGCGCTCCTCCAAGGCGGCGAACTCCTCCAGGGCCAGCGGGTTGACCTTCCCGAGCTGGGCCATCTGGCGTTCGGCGACCTTGGCCCGCTTCTCTTGCTCCTCGCGCACGTACGGGACCGGTTCGGGGTCGGCGGGCACCGGTACGTCAGGGCCGTACTCCGCGACCAGCGAGTCCGGCTCCACGCCGAACTCCTCCATCGAGCGTTCCTGCATCCGCTCCAGCCGCAGCCGCTGCTCGGTGCGGGCGACCTCGCTACCGTGCGCGCGGTTGACCAGTTTGTCCAGTTCGCCGCCCAGTTCCCTGACGCGGACGCGGACCGCCTTCAGCTCGGCGTCGATCTGGCCCCTGGCCAGCTCGGCCTCGTCGCGCTCGGCCGCCGCCAGCGCGATGGACGACTCCAGCGCCGCCAGCGCCCGTTCCGCGCCCTCCACCACGGATTGCGCCACCGCTGCCTGACGTCTGCGGCGGGCGCGTTCGGCGGCGGCGGAGGCGCGTTCGGCGCGCTCGCGTTCGGCGGCGTTCAGCAGTGCGTCGGCGCGGCCCGCGATCCCGGAGACGCGTTCCTCGGCCGTGCGCACGGTCAGGCGGGTCTCCATCTCGGCCTGCCTGGCGACCTCGCAGGTCGCGGCCAGCTCGTCGCGGATCTCGGTGGTGGGCTCGGCCTCAAGCTCCTCCCCCGCCTCGGCCTCGGCCAGCCGTTCCGCAAGCTCGGCCAGGCCCGCCGCCTCGCGGTCGCGGGCCTCCTCGGCGGCGCGTACGCCGCCCGCCAGGCGGGCGCACTCCGCCCGCGCGGCCTCGGCCGCGGCGGCGAGCTGGGCCAGCTTGCTGGCCGCCGCGGCGGCCAGCCGGTCGGACTCGCGCTGCCTGGCGCGTACCGCGTCCAGCGCCGCCTGGGCGGCGCTCAGCCCGCCCTGCGCGCCGGTCACGCCCGCCTGGGCCTCGGCCACACGGCCCTCGGCGGCCTCGACCGCGCCCTGCGCCTCCCGCTCGGCGGCGACCGCCGCCGCGAGGTCGTCCGCGGTGGTCTCGGCGGTCGCGACCGCCCGCGCGAGGTCGGCGACCGCCTCGTCCAGCACCGCGCGCACCTGGAGCGCCGAGTTGCCCTGCGCCGATCCGCCCGCCGCCAGGTGCGCGCCGACCAGGTCACCGTCACGGGTCACCGCGCGCAGCCCTGGATGGGCCTGTACGAGCGCCTGAGCGGCCGGGAGGTCCGCTACCACGACCACGTCGCCGAGCAGGCCCGACAGCGCCCCGTGCAGCGTGTCAGGCGCGCTGACCAGGTCCAGCGCCCACTCCCCCGCCACCCCGGGACGTCGCCCGTCGGCCGCCGGGGCCGCGATGACCAGCGTGGACCGGCCTTCGTCACCGGATCGCAGGTACGCGAGGGCGTCGATCGCCTCCGTCAGGGAGGCCAGGGCCACCGCGTCGGCGGCCGGGCCGAGCGCCGCGGCGATGGCGGCCTCCGCGCCCTGCCGTACGGTCATGACCGCGGCCAGCGGGCCGAGCACGCCGGGCAGACCGGCGGACAGCAACGCGCCCGCGCCGTCGGCCGCCTGGGAAATACCCAGCTCAAGGGCGTCGCGGCGGGCCTGGAGCGCGGCGATGGCGCGCTGCGCCTCCTGGTCGGTGCCACGCGCGGCGGCGACCGCCGACCGGGCCTCGGCCAGTGCCCCGCGCGGACCCTCCAGCCCGCGCCTGGCCGCCGTCACGCCCTCCTGGGCGGCCTCGACCGCCTCCCTGGCGGCCTCCACCCCGGCGACGGCGATCTCGATCTCCTCGGCGAGCCGGGGGTCGGCGGCGGGCCGGGCGCTCTGCTCCGTGTCGTGGCCGGCCTGGGCGAGCGCGGCGCGTTCCTCGGCCTCGGCGAGCCCTTGGGTCAGCCGTCCGATCTCGTCGTGCGCCGCCGCGACCCTGCTGCGCACCGCGCCGACCTGCCCGCGCAGCCTGGCCAGCGCCTCACGCCGGTCGGCCGCCGCGCGGGCCGCCATGGCCAGCCTGCGCTCCTCGGTGGCCAGCGCGCCCTCCGCCGCCTGGCGGCGCGACACCGCGGCCTCAAGGGCCGCCTGGGCGGTCTCCAGCTCCTCGCCCAGCTCCAGCTCCTGGGCGCGGACCTCGGCGGCCTCCCGCTCGTAGTCCTCCGGGTCGCGGCCCCTGCGGTCGATCGCGGCGGCGTCGGCGGCGTTCCTGTGCCGCTCGGCGGCCAGTCCGGAAAGGCCGCGCAGCCGGTCCTTCAGCGAGGACAGCGCGAAGAAGGTCTCCTGGGCGGCCCGCAGCCGCGGCTGCGCGGACTGCTCCGCGGCCTCCAGCTCGCTCTCCTGGAGCTGGCCCTGGGCCAGCTCGGTCTCCACCTGGGCGCGCCTGGTCTGTACCGCGGCCTCGTCGGCCGCCTCCCTGCGCAGGATCTCGCGGAGCGTCAGCACGTCGTCGGCGAGCAGCCGCAACCGGGCGTCGCGCAGGTCGGCCTGGATGACCGCGGCCTTCCTGGCGATCTCCGCCTGGCGGCCGAGCGGCTTGAGCTGGCGGCGCAGCTCGGTGGCGAGGTCCTGGACGCGGGTCAGGTTGGCCTGCATCGCGTCCAGCTTGCGCAGCGCCTTCTCCTTGCGCTTGCGGTGCTTGAGCACGCCCGCGGCCTCTTCGATGAAGGCCCGGCGGTCCTCAGGACCGGCGTGCAGCACGGCGTCGAGCTGCCCCTGCCCGACGATGACGTGCATCTCGCGGCCGATGCCGGAGTCGGACAGCAGCTCCTGGATGTCGAGGAGGCGGCAGGTGTCGCCGTTGATGGCGTACTCGCTCTGGCCGGACCTGAACATCAGCCGGCTGATGGTGACCTCGGTGTAGTCGATCGGCAGCGCGCCGTCGGTGTTGTCGATGGTCAGCGTGACCTCGGCGCGGCCGAGGGGGGCGCGCGAGGAGGTGCCGGCGAAGATGACGTCTTCCATCTTGCCACCGCGCAGCGACTTGGCGCTGTGCTCGCCCATCACCCAGGCCAGCGCGTCGACCACATTGGACTTGCCGGAGCCGTTGGGGCCCACCACGCAGGTGATGCCGGGCTCGAACCGCAGGGCGGTGGCAGAGGCGAAGGATTTGAAACCGCGCAGGGTGAGGGTCTTCAGATACACGGATCCGGTCATCCCTCCCTTGACAGGCGACGGCTAGCGGGAAAGCCTACCGCCCTCCTGCCTCAGGGGCCGGAAATGACGAGGGACGCCTCCCCGAGGCGTCCCTGTGCGGATTCTCGTGATGACCCGGCCCTCTCAGGTGAGGGCCGGTTCGCGATCCTGCAGGCGCGAGAACGTCTCCTCTCGGGACTGCGCCGAGAGGGCGTCGTTCTGTGCCTGGAGCCGGATGAGCTCTGCCTCCAGGTCGCGGATGCGCTGCTGGAGACGGCGCACTTCCGAGACCATTCGAGGATCAGGACCACCGACGTGGCCGAGTAGAGCCTTCGCCATGGTAAAGGGTCCTCCACGCTGAGTGACCAGACTGGTTCGCGCACTTCATGCCGCGGGAGGGGTGCGCGTGGTTCTTATCAAGAGTCGCACCGGTGCGATGAGCGGTCAAGTTGAACGCTCTGCCTCATGCCCCAGTGGGCACTCCCAAGGTATAAATGTACCGCATTTGGGGGGTATAGCGGAAGTCGCTATCTCTCCTCAAAGCCCGTCAAACCACCTCGAACCTCGCTCCACCGCTCAACCACTCCATCGACCCGGCCCGGCGTGTCGCAACCCCGCAGCGCCGCGAGCAGCTTGACACAGGCTTCCCGATCACCCTCGGCGACCACTTCGACGCGGCCGTCCGGCATGTTGCGCGCATGGCCGCTGAGCCCGAGTTCCAGGGCCCGCGCGCGGGTCCACCAGCGGAAGCCGACCCCCTGCACCTGCCCCCTGACCCAGGCGGTCAGTCGCGCTGCGTCACTCATGACCGCCCCCGGGGCCGTACTTGACAGCGAGGGCAACTATAAGAAGACCGATTCATAAAGGGCTCCCTGACCACCGGTGTCCCGCATCGGCCGCAGGGCAGGTCACGTCTGCCGTAAACCGCGAGCGACCTGTCGAAGTATCCGCTCTCCCCGTTGACGTTGACGTACAGGCTGTCGAAGGACGTGCCGCCCTGGTCGAGGGCGTCGGCCATGACCTCGCGCACGCCGCGTAGCAGTTCGCCGATTTTCGGACGGGTCAGCCGCTCTGTCGGGCGCGCCCAGTGCAGGCCGGCCCGCCACAGCGCCTCGTCGGCGTAGATGTTGCCGACGCCGCTGATCAGCGACTGGTCCAGCAGCGCGCGCTTGACCTCGGTGTGCCTGGCGCGCAGCCGCCGGGTGAAGTCCTCGTCGTCGAAGGACTCCTCCAGCGGGTCGGGGGCGATGTGCACGATCGGCGCGGGGACCGGGCGGGCCAGGTCGACCATCTCGGTGACCAGCAGGTGCCCGAACGTGCGCTGATCGACGAACCGCAGCTCAGGACCACCGTCGGTGAACGACAGGCGCACCCGCAGGTGCTTTTCCACCGGCGAGGCCGAGTCGGTGACCAGGAGCTGGCCGCTCATCCCCAGGTGCGCCATGAGCGCGTCGCGCCCGTCGCCGAGCGGCAGCCAGAGGTACTTTCCGCGCCGCTCCGCGGCACGCACCTCGCGGCCCTCCAGGCGGGCCGCGAACTCCGCCGCGCCCGGCAGGTGGCGGCGGATCGCCCGCGGGTGCAGGACCTCCGCCTTGGCGATCGTACGGCCGGACACCCACTGGTCCAGGCCCCGCCGTACGACCTCCACCTCGGGTAGTTCAGGCATGCTCGCGCCCCTCCCCTGTCCCTGAGACCCGCGCGATCAGCTCGCCGCCTGCTCCGGGTCGCGCAGGGCCCGGATGCGGTTCCAGGCCGCCTCGGCCGCCTGCTGCTCGGCCTCCTTCTTGCTGCGGCCCGCGCCGAAGCCGTACTCGACGCCGCCCACCCTGACCACGGCGGTGAAGGACTTGGCGTGGTCGGGACCGCTCTCCTCCACCTGGTACTCGGGGACGCCGAGCGCTTCGGCGGCGGTCAGCTCCTGCAGCGAGGTCTTCCAGTCCAGCCCGGCGC
This sequence comes from Spongiactinospora rosea, assembly GCF_003315795.1. GTDB lineage: Bacteria > Actinomycetota > Actinomycetes > Streptosporangiales > Streptosporangiaceae > Spongiactinospora > Spongiactinospora rosea. The sequence continues at coordinate 206,642 of NZ_QMEY01000012.1, forward strand.
CGAGCGAGGCCGAGCGGGCGATCAGCGGGTCGAACAGCAGGTGGACCACCCGGAACGCCTCGTCCAGCCCCTTGTCCACGTAGACCGTGCCGATCAGCGCCTCCAGCGTGTCGGCCAGGATCGAGGACTTGTCCCGGCCGCCGGTGCCCTCCTCGCCCCGGCCCAGCCGCAGGAAGCGGCCGAGCTTCAGCTCCCTGGCCACGTCGGCGAGCGCGCGCATGTTGACCACGGCGGCGCGCAGCTTGGCGAGCTGCCCTTCGGGCAGATCGGGGTGGTTGCGGTAGAGCGTGTCGGTCACGACCAGCCCGAGCACCGAGTCGCCGAGGAACTCCAGGCGCTCGTTGGTGGGCAGCCCGCCGTTCTCGTAGGCGTAGGAGCGGTGCGTCAGCGCGCGCTCCAGCACCCCGGTGTCCAGGCGGACGGCCAGAATCCGCTCAAGTTCGTCTCTGGCGACCTCGACGGCCACCGGCTTGGGGCCTGTGCCCACGTCTCCTCCTCGCGGAACCGATGACACCCGGCGTGACGTTCGTCACTCCGGGTCGCGGTGGCGTGAGGGAAGCGGATGCCCGAGAACGTGGTGGGCGCCGGGAGGGCTCCGGCAGACCCCGGCGTCCACCACGGCCGCGGGCGAGTCAGCCACCGCTCGCGCCGACGGCGAAGCCGACCAGCGGCCACTTGGCTACCGGTCGGCGACACACGTCAGCACATGGCGATCAGGCCGACGGCTCGATGACCTGACGGCGGTTGTAGGTGCCGCAGGACGGGCACGCCACGTGGGGACGCTTACGCTGCCTGCACTGCGGGCAGTCGACAAGCGCCACCGCGGCGGCCTTCCACTGGGCGCGGCGGGAGCGGGTGTTGCTCCGCGACATCTTCCGCTTGGGGACGGCCACGTCAGCCCTCCTGATCGTCGTTGAGTTGCATGTCTTACCGGTCTTGCGTGTCTTGCTTGTCGTCTTTCACCAGGTCCCGCAACGCCGCCCAGCGGGCGTCGACTTGCTCGTGCCGATGGCCAGAGCCGGCCTCGGCCAGCTTGACCCCGCACTCTGTGCACAGACCCGGACAGCCTTCTCGGCAGACCGGGCTGAGCGGGAGCGCGAGGACCACCGCATCACGGAACGTCGGCTCAAGGTCGAGCAGGTCGCCGTCGAGGAGCGAGTCCTCCTCGCCGGCGTCTTCGGCGGTGTAGAAGAACAGCTCCTGGAACCCGACCTCGATCTCCGAGGACAGAGGGTCCAGACACCGTGCGCACTCCCCGCTGAGGGGAACGCTCGCCGTGCCCGTGACGAGCACGCCTTCCATAACCGCTTCGAGCCGGATGTCCAGCTCGACATCGGCGTCTTTGGGGACACCGATCAAGTCGACGGACAGATCCGCCGGTGCCGGAAGAGTGCGGGTCGTCTTCCGCATCGACCCCGGCCGCCGGCCCAGGTCATGGGTCGAGATCACCCAAGGGGCTCGCGGGTCGAGGTTGCGGGTAGACATCCTGCTCTCATCAGGCATGGCGAATGACCGCCGTCGTGCAAGGCCGATTACAAAGAATACCAGCCGCCGGTCAGCCCCTGAGCCGCTCGACCAGGAGCCGGTGCACCAGGTCGGGGACCAGACCGGAGACGTCGCCACCGTACCGGGTGATCTCCTTGATCCTTGAGGAGGACAGGAAGGAGAACTCCGGGTTGGTGGACATGAACAGCGTCTCGACCCCGGACATCCGGTAGTTGAGCTGGGCCATCTGCAGCTCGTAGTCGAAGTCGCTGATCGCCCGCAGGCCCTTGACGATCGCGGCGATCTCGTGCTGCTTGCAGTAGTCGACCAGCAGCCCGTGGAACTTGTCCACCCGGACGTTGCCGTACTCCTTGGTCACGGCCTGGAGCATCTCGATGCGCTCCTCCACCGTGAACAGGCTCTTCTTCTCCAAGTTGATCAGGACGGCGACCACGACCTCGTCGTACAGTCGAGACGCCCGTCCGATGATGTCCAGGTGACCATTGGTGACAGGATCGAAGGATCCTGGACAGACGACGCGGCGCAAGGCACACCCCCCAGATCTACGGGTTCCCGGCGGCGCGACCGTACCAAACCGTCGCTTCCCCGTATCGCCTGGCCCTCTCATTGGCGATGCCGGGGGGCCAGCGCAGGTCTTCTCCGCGGGTCTCGCGCTCCACGGCGACCAGTGCCCCGGGGGCCAGCCAGCCGTTGTCCGCCAGGCGTTCCAGCACCAGGGTCAGCTCCGCCCCGCCCAGCGCGTACGGCGGGTCGGCGAACACGAAGTCGTACGGCTCGCCCTCGCACTCGCGCGCCGCGAGCCGCTCGGCCTTGTCCAGCGCCAGCTCCGCTCCCGGCAGCCCGAGCGCGGCGATGTTGGCCTTGATCACCCTGGCCGCCTTCGCGTCGGACTCCACCAGCAGGGCGTGCGCGGCCCCTCGCGACAGGGCCTCCAGGCCCACCGCGCCGGAGCCCGCGTAAAGGTCGAGGACCCGCGCGCCGGTCAGCGGCCCCAGCATCGACCCCACCGAGGAGAAGATGCCCTCCCTGGCCCGGTCGCTCGTCGGCCGGGTGCCCCTGCCGGCGGGCGCCGTCAGCCGCCTGCCCCCGGCGCTCCCCGCGATGACCCGCATCATGGCCCCAATCTAGCGAGGCCCCCGGCGGCGGGTTGCTGCACGCCAGGCCCCGACCGTGATGAACCGGCCGTAAACCCGGCCAGGCCAGCGCAATGAACAGCGCAAGGAGCGGCGAGGAATCAACAAGGGTCGTTCCCATCGGACCGGGCTGCCCGCATGATGAGTGCTGCGGCCTTCAGGTGACCCAGGGGGAGGCCGACCGGCGTGATCGTGAGCCCTTCCGCACGCCGGTGCCCTCGGCACCTGACCCGAGGGTGGGCCCAGCCGGGGACGGCATTCGGGGGGAGGCCGTCCCCGTGGCTGGGCCCTGGGTCACTCCCATCTCCGCGTCCTCGCGGCCTTTCACGGCCTTTCGCGGATCAGGTCTTCTCCAGGAACTCCGCGCGCTCGTCGGCCACCAGCCTGTCGATCTCGGCGCGCAGCGTGGGATGGCCGGCCAGCTCCGGATCGGCGGTCAGCAGCTCCGTGGCCTCGTCACGGGCCGTGGCGATGACCTGCTCGTCGCGCAGCAGTTGCAACAGCCGCAGCGAGGACTTGCGGCCCGACTGGGCCACGCCCAGCACATCGCCCTCCCGCCGCTGCTCCAGGTCGACCTGGGACAGCTTGAAGCCGTCGAGCGTGGCCGCCACCGCGTCGAGCCTGGCCCGCGCGGGGGTGGCCGCCGGTGAGTCGGTGACCAGCAGGCACAGGCCGGGCAGCCCGCCCCGGCCGACCCGGCCGCGCAACTGGTGGAGCTGGGAGACCCCGAAGCGGTCGGCGTCCATGATCACCATGACCGAGGCGTTGGGGACGTCGACGCCCACCTCGATCACCGTCGTGGCCACCAGGACGTCGATCTCGCCGTCGGTGAAGGACCGCATCACCGCGTCCTTCTCCTCGGGGTCGAGGCGGCCGTGCAGCACCTCCACCCGCAGCCCGGCGAGCGGGCCGCCGGCCAGCATGGGGGCCACCTCGGTGACCGCGAGCGGCGGACGCCGCTCCTCGGCCTGGCCGTTCTTGTCGGGCGCCAGGTCGCCCTCGTCGCCCTCCTGCTCGCCGATCCGGGGGCAGACGATGTAGACCTGCCTGCCCAGCCCGACCTCCTCGCGGATGCGCTCCCAGGTGCGCTCCAGGTAGTGGGGCTTCTCCGCGGCCGGGACCACGTGGCTGCCGATCGGCGCGCGCCCGGCCGGTAGCTGGCTGAGCGTGGAGACCTCCAGGTCGCCGAACACCGTCATGGCCACCGTGCGCGGGATCGGCGTCGCGGTCATCACCAGCACGTGCGGGCGGGTGTCGCCCGCCTTCTCGCGCAGCGCGTCGCGCTGCTCGACGCCGAAGCGGTGCTGCTCGTCGACCACGACCAGGCCGAGATCGGCGAACTGCACCCGGTCTTGCAGCACCGCGTGCGTGCCCACCACGATGCCCGCCGCGCCGGAGGCGGCGTCGAGCAGCGCCGTACGGCGGGCCGCCGCGCCCATCGACCCGGTGAGCAGCGCGACCGTGGTGCCGCCGAGCAGGCCGCCCGAGGCGAGGTCGCCGAGCATCGCGCGGATCGACCGGTGGTGCTGCTGGGCGAGGACCTCGGTCGGCGCGAGCAGCACCGCCTGGCCGCCCGCGTCGACCACCTGGAGCATCGCGCGCAGCGCCACCACGGTCTTGCCCGCGCCCACCTCGCCCTGCAACAGCCGGTGCATCGGGTGGGCGCTCGCGAGGTCGGCCGCGATCTCCTCGCCGACCTCGCTCTGGCCGTCGGTCAGCGCGAACGGCAGGCGCTCGTCGAAGGCGGCCAGCAGCCCGTCGTCGCTGCGCGGGCGGGCCTTGGCGGGCCAGGCCGCCGCGGCCATGCGCCGCCGTACCAGCACCGCCTGGAGCACGAACGCCTCGTCGAACTTGAGCCGCCCCCGCGCGCGGTTGACGTCGGCGAGGTCGCGCGGACGGTGGATGGCGGTCAGCGCGTCGGCCAGCCCCGGCAGCGACTCCCTGGCCCGCAGCGCGGCCGGCAGCGGGTCGGGCAGCGGGCCGAGGGTGTCCAGCACGACGCCGACCGCCCTGCGGATGACCCACGAGGTGATGTCCTTGCCCGCCGGGTAGATCGGCACCGGCGCGGTGGCGAACTCCGCCGCGCTCGCGTCGCCCTCGCTCTCGTCGAACAGCTCGAAGTCGGGGTGGGCGAGCTGCCAGCGCGGCCGGGTGGCGCTGCCGAACCTGCCGACCTTCCCGGCGAACATGCCCCGCCTGCCGGGCTGCAACCGCGTCTCCACCGCGTGGGACGCCTTGCCGAAGAAGGCCAGGTAGATGCGGCTCTGCCGGGCGTCGACCACCTCGACCTCAAGCCAGGTGCCGGACTTGTTGCGCATCGGCTTGCGCATCGTGCGCGACACCTCGCCCACGACGGTGACGTGCTCGTCCACCGCCAGCGAGTCGATCTCGGTCAGCTCGCCGCGCTCGGCGTAGCGGCGCGGATAGTGGCGCAGCAGGTCACCGACCGTGGACAGGCCGAGCGCGCCCTCAAGCAGCTTGGCCGTCTTAGGATCGAGGGCCCGCCCCAGCGGCTCGTCGAAACGCGTCACGTCAACCAGTTCTACCGTGCGAGGGCGACAGATTCACTCCGCGAGGTCGGGCGCTTCCCGCATGTGGCGTGCCCTTCGCCGCCGATACGCTACGGTTGCGGGGAGAGCATCCCTGTTCGGCCGTTCCCTGGGGCGCGCTTCGCGTTGGCGGGCGGTCATCGACATCGGATACCCTTGTTCGGCTGGCCGGTTCTCCGGCATGCCCGCGCTCGCGCCCCGGTCAAGGCACGGGCCTATCGACTGATCTAAGGAGCGATACCGTGGCTTCCGTCTGCGACGTATGCGGCAAGGGGCCGAGGTTCGGCAACAACATCTCGCACTCGCACCGCCGTACCCGCCGCCGCTGGAACCCCAACATTCAGACCGTGCGCGCCAAGATCGGGAGCACGCCGAAGCGCCTCAACGTCTGCACCTCGTGCATCAAGGCCGGCAAGGTCACCCGCTAGCCGCACCTTCGCGAGGCTCATCGGCCCGGCGTCCGCATCGGCGTACGCCGGGTTCGTCGTGTCCGGGGGTCTTCGGATAATGCGTCTGCGGTACCCGAATACCGCGATGGCCGTATTCCAGGCCGGGCCCGCCGGGGTTAGTGTGCCGGAATGAACAGGTTCGCGCTGGTCATCGCGGTCGGTGGGGTCGTGGTCTGCACATCCGCGCTCGCGTACGGCAACCAGCCGAACGCCCGGCCGCTCGATCCGCTCGGCTGGGCCCTGCTGGCCGGGTGCGTGCTCGGCCTGCTCTGGCGGCGCGAGCGCCCCGAGGTCGCCATGGCGGTCAGCGGCGGGGCCGCCGCCGTCTACTTCGTGCTCGGCTACGCCTACGCCTTCTCGCCCGCCCCCGCGCTGATCGCCACGTTCGGCCTGATCGCCGCGGGCCGCCGGGCGGCGGGGTGGATCGGCGCCGGCTGCCTGGTCGCGGTCCCGGCGACGGCCACCCTCCTGCGGCCCGCACTGGACCATCTGGTCGGCGTGGTGATCTGGGGACTGATCGTGCTGGTCGTCACCCAGCTCGCCGAGGTCTCCAGGGCCCGCCGCGCCTACACCGCCGAGGTCGAACGACGGGCGGCCGAGGCCGAGCGCACCCGCGAGGAGGCCGCGCTGCGCAGGGCGCAGGAGGAGCGGCTGAAGGTCGCCAGGGAGCTGCACGACGTCACCTCGCACACGATCTCGCTGATCGCGCTGCACGCGGCCGTGGCCGCCGAGGCCGTGGACCGCGCCGGCGGCCCGGACGAGGCCCGTGACGCCCTCACCGTCATCCGCGCGGCGAGCCGCGAGGCGCTGACCGAGATGAAGGACATCCTGGGCGTCCTGCGCACCCCGCGATCCCCGGAGAGCCGCCGCCCCCTGCCGGGGACCGCCCGGCTGGGCGACCTCACCGCCAACGCGGGCATCCCGGTGGAGCTGGAGGTCACCGGCGCGCGGCGTCCGCTGCCGCCCGCCGTTGACCTCACGGTCTACCGGGTCGTGCAGGAGGCGCTGACGAACACGATCCGGCACGCCGCCGCGAGCCGCGCCCGGGTGAGCCTGGACTTCCAGGCCGACGGCCTGGTAGTCCGCATCGACGACGACGGCCAGGGCAGACGCGACGGGCGGTCCGGGGGGCACGGCCTGGCCGGGATGACCGAACGGGTCGCGGCCGTCGGCGGACGGCTCAGCGCCGGCGATGGCCCGGACGGCGGCTTTCAGGTAGTCGCCCGGCTGCCGCTCGCCCCGGCCGCGCTGCCCGCCGCATGATCACCATCCTGCTCGCCGACGACCAGCCGCTGGTGCGGGCCGGTCTGCGGGCGCTGCTGGACTCCGAGGACGACCTGACCGTGATCGGCGAGGCCACCGACGGCAGGGAGGCCGTGCGGATGGCCGCCGAGCTGCATCCCGACGTGGCCCTGATGGACATCCGCATGCCCGGACTGGACGGCCTTGAGGCCACCCGCAGGCTGGTGGGGTCGGCGACCCGGGTGGTGGTGGTCACCACGTTCGACCTGGACGAGTACATCTATGAGGCGCTCCGGGCGGGGGCGAGCGGCTTCCTGGTCAAGGACGCGGAACCGGCCGAGTTGCGGCACGCCGTACGAGTCGCGGCCCGGGGCGACGCGCTGCTGTCCCCCGGTGTCACGCGGCGGCTCATCGCGGAGTTCGCCGCCCGGCCGGGCGCGCCGCCCAGTACCGACCGGCTCGCCCCGCTGACCGGCCGCGAACGCGAGGTCCTGGCCCGCGTCGCCGAGGGCCTGACGAACGACCAGATCGCCGCGCGGCTGCGCATGAGCCCGGCGACCGTGAAGACGCACGTCAACCGGGTCATGGCCAAGCTCGCCCTGCACGACCGCGCCCAACTCGTCGTCATCGGGTACGAGACCGGCCTGGTACGGCCCGGGTGGGTCTGATACCGCGGATGGGGTAGCCGGACACCCGCGCCGGGCGGACGCGGCGGATGGGGCGGCGTTCCTAGCGTCGTGGCTCATGAAACACATGAACAGGCTCGCGTGGTTCTGCGTGCGGCACCGCCTTGTGGTCGTGCTGGCATGGCTGCTCCTGGCCGCCGCGCTGATCGCCGGGGCCGTCGTGGCCCCAGGGCCCACGAACGACGAATTCACACTGCCCGGCTCCGAGGCCGGCCGGGCGGCGGAACTGCTCGGCGAGCGCGCCACCGAGCAGGAGGGCGCGCTCGTCCTGTCCGCGCCGTCCGGGGTGCGTTCCGCCGAGGTACGGCAGGCCGTCAGTGCCCTGGTGGCCCGCGTGGACCAGGTCCCCGGCGTCGCCGTGGACGCGGGACGCGAACGGATCGCGCCCGGCGGCGAGGTGTCCCAGGTCCCCTTCGAGTACGACGGCGCGGCGGTCGGTCCGCTCAAGGCCCTGCGCGACGGCCATCACGGCGACGCCGGGCTGACCGTCGAACTGTCCGGCGACGACTTCGCCGACTTCACGCCCGGCGGGATGACCGAGGGAATCGGCCTGCTGGCCGCCGCGGTGATCCTGCTGCTCGCGTTCCGGTCGATCATCGCGATGGCGTTGCCGCTGCTGGTCGGCGTGGTCGGAGTGGCGTGCGGGGTGAGCCTGCTGACCCTGGTGCAGAACGTGGTGAGCATGCCGAGCTTCGCGGTGTTCCTCACGATCATGCTGGGGCTGGGCGTGGGGATCGACTACGCGTTGCTCGTCGTCACCCGGTTCCGGACGTCCCTGGCGGAGGGCATTCCGGTGCCGGAGGCGGTGGTGACCGCCATGATGACCGCCGGGCGGTCCGTGCTGTTCGCCGGATCGACGGTGATCCTCACCGGCGCGGGCATCCTCTTCCTCGGCCCCTCCCTGGGCGGGGGGCTGGCGGCGGCGGCCGGTTCCGGGGTGCTCATGGTGATGCTGGCCGCGCTGACCCTGCTGCCCGCGATGCTGAGCGGGATCGGGACGCGGATCGACCGTTTCGGGCTGCCCCGCAGGTCCGCCGCCCGGGAGGACCGGCGGCCGTCTTACCGGTGGAGCAGGCTCATCCAGCGTCGCCCGCTTCCCGCGCTGCTGGGCGCGGTCATCGTGCTGGCGGTACTGGCCATGCCGGCGCTGGACCTGCGGTCCGGCTGGTCGGACGCGAGCGACCGGCCGGTCACCGACACGACCCGGCGCGCGCACGACCTGCTCATCCGGGGCTTCGGCCCGGGCGCGGAGGCCCCGATCCTGCTGGTGTCGCCCCGGCCGCTCGGCCCGGCCGTGCGGCAGGCGGGCGAGTTCGCGGGGGTCGCGCAGGCCGTGCCGCTGGACGACCGGACCGCGATGGTGATCCCCGCGACCGCCCAGCAGGACGAGCGCACGGCGGAGCTGGTCCACCGGCTGCGCGCGGAACTGCCCGAGCCCGTGCTGGTGAGCGGCTGGACCGCGGGGGGCATCGATTTCGCCGAGTACTCCCTGGACCGGCTGCCGTGGACGGTGGGCGCGGTGCTGCTCGCGTCGTTCGCGCTGCTCCTTCCGCTCTTTCGCAGCGTGGTGGTGCCGGTGAAGGCCATCGTGGTCAACCTGCTGTCGGTCGCGGCGTCCTATGGGGTGGTCGTCGCGATCTTCCAGTGGGACGTGCTGGGCCGGGGCGTCTCGGGCCCGATCGACGCGTGGGTGCCGATGATGCTGTTCGTGGTCACCTTCGGGCTGTCCATGGATTACGAGGTGTTCCTGCTGTCGCGGATTCGGGAGGAGTATCTGCGCACCGGTGACAATGCGAGCGCGGTCGCCGGGGGGCTGGCCGCGAGCGCACGCGTGATCACGGCGGCCGCGGCGATCATGTTCTGCGTCTTCGCGGCGTTCGCGGCCTTCGACGACCGGGCGCTGAGCACGATGGGCACCGGGCTCGCCGCGGCCGTCCTCATCGACGCCACGATCGTCCGCCTGGTCCTGGTACCGGCGGCGATGGAGCTGCTCGGCGAGCGCAACTGGTGGTACCCGGGCCGTCGCTCCCGGGTACCGGTGTCGCGCGTGGTCACCTGAGCAGGCAGGTGATCCCGGTGACCTCGCAGGAGCTGGGGGCCTTGGACCGGCCGAGCGCGCGGTACTCGACGCTCACCCGGCCGCCCGCCGGGATCGCCCTGGGCAGGCGCAGCGTGAGAGTGCCGTCGCTGTAGTCCCAGTCGGCGCCCTCCACCTTGGTGACCCGGCCGCTGACCGCGAGGTCCAGAGTGACCCCGGTCAGGTCCGTGGCGGAGGCGTTGGCGATCGACAGTTCGGCGGAGTAGCCGGCGAGCCTGCCGAAGAGGTTCACGTCGATCTCGACGATGTTGTCGTTGCGGGAGTCGAGGCCACCGCCGTCGGGCGGGCCGGTCGGGCCGGTCGTGGGCTGGGCGGACGGCGGCGCGGGCCGATTCTCGTCGTCCCTGACCCGCGGCTCCTCGGTCTGCCGGGGGGAGCCGGTCGGCTTGGTGTCCCGCGGCGGCGTCTCCTGGTTGTCCAGGTTGTCCGGGGTGCGGGTCTTCTTCGGCCGCGGTTCCTCGGTGGCGCGGGGCCGCTGCGTACGGCGCGGCGCGGCGGTCTGCGTGGACTGGGGAGGAGCGCTCGTCTTGGGCTTCTTCGCCGGTTCGCCGGTCTCCTCGGCGGTGGGCTCCGCCTCCTCCTCGGGGGTCTCGGCGGGCTCGCTGAACGTGCTCGGCGTGGCGCTCGTACTGGGCGCGGTGACGAGCTTGGTCGCGGTCGGCGCCTCGGCCGAGCGGGTCATGATCTGCACGCCCGCCACCGACCCGCCGAGCAGGGCCACCACGGCGGCCACGGAGAGCACCGCGACCCGGCCCCGCTTCCTGGGCTCGGCCGCCGGCTTCTCGCCGCCCCAGACGCCCTTGTAGGGCCCGGGAGAGGAATCGTCGTCGTCGCCCTGCCACCCGGAGCCGAGGAAGCCGGTCCGCTCGGTCTGGCCGCTCACCGTCGTGTCACCGCTCGTGTCGCCTCCCGCGCCCGCTGAACGGTGCGGGGAGTACACGAGCCGGTCGGGCGGCGGCGGGCGGCGCTCATAGGAGTCGTGGGAGTCGTGGGGGGACGCCGCCTCGGGGTCGTCCGCTGGGAACGGCTCGGACGCGGGCGGCTCGCCGTACTCCTCGTGCCGCACGTCGTAGGCGGCGGTGTGCTCGACACCGGCCACATCCGGCCATTCGGCCGTCGCCGGTGCGGGTCCAGGGGCCCCGTGGGGCGCCTCCTCCTGTTGTGGGCCGGGGGCCCACTGCCCGGTCCGCGCCTCGGCGATCTCCGGCCACTCGTGACGGCCGGGAGGTTCGCCCAACGCGTTGCCGTCGTCGGGGAGCCGCCACTCGGCGGTCCATTCGGCGACGTCGTCGTCCTCGGGGAGCCTGCGAGGAGACACGGGCTCGTGGGGACCGGTCGCCTCGACCGGCGGGGTCAGGTCGTCCTCATGTGACCTGCGCCTACCCCGCCTGCGCTGCGGCTCGGATCCTTCTGTGCCGTGGCGGCCCATCACAGCCCTTCCTGTCGGGAACCATGGCCGCCCATCTTCATAACATCTTTACCACTTATTTGTCACAAAGTTCACAATAGTCACAACCCATGGTCACTCAGCGAAGTGATCCCATCCGCCCTTGCCGAACTCACGCCCGTCCACCAGCACACCCTGCCCTTCGGTCACCGTACCGATGACCTGCCATTGCCCGGAAAGCCCTGTCCCGGCGGGAAAAGTCGCGGCCAGCGCATGATCGTCACCGCCCGTGAGCATCCAGGCCAGCGGATCGGCGTCCAGCTCCGCCGCGGCCTGCCGCAACTCCTCCGGGACGGCGAAGGCGGCGGAGTCCAGCTCGATACGTACGCCGCCGGCGTCCGCCACATGCCCGAGGTCCTGGAGCAGGCCGTCACTGACGTCGAGCATCGCGGTCGCCCCCAGCTCGGCGGCCCTCGGCCCCATCGCGTACGGCGGGCGCGGCCTGCGGTGGGCGTCCACCAGCGGCCCGGAGCCACGCGCGCCCGCGGAGAGCAGGGCGAGCCCGGCGGCGGCGTGCCCGAGCCGCCCCGCCACGGCCACGACGTCGGAGGGCCGGGCGCCCGCACGGGTCACCGGCGCGCGGCCCCCGAGGTCGCCCAGCGCGGTCACTCCCAGCAGCACCGCCTCGGAACGGGAGATGTCTCCGCCCACCACACTGGCCCCGACCAGGGCGCATTCCTCGCACAGGCCGTCGAACAGTTCGTCCACCCACGCGACGGCGGTGCCCGGCGGAAGCCCCAGGCCGACCAGCAGGGCGGTGGGTCGCGCGCCCATGGCGGCGATGTCGGCGAGGTTCTGGGCCGCCGCCTTGCGGCCGATGTCCTGTCCGCTGGACCAATCGCGACGGAAGTGCCTACCCTCAAGTAACAGATCCGTCGACAGCACGACCCGTCCGTCCGGCGCGCTGACCAGCGCGGCATCGTCACCCGGACCCAGAAGAACACCGTCGCCCTGCGGCAGCCGCCGGGCGATGCGAGTCACAAGACTGAATTCGCCGAAATCTCCGACTGTGATGACGCACCTCCTAACGCAACTCAGGGTACGGTGGCCCTTCGGCGCTGATCCAAACTGATCCAAGCTGATCCAAGCCGATCTATTCAGATCCAAGCTGATACAGGTGATTGACGCTGGTCCGACCAGCTCTGCCCGCCCGGGAGGACGTGATGGTGCAGGCGTACATCCTTATCCAGACCGAGGTCGGAAAGGCCGCCGAGGTGGCCGGCGAAATCTCCTCGATCACCGGAGTCACCCTGGCCGAAGACGTAACCGGCCCCTACGACGTGATCGTCCGGGCCGAGGCGAACAACGTGGACGAGCTGGGCAAGCTGGTGGTGGCCCAGATTCAGGCGGTCGAGGGCATCACGCGTACGCTTACGTGTCCGATCGTCCACATCTAGCGAGAGCCGGGTTTGAAGAGAGCGACACTGATTCCGGCGGTGGTCGTGGCGGCCGTGGCGGCGCTGGCGGGGTGCGGCGGAGCCGTGCACGTCGAGCCGCCCGCCCCGCAGGGGGCGACCGCCACCGCCTGCCGGCAACTACAGGGCCTGCTGCCGCCGTCGCTGGACGGCGCCGAGCGGGCGGAGTCCGAGCCGCCGTCGCCGTACGTGACCGTGTGGGGCGCGGGTGAGATCGCGCTGCGCTGCGGCGTGCCGCGCCCGGCCCTGATGGCGCCCACCGACCGGCTTTCCGAGATCAACGGCGTCGGGTGGTTCCCCGACCCGAAGCTCCCGACCCTCTACACCGCCGTGACCGGCAGCGGATACGTCGAGCTCACCATGTCGCGCGCGCACACCCCGGGGATCGTGCTCGGCCGGCTGGCCGGCCCGATCAAGCGGGCGCTGCCCGGCTGAGCCGCGCCTTCCCACCGGCCGGGGCTCAACGCAGGCCGACGGACCGCCGCAGGGCGAGCTGGATGAGCCGGTCCACCAGGGCCGGGTACGGCAGGCCGCCGGCCGCCCAGAGCTGCGGCGCGACCGACGTCGCGGTGAACCCCGGCATCGTGTTGATCTCGTTCAGCACGATGCCGCCGTCGGGCGTGTGGAAGAAGTCGACCCGCGCCAGCCCCTCGCAGCTCAGCGCCTCGAAGGCGCGCACCGCCATGGACTTCAGCCGCTCGGTCACCTCCGGCGGCACCCGCGCGGGCACGTCCAGGTCGATGTGGCCCTCGGTGTACTTCGCGGTGAAGTCGTAGAACTCGTGATCGTCGCGGATCAGCACCTCACCGGGCACGCTCGCCACCGGCGGCGCGTCGTCCAGCGACTCCAGGACCGCGCACTCGATCTCGCGGCCCTCGACGGCGGCCTCCACGAGCACCTTCGGGTCGTGCGCCCTGGCCAGCTCGATCGCCTCGGCCAGCTCTCCCGTCGCGGTGGCCCTGGAGATGCCCTGGCTGGACCCGGCGCGCGCGGGCTTGACGAAGACCGGCCAGCCGAGGCCCTGGACCTCCTTCAGCACCCGCTCGCGGTCCAGCCGCCAGTCGCGGTCGCGGACCACGGCGTACTTGCCGATCGGCAGCCCCGCGGCGGCCAGCACGGCCTTCATGTACTCCTTGTCCATGCCGACGCTACTGGCCAGCACCCCGGACCCGACGTAACGGACGCCCGCCATCTCCAGCAGGCCCTGAATCGTGCCGTCCTCGCCGAACGGCCCGTGCAGCACCGGGAACACCACGTCGACCGTGCCCAGCTCCTCGGGGATGCGGCCGGGCGAGAGCGCGACCAGCGACGCTTCCCCGGTGGGCAGCGCGAGCGCGGGGCCGGACTCATCGACGGTGGCCTCGATCGCGTAGCGCTGCTCGCCCGACGCGAGCACCCACCGCCCGTCCTGGGCGATGCCGACCGGCACGACGTCGTACTTGTCGCGATCGATCACCGAGAGCACGCTGCCCGCCCCGAGGAGTGACACCGCATGCTCGGAGTTGCGCCCGCCGAAGACCACGGCGACGCGCGGCCGGCGCTCACGCTGCTCGTTCATGATGCCCGAATCTACCCTCTCAGCTGGATTTCCCCACGGGCCGACACGAGCCACATCTACCGGTATCTACGGGGTTTTCATCGTGCGAAGGGAATCGAGTGCCCTGGTCACGTCGGCGATCAGGTCTTCGGCGTCCTCCAGGCCGACGGAGAAGCGCACGGCGCCCGCGTCGATCCCGGCGTCCTTGCCGGTCAGGCGGGCGGTGGCGGCGACGTGGGCGGCCTTGGTGTGCGTGCCGCCGACCGCCGAGCCGATCCCGGCCAGCCGCAGGCCGTCGGCGAGCGCGGCCCCCGCCTGGTAGCCGCCGGTGGGGGTGACCGTGACGCAGGCGCCGTACCGGGTGCCCTCGGGGCCGGAGTCGAACAGGTGCCTGGCCAGCAGGTTGCCCGGGTGGTCGGACAGGCCGGGGTAGTCCACCCGGCGTACGGCGGGGTGCTTGGCGACCGCGGCGGCGAACACCATGGCGGTGGAGCACATCCGGCGCACCCGCAGCGGCAGGGTCTCCATGCCGCGCCGCAGCAGGAAGGCGTCGTCGGGGGACAGCGAGCAGCCGGTGTCGATGCGGACCTCGCGAAGCCGCTGGATCAGGTCGGGCCGGCCGACGACCACGCCGCCGGTGGAGTCGTCGTGCCCGCCGAGGTACCTGGTGGCGGAGTGCAGGACGAGATCCGCGCCGTGTTCGAGCGGGCGGCACACGACGGGGGTGGCCAGCGTGGAGTCCACGACCAGGAGAGCGCCCGCGGCGCGCGCGATCCGGTAGAGGCCGCGCAGGTCGGCCACGGCCATGGTGGGGTCGGTCATGGTCTCGGCGTAAATGATCTTCGTGCCGGCGCGCACGGAGGACTGGACGCGGGCGAGGTCGGCGTAGTCCACGAAGTCGGTGGTCACGCCGAACCGGCTCAGCACGTTGGTGAGCAGGGAGAACGTACCGCCGTAGACGGGGGTGGGGGCCAGTACGTGCGAGCCCGCGCGCAGGAACGTCAGGAACACGGCCTGGACGGCCGCCATGCCGGACGCGAACGCCTGACCGGCCACGTCCTCCGGCGCGGCGGCGCCCTCCAGCGAGGCCACCGCGGCGGCGAACGAGGACGTGGTGGGGTTGTCGATGCGGCCGGGCGCATGGCCGGGGCCCTCACCGCCGAGCACGTCGGCGTACTCCGCGGAACTCTGGAAGTTCCACGACGCGGCCCGCCACACCGGCAGGCCGAAGGTGGACTGACCGGGGCTCTCCGGCCGGGGCAGGTGGATCGAGCGGGTGTTCTCGCCGAGTCTGCGGCGCGCGCGTCGTGAGGCACTCACACTAAGAACTCACACTCCGTACCGTTCGGGCTTGGGCGAGCGCGACATCAGCAGCGTCGCGGCCTCGCCGGGGTCCAGGCCGTCGTGCACGACACCGACGACCACCTCGGTGATCGGCATCTCCACGTCGTGCTTCCTCGCCAGCTCAAGGACGGACTCACAGGACTTCACACCTTCGGCGGTCTGCTTGGTGGCCGCGGTCACCTCGGCCAGGGTCATCCCGCGGCCCAGATTCTCGCCGAAAGTGCGGTTCCTGGACAATGGTGACGCACAGGTCGCCGCAAGGTCCCCCATTCCCGCCAAACCCGCAAAAGTATGCTGATCTGCCCCCAAAGCCGCACCAAGCCGGGAAATCTCCGCCAATCCCCTGGTCATCATCATCGCCCGCACGTTGTCGCCCATGCCCATGCCGGTGGCCACGCCCACGGCGAGCGCGATGACGTTCTTGACCGCCCCGCCCACCTCCACCCCGACCACGTCGGTGTTGGTGTAGGGCCGGAACCACGGCGGCGCGTGACACGCCTGCTGCAACCTCTGAGCCACCGCCTCGTCCGTGCAGGCCACCACGGTCGCGGCGGGCTGCCGCCGGGCGATCTCCATGGCCAGGTTGGGCCCGGACACGACCGCCACCCGCTCCTGCGGCACGCCCGCGACCTCCCTGATCACCTCGCTCATCCGCTTGGCCGTGCCCAGCTCGATGCCCTTCATCAGGCTCACCAGCACCGCGCCCGGCGGGATCAGCGGGGCCCACTCGGCGAGGTTCGCGCGCAGCGACTGGGAGGGAACGGCGAGCACCACGAAGTCCGCGCCGTCCAGAGCCGCCGCCGGATCGGTGGTGGCGCGCAGCTCGTGCGGGAGCGGCACGCCCGGCAGGTAGTCGGGATTGCGGTGCTCCCGGTCGATCGCCTCGACGATCTCGGCCCGCCGGCCCCAGAGGGTCGTCCGGGTACCGGCGGCGCACAGGATCATCGCGAACGTGGTGCCCCACGAACCGGTCCCGAATACGGCAGCTTTGCTCATTTCATCACCGTACGCCGTGATCAGTCGTCGGAGCGCTTGCCCTGGGCGCCCTCGGGGGTGTTCCGGTCGAAGGGGACGGGCGGCGGCTCCTCCCCCCGGATGTCGGCGAGCTGCGCCGTGATCGCCGCGATGATGTCGGCGGTCGCCTCGCGCAGCGCGTCGCCGTCCGGGGCCCGCCC
The DNA here is from genome assembly GCF_003315795.1 of Spongiactinospora rosea. Taxonomy (GTDB): domain Bacteria; phylum Actinomycetota; class Actinomycetes; order Streptosporangiales; family Streptosporangiaceae; genus Spongiactinospora; species Spongiactinospora rosea. The sequence goes on from NZ_QMEY01000012.1 coordinate 223,223, forward strand.
GGCGTACCGGGACAGGTCCACCGGCGGGCCCACCTTCAAGTGGAACGTCTTGCGCGGGAAGAACCGGGGCCGCTTGCTGCCGTACGGCAACAGCTCCTGCGCCCCCCAGTGCGCGACCGGGATCACCGGCGCGCCCGTGGCCAGCGCGAGCCTGGCCACCCCGGTCTTGCCGCTCATCGGCCACAGGCCGGGGTCGCGGGTGCAGGTGCCCTCCGGGTAGAAGATCACGCTCGCGCCGCCCTCGATCCCCCGCTCGGCGGCGCTCAGCGAGCGCGCGGCCTCCGAACTGCCCCGGTAGACGGGGATCGTGCGCAGCCAGGCGATGATCTTGCCGAGCACCGGGACCCGGAACAGCCCGGACTTGGCCAGGTACACCGGCCAGCGGCCGCTCTCGTACAGGAAGTGGCCGAGCAGCATCGGGTCGGTCCAGGACAGGTGGTTGGCCGCGATGATCACCCCGCCGGTCCGCGGCACGTTCTCGCCGCCGCGCCAGTCGCGCTTGGTCAGCAGCAGCATGGGGGGCTTCAGCAACACCACGGCCACGGATTCCCAAAAGCGCGAAGGCCGGTCCCTGCGGCTCATCGGTCCCTCCAGTTCGACCTGTCCACGGCGGTGGTGTGCGCCGTGAGTCTCCCGGTTGCCCGCGTCCGGTGTCGAGGCGCGATGCTTAAGGGTATGCGCGCATCGCAAAGTTCCGCCTGGTCCCTCGTGGTGCCGGTGAAGACGCTGGTGGCCGCCAAAACCCGGCTGACCAGGGCGGCCGGACCCCACCGGACGGCGCTCGCCGTCGCGATCGCCTGTGACACGGTTTCGGCCGCACTACGCTGCCCGCGCGTGGCGCGGGTCGTCGTGGTCACCGGTGATCCGCAGGCCGCGGAAGCGCTGGCCGAGGTGGGCGGCCACGTGGTGGACGATCCGCAGTCGGGCCTCAACGCCGCGCTGCGCTTCGGGGCCGCCGAAGCCGTACGCCTGGCGCCCGGCGACGCGGTCGGCGCGCTCCAGGCCGACCTGCCCGCCCTGCGCCCCACCGAACTCGACCTGGCGCTCGCCGCCGCGGCCGACTTCGACATGGCCTTCGTCCCCGACGCGGCAGGGATCGGCACCACCTTCTACGGCACCAAGCCCGGCGTGCCGTTCACCCCCGGCTTCGGCGGCGAGTCACGCGCCAGGCACCTCGGGCGCGGCGCGAAAGAGCTCGACCGGGACGACATCCCCTCGGTACGCCGGGACGTCGACACCCCCGCCGACCTCGCCGAGGCGGTCGCCCTGGGCGTCGGCCCGCGTACCGCGGAGGTGGCCAGGCTCATCCTGGGCGACTCCGGTGGAACGGCCTAGGCTGAGGGGCGTGCAGGCGACGGTACGTACATTCGACCAGCAGACCCGCTCCGGGACGGTCTTCCTCGACGACGGCAGCGTGCTGACCTTCGGCACCAGGGCCTTCGACGCGGGGCCGCTGCGGCTGCTGCGCTCCGGGCAGCGGGTCAACATCAAGGTGGCCGACGGCGAGATCGCCGTCATCACGCTGTCCACCTTCCCGCTGCCCGACTGAGCCTGACCGGGGCCGGAAAGGCGCGAGCGCCCGAGGCGTGGATCGCCCCGAGCGCCCGGACAGGTGAAGCGCTTACTTCCGTTTCGCCGACTTCTTGCCCCCGGCGTTGACCTGCTCCTTGAAGTCCGCCCCCGGACGGAATCGCGGCGCCCAGCTCTCGGCCACCTTGATCGGCGCACCGGTCGAAGGGTTGCGCGCGGTACGAGCCGGCTTGTGCACCATCTCGAAGGCGCCGAATCCGGTGATCGAGACCTTGTCCCCGCCCGCGACCGCTTTCTGAATAGCGTCCAGGACGGCATTCACCGCCTCGTTGGCGGTCTTCTTGTCGCCGACCCGATCCGCGATGGCGTCGACGAGTTCCCGCTTGTTCATTAGGTTGCTCCCCCTGTAACGGCACGGGGTTCCAGCACACCAGGCAACGGTTCACCAAACCCCTTCCCGCTTGAAATTAGGGGAAGGTGGCCCAGGACTCAATCACCGAGCGGCATGTTTCGCCTACTCGGCGTGTCGGAGCCCTGCTCCGGCAGGGTGTCCGGGTCCCTGCCGGATTCGAGCGCGGCAAGATCATCGAGGAACACCGAAAGGCGGGCGGCGGCGCTGCCGAGGTCCCGCTTGGCGGCGTCACAGATCGCCACCAGACGCCGCGCCAACCGCTCCCGCCCCTCCACCGCCCCAGAAAGCGCCCGCACCCGCCGATGCGCCTCCCGCAACACTTGAGCCAACCGCTCTTCCTGCACAGGTGCACCGGGCACCTCACACACCCCCTGCTTCGCGGCTCTCGCTCTGCTCGCCCAGACCGAGAGCCAGGAGCTCTCAGGCGGTCGTCGGCAGCCATCGCTGCCGACCATTCTCGTACTCCGTGATGGCGTCGGCCGCGCGCAGGGTCAGGCCGATGTCGTCCAGGCCCTCGAGGAGCCGCCAGCGGGTGTAGTCGTCGATCTCGAAGGCGGCCTTCTCGCCGCCCCACCGGACCTCGCGTTCGCCCAGGTCAACGGTGAATTCGAGGGACGGGTCGGCCTCCACCGCGGCCTGGATGGCCTCGACGGTGTCGCCCGGCAGGACCACCGGCAGCAGGCCCATCTTGGTGGAGTTGGAGCGGAAGATGTCGCCGAACCTGGCGGAGATCACCGCGCGGAAGCCGTACTGCTGAAGCGCCCACACGGCGTGCTCGCGCGAGGAGCCGGTGCCGAAGTCGGGGCCGGACACCAGGATCGAGGCACCCTGGTAGGCCGGGTCGTTGAGCACGAAGGCGGGATCCTCGCGCCAGGCGGAGAACAGGCCCTGCTCAAAGCCGGTGCGGCTGACCTGCTTCAGCCAGACGGCCGGGATGATCTGGTCGGTGTCGACGTTGCTGCGGCGCAGCGGCACCGCGCGGCCGGTGTGGGTGGTGAATGCGTCCATGGTCGGTCGGTTCCTTAGGGTGCTGGGCCGGGGTCGTCAGAGGTCGGCGGGGGCGGTCAGGCGGCCGGTCACGGCCGTCGCGGCGGCCACGGCGGGCGACACCAGGTGCGTGCGTCCGCCCTTGCCCTGCCTGCCCTCGAAGTTGCGGTTGGAGGTGGAGGCGCTGCGCTCGCCCGGGGACAGCGTGTCCGGGTTCATCCCCAGGCACATGGAACACCCCGCCTCGCGCCACTCCGCGCCCGCGGCCTTGAACACCTCGTGCAGGCCCTCCTCCTCGGCGGCCTTCTTGACCTGCATGGAGCCGGGAACGATCAGCGTACGGGTGACCACCTGACGCCCGCGCAGGATGTCGGCCGCCGCCCGCAGGTCCTCGATCCGGCCGTTGGTGCAGGAGCCGACGAAGACGGTGTCCACCGCGATCTCCCGCAGCGGGGTGCCCGCCTTGAGGTCCATGTACTCGAGCGCGCGCTCGGCCGCGGACCGGGCGATCGGGTCGTCGAACGACTCCGGCGACGGCACCGCCGCGTCCAGCGGCGCGCCCTGCCCCGGGTTGGTGCCCCAGGTCACGAACGGCGTGAGCGTGCTCGCGTCGATCTCCACGACCTTGTCGAAGACGGCGTCGTCGTCGGTGCGCAGCGAGCGCCAGTACTCGACCGCGGCGTCCCACGCGGCCCCCGAGGGAGCGTGCGCGCGGCCCTTGAGGTAGGCGAAGGTGGTCTCGTCCGGCGCGATCATGCCGGCCCGCGCGCCCGCCTCGATGGACATGTTGCAGATCGTCATCCGCCCCTCCATGGAGAGCTTGCGGATGGCCTCGCCGCGGTATTCCACGATGTGACCCTGGCCGCCGCCGGTACCGATCTTGGCGATGATGGCCAGGATCAGGTCCTTGGCGGTCACGCCGACCGGCAGCTCGCCACTGACCTCGATGGCCATGGTCTTGGGCCGGTACGACGGCAGCGTCTGGGTGGCCAGCACGTGCTCGACCTCGGAGGTGCCGATGCCGAAGGCGATGCCGCCGAACGCGCCGTGCGTGGAGGTGTGCGAGTCGCCGCACACGATCGTCATGCCCGGCTGGGTCAGCCCGAACTGCGGCCCGATGATGTGGACCACGCCCTGACCGGCGTCGCCCATCGGGTGCAGCCTGACGCCGAACTCCGCGCAGTTCTTGCGCAGCGTCTCGACCTGGGTGCGGGAGACGGGGTCGCTGATCGGCCCGAGGACGGTCGGCACGTTGTGGTCCTCGGTGGCGATGGTCAGCTCCGGCCTGCGCACCTTGCGGCCGGCCATGCGCAGGCCGTCGAACGCCTGCGGGCTGGTCACCTCGTGGATGAGGTGCAGGTCGATGTAGAGCAGGTCCGGCTCTCCCTCGGCACGACGCACTACGTGCTGCTCCCAGACCTTCTCGGCCAGTGTGCGGCCCATTGGCTCGCCTCCCACTTTTCTGACTTGCTTTCTCATATCGCGAGACTGCAGTATCGGCTTATGGACAACTCTAGCGGAGTCGGCGTACTGGACAAGGCGGTTCTCGTGCTCAATGCCCTGGAAGCGGGGCCGGCTTCGCTGGCACAGCTCGTGCAGGCCACCGGGCTCGCCCGGCCCACCGCCCACCGGCTCGCCGTCGCCCTGGAGCACCACCGCATCGTCGCCCGCGACACGCAGGGACGTTTCGTGCTCGGCCCGCGGCTTTCCGAGTTGTCCACCGCCGCCGGCGAGGATCGGCTGCTGGCCGTGGCCTCCCCCGTGCTCACGCAATTGCGCGACCTCACCGGGGAGAGCGCCCAACTGTACCGGCGTCAAGGCGATGAGCGGGTCTGCGTCGCGGCGGCCGAGCGGGCCAGCGGGCTGCGTGACACGGTACCGGTCGGCACCGCGCTGCCGATGACCGCCGGGTCGGCCGCCCAGATACTGCTTGCCTGGGAGGAGCCGGACCGCCTGCACCGCGGGCTGCGCGGCGCGAAGTTCACCGCCGCGACCTTGGCGAGCGTGCGCAGGCGCGGCTGGGCGCACAGCGTCGGCGAACGCGAACAGGGCGTCGCCAGCGTGTCGGCCGCGGTGCGCGGCGCCGGCGGCAAGGTGATCGCCGCGGTGTCGGTGTCCGGCCCGATCGAACGCCTGACCCGTACTCCCGGCCGCCTGCACGCCGCCCCCGTCGTCGCCGCCGCCGAACGGATCACCGAGGCCATGCGCCGGGCCAACTGAGCCCACGGACGCCCTCTGCTCCCGCGTGTCACAAGCAATACGCAATTCCCGGCATCGACCAACGGATATGGGGAGGCGAGCGCCCTTCCGGCCGACTAGCCTGGGCGAGTGACAGATCGCATCGAGGCAGCCGCCGCTGAGCTGCGTCCCCTGCTCCAAGAGTTCATCCTGTGGGCGCCTGAGCATGCGCCCGACAGCGATCCCGATCTGGTGGGGCCCGCGGTGCTCTGGCACCGGCTGGCGGCGTCCCCCCATATCGGCAGGTGGAGGCGCACCGACCTTCGCACCGTGCTGCTCGACCGCATGCCTCAGGTCATCGAGGACCCGCAGGAGGCGGCCGAGGGGATGATCCCCGCCGTCCGGGCGTACCTCACGTTCCTGTCCGAGACGGGCAAGCTGGCCGACGGCTCCGACAAGCTCGACACGCTCCTCGACGAGCTGGACGAGCTGGAGGACGACTTCCTGGAGGCGATGGACGACGTCGACTACGACGGCGAAGACGACGACGAGGCCGAGAGCCTGGGCGACTTCGAGCCGTTCGCCGACGCGATCGGCGCGCTGCCCACCATCCGGCTGCGCCCCGACGTCGAGCTGGCCGCCGCGGCGCGCCAGGTGCCGCTGCTCACGACGACCCGCGACCTCGCGATCTGGGTCGGGCCGTCACGCAAGATCGGCGACGAGAGCCTGCTCGGCGACGCGGAGATCATGGAGGCGCTGCGGGCCGTCGGCCTGCCGGAGCCGCCGCCCGCCGCCGACGGCGAGATCTCGCTGGCCCAGCGCGTCCCCGCCCTGTGGAACATCTGGAACCTCGCGGTCGACCTGGAGTTCCTGCTGCCGCAGGGCGACGACACGGTGGGGGTGGACGACGACACCGCCGCCTGGCCATTCGACGACGACGAAGACGTGCTCGACGTCTGGCTCCTGGGCCTGCAGTCGGTCGACTACGGCGATCCCGAGCTGGACGACGAGGAGCTGACGCTCACGCTCTCCGGGCTCACCAGGGCCGCGCTCGTGCGACTGCTGGTCGCCCAGGGCTCCCGTGACCTGGGCGAGCTGCGCGCCGAGCTGGAGGAGGCGGTGGCCGACCTCGACGACCTGGGCGCCGACGCCTGGGCCGCGGCCACCGAACAGTACGGCGACGCGCTGGCCACCGTGGTCGAGTGGCTGCGCGGCTACGGCCTGATCACCGTAAAGGGCGACGAGATCCGGCTCACGCCGCTCGGCTTCGAGGGCGTGATCCACCTGGTCGACGACGCCGACATCGAGGTGGACGCCCGCCCCTCGATCGACGCCATGACCGCCCTGGACCTGCTGTCGTTCAGCGCCGAGCTGCCCGAGGAGGAGGCCGACGCCGAGTTCGCGGCGTGGATGGCGCTGCGCGAGCCCGGCCAGGCGGCCAGGGAGCTGCTGCTGGCCGCCGCGGAAGACGACGCCGACGCGCTGGTCCGCGTACAGGCGGCGAGCATGGTGGGGTCGCTCGGCGACGACGCGGTCGCCGCCTGGCAGGAGGCCCTGAAGATCTCCTCGCTGCGACCGTACGCCGCCACGCACCTCACCCAGCTCGGCGTGGACGACGCGCCCGAGCCCACCCAGGCCGACACCCACTGGCTGATCCTCGACATGTGGACGATCTCGGCGGGCCTCGGCCGCCAGGAGTTCGTCAGCAGCCTGCACGACATCGGCCCGGCCGCCGACCTGTCCAACCTGCTCGACGTGATCTGGAAGGTCCGCCACCCGCACCTAGAAGAGCTGCTCGAAGCCATCGGCCAGGCCCACCCCGACCGCCAGGTCGGCAAAGCCGCCAAACGCGCCCTCTTCAAGGCCCGCTCCTCCGCCAACTGACCCCCGCCAGGACCCGAATCCTCCACCCCCCAGCCTTCGGGCCCCGGCGACGCCTCAGCGCGATCGCGCGCAACCCCCCAAAGCACGGTTCGACCGGGCAAACCCTTTGGGGGCCTGAGTCGACACATGGCCCCTCAGTCCGCGCCATGCCAGTCGGGCAGCGGCCGGTAGATCGAGGTGCCCGCCCGCTCCAACTCCTCCCTCAGCCGGAAGTACTCGTCCCCGAACGGATCCACCCCCGCGAGCGGCATGAGCCCGCGCCGGATCGACAGGTCGTGGGGCGCGAGTTCGGCGGCCTTCGCCAGGTGCCGGCCGGCCGCCGCCGTACGGCCCCGGTGAAACAGCCAGGCCGCGATCCGGCCGTGCAGCCGGGCCAGCCGTTCGTCGTCGGTGGGCGTGCGCAGGTGCTCGCGTACGGCCTGCCCGCTCAGGCCGCTCTCCCCCGTACGCACCCACCGGCGCAGCGCCGCCGTGGCGGCCTCCGAGGACAGGCCGTTCATCGACCGGAACGTGTCCGTGGCGGTCATGGTGTCCTGCGGACGGGCGATCCGGCCGTCCTCGTCGATCCACACCACGGTCGGGACATTGATCACGTTGTACAGCTCCGCCACGCGGCCCTCCGTGTCCACGAGCGTGGTGTGGGCGAGGTCCTTCGTCCAGGGCTCGGCGTCCTCGGCGCGGCGGTCCAGCGACACGCTGACCACGCCGAAGCCGTACTCCCGAAGCTCGCGGTGCAGGTCGTCCCAGGCCGCCAGGTCGTACCGGCACCCGCACCAGGACGCCCAGAAGACCAGCGCGACCTTCGTGCCCCGAAGGCCGGACAGCGTGAAGCCGTCGCCGAGCGTGAAGTCAGGGGCCTCGTCCACGGACAGCCCGGCCGGCTCGCCGACGGCCACCACGCCTTCCTCCAGGTCCACGACGGCCTGACGGCCGAGCAGGTGCGCGAACGCGACGAGGTCGATCCTGGGCCCGGCCGTACCGGCGGCGGGCGGCGACTCCGCGGCGGCGGCCCGGAAGGCCGGAATGCAGGCGTCACCACGGCACCAGCCGTGCGGCTTGCGCTCCCAGCCGAGAACCGGCCTCCCCGACGGCATCACGAGATCGTCGATCAGCTCTTCTCGTCCGTCGGCAAGCAAGGTGATGTTATTGGATAGCGTCACTCTCCAATAGTTGGATAGCACTGCTCTCCAGTCAAGTGACAGTGGGGCGGAACACGAAAAAACCCCTTGGGTACTCCCAAGGGGTTGTTGCCTAACGTGTAGTCCCGACCGGATTCGAACCGGCGTTACCGCCTTGAGAGGGCGGCGTCCTAGGCCACTAGACGACGGGACCTTACAGACCGGAAGGGCTTTTCAGGGCCCTTCCTCCGCCGGATCTCCCCGGCGACGGCTGTAACTCTACCGCACCCAAAGTGGTGGGCAAAACGCTTACCGCCCGGGCGGTCGGCGAGCCCTTGACGCAGAGCTGAGAACGGGCTCAGCGGGTCTCAGCCAACGCTCAGCACCTGCCATGCACCGTGGGAGGCATGACAGCGAATGTCACCCCGGCCACCGCCCGACAGGCCAAACCCCAACCCCCGGCAGCGGACACCACAGGAAGTACGTCCGCCCCCACCGACCCCGCCGGCGCCGCACCAACGCCACCGTGGACCACCACAACCGCCCGCGGACCAGGCCCCCGGCCGATCACTCCCACCACCTCCCACCCAAGCCCACAGCGGACCGGACCGACAGACCCTGCTCACCCCACACCCCCGTACGCCGGCCCGCAAACCGCCGCCCCCAAGGCCGGCGCGCCCCAACGGACCGTCCCACCACGTCCCACCGCCCCCACCTCGGCGTACACCACCACGCCACCGCGGCCCGGCCCACCCCGCCCACCATGGGCCGGGACAGCCGCCCGCCCGTCCACGACCACCTCCGCTACACGGCCGGACACACGCACCGGCCCCGCCACCCACCTCGCCAGGTCACAAGCCCGCACACCCACCCCAGCGACCGCTCCGGCCACGAGCCCCACAACGCCCACACGGACGCACACCGGCACACGGAACTCCCCTCCCACCCCCCTCCAGGTCACCGCACCGCCAACGTCGAACCAGCAGCCATCCAGCGGTACCCCAGCCGACGCGCCCGCCGGAACCCTCATCGCTCACCCCGCCATCAGCGATGGCCTGCGCCGGGTCGAAGCGACCATCCGGCGGCTCAGCAACTCCTCCAGAATCCCCGCGATCAACAAGGCCGCCGCCAGGATCACCTCCGCGGGCGGCAAACGACTACGACCGGCCCTCACCCTGGCGACCGGGCTCGCCCTCGGCGGTTCCATGACCAGGCGTCTGGTGACCGGAGCGGCCTGCGTCGAAATGATCCACGCCGGTTCCCTGGTCCACGACGACCTCATGGACCAAGCAGCCGAACGCCGCGGAACCCGCACCCTCAACGCCGAACTGGGCGACCCCCGCGCACTCGTGATCGGCGACTTCATGCTCGCCAGAGCCGGGCTCGCCGCGCTCACCGCAGTGTCCCGCCCGGTCGCGGAGACCCTCGCCGCCACCGTCGTCGAACTGGCCGAGGGCCAGTACCAGGAGACCGTGAGCCTGTTCGACCCCGCACGGTCCATCGAGGACGCCATGCGGTCCATCACCGGCAAGACCGCCTCGCTGTTCCGCACGAGCTGCCTGGTCGCCGCCCAGTGCACACACGCGTCCCCCGAACAGCGCGTACGGCTGGCGATGTACGGCGAGCGGTTCGGCGTGATCTTCCAGATCCTCGACGACCTGCTCGACCTCGCCGGCGACCCCGCCATCCTGGGCAAGCCCGCGGGCAACGACCTCAGGCACGGCGTCTACAGCCTCCCGCTGCTGTGGGCCCTGCAGGACCCGAGCCTCGGTGACGTACGCGCCCTACTCGGCCGCCGTCTCACCGAAGCCGAGGCCGACCACGCGCTACGGACACTCCGCCACAGCGGCGTGATCGACCAGACGATCGAACGATGCCGCCGGCTGGCCGCCGAGACCGTGATCCCCGACCTCCCCCGCGGCGACATCGCCGACTCCCTCGCCGCCCTCCCGGCCGCCTACGTCAACTGGACCGCCACCATGGTCACCCGCTGATCCGAAAACAAAGGACTCCCCACAAACCAATACCGGCCCACCGAGATATCCGAGGAAAGAATCGCCCTCAGCCACTTGTTCATCCCCCGCCGCGTTCCGACGACGAACCCCACCGGCATCGCCGAGCGCATGCGCTCAGAGCGACCGCGAACGGCCGCGGTCCCACCCAGCGCATCAAGCGCCGCAAGGAGCACATCCCGCGCATCGGCCGGCCGCCCCCTCCCACCGCCGCCGTTACCGCTTCGAGGAACCGATCCACCATGATCAGGAACCATGAGCATGCGAATGGTTCTCGCCAGTCTGGGCGTCTTACTGGCCCTCACCGGCTGTTCCACTTTCCAGGAGGCCATGCAGGACAGCGTGCGGCAAGGCACGATAGAGGGCCTGTTGAGCGTCCTGGGGCAGGACGCCATCCAGGAGGCCGCCGGCGTCGAACTCAAAGACGTACTCGACTGTGTGGCGGAGCCGTCGTCCGGGGGTGACCACCGGGTCGATTGCTCGGGTCAGACGGAGGACGGCAGAAAGGCGTCCGTGAAAGGCGACGTGACCTCCGTCGACGCCGCTAAGGGCGTGGTCCGCGGCAGGCTCGCATTCGCCTTCGACGGCAAGGAACTCGGTGAGATGGACTGCCTCGGCGTCTGCTGACGCGATTCACGGGCGGAGCATGTAACCGGCGGCCGCCACGGTGGGCGGCCTCGGGGCCAGTGCCGCGCGCAGCGCCGGAGTGAGGATGTGGCGGGCCTCGGCAGGGGTGAGGCCGGCGGGGGTGGGGAGGGGGTTGAGGTAGCGGGTGTAGATGAGGCCGCCGAGGATCGTCACCACGGCCGTGGCACGGGCGGTCGCATCCCGGCCGCCGAGAAATTCAACAAGCCGGCCCAGCAGCTCGTGTTCCAGGTATTCGCGGAGCACTGCGGAGACCACCTCGCCTTGGTCGGCGAGCCGACGGAAGCCGGCGTCCTCCCACAGACCCGTCAACGCGTCGATCAAGCGGCCGGGAAGGGTGGCCGGGTCGCCGCCGAGAACCTCCTCCACCGCCAGCGCGTTGGCACACTGGACCTGCATCACGTCCGCGAACAGGCCCTTCTTCGAGCCGAAGTGGTACGCGATCAGCGCCGGATCGACCCCGGCGGCCGCGGCCACCGCGCGCAGGGTGGTGCGCCGGTAGCCGCGTTCCAGGAACAGCGCACGGGCCGCCGAGATGATCGACTCGCGGGTCGGCGGGTTGCCGCGAGGGCGGCCTCGGCCGCGGGCAGGGGTACGGGCGGCGTTATTCATCGACATTGAGCCTGGCGTTTCGCGCACGGCATGGTCAAGGGCGTTCCAGAACCCCACGAAGGGACGACCCGAAACGATGCGAATCGCAGTCTTCGGCGCGAGCGGGCCGACCGGCCGCCTCCTCACCGACCAGGCCCTCGCGGCGGGCCACGAGGTCGTCGCCGTGACCCGCCGCGCCGGCTCCGTCGCCGAGCGGCCCGGCCTTGCCGTCGTCGTCGGCGACGCCACCGACCCCGCGGCCGTCGCCGCCGCGATCGGCGGGACGGAGGCCGTACTGTCCGTGCTGGGCGTGCCGTTCGGCAAGGAGACCGTCACCACGTACTCGGTGAGCGCCACGGCCATCACCAAGGCCATGGCCCGCCAGGGCGTCGGACGGCTGCTCGCCGTCAGCTCCAGCGTCGCCGACCCGGACTGGCGCCCCAGCGGCGCGCACTTCTTCAACCACGTGCTGGACCCGCTGGTGAACAGGCGGCTCGGCCGCACCGTCCACGCGGACATGCGCCGTATGGAGGCGACGGTCCGTCGGACAGACCTCGACTGGACCCTCGTCCGGCCCTCGGGCCTCTTCGAGCACCCCGTCGTCACGGACTTCCACACCGCCGAGACCAGCGCCGACGGCCTCTTCACCGCCCGTACCGACCTGGCCGCGAGCATGCTGCGCGAGCTGGAGGAACGGCGGTACGTCCGCACGGCCATGGGCGTCATCACCACGGCCGTGCGGCCGAACATGGCCAGGTTGCTCTGGAACGAGGGCGTGAAGAAGAAGTGAGCCGGGCGACCGCCGGACTGCCGGCCGGTGTACGGGCGTTCCTCAACGCCCCCCGCACGGCCACCCTCACCACCCTCCGCCCCGACGGCACCCCGCACGTCACCCCCGTCCGCTTCACCTTCGACGCGGCCACCGGCCTGGCCCGGGTGAACACCCGGGCGGGGGCCCGCAAGGTCCGGAACGTGTCAGCGGGCGGCCTGGCGGCCCGTGTCGCGCTCTGCCAGACGGACGGCTTCCGCTGGGTCACCCTCGAAGGCGGGGCCGCCGTGACCGACGACGCCGCGCGCTTGGCCGAGGCGGTCCGCCGCTACGCCGACCGCTACCACGAGATCCCGCCCGCCCCGCCTGACCTGGTCGTCATCGAGATCACCATCGACCGCGCGCTGAGGCTCAACCTCTGAATCCCCCGTACGGAAAGCGAAGTGACACCGCGATGCCCACCCTCCCGATCCTCGACAGCACCCTGAACCTTTTCAACCGGTCGCTCGGACCAGGTCGGGGGTGCCTCCGCCGGGCTCGGACCGGGCCTGGCGCCCTGGCAGGACGCCTGGTCATGCGGATACGGCATCTCGCCTACCGCCTCTGACCAGCGAACCTGAGGGTGAAAAAGGGTTCCCTCTACCACCGCGATTGCGGTGACCCGGCGGGCTGTCGTTCGTCTTCCTCCATGGCAACCCCACTTCCTCCCATCTGTGGCGAAACGTCCTGCCGGAGGCGGCCGCGCCCGGCAGGCGCCTGCTCGCCCCCGACCTCATCGAATGGGCCGGTGCGGTAAACCGGACATCGCCTGCTCCTTCGACGATCACGTCCGCTACCCGGACGCCTGGTTCGATGCCCTCGGGCTTGCCGAGGCCGTGCTGATCGGCCAGGACTGGGGCGACGCACTCGCCTTCGACCGCGCCGCCCGCCTGCCTGAAGCCGCCGGCCGGTGACGGGTTCCCGGCGGCCGGGCGGGAGTTGTTCACCCTCCTGCGCACTCCCGGGGTGGGCGAGGCGATGATCCTGGAGAAGTCGCTGTTCATCGAGAAACTTCCGGACACCCTCGCCACGCCGCTCGTCCCCGCCGACCTGGACGTCTACCGCCGGCCATTCCCGACCCCGCAGAGCCGCCGTCCGATGCCGGCCTGGGCGCGCATGATGCCACTGGACGCCGAGCCCGCCGACGTCGTGGCCCGCGTCGAGCACTACGACGCCTGGCCGGCCACCAGCCCCGAGGTCCCCAAACTGCTCACCGCGTTCGAGCCGGGCCCAGGCGCGATGACCCGACCAGAAGGCCGTGACCTGGTGCGAGGAGAACATCGCGGGCCTGGAGGTCTCCCGGCACGGCCTTGCCGGCCACCACTCCCCGGAGGACCGCCCGGAAGAACTGGCCGCCGCGATCAACGCCTGGGCCCACCGCCACGCACTGGCGTCCCCAGGCAGTCGAACAGGCTTTAAAGTGCGGCCTCCAGATCGTCGATGGCCGCCAGGGGCTGGGCGAGCCGCTCGCGTTCCGCCTCGGTCAGAGTGAGGGCGCGCGCTCGGGCCAGGGCGTGCCCGGCGGCGGCGTGGTCCTTGGCGCGGATGGCGAGCTCGGCCCGGTAGACCAGCGCCTCCAGCAGCTCGGCCGCCGACGCGGTGTCCTTGTCCCGCTCCAGGGCACCGTCCAGGACCTCGGCCGCCCGCTCGTGCTTGCCGTGGGAGTCGCCCATCACGACCGCCCGGTTCAGCGAGGTGGTGAGCCTGCTCGTGGCCTCCTCCTCCGGCAGGGGGCGGGCGGTCATGAAGCGGATCCAGTTGCCGCCGGGGTCGATGACGGCGAAGCCGGAGCGGTTGCCGTCGTTCTTCCGCCTGCGCGGCCGGGTCATCCGGGGGATGCCGGAGACCAGGAGCTTGCCATGCGCCGCGCGCATGCCCGCGGCGAACGCCTCGAACAGCTCTCCGGTGTCCGGCACGACGATCACGCAGGTCCCGTAGGAGTCTTCAGGCTTGAACGCCTCCGGCATGCCGAAGAAGCCCAGTTGGAGATCCTCGCGCTTGAGCAGCACGTACGGGTTCGGCCGGACCTGGTAGTAGATCCGGTGGAAACCGAGCATCGTGTAGAAGTCGGCCATCTCGTCGATGGAGCGGCAGGGAAGCAGCGGTATGGCGATCTCGTTGGCCATCTGGGGGACTCCTATTCGTCGGCCATGGTGAACGCACCCTCTTCCAGGCGGCGGATCATCCGGTCGGTCCACTGGGCGCCGGCGTCGGCGGTGCTCAGCCACAGGGACAGCACCTCGCCGACCGGGCCCCAGGTCGCCAGATCCGTGCCCTCGGGCAGGTACGCGGTGATGCTCGCGCGCCACTCGCGCATGGCGCGGGCCCGCTGGCGCAGCAACTCCAGGGCCCGCTCCCGGGAAAGGTCCTCGATGAGGCCGATAGCGGCGCCCAGTACGTCCAGGCTCGGCTCGCGGTCGGCCAGCGCCTGGCCCAGCAGGGCGAGGTACTCCCGCTCGCCCTGCTCGGTCAGCTCGTACTCGATCCGCGGCGGCCCCCCGGCCTCGGAGGCGACCGTCTCGTGCGTCACCAGCAGGCCCTGACCGGCCATGCTCTTGAGCGCGTGATAGACCGAGCCCGAGGTCGCGGTCGACCACTCGTGCGCGCCCCACGACTCCAAATCCGCGCGGACCTGGTAGCCATGGGCGCGCCCGCGCCTGCGCAGCGCACCCAGGACCAGCAGCCGTACCGGCTTCATCGAACCCTCCCGATCTCCACTAGCCAAATTTGGCTAGCTGCCACCAGCAGCCTACCGCACCACCGTGGAGAAAATCGGCGCAGCGGCCGCCGTCCGGGAAGGCAATACGGTCGCCTACGACGAGGCCGACATCCGGATCCGGACAAGGGTGGTCACACCGCGTGGAGTGGAAACGCCCGAGGCCGAGGGTGCGACCGACTTCATCCAGTACGGGTACGACGCGGTCTCGCGAAGGACGTCGTACTGGGACAACGGCTGGTCCAAGACCCCCACGACCCGTGGGGGCATCAAGACCGCCTACGACTACAACACTCTCGGGCTGCAGACCAAGCGCACGTCACCTCCGCGGGCGGCACCAGCCGGCGTGTGCCGGAATGGACCCACCGCCGCTGAATCTGGATGTGGTGCTCGGCGATGACTCCGACGTCGGTCAGGTCACCGCCACCGGCAGTTGGACGATCACCGGCGGCGCCACCGCCCCGGGCGGCACCGGGTCCAGCAGCTTCGTCTGGAATGTGACCCTGCCGACCGACGGCGGCTCCACCGTCAAGCACGCCAGGCTCGGCGCCGATCACCCGCGCCTCCGGCAGCAGTCCGGTCGTTCACCACCGCAAAGGGAAGAACCAGCGCTTGGCCGCTGCCGACTACGTCTGGGCCTTCGCCTCCCTGCGCGCGCCGGGCCCCGGGCGCACTACGACCACCGACGTACCGACGGTGACCGGCACTCCAGCGCGCTACGCAACACCTTCAACCGGATGCCCGTACCACTGCTTGCAGGAACGCAAGGTCTATCGCGAGTTCGCCGCGTACCCTCAGCGCATGGGAAATCACGGCGTGATCTGAAGAACCTGGAGGATATGGGGCCATGCCGCCGCCCCCAAGGCGGCGTCCGCGCTCGGTGATCCCCCATACAGATGGCGTGCCGAAGCCGGAGCAGGCGGTTCCCCGGGCAGACGAGGGCGGTGACCCGCATCCGAGCTGCTGACTATACGAGCCGGACGACCCACCGCCGAGCGGCGGGCGGCCAGTTCTTCGGCAAAGGAGGACGAGGGCCACATCCGGTCATCCGCGCCCGCTACGAGCAGGAGATCGGCGGTCGCTCGCTGGACGGGAATCATCGCCGCTTCCGCTGCTCGGGCGAATTTCGTACGGCTGCGTTCGTAGAGCGTGCGATAGGCCACGGGGGAACCTACCGGCTCTGCCGGAGCCCAGGTGTCGTCATAGGGGACGAACGGCACGGGCTCGCCCCGCCAAGTCCACGAGGACCGGTACGGGTGAACGCGTCCATCGACGCCCGGTCCGATGTTCGCCCAGACGAGCGAGGTGGGCGACAACGCGACCACCGCATCGATACGGGGGTCGAGCCCGGCGATGAGCAGCGCGGCTTCGGCGCCTTTGGAGACCCCGACAACGCCGACGCGCCGTACCCCTGCATCCAGAAGCAAATCCACAGCGGTGGTGAAGGTCTCCAGCGGGATCTCACAGATTCCCGCCGGTTGCCCTGGGCCGCCGAACCAGCGGATCGACAACGCGACGGCCCCCTGCCGGGCCAACAGGCGCGACCTCTCGATCTCGATGCGCCCGCTGGAGCCGGCCAGAACAAGGACACCGACGTCTCCGCCGCCCCTGGGCGTGATCATGATCCCTTCGTAAGGCGTGGCAAGGCTGCATTCGGTGATCTCCACCCATACTTCCTATCCAAAGTTGGGACGTCAGCACGGGTGCCGACTTGACGCCTTGAGTAAATCGGGCCGATCGTGCCGAAGGGCGTGACGAGGTAGGCGACGGTGAGCGCCAGACGGACCGCGTCGTACCCGCCATCGAAGACGAACAAAGGCATCGGAGTGCGGCAACGCGGCAGGCGGGTGAGCACGGCGTGGATCTGCTCGGCTGCGACGGCATCGACGCTGGTCCCCGGTGGTACACGTTGCACGCCCAACGGTCGGGTCCAGGAGTTCGTGCTCTCTCCAGCCAGCCAGGAGAACGCCCACCTGGCGATGATCGGTTTTCCTGCCGAGTGACGGGTGGGGTGGTAGTTGTAGCCGCGGCCGGGTGAGCATTCCGCGTCGCAGCGCGGCCGACAGTTGACGTCGATAGCGGAGACGGGTGCGGTCGTGGTGTGCTGGGCGGCCGGCAGATCCCGCATGGCCTCGGTATTGATGCGTCCCTGAGCAAGCGCGGCGTAGGTGCTGCCATGGCCAGGACGATGAGGGCACCGGTCCAGCGGCCGGCACCGCGCCGGTCAGTTCGATCCCCCATGCACAAGGTGACCTACACCCGACGCACGCCGTGACTGCCCCGCGAACGCGCGTACACCTCGGCGCCACGGACCGCACGTGACCCCCGGGCGGCATCACGATGCGCATAGTAGGCAGCACGGGGAGACTTCCAGTAGCTCACACACCCGCTTGACGCTGTGACCGCCCTGCTTCTCCGCCTCGATGAACGGATCCACGCTCACCGGGCCTGTCGTCGCCCGAGTGAGAATGTCGACGTCATCCCGCAGCCACCGGCTCTCCCGGCGCAACACCGCCGACCAGCCCGTCCCGCTCACCCGCGTCGACCTCGGCCTGGCGCACCCATTGCCGCACCGAGGTCTCGGTCAGATCGAAATCCTTGGCGACCTCGCTGATCGACCGGCCCCCCGCCGGCACAACTCGACGATCTCCGCCCTGAACTCCGGTGTGAACGACCGCCGCACACGCGGTTTCTTCTTCGCCATGTTCTCCATCATGGACATCCTCCTGGGGGCGAACTCCCCTGATCTGAGGTGTCCGTCAAGCCGGAGCAAGCCAACACCACCACCGCCCACCGCCCACCGCCCACCGCCAGCCCACCGCCAGCCCACCGCCAGCCCACGCGGCACACCCGCATCGATCTCGACCCCGCGCACCCATTGCCGCACCGAGATCCCGATCAGGTCGAAGTCCGAGCCACCTCCCCGATCGACCGTTCCCCCCAGCACATGCGGCTTCCTAGGGGCGAGCCCTGGATCTCAAATACCCGTCCAACCGGATCAAGCCCAAATGATCAGCATCCACACATGACACGGCTCTCGCCGGCTCGCATGGACTGCACCGGAAATCACCGGCACCCATCCCCAAGAGGGCCCACACCACTGCCCAGCCCCGCCACCGATTGGCAACTACTAGCCCCGCACCAGGCCCACAGCGGCACGCGACCGACGCCCCCGCCCCGCCCTCGCAGAATCACCGGCATCCGCGCTCAGAGGGACCGCAGGCTGCTGACCGCCCCGATTGACGTTCGCCGCCGCACTCCGCCCAGGAGATCCACCAGTATCCGGGCCTGAAGAGACGCGATATGCCGCCGACCGGCGCACCGCCCGCCTTCGGCGTGCCGAGCCGCCTCTTCAGGCGGCGGCCTGCATGAGGTCGGGCCGGTAGCGTGCCACCCAGCTCCCCATGTCGCCGTTCTGCCACGCCGGGTCGATCGCGCCGAGCGGGATCGACACCTCCGGCCGGCCGGTGCGCCGGTCCACCGGAACCGCGGCCAGTCGCTGTCGCATCCACCCGGGAATCCGCTGCGGAACCACTCGCTCTCCCCAGCCGATGAGGCCCAGCGAACGCATCGTGCCCGCGCGGACCCGCATCCCGCCGGGGCGGCCGATCGTCCGTGGACTCGCCATCCTGGTCTGCACCTCGCCGACCCGTGTGATGTCACCCCAGGCCAGACGCGCCCGGAACCCCGAACCGTCCTCCAGTTCCACACCGAACGGCGAGAACCGGATGAGCGTACGGTCGGCCATCTTGGCGTACTTCCTCGCCAGCACCCCGACCAAGGCGCCCGTCCCTGCCAGGCCGACCAGGACGCCACCCACCGTCGTGGCGGTGAAGATCGCCCCGAGCAACAGCATGACCAGGAAGAACATCACCAAGGGGGCGGCGAACGGCAGTACGAACCTCCCGAAGGAGCCATTGACTCTGAACTCTTGCGAAGGGTTGTACACCGAGGTCAATTTAGTCCAACAGGCCCCTTCTGTATGCCTCGGCCACAGCAGAAGCGCGATCCCGGACGTCGAGCTTGGCGTACACGTGCAGGAGATGCGTCTTGATGCTCGCCTCGCTGATGAACAGCCTGGCCGCCGCCTCCCTGTTGGTCGCCCCGCCCGCGACCAGGCGCAGCACCTGCATCTCGCGTGGGCTGAGCGTGCTCTTGACCGGTTTTCTGACGCGGCCGACCAGCAGCCCGGCCACCGTCGGCGCGAGCACCGTCTCCCCCCGGTGCGAGGCCCGTACGGCGCGCAGCAGCTCTTCGGTGGGCGCGTCCTTGAGCAGGTAGCCGGTGGCCCCGGCCTCGATCGCCGGAAGGACGTCGGCATCGGTGTCGAAGGTGGTCAGCACGAGGACCCGGATCTCCGGCGCCAGCTCACGAAGCCGTTGGATGGCCCGCACGCCGTCCATCCCGGGCATCCGAAGGTCCATCAGCACCACTTCGACGGCCAGCTCCCTTGCCAGCCTCACGCCCTCGGCCCCGTCGCCGGCCTCGCCGACGACCTCGATGTCTCCCACCGCCGCGAACGCCGCCCGCAGCCCATCACGAACCACCGGGTGATCATCCACAATGAGCACCCGGATCACCGGCTCCGAATCTCCCGGATCACCGCTCACCGCAACTCCTCCACCGAACCGCCCTCCAACGCCGACCCGGCGAGGCCCCCTACCGGAGTGAGGCCAAGCGCACGTCGTTCACCCAGTCCACCCGCATCACCCGGAACTCGGGTGCCGTCTTACTCCGCTTCGACTCGTGTTCATACGCGAAATGCCCACTACCCCATCGGCGCCGAAAAGCGAGCCCTGCCAAGGCGCCCGCCGAGTGCCCGGTGAAGGCACGCTTCGAGCAGAAGCGCCGCCCCCTCTGAACACGACTTCGGCCAAGCCACCCCATCCACCGCCATGAGTCCGCGAGACCTCCGGACCACAGCCCATTACCGGACAATCGCAACCGGCGACATCGCCGCCCATCGGATCACGCCTCATACCCAACGAGCCAGCAGCGCGGCCATACAAATCGATCACCGTTCCTTCAGCAAGGTCTCCGGGTCCGCGGGGTCGGCCGGGATCGCGGGGAGGGCGAGGGCGATGGCGGTGCCGTGGCCGGGGGTGCTCTCGATGGTGAGCGAGCCGCCCACGCCGCGGGCGCGCTGGCGCATGGTGTCGAGGCCGAAGCCCGCCGAGCAGGCGGCGGCACTCGCGTCGAAGCCCGTGCCGTCGTCACGGACGTCGAGCAGGACGGTGTCGTCGAGGTAGTCGAGCGTCACACCGACCCGCTCGGCCTTCGCGTGCTTGGCGATGTTGGACAGCGCCTCCTGGGCCACCCGGAAGATCGTCACCTCGACCCCGGCGACGAGCCGTCGGGGCGCGCCCGTCACCTCGACATCGGGGGTGATCCCCGTGCCCTCGGCCCATTGGCCCGCGAGGTCGGCCAAGGCGTCGGGGAGATGAGCTCCATCCAGTGGCTCCGGCTGCAGCGCGCGGACCGATCGCCTCGCCTCGGTGAGGGCACGGCCGGCCAGTACGGCGATCTGGTCCGCGTGCCGCCGCCACTGCTCCGGCTCGTCGCGTGCCCCGTCGGCCGCTCGGACCTGGCCGATCAGTGCCACGAGATCCTGGGCGATCGTGTCGTGGATCTCCCTGGCCAACCGCTGTCGTTCGTCCAGCACACCGGCTTCTCTGGCCTGAGCGACGAGTTGGGCGTGCAGCCCGGCGTTCTCGGCGAGCGCGGCCTGCAGACGTTCGTTGGCCTTTCTGCGCCGCTCGCTCTCCAGACCGACCTGCCATCCCACGAACAGCAGTGGCACCGACAGCCCGAGCAGCGCGGTGATCAGATCGATCTGCCCGAACCCCCGTCCGCTCGGATCGCTCTGAGCGACCACAGTGGTGATCGCCGTGGCGGCGACCCCGACCATGATCGCCCGCTTCGGGAACAGCACGCCGGCCAGCGGGTAGCCGATGGAGAGGAAGAGCGTGAAGGCCACGCTCGTCGCCACGAGGGCGCCGCCGATGGCGAGGATGCCCGCATAGTGGACGATGGTCGCCGCCTGGTGGGTACGGCGCCGCGGATAGAGCCAGTGCATCCATGGCAACCACACCGCCGCCAAGCCGGAGAACACCCACGTCTGCGAAATGACCTGTCCGAGCGCGAGCGCGGCGAGAAGAGCGACCGCCAGGAGGGCGTACGCCAGCGCCAGGTAGGCCCACACCTCCCTGCTTCGCACAGAGGCCCCCTCGTCGGGCCCGAGCCAGGTCATCTCCATCACCCCCACCGAGTCACTCCCATCTGAACATCTTGGCCGACAGCAGTGAGAATCCGAGTGCGACCACGGCCATCACCCCCAGGTGCAGCGGCTCGGGCCAGGCCCCCGCCCAGCTCGCCCGGAGCGCCTGCATGAAGGCCCCCAGCGGGGTGAAGTCGCCCACGTCGGCGATGAAGGCGGGCAGGCTCTCCACCGGCACGAAGATGCCCCCGAACACGATGCTCACGAAGAAGACCGCGACGCCGATGCCGGTCGCCACGCGCCCGCTGGGCGCGATCGCCGCCACCAGGAGCCCCACCGCGAACAGTGACATGACTCCCAGGACGAAGGTGAGCAGGAACGCGGGAATGCTGCCGGGCGGCCCGAACCCGAAGGCCGCGACGCCGACGGCAACCACCAGTGCCATGGAGACCAGCGCGAGCAGCGCGCCCACGACGAGTTGGGCGCCCAGGAGCAGGGCCGGGTGGACGGGCGTGCCGGACATCCGGCGCAGGATGCCCTTCTCCCGGTATCCG
This sequence comes from Spongiactinospora rosea, assembly GCF_003315795.1. GTDB lineage: Bacteria > Actinomycetota > Actinomycetes > Streptosporangiales > Streptosporangiaceae > Spongiactinospora > Spongiactinospora rosea. The sequence continues at coordinate 244,875 of NZ_QMEY01000012.1, forward strand.
GCCATCGTGCTGGGCAGGAGGTTCATCCCGAGCTGGGCCAGGCCGAGGGCGATGGCCGCCGAGGGAAAGAAGGTCTCGATGGCGTCTTTCCCGCCGCCCGGCGCCATGATCACACCGAACAGGGCGACGATCCCCACCGGCAGCACCAGCACGATCAAGGTGGCGGCCGGATCACGTAGGAACAGCTTCAGCTCGTACTTCGTCAGCGCGGTCATCCCGCTCTCCTTGTCATCTCGCTCGTTGTTCGGATCTCAGCCACGCCGGTGAGCGGAACGGCTTTCGGAAGCGCCCGGGGAGCCGCTGGAGCCGGGCGGCCGGCTGCCGGTCAGGGCCACGAAGGCGTCGTCGAGACTGGGCTGATCGACGCGGAGGTCACCGGCCACGATCTGGTGACGGGCCAGCACGGACGTCACCGCATGCAGTAGGTCGCCGTTGCCGGACACCTCCACCCGGGTGCCCGTCATGCTGACCCTGGTGACCTCGGGCAGGCCGGTCAGCAGCCGCTCGTCCAGCGGGGCCGAGGGGCGGAACCGCACCCGCTGCTCGGGGACGGCACGCGAGATCAGCCCTGAGGGGCTGTCCACCGCGACGACCCGCCCCGCGTCGATGACCATGACCCGGTCACAGAGCCGCTCCGCCTCCTCCATGAAGTGGGTGACGAGCAGCACGGTGACGCCCCCGGCCCTGACCCGCTCGATCAGCTCCCAGGTGTCGCGCCTCGCCTGCGGGTCGAGGCCGGTCGTGAGCTCGTCGAGCACCACCAGCTCTGGAGAGCCGACGAGGGCGAGCATGATGAACAGGCGCTGTTTCTGGCCCCCCGAGAGCTTTGCGAAGGGCGTGTCGCGCTTGGCGGCCAGCCCCCAGTCGTCGAGCAGCCGCCGCCAGTCGGCCGGGGTGTCATAGAAGGAACTGTGGAGGTCGAGCGCCTCCCACACCTTCAGCCGCTCAGGGATCTGGCTCTCCTGGAGCTGGATGCCGATCCGCCGCCGCAGCCGCTTGCCGTCAGCGCGCGGATCGAGCCCCAGCACTTTGAGCGTGCCGGCGTCGGCCCGCCGCAGCCCCTCCACGCATTCGACGGTGGTGGTCTTGCCCGCGCCGTTCGGGCCGAGGATCCCGAAGATCTCCCCGGCCTCCACGGAGAAGGACACGTCGTCCACCGCCACATGCCGGCCGTACTCCTTGCGCAGGTTGCGCACATCAATCACCGTCATGCCAAAAAGAATGCGGCCGGCGCCCCCGGCTTCGGATCGCCCATGAAGCGCATCGATCGGTGGATTCGCCGCATCAACCGATCGGTGGATAGGACCTCCCACGATCGATGAGCCGACCAGGCGATTCGCAACCCGGGGCTCGCTTGCCAGGCTTGCCTCATGAACGATTTCTCACGCCGCACCGCACTGAAGTCCGCCGCCGTCGTCGCCGGGGTGACTGGGGCCGGAGGCGTCGCCGCCGGCCGAGCAGGCCGACGCGTGACCACCTATGTGTTCGTCACGGGGGCCAATGGCGGGCTGTCGGCGGACGCCGAGCTGGTCCTGCGCGGGCACCGCACGGTCGCCGTGGAGCTGCCCGGCCACTTGGCGACGGATGAGCAGTTCCGGTCGGCCTACCAGGTGCCACAGGATACGGAGGCGCTGGCCACCGCACCATCGGTAATGGCCAAGATCACTCTCGACGACTACGCGGCGGCCACCGTCGCGACCGTACGGCGGGCGGCGAAACACGGTCCCGTCATCCTGGTGGGCGGCAGCATGGGCGGAGCGACGATCACCAAGGCGGCCAACGAGGTGCCGGATCTGATCGACCGGCTCGTCTACGATTCGGCCTTCTGTTGCACCAAGCTGCCCAGCCCGGAGGCCTATCTGGCCACGCCGGAGGGAAAGCCGAGCCAGATCGGCGCCATCCTGGGCGGTGTGGCGGCCGATCCGAGGGTGATCGGCGCGATCCGGATCAACTGGCGGCTCGCCGATCCCAAGTTCCTGGGCCCGCTCAAGGCCGCGCTGATGGCCGACTCCTCGGAGGCCGAGTTCATGGCCATGCTCAACGGTTCGCTGCCCGACGACAGCCTGCACATCGGGTCGGCCGACGCTCGCGGGCGCAAGGAGACGTGGGGCCGCGTGCCCCGCACCTACATCCGGCACACCGAAGACCGGGTCATCCCGTCGGCCCTGCAAAACCGGATGATCAAGGAGGCCGACTCGCTCACGCCACGTAACCGCTTCGACGTGCGGACGGTCCGCACCGCTCACGCCCCCAGCCGGGCCGCATGGAAGCAGATCGTCGACATCCTCGACGACCTCGCCTGAAGGGCCGCCATGGGCAACGAAAAAGGCGGCTGCCCGAAGGACATCCGCCTCAAATGAACACTTGCTGGGGTACCAGGACTCGAACCTAGACTAACTGAACCAGAATCAGTCGTGCTGCCAATTACACCATACCCCACCGCGCGGTGATCCTCGCTGGAATCTCTCGCGGCGACCTCGGCAAGGATAGCCCAGCTTTGCCGCCGAGACCAAAACGAATACCCGGCGGGTGCCACCGGCATGCCGGGTAAGGAAGGATAGATCCCAGGACACGCGTGAGGAGATCCGACTTTGACCGCGAACCCGTTCTTCGCACCCAGCGACCTGCCGTACCACCTGCCGCCCTTCGAGGAGATCGCCGAGGAGCACTACCTGCCGGCGTTCGAGCGCGGGATGGCCGAGCAGCTTGCCGAGGTCGCCGCGATCTCGGGCAGCCCCGAGCCGCCGACCTTCGACAACACGATCGCTGCGCTGGAACGTTCTGGCCGGATCCTGGATCGGGTGTCCACGGTCTTCTTCAACCAGGTGTCCTCCGACAGCACCCCGGGCACCCGGGAGATCCAGAAGGAGATCACTCCCCGGCTCGCCAAGCACGGCGACACCATCAAGCTCGATCCGGCACTGTTCAAGAGGATCAAGGAGCTGCACGCCGTCCGGGAGACCCTGGCGGACGACGAGGCATGGCTGCTTGATCGTTACCACACCGATTTCGTCCGCGCGGGCGCCGAACTGGACGATCAGGACAAGCAGCGGCTGATGGAGCTCAACGACGAGCTGTCCAGGCTGTCGACCGAGTTCGAGCAGAACCTGCTGGCCGACACCAGCGCCGCCGCCGTCGTGGTGGACGACCCCGCCCGGCTGGACGGGATCTCGGTCGAAGGGGCAGCCGAGACGGCCAAGGCGCGCGGGCTCGACGGCAAGTACGCGATCTCGCTGATCCTGCCGACGGGTCAGCCCGCCTTGAGCGGGCTGACCGACCGAGACCTGCGGGAGCGCCTGCACAAGGCGGCGACCGGCAGAGGCGGCACGGCCAACGCCGGCATCGTCACACGGATGGCGCGCCTGCGGGCCGAGCGCGCCCGCCTGCTCGGCTACGCGCATCACGCCGACTACGTCGTGGCGGACCAGACCGCGCCGGAGCCCCAGGCGGTCACCGACATGCTGGCCAAGCTGGTCCCTGCCGCCGTCGCCAACGCCAACGCCGAGGCCGAGGCCCTGCGCGCCGAGGCGGGCTTCGACCTTGAGCCGTGGGACTGGGCGTTCTACGCAGAAAAGGTGCGCAACGCCCGATTCAACCTCGACACGGCCCGGATGCGGCCCTACTTCGAGCTCGACCGCGTCCTGCGCGACGGCGTGTTCTACGCGGCCGGCAAGCTCTACGGCCTGACCTTCACCGACCGGCCCGACCTCCGCGGCTACCACCCGGACGTCCGGGTGTTCGAGGTCTTCGAGGAGGACGGCACACCGCTCGGCCTGTTCCTCGGCGACTACTACGCCCGCGAGTCCAAGCGTGGCGGCGCCTGGATGAACAGTCTGGTCAAGCAGTCCGATCTGCTCGGCGAAGCGCCGGTCGTGGTCAACAACCTCAACATCGTCAAGCCACCGCCCGGGGAGCCCACGCTGTTGACCTTCAGCGAGGTCAACACCATGTTCCACGAGTTCGGCCACGCGCTGCACGCGCTGTTCTCCGACGTGCGGTTCCCCCGTGTCTCCGGTACGGCGGTGCCTCGCGACTTCGTGGAGTACCCGTCGCAGGTCAACGAGATGTGGGCGGTATGGCCCGAGATCTTGGCCAACTACGCCAGGCACCATGAGACCGGCGAGCCGATGCCGCAGGAGATGGTCGACCGGATGCTGGAAGCCGAGCGGTTCAACCAGGGCTACGCCACGGTCGAGTACCTGGCCGCCGCCCTTCTCGACTGGGCCTGGCACACCGAGGGCGGCGCGGCCGAGGTGACCGACTGGGAGTCCTTCGAGAACCACGCTCTGTCCCAGGCGGGCCTCGACCACCCCTTGATCCCGCCGCGCTACCGCAGCACCTACTTCGCCCACATCTGGTCCAGCGGCTACAGCGCGGGCTATTACTCCTACATCTGGAGTGAGGTCCTCGACGCGGACACGGTGGAATGGTTCAAGGAGAACGGCGGCCTGCGCCGGGCCAACGGCGACCGGTTCCGCCGCGAACTCCTCAGCAAGGGCGGCAGCATCGACCCGATGAGCGCCTTCCAAACCTTCCGCGGCCGCGTCCCCGACATCGCCCCCCTCCTCGCCCGCCGCGGCCTCTCCTGACCGCCCCCAAGACAATGCTGCGGGCCGCCCGAAGGCAGGCCGGATCCACGGACGGCCACGGGCCCCGGGCCGCTACGCCAGGGCCCTAGGGCAAAGCTGAGAAGCAGGGCGGGCATGTTCCTGCGGAGAGGTCCGAAACCGAGGTCAAAGCCAAGGTCTCGCCCGCGAACCACGGTCCCGGGCGAGACCTGGCAAAGGATCTGCCCTCCCTGCGGGCCCGCAGAGGCCAGGCCCTGGGACGGCCCCGCAGGCTCAGCCCGTGGCCCCCGGGCTCCAAGGATGGCTCTGAGGGCTCAGGCGACAGTCTGGGCCCTCGGGGTAGACCTCTGGGCCAAGGCAAGGAGCAACCGAAGGCGCAGGCGGAAGCAAGGCCTGAGCGACGGCCAAGCGCCGGACCCAGTCTCTGGGCAGAACCAGGCCCCAGGCCAGGCGATTGCTGCCCCGGGGGACGACGCCATCAGGGGCCCAGACGGAAACCAAGGCGCCGACCCTCCGCAATGGCCCCGAGAGCCAGCCCGGGGGCAGTGAACCTTTTCAACCTCAGGTTCGCTGGTCAGAGGCGGTAGGCGCGATGCCGTATCCGCATGACCAGGCGTCCTGCCAGGGCGCCAGGCCCGGTCCGGGCTCGACGGAGGCACCCCTGACCTGGTCCGAGCGACCGGTTGAAAAAGGTTCAGTGATCAAGCAGGGGTCGAACTATCGCCCACCCCTGGAAAAGGGACAGCCAAGGGCCTAGAGAGAAACCAAGGCCCGAGCAACGGTTAAGCGTCCGGAATGGACTCGTGGAGCTCAGCCCAAGGGTAGAACCAGACCGCAGGCCCCAGCTATCACCGGCCCTTGCGGAAGGGACGGCCGAAGGCCCAGACGGACGACAAGGCCCGAGCAACGGCCAAGCCTACGGAATGGCCCCCGAGGCCCAGCACATGGACGGAACCAAGCCACAACCCTGGACCGCCCCGGCGAAGTTGGAGGCTAGATCGCTTGGTTCTCGGCCGCCAGGTCAGTGCCGGCGGTCGATCGGTGGAACGTCTCCTCATACTCGACCGGAGGGACGTTCCCACAGTAAGAATGTAGCCGTTCAGAATTGTACCAGGCAACCCATTCCATCGTGGCGATAGTCACGTCCATGACGCCTTTCCAGCCGCCGTAGAAGTCGATGAGCTCCTTCTTGTAGAGACTGTTCATGGACTCGGCCG
>NZ_QMEY01000013.1 GCF_003315795.1 Spongiactinospora rosea
TCCGCCACGCCCTGGCGGCTCGCGGCCAGGCCAAGATGGACGGCTTGTACGCCGGACGGCCCGCCGTGCCCACCGGCAAGCTCATCCTCGACGCGCTGGCCGGTATCCGGCTGATCCCGGGCACCGGCCAATCACCCCCGATCATCCCGCACCCCACCGATCTCCAACTCGATCTCCTGGACCTCCTCGACATCGATCCACGAGACCTCCGCTGAAGATCACTCACGTGCGGAAAACGGGGCTAGCCGGCTATGCGGCGGCCACCTGGCCCTGCACGCGGCGGGTGACCTTGCGCTCGATCACGAACGACAGGAACGGGATCGTCCCGGCGAGCAGCACCCCGAGCGTGTACGGCCAGGTCCAGCGCGCCTTGAGGCCGAGGTTGAGCGCGGCGAGCAGGTAGACGGCGTACAGGAAGCCGTGGATCGGCGAGATGATCGACACCGGCCCCGGCACCGCGAAGGCGTACTTCAGCACCATGCCCGCCACCAGCAGCAGCAGCATGACACCGACGATGTAGGCCAGCACTCGGAACGGCTTCAGCGCGGATTGCACGGTCATCTACCTCATTGACGATTCGGACAGGGCCACACTATCGGCGTCGCCGTCGTGCTCCGGTTCGCGTTCCTCGCGGACGCGGGTGCGGTGGGCGTCGCGGACGTAGTGGAACCACAGGAAGATCGTGAAGACGCCGAAGATCCACCAGTTCGCGGCGTAGGCGAGGTTGCGCCAGGAGAACTCGCCGGGCGTGCTCGGCGGCGTGACCGGTACCGGGTCGGCCGCGACGGCGGGGGCCGGGCTCTGCGCGGTGGCGACCACGTAGCCGTCCCGCAGGCGCGCGCCCGGCCAGACGTTGATCAGTTCGGCGGTGGACACCGACAGCACCTGCCCGGCGGGCAGTGTGCGCACGTCGCGGCGCAGTGAGTCCACCTGCTCGGGGGGCAGCAGCCGCCCGGTGACGGTGACCTTGCCCTGGGGCAGGGCCGCCGCCGGATCGCCCGGCCTGGCCACCCGGCCGCGTACGACGGGCACCTGCGTGCCGTCGCCGAGGTCGAGGGAGTCCAGCAGCCAGAACCCGCCCTCGCGTCCGGCGACCAGCAGGCTGCGCGCGGGGTCGAAGACCCCTTCGGCGGTCACCTTGCGGTTGGTCGCCGCGCGGGTGATGTGCTCGCCCGGCTTGGACAGCGTGGCGAGCGCGACCGCGGGCGGGTCGCTCACGGTCTGGGGGCGGCCGGAGTCCTCGAAGACGCCGAGCTGCCAGCGGCCGAGCAGGCCGAAGGCGACCAGCGCCGCGATCGCCACCAGGTGCATGCCCACCAGGCGCGAGGAGAACACGGTCCGCAGCATGCCCCCAACGGTATCCGCCCGCAGGCCCGCCCCTTTCTCCGGCCGCCCGCGGACGCGGCTGAGGGCCCTTCTGTTGCCGCCGCCACCGGTTGCCGCCAAATAGGACAAACACCTGACGGGGGCCTTGGCTGAGTGACTAGAGTCATCGTCATGGCAGATCAGATCGACCCGGCGGGCAACACGCAGCAGTTCCGGGCCTTCGCACAGAACAACGAAGGGGAGGCCGCCAAGCAGCGGCCTTCCTACCTCATCCCCGTCGTGGTGGGCGTGGTGGCGGTCATCATCGTGGCCGTCGGCGCGTTCCTCCTGTTCAGGTAGGGCGAGCACGCGCCAAGCCGACGCCGGCGGCCCCAGGCCGCGCGGCGCTTCCGGCATTGGCGAGACCCCCGTCGCCCTTCCGGCTCATCTCTCCGTGACGACCAGCGCGCTGCCGCCTCCGCGTCTGGCCGGCTCGGCGACCGCCCGGCCCCTGCCTCCGCCGAGGAGTTCGAGCGCGGTGGCCGCCCCGATCTCCGGGGTCGGCGTGAACGAATGGCCCCGCGCGGTGAGCGCCGGGCCGTGGGCGGCGATGAAGGCGGGCTCGGCCTGGGTCTGCGCGGTGTTGCGCTGGGTGGCGCGCGGCGCGGCCAGCGCCTGTGGCAGCGTCATCCCCAGCTCGTAGCGGCCGATCAGGATCTGCAGCACGGTCGTGATGATCGTGGAACCGCCCGGTGAGCCGACGGCGAGGACCGGACGCCCGTCGTCCAGCACGATCGTCGGGGCCATCGAGGAACGGGGCCGCTTGCCCGGCCCGGGCAGGTTGGGATCTCCAGGGGCGGACCCGAAGGTGAAGTCGGTCAGCTCGTTGTTGAGCAGCAGCCCGCGTCCGGGGACCACGATGCCGTTGCCGCCGGTGGACTCGATGGTGATGTTGTAGGCCACCACATTGCCCCAGCGGTCCGACACCACCAGGTGGGTGGTCTCGGGGCCCTCGCGGGCGGGCGTCGCGTCCGGTCCCGGTACGGCGGCGCGGCACGGCCCGTAGGAGCCGTCCGGATCGCCCGGCGCGGCGGGGTGGGCGAGCGCGGTCGCGCCGATCAGGCAGGCGCGCTCCCCGGCGAAGCCGTCGGACAGCAGCTCGCGCAGCGGGACGTCCGTGAAGGCCGGGTCGCCGACGTACCTCCCCCGGTCGGCGAACGACAGCCGGGACGCCTCCAGGTACTCGTGCAGGCCGGCCTGCGGCAGGGCCTCCAGGATGTTCAGGGCCTCGCCGACCGTCGATCCGCCCGAGGAGGGCGGGGCCATGCCGTACACGTCGAGTCCCTGGTAGCCGACCCTGGCCGGGGCGCGCTCGATCGCGCGGTACGCCCGCAGGTCGGACAGCTCCATCAGCCCCGGACGCACCTTGCGGGACGCCCCCGCGCGGACCGGCGGGCGCTTGACCGTGGCCACGATCTCGGCGCCGAGCCGCCCGCCGTACAGCCAGGACGGGCCGCGCCGGGCCAGCTCGCGGTAGGTGCGGGCCAGCTCGGGGTTGCGGAACACCGAGCCGACCGCGGGCGGTGCGCCGCCCGGAAGGTACAGGCGGGCGGTGGAGGTGATGTCGGCGAACCTGGCCTGGTTCGCGGCGGTCTGGTCGTGGAAGGTCTGGTCCACCACGAAGCCGCGTTCGGCGACGCGGATCGCGGGCCGCAGCGCCTCGCGGAGGCCGATGGTGCCGAACCGGCGCAGCGCCAGGTCCCACTGCGCCACGCTGCCGGGCACGCCCGCCGACAGGCCGCTGGTGATCGCCTCCTCCGCGGGGATGGCCGCGCCGTTCTCCTGGAGGGAGGTCGCGGTCATGGCGCGCGGGGCGGTCTCCCTGCCGTCGATGGTGTGGACCTTGCCGCGGCGGGCGTCGTAGTAGAGGAGGAAGCCGCCGCCCGCCAGTCCGGCGGAGTAGGGCTCGGTGACGCCGAGCGTGGCCGCGGCGCTGATCGCCGCGTCGATCGCGTTGCCGCCGCGGCGCAGCACCTCGACGGCCGTGCGACTGGCGTCGAGGTCGACGGTGGCGACGGCTCCGCCGTACCCCTCGGCGACCGGCGTCTTTCCCGGCGCGGGAGCGGTCACCGGCCCGCTGAGCAGCAGCAACGCGGCGGCCGGTACGGCAAGGCGGGCGATCACGAAGCGCTCCTTCCCTGGCGGAACCTCAGCATGACTCAATCCGCAGGGCGACTCAACAGCCCGCGCCCGTACACCCGCTGGGGGATCGGGGCATGCCCCCGCGGGCCGACGCGACCATCGAGGCCGTGGCGTACGGTTGCGCATGTGCGAGCACCGAACCGCTGGACGGACATCGCCCCCGCCGTTCTGGTGGGCGTCTTCCAGCTCACCACCGGCCGAGGGGCCTGGGTGGTGCAGCCCGAGCGGGTGCCCACCGACGCCCGCGGCTACGCGCTGCTGGCGATCGGCCCGGCCATGGTGCTGCTGCGGCGGGTCTGGACCACGCCCGCGCTGGTCATCACGACGGTCGCGACCTGCGTGTACCTCCTGGCCGGGTACGCCTACGGGCCGGTGTTCGCGGCGCCGATCGTGATGCACTACACGGCGGTCACGCGGGGTCACCGGCGGGCGGCGTGGCTGTCGGCGCTCGGGTTCTCGGCGTTCATCTTCGCGTACACGACGTGGATCGCTCCCACGCCGCACATCGACTGGTTCCACAATCTGTCGGCGTTGGCGTTCGTGCTGCTGGTCCTGACCGTCGCGGAGATCGTCAAGGCGCAGCGCGAACGGCTGGCCGAGCGGCGCAGGGTGGCCAGCGAGGAGGGCCGCCGCCAGGCCAGCGAGGAGCGCCTGACCATGGCCCAGGAGCTGCACGACGTGCTCGCGCACAACATCTCGCTGATCCACGTGCAGGCGTCCACCGCGCTGCACCTCATGGACGACCACCCCGAGCAGGCCCGTACCGCGCTGGCCACGATCAAGCAGGCCAGCAAGGACGTGCTGGGCGAGATGCGCTCGGTGATCAACGTACTGCGCGAGGACGCGCCGCGCTTCCCCACCGCGGGCCTGGACCGGCTCGACGACCTCATCGAGCGCACCGGGCTCGACGTCGCCAAGCGCGTCGAGGGCGCGCGGCGGCCGGTACCGCCCAGCGTGGAGCGTGCCGTCTTCCGCATCATCCAGGAGTGCCTGACCAACGTCACCAGGCACGCGCCCGGCGCGAAGGTCGCCATCACCTTGGAGTACGGCCCGCGCGAGCTGGTCATCCGGGTCGCCGACACCGGCTCGGCCGAGCCGGGCGCGCTCACCGACGCGGGCGGGGGCAACGGCATCCCCGGCATGCGCGAGCGCGCCCACGCACTCGGCGGCACGCTCACCGCCGCGCCGGGCGCGACGGGCTTCACCGTCGTGGCCAGGCTCCCGCTACCCGCCGCCGCCCCGGAGGAGCCATGATCAGGATCATTCTGGCCGACGACCAGGGGCTGGTCCGGGCCGGTTTCCGGGCGCTGCTCGACGCCCAGCCGGAGATGACGGTGGTCGCCGAGGCGGCCGACGGGGCCGAGGCGGTACGGCTGGCCCGCGAGCACCGCCCCGACGTCGTGCTGATGGACATCCGTATGCCCGGCACCGACGGGCTGACCGCGACCCGCGCGATCGGCCGGGACGAGACGCTGAGCGATGTGCGGATCATCATCCTGACGACGTTCGAGCTGGACGAGTACGTCTTCGAGGCGGTCCGCGGCGGCGCGGCCGGGTTCCTGGTCAAGGACACCGAACCGGCCGAGCTGATCCAGGCCGTGCGGGTGGTGGCGGCGGGCGAGGCGCTGCTGTCGCCCAGCGTCACCCGCAGGCTGATCGCCGAGTTCGCCTCCCGGGCCAAGGAGCCGCTGGTCAGCGAGGAGCTGGACCTGCTCACCGACCGCGAGCGCGAAGTGCTCGCGCTGGTGGCCTCCGGCCTGACCAACGACGAGATCGGGGCCCGGCTCTACATGTCGCCGGCCACGGCGAAGACGCACGTCAGCCGTACGATGACCAAGCTGCACGCCCGCGACCGCGCCCAGCTCGTGGTGATCGCGTACGAGTCGGGGCTGGTCAGGCCGGGATGGTCGGCGGGCTAGCGGGAAGCGCGCGGATCAATTACTCTCTGTTGCCATACGCTTACCGCTCTCTTGGTGCGGGCGCGGGAGGGGCACATGAGAGAGCAGGCCGGCCTTTACGCCGGGGAGATGGAGCACGAGCTGCTGGCCGCGGCCGGCGGTGGCGACGCCGACGCGGCGCACCGGCTGGGCCGGTTGCACGCCAGGCGCGGCGACCAGGAGGGCGCGCGCCACTGGTGGGAGCGGGCGGCGGTCACCGGCAACGTCGACAGCGCCTACAACCTCGGGGTGTGGCACGAGCGGCACGGCACGTTCGACGAGGCGCTGCGGTGGTATGAGATGGCCGCCGGGCTGGGCGACGCGGAGGCGGCGGCCAACCTGGCGACCCTGCTGCTGGAGCGGCGCGGCGACGTGGCCGCGGCGCGGTGCTGGTTCGAGCGGGCGGCGCAGCGGGGGTCCGGCCCGGCGGCGCGGCGGCTGGCGCTGCTCTGCGAGCGCGACGGCGAGACCCGCACGGCCCGCGCGTGGCACCGCGAGGCGGCGCTGCGCGGCGACGCGGCCTCGGCGTTCGACCTCGGGTGCCTGGCGTACGAGTCGGGCGAGGACACCGAGGCGCTGCACTGGTGGGAGATCGCCGCCAGGGGCGGCCACACCGACGCGGCCTGCGCCACCGGGCTGCTGTTGCAGGCGACCGGCGACCCGGAGGGCGCGGAGGCGTTCTTCCGCCTGGCCGCCGCCGCCGAGCAGCCGGCCGCCGCCTCCCACCTGGGCGGCATGGCCCTGGCCAGGCGCGACCTGACCAGCGCCCGCGCCTGGTTCGAGCGGGCGGCCGACGCCGGGCGGGTCGGCGACCAGCGGATGGCCGGGTTCGTCTGCGTCGAGCTGGGCGACGCGGCCGCGGCGAGCCACTGGTTCGGCCGCGCGGCGGCCAGCGGCGACGCCGAGGCCGCCTACAACTTCGGGCTGCTGCTGATCGCCGAGGACGGCGACCTCGCGGCCGGGCAGCAGTGGTTCCGCCAGGCGGCGCTCGGCGGGCACCACCGCGCCGCGCGCGAGCTGGGCACGCTGCTGTCCATCACCGGCAACGCCGAGGAGGGCGAGCGGTGGCTGGCCGAGGCGCCGCCGCCCGGCCTGGGCCGGGTGTGCGACACCGCGCTGGTGGCGAGGGCGGAGCTGGCCGCCACGATCACCGGCCGCCACGGTGACGCGCCGCTCGACGCGGGCAAGCTCGTCGAGATCCTCGGCACCTGGGACCAGATCACCAGAGACCTGCCCGACCACGCGGGCGCGGTGGCCTGGCTCGGTGACCTGGCGGTGTTGCCGGAGAGCGCGATCGACCGGCTGTCATCGGCCCGCGCGACGCTGCTGCGGCCGGGCGGCGCGCCCTGGCCCGGCCCCACGGAGGTCGAGGAGGCCCTGGCCACCGCCCGGCTGCTGCGCCGGCGGCTCACCCCCGAGTCGTGCGGCGGCTGATCAGCCGGTCAGCACCTCGGTGGTGGCGGTCCACGGCAGGCCGTGCGCCTGGGCCACCGGCTCGCTGGTCAGCGCGCCCGCGTGGGTGCTGAGGCCGTGCGCGAGGGCAGGGTCGGCGCGCAGCGCGTCCCGCCAGCCGTGGTCGGCCAGCTTGACGGCGTACGGCAGGGTGGCGTTGGTCAGCGCGTAGGTGGAGGTGTTGGCCACCGAGCCGGGCATGTTCGCCACGCAGTAGAAGATCGAGTCGTGCACCGGGAACGTCGGCTCGGCGTGCGTGGTCGGCCGGGAGTCCTCGAAGCAGCCGCCCTGGTCGATCGCGATGTCCACGAGCACCGAGCCCGGCTTCATCCGGGAGACCAGCTCGTTGGAGACCAGCGTCGGGGCCTTGGCCCCCGGGATCAGCACCGCGCCGACCACCAGGTCGGCGGCCAGCACCTCCTGCTCGATCGTGTAGGCGGTGGAGACCACGGTCTTGAGCCGCCCCTGGTAGATCGCGTCGATCTCGCGCAGCCGGTCCAGGCTGACGTCCAGGATGGTGACGTCGGCGCCCATGCCGACGGCGATCTGCGCCGCGTTCAGGCCGGAGACGCCGCCCCCGATGATGACGAACTTGGCCGGGGCGACGCCCGGCACGCCGCCGGGCAGCACGCCGCGCCCGCCGTTGAACCGCATCAGGTTGTAGGCGCCGACCTGCGGGGCCAGCCGCCCGGCCACCTCGGACATGGGGGCCAGCAGCGGCAGGGTCCGGCCCACCTGGACGGTCTCGTAGGCGACGGACGTCACGCCGCGGGTGAGCAGCGCGTCGGTGCAGGCGCGGGAGGCGGCCAGGTGGAGGTAGGTGAACAGCACCTGCCCATCCCGCATCCGGGGATATTCCTCGGCTATCGGTTCTTTGACCTTGAGTATCATCTCGCCCTGCGCCCAGACTTCGTCGGCTGAGTCCAGGATCTTGGCACCGGCGTAGAGATACTCCTCATCCGGGATGTGCGAGCCTTTGCCCGCGCCGCGCTGGATGTAGACCTCGTGTCCGTGGCGTACCAGTTCATGGACGCCCGCGGGCGTGGCGGCGACGCGGTACTCGTGGTTTTTGACCTCGGCGGGCACACCGATCTTCATGGTGGTCCTTTCGTGGCGCATACGGCGGGCACCCCGTTGGGCCGGCCGCGGGCGCGAATGGTCGGAGCTCTTCAAGTGTGCATCGCAACCCCACCCTTGCCAAGGGAAAGCGTGGCATCAGTGTGAAAGAACTTCGGTAATCGTGGTGTCGAGTTGTAACCACCACGAAATCCGCGTGACGATTCCACGCTGTAACGAAGCGGGTAACCTACCCGGCGGTGGTGTGCCGGCCGGTCCGCCGCCGCCTGTGATCCAATGAGCCGGGTACGGCACTGCGGGCCGGCAGGCAAGATGAGATGACACATGTTCCGTTCCGACCCGGAGAGACGTCGTGACTCCTGACCAGATCGAGGGTGCCGTCGCCGCGGGCATGCCCCAGGCCGTGGAAGACCTCAGGCGGCTCGTCGCCATCCCCTCGGTGGCCTTCCCCGGCCACCCCGAGGAGCCCGTGTACGCCGCCGCCGCGCTGACCGAGGCGCTGCTGCGCGACGCCGGGCTGCCGGAGGTCCGCCAGATTCCGGTCGAGGGCAGCTTCCCCGCCGTCTACGGCGAGGCCCCCGCCCCGCCCGGCGCGCCCACCGTGCTCCTCTACGCCCACTACGACGTCCAGCCCGCGGGCGACCCGGCGCTGTGGAAGACCCCGCCGTTCGACCCCACGCTGATCGACGGCGAGCTGTACGGCCGGGGCGCGGCCGACGACAAGTCCGGCGTCATCTCCCACGTCGCCGCGCTGCGGGCGTTCGAGGGGCGGTTCCCGGTCGGCATCAAGGTCATCATCGAGGGCCAGGAGGAGTACGCGGGCGAGCGCCTGGAGGCGTTCGTCGAACGCAACCCCGAGCTGCTGCGCGCCGACGCCATCGTGGTCGCCGACACCGGCAACCAGCGGCTCGGCGACCCGGCGGTGACCACCTCGCTGCGCGGCATGGGCGCGTTCACCATCGAGGTGCGCAGCCTGCACGAGTCGGTGCACAGCGGGCAGTTCGGCGGCGTCGCCCCGGACGCGCTCGCCGCCCTGATCCGCATGCTGGCCGCGCTGCACGACGACAACGGCGACATTCGCGTCCCGGGGCTGCCGCGCGGCGCGTTCCTCGGCACCGGCCCGCTGGAGGAGGACTTCCGGGCCAGCGCCGGGGTGCTCGACGGCGTCGCGCTGGTCGGGTCGGGGTCGATCGCCGACCGGCTGTGGGCCTCGTACGCCATCACCGTGACGGGCGTGGACGCGCCCTCGGTCGCGCACGCCATCAACGCGGTCCAGCCGGGCGCGCGGGCCCGTGTCACGGTACGCGTGCCCCCGGCGGGCGACCCGCGGCTGACGGTCCAGGCGGTCTGCGACTACCTCCGCCAGGTCGCGCCCTGGGGCGTACAGGTCTCCTTCAGCGACGAGATCTACGGCACCGGCTTCCTGGCCGACGCGGGCGGGCGGGCCCGCGCCGCGCTCAACAAGGCCATGGAGCACGCCTACGGCCGCACGCCGCGCGACATCGGCGCGGGCGGGTCCATCCCGCTGGTGTCCACGCTGGTCAAGCAGTTCCCGGCGGCGGAGATCCTGCTGTTCGGCGCCGAAGACGACAACGCCTCCATCCACGCCCCCAACGAGCGCCTCAACCTGGAGGAGCTGCGCCGCACCGCCACGGCCGAGGCGCTGTTCCTGCAGCGGTACGCCGCGACCGCGCTGCGATGACCGGCGACGGTCCCCGCTGCGCGGACTGCGGCGGCCCCGGCGGCGCGGAGTGGT
Organism: Spongiactinospora rosea; assembly: GCF_003315795.1. Taxonomy (GTDB): domain Bacteria; phylum Actinomycetota; class Actinomycetes; order Streptosporangiales; family Streptosporangiaceae; genus Spongiactinospora; species Spongiactinospora rosea. The sequence continues at coordinate 9,730 of NZ_QMEY01000013.1, forward strand.
GTGCGGCGCTGTTCGGGGAGCTGCTGACGCTCGACTATTCGCGGCGGGAGCCGTGGGGAGCGCTGCACGCGGTGTCGGTGGCGTGCTACCACTTCCAGCACCCGTCGCGGGCGATCGGCGGGTCCGGCCCGTTCTACTGGTCCCTCCTGCACCTCTACCTGCGGGAGGGCCGCGATTCGCTGATCGCCGCCACCCAGCGGGCCCGCCGGAACAACACCCACCGCACCGGCGGGCGCAAGCCGGGCCCAGGCGACTTCCCGGGCGCGCCGCCCTTCCCGGCACGGGCGGTCCCGCCCGCGGCCTTCACCACCACGATCGCCGACGTGGCGGCGGGCGGCGACTTCCCGGCCGAGGGCTTCGAGGACCGGGTCCGATCCTGGGCCACCGCGACCGTCTCGGCCTGGGCCGCGCCCGGTTCATGAGCCCGGGCGGTCGCCGGGGTTACAGTGGGTGGCGTGTCGGACGCGCGGCGCGGGGCGGTGCTCGTTTGCGCGGCCTATGTGCTGTGGGGGCTTTCGACCCTGTACTGGCCGCTGCTGGAGCCGACCGGACCGGTGGAGATCCTGACCTCCCGGGTGCTGTGGTCGCTCGGGGCGCTCATCGTACTGCTGAGCGTGCTCGGGCGCTGGGTCCGGGTGCGGGCGCTGGCGCGCCGCGCGGGGACGCTCCGGCTGCTCACCGTGGCCGGGGCGCTGATGGGCGCCAACTGGGGGCTCTTCCTCTTCGCCGTGCTGAACGGCCAGGTGGTGGAGGCGGCGCTGGGGTTCTTCGTCACGCCGCTGGTCAGCGTGGCGTTCGGGGTGGTGCTCTACCGTGAGCGGCTGCGGCCGGGGCAGTGGGCGGCGGTCGGGCTCGGGGCGGTGACGCTGGGCCTGCTCACCGTGGAGTACGGCGGGCCACCCTGGATCGCGCTCGGCCTGGCCGCGAGCTTCGGCACCTACGGCCTGATCAAGAAGCACCTGAGCGTCGGCGCGATCGAAGGGCTCTTCGTGGAGACGTCGGCGCTGTTCCCGTTCGCGCTGGCGTACACGGTCGTGCTCCAGGCCACCGGGCAGGCGACCTTCGGCCACGTCTCCGCGCTCAACACCGCGCTCGGCATCGGGGCCGGGCTCGTGGTGCTGGTGCCGCTGCTGCTGTTCGGCGCCGCCGCGCCGCGCATCTCGCTCACGATGATCGGGATGCTCCAGTACATCGAGCCCGCCGTGCAGCTCCTGCTCGGCGTGCTGGTCTTCCGCGAGGCCATGCCGGGCCTGCGGTGGGCCGGGTTCGCGCTGCTGTGGGCAGCCCTGGCGATCTTGGCGATCGACGGTCTGCGGGCCGCCCGGTGAGTGGGTTGCGGTGGAACGGCCGTCACCGCTCGGCTTCCGGCGGGCGGACGTCTTGGCCGTTATGGCCGCACTCCGCGGCCAGCGCGGCGAGCAGCGCGACGGTGGGCGGCGGGTCGGGCGGCTCGCCGTACCGGGCGGCGAGGACGCGGCGGGCCGCGCCGGGCAGCTCCCTGACCCGTACGGCGGGCGCGCGGTGCGCGGCCAGCGCCAGGCCGGGCAGCACGCTCACGCCCATGCCCGCGGCCACCATCGCCTGCACCGCCACGTAGTCGTCACTGGTGAAGACGATGTCGGGGGCGAACCCGGCCGCCCGGCACAGGTCGAGCAGGTGGATGCGGCAGCGTTCGCAGCCCGCGATCCAGGGCTGATCGGCCAGCTCGGGCAGCTCACCGGTCTCGTCGCGGGTGAGCAGGTGGCTCGGGTCGTCCAGCAGGCGGGTGAGCCGGACGCCGTTGTCCTCGGGCGCGGTGTCGGCGTACCGGAAGATGACCGCCACGTCCACGTAGCCCGCCCGCAACATCCGCAGCGCCTCCGGTGGTTCGGCCTCGGTGATCCGGAGCGCGAGGCCGGGGTGCTCGCGGGCCAGGCGGGCGGCGGCGCGCGGCACGAAGGTGCCGAGCGCGGAGGGGAAGGCGGCCAGCCGTACCCGGCCGGAACGCAGGCCGACGTGGGCGGCCAGCTCGTGCTCGGCGGCGTCGAGCCGGCCGAGGATCTCCCCGGCCCGCTCGGCGAGCAGCCGCCCGGCCTCGGTGAGCCGGATGCCGCGGCCCGCCCGCTGCACCAGCTTGGCCCCCGTCTCGGCCTCCAGTTTGGCCAGGTGGTGGCTGACCGAGGGCTGGGAGTAGTGGAGCTCCCTGGCGGCGGCGGTGACCGAGCGGTGCCTGGCCACCGCGGCGAGCACGCGTAGCCGCACGATATCCAGCATGTATCAACCGTATCTATGGATCGGAACGGATATCCGCATTGGACGTGATGTATCACCGCTGTCCACCCTGAAGGTATGAAGACGACGACGATCGCACGACCGGACATGGCCGAGTTCACCCGCGCCGTCGGCGCGATCGTGGCCCGCGGGCTGTCGCCCCGGGACACCGCCCGCACGGTCGCGGCGCTGCTGCGCGAGGGCATGCCGCAGGTCTCCGCCCTGCTCACCGAGGAGCAGCGGGCGGGCGACCCGGCCGGGTACGTCTCGCACGTGCTGCACGCCCGGCCGGAGTTCTCCATCGCCGCCGTGGTGTGGCGGCCCGGCCAGCGCACGGTGATCCACGACCATGTGGCGTGGTGCGCGTTCGGCGTGCTCAGCGGCATCGAGCACGAGACGCTGTACCGGCTCGACGGCGACCGCCTGGCGGAGATCGGCCGGGCCGACAACCGGCCGGGCGAGGCGGGCGGCTTCGCCCCGCCCGGCGACATCCACATGGTGCGCAACACCAGCGCGGAGGTCGGGGTGTCCCTGCACGTCTACGGGGCCGACCTGGGCAGGCTCGGCAGCAGCATCCGGCGGGTGTACGACCTGCCCGTGGTCAGGTGACTACCTGGGCAGCCGCCGCCAGGCGGCGCGCGGGAGCAGGCTGAGCACGGTGAACGCCGGGCCGAGCAGCCGCGGCACCCACACGGTGGAGTCGTGCCCGGAGCGCAGCGCGGCCACCACCGCGTCGGCGACCTGGCCGGGGGTGCTGGACAGCGGGGCCGGGCTCATCCCTGCCGTCATCCGGCCGCGTACGAACCCGGGTCGTACCAGCAGCACCCGCACGCCCGTGCCGTGCAGCGAGTCGCGCAGGCCCTGGGCGAACCCGTCGAGCCCGGCCTTGGCCGAGCCGTACACGAAGTTGGCCCGCCGCACCCGCACGCCCGCCACCGACGACAGCACCACCAGCGTGCCGTGGCCCTGCTCGCGCAACCGGCGCGCGGCGCTCAGCCCGGTGGAGACGTGCCCAGCGAAGTTGACCATGACGTCCGCCGCCGCGGCGGCCGGGTCGGCGTCGTAGCCGTCCTGCCTGCCCAGCACGCCGAACGCGCCGATCACCACGTCCAGGTCGCCGACCAGCCCGGCCGCCGCCTCGATCACCTCAGGGTGGGTCTCCGGCCGGGCCGCGTCGAACTCCAGCAGGTGGACCTCAGCGGGAAGATCCGGAGGCACGGCGTTCGCCGCGTCCCGCAGCGCGAGCACCACCCGCCGCGCGCCGCCCCGGACCAGCCGCGCCACGACGGCCAGCCCGATCTCACTGCGCCCGCCCAGCAGCAGCACGGTGTCCACGCCGCCGAGTGAGTTCTTCACAGGTCGAGTCTCCTTGCCAGGTCGGACCGGAACACGCCGTGGGGGTCCACATCGTGGCGGATCCGCCGCCACTCGGCAAGGCGCGGGTACATGGCGGGCAGCAGGGCGGCGTTCAGCCGGGAGTCCTTGGCCAGGTAGACGCGCCCGCCCGCGGCGGCGACCCGCTCGTCGAAGCCGCGCAGCAGCCCGGCGAGCCCGGGGCGGCCCACCGGGATGTCCAGGGCGAGCGTCCAGCCGGGCATCGGGAACGACAGCGGCGCGGGAGTGCCGGGGCCGAACCGCTTGAGCACGGTCAGGAACGACACCACCCCGGCCCGCGCGAGCCGGTTGACGATGTGCCGCAGCGTCTCCTCGGCCCCGTCGGGCACCACGAACTGATACTGCACGAACCCGCGCGGCCCGTAGATCCGGTTCCAGTCCGCCACCGAGTCCAGCGGGTGGAAGAAGGGCGCGATGTGCTGGATCGTGCCGTGCGCTGCGCGGGGCGCACGCCGGTACCAGACCTCGTTGAAGGCCCGCACGGTCACCGGGTTGAGCAGCCCGCCGGGCAGCCGCCTGGGGGCCGAGAGCCGGGTTCGCGGCGCGAACGCCAGCGGGTCCCCGGCCGTGCCGGGGAGGTCGGCGCGGCGGGCGTGGTCGCCCAGGGTGAGCACGCCGCGCCCGGTCCGCGCGCCCCCGGCCAGCAGGTCGATCCAGGCGACCGTGTAGCGGTGGCGTCCGTCGGCGGCGGCCATCTCGGTGAGCGTGTCGTCCAGGCCGGTGGTGCGCCGGACGTCCACCAGCATCCGGGAGGTCTCCACGGGCACGCAGCCGAACTCGGCCTGCGCGATCACGCCGGTCAGTCCCATGCCGCCGACCGTGGCGTGGAACAGCGGGTCGCCAGGGCGCAGGGTGCGGACCGCGCCGTCGGCGGTGACCAGGTCGAGCGAGCGCAGATGGGCCCCGAAGGAGGAGTCCACATGGTGGTTCTTGCCGTGTACGTCGGCGGCGACGGCCCCGCCCACGGTGACGTGCCTGGTCCCGGGGGTGACCGGGACGAACCAGCCGCGCGGCACGAGCGCGGTCATCAGCTCGTGCAGGCCGACCCCGGCGGCGGCGGTGACCACGCCCGTCTCGGCGTCCAGCCGCCAGGACGTCAGCGCGGTGCAGTCGATCACCAGGCCGCCGGCGTTCTGGGCGGCGTCGCCGTACGCGCGGCCGAGGCCGCGGGCGATCAGGCCGCGCGGGGCGGGATCGGCGACCAGCGCGGCGAGTTCGGCGGTGCTGCGGGGGCGGCGGACGTCGGCCGGAGTGGGAGCGGTACGGCCCCAGCCGGACAGGAAGGCGGGCGGGCCTTGCGGGGTGGTCATGTCAGATGGATCCCGAGCACGAGGAGGGCGAGCTGGACGGCGATGAAGATCTGCAACGGCCGGTCGCGCAGGGCCAGTTCCTCCGGCTCCTCCCCCGCGCCCCGGTCCACCAGGAGATTGTGCCGGAGTACGACCAGCACGAACGGCACGATGCTGAGCCCGTGGAAGGGCCCGGGGTGATCGTTCAGCGCCCACAGGCAGTACGTGACGATCATCGCGCCCGAGCACATGGTACGGACCTGCGCGAGGTAGGCGGGGCTGTAGGCGGCCAGGGTCGCCCGGGTGGCCGAGCCGGTCTGCGCCCGGCGTTCGGCCTCGCGCTTGCCCGCCACGAGCTGGAGCGAGCCGAGCGAGATCACCACCAGAAACCAGCTCGTCACCGGGACGCCCACCGCGACCGCCCCGGCGAAGGCCCGTACGACATGGCATGCGGCGACCGCGACCAGGTCCACCACCGGCTGCCGCTTCAGCCAGAACGTGTAGCCGAGGGTGAGGGCCAGGTAGGCGGCCACCACGGCGGGGAGCCGCCAGCCGCCGGTCAGCGCGGCGACGGCGGGGGCGCTCACGGCCAGCAGCGCGCCCGCGACTCTGGCCAGCGGGACGGGGATCAGGCCGGAGGCGACGGGGCGGTGGCGTTTCCTGGGGTGCTGCCGGTCGGCGTCGGCGTCGGCGGCATCGTTGATCAGGTACGCGCCGGAGGCGGCCAGGCAGAACGCCGCGAAGGCGATCAGCGCGGCCCGCGCGCCTGCGGGGGTGAACAGCTCTCCGGCGGCCAGGGGGGCGGCGAGCACCAGCCCGTTCTTCACCCACTGCCGTGGGCGCAGTGCCCGGACCAGCCCGACCGCCCGCGTCCGGCGGGATACGGCGGGCCGCCGCGTCAACGCCGGCCCGGCGCTCACCCGGAGACCGTCCGGGCAGGGAGGGATGTGCCTGGGGGTAAATGGGACACCTGTGGAGTTTATCCAGCCTGGGGCTACAACTCCGGAAAAACCGACATATCAGCCTAAGAAGCTATTTCCCACGCGCGGCCGTTGCACAACGGCGGGCCGTATGTGTAGGTCCGGCCGTCGCCTACCGTGGCCACCAGCGAGTTGCCCGGCGCATGCTCCTCGCACATCCATCCGGGAAAGCTGATCGAGGTCCCCTCCCCCGGCCCCAGCACCGCGAACGGCCGCGCCTGCAACCGCCCCCGCACACTGACCGTCTCCCCCGTCCCGTTCGCGATCACCAGGTACTCCCCGGCCCCCGCCGGAGCGCACCCGCCCAGCACGACGACACACCACAGGGCCACGTAGGCCGCCGGGGTGGTGGTGGGCATGGAGGTGAGCATGGTGCGCCTTTCCTGGCGGGGGTGGTGGTGCCGGGTGTCCGCCGCCGTACTCGGCTCATTCCCTCCCGCGGGTCGCGCTAGCCGCCCGGCTCGGGGTCGCGGGGCAGGTCGAGGAGGCGTTCGGCGATGATGTTGAGCTGGACCTCGGTGGTGCCGCCGTAGATGGTCATGGCCCTGGTGGCGAGGATGGCGCGGGTCCAGTAGCCCGCGTCGCCGAGCTTGGTGTCGGCGGCGGTCACCGCGCCCGCGCCGAGGAGGGTGACCGCGCACTCGGCCACGCGCTGGGCGTGCGCGGTGGACAGCAGCTTGCGTACCGACGCCTCCGCGCCCGGCTCGCCGCCCGCGAGCTGCTTGAGGGTCACGCGCAGGGCCAGCGCCTCGATCGCGTGCGCCTCGCAGATCACCGCGGCGATCTCGGCGCGCTCGGCGGGGGACGGTTCGCGGCTGAGCCGGCCGGCCATCGCGAGCAGGTCGGGTACGGCGGCGCCGGACCGCCCCGGTCCCGACGACAGCAGCACCCGCTCGTTGGACAGCGTGTTGCGGGCCACCCGCCACCCGTCGTCCACCGCGCCGACCACCTGGTCGTCGGGCACGAAGACGCCGTCCAGGTAGACCGCGTTGAACATGGCCTCGCCGGTCATCTCGGTCAGCGGGCTGACCGTCACGCCGGCGGACTTCATGTCCACCAGGAAGTAGGTGATGCCCTCCCGCTTGGGCTTGTCCGGGCTGGTACGGGCCAGGCAGATGGCCCACTCGGCGGTCTTGGCGAAGGAGGTCCAGACCTTCTGCCCGGTGAGCCGCCAGCCGCCGGGGGCGCGCTCGGCCCGGGTGGTCAGCGACGCCAGGTCCGAGCCCGCGCCCGGCTCGCTGAACAACTGGCACCAGGCCAGCTCGCCGCTCAGCGTGCGAGGCAGGAAACGCTCCTGCTGCTCGGGCGTGCCGTACGTCGCGATGGACGGCACCACCCACGCGCCGATGAGCATGTGCGGGGTGCGTACCCTGGCGGCCCGCAGCTCCTGGGCGATCAGCACCTGTTCCAGCGGGCCCGCCGCGCGCCCCCACGGGCGGGGCAGGTGCGGCATGACGAACCCCGCTTCGGCGACCGCCCTGCGCTGCGCCGCGCCGGACAGGCGGGCGACCTCGGCGACCTCCTCGCGCAGCCGGGCGCGCACCGGCGCGGCGCCGGGCGGCAGGTCGATGCGCATGGAACGGGTCACCCCGCCCAGCGCATGATCGGCCACCACCGAGGCCCACCCCGCCGAAGGGCCGATCAGCGCGCGCAGCGACAGAGCACGGCGGTAGTACAGGTGGGCCTCGTGGTCGTAGGTGTAGCCGATGCCGCCGAAGGTCTGGATGGCGTCGGCCGCGCAGCGGACCGCGGCGTCCGGGGCGGTGACCGCGGCCACCGCGGCGGCGAAGGCCGCCTCCTCGCCCTGACCGGCGGACCTGGCCGCGTCCCACACGGTGGCGCGGGCCTGTTCGAGCGCCACCAGCATCCGCGCGATCTTGTGCTTGACCGCCTGGAACTGCCCGATCGGGCGGCCGAACTGCTCACGCGTGCGGGCGTGCGCGGCCGCGGCCGACACGCACCAGGCGGCGACCCCCGCCGCCTCCGCGCCGAGCAGCACCGCCGCGAGGTCGCTCACGCGGTCGCGGGTCAGCCCGTCGAGCACCCGCTCGGCCGGTACGACCAGCGCCGAGGCCGCGACCACGGCCACGCCGCGGGTGAGGTCCAGGGCGGGCAGCGGCGTGACCGTCACGCTCTCCCTGGGCAGCGCCACCCACTCCTCGCCCCGCTCGGTGCGCACCGCCAGCACCAGTACGTCGGCCTGCGCGCCGCCCACCACCGGCTCGGCCCTGCCGTCGACGGTGAGCGTGCCGTCGTCGTTCCTGGTGCCGGTGAGGGCCCCGCCGCACAGCGCGACCGCGCCGGTCAGGCCGCCACTGGCCAGGCCGGGCAGCAGCTCGGCGGGGGCCTTGCCGGTCGCGGCCGAGATCACGGCGGAGGCGAGGACGGTGGGCAGGCAGGGACCGGGGGTCAGGCGTTCGGCGAGGGCCTCGACGACGATGGCGGTCTCCAGCAGGCCGTAGCCGGAACCGCCGTACTTCTCCGGCAGGTGCAGGCCGAGCAGGCCCTGACCCGCCAGAGCGTTCCAGTACGCGGGCCGCGCGGTCTCGTTCTCCGGCCCTCCGGCAGCCACGGCGGCCACGGCGGCACGGACGGTCTCGGCGGGGATATGCCTTTCCAGCCAGCCGGACACCGAATCCCGGAGGGCCCGGTGTTCCTCGCTGAATCCGATCGCCATCGTCCACCTTCCCCGCACGCTGCTCCGGCCGGGCAGACCGGAACCCACAGAATCATATTCTGGTGCGGACGCCCCTCGCGGGGGCGTCCGGAAACACCGCTCAGCCCAGTGTGACGCCGTTGACCACCTTGGCGATGTCCGGCCATAGGACCTTACGGGTGTCCGGGACGCTCACGAGGACCATGCCGGGCCTGCGCTTGCCGGTGTCGGCCACCACGATCGCCGCGCGCGAGGTGTGCTTCGCGTCGCCCGTCCGGTAGGTCACCGTGTAGGTGAGCACCCAGCCCTTGCCCGCGGCGAGCGGGCGCGAGCCGGTCCAGGCCAGCGTGGCACCGGGCGGATGGTAGGCGCTCAGCGACCACCTGGCCCCGGCCGCCGCCGCGGCGCGCAATTCGGCCTCCCCGGACGGCGACGCGTGCGCGGCGCCGGGCAGCAGGCCGGACACCACCATCGTGTACGGCGCGCGCCACTTGCCCGCCCGCTGCGCCCGGGAGAACGGCGAGGAGTCCGGGACCGTCCAGGGGGCGGCCAGCCGGGGATAGGCGAGCCCGGCCTTGGGGTCCTCCACCAGGCCGATCGCCACGCTGCCCGATCCGGCGTGGACCGGCAGGCCCTTGGACTTCGGAACGGGCGGCACGCTGGGCGGGGCCGCGGGCGTGGGCGTGGGGGACGTCGTCACCTCGGCGCTGCGGACGGACGAGCGCCTGCCGTACTCGTCGCCGCCGAACACCACGAAGATCAGCACCACGACGATCACGGTCGCCACCGTGGCCGCGATCGTGTACGCCACCCGCATCGGCAACTCGGCCACCCGCGCGAACGGCCCGGTCCGCCGGTCCGCCGGCCGCTCCTGGGGCAGCAGGGAGTACACCTCGGCGGCGGGCCGCGCGGGCACGGGAGGCGGCAGCCGCCGCGGGAACGATCCAGTCTGCTTCAGATCCCGCAGATCGGCCGTGGCGGTGACGTCCACACCGGCCTCCCCCGGCCGCGCAGGCACCGGACGATGCGTCGGCCCTGCCGATCGAGGGCCCGCCGTGCCGGGCTCGGCCGGACGGCCGGGCGGCTCAGCCGATCGGAGATCGGTCGTGGTGGTGAGATCGGCGCCGGGCGGATCGGCGGGATGGGGGCCCTCGGCGGCGGAGCCGCCCTTCGCGGGTCGGGGCCGTCCGGGGGCGGGGGCGTCCTTGGTGGGGTGGGGGCGGCTGGGGGTGGGGGCGCCCTCGGCGGGGACGCGTGGCATGGGAGTGGTCGCATCGTCAACGTCCGCCATGGCCGCAGGTTACGTCACACCTCTCGTCCGCGCAGCCCCACCCGCGTCACGATCTTGCCGTCTCCCCAGGTACGGACGCCCGGCGGACTACCGGCCACCGGGTTGGGGAACGTACCAAGGATGGGGAACGTGACTCGGCGTCTGACGCTCGTCCTCTGCTCGGCCGCGCTCGCCACCGCCACCGCGTGCGGCGGCCCGCCGGGCGTCGGCGGGCAGCCCGCCACCACGCCGACCGGCCCCACTCCGACCGGTACCGCCGCCCCCACCACCACCCGATCCCCGGCCACGACCGGCACGCCGGCGACCGGGGCGCCCGTGACCGCGCCCGAGGCGGCGGTCGCGGTGGAGCGGGCGTACGAGCAGGTCATCGGTGCGGTGCTGCCGTCGATCGTGCAGATCACCACGCGCACCGGCCTCGGTTCGGGCATCATCTACGACACCGCCGGGCACATCGTCACCAACGCCCACGTGATCGGCGACGCACGGTCCTTCGAGGTCACCCCGGCGACCGGCGGCACCCCGAGGGCCGCCAGGCTGGTGGAGTCCTTCCCGATCGGCGACCTCGCGGTGATCAAGGTGGACGACGCCGCCGGTCTGGTCCCGGCCAGGTTCGGCCATGCGAGCAGGCTGCGGGTCGGGCAGATGGTGCTGGCCATGGGCAACCCGCTGGGCCTTTCCGGCAGCGTCACCGAGGGCATCATCTCCGCGCTCGGCCGTACGGTCTCCGAGCCCGAGGGCCGGGGCTCGCCCGGGGCGACGATCACCAACGCCATCCAGACCTCCGCCCCGATCAACCCCGGCAACAGCGGCGGCGCGCTGGTCAACCTCTCCGGCGAGGTGGTCGGCATCCCCACCCTCGCCGCCACAAACCCCGAGCTGGCGGGCGCGGCGGCCCCCGGCATCGGCTTCGCGATCCCGTGCAGCACGGTGACCGACATCGCCGGGCAGATCATCCGCGACGGCAAGGTGACCAACACCAGGCGGGCCGCCCTCGGCGTGACCGTCTCGGGGTCGGTCGGCGCGGACGGCCGCCCGGCGGGGGCCAACGTCATCCGCGTCACCCCGGGCGGCGGCGCGGACCGGGCGGGCATCCGCGCCGGGGACAGGGTGACGTCGGTCAACGGCATCGAGACCGCGACCGTCGCCGCCCTGTCCGAGGTGCTGGCCACCCTCAAGCCCGGCCAGACGGTCAAGGTGGAGATCACCCACCAGGACGGCTCGACGGCGACGGTCGATGTCAAACTGAGCGAGCTGCCCAGCGAGTGACCGCTATGCCAGGCTGTCCAGCCACGCCTGGTGCAGGTCCGCGAAGCGGCCGGAGGTGGCGATCAGCCGGTCGGGGGAGCCGTCCTCCACCACCCGGCCGTCCTCCATGACCAGCACCCGCTCGGCGATCTCCACGGTGGACAGCCGGTGCGCGATGATCAGCGCGGTGCGGTCGGCCAGGATGGTCCGCAGCGCCCGCTGGACCAGGCGTTCGCTCGGTACGTCCAGGCTGGAGGTGGCCTCGTCCAGGATGAGCACCGCCGGATCGGCCAGGAACGCCCTGGCGAAGGCGATGAGCTGGCGCTGCCCCGCCGACATCCGGCCGCCGCGCTTGCCGACCTCGGTGTCGTAGCCGTCCGGCAGCGACGCGATGAAGTCGTGCGCGCCGATGGCCTGCGCCGCGGCCATGATCTCCCGGCGTCCGGCCTGCGGGCGGCCGAACCTGATGTTCTCCGCCACCGTGCCGGTGAACAGGAAGTTCTCCTGGGTCACCATGACCACCGCGCGGCGCAGCGTGGTCTCGTCGAGCTCGCGCAGGTCCACGCCGTCCAGCAGGACGCGCCCGGCCGTCGGGTCGTAGAACCGCGAGATCAGCTTGGCCACGGTCGTCTTGCCCGCGCCGGTCGCGCCGACCACCGCGACCGTCTGCCCGGCCGGGATGCGCAGGTCCAGCTTGCGCAGGATCGGCACGTCGGGCACGTACGAGAACTCGACCCCCACAAAGCTCACCTCTCCCCTTGCCTCGGGCAGCGGCGTGGGCTTGGCGGGTTCGGCCACGTCGGGCTCCTCCTCAAGGACGCCGGACAGCTTCTCCAGCGCCGCGCCCGCCGACTGGAGGGTGTTGTAGAACTGGCTGATCTCCTGCATCGGCTCGTAGAACTGGCGCAGGTACAGCAGGAAGGCGGCGAGCACGCCGACCGTGACCTGCCCGCCGAAGGCGAGCCACCCGCCGTACACCAGCACCACGGCGATGGTGACGTTGCCGATCAGCTTCACCCCGGGCATGAACATCGCGACCAGCCGCATGCTGTGCGCGTTGGCCGCGCGGTAGCCCTCGTTCAGCTCCCCGAAGATCTCCTGGTTGCGCGGCTCGCGGCGGAACGCCTGCACCGCGCGGATGCCGGTCATCGACTCCACGAAGTGGACGATCACCAGGGCCACGGCCTCGCGGGTCCGGCGGTAGGCGATGCTGGACTGCCTGCGGAACCAGCGGGTGAAGAACAGCAGGATCGGCAGCGGCAGCAGCGCCACCAGGCCGAGGTGGACGTCCAGGGCGAGCAGCAGCACCGCGGTGCCCGCGAGCGTCAGCACGGCGGTGACCAGGCTGTCGAACCCGGACGCGAGCATCTCGGCGATCGCCTCCACGTCGGAGGTGAGCCGGGAGATGACCCGCCCGGAGGTGTACCGCTCGTGGAAGGCCATCGACAGCTTCTGGAAGTGGTCGAACACCCGCCTGCGCAGTTCCAGCAGCGTCTCCTGGCCGATCCGCCCGGACAGGCCCAGGAACGCCCGCCGGGTGAGCGCCTGGACCACCGCCGCGGCCAGGGTCAGGCCGACGATGACCAGCAGCGTCCCCGGCCCCTGCCCGGCCAGCATCGGCGGGATGCCCTCGTCGATGCCGACCTTGACCAGGAACGGGATGGACAGCGCCGCCGCGTTGCTGAGCACGATGATCGCGACCAGCAGGGCGATGGATCTGCGGTGCGGCCGGAGCAGGTCGCCGAGCAGCTTGCGGGAACGGGCCCGCAGCAGCACTGAGACCTGCTCGGAAATCTCGTCCTGGCTCTCACTGGCGACGCCGCGCCAGCTTCCCACGCCGCCTGCCCCTGGGCCGGGCTCCGGCTTGGTGACCGTCATCGCAGCGCCTCCCGCTGGTCCTCGGTGTCGAGCCCGGCGTCCTGCGCGAGCAGTTCGCGGTACTCCGGCACCTGGGCGAGCAGGTCCTGGTGGCGGCCGACGTGGGTGATGGTGCCCCCGCGCAGCAGCGCCACCTTGTCGGCGAGCAGCACGGTGGAGGCCCGGTGGGCGACGATCAGGCCGGTGGCCTCGCGCAGTACGTTGCGCAGCGCGGCCTCCACCAGGGCCTCGGTCTCCACGTCGAGCGCGGACAGGGTGTCGTCGAGGACCAGGATGCGCGGCCTGCTGAGCACCGCCCTGGCCAGGGCGAGCCGCTGGCGCTGGCCGCCGGACAGCGACAGCCCCTGCTCGCCGATCCGGGTGTCGAGGCCCCAGGGCAGGTCGTAGGCGAAGGCGGCCTGCGCGATCTCCAGGGCGTCGCGCATCTCCTCCTCCGTGGCGTCGCGGCGGCCCAGCGACAGGTTCTCCCGGACGCTCATGGAGAACAGCGTCGGCTCCTCGAAGGCGGTCGCCACGGCCGAGCGCAGCGCGGGCAGCGACAGGTCGCGTACGTCGTGCCCGTCGATGGTGATCCGGCCCGCGGTGACGTCGAGCAGCCGGGGTACCAGCGCGGTGAGCGTGGTCTTGCCCGAGCCGGTGGCCCCGACGACGGCGACGGTCTCGCCCGGACGTACGTCCAGCCAGACGTCGTGGAGCAGCGGCCGGTCGGCCTCGCCGGGGAAGTGGAAGCCGACGCCCTCGAAGCGCAGGTGCCCGCGGGGCGGCTCGATGGCGGCGGGGCCGCCGACGATCTCGGGCTCGGTGTCCAGCACCTCCATCACCCGGTCGGCGGCGGTCATCGCCTCCTGCCCCATGGCCAGGATGTGGCCGAGCGAGGCGATCGGCCAGACCAGGGAGAGCATCAGGGTGGTGAAGGCGACCAGGGTGCCGAGGGTCAGCGTGCCCGCGCCGACGGCGAGCGCGCCGAGCAGCAGCACCAGGGCCAGCGTGACGTTCGGCATGACGGTGAGGAACGTGAAGAACTTGGCCGACAGCCGTACCTTGGCCATGGCGCTGCGGTAGAGCGTGCGCGCGGACTCGTCGTAGCTCTCGTAGGCGTGGTGCCTGCGGCCGAAGGCGCGGATGGTGCGCACGCCGAGCGCGGCCTCCTCGACGAGCGTGGCGAGGTCGCCCTGCTCGTCCTGCACCTGCCGGGAGATGCGGATGTAGTGCTTCTCGAAGCGCAGGCACATGATCACGATCGGTACGGCGGAGCCCGCCACCAGCAGGCCGAGCGGCCAGTGCATCCGCAGCAGCAGCGCGGTCACGGTGACGAGCTGGATGATGTTCATCACCAGGAACAGCATCCCGAACCCGAAGAAGCGGCGGAGCACCGACAGGTCGGTGGTCACCCGGGACAGGAGCTGGCCCGACTGCCAGTGGCCGTGGAAGCTCATCGGCAGGCGCTGCATGTGCTCGTACACGTCGTCGCGGATCGCGGTCTCCAGGCCGAGGACCGGCCCGATGGAGGTCCATCTGCGGAGGAAGGTGAGGAACGCCTCGGTGCAGCCGAGGCCGAGCGCCAGCAGGCCGAGCGGCACGAGGGCGCCGGGGTCGCGGTGGGCGATGGGGCCGTCCACCACCTCCCGGCCGACCAGCGGGATGGCGATGCTCGCGGCGATGCCGAGGGAGGCGGCCAGCCAGAGGATCACCAGGCGGCCCGCGTAGGGGCGGAGGTAGGACTTCATCCGCCACAGGGAGTTGGCGGCGAGCCGGGTGCGGGTGGGAGGGGTGGGGGGCGCGGGAGATCTACTGTCGGAAGTCATCGCTGGGCAGGGCACTCCTCATCGATGTAGGGGGCACGGACGGTCGGGGTGTGCGGGGATCGTGCGGGGTCGGGGCCGCGCGACGCTGCGTCGCGGGCCGTACGGACGGGCGGATCGCGGCCATACGGCACGGGACGAGCAGATGCCGGGGCGGATCGGGCCGTACGCGCATCACGCGCACGCCCAGCGCGCACCCGGGCGGATCAGGACCGTGCAGGATCGTGCAGATCAGAACAGTGCGGATCAGAGCAGGGCAGGTCAGGACCGTGCGGCGGGGAGCGGATCGGGGCCGTTGCGGCAGAGCCCGCCTGGTTTCCCCCCTCGGCGGCCCCTCGAATGGGCGCTCCCCCCGTTCTAGGGTATTCCCCCCGATCAACCCATTTAATGGACGCCGGGGACACATTGCCACCACCCGCAGACACTGCGTCACGACGTTCCGCTTGCCGGGCCGCCCCGGCCGACGGATGATCGCGGATGTGACCTACCGCACACTGGATGAGATTCGCGAAACCCTCAGCCCGGCGGAGGAGCGGTTCGAGCGCGCCCGTCGTACGGCGGGGCTCTGGCTGGCGCCGCTCGCCGGCCTGGGGGTCTACCTGGCCACCCCGGGCCTGCCCGACGCGCAGCGGAAGCTGGCGGCCGTCCTCGCCCTGGTGATCGTGGCCTGGATCACCGAGGCCGTCCCGATCCCGGTCACCGCCGCCCTCGGGCTCTCGCTGTGCGCGCTGCTCGGCGTGGCTCCCGCGGCCGAGGTCTTCGGGGCGTTCGCCAGTCCGACGATCTTCCTGTTCATCGGCGGGTTCGTGATCGCCGAGGCGATGATGCGGCACGGCCTGCACCGCAGGTTCGCGTTCTGGATCCTGTCGCTGCCGGGCGTGGCGGCCTCCACGTACCGCACGATGATCGCGTTCGGCCTGGCCACGATGGCGCTCAGCGCGTTCATCTCCAACACCGCGACCACCGCGATGCTACTGCCGATCGCGCTCGGGGTGGTGGCGACGCTGTCGGGGTTCGTGGCCGGTGGCACCGACCCGCGCCGGTTACGGTTCGCCACCGCGATCATGCTGATGCTGGCCTACTCGGCGTCCATCGGCGGGCTGCTGACGCCGATCGGCTCGCCGCCCAACCTGATCGGCCGCGGCCTGATCGAGGACGCCACCGGCACCCGGATACCGTTCTTCACCTGGGTCCTCATGGCCGCGCCCATCGTGCTGGCGATGTTCGCGGTGCTGTGCGTGGTGCTGCTGTGGCTCAACCGGCCCGAGGCGCGGCGGATCGAGGGCGCCGGCGCGTACGTGGCCGCGGAACGCGCCGGGCTCGGGCGCATGTCGGCCGGGGAGCGCAACACGCTCATCGCCTTCGGCGTCGCGGTGGCCCTGTGGATCACGCCGGGTGTCGTGGCGCTGGTGGCGGGCGAGGAGTCGGCCGCCTACCGGACCGCGCTGGCCCGCGCGGACGAGGGCGTCGTCGCGATCGTGGCCGCCGCGCTGCTGTTCGTGCTGCCGGTGGACTGGCGGGCCCGCCGCTTCACGCTGACCTGGAACGAGGCGGTGCGCATCGACTGGGGCACGATCCTGCTGTTCGGGGCGGGCATCGCGCTGGGCAAGCTGCTGTCCTCGACCGGCCTGGCCGAGACGATGGGCCGCAACGCCGCCGCGCTGCTCGGCGTCTCCTCGCTGCTCGGGCTGACCCTGCTGGCCACCCTGGTGGCCATCGTGATCAGCGAGACCACCAGCAACACGGCCAGCGTGGGGGTGGTGGTGCCGATCATCCTGCCGATCGCGACCGCCGCGGGGGTCGAGCCGCTGGTCCCCGCCCTGGCCGCGGTGTTCGGCGCGTCCTTCGGGTTCATGCTGCCGGTCTCCACGCCGCCCAACGCGATCGTGTACGGCTCGGGCATGGTGCCGATCACCCGGATGGTGCGCTCGGGGCTGGTCTTCGACCTGATCGGCGCGGTCGTGATCGTGGCGGGCGTGATGCTGATGGCCCCGGCGGTCGGGCTAGGCTGAACCCCTTGACGATTACGATGGGTGATCGGAACAATACGTCTTGAACACGCTTCGCGGCGTGCGGTGAACCACCACCACTCGGCGTGAGGATCGGCATCACCCACGCGGGTGCCGCCCCCAGCGGGCCGGGGCCCGCCGCTCACCCAGAGCGGCGGCCCCGGTCCCGTGCGGTCCTGCGGCGCTGCGCGGGCTTCACGACAGGCCGGTGATCCTGGCCGAGCCGAGTGAGGCGTTGGCGATGACCTGCGCCGCGGTCCTGATCGAGGAGTTCTGGTTGAGTTCGGTCAGGGTCGCCCGGTTGAGCGCGTGGACCCTGAACTCATAGGTGTTGATCGAGCTGGGCGAGCACGGGCCCTGGTAGCCCCACAGGCTCGCGCTGCCGCGGTAGTAGATCTGCCTGGATCCGGCGGGCACCGGCGGCTGGTAGAGGTGGGCGACGTTCTGCGGAAGCGATGTCGTGCTCACCGGAATGTCGTAGATGATCCAGTGCAGCAGATTGTTGTTGCTGAGGTCGCGCATGATGATCGCGTAACTCTGCGCGCCGGCCGGGGCGTCGGACCACGCCAGCGGCACCGACTCGTTCTTCTTGCGCGAGTCCGGGGGCCTGGCGCTGGTGCACTCGTGGACGATGGGGATGGTGCCGCCCTGGGCGAAGGCGCTGCTGGTGATGGTGAACGCGGCGCGGTTCGCGCCCGAGTTCGCGGTCGCCGGGGAGGCGGCGGCGATGGCGGCCGCCGCGGCGCAGACGGCGAGCGCGACGTGCGACACGACTCGTCTGATGGTCACAGTGGGCTCCTTAAATGGGGTGACTGTGGTGCTCCATCCTTTTTCATATGTTTTTACTGTTGGTGTGGCACAGTGTACGGACGGTGCTTTTCCTTGCCTACCATCTATTTAATTGGCATATCGCCCTATGGCGAAAACGGAGGGGCGGCCACGACGTCCACCGTGACCGCCCCCGCTCCCGCGCTATGACGCCATCAGTTCGCGCAACCCTTCGTCGATGAACCGGACGTCCTCCGGATTGCTGCCGTGCCCCGCGAAGTGGCCCCAAACGCCCGGGATGACCCGCAGCCGGGCATTGGGGATCCGCTCCACGGCCCACGCCTCGTCCTCCGGCGGGAAGTAGAGATCCTTCTCCGCCGGCATGACCAGCGCCTTGGCCTTGATGGAGGCCAGCGCCGCCTCGGTGTCACCGTTGAATCCCGGGGTCAGCCCCACGTCGGCGGAGTGCCAGACGCGCAGCATGGTGAGCAGGTTGTTGGGATCTCTGTCGTCGAGGAAGAAGCCTTCCCAGAAACCGACCAGGAAGTCCTCCAGGGAGGTGTAACCCAGTCGCTCGTACAGGTGCTGCCAGTAGAACGCCTGGGAGAACCCCCATCCGGCGTAGACGCGGGCGGCGGCCCGCAGGCCGGTGGTCAGCCGCCGCTCGCCGTAGAAGCCGCCGTTGTAGTTCCCGTCGGCGGTCAGCGCGGCCCGCACGCCCTCCAGGAACACCTTGTTGTGCGGGCTGGTGTGCGAGGAGCCGCAGAAGGGCGCCATCCGCTGCACCATGTCCGGGTGGCTGACCGCCCACTGGTAGGTCTGCCCCGCGCCCATCGACCAGCCGGTCACCAGGGCCAGGCGCTCCACGCCGAACCGCTCGGTGACCAGCCGGTGCTGGGCCTCCACATTGTCGTACATCGTGACGCGCGGGAACCTGGCCTGGTCGTACGGCTCCGGCGTGTTGCTCGGCGAGCTGGACAGGCCGTTGCCGAACTGGTTGGGCACGATGATGAAGTAGCGTTCCGGGTCCAGGGTCATGCCCGGGCCGATCAGCCACTCGTTGTCCCAGTGCCGCCCGGAGTACCAGGTCGGGTAGACGATCACGTTGTCCTTCGCGGGGGACGGCTCGCCGTACGTCTTGTAGGCGAGCCGCGCCCCCCGCAGGGTCGCGCCGCTGAGGAAGGTGAAGTCCCCCAGCTCGAAGATCTCATAGTCGGACATGTCAGCTGCTGCTGGCGCAGGAGCCCCGGTCGGCCTTCCTCGGGCCGTCCGCGGTCGGGCGGATGTCGAAGTCGAAGATCTCGGTGGGCAGGTAGAGGGTGCAGCAGGCGTTCGGGATGTCCACGACCCCGCTGACCCGGCCCTCCACCGGCGCGGCCCCGAGCAGCAGGTACGCCTGCGCCCCGCTGTAGCCGAAGGTCTTCAGGTACTCGATCGCGTTCAGGCACGCGTTGCGGTAGGCGAGCGTGGCGTCGTTGTAGTAGTTGGTGTCGGTGTCGTGATCGACGGAGATGCCGATGAACGACATGAACTCCGAGTAGCGCGGCTCCACGTTGCCCGGCAGGAACACCGGGTTGGTGGTGATCCCGTACTTCTCCATGCCGCCCTTGATCAGGTCCACATGGAAGTCGATGAACCCGCCCATCTCGATGGCGCCGCAGAAGGTGATCTCGCCGTCGCCCTGGCTGAAGTGCAGGTCGCCGCCGGAGAACAGGGCGCCGGGCACGTAGACCGGGTAGAAGACCCGCGCGCCCCGGCTGAAGTTCTTGATGTCGTGGTTGCCGCCGTTCTCGCGGGGCGGCACGGTACGGGCCCCCTCGCGGCCGACGCGATCCAGGTCCGGGCCGCTGAGCGGCCCGGCGAGCACGCCGTCGCCCAGCGGCGGCAGCGCCAGCGGCGGCACCCGCTGCGGCGCGGTGTCGATCAGGGCCTGCTCGCGGGTGTTCCAGCGGTACAGCAGGTCGGGTGAGGGGGCGGTGCCGAACAGCCCCGGGTGGGTGATGCCGGTGAACCTGACCCCCGGGATGTGCCGGGAGGTGGCCTGCTGGCCGTGGAAGTCCCAGATCGCCTTGTAGGCATCGGGGTACTGGTCGGTCAGGAAACCGCCGCCGTTCTGCTTGGCGAAGATCCCGGTGTAGCCCCAGCCCTGGCCGGGCAGGCTGCCCGACTCCTGCGGCACCGGGCCGATGTCGAGGATATCGATGATCAGCAGGTCGCCCGGCTCCGCGCCCTCCACCGCGATGGGGCCGCTGAGCATGTGGCAGACCGACAGGTTCACATCACGTACGTCGTTGGCGGAGTCGTTGTTGCCGATCTGGCCGTCGGTCCATTCGCGGCACTCCACCCGGAACTCCGCGCCCGGCCGTACCGTGACCGCGGGCGGGATGTCGGGATGCCACCGGTTGTGACCCGGGGCGGCCTGGTCGCGCATGGAACGCGCCTGGTCGACGCTGAAGACGACTTCGGGCATGGCAGAGTCTCCCGTCAGATCAGGGTCGGGGAAGCTTGGCCCACCGCGGGTCGGGCGGGGGCGCCGGGCGCTTCGGGCGCGCCGGGACCCGCTGGGTGACCTGCGGTTCGTGGGCGCTCGCCCGCTCGGCGTCGAGCGCCCGTACCAGTGCGGGCGCGGTGCGCGCCAGCATCGGCGGGGTGTAGACGCGTACGGCGGGCTCGCCGCAGCCGACGCACTCCTCGGTCACCGCCGCCTCGCCGATCGGCCGCCGCACTTCGAACGGACCACATACGGCACACCGGTAGGGATACGTCGCCACGGTCATCAGCCTCCCCAGTATTGCTTCATAAGAAAACTATTTTTCTGCGAAGCAATCGTCAATGGGGCGCGGCTCGAAGTTCAGAGGTCCGCGATCACGTCGAAGCGCAGATCGTCGGCGACCGCGAGGAACATCCGCTGCTCCAGGTGCCTGGCCCTGACCTGTACCGGGCCGCGCGGCCCGTCGTACCCGAGCCCCTCCGACACCTCCAGCATCCGCCGCGCGCTCAGCTCCCCCGCCCTGCGCAGCAGCTCGGCCAGCAGGCGGACGCCCTCGTAACAGGACTCCCCCAGGCTGTTCAGCATCGGCGCCCTGAGCCCGAAGCGGTGGTGGTAGCGGGCGTCGAAGTCGAGCCCGGCGGCCGTCGGCAGCGCGGCGAAGTAACCGGCCGCGGCGAACAACCCGCGCGTCCCGGCGCTGCCGGTCGCCAGCAGCATGTTCTCCTCCATCAGCGGGCTGAAGCGCAGCGCGTCGATGCCCGCCGCGCCGTACTGCCGGTTGAACGCCACGGCGTCATCGCCCACCAGCAGCATCAGCACCGCGTCGCAGGGCGTGGCGCGCAGCCGGCCGAGCACGCCGCCGAAGTCGCCGGTGCCCAGCCTGACGTAGATCTCGTCGGTCAGCGTGCCGCCCAGGTCGGCCAGGTAGGACCGCACCTCGGCGGCCGTCCTGCGCGGCCACACGTAGTCGTCGCCCACGATCGCCCAGCGGCGTACGCCCAGCTCGGCGCGGAACCAGCGGAGCGCGGGCCGGAGCTGCCGCGCGGGCGTCTCACCGGTCAGGAACACCCACGGCGCCCGCTCGCCGCCCTCGTACAGCGCGGTGTAGACGTACGGCACGCGCCCGGCGATCCGCGGCGCCACGACCTCGCGTACGGCGGAGATGTGCCAGCCCACCACGGCGTCCACCGCGCCGCCGGACACCAGCAGGTCGATCTCGTCGGCCACCTGGCGCGGCGGGGCGCCGCCGTCCACCGTGATCAGCCTGATCTCCCGGCCGAGCACCCCCGCGCCCGCGTTGATCTCCTCGGCCGCCAGCCGGGCGCACAGCTCGCAGGACGGCCCGAATATGCCCGCGGGCCCGCGCAGCGGTACCAGGAGCGCGACGTCGATGGCCCCGGTTGATGCGACCATACTTGGTATTAGTACCGGAATCTCCCCCCACGGAACGGTAATCTTCAGGTCACAGATGGAGACGACGACCGAATCCCCGGATCCGGCGGGCGCCACCGCCCGCGGGATCGACCTGCCCCGGCTGCTCACCCTGGCGGAGCGGCGGGTCACCACGCGGCTGTCCGCCGCCCTCGGCGCGGCAGGCGGCACCGTGGAGGAGTGGCGGGTGATGGGCCTGCTCGCGGACGGCGACGGCCACCCCATGTCGGAGATCGCCGACCACGCGCTGCTGGCTCCGCCCACGCTCACCAAAATCGTGGACCGGATGGTCTCGGACAACCTCGTCTACCGCAGGGCCGACGAGACCGACCGCCGCCGGGTGCTGGTGTTCCTGTCCGAACGCGGGCATGAGGCCCACCACCGCCTGTCCACCGCCGCGGACACCGAGCTCGCCGCCCTCGCCGCCCATCTCGGCGTCCCGGAGACCGGCCACCTCGCCACCCTCCTCACCGCCCTCGCCGCCCGCCGCTGAAACCAGCGGAAACCAGGCCGAAACCGGCGTAAGGCCGGTGCTGAGATCGGCGCTGAGACCGGGCTGGATCGGTCCTGGATCCGGCTTGATCGGAGTCGGACCGGAATTGTCGGTGGCCTCCTCTATGTTGGGGCGGTTGTCACGTTGTCCACCGCGAGTGGCGTTGCTGCCCTTTTGGCCGTTTCGCCGGAGGCCCCTCTCATGACCGAACCGACCGCCGCCGACGCCGACACCGCCTCGCGCTGGTTTCGCGGCCCGTTCCGTCCCTTCCAGTACGGCCAGTACCGCCTGCTCACCGGCTCGCTGACGGCCTCCCTGCTGGGCGAGGGGCTGTGGCTGATGGCCATGGTCTGGCAGGTGATCGCGCTCGGCGGCGGCGCCGCCGACCTGTCGATCGTCTCGACCGGCACCGCCGTGGGCATGGTCGCGACCGCCCTGCTCGGCGGCGTGGTCGCCGACCGGGTGCCGCAGCGCCGTATCCTGCTGGTCACCGAGACCGTCCTGGCCACCGCCGCCATCGTGATCGCGGTGCTCGCGCTGCTCGGCGTCGTGCAGATCTGGCAGCTGGCCGCCGTCGCGCTGATCCGCGGCCTGGGCAGCGGCTTCTACTACCCCGCCTACTCCGCGATGCTGCCGTCGATCGTCCCGGCGAGTCACCTGCTCGCCGCCAACGGCTTCGAGGGCATGCTGCGCCCGGTGGCCCTCCAGGCGGCGGGCCCCGCGCTGGCCAGCCTCATGGTCGCGGCCCACTCCCCCGCCGCCGCGCTGACCGTGGGCGCGGCGGCGCAGGTGGCCGCGGCGGTCTTCCTGGTCCTGCTCCGCCCGGTCGCGCTGCGGCGCGACCGCAGCGCCGAGGCGGGCGGGCATCCCGTCCGCTCGATGCTGGCCGACCTGCGCGAGGGTTTCGTCTACATGGTCAAGACGCCCTGGCTGCTGGCCACGCTGGTCTTCTCCGCGCTGATGGTCCTGCTGGTGATGGGGCCGATAGAGGTGCTGATCCCGTTCGCGGTCAAGGACGGCGCGGGCGGCGGCCCGAAGGATCACGCGATCGTGATGGCCGCCTTCGGCATCAGCGGCGCGATCGCGTCCCTGGCGATGGCCTCCCGCAGGCTGCCCAGGCGCTACCTGACCGTGATGAACGTCATGTGGGGCCTGGCCAGCCTGCCGTTCGTGCTGATCGGGGTGGCCGACCAGATCTGGCTGATCGTGGTGGCCGCGTTCGTGCTCGGCGCGCTGTTCAACGCCCCGATGGTGATCTGGGGCACGCTGTTGCAGCGCCGGGTGCCGCCCGCGCTGCTCGGGCGGGTGTCCAGCCTCGACTTCTTCGTGTCGCTGGTCTTCATGCCGATCTCGATGGCGCTCGCCGGTCCGGTGAGCGAGGCGGTCGGCCTGACCCCGACGTTCGTGATCGCGGGCCTGCTTCCGCTGCCCATCGCCATCGCGGCGATCCTGCTCGCCCGGCTGCCCGCCGACGAGATCGCCCACCCCCTCGACCACCCGGCCGAGGACGCCGTACCGGCCCCGGCCACGAGCTGACCGGCAGGGCTCCCTCTGGGGAGCCCTGCCGGTGGGTCAGGCCAGCAGGGTCTGGCCGATCCAGCCGTCCGGGCCGCAGCCCGGCGGGACGGCGAAGACGGCCGAGCCGATCGGGATGGTCCACTCGTTCAGCAGGTCCGCTTCGGCCAGTCTGCGCTGGACGGGCACGAACTGCCGGTCGATGTCGGCCTGGTACGACGCGAAGAGCAGCCCGGAGTCGGCGGTGCCGCGCTCGGACACGCCCTCGTCGTAGTTGTAGACCCGGCGGAAGATCCGCATGCCGGGGTCTTCGACCCGGGCCCTGCGGATGTGCGCGTACTCCGAGATCATCGGCAGCCCGCTGGTGCCGAGCCGGGCGAAGTCCGGCTCGTCGTGCTCCTGGCGGCCGGTGAGGGGGGCGCCGGTGGCCAGGCGGCGTCCGACGGTGAACTCCTTGGCCACCACGTCGGCGGCGTCCCAGCTTTCCAGCTCGGCCCGGATCCGGCGCAGGACCAGCGTGGTGCCGCCGTGCAGCGGGCCGCCGCCGGTGATCCAGACGGCGCGCTCGAAGTCCGGCGTACCGGGGGCGGGGTTCACCGTGCCGTCGAGCTGGCCCATCACGTTGCGCTGGGTGAGCCCGGGGCGCTGGGTGTGCGCGGCCCGGCGGAACCCGCGCTGGGTCCACCGGACGTCCGCGAACGACCGCGCGTCCTTGACGATCATACGCAGCGCGTGCGCCACGGTGAGCGGGTCGTCCGCGCAGATCTGGACCAGCAGGTCACCGCCGCTCCAGCGGTCCTCCAGCTTGTCGATCTTGAAGCCCGGCAGGTCCTCGACCGGCGCCTTGCCTCCCACGGCGGCGAACAGCCCGGGGCCGAAGCCGAACGTGACGGTGAGCCGGGCGGGCAGCGCCGCCAGCTCCGGCTCGGTGTCGGCCAGCGCCGGTCGTCCCTGGGTGAGCCTGCGGGCGTCATCGGTGAGCAGCCGCATCATCCGCGACACGCTGTCCCGGTCGGCGCCGCGCCGCAGGTCCAGCCCGAGGAACACGGCGTGGGCCTGCGGCGACGTGGCGATCCCCGCCTGGTGCGGGCCATGGAACGCCTCGACGGCCGTCCCGTCCGCCACGCTCCCGGCCTGCGCGGGCGTCGCCCGCCCGGCCGTGGCCACCGCCCCGGCCACCGCCGCCGCCCCGCCGTACAGGATCCCCCGGCGGCTGACCCCGGCGGCCGTCCCGGACTCCCGGCGCGCCTGCCGCCGGTCACCCGCGACGGCCTTCGGGCGAGACTCCGGCCGGAGGCCCGCGTCCGCGGTCGTGCCGGGCTCCGATCGGATGCCGGGGACGGCCCTCTGGAGGGCCGGGGACTCTCGGTGGTCACTCATGGGTGCCGCCCTCGTCCATGTCCTCCATGCCCGGCTGGTAGTTCTCCTTGGCGCCCGCGAAGTCCTTGCCCATGGCGGTGAAGGAGAAGGTGCCGCCGTCCTTGAAGGTGAGGGTGAAGGGGATCTCGGCGCCGGGCTCGACCTTCTTGGCGATGTCCATCAGCATGATGTGGTCGCCGCCGGGGGTGAGCCGGTGGGAGCCGCCCGCCGGGATCACGAAGCCGCCCTCCTTCGGGCGCATGATCATTTTGCCTTTCGACTCCACGACCTCGTGCAGTTCGACCTTCGGGGACAGCGGCGTGCTGCCCGCGACGACGGTGATGTCCGCGCCGCTGTTGTTGACCAGCGTCCCGAAGGCGGCGGACATGCCCTTGTCCGCGGTCTTGACCCAGGGGTCGGTGATGCTGAGCGCCGCCCCGGTGGGCTTGCTGGACGCCGGCGCGCTCGCGGACGCCGACGCGGGGGCGGCGGCGGGGGCCGCCTGGGAGGTGCCGCAGGCCGTGGTGAGCGCGGCGACGGCCAGGCCGACAGTGGCGATGGTGACACGCTTGAACATGGATGTGAGCCCTTCTCAACTGATTCGAGCCCGGCGGGCGGTCCGCACACGCCGGGAACACCCGAACCGGCGTACGGCCGGATCAGGCGGACACGGTGAGAAGGGCTCCAGGGGGCCCGCGGCGGCCCATGCCGTGGCCGAGCGTGAGCGAGTACCGGGGCACCGGGTGCTCGGCCGGGACGATCGTGATCGGCCGGCCGTACGGCACGGGGGCGGCGATCAGGACCGGCGCGAGACGTACCGCGAACCGCCGGATCAGCGCCCACAGCAGCGCCTCGCCGCGAGCCAGCCAGATCGCCGCCAGCACGACCGCCCAGCCGTGCATGACCAGCATGCCCAGGTCGATCGTGATCGCGGCGGAGTGGCCGTGCGCGTGGGCGGCCTGCGGCTCGGCGGCGTGCGCCGCCGAGAACAGTACGTGCAGCCCGGCCTGGGCGGCGGCGAGCATCGGCAGGATCACCGCGAGCGGACGCTCCCGGCCCGCCAGCGCGTGGGCCGGGCCGAAGGAGAACAGCAGCGCCACCAGCGCCGACACCGCCGAGACCGACCCGCCCGCGAACGCGTGCGCGCCGACGCCGAGCATGACGGAGACCGCGGCGAAGGCGGCGGCCCGCAGCAGGCGCAACGGCGACGTGGCTGACATATCGCCATCATTCTGGCACCGCCCCCCGACGCCCGTCGCACCACTCCCGTGGAGATGACCTTTGACGCCCGCACGGACGTCATGAAAACGCGGAGACGGCTTCGTACGGTGACCGGGAAGGCCATCACCTCGATGGCCCGGACCAAGGGGGTTCTCATGGGACGCTGGGAAGGAAAAGACCAGTGGGGGCGTCCGGTGGAGTCGTCACCCGGCAGTGATCCGACGCTCAAGGACTCATCGCACGCGCCCGTCGAACCGGGCAATGTCACCTATCCCGACCCGGTCTCCGGCAAATATCCCGACGGATCGGACAGCGTGAAGTTCGGTGGCGGCGGCTCCGGCGATGACGGAGGCGGCTTCCTGGACATGCTCGGCGACCTGTTCTCCTGACCGGGCCCACGCGGCCCGCGGCGCAGGCGCGCATGACCGGCCGGCCTCGCTGCTCCGCCGCCGGAGCAGCGAGGCGCTCAGGCGGTGAGGCGTTCCGCCTCGTGGTACAGGGCCTCAATGAGGAGAAGCTCCACCAGCGTGTCCTTCTCCAGGCCGTCGAGCACTTCCATCGGGCCTCCCTGAGTACTCGACGCCCGGAACTGCGCGCCCGTTGACAGACCCGCGACCACGCGCATGAATCCCGGCGCGCGCGACCCCGGGCCTCAGCCGAGGTGCGCCGAGACGGCCTGACCGCCTTCCACGGCGTACCGCACCAGGGTGGTGAGCACTTCCTTGACCGACGCGCGCTCGCGTACGTCGCAGAGGACGACCGGGATGGTCCCGGCGAGGCCCAGCGCCCGCCGTACCTTGGCCGGGTCGTAGCGGCGGGCCCCGTCGAAGCAGTTGACGCCGACGACGAAGGGGATGCCGCGCTGCTCGAAGTAGTCCACGGCCGGGAAGCAGTCCTGGAGCCGCCGGGTGTCGGCCAGGACGACCGCGCCGAGCGCGCCCAGGGCGAGTTCGTCCCACATGAACCAGAACCTGTCCTGGCCCGGCGTGCCGAACAAGTACAGCCACAGCCCCTCGCGGATGGTGATCCGGCCGAAGTCCAGCGCCACCGTGGTGGTGATCTTGGCCTCCACGCCCGAGGTGTCGTCGACTCCGACGCCCCGCTCGCTCAGCAGTTCCTCGGTGTGCAGGGGCCGGATCTCGCTGATCGTGCCGACCATGGTGGTCTTGCCGACGCCGAAGCCGCCCGCGATGAGGATCTTGATGGCCAAGGCCGGAGCGACGGTCGTCGTGCCCGGCTCAGAGGCTGCGTAGTCCATGCAGCACTTCCCTGTAGATACGTTCGTCGATCGTCTGCGTCGCGGGACGCGGGCGCTCGATGGTGATGAAACCCTCGCGGCGCAGGTCGCCCAGGATGACCCGGGTGATGTTGAGCGGCAGCGCGAGGTGGGCCGCGACGTCCGCCACCGGCGTGGGCCTGCGGCACAGCGAGAGCACGGCGCGATGCTCCGGAATCAGGTCCGCGGGCTCGTAGGAGCCGCTGACCGTCCTGACGATGGCCACCAGGTCGAACGACTCGCCCTGCGGGCGCGCCCTGCCCCCGGTCAGCCCGAACAGCCGGATCAGCGGCCCTGGATCCTCGCCTGTCACTGCCTCCCGCCGTTCCAGGCGGGCGCCGGGGCCGCTCCCCTCGGCTGCGTGGAGAGGTGCTCACCGACCCGCTTGACCAGGAGCGCCATCTCGTAGGTGACCATGCCCAACTCGGCGTCGGCGGCGGCCAGTACGGCCAGCCGGGCGCCCTGCCCGGCCGCGGTGACGAACAGAAAGCCGCCCTCCATCTCGATGATCGTCTGGCGTACGCCGCCGAGCGCGAAGTGCCGTCCCGCGCCCATCGCGAGGCTGTGGCTGCCCGCGGAGATGGCCGACAGGTGCTCGGCGTCCTCCCGGGTCAGCTCCCGGGAGCCGCCCATGGCCAGGCCGTCGGCCGACAGCACGATGGCGTGCCGGATGCCGGGCACGCGCTGGGTGAGGTCGTCCAGCAGCCAGCTCAGTTCATTTCTGGGGTCGGGCATCGGGATGGTCGTCCTTTCCGTTCCACGCGTCGTCTCCCTGCTCGGCCTGGCGGCGGCCCTGCTGCCAGCCGCGTTGCATGGAGGACATCAACTGGGCGAGCTCTTCCGGAGAGCGCACCGAGACCGCCCGCCGCTCCATCGTGGAGCGGGCGGCGCGAAGCTGGGGGGCCATGCTGGCCTGGGGGACCCGCATGGGCAGCCCGTCTAGGTCCGCGTCGGCGTCCTGGGCGGGCACGGTGACGCTCCACCCGCCCGCCGGGGCCGGAGCCGGAGCCGTTCGCCGCCGCCGTTGCGGGCGCGAGGGCCCGGTCTCGAACCAGGCCCCCTGCTCAGGTCCGGGCTCGGGGGCCACGGCCGTGGTGCCGAGCGCGCGCATCGCCCGCCCGCCGGTGCGGACGACCGCCGCGTGGTCCGTCTCGGACGGCGCGGCGGCGGCCGGTTCCTCCCCGGCCAGCAGGGCGGAGGGCAGCAGCGCTATCGCGGTGGTCCCGTCGTACGGCGAGGGCCGCAGCATGATCTTGATGCCGTGCCGCGCCGCCAGCCGGGACACCACGAACAGGCCGAGCCGGTCGCTGTCGGCCAGGTCGAACTCCGGCGGGGTGGCCAGCCGGGCGTTGAGGTCGTCGAGGGTGGCCTGGTTCAGGCCGAGCCCCCGGTCCTCGATCTCCAGCGCGAAGCCGTTGGCCGCGCTCATGCCGCGGATCTGCACCGTCGTGTGGGGGGGCGAGAAGACCGTGGCGTTCTCCACCAGCTCGGCGATCAGGTGGATCACGTCGGTGACGACCGCGCCGACCAGCAGCGGGGCGTTCGGCATGGGGGCGACCGTGACGCGGGTGTAGTCCTCGACCTCCAGCACCGCCGAGCGTATGACGTCGAACAGCGGCACCGGGTCGCGCCACCGGCGGGCGGGGGCCGAGTCGGACAGGATGATCAGGTTCTCCGCGTGCCGCCGCATGCGGGTGGTCAGGTGGTCGAGCTTGAACAGGTCCTCAAGGATCTCCGGCTCGTCCACCCGGCGTTCCATCGTGTCCAGCAGGGCGAGCTGGCGGTGCAGCAGCGCCTGGTTGCGCCAGGCCAGGTTGAGGAAGACCTGGGAGACGCCCTTGCGCAGGGTGGCCTGGCCGACGGCGGCCTCGATCGCGGTACGCCGTACCGCCGAGAACGCCTGCGCCACGCGGTCCACCTCGGCGGTGTCGCCGCGGTCGAGGGCGGGCGCCTCGGTGGCGGGGTCCACGTCGTCGCCGCGGCGCAGCCGCTCCACCAGCCTGGGGAGCCGCTGCTCGGCCAGCTCGGTCGCCGACGCCTGCAACCGCAGCAGCTCGGCGATCAGCAGGCGGCCGAAGCGGAAGGACAGCGCGATCGACAGGAGCACGGCGGCCAGGCCCAGCAGCACGACCAGGCCCGACCGCCAGTAGGCCGCGGTCTTCTGCGCCTCTGTCTCGGCCATGACGCGGACCAGTTCGCGCTGGGTGCCGCGGTTGATCACGTCGAGCATGTGGGCGGCGTCGCTCTTCCACCGGACGGGGTCCACCGGCGGCGCGTTGCCGCTGGTGTCCCATCCGAACAGTTCGTCCTCGGTCGCGAGCAGCCGCTTGTAGGGGGCGCCGTGGATCAGCTCGTCGAGGTTCACCCGCAGCTCGGGGCTCGCGTCGCGCTCGGCGGTGGCGAAGATCGTCCGGCGGCTGTTGAACGCGGCCACGAACGCGGCGCGGTCGGTGGGGCCCATCTTGTTGTGCACGGTCGTGCTGGTGATGATCGCGTGCTCGCGGCCGAGATACTCGGCGGTCGAAGTGTAGGCCGCCATGCCGCTCACCGCGCGGTAGACCGACACCTCGCTCGGCGGCTGGTGCTCGCCCAACTGCTTGTTCGCGACGCTGATCAGGCCGTCGTACGCGTTGATGATCTTCAGTGGCGGGGTGAGCGCGCCCGAGTCGGCGGTGGTGCGCAGCGCCTGGAGTCCGTCCAGCGCCCGTACCACGTCAAGTACCTGGGCCGGGGTCTCCGTGTCCGGCGCCGCAAGGTCCAGGGTGCCGATCACGTCGCGCAGCCGCTCGGCCTTGCCGTCGGTGACCCGCCGCTGCTCGATCAGCGGCGCGTAGGAGCCGGTGCCGCGCGGCGCCTCCGCGGACAACTGGCGCTCTCGCTGCAACTCAACGATCAGTTGCAGCACCGGCGAGCCGATGGCCTCCCAGCGGTCCTGCGCCTGCGAGACCGTGATGATCTCCGCGACGCTGGAGGACGTGATGAACCCCCACAAGGCGACCATAGAGATCAGTGGCAGGAGCAGGATCCGAAACAGCTTGGACCGAATCGGCGGGGGCGAACTCATCCATCATGTCCAATTTTGCGTGTGGTGGTGCGGCCGGGCAGCCGTGAGCCCTGAGCCGCCCCCCGACATTGCCCGCTACGACTGGTGCCTATGGTGCGTCCACTATGCCGATGGGGCACATGTACTTCAAGCGACCTATGTGAACAATCACAGGAATTGTTCTACCAGAGCGCACATTCATGCACAGTGAGTGACCGATGTGCCCGGCTTCTCGCACACAGTGACGATCGACCGGCGTGATCCCCTGCCCGACCCGCCGATGGATCGCTCCACTATCCGATCATGAGCGCGGGCCGGGCCGGGGCAGCAGGCAACCGGCGCGGCCGAGGTCGAGCTTGCCGCCCGCGCCGACGCAGGTGGTGAGCCAGTACGTCTGCGTGCCGTACGCGAGGTTCTTGTGCACGCTGATGACGCCGTCGCGGTCCATCTCGCACGGGTTGTCCAGCGTGCACCGGCCGCCCTCCCGGTTGCTGGTGTTGTTGATCCCCACGACCTGGCCGGTCGCCGCGTCGACGATCGGCGAGCCGGACGTGCCGGGGCCGGTGTCGCACTTGCGGGTGTACCGGATGACGTCCTTGGTCACGTTGCCCGTCTCCAGCACCCGGTAGACGAGCTTGCCGATGCCACATGAGAAGATCTTCCTGTGACTGCCGGAGATGACCTTGATGTCCGTGCCCACCTGGGGGCGCTTCGATGACAGGGTCAGCGGCCTGACACGGTACTTCTGCTCCAGTTGCCGGTAGGTCTCGTTCAGCCGGTAGAGCGCGATGTCGGTACCGGTCAGCGTCACGTAGACCGCCCTGGCCGTGAAGAGCGAGGCCACCGGCTCCCCTGCGGCGTCGAGCAGGTCGAAGGCGCGCTGGGCCGGCCGGTCGACCAGCACCTCGTCCGCGACCGGCCCTGCGCCCTCGTAGCAGTGCCCGTTGGTCATGATCAGGGCCGGGTCGTCGGGCGCGCCGGACGGCGTCCGTACCAGAGCGCCCGAGCAACCGCCCACGTTGATGGTGCCCGCCAGGTCCACGGTCGCGGCCTGCGCCGGGGGCGACATGAGGGTGAGGCCGAGGAAGGCGGCGCCGAGCACCGCGCCGATTCGCCGAAAGATGGGCATGTCACGTCCGTTCGCGTTCATGGGGAGGGGCCGCGCTCACTGCGCCGCGGGGCAGGTGCCCGTGGTGGTACGGCCGGTGCGGAAGAACTCGATCACCTTGGCGCTGCACGGGGTCCGGATCACCCCGCCGTGGTCGTTGTCCGGGAACGTCAACAGGGCCCCGCCGGCGGCCTTCGCGGTGTCCACGGCCCATGAGTACGGCGTGGAAATCTCGGAGCGGTGGCCGGAGATCTGGAGCGGGCTGGTCCCCTTGACCGGCTTCCACGGTTGTTCGGGCCATGGCCACCCCGCGCAGAAGCCGGCGAACTGGGTGAACAGGCCGCCGCTCATCGGGAAGGCACGCTCGCGGGCCCGCGCGTCGGCCCACAGCCGCTCGAAGTCGCGTCCGCCGGCGCCCTCGTTGCAGAAGATCGCGTTGTACTGGACGGCGTTCAGCCCGAAGGGCGTGTCATCGAACCCGAACACCTGCGGGGAGGCCGGGTCCGGACGCGCCGACCGCGGGACGCCGCCTTCGCGGGCGGTGGCGAGGTCCCTGGCGTTGGAGACCCACGAGGAGGGGTCTCCGCCCGCCGTCGTCCGGACCCAGTCGCCGTCCAGCACCGCCCCCTTGTCGATCACCCGTGGCCTGCGGTCGAGCCGGTCGCGCAGCGCGGAGATCGCCTTGCCCGCCGCGGCGGTGGTCGTGCCGAAGTGGAACTCGTCGTCGTGCCTGGCCAGCCAGGGCAGGAACAGCTGATACTGCCGCTCGGCGAACGCTTCCACCGAGGCGTCCATGGCGGTGAGGTCCATGACGGGGGGCATCGGCGACTCCACCCACATCCTGCCCACCCGGTGGTCGAACAGCGACCGGTAGTTCACGGCCACCGCGGTGCCGTAGGACACCCCGTAGAAGTCGATCGTCGACTCGCCGAGCGCGGCCCGGATCGAATCGACGTCACGGGCGATGTTCGTGGTGGTCAACTGCCGGGCGAAGCCGGGGTCCTTCGCGACGCACCGCCTGTTGTACGCGGCGGCCTCGTCGAAGGACGCCCTGGCCCGCGCCTTCTCGTCCTTGCCGGGCTTGGCCGACGACGGCTTCTTCCGCTCTTCGTCGCCCGGACAATCGATCTTGTCGCTGTAGCCCGCCCCCCGGGGGTCGAGCCCGACCAGGTCGTGATCGACGGCCAGCTCGCGCAGGGCGTTGGCGGAGTAGGACGACGGGGCGCTGATGTTGCTGATGCCCGGACCGCCGGGGCTGATCACCAGTACGCCCCGGCGTTTGCCGGGATCGGCGGCCTTCAGCCTGCTCACCGCGATCTTGATGGTGCGACCCTCGGGTTTCGCGTAGTCCATCGGAACGCTCAGCATCGTGCATTCCGACTTGGTGTCCTCGGGGACGGGCCAGTCCTTGGCCGTCGTGGCGCACGGACGCCACTTCAGCGGCTCCGCCGCGGCGGCCGGGGCGGCGACGTTCACGACCGGCAGCCCGATCAGGAACGCGACCGCGACCGCCGCCGGGCGGGTGAGAAGGCGAGTGCTGAGCATCGTCGAGTCCTTCGGTGGTCCTGCCCGCGTGCCCGCGGCACGGCGGGGCACGGCGGGGCACGCCGTCGGGCGTGCGCCCCCAGGGTGGCCCGCCCACTTCTCCATGGCGTCGCAGCCGTGTATCGGCCACCGCGCGGCCGTGTATCAAGCCTGTATCAGCGTCTTCGCAGGACACCGGCCGTCCGGCGGGCGCGTAAGGTACAGCGTGACCTCCATCCTGCTCGTCGAGGACGACGAGGTGATCCGCAAGACCGTCGCGATGGCCCTCCAGCGGTACGGCTACCGCCTCGGCACCGCCGCCGACGGCCTGAGCGGCCTGGAGTCCTTCCGGTCCGGCGGCCACGACCTGCTGCTGCTCGACGTGATGCTGCCCTGGCTGGACGGCATCGGCCTGTGCCGCAGGGTCAGGGAGGAAAGCCAGGTGCCGATCCTGATGATGTCGGCGCGCGGCGACTCCCCCGACGTCGTGGCGGGGCTGGAGGCGGGCGCCGATGACTACGTGGTCAAACCGATCGACGTCCCGGTGCTGGTGGCCCGGATCAGGTCGCTGCTGCGCCGTACCACCGCTCCCGCGCCCGCCGCGCCGGGCGTGCTGCGGTTCGGCGAGCTGACGGTGGACCCGGCCGCGCTGGAGGTACGGCTCGCCGGACGGCTGGTCGAGCTGACGCCGACCGAGCTGCGGCTGCTGCTGGAGTTCGCGGCCAGTCCGGGGATCGTGCTGGAGCGTGCCACCCTCCTGCGCGACGTGTGGGACTACGGCTGGGACGGCGACAGCCGGGTCGTCGACCTGTGCGTGCAGCGGCTGCGCAAGAAGATCGGCGCGGACCGGATCGAGACGGTACGCGGCTTCGGCTACAAACTGCGCGGGGCCTGATGCCGCTCTCCCTGCGCTGGAAGGTCGCCGCCCTGATCACGCTGGCCTGCTGCGCGATCACCGCCGCGGTCGGGCTGCTGGTCCACCGCACGACACTCTCGCTGACCATGTCGCGGGGTGAGGAGCGGGCGCTGTACGAGGTCGAGCTGGTCGTCACCCAGTACCGCGCGAACGCTCCGCCCGACGAACGCTCCCCGTACACCGATTGGATCATGCCCGTGGACCGGCTGCCCGCGCCCCTGCGCGAGAAGCTGGCCGTGGAGTCCCCCGCCACCTGGTACTTCGACGAAAACCCCGAAGCGCTGGCGATGTGGGCGGCACGGTCGGTGGGCAAGGGGCTCGTGGCCGTCGCGCCGATGGACATGACCGCGTCCATGTCCGCCTGGCGCGCGCTCGACCGGGCCATGGTCAAGGCCGCGCTGACCGCGCTCGCCGTGGTACTGCCCGCCTCGCTGCTGCTGGCCGAACCGGCCTACCGGCGGCTGCGCCGGGTCGCCGCGACCGCCCGCACGATCGCGGACGGCGACCTGGACGCCCGCGTCGACCCCGGCCGGGGCGCGCGCGACGAGATCACCGACATCTCCGCCGCGGTGAACTCCATGGCGGCGAGCCTGCACCACCGGCTCCGGGCCGAGCAGCGGTTCACCGCGGACGTCGCGCACGACCTGCGCACCCCGCTGATGGGCCTGGTCACCGCGGCCGAACTACTGGACGACGGCGAGGCCGCGGACCTGGTACGCGACCGGGCGCGGGTCCTGCGCACCCTGGTGGAGGACCTGCTGGAGGTGTCCCGGCTGGACGCGGGAGCCGAGGTGGCCGAGCGGGTGCCGGTGCCGCTGGCCGAGCTGGCCCGCCAGTCCGCGGCCCGGGTGGGGGTGGCGGCAGGCGTACGGGCCTCGGGGGACCCGGTGGCCGAGACCGACCCGCGCCGCCTGGACCGCATCCTCGCCAACCTGCTGCTCAACGCCCACCGCCACGGCGCGCCCCCGGTGGAGATCACCGTCGGGGACCGTGTGATCGAGGTCCGCGACCGGGGGCCGGGCTTCTCACCCGACCTCCTCGCCGGCGGCCCGGAGCGCTTTCGCACCGGCAGCGCCGAACGCGGCCACGGCCACGGCCTCGGACTCACCATCGCCCTGGGCCAGGCGGGCGTCATAGGCGCGGACCTGACCCTGTCCAACGCCCCTGACGGCGGAGCCGTCGCCACCCTCCGCCTCCCCTGACCCCCTGCGGCCCCTCGGGTCAGTCGCCGCCGTCTCCGCCGCCGTCGCCGAACCCCCCGTCGCCGCCGGAGCCGCTGTAGCCGGCGCCGCCGTCACTCCCGGAACCGCTGGACGTCGTGGTCAGGAACCCGATGACACCACCGACGATCAGCATCACGACCACGAACTCCCCGACGGCCTTCCTGCCGAACACGTCCACGGCGATGATCAGCACCCCGAAGGCGAGCGCGACCCCGATCAGGAACGCGCGCACCATGACGACCTCCAAGGTTCCTGTGAACCTCATTATGGTCATCGGAAAGTAATCGATTCAATACTCAGTGCTAGATCGTCCGGTATGCTGGTGGCGGGTGAAGATGTCCAGCAGGACACCGATGGGCACGTCCGCCTCGGTCGGATAGCGGAAGTGCCGGTCGGCATTGATCGTGTAGTTGTTCCGGCGGCCGACCTTGGAGCGGGTCAGATATCCCGCCTCATGCAGGTCGGACACGATCCCCTGGGCCGCGCGCTCGGTGATGCCGATGGCCGACGCGATGTCGCGCAGGCGAGCCTGGGGGTCGCGGGCGATCTCCAGCAGGACCCGCGCATGGTGGGTCAGGAAGGTCCACGAGGAGGGCTGCCGGTCAGGACTGGTGTTGGCCACGTCACATCTTCCTACACGGCGAAGCGGCGACGCACTCCGCGTTGGCGGCGTCTTCAGAAGAATTATATCGGAAAGACTTTTCGTGTATCGTTGTTCCGACGTACGCTGGGCATCCGCCAGTTGAGCATCCATCCGCGAGCAAGGGGATAACCATGGTCGTCACACGGCACACCCGTCCATGCCGCGTATGGACCCCGCCGATCGACGCCGTCCTCTACCTGGACGGCATCTTGCGCATCACCTACACCCCGGCCCCACGCGGCGGCCGGGCCCTCCTGGTCGGCGAACTCGACGCGACCAACATCGCGGCGGTAGCCCCGATCCTGACCCAGGCCGGCGCCGAGGACACCATCACCATCGACCTCGGCCTGCTTGAGTTCATCGACATGGCCGGCCTCCGCATGCTGACCACCCTCTGCCGCAACGGCACGGCCACCCTCACCAACGTCCCACCCGCCATGAACCGCGCCCTCGCCCTCCTCTCCGAATCCGACCCCGCCGACCTCCCCGACTGCGCCTGACCCCCTCCAACCACGAAACCGCCCCTGACCTGGCAGGTCAGAGGCGGTTTGCTGAATATGGGGGCGGCGGGAGACGAACCCGCCACCCCATGGCCTCCCACCTGCGGCTCTGCCCATGGCGCCAGGTCAGGCCGGACGGTGTCGTACACCGGGCAGGCTGTGACGCCACGCCGCGCCGTACTGCGCAGTAGGGGCCGACGAGCGGGGTTCGGGGGGGAGGGCCCGCGGGCAGATCAAGCATTACCGCTGTGACACCGGCACATCCGCAAGGTGACCGGACGCGTACGTGATCACGTCATCGGCAGCGGAATCGCCGGGTCTCCAGCCGGTGTCCCGGTTCCATCGACGACCGATGCGGCTACGCCCAACGAAGTACGCGCCGCTGTCGCGTACCCTGCCGAACTCCACCTCGATGTCCCGGCCGAATGCGCCTCGGCAAGCGCGCCCCTCCACAGGGACCGACCGGCACACCGTTGATCGCCGCACGAGCGGCTGCCGTCGCCCTTCGACCGCCTGCGTGGATGCCGGGGGCCATCCGGCGGCGTGATCGAGTCGCGCTGGACGACCACGCCAGGCGCCCTATGAAGAACCCGGCTCAGCGTGGCCTTCGCTCCCCAGGTCGGCGGGATGGCGCCCGGTGGGCGCCCATCCGAAAGAACCGGCCGTGGCCGCTGAGCGCACGGCGATGCACAGGTGCCCGGCTCCGCCCTTCCACGGCGTACCGATCGCCGATCGTCGACCCCGACGCCACGGCTCGGCACATTGAACTTCTTTCAGCCGGCCGCTTGGCCCCGGTCAAAGGCGTCTTCATCGGGCTGGGGCCGGGCCTGATCCCCCGATGAACGCCTGGCCACGCGGCCTCTCACCAGGGAACTTGAGGCTGAAAAGGTTCACCGCCGCGCAGAACTGCCACCGCGACCACGCCCCGGCAGGTGACCCCGACCGGTGATTCCACTCCGCTGGACGCCCACCCACCATTCCTCGCCGAGATTCTCCTCAGCGACGGCAGGTTCATAACCGGCCGGAAATCGGCACGTCACCCTCGGTCATTTCCTCATGGTCACGTCACCGGTTCAACTGATCCGTTGTGGCGGCCCCGGCTATCGGCATGATTTTCGGCCGCCCGGTAATTGTTAATGTATCGGCATCCAGGTTCGTTGCGGCTGTTGTAGCGAACAGAATGTATTGCCGTATACAACCTCGGCGCGCGGCCTCATCATAGAATTGGATACCTATGGATACGACGATGAAAGGGCGAGGGTTTGGCCTGCTGGCCGGCGGGTTAGGAGTCGTGACCGTCCTTGTAGTCGGTTGTTCTGGTGGGACGCAGGGAAAGGGTGGTGGTGCGGCGGGCGATGAGAGCGGCCCGATAGGCTCGTCGGTCACCGAGGCGAGTCTGCGCGGCACGTGGGAAGATCGGCGGCTGCTGTTCTCTGCCGAGGAGAAGATCACCGCAGACTGCATGACCCGGCACGGATTCCGCTATGTGATGAACAAGCTGCCCGCGACCGAGGAGAAGTCGGTCGACAACACCTTGACAGGCGACGATCTCGAACTGAAGTCCAGAGTGGGATACGGTGCGAACTTCGATGATCCATCGTCCGGCGGCGAACCGGATGATCCCAATCAGGACTATCTCGACACCCGGTCGGACGACGATCGAAGTGCGTGGACGGCCCGGTTGTCCGGCACGAAGGAGCCGGTGCGGGTGACCCTTCCCGATGGCGGGGAGATGGCCGCGAACGCCGACGGATGTATCGGTGAGGCCCGCTCCAGGCTTTACGGGGACTTCAAGACCTGGCTGACCGGTTCTTCTATAGTGAACACGATGAGCGGGCGCGTTCATGCCCTTCTACCGAAAGATCCCGCCTACCTGGCGAAGGTCGCGGAGTGGCGGACCTGCATGGCGGCGAAGGGATATCGATACGACAGCCCCGACGCCTCCACCGACGCCGTGATGGCAGAGCTGGAAAAGGCGAAGAAGGCCGGAGAAGAGGCGTCCGGGCGGGCCGCCCGGCGGGCGAAGGAGCTACGCATCGCCACTGCCGACGCCGAATGCGACCGCCGGGTGCGGCTGTCGGCGACCGTGCGCGACCTTTACCAGAAATACTGGGCGCAGGAGGCGAGAAAGAGCGAGAGCGCCATCCTCGCCTATCGTGAGCTGCTGACCGCTGCCATCGGCCGCGCCAAGCAGGTCGTGCGGGAATGACGAAGGGGGTCTTTTCCGCGCGGCGCACGCTGGCGCTGTGGGCGGCGGTTTCGATCGCACTGGCGGCGGGAGCCTGGTGGCTGGGCGCGCGGGTCGAGTCACGATCGCAGGCGGCGGCCAGGGCCGCGCCCCCGCCGCCCTCGGTCATCACCGCCCCCGTCGAGTTCCGCGCGCTGGTCCGCCGTACGGTCACCCGTGGCACGGTCAAGGCACAGCGAGAGGAGATCGTCCGCGTCGAAGGCGAGCCTGCGGAGGGCCGTCCCGTCATCACCGGCGTCCATGTCGCGCTTGGAAGGACGGTACGCGAAGGCCAGGCGCTCGTGGACGTGGCCGAGCGCCCTGTGTTCGTCTTCCGCGGGCGCATCCCGATGTACCGGGACCTGACGATCGGCGCGCAGGGGCGCGACGTGCGGCAGTTGCAGCAGGCGCTGGCCCGGCTGGGCTATCCGAGCTGGGACCGTCCCGGCGTCTTCGGCCCGCGTACCGGCGCGGCCGTCCTGCGCTTCTACCAGGCGAAGGGATACACCGCCACCGTCCCCGCGCCCACCGCCCAACCGGAACGGTCGCCCAAGCCCTCGGCGGCATCGGCCCCAGAGCGGGACCACGCCTCGACGCCCGAGGCGGCCGGGGTGCGCGTCGGCGTCAACGAGGCGGTATTCGTCAACCGGCTCCCCGCCAGGGTGACGGCCGTGTCGGCGGCGGTTCGGGGCAAGGCGGACGGCGAACTGCTGCGCCTGGCCGGGGACCGGCTGATCGTGACCGCCTCGCTGAGCCAGGAGGCCAAGCGGGACGTCCGGCCAGGCGATCGGGTGGAGATCGAGGACGAGGCCCTCGGCAAGCGCTATGCCGGACGGGTCACCACGGTACGGGAGCGGGCACCGGCCACGGCGAAACGGGGCGAAGACGAAGAGCCGCAGGGCGATTCCGCCGACGAAGGCGCGTACGTCGTGACCGTGAAGACCGATCGCTCCCTGCCGCTGAGCATGCGCGGCAGGGACGTGCGCGTCGCCGTGAAATCGGGAGGCAGCGGGCGCAAGGCGCTCGTCGTACCGCTCGCGTCGGTGGTGACCCGTGCCGACGGCCATGCGCACGTGACCGTGCTTGCGTCCGGTGGCGCGAAACGCGAAGTGCCGGTTGAACTGGGACTCGCAGTGGACGGATTCGTCGAGCTGACGGGTTCGCCGAAACTCGCCGCGGGCGAGGAGGTCGTGGTCGGCCAGGAGCGGCCCGGATGACGCCGGTCGTGGAGTGGCGTGACGTCAGCCGTACCTACGACGCCGCGCCGCCGGTCGAGGCGCTCAAGCCGTGTTCCCTCACCATCGCCCGGGGCGACCACGTGGCGGTCATCGGCCGGTCCGGCTCGGGGAAGTCCACGCTGCTCAACCTGCTGGGCCTGCTGGACGCGCCGAGCGGCGGCACCTACCTGCTCGAAGGCAGCGACGTCGGCGGGCTGACCGAGGCGGCCAGGACAGGCGTGCGCAATCACCTGCTGGGCTTCGTCTTCCAGGCGTTCCACCTGTTGTCGTACCGCACCAGCCTTGAGAACGTCGAGCTCGCGCTGCTGTACTCGGGCGTCCCCCCGCGCCGACGCCGGGACAGCGCCGCAGAGGCGCTGACCAAGGTCGGGCTCGCGCATCGGCTCGACGCGTTCCCGCCGACGCTGTCGGGCGGTGAGCGGCAGCGCGTCGCCATCGCCCGCGCCATCGTCAAGCGGCCCAGCCTGCTGCTGTGCGACGAGCCGACGGGCAGCCTGGACAGCGTCACCACGGGCACGGTCCTGGACCTGCTCGACGAACTGAACGGGGACGGGCTCACCGTGGTCGTGGTCACCCACGAAGACGATGTCGCCAAACGGGCGCGGCGGCTGGTCGAGATTCACGACGGACTGCTGACCGAGGCACGGGCGTGAGCCCGGCGCGTTCCGCACGTGGCCGGGCCGACGGCGCGCTCCGCTCCAGGGTGGCCCCGCGCGACCTGATCGACGAGGCGCTGATCTGGATCGTCCGGCGCAGGGCGCGATCGCTCCTGACCGCGCTCGGCACGCTGCTCGGAGTCGGCGCGTTCGTGGCCACACTGGGCCTGACCAGTACCGCCGCCGCGCAGATCAGCGGCAGATTCGACGCGTACAAGGCCACGGAGGTGGTCATCCAGGACGGCCGTCCCGACACGCTCGATCCGCCCTACCCGCGCGACGCCGAGGGCCGTCTGCGACGGCTCAACGGCGTCGTCGAGGCGGGCGTCTTCTGGTCGGCGGCCGACGAGAGGCTACGCGTCCGCACCACCGAGCGCCGAGTGCCCGGCGAGGAGGGCGAGCACGGGATCACGCTGATCGCCGCCTCCCCCGCCGCGCTGCGCGCCGCCGGCGCCTCCGTCTCCTCCGGGCGGCTGTACGACGACGGCCACGCCCGCCGCGGCGACGACGTGGCCGTACTGGGGATCGGCGCCGCCCGCAGGCTCGGGATCACGAGCGCGGCCGGGGCCCCCGCCGTTTTCGTCGGCGACCACGCGCTGACCGTGATCGGCATCATCGACGACGTCGCGAGGAACCCCGACTTCCTGCTCGGGTTGATGGTCCCCGTCGAGACCGCCGAACGGCTGTGGGGCGACCAGGGCGCCCAGCGTAAGATCCTCATCAACACCCGGCTGGGAGCCGCCCAGCTCATCGGCTCCCAGGCCGCGATGGCGCTGCGCCCGCAGGATCCTGAACGTCTCGCCGTGATCGTCCCTCCCGACCCACAGACCCTCAGACAGGGGGTCGAGGGCGACCTCGGAAGCCTGTTCCTGCTCCTCGCCGGCGTCTCCCTGCTCGTCGGCGCCGTCGGCATCGCCAACACGACGCTGGTCTCCGTCATGGAGCGCACCGCCGAGATCGGCCTGCGCCGCGCCCTCGGGGCGCGCCGCCACCACATCGCCGGTCAGTTCCTGATCGAAAGCTCCCTCCTCGGCAGCGCGGGCGGACTGCTCGGCACCTGCACCGGCATCATCATCGTCACCGGGGTCTCGCTGGCCAGGCAGTGGAGCGCCGTCATGGAGCCCGCCCTCGTCTTCTCCGCACCGCTCATCGGCACCCTGACCGGCCTGATCGCAGGCGTGTACCCGGCCGTCAAGGCCGCGGGGATCACCCCCGTACAGGCGCTCAACCGCTGACCGAAGGACTGTGTCCCGATGTCGGCCTGGCCGCCGCCCGCCGGCACAGCCACCAACGTGTTCGGGGACATGCTCTGGCCAGGGCGTGCTTGTACCGCGGCTGGACGTGGCGCGGCGCGGGGGGCCGGCCCGGTACACGCGAGGGCTGACGTCCCCGCTCCGAGCGGGCGTATGACCATGGTGTGACCCCGCACACGAACCGCCCCTGACCCGGGTGGGTCAGAGGCGGTTCGTAGATGTGGAGGTGGCGGGAATCGAACCCGCGTCCTTCAACCCCAAAACAGGGCTTCTCCGGGCGCAGCCTGCTTTAGATTTTCTCAGCCCCGGCGATCACACAGGCATGTCGCCGACGGGCTCAGCCACTGTGAGATTTCCCGCGCGACCCCCGTGGCCGGGGTCGGCGGTTGAGCCTCCTAGCGATGCCGGGCTCGGGCCGGAGGCGGTCCCGAGTCGGCAGAGGTCACTCGCTGCTTAGGCGGCGAGGCCCAGGCTGGCCTGGGAAACCTCAGCGTGCTTCTTATTGGCACTTGTTGTTTGCGGTCACAGGATTAACGAGGTTATGTCCGCAGTCCTCGGCCCGCTTCCCACTGCCTTGCAAGGTCGAAGTCGAAGCCGGTCACCCCCATGTGCTGTTGTCAAGCTGTCGGTGTCCGTCCAGGCCCACCGAGTGATCTGACGATACCCTCTACAACACCCTTCATGCCAACATGATTCCCGATCGTCCAGGGGCCGCCATGATCGAGCTTCCGCAGGACTATCCGATCGTCGAGCGTGACGCCGTACGCCTGGTCGTGTGCGACTCCCTGGAGCGGATCCTGCTGTTCCACACGCGTGAGCCGGTGCACCCCGAGCTGGGGACGTGGTGGGAGCTTCCCGGGGGCGGGATGGACCCTGGGGAGACGTTCGTGGAGACGGCGGTGCGGGAGTTGCGGGAGGAGACGGGGATCGTCGTGGCGGCGGCGCAGGTGGGGCCGCCGAGCTGGCGGCGGCGGGCGTCGTTCCGGCATCGGGACAAGCGGCATGTGCAGAACGAGGTCGTGGTGCAGGTGCGGCTCGCCGTGCCGGGGCCCGACGTGGACGAGGCCGAGCGGCTGGACTACGAGCTGGAGGACTACTTCGGCTTCCGCTGGTGGGCCGTCGCCGACGTCGTGGCGAGCCAGGAGGCGTTCTATCCGGGCAGGCTGCCCGGGCTGCTCACCGGCTTCCTGGCCGGGGAGGAGATCGACGAGCCGTTCGAGCTGTGGTCGTGAGGCGCGAAGCCCCGGGAGCGCGGCACGCACGCACGCGCTCCCGGGGCCGACCGGCAGGGTCGCGCCGGTCCGGACGGCAAGGCTTCCCCCGAGATGAAGCCTTGTCCCATCACGGCGACTGAGCCCGCAACCCCCCAAGCGGTGCCCAGTCACCTAGTAAGACGCGAACGGCACCACCGATGGTTGCTCCGGGTGCTTCCGTTTTTTCGTAGCGTCACGCCGTGCTGTGCACGCCGTGGAAGAAGGCCCCCGCGATGGCCGCCGGGTCGTTGCCCTCGGCCAGTACGGCGACGGCCACGTCGTCCTGGTAGCCGATGAACCACGAGCGGTCACCCGTGGTGAACGAGCTGATGCCGTACACCTGCGGGCCGTTGGCGTTGGCCGTGGCGGCGGTGCCGGAGGTGACCCCGGCGCGCATGAGGCCCCTGAGCATGTCGGTGCGGGCGGGGTCGAGCTTGATCGGGTTGGGCTGGCGGACCGGTGGGGTCTCGGCGGCCGGGTCGGGGGTGGCCGGCTGCTTGACCAGGACCGGCGGGTGCCAGGTGCCGTTCTTGATCGCGCCCGCGATCAGCGCCATGGACAGCGGGCTGACCTTGATGTTCTGGCCGACGATGGCCTTGGCCCTGGCGGCGCTGCTGGTGAGCCTGGGCAGCGAGCCGGAGAAGGACTTCAGGGGCAGTTGCCAGTCGCTGCCGATGCCGAAGCTGCGGGCGCTGGCGGACAGGGTGCCGGCGTCCACCCGGCGGCCGAGCGCGGCCAGCGCGGTGACGCAGGCGTTGGCCAGGCTGCCCTTGAAGGTCGGCGTGCCCCCGGTGGAGCCGCCGGTCTGCTGGAACCGGGCGCCGCCCACCGTGC
This sequence comes from Spongiactinospora rosea, assembly GCF_003315795.1. Lineage (GTDB taxonomy): Bacteria > Actinomycetota > Actinomycetes > Streptosporangiales > Streptosporangiaceae > Spongiactinospora > Spongiactinospora rosea. Next base: position 53,497 of record NZ_QMEY01000013.1, read on the forward strand.
GTTCGGACGGGCAGGGCAGCCGCTGCTTGGCGGTGACCCCGGCCTGCAGCAGCGCGTCGGCGGCCACGATGGAGAACACGCTGCCCGCGGCGAACTTCCCGCCCAGCGCGTCCTTCTCCTGGTGGAACTGCTGGGTGGCGACCGCCAGGACCTCGCCGGTGGACGCCTTGACCGCGACCAGCGCGGCCTTGTTGGCGCTGGCCACGGCGACCTCGGCCGACCCCTGGAGGCGGGCGTCGATGGTGGTCTGGACCGGGGCGTTGGAGCGGCCCTCCCACTTGGCCAGCTCGGCGACCTCCTTGCCGGTCTTCAGGTCAAGGGTGATCACGCGGATCGCGGTCGCGCCGGTGAGCTGGTCCTGGTACGCCTTCTGCAGCCCGCTCAGGCCCACCGAGTCGCCCGCCCGCTGCGGGCCGCCGAGCTGCTGCTCGGTCTCCGGGGTGATCGCGCTCACCCGGCCGACGATCTGCGTGGGGGCGCCCGGGTCGACCGGCTGTTTCTGCGGGCGGATGGTGATGCCCTGGATGGCGTTCAGGCGCGACTGCAGCTCGGCGTACTTGCGGCGGCCGAAGGTGACCAGCGGCGCCAGCTCGTTCGGCGGGGCCGAGTGGATCCGGCTGAGCAGCCGGTCCTGGGCGAAGCCGGTCACCTCCGCCAGCTCCTCGCACAGCCGCTCGGGGTCCTTCAGGTGGGCCGGGGTGACCCCGGCGACGTAGAGAACGGCGTCGCGTTGCAGCGCGTCGCGGTTGCGGTCGAGCACCGGCTGGCGGCTGTCGGAAATCGGCGGGACCGCGAACCGCTGTCCCTCCTTGAGCTGCGGGTGCAGCACACTCGGCGACCAGCGGACCTTCCAGGCGCCGTCCACCAGGTGCAGCGGCAGCTTGCCGTGGTAGACCCACAGCGGGTTGTTCTCCCCCAGGTCGACCTCGGCGCGGAAACCGGCCTGCGAGGCGTCGCCGGACCGCGACACGCCGGTGAGGTGGAAGCGCAGGGACGCCGCGTCGAGCTGCAGGCGTACCTCCGCAAGGGCCTTTGCCACGTGCCCCGGGTCGCCGTCGGTACGGCGGGCGGCCATCTCGTAGTCGCCGGACTGCCAGCCGACCAGGAAGTCGCGTACCGCGTCGTGCGCCGAGGGCTCCTCGAAACAGCCGGACAGCAGCGGGGCGGAGGCGGCGAGCGCCAGGGCCGCGGCGACGGTCTTCCTGACCGGGGTCCGGGCGGGTAGGGCAGATGCCACGGTCACCTGTACCTGTGCCGCGTCTCGCGGGCCATCTCCCGCTTCGCCTGCTTCTCGGCGAGCGCGTGCCGCTTGTCCCAGTCCTTCTTGCCGCGGGCGAGCCCCAGCTCCACCTTGGCCTTCCCGTCCTTGAAGTACAGCTCCAGCGGCACGACCGTCAGCCCGCCCTCCTTGGTCTTGCCGGCGAGCTTGTCGATCTCCTTGCGGTGCAGCAGCAGCTTGCGTGTACGGCGAGCCGCGTGGTTGGTCCACGTCCCCTGGGAGTATTCGGGGATGTGGACGTTGATCAGCCACATCTCGCCGTCCTTGACGGTGGCGTACCCCTCCGAAAGCGATGCGCGACCGGCCCGGAGGGACTTGACCTCCGTGCCACGCAGCACCATGCCCGCCTCGAAGGTGTCTTCGATGTGGAAGTCGTGGCGGGCGCGTTTGTTTCTGGCGATCGTCTTGCGCCCGGTCTCGTGTGGCATGCCTTCGAGCCTACCGGCCGGTCTCAGACCCGGAGGTAACGGCGGAGCGTGACGAACGACGCCATCACACAGATGATCACGCCGATGGCCATCGTCAGCATGATCACCCAGGCGACGTCGTTCCAGCCCAGCGCGCTGCTGCCGAGGTACTGGCCGACGCTCTCGAACAGGAAGACCTTGGACATGATCAACAGGGTGGCCGCGACCACCCCGCCGACCAGACCGGCGATCATGCCCTCCATCACGAACGGGAGCTGGATGTAGAGGTTGGAGGCCCCGACCAGGCGCATGATGCCGGTCTCCCGGCGGCGGTTGTAGGCCGACAGGCGCACGGTGTTGCCGATCAGCAGGATCGCCGCGAAGACCAGGATGAACGCGACCGCCAGCGCCGACCAGCGCAGCCGTTCCAGCAGCGAGAACCAGATCTCCAGGATCTTCTTCTGGTCCACGACGTTGGAGACGCCAGGCGCGCCCTTGATCCGCTCCATGACGGCGGAGTAGCTCTCCGGGTTCTTCACCTTGACCCGGAAGGACTCGGGCATGTCCTCGACCTTCACGGCGGCGACCAGCACGCTGTCGGCGCCGTACTGGTCCTTGAAGTTCTGGTACGCCTTGGTGGCGTCCTCGTAGTAGACCTGCTGGACCTCGGGCATCGCCTGGATCTGCTGGCGCAGCGTCTCGCGCTCCTGCTCGGTGACGCCGCCGGTGTTCTTGCACGCCTCGAACGGTGAGTCCTTCGAGCAGAGGAAGGCCGAGATCTCCACCTTGTCGGCCCAGAAGGTCTTCATGTTGGAGACCTGGGCGTTGATCATCAGTCCGACGCCCAGCAGCGCCATGCCGATGGCCACCGTGACGATGACCGCGACGGTCATCGTGAGGTTGCGGCGAAGGCCGATCCACACCTCGGAAAAGATGAAATTCGCCCGCATGCTCTTCCTGTAACTCCTGGTCCGGTCTAAGGATGCTGGTCAGTACGCCTGGCCGTACACTCCGCGCGACTGGTCTCGGACGATCTTGCCGTCCTCCAGCTCTACCACGCGCTTGCGCATGGAGTCGACGATCGCCGCGTCGTGTGTGGCCATGACGACCGTGGTGCCGGTCCTGTTGATCCGGTCGAGCACCTTCATGATGCCGATGCTCGTCGCCGGGTCGATGTTGCCGGTGGGCTCGTCGGCGAGGAGGATCATGGGGCGGTTGACGAACGCGCGGGCCATCGCGACCCGCTGCTGCTCACCGCCGGACAGCTCGTCGGGCATCCGGTGGGCCTTGCCCTCCAGGCCGACCAGCTCGACGACCTCGGGAACGACCTTTCTGATGAAGCGCCGGGGCTTGCCGATCACCTCCAGGGCGAACGCGACGTTCTCGTACACGTTCTTGTTGGGGAGCAGCCGGAAGTCCTGGAAGACGCAGCCGATACGGCGGCGCAGGTGCGGGACCTTGAAGTTGGACAGGCGGGCGAGGTCCTTGCCGGCGACATGGATCGCCCCGGCGTTGGGCCGCTCCTCCTTCAGGACGAGTCGGAGGAACGTCGACTTGCCTGACCCCGAGGGCCCGACGAGGAACACGAACTCCCCCTTGTCCACGTCCACGCTGATGTGGTCGAGGGCGGGGCGGTTCTGGTTCGCGTAGACCTTGGTGACGTTATCGAAATGGATCACGGGCGCATCACGGCATGTCAGTCTAGGGGTTCGGGACGGTCGCGGGGGTGGTAGTGGCCACATCCCGCCGTTCGCCGGCCGGGGGGCGTAGATCTTTACCCTTGATCGACGTTCCGGTTGGCCATGGCACAGTCTAGGGGGAACACTGGCATGGAAGGTCCATAACGGAAACAAAACGATTGCGCGTATAGCATCGGTAGGGCAATGAAGGAGGGGAGCAGACCATGAGCTGCGATCATCTGATCTGCGCGCGGTGCGCCGGGCCGGTCGCCGAAGGCCGGTGCCCGCAGTGCCGCGCGATCAGGGACGAGCTGCACGGGCGCGGCCCCGGCGGCATTCCGCCGGCGCTCATCGTGGCCGCCCTGATCGCGCTGCTGGTCGTCTCCCTGGGGCTGCGCGAGCTGGTGCTCGGCTGACCCCGCCGCGGGCTCAGTCGCCCTTACCGGACTCCTGACGGCGCATCCAGCGGATCTCCGCCTCGATGAACGAGTCGAGGTCGCCGTCCAGGACGGCGCTCGGGTTGCCCGCCTCCACGCCGGTGCGCAGGTCCTTGACCATCTGGTAGGGGTGCAGCACGTAGCTGCGGATCTGGGTGCCCCACGAGGTGGTGGACTCCCCGCGCAGCTCGGCCATCTTCTCGGCCTCCTCCTGCCGCTTGCGCTCCAGCAGCTTGGCCGACAGCACCGCCATCGCGGTGGCCTTGTTCTGGAGCTGGGAGCGCTCGTTCTGGCAGGAGACCACGATGCCGGTCGGCAGGTGGGTGAGCCGCACCGCGGAGTCGGTGGTGTTGACGCCCTGGCCGCCGGGACCCGACGAGCGGTAGACGTCGACCCGCAGGTCCTCTTCGTTGATCTCGATGCGGTCGGTCTGCTCGACCACGGGGACGATGTCCACGCCCGCGAACGAGGTCTGCCGCCTGCCCTGGTTGTCGAAGGGGCTGATCCGCACCAGGCGGTGGGTGCCGTGCTCGCCGCGCAGCGTGCCGTACGCGTAGGGCGACTTGATCGCGAACGTGGCGGACTTGATGCCCGCCTCCTCCGCGTAGGAGGTGTCGTAGACCTCGGTCGAGTAGCCCTTGGCCTCGGCCCACCTGATGTACATCCGCAGCAACATCTCCGCCCAGTCGGCGGCGTCGACCCCGCCCGCCTGGGAGTTGATCGTCACCAGGGCCTGGCGCGAGTCGTACTCGCCGGACAGCAGCGTGCGGACCTCCAGCGCGCTGACCTCCGTGCGCAGCGCGGCCAGCTCCCGGTCGGCCTCCTGGCGGGTGTCCGGGTCGTCTTCGGACTCGGCCAGCTCGTACAGCACGGCGACGTCGTCGAGCCGCCCCGCCAGGCCCTCCACCCGGTTGTACTCGGCCTGGAGGTGCGAGAGCCTGCTGGTGACCTGCTGGGCCGCCTCCGGGTCGTTCCACAGGTCGGGCGCGGCAGCCTGCTCGCCGAGCTCCTCGATCTGCCTGCGCATGCCGTCGAGATCGAGCACGTCCTTGATGCCCTTCATGGTGCCGACGAGCTCGTTGATCTCTTCTGACGGATCGATTACTGCCACGGTTGTTAAGCGTACGCGACCGAGAGCCCCTGTCAGGCAACGAGCAGGCCGTAACATGGGCAGGCGGCGGGCTAAGGGGGAGGCGATCGGTGCGAGCGAACGGGCGGCGTCGGGTGCTCGTGGCCACGCTGATGCTGCTGCCGGTCGTGCTGGCGGCGTGTTCGGCCGGAGGGCGGGAGGCGGGAGGAGCCTCCCCCGTCGCGGCGACCACGCCCGCGGCCACGCCCGGCGGCACGGCCACCGCGAGCACGGCGCCCGTCCCGGTGGTGACGCTGGAGGAGGCCCGCCGGGTGGTGACGCGCCTGCTGGCCACCGACGACGTGCTGCGGGCGGGCGGCGAGCTGCGGATGGCGCTGGAGATCGTCCGCGACGGCCAGGCCGCGCTCACGACCGCCGCCTACCGGGCCAACGACATGGAGCCGCCCCGCTACGGCTGGGGCGATCCGGTCCTTTACGTACCACGCCTGGACCGCGCCCCCTACTGGTTCACCGCGGTGGTCGAACGGCGCGACGGCCCGGGTGGGCGGGAGCGCGAGGACGACGCCCGCTCGGCCGTGCTGACCTTCATGAAGGAGAACGACGAGTCGCGCTGGCAGCTCAGCTTCGCCACACTGCTCTACTCCGGCGCCGAGCCGCCCGAGGTGGCGCTCGACGCCGAGGGCTACGCCACGGCGCTGTCCACGCGTGACGAGAGCCTGGAGATCAGCCCGCAGCTGATGGCCCCGCTGCATGCCACGGTGGCCGAGGAGGGCTCCCAGGGCTTCTCCGCGGCGCTGATCGCGCCGGGCGAGCACACCACCGGCTACTCCGCGGAGATCGCCGAGCGCAAGCAGCAGGCCAGGCACGACGGGCTCAACTTCGACTCGATCTTCGGCGCGACCAAGTCGCCGGTGTTCGGGCTGCGCACCCGCGACGGCGGCGGTTTCGTCCAGTACGCGATGACCCGCACCACCACGCTGAGCGCCAAGCTGCCCAGCGCGCCCTGGATCGCGATCCCGCAGGACGCGCGCTGGGCCGCCGAGCAGCCGGCGATGGCCAAGGAGATGCGGATCATCGAGACCCACCAGTACGCCGCCGAGGTGCCCGCCAAGGGCTCCCGCAGGCCGGCCGAGGTGATCGCCTTCGATGGGGCGATCACCCGGGTTTCCGGCAAGTAGGGCGCGTCCTCACGCCTCGCTGTGCGGCAGTCCGCTGGTGGCCACCAGCGTCCTGATCGCGCGCAGCGCGACCGACAGCGTGGCGAGGTCGAAGGTGTCGCTCTCCCAGATCTCCGACAGGGTCTGCCGGGAGCGGGCCACCGCCGCGGAGTTGGCCTCCGACCAGTTGGCCAGGCGTTCCTCGGGGGAAAGGCCCGGCTTGGTGTGGGTGAGCACGTCGCGGGTGAGCGAGGCGTGCGCGGCGTACAGGTCGTCGCGCAACGCCGCCCTGGCCATGGAGTTCCAGCGGTTGTCGCGGGGCAGCGCGATCACGCGTTCGCGCAGCCTGGCCAGTTGCAGCCGGTCGGCGAGGTCGAAGTAGACCTCGGCCACCTCGCTCACCGGGCGGCCGGTCAGCGAGGCCACCTCCACCAGGTCGAACGTGCTGTACGCGGGCACCATGGCGGCGGTCCGCTCGGCCAGCTCGTACGGCACGCCGCGGCCGGCGAACCCGTCCCGGCGTTCTTCGAACGCGGCGAGGTCGGGCCCGCACAGCAGCTTCGGCAGGTGTGGAATGAGGCCGTTCATCCCCTTGGCGAAGAAGCTCACCGTGGACGCCAGGTCGAGCGGCGGCCTGCGGTTGCCGAGCAGCCAGCGGGTGCCCCGCTCGGTGAGCTTGCGGGCCTCCAGCAGCATGGCGAGCTGGGTGCCGGTGTCCACCTTGTTGTCCAGCGACTCCACCGCCTGCCAGAAGGTCGGCATGTCGAAGACCTCGCGGGTCACCAGGTACGCCCGGGCGATGTCGGAGACCGAGGCGCCGATCTCCTCACCGAACCGGAACATGAACGTGGTGCCACTGCTGTTGACCAGGTCGTTGACCACGCGGGTGGTGATGATCTCGCGGCGCAGCGGGTGGGAGTCCATCTGGGCGCGCAGCCGCTCGCGCAGTTCCGAGGGGAAGTAGGACACCAGCCAGGACGCCAGGTAGGGATCATCGGGCAGGTCGGAGGCCAGCAGCGCGGCGTCGGTGCCGAGCTTGGTGTAGGCCAGCAGCACCGAGAACTCCGGCGCGGTCAGCCCCAGCCCAGCCTGGCGGCGCTCGGCCAGCGCCTTGTCCGAGGGCAGGAACTCAAGGTCGCGGTCCACCCAGCCCTCGCGTTCCATCCGGCGCAGGTAGCGGGCGTGGATGTGCAGCATGGCGGGGGCCTGGGCGCGGGAGGCGGCGAGCACGACGTTCTGGGCGTAGTTGTCGCGCAGCACCAGGCTCGCCACCTCGTCGGTCATGTCGAGGAAGAGCTGGTTGCGCTGCTTGTCGGTCAGTTCGCCGTCGCGGACCACCCGGTCCAGCAGGATCTTGATGTTCACCTCGTGGTCGGAGGTGTCCACCCCGGCGGAGTTGTCGATGAAGTCGGTGTTGATCAGCCCGCCGTTGCGGGCGAACTCGATCCGGGCGAGCTGGGTGAGGCCCAGGTTGCCGCCCTCGCCGACGACCTTGCAGCGCAGGTCGGCCCCGTTGACCCGGAGGCCGTCGTTGGCCTTGTCGCCGACGTCGGCGTTGCTCTCACCGCTCGCCTTGACGTACGTGCCGATGCCGCCGTTCCACAGCAGGTCCACGGGCGCGGTCAGGATGGCGCTGATCAGCTCGTTGGGCGGCATCGCGACGACGTCGCCGGGGATGCCGAGCGCCGCGCGCACCTGCGGGGTGATCGGGATGGACTTCGCGGTGCGCGGCCACACCCCGCCGCCCGTGGAGATGAGCGACCTGTCGTAGTCGTCCCATGAGCTGCGCGGCAGCGCGAACAGCCGGGCGCGTTCGGCGTGGGACCCGGCCGCGTCGGGGTCGGGGTCCAGGAAGACGTGCCGGTGGTCGAACGCGGCCACCAGGCGGATGTGCCGGGACAGCAGCATGCCGTTGCCGAACACGTCGCCCGACATGTCGCCGATCCCGGCCACGGTGAAGTCGGTGGTCTGCACGTCCACGCCGGTGGACCTGAAGTGGTACTTCACCGACTCCCACGCGCCCCGGGCGGTGATGCCCATGGCCTTGTGGTCGTAACCGATGGACCCGCCGGAGGCGAACGCGTCACCCAGCCAGAAGCCGTACTCCTTGGCCAGCGCGTTGGCGATGTCGGAGAAGGTCGCGGTGCCCTTGTCGGCGGCGACGACCAGATAGGTGTCGTCGCCGTCGTGCCGCACCACGTCCGGCGGCGGGACGACCTCGTTGTTCACCAGGTTGTCGGTGAGGTCGAGCAGGCCGGAGATGAACATCCGGTAGCAGGCGATGCCCTCGGCCAGTACGTCCTCACGGGACCCGGAGGCGGGCGGCCGCTTGACCACGAACCCGCCCTTGGAGCCGGTGGGCACGATCACGGTGTTCTTCACCATCTGCGCCTTGACCAGGCCCAGGATCTCGGTGCGGAAGTCCTCCATCCGGTCCGACCAGCGCAGGCCGCCCCTGGCGACCTTGCCGAACCGCAGGTGGACGCCCTCCACGCGCGGCGAGTAGACGAAGATCTCGTACTTGGGCCGCGGCGGCGGCAGCACGCTGATCGCCTGCGGGTCGAACTTCAGCGCCAGGTACGGCTTGCGCCGCCCCTCCGCGTCGCGCTGGAAGTGGTTGGTGCGCAGGGTCGCCTGGATCATCTCCAGGTAGGCCCGCAGGATGCGGTCCTCGTCCAGGGAGGCCACGTCGTCCAGCGCGCCCAGGATCTCCTCGCGCAGCGCCTCGCTGACCTCCTCGCGCACCTCGGGGCCGCGCTTGGGGTCCAGCCGCGCCTCGAAGAGCAGCACCAGCAGGCGGGCCAGCCGCACGTTGCCTGCCAGCACCGACTGCATGTACTGGAGGCTGAACGTCGAGCCCGCCTGGCGCAGGTACTTCGCGTACGCCCGCAGGATCGTGACCTGCTCCCAGGTCAGCCCCGCCTGGAGCACCAGGGCGTTGAAGCCGTCGGCCTCCACCTCGCCCCGCCACAGCGCGGTGAACGCGTCCTGGAACAGCTCCTTGAACGCCTCCGCGGCGACCTCCGGCGAGGCGGCGCTGCGCAGCCCGAAGTCGTAGATCCAGGCGTCCCTGGTAGCGGGGTCGCCGTCCCGGTCCACCTCATACGGCCGCTCGTCCACGACCTCGACGCCCAGCCGCGACAGCAGCGGCAGCGCGTGGGACAGCGAGATCGGCCGGTCCAGCTTGTAGACCTTCAGGCGGCGCTCGCCCTCGGCCGCGTCGTAGGGCTCATAAAGGTTGATCTCGATGTCGTGGTCGCCCTCGGCCAGCCGTTCCAGGCGGCGCAGGTCGGCCACCGCCATCCGGGGCGGGAAGTCGGCCTTGTACGCCTCGGGGAAGGCGGCCTGGTAGCGCTTGATGAGCGCGGGGGCCTCCTGCTCCGGGCACAGCTCGGTGACCGCGTCGGCCAGGTCGTCCTCCCAGGTGCGGGTGGTGGCGGCCAGCCGGGCCTCAAGCTCCTCGGCGTCCACGCCGGCGCCGGTCTCCGGCAACGGCCTGCCCCGCTCGCCGCGGACCACCACGTGCAGCCGCGCCAGCGCCGACTCGCCGATCATCACGCTGTAGTCGATCGAGCTGCCGCCCAGCGCGGTGAGCAGGAGCTCCTGCATGCGGGTGCGGACCTTGGTGGTGTAGCGGTCGCGCGGCAGGTAGATCAGGCAGGAGATGTAGCGGCCGTAGTCGTCGCGGCGCAGGAACAGCCGGACCTGCTTGCGCTCGCGCAGCCGCAGTACGCCCAGCGCCATCGGCACCAGCTCGTCCACCGAGATCTGGAACAGCTCGGCCCTGGGGAAGGTCTCCAGGGTCTCGATGAGGTCCTTGCCGTCGTGGCTGTCGGGGGCGAAGCCCGCCTCCTGCAGGACGGCGGCCAGCTTGCGGCGCAGCACCGGGATGCGGGAGATCGACTCGTTGTAGGCGACGTGGGTGAACAGCCCGAGGAACCGCCGCTCCCCCACCACCTCGCCGTCCGGCGAGAACAGCTTGACGCCTACGTAGTCGAGGTAGGCGTGCCGGTGGACGGTGGCGCGGGTGTTGGCCTTGGTGATGATCAGGATCTGCTTCTCGCGGGCCTTGGCGCGCAGTTCGGCGGGCATCGCGGCGAAGCTGTCGGAGCCCGCCTTGTCCATCCGCAGGATGCCGAGCCCGGTGCCGGGTACGGCGTGCAGGGCGTCGCCGTCGCCCTCCTGGGCCAGCCGGTACTCCCGGTACCCGAGGAAGGTGAAGTGGCCGTCGGCGAGCCAGTGCAGCAGGTCCAGGCTGTCCTCGACCTCGGCGGGCGGCAGCGGCGGCGGCGAGACCGAAAGGTCCTCGGCGGTCCGCACGGCCAGCGCCCGCATCTTCGCGAAGTCCTCGACCGCGTAGCGCACGTCGGCGAGCACCCGCTGGAGGTCGGCTTCGAGCTGCTTGAGCACCGCGGCGTCGGGCTGCCGGTCGATCTCGATGTGCATCCACGACTCGGCGAGCCGCTGCCCGGTGACATCGTCGTCGCCGGGGCCGAGCATCTTGCCGGTCATGTCGCGCCGTACGTCCATCTGGGGGTGGACCACCAGGTGGACGCCGATCTCCTGCCGGTCCAGCTCCATGGTCACCGAGTCGACCAGGAACGGCATGTCGTCGGTGACCACCTCCACGACCGAATGGCCCGGCTCCCAGCCGTTCTCCTCAAGCGTGGGGGTGTAGGCGCGCACCAGGGCCCGGCCCTGCGGGCGGTGCCCGGCCAGCCTCCGGTGTGCCATCGCGGGGCCGTAGACGTCCACCGGGTCGCGGTCGAGAAGATCCTCTGGCGCCACGTGCCGGTAGTAGGTGCGGAGGACGTCGACGGCCTCCGCCACGCTCACATTATCGCCACCGGCCCGATGCGCGCAGGTCTCGGCCGCGGCTTTGAGCAGATCGTCCTTGGCCTCATCGAGCGACATGTCGCTGTCTCACTCCTTTGTGAGTGTGGTCACTTCGTCCGGATTCACAGCCACGAGCGAAGCTCCCACAAGAGAGGGAAGTAGTGCAGCAGGGTCCGCCCTCTCAAGTACGGTGCCCCCGTCGAGCCTCCCGTACCGGACTTCGTGCCGATCTGGCGCTCCACCATCTGCACGTGGCGCATGCGCCAGTGCGCGGCGGTCTCGTCGTGGGTCAGCAGATCCTCCGCCAGCCGCCACAGATCGTCGTGCGATCCCCGGTCCCGGGCCACGGTGAGCAGGGACTCCATGATCTCGTCGTCGGAGATCGGGAGCCCTCGCCGGGAGAGCGCGGTGAGGTAAGCATCCCACAGTGTGGGCTCGGAAAGGCGCCGCCGCAGCCGGGCGACCTCGGCGTCGCTCGCCCCGCGAAACCTTTCCAGGTAGGCCGCGTCCTTGGCCCCTGACAGGAACTCCAGCTCCCGGAACTGCACCGACTGGAACCCGCTCGCGGGCGCCAGCAGGGCGCGGAACTCCAGGAAGTCCTGGGGGGTCATGGTCTCCAGCACCTCGACCTGCTCCACCAGCACGCGTTCGATGGCGTGGACCCGCCTGAACTTGTGGCCCGCCAGCCACAGCTCGCCTTCGGCCATGGCGTCCCTGGCCTGCTCCAGCTCGTGCAGCAGCAGTTTGAACCACAGCTCGTAGACCTGGTGGACGGTGATGAACAGGAGTTCGTCGGGGGCGGAGGATTGCGGCACCTGCTGCGCGAGCAGGTCGGGCAGCCGGAGGTAGGCGCCGTACGACAGGCGCGCGCCCTCCTCACCGAAGCTGCGGGGCGGTACGGCTTTCGCCGGCCCTTCCCCGTCCGGGACGGCACTCACCTGACACCCCCCAATCCGCCCGGTCGTCATCGACCGGGAGACGTACCCGATGCATCGCCGTATCCGATATCACCTGAAAAGCCGTCGTACGTCAACGCGGCGCCCCTCCCCCGCCCGGCCGTACCCCGAGGGCGACCACGACCCGCCGTTCGGTGGCCCCGGCGCGCAGCCGCACCGCGTGCGGTGTGCCGGGGTCGAGCAGCAGGTCGAAGCCGTCGGGCAGCAGGTCGAGCAGGTCCTGGCCGCGGGCGCTGAACCACCCGGTACGCCCGGCCGCGAACCGCACCAGCGCGTCTCTCGCGGCGAACCCGACCAGGGCGGGCAGCGAGCTGAAGACCGGGATCACCATCCCGCCGTCGATCCGCCTGGCGATGAAGCCGGGCGCCTCGGCGGCCTCGCAGAAGATGTCGGAGCCGCAGAAGACCTCGTGCAGCCTGCGGGCGTCGAGCGTGCCGCCCGCGTAGCGCCCGGCCGCCTCGGCCAGCGCGCCGCCCCCGGTGTCATCCGGAGACGCCACCGCGCTTTTGGGGCCCGCGGGACGCTCGTCCCCTCACCTCCGAACTGCTCCCGGAAGCGCAGCATGATCCGCTCGGCCTCTTCGTGGGAGATCTCGATGAGGTCGCCCGCCACGTCGCCGCGCTCCCAGGCGCGGATCTTGCCGGTGGGACGCCACTTGAGGTCGCGGTGGATGGCCTCGTCCACCGGTACGCCGTTCTGCCGGACCCGCCGCCGGGCGAGCCCCGCCGGGCCGTCCCGGTCGTCCGGGCCGAGTAGGAGCACCATCGCGTAGTACTGGACCCGCTCAGCCATCCGCCCCACTGATCCTCGTCGGAATCACGATCGCCCCAGGCCCTCGCCGGCGCCGGAACCGCGTCGCGCACCTCAGCTTCATTGTTCCGCCTCCCCGGGCGGGCCCTCTCATCCGGGGCCGCCCTCGGAGGGAAGGCCGGAGGGCCGGGTCCCGGGTTCGGCCTCGTCGTGCCCGGCCGCGGCGGCCATCAGGGCCTCGGGCGCGAGCCGCCCGACGGCACGGCCGGGCGCGGCGGCCCAGGCCGCCCAGTCGGGCGCGTCGTGGGCGAACGCGACGGGCCGCCGCGCGCCGTAGACCAGCCCTTCTGCGGTGTCCCCCGGCTCGCGCCGCCAGCCGTCCGGGTCGGCCAGCCGGCGCGCGGGGGCGAACTTCCACAGCGTGCCCGCCAGGCCCGACACGCTCGCGGCGGCCTGCCCGGGGTCGTCATGGGAGCCGTCCGGCACCGGAGTGCCGGGGGCGAACACCTCGGAGTTGACGAACACCTGCTCGCCCTCGCGGAACCGCTGCGGGTCGTGCTCCACCAGGCGTTCGAGCAGCAGCAGGCGGCGGTTGACGTCGGTGACCCGCCCTCCCGCCCACGTCCCGAGGCGGCGGACCGTGTCGGCGTGCGCGGTGTCCAGCCCCGCGCTCCGCAGCAGGCCCCACAGCTCGGCCCCCGCCGCCGACAGCGAGGACTCCGCCCTGCGCAACTCCTCCATCAGCGCCCGCACCCCGGCGGGGACCATGCCCTCCAGCTCCACCGGCGGCTACTTCGGAGTCCGGGCCAGCAGGGCGCGCAGCTCATCGACCGCCCCGGTGCACGCGCCGAGCAGCGCGGCCCGGGAGGCGGCCAGTTCGTCGCCGAACCGGTCGCCCGCCGCGCCCGTCCAGACCTGCCGGGACATCAGGCCCAGCGCGCGGTCGAGATCACCGCGCACCTGGGCCGTCAGTTCTTCGGCCCGGCGCAGTGCCCGCTCCACCTGCTCGCGAGTCATGCGCACATTGCATCGCGACACGAGGGGGAGGACAAGTGCTTTGGGTCATTCGGGAATGAAGTGGGAGAGTACTTCGGGATTGGCCATGGCGTCCGGATTGGCGGCCTGCTCGACCGGGGTGCCGAGCAGGATCTTGCGTACCGGGACCTCCAGCTTCTTGCCCGACAGGGTGCGCGGGATGCCCGGGACCTCGTGGATCGCGTCGGGGACGTGGCGCGGCGAGAGCTCGGTGCGCAGCGCCGCGCGCAGCCGGGACACCAGGTCGTCGGTCAGCGCCTCGCCCGGGGCCATGGTGACGTAGAGCAGCAGGCGGCCCTCCTGGCCGAGCCTGCCGGTGTCGATCACCAGGCTGTCGGCGATCTCGGTGAACCGCTCGACGACCCGGTAGAACTCGCTGGTGCCCATCCGCACGCCGCCCCGGTTGAGGGTGGAGTCGGAACGGCCGTAGATCACGCACCCGCCGTCGGGCAGGATCTTCAGCCAGTCGCCGTGCCGCCACACGCCGGGGTACTCGGCGAAGTAGCTGTCCCGGTAGCGGTCGCCGGACGGGTCGTTCCAGAACATCACCGGCATGGACGGCATGGGCGCGGTCAGCACGAGTTCGCCCACCTCACCGACCACCGGGGCGCCCTCGGGGTCGAAGGACTCGATGCGGGCCCCCAGGCAGCGGCAGGGGATGACGCCCGCGCGGACCGGCAGCAGCGGGACCGCGCCGACGAAGCCGGTGCACACGTCGGTGCCGCCGGCGAACGAGCCGAGCGGGATGTCCGGCCTGACGTGGGTGTAGACCCAGGCGAAGCCCTCGGGCGGCAGCGGCGAGCCGGTGGAGCCGATGCCGCGCAGCCGGTCCAGACCGGTGGGCCGCAGCTCCGCCTTGAGCGAGGCCATGATGTACGGCGCGCCGGTGCCGAAGTAGGTCACGCCCTCCTCGGCCACGATGTCCCACAGCGCGGCGGTGTCCGGCTGGGTGGCGCTGCCGTCGTACAGCACCAGGGTGGCGCCGACCAGCAGGCCACCGGCCAGGTAGTTCCACATCATCCAGCCGGTGGTGGTGTACCAGAAGAAGACGTCGTCCTCGCCGAGGTCCTGGTGGAAGGAGAGGGTCTTGAGGTGTTCCAGCACGATCCCGCCGTGGCCGTGCACGATCGGCTTGGGCAGGCCGGTGGTGCCGCTGGAGTAGAGCACCCACAGCGGGTGGCCGAACGCGACCGGCTCATAGGCCATCGGCGCGGCCTCGGCGCGCAGGTCGGCCCACTCGGTGTCGCCGTCGGCCGGGGTGGTGCCCAGGGCGCGGATCCACACGGTGGCCCGCAGGCCGGGCAGTTTGCCCGCGATGTCGCGTACGGCCTGCGTCCGGTCGTACTCCTTGCCGTTGTAGCGGTAGCCGTCCACGACGATCAGGACCTTGGGGTCGATCTGCGCGAACCGGTCGGTCACGCTCGGCACCCCGAAGTCGGGCGAGCAGGAGGACCACACGGCCCCCAGCGACGCCGTGGCCAGCAGGGCGATCAGCGCCTCGGGGACGTTGGGCAGGTAGCCGGCGACCCGGTCACCGGGGCCCACGCCCAGCCGTACCAGGCCCGCCCGCACCCGCGCGACCTCGTCGCGCAGCTCGGCGTACGTCAGCGTGGTCCGCGTGCCGCGCTCGTCGCGGGCGATGATCGCGAGCCGGTCCGGCGCGGTGTCCGCCCGGCGCAGCGCGTTGGCGGCGTAGTTGAGGGTCGCCCCGGGAAACCACTCGGCCTTCGGCATCGTCCCGCCGAGCACCGGCCCTTCGCCGCGCTCGCCGACCACGCCAAAGTAGTCCCAGATCGACGACCAGAATCCCGCCAGGTCGTCCACCGACCACTGCCACAGCTCCTCATACCCGGCCTCACCACGGCCCAGCCACTCCGCGTAACGGGTGATCCGGGCGTTCGCCACCACATCGGCGGTCGGCTCCCAGAGCAGCGCGCCTTCCTCAACACCATCCACAGCCATGGCACTCATCTTGTCGTCGCGTGCGCGGAAAGTCACCACCGGCCTCCCCGTTGGCCCCCGTGGGTCCGCAGGTGGTCGATGGCCATCCGGGCCGCGGTGCCGATGACGGCGTCCGCGCGGGGCTGGTTGAGCGCGGTGGCGTGCGAGCGGGTGAAGACGGCGACGGCGTACCGGCCGCCGTCGGGGTACTCGACCACACCGGCCTCCGCGCGCAGGGTGGGCAGCGTGCCGGTCTTGCCGCTCACCGACACGTCGTCATAGGGAAAGCCCGACGACAGGCGGTGCGGCCAGACCTGGAGGCCGAGCAGGCGGCGCACGAAGGCGCACGATTCGGCGCTCGCCGCCTCGTCCCGCCAGACCATGGCGAGCAGCCGGGTCAGCTCGGCGGGGGTGCTGCGATTGGTGCTCGCCGGGTCCAGCACCCGCAGCCCGGCGATGACGCCCGGGTCGGTGACCGGCCACTCGCCGCCGTCGGTGTCCAGCAGGGCGGCCGTCTCCCGGCAGTCGTGCAGGACGCGGGTGGCGGTCAGGCCCAGGTCGTCCAGCATGGCGTTGACGGCGTCGATGCCCACCCGCGCCAGCAGCACGTCGGCGGCGGTGTTGTCGCTCACCGCGATCATCAGGTAGCACAGGTCGCGCAGCGTGACGGTGACGTCGTCGAGCATCGCGGAGATGCCGGTGGGGCCGAAGACGCGCTCGGCGGCCGGTACGGCGACCCGCTCCGCGGGGACCAGCAGCCCGGCGTCGGCCTGCCGGACGAACGCGACCAGCAGCGGCAGCTTGAAGACCGAGGCGATCGGCACCGCCGCGTGCGCGCCGAAGCCGACCTGCGCGCCGGTGTCGATGTCGGCGGCATGCAGCCAGCCGGTGACCCCGGCCGCGCGCAGCAGCCCCCCGGGGTCGAACGCGTCGGGGCCGCTCATGCCAGGAACCCCGTCGCCGGGCGCTGCCTGGGCCGCCGCCGGGGGGCCGCGCCCTCGTCGGTCATGCCGGCGTTCTCCTTCAGGATGCGTTCGGCGATCGTCGCGAACTCCGCCACCGAGGGCGTGGAGTCGCGCCACGCGGTCGAGACCCGCCAGGCCAGCGGCGACCCCAGCAGCGGACGCCAGCGGACCCCCGGTACGTCGGCCCGCGGCCCGAAGGCCACCGCCGAACCGGCCAGCACCAGCCCCAGCGACATCCCGTGGTGGACGGCGGGCGGGTCGAACCCGTGCGCGCGGCACTCGGCGACGGTCTCGGCGTGCAGGCCCGGCTCGCCCTCCCGGGGGAAGAGCACCAGGTCACGACCGGCGAGGTCGGCCAGGTGGACGGTGGACCCGGCGGTCAGCGGGTCGTCGGCGGGCAGCAGTACGCCGGGCGTCTGCACCAGCACCGTCCCGAACCGCAGCCCCTGGGCAGTGATCGGATGCCGCACGATGCCGAAGTCGAGCAGCCCCCCGGTCAGCGCCGCCACCTGGTCGGCCGTCCACATCTCGGCGGGCGCGGGCCGCAGCGCGGGATCTCGCTCGCGCAGGCTCTCCACCAGCGCCGCGATGACCGCCGCCCCGAGGTCGGGCGGCACGCCGACCTTCAGCGCGCCGCCGATGCCGTGCCTGGCCAGCTCCATCAGCCGGTCGGCGCGGGCGACGATCTCCCTGGCCTCGCCGAGCAGCATCCGCCCGGCGTCGGTGAGCCGCACCTGCCGCGCCGAGCGGTCGAACAGCCGCACGCCCAGCTCCTCCTCCAGCCGTTTGATCCGCTGGCTGAGCGGCGGCTGGGCCATGCCGAGCCGGATCGCGGCGTTGCCGAAGTGCAGCTCCTCGGCCAGCACGGTGAAATAGCGCAGGTGCCGGACAAGGTCCATGAACGGCGATGATATCCAAACAAGTATGTGATCCTGACAGATAGCCGTATTGGACATGACGGCGGCTCTCTGGTGTTCTCGAACGGCACACGAACATCGGGGGTGACACATGCGCAATCGGCTGCTGATCGGCGGGGCCGCGGTGCTGGTCGCGGCGCTGGCCTCGGGCGGCGCGCTGTGGGCGCTGCGCACGCAGGGCTCGCCGGAGGAGACCGCCGCGGCGTACCTCGCCGCCTGGGCGCGGAAGGACTACGCCGCGATGCGGCGGCTGACCGTCGGCCCGCCGGCCGACTTCGAGGGCAGGCACACCGCCTTCGCCCGCGGCCTGGACCTCACGTCCGCGACGTTCCGGCCCGGGGAGGCCAAGGAGGGCGAGGACGCCACGAAGGTGGCCTTCCGCGCCGACCTGCGCGGCACGGTGGACTGGTCCTACGACGGGGCGCTGCGGCTCGTGGAGCACGAGCGCACCTGGCGGGTGTCCTGGACGCCTGCCGCGATCCACCCGGACCTGGCCCCCGGCCGCACGATCGAGGCGGTCACCGTCAAGCCGGAGTACGCGCCGATCACCGCGGCGGGCGGGGAGCGCATCGACGGCACCGACGCCCCCGGCTCGGTGCAGCAGATCGTCGAAGGGCTGCGGGAGACCTATCGGGGGCGGCTGGTGGGGTCGGCGGCGGGCAAGGTCGTGCTGCGGGAGAAGGGCAAGACCGTGCGTACCCTGGCCGAGACCGGGGCGCGGGAGGGAAAGCCGCTGGCCACGACCATCGACCTCACGGTGCACCGGGCGGGCGCGAAGGCCCTTGCGAAGGTGAAGAAGCCGGTCGCGCTGGTGGCGCTGCGGGCCTCCACCGGCGAGCTGCTGGCCGCGGTGAACAAGCCGGGCGGGTTCAACCGGGCGCTGCTCGGCAAGTACCCGCCGGGGTCCACGTTCAAGGTGGTGACCGCCTCGGCGCTGGTCGCGGACGGCATCCGGCCCGACCAGACGGTGGAGTGCCCGGCCGAGCGGAACATCGGCGGCTTCCCCTTCCACAACGCGGGGTTCCACGACTACGGCACCCTCTCCTTCAGGGACGCCTTCGCCCACTCGTGCAACACCACGTTCGGGGAGATGAGCGTGCGGCGGCTCTCCGGCGGGCGGCTGGGCGAGGTGGCGGCCGGGTTCGGGTTCGGCGCGCCGATCACGCCGGGGGTGCCCGCCGTGCGGGCGGAGTACCCCGCGCCCAAGGACGACACCGACCTGGCCTCGGCCTCGATGGGGCAGGGCCGGGTGCTGGCCAGCCCGCTCAACATGGCGGCGGTGGCCGCCGCCATCGCGGACGGCACCTGGCGTCCGCCCCGGGTCGTCGCCGCCGACCTGGTGCCGCCCGGCGGGGCCAAGCCGCGCAAGGTGGAGGCCGAGGTGGTGCGCGCACTGCGGTCGCTGATGCCCGCGGTGGTCAGCGAGGGCACCGCGAACAAGGTGTCCTTCCCCGCGGGCTCGGCGGGCAAGACGGGCACCGCGGAGTACGGCTCGGGCAAGGAGCCACCGGCCCACTCGTGGTTCATCGGCTACCGGGGCGACCTGGCCTTCGCGGTGATCGTCGAGGGCGGCGGCTCCGGCCCGGCGGTCGCCGCCCCGGTCGCCGCCCGCTTCCTGTCGGCGCTCCCCTCTGACGGCTGACCCGGGGAGGGTCAGCCGGCCAGGCGGCCGGTGGGGTCGCCGGTGAGGCGGGCGACGGCCGCGACGACCTCTGAGGGGTTGGCCAGGTCGGGCAGCACCAGGTCGGCCCCGGCGGCGCGCAGCTCGGCGTCGGTGGACCGGCCGGAGGCCACCGCGATCATCGCGGCCCCGCCGATCCTGGCCGCCTGCACATCGCGCGTGGAGTCGCCGATCAGCACGGTGCTGGACTGGTCGAAGGCCCGGCCGTACTTGGCCTTGGCCCGGCTCTGCGCGACTTGGAGCAGGGTGGCCTTGGGGTAGACCTCCTCGCCGTAGCCGCCCACCTCGAAGTCGATGTGCCGGGACAGGCCGAAGGCGGCCAGCTTGTGCACCGCGTTGCCCTTGATCGTGCCGGTGAGCACGGACTGGACGACGCCGTGCAGCCTGGCCACCCCCGCCAGCGCGTCGGCGGCCCCGGGCATCATCCGGCCCTGCTTCGCCAGGCGGTCGCGGCGGGCGGCGAAGCTGGTGCCCAGCGCCTCGATGAACCGGGGCAGGTGGTCGTCCTCGGCGTCCACGCCGTTGATCGCCAGCGTCTCGAAGATGATCTCGGAGTCCGGGCGGCCCAGCGCGGGCGCGAGCTTCACCAGCGGACGCCCGGTCACCTGCCGGAACGCCTCCGCGTAGGCGTCGCGGGCGACGATGGTGACATCGACCAGCGTCAGGTCGATGTTCCACAGAACGAGGCGGTTAATCGGGGCCTCCGGGGGCTCGGGGGGTGGTCGCACGATGCGCCGCCCGAGATCGCGGACGACCCCCCAAGCGTACGGCCGGTCCGGTGGCCCGGTCGCCCCGCCCGCCCGATCGGGTCTGGGCTCAGGCGTGGCCGAGCGCCTCGGCGAGGGTGTCCACCACGGGCACGCCCAGGGTCTCCAGCTCGGTGCGTAGCGACATGCCGCCGGTGTAGAGCACCGCCCTGGCCCCGACGTGCTGCGCGGCGTGCGCGTCGTCGAGGCTGTCGCCGATCACCAGCACTTCGGCCGGGTCCACGTCCAGGGCCGTGAGGTGGGCGACCAGGTGTTCGGCCTTGCGGCCGCCGGCCTCGGCGCGCAGCCCGTCGATCCGGCGGAAGTGCGGGTGGATGCCGAACTCGGTGACCTTGGGCACCAGCCGTTCGTGCGTCCACATCGACAGCAGCGACTGCGAGCCGCCGGCCCGCTCCCACTCGGTCAGGCTGGTGCGGCAGTCGCCGGTGAGCCCGCAGTCGAGCATCAGCCGGTGGTAGTGCTCGTGGAAGGCGGTGTCGAGCAGCAGCCATTCGCCGTCGCGCAGCGGCCTGCCCAGCATCCGCTCATAAAGCAGCCAGATCGGGCGCGTGTAGACCTCGCGGAAGCCCTCGGCCGTCAGCGGGGGCAGGCCGTACGGCCGGAAGACCTCGTTGGTCGCCCCGACGACCGCCTCGATGTCGTGGAAGAGTGTGCCGTTCCAATCCCAGACGATGTGCGTGGCCGACTTGTCATGCTTCATAGGGGGATCAGTTTAACGGAGGAGGTCGTCGATCTCCTGGGTCGCGTACCACAGCAGCTCGTGCGCCTCGGCGCCGTCCACGGTGAACCGGGCGTCGTCGTCGCCCAGGTCGGCGGCGGGCAGCGCGGCGACGGCCGCGTCCACGTCGAGCACCGCGGTCAGGTCGTCCACGTGGACCGCGGCCATGGCGGCGAGCGGCACCGGCTCGGCCAGCCGGACCCGGCCGCGCTCTTCGAGCCCGCCGCACGGCCGGACCTCGGCGTCCTCGACCTCGGCGGCGATCACCACGCGGCGGGCGGCCACGGCGATGCCGTCGGCGCGGTCGGCGGCCAGCATCCGCAGCGACGCGCGGGCCGCCTCGGTCAGGGCGACGTACTCCAGCTCCTCGGTGTCGCCGGAGACGTACCACTCGATCAGCGACGGCGTGACGGCGAAGCCGGTGAGCGGGGCGGGGCCGAGCCGTCCGGCGGCGGCCACACGGGCCAGCGCGGGGAGCGTGCTCGGCAGATAGACGCGCATGGGTTCCTCGATCGTGACGGGATCACGCCGGACCCCGGTGGTTCCAGAGGGGCGGCACCCGGAGGGCGCCGGTCATTGCAAGAGTGTGCCAGCCCCGGCCGCGTGGTGCGCGCACAACCCGCGGGACCGGCCCCGGCTCACCCCAGGGAGGTCCCCAGCATGGTCTCCAGGCGGCCGATGGTCTCGACGGGGTCGCGGTGGTGGATGCCGGTGATGCCCAGCCCCCGCGCGGCCACGATGTTGGCCTCGATGTCGTCCACGAACACGCACTCCCCGGCGCTCAGGCCCACCTGGCCGAGCGCATGCTCGAAGATGCCCGGCTCGGGCTTGCGCATGCCCACCTCGCCGGAGATCACCACGGCGTCGAACAGCAGGTCCCAGCCCTCGCGCGAGTAGTAGTCGCCCCAGGAGTTGGACAGCAGGCAGGTGCGCACCCCGGCGGCGCGGGCGGCGGCCAGCATGGCGTACATCGGCTCGACCGGGCGGAAGCCCAGGAACATGCGGGCCAGCAGGCCCTCGGCGAGCGGCGGCACGCCGTCCAGGGTGACCAGGCGGGCGGCCAGGTCGCGCTCGAAGTCGGCGGGGTCGATCTCGCCGCGTTCCAGGGCGTGCACGATGTTGCGGGCGCGGTCCGTACCACCCGGCTCGTCCTCGTAGGCGTGCAGGATCAGCTCGCGCATCACGTCGTAGTAGTGGGAGGCGTCGATCCGGTCGGTGGCGATCCACTCGCCGATGGCATCGGGCAGGCCCGTGGTGAGCACCCCGCCCCAGTCGACCAGCACACCCTTGTACATTCCGCCTCCTGTCTCGCCGTCCCCCAAGGGTATGCAAAAGACCGCGAAAACGGAGATTCAACCTCCCGCGCGTTGCTCGATGCGCTGGGCCACCCTGCGGTGTTCGGCCGACCCGATGACCCGCGCGGCCTCCGCCGCGTCGGCCCGCGGCGCGCTCTCCAGCAGGCCGCGCGCGGCCTTGAGGGTCAGCAGCCGGCGTACCGACTGGTCCAGCCGCTCCTGCGAGATCCGCCCGGACTTCACGGCCTTGATCACGGCCGCGTGCGCCTCCGGCAGGTCCGGCGGCATCAGCAGCAGGTCGGCGCCCGCCAGCACGGCCCGGACCGCCACCTCCCCGTCGCCGTACTTCTTGCGCACCCCCGCCATGTCCAGCGCGTCGGTGGAGACCACGCCGTCGAAGCCGAGTCGTTCGCGCAGCAGCCCGGTGAGGATCTTCGGTGACAGCGTGGAGGGGTCGCCCGAGGAGTCCAGCTTGGGCATCACGACGTGCGCGCTCATCACCGCGTCCACGCCCGCCTTGATGGCGGCGGCGAACGGCGGCGCGTCCAGCTTGGCCCACTGGCTCCTGGTGTGCGCGATCACCGGCAGCCCGCTGTGGCTGTCGACGTTGGTGTCGCCGTGCCCGGGGAAGTGCTTGGCGGTCGAGGCCACCCCGGCGTCGTGGAAGCCGCGCACCGCGGCGGCGACCATGCGGGACACCTTCTGCGGGTCATTGCCGTAGGAACGCGGGCCGATGACCGGGTTGCGCGGGTTGATGTTGACGTCGGCGACCGGCGCGAAGTCGAGATTGATGCCGAGCGCGCGCAGCTCGGTGCCGGTGACCTCGGCGGCCTGCCTGGCCAGCCTGGGGTCCCCGGTCTTGCCGATGACCGCGGCGGCGGGCAGTTTGGTGACCAGCGGGGCGAGCCGGGAGACCGTGCCGTTCTCCTGGTCGGCGGCCACCAGCAGCGGGATCTCCGGCGACGCCTGCTGCATGCCGTTGGTCAGGCCGACGATCTGCCCGACGCTCTTGACGTTGCCCGCCCAGGGGAAGACGATCACGCCGCCGGGGCGGTACTTCTTGATCGCCTTTGCGGGGGTGGCCACGCCGTACCTGCTCTGGTTCTCGCCGGAGGAGGCGTCGGCCGAGGCCCCGTACAGCACCGGCATGAAGAGCTGCCCGACCTTGTCGGAAAGGCTCATGTCGGCCAGCACGCGGTCCACCTCCGAAGTCGTGCCGGTCGAGGTGCCGGTCGGGGCCGGCTCTGACGCCGGGGGCGAGGACGTGGAGGGCGCGGGGGCGGGCCGTTCGGCCGGTGCGGACGTACGCCCGCCCGCCGAACCGCCCGCCGTCCCGCAGGCCGTGGCCAGCGACCCCGCCACCAGCACCGCACCGAATCGGCTCGCCGTACCCGTGAATCGGATCATGCCTCCACGCTAACGCGTGCCCCGCCGATCACATGGCCAGGCTCGCGAGACCGGGAAGCTGGGTGCGGGCCGCCGCCCTGGCCTCGTCCGCCGAACCGGCCTCCCGCGCCGCCTGCGCGGCCAGGCCGCACTGGTCGGCGGTGTGCCGGGTCAGCGCCGCGCGCACGGCGGGCAGCGACGCCGCCCCCATCGACAGCGAGGTGACCCCCAGCCCCACCAGTACGCAGGCCAGCAGCGGATCGGCCGCGGCCTCCCCGCACACGCCGCACCCCTTGCCCGCCGACACCGCCGCCGTGGCCGCCGTGTGGATCAGGTCCAGCAGCGCCGGTTGCCACGGATCTTGCAACGCTCCAAGGGAGCCGAGCTGGCGGTCCGCGGCGAACGCGTACTGGGCCAGGTCGTTGGTGCCGATGGAGAAGAAGTCCACGGCGGGGGCGAGGTCGGCGGCGCGCAGCGCGGCCGAGGGGACCTCGATCATGATCCCGGCCTCCGGCAGGCCCGCCGTACGGCACGCCTGGGCGAACCACTCGGCCTCCTCGCGGGTGGCCACCATCGGCGCCATCACCGCGAGCCGGGCCGTGTTGCCGTCGGCGGCCCTGGCCAGCGCGCGGAGCTGGGTCTCCATCACCTGGGGATGGGCGCGGAACATGCGCAGCCCGCGCTCGCCGAGCGCCGGGTTGGGCTCCTCGCCGGGCGGCGGCAGGAACGCGAGCGGCTTGTCCGCGCCCGCGTCGAGGGTGCGGACGATGACCCGGCCGCCCGGGAAGGCGTCCAGGACCTCGCGGTAGGCGGCGTACTGCTCCTCCTCGCCGGGAGCCTGCGCCCGGTCCAGGAACAGGAACTCCGTCCGGTACAGCCCCACGCCCTCCGCCCCGGCGGCGAGCGCCGCGGGCAGGTCGGCGGGGCCGCCGATGTTGGCCAGCAGCGGCACCGGACGCCCGTCGGCGGTCATCCCGGGGCCGGTGGCCGCGGCGAGCACCGCCTGCCGGGCCTCGTCGGCCTTGCGCGCGCCGTCCACCTCGCCGGCCGGGGGGTCGGTGCGGACGATGCCGGTGGCGCCGTCCACGAGGACCGGGGTGCCCGCCTTGATGCCGGTCGCGCCCGCGCAGGCCACCACGGCGGGCACGCCGAGGGCGCGGGCCAGGATCGCGGTGTGGCTGGTCGGGCCGCCCTCCTCGGTCACGAACGCGGCCACCACCTCGCGCGAGAGCAGCGCGGTGTCGGCGGGCGCGAGGTCGCGGGCGACCAGGACGAACGGCTCGCCGCCGCCCTCCGGGACGCCCGGCATGGGCTGCCCGGTGAGCACGGCGACCGCCCGGTCGCGCACGTCGTCCAGGTCGGCCGCGCGCTCGGCCAGGTAGCCCCCGGCCGCGGCGAGCGCGTCGCGATAGCCGCCGAAGGCGTCGTAGACCGCGCGGGCGCCCGCGGTGCCCGCGCCGATCGCGGTGTTCACGGACTCGGCCAGCGCCGGGTCGCGGGCCATCATGGCCTGCGCGGAGAGCACGGCCTGGGCCTCGCCGCCCGCCTTCTCCCCGCGCGCCTCAAGGTCGGCCGCGACCTGTTCGAGCGCGGCGTGGACACGGGCCCGCTCGGCTTCGGCGTCTCCGTCGTGGCGCGCGCCGACCGGGGGTTCGGGGACCTCCGCCACCAGCAGGTGGACCGGGCCGTAGCCGATGCCGGGGCTGACGCCCGTGCCGGACAGCGCCGTCGTGCCGTCCATCGGCGTCAGGGCGCGGCGGCGATGGCGACCAGGGTGTCCAGCACCTCGTCGGCCCCCTCGCCGTCGGCCGTGATCACGATGGTCTCGCCCTGGCGCACGTCCAGGGCCAGGACCGAAAGGATGCTCTTGGCGTTCACCGGCTGGCCGCCGAGCTTGCCCACGGTGACGTCAAGGTTCACCTTGGCCGCCGTCTGCACGAACGTCGCGGCCGGGCGGGCGTGCAGCCCTACCTCGGCCATGACGGTGACCCTGCGTTCTGCCACGTTTCCTACTCCTTTGGGTTGATCTTTCAGTGCTCAGCCGTCCGGGCCTGCGCCGGGCGGCCAGGTGACGGCGGTGAGGTCGGTGACGATGAGATCGGCACCGGCCAGTTCCTCGTGGGGGTGGGTGGTCGCCACGGCCACGCAGGTCATGCCCGCGGCCTTGGCGGCGGCGACCCCGGCCGCGGAGTCCTCGAAGGCGACACACTCGGCGGGGTCGGTGTCGAGCAGGCGGGCCCCTCGCAGGTAGCCCGCCGGGTCGGGCTTGCCGATCTCGACGTCCTCGGCGGCGACGATGGCGTGCACGTGGTCGCGTACGCCGACCTCGCGCAGCCGCTTCTCCGCCCACCAGCGCATGGCCGAGGTGACCACGGCGATCGGCGAGCCGTGCTCGGCGACCGCGCCGACCAGCTCGGCGGCCCCGGGGACCGGCACGACCTCCGGGAGCCCGGCGTGGTCCTCGTAGGAGAACAGCTCGCCGATGAGGTCATCGATGTTCCGGCCGGGGAACAGCGCGGGCATCTCGCCCAGTACGTCGCGCAGCCGGCGGCCCATGAAGGCACGCAGCAGGGCCGCGTCGTAGGCGACCCGGTGGTTGACGAACAGCAGCTCGTACTGGGCCAGGCTGCGCACCTCCGTGTTGATCAGGGTGCCGTCGAGGTCGAAGAGCGCGGCCTTCATGTTCGCCTTCCGTGCTCGTCCTTTACTCGTTCGCTCGTTCCAGGGTGCCCGCCGTCTCGTGGGCCCTGCCCGCCTCAGGCCCTTTAATGGCTGTTTTGAGGGGGCTCACGCCCAGTCGAACAGGGCGTCGCCCGCCTCGATCGTGCCGTGGGCCAGCGGCACCACCGCCCCCGCCGGGGCGTCCAGCGCGACCACCGGGCAGACCGGCGAACGCCCACCGGCCTCGACCTCCGCCGGATCCCACGCCACCACCGGCTCCCCCGCCCGGATCCGGGCCCCCTCGGTGGCCAGCACGGAAAAGCCCGCTCCCCGGAGCTGGACGGTGTCGATGCCCAGATGGACCAGCACCCCCCTGCCGTCGTCGCCGACGATGACGAAGGCGTGCGGGTGCAACTTCATGATCTTGCCGTCGATGGGCGCCACCGAGACGAGCGGGGCGCGCGGCGGGTCGATCGCCAGACCCGGACCGACCATGCCCGCCGAGAAAACCGGATCGGGCACGGTCGAGAGCGGGGCGGCCGAGCCCGCCACCGGAGCGCGAACGGTGGTGCTCATGCGACCCCTCGCCCTTCGTCAGCCGAGCCCGCGAGGTCACTCGATGGTGTCCTCGATGACTTCCTCGATGTCGCTGGCTATCGTGTCGGCCTCCGGCCCCACGACGACCTGGACGATCTTGCCCGCCGTCATGACACCGTGGGCCCCGGCGGCGCGCAGCGCCGCCGTGTCCACCTTCGAGGCGTCCCGGACCTCCGTGCGCAGTCGAGTGATGCACGGCTCGATCTCGATGATGTTCTCCGCACCACCGAGACCGGCGATGATCGCCTCGGCGTCTGCCGCCATGGCATCCTCCTCGTTGTCCGTGACCAGGCTAAACGAAGTGACCCGGCGGATCGCGCGCAGCACGGCCAAGGGTCGTTACTCGGTTTGCGTGACCTTCTTCAGACCGCGCGGCGAGTCGGGGTCGACCCCAAGCCTGCGGGCCAGCGCCTCGGTGAGCAACTGGCCGGGGACGATCAGCCCGAGCGGGGCCACCCACTCCGGCAGGTCCGGACCGTTCAGCGCGGCGGTGGAGGCGCGGGCCAGGCCGTCGCCGCCGCCGATGCCGTACGCCGCCGCGCCCGCGCCGGTGACCCGCTCGGCCAGCGCCACGGTGCCCGGCAGCGTCGGCCCCTCACCGGCCGCGACCAGGATGGCCGGGGTGTCCTCGTCCACCACGGCGATCGGGCCGTGCAGCAGGTCGGCGTAGGACAGACCCATGGCGTGCAGGTAGCACGCCTCCTTGAGCTTCAGCGCGGTCTCCAGGGCGGTGGAGAAGGCCAGGCCGCGCCCGGACACGACCACGCCGGGCTTGCCCGCGAGGCCCGCCACGACGGCCTCCAGGTCGCCCGGGTCGTCGATCAGCTTGGCCACGGCGTCGGGCACGCGGTCGAGGTCGGCGGCGTCCACGTCGGCACCGAGGCCGAGGGCCAGCACCGCGAGGGCGGCGAGCTGCGTGGTGTAGGTCTTGGTGGCCGGTACGGCCTTCTCCTCGCCCGCCTCGGTGCACAGCGCCAGGTCGGCGGCCTCGGCGAGCGGGCTCTGCGGCCCGCCGTTGGTGATCGCGACGGTCTTGGCCCCGCAGTCCTTGGCCCAGGCCAGGGTCTCGACGATCTCCTCGGTACGGCCCGACTGGGACAGCCCGACCGCGAGCACGCCGGAAAGATCCACCTTGCGCTTGTAGGTCGTGGCGATGGAGGGCGCGGCGAGCGTGGCCAGCCGCCCGGTACGGGCCTCGGTGAGGTACCGGCCGTACACCGCGGCGTTGTCGGAGGTGCCACGGGCGATGAAGAGCGTCTGCCGAGTGCCCTCGGCCACCCGCTCCACCTCGCCGACCCGCGGGAGCAGCGAGTCGAGGGTGGCCCGCAACGCCGCCGGCTGCTCGCCGATCTCCCTGCGCATAAAGGTCGTCATCTTCCGCCCAGTCTCCTTGAGATCGGCCTGTTATGGATCCGTCGCCGGACGATGCGTTGACACTCAAATCCAGCATGTGGTCTAGTCCGGACTAGACCAGTACGAACCATAACTCATGCCACCCGCATCGATCGAGGGGAGGCTTCGTGGCGGAGATCGACCCGGACAGCCCGGTGCCGAAGTACTTCCAGCTTCGCGAAATCCTCCTCGACCTGATAGAGAGCGACGAGCTGCCCATCGGCGCGGCCATCCCCTCCGAGCGGGAGCTGTGCCAGCGGTTCGGCCTGTCCCGGATGACGGTACGGCAGGCGGTCGATCACCTCGTCTCCGAAGGCCGGTTGCACCGGGTCGCGGGCAAGGGCACCTTCGTGGCCCGCCCGAAGATCGAGATGGCGATCCGGCTCACCTCCTTCAGCGACGACATGCGCGCCCGCGGCCTGGAGCCCGGATCACGCGACCTCGACCGGCGGATCGTGCGCGCGAGCGCCCACCTGGCCAGGGAGCTGGGCATCCAGCCCGGCGACGAGGTCCACTTCATCGAGCGCCTGCGGCTGGCCGACGGCGAGCCGCTGAGCATCGACCGCTCGCACATCCCGGTCGCCCTGGCCCCCGACCTCTCCGCCCACGACCTCGCCAACCGCTCGCTGTACAGCCTGCTCGAATCCCGCTACGGCCTCATCCTGGACGGCGGCGAGCTGACCATCGACGGCGGCATCGCCGATCCCGGCGACGCCGACCTGCTGAAGCTCCCCCGGGGCGGCGCCGTGCTGTTGCTCCAGCGTCGTTCCTTCGCCGGCGGCGTCTGCGCCGAACTCGGGGTCTCGACCTATCGCGCCGACCGCTACCAGCTCCGTACAGTGCTGGAAATCCCGCAGCGGCGCAGCTGAATCTCCTCCCCAACCGACCCCCAGGAGGAACCCCCGATGAGCTCCACTTCGGACGCGGCACATCCTGCCGCGCCCGCGCCACAGTCGACGCTCATGGGCGCCCTGTCCCGGATCGGCCGCTCGCTCATGCTGCCCATCGCGGCGCTGCCCGCCGCCGCGATCCTGATGCGGCTGGGTCAGGACGACCTGCTCGGCCGTACCGACAACGCGACGATGGACCGGATCGCCCTGATCATCAAGGGCGCCGGCGACTCACTGTTCGACGCGCTGCCCCTGCTCTTCGCGGTCGGAGTCGCGGTCGGCTTCGCGCGCCGGGCGGACGGCTCGACCGCGCTGGCCGCGGTGATCGGGTACCTGGTGTTCGACCGCATCACCAAGCTGATGTTCTTCGAGTCCGACCTGCGGCCCCAGGTGTCACAGCGGGTGGTGGGCGCGGACAACACCATGGTGGACATGATCAACCTGGCTTCGGCCAACCCCACGCGGGTGCTCGGTGGCATCCTGATAGGTGTGGTGACCGCGCTGCTGTGGCAGCGGTTCTACCGGACGAAGCTGCCGGCGTGGCTGGCGTTCTTCGGCGGACGCCGCTTCGTCCCGATCATGACCTCGCTGGCCGGGCTGGTGCTCGGGGTCGTCTTCGGCCTCATCTGGCCGCCGATCGGCGACGCGATCAGCTCCTTCGGCGACTGGCTGGCCACCAACTCGACGGTCGGGGCGGGCCTGTACGGGCTGTTCAACCGGTTCCTGATCCCGCTCGGGCTGCACCACTTCCTCAACTCGATCGTGTGGTACCTGGTCCCGGAGTGCACGGCCGGCGTCGAGGGGACGATCGCCAACGCCGCGGGCGACCAGTACTGCTACTTCGCCGGGCACGTCGGCTCGGGGGAGTTCATGGCCGGGTTCTTCCCGGTGATGATGTTCGGCCTGCCCGCCGCCGCGCTGGCCATCTGGCGGGCCGCGCCGCCGCACCGCCGCGGGACCGTGGGCAGCATCATGATCTCCGCCGCCCTGGTCTCCTTCGTGACCGGCATCACCGAGCCCATCGAGTTCGCGTTCATCTTCGTCGCCCCCGTGCTGTTCGTCGCGCACGCCGTGCTGACCGGCGTCTCGATGGCGCTCACCGCGGCGATGGACGGCTGGCTCGGCTTCGGCTTCTCCGCCGGGCTCATCGACGCCCTGCTCAACGCCTCCAAGTCGAACACGAACAACTTCTGGCTGATCATGGGCCTTGGAGTGATCTACGGCGTCGTGTACTACGTGATCTTCAGTTTCCTGATCAGGAAGCTGAACATCATGACCCCCGGCCGCGAGCCGGACTCCGACCTGGACACGGGTGAGACCGCCGCCACCGGCGGCAGATCGCCCTCCCAGGCCACTTGACCCTCCCCCTAAAGCGGTCCCGGACGCTCCCCCTCCCCCACCTCCACGGGCGTCCGGGACCGCACCCCCTCGCCGGTATTCGCGCGAGCTGCCAGTCTGGATGTCATGAATGAGGAGCAGATCCCGCAGATCGGCCCGTGCTACGCGTGCGGGCGCGCGTTCCGCGTCGATGCGGGGGAGGTCGTGATGTTCACGGTCGATCCGGAAACCGGTCTGCCCCCGGGATTGTCCGTGCTGGGCACGCGGCGCGAACCCAGCCCGGAGGCGGTGGCCAGGGCGGTCGAGAAGCCGGTCTGCCCCGACTGCGTGGCGCGGGCCGAGCGCTTCACGGCGGAGTCGGACACCCCGCCCTCGTGGCCCACCTGGCCGTGAGCGCGGCTCCTTCTAGGGTGGCTGAGCGTTAGCGGACCGATCGGATCGGCAGGATCAGCAGCGATCCGGCCAGCGCCAGCAGGCCGCCGGCCGCGTACAGGGCCGGGTAGCCGCCCAGGCCGCCCACCACGAACGCGGCGGCGAACGGCGCGACGACCTGCGGCGCGTTGAGCGCGATGTGGAAGACGCCGAGGTCGCGTCCGGCGCCGTCGGCGGCGGGCAGCACCAGCGTGACCAGCGCCTGGTCCACCGACAGGTAGGTGCCGAAGCCGATGCCGCTCAGCACGGCCGAGGCCAGTTGCGCGTCCCAGGTCGGGGAGAGCAGCGGCAGTACGGTGGCGACGGTGATCAGCAGCGAGGACAGCAGCACGAACAGCTTGCGGCGGTCCAGCCGGTCGGCCAGCGGTCCCATGATCAGCATGCCCAGCACCAGGCATCCGGTGGTCACGGACGTGCTGGTGGCGGTCGCGGCGGCGGGTTCGAGCCCGGCGGGCAGGCGGATGTAGTCGGTGAGCGCGTACAGGCTGAAGGAGCTGACCGTGAAGTACCCGAGGAACATCACCGCGCGGGCGGCGAAGGCCCAGGCGTAGTCGCGGGTGCGCAGGCTGGCCACGGCTCCCGCGATCTCCGCCCTGATCGAGCCGCCGCGCGCGGGCGCGGGGTCCGTGGAGGGCGCGCTCTCCTTGGCGACCAGGGCCATGGCCAGCGAACCCGCCAGGAACACGGCGGCCAGCAGGCAGTAGGCCAGGAAGACCGAACCGGACAGCGCCGCGCCGATCCAGACGCCGACGGCGCCGCCGATCGGGATGCCGAGGCCGTTCAGGGTGGAGGCCAGCCCCAGGCGGCGCGCGGGCACCCGGTCGGCGACCACGGCGAGCACGATGTTGAGGCCGATATTGACCGTGCCCTGGACCAGGAACCAGCCGATCAGCAGCCCGGTGACGGTGGAGACCGAGCCGAGCAGTACCAGCGACGCGGCGGCGGTGATCCCGCCGGCCAGGAACCACGGCGAGCGGCGTCCCCAGCGGCCCTTCGTGCGGTCCGACCAGGCGCCGACGATCGGCGGCACGCAGACGGAGGCGATCGCGCTGATCCCGGTCACCAGGCCGAACGCGCCCAGCTTGCCCGCGGGGTCGGCCGCCGCGACCTGGCCGGGCAGCAGGATCGAGACGGACGCGGTGATGGCGATGTAGCCGACCGTGTTGAAGGCGAGCATCGCGCCGAGGAGCAGGGGAAGCCGGCCGGTGCGCGGGACCGCGGACCGGCTGAGCGAGGAGGTCATGCTTATTCCTTCTTGCGGGGTGGATCTGTGCGGGGCGGCAGGTCGAGACCGCCGGCCAGCTTGGTGAAGGTGCGGTCGAGGAGATCCAGGCAGACCGGGATGTCGCCGTAGGAGCCCGCGGCCCACTCCTGCAGGGCGACGCGCATGGCGGCGAAGGCGACCGAGGCCAGCACCCTGGCCTCCAGGCCGACGCCGATCGAGGAGCGGTCCGCCAGGTGGCGGGCCAGCCGTTCCTCGCGCAGCGTGAACCTGCGCATGTTCTCGCCCATGAGAGCGGGGTTGTCCTGCATCAGGGCCTGGACCCTGAAGCGGCGCTGGAGTTCGGCCTCGTCGAGTGCGGGGTCGGTGAAGTAGTCGCGGGCCGCGCGGTGCAGCGCGGTGAGGGCGGACTCGTGGTCCGGACGGGCGTCCAGCAACGCCAGCCAGTCGTCCATCACCTGTTCCTCGTGGGCCAGGACGACGTCCTCCTTGGTGGCGAAGTAGCGGTTGAACGTCTTGCGCGACACCACGACCTCGTCGGCGATCTGCTGGACGGTCGTGGCGGCGAAGCCCTGCTCCTCGAACAGGCGCAGGGCCACATCGATGAGGGCACGCCGGGTGTTGGCCTTCTTGCGCTCACGTAGTCCCGTCATGGCGGCACTGTAGGCGAAAGTGTCTCAATGGGACAAGTGTCTTGGTTATGAAGGTTTGAGCTGCTATTAGTTGTCCCGTTGGGACAGTTTTGATCGGGTTTCAGGAGGATCGAGTATGAGCGCCGCCCCATGGACCGGTGCCGCGCGGGACGTCATCGGCAGACTCGCCGGGCCGCTCGCCCACGAGCTGGACGTACGGGCGCTGCCCCGCGACGACGGCCGCGACCGCTACGAGGTACTGGCGGAGAACGGCCGGACCGTGCTGGTCGGCACCGGGCCCGTCGCCGTGGCGAGCGCCTTCAACCGCTACCTGCGCGACGTCGCGCACGGCCAAGTCTCCCGCTGGGGCGTGCACCTGCCCGCCACCGCACCGCTTCCGGCCAGGCACATCCGCGCCGCCACGCCGTACGACCACCGGGTCGCCTACAACCTCACCGTGGCCGGCTACACCACGCCCTTCTACCACTGGCCGGAGTGGGAGCGTGAGCTGGACCTGCTGGCCGCCTCCGGGATCAACGCCGCGCACCTGACGCTCGGGCAGGAGCTGGTGTGGCTGGAGGCGTTCCAGGAGTTCGGCTACACCGAACGCGAACTGCTGGAGTGGATCGTGCCACCCTCCCACCAGGCGTGGCAGTGGCTCAACAACATCCACAGCTTCGGCGGCGGCACCACCCGCGGCCTGGCCGAACGGCGGGCCGAACTGGCCGTGCGGGTCCTCGGCCGGATGCGGGAACTGGGCATCCGGCCCATCCTGCCCGGCTTTTCCGGCGCGGTCCCCGACGGCTTCGCCGAGCGCAACCCCGGCGCTCGCACGGTCCCGCAGGGCCAGTGGTTCATGGACGTCACCGGTCCGCGGCGGCCCGACTGGCTCGACACCACCACGCCCGCGTACGCCCAGGTCGCCGAGGCGTTCTACCGGCACCAGCGCGACCGCTTCGGCCACCACGACGCCTGGGCGGTGGACCTGCTGCACGAGGGCGGCCGCCTGGGCGGCGCCTCCCTCACCGACGCCGCCACCGGCATCGAACGCGCGCTGCGCGCGGCCGACCCTGACTACCTGTGGGTCATCCAGGCGTGGACCGGCAACCCGCGCGAGGAGATGATGGCCGCCATCGACCGCTCGCACGCCCTGGTCATCGACCTGACGGGCACGGTGTGGCGGAGGACGTCCGGTTTCTGGGGGACGCCGTGGGCGTACGGCATCCTGCCCAACTACGGCGGGCGGCACGGCCTGTACGGCTCCCTGCCCGACATCGCCGCCGCCCCGGCCGCTTTCGCCGCGGAATCGTCCGTGGCCGCCCCCGTGGGGCTGTCCAACATGGCCGAGGGGGTGGACACCAACCCCGTGGTCTGGGACCTGTTCGCCGACCTGACCTGGGCCGGCGAGCCCATCGACCTGGACACCTGGCTGCCCCGCTGGGTGTGGTCCCGGTACGGTCAGGTCGATCCCGACGCCCTCGCCGCCTGGCGCACGCTGCGCGCGTCGGCGTACGCGAACTGGGGCCCGCCCCTGGAGACGCAGCTCGACGACATGCCCGACATCGCCGGCGAACTGGACGTCTACGCGGCCACCGACAGCGTGTTCGCCGCCGAACCCTCCCTCTCCCCCGACCAGGCATCGGTCGTCGGCCCGCGCCGCCTGCACTACGACCCCGCCGACGTGGAGACCGCCTGGCGGCACCTGCTCGCCGCCGCCCCCCGGCTCCGCCACGCCGACACCTACCGCTACGACGTGGTGGACCTCACCCGCCAGGTCCTCAACGACCGCGCCCGCGCCCTCGCCCCCACCCTCGCGGACCCCGCCGCCCAGCAGCGCTTCCTCCACCTCCTGGACCTCCAGGAACGCCTCCTCGCCACCCGCCCGGAATTCCTCCTCGGCCGCTGGCTACGCGACGCCAGAAGCTGGGGCGCCGACGAGCCCGAGTCCCGCCAACTGGAACGCGCCGCCAAACGCCTCGTCACCGTCTGGGGCGACGCCGACTCGGCCATCCTCACCGGCTACGCCAACCGCGACTGGTCGGGCCTGATGGGCGGCTACTACAAGGAACGCTGGACCGCCTTCTTCACCAAGGGCGACACCGACTGGAACACCCACGGCCAGGATTGGTCCGACCGCCCCGAAGAGTTCCCCGCCGAGCCCACCGGCGACCCCATCGAGGTGGCCCTCACCATCCTCACCGAAAACCCCTGACCCCGCTTTTGTGTTCGTAAGGCGCTCCCCGCCGGCGCGCCGCTGATAATCTCCGGGCGAACATGGCCGGCCAGAAATCTGGCCGGCCTTCCCTCGCGTGAAATCAGCACACGGACCTGAAAGCGAACCCTTGCCTTTACGTGCGGCAAACGCATGCCCTCGTCTGCGCCACGGCCCGATGGTGGCCGCGATCGTCCTCGCCGGAGCGGTCATTAACTGTGCGCTGGGGCTGACCGACCTGTATGGATTTCGGTCGGGGATATACGACATGGTGATCTTCGATCAGGGGGTTCGCGGATATGCGAACCTCACCGGGCCGCTCTCCGACGTCAAAGGCAACTGGGAGACCCCTGGCGTGCCCTTCTCCTTGCTGGGCGACCACTTCTCCCCCATATTGGCACTGATCGCACCGCTGTACCGGCTCCATGACGGCCCCGAGACGCTGATCGTCGCGCAGGCGGCGCTGTTCGCCCTGGCGGTCGTACCGCTCTGGTCCTTCACCCGCCGGGCCCTGGGGACGTCCGCCGCATACTTCTTCGCCATCGCCTACGTCATATCGTGGCCGATCGCCGAGGCGGTGGTATTCGACTTCCATGAGTACGCGTTCGTGCCGCTGCTGACCGCGCTCGTCTTCGAGCGCATCCAAGCCGGCAAGACCGCGCACGCCCTGATATCGTCGGGCGCGCTGCTGGCGGTCAAAGAGGACATCGGGATCTTGGTGGCCGGTCTGGGCGTCGGGTTCATGCTCACGCGAGAGCATCGAAAGCCCGGGATCGTGCTGTTGTGCGGCGGTCTGTTACAGACGTTCGTCGCCACTCAGGTCGTGATCCCGGCATTCGGCGGCGGCGCCGGGCGCTATTGGTACTACTCGGGTTTGGGCGGCACTCTGCCGGACGCGGCGATCCGCATTCTGACCCATCCGGGCGACGCGTTACACGTTCTGGTGACCCCCGGCGCCAAAGTATGGACGGTGTTGTTACTCATCGGCCCGCTGTTATGCCTCCCTCTCTTCTCCCCATACGCCTTCGCCGCCCTCTCACTACTGGCGCTTCGGATGCTGGCCACCGACCAGGGCGCGGCCGGCTGGTGGGGCACCGGCTTTCACTACAATTCCGCCGTCGTCATGGCGCTCCTGTGCGCCGCCGTGGACGGCCTCGCCCGGCTTCGCCGCCGCGTCCGGCACCCGATCCTCCGATTACCCGGCCGCTACGCACCCCAGGCGCTGATGGTCGCGATGCTGGCGACAGTACCGTTCTTCCCCTTCTCGAACCTCGTCTCCCCGGCCTGGTACCGAACCCCGGCCCGCGCCCCCGCCGCCGAAGCGGCGATGGCCACGATCCCGGACGGCGTCCTCGTGGAGACCGCCAACACGCTGGGCCCGCACATCACATCGAGAACGCGCGTCGTGGCCTGGGCCGCCAAAACGGCCGCACGACCACAGCGCGCCCCTTGGGTCCTCGCGGATCTCATCGCGAAACAACCGCATTTCCCGTCGATCGACGCTCAGGCCACGGATGTCGCCGACCTTGTCGTGCGCGGCTACCGCGAAGTGTT
Source organism: Spongiactinospora rosea (assembly GCF_003315795.1). Lineage (GTDB taxonomy): Bacteria > Actinomycetota > Actinomycetes > Streptosporangiales > Streptosporangiaceae > Spongiactinospora > Spongiactinospora rosea. The sequence goes on from NZ_QMEY01000013.1 coordinate 89,723, forward strand.
CTCCTCTGACGGCTACGCCGTATTGTGCGCCCCGGAGGCGTGCGTCAAACCCCACCCCCGTTGAGTCCGCACACGACAAGCCGGCGCCTCTTGTGACCGCCTGATGTCCGAAGCCTGATCACCGAGCCACCCCCCTGGCTTGCCGAACGACCAGCCGGGGGCTCCATCGGCTAGGGGGCGGTCGGCCTCATACCGTGTAGTTCGACCACCTGCGCGACGGCCAGCGCACACCGGTGGTACCGGAAGTCGTCCCAGGCCACGAAGACGTTGTGCCCGGCAGGCTTCGGTTCGTGCGCCACACCGGGACGGTACAGATCCGCCAGTACCCCGGCCGGCCTGACCGTGGTCACGGTGAAGAGGGCGGAGTCCCGGCGGAGCATGGGGCACTCCGCCACGGCCTTGGGGATGCAACTCCAGCAGGTCGGGGGCGCGTTGGTACGCCCGCTGTCCGGGCCAGTGCGCTCGAACACGGTCGAGGTCACCGCCCACGGAATCAGCCCGCTATGCGGGTCCGTCGCCGTGTCACCGCAGACCTGGCAAAGCAGTCTGTCCATCGATCGCCACTGCCGCAGCGTGTTGAGCTTGCGCATCTGCGCGGGACCGCGCCGGTCCGGCCGGTCCCGGAGATCGTGGATCCGGGCACGGAGAATGCCGCCCACGCTGCCCAGCCGTCCCGCGTACGGGTCCACCCAGTCATCGGGGCGAGACGGCAGGTAGGCCAGGCGCATCCGGCCCGCGTACGGCACGAACCCGATCGGGTCGGTCACGAGTTCGTTCGCGTAGGCGATCGTGTAGGGCACGATCGTGTACCCGCTCCACCGTCCATTCATGTCACGGAACGTTACGGCGAGCCGACGGAAAGTTGTTTCCGCGTGGAAACCGGCGTCAGACTAGATTCATCCGCCAGGCTAGGCCGCGAACGTCACGGCCCCCTCGACGGTCCAGTATGTCGGCGACCAGTTCCTTGATGAACGGATGGTTGTGCACCATTGACGGGGATAGCTGCTCGGCCTTCCGCAACTCACGGACGGCGTCTTCGTCCCGATCGAGCATCGCGTGAGCGCGGGCCCGTTCCAAGAGCAACATCGCCCGGCGGCTGTGGGATGGAAGTGCGCGCGGATCGACCCTGTTCGCGTGCTCAAGGGCCTGCCCCGGACGCCCCGCCTCGACCTCCAGCGTGGTACGCCACACGCCCACGTTGGCCACGCCGAAGTACTCGAAGGCATCCGGCGCATCGCCCAGCGGCTCGGCGAGTCGCGCCGCCTCGCCCACCTGGCCGGCGGCGCCGTCGCGGTCGCCGAGTACCTCGCAGGCGAGTGCGGCGCTGAGCCGGAGCATGCCGTGCACCTGGTGCGCGAAGAGATCGTCCCCGATGTGCAGCTCCACCTCGTCAGCGATCCGGGGCGTCATCAGCAGCGGCTTCGGTGTACCCGCCGAGCAGCGCGCGTGCGCACGCCCGAACGCCGCCGCACCCCGCCAGACGGGATCCCCGAGAAGTTCGGCCGCCTGCCAGCCGCGTTCGCCGCCGAGGTAGGCCAGATGCACCTCGCCCAAGCCCCGGGACATGAACGCCGCCTTGCACCCCGCTGCCAGGATCAGCATCTTCAGGGCCTCGCTTCGCACCGGCTCCAGGCTCGTCGCGATGTGGACGTACAACTCACCGATCAGGTCCGGCAAGATCCTTATCAGCGTGGCGTCGTCGGCTCGTCTGAAGGCCATGTCCGCTTCGTGAAGCACCGTCCGCAGCACCTCAACGGGCCGCGCCGGCATGTCAGGCGGGTCATCAGGCCCCGCGTCCATCAAGACGCGTTGCAGCGGCACGAGGTTGTAGTTGGGATGATTAGGCCGAATCTCGGGTGCCGGATGACCGAGCAGGAAGTCGGCGGACACCTCAAGCGCTTCGGCGAGCGCCACGATGTCAGTGCGCTTGTCGAGCCGGGTCCTACCGTTCTCGATCTTGCTGAGCCAGCTCTTGGACCGCCCGACCAGCCCGGCGAGCGCTTCCACGGATTTGCCTCGGGCGCGACGCGCGATACGGACATTCTCACCGATCCGCCGCACACGGTCCTCAACAGGACTGGACATGGCCCTACCTTGGGGGAATTCAGTTCGGCACTGCCCAGATTACGCCTACAGCCCCGGAAGCAGGTGTGGACTTGCAGGCGGTCTTCCTAGAATGGCTTCCAGACCCACCCGGTCGAGGCGTCAGGCGAGCAGGTGCAGGACCCGCTGGGCCTGGCGTTCTAGGGTGCCTGCGGGACTGCGGGCGGTGAAGGGTCCTGCGGGGCCGAGCATGAGGAGCCAGCCGAGCGCGAGCAGCCGGCGAAAGTCGTGGATGCGGCGGTGCTCCTTTTCGGTCACGTTCACGGCGGCCAGCAGGTGCTCGGTATCGAAGGTGCCGTCGAGGCGGGAGGTGTGCTCGCAGAATTCGGCGATCTCGAAGGCTCGGTCGCTGCGGCCGGAGTCTTCCCAGTCAAGGAGGCGGACCTGCCGGTCGCCATCATCCCAGAGGTAGTTGGCGTGGTTGCCGTCGGACAGGCCGAGGACGGGCGGCAGTGGATCAGAGATCAGCCGGTCGGGGGCGTTGGTGGCCAGCCACGTCGCTCCCTCCTGGAAGGCGTGGCGGACGTCGGCGTCGTGGCCGAGGTCGGGGCGCTTGTCGGCCCAGGTACGGACCTTGGCCACGGCCGCGGCGGGTCCCCAGGCGGCAGGCTCGACCGCCTCAAGGACCGGTCCTGGGATCGCCTGGTGCAGTCGCGTGAACGCGGCGGCCACGGCATCGATTTGCGCGACGGTGGCGGGTGCGCCGCGCAGTACGTGGCCGGGCAGGCGGCTCATCACCACTGTCGGCGGGCTCACGTTGAGGTCGGCTCGTATAGGGGCGGGGGCCAGGCCGGGCGCGTGTTCGGCCAGCAGCGTCAACGCCGTCCACTCGCGTTGCGGTTCGCGTCGATCCCATGAGCGGTAGCGCTTGATGACGACTTCGTCGCCGAATTCGAGGTCATGGGTGGTGGATTGGCCGACCGCCACTCGCGCTGCCCTTCTGCCGGTGCCCGGAAGGTTCCTCCCGGGCATCTCGTGCCGGTCGAGGATGGTCTCCCGAGGTTATCGCGGGGACACCTTGCGAGGTGGGTCATCCTGAGTGAGCGCGGTCAGCGGTGTGCCTCTTCGTCGCGGCGCGAGGACCTGAGCAGTCTTGCCGTACGGCGGTCTGGCCTCGCGGTCTGGTCCTGCTGGGCTCTCAGCCTGGCGCGCCCCCATAGATGGCATTGGTCTGGTGGGCGAAGCAGGCGTCTCAGGAGGAGAGGTGGGGACGTGACCGGCGGGGGCGCTAGCGCCGGCTTTGGAAGGGCGTCCGAGCGGAGCGCGGCCCTTGCCGCGCGGTAGCGCGGCCCTTGCCGCGCGGTAGCGCGGCCCTTGCCGCGCGGTAGCGCGGCCCTTGCCGCGCGGTAGCGCGGCCCTTGCCGCGCGGTAGCGCGGCCCTTGCCGCGCGGTAGCGCGGCTTGAGGCGGCGCGCGGTAGCGTGGGCCATTGGGCGCGAAGCGCCATGAGCCGTTGGGCGTTGAGGTGTAGGTCAGTGGGGGGTCAGGAGCCGGTGCGCCAGGAGTGGAGGTAGGTTTCCTGGTCGGGGGTGAGGGTGTCGACCTCGATTCCCGCCGCCGCGAGCTTCAGCCGGGCGACCTCCGTGTCGATCTCCGGCGGCACGTCGTACACCCCCGGCACCAGCCGGACCCGTTCGCGGGCCAGCCAGGTCACCGCCAGCGCCTGGGCCGCGAAGGACATGTCCATGACCGCCGCCGGGTGCCCCTCGGCGGCCGTCAGGTTGACCAGGCGGCCCTCCGCGAGCAGCAGCAGGCGCCGGCCGTCGGCCAGTACGTACTCGTCCGTGTTGGGGCGGACCCCGGGATGGACCGTATCGGCCAGCTCCTCCAGGGCGCGTACGTCGATCTCGACGTCGAAATGCCCCGCGTTGGCGAGGATCGCCCCGTCCTTCATGGCCGCCAGGTGCTCAGCGCGGATCACGTCCCGGTTGCCGGTGACGGTGATGAACACGTCGCCGCGTTCGGCGGCCACCGCCATCGGCCGGACCTCGTACCCCTGCAAGGTCGCGTCCAGCCCCTTGACCGGGTCGATCTCGGTGACGATCACCCGGGCGCCGAGCCCGCGGGCCCGTTCGGCGACGCCCCGGCCGCAGTACCCGAACCCGGCCACGACCACCGTCTTGCCCGCCAGCAGCGTGTTGGTGGCGCGCATGATGCCGTCGAGGGTGGACTGGCCGGTGCCGTACCGGTTGTCGAACATCCGCTTGGTGCGGGTGTCGTTGACCGCGACCACCGGGAAGCGCAGGGCCTCCTCGGTGGCCATCTGCCGCAGCCTGATGATGCCGGTGGTGGTCTCCTCGCAGCCGCCGGTGACCCCGGGCAGCAGTTCGAGGCGTTCGGTGTGCAGGGTGTTGACCAGGTCGCAGCCGTCGTCCAGGACGATCTCCGGGGCGATGTCCAGCGCCTGGTTGATGTGCCGGTAGTAGGTCTCGCGATCGACCCCGGCCCGCGCGTACACGGCGACGCCGTACTCCGCCAGCGCCGCCGCCACGTCGTCCTGGGTGGAGAGCGGGTTGGACGCGGCCAGGGCGATCTCCGCCCCGCCCGCCCGCAACGCCCCCATCAGCACGGCGGTCTCGGCGGTCACGTGCAGGCAGGCGGCGATCCGCATGCCGTCGAGCGGGCGCTCGGCGGCGAAGCGTTCGCCGACCGCCCGCAGTACCGGCATGGCGCGGGCGGCCCACTCGATCCGCCGCTCGCCGGCCTCCCCGGAGATCTCCACTGCGCACCGACCGCCGGATGACTCAGTAGCGGTAGTGGTCGGACTTGTAGGGGCCTTCGACGTCGACCCCGATGTACTCCGCCTGCGCCTTGGTGAGCTTGGTCAGCTTGACCCCGAGGGCGTCGAGGTGCAGCCGGGCGACCTTCTCGTCGAGGTGCTTGGGCAGGGTGTAGACGCCGAGCGGGTAGGCGTCGGTCTTGGTGAACAGCTCGATCTGGGCGATCACCTGGTTGGTGAAGGAGTTGGACATCACGAACGAGGGGTGGCCGGTGGCGCAGCCCAGGTTCATCAGGCGGCCTTCGGCCAGCACGATGACGGAGTGGCCGTCCTCGAAGATCCACTCGTCGACCTGCGGCTTGATGGTGTTGCGCTTGATGCCGGGCAGCTTGGCCAGGCCCGCCATGTCGATCTCGTTGTCGAAGTGGCCGATGTTGGACACGATGGCCTGGTGCTTCATCGCGGCCATGTGCTCGGCCGTGATGATGTCGAAGTTGCCGGTGGCGCTGACGAAGATGTCGGCCTGGCCGACGATCTCCTCCAGGGTGGTGACCTGGTAGCCGTCCATCGCGGCCTGGAGGGCGCAGATCGGGTCGATCTCGGTGATGACCACTCGCGCGCCCTGGCCGCGCAGCGCCTCGGCGCAGCCCTTGCCGACGTCGCCGTAACCGCAGACGACAGCGACCTTGCCGCCGATCAGGACGTCCGTGGCGCGGTTCAGGCCGTCGAGCACGGAGTGGCGGCAACCGTACTTGTTGTCGAACTTCGACTTGGTCACCGAGTCGTTGACGTTGATCGCCGGGAAGAGCAGCGTGCCGTTCTTGTGCATCTCGTACAGGCGGTGGACACCGGTGGTGGTCTCCTCGGTCACGCCCTTGATCGCCTCGGCGGTGGTGGTCCACTTGCCGGGGCTCGCCTCGATGGTGCGGCGCAGGGTCTCCAGGATGATCTTCCACTCTTCGGGGTCGTCGGCGCCGGCGGTCGGCACGGCGCCCGCCTTCTCGTACTCCGCGCCCTTGTGGACGAGCAGCGTGGCGTCACCGCCATCGTCGAGGATCATGTTGGGGCCGCCGCCGTCAGGCCAGCTCAGCGCCTGCTCGGTACACCACCAGTACTCCTCCAGCGTCTCGCCCTTCCAGGCGAACACCGGCACGCCCTTGGGGTCGTCGGCGGTGCCGTCCGGCCCGACGACCGTGGCCGCGGCGGCGTGGTCCTGGGTGGAGAAGATGTTGCAGCTCACCCAGCGGACGTCGGCGCCCAGCTCGACCAGGGTCTCGATGAGCACGGCGGTCTGGATCGTCATGTGCAGCGATCCCATGATCCGCGCGCCGCGCAGCGGCTTGCTGCCCGCGTATTCACGGCGGACGGCCATGAGGCCGGGCATCTCGTGCTCGGCGAGGTGGATCTCCTTGCGCCCGAAGGCGGCAAGCGACAGGTCGGCCACCTTGAAGTCCATGTCATTCCCCTCTGGCTGATGTCGTCGTCAGCGAGTTTATGGGCCCGGTACGCCCCAGCGCACGCCGAGAGGGCTGATCCTGACATAGGATTGTAAGAATGCGGATCACGGAGGCCGCCAAGCGGCTCGGCATGTCGCCCCGGATGCTGCGCTACCGGGAGGCGCTGGGGCTGTTGCCCCCGGTCCGTGGGCAGGGCTCGCACCGCCGGTTCGGGGAGGAGGAGCTGGCCGCCGTCGCGCACGCGATCGAGCTGGAGCGGCGCTTCGACGCCTCACCGGCCGAGCTGTCCTTCGCGCTGCGGGTGCTCACCGAGCCGGGCGTCGCGCACGCCGTACGCGAACTGGGCCTGCGCATCGGCCGCATCCAGGCCCCGCGCCGGGCACTCGACTTCGAGAAGGAGAAGGCGCTGCGGCTGCTGCGCGGCCGACCGGTGCTTGATCGTCGCTCGAAAGAGTGACGACAGGCCGGGACGGCACGACCACAATTCCTGGCATGTCGCTCACCAGCAAAATCGACAGTGCCGAGGAAGCCCTGTCGAAAATCGATCTCGGCAGAGTCGTCCGGTCTCCGCTGCTCGACGTGGCCATAGGCGTCGCTCTGACCGTATGGGGCCTCATTCCGACCTCGATGCCCCCGATCCGGTACGGGGTGGACCACAGCCCCGGCATGGTGGTGCTGAGCGGCCTGTTGCTGGCCACCGCGCCCCAAATGGTGCGGCGGCGATTCCGCGTCCCGGTGCTCGTCCTGACCTATCTGGGCGCCGGCGTTCTGGCGCTGAGCGGCGTGAGGCTCGCCGAGATACCCTTGCCGGTCTATGTCTCCGGAGTCATCTCGACCTACACGCTGCTCGTGATGCTGCCCCGCCGGCTGCGGTGGGCGGGCGCGGTCGCCGTCGTCGTGGGCGGGCTGACGGCCGCCCTCGGCATCGGCGGCGGCAGGGGCGGCGCGTTCGCGATCGTCGCCGTGACCGTCGCCGCGCTGACCCTGCTGGCCGACCTGCGCGGCAGCCGCAGCGAGCTGAACCTGTTCCGGGCCGACCGGCTGGACCAGGTCAGGGAGCGGGCGGCGATGGCCGAGCGGGCCAGGATCGCCAGGGAGATGCACGACGTCGTGGCCCACTCCGTCTCGATGATCGCGGTACGCGCCGAGACCGCGCCCTTCACGCTCGCCGAGGAGGGCGACGAACTGGGCGAGGCGACCAAGCGCGAGTTCGCCGACATCGCCGGCAACGCCCGCGACGCGCTCGCCGAGATGCGCAGGCTGGTCGGCGTACTCCGGGCGGACATCCCCGACGCCGCGGAGACCGCGCCCCAGCCCGGACTCGCCCAACTGCCCGAGCTGATCGAGCAGCACCCCGGTGACGTGGACCTGGACGTGGTGGGCGAGGAGCGCGAGCTGCCCCAGGCGGTGGACGTCAGCGCCTTCCGCATCGTGCAGGAGTCACTGAACAACGCCCGCGTCCACGCCCCCGGCGCACGGGTCTCCATCGAACTGGCGTACCGCCCCACCCTGCTGGCCATACGCGTCGCCGACAACGGCCCCGCCGAGGCGGCCGAGGACACCGAAGGCGGCCACGGACTGATCGGCATGCGCGAACGCGCGCTCGCCCTCGGCGGATGGTTCACCGCCGGCCCCGGCCCACACGGAGGCTTCCTCGTCCAGGCCGGACTGCCGACCGAATGACCACCGTCTCCGTACTGATCGCCGATGACCAGCCGGTGGTGTTGCGCGGCTTCGCGGCGGTGATCGCCGCTCAGCCGGGCCTCACCGTTGTGGGCACCGCCGCCGACGGGGTCCAGGCCGTACGGCTGGCCGAGCGGACCCGCCCCGATGTCGCCCTGCTGGACATCCGGATGCCCAGGATGAACGGCATCGAGGCGGCCCGCCGGATCATCGAGGCCCATGACACCAAGGTCATCATGATCACGACTTTCGACCTCGACGACTACGTCTACGACGCGCTCTCCGCGGGGGCGAGCGGGTTCCTGCTGAAGGACGTGCGGTCGGGTGACCTGGCCGAGTCGGTGCGGATCGTGGCCAGGGGCGAGGCGCTGCTGGCCCCGAAGGTCACCCGGCGGCTGATCGCGACGTTCGCCGCGCGGCGGCCGGCCGTACCGGAGACACCGGGGCTGACGCCGCGCGAGGGCGAGGTGCTGCGGATGATCGCCAGGGGCCTGTCGAACGCGGAGATCGCCGCCGAGCTGGTGGTCTCCGAGCACACGGTGAAGACGCACGTGGCCCGGCTGCTCACCAAGCTCGGCCTGCGCGACCGCACCCAGGCGGTCGTCCACGCGTACGAGACGGGGCTGGTCACCCCGCACCGGGCACCGGGGCGGTAGCGGCGGAGCCCCTGAGCGTTACCGGATCACCCGGCACCAGGCGCGGGGGCGGTGGCGGCCTGGTCGGTGCGCTCGGAGCGGTAGAGGTCGGGCTCCAGGTAGATGACCCGGGCGATCGGCACGGCGGCGCGGACGCGCTGCTCGGCCGCGTCGATGCCGCGGGCGACCTCGGCGGCCGTGTCGTCGTGGTCGATCGCGATCTTGGCGGCGACCAGCAGCTCCTCCGGGCCGATGTGCAGGGTGCGCAGGTGGATGACCCGGGAGACCTCGGGGCCGCCGGTGAGCGCGGCGACGATCTGGTCCTCGATGTCCTCGCCCGCGCTCTCGCCGATCAGCAGCGACTTGGTCTCCACGGCCAGGATGACCGCGATGATCGCGAGCAGTACGCCGATGGCGATGGTGCCGACGCCGTCCCAGACGCCGTTCCCGGTGATCACGGCCATGGTCACGCCGAGCAGCGCGAGGATCAGGCCGACCAGCGCGCCGAGGTCTTCCAGCACGATCACCGGCAGCTCGGGGGCCTTGGCCCTGCGGATGAACTGCACCCACGACTGCCCGTTGCGTACGTGGTTGGCCTCCTTGATCGCGGTGCGGAAGGAGAAGGTCTCGGCGATGATCGCGAAGATCAGCACTCCGAACGCGATGATCGGCGTCTCCACCGGATGCGGATCACTGATCTTGTGCACGCCCTCGTAGATGGAGAACACCGCACCGACCGTGAACAGCACCACGGCCACCACGAACGCGTAGAAGTAGCGCTCCCGGCCGTAGCCGAAGGGATGCTTGGGGGTGCGGGCCCGCTGCGCGCGCTTGCCGCCGACCAGCAGCAGCACCTGATTGCCAGAGTCCGCGACCGAGTGGATCGACTCGGCCAGCATCGAGGAGGACGACGTGAACAGATAGGCCACGAACTTGGCCGCGGCGATGGACAGGTTGGCGATCAACGCCGCGACGATCGCCTTGGTACCGCCACTCGCGCTCACGTGTCGTCTCCACTCTCGATCATCCGGCCGGGGTACCGGGGAACAGCATCTGGATCCTATTCGGAAAGCCGCATCTCCAGCTCACGGACCACCGGGACCGGAGACGGATCGATACCGTACCCCAAAGCCAGATAAACGCTCCCATAATCCAACAAACCGACCAGCGTCGCGATCCGCTCCAGCGGGTGCCCGCCCTCGGCCTGGAGTTCGGTGACCGAAACGCCGCGGTCCTGGGCCATCCGCAGCGACAGCTCCCGGCGGCGCGTCACGCTCGGATGCTCGTCGGTGTCGCGCAGCACCACCAGGCGCAGCGTGCGAGTGCCCTCGTCGGCGAAGATGTCGCGGACGGCCATCGGGCCGTCCAGCGTCCCCGCCTGGTCGTGGCCGACGTCGGGAATCTCCCCGTGCAGGGCGGGCAGGCCCGCGTCCTGGCCGAGCCGGGCCGCCAGCCGGTGCGCGGCCACGGCGGTGAGCGGCGAGGACCCCCAGATCATCGGGACCGTCTCGGCCAGCTCCATGGCCAGGCTCTTGCCGGGGTTGATGAACGACTCGCTGGCCGGCCGGCAGCGGTGCGCGATCTCCTCCAGCCGCCCGGCCACCGCCTCGAACAACGCGTCGTCGGCGCTGGTCAGCTTGATGGCCGCGGCGGCGCTGACCAGCGGTACGAGCATCGCCCACAGCCCGGCCCGCTCCGGACCGGCCGCCTCGACGGGCACGAAGAGCGCGCCCGCCTGCCGGGCGACGGCCTGCAACGGCGACCCGGCGCGCCCGACCGCCAGCAACCGGCACCCACGGCGGACCGCCTCACGGGCCAGCGTCAGCGTCTCCTCGGTGTCGCCGGAGAAGGACACCGCGATGACCAGGTCGGCGGTGCCCACCCAGCCGGGCAGCCGGAAGGAGCGGACGGTCAGGAACGGCACCGGCGCGCCCGGCCCGCACACCGCGGCCAGCAGGTCGCCCGCGAGCGCCGCGGCGCCCACCCCGGCCACCACGACCGCGCGCGGCCTGCCGTCGGCGGCCAGCCCGCCGTCGATGCCCGCACCGGCCACGGCCCGCCCGGCGATGCGCACCTGCGCCGCGGCGGAGGCGAGCACGGGCAGCATGCCGCCCGGGTCCGCCTCGGCCAGATGTCCCTGATCGTCGAGCCTGTCCGCGTCCCAGCGCAGGTCAGGCGGCGAGGTCACGGTTTGCGGGCCTCGTCGACGAGCAGCACGGGGATGTCGTCGCGCACTGGATAGACCAGCCCGCACGCGCTGGAGGTGCAGGTCAGCTCCTCGGCCTCGGAGTCGGCCCGGAGCGGCGACTTGCACGCGGGGCAGGCGAGGATCTCCAGCAACCAGTCGTCGATCTTCACAGCTATCTCCTCACGAGGGCCAGGACCTCGTCCCTGACCTCCGTCATCTTTCGCTCGTCGGCCGCCTCGGCGTTCAGCCGGAGCAGCGGCTCGGTGTTGGACGGGCGGAGGTTGAACCACCAGCCGTCGCCGGTCACGGTCAGGCCGTCCAGCTCGTCGAACGTCACTCCCTCCCGGCCGTCGAAGGCGGACCTGACCCGCTCGACGGCCGCCCGCTGGTCGGCGACGGTGCTGTTGATCTCCCCTGACGCCACATGGCGGGCGTAGCGCGCCACCACCTGGGACAGCGGCCGGTCCTGCGCCCCCAGGGCGGCCAGCACGTGCAGCGCGGCCAGCATCCCGGAGTCGGCGTACCAGAAGTCGCGGAAGTAGTAATGGGCCGAGTGCTCGCCGCCGAAGATCGCTCCGGTGCGGGCCATCTCGGCCTTGATGAACGAGTGACCGACCCGGGTGCGGATCGGTACGCCGCCGTGCTCGCGGACGATCTCCGGCACCGCCGCCGAGGTGATCAGGTTGTGAATGATCTTGGAGCCGGGGTGCTTGGCCAGCTCGCGGACGGCCACCAGCGCGGTCACGGCGGACGGCGAGACCGACTCCCCCGTCTCGTCCACCACCCAGCAGCGGTCGGCGTCGCCGTCGTAGGCCAGGCCGAGGTCGGCCCCGTGCTCGACCACGGCCTTGCGCAGGTCGAGCAGGTTGGCCGGCTCGATCGGGTTGGCCTCGTGGTTGGGGAAGGAGCCGTCCAGCTCGAAGTACAGCCGGGTCAGCTTGACCGGCAGCCCGTCGAACACCGCGGGGACCGTGTGCCCGGCCATGCCGTTGCCCGCGTCGACCACCACCGACAGCGGGCGCATCGCCGACAAATCCACCAGTGTGCGCAGGTGGCCCGCGTAGCCGGGGAGCAGGTCCTTGACCACGACCTCACCGATGACCGGGCCGGGCCGCGGCCCGCCGTCGGCGATCAGCTCGGCGGCGCGGTCGCGGATCTCGGTCAGGCCGGTGTTCTCGCTGATCGGCACGGCCCCCGGCCCGCAGAGCTTCATGCCGTTGTAGCGGGCGGGGTTGTGGCTGGCGGTGAACATCACCCCCGGCCTGCCGAGGCTGCCGCTGGCGTAGTAGAGCAGGTCGGTGGAGGCCAGGCCGATGTCGAGGACGCCCGCTCCGCGCGAGGTCGCGCCCCTGGCGAACGCCGCCGCCAGCGGCTCGGAGGACGCGCGCATGTCGCGCCCCACGACGATGGAAGCCGCCCCGGTCACCTCCGCGAAGGCGGCCCCCACGGCCTCCGCGATCTCCGTGTCCAGCTCGTCCGGGACCACGCCGCGAACGTCATAAGCCTTGAAGATCCTGGCGAGGTCGCCCACTCCCAGCTCCGCCCTGGTGATCGATTGTCCGTCTGGCCGAGAACGCTTCGAGCCTACTAGCGGTCGCGCTGCGGTCGCGCGGATCGGAGCACCCGTAGATGGCCGCGCCTGCCGACCTCGACCCCCTGGCCCACCGGCTCTCCGCTGCCGGACTTGGCCGGCTTGGCCGCCTCGCGCACCGCGTTGGCGAGCGCTTCCAGATCGTCGCTGCTCGGCCGCGCCGCCTCGCTGGGCAGGCGCACGACCTCCCATCCGCGGGGGGCGGTGAGCCGCTCGGCGTGTTCGGCGCACAGGTCATAGCAGTGCGGCTCGGCGTACGTCGCCAGCGGGCCGAGCACGGCGGTCGAGTCGGCGTAAACGTACGTGAGCGTGAAGACGGCAGGCTGACTGCAGGCGGTGCGCGAACAGCGGCGGACGGGGCTCACGGAGGGACCGTATCCGGTAAGAGTCCCAGGCGCCACTATCCAGGCGGCTCTTAACGAGCGTGTCGCCACAATTCGGACAGGTGTCATGGCTTTCACCGTCTTGCGTGCTATCCGTGCGTGCTATCCGTGCGTGCCGTCCGGCCCCCGCTGTCGCACAAGCCCGGGGCGAACGGGCCTGCCGATCCGGGCGGCAGCACCTAAGCTTGCGCTGTGAGCTCCGCAACAGGGGGCACGCCCGGTGGGGCGCCCCGCCCGCGCGGCCCGCGCAGGCGTGACCGCCACGGCCGTGGCATGCGCGGTCCGATCGCGCCCCCGCACGTGCCGATCGCCAGGTCCAGGAGCGAGCGCTTCGACGACTTCGTGCTCGACGCCGTGGACCGGCTCAAGCCGCGCTGGGCCAGGCAGCTGGCGTCGGTGGAGTTCTCCGTGGAGGAGGTCCCCCCGGCGAGCGAGCTGGGCGACGGCCCGGAGCGGGTGATCGGCGAGCCGATCCCGTTCGGGCGGGCCGAGCCCGCGGCGGGGTCCGGCCCGGCCGCCGTCGTGGTCTACCGCAGGCCGCTGGAGGCGCGGGCGCGCGACCGTGACACGCTGGGCGCGCTCGTCCACGACGCGGTGGTCGAGCAGGTCGCCAACCTGCTGGGGCTGTCCCCCGAGACCGTCGATCCCGGTTACGACGACCGGCACTGACGCCGCCGGAGGTCAGGGCAGTACGGCCACGGCGGAGTCCACCACCGGCGGCACCAGCGCGAAGGCGCGGCCGAGGGCGAGCGGCTGGACGGTGATCAACGGGCCGTCGCCGGTGCGTTCCGAGAGCGCCCGCCCGCCGTACACCGGGCCGGAGCCGGGCAGCGGGGTGACCGTCAGCGCGTACTCCCCACCCACCTTCGGGAGCTTGACCTGCGCGGTCCGCTGGGCGGGCACGGCCGCGTCCACGGGCGGCGGGGCCTGCCCGCGCGCCGGCACCACCTGGACGCGCACCTTGGCGGCCCCTTCCGGGGCGGTGAGCAGCAGGCGGGTGGTCCGGCCGCTGCCGCCGCCGTTGTCGGCGACCGTGCTGCCCAGGCCGATCGGCGGGCCGCCCGCGCTGAACGCCACGTCCGGGCTGCTGCCGGTACCGGTCACCACCACCCCGGCCACCACCGGGACCTCCGCGCTCAGCATCAGGGCCGCCGCCCCCGACGCGATGCCGCTGGACACGTCGAGCGTGGCGACCGACCCGGCGGGCACCTCGACGGTCTCGCGGCCCTTGAGCGCGTAGGAGCCGTCCTCGGTGACCGCCTTGACCGTGACCACGGCGTCGGACTCGCCGGGCGCGGCCACGTACAGTTCCCGCTTGCCGCCGCCGCCCGGGATGCCGGGCACCACGACCTTGGTCGCGGGCGGCGCGGCGGCCGGGAGCCAGTCCAGGCCGCCGCCCTTGCGCCCGTCGCCGAGCCGTACGTGCACGGCGGCGGCCACCCGCCCGGTGCTCGTGCGCACCTCCACGGCCATCACCAGCGGCGTGGGGGCCAGTTCCTTCAGGGAGACCGCCTGGTGCTCGCCCGGCCCCACCACGACCCCGTGGTCGCCGATCAGCGGGCCCTCCCCCGCGTAGATCCGCACCTGCGCGGCGGCCGGGGCGGAGTCGGCGTTGGTCAGGTGCAGCGTGACGTCGGCCGCGGCGGCCGGGCCTGGGCCGACGAACCACGCACGCGAGGACGGTTCGACGCATCGCACGCCCGACAGGCCGCGGTCGCCGCCCGCGGTGGCCATCGTCGTCTGCGCCGCCTCCAGTCCGGCGGCCGGCGGTCCCGTGCCGGTCACCACCACCGGTCCGGACCGGTCCGCGGCCTTCTTCCGCCACAGCGCGCCCGGCTTCCCGGCCACGACGGGCTTGCCTTTCCCGCCGAGTTCGGCGACGGTGACCGCGCCGCCCTGCCCGGCCTGGGCGGGGGTCACGACGCTGAGCGTGGCGCGGGCGGGTCCGGGGCACACGGCGGTCACCGACTGGACGGCGACCTTGGCGCGCGGCGGCGGACCCGGACGGGCGGGCTCGGGCCGGGTGGCGCCCGCCACGCCGTACATGGCCAGCAGGGCGAGCGCGACCAGAACCAGCAGCCCGAAGCGGTTCCCGATCAGGACCTTCATCGTCCGGCCATCTCCTTGCGCCGGGAGCGGCGCGGGCGGGGCTGCCCCGCGGCCTGGTCGCCGTAGTCGGGCACGATCTCCTCGGCGCGCCTGCCCGGTGAGGCGAGCACCAGCACCGCCGCGACCAGCACGGCCTGCGCCCACAGCCAGACCCGGTGCAGCGGGTCCTCGTGGGTGATCCGGACCGTGGCGGGGGCCTTGAGGGCCTGCCCGAACGTGAAGCCCTGCGCCCAGCCGTCCACGGTGGCGGGGGTGACCTGCGCCCCGGTGGCCCGATGGCCGTCCGCCACCGGCTCGGCCAGCACCAGCGTACGTCCGGCGCTCCCCGCCGGGACCGTCACCGTGAGCCCTCCCCCGGACCCTGTGACGGCCGGGACGGGCGTCCGCACGCCTCCCGGGCCGGTGATCCAGGCCAGCGCGGGCGGAGTGGTCAGCCGCCACACGCCCACGGTGTCGGACAGGCTCAGCCGGCCCAGCGCGGGCTGGGAGTCCAGTGCCCCGGCGACCTCCGGATCGACGCGTCCGCCCTCGGGGGCGCGGACCACGACGAACCGCACGCCGTACGTGGCCAGGACGCCCGCGTCCGTGCCGCCCCGCCCGGCCGCGAGCCCCGCGGCGGCGGTGGCCAGCCGGGCCTTCGCCGGGCCCGGCACGGGCAGGTCGGCCTCGCCGACCAGCGGCCCGCGCGAGCGCAGCACGGTGTAGGCGAGACCGCCGACCGCGCTGCCGCGCAGCACCAGCGTGCGCTCGCCGGGCGTGCCCCCGGCCACGGCGAGCGGCGTGACCGGCGCGTCGGCGCGCAGCGGCCCGGCCAGGCCCGTCGCCACCCAGTGGCCCGCGCAGATCAGCGGGGCGGAGCAGGCGGCCGCCGCCAGCGCGTACGCCAGGATCCTGCGCACCCCGCCCGCCGCCCGGAACTCGGCCAGCCGGTGCGCGGTGAGCGCGGCCACGACCAGCATGCCGGTGGCCGCGAACGCCAGCGGCACCCCCGGCCAGGCCGCCGCGGGCGGTCCGCCCGCCGCCGAGGTCACCGTCGCCCGGCTCACCAGGATCGCCGCCAGCACGCCGTACAGCGCCACGCCCCAGCCCAGCGCGACGGCCATCCGCTGCCGCCGCATCAGCAGCGCGGCCGGCGCGGCGGCGAGCACTCCGGCCACCGCCCACAGCGGCGGCATGCCGGGACCGCCCGGGCTGAGGGTGAGCAGCGCCTCGGGGGACAGCGCGGGATCGGTCAGTTCGGGCCGGTGCAGCCCGGCCTCCAGCAGGATCTGCCCCGGATCACCGGCGAACCGCCCCAGCCACGGGAACAGCAGGACCAGCGGCACGCCGAGCGCGATGCCGACCGAGATCGCCACCCCGCGCCTGGCCGCGCCGAACGCCAGCGCGCCGAGCAGGCCGATCACGGCCGTCAGCGGATAGACGAGCGGGACGAACGCCGTGCCGATCGCCAGCAGCAGCCCCAGCCCCCAGGCGGCCCGGCGCGACCTGCGGCCCTCCCCGGCCAGCAGCGCGGTCGCCAGCGACGCGTAGGCGGGCAGCAGGACCAGTACCACGGCGGTCCCCAGCCGCCCCGCCGCGACCGCCCCGGTGGCCACCGGCAGCAGCGCGTACGCCGCCGCCAGCCACACCCGCCCGCCGGTGCCCGGAATGATCGAGCGGGTCGCCAGGTACGCCGACACCCCGGCCAGCGGCACGCAGCCGAGCAGCAGCACCGCCACCGCGAGCCAGGTCTTGCCGAACGCGAGCGTGGCCAGCCCAGCCAGCACCGCCACGTACGGCGGGGCCCACGCGTCCGTGCCCAGGCCGCCCGCGTGGAAGCTCTCGGTGTAGAGCCGCCACAGGTCCGAGGCGCCCCCGGTCACCGGGACGAGCGCGCCGCCGCCGAGCCCGGTCCCGCCGAGCAGCCGCCACTCGGCGGCCACGGTGACCGCGGCCAGCCCGAGGAACAGCAGCACCCCGGGGTTGCCGAAGCTCCGCTGCATGAGACCGGCGTCGGTGAGCAGCAGTTCCTCATCGGGGGAACGGCCCTCGGAGGCGGCGGCGTGGTGGCGTCCGGCCGACTCCACGGGCCCGGAGCCGGACAGATAGCCCTGGACCATGTCGGCGAACCGCCGGAACACCGCCCCCGGCGGCGTCAGCAGCTTCTTGACCTGCGGGTAGTGCCGCCTGCGGCCGTAGGCGCGGGCGCGTCTGGCCTTGGCCAGACGGACCGGGTGACCGAGCACCCCGCCGAGCGCGCGTACCTCGTCCAGCGCGCTGCCCGGCTGTTTGGCCAGCACCAGCAGGACGGTACGGAAGATCGAGCCGAGGACGTTGCGCGGCAGCGTCCACAGCAGGGCGCGGAGCGGCACGTTGGCCAGCACCACGAACAGCGCGTTGCGCCGGTCCAGGCGGCGCGGATGGTTGTCGCTCACGGCGATCCGCCTGCGCCTGCGGGCCGCGGCCTCGGCGTGCCAGGCGACCGCCTGGGTGACGTTGAGCACCCGGTATCCGGCGTTGCGGGCGCGCCAGCACAGGTCCAGGTCGTCGCGGAAGAGCGGGAGGGCGGGGTCGAGGCCGCCCAGGTCGTCCCACACGTCGCGGCGGATCAGCATCCCGGCCGTGGAGACCGACAGCACGTCGTGGACGCCTTCGTGCTGCCCCTGGTCGTACTCCCTGGGCTCCAGGCCGGTGTCCCTGCGCCCGGTGCGGTCCACCGTGACGCCGACCTCCAGCAGCAGCTTGCGGTCCAGCCAGTCGCGCAGCTTGGGACCCAGTACGGCGGCACGCGGATCTTGCGCGGCGGCCCCGAGCAGCACCTCAAGGGCACGGGTGTCGGGGGCGCAGTCGTCGTGCAGGAGCCAGATCCACTCCTGCACCTCGCCGCCCTGGGACGCGGGGAGGCGGTCCAGGACCTCCTCCACCGCGTCGCCGAAGCCGGTGGAGCGGGGCAGTGTGAGCACCCCGCCCTCGCCGATGCGCGCGGCCAGCAGCCGCCCGCAGCCGTCGCGGCTGCCGTTGTCGACGCCCACGAGGCGGTCGGGCGGCCTGGTCTGGCCGAGCACCGCGGCCAGGGTGTCATCGAGCCACCGGGCGCCGTCGTGGGCGACCACGATCGCGGTGACGGTGACCAGGGTCACGGAGGTTCCGATCGCGGACATATGTCCTGTTTTGTCGGGACAAATACCGATTACGCCGATGATCGACGCCCGACAAAGATACGGCACGACCGGCTCGCGCGCGCGAGGTCCGCCGAACGCGTCTGCGCCCGGACGACCTCACGACGACCTCACGATGGCCTCACGACGAACGCCGCCCCCATGAAGACGAGCCCCTTACGAAGGGACGCCCTCACCGAGACGGCACCCGAATCACCGCCCGACTCGCGCGAGGCGGTCAGCCCGCTTCGCGTTTGATGCGACGCCGCTCTCGCTCCGACAATCCACCCCAGATGCCGAACCGCTCATCGTGCTCAAGTGCATATTCCAGACACTCGGCACGAACCTCACACGCGCGGCAAACCTTCTTGGCTTCCCTCGTCGAGCCGCCCTTTTCCGGAAAGAACGCCTCGGGGTCGGTCTGCGCGCACAGGGCGCGCTCCTGCCAGCCAAGATCTTCAGCGCTGAGCGCCTGTGCATCGACCAGGTCGGCCACTGCACACCTCCCTGCCGCCCGCCCGCAATGGAGCCCCCCTAGTGAACGCCCTCCGTCATACCCACCCGGTGGAGGGCGTAACTACACGTCTGTAATTACACTCATGTGCCCCGTGTGGCGTCAAGCCGCATACCGGTATCCGGGGAAAGACCCGCTCTCCCCGGTTCACAGACGTGATGCTCTTCATCGCGGCGAACGCTACCCCCGTGGCAGGTTCGCGTGCCTTGTTCAGCGCACTCGCCGGTCGGAAACGTACCAGGACATGTTCTGGCCGTGACCCGGGCTCACCTTCTCTCTGTCCGCGGATTGCCGGGTCATTACGCGCGGGGTTCACCCGGGGTGTATATGGCTGTCGGATCGATCGGCTCGCCCGCGTTCTGCTGCTGCCCCGGCTGGCCCGGCTGCCCCTGCTGCTGGCCCTGGTGCTGGCCCTGGTGCGGCTGCTGGTCGCGGTAGGCGTTCGGGTCGAAGCGCATCGTCGACTCGCCGGGGGCCTCCTGGCCCCAGCCCTGTTGCTGGCCCTCGTACTGCGGCGTGGCGGGCGCGCTCTGCGGGTGCCCGAGCGGGGAGCCGTAGGCGCCCTCGGGCGGGTAGTTCACCTCGGGCTGGGTGCCGGTCTGTCCCGGCTGCTGGTACGCCTGACCGCCCTGGTAACCCTGGTTCTGGTAGCCCTGGGACTGGTAGTTGTGCGCCTGCTGGTACGCCTGGGCGAGCTGCTGGGCGCGCGGGTCGGCCGGGTTCGGCTCGTCGTAGCGGCCGTCGGGCCGCTGGGCGTACTCCTGGCCGGGGTAACCGGCCTGCGCCTGCTGCCCGGCGTTCGGGTCGTAACCGGAGGAGACGTAGCCACCGGTGTTGCCCGGGTAGCCCTCGTAGGCGGGGGCGGAGGGGGCGGCGGGCTGCGCCTGGTAGGTGTCGTAGGACTGGCCCTGGTCGGCGGAGTAGTCCGCCGGGGCGTACTGCTGGCCGAACGCGCCCTGGCCGCCCTGCGCCTGCTGGTAGCCCTGGTGGTCGCCGTAGGCGCTCTGCGGCGGCTCGGCCGGATACGAGGGCGCCGCGCCGGGCTGGGCGTAGGCGTCCTGGCCGTAGCCCTGCTGCCGGCCGTAGCCGGAGTACTGGTTGTAGGAGGCGTCCTGGCCGCCGTCGGGCGGCGGCAGCGCGGGCAGCGAGGAGGAGGGCGGGGCGTAGCCCTGCTGCGCGCCCGGGTCCGGCTGCTGGTACTGCCCGGACTGCGGGGCCGCCGGCTGGTACGTCGGGGCGGCCTGCGGCTGCGCGGGCTCCGGCTGCTGCGGCTGCTGGGAAACCTGTTCGTACTGCTGACCGTAGGACTGCTGGGCGTACTGCTGCTGGGCGTAGTCCGGCTGCTGCCCGTACTCGGGCTGCTGGCCGTACATCGGCTGCTGGGGGGCCTGCGGAGGCGCCTGCTGCTGCGCCTGCTGTTGCGCCTGCGGAGGGGCCTGCTGCTGGGCGTAGTCCGGCTGCTGCTGGCCGTACATGGGCTGCTGCGGCCCCCCGTACGGCGGCACCTGCCCGCCCTGCTGCCCCGGGTAGCCGGGGAAGCCCTGCGGCTGCTTGGGGGCGCGCGGCGTCGCCGGGAACGCCTGCGGGATCAGATAGAGCAGCGCGACCGCGAGCAGCGCGAGCCCGGCCAGCCCGGTCAGCAGGATCTCCACGATCGCTTCGCCGGAGGCGATGCCGCGGATCAGCGCGATCACGCCGAACAGCGCCGCGACGCCCAGCGCCACGGTCGCGCTGATCGTGATGGCCTTGGCCATGGGGCTCGGCTCGCCGACCTTGGTGGTCAGCACCACCGCGCCGACCAGCAGGGCCACGTTGACGGGCGAGACCATACCGTCGAGGCTGGCATAGGAGAGCAGCCCGAGGTTCGGGGCCAGCAGGCTCAGCACGCTGAGCAGGATTCTGACGACCGCCACGGCGAACATGATCCACGCGGCCGGGTCACGGAGCCGGCTCGCCTCGATTCTGATCACAACTTGCCCCCATCAAGGTCCGTATGGCACAGCGAAGTTTTCCACAAGGGCGACATTTGTGTCGGAAGACCCAGCAACCTCATCCAACCCAATAAGCGTTCCTACGGTTGTCAATCCACGAAATTTCGTGGTACTCAGCGAGGTTACGGACGCCCCGAAGCTCCGGCCGTCCGCCCGGGGAACCCCCATCGGCACTGGTCGACGGGGTGTGGTGGAAGACTGGCCGAATGCGCATAGTCTCCCTCGCCGGCGGGATCGGCGGCGCGCGCTTCCTGCGTGGTCTCAAGGCCGCGGCCCCGGATGCGCGGATCACCGTGATCGGCAACACAGGTGATGACATCACCCTGTTCGGCCTGCGGGTCTGCCCCGACCTCGACACCGTCATGTACACCCTCGGCGGCGGCATCGACGAGGACCAGGGCTGGGGCCGGGCCAAGGAGTCGCACGCGGTCAAGGAGGAGCTGGCCGCGTACGGCGTGGAGCCGCAGTGGTTCGGGCTCGGCGACCGCGACTTCGCCACCCACATCGTCCGCACCCAGATGCTCGCCGCCGGATACCCGCTGTCGGCGGTCACCGAGGCGCTGTGCGACCGTTGGAAGCCCGGCGTGCGCCTGCTGCCGATGAGCGACGAGCGCACCGAGACCCACGTGGTGATCGAAGACGAGCAGGGCAGGCGGGCGGTCCACTTCCAGGAGTGGTGGGTGCGGCTGCGGGCGTCGGTGCCTGCGCTTTCGTTCGCGCTGGTCGGGGTGGAGAACGCCCGTCCGGCCCCCGGCGTGCTGGACGCGATCGAGGAGGCCGACCTGGTCGTCCTGCCGCCGTCCAACCCGGTGGTCAGCATCGGCACGATCCTTCAGATCCCCGGCATCCGCGAGGCGGTGTCGGCCAAGACCGTCGTCGGGGTCTCCCCCATCGTCGGCGGCGCGCCGGTGCGCGGCATGGCCGACGCCTGCCTGACCGCGATCGGCGTCCAGACCAGCGCGCAGGCCGTGCTCGAACTCTACGGCGCGGGCCTGATCGACGGCTGGCTGGTCGCCGAACAGGACACGGACGTACGGCTGGACGGCGTCCGGGTGGAGGCCCGGCCGCTGATCATGCACGACGTCGCCGCCGCCGCCGACATCGCGCGGGCGGCCGTGGCACTGGGCGGTGAGCTGGCATGATCACCATCACCGGGGTCCCCGGCATGCCCGAGGTCCGGCCCGGCGACGACATCGCCGAGCTGCTGGACCGCTGCGCCGACGACCTGCGCGACGGCGACATCATCGTGATCACCTCCAAGATCGTGAGCAAGGCGGAGGGCCGGGTGCTCATCGCGCCGGACCGCGAGGCGGCCATCGCGGCCGAGACCGCGCGGGTCGTCGCCCGGCGCGGCGACACGGTGATCAGCCAGACCCGCAGCGGCCTGGTGATGGCCGCCGCCGGGGTCGACGCCTCCAACACCGAGCCCGGCACCGTGCTGCTGCTGCCCGATGACCCCGACGCCTCCGCCCGCGCCATCCGCGCCGGGCTGCGCGGGCGCCGCGGCGTACGGCTGGGCGTGCTCGTCTCCGACACCTTCGGGCGGCCCTGGCGCAACGGCCTGACCGATGTGGCGATCGGCGCCGCCGGGGTACGCGTCCTCGACGACCTGCGCGGCGCGACCGACTCCCACGGCAACCCGCTGGCCGTGACCGTCACCGCGGTGGCCGACGAGCTCGCCGCCGCGGCCGAGCTGGCCAAGGGCAAGATCACCGGCATGCCCGTGGCGGTGGTCAGGGGCCTCGGTTCGCTGGTCACCGAGGACGACGGGGCGGGCGCGGCCGAGCTGATCCGTCCCGCCGACGAGGACATGTTCCGGTACGGCTCGCGCGATGTGGTCTTCGCCCGCCGTACGATCAGGGAGTTCTCCGCCGAGCCCGTGGACGGCGACGCGGTGCGCAGGGCCGTGGCCGCCGGGATCGCCGCGCCCGCCCCGCACCACACCACGCCGTGGCGGTTCGTGCTGGTGGAGCGGGCCGAGACGCGGCTCAAGCTGGTCGACGCGATGCGCGAGGCGTGGATCGCCGACCTGCGTTCCGACGGCTTCTCCGAGGACGCCGTGGCCAAGCGGATCAAGCGCGGCGACGTGCTGCGTAACGCGCCCTACCTGGTCGTGCCGTGCCTGGTCATGGACGGCTCGCACACCTACCGCGACGACCGGCGCAACGCGGCCGAGCGGGAGATGTTCGTGGTGGCCACCGGCGCGGGCGTCCAGAACCTGCTGGTCCAGCTCGCGATGGAGGGGCTGGGCTCGGCCTGGGTGTCCTCCACGATGTTCTGCCGGCCCGTCGTACGCGAGGTGCTGGACCTGCCGCCGTCCTGGGACCCGATGGGCGCGGTCGCCGTCGGCCACGCCGCCGCGCCCCCCAGGGAACGTCCGCCGAGGGACGCGGCCGACTTCATCGCGGTCCGTTAGGCGCCTTCGGCGGTGCCGATCAGCGGCAGGGTCCGCCGCACGCTCTGGCAGACCCCGTCGCTGGCCGCCGCGGCGGCGCGGCGCTCGGCGTCCGGCTCGCCGTACCCGGTCAGCCGCTGCCGCGGCGGGCGGCCGGTCGGGGCGACCATGGCGGCGATCTCGCTGATCGTCTTGTAGGAGCCGTTCTCCGAACCGGCCATCCGGCTGATCGTCTCCTCCATCAGCGTGCCGCCCAGGTCGTTGACCCCGCCCTGGAGCACCGACCGGCACAGGTCGTCGCGCAGCTTGACCCACGAGCACTGGATGTTGGCGATCGCCCCGTGCAGCATGATCCGGGCCAGCGCGTGCACCGCGCGGTTCTCCCGCGCGGTCGGGCCGGGGCGGGCCACCCCCGCCAGGTAGATCGGCGCGCTGTGGTGCACGAACGGCAGCAGTACGAACTCACTGAACCCGCCCGTCTCCTCCTGGATCTGCCGGATCAGCCGGATGTGCCGCACCCAGTGGGCGTGCGTGTCCACGTGCCCGTACATCATGGTGGAGGTCGTCGGGATGCCGATCCGGTGGGCGGTGGTGATGACCTCCACCCACTCGCGGGCGGGCAGCTTGCCCTTGGTCAGCACCCAGCGCACGTCGTCGTCCAGGATCTCGGCCGCCGTGCCCGGCAGCGAGTCCACCCCGGCCTCGCGGGCGGCGTGCAGCCACTCCTCGATGGACAGGTCGGTGCGGCCGACCCCGTTGATCACCTCCATCGGCGAGAACGCGTGGACGTGGATGCCGGGCACCCGCTCCTTGACCGCGCGCGCGATGTCGAAGTACGCCGTGCCGGGCAGGTCGGGGTGGATGCCGCCCTGCATGCACACCTCGGTCGCCCCGGCCAGCCACGCCTCCTGGGCCCGGTCGGCGACCTGGTCGAGGGAGAGCGTGTAGGCGTCGGCGTCAGTACGGCGCTGGGCGAACGCGCAGAACCGGCAGCCGGTGTAGCAGACGTTGGTGAAGTTGATGTTCCGGTTGACCACGTAGGTCACGTCGTCGCCGGCGGCCTCGCGGCGCAGGCCGTCGGCGATCCGGCACAGTTCGTCAAGGCCCGCGTCGTCGGCCCCCGCGCCGGAGGGGTCGCCGGCCAGGCCGAGCAGCGTCAGGGCCTCGTCGTCGGTGAGCCCGGCCGGGTCGGACTCGGCGCGGCGCAGCGCCTGCCGTACGTCGCCGTTCACCGCACTCTCGCCGCGCACGGCGGCGGCGCGCTCGCGCAGCGCGTCCCAGTCGCCGTAGACGTGGTCGAAGTCGTCACGGCGGTCGGCGGAACGGCCCTCGGTGTCCACGGCCACGTGCAGGTCGGTACGTCCCGTGGCGGCGTGCCCGCCGTCCGGCTCCTGCCACGGGCGGCCCACCACGACGGCGTCCTCCCTGGCCAGCCCGGTCTCCGGGTCGGCCAGCGCGGCGACGTGCCCGGCCACCCGCGGGTCCAGCCAGGGCTCGCCCGCGAGCACGTACTCGGGGTAGACGGTCAGCCGCTCGCGCATGGTGAAACCGGCGCCCGCCGTGCGTTCGGTGAGAACGTCGATCTGCGGCCATGGGTGCTCGGGGCTGACATGGTCCGGGGTGACCGGCGAGACGCCGCCCCAGTCGTCGATGCCCGCCCTGATCATCAGCTCGTACTCCGAGCCGATCAGGTTGGGCGGCGCCTGGATGCGCGCCCGCGGCCCGAGCACCAGCCGCGCCACCGCGATGGTCGCGGCCAGTTCCTCAAGGTCGGCGTCCGGCATGCCGCGCATCGCGGTGTCGGGCTTGGCGCGGAAGTTCTGGACGATGACCTCCTGGACACCGCCGTACTCGCGGGCCACCCGCCGGATCGCGAAGATCGACTCGGCCCGGTCGGTGATCGTCTCGCCGATCCCGATCAGGATGCCGGTGGTGAACGGCACGCTGGTCCGGCCCGCGTCCTCAAGCACCCGCAGCCGTACGGCGGGGTCCTTGTCCGGCGAACCGTGGTGCGGCTGCCCCTTCTCCTCGAACAGCCTGCGCGAGGTCGTCTCCAGCATCATGCCCATCGAGGCCGCGACCGGCTTCAGCCGCTGGAAGTCCTGCCAGGTCAGCGCACCCGGGTTGAGGTGCGGCAGCAGGCCGGTCTCCTCCAGGACCCTGATCGCCATGGCCCGTACGTAGGACAGGGTGTCGTCGTAGCCGTGCGCGTCCAGCCACTCGCGGGCCTGGTGCCAGCGGTCCTCCGGGCGGTCGCCCAGGGTGAACAGTGCCTCCTTGCAGCCCAGCGCGGCGCCCTGACGGGCGATCTCAAGTACCTCGTCCGGGCTGAGGAACTCACTCTGTAGTTTGTGCGGGGCGGTGGCGAACGTGCAGTAGCCGCAGCGGTCCCGGCACAGGCGGGTCAGCGGGATGAAGACGTTGCGGCTGTAGGTGATCACTCCGGGGCGGCCCGCGTGGACGAGTCCCGCGTCGCGGACCCTTCCCGCGTGGCCGAGCAGGGTGGACAGGTGTTCCCCTCGCGCGCCGAGCAGCACCGTGGCCTCGGTGACGTCCAGGGTCTTGCCGTCACGGGCGCGGGCGAGGGCGCGTCGCATCGCGGAATCCGCGGGCGCGGGATCAGTCATACCCGGCACCCTACGGCCCGGCCTTCACATGATCACTAGAGGCCCTGTGGTGTCAAAACGAGCGGTAATCGCGGGCGGCCATCCGGGGGCCGCGGGCGGGCGGGCGTACGCCGCTCAGCTCGACCAGCCGGGCCGCCCGGTGCCGGTGACCGCGGAAGGGGGCGAGCAGTTCGAGCATCCCGGCGTCGTCGGTCTTCGCGCCGGTCAGCGCCCAGCCGACCAGCGAGCACAAGTGGTAGTCGCCCACCGACACGGCATCGGGGTCGCCGAAGGCGCGCTGGCGGATCTCGGCGGAGGTCCACACGCCGATGCCGGGCAGAGCGCGCAGCAGGCGGTCGGCGTCCTGGCTGGTCGCGGCCGCCTCCAGCTTGACGGCGTGCCGGGCGGCGTTGACGATCGTGCGGGCGCGTACGGCCTCCGCCCCGGCCCGGTGCCAGTCCCAGCTCGGGACGGTCCGCCACACCTCGGGCGGCGGGAACACCCGCATCTCCTCGGGCGCGGGGCCGGGCGCGGGCTCGCCGTACTTGCGCAGCAGCCACCGCCAGGCCCGGAACGCCTCCCGCCCCACGACCTTCTGCTCCAGCACGGCCGGTACCAGCGCCTCGAACACCCGTCCGCTGCGCCCGATCCGGAACCCGGGGTGCCGCCGGGCGGTCTCCCTGAGCACGCCTTCCGGGGCCTCGAAGCCGGTGGCGTCGTCGTGCGCGCCGAGCAGCGCGGGCAGCATGTCCAGCGCCCAACCGGCTCCGTCGCCCCAGGCGGACGCCCGTACGGCGCCCTCGGCCCGCCGCACGGCGACGCGCAACGTGACCGGGCCGTCGGGAGTGCGCGACGTCCGCCACACGGACCCATCGGGCCCACGCCGCCACGCGGGATCACCACTCCCGCGCCGATGCACCGCCAGCGCGAGAGCCACGTCCACCGGCCCCTCCGGCCGCCACACCCGCTCTCTCACCTGCCCAGTCTGCCCCTCATTCGCCGTGAACGAGTACTGCTCAGGCCGCCCGCCGCGCCAATCGGGGGTGGTGCCACTCTGGGGACTTTTACATCAAGTGTAGTAATTTTCCTTGATCGTAACCCGCGTTCTATGCACTGTACATGCATCAAATGCATGATCTTTACGTGGGCGAGAGAAGCTCTTCTCGCAAGCGAAAGTTCGTTCGGGGAAGGTAAGCATGAAGCTCTTGTTCAAGACGATGCTGGCTGGTCTCGGTGTGGCGGCGGCGACCCTGGCCGTCGCGCAGCCCGCTTCGGCCGCCTCGTTCTCGTGGGGCGTCGGCGACGGCGTCGTCACCTACGACGACGCCGGCGACCGCATCTGCGCCCAGGCGTACAACAGCGAGGGACAGCGCTGGGTCGAGGTCAAGCTGACCCCGGTCAACGGCGGCGGCCCCTCCTACACCTGGCGGGACAACAACAACGCCTACGGCCACCCGGGCAGCACCTGCCGGAGCCTCTCCACCGCGTACGAGGACACCCTGTACCGCGCCACGGTCCGCACCTACTGGGGCGAGCGGGGCACCACCGTGAGCCGCGGCAGCCGCAACTTCAACAGCTGACCCGCTCCCCGACCCACCGGATCCCCGCACCCCGCTCCCGGCGTGCGGGGATCCGCCCATTCCCCCAGCCCATAGCCCCCTCCCCACCACCCACGTCGTACACCCCCACGTTCCGCGCGCCCCACACGAACCCATACCCCGCGCTCCGCGCGGGACCTGATCGCCTTCGCTCCGCTCAGCCCTTCTCCCATGCCGGTTGATCACTAACCGCCTTGAACGCCAGAGGGCCTGGAGATCGGCTGGGCCGGCCCGGCCCCTGGGGGCGGTGGAACGCGAATCCTCAGGACAGGCACCACGGGTCGCCCTATGATGAACATATGATGATGAGCACAAAGCCGATCACCATCACCGTGGACGAAGACCTTCACCGCTACATCCAGCGGGAAGTGGAGGCCGGGCACGTTCGATCGGTTTCGGCATTCTTCAACGCCGCCGCCGCGCGTGCCGTCCGGATGGATCAGGAGGCCGATACTGCCTGGAAGGCCGCCGTCGAGCGGGCCCAGCAGGATGATGAGGCATTCGAGCGTGGTCGCAGGCGGGCCCGGCGTGCGCGCGGAGTGCTGCTCGACCGTGAGACCGACAGTGCGGGATGAGGCGGCGTTCGTCTTGGACTCGACCATCTTGGCCGAGTGTGCGCGAGGTGACACCGAACTGATCGGCATGATCCAGCAGTTCGACGCCGACGGGGTGACGCTGGTCGTACCGGCACTTGCCGTGTCGGCCGCAGTGATGGGCATCGCGGAGCGGCCGGAACGGAGTGCCGTCGTCCGGGGGATCTGCAGGCTGGCGTCGGCCGAGTTCGCCGGCCTGGTGACCTTCGACGACGCCGTCGAACTCGCGCGAGCCCGCGCCTATGAAGCCCTTCTGCGCGAGCCGTGGGACGCACATGTGGCCGAGGCCGCTCTGAACCGCCGGGTGCCGATTCTCACACTTGACGGAGAACGCTGGAAGAACGCGGTCCGCGACATCTCCGGCGAACTGGCCGTGGTGGTGGTCGCCGACCTGGGTGAATGACTACGGCGTCGGCGATGCCTCGGGGAGGCGGGACATGACCTGGTCGACGAAGCGTTGGACGGCGGCCGGAGCGAGGCCGGCGGCGGGCAGGCATCGTTGACGGTCCAGGGCGGTCTGGATCAGCTCCCGCTCCGGGACCGAGGTACGGTCGAGCGCCCATAGACCGCCGTCCACCTTGGACACGAGGACGCGGTCCACGGCGAAGCGCCAGGCGCGGCACGCGTTGAGCACGGCGTACTCCCCCACCGCGTGCTCGGTGCCCCAGCGCAGTTCGTCCCTTAGCTGGGCAAGAACCAGTTCACCGGGGACTCGCCCGAACACCTCGGACGCCGGGCGTCCAGGGCCGAGCAGGCGGCCCGCCTGGCGGCAGACGGCGAAGCCCAGTACCAGGTCCGGGTCTCCCTCGTGCCCATGCCCGTCAACGACCTTGGTATCGTCCGGCGCGGTCGTCACATGCAGCTCGAACGCCGGCCGTGCCGTGGGGTTCCGGGCCACCGGGAGAGTGACGATGCTGAGTTCCAGCCCGTGCGCGGGGCACGGCAACCGATCATCGCCCAACGCCTCGGCGGCGGCCGACCGCTCGTCCGCCGCGATCGGGCTCTCGCAGACGACCAGGATGTCGACATCACTGCGACGCGCGTCGAACCCACCGAGCACCGCCGACCCATGCAGGTAGACGCCCACCAACCGGCCGCCCAACACCGCCCCCATCGCGGAAGCGACCTCACCTGCGTAGCGCTCCAGCGTCCCGTCCATGATCACCACTATAGGTTTCCCGATGCCGACCCGTCCGAGCCGAGCCGCAGTACCGAGGCTGCGGTAGCCGATCAGAACTCCGGCTCGGGTTTGGAGGCCGCAGGGGCCTGCCCGGCCGTTATCGCCGGAGTCGACCACAGAGCGGTCAGTGGAATGCGCCGGCCTTGATCTCCTCCAGGAACGCTCGCCAGTCATTGCGCGAGAAGGCCAGCACCGCCCCCGCTGGATCTTTACTGTCTCTCACCCCAACGAGCCCAGGAACACCATCAGCCACTTCAACGCAGTTACCGCCGGTATTGCCACTTCGAGTGCTCTTCCTCCAGGTGGTGCCGGAAAAGGCTGCCCTCATCAACTCATGCTGGTCCATTCGTCCAGAGCTTCCTTTATCAGCCTCAGTGAGTCGGCCGGCCGGTATGCATCGGTTCGTATTCTGTCATATTTCGCCAAAATCGCCGATACCGCTTCCGGGTCCGCACTGACTTCGCCCACACCGGCCGACTCCACGGACACCGCGGTCGGCCCGCCTTCGAGTTCCGCGATGACAAAAACTCGACAGCAGGCCATCCGAGCACCACGTGTCGTAGGGCACGAGTTGGATCGTGACGTTACGGCGCTGGGCCAGCTCCAAGAGGTGTGCGAGCTGCTCCGCCATCACGACCGGCCCTCCGATCGGCCGCCGGAGAACCCACTCGTCCAGGATCACCGATAGTGTCGGCGGATTCGGCCGGTTCAGAATCTCCTGCCGTCGCATTCGTGCCGCAGTCAATTGCTCGACCTCTTCCTCTGGAGCCAGCCGTCCCCGGAACAGTGCCTTGGCATACTCAGCCGTTTGCAGGAGACCAGGGATCAACAGCGGGTCCCAGGTACGCAGAACCACGGCAACGGGCTCGATCTCCTCTGCCCAGCGGGCATACCAGTGCGGTCCGCCGATCGGGCGGTGTATCCGGTCGGCCAGACGCTCGAAGAAGTGCGTGTCGGTCAGACCGAAAAGCCGGTCCATCGCCTCGGCGAAGTCGAGCTGGGGCACCCTGATCGCACGTTCTATCCCAGAGATGAGACTGCCGGAACAGCCGTAGGACCGGGCCACCCGCGTCTGCGTGAGCCCGGCCTTCTTCCTCAGACGACGAAGCTCGCG
This sequence comes from Spongiactinospora rosea, assembly GCF_003315795.1. Classification (GTDB taxonomy): domain Bacteria; phylum Actinomycetota; class Actinomycetes; order Streptosporangiales; family Streptosporangiaceae; genus Spongiactinospora; species Spongiactinospora rosea. The sequence continues at coordinate 119,718 of NZ_QMEY01000013.1, forward strand.
TCCGAAGATCTGCGCGGGGGTCTCCGTGACCCCGACCTGCTGCGCCATGCCCCCTCCTCCAGCTTCACCCACTCATTGCACACAGTTATCACACGAGTACACCGAGAGACCTTCTGTTCTGGAACCCGGATTCAATGACTGTCAACAAGCGTCGCCAAGCGCGTACCAACGCCGTCCACATGGACCAGGGCAACGGGCTCCAGCGCGACCGCAGGCGGGGGGACGCGAGGCGAGCGGCGATCGGTGACCGGATGAGGCCGCCGACTCCGAGGAGGTGGGAGGACATCGGATCTTTTTGTCGGACCCGGGTGCTTGGATGGAGATCAACAACCCCCGAACAAGGGAGGAAGATGGCTATTCGCCATAGCGGCAGGCGACTACTCACGGTGAGCATCGCCGTGGGGCTCGCGTTGGTCGCGACCATTGCGCAGGCGGCCGCGGGGGCGGCCGGGGCGGCGGCGGAGACGGCTGTGGCCGGGCAGGTCGTCGCGTGGGGGAGCGACTACGACGGGCAGTCGTCGCCGCCGGAGTCGGTCTCGTCGGGTGTGACGCAGGTGTCCGCAGGGCTGGCGCACGGGCTGGCGCTCAAGGACGGCGTGCCGATCGCCTGGGGCAACGCCGGGGATGACCGCACGTTCGTGCCGATCGACCTGCGCAGAGGCGGCGTTACGGCGATTTCTGCAGGTTACAAGCATAATCTGGCGATCAAGAACGGCAAGGTGTGGTCCTGGGGCCGGTTCACGCAGCCCGGCGGGAGCCTGGCTCCGCCCGCGGGGACGGAGTCCGGCGTGGACGCGGTGTCCGCCGGATACCTGCACAGTCTGGCGCTGAAGGACGGCAAGGTCTTCGCGTGGGGCTTCGGTTCGCACGGGGAGACCGACGTACCGGCCGAGGCGCTGTCCGGCGTCGATGCGATCGCGGCGGGGATGTACTTCAGCGTCGCGCTCAAGGACGGAGAGGTCATCTGCTGGGGGCCGAACCACTTCGGAGAGTGCACGATCCCCGAGGAGGCCAGGTCCGGAGTCACGGCGATCGCCGCCGGTTCGACGTTCACTCTGGCGATCAAGAACGGCAGAGTCATCGGATGGGGTAACAACAACTATCACCAGCTCGACATGCCCATCGAGGTGGACGACCACGTGGTCGCGATCAGCGCCGGTTCGCAGCACAGCCTCGCGCTGAAGGACGACGGGCAAGTGGTGGCGTGGTGGTACAACGCGCAGGGGCAGAGCACCGTACCGCCGGTGGCCACCACGGGTGTGAAGGCCATCTCGGCAGGTGGCTACTTCAACCTCGCGATCAAGTGATCATTTAGCCGTCGCACTGTGGGGAGCCGGTACGGCCGACCGGCTCCCCACAGCCGCGGTCAGACTTCGGAAGGACGTGTGCCACTGGAGTCGCAGCTGTGCGCCGACCAAAGTCGCAGGTGGATGCCACACGTTGGAACGATGTGCCGCCACGGTCGGGTCGGGAGCATGGACGTCATGACAATGAAGATCAGCCCGGTGGGCGGCGCGGCCGTGGGCCTGCTCGCCCTGCTCGCCGTCCTGCCGCTCGCGTCGTCGGCGGCGGCCTCTGCCCCGGCCGCCGCGCCCATGACGAGCGTCAGCACGGCGCCCACTGCCCCTCTGACGCTCCCGCGGCCGACCGGGGCTCAGCCGGTGGGCGCTGCCACGTTCCATCTTGTGGACCGGAGTCGTCCCGACCCGTGGGTGCCGGCGGAGAAGGCCAGGCAGCTCATGGTCTCGGTGTGGTACCCGGCGAAGAAGGGCGGCGGTGGGCGCACCGCCCAGTACATGACCGGTCCGGAGGCGCAGGCGTTCCTGGAGGGCAAGGAGGTCACCGGGGTGCCCAAGGAGGCGCTCAGCGAGGCCAGGACGCACGCGGTGGCCGGTGCCCGCCCGGCCGGGCGCAAGGGTACGTTGCCGCTGGTCGTGCTCTCCCCCGGCTTCACCCTCTCCCGCGCGTCGCTCACCGGCCTGGCCGAGGAACTGGCCAGTCACGGCTACGTGGTGGCCGGCATCGACCATGTTCACGAGTCGCACGGCACGAGCCTGCCCGGCGGGCGGCTGGCCGGGTGCGTGGCCTGCGTGGAGCAGGAGGCGGACATCCGGAAGTTCGGGGACAAGGCGGTACGGTCGCGGCAGGCCGACGTGTCGTTCGTGCTCGACCGGCTGCTCGGGCGGCGGCCCGTGTGGAACGGTGCCCGGCTGATCGACCGCTCGCGCATCGGCATGGCCGGGCATTCGCTCGGCGGTGCCGCCGCGTCGTGGACGATGTTGCGGGACAAGCGGGTGCTGGCCGGGATCAACATGGACGGCGCGTTCCACGTGCCGGTGCCGGAGGCGGGGCTGAAGGGGCCGTTCATGCTGATGGGCGCGGGCGAGGTGCACGAGCCCGGCGGCCGGGACACCACCTGGGCCCGCGACTACGCGCGGATGACGGGATGGAAGCGGTGGATCACGGTGGAGGGCGGCGACCACGGCTCCTTCACGGATTACCCGCTGGTCACCAAGGGGTCGCCGCGGGAGGTGGAGATCACGCGCGCGTACGTGAAGGCGTTCATGGACCGGCACCTGCGCGGTGCGGACCGGCCGGTGCTGGACGGGCCTTCCACGACCTTCCCCGAGGTCAAGTTCTGGAAGTAGTGCGCCGGGCAGGCCCTGACGGGCTCGGACCGGCACGATCGCAGGCGGGAAGCCCGGCACCGGGAACGTGCGCCGCTTCCCGCCTGCGACGATGACCGGCTCCCCCGTTCGGGCCCTGGCCGGTGACCACCCGGTGGCCGGTACCGCCGCTGTGCCCGCGCCTTCGAGGAAGGACCGCGCCGACGAGATGGCCATCGCCGCCCGCTCCCCTCTCCCAGGTCCATCCCCCACCCGGTCCATTCGGCCCGCCGCCGCGCCCGGCCGTGAACTCGGTGGCCGCCTGCGGGAGACAGGGTGGTGAACGACCGATCTCACTAAGGAGGGCCGTTGACCATAGAGACGGCCGAGCTCGACGACGCCGAGCTGATCCGGCGGTCCGAGGGCGACCCCGAGCAGTTCGCCGCGCTGTACGACCGGTACGCGCGGCAGATCCACCGGTACGCGGCGCGCCGGATCGGCACACAGGCCGCCGACGACATCGTGGCCGAGACCTTCCTCGCCGCCTTCCGCAGGCGCGGTACATATGACCGTTCCGTGCCGATGGCCCGGCCCTGGCTGTACGGCATCGCCACCACGCTCGTCGCCCGGCACCGCCGGCAGGAGGAGCGGATGCTGCGGGCGTTCGCCCGTACCGGGATCGACCCGCTGCCCGAGCCCGAGGCCGACGCCGTGGTGGAGCGGGTGGCCGCGCTGGACAAGGAGCGCGAGCTGGCGGGGGCGCTCGCGGCGCTCTCTCGCGGCGACCGGGACGTATTGCTGCTGGTCGCCTGGGAGGACTTCAGCTACGAGGAGGTCGCGCAGGCGCTCGGGATTCCGCTGGGGACCGTGCGGTCGCGCCTGCACCGGGCCAGGAAGAAGGCCAGGGCGACACTAGGGGAAGAGGAGCTGGGATGAGCACGATCAAGGAGTTCCGCGGCGGCACTCCGCCGATGAGTGAGCAGGCCGAACGAGCGGCCAGGGAGCGGCTGCTGGCCGCGGCGCGGGGCGAGGTAGCCGGGCCGGTCCGGCCCCGGTGGCGGTCGCACGGCGTACGGCTCGGGCTGCGGCTGGCGGTCGCGGGCGCGCTGGCCGTCGCAGTCGGGGCGGGCGTGGTGCTGGCCCGCGACCAATCGGGCATGTCCCCGGTGGCGAGCGTCAGGGACCTGGGCGAACGGGCCGCCCAGGCCGCCTACAACGACACGGGGATGACGCCGAACCCCGGCCAGTGGCTCTACATCAGGCAGCGCCAGGCTCCCAACGAAGGTTTCGGCGTCGACCTGTCCAAGCGGACCACCTCGGAGGAGTGGAACAGCGTGGACGGCGAGCAGACGGCCTGGTACCAGCCCGATGGCAAGCTGCTGGTCCAGGGCAATCACCCCGGACTCGGCGATGACGACCTGGCCAGGCCACCGGTGACGCCGGAGGGCGTGCTGGGCAGGATCCGGGCGGTCCTGGAGAAGCAGAAGATGAGTTCGGACGGCCCCATGCCGTCCATGGACGAAAGGGTCTTTCAGGCCGTCTACCAGCTCATGGGCACCCAGGTCCTGTCCCCCGAGGTGCGGGCGGCGCTGTTCCGCGCGCTGCCCACCATCCCCGGTGTGACCTCCACTCGGGAGGTCGAGGACGCCGACGGCAGGAAGGGCGTGGCGTTCAGCCACACCGGCGACTGGATTCGGTACGACCTGATCCTCGACCCCGTGGACTTCCGCTTCCTCGGCACCTACGGCGTCACCGTCAAGGACCACACCATGCACTACACCGACCAGCCGCCCATCTTCGTCAAGGCGGGCACGCCGCTGACCCTGACGGCCCGCCTGGAGACCAAGGTGGTGGACCGCCCAGGCCAGCGCTAGACGTCGCTGGAGAAGCGGACCGCGCACGCGGGCAGGTGGACCCCCGGCCAGAGCCGGGCGCCTGCCCGCAGTTCGTTGCCCGGACCGACCACGGCCTCGTCGCCCACCACGGAGTCGCGCACCACCGCGCCGGACTCGATCCGCGCGCCCGTGCCGACCACCGAGTCGGACACCACCGCGCCCGCGCGGATCACCGCGCCCGCGCCGATGACACTGCCGCTGACCTGCGCGCCGGACTCCACGACCGCCCCGGCGCCGACCACCGTGCCGCCGCCCACCTTGGCGTCGGAAGGGATCATCGCACCCGGCAGGGCCAGCACCTCCCCGGGCGGGCCGGGCAGCGCGGGCGAGGACAGGGTGCCGAGCACCAGGTCACGGGAGCCCTGCACGAACGCGGCGGGCGTGCCGACGTCGAGCCAGTACGACCGGTCGGCGTAACCGAGGACCTGCTCGCCCGCCTCGATCAGCCCGGGGAAGGTCTCCCGCTCCACCGAGACGACCTCCCCCGCCGGGATGGTGTCGATCACCGAGCGGGTGAACACGTAACATCCGGCGTTGATCCGGTTGGTCACCGGGTTGGGGGTCTTCTCCAGGAACGCGGTGACCCGCCCGGATTCGTCGGTCGGTACGCAGCCGAACCTGGACGGGTCGTCCACCTCGGTGAGGTGCAGGGTCACCGCCGCGCCCGCGGTGACGTGCCGCTCGACCTGCGCGCCGATGTCGTGGCCGGACAGGATGTCGCCGTTGAGGATCAGCACGGGCGCGCCGGGCGGGGAGGTCAGCGCCTCGGCGGCGTTGCGGATGGCGCCGCCGGTGCCGAGCGGGGTCTCCTCCGTCATGTACGCCAGTTCCAGCCCGAAGGAGGAGCCGTCGCCGAACGCCTCGGCGAACATCGAGGCCCGGTAGGAGGTGGCGAAGACGATCCTGCGCACGCCGTACGCGCGGGCCCGGGCGAGCTGGTGCGCCAGGAACGGGACCCCGGCGGTGGGCAGCAGCGGCTTCGGGACGCTCAGTGTCAGTGGCCGCAGCCGGGTGCCCTTGCCGCCGACCAGCAGAATGGCTTCGAGATCACCGCGACCTTCCAGGTCAGCGCGGCGGGGGGAGGAAATCTCCGTCACCCCCGCGAGCGTAGTGCACTATTCGACCGCGCGCTGATAACACGTGAGATGTGCTTCGGCCGAAGCCTCCCAGCTGAACTCCCTGGCCCGGTCGAGGCCCGCCGACGCCAGCCGTTCGCGCCGCAGCGGCGAGCCGAGCAGGTCGGAAAGGGCCTGGGCGATGCTGTCGATGTCGGGCTCGGTGTAGGCGACGGCGTCGCCGCCGACCTCGGGCAGCGACGTGCGGTGGGTGGTCAGCACCGGGGCGCCGCAGGCCATCGCCTCAAGGACGGGCAGCCCGAACCCCTCGCCCCGGGACGGGAACGCCACCGCCAGCGCGCCCCCGAGGAACCCCGGCAGGTCGGCGAACGGCAGGTAACCCGGCCGGACCACGCGGATCGCCGCAGGCACCTCGGCCACCGCCGCCTCGACGCCCTCGTCGCGGATGCCCCCGGCGAGCACCAGCGCGGGCGGCTCGGCGAACCCGCCGACCGCGCGGGCGAAGCCACGGATCAGGTTGGGGACGTTCTTGCGCGGTTCGAGCGCGCCCAGGAACGCGACATACGGCTGACCATGCAGGCCGAGCCGGTCGGCGACCCGCTTGACCTCCTGCTCGGCGGGCCGGTAGAAGATGCGGTGGTCAACGCCGTGATAGGCCACGTCGATGCGGGTCGGGTCGGCCGACAGCACCCGGACCAGCTCGTCTCTGGTGGCCTTGGAGGGCACCACCACGCGGGTCGCGTGGCGCACCGAGCTGCGCGTGGCCGAGCGGAAGAACGCGGCCTTGACCGCGCCGTGCTGCTCAGGGTCGGTGAACCAGGTGACGTCGTGGACGGTCACCACGGTCGGCAGGCCGGGCCGCAGCGGGATCGAGTAGTAGGGCGCGTGGATCACCTGCGCGCCGACCTGCTGGGCGAGCACCGGCACAGTGGTCTGCTCCCAGTTGAGCCGGGCGGCCCGGTTGGTGATCGACGGCGGGCCGGAAAGCACCCGCGCGGACGGCGCGAGCCGCTGGTAGCGCTCGGCGTCGGCACGCTGGCAGGCGACCGCGAAATCGGCGCCGGCATGGTCGAGAGCGGCGACGAGCCCATCGACATACCTGCTCAGCGCGCCACGATCGGCCGGAACCGCTGCCGCGTCGAGGAGCACTCGAAGCGTCAAGACGGATCGCTCCCCCCATGGTCTACGTGGTCACGCGGGACCGTGCGTCCCCCTCTCCAGACAACTCTATTGCCAGCCTCCCCGAAAACGTGCGGTAAATCACAGGGCATTTCGGGGCGCGTTGTCGCTCTGTGGTCCGGCCTCAGGTACGGCGGCCGACCGCGCGGCCAGCGCGGCCGTGCCCGCGCACAGCAGATCGCCCGCCACCAGCACGATCCGGGAGGCCAGCGCCACCGCGATGGCGGGACCCGCGGCGAGCACCGGGGACAGTACGGCCACCATCGCCAGCTCGCGCACCCCGGCCCCGGCGGGCACCACGAACGTCATGATGCCGAGGCACCACGACAGCGCGAACGCGCCCGTCGCGAACACCACCAGCCGCGCGCCCGGCACGCCGGTCGCGCCCGACTGGCCGAGGATCACGGCGAGGTGCAGGCCGTACGCGGCCCAGCCGGCCAGCGACCAGCCGAGCGCGCCGAGCATGCCGCGCCGGGTGAGCGCGCGTTCCAGCGGCTCGCGGCGCAGCAGCCGCAGCCCGAAGCCGATGATCGCGTTGATCACGCGCGGTTCCAGCAGTACGGCCAGCACCGGCACCAGCAGCAGCGCCCAGGCGTAGGGGCCGATCGCGGCGGGCCCGGCGGTGAGCAGGGTCACGGCGGCGACCAGCAGGCCGCCGGCCATCTGGATCGGCAGGGTCAGGAAGAACGCGGCGGCGCTGCGCGAGCGCGGTACGCCGAGGTCGCGGCCCATCTCCATCTGCGCGAGCACCGGCCACAACGACCCGGGGATGTACTTGCCGAGCTGGCCGACGAAGAAGACCTTGGCCGCCTGGCGTACCGGGAGCGGCGAACCCAGGTCGGCCAGCAGCGCCCGCCAGGTCAGCATCCCGCCGCCCAGCGCGGCGATCACCGCCGCCACCGACAGCAGCACCGATGTCCACGAAAGCCGGGAGAACCCGGCGACCACCTCGTCCCACTCGCGGGCCACCGCCCACGCGCCGAAGCCCAGTGCGACGGCCAGGAAGCCGATCCGCACCGCGCCCTTGACGGTGACCCTCAAAGGGGACGCACCCGGTCGGGTGGCTGGGGCAGCGGCATTCCGGCGGGGCGCAGGTCGCCGATGGTGGCGACCCACAGATAGGTCGGGACCAGCGGCAACAGCGCGCGCAGCGCCGCGCGCGGCATGCCGCCGAGAACCGCGCGCGCCACCTTCCCGGCCACGCCGGGGAACAGCTCGCCGCCCGCGAACCGCTCGGGCGTGGCGAGCACCGGGAAGGTGTAGTCGTGCACCCGGAAGCCCCTGACCATCCTGCGCAGGCCCCTGCGGGTGCGGAAGCGCTCGTAGTAGTTGTCGGCGCGGCCGCTGGCCCGGACGTAGCGGTCGGCGAGGGCGGGCGGCAGGTAGGACAGGAAGGGGAGCTTGTAGTGCGGCTCGATGATGCCGAGGCGGTTGCCCAGGCCGAGGTAGAGCACGCCGGTCGGGGCGAGCACCCGGCGCATCTCGGCCATGATCGCGTCGGGATCGACCACGTGCTCGTAGATGTGGTTGAAGACCAGCACGTCGATCGAGCCGTCGGGGAAGGGCAGGGCGGTGCCGTCCGCGCACACGAACTCCACGCGCTCGCCGAACCGCGCGTCGGCCTTGCGCAGCCCCGGCACGTCGATGTCCAGGCCGAACGTGCGGGCCGCCCCGGCGGCGGCCAGCTCATCGGCGATGAACCCGGCCGAGCAGCCGACGTCGGCCACGGTCAGCCCGGCCAGCGGGGCCTCACCGGTGCGTCCCAGGAAGTGCGCGAGCACGGCGATGATCTTGGCGGCCTTCCTGCGCCGCTTGGCCTCGTCGAGCATCGCGGCCTGGAACTCGGAGTATTCGAGCTGCGCCTGACGTTGGCTTCCCACGCCGCACAACAGTACCGGGGCCGGGTGGTCCTTGGGTCAGCCGTCGAGCAGGCGGTCGCGGTAGGCGGCCCAGAACGGCTCGGGATCGACGGACTTGACGCCCGCGCGCAGCCGTTCGGGCTCGCCGGGCTCGTAGAAGCGTTCGATCGCCGCGCGCAGCGCCGGTACCGAGCCCGGCTCGACCAGCAGGCCGTCCACGCCGTCGGTGACGTTGTCGGCCAGCGCCCCGACCCGGGTGGCGATCACCGGGACGCCGTGCTCGTGGCCGAGCCAGACGTTCTGGCTGGCGGTGGCGTTGCGGTAGGGGAGCACCAGCGCGTCGGCGCGGGCGAACAGGCCCGGGACGTCATCGGCGGCGACGTAGCCGGGCCGCAGTTCCACGCGGTCCCCGAGGCCCAGCTCGGCGATCAGCGCCTGGGTGTCGTCCAGGCCGCCCCAGAACTCGCCCGCCACGGTCAGCGAGATCCCTTCGGGGAGCGCGCGCAGCAGCAGGTCCAGCCCCTTGTAGGGGCGGACGATCCCGAAGAACAGCAGCCTGCGGTGCACCTCGCCGCCCGCTGTGGACGTACCGGCGGCGGGCAGGTGTGGCGGCAGCGCGGCGACCGCGACCGGCGCGGCGGCCAGGGCGCGGGCCAGCCCGGCCTGCTGCTCGGAGTGGACGAGCACCCGATCGACCCGCTTGAGCAGGGCCTTCATCAGCGGCGTGTCGTAGGGCTTGCGTTCGTGCGGGAGCACGTTGTGGCAGAGCGCCACCACACGGGTCCGGCGGCCGAGGCCGGCCAGAATGCCCAGGTACGCGGGCACCTGCACGGGGCTCAGCACGGTCAGCACCACCAGGTCGGCGCCGCGCAGCCGCCGCCCGCAGCGCACCCAGCCGTCCGGCCGCCGCCAGTCGAGCGCGCGCAGCACGTTGGGGTACGGCGTGCCCTCGGGCGTGTCGATCGTCTGCCGCCCGGGATAGAGGAACGACGGGTACTGTGCGCGCCAGGATTCGATCACCACGTCGTGGCCCACGGCGGCGAGCCGGTGGGCGAGTTCGGTGGTGTGCTGGGCCCCGCCTCCCTTGTAGGGATATGTCGGGCCGACGATGGCGATCCGCATCGGTTGGTTGTTCCTCTGGTCGTTCCGCTAGTCGGTCCTCGACCGGACGATCAGGTCGGCCAGCAGCGCCACCGAGCCGATCAGCATGCCGGACAGGAACGTCACGACCGCGTTGCTGGTCAGGTAGAAGCCGTAGTGCAGCACGTCGTAGACGCCCTTGCCGAACCCGATCATGGTCAGCCCCAGCGCCGGGGGCATGAGGACCTTCAGCGGGTTGAAGTACATGACCATCCGCAACACCTGAAGGATGTAGCGGTAGGCGTCGGACACGAAGCCGAACTTCGACTTGCCCGCCCGCTTGCTGTACTCGATCGGCATGTAGTAGACGCCGTGCTGGTTGGACAGGAAGGCCAGCGTGATCGTGGTGACGCAGGAGAAGCCGGGCGGCAGCAGCCGCAGGTACGGCCTGGCCACCGACTTGCGGAACGCCCGCAGGCCGGAGTTGAGGTCGGGGATCTTCTGGCTCGCCAGGCGTTCGGCCACCTTGCGGATGAACCACTTGGCGGGCACCCGCAGCAGCTTGTGCGAGCCCTCCTCCGAGGTCCGCGCACCGACCACCTGGTCGATCGCGGCGTCCTTGTGCAGGACGTTGATCAGTTCGGGGATGCGCTCGTTGGGGTAGGACATGTCGGCGTCGGTCCACACGACGATCTCGCCGCGCGCCTCCTGGGAGCCGATCCGGCGTACCGTGCCCGAGCCGCCGTTGCGGAGGAAGGCGCGCACGCGCAGGTGCGGAAACCTCGGCGCGGCCTCTCTGAGCCTGTCCAGCGTCTCGTCGGTGGAACAGTCGTCCACCGCGACCAGCTCATAGGTGTACTCGCTGTGGTCCATCGCCTTGCAGATGCGCTCGACCTCGGCCACGACGTGGTCCTGCTCGTTGTAACAGGGCAGGACGATCGTGACGTACGGCGGGGCGTCCGCCTGCTTCTCTTCCACGGTTGATCGGCTCTCCGGCGTTTCGGACGGGCTCATGACGGGCGAGAATACCTTTCCCCACAGGGGCTCGGTTGCACATCCGCCCTTTCCGGCCCGCTCTAACGCGCGAAAGTCGTCACCTGGCGCACACCCGGGAGACGGCCCACCGCGCGCTCGACGGCACCGGCGGCGGCCTTGTCCTCCAGTTTGACGTAGAAACCCACGGACCTGCTCTCGTCGTCCCGCTGCCCGCCCGTGTAGACCATCGAATGCTCCTCGACCTTCCGGGAGTGGGCCGCGTCGCTGAAGTAGACCTCCTCGACGCCCGAGAACTCGAAAAGCCGCTGGGCGATCCGGTCCTTTTCCTGGTCGGTCACCTCCTGGCGGTCGGCGCAGGGGTCCTTGGGGTCCAGGGGCGGGGACTTGGGGCACATGAGCACCCCGAGGTCGGCCTTGCCGAGCCAGAAACTGGGCCGCTCGACGTACGCGACGCTGACGCCCGGCAGGCGTTCGGCCTCCTCGATGAACGCCAGGGGCCGGGCCGGCGGCCGGAGCCCGCCGCGGAAGGACTCCCCCATGTCGTCCACCTCGACCGAGGCGAGGAACTCCGCGTTCGTCACCTTTCGCGCGAATTCCTGGTACTGCTCCTTCTTCGACCAGTAGCGCACCGCGGTGACCCCGGGCATGGCACGCAGCCTGGCCTCGATGGCCCGGCGCTGCTCCCGCGTGGGGGGCGGGCACATCGGCCCGCACAGCTCGACCCGGAACTCCCCGGTGTCCGGCCACGGCCCGCCCGGCGGCGGTACCGGTACCCGCCGCGCCACCTGCACCCCCACGGCCGCCACCCCGGCCACCAGCAGCACGGCCAGCCCGCCCAGCACCCGGCGGCCCCACACCCGGCCCCGCCCCGGCTCTGGCCCGAACTCCACTTCCTCCGCGCTCGACGTCACACGCCCGAATATCCCCCACTTCGCAGCCCCGCGGCAAAAGACGCCCGGTCGGCCACCCGGAAGACCAGTGACACGCCGGGCAGGCCGGTGACCGCCCGGCGGATCGCGGGGACGGTCAGGGTGCCATCGATCTCGATCCAGAAACCGGCGGCAGCGCCGTTGCCCTTCCCCGCCGGAGCGGTGCCGGCCTGGAAGTCATCCTCGCCGAACAGGTGCGCCCGCACCTTTCCGGCGTGCTTCTCGTCGGCGAAGTAGAACGTGCGGATGCCGTCGATCGCGGTGAGCCGGGCCGCGACGGCGTCCCGCTCCGCACGGGTCACGGCACCACGGCCCGCGCACGGGTCCTTCGGCCGGTCCCCCGCCGTCCGGTAGTCGTTCATCAGGTGCTCCGTCATCCGCTCCTCGGGCGGCTGGCACAGCAGTACGGCCACGTCCGCCTTGCCCTCCCAGAACCACGGCCTCTCGACGTGGACCCTCTCGACACCCGGCAGGCGGCCGAGCTCGTCTTCGAACGCCCGCGCCCGCTCACTCGTCCGGAGCCTCCCGCGGTACATCTCCAGCATGTGGCCCACGCCTATGTTGCCGGGAACCAGCTCCAGGAGGGCGGCGCCCTCCCGCCGCAGCCTGTCGTAGACGTCCTCCCGTGATTCGAACTCGACGCTCTCCACCTGCGGCATGGCCCGCAACCTGGCCTCGATGGCCGCCCGCTGCTCCCGCGTCGGAGGCGCGCACGTCACCTTGCACAGCGTCACCGAGTAGGTCCCGGTCATCGGCCACGGTCCCCCCGGCGGCGGCCACGGCCCCACCGGCCGCACCAGCAAGCGAACCCCGCCCACCACCAGCCCCAACAGCACCACCGCGGCTACTATCCAAATGACCTTGCCTCGCCCCGCCGCCCCGGGTCCCCCGTCGAAGGACAGCACCTCAGCATCTCCAGGCTCCGACGTCATACGCCCGAATATGGTGTATTCGCGGTGACATGGTGGCGGCAATCCGGAAGGACGTTCAGATCTTGATCAACGCAGGCCGGATCACCGGATCGGCGACATCGGTCAATGCGGCCAGGTCATCAGGGTCGGAGGTGACGATCGCGGCGGCGGCCATGATCGCCACGACCACCACGGTCGCGTCGACCACGTCCATCGGGGCCGTTCGCCGCCGGGTGGCCGTCCTACCGCAGAGCACCCCGGCTTCCTTGCCGATCCGCTCGGTCATGTCGGCGATCTCGCAGCCGAAAAGGAGCCGCGCCAGTGACGCCTGCCGGGCCGATCCGCGCCACACCTGTGCGAGCACGGGCACCGGCACGATGATCCGGCGCTTCTCGTCAAGCGCCTGCCGATGCAACCGCCACATCCGCGGCTGATTCGCCTCGGCGGCGATCAGCGCGCCCGCGTCGTAGACGATCGCAGCGCGCGGCGCGCTCGCCCTCATCCGGTCAGCCGTGCGTCATCCGCTCCGCCGAACATCCGCGCATCGGCGTCGGCGAGCACCGCGGCCGCCTGGGACAACTCCCCGGCGGTGATCGCACCGTGCTCGGCCTCCCACTCGGCCACCGCCGCGAGCCCCGCTTCGATCCGCGCGGAATGCGCAGCGGCACGCGTCATCCAGGCCGACACCGTCAGCCCGGCCCGCTCGGCCGCGGCCACAACGGCCTCCGCGACCTCCTCGGGCAAGGAAACCGATAGCTTGCGCACCGCCATACCACCAGCATACGCCCTTGGTAGGAAGTGAGTAGGAAGAACTATCCGGGAATGGCCATCCAGACGTCGATGGACAGGGACCAGGTGGCGTCCGGGGGGGAGGTGAGGCTGCGTTCGTCCTGGCGGCTGCGGAGGTGGAAGGTGTGGCGGGGGGCCGGGGCGTAGGGGGTGAGCTGGCTCTGGGCGGCGGCGAGCAGGACCGGGCGGCGGCCGGCCTGGCGGATGCGGGTCATCAGGCGCTTGACATCGGCGGGCTGGGCCACCTCCTTGTGGATGGTGGAGAGGATACGGACGCGGGCCGCCGGTACGCCGCACAGGCCACGGACGACCTGGGCGAACCGGTCGCCGGTGACCCGCTCCACGAGCAGCACGGACGCGTCGGGGGGGATGGCCGCGCACAGGCCGGAGACGGCGGCGGCCTCACCGCGCTCGACGGGAGTGAAGGCGGTGCCACCGGACACGAAGGCGGGCGGTACCAGGACCAGCACGACCCCGGCCACGGCCAGGCCACGCCGTGCCCGAAGGCCGTACCCCCGCTCGCGTGCCTTGGCGAGCACCCAGCGCAGGCCCCAAACCCCGAGGAGCACCATGCCGGGCACGACCACGGGGACCAGGCGGCGGGAGGCGAAGGGATGGTCGGGCGTGATCGACGGCAACAACAACGTGCTGAACGTCGTCCACCCAATGATCGCCAACGCCACCGCCCACCCGAACCCCCCACCCCGCCCCGCCTCACGCACGGCCCGGTCAGCACGGATAGCCCCGCCCGCCTGATCGGCCTCAGCGCCCCCGGCGATCGGGGCTGCCTGGCCCGGCCCATCGGCCCCACCGGCGCTGCCAGCACGCTTGCCCGGCCCAGCAGCTCCGGACGTCCCAGGCTCGGCCCCGGACGACTGATCGGTCTCGCCGGCCTGAGCGGTCGCGTTGTCGGCCTTGGTGAGCGGGACGGTGGCCCTTGTCGGGCCGTCGGTTTTAGCGGCCCCGATGGTCCTGCCTGCCCCCGAGGGCCTTGCTGGTCGGTCGGACCCGGGGGCTGCAGGGAGCAGGCCCGGGTGGGGGGTGGTGGTGAGGTTGGTCAGTCTTCGGGCGAGGATGGCGGCGGCCAGGGTGGCGAGGAGGACGACGGGGAGGCCGACGTACCAGGTCACCCAGGTGAGGCTGTGTTCGTAGTAGAGGCGGTGGGGGTCGGGGGGGAGGCCGTTGCCGCGTTGGATGGCCTCGATGAAATCGGCGGTACGGCGGTCGTAGTCGTTGTCGGGGACACGGCGTACGGTCTGGAACAAGGGGCGGGCCGCGAGGATCAGGGTGACCGTGACGACCAGTGCCGCCACGACGCCGGGCAGGCGGGACGGCAGGCGCAGGGCGGCGAGCCGTGGCGCGAGGGCCGCGCCCAGGACCGTCAGCACCAGCACCGCCGCGCAGATCAGCAGCAGCGGGACCAGCGAACCTCGTAGATATTCGAGGTAGGGCCACGACAGCCGCCACGCGGCGGTGAACCCGGCACCGGCCCCCAGCACCAGGCCGCCCAGCAGCCAGACACCGAGCCCGCCCGGCCCCTCTCGCCGCGCGCGCGACCGCGCGACCAGCAGCCCGGCGAAGGCGAGGACCGGCAAGATGTCCCGCAGCCCGTCGATGCGGACCAGCGTGGCCAGCCCGAACACCGCCCCGGCCAGCCCCGCCACCACCCGCCGACCGCTCCCAGAGCCCCCGGAAGTGGCGTCGAGAAACAGGATCACCCCGCCGAAGATCATGATCAGGGACGGGATCTCGCTGAACGTGGTGCGGGAGGTGTACAGGATGGGCAGGCTGACCGCGAACGCGAGGGCGGCGAGCGGGGCCCAGCGGCCGCCGATCAGGCGGGCGGCGGCCCCCGCGACGGTCAGGACGGCGAGCGAGCCCAGGACGGCCGGGGTGAGCAGCAGGCCGGTCACGCCACCGGCCCAGTGGCCGATCGCGTAGATCAGTGACGGCCCCGCCACGAACTGCGGGACGACCGCGCCCTGATGATCGAAGAACCCGACGCTCTCGAAGATCAGCGCCGGATCGGTCCCGCCGAACGCCGCGTCCTGGTAGGGGATCGGCAGCGAGCCGTGCTCGGCGACCCAGGCCGCGCTCAGCGCGTAGGTGGCCGGATCGCGCCGCACGATGAGCTGCTCGGCGTGCAGCAGCGCGTTGAACACCCCCGACCCGATCGCGACGGCGAAGACCGCCACGACGTGCCAGGGGCGCGCCTCGATCGGGGCCGACGCCCGGCGCACCCCCGCCCAGCAGGCGAGGACGGCCAGCGGCACGCCCGTGAGCAGGGCGAACACGGGCGTGAAGCGGCCCGCGAGCAGCAGCGGCAGGGCCGCCGTGAGCCAGCCGGCCAGCGCGAGGGCGGGCGCGGCCGAGCCCACGGCGAGCACCCGGCCCGCTCGTGGCCACCGCGTGAGGTCGAAACCGGTACCTTTCATGACTGAGCGCGAGCCTAACGGGAGATCGCCGCCGAGTCGGCGCATCCGGCCTCGCCTGTGGACAACGGAGGTGGCGTGACCCGGCTACGGCTGTGGACAACTGCGAACCGCTGGTTCGCCGGCGTGCTCGCCCTGGGCGTCGTCCTGCGCATCCTCGCCATGCTCGGCTTCCAGCACGCCCTGTGGTTCCCCGACACCTACACCTACGTCGTCACGGCCATGCGGCCGAGCCCCGACCTGGTACGCCCGGCCGGCTACTCCTTCTTCCTGCTCCTGCTGCGGCCGTTCCACTCCTTCGGGCTGGTCGTGTTCGTCCAGCACGCGCTCGGCGTGGCCATGGGCGTGCTGGTGTACGCGGTCGCGCGGCGGCTGCGGGCCCCCCGCTGGGCGGCCACCCTCGCCGCCGCGCCCGTGCTGCTGGACGCCTACCAGATCGAGCTGGAACACCTGCTGGTCTCCGACACGCTGTTCGCGTTCCTGGTGCTGTCGGCGGTGTGCCTGGGGATCTCGCGCAGGCCCCGGTGGCGTACGGCGTGCGCGATCGGGCTCCTGGTCGCCGCCGCCACGCTGACCAGGTCCGTGGGGCTGCCGCTGATCATCGTGATCGGGGCGTGGCTGCTGCTCCGCCCGGCCGACCTGGACGCCGGGGAGGCGGGTGAGGACCGGCGGCGCGGGGCGCGGGGACGTGCCGTACGGGCCGGGGTGATGGCGGCGGCGGCCCTGATCCCGATCTTCGTGTACGGCGGCTGGTTCTACGCGACCCACCAGCGGGTCGGACTGGTCGGCGCGAACGGCGTGTTCCTCTACGCCCGCACGATGTCGTTCGCGGACTGCTCGGTGATGCGCCCGCCGCCCGACCTGGCGCGGCTCTGCGACCCCCGGCCGCCGTCACTGCGCCCGCCGTCCCAGGAGTACATCTGGGCCGCCGACTCCCCGCTCGTGCGACGGCCCGGCATCACGTTCTCGTCCGCCAACGACTCGCTGGCCGGGGGGTTCGCGCTGCTGGCGATCAGGAGCCAGCCGCTTGAGTACGTCGGGTCGGTGCTGTCGGAGCTGACCCGGACGTTCGCTTGGGACCGGCCGGTCTATCCGGACGCCGAGATCTACGCGTACTACGAGTTCCCGGAACGGCCACCGCCGCCCCCCGGCCGCTACCCCGCGCGGGTCGGGGCCGAGGCCGCGAAGGTCTACGAGGAGGGCGAGATCGGCACGCGGATCGTCGAGCCGTTCGCCGGGGTGCTGCGTGCCTACCAGGACGTCGTACACCTGCCGGGGATCGGGCTGCTGGCGGTTCTGCTGATCCCGCCGGGCGCGGTCCTGGTCAGGCTCGTACGCCGGGCGCGGCGGTCCGGCACGCTCAGGGACGCGATCCCCGGCTTCCCGCCGCATTCGTGGAAACGCGCGGTCTGGACCCTTCCATGGGCGGTGGCTTTGGTACTGCTGGTCACCCCGGCGGCGGTGGCGGAGTTCGACTACCGGTACGTGCTGCCCGCATTGCCATTGGCCACGCTGGCGGCGGTGATCTGCGTACGGCCGGAAGAGGAACGGCCGGAAGACACGCAGGCAGACGCGTAATCCCAGTAGGTTTCCCCAAACATTCCACGAAATGTCCGAATCTGAGTATGCTGAGCAACCAGATCACCACGGCGAAGCCGGAATCGGTCGTGGACCGATTCGCTCGATCATGGCGTCGGGCACCGGATGATTGACCTACCCTTTTTCGCGACGAGCAGGTGAACCGGGGTGCTCGCGGCTGCGGGCCTCGCACGACCAGGGAAGGGGACCTTGAGCGAGCGAGCGATCAGGCGGCCCGTCACGCGGTCGCCGAAGGCGCCGGCGAAGGAGGCCCCGTGACCGAGCATCGGGTCGACCCTCAGGAACCGGGCGGGCGTCGCGCCGCGCGCCGGGCCGCCCGTGGCATGCCCGGGGGCGAGCCGCCGGACGAGCAGGCGGGCTACCAGCGCCGCCGCCACGTGCCCCAGGCGGACCCGCCGGACCCCGATCGCACCGCTCCCCGCCGCCGCAGGGACGAACGCCCCTCCGCCTTCGAGCGCAGCGCGGGCCAGGAGCACGGGTACGCCCGCGGCGGCCACGACCCCGCGGGCCCCGGCCGTACCGGATACACCAACCCGGGCGGCGGCTACACCGACCCGGGCGGCGCCTACCCCGAGCAGGGCCGCGCGGGCCGCGGATACACCGACCCTGACGCGTACGCCGAGCGGGGCCGCCCCGGGGCCGCCGGTCCGCGGCGCGACAGGCCCTCCCACCCCGACCCCGGCCACGAGCAGCAGGGCGGCAGGCGTTCGCGCCGGGCCGCGCTCGCCGACCAGGCGGAACACTCCGGACGCGGCCACGGGCGCACCGGCCACTCGGAGCAGGGGCACGACAGGTCCGCGCGGGGCGAACCGCCGAACGACGACGACGGCACCGGCCGCAGGCGCAAGGAGGGCGACGACGGCGGCGGCAAGATGCGTCTGCTGGCCTGGGGCAGCATCGCCCTGACCGGCCTGGTGGTGGCGGGCACGCTCACCGGCTACACGCTCTACCGGTCCCTCTCCAGCGGCATCACGACCGAGGACGTCAACTCCAAACTCGGCGACAAGCGCCCGCCCAACAGCACGGGCGCGCTCAACGTCCTGCTCGTCGGCTCCGACACCCGCGAGGGCGACAACCTCAAGTACGGCAAGTACATGCTCAACGCGGGCAAGCGCACCGACACCATGATCCTCATGCACATCTCCCCCGACCGGGACAAGGCCACCCTGATCAGCTTCCCGCGCGACTCGGTGGTGCAGATCCCGTCCTGCCCCGGGCCGAACAACTCGACGCTCCCGCCCAGGGTCGAGATGATCAACGCCGCCTACAACCAGGGCGGCGTCACCTGCACGATCGCGACCCTCGAATCGCTGACCGGCGTCCGCATCAACCACTTCGTCGAGGTCGACTTCACCGGCTTCAAGAGCATCGTCGACGCCCTCGGCGGCATCCGGGTGTGTCTGAAGCAGCCGGTCAACGACCGCAAGGCGAAGCTGGAGCTGAAGGCCGGCTGGCACAACCTGAAGGGCGAGGCCGCCCTCGGCTACGTACGGCTGCGCGGCTACGGCGACGGCAGCGACATCGGCCGGATCAAGCGCCAGCAGGTCTTCCTGTCCCAGGTGGTCAAGAAGGCCACCAGCAGCGACCTGATCACCGACCCCGGCCAGTTGTGGAGCTTCATCAAGGCCGCGACGAAGTCGGTCAAGATGAACCCCGAGCTGGCCAACAACCCGGACACGCTGTTCCAGATCGCGCAGAGCGCCAGGAAGCTCACGTCGAACGGCGTGCAGTTCATCACCGTGCCCTGGGGGCCGCACCCCGACGACGAGAACCGCGTCATCTGGAAGCAGCCCGCCGCGAACCAGCTGTTCGCCGCCATCAAGAGCGACATCGAGGTCAAGCCGACGCCCAAGCTCACCCCCTCCCCCGGCGGCAAGACCACCGGCCCCGCCAAGCCGGTGATCAAGCCGGCGCAGATCAAGGTCCAGGTGCTGAACGGCACCACGGTGCCGGGCAGGGCCAAGGAGGTCGCCGACGCGCTGACCGCCCAGGGCTTCAAGGTCGTCGAGGTCGGCAACGCCAGGGCGGGCGGCGTTGACGTGCCCAAGACCCAGATCCTGTTCGGAAAGAAGGCCGCGAACGGCGCCGACTACGCCTCGCCGATCGCCGCCAAGCTGCTGGCCAAGGTCTCGCCGCAGGCCGGGAAGATCAAGCCGGTGCAGGTGGAGCCGTACACCGCCGCCGCGACCACCGGTCCCAGCTCCACGGCGACCGCCTCCCCGGCGACGGGCGCGGGCGCCGATGACGGCGCGACGCCGGTCGTCCAGCTCATCGTGGGCGCCGACTGGGAGGGCGTGAAGGCCCCCATCAAGATTCCGGACGACCTGAAGGGCAGCGTCGTCAACGCCAAGACCAACCCGTGCCAGTGAACAAGACCGACCCGTGCCAGCGAACCCGGGCGGATTCGTAACGATTCCCTGGGTTCCTGTAGGGGATTCGGCGGCAACCGCTACATATGATCAAGGAGCCCGTTAGGGTGGTCGGGTCGGTGAGGGCGAGCACCGATCGTCCTCGCCCCGCGCCTTGACGGCGCGCCCGACTGCTCACTGACTCCGACAGATAGCAGAGCTTTTCCCTGTGAGTGACGCCCGATCCACCTTCCGCCATGTGCCACGCCACGAGGAGTCCGGCTCGGAAGGAGGAGCCGGGAACGGTCACGAGTCGCCGTATCGGGCCCCCGAAACCGGTTCCGCGCACGAACCGAACGCGGCGGCCCACGACCGGCACGCGGAAGGCGTACGGGAGGCCACCCGGGACGCCACGGGCACACCGGCTCCGCGCCGCCCGCTGGACGGCGAGCCCGCCCGCCGCAGCCCCTATCCGCCCGCCGCAGGGCCCAGCGACTGGTTCACGCCGCCCAGCGCGCCCGCGGCGGCCCCTGAGCCCGCCCCTGGCGGCCACGCCTTCACCGACCGGCACAGTGCCGCCCACGAGCCGCCGAGCCGGGAGGAGCCCGCCGAGCTCCGCCTCGACGACACGGCCCCGCACGGCTTCCCGCCGATCCCGGCGGCCGACGCGCCCCCGCACAAACCGCCTGCGGCCCCGCACAAACCGTCCGCGCCCCCGTACGAGCCGCCCGCGACCGCCACCGCGGCTCCCTACGGCGTGCAAGGCTTCCTCTCCCCGGCCCAGGAGGCGGCTCCCCCGCCCCTCCCGGCGACCCAGCGGCTCGAAGTCCCGCACCCGGCCGACGCCCCCGGCAAGGCGGCCCCCCCGGCTCCCCCGAAGCGGAAGAGCACCCTCCAGGCCGCGCCCAAGCCCCCACGCCCGGCCAAACAGCGTGAACCGTACCTGGACAACGTCAAGTTCCTACTGATCGCGCTGGTGGTGATGGGCCACTCACTGGTGCCCACGCTGGACGCGGGGTCGGCGCGCTCGGCGTACCTGTTCATCTACAGCTTCCACATGCCGCTGTTCGTGCTGATCAGCGGCTACCTCAGCCGGAACTTCTGGAACTCCAACGCCAAGACCAACAAGCTGGTCGACACCTTCCTGATCCCGTACCTGATCGTGGAGATCGGCTACGCCGCGCTGCGCTACGCGCTGGGCTCCAAGTGGAGCCTGACGATCATCGACCCGGCCTGGCTGAACTGGTACCTGCTGGCCCTGCTCCTGTGGCGGCTGTCCACCCCGGTGTGGCGGCGGATGAAGCAGCCGCTGCTGGTCGCCGTGGCCATCTACCTGCTTTCCGGCTTCTCGGAGATATCCGGCGACTTCAGCTTCGACCGCTTCTTCGGCCTGCTCCCCTTCTTCGTACTCGGCCTGATGATCAAGCCCGAGCACTTCGAGCTGCTGAACCGGCTGTGGGTCAAGATCGTCGCGGCGGTCACGCTGGCCGCCGCCGCCGTGGTGGCGATCATCATCGCGCCGCACGTCAAGCTGGCCCCGATCTACTTCAAGGACAGCTACCACGACCTGCACCTCTCCTGGTGGATGGGTCTCGGCCTGCGCGCCGCGCTGCTGGTGGCGGCGCTGGCGATGTCGTTCTCCGTCCTGGCGCTCGTGCCGCGCCGCCAGACGTGGTACACCGACCTCGGCACGCGCACGCTGTACGCGTACCTGCTGCACGGTGTCCCCGTGATGATCGCCAAGGAGATGGGCTGGCTGAGCCTGCCCTGGCTGTACGGCCCGCTGGGGGCGATCGCGATCATGACGATCTGCTTCACGCTGGCGATCGTGCTGTGCCTGCCCGGGACGCGCACGCTGTTCAAGTGGATCATCGAGCCCCGCCTGACCTGGCTGTACCGCCGCCCCGCCAAGCCGGCCACCGCCACCAGAGGACAGAAGGCGCAACCCGGAAAGACCTGAAGTTAAACGGTCGTTCCACCAGCATTTACGCAACACATCCGGGCGCGACGGGATGGCGGCGCAGCATCGAAGCATGCGCGTATGCGTCGCGACCGTCGTCCACCATCCCGAGGACGCGCGGATTCTGCACCGGCAGATCCGCGCGCTGCTCGATGCGGGGCACGAGGTGACATATATCGCGCCTTTCACGCACTGCAACGTCACGCCGAGGCCCGAAGTACGCGCGGTCGACGTGCCGAGGGCCGTGGGGCGCAGAAGATACCGGGCGATCAGGGCGGCGCGGCGGGCGTTGCGGCGGGCCGCCAAAGAGTCCGACGTGATCGTCGTGCACGACATCGAGCTGCTGTTCGCGCTGCCCAGAGGGCGGCGGCGTCCGCCGTGCGTCTGGGACGTGCACGAGGACACGGCGGGGGCCCTGGTGGCCAAGCAGTACCTGCCCGAGGTGCTGCGCCGGACGCTGCCGCCGCTGATCCGGCGGATCGAGGCGAACGCCGAGCGCCGGATGCGCCTGATCCTCGCCGAGGACTCCTACCAGGGAAGGTTCGACCGCCTGCACCCGGTGATCAGGAACACGACGTTCGTGCCGGAGTCCGCCCCGCCGCCGCCCGGCGACGACCGGATCGTCTACGTCGGCCACCTGTCGGAGGCCAGGGGCGCGCTGGAGCTGGTCGAGCTGGCCCGCAGGCTGGCCGAGCACGGTGTCCGGATGGACCTGGTGGGCGCGGCCGACCCCGGCGTGCGCCCGGTACTGCGCGACGCGCAGCGCGAGGGCCTGCTGGACTGGTTCGGCTACGTCCCGAACCGGCACGCGCTGCGGATGGCCGAGGGCGCGCTCGCGGGCCTGTCGCTGCTGCACGACGTGCCCAACTACCGGCAGTCGCTGCCGACGAAGGTCATCGAGTACATGGCGCGGGGCATCCCGGTGATCACGACGCCGCTGCCGCTGTCGGCCTCGCTGGTGGGCCGGATCGACTGCGGCGTGATCGTGCCGTTCGGCGACGTGGACGCCATGGTGCAGGCCGTGCTCCGGCTGCGCGAGGACCCCGAACGGCGGGCTGCCATGGGCGCGCGCGGGTACGCCGAGGCGCTGCACCACCACAACTGGCCCGAGCACGCCGCCGAGTTCGTCGCGCTGCTGGAGGAGTGGGCGCTGGCCGCCAAGATCGCCTCGGCCCCGCCGCCCGGCAAGGCCGTCACGGTGTAGGCGGTGCGTGACGCGGGCACGGGGTGTTGGTCTACTGGAACCATGGCACACCACTTGATCCAGGGACGATTGGTCACCATGCCGGTGCGCGTCCGGGAGGCGACGGCCTGCGTGGCGACCTATCTGGTCCGCGCCGACGCCGCCCGCGCGGTGATCGCCTATTCGGGGCTGGACATCACGGAGGTGCTCCCCGGCAGGGCCGCCTGCACGCTGACGTTCGTCCGGTACACCGAATCCGACCTGGGGTCCTACGCCGAGTTCGGGGTGTCCTTCCTGGTACGCCCGCCGGGGGCGGCCCGGGTCCGGGGCGGCGGGGCGCTGGCCGGCCTGGCCGACGTACGCCGGGTGGGCACCGGCGCGTTCGTCCACTGGCTCCCGGTGGACCAGGCGTTCACCATGGAGGCCGGGCGCGGCATCTGGGGGTTCCCCAAGGAACTGGCGGACATCGACCTGCGGCTCGACTCGCCGTACAAGCGCTGCGTGCTGCGCAGGGACGGCCGCCTGGTGCTCGACCTGCTGGTCAAGCCCGGCTTCCCGGTGCCGGTCGCGCGCACGGCCGCACCCCTCGACGCCTACGCCGACCTCGGCGGCGTCATCCGGCGCACCCCGTGGTCGATGTCGCCGCGCGGGGTGCGGGCCCGCCCGGGGGGCGCGCTGATCCGGCTGGGCAACCATCCGATCGCCAAGGAGCTCAGCGAGCTGGGGCTGCCCAAGCACGCGCTGATGACCGCGACCATCGCGAAGCTGTCCATGACGATCGGCGAGGCCACACAGGCCACACAGGTCACGCAGACGTGAGAGTGGGCGCTAGACGATGGGCGGGCGGCCCAGGCGGAGCATCCGCCAGGCGGTGCGCCAGGCCATCGGGCGGCGCTCCCCGGCCGGTTCGCGCAGCCCCTCGGAGAAGCCCTTGAACCACGCCCGCAGGGCCATCCCCGACCGCTCCCGGAGCAGCGTGAGCACGACCCAGTCGAGCAGGTAGAGGGCGGCCAGCGGCCAGGGCAGGTTGCGCCGGGCCAGCCAGACCCGGTTACGGGCGTTGAGCCGGTAGAAGTCGGCGTGCCGGGTGGGCGGCACCTGCGGGTGGTACATGACCGTCTCGGCGTCGTACTCGATGCGGTAGCCCTCACCGAGCAGCCGCCACGCCAGGTCGGTCTCCTCGTGCGCGTAGAAGAACCGCTCCGGCAGGCCACCGACCTGGAGGAACGCCGAGCGCCTGATCGCGCACGCGCCGCCCAGGAAGGTGGTCACCGGGGAGGACCGCTCAGGGTCGCCGGCCCGCAGCCGGGGCACGTGGCGGCGCTGGCCGTTGCCGCCCTCGGGGTCCATCACCCGGAAGGAGATCACCGCGAGGTCGGGCTCGGTCGCGAAGCGCTCGCGCACGTGGGCGGCGACCTTCTGGTTGGCGTACCAGCCGTCGTCGTCGAGGAAGAGCACGACATCGCCGGAACTCTCCTCGACCCCGCGGTTGCGCCCGGCGGGGATGCCGGTGTTGCGCGGCAGCCGGACGATCTTGACCGAGGAGCCCGGGAGCGGCTCGGCGCGCAGCTCGGGCACGTCCGCCCCGTTGCCGACGATCACCACCTCGACGTCGCCGTCGGCCTGGCAGAGCGCGGACTCCACCGCCCGGTCAAGCTCGGCGACCCGGTTGCCCATGGTGAGGATGACGCACGAAATCTTCAATGCGTCATCGCCTTGACGCGTTGATCGGCCGTGCGCTGCATACTTCCATGATCACCGAGTCTGCCTTGTCGGGCAATTCCGTCCGAACGCTCCATTCCAGATTTACCGCGAAATAAGCGTATCGGAACCGCTAGCAAACCCCCACCGAACAGTGAGTGTCTTCCACATACGACGTACCGCGCCGCCGGTCGGTTCCCGGTCGGCGCGAACGCGCTCACGATCATGTGAGCCGCCGTGAGGCCAGGATGCTGACCAGGTGCAGCACGAGCTGGAGCACCGCCACGACCGCGCAGGCCACCACCAGCACCCGGGTGGCCGCGCCGCCGCCCGTCAGCGCGTCCCAGACCGCGGCGATCACCACCAGGATGGACAGCTCGACGGCCTGCACGATGCGGTGGAAGCGCAGCGCTGCCGCCGCCTTGCGGGCCAGGCCGAGCCGCCGCGAGGCGAAGTGCTCGGCCGACGCCTCGGTCGCGGCCACCAGCCCGGACCTCGCTCTGGCCACGTCCACCAGGTCGGTCTCCGCCTTGATCAGGATGGCGCCGAGCGCCGCTGCGAACCCCAGCACGGTGTACCAGTCGGGGGCCGTCACGGACGCGCGAAAGCCCAGCCCGATCAGCAGCGCGGCCTCGGCGAAGTAGTGGCCGACCCGGTCGAGGTAGACGCCGGTGATCGAGGTGCGGCCGGTCCAGCGGGCCAGTTCGCCGTCCGAGCAGTCCAGCAGCAGGTAGACCTGGACGAGCACGGCCGCGCCCACCGCCGCCCACAGGCCGGGCAGCGCGAGCACCGCCCCGGCCAGCAGGCCGCACAGGATCATCAGGCCGGTCGCCTGGTTGGGCGTGATCGGCGTCTTGGCCAGCGCCCAGGTGACGTAGACCGACAGCTTGCGCATGTAGAGCAGGCCGGCCCAGTGTTCGCCGCTGCGGCGGTCCATCGTGCCGGCCGGCTGCGCGACCGCGCGGATCTCAGCGACCGACGGCCTGGACATACGCTCCCACCCGCTCCCGCACTTCGGTGTCGGACAGGCGAAGGTGCTCCAGGATCGTGTACCGGCCCGGACGTGTCGCCGGGGCGAGCGTCACCGCCTCGGCGAACTGCTCGTCGGTGAGGCCGACGTCGCCCGGTGTCACGGGCAGCTCGTGCGCCCGCAGGCAGCTCGCCACCTGGGCCAGCCGCTGCGTGTCGTCACGCAGGAAGAAGCAGAAGGCGGCGCCGATACCGGCCAGCTCGCCGTGATTGGAGGTGCCGGGGTAGAGCTGATCCACGGCATGAAGGATCTCATGGTCGCCGCCGCTGGCGGGACGAGATGACCCTGCGATGACCATCGACATGCCGGACAGGATCAACGATTCGGCCAGAACGGTCAAAAAGGCATCGGACTCAATCGAATCGGTCCGGCCGACCACGGCCTCGGCCGCCGTACGCGACATCGAACAGGCCAGCCCGTCGATCGGCTCGCCCCGCTCGGCCGCGGCCAGTTGCCAGTCCTCGATCGCGGAGAGGTTGCTCACAACGTCGCCGATCCCGGCGCGGACCAGCGACGGCGGCGCGTCGTGCACGAAGTCGAGATCGACCATGATCGCCAGCGGCATCGGCACGCCGAAGGAGCCCTTTCCGCTCTCGTGCGTCAGGGACGCGGTGGGCGAGCAGATGCCGTCGTGGGACAGGTTGGTGGCCACCGCGACCATCGGGATGCCGGCCAGCGAGGCGGCGTACTTCGTCGCGTCGATGGTCCGGCCGCCGCCGATGCCCACGACCGCCTCGAAGGCGCCCTTGCGCAGGTCGGCCCCGAGCGAGACGGCGGCGTCGACCGAGCCATCCGGCACGCGGAACAACTCCGCCTCGCCCAGCGAGGGCGCGATCATCGTGGCGATCTTGTCGCCCTGCCCGGCCCCGACCGCCACGGCCACCCGGCCGGAGGTCGCCACCCGGCTGTCGGTGAGCACCGAACCCAGCTCCGCGATGGCTCCCCGGCGGACCTGCATGGTCAGGGGGGCGGGGAGCATCCTGGCTAGTATCGGCATGCGATCTCCCGGGCCTTGGCCAGGTCGTCGTGGTTGTCGACCTCGACCCACTCGACCTTGCCGATCGGCGCCACCGCGATCCGCTCGCCGCGCGCGACCATCTCGGCGTAGCCGTCCTCGTAGTAGAGCTGCGGGTCGCGCTCGAAGGTGGCGCGCAGCGCGTCGGCCAGCCGTTCGGCCGCCCCGGGGCGGATGAGCGTGGCCCCGATGTACTCGCCGTACGCGGCGGCCGGGTCCATCAGCTTGGTGATCTCCCGCAGGTCGCCCTCGGGCGACAGTGTCACCTTCATCTCCTCCTCGGCGAGCGTCTTGACGTCGTCCACCGCGAGCAGCACGTCGGTCGTGGCGGGCGCGCCGAGCAGGGTCTCCTCGACCGAGACCGGGTGGACGGTGTCACCGTTGACCAGCAGCGCCCCCTGGGCGAAGTGCTCGCGGGCGCACCACAGCGAGTAGGCGTTGTTCCACTCCTCGGCCTTGTCGTTGTGGACCAGCGTGAGCCGCACGCCGTGGCGGCGTTCCAGATCGGCCTTGCGCTCGTGTACGGCCTGTGCGGCATAGCCGACCACCACCACGACCTCGCGCAGATCGACCGCGGCGAGGTTGCGCAACGCGATGTCCAAGATCGTGGTGTCTCCGTCGACCGGCACGAGGGCCTTGGGCAACGTGTCGGTGTACGGCCGCAGACGACGTCCGGCCCCGGCGGCCAGCACCATTCCCAGCAACGTGCAACTCCTCATCCGCGCGTCACATTCGTAGGCCCAAAGGTTAGTTGCCTTCCGGCCCTGATCGTGTAATCCCCCGTTAGCCGGGCCCTCGAATCGCGTTAACGCACCGGCGCCGAGCCGGCCACGTCAGTCCTGGGCGCCGAGGTCGGCGGCCTCCAGCCCGGAACGCGGGGCGGCGAGCCAGCAGGTCACGCTCTCCCACAGGAACAGGCACCACAGGTAGAGCCCGAGCAGCACGAACAGGAGCGTCACCCGGCCGGCGAGCCCGCCGAGCGCGACCAGGAGCATCCGCCCGTCCCAGCCGAGCCCTGCCGTGGCCAGCCAGGAGGGCGGATAGACGCGCTGACGCACGCGGTAGACGACATCGTAGTGGTGAAAGGCCATCGCCCCGAGCAACGCGAAGATCAGCGCGGGCGGGACGTCCCTGGCGAACCCCACGGAGGCGACGAAGACGTACTCGGTCAGCCGCAGGGTGGGCGGCACCAGCCAGTCCAGGCGGCCGTCGTGGATGTGCGAACTGCCCGGCCCGGCCAGCAGCAGCGCGACCGCGGGGGCGAACACCGCCAGGCCGTCCGAACCGGCCACGCCGACCACCAGCAGCACCGCCGTCACGAACGCCCCGGCCAGCGCGGGCGGCAGCGGCGGCAACTGCCCGGCCACCAGCAGGCCCATCCCGCGCGACAGCGAGCCGTCGTCGCGGTAGGCGACCAGCGTGCTCGGCGGCACCGGGGTCATGTTCACGGAGATCACCGGCTCGTACCTCCCCCGCCGGTCACGAGACCGACCTCGCCACGCGCCCGGCCACGGTGTAGAGCATGGCGAGGCCGCCCCAGCCCAGCAGGGCCAGGAAGGTCACCCGGGCGTCGAACAGGCCCGCGGTGACCGCGATCAGCGCCATCCGCTCCCCGATCGGCAGGACCACGATCTTGCGCAGCCACCGGACGGCCCCCTGGTCGAAGCGCCCGGACAGGCGCACCAGCGGGCTGGGCCGGGCCGGGGACGGGGTCTCGGGCGGCACGTCGCCGGGGTCGGCCAGCGAGCGCGGGCGTACCGGGCCGGCACGCTCGGCCCCGGCCACCGACGCCTTGAAGGAGAAGTCGATCGTGTGGCGCAGGGTCTGCAAAGCCATGGCCGAGACCGCCAGCGCCCAGATCCCGCCGGGCAGCGCCACCGCCCCGGCGTACCCGGCCGCCAGGCCCACGTACACCGCGTACTCCTTGGCCCGGTCGGAGATCGCGTCCAGCCAGGCCCCGAGCGGCGAGAACGCGCGGGTGAAGCGGGCGAGCTGGCCGTCCACGCAGTCGAGCACGAACGACAGCAGCACCAGCCCCGCGCCCGCCAGCATCGCGGCCCGCTGCCCCGCCGAGAACCACACCGCGGCGAGCGCGGCCAGCCCGAGCGACATGCCGGTGACCGCGTTGGGGGTGAGGGACAGCCGGGCGCACAGGCGTACCGGCCAGGCCGACCACGAGCTGACCAGGTGGGTGGCGACGAACCCGTCGTCGGACTTGATCGCCGCGTCCAGCCGGGCGGCGGTCTCATCGACCTCGGCCAGGCGGCGTACGGCGTCGGCGGCCTGGCCGGGGCCGGTCACCCGGTCGCAGTGCAGCGGCCCGAGCATCACCGCGCGCACCGGGACGCCCGCGCGGACCAGGCCGACCAGGATCAGGTCGCCCACCTCGGCGCCGGTGACCGTGCCCAGCCGGCCGCCCTGCACGTGCTCGGCCAGCTCCTCGGCCACCCCGGCGAGGCCGCCGAGATCGGCCTCGCCGACCTGTAACACGCCGCGGAAGGTGCCGTCTGGCCGGACCACCCGGTGGTAGGAACTGCCCGCGGCGGCCACCCGGCCGCGCTCGACGCGCACCGGCGGACGCAGCGGGCCGCCGTCCCCGCCATCGGCCGCGACCAGCGCGGCGGTGTCGCGGGCGGGGTGTTCGAGCACCATCGCCAGCGCCTCCCGGTGGGCCACCAGGTCGCCGGGCAGCACCGCGACGGGCCCTGAGGACGCCCTGGCGACCTTCGCCACGCTTCTGAGATCGTCCACCAGGCCCCGGGCGCCGTCGGCGGCCCCGGGACCCACGGCGACCGCCGTGCGCGCCACCACGTGGACGTCACGGACGGGCAGGGTGTCGAGCTGGCCCGCGAGCCGGTCGAGGACAGTGCCGTCGGCAAGGACGGACCTGGCCGCGGGGGTGGTCGCGAGCACCACGGCCGCGGCGCGCGAAGGCCGGTGGCCGGCCTGCGCCTGGGTGGGCGGCGACGGCGGGGACGGTGGCATCACTTCGGCATCACTGCCAAACGGCTACTCCTTCGCTCCCTCACGCCGGCGGAGCCGTCGCGCGAACGGAAGTGCGCACCCAGCGTAGCGGGATGTCGACCTGAGTTCACGACCACGACGGACGATTCATTCCTGATCAGACGGTGGTGTGTCCCTGCCGATACGCTCGGGTCATCCGCACCCCCCTCGACGTGGAGGAAGCATCCGTGACCGCTAGTGACGACCGGCGTCGCCGTACCGTGGCCGCGATCCTGGCGGGCGGTGTCGGGACGCGGGCCGGGCTGAAGACCCCCAAGCAGTTCGCGCGGGTGGCGGGGCGGAGCATCCTGGCCCACACGCTGGCGGTGTTCGAGGGCGCGCCGGAGATCGACGAGATCGTGGTGCTGATGACGCCCGGCCACGTGCGCGAGACCGAGGAGATCATCGCCCGGGAGGGGTTTCGCAAGGTGCGGGCGGTGGTCGAGGGCGGCGCCAGCCGTACCGAGACGACCTGGCGGGCCCTTGAGCACATCGGCGAGGGCGACGCCGACGTGCTGCTGCACGACGCGGTGCGGTTCCTGGTGGAACCGGCGATCATCACCGGCTGCGTGGCCGCGCTGGCCCGCCACCGGGCGGTGGGGGTGGCCGTGCCCAGCTCGGACACCCTGCTGCGGGTGGACCCCGCGGGCGACGGCGAGGTGATCCGCGACATCCCCGACCGGGCGGTGTTCCGGCGGGCGCAGACGCCGCAGGGGTTCCGGCTGGAGGTGATCCGCGAGGCGTACCGCAGGGCGCTGGCCGACCCCGGCTTCGCGGGAAGACCCGCCACCGACGACTGCGGGGTGGTGCTGCGCTACCTGCCCGAGGTGCCGATCCACGTCGTGCCGGGCAGCGAGCGCAACATCAAGGTCACCCATCCGACCGATCTTGCCATCGCCGAGACGCTTTTCCACCTCGCCACCACGGCGATTCCGCAAAGTGCCACGGATCTGGCCGCGCAGGCGGTGACGGTCCTCGGCGAAGGCCCGGTCGCGGACGCGCTGACCGCCCTGGCCGCGCGGCACGGGGCCAAGGTCGCCACGGCCCTGGACGGCCCGGCCGACCGCGTGGTGATCGTCGCGGCCGGAGGGCCGGGCTCCCTGGGCGAGGCCGCCGAGGGCGACATGGCGCGGGCCGTCGAGCACGGGATCCTCGGGCCGGTACGCGCCGCGCGGGCGGCCCTGCCGTACCTCCGGGAGTCGCGCGGCCACCTGCTGTTCTGCACGGGCGGGGGCGACGGGAGCCTGGCGGCCGTGCCGGAGTCCGCGCTGGCCGGGCTGACCCGCGCGCTGGCGGGCGAGGAGGCCGCGTACGGCGTGCGGGTCAACTGCGTCACCGCCCGCACGGCCGGCCCCGGCACGATCGCCGAGGCCTGCCTCGCCGTACTGGCCTCCGCCACGACCGGTCAGGTCACCGAGGCCCGCTGAATCACCGTTGCTTGCTGAGCCGCGGCGGGCTGGTGATGAAACCCCATCCCCAGGCGAGGTGCATGGTCGCGTACACCAGCGGCAGCCGCGCCAGCGCGCCCGCGGGCAGGCCGCCCCCGGTCAGCAGCGCGCCGCCGACGATGGCCGCGAGGTAGCCGAGCGGGATGAGCAGCGCGGGCCAGAAGAACGGCGCGGCCACCAGCCCCGCCACGATGGCCAGCACCGCCGCGGGCGGGGCGAGGTAGCGGAGGTTGATCGTGCCCTGGTGGGTGCGGGCCACGACCCTGCGCCAGCGCCCGTAGTGGAAGTACTGGCGGGCGAGGGCCCGCACGTTGGGCCGGGGCCGGTAGGACACCTGCATCCGCGGCTGGAACCACACCAGGCCGCCCGACTCGCGGATGCGGTGGTTCATCTCCCAGTCCTGGGCGCGCTGGAAGTGCTCGTCGTAGCCGCCCACGCGGTCCAGCGCGGACCTGCGGAACACGCCGAGATAGACCGTGTCGGCCGGGCCGGGCTCGCCGCCGGTGTGGAAGCGCGCCCCGCCCACCCCCAGCTTGGAGGTCATCGCCCGCGCGACCGCGTGCTCGAACGGCGTCTCGCCCTCGGCGGCCATCACGCCGCCGACGTTGTCGGCGCCGGTCGCCTCCAGCGTCTCGACCGCCACCTTGAGGTAGTCGGGCGGGAGCATGGCGTGGCCGTCGACCCGCGCGATGATCCCGTTGCGGGAGGCGGCGATGGCGGCGTTCAGCGCGTTGGGGGTGCGGCCGGTGGGGTTGGCCACGACGACCACCCGGGGGTCGGCCGCGGCGAGCGCGTCGGCGACCTGCTGGGTGCGGTCGTGCGAGGGACCCACGGCCAGGACGACCTCGATCGGCCCGTCGTACGCCTGGGCGAGCACCTGCCGTACGGCCTCGTCGAGGTGGCGCTCTTCGTTCAGCACCGGCATGACGACGGAGACGGGAGGCCAGACCCGGGTCGTGGCGGGCGGCTGCGGAATCGCGTGGGCGCCGGTCGATGACGCGCTCGGCGCGGGCGAGTCTGGGAACTGCTTCATGGCTGAGGTCACGCTACTGTACGAGCGGGTGGGGTCGGCAACCCATCGACCAGCCGAGTTCGGGAGGGGGTGGCGGATGCGCGACCCGGACGCCCCCGGCGTGGGCGAAGACTCGGGGGTGCGCGTCGGCGGCGACGCCTACGGCGGCGTACGCCTGCCGCCTGCGCGGACGCGGGGCCGCACCGCGCGCGGAGCGCGCACCCGGCGGCGCAAGCTGCTGGCCGGCGGCGTCCTGTCGATGGTCGTGCTGGCCGGTTCGTGCGCATCCTGGGCGCTGCCCAACTACGCGGCGGGCCGGATCGGCAAGGTCGACGCGGGCGTGGCGGGCTCGGAGGCACGCGGCGCCCTGAACATCCTGGTCGTCGGCGTGGACAAGCGCGACAACCTCACCAGGCGGCAACAGAACCTGCTCAAGCTGGGCCGGGAGTCCGGGCAGCGTACCGACACGATGATGCTGATCCACCTGTCGGAGGACCACAGCAAGATCACCGTGGTCAGCCTGCCCCGGGACACCTGGACGGCGATCCCCGGCAAGGGCACGCACAAGATCAACTCCGCCTACCAGTTCGGCGGGGCCAAGCTCGCCGTGAAGACCGTCCAGAACGTCACCGGCCTGACCATCAACCACTACGTCGAGGTCAACGTGCTCGGGTTCATCGACGTGGTGGACGCGCTCGGCGGCGTGTCGGTCTGCACGCCCGTGCCCATCAACGACCCCAAGACCTCACTCAGCCTCCGCCCCGGCACCTACGAGCTGGACGGCATCAAGGCCCTCGCCTACGCCCGCACCCGCGCCACCGCCCGCTCCGACCTCGACCGGATCGACCGCCAGCAGCAGGTCATCTCCGCCCTGCTGAACCAGGCGCTGAGCCGGGGCACGCTGACCGACCCCACGAAGCTCTCCGCGCTGATCGACTCCGCGCTCGGCGCGCTCACCGTGGACGACGCCCTGTCCGACGACCTGCTCGGGCTCGCCACCCAGCTCAAGGACGTCTCCACCGACGACGTGACCTTCGCCCAGGTGCCGCTGGCCGACCCCGACTACGAGACCTCGACCGGCGAGAGCGCCGTGCTGTGGGACAAACAGCGCTCCCGCGACCTGTTCCGGCGGATCGCCGCCGACGAACAGCTCACCAAGCCGTCGCCGAAGCCGAGCGTCAAGGCGTCCGTGGGGGCCACGCCCTCGGCCACCACATCGGCCACCACATCGGCCACCACATCGACCAAGGCCACGCCGGACGCGCAGGCCGTCACGATCCCGCCGGAGCGCATCGCGATCCGCGTCCTCAACGGCACCGGCGTCACAGGCCGGGGCGCGACGGTGCGGGCCGACCTGCTCAAGGTCGGCTTCCGGGTGCCCGACCAGGCGGGCAACGCCGCGCGCACCGACTTCCAGAAGACGGTGATCCGGTACGGCCCGGGCCGCGCCGACTCCGCCCGCACGGTGGCCGCCGCGCTCAAGGGCGCCGAGCTGCGCCGCGCCGACGAGCTGGGGGCCAGGATCGAGGTGGTGGTCGGGCGCGACTACCCGGGGGCCAAGAAGGTCACGGTGAACGCCGAGCAGCCCCCGGCGCAGCCCACGACCCCGACGGCCGCGCCCACCTCGTCGCCGACCGCCAAGACCGCGACCCAGAACATCTGCAAGAAGTGACCCTGGGGTTCCCGGTCGGCTGAGCCGGTGACGCGGCGCGCGGTCGCGTGGGAAAGTGGGCGCTGCACGAGTGTCCCGCCGTACGCCCCCACGGGAGCCCGCCGCCATGCCCGCCGTTCCCCCGAACGAGTCGCACGGACGGACGTTCAGTGTCCGGGTGACCTCCGGGGCCGAGTTCCTGGGCGTCGCCGGGCCGTTCGCGGTGGAGGTGCCGTGGTGGTCGGAGGTCGAACCGGTCATCGCGTGCCTGCGGCGGGCGCTGGGCGTTGAAGTGCTGGTGCTGCGGCTGCTGGGCGTGGAGGGCGGCGAGGGCGGCCGGGACGGGCACGTCACCTACCACGTCGAGGCGCTGGAGCGGCCCGCGCCCGGCCTGCTGTCGCCGGCTCCTGCCTGGCCGTCGCTGTTCGCCCCTCATGAGCTGCGTTCACCCTGGGCGCGGCTGGAGGGCGTACGCGAGCTGTACGGCTGGGCGTCCGCCGCGCTGGCCGCCGCAGGGCGTACGGTGACCGGCCCGATCCGGCAGCGCCGCACCTGGAACCTCTCGGGGCTGTTCCGCCTGCCGACCGACCAGGGCACGGCCTGGCTCAAGGCCGTCCCGCCGTTCTCCGCCGACGAGGCCGCGGCCATCGCCGCCTTCGCCGCCGTGGACCCCGGCCTGGTGCCCACCGTCATCGCGGCCGGGCAGGGCCGGATCCTGCTGGAGCACCTGCCCGGCGTGGACGGCTGGAACGCGCCGGCCGGAGTCCTGACCAGCGCGGTGACCCGCCTGGTCGCCGCGCAGGCCGCGCTCGCCGGGTCCGCCGTGCCCGGGCTGCGCGAGCTGCCCTGGCGGTCGCGGGCCGAGCGGGTCCGCGCGCTGCTGGCCAGGCTCGGCGAGGCCACCCCGCCCGCCGGGCTCACCCGCGAGGAGTCGGCCGCCGCCGACCGGCTGATCGGCCGCTGGACCCTGCTGGAACGCTGCGGCCTGCCGGAGACCGTCGTCCACGGCGACTTCCACCCGGGCAACTGGCGCGCCGACGGCGGCCCGCCCGTCGTGTACGACTTCTCCGACGCCCACATCGGCGACCCGGTGCTCGACGGGCTGCGGGTGCTGGCGTTCCTGCCGCGGGACCGGCGTCCGGCCGCCGCCCGCGCCTGGATCGACGCCTGGCTGGCCCACGCCCCCGGCAGCGACCCGGCCGGGGCCCTGGCCATCGCCGAACCCCTGGCCCACCTGCACTACGCCGTGCGCTACCAGGAGTTCCTGGACGGCATCGAACCCTCCGAGCGGATCTATCACCTCGACGACCCCGCCACCGAGATCCGCGCCGCGCTGCGCGCCGCCGGCCCTTATTGAAGGGGGCGCCTGCCGGCGTGGCCGGCACCAGGTCCACCGGCTGGAACGCGAGCCCGGCGCCGAGGATCCGGGCCGATCGCGCGTCAGCCCGCGGCGCGGCGCAGGATCTCCTGCTCGACCAGCGGATCGGCGGGATGGTGGCTCAGGCACTGCGGCGCGCGGATCAGCGCCTCGGCGATGCCGTCGCTCGCGGCGTAGAACTGCCCGGCCTCCAGCCGCCCGACCCGATCGGCCTTGCCACCGCGCGACTGCGCCAGCTCCTTGACCACGCTGATCTGCGTGGGGCTGTTCATCCTGCCGATGAACTGCGTGGTGGAGTTCCCGGCGATCTGGTTGTGCAGCCCGCGCGGGGCCTGCGTGGCGAAGACCAGACCGAGGCCGTACTTGCGGGCCTGCGACGCCAGCGTCAGGGTGCTGGCCAGCGCCTCGGTCTTGGGCGCGGCGGGGACGAGGGCCTGCGCCTCGTCCATCACGTACAGGCCGCCCAGCGGACGGCCGCGCGCCGGATTGCGCTTGATCCAGGAGAACAGGGCCATCTGCAGGCGGCTGACGAATCCCGGCCTGGCGTCGTCGTTGAGGCCAATGAAGCTGATGACCGAGACGCGGGCCCGCTTCCCCTCGGACGGCGTGAGCAGCCGCGCGGGGTCGGCCGCCTCGCCACTGCCCGCGAAGAGCGGGTCGGTGATCGTCGCGGCGGTTAGGAGCTGCCCCATCTCGGCGGCGATCTGGTCGGCCCCGTGGATCTGGCTGGCCTCGAACGGCAGCTCCGACAGCATCTGGCGGAACGCGGCGAAGTCCCCGCCGCCCGAACGCGCGAAGTGCTCCAGCGCCTGGCGCAGCACGGCCTCGCCCTTGCGCGCCTTGGCGCTGTTACCGCTGACGCCCGCGCGGGGAGCGAGCGTTTCGACGGCGACCGCGAGGACGGAGTCGAGTTCGTCACGGTCGTCGAGCACGGCGGAGAAGTCGGGGAGCGGCTGGAAGCTCAGCGGACGTCCCCGGGTGCGCCCGGGGGTCCAGACGACGACCTCGGTTTCGGCGAAGTACCGGGCCGCTCGTTCTTCGTCACCGGGGCCCCATCCGGGGGGCGGGGCGGGCCACTGGTCGCCGAGGCGGGCGAGATCGTTGTTCGGGTCCAGGACGATCGAGGACACACCGTGCAGCGCGCACTCCTCCACCAGGCGGCGCAGGAACACCGTCTTGCCGGAACCTGAGCCCGCGAACACGGCGGTGTGACGGGCCAGGACGCCCAGCTTGAGTTCGAGGGTGGCCCCGGTGTCCAGCCGCGTGCCCACCGCGATGATGGGGGCTTGTCCAGGCGCGGGCGGTGTGGGGCCTTGTGGTACTTGGGCTGCCACGTCGCTGAGGATGTCACTGAGCAGTTCGGTGCCGGAGGCGGGACGCCGGGACCGCAGCCACAGGTCGTACTCCGGGTCACGGTCGGCCTCCATCAACCGCAACGCCTCGAACACCCGCAGGTCATCACTGCGCAACGGAATCGACCGCCCGCCGGAGTCCTCCAGGAGGTCCAGTTGCTTCCGGGTGGAGGGACCGTCCGCCCATGCGTGATTGCGCAGCACGATGAAACAGCGGTCCGGGGTCTTCGGGCCGATACCGGACTCCGCCATGCCGTCCTTGAGCCGTTTGAGGGCGGCGGTGTGATGCGGCGCGCCGATCACCCGGAACGTCCAGTGCCGTTGTTCGTCCGTATCGGGGTCGAGCACCTGACGCAGGCGGGCGTGGATGGGCGGCTTGTGGCCTTGCAGCGGATCGACGGAGAACCCGCGACCGGCCTCTCCCTGCTCGGTGATCCAGGCGGTGAGACCGGCGGTGAGCAGTACGGGGGCGACCTCGTCCTCGTGCTGAGCGTCGAAGGCGTCCTCCACCTCGGCCTGGTCACGGAGTTTTTTATAACGAGCGTCGAGCCTGCCGAAGTCCGGCTCCGGTTCGTGGCGCACGGAGGGCGGGATGACAACAGGGGCATCGGTACTGAATCGTTCCAGCGGACGTACCACGCCATCGGCCCGGCACCCGTCGATGTGCTCGCCGATCCTTCTGAGCAGCACTCTCGGGGTGAGGCCGGTCGCCGTGGCGAACGCGCCGGGCCCGATCGGCCACACCGGATGCGGCGGAGTGTAGCCCGCATTGGCGAACGCCACCTCGAACCGCCGCTCGACCAGCTCCCTGGCGATCTCGGGACTCGGTATCGATTCGAGGATCAGCGACGAGCGAAAGCGGTCCCGTACCGTACGAACGGCATGATTCTTGATCCGGTTCCAAGAGGTGGGCAGGCAGGCCACCAGGCAGAGCGTGCGCCGGGTGGCGTGGCGCAGCCCCATGAGCCCACTGGCCATCTCGTCAACCGTTCCGCCGCCCGGCTCCGTGCCGGTGTCCTGCGAACGGGAGTGCCGCAGGATCGCGTCGATCTGGTCCACCGCGATGACGCTGGGGCCCGTCAGCGCCAAGATCGCCGACAGCTCGATGGCGATGTCGTGCGGCGGCTTGACCAGCCTGCTCATCCCCCACGCGCGGCGGTCGCCGTCCTCGGCCTCCTCCGCTGATCTCAGGTGATCGTAGGCGACATCGAGGCCGGGGCCCTTGGCGATGGCGTAGAGGGCGAGCGCCCGGATGGTGTCCTTGTAGTGGAGGAGCTGCCGGTCCTTCGCCAGCAGGCCGTTCACCAGGGCATCGAGATCATCTCGGGAGAGCCCTGACGGACGCTCGGCCGCGGCCTGGATACGGTCCCCCACTCCGGCCAGATCGGCGATGGCGCGCAGCGCCACCATGGCCTGGACGGGACCGTCCGCGCCATCGGCCGACTTGCCCAGGTCGGCCACCATCGCCGCCGTGGTCCGGTGCCAGAAGTCGTCTCCGGCACTGAAGTCCACCAGGAAGAAGTAGCCGCCCACCCGCGCGACCTCACCCCTGACCCAGCCGAGCAGATGGGTCTTGCCCGCGCCGCCCTCTCCCTCGACCACCACTCCGAGGGGGCTGGTGGTGGTGAGTTCGGCCGCCTCCTCGATGCCGTCGAGGATCAGCGGCTCGGCCCTCGGGTGCATGCCGCTGACGTGGTACGGAAGCGGGTTCCAGGCGTGCTCGGCGGTGGCCGCCCAGTCGAGGATCTGGTTGATGGCACGCAATGCGCGCCGCTCTGCGTCGTTCATCGTGCCTCGATCGCCAGCAGGTGCTTGCTCTCGCCGCCAATGAACACGGCCGCCCTCCTGTCGTCCTCGCTCAGGGTCTTCTGATCGGCCTCGGGCGTGAAATGGACCCCAGAGACCTGCCCCAGCAGCCGCAGCGCCTCATCGACCTGGTCTCGGGGGGCGTCGCCGAGGAGCGGCCGGAGCTCGGTGAGCAGCACCCAGTCCTGCGGTTCGCGGGCCAGTCGCCAGTAGGCGTCTCTGATGCTCTGGGTCAAATCGGCCGAGGCGGGCTCCGGGGCGCTTTCCCCGCGAGCGATGACGACGAACTCCGCCAGGCTGGTATCCCTGACATCGAGATAGCCCTTGATCACGCCGAGCACCCCGTACAGCACCCGCCCGAGCGGTCCCTGTCGTGGTGGAGCGCTGCCATCAAGTTCCGCTGCGCAGCGGGCCCAGCCCTTGTCAGTGAGCGTGTGGTGGAACGTCTGGCCCCGCTTCTCACTCTCCACAAGCCCGAACTCATTCATTCGCGTACGAGGCTTGCCCACGAGCGTGTTGGCGACATGGTCGCTCAGCTCAGTATTGGACGCTGAACCGCCGAGGGTCATCAGGGCGAGGAGCAGGGCCCGCTCCACGGGCTTGAGTTCGATGTCGTCCATGGTCAGGTGGTCTCCTCGGATCGATCGTCCGGCAGGGGGTCGAAATGGGTGGCCGCCAGTTCGCGGCGGCCGTTGACGTTGTGGAGCGTGCCTTCGGCCCGTACGAGGGTCCCGCTCCGGTGTGCCGTGACCGCCAGGTCGTACGCCGCCTCGCCGGGCAGTCGCACCCAGATGAGCTTGTCCGCCTCATCCGCCCCGGTCACCAGGGCTCCGCGTACCTGGACCCGGAACCGGTCCCGGTCGCCGTCATCGCCGAGCATGACGATGCGGCCGGTGACCGACGCGCTCTCGCTGTGCAGGCGGCGGAACCGGTGCGCGGCGCGGCTCAGCACGGCCTTCGTGTCGGGGTCGAACACCACCGTCCGCGCGGGCACCTCGGACGGCACGGCCCTGGCCCAGCGGAAGCCCGCCTCCATCCGGCTCCCGGGGTCGGACCCGGCCATCTTGGCGAGCGCGTCGCAGAGGTCGGCCGACACTCCGTCCCGCACGATGCCGTCGAAGACGCCCATGTCATGGGTGTCACGTACCTGAGCCACAGCGTCGCGCAGCAGTACCATCGCGCGCTGGAGCAGGATCAGGGTGCGGCGGGCCAGTGGGATGTCGTCCGCTTCGTCACGTTCCAACGGGACACGGATCGTCAGGACGTCCGTGGACGGCACGATCGGCCCGACCCGCACGCGGGCCAGCAGCTCCCGCACCTCCCGGGGCGGCGCTCCGGCGAACACCGGCCGGCCGGGAGCCAGTACGGCCCGGGCCGCGGCGGTGATGGCCGTCTGGGCGCTCTTGAACGCCTCGGCCGCGTCCCCGAGCCCCAACTGGCCGTCCGCCGGGAAGATCGGCGAGCGGTACCACTGGACGTCGGCCATGGGCGCGCCGATGTCGGAGGCGATCTCCTCGCGGGACCGGCCCTCCAGGCGGGCCAGCAGCGCAAGGATCTCCCTGACCCGCCGAGGTCCGTCGGCGAAGTCGTCCGTACCGGGCACGAAGACCTCGTGGTCGCCCTCGCGCACCCACACGGCCGCGCCCCGCCACTCCTCCGGCTGACGGACCCAGCCGGTCACGGCGAGGTAGCTGTTGATGTCGGCGCCCGACAGGTTCGTGATCACGCGGGCGCCCCCACGAGTTCGCGCAGCGCGCGAACCGTGAGGACATTGCCGAGCGACAGCCGTACGGCCCGCCGCCGCTTTCCGCTCGGCTCATCGATCGGCCGCTCGCCCTCGAAACCCCGGTAGTAACAGAGCCGGCTGAGCGTCAGGCCCTCGGTCTCCACCCGCGCGTACCGTTCCCGATCGGCGGGGACCACGACGACGAACAGGTAACGCGGCACGAGGAACGGCC
This sequence comes from Spongiactinospora rosea, assembly GCF_003315795.1. GTDB lineage: Bacteria > Actinomycetota > Actinomycetes > Streptosporangiales > Streptosporangiaceae > Spongiactinospora > Spongiactinospora rosea. The sequence continues at coordinate 159,914 of NZ_QMEY01000013.1, forward strand.
CGGCTACGAGCTTGTTGTACTGCAACTCGTTCAGCCCGTCGTAGTGCAGATCCGGCCCTTTACCCGAAGGCACGGACCACGACTTGACCTGTACCTCGATCGCGGGAGAGGCGATATGCCCGGCTCTGCCCGGATAGCGGAACCCGAAATCGATCCCATCGTGGTCGATATCGTCTTTGTAGACGATGAGCCCGGCCGCCGAGGCCAGTGCCCTGACATAGTCTTCGGCGAACTTGCCCTGATGGTTTCGCTGGTCCAGCACGCTGAGAGTATCGTCCGGACGCCCCACAGACGTTTCGGTTTCTCCACTGTTGATGCGCGATCGCGTCCTTTTCCCCACACCGGCGACCTGCACATGGCTCCACCAAGGGTCCCCGTCCCCCTGGGCGACGTTCGGCCGGGCGTGGCGGGACGGCGCTGATCGACCACGACTGGTCCGAAATCGCCTCCCTCAAAGCCGACGAGCCGTCCACGGGGACCGCCCGCCTGCACAGCTACAAATTCCGCGAAGGCGGCGATCCGACCATCTTCACCAGGATGTCAACATCCTCGGGCCTAATATCAGGCCCGAGGGCACCAAACACCCCGTAGCCCCAACCTCGCGCCCTGGCCGAGCGCGCCACCGGCGTCCACCTCTCCCCCTGACCCTGATCACGGCGAGCTGTCCAAGCCGCCTGATTCCCGTCCCCCGCCCAACCCGCTCCTTAACGTCAGGTGACCGAGCACGCACAGTTGATCTACGATTGTGCAATCGTCAGACGGAGGGTCGATCACGTTGGCGGGTGGACGTAGCGCGTGGGAGCGGCAGCAAGCGGCGTTGCGCAGAGAAGCCGAAAGGCAGCGGCGCGAGGCCGAGAGACTGGCCAAAGAGCGGGAGCGCGAGCGCCAGAAGCGGCATCTGGAACGGCAGCAGGCGACGGCCGAGAAGAAGAGCGCGGAACTTGAGAGGCGTGTCGCGGAGCTGGACCAGGTCTTGGTGGCCGCCCTTAGCGCACCTCCGTTCACCTTCGGCCGGTCACGAGTCGTCGCCTCGGTACCGCCCTTTGCCCCAGGCCGCCTCGCCGTCGCCGAATCGGCCCCGCAGTGGGAATCCTTCGCACCATCGCCCCCCTCGGCATTGGGCCGGGTATTCGGAGGGAGATCGCGTTACGAGCGCGAACTCCAGGAGGCCCACGACCGCTTCGACAGCGCGATCGCCGAGCACCAGGCGAGGGAGCATCAGCGACTGCTCGACCTCACCACCGCCCGCACGACCTATGATCACCAAGTGGCAGCCGCCAACGCGCAGGCGGCAGCCCAGAACGCCCGATTGAGCCGCCTGCGGGCCGACTTCGAAACGGGCGTGCCAGAGGCCGTGGAATGGGTCGCCGGCCAGGTCTTGGAAAGATCTGTGTATCCGAGCGGGTTCCCCCGCATTTTTCAAGTGGCGTACCGTCCGGAGAACCGCGATCTCGTGATCGAGATCGAGCTCCCGCCACAGAGCGTCATTCCCAATGTCCGTGCGTACAAGTACGTCAAGACGCGCGACGCGATAGAGCCCGTGCCCCGCGCCGAAACCGAGATAAAGAAGCGGTACGCCACGCTGCTCGCGTGCGTGGCGCTGCGCACTCTCCATGAGATCTTCGCCTCGACTCCAGGCGCGATCGTTGAGGCCGTGGTCTTCAACGGGCGTCTCAAGACGATCGACCAGGCGACCGGCAAGAGGGTACGACCTCACTTGGTGAGCGCCGAGGCCGAGCGAGCCGACTTCGAAGAGCTAGTTTTGTCCGAGGTCAACCCGATCGCCTGCCTGAAGCGACTGAACGCCCTCGTCTCCCCCAATCCCTACGACCTTGAGGCCATCGAGCCGTTCATCACCTTCGACCTCAAGAGGTTCCGGTTCTCCACCGACATGGATGTCGTCGCGGGGCTTGATTCGCGCCGCGACCTGCTCCAGCTCTCGCCCACGGAGTTCGAGCACCTGGTCAGGGAGCTGTTCGTGGCAATGGGCGCGGAGGCATGGACGACCATCCCCTCCAAGGACGGGGGCGTGGACGCTGTGGCGACCAGCAAGAACCTCTTCTTCGGCGGTGTCTGCCTCATCCAGGCCAAGCGATGGTCGGGACTGGTCGGATTGGAGGCGGTTCACGCGCTCACCGGCGTCATGGCGGACCACAACGCGACCACCGGCGTCCTTGTCACGACATCATGGTTCGGCCGCGCCAGTGAGCAGTTCGCCCAGCGGAATAGGATCACTCTGATCAACGGCGCAGAACTCAAGCACCTCATAAAACAGCACCTGAACATCGATGTCATTCCTGGGACGACGCCCCCTAGGAACGCCAGGGCGTCCAACAACACCCAGTCCGGCCGCCCCGGCCCGACCATCTGATCGGCCTCACCGGCCGAACGTCACGTACCGCCGGTGGCGCGCTGGTAGAGGGCGGGTATGCCGCCGATGGCGTCGATGGCCTTGCGCAGGCGGGTCTGGGAATCGACGAACCAGTCGAGGTAGGCGTCCCAGGCATCGGTGTCTTCGATACTGCCGGGCCGGTACACGGCTATCCGGCACGCGATCTTGCCAGGTAGCGGCTCAAAGTCGAGCGGACTGCCGTAAGCGGCTTCAAGCGCCTCCCGGTCGGCTCGCAGGACGGCGAGCACCCGATCATTGGACCCGGCCTCGCCACCGAGATACAGCTCGCTGCGTAACTTCTTCCAGGAGAAGGAGACGCCATAGTAGATCCCGCTCACCCCGGCGGGTAAGTCGAGCCAGTTCTGGGCGGGAGGCTTGCGGACCTTGGTCCACCCAGGCCGCTGCGACCGCGCCCGCTCAATGAACCGCTCCCAGAACTGCTGGTACGCGAGATTCCGCCCGGCCACCGCGGGCGGACTCGCCTGCTTGACCCGCTTACGCCAGTCATTGGGCTGCACCACGACCCGGAACAACGGCGCCGGCACCGACTCCCCCACCCTGACCAGGCGGATCTCCACCCCGAAGAACCGGGTGTTCTCGTCGGTCACGGCGTTCAGCCACTCCAGAGCCGCCCGATGCTCGTCCCGGAACTCCGTGGCCACCCAGATCACGTTCTTGGCCGCGGTCCCGCCCGCGTACGTGAGGAGCTGCCCCAGGTGAGTGTGATCGGTGGACGTCAGCTGGTTCTCGATGATGACCCGCTCATTGGTCTGCGCATTCACGCCGATCAGATCGAGCTGAAACCCCCCGACCCGATGCTCGGCGGCCTCCAGCACGAGATCCATCCCCAGTTCCTCACCAAGGACATCGGCACTCTCCAGCAACCAGGGCGTGAAATCCAACGCCTCATGCCGCCACACATCCCGCAAATCCACCGAAACCAGCCGACCCAACCCCCGCCGACCCTCACGCCCCACACCCACATCGCCCGTCATGCCCGCAGGATAACCACCCAATGACACACTGTTCACAGGTCTTCCGAAATGTCGGTATCCCACCCCGAAGGGTCATCGTTGATCCCGCCGATGGCGGGCTATCCGCGGAAGCCTGCGAGCCAATTCCTGTTCATCGTCGAAGTCCCACTGCTCCCCATGGGGAACGGCGCCGATCGCGGGGACCAGAGGAAAGCCACTCGAAGCGCCCCGGGCGTACGCGGCTTCGCCGAGTTCGTCCGGATTCTTCCCGGTCACCTGTTCGTAGGCGTGGTACGCCACACCGGCCAGCAACTCGAACTCAGGCGACTCTTCCCACAGCCGCTCCGAATCCTGCGGCCGGATCTCGGCGGACCTGACGTACGAACGCCGCAACTCCAGGACGTGGTGCACCTGAGGCAGCTCGATCAGCCGATCAGGGCAGTCGGAGACCGCCTCGAACGCCTCGCGGCCGAGACTGATGAGCCAGTTCACGAAATACTCGAAGCCATCCAACGACCCCGAACAGAATACGAACCGGTAAGCCGCGAACAGATCGACCGTGCAGGCGCGGTTCTGAGCCTTCGTCCACCAGATCTCATAGTCGATGATCTGTTGCACCGGGCGGCGAGAAAGCTCGTCCACCAACCATGCGACACGCGTGTCCCGGGTGTCGGTCTCACGTCCGGAACGCTCGATCAGATCCCAGAACCCATCGACATCCATGCCGCGTGATGCTGGCACCCCTGAGCCGCCGTGTAAAGATCACAGAACAGGGGCGCATCTGCGGACCCGGCACACCCGCGGAAAGCGCCGGGTCTCCACATCTCAACGCCTTACAGAGCAGGAGGTCTCTCATGGCGATTCCGAAGAAGGCTGCGCGGCTCATCACCGTCGATGGCACAGTGTTCCGCTGGCGCGTCCGCCGTAAGCCCACGTATTGCCAGGGGAACGGCTGGGGCCCGATGACGTTCGCAGTGGAACTGGCCGGCGCGTCGGGTCGCGTCCTTCTGGTGTCGCTCCCCTGCTCACGCCCGGACGCATGGTCGGGAGAACGGACGATGGCCATACGGCCGGCGCTCGTGACGGCGACCATACGCATGGCGCTCGACCACGGGTGGGATCCGCAGCAAGCGGGCAACGCCTGCGAGCTTGCCCTCACTGACGAGAACCTGGCGGAGCTGATGAACGGCCGGCCACCTGTTTACGACGTCCCTTACATGCGGAGATGGCTTCCCCGGGCGGCCGACACGACCGTCCGTGAAATTCCGACCGGGCCCTATCGCGTGTCGGCGGGCGAGGTGGAAGGAGGATGAGGAGGCTGCGGGCGGGGTTGGACCGAACGGCCGTCCGCCGTACTCGGATTCGGACACGTTCTTCCGCTGACCGTCGTCGTGTTGGACCGCTGCTTTTCGGCCGCGCTCGCCGCGCTGTGAGTCGCGTTGGGCCCTTGTAGCGCCTGGTAGAGGTGGTTACAATGCGAAAAATATTAGGAAAGTTTCCTAACGGTAAACTTCACTCCTTCGCTCTCTGTGAGGCCGCTCCGCCGCGCATACCCACCTTGAGGCGGCCTTGCCGTTCGACCGGCGGGTCACGCGATGCCGAGCACGATCCCGGCCTCGGCAGGGTGGCCCGGTGGTGCACACGGCCTGGCCCGTGGCCGTCCCGCCCGCGCGCGGGGGAGGCGACCGCGCGGGCAGGTCATCGGCACACTCCACCCTCCACCCCCCAGGGAGTGTCACGTGAGATCCCGCGTCCTCATCCTCGCTTTACTGACCGTCTTAGTGACGGGCCTCGGCCTTCCGGTGCCGGCCGAGGCCCACGCGGCACAGCAGGTGGGCGTCCAAGCCGCCGCCGTCGACTGGGCGCCATGGACCGCCTACACCGCCGGCACGATCGTCACTTACAACGGCGTCCCATACCGGTGCAAGCAGGACCACACCTCCCTTCCCGGCTGGGAGCCCCCCAACGTCCCGATGCTGTGGGAGAGTCTGCTGCCCTCGGCACCGGCGAACCCGCGCGTCACCGGCGTCACCACCGGCAGCGTCTCGCTGGCCTGGGACGCCGCAAGCGGCATCGTCACCGGATACCGGGTCTATGAGGGCAGCACGCAGCGCGCGCAGGGCGCCGCCACCACCGTCACCTTCTCCGGCCTCGGCAAGTGCGAGACCCACAGCTACACGATCAAGGCGTACAACGAATACGGGGAGTCCGCGGCCGGTAACGTGAGCGCCACCACGATCGCCTGCACCCGGGTGCCCTGGGAGCCCTCGACCGCCTACACCGCCGGCACGATCGTCATCTACAACGGTGTCCTCTACCAGTGCCTACAGAACCACACGGCCATTCCCGGCTGGGAGCCCCCCAACACGCCTCCGCTGTGGAGGGCCGTCCCCGTGTGGGCACCCTCGACCGCCTACACCGCCGGTACGGTCGTCACCCACGACGGCGTCCCCTATCAGTGCCTGCTGAACCACACCTCCGCCCCCGGCAAAGAGCCCGACCGCGAACTGACGCTGTGGCAGCGCGTCACCGTCAGCGACGACGTCGCGCCCTCGTTCCCGGCGAACCTGCGCGTCACCCGCACGACCTCCAGCAGCGTCGCGCTGGCCTGGAACGCCTCCACCGACAACGTCCGCCTCGCCGGATACGAGGTCTACCGCAATGACACACTGGTGACCACCGTGCCGGGCACCACCTATACCGACACCGGCCTGGCCCCCTCGACCGCCTACACCTACATGCTGCGCGCCCGCGACACCTCGGGCAACCGCTCGGACGCCTCCTACGTCGCCGCCACCACCGAGGCACCGGCGCCCAGCCAGCCCGCCACCGCCGTGGCGACCGCGGGCGACACCAATGTCACGCTGAGGTGGGGCACCGGCGGCGGCACCGTGACCGGGTACCGGGTCTATGAGGGCACCACGCAGCGCGCGCAGGTCATCTCCACCACTGCCGACATCTCCGGCGTCGGCAAGTGCCAGACCCACAAGTACACGATCAAGGCGTACAACGTGACCGGGGAGTCGGCGGGCCGTGACGTGAACGCCACCACGACCGGCTGCTCTGGCCCCAGCCCCAACCCGGACAGGCTGCCCGGCGCCCCGTACCTGTCGGCGGCCGCGGGACCCTCACCGGCCACGGTGATGGGCGCCACCGGCGTCAAGTCCTTCACGATGGCCTTCGTTCAGGCGGCCGGCAGCGCCTGTAACCCGCAGTGGGACGGCGTGCGCCCGCTGAACGGCGGCCCCGACGCCAGCGCGATCGGCATGATCAGGTCCAGGGGCGGCAGCGTGGAGATCTCCTTCGGCGGCCCGACCGGCAGCAAGCTCGGCCGCACCTGCTCAAGCCCGCCGGCCTTCGCCAACGTGGTCCAGTACGTCATCTCCGCCTTCGGCCCGACCGCGGTCGACTTCTACCTGGAGCCCGACGAGTTGGAGGACATCGTCGTCCAGGACCGCATCCTCAACGGCCTCAAGATCGTCAAGCAGAACTTCCCGAACGTCAAGATCTCCGTCACCCTCCCAGCGCTCAAGACCGGCTTGACCCCCGCGGGCGTTCGCCTGGTCAATCAGGCCAAGACCCTGAGCGTGCCGATCGACGTCTACACGATCAGGGCGTTCGACTTCGGCGCCTACGACGTCTACCAGGAGACCGTCAACGCCTCCGAAGGGCTCAAGAGCACGCTGAAGAGCGTGTTCGGCTGGAGCGACGCCCAGGCCTACGCCCACATGGGCATCGCGGGCATGAACAACAGGTCCAACATAGGGGAGAACACGACCCCGGCCCTGTGGACCGAGATCCGTAACTGGGCCATGGTCAAGGGCCTGACCCGGCTCACCTTCTGGGCGGTCAACCGCGAGCCGGGCGGATGGCCGTTCACCCAGATCACCGCCGGCTTCTGACGGCACGACCCCACCACGACCCGACGAAAGGGGCGGGCACCCACCCGCCCCTGGTCTTGAGGGGAGATCAGGCCTGAGCAGGTCAGGGCCTATTTGAGGAGTTGGCGGGCCATGACCATGCGCTGGATCTGGTTGGTGCCCTCGTAGATCTGGGTGATCTTGGCGTCGCGCATCATGCGTTCGACCGGGTAGTCGCGGGTGTAGCCGTAGCCGCCGAGGAGTTGGACGGCGTCGGTGGTGATTTCCATGGCGGCGTCGGAGGCGGCGCATTTGGCGGCGCTGGAGAAGAAGGTGAGGTCCTTGGGGGAGGCGCCCTGGGTGGCGGCCTCGGATTTGGCGGCGGCGGCGTAGGTGAGCTGGCGGGCGGCTTCGAGCTTCATGGCCATGTCGGCGAGCATGAACTGCACGCCCTGGAAGTCGGCGATCGGCTTGCCGAACTGCTTGCGTTCCTTGACGTAGCCGATGGCGTAGTCGAGGGCGCCCTGGGCGATGCCGAGGGCCTGGGCGGCGATGGTGATGCGGGTGTGGTCGAGGGTGGCCAGGGCGGTGCGGAAGCCGGTGCCGGGGTCGCCGATCATGCGGGAGGCCGGGATGCGGACGTCTTCGAGGATGACCTGGCGGGTGGGGGACGCCTTGATGCCGAGTTTCTTCTCCTTGGCGCCGAAGCTGACGCCCTCGTCGTCCTTCTCCACCACGAAGGCGGAGATGCCGCGGGGGCCGGCCGAGGGGTCGGTGACGGCCATGAGGGTGTAGTACTCGGACACACCGGCGTTGGTGATCCACATCTTGGTGCCGTTGAGGACGTAGTGGTCGCCGTCGCGTACGGCGCGGGTCTTCATGGCCGCGGCGTCGGAGCCCGCCTCGGGCTCGGACAGGGCGTAGGAGAACATCGCGTCGCCGCGGGCGACCGAGGGCAGGTAGCGCTGTTTGAGCTCCTCCGAGGCCGACAGCAGCAGGGGCACGGTGCCGAGCTTGTTGACGGCGGGGATGAGTGAGGAGGAGGCGCAGGCACGGGCGACCTCCTCGATGACGATGACCGTGGCGAGCGCGTCGGCTCCGGCGCCGCCGTACTGCTCCGGGACGTGCACGGCGTGGAAATCGGCCGCGACGAGGTCTTTGTAGACCTCCCACGGGAACTCCTCCGCCTCGTCGGCCTGCGCCGCACGCGGGGCGATCTTCTCTTCGGCGAGAGCCCGGACGGCCTGACGGAGCATGTCGTGCTCCTCAGCGGGCGCATAGAGAGGGAAGCTCATGGACAGATACTAGGACGTCCAACAAAACGCTTCCATGGCGCACCCAGCGGGCAAGGGTTCCGCTGAAGCGAGAGGCACGTGGTTTTCACCCGGTGCGGAACATGGAACGCGAGGGGCCGATAGCATGCCTCGGCAACCCGACCAGGATGATTGGTCCATACATCATTGGCGCTGTCGAGAGGAGCGCAGACGTGGCGTATCGCCTCACGGTGCTGGGAACCGGCTATCTCGGCGCGACGCATGCCGCGTGCATGGCCGAGCTGGGCTTCGAGGTGCTCGGCCTCGACGTCGACGCCGCCAAGATCGAACGATTGCGCGCCGGTGACCTCCCGATCCACGAACCGGGGCTGCGCGAGGTGCTGGTACGCAACCTCGCCAACGGACGGCTGCGCTTCACCACCTCCTACGAGGAGGTGGCCGAGTTCGGCGATGTCCACTTCGTGTGCGTGGGGACGCCGCAGAAGCGCGGCGAGAACGCCGCGGACGTCTCCTACCTGGACGCCGTGGTCGAGTCACTGGCACCGCACCTGACCCGCGAGTGCCTGGTGGTGGGCAAGTCCACGGTGCCGGTGGGCACCGCGCAGCGGCTGGCCGACAAGCTGGTACGCCTGGCGCCCTCCGGAACCAACGCCGAGCTGGCCTGGAATCCGGAGTTCCTGCGCGAGGGCTTCGCCGTCCAGGACACCCTGCACCCCAACCGGATCGTGCTCGGCGTGGCCAGCGAGCGCGCCGAGAAGATCCTGCGGGACATCTACGCGCCGCTCGGCGAGGACGTGCCCGTCGTGGTCACCGACTACCCGACGTCGGAGCTGGTCAAGAACGCGGCCAACGCGTTCCTGGCCACCAAGATCTCCTTCATAAACGCGATGGCGGAGGTCTGCGAGTCCTCCCACGCCGACGTCAAGCAGCTCTCGCTGGCGCTGTCCTTCGACGAGCGGATCGGCGGCAAGTTCCTCAACCCGGGGCTCGGCTTCGGCGGCGGCTGCCTGCCCAAGGACATCAGGGCCTTCATGGCGCGGGCCGGTGAGCTGGGGGCCGACCAGGCGCTGACGTTCCTGCGCGAGGTGGACGCGATCAACATGCGGCGCCGCGCCCGGATGGTGGACCTGGCCCGCGAGCTGGTCGGCGGGTCCTTCCACGGCTGCACGGTGGCGGTGCTCGGCGCGGCGTTCAAACCCAACTCCGACGACATCCGCGACTCGCCCGCGCTGGACGTGGCGGTGACGATCGGCCACCAGGGCGGGCGGGTGACGGTCTACGACCCGGTGGCCCTGGACAACGCGCGCATGGCCCACCCCGAGCTGACGTACGGCGAGTCGGCCCTCGCGGCGGCGCGCGGCGCGCACGTGGTGCTGCTGCTGACCGAGTGGCAGGAGTTCATCGACCTGGACCCTGAGGAGCTGGGCCAGGTGGTGGCGACCCGCAAGATCGTGGACGGGCGCAACGCGCTCGACGCCGAGACCTGGCGGGCCGCCGCCTGGCACTACCGGGCGCTGGGCCGCCCCTGAGACTCCCGGAGCCGTTCGCCCTTGGCGTGGGCCTGGGCCCGCAGGTCGTCCTGGAAGGCGACCATGCGCTCGCGCAGCGCGTGGTCGCCCGCCGCCAGGATGCGCACGGCCAGCAGGCCCGCGTTGCGCGCCCCGCCCACCGCCACTGTGGCCACCGGCACCCCGGCCGGCATCTGCACGATCGACAGCAGGGAGTCCATCCCGTCGAGGTACTTCAGGGGGACCGGCACGCCGATCACCGGCAGCGGCGTCACCGAGGCGAGCATGCCGGGCAGGTGCGCCGCGCCGCCCGCGCCCGCGATGATGACCGACAGGCCGCGGCCGGCCGCGCGCTCGCCGTACGCGATCATCTCGTGCGGCATGCGGTGCGCCGAGACGACATCGGCCTCGTACGGCACGCCGAACTCCTCCAGCGCCTCCCCGGCCGCCCGCATCACCGGCCAGTCGGAGTCACTGCCCATCACGATCCCGACGACCGGCGTCACGTGTAGATCCCTTCGGAGAGGTAGACCGCCGCGTGGCGGGCGCGCTCGCGTACGGAGGCGAGGTCGTCGCCGAGCGCCGTGACGTGGCCGATCTTGCGCCCGGGGCGTACCTCCTTGCCGTAGAAGTGCACCTTCACCCCGGGGTCGTGGGCCATGACGTGCTCGTAGCGGGCGAACAGGTCGGGGTCGTCGCCGCCCAGGACGTTGGCCATGACCACCACGGGCGCGGTCATGGACGGCGAGCCGAGCGGGAGGTCCAGCACGGCCCGCAGGTGCTGCTCGAACTGCGAGGTGCGGGCGCCCTCGATCGTCCAGTGGCCGCTGTTGTGCGGGCGCATCGCCAGCTCGTTGACCAGCATGCCGGTCTTGGTCTGGAACATCTCCACCGCGAGCAGCCCGGTCACGCCCAGCTCGTTGGCGATCTTCAGGCCGACCCGCTGCGCCTCGGCGGCGTGCTCGGGGTCCAGGCCGGGGGCGGGAGCGAGCACCTCGACGCAGATGCCGTCGCGCTGCACGGTCTCCACCACCGGGTAGCTGACGCCCTGCCCGTGCGGGGAGCGCGCGACCAGTACGGCCAGCTCACGCTCGAACGGCACGTACGCCTCGGCCATCAGGGCCACCCCGCCGCCCAGGACCTCGGCCGCCTCGGCGGGATCGTCGCAGATCCACACGCCCCGGCCGTCGTAGCCGCCGCGTATCGCCTTGAGCACCACCGGCCAGCCGTGCTCGTCGCCGAACTCCCTGACCTCCGCCTCTGTGGCCACCCGCCGCCACGGCGGGCAGGGCGCGCCCACGGCGGTCAGGCGTTCGCGCATGACGGCCTTGTCCTGGGCGTGGACCAGGGCCTCGGCGCCCGGGCGTACGGCGATCCCGTCGGCGGCCAGGGCCGCGATGTGGCCGGTCGGCACGTGCTCGTGGTCGAACGTGACCACCGCGCACCCCTTGGCGAAGTCGCGCAGGTCGTCGAGGTCTCGGTAGTCGCCGACGCGGACGTCGGAGATGACGCGGGCCGCGCTCTCGCCGGTGCCACCGGCCAGCACGCGCAGATCGACGCCCAGGCCGATGGCGGCCTGCTGGGTCATCCGGGCGAGTTGCCCGGCGCCCACCATTCCGACCACCGGCATACCGGCATCAGGCATATCGTGGCTGCTCACGTCGGCTCAGCTTACCGGTGGTCACCGAGCGGCCCACCACACCCAGGCGGCGAGCACCCCGGCCCCGGTCACGGCCTGCGCGGCGAGCGTGGCCGCGAGCGCCGACGGCCCGGTAAGGGCGGTCAGGAACGGCAGGCTGCCGATGACGGCGATGTCGATGCCGGTCAGCGCCCAGATCATGGGGCCCAGCGGGATCGCGCCGCCGGGGGTCTCGAAGGCCGGCATCGAGTGGTCGATCGGCCGCCGCGCGGCCATCCGCAGCGCGCCCGCGGCGATGGCGGGGGCGGCGAGCGGGGCGAACGGCAGCAGGCCGGGCAGTCCGAGGAACACCAGGGCGAGGGCCAGCCAGGCGCAGCTCAGCAGGGCCGGGAGCAGGCTTCTGGCCGCCCGGGTGGGACGGGGGGCGAGGCCGAGCAGGCGGGACAGGGAGGGGTCGCTGGCGTCCCGGCGCATGCCGGCCGTACCGGCCACGGCGGCGGTCATCGCGCCGCCGAACAGCAGGACCGCGGTGAGGCCGCCCTGGTCGGGCGCGGCCAGGGCGGGCAGCGCGGCGGACGCGGCCAGCGCCACGGCCCGCAAGGGGCGGCGGGCGAACCTGCGCCAGTCGTACCAGGCCGGCGCCAACGACGTGCGGAACCCACGCCGGGCCGTGGTCAGCAGAGCGGGCCAGGGGCGGGAGCGGAGGACGCGGGAACGCCAGTGGTTGTCCTCGGCGATCCAGGTGAGGGTGGACGGGTCGAGTCCGGCCGTGCCCGCGGCCAGGTGCCCGGCCCTGGTGGAGGCGGCCAGTACGGAGGCGGCGGGCAGACGGGTCAGGGCGGCCCAGGCACGCCGGGCGAGCAGGGCCGCGGCGACCACGGCGGCGGCACTGCCCGGTACCGGGACGAACACGGCGGCCAGCACGACCAGCACGACGAGTGTGAGGACCGCCGCGGGCCACGCCCGGTCCCAGCCGGGGTCGGCCTGCGCGAGTACGCTCAGCGCCATCCCGCCCGCCGAGGCGGACATGCCGAGCACCGCGGAGGTCAGTACGGCGGCCGCGAGCCCGCTCTCCGGCCCCAGTACGGCCAGCAGCCCGAACCCGATCGCGACCCCGGCGGCCAGCGCGACCGCCAGCAGGATGCCCGCGGACCGGCTCAGCACCGCGCGGCGGGGCAGCGGCGAGAGCACCAGCCAGGCGGCGTCGGCCGCGGACACCGCGACCGGGCCCAGGGCGCGGGCCGCGGCGAGGAAGGCGCCCAGGGCCAGCACGACCAGGATCAGGCCGGGCACGATCCGCGCGGGGTCGGCCTGCCGGGCGACCGCGCCCAGCGCCAGCGAGAGCGGGTGCGCCAGCAGCACGGCCGCCATGGCCAGCCCGAACACCGCCGCGTAGCGGTCGCTCCAGCTCCGGGGCCGCGGGTGGTCCTGCCGCCGCGACCTGACGTACGCGCGTACGGCGAGCACGGTCCGGTCAGCGTTCATCGGGCGACCGCCCGGCCCTCGGACAGCCGTACCAGGCGGGCGCCGGCGGACTCGGCGAGGCCCTGGTCGTGGGTGGCCATCACCACCGTGCCGCCCGCCGCCGTGTACCCGCGCAGGATCTCCCCCAGCCGGGGCCGGAAACCGGCGTCGAGCCCGCGTTCCGGCTCGTCGAGCAGCAGCAGGCGGCTCGGCCGCAGCAGGGCCATGGCCAGCGACAACCGCTGCCGCTGGCCCGTGGAGAGGTTCAGCGGGGCCACGTCGGCGCGCGCCCGCAGGTCGAAGGTCGCCAGGGCGTCGGCGGCGGTCATGCGCGTCTCGCCGTACACGGCCTGTACCAGGCCCAGGTGCTCCTCGACGGTCAGGCCGGGGTACCAGCCGGGCTCGTCGGCCACCAGCACCACATCGCCCCAGAAGGCCGCGTCGTCGCGGGGCGGGCCGCCGCCTAGTACGTCGATCTCGCCGGAGTCGAGCCGCTGCAGGCCCGCCAGACCGCGCAACAGCGTGGACTTCCCCACCCCGTTGTCCCCCATGATCGCGACCGCCTCGCCGGTCGCGGCGCTCAGGTCGACGCCGTCGAGAACCAGGTTGCCGCCCAGCTCAACGCGGGCATCGGCCACAGTGAGGGCGGATTTCCGCCGGATTGCCATCACCCCTCGGATGCTAGCCAGACCCTCCGGCGGTCGCCCCATAACGTGCGCAGATGCGAAGATTATCCGCATTCACTGTGAAAGATCAGTCAAAGCCTGATATTTCCATCCTGGCAGAACGGTGCAACCGTGGTGCCTTCCAGTAACAGGCGTACACAGGCGACCACTCCCCCGGTAGCCTGATGAACAGAGACCAGCCGGCCGGTTCCCGGGCGGCGAACCGAAAGGACCGTACCGAAGCCGTGCAGCTTCTCACTCGCGTCTACCAGCGCATCGCGGCCCTGGTGCATGAGCTGGCCAAGTTCGGCACGATCGGCGCCATCGCGTTCGTCATCGACTACGGCGGCTCCAACCTGCTGCGTTTCGGTCTGGACCTCGGCCCGCTGGTCTCCAAGGCCATCCCCACCGTCCTGGCCGCCACCTTCGCCTACCTCGGCAACCGCTTCTGGACCTGGCGGGACCGCCAGCAGAGCGGGCTGGCCCGCGAGTACGTGCTGTTCTTCGCCCTCAACGGGGTCGGCCTGCTGATCTCGATGCTGGTGATCGGCTTCGTGACCTACACGCTCGGCCTGGAAGACATACTGAGCTACAACATCGCGCTGATCATCGGCACCGCCCTGGGCACGCTGTTCCGGTTCTGGTCCTACAAGAAGTGGGTCTTCCTGGAGTCGGCCGAGACCAAGCCCGAGTACACCGAGGCCCGCTGACGTCGCGCGGGTTCACGCGGGCCCGCTCACCGCGCGGTTGCGGCCGTCGCCGTTCTCGCCCGGCTCCGCCGCCTCCCCCAGCTCCTCCTCCTGGCCCACCGGCAGCAGGAACACCCCGAACACCGCCGGACGTGGCCGCAGCAGTTCCAGCCGCCCGCCGTCCGCCGCCGCCAGGGCGCGGGCCAGGGTGAGCCCGAGCCCGGTGCCCCCGCCGCCGCTCACGTGCCGCTCGAACACCCGCGAGGCCAGGTCGTCGGCGATCCCCGGCCCCTGGTCGCCCACCTCGATCACGATCGACTTCTCGGTGCTGCTGGTGGTGACGATGACGGGGCCGCCGCCGTGCTCCAGGGAGTTCTCCAGCAGCGAGGCCACCACCTGGCCGAGCGCGCCCGGGGTGGCCATCGCCCGCAGGCCGCGGTCGCCGTCCAGCATGAGCTTCCTGCCGGACCTGCGAAACGCCGGCTCCCACTCGGTGACCTGCTGGACCAGGATCGGGTCGATGGCGATCGGCGCGGCCTGGGAGTGCCGCTGCCTGCGGGCCGCGGTGAGCAGTTCGTTGATCACGGCGGTCAGCCGTTCGGCCTGCACGATGGCCGCCTCGCCCTCCTCGCGTACCACCTCGGGCTCGTCCGCGGCGGCGACGATCTCCTCCAGCCGCATGGTGAGGCCGGTGAGCGGGGTGCGGAGCTGGTGGGACGCCTCGGTGGCGAACTCCCGCTCCCGGCTCAGCAGGTCGGAGATGCGCGTGGCGCTGCGGTCGAGCACCTGGGCGACCCGGTCGAGTTCCTGGATGCCGTAACGGTGCTTGCTCGGGCGCGCGTCGCCCGAGCCCAGCTTCTCGGCGATCATGGCGAGGTCGCGCAGCGGCAGCGTGAGCCGGCGGGACTGCACGATCGCCAGCCCCACCGCGACGGCCAGCGCCGCCACCGCGAGCGCCACGATCAGCAGCAGCCGCGCCCGGACGTCCTGTTCGACCTGGCCGCGGTCACGGCTGACCTGCACCCACACCCCGCTCTCCGAGTGGGCGTCGGCGGTCATCTTGCTGCCCGCGGGCGGCTCGGTCCCGACGATCGTGGCCCTCGGGGGGTTGCCGCCCTCGTACACCTGGATGTAGCGGTCAGGGTAGTTGCGCGCGACCTGCTCGGCGTCGATGGGTTCGTCCTGGATGCGGGCGTACTCGACCTCGCCCAGCAGCCGCCGCGCGTCGGACTGGAGCTCCTGTCCGGCCTCGTCCACGATCAACCGGCTCACCACGACGCCGAGCGGCACGCCCAGCAGGAGTACCGCGATGACCGCGACGACCAGGGTGGAGGACAGTAGTCGTCGGCGCATCGCCTACTCGCGCTCGAACCGGAACCCGACCCCCCGGACCGTCGTGATGTACCGCGGCTTGGCGGCGTCGTCACCCAGTTTGCGGCGCAGCCACGAGATGTGCATGTCGAGGGTCTTGGTGGAACCCCACCAGTTGGTGTCCCACACCTCGCGCATGATCTGCTCGCGGGTGACCACCTTGCCGGCGTCCCTGACCAGCACCCGCAGCAGGTCGAACTCCTTGGTGGTCAGATGCAGCTCCTTGTCGCCCATCCAGGCGCGGCGGGAGTCGGCGTCGATCCGCACGCCTTGCACCACCGGCGTCTCGGAGGTGCCGCGGCGCAGCAGCGCCCGCACCCGTGCCAGCAGCTCGGCGAGCCGGAACGGCTTGGTGACGTAATCGTCGGCTCCGGCGTCCAGCCCGACTACCGTGTCCACCTCATCGACTCGCGCGGTGAGAATGAGCACGGGCGTGCCGTGCCCTTCCGCGCGAATCCGGCGGGCGACTTCCAGGCCGTCCATCTCCGGAAGGCCCAAATCCAAAACGATCAGGTCGATGCCCCCCGACAAAGCCCTTTCCAGGGCCTGCGGGCCGTCGGGGCTCACCTCCACCTGATAGCCCTCGCGGCGCAGTGCGCGCGCGAGCGGCTCGGAGATCGAGGTGTCGTCCTCGGCGAGAAGTACGCAGGTCATGAAGCGATCGTAGGACCTTAGAGGATCGTTTCCCGCATGCAGCGCACGGTTTGACTTGTCATTGACCTATCCATTGACCTGGGCAAACATTGATAAATGACGGTTTGTCATCTTGCATCGCCCGTCGTTTCGCGCGTCCGCCCGGCCGACGCGGCATAACCCTTCCCCCAAAGCCGCCCATCCAAAATTCCATCGGAATCGCTAATGCATGTCAGATCCCAATTCAGCGGGCGTGTCTCCGCTTATCCCCCGAATCACCCCGTACACGTCAGGGGAGCGAGATGAACAGCGCCTCCCCGGCGCGGCGGTAGCCGACCCTGGCGTACACGCGGGCGGCCGCATCGTCGGCGGGGGTGAGGAACGGCGTGGTGATCCCGGCGTCGGCCCCGGCGCGGGTCAGCAGCGCGGTGATCGCCCCGGCGATGCCGCGCCGCCGGTGCGAGGGCAGCACCGCGATGCCCGCGACCTCGGCCACCCCTTCGTGCGGGCCGCCGAGTTGCCCGGCCCCCACCACGTCGCCGCCGTCCGTGTCCACGGCGGTGGCCACGAGCCCGCCACTGGCGAGGACGCCCCGCAGCCGCGCCACGTCGTGCTCGCCCGCCTCGGGGGCGTCGAAGGCCGCGTTCATCACCCGGGCGGCGGCCCAGAGGCCCGCGTCGCCGGTCACCAGGGAGACCCGTACGGCGGCGTCCACAGGCGCGTCCACCACCCCGCCCGGCGGGCACACCAGCAGCGGGTAGCGGCCCTCCACGGTGAACCCGGCCGCGAGCAGCGCCGCCTCGACCTGCGGCGCGGCCTGCGGCACGTACTCCAGCCGCGGCATCCTGCCCCGCTCCCGGAACTCCGCCACCAGCGCCGCCACCTCGTCCGCCGTGGGGGCCACGCCGTCATCGGGGATCGCGTAGTTGAACGGCGGGGCGTCGTCGTGCTCGTCGAACCGGATCACGAACGGCCCGGCCCGCCGCGCCCGCTCGCCGGCCACCGACCTGAGATAGGCGTGCACACCGGCGCTCACCACGTGAGGTCCCCCCGTTTAGATCATGTTTCAGGCACGCCAAAGGTAACATTGGCGCACATCGGCGGCTCTGACTGGAGTGTCCATATGATCCGCATGAGGCGAACCGTGCTGCGCCGGTCGCTGGATCGGCTGCTCACCGACCGGGCCGGGAAGGTCCTCGCGCTGGCCGGGCGGCAGGCGGCGGCCCGCGAGCAGGACGTCACCCCGGAAGACCTGCTGCTCGCCATCGCCGGCCTCGATCAGGGCGTGGCGGTGCTCTCGCTGGAGCGGCTGGGCATCCGCCCGCGCGACATCCAGCGGTCGTTCCGCTCCGATGACGGGCCCGGCGGCCGGACGGCGGACGTGCTGCGGCTGGCCCGGGTTTCGGCCTTCGAGCTCGGTCACCGGTACATCGGGACGGAGCACATCCTGCTCGGCATCATCCGGGAGGGACGGGGGGCCGCCGCCCGTGCGCTCGCGGGCCTCGGGGCCGGTCTGCCGGCCGCCCGCGACGCGGTCAAGGCGACGCTGCTCGCCTGACGTGACGCGCGCCCCCGTCCGTGGGTGAGCCGGTGGCTCAGTCGTCCCCGGCGGAGGGCGGCTCGGCGAAGCGGGCCAGGTACAGCTGCTCACCGAGGGTCTCGATGAGGGCCAGCTCGGTTTCGAGGTAGTCGATGTGCCGCTCCTCGTCTTCGAGGATGTCCTCGAAGATCCGGGCCGAGGTGATGTCGCCCTTCTCGCGCATCAGCGTGATGGCCGGACGCAACCGGCCCACGACGCCGACCTCCAGCTCAAGGTCGGCGCGCAGTTGCTCCGGTACGTTCTGGCCGACCTGGATCGTGCCCAGGCGCTGGTAGTTGGGCAGCCCTTCAAGGAAGAGGATGCGGTCGGTCAGCCGTTCGGCGTGCCGCATCTCGTCGATGGATTCGGCTCGGGTGTAGTCGGCGAGCTTGGTATAGCCCCAGTTCTGCTGCATCTTGGCATGCAGGAAGTACTGGTTGATGGCGGTCAGCTCTGACGTCAGTTGCTCGTTCAGCAGCTCGATGATCTGCTTGTCGCCCTGCATCGGCAGGCCCCTTGCGCTATACGGTCGGTACCAATTCCTCAGACCGTTTCAGGATCGCACAGATCCTTCGCACACAGGAGGCACAGTCGCCGCCCGCGCCGGTGGTGTCGCGGATCTCGCGGGCGGACTTGGCGCCCGCCGCGATGCAGTCATGGACCTCGTTCTCCGTGACCGCACGGCAGACGCAGACGTACATGGCTGGGCAAGGGCCCTTTCAAGTGAGATCATTTCTTAGGTAAGGCACACCTAAGATAACTCACTTCGGTAAGGCTTGCCTATGTGCTTTGGGCCACAGTCTCATGAAGCCGTTATCGCAGGTCCTTCCGCCTCGATCGTCGTCGATTCGCCGTGGCCGGTACGCACGACGGTGTCACCGGGCAGGCTCAGCAGCCGGGTCCTGATCGACTCGATGATGGTGTCGTAGGAGGAGTAGGACCGGCCCGTCGCGCCCGGCCCGCCGGAGAACAGCGTGTCGCCGGTGAAGACCGTCCGCTCCTCCGGCGCGTGCAGGCACACCGCCCCCGGCGAGTGCCCGGGGGTGTGCAGCACCTCCAGCCTGATCCCGCCGACGGTCAGCGTCTCGCCGTCGGCGAGCGGCGCGTACGGCAGGGCGTCGCCGTACTCCATCCGCCACAGGACGTCGTCGGCCGGGTGCAGCCGGACGGTCGCCCCGGTGGCCTCCACCAGCCCGCGGGCGGCGTTGATGTGGTCGTTGTGCGCGTGCGTGCACACCACGGCCTTGATCCGCCGGTCGCCGACCGCCGCCAGGATGGCGGGCGCGTCGTGGGCGGCGTCGATGACGACGACCTCCTCGGCCGAGCCGACGATCCAGACGTTGTTGTCGACCTCCCAGGTGCCGCCGTCGAGGGCGAAGACGCCGGAGGTGACCACCTTCTCGATCACAGGACCACCACCGAGCGCAGGACCTCGCCCCGGCCCATCCGGGCGAACGCCTCCTCGACGTCGCCCAGCCCGATGGTCTCGGACACGAACTTGTCGAGGTCGAGCCGCCCCTGGAGGTAGAGGTCGATCAGCATCGGGAAGTCACGGGAGGGCAGGCAGTCGCCGTACCACGAGGACTTGAGCGCGCCGCCCCGCCCGAACACGTCGAGCAGCGGCAGCTCCAGCGTCATCTCCGGGGTGGGCACGCCCACCAGCACCACGGTGCCGGCCAGGTCGCGGGCGTAGAACGCCTGCTTGTAGGTCTCCGGACGGCCGACGGCCTCGATCACGACGTCGGCCCCGTGGCCCCCGGTCAGCTCGCGGATCGCCTCCACCGGGTCGGTGGCGCGGGAGTTGACGGTGTGGGTGGCCCCGAACCCGCGGGCCCATTCGAGCTTGCGGTCATCGACGTCCACCGCGATGATCGTGCGCGCCCCGGCCAGGGACGAGCCCATGATCGCCGCGTCGCCGACGCCGCCACAGCCGATCACGGCCACGCTGTCCCCGCGGGTGACGCCCCCGGTGTTGATGGCCGCGCCGAGCCCGGCCATCACGCCGCAGCCGAGCAGCCCGGCCACCGTGGGGCTCGCCGCCCGGTCCACCTTCGTGCACTGGCCCGCCGCCACCAGCGTCTTCTCCACGAACGCGCCGATGCCGAGGGCCGGGCTCAGCTCCGTGCCGTCGGCCAGGGTCATCTTCTGCCGGGCGTTGTGGGTGTTGAAGCAGTACCACGGACGGCCGCGCAGGCAGGCCCGGCACTCGCCGCACACCGCCCGCCAGTTGAGGATGACGTAGTCGCCGGGGGCGACCGTGGTGACTCCCTCGCCGACCGCCTCGACCGTGCCCGCCGCCTCGTGGCCGAGCAGGAAGGGGAACTCGTCGTTGATGCCGCCCTCCCGGTAGTGCAGGTCGGTGTGGCAGACGCCGCACGCCTGCACGTTGACGACCACTTCGCCCGGACCGGGGTCGGGCACCAGCACGGTCGCGAGCGAGACCGGTTCGCCCTTGGCTCGCGCGATCACGCCCTGGACTTCATACGACATCGTGCACCCCTCACATCTCTGCGGCTCACCGTCAAATGATCATTACTACCGCGCCGCGGTCAAGTGCCCATTGTCACTTGGCGTCCACCTCGCCGTCCGAGGCGTCCTCCACGGCGCGGAAGAGCTGCGAGCGCACCTCCTGGATGCTCGGAATGTCGCGCAGCGCGATCTGGCCCCGCTCCCCCGCCGACTCCACGGTGAGCGTGCCGCAGCCGAGCAGCCGCTCCACCAGGGACTGGTCGGAGCTGACCGTGTTGACCTTGGCCATCGGGATCTCGTCGGTGGACTTGTTGAGCACGCCGGTGCTGATCGTGAAGCGGTGGGTGGTCAGCACGTAGGCGGTGTTCTTCCACCGCAGGTACGGGACGAACGACCAGACGGTGAGCAGGATGACCGCGATCACCGCGATGGCGATCCGGGTGTACGCGGCGTAGGCGAAGTCGGCGGGGACGAAGAAGATCCCCGCGCCCGAGGCGACCGCGATGATGACGAGGGCGAGGAACGGAACGACCAGCCGCTTCCAGTGCGGGTGGAAGGAGCTGATCCGCAGCTCGCCCTCGGTGAGATGGTGATCTGGCAGGCCCATGCCGGAAATCGTGGCACGTCCGGGCGGTGTCCGCCACGCGCCTCTCCAGGCGGGATTCAGGCCACGCCCGGACGTACGTGGACGACGTCGCCCGCGCTCAGCGCGTGCTCCCTGCCGCCGGAGAAGACGATCAGGCAGCCGGTGTCGTCCAGGCCGGTGGCGGTGCCGGTCAGCGGCGCGCCGCTGGGCAGCTCGACGCGGACCTCGCTGCCGATGGTGGCCGAGGCGGCCAGGTAGGCGGCGCGCAGCCCGCTGCGGTCGGGGTCGCCGCCCACGGCGTCCCACTCGCGGTAGCGGGTCTCCAGCTCGCGCAGCACCGCCCGCAGCAGCGGGTCACGGTCGAGGCAGGCGGCCTGCTCCACGGCCAGCGACGTGGCGGTCTCGACCGGCAGCTCCGCGGCGTTGAGGCTGACGTTGAGCCCGATCCCGACGATGATCGAGGTCTCCACCCGCTCGGCCAGCACCCCGGCCAGCTTGCGCTCGCCGATCAGCAGGTCGTTGGGCCACTTCAGGCGTACGTCCACCTCCGCGAGGCGGCCCACGGCGGTGGCCGCGGCGAGGCCGGTGAGCAGCGGCAGCCAGCCCTGCCTGGGCGGCGGCACGGTGGGCCGCAGGATGACGGAGAACATCAGGGACGAGCGCGGCGGCGCGGACCAGGTACGGCCCAGCCGCCCGCGGCCCGCCGACTGCAGCTCGGCGACCAGCACCGCGCCCTCCTGGCCCCCCCGCGCCCCGGCGCGCACGGCGGCGGCCAGGTCGGCGTTGGTGGAGCCGGTCTCCTCCACGACGGTGACGCCGCTCCAGAGCCCGCCGGGCCGCACGAGCGCGCGGTTCAGGGCCTCCTGGGACAGCGGAGGACGGTCCAGATCGGTGTACGGCGATTCAGCCACTCTGTAATCATGCCCGCTTCAGGGCCAATATGGGTCCATGAAGAAACGTCTCGATCCGCGTAACTGGGCCAGCGTGAAGCCGTTCGGCATCGGCGAGCGCAAGCCCAACAACTACCTGGAGCTGGTGAAGGCGTTCCAGTCGGTCAAGGGGAACCGGCGGTACGCGTGGCGAATCTTGACCCAGGGCACCTGCGACGGGTGCGCGCTCGGCACGCGCGGGATGCGGGATTGGTCGATGGACGAGATCCATCTGTGCAACATCCGGCTGCGGCTGCTCAAGCTGAACACCATGCCGGCGCTGGACGTGTCGCTGCTTTCGGACGTGTCCGCCCTGGCGGGCAGGCGGAGCGCGGAGCTGCGCGACCTGGGCCGCCTGCCGTACCCGATGCTGCGGCGCTCGGGCGAGCCCGGTTTCCGCCGGATCGGCTGGGACGAGGCGCTGACGCTCGCGGCGGACGGTGTGCGCGACGCGCGGTTCGGGACGTACCTGACCAGCCGGGGCGTGCCCAACGAGAACTACTTCGCGGCCCAGAAGGCGGTCCGCGCGATGGGCTCGCCGAACATCGACAACGCGGCGCGGATCTGTCACTCCCCCTCCACGGTCGCGCTCAAGGAGACCATCGGCGCGGCGGCCACGACCTGCTCCTACACCGACTGGATCGGCTCGGACCTGATCGTGTTCATCGGCGCGAACCCGGCCAACAACCAGCCGGTGGCGATGAAGTACCTGTACCACGCCAAGCGGGCCGGGACCGAGATCGCGATGGTCAACGCCTACCGCGAGCCCGGAATGGAACGTTACTGGGTGCCCTCCAACGCCGAGTCCGCGGTGTTCGGCACCAAGATCACCGACCACTTCTACGGCGTCCACATCGGCGGTGACGCCGCCTTCCTGAACGGCGTGCTCAAGCACATGGTCGAGCAGGACTGGCTGGACCAGGCGTTCATCGACGCGCACACCACCGGGTTCGAGCAGGCCGGGAAAGCGGTCGAGGAGATGTCCTGGGAGGATCTTGAGGCCCAGTCCGGCGCGTCCCGCAAGAGCATGTTCGACCTGGCCAGGCGGCTGGGCCAGGCGCGTTCGGCGGTGCTGGTCTGGTCGATGGGCATCACCCAGCACGCGCACGGCGAGGACAACGTGCGGGCCATCGTGAACCTCGCGCTGGCCAGGGGGTTCGTCGGGCGCGACCACTGCGGGCTGATGCCGATCCGCGGGCACAGCGGCGTGCAGGGCGGGGCCGAGATGGGCGCGTACGCGACCGGGCTCCCCGGCGGGCTGCCGGTCACCCCGGACAACGCCGCGAAGTTCGCCGAGCTGTGGGGCTTCCCGGTGCCGGACGCCCCCGGCCTGACCGCCACCGACATGATCGACGCGGCGCACGCGGGCGAGCTGGACGCCCTGGTCTCCTCCGGCGGCAACTTCCTTGAGGTGCTGCCCGACCCCGCGCACTGCCGGGAGGCCCTGGCCCGGCTGAAGCTGCGGGTGCACATCGACATCGTGCTGTCCTCGCAGATGCTGGTCCCGGCCGACGACGGCGACGTGCTGCTGCTGCCCGCGCAGACCCGCTATGAGATGGTCGGCGGGGTGACCGAGACCTCCACCGAGCGGCGGATCATCTTCTCCCCCGAGATCGAGGGGCCGCGCATCGGCGAGGCGTGGCCGGAGTGGAAGATCTTCACCGAGCTGGCCGCCCGCGTCCGGCCGGAGTACGCCGACCGGGTCACCTACACCGGCACACCGCAGATCCGCGCCGACATCGAGCGGGCGGTGCCGTTCTACGCGGGCATCGCGGGCCTGTCGCGGTTCGGGGACAACGTGCAGTACGGCGGGCGGCACCTGTGCCCCGACGGGAAGTTCGCGACCCCTGACGAGCGCGCGAGGTTCTCCGCGGTGCCGCTGCCCGCGCTCACCCGCGCCGACGGGTCGTTCATGGTCGCCACCCGGCGCGGCAAGCAGTTCAACAGCATGGTCCACGAGCGCAGCGACGGCTTCAACGGCGCGACCAGGGAGGCCGTGCTGATGAGCCCGTACGACGCCGACCGGCTCGGGCTGCCCGACGGCACCGCGATCGAGCTGCGCGGGCCTGGCGACCGTACGTTCCGGGGGGTGGTGCTGCGCGCTCCGCTCACCCCCGGCAACCTGCAGATCCACTGGCCGGAGGGCAATGTGCTGCTGGACGAGGCGCGACGATCTCCCGACGCCCGCATCCCCGACTACAACGCCATGGTCACCGTGTCCAGGCCGGCGCCGTGAGCGTCCGCAAGGGGCCGACCACGCGCACCCGGCTGCGCGAGGTCAGCGGCGAGCGGGTCCGCGACCGGCGGGACGACCTGGTCACCGAGGAGCCGCTGGAGATCCGCGTCCAGGCGGGCGGCGCCCGCCGGACGCTGGCGATCACCATGCGGACCCCCGGGGCGGACTTCGAGCTGGCCGCCGGGTTCCTGCACGGGGAGGGGGTGGCCGGTCCCGGGGACATCGCGGCCATCGGCTACTGCACGGACGAGGACGTGCCGGATGAGGCCCGGTACAACACGGTGACGGTACGGCTGGAGGCGGCGGAACTGCCGGACCTGCCCTCCCTTGACCGGCATTTCATGACATCGAGCGCGTGCGGGGTGTGCGGCACGGCGTCCATCGACGCGCTGCGCTCGCGCAGCATGCCGTACCTGGCGGCGAGCGACGGCCCGCGCATCGCGCCCTCCGTCCTGTACGGCCTGCCCGGCAAGCTGCGCGAGGCGCAGAGCGTGTTCGGCAAGACCGGCGGCCTGCACGCCTGCGGCCTGTTCACCCCGGACGGCACGCCGCTCGCCACCCGCGAGGACGTCGGGCGGCACAACGCGCTGGACAAGCTGGTCGGCTGGGCCGTGCTCGGCGGCCGGGTCCCGCTGCGCGATCACGTACTGCTGGTCAGCGGGCGGACCAGCTACGAGATCGTGCAGAAGGCGGTGGCCGCCGGGATCTCGGTGGTGTGCGGGGTGTCCGCGCCGTCCTCCCTGGCCGTGGAGCTGGCCAGGGAGTTCGGCATCACGCTCGCCGGGTTCCTGCGCGGCGAGCGGTTCAACGTGTACGCGTGCCCGGAGCGGGTCCTATGATCAGCCGGTGTTCTGGAGGCCCGCGGCCACGCCGTTGACCGACAGCAGCAGGAGCGTGGACAGCTTCTCCCGCTCCTGCTCCGGCAGCGTGTCGCCGCCGGCCCGCAGCGCGGCCAGCGCGCGGAGCTGGAGGTGGGACAGCGCGTCGACGTACGGGTCGCGGAGCTGCACGGCCCGCGAGAGCACCCGCCTGCTCTCCAGCAGGCGGGTGTGCCCGGTGACCATCAGCACCAGGCGGCGGGTCAGGTCGTACTCGCCGAGCACCTGGTCGGTGTAGTCGTCCCGGCCACCGAGCGCGAGGTAGCGCTCGGCGATGGCCCGGTCGGTCTTGGCCAGCGACATCTCCACGTTGTCCAGGAGCGAGGCGAACAGCGGCCACTCCTGGTAGGCGGCCCGCAGCTCGTCGATCCCGGACTCGGCCATCACGGCGTCAAGGCCGCTGCCCAGGCCGTACCAGCCGGGCAGGTTGACCCGGGTCTGCGCCCAGGCGAACACCCACGGGATGGCCCGCAGGTCATCGAGCGAGCGCGGCGCGCCCAGCCCGCGCCGGGCGGGACGCGAGCCCAGCCGCAGCGCGCCGATCTCCTCCAGCGGGCTGACCAGCGCGAACCACTCCGGGAACCCCGGTGATTCGGTCAATGCCCGGTAGGACCGCTCGGAGGCGGAGGCGACCCGCTCGGCCAGCCCGCGGAACCGGTCGGCCGCCGCCGCGGTACGCCGCTCCACCGCGTCTGTGGAGGCCAGCAGCACGGCGTGGGTGACCTGCTCGGTGTGGCGGCGGGCGATGGCGGCGTGGCCGTACCGGGCGAAGATGACCTCGCCCTGCTCGGTGACCTTGAACCGGCCGCCCACCGACCCGGGGGCCTGGGCGAGCACCGCGCGGTTGGCCGGGCCGCCGCCGCGCCCGAGGGCGCCGCCGCGACCGTGGAAGAGCGTCAGTCGAACGTCGTTGTCGCGGGCCCAGGCGGCCAGCGCCTCCTGCGCCTGGTACAGCCGCAGGGTGGCGGCGGCGGGCCCCAGTTCCTTGGCCGAGTCGGAGTAGCCGAGCATGACCTCCAGCCGC
Organism: Spongiactinospora rosea; assembly: GCF_003315795.1. GTDB lineage: Bacteria > Actinomycetota > Actinomycetes > Streptosporangiales > Streptosporangiaceae > Spongiactinospora > Spongiactinospora rosea. The sequence continues at coordinate 186,084 of NZ_QMEY01000013.1, forward strand.
CGCCCGGTGGCGGCCAGCCGCTCGCGTACGGCGGGCAGCTCCAGCATCCCCGACAGCACGGCGGGCGCGTTGGCGAGGTCTTCGCCGGACTCGAACAGCGGCACCACGTCGAGCACCGGCGCGCGCTCGCCGAGCGCGTGCCCGGCCAGCTCGTACACGGCGGCGACGTCGTCGGCGCTGCGGGTGAACGACACCACGTAGCGGGAACAGGCCGTGACCCCGAACCGCTCCTGGATCCACGCGATGACCCGGATGGTGGCCAGTACGTCCTCGGTGCGCTCGGAGACCTCGCCGGCGGCGATCTCGGCGAGCGCGGTGGCGTGGACCTGGGAGTGCTGGCGGACCTCCAGCTCGGCCAGATGAAAACCGAACGTCTCCACCTGCCAGATCAGGTGTTGCAGCTCGCCGTACGCCTGCCGGGCCGCGCCGCCCTCGGCCAGCGACTCCTGGCACACGCGCAGGTCGGCCAGCAGGTCGGCGGGCGTACGGTAGGCGAGGTCGAGGTCGCGCCTGCGGGTCGCGGCGATCCTGGCGGCCACGAACAGCAGCCACTGGCGGTGCGGCTCGCGCGGGGAGCGGGTGGCCATCTCCGAGACGATGTCGGGGTGGGCGTCCTCGGCGTCGGCGATGGCGGCCCGCAGCCGCGCGGAGGGCGGGGCCAGCTCGGCCGAGACGGTCAGGCCGCGGCCGATGCGGGCGGCGGTGTTCTCCAGCGCGATCAGTACGTGTTCGGCCTGGATCAGCACGGCCTGGCGGGTCACCGACGAGGTGACGTTGGGGTTGCCGTCGCGGTCGCCGCCGATCCAGCTCCCGTAGCGGATGAACGGCCGGGCCAGCGGCGGGCGGGTGCCCGTGCCCGCGCCGAGCGCGGCGTCGAGCGAGCGGTAGACCTGCGGCACGACGCGGAACAGCGTCTCGTCGAAGGCCGCCATCGCGGTGCGGACCTCATCGAGCGGGTCCAGCCGGGTGTGCCGGAGCTGGGCGGTACGCCACAGCAGGTCGATCTCTTCGAGCAGCCGCCTGCGGGCCTCGGCCCGCTCCCCCGCGCCCCTCGCGGGCGCGTTGTACTCGGCGAGCTGCGCGCTGACCCGCTGGATGGCGGTGGCCACCGCGCGCCGCCGCGCCTCCGTCGGGTGCGCGGTCAGCACCGGGTGGAACTCCAGCCCGGACACCAGCTCGGCCGCCCGCTCGGGACCGACCTCGTGCACGGCGGCGGCCAGCGACTCCGGCAGCGGCGCGTCGCCGGTGTCGCGGGCGCGCAGGGTGCGGATGCGGTAGTGCTCTTCGGCGAGGTTGGCGAGGTGGAAGTAGCAGGTGAACGCGCGTGCGATCTGCACGGCCCGATCGACGGGCCAGCGCGCGACCATCGTGGCGATCTCGTCGATCGGCTTCTGCCGCCTGCGGGCGGCGATCACGCCCTTGCGCAGGCGCTCGACGTCGGCGAGCAGGCCGGGACCGCCGTGCTCGGCGATCACCTGCCCGAGCAGTTCGCCGAGCATGCGCACGTCGGCCCGGAGTTCGTCCGGCATCTCGACGACGGCGCTGTGGCGTTCGGCTGATGCGGTGGCGACCATGTCTCGAAGGGTAGCGAGTCGCCGCGCGCGGCCGGAGACCGGTCTCACCAATTGGACTAGACCACTTGTTCTACGTAGGTCGGGACACGGCGGACAGAATCTCCGGGAAACGCGCGTACCCGATGTGCCCGGCCACCCGGCGGCCCGCCCAGGCGATGAGCAGCCCGTACGGCAGCGCGGCCAGGCTCACCCACGGCAGGCCCACCACCACGGGCAGCACGACCGGCAGCGCCACCACACTGGAGACGATCATGGCCAGCAGGGCGGACGCGAACGCCACCCCGCCCTGGCCGGGGGCGGCGCCGGTGAAGGCGTTCAGGCGTTCGGGGGCGGTGTAGGGGTAGACCACGCTGATGACCGCGCCCACGCCGAGCGCGACGGCGAACAGGCCCCAGGCGGTCAGCATGGCGGGCAGCGCCCAGATCGGCGTGCCGGACAGGACGCCGGTCACGATGGACACGAGCGCGATCAGCGGCCCGGCCAGCAGGGCGACCGCGAGGTGGCGTCCGGCGAGGTCGGCGCGCAGCGCCCGGCCGGAGCCGTAGACGACGGCGTTCATCCACAGCGCGCGGCCGTCCAGGGCGAAGGCGTTGGCCGACTGCATGCCCATCACCAGCGCGCCCAGGCAGGCCGGGCCGACGGCGGTGGCGAGTGTGCTGGGGAGTCCGCTGTCCTGGGTCAGGGAGTAGGAGATGACGCCGCTGACCATGATCGCGGCGAGCCAGGCGATCCGGCCTCGCGGGTCCCTGCGGGCGTACTTGAGGTCCTTGGCCACCACGGCGGCCACCGGCCCGTCGGGGAGCAGCCCCGCCACCCCGCGCGACCTGCGCACCTTGGTGCCGCCCGCCTGTGTGGAGGCGTCGGTGGTGACCAGGGCGCGGCGCAGCGCGAGCGTCCACAGCCACCCGACCAGCGCGACCAGTACGGCGAGCACCGCCACCTCGGCCAGGCCCGCCGCGCCGCCGTCGGCGATGGCGTGCGCGGCCATGCCCGAGGGCGTCCAGCGCATCATCGCCGCGACGGTGCCGATCAGCACCTCCGGGTCGGCGGAGAGGCCCTTGTTGAGCATCAGGTTGGGGATCTGGAGGGCCAGTACGACCAGGATCGCCGACACCGCCAGCAGGTCCCGGCCCCGCCTGCTGCGCAGCACCCCGGACAGGCCCGTGGTGATCGCCCGCGAGGTGACCAGGCACAGCGCGAACAGCACCAGCACGGCGACGACGCCGAGCACGGCCCCCTGCGCGGACCTGGCCGCGCCCGCGACCGCCCCCAGCATGACGATCAGGCCGGCCAGCGGCCACGCCCCGGTGGCCGAGGCGGCGAACAGCCCGGCGGTCAGGGGGCCGCTGCGTACGGGGAACAGGGCGAGCTTGGCGGGGTCGAGGGTGTCGTCCACGCCGAACAGCAGGAGCGGCACCACGGCCCAGCTCAGAAAGATGAGGGTGAACGCGATGATGGCGACGTCGCGCGCCATGTCGGGTGTCGCGAAGCGGAGCAGCGACATCATGAAGAACCCGCCGGCGGCGACGATGAGCGCGATGGCGGCGGTGAACGCGAATCCGAGCTGCCTGGCGAGGTCACCGCGCAGGTTGCCGCCGATGAGCCGGAGCTTGAGGCGTACGAACAGCCCTATCGTGGCCTTGGCCGTCAGTCCCCTGGTGGGTTTCGTTACGACCGCGCCGCTCCCAGCCATGAAAGCCCGTCCTCCTCTCCGCCGCCGTTACGCACCCCGACCAGGTCCAGGAACGCCTGGTTCAGCCCGCGCTCCCCGCGTACCTCTGCCAGCGGCCCCTGCGCCACGATCCGGCCCCGGTTCATCACCGACACCCAGTCACAGAGGCGTTCCACCAGATCCATGACGTGGCTGGAGAACACCACGGTCGAGCCGGAGGCCGTGTACCGGCGCAGCACCTCGACGAGGGTGTTCGCGCTCACCGGATCGACGCCCTCGAACGGCTCGTCCAGGAACAGCACGGCCGGATTGTGCAGCAGCGCGGCGGCCAGGCCGATCTTCTTCCGCATGCCGGTCGAGTAGTCCACGACCAGCTTGTCCGCCGCCTCGGTCAGATCCATGACCTTGAGCAGTTCCCCGGCCCGCCGCTCCACCTCGGCCTTGGGAATGCCGCGAAGCTGGCCGTTGTAGGACAACAACTCCCGCCCGGACAACCGCTCGAACAACCGCAACCCCTCGGGCAGCACACCGATACCGGCCTTGACCACCACGGGGTCCTGCCACACATCCACCCCGTCGACCAGAACGACCCCGCCGTCCGGCCGCAACAGCCCCGTGATCATGCTGAGCGTCGTCGTCTTCCCGGCCCCATTGGGCCCGACCAGCCCCGCGAAACTCCCCTTGGGCACCACCAGATCCACCCCACCGACGGCGACCTGTTCCCCGAAACGCTTGAAAAGCCCCTGCGTGCGCACCGAATCGGCCATATGCCCCACTCTGCCAGATCAATCACCCACCATCCCAGGTAAAGCCACCCACCTGACAGGGACCCGCTGAAGTACTCTGGAGCCGTGCCGGACCGCGCCGGTCGGTGGACGGGCCGGTATGGAGAGGAGGCATCATGAGCGCGCAGCCGTACGACTTCCGGCCGACAGGGCTGCTGCCGGAGAAGAGCCTGCGTGCCATCCGTGCCGCTCTTACCGTGCCGCAGGATCTGGAGGCTTTCGACTCGGGCCTGCGCGTCGTGCTGGCCGAAGTACGGGTTCAACTCGACGCGGCTCGCCTGGCCGAGTTCATCGACACCTGGTGGCTGATCGCATGCGACTCGGTCAAGGACCCTCAGGGGCGTAGAGAGATGCACGAGCGGGCCGCCCACGCCACAGCCGCCGCCGCTCGCGGGGAGCCGTTGCCCAGGGGAGACAAGACCTGGGAACAACTCCTTGCCGCACGCGGTGTCCAGCTCTGAACCTCAGACTGGCCATCGATGTACTCCACCGTGCAGCCTGATCCCATCGCTCAGGAGCAGATACTCGCGCTGCCGGACGATGCACTCATTTACTTGTCCGATGCTTTCAAGCTCCTCCAACTCGCGCCGTGGGCCGGAGATCCGTTCGATCCGGCCAACCCCGAAGGCAACCTGCGGACCTTGAAGTTCGGGGGGCGCGGGCTGATGACCTATTTGGTGCTGGAGCCCCAGCGCGAGGTGTACATAACGCGCGTGCAGTGGATCTGACTCTAGGAAGCCCTTCGGGATCATGAACCGATATCTGCTCGTCTATCACCGTCGCGAGGGGCGCGTCCTGAGTGTGCGGGCGTTTCTCGACTCGCATGAGGCGTTGCGGGACCGCTTCGCCGTAGAGCGGGAACACGCCGGCGATCCTCATATCGAGGTCGTGGTGCTCGGCGCTCGCTCACTTGAGGATTTGCGGCGTACGCATGCCCGGTACTTCAAGACCGTGGCAGAGCTGGCGACGGGCGCTATCGCTCGGTGTGAGTGGCGAGGTTGGTGAGGGATGAAGCCAGGCCCTCGGCGTGGGCTTCGGCGGGGATGCCGTCGGGGACGTTCTCGGCGATGATGTCGATGCGGGTGTGGTCGTCGCCGTTGTCGGTGATCGACCAGGTCATGAGCATGGTGCCGGAGTACGTGGGGTCGTCGGAGACGAAGTCGATCGCCTGGACGACCCGCTCACCGGGGACGATGTCCACGAATCGGGCCTCCACGATGTCGGAGTCGGCGGTGGCCTTGCCCGGGGCGTCCGAGGGATCGGCGTAGGTCAGGACCATCCGGTAGGAGCCGCCCGGGCGGGGGTCGAAGCGCTCGAACCTGCCGGTCATTCCGCTCGGTGGCAGCCAGGCGGCAAGTGCGTCGGGATCGATGAGAGCGGCCCAAACGCGCTCAAGCGGGGCGGCGATCAGCTTCGAGGCCCTGTCGGTACGTGGCATCGTGTGACGCTATCACCCGGCGGGCTATTGCGCGGAATTCTGATTTCGCGTGCGGCTATCGAGAAAATAGCGCGCTATAGATCAGCGTCAAGACCTTGCGGCAATTCATCCCGTTTTTGAGTGATGTTCAACTATACGCATGGAATGCATCTGGATCAGCGAGTTGCGGCTATATACGCTCACGGCGACACGACGTTGCCTAGAAAGGCCATACCGGTGACACCAAAGACTCTCAGCAGACTACTCGCCGTCCTCGTTGTCATGCTATCCACGGTATCCCTGACGACCGTCCCGGCGCACGCGGCACCCGGCGGCTGGGTGCACCTTCAGCACTTCGGGCCCACTTCCAATCCGTGCTGCGACGGGCGATACCTTCAAATATGGAAGGTCGGAGCCGGCTTCACCTACGAGTCCAGCTCGCGGCGTTTCCAGTTCATCAACAAGGGCAACGGCTACGAGATCGTTCAGGACGACCCCGTATGGACCTGCCTCGACGGCAACAACTCGGGCGGCGCTTACGGTCACGCCTGCAACAGCGGAAACTACCAGCGGTGGGACGTCATCTCGGCCGGTACTCGTTACAGCTTCGATGCCTCCAGGTATGTCGAGGTGTTCCGCCTCCGCAATCGACAGACCGGCGCATGCCTCGATGGCAACGGCAGAAGAGTCTATTCGGGTGGCTGCAACGGCGGCGACTACCAGCTCTGGGGCGGGTGGTAGGCCGTAACCCGGTGATTGCACGGTAAACGGTGACACCCGGGCGGCTCGACGGTCCCCGACCATCCACCTGCTGGATGCGCAGACCGCCGACCGCCCGGCCCTATTGGAGGACTAGGGCAGCTCGAATTCGCCGTTCTTGGCACCATCCAGGAAGCAGGCCCACTCGTGCGGCGTGAAGACCAGCGGAGCGCGCTCAGGATTCTTACTGTCACGGACGGCGACCACGCCAGCGATGTTCGTGGCGACCTCAACGCATCCGCTGGTCGCCTGGTCGGTAGACATCTTCGCCTTACGCCAAGCGGCATGACTTAGGTCAGCACTGCTCAGATCTGCATGCTCCATTTTTCGATCGCGTCCCTGATCACCTGTTGTGACTGCTTCTTGGGGTATGCGTGCGCCCGTATCGTGTCATAACGCTTCTGATGCTGGGCGACCACTAGGGAGTCAGTGACCACATGCCCGCCTCCCGTGGACTCCATCAGCACGGCACCAGGTCGGCCCGGAACCTCGGCCAGGGTAAAGGTTCCCACAAGGCCAGGGGCACAACCCGCCCACATAGGCACTATTTGTATCGTTATAGCCGGATTATGGGCTATCTCCAGCAGGTAGCGGAGTTGCTCCACGAGCACCGCCGCACCTCCGATCGGGCGATGCAGCACCCCCTCGTCGATCAGATCCCAAACGGCGGGCGGTGGAACCCGGTCGAGGACCGCCTTACGCAGCATCCGTCCGTTGATCTGCTCTTCAATCCGCTCTGCGGCGGGCGGAGCCATAGGCGACGATGTGAAGATCTCCCGGGCGTATGCCTCTGTCTGGAACAGTCCCGGCACGAGAAGCGGTGCCCATGTCCGTAGGACGGTCGCGAACGGTTCGATCTCGTCCGCCCATTTCACCGACCATCGTGGCGACCGCGCCTCCCGCACTATCTGCTCGTAGATCGGGACGAACACGCGCCGTTCGGTCAGCCCGAAGAACTCGTCAAGCCGCTCGGCCTGGTTGCGCTGCGGTGTCCGCTTGCAGTTCTCCAAAGCACTGATCAAGGTCTGATCACACGAGAGCGCCCTCGCCACCTGATCCTGGGTCACGTTCCTCAACTGGCGGTATTTCCGCAGCTCAGCCGCAAAGGCAGCCTGAGCCGACGTGCGCGGGTCGAGGTTCGGCGAGTTGGCTGCCATCCTGCCTCCCAGGACTGGTTAGGTGACTCAGGGCAGAGATACGACAAATTAGTACGTCCGCTTTTGTCATATCTGTCGTTCAGCGTCACCTGGTGTCAAGTAATATCGATCCCCATCGTACGGGAGTACGGGCAATCTGATCGGGCAACGTGCATTTTCTGGCCGACCGCAATTGCACCAAGCCGGACATTGACACAAAAGCCGACATACTAATCCTGGATTGCCCATGCCCAGCCCGACAGAATCCCCGATACTCCGCCACGACGCCCTTACCCTTATCGCTCTCCCCAATTCCATTCATATCGGGCGCACGTACGCGACGGCCGTTCTGCGCGGCTGGGGCCACTTAGACGATGACTTCCTCGCCGACGCCCAACTCGTCGTCTCCGAACTCCTCACCAACGCCGTGGACGCCCTCGGATTCACCGACCCCCGTGTCGTCATCACCGCCCGCGCCGTCGTACGGATCTACCTGTCAGAGCTGAGCGACTGCGTCCTCATCGAGGTATGGGACCCGCACCCCCGCATCCCCCACCCGCGCGGCATGCCGCCCCCCGACGCCCTGCGCGGCCGTGGCCTGGAGATCGTCCGGCACCTCACCCGGGACAGCGGATACAGCGTCCTCCCCGACGGCGCCCACGCAGGCGGAAAGATCGTCTTCGCCACGCTCCCCTTCCCTCAGGAAGAGCCGCCACGCGCCCCCTGACTCCCCGCCAGACGGCAGCCGACGAAAGGAGATCCACAGCTCGATAGCCCCACCTTCCCCTTATCCATAAATATCCACCCACTACACGAAAGAAGGCAAGTGAGCCCCAACCTATACGCCCTTCCCTCCGCCAATGCCACTCTTGTACGGCTCTGCGGCGGGAACAACAATGAGGACGGCGAAGGTGAAGCCTGCATGCTGATCGGCAGGATTCCCGGAACGTCCGACGCCTACCTCATCGCCGACAGTAAGAACCCGGCCGCCTCCCCCCTGCGGTTCACCGAAGCCGAACTGCGGGCCGCCGGTATCGACACCACCGCCGTGCGCTAAGCGGCCTTCCCGACGCCCCCGCTTGTGATAGTTACTGCGGGGGCGTCATCAGCATGAGGAACCCAATGCCAAACGTAGATCACTTCCATGCGTACCAGTGGATCGGCCAGCGCGTCACCCTGGACAAAATGGATGGATTGCGGAGTACCCCCCTCGATCTCGGCAATCCCGAATTCCGCAGCGCGGCCTGCCCGCCGTTCCGTATGTGCGACTACCTGCTCAAAGCCCCCGCCCAGATCCGAAAGACCGCCCACACCGTGGACGAGGCGGTCACCTGGCTCGCCGAACGCTTCGACGAACTCGCCCCCGCGTTCGCCTCCAAGGAGAGCATGGGGCCACTGGCCGACCGCGCATACCTGCTCACCGCCGCCTCCGCCCACCTGGCCGAGGCCGACAGCGTTTGCTGGGGCTTCTGGCTCACAGCAGAGCGCTACAGCACCATCGCCGTCGTCCACTGCCCCGATTTTCATGCTCCCGGCTACAATTGCCCAATTGGCCGGAAGCGACGAAGTTCGTGAAAGCAGAAAACTCGTCAATACGAGTCAGTGAAATAACGGCCCTCCCAGCCCGTGATCCGCCACCATATTGCAGGTGAGCCGACGCTCAGTACACCGGATGACATTCGCGACACTGGCCATCATCGCGCTCATAGCGCTAATGATCATGGTCGCTCGCATAGTCGATCCGAATGCGAAGGCGACTCTTCTCGATCTCGCCGCGTTCATCCCCCCGGTGGTCGGCGCGATGATCGCTCTGGTGGCATGGGCCAGACGTCCCCCCTCCGCCCCCATGGACCTGGACAAGGCCGCCGACGCCCTGGCCGCTCTGGTGGAAAGGCAATGGCGGGCCGAGGCACGGCGTCGTCTGCTCGGCGATCCCGAGCCGATCCCCGTCCATTGGAAGCCTGTGGGCGATCAGCAGGCCATGAGCCCGCCGGATCTGGTGAGCCCCAAGCGTGCCCGCCTCACCGCGCGCAGCGATGACATGCCCGAGCTGGCCCGGTTGTTCCGCAACCTCACCCGGAGACGGCTGATCATCACCGGCGGCCCCGGTACCGGAAAGACCACCCTTGCCGTGCAGTTGCTGCTGCATCTGCTCTCCACCCGCGCCGAGGACAAGGCGTCCGCCGGGCCCGGTGAGACGGTCCCGGTGCCCGTGCTGATCCCCATCAGCGGATGGGACCCCGCCGTTCACCCCCAGTTGCACGACTGGCTCGCCGTACGACTGGCCCAGGACTACCCCGCCCTGACCGCCCCCGAGCACGGGCCGGACGCGCCCGCCGCGCTGGCGCACGGCGGTCACATCCTGGCCGTGCTGGACGGGCTCGACGAGATCGGGCCGGAGGCTCGCACCGAGGTGATCAAGGCGCTCAACGCCTCCCTCGACGGCCGCGACCAGCTCATCGTCACCAGCCGCAGCGCCGAGTTCGGTGATGCCGTCGCGCGGACGGGCCGCCCGCTGACCGGGGCCCTGGTCATCGCCCCCGAGCGGGTGCCCGCGAAGGTCGGCGCGGACTACTTGCGCGACTGCCTGGCAGGAACGCCCTCCGAAGCCTGGTCGCGGGTGCTCACCGCGCTGGACGACCAGCCAGCGCCCGGCCTGGTGGCGATAGCCGCCACCCCGCTGGGCCTGTGGCTGATCCGTGCCGTCTACCTCAATACGGGCGTCGATCCCGCTCCCCTGGCCGGACCGCTCGGTCAGGACCCTGAGGCGTTGCACGCGCATCTGCTCGACCGCCTGATCCCCGCGCTCATCGCCGGACGACCGCCCAGCACCGAACGCGCCGATCATTTCCGCCCCTCCCGCCCGCTCGACCCGGATGCCGTCCGCAAGTACCTCGGATTTCTGGCGAGGCGCTTCGATCCGCAGGCGACCCGCGACATCGTCTGGTGGCGCCTGGCCCGCACGTCGCGGTGGTTCCCGCTCACGGTGGCGCTGGCGACGCTGCTGACCAGCATGGCGCTCAGTGCGGTGAGCTTCGGGGTCTGCGGCGCGATCATGTACGCCGTGGCATCCGGGCCGCATGCCGCCGGTATCGGGATGCGGTCGGGGCTGACGACCGGCACCCCCCTCGGGACGATGCTCGGGCTCGCCTTCGGATCGGCGGCCGGGCTGTCGGCAGTGCCGATGGCAGGCAACAGGGTCCCTGCCGGACGCGCTCGCTCTTTCATACGCAGGGCCGGTCGCGGGTTGCTGCCGGGGGGCGCGTTCGGCGTCCCCTTCGGGCTGTGGGCCGTCAACGCCAGCGGTAGCCCATCCATCGGCGCCCTCTTCGGCCTGACCGGTGGGTTCGCCATCATGGTCGCGGCCGGCGGCGCGTGGGTCGAGCAGGTGCCGGGCTACGCCGGACTGCGCAGACGTGGGCGTCCGGCACCCGGCCCGCTCTGGCACAGGATGCGGCGCGCGATGTCGCGCGGGCTGGCACCCGGTGTGCTCTGTGGGCTGATATTCGGGCTTTCGGGTGGATTCAGGGTCGGCGTGCAATACATACTCGTCGCCGGGATCTGCTTCGGCTTGGCGTTCGGGCCGATGATCGGCCTGATCAGGTGGGTGGAACGGCCGCTCGTGACGGCCCTCGGCACGCCGCTCACCTCTTATCGCGCCGACCGTGCGCTGACCCTGCTGCGCGCGTGCCTGACGGGGCTGCTCTTCGGGCTCGCCATAGGACTCGTGCTCGCACTGTGGCCGGCCTTCCGCCAGACCGCACTGCTCGCGGGCCTCGCCACCGAGGCGCGGGTCGTGATCGGGCTCGTGTTCGGGTTCACCCTCGGCTTCGTCTTCGGGTTCATGTTCGGGCTGGTGGCCGGGAATCATCACGCCTGGCTGGTGCTGACGTACACCGCCGTGCCCTCGGCCCTTCTGCGCAGACTGCCCTGGCGGTTCATGGGGTTTCTGGACGACGCCCATCGGCTGGGGCTGCTGCGGGCCGTCGGTCCGGTTTATCAGTTCCGGCATGCGGCGCTGCACGATCATCTCGCCGGGGCTCGGTACGGCGGGGCGTGACCAGGGCCATCGCCTGATGCACCTCGCGGACGGCCTGGGGCGGGTCGCCGCACTGGAGGTTCGCCAGGGTGGCGGTGGTGACCTTGTCGAGCTCGTCGGGGTATGCGTGGTGGAGGGCCTGGGCGAGTCCGCTCTGGGTGGCCATGTAGCGCTGGAGCAGGCGGGCCTGCGACACCAGCGCAGACCCGGCGAGGCCGCTGGTCAGGTCGCTGTCCCAGGCGTCGGCGATCATCTGCCGCATCGCCCTGACCAGGACATCCGCCGGCGCTTCTGTGGTGCCGCGCTCGGCGACCGCGCTCAGCGCGAGGTCGATCCGTACGTCGGCCTTGGCGAAGAGCACGTCCTCCTTGGCCAGGAAGTGGAGAAAGAAGGTGCGGGTGGACACTTCGGCGATATCGGCAACGGTGACCGCTTCGTCCCCTTGCCCCGACTTTCCACATACCCGCTTACCTGTGCCTCGCAGGCCAGAAAGGCAAGGGTGACTGAGGGTGGACTACTTCACCAGTCACAATTAAGACATTACGCGCGTTCAATGAAGAAGTCCGCAAGGCAGTTGTCCGACCGACGGCGATTCCGACACCATACCGAAGATGGGCCGACGCTCGACACAGCGGGCGATACTCGCCGCGCTGGCCATCGCCTCACTGGCGGCGATCGTGATCGTACTTACGCGTGCGTTGAAGGCGGACGCCAAGGCCACCGTCAACGATCTCGTCATCCTCGGCGTGGCCATAATTCCGTGGACGGTCGCCATAATCGCCTGGGCCCGGCGACCGCCGGCCGCCCCGATCAATGTGAACGCCGCCGCTGACGATCTGGCCTCCCTGGTCAAAGAGCAATGGCGGGCCGAGGCACGACATCGTCGGCTCAATGACCCGAAACCGATTCCCGTCCCCTGGCGGATGGCCGAAAATCTGGAAAGTACCAGCCGATCCCACCTGATCGGCCCAGACTTCTCCGCCTTTACCGGGCACAGCGATGATGTGCCGGGGCTCATCGGCTTCTTCCGCGAACTGGGCCAGCGACGATTGATCATCATCGGCGACCCGGGCACGGGAAAGACCACGCTGGCCATGCAGTTGCTCCTGGGCCTTCTGGACATCCGTGCTGAGCACAAACAGTCGGCCCGGCCCGATGAGATCGTCCCGGTGCCCGTACTGATCCCGATCAGCGGGTGGGATACGAAAATCCACCCTTACCTGCAAGACTGGCTCGCCGTACGACTGGCTCACGACTATCCGGCCCTCGCCACGGCCGCGCACGGGAAGGGTGTGTTCGCCCGGCTCGTCCGGGAGGGGCACATCCTTCCCGTCCTGGACGGCCTCGATGAAATCGAGGAATCAGCGAGCGCAGAAGTGATCAGGAGACTCAACGCCTCCCTGGACACGAACGCCCAACTGATCCTCACCAGTCGCCGCGCCGAGTGGGAACGCGCGATCGCCTCCGCAGGGCGTCCACTGAACGCGGGGGCCACCATCGCCCCCCTGGTGCTCTCCCAGCCCGCCGGCGCGAGCTATTTGGGTGACTGCCTGGCCGCGTCGCCTCCGGAGACCTGGAAACGCGTACTGGCGGCATTGGGCGACGATACCGCCCCACGCCTGACCGCACTCGATCTATGGTTGATCCGCACGGTCTATGTGGACACCGGTAAAGACCCCGGCCTCTTGCTCGAACTGCTGGCCTCGAACCGGGCTCCTGCCGAGCTTCGGGCCCATCTCCTGAACGAACTCATTCCCTCGCTCATCGAGACCCGATCGCCCAGCACCGACCCTGCCGACCATTTCCGGCCGTCGCGCAGGCTGGATCCGTCCACCACCCTGCGCTATCTGACCTTTCTGGCCCGCCGCTTCCCGCCGCCCGGTGACATCACCTGGTGGCGGCTCGCCCGCACGTCGCGTGGATTTCCACTCAAAGTGGGAGTGGCGATCTTTCTGTGCTCGGTACCGGTGTTCTGTGTCACTGGCGGAATCGCCGGGGTGTTATGGGCGGGGCTGGCCGGGTCCTCCATCCTCGACTCATTGCTGGCGGGCCTGTTAGCAGGCGCGCAGCTTGGTTCCCCGCTCGGAATGGCATTCGGGGCGGCGGCGGCGATCGCGGCCATTAGTCGTCCAAAGGAGCGGACGCCGGCGAGCCGACCGCGTGTCTGGGCGCGCAAGGTGGCACGCGGGCTGCTTCCCGGAGCCGCGGCCGAAGCCACTGTGGGAGTGTGGGGATGGGCCGTCACGGAAAGCCCTGAGTGGTTCTTGTACGGGCTCATCAGCGCTTTCGCCATTGGGGCCGTGGCGACCGATTCATGGGGCGATGATCTGCCCGGCTATATGGGATTTCGGCTACGCCGACGTTCAAAGACCCGCTCGCTGCCTCGCGAACTGCTGCGCGGAGTGGGGTTCGGAGTGCTGCTCGGCTCGCTGTGCGGGCTGCTGTTCGGGCTGCCGTTCGGGGTCGAACTGGGGCTTCTATACGCCTTCCTCGGCGGGATCATGTTCGGAGTGGCGTTCGGGCCGGTGATCGGACTGATCAGGTGGACGGAACGCCCGCTGGCCGACGAGGTCAGCACCCCGCAGTCCAGCCATCGCGCCGACCGTCACCTCACCTTCCTCCGGGTGATCATGACCGCCACGCTCTTCGGGCTCACCATCGGCGCGGCGGTGGCCGTACCGATGTCCCTCGTCCTCAGTATGTTCAGCGATGTGGACTACGTATCCGGGTCCGCCATCGGGCCCGCCATCGGATTCGGATTCGGGTTCGGGTTCGCCATCGGATTCGGATTCGGCTGGCTGTTCGGGCTGGTGGCCGGAAAGCATCATGCCTGGCTGGCGCTGACGTTCACGGTCGTGCCGCTGGCCCTCGTCGGGAAACTGCCCTGGCGGTTCATGAGTTTCCTGGACGATGCCCATCGGCTGGGGTTGCTGCGGGCGGTCGGTCCGGTGTACCAGTTCCGGCATGCCGCCCTGCACGACCATCTCGCCCGGGGGGCTCACCCGCTCTCACCACGACGGGACGTGACAAGGGCCATCGCCTGATGCATCGCCTCGCGGACCGCCTCGGGCGGGTCGCCGCGCTGGAGGGCGGCGAGGGTGGCGGCGCTGACGGCGCCGATGGCAGCGCCGACCAGGGCGGCGGCGCTGACCTCGTCGAGGTCGCGCGGGTACGCCTGGTGCAGGGCGCGGGACAGGTCGGTCTGGGCGGCCATGTAGCGCTGGAGGAGGCGGGCCTGGAGCACCGGTGCGGACACCGCGAGGCGGGCCCGTAGGGCGGCCAGGCCGCTGGTCAGGTCGCTGTCCCAGGTGTCGGCGATCATCTGCTCCATCGCCCTGTCCAGCACGTCGGCCAGTCGGTCCGTGTCGCCGCGCTCGGCGACCGCGCTCAGCGCGAGGTCGATCCGTACGTCGGCGTTGGCGAAGAGCACGTCCTCCTTGGCCGGGAAGTGGAGAAAGAAGGTGCGGGTGGACACCTCGGCCGCCTCGGCGATCTCGGCCACGGTGACCGCTTCGTACCCCTTCTCGGCGAACAGGCGGACCGCCGCCTCGACCAGCGCCTGCCGCGTGCGCTGCTTCTTCCGCTCCCGCAGGCCGGGGCTCTCCGTCGTCATTGCCACATGCTATTGCATCTTGTGCATCACTTCATTCAGTGTAGTGTTACATCGAGTGAAGCGAGTTGGAGGAGGAGAGGGACATGGGGAGCCTGGACGGACGCGTCGTACTCATCACCGGCGCGGGGCGCGGCATCGGCCGTGAAGAGGCGCTGTACTTCGCCGGGGAGGGCGCGAAGGTCGTCGTCAACGACCCCGGGGTCGCCATCGACGGCAGCGGCGGCGACACGGGCGTCGCGGCGGCGGTGGTGGAGGAGATCACCGCGCGCGGCGGGCAGGCGGTCGCCAACACCGACAGCGTCACCGACTGGGAGGGCGCCCGGCGGATGGTCGAGACGGCCGTGGACACGTTCGGTGACCTGCACGTACTCATCAACAACGCCACCATCGAGCGCAACCGGGGCATGGCCGACCTGAGCGAGGAGGACTTCGATGTGGTGGTCGCGGTCAAGCTGAAGGGCACGTTCGCGGTCACCCGCTGGGCGGCCCGGTACTGGCGCGAGCGGCACGCGGCCGGTGAGCGCGTGGACCGCGCGGTCATCAACACCTCGTCGGGCTCGGGCCTGCTCAACCCGCTGCCCGCGCAGTCGTCCTACGCGGCCGGGAACGCGGGCGTCGCGGCGATGACCACGGTCGGGGCGCTGGAGCTGGGCCGGTACGGCGTGCGGGTCAACTGCATCTCGCCGTCGATGGCGCGTACCAGGCTCACGCTGGAGGTTCCCGGGATGAGCGAGAAGCCGGCCGACGGGTTCGACCCGCTGAGCCCGGCCGCCAGCGCGCCTGTGGCGGCCTACCTGGCCTCGGCCGGGTGCCCGCTGACCGGGCAGGTGCTGTCGGTCCGTGCCGGGTCGGTGGCCGTGAACCACCCGTGGTCGCGCGGGGACCGGGTGCACAAGGACGGGCTGTGGACGGTGGAGGAGCTGGCCGAGGCGATGAAGGGGGTGTCGGTGGACGACCCCTTCGACAAGCTGGCCCAGGCGCTGGGCGGGGCCCTGGGGACCACCGGGCACGCGCAGATCCAGGAAATGATCGATGCCCTGCTGGACGGGGGATCGTCGGAGGGCTGACCGGAAAACGCGGTTGAAACGCACCGGGTGCGGGCCTTGCCCGCGCCCGGTTCGGTCGTGGCGATGATGTGGATGATGTGTTCGGAATGCAGGACTTGGTCCCCTTTTTCGCGCCATCGCGGTCACGCACAACTCATAATGATCTTTTGCGACACGGCTTAAACTGGTCGGGCACCAGGGGGTCACCGGTTTACTCTCTGCGCGGGAGGCTTGCATGCAGGTAGGCGGCAAGGTCTGGCACATGTACCTTCCGGACGAGCCCCGCGTCTCAGAGGTGGCCGAATGGGAGCGCAGGGCGGCGCGGAGGGCGGCGACCGGCTACATCGTGACACCCAACGTCTTCGGCCACCCGGTGGACCAGGTGTGCCCGTACTGCAAGGTCAAGGTCGTGATGACGCCGATGGAAAAGACGCTTTGAATGGCCGAATGCCGTCCATGCAAGGGTGTGGGCACCATCACGGAGCGCATTCGCGTCAAGGACCCGCAAACCGGTGAGGTTCATTACGAAGTGAGCACGAAGACGTGCAAATTCTGTGGTGGCACCGGGCGGCGCGGTTAGCCGCACCCCGCGAAACCCGGGCACCGGGCCGGGACCGGCGACGGTGGGCGGCGTTCAGTGGGCATGCCGTACTGAACAGCGCCCTCACGCGGAGGCGATCACGCTGAGCCAGCGGTCCACCGGGCCTGCGGTGAGCAGGCCGCTGCCCGCGCCCGCGAGCTGACCCGCGGCGGGCCGCAGCCGGGCATGGACCTGTTCGAGCACGAGCCGGTCCCCCAGCTCCAGGGCGACCGCCGCCTGCACGCAGCACAACGCCTCATAAAGCAGGTCGGGAGGCGGTTCCGGCAGCGCGCGCAGCGTGGTCCGGGCCTCGGTGCGGCGGCCGGAGCGCAGCAGGGCGTACGGCTCGGCCCAGGCCGCGTACGGCCCCCAGTCCGCGTCCGGGTCGATGTGCCCCGCCGCCTCCCCGGCGGACAGCGGATCATCCGCCAGCCGCAGGCACAGCAGCGCCAGCGCCGGCAGCCCCCGCTCCACGCCCGGCATCCCCGCGCCCTCCAGCCGCCGGGCGGCGGCCCGATAGGCGTCCTCGGCCTGCGCGAAGTCCCCCCGGACCGCCGGCCGCAGCGCCCGGTACCACTCGGTGAACACGCCCGCGAGCGGCCGTTCGTGCCGCTCGGCCAGCAGGTCCACGGCGGCGGCGTGCTCGTCGGCCGCGCCCAGGTCACCGAGCGCGCTGAGCGCCTGTACGCGGATCAGGTGCCCGAGGATCTCGTACGTCACCATGCCGTGCCGGGGCGCGAGATCGAGCAGTTCCGCGCCGATCGCGGCCCGCTGCGGCGCGAGCCCGGCGCGGGTGCACGACTGCGCGTACATCCCGTCCAGGGCGAACGCCAGCAGCGCCGGATCGGCGAGGGCGCGGGCGATCCCCTCGGCCTCGCGGGCGGCCCGCGGACCGCGCGGGGAGCGGACGCCGCGCGTCTCCAGCGCGACCGTGACCAGCAGGCGGCAACGTAGGGCCGCGTGCGGCCCGCCGGTCGGCAGGGCGGCCAGCGTGCGCTCCGCGATGGCCGCGATCCGCGCGGACTCCTCCGGATCGTCGCTGCGCGGCCAGATGGTCGGCACGTCGTACGCGCCGATCACCCGGGCCGTCAGCTCCGGGTCACCGAACTCCTCCGCCGCCGCGATCGCCGCCATCCGGTGCTCCCTGGCCGCCCGCAGCCCGCCGCCCCCGGCCATCGCGAGGTCGCGCAGCAGCCCCACGCTGGACTCCAGCCGGGCGCGGGCGCCCACGGCGACCGCACGGTCGTACGCCTGCGCCGTACGCGCCCAAAGCTCGCCCGCCGACGCCGGGCCGTAGGGCCGGTCCAGCCGAGGGTCCTGCGCCAGGATGTCGGCGTGCAGGCGGCGCAGCTCCGGGCCGGGGTCGATGCCCAGCTCATCGGCGAGGACGGTCCTGGCCCGGCGCAGTACGGCCAGCGCGTCGCCCTGGCGGCCCGTCCGATACAGCGCCAGCGCGAGCAGCCGCCAGGCCCCCTCGCGCCAGGGGTGTTCGGTCAGGTGGGCGTCCAGGTCGGGCACCGCGTCGGCGGCCAGGCCGAGCGCCAGCCGGGCCTCCGCCCGTCGTTCGACGGCCTGGAGCCGGAGTTCGCCGAGCCGGGAACGTTCGGCGCGGGTCCACTCCTCCTGGGCGAACTCCGCGTACGCGGGCCCGCGCCAGTCCGCCAGCGCCGCCTCGATCCGGCCGAGCGCCTGCGCGGGAGGCAGCGCCGCCGCGTCGGCGACGGCGGCCTCGAACCGCCAGGCGTCCACGTCGCCGGGCGCGGCGCGCAGCGCGTAGCCGGGGCCCTCGGTGACCAGCAGACGGGCGGGCGATCTGGGCGGGCGTTCGGGTTCGAGTACGCGGCGCAGCGCGCCCACGAAGGTCTGCACCGCGCCGACGGCTCCGGGCCCTGGGTCGTCCCACAGGTCCGTGACCAGGCCGGACACCGGTACCACCCGGCGGCGGGCGATGATCAGCCGGGCCAGTACGGCGCGGTGCCGGGGCCCTTTCAGACCCAGCGCGACGCCACCGCGCTCGGCCACCACCGGCCCGAGCACCCCGAACGCGACCCGCTCCGCCACCGCCTCTCACCACCTCCCGGCACCACGGTAGGGGGCTGACGCTGACCGGATGCTGATTCGCGGGTTGCAGGCTCGGTGGTGTCCGCCATCCGGCGGTTCGCTTCAAGGAGGTTCGCCATGGCACCGACCATCTCCGGTTTCGACTACCAGCGCGTGCGGGTGAGCGGCGATGTCGCGCTGAACGTGGCGGTGGGCGGCTCGGGTCCGCCGATCGTGCTGTTGCACGGCTTTCCGCAGACCCATTTGATGTGGCGGCATGTCGCGGGCGATCTCGCGGCCGACTACACGGTCATCTGTCCTGATCTGCGGGGGTACGGGGCCAGCGACAAGCCCGTCGGGGCTGATCCTGATCTCTATGCGAAGCGGACGATGGCGGCTGATGTGGTCGGCCTGGGCCGGGCGCTCGGCCATGAGCGCTTCGCGCTGGCCGGGCACGACCGGGGGGCCTTGGTCGCCTTCCGCGCCGGGCTCGACCACCCTGACGTGGTGACTCACCTGGCCTGCTTGGACGTGCTTCCGACTCTGGACATGTGGGAGGTGATGCGGGGGACGAGCGCGGCGGTGGGGTTCCATCTGTATCTGATGGCGCAGCCGCCGGGGCTGCCGGAGAAGATGATCGGGGCCGCGCCGGATGTCTTCTTCGGGCACTTCCTGGATGTCTGGGGCGGGGGGCCGGGTGCTGTGCCTAGTAAGGTTCGGGCGGCGTACTTGGCGGCCTGCCGGGAGGCGGTGCCATCGATCGTGGCCGATTACCGGGCTTCGGCGACCGTTGACGTCGAGCACGACCAGGTGGCCAGGGAGGCGGGGGCGCGGCTGGCGATGCCGGTCAGCGTGGTTCAGCAGGACTGGGGGGCGGCGCTGGGGTATGACGCTCGGGCGGTCTGGGCGGCTTGGGCGCCTGATCTGGTTCACACCACCGTGTCGTGCGGGCACTTCATGGCGGAGGAGGACCCTGAACTGATCGCGGGCGAACTCCGGGGGCTTTTGCGCCGGTGAGACATGGCCTCGTATCGGCGCGCCGGTTCAGGTGTGCACCTCGCCTATGTGGATATGCGAAAGGCTGTCCTGACCGGGAACTCCCACGGGATCCGCGGCCGGGTGGAAGTCGTGTCGGGTGCTCCTGGCGACTTCTCGTCACGTTCCTTTGGCCGCTTGAAGTCAGGTCAGGGGCGTCTCCATCGGACTCGGGCCGGGCCTGATGCCGCGAAAGAACGCCTGGTCATGCGGATACGGCACCTCGCTCCGGGGGCCGAAAGGCGCTCACGCCTGCCGGAAATGCCGTGGGCGGCAGAGGGCATAGGTTGGGCCTTTGACGGCCTGACGAGAGGGAGCAGATGTCCTTTACCGAGGAAGAGATCGAGTATCTTCGCTCGCAGCCGGTCGGGCGGTTGGCGACCGTGGGCGGGGAGGGGCAGCCGGATGCCGTTCCGGTCGCGGTCGAGTATGACGGCGCCTTTTTGTGGGTCGGCGGGGGTGCCACGGTCACTCGGACGCGGAAGTTCCGGAACGTCGGCGCGGGGCATGACAAGGTGGCTCTTGTCATCGATGACGTGCTCTCGATGGACCCGTTCATCGCCCGTGGGCTACGGATCTACGGGCTCGCGGAGCAACCGTTCGAGCGGGTCGGCATGGTCGGGCCGGGGACGTATATCCGCATCACTCCGACGGTGTCGTGGAGCTGGAACCTCTCGGGGAAGCCGGTGGGGGACGATTGGTACGAGATGCGGAAGGCCGTTCATTCCCCTCCTTCGGCGTAGTGGTACGCGGGCAGGGGACGACGTTGTGATCAAGGCCGGGCCATGAGGGCGTGCCGCCGAGTGGTGTAGGCGGGAATCTTCGTATCGGGACATCGCACAGGCCGGCCGGCCCAGGCTGCGGGGAACGCCCACCACTTCCCGGGACGCGATGCGGGCCCCCGCCATCTGACCTGCGCCTGACGGACGCGTGGATCGATTGCGGCATGTCAGCGTTTACCGGATCTACCGGACGCCCCGTGAGTAACCGGGGGCGCAAGCGTCGGGCGAAGCCCGACCGGGGAAGATCGTCCGAGCGTAGCGCGGCCGATTGCGCGCGGAGCGCGGGACGACGCCCGTAGGGCGGCGGGAATGGAACAACGGCCTACACGTTCAACGGCGCGAGGGCTGGCGAGGGCTCGTTTCGGCCAGCGCTCGAACGGCGAGGAAGCCCCGCGCACGCGAAACCCGGGAACAGGGCTCAACTGGCGACGGCGGGCGGCGGGCACCACGGCTCTGCCGTACTGCAGTTTGCAGACTCCGACGTGCGCGTACGGCACGGCCCCCGGCACGAACGTCGGGCGAAGCCCGACCCAGGAAGCTCGTCCGAGCGTAGCGAGGCCCAAAGCGCGCGGAGCGCGACACACCCGCGAAGCGGGGGCGACGCCCGGAGGGCGGTGGGGGCGGCGGTGGGTAACGGTGGTCAACTTGCCAACGGTGTGACGGGCACGCGGGTTTGGGCCGTTTGGCCGGTGGGCGAACGGCGAGGGAGCACCGCGCACGCGAAACCTGGGAACAGGGCTCAACTGGCGACGGTGGGCGGCAGGTACCACGGCTCTGCCGTACTGCAGTTTGCAGACTCCGATGTGCGCTTAGGGCACCACCTGGGCATGGGCGTCGGGCGAAGCCCGGCCCGGGAAGATCGTCCGAGCGTAGCGAGGCCCAATGCGCGTGTGGCGCAGGCGCTGGGGCGGGGGAGGGGAATTGTGCGTGGGGCTGTACGGCGAGGGGGAGTTGTATAGCGGGGAACGGACATTGGCGGATGGAACGGGCGGGGGTGGCGAGTCTCGGAAAGGGGGAATTACCGGAAGGGGCGGCCCGGCGTTGGGCGGTTGGCGGGAGTGGTTACCCTGGCGGGCATGAGTGCTGAGCCCGTATTCGAGGATGTCGACATCCACACCACGGCGGGGAAAATCGCCGATCTGGAGCGCCGGATGTACGAGGCCGCGCATGCGGGCTCGGCACGGGCCGTGGAGAAGCAACACGCCAAGGGCAAGATGACCGCCCGGGAACGGGTCATGGCGTTCCTCGACGAGGGCAGCTTCGTGGAGTTCGACGAGTTCGCCAGGCACCGGTCCTCGGCGTTCGGGCTGGACCGTGAGCGCCCCTACGGCGACGGCGTGGTGACCGGTCACGGCACGGTGGACGGCCGGCCGGTCGCGGTGTTCTCGCAGGACTTCACGGTGTTCGGCGGGTCGCTCGGCGAGGTGTTCGGCGAGAAGATCGTCAAGGTGATGGACCACGCGCTCAAGACCGGCTGCCCGGTGGTCGGCATAAACGACTCGGGCGGCGCGCGCATCCAGGAGGGCGTCGTCAGCCTCGGCCTCTACGCGGAGATCTTCAAGCGGAACGTCCACGCCTCCGGCGTGATCCCGCAGATCTCGCTGATCATGGGCCCGTGCGCGGGCGGCGCGGTGTACTCCCCCGCCCTGACCGACTTCGTCCTGATGGTGAAGGAGAAGTCGCACATGTTCATCACCGGCCCGGACGTGATCAAGACCGTCACCGGCGAAGAGGTCTCCTTCGAGGAGCTGGGCGGCGCGCACACCCACAACTCCCGCTCCGGCGTGGCGCACTTCGAGGCGGCCGACGAGGAGGAGTGCCTGGAGTTCGCCCGCACGCTGCTCTCCTACCTCCCCGGCAACAACCTCGACGAGGGCCCCTCCTACGACGTGACCCCCGTCCTTGAGGTCACGGATGAGGACCGCGAGCTGGACACGCTCATCCCCGACTCCGCCAACCAGCCCTACGACATGCAGGAAGTCCTCGCCCACGTGCTCGACGACGGCGAGTTCCTGGAGGTGCACGCCCAGTTCGCGCCCAACATCGTGGTCGGCTTCGGCCGCGTGGAGGGCCGGTCCGTCGGGGTCGTGGCCAATCAGCCGATGAGCCTGGCCGGGACGCTGGACATCGGCGCGTCGGAAAAAGCCGCGCGATTTGTCCGTACCTGCGATGCGTTCAATATCCCCGTTCTCACATTTGTTGATGTTCCCGGATTCCTTCCCGGAACCGATCAAGAATGGAACGGAATCATCCGCCGCGGGGCCAAGCTCCTCTACGCCTACGCCGAGGCGACCGTCCCGCTGGTCACGGTGATCACCCGCAAGGCGTACGGCGGGGCGTACGACGTCATGGGCTCCAAGCACCTCGGCGCGGACATCAACCTCGCCTGGCCCACCGCCCAGATCGCGGTGATGGGCGCGCAGGGCGCGGTCAACATCCTCTACCGGCGCGAACTCGCCACCGCCGAAGACCCCGACGCCGCCCGTGCCCGGTTCACCACCGAGTACGAGGACACGCTGGCCAACCCCTACCTGGCCGCCGAGCGCGGTTACGTGGACGCGGTGATCCGCCCTTCCGACACCCGCGTCCAGGTGACCAGGGCGCTGCGCGCGCTGCGCAACAAGCGCGCCACCCTGCCGCCCAAGAAGCACGGCAACATCCCTCTTTAGCGGGCGATTTAGCGAGCGACCTTTCTGGGCAGGAGACGTGCGGGAGGACGGAACATGCCAGATGCCGACATGAACATCGTTCGCGGTGACGCCACGGCGGAGGAGATCGCCGCCGTCGTGCTGGCGATCGCCCGGCGGGCGACACCCCCGAAGGCACCGTCCGCGAGAAAGACCGACCCTTGGAGGGATCCGACCCATAGGATGCGAAAGCCACTGGCCCATGGGCTCGGCGCTTGGCGAAGCGGTTCTCTACCGATTTAGACCGGAGGATCCCCCAGACAGGGTGTCAACTTCCTCAAGTGTTGGGACTATCTAGAAATGGGCGAATATAGTCAGCCGATCATCTAGTCCCGAGGCCTGGAGGACGACATGGCCATCCCGGACCTCTTGCCACATGCCGTGGTCGCCAAGTACGCGGTCCTCGTAGACGTCGGCTATCTCTATGCCGCCGCGGGCGAGGTCATCCTCGGGGCCAAGGAGCGCAAGGAATATCGCGTCGCCGCCGACGAGCTGATCCAGGCGCTGCAGAAGCACGCCGAAGATCGCATCTCCGGCGAACTACTGCGGATCTACTGGTACGACGCGGCCCGCGACCGCGTCCCCACCGTCGACCAGCGCGTCATCGCCCAGCTTCCCTGGGTGAAGGTGCGGCTGGGCAACCTCAACGCGCGCGGCCAGCAGAAGGGCGTGGACGCCCAGATCAGGAGCGATCTGGAGGCACTGGCCCGGCACCACGCGGTCAGCGACACGATACTGCTGGCGGGCGATGAGGACATGGTCCCGGCGGTGGAGGCCGCCCAGGCGTACGGGGTGCGGGTGCACCTGTGGGGCGTGGAGCCCCCGTACGGCACCAACCAGGCCGAGCGCCTGGTGTGGGAGTCCGACACGGTGGAGGTCATAAACGCCGACTTCCTGCGGCCCTACTTCAGCCGCGCGCCGCAGGCCGCGGTGCCGCCCGTGCCGGTCACGCCGTCCCCGGCGCAGGTGTTCGCCGGGCGCGCGCCGCTGGCCGCCAAACCACCGGTCAAACAGGGCCAGGTGGCCAAACTCGGCCCGAACCGCCCGCACGTCGAGGAGGTCGGCGAGCACGTCGCGCAGAAGTGGATCCTCACCCGTGGCCGCGACAACATCCGCGACCTGCTGCCCGGCCCCATCCTGCCCACGGTCATCGACACCGAGCTGCTGATCGAGGCGGAGAAGGAGCTGGGCCACTCGCTGCGGCCCTATCCAGAGGCCCGGGTGTGGTTGCGCGACGGGTTCTGGGCGCGCGTCTACCGCGAGTTCGATCTCGGGGTGGGCGTGTCCAGCAAGTGAGGCGGGGCGCGTTCCCGCAGGTCACCGCGTACAGGTCCGAAACCCGCCAGTCATGGCCTCTGGCATGCGGATACCGTGGAAAGCATGTTGTTGAAGGCGGATATCTCCGGCCTGGACTTCGACGCCTGTTACCGTGCCGCGTCGGCCAGGGACGCGCGGTTCGACGGCCGCTTCTACACGGCGGTCAGCACGACGCGCATCTACTGCCGGCCGATCTGCCCGGCCCGGACTCCCGCCCGGCGTAATGTCAGATTCTACCGGCATGCCGCCGCCGCGGAGGCGGCCGGGTTCCGGCCGTGCAAGCGGTGCAGGCCCGAGCTGAGCCCCGGCGACCCCGGATGGAACGTCCGGGGCGACCTGGTCGGCCGGGCACTGCGGCTGATCGACGAGGGCGTCGTGGACGACTTCGGGATCAGCGGCCTGGCCGCGCGGCTGCACATCACCGAGCGCCACCTGCACCGGCTGTTCACCACCGAGCTGGGCGCGGGGCCGCTCGCGGTGGCCCGTACCAAGCGGCTGCTGCTGGCCAAGCAACTGCTCACCGAGACCGCGCTGCCGGTCACCGACGTGGCGTTCGCGGCGGGGTTCGGCAGCGTGCGGCAGTTCAACGCCACGATGAAGGAGACGTACGGCTTCGCGCCGAGCGAGCTGCGCGCCACGGCCGGCGGCCCCCGGCCTGAGACCACGGAGACGAAGGTCCCGCTGAGCCTGCGGCTGCACCACCGCCGTCCCTACGACCCGGTGAGCCTGCTCCGCTTCCTGGCGATGCGGGCGATCCCCGGCGTGGAGGAGGTGGACGACACCACCTACACCCGGGCCGTGCCCGGCGGCTCGGTCACGGTGACCGTCGCGGACGGCCATCTCAGGCTGACCGCGTCGGTCTCCGACACCCGGCACCTGGCGCGCATCGTGGCCCGCTCCCGGCGGCTGTTCGACCTGGACGCCGACCCGGAGGCGGTCGGCGAGGCGCTGTCGGAGACGGCGCTGCGCCCGCTGGTCACGGCACGGCCGGGGCTGCGGGTGCCGGGCGCGTGGGACGGCTTCGAGGTGGCCGTACGGGCGGTCGTCGGGCAGCAGATCTCCGTGGCCGGCGCGCGTACGATACTCGGGCGCATCGCCGGGCGCGCCGGAAGCGACGGCCTGTTCCCCACCGCGGAACAGCTCGCCGCGGCCGACCTCACCGGGCTCGGCCTGACCGGCCGCAGGATGACCACGCTGCGGGTCCTCGGCGAGCGGGTGGCGTCCGGGGAGATCGACCTGGACGGCGCGCAGGAGCCGGGCGAGGCCGTGACGGAGCTGCTGGCGATCCCCGGCATCGGGCCGTGGACCACCAGCTACATCGCCATGCGCGCGCTGCGCGACCCGGACGCCTGGCCCGGCGGCGACCTCGGCCTGCGCAAGGCCATGGCCTGCCTGAACATTCCGGAAGAACACATCGAGCGGTGGCGGCCCTGGCGGGCCTACGCCGCGATGCACCTGTGGAGTTCCTCATGATCCGAGCACAGATACTGCCGACGCCCCCCGGTCCGCTGTCCCTGCTGGTCCGTGACGGCGTACTGGTGGCGGCGGGGTTCACTGCGGACCCCAAGGAGATGTTCGACCGCCTCAAGCCCGAGGTGCGCGCGGAGGGCCTGGAGGTCGTGGACGACCTCGGCGCGCCCGCCCAGGCGGTACGCGACTACCTGGCGGGCGACCTCGCCGCGCTGGACGCGATCCCGGTGAGCCAGCCGGGCAGCGACCGGCGGCAGCGGCTGCTCGCGGCGCTGCGGGCGGTGCCGGCGGGCGTCACGGTCACGTACGCCGAGCTGGCCGAACGCGCCGGGATGCCGCGTACGGCGGCCAGGGCGGCGGGCGGCGCGTGCGCGCAGAACCTGATCGCGCCGTTCGTGCCCTGCCATCGGGTACTTCCCGCGGGGGGCGGATTCGGCGGCTACTACTACGGCACCCCGGTCAAGGAGTGGCTGATCGCCCACGAGGCCGGCAGGGCCTGACCGCACCGGCCCCGGCGTCCACAGGGGTACGCCGGGGCCGGTCGGACGTCAGGAGCCGGAGCCGGACTCCCGCACGGTGGTCTGCACCTCGCCCACCGGTATGGAACGGGTGGCCGACACCTCGATGTCCTCATAGGCGAACTGAGGGTCGGAGGTGACCCCCCAGGCCGTCGTCGCGGTCAGCACGTACGCGCCGCCGGGCTGCCCGTCCGACGCACGCTTGTATATGATCCCGCACTTCAGCGGCTGACCCTTCGAGTAGGTCTGCCCGAGACCATCTCGGCAGTCCTCCGTGATGGACTCGGCTGCGGAGGTGCCGGGCTTGAGCGTCAGGCTCGTCAACCTGGCGGTGACGGTCGCGCTCGCCACATCGGGCAGGGTCGCGGTGACCGATCGGGTGGTCGCGCCCATCCCCGTCAGCCACACATAGGTGCCCAGTCTGACGTAGCTCTTCGTGCCCGGGCTCGTCCTGATCTTGAACTCCGGCACGGTGAGCGCCGCCCGCGCGATGTCGCGAAGCTCCTCGCGCGTGATCCCGCCCGGGGGCGTCTCCCCCGGCGGCACGAACACGAACGGCTCCAGCGCCGTCCAGCAGGCCATTCCGTTGGGGTCCTTGTTGTTGTAGGCGGGACGCCACCAGCGGCCCTTCTTGCCGACCTGATCGGAGAACTGCTTGATGTACTTCTTGAAGTCGTCCTCGGTCGCGTTCGGCTGCAGCTTGAAGAAGTAGGGCCGTACCTCCTCCTGCTCCTTCAGCATCTGGTCGGCGTCCGGCCCCGGCTCGTACCAGCACGGCCGCTTCAGCCGGAAGCCGTCGCCGCGCTTGCCCCCGATCCCGTTGCCGCTCAGGATGATCTGCGAGTGCGTCAGTTCGATCCCGACGGTCCGGCCGTCCTGGTACTTCTGGCCCTTGGGGTCGTCGGCGGCGGCGGTACCGGCCATACCGGCCGTGGTGAGCGCGAGCGCGCCCACGCCGAGCAGCACGAGCAGACGAGGCGTCACAGGCGTCATCGTCGGCATCCCTTCGCGCGTTCGTTCGTCAGTTCGGCGTAGCGGAACAGCTTGATCCGCCAGTTGCCGTCGTCGCCCCGGCGGACTCCGGCCGACTGGAGGTAAACGGACTCGCCGTCCGCGCCGGGCTCGGCGGGCAGGTCGTCCCCGGTGCGGGCGTCGACGTACCGGACCTGCGTCTCGTCCACGCACACGTCCACCTGAGCGGCCCGGTCCTGCTCACTGCTGACCTTGAGCCCGAACAGGCGGGCGGTGCCGCGCACCGACCGCTTCTTGTCAAGATATTTCTTGACCCACTCGAAGGAGGTCTTCCCGGCCTCCAGCTCCATGAGGGTCATGTACTGCTCGTCGCGGCCCCGGGTCACGACGCCCCTGAACATCCCGGCGTAGGCGTCGCGGAAGGTCTCCAGCATCTCGGTGTGCTCGGGTGTGATGCCGCCCGGCCACTCGACGATGACCTTCAGGCCGGAGCCGACGGCCAGCGTCTCGGTGCGGGGGGCCGCGCCGGACGCGGTCGCGGAGCCGGCGGCCGGGCCGCCCTCGCCGCCGCCCGGAACGAAGGGCCGATCCGCGCCGGAGGCCGCGCATCCGGCGGTGAGCACCGCGGCGATCGCCGGCGCGATCAGCCCTCGCATGCCGATCACAGTAAGACGGCGCGGCACATCCGGGCCAGCGCTATATCCGGATTGGTATGACCCCGGCCGTCGCCGCACGTCAACCCCTTTCCTCAGATGTCATGCCGAGGGCACCGACTGGATGCGCCAGGCCGGATACAGCTCGTCGATCAGGGCCTCGGTCTCGGGGGCCATGCCGCCGCCGTAGGGGTGGGAGGCGGCCCGGCGGTGCAGGGCGTCCACGACCGCGCGCAGCCGGGCCGTGTCGCCGGTGGCGTGCGTGGCCCGCAGCAGGTCGCGCCACAGGCCCTCGTCGTCGGCGGCCAGCAGCAGCCCGGCGCGGACCGCGGCGACCGCTTCGGTGGCCTCGCCGCGGGCCAGCCGTACCTCGCACAGCCGGTGCGCGGCGTCGGCGACCTCGGCGGTCACGTCGTACTCAAGGTCGTCGTCGGCCAGCCAGGCGTACCGGCCGCGCGGGCGCGGGCTGAGCAGCGGCCCGCGTACCAGGCCGAGCGCCCGGTCCAGGAGCGCGGCCCGCCCGGCCGCGTCGCCGTGCGAGCGGCGGACCAGTTCGCGGAACAGCGTCCAGTCGGTGCGGACCTCCGGTCCCAGCCGCAACCGGCCCGCCCGGTCGGTGAACAGGTGGGGACGGCCCTCGGAGTCGTTGCCCAGCCAGCCCACGACCCGCTCGATCGTCGCGTCGCGCACGGCGGTCTGCACCCCGCGCGGCCACAGGACCCCGCCGAGCACCACCGGATGCACCCCACCCGGATGGGTGGACAGGTAGACGATCAGCTCGGCGGCGAGCGCCATCCTGCCCTCCTCCAGCGGTTCGGCGGCGGAGATCTCGATCGGGCCGAGGATGCGCACCTCCACTGCGGGCGGCCGGGCCTCGATCGGGGCCTCCCGCTCGGCGGAGAGCGGCTCGCCGTCGAAGCGCTCGGCCGTGCCGAACAGTTCGACCAGCGCGGCGTACTGGCGGCGGGGCAGCAGTTGCGCGTTCACCTCGAAGCCGAGGGCGTCCACCTTGGCCCGGCCCTCCTCGGTGATCTCCCACGTCCAGGTGGCGTGGTCCACGTCGCCCGCGACCACGTAACCGGCCGCCGTCCGGGTGCCCTCCCTGGCCAGCAGGGCCAGCCTGCGGGCCTCCTCGGGGCTCGGCGCGATGGCCGACAGCAGGTAGTGCGGCGGCCAGGCGGGGTCGGCGGCGCGGCCGTTGACCCGGCCGGTCAGTACCTCGCCCTCGCGTACCTGGTCGCGGACCCGCGCCTCCAGCTCGGGCAGCACCTCGGCCAGGCTGCCCGCGCAGGTGATCCGCTCGGGGGCGATGGCGGCCAGCTCGTCGCCGAATCCGACGAGCGTCACGTGCATCCGGTCCGACCAGCGGTTGGTGCCCAGCTCGACGGCCAGCGCGGCGAGCGCGGCCGTGGTGTTCGCGCCGGTGATGTTGATCAGGCCGTGCGCGGCCTCCAGGTCGACCAGTACGCGTCCGGACTCGTCGGTGCCCAGCGACACCAGTCCCGGGTACGGCGCGGCGGCGTCGGCGACGGAGTGCTCGTCGAGCATCCGTCCCTCGTGCGCGGCCAGCCGCCACACCCGGCCGCCGTCGTGCGCGGTCCAGGGCGCGGGCGGTTCCTCCTGCGGTGGGTGGATCCACAGGTCCAGGCTGGTCGCGGACAGGTGTGCGGCGTAGATGGTGGGCGGCGTACGTCCGCGCAGCGCGAGGTTGCGGCCCAGCACCCGCAGGCCGATGTCGAGCATCCGGGTGCCCGGCGCGTCGGCCCCGAGCCGCAGCGCCACCTCGGCCTGCGCGGCGTCGTCGCGGGGGCGGGCGATCCGGCGTCCGAAGGCCCTGCGCCAGAGCTGGGCCCTGCGCCGCCTGCCGAGCAGTACCAGCAGCCCGGCCGCGGCCAGCGACATCCCGGCGAGGTAGTGGCCGATGTCGAGGTGCAGGCCCTGCTCGGCGGCATCGCGCTCGGCGCGGGCACGGTCCTCCTCGGCGAGCTGGGCCCACCGGTCGTCGGCGGCCTGCCGCTCTTCGGGGGGCGGCTCCTGGGCGGCCTCCTCGCGTTCGGCCCGGGGCGTCTCGGCCTTCTCCTCCGGGAGGGCCGTTTCCGCTGGGAGGGCTTTTTGTGGCTCCTTGTGCTTTTCGGGGGTCTCGGCCTCGGCGCGCGGAGTGACGGCCTGGGTCTCGCCCGCGCCCTTGCCCGCGTCGTAGCGGGTGCTCCCGTCCAGCTCGGCGGGGCGGCCCCGGTGGTCGTCCAGGGTCTCGGCGCGCGGCTGGTCAGCGGGCACGATGTGCACGTTGACCGCGTCGTCGGGCATGTCCAGGACCCAGCCGGGGCGGATCAGGTCGGCCATGTGCAGGCGGGTGCCGTCCGGCTGTTCCTTGTGCTGGTTCAGCTTGAAGATCTCCGGGTACCTGCGGCCCTCGCCCAGGCACTTCTCGGCGATCTCCCACAGGCTCTCGTGGTGACGGCCGTGCGGCGGCTGCACCACGTAGACCTTCTTGGCCTTGCGCACCTCGTGCAGGACCTGCCGCTGCTCGGCGGCGGCGGCCGACTCCTGGTGGGTGACCGCCGCGACGGTGGTCACGTTCGGCTTGACGGGCGGGGCCTGGGCGCGTACCAGCGGGATGACCACGGCCGACGCGGTGAACAGCACCAGCGCCGCGGAGACCAGCCGGTTGGCCACCGCCTGCGTGCCGCCGGAGAACGGCACCCGGGCCGGCATGCCGACCCGCCGGATGCCCGCGTAGACCTCGACGGCCACGCAGATCAGCAGGCGGAACCAGACGATCCACAAGATGAGGTTCAGGATGGGGATCAGCGTGCTCGGCCCGACCTGGCTGGTGAGCAGGTCGATGTCGAGCAGCGCCGGGCCGATCGGCGGGCCGGTCAGGCGCAGCAGCGCGTACGGCACGCCGCCGACCAGCGCGACCAGCACCGCCAGTGCGCCCAGTCCGGTGACCACGTCTCCGAACGTGCGCCTGGTGGCGATGCGCTGCGGCTGTCGCGTCGGCATGCCCCTCCTTCCTATGCGCCGGGAGTCTGTGTGTTCGGGTGTTGCCGTCTTCGGGTGTTGCCGGGCTCTCGCTCAGGGTCCTCCTCAACGGTCCGGTAGGCCAGAGACCGGCATTTCGGTCGGTATCTCGCTGGGCTCGGTCGGCACCGGGATCGTGCCCTCGCCGGTCTCGGGACCCGCGGTCGCGGAGCCCTCCATGTCCATCCCGGGAAAGCCGATCGCCGACAGGAAGAACGCCTCCCAGCGGACGCTCACCCCCACCGTCACGGTGGTCAGGTCGCCCGCCGGCTCGCAGCGGGTCCGCCGGATGGCGTCGTCGCCGTGCGCCGTCACGATCTCGTCGGCCTCGGCGCACACCGCGCCCTCGTCGTCCTTCAGCCTGGCCTGGCCGGTCGTGCGCAGGTGGTCGTCGTCGATGACGTCGGCGGCGGCCCTGGCCGCCTGTTCGGCCACGTCGTTGGCGCGCAGCCTGGCGTTGATCGCGGCGCCGCCGTCCACGAGCATCCCGGCCAGCAGGAAGACCACGACGGAGAACACCACCACGAAGATCGACATCGAGCCGCGGTCCCGCCGGGCCCGTGCCGCGGCGGCCCCGCTCATTCGAACCTCCGGTAGCGCTCCAGGGGGACCACGGCGACGCCGGTCATGGTCTTGGCCGCGCCGAACCCGAGGAACGACAGGTCCAGTTCGCAGGTCACCTCGGCCCTGACCTCACCCGCCTGGGGCTCCCCCGCGCCCTCGCCCTCGTCCCGGCGGATCTCCAGGCCGACCTGCGGGCCGGAGCACTGGCCTTCCAGCACGGCGGTCACGGCCTCGGTGGCGGCGGACTGCGCCGCCCCGTCGTCGCGCTGCACGGACGCGGCCCGCGCGGCGTCCCTGGCCGCGCCGTTGACCTCGCCCTGGGCCTCCACGAGCCGCCCCGCCCCGGCCAGGAACAGCAGGAACAGCAACAGGACCGGGGCCAGCAGCACGGCCTCGGCCGACATGGAGCCCCGCTCGCGCCCGGGGCGGTTCATTCCTCGCAGCCCTCCGAACCGTCGTCGGGCCGGAAGCACTCCACCGGCCCGCCGAACCTGGCGGTGACCGTGAACGTCAGTTCCGGCAGCAGCGGCACCACCTGCACGGCGGTACCGGTGACCTGCACGCCGCGCTGGTCGCCCTCCTCCCAGGGCTCCGCCTTGCTGTTCTTCAGCAGTTCGGGCCCGACCGTGTTCACGACCTCCTCGGCCCGCTGCCGGGCCCGCCCGTCCCAGTCGGTGGAGTCCCAGCCGGCCGAGCGGGCGATCCGCGCGCCCTCGCGAGCCGCGGCGTCGGCTATCTGCCGCCCGTGCACCCAGAGCGTCACCTGCACCACGAGCAGGATCAGCGCCAGCACGATCGGCATGATCAGGGCCAGCTCGATCACGGTCGCCCCGCGCTCGCGGCCCCGCGCCCGCTCCGGGGAGGCCGGGATCACGGCTGAACACCACCGTCCCCGCCGTCCCCGCCGCCGAACTTGTCCTGGATCTCGGACTGTTTCTCCTCGACGAGGGTCCGGATGAGGGTGGCCAGGCCGAGGGCGACGCCCGCGATGATCGCGGTGATGATCACCCATTCGACGGCGGAGGCCCCCTTGGTGGGAGCGGTGCGCGCGCGGTGGATCCGCACGTTGAGCATGGCGACCAGGTAGATGACCCACGGGTGATTGAGCATCGGCTAAGACCCCAACATCTTCATCGCTGCCGGATAACTGAGGAAGATCACGAAGCCCGCGCACAGCAGCAACTGGGCCACGAGCATGGACTGCGAGCGCTCCCCCGCCCGGCCCTCGATCTCGGCGAGCTCGCGCCGCCGGAGGGTCGCCGCGCGGGCGGTCAGTGAGGCGCGGACCTTCGCGCCGTCGTCGGCGACCAGGCCGAGCGCGGCCGACAGGTCGCGGAGTTCGTCCACGTCGATCTCGTCGCCGAGCTGGCCGAGGGCCTGCCAGGGGGTGATGCCGACGATCCGCGCGTTGGACAGGGCCTCGCGGATGCGGGACATCGCCCAGTTGGACTCGTCCGGGCCGCCGCTGACGGAGACCGACATCAGCAGGGCCTCCGGGACGCCCCGGCCGCCCGCGAGGTTCATCGACACCAGGTCCAGGAACGCGCCGACGACGTGCCGGAAGTCGCGCCGCCGGGTCGCCGCGTCCCGGCGGATCTGCAGGTCCGGGAGCATGAAGAAGACGACCGCGAAGGCCAGCGCCGACCACAGCGGGACGGTCGGCGAGGCCCCCCAGCCCATCACCGTCAGCCAGCCCCACAGGATCGGGAACGCCAGCAGCCCGGACACCGCGAGCAGCACCTTGGTGGCCAGGAAGCCCTCGAAGGACCGGCCGACCAGGGCGAGGTCGGCCTTGATGGAGCGGGCCTCCCAGCCGCGGGCGGCGTAGAAGCGGGCCACCCGCTCGCCGAGGGTGCGGCGGAAGGCGCTGACCTCCTCGTCGGGCAGTACGAGCTGCATGCGCGGCGAGTCGCCGTCCTGCCTGGCCGCGTCGAGGGCGAGCAGCCGGGCGACCAGGCCGGGCCTGGCCGGGAACAGCGCCCGCAGCAGCAGGAACAGCCCGAGCCCGAGGACCCCGCCCGCCATCAGCGTCTCAGTCATCGCCGCCTCCCTTGCGCACGCCGCCCGTGGCGGCGGCGACCTGCCCGTTGGCGCCCGCCTGCCCGCCGCCCGGCGGGGTCGCGGCGGAGCCCGGCAGGCCCGCCCGCAGCAGCCTGCTCGGCTTGTCGAACCTGGCCAGCCGCCGCATCCAGGCGAACCCCGCGCCGAACAGCCCGGCCACCACCACGAGCACCGCCTGGCCGAGCGTGTCGTCGTACTCGGCCACGTAGGTCGGGTTCCAGACCACCAGCAGGGCGGCGAAGCCGACCGCCGTGCCGACGACGATCTGCACGCTGCGGCGGGTGGCGCGGCGCTCGGACTCCACCCGGCGGCGCATGTCCAGCTCCTCGCGGGCCGACACGGCGAGCGCGCCGAGAACGTCGCGCAGGCCGGGGCCGCGCAGCCGGGCGTTCAGGATGAGCGCGGCGATCACCAGGTCGGCGGAGGGGTCGTTCAGCTCGTCGGCGAACAGCCGCAGCGCGTCGGGCAGCGCCATCCGGGTGTGCAGGCGGTCCACCATCGCTCGCAGGTGCGGGCGCAGGGTCGGGGCGGCGGCCCTGATCGACGCCGGGATGGCCTGCTCCAGGCCGGAGGCCCCGGCGATGGTGTCGCGCAGCGATTCGGTCCAGGCGGCCAGGCCCTCCAGGCGGCGCATCGCGGCGCGTTCCTCGCCCGCGCCGCCGGACAGGCCGCGCCAGGCCAGTACCAGCAGCACCGCGCCGCCCGCCATCACCGGCCAGCCGGTGACCATCAGGACCGCCGCGCCGCTGATCGCGGCGATGGCGGTGCGGGTGGAAAGGACGCGCAGCAGTTCCTTACGCCGGGCGCTCTTGTCCGGCACCGGCGGGCGGGGGCGCATGCCGTAGATGGACAGGCCGAGCAGGAACAGGCCGCCACCGATGGCCGCGCCCGCCAGCAGTACGAGCGGGTCGAGCAGACCGGACGACGGCGTCATCCCCACCCCCCCGGCACGTATCCGTGCGGGACCAGCTCGTCCAGGCAGGACAGCGGGGCGTGCGGGACGGCCAGGCCGTCGGGCGAGGGGCGGAACACCTCCGACGACAGGACCCGCCCGTCGCAGCCGGTCACCTCGCGCACGCTGGAGACGAAACGGCGCAGCCGGCCGCCCCGGGCGTAGTCATTGTGCTTCTCGATGAAGACGACGAAGTCGATGGCGCCGGCGATGAGCATGTGGGTGGCCTCGATCGGCAGCCGCTCGGTGGCCTGGAGGGCGTAGGTGGCGACGCGGTTGAAGACCTCCATGCTGGAGTTGGCGTGGATGGTGGACAGCGAACCGTCGTTGCCCTGGGTCATCGCGTTGAGCATGGTGACGATCTCGTCGCCGAGGACCTCGCCGACGATCACCCGGCTGGGGTTCATGCGCAGGCTGCGGCGGACCAGCTCGGCCATGGTGATCTCGCCCTGGCCCTCGGAGTTGGGCAGCCGCTGCTCGAAGGCGACGACGTTGGGGTGCAGCTCGGGGAACTGGTCCAGGCCCAGCTCCAGCGCGCGCTCGACGGTGATCAGGCGTTCGTGCACGGGGATCTCGTTGGCCAGGGCGCGCAGCAGGGTGGTCTTGCCCGCGTTGGTGGACCCGGCGATCATGATGTTCTTCCGCGCGCCGACGGCGGCGGCCAGGAACCTGCCCACCTCGGGGGTGAGCGTGCCGTTGCCGACCAGGTCGCTGAGGAAGACCTTGCCGAGGCGGGCGCGGCGGATGGACACGGCGGGGCGTACGGTGACGTCCATCACGGCCGAGAGCCGCGAGCCGTCGGGCAGGCGCAGGTCGAGCTGGGGGTTGGCGGTGTCGAAGGGGCGGCTGGACAGGCCGCTGTAGGCGGCGAGGATCTGGATCAGCTCGATCAGCTCCTCGTCGGACTCGGCGACGGGCTCCTGCATCTCCTCGCGGCCGTCGGCGTATCCGACGAAGACGCGGTCGCAGCCGTTGATGTCGATGTTCTCGACGTCGAGGTCGTCGAGCAGCGGCTGGAGGCGGCCGACGCCGAACAGCGCGGCGTGGATGCCGGCGGCCAGCGCCTCCTCCTCCTCGGCGGTCGGCGGCACCCGGCCCACGCCGATCTCGCCCCTGGCGTACTCCTCCAGGACCTGCGCGATCAACGCCCGCGCGAACTGCCGCTCGTCCTCCCCGCTCATCGGCGGCAACCCGGACGCCTGATCCAGCCGCCGCTGATGCGCCAGCCGATCCCCGACCTCCTGCCGGAACCGCTTCACCAGGGAATGATCAGTGCTCATTGCACTCGCTCCGCTCGCGCGGGGCCCGGGCGCCTTGAAGGTCGCGCCCTCCGCTCCTCGCTCCCTCGCTCGTTCCTCGCTCGATCGCTCGTCGCTGCGGACACGACCGCGCCCGGGCCCGTGCGTGGTTGCGGTGAGTGCGTCCCGGGACAAGCTGATAGCGCTCGCTTCGCTCGCGCGGGGCCCCCTCGCACACTGCTTCGGGGGTCAGTGTTGTGGCTCATGGAGGGGGCTCCGGGGGGCGGTGTGGGTGGCGAGGCGGGTGGCGAGTTCGCGGGCGGTGCGGATGAGGAGGGAGCGGTCCAGGCGGCCGCCCCATTGGCCGCGGAGGAGTTCGGCGCCCTTGGGGTCGTGGGCGAGGCCGCCGACGAAGGCGACCTCGCGGCCGGTGGCGGTGACGATGCGGCGGACCTCCTCGATGGAGGAGCGGTACTGGCGGGGGTCGGCGATCACGACCACGCCGAGCTGGGGGCCCTTGGGGAGTACGGCCAGGCGTTCGCGCAGGTGGGCGACGTGGTCGAGGCTGGCCCTGGCGAACAGCACGGCCAGCTCCGCCTCGGTGATCAGGTCGTTGATCTCGGGGTGCGCGCCCAGCCGGCCGCAGTCGGCGAGCACGTCGGCCCCCGGGACGGACGCGAACGTACGGCCGAGCGGGCCCCACAGCCAGGTCAGGCCCGCCGCCTGCTCGCCGTGGGTGAGGCCGGTCAGTACGTCGAGGCCGCCGACGATCTTCTGGGAGTGCTCCTGGACCTGCTGGACGGTCAGCCCCCTGCGGGCGGTGGCGCCCAGCGAGAGCAGGCCCCTGGCCGGGTTGAGCACCCCGCCGTCGGCGGCCGGGAGCCGGTAGGCGAGGTCGCCGCCCGCCGGGTCGCACTCGGCGAGCAGCACCGAGCGGGGCCAGACCGCGCCGAGCGCCGTGGCCGCCGTGGTGACGCCCGGCGCGCCCTTGTCGGCGGCGAGGACGATGAGCGCCATGTCAGTGCGCTCCCGGCAGTTCGGCGATGGCGATCTCGCCGATCGTGGCGTACCCGGCCACGGTGGGCGAAAGCTCGCTGTTGACGATCACCGTGACCTGCCCGCTGGACCCGCTCCTGCCCGCGGCCCCGACGCTGTCCACCAGCGCGCTCTGCGCCAGTACCTCGGGCTCGGCGTCGCCCGCCCGCCCCGGTACGTGGATGATTTGGACCCGGTCTCCGGCCTTGACCCCCGAGGGGAGCTGCCCGGCCTTGAGGGACAGGCCGACCCTGGCCTTGCCGGGGCCGAGTTCCTGGCTGGCGGTGACGACCATCTGCTCGGTGAGCAGGGTGCCGGGCAGCAGGGTGACCTTGGCGAAGGTCTTGGTGACCTGCTGGCGGTGCACCCAGGCGACGTAGCCGATGCCGGTGTTGGCGATCTGCACCTCTTCCATGGCACTGATCGGGATCGCCTGGCCCGCGCCGACCTGCTGGGAGATCCGGATGGCCGAGACCCGGTCGCCGCTGCGCATCACCAGCAGCGTGGTGGCGAGGGCCCCGCCCAGGATGAGCAGGACGGCCACGGCGGCGAGGGCGGGACGGCGCTCGCGCGGCGGGACGGGCAGCTTGCGGGAGGCGGGGCCGGACAGGGTGCCCTGAGCACCCGCGGCGACCGTGTTACGGCTGTCGCGGGCGGGCGTCTCACTGATCCTCATGGGTCGGGGGCTCCCAGGAGTCGGTGGATCCGCCCACGCGCTGGAGCGAGGGCTGCGATCACGATATCGGCCGGACGTGAACAACGGAATTCACGTCATTATGTGCGTCGCGACGATGACCGTAGGAGGTTATACGCAGACCCATGCTCGTTTCATCAAGCTGACCATGTCAACACCGGAGGAGCAAGACCCGTTCGTTAAGACGCTGGATTCGGGAGGGATTACCTGGTAATGCGGATGGAATTTAACTTCAGTAACAGACGCACCATAAATCCCACTGGTCGGACTCGGACACTCAGACGAACCAGGCGATTGGCACGAACCCCATCGCAACGGAGCCTCCGCCTGGTTACGTTGAAACGCGGAGCACACCAAGGAGTCCCGATATGCGGATCATGCTCACTCTGGTGGGCGAGCACGGTGGTCGTGACGTCGTCATCGAAGGCGACGAGGGCACCACGGTCGCCGCGGTGGCGGAGGCGCTCGGCGGCGCGACCGGCGAGCGGCTGGCCAAGGTGGTCCGCCTGTCGCGGGCGCGCGCGCCGTACGGGATGGACCGGCGGTCCCTCATCCCGGCGCAACGGACACCCGAAACCACCGACGGCGTTCCGCGGCTCTGGCGTGGCGGGCGGCCACTGGACCCCGGGGCCGCGGCCGTCCGGGTGCTGCGCAACGGCGACCTGGTAACGCTCGACGCGCGGCTCGCCGGGGCCACGGTCACCGAGGAGCCCGGCGGGATCGTCGAACTGCGGGTGGTGGGCGGGCCCGCGGCGGGTTCGGTGCACCGGCTGGGGCTCGGCAGTCACGTGATCGGCTCGGCGGCGGCGTGCGCGGTCGCCGTGCCCGACCCGGCGCTGCCGCGGGAGGCGGTCCGGCTGCGGATCACCACCGAGGGCGTCACGGTCGAGCCGCCCGTCGTCACCGCCGCGCCGCCCGCGCCCAAGCGCCGCAGGCGGCGCAGGCGCAAGGGCGTCGTCGCGGAGATGCCCCTGCCCGGCCCTGAGATCGCCGTGGCGCAGCCGACGCCGGTGCTCGAAGGCAAGTACCTGGCCGAGGCCACCCCGTGGCCCTGGGGCGCTCTCATGGTCTGCGGCAGCTCGGCCTTCACCCTGACCGAGATCGAGCCGCCCGACGCCCACCTCGACTCGCGCGCCGACGGCGGCTTCGCCTACAACCGGCCGCCCCGGCTGGCCAGGCCCGACCGGGTGCGCCGGCTGGAGGTGCCCGCCGAGCCCAAGCGCAGCGACGGGGTCCGGTTACAGCTCCTCGCCGCCATGCTGCCCGCCGTACTCGGGCTGGCCCTGGCGTACTTCCTGCAGACCTGGTACTTTCTGCTGTTCGCCCTGATGACCCCGATGATCATGATCGGCCAGTGGTGGAGCGACAAGCGGCACGGGCGCAAGCAGTACCGGCAGGCCCTCAAGGAGTACAAACAGCGGATCGCCGCCTTCGAGCAGACCCTGGAGACCGCCAGGGCAGCCGACGAGGTCGCCCGCAGGGCGCTCGCCCCCGACCCCGCCGAGGTCCTGCTGACCGCGACCGGCCCGCGGCGGCGGCTGTGGGAGCGCCGCATCCACGACTCCGACGCGCTGCGGCTGCGCGTCGGCCTCGCCGACCTGCCCGCCGACCTGGAACTCGTGCCCGAGCGCAGCGCGTCCGCAGACGCCGTGCTGCCCGGCCCGCCGGTCTCGCGCGCGGTGCCCGTCGCCCTGGCCATGCGCCGCCTGGGCGTGGCCGGCATCACCGGCCCGCGCGCACAGGCCGCGGGCCTGGCCAGGTGGCTGGTCGGGCAGGCCGCCGCGCTGCACAGCCCGAGGGACCTCGCCGTGGTCGTGCTGTCCGCGCACGGCGACGGCGGCGACCACTGGAGCTGGGCCCGCTGGCTGCCGCACTGCGCCCCGCACGGCGGGGAGGACTGCGTGGCGCTGATCGGCGCCGACCCCGAGGCCGCCGCCCGGCGGGTCGCCGAGCTCGCCGCCCTGATCGACGAACGCCTCGGCGAGGAGGCCGCCTCCCCCGGCTTCGGCAAGGTCCCGACCGGCTGGGACGACCTGGGCTGGGGCGGCGAGCGCAAGTCGTCCGCCTGGGGGGCCACCGAGGAGCCCGCCTTCTCCTCCTACGACGATCGCCCCTACGACGTTCTGGTCGTGCTCGACGGGGCGCAGGTGCTGCGCGCACTGCCCGGCATGCCACAGGTCCTGCGCCAGGGCCCCCGGGCGGGCGTCTACACCCTGGCCCTGGACGAGGACCGGCGGCTGCTCCCCGAGGAGTGCGCCACGGTCGCCGACTGCGACACCGGCGGGCGGGTCCGCCTGCTCGGCGGCGGCCTCGACGCGCTCGGCGACATCCTGGCGGACCAGGTACCGGCCTCCTGGTGCGACCGGCTGGCCCGCGCGCTGGCCCCGATCCGCGACGTCAGCAGGGACGAGTCCGCCTCCGCGCTGCCCGACTCGGTCCGGCTGCTGGACCTGCTGAGCATGCCCGTCCCGTCGGTGACGGCCATCAGCGAACGCTGGAAGGGCGCGACCACCCGCGCGCAACTCGGCATCGGCCCGGACGGCCCCTTCGCCGTGGACCTGCGCCGCGACGGCCCGCACGCCCTGGTCGCGGGCACCACCGGCGCGGGCAAGTCCGAGCTGCTGCAGACGTTGATCTGCTCGCTGGCGGTGGCCAACCGGCCGGACGAGATGACGTTCGTGCTGATCGACTACAAGGGCGGCGCGGCGTTCAAGGAGTGCGTACGCCTGCCGCACACCGTCGGCATGGTCACCGACCTGGACGGTCACCTGACCAAACGGGCCCTGGCGTCGCTGGCCGCCGAGATCCGGCGCAGGGAACGCCTGCTGCTCGACGCCGGGGCCAAGGACATCGAGGACTACCAGGCCGAACAGGGTTCGCGCCCGGCGCTGCCCCGGCTGGTGCTGATCATCGACGAGTTCGCCGCGATGGTCACCGAGCTGCCCGACTTCGTGACCGGGCTGGTGGACATCGCCAGGCGCGGACGTTCGCTGGGCGTCCACCTGATCCTGGCCACCCAGCGGCCCGCGGGCGTGGTCACCGCCGACATCCAGGCCAACACCTCGCTGCGGATCGCGCTGCGGGTCACCGAGGGCGTGGAGTCCACCGACGTGATCGACCGGCCCGACGCGGCGCACATCTCCAAGTCCACGCCGGGCCGCTGCTACGTCAAGTCCGGGGTCGGCGCGGCCACCGCCGTGCAGGCCGCCAGGATCGGCGGACGCGCGGGCGGGCAGGGCGGCGGCGGCCGGGTCAGGGTGGCCGAACTCGGCTGGCGCGCGCTCGGCCACGCGCTGCCCGCCGCCGCGGCCGAGCAGCAGGAGACCAGCGCCGCGAGCGACCTGTCCACGCTCACCCAGGCCCTGATCGACACCGCCCGCGCGCTGAACGTCCCCGAGCAGCCCACACCGTGGCTGGACCCTCTTCCCGAGCGCGTCACCGTCACCGAGCTGGGATACGGCCGGGTGACCCCGGAGGGCAAGGAGGTGCCGCCGCTGGTGTTCGGGGTGACGGACGAGCCGTGGGCGCAGGGCCGCCGCGAGCTGGCGCTGGACCTGGTGAACGGCGGGCACCTGCTGCTCGCCGGGGCGGCCCGCAGCGGCCGTACGACGGCCCTGCGGACCATCGCCGGGGCGCTGGCCGGCGCCGCCTCGCCCGCCGACGTGCACCTGCACGCCATCGACTGCGGCTCCGGCGCGCTGCTCCCGCTGGTCGGCCTGCCGCACTGCGGCGCGGTCGTCACCCGCGACCAGCTCGACCGCGTCGAGCGGCTGCTGACCCGGCTGCGCGCCGAGGTGGGCCGCAGGCAGCAGCTCCTGGCCGCGGCCGGGTACGCCTCGCTCGCCGAGATGCGCGCCGCCGAACCCTCCGGCGCGGGCCCGGACGGCGAACGCCCCCCGTGGCTGGTGCTGATGCTCGACCGCTGGGAGGGGTTCGTGGCCGCGTTCGAGGGCTACGACTACGGGCGGCTGATCGACACGACCCTGCAGATCTTCCGGGAGGGGCCCGCGGTCGGCGTGCGGGCGGTGGTCACCGCCGACAGGTCCGGCCTGCTCGGCCAGGTCTCCACGGTCTTCGACGAGCGGCTGATCCTGCGCCTGGCCGACCCCGCCGACTACGGCCTCGCCGGACTGCCGCTGCGCGACCTGCCCTCCTCCATGCCGCCCGGCCGGGTGCTGGCGGTGAACGACCACGGGCTGGTGGAGAGCCAGATCGCGCTGCTGGCCGCCGAACCCTCCGGGCCCGCCCAGGTCGCCGCCCTCCAGGCACTGGCCCGCGAGCCGGTCTCGGCCTCCCCGCGCCCCGGGTGGGAGCGGCCGCTGCGCGTCGATCCGCTGCCGATGCGGATCACCGCCACCCAGGCGATGGAACTCGCCCCCGCCTTCGAGCCGCCGTCGCCGCTGTGGGCGCTGCTCGGCGTGGGCGGCGACGCGCTCGCCCCGCTCGGCGTCGATCTGGTCGGGCAGGGGCCGGGGGCGGTGATCGCCGGGCCGTCGCGGTCGGGGCGTTCGGCCGCGCTGCTGACCGCCGCCCGCTCACTGCTGGCGGCCGGTACGCCGGTCGCGGTGGTGACGCCGCGCAGGAGCCCGCTGCGCGACCTGTCCGGGCAAGACGGCGTGCTGGCCGTACTGGGCGCGGACGGCGACCTGCGGGCCGCGCTGACCGGGCACGACCGGTACGTCGTGCTGGTGGACGACGCCGAACTGATCTCGCCGGACTCCGTGCTCGGCGGGACCCTGGAAGAGGTGCTGCGGTCCGGCCGCGACGCCGAGCACGGCCTGATCATCGCCGGGCCCACCGGCGACCTGACCACCGCCTACCGCGGGTTCGTCGCCGAGGCGCGCAAGCCGCGCACCGGGCTGCTGCTGTCGGTGCAGAGCCCGGCCGACGGCGACCTGTTCACCGTACGGCTGCCGCGCGGCGCGGTGGGCGGCCCGCCCGGACGCGGGCTGCTGGTCACCCTGGGCACCGTCACGCCGGTCCAGGCGGCGCTGCCCGAGTGAAGGAGCCGGAAAAACGCGCGGGCGCATCCCTGCCGAATGCGCCCGCGCGTTTATACGCCTGCGGTCATTGGGTGGCGGACTCGATGTTGCCGCGGTAGGTGTTGATGACCCGCGACGCTTCCTGAAGCTCCTCGGCCATCCGCTGGAAGGCGGCACGGTAGTTCTGCCAGGAGTCGCGGAAACGCTCGGCTCCCGGTCCGGTCCAGGCGGTGCCGACCTTGGCGGCCTCGCGGTCCAGCGCGGCGGTGGTCGCACGCACCTGATCGGCCTGTTGCGTGAACTGAGTGGCCATCTGCTGCATTTCTGCGGGATTGCCACCGAGCAAGCTCTGGCTCATGCCGGTCTCCTTCTGGTTGACGTCACAAGGTCGCCAAGCGCCATCACGTTAGACGCAAGATTACGGCGAGAGAGCCGTTATGCCGAGTGGCTATCGAGAACTGGCACGAATCAAAGCGCAGATCCGGGCGCGAGGCCCGTGCTCGGAGCACAGTGCGCATTCACGCGGGGTCCCGCAATGCCGCCGGCCGAAGACGCCTAAACTCCGTGGGAAGGCCGAGTGCTCCGGTCCCCCCGGGAGCGATGGGCGGCCGTGTGAGGAAGGAACGACGTCTGTGCACAAGGTCCTGATCGCCAACCGTGGTGAGATCGCCGTCCGGATCGCGCGGGCGTGCCGCGACGCGGACTTGACCGGCGTCGCCGTCTACGCCGACGAAGACCTCGACGCCCTGCACGTCACCATGGC
This sequence comes from Spongiactinospora rosea, assembly GCF_003315795.1. Classification (GTDB taxonomy): domain Bacteria; phylum Actinomycetota; class Actinomycetes; order Streptosporangiales; family Streptosporangiaceae; genus Spongiactinospora; species Spongiactinospora rosea. The sequence goes on from NZ_QMEY01000013.1 coordinate 229,492, forward strand.
CGACGAGGCGTACGGGCTCGGCGGCTCCACTCCTGCCGACACCTACCTGAACATCGGCAAGCTGCTGGAGATCGCCAAGCGGAGCGGCGCCGACGCCGTCCACCCCGGCTACGGGTTCCTGGCCGAGAACGCCGACTTCGCCCAGGCCGTCATCGACGCCGGGCTCACCTGGATCGGCCCGCCGCCCGCCGCGATCACCGCGCTCGGCGACAAGGTCTCGGCCCGGCACATCGCCCAGCGCGCGGGCGCGCCGCTGGTCGCGGGCACCCCCGACCCGGTCGAGGGCGCGGCCGAGGTCACCGCGTTCGCCGAGGAGCACGGCCTGCCCATCGCGATCAAGGCCGCCTACGGCGGCGGCGGGCGCGGGCTGAAGGTCGCCCGCACCATCGAGGAGATCCCCGCGCTGTTCGACAGCGCGGTCCGCGAGGCGGTCACCGCCTTCGGCCGCGGCGAGTGCTTCGTCGAGCGCTACCTGGACCGCCCCCGGCACGTCGAGACCCAGTGCCTGGCCGACGCCCACGGCAACGTCGTGGTGGTCTCCACCCGCGACTGCTCCCTCCAGCGCCGCCACCAGAAGCTGGTCGAGGAGGCCCCCGCGCCCTTCCTCACCGACGAGCAGCGCGACCTGCTGTACCGCGCCTCCAAGGCGATCCTGCGCGAGGCGGGCTACGTCGGGGCGGGCACCTGTGAGTTCCTGGTCGGCGCCGACGGCACGGTGTCCTTCCTTGAGGTCAACACCCGCCTCCAGGTCGAGCACCCGGTCAGCGAGGAGGTCACCGGCATCGACCTGGTGCGGGAGATGTTCCGGATCGCGTCCGGCGAGCCGCTGGGCTACGACGACCCGCCGCTGCGCGGCCACTCCATCGAGTTCCGGATCAACGCCGAGGACCCCGGGCGCGGCTTCCTGCCCGCCCCCGGCACGATCACCGCGATGCGGCTCCCGTCGGGGCCGGGCGTGCGGCTCGACGCCGGTTACACGGCCGGGCAGACCGTCCCGCAGGCGTTCGACTCGCTGATCGCCAAGCTGATCGTCACCGGGGCCGACCGGCGGCAGGCCCTCGCGCGGGCCCGGCGGGCGCTGGCGGAGTACGACATCGAGGGCATGCCCACCGTGCTGCCCTTCCACCGCGCGGTGGTGGCCGACCCGGCGTTCACCGGCGAGCCGTTCACCATCCACACCGGATGGATCGAGAGCGGCTTCGACAACACCATCCCGCCCTACGCCGTCGCGGCGGCGACTCCGGGTGAGACGGCTACGGAGCGGGAGCGGATCACGGTCGAGGTCGGCGGCAAGCGCCTGGAGGTCGTGCTCCCCGCGGGGTTCGCCGCCAACGGGGCCGCCGCGGGCCGTGCTTCGGGAGCGCCCCCGCGCAGGCGCGCGGCCTCGGCCGCCAAGAAGGCCGCGGCGAGCGGCGACTCCCTGGTCAGCCCGATGCAGGGCACCATCGTCAAGGTGGTCGCCGACGACGGCGACACCGTGCGCGCCGGCGACGTCATCGTGGTGCTCGAAGCGATGAAGATGGAACAACCGCTCACCGCGCACAAGGACGGCACCGTCTCCGGGCTGAGCGCCGCCGTCGGCCAGACGGTCAACTCCGGCGCGGTCATCTGCGACATCAAAGAGTCGTAGCGGCTGTGGCCCTTGAGAAAGAGATACGGTCGAGTTGAGGGGACGAGGGAACTCCGCCGACCGCCCGTTCGTCCTTCCGGGCGAAGGAGGCTTGCTGCCGTGAATATGACCCAACCGGCCCGCCGCGCGGGCACAGCGCTCGCCGCGCTGCTCGCGGGGCTCTTCGCCCTGCTCGCGATGGCGCCCGCCGCGAGTGCGGCGGCACCGCCGGACGCGGCCACCGTTATCGCGTCCTGGCAGAACACCAGGGACAAGCTCTATGTGATGAGCGGCGCGTCGCTCACCTCCGCCCAGCAGTCCGAAGTGCGCACCGCGCTCGCGGACTCCAAGCACCCGATCTACCTGGCGGCGTTCCCCGACGGCACGCTGCCCAACGACCAGGTCAAGTCCTACATGACCACGCTCGGCCAGGCTCTCCAGGCGGAGGGCCGGGGCGCCGCCTCGCTCGCCGTGATCGACGGGCAGACCCTGTTCGCCACCTCCGGCATGGTCAACCAGCGGACCATGGCCCAGATCGCCAACCTGTCCGCGACGGGCAACACCGGCGATGTGGTCAACGTGGTGAAGGACTTCGTCAACCGCACCAACGCCGCAGTGAACGGCGACCGGAAGGGCGCGCTCGGCTCGGGCAGCAAGGCGGGCACGAGCGGCGGCGTCAGCTCCGGCGTGACCATCGCGCTGCTGGTGCTGCTCCTGGTGGGCGGCGGCGGCCTGTTCCTCTACTCGCGCAAGAAGCGGCAGCAGCGCGAGGCGCGTGAGGCCGCCGAGCTGGCCGCGGTCAAGCAGACCGTGGAGGAGGACGTCACCAAGTTCGGTGAGGAGATCACCGCGCTCGACACCGACGTCAAGATGCTCGGCGAGGGCGGCGGCCACCTCAACGAGTGGCAGGAGGCACTCGACTCCTACGAGAAGGCCAAGGTCGAGCTGGCCGCGGTCAAGCGGCCCGACGACGTGCGCGGGGTGACCTCCACGCTCCAGGACGGCCGCTACGCGCTGGCCGTGGTGAAGGCGCGGGTCAACCAGCAGCCGATCCCCGAGCGCCGGGCGCCGTGCTTCTTCAACCCGCAGCACGGCCCGTCCGTCCGCGACGTGCGCTGGGCCCCGGCCGGCGGCGCGGTCCGCGACGTGCCCGCCTGCGCGGCCGACGCCCAGGCGGTGGAGAGCGGCTTCGACCCGCAGATGCGCGAGGTCATGGTCAACGGCCAGCGGCGGCCCTACTACGACGCGGGCCCGGCCTACCAGCCCTACGCCTACGGCTACTACGGCGGCTTCGGCGACGTGATGAGCATCATGCTCGTCGGCACCATGATGGGCAGCATGATGGGCGGCTGGGGCATGGGCGGCTACGGCATGGGTTATGAGCAGGGCATGGCCGACGCCGGTGGCGACATGGGCGGCATGGGCGGCGGAGACTGGGGCGGCGGCGGAGACGGCGGCGGCTTCGGTGACTTCGGCGGCGGAGACTTCGGCGGCGACTGGTAGTCCTCCCCTGCCTGAGAACGCGAAGACCCCGGTGGCCCAGGCCGCCGGGGTCTTCCCTTTGGTCTATGAGTCAGATGCCGCTGCTGGTCATCGGCTGCATCAGGCGGCGGGCGGCCTCGGTCACCGAACCGGACAGCGACGGGTAGACCGCGAACGTGTGGGCGAGCTGGTCGACCGTCAGCCGCTGCTGCACCGCCTCGGAGACGGCCAGGATCTGCTCGGACGCGCTCGGCGCGACGATGACCCCGCCCAGCACGATGCCGGTGTTGGGGCGGCAGAACAGCTTGACGAAGCCGTCGTTGAAGCCCTGCATCTTGGCCCGCGCGTTGGTGGCCAGCGGGAGCTTCACCACATTGGCGTCGATCTCGCCGGACTCGATCTGGCGCTGCGTCACCCCGACCGTGGCGATCTCCGGGTCGGTGAAGATGTTGGCCGCCACCGTGGCCATGCGCAGCGGCTGGACGGCCTCGCCCAGCGCGTGCCACACCGCGATCCGGCCCTGCATGGCCGCCACGGAGGCGAGCATCAGCACGCCGGTGCAGTCGCCCGCCGCGTAGACGCCGGGGGCGGAGGTGCGGGAGACCTTGTCCACCTGGATGAAGCCGTTGGCGTCGAGGGTGACGCCGGCCTCCTCAAGGCCGAGCCCCCGGGTGTTGGGGATCATGCCGACGGTCATCAGGCAGTGCGAGCCCTCGGCGGTGCGGCCGTCTTCGAGGGTGACCACCACGCCGTCGGCGGTGCGCTTGACCCCGGTCGCCCGGGACCGGCCCATGACGTTCATTCCGCGCCTGCGGTAGACCTCCTCCAGCACCTCGGCGCCGTCGGGGTCTTCGTTGGGCATCATCCGGTCGCGGCTGGAGACCAGCGTGACCTCAGAACCGAGCGAACGGTAGGCGCCGGCGAACTCCGCGCCGGTCACCCCCGAACCCACCACGATCAGGTGCTCGGGCAGCTCGGGCAGGTCGTAGATCTGCCGCCAGTCGAGAATGCGCTCGCCGTCGGGGCGGGCGGTGGGCAGCACCCGGGGCGTCGCGCCGGTCGCGACGATCACCACGTCGGCCTCGATCGTACGGTCACCGGCCCGCACCACCTGCGGATCGACCAGCCGCCCCTGAGCGGCGATCACCTCCACGCCCTCGGCCGCCATGCGCGCCGCGATGTCGGCGGACTGCGCCTGCGCCAGCTCCTTGACCCGTTTGTTGACCAGCGGCAGATCGACCTGCACGCCGCCGACCTCGCCGTCGCCGCCACCGGTGAAGTGGACCCCGAGCGAGGCGGCGTCGAGCAGCGCCTGTTTGCGGACGGAAGTGGCGATCAGGGTCTTGGACGGCACGCAGTCGGTGAGCACGCAGTGCCCGCCGATGCCGTCCTTCTCCACCACCGTGACCTCCGCGCCCAGTTGCGCGGCGACCAGGGCCGCCTCGTAACCGCCGGGGCCGCCGCCTATGATCACGATCCTCGTCACGTACACCATTGTCCCGTATCCCAGGAGTGCGCATCGATGCGGGCACGAAGGCACGAACCACCGGTCCCCCGTCGCATGAGCCACCGGAGTGCGATCTTGGATTACTCTTGGGTGCCGTGCCTGTTTACGCGGCCTACGGCAGCAACATGGACCCGGCGCAGATGGCTCAGCGGGCTCCTCACTCCCCGATGCGGGGCACGGGCTGGCTGCAGGGCTGGCGTCTGACCTTCGGCGGGGCGGACGTCGGCTGGGAGGGCGCGCTCGCCACCATCGTCGAAGACGCCGGCGAACACGTCTTCGTCGTCCTCTACGACGTCCCCGAGTGGGACGAGCAGACCCTCGACCACTGGGAGGGCGCCTCCCTCGGCCTGTATCGGCGGGTGCGCCTTCGGGTGCAGACGCTGGAGGGCGAGGTGGTGGCGTGGTTCCATGTGCTGGACGACTACGAGGGCGGCCTGCCCGCCGCCCGCTACCTCGGCATCATCTCCGACGCCGCGGAGAAGGCGGGCGCCCCCGACGACTACGTCAAGGAGCTGCGCAGCCGTCCCTGCACCTCGCTGGGGAGCTGATCGGCCCGGTAGCCTCGGGTTCGTGACCCATGATGACCATGAATCGCCCCGTGCGCTCGCCGAGCGGGCCGCCCGCGCCCTGACCGACCGGACCGGAACGGACGCCTTCGACACGGCCCTGGTGATGGGCTCGGGCTGGGCCCCGGCCGCCGACGCGATCGGCGACGTGCTCGCCGAGATCCCGGTGGGCGACCTGCCGGGGTTCGCGCCGCCTGCGGTGCTGGGGCACGCGGGCACGGTACGCGCGGTGGTCACCGCTTCGGGGCGCACGGTGCTGGTCTTCCTGGGCCGTACCCACCTGTACGAGGGCCACGGCGTCGACGCGGTGGCGCACGGCGTGCGCACGGCGCTGGCCGCCGGGGTCCGCACGGTGGTGCTGACCAACGCGGCGGGCGGCCTGCGCCCGGAGTTGCAGCGGGTCGGCGATCCGGTGCTGATCAGCGACCACATCAACCTCACCGGCGCCAATCCGCTGACCGGCCCGACGTTCATCGACCTGACCGAGGTCTACAGCAGGCGGCTGCGCGACCTGGCGCGCGAGGTCGATCCGTCGCTGAGCGAAGGCGTGTACGTGGGCTTTCGCGGCCCGTCGTACGAGACGCCCGCCGAGATCCGGATGTGCCGGGCCATCGGCGGCGACCTGGTCGGCATGTCCACCGTGCTGGAGGCCATCGCGGCCCGCGAGGGCGGCGCCGAGGTGCTGGGCGTCTCGCTGGTCACCAACCCCGGGGCGGGGCTGGTCGACGAACCGCTCGACCACAAGGAGGTGCTGGCGGTGGGCCGGGCGACTGCCGGGCGGATGGGCCTGCTGCTGGCCAAGGTGATCGACAACCTTTAGGCGCTTCTTGGCGGCTCGGGAGGGGTGCGCGTGCGCGATCTGGTACGGCGGGCGGAGGACTGGCTGGCCCAGGACCCCGACCCGGAGACCCGGGCCGAGCTGGCAGGGCTGCTGGCGAGCGGCGATCAGGCGGCGCTGGCCGGGCGGTTCGCCGCGAAGCTGGAGTTCGGCACCGCCGGGCTGCGCGGCGAGCTGGGCGCGGGCCCCAACCGGATGAACCGCGTCACCGTCATGCGCGCCGCCGCCGGTCTGGCCGCCGTGCTGGGGCCGGGTGGAAAAGTGGTCATCGGGTACGACGCCCGGCACAAGTCCGACGTCTTCGCCCGGGACACCGCCGCCGTGCTGTCCGGGGCCGGGCTGCGCGCCCTGCTGCTCCCCGGACCGCTGCCCACGCCGGTGCTCGCCTTCGCGGTGCGCCACCTGGGCGCGGTCGCGGGGGTGACGGTGACGGCGAGCCACAACCCGCCGCGCGACAACGGGTACAAGGTCTACTGGCGGGACGGACGGCAGATCGTGCCGCCGGTGGACGCGCAGATCTCGGCCGCCATCGACGCCGTGGGGCGGGTGGACCGGCTGCCGCTGGGCGAGTGGGAGACGCTCGGCCCGGAGATCGCCGACGCCTACCTGTCGGCGGTGACCGCGCTGCCGCTGGGCGATCCGAAGGTCCGTGACCTCACCGTCGTCTACACGCCGCTGCACGGAGTGGGCGGCGGCACGCTGGGCGCGGCGTTCGAGCGGGCCGGGTTCGCCCCGCCGCACGTCGTGGCGGCGCAGCGCGACCCCGACCCGGACTTCCCCACCGTCGCCTTCCCCAACCCGGAGGAGCCGGGCGCGATGGACCTGGCGCTGGAGCTGGCCGGGCGGGTCGGCGCGGACCTGCTGATCGCCAACGACCCCGACGCCGACCGGTGCGCGGTCGGCGTGCCGCTGCGCGACGGCGGCCATCGCATGCTGACCGGCGACGAGCTGGGCGGGCTGCTGGCCGAGCACGTCCTCACGGCCACGTCGGGCGGTTCGCGGCGGGTGGCGACCACGATCGTGTCCTCCTCACTGCTCGGCAGGATCGCGGCCGCGCACGGGGTGGCGTTCACGGAGACGCTGACCGGCTTCAAGTGGATCATGCGGGCCGGGGCGGGGCTGGTGTTCGGGTACGAGGAGGCCCTGGGCTACAGCGTGGGGTCCGACGCGGGGCTGCCGGTGCGCGACAAGGACGGCATCGGGGCCGCGCTCACCGTCGCCGCGCTGGCCGCCGCCGCCCGGCACGCCGGGCGCACCCTGCTCGACCTGCTGGACGACCAGGCCAAGAAGTACGGCCTGCACGCCACGGGCGCGCTGTCCTTCCGGGTGGAGGATCTGTCCCTGATCACGGCGGCGATGGACCGGCTGCGGGCCGCCCCGCCCACCGCCCTCGGCGGCCGGGCCGTCGAGGGCATCGACGACTTCACCGCCGGGGCCGGCGGGCTGCCGCCGACGGACGCGCTGCGCTTCCGGCTGGCCGGTGCCGCCCGCGCCGTCGTACGGCCGAGCGGCACCGAGCCCAAGCTGAAGTGCTACCTGGAGGTCGTCACCCCGGTCGGCCCCGAGGGCGACGTCGACCCGGCCCGAGCCCGCGCCGCCCAGGACATCACTGCCATCGGCGACACCCTGACAGCGGCCCTCGCCCTCTGAGCCCATCCGGCCCATCAAGGACTCCCTGCGGTCATGCCTGTGCGGCCGGACCCCGGTTCGCCGTCGTCAGGTCGGCCGTGATGAGGTCCGCGTCGAGGGGGGCGCCCGGCAGCGGGGTGGCGCCGCCGGGGCGCAGGCCGTTGAGGAGGGTGGCCAGCAGCCGAGCGCGCACCGCGTCGTCGAGGTCGTGTGACACCGACGGCAGAGGGCGCGTGAGCACGGTGAGGAACATGACGAGGTCGGCGGCGCTCACATCGGAGCGCAGCGCCCCTTCGGCCCGGGCGGCCTCGGTCAGAGTGTCCAGCGCCGCCAGGAGGTGATGGCGCGCCTGGCGGAACTCGGCGGTCTGCTCGACGTGCGCGCCCAGGATGGGCAGCATGGCGACGACACGGCGTTCGACGACCCGCCGGGCGAACGCGGCGAGCGCCTGGCCGGCCGACGGTCCGGCGGCCAGGGCCTCGGCGGCGAGGGCCGACACCTGCGCCATGTTGTCCACCACCACGGCTCCGATCAGGTCGGCGCGGTCCGGGAAGTGGCGGTACAAGGTGGCGTTGCCGACTCCCGCGCCTGTGGCGATCTGGTCGAGCGGCGCGTCCGCCCCCTGATTGAGGAACGCCAGGTGTGCCGCGCGCAAAATCCGTTCGCGATTGCGGCGAGCGTCGGCGCGCAGCTCTCTCATCGGTCACTCCAGACATAAACGAGGACAAGCTCCCCGGTTATGATACCGTGCGACTAACCGGGGACTTTCTCCCCGTTTCTGCCCTCCTGGAGGACCAGATGGGATCTATCGCGAAGACCACGGTGGCGTGCGTCGTCGCCGGGGGCGGCCCGGCGGGCATGGTGCTCGGCCTCTTGCTGGCCAGATCCGGGGTGGAGGTGGCGGTGCTGGAGAAGTACCCCGACTTCCTGCGCGACTTCCGCGGCGACACGGTGCACGCCTCCACCCTCAACCTGCTGGACCGGCTCGGCCTCGGCGACCGCTTCGCCGCCCTGCCGCAGCAGCGTGAGCAACGGGTCACCATGCGGTTCGACGACGGCGCCATCACCGAGGACTTCAGCCGCCTGCCGGGCCGCCACCAGCACATCGCGCTGGTGCCGCAATGGGACTTCCTCAACCTGCTCGCCGAGGCCGCCGCCGAATCGCCGCACTTCCACCTCGCCCGGCACGCCGAGGTCACCGGCCTGCTCCGGCAGGGCGGGCGGGTGTGCGGGGTCCGCTACGCCGACAAGGACACCGGCCGGACATGTGAGCTGGCCGCGCCGCTGGTGGTCGCGGCCGACGGCCGGCACTCCACCGTGCGGAACCTGCTCGGACTGCACCCCCGCTCCTCCGCCACGCCGCACGATTGCCTGTACGTTCGCATCCCCCGCCTGCCCGGCGACCCCGACGGCACGTTCCTGCACTTTTCGGCCACCGGCGGCCTCGTCATGATCAACCGCGGTGACTACTGGCAGGCCGCCCTGCTCATCGGTAAGGACACGGCGCAGGCGGCGCGGGCCGACGACGGGGCGTGGACCCGCCGCACCATCGCCCGGCTCGCCCCGTTCACCGGCGAACGCATGGCCGCCATCGGTGCGGCCGACATCGCCGTTCTCCAGATCCGCATCGACCGGCTCGCCCACTGGTGGGCGCCGGGCGCGCTGCTCATCGGCGACGCCGCGCACGCGATGTCCCCCATCGCGGGCGTGGGCGTCAACCTGGCCGTGCAGGACGCCGTCGCCGCGGCCCGGATCCTGGTGCCCGCTCTGCGGTGTGGCCGGGTGAGTGACAGGGAACTGGCCCGGGTGCAGCGTCGCCGCCAGTGGCCGACCGTGCTCACCCAGGCGGCGCAGCGCATGGCGCAGAAGCGTTTCGTGGCCGCCTCCATCACCGGTGACGTTTCGACCGCCGTGCTGCGTCTGCCGCAGCCGTTGCGGAGCCTGCGGCACTGGCCGGGGTTCCCGTATCTGCTCGGCAGGGCCGTGGGGCTGGGCGTCCGGCCCGAGAGCCTGACCGGCCCGCTGGAGCCGTTGAGCCATGGGTGAGCGGATCTTCGTCGCGGTCACCGTGGCCACGACCTTGCTGACTCTCGCGGTCTCCGGCATCCTGATCGCCGACCCCGCCTTCGCGCTGCCCGCCGGTTCTGCCGTGACCCCGGCGGTGGAGACGTTCGCCCGGGCGTGCTCCATCAGGTCGCTGGCGGTGGGCGGCGCGCTGCTGGTCCTGCTGGCCCGCCGCTCCACCGCGGGGCTGATCGTCCTGCTGTGGGTGACCGGCCTCTTCCAGGCGGGCGACGCGCTGGTACACGCGCTGAACGGCGTCCCGGCGGCCTTCGCGGCCACGGCCCTGGCGCTGGTGGCGTTCGGCTCGGCGGGCCGGCTCACCCGCTCGCGCACGTCACAGGAGCCCTGACGAGGCCATGGCCCGCCGCGGCCCCCGGGCCGCCTCGGTGGCGGGTCAGTCCGCCGGGGTGCGGGCGGCCGGGGCCGGGGCCGGGTGGGCCGGGGCCGGTTGAGGGGGGCGGCGGGCGTAGGCGGGGGCGTGTTCGGGGCGCAGGCCGATGCCGATCAGGTAGGCGGGCACGAACGATGCCTTCGGGAAGCGCCGCATCAGCCGGATGATCGGCTCGGGCGGGCCGGAACGCTCCCCCTTGATGATCGGGTAGATCACCATGCGGTGCAGGATGCGCTGCAGGGTCTGGACCGCGATGGTCGGCAGCAGCCGCCGCGTACGGACTTTGGCCAGCAGGGCGGGCGGCACCCCGCCGCCCCGGCGCAGCGGCCCGGCCAGCAGTGTGGCGGCGGCCACCGCGTCCTGGACGGCCAGGTTGATGCCGACCCCGCCGATCGGCGACATGGCGTGCGCCGCGTCGCCGATGCACAGCAGCCCCGGGCGGTGCCACCGGCGCAGCCGGTTGAGCCGTACGTCCAGGTGCTTGACGTCGTCCATCGACTCGATCTGGTCCACCCGGTCGGCGAGCCAGGGCATGGCATCGACGAGTTCGGCGCGGAAGCTCTCGATGCCGCGCGCCCTGAGCTGCGGGTCGATGCCCTTCTTGGCGATGTAGGCCATCTGCAGGTGGGACTCGCGCGGGATGATGATGATGAACCGCCCCTTGTCGGTGACAGGCGTCAGCGCCTCGGCGCGGTCCTGCGGGTTGCGGGGCAGCCGGATCCACCAGGCGTCCAGCGGGACGGGGTACTCCTTCGGCGCCAGCCTGGCCTGCTCGCGGGCGATCGACCAGCGTCCGTCGCAGGCGACGGTCAGGTCGGCGCGGATCTCGCCGGTCTGGCCGTCCTCGGTCCGGTACCGGACGCCGGCCACCCGCCCGCGCTCGCGGATCAGCTCGGTCACCTCCGTGTTCATCCGGAGGTTGAAGGTGGGCTCGTCCTTGGCGGCGTCGGCCAGCAGGGACAAGAAGTCCCACTGCGGGACCATCGCGATGTAGGGGTGGCGCACTTTGAGCCGGCTCATGTCACCGATGACCAGCAGGTCGTCCCGGCCGATCCCGGAACCGGGCCGGAAGCCGATCCCGAACCCGATCCGGCTCAGCCGGCTCTGCGGCAGGGCCGCGAACCGTTCGCCGAGGCCGAGCTCGTCGAGCAGTTGCAGGGTCGAGGGGTGAACCGTATCCCCCCTGAAGTCGCGCAGGAAGTCGCCGTGCTTCTCCAGCACGGTCACCTCCACCCCGGCACGGGCGAGCAACAGGCTCAGCACCATCCCCGCCGGGCCGCCACCGATGACTACGCAGGTCACGTTCTCGGACATGACCACCATCCGATTTCATCGACTGTTGAATAACTCGACTATCCGCCCTGGGGCCCATGCCCGTCAAGGTGGCGCTGGTCACACTCGGGCACACGGAAACAGCGCGCCGGTCACCCCGGCGCGCTGTTGAGACGATCAGGCGATCAGGCGATCAGGACGCGACGACCGCCACGACGACGAGTACGGCGGCGGCCAGGCAGACCGCCCCGGCCAGCGCCGACCAGGTGGTGCGGACCGGCTGCGCCTCCCCCGCATCAGACCCCTCGGTCAGCGCGGCCTTGCGCCTGGCCTGCTCCGCGCGTTCGGTGAGCTGGTCGGCGACGTAGTCGGCGTGCGTACGGCCCGCCATCGCGTCCACCGCCGCCTGCTCCGCGCTCGTCGCCTTGGGCGTGATCGGCATCCCGCGCGAGCCCCGCGTGGAGGTCGGCCGGCCCGGCTCGGACCGGCGCAGCGCCGAGACCCGCTCACGGGCCGAGGACTGCGGCGTCCAGCAGCGGACGGTCTGCCCGTCGGCGTCGATCTGGATCGCGTGCGACACCTTGACCCCCGCGACGGACGCCCAGGGCACGAACGTGTCCCGGAACGGGTTGCGGACCAGCACGCCGTCCTCGGTGAGCACGGTGGCCGGGCGCAGCGAGGTCACCACGATCATGGCGGTCAGCACGCCGAGCACCGCGGCGGCGATGAGCGACGGCGCCCCGTTGAACCGGAGCACCAGATCGACGGCCATGACGGTGGCGAACACCACCCACACCCAGCCGAGCACTTGGGCCACCCGGGACCGGTAGACCTGCTTCACTGTGCCTCTCCCGCCCACTTGAGCTTGGCGAACCCGGGCTTGATCTGCCCGTTGATGAGCGCCAGGCGTTCATCGAAGGGGATGAAGGCGGACTTCATCGCGTTGACCGCGAACCACTGCAGATCATCCCAGCCGTACCCGAACGTCTCCACCAGCTTGACGAACTCCTGCGACGGCGTGGTGTCGCTCATCAGCCGGTTGTCGGTGTTGACCGTGACCCGGAAGTGCAGCCTGCGCAACAGCCCGATCGGGTGCTCGGCGATCGACTTGGCGGCCCCGGTCTGGATGTTGGAGGTCGGGCACATCTCCAGCGGGATGCGCTTGTCACGGACGTAGGCGGCGAGCCTGCCGAGCTTCGGCTCCCCGTCCGGCGACACCTGGATGTCGTCGATGATCCGCACCCCGTGGCCGAGCCGGTCGGCGCCGCACCACTGGATCGCCTGCCAGATCGAGGGCAGCCCGAACGCCTCCCCCGCGTGGATGGTGAAGTGCGCGTTCTCCCGTTGCAGGTACTCGAAGGCGTCCAGGTGGCGGGTGGGCGGGTAACCGGCCTCGGCCCCCGCGATGTCGAACCCGACGACGCCCACGTCGCGGTAGCGGACGGCCAGCTCGGCGATCTCTCGTGACCGCGCCTGCGTGCGCATCGCGGTGAGCAGTGACCTGACCTTGATCGGCCGCCCGGCCGAGCCCTGCTCGAAGCCCTCGATCACCGCCTGGACGACCTCGTCGAGCGTCAGCCCGGCGGTGGTGTGCAGCTCGGGCGCGTACCGGACCTCGGCGTAGACGACCCCGTCATCGGCCAGGTCTTCGGCGCACTCGGCGGCCACCCGGACCAGCGCCTCGCGGGACTGCATCACGCCCACCGTGTGGGAGAAGGTTTCCAGGTAGCGCTCCAGCGAGCCCGAGGCGCTGGCCTCGGCGAACCATGTCCGCAGGTTGCCGGGGTCGGTCGTGGGCAGCCCGGCGTAGCCGGAGTCGCGGGCCAGGTCGACGATGGACTCGGGGCGCAGGCCGCCGTCGAGGTGATCGTGCAAGAGGACCTTGGGGGCCTTGCGGATCGCGGCCGGGCTGGGCTGGTTCATCTCGCCATCTTAGGGTTCCGGCGCGGCCCGGTGCCGGGCGTGTCGTGTCGTGTCCGGTTCGACAGGCGGTGTCGTGTCGTGTCCGGGTCAGTGCGCGACGTCCAGGACCAGCCGGGGCGGGCGCTTCTGCTCCGACACACAGAACGCCGCCCGGTGGTCGAGCACGATCCCCACCCCGACCACGCCCTCGAAGTCGCCGGTCCTGACGACGTCGGTGACGTTGGCGAGCCCCGCGCGGAACACCGGGCCGCCCGTCCAGGTCAGCGCGCCGGAGTCGGTGTGGGCGTTGGCCGGGCGCAGGCTGACCTGGAGGTACGCGCCGCCCATGACCGGGATCGGATCGCCGCTGCCGTCCTGGACCAGGGACTTGGCCCACCGCACGGAGTAGCCGGGCACCGCGCCGGAAAGGTCGATGACCACCCGGTCGAAGCCGGGGTGCCCGGCGTACCGGACCCGCTTGACCACCGCCGGGTCCATGCCCTGCCGGTCCACCTGGACCTCCCGGGTGGACGTCGGCGGGCTCGGCGCCGGTGGCCTGGAGGTCACCGGCTCACTGGGCTCGGTGGTTTCGGTGGTTTCGGTGGGTTCAGGGGTGTCTTTCGTGGGCTCTTGGGTGGTCTCGGCCTGGGTGGGCTGTGGGGACGCGGAGGGCGAGGAGGAGCCCTCGGCGTCCCCGCCCTGGCCGCAGGCCGTGAGCAGCATGAGCGCTACAAGGGGAATTGCGACTCGCGTGCCGTCCATAAGGCAGCCTCCTACGGTTCAGATACCCGCCTTCGGCCCCCATGGCACGACTCCGTCAGACGGTTTCGAGTACCTTCGCGTCGCCCTCCTCCTCCGGCACGGCGGCCGGACGGTGAGCGCGCAGGCCGGTGACCGCGATGAGCAGGCCGACGACGGCCAGCACGGCCGAGACCACGATCGCCGCGCGGATGCCGGGGATGGACACGCCCGTCCCGCTGGACGTCATGACCGCGGTGACCACCGCCAGTACGATCGCCCCGCCGACCTGGCCGGAGGTGTTGAGCAGGCCCGAGGCCAGGCCCTGCTCGTCGTCCACCACGCCGTTGGTGGCCTGGATGTTCAGCGACGGGAAGGACAGCCCGAAGGCGATGCCGAGCAGCGTCATCCCGGGCAGGATCATGCCGCCCAGGCTGGGCGACGCGTCCACGCCGAGGAAGATCGCATATCCCGCGGCCAGCGCGACCGCGCCGATCGCGATCAGCCGCTGGGTGCCGAACCGGTCGGCGAGGTCGCCCATCTTGGTGGAGGTGACCGCCACGATCAGGCCGGCGGGCAGGAAGGCCAGCGCGGTCTCCAAGGCGGACCAGTGAAGCAGGTTCTGGAAGTACTGCATGGCGACGAACTGGAAACCGACGTAGGAGCCGAAGAGGATCACCAGCCCCAGGTTGGCCCGGACGAGCGGCGCGGAGCGCAGGATGCCCAGCCGCACCAGGGGGTGCTTGATCCGGCGCTCCACCAGGACGAACGCGACCAGCAGCAGGACCGCGGCGCCGAGCGTGGCGATGGTGCGCGGCGCGACCCAGCCCACCTCGGGGGCCTCGACGACGCCGAAGACCAGCAGCAACATGGAGATCGTGATCAGGGCGGCGCCGAGCAGGTCGTAGCCGCCGGTGGCGCGCTCCTCGCCCGAGTGGCGAGGCAGCAGCTTCAGCCCGGCGACCAGCGCGATGATCGCGACCGGCACCGGCATCAGGAAGGTCCACCGCCAGCCCAGTTCGGTCAGCAGGCCGGAGAGCACGAGTCCGAGCGAGAAACCGCTGGCGCCGCAGGCAGTGAAGATGCTGAGGGCCCGGTTGCGGGCGGGCCCCTCATGGAAGGTCGTGGTGATGATGGACAGTGCGGCCGGAGCGGTGAACGCGGCGCTGATGCCCTTGACGAACCGGGCGGCGATCAGCAGCGCGCCGTCGTCCACGATGCCCCCGAGCAGCGAGGCGACGGCGAAGACCGCCAGGGCCACGAGGAACACCTTGCGGCGTCCGAGCAGGTCGGCGGTCCGGCCCCCGAGCAGCAGCAGACCGCCGTACCCCAGCACATAACCACTGACCACCCATTGCAGCGACGAGGTGGTCATGCCCAGGTCGGCCTGGATCGAGGGCAGAGCGACTCCGACCATCGAGACATCGAGGGCGTCCAGGAAGATGACTCCGCAGAGCACCGCGAGCGCGCCCCAAAGACGCGCATCCCAGCGCTCGCCAGTAGACGAGGGATGCATGCGAATGAGATTACATGCAACCGCATCTAATGCAACAGCATTTAATGAGAGTGCATCTTATGTTCGCGCCTGGTACACTCCGGCGTGTGAGCGAGGAAGCGATCGTCGTCGCATGGCGGCAGTTGCTCGCGCAGCACGCCAGCATCTGGTGCGCACTGGAGCGCGAGCTGGGCGAGAAGCACGGCCTCGGGCCGAGCGAGTTCGAGGTCCTGGACCGCATGGTAGAGAGCGGCCACGACAGATTCCGGGTGCAGGAGCTGGCCGACGCGGTCCATCTCAGCCAGAGCGCGCTGTCCCGGCTCATCGCCAGACTCGAACGCGCCGGCCTGGTCGGCCGCAACATCTGCGAGGCCGACCGGCGCGGCATCTTCGTCTGCATCACCCCCGAGGGCCGCGCCCGCCACGCCGCCGCCCGGCCCACCCACCGCGCGGTCCTGGCCGCCATGCTGACACCGAGCGTGCCCGTAGCGGCCGGATGACCAGCGGACGACTTGCCGAGCGTGGCCCGCTCGGCAAGCGAACGACGCGCGCCCCCGGCACGCCGCAGGGGGCGCACCCAGCGTCACCCGCCCCGCGATCGCGCCCCAAGCCCGGTGGCCCGCTCGGCAAGCGAACGACGCGCGTCCCCGGCACGCCGGAGAGGATGCACCGAGCGTCACCCGCCCCCGCGAGCCAACCGATCGCACCCCAAGCCCGGCACGGGCACCCCCCGCGGGCACGCCCAGGGCGACCCTCGCAGCAGACGGCCCGTCGGCCGCCGCCCACCCTGTCAGAACCCGCCCCCCGGGCACCCTCGCGTCGATCAGACGAACAGCAACGATTTGCCGAGCGTGGTCCGTTCGGCGAGTGAGCGGTGGGCGTCCGCGGCGCGTTCGAGGGGGTAGGTCGCCCCGATCACCGGGGTGATCCGGCCTTCCGCGGCCAGTGCCACGGCCCGCGTCAGGTTGTCGCGGGCCACGTCCGGCGGCGGCGGTCCGTCCGCCAGCGCGTTGACCGCACGGACCTGCCGGCGTTCGGCGGCCTGCGGGTCGATCTCGACCAATCCGCCGTTCGACGTCCCGTAGGTGACGAACCTGCCGCCCTTGGCCACCGTGCCGAACGTCACCTCCCCGAGTGCGCCGCCCGCCCCGTCGAAGGCCAGATCGACGCCCTCGCCGCCGGCCGCCTCGCGTACGCGCTCGTCCCAGCCCGCCACGGAGTAGTCCACCGCGACCTCCGCGCCCAGCTCACGGGCCAGCTTCAGCTTGCGCTCACCGCGCGCCGCCGCGATCACCCGGGCCCCGGCGTCGCGGGCGAGCTGCACCAGCAGTGACCCCGCGCCGCCCGTCGCGGCGGTCACCAGCACCTGCTGCCCCTTGGCGATCTCGCCCTTCCCGGCGAGCATGAGCGCCGTGGCACCGTCGTGCAGTACGGCGGCGGCCTGCGGGAACGCCAGCCCCTCCGGAATCTCCACCACCCCCTCGGTGGAGGCGGCGATCCGCTCGGCGTAACCGCCCTGGCCCCTGGCCACGACGCGCTTGCCGACCCAGCCCGGGTCCACCCCCGCGCCCACCGCGACCACCCGCCCCGCGCCACCGCCGCCCGGGATGTACGGGGGCCGCACCGGGAACACCTCCCCGCCCCAGCCCTGCCGCAGCAGCGTGTCGAGGTAGATGACGTCGGCCACGACCAGCTCCACCACGACCTCCCCGGGCCCGGCCACCGGCTCCGGCACCTCCGCCGGTACCAGGACCTCCGGCCCCCCGAACTCCCGCACCTGAACCGCGCGCATCTCGATCGTCCCTTCCCCTTGGAATCTGGTGACACGGCCAGCGTGCTACCTCAAGCAAACTTGAGGTCAACCGGGCGGTGGGCACGAAGGCGGATCAGGACTCCCCGGTCCGCAAAACCCGCGAATGAAGTAAAGAGCAGAAACGCGACGGCGGGGCGGGCCGTGAAATATGGTCTCATTACACAGCTCAGGGGCGCCATCCCTCAAAAGAATGGCGCACCGGCCGAACGCCCCCAGGGCCGCCCGACCGCCTCCAAAACGGTCCCGGCCGCGGCTCTGGGAGGCGTTCGGGATTCATTCTGGATTCGGCGGCGGTGGATTCACGGATTTCATATCCGGCCCACCGTGTCAGGACCGGCGCGGCCCCTCGTGCACATGTGCGCGCGCCCCTTGCAGCCCGAACAGGATGAGCAGTTCCACCACGCCGCCGTCCGCGCTGCCCAGCCAGTGCGGCAGGGAGGTGTCGAACTCGGCCGCCTCACCCGCCGGCAGCGTCAGGTCCCGCTCGCCGAGCACCAGCCGCAGGCGGCCGTTGAGCACGTACAGCCACTCGAAGCCCTCATGGGTCTGCGGGGTGGGTTCGAGCGGTTCCGGCCGGGCCGGGATGATCATCTTGAACGCCTGCACACCGCCCGGCCGCCTGGACAGCGGGATGAAGACCATCCCGAACCGCCGGATCGGCTTCAGATGGATCCGGGGGTCGCCGGTGCGCGGAGCGCCCACGAGGTCGTCCAGCGGGACGTCGTACGTGCGGGCCAGCGGCAACAGCAGCTCCAGGGTCGCCCGGCGCTGCCCGCTCTCCAGCCGGGACAGCGTGCTCTCCGACACCCCGGTCGTCGCCGCGAGGGCGGCGAGGGTGATGCCCCGGTCACGGCGCAGCGCACGCAGCCGCGGGCCCACCGCGTCGAGTACGTCCTCCGTCTCGCCGTCCACCCGGCCATCTTGCCAGAACGGCAAGAATCCGTGCCAGATCGGGCGCCGACGGTGAGACTGAGCGCATCCCCGAGTGAAGGAGAGCTGATGAGCAGCACCGATGCGGTCACGTTCTGGGACGGCGTCTACGCGGCCCGCCCGCCCGCCACCGCCCCGCGGCCCAACGTCCGCCTCACCGAGATGGTCACGGACCTGCCGCCCGGCGACGTACTGGACCTGGGCTGCGGCGACGGCGGCGACGCGCTGTGGCTCGCCCGCCAGGGGTGGCGGGTCACCACCACGGACATCTCGGCGGTGGCGCTCGAACGGCTCACCGCCCTGGCCCAGGCGGGCGGCCTGGGCGATCGGATCGCCGCCGAACGGCACGACCTGCGCGACTCGTTCCCGGAGGGTGAGTTCGACCTGGTCAGCGCCCACTACCTGCACACGCCGTTCGATCTGGACCGGACGGCCGTCCTGCGCACGGCCGCGCACGCGCTGCGCCCGGGCGGGCTGCTGCTGGTCGTCGACCACGGCTCGACCTCCCCATGGTCGTGGGTCCAGGATCCGGACATCCGGTACCCGAGCCCGCAGGAGATCGCCGCGGACATCGACCTGGACCCGGTGGCCTGGACGGTCGAGCGCTCCGACACGCCGCACCGGATCGCGACGGGCCCGAACGGGCAGACCGCCGAGGTCATCGACCACATCCTCCTCATCCGCCGCACCGCCTGACCCGCCTCGCCCGACAAGGAGAGCACCATGCCCGCCGTCTCCCGCCGCGACACCCCGCCGCCCCGGACCGGAAACAGCGAGATCGAGACCCTGCGCGGCTTCCTGGACTACCTCCGCACCTCGATCGCCGCGAAGGTCGAGGACGCCCCCGACCCACAGGTCCGCACGTCCGCGGTGCCCTCGGGCACCAACCTGCTCGGCCTCCTCGGCCACCTGACCTTTGTCGAACGCTCGATCTTCCTGGGGGCCAAGGTCACCGACTGGCAGGCGACGTTCCAGGTCCCCGACGCGGACAGCGTGGCCGATGTCGTCGGCCGCTACCGCGAGGCGGTCGAGCACGCGAACGAAGTCCTCGATCGATGCCCCGACCCCACGGCCCCTCTCCCCCGCCCTGTTCCGGGCACCCCCGCCCCCAGCGTCCGCTGGGCACTCACCCACATGATCGAAGAAACCGGCCGCCACGCGGGCCACGCCGACATCCTCCGCGAACTGATCGACGGCACCACCGGCCGCTGATACTTGACGGTCCAGGAGATTCGCGCTCACCAACGAATCAGTTTCTACAGCAGCACAGATGGAAATCGCCTTCCTGAACGGACGCATGGCGATCCGGACAGCAATATCCCTGACCGCGGCATCCTCACCTTCACCACCGTCGAATGACGTTTTCTCACTGAATTTCAGCTGATCCGGCGGTGTTCGAAATGGACGAGGACGAGGGCGGCGCGGACGAGATCGCCGATCCGGCTGGGGCTGAGTGTGGTGTGCCGGAGAGCGGTCCAGCGTTCGGTCAGGAGGGCGAAGCCGCGTTCTCCCAGGCAGCGCAGCGCGCGCTGCAGGGCGTTGCGGGTGCGGTTGCCGACGCTGAGGACGTTGCCGTCGGCGGGTTGCCTGAACGGCACGATGA
>NZ_QMEY01000014.1 GCF_003315795.1 Spongiactinospora rosea
GCTCCGCGATAGGTGCCTACCTCCTGGTAGGCGGCGATGATGTCCATGATTTCCCCCGAAGACTTCATGGCCGGGCAGACCCCCTGAGCGGTGATCTCGTGACTGGCTGACACCGTCACGATCACCGCTCAGGGCACACATCGCCGCGCGACACACCAACCAGCGCGAAGACGAAGTGGGGACCTGAACCGGCCACCTGTGGTGGCCTTGAACTGGCCACCTGTGGGGACTTTTACATGGCCACGGACAACACCTGAGCCCAGGCCACAACAGCGCACGGCCAGCGGAATGCATGCTGTACCAGCCACGACACCGGTCGCCGCAGCGGCGTGTCAAGGCGGGGTGGACGTTGCGGGACATGACCCGGAGGCGAATCGGAGCCTGCACAGAACGAACTCGCCCACCGCTCCAACCTGCGATACCCCCGGCTGTCAGCCGGTGCTCGAACGACGCGCGATCACTTCCTCCCGCGAAACCCGGACACCGGAGCCCAGGTCACAGCGGCGGGCGGCGAGCAGGAGGCATGCCGTACCGGCCGCAACGCCGGCCCCGACACCGGTAGGGCGTGCCGGGCCTGTGCGAACGCGGGTACTGCCGCTTCAGGAAGGGGCGGGGAGATCGGCGCTTGCGCAGGTTCTGGCGCTCGCCCAGGGCTCGGTATCCACGAGATCCACCGTCGCCTGGACACCGTGGACACGTCGGCGGCGAAGCCGCGCTTGCGCAGGTCCCGGCATACAGCCGGGACTCGATCCCCGCAAGATTCACCGCTGCCCGGATACCGCTCGCTCGGGTCAGGTGGATGCCTCGGAGAGGGCGGTGAGTTCGTCGTCCTTCAGGTCGAAGTCGGCGGCGGCGAGGATCGGGGGGAGTTGGGCGAGGGTGCGGGCGCTGGCGAGGGGGGCGGTGATGGAGGGTTGGGCGAGGAGCCAGGCGAGGGCGATGGTGGCCGGGTAAGTGGCGCGGGTGGCGGCGATCTGGTCGATGGTGGCGAGGACGCGGTGGCCGCGTTCGGTGCCCAGGTACTTGGTGACGCGGGGTTCGCGCACGCTGTCGATGGGCTCGCCGGGCCGGTACTTGCCCGTCAGGAACCCCGCCGCCAGCGAGAAGTAGGGAAAGACCGCCAGGTCGTGCCGTAGGGCGATGGGCCGCAGGGACGTCTCGTAGAACTCGCGCTCCATCAGGTTGTAGTGCGGCTGCAAGGCGACATACCGGGCACATCCCTCGCGGGCGGAGAAGGCCAGGGACGCCTCCAGGCGTTCGGGGGTGATGTTGGAGGCCGCGATGGCACGGACCTTGCCCTGGGTGACCAGGCGGTCGAGGGCCGCGATGATGTCCTCGACCGGCACCGACAGGTCGTCGAAGTGCGTGTAGTAGAGGTCGATGTGGTCGGTGCGCAGGCGGCGCAGTGAGTCCTCGGCGGCGGCCGCGATGGTGGCCGGGGCCAGTCCGCGGTGTTGGGGATGGGCGCTGACCTTGGTGGCGATGACGACGTCCGCACGGTTGCGGCGGGACGCGAGCCAGTCGCCGATGATGCGCTCCGACTCGCCGCCCTCGTTGCCGGGCGCCCAGGCCGAGTAACTGTCGGCGGTATCGATGAAGTTTCCGCCCGCGGCGGTGTAGGCATCGAGCACCCTGAACGACTCGGCCGGGCTCGCCGACCAGCCGAAGACATTGCCGCCAAGAGACACCGGGAACACATTGACACCCAACGAGCTGTATGTGCGAAGTCGCGTCATAATTCGCGCAACAGGCACCGTCTCCGGCAGAGTCCCGGTCGGCGGGACCTCGCTGCGACTTTGCCAAGTCGGCTTACGAACCGGCCGCCACCAGCGCATATGCCAATCGCCCCAGGCACCGGCGTACACCCGCCCGCACCCGCCCAGCACCCCGCACCACACCGGATAAATGCAGGTGAGAGCCTTGAACAAGCCGTTCCGCGCCCACCGCCCGCCCTACTGACAATTGCACAGGTAAGCGGTAACCAGGCTTGCAAATAATGCAGATCGGAAATTATTGTTCGCAGCGCAGGGAATCGCGCACAAGGCTTCTGCCGCCGCCCCCGCGCCCGCCACAGCCGCACAGGACCGTATCCGACCAGATCTCAGCGAAAGGGCTCAGCATGAAACAGCAGGAGAGGTCGAGCCGGTCCCGTAAGGCCATCCTGGAGGCCGCCGCCGAGGAGTTCGCCGCCCGCGGCTATGCCGCGACCAACCTGTACGACATCGTGGCGCACACCTCCCTCTCCAAGGGCGCGCTGTACGCCCACTTCCCGTCCAAGTCGCATCTGGCCACCGCGCTGACGGAGAAGTTCCAGCGCACCTGGGACGAACTGCTGCGCCAGGCCGCCGACCCGTCCCGCCCGCCGCTGGCCGCGCTGCGCGACCTGACGCTGGGGCTGATCGAGATACTCGGGTCCGACGCGTGCTTCACCGCGGGACTGCGCCTCACCTGGGACGAGGCGCACGCGCAGGGGCGGCCCCCGACCGTTCAGTCCAATCTGCTGGACACCCTGACGGGTCTGATCCGCGACGCGCAGCGTGGCGGCGGCATCGACGCCGGCCAGGACCCGGAGCTACTGGGCATTCTGCTGCTCGGGCTGCTGATCGGCGTCCATCACACCACCGCGCGGCAGAACGGCCACATGGCCGCCGAACGCGTGCGGCGGCTGTGGGACATGCTCGCGCCGATCATGCTTCCCGCAGCGCGGCCGAGTCGACCAGAACCCCGTTGAGCACCGCGTCGAGCAGGCCGGGATAGCGGGCGTCGAGGTCTTCGCGGCGGAGGGAGAGGAGGTTCTCCCTGCCGGCGGGGCGCTGCCAGATCACCCCGGCGTCGCGCAGTACGCGCCAGTGGTGGGTCATCGTGGATTTGGAGACGTTGTCCAAGATCGCGCCGCAGGGCATCTCGCCACTGTCGAGGAGCACGCGGACCACGGCCAGCCGCATGGGGTTACCGAGGGCGGTCAGCACGTTTTCGAGGCGGATCTGGTCGCGCGTGGGGTGCAGGGCACTCATCCTTCCAACCTAGGTCGATTGTACTTCCCTCTGCGAACTTTCATACCAAACACAGATGACTTGTGATACGTAAGTTCACGTACAGTCGTATCGTGTCGAGAGACCCCGAAGGAATGCCGCGCTCATGTCCACACCACTCGCCCCATCGGCCCGGCGGCCCGCCGACGGCCGGCTCGGCTGGAGCCTGGCGCTGTTCGCGCTGGCCCAGTTGATCTTCTCCCTGGACATCTTCATCGTCTACGTCGCCCTCCCTGACATCGGGGCCGACCTGGGCTTTTCCGACCAGACCCTGCAGTGGGTGGTCAGTGCCTACGTCGTCTTCGCCGGAGGGTTCCTGCTCCTCGGCGGGCGCGCCGCCGACCTGCTCGGCAGGCGGCGGATCTTCGTGCTCGCCCTCACCATTTACGCATTGTCGTCGCTGGCCGGCGGGCTGGCCACCAGCCCGGCGGTGATCATCGCGGCGCGGGCGATCCAGGGCATCGGCGGCGCGCTGCTGCTGCCCTCGACCCTCTCGCTGATCGGCACGCTCTTCGAGGAGGGCCCGAAGCGCAACCGCGCCTTAGCCGTGTGGGGCGGCGCGGGCGCGAGCGGGCTCACCGTGGGCTCCCTGCTCGGCGGCGTGCTGACCCAGAGTTTCGGCTGGCCCGCGGTGTTCTTCGTGAACGTCCCGCTGGCCGGGATCTGCGCCATCGCGGCGCTCGCCGTCGTACCGCGCGACCAGCGCGCGACCGAGCGGCGGCGCTTCGACCTGCCCGGCGCGCTGACCGTCACGGCGGGCGCCACGCTGCTGGTCTTCGTACTGGTGCAGGGCCCCGAGGTCGGCTGGACCCAGCCGGCCATCCTCGCCGCCGGGGCGGCGGCCGTCGTCCTGCTGGCGCTGTTCGCCATCATCGAGTCGCGCAGCCGGGACCCGCTCATGCCGTTCCGGTTGTTCCGTAATCGCAGCCTGGTCGTCGGCGTCAGTGTCACCGGTCTGTACATGGGGACGTTCGGCGCTCTGCCGTACTTCATGACCATGCTGCTCCAGAACGTGTTCCAGTTCAGCGCGCTGGAGACCGGCCTGGCCTTCCTCGTGCCCTCGGTGGCCATCGCGACCGGGACCCAGCTCGGCGAACGGCTGGTCGGCCGGATCGGCACCCGGGCGACGCTGCTCGGCGGCTTCGTGGTGGGGGTGGCGGGCACGATCGCCTTCGCCCTCGCGTTCGACGACCAGGCGGGCTTCGCGGCCACCGTGCCCGGCATCGTCGTACTGAGCCTCGGCCAGGGCGTGGTGTGGACGGGCATGTGGATCGCCGCCGCCACCGGCGTGGCGGGCGAGGAGCAGGGCGTGGCCAACGGCCTGGCCTCCACCTCGCTCAACCTGGGCAACGCGATCGGCCTCGCCGTGCTGATCGCGGTCGCCAACGCGGCCGTGACCGGCCAGACGGGGGCCGCGCTGCGGGCCGCGGTCGCCGACGGCGGTTCGCTCGCCGTACTGCTGACGGCGGCGGGCATGCTCATCGGCGCGCTGGTCAGCCTGACCCTGCCCAGGAAGACCGCGGTGGCCGCCGCCGCGAACCCGGCACCCGCGTCCGCGGTCCACTCGTGACACCCGCCGGACCCCCGGTCCGGGGTGTCCGGCGAACGTCGTCCGATCGCCGCGCCGCGCTCCCGGTCACGAGCGCGGCGCGGTCGGACGTACCGAAGCCCGCCCGCGCACCGGCGGGCGCATGAGCACAACACCCTCCAGGGTGCGGCAGGCACAGGCGTGACCGTGGCCGGCCACGCACCCTCTGAACCGGCACACCCCGACAGATCCCGGTGATACCGGCAGTTCTCCCGGGCCGCGGATCAACGGTGATCCGGCGAGCCAGAGCCAGAGTCTGGGTCTGGCTCTGGACCCGGAAACGCATCGGCGCAGCGCATCCCCGCATTCGGTGGACGGCCTCTTTGACTGCGCTATGCACACATTTCGCCGCCTCCTCGACAAGACGCGGCAGAACTGCGTTCGGTTGTCGAATCACGTTCGGATATCGGGCTTTGTGCCGCATTCGTATCGTTCCAGCACGCGCCCGCAGGCCGCGTTCCCCCTGCTGAGGGGCCGAAGTCCAAAAGTCGTCATGACAAATGCTGACATATGGTCCAAAGAAACATTCGCGTAGGTAGTTTTGTGATGTTGACGCGCGACTTAACCGAAACGGATGTCCGTAAATGCCGAACGGGGAGAGTAAGAAACCGTGGGGGCTGGGCGTCGACCTTGCGCCCATAAGGCGAATTTCTGTCTCTGACTTCATCGAGGAGGTCTTCGGCTACCTTCCGCGCAGCGACCAGCGCCGATGGGCCCGCACGTACCTGAGAGGGCTGCTCAACGTGCCGGGCAAGAAATCGTTGCAGCACATGGCCCGGGCCGCCGCCACCGGCCTGAACGCCTCCCATGGCCTGCAGCAGTTCATCAACTCCAGCCCGTGGGACTGGACCCCGGCGAGGGAGGCGCTGGGCAGGTCGATCGGCGCGACCATGCCGGTGACCGCGTGGGCCGCCGGGATCCTGAGCATCCCCAAGCGGGGCGAGCACTCCGTGGGCGTGCACCGCCGTTTCGTCCCGCACGCGGGCCGAACGCTGAACTGCCAGGTGGCGGTGGGCATGTTCCTGTCCTCCGAGGAGCAGGCCATGCCGGTCGACTGGCACCTGTTCCTGGACCCGGCCTGGAGCGGCGACGAGCAGCGCAGGCGGCGGGCCCGCATCCCCGGGCACGTCTCCGCCCTGCCGCTGTGCATGCACGTACTGGAACTCGCCGACCACATGCGGGCCCGGCGGCCCGGGCCGACGCCGCCGCTGGTGGCGGACCTGCGTGTCGGGATGGACATCAGCAGGCTGGCCGACGAACTCAGCGCGCGCGGGATCGACTTCGTCATCGAAGTACGCGCCGCGCACCCGGTGCTGGCCGCCGCAGGCCCGCTCCGGGCGACGGGACGGGCGGCGGGACGGGCGACAGCCGTGCGGCCCACCACGGTGAGCGAGGTGTGGCGGCAGGAGCCACCGCAGGCGGCGGAGGGCCCGCGGGGGCCGGCCATCGCCGCCAGAGCGGTGCGGCTGCCCGGCGCGCCGCAGACGTACCGGCTGCTCACGCAGTGGTGGCGGGGCGACCACCGGACCCGCCGATACTGGATCACCAGCATCCTGGACCAGGCCGCGGAAGCCGTACTCGCCCTCGACCGGCACGCCGCACGTGCCGAGGCGGTGATGAAGGACCTGGAGACGGACTTCGGCGTCCTCGACTTCGCGGGCCGCTCCTTCCCGGGCTGGCACCACCACATGACCATGGTCTCGGCCGCGTACGTCTACCGGAACCTGCTCTCCGGCGACGACGGCGCGCTCGCCCGCGCATCCGGCGAACGGGGTCATGCCGAATTGCTCACGATGTCACGGATGAGCGGCGTGTAGCCGCCGGACGGCCGTCACCCCGGCCGTCCTCCGAGTCATCTGGGTCGTCATCCAGTTTCAGGCACGCGGGCCACAGCAGAGGGGAAGCAGTGATGCCTGTCAGAGCCCTTGCGGAAACCACTGGAACATCGACGGGGGATGGTGATGAACTGGCATGTGGAGGCACACCACGGTTGACGGGGGTCGTCATGGTGCCGGTGGGCGTGCTGCGTTCGGCCGACTCGCCCCGCCTGGGCGAGATGGACGTGCAGCACATCCGCAGGCTGATGGCGGCCGACCCGCTGCCGCCGATCATCGTGCACCGGTCCACGATGCGGGTGATCGACGGCATGCACCGGCTGCGGGCCGCCGTCCTGACGGGGCGCACCGAGGTCAACGTCCGCTTCTTCGAGGGCAGCGACGAGGACGCCTTCGTGGTCGCGGTACGCACCAACGTCAGGCACGGCCTGCACCTGTCGGCCAAGGAGCGGTCGGTGGCCGCCAAGCGCATCCTGATCAGCCATCCCGACTGGTCCGACCGCGCGGTGGCGGCGGCTGCCGGGCTGTCCATGAAGACCGTCGCCGAAATCAGGAAACGTGCATCTGAAGAAATTCCGCACTCGCACACCCGGCTGGGCCTGGACGGGCGGGTCCGGCCGGTCGACGCGGCGGCCGGACGCAGGCGGGCCGCCGAATACATCCAAAGGCACCCGCAGGCGTCGCTGCGCATGATAGCCTCCGCGGCCGGCGTCTCCACCGGCACCGCGCGCGACGTGCGCAACCGGCTGGCCCGCCATGAGGACCCGGTGCCGTCCGGGCAGCGCGGCGGCCATGTGAAGGTCGCCTCCCGGGCCGGCGGCGACGGCCCGGCGCGCGCGCCGGTCACGGCGGGCGGCCGGGGTGAGTCCGATGGCAGAAGGCGCGCCGACCCCGAGCACCGCGTCTGCAGGGACGCGCTCGCGCTGCTGTGCCGGGACCCCTCGCTGCGCTTCACCAAGACGGGCCGGATGCTGCTGCGCATGCTGGACAACCGGTTGCTGGCCTCGATGCATCGCGATCAGATAATCGCCAGCATTCCGCCGCACTCCAAGGACACGATTCTGGCGGCGGCCCGCCAGTGCATTCGCGTCTGGCAGGAATTCGCGGACGAGGTGACCAAGGACGGCGGGGCCGAGGGCGCGTACGACCCGGTGGCCAATGTGCCGGAGATCTCATACTGACGAACGGCCGGCAGAGGTCGGGTCGCCCCGAACACCAGCGGGCGGCTCGACCTCGTGCTTTCTCCCCATAACGCGCCCAACGCCGCGCGGTACCCGATGTTCAAAGGACTGTACGTATGTTGTTGCACATACGTACGGTCCTTTACTGTTTCCCCCGAGATCGAGGAGGCAGCAGATGAAAGAGGGGCAGATGAAAGAACCGTCTCACCACCCCGCCCTGATCGATGAGGTCCCGCTCTCCGGGGAAGCCGATCAATGGCTGCAGAAGGTCGCCGAAATCGCGCCGGTGATCGAAGAGCACCGGGACGAGTCGGAACGCCGGCGCCATTCCGTGCAGCCGGTGTTCGACGCGCTGCGCGACGCCGGAATCCACCGGATGCTGGTGTCCCGCGATTTCGGCGGCTCGCAGGTCACCCTGGACACCGGCTCTCGCGTACTTCAGGCCCTGGCCGCCATCGACCCCTCGGTGGCCTGGCAGATGGGCGTGCAGGGCGCGATCGGCAGGCTGTCGGACTACCTGCCGGAGGCCACCGCGCACAAGCTCTTCGCGGAGAGTTCCGGCCTGGTGGTCGGCTCGGTCAACCCCACGGGCCGCGCCGAGGCGGTGCCCGGCGGATACAGGCTCAGCGGCACCTGGGCCTTCGCCAGCGGTTCCGCGCACGCCGACTGGCTGGTGTGCGCGGCCGTGGTCACCGACGGCGGCAAGCCGCGGATGACCGCGGCCGGGCCGGAGATCCGCCACGCGTTCGTGCCCAAGTCCGAGGTGCGCATGCAGGACACCTGGCACTCCCTGGGCCTGCGCGGCACCGGCAGCCACCACTACGAGATCGGCGAGACCTTCGTGGCCGAGGACCACACGGTCGAGGGCGCGGCGATGTACCTGCCGCCGCCCGAGCGCCCCGCGCGCGGCTACGCGATCAGCTACTACGACTTCGGCCTGTTCGGCTCGGCCTCCACCGTGCTCGGCACGGCCGCGGGCGCGCTCACCGCCTTCAAGGACCTGTCCCGCTCCAAGGTCGCCGCCGCCTCCACCAAGACGCTGGACGCCGGGCACGTCGTCCAGGAGCGGGTGGCGCGGGCCGAGATCCTGGTCCGCTCGGCCCGGCTGATGCTGGCCGACGCCGCCTGGCACGCCACCGAGCACGGCCAGAAGGGCGGCGACCCGCTGAGCGCGCTGGTCCGGCTCAGCGCCGCGACCGTCGCGGAGAACACCACGGCGGCGGTGGACATCCTGTTCAAACTCGCAGGAACCAGCTCGGTCTACGCGGGCAACCTGCTCGAACGCCACTTCCGTGACATCCATTCGGCGGCCAAGCACATCACGCTGTCCCACACCAACATCGAGATGGTGGGCCAGTACCTGCTCGGCGGCGAGCTGCGGATGCGCCGATAGGGGTGTCCGCGGCCCGCGCTTCCCACGTCACCAGCACACCACTCGAGGAAGGCAGGAACCTTTCGTGCACACCATGAAGGCAGTTCAGCTCATCGCTCCGCGCAAGACCATCCTGGCCGAGCTTCCCCGGCCGGACGTGCCGGCCGACGGCCTTCTGATGCAAACGCTGTGCGTCTCGATCTGCTCGACCGACATCTCTTTCTATGAGGGTCATCTTTTCCCCTCCGAATATCCGATCATCCTGGGCCACGAGTACCTCGGCAAGGTCGTGGAGATAGGTCCCGAGTTCGACAACCCCGATATCCGGTTAGGTGACCGGGTCGTGTACTGGGGCCAGACCGACTTCGGGGGCTTCGCCGAGTACCGGACGGTGCGGCCGATCTTCTCCGGCGAGGTCAAGAAGGACGTCTTCTGGGCCGACCGCAACTTCTTCGACGACAACCGCGCGGCCGCGGTCAAGGTGCCGGACGCCCTGGACGACCTTCAGGCGTCCTTCATCGAGCCCACCACGGGCGCGCTGCGCTCGATCCTCGGCAACCCGCCCCAGATCGGCGACAAGGTGCTGGTCCTGGGCACCGGCCCGATCGGCATCATCGCCGGCAGCGTCATCAAGCGGCTGCTCGCCCCCACCTCGGTCGTCTCCGTGGACGCCAACCCGCGCCGCAACGAGCACGCCGTCGAGCACTTCTCCGACCGCGCCTACCTGCCGGACGAGCTGATCGAGGAGGTGCCGGAGAACACCTTCGACTACGTCTTCGACTGCCTGCCCACCGTCCACGTCGAGGACGAGGAGAAGGACCCGCGCCGGGTCGCCATGCGCAAGATGAAGCCCAAGGGCAGATACGTCCTCTACGGCGCGTCGCAGGAGATGCAGCGGTTCGACACCTGGCTGATGCTGGCCAAGGGCATCAACATCAGCGCCTCGCCGTTCGACGTCAGCGCGTTCCCCATGCACAAGACGGCCAACGTCATCCAGTCGGCCGTGCAGATGCTCGTGTCGGGCATCGTGGACGGCAGGCGCCTGCTGTCCACCGTGCACAGCTTCGATGACTACGACGGTCTCGTGGACATCTTCGGCAACTACCGATCGACGACCGGCCTGAAGACGATCGTGGACTTCCGGAAGCAGCCCGCCTGACGGGTCGCGCGATCACGGATTCGGGGGCGGGGCAGGACAGCGCGCCCCCGGCCGCCCGGGCGGCCCGGCCGCGCCGTGCCGCCCTGATCGTTTCCATCCCCGAGACTCTGGAAGCCGACATGACCATAGACGTTGAGGAGTTCACCAGCGCGATGTCCCGGGTGCCCGGGCCCGTGACGGTGGCCACCACCATCGACCGGTCGGGACGCCGCTGGGGCTTCACCGCGAGTTCCTTCATCTCGCTCTCCTTACAGCCCCCGCTGGTACTGATCTGCCTGGACAAACAGGCGAGCACGCACGCCGCGTTCGCCTCCGCCCGGCACTTCATGATCAATATCCTGGCCAAGGAGCAGTCCGGGGTGGCGGTGCGTTTCGCCACCTCCGGCATCGACAGGTTCGCGGCCGGCGACACCGAGCCCGCCGAACTCGGCCTGCCCGGCATCTCCGAGGCCGCCGCGCGGGTGGCGTGTTCCATGCACCAGTTGCTCGACGGCGGCGATCACACCATCCTCGTCGGCCGGGTCGAGGAGGCGCACGTGGGCGACCAGGCCCCCCTGGTCTACTGCGACCGCGTCTTCGGCCGGCACGCCGAGCTGAACGCGCCGGAAGCGATGGCCGAGGTCCGGTGACCTCGCGCCCACAATCGTGGACCAGCCTGCCCAGGACCCGCGTCGCGGTCCTGGGCACGGCCCATGTCCACCTCCCCGACCACCTCGCCGCCGTGGCCGCCGACGACGACGCCGAACCGGTCGCGGTACTGGAGCACGCGGACGCCGTGATCATCTGTTCCACCACGGCCGGGCACCGCGACCTGCTCCGCCGGGCCGTCGCGGCGGGGCTGCCCGCGCTGGTGGAGAAGCCGCTGGCCGCCGGTGCCGCCGAGACGGCCGCGCTGGCGGCCCTGGCCTGCCGCGCGCGGGCCCCGGTCACCACCGCGATGTTCCTGCGCTGCGCGCCGTCGCTGCGCCGGGCCGCGCGGCTGCTGGCGGACGGCGACCTCGGCGAACCGGTCGCGGCGGACCTGTCCTTCTCCCACGCCGGTCTCCTGGACGGCACGCTGACCGCCGATTCCGCCGCCTGGATGCTCGATCCGCGCCGGGCCGGGCCCGGGGGTGCGTTCGCCGACCTGGGCGTTCACCTGGTGGACCTGCTGCGCTGGCTGCGTCCGGGGGCGGAGATCGCGGTGCGGGGCGCGGTACTGCGCCACCGTCCCGAGTACGCCGTGAACATCGGCGGGACGGCCCTGCTGGACTGGGACGGCGTGCCCGTCACCGTCCACGCCGACTGGACCACCCGCCCCGGCGGCCTGCTGGTCCGCCTGCACGGCACGCGCGGAACGGTGATCGTGCGCGACGGCGAAGTGGCCGCCCACGTCGGCGGGACCCGGCGGGTGGAGCGCCTGCCCCCGCCGTCGGCCGGGCACGCCACCACGGCCTTCCTGGCCGCGTTGCGCGGCCGGGAGTCCTGGCGGGCGCCCGATCCGGCCGACATGGTGGCCTGCGCGGTGACCCTGGAGGAGGCGCTGGAACTGGGCGGGGGGATCAGCGCGGATACGCCCCGCCGTCCAGGCCGATGACCTGGCTGGTGAGGTAGCCGTTGCCGAGCATGGCCATGGCGAGGTCGGCGACCTCCTCCGGGCGGCCGAACCGGCCGACCGGGAGCAGGCTGCGGTCGGCCGCCGGGGGCAGCATGCGGGTGTCCTCGATCATGGCCGGGGCCAGTACGTTCACCGTCACCCCGGCCGCCGCGACCCGGGAGGCGAGGTGGTGCGCGAGCGCGTGCAGGCCCGCCTTGGCGGCGGCGTAGTGGGGGCCCACGATCCCGCCGGTGAAGGCCGCCAGCGACGAGGTGAACAGCACCCGCCCGAAGCCGCGCTCGGCCATCCCCGGCAGCACCGCCTGGGCGAGCAGGAACGGCGCGCGCAGGTTGACCGCGAAGCTGCGGTCCCACATCGCGAGGTCCACGTCGGCGTAGTGGCACGGCTCGCCGAGCCCCGCGTTGGGGATCAGGACGTCGATCGGCCCGAGCGCCCCGACGACCGTCTCGACCAGCGCGGCCGGCGCCGCCGGGTCGGCGAGGTCGGCCTGGACGGCGATGGCGGAAAGGCCCGCCTCCTTGGCCTCCTTCACCAGCGTGCCGGCCTCGTCCGCGTGGCTCGCGTACGTGAACGCCGTCGTGACCCCCGCGGCGATCAGCCGACGTCCGAGCGCCATCCCGATCCCGCCGGAGGCCCCGGTCAGCAGAGCCACCCGCCCGGTTAACCCGGTTTCCTGCATCTCGTCTCCCTCGCCGTTGACTGCGTCGAATTCGACGCAACGAGCGGGATGCTACGCCTGTTTCGAATTCGACGCAATCGGTAGGCTGAGCACCATGAGCGGATCTCCCCGGCTGACCGAGACCGAAACGCGCGCCTGGAACGGCCTGCTGGAGACCTACGACCTGCTCCACCGCCTGGTCGAGGGCCGGCTGCGCGAGGACGGCGGGGTCACCCAGGTCCAGTACGAGATCCTGCACCGGGTGCGGGAGCACCCGGCCACGTCCCTGTGCATCACCGAACTGGCCACCATGATGGTCACCTCACGCAGCGGCCTCAGCTACCAGATCGCCCAGTTGGAGAAGGCGGGCCTGCTCCGCCGCGAGACCGACCCCGACGACGAGCGCAAGGTCCTGATGGGCCTGACCCCCGAGGGCCGCGCCGTCCTCGAACGCACGACCCCGGGGCACGTCGGCACGGTCCGGGCGGGCCTGCTCGACGCGCTCACCGAGGAACAGGTGGGCCAGCTCGCCGAGATCATGCAGACGACCGGCACCCACCTGCGCAAGGTCGTCACCCTGCCCCCGCCCCGCAAGCCGAAGCCGCCGTTCAGGCGGGGAAGCGGCTGACCGCCTCCGGGCGCAGGACGATCCGCACCACACCACCGGCACGCCAGTCGTCGAGGATCTTCTGGTAGTTCGGGTTGCCCATGTCCCAGTAGCGCTGGGCCAGGCGGGCGGCGAGGTCGGCGCCGCCCTCGTCGTGCAGGGTGACCGAGCCCTCCACCGACACCCAGTGCTCGGGTTCGCCGGGGGGAGCCGCGACGACGACGGATGCGCGGGCCTGTTCCCGGAGCCGGGCGAGCTTGGGCGCCCCCTGTACCGAGAACATCTGCAGGTCACCGTCGTCGGCCACCTCGAACCACACCGGGCGCGGCGCGGGCCAGCGTTCGCCACTGGGCGCGACGGTCAGGAAGGCATAGAGCGGACGCGCGAGCAGCGCGAGATCATCATCACGGAACATGAAAGCCACTTTATGTCCGCTGTCTGCCTACACTGACGGACATGGCATGCCGCATCAGTGAGCTGGTCATCGACGCCGCCGACCCGGAACGGCTCGCCACGTTCTGGAGCGAGGTCCTCGGCTACGTCGAGATCGGCCGGGAGGACGACGGGAGCATCGGGATCGGACCGCCCGGCGTCGGCTTCGGCGGCCCCCTGCCCGTACTGGTCCTCAGCCCCACCAGCGACCCGCGGCCGAAGAAGCTCCGGCTGCACATCGACGTCAACGCCACCGACCGCGACCAGGACGCCGAGCTTGCGCGGCTGCTCGCGCTCGGCGCGCGCCGCGCCGACGTCGGCCAGACCGGCGCCGAGAGCTGGCACGTCCTGGCCGACCCCGAGGGCAACGAGTTCTGCCTGCTGCGCGCCCGGATCCAGCCCGTCTGACCGGGTTCGAGGATCCTCGCCCGGGTCGGCATAGATCGGCGTGCCGTCCGCGTCCTTGCCTGTGAACATCGCAAGGAGGACGGGTGGATCCAGGATTTGAGGCGGACTTCCGGCAGTTCGTCATCGACCGGTCGGGGGCGTTGTTCCGCACCGCGTACCTGCTGACCGGCGACCGGCACGCCGCCGAGGATCTGGTGCAGTCGGCCCTGACCAAGACCGCCGCGAAGTGGCGGGGTCTGCGCGACCCGGGCGCCATCGAGGGCTACGTCCGCCGGGTCATGTACCACGAGCAGGTGAGCTGGTGGCGGCGGCGTTCGCGCGTCGCGGAGGTGTCCACCGGCCGCCCGCCCGACCAGACCGGCGACGGCCACGCCGACGCCGCCGACCTGCGTCTGGTGATGCGCGCGGCCCTCGCCCGGCTCACCCCCCGGCAGCGGACCATGCTCGTGCTGCGCTACTTCGAGGATCTGTCCGAGACCGAGATCGCGCGGCTGCTGGGCGTCAGGGTGGGGTCGGTACGCAGCCAGATCTACCGCTCGCTGGAACGCCTGAAGAAGACGGCGCCTGAGCTGACCACCGTGAGGGAGTTCAGATGAACATCGAGAACCTGCTGCGTGACACCCTCGCCGACATGGCCGGAGAAGAGCCCCCGCCCGCCCCGGGCCGGTTCCTCCAGGGCCGTCCCCGCTGGTTCCAGGGCCGTGGTCTGGCGCTGGTGGCGGCGGGCGCCGTCACCGCGCTGGCGGTCGGGTCCACGGCCGTACTGCACGGGCTGTCGTCGTCGCGGGTCCCCCTCGATGTCGCCGTGCAGCGGAACGCCATCACCGTGACCGTCCCGGAGGGAACACGGCTCGCCCGGGTCTTCGAGGCGCTGTCGTCGCGCACCGGCAGGCCGGTGGCGGATTTCGAGCGGGCCGCCAAGGACGGCGCCGCCGCGCTCGGCCTGCCCTCCTACGCCCGGGGGAGGCTCGAAGGCTTCGCCTTCCCCGGCACCTACGAGTTCGCGCCCACCGCGACCCCGGGCGAGATCCTCGGGGCGATGGTGGCCCGGTACCGGAGGGCCGCCGAGGACACCGCCCTGGCCGAGGGCGCCCGGCGCGCCGGCCGGACGCCGCTGGAGATCCTGACCGTGGCCAGCATCGTCCAGGCGGAGGCGTTCCGGCCCGGGGACATGCCGAAGATCGCCCGGGTTCTCTACAACCGGCTGGACCGGAAGATGCGGCTGCAGGTGGACAGCACGCTCTTGTACGGGCTGGGCAAGTACGGCGTCAGTGCGACGCGCGAGGACATCATCAGCCCGTCCCCCTACAACACCTACAAGCACCTCGGCCTCCCGCCGGGGCCGATCGGCAGTCCGGGCACCGCCGCCATCAGGGCCGCACTGCATCCGGCCTCGGGTCGCTGGCTGTACTTCGTGGTCACCGATCCGGCGAAGGGCACCATGAAATTCACTTCGTCCCACGAGGAGTACACCAGGCTGGCCGGCATCAGGGTGAGCAGATAGTGGGCAGGCATTGAACACGAAGTGGACTGTTGTATGGGCATGGGCTCACGGAACCATCTCGGGCCGTACAGATCTTCCCAAGAGAAAAAGGCCAATGAAGTCATTTCTTCGCCATGCCCTCGTCGCCGGCGCCGTCGCTCTGACGGCCATGGTGGCGCTCCCCTCCCCCGCGTACGCGATCGACAAGGTCACTTGCGGGAAGCCCTCCAGGGACGACTGGCTGGTCGTCCAGAACCAAGTGGCAAAGTACAAGCTGGACACCCACTGCTTCGCCAATCGCGGCACGGTCAACGTGGCCTACTACAATGTCTGGACCATCTCTTCCGGGAACAACAGGGTGGCCATCGAATATATTGACGACCGGGGGCAGCGCAGCAAGGGGATGATCCTCGACAAGTGGCAGGGATGGAGTCACAAGTACGCCCCGTCGCCCAACATCAAGGGGACGATTTACAAGGTCTCCAAGATCACCATCCTCTAGCCGGGCCGGTTCCGCTCGGGAACGGCCCGCGCACAGCCCCCTGAAGTACCTCATCGGCGGGTGCCCCGGCACGCGCGCAGCAGGCGCCGGGTCGCCACCGGTCCACGGCGGTCTTTCCAGGTACGCGTCCCGTGCCGGCTCACCGGGCCCGCTCCCAGGGACGCCGTTCCACGCCTTGGCCTGCGGCTCCTCCCAGCGCCGACGGTGTGGAGACGAACCTTGTCAGCCGGTGCTGGAACGGCGAGCGGCCCCGGCACCCGCGAAACCCGGGCGGCGGGGCGCGGCCACGCACGGTGGGCGGCGAGTGGGGGGCATGCCGTACTGAAGGCCCCTACCGCGCACGGGCGCGGGCAGCCGCGAGATCGTCCTGGTGCGCGACCGCCCACAGGGACAGCGCACGGACCGCCTCCAGGAACGAACGCCCGAGCTCGGTGAGCGCGTAGTCCACCCGCGGCGCCACGCCCGGCTGGGTCGTGCGGCTGACCAGCCCCTCCTCTTCGAGCGCGCGCAGCGTGCGGGTCAGCATCCGGCGGCTCAGACCCTCCACGGACCGATCCAGCTCATTGAACCCGTGCGCGCCGCGCGACAGCACCGAAAGGAGCACGACGCTCCACTTGTCCCCCACCCGGCGCAGTACGCCGGTCGCGGGGCACTCCTCGTGATCGGAAACCGTGACCGGGACGGTCATGGCGACAGTGGACATGAATGTTCCTTCTTTCCGGCCCTTCGCCTGCTGGCCAAAGATCTGGATGAGCACGTCGATTCCAGGAGGGTCCTTTATGATCATGGTCAGTGGAGCATCCGGGCAGCTCGGACGCCGCACCGTCGAGCACCTGCTCCAGCGGGCGGACGCCGCCCGCGTGGTCGCATTGTCCCGCACCCCCGACGCCGTCGCCGACCTCGGGGTGGCCACCAGGTACGCCGACTTCGACGCCCCGGACAGCCTGCGCGCCGCTTTCGAGGGCGCCGAGAGGCTGCTCCTGATCAGCCTCGGCTCCCTCACCGGAGCCCCGCGCGGCCACGTCAACGCCATCGAGGCGGCGGCCAAGGCCGGGGTGGGCCATGTGATCTACACGTCGTTCACCAGGGCGGGCGAGCCCGGCCAGCCCCAGGCGCTCATCCGCAACCACCAGGAGACCGAACGGCTGCTGACGGAGTCGGGGCTGACGTTCACTGCGCTGCGCTTCAACCAGTGGCCGGAAATGTGGAACCTCATCGGGATCCCGGCCATGGCCGTCGCCGGCGGGGTGCTGCCGGGCAACGGGGGAGGCGGCCGCGTCGGGCACATCACGCGTGACGACAGCGCCGCCGTGGCGGCCGCCGTACTGGCCGAGGGCGGCTGCGAAGGCCAGCTCCTGGAGGTGACCGGCCCCGAAGCGGTGGGCGACGCCGACGTGGCCGACGCATTGGCCCAGGTCACCGGCCGCCCCGTCCGCTACGAGGAGGTCTCCGACGCCGAGCTGGCCACGATCCTGTCCGGCCGCGGACTCCCCGAGATGTACGTCCAGGGCTGGACGGGCCTGGGCTCCTACAAGCGCGACGGCTGGTTCGACATCACCACCCACGCCGTCGAACGCCTCACCGGCCGCAAGCCCACCCCGATCACCGACTACTTCGCCGCCCACCCCGAGGCCCTGCGCACCCCCTGACGCCCAGTCCACGGTCCCGCTCTGCTCGCAGACCGGTCCACGCGCGGCGGCGGCGCGATCCGCTCACAGAGCCGCGCCGCCGCCTGTCCCGTCTGCACGACCCGGGTCCACAGGACCCGCCCGGCCGAGGCCACCTCATATACGGCACCGTATAGTTGGAATATACGCAACCGTATGGAGGCCTCCTGTGCCGGGCAACCTCCCGCTCACCGACCGGCTCATGCCGTTCCCCGACGCCACCGAACGCCACTCGATCCTGATCCCCGCCTCCCGCGATCAGATCTGGCACGCGATCAAACACCCGAACCCCACGGACATCCGCCTCGCCAGGCCGCTGTTCGCCATCCGCGACCTTGCCTCCCGCCTGCGCAACGGCCACGCGCAACGCGATCTGCCGAACTTCATCACGCTCGCCGAGGACCCGGGCCGCGAGGTGGTGGACGGTGTGATCGGCCAGTGGTGGCGACTGGGACGGGCCGAGAACGTCTCTTCGGTCACCGGTCCCGACGACTTCCTCGCCTTCGACCGTCCCGGCTTCGCCAAGGCCACGTTCAGCTTCCTCCTTGAGGATGTCGGCGACGGCCGCATCCGCCTCATCACCGAGACCCGCATCCAGGCCACCAGCCCGGCGGCACGGCAGGCGTTCCTGCGGTACTGGCTGCTGATCCGGCTCGGCAGCGGCTTCGTCCGACGGGTCATGCTCTCGGCCATCCGCGCCCGCGCACTCAAGATCCCCCCGCCCGTTCCGGACACGAACGCGCGGAAGCCCGGCGGCTGAGCAATAGGGAACGTGCGGGCGCGCCCCCTTCCGGCAGCGAGCAGAAAACGAGCAAGAAACGAGCAAGAAACGGCCTACCCATTGGCCACCTTTTTGGCGAATAGTAACCGGAGCAGGGAGGGCAATAAAGCCATTCAACGCGGACTCTTCAGCCGGGCACCACTGCGGTGCTTATCGCAAGGCCACCGAACTCTGAAAGTCCTCCGGCGTGCAGCGAATCGCCTAATGCGGCCACGATCACCTGCATGTAAAGCTCGCCTACCAGGAGGAAACATGAACGGCCAACTTTCCGGCGCTATGCCGGCCGGAGCATCAACCGCCGAGGGCGCAGGCACACCATGGCTCACAGTCGGCGGCCGTGTATTCCGTTCGCCCATGATCCTTGGCATCGAGCAGTACACGTCGGTCCACCTCATCGCCGAGGTGCTACGGGAGGGCGATTGCGATGTCTTCATCACCACATACGACCTTAGGCACGACAAACCCAGCGTCCTGCTGACCGACCTGGACGACGTCTTGGACCTCGACCACTTCACCTGGATCGGCACGACCTCGTACGCCCGGGGCAAGGCAGAGGCACTGCGCACCGCCCGCATGCTGCACGCGACGCTGGGCATCGACATCGTCAAGCTCGACGTCCGCCCCACGGACAACCGGCCGCACGAAGGCGAGACCGTGGAGGCCGCGGCCGAGCTGCTCGACGATGGGTTCGCGGTGCTTCCGTTCATCATGCCGGACCCCGAGGTGGCCGCCGAACTGGCCGAGCTGGGTTGCTGCGCGCTGCGGGTGATGGCCGCGCCTGTGGGCACCGGCTGGGGAATCAGCGATCCGGGAGCCATCGCCGAGGTGATCCAGGAGGTGGACATCCCGGTCATCGTCGAGGGCGGCATCGGCTCACCCGAACACGTCGTGCAGGCCATGTCACTGGGGGCGTCGGCCGTCCTGGTCAACACCGCGGTCGCCCGCGCACCCCTCCCAGGGCACATGGCCCGCGCCATGCGCTACGCCGCCCTCGCGGGACAGTACGGTCTCGGCCAGACCCTGGAGTCCGCGGACGATTGAGCACCCGCGCACACCACGAAGGCCCGAAGCACATCGGGAACGGGCCCCCCGACAGTGAGAGCACCGCCTCCGGCCCCCGGAGGCGGAGCGTCCGAGCGCCGACACCAGGTACAGCACCGACCACCACCCACGCGAAACCCCGGACACCAGAGCAGTACTGACCACGGAGAGGGGCGAACAGGGGGCACGCCATACAGACTTACCGACCACACCACAGGGCCGGGACAACGGCGACCAGCCTGAGAGTGTCGGGCGAAGCCCGACGTGAAAGGCACGGCTGAGCGAAGCGAAGACCACGCCCTTAGAACGCGCAAAGCCCGGCCAACCCCCGAAGGGCGGCCCCAGCCCCGTCAGAGACCAGCACGCCGGGCGAAGCCCCGCGAGGAAGCAGCAGCGGTCGCTCTAGGCTGGCGGGGCCCAATTCAGCCGGTGCCAGGAACGGCGAACGGCCACCACACACGCGAAATGCCGGACACCAAAGCAGTACCAGGCACAGACCAGCGGCGAGCAGGGGGCATGCCGTACAGGCTCACCGGCCACAACAACGGCGACCGCCCCGGAGGCGAAGCCCGACGTGGAAACTGCGGCTGAGCGAAGCGAAGGCCACGCCTTTAGGGCGCCTGGAGCGCGGCCCCTCCTGACCGCGTCCCGCGGAGTGGTGGAACCTCCCCGCAGCCTGGCATGGCCGACCTGCGCGATGTCCGATTTGAACGCTCCCATTTACACCACTCGGCGGGACGCCATCCCCCTCCTCCCGAAGGGCGGTTCCCAGCCCGTCGGAGACCAGAACGCCGGGCGAAGCCCGGCGAGGAAGCAGCAGGGGTCGCTCTGGGCTGGCGGGGCCCGATTCAGCCGGTGCCAGGTACGGCGAACAGCCACCACACACGCGAAATGCCGGACACCGGACCGTACTGAGCACGAAGTGGCGGCGAGCAGGGGGCACGCCGTACAGACCCACCGGCCACACCACAGAGCCGGGACAACGGCGACCAGCGGGGGCGTCGGGCGAAGCCCGACACTGAAGATACGGCTGAGCGCAGCGAAGGCCAGGCCTTTAGGGTGCGCGGGGCGTGGCCGCTCCTGGTTCCCGGGACCGTTGGGTGTGGCCTTGGGGGGCGCATGGGCGCCCCCCGGGAGGGTCATGGGCGAGCTTCGACCACCATGCCCGCGCCCACCGTGCTGTTGGTGGACTCGTCCACCAGGATGAAGCCGCCCGTCATCCGATTACGGGCGTAGTCGTCCACGAACAGTGGCTGGGTGACCCGCAGGGACACCCGCCCGATCTCGTTGAGCCCCAGCGACTGCGCCGTCTCGTCGCGGTGCAGCGTGTTGACGTCGAGCCGGTAGTGCAGGTCGCGGACCAGGGCCCGTGCCGTGCGGGTGGTGTGCTTGATGCTCAGCTTGGTACGCGGCGTCAGCTTGGTGGCGTCGGTCATCCAGCAGACCATCGCCTCCAGCTCCTGCGCCGCGCTCGGCTGGTTGTTGGGCCGGCAGATCATGTCGCCGCGCGAGATGTCGATGTCGTCCTCCAGCCGGAGGGTGACCGACATCGGCGGGTACGCCTCGTCCACCGCCCCGTCGAAGGTGTCGATCGAGGCGATCCGCGTCGTGAGGCCGCTGGGCAGGTGGATGACCTCGTCGCCGGGCTTGAGCACGCCGCCCGCCACCTGGCCCGCATAGCCCCGGTAGTCGTGGAAGTCGTGGTCGTTGGCCCGCTGCGGGCGGATCACGTACTGGACCGGGAAGCGCACGTCGACCAGGTTGCGGTCGGAGGCGATGTGCACGTTCTCCAGGTGATGGAGCAGGGAGCCGCCGTTGTACCAGGGCATGTTCTCCGAGCGCGACACCACGTTGTCGCCGTGCAGCGCCGACATCGGGATGAACGTGAGATCGCCCACATTGAGCTTGCTGGCGAACGCCGTGAACTCCTCGTGGATCTCGTTGAACCGCTCCTCGGAGTAGTCCACCAGGTCCATCTTGTTGACCGCGAGCACCAGGTGCGGCACCCGGAGCAGGGTGGTCAGGAAGGCGTGCCGCCGCGACTGTTCAAGGACGCCCTTGCGGGCGTCGATCAGGATGATCGCCAGGTCGGCCGTGGAGGCCCCGGTCACCATGTTGCGGGTGTACTGGATGTGGCCGGGCGTGTCGGCGATGATGAACTTCCGCTTCGGCGTGGCGAAGTAGCGGTAGGCCACGTCGATCGTGATGCCCTGCTCGCGTTCGGCCCGCAGGCCGTCGGTGAGCAGGGACAGGTCGGTGTACTCGGTGCCACGGTCGCGGCTGGTGCGCTCCACCGCCTCCAGCTGGTCCTCGAAGATCGCCTTGGAGTCGTAGAGCAGCCGCCCGATCAGCGTCGACTTGCCGTCGTCGACCGAGCCCGCCGTCGCGAAACGCAGGATGTCCATGTGATCAGAAGTAGCCTTCCCGCTTGCGGTCTTCCATGGCGGCCTCGGAGGTGCGGTCGTCGGCCCGGGTCGCGCCGCGCTCGGTGATCCGGGTGGCGGCGACCTCGGCGATGATCTCCTCGACGCTGGACGCGGCCGATTGGACCGCGCCGGTGCAGGTCATGTCACCGACCGTACGGTAGCGCACGGTCGTCTCGAAGACCGGCTCGTCGTCACCGCGGTTGACCACGTCGGCGTCGGAGAGCAGCATCCCGTCGCGGGCGAACACCTTGCGCGTGTGCGCGAAGTAGATCGACGGGATCTCGATGTCCTCGCGGCGGATGTAGTCCCAGACGTCGAGCTCGGTCCAGTTGGACAGCGGGAAGACGCGGATGTGCTCGCCCCTGCGGAT
This sequence comes from Spongiactinospora rosea, assembly GCF_003315795.1. Classification (GTDB taxonomy): domain Bacteria; phylum Actinomycetota; class Actinomycetes; order Streptosporangiales; family Streptosporangiaceae; genus Spongiactinospora; species Spongiactinospora rosea. The sequence goes on from NZ_QMEY01000014.1 coordinate 22,140, forward strand.
GCGCGCGTTGTAGAGGTTCCACAGCTCGGGGCGCTGGTTCTTCGGGTCCCACTGGCCGAAGTCGTCGCGGAAGGAGAACACGCGCTCCTTGGCGCGGGCCTTCTCCTCGTCCCTGCGGGCCCCGCCGAAGACGGCGTCGAACTCGTGCTCCTCGATCGCGTCCAGCAGCGTGGTGGTCTGCAGCCGGTTGCGGGAGGCCCGGCGGCCGGTCTCCTCGACCACCCGCCCGGCGTCGATGGACGCCTGGACGCTCGCGACGACCAGCCGCACGCCCAGCTCGGCCACCCGGCGGTCGCGGAAGTCGATCACCTCGGAGAAGTTGTGCCCGGTGTCGACGTGCATCAGCGGGAAGGGGATCGGCGCGGGCCAGAACGCCTTCTCCGCGATGCGCAGCATGACGATCGAGTCTTTTCCGCCGGAGAAGAGCAGACAGGGACGTTCGAACTCGGCGGCCACCTCACGCATGATGTGGATCGCCTCGGCCTCAAGGACGTCGAGTTGCGACGTTGTGTAGTCGGCCTGCAACATCGGTGTCTCTCCTCCGGGGTGGAACCGGTCGGCTCGGTCAGCGGTGAAGGTCCCGGATACCGGCGAGCAAGGTCCCCGCCAGGTCCGGTAGGGAAACCAGAATATCTGGTAGTGAGGGGTCGGCCTGGTTGTAGGTGAGCGGCGAGCCGTCGATCCGGCTCGCGTGGGCGCCCGCGGCGAGCGCGACGGCCGCGGGAGCGGCCGAATCCCACTCGTACTGGCCGCCCGCGTGGACGTATGCCTCGACCTCGCCGGTGAGCACGGCGGAGATCTTGGCTCCGGCCGAGCCCATCGGCACCAGATCGCCGCCGACCAGGTACGCGAGCTTCTGCACGAACTCCGGCGGGCGGGTCCGGCTGGCCGCGATCCTGATCCGCGCCCCGGGCCGGGCCGCGGGCAGCACCGGCGGGTCGGCGGTGGTCAGCGTGCGGCCCTGGGCGGGCAGCGCCACCGCGCCCGCGGCCAGCGCGCCGCGCTCCCACAGCGCCACGTGGACCGCCCAGTCGGACCGGCCCTCCTCGGCGTACTCGCGGGTGCCGTCGAGCGGGTCGACGATCCAGACCCGGTCGGCGGCGAGCCGCCGCGGGTCCATCCGCTCCTCGCGGGTGGCCTCCTCCGACAGGATGGCGTCGGAGGGCCGTAGCCGGGCCAGCGCCTCGGTCAGGAAGCGGTGCGCACTCTGGTCGCCCGCGTCCTTTAACGCCCGGGGGTCGTCGAAGCCGCGCTCGGCCCGCAGGGCGAGCAGCCGCTCGCCGGCCTCGGTGGCCAGATCAGCGGCCAGCGCGTGGTCGTCCCTAATCGTCATCAATACGCTCCAGCTCCCCGGGCGACAGCCGACCAGGTCTTCCACAGGATCTGCAAGTCCAACATCAAGGACCAGTTTTCAACGTAACGCAGGTCCAACCGTACAGATTCCTCCCACGACAGATCCGACCGGCCGCTCACCTGCCACAGACCGGTCAGGCCAGGGCGGACCAGCAGGCGCCGCCGTACGTCGTCGCCGTAGCAGGCGACCTCCTGCGGCAGCGGCGGACGCGGGCCGACCAGCGACATGTGCCCGAGCAGGACGTTGATGAGCTGCGGCAGCTCATCCAGCGAACGGCGGCGCATCCACGCCCCGAACGGGGTGACCCGCGGATCGGCACGGATCTTGAACAGCACCCCGTCGACGTCGCTGACCAGCTCGACCTTGCGCAGCTCCGCGTCGGGTGCCATGGTGCGGAACTTGTAGATGGTGAACTCGGCCCCGCCCCGCCCCACCCGCGTCTGCCGGAACAGGGCGGGCCCCTGGCTGCTTGAGCGCACCGCGACGGCGAGCACGGCCAGCAGGGGCGCGAGCGCGACCAGCAGCACGACGGCGGCCGTGCGGTCGAAGAGGTTCTTCACCAGCTGGCGGGGGCCGGACAGGTCGGGGTGCTCGACGTGGAGCAGTGGCAGCCCGGCGGCCGGGCGGATGGTCGTACGCGGGCCCGCCACCTCCATCAGCGCGGGCGCCACGACCAGTTCGGTGCGGGTGCGCTCCAGCCGCCAGGCGAGGCGGCTCAGCGCCACGCCGTCCATCTCGGGGCAGCCGAGCACCGCCACGGTGTCGGCGGTGGTCTGGCCGACCACCAGGGCCACGTCGGTGAAGTCGCCGAGCACGGGCACTCCGGCGACCTCGCGCGGGCCGCCCGCGGCGGGCAGGCAGGCGGCCACCACCTGCATGCCGTGCTCGGGCTCCAGCCGGAACCTGCGCACCAGCTCGGCCACGCCCGCGGGGTGACCGGCCACCACCACCCGGCGCATGCAGTCGCCCCGCTCGCGCCTGCGGTGCAGGCCGCGCCGCAGTCCCTGCCTGGCCGCCAGGGTGAGCGTGGTCATCAGCGGCAGCGCGAGCACGACGTAGCCGCGGGCGATTTCGGTCTTGGTGACGTACGCGCCGATGGCCAGCCCCGCGGTCAGCGCCAGCCCGCACTGCACCACCCGCCGGAACTCCTCGGTGCCCGCCCCCAGCATGCGCGGCTCGTAGGCGCGGTTGACCGTGATCGCCGCCGTCCAGAGCGGCGGCAGCACGGCGCTCAGCGCGAGGTAGGGAGCGACATAGGGGGTCACCTCCCCGAACCGGACGGCCACCGCCACCACCCCGGCCAGCACGGCGCAAACGGCGTCGGAGAACATCGCCCGCCCGCGATACTGTCGCACCCACAGGGGCGGGCGGCAGCGATCCGCGGGGGCGGACACCCGCCGGCCGTCGCGCGGCCTCGCCGGGGCCGTGGATAGCTCACCGTCGAACACGCACCCCTCCTGTCGACCACTCACCGACCCCCATGGCCCGCCCGAGGACAAGGCGGACTCCCCAGCCGGCCGAAGAGCGCGCGGCGGCTTCATACTGTAGCAAAGGATCAACCGAGAGTGAGTAATACCGATCAGCGCGACGGAGGCGGCCGAGTTGAAGACTGAAACGTATATCTCCGTGGACATCGAGGCGGATGGCCCGATTCCCGGACCGTACTCGATGACGAGCTTGGGAATGACCGTCGCCGGGCGGATGCGCGGCCGGCACTTCGAGGCGATAAGCCCGGACACGAATACTTTCTACGTCGAACTGCGGCCGATCAGCGATGACTTCGTGCCGCAGGCCATGGCGGTGAGCGGCCTGGACAGGGACCGGCTGGTACGCGAGGGCGGCGACCCGGCGGAGGCGATGGCGCAGGCGGCGGCGTGGATCAAGCAGGTCTGCCGGAACTCGACGCCGGTGCTGGCGGCTTATCCGCTTTCTTTTGATTGGATGTGGATTTACTGGTACTTCATGAACTTTCTGGGGTCATCGCCCTTCGGGCATTCGCGATGCATCGACATCAAAACGCTGTATGCCGCAAAAGCCGGAGTGGCCATCGGCTGGTCGACGAAACGCCAGATGCCCCGCCACCTCGCCGCCAAACGCCCGCACACCCACAACGCCCTTGACGACGCCATGGAGCAGGCCGAACTCCTCCAGAACCTGATGGCCTGGCCGGGAGCGGCGACCTCGGCCGGTCACGGCACGGCGGGCGAGGGTGCCGGCCCGCTCAGCGAGGAGGGCCGGAGAGTTTGAGGTCGCTCGCGTGGAAGGCGTTCTGGGTGGCCTCCAGGCCCTTGGTCAGCAGCGACTCCACGACGTCGGCCGCGCGGTCCACCAGGAACGGCAGGTCCTTGCGCTCGGCGGTGCCGAAGTCGCGCAGTACGAAGGCGGCCGGGTCCATCCGGCCGGGGGGGCGGCCGATGCCGAAGCGCACCCGCAGGTAGTCGCGGGTGCCGAGAGACTTGGTGATCGACTTGAGGCCGTTGTGACCGTTGTCGCCGCCGCCGAGCTTGGCGCGCAGCGCCCCGTACGGGACGTCCAGCTCGTCGTGGACGACGATCACCCGGGCCGGGTCGACCTTGTAGAAGTCGGCGAGGGCCTTGCAGGGGCCGCCGGAGAGGTTCATGAACGACAGGGGCTTGGCGAGCACGGCGGGCACCCCGGCCACGCGTCCCTCGACCACCGCCGCTCCGGCCCGGTGCGCCTTGAACCGCGCCCCGGCCCGCGCGGCCAGCTCATCGGCCACCATGAAACCGACATTGTGCCGGTTGCCGACGTCTTCCGGCCTGGGGTTGCCCAGGCCCGCGACCAGCCATCGCTCCACGGACACCTCCAAACCACAACGGGCGGCCCGGGATCCCCCCGACCGCCCCACCAGCGTGACACACCCACCGGGCCGTACGCCCCGACGACAAAGCACCCCAAGCCGGCCGAACGGGGGTTGCCCGCCGGCGGAGAGGGACCGGCCCCCGGGCCTGGTGATCCGGGGCGGGCAGAGCCGTCAGGCCCGAACCCGCCGGGCCAAGGGCCCGAACCGGCCGCCCTGAGCCGGTCGAGCCGATCGGCGAAGGGTGACCCGAAGCGGGCAGGCCGCCGGGCTGAGGACCTGCCGGGCCCCCAGCCCACCGCGAAACGCAGAGCCTGCCAGGACCCGCTGGGGCCCTGGCTCTGCGGGGTTACTCGGACTCGGCAGCGGCCTCTGCGGGGGCCTCGGCCTCGGCCTCGGCGCCCTCGGCCGGGGCCTCTTCCTCGACCGTGGTCGGCTTGGAGGTGATGTGCAGCACCAGGGCCTCGGCGTCGGCGGTAAGGGAGACGCCGGACGGCAGGCGCAGGTCGCCGGAGGTGATCTGGGTGCCGATCTCCAGGCCGGTGATGTCGACCTCGACGCCCTGCGGGATGTGCGTGGCCTCGGCCTCGACCGGGACGGACATCATGAGCTGCTCAAGCATGCCGTCAGGCACGACGTCGCCCACGACGTTGACCGGGATCTCGACCGCGACCTTCTCGCCCCGGCGGACCAGCAGCAGGTCGATGTGCTCCAGGAAGCCCTTGAGCGGGTCGCGCTGGATGCCCTTGGGCAGGGCCAGCTCGTCGACGCCGTCGCCGGCGAGGCGGATGAGCACGTTGGGCGTGCGCAGCGCGATCATCAGCTCGTGGCCCGGCAGGGTGAGGTGCCGGGGGTCGGTGCCGTGCCCGTAGAGGACGGCGGGCACCTTGTCGGCGCGGCGGATCTTGCGGGCGGCTCCCTTGCCGAACGCGGTGCGCTGCTCGACGTTGATGCGTACTTCGGACACGGCTGATCTCCTAGGGACATCGATGATTTCGGGTGGAATGTGCGCCCACCCTGGCCCGCCCTAGCGGAAGGCGTTACGGGCGCAACCTGACCAGTCTATACGTCGCCGAAGCCGATCCCGTCCAGAAGGTTGGTCACCAACGCGATGATGAAGTCGTCGGTGACCGGTTCGTCCGGGATGAGCAGCCGGTGGTAGACCGCTCCCCACAGTTGGTCGACGAGGACCCGCACATCGATCTCGGCCCGGACCTGCCCGGCCTCCTGTGCCCGGCGCAGCCGCTCACCGGCCAGCGCGCGCCGCCCCGAGGAGTACAGCCGCCGGAAGGCGGCGGACAGGTCGGGGTCGGTCTGGGCCTGGCCGATCAGTTCGGCCAGGACCCTCCCGCCCGGTGTCTCGGTCATCACCCGGGCGAACGCGCGCAACTGGCTGATCAGGTCCGCGCGGATGTCCCCTGTGTCGGGAAAGGCCAGCCGCTCCTGCACGGCGTGGAAGTAGCCGTCCATGGCCAGGGCGCCCTTGGAGGGCCACCACTTGTAGAGGGTCGTCTTGCTGACGCTCGACAGCCTGGCCACCCGCTCGAAGGTCAGGTCCGCGATGCCCTCGGTGAGCAGGACCTCGCCGACCGTGCGAAGCACGTCGGCCCGTACCTCGTCCGCCGGCCGGCGTCCCCGCCCGCGCTGGCCGCGCTCTCCGGCGACGGCGTCCCTGGGCTCTGTGGCCACGTTCACTCCTGCTGTGTCGTTACCGGATCTCGTCAGTGAACCTTTTCAACCTCACGTTCCCCGGTCAGAGGCGGCAAGTGGGATTCCGTATCCGTATGACGAGGCGTCCTGCCGGGCTACCGTGCCCGGGCCGAGTCCGGTGGAGGCGCCCCTGACCTGGTCCAGGCGACCGGTTGAAAAAGGTTCAGTCTAGGCAGGCGGGCGCGTCAGTCCCGTCCGCCCCTGACACGCAGCAGTTCGCCGAAGCCCATACGGGTGATGAACCGCTCCTGCGCGCGCCGCGCCAGCTCGTTGACCTCCTCGACACCGGCCTCGGTGAAATCGACGACCGTCCGGAACGGGCGGGCGCCTCTCGGCAGGGCGAGGATCCGGGTGATCTCCTCGGCCACGGCCCTCGGATGCGCGTCCACGCCGGGCGTGAAGAGGGCCGCGGTGGCCTCCTCGTTGCGGGCCACCATCGGGTCCAGGTGGGCGTAGGCGCGGCTGCGCTCCTGGTCGGTCGCGCGGCTCGCGTTGCGGAAGTGGTCCGTCCCCTGGGTGAAGGGGCCGGGCATCACGATGGTGGTCTCGATGCCGAACTGGCCCACCTCGTACGCGGTGACCTGCGCCAGGGCGTCCGCGGCGAACTTGGAGGCCACGTACGGGCCCAGGAAGGGCGGTACGACCACCGATGTGGTGCTGCCCACGTAGAGCAGCGTCCCCGACCGGCGTTCCCGCATGTGCGGGAGCACCGCCCGGTTGACCCGCTGAATGCCGATGGCATTGATGTCGAACAGGTGCTGGACGTCCTCGGGAGTGAATGCCTCGACATAACCGACGTTCAGGTGACCGGCGTTGTGCACGACCGTGTCGAGGCGTCCCGCCTCGCCGATGACGGTGCGGACGGCGGCTTCGGCCGACGGGTCGGACGTGACGTCGAGTTCGACGACCCGCAGGTCGAGACCTTCGCGAAGGGCGTGTCCCAGCAGGTCCTCCGCGTGGCCGGCGTTGCGGCCCGCGACGTCGCGCATGCTCGCGTAGACGGTGTGCCCGGCCGCGGCCAGGGAGCGGGCCGCGAGGTTGCCGATTCCGGTCGCGGCACCGGTGATCAGGATCACGTTGGACATCAGGGCTTTCCTTTCCGTACTCGACGGGGAGGGGATCAGGCGAGGCCGCCGTTGGGGTAGATCACCTGGCCGTTGATCCAGCGGGCCGGGCCGGCCAGGAAGGAGACGGTCTCGGCGATGTCGGCGGGCTCGCCGAGGCGTTCCAGTGGGGCGGCGTTGGCGAGGGCGTCGACCGTGGCCTCGTTCTTGCCGTTGAAGAACAGCGGGGTGGCGGTGGGGCCGGGGCCCACGGCGTTGACGGTGATGTCACGGCCGCGCAGTTCGCGGGCGAGGATCAGGGTCAGGCCCTCGACGGCGGCCTTGCTGGCGACGTAGGCCGCGTAGTTCGGCATCTGGGTGCGGACGACGGACGTCGAGAAGTTGATGATGGCTCCGCCCGCGCGGACCCGGCGGGCGGCCTGCTGGGAGACGACGAAGGCGCCGCGGATGTTGGTGCGGTGCATCCGGTCCAGGTCGGCGAGGTCGAAGGTCGCGATGGGGGCGAGGATCATGATCCCCGCGGTGTTCACCACGACGTCGATGCCGCCGAACGCCGACTCCACGGCGTCGAACGCCGCGGCCATGGCGTCCTCGTCGGCGATGTCGCCCGCGACCGCGATGGCCGCGCCGCCGGCCTCGGTGATCTCGGCGACGGTCTCCTCGGCCGCCGCCCGGTTACCGGCGTAGTGCACGGCCACGGCCATGCCGTCCGCGGCGAGCCGCAGGGCCGCGGCCCGGCCGATGCCGCCCGACCCTCCGGTGACCAGTGCGACGCGACGGGTGCCGACTGCGTTCATGGGTTCCTCCAGCGCTCGATATGAACGATGCGTACATATAACTACAGATATGAACGCCACGTCCATATAGACCCGCCAAAAGAAGACCGGCGCCCGCGGCAGCGGACGCCGGTCGAACCCTAAGCCGGTCGAACCTGAAGGACGAGCCAGAGGGCTAGCTGTCCCCCTCGAACAGGCTCGTCACCGAGCCGTCGTTGAAGACCTCACTGATCGCCTGCGCGATCAGCGGGGCGATGGACAGCACGGTCAGCTTGTCGAACCGCTTGTCGCCCGCCAGCGGCAGCGTGTTCGTCACCACGACCTCAGAGATCCGGGAGTTCTTCATCCGGTCCACGGCGGGGCTGGAGAACACCGCGTGGGTGGCCGCGACCAGCACGTTGGTCGCGCCCTGCTCGTAGAGGGCGTCGGCGGCCTTGCAGATCGTGCCCGCCGTGTCGATCATGTCGTCGATCAGCACGCACGTACGGCCGCGCACCTTACCGACCACCTCGTGCACCTTCACCTGGTTGGCCACGTCGAGGTCGCGGCGCTTGTGGATGAAGGCGACCGGGGTGCCGAGCTTGTCGGCCCACCGCTCGGCCAGGCGGACCCGGCCGGTGTCGGGGGAGACGATCGTGGTGTTCTCTGGCTCCAGCTTGTCGCTCAGGTAGGAGGCGAGGACCGGCATCGCGAACAGGTGGTCCACCGGGCCGTCGAAGAAGCCCTGGATCTGGGAGGTGTGCAGGTCGACCGACATGAGCCGGTCGGCTCCCGCGGTCTTGAACAGGTCGGCGATCAGCCGGGCGGTGATCGGCTCCCGGCCGCGGCCCTTCTTGTCCTGGCGGGCGTACCCGAAGAACGGCATGACCACGGTGATGCGCTTGGCCGAGGCCCGCTTGAGCGCGTCCACCATGATCAGCTGTTCCATGATCCACTGGTTGATCGGAGCAGTGTGACTCTGGATCACGAAGGCGTCACATCCGCGTACGGACTCCAGGTAGCGGGCGTAGATCTCACCGTTGGCGAAGTCGTGCAGTCTGGTGGGGGTCATCTCGATCCCGAGATGGGCCGCGACCTCTTCGGCCAGCTCGGGATAAGCCCTTCCGGAGAAGAACATGAGGTTCTTCTCCCCGGTCGCCTTCATGCCGCTCACCGTGCCACCTCACCGGATGATTCGATGACGTGCCGACGTGATCGCTTGCTCACGTGCCTTTCTCCTGTTGATCGGCGGTCGGCGCGGCGGCCGACGCGCGAAGCGCCGCCTCGGCCGACCTGGTGCCCGCACGCTTGCGCGCGACCCACCCTTCAATATTGCGTTGCCGTCCGCGGGCGACCGCTATCGCCCCGGGCGGCACGTCATTGGTGATCGTGGAACCCGCCGCCGTATGCGCGCCGTCGCCGATCGTCACCGGCGCGATCAGCATGGTGTCGCAGCCGACGAAGGCGTGCTCCCCCACGGTGGTGTGGTTCTTCGCCACGCCGTCGTAGTTGACGAACACGGTCGCCGCGCCGATGTTGGCGCCCGCGCCGATCGTGGCGTCTCCCACATAGCTGAGGTGCGGCACCTTGGCACCCTCGCCGACCTGGGAGTTCTTTATCTCTACGTGTGCGCCCGCCTTGGCCTTGCGCATCAGCACGGCCCCGGGGCGAAGGTAGGTGTAGGGGCCGACCTGGGCCTGCGGGCCGATCCGCGCGCCCTCGCAGACGGAGTTGCGCACCACGGCGTCGGCCCCGACCTCGGTGTCGGTGAGCGTGGTGGCCGGGCCGATCTGCGCGCCGGCCGCGACCGTCGTACGGCCGTGCAGCTGGCACCCGGGGTGGATCACGGCGTCGGCCTCAAGCTCGACGTCCACGTCGATCCAGGTGCTGGCGGGATCGATCACGGTCACCCCGGCCAGCATGTGCTCGTGCAGCATCCGGTCGTTCAGCACCCGGCGGGCGGCGGCGAGCTGGACCCGGTTGTTGACGCCCTCCACCTCGACGTGGTCGGCGGCCACGAAGGCGCCGACCCGGTGGCCGTCGTCGCGCAGGATCGCCAGGACGTCGGTGAGGTATTCCTCGCCCTGGGCGTTGGCGGCCCCGACCCGCTTGATCGCGTCGGCCAGGAGCTGCCCGTCGAAGGCGTAGACCCCGGAGTTCATCTCCCGGATCGCGCGCTGCCCGGGGGTGGCGTCCTTGTGCTCGACGATCTCCAGCACCGCGCCGTCAGGGTCGCGGATGATCCGCCCGTAACCGGTCGGGTCGGGCACCTCGGCGGTCAGCACGGTGACCGCGTTGCCCTCCTCGGCGTGTACGCCGAGCAGCCGGGCCATCGTCTCGCGGCGCAGCATCGGCGTGTCGCCGTACGTGACCAGGACGGTGCCGCCGATCGTGCCGATCTCTTCCAGGGCGGTGCGCACCGCGTGGCCGGTGCCGCGCTGTTCGGCCTGCACCACGGCCAGCGCGTCGGGGCTGGTGGCGGCCAGATGCTCGCGCATTCGCTCCCGCTCGTGCCCGATGACGACGATCAGGCGCTCGGGTTCGAGCCCGCGCGCGGCGGTGAGCACATGGTCGAGCATCGCCCGGCCGCACAGCTCGTGCAGGACTTTCGGTCGTTCGGACTTCATCCGTGTGCCCTCGCCCGCGGCGAGGACGACGACGGCGGCCGGGCGCGGCACACTCACGGACTGAGCTCCCTCGGCGTCGCGGCTGTGGATGGTTCGGATGCTGTGAACAAAACGGATGATCTACTCAAACCTGATGAGGATGGCGTACGGCTACCACCTGGGCCCCGCGCCGCAATCCACCCGACACCGTGAGGATACCTGCCCGCCTCACGATGGCTCTCACCCCACCCGACCATCCCGGGTGACCCGACGAACCACATACGACAGTGCTCCGGCGCCAGGACTCGAACCTGGACAACTGACACCAAAAGACAGCGGGCTGCCAATTACCCAACGCCGGATTACGGACCGACCCAAGCGGTGCGAGACCCCTCGCGGACCACCCAACTCAGCCCACCGAGCACACCCTACCTGGCGCGAACGCCCTCCGACGATCGAGTTGCGCAAGCACCCGGGATCTTTTGGCCGCCCCGGCGGGCGCCCGCTCACGTACCGCATCACTGCCCGCACTATGCGCATATAGTCGGATATGCGGTGGGTCACTACCACACCCACAGGCCACCCCAGTCCCACCGGAAACCTTCCGGATCGTCACTCCGGACATATTCGGGACTGAGGTCTTCCTTACCTACGATGGCGTAAGTTACGGTTGCGTAGCTAGGACATCGCTCCCATTCACGTAGCGAGAGGCAGCCCTATGACCGTCGCCACCGAAAACACGGCGCAACGCCCCAAGCCGGATATTGATCCAGAACTCAAGACGAGATCGGAGATCATCACCTTCGGCGTCGTGGTGGCCACGCCGCTGATCGCCCTCGCGGTCGCCGTCCCGTTCGCCTGGGGATGGGGGCTGAGCTGGATCGACATCGTCATCGCGTTCGTCTTCTACGTCGTGACCGGCCTCGGCGTCACGGTCGGCCTGCACCGCTACTACACGCACGGCTCCTTCAAGGCCAAGCGCCCGCTGAAGATCGCGCTCGGCATCGCCGGCAGCCTCTCGCTGGAGATGTCCGTACTGGACTGGGTGGCCACCCACCGCAAGCACCACAAGTTCTCCGACAAGGACGGCGACCCGCACTCGCCGTGGCGGTTCGGCACCGGGTTCAAGGCGATGTCCAAGGGCCTGCTGTACGCGCACATGGGCTGGCTGTTCGAGCCCACCCGGGCCAACCGCGAGAAGTACGCCCCCGACCTCTACAAGGACCCCGACGTGCGCAAGATGCACTCCTGGTTCCCGGTCATGGCGATCTCCTCCCTCCTGCTGCCGCCGATCATCGGCGGCCTGGTGACCTGGTCGTGGTGGGGCGCGGCGACCGCGTTCTTCTGGGGCACGGTGGTGCGTATCGGGCTGCTGCACCACGTGACCTGGTCGATCAACTCGATCTGCCACGTCTTCGGCGAAGAGGACTTCCAGGTACGTGACAAGTCGCGCAACGTCTGGTGGCTGGCGATCCCGTCGTTCGGCGAGTCCTGGCACAACCTGCACCACTCCGACCCGACCTGCGCCAGGCACGGCGCGCTCAAGGGCCAGATCGACCTGAGCGCCGGTGTCATCCGCATGCTGGAGAAGGCCGGCTGGGCCTACGACGTGCGGTGGCCCGACCCCGAACGGCTGGCGGCGAAACGACTTGGCTGAGTCCCCCCGGACACCCCATCTGACCGGCCGGGCCGCCGACACCGAGGCGGCCCGTGTTCCCTCGGCTGTTCCCTCTCCTGTTCCCACTGCCGGTCCCACCGCCGCCAGAAGTGCGGGCATTATGAATCCTGTGAGCGAATCCCGGTCCCGCAGACGCATGTCAGGCAAGGAACGCAGGGAGCAGCTGATCGCGGTGAGCCGTGCCCTCTTCGCTGAGAAGGGTTTCGACGGCACCTCGGTCGAGGAGATCGCCGCGCACGCCCAGGTGTCCAAGCCCGTGGTCTACGAGCACTTCGGCGGCAAGGAGGGCATCTACGCGGTGGTCGTGGACCGCGAGATGCAGCGGCTGCTGACGATGATCACCGAGGCGCTGTCGGCCTCGCACCCGCTGGCCAAGCTGGAGCGGGCCGCCCTCGCGCTGCTGCACTACATCGAGGAGAGCAGCGAGGGGTTCCGCATCCTGGTCCGCGACTCGCACGCGGCGTCGGGCACCGGCACGTTCGCCAGCCTGATCAGCGAGATCGCCAGCCAGGTGGAGGACATGCTGGCCGACGAGTTCGCCAACCGCGGCTATGACCCCAAGCTCGCGCCGATGTACGCCCAGATGCTGGTCGGCATGGTCGCGCTGACCGGCCAGTGGTGGCTTGATGTACGCGCGCCCGGCCGCGAGGAGGTCGCCGCCAACCTGGTGAACCTCGCCTGGAACGGCCTGACCGGCCTCAACCCCAACCCGCGGCTCAGCCCCGCGGGCCGCAGGGTCGAGGCCCAGAGCGCCCAAAAGGCACAGCCCCCGCCGCCCGTACGCCCCGCCACCGACAAGGAACTGCGCGAGCTGGAGAAGGCCCGCGAACGCGAGGCCAAGGAGCAGGAGAAGTACGCCCGCGAGCAGGAGAAGCAGCGCCTGCGCGAACAGCGGGAGCGGGAGAAGGCCCGCGAGAAGGAGCGCAAGGAGCAGGAGAAGCTGGCCCGCGAGCAGGAGAAGGCCAGGGAACGCGAGCTGCGCGAGCGCGAGAAGGCCCGCGAACGCGAGGCCAGGGAGCTGGAGAAGGCCCGCGAGCGGGAGGCGAGGGAGCAGGAGCGGCTGCGCGCCCGCGAGGCCCGCGCCGCCGGCAGGACGGTGACCCGCCCTGCCCAGCCACAACCCGAGCAGCAGGCCAGGCCGGCGGTGGTCGCGCACGCCCCGATTCGCGTACAGGACGAAGGGTACGGATCGGGTTAGAGTAGGACAGAAGCCGGGAGAACGTCGGTCTGCGGGAGCAATGACCGCACTCGTTGAGCCGAAATTAACGTTCTGTTCAACAAGCTGAGCAATATTCTTTGATATGTCCGCCGAACTCGTGCAACCACCGCCAGACGGGCAGGATGAGTCACCTCTCCCCCCGGAGCGCTTCCTCAACCGGGAAGAGTCGTGGCTCCAGTTCAACCAGCGCGTGCTCGAGATGGCAGAGGACGCGTCCCTGCCCCTCCTCGAACGCGTCCGCTTCCTGGCGATCTTCGCAAGCAACCTCGACGAGTTCTTCCGGGTCCGGGTGGCCGGGCTCAAGCGGCGGATGGCCACCGGCCTGCTGCTGCGCACCAAGAGCGGGCTGAAGCCGCGCGAGGAGCTGGCCAGGATCGCCGCCATCGCCGATGAGCTGGCGCTGCGGCACGCGGCCTGCTTCCACGCGCAGATCCGCCCGGCGCTGAGCGGCGAGGGCATCGAACTGGTCCGCTGGGACGACCTCGGCCGCGATGAGCGCACCGGCCTGCGCAAGCTCTTCCGGGAGCGGATCCGGCCGGTGCTCACCCCGCTGGCCGTCGATCCCGCCCACCCGTTTCCCTATATATCCGGCCTGTCGCTCAACCTGGCCGTCATCGTCCGCAACCCGGTCACCGGCCAGACCGTCTTCGCCCGGGTCAAGGTGCCGAGCCAGCTTCCCCGCTTCGTGGCCGCCTCCAAGGACCGCTTCGTCCCGCTGGAAGACGTCATCGCCGCCCACCTGGGCCAGCTTTTCAAGGGCATGGAGATCGTCCAGCACCACGTCTTCCGGGTCACCCGCAACGAAGACCTCGAAGTGGACGAGGACGTCACCGAGAACCTCATGCAGGCCCTCGAACGCGAGCTGCGCAACCGCCGGTTCGGCCCCGCCGTGCGCCTGGAGGTCGAGGAGAACATCACCGACGAGGTCCTCGACCTGCTGGTCGAGGAGCTGGACGTGGCCGACCACGAGATCTACCGGCTGCCCGGCCCGCTCGACCTCACCGGCCTGCACGCCATCGCCGACCTCGACCGCGGCGAGCTGAGCTACCGCCCGTTCGTCCCCGCCGAGGCCGTCCACGCCGAGGACGACCTGTTCGCCGTGCTGCGCGAACGCGACGTACTGGTCCACCACCCCTACGACTCCTTCGCCACCAGCGTGCAGCGCCTGGTCGAGGACGCCGCCAAGGACCCGAACGTCCTGGCGATCAAGCAGACCCTCTACCGCACCAGCGGCGACTCCCCCATCGTGGACGCGCTGATCGACGCCGCCGAGGCGGGCAAGCAGGTCGTGGTCGTGGTGGAGATCAAGGCCAGGTTCGACGAGCACGCGAACATCTCCTGGGCGCGCAAGCTGGAGCGGGCCGGCTGCCATGTGGTGTACGGGGTGGTCGGGCTCAAGACGCACTGCAAGCTCGCCCTCGTCGTACGCCAGGAGGCGTCCGGCGAGCTGCGCCGCTACTGCCACATCGGCACCGGCAACTACAACCCCAAGACCGCCCGGCTGTACGAGGACTTCGGCCTGCTGACCTCCGACCCGCTGGTCGGCGAGGACGTCACCGACCTGTTCATCCACCTCACCGGCTACTCCAACCACTCCGCCTACCGCCGCCTGCTGGTGGCTCCGCACTCGATGCGCGGCGGCCTGATCGCCAGGATCGAGCGGGAGATCGGCCACCTTGCGGCCGGGCGTCCGGCGCGCATCCGGATCAAGAGCAACAGCCTGGTGGACGAGGAGATGATCGACGCCCTGTACCGGGCCTCCCGGGCGGGCGTGCCGATCGACGTGTGCGTGCGCGGGGTCTGCACACTGCGGCCCGGCATCCCCGGCCTGTCGGAGAACATCCGGGTGCGCAGCGTGCTCGGCCGCTTCCTGGAGCACTCGCGGATCTACGAGTTCGGCGCGGGACGGCGTCCGGAGATCTGGATCGGCAGCGCGGACGTCATGCGCCGCAACCTGGACCGCCGGGTGGAGGCCCTGGTCAAGGTCACCAGCCCGCAGCACCGCGAATACCTCAGCGAACTCCTCGACCTGTGCACCTCCGACAGGACCAGCACCTGGTGGCTGTGCTCGGACGGCTCATGGGTCCGGCGGCACCGCGACGACAACGGCGAACCCCTCCAGGACGTGCAGACCCATCTCATCGGTACCCGCCGGTGGAGGACCATCGATGACTGAGCTCGACGTCCACCCCACGGACATGATCCGGGCGGCGGGGGCGGTGGTGTGGCGCGGCGACGAGGACAGTCCCGAGGTCGTCCTGGTCCACCGCCCCCGCTATGACGACTGGTCCTTCCCCAAGGGCAAGCTCAAGGCCGGTGAGCACGTCATCGCCGGGGCGTTACGCGAGGTCTGCGAGGAGACCGGGATCGACGCGGTGCTCGGCCGGGCGCTGCCGCCGATCCACTACCTGAAGAACGGCAGGCTCAAGCGCGTCGACTACTGGGCCGCGCGGGCGCTCGGCGGCCCCGGCTTCGAGGTGACCGAGGAGGTCGACGAGCTGGCCTGGCTGCCGGTGGAGGAGGCCAGGCGGCGGCTCACCTACGAGTGGGACGCCGGCCTGCTGCGCGGCCTGCGCGCCGCGCCGCTCACCACCGTCCCGCTGATCTTCGTACGGCACGGCCTGGCGGGTTCGCGCCAGGAGTGGACGGGCGATGACGACGAGCGCCCGCTCGACGAGGACGGCCGCGCGCAGGCCGCCGGGATCGCCGAGGCGCTGGCCGGGTTCCGTCCGCGGGTCCTGGTCAGCTCGCCGAGCCTGCGCTGCGTGCAAACGCTCCGGCCGTACGCGGCCGGGCACGGCCTGCCCGTCCGCGAGGACGCCGCGCTCACCGAGACCGCCCCCGACCCGGCGGCGGCGCTGCGGCTGGCCCTGGACCTGATGGACGCGGGCGTGCCCGCCGTGCTGTGCGGGCACGGCAAGACACTGCCACCGCTGATCGACGCCGTGTGGCGCGACCGGCACGAGGGCCCCGGCCGGGACACCCACCTGCGCAAGGGCGCCTTCGCCGTACTGCACCACACCGCGGGTCAGATCGTCGCCCTGGAACGCTACAGTACGTGAGGCCCGTCACCCGGCGTGACTACAGCGCCCGATCCCGGCGGCCGTCGAAGAACGCGCGGGCGGCGGCCGTCGTCCGCGTCCAGACGGCGGGGAAGGCGACGTGGGCGCGTTCGCCGGTGGCCCGTTCCAGTCCGGTCAGCACGCCGTAGGTGAAGGTGTCCTCACCGGCCAGGCGGGCGTTCCCGGCCTCGCGGGCCAGCAGTTCCTGCGTCACCACGCCGTCCTGGTAGGTGCCCAGGGTCTCCTGTACCTCCTCGGCGATCTTGGCCAGCTCGCGCATGCCGAGCACCTCGGCCGTGTACCGGGCCCGCTTGGCGGCCTTGCGCACGTCGTGCATGGCGATCTCGCGCTCGTCCTCGTCCGGCTTGGCCTGGGCGACGTCGTAGGCGTCGGTCACCCGCCGCCACTGCCGTTCGGCGACGGCGGCCAGCGGGGCGTCCGCCGGCCTTCCGGCCTGCTTGGTGAACGGCGGCGCGGCCAGCAGCGCGTCCAGCGCGTCGAGCAGGTCGAAGTAGCGCTGGTCGGACAGGGTCTGCCGGATCTGCTCGTAGCCGGCGCGCTCCTTGACCAGCAGGTCGTCGCCGAGCCGGTCGGTGATCGGGCCGACCACCAGCTCGGTGGGCAGCGCGGCGAAGTGCCGGGCGAACCGGGCCCGGATGACCTCCAGGTCGCGGATGGTGCCCAGCTCGTTGCCGAGCCACTGCAGCTCGCCCTGGATCGCGGCGACCTCGGGGCTCGCCGCGACGATCTTCTTGAACGCCTTCAGCGCGCTGCGCAGCCTGCGGCAGGCCACCCGCATCTGGTGGACGGCGTCATCGCCCTCCTGCCGGACCCGGGGGTCCTGCGCGAGCAGCGCGGCGACCTGGGCGGCGAGGTAGTTCAGGACGACCTCGCCCGCGCTGCCGGGAACGGCCACCGGGCTCGGGGCGGCTTTGGGGGCGGCCCCGTTGAGCAGCCGGGACAGCTTGTTCGCCGACGCCGCCGGGGCGGCCCCGGCCTTGCGCAGCCGCTTGCCGACCCGGCGCAGTACGGCCGGGTCGGTGTCACCGATCAGCTCGGCCTCCACCTCACGCCACCGCTCGATCCGCGGCTCCTCGCCGAAGACCGTGCCCTTGACCCGGTCGTCGGCGACCTCCACGGCGGCGTTGCCCGCGATGTCGTGCAGGAGGGTCACGCTGCGCCGGGTGTCCAGCTCGGCCACCGGGACCAGTTCGGCCCCGCGGGTGTACGCCTGGACGAGCCCGGCCAGCGCCGGGGGAACGATCTTGGTGCTCCGGGTGAGCGGATGGGTGATCTCCTGGCGCACGCCCTTGGCCTTGGGCAGCTTCAGGTGCCAGCCGGGGTCCGCGCCGCCGCGGCGGCGGCGCAGGGTGATGCCCCGGGCGGCCAGGCGCAGGTCGGCGGTGTCGAAGTAGATCGCCACGAGCTGGTGGGTCTTCGGCCCGACCGCTTCCCCGCAGCCGCGTACTCCGGTCAGTTCGGGGACTTGGAAGTCCACAGGAACATCGAACTTGTCTTCGATCTCAAGTGCCACAGTAACCCCGCATTATGTCCAGGTAGCGGATACGTGGCCATGATGCCACCGCAAGGTAAACAAACTTCGCGACCCATCAGCGCATGCCCCTTTCGGCCATATTTCACACGTCGTGCGGGCCTGCCTGGGCGACGACGAAGACCCGGCGGAACGGGAACGGCGTCCCGTGCGGCCCGCGCGGGTAGGCCGCGTCGAGCGCCGTGCGGCACTCCGCCAGGAACGCCTCCCGCTCCGGCCCCTCACCCAGCCGCTCCAGGATGGGCCGCAGCACGGTGCCGCTGATCCAGCCGAGCACGGCGTCCTCGCCCGGCAGCAGGTGGATGTAGGTGGTCTCCCAGGCGTCCACCCGGCAGCCGAGCCCGGCGAGCAGGTGCAGATACTCGGCGGGCGTGCCCACCGACCGATATTCGCCCAGGTCGGCCAGCCGGTCGCGCCACCGCGGCGAACGGCACAGCGCGCGGACCGTGGTGTGGCTCGGTTCGTCGAAGTTGCCCGGCACCCCGATGGCCAGCCACCCGCCCGGCGCGAGGGCGGCCACCCAGGCGGGCAGCAGGTCGCGGTGGTCGGGCAGCCAATGCAGGACGGCGTTGCTGACCAGCACGTCCACCGGCCGCGACGGACGCCATTCGCGCAGGTCGGCGACCTCGAACGTGAGCCGGTCGGCCGCGTGCGCCGCGGCCTTGCCGATCATCGCGGGCGAGGAGTCGAAGCCGTGCACCTCGGCGTCCGGCCAGCGCCGGGCGAGTTCGGCGGTGAGTTCGCCGGGCCCGCATCCGGCGTCCACGACATACTGGGGTTCGTCGGCACGCACCCGGGCCAGCAGCTCGAAGAAGGGCCGGGCGCGTTCGCCGGCGAAGCGGTGGTATACGGCGGGGTCCCACATATCTCTTGACATCAAGATAAGTACTAGCGAACCAGATATCTCGACGTCAAGACAGCTAGACTTCTTGCCATGACGAACGAGGTGGGCGCGTCCCGGCCCGGCGACCGCGATGAGGTCGATCGGCTGGTGGCGGCCTGGCGGCAGGAGCGTCCCGACCTGGACGTCGCGCCGTTGCAGGTGCTCAGCCGGGTGTCCCGGCTGGCCCGCCACCTCGACCGGGCCCGCCGCGCCGCCTTCGCCGAGCACGACCTCGAGCCGTGGGAGTTCGACGTGCTCACCACCCTGCGCCGGGCCGGTGAGCCGTACGAGCTGAGCCCCGGCGCGCTGCTGCGCGCCACCCTGGTCACCTCCGGCACGATGACCAACCGGATCGATCGCCTCGCCGCGGCCGGGCTGGTCCGCCGCCGCCCCGACCCGGAAGACCGGCGCGGGGTCCTGGTCTCGCTCACCCCGGCGGGCCGCGACCGTGTGGACGCCGCCTTCGCCGACCTGCTCCGCCGCGAGCACGACCTGCTCGCCTGCCTCCGCGCCGACGAGCGCGACACCCTGGCCGGGCTGCTGCGCAGCCTGCTCGTGCCGTTCGACGCCGCCCCCTGAGCGGTCACGCCTGCCTCCATAGCATTGATCCATACCGTATTGCCCCTACGGGAAATACCGGGATATACACCGTATGAGTGATGCCCTGGGCATCGCCGGTCCGCTCATGCTCCGCACCGTGGCCCTACCGCCCGACAAGGAAGGACCCTGAGATGGACGCCCTGGCCCACCTGGACGGTGAGATCGCCACCGCCAAGCGGCTCGGCCGATATCGCACCTACCTCAACCTGGAACGCCGCGCCGACCTGGCCTCCCGTGCCATCTGGCACAGCGGCGAAGGCGACCGGGAGATCGTCGTCTGGTGCTCCAACGACTACCTGGCGATGAGCGGGCACCCGGCCGTCGTCGGGGCGGTGACCGAGGCGGTCCGCACCGTCGGGCTCGGTACCGGCGGCCCGCGCAGCATCTCCGGCACCAGCGTCTACCATCATGCGCTGGAGGCCGAACTGGCCTCCTTCCACGGCAAGCCGCGCGCCCTGCTGTTCAGCACGGGATTCGGCGCGAACGAGGCCGCGCTGTCCGTCCTCGGCAAGAAGCTCCCCGGACTGGTGGTCTTCTCCGACGAACTGAACCACGCCTCGATCATCCAGGGCATCAAGGGCGGCGGCGCACGCAAGCGGATCTTCCGCCACAACGACGTCGGCCACTTACGCCGATTACTCGCCGAACACGGACCTGAGGTGCCGAAACTGGTGGTGTTCGAGTCGCTGTACTCGATGGAGGGCGACTTCTCCCCCACCGCCGAGATCGTGGAAGCCGCCGAGGAGGCGGGCGCGCTGACCTACCTGGACGAGGTCCACACGGTCGGCGTCTACGGCGCCACCGGCTCCGGGTACGCGGAGGAGCTGGGGCTGCGCGACCGGATCACGGTGATCATGGCCGGGTTCGGCAAGGGGCTCGGCGGCTCGGGCGGCTACATCACCGGACCGGAGGCGGTGGTGGACGCGGTGCGGTCCTTCGCCACGTCGTTCGTCTTCAGTACGTCCCTGGCGGCGCCGGTGGTCGCGGGCGCGCTGGCGAGCGTACGGCAGGTACGCCGCGACCCCGCCCAGCGCGAGGCGGTCAGGGCGCGCAGCGCCCAGTTGAAGGCGGCGCTGCACGAGCGCCGCATCCCGCTGGTCTCCGCCGACAGCCACGTCGTGCCGGTCCTGGTCGGCGACCCGCACCTGTGCAAGCGGGTCAGCGAACGCCTGCTCGCCGAGCACGGCTACTACGTCCAGCCGGTGAACGCCCCCACCGTCCCCGAGGGCACCGAACGCCTGCGCGTCACCCCCACCTCCCGGCACACCCCCGACGACGTGACCGCCTTCGTGGACGCCCTCGACCAGGTGTGGTCCGACCTCGCCCTGCCCCGCGCATGACGGCCCGCCCCGGCGAGGCCGCTCCCCGCCGGCCCGAGGGGCGGGGCGCGCGGCTGCCGCCGGTGCTGTGGCTGCTGGCGACCGGGGCGTTCGCGATCGGGACCGACGCGTTCGTGATCGCGGGCGTGCTCACCGAACTCGCAGCCGAACTCGCCGTCTCCCCCGGTACGGCCGGGCAGCTCATCACCGTCTTCTCCCTCGCCTACGCCGTGCTCGCGCCCGTCAACGCCTCCCTCACCGGCCGCCTGTCCCGGCGGACCGTGCTGGCCGTGGCCCTGGCCGTCTTCGTCGCGGGCAACCTGATCTCGGCCTTCGCCGGTTCGTTCGCCGTCGTCCTGGCCGGGCGGGTGGTGGCCGCGGCCGGGGCCGCCGGGTACACGCCGCAGGCGTCGGCCGCCGCGGCGGCGCTGGCCGGGGAGGAACGCCGGGGCGCCGCGCTCAGCGTGGTGATCGGCGGCCTGACCGTGGCCACCGCGCTCGGGGTGCCGCTCGGCACGTTCGTCGGCGAGGCGTTCGGCTGGCGGGCGACGCTGCTCGGCGTGGCCGGGCTCGGCGCGCTGGCCCTTGGGGGCGCGCTGGCACTGCTGCCCCGCCTGGAGCCTGCGGGCCATCACACCATCGCCGAACGGCTGGCGGGCCTGCGGAATCCCGCCGTGCTGATCACCCTGTCGGTCACGCTCCTCGCCGTCACCGCCGAACACGTCGTCTACACCTACATCGCCCCCCTGCTCGCTCCCGCCACCGCGAGCAGCGGCCAGGCGCTGGCCCTGCTGCTGCTGATCTTCGGTGTCGGCGCGGTCGCGGGCAACGGCATCGCGGGCCCGCTCACCGACCGCTTCGGCCCCCGGGCCATCGCGGTCGCGGCGGTCGGCGGCATGGCCCTGGACCTCGCCCTGCTCCCCCTGTGGTCGCGGTCCTTCGCGGCGGCGGCCGTCGCGCTGTTCGTGTGGGGCGCGACCGGCTGGATGTACCTGGTGCCGCAGCAGTACCGGCTGCTGGCCCTGAGCGAGACCGGCGGCCCGTTCACGGTCGCGCTCAACAGCTCCGCGCTCTACCTGGGCATCGCACTCGGCGGCGGCCTGGGCGGCGTACTGATCACCCTGGCCGGACCCCACACCCTCGCCGCCCCCGCCTTCGCCCTCGGCCTGGCCGCCGCCCTCCTCGCGGCCCGTACCTATTAGCCTCGGAAACGCCGGCGCCCGCGCGGCCTGGGGTGGTCGGCCGGGCGGGCGGGTCTCACGGGCGGGACTACGGGCGGGCGGTGTTCTTGCCGGTCCAGCCCACCTGCTCGATGGCCACGCGGAGCAGCGGCTTGTCACCCTCGACCATCTCGTACTGGAGCAGTTCGGCCGTCTCCTCGGCGAAGGTCAGCCGGACGATGTCCCCGCCCTTGTCCTTGACGGAGAGTGCCACCCCGGTGCGCCCCAGAGCATCGGTGAACTGGCTCTTCGCGGTGACTCCCGGCTGCTCGGCGAGGATCTTGAACAGGGCCGAGCGGGTGCCGGGCGTGATCGGGCCGGTCAGCAGGTCCTGGCTGGTCTGCCACAGGTGCTCTGACCTGCTGCTGTCCGCGGCGGACGGGCTCGCCTTCCACAGCTGGTCCAGCTTGCGCTTCAGCGCCTTCTTGTCGGTGGGCAGCTTCGAGACGTTCTGCAGGGTCAGGCTCGGGTTGCCGATGGAGAAAATCAGATTGAGATCGTTCGTACTGCTGCGCTGCTTGGCCGACCTCTCCGTCAGCTTCGGCGAGCCCGCCTTCCGCCAGGCCGCCTCGTCCTCGGGGGAACCGAAGGCGACGTCCCCGTACTTCCTCACATTACGGTTGTCGAGCCCTTGCTTCCCGGCGAACCACTTCTCCGCCGTCACCGTCTCGTACACCGTGTACGGCAGCGTTCCCTTCTTGAGCTCGTTCATCTTGCGGTAATACTCCTTCTCCGCGGCCTTGGCCGCGGCCCGATCGCCCTTGGCGTCGGCGATCTTCTTCTTACGCTCCGCCGCGTACTCCCGCACCTTCGCGAAGTAGTCCCCCATCGCGTGGGTCAGCTTGCTCTGGGTGACCTCGCGGCGGTACCAGTAGTTTCCGGACCCGGCCGGTTCCTGCTTGGCGGTCGTGGCGGCCGCGGCCAGCAGGAAGGAGCGGGCGTTGACCGGCTCGGCCTTGACCTCGGTGCTCTGCGCGGCGTCCTTCGTGGTGTCGGCGGCCTTCGGGGTGTCCGAGGCGACGAGCGGCGCCCCGTCGGGGACCGGCGTACTGCCCGAGAAGACGATGACGGCCGCCGCCGCGGCGAGGCCGGTGGCCATCACGCCCCCCGTCAGCAGGAACGACCGGCGCAGCCTGCGCGGGGCGGTCTCGGTACGCGGCGTCTCGGCGGCGCGGGCGAGGTCGGCGGAACGGCGGCGCATATAGGTCTCCTCGGTGATCTCGGTGAGTTGCGCGGGCTTCAGGTCGCGGAAAATGCGGTCGGTCATGCGATCCTCCGGGCGGGACGCCCCTGGGGAACTGCTCTGGCGAAGGTGGTCTCCACGCGAAGCGCCTGGTCCAGGCGTTTACGCGCACGGTGCAGCCGGACGTTGTAGGTCCGTACCGAACAGCCCATGGCCATCGCCGCCTCTTCGGGCGTCAGGCCGTACCAGGTCGCGAACACCATGGCCTCCACGTCCTTCTCGCGTAAGGCCGACAGCGCCGCGAGGGCCTGCTCTCTGTCGATGACGTGCTCGGCCACGTCCCAGGTCTCCATGTCCCGCTGACTGGAAAGGGCCACGATGCGATCGACCAGCGCCTGCCGCCGGTGGCGGGAGTCACGCTGCTTGGCCAGCAGGTTGCGGGCCACCCCCAAAAGCCACGGCAACGCCGCCTCAGGAACGTCGCTCAGCCGCCGCCACGCCACGATGAACGTCTCACTGGCGACGTCCTCGGCCACATCACGCTCGGCCCGCAGCAGCGTGTACCCGAGCACATTGCGGTAGTGCCGGTCGTAGAGATCTGTGAATCGCTCTTCGGGATCGTCCACACCCAGTAGTCCCTCCAGGCGTTCCCGGATTACCGCAACACTCCCGATTCATCCCGCCACAACAAATCAAGTACCGGTCCGACCGGGTGCCACCCCAGCTCCGGATGCCGCTCGAACCCGCCCCCCGCCGGGTACGGCGCTCAGGCGTCGGCCGGCTCTGTGGGGTCGGTGGTGCGGTCGGTCAGGCGTTCGTAGCGTTGGCGGGCGGCCTGGGGGGTGCCGAGGCCCAGGCCGAAGGCGATCTCCTGCCAGGTCATGCCGCGGCCCCTGGCCATGCCGAGGAGGCCGGCTTCGAGCCGGTCCATCTCCTCGCGGGCCACCGGGAGGAGGGTCAGTGCGGCGGTGATGTCGGCGTGGTCGACCTCGGGCTCGCCGTCGTCGGCCGTCGCCACCCCGCTGAGCAGGAACGACACGATCCTGACGGCCTCGTGCGGGGCGATGACCGAGGGGTGGATCTGGCGGGAGCGCTGCTCGTCGGTGGCCGCGTGCCGCTCGGCGATGCGGTTGAGCGAGGCGTGGACGCGGTGCGCCCGCACCTGGGCGGGCTGCGGCTGGGTGAAGGGATCAGAAGTGGACATACGACCAGGATGGGCGATTCATCGCTTCGTTGTCAACATTGCATGTTGAACAGACTGTTCACATCTGGACAGCGTGCCCCGCGCGGGATTCAGTGATCCGTAGGTCTCGTAATGCAGGCATGTCCCACCGCCAGGGCGGCCCCGCGGTGCCCCCGGCCCGGCGCAGGGAGGTCAGGGTGGCGAGGGGTACGGCCATGCCGTTGACGGCGCGCTGCACGGCGGTGGTCGCGGCGGCGGGGTACGGCAAGACCGAGGCGGTGCGCCGCTGGCTGCGCGGGGCCTCGGTGAACTGGCACTCGCGAGTACCGCCAGAGGGCCGGGACGGCGGGGACTGGCTGGTCATCGACGACCTGCGCGCGTTCCCCGCCGGGCAGGTCAGGCTGCTGCTGGACCGTACGGGGCCGGCCGCCAAGGTGGTGATCGTCTCGCGGCTGCCGCCCCCCGGCGGCGCGCGGCTGCCCGGCCTGCGGGTGCTCGGCCCCGCCGACCTCGCGTTGTCGGCGGCGGCGGTGGCCGCGGTACTGGGCCGGGAGTACGGCATCCGCGACGCGAGCACCACCCGCCAGGTCCACGCCCTGACCGCGGGCTGGCCCGCGCTGGTCCATCTGGCGGGCGGGCAGCTGAGCGCGGGCGCGTCCATGCTCGCCGACCTGCCCGCCGAACTGCCCACCGACCTGCCCGCCGAACTGGTCGCCGCCAGGCTCGCCGCCCCCGGCACGGCGCTGGCCGGGTTCGTGCGGACGGAGGTACTGGCCGCGTTCCCCCCGGCGATCTGCCGGTTGCTGGCCGATCTGGCCCACTTGGACCCGGTCGATGCGGAGTTGTGCGGGGCCCTCGGCATCGGGAGGGCGGAAAGGGATCTGGACGTGCTGGTGCGTACCGGGCTGCTGGTGCCGTGCGCGTCACCGACCGGCCGGGCGGCGTATCGGCTGGTTCCGCTGGTCGGGGCGGTACTCCTGGCCTGCCGCCCGCTCCCCGTCCCGGCCCGGCGGCGGCTACTGCGCCAGGCCGCGGCCTGGTACGAACACGCCGGGCTCCCCGCGGCGGCCATCACCGCCCACCGGGGGCTCGGCGATCACGCCGCCTGCGCGGGAGTGCTGCTCACCGACGGCGAACGGGCCATCGCGAACGGCTCCGCGCCGCTGGTCGCCGAAGCCGTCCGGGGGTTGCCGCAAGCGCTGCGCTGCCGGCGGCTACGGCTCCTGCTCGGCCAGGCGCTCACGGTGACCGGACGCTACGAGGAGGCCCTGGCCGTACTGGTCCCGCTGGCGGAGCAGGGGATGGACGCGGCGCTGGCCTGGCGGCTGGGCAGCGTGCATTGCCTGCGGGCGCGTCCGCATGAGGCGATCGAGGTCTTCGGCAAGGCCCACCTTTCCGGCGTACCGGACCCGGCCGAGGAGGCCATGCTGCACTCCTGGCACGCGACCGCCCACTGGCTCACCGGCGACCCGGCCGCCTGCGGGGACCTCGCCGCCCGCGCGTTTTCCGCCGGTACCGCCGCGGGGCCCGCCGCCGAGGCCGCCGCGCACACCGCGCTGGCGCTGCACGCCATGCTGTCCGGCGACCCGGCCGGCGACGCCGAGCATCATGAACGGGCCCTGCGGCTGGCCGAGCGGGCCGGGGACCTCGTGCAGGCCGCGCGCATCCGCACCAGCCGTTCCGGCCTGCTGCTGGACGAGGGCGAGTACGCCGAGGCGCTGGCCGAAGCGCTGGCGGCGGCGGCCCTGGCGGAGGTCTGTGCGGCGAGGGCGTACCTGCCCGGCGCGCTGTGCAACGCCGCCGAGGCGCTGACCGCGATGGGACGGCTGGACGAGGCGACCGGCCATCTGGAGTACGTGCTGTCGCTGCACCAGCGCGACGGTTCGGCCCGTCCGCTGACCGGGCTGGGCGACATCCACCGGCTGCGCGGGCAGCGGCAGCTCGCCCAGGCCGCGTACGAGGAGGCCGTGCGCATCGCGGAGTCCGCCGGGAATCGGCAGGCGCTCGTGCCCGCGCTGTGCGGGCTCGCGCTGGTCGTCCACCAGGACGACCCCGAGGCCGCCGAGCGGCTCGCCGCCCGGGCCGCCTCCGCTTCCGGGGGCCGGCGGGCGGCGCGGGCGCTGGTCGTCCGCGGCCGGGTCGCCGCGCTGACCGGCGACCTCGAACGCGCGCTCCGCGCGGCCCGGCAGGCGACCGAACCGGCCCGCCGCCACCACGACAAGGCCGCTCTCGCCGAGGCCCTGGAACTGCGGGCGGCGGCCGAGCGCGACCCCGCCCAGGCCCGGCTCGCGCTGGCGGAGGCCCTGGCGACCTGGCAGGTCACCGGCGCGCTGCTGCACGTCGATCGGCTGCGCGCGGTACGCGGCCACCTCCCTAGGGCGACCTCCGCCGAACGCCTCGCCGCCCGCCAGGCCGCCGAACGCCTCCAGGCCGCGGGCGTGCCGCTCACCCCTGTGTCGCCGGTCGTCACGGTTCGCACACTGGGCGGGTTCGAGGTCGTGGTGGACGGCGTACCGCTGCCCCCGTCGGCCTGGCAGTCCCGCAAGGCCCGCGGCCTGCTGCGGATCCTGGTGTCGCGGCGCGGGCGGGCGGTCGCGCGCGAGGAGATCGCCGAGTTCCTGTGGCCGGGCGAGGAGCCCGCGCGCGTCGCGCACCGGATGTCGGTCGCGCTCTCGGTCCTGCGCTCGGTACTCGATCCCGGCCGCCGGGTGGCCGCCGATCACTTCGTACGCACCGGCTCGGGAGCCGTCGCCCTGGACACCTCCCAGGTCGGCATCGACGTGGAGACCTTCCTGGAGGAGGCCGAGTACGGCCTGAGCCGCCCCGAACACGGCCGCGCCCTGTTGATCGCCGCCGAACGCCGCTACACCGGCGACTTCCTGGAGGACGAGCCGTATGAGGAGTGGTCCGGCGCGGTACGCGAACTGGCACGGGCCACCTACCTGCGCGTGGTGCGCACCCTGGCCGACCTCGCGCTCGACGCCGCCGACGTGGACGACGCGGCCCGCTGGCTGCTGCGCATCCTGGGCCGGGACCACTACGACGAGCGCTCCCACCTGGACCTGGTACGCGTCCTGCGCTCAGCGGGCCGCCACGGCGAGGCCCGGCGCGCGTACGAGCGCTACCTCGCCGCCATGCGCGCGATCGACGTGCCCCCCGCCCGCGAGCCCTAGCCTCCGGCACGCGGCAGCAGGCACACCGCCACACTGCTCGCCTGGTACGACCAGCTTCCCGGCGACGACTGCCGCTCCTTGTGCCAGAAACGGTACTTCCGGTAGATCCCCAGCGCGCCGGGGCTGGTGCGTTCCCCGATGAACCGATAGGCCATGATGTCGCCGCCCTCGGCCTGGATATAGTCGCCCGGCGCCGTACACGGGGGCTGCTCGGTCGCGCCCTGCGGCGTCAGCTCGGTGACCGACGAGAGCCCGAGACTGAATTCGCACGCCGCGACCGAGGTGTTCAGGAAACGCTGCTTGGTGACTCCGCCGGACAGGTAATTCTCCTCGGTCAGCCAGTACCGCCTGGTCCAGTTGATCGCCCACGGACCACTTCCGCCGCCATTGGTCCGCTGCCCGACGACCCAGTTGGTGTAGGACGTACCGATCGGCGGATTAGTACTGTGACTGCCCATCGTGCAGCGCCAGTCCAACGCGGCGGCCGACGCCGGCCCCGCCCCGACGAGCGTCGAAACGCCCATCCCCAACGCCAGCGCGACCGAGGCCGCCCGCATGATCGCCGTGCTCACTGCCAGCCTCCGAACAAGTGGGGGGTGCCATGAAGTGCCGCCCCCAAGTGTCCGCCCCCACCTCACAGCCACCTCAACGCCCGATCAACGCGCCCGGCCATCACATCCGCGAGACGAAGAACCCGGCGATGCCCAGCATGAGCAGGAGCAGCAGGAAAAAGATGATCGCGAGAAACGGCTTACGCTCATTCCAGGCCCATCTGAGATATCCCCCGAATAGAACAACACCCGCACCGCCGACGAGAACCATCAGCATTTCAAACGGCATTACGCCCCACTTCGATCGACTCTCAGCCGAATATCGACCAGCTTCTGTGGAACGTTACAAGAGTCACAATTGGCGGCTTCAAACTGCCGCTCGATCTGAAGTACGACAAACCACTCAGGCGCAACCTGGCCCTGTTGGCGATGAAGCGTCACCTGTCGGCGTACCGGCGGCGATCACGCAACTCACAGCGGCCGGACACCATAAGCTCATCGCCCATGCGAACCCTCGTCACCGGCGGGGCCGGGTTCATCGGCTCCCACCTCACCGACGCCCTGCACGCCCGTGGCGACACCGTCACCGTCGTGGACTCGCTGGTCACCGGCCGCGCCACCCGGCTCCCGGACGCGACGGACCTGCGGCGGATCGACATCACCGACGCCCCGGCGGTCGCCGCCGCCATACGAGAGGCCCGCCCCGAGGTCATCTACCACCTGGCGGCGCAGATCGACGTACGGACCTCGGTCGCGGACCCGGCGCGCGACGCCGCGGTCAACATCGGCGGGACGATCAACCTGCTCAACGCCGCCCGGGACATCGGGGCGCGCCTGGTGTTCACCTCCACCGGTGGTGCCCTGTACGGCGCCGCCGCGGCGATCCCCTCCCCCGAGGGCACGCCGGCCGAGCCCGAGGCCCCGTACGGCACCGCCAAGCTGTGCGCCGAGCAGTACCTCGCCCTGTTCAACCGCCTGCACGGCACCCGGCACGCCGCCTTGCGACTCGGCAACGTGTACGGGCCGCGCCAAGACCCCAGCGGGGAGGCGGGAGTAGTGTCGATCTTCAGCGGAGCCGTGTACGCCGGGCGGCGCCCCACGATCTACGGCGACGGCAAGGCGACCCGCGACTACGTCTACGTGGCCGACATCGTCGCGGCCTTGATCGCCGCGGGCGAAGCCGACCGGGCCGGAGTGTGGAACATCGGCACGGGCCGCGAGACCAGCGTCCTCGACCTGGTCGATCTGATCGCCACGGCGGCGGGCCACGAGGTCGCCCCCCTCCATGCCCCGCCCCGGCCGGGCGAACTCCAGCGCAGTGCCCTCGACTCCACGGCCGCCCGGACGGACCTGGGCTGGGAGCCGAAGATCGCCATCAGCGACGGCATCGCCCGCGTGTACTCCTGGGTCCGCGCCGACCACCCCGACCGCACCTCCGCAGGGCTCGGGGCCGCCGACGAGACATGAACACCTTCGCAGGCACGCGGCGACCCGCGAAGTTTGATTAGTTCAATTAGGCCCAAGGATGGCTTATCAAGCGCTACTTCTTGTGCCTCGGTATCAACGCCGTCCGCGGCACAGACGGCGCTCCGGAGGCAGTGCGGGCGGCACGCTGTATGGAAAGCCGGCGTTGGGGGCTACTACCAGAGGCCGGTTGCGGCAAGGGCCTCTCGGGGGGAGGAGACGTACCGGAGGCCCGGGACGGGCCGGCCGTCGTGGTCGAGGAGGCGCCAGCCGCCGAGCTGTACGACGGGGACGTTGCCGCGACGCTTCGCCAGGGCCAGCTCGGACAGGGTGCCCCAGGAGCCGCCGACGATGATCACCGCATCGCCCGAGTTCACGATGATGTTGTTGCGGGCCTCTCCCACGCCGGTCGGGATCACGATCGACAGGTCGGGATTGGCCTGCTCGCGGTCGGCACGGGACAGGATGCCCACCACCGTCCCACCCGCCGTACGAGCGCCTGCGGCCACGGCGGCCATGACCCCGCTGTAGCCCCCACAGATCACCACCGCCCCCCGCCCGGCCAGCAACCGCCCGACCTCCCGGGCGTTGGACTCATCGTCCGGACTGCAGTCCCGCGGCCCGCACACCGACACCTGGATCGCCACACCCCGATCATCCCAGCCCCGCACGCCGCATGACAGAGACCATCTGCAACTCTCCAAGAGCCGCCCGGAAAGCCACGACAACGGGCAGCTGAATACCGGGACATCCGGGACCGACCAGGTCGGGCCCGGATGCACTGTGTGGAGGCGGTCAGCGGCGCACGCTGTCTAGCGCATGACGTACAGGTAGGTCGTGAACGCCCCATCGTCTCGGCACTGATAGGCCCTCCACGACCCGATCGACATACCGATCTGCCCGACCGTGCGGCAGATTTCCTGTCCCTTTTCCAAGGGGTAGGTCGTCCACAGGTCGATCGGCCCGTCCCACTCATCAGCCGTAACGGCCGCTTGATGTATCGCTCCCGCTGGTGCCGCCGCGGCGACGCCGGCGGATGCCAGTCCGCCGCTGAGCAGGGCTGCCATCGCAGCCATGGTCACCAGCGTCTTCTTCAGCATCCTCATGCGCTCTCCCGTCGTAGGGCTCCCCGTCGCCGAGGGCCTGTTCGCCTTCCTCGGGTTCATTGCTACCGGTCGGCTGTTGTTTTGTGTCGGGGGCGCGGACTGAACAATCAAGGTGCAATCAATGGCTGTAATTCCAGCTGTCCAATCAGATGACGCTTGGCCTGCGCCGGTCTGCCGATCGACAGGCGAAATCCCGAGGACGGGGCCGGGCCCGGCAGTGTCGCCGAAATCCGGCAAAGCACATCGATGTGTTCCAGAAGTACCGGCAGTCCGAGTGCGGGGTCGCGTGGGCCGAGGCCAAGAACTTTTCGTGCAGCAGCCTCGGCCACTTGGGGGCGGTGCCCGCCGGGCGGGGTCGCAGGTCCAAACGGGCGCCTTCCAACTGACCGAGCATGGCCAAGGCGGCCTCGGCGGCGATCTCACCTTCTCGTTTCGCCTGAGGCTTTCGGCTGACGGTGGGGCGCAACAAGGCGGCGCCGTGGTCTGGAAAGGGTTCCGTCTTGGCTGATGCGAGGTACAGGGAGCGGCCACGGCGCGCGGGAAATGCCGGGCTCCGGAGCGGTATTGGGCACGGGCCAGCGGCGAGCAGGGGGCTTGCCGTACACGCGAAGCGCCACCCGCCGGAGGCGGGGACGTCGGGCGAAGCCCGACATGGAAAGCAGGGCTGAGCGAAGCGAAGACGATTAGGGGTGCCGGCGGGTCGCCGGGGCAGTACGTCGGGCAGAGCCTGGCGCGAAAAGTACGGCTGAGCGAAGCGAAGGCGGGTCGCCGGAGGCGGTCAAGGGGGCGCTGGCGGCTCCGGTTCAGTCCAGGCGGTCGGCCAGGGCGAGCCAGTCGGATTCGACTGTTTCCTTCTCGGACTGGATTTCCTTGAGCTCGGCGTCCAGGCGGGCCAGGCGTTCGTAGTCGTCCGCCGCCTCGGCCATTGCCGTGTGCAGGCCCGTCTCCCGCTCTCCCAGCCGGTCCAAGCGCCGTTCCAGGCGGGAGAGCTCCTTGCGCAGCTCCCGCTCCTCCTTCGCCGAACGCCCGTCAGACGGAGCCGGAACGGCGACCGGAGCGGACGGTGCCGAGGCGACGGCCGTGGCCCGGCGGGAGAGGTACTCGTCCACGCCCCCCGGCAGCATCGACAGCCGCCCGTCCCCCAGCAGCGCCAGCGAGCGGTCCGTGACCCGCTCCAGGAAGTATCGGTCGTGGCTGACCACGACCAGTGTCCCCGCCCACCCGTCGAGCAGGTCTTCCAGCTCGTTCAGGGTCTCGATGTCCAGGTCGTTGGTCGGCTCGTCGAGCAGCAGCACGTTGGGGTCGTCCATCAGCAGCCGCAGAACCTGCAGCCGCCGCCGTTCCCCTCCGGAAAGGTCGCCCACGGCCTTCCACTGCGCCTCGCCCCGGAACCCCAGCCGCTCAAGCAGTTGCGAAGCCGTCCACTCGCGCTTGCCGACCTTGATGTACTTGCGGATCTCCTCCACGACCTCCAGCACCCGCCGCCCAGGGTCCAGCTCCACCAGCTCCTGGGAGAGGTACGCGAGCCGCACGGTCTTGCCCCGCACCACCCGCCCCACGTCGGGCCGCACCGCGTCGGCCAGCAGCCGCAGCACGCTGGACTTGCCCGACCCGTTGACCCCGATGAGGCCGATCCGGTCGCCGGGCCCGAGCTGCCAGGTGCACCGGTCGAGGACGAGCGGCCCCTCGCCGGGCCCGCCCGCGTGCAGGGTGACGTCGAAGAGGTCGTAGACGGTCTTGCCGAGCCGGGCCGCCGCGAACCGGACCAGCTCCACCTCGTCCCGGGCGGGCGGCTCGTCGGCGATCAGCGCCTGCGCCGCCTCCACGCGGAACTTGGGCTTGCTCGTACGCGCCTGCGGCCCCCGGCGCAGCCAGGCGATCTCCTTGCGCATGAGGTTCTGGCGGCGTTCCTCGGTGGCGGCGGCGAGGCGGGCGCGTTCGGCCTTAGCCAGCACATAGGCGGCATATCCGCCTTCGTAGCGTTCGACCGCGCCGTCCACGACCTCCCACGTCCGTGTCGAGACGGCGTCCAGGAACCAGCGGTCGTGGGTCACGACCAGCAGCGCCGACTTGCGCCCCACCAGGTGCCCGGCCAGCCAGTCGATGGCCTCGATGTCCAGGTGGTTGGTGGGCTCGTCCAGGATGATCAGGTCGTGCTCGCCGATGAGCAGCCGGGCCAGCGCGGTACGGCGGCGCTCCCCGCCCGACAGCGACCCCACGAGAGAGGACAGGTCGATGTCGGCGATCAGGCCCTTCAGGATCTCGCGGATCCCCTGGTCCCCGGCCCACTCGTGCTCGGCCAGGTCGCCCAGCACCGCGGACTCCACCGTACGCGCCGGATCGAGATCGTCGCCCTGGGACAGCACGCCGACGCGCAGCCCCCGGTTGTGCGTGACCCGCCCGGAATCGGGCTGGACCGTGCCCGCGATCACCGACACCAGCGTGGTCTTGCCACCGCCGTTGCGGCCGACGACACCGATCCGCTCACCGGCGGCGATGCCCAAAGAGACCTCGCGCAGCAGCGGCACCGGGCCGTAGGCGTGGGTCACCGACTCAAGATTGACCAGATTCATCGCGCATTCAGGTTATCCCCACCGGATGACCACCGGCTCCGGCCAGAGCGCCCCGCACGGGCCCGTAGGCGGTGACGGCGGCGCGGCAGACGGCCGAACCGGTGAGGGCGCGGGCCAGGTCATCGGCCTTGGACTCCCCGGCCACAAGGAAGGCGCAGGTCGGGCCGGAACCGGAGACGATCGCGCCGAGCGCGCCGCGTTCGCGTCCGGCGTCGAGGGTGGCGGCGAGCGAGGGGCGCAGCGCCACGGCGGCCTCTTGCAGGTCGTTGACCAGCTCCGCGCCGAGCGCGTCGGCGTCGCCCTCGCGCAGGGCCGCCATCAGGGCCGGGCTCTCCTTCGGCGGCGCGGGCCGTTCGCCGCGCGCTTCGCGCAGGCGGTCACAGCGACCGTAGACGGCGGGGGTGGACAGCCCGCCCTCGGCGAGCGCGAACACCCAGTGGAAGCGTCCGCCGGTCGGTACGGCGGTCAGGCGTTCGCCCCGGCCGGTGCCCACGGCGGTGCCGCCGAACAGCGCGAACGGCACGTCGCTGCCGATCTCGGCGGCGATGTCCAGAAGCTCTTCCCGGGGCAGGCCGAGTTTCCACAGGTCGTTACAGGCGACCAGCGCTCCGGCGGCGTCGGCGCTGCCGCCCGCCATGCCCCCGGCGACCGGGATCGACTTTCTGATGGTGAGCCGGGCGGCGAGCGGCCGATCGGCGCGGGCCGCGAGTGCCCTGGCCGCTCTGATGGCGAGATTGTCCGGTCCGTCCGGTACCAAATCCGCTTCCTCACCCACGACCCGCACGGAGAAGGAATCCGCCGCGACGGCGGTGACGTAGTCGTAGATGGAGACGGCGTGGAAGACGTTCACCAGGTCGTGGTAACCGTCATCGCGCAGCGGGCCTACCGCGAGCTGCAGGTTGACCTTGGCCGGCACTCGGACCGTCACGGAGTCCATCGGGGCGCTCGTCACTCCTCGGCACGTTCCCGGCCGCGAAACCGTCGTCCGGGCCGGGTCGTATGCTAGCGGGCCCCATGTCCTCCGTGGGACTGATCGGCTCCGGGACGAGCTGCCCAGGCCCAGGCACGGGCACAGGCACCGGCGCGGGCACGGGCACGGGCGCTGGCACGATCTCGGACTTGTGCCACAGTGGCGGGCCCAGCGGAGGTGCGACGGGACGCAGTCCCGGTCGTATCGCGCCCCGGTAGCGGCGGCTGTAGTACGGCGAGGCGAGGTAGTCGGTCTTTCTGACCACGTCCCCGGTCTGCGGGGCGTGGACCATGACGCCGTCGTCCAGGTAGAGGCCGACGTGGTCGGGGTCGCCCCGGCGTTCGCCGAAGAAGACGAGGTCGCCGGGGCGCAGCCGTTTCTCGCGCACCCGGCGGCCCTGCCGGTATTGGGTGCCGGTGTAGTGGGCGATCCGGACTCCGGCCTGCGCCCAGGCGTAGAGGGCCAGGCCGGAGCAGTCGAAGCCGACCGTGCCGCTGCCCTTGCCGATGCCCCGGGTGGCGCCCTCGGCGGAGCCGCCGCCCCAGGAGAACGGCACGCCCATCATGCTCAGCGCGGCGGTCGCGGCGAGCCGTCCCCGGGCGCGCCGGGCCTCCCGCCGCGCGGTCCGCTCGGCCAGCGCCGCCTCCCCGGCGGCGTGCGCCTCGGTCCAGGCATGAGACTCGTACGGCATGACGGTGGCATAAGGGTCGGCGGCGGTGGGCGCCGGATCGGCGGGCACGTGCAGCCACATCGCCGAGCCGACCGCCGCCACCTGCGTCCACACGAAACCAGGTGAGATCATCATGCGTCAGGTATTACCCCGCGAACGCGCCGTTTACAGGGAAACCGACAGACCGTAAATGCCCATCCTTGTCAGGGAATACGCTGATCAACCATGCAATGGGCGGTGCTCGGCGACCCGTGCGAAATCGGTCACCGCCAGCCGTTCGCCCCGGCTCGACGGGTCCACTCCGGCCCGGCGCAGCGCCTCCTCGGCGGCCGCCGCGGTGCCGGCCCAGCCCGCCAGCGCGGCCCGCAGCGTCTTACGGCGCTGCGCGAAAGCCGCGTCGATCACCGCGAAGACCTCCGCCCGGGAGGCCGTGGTCGCGGGCGGCTCGCGGCGGGTCAGCGCGACCAGGCCCGAGTCCACGTTGGGCACCGGCCAGAACACCGTACGCCCCACCGGCCCGGCCCTGCGCACGTCCGCGTACCAGGCCGCCTTGACCGACGGCACCCCATACACCCGCGAACCCGGCGGCGCGGCCAGCCGGTCGGCCACCTCCGACTGGACCATCACCAGCCCCTTGCGCAGCGACGGCAGCTCGGCCAGCAGGTGCAGCACCACGGGCACGGCGACGTTGTAGGGGAGGTTCGCGACCAGGGCGGTCGGCGGCGACCCGGGCAGCTCGGCCGCCGTCACCCGCAGCGCGTCGGCGGGCACCACGTCCAGGCGTCCGGCCAGCTCGGGCGCGCGGTCGGCGGCGGTACGCGGAAGCTGCGCGGCCAGCACCGGATCGATCTCCACGGCGATCACCCGGGCGGCCTCCGGCAGCAGCGCCAGCGTGAGCGAGCCGAGCCCCGGACCGACCTCGATCACCACGTCGTCGCCGTCGAGCCCGGCGGTGCGGACGATCCGGCGGACGGTGCCGCCGTCGATCACGAAGTTCTGGCCGAGCTTCTTGGTGGGGCGCAGACCCAGCCGCCCCGCCAATTCCCGGATTTCCACCGGCCCGAGAAGGGTCACGATTCCTCTCCCCATGTCATCCACCCAAGTGTCTCGCACCGAACAGCCCAGGGTGGCCGCCAGAACCTGCACGAAGGGATCCAAGGTGGATAACGTTGTCCCACGGGGGCGCAAGGGTGACGACCACGACTCCACGCCGGGAGCGAGCGCGAATATGACCATGGACCCCGATCCCATGCGACTCACCCCCGCCGATCCGGAGGCCATCGGCCCCTACAAGCTGGTCGGCCGCCTCGGTGAGGGCGGTATGGGCACGGTCTACCTGGCCACCGCGCCGGCCGGGCGGCTGGTCGCGGTGAAGGTGGTGAAGGCGGAGTACGCGGCCGAGCCGGGGTTCGCGGTCAGGTTCCACGCGGAGGTGGACAACGCGCGCCGGGTCGCCTCGTTCTGCACGGCCCAGGTGCTCGACAACGGCGACGACCGCGACGGCCGGCCGTACATGGTGACCGAGTACATCGAGGGCCTGGCGCTGTCCCGGCAGATCACCCGGTACGGCGCGCTGGAGGCGGGCACCCTGCACGGCGTGGCGCTCGGGGTCGCCGCCGCGCTGGCCGCGATCCACGTCGCCGGGCTGGTGCACCGCGACCTCAAACCGGCCAACGTGATCCTGTCCATCTCCGGCCCGCGCGTGATCGACTTCGGGATCTCCCGCGCGCTGGACGGCACCCAGGGCATGACCCTGTCCGGCGAGCTGGTCGGCAGTCCGGGCTGGTGGGCCCCCGAGCAGGTACGCGGGCTGCCGATCACCCCCGCCGCCGACATCTTCGCCTGGGGCTGCCTCGTCGCCTACGCGGGCAACGGACGCCACCCGTTCGGCCAGGGCGACGCGATCGTGCTGGCCGGCCGGGTGCTGAACGGCCGCCCGGACCTCGGCGTCCTGCCCGCCCCGCTGAACGACCTGGTACGCCGGGCCACCGACCCCGACCCGGACCGGCGTCCGACCGCCCAGGAGCTGGTACTGGCCCTGCTGGGCGGCGGCATCACCGCGCCGGCCCCGCCCGCCGCGCAGGAGACGCTGGTCGCCGAGTCGTGGGAGCCCCCGGCCAACATCGGCCAGGACGCGACGCAGACGCTCGCCGGGTTCGGCCTGCGCCCGGCCAGGCCGAAGGGCCGCAGCCGGGTGCTCGTCGCCGCCGCTGCCGCCGTCGTCGCGCTCTTCGTGACGGGGGCCGTCCTGGTGATCACCCAGGCCCGGGACGATCCTGCGCCCGCCCCGGCCGCCGCCCGGCGGGGACCGGACATCGGACGCCGGTTACCGCTCGGCGAACCGCTGACGGGTCCGCAGCTCATCATCCCGCGCCCGGCCCAGTGCGGCCTGACGAAGTACGCGGGCGCGACTCCGAAGCGCGGCCGGTTCTGCGTGGTCCGCTGGATCCTGCTGAACCCCGGCGGCGAACTCGTGCCGCTCACCCCCGGCACGATGACCCTCTACGACGACCGCGGCGCGCCGCACGACCCCGAACCGGCCTCCACCTCACTCCCCGCCGCCCTCACCGCGGGCGCCCAGGTCAGCGGCGTGACCGTGTACGACCTGCCCCCGGCCCGCACGGCCACCCGCCTGCGCGCCGCCCTGACCGACGACACCCCCCTCACGGTGAACCTCTGATGACCAGGATGCTGATCGCGGCCCTGCTGCTGGCCGCCCTTCCGATCATGCCCGCGGGAACACGGGCCGCGAAGTGCGATCACGACGTCGCCATCGGCGACCCGTTCGCCGATGTGCGGGGGCTGGCGGGAGCAGGGGTGGTCCAGTTCGCGGCAGGGAGCCCCGGCGGGGGCACGCCGGTGCCGGTGAGCGCGCCCGACGCGGCGGCGGGCGACGCGTTCGGGTGGTCGGTGACGATCGGCCGGTTCGACGCGGACGGATGCGCCGACCTGCTGGTGGGCGCGCCGTACGCGGACGTCGGCGGCATCCGTGACGCGGGCGCGGCGTACGTCGTGTACGGCGGTACGGGCCGCGCCGACCGGATCACCGCCCGCGAACCCCAGCTGGACGCGCACTTCGGCTGGTCCGTCGCCTACAGCCCGGACGGCGGCGGCGTGGCGGCCGTCGGTGCGCCGCACGAGGACGACAACGGCGTCCACGACGCGGGGGCCGTCCACCTCTTCCCCGCCGACCGCCGCACCGCCCTGACCCGGATCACCCAGAACGGGGTGGGCGTGCCCGGCAGCAGCGAGGCGGGCGACATGTTCGGCTGGTCGCTGGCCCTGGATCGGCTCACCGGCGACCCGGCCGGGGTGGACCTGGCGGTCGGCACGCCGTACGAGAACGAGGACGGCGCGGGAATCCAGAACGGCCAGGGCCTCCGGGACACCGGCGCGCTGACGGTCCTGCTCGACCCGCTGAGCGGCGGCGGAGAGTACGCGGGGGTGCGGTGGGGGCTGGCGGAACTACGAAAAGCGGGCGAACCGGTACGCCCTGCGGCGGGCGACCGGTTCGGGTACGCGCTGGCCGCCTCGGACGGCAGGCTCGCGGTGAGCGCGCCGCTGGCCGGGGCGGGCCTGGTACACGTCTTCGCGGGCGGGCTGAAGAAGGGCGTCACGGTCGCCAGGGGCGACCGCGCGGGCGCGGGGTTCGGCTTCTCGGTCGCGCTGAGCCCGGCCACGCCGGACGACGGCGTACGGCTGGCGGCCGGCGTCCCGTACGCGGGCCCGGACGCGCGCGGCGCGGTGTGGCTGGTCCCGCTGGCCGACCGGACGGCGGGCCGCCTGATCACCTCCCCCGCCGCCGGGGCGCACTTCGGCTGGGCGGTGGCCTTCACCGGCAACCGCCTGCTGATCGGCTCGCCGGACACCGCCCCCGGCGGATCGGCGGGCCTGCTGGGCCGCAACCAGAGCGCGTCCACCCCGATCACCCCGGCCCCCGGCACCGCCCCGGTGGACTTCGGCGCGGCCATCGCCGGCTGACCCCGGCGTATCGAACGACTACCAGGGGCCGAAGGCGGCCTCGCCGTTGGACTGGATCTGGGCGGCCAGGTGTTCGGCGGGGACCGAGCGGACCTCGGCCAGGCAGCGCAGCGTGAGCGGCAGCAGGTAGGGCGCGTTGGGCTTGCCCCGGTGCGGGACCGGCGGGAGGTACGGGGCGTCGGTCTCGACCATCAGCAGTTCGGCCGGGGCGACGGCGGCGGCCTCGCGCAGCGCCGTGGCGTTCTTGTAGGTGAGCGGCCCGGAGAAGGACATGTAGTAGCCCGCCCGCGCGCACCGCTCGGCGAGGTCGGCGTCCCCCGAGAAGGAGTGGAACACCACCACGTCGGGCGCGCCCTGCTCGGCCAGCACCCGCAGCACGTCGTCGTGCGCGTCGCGGTCGTGGATCACCAGCGCCTTGCCCGCCCGCTTGGCGATCTCGATGTGCGCGCGGAACGACGCGTGCTGGTCGGACTTGGCCGCCCAGTCGCGGTAGTAGTCGAGCCCGGTCTCGCCGACCGCCACCACCTGCGGCTCCCTGGCCAGTTCCTCGATGTCGGCCAGCACCTCGGGGGTGGCCTCGTGGGCGTCGTTGGGGTGGATGGCCACCGCCGCGCGGACGGCGCGGTGGACGGCCGCGGCGTCGGCGCACCAACGCGAGGAGGGCAGGTCGTAGCCAACCGTGATCACCCGGGTGACCCCGACCGCGGCGGCCTCGGCCAGGATGCGCTCGACGGTGGCCTTGGCCGCCTGGGCGGCCTGGGCCATGGGGTCGTGCGCCGAGGCCATCCGGTTGCCGACCATCACGTCGAGGTGGCAGTGGCTGTCGAACACCTCCGCCCCGAGCGGGGCGGGCGGTTGCGGAGGGGTCAGGTCGGCCCGGCCGCGGCCCATCGCTCAGTCGCCGCCCATCCGGCCCAGCTCATCGTCCACTACCTTGGGGTCCAGTTTGGGAAACAGCGGGGACGGCGGCGCGAGCGGCGTGCCCGGCGCGATCGGCCGGTGCTCCCAGCGGGCGGCCCCGGTGTAGTCGCCGGTGATGATCGGGTAGTCGCGCCCGCCCTCCTCGCCGACCTCGCGGATCTCCGGCATGCCCGACCAGACGCCCTCGCCGCCCAGCATGCCGTGGATCTTGTTGGAGGACGTGGGCAGGAACGGCGTCAGCATCGTCTTGACGTCGTCGACCACCTGGAGCGCGACGTGCAGGATGGACTGCTGCCGCGCCGGGTCGCCCTTGAGCTTCCACGGCTCCTGCTCGGCGAGGTAGCGGTTGGCGTCGCGTACCACGTCGAACGCCTGGCTCGCCGCGTTCTTGAAGCGAGACCTGGCCAGCTCCGCCCCGACCGGCGCGAAGGCGGCCTTGGAGGCGGCCAGCAGCGCCCGGTCGGCGTCGGTCAGCTCGCCCGCCTCGGGGACGGCCCCGAAGTTCTTCGCGGCCATCGAGATCGACCGGTTGACCAGGTTGCCCCAGGCCGCGACCAGCTCGCCGTTGTTGCGGTTGACGAAGTCGTTCCAGGTGAAGTCGGTGTCCTGGGACTCGGGCCCGGCCACCGCGATGTAGTAGCGCAGCGCGTCGGCGTCGTAGCGGGACAGGAAGTCGCGGACGTAGATGACGACCTGGCGGGAGGAGGAGAACTTGCGGCCCTCCATGGTCAGGAACTCGCTGGAGACCACCTCGGAGGGCAGGTCGAGACGGCCGAGCGAGCCGGGCTTGCCGTCCCTGGCGCCCTCGCCGTTGTAGCCGAGCAGGATCGCGGGCCAGATCTCGGCGTGGAAGACGATGTTGTCCTTGCCCATGAAGTAGTAGCCCTGGGCGTCGGGATTCTGCCACCACTGCCGCCAGGCGTCGGGGTCGCCGGAACGGCGGGCCCACTCCACCGACGCCGAAAGGTAGCCGATCACCGCGTCGAACCAGACGTAGAGCCGCTTGTCGTGGCGGTCGCGCCAGCCGTCGAGCGGGATGGGCACGCCCCAGTCGAGGTCGCGGCTGATCGCCCGCGGCTGGAGGTCGCCGAGCAGGTTGAGCGCGAACTTCAGCACGTTGGGCCGCCACTCGCCCTGCTTGGCCTGCAGGTAGGAGCCGAGCGCACCGGCGAAGGCGGGCAGGTCGAGCATGAAGTGCTCGGTCTCCACGAACTTCGGCGTCTCGCCGTTGATCCGCGACTTGGGGTTGATCAGATCGACCGGGTCGAGCTGGTTGCCGCAGTTGTCGCACTGGTCGCCGCGCGCCCCGTCGTAGCCGCAGATGGGGCAGGTGCCCTCGATGTAGCGGTCGGGCAGGGTGCGCCCGGTGGACGGGGAGATCGCCCCCATGGTGGTGCGGGGGAAGACGTATCCGTTGTCGTAGAGGCCCTTGAAGATCTCCTGCACGACCGCGTAGTGGTTGAGCGTCGTCGTGCGGGTGAACAGGTCGTAGGACAGGCCGAGCGCGGTGAGGTCTTCGGCGATCACCCGGTTGTAGCGGTCGGCCAGCTCACGGGCGGTCACGCCCTCCTTGTCGGCCTGCACCTGGATGGGCGTGCCGTGCTCGTCGGTCCCGCTGACCATCAGCACCTTGTTGCCCGCCATCCGCTGGTAGCGGCTGAAGACGTCGGAGGGCACGCCGAACCCGGAGACGTGCCCGATGTGCCTGGGCCCGTTGGCGTAGGGCCAGGCGACGGCGGTCAGGATGTGCTGGGACTGGGACATGTACTAAGCCTAGAGCCCCGGGGCCGTCCGCCCGAACCGGATTACGCCTTCGCGGGCGCCGATTCCCCGGCGGTCTCCACAGCGGTCTCCCCGGCGGCCTCTACAGCGGCCTCCGCGGCGGTCTCCTTGGACACCTGCTCGGCGGCCTCCTCCGCGGCCGAGGCGGCGACGTCGATCGGGGTCTCCTTGGTGCGGCGGATGCCCAGGATGCTGATGAACAGCGCGGCGAACACCGTCTGCAGGCTCATGATGAGCGCGGTCGCCGAGGGCACCACCAGGCGCAGCGACTCGCGCGGGTCCAGCTCGCCGAAGCTGCGTACCTGCCAGTGGACCAGCGAGGCGACCAGGCCCGCCAGACCGGCCAGCGCCAGCAGGCCGCCGGCCACCAGGCCGCGTTCCAGCGTGATCACATCGACCAGCCGCTTGATCCTGCGGTCTTCCGGCAGGAACCCCTCTTCGGCCGCGTACACCTTGGTGAACAGCGCGAACAGCACCGCCTGGAAGCCGATCACCACCGCGGCCGACGCGCCGACCAGCGTATCGACGTCGAAGGCCAGCTCGCCGATCCACACCGGCCCGAACGCCAGCGCGGTGCCCGCCACCACGCCGAGCACCATGAGCGCGAGGCCGGGCAGGAAGAACAGCCAGCGCGGGCTGTACAGGAGCAGGAAGCGCAGGTGACGCCAGCCGTCCCGCCAGGAGCGCAGGTGCGGCGGGCGGGAACGGCCATCCGGGGAAAGCGTGGTCGGCACCTCGCGGACGTCGAGACCCTGGAGGGTGGACTTGACGACCATCTCGCTGGCGAACTCCATGCCGCCGGTCTGGAGCCCCAGCCGGAGGATCGAGTCGCGCCGGAAGCCGCGCAGCCCGCAGTGGAAGTCACCGATCGCGGAGGGGAAGAACAGCCGCCCGACGAACGACAGCACCGGGTTGCCGAGGTAGCGGTGCAGCGGGGGCATCGCGCCGGGGGCGATGCCGCCCTTGAAGCGGTTGCCCATGACCAGGTCGGCTCCGTCGCGGAGCTGCTCCACAAAAGGGAGCAACGCGGTGAAGTCATAGGAGTCGTCGGCGTCGCCCATGATCACGTAGCGTCCGCGTGCCGCCCGGATGCCGCCGATCAGCGCGTTGCCGTACCCCTTCTCCTCCACGTGGACGACACGCGCGCCCGCGTCTCTCGCGAGTTGCTGCGAACCGTCGGTACTGCCGTTGTCCGCGATCACGACCTCGCCGTCGATGTCGTGTTCGCGCATGCACGTCAGTGCTTTGCGTACGCAGGTCTCCACGGTCTCCGCCTCGTTCAGGCAGGGCATGACCACGGTCAGTTCCACGTCTCAACCCTTCGTTCGCGGCACGTGCAATTTCACTATGATGCCCTCTGACCGGCCGTGTCCGGGTCAAGACCGCCAAACGGCTGGCATCCTTTAACTCATGGTGGGCGTTGTTGAGAGGCCGCGGTTGAAGATGCCCGCGGTGGGCAGGGGCATGCGTCTGCTCGCCATACTGCGATGTCATCGATGGTTCGCGGCGGCGTTCGCGCTGGGCGGGCTGCTGCGTGTCGTCGCCATGCTCGGCTACCGGCCGGCGCTGTGGTTCAACGACTCCTATGAATACGTCTCGGTCGCGCTGCACCCCTACCGGCCGCACCCGATCCGCCCGAACGGCTACGGCTTCTACCTGATGGCGCTGGAGCCCGCGCACAGCTTCGGCTTCGTCGTCTTCACCCAGCACCTGATGGGCCTGGCCACCGCGCTGCTGGTCTACCTGCTGCTGCACCGCAGGTTCGGGCTGCCGGGCTGGGGGGCGACGCTGGCCGCGGTGCCGGTGCTGTTCGACGCGTACCAGATCCAGCTCGAACACCTGATCATGTCGGACGCGCTGTTCATCCTGCTGGTGGTGGGCGCGATCACGCTGGTGCTGTGGCACCGGAAGATGTCCTGGCGCATCGGCGCGGCGATCGGGCTGATGCTCGCGTTCACCGTGCTGACCCGCACCATCGGGCTGGCCATCCTGGGCCTGGTCGTGGTCTACATGCTGATCAAGCGGGCCGGGTGGCGGCCGATCGTGGCCATGGTGGCGGCGTGCGCGGTGCCGGTGCTGGGCTATATGGGGTGGTTCGCGTCGGCGTACGGCAAGTTCGGGATGACCAGCAGCGACGGGCCGATCCTGTACATGCGCACGGCGCTGTTCGCCGACTGCCACAAGATGGGCGTGGACAAGCGCGACCTCGATCTGGCGCTGCTGTGCATCGTCGTGCCGAAGGAGAAACGCGGCAGCTCCGGGCAGGGCTTCCTGTGGTGGAACCAGCAGGGCCAGAAGTTCCACATCTTCCCTGCGGGCAGCAAGTTCAGTGTCGAGATGAACGAGAACGCCAGCCGGTTCGCGATGCGCGCGATCACCTCGCAGCCCGGCGACTACCTGACGGTGGTGGCCCGCGACTTCTTCCGCGCGTTCCGCTGGGACCGCCCGGTCTACCCCGACGCCAACACCTACATGCAGTACGAGTTCCCGCGCGCCGAGAAACCGCTGCCCAACTGGGAGCTGTACCGCGGCCGGGCCGACTCCGACGCCTTCAAGTACGAGCACGGCTCGGCCGCCACCCGCATCGTCGCGCCGTGGGCCGACTTCATGCAGGGCTACCAGCGGGCGATCCACCTGCCCGGCATCGTGCTCGGCGTGGTCATGCTGATCGGCCTGTACGGCGTGGCGGTCCGCTGGCGCAGGCTGGGCGGGCCGGTCCTGTTGCCGTGGCTCGCCGCGGTGGGCCTGATCCTGGCCCCCGCGGCGACCGCGGAGTTCGACTACCGGTACGTGCTGCCCGCCGTGCCGCTGGCGTTCCTGGCGGCGGGGATCACGCTGCGGCACGGCGTACGCCTGCCGCGCGCGCTGCGCCGGGCTAGTGCGCGACCCAGCTCTGCAGCATCATCCGCGCCTGCCACTGCTGATACGTGATCAGGTCGCCGGTGAGCACCGGGTGCAGCCAGCCGAAGTTCACCACGACGAGCAGCGCGAACGCGCCGACCGCCGCCGCGCCGATGGCCTTGCGGCGGGCGGGCGCGTCGGCCGGGCCGATGATCAGGCCCGCCGCCAGCACCAGGGCCAGCACCATGAACGGCAGCATCGGGGCCATGTAGAAGTCGTACATCGTGCGGTTGTCGGCCACGGCGTAGTAGAACCACGGCAGCCACCCGGCGCCGAACGCGCCGAGCACCGCACCGGCCCGCCAGTCCCGCGAGGCGACGTACCACGCGATCATGGCGAGCAGCGCGACCAGCGCGCCGAACCAGATGGCCTGCGTCCCGGCCGCGTGGATGGCCTGCGAGCAGGGGCCCTCGCCGCACTTGCCCTCCGAGCCCTGGTAGTAGAACAGCACCGGGCGGATCA
The DNA here is from genome assembly GCF_003315795.1 of Spongiactinospora rosea. Taxonomy (GTDB): domain Bacteria; phylum Actinomycetota; class Actinomycetes; order Streptosporangiales; family Streptosporangiaceae; genus Spongiactinospora; species Spongiactinospora rosea. The sequence goes on from NZ_QMEY01000014.1 coordinate 66,903, forward strand.
GCAGCGGCCACTCCCAGGGTTCGGAGGAGTAGTCGTGCTGGGTCTGCAGGCCGGTGTGGAAGTCGAGCACCGACATGTGGTAGCTCATCAGCGAGCGCAGCGAGTCGAACAGCCAGTAGAAGGGGCTGCCCTGCGAGGCGGCCTGCGCCCAGTTGCGGCCGTAGCCGTAGGGGGAGGCCAGCCAGCCGCTCCAGGTCATCAGGTAGGTGACGGCCGGGGCCAGCGCCATGGCGGCGAGCGCGGTCGGCAGGTCGCGGCGGGCCACCCCCCGGTACGGCCGGCGCAGCCCGGCCGCCCGCCTGGCCCCCGCGTCCCACAGCAGCGACATCAGCGCGAAGACCAGCAGGAACCAGATCCCCGACCACTTGACCGCGCAGGCCGCGCCCAGGCACAGCCCGGCCGCCAGCCGCCAGGGCCGCGGGCCCAGGTACGGCCCGTACCGGGAGAGCGGGCTCGCGGCACGCCAGGCGGCCAGTGCCTCCCTGGACTGATCTCGATCGACCACCAGGCAGGCGAATCCGGCCAGCACCCAGAACATCAGGAAGATGTCCAGCAGCGCGGTGCGGCTGAGCACGAAGTGCATGCCGTCCAGGGACAGCAGCAGCCCGGCCAGGCAGCCGAGCAGGGTGGAGCGGGTCATCCGGCGGGCGACCCTGGCCAGGATCAGGATGGACAGCGCGCCGGCCAGGGCGGCGACGAACCGCCAGCCGAGCGGGGTCATCCCGTACAGTTGCTCGCCCGCGCCGATCATCCACTTGCCGAGCGGCGGGTGGGCCACGTATTCGGCGCAGGGGGTGGCCTCGGGGGGCGTGCACTTCTCCCAGATGTTCAGGTCGCCGCGCAGGATCATCTTGTCGGCGACGGGGTCGGTGACGCTGCCCAGTGCCTTGCGTTCGACGCCGAAGTTGACCAGGGCCCAGCCGCCCTTGGCGTAGTAGGTCTCGTCGAACATGAGCGAGTGCGGCAACGCGAGCCCGGCGAACCGCAGGTAGGCGCCGAATAACGCGACGCCGAGGGGGGCGATCCAGCCCCAGCGGTCGCCGCCCGGCAGGGGCGGTATGAGACGCCGGGGAGAGATGTGGGCAATAGACACGAAACGCACCCTATGTGGCGTTGATCCGTCAGGCACGATGAACGACGTCGTACAGCTCCCGTTTGGGAACGCCCGCCGCCCTGGCGACGTCGGCCACCGCCTGCTTGCGCGGCACCCCGGTCGCCGCCAGCCGGGCCACCTCCTCGGCGAGCGCGGCGAGGTCGGGCGGCCCGGCGGTGGCGGTGTGCCCGGCGACCACCAGGGTGATCTCCCCCTTGACGCCCGCCTCGGCCCATTCGGCCAGCTCACCGAGGCCGCCCCGGCGTACCTCCTCGTAGGTCTTGGTCAGCTCCCGGCACACGGCGGCCGGGCGCTCGGTCCCGAACGCCTCCGCCATCGCGGCGAGCGTGGCCGCCAGCCGGTGCGGGGCCTCGAAGAACACCATCGTGCGCTCCTCGGTGGCCAGGGACGTGAGCCGCCTGGTCCGCTCCCCCGGCTTGCGCGGCGGGAAGCCCTCGAAGCAGAACCGGTCGCTGGGCAGCCCGGACACCGCCAGCGCGGTCGTCACCGCCGACGGGCCGGGCAGCGCGGTCACCGGTACGCCCGCCTCCACGGCGAGCCTGGTCAGCCGGTAGCCGGGGTCGGACACGCCCGGCATCCCGGCGTCGGTGATGACCAGCACGGTCGCGCCCGCGCGCAGCGACTCGACCAGCTCGGCGGCGCGTTCGGCCTCGTTGGCGTCGTAGTAGGACACCACCCGGCCGCCGATCTGCGCGCCCAGGTCGGCGGCGAGCCTGCGCAGCCGCCGGGTGTCCTCGGCCGCGACCACATCGGCCCCGGCCAGCGCCTCGGCCAGGCGCGGCCCGACGTCGCCCACCCGCCCGATCGGCGCGCCCGCCAGCACCAGCTTCCCTTGCTCCGTCACGCCCCTATCTTTTCAGGGGGTTCAGCGGAGAATGGCACATCACCGCCGCCGGGCACGGGTTCCCCTTGCTCACGCCTGGAAGCTACCGCACTCTTGTCCAATGGCTCCCGAAAAGGCGTACGGCGTGCTGTTCTTCGGCAAACCCCCGTCCGGGGAGGACATCCCCGAGGACGAGATCCCGGGCCGGTTACTCTTCGACCGCACCCCGGCCTACGGGCCCCGGGCGGCGGTCTACGTGGACCAGATCAGCGTGCACTCGACGGGGCTGGTGATCCACATGGAGTGCCGCACCCCTGGCGTGGAGGCCGATCTGCAGGAGATGGTGCGCGGCGCGTTCCGCGTCGGCGTACGGACCGGCGGACCGGCCCCGCTGATCGTGACCTTCCGGGCATCGGGCCGGGGAAACGCCCGGTCGATCGGTTACTGGGCGGCGCCCCTGCCGCCCCCGGGCGATTGGCACCTGTTCGCGAAGTGGCCGGACCAGGGGATCGACCACTGCGAATGGCACATCTCCGCCGCCGCCTTCGAGGCCGCGAAACGGGAGATCCGGCCTCTCTGGAGCTGATCAGATGGCCTGGGAGCGAGCGAGGCGGTGGAACAGCCCGTCCGGGCGGGCCAGCAGCTCGGCGGGGGTGCCGATCTCGGCGATCCGCCCCTCGGACATGACCACCACGCGGTCGGCCCGCAGCACGGTGGACAGCCGGTGCGCGATCACCACGCGGGTCGCGTTCAGCCGCCGGGTGCTCTCGGTGACGATCGCCTGCGTCTCGTTGTCCAGGGCGCTGGTCGCCTCGTCGAAGAAGAGGATCCTGGGCTGCCGGATCAGCGCCTGCGCGATCATGAGCCGCTGCCGCTGGCCGCCGGACAGCGTCGGAGCGCCGTCGGCGAGCGGCGTGTGCATGCCCATCGGCATCCGCTTGATGTCCTCTTCCAGCCCGGACGCCCGCGCGGCGGCCCACGCCTCCTCCACCGAGTAGGGTTCCGCGCCACAGATGTTGCTGAGGACCGTGCCCGCGAACGGCTGCGCGTGTTGCAGCACCACGCCGCACTGCCGCCGGACCTCGGCCAGGTCGAGCCGGGCGAGGTCGGCCCCGTCGTAGCGGACCGTGCCCGACGTCGGCCGCTCGAAGCCGATCAGCATCCGCAGCAGCGTGGACTTGCCGCACCCGGTGGGGCCGACCACGGCGACGAACTCACCCGAGTTGATCTTCAGCGAGACGTCGGCCAGCACGAGCGGCCCCCGCTCCGCGTACCGGAAGGAGACCCCGGCCACCTCGATGTCACCGGTCAGCGCCTCCGGCACGACGCTCGCCGCCGCCACCTCCGGCGGTTCCACCAGCAGCGGGCGGACCTTCTCGAACATCGGGTACACCTCCCCGGCCGCCGAGACCGCGGTGACCACCTGGGTCATCGCGGTCAGCATGGCGGTGAACGCCATCAGGAAGGTGACGAAGTCGCCGAGCGACATGGACCGCGCGGCGGGACCGGCCAGCATCAGGAACAGCAGGAACGTGCCGGCCGGCACGGACACCGCGTTGATGACCGTGATGACGATCTGGCTGCGTTCCAGCCTCCGGTACAGTTCGCGGCTCTCGGCGAACACCGCCGCCCACCGCGCGTACGCGTAGGTCTCCGCGCCCGCCACCCGCAGCTTGGGCAGCCCGCGCAGGGTGTGGAACACCTGGTCCGACAGCCCGTACTCCACTTCGACCAGCCTGCGCTGCCAGCGCAGCCGCCGCACCGCGAGCCGGGCGAACACCGCGGCCTGCGCCCCCGCGAACGCCACCGCGAGCAGCCCCAGCGGACGGCTGCAGGCGATGAGCAGGCCCAGGTTGACCAGCCCGAGCAGCGCGGCGTTCAGTACGACGGTGGCGATGCCGGTCAGCCGCGCCCGGATGGCGTTGATGCCGAGCGCCGCGTTGGCCAGCTCCCCGGTGGAGTAGCGGGCGAAGAAGGAGGTGGGCAGCCGCAGCAGCCGGTCCCACACCGCGGCCTGCAAGGTGGCGTCCAACCGGCCTTCCAGCCGCAGCATGGCCACCGAGTTGACGGTCGCGAACGCGGCGGCCACGATCCCGGTCATCACCAGCGCCAGGCACGCCTGCACCAGCAGGTCGGTGCGGGCCGCCAGGACGTACTCGCCGATCACCCGCCCGGTCAGGATCGGGACCGCCAGGCTCAGCGCGAACGCCGCCAGCCCGCCGAGCAGCAGCCGGGCCAGGTCCGCCCCCGCGCCGCGCAGCCCGAACCAGAGCAGCCCCGCTCCCCCCACGCCGTCGTGCGGCAGCGAGCGATAGAACATGACGGCGTCGGAACGCAGGTCCCGCGCGCTCTCCTCGGTGACCCGCGCCCGGCGTCCGTCCGGATGCGCGATGTCGTAGCCGCCGCGCCGCCACAGCAGGGCGACCGGGCCGCCGTCGTCGGCCCGGTGGGCGAGCAGCGGCCCGGACTCGGACCGCCACCACTCCCCCGCCAGGCGGACCGGCCGGGTGCGGATGCCCGAGGCCACCGCGATCCTGGTCACCGGGTCCACCCGGCTGTGCGCCGCGCCGGGCGGCGGCGGCCGGACATCGCTGATCCCGGCCGCGCGGCCCACCAGCCGGCACACGGCCAGGGCGGCGTCCACGTCCCCGGCCGGAACGGCGGGCCGCCGGGCGGGCGTGGCCTGGGCGACGTCCCGCAGCGCCGACACCGCCTCGCGCAGCGCGCCCTCGTCCGCCTGGCGTCCGGCCTGGAGGCGTTCGTCGGCGGTGCGGCGCTTGCGGTCGATCCAGCGGTCCACCGCGGCCATGTACTCGGCGTGCTGCCGGGCCAGAAGTTCCCACACGACGCCCTTGGCCAGCAGGTCGCCGGTCTGTCGCAGCACCACCTCGGCGTCGGTGACCGCGGTGATCACGTCGCCGGGGGCCAGGACGACCAGCTCGCCCGCCTCCCGCTCCGCACCCGCCTGGACGCGCCCGGAGTCGACCACCGCCCAGGCCACGCCGTCCCCGGCCCGGGCGACCTGGCCCGCCACCAGGTGTACCGTCCGGCCCTCGGCGTTCATCGGCCCGGCTCCGGCGTCCTGCGGCCGGATGCCGTCGCGCAGCAGCGTGATCCCGTGCTCCACCGCCGCCGCCAGCGCCTCGCGCCGGTCGGGCGGCAGGCCGGAGCCGGGCAGGCGGCCGAGCCGCCACAGCGGCACCCGGCGTACCCGGCAGCCCGGCTCGGTGCGCAGCACCAGCGCGTGCCGGGTCGTGCGGGCGGAGCCGGGGATCACCGCCTCGGCCGTCACCCGGCCGACGAAGTGCCAGGCGCCCCGGCCGACGGGATCGACGGCGAACAGGTCGGCAGGCCCGCCGTCGATCACCCACACGAAGTGCTCCCCGCCGAGCATGACGTGCCGGGCCGCGCCGACCTGCACCTCCTCGCCGAGCCCGGCCAGCAGTCCGGTCTCCTGGGTGGGGGCGGCCTGACTCCTGGGGGCGCGGAGCCGCCGGGTTCCTCCTTGGTCGTCGGCCACGGTCAGCTCTCCCGGATCAGGGCCGCGTAGACGCCGTCCTGGCGTACCAGGCGGTCGTGGGTGCCCCGTTCGACGACCCGTCCGGCGTCCAGGACGAGGATCTCGTCGCTGTCGCGCACCGTGCTGAGCCGGTGGGCGATCAGCACGCACGCGCAGCCGCGCCGCCGCAGCCCCTCGATGATCCGGGCCTCGGTCTCGGCGTCCAGGGCGCTGGTCGCCTCGTCCAGGATCAGCAGGCCGGGCGAGCGGACCAGGGCCCGCGCCAGTTCCAGGCGCTGGCGCTGCCCGCCGGAGAAGTTGCGCCCGTCCTGTTCGACGAGGCTGTGGATGCCGCCGGGCCGGGCGGCGACCACCTCGTCCAGCTTCGCGTCCCGCAGGGCCGAAAGGACGTCCTCGTCCGGGATCGACGGGTCCCACAGGGTGACGTTGTCGCGTACCGTCCCCTGGAACAGGTGGATCTCCTGGTCGACGAACGCCACAGAGGCGGTGAGCAGGTCGCGGCCCAGCTCCGCGCGCGGACGGCCGTCGATGAGGATGCGGCCCTGCCACGGCTCGCCGAAGCCCGCGATCAGCCTGCTGACGGTCGATTTGCCGCTGCCCGAGCCGCCCACCAGGGCGATCTGCTCACCGGGACGCACCTCGAACGACAGCCCCTGCAACCGTGGCGGCGACAGCCGGTCATAGCCGTAGGTGACGTCCTCGAAGCGGAGGTGGCCCGCCAGGCGGCCGGGGCCGCCGTGGGCGGGCAGGGCGAAGACGGCGTCCTTCTCTGTGGACTCGACGTCCCGGAGGCGGGCCAGGTGAGCGGCCGTGTCCTGCATGCGCGGCACCAGGCCGACCAGTTCGCCGACCGGCCGGTTGAAGCCCGCGAGCAGCGTCTGGGCGGCGACGAGGGTCCCGATCGCGATCCGGCCCTCGATGGACGCAAGGCCGCCGAGCAGCAGGACCGCCACGGCGGACAGCGTGGTCAGCAGCATGCCGAGCGCGGACAGCAGGGCGAGCGGCTGGGACACGCGTTGCTGCTCGGTGAGCAGCGCGGCCTGCCGGTCGCCCCAGCGGCGGAAGTAGCCGCGTTCGCCGCCGGTGGCCTTCATGGTCTCGATGAGCTGGAGGCCGCTGAAGGCGACCGCGTACAGTTTGGCCCGTTCCACGTTCAGGCGCGCGACGGCGGTACGCCGCATCCGCACCACCGTGCGGATCAGGATGACGTTGAGCAGCGACGCCGAGATCCCGGCCAGCGCGAGCAGCGGATCGTAGATCCACAGCAGCGTGGCGTAGCAGCACACCATGATCACGCCGGTGACGGCGGGTGTGACGGTACCGGTGAGCGCGGCGGCGACGGTGTGGTTCACGGCCAGGCGTTCGGCCAGGTCGGCCGGGCTGCGATGGGCGAAGAAGCCGATGGGCAGCCGGAGCAGGCGCCGCATGAAACGGGCGCTCCACACGGTGGAGACGTACATCTCGACCTGGAGCAGCCCGGTCTGTTCGAGCTTCAGGAGTACGACGCTGAGGAGCAGCGTCCCGGCCATGAAGGTGAAGAACGGCACGACGTGGCTCGCGCCGCCGGGCGTCAGCACGGTGTCCACGAAGCCCCGGACCAGCGCCGGGGACACGACGCTCAGCGCGGCCAGCAGCAGGCTCGCCAGCAGTGCCGCCGCCAGCGCGGGATAGACCCCTTTGAAGCGGTCCCGGACGTCCGCCCAGATTGACGGGCGGCGGCCGCCTGGCCGGAAGTCCGGCCCCGGGCTCATGGTCAGCACCACGCCGGTGAAGCTTTCGCCGAACTCCTGTTCCGTCAGCACCCGGCGGCCCTGGGCGGGGTCGTTCACGTACACGACCGGCCTGCCCCGGCGGCGTCCGTACCCCTCCCACACCAGGTAGTGGTTGAACTCCCAGAACAGGATCGCGGGCGGGCTCAGCCGGGCGAGCGCGGCGGGGCTCATCTGCTTGCCCGCCGCCACCAGGCCGAACGTACGGGCTGCGCGCAGCAGCTGACCGGCCTTGGAGCCGCTGCCGGAGACCGCGCACAGCACGCGCAGCCGCTGGAGATCGACGTGCCGGTGATGGTGGGCCAGGATCATGGCGAGCGAGGCCGCCCCGCACTCCACGGCCTCCATCTGCAACACCGTCGGGGTACGTACCGGGCGGTGTGCGGTGGAGCCGGTCACGGGAGTATCCAGTCGATCGGCCGGGTCGGGGGGCTGAGGATCGCGCCGGTGACCGGGGTACGCGGTGGTGTGGTGCTTGCTCGGGTCAGCTCCACGGTCACCCGGTGGACGGGACCGGGGCCGCTGACGAGCCGGGCCATGCCCTCGTCGCCCACGAACGCCGCCACGTCCTTCGAGGTCCAGATGGCCGGATCGACGGCCTTGACCCGGCCGCGCAGTATCCCCGATGCCCCTGCGGCGGGCTCCATCGTCAGATCGACCCGGCCGCCCGCCCGGACATCGGCCGCCTGGCCGGTGGGCACGAACAGCACCGCCACCGGCCGGTCGTCCGGGCCGCCCGCGTACTCGGCCACGGCCAGCGTCTCCCCTGCTCGCACCACCTGCCCGTGGCGGACGGGGACCGAGAAGACCCGCCCCTGGGCGGGCGAACGGACGACGACCGTGGCGCCGCCGCTGCGGACGGCGGCGACCCGGCCGTCGCGCGGTACCACGCCGCCCGGTTTCACGAAGACCTCGGAGACCTGGCCGCCCCTGATCGCCTGGATGGGGAAGCCGCCCCGGGGCAGGGTCAGCAGGCCGCGGGCGTTCACGGACGTGTGGAGGGTGCCGGTGAACGCCCAGACGGCGCCGACGACGACCACGAGGGCGAGGGCGGCCAGCACGAGCCAGGTACGCGGGCCGGTCAGCCGGACGGGCTGATCGAGGACATCCGGGGCCTGGGCACGCGCCATCGCCTCGCTACGGAATTGGATCATCGTCGGTGAACCCTGGTGGGGGCTTGCTCAGCCGGTGATCCGGCTGATGGCGTGCATCTCGTTGTCGTGCTGGTGGACCCGCATCTGGAACTCGGGGCTCCAGGTCAGATGTAGCTCTTCAGGTTGTCGCTGAGGAGTTTCTCCGCGCGCGGGTTGATGATGGTGTCCTGCTGGCTCTGGAAGGCCCAGGCGCCGCTGACGTTGTCGAGTTCTTCGTCGGAGAGCGGCGCCTCCGTGATGTCGTCCTGGTTGGCCTGCTCCGGCGCTGCCGACATGGCATGTCCTTTCCCCGCCGGCGATCCGATCGCCGGGCATCTCGCTCAGACAGGGGCGACAGTAACCAAGGAGCGGGTTTCGACCAGAGGGGTGCGGACTGAGGCTGCCCTTAAGGACCACCCTTCTTGCCCAAAAGTCTCTATCTGCTGCCTTAATGGCAACAAATGCGATCCAGGTGGTGGGGTGGTGGTAACGGGAGACGGAGGGGATGCGGCGGCGCAATACAGCAGGCTGGAGTTCTGACGTACCGCCTGCTGTAGATTTCCGGGCCGGGGGCGGAGGAACGTGCCTGGCGGGTTGTGGGGTGCTGGATGATCTGCTCATGCAGACGTCACCGAGTGCTCGCCCGCAGGGCATCGCCGGCGTGGGTGGGGTGGGCGGCGTGGGCGCGAAGGCGGTCCGTGTCGCCGTACGGACCGACGACCCGCTCAGCCGGGCCGGGCTGAAGGCCCTGCTGCGCGCACCGGCCCCGGGACATGAGGCGGTGCGGGTGATCGTGCTGCCGGACACCGGGCCGGAACGTCCCGACGTGGTGGTGGTCGCCGCGACCGGGACTCAGGTGGAGCGCCGCGACGTACTCTCCCGGGCCGCTCAGGAGCTGGGCGCGCCGATCGTGCTCATCGCCGACCTGCTGTCCGCCGAAGACCTGCTCATGGTGGTGCGCTACCAGGTCATGGGCGTCGTACCGCGGGCGAACGTGACCGCGGAGCTGCTGGTGCGCGGGGTGGCCGCGGTGGCGGACGGCGGCGGCCTGATGCCGCCCCGGCTGGCCGGGGGCCTGCTCGGGCGGCTGCACCGGTCGCAGCTCGACTCCCGCGACCCCGCGCCCGACGTCTCCGCGTTCAGTGACCGGGAGATCGAGATCCTCCGGCTGCTCGCCGACGGCCTGGACACCGGCGAGATCGCCGAACGCCTCAACTACTCCCCGCGGACCGTCAAGAACATCATGTACGCGATCAACCGCCGCCATGACCTGCGCAACCGCGCCCACGCGGTCGCGTACGCGATGCGGGTGGGCGTCATCTGACGGCCGATCGTGTCTCCAGCATCTCCAGGTAGTGCGGGTTGTACATGATCCCCAGCACGTTCCCGAACGGGTCCAGCACGGACGCCGTGACGAACCCCGACTCCCCCCACTCGGTGATCGGCTGGTACTCCCCGGCCCCCATCGCCAGCAGCTTGGCGTAGGTGGCCTCGATGTCGTCCACATGCCAGTACATGACGACCCCGCCCGGCTCCTTCGACGCGCCGGGCGGCGCGTAGCGGCGGTCGAGCAGCCCCAGCTCGGCCTGGCTGTCGCCGATCCGGAACTCGATGTACGCGGGCGGCCCCTCGACCGGGCGCACGAAGTACGGCTCGACGCCCAGCAGCTCCTGGTACCACTGCCGCGCCGCGTCCAGGTCGTCGGCCCAGTAGTTGATGGTGGTGAATCCTCGCAGCATCGCTGCTCACTTCCCTTCGGTCGGTTACGTTCACCATCCTGCGGGCTAAAGTGCTCACCAACTGACTACTTTTATGGCGAAACTTGGGGACATGCGTGCTGACCGTCTCGTCGCCGCCCTGCTGCTCATGCAGTCCCGGGGCCGGGTGACCGCCGCCGAACTCGCCGGAGAGCTGGAGATCTCCGTCGCCACCGCCCGCCGCGACCTGGAGGCGCTGTCGGCGGCGGGCGTCCCTGTGTACCCGCAGCCGGGGCGCGGCGGCGGCTGGTCGCTGGTCGGCGGAGCCCGTACCGACCTCAGCGGCCTGTCGGCGACCGAGGCGCAGGCGTTGTTCCTGCTCGCGGGCCCGGCCGCGGCCGTGTCGGACGAGATCAAGGCGGCGCTGCGCAAGCTGGTGCGGGCGCTGCCGCAGACCTTCCGGGCCGACGCGGAGGCCGCCGCCGGGGCCACCATGACCGACCCCACCCGCTGGGGTGAGCGGGATCGGCACCGCCCCGGCACGGTCGGCCTGCTCCAGACCGCGGTGATCCGCCGCCGCAAGGTCCGCCTGACGTACCAGGGCCGCGACCGGCAGCGGACCGAGCGGCTGATCGACCCGTGGGGCCTGGTGGACAAGGACGACATCTGGTACCTGATCGCCGGTACCGAACGCGGCAGGCGGACCTTCCGCGTCGATCGGATCGTCCAGGCCGAGCCCACCGACCTGCCCGCCGAACGCCCTGACGACTTCGCCCTGGCCGCCGCCTGGCAGGAGGTCGTGGGGGAGGTCGAGCAGCGCCGCTCGCGTACCTGGGCGACCGTGCTCATCGAGCCCAGGTACGTGCCGATCCTCGCCGATCAGTTCGGGCGGCACTGCGAGGTCGTGGCCACTGAGGGCGAGCGCGCCCGGGTCCGCCTGGGCGCGCCGACCGCGCTGGACATCGCCCGGCACCTGGCGGGCTGGGGCGCGCTGGTCGAGGTCGTCGAGCCTTCGCCGGTCCAGGCCGAACTGGCCCGGATCGGCGGTGAACTCACCGCCCGTTACGGTCCTACGGGGTGAGCACGATCCGGCCCTACGGGGTGAGCACGATCCGGTCCTACGGGGTGAGCACGATCCGGCCGAACACCTCGCCGGAGTCCATCGCGCGGTGCGCCTCCTGGGCCTGCTCCAGCGGCAGTACCTCGTGTACGACCATGCGCAGCTCGCCCCGGCTCGCGGCGGCGAACTGCTCGGCCTGGACGGCACGCCAGTCGGCTTTGGCGACGGTGAAGGCGCTGAAGGTGGCGAACGACCGCGACTTCTGGAACTCCTTGAACAGTTCCATGCCGAAGTCCGCCGGGGGCGGGCCCGCGAGAAATCCGACGGCCACCAGCCGGCCGTTCGGGTTGAGCCTTGCGAAGAAGGACGGCATGTCCGGACCGGACACGATGTCGATGATCACGTCGTATGTCGCGGGGGCATCCGGGCTTTTGCCGGAGCGGTCCAGCACATGGGTCGCGCCCAGTTCGCGCAGCCGCACGCCGCGCTCGGCCGACGACGTCGTGACCGCCACCGTACTGGCCCCGGCCTGGGCCGCGAGCTGGATCGTCATGATCCCGATGCTGCCCGCCGCCCCGCGCACGAGTACCGACTCACCGGGCTTGAAGTGGGCATGGGCGAGGCTGAAGTGGGCCACCTTCCCGGGGGAACCTATCGTCATCGCGTCAATGGCTGACAAGTCAGCAGGAAGAGGAACGATCGTCTCGGCCGAGGCGACCGCCTGCTCGGCATAGCCGCCGCCCAAGCCGGTGAACCCCCACACCCGCCGGCCGACCCAGGATGGGTCCACGCCGTCGCCGACCGCCGCCACGGTGCCGGCGACCTCGCCGCCGAGGACGTGCCCTTCCTTGAACCCGTACGCGGCCAGCTCGCCCCGCCGGATCTGGCCATCGGCACCACCGATGCCGATGGCCTCCGTGGTGATCAGTACCTGCTCGGGGCCGGGAACCGGGTCGGGGAGGTCGATGACCGCGAGCCCTTCGGGACCTCCGAACGCCTTGATCGCGACTGCCTTCATGTCGTCTCCTTGATGGACGGTGGCCAGTTGATGGACGGTGACCAGCGGTTTCGGACCCTAATCAACGCCCTCGCCCGTTCACCCCAAGTGAGAACGACCTCCGGCCGTTTGCCTCACATCCCGCGACCGCGTACCAGGGATTCGTGAATCTGCCGCACCCCCAGCGCGGCGGGCGGCGGCAGCGGTTTCGTCTGACCTGCCTCGAACGACTGGATCAGGTACGCGACCAGCCGCCGCGAGGCCGCGTACGACAGCGGCGCCGCCACCTCGGCCAGCGCGAAGTTGGCGCGCAGCAGCAGGAAGACATCGGTCGGGTCGAAGTCGGGACGCAGCCGCCCGGCCTGCTGCGCCCGCCGTACCAGGACCCCGATGTCCCGCTCCGCCCGGGCCCGCACCCGCTCGTGCTCCGGCTCAGCCGGAAGCCGCGACAAGAACGCGGCCGTGAACCCCCGGTCCGCGATCTGCATCTCCGCCACCTTCTCGATCAGCGAGCAGAACCCGCGCCACGGATCAGGGTCCGCCAGCGCCTCGTCCAACACCCCCGCACACTCCGCGAACTGCTCCGCGAACGCCTCACTCACCAACGAGTCCCGCGTCGGAAACCGCCGATAGAGCGTCGCCACCCCCACCCCGGCCCGCCGCGCGATGACACTGATCGGCACATCGATCCCCCGCGTCGCGTACACCTCACGGGCGGCTTTCAGGATGCGTTCACGATTGTCCCGAGCATCCGCCCGCAATCCGCGTGGGGCCTCGATCATGCCGTTCTGAGAAGCCCGAGCAGCCATTTCTCTCACTTCCGCTCAAGTGGAGGGGATCGTCCACTTAGCAGGCTAGCGTGAGGCGAGCGACAGAGAGGGGCAACAGAACATGCGACCTACCGACATGCGCGCGGCACTCTTCGACACCTACGGCGGCCCGGAGGTGCTGTACGAGGGCACCGTGCCCGTCCCGGCCGTCGGGCCGGGCGAGGTACTGATCAAGGTCCACGCCGTCAGCGTCAACGGCGGCGAACTCACCGGCCGGGCCGGTCGCCTGCGCCTGATCACCGGCCGCCGCTTCCCCAAGCGCATCGGCATCGACTTCGCGGGCGAGATCGCCGCTGCCGACCCAGCCGTACGCGGGCTAGGGCTGGGCGACCGGGTGTGGGGGGCGCTGCCGCGGGGCCGGTTCGGCAGCGCGGCCGAGTACGTGACGGTCCGTCCCCGTCAGATCGCCCTGAGCCCGGCCGGCCTCTCCCCTCCCGAGGCCGCCTCCCTGGTCGTGGGCACGACGGCGATCACCGCCCTGCGTGACAAGGCCCGCCTCCGCGGAGGCGAACGCCTCCTCGTACGCGGCGCCTCCGGCGGCGTCGGCAGCATCGCCGTCCAGTACGGCAAGGCCCTCGGCGCCCACGTCACCGGCCTCGCGGGCCCCCGCAACCTCGACTTCGTCCGCGCCCTCGGCGCCGACGAAGCCCTCGACTACACCACGACACACCCCGGCGACCTGCCCCCCTTCGACGTCATCTTCGACACCGTCGGCACCGACCACCCCACCTACCACCGCCTGCTGCCCCCGGGCGGCCGCATGGTCGCCATCGCCTTCGACATCGACCACATCGGCCCCAGCCTCCGCTACATCGCCGCCTCCACCCGCCACGGCCCCCGCCGCATCCGCTTCTTCAGCGGCAACCCCAAGCACCCCGACTTCGCCGACCTCACCCGCTACACCGAAGCAGGCATGCTCCGCCCCGTCGTCGACACCATCCACCCCCTGTCCGCCATCGCCACCGCCCACCAAGCCCTCGAAGCCGGCGGCGTACGCGGCAAACACATCATCCAGATCACCTAACCCACGCCGTGAACCAAGCAGCCCGTCCCTTAAGCCCAGCCCGCCCCCCTCGACCCGAGCGCCAAGGACGCAGTACGTCGCCCTCCAAGACGACCCCGACCGCCTCCGGCGAAAAACCCGCGCTCTGCGCAAGAGGCCGCGCTTCGCGCGCACAAAGGCCCTCGCTCCGCTCGGACGATCTCCCTCATGCCGGGCTCCGCCCGACGCTGGCGCCACCAGTTCACCCGGCGCGTCCACTCGACAACGAACACACTCACCACCAGGCCATGCATGACACCAACGGGAGGACACTCGACGCGGCACTACGACATGACCACCACCAGACCCTCCCCCGCGCACAGAAGCATGGCGAGTCGCTGGCCTAGGCCACAGCCCGGGACGGGCCATCCCCGCGCGCAGGAAGCATCCGGGCGTCCACGCAGGAAACCAGTGCGCGGGGGGCAATCCCCGCAAGCGCGGGGAGCATGAATCCGGCCGGATCGGCGCCCGATCACACAAGGGACCATCCCCGCGCACGGGGAGCATGGCGGAGGGACTGCCGGGGCGCTCAAGACAAAGGGACCATCCCTGCGCGCACGGGGAGCATACTTGCTGACCTGCGGGCTCTTCAGGCAAGAGCGGTGATTTTGATTACTTCCGCGACTACGGGCATTGCGCCTGCCGGTGCCCAATTCAGCTCGTGGTCAGCGCGCGTAGCTCTCTGGCAGCCGGGAGCGAGGCCGCCTGGGCTGGCAGGACGGTGACGACCTGGCGTGTCCATCCCTTCACAGCCGTCGTCCGATGCTCGTCGGGCAGGGCCCCGTACGCCGCTGCGGCCTCGGCCACACCCTGGCCGGCGTCGCCCGCCCGTACCAGGCAGAGTCCCCTGCTGACCTTGAGCATGGCGTGCGTGCGGGGATCGGACTCCTCCTCCACCTGACCGGTCAGCAGGTCATAGACCTCCAGGTCGCCCATGAGCACCCGCAGGCCGGTGCACGACTTCGTGTGACGCCGATCGGACCACCCCCAAATGGCCTTGTCCTCACCGGTCACCTCATCGGAGAGCCGAGAGGCGAGGTCATCGAGGGCCGCCAGCAGGCCCGGCCCACGCCCGGCGGCGTCGCCCTCCCTCGCCCGGAGGCTGTACTGGGCCACACGGACCTCCATCAGGCCCGCGCTCGCCGTCCCATTGGCCAGCCGTTCGGCTTCGGCCGCGATGCGGGCCATGGCGGGCGTCCCCAGCTTGGACGACTCGACGAGCGCATGCCGTCCGCGTACCCACACACGCAGGTTGAGGTCACCGGAAGCGTCGGCGGAGTCCCGGGCGCTGCGCCACCAACGCCGCGAGGCCGTGAAGTCGCCCGTCTCCAGCAGGGCCATGGCCATCAGAGCGGAGAGCTGACTGCTCACCCGATGGAGGTCGGCCATGTCGAGATCGGTGCGATGCGTCAAAGCGTGCCGTACATCGGCAAGCCCCGGGAGCAGATCCGCGATGAATTCTCGTGGTGGGAGGCTCCCGATCGTGCAGGCATGCTCATAGGCAAGGGACTCCAGCTCGGCAAGATCGTCGGCGTGGTCGAATCCCTCTGGCACCTGGGGCCGGATGATCTCTAGCGCACTGGAAGGGAGGGCCGCTCCGGCCGATAGGGCGGCCAATAGGCGCATCGTCGCACGGCGTTCCATTTCGTCATCCCCATCACCCGACGTGGAATTTGAGGTCAGCTTACCCTTCTGCTGCTTTTCCAACGCGACTGCTTCCGCGTGCAGCTCGATAATCAGCCCGCCTGCCCCGACGACCTTGTCGTACTCGCGTACCAATTCGGCCGCTGGTCGGGCTTGTCCCTTTTCCCACCGAACGATGGCGCTGTGATCAGTACGTACGCGTTCGGAGACCTCACGCTGACTCAGGCCATCCTTGCTGCGGTAGAACCGCATCGCCGTACCGAGCATTTGCCACATAGGTCCGAGAGCCATGCTTTCCTCACACATGTCACACGGTGCGCGGCGGTGTTATAAGCCTGCGCACACTTTTCGGCTGGCCGCACGGTCACTCACTCCCCATGATTGCACTACGCACGGTGACTCACAGTAAAAACACGGAACCCGTCGTGCGCTGCCCGCTCGACGGGTTCCTTGGCCGCAAGGAGGTGCGACCCACCATGCAGGGTATTACCGAAGCCCCTGCCGCACAGCCGTCCCCCAAATGCGTTGTATTCGCCATATGGGTGGTCGATGAGGGCAAAAGGGGCGCGTCCGGAGTGACCGACGACGCCGACCAGGCCGAGAAAGCCATGCTTGAGGCACTGGAGGGCTTTCCACAAGGGCGTGGCCGAGTCCAGAGAGTGCGCCTGTCGGCGTTCGGCAACGCCTACGAGTACGGCGAGACGGTGATCGCCGCCCACCGCGAGGACGGCGGGCCCATCACCATCACCCACGAGTGGTGGTAGCGCCACTGGTGGCGAACCACAGAGCGGCGCGGCGGCGAGGCGCGTGAGGGAACGCCACGTCGCCGTGCCTCAAACGCGGGCCTGGGGTGACAGGCCCGCATACGGGCCCCGGGGTGGGGCCCGCCGGCGAGCCCTTGGGCAAGGGCCGCCAAGCGCGCCCGGGCGAGTTCGGTAGCCCCGTCCGGCCGCACCACCCCATGACGTACGGCGGGTGGGTCGCATCTTCCCCACAGGGTGACCCGCCCGCCGTACCCTCTGAGACGTCGTAGTGCCCGAGGCAGACCGGCCGGCCCACAGCACCTCAGCTACGCCGCATCTGAGCCAGGCGCTTCTCCCAGTCGGGAATCGCCTGCTCCATCGGCACGACCTCACCCACCCCTCGGGCGGCGTCCTCGGCTCGCTGGTCGTAGGCGGGGTCGGCGAACGCGAGCGAGTTCAGCCACCAGAGCTTGAGCACCTCAGGCAACTGGTGGTAGCCCTCTGGCTCCCGCGCTTCGTGGTACTGGGCGAGGAACACTGGCCGCCACTTCTCCGGCAACTCGCGGAGTATCGCTTCCGGGTCGCTCCAAGGAGTATGGGGGCGCGGCGCACTCATAGCCCCACGCTATCCGTCCGAGATGCTTGATCACGGGGTTAGGTACGGCGGGCAAGCTCGGTGGCGGGCCGCCAGTGAGCCGATGTAGGCGGGTAACGGCGGGAACCGATCAAACGCCGCGATGGCCTGGAAGGCTCACTAAGGGGTGGGTGCTGGAACGGCGAGGTACCACGACACACGCGAAACCCCGGACGCAAGAGCTGGACTCAGCATGGCGGGACGGCGAGTACTGGGCCCTGCCGTACAGAATCCGGACCTCAACGCGGCAGACGACGTACGCGGGCGAGCGTGCGCCATCCAGATCATTTGCTCATGGCATCCACGTAGTCGGCGAAGTCGGCCGCCTCCAAAGCGCCCGCCGCTGTGACGCTGGGGTAGTACTCGATGATGCGCTCGGCGGGTACACCGTCGCGGAGTAGTGCCGCGACCTCACCGTAAGGCACTCGGGTGCCTTCGACCACTGGCATCCCGCCCCTGATCGATGGATCAACGGTGACATGCCGGCGCGGCCGGAGGAGGTCCGGGACGTACCAGCCGTCATGGCGGAAGGGTCGAAGCACGCCGACCAGGTCGTGAACGACTGCGTTCGCCTTCCCCGGAGCAAGGTCCGCTGCCTGCCCCGGCTCCGCCAAGTGAACGGTGCCCCCGGCAGTGACCAGTCGGTACATCAACAGGTGCTCGCATTCTTGAATGTCGTAGCGGAGCGTGCCCAGCGCCTGTCGGATCTTCTGCAACGAGGCGTCGTTACGCAGCTTCACGTACGTCCGCAGGGCCAAGACATCGCGGAATGAGTAGAGGATCGGGCGCTGGGAGATTTCGGGTATGAGTACGGCCTTGCGGCTCATGTCCATCCTGCGCCAGTGGGCAAGCTCGCGCACTGTCGCGCCTGACAGGGCGGCCGCAAGTTTGGGGGGATAGGGCATGGACTACACCTCCCTCGGTTTACCGCGCGATCATGACTACGAGAGCCATCATGACAAGTCGCCGAGCATCCTCATGTTCAAGACCATCCCTGCGTACCCCCCGCGTACGTGGGAAGCATGACGACGCTCCATTTCGCCATCCTTATCACCCCTGGCCTCCCCACGCAGGCGGGGAAGCACCCCACGCCCTGGGCCCCCCGCCTGCACGGGGAGCACTCAGGCAAGAACAAGCCGAAGGTTGGGGAGGGGGACCATCCCCGCGCACGTGGGGAGCACCCCGGCGCGGCTGTGTCATCAGAACTCCCCGACGGACCATCCCCGCGCACGTGGGGAGCACCCTGATTGACCTGCAGGGTTACTCGGCCTGGGCAAAGAAATCGAGCACTTTCTTAGAAACGGACATTTCGCCGACCCGTTGTGAGACTCCACGGCGTGGCCGTTCTGGTCTCGGACGAAGCGTGACTGTATGGGAAGGAACGATAGCTCTCCGCAGCTCCGTCTGCCCTCCAGTTGATGTCGGCCGTTGGCCTGGTGGTGAGTGTGCTTGTTGTCGAGTGGGCGCCAAAGGGTGATCTGGTGGCGCCAGCGTCGGGCGGAGCCCGACATGAGGGAGATCGTCCGAGCGAAGCGCGGCCTCTCGCGCGGGAGCGCGGCCCCTGCGCCGGAGGCGGGGGGGTATCGCCCCGGAGGGGCGGTGGGGGTGGGGGGTGGGTAACGGCGCGCAACTCCAGGACGGCGCGGTGGTCAGACGGGCGGGATGGTCAGACGGGCGGGGTGAGGTGATAGCGGGGGTGGGGCTCCAGGAGGGGGCGGGGGGTTGTCCGGTTTCGGACAGGGCATAGACGAGGGAGTCGGGGGCGCTGTCAGGAGCCTCGGGGCCTGGTCAGCGCAGGCTGACCAGCCAAGACCTGCACCCCCGCCCACCCCCCAGCGGGTCTCCGAATTGTGACTTAGGTGGTGTTTCTTATCCGCGCGACACCGACGGACCCGTAGCATGGCCGGGTGGCGGTGACGGACTTTTCTTACCAGGCTGACGACCACCTCAAGCGGGCGTCCGGTGAGGACGTTCCGCAGCCGTCGTTGCGCGACCGGCTCGTGCCGCCCATGCCCGGCACCGCCATGTGGGGCTGGCTGGCCCCCCTCGCGATGATGCTGTTCGGCGCCATCCTCCGCTTCAGCTACCTGGCCCGCCCCCGCGAGATCGTCTTCGACGAGACCTACTACGCCAAGGGCGGCTGGTCCCTGGTCAATTTCTGGGTGGAGCGCAAGGCGCTGGGCACCGGCGAGAACCCGATCGCCGACAACATGCTCCGCAACGGCCAGACCGACATCTGGGAGAAGTGCACCCCCGCCACCGCCGCCCCCTGCCCCGACTACGTCGTGCATCCGCCCCTCGGCAAGTGGATGATCGGCCTGGGCGAGCAGCTGTTCGGCATGAACGCCTACGGCTGGCGGTTCGCCGCCGCCCTGTTCGGCACCCTGTCCATCTTCATCCTGGCCCGCCTCGCCCGCCGGATGACCCGCTCCACGCTCCTCGGCTGCCTGGCCGGCCTGCTGCTCGCCCTTGACGGCCTGCACTTCGTGCTCAGCCGTACCGCGCTGCTGGACATCTTCCTGATGTTCTGGGTGCTGGCCGGGTTCGCCTGCCTCGTCGTCGATCGCGACCAGGCCAGAGCCAGGCTCGTCACCTGGTACGAGTCGGGTCCAGCCTCCCAGGAGGGCCCATGGCTGGGCTGGCGGCCCTGGCGGATCGCCGCCGGGGTCTGTCTGGGCGCGGCCTGCGCGGTCAAGTGGTCGGGGATCTGGTTCCTGGTCGCGTTCGCCGTCATGGCCCTGCTGTGGGACGCGGGGGCCAGGCGCGCGGTCGGCCTGCGCAGACCGTATGTCGGTACGTTCCGCCGCGACCTCCCCACCGCGCTGGGCGCGATGACGCTGGCCCCGGCGATGACCTACATCGTGTCCTGGACGGGCTGGTTCGCCTCCCCGCTCGGCTACGGCCGCAACTGGGACCAGGCCACCTCCAGCGGCCCGTTCTACTTCGTCTTCGACTCGATCCGCTCCTGGGTGGCCTACCAGCTCCAGGCCCTCAGCTTCCACAGCGGCCTGAAGTCCACCCACCCGTACCAATCCGAGCCGTGGGAGTGGCCGCTGCTGCTGCGCCCGGTGGCGTTCTTCTACGAGTCGCCCAAGCGGGTCTGCGGCACGGACAACTGCTCCCAAGCGATCCTGGGCGTCGGCACGCCGGTGATCTGGTTCGGCGCGCTGCTCGCGCTGGTCGCCATGATCGCCTGGTACGTCGCCTCGCGCGACTGGCGGGCCGGAGCGGTGCTGCTCACGTACGCGGCGGGCTGGCTCCCGTGGTTCTACTACGCGGTCATGCACAACCGCACGATGTTCATCTTCTACATGGCCCCGCTGATCCCCTTCATGGTGCTGGCACTGGTGCTGGCACTAGGCTTGATCATCGGCCCGGCCACGGCGTCGCAGCGGCGGCGTACGGTCGGGGCCGCCGTGGCGGGCGGGTTCGCCCTGCTCGCCCTGGCCAACTTCTGGTGGCTGCACCCGGTGCTGAGCGCCGAGGTCATCCCCTATACGGAGTGGGACGCCCGCATGCTGTTTGGGAAAGGCTGGATCTGACCTGAATACGTCGTCTTTATATAAGGGTCCCTAGGGTGGGCGGCGTGGGCGAGCCGATACGCACCGGTTTCGGTCATCGTCACGGCCGGGGTCCATACGGCAGACTTCGAGGCATGCCTGCACCGGACGTCGCCGCGCTCCTCACCGAGCTGGAGCGTTCCGCACCCGATGTCGCCGACGACGCGAGGACCGCCGTCGAGTGGCTGACCGGCGGCGAGCCGCTGGAGTCGGTCACTCAGCTCGACGTGTGCGAGTTCCTCTGGTACACGCTGCCGCTGAAGGTCAGCGGCGACGAGCGGGAGCACGCGGCGGTAGCCGCGGCTCTCGGGAGGCTGCTCGCGCTGGGCGGCCTGGACCGCTATGCCGCGCTGTGCCGTTCGCACACCACGACGCACATCCTGCGCACCTACGCCCGCGAGGGCGAGGAGGCGGGCGCGGCGGCCTACCAGGCGGCGCTGGACGCCACGGGCGTGCTGCCGCCGGACGTGCCGGAGCTGCGGTGGAGTTCGATCATGGGGCCGGAGGAGCTGGGCGCGCATCTGGCGTGTTCGGCGGCTCTTGAGCTGGCGATCGTGTCGGGTGAGCTGGAGCCCGCCGCGCCGACCTGGAAGGACCAGCGGGAGGCGCTGACCCGCCGCTGGCTGACCGAGCCGCGCGGCGATCTCGGCGGTGACTGCTGGCTGCACCGGGTGCACGGCGAGCGGCTGAACCGCTGGGTGCTCGGGCGTGGCGCGCAGCGGCGGGAGCTGGCCCAGCCGTTCGAGGTACGTCTGCACGCGCCGGTGCCGCTGCCGCCGGGCGACGTGCTCGGCCCGCTGCGCTGGCTGCTGGCCCGCGCCGACGAGCCCGGCGGGCTCGCCCTGACCCGCAACCACCACCTGTCGCGGGCGCTGAGCGTGGAGGCGGCCGAGCGGTTCGGGTGGGCGGACGGCGCGCGGGTGCGCGGCGAGTCCGACGTGCCCGCGCTGCCCACGTTGCGCGAGGCGGCCCTGCGTGAGCTGGGCGCGCTGGTACGCAGTGGCCGGCGGCTGCTGCTCACCACGACGGGCCGGCGGCTGCTCGACGACCCCGCGCGGCTGTGGGAGGCCGCGGCGGCGGCCCTGCTCGCGCCCGCCAAGGGCGAGCACGACTTCGAGGTTTCGGCCCGCGAGGCGGCGCTGATGCTGCTCGCGGACGGCGACGCGGTCGGTACGTCGGAGCTGCGCGAACGCGTGGCCCACGTGGTCAGCGGCGAGGGCTGGCAGCCCTCCTCGGGGCACGACCTGGGCCGCCCGCTCACCGCCCTGCTGCGCAGGCTGACGGCCTTCGGCCTGTCCCGGCCGGTCGGCGAGGGCGAGCAGGTGAAGCTGGCGGGCTGGGGCCAGGCGGCGGCACTGGCCGCGCTGCGCGCCCACGCGCTGCGGCCACGCCAGTACGTCAACGTCGGCTGACCTCGCCCGCGGGCACCGACGCGGGCGGGAAGGCCGACCCGGCCCGGACCGCGGTGCCTCAGCGTCGGGTGGCGCCGCCCGCGGGCACCGCGTGGGCGAAGGCCACGATGTTGTCGAGGTATTCGCCGCGCGCGGAGTCGTACCGGCCGCCGCAGGTCACTAGGCGCAGCGTGGGCGTGCCGGTGGGCCCGTAGACGTGGCGGCCGGGGAAGTCGTCCTTGGCGTACACGCGGACGGCGTAGACCTCGAACGCCGCGAGGCCGCCGTCCTCGCGGCGCACCCGGACCTCCGCGCCCGGCCGTAGTTCGCCGAGGCGGTAGAAGACGGCGGGGCCGGAAGAGGCGGTGTCCACATGGCCGAGCAGGGTCGCCGCGCCGCGTTCGCCGGGGGTGGCCCCGTCCTCGTACCAGCCGATCAGGTTGGGCTCGTGCACGGACGGCACCTCGATCGTGCCGTCCAGGGCGCGCCCGACCGGCTCGACCGGGGCCGACACGCCGATCGCGGGGATCTCCAGGCGCACCGGCACCGACCGGCGCAGCGCCGCGACCCGCGCCCGCGGCCCGGGTTCGGGCAGGGCCTCCTCCTGGTCGGGTACGGCGGGCGGCGCGTAGTCCCGGTTGGCGTACGCGTCCACGCCGACGGCCACGCCCGCCACGAAGCACAGGCACGCGGCGAACTTGAACGCCGCCTCGCCGGGCGTCATCCCCGCCGGTCGGTGACCCGCCGCCTGCCGAGCCGTACCAGGGCCACGAGCCCTGCGACCGCGGCGACCACGCCGACCCCCACCCCGACGCTCATCGCCGGGCTCACCGGGCGCATCGCGGTCGCGCCGCCGCCGGTCGCCGGGCCGTAGTCGGGCCAGTAGTCGTAGTCGTCATCTTCGTAGTCGCCGTAGTCGCCGTAGTCGCCGTCGTGGTCGCCGTAGTGGCCGTGGCGGTCGCCATAGTCGCCGTGGTGACCATGACCGCCACGGCCGTAGTCGCCGAGCCCGAACAGGCCGCGGAACCGATCCCCCGGCCCGCCGTACCCGCCGCCCCCGCCGCCGATGTTCAGCCAGGCGTCACCCGGCTCCCACTGGCCGTCCTTCTCGCACATGCCCTTGACGCGGTAGCGCCCGGGGGCGGCCGACACGGTGACGTCCACGCTCGGCTCGCCGTTGAAGTCGACCCTGCCGAAGGCGTCGGAGGTGACGTAGGCGTTGGCGTAGTCGGAGCACCCCATGGTGACGGTCGCGACCCCGCCCTTGCCGACCGAGCGGGGGCTCACGTTCAGTTCGTCGCCCGCCTTGGCCCCTCCCCCGGCGTACGCGATCACCGCCATCGCCGCGATACCGCCCACGGCCACCCGAAACAGTGCCACGACCATCGCCCTCCGAGCCCCCCGAGCCACCCCGATCAATGCATGCTCTGTTCCCGCCCGGCGGCCGGAGGATGTTCATGGCAGCGCCAAAGATCACCGCGTGTTACACCATGACCCCACAGGTGTGATATTTCGAGTATTTCGCTCACCGTACGATTAAATCTGTCGGCATTGGGGCAATAGCCCGCAAAGGAGGTTGGTCCATGGTGACACTGGACGGCTGCCCCGGCCTTGAAATCCGGACAGAGCACCACGGATGCTCACGAATTCTCTTCCTCACCGGCGAACTCGACCTCACCGCGGTCCCGCTGGTCGAACTGCACGCGTTTCCCTGCAGAGAATCCGAAACCGCCCAGGACCTGGTGATCGACCTCGAAGGCATCACCTTCTGCGACTCGTCGGGCGCGGCGGCGCTCATTCACGTACTCGAACGCACCAAGCGCGCCCAGGGCCGCCTCACCCTGACCGGGATACCCCGGCAGATCAAACGCCGCCTCGGGCAGATGGGCGTCATCGACCTGTTCCACACCGCCGAAACCATCCCCGAGGGCACCGCGGGAGGTAAGTGACCGGCATCGATGCCGGCCATGGACAGCATCGAACTAACGGGCGGGAACGTCAGCCAGGGAGTGGTCAGGGTCGGTGACACCGTCCACCGGCCCGCCGGTCTGTGGACGCCCGCCGTACACGCGCTGCTCTCCCACCTTCACTCAGCGGGCTTCGAGGGCGCCCCGCGCCCGCTGGGGATCGACGAGCGGCCACCGTGTGGCCGGGCCGCTTTGGGCTGCTGGACCCGCCGCGCCGGGCAATCGATGATCGGCGGGCTGAACATCAGGCAGATGTTCTGGTACAACCCGCGGACCGGCCAGTCGAAGATCATCGAGACCAGCATCGAGCCCAACCCGATCCGGATGCGGGCGAGGCCCGTTCGCACCGGATATCGGAGTTGATGGAGGTCGCGTCGTTCGGCGGGAAGATCTATCTCGGTGCGTATCCCCGTGCCCGTATTTACGAATACGACCCGTCCCGCGAATGGCGTCTCGGCGTCAATCCGAAGGAGGTCTGGAACGGCGACGCGGTGTCCGGCGACCGGCCGTTCGCGATGGCCGCGGCCGGCGACCGGCTCGCCATCGGCACGGTGAAGAAGAGCGGCTACCTCGGCGGCCGACTGCTCTTCCACAATCCGCGCACCGGCCGTACGGAGGTTCATGACAAGCTGGTCAAAGACCAGAGCATCATGTCCCTGGCCTACCGCAACGGCGTCCTGTACGCGGGCACGTCCGTCTACGGCGGATACGGCGCGGCGGAGACCCAGACCGACGCCCGGCTGATCGCCTGGGACGTCAAGAAGGGCCGCGAGCTGTGGGAGAAGACGCCGGTCCCGGGCGAGCGCACGGTCTCCTCGCTGTCCTTCGACAGGCAGGGCAGGCTGTGGGGCGCCACGGCGGGCGTGGTGTTCCGCTACGACGATGACGGCCGGTTCACCAGCAGGCGGTACACCCCGTACAACTGGCCCCAGGACGGCGGTTACGCACTGGCCGACCTGGCGTTCCGCAAGCGGGACGGCCAGCTGTACGGCTCGATGCCCGGCGTCGGGCTCTACCGCCTCGACCCGCGCACCTGGAAGATGACCGTCATCACCGACGCCCGGTCTATCGGATGGCCCTGCACCCAGACGGGCGGCTGTTCGCCAACGACGGCGCCGAACTGCTCCGCCACACACCCGCCCGCTGAACCCGCTCACCCGGCCCATCGCCGCCTCCCCCGCCCGCCGGGCGCGGGGGCGCGGTGGCGGGCCGGGTCATTTCCGGCGGAGGCGTATATCACGACACATCGGGTATAATGCGTATCACTTTTTGGACGTTTCATGGCACGTACCGCCGGTGCCACGGGCGCTTCAGCACCATCGCGCAATACGATCCCCGCTTCCCGGTAGAGAATCCATGGTCGGCATGAATATCTGCTGAAGGCTTGCGTTTACCGGGAAACTTCAGCTTAAATTTAAACATTGGTCCACAGGGGGAACCGATGCACCGAGCCTTTTTCCGCCGCGCGGCGGGCACGTCGCGATGCCCGGGGAAGGGTTCGGCTCCAACCAGCCTTTGGGGGCACTGTGCGGGTTGTGACCATTGGGATTGGACGAGCGGAAAAACCCACGACTGACTCCTTTATCACCGGTGACCATCGATGTGCCGCCGATCCGGGGAAGGCGGTGGGGTGATGGGCGCGCGATTGGGGCTCTCCTCCGCGTCCGTTCCCCGGCTGCGAGCGTGCGACCTGGCCGTACTCACCCGTGGCGGCGGCGGCACGGTCGTCGATCTGCGCGCGGGCAAGGGCCAGCGCTGGGAACAGGACGGCATAGCGGCCCTGGCGGGCCTGCCGATCGCCTTCGTCGGCGTGTCGGTGACGCTGGGCCAGCAGGACACCGGCGAGGGGTTCGCCGCCGCGCGGCGCTTCCCGGGGCTGCCGGTCAAGGTGCTGGCGGCGGAGGGCGCGGCCGGGCGCAGGATGTGCGCCGACCAGATCGCCGCCCTCAGCCGCGACCGCGACGTCTCCGACGTCCTCATCGAGACCCACCGGGGCGGGGCGGGCCCGGCGGAGCTGGCCGACCTGTGCCACCGGTACGGCTGCGGGCTGGTGATCGACAACCTCGGCCTGCACGAGACCTCCGCCGACTTCGCGGGCGACGCGATGGCGCTGGCCCCGCTGGCGCGGGCCGTACAGGTCAAGGGCTTCACCCCCGCGCCCTACCCCGGCCAGCGCCCCAGGCACCGCCCGCTCACCGAGGACGACCTGGCCTGGCTCGACGTGTTCGCGGGGGCGAGGGTGGACATCACGGTCGAGTCGCGGGCCGGTTCCCCGGCCCAGGACCTCGCGGTGCTGGTCCGCACCTGGAAGGCGGTGGCATGCGCCCTGCCCTGACCGACTCGCCCTACGGCTACGGCCTGCACCACGTCCAGCTCGCCATCCCGGCGGGCAGCGAGGACGAGTGCCGGGCCTTCTACGTCGGCGTGCTGGAGATGACCGAGGTCACCAAGCCCCCGGTACTGGCGGCCCGTGGCGGGCTCTGGGTGCGCGCCGACACCCTGGAGATCCACCTCGGCGTGGAGGCCGATTTCCGCCCGGCCGCCAAGGCCCACCCTGGCATCCTGACCACCGCCCTCGACCACCTCGCCGCCCGCCTCACCACCGCCGGCTCCCCGGTCACCTGGGACGACGCCTTCCCCGGCCACCGCCGCTTCTACGCCCACGACCCCGTCGGCAACCGCCTGGAGTTCCTCCAGCCACACCCGGCGGAGATCCCCTGACGCCCATCACCGTGAACGCCCCGGCGGTAGGGGCTCGGAGGTGGATCGCCCAGGAGGGCATCGAGCACGGCCACGGCCCGACCGACACCGCCGCATACGACCGGACACCACCCAGCAGCCGATCGGCCCGCCATCGTGAGCGGCACGGCAGAACCAGGGGCGGATCACCGAGCAGGACGGCGGGGCCGCACCATGGGCATACTCGGCGGCGGCCACGGCCCGACCGACACCGCCGCATACGGCCGGACATCACCCGGCGGCCGGTCGGCCTGCCGTCGTGAGCGGCAGGGTGGTATCAGGGGGTGGATCGCCGAGCAGGGCGTCGAGGGTGCCGGTGCGTTGGGTGGCCGCGCCGTGGGCGTACGCCGTGGCGAAGGTGTCCGCCCCGAGTGCGGCCGTGGCCGTGGCCGTGATCCGGTCGACGTCGCCGCGTTCGGCCGGGGGCAGCGGGGCGCCGAACGACTCGCGCAGTGCCGCCGCCGCGCCGAGCAGCCGCGCCGCCGCCACATGCCCACCCGCCCCCTCCATGCCCACCGGCGGCTCGGCCGCGCCCGCCGAGCGGGCGCCGGCCAGGCCCTCAAGGGCGAGGGCGAGGGCGCGGGGGTCGCCGTGGGATTCGGCGTAGGAGAGGGCGGTGCGATGGAGGCGGGCGGCCTCGGCGGGGTCGTGGCGGAGCTCGGCGATGAAGCCCAGTTCGGAGAGCAGTAGTGGGATGGCCGCGTCGTAGCCGGCGCGGCGATACCAGCCGAGCAGGCGGCGGAAGTGGTGTTCGGCGGTGTCGAGGTCGCCCGCGCGGCGGGCGATGAGGCCGAGGCCGAGCTCCGCGAAGGTCCGCCCGGGCACCGAGCCCTGTTCGGTGGCGACGCGGAGCGCGTGTTCGGTGAGGTCGCGGGCCCGGTCGTGGTCGCCGGCCAGCATGGCGAGCCGGCCCAGCCCGGCGAGCCTGTCGGCCACCTCGTTCCACAGGCCCAGCTCCTCGGCCATCCGCAGCCCCTCGCGCTGCGACCTCTCCGCCCTGGCGTAGTCGCCGGTGATCTCGGCGAGGGTGCTCAGGCACCAGATGGCCTGGGAGCGGCCCCAGCGGTCGCCCAGCTCCTCGAAGATCGCCGCGCTGTGCTCGGCCTGCCGCCGCAGCCCGGCGAGATCGCCCCGGGCCAGGGCGATCATGGCCAGCGAACCGAGCGCCGCGGCGACCCCCCAGCGGGCGTCCAGCGCGCGGAACCCCGCCAGGGACCGCCTCAGCAGCTCTTCGGCGAGATCCCAGTCTCCGCTGCCGTGCAGCGGGAAGCCGATGAACCACTCGGCCATCGCCAGCCCGTACGGGTCGCCGGAATCGCGGAACGGCCGAAGGATCGCCTCGATGCCCTCCCGCCGCCCGGCCCGGCCGATGCCCGCCGCCCGCAGGTAGTGCTCGTCGCCCTCGTGCAGGGCGATGCCGGTACGCCAGGCCAGGACCAAGGCCCGCCCCGGCCGCCCCGGCTCGCTGATGGCCAGCGCCGCGCTCAGCGAGCGGCGGGCCTCGGCCAGCCGGCCGCGCAGGAACCAGTACCAGGTCAGCGAGCCCGCCAGGCGCAGCGCCCGATCGGGCAGCCGGTCGCGCACGGCCTCGTGCAGCGCGCGGCGCAGGTCGGCGTGCTCGCGTGCCAGGAGTGACAGCCAGTGACGCTGGTCGGGCCCGCGCAGGTGCGGCTCGGCCTCCTCGGCGAGCGCGGTGTAGTAGCGGCCGTGCGCCTCGCGCGCCCACTCGTATTCACCCGACTCCGCCAGCTTCGCCATGCCGTACTCGGCCACGGACTCCAGCAGCGAGTAACGCGGCTCGCCGTCGGCCTCGGTCATCACCACCAGGGAGCGCTCGACCAGGCGGGCCAGCAGGTCCAGGACGTCGGTCCGGCCGACCTCGCCGCCCGCGCAGGTTTCCTCGGCGGCGCGCAGCGTGCACGCCCCGGCGTGCATGGCGAGCCTGCGCAGCACCGCGCGCTCTGCGTCGGGCAGCAGGCTCCAGCTCCAGTCGATGGTCGCGCGCAGGGTGCGGTGCCGCTCAGGAGCCGCGCGCGGCCCGGTCGTGAGCACCCGGAACCGGTCGTCGAGGCGGGTGAGCAGTTCGTGGACGCCGAGGGTGCGGACCCTGGTGGCGGCGAGTTCGAGGGCGAGCGGGATGCCGTCCAGCCGGCGGCAGATGGCGGCCACGGCGGCGGCGTTGCCGTCGTCGAGGGCGAAGCCGGGCGCGGCGGCGGCCGCGCGCCGGGTGAACAGCCGCACCGCGCCGTAGCCGGACAGCGCGGCCGGGTCGGCGGCGGGGTCGGCGCCGGGCGGCGGGCAGTCCAGCGGCGGGACCGTCCACAGCAACTCGCCCGGCACGCCGATCGGCTCCTGGCTGGTGGTCAGCACCCGCACGCCGGGCGCGGCGCGCAGCAGCGCGGCGACGACCTCCGCGACCGGCTCCACCAGGTGCTCGCAGTTGTCCAGGACGAGCAGCAGCCGCCTGCCGCCGAGCGCCGCGGCGAGCCGTTCGAGCGGGCCGGCCGGGTCTCCCGCCGCGAGCGGCACCGCGGACGCGCCCGTCTCCCGCACGCCCAGCACGGTCATGATCCGCTCGGCCAGCGCGGGCGTGGCGTCGGTCTCATCGGGCCCGCACCGCTCCGCAGGGCCGGTGCCACCGCCGGAACGGCACAGCGCGGCCAGCTCCACCAGCCAGACGCCGTCGGGGAACCCGCCGGTCAGCCGGTCGGCCGCGGCCACCGCCAGCCGGGACTTGCCCACCCCGCCAAGACCGGTCAGCGTCACCAGCCGCCCGGCGCCGAGCAGCCGGGTGATCTCCCGGATCGCGTCCGCCCGGCCGATGAGGTCGCTGAGCGGGGCGGGGAGGTTGGTGCGCGGGGAGGCGGCGGGCAGCAGCGAGGGGTCCTGGCGCAGGATCGCCGTGTGCAGCTCGGCCAGCTCGGGGCCGGGGGCCAGGCCCAGCTCGGCCGCGAGCAGATCGCGCAGCTCCCCGTACGCGGCCAGCGCCTCGGTCTGACGGCCCGCCAGGTAGAGGGCGCGCATGTGCGCGGCGCGCAGGCGCTCGCGCAACGGGTGGGCGGCCACCAGACCGGCCAGCTCACCCACCACCGGCCCGATCGAGCCGGTGTCGATGACCAGGCGCGCCTCGGCGTGGTCTTCCAGCGCGAGCAGGCGGTCCTCGTCCCAGCGGGCGGCCACGCCCCTGGCGAAATCCTCACCGGCGAAGTCGGCCAGGGCCGGGCCGCGCCACAGCCGGAGCGCTTCGGCCAGCAGCGCGGCGCGGGCGGCCGGGTCGCCGATGCGGCGGGCGCGACCGGTCAGGACGGCGAACTCGGCCGCGTCGAGGGCTCCAGGCCCGAGCCGCACGAAGTATCCGGACGGCCCGCTCGCCACCAGGTCGCGACCGCCGGGCTCGGCCCCCTGCAGGGCCTGGCGCAGCCGGGACACCTTGGTCTGCAGCGCGCCCGCCGGGTTGGCCGGGAGCCGGGCGCCCCAGAGGTCGTCGATCAGGCGGCCGGTCGGCACCGGCCGCCCTTCGTGCGCGAGCAGGTCGGCCAGCAGAACCCGGACCTTGGCCTCGGGGATCGCCACCGGCTCGCCGCGCGACGTCCAGACCGCGAGCGGACCGAGCACCCCGAAGCGCATGTCCACCACGCTAACGCAGGCCACTGACAGAAGAACCGACAGAAGAGCCGACAGGAAACCGACAGCGCCCTCGGCCAAGGTGACGACGGATCACGAAACGTCCGACATGAGGATTGATAGTGCACACATCTGTCATCGAGCGCGCGCCCCGGGCCGGTGCGCGGGAGTGGGCGGGGCTCGCCGTGCTGGCCCTGCCCTGCCTGCTCCTGTCGCTGGACGTGAGCGTGCTGCACCTGGCGCTGCCGCACCTGGGGGCGGACCTGGGCGCGGGCAGCGTCGAACAACTGTGGATCATGGACATCTACGGATTCATGATCGCCGGTTTCCTGGTCACCATGGGTTCGCTCGGCGACCGCATCGGCCGCCGCAGGCTGCTGCTGATCGGCGCGGTGGCGTTCGGCGCGGCGTCCGTCGCGGCGGCGTACGCCCCGACGCCGGGCCTGCTGATCGCCGCGCGGGCGGTCCTCGGCGTCGCGGGGGCCACGCTGATGCCGTCCACCCTGGCGTTGATCAGCAACATGTTCACCGACCCGAGGCAACGCGGCGTCGCCATCAGCGTGTGGATGACCTGCTTCATGGGCGGCATCGCGATCGGCCCGCCGGTGGCCGGGGTGCTGCTCGAACACTTCTGGTGGGGCTCGGTGTTCCTGGCCGGGGTGCCGGTCATGGCATTGCTGCTGGTGGCCGGGCCGCTGCTGCTGCCGGAGTACCGCGACCCGGCGGCGGACCGGCTCGACCTGGTGAGCGTGGCGCTGTCGCTGGCCGCCGTGCTGCCGGTCACCTACGGGCTCAAGGAGCTGGCCAAGGACGGCCCGCACCCGGTCCCGCTGCTGGCCACGGCGGTGGGCGCGGCCTTCGCGGCCGCCTTCGTACGGCGGCAGCGGGGGCTGGCGCACCCGCTGATGGACCTGCGGTTGTTCGCGAACCGGGCGTTCGGCGTGGCTCTGGCGATCACCATGCTGAACGTCTTCGCGTTCGGCGGCGTCTACCTGGTGATGGCCCAGTACCTCCAGCTGGTGGAGGGCCTGTCGCCGCTCGGCGCGGGGCTGCTGCTGGTGCCCCCGGCGACCGCGACGATCGTCGGATGCCTGGCGACGCCGTTCCTGGCGCGCAGGATCCCGGCAGGCCGGCTCGTCGGCGGCGGGCTGCTCGTCTCGGCCGCCGGGCTCCTGCTCATCCTGCCGCTGGACGCGGCCTCCGGCCCCACGCTCGCGCTGATCGGCATGACCGTCGGCTACCTCGGGCTGGCCCCGGCGGCGGTGCTGGGCGCGGACCTGGTGATCGGGGCCGCGCCGCCGGAGAAGGCCGGGGCGGCGTCGGCGCTGTCGGAGACCAGCGGCGAGTTCGGTATGGCGCTCGGGATCGCCGTACTCGGCACGCTGAACACCGCGATCTACCGGAGCGGGCTCACGGTGCCCGCCGACGTGCCGCCCGAGGCCGCGGCGGCGTCCAGGGACACCTTGGTCGGGGCGCTGGACGCGGCGAGGGGGCTCCCGGCGGACGTCGCGGCCCGGCTGCTCGCCTCGGGGCGGGAGGCGTTCGTGTCCGGGGTCCACGTGGTGGCCGTGACGTCCGTGGTGATCATCGTGCTGCTGGCCGTACTGGCGCTGACCCGGCTCCGCTCACGGTGACCCCAGCCAGGCAATTAATCTGCCAGGCAATCAATATTGCCTCATAGGCGATTAACCTGTGAACGCATTAGAATTTTCCGGGTGACCACTCATCTGCCGCGAGCCCAGCGCGGCACCCCCGGCGGCGGGCCCGGTGATCGAGCGGGCGATCTGGAGGCCGACCCTGAGCGGAGGGTGGCCGCGCGGCTCGCGGAGCTGCGGCGGGAGCACGGGCTCACACTGACCGCGCTGGCCGAGTGGACCGGCATCTCCACGGCCCACCTCTCCCGGATGGAGAAGGGCGATCGGCAGCCGTCGATAGGGTCGCTGATCCAGCTTTCGCGGGCGTACGGGATCTCGCTGAGCGAGCTGATCGGCGACGTGCGCTCCCGCGAGCACCACATCGTGCGCGGCGCGAGCGCGCCGGTGCGCCAGGGCCAGGACGGGCAGTACGCGATCATGAGCGGGCTCGGGCCGCGTTCGGCTCTGGAGGCGGTACGCCTGGAGCTGACCGCGGGGCGGCCCGAGCGCACCGCCACGCACCAGGGCGAGGAATGGGTCTACGTCGTGGGCGGCCAGGTGGTCGCCGTGGTCGGCGACGATGAGATCACCCTGGACACCGGTGACGCGCTGCACTTCGACGCGGCGGCGGCCCACTCGCTGCGGGCCGCCGACGGCCAGGCCACCGTGCTCATCGTTTCGGCCGCGCTCCCGGCCGTCCGCCCGCCGCACGGCCCGGGTACGGCGTAGCGGGGCCGGGGCGGGTCAGTCGGTGCCCGCCTCCATCGCGGCGCGGTCCAGCAGCACCTCTTCGGCGGGGGCCTCGCCGCGCGAGGCGATGGCCTCCGCGCCGCCCTCGGGGATCTCGCCGATGAGCCCCGTCGGCACCGCCTTCGGGACGTCGAGCAGCGCCGGGTGGTTGGTGCCGATCATGCCGAGCCCCGCGTACTGCTCCAGCTTGGCCCGCGAGTCGGCGATGTCCAGGTTGCGCATGGTGAGCTGGCCGATCCGGTCGGCGGGACCGAACGCGGAGTCCTCGGTGCGCTCCATCGACAGCTTGTCCGGGTGGTAGCTGAAGGACGGGCCCGTGGTGTCCAGGATCGAGTAGTCCTCGCCGCGGCGCAGCCGCAGCGTCACCTCGCCGATGACCGCCCGGCCGACCCAGCGCTGCAACGACTCGCGCAGCATCAGCGCCTGCGGCTCCAGCCAGCGCCCCTCGTACATGAGCCGGCCCAGCCGCCGCCCCTCGGCGTGGTAGGTGGCCAGGGTGTCCTCGTTGTGGATGGCGTTGACCAGCCGCTCGTAGGCGATGTGCAGCAGCGCCATCCCCGGGGCCTCGTACACGCCCCGGCTCTTGGCCTCGATCACCCGGTTCTCGATCTGGTCGGACATGCCCAGGCCGTGCCGCCCGCCGATCGCGTTGGCCTCCATCACCAGCTCGACCGCGCCCGGGAACTCCTTGCCGTTGATCGTCACCGGGCGGCCCTGGTCGAAGCCGATCGTGACGTCTTCAGCGGCGATCTCGACCGATGGGTCCCAGAACCGGACGCCCATGATCGGGCTGACCGACTCGATGCCGGTGTCCAGTTGTTCCAAGGTCTTGGCCTCGTGGGTGGCGCCCCAGATGTTGGCGTCGGTGGAGTACGCCTTCTCGGTGCTGTCCCGGTACGGCAGGCCGTGCGCGAGCAGCCACTGCGACATCTCCTTGCGCCCGCCCAGCTCGGTGACGAACTGCGCGTCGAGCCACGGCTTGTAGATGCGCAGGTACGGGTTGGCCAGCAGGCCGTACCGGTAGAACCGCTCGATGTCGTTGCCCTTGAACGTCGAGCCGTCGCCCCAGATCTGTACGCCGTCCTCCAGCATCGCCCGGACCAGCATCGTGCCGGTCACGGCGCGCCCGAGCGGCGTGGTGTTGAAGTAGGCGCGCCCGGCCGAGCGGATGTGGAAGGCCCCGCAGGTGAGCGCGACCAGGCCCTCCTCGACCAGCGCGGAACGGCAGTCGATCAGCCGTGCGATCTCCGCGCCGTAGGTCTTGGCGCGATCGGGCACCGAATCGATGTCGGGCTCGTCGTACTGGCCGATATCGGCGGTGTAGGTGCACGGGACCGCACCCTTGTCCCGCATCCACGCGACGGCGACCGACGTGTCGAGGCCGCCGGAGAAGGCGATACCGACGCGCTCGCCGACGGGCAGGGAGGTGAGAACCTTGGACATAGGAAAGAGTATGCATCCTTACGTATGACCATGCAAAGTGCTGCACGGAAAACTCTCGGCCCGCCCCTCGTGAGGACGGACCGAGAGTGCTCTGTGGTCAGGCGTCGGCGCGCAGCACGCGGAGCTGGGCGGCCAGCAGGCCGTAGTACCCGACCAGCGTGATCAGGCCGAACACGCCCGCCTCGCCCAGCGACTCCACGGCGGCGGCGAAGGTCTCATCGCCCAGGTCGCCGGTGGTGAGCAGTTCCCTGGCGGCGAGCAGGACGGCGCCTTCCGCGGGGTCCGCGAACGGGGGCGTGGAGCCGTCGCGCAGTGCGGCGAGTTCGGTTTCGGTCAGGCCCTCCAGGCGGGCGGTGTGGCTGTGCACCTCCCACTCGTAGGCGGACCGCTCGTGCGCGGCCACGGCCAGGATGGCGATCTCCCGCTGGCGGGCGGTGAGCCCGGTGCCGTACCGTACGGCCCCGCCCAGCTCCTGCAGCGCGTGCCCGAGGCCGGGGTTGAGCAGCATGGCGTTGAACGGGCCGCGCAGCCGCCCCTCCTCGTCGGCGAGCGGGAAGGGCCGGGGCGCGCTCGCCCGCGGGCTGGCGAGCAGCCGGTCGTACAGAACGCGCTGCTCGGCGGTCAGTTCGCCGGGCCGGAGGGCTTCGACGCGGGCTGGCATGGTGTTCCCCCGAACGTGAGATGGTGAGTGAAGAGGCGACGTTCATTCGTGGTGAGCGTGGCCATGACCCGGTCCCGCCAGGGTGTGGCGGTGGCCGTGCGGTAGGCGTCGGTGTCGAACAGCTGCGTTCCGCTGATCTCGTGCAGTGTCAGGAAGTGCGGTGCTTCGCCGGTCCGCAGGACGTACCGGCGGGTACGCCCCCAGCCGGGGATCGCGTGCAGCGCGGGCAGGTGCTCCCCGGCGTACCAGGCGTGGAAGTCGGCCTCGCCGCCCGGCCGTACGCTCATCGAGCGGACCACCAGCACCGGCCCGCCGCCGCTGCCGTGCTCGTCCAGCGGCTCGTAGACGCGGCGGTCGAGGGCCGCGAGCCGTCCCATGACGGCGCTCTCCCGCGCGCTGCGCCGTTCGCGCAGCTCACGGTAGGCGTCGGTGTCCAGCACGCCGAGATCGAGGTCATACCACGCCAGCCAGCCCGGCCGTACGCCGTCGATCGCGCGGTAGCGGTGCCCGCTGTGGACGCCGGGCAGGGCCATGCGAGCGGGGCCGTGCTCGTTGTCGTACCAGTCGTGGAACTCCGCTTCGTCACCGTCGCGCGGTTGCGACAGCACGAAGAGCAGACCTACCAAGCCGCGCCTCCCATGGACAATGGTGTCGAGCACTCCTGTTGTGCGACTGGCGAACATCTGTGCGCCTGTAGTTTAGATTGCGAGGTTCACGATATGTCAAGGCAGGAGCCAGACGTCATCGACTCCGTCGAGAAGGCGTTCCGCGTGCTGCAGGCGTTCTCCGCGGAGCACCCGACGCTCACCCTGAGCGAGGCGGCGGAGCTGACCGAGCTGTCCCGCGCCACCGCCCGGCGCATCCTGCTCACCTTCGTGAAGCTCGGTTTCGCCGAACAGGACGACCGCCGGTTCCGGCTCACGCCACGGGTGCTCCGGCTCGGGTACGGCTACCTGTCGTCGCTGCCGATCTGGGAACGGGCCCAGCCGCACATGCGGGCGCTGGCCGACGAGCTGCGCGAGTCCTGCTCGGCGGCCACGCTGGACGGCGACGAGATCGTGTACGTCGCCCGGGTGCCCGCCAAGCGCAGCATGTCGATCGTGCTCAGCGTGGGGTCCCGGCTGCCCGCGTACTGCACGTCGATGGGCCGCGTGCTGCTGGCCGCGCTGCCCGAGAGCGCGCTGCACCGCCACCTCGCGGCCGTGGAGCTGAAGGCGCTCACCCCGCACACGATCACCGACCCGGTCGAGCTGGAGAAGGAGCTGCACCGGGTCAGGGAGCAGGGCTTCGCGCTGGTGGACGGCGAGCGCGAGGAGGGCGTCCGCTCGGCGGCGGCCCCCGTACGGGACGGCACCGGGGCCGTGATCGCGGCGATCAACGTGTCGGCCAACGCGGGCCGGGTCTCGCTGGACGAACTGCGCGAACGGTACGTCCCCCGGGTCATGGACACCGCCCTGGCCATTTCGCACGACATCGGGCTGTCCTGACGCATACCACGGACCCTTGACCAGATGTAGCGCGTCCGTCACACTCGCTGTTTAACTGACGCACATCTGTGCGACTGACGAACGAGGCGCGTGATGTTGAGGACCGCTTTCACCACCAAGCTCTACGTGACCGTGCTGGTCGCACTCGTGCTCGGCGCCGTGCTCGGCCTGGTGGCCCCCGACGTGGGAGCCGCCATGCAACCGCTCGGCGACGGGTTCATCGCGCTGATCAGAATGCTGGTCGGGCCGGTCATCTTCTGCACGGTCGTCACCGGCATCGCCTCGGCCGGCGCGCTCACCAGCATGGGGCGGGTGGGCGTCAAGGCCCTGGTCTACTTCGAGGTCATCACGACCATCGCGCTGATCATCGGCCTGGTGGTGATGAACGTCGTCCGCCCCGGCGACGGGGTGCACGCGGTGCCCGGTGAGATCCAGGTGAGCGGCCTGGCCGAGCAGTACGTCACCAAGGGCGAGGAGCAGCACTGGTACGACTTCCTCGTCAACATCATCCCCGCCAGCGTGGTCGGCGCGTTCGTGGACGGGAACGTGTTGCAGGTCCTGCTGGTCTCGGTGCTGTTCGCGATCGCCGTGGCCATGCTGGGCGAGCGCGGGGCCCCGGTGGCACGGGCGATCGAGCGGGTCGGCGAGGTGGTCTTCGGCATCGTCAAGCTGGTCATGTACCTCGCGCCGATCGGCGCGTTCGGCGCGATGGCGTACACCACCGGCCGGTTCGGGGCGGCCACGCTGAGCAGCCTGGGCGCGTTCGTCGGCCTGTTCTGGCTGACCGGCCTGGTCTTCTGCCTGGTCGTGCTGGGCGTGGTGGCCCGGCTGTGCGGGATCCGGGTGCTGCGCCTGTACCGCTACTTCAAGGACGAACTGCTGATCACCCTCGGCACCGCCAACTACGAGGCCGTGATGCCGCAACTGATCGCCAAACTGGAGCGGCTGGGCTGCCCCAAGCCGATCGTCGGCCTGGTGGTGCCGTCCGGGTACGCGTTCAACTCCGACGGCGTCTGCCTCTACATGGGCTTCGCCGGTCTCTACATCGCGCAGGCGTTCGACATCCAGCTCTCGCTCGCGCAGCAGCTCGGCCTGCTGGCGGTCTTCCTGATCACCTCCAAGGGCGGCGCGGGCATCGCGGGCGCGGGGTTCGTGCTGCTGGCGGCCACGCTGTCCACCACGGGCACGATCCCGGTCGCGGGCATCATGCTGATCTTCGGCGTGGACCGGTTCATGTCGATGGCCCGCGGGCTGATCAGCCTCTGCGGCCAGATGCTGGCCAGCATCGTGGTCAGCGTCTGGGAACGCGCGTTCGACCGCGAACGCGCCCTGGCCGAGCTGTCCGGCAAGCCGTCCCCCGAGGTGGCCCGCGCATAACCTCGCAGGGGGTGACCCCGCGTACGCGACCGGGATACAGTCGGGCAGGATCGGCTGAATGATGTCTGAAATGTCGCATACGACCGGACTTGCGAGGGGTGCCGTGACGCGAGTGCCCGGCATGCGGGTGTTGCTGAGCATGTCGACGCTCGGGTTCGCCAGCTTCGGCCTCCTGCTGCCGGCCGCCCCGCTGTGGGCCGCGCGAGGCGGCGCCGACGAGGCGGGCGCGGGCCTGGTGAACGCCGTGCTCATGCTCGCCACCGTGGTGACCCAGACCATGGTGCCCTGGGCGCTGCGCAGGCTGGGCTGGCGGGTCGTCATGGTCACCGGGATGCCGCTGCTGGGCCTGCCCGCCCTGGCGCTCACCCTCACCGACCAGTTGCCGTGGGTGCTGGCGCTGTCCGTCGTACGCGGCATGGGGTTCGCCGTGCTCACCGTGTGCGGCGCGAGCGCGGTGGCCGAACTGGTCGACGCCTCCCGCCGGGGGCGCGCGATCGGGGTGTACGGGCTGTCCATCGCCGCGCCGCAGTTCGTGCTGGTGCCGAGCGCGGCGTGGATCGCCGAGACGTTCGACTTCCGCACGGTGTTCATCGCGGGCGCGGTGCCGGTGCTGGCCGTGCCGTTCGCCGCCGCCCTCGGGCGACGCCTGGACGGCATGGCCAGAGGTGCGTCCGACGGCGACGGCCAGGCGGGCGGCGGGGCGCGGGTGCTGCTCTTCCTGATCGTGCCGACGCTCGGGCTGCTCGCCGTCACCACTCCGGGCGGGGCGCTGCTGACCTTCGCGCCGCAGTTCCCCTACGGCACGACCACCGCGATGCTGGGCCTGCTCGGGCTCACCGGCACTGCCGCGCTGGCCCGCTGGCTGGTCGGCGGCCTCGCCGACCGGTACGGCCCGCAGCGGTTCATCGCGCCGGCGCTGCTGCTGTGCGCCGTGGCCCTGGCGCTGTGCGCCTGGTCGGTCGCGGACGGCGGCGCGGGGGCCGCGGTCCTCGTCGCGGGCATGACGCTCGCGGGCGTCTCCTACGGCGGCCTCCAGAACCTCACGCTGGTCGCGGCGTTCGCGGCGGTGCCCACCCGCGACCGCGGCACCGCCAGCGCGGTCTGGAACATCGGCTTCGACGTCGGCACCGGCCTGGGCGCGCTCGTGGTGGGGTTCATCGCGGCGGGCGCGAGCTTCACGGTGGGGCTGCTGACCACGGCGGGGCTAAGCGTGGTGGTCGCGCTGGTCACCCTCGTGTACGGCCGGCGGACGTACGCCCCTGCGGACCCGTCGGAAAAGGACACCGCGGCCCGGACCCACTAAGGCCCCGTTTTTGAGTCGGTGATGACTCAGGACGGCGGCCCCTGCCCCTCGCACACTCGGAGACGTTCGGGTCGTGGCGGGGGGGAACATGGGGCTGAGTGCGATCGTACGGCTGTTCGCGGCCGGGGCTTTGGTCATGGGAGGGGCGGCGGCCGGACCTGAGCCGGCACCCACCCCGCCTGATCTGTCGCCGACGTGGGGGTACGCGGGCGACAGTGTGGAGATCAGCGACGGTGGCCTGCACTGTCCCACCGCGACCGACGAAGAGGCCGACGACGGGCCCTTCAAGGTGCTGTGGGACGGCACCCCGATCTACGGCGGCACGACGAGTGTCGAGGGACTGGCGGCGACGTTCCAGGTGCCCCCCGACGCCGCCGCCGGAGAGCACGACGTCAGCGTCTACTGCACGGTGTCGGAGGAGACCTCGCCGGAGCAGACGTTCACGGTGATCCAGCGGCTCCAGATCGATCTTTCCTCGAAATCCGCCCGGCCGGGCGAGCAGTTCACGCTGCTGGGCAGTGGGTTGTACTGCCGGACCGGCAAGCCCCCGGGGCCGGGCGGCAACTACCGGGTCATGATGACCCAGGGGACCAGGGCGCTGTGGGAAGGGCTCTTCGAGGCGAGCTCGTCCGAGTTCAGTGAGCCGCTGACCGTGCCGGAGGCCGCGGACCCGCAGTCCTCGAACCCTATGGCCGTCTACGTCTTCTGTGCGAAGGGCCCCGCCCGGGAGGACAGGGCGAAACTGCGCATCGAACCGCTCGCGGTCGCCACCCCGACAGTGACCGAGCCCGAGGAGACCCCCACGCCGCGCCCGGAAAGCCCATCGCCACGACCTGCCTCGCCGCGCCCCACCGACGAGCCCACGACCGAAGAGCCGACCGAGGAACCCACTGAAGAGCCCACGACGGTGCCGTCGCCACCTCCGGCGACCACGCCGCCCGGACCTTCGCCCACACCGGCGGAGAGCCAGGGCTCGGGTCCGGGCCGGGACCCCCTGCTCGATGCCGGTACGCCCGCTCTGCTCCTCGATCCGCCGGCCGCCGGGCAGGGGCGGCCGGTGAGCCTGGAGGGCCGTGGGTTCCCGCCCGGGTGTACGGGCACGCGACTGACGCTCGACGGGAGCGCGCTCGCGGCCGAGCGGCTGAGCGTGGCGGGCGGCACGATCCGGGCGGCGTTCACCGTACCGAGGGAGACCGCGCCGGGCCGCCACACCGTACGGCTGTCCTGCTCCACCTCGGAGCCCACCGTCGCGCTGCGGGAAATGGGGTCTTCCAGCGCGGTCGCCGTGGCGCTGGCGGCGAGTGCGGAGGTGTCCGCAACCGCATTTCTGGAAATACAGTCACAAATCGCACTACGGTTTAGTATTCCGGCATCTTTCGGGTCACTGGGTGACCTGAAGTGGGACCCGGTCAAGGCGGGCATCTCACTCGCGCTAGTGATACTGCTGATATTGCTGGTGACCGCCCCCTTCTTCCTCCTGCCACTGCTCGGATTCCCCTCCGACGTGTTCAACAAAGCGCTGGAGGAAAGATCGCGTCCGCCTCGTGCCACCCGTTTGTCGCCGCCGATCAAGTTCATGCTGTTCACCGTCGCCGCCACCGTGCTGCTCACTCTCGGCAACTCCGACATGTGGGAAAAGGGAAAGTTCTCCCCGACCAACATGCTGGCGCTCGTCGTGGCGTTCTTCGCCGCCGTCCTGATCACCACGCTCACGTACGGCTGGATCCCGCACGCGGTGTCCTTCAAGGACCGCAAGACCACGTTCATGCGCGTGCTGCCGGTGGCGCTGGTCGTAGCGGGGGTGTGCGCCGGGCTGTCGCTGGTGTTCCGCTTCGAGCCCGAGTACGTGTACGGCCTGGTCGCGGTCTTCAGCGTACGGCGGGCGTCCGGCGCGCCGAGCCCGGCCGAGGCCGGTGAACCGGCGACCAAGGGCCAGGCGATCCTGCTCACCTCGGTGCTCACCCTGGCCGTGGCGGCGACCGTGTCGGCGATGTGGATGCCCAGTGACCGCGCGATGGAGGCGGGCAGCCTGGAGCAGGTCACGCGGTTCACCGACCTGCTGCTCAGCACGATGACGCTCACGGTGCTCAGCACGGTGATGTTCGCGCTGCTGCCGATGCGCTTCCTGGACGGTTACGTCCTGTTCCGGTGGAGCAAGCCGCTCTGGGCGGCGGTCTTCGCTCCGGCGTCGTTCTTCTTCGTCTATCTCACGCTGATCGCCACCGAGAAAGCCCCGACGGCCGAAGAGATCCGGAAGATGATCCTTTTGTTCCTGATATTCGGCGCGATTTCCATGGCGACCTGGCTGTACGTGCTGTGGTGGGTCAAGCGCAAGCAGAATGCGGCCGCCAGCGGCGGGGAAAACGGTACGCCGTAAGTCCGCATAACGGCGGCGTCCGGGCCATACTATTGGCCATGAACGCAGGATGGCCGTTCGTGGGGCGCGAAAGCGAAATGAGCGCGATCGTCGCGGCATTACGCCGGCCGAGGGGCGCGGGCGGCGGTCGGGCCGAGGAGGCGTACGCGGGGGTCGTGCTCGCCGGTCCGGCGGGCACCGGCAAGAGCGAGCTGATGCGCCACGCGCTCAACCGGCTGGCCAGGGGCGACCGGTCGGTCAAGGTGCTGCGCACGGTCGCGTACGCCTCCTCGGGCGACAAGATCCCCTTCCACGCCCTGCAACGCGTGCTGCCGCCCCGGGCCGAGCCGTTCTCCGCATGGAACCCGGTGCAGGAGGCCGCCGAGTCGCTGCGGGCCGCCGCCGCGGGCCGGGACGTCGTGATCGGGGTCGATGACGCCCATCTGCTCGACGACCTGTCGGTGCTGCTGCTGGCCGATCTGGCCCGCTCCGGCGGCGCCCGCGTGGCGGTGACCGTGCGCGACGGCGAGCCCGCCCCCGCCACGCTGACCGCGCTGTGGAAAGAACGCGTGCTGCGCCGCGTCGACCTGCGCCCGCTCTCCGACACCGAGGTGGAGTCCGCGCTGGCGGCGGCCCTGGACGGGCAGGTGGAGCGCTCCACGCTGGTCCGCTTGCAGGCGGCGGCCCGGGGCAACCCGCTGCTGCTGCGCGAGCTGGTGGAGTCCGGGCGCGAGGCGGGCGCGCTGGCCGCCGAGGAGGGCGTCTGGCTGTGGCGCGGCCCGTGGACGGCCTCGCCCCGGCTGCGCGAGCTGATCCGGGCCCGGATCGAGCGGCTGGACGACGACCAGCGGCACGCACTCGAACTCCTGGCCTTCGCCGGTTCGCTCGGCCTGAACGTCCTGACCGGCCTCACCTCCAACGCGGCGGTCGAGGCCCTGGAACGCACCGGGCTGATCCGCGTCGATCGCGAGGGCGACCGGCTCCAGGCCGGGCTCGGCCATCCGCTGCACGGTGACCTGGTACGCGCCACGCTGCCGGTGACCCTCGCCCGCACCCGGCAGGCCGAGCTGGCCGACGTGATCGCGGGCAAGAGCGCCCGCCGCCGCGGCGACACGCTGCGGATCGCGCTGTGGCGGCTGGAGAGCGGCACTCCCGCCACGCCCGAGTCCCTGGTGGCGGCGGCCAGGCAGGCGTGGGCGGGCTCCGACCTCGCGCTGACCCGGCGGCTGCTGTCCGCGGCGGTGGCCGCCGGGAGCCCGGAGGCCGTGCCGCTGCTCGGTGACCTGCTGGTGTTCAGCGGCGAGCCGGAACGCGCCGAGGAGTTCTACGCCGACCCGCCCACGTGGGCGAGCGCCGAGGTGCGCGTCCGGCTCGACTTCGTGCGGAGCCTCAATCTGCTGTGGGGCTTCGGCCGGGTGGAGGAGGGCCTGCGGCTGATGAAGCGGGCCGCTCCGGCGATGCTGGCCTCCCCGTGGCGCGACGACCTGGGGCCGGTGTACGCGGGCTGGCTCGCGTACTGCGGTGAGCTGGACACCGCGGCCGGGGTGGCCCGCGACCTCGCGGACATGCCGGTGCTCAGCGAGCCGGGCGAGACCGTACGGCTGCTGACCCACGCGCTGGTCGCGGCGTTCACCGGCCGCACGCGTGAGGCGTGCGCGACCGGGCGGCGGGCGATGGGCCGGATGGACGCCCATTCGGCGGTCTTCCCCTGGGTGCGCGGCACGCCGGTGCTCGGGCCGATCTTCGCGCTGCAGTTCGCGGGAGCGTTCCAGGAGGCCGAGATCACGGCCAGGAACTGGCACGACGCCATGATCGCCAACCCCACCGCATGGACATACGCGACGGGCGTGTCCGCCCTGGCCCTGGGGCGTTCGGCCCGGCTCACCGGCAGGGCCGCCGCCTCGGTACGCCACCTGCGCGACGCCCGGCGGCTCTTCCGCGAGGCCGACGCCCTGTCCCTGGCCCACATCGGCGCGGCCGAACTGGCCCACTCGCTGGTGCTGCTCGGCCGTCTCGACGACGCGCGGCGGCTGCTGGCCGAGGCCCGCGCGGGCGAGGGTTTCGCGCTGTTCGCCTTCGCCATGGACTCCGCGGCGGCGGCCATCGCGGCGGCCGAGCACGACATCCCGGAGGCGGTGGCGATCGGCCTGCGCGCGGCCGAACGCGCCAGGCGGATGGGCGCGCCCGCGTGGGAGCTGTCCTTCCTGCACGACGCGGTACGCCTGGGCGACCCCGCGTCCGCCCTCCCCCGCCTCACCGCCCTCGCCGCGGGCGCGGTGGATGGGCCGCTGCCCGCGCTGTACCTGCGCCACGCCACCGCCCTGGCCGCCGGCGACGGGCCGGGGCTGGAGGGGGTGGCCGCGGAGTTCGCCGCGCTGGGCGCGACCCTGACCGCGGCCGAGGCGGCCTCCCAGGCGAGCGCGGCCCACCTCGCGGCGGACAAAAGAGACTCCGCGCGCAGATGCGCCTGGCGGGCCGCCGAATGGACGTCCCTCTGCGAGGGCGCCCGCACCCCCGCCCTGGACTCCGGCCACACCACGGCCCTCACCCGCCGCGAGTACCAGATCGCCCTGCGCGCGGCCCGCGGCGAGACCAACGCCCAGATCGCCGCCGCCCTGGGCATCGCCTCCCGCACGGTCGGCAACCACCTCTACCGCAGCTACGAAAAACTCGGCATCAACAACCGCACCGAACTCTCCCACCTGTTCACCACCCCCGGCGCCATCCCGGCGAAGTCATAGGATCTCGCTGATCACCTGGCGGA
This sequence comes from Spongiactinospora rosea, assembly GCF_003315795.1. Taxonomy (GTDB): domain Bacteria; phylum Actinomycetota; class Actinomycetes; order Streptosporangiales; family Streptosporangiaceae; genus Spongiactinospora; species Spongiactinospora rosea. The sequence continues at coordinate 110,965 of NZ_QMEY01000014.1, forward strand.
TGATCTCGGGCTGCTCGTGCGGTATCTGGTGGGTGGCGTGTTCGGCGACGACGAGCCGTCCGTGGGGAGAGCCGTCGGCGAGTTCCTGGTGGCAGGAGTTCAGGTGCGCGAGCTGCGCTTTCGGCATCCGGGGGCGCTTGCCCGCGGTGATCACACGGACCGGGACGGGCGGCAGGGTCCCCCGCTCGAAGGCGTCGGCGACCTCGCGCATGTGGCGGGGCAGGGCCGCCAGGGTGCCCGCGAGTTCGCGGATCGACCGGGAGCTCGCGGTGGGCAGCAGGGCGCGCAGCCGCAGCGCGCGTGAGACGAAGGCGAACGACAGGGTGCGCACCAGCGCCGAGCCAGGCGGGGTACGGGCGGCCGTGGGGTCCACGAAGACCAGCCCGGCCACGTCGTCGGGGTGGCGCAGGGCGTAATGCTGGACGACCAGCCCGCCGAAGGACCATCCGGCGAAAACGGCGGGCAGCGGCAGGCCCAGGCCGCGCAGCAGGCGATGCAGGTCATCGGTCATGTCGGCGACGGTCCGCGACTGGGGGCCGTCGGACCGGCCCGCGCCCGCCCGGTCGTACGTGACCAGGGTGGCCAGCGCGGCGAGATCGTCTTCCAGGCCGGTCCCCCAGGCCCCGCCGAGGCCCTGACCCGCGCCGCCGCAGTCGAGTACCAGGCTGGGACCGTGGCCGCGGACCTGGGCGCACATCCGGCGTCCACCGACGTCGATCGAGGCGATGTCCATGGCGTCAACCTACGTTGACGGCCGCGTGAGTGTCAACCTGGATTGACACTTGCCGTGTTCCCGTGGTTTCCACGCTCCCGGACGACCGCCTTGGATAGGGTTTGCGCCGTGGTCGAATCCGAGGACTTCGCCGCCGCCGTGGAAGTGGGGATCGCCGCCCTGTGCGCGGGCGAGGAGCCGCCGAGTGACGAGGAGACCTGGAATCGGCTGACCGGGGCCGGGGTCGAGCCCTGGCTGGCCGAGCGGCTGCTGATCTTCCTGCCGATGGCGTACATCCGGCGGCTGCTGCCCGGCGTCCTGTACCCGGAGACGCTGACCACCCCCGGCGGGCGGGTGAAACTCCTGGCCGAACCGGTGTTCACGGCGGCCCTGGACCGCGCGCAGCGGGCCGGACGTGCCGAGATCGAGCGGATCGCGCTGCGCGGCGCCGAGTTCGACGCGATCAACAACGCGCTGCACGCCGGGTCGGAGCTGTCGGACCTGACGCTCGGCGAGAGCAGCCTGGCGGGCGACCTGTCACCGGTGGGGGAAGGCGACGGCGGCGTGCCCTCGCCGCGGGCGGTGTTCGTCGAGCTTCTGCGGGCGCACGGCGTACCGCTCGACGGTGAGACGCGGGTCAGTGCCGAACTGTACGTCCACCCCGCCCCGGACGGCCTGGCGATGGCCCAGGTCGACTTCGCCGTCTCGCACCCGGCCCTGGCGCAGCCCTGGCTGGTGGAGAGCTTCGCCGGGCACGGCACCACCTGGCGCGAGGCGATCGGCCGCGCGGTGCGCATGTTCGAACTGGGCGCACTGCACCCCATCGCCGAGGGCCTGCTCCGCCCCGGCGCGGCCCCCGGCCAGGTCGAACGGCAGCGGTACGAGCACCCGGGCGGCCCGTTCGAGGTCGTACTGGGCCCCCAGATCAACCTGTTCACCGACTTGCAGGTGCCCCCGGCCGCCCCGCTGCTCGACCGCCTGCTCGACGCCTTGCGCGCCGAGCCGCTGACCCGTAAAGTCCACGGCCTGCGCCTGTTCGTCGCCTACCACGACGGCCTCCTGCAGACCAACGAGGTCCTGCTGGACAACGCCCCGTGGCCCACCGGCGAAACGATCGCCGCCCACGCCGACGCCCCGCTCCCGGACGGCAACGTCGCGATCCGGCTCTTCGCCTTGCTCGTCCCGCGCAGCTCGTAGTTGTGCGGATTTCGTCGTGATCGTGTGCATCCGGCGGCCCCGCTACGGCGGTGGCTGTCATGCTCTCGATGCCACCTCACGATGGGATCCGCCGATGTCTCGCCGCTCACTCGCGTTACTGGCCGCCTCCATCTGCACGGCCGGCCTCGCCGCCGTGATGTACTTCCACGATTTCGACCTCGTGCTCGTCAGTCAATACCTGGAGCACCCGTTCGCCCTCGGGGCGCTGGCCTGCGTGCTGCTCGCGGCGGCCGCTGTCGAACTGCCCTGGATGTGGCTACGCGTCCTGATCGGCGCCCTCGCGGGGCTCGGCCTGATGGCCGCGCTGTTCGTGGGATGGGTCTTCCTGACCTTCGGCGGCACCGAGGATGCCGGCTACATCAAGGGCCCGGGCCCGTACCGGATCCACCTCCAGCAGTCCATGGCGGGCCTCGGCCCGGACATGGTGACCTGGCTCAGCCTCCGCCGCGAGAACGGCCTGCTCACCAGGGAATGGGACCTCGGCTGCTTCAACGACGACGTCCCCGAGGACGCCTTCGACTCCGTCAAATGGACCGGCCCCAACACCCTCGAAATCCGCGTCACCGACGGCCGCACCTTCCCCATCCCCCTCGACCCCACCTCCGGCCGCCCCCAGACCACCACCTCCTTCAACTGCTGACCTCATGTGAATGTCGGCCCTGACGGATACGGTCGCCTGCCATGAGCACCCAGTACGGCTGGTCCGGTCACTTCTCCGTGAAGGGCATGGTCGCCCGTGAGCCTGAGCCCCCCGCGCCGGATCTGCCTCACGGCCTTCACCCCCCGGCCGACGAGCCGGAGGTCCGCCGGCTCGAAGACCGGCTGGGCATGGAGCTGCCGCCGAGTTATCGGCAGTTCCTCCTGTTCGCCAACGGCTGGGGCGACGAGAGGCACGGGTACACCCTGCTACCGGCCGCGAAGGTCGGCTGGCTCCGTGACCTTGAGCCCGACGTCGCCGGCATATGGTCGTCACCCGACGACGCGGTGCCCGACGAGCTCTACTTCGTCTACGGGCCGGAGCAGGACAGCATCCACATGAGAGGGGAGTACGTGCCCGACACCCTCCTGGTCGGCTACGGAGACGACGGCGAATTCCTCCTCAACCCGCACATCAAGACCCCTGACGGTGAATGGGAGGCATGGTTCCTCGCGCCCTGGCTGCCGGGCGCCAGTCGCCACAGATCGTTCTGGGACCTGGCGAAGAGCGGGTACTAGTCATGATTTCCAACCGGCAGCGGTGATCGAGGGGCCGCTGAGGTCATTACCAGACGTGGATGATTCCCAAGCGCGACTGACCGCGCTGTACGAGGAGCACTACCGCAGCGTGCTCGGCTACGCGCTGCTGCGTGCCGACCAGGAGGCGGCCGAGGACATCGCCAGCGAGACGTTCGTGATCGCGTGGCGGAAACTCGACCGCCTGCCCGAGCCGCCGCTGCCGTGGCTGCTGGGCGTGGCCCGCAATCTGGCACGTACGCAGCGCCGCACCACCGTACGCAGGCAGACCCTGCTCGCACGGCTCGCCGAGCTCGCCCCCGCAGGTGACGTGGCCGAGCAGGTGGCCGAGCGGGAGACGGCCCTGACGGCACTCGCGGAGCTGTCCGAACTCGACGCCGAGGCCCTGCTCCTGGCGAGCTGGTACGGCCTCACCCCGGCCCAGGCCGCGCGGATCGCGGGGTGCTCGGCGCACACGTTCACCGTACGGCTGCACCGCGCCCGGCGCCGCCTCACCGATGCCCTCGACCTCGCCCGGCCCACGTTCCTGGAGCAGTCATGAACGACCTCAACAGCCTGATCACCTCCCTGCGCCCCGACACTGAGGACGCCTACCAGCGCCGCCGCGACGCCGACCTCGCCCGCGTCTTCGCCACCCCCCGCCGGCGCGCTCTGTCCTTCCGGCTGCGACTCCTGGCCGCCGCCGCACCGGTCGCGCTCGCCGGCATCGTGGCCGCGTACGTCCTGGCGCCCAACGCCGCCCCGCCACCGGCAGGCAGTATCAGTGCGTCGGCCCTACGCCAGTACGCCCTGATGAGTTCAGAAGGGCCGGGAATCAGTATCGCTCTCTGCAGGCAGGATGACCCGCTCGGCTCGTGCGGAGGAACGACGACCGGACCGGCGGGCGGCGGCACGGCGATCACCGAACAACAGAAGGCGGACCTCTACCGAACCCTGCGTGATCTACCAGGGGTCGAAAGCGTCACCTTCCAGGACCGGGCCACCGCTTACGCCAAAGTCCGCGAGGACTACAAGGAATCCAATGACTTGGACCTTTTTCAGAAACTCAAGATGGCGGACATGGCCGAGTCGTTCACCGTCGTCATGGAGCCCGGCGCAGCCGAGACCCATGTGATCAGCAAAGTGCAGGACATGCCGGGAGTCGCCGTCATCGTCGTACCGCTCAGAGAGTAAGGACGATCTTGCCCTGGAGGTGACCGCGCTCGATCAGCCGGTGCGCGTCGGCGATGCGCTCGAACGGGAAGGTCTCCTGGACATGGACCCGGAGCCTGCCCTGTTCGACGAGTTCGACGAGGCGGCGCAGGGCGACCGGATCGGGATCGACCGCGACGCCGCTGAAGCGCATGCCGGCCGCCTCGAACCTGGCGGCGAGTTCGGTGTCCTCATCGGCGACCGCCGTCACGAGATGTCCTCCCGGGCGGAGCACCTTGAGCGAGCGCTCGGCGGTACTGCCGCCGAGCGTGTCGAGCACCACATCGATGTCGCCGACCACCTCGGTGAAGTCGGCCGTCGTGTAGTCGACGACCTCGTCGGCGCCAAGCCCCTCGACGAACTCCCGCTTGCTCCCGCTAGCGGTCGTGATCACGTACGCGCCGAGCGATTTCGCGATCTGGATCGCGACGTGGCCGACCCCGCCGCCACCGCCGTGGACCAGGACGCGGTCGCCCTCGGTCACCCCGGCGAGGTCGACGAGGCCCTGCCACGCGGTCAGCCCGACGATCGGCAGCGCCGCCGCCTCGACGTGCGAAAGTGACGCCGGCTTGCGCACCAGGTGCAGTGCCGGGGCCGCCACGACCTCGGCGTACGCGCCGGCCGCCCGCGGGAACAGCGGCATCCCGAACACCTCGTCGCCGGGCCTGAACCGCCACGTCTGCGGCACCGCCTCGACCACGCCGCTGATGTCCCAGCCGAGGACGAAGGGCGGCGGGCCGAGCAGCGGGAACTCACCGGCGCGCAGGCGCGGTTCCAGGGGGTTCAGCCCGATCGCCTTTACCCGGACGAGGACTTCGGTCGGAAGGGCCCGGGGCTCGGGCACCTCCACGATGGTGAGGACCTCTGGGCCGCCGAACGTGTACTGGGTTATGGCTCGCATGACTCTCCGCTGGGACATATCTCAACGATGAAGGCCCGCAACGCGGGCGTACCACCGGTATCGCGCCAGGATTCTCCGACAACCCGCCACAGTCGGGGGTTAGGGTGGGTGCCCATGACCGGACCTGTCCAGGAGCCGGTGTTCTGGACCGACGACTCCTCGGTCTGCGAGCCCCTGCCCCACGGCGCGGACATCGCCCCGCACTTCCACGACTTCGGCCAGCTCAGGTACGCCGCCTCCGGAGCACTGGTCACCGTTACCCAGGTCGGCACATGGGTGGCGCCCGCGAACCGCATCACCTGGATGCCCCCTTTCCAGGTGCACAGCGGTCGCTCGTACGGCGCGACCGATGTCCGGTTACTCCATATTCCGGCGGCACTGGCCGAGCGGTTGCCGGCCGAGCCCTCGGTGTTCGCGGCCAGCGCGCTGCTGCGCGAGGCGTACCTGGCGCTGGTCACCGACCAGGACCCGGCCGACGGCCCGCGCGCCCGGCTGCTGCTCCAGGTCGTCGTCACCGAGCTGGCCCGCGCCCCGCAGGAGGCACTGCGCCTCCCCGAGCCGGCCGACACCCGCCTCAAGGCGGTCACCGACCTGCTGCACGCCGACCCGGCCAGCCCGGCGACACTGGCGGAGCTGGGCCACAGGACCGGCTCCAGCGAACGCACCCTCAGCCGTCTCTTCAGCGGCGAGCTCTCGATGAGCTTCCATCAGTGGCGCACGCTGCTGCGCGTCCAGCGCGCACTGATCGAACTCTGCGAAGGCACCTCGGTCACCGACACGGCGATACGACTGGGCTGGGCGAACCCGAGCAGCTTCATCGAAGCGTTCACCGACCTCGTCGGCCAGACCCCCGGCCGCTACCGCTCCATGGCGCACGCGGCCCGCGACGTGGCGGGTAACCGGTAATCACTGGCGGAACATCGGTGGCACGCCCGTCGGGCAACACGCATCGTTGAGGCATGTCTCAGCCCGTCAACGTGCAGCGACCTTCCGCTCCGGCAACTGCCACAACGGCCTCCTCCGGAGTGACGCTGGGCGACCTGATCATGGCGGCCCTCACCCGGCACGGCTCGTCCGAGGCCTTCGTCGCCGGTGATCGGCGACTGACCTACGCTCAGGTCCGAGGTCTCGTCGCGCAGTACATGACCGCGCTGGCCCGCCGCGGGGTGGGGCTCGGAGCGGGTGTCACGATGCTCAGCCCGAACATGCCCGAGTCGTGGATCGTCCAGGCCGCGACGTACCTCCTGGGCGGGCGCTTCACCGGCCTTCAGGCCCTGGCCTCGGTCGAGGACCACATCGTCGTCTGCGACGACGCGGAGGCCGCGGTGCTGGTGGTGACCGCGGCCCTGGAGGAGCACGGACGCCAGGTCCTCGCCGAGGTCGGCTCGCTCAGGCACCTGATGGTGATCCCGGCCGCGGGCGGCCTGCCCGAGGGCGAGTCCCACGGGGCCCGGCCTCTCGACGCCGGTCCGGCCACCGAGACGGACGTCGCATGGCTGCAGTACACCGGCGGGACGACCGGGAGGCCCAAGGGCGTGATGCAGCCGCATCGGTCGATGGTGCAGATGGTCTACGCGCACATGGCCGACTTCGAGCAGCCGCGCCTGCCGCGGTACCTGGCCTCGGCCCCGCTCACCCACGCCGCCGGGCTCGGCGTCATCCCCACGTTGCTCCGTGGCGGCACCGTCGTGATCGAGCAGGGCTTCGACCCCGGCCGGTTCCTCGACATCGTCGAGGCCGAGCGCATCAACTGCGTCAGCGGGCTCCCGACGATGATCTACGCGCTGCTGGACCATGAGCGTCCGGAGACGAGAGACCTGTCCAGTCTTGAGGTGATCTGGTACGCCACCGGGCCGATGTCTCCGGTGCGGCTGGCCGAGGCTTGCGAGCGTATCGGCCCGGTCTTCGCCCAGATATACGGACAGACGGAGTCGACCGGCATCGGGACGGTCCTGCCCAAGGCCGCGCACGAGACCGCGAACCTGGAACGGCTCGCCTCCTGCGGCCGTCCCGTGCTCGGGAACCGCATCAGGCTGATCGACGACGACGGCCATGACGTTCCCCTGGGCGAGGTGGGCGAGATCGCCATGCGGAACCGCGGGGTCATGCTCGGCTACAGGAACCTCCCCGAGGAGACGGCGGCGGCGCTCAAGGACGGCTGGCTGCACACGGGAGACATGGCCCGCCAGGACGACGAAGGTCTCCTGTACATCATCGACCGCAAGAAGGACATGATCATCTCCGGGGGCTTCAACATCTACGCGAGCGAGGTCGAGACCGCTCTGACCAGGCACCCTTCGGTCGGCTCGGCGGCCGTCATCGGCGTGCCCGACCAGAGGTGGGGCGAGCGGGTCACCGCGTTCGTGGTCGGGCGCGCCGGGCGGGCGATCGACGTCCCCGCCCTGCAGTCCTTCGTGAAGCAGGTCAAAGGCTCGATGTACGTGCCCAAGGAGATCGTGGTCGTGGACTCGCTTCCCCAGACGGCGGTCGGAAAGGTCGACAAGAAAGCGCTACGCGCACCTTATTGGGGCGACTCACCGCGCAATGTCCACTGATCCGGCAACCATTCTCGAAAGGTACTCAACGTTGAGCACAGCGCCGCCCCGACTGATCGACTTCCATTCCCACTGGGGCACCGAGCGAGGCTGGAAGGGAAGCCCGTACGAGAGTGCCGAGGACCGAGCGGCCCTGCGGGATTACTTCAAGTGGGACATGACTTTCGTCAGTGACGAAGAGCAGGCGGCCCGCTTTCGCCGGGCCAACGCCAAGGTGATGCTCGACTTCGCGTACACCTACAAAATGGATGCCGGCGCGCTGCGGGACCAGCATGACTACGCGTTCGACTTCGCTCGCGCGCATCCCGACGTCGTGCTCGGCAACTGGATCGGCATCGATCCCACGCGGCCTGATCATGTCAAGGAGTTCGAGCGCTGCCTGAGCGAGGGCCCGGGGCTGGTCGGGCTGACGGTTCACTCGTTCACCCCGGCCGGCACACCGGACCAGCCCGGCTGGGAGACGTGCCTGAACCTGTGCGCCGAGGCCGGCCGCCCGGTTCTGGTCCATGTCGGCATGTCGGCCACCGGCGCCGGGACCCGTGGAGGCATGGGCATCACGCTGGAGGGCTGCCATCCCCGGTACGTCGACCGCATCGCGGCCGGACATCCCGAGCTGAACGTGATCGCGGCCCGGGTGGCGTGGCCCTGGCAGTCGGAGATGATCGCGGTCGCCCTCCACAAGGCGAACGTCTGGATGGAACTCCACGGCTGGTCTCCACGCCATTTCCCCGGCGAACTCAAGCGCGAGATCGGAAAGCGGCTCCGCAAGCGGGTGTTCTTCGGGGCCGACTATCCGATGCTCGGCCACGAGCGACTGGTGCGGGAATGGCGTGAGCAGGGCTTTTCACCAGATGTCCTCGATGACGTCTTCTCCGGCAATGCCGAATCATTCCTCGCGTCGATCGGAGTCGAGTGATGGACCTGGGACTGGCCGGGAAGGTGGCCATCGTCGGCGGCGGCAGCGACGGCCTGGGGTACGCGATCGCCGACCGCCTTCTGCGTGAAGGCGCCCTCGTCACGATCTTCGCGCGGCGAGCGGAGAAGATCGCAGCCGCCGCGGCACGACTCGCCGGCGAGTACGGCGCGGAACGGGTCCTCGGGCTCGCCGCCGACTGCTCGGTCGCCGCCGACATCGACCAGGTCACGGCCGCGACGCTGGAACGGTTCGGCCCGGCCGTCCACGTCCTGGTCACCAACGACGGCGGGCCGCCGATCCGCCGGATCTCGCAGCTCACCGACGATGTGTGGCTACAGGCGTTCGAACGCCACTTCTTCTACGTGGCCAGGTCCGTGCGCGCGACGCTGCCGCACATGACGGCCGAAGGCGGCGGCATCCTCAACGTCGTCTCGGGCGTCGTCCGGCGTCAGGCCGTCGGCATGGCCGCGCCCGCGACGGTGTGGTCGGCCGTGATCGGCTACGCCCAGACCCTCGCCCTGGAGGTCGGGCCGCACGACATCAACGTCAACACCCTGATGTCCGGGTACTTCGACACCCCGCTCATCGACAGAACGCTGGAGAGGCAACCGGAACTCTCCAAGGCCCGGCTGGGGAGCACGCTGCCGATGGGACGCATCGGGGACCCCCGCGAGTTCGCCGCCCTGGCCGGTGCGCTCGTGTCACCGCAGCTGAGGTTCGTGACCGGCGCGGTGATCCCGGTGGACGGCGGGGCCGGTATCGGGATGGGCGCGAGCTTCGATTCGCCGCCCGGCCCCTCAGCGGGGTGATCAGGCGATCCGGTACCCGACTCCGCGCACCGTCGCGATGGCCGGCGGGTCGCCGAGCTTGCGCCGCAGCCGGCCCACCGTGACCGTGACGGTGTTGGTGAAGGTGTCGGCGTTCTCATCCCATACCTGCTCAAGCAGGCTTTCGGCGCTCAGGAAGCCGGGGCTCGCCCGCAGCAGCGCGTCGAGTACGGCGAACTCCTTCACCGACAGGTCGAGCTGCCGCCCGTCGCGTACGGCGGTACGGCGTACCGGGTCCAGCATGATCCCGGCCACGTGCAGTACGCGGGGCCGCGCGTCCGGTTTGCGGCGGGCCAGTGCCCGGATGCGCAGGATCAGTTCCGGAAAGTGGAACGGCTTGGCGAGGTAGTCGTCCGCGCCCAGGGTCAGCCCGCTGACCCGGTCGCCGGGCGCACCGGCCGCGGTCAGCATCAGCACCATCGGCCGGTCCGCCCGACCGGTGATCATCTGGCACAGGGCGTCGCCGTGCAGGCGGGGCAGATCCCGGTCCAGCACCACCACGTCGTACGCGGTGAGGTCCAGCTTGGCGGCGGCGGCGAGCCCGTCGTACGCCAGGTCAACGGCCATCCCCTGGTCGCGCAGCCCTTCGGCGACGACCTCGGCGAGGGCGTCGTCGTCCTCCGCCACCAGGATCCTCATTTCCCCACCTTCGTGGCCTTTGTGCGCGGAAGGGTGACCGATACGCGCAGCCCGCCTTCCGGCCGGGCGAGCAGGGCGAGCCGGCCCCCGTGGGCGGCGGCCACGGCCGCCACGATCGACAGGCCCAGCCCCGAGGAGCCGGTACGTTCGCCGCCGAGCCGCTCGAACGGCTGGGCCAGCCGATCGACCTCCCGCTGGTCCAGGACGGCCCCGCCGGTCTCGACGACCAGCGCCGTGCCCTGCGCGTTCGCCCGCCCGGAGATCTCGATCCATCCGTCGCTCTCGTTGTGGGTCACGGCGTTGTCGACGATGTTGCCCACCAGCCGCGCCAGCAGCGCCGGGCTGCCCACGGTCACCGTTCCCGGCGGCACGTCGACCGTCACGCTCAACCCCTTCCGCCGCACGTCCGTGGACCTCTCCCGCAGCGCGGCCTCGATGAGGTCGCCCAGATCGACCGGCGCGGCGTCGGCCGGCGCGCCGTGCTGCGCCCGGGCCAGCACGAGGAACCCGTCGAGCAGACGATCCACCCGGTCGAGTTGGCGGCGCAGACGGGCCGCGAGCGCCACCGTCGAGGCGGCCGGGTCGGGCTTGGCGACCGCGACGTCCAGCGACGCGCGCATGGTCGCCAGCGGCGTACGCAGCTCATGGGACGCGTTGGCGACGAAGCGCCGCTGCGCGGTGAAGGACGCCTCCAGCCGTCCCAGCAGCTCGTCAATGGTGTCGGCGAGGTCCTTCACCTCGTCCGCCGGACCGGCGACGGCCAGCCGCCGCCCCAGGCTGTCGGCGGAGATGCGCCGCGTGACGGCCGTGATGAGCCGCAGCGGCCGCAGTACCCGCGCGGCCAGTACCCGGCCGAGCAGCAGCGAGACGACCGCCATCACGATCAGCGCCAGCGACGAGCCGACCAGCAGCTGGCGGGACTGCTGCGCGTGCACCGTGGCCAGTTGCTCCTCCAACTCCCGGACGCGCTGCTGCACGGCCGGGACGCCGGCCTGGCCGGGGGGATCGCCGGCCGGGACCACGTCACTCAGGCCGCCGCCGGAGAGCAGGAAGGCCAGCCCCAGCAGGCCGACGCCCGACAGGAGGAACACAACGGCGTACAACATCGTGAACCGTGCTCCCACGGTCCCACCACGCGGCCCGATCACGCTCCCAGCATGCCCTGGGGAACCTAACACCAGCGTGACAGCACCGGTTCGGGCCGTGTTACGCACCGATCCGTAGAACCGACGGCATGTCGGCCACCGAACTCCCCCGCCTCTTCTGCCTTCTCCGCCGGGAATGGACCGCGTTCCGCCGCCCGGGACGCCTGATCGCCCTGGCGGTCGCGGCCCTCACCGTCATCGTGCCGGGCCTGCTGTTCACGCTCAACACCCACTCGTCCTGCCCGGGCCCCTGCCCCGCCGTACCCGTCGCCGACGACGGCTCCACCGTCAGCGACAGGTTCTGGTTCCTGCATCGTGACCTGGGCCGCGAGGGCGGCATCACCGCCCGGATGACCTCGATGACCGGGACGATCACCTATCCCCCGCCCGAACACGATCAGATCGTGCAAGGGCTGGTGCCATGGGCGAAGGCCGGGATCATCATCAAGGACGGCACTCGGCAGGGCTCACCGTACGCGGCACTCATGATGACCGGGAGCCACGGCGTCCGCTTCCAGCACAACTACCGGCACGACGTCGCCGGCGGCCCCGGAGGCGTCTCGCCGCAGTCCCCCCGCTGGCTGCGCCTGACCCGCTCAGGCGACCTGATCACCGCATCCGAGTCCGCCGACGGCCGCCGGTGGCACACCGTCGCGACCGCGACACTCGCCGGGCTGCCCGACACCGTTCAGATCGGCCTCTTCGCCACCTCCCCGGGCGACCTCACCCTCCGCGAGATCGGCCTCGGCGGCGCGATCGAGGAGGTCCGCTTCACCCAGGCCGCCGGCGTCTTCGACAACGTCACCGTCACGGGCGGTACCACCGGCAAATGGGCCGGCGACTCGGTCGGGGACATGAACCACACCGACTGGGAGAAGTACCACAACGCCTCGGGAGCCGTGGAGAAGGACGGCGTGATCACGATCAGCGGCACCGGCGACATCGGCCCGCTGGCCGAGGAGGGTGCACGTACCGTCGAGAACACACTTCCCGGCCTCCCGCTCGCCCTGATCATCCTGGTCGTCGTAGCGGCCCGCCATGGCACCCGCACATCCCGCGAGCCTGCATCCCGGCAAGTGATCCTCACCCGCGCCCTCGTCGTCGCGGGAGCCACCTTCGTCACCGCCCTGATCGCGGTCGGCACCGCCCTCCCGGCAGGCATGGCGATCCTGAAGGCCAACGGCATCCTGCTGCCCCCGCTACCGCTGCCGACCGGCGCCCGCGTGATCCTCGGCCTCGCGACGGTTCTCGCCCTCTGCGCCGTCACCGCGTACGGACTCGGCGTACGCCTGCACCACCGCTGGTCAGCCCCCCTCGCCGCGGTCTCGCTGATCGCCCTCCCCTTCGCCGTCACCGCATTCCCCCTGCTCCCCGACACGGTCTCCGCCTGGCTGCTACGCCTCACCCCGGCCGCCGGCTTCGCGGTGAAGCAGACGTTGGTGGAGTATCCGCAGGTGACGGGACACTACGCCCCCTCTACCGGATACTTCCCCCTCCCGGGGTGGGCCGGGCTCACCGTGCTCTGCGCGTACGCGGCGATCAGCATGCTGATGCGCCCAGCACCATGGCGCGGCCGGCCGCCCCGTCCGCGAGGGTGACCAGTTGCCCGGCGAGCGCGGCGACCTGCCGTACCATCCACGGTTTCCGCTCGCGGGCGTAGGCGTGGACCATGCTGCCGGTCGGGGAATTCCGCCGCCGCGTCGATGAACGGGCACCCGCGCACCGGGGCCGCGTCCGCCGCCGCGGGCAGGTCGAAAAGCCGCATGATCCGCTCGCGCGGAGGAAGGTCCTCGCAGGTCAGCACGCCCTCCAGGGTGTCGCCCGGCATCCGGTCACCTCGGTAGCAGGTGTGACACGAGGGTACGTGCCCATTCGGGCGAAAGGGCCTGGTCGGTGAAGACGGCCCGGTAGTAGAGGGGGGCGAGCAGGGCCTCTATGGCGCGTTCGATGGTCGGAACCTGGTTGCCCCGCCCCTGCTCCCGTTCGATGATGGCTTCGAGCTGTCGCTGGCGCTCCATGCGGCACACGCCGGCGCCTTCCCCGCCCGTGCCGACGATGGCGCGTACCAGCGCGAGAGTGTCCGGGTCGCTGAGGTCCTTGGCGAGGTCGTACGCATAGCGTTCCAGGTCCTCGCGGAGGCTTCCGGTGTCGGGGACCACGACATCGCCGGAGAAGCGGCTGGTCGCGACGTCGGCGAGCAGTTCGCCGACGGAGCCCCAGCGGCGATAGACGGTCGTGGCGTGCACACCCGCGCGCGCGGCGATGACCGGGATCGTCAGCGCATCGCCGGCCTCGTCGGTGAGCAGTTCCTTGACCGCCTGGTGGACGGCTGCACGGACCCGGGCCGAGCGGCCTCCGGGCCGGCTGTCGGTGCGCGGCGGGGAGCTCTGAGCTGGCATGTCTCTATTATTGCATCGATCGCTGCTTTTAATTCGCAGTCATCGCTGCTTTTGTGGTACGTTCGCAACCACTAACGCAACGATCGCTGCGAGGCTCCAGTGTCTGTTGAATCTTCCGCTACCGCGTCCTCTGGCACCGCACCGCCCGCCGCTGGTCCGCACCGCCGGCCGTGGAGGGGCGCCTACTCGTCCGTGGGCGCCATCCTGGTGCTCTTCCTGGCCGCTTCCAGTGCGCCGTCCCCGATCTACGTGATCTACCAGCAGCAGTGGCGGTTCACCGCGTGGGTGCTGACCGTGGTCTTCGCTCTCTACGTGTTCGGCCTGCTGGCCTCGTTGCTCGTCGTGGGAGCGCTGTCGGATCACCTCGGCCGCCAGCCGGTGCTCGCCGCGGCGATCGGGCTGGAGGCGGTCTCGCTCGTGTTGTTCCTGGTCGCGGAGGACGTGTGGGTGCTGTCCGCCGCCCGGGTACTGCAGGGCATCGCGACCGGGGCGGCGACGACCACGCTGAGCGCCACCCTGGTCGATCTCGAACCACGGCAGGCCCGCGTCCGGGCGGGCGTGGTCACGTCGGTCGCGCCCTTGACCGGGCTGGCTCTGGGCGCAGTCGGCAGTGGTGTGCTGGTGGAGTTCGGTCCGGCGCCGACCCGGCTGGTCTACGCGCTGCTGCTCGCAGGCATGGTGCTGGCGGCGGTGGTCGTCGCCGTCCTGCCGGAGACGTCGCTGCGGCGGCCGGGAGCGCTGGCCTCCCTTCGCCCGCGGGTGGCGATGCCCGCACACCTGCGCGCCGACATCGTCCCGCTGGTGCCGGCGATGATCGCCACCTGGGCGCTGGCCGGCATGTACCTCTCCCTCGGCCCGTCGGTCGCCGCGGAGCTGCTGGGGCTGCACAGCCATCTCATCGGCGGTGTCGTCGTGACGTTGCTGGCGGGCACCGGAGCGTTCGCGGTCGCCCTGCTCCGCTCCCGTCCGGCGTCCTCGCTGTTGGCCCCCGGCGCGGCGATGCTCGGGCTCGGCACTTTGATCTCGCTCGCCGGGGTGGCGAACGAGATCGCCTGGCTCGCCGCGGCCGGCACCGTCGTCGCGGGCATCGGTTTCGGCGCGTCGGTACTGGCCACGTTCGGCACCTTCGCCAGGATCGCCAGACCACACGAACGCGGCGCGGTCTTCGCCCTGGCGAACGTCATCAACTATCTGGGCAACAGCGTGCCCGCCATCCTCGGCGGCATCGCCGTCACCGCCCTGGGGTTGAGGTCCGCCACCATGATCTACGCGCTGGCGATCGCGCTGATCACCTTCTCCGCCTTCATCCTGCGGCTGAACCAGCTACGGCTCCAGTCGCGCATGGCCACGGTCCCCTGCGACTGAGCTCCGACGAAGACATCCCTATAAATTTCGAAATGAGGACGAACATGACAACTACGCGCAGGATCAGGCAGAACCGGGAAGTCCAGCGCCCCGGCGGCACGACGATCCGCTACACGGCCAGCGGCCCGGCGGCAGGACCGACTCTGGCTCTCATCCATGGCTGGGCGTGCCACCGCGGCGACTTCGACGTGGTGACCGACCATCTGCCCGACGACCACCGCGTCCTGGCGATCGACCTCGCCGAGCATGGCGAGTCGCGGTCGGCGCGGGAGGTATGGACGATCGAGGAGTTCGCCCGTGACGTGGCCGCGGTGCTGGAGGCCGAGTCGGTGGACACGGTGGTCGTGGCCGGGCATTCCCTCGGCGGGGCGGTCGCCGTCGAGGTGGGCCGGCTGCTGCCCGACAGGGTCTCGCACGTGGTCGCGCTCGACGCCTTGCACTATCTGTCCCTGTTCCCGGCGATGAGCGAGGAGCAGGCCGCGGCGATGCTGCGCGTGTTCAGGGAGGACTTCGCCGCGGGGGTACGGGGCCTGGTGGAGGGAGGCTCACCGGCCGGGACCGACCCGGCTCTCAAGGACGCGTACTTCGAGAAGATGTCCGCCGTGCGCCAGCCCGCCGGACTGCGTTCCATCGAGGGCCTGATGCGCTGGGACATGGACGCGGCGCTGCGCGAGACGAAGCAGCCGATCACCGTGTTCGCGATCCGTGACCTCACCACGCAGGACGCGATCGACCGCTACGGTGACCGGCTCGACATCGTGCTCGTCGACCTGGGCAGCCACCACTTCCCGGTGGAGTCGCCGGAGGACACGGCGAAGCTCCTGGCCGGCGTGGCAGGCGAGTAGGGGCCGCCCAGAGGTACGCGGGGCCGGTGGCGAGGCATCCGCCCGGCCAAGCCTCGGCGCGGGAAGGGTCAAGCCGTGGTCCGTCGATGAGGCACGCCCCTTCCATCCCCATCCGCCACCCCCACCCGCAAGGCACTGCTGTACGGCACGAAAGGCCACTTCCGATCATGGGAAGTGGCCTTTGGCCTGAGTGGGGTGTTCACGAATTGGGTCGGCCTGCGGCATCGCGTGGTGCCGGCTGGGCTGTGCCGGCAGTCCAAACCTCATGAGTGGCCGCGCGGCGCAACATCGAGCAGGAACGTCGGTGTTCGCCGGTAGCGTGGCGTCCTCAGCGTCGAACACAGCCCATCACCGATCGAGCGGGGGCCATCTGTGACACGTGCCACAGCACAGGATTTCCTGTGGTGGGAGGATTTTCAAAGCAGCCTCGGCATCTCAGGGTTCTGCTTCACCCTTGTTGCCGGGCTGCAGCCCGCGGAGGTACTGCAACGCCTCGCGGTCAACCCGGACGAGCCCTTGCAGGCAGAGGGCTACATCGAGGTGGGCCCTGCCGAAGGCGGCTCGGTCATCGTCGAGCCTGCAGGCTACATGGGGATCATGCGTGACGCGGTTCGCCCCCTGTCGGCGGGCACTGTGCTGGCCAGCGTTCACAACAACATCGATCAGCACGCCAGGTTCATCTACGCTGCCGATGGCAAGGTGATCACTGGTCTCGACCCGATGTTCCCCGATGAGCCGCGCTGGGGTGCTGAACCGGATCGACTCCTGCCGGATCTGGAAGACCTTGGGCTGGCCGATGAGTTCGATGAGGATGAGGAATGGCAAGAGCCTGGTGAGCAATTCGTCGAGGCGGCGCTGGCGCTGGCCGAACGTTGTACTGGCATCCGGCTGACACCAGAGCAGGTGCGCGGCCCGCTGCCGTATGCAGCCTCCGTCGCACACCTGTATGAGGGGCGGGGCGGGCGGCCTCCCGCGCTGGCCTGCTGATCGCATCGGCGGCCATAGGGTGCGCACGGCGCCGGAGCCGGGTGAGGCGAAATCCTCAGGACGGGTGTGGCGATTTCGCCGCAGCAGCCGGTTGAGCTTGCCACTTCGCACGCTGAGGTTCGCGCATCTGTCTTCACCGGTGCCCCACGGCCATCTGGTGCATGCTCTCTATGACTGTTTGCGGTCGCACCCCTCACCCGGCGCTCGGCCTGGTCATCGACACCCTCCACAAGCGCATCGACGCGAACACGATCACCACTCTGCAGGGGTACGCTCCACTTGGCCTGCCCACCGGCGTCCTCGCCGTTGACCGTGCCTACACCGACCAGGCCGCCGATCACTTCACCTGGCCCGTTCACCTGGCCCGCCCGCGCCAAAGCCGCCGGCCCAGGCCACCGCCGGCCTGGACGACCAGACCATCCACACCCCGCCGGAGCGACTCACCCGGCTGATCGCGCCCCGCGAGTCCTAATGCCGCAATGCCCGGGAGTGAACGTGCCTCAGCGTACGGCCCACACCGGGCGCGCGCCCGTCACATTGGTCATCAGGGAGTAGAGCGAGGAGGAGGCCGCGATGAACAGGCGGTTGCGCTTGAGCCCGCCGAAGACCAGGTTCGCCGTGTACTCGGGCAGCCTGAGCCGGCCGATCAGCGTGCCGTCGGGGTCGTGGCAGAGCACCGCCCGACCGGCCGCGGCCCAGACGCGCCCGGTCTCGTCGAGCCGCAGGCCGTCGAATTTGTCCTGCTCGCCGCCCTCGGCGAACACCCGGCCGGCCCCGAGGGCGCCGTCCTCGCCCACCTCGAACACGCGGATGTGCCTGGCCCTGGTGTCGGCGACGTAGAGCAGCCGCTCGTCCAGGGAGAAGGCCAGGCCGTTGGGACGGACGAAGTCGTCGGCCACGATGCGCACCTCCCCCGTGACCGGGTCGGCGCGGTAGACGTGGCAGCCGTCGATCTCCTGCTCGGCGGCCACGCCTTCGTAGTTGCTGATGATCCCGTAGGGCGGGTCGGTGAACCAGATCGACCCGTCGGAGCGGACGACCACGTCGTTGGGGCTGTTGAGCCGCCTGCCCTGCCAGCGATCGGCGATCACCGTGATCGAGCCGTCGTGCTCGGTGCGGGTGACGCGGCGGTTGCCCTGCTCGCAGGAGATCAGCCGGCCCTCGCGGTCGATCGTGTTGCCGTTGGTGTAGCCGGACGGCTGACGGAACGGGCCCACGGCGCCCGTCATCTCGTCCCAGCGCAACATCCGCTCGTTGGGAATGTCGCTCCAGACCAGGAAGCGACCTGCGGGGAAGTAGACCGGGCCTTCCGCCCAGCGCGTGCCGGTGTGGAGGACCTCGACGCGATCGTCTCCGCTGATCACGGCGAACCGCTCGTCCAGCACCTCGAACTCCGTGGGAATCGTGTCCATCATACTGACCACCATACAAGGTTCGGCGATCCGCAGATATAGTGAGATATCATCCTACAGTGGATGAAATCGACAGGATGTTGATCAGCCTGCTCCAGGACGACGCGACGCGGTCGTACGCCGTGCTCGGCAAGGCGGTGGGGCTGTCCAGCGGGGCGGCGCACGAGCGGGTGCGCAAGCTACGTGAGCGCGGGGTGATCAGGCGCACCACGGTCGAGGTGGACCAGGCGGCGCTCGGGCGCGGAGTGACGGCGTACGTGCTGGTGGACGGGGAGTCATGGATGGGCGACAGCGGGGCCGCGCTGGCGGCGATCCCGGAGGTCGAGGAGGCGCACGTCATAGCGGGGCCCGCGTCGGTACTGCTGAAGGTCCGTACAGGCGGCACACGCGACCTCCAGGACGTGCTCCGCCGCGTCTTCCAGGTGGAGGGCGTCACCGGCACACGGACGATCGTCGTCCTCGACACCCTCGTCGACCGCGCCCTCAAGTAACCCTCAGGTATGACGAAAGTCGCCTGGAACAGCAAGGAACTGACGGCCGGGCAGCCGACGAACGCAGCGGCGGGCCATGTCGGCCCTGCACTTCCAGGGGCGTTCACGAGAACATCTAGCCTGCGGGGCGTCGGGGATGCCGCCTGAAGCACGCGCGCCTCGACCATTCGCCACTCACGGACCGGAGCAGGCCACCACCCAGACCTTCCCGGACACCTGCTCCGCAGCCCCCAAACCAGGACAAACCCGATTCGGAAACCCCTGACACGACAAGATCCCGCCCGATCTCGACGATCAGACGAGATCCCGCCAACTACAGTCCGGCCGTTTCAAGAACGGCCCTGGGTGGGGTGTTCACGAGTGCTCGTGACCTGCGATCACGAGCAGAGCTCGTTGATCGTTTCCCAGCTCGGACGTGATCGCTTCCCGGCCGGCACTCCGTCGCCCCGAGCGGCCTCGTCGTCGAAAACCTCAGAACCATGTGGCGGCACGTCGGCGGAGCATTGGCCCCATTCATCCGGTTTCACACCGTCTTGATCGCGCCGCCGTCCATGATGTGGTCGGCCCCGGAGGTGCTGCTTGCGAGCGGCGAGGCAAGGTAGGTAATGAGTGCCGCGACCTCCGCAGGTTCCGCGAGCCTGCCCGTGGTCATCCCCATGGCCGCCGGCAGCCCGGCCACGAGTTGCTCCCGCTCCATGCCCATGGAGGCGGCGAGTTCGGCGCCGTACCCATCAGGGGCCTCCCACATGGCGGTGCGGACCGGGCCGGGTGACACGGTGTTGACACGCACGCCGTGCGGCCCGAACTCCTCGGCCAGCGCCTTGCCGAGGGCGGTCAGCGCAGCTTTCGCGGTCGTGTACGGCACAGGCCCGGCATGTGGCATCCGTGCCCCGTTGGATGAAACGTTGACGATGACACCGCCTCGCCGCAGCAGGCTGGGCAGCGCGGCCCGCGTCGCCCGCACGGCCGCGAAGAGGTTGAGTTCGTAAATCTCCTGCCAAACGGCGTCGTCGAAGGAGAGGAATCCACCCACCGCCCCACCGTCACCCCCACCGACGTTGTTGACGAGCAGATCGATCTCGCCCAGCGCGGCCAGCGCGGCATCGATCAAGCTTTGCGGCCCCTCCGCTGCCGCCAGGTCCACCGGCACAGCGATCGCCCCGGTCTGCTCCAGCTCCGGCGTAATGGTGCGCGCTGCGGCGACCACCCGCATCCCCTCGCTCACCAGCGCCTTCACGGTCGCCAGCCCAATTCCCTTGCTTGCCCCGGTCACCACAGCGGTCTTGCCGTGCATCTGCAGGTCCATGCGGCTTCACCCCTTCGATGCATCATTGATGATGCGGCAACACTACAACTCGCATCATCCATGATGCAAGTAAGCGGCAAGGCGTTACTCCCATGTAATATTTTCAAGATGCAAGCAAGACCTCTTCGGGCGGATGCCGAGCGGACCGTCCGCGCGATCCTCGTGGGCGCGGAACGCGCCCTGAGCGCGGACCCGGCGGCCACGCTGGAACAGATCGCCGAAACTGCCGGCGTGGCCCGCACGACCGTGCACCGTCGCTTCGCCTCGCGTGCCATCCTTGTGGACGCGCTGACAGCCTGGGCCGCCGAACAATTCGCCGAAGCCGTGGACAGCGCCGTCTCCGACACCGCGCCCCCGCTGATCGTCCTGCACCGAGTAACCGCCAACGTGCTGCGGGTCAAGATCGGATGGGGGTATGCGATGAACCGTGCCGCCATCTCACCCGACCCCGAGGTCGCTCGCGTCCACGCCGAAGTACTGGCCACATGCAACCGGCTCCTCCAACGAGCGCAGTCAGAAGGGGTCCTCCGGGCCGATACCGACATCGAATGGGCGCGCCGCTGCTACTACGCCCTCATCCACGAGGTGACCCAGGGCGGCGGCACGACCGAGCCCGACATCGACCTCATGACCACACGCATCATCGACACCCTGCTCAACGGCCTGGGCGCATGACCCTGCGACCCGTCCCCCCGGACGGCACCTTCCGAGCGGTGCAAGTAGCCCTGCTCGACGATCCGGAGGGGGGCCGGCTGCGGCACGAGTTCCCAGGCCGGATGAAGCGTCCGCCTCGATGTGGTTGGCGTGGCAGTGGTTACGAGATCCGCAGGCGGTCCAGTTGAGGGTCGTAGCAGTGCAGACCGAGTTCGGTCGCGACTTGGACCGCGTACGCCGAGGCCTCGTCCGCACGGCGGTACACCATGGGCCTGCGGATCTCCTCCGCCTCCTACCTTGCCTTCGACTGCCTGCTCCACGACGGCCACGGCGCCCCCTACCTGCGCTACCGCAACACCAAGATGGAACGCGAGGCCGCTGTCCCTATGAATGAGGAACTCGAGGCCGACATCCACGCTCAGCAGCGCCGGGTGCTGGAGCGCTGGCCGGAGGGAATTTCGCACTTGCTCCCCCGGCCAGGGCAGACCACGCGGATTCCCGGCCGACGCGTGACCGCCTCTACTGATGAGGTGGCGGGTCCGTTTTGTGGTGATCGGTGAGCGCCGAGCGGGCATACTGATTACGGAACCCGCGCATCCACGCCCACCGGGAAGACTGCCATGGCCAGAAAACGCCGGGGTAAGGCACGGACGAAGGGCACGGCGAAGAAGGGCGGCGACCCGCCGCAGGAAGATGCCTCAGGCGGTGGCTGGAAAGCCGCGCGTACGTGGCTGGCGGGGATCGTCAGCGCCGTGCTCATCGCGGCGATCGGCGTGGTGTTCACCGCCTGGTACACGACCGGCGGGACCGACGCGGTCGACAGCCTCGGCGGCGCGCCGCCGTTGACGATCGGCCACGTGGACGTGGAGCAGGACGAGCGTCCGCTCGTACTGAGGGAGCCGGTGACCAACCCTCGGGACCGCGCGACGCTGCTGGGCAGGGCGGTGGGCGACGCTGAGATGGCGGACATGCTGGCCCGCCACCACGTCGCCACGATCGGGGACGCGAACATCACCGTCGTCCTGACGGGCAACCGCAGCAGCTTACGCATCATCAACGTCAGGCCGCGGGTGCACCTGCGCGCGCCGCCCGCTGACGGCGCCTACCTGTATCAGGGCACCGCCGGGGAGGCCGGCACGATCGAGCTCGTCGCCGACCTCGATCGGCGACCGATCCGCTTCACCACGAAGAAGAAGCCGGACACCGCGTACTTCACGAAAAAGCAGATCGATCTGAAGCGGGGCGAAAGGGTCACGCTCAGCCTGTCGGTCATCGGCAAGTCGGCCTACTACGAGTTCGATCTCGTGGCCACGGTGCTGGCCGGGGACCGGTCCGAGCAGGTCGTGATCAACGGGCCGGGAGGCGTACCGTTCCGGCTGACGGGCCACGCCGACTCCTACCGCAGCGCCTACAAGCTGGTAGAGACCGTCGGCTGGGTGCCGACCTCCACCGATCGGGCCTGCACGGCCGTGACGACATGCTGATCGCGCGGGCCGCCGCCGCCCTGCTGACAGCGGTGCTGCTGCTGGTGACGCCGTCCGCCGACGCCCCCGGTAGCGGCCCTGTGCCCGTCCAGTGGCGCGCAACATGGTCGGCGCCGGCGGATGCCGAGGCCGATGCCGAGTACCGAGACTACAAGATCCCGCTCTACGGCGCGTCCGCGCAGGCGCTGGCCATGGCCGCCGGTGAGAGCACGGTACGCATCCACGACGCCCGCACTGGTGCGCTGATCCGGACCTTCACGACCTCCGGCGCGACCGTGGACGGGGTGTGGGTGGCCGCCGGCACGGTCGTGGTGCTCACCACGAGCCAGAAAGGCGCTGGCCAGTTGCTCCGGGCGTACGACGTGCCTACGGGCGCGGCCTTGTGGCAACACGCTGTCACCTTCGCCGGCGAGCGGGACGAGTCCGGCGCCGACTCCTACAACGGGCCGCGGATCATGGTGACCGAGCGCGGCGTCGTGCTCGCCGAGCGGCGATCCGAACCCCTCACCCTCCTGTCCCTGGACCTGCGCTCGGGCAGTACCCTGGCGAGCACGGTGTACGAGCGGCACTGTGACCTGGTCGCCGGGGCGGGCTCCCGCTCGGTGCTGCTGCTCGACCACTGCGCGGGCAATCGGGTCCGACTCGCGTCCGTGGATCCGGCCACGCTGCGGCTTGCCTGGACACGTACACTGCCCTCGCCCCCGCACTCGTTCACCTTCCCAGACCCGGAGGAGGCCGACGATTGGCCCCGGCTCGATCTCACCGTCAGCGGCGACGGGTACGTCGAGGTCACCGTCGGCGACTACGCCGCGTTCCACGCGCCGGACGGCCGACGGCTGTCCACCCTCGAGGAGTCGCTGACCTCCGCCGGCCCGGTACGGGGCGGCCGGTGGATCGAGCCGATGTACGTCGGCGGTCTCCCCGCCGAGCGCGGCGACGGCGTGGAAGTGATCGTGAGCGAGTTGGCCAGGTGGCCGCTGCCGATGTTCCTGACCTCTCTCGACCCTGTCACGGGACGCCTGCGAGCGCTGCCACTCGACGCGCCCAGCGGGCAAGCCTCCCTTGTGGGGACGGCAGAGGACCTGGCGTTCGTGCAGTCCGGCGGGCACGTCACCGCCTACGCCCTGACGTACGGGGCCGCGACGGGGCGTGAGCTGTTCGGCGGCGTCGCGCGCGACGCCTGGCCGGACGCGTGCGGCCTGCTGTCCGCCGCCGACCTGCGCTCCCAGGCGGACGGCTACGTGCCCAGACCGGCAATGGGCTCTCTGCTCGGGTGGCCGCTGCCCAAGCCCGTCCAGTGCGACTGGATCCCGCCCGCGGACGACGCCCCCGTCATCTCCGTCTCGGTGGACTGGGTGGCACACTCCGACGCCGCCGCGCGGCGGATGTTCGCCGCGGAGACCACCAGGATCAAGCAGGGCTACGCCTATGACCCGGTGACGGAGGATCCTTACCTGCTGGACTATTTCTGGACCGTCCCCTCGGGCACCGGAACCGCGCCAGAGGCCGTCATCGGCGTGGGGCCCGTGATCGTCCGGCTGGCCTCCGTCTCCCGTCCTGCGCTCAGGCTCCTGGCTCCGGTGCTACGCGATAAGTTGCTGGCCCGCCACGGGCTGCCCCGGCCCACGCCCGTTCCCCTTCCCCAGGTGCACTGGAGCTTCCCCACCGACGGCGGGTTGCGGGACGCGCCCATGGTGACGGACGGCATCGTCTACGTCTCCGGCGGCGACCGGGTCTACGCCCTGGACGCCGCCTCCGGCCGGCCGCGCTGGGCCCGCACGATCGGTGAGCTGCTTCAGGTCGTCGATGGCCAGGTGTACGTCTCCGACACAGGCCGCCTCCACGTCTTGGACGCCCGCACGGGCGTTGCGAAATGGCAGTGGGACCAGTACGTGCTCCATGAGATCGAGGACTTGACCGTGGCGGAGGGACTCGCCGTCTTCTGCACCGGTGGGAGGGCCGTCGCGCTGGACGCGGCCTCCGGACGGCGGTTGTGGCGTACCGGCGAGCGCGGCTGCGGCCACCTCGCGATCGATGGCGGTGCCGTCTACGTCCACGAGGGAGACAGCACCGTGTCCGCGCTGGACGCCGCCACCGGCCACCGTCGGTGGAGCGCGCGCAGCGACGCGGCCGTGACCGCGGCGGGGAAGGTCGTCTACGTCGGCACCGGCAGCCGGGTCCGAGCGCTGGACGCCGCCTTTGGCGCGGAACGCTGGAGCGCCCCGATCGGCCACGGCCTCGATTCCGCACCAGAACTCATCGGCACCGCCCTCTATGCCAGAGACTCGGCGGGCACCCTGCACGCGCTCGACGCCCGTACCGGCAAGGAGCGGTGGACCTTCCCAGCCGGCGGCACCGACTCGGCCACCCGCGTGACCGTCTCCGGAAACCTCCTCTACCTGGCCGGACCCGGCGGCGTCCACGCCCTGGACACCGCCTCGGGCGCGCAACGGTGGAGCACACCGCTGGGAAGCGACGTCGTCTCCGGCCCGATCGCTCACGCGGGCATCGTGTACGCGGGAACCGACGACGCCGTTCACGCCCTGGACGGTGTGACGGGCACACCCAGGTGGCGAGTGAACACCGGCGAACCGGCGATCGGCCCCGTCGTCGGTGGCCTCATCTACGCGCATGACGACGGCAATGTGTACCCTCTCAGCCCCGCCTCTCCGCCGGGAGCCGGCGAATAGGTGAGAACGCTCGGAGAGCGGCAGGAGCCATCGCCTGCGAGATCGGGGGCGCCATGTCACATGTCAGCCGACGTTGCCGGTCTGTCGCCGGGGTGTTCACGAATGAGCTCCACCTGCAGCGGAGGGAGCACTACGTTGATCGCTTCCCGCCAAGAGAGTGATCGTTTCCCGGCCTCCGCCAAGGCAGCTCTGCACGGCTCGGACGCGATAGGGCCAGAGGGTGATGTCAGGCAAGTTCTGGCGCGCCACCGTGCTCAAGCGAGTAGTAGTGCGCGATGGACGTGTATGAGGGCATCGATTGCAGGTGCCGACGTTCCAGACGGACGCCAGTACGGTGCTCGGCGAGGGCGAGTGCGGCCTGGAGGTGGCGGTCGATGAACCCGTCGCCGGGATCCTGGTAGCCGGGGATCATGTTGAGGTATTCGCGGTCGAGAAGTTGGTCGTCCGGGTGGCGGGCGGGGCTGTAGCCGCGGTACATGGGATCGAACCTGGCGCGCACCAGGCCGTCGACGGCGTAGAGGAAGGTGGCCGTCCAGTTGACGTTGCGCATGACGCTGGCGATGACCGCACCGACCGACAGATCGCGAACCACGTCTCGCATGATGCCCGCGTAGCCACCCCATTCGATCACGACGGATCCCCCCGGTGCAGTGCCCACCTCAATGCCGCCCGGGCCGATGTAGTCGGGGTCGTCCACGGCCCGCAGGCGGCGCAGCACGTCCTCCGGATCAAGCGCCTTGGCGAAGGTGAAGCAGAAGCCGGAGTCGAAGCGGTAGTCGAACTCCTCCAGCCAGCGATAATCATCGGCCGTCACGCTGCTCATAGCCATCTCCTTTGTCGGCAACCACCATCCTTCCGCGACATCAGACGGGATCAAGTGGCCTTTCAGATGATCTTTCACTTCCCAGCGGATGAGCCGTGTCTTTCACCCCTACGGGGCGTTCACGAGAGGGTGTGATCTGCGGAAATGCTGGCCTTGGAAGATCGCTTCCCGAACCCGACGTGATCGTTTCCCGTTGTTGCCGTCCGCGATTCGCGGAGCCTGTCACGGTTACGGACGCGACGCCGGCCATGGGCTGAGCGCGCCGCTCCGCCGTAGCTGTTGAGTGAGAGGTACGGCGCGGCAGCCTCAGGCGGCTTCCAAGGAGTCGAGCCAGGCGAGCAGGCGGGCGCCCTCTCGGTCCATGACAGCCGGGTCCCGCAGGGCGTTGGCCATCAGGGACATGCCCTGATAGGCGCTCACCAGCGTTAGCGCCAGGCCGTCGGGTTCCGGCTGGCCCAGCTCGCGGAACTGGTGTTCCACCCAGGTGAGCAGCAGCCGGATGACCCTGCCCGCCTCGACATCCAAGCCACCCTCATCGCGTTTGTCCAGCTCGACGGCGAGCGTGCCGGTCGGGCAGCCGTACCGGGCGGCGAGGTCGCGCTGGCCCACCCATGCCTCGATCAAGCCCTTGAGGCGCTCGCGGGAGTCGGGGAGCCGGTCCAGGTGGTCGGTGAGCAGCTCCAGTTGCCGCGCGTGCTCCGACAGCGCGGCGGCGACGAGCTCGTCCTTGGTCTTGAAGTAGTAGTAAACGTTGCCCACGGGGACATCTGCCACGCGCGCGATGTCGGCGATGGTGGTGCGCTCGGCTCCCTGCCGGTGTACGACTTCGGCGGCGGCCCGCATGAGCCGCTGCCGCTTGGCGCCAGCCGTACGGCTCCGGGTGGATCCCTGAGAGTCAGTCACCTGACTAACTATATGTCGCAATTCTGTGCTACGTTCCTTTTCAGTCAGCCAACTAACTAAGAAGGAACGTCTGATGATCGTTGTTACGGGCGCCACCGGAAACATCGGCCGCACGCTGGTCCGCATCCTCGCCGAGCAGGGCCACGAGGTGGCCGCCGTCTCCCGCCGCATCGCCCAGACCGATGTGCCATCCGGCGTACGCGTGATCGCCGCCGACCTCGCACAGCCGTTCGCCGACTTCCCCTCCGCGGCGGACGCGGTCTTCCTGCTGGTCGGCGGAGACCTGGCGATGACTGGCGACCCCGCTCGAGTCGTCGCCCCGCTCGCCGCCGCGGGCAAGATCGTCCTGCTCTCTTCGCAGGGGGTGGCCACCCGCCCGGACTCCGTGTCCCACGGCCAGGTCAGCGCTGCCTTCGAGCAGGCGGTCATGGACTCCGGTGCCGAGTGGACCATCCTGCGTCCCGGCGGCTTCGCCTCCAACGCCTACGCCTGGGCGCCGTCCATCAAGGCGAATCGCACGACCGCCGCGCCCTTCGGCGAAGTAGGACTCCCGGTGATCGATCCCGATGACATCGCCGCCGTGGCCGCCGCCGTCCTGACTCAGCAGGGCCACGCGAAAGCGATCTACGAACTGACCGGCCCCATGCTGACCACCCCACGCCAGCGCGCAGCCGCCCTCGGTGAGGCCATCGGCGAGCCCGTCACCTTCATCGACCAGACCCGAGAGGAGGCCCGCGCCCAGATGCTCACCTTCATGCCTGCCCCGGTGGCCGACACCACCCTGGACATTCTCGGCACCCCAACCCTCCGCGAACAGACCGTCAGCCCCGATGTCGAGAAGATCCTCGGCCGCGCCCCCGGCACCTTCGCCGACTGGGCCAAGCGCAACGTCGCTGCCTTCCGCTGACGCCACCGCCTGCCACGCTGTCCGCCCGCGACCTCACCGACCCGGAAACGACGGGATCCCGCCTGATCGCGATGATCAGACGGGATCCCGTCAACTTCAGTCCAGCCGTCTCAAGAACGGCCCTGGGTGGGGCGTTCACGAGTGTGGTTGAGCAGCGACGATGACGCCCTGACAAAGATCGCTTCCCAAGATGCCTGAGATCGTTTCCCAGCCGAGCGCTCAGGGGTTCAGTGTGCCGCGTCGGGCATGCGGACGGTTGTGTACGGGTGTGGTTGTGCCAGCCACTCGCTGGTCAGTCTTGCCCCTGTGGTCTGGTCGATGACCGCGAGCATGGCGGCCTGCCAGTCGTAGTACTGACCGCGTTCCTCGAAGTCGACGAAGAAGTCTGTCATCGCCTGCAGTTCAGGCCATTGGCCGATGCCTGGGGCGGGGGCGGAGCCGGCCGCGGTCACCGGCACCGCACCCCCGGTCTCACCCGCCGCCCTGTCCGCCTGCGCCTGCCTCGGCGCGGGCCAGGGCCGCGGTCACGGTCCTGGCCTGCGCTGTTCTCACCGGAGAGCAGGGGCGACAAGGCCGGGCAGCGGCGCCTTCGCCTCGGCTCTCCCGCTGACCAGGGTGACGATCGCGGCCAGCGCCGCAGGGCCCGCCAGTCCGATCCACGGCGTGGAGCCGTCCAGGAGCGGCGCGGCGAGGAATCCAGCCGCCGCGAAGCCGAGCCCGCCCGCCGCGTACAGCCCGGAGAATCCCGCCGCCCACTCCCGCTCGGGCAGCAGGACCTGCAGCCCGGATGCCCGGGCGGCCAAGGCCGGCGTGGCGAGGAAGCCGATGACCAGCAGCAACGGGCTCGTCAGCGTCCAGGACGCGGTCACCGCGGCCAGGCTCAGGACGACGATCAGCGCGACGCTCTGGCTGCGGTAGCGGCCGGGCCATCGACGTCCGCCGTAGACCAGACCGCCGACGATCCCCGCCGCCGCGAATCCGGCCAGGACGAGGCCCGCGACCGTGGCGTCGCCGAGCAGGGCGGGCAGCGTGGTGTACGCGGCGCCGACGACCATCATGACGGCGCCCTCCTGTGCCATCGCGGGCCATCCACGACGCCAGATGCCCCGATCGGCGCTGCCGTGCGACGCCGCGACCGCGGGTTCGGGCAGGGCGCCGGCGGACATCGCGCCGATTGCGGCGAGTGCGGCCATGACGAGGGCGGACATGAGCGATCCTGTCGTGACGGCCAGCGCGCCGACCGCGGCCGGGCTCACCGCCCACAACAGCGTGGTCAGGGAGGATTCGAGGCTGAGTGCGGCCTGCTGGTCCCGTTCCGGAACGATCTTGACCAGCAGGGCCCGCAATCCGCCGTGTGCGCCCGCGGCCGCGCCTCCGGCGACCGCCGTGAAGACGATCAGGGTGACGATCAGGGTCGTCCCTGTCAGCGTCCAGGCGGCCACCGCCAAGCCGACGAATGCGGCCGCCTGGACCTGCAGTACCAGCCGCATCTCCGCGCGGGGCGAGCGGCGGTCGAAGCGCCGTCCCAGCCAGCCCGCGAGCACCGCCTCCGCCATCGCGAACAGGCCGGCCAGGACCGCGCCTATCGCGTACGATCCCGTCACCTCGCGACCGAGCAGCAGCAGGGCGAGCGGCGACATCGCCACGGGCAGGCGCTGCGCCAGCACCACCACGAGCCAGGCGGTCATGCCCTTGGTACGCAGTACTCCCGCGTACGCTTTCATTTGGATCAACCTCCCCTTGGGTTCGACACGCCAATGGAGGGGTGTTTCTGGTCATGCGTTACGGCGTTCCAGATAGATTTCCAGCGCCCGCCGTACGACCGCCCGCGCCCGATGCAGGAGTACCCGCTGGTTGATCTGCGTGATCTCCAGCAGATCGGACACCTCGTCGGCCTTCCAGCCCTCGATGTCGCGCAGCGTGATGACCTCCCGCTGGCGAGGAGGAAGGCCGTTGACCACCCGCCGTACGAGATCGCGGACCTCTGCCGAGGCCAGGTGCGCCTCCGGCACGGCCGACCAGTCGTCGGGGATGGAGATCCAGTGACCCGCGTACGGCCCTTCACCGTGGAAGCGGGCCGGGTCGAGGGTCGGACCGAGCGAGGAGTACGGCACGGCTCTGGCCTCCAGACCGGCTCGGCGGCGGGCGATGTTGAGCAGAATCCGGGTGATCCAGGTGCGCAGGGCGGCCCGGCCCTCGAACCCGGCCAGGCCGTTGAGCACGGCCAGCCACGTCTCCTGAACGACCTCCTCGGCCACGGCGCGGCTGGGCGAGTACATCGTCGCCAGGCGCAGCATGGCCGGTTGATGCTCGCGGACCAGCTCGATGAAGGCCCGCTCATCCCCGGCGCGAAGAGCCTCCAGCATGCTCATGAGGTCGGCCTGTCGCGCTCCCACTGGCGGAACAGGTCGAGCAGCGGGGCCTCCTCGAACTCCTGCCGTTCGTCCCCTGCCGAGGCGAGTACGTGCATGACCGTCCGCATCTGCCCGACGTAGGCCGTGCAGCCGTCGCATGCGGTCAGATGCTCCAGCACCCGCTCTAGCTTTTCGGCGTCGAGTGCGCCTTCGAGGTACTCCGTGACCAGCTCTACCAGCTCCGCGCATTCCATGCCGCTACTGTGGCCGATCCGCGAACCTCCGTTACAGATGGGCCTCCTGCCTGGGCGCCTCCACCGGTTCCTTCCGGCCGTGCGCAGGGCCGGATACCGCCCGGCCGACGGTCCACCACGCCCGTGGTAGGTCCAAGCGGCGCCGCTGCTCAGGTCCTGAAGGGATCTTGCGTATTCGGGGTCAGCGATGCCATCACCGCCTACCGGTGTGGAGTTGCAGCTATGCATTGGGTGATGGCAGTGGTCGGGGGACGGCCGCGAGGGGGGCGATGGTGACGTCGCTGCTGGCGAAACCGGGGCGGGCCGAGGAGTCCGCGCGGCAGGAATGCGCTGAGCCGGCCAGGCCTTCCGCGGCACGCACCACGCCGGCCCCAGAGAAGCCCGAACGCGACTCGGAAAGCCTCTGAAACGACGAGATCCCGCCCGATCATCAAGACCAGACGGGATCCCGTCAACTTCAGCTCAGCTGTGACGTGCCACGGTTGATGTCGCTGTTTCTGCCAGGCTCTTGTCGTGATGGTTCGGCAGTTGGGGGATGGACTGGTGGGCGTTATGAAGGCCGTTGCCCGCCTCCCGTTGACTGGGGGACGGGCAACGGCCCTGGCGTGATGTTGTGTGGTGGAGCGCGGTCTCTGTGGCGGGTGTGCTTGGCGGAGATCACATTGAGCCGATGACGAGATTCTTGCGAGCCGTTTCGACGACTTCCTTGGTGACGATGGACATATTGTTGATCTTTAGGACGCGTTCGATCTGGCCGACAAGGCGGACGGTGAGGCGGAAGTTGCCGCTGGTGATGCGGGTGATGGCGGCGAGTGCTTCGGTGGTGGCGTAATCGTCGGCGTCGCCTAGGTTGAGGTGGGGCCAGGATCTGGCCAGGACGAAGGCTTGTTCGTCGGCCGACATCGGCTTGTAGTGGTGGACGAACCCGACGCGGGAGTAGAGCTGGGGGTAGCGGGCGAGGCGCTTTTCGATGCCGGGCATGCCGATCAGGATGAGTCCGATGCCGGTGCGGTCGTGGTGGTCGCGTAGCTGTTCCAGGGCGCCGACTTTCAATCTGTCCGCTTCGTCAACGATAAGAAGTTCGGCGTGGGTGCTGGTGTTGAGCCTGCCGTGTTCGTCGATGCCGCGGCCGGGGTTGAGCATGAGTTCGACGTTCCAGCCGAGCCGATCGCACAGGAATGAGATCTCTTTGTCGAGGTTGTGCGGGGTGTTGTGGACTTTGGGGGTGTACATGACGGCGCGGGCGGCCAGGATCTGCCCGGCGGAGGCCTCGCCATTGGAGCCGACGGGGCGGGTGCCGTCGAGGTGGCCGGCGAGCTGGTCCCATTGGGAGTAGTGGCGGGCTGACTGGGTCTTGCCGACACCTGGGGCGCCGAAGCAGAGGCCGACGTAGCGTTCGCGCCGTACGGCGTCGGCGAATTCGATGAAGAGCCGGTGCTCTTTGGTGATCACGATGGAGACGTCGACGGGCCGGTGCCCGTCCCCGCCCGCCGACTGGCGGGGCGGAGAGCCAACTCCGGGGGGTGCAGGCCGGTCGGTAACGTCGGGGCGGTCTAGGCTGTCGCGATCGTCAGGGTGGGCCTCGGCGGTTGGGCCGCTCGCGGGATCGGGGGTGTTGTCCTTTGGGGTGTCGGAGGGCGTTGCTGGCTCGGCGGCTGGCTCGGGGGTGTCGTCTGCTTTCGCCACGCGGGGTGTCTATCCGGGGCTCGGAGGGCTCACTCATTCCAGTAGCGTTTGAGTCGCAGGCCGTCGCTGTGGGTAGTAGCAGGGTCCGTGCCGGTCAGTGATTCGGTGCTGAGGCCGGGACCGTCCTGGGTGGTGAGAGCGCCGTCACCATCACCGTCGGGTCCGGTGAGGGTTGCCCAGTTGGCCAGGTCGGCGCTGGCCAGGGAGGCGGGCAGGGGTTCGCTGTGGGCAGCCAGCAGCCGGTCGACAACGGCGTTGCGGCTGGTCAGGTGGCCGCGTAGCTGCTTGCGGCGAGCGTTGCGGGCGGCGGTGATCTCTTTGAGACTGATGGTGGCGCCCGAGAGTTCGGGGCAGATCGCCCGGCACAGGAATTCCTCGGCGCCGTCGGGCAGGCGCAGGTAGACGCGGATCTCGGTGATGTCGCGGGGGTCGTAGCGGATGGTGGCCTGCTCCCGGATGTAGAAGGCCAGGACGGGGTCGAGGTAGCGCAGAGACAGGAAGTGGATCCCGTCGGTGTGGATGACGCGGGGCTTGGCGACGGTGAGCAACAGCAGGTCGAGTTGTTCGAGCGAGTCGGGCATGCGCGGGATGAACCCGCCGGCCTCCCACCGGGCCTGCGGGGGTGTCTTGGTCTCGCTGTGGGTGCGCAGGTTGTAGACCTCGCGGATGAACCTGCCGACCGCGGCATCCAGCTCGGGCAGGGTCAGCTTGGCCTGGCCGGCGCGGTCGGGGATGCCGCGGGGCGCGTAGCCGGGCAGGTGGGTCAGGCACATCTGGTTGATCGTCTCGATCAGCCGCTCGATTTTCCCGTGGCCGTGCGGCTGGCCCTTGAGCGAGAAGACGGGTCGGACCCTCAGGTCTGCCATGACCTGTTCCAGATGCGCCGAGGTGAAGTCGGAGCCGTGGTCGAGGTGGAACACCGACGGAATGCCGCACACGTGCCAGTTCGGTTCGACTTTGCGCCAGATCGCGTGCCGGAAGGCCAGCGCGGTGGTCAACGCCGAGGGTGCTTCCAGGTTGACGGCGTATCCGGCGATGGCGCGGGAGTGGTCGTCCTCGATGGCGGTCAGCCACGGCCGAGCCGGTCGGCCTTTGTCGTCGAGCACCCAGATGTCCAGCTCAGTGTGATCGGCCTGCCAGATCTCGTTCGGAGCCTTGGCTTCGCGCCGGTAGACCAGATCGTAGGTCTCCCGGTACTTCTTGGTGCCCTCAAGACCGAGGGTGACCAGCGCGGGATCCAGGTCGGCGACGATCCGGGCCACGGTCCGGTAGGCGGGCGACGGCCAGCCGCGCGCCTTGGCGAGGCTTTCGGCCTGCCGGTGGATGGTGGCCGCGCTGGGGCGAGGCTTGCGCAGGGCCAGCCCTTCGATGAACGCCACGAGTTCGTCGGGGAACCGACGCAGCCCCTTGTCGCGGCGGCCTGGCCGGGTCAAGGCGTCCAGACCGCCTTGCCGGTAGTCGGCCAGCCACCGCTGCAGCGTCCGATAGGAGACGCCGCCCTCGTCCTGGGCCGCGGCCAGCTGCGCCAGCGGTACTTCCTCGTGCAGGTGTGGCGCGAGCATCTCGTACCGGCTCATGGCCAGGGCGCGCCCGGCCAAGCCACCGGACACGCGGCCGGAGCTCCCGCTGCCCGGTCTGGCTTGTGCGTGTTGTTCGCTCGCGGTGCTCACCCCGTTATCGTCCGTCCCCACGATGACCGCCCACCACACCCGCAGGCGCCACGGTTGCGACTACCCGCGCATAGCGGGACCCCGCTCAGTCCGCTGCTGCAACGGGTCGCCGATCAGCCCAGTCCTGGTCGCGCTACCAGGCATTCGTGGCGTTGTTAAGCGGTTACCTGCGGCTTGAACCCGACTCCGGTTGTCGCAGTTGTGGTCGACGGGGACGTTCTGCCCCGCCGCCACATCCGCGTCCGTCGGGTGCCGCGGTGGTGTCGTGGCGCTTTCTCACGGCCTCGAGTTCCAGCGCGATTTTCCATGCCGAGCCTGGTCGAGAGCGCGGAGCGACTGTAGCCCCGTGCGTCAGCCGGCCCATGTGTCATGGCAGCCCGGGCAGGCCTATTCCTTGATGACGTTGTCGCGTGGACCGCCGTAGACAGGGTTCCTGTCGAAGCGCTTGTCCGTGACGAGCAGGCGGATCAGTCCCGGGTTGCGGATGGGCTCCTCCGCCTCCCAGACGATCCAGTCGTCGCCAACGGGCTTGGTCTGCGTGCGGAGTTCGCCGAAGCCGCCCGGGTTGTCCGGCGCGACCGCCATGATCAAGTACTCGACCTTCAACCCGCGCCTCTTGAGCTCGGGCAGGACCTCCCCGACGGTCTTCTCGTCCACCCGGAAGCCGGCGAGCGAGCCGCCCTTCGTGGTCGCCGTCCGGTAGTCAGACTTGATCTCCTTCAGCTCGTGCGACTTGTCAGGCACGAGGATGCACGGGGCGACCGGGCCGCTCATGAGGTACGTGCTGGTCCAGCGCTCGCTGATCGTCCACACGATCTTCTGGCCCGGCTTGAAGAGTTTGGTGTCGATCCGCATCTGCCAGCCCTGGCTGTGCTGCTCCCCGGGAATGTTCTCCGGCACGGAGTACAGGCCGCGGGGAATGTCCTGGACGCGGGTTCCACGCGGTTCCTTGCACCATTTGCCCGGCGGCGCGTAGTCGACGATGGCTGGGACGTTGAGCTCCTTCAGCTGTTCCGCAAGCCCCGCCTCGTCGCGGAAATCCCGGACCTGGACGTACACGACACCGTCGGGTTCCTTGGTGACCGCGTAGGAGGGAGCACCACTCTCCTTCAGCAGGCTCGGCCCCACCACGATGCCCACAGCGAGCACCCCCGCGCCCGCCAGCCCCAGAGCCAGCCGCTGGGCAGGGCGCCGGCGGGGGCGGACGGCGGACGGGCCGGGCTGCTCGGCGGCGATTGAGGCCAGCAGCTTCCGCGCCCCCACATCAGAGGCGCGCCCTCCCGGCTGGCCCGGTTCCACCCGAGCCAGCGCACGAGTAATCTCGTCGATGTCGTCGATGTTCTTCATCACAGCTGTCCCTCCGCGGGGGCCAACCGGCCTTCCGATGTGAAGTGCACGTCCGCCTCGGCGAGCGCGCGGGCGAAGCGCCTGCGGGCGCGGTGGAGTCTGATGCGTACGGCGTTGCGCGACATACCGAGCACGGTGGCGATCTGCTGTCGGTCCAGTCCCTCCCAGGCGACCAGGGACAACAGCTCCCGATCGGTGTCCGGTAGAGCCCGGAAGATCTGCGCGATTGCAGTCAGCTCGACCCCGCTGTCGGGCGCGGCCTGGTAGAGGTCGGCCATTTCGGCGTCGAGTTCCACGCTGAGGGCCTGGCGGCGCACCTCGACCCGATAGTGGTTGGCCAGCACCTTGCGCGCCACGCCATACAGCCACAGGGTGGCCTGCTCTCCGTCCGGCACTTCGCCCATCCGCCGCCAGGCGATGGCAAAGGTCTCCGCCACGACGTCCGCCGCATCCTGCGGCGAGTGGCAGCGGCGGGCCGCGTACGCCGTGATCTGGCCATACGTCTCCCGGTACATGGACTCGAACCTGGCCAGCTCACTTCCCACGGGCTGGTCCCGCGTCCGGTCTTCTCGGCATCCCCATGGTCTCCTTCATCGCTTTGATTTACGGACATCTGTGCCTATGTAAGGAGTCGGGCCATCATTTCGTGCCAGGGCGGAGAAATTTCGCGGCTATCCCGCCGCAGCGAAGGGCCGAACCCGGATAGTCCCGGCGGCGCCCCTGCCGAGAGGTCGGTTCACTTCAGGAAATAGCCCTTCCGTGAAGTAATGTGGCTGCATGCCGTCCTCCACCCACAGCTCGGCGTCCTTGCTAACCGGGCAGGGTCACGCTGAAATCACTTCACGAAAGGTGGCCGGGATTCCCGAACGCCTCGATCCGGCCGACGACAGCCTCCCGGTCTGGACGGAGCGCTACCTCGATCTCGCCGTGCGCGGAGTCCGCTCAGCTGAGGTCACCGCCAAGATCTCCCGGCATCTGGAGCGCTTCGGCGCCTGGATCACGGGCGGTCTCGGGCATGACCGGCTCTCGGCCGTCACCCCGCGCGAGATCACAGCCTGGCGCGACCACCTGGCCGCCGCCGGCAACCGCGAACGCGACAACCTGCCCGCGCCGATGGCCGCCGCGACCGTCAACAACCACCTCGCGCACCTGTCAGCGCTGTTCACCTGGATCACCGCGCACGCCCCCGCCGGCCTCCTGCGCCACGGCGACCCGACCAAGAAAGTCCCCCCGCTACCACTGCCCGCCCCGCAGCCGCGAGCATTGGCCGCCGCCCAGGTACGCACCGTCAAGAACGTCGTGGACCGGATCGAGACCTTCCACGAGCTCAAGGGCCGCCGTCACCGCGGCGCCGCCACGCCCCGGGTGCACGCCCACGCCCGCCCGCTGCGCGACCGGGCCATCATCTACCTGCTGTTCGGCACCGGGCTGCGCCGCGCCGAGCTGGTCGGCCTGGACCTGGACCAGCTGGAGCCGGCCGACCCCGACCGGCTGCGCCAGGCCAAGAAGGCGCGCCTTGTCGGCGTGCGCGGCAAGGGCCGCACCAGCCGCACCGTGTTCCTGGGCCGCGACGCCCGCCAGGCGCTGGCCGACTACCTCGCCCAGGAGCGGCCCGGCGACGCCGCCGCCAGCACCGTCGCTGGCACTGCGGCGGCCGCGCTGCTGCTGTCGGCCGCCTCCATCGCCGCCCGCCGCCCCGACGGCCGCCTCTCGGCCCGCTCCATCAACACCATCGTCGGCGAGATCGGCCGCCTGCACGACGCCCAGATGCCCGACCCCGACCGCAAACTCGGCACCCTGCGCCCGCACGACGCCCGGCACACCTTCGCCTACGGCCTGTCGCAGGCCTCCGGCCACAACCGCGCCGAACTCGAACGCCGCCTCGGCCACGCCAACGACCGCTACCTGCGCCTGTACACCAACCCACCCGACGACATCGCCGCCGACTACATCGAAGACCTATGACCGCGAGACCTGGACAGCCCAACACGACGAAAGCGTGGCAGATGTAGCGACGCTAACTGTGGCACGTCACAAGCTTGACCTCCCGAGAGGGGCCGTCCAGGTGCGCTATTGGCAGATTTGGCTCGCGCAGCGCGACCCGGGCCACCGCTAGCGCGTCGATCGGGTCGGACTTGCCGCGCTCCCGGCCGGAGCGGCGTTGCCCGGCCATCAGTTGGGTGGTGACCCGCACCACTGGATGGCCGGCGCGCAGTAGATCGCCTTCCAGCCGGCGGCTGACATGCCGGCAGTCCTCGATCGCGAACAGCACTGTGGGCCATTGCGCGGCCCAGGCCGCGATGTCGGTATGTCCCTCCGTCGTGGCGCGGAGGGTGCGCTCGGCGAGCTTACGGCCGACCTGATCGACGGCGACAAGGGTGTGGGCTCGTTTCAGATGGGCCATCACCTCCGGCAGAGTGGCGCAGCCGCCGTCGGTGTCCATGGCGGCGCGCACCCTAGTCCAGTCAATGGCTTCCCGACCGGCCAGAGCCGCCGGATCGATGACCAATTCCGCGCTGGTGTCGGTGACCGGATCGGTGCGGTGCCGGTGCCCTCATCGAGGCGCAGCCGGCTTACCGACGTGGTGAGGGCCGGGCTCATGGGCACGACAAAGTCTGTGTCGCGGCGCCGTGACTGGCCTGGAAGGCGTGTGCCGCCGCGGTCTGTGCTTCGGTGATGCGGGGGCGCATGCTGCGGTAGCGCAGGGAGTCTCCGCCTCGCACGAAGGTACTGATGCGCCGAAACGCGCTCTTGTGGACATCTTCGACCCCCAACGGGGCCGACCCGGTCGCCTCCGGTTTCGCCGCATCGTGCCAGGGGGCGACGCCTCCCGAACTCCCGCAGCGCTACCCGGCGCCTAGGAGCTGTTTGAAGTTCGGATCATGTGGTCGGGGTGAGGAGTTTCAGCCACATGATCGAGCCTCGGAGGTGGAGACCGGCCTCGTAGCTTTCCCTGGACTTGTCGTACCGGGTCGCCAGCCCGCGCCAGGCCTTGATCTTCTGGAAGCAGCGTTCAACCGTGTTGCGCTGCCGGTAACGCACCGCATCGAAGCCGACCGGCCGCCCGCCGGCCGAACCCCTCTTCTTCCGGTTGGCCTGCTGATCGCTCTTTTCCGGGATGACCGCGCCGATCCGGCGGCGACGCAGATAGGCCCGGTTGGCCTTGGAGGAATAGGCCTTGTCCGCGGCCACCGCAGCCGGGCGGGTCCGTGGCCGGCCTGACGGCCCGGCCACACGGATCTTGTCTAAGACGGTGGTGAACCGCGGGCAGTCGGCGGCCTGCCCAGGGGTGAGTACGAAGGCCAGCGGCAGCCCGGCCGCGTCGACCGCGGTATGGATCTTGCTGCTCAGCCCGCCCCGGGATCGGCCGAGCGCGGCGGCCTTCGCCCGGGCCTTGCGGCGTCGCCGGGTCAGCGCGCGATCGTGGCCCGGCGGCGCACCCGCTTCCTCGAGGTCGGATGCGACCTGCGGCGCATCACCCGCAGCACCGGCGGCTGCTCCGCAAGCGGAGCCCCCTTTTCCTCGGTCAGCGCCTGCTCCAGCGCATCCAGGGTCTCCCCGGCCACCGCCAGCCCGGCCGACTCCTGATGCGCCCGCACGACCGTGGAGTCCACACTGACCAGCTCCAACCCCACCTGCCCACGCGATGCCGCCTCGGCGATCAGCGCGTCCATCAGCCTGTGGAACACCCCGGTCTTGGCCCAGCCATTGAACCGGGAGTAGACCGTGGACCAAGGACCGTAGCGTTCCGGCAGGTCACGCCAGCCGGACCCGGTACGAAACCGCCACAAGATCCCGTTGAACTGATCACGCACCCGCCGTGGCAGCGGCCCGGTAGCCGCCACCGGCAGATGCGGCTCGATCAACGCCCACTCGGTATCGGTCACATCGAAGCGTGCCACATCCGAGTTCTACCAGTTATGGCCAGGCCGGCACTGACCTCACCAAGATCCGAACCTCGAACAGCTCCTAATCGTCAAGCGGCACGGCCGAACAGCCTGTACAAGTGCCCACGCCCGACCTGCCGCTGAAAAGGGGCCGTGGCTCACACCGCAAAGTTCTCGGTGAATTGACCTACTTCGTGTAATGATGTCGGAAAGGCGAGCGCGGACGAGGAAGCCGGTG
Organism: Spongiactinospora rosea; assembly: GCF_003315795.1. Taxonomy (GTDB): domain Bacteria; phylum Actinomycetota; class Actinomycetes; order Streptosporangiales; family Streptosporangiaceae; genus Spongiactinospora; species Spongiactinospora rosea. The sequence goes on from NZ_QMEY01000014.1 coordinate 150,004, forward strand.
TGAATCCGGCGCGGTCCCGCCACTGTGATCGGCGAGCGGATCCCGATGAAGCCACTGCCCCCGCGCGGGGCGGGAAGGCCGGGACGAGCATCGACCCGAGAGCCAGGAGACTCACGCGGTCGCCTCCTCGACCAACTGGGGCGGATCTCCCCAAGAGAGGATGGACCGTGGCCATCGCTGTCACTCTTTCGGAGCGCCGCCCCCACGAACGCTGCGATCGCCGTCGCGGAACGGCGGCCGCAGCCTTGCCTCCGGGAGAATCCGATGGGTCCATTGCGCCCTCTTGGCGGGGCGACGCTCGCCCTCCTGCTCGTCACCGGCTGCGCCGGGACGGCACAGCCCAAGCCGCCGGCCGCGGCGGACGGGCGATGTGTCACCACCTATGACCCAGCGAAGGACTACTTCCCGGTCAAGCAGGCACTGAAGCACGCCACCAACTTCACCCTCGCCTACGCGAAGCACTATCAGACGATCACGGTCAAGCAGCCGGCCGCCGGCGCCGGGCCGGAGACGTACGTGCTGCTGCGCTGTGGTACCCCCGACCCGAAGGTCGCGGGCGCGGTGGTGATCGAGACGCCGATCGAGTCGCTGTACTCGGCCTCGACCACACACCTCCCCTTCGTCACCGACCTGGGCGTCCTGGACCGTCTCAAGGGAGTGGCCTCGGCTGGGTTCATCACCTCGCCGCAGGTGCTGGACAAGGTGAAGGCGGGAGCGATCACCGAGTACGCCAAAGGGCAGGAGATCGACACGGAGAAGGTCATCGCCGCCAAGCCGGGCGTGCTGATGACCGGGGGCACCGAGGACAAGGGCTATGGCCCGCTCCGGCAGACCGGGATCAAGATCGTCGCCAATGCCGAGTGGCTGGAGAGCACCCCGCTCGGCCGCGCCGAATGGATCAAGCTCATGGCCGCGCTCACCGGGACCGAGCAGCGCGCGACCCAGGTGTTCGGCACGATCGAAGCCGACTACCTGGCGCTGGCCGGCAGGGCCAAGGCGGCCACCCCGGTGACGGTCCTGCCCGGGCAGATGTTCCAGGGCGAGTGGTCGGTGCCCAACGGCGGCAGCTACGTCGGCAAGCTGATCAAGGACGCGGGCGGTACGTACGCCTGGACCGACACCCCAGGTCCCGGCAGCGCCACGCTTGACCTGGAGGCGGTACTCGCCAAGGCCAAGGACGCCCGCGTCTGGCTGGCCACCGCCTCGGACTGGAAGAGCCTGGCGGACGTGGAGAAGGCCGACCCCCGCTACGCCAAGTTCGACGCCTTCGCCTCGGGCCAGGTCTGGTCCTCGAACAAGAGCCTCGGCCCCGGCGGCGGCAACGATTTCTACGAGCGCGGCGTCGGCCGCCCAGATCTCATCCTCGGCGACCTGGTCGCCATCCTGCACCCGGACCTGGCGCCGGGTCACGACTTCGCTTTCTACCAGAAGATGGCCAAGTGACCGCGGTCGCACTGCCTGCGGCTCCGGCTGTTCACCGGCGCCGGGGCATGGTCCTGGTGACGATGGCGTTGGCTCTGCCGGTCACGTTCGCCCTCGCGGTCACCCTCGGCTCCACGCCCATCCCGCTCGATGCCGCCCTTGCCGCCCTGGTGCGCGCCCCTTCCGCCGACCCGGGCGTCCAGGAGATCATCTGGACGGTACGGCTCCCGCGCGCCATCACCGCCGCTCTGGCCGGGGCGGCCCTGTCGGTGGCCGGGGCGCAGATGCAGACGCTGTTCCGCAATCCGCTCGCCGAACCGTACATCCTCGGCGTGAGCTCGGGCGCCAGCCTGGGCGTCGCGGTGATCATCGTCGGCTGGGGCGGCACGGTGGGCGCGTTCACCGCCGGGATCTCCGGACTGGGCCGGTTGGGCGTCGTCGTGGCCGCCTCGGCGGGCGCCGGAGCGGTCCTCGCCCTCGTGCTGACCCTGTCGCGGCGGGTGCGGTCGGTGGTGACGCTGCTCGTGGTCGGCGTGATGGTGGGGTCGGCGTCCACCTCGGTCATCACACTGCTGCTGGTCTACACCGACCCACAGCGGGCGCAGCAGTTCATCAGCTGGGGGCTGGGCAGCTTCGCCGGGACGACCTGGGCCGACCTCGCGCTGTTCGCGCCGGTGTGCCTGGCCGGGCTGGGCCTGGCGCTGGCCGGGGTCAAGCCGCTGAACGCGCTGTTGCTGGGCGAGAACTATGCCCGGACGATGGGGGTGCGCGTCCGGCTGGTGCGTACGCTGACGCTGGCGGTCGCCTCCGTCCTGGCAGGCGCGGTGACCGCCTACTGCGGGCCGGTCGCCTTCCTCGGCCTGGCCGTACCCCATGTGGCCAGACTGCTGCTGGGCACCGCCGACCACCGGTTGCTGATGCCCGGCGTGACCTTCCTCGGCGCGGCCACGGCGCTGCTGTGCTGCGTGGCCACTCAGCTGCCGGGCAGCGGCGTGGTACTGCCGCTGAACGCCGTCACCACGATCGTCGGCGCCCCCGTGGTGATCACCATACTGCTGCGCAGCCGCGCGGCCCGTACCGGACTGGCGGTGTGACGATGACACTGCGACTGCACGACATGTGCGCCGGCTACCCGGCGCGGCGCGGCCACCGCGAACGACGGGTCCTGGACCACCTGTCCACCACTGCGGAGCCCGGCGAACTGACCGTCCTGATCGGCCCGAACGGCAGCGGCAAGTCCACCCTGCTGCGCACCATGGCCGGCCTCCAGCCGCCGCTGACCGGCGAGGTGCTCATCGGCGAGACGGCGATCGGCTCGGTGCCGCCCACGGAACTGGCCCGCAGGTTGGCCACCGTCCTCACTGAACGAGAGCTGCCGCCGCTGCTGACCGCCCGGGAAGTGGCCGGGCTGGGCCGCCACCCGCACACCGGCTTCACCGGGCGGCTCGGTCCTGGCGACCACGCTGTCGTTTCGTGGGCACTCGGCGCGGTCAACGCCGCCCACCTGGCCGAGCGGCAGATGAGCGAGCTGTCGGACGGCGAGCGCCAGCGGGTGCTGATCGCCCGCGCGCTGGCCCAGGAGCCGTCGGCGATCCTGCTGGACGAGCCGACGGCCTTCCTGGACGTGACCTCGCGGGTCGCGCTCATGGGCCTGCTGCGCGGCCTGGCCCGCGAGCGCGGCCTGGTCATCGTGGTGTCCACGCACGACCTTGAGCTGGCGCTGCGCGTGGCCGACCGGGCCTGGCTCGTCGGGCCGGACGGCATCCTGCGTACCGGGACCCCGGAGGAGCTGACCGAACGCGGGCTGATCGGCGACTCCTTCGACGGCGAGGAACTGTCCTTCGATCGATCGGCAGGGGTGTTCATGCTGCATCCCGCGCGCGCCAGGCCCGCCCGGCTGCCCGAGGACCCGCTGCTCACGCGCGCCCTGGCCAGGGAGGGATGGCATCCGGACGCCCCAGGGCCCGCTCTGCTGGCCATCGAACACGCGGGCGACGGCTACGAGGCCGCTTTCGATGGCCGAAAGCACCGGTTCGCGAGCATCGCGGAACTCGCCGCGTGGGCCAGGCACATCGACGACGAGCCCGCGCTGCTGCCCGCGGCCCCCACCGCTGTTACGGACGCGGTCGCCGACGTCAGCACCGTGAGCGGCTACTTCGAGCTGGAGGCCGGGCCGCCCACGGACGGCTGGCGACCGTTCAGCGACCTCCTCGCCGACGCGTCGGCGCTGAAGGAGCGGGTGGACTCGGTGGCCGTACGGCTCGGCACCACGGAGACCAGGGTGGCGGCCTCCATCTTGTTCCAAGGGCTGGCCGCGCGGGTGTGGTCGCCAGCGCTCGGCGCACTGATCGCCCACGACCTGCTGATCGACCTGACGCCGCACGCTCTGTACTGGCGCTCCGCGCCGTCCGGGCCGCTTCCGCTTCGCGCGCATCCGCTGAACGGCTGGACGGTCGCCAGGAGCGGCGCCGCAGAATCGGGACGAGTCGTCGAAGTGGTCTACCGCGACGTCGTCACCGGACTACTGGAACCATTGGCCGACGCCGTGGGCGGCATCGTCAAGCTCGCCCCCGGCCTGCTGTGGGGGAACGCCGCCTCCTCCCTGGCCGGGACCGTCCGCGCCCTGGCCCGGAACCGGTCCGAACTGACCGGGCGGGCCGTCGCGCTCGCCCGCGACCTGCTGGAGACCGGCCTGCTGAAGGACACGGGAGAACTGGCGGAACCCGCTCCCGGCCACCCCTTCTTCGTGCGGCGCAGCTGCTGCCTGTACTACCGGCTGCCGGAGGCCGGCAAATGCGGCGACTGCGCCCTCATCCCCACCCAGACCCGCCGCGAGCAGTGGGCGCGGCAGACAGGAGGCACATCGTGACCCGCACTGTGACCCACACCGTGGTCGAGGAGCACGGCACCGGCACCCTGCACGTCTGGCCGCTGCCGACCGACGAGAGGAGCCTGCTGGAACTGGTCACCTTCCTGTTCGAGCGGCATTGGGAGCACATCTGGTTCGGCGTGATCGTCCAAGGCGCCGCCTGGGAGGTCGCCGCCCCCAACGCACCCGAGCGGATCAGCATGTACGACGGCTACGTCACCGTCGACTTCGGTCGCTGGCACTTCCACCTGTGCATCGGCGAGCACACCGCCAGTGGCCCCGAGCTGGGCGCCCTGCGCCGCTGCGCCCGGGCCGAGATGTACCGCCTGATCGGCGCGGACGGCAGCCCCACGTCCTGGGGGGTACGGCTGTTCAACGGCCGAGATGACTAACTGATGACGGTGTTGCTGCCCAATCCCTTCCTCACCGACCGCCAGCAGATCCTCGACCCCCCGAACTTCGACCGGCTGGCCGTCTGGGACGAACTACGCGCCACCTACCTCGGGTTGGAACCCGACCCGCTCGACCGCGCCGGGAAGGGTTTCCGGCACGGCTGAGGCTCTGGCGCCGGGTCACGGGGCGGTGTACGGCACCGGCCCGCTGACGTGTTCGTCGGCCCGCACGTGGGTGCCGGTGGGCGGGAAGGCCCGCTGGGCGCAGTCGGCCCGCTCGCAGACCTTGCACCCCAGGCCGATCGGGGTGACCTGCGGGCGGGACAGATCCAGCCCGTCGGCGTAGATGAGACGGTGGGCGTGCCGCAACTCACAGCCGAGCCCGATGGCGAACAGCGCGCCTGGTACGCCATGCCGGGGCGGGCGGCGCTGGACGGTCCTGGCCGTCCAGAAGTAGCGCCGCCCGTCGGGCATCTCGGCCACCTGCGTCAACAGGCGGCCGGGCGTGGTGAACGCGTCGTAGACGTTCCACAGCGGGCAACTGCCTCCCGCCCTGGTGAAGTGGAAGCCGGTGGCCGACTGACGTTTGGAGATGTTGCCCGCCCGATCCACCCGGACGAAGGAGAACGGCACGCCGCGCAACCTGGGGCGTTGCAGGGTGCTGAGCCGATGGCAGACGGTCTCGAAGCCCACACCGAACTCGCCCGCCAGCCTGTCAAGGTCGTAGCGGTGGCGCTCGGCCGCGTCGCGGAACCTCCGGTACGGCAGTAGCAGCGCGCCGGCGAAGTAGTTGGCCAGGCCGATCCTGGCCAGCGCACGGGCGTCCGGGTCCGCGAAGCCGGCGCCGTCCACCAGATCGGCGATCAGGGGGCCGTGTTCGAGCAGGGCCAGTTGCGTGGCGAGCTGGAAGGCGCGTTGCGCGTGGTCGAGGGCGGGGGAGACGCGGAGCACGCGGGTCTCGGGATCGTAGTGCCGTCGCGCGTCCCCGGACACCATGATCCGTACGCCGTGAGCGGCCAGCCGTGCCGCCGCGAACCGTCCGGGATCACTGCCGTCGGCCAGGTCCTCGGCCGCGCGGTCCAGTTCGGCGAAGTAGTTGTGCCGGTCGTAGAAGAAGTCGCGGACCAGTTCGTAGGGGGCGGGGGCGATCGGCTGCGCCCCGGTCAGGACGGCGACGTGCTCGGTGGCGGCCAGAAGGCGGCGATGCAGGCCGGTCACCGCCCGGGCGATCTCCGGGTCGCCGCCGACCAGGTCGGCCAGGGCGGCGGCGGGGATCTGCTCGCCCGCGAGAGCCTCGCGCAGGTCGGCGATCAGCCGGGCGTCGTCCTCGGGGGCGAAGAACTCCGGATCGACGCCGAACACCTCGGTCAGGCGAAGCAGGACCGTGGCGGTCAGCGGTCGCTGGTTGTGCTCGATCTGGTTGAGATAGCTCGCCGAGATCCCGACGAGCCCGGCCAGCTCGACCTGGCTGATCTCCCGATCGCGGCGAAGGGCACGAAGTCGGGGGCCCACGAAGATCTTCCCCACGATGGCCAGCTTAGCGAAGGCGAGCTTCACAGCTTTCGCAAACCGCGCCGAGCGGTTCGCGGGATTTCGCAGGTTACGTGGCTGGCCTGCGGGGATGGGCGGCTGTAAAGCTCGGTCGTAGAATCCACGTCTTCGCAAGGAACCAGATGATCACACATTCGGTCAGGGTGAGCCCGAGCGCCGACCGGCTCCCGGTCGCGGACCAACTGGCCTGGAAGCTGGCCGAGGTCGCCGTCCATGCCCCCGCCCCGGAGCCCGAGGTCGCCGAGATGATCGCCAACCGGGTGATCGACAACGCCGGTGTCGCCATCGCGTCGTTGCGGCGCCCACCAGTGGCGGTGGCCAGGGACCAGGCGCTGGCTCACCCGGCTCCTCGCTCCGGCGGCGCGGCCGTTCTCGGCGTTCGCGATTCGGCCGTGTCGCCGGAATGGGCGGCATGGGCCAATGGCGTCGCCGTACGCGAGCTGGACTTCCACGACACCTTCCTGGCCGCCGACTACTCCCACCCCGCCGACAACATCCCGCCGATCCTCGCCGTGGCCCAGCACACCGGACGAACCGGGGCAGAGCTGGCCCGGGCCATCGCCGTGGCCTATGAGATCCAGGTCGCCCTCGTCAGCGGAATCTGCCTGCACGAACACAAGATCGATCATGTCGCCCACCTCGGCCCCTCGGCCGCGGCCGGGATCGGCGCGCTGCTCGGCCTGCCCCAGGAAGTGATCTTCCACGCGATCGGCCAGGCGCTGCACACCACCACGGCGACCCGCCAGTCCCGTAAGGGCGAGATCTCCTCCTGGAAGGCTTACGCCCCGGCCTTCGCCGGGAAGGTCGCCGTCGAGGCCGTGGACCGGGCGATGCGCGGCCAGGGCGCGCCCGCGCCGATCTACGAGGGCGAGGACGGCGTCATCGCCTGGTTGCTGTCCGGGCCGGAGGCGGAGTACCAGGTCACGCTGCCGGAGCCGGGGGAGCCACCACGCGGCGTCATGCGGACCTACACCAAGGCGCATTCGGCCGAGTACCAGGCCCAGGCGCTCATCGACCTTGCCATCGACCTGCGCGGACGCATCGGTGATCCGGTGAACGTGCGCCGGATCACCATCCACACCAGCCACCACACCCACCACGTCATCGGCAGCGGCTCCAACGACCCGCAGAAGTACGACCCGGGCGCGAGCCGGGAGACCCTGGACCACTCCCTGCCCTACATCTTCGCGGTCGCGCTCCAGGACGGCGCCTGGCACCACGCCGGCTCCTACGCCCCCGAACGGGCCGCCCGCCCCGACACCGTCGAACTGTGGCGCAAGATCGGCACGACCGAGGACCCCTCCTGGACCGCCGCCTACCATGACGCGCAGCGCCGCGCCTTCGGCGGCCGGGTGGTGGTCGAACTGGCCGACGGGACCACCATCGAGGAATCGCGTGCGGTCGCCGACGCCCACCCCGACGGCGCGCGTCCCTTCGCCCGCAAGGACTACGTCGCCAAGTTCCGCACGCTGGCCGAGGGCATCGTGACCGAATCCGAGCAGCAGCGCTTCCTGGGCCTGGCCGAACGGCTGACAGACCTGCCGGCGGCCGATGTCGCCGCGCTGAACCTGGACGCGGGACTCGGGTCCGCGCCCACCACCAGGGGGATCTTCTGATGCTGCATTCGCGGAGCACTCCGCAGGCCAAACGCCAGGCCCTTCGCGCCGGGCTGAGCGAAGCCGGCCTGCTCCGGCTGCCCGGGGCCTTCAGCCCGCTGGCCGCCCGCTCCATCGAGCGGGCCGGGTTCGAGGGCGTCTATGTCTCGGGCGCCGTGCTCTCCGCCGACCTGGCCCTGCCCGACGTCGGGCTCACCACCCTCAGCGAGGTCGCCGGGCGGGCCCAGGCCATCGCGCGGGTCACCGAGCTGCCCACCCTCGTGGACGCCGACACCGGGTTCGGCGAGCCGCTGAACACCGCCAGGACCATCCAGATCCTCGAAGACGCCGGTGTGGCCGGATGCCACATCGAGGACCAGGTCAATCCCAAGCGCTGCGGGCACCTGGACGGGAAGACGGTCACGCCACTGCCCGAGGCGCTGCGGCGTCTGCGTGCCGCCGTGAACGCACGCCGCGACCCCTCGTTCGTCATCTGCGCACGCACCGACGTGCGCACCACCGAGGGACTGGATGCCACGATCGAGCGGGCCAAGGCGTTCGCGGACGCGGGAGCCGACCTGATCTTCCCGGAGGCGCTGGCGGGAGCAGCCGAGTTCGAGGCCGTGCGCAAGGCGGTCGAGGTCCCGCTGCTGGCCAACATGACCGAGTTCGGGAAATCCGAACTGCTGCCCGCCGCGACCCTGCGCGACCTCGGGATCAACGTGGTCATCTACCCGGTGACCCTGCTCCGCCTGGCGATGGGCGCGGTCACCGAGGCGTTGCGGGTCATCGAGGCCGATGGCACTCAGGCTGGGCTGGTCGAGCGCATGCAGACCCGGGCCGAGCTGTACGACCTGCTGGATTACTCCGGATACACCGCGTTCGACGAGGACGTGTTCAGCCACGGCTACCAGGAGGAGCGATGACCACGACGATCAGCAAGGGACTGGCCGGAGTGGTGGCCGACACAACCGCGATCTCGATGGTCAACCCCGAGACCAACTCGCTGACCTACCGTGGCTACCCCGTGCAGGAACTGGCCGCCGGTTGCACCTTCGAGCAGGTCGCCTATCTGCTGTGGCACGGCGAGCTGCCCGACGCCGGGCAACTGCGGGCCTTCACGGCGGCCGAGCGCGCCCGCCGTACACTGCCGCGCACCACGCAGGAGGTTTTGGGCAGGCTCCCCGAGGGCTGTCACCCGATGGACGTGCTGCGCACCGCGGTCAGCCAGCTCGGCGCGGAGGATCCCACGGAGGACAGCGCCGACGCCAATCCTGGAGCCGCGCTCGACCTGCTCGCCCGCCTGCCCACGGCGGTCGCCCTGGACCAGCGGCGACGGCACGGGCTGCCGCCGATCCCGCCCGACCCGGCGCTCGGCTTCGCGGCGAACTTCTTCCACATGTGCTTCGGGGAGATCCCCGAGCCCGAGGTGGTGCGCTGCTTCGAGATCTCCCTCATCCTCTACGCCGAGCACAGCTTCAACGCCTCCACCTTCACCGCCCGGGTCGTCACCTCCACCCTGTCGGATCTCTACAGCGCGGTCACCGCCGCCGTCGGCGCGCTGAAAGGGCCGCTGCACGGCGGCGCCAACGAGGCCGTCATGCACATGCTGGCCGAGATCGGCGACCCCGCCGCCGCGCCGGCCTGGCTCGCGCGGGCGCTGGCCGGCAAACGGAAGATCATGGGCTTCGGCCACCGGGTCTACAAGCGCGGCGACTCCCGCGTGCCGACCATGGAAGCCGCTCTGCGCGACCTCGCCCGGCTACGCGGCGCCGATGATCTGATGGAGCTGTACGACGCGCTCGCCGCCGCCATGGCGAAGGCCAAGGGCATCGCCCCCAACCTGGACTATCCGACCGGCCCCGCTTATCACCTGATGGGCTTCGACATCCCCACGTTCACCCCCATCTTCGTGATGTCCCGGATCACCGGCTGGGCGGCGCACATCGCCGAGCAGCTCGCGGCCAACTCCCTGATCAGGCCGCTCAGCTCCTACACCGGCCCCGCGGAGCGACATCTGCGGTGATGTAGGTGGGCCGATGGCCGTCCGGGCTACCCGTCGGCTCGATCCCGCTGGACGTGCGACGCCGAGAGGGCGGCGGTGACGGCACATCCCAGGCAGTCCTGGGCGCATCCGTCGCCCACGGTGTGGCCTGCCCGGACGAGTTCCTCGATCGCGGCCAGGCACGCCTGGGCCTGGTCGAGCTGTAATCGCAGGACCTTGATCCGGCTGGCCTGCGCGCCCGCCTGACGGCGGGCCCCCAGCAGACTTTCGTATTCGTCAAGGCCCATCACCACTATGTCGGTTTCGCCCACCCGAACCGCGTGGGCCTTCGGAGGTCTGCTCATTGTGATCGCCCCTTCGCCGTCGTCCCAGCGGAGAGCAGGGCCCGGCCGGGTGCCGGGCCCTGCGGTGGCTCAGCCCTCCCGGCCTTCGCGGACCTGCCGGGCGGCCGTGGTGAGGTTCCGCAGCGAGTCTCTGACCTCGTCCCAGCCGCGGGTCTTCAGCCCGCAGTCGGGGTTGCCCCACAGCCGGTCGATCGGGATGGCGTCGAGCCCCTTGCGCAGCAGCTCGGTGATCTCGGCCACGCTGGGCACACGCGGGGAGTGGATGTCGTACACGCCCGGCCCGACCTCACGCGGGTAGTCCGCTCCCGCCAGTTCGTACGCCACCTGCATGTGGGAGCGGGCGGCCTCCAGGCTGATCACGTCGGCGTCGAGGGCGTCGATGGCGCCGAGGATCTCGCCGAACTCGGCGTAGCACATGTGGGTGTGGATCTGCGTGTCGTCGCGTACGCCGGAGGTGGCCAGCCGGAACGCCTCGGTCGCCCAGGCCAGATAGGCGGGCCGGTCGGCGGCGCGCAACGGCAGCGTCTCGCGCAGGGCGGGCTCGTCCACCTGGATCACGGCGGTACCGGCCGCCTCTAGATCGCCCACCTCGTCGCGCAGGGCGAGCGCGACCTGGCGGGCGGTTTCGCCGAGCGGCTGGTCGTCACGCACGAAGGACCAGGCCAGCATGGTCACCGGGCCGGTGAGCATGCCCTTGACCGGCCGGCTGGTCTGCGACTGGGCATACGTGGTCCAGCGCAGGGTCATCGGCTCTGGGCGGGAGATGTCGCCGGCCAGGATCGGCGGGCGGACGTAGCGCGTGCCGTAGGACTGGACCCAGCCATGTTGCGTGGCCACGTATCCGGCGAGCTGCTCGGCGAAGTACTGCACCATGTCGTTGCGCTCGGGTTCGCCGTGCACCAGGACGTCGAGCCCCGCCTCTTCCTGGAAGGCGAGGACATCTCGGATCTCCGCCGCGATGCGCTCATCGTAGGCGGCCTGGTCGATCCGGCCCGCGCGCAGGTCGGCGCGGGCGACCCGCAGCTCGTTGGTCTGCGGGAAGGAGCCGATGGTCGTGGTGGGCAGGAGCGGCAGCTTGAGCCGGGCCCGCTGCACCGCGGCCCGCCCGGCGTACGCGTGCGTACGGCGGGCGTCGGCGTCGGTGACGGCCGCTACCCGTGCGCGGACCTCGGGGTCGCGGGTCAACGCCGATTCGGCGCGCGACCGCAAGGCGGCCTTGTTGTCGGCGCTGAGGTCGGCGATGGCGGTCGTCCCCTGGGTGATCCCCTGGGTCAGGGTGACGATCTCGGCGGTCTTCTGCCGGGCGAAGGCGAGCCAGCGCTCAACCTCCGGATCGAGGTCGGTCTCCAGTGCGACGTCATAGGGAACGTGCAGGAGGGAGCACGAGGCGGCGACGTCTACCCGATCGGCCAGGCCGAGCAACGTCGCCAGGGTCGCCAGGGACCGCTCGAAGTCGTTGATCCAGATGTTGCGCCCGTCCACGACTCCGGCGACCAGCCGCTTGCCGGGCAGGCCGCCGATGGAGGCCAGGTCGTCCAGGTTGGCCGACGCCTGTCCGGTGAAGTCGAGTCCGAGCCCGTCGATGGGGGCGGCGGCCAGCACGGGAAGGGCGTCACCGAGCCGGTCGAAGTAGCCGGCGACCAGGATCTTGGGACGGTCGGCGAGACCCCCCAGGTGCCGGTAGGCGCCCGCGAGGGCGTCGAGCACCTCCTGCGGCTGATCCTGGGCGAAGGCCGGCTCGTCGAGCTGGACCCACTCGGCGCCGACCGCGCGCAAGGAGGTGAGGATCTCGGCGTAGACGGGGAGCAGCTCGTCCAGCAGCGAGAGCGGGTCGAAGTCGGCCGCCACCCCGGGGGCCGGTTTGGCCAGCAGCAGGTAGGTGACCGGGCCGACCAGTACGGGGCGGGCGTTGTGCCCCTGGACCAGCGCGTCCTCCAGTTCGGTGAGCTGCTTTTCGGGGTTGGCGGCGAATACGGTGGACGGGCCGAGTTCAGGGACCAGGTAGTGGTAGTTCGTGTCGAACCACTTGGTCATCTCCAGGGGGGCGACCTCCTGGGTGCCCCGGGCCATGGCGAAGTAGCCGTCGAGCGCGTCGGCCTCGACCGCGGCACGGTGCCGCTCGGGGATGGCGCCCACCATGACGGTGGTGTCCAGCACATGGTCATAGAGCGAGAAGTCGCCGGAGGGCACCTCGCCGAGTCCGGCCGCGGTGAGTTCGCTCCAGGTGGCACGGCGCAGCCGCAGGGCCGTCGAGCGCAGTTCGTCGGCGCCGACCCTGCCCGCCCAGTATCCCTCGATGGCCTTCTTCAGTTCGCGGCCGGCTCCCTGGCGCGGGTAGCCGTAGACGGTCGCGAGCGAACGCTCGGTCACGAAACTCTCCTTCGCGAGTCACGGAAGACATCCGATGGCGCTCGAACGAAGGCACGGCCGCAGCGCGGGCACGTGTGGCCTGCCCGGCTGCTCCTCCGACCCGCCCTCGAGGCCGTTGACGTCGCCGCGCGCGGACGCGCGCGGGCAGTGGGCAGGTCTTCGGACTCGCGGGCGTCTCGCACGTTCCTACTGGCCGTCGCTTCCCCGGGTGTCGAGCCCGAGTGCAGATGACGGCGGTCGTTCCCACTCACCGCTGCGGGGCAGTCCCGGATTTCCACCGGGTTCCCTCTTGCGACACCCCACCTGGCCGGTAGGGCGAACCGACTGCGTTCACACAATAAGGCCAACCGGCCGCCGGGAGAACAGCGCGCCATCAGAGCGGCGCCCGGCCATGCCGCGGGGCCGATCCCCTCGGCGCCGCCCGCTTCGACCGGCTTCGCCGTCCGCTACCGGGCCGGCCCGGCCTCGGCGCCTTGTGCGACCCATCACAACACGAGATGTTGGGTGTGACTTTTTGATCCCTTCTATATATGGTGTTCTTGCAGCCGGTCCGGCCGCCCGGCCAGGGTGGTCGGGGCAAGAGGGAACCCGGTGGAAATCCGGGACTGCCCCGCAGCGGTGAGTGGGAACGACCGCCGTCAATCGCACTGGGCCATGGGTCTGGGAAGCGACGGCCAGTAGGCGTCACGAGCATGCCCACGAGTCCGAAGACCTGCCGGCCGCGCCGTACGCGGCCGATCGTGTACGGCTGCTCCGAGGCCGCGCGGGACGGCCGACGGTACCGGCGCGAGGCTGTACGCGCCCCTGCCGGCGCCTCCTGCGCGTGTTCTCGAGACCTGGCCGAGTTCGCGAGGAGAGAGCTGTGACGGTCACCGAAGACCTGCCGGCGGGAGAGGCGCCCGCGCCGCGTCGGACGCAGATGCACGTCCGCAAGCGCAACGGCATCGCCGAACCGGTCGATGTCGGCAAGATCGTCCGCGCGGTGGAACGCTGCGCCGGCGATCTGGCCGACATCGACCCGCTGCGGGTGGCCACCAAGACGATCAGCGGGCTGTACGACGGGGCGACCACCGCCGAACTGGACCGGCTGTCGATCCAGACCGCCGCCGAGATGATCGGCGAGGAGCCGCAGTACTCCCGCCTGGCCGCGCGGCTGTTGTCGGCATATATCGGCAAGGAGGTCCGCGGGCAGGGCGTGGCCTCCTTCAGCCAGGCGATCCGGCTGGGACACGCCGAGGGCCTGATCGGCGACCGCACCGCCGAGTTCGTCGAAGTCAACGCTCGCAAGCTGGATGACGCCATCGACCTGGACGCGGACCTGCGCTGGGAGTACTTCGGCCTGCGCACGGTCCATGACCGCTACCTGCTGCGCCACCCGTCCACGCGGCTGGTGGTGGAGACGGCGCAGTACTGGCTGCTTCGGGTGGCGTGCGGGCTGGCCGAGACGCCCGCCGAGGCGATCGGCTTCTACCGGCTCATGTCGTCGCTGGCCTACCTGCCGAGTTCCCCGACGCTGTTCAACTCCGGCACCCGGCACACCCAGATGTCCTCCTGCTATCTGGTCGACTCGCCCCGCGACGAGCTGGGCTCGATCTACGAGCGGTACGCCCAGGTGGCGCAACTGTCGAAGTTCGCCGGTGGGATCGGCATCTCCTGGTCGCGGGTGCGTTCGCGCGGCGCGCTGATCCGCGGCACCAACGGGCACTCCAACGGCATCGTCCCGTGGCTGCGCACCCTGGACGCCTCGGTGGCCGCGGTCAACCAGGGCGGCAGGCGCAAGGGCGCGGCCTGTGCCTATCTGGAACCCTGGCACCCGGACATCGAGGAATTCCTGGAGCTGCGCGACAACACCGGCGAGGACGCCCGCCGTACGCACAATTTGAACCTGGCCAACTGGATTCCCGACGAGTTCATGCGCCGGGTGGAATCCGATGGCATGTGGTCGCTGTTCGACCCCAGCGAGCTGCCGGAACTGCCCGACCTGTGGGGCGAGGCGTTCGAGGCGGCCTACCGCGCGGCCGAGGAGGCCGGCCGGTACGTCCGCCAGATCAAGGCCCGCGACCTGTACGCCAAGATGATGCGCACCCTGGCCCAGACCGGCAACGGCTGGATGACCTTCAAGGACGCCGCCAACCGGCTGTGCAACCAGGCGGCCGAGCCGGGCAACGTGGTCCACCTGTCCAACCTGTGCACCGAGATCATCGAGGTGTCCAGCGACGATGAGACCGCGGTCTGCAACCTCGGCTCGATCAACCTCGCGGCACACCTGGCCGGGCAGGGCATCGACTGGGAACGGCTGCGCGCCACCGTGCGCACCGCGGTCACCTTCCTGGACCGGGTGATCGACATCAACTACTACCCGACCCCGCAGGCCGCGGCGAGCAACCCGCGCTGGCGTCCGGTCGGCCTGGGCGTGATGGGCATGCAGGACGTGTTCTTCAAGCTGCGGCTGCCGTTCGACTCCGCCGAGGCCAGGGAACTGTCCACCCGGATCTCTGAGGAGATCTACCTGTCCGCGCTGGAGACCTCCGCCGGACTGGCCGAACGGTTCGGCGCGCACCCCGCCTACGACCAGACGTGGGCGGCGCGCGGCAAGCTCCAGCACGACCTGTGGGGCGTGGAGGGCACCCAGGCCGGGCGCTGGGCCGCCGTGCGCGAGCGGATCGCCGCCCACGGCCTGCGCAACTCCCTGCTGATCGCCATCGCGCCGACCGCCACCATCGCCTCCATCGCCGGATGTTACGAGTGCGTCGAGCCGCAGGTGTCCAACCTGTTCAAGCGCGAGACCCTGAGCGGGGAGTTCCTGCAGATCAACAACGCCCTGGTGGCCGAGCTGAAGGCGCGCGGGCTGTGGATCGAGCGCGTGCGGGCCGCCATCCGGCAGGCCGAGGGGTCGGTGCAGGGCATCGCCGAACTGCCCGGCGACGTGCGGCGGTTGTTCCGCACCGCCTGGGAGCTGCCGCAACGCGCGCTGATCGACATGGCCGCGGCGCGCTCGCCGTACATCGACCAGAGCCAGTCGCTCAACCTGTTCTTGAGCGCACCGACGATCGACAAGCTCTCCTCGATGTACCTGTACGCCTGGAAGTCCGGCCTGAAGACCACCTACTACCTGCGCTCCCGCCCCGCCACCCGCATCCAGCAGGCCACCGTCCCCGTCGCGGACAAGCCCGATGAGGTCGTTGCCTGCTCCCTGGAGAACCCCGAATCCTGTGAGGCGTGCCAGTGATGCTGCTCGACCCGGGCATGAGCCTGACCCTGCGCCCGATGCGCTACCCGCTGTTCTTCGAGCGCTACCGTGACGCGATCAAGAACACCTGGACCGTGGAGGAGGTCGACCTGCACTCCGACCTCGCCGACCTGTCCAAGTTGTCGCCCGCCGAGCGCCACCTGATCGGTCGCCTGGTCGCGTTCTTCGCCACCGGCGACACCATCGTGGCCAACAACCTGGTGCTCAACCTCTACCAGCACGTCAACGCGCCCGAAGCGCGGCTCTACCTGAGCAGGCAGCTGTTCGAGGAAGCCGTGCACGTGCAGTTCTACCTGAACCTGCTGGACACCTACGTGCCCGACGAGCAGGAGCGGTTCGAGGCGTTCGCGGCAGTGGAGAACATCCCCTCGATCCGGCGCAAGGCGGAGTTCTGCTTCAGGTGGATCGACTCGCTCGGTGATCTGAAGGAGCTGAACACCCGCGAGGACCGCAAGACCTTCCTGCTCAACCTGATCTGCTTCGCCGCCTGCATCGAGGGATTGTTCTTCTACGGTGCCTTCGCCTACGTCTACTTCCTGCGCTCGCGCGGGCTGCTGAACGGGCTGGCGTCCGGCACGAACTGGGTCTTCCGGGATGAGTCCATGCACATGGCCTTCGCCTTCGACGTGGTCGCCGTGGCGCGCAAGGAGGAGCCGGACCTGTTCGACGACGAGCTTGCCGCTCAGGTCAGGGAGATGCTGACCGAGGCGGTGGACTGCGAGGCGCAGTTCGCCGAAGACCTGCTGGGCCAGGGCGTGCCGGGGATGTCGATCGCGGACATGCGCGCGTACCTGGAACACGTCGCCGACCGGCGGCTGGCCCAGCTCGGCATCGAGCCGCTGTACGGGGCCAAGAACCCGTTCGCCTTCATGGAACTCCAGGACGTGCAGGAGCTGGCCAACTTCTTCGAGCGCCGGGTTTCGGCCTACCAGGTGGGCGTGACCGGCTCGGTCAGCTTCGACGCGGACTTCTGACCTGGTGGCCGTTCCCGGCCGGTCGGCCGGGAACGGCCGGGCTCAGCGGTTGACGAACGTCGCGGCGCGCTTCTCGGTGAAGGCCGCCATGCCCTCCTTCTGGTCGGCGGTGGCGAAGGTGGCGTGGAAGAGCCGCCGCTCGAAGCGCACGCCTTCGGCCAGGGTGGTCTCGAAGGCCCGGTTGACGCTCTCCTTGGCCATCATCGCGATGGGCGTGGACATGCCGGCGACGGTCTCGGCCACCGCCAGCGCCTCGCCGAGCAGGTCGGCCGCCGGGACGACCCTGGACACCAGGCCCGCCCGTTCGGCTTCTTCGGCGTCCATGGTCCGGCCGGTCAGGCACATCTCCATCGCCTTGGCCTTGCCGACCGCGCGGGTCAGCCGCTGGGAGCCGCCGATGCCCGGGATGACCCCCAGCTTGATCTCCGGCTGGCCGAAGACCGCGGTGTCGGCGGCCAGCACGATGTCGCAGAGCATCGCCAGCTCGCAGCCGCCGCCCAGGGCATACCCGGACACCGCCGCGACGGTGGGTTTGCGGATCTGGCCGAGCCGGTCCCAGGCGGCGAACCAGTCGCTGAGGTAGACGTCCATGTAGTCGTTGGGCTGCATCTCCTTGATGTCGGCCCCGGCGGCGAACGCCCGCTCGGAGCCGGTGATCACCAGGCAACCGATCTCCGGGTCGCGGTCGAAGTCCGCCGCCGCGGCGGTGACCTCGCCCATGAGCCGGAGGTTGAGCGCGTTGAGCGCCTTGGGCCGGTTCAGCGTGATGAGGCCGACCCGGTTCTTGGTCTCGGTGAGGATCGTTTCGTACCTGGTCATGAGCGTTCCCTGATCGAATTGATGACGGCGGAGAAGTCCTGCCCGGCCCCGTCGCCTTCGGCGAAGGCGGCGTAGATCTCCGCCGCGCGAAGGCCGATCTCCGCCGCGACGCCGTGCGCGCGTACGGCGTTGGCGGCCAGGCCGAGGTCCTTGGCCATGAGCGCCCCGGCGAATCCCGGGCGATAGCCGTTGCCGGCGGGGCTGCCCGGCACCGGACCCGGCACCGGGCAGTTGACGGTCAATGCCCAGCACTGCCCGGAGGCGGCCGAGGCCACGTCGAACAGCGCCTGGTGGGGCAATCCCAGCCGCTCGCCCAGGACGAACGCCTCGCTGACGGCGATCATCGAGGCGCCCAGGATCATGTTGTTGCAGATCTTCGCCGCCTGCCCGGCTCCGGGCCCGCCGCAGTGAACGACCCTGCGCCCCATGGCGGACAACACCGGCTCGGCGGCGGCGAAGTCGGCGTCGGCCGCGCCCACCATGAAGGTCAGCGTCGCCGCGGTCGCTCCCATCACGCCGCCGGAGACGGGTGCGTCGAGGGCCCGATGCCCGGCGTCGGCCACCGAGCGCGCGGCGGCGCGCGCGTCGGCCACGTCGATGGTGGAGCAGTCGGCGAACAACGTGTCCGCCCGCGTCGTGGGCGCGATGTCCGCATAGCAGTCAAGGACGTGCCGTCCGGTGGGCAGCATGGTGATGACCAGGTCGGCGTCACCGGCCGCGTCGGCCGCCGAACGCGCCGCCCGCACACCCGACGCCGCCGCGCGTTCCAGCGCCGCTTCGTCCAGGTCGAAACCATGCACGTCGTGTCCGGCCTTGACAAGATTGGCGGCCATGGGGCCGCCCATGTTCCCCAGGCCGATGAAGGCGATCGTCATGACAGCTCCAGCTCCTGACCTTCGAGAGGGGCGAAGAACGCCTCGACCTCCTCGGCCGAGGCGGGTGCCGCCCAGCGCGGCGCGCGGTCCTTGTCGATGACCTGGGCGCGGATGCCCTCCTCCAGATCCGGGTGACGCCACGCCCGGCAGGAGACCCGGTACTCCTGGCGGAGCACTTCCGAAAGCGTGCTCAGAAGTCTCGCCCGGCGGATCGCGGCGAGGGCCACTCGCAGGGCCGTGGGGGAGTTGCCGCCGATCCGCTCGGCCGCCTCCCTGGCCGCGCTCTCGCCGGCCTCCAGCAGGCGTTCCACGATCTCCGGCACGCTTTCGGCCGCGTAGCAGGCGTCGATCCAGGGACGCTCTCCGGTGAGAGCCGCGGCCGGGGCCTCGTGGGCGTACACCGCCACCGCGGCGTTCACCCCGCGCTCCGCCACGGCGTCGCAGAAGGCCGTCAGCTCCGCCGCGGGCACGTAATGGTCGGCCAGCCCGCAGGCGATGGCGTCGCCCGCGCCGATCGACGCCCCGGTCAGCGCCAGATGCAGGCCGATCTCACCGGGGGCGCGCGACAGCAGGTAGGTGCCGCCCACGTCGGGGATCAGGCCGATGCCGGTCTCGGGCATGGCCAGCCTGGTGCGTTCGGTGACGATCCGGACATCGCCGTGCGCCGACACCCCGACGCCGCCGCCCATCACCAGGCCGTCCATGATCGCGACGTACGGCTTGCCGTACCGGGCGATGTGCGCGTTGAGCCGGTACTCATCCCGCCAGAACGCGGGCGTGGCCGCGCCACCCTGCCGGATGTCGTGGTAGATGGAACGGATGTCGCCTCCGGCGCACAGCCCGCGTTCACCCGCGCCGCTGATGAGCACGGCCTCGATGGTCTCGTCGTCCTCCCACTCCCGCAGCGCGACTTCGAGGTGGCGGACCATGTCGTGGGTGAGGGCGTTGAGCGCCTTCGGCCGGTTGAGGAGGATCTGGCCGATCTGCCCGGAGCGGGTGGTCTGGACGTCCATCAGGCGGCCCCGGTCAGGCCGCGGGCGACGATGACGCGCATGATCTCATTGGTCCCTTCGAGGATCTGGTGCACCCGCAGATCGCGCACGATCTTCTCGATGCCGTATTCGGTGAGGTAGCCGTAACCGCCGTGCAGTTGCAGCGCGCGGTCGGCCACGGCGAACCCGGTGTCGGTGACGAAGCGCTTGGCCATCGCGCACAGTTCGACCGCCTGGGGATCGCCCTCGTCCAGCGCCGTGGCGGCCCGCCACAGCAGGGCACGGGCTGCCTCCAGTTCGGTGGCCATGTCGGCCAGGCGGAACTGGAGGCCCTGAGCGCGCGAGAGCGGCGCGCCGAAGGCGTGCCGGTCCGCCAGGTAGGCGGTGGTGGCGTCCAGGGCGGCCCGCGCGCCGCCGAGGGAACAGGCCGCGATGCCGAGCCTGCCACCGTTGAGGCCGTTCATCGCGATCCGGAAGCCGTTGCCCTCCCCGCCGAGCAGCCGGTCGGCGGGCAGCCGGACACCGTCGAGGATGACCTGCCGGGTGGGCTGGGCGTTCCAGCCCATCTTCTCCTCGTTGGCGCCGAAGGACAGCCCTGGGTCGTCCCGTTCGACGACGAAGGCGGAGACGCCGCGCGGGCCTGGGGCGCCGGTACGGGCCATGACCACGTACACCTGCGACGCGCCCGCCCCTGAGACGAACTGCTTCACCCCGGAAAGGACGTAGCTGTCGCCGTCGCGCACCGCCTTGGTGGCGAGCGCCGCCGCGTCCGAGCCGGCGCCGGGTTCGGTCAGGCAGTAGCTGGCCAGGGTCCGCATCGAGCACAGGCCGGGCAGCCAGCGCGAACGCTGGGCCTCGTCGCCGTAGTGATCGATCATCCAGGCGACCATGTTGTGGATGGAGACATAACCGGCGATCGAGGGGCAGCCGGTGGCCAGCGTCTCGTAGATGAGTACGCCGTCGCGCCGCGACAGCGCCGAGCCACCGTACTCCTCGGCGACGTACACGCCGCCGAGCCCCAGGTCGGCCGCCTTGGCCAGCACGTCCACCGGAAAGTGCTTGCGGCGGTCCCAGTCGATCGCGTGCGGAGCCAGGTGCTCGCGGGAAAAGTCGCGGACGGCGTCCACGATGGCGAGCTGTTCTTGTGTCAGCGTGGGCATCGGCTTCAGTCCATCGTCGGGATGGTGAAACTGGCGCCCTGCCTGGTCCCCGATGGCCAGCGCGAGGTGACGGTCTTCGTGCGCGTGAAGAACCGGATGGAGTCGGTGCCGAACTGGTTCAGGTCGCCGAACATCGAGCGCTTCCAGCCGCCGAAGGAGTGGTAGGCGACGGGGACGGGGATGGGCACGTTGACGCCCACCATGCCGGTGTCCACCCGGCGGGTGAAGTCGCGCGCGGTGTCGCCGTCGCGGGTGAAGATCGCCACCCCGTTGCCGTATTCGTGCTCGCTCGGCAGCCGCAGGGCCTGCTCGTAGTCATCGGTCCGGACCACGGACAGGACGGGGCCGAATATCTCCTCCCGGTAGATCCGCATGTCCGGGGTGACCCGATCGAACAGCGAAGGGCCGATGAAGAAGCCGCCCGGCTCGGGCGGTGCGGCCGTCCGTCCGTCCACCACCAGTTCGGCGCCCTCGGCCACGCCGATGTCGAGGTAGCCGCGGACCCGTTCCAGGGCGTCTGCTCCGACGAGCGGGCCGAAATCGGCCGCCGGATCGTCGGAACGGCCCACGCGCAACTTCCCGATCCGGTCCACGAGCCGCTCCAGCAGCGCCTCGGCGGTGCCCTCGCCCACCGGCACGGCCACCGAGATGGCCATGCACCGCTCGCCCGCCGAACCGTACCCGGCTCCGACCAGCGCGTCGGCCGCCTGGTCCAGATCGGCGTCCGGCATGACGATCAGGTGGTTCTTCGCGCCGCCGAAGCACTGGGCGCGTTTACCGTGGCTCGTCGCGGTCGTGTAGACCTGCTCGGCGACGGCGGTGGAGCCGACGAAACACGCCGCGGCCACGCGCGGGTCGGTGAGCAGGGTCCGCACCGTGTCCTTGGCGCCGTGGACGACGTTCAGCACGCCGGGTGGGAGGCCGGCTTCGGCGAACAGCTCGGCCAGCCGTACCGGCACCGACGGGTCGCGCTCGGAGGGCTTGAGCACGAAGGCATTGCCGCAGGCGATGGCGGGTGCCGCCTGCCACAGCGGGATCATGGCCGGGAAGTTGAACGGCGTGATCCCCGCGACGACGCCCAGCGGCTGCCGCATCGAGTACACATCGATGCCGCCGCCCGCGTTGTCGGTGAACTCGCCCTTGAGCAGGTGGGGGATGCCGGCGGCGAACTCGACCACCTCCAGGCCGCGCTGGAGGTCGCCGTGGGCGTCGGCGATGGTCTTGCCGTGCTCGGCGGAGAGCAGCCGGGCCAGGGACTCGCGCTCGGCCTGCGCCAGCCGGAGGAATTCCAGCAGTACGCGCGCGCGGCGCTGCGGGTTCCAGGACGCCCAGCCGGGCTGGGCCGCGGTGGCATCGGCGATCGCCGCCCTGGCCTCCTCTGCGGATGCCAGCGGGACTCTCGCCTGGACCTGGCCGGTGTTGGGGTCGTGTACCTCACCGTAGGCTCCCGAAGAGCCGGAGAGGTGTTCGCCGCCGATGAAGTGGGTCAACTCGCGGATCATGCATGCCTGCTTTCACCAGGTGGATCCGAGGACGGGCACGCGGGATGAGCGTGCGGGCGACGGGTCAGCGGCTGATCGCCGCCGTCATGGTCGGATCACCTGGGTCGCGGGCGCGTTCCGATGCCATGCGTGTTCGCTCCATCCTCGTGGACAACACTGCCTGACCCGCGGCCGGTATCCTGACTCCCGGATCAGCGCACGTCATCCGGCCTTCCCGGCTGTCGCCAGTGGCACTGTCGAGCGATGACGCACATCCCCGGTCACAGTGGCGGGACCGTGCCGGATTCACACCGGCTTCCCTGCACCGCGGGCGTTCACTGCTGAAAATATAGTTGGACGTCCTAGTAAGTCCAGTCCCTCGGTGGGCCGCTTGCGGGGCGCGCTGTGCTGGTCGGCCGGCAGGACGGCTCGGCAGGACGGCTTATTGCCTGGCCGGACACCGCGACGCCGCCAACAACGCTCCTGAACGACACCATCTGTACCGACCCATGGGAGCACCTGGTCGCGACGCCGAGATCACGGCCATGCGCCGGCAGCATTCCACCCTCCAGCCCGCGGCCGGACTGATCGTCTTCCATACCCGCCTCGGACTGACCATGATCGACCTCATAGAGGGCCTCGGTGAGAGGGCGTCAATCATCGCCCGGCTCATCGACACCGTCTTGGCCGCTGGTGACGGCTACGCGGCGCGGGACCTGCTCGCCCATCAGGCATGCCGCGCAGCGCTCACACCAGCCCAGCAGAACACGCTCAGCGCGGCCATCGAGACGGCCGGCCTGGGCACCGGCGTCATCCCCGAGCCGCTCATGAGTGACCTTCACGCCGCAGTGGAACTGAGCGCGACACGGACCGCAGCGCACTTCGGTACCCGGCTACGCCCGGCTCGTTGATCGCCAGAGCGGGATGGCCGGTGCGACGCGCTGCCGCTCGGGCTGCCGCACGAGGAGTTCGCGCGGGCGGTCAACGTGCTGACCGTCAAGAACGGGCCTTCCCCCACGGAAGTGGACACGCGTTGGGGTGTGTCATGCAGCCAGGGACACCCTAGCTGATCTTTCCTCGTGTAGACGTTCGTAGGCAGTCGGGCTGAGCTGCCCGTTGGCCGAGTGCCTCCTTCGGGTGTTGTACCGGGTGAGCCAGCGAAAGACCGTGCGGCGGCAGGTGGCGGCATCGCCGTAGTGGCGCTCGCCCTGGAGCGTCTCTCGTTTGAGGGAGGCGTGGAAGCTCTCGCAGGCGGCGTTGTCGGCGCTGGTTCCGACGGCTCCCATGGACTGGGTGACACCCAGCGCGTGGCAGAGGACGGCGTAGTCCTTGGAGGTGTACTGCGCTCCATGATCGCTGTGGAAGATCGAGTCGGTCAGGCCACCGCGGGTCGCCGCAGCCATCCTCAGTGCGTCGGCGACCAAGTCGGTGCGCATGTGGTCGGCGATCGACCAGCCCACCAGCCGGCGGCTGAAGCAGTCCAGGACAGTCGCCAGGTAGAGAAACTCCCCGTCGCCGAGGGGCAGGTAGGTGATGTCGCCCAAGTACTTACAGCCCGGCTCGGTAGCGGTGAAATCCCGCTTGAACAGGTCCGGCACCGGCGTGGCCGACGGCTCGAGGATGGTGGTGCGTACGCGCCGACGCAGACGCAGCCCAACGATGGCGAACTTCCGCATCACCCGCGCGACACGTTTCTCGTTGATCGTCATACCCTGCTCGCGCAGTTCGGCGGTGATCCGCGGTGATCCGTAGGTGCCGTCGAGGTCGGCGTGGACCGTCCGGATCTGTTCGGCCAGCGCCTGGTCGGCGGCCTCGCGGGCGGCGCGGGCCTGGGCGCCGTCGCGCCACTTGTGGTAGCTGGCCCGATTCAGGCCAAGCACCTGGCACAACCGCTTCACCCCGAAGGTGTCGGCATGGTCGCAGACGAACTGGAAGCGGTTCACCAGTGCGTAAGGTCGGCCCGGAGCGCGGTGCCGGTCTTGCGACCGGTCCGTTTCTCCGGACCGCCTTCCGAACCCGGCGTACCCGTCTCCGAGTACCGGGCTCTCCACGGATGCTGCCGTCTAATGGGCTGGTTGAACCCATGGGCTGGGGATACGCGCGCCGCGATAGCGATACCGGGTGACCGGGATCTTCTCGATGCCGCGCCAGGTGACCCCGTTCGCCGAGAACGGCAGCCATCGCCCAGTGGGCGTGGTGTGCCGTCGGCGAAACTCCTTCCAGCTCCAGCGATGCCGCTGGCGCAGTAACCTGGCCAGCCTCCACCAGGTGAAGGCGTCCAGGTTGGCGAACACGCGCTTGGCGATCGCATGCTGGAAGTAGAACGCCCATCCGCCCATGACCCGGTTCAGCTGGGCCAGCAGGGCGTCCAGATTCAACGGTGAGGTCTTGCGGGTCAGCGCACGAATCTTCGCCTTCAGCCGCCGGATCGGGTCCTTGGCGATGAAGGTGTAAACGTGCCAGGTATTCGTGCCTCGCTTGCGGCGCCACTGGATGTGAAACCCCAGGAAATCGAACCCCTCGCTCATGTGCACGATCCGGGTCTTGGCCGATGACAGCCGTAACCCCATCGGGGCCAGCACCTGAGCGATCTTTTCGCGCACCTGGTGGACATGCTCTTCGGAGCCGTTGACCAGGACGACGAAGTCGTCCGCGTAGCGGACGATGCGCCAGGTCGCGGCCCCTTTGGCCCGCAGAGTGGTCCTCCGTTTCGGGGAGGAGAACACCCCGCCCGGCCGCCACGGCCCGTGCAGATGCTCATCGAGCACCGACAGCGCGATGTTGGCCAGCAATGGAGAGATGATCCCGCCCTGCGGTGTCCCGGCAGGCGTGTCCTGGCGTTCACCGAGTTCGGTCATGATCCCGGCCTTGAGAAACGCCTTGATCAGAGCCAGGACCTTCTTGTCCTTGATCCGGTCACGGACACGGTCCATCAGCGCGGCGTGATCGATATCGTCGAAACACGCCGCAATGTCCGCATCCAGCACCCAGCGATACCCGTGGGTGCCCATGTGCTGGATCTCGGCAATCGCATCCTGAGCTCGTCGCCGAGGCCGAAATCCATAAGAGACCGGCAGGAAGCCGGCCTCGAAAATGGGCTCCAGCACCAGTTTGAGCGCCGCCTGGACGACCCGGTCGGCGATCACGGGAATGCCCAGCCGCCGCACCTTCCCGGCCCTGCCCGGCTTGGGAATCAGCCTCTCCCGCACCGGCAACGGCCGGAACGCACCCGTCTTGAGCTGAGTGCGCAGGTCATCCAGGAAGCCCGAAAGGCCGATCCGCTCCTGGACATCGGCGGCGGTCACACCGTCCACGCCCGCGGTCCGGCCACCCCGGTTGCCCGCCACCCGGTCGAACGCCACCTGCAGCGTCGCCGGGTCATGCACGAAATTGAACAGGTCCTCGAACCGGCGGCCAGGATCGGCCGCCGCCCAACGGTGAAGCTTGGCCTGCATCTCCGATACCCGCCGACCAGGCCCCAACGGGACCTGATCTGGCCAGGCGCTCCCATTCGGGGGCGCATCTTTCGGCATTACAGCCTCCAGGTCTTCTCGCTTCCGCTGCCGCCCTTCCCCAAGTGGCCGGCTCTCCCGGCCTCGAAGTACTATGGCGGCTCCGCCCCACCCGGCCCATTCGGCGGTCGATGCGCCTATCCCACGCGCCGAGCTGGCGGCTCATCTCGCGGGAGCTGGAACCGGGTGGTTCCCGTGTTCGCTGTGATCCGCTCGGCGAAGGAGGAGCCCGCCTGCATCCCTGCGGCATCGCCATGAGTACGCCGTGGGCCTTCCTCATGGCCTCCCCGGACGGCAGAGACAAACCATCCCAGGAGTTCCCCGGACCACCACACCGGTGGCGGGTGCGCGCCGCTCCCGGCCCCTATCCACCAGGTTCGAGCCGGTCTCGCATTGAGGGACGTAATGACGACGGTTCCTCGCGTACTCCTTTCCGCCTTGCTCACCGGACCCGCACCATCTGGCAGTACTGGCACGTCCCGGCTTCGTCAGGGCCGCTTGCCACCTTCCCCGGCATCACCCGGACCAGGCTGCCCTCAGCTTCCCCGCCCTGCCACGACAGGACGGACGACAAAGGTCTTCCACCTTCGTACGGACCATCAACGCCTCACGGCGCACGTCTCCCCGGCGAAATACTTGGCCGCCTTGCGCAGGATGTCGCGTTCGGTGGTGAGCTTCTTCTCGCTGGCCTCGAGCTCGCGCACTCGGGCTTCCAACTGGGCGATCCGCTCGGCGGCCTCATCGGCCGCGCCGGCGGGCTGTTGACTCCGGGCGGTGGTCGAGCCGGTCGGCGGTCTACCCGGTGCCTCACCGCGCTGAGCACGCGCTCGTACCACCCACTCGCGCAGGCTGCCCCTACTCACTGCCAGGTCGGCGGCGATGCCCTTGTAGGTCGCCCCGGGTGTGGACTCGTACAAGGCCACGGCATCGGCCCTGAACTCGTCGCTGTAGTCCTTCAACGCCATCGGCGGTCTTCTCGCTTCCTCTGGATCAAGCAAGATCCAGTATCAGCGTGTCCACCACTTGGGGGGAGTTCCCCTTCGCCGCTCCCTGTCGCAGCTGTTCAGAGGCCGTCAGTACGCACTTGATAAACCTTGGGCGGAGTTCCTGCGGGAGGAGGCCTACCTGTTCGACACTCTGACATGCTGCGGCAGAGGTGCATGATGACAAGCTCCACTACCGACATGTGCCAGTGGAGGACTGTCTGGGGTACGGGGTGCCCTCGGGCCTTCGTAGTGGTCGATCTAGCGGTGACCGGAGAACTCCATGGGTGGGCGAGGAGGGATTTGAACCCTCACGTCCTTTCGAACACGCGGACCTGAACCGTCCGCGTCTGCCGTTCCGCCACCCGCCCTTGTGGGTGCGGAAAAACAGTAGCACGGAAGGCGTCATGGGGTGATCCAGATTCCCTTGCATTCATCCCTTCGCATCGGCCCAAGGTGCTCGGTGGCAAGGGCCGACGGAGTCGGTCCGCGGCAGTTTCCTGAGTCAACCTGAGCACGTGGCCCGACGTCAGGAACCCCACTCTTCCGTAACGGTAAGTATCGATATGTCTACCTCTAGTGAATTCTGGGGGAGTCGTTCCTGATAGCGGAAGGAGAGCGTTTCGTGTCCATGATCCAGACCGGGGTCGTCGAGCTGGGCTCCGACGATCCGGTCGAGACGGCCAGCGGTAACACGTCCACCTTCACCCGCGTCACCTTTCCCACCCCGTTCCCGGCCGGGTCCCAGGTGATCGTCTTGCCGTTCGCGCAGACGTTCAACGGCTCCGACCCGCCCGGCATCCGCATCGCCGACGTCAACGAGCAGGGCTTCCTGATCCGCCTGAACGAGGTCCTGGTCACCGGCTCGGTCAAGAGCAACGGCGTCCACGCCGTGGAGACCATCGGCTGGCTCGCCTCCACCGTGTGACCACACCCCGCCGAGCAGATCACCCCCGCGTCTCCGGCCCGGCATACGCCCGCTGTCCATCGGCTGCGCTCGCACGATCGTGAGTGCTCGCCGGTGAAGCCTTGCCGGTCGGACTCTCGCGGGGGTCCGCCCTGTTCCGGTGCGCGGCGAGAACCCTGGTGCTCCGGTGGCAAGGTGACCCGGACCGCAGCGAGCGCCAGCGAGTGAGGACCGGAAGCGCCGCGGCAGCCCTCTTTAAGCGGCATTCGCGCGGTGCCGGGCGTGATGAACGGCGGGATCATACGGTGTGCCGTCGCGGAAGCAGGCGAACATAATCCGTAGCCAGCCGCGGCCGAGGATGCGGACGGCTTGGGGGTGTCGCTTGCCGCGGTCTCGGGCGCGCCGGTAGAGGCCGGCGGCCCAGGGATCGTCGTGGCGGCTGTTGTCGGCGAAGGTGTGCAGTGCCTTGCGGGCGGCGCGGTTGGCGGCGTGCCGGAATCCGACCGCGTGGACCTTGCCGCTGGCCCGGGTGACCGGGGCCATACCGGCCTCGGCGGTGAGCTGCTCGGCGGTCAGGCCGCGTTCCAGCATCGGGCCGACCTCGCCGATGATCTGGGCGAGATTGACGATGCCGACCCGGGGCAGTGCCCGGAACAGCTCAGCGTACGGGTGATCGTGCAAGACCTGCTTGATCGCCGCTTCCAGCGTCTTGATGGCCTGCACGATGGCGCGGACCTGGCCGGCCTGGGTCCCGACCAGCGTGGCGATGATCTCGGCGCTGATCCGGCTGGCGGCGGCCGGTGCCGACCGCAGCCGCTGGATAAGGTCGGCGCCGCTCTTGCCGCCGCTGTAGCCGTGACGGCGCAGGAAGGCGTCCAGCCGGGCGGGGGTGAGCGTGGCGGCGGCCTGGGGAGTGGGGTAGCGCTCCAGGAACGCCAGGGAGATGTCCGCCTCGATGGTGGCGAACAGCCGGGTCGCTCCCGGCCAGTGCGCTTCCAGCAACGCGCGGAGCTGGTTGGTCAGGCTGGTGCGGGTGGCGACCAGGTCGCTGCGCTGCCGCGACAGCGCCTGAAGCTCCAGCGTCTTGGGATGGGTGGGGGTGAGGGTCCGCAGGTAATGGCCGTCGGTACGGACCAGGTCGGCGAGCATGAAGCTGTCGGCGCTGTCGGTTTTAGCGCGGGAGGCTCCCCACCGGGGACGCATCGCGGTGAACATACCCGGGTGGATGGGCACGATCGGGTGCCCGGCCGCCAGCAGCCGATCGACGACCAGGCCCTTGCTGGTCTCGATCGCCACCCGCAGTTCGGCGGGGTCGCCGTAGTCGGCCAGGCGGCGCAGCGTGGAGGTGATCCCGGCCTCGGTGTGCGGGAGTGTCCAACGGGCCGCTTTCGCGCCGCGGGCGTCGAGTACCGTCACCGAGTGCGTCCGGCCGCCCCAGTCCCAGCCCACCGTGTGCAACGTGCGTGTCCTTCCGATCGGCGTTCTGCACCTCTGATCACGGGGAGGACGTCTGCCGGAAGCTCATTACTGCGGCCCTCGCGGGGCGATTCCCTGATGCCGATCCGACGCCCTCGTCCCGGTGGTGCCGGCGAACTGTCGCTAGCCGTCCAGCGGCTGACCGATCGCGGGCCGTACACCACCGGGCCGAGAGGTGACGGTCCCTGACGGAACCGCACGACCCATGATCCCCTAATGAGCCGATCGCCCCAGCTCGTACGGTGAGCACCGAAGTCCGCGATCGTCACGGCCCTGGCCACCCCTAACGAACCGGTCTTGAGTGCCAGGGACGTGCGGGTGGCGGCAAGGAAGTCATTGAGCACATAGGTCTGGTACTGCAGTTTCTTTGAACTTCGCTTACGACGCAGTGAAGACGGTCGGATACGGCGATGTTGCAAAGCAGTCCGGGCAGAATGCGTCGCCGCGATGAGGCTACAGCCTTCTTTCAATCGCTCCCGTCGTGGCGACGGCTGGACTGCATGGGCGACGCTGGCCGCGACCGGCCGAAGAGCCGCAGCGCGGCCAGCGATCGCCCGACGCGTGCCGGGCCGCCGCGGGCGGACCGGCCTTGAAGACGTAGAGAAAGTCCTCATCCAACTCAACGCACTGCGGTGCCATTGATCTTGGTGTCGCGAGCCTGGTGTAGCAGGGGGCTCCGCTCGAGGTGATGTCTATCGGGCGTGTCCGGCGAGGAGTGCGTGCCAGGTGTCCCAGCCTTCGCGGGTGGGGAGGCGGTGGGTCTCGCTGACGTCGGTACTGATGGGGAGCGTGCGGGTTCGGGTGATGTAGAGCAGGCCGCCGCTGGCGCGTAGTTCGTAGACGGTTTCCTGGCAGTCGCAGGTCCAGGCGAGGGTGCGGTGGCGGGTGTCGGTGCGTGGTGGGGTCCAGGTCAGCGGGGTGTATCCGGGCTGGGGGTGTCGGGGGTGGGGTGCCAGGCACCAGTAGCTGATCACTGAGCGGGCTGGTGCGGGGTGGTGAGGTGGAGCAGGGCCCAGACGGTACGGCTGGATTGGGTGGCGTGGGTGCCCCAGCCGTTGGCGAGTTGGGAGATGAGGTGGAGGCCGCGGCCGATGAGGTCGAGGTCGTCGGCGGTGGTGAGGCGGGGGGTGGTGGGGCCGCCTTCGTCGAGGACGGTGAGCAGGAGCAGGCGGGTGGTGCGATGCAGGGTGACTTGGAAGCGTCCGCCGGCCTGGCCGCTGTTGGTGTGGCGGATTGCGTTGGTGGCGAGCTCGGAGAAGGGGAGTTCGGCGGTGTCGGCTTCGGGGTGGTCGGCGAGGCAGGTGGTGACGAATCGGCGGGCTTCGGCGATGTGGCGTTTGGTGCCGGGGAAGGTTCGGGTCCAGCGTTGGGGGCGCTGGGCCTGGCGGCCGGAGCAGGCGGGGGGAGTGTCGGTGTACGTCACGGGGAGACCTCGCGTTCATGCAGCTCAGATCATCTATAGCGCTATCAGCATTTAAAGTACTGGTGCTATACTTCAAGTACAAGCGACTTGGAGTACTTGCGCCGCACAATAAGTACTGGTCAGATCGTCGAGGACCGATCCAACGACCAGGCGGCGATCCGACCGCTCCGCCACACCCGAGGGAGGGTGCCCCATGTTCGGACTCGTCGTCCGATTCACGTGCAAGGACGAGGCCAGCGCTGATGCGTTCGATCGGCTGGTGGCCGACACCATCGAGGCCATCCGCCGCGATGAGCCCGGCACGATCGTCTACGCCGCCCACCGCGTGGACGGCAAGCCGCTCCAGCGGATCTTCTACGAGCTATACGCCGACCGCGCCGCCTTCGACGCCCACGAGGCCACCGGCCACACCAAGCACTTCCTCGCCGCACGCGAAGAGCTGCTGGCCTCGATCGAGGTCGACCGGCTGGAACTGACCAGCGGGAAGGGCACCACGCCATGACCAGCGACGCGAGCAGCCAAGCGAATACTGAGTATCAGCGGGCGCTGGGGCGGCGTATCGCCCAGGAACGCAAACGGCGCGGCCTGTCCCAAGTCGAGCTGGCGCAACTGGTGGACCGCTCGGTGGCGTGGATCTCCCAGGTCGAGCGCGGCGTCCGCAAGGTCGATCGCATGTCGGTGCTGGAGAAGGTCGCCGAAGTGCTGGACCTGCCGCTGGCCGAACTGGCCGCCGAAGCCCCGGTGGTCGCCGCCACCACAGAGGAGGCGCCCGGGACGGCCGGACTGCGGCTGTTGCTGTCGGGCGCGCATTCGTTGCAGGCGATGCTGCATTCGGCTCCCGCGCCGCACGCCTCCCAGCTTGCGCCGAAGGTGGACCGCGCGTGGGAGCTGACCCATGCCAGCCGGTACGTGGAGCTGACCAATCTGCTCCGTGGCCTGATCCCCACGCTGGAGAGCGGGGTACGGTCGGCTTCGGCCAAGCAGCAGGCCGATTTGTACCGGCTGCTGGCCACGGCCTATCAGGCGTGTTCGGCGTCGCTGGCCAAGCTCGGCGAGCCGGAGGCCGCGTGGATCGCAGGCGATCGGGCGATCAACGCAGCCGAGCGGGCCGGGGATCCGTTCATGATGGCGGCCGGGGCGTTCCGGCTGGGCTTCGTCTTCCTAGGGGCGCGGCACTTCGAGCAGGCCGAGGAGATCGCCCGCACCGCCGCCGATGCCCTGTGGTTCATGGCGGGCGAGGGCAAGCCGGAGGCGATGTCATTGTGGGGCGGCTTGACGCTGCAGCGCGCGGTGGCCGCCTCCCGGCTGAACCAGGGCGATGCCGCATACCGGCATCTGGCCGGTGCACGGGATATGGCCGCGCGGCTGGGTGAGGGCCGTAACGACTACAACACCGAGTTCGGGCCCGCGAACGTGGTGCTGCACGAGGTGGCCGTGGCGGTGGAGCTCGGCGACGCAGGGCATGCCCTGCGGGTCGGGACCACTGTGGACGTCTCCGGCCTGTCGGTGGAACGGCGGGCGCGGCTGCGCATCGATCTGGCGCGGGCGCATGCTCAGCGGCGTCAGGTGGAGGCGGCCACCGCCGCGTTGCTGGAGGCGGAGGAGATCGCGCCGGAGCAGGTCCGTAATCACCGGCTGGTACGGCAGGTCACCTCGGACCTGCTGACGATGCAGGATCCGGTGCCCGCCGACCTGCGGGCGCTGGCCGACCGCGTGGGAGCGTAGAGACTCGTAGAAAAAGTACGTGTGCTGATACTCAAAGTACTAGCGCAATCACTCTGAGCGATGTAGCGTTTGTGTTGTCGCTGGAACTCTCCGTAACCGGAGGGTCGCAGCCCAGCACAAACGCTTTTCGCGTTCCAGGGCCGAACCGGGCAGCACCGCACCAACGGCCCTGCGGACGACGAAACCAAGGCCACACATGAAAGTGGCCTGAGCGGGAGACCCGCCCAGGCCCGGATGCGGAAAGCACCCTAGTTGGCACTTCGATGCTACCGCCTCCGGATTTGACGGCGCGGCACCGCTCGTCCCATAACGCCTGCTCAGCAGGCCGACGAGAGGTCTATTCGCCATGCGCACCGTCCCGATCCCGGTCGACACCGCCAAGCTCACCATCACCTGCGTCAAAGCTCCGCGCCCACGCCTCCTCAACCGCGACACCGGCGAGATCAAGACCGACAAGAACGGCAACACCGTCTACGAGGTCACCGTCTCCGTCGAAGACGAGTCCGGCCGGATCGAACTCCTCAAGATCGGCATCACCGGCGAACCGCCCATCACCGCCGGAGACCCGGTCAACGCCGTCGGCCTCCTCGGCTACGTCTGGGAGATCGCCGGCCGCTGGGGCATCAGCTACCGCGCCACCGCCCTCCTCCCGGCCAAGGCGAACACCGGTGCCTGACCCGCTCGTGCTGCTCGCAGTCCTGGCCGCCACGGCGGCCGGGCTGTGCGCCTGGCGCCACTGGCACCACCGCTCCTACTGGCTCATCGTCGGCTACCCGCTCACCGCGCTCAGCGTTATCGGGACCTGGCGGAAGATCGCCCACGGCTGCGGCCTGACCAAGAAGCGGCAGCGGTTCTGGTTCACCACCGTCCCCGGCCTGGTCGCATCGACCGGCGTCGTCCGGGTCAAACGCAAGTTCCAGCGCATCAGCGTGGACACCAAGCCGTTCATGTGGCCGCCGTGCCCGACCCGGTACGGCTGGCGCGTCACCCTGCACACCCTGGAAGGGCAGATCCCCGCCGACTACGCCGAAGCCGCCGAACGGCTCGCCCACTCCTGGGGCGTGCACGCCGTACGCGTCACCTCACCACGCCCCGGACGGGTGGTGCTGGCCGCCACCATCCGCGACCCACTGATCAAAATCGACCCCTCGCCCACGCCGGGCGACCTGCTCAAGGTCACCGTCGGACGGCTGGAGACCGGTGGCCCGTGGACGATCGACTTCCGCACCGTCCCGCATTGGCTGAACGCCGGGGCCACCCAATCGGGGAAGTCCAACCTCGCCAACGCCCTGCTCATCGGGCTCGCGCCGCAGCCGGTGGCGCTGGTCGGGTTCGACCTCAAGGGCGGGGTGGAGTTCACCCCCTACGCGCCCCGGCTGTCGGCACTGGCCACCACCCGAGCCGAATGCGGCGACCTGCTGAATGACCTTGTCGCGTTGATGAACGACCGGATGGGCGTGTGCCGCATGGCCTCCGCCCGCAACATCTGGCAGCTCCCGCCCGCGATGCGCCCGACCCCGATCGTGGTCCTCGTCGATGAACTGGCCGAGCTGTACCTAATGGCCGACAAGAGCGAGAAGGACGAGATCGCCCACACCTCCACTGCGCTGCTGCGGGTGGCGCAGCTCGGGCGGGCGTTCGGAATCTACCTGTTCTGCTGCGGCGAGCGCGTCGGCTCCGACCTTGGACCCGGGGTCACCGCGCTTCGGGCCCAGTGTTCGGGGCGGATCTGCCACCGGGTCAACGACCCCGAGACCGCCACCATGACCCTCGGCGACCTCGACCCCGCCGCGCTCGCCTCGGCCCGCGCCATCCCGGCCGAGACACCCGGCGTGGCCATCGTCGCCTCGGCCGACGGCCAGTGGTACCGCGCCCGCTCCTTCTACGTCACCGAGCAGGCCGCCGAACACGCCGCCCGCACCTACGCCGACCTCGCCCCGGCCTGGACCGACATTATGACGGCCCAGCCGCAGGACACCCACGCCTCCTGACCGCCCCGACGACGTACACCGCGACAAGGGGATCGCCATGCCTCGCTTCATCCATCGGCTCTTGGACACCGGCCCGATGGTGGTCCTGGCCGCCATCGCGGGCGCGGCTCCTTCACCCACATCCGCGACACCGCCCACGACAACGGCCAGACCGGGGCGATGTCCTACGCCATCGCGGTGTGCATCGACCTGACCTGTGTATGGCCGCCCGCGAACGGCAACGCGACGCCAAGACCGGAAGGACGAAACGCGGCCTGATCTCCTGGCCCGTCCTCGTCCTGTCCGGCGGGATTGTCCTGTCGCTGGCCGCCAACCTGCAACAAGCCGAACCGACCCTCTGGGGCCGGATCACCGCCGCCACCCCGGCCGGTGCCTTCCTCGTCGCCGTCTCGATGCTGGAACGCCGCGCCACCGCCAGCCGTACCGAAACGCCCAGGGACGTCCCGCAGACGTCCCCGGCCACAGCCGAGACCTCCGGCCCCTCCTCCGCCACACCAGCGGAGGGCCCGAACGGTGGTCCCGCACCCGACCCGGCACTGATCGACTACGCCCGCCGCATCGCCGACGACCACCAGGCCAAGAACGGCAAGCCCATCACCAGCGACGTGCTCCGCGCCCGCCTGGGCGTCTCCGACCACCTCGCCGCCGACCTGCTCCGCGCTCTGCGCCGCGCACCCAACCCCTGAAGGGACCACATCAATGAACGACCACCGCACCGCACTCATCTCCGGATTGCGTGACATGGCCGACTTCCTGCACGACAACCCGGACATCCCCGTCCCGAGAAGCGACGTCAGCGTCCTGCATTTCCCGGCCAGGTCGGAGGACGCCGAGATGTGCGCACAGGTCGACCACATTGCCGCCCTGCTCGACTCGGCGATCGACCAGGAAGATGCCGCCTACGGCCACTACTCCACCGGCATCCGCTTCGGACCCGTTGAATACCGGGCCGTCGCCGTACTCGCCGAACGCCGCGCCCGCCACGAGGCGCTGATCTCCTACGAGGGCTGCGTCATCCCTGAGGAGACCTCATGACCCGCTGGGCGCGGCGCTACTGCTGCTGTACTTGCGGCGGGACCGGGCTCGTCAACGGCGACGCCGACCACGCCGACACCTGCGCCGACTGTCACGGGAGCGGCATCGACAACCACGGCGCATAACCACGCAACGCCCCCCGCCTGGCCACACATCCGCCAAGATCCGCGCCAGGCCGGGGGCCATCCCACCAGAACACCGGACAGGACGGACCCATCTTGCCCCACAACACCCGCACCCACGCCCGCAGCCAGGCCATGAGCGGGCTCATCGCCCGGCTCAACCAATCCGACTACCACCGCTGGGCCGCCCAGATCCGCGCCACCGGCGGCTGCCACCAGCCCATCTGCCTACGCGGCCGGGTCGAGCACTACGACCAGGCCACCGGACGGCTCCTGCACCGCTACACCACCCGCGACGAACCCGACGGCATCCTCCGCGTGGCGTGCAAGACCCGCCGCGCCTCCCGTTGCCCGGCCTGCGCCGAGATCTACCGCGCCGACACCTACCAGCTCATCCGCGCGGGCCTGGCCGGCGGCAAAGGCGTCCCCGAATCGGTCACCGCACACCCCGCGCTGTTCATCACCCTGACCGCCCCATCCTTCGGAGCCGTCCACACCCGCTACGAGACAGGCGGTAAGGTCCGGCCCTGCCATCCTCGGCGCGACGCCGTTACCTGCTCGCACGGGCGCATCCTGGCCTGCATGGCACGCCACGCCTCCGAGGACCCCCGGCTCGGCGAACCGCTGTGCCCGGACTGTTACGACTACACCGGCACCGTCCTGTTCAACGCGCTCGCCCCGGAACTGTGGCGACGCTTCACCGAAGCCTTGCGCCGCCGCTTCGCGAAACTCTCCGGCCTGCCCCTCACAGCACTCCGTGCCCAGGTCACGATCTCCTTCGCCAAGGTCGCCGAGTACCAGCGGCGCGGCATCGTCCACTTCCACGCCGTGATCTGCCTCGACGGGCCGGGCGGCCCTGCCGCGCCACCACCGCCGTGGGCCACCGCTGACGCTCTGGCGGACGCCGTACGGCACGCGGCAGGCGCGGTCACCATCCCACTCCCCGCCCACGGCCGGACACTCCGCTGGGGCGACCAACTCGACATCCGCCCCATCCGCACGAGCGGCGAACTCACCGAACAAGCCGTCGCCGCCTACATCGCCAAATACGCGACCAAGGCGGCCGAGTGCGTCGGCACCCTGGACCGCCGCGTCCACACCCTCGACGAACTCGACCACCACCCCCTGCGCGACCACGCCCGGCGCCTCATCACCGAATGCCTGCGCCTGGGCGCCCTGGACGACCTCGCCGACCACCGCCTCACCCAATGGGCGCACATGCTCGGCTTCTGCGGCCACTTCTCCACCAAATCCCGCCGCTACTCCACAACCCTCGGAGCACTCCGCGCAGTCCGCGAAGAACACCGACGACAACGCGACGACGTCACCACCGGCCGTCTTCCGCTCTTCGCCGAAGACACGGTTCTCGTCGTATCCCGCTGGCAGTACGTCGGCAAGGGCCTGACCGCCGGAGACGCCCTCCTTGCTGCTGCCCTCACTGGCAAACCCCTCTCGCGGATGAGCGGGGGTGATGCTCGATGACGCGTCGCGATGAACTGCTGACCGTTGTCCAGGTCCTCGAAGAACTGGGCGGCGTCTCCCGCCGGACCTTCTACCGCTGGCGCGAACTCGGACGGGCTCCCGCGTGCACCAGCTCCCCAACGCCGAGCTGCGCGTCTGGCGGAGCGATCTGCTCACCTGGCTCGACTCTCTCCGGGAGGTGGCGTGAACACCAGCTATGACGTCAAGCTCGGCGAGATCCAGCACCGATCCGACCGCAAGACGATGGCCTACATCGCGCGGTGGACAGTAGGCCGTAAGGCCAAGTCCAAGAGCTTCCGGACCAAGGCGTTGGCGGCGAGCTTCCTGTCCGACCTGCGGCAGGCGACGAAAGCGGGGGAGGCGTTCGACGTCACCACCGGGTTGCCGCTGTCCATGCTCGCCGCCAAGGCCCCAGAGGGACCGACGTTCCTGGAGTTCGCACAGACCTACGTCGCCAGTCGGTGGCGCACCTCGGCGGCCCGGACTCGGGAGACCGACGTGTACGGCCTGCTGTCGCTGGTGCCCGCCCTGGTCGCCGATCTGCCCAGGCGGCCGACGGACAGCGACCTGCGCGAGGTTCTCCGTACGCACCTCCTGCTGCCTGAGAACCGGCGCGCTGTGCTACCCGGCACGCTGGTGCCGGTACGGACCTGGCTGGAGAAGGCGTCACTACCATTGGCCGACCTAGCAAACCCTCGCGTCACCCGGTCCGCACTCGATGCGATCTCAGTGACCTTCACCGGCAAGGACGCCGCCGCCAACACGGTGCGGCGCAAGCGGGAAGTGTTGCATCACCTGCTCGAACTCGCCGTGGAACACAAGGAGTTGCCCGCCAATCCGCTGCACGCGAAGTGGGTTCCGCCCAAGGTCGCGGGCGCCATCGACCCTCGCACGGTCGTCAACCCCGAGCAGGCACGCGCGCTGCTGGCAGCCATTCCCGCAGTCGGTCGGACTCGTGGAGGTCGGCTCCACGCGATGTTCGCGTGCATGTACTACGCCGCGCTCCGGCCGGAGGAGGCTGCAGCCCTGCGCCGTCAGAATTGCGATCTGCCTGAGGAGGGTTGGGGGCTGCTCACGGTCGAGAAGGCACAGCCTCAAGCCAACAAAAGGTGGACCAACTCCGGTGAGACTCACGACTCCCGAGGACTGAAGCACCGGGCCAAGGACGACACCCGCGAGATCCCGATCCCGCCCGTCCTGGTGGCCATCCTGCGGGCGCACATCGACCGGTACGGCGTGGCGGACGACGGGCACCTGTTCCGTACCTCCAAGGGCGGACCGTTCTCCTCATCGGCCTACTCCGGGGTCTGGCAGAAGGCGCGGCGGGCCGCCTTCACCGCCGAGCAGGTCGCCTCCCCGCTGGCGGCCCGGCCGTACGACCTGCGGCACGCCGCAGTCTCGCTGTGGCTCAACGCCGGTGTGCCGGCGACCGAAGTGGCCAAGCGGGCCGGGCACGGCGTGGACGTGCTCCTGAAGGTCTACGCCAAATGCATCGAAGGACAGCGGACACCCGCCAACAGCAAGATCTCTGAGGCGCTGGAGGAGTGATCCGGCAGCTCCCATAACCAGGCCCCGGGGGTTCCTCGGGGCCTTCGCCATTCACAGGATCGGGAGTCAGCCGATGTACGGCGTCGGCCGGGCGGCGAAATAGTGATCCAGTCGCAGGCGCATGGAGCGATCCATGAAGCGAACCGATCTCACCGCGCGGCACCCAACGCACCTCGCGGGACTCGTCGCACGGCCGTGGTGAGCCGCTCACATGGCGGGCGGTGAGCACGATGGAGAACTCCTGCCGGGCCTCGCCGTCCGAGGTGTAGAGGATGACGTGCCGGGGGTCGGTGTAGGTGCCGACCAGGCCGGTGATCTCGCAGTGGACGCCGGTCTCCTCCAGCGTCTCCCGGAGGGCCGCCTGCGGCAGGGACTCGCCCAGGTCGATCGCGCCGCCGGGCACCGCCCAGTTGTGGTTGTCCGAACGGCGGATCATCAGCACGTCGCCGGCCTCGTTCACGACCACGACGTTGACCGACGGCACCAGGCTGTTGGGCGCTGGTGCGGCAGGATCGTCGTAGAAGTCGATGCGGCGGGCCACGGTGGGACTCTACGGGGACGGCCCCGCGCCAGGCGGCCGATTCGCCGCCGACCTGGGGAAACGGCTGCAAGATCATCCCGCGTATGTCCCCGGATCATGGACCTGCGGCTGCATTCGATGGCACTCGCCTGCACATGATCGCCAGAAGGGGATACGTAAAGCCCCAGTTCAGAGGGCTAATGGCTGGTCAAGTGTGTGCCCCCGGCCAGGGACCCAGAGCTAGGGAATCCGAAGGCATTCCCTTCTGACCGAGAAGTTCGTTCTCGGCGGCTGACGCTAGAGGCGATCCGGCCTCTCCCGCGCCGCCGGACCCGTTCCCTGCGGAGCACGGTGAAGAGCGGGAGCGGTGGTGACGTCTAGTGACTGGTGTGCGGCGTATTCGATGGATGACGATTGCCGGCGGCGGTCTCTCGGTAGTGGTCGCGGTTGTGGCGTCCTTTCGGTACGTGCATGAGTTGTGCATGCGGCAAGATGAAGGCCAGTTGGCGGCGGTGCTCATCCCGCTTGCGGTGGATGGCTTGATCGTTGTCGCGTCGATGTCCATCCCTGCTGTCCAGCCAGCACGGCTCCCGAGGTGGCGTCCTCGTGCGCGAGGCCGACCTGCGCCAAGTCATCAAGCCCCAGCAAGAGACAGAATTTCCCCCGCGTGTGTGTGGCCCTCTGCGTTCCCGCGCTTCCCCGGCCTGGATGAGGACCACCCCCGCGTGCGCGGGGCCGACGCCAGGACCGTGAAGTTGCTGGCGGCCCCCTGGGGAGTACCCCCGCGTGCGCGGGGCCGACGGCGTTCATCGCCTACCTCGACGGCCACCAGCTGGAGTACCCCCGCGTGCGCGGGGCCGACACTTGTTGACCTGCGATGTTATCGGGCGGAGGTGGCGATTTCATTCAGTTGCTTTGTCGGCAGGCTGGTCGGCGGCAGCGTGGGCAGCATCTGTGGCCTCCCTTGGCGTGCCGTGGTCAATCAGTTCGGCGGCCACCATGCTGGCCGCCGGAGGCTGAGACAGCTGATCTTACGGGCGTTCCACGGGCGGGATGGCCATATATCCCTATCCTGCTCGCCCGCCGGGGGTGAGTTTGAGGATCCGGCGGAGAGCCTGCTCGCCGGTATTCGCGGCGTGGAGTAATTCCGCTTTCAGATGGCTTGGGACGCCTGCTTGGTGCAGCCCGGAGGAGTGAACGATCCGGGTCAGTTCCTGCCTGGTGTGGCTGGGAAGAACGTCGCTGCCGAAGCCGGTCAGCACCTCCTTGGCCGCGTATCCGTCAGCGGCATGTCGGATTTCCTCAAGGAGGTGGGTGAGGACGGGTATCGCCCGCTCCTCTTGAGGGCCGCCGAGGAGGTCGATGACGGTCAGTCCGAGCCGTGCATGGAAGAGCTGGGTGCCTGGTTCGACGGGCAGGTGGAGGTAGCGCCGGCGCATTGTGGCCGCGTGGGCGGTGGTGTCGCCGCTGGCGACGCTGTGGCAGAGCACTGTGAGGCAGGCATGGACGGCCTTCTCCCAGGAGTGGGCCGGCTGGGTCTGGTCGATCAGGGGCAGGGCGGCGGCTGGGCCGTGGGTGAGGAGGGCCGCGACGACGGCGATCTGGCGGCCGTCGAGTAAGGTGTGCCCGATTCCGCGGTGGCGTTCGACGTGCTCGCGCGCCTGCTGCCATTGCCCGGCGTTGATCAGGGCACGTGGCCCGTCGGCGATCAGGACCGTCCACAGCCAGGTCCGGACGTCGTTGAGATCGGCCGAGTTCGCGGTCAGTCCGCTCAGCGACAGCGTGGTCGCGTCGATGGTCAGAGGGGCGAAGTCATTGAGCGCGCGCCAGAGGTCGGTCAGCAGGGCGTGGGCGGCGAGTCCGTCACCAGCGCGGATGTGGATACGGGCGAGGTTGACGAGCGGTTCGAGCGCGAGCCGTGCCTGGCGCGCGGTCAGTGGGCGGGCGTCGAGGTAGGCGTTGTGATGCTGACGGCATAGGGCGCGGGCGAGGTCGGGCAGCCCGCAGTCGCTGGCGATCAGCGCGCAAAGGTTCTGCGCTTGTGCGGCTGATGCCAGCCCCTCGTGCGGGGCGCTCATGGTGGCGTCGTCAGCGAGTTTGCGCGCTACGGCGATGCGTTCCTCGATCGGGCCGCAGCGCGGGCGGGGGCGAGGGATGAGCGGAAAGCGCCGGACGATGGCGTCGAGTCGGGTCATGGTGCCGCGCCGGAGGCGAGGCTGGGGCCGAAGACAATCGCCGCCGCGCGGTGCGCCAGCGCGGCTTGGACATAGGCGGGCAGGCCGTGGCGGTTCCAGGCGAAGATGACGTGGTGGGTTAGTACGTCGCGGAGTCCGCGCCGTAACCGGCCTCCGGCGGCGAGCGCGGCCAGGTCCTGCCCGGCCGCGGCGAAGGCGTCGAACCAGCCGGGTGTGGCGCACCGGCTGCCGGTGGCGCTCATCAGCCGCCGCACATCCGCCTCCAGTGCACAACGCGCCCCCGATGGGACGGTGTCGGGCAGGTCACGGTGCTCGGCGACGCGGGCCCAGACGTCGCCTTGCTCGTACCAGTCCAGTCCGGCAGCGCGGAGCAGGACGCCGCACAGCATGATCGCCAGTTCACGTCGGTGCGCGGTTGCGGGGTCGGCGGTGAGGTGGGCGAGGAAGTACCGGCTGTCAGCGTGGAAGAGGGCGTGCGCGTGACGCATGGCCTCGACGCCGCCGAACGCGCGCTGCTCGGGTTCGTAGGTCACCTCGCTCGCGCCGACGATGATCCCGCGGCGCTGCAGGGTGGCCAGACGGCTGCGCAGGTACGGTGTGGCTGTCTTGGTCTGGGACAGGTAGCGCAGGCGCCAGCAGGGTGATTTACGGACGAAGAACCAGGAGGCGATGAGTTCGTCGGTGCAGGCCGCCGCCAGTATGGGGGCGAGGTCGGTGGCCGCGCTCTGCTCGGCGTGGTTCCAATCCGGGAAGGTGAGGTTGACCTGGTGCCAGGAGGAGGTGCCCACGGGGAATCCCCTTTTCGTCAGGCCGACAGCAGCAGGACGGCGTCCCACCCGGAGGCCGGGGGTGTGCCGGTGGCGAAGGTGTGCAGGGCGAGCGCGGCCCCGGCGGCGCCGTCCAGGAACTCCTCGGAGGCGAACGTCCCGATGGCGGCGGGCCCGGTGACAAGCGCAGTGACAAGCGCGGTGAGCTGGGCGGCCAGGGCGGGCAGTTCCCGGGTGAGGTGTGGAGTGGAGGCGTCGGTGGCCATCCGCCACGCCGATTGCAGCACTCCGGCCAGGCCATGGCACAGCCCGGCCTCCGGCAGCCGTCCGATCTCGGCGGGGTCGCGCAGTACGGCGAGCATGGCCCCCTCCGCGTGCTGCCGGCGCGCGACGTCGCCGAGTGCCAGGCCGGCCAGTTGCTGGGCGCGGGCGGTGCCGCTGATGCCGTAGCACCAGGACGGGCGCGGTCGAAGCGCCGGATCGACTCGCCGCTCGCGTACCTGGTCGTGGGTGATCAGGCCAGGCCACCACGGGCGGCCTGCGTCGTCGTGTTGCTGCCACTGGTCGATCCAGGCGCAAATCCGTTCGATCGCACCCTTGATCGCACCTGCGTCCTTAGCTGTCGCCTTGTCGCGCAGTACAGCCAGCGACAACAGGGCCAGGACCGAGCCGATTCCGTGGGACAGACCCAGGTTGCCGTGGCCACGGGGGTAGTCGGCGTGGGGTTCGCCGCTGGGTGACACGCTGGTCCACCAGCCGGGCAGCTCGTCATCGTGGGGTTCGGTCAGCGTCACCAGGTAGGCCAACACCTCGCCGAGCAGCGGGTGGCCCGGGTGGCGGGACAGGTAGTAGGCGCCCAGCCCGGTCAGGCCGCGGATGAGGTCGAATTCCTTCATCAACGGGCGCTCACCGCGCCGCAGGCGCGCGCGGGCATCGTCCAAGCGGGCGCGGGTGATCCGTGCGACCGCCTCATCCAGGCGCCCGGGAACGCCCCTGTGACAGGAGGACGGCCCGGCGGCGGCGCGGGTGAGGAAGGCCAAGGTCGGGACGCCGAAGAACAGGCCGGCGTTGCTCGCGGCCGTCAGCGGTCCGCAGGCGGCCGTCCGGAGCCAGGCGTGCGCGGTCTGCGGGGCACCGCGTCCGCTGTGGGCGCGTTCGATGTGGAGCAGGGCGATGCCCGCCGCCCCTCCGGCGAGCGATTGCGGCCAGCGCCGGCCGTCAGCGGGCATCGCCGCCCAGGAGGCTGGGTCGGCCAAGTGCTCGGCGACCCGGTCGGTGGCGGCCAGCGCCTGCTCGGCGGCCGCGCCGACGCCTGGATGGGCGGTGGCGATGGCGGTGTCAATGGCGGTGTCAATGGCGGTGGTGGTCACGCTGGTCTCCTCCTGGCGGTCCAGCTCAATGCGGCGGCGCGGGCCAGGTGCAGGCATGCGCGTTCCCCGGCCGCAGTGGCGCCGGCGACCCGGGCGTGGTGCAGGTGCAGCAGATCCGGGAGCACCACGGTTGCCGTGAGCTCCCCTCCGCTTTCCAGTGCCTGCCGGTAAGCGGCCAGGGCGTGAGCTCGCTGCCGCCAGGCATCGATGAGCTGGTCGCCGTACGGCAGCGCGGTGAGGGCACTGCGGTCGCGGGGGTCGGCCAGCGCGATCGCCTGCTGGTAGAGGTCGCGGTCGGGGGCGGCCGGGTCCGTGCGGGCGTGGCTGATCAGCCATCGCATGCCCTCGTGGGTGTCGCCGAGGAAGGCGATGGCGATGTCGAGCAGGCTGGCCCCGGTCACCGCGCGCTGCGCCGTACGGTCGGCGACGGCGGCCAACTGGGCAATGGCCGCGGCCGAATCGGCGGCGAAGACCGTCTCTGCCGCCCGGTACGCTGTGGCGCCGCCGAAGCGGCCGGTCTGCGGAAGGTAGGTGTCATGGCAGACGCGGGAGGTGAGCCCGGCCTGCCATAGCTCTTCACACCAGGCGTGGACCTCCGCCACCGAAACCACCCCGCTGGCGGAGGCGTTCATGCGGCAAGGGTCCTGGGCGGGCGGCCGTAGCCGGATGCGGAGATGGTGGTCAGGGTCGTGGTAGCGCAGGAACCAGCAGCTCGTGCCATCGCCGAGCCGGCCGAGGAGCCGGGGCAGGTGACGGGTGAGGATGGCACTTTGCCGGTCGGGATGTCCGTACACCTTCACCGACAGCCACTCGCCGCCGGGCAGATGCCCGTGGGAGCGCGTCAGCGGCGCACCGCCCAGCGGGGGCGGCGCGGACGGCTGGGTGGTGGTGGCCAAGGAGATCGTGATCTCGTGCGGGAGGCAGCCGATCCACCCGGCCGCGCCGAGAGCCGGCGCCGGGGTCATGATGGCGTTGCCGGTGCGGGCGAGCTGGTCGCGCAGCAGCGCGCGGTGCGCCTGCACCTTCAGGTCGAGGCGCAGACGTTGATCGCCGCCACCCAGGTACACCTCGGGCGGGAGGCCGACCTCCTGCCGCCATCGGGTCAGAGCGGCATCCCATTGCTCCCAGCCGGTGGAGGGGCCGGGCAGGTCCGCGGTGAGCAGCCGCCAGCGGGCAGGTGAGATCACCGTGCGGCCGTAGCGCAGCGCGGGAACGTAGGGCAATGTGGCTGCGGCGCCCCAGTCGAAGCCGGTGCACGGGGCGCGCAGTGCTTGGGGCGCCTCCATCAAGAATCGGGCCAGCGGGTGGGTGTGCCGTGCGGGGTTGACCGCGTTGAAAGTTCTCGGTTCGATGATCCGGCGGCGTGGCAGCCAGACGAGATACAGGCCGTGCAGGTCGGCCGTGATGGCGATGTCCTGCAGCCGTAGGAGGTGCGTGCCGCCGCCGTCGCTGGACCCGGCATCGGCGGCGGGGTGGTCGCCGACGGGCAGGACGTGCGGCAGCAGGCGCGGGGTGCGGGCGACGTTGTCGGTGCTGATGTAGGGCGCGGGCGCCGACACCTGCACGGC
The DNA here is from genome assembly GCF_003315795.1 of Spongiactinospora rosea. Lineage (GTDB taxonomy): Bacteria > Actinomycetota > Actinomycetes > Streptosporangiales > Streptosporangiaceae > Spongiactinospora > Spongiactinospora rosea. The sequence continues at coordinate 194,727 of NZ_QMEY01000014.1, forward strand.
CAGCGCGCCGCGGGTGCCGGTGGGCAGGTCCGCGTAGGCCGCGGTCAGCCGGGCGCGGTGCTCGTCGTCGAACAGGTCCATGAACCGTCCGGTGAGGGTGCCCGCGGCGCGCGAGGTTCCGACGACGGCGAGAGTGAACTCGCCGCAGGCCAGTGCCTGGAGGCTGGGCGCGTCGATCCGGACGCTCACCTCCGCGCTGGGCTGAACCCGTACGCCTGCATCGACTCCGCCGCCAATGCCGAGGGCGGCGATGAGGTCATCGTCGATGACGACCTCCCGCTGGCGGCGTAGCGCGGCCTGGTGGGCGAGCACCAGCAGGGTACGGTCGCGGTCGGTGAACGCCGCCTGCCCGTCCGGCTCGCGGCTGTCCGGCAGGGCGTCGTACCCGGCCGGGTAGCCGAGCCCGGCATCGGAATCGACGGCTTCGCGCAGCGGTACCAGCGCGCGGGGGCCGTACCGGTCCAGGAACCGGGCGTGCCAGGACAGCCAGCCGGCGGAGATGGCGGGGCGGCGGGCCAGCCGGACGAGCGCGGACGCCGCGGCGGCGGCCTCGGCGGCGACTGCGGCGGGGATCGTCACCTCCGCGTCCAGGAGCAGATCGACCGCGAGGGGTGGCCGCTCGGCGGGGCAGAGCGTTGCCATCATCGTCGCCGCCGCTCGGCCCCGGGACGCGCCAGTGCCTGTTGCCTGCGGGGGCATGGGGTAGTGCTGGGCGAGTTCGTCGGTGACGGCGCGCAGCCCTTTGGCCGCCTCGGCCACCTCGCCGAGCTCACCGGCGTTCACCGCCTCTAGCTCCTCCAGCAGGTGCCGCAGTGGATCGCATACGGTCATGGGCGGGCGCAGGCTGGTGAGCAGGAAACGCTGGGAGACCAGCTCGGCCACGAGCGCCTCGATCGTGCTCACGTCCGTCGCCGGGGAGAGCGCCGACAGGCGCTCGATGAGGTCTGCGCCCGGAAGTGGGTCGCGGGCCAGACGCAGTGCCGCGCGCGCGGGGCCCGTGGCGCGCACGCTCACCTCCTGCGGAGCGCCACCCGTCCGGAAGCTGGCACGGTGGTCGAGTACCAGGCGCCCGTCCCGCTCGAACACCAGGTCGTTGGCCATCACGGGTAAGCGCCGCAGCAGCGCACGCTCGCCTTCCAGGCGGTGGGTGAGCTCGCTGATCCATTCGGCGGCGGTGCGTGCCGCCGGGCGGTGCGCGTCCCCGACGCGCACCGAGGGCGGGCCCGTCGCGGTGGCGACGCGGGCCGCAGCCACGCCGGCGAACCGGCCGAATGGGGTGGGGCGGCTCGTGGCGCGCAGCAGGTAGCGCATTGTCGACAGCACCGCGCTGCGCACCCGGCTGTCGGTGACGTGGGCGCCGGAGCGGATCTCACACAGGCGTCGCGCCAGAGCGGGGCTCGCCTGCTCCAGGGCCACTGCGAAACCTGGCAACGTCCAGATGCGTTCGAGCCAGGGCCGCCACGACGCGTCGCCGTCCTCGCCGGTCAGATCCGGCCACGATGGGAGCTGCCGTCCGGGGGGCCAGGCTGGGGCGCGTAACACTGCTGCGTCGAGGTACCGGTACATCGCGCTCCCGTCGTCGGGGTGGCCCGGCCGGGGCAAGTGAAGGAGGTCGCGCCGGCCGGGCGCACCGGGTCAGGTGTCAGATGCCGGGCAGGCTCAGGTGCCGCAGCTGATACAGGCGGTCGCACAGGTCGAGTTGCAGCCGTCGTCGGTCATGCGGATGAGCTGTTCGGCGGCCACGCCCGACTCGACGATGCTCACGTCAAGGCCGGCCGCCCAGTCCTCGCCCGTCCAGTCCTGGCTCTGCTGGGAGGCGAGAGCCTGGACCGGGGCGGGTGCGGCCGGCGTGAGCGTCGCGGATTCGACGATCATGACGGTCCCTCCTTTGATGGGGGTGGATGGGGATCCCCAGCCCCGCCTTGGGCCGGTTCGGCCCGAGGACGGCGCTGGCGGTCTAGGGCCAGGTCACCACCACAGTGCCGTGGCGCTTGGTGATGACACCGCTGGACGGGACCGGCGGGGTCGCGAGCTCGGGCAGGTATTGGATGGACGCGGCCCCGCGGCGGTGGTACTTGTCCGCCCACCTGCGCAGCAGCCCCACATATCGGTCGGCGATGTCCTCTGCCGCCGGGCCGTGCGCGTAGACGCCGCTTTCGTATCCGCTGCTCATCTCGTCGTTCGGCCGGGCCGCCCGGTAGGCGAAGCTGTCGCCGCCGACCAGCACGGGCACACCCCTCAGCGCAGGGCGGGCGAGCAGTTCCCGGTCGATGACCGGCTGATCGGCGTACAGGAGTGCCATGGCGGGGTCGTTGGTGAGCAGGAACAGCATCTGCTCGTCGGGCATGTCGAACAGGGCCCCGGACCAGCGTTCGATCCTTGGCTGGTGCAGCGCCGCGCGTAGCGCCCCGGCATCGAGCTGGACGTTTTCGTCGTCCAGGTGCAGCACCACCCCGTCCTCCATGGTGATGCTCCGCTCGGCATGTGAACCTGCCCCCTGGAACGGGACGAAGACGCACAGCCCGTAGCCGCGGCTCACCAGGCCTCCGGTGTGGTCGCGGTCGAAGGAGATCCAGCGGGTCGTGCCCTTCAGCCGCAGCGGAACGATGATCCGGCCGCCTGCGGAGAGCTGCTCCAGCCATGCCGGTGGGATGTCCCAGCTACCGGCCGTGACGATGATCCGGTCGAACAGGGCCCGCCCGGGCACGCCGTGCTCGGCATCGGCCAGCACCACCTCGACCTGAGAGTAACCCGCTTCGTCGAGGAAGGCGCGGGCGCGCTCGGTGATGTCAGGGTCGATGTCGACCGTGGTGACCCGGCCATGCTCGCCGACGAGTTCGGCCATCAAGGCCGCGTTGTAGCCGCCGCTGCCGACCTCGCACACGTTCATGCCGGGCTCGATCCCCGCCGCCTCCAGCATGGTGGCCTGCAGGTGCACGGCCGACACCGAACTGAGGGTCAGCCCGTGACCATCGGACTTGACGATCGGCGCGTTGTCGGCGGCGTAGGCAGCCGCCAGCGTCTCACCGGGCAGGAACACGTGCCGCGGTACGGTGGCGACGGCAGCGGCCACCGCCTCCGACCGGATCGCACCCTGTTCACGCAGGTCACGCACGAGTTCCTCACGCAACAGCTCAGCGTTGGCCCGGGCCTGCCCGGTGCTGCTGTCGGTGGTCACATCGGTCACAGCGGTCCCTTCCCTGTTCCTGAACGGTCTTCGAGCGCGGTCTTCCTCAACCGGTCGGGCGAATGAGCCGCCGGTCACCGGGCGGAGCCTAGCCATCGGCGCTCGCAGTTTCCGGTACATCGCGCGCGGTGAGCGAGGGAATCCAGCCTGGGCCGCGTACAGGAAGGTCTCACACTTCACCTGCCCACCTCCCCCACCACGAAGTCACCGGTGCACAGCGGCCCAGGGGCAAGCCCAGCCTGCTGATCGCGCCTGTGTTCAGTGAATGACGCGCTGCGGGCGGCGGGCTATGGTCGAAGATGTGGGACAGGGTTTAACCGGTTTACCCGATCGGGGTTGTGATGCCCAAGGCCCGTGATCAGCGCCCGGTCAACCACCGACTGCGCGACACGATCACCGCAGCGGGGGTCAGTTACGACCGGGTAGCCCGCACCGTGGCCGGGGTCGCAGCCGAGCACGGCGAGACACTGCGCACCAACAAGTCCGCCGTCGCGCACTGGGTTGCCGGCACCGAACCGAGCGAACGAACGGCCCGCTACCTGGCCGAGGCACTGTCGCGGCTGGCAGGCCGCCCGGTGACCCTCGAAGAACTCGGATTCGCCGCCGATATCGCCCCCGACTTGATGAGCATGCAGCCCGTCGAGACGTCCATCCTGCTCGGCCGGGCCGACGTCGAAAACCGCCCCTTTCTGGCCGCCGCCGTCTACACGGCCGTGGCAGTGGCGATGCCGTTGCACTACGACCACGAGCCGGTGGCCAGGCTTCTGAGAGCCCGCACCGGGCGAGTACGTGTCGGGGCCGAGGACGTCGCCGTGGTCCGCCAGATCACACGGGCGTTCAGCATGGCCGATGAGATCCTCGGCGGCGGGCACGGGCTGTCCACTGTCGCGACCTATCTGGCCGACACCGCCGCTCCGATGCTTTCAGGCCGCTTCCCCAGCGAAGGTACCCGTCGCGACGCCTTCAGCGCGGCAGCAGAGCTGGCTTGGCTCCTGGGCTGGAAACATCACGACCTCGGCCATAACGGCACCGCCCAGCGCTACTACCTCCTCGGCTTCCAGTTCGCGGTCGAAGCCGACCCGCACGCGCATGCCGCGTGGATGATGCGCGCGATCGCCCAGCAGGCTCTCAGCTTGAAGCAGTCCATTCACAGCCGGGATCTCGCCCAAGGGGCGATCGACCGGGCCCGTGGTTTCGCCGACGGCTCCACGCAGGCATTGCTGAACATCACCCTCGCCCGCGCCAACGCCGCGCTCGGGGACAGGCCTGCCGCCGCGCGGGCATTGCTGGCCGCTGAAGACAACCTGGCGAAAGGTGACGCACCCCAACCGGGCTACTCCCGGTTGATGGGCCCGGCCACCGGAGCCGTCGCCTCCCATACGGCCCGGACCTTGACCGAGATCGGTGACCATGTAGGCGCCGAACGGCAGCATCGGGCAGCCTTCACCTCCTGGGACCCGATCGCGTTCCCGCGTGTCCACCTGCTCACGAACATGGATCTCGGCGACTGCCTGGCCGCTCAAGCCAGGGCGGACGAGGCGGTGGCGGCCTGGAGTCAGGCGCTGGACCTGGCCGAGGGTATGGCATCATCCCGCACCCGCTCAGCGCTGGCGTCCGTGCGCTCCACTCTCGGCTTGTACCGGCGCCGCGGCGTGCCGGGCGCGGCCGCGCTGTTACAGCGACTACAGCCGGCGCTCATCTGAGAGGATCAGGCCTGTGACCGACACAGCCCTCCCTGCGGCTCTGGACTCCCACACGCTGCTGGTCGCCGCCGTCATCGTGCATGACACCACCGCCGGGCACGTCCTCCTCCTGCAGCGGGCGTCCGAAGCCAAGTTCGCCGCCGGCCACTGGGACCTGCCTGTCGGAAAGGCCGACAAGGGCGAGGTCATCACCGCGACCGCCGCCCGTGAGCTGCGAGAGGAGACCGGCTTGGTGGCAGATCCCGGCCATTTGAAGGTGGCCGGGCTGATCCACGGCGCGTGGGGGGTCGAGGCTCCCAACGGGTTTTTGACCGTGGTGTTCGTCGCCCATCAGTGGGAGGGGCGGCCGGTCAACGCAGAACCCCACAAGCACTCGCGGGTGATGTGGGTGCCAGTCGATGAGATCCCGGTACCTTTTGTGCCGACCACCCGAGACGCCTTGGTGAACTACCTGCGTGGCGGCCCTATGGTGGCAACAGAAGGATTCTGACCAGCCTCACCGATCGGCACGGGCAGGGCTTGATGTCGAGGGTCGCCTGCACGCCTTTCCCACAACAGTGACCACTGTGTCAGGAGCCATCAGTCGTCCGAGGAGCACCCCCGCACGCGCGGGGCCGACCCGCCGGTACCCGGGGCACACGCCTTGATCTCGGGAGCACCCCCGCACGCGCGGGGCCGACAGCTGAGCAGTGGCGATCACTCGCGACACCTGGGGAACACCCCCGCACGCGCGGGGCCGACCTCGTAGCATCCGGTCCCACGGGGGCGGGCGCGGGAACACCCCCGCACGCGCGGGGCCGACCGCATCACTCGGAGGGACGCACCATCAGTACGGGGAACACCCCCGCACGCGCGGGGCCGACGCGAGCGCGAGCAGCTTGCGGATCAGCTCCAGCGGAACACCCCCGCACGCGCGGGGCCGACTGCGAGTCGGTCGGCTGCGCAGGCTCGGCAGGGGGAACACCCCCGCACGCGCGGGGCCGACCACCTCACAGAGAGGCAAGTCCATGGATGCCGTGGAACACCCCCGCACGCGCGGGGCCGACACGGGTAGACCAGCCCGACAAGGAACCCCGCGAGGAACACCCCCGCACGCGCGGGGCCGACGGCGATCAGATCGAGTGCATCCTCCCACCGGAGGGAACACCCCCGCACGCGCGGGGCCGACAACACCTGTGGCTCACTCACAGCGGGAGATCCCGGAACACCCTCGCACGCGCGGGGCCGACATCGCCCAGCGGTCCACGACCGGGTACGTCCGGGGAACACCCCCGCACGCGCGGGGCCGACTGGACGAGTCGGCCGCGGCTGCCGACCTTGAGGGGAACACCCCCGCACGCGCGGGGCCGACACTCCAGCAACACCGCCGCTACGAGCGGCAGAGGGAACACCCCCGCACGCGCGGGGCCGACGTGTGCCTCCTCTGCTCTGGCCTGTGCGAGAAGGGAACACCCCCGCACGCGCGGGGCCGACTCGACACCGTGGGACCGTTCGGCCAGCTTCGGGGGAACACCCCCGCACGCGCGGGGCCGACTTCACATGCTCCAGCCAGCGCGAGGATGTGGTCGGAACACCCCCGCACGCGCGGGGCCGACCCGCGCGGCATCAAGGTCACCCAGCAGCAGGTGGGAACACCCCCGCACGCGCGGGGCCGACGTGGACCGCTGGACCTCTTTCCCTCCGGGGCCCGGAACACCCCCGCACGCGCGGGGCCGACTGGCCCGCCCGGCAGCGTGAGGCCCTGGTGCCGGGAACACCCCCGCACGCGCGGGGCCGACGGCGGACCGTGCTCGGCGCAGTGGTGAAACGAGGGAACACCCCCGCACGCGCGGGGCCGACTTCACATGCTCCAGCCAGCGCGAGGATGTGGTCGGAACACCCCCGCACGCGCGGGGCCGACCCGCGCGGCATCAAGGTCACCCAGCAGCAGGTGGGAACACCCCCGCACGCGCGGGGCCGACGTGGACCGCTGGACCTCTTTCCCTCCGGGGCCCGGAACACCCCCGCACGCGCGGGGCCGACTGGCCCGCCCGGCAGCGTGAGGCCCTGGTGCCGGGAACACCCCCGCACGCGCGGGGCCGACGGCGGACCGTGCTCGGCGCAGTGGTGAAACGAGGGAACACCCCCGCACGCGCGGGGCCGACACTTGCTGACCTGCGATGCTATCGGGCGGAAGTGCCGATTTCATTCAGTTGCTTCGCCAGCGGGCTGGCCGACGGCTGCGTGGGCAGCATCTGTAACCTCTGGTTGAAGGCCGGCGATTTAGACGCGTTCAACGATAATGCAGGTGGCTTGCGGGGCCCATTCGATTGGTGATCGGCTCCCGGACGGTGAGGAGATGGAAGAGAGCCCTAAACAGGGGTGCTTAGATCCTCTAGAAGGGTCTGAGTCTCAGGCGCAGGCGCGACGCCGAGGGTGTCGAGGCGGGTTTTGAGCTGGCGGGCGCGGAGGCGGGCTTCGTCGGTGCGGCCGAGGGGGTGGAGTAGGCGGATGGCGGATCGGGCGGCGGTTTCGGTGTCAGGGTCCAGGGTGCAGGCCTGATCGTAGGCTTCCAAAGCGCGTTCGTTGTCTCCGGTGTGCTCGTGCAGGGCGCCGAGTTGCAGGAGTGCTTTGACGGTGGCGATGGTGAGGGGCCAGCGGTGGTCTTGGTCGAGCCAGTCGTAGTGCAGGCCCTGCGCCAGTGGGCCGCGGCACAGGCCGGCGACGGTCTCCAGCGCGTGTGTCTTTGCTTCTTCGGTGGTGGCGGTGCGGGCGTCGGTGAGGGCGCGGTGCAGGGCCCAGAGGTCCACATCGACGCTTCCGGGGCCGATGCGGTAGGTGGTGCCGTGGCGTTCGATGAACGTGGCCGCCTTCCCGTCCATGCTGGCGGGGGTGCGCAGGGCGGCGCGGAGGTCTTTGAGGGCGGCGTGGAAGCGGTAGCCGGCGAGGGTCGGCTCCAGTTCCGGCCATAGGTGGTCGCAGATCTGTTCGCGGTTCAGACCGGCGGGGTGGACGGCGAGCAGGGTGAACAGTTCCAGGGCTTTGGCGCGGCCGGACAGGTCCACCGTGGTGCCGTTGACCTCGATGACGGGTGGTCCGACCAGGGCGAAGCGGACCAGCGGGCTGCCTGCGGCGGGCGGTGAGGGCGGAATGTCCGCAGGTTGCTCAGAGGAACTGCTCGGGGGTTGCTGGGGCAGGCCGTGGGCGGTGGCCAGGGTGTGCAGGGCCGCTTGCGCTGTGTCGTGCGGCAGGTGGAACACGGTGGCGTCACGAAGTTGTTCGGCGAGGTCGCCGGCGGCTTCGGTGACGGTGTGATCGGGGTTGATGGTACAGGTGGTGCCCGACGTCGAGTGCCCGGCGATGACGGCTCCGGCGCCGAAGGCGGCGGCCATGCCCATGAGAGTGTCCAGGTAGGGGTGGCCGTTGGGGCATGCGGCGACCAGCAGCAGGGCGGGCAGGGGTTCGCCGGGTTCGTTCTCGCGGAGTTGGCCGATGTCGTCGGTGTGGTGGTCGCGCAGGAGGCGGCGGCGGGTGACGAATTGTTCTTCCAGGTGGTCGATGGCCGCGTCCAGGGTGGCGACCAGGCGCAGGCCGGGCAGGTGGCCGGCCAGGGTGTGGATGGATGGGCCGAACCAGGCTTCGGCGTCGGGGGCGGGGAGGATGATGTCGGCGCGGTGGGGGTCGGCGTGGGCGAGCAGGGCGAGCACGATGGCGCGCAGGCAGTCCTCGGCGCCGGGTCCGGTCAGGGCCAGGTTCAGCCCTGCAAGCGGGAGGGCGATGGTGGTCTGGTCGCGGGTGCCGAGGTCGAGCAGGGCGGGTGGGTCGGTGGTGAAGGCGGAGGTGACCAGGGTGTAGTCGTCCGTCGCGCCGGTGCCGGTGCCGGTCGTGTGATGGTGGTGGGCTCGTTGGAGGGCTTTGATGGCGGTTGGATGTGGTTCGGGGGTGGGCATGTGCGTCGGTTCGTCGATGCCGGGTGCGGTCAGTTCGCGGCGTCGGCATAGCCGGGTGGCGGCCAGGGCGACGGCCACGCCTGCGGCGAAGGAGAGCGCCATCATGCCGCCGCCGGGCAGGGTGACCACCTCGGGAGAAGGGGCCGCTACAAGCTTCTGTTCTGGGGCAGGTTCGGCGGCCGTCGTGGGCGAGCCAGTCTGCCGGTCGGCAGGCCGGGCGAGTGTCGGCTTGTCCTCCGTTGGCTGTGAAGAGACAGCCGTTTCGCTGGGTGGCTGTGCAGGGGGCGGTGCGGGGGCGGGAGCTGACGGCATCGCGGAGGCGGCGTTTGCCGAGGGAGATGGTGGGCCGGAGCGGTGCTGCTCAGATTCGGGACCGCGGAGCTGGTGCTTGCGTTTGGGCAGGATCAGTCGCCAGCCGGGTTCCAGGACACCGGGGCGGGTCAGCCTCTCCCCGCCGGGCTGGGAGCGGTTCTTGTTCAGCCGGAAGATGTCTTTGTAGCGGTGGCCGGTGCCGAGGTGGTGTTCGGCGATGTCCCACAGGGTGTCGCCGGGGGCGACGGTGTGCGTGCGGGGACGGGCGGGCGGCGAGGTGCCTGGGGTGCTGGTGCCGGTGGCGTCGGCGGGCAGGTGCAGGGTCCAGCCAGGGTGGAGCCAGTCTCCACTGGTGAAGGTGTGCCCGTCGGGCATGGTGCGGCCGTGGTTCAGGGCGGCGATCTCCGGGTAGCGCATCGGGTCGCCGAGGTGCTGTTCGGCGATGCTCCACAGGGTGTCCCGGGGCTGCACCAGGTAGGTCTTGTGCGCCTGTACCGGCTCGTCCGCTCCTTGTTGAGTGATCGGTGAGTGGGGCGATGCTTCGGGGGTGACCGTCGCTGCGGCGGCGGGCAGGCCGCGTGGTGCGGCGATCGGCGCGGTGGCGGTCACGGTGATGGCGGTGATCAGATACGCGGCCAGGCGCTGGAACGGCAGCAGTATCCGGCTGGGGCGATTCCGGATCACCCCTGCGACCTCGGCCAGGACCGCCCAGGTGAACAGCGCCCAGCAGGTCCACACCACGGCCAGCAGAAGCGCCTCGATCACCACGGGCTCGCCGGGGGTGGCCAGGTCATCGACCGTGGGCAGGTCGATCGGCCAGAAGAAGGTCAGCAGGACGGTGGGGATCCCGGCCAGGAACGCGGCCAGCGCGGTGGCTGCGGTGATCTTGGTAAGGATCGGGTGCTGCGGCCAGGTCATTGCGGTCGTCCTTGTTCGATGCCGTGGAACAGGTGCGCGGTGGCGGTGGCGCTGGCCGTGACCTGGTCGATGCCGATCAGCGACAGCAGACGGGTGGGCCGGGAGGTGGTGACGGTGACCTGGACCGTCCGGCCACCGGCCAGGGCGACTTTGCCGGTGTGTCCGGCCGCGGACAGGTAGGCGCGGGCGGCCGAGACGGCTTGGGCAGGGCTGGTTTCGATGCGGCCACCGGTATAGGCGCTGGGGATGTTGACGTGTCCGGCTCCGGCGCGGGCGGCTTCTTCGGCGACCGCGTACGCGGTGCGGTAGGCCTGGAGTTTGGCGCCGCCGTCCACTACCAGCCCGGCGCAGACCAGCACCGCCAGCGCGATGACCGCGGCGAACGCGGTGACCGATCCCCGCTCGGCGTTCATCGGGTGTCTCCTCGGGCTCGGTAGGGGTCGATCGGGCTGGTGAACTCGCTGGTCAGGTGCTTGGTTCCGGGGAGTCCGGGCAGGGCGAGGTCGGCCAGGTCCACCCGGCAGGACACCCGGGCGGCCACGGTGGCGGGTGCGCCGACCGGTGCGGAGAAGGCGGCGGTGTTCACGGTCACCGTCGGGGTGCAGGCCAGGCCCTCACGGGCCAGCGCGGCATGCGCGCTGGCCACGGCTCGGGTGCGGGCGGAGGCAGGGTCGCGGGCGAGGGACGCCTGCCGGGCCGCATCGCGTGCTGCGGCGTCGATCGCGCCGTGGGCGAGGGTGATCCGCCCGAACCCGATCACCGCCAGCACCAGGGCGGCCAGCGCGGGGGCGATGATCGCCGCTTCCAGCGCCATCGAGCCCCGCTGTGGCGGGGTGGTCATGGGGTGGTCCATCGTTCCAGCGGGGCGCGGGCGACCTGCTCCACCCCCAGGTCGAGCAGCGGGATCAGGCTGATCGCCCGGCCGGTGACGATCACCTGCACGCTGCCGCTGGCGTGTTCGGCGCGGACCGATGGGGAGGTGAGGAAGTTGCCGCCGGTCTGCCGGAGGAAGTCGCGGGCCGCTGTCTGCCCGGTGGTGAGGTCGGCGCCGTGGGCGCGGCCGGCGCGCAGTCCTTCCTGGGCGGCTGCCAGCGCGATGGCGCGGGCGTGGAACCACATCGCGGCATTGACCGCCAGCAGGATCAGCAGGAGCACCACGGGGTAGATCACCGTGGCCTCCAGGGTGGCCGATCCCCGTTCCCGCCGACTCATTTGATCTTGGCGAGGTGTTCGTTGACGACGCTGGTGAGCTTGGCTCCCACGGCGACGGCGAGCAGGAACACCACGGCGGCGATGACCACCCACTCCACTGTCGAGCCGCCGTGTTCGCGGCGTCGTCCGGCGGCCGATCGCAGGTCCTCCAGCCGTGCGACGGTCGCGGCGAGCAGGTATCTGTACATCATCATGAGCACCCTCCAGGTGGGTCAGCCGCCGGTCATCCGGGCGAAGGCGGGATAGCCGAGCAGGAGCAGGAAACCGATGACCGACAACGCCATCGGGACGGTCATGGTCTCGGTACGGGAGCGGGCCGAGGCGGTCGCGGCGGACAGCTCGGCCTCGCGCAGGGACTGGGCCTTGGCCATGAGGGTGCCGGTGATCCCCGCTCCCCGGGTCCCGGCGGCCTGGGCGATGGCGGCGACCTCGCCGAGCTGGGGGAGGTCGATCTCGGCGGACAGGCGGGTGAGTTCGTCCCATGCGCCGCCGGTGGTGCGGCGGGCCGGGTCCAGCGCATGAGCCAGCCGCCGGAACGTCCAGCCCTGCCCGGCCTTGGCCGCCGATTCCAAGGCGTCGGCCGGTCCGGCTCCGGCCGCGCGGGCGAGTGCGACCAGATCGAGGTAGGCGATGATGGCCTGGCGGAACGCCGCCCGCGCCTCCATCACCTGGCCACGGAGGGCGGCGTCGGGGGCGAAGAACACCACGACGGCGAACGCCGCGCAGGCCCCCCAGGTGATGATCGGCGGGAGAGTGACGCCGAGCAGGGCGCACCAGGCCCACAGCACCGGCGGCCCGGCCACCCCAAGACCGATCATCAGGCCCTTCTGGGCGAGGTAGTCCTCAGCGGTTTTGCCGATCAAGGCCAGGTCCAACTGCGGGGCGGTTACCGGCAGTTTTCCGGCCAGACGCACCCGCCAATCGGCAGCCCTGGGACGGCTTGCGCCGGGCTGGAGGCGTTGCATCGCCGGGCCGAGCGCGGGCGCGGCCGGCAGCAGCGCCACGACAGCCAGCGCGATACCGAAGCCGATGAGCGCGCCGCAGGCCAGGACCAGCCCGATCATGACCGCTCCCCGCTGGATGGGTTAAGGAAGCGGTGGGTCTTCGGCGGCTGGGCCAGGCGGTGCAGCCAGGCGAACGCCCCCGCATACAAGCCGATCACCGCCGCCAGCACGAGCTGCCCGCCCAGCGTGCCGAATGGCGCGACATAGGCCCGGTTGGCCAGGGCGAAGGCGGTGTAGCCGAGCAGCGCGCCGATCACCCACCGGGCGGTGGTACGGTGCGTGGCCCGCTGCGCGTCGATGTCCCGCCGCGCGGCGACGTCCTTGGCCACGGTACGCGCCAGACTTTGCAGCACTTCGCGCAGGCCTTTGCCGCGGGCCCGGCACGCCAGGATCAACGCGGCGGCGATCATGTCCCCGGCCGGGTCGTCCAGATCATCAGCGAACGCGCGCAGCGCCTGTTCGGTCGGGGTGCGGTAGGCCAGCCGCCGGGCCAGCGCCCGCACCTGTTCGGCGATCGGCGCGGGCGGGTTGTCCGCGCTGGAACGCAGCGCTTCTTCCAGGCCGGCGCTGCCGCCCAGGACATCGGCCAGATGCCGCGTCCAGGCTTCCAGGGCTTCCAGGCGCTCGATCCGCCGGGTCGTGGCGCGGTTGGTCAGCATCGGTGGCAGCGTGACCGCGCCCGCGGCGGCCCCGGCAGCGGCGACCGGCCAGCCGGTGGCCCACCACGTCACCCCACCGGCCGCCAGCGCGTACAGGACCGGCTTGGCCGAAATCGGCGGCAGCCGTCGTTGTTTCGGACGGGGTGGCCGTAGCGACGCGGGGCGCACCATGTTGGTGATGGCCAGCAGCGGCCCTGCGACCAGCGCCGCCCCGGCAAGGGCGGCCAGCAGCCCGGTCACACCAGCCCCCAGCCGGTGAACAACCCCGAATCGAACCCCGCCCGCACCAGCTCGTCCATGCATTGCGGAATCGTGTGCGACACCGCCCGGCCGTCCGGCCCCGGCACATAGACCCGGTTGACCGCCGGTTCCGCCCCGTCTCCCGGCGGCAGTACCTCGTGTACTTCGGCGACGTAGCGGTGGTTGATTGGGCCGTCGAGGTCGTGGCGCAGTTCGTGTCCCAGGTGGACCACGAAGTCCACCGCCATCCCGATGGTGCGAAACAGCGTCCTGGCAGGCAGGGCCAGCCCACCCGAGCCGGCCAGGATCAGCATCCGGGCGAACACCTGCCCAGCCGAGTCGGCGTGCATGGTGCAGATCGATCCGGCGCCGCCGGTGTTCATCGCCTCCAGCATCGGCACCAGCTCATCCCCGCGGACCTCCCCGACGATGATCCGCCGGGCGTTGAACCGCAACGCGTCCGCGATGAGCTGATGCATCGTGATCGCGCCCAGCCCTTCGCTGTTGCCCTCCCGGGCCTCCAGCGCCAGCACGTCCCGATGCCGCCCGGGCTGGTGGTGCAGGAACAGCTCGTACTCCTTCTCGATGGTGGCGATCCGCTCGTCGGGGTCGATCTCGGCGGCCAGCGCGCGGGCGAAGGTGGTCTTACCGTCGCCCATCCCGCCGGTGATCACGATGTCCTTACGGGCGCGGACCGCCGCGCCGAGGAAGGCGCGCAGGCCTTTGTCCAGGGTGCCGGTGGCCATCAGGTCATCCAGATCGGCGTGCAGCATGCCGTGCCGGCGGATCGACAGACACGGCCGCGGGGTGACCCCCATCAGCGCGGCGATACGGGTCTGCTGCCCGGCCGACAGGTGCAGCCGGGGCCGGGCGATGGAGAACTCCCGCGCGGTCTGCCCCTGGTAGGCGGCCCACCGCCGCACGTCCTGAATCAGGTCCTCATCGGAGTCGGCGATCGGCGGCCCGGCCAGTTTGCTGCCGTCGCGGTAGGTGATCCACACCTGGTCGCAGCCGTTGACGTCGATGTTCTCCACCTGTGGGTCATCGATGAACGGCTGCAACCGGCCCAGCGCGAAGATCTCGTTGTAGGCGGCCTCGGCGAGCAACCGTTCCTCGGCCAGGGTGGGGGTGTCCCGCCCGGCCAGGGCGCGTCCGTCGGCGTAGGCGCGGACCAGATCGGTGATCGCCGCCCGGGCGTACTCCCGGATCGCCTCATCCCCGCTGACGTGGGCGTCATCGAGTGCCTGGGTGAGGCGCGGCAGCAACTCCCGCACCGCCTGCTGCACATCAAAGCTCACGACCGTGCCACCTCCGGGAGGGCCCGCTCGGACAGGGTGTTCGCCAGCGATCGCGCCGCGCGGAGCAACAGAGAACGCGCCAGGTAGCGGGTGTTGCCGGTGCCGTGGCTGAGCAGCTTCGCGGCACGAACATCGTGCGGCAGATGATCGACCACCTCCACGGCGAGCGTTTTGGCGACCTCGCGGCGGCTGTACGGACCGGCCCCGGCCAGCAGCACCCGCGCACGCGGCAGTGCCTTCGCCCGCGGGGCGAGCGCCGACAGATCCCGCAGACTCGGCCGGGCCACCACGAGCACCTCATCGGCCGCGGCCAGGAGCGGCGCCGGGGTGTCCGTGCCGCCGATCCGCCCGATGTCGGCGATCACATCACCCGGCAGCGCGGCGAAGGCCTCGGCGATGGCCGGCCACAGCGGCTGGACCGATGTCAGTTGGGCGGGTTCGGCCAGCCCCGGCAATATCCGCTGCCCGCTGCTCAGATGCACGACCTGCTCGGCGAGGGAGGCGGCGGGGTCGCCGCCGCGTCGCAACCGTACTGCCCACT
Organism: Spongiactinospora rosea; assembly: GCF_003315795.1. Taxonomy (GTDB): domain Bacteria; phylum Actinomycetota; class Actinomycetes; order Streptosporangiales; family Streptosporangiaceae; genus Spongiactinospora; species Spongiactinospora rosea. The sequence goes on from NZ_QMEY01000014.1 coordinate 209,730, forward strand.
CACCCAGGCCACGATCTTGCGGCTGGCCTGCCAGGTAGCCGGACAGCAGGCTGCCACCGGCCGGGTCGCACTCGGCCAGCAGCACCTCCCGGGGCCAGGTGAGCGCGAGCGCCAACGCGGTCGTGGTGACCCCAGGGCTATGCCCGCCCGAGCACACAACGATCAACATCCCGGCCCTCACCCCGCCCGCGACCGCAACACCAGCGCGATCTCCCCATCGGCGGCCTGCCGGGCCAGCGCGGTCCCGTCGGCGGCTGGGACGACCAGATCGACCACCACCAGCCCATCCGCATCCAGCGGCCCGACCCGATCCACGCGGGCCGGATGGTCGGCAGGCGTGGCGCCGTCCGATACGGCGGCGGCCACCACACGGTCGCCGGGCCGGATCCCCCGGGCGGGCAACCGGCTGGGCTTGAGCGCCACCGGCACGATCGTCTCGCCCGGCGCCGGAACCACAGCGTCGGTCAGCTGACCCCGGGACAGCACACCGCCGGCCTTCAGATCGACTGCGGCGCGCCAGCCGATGATGCCGCTCTTCCCGGACGCCTCCACCATCTGAACGCCCGGATCCAGGCCGAGCGCCACCGTCCGCAGATCCTGCGCCGCGATCGGCTGCCCGATCGGCACATCCCGGGCCATCACCAGCACCGGCGTGCGATGCGCGGCGACGCCGTACACCTGCCAGGCGATCAACGCCCCCAACGCGGTCAGCCCGACGCTGGCCAGGAACATCATCGGACTACGCCGCCCCGGCAACGGACGTACCTGGCCCGTCTCTGCGGGCGGCTTGAGCCGCTGAAGCAGCATCAGGGTCTACTCCCTTACAACGAGCGCTTGTGTCGACGACGGCGACCGGGAAGGTGACCGACCTGGTGATCGGCGGTAGCGTGCCGCCGGGCCCGCCTGAGCCTTGCCGGGTGCCCTCAGGTCACAGGGAAGAAGAGCCAGCCAGCGACAAGGAGGGGCTTCGTGCCGCTGGCGAACACGGCACCTTCAACTGATCGACCTTCGCGACTCGCCAGACACCGTCGGACTCCTTGATAAGGGCGGCGACCATATGGGTACCAGGGAGGCCACGGCTGATGCGCTTTCCTGTCCGGTCATCTGCCTGGCCGACCTTCCGGGCGTCCTGGCAGTCATGCAGAGAGGCTCGACCGCCCTCGATCCGGACGTCAAAGAAGTGTATGACCGGGTAGCCGTAGGTCACCCGCCCTTCAGCGCGAAGCGCGGCGATGCCTTCCAGCATCGTGTCCAAGAGGGACCAGGTCGCTACCCGCCCGAGGATTGCTCTTCGCTCTGCGGGGCGAGCGTGCTCGGCACGTTGGCCTTCTCGATACAGGGCGCTGTACGCTGCCAGGACCGCATTGCGGTCTGTTGTCGGAGTTTGAGTAGAGGTGGCTGAAGGCAGTGCCGCGGTTCGGGTAGGTTCAGGCCTACTGCCGTTGGACCGGCAGGCTGTCGTGGCGCCAGTGACGAGCAGCACCGCTGCCAATGACAGGGCACGCCTGCGGCAGAACCAAACGATTGTCACTGGGCGGGCACCTTTGCGGATCGAGGTTGATCAACTACGCTGAGTCATCGATCAGAGTAGTGGCTCTACCGGACATGCAGTGGCAGGGCCGTTGAAGTATTACCTGCGATTTAGCAACTTGAACCATTCGGCCAGATGATGGGGACGCTGATTTCACTCACACCGACCTGGCTCAACTCATCGAACTCATCAGCTGCTCGTGCGGGTGCTGAGTAGCGGCTATGGCGCACAGAAATGCTGCAAGCCAGTTGCGGCCAGGGTCATATACCGACATACACTTATCTGCGCCGCTGGAATTGGTCAAGGGGAGGGTGAGACGGCCGAGGTGGTCGGCGGAACACTGCCTTGTAAGGTATCCCGGCAATGCCCAAAGTAATGGAGTATGTCGCTCATTGTGGCTGAACTGCACGGGCCCGACTGATTGTCCCTTTAAGTCGTTATGCGTGCGGCCAGACATGATCACGCCGACCAAGCAGGACCGCCCTTCAGTCTGCTCTCAAGGGCGCGCTTGCAGAACAGGATTGAAGCCTCGGCGGATCTCATCCACCACCGCCGGCAAGGCGCCCGATCGCATCAATGTCGGCACGGTAGAACACCTTTGTTGCCAGCCCCTCTTGTCCGAGTCGTTCATAAAAGCGGCGCGCGCCGTCATTGTCGGCGTCGGCTGTCCATTCGACCCTGCTGCACTTGTGCGCGGTGGCTACCTTGGCGAGAGCCCGCATAAGCGCGGTTCCGGCTCCCTGGCGTTGCGCGGACTTCGCTACGTACAACTCTTTCAGGTACAGCGATCGGGTGAGTCCCACCGCAGGCCAGAGAAACGAATACGATGCGATGCCCGCCAGCCGATCATTCACCCAAGCGAGCAGTGCGTATGCGGCGGGCGGGTCCGCGAAAAGGGCTTGCCGGATCTGGCCTGCCCGGACATCGGCAGGGTCTTGGGGTTCACCGCCGTAGAAGCGGTCCATTTCCTCCAGCAGTTCCGCCATGGCGGGGATGTGGTCAGGGGTGGCGGCTGAAACGATGATCGTCACGCTTGTTCGGACCTCTCCTTGCCTGGAGGAGTCAGCAGCTCGCGAAGCTGGGCCGCAGCAGGTAGGGCTCGCTGTCGGGGTGGTATGGCCTTCAGAACGTCCAGTCCTCGGAGTGTGATGATTCCGGTGAGCTGGTCAGGAGTGAGAGGAGTGAGCGTATCGGCCGCGTATGACAGGGCGCCAGCGCTATCGCCGGTCCGGGCGAGGCAGATCGTGCGATCCAGGCGGGTGAGCGCCCGATCGACGAAGTCCGACTTCTGGTACAGCGCCAGGGCCTGTTCCTGGGCCGCCCAGGCAGACGTGGTTTCCCCAAGGTGGGTGTAGGCGTTGCTGCGATGGAAGTACAGTTGCGCCCTGTTGTAGCCGAACGCTGAGTCATTGACGTCCTCACGGGCCAGACTGTCCAGTAGCGCTTCGGCTCTGATCAGTGCCGATCGCGCTTCAGGGGCCCGTGCCGGGCCAAGAGCCGCTTGTGCGCGGGCCTCCAAGGCGGCTGCCAGGACGGCGCCAACGCAGGAGATGCGAATATCCTGCGCTTCTCTCGTAACGCTGATCGCTTCAGTGAAGTCGCCAGCGTAGAAGTGGCCGTATGCCTCCTGGGCCAGGACCCAGGACACCACTGATGGGTCGCCGGCTTCTCTCGCGGCCATGCGGGCCGTACGAGCCCAGCGCAGAAAGGCATGTCGTTCGTCGAGTTTGATGTAGGTCAGGCACATGAGTCCGGCCATCTGTGCCGCGACCCGGGTGAGCCTGCGTAACGTGGAAATCGCCCGCCGCTGGTTCAGAAGGTGGCCAAGGTCGGCCAGATCGGCACCAAGGTCATGCAGGAGGACTCCGGGCGGCTTGGTGTGAGCCGCCCGGCTGTACTGGGCGGCCACGATCTCCCACCCTTCCAGGGCCGAATCATTTATCGCCCCGGTCAGCAGCGCTTCGTCAAGGCTCTTGCGAATGGCATCATGGCCCGGGCTGCCGAAAAGCTCATCCTCGCTCATACCGAAGGCTCGCGCGTACAACCTGCGGTAGAAGGCGTTCGGTGAATGATCGCCAGCCTCCCAGCCATAGATCATTCTCTTGAGGCTGTCCACCGCAGGGATTCTCGTCGGCCGGTGCGGGTCGTTCTGTGCTACCTTGGCCAGTTCGCGAGCAAGATCTGTTTGACTCCAGCCTTGGGCTTTCCTCACCTCTCTGAGCCGGTTCGACGGTACTTGAGGTGACCTGTCTGCCACGTTCGCGCACCTCTCAACAGGGCGGACACGGATGGATATCCGACGGTGTCATACTCTCTCGCCTCCCCAGGCCCGTGTCCTGCGGATTTCATGAATGCGTGGTTTCCGTGATGGATGCCCGGTGCTGCCTCGGCCGGTAAGCAAGGTGGTGCGGGCGCTATGCGGCGAGGCGACGATGGTGCGGAATCGGCCCCGTGTCCTGGTTCTGATTATTTCAGCCTGATTTGCGCCGCAGATAGGTGGGAAGCGGGAACCCGCCGAGCGACGCCAGCCCTCGGCGGATTCCCCGGCCGCATGGAGGTGCGACCTGATGGAAGAGAGTACGACGCCGCCGCAGCCGGCGGAGGCAACATCAATAAGATTCAACCCATATGCGCTAAATGCCGCCCGCGTGTATGACTACCTGGGCGACGGCATCGACGTATTCCCAGGCGGCCGGGAGGTCGGGGCGTGGCTGGGGATCGCGCCTGGACTGCGCGCCGCCATGCGCGCGAACCGCGACTTCCTGATCCGCGTGGTCGATGACCTCGGCAGGCGTGGTCATGACCAGTTCGTCGACTTCGAAGGCGGCTTGCCAGTCCGGCGCAAGCTCCATCAGACCGCCCGCGCAGTCAATCCGGAGGCTCGCGTCGCGTATGTGAACAACGATCGGCGGGTCGTCGTCCGCGGCCGGGAGCTGTTGGAGAGCCCGGCTGTGGCCGTGGTCTCCGGTGATGTGCGGCGGCCCGACGCCGCCTTCAACCACCCGGTCCTCACGCGGCTCATCGACGCGCGGCGTCCGGTGGTGGTCATCGCCGGCGCGGTATTGCACTTCGTCACGGACGAGCAGGCGGCCGGGTTCGTCCGGCGGCTGCGCGCCCGCCTCGCGCCAGGCAGCAAGATCGTACTTTCCCATGCCTGCTCGGACGACGCGATGGCCTGTCCCGGGGCGGCGACGCCGCTCGCACTGCGCTCCGAAAAGGAGATCGCCGCGCTGCTGGAAGGCTGCGAACTGGAAGAACCCGGGCTGGTCGAGGCGTCACGATGGCCGGAGCCCGGCCCTGCGGAAGACGGCGCTACTGCGATGTTCGTCGGTGGCGTGGCCGATCTGAACGCCTACGGTTTCCCCGGGAAGTGCTGAATGGACTCCTTGATGCTCATCAACCCATTGCGGTACGCCGCGGCTGGAGAGGCCGCCCGACGACTCGTTGTCGCGCTGGCATCCTTCGGCATCCGTGCGGAGGTTCAGTGGGGGTACGGCACGGTACGGGTGTCCCTGGGGTGCGGCCTGGTCGTGACCGTGGAGCGGGATGGGATCTGTCGGCAGCCCCCGGTCGAAGTCCGTGGTACAGGACCGGCTGCCGTGTACCTCAGTGTGGACGAAGCGGCTGTGGCGCTGGCCGAAGAGCATGCTCGGATCAACCCGCCGCACGAGGAGGACCCTCATGACGCGGCGCCACGCTGAGGGCACGACCTCCCTCGACATGGAGGCCCAGCCCGTACGTGGGCATGTGTTCGTCTGGGATGTCGAAGCCGGTGACAGTGGCGTGAGTGGCGTGACGGACGGCCACTACGGTCACGCGCCGCAGGGGATGCTACGCGCTCTGGACACCTATCCCTGCGGGCGTGGCCGGGTACGGCACGCCCAGGTGCCCGCGTTCGGCGAGATCTACGACTACGGCGCGACCTTGGTCACCGCCAACCGCTCGGAAAAGGTCCTCTGCCTCGTGCGCGGTGACGCCTGGGGCAGGGCCGTCCTCTATGACCTGGACGACTCGGCGCGGCGGCCTGGCGAGGAGGCCGCCATGCCGTACGACACGCGCATGAGGCGCACCGGGCAGTCCGCCTGTCCGCGTCGGCCTTCTGCGTCGGCGGGGCGGTGCTGATGACGCCCATGCGCCGGTTCGGCAACACGGATTCCGGGTGCCGACAGGTCACTCGAAGGCGTGGGCGGGCCGCGGGTCGGCCCCCGCCAACCTGATCGGGTGCGGCGGCGTGGCAAGGGATGCAGCGCGCCGCCGCACCGACGGCGGGCCTGTCAGGAGGCCCGCCCGGCGCGGGTGGGGTCAAAGGTGGCTCTCCCTGCCCGCGCCGCTCAATCCATCCAGACCGCGCAGCGGCCCCACCCACCCCCAGGGCCGCGCGCAGCGCGGGGAGGTGGCCCCCGCGCCGCAGGCGGGTGGCGCTCACCACAAGGGCGCCGCCCGCCTGCGCTTTCGCTTCTATAGGCGGCGCACGGGCCGGAGCCCGCATGTCCGGGCATCAGCATGCCAGACGGGTTCTGGTTCCGTCGCCGGCTCACTATCTGTGCTGACGGCCTCACTTGCCAGTCAATCGACCCGGCTGAGGGAGGTCACTCTGGTTGGGAATATGCACGAAGCCCTGACGTGCGGGCCGAGGGCTCCGTTGCGTTTATCTAGATGTCGTAGTCGCCGTTTTTCAGCCCGGTGATGAAACGGCTCCAGGCGGAGGGAGAGAAGGCGAGTTTCGGCCCGTCGGGGTCCTTGCTGTCACGGACGGCGATGACCCCGGGCAGGTTGCGGGCGACCTCTACGCAGTTGGCGCTGGTGCCCTGGCTGCGTGAGCTTTTATGCCACTCGGCAAGAGTCAGATCCATTTCGGTGCCTCACAGTTTGTCGATCAGGTCGGACAGATACGCGATCGACGCATCGACGCTGAGCGCCGAAGCGCACAGGTGCTGAAACGCCAGGTTATAACTTTGCAGTTCTTCGGGCTCCTCCAGATACAGACCGTCCGTTCGGGTCTCGGCGAAGACCACGCTGCGGTCCGCCGTGTGGGCGAAGTCCAGGATCACGAACGACCCTCCGAGCCCGGCGTGCAGCCCCACCGACATGGGCAGCACCTGGATGGTGACGTGCCGGGACGGGTTGGTGTCCAGCAGGCGCCGGAGCTGGGTCTCGTGTGCTTCTCTGCTGCCGGGTGGGCGAAGGAGCGCGGCCTCGTCGATGACGGCCCAGAACTGCGGTGGGTTCGCCTGGCTGAGGAGTTGCTGACGCTTTATTCGTGCGGCCACCCTGCGTTCGATCTCATCGGGTTCCCGGACGCCAGCGGTCCGGACGATCTCTGCCGCGTATTCGGGAGTCTGGAGCAGGCCGGGGATGATGGCCAGCTCGAAGTTCCGAATCGAAGATGCTTCGGCTTCCAGCCCTACGTACGCGCCCGGGAAGAGATCTCGGTACGCGTTCCACCATCCTCGCTGGCGCGCCTCTCGCGCCAGTTTCACCAGCCCGCCGATCGTCTCTTGATCTGTGACGCCATAAATGCCGCAGAGGGCTTTGACGTTCACCGCGTCAACGCGCTTGGTATGACCGCTTTCGATACGCGAGATCTTGGCGGCCGACCATTCGAGCTGCGCGGCGGCATCTCGGATGGTGAGGCCGGTCTCTTCGCGCAGTCGCCGCAGTTCCTGCCCGAGGCGGCGCAGACGCACGGTCGGACTGTGATCGGTTTCGGTCACGGAGCTTTTCCTTTCCGTACGCAGGGGCCTATATCGGGCACATGCCGTCCTTTGTGGATATATGACACACGTTTCTCTACGCATGTTGCGTGGGACACGGTACGCGGCGCACCATGTGTTTGCATGGCCAACCTTCTCCGCGGAGCTGCCGTGACCAATGGAGCTGAAGAGTTTCAGGACTGGGCGCCAGTGTGGCGTACAGAACCTGGTTGCTGGTGGACAACGCGACGGATCGGGGTCGCCCCCGAGAAGTTCGCACGCCCGCGCCCGACGCGAGGCGTCCGCACATGAGAACGCCCCAGGCTGGTGTATGCGGCACCGGCGCGGAGCCAGGTCGAAAACCGGAGGTCTTCAACGCGATGTCCCACCATAATCCCGCAATCCCGGGCACACCCGCCACTCGCGGCGGCGCATTACTCGGCAGGGCGTATCCGCACGCGGCCCGGTGTCCGGGCAATGCCGTGCCTACCCACAGGGCCTCTCAGACCGTCCGCCACGGCCGTTGGATCTTCGCTCTCGCCGGAGTCGGCTTCCCGCATATGGCCGCCGGCATCCTCCGTGTCGTCATCGACACCGCCGCTCCGCCATATGAGACGGGAACCAGCCCATGACGCCTGCCACCGCCATCCAGGTGTGGAACCTTCCCTCCACGCCATGCGCCGCGTCCCAGGCCCGCGAGATCGTTCGCAAGACCCTGGCCGACCGGGGACTGGCCGGACGCGCCGACACCACCGAGGACATCGTCCTGGTCATCTGCGAGCTCGTCACCAACGCGCTCGCCCACGCCACCCCGCCGATCCAGATGTGCCTGGCCACCACCAGCGGCACCATCTACGGCGGGGTCAGCGACCACGGCGCGGCCCTGCTCCGGCCCGGTTCCGAGCGCACCGTCCCGGACCTCTTCGCTGAACACGGCCGGGGCCTGGCCATCGTGACTGCCTGCACACAGACGTGGGGGATCATCCCGCGCGGTGCCGAAGGGAAGATGGTGTGGTTCATCAAATGAGACCGCCCCTGTGGCGGGGGCTCACCGTCCCCTACGTGACCCGCTGGAGCGGCGAGGCACCGCTTGGCGGCCGTCCACGCCACACCACCGGTGGGCTGCTCGCCTACCCCATTCCGCAGGAAGGGGATTGGACGTATGGCGTGCTGTGGGCACGGACCGCCTCCGACGCCGGTCGAGGGGAGCCGGTGTCCCATGCCATCCACACCGCTCGGCAACTGACCTGCATGCGAGATGGGCTCTGTCAGATGTGCGGAAATCCTGCCCGCACCTCCCAAGGGCGAACCCTCTGGCTGCTCCCCGCGAACGAAGCCGAACGCATTCGGGGAAACGGCACCCCCTGGACCAGAACGCCGCCCACCTGCCACCCCTGCATGCCGACCGCCCTTGATCAACTGCCCTGGCTCCGCGACGGCGATGCATCGGCGTTCAGCGTGGCGGCGGCCAAACCGGCCGCTGTGTTCGGCGACATACATTCTCCAGGCGGCCATGTCGAGGTGGACATCACGGTCGCTCTCGATGAGACCGGCACATTGCCCGACCTCCTCGGCAGGCAGCTCCTGGTCACGCTGAGCGGCCTGTGCGAGGAGCCCATCGTTCCCCGCTCACCGTGGGCACCCTATCTGCGGCGTTCATCACCGGATAAAGGTCCATACTGATCACCCGTACTGTGAAGCACAGGCCATATGACCGGCACTGACCGATGGTGCGGCCGCCGTATTTCGTAGTACCCATTCGGCGAGCGTCCCGGCCGCCGCTGCCGGGACGCTCAGCGGTGATCCAGCTGATGCTTGGCCGACAGCTGCGAGCCGGATGCGTCGCCACACTGCGGGCAGGCCGGTAGGCATAATCTCGATAAGGGCCCGCGAGGCCCCGCCATCTCACTCGGACCCCGCCCGTAGTAGGTCACGCGGGGGTGTCCCCGCGGTGCCTTCACGGGTCCTCATCCGGCCCATCCGGCGCGTACATCTCTTGGTGCGTCGCCCCTAGGGATGAACACGAACATCACCGCTACTAGCCGCTGGCCTTCCGCCGCGCAGATCGCGCGCGCTCGGGCGATCTTCTCCGCCACGCAACAGCGGCCCGACGCCGACAACCAGATGTTTCTCAGCGAATGAACATCCACAGGCAGATTCGGTGGGAACGCTGACGGTGAACCAGAATCCGAATGGCACCCAGCTTGGTCGCATGCGGTTCAATAGCAGGAATCTACCTCCTCACAACGAGCGCTTGGGCTTCGACGATCCGGACCGGGAAGGTGATCGATCGGGTGATCGGCGGCAGCGTGCCGCCTGTCCCGCCCGAGCCGCGCCAACTGCCGCCCCAGGTCACCGACACCGTGACCCGGTAGGCATGTGCCGGACGCTCATATAGGTGGGAACAGGTGGTCTTCTGCCGCTCGGGCGGCCGGGCGAGATCGTAGGCGGCGCCGGGACCGTTGCAGGTCAGCGTCTCGCCATCGCCGGTGTCAATGGTCATCTGCTGCGGCGTGGCGGTGGCCTTCGCCCAGACCGTCCCGGCGCGTACCCGCTTGGACTTGGCCACCCACTGCCCATCGGCAAGCCAGAACCAATGCGGAAGCCCGACCAGACCGTCCCGTCCACGCGGTGGAGCGGTCGATACTGACGGTGGCGTGATCTGGATCAGTTTGTAGGCACGACGTGCGAGTTTCTCGGCATTTGCGCCGGGACTTGTATCTGGCCTGACCCATATGTGATCTCCGGATGCGTTCCAGGCGATGTCCCGGAAGCCGTCGGAACACTCGATGAGGTAGTGGGCATTGCCGCCGGCGCGTTCATGGCCGCCGCCCTGTGGCCTGTTTATAGGCCATCGTCGATAGGAGCACGTGACGTTAGTTCCTTGACTGGCCGCTGGCACTGGCTTGTTGCGGGACGTCTGCTCGGCGGAGAGGTGGTAGCCCCAGGGCAGTGTGCTCACCTGGGGTACGTCGCTATTTCCAGGGTCGGGCGGGCCGCCTCCCAAGGCCAGGATGGCGGCGCTCAGTAGCTGGAGAGGCATGGCTCATCACTTTGTTCCATCTGAGAGACTCGCCAGGCTCTATCCATGCCGCGTCGCAGTGAGATGATCAAGTGAACCTTCTCTGTGCCGCGGAGAAGAGCCTCGCCCGTTTTATCGTCGGCCTGTCCGGTGTTTCGGTCGTCCTGGCAGTCATGAAGCGTTGCCCGGTCCCCGTCGATGCGGACGTCGAATTCGTGCAGCACTGGCATTCCGTATGTGACGCGGCCGGTGGCGCGAAGTGCGGTGATGCCTCGCAGCATCCGATCGAGTAGTGGCTGGGTGGCTACCTGCGCGAGAATCGGCCTGCGCTGCTTCGGGCTGGCCTGCTCTGCCCGGCGTCCAGCGGGGTACATGGCGCGGTAGACGGCGAGGACTGCGTCCTTTTCCGTCGGGGTGGGGGTGGCCGAAGGCAACACCACCGTCCGCGCGGGTGTTGGAGTCGTGCTGCCGGACTGGCAGGCGACTGCGGCACCGGTCGCGGCGAGGACTACAACGACGAGCGGCAGGACGCTCTTGCGTGGCAAGACGACGCGCACCTTCGGATCCCTTAACCAGTAGGGGTTGATCCACCACATAGAGTCATCGATCATGCTAGCGGCGGCATGGAAGCGGCGAGCGGCCCTACAGTTCAAGCATTACCTCGGGTTGAGCAACTCCGATCCATTCCGCCAGACAGTGAGGACGCTGCTACTGCTGCGAGAGCCGGCTTAATCGACGCACCAAGGATGAATCGCCCATATCTCGACCGGTGGCGTGGCTACGCGGGCCCCTTCGCACCCGACTTCGCCTCCTGCACTCCGCCCCAGGCCACTACCGCGCCTGCGACATGCGCACTCCCAGGAATGCGCCGCCCTGGCCCTATATGCCGGGGTCGGTTATCGGCCGACCGCACGTTATGTCCGCGGCCGTGATCTGGCCATCAGCCGTTGCCTTCACCCAGGGTCTCGTGGGCTGTTCGGCCACGCCGTGAGCAACTCGGTCTCGCGTTCAGCGCTGATGCCGTGTTCGGCGAATCGTTCGTGAGCGATGGGAACGCCGCCTTCGCGTAGCCAGCTCCAGGTGTCGGCGACCGTCTCGCGGAGTGGACGGCAGGCCAGGCCCGCTCTCTGTGCTTTTCCGGCGTCCATCGCCCATGCCGCTGGCAATGTCCGCCAAAGAGGGAGTTCTGTCCACTCCCGAACCTCCTGCTGGACGAGCCACGCTTCGTCGGCCCACACGAACTCGGCGGCCGAGCCGGTCACGTCTCTGCACGCATGCAGGAGGTCGGCATAGGTGTCCCGGCCGATCGGCGCAGCGATATTGAATGCGCCGGTGGCGTTGGCGGCGACCAGGTCGAGGGTGAACCGGGCGACGTCCCGGACATCGACCGGCTGAATGCTTCTCTCAGGCGGAGCGGGTGCGAGAACGTGACCGCCCTGGTTGATCCGGCTCAGCCACCAGGGCAGGCGGCCCACGTACTCGCCGGGGCCGAGAATCACATGGGGGCGAACGAACAACGCCCGGTCGCCGAACTCCCGGCGGATCGCCAGCTCGCAGCCCACCTTCAGCGGCCCGTAGGCATCTGGATCCCAGCGCCGCGTTCCGGGGTCCAGGTCGGGATCACCGTCCCACAGGGCCGAAAACTCGTCCACCGGCCGGTAGGGCCAGTCGCGGTACACCGAGATGGTGGACATGAAGACGTAGTGCTCTGTGGCGGGAGCAAGGACCCGCGCCATGTTGCCCACCACGGCCGGTACGGCGCCGGCGACATCGAGGACTACATTCCAGGGCCCGCAAGCCGCGAGTTGCGTAAGATGCGTATCGCGTTCCCAGTCTCCGCGGATGAGGTGGGCGCCCTCTGGAGCGATGGAACTGCGGCCCCGGTTGAAGAGGGTGACCTCCCACCCCCGCCGTATTGCATCGGCGACCACTGCCCGGCCGACGAACCATGAGCCACCCAGGATCAATATGCGCACCACGCCATTCTGCTGCTTGGGGGCCTGGACGGGACGTCCAACGTGAACTTCTTCATTCTGAGTACCCGGCCGTTGGAGTGACCACTCGCAGGCCGATGGGCAACCGCTTGAGAGTGGCCGAGGGGATTAGCGTAGAACGCCAGGTCAGCGCGCGGTTGGGTTGGCCGGTGCGCGCCCCGACTGATGACGTAGTCCCTCCTTTCAGAAGGAATGGCCGGCTGATGCCACGAGATATTGCACGCCCGACTCGTATATCTTCCCTCACTCTTCTATCTGTTCTCCATTCTGAATTACTGCCGACCAATGACGTTTTCTCACTGAATTTCAGCTGATCCGGCGGTGTTCGAAATGGACGAGGACGAGGGCGGCGCGGACGAGATCGCCGATCCGGCTGGGGCTGAGTGTGGTGTGCCGGAGAGCGGTCCAGCGTTCGGTCAGGAGGGCGAAGCCGCGTTCTCCCAGGCAGCGCAGCGCGCGCTGCAGGGCGTTGCGGGTGCGGTTGCCGACGCTGAGGACGTTGCCGTCGGCGGGTTGCCTGAACGGCACGAT
>NZ_QMEY01000015.1 GCF_003315795.1 Spongiactinospora rosea
GACTCTGCGCGCAGGTCAGGAATGATCTTTCAAGGCCGACTCGTGGCCGGGGCGCACTGAGAGAGCATGGCACGCACCGGGTTCGCCCCTGCGCACGCCGGTGACACTTCGAGCGATTGGCCCTTTTTCGGCTATCGCGACTGAACGCATCTGGATGGCAGCGCCGCCGGCGTGCCCCGGGGCCGGGAAGGCCGACATGATGGGAGCCGTGGCGGCGACTCCACAAATCATGCGGCGACTCCACAGGTCATATCGCCATCTGGTAATATGATGGAATGAGCACCTTCGCTGCCCTGGCTGAGCCGCATCGCAGGCAGATTCTCGACCTGCTGCGTGATGGCGAGCGGTCCGCCGGAGACCTGGTGGAGCGACTTGACCTCAGCCAGCCCGGCGTGTCCAAGCATCTCAAGGTGTTACGCGAGGCCGGGCTCGTCGCGGTGCGCGTGGATGGCAAGCGGCGTCTGTACACGCTGCGGCCAGGCCCCCTCACGGATGTTGACCAGTGGCTGGAGCCCTACCGCGTTTATTGGTCGAGGACCCTCGACACGCTCGAACGCCACCTGAAAGAGAATCCATGACCGACGGGACCCTGGAAACGATCGACGGCCGCCCGGCGCTGCGCTTCGAACGCACGCTCCCCCACTCGGTCGAACGCGTGTGGCGGGCGGTCAGCACACCGGCAGAGCTGGAGCGCTGGTTTCCCGCGACCGTCGACTGGACACCGGCCGAAGGTGAGACCCTCCAGGCCTACGGCGCGACCGGCGAGGTGACGGAGGTCGATGCGCCCCATCGCCTGGCCTGGACCTTCGGCGGCGAGCACTACAGGTTCGAGCTCTCAGCTCAGCAAGGCGGCTGCCGGTTGATCTTCACCCACATCTTCGGCGTCCGCGCGATCGCAGCGCAGGTGGCAACCGGCTGGCACACCTATCTTTCACGGCTCGAGTCTCACCTCGCCGGCCGGCACCTGTCCGAACAGGAGGCGAACAAGCCGTGGAAGAACATTCACGAACGCTACGCCGAGCGCTTCGGGGTCGACCCGACGCCAGGTCGGCGCTTCGCGGAGACGCTGGGCGGAGACAACGACGACGCCTGAGGCCATGGCACCGCCGCGTTACTGGCCGTGTCCACATGGTCCACCGAGTCACGAGGCGACGGTCGACGCGGCGCTGATCATCCGGCCGTTGAACCTCGACGCGCGGGCCCAGCCCGAGGTCGCGCCGTTTTGATCATGTCCAGCTCGAACCTTGCCCGACAGGTTGACCTGTCCCGCCATGAATTTCACCGCTGGGCCGGGCACACGGAAACGCCCCAGAGCTCTGATCGAACTCCGGGCCGCCAGGGGTTCTTCGATAACCTCCGTTATCTGGCAAGACAGCGCTCACAGGCCGGGCACGACCTGGGCGGCCGGTCTCCGGCGCGGACGCTTCGTTTCCCGGTTATCTGGCAACTTCGCCGATCGGGGCTACGAAGTCAGAGGGCAGGCGGCATGGATCTGGTCATCAGCGAGGAGCTCGGCCGCGCGCACCCGCTGGCGGCGCCCCTGGACAACTTCCTCACCGACCTGGCCAACGTCGGCGCCCCAGCGCCTGGCGCTCGTCCTCATCCAGGGCTCCCTTGGGGACGAAGACCTCGATCAGCAGCATCGCTCTAACTCAACTCCTCGGAACGGCTTCCCGTACCGCTCCACCATGCCCCGGCCGGGTATGCGAGGCATCCTGCGGGGGGACGATCCATTCCTTACCGCACGGGAAGTAGGCCGAGGTGCAGGTGCGACACCCGACGTAGGGCCGGGCCCGCGCCGACCGCCCCCGCACGCCGCAGCCCACCAGCGCCCGGAGGACAGCGCACACACGTCGAGGAGGTTCTTGACCGGAGCGGAGCAGCCGCTCGGCGTCGGCGATGCGATGCGCACGATGTAGGGGCAGCGCCTAGCCGCTACTGACAGTTTCGTGGCGGCGCAACTGACATCCGCAGACAATGGTCACCGACGCTGTCGTGACACCTGGCACACACGGCACCCGGCGCTGACTCTGTCGCCGCCCACGAAACGGCTTCGAGATCGTCAGTGAGGTGGCCCAGAGGACTCACTGCTTCCTCAACATCATCCGGCCATCCTCGCCACATCAGATGAGAAGCCGGCACCTGTCTCGCCAAATCTCCTGAGCAGTCGCCAGTACAGCCGCAAACCCACACAGGCCGTTGCCCTGCCCCGGGTCCTCGGGGCAGGGCAACGGCCTTCATAACGCCCAACAATCCATCAACCCGCTGCCGAGCCAGCACGACAAGAGCGCGGCAGAAACAGCGACATCAACCGTGGCACGTCACAGCCTGTCCTGTTGGTGAACGCTGTTTGTCCTGCTCCCATTGGTCGAGGAGCTTGGGGAACTCGCGGCCCATGAACGCGTACATGTCGCGCATCAGCTCCAGCCTGGCCCTGCCCCGGGGGTTGTCGCCGACCACGGCCAACCCCCGTTCGGCGAGCTGGGCGAATGTGGTGAACTCGGCCATCTTGGCCCGGAACGCGCGTCCGAAGACGTCGTCGGCCAGCCGGTAGTGATCGCGGCGGCCCTTGGGCGGGCGGAATCGTTCGACGAGGCCGCCACGTTCAAGCTGCCCCAAGGCGACACTCATGCTGCTCTTGGCCACGTTCAGGCTTTCGCACAGGCCGGGTGCGTCGGCCGACTCGCCGGGGTCGACCAGCAGGGAGCCGATGACGCGGCCGGCCGTCCTGCTGAGGCCCAGCCGCTCGAAGTACAGTCCCGCGCTCTCCACGAACTCCTCGACGTCTGCCACGCCCAACATTCTATATTGTTCGGATCGTTCCGAACGAGTAGAATTCGACTATGTTCCCACTCGCTGACGCCGAGGTGATCCTTCACCAACCGGACGCCCCTGCCTGCGTCGAACTCCTCCCCAGGGTCCGGTGAACGACATGCTGCAGGAATTCCTCGACTGGGCCTACGCCCGGCACACCAACACCCTGAGCTGGTACATCCGCCCGCTGTTCGTCCTCCCTCTGGCCTACTTCGCTTGGCGGCGAAGCTGGAAAGGCATCGCCCTGACGATCGTGGCGCTACTCACGAGCATGTTCTGGTTCCCGCCGCCGCAACAGGTCGACCCCCAGGTGCAGGCGTTCCTGGACATGGAGAAGGAGCTCATCCTCAACATCGGCGAACTGTCCCCCCTGTACCTGCTCAGCGTCCTGGCCGTCGTCGGCAGCCTGACCGCGCTGTGCCTGGCGTTCTGGCGCCGTTCCCTGGGATGGGGCCTGGTCATCATCAACCTCATCGCCGTGCTCAAAGTCGCCTGGAGCATCAGCGAAGGAGGTGACAGCGGCTGGGCAGTCCTCCTCCCCGCCGCGGTTGGACTCCTCCTGTGCGACCTGGCCATCATCTGGGCCGCCCGGCGCCTCCACCTGCCCATTTCCCTGCGCCGCCCCCGAACCGCCACAGGGCCCGGCTCGTAGCGGAAAACGCCCGCACCGGTACCTCATGACGGTGACTGCGTGGCTGGCGGTAACGGTCTTCGTGTGCGTGTACGCGCTCGTCGCCACCGAGAGGGCGCACGGTGCGAGGCGCTGGGCGGATCGGGGGACTAGCGCGAGCCACTGCGTCGGGAGCTTGACAGCGGCAGCAACCGTTTTGCGGGGTGTCGGGATTAGAAGATTTAACGACACCCTCTGATTGGGCCCCGCAAGCCCTCTCGAAAACCGGACATCGAGCGACGAACCGTGACGTCGGATGGCCAGTTCCGCACACGAATTGACGACAGGATTTTCCGACAGGAAGATCGGGCTCCAACCTTTCCCGAGGAGAGCCCGGTGCAGATCGTCTACTCCCGCGTCTCCACCGCGACCCAGTCCTTGCTGCGGCAGCGCCACATCCTCACCGAGGCCGGCCTTCTTGTGCGCACTGAAGGCGTCGCGGAGGGATTTCAAC
This sequence comes from Spongiactinospora rosea, assembly GCF_003315795.1. Taxonomy (GTDB): domain Bacteria; phylum Actinomycetota; class Actinomycetes; order Streptosporangiales; family Streptosporangiaceae; genus Spongiactinospora; species Spongiactinospora rosea. The sequence goes on from NZ_QMEY01000015.1 coordinate 3,939, forward strand.
CTGCCGACGGCGTCCTGCTCTTCGAGGACCCCGCCACCACCTCCAAGATCCCCGCCCTCGACCGGCCCGCGTTCGGGAAGATCGCCGCCAAGGCGCACCCCGGCGACACCCTGACGGTCTCGGAGCTGTTCCGGCTCTGCCGCGACCTGCTCGATATCCACGCCGTCCGCAACTGGTGCCAAGCCCGCGGCGTCGCCCTGCGCGTCCTGTCCGGACCGCTGTCGAACTTCCACGACCTGGCCGCCAACGACGCGACCACCGCCGTCATAATCAACGTGATCACCGCAGTCGGCCAGTTTCAGCGTGACATCCAGAACGAACTCACCGTCGAGGGGATCGCCGCCGCCGAGACCGAAGGACGCTACCGGGGCCGGCCGCCCGCGCTGGACGGTGACCGGCGCGAGGACGTGCGGGCGGCCTTTGGCGAGGGCACCTCGATCGCTGCCCTGGCACGGGCTCATGGGGTAAGCCGGGCGGCCGTGCGAACCGCACTGGCCGACCTGCTACCCGGCCAGGGCGTCCTGCCTCGGCCATCGGCGTGATCGACGGGACGGGTCAGGCGACCAGGTCGAGGTCGAGACGGCGGCCCATGTCGATGTCGATCGTGCCGTAGAGGTTGGCGTTGAACCAGAACAGCGGCGAGAGTCCTCGCTTGTCGGCGTCGGTCATCTTCTTTTGCCAGGCGGGGTCCTTGAGGACGGACTGAACCAGCAAGGTGTTGATGAAGACCAGCGCCGACTGGAGCAGGTGAAGGCTGAGCATGGAGACCTCCTGATGTTCCTTGTCGCTGCCGGGGATGGTGCCGGCGCTGCCGTAGAACAGGTCTGTGTTGGCGGAGTTCCAGTTCTCCACGACCTGAAGGCCCTCGTGAATCTCGCGGCGCAACTCCTGCGAGGCGATGTACTCGGCGACGAACACGCTCTTGACCGCCTTGCCTAGTTCCTCGATGGCCTTGTAGGTGGGGTGCTTGGGGCCGCCGCGGGTGAAGCGTCTCAGCACCTGCTCGGCCTCGGCCGTGCCCAGCCGCAGGGCGGTGGCGTATTTCACCATCTGGTCGTACTGCTGAGCGATGATCTCCCAGTCGATCGGCTTGTCGGCCACCATGCCGGTCAGGCATGACGGGACCTGGTCATCAGCGTCGGCCTTCACCAGCTTCTGCCGGGCGATGTTCTTCATCCGCGGCAGCAGCTTGAACCCCAGCAAGTAGGAGAACGCGAACCCGACCAGCGACTGGCCATGACTATCTGTGTACTGGCGATCTATGGTGGCGTCGGTGCAGTGCCGCAGCACGCCCTCCATCATCGCGGCGACCTCGGAGGCGTTGCAGGAGCGAAGCTGGGAGTAGACACATACCGATTTCCGGTCCACGTGCCAATAGATCATGACACCGGGGCCGCCGTACCGCGTGTGGTATTCGGTCATCAGGTTCGATGACCATGACCCGAACTTCTTAGAGTCCGACGCGCACGCGGTCCCGTTGCCCCACCACAGCGGATCCCGCATCCTCAAGGTGGCGTTGACCAGCGTCGCGATCGCGGCGCGCAGGTTGTCGCGGTTGACGAACAGGTGCCGGGTCGCCCGCAGGGCCGCCTCGGTCTCGCCGTGACGGCCGCCGTCGGCGACCCGCTTGATCCCCACGTTCGTGCCCAGCGCGTACAGCACCAGCAGCAGGCGTTTGCGGATCACCTCCCGCGGGGTCGCCTCCCGGGTCGCGACCGTGGTGAACGCGTCGGTGAAGTCGGTGACGAAGTCCGACTCCTTCAGGAAGTCCAGCAAGTCGATGATCCCCCAGCGGGCGGCGACCACGGTGTGCAGCGCCCTCAGGTTCTCCGGGACCTTCAGCTTGCCCAGGTCGGGGATGTGCCAGCGCGGCTCACCGCGATGCGTCTTCACCTTCGCGCCGCCGGACTTGTTCCTGGTGACCGCCTGGCCGCAGGCCGCCATCGAGGCGCGCATCGCCTCCTTCAACGCGGTGATGAACACGCTGGCATCCAGCGGCTGGCGCAGGTTCTCGTAGTGGACGTCCCGGTTGTCCTCGAAGTCGGCCGGCAGGTCCTCCTCGGGGTTGCGCCAGCGGCGGGCGCCGGCGACGTAGATCTCGCGGCGGCGCAGCGCGTCCTTCAGCGACACGATCACGCACAACTCGTAGGAGGCCCGCTCGATGACGCCGTTGTCGTCGACGACCGCCTCCAGCCAGCCGTCCGGCACCACCCCTTGGATGGGGACGTTCTCGCTGGCGTCGTAGTGGCGGGTGGTGTTGGGGATGTCGGCGTAGCGCTGCAGCAGGTCCACGGCGTCCATCACCGGCCGGTAGGCGGTGTTGTTGCACTTGAACTCGATCGCGGCCAGCAGCTTGGGCAGCATCCGCCGGTAGTAGGAGGTGTAGGAGCTGGTCAGCACCGTCCGTACGCGGGCCTTGTAGGCCTTGGCGTCCGCCTTGGCCTCGGCCACCAGCGCCTGCAGCGTCGCCTCCCCGCCGGGCACCGCCGGGAACACCACCTGCCGGACCGTGCCCTCCGGAGCCCGCAGCGACGCCTCGGCGATCGAGAACAGCTTCTCGGTCTTGCGATGCACCTTTTTGGCCTCGGCCTCGATCGCCTTCTCGACCTTCCGCTCCGCCCGGGTGTTGATCTTCGACACCAGGCCGATGAACAGATCGACCAGCGCGTCGGTGATCTCCGTCGTCCGCGACCACGCCAACGCGGCCACCAACGTCAACCGAACCGGCGGCTGGTTGACCGCGAAGTCTGACGGATGCGAGGCCATCGCCCGCGCCCGCCACGAGGCCACCAGCCGGTCGGAGTACCCGCCAAACAGATCCGCTGACGGTCCCAGCGCCTTGGCCCGCCGCAGCTTGACGATCTCCTCCAGTAGTGTCTCCAGTCCCAGCCGTCCGGGGGCGGACTTCAGCTCCAGCAGGAACAACCCGTCCTCCCCCGTGGCCAGCTCCCATAGCAACCGCGCCGAATCCGCCGACAGCCCATTCAGCGCATGCAGGCAGAACTCCCGCTCGAACCGAGCCCGGCCCGCGCCCACGATCCGGTCCACCCGCCCCGGCGGCTCGATCTTCAACGTACGGCAGCGGGACAGCAGCGCCGCACGCAATCCCTCGTCCGTGAACACCATCGGGCAGATCTTGTCTGCCAGCCACTCGGCCAGTATGTCCTCGTCCGCCCGGGTCGACTCCCGGAACCCCAGTGCGTCCCGTACTTGGGCCCGGTGCCGCTCGATCGACCGGCCTGACCAGTCGTACTCCGCCAGCAACGTCGGCTCGACCTTCACTTGGCCGGCCACGTAGTCCACCGCGGCCTTGGGCAGCTCACCCACGTGCCGCGGGAACCGGCCCTCCTGCTCGAAGAACTTCAGCATCAGGCCGAACCCCAGACGAGTCGCCCCCGTCTTGTTCCCCACCAGCTCCCAGTCGCCGTCCAGCAGCGTCCACGCCGCGATCAGCTCTTCCGGCTCCCACTCTCGACGCACCCGAACCGCCCTCCACCCGACCGCCTCCGACACGAACACGATCAAGCAGAAACCCCGCCCGACCAGCCGCATTCACCGCTCCGAAACGATCACGAACCGCAATCGTGATCTCTCATTCCGCTACCTGGCGGCTGGGGACACGTTCGGGAGCGGAGGGCCGTCTACAGGGGGCGGCCATGGCGAACAGCCGAACGCGGCCGCCCGGGGCCGGCTACGCGATGGCGCAGCCCTGGATCAGGGCGTGGCCGCCGACCACTGGACGAGGGGCGGGCGGACCGCCGCGCACAGCGGATGCCCCGCGCCGTCGGTCAGGCCCAGCCGCGCGACCAGCTGCCCGGAGCGCACCGCGGCCTCTAGCACCTCCGCGGGAACGGCGTCGAACAACACCTTCGCCCGCCGGAACATCGAGAACACCCCGTCCTTGTCCACCGCGCCCCACGACAGGTACACGAACCGGCCGCCGGGCGGCCCCTGCACGTACGGGCCGCGAAGATCCCAGCCGCCCTCCCGGGCCGTGGCCGTGACCTCAAGCTCCCAGGCGGCCGCGGGCGCGTCACCGCGATGTGGCCCCAGCAGCTCACCCGGGCGCGCCCGCCGCTGCACCCCCACATGGACATTGCGATACCCGGGAAAACCCGGCGCCTCGGGGCAGTCGCGGCCGGGCAGGTCGGATGCCTCGATGCGGATCAGCACTCCGTCATCCTCACAGCATGGAACCGGCGTCAGTAGGCGCGGCCGAACAGCACCCGCTTGCCGTACGCGGCGGGCGCGCCGCAGTGGATGCACGACCCGGACTCCGGCTCGCCCGCCAGCGGGATACAGCGCGGCGTCGCCGCGGTCTTGGCCTTGATCTCGTCCTCACAGGAGGCCTCGCCGCAGTGCAGCGCCGACGCCCAGCCCGTGGCGACGGCCTCGGCGAACGCCTCCCAGGTGTCGGTCCTGCTGGTGTTGGAGTCGCGGAAGGCGGTGGCCCGCTCCAGCAGAAACGCCTGGAAGTCGGCCAGCACACCGGGCATCAGCTCGGGCAGCGACTCGAGCGGGACCTGCTCCTTGCCCTCCTCGCCGAGGCGCTTGGCCATGACCGCCGTGCCGGAGGCCAGGTCGCGGGGCCCGAGTTCGAGCCGGACCGGTACGCCGCGCAGCTCCCAGTCGTTGAACCGGAAACCGGGCGAAAGCTGGGAACGGTCATCGACATGGGCGCGGACACCGGCCGCCTTGAGCCGCCCGGCCAGCTCACGCGCCGCGGCCAGGGTCTGCTCGCCCTGCTCGCCACGGCCGATGGGCACGATCACGACCTGGTGCGGCGCGAGCGCGGGCGGCAGGACCAGGCCCTTGTCATCGCCGTGGGTCATGATCACGCCGCCGAGCATGCGGGTGGACATGCCCCAGGAGGTGGTGTGGCACAGTTCGAGCCGACCGGCCTCGGAGGTGTACTGGATCTCGAAGGCCTTGGCGAAGTTGGTGCCCATGTAGTGGGAGGTCCCGGCCTGCAGGGCCTTGCCGTCGCGCATCATGCCCTCGATGGTGAAGGTGCGCACGGCCCCGGCGAACCGCTCACCAGGCGTCTTCTCCCCCGGCACCACCGGAATGGCCGCGATGTCGCGGGCCACCTCGGCGTAGATGTCGAGCGCGAGCATGGTCTCGCGCATCGCGTCGGCCTCGTCGGCGTGCGCGGTGTGGCCCTCCTGCCACAGGAACTCCGTGGTGCGCAGGAACATCCGGGGCCGCAGCTCCCAGCGGACCACGTTGGCCCACTGGTTGAGCAGCAGCGGCAGATCCCGGTGGGAGGAGATCCACTTGGCCATCATCTCGCCGATGATGGTCTCGGAGGTGGGCCGGACCACCAGCGGCTCGTCCAGCTCCTTGCCGCCCGCGTGGGTGACGACGGCCAGCTCGGGCGAGAAGCCCTCGACGTGCTCGGCCTCCCGGCGCAGGTAGCTCTCCGGGATGAGCAGCGGGAAGTAGGCGTTCTCGTGGCCGGTGTCCTTGATGCGCCGGTCCAGCTCGGCCTGCAGCAGCTCCCACAGGCGGTAGCCGTAAGGTCGGATGATCATGGTGCCCTTGGCCGGGCCGCGGTCCACCAGCTGCGCCTTGGCGACCAACTCGTTGTACCAGGCCGAGAAGTCCTCGCTCTGAGGGGTCACACCGCGTTCATCACGTGCCATGCAGGGAGAATAGCGCGGATCCGGCACCCCGGAGCCCGGTGTCGGGCCGCGCGGATGAGGAACCGCCCGGCCGGCTCCTGGAAGTGGACGACCAGCGGGTCACGGTCTGGCAGGGCGGGGCGTCATCGATGCCGATCACGGCGAGGTCGTCCCTGAGCGTGCCGCGCCGGTCGCCGGCGGGCAGCACGCCCGACGGCCGCGCCGTCGGCGCTGAGTTCGAGCTCGTCCTCGTAGGGGTCGACGGCCAGGGGGCCCAGCGGCGCCGGTCTGCCGCGCGATATCCGCGTCAACGCGATCAGTCCCGGCCCGATCGATTCGGGGATCTTGGAGAAGCCGATGCCCGGGGAGGCGGCCGAGCAGGTCAAGGCGTGGATGGCCGCGGACGTCCCGATGCTCCGCCTGGGCACCACCGGGGAGATCGTCAAGGCTCCGCCTGGGCGGCCGGGCGCAGGCCGTCGAAGGCGGCACGCAGGATCGGCTCGACGTAGTCGCGGTCGCCGTGGATCGAGGCGATGGCGATGATCATGTCGGTGATCTGCTCAAGGGTGAGGTCGTCGCGGACCTCGTGGGCCTGCTGCGCGGCGGTGAGCAGCGGCCGGGCCGCCGCGAGCACCCGGGGGCGGCTCTCGTTGAAGACCGGGTTGTCGCTGCCGGACTGGGCCAGCAGCTCGGCGGCGATGTCGTGCTTGCCGGTGAAGAAGTCGTAGAACCGGTACAGCCAGGACGCCAGCGCCGCTCCCGGCGTCTCCCCTGCGGCGGTCGCGGCGGCGGCGCACACGGCGTCGACCTCGCCGAGGTACAGGGCCTCCAGCAGCTCGCGGCGGCCGGGGAAGTTGCGGTAGAGGGTCGCCATCCCGACCCCGGCCCGCCGGGAGATCTCGGCCATCGACACTTGCGCGCCTGATTCGGCGAACGCGGCGCGGGCGGCGGTGAGGATCTTGTCGCGGTTGCGTTCGGCGTCGGCGCGTCTGGGCGGTGCGGGCGGCTGGTCCGGGCTCATCGTTTCCTAAGTGGATAGGTTATCCGGTACGCTGAAGTGGATAGGCTATCCACTTCCCTGTGGAGCCCGATTCTACCCGTCTGCCGCGACCCGTCCGCGGCGACATGAGGAGCCCTCCATGGACTACCGTCCACTCGGACGCACCGGCGTCTCGGTCAGCCCGCTGTGCCTGGGCGCGATGATGTTCGGCGCCTACGGCAACGCCGACCACGATGACGCGATCAAGATCATCCACCGCGCCCTCGACGCCGGGATCAACTTCATCGACACCGCCGACGTCTACTCCGGCGGAGAGTCGGAGCAGATCGTCGGCAAGGCGCTCACCGGCGGGCGGCGCGAGGACGTCGTGCTGGCCACCAAGGTCGGCCTGCCGCTCGGCGATGACCCCAACCGGCGCGGCACCTCCCGGCGCTGGATCACCGAGGCGGTCGAGGGTTCGCTGCGCCGCCTGGGCACCGACCGGATCGACCTGTACCAGGTCCACCGCCTGGACACGTCGGTCGACGTCGATGAGACGCTGGGCGTGCTGTCCGACCTGGTACGGGCCGGGAAGATCCGGATGTTCGGCGCGTCCAGCGTGCCCGCCTCCCAGATCGCCGAGGCGCGCGAGGCCGCCGATCGCCGCGGCCGCGAACGCTTCCGCACCGAGCAGCCGCCCTACTCCCTGCTCGTGCGCGCCGCCGAGTACGACGTGCTGCCGACCTGCCTGCGGCACGGCATGGGCGTGCTGACCTACAGCCCGCTGGCCGGCGGCTGGCTGACCGGCCGCTACCGCAAGGGCCGCGAGGTCGCCGGGCCGGGTTCGGTGGCCAGGCAGCGCCGCTTCCCCGGCGCCTACGACGCCACCGCCCCGGCGAACGCCGCGAAGCTCGAAGCCGCCGACGCCCTCGGCGCGCTCGCCGACGAGGCCGGGCTGTCGCTGGTGCAGATGGCGATCGCGTTCGTCGTCCGCCACCCGGCGGTGACCTCCGCGATCGTCGGCCCGCGCACCATGGACCACCTGGAGTCCTACCTGGCCGCCGACGGCGTCGAACTGCCCGCCGACGTGCTCGATCGCATCGACGGGATCGTGCCCCCCGGGCACACCGTCAACGTCGCCGACAACATGTGGCACACCGCCACCCCCGCGCTGGAGGCCGCATCCCGCCGCCGGTAGCGCGCGCTCACTCGGCGGCGGGGTACGCGGCGGCGGCCAGGGCCTTGATCTCCTCGCCGTCGGCCGCCAGCAGGAAGCCCTCGGCGACCGCGGCGTCGGTGGCCGCGCCGAAGGCCGCCAGGTAGTCGCCCGCGCCACCCGGGTAGAGCCGGGCCAGAACGTCGGCGCCGAACGGGACGGTCTGGCCGAAGAGCCTTTCGAGCAGGCCGTCGTTGGGACTGATCCCGGTCAGCACGGCGGCCGGCGCCTCCATCCACGGGGTGCGGACGCCGCCGAGCGCGTTGCCGAGGCCGTCGCGGCTCAGCTCGGGCGGCGGCCCGGGCCGGGTCGCCAGGGGCGCGGCGTGCGGCGGTGGCGGGCCGCCCGCCGCCCAGCGGGCCAGCCGGTGGACGGCGGCGTTGGCCACGTAGTGGTGCTGCGGCGCGGCGTTGACGGTGTGCCCGACGTCCATGCCGATGGCGCGCTCGCGGGGCGCGAGCGCCGCCGCCAGCCGGGCCGGGTCCATCTGCGTCATGTCGTTGGCGGCGGCGACATCGACATAGGTGTCGATGTGGGCCGCCCCGGCGATCTCCCAGACCCGCAGCCGCGGCCCGTCGGGCCGCCTGGCCGACAGGTAGTCCAGGGTGATGACCTCGGTCTCGGTGAGCAGCGCCAGGACCGGGACCCGCGGGTCGTCGCGGAAGGGCACCGGCCGGGGGTCGAACCGCGGCGGGTCGGGCAGTGTCAGCGGCGCCGCGGCGCCCATCCGGCTGTGGATCAGATAACCGTCGTAGACACCGGCGATGGGGTCGATCGCGTTGACGTAGGCGGACAGCCGGTGGGCGGCCAGCGACACCCCGGCGGCGATCAGCCGCGCGCCCGGGAACAGGCCCGCGACGGTCCGCCCCGCCTGGGAGAAGATGTCGTAGGAGCAATCGTCGCCGGGGTGGTGCAGGGCGGCGTACCGGTCGGGGTCCCAGGCTTTGAGCCCGCCCGGCGCGGCCCCCTCGGGCGGCAGCGCGCTGCCGGTCACCCCGGCGCACTGCGCCGAGACACCGGCCCAGGCGTACCCGCCGCGCACCAGCTCACTGTGGGTGTAGAGCCATTCCACCCCGGCGTCCACGAAACCGGAGACGTTGAACCACTCCACGACGACGGTGCCGTTGAAGCGTTCGGGAGCCTCGGGGGTGCGGATGAGGACCCGGGTGGTGTAGGGGGCGTGGGCGCGCACGCCGATCCCGCCCGGTTCGGCGGAGTCTGTGCGGTAGGCGGCTGCGGTACCGCCGAGCAGGTACTCCCGCTCGGTGTAGCCGTCCGGTAACGGGGCCGCGCGGCCGGCGTCGAAGGGCCTGCCGCGGCCACCGTCGCAGGGGCGCGGCTCGGGCCGGGGGGCGTCCATGGGGCCGTCCTCTCAGGAGATCGTGGCTGTCAGCCTGCCCTTGACACGTGATCTCTGTCAAGCTCGGGCTGACAGCCGTATGGGATGATCGCCCGGTGACGCGAAGCAGACGTACTCGCCCCGTGGGATCGGCCGGGACCCTGATGACCCACTGCTCGTTCTGCGGCACGCCGTACGCCGAGGCGGGCCGGGTGGTCGCGGGCCCCGGCGTCTACATCTGCGACGCCTGCGTGGAGCTGTGCCGGCAGGTCATCGCCGACACCCCGCCCCGGCCGGACGGCGCCCCGCCACGGGTGCACCGCGGCCCCGACCCCCGTACCGACGAATACCTCACCGGCATGTCCGACGCCGACATGCTGGCCATGCTCCCCCGCCAGGCCCGCACGGTGGACCAGGCCGAGCGCGACCTGCGCGCCTGGGTGCGGCTGCTGCGTGATCGCGGAGTGACCTGGGCCAGGATCGGCGAGGCCCTGGGGGTGACCCGCCAGGCGGCCTGGGACCGGTTCGCCGCCGACGTCGCCGACGGCGACCAGGCCGACTGAGCGGGCGGCTTCAGGAGGAGTGCGGGTCCTTGATCTGCACGTCGCGGCCCGCGCCGAAACCGGCCGCCACCATCGGCACGCACAGGCAGATCACCACGATGAGCGGAACGCTCCAGCCGCCGGTGCGGTCGTGCAGGATGCCCAGCAGCAACGGCCCGGCCGCGGCCACCAGGTAGCCGATCGACTGGGCCATGCCCGCCAGCGCGGGCGCCTGCGCGGTGCTGCCCGCGCGGTGGCTCTGGAAGGTCAGGGCCAGCACCAGGCAGGCGCCGCCGCCCAGGCCCAGCAGTACGCACGACACCAGCGCCAGCTGCGGGGAGACGAGCAGGACGACGAAGCCCGCGCCGATCGACGCCGAGGCGGCCACCGCCGCCCACCGCTGATCGTGGCGGCCCCGGGTCAGCAGCGGCAGGAAGCCGCTGGAGAGCAGGCCGACCACCTGGTAGAAGAACAGCATCCACCCGGCCTCGGCGGCCGAGACGCCCTCATGGACCAGAATGCTCGGCAGCCAGGCGATGGTCACATAGAAGGCGAGCGACTGCAGCCCCATGAACAGGCTGACCTGCCAGGCCAGCCATGATCGCCAGGGGGTCGCGCCGCGCGGCGCGGCCGGTCCGCCCTGCGCGGTGTCGCCCCGCATGCGCGGGATCCAGACGGCCAGGGCCAGCACGATCAGTACCGCGCCCCAGGCCAGCGACGTACGCCAGCCGCCGGGCAGCGCCTGCGCCAGCGGCACCGAGACCCCGGAGGAGACCGCCGCCACCAGGCCCATCACGGTCACGTACAGGCCGCTGACCGCTCCGATGCGGTGGCCGGGCACGCTGCGCCGGATCACCGCGGGCAGCAGCACGTTCCCGCAGGCGATCGCCGCGGACAGGATCACGGTGCCGACGAACAGCAGGGCCACCGAGGGAAGTGACCTCAGCACGGTCCCGGCGGCCAGGACGATCAGCGACAACACCAGCAGGCGCGAGGTGCCCAGCCGGTGCGAGATCCGTCCGACCAGCGGGGACGTCGCGGCGAAGGTCAGCAGCGGAAGCGTGGTGAGCAGGCCGCTCCACTGCGGCGACAGGCCGCTGCCCCGCTCGATGGCGGGCAGCAGCGGGCCCACTCCGGTGAGCGTGGCCCGCAGGTTCGCCGCGACGAGGACGACCGCGACGACGAGCCCGAGCGAGACGGCGCGGCCATCGGCCGTCGTCTCGTCCCGGACGGAGGTCTCCGCGCTCATTCGCCCGCCCCGGCCGGGGTCCGGGCGGCGGAGCGGCGCGTGACCCGCACCACCGAGGACGCGGCGTGCCGGGCGGCGGCCTCGTCACCGGCCTCGATGGCGTCCACCAGCCGGACGTGCAGGCGGGCGTGCTCGGCGGCGGCCTCGGGGTCCCAGGGCACCGCCCTGAGCGTCGCCGTCAGGGCGGTGCCGAGGTAGGCGTACACCTCGGCGAGCAGCTCGTTGCGGCCGGCGTTGACCACCTCGCGGTGGAACTCGCCGTCGGCCGCGGCGAGCGCCGCCATCTCCCCGGCCCGGTTGGCGTCCTCCACGGCTGCCAGCAGCCGCCGCAGGACGCCCACCTCGCGCTGGGTGCGGCGCGCGGCGGCCAGCCCGGCCGCGTACTCCTCCAGGATCGCCCGCAGCTCGAAGATCTCCTCCTCCCGGGCCACGCTCGCGCGCCGGACCAGCACGGACTCCAGTTCGCTCGCGGCCCGGACATAGGTGCCGTCGCCGACCCGGGCCTCCAGAAGTCCCAGGTGCACCAGGGCGCGCAGCGCCTCGCGGACGGTGTTGCGGCTGACCTTGAGCTGTTCGACCAGAACGTGCTCCGGCGGGATCCGGGTGCCCACCGGCCACCGGCCGGACTCGATGTGGGCCCGCAGGCTGTTGACCAGCTGGGCCGACATGGTCGCCGACCGATGCGGTGCCTCAAGACCTTCCATACGACTCCTCCAAATGTTGGACATTAGTATTGACCGGCATATGGTCATATGTCCAACTGGAGGGGGTCACCTCTGCGGCGTGGCCCGCTTGAGGAAGACGATGCCGTCGATCGTGCCGAGGTGGCCGGGGTCAAGCGGGAAATAGGCGAAATCCTGGGACACGCGCGGAGCGGGCCCGGCGACGGCCCCGGCCAGGCGGCGGGAGTCGATGATGGCCCGGTCCCACGGCAGCGTGGACAGGACGCCCTCGACGGTGTCCGGAGGCGGGACGTCCTCACCGGCCGTGCCGAAGGCCGAGGCCAGGAAGGCGTACCGGTCGCCCAGGCGGGCCGCCGTGATCGCCCCCGCGCCCCACCACTCCAGCGTCTGCTCCCCGAACCGCATCAGGCTCTTCTCCCGCTGCAGGTGCAGGTTGTGCGCGAAGACCATGGCCGGGCCGCGCTCGGCGACGGCACGCAGGTTGGCGGCCATCATCGCGTCCCGCAGCGCCGACAACCGGCCCCACCGCACCGGGGAGTCGTCGGCCAGCCAGTGATGATAGCGCAGCAGGCCGACGGCGGTGCGCCCGTAGAGCTCGGCCCGCTCCCGGTCCTCCACGCTCATGCGCGGCGCCTGCGTGTCCAGCAGCGCCACCAGATCGTCGGCGATCAGCCGCAACCGCTGAGCCTCATCGGACCGGCCGATCGACTGGGCCGGGTCCATCGCCGTGGCCTCGTTGGACCACCGCTCGTCCGGGCCCAGCAGCGCGTCAAGGGTCGCCAGGCCGGGGAGCGGGCCGTCCAGGAGGGCGTGCAGGGCGGTGAGCGCCTGGCGCGGGCTCTCGGCCCAGTACTCCAGCGGGCCGTCGAAACCGGAAAAGCGCAGCTTCTCCTCGTGCTCCTCGTTGTAGGCGCGCATCCAGGCGACGAGGTCGCGGTTGGCCGGGGAGGCGCCGAAGTCGTGGCTGAAGCCGCGTTCCATCACCTCCGCAAGCGTGTCGGCGCCCGTCGTGATGTAGTCGTCCACCAGCAGGCCGCGCAGGCAGTCGCTCTCGATGGTGAAGGACCGGTAGCCCTCGTGCTCGACGAGGTGCCGGAAGAGTTCGTTGCGCAGTTCGCCCAGCTCCCCCACGAAGTGCCGGGCCTCGCCCAGCCCGAGCAGCAGGGGCTTGGCGGGAAGCGATCGCAGGAACGCCGAAAGGCCCGCGCCGTCCAGCGGACGGGCCGTGTCCATGACATCCATGCCCTCAACGGTATCGCTGGACCTTCGGTATAAACTTTGCCGCGAAAACGCCCGCTCATCTGCGAGAAACCTTCAATCGGTGATACATCCATGAGGCCGGTGGACCTGGCCCGCGAGCACGGTCTGTCCACCCAGGCGGTCAGGAACTATGAGGACGCCGGGGTGCTGCCCCCCGCCGCGCGTACCGCGCACGGCTATCGCACTTACACGCCCCTGCACGCGCAGGCGCTGCGCGCGTTCCTGGCCCTCCTGCCCGGGCACGGCCACCCGGCGGCCACGTCGATCATGCGGGCCGTCAACGAGGGCGCCACCGAGGACGCGCTCCGGCTGATCGACGAGAGCCACGGCCGCCTCCTGGACGACCGCCGCACCCTGCAGGCCGTCGAGGCGGCGCTGCGCGATCTGGCGCCCGTGCCGCAGGAGCGCCGCGAGACGTTCATCGGGCCGCTGGCCAAACGGCTCGGCCTGCGTCCCGCCACCCTGCGCAAATGGGAGAAGGCCGGACTGGTCCGGCCGCGCCGCGACCCGCAGACGGGCTATCGGGTCTACAGCGCGGCCGACGTACGGGACGTGCGGCTGGCCCACCAGCTCAGGCGGGGCGGCTACCTGCTGGAGCAGATCGCCCCGCTGATCGCCCAGGTCCGCGCCGCCGGGGGCGTCGCCCCGCTGGAGTCGGCCCTGCACGACTGGCACGCCCGCCTGTCCGCGCGCGGCCGCGCCATGCTCAGGGGCGCCGCCGAACTGGACGCCTACCTCCACGCCCGTGAGCCCTGAGCCCGGCGGCACGCTTCGGTCGCCCGGCCGGTTCCCCGCCCAGACCGCAGGAGTGCGGCCCGGCCACGGGCTGGCCTGTTCGAGCTGCCCGGCGAGGTGGAACAGCCGTCCTCCCGCCCGAAACCGGCGGCGAACTGCACGCCGATCGGCAGCCCCGTCCCGGCGTCGGCCATCACCGGCACCGACATGGCGGGCGTGCCCGCCACGCTGAACGGCGCGGTGAACGGCCGCCCTCGGCGTAGGCGCCCAGCGGCAGCGGAAGCTCCGGCAAGGCCGGGGTGAGCAGAGCGTCAGCCGCCCACCAGGTCCATGCGCAGGAACTCGCTGATCCGCAGCAGCCTGGGCGGGCGTGCCGCCCCCTCGGGCAGCGCCCGGAACGCCTCGGCCTCCCCGACCAGGCGGGGAGTGCCGAGTTCCAGCTCCCGCCCGTCGATCCGGAGCCGCGCGCGGCCGGACGCCAGGACGTTTCGCGTCCAGTCCGAGCCCGAACCGTAGACCAGGACGAACAGGTAGCCGCCGGCGACGGGGTAGGCGTCCAGCGGCGTACGGTACGTCGCGCCGGAGACGCGGCCCACGTGGATCAGCACCGGCCACTTCCCGCCTGCGATCGCGCGGGGGTTGAACACCCGCTTGTTCACCTGTCCCCACCATCTGGGCATCGGCATCGGGAGGCTCCTTGTCCCACGGCGCGACTTACATCTGTAAGGCTGTCTTACGTGTGTAAGCTTGTCAACCCGTCCTGTTCCATTGGAGCCGCCATGTCACCAGCACCCCGGTCACAGCGCCGGCCGCTCAGCACGGCCCGGGTGCTGGAGGCCGCCATCCGGGTCGCCGACCGCGGCGGCGCGGAGGCGATCACCATGCGGCGGGTGGCACAGGAACTCGGCGTGGAGGCGATGTCCCTCTACCACCACGTACCGAACAAGGACGCCATCCTCGACGGCGCCATCGACATGGTGTTCGCGGCGATCGAGCTGCCCGGCACCGACCGCGCCGACTGGCGCGACGCGATCCGCGTCCGCGCCCATTCCGCGCGCGCGGTCCTGTCGCGGCACAGCTGGGCCCTGGGCCTGATGGACTCCCGCCGCGACCCGGGCCCGGCCACGCTACGCCACCACGACGCCGTCCTCGGCGTGCTCAGGAAGGCGGGGTTCACGCTGCCGATGGCGGCGCACGCCGTCTCGCTCATCGACAGCTACATCGGCGGCTTCGTCCTGCAGGAGGCGAACCTGCCGATCGCGACGCCCGAGGACGTGGAGGAGGTGGCCGGCGGCATCCTGGCGCACATGCCCGCGGACGACCTGCCCTACCTCACCGAGATGATCGTCGACCACGCCCTGCGGCCGGGCTACGACCACACCGGCGAGTTCGCCTACGGTCTCGACCTGATCCTGGACGCCCTCGAAGCCCGGCGCCGTGGGGCGGAACCGGGTCCCCGCGACGGCAGGTGAGCCACGGGGGCGGGCTCAGTGGTCACGCAGGTGTTCGGGGATCTGGGCGAGGAGGCTTTCGTAGGTCGTGTCGCCGAGCATCTCCTTGAGGTGCGCGGCCGTCTCGTCGTCCGCCTGGCTCATGCGGGTGAACATGGCCTGCTCGTATTCGGCGAGGCCGGTCTCGACGTCGCCCGGATGGGCGGCGAGGGCCTTGCCGAGTTCGGCGCCGTCGTACATGGCCTGGTTGGCCCCTTCGCCGTTGGGGGCCAGCAGGTGGGCGGCGTCGCCGAGCAGGGTCACCCCGGGCGTGCGGTCCCAGCGGTGCCCGTCGGGCAGGGCGTAGTGCGGGCGCAGCACCGGCGGGGTGTCCGAGTCGCTGATCAGCGCGGTCAGCTCAGGGGCCCAGCCCTCGAACTCCGCCGCGATCCGGGCGGCGGCCGCGGCCGGATCGGCGAAGTCGATGTCGTCGAACCACTCCAGCGGCCGGGTCAGCTCCACATAGGTGTGCAGGGTGCCGCCACGTTCGCGGTGGGCGGTGATGCCCTTCCCCTCCGCGGGGACGAACATCGAACCGCCGCCGACCGTCGCCGCGGCGACCGGGTGCCGGATGTCGGCGTCGAACAGGTAGGTCTCGACGAACGACGTACCGGCGTACTCGGGCACCGCCGCCGACACCAGCGGCCGGACCCGCGACCAGGCGCCGTCCGCGCCGACCAGCAGATCCGTGGTGAGGCCACCGCCGCCGGCGAAGATCACCTCATGGCGGCCCCCACCGAGGCTCCGGGCGCCGATGACCTTGCGGCCCCACCGGACGGTGCCCTCCGGCAGCGCGTCCAGCAGCATCCGCCGCAGGTCCGCGCGCTGCGCCTCCGGGCGGCCACCCGTGCCGTCGTCGGCCTTCTCGAACAGGACGGCGCCGTCCGGCCTCAGCGCGCGCATCGCCTGGCGGCCCTCCAGCACGATGGCGCGGAACTCCGCCATCAGGTCGGCCGCCGCCAGGGCGAGCTGCCCGTTGTAGTGGTGAATGTCGAGCATCCCGCCCTGCGCCCGCGCCTCGGCTGAGGCCTCCGCCTCGTAGACCTCGGCCGGCATGCCGTTGACGTTCAGGACGCGGGCCAGGGTGAGCCCGCCGAGCCCGGCGCCGACGATCGTGACCGGGTTCATGACGGCTCCTTCACTCCAATTACTTTGGTGCGACATTCCATGTTGGAACAGTACACCAAATTGGTTCGGTGCTCCAAGGTGGCAGAATGCAGGACATGGCAACGCGAGCGCGCCCGGCACAGCGGCGTAGACAGGTGCTCTCCCGCGAGCAGATCATCGATACCGCCATCGGCCTGCTCGACGCGGGCGGTGAGAACGGCCTGACCGTCCGGGCGCTGACCGATCGCCTGGCCACCGGGTCCGGGGCGGTCTACTACCACGTGGGCAGCCGGGACGAGCTGCTCGACACCGCGACCGAGACCGTCATCGCCGCCGCCCTGGCGACCGCGCCCGACCATGCCCCGGCCACACCCGAGGACGAGATCCGCGACGTCGCCCTGGCCCTGTTCGACGCGATCACCGAACACCCGTGGCTCGCCACCCGGCTCGCCCTCCAGATCACCCGGAACCCGTGGGGCCCGGTGACGGTCGGGATCTTCGAGCGGATCGGCCGGCAGGTAGGCGCCCTGGGCGTACCGCGGCCCTCGTGGTTCGTCGCGGCCTCAACGCTCGTGCACTACATCCTCGGCGCGGTCAGCCAGAACGCCCGCATCGGCGGGGAGACCCCGGCCATCGAGACCGACGCGGAACGCGAGGAGTTCCTTGGCGCGACGTCGAAGGCGTGGCAGGCACTCGACCCCGGCGACTACCCGTTCATGCACGCCATCAGCGGCCAGATGCGCGAGCACGACGACCGGGAGCAGTACCTCGCGGGCATCGCCCTCGTCCTGGACGGCATCACCGGCCTGCGGTGATCAGGGCCGCCGCGGGGACAGGGGCGTCCGGCGCGCCGAGCTGGTCGCGGAAACGCGCGGCCGCGGCGTGCTCGCCCGCGTCCTCGCGCACCACGTCCATCGCGGCGCGCAACCGCGCGGGCCCGGTCCAGCCGCAGCGGCAGCGGCAGCCCGGCGTCGTGCAGGCGGACGAGGCGGCCGTTGATCAACCGGTCGCTGTTCGTCGGGATGACCACGGCGGGCCGACCGGCCCGAAGCGCCTGGTACGTCGTCCCGCTGCCCCGCAGTGGATCACCACGGCGGCATGCGGCATCACCCGCGTTCCGGGAACGAAACGCCCCACCCGCACATTGCCCCGCCAACATCCGCGCCGGCCGGTGATCAGCATCAGTGCTCTCATCGCCGCGGGGTCACCCCGCCAGTCGCCGCTCGACGAGCCGCACGACCTCGTCGGCCTTCTCCTCGGTCATCCGGGACGGCGTGCCGAACCAGTGCGACCACACCTGCCGCACGAGGTCCCGGTCCACGCCGCCCGCCGCGACGATACGGCCGGCCAGGTCCTGAATCTCAGGGGCGTACTCGTCCTCCGGGGCGCCTCCCTCCAAGAGCCCCTCGACGTCCACCGCGTCGATCGCCGCCTTGACCGCCGATCGCACCCTTTCCGGGCGCGGCGCGCTGTCTCGCATGCTCATCACCGTTCAGCTCGGCACGATCGAAATGATCCTGCGGAACTCCACATCGACCACCACAATGAATCGCTCCAAATGCATGGCGACATTTGCCGCATTCAGCTCAATGATTCCGTTGTTCACCACGCGCTCGAAATCCTTCAGGGTCAGCATGCCCAGTGCCCGCGTGCGCGGATCCTTCAGCCGCATGATGCCATGGTTGGTGATCTGGAATGGCGTGTCCCTGAACGCGCGGTAGATCTCCTGGTGGGTCAGCTCGCGCAGGGGACGCTCGCGTACCAGCCCCCTGAACCGCGTCTCGCCGAACACCTCCCGGCCCGACCTGCCGACCAGGCGGCTGTGGCGATGACGCGGCCGGTAGTCCGGATCGACCTCATGGTCGCTCGCCCGCAGGTGCAGCGAGACCGCGCCTGCCGCCTTCGGACGCGCGAAGAACGAATCGATCCACCGATAGCGGGCCTTCAGCGCGGTCAGCGCGGTCAGCACCACCGGGACCGGCGAGCCCATCCGCTCATTCGCTTCGGCGATCGCCCGCGCCTGCAGGAGGGCCGCGGGCAGCTCGGCCGCCTTTTCCGCCCCTCCCGGTTTTGGTTTCGGTGGCTTTTCCCCGAAGAGTTTGCGCTTGAACTGCTCCCACTTACGCCGGAAGAATCCGACGAACCGCTCCTTGACGCCGCGCCAGGTCCTGCCGACGAATTCGATCACGTTCTGCTTGATGAAGGTCTTCGCACTGTCGGCCAGCTCGGCGAGTCTCGCCTTGCCGTCGTCCCACAGCCGGGCGGCCTCGCGCTTCGCGTCGTTCCAGGCCCGGCGGGCCAGCGCGGCACCCTGCTCGGCCAGGCTCCTGGCCTTGTCCGCGACCCAGCGACCGGCGCGGACGACGGCGTTCCTGGCCTCGCTGAGCTTGGTCCGCAACATCTCCAGCAGGCGTGTGACCAGCCGCCTTCCCGCCTCGACCGCGCGCCGGACCATTCCCAGCACGGCATCGACGCCCCGGCGCAGCGCGCCGATCGCCCGCTCGGCCAGCCCGCGCAGCACGCCGGGCACCCGCCGCAGCAGCCCCAGCGCGGTGTCGAGGAATCCGTTCGCCGAGGCCCTGATCGACCGCAGGACGCCGTCCACCCGGCGTAACGCGCCGGCCAGCATCCTGCGCGCGCCGGTGGCCAGGCCCTCCACCGTGGCGATGAGCCCACGGCCGAGGCCGCCGATCCAGCGGGTCAGCCGCCCGCCCAGGCGCCGTACGCCCGACAGCAGGCGCGCCCCGAACCTGCGGGCCTTGCTCAGCAGCGTGCCCCCATGCCTGAACGCCGCCGACCACAACCTGCGGCCCAACCTGAGGAACCGCCCTCCCCCGCCGCGGACCGTGCGCAGGACACCTTTCCCGATGCCCTTGGCCACGTCGCCGACTCCCGGGACCCAGGCGACCAAGGTCAGCGCCAGGTTGGCCCACTCCCACGGGTCCTTCCAGCCGCTCTTGCGCAGCTTGATCAGGGAGGCGATGGTGTCGCGGGCGTCGGCGACCTGACCGGCGTAGGGCACGAATCCGATGGCGATCTGCCCGACGGTGTTCCAGACGGTCGGGTTCTCCTTGAAGTCGCCGATGACCGCGCCTTCCAGGACCTCGTTCTGGACGCCCATGGCCCCCTCGGCCATGGACTCCATCCCGCCGAGCACCCTGTCCATCCGCTCGATCGGCCCCGGGTCCACCTTCCCCGGCGGGCTGCCCTGCTGGGCGGCGGCGGCAGCGCGCTCCCGGCGTTCGGCGGCGATCGCGTCAGTGGAGAACTTGTGCCACCGCTGGAAGAACATCTTCACGCCGATGTGCCAGGGGTTCAGGAAATCCCAGAAGGTCAGATCGGCGGAGGTGAAATCCGAGACGATCATGTCCTTCATGCGCATGAGCCCTGAGCCCGCCCGCGCCACCAGCTCGCGCAGCGGGCGGACGACGTGCTCCATGCCCCATCCGGCCGCGCCGCCGACAGCGCCCTTGAATCGTTCCCACAGGCCGGGGTTGCCCTTCGGCTTGGGGCCCGGCGGGGTGATCAGGGGCGGCGGGAAGACGCGTACGGGTGGCGGCGCGATCGGCCTTTCCTGCACGGCGGCGGCCGCGACCGCGGCGTTGCCGGTCCGGGTCTGGGCGTTCAGGAACCGCCGGGAATCATCCGGGGGCGGTGTTCGCCAGGGCGGCGCCGCCTGCAGAGCCGCCGCCGTCATCGCGTTGCTCAGCGAGATCTCGGCCGTAGGAGCCGGCGTCCGCCCATGCTGGATCTCCGCGGCCGTCCGGCGCTCCCTCCCGGACGCCGGCCTGGCCTTACCCGGAGGCTGCTGCCGCGGCAAAGGTCGTGCGGGTAGCGGCACCGACCAT
The DNA here is from genome assembly GCF_003315795.1 of Spongiactinospora rosea. Taxonomy (GTDB): domain Bacteria; phylum Actinomycetota; class Actinomycetes; order Streptosporangiales; family Streptosporangiaceae; genus Spongiactinospora; species Spongiactinospora rosea. Next base: position 24,011 of record NZ_QMEY01000015.1, read on the forward strand.
CACCCACGATCACTGCGAGGAGCGGACCTGCTCTGTGGCAGCCAGCGTGACACCGGCGGCAAAACCGCTCCGGGACCGGAGTGTCACTCCTCCGTCACCGGAACATCACAGAGGGTGTCGGTGACGCGGATCGCTTGTTCGCAGGCCAAGGCGAGGCGGGGGGTCGCGACTTCAGTCCAGATCGGACAAGTCGAGCACGAAACGGTAGCGGACGTCGTCGCGCCGGAGGCGGTCGAGCGCCGTGAGCACCTGCGCGGAGGGAAGCACCTCGACGTCGGCGACGATGCCGTTGCCGGCGCAGAACCGGAGCATCTCGGCTGTCGCGGGACGGCCCGCGCTGCCTGCGGAGCTGAGCTTCTTACGGCCGACGAGCAGATCCATGGCCTCGACGGTGAGCGGGCCGAGGTATCCGAGGAGGCTGAGCGTGCCGTCCATCGCCACCGACCTCAGGTACGGGGCGAGGTCGTGAGCTGCGGGAATGGTGTCGAGGACGACATCGAAGGTGTCGCGCGCGGCGGCCATCTGCCGAGTGTCGGTGGAGTCGATGAGGTCGTGGGCGCCGAGCCGGCGGGCGTCTCGGTGCTTGTCCCGCGTGCGGCTGATGACGGTCGTGGTGGCGCCGAGCGCCACGGCCATCTTGACCGCCAGATGCCCCAGGCCGCCCAGCCCGGCCACGGCGACGCGACTGCCGGGGCCCACGCCGAGGGAGCGCAGGGGTTCCCAGACGGTGACGCCGGCGCACAGCAGCGGGGCGGCCGCGGCCGGGTCGAGGCCGGAGGGAAGCGGATAGGCGAAGGCGTCGCGCACGACGTACTCGCGGGAGTAGCCGCCCAGAGTCGTCGATCCGTCCCGCCGGTCGGTGCCGCCGTAGGTCAGCGTCGGGAAGGAGTGGCAGAAGTTCTCCTGTCCGGCCTCGCACATGGCGCACACGCCGCAGGAGTCGACGATGTTGCCCACCGCGACGCGGTCACCGACCGAGAAGACGCTCACCTCGGGGCCGATCGCGGTCACCACGCCGGTGAATTCGTGCCCTGGCACCAGAGGCGCACTGGTGTGCTGGTCATGGTCACGCAGGGCGTGCAGGTCGGTGTGGCACACGCCGCAGTGGCCGACCTGCACCGCGATGTCATCCGGGCGCAGGTCACGGCGCTCAAGCGTCGTGCGGCGCAGCGCCATCGGGCCGGTCGCCTGCCATCCGGTGGTCGTTCGCATAGTTGAATCCTCAAATAGACCGTACAGTCTGTCGCAGCTTAGGTCCGGCCGCGCACGAAAGCAAACCAACTGTTCTGTTTGGTAGGATCAGGGTATGCCGGAACAACCCCAGACGTCGCGCGGCGCCGAGACCTACCAGCGCATCCTGGACGCCGCCACCAAGGAGTTCGCCCAGCACGGCATCGCCGGGGCGCGCATCGAACGCATCGTGACGGCGGCGCGCACCAACAAGGCGCAGCTCTACGCCTACTTCGGCGACAAGGAACGACTCTTCGACGCGATCTTCCTCAGCTCGCTGGAGCGCATCACCAACGTCGTCCCCATCGACGCCGACGACCTCGCGGACTGGGCCGTACGCCTCTACGACGAATACCTGCGCCGCCCCGACCTCATCCGGCTGGCGACCTGGACACGCCTGGAACGCCGACCTGCCGGACACCTCGTCGAGACCCACCAGCACTACGACGACCACAAGCTCACGGCCATCACCCAGGCCCAGGCCGCCGGGCGTATTCGCGCAGGCGACCCGTTCGACATCATGGCCATGGTCATCGCCATGTCCATGGCCTGGTCACCGGTCAGCAACGTCTACGCGGCCAGTGACCAGGAACCTCAAGCTGTACACGACCGTCGCCGCGCCCTCCTCCGCGACTGCGTCCGAAGGGCCACCACGGCCGACGCCTCATGACTGCTGCGGCGCCCGCTTACGTGGGCGGCGGCGCGGCGTGGCTCGAAGCGGCCGGGGCGGCCGGCGATCCGGGCCATCCGGACCATCCGGGAAACGGAGCCGGCCCGTCGGAGGGCGGTGAGGTCGCCGCGATCGTCAGGGGGTCGGATCCGCTTCCGGACGTCCGGGGCCGGTGGGGAGCCGGACGACGGCCGACCAGGCCTGTCCCTCGCCGAACTCCCACGCGGCGATCACCGGATACGGGGGAATACCGCATCCGGGGTTCTCGTCGTCCTCGACGTAAAGGGCGCCATCGCACCTGGCACTGTCGGCGTCCCTGCACAGGTCCAGCAGGTGGTCCCGCAGCCCCGCATGTTCGACGGCGGCCAGGCGATTCCTCCAACGATCTTCGACCCCGTACATGGACTCCAGCGGCGTCAGGTGTTCGGGACCGCGCATGGTTCCCGTGATGACGCGCATCGCGTCCAGCAGCGATCCGTCACTGTGCACGCGGAAGGCGACCAGGGGAGACGCCTTCGACAGATCACTGGGCTTCATGCCGCGCTCGATGAGGATCCGGCCCAACTCCACGCCCGGCAACCCGGACTCCAGCCCGTCCACACCGTGCCCCGAGTCCTCGGCGTAGAAGATCGAGTTGCCCAGGTCGATGGTCCAGTGCGGAGCTATGCGGTCCCAGCCTTCGAAGAGTCTGCCCAGGATGGGCATGCTGGGGAACGGCGGCCTGACGATCTCCCCGCGCGCCAGCGGGGCGACGTCGAAGTCCCTGTCGAACAGGTCGAGCGACAGGTCGGGGCAGACGTAGTACGTGCCGTACGTCGCATCCGCGTCGTAGTCCTCCAGCGGCTTGCCGAGGAGGATCGCGAAGGCTTGGGTCAGGGCGTCGTCCCAGGCGTTCGGCGCTAAGGCGGTCATCGTGCTCCCTTCACATGGTCGGTGCCCCGCATCGTAGAGATCGGCTCCGACAAATCGGCACCTCACATCGGCGCTTTCCCGTCTCCGCCCGCGCGGCCGCCCGCCTACGGGATGGGTGGTGTCACGCGCTGCCGCACCCGGCAAAGCCGGAACGGGCGTAGCGGCAGTGATCGCCACCTGTCAAAAGCAGCCGTTCCCACAGGTCAGGCATTACTTCATTGGGAAATTTCCGCATTGCTACCGAGACCCCGGCCGAGTCCAGGCCGGGCGCAACGCCGCCATCATCGACGTCCCCGGCTTCGACCGGCGCTCGCCGCGAGCGCTACACGCCTGGCGACGGTAGAGGGTGACAGCTGATTTCTGCCATCGGCCTTCAGGCGTAGGTCCGTACGCGGTGGGGATGAGGCGGGGAGCGGGGGTCGCGTCATAGCGTCAGGTCATGATACGTCGGCTCTTATCGTGGTGGAGCGGTCATCATCGGGTGGCGGACGCACTACTGGCCACGGTCGCCTGCGGGTATCTGCTGATCACGGTTCCGTACCACGACCAGAGCGTCACCGAGCCCGGTCACATCGCGGTGACGTTCTGGGGTGATCTGCTGGCCTACGCCAGTCTGGCCTGGCGGCGGAGCCATCCACTGCCGGTGTTGGCCCTGGTGTGGACGTTGTGGTTGATGGGCGGCCGGTGGGACATCTGGGCGGAGTGGAACGCCTCGTGGTCGGAGTTGAGCACCCCGACCGCCCTGATGCTCATGTTCTACACGACGGGTCGGTGGACCACTTCCCGATGGGCGGGGCTGTTCCTCGGCGGCACGCTGGTGCCCGTGGCGCTGGGTGCCGTCCGGGTATGGGCAGGTCCAGACGTCGTGCCGTTCCCGATGCCCGCTCCCGCCGACGATCTGTTCACGATGTCGTTCGTGTCGTGCCTGGCCGCTTGGGGGATGGGCAGACTGCGCCGCGCTGAGGCCGAAGCCCTGGCCGAGGCTGTCACTCGCGCCGAAGAGAGCCAGGTGCAGGCCATTTTGGACGAGGAGCGCGTGCGGATCGCGCGAGAGCTGCACGACATCGTGGCGCACAATGTGAGTGCCATTGTGATCCAGGCGCATGGGGCCGCTGCCGCGCTTCTCGATGAGGACATCGCCGCGGCGGACGCGGCCGTCGAGGCGATCGGCGAGTCCGGCCGCACCACGCTCATCGAGCTGCGGTTGTTGCTGGGAGTGTTACGGCAGGCGCCGGCCGCGCCGCAGCCCGATATCCAGGCGATCCACGATCTAGTCAGGCGGCTGCCGCTGGAAGTACGCTTTCGGGTCGAAGGACAAGCTCACGAGGTGTCTTCGGTTATAGGCTTGTCCGCCTATCGCATCGTGCAAGAAGCTCTGACCAACACGCTCAAGCATGCTGGGAAGGAAGCCAACGCCGAGGTGTTACTCAACTACGCCGACGATGGGCTGCACATCCGGGTCACCGACAACGGAGCCGGTCGTTTTCGTCAGGAGCCCGCAGGAATGCGGCCGGCCGGAGCCGGACATGGTCTGATCGGCATCCAGGAGCGCGCTGCGATGCTCGGCGGTACGGCGCGGGCCGTGCCGCTCCCCGGTGGGGGATTCCAGGTCGAGGCGACACTTCCCTGGGTGTGATCTGTGGCAGAGACGATCCGCGTGTTCTTGGCCGATGACCAGGAATTGGTTCGTACCGGAATCCGGCTGGTGCTCCGCCGCGAAGCCGGCATCGAGGTCGTCGGCGAAGCCTCAGACGGCCAAGAGGCACTCGACCTGCTGGAGCAGATTCCCGCCGACGTGGTCGTCATGGACGTGCGTATGCCGAGAATGGACGGGATCGAGGCCACCCGGCACATCTGCGCGCGTGACGGACCGAAGGTGCTCATCCTCACCACCTTCGATCTCGACGAATATGTCTTCGACGCCATTCACGCAGGTGCCAGCGGCTTCCTGCTGAAGGACACCGCGCCCAGGCTCTTCGTCGAAGCGATCAGGACTGTGCACGCGGGAGACGCGGTCATCGCCCCGTCCGCGACGCGTCGGCTCATCTCCCACTTCGCCTCCCGCCCACAGGGCTCCGCCAAACCCCCCGACCAGCGCGCCGCGCTGCTCAGCCCGCGCGAACGAGAAGTTCTCGCCGAGATCGCCGCCGGCCAGTCCAACATGGAGATCGCAGCGCGGATGTACCTGTCGGAGGCGACCATCCGTACGCACGTAAGCCACATCCTCACCAAACTCGGCCTGCGTGACCGCGTGCAGGCTGTCACCTTCGCCTACGAGAACGGCCTGACCCGACTCGGCTGACACTCGCCCCTCTGGCGGACAAGGCGCCCACTCAGGTTGTGGCACGGCAGTTGCTGCGATAAGAATCGGCAGGCACCTGGGTACGGCTTCGCAGTGGCACGAACATCAAAGCGGGATCGGAAATGTCCGATCCCGCTTTTTACCGCATTGGCCGTGCTTTGGACTCGTCGATGTGTCCGTCACCGACCAGTGTTAAGCGCAACCGTCACGGGTGCAGATGGCGTAGTCGCGAAGATGGCCGTTCTCGTACAGGTCCACATAGACCCTTTTTGCTCCGCCGCGAAGGTTTACGACCATGGTGAATCCGTGCGTGCGGGTGCGGTTGCAGGCGCCCCGTGTTTCTCTGGCTCGAATGGTGCCACCCGTGAATGCGGTGTACACGACGTCTCGGCAGCCGGAGGCGGCCTTGAGTGCGCCGCTGACCTTGACCGACCGGTTGTACCAGATCAGGCTGCCTTTCACGTAGGAGTTGCCGTACCTGACGTTGTAGCGCGTCTTTGGGTAGTCGACGGACTGCGCAGTCCCGGCCGACGGCGCAGCGAGAGCAGTCGCTAACAGCATCAGGCATGAGCTGACCAGCAGGACGATTTTGTGCATGATGTCTACCTTCCTGATCGAGTGGAGGGCGGGGCCCCCGATCCGGCATCCACTCAGATGCCGATCCCCGCCCTCGCGGTCGCAATCCACGTCTCCGGGGCGTGCTGCGATGTTCGTGGTTTTCCTCCTTTCTCTGAGCGAAGGTCTCCCCGAAGACCGAACACACGCTCAAGACTGCAAGAAAGGCCGCTCACCGCGCCTCTGTCTCACGGTTGATTGCGAGAGTCAGCAGATCTACGTAGCCGGGCAACGCTGTCTCAACGTTTTGCCGGCTGTCGAGGTGATGTCCCGTCGGTCGGTGTAGGTGGAGCTACGAACGGCACGTCGTGTTCGAAAGGTGCAGGTAGCACGCGCGGAACATCCAACGAACCTGGTCCCGGCGGCGCGCCATGCCGGGCCGGCACCTTCAGAAGTGCCTGTACCCGCATGTCGCCCTGGTGCGGGTGGCGCGAAAGGACGATCCGCCCTGGGCCATTGGCACTGAGGGCTGATCCGGGGTCAGCGAGGATGACGATGGCGCCTGTGCGGGCGAGTTGTTCGGCGACGAAGTGTCCGATGCCCGCGTTGCCGCCCGTGACGAGGAAGTTCTTGCCCTCGGCGTGTGGCAGGCGTCGTACGTCCCAGGGGGCTCGGCCGGTGGAGGGATCAGGGGCACGGCCGGGGCGGTGATGGCGGTGAGGCTGGCCATCATGGCGGAGCCGAAGCCGGAACCGGCCGCCGGTTGCTGGATCGCCGACAGGGAACCGCTGGCGCTGTCGGCCTCGTCGAGATCGATGTCGCCGATCGCGCCATAGCAGGCGCCCATCCCCAGGCCGGTGAGGAAGACGGCTGGTGTGAAGGCCCACAGACTCAGGTCCGTGCCGAAGGCTGCGACCAGGACGAGCAGCCGGCCGCAGCCGATCAAGATGACGGCGAGACCGAAAAGGAGAAGGGTGCGGCCCAGCTTCTTGATCAGCACCGTGCATGCTCCCGAGGCCACGATGATGCCGACGGTCATCGGCAGCAGCCCCAGGGAGACGTCCCGCGCCGAGGCGTACAGCCGCTGATCTTCGACGACGGCGCCGAACGACACATCTGGCTGACCGCCGCGGTCCACGACCGGCCCCCCGGCCAGTCCGTGCTGGAAGCCCTGCGCCGCAGCATGGCGGCCCGTGCACCCTTCACCAACGATCTCCCGCCCGAACTGCGGCACAAGCGCGACCTGATCGTCAGCACGCCCGCCCTGCGGGAATACTCACGCAAGCTCTGGATAGCCGGCGAGGGAGCCCTGGCCGAGGCGATCGCCGCCGAGAGCGGCCGCGACCCCTCCGACATGACCATCCGCGCTCTGGCCCGCTACGTCCTGGAGATCCCCGAACTCGCGGGCACGGAACCCGACCCCCTGGCCGCACTGAACGCCATCTTCGATCTTCTCGACTCCGGCTGGCCCGAGTCACCCGCCGCTCTGGGTAGTGATGCGGTCGGTCGGCGGGAGCGTGGTTCGCACGGGGTGACAGCCTGATCTGATCGTCCGCTGAGCAGGAAGGGCGGGCCTGCGTCATGGACTCTGGCCGGGCGCGCGGTGGCCGGGGGCGATGAACGACAGCCGCCGAACTCCAGAGCAGACAAAGATCGCGTATACCCCAAGGCCACGCACCGACCATGTAGTCTGCACCGGTTTCGGTACTGCCACGGCTCCCCTATTCAGCCGGTGAGCCGTGGCAGTACTACGACCTAGCGCATGCTCGCCGCCGTCCCCAATCCCCATCCGGCCAACACCCGGGCGAATCAGCACGCCGGCCCAGTGACCCTGCCGCCGGTCATCGAGATCAACCGGAGGCCGGCTTAGTCCGGCTGCGCGCCACGGTCCAGTAGGTGCCGCACGAATGCTGGGTGGGCGTCGCCGACCTCGATGATGTTCTCATCAAGAGCGTTGGCGATGTGGAAGCGGCCCGTGCCGAAGACGAACTCCACCGCGAGGGTGTCGGCCGCCACGTCACGACGTGATGGCCGCCACTCAAGGAGCGCGACCTCGCGCAGTTCCTGGCCGATGAACGGCTCAAGCCGTTCATCGGCGCCGGACCATGCCGGAGTCATCTCGAACCACTCCCAGCCGCTGATCGCAGCCGTCGTGTCGATGGTGTTCCAGCCGATCGACAGCTCATCGAACTTCGAGTGGCAGATCTCTACCTGGACACCGTCGAAGTCCAGCACGATGGGGCAATCGGCGTACCAGTCTCCGTCCTCGATGAAACGCACGATCGCGAACCCAGTCAGGCGCCGACCGCCAAGCGCGGCCAGGCTCGGTCCATGATCATCGCGGACGGCTTTGAGTCCGACGAGGAAGGTCGGCGCGAAGCCGGAAATGCCCAACACGAGAGGCGATTGTCCAATTTCAGCACTTGAACGAGCAAGCTGATATCCGCCCGGGTCGAAGAGCCCACTTGATTCCACGCTGAGGGGGCGGGAGGTCGGCGCCGAAGATGTCGTGCAGGTGTCGCTGCTCGCCGCCGCCTTCGACCCCGATCTGCCCGCGATGGACTTCAGCGTGCTGGCGGGGGCAGCCGGCGCGAGAAGGGTCATCCCCCGGCGTCTGCTGCTGACTGGCCCGTATCCGGGCTGGACGTGTGATGCTCAGCTCCTGGTGGGGGCGAGCAGGGCGACATATGATCGTCAGCCGAGCAGGAAGGTGCGTGCCTGCTGGGCGACCGGTTCCGGCGCCATCCAGAACGCGGAGTGATCGTGGTCGGGCAGCGTCAGTACGGTGACGTTCGGCAGGATCGCGGCCAGCGCGTGGGCACCGTTGCGGATGAAGGTCTCACCGTTGCCGCCGACGGCCACCGCGATCGGTGCGTCGATCGACCAGCGGTCGGTGGGCAGCGGCTTGCCGTCCTGGAGCCCTCGGAGAATCCGGCCGTCGTATGCGTAGGTGTGGGCGTATTCGGCCATGACGTCCCAGGATGGGTCCTGCTTCATCGCGGGGATGTACTCGGCCGGGACACCGATCATCTCGGTCATGAAGTACTCGACGGCCTCGCTGCGCTTGCCCGCCGCGACCAGGGCTTCCTGGTGTTCAACGTAGTCCGCGGGCGCCGGAGAACGAGAGTCGTCGACGATGAACGGCGGCTCGTAGAGATAGAGCCCCGTCACCTTGTCGCCCAGCGCGCCGGCCGCGTCGAGGGTGAGTCCGCAGCCACCGGATCCGCTGGTCAGGGCCGCGGAGCCGCCTGCCACGTCGATCAGGGCGGCGATGTCGTCGATTTCGCGCGCCGGGTCGTAGGGCTGCGGATCACCGCTGGCGCCGCGGCCGCGGCGGTCGAAGCTGATCACGGTGAAGTGTTCGGACAACGCCTTGGCCACGCCCGCGACCCCGGTGTGGTCCTCGGCGACGTTGCTGATCACGATGATCGCGGGACCCGAACCGGTCTTCTCGTAGGCGATCGTGGTGCCGTCGGCGGAGGTGACGGTGGAAAGATGGGACATGATCGTTTCTCCTTCGGTTGATTGTGCGTCGGCGTGATTGCCGTGCGGGTCGTCCAGCAGGGTGCCGAGCCGGTCGAGAGCTTCGGCGTACCCTTCGGCCATCTGGAGGTCGACCGCCCGCTGCAGGGCTTGGCCGTCGGGGAAGCCGGCCGTGACGTTGACGGTGCAGCCGGTACCGGCTGAGGCGAAGGTGACGGCGGTCGGGAAGGTGCCCGTGCCGTCGGACTGCCACGCCTCGTCGGCGAATGTGTCGTCGTACTTCAACTCGGCGCGGGCGACCACCGTCTTGTAGGTGGCGATGCTGCGGACCGGGGCGGCCGATTCGTCCACCGGCGCGATCTGGAACCGCCAGCGTCCGCCCGGCCGCACGTCCATCTCGTACACGGTCGCCGCCCAGCCCTGCGGACCCCACCAGCGGGTGATCGCCTCGGCGTCGGTCCAGGCCCACCACGCACGGTCGACGCCGGCGGCGTAGGTGCGGCTGATGTGGATGGTGTTGTTCGACCGGTCGATCACGATGCCGTCCGCGGTGTCTTCGGACATGCTCAATCTCCTTGCTGGTTCGTCTCGTCGGGTGAACGGTCGTCCTCTTCGAGGAAGGAGCCGAGGCGATCCATGCGCTCCGACCACAGGACGGCGAATCTCTGCACCCAGTCGCTCAGCTCGCGTAGCGATTCGGGGTGCAGCCGGTAGATCCGCTGCTGGGCCCGTCTGGACACCTCGACCACGCCCGCCTCGGCGAGCAGCCGCAGATGCCGGGACACCTGCGGCTGGCCCAGGCCCAGTGCGTCGACGATTTCCCCCACCGACCGCGGACCGTCCCTGAGCAACTCGACGATCCGGAACCGGTTCGGTTCCGAGATCGCCGTTAAACGCTGTTGCACGCTGTTGACCACGCCTCGAACATACACGAGAGCATATATACACGCAAGTGTATGTATCGGCCTGGCCTGAGGGGACGCCGCTGCGCGGCTTCCTGGGAGAACCGGCCACCCCTCGACACTGACGTCGCGTCGTCCCATGGACCATGAGGATCAGCCGCTGATGCGCAATCTCCGCTTGATGGTGCGGGCGAAGTCCATCGCCTTGCCGAGCCCTGCCCAGTGTCGACCGCGGCCGTGTCAGAACTCCTCACTTCTTCGCAAGGAGGAGTTCTGACGACAAGCCGAGATGGCGATGTAGCGCCCGCCGGCCGAGGGCTGTGACTGCGACGGCGCGCGTGGTGCCGATGGGAGTGACCCAGCCTGCGTCGAACGCGTGACGGCACAGGACGGCACCGACGGCGCCGGCCAGGTGAGGGCGGCGTTCGGTCCAGTCCAGGCATGACCGTACCGATGGCCGGCGCGTACCGGCCGTGACGGTGATGCCGAGATCTTCGAGCCAGATCGCTCCGGCGCTGGTGAGCCCGAGTCCGTGTTCCAGGTCCAGCAGCCCGCGTTCGAGCATCGCATCGGTGATGTCGACCCCCACGGTCCCGGCGAGGTGGTCGTAGCAGGTGCGGGCGTGGGCGAGGGTTCGCCGGCGACCGGCCGCCGACAGGGAACGGGGCGCCGGGGCGCGCTCGGGCGCCATCGCGGTGAGGCCCTCGATCAGCTCGGCTACGTGCGGACCGGCCAAGCGCACGTAACGGTGGCGGCCCTGCCGTTCCTCGGCCAGCAGGTTTCCGCGGACGAGCGCGTGCAAGTGCTCGGTCGCGGTCGAGGGCGCCACTCTCCCATGGCGGGCCAATTCCGTCGCCGTCCAAGCCCGGCCATCGAGCAGGGCGAGACAGAAGCCTGCCCGCGTACCGTCGGCCAGAAGCTTCGCCACGGTGGCCAGGTCGGGACCGGCTACATGCGCGCGCTGCGTGTCCATGCCGCCGATTGTCCCCCTGTGACGCTTCGGCCCAGGCCGAAACGACCGGCCCCTAGGCTGCCGCCATGAACACGGCACCTCCCCGCATCCACGTGGAGATCGAGCCGAGCATCTTGTACTTCGGGACGCCGGTGGTGCTCCTGTCGACGGAGAATCAGGATGGCTCGTTTAACCTTGCCCCGATATCGTCCGCATGGGCCCTCGGACAGACGGTCGTGATGGGGCTGGGCCCCGATGGGCAGACCGCGCACAATCTCGGTAGCCGCCCTGACCTGGTCATCAACCTGCCGGCCCCTGCCCAGTGGCCGGCCGTGGAGCGGCTGGCGGCACTGACCGGCCGAAGTCCAGTGCCTTCCGGCAAACCCGAGGACTGCCGCTTCGAGCCGGACAAGTTCGCCGCCGCGGATCTGACCGGCGAGCCCTCCCATCTGGTCCGGCCGCCTCGCGTCGCCGGATGCCCGATCCAGTTGGAGGCCCGTGCCGGGCGGGTGCAGCCGGACGTCTTCGGGGACTTCCTCATCGTCGAGGCCGTCGTGTGCAAGGTGCACGCAGACTCCCGCATCGTCGTTCCCGGCACTGACCACATCGATCCCGCAGCGTGGAGCCCCCTTATCTACAACTTCCGCCACTACTTCGGACTCGGCCCGGAACTCGGCCACTCCTACCGCACCCGGACACCCCGCCGGAGTCATCCGCCCGGCCCTCGGGGAGTATCGAACGGAGGGTGCTGATCGGCGCCGGGTTCCCAGGGAGCCGCCAGGTGCCGCCGCGGTCGCTCTTCGAAAAGCGCGCGGCGAGGCCGGGAAGGTGCAGGAAGCACGCCAGGGCGGTGGCGGCCTGGAAGGCGTCGATCGCACGCTGGGTCATCGGCATGCCCAGGCGCAGGAGACGCGGGTTCACCTCGCCCTGGATCTCGTTGACGAAGGGCCGCAGCACGCTGTCGTAGTTCGCCAGCGCGGTCGGCAGGTCGCCCGGGTGCCGGTTGATCTCGCCCGCCAGGACGTGGGCGCCGGCCAGGCCGCCGGAGACGCCCATGCCGCTGTAAGGGGAGGCGCAGTGGGCGGCGTCGCCGACCAGGACCACACGGCCCTTGGACCAGGTGCCGGTTCGGACCTGGACGATCTCCTGGGAGTAGAAGAAGGGGCTGGTCCGCATGCCGTCGATGAAGCGCTCGGTCTGCCAGCCCGCGTCGCGAAATCTGCTCGCCCAGAAGTTCCGCTGGCGCTCGACCGGTTCCCGGTGGATCGCCGAGGCCTCCTCGGACTCCTCCCGCAGCACGAAGTACACCTGCGTCTCGGTCGGGTTGTGGCTGCGGCGCATGATCTGACGGCCACCCGGGACCAGGTAGGTGTCCCGGATGTCGCCGTCGGACGCGATGCGCGGGATGAACCAGTAGGCCATGTGGATGCCGACCCGCCAGTACGGGTCGCGGCCCGCGGGGAGGATCGCCCGCCGGATGCGCGATCCCTGCCCGTCCGCGCCGACCAGGAGGTCGAACTCGCCGGAGGTCCCGTCGGAGAAGTGAGCGATGACCTTCCGCTCGTCCTGCTCGAAGCCGTCCACGCTCACGCCGAAGACGTGCTCGGCGTCGTCCTTCGACGCGTCGTGCAGGATGCGTACCAGGTCACCGCGCATGATCTCGTACTCGGAGGTGAGGGTCTGCCGGCCCCGGCCGGAGGTGTTGGCCATGATCGTCGCCTTGGTCCTGCCGCGCGCGTCGACGAAGGCGACGCCCGCCTCGTCCACCAGCCTGCCGCGGACGGCGTCAAGAAGCCCCATCCGCTCGACGGCCTCGATGCCCTGTCCCTGGAGGTCGACCTGCGCCCCGGTGGCCCGCAGCACCGGAAAACGTTCGACGACGGTCACCCTGTGGCCGCCCCGCGTGAGCCAGAAGGCCAGCGCCTGGCCCGCTATCCCGCCGCCGGCGACAAGAACCCGCAGGGGGTCCGGACTGTCGGCCATACCCATCACCTCAAAATCTATCAGTGAATGATTCCTCTCCCAGGGTCATCTATCAGTGATAGATTTGTCAACGTGACCAAGGTGAACCGCGAGATCGTCGTCTCCGAAGCGCTCGACCTGCTCGACGAGGTCGGGCTGGACGCGGTCAGTACGCGGCGGCTGGCGCAGCGGCTGGGCGTCGAACAGCCCTCGCTCTACTGGTACTTCCGCACCAAGAAGGACCTCCTGGCCGCCATGGCGCAGGCGGCGATGGCACCGCATTCGGCCGCCCCGCTGCCGACGCCCGACGACGACTGGCGCGAGTGGTTCCTGGACAACACGCGAAGCTTCCGGCGCACCCTGCTGATGCGCAGGGACGGCGCACGCCTCCACGCGGGCAGCACTCCCGTCGGCGACCTCGACCGGATCCGCCGCAAAATGGACTTCCTGGTCACCTCCGGAGTGCCGGAGCGGGACGCCCAGACGGCGATGCTGGCCGCCGGCCGTTTCACTGTCGGCAGTGTCCTGGAAGAACAGGCGGACGCCGGCTCCGGCGACGGCTCGGATCCACCGGCGGACGTGCCGATGATCGACCACGAGTCGGCATTCGAGGCCGGCCTGGCCCTCATCCTGGACGGCCTGCTGCACCACACCGCACTGCGGGCCGCCGGTGATCGCTGACTGGCGCCGCCACCGCCATCTGGCCACCCCTTGAATATGATCAATTGCCCTCAATCGGGGCGTGTTGTGGTGGCCCTGCGCACCCTCGGCGCTCTGGCCCTGTCCGCGGCCGTCCTCGCCGAGCCCGCGGAGCCTCCCCCCGGCCACCTCCAGGTCGGTGACGGGGTTCTCGCTGAGGAGAATCCGGGTGCCTCCATCTGCCGTGCCGGGCGGGCCGAGGTCGGCTCAGGGGTTCAGGGGCGGGGTGCTCTTCGGTGGGCGGCGGTGGTGGGTGGCCTGCTCGTAGTCGAAGGCGAGGCCGAGCAGGGTCGGTTCGCTGAAGGGGCGTCCGAGCAGTTCGACTCCCACCGGCATGCCGTCGGGTGTGAAACCGGCCGGGATCGTCAGAGCGGGAAATCCGGTGTTGGCGGCGAGGGGGCAGATCCTGAGCCCCGCCTGGGGCTGCCCGATCGGGGCGGCCTGCTGGGAGACCGCCGGGTAGACCAGTGCGTCCAGGTCGTTGTCCCGCAACAGCTCGTGGAGCAGATGTTGCGCCTCCGTGCGCCGGGCCAGCCGCTGGCGATAGCCGTCTTGCGGGGCGGTCGAGCCGCCCAGCCGTTCCTTGAGTCGCTGCAAGACCGTGGGCGTGACCTGGCCGGAGGTGACGATGTCGGCCAGGGTCACGATGTCGGCCGGTGGCTCCAGCCGGGCCAGTGAGCGTGGGAATCGTGAACCCGGTGCGGCCAGGTAGCGGTTGAGGTCGCGTTCGACCTCGTCGGCGAACACGCTGGAGCCGTCCAGCGCCGACATCAGCGCGGGCTGGGCGGGCAGGTCGATGATGGTCGCGCCCTGCGCGGCCATGTCCCCGGCGGCCGCCCGGACCAGCGCCGTCGTCGTCTGCGCGGGCGCCGACGTGCTCAGGTAGTCGGTGAACACGCCGATGCGGGCGTCGACCAGAGCCTTGTCGTTCAGGGTGGCGGTGTAGGTGCGCGGGATCCGGCCGATGGACGCCTTGGTGGACGGGTCGTCCGGATCGTATCCGGCGGTGGCGTCCAGGATCAGGGCGATGTCGCTGACCGACTTGGCCATGGGGCCGCCGACGTCCTGGGTGTCGGAGAGGGGCGCGATGCCGTCGCGGCTGGACAGGCCCTGGCTCGGACGCAGCCCGACCAGGCTGTTGTGCGCCGCCGGGCTGCGGATGGAGCCGCAGGTGTCCGAGCCCAGCCCGGCCGCGCCGAAGCCGGCCGCGACACCGGCACCCGTGCCGCCGCTGGAGCCGCCCGGGTTGCGGGTCTGGTCGTAGGGGTTGCGGGTCTGCCCGCCAAGCGAGCTGATGGTCTCGATGCCGGAGGCGAACTCGTGCATGTTGGTCTTGGCGATGACGATCGCGCCCGCCGCGCGCAGCCGCGCGACCTGCTCGGCGTCATCGGCGGTACGCCAGTGCCGCAGCGCCAGCGAGCCGCTGGACGTGGGCATGTCCGCGGTGTCGTAGTTGTCCTTGATCAGGAGCGGGATGCCGTGCAGCGGGCCGCGGATGCGTCCCTTCCGGCGTTCGGCGTCGAGCCGGGCGGCATCGGCGATGGCCGTCGGGTCCCGGCGGATGATCGCATTGACACCGGGCTGGTCGGCGTACGCCCGCTCGTAGGCGTCGATGCGCGCCTGGTACGCCTTGACCAGTCCGACAGAGGTGACCTGGCCGCGCGCCAGTAGGTCGCGCAACCCGGTGGCGTCCAGGTCCACCACCCACTCGGCGATGCGGGCCGGCGCGGCCCGGTCGCCCGCGTCGCCGAGCGCGGCACCGGCCGCGACCGGAGACGTCGTAAGGACGATACCGGCCGCCAAGGCCGCCACTCGGGTGTGCCGGTTCCGCCTTCGTCTTGCCACATCGGCCTCCTCGTCACCGATTGGCGCCTCGATGCACGGCGCAGGAACGAGCGCGTCGGCCCTGCCGACCGTGAACGGCCGCTTACCGTGCCGCCTGGATTATTGCTCCGCTGTGCTGTCGCGGCCATCCCCCAGATGGGCGCATCGCAAGCGCCTCTCCCCGGCTCGTTGATCAACTTTCGGGAATTGACATTCTCGTGAGTTGAGTAGGCAACATCACGGCGCAACAAACCCGCTTTATTGAATTTGAATTTCTGGAAAATCAAGGTGCTACGCTACCGACGTGACCACGAAGATCAGTGGCGGGGCCCGGCCGTGTAAGCACTGCGGTGCGGTGATCGAGCAGCGGCAGGGGCGAGGCAGGCCGCGGGAGTACTGCCCGCAGAATGACTGCCAGGCAGTGGCGAAGCGGGAACGTGAGCTGCGGCGCGCGACCCCGGGCCTGGAAGGGACACTGGCCAGGGTCGAAGATCTCTACGACCGCATGGAGAAGGGACTGGCCGCCGCGATCAGCCCGCTGGCGGAGGTCTTGGCGCAGGAGCTGAGCCCGGCCGGGGTGGAGGCCAAGGTCAGCGCGATCCAGGCCGAGGCGCACACCCGGGTGGCCATCGCGCGCACCGAGCGCGAGCAGGCGTTCGAGCAGGTACGGTTGGCGCGCGAGGCCACCGAGCACGCCCGGCGGGAGCGCGCGGCGATGCAGGAAAGCGAACTGCAGGCCATCGCCGACCGCGACGCGGCGCTCGCCGACGCTGAGACCGCGCGCGAGCAGGCGCTGGCCGCGCTCCGCGAGGCCGCCACGACCGAACGCCGCGCCAAACTCGCCGCACAGGAGGCCGAGCGCCGAGCCGATCAGGCGGAGCGGGCCCGCGACACGGCACGGCGGGAGATGGCCGAGAAGGTCGAGACCGCCGAACGCGTACGTGACGAGATCGCCAGAGAGATGGCCGAGCGGGTGGAGACCGCCCGGGCCGAGACGCGGCAGGCGAAGGAGGAGTCCGCGCAGGCCGCCGAGGAGGTACGGCTGGCCCACGCGGAGCGTGACGCGGCCCGCGACGACGCGCTCACCGCGCGGCAGGCCGCCCAGGACGCCGAACGCGCCACCGCCGCCGCCCGCGCCCAGGCCCAGGCCGCCGAGGCGGAACGGGACAGAGCGGTCTCACGAGCGGAGGCCGCCGAACAGGGGCGCGCGGAGGCGCTGTCGGAGGCGGCGGAGTGCCGGGCGCAGGCCGTACAGGCCAGAGAGCACGCGGCCCGGGATCAGGAGCGTGCGACAGAGGCGGAGCAGGCACGCGCGGCGGCCACGGCCGAGGCCGAACGCCTCACCATGGACCTGGCCCTGGAACGCGCCCGCATCACCGACCTGCGCGGCGAACTGGCCCGCGTCCGCGCCGAAGCCGACGCCCTCCGCGAACGCGCCGTGGCCGCCGAACTCCGCGCCCCCACCCCCAAGCCCCCCGGCCCCGCCCCTGAAGGTGCTTCGCGGGCGCCCGCGGCAGGCGACCCGGACTAGCCTTATGATCGTGGTTGCGTGCCTCACGGCGGGCAGTGACTCGGCTGGTACGGGGTTGAGGAACCGGCAGTTGCGTGCCCGGGGAGTGCCGGTCAAGGACGAGGGCGTGGCCCGGCTCAGCCCGCCAGGACACGCCCACCTCAACTGCCTGGGCCGCTACGTCATCGCCTCCCCGGCCCCGGACAAGGGCCTGCGGCCGCTGCAAGCGGCTCTCTTCGGCTTAACGTTGACGAAGCTGTCACCAGGTACACGCGATTGCGTTATCCCTGCTCAGAGCAGCCTGAACCGGGAGAGGGCCAACTGTGCGATCAATGTGCCGCTTGGTCGCGGCGTCGGCGGGCGGCGCGGATCTCGGTGTCGGCGACCTTGTCGTCGAGCAGCGCGTACAGCTGCGTGGTCTCGGCAGAAGCGTGACCGAGGCGGCGGCGAACTGCCTCGATGGACACCCCGGCGTTGATGAGCTCGGTGGCGTGGGCATGACGCAGCTGGTGGATGTCGATCTCGACTTTCGCTGCGGCGCAGTAGGTCTGCCGGCGGTGGTGGGCGGCGTCGTAGGACAGGGGCCCGCCGCGACCGTTGATGGAGGCGCGGAACTGTGGCCCGGCGGTGTGGCCGGCGCGGGTCAGGTAGAGCTTGAGCAGGGTGACGTAGCAGCGGTCGTCGAGCAGGACGGTGCGGACGCTGCCGCCCTTGCCGTGAATGCGGACGTGTTCGTCCGTGCCGACCCCATCCGCCGGGTTGCCAGATAACCGGGAATCGAAGCGCTCGCGCCGGGCGACGGCCGCCCGGCTCGCGCTACCCTGGTGATCGCCATCTTGCCAGATAACGGAGGTCATCCCGCAACTGACGACCTTCGATCACGTCCCGTGCGCATGAGGAGTTCGTGGCGGCAGCCCGTACGACCAGCTGACTCGCGGTCGTGCGGTTGAGCGCGTTGAGCTGGGGCGGAAAGAGATCGCAAGGCGGCGAACCTGAAATAGACAGGAAAGGCATCCATTGTAGTTCGCTGATCGCGAGGATCAGCAACGACCACTACAGGGTCGGCAGCAGGGCCTTGATCGAGGCGCGCCAGGCGGGCTTTCTCCAGCTGCGCGTCAACGACGCCGACGGTTGCCTGCGCCACGGCGACGGCGCAGTCGGCGTGAGGATCTCGGTCACCGACCACTGAGCCGTGCTCCCAGAAGATCATGACGTGGTCGGCGCCTCCCTCCCCCATCACCCGCAGCAGCCGCTTTGCGTCCCCACCCCCAACGGATGACCCCATATGCGCAAGAGAGATGTCCGTTCAACTACAGCCGGCGCCGGCCCGAGTTCCCGGGCAGGGGCCGCGCCGCCGCCGGCGGCCTCCGAGCGCCCGAGCCCCTGGCCGCATGTGCGCGTCCCAGCGACCATGAGAGCGTTGCTGGGAGAGGACCCGCACACGGTCGGCGGCTACTGGCTGGCCGGCCGCCTGGGGCAGGGAGGCCAGGGTGTCGTCTACGAGGCGTACGACGGTGAGGGCACTCGGGTGGCGCTCAAGCTCCTGCACGCCGACAGCGGCCGCACGCAACTGGACCGATTCGCGCGGGAGGTCGAGGCCGCGCGAAGGGTGGCCTCCTTCTGCACGGCTCGGGTGTTGAACGCCGATCTGACGGGCCCGCGGCCGTACATCGTCAGCGAGTACGTCAGCGGGCCCAGCCTGCGCACAGCCGTACGGGATGGGCGGTCGTTCGCGGGGGACGACCTGCACCGGCTGGCCACGGCGATCGCCACCGCGCTGGCCGCGGTTCACGAGGCGGGGGTGATTCACCGTGATCTGAAGCCCGACAACGTCCTGCTCGGCCCGGACGGCCCGCGGGTGATCGACTTCGGTATCGCGCG
The DNA here is from genome assembly GCF_003315795.1 of Spongiactinospora rosea. GTDB lineage: Bacteria > Actinomycetota > Actinomycetes > Streptosporangiales > Streptosporangiaceae > Spongiactinospora > Spongiactinospora rosea. The sequence continues at coordinate 42,893 of NZ_QMEY01000015.1, forward strand.
TACCGAGGAGATGTCGGTGACGTCCACCGGACTGATCGCCGGCACGCCCGCCTACATGCCACCCGAGTCGTTCAGTGGGCAGCGGGCGGGCGCGCCGGGCGACGTGTTCGCGTGGGGCGCCGTGATGCTCTTCGCCGCACGGGGAACGGACGCCTTCTCCGGGGACAGCGCCGCTGTGGTGATCCACCAGGTCCTGTCGGCCACACCCGACCTGGACGGGTTGCCGCCGGCGCTGCGCCCGTTGGTGGCGGCGGCGCTGGCCAAGGAGCCGCAGGCGCGGCCGACGGCCCGGGAGTTGCTGCTCGCCCTGGTCAGCGGGAACGGCGAGGCGACCGGGCTGTTGCGTGCGGGCAGTGAGCGGGCGCGGCAGATCGCCTCGGACGATGGCCTGGACCCGGCGCTGGGGGCGATCGCCGAGGACGCCTACACCGCGCTCCCGGAGGAGCAGCGGCGACTGGTGCCCGGGGTGTTCCTGCGGCTGCTCACCCTTGACGAGTACGACATGGAGACGACCCGCCCGGTGCCCGTGGCCGAGCTGGAGTACGGCGGGCAGGACCTGCGGGCCATCCTCCGAGCGTTCTCCTACATGCTCTCCGAGCGTGAGGGCCAGATGGTCCTGACCCGTCCCGCCGTCCTGCGCGCGTGGCCTCGCCTGCGCGGCTGGGTGAGCGCGGAGAGACCGGGCCTGGCGGTCGTCGGGCAGCTCAGCCAGGCCGCCCGCCACTGGGACGACAACGGTCGCGGCGACGGCGACCTGCTGCGCGGCAGCCGGCTGCAGGCGGTCGAGAGCTGGGCCGTCTCCGAGCGCCGCCACGTGACGCTCACCAGGCTGGAACGGGACTTCCTCGACTCCAGTCGCCGAGCGCTGGCCCGATCCAGGAAGATGCGGCGCGGCGCGCTGGTCACGCTGGTCACGTTGCTTGTCGTCGCTCTCGCCGGCGCGGTCTCGGCCGTGTCCGCCGCGGGCGAGGCCAACAGGGAGCGGAAGCGGGCGGAGGCGCAGAAACGGCAGGCGTTGTCCCGGCAACTGGCGACGCAGAGCGTCCGGCTCGTCGGCACCGAGCCGACGGTCGGACACCTGCTCGCTGTCACCGCCTGGCGGCTCGCGCCGACCAAGGAGGCCCGCCACAGCCTCCGTAACGCGCTCGCCGGGCCCGCCGTCTTCACCAGGCCAGGCCCGGCGCTCGCGCTGGCCTTCAGCCCCGACGGCAGGGTCCTGGCGACCAACGGGGACGACGAGGGCGTCGTGACACTCCGCGACCCTGTCACACACCGTCCGACCGGCTCCCTGACCGGCCAGAAGCAGATGGTCACCGAGGTGGCGTTCAGCAGTGACGGCCGGCTCGTCGCGGCGGCGGCGGAGGACGTGCGAATCTGGGACGCCACCACGCACGAGCAGCTCGGGAAACCGCTCCGGGGCGGCGGCACCGTGGCGTTCAGCCCGGACGGCAGGCTCCTGGCCACCGGCGGCGACAAGGTTCGGCTGTGGGACGTGGCTACGCGCACACAGGTCGGTGACGCGCTTCCCGGGGCCAACGCCGTCGCCTTCAGCCCGGACGGGAGGCTGCTGGCGGTCCACTCCTCCCGCGAGACCGAGGCCCAGGTCTGGGACGTGGCCTCGCGCAGGCAGGTCGCCTTGCTCGAAGCACACCTCTCCCCCTCCGGCATCAGCCACCTCGCCTTCAGCCCCGACGGGAAGCGGCTGGTCACCAGCAGCCACGCGTTGCGCCTGTGGGACGTCGCCACGTGGCGGCCCATCGGCAAGCCGCTCATGAACAGGCAGATCGGCGGCATCCGCGTCGCGTTCAGCCCGGACGGCTCAGTCTTGGCGACCACGAGCGACGGCGGCCGGGCCCGGCTGTGGGACCTGACCACGCGCGAGGAGCTCGGTCCCAGGCTCGCCGGTCACACGATCGGCCTGTACAGCGTGGCCTTCAGCCCCGACGGGAAATTGCTGGCCGCCGGTGGCTTCGACGGGCTGCGGCTGTGGAACCCGTTCACACACCGGCAGCTGGGAGCTCCCTTGCCCACGGCAGGCACCACCGCGCGCGCCGCGACGTTCAGCAGCGATCGGCGCAGCATCCTGACCTCCGACGCGCGGCAGGTCAGGCTCTGGGACCTCGCCTCGCGAACACCGATCTTCACCATCAGGCCGGGGCAGCCCATCAACAGGGCGGTGCGCAGCCCGGACGGGGGCACGCTGGCGATCGGCCTGGAGTCCGAGCTGACCTGGTGGGACGTCGCCGACCGGCGCCAGGTGAGCTCGGTGCGAACCCCTCGTCACGTCATCGGGCCGGCGGCCTACAGCCCGGACGGGCGGATTCTGGCCATCGCGCTCACACCGGACTCGCAGGCCGATGCGAAGCCCGAGATATGGCTCTTCGACGCGCGCTCCCATCGCCGGATCGGCCGGATCGTCCGCCCCGAGAACATCGCGCAGCTGGTCATCAGCCCCGACGGCAGATACCTGACCGCGGTGGACATCGGGGAGAACGCCCAGCTGTGGGAGCTGTCCACCCAGGCCGAGGCCGGCCCGCCCATCAGCAGGGCGAAGAGCGTCGCCTTCTCCCCCGACGTCAGGACCCTGGCCGTGGCCGGCAACGCGGGAACGCGGCTGATCGACCTGGCCTCCCGCAAGCAGCTCGGCCGGGATCTGGGTGGGCACTCCGGCGTGATCACCGCGGTGGCCTTCAGCGCCGACGGCGGCACTCTCGCCACCGCGAGCGACGACAAGAGCGTCCGGCTGTGGGACGTGGCCACGCAGGAGCAGGTCGGCGCCGCTCTTCCTGGCCGTAGCAGGGTCTCGCAGGTGGAGTTCGGCGATGGCGTGCTGGCCACGGTGAACGATGACGACACCTTCCGGGTGTGGGGCGTGGCCGAACCCGCGGACCTGGTGGCCACCGCCTGCGCTCGCGCCGGCCGTACGCTCAGCGCCGGGGAGTGGGAGCAGTACCTGCCCGGTGAGCCCTTCCAGACGGTGTGCGTACCGTCCCGAGCCACCGGGCCTCGGCGTCGTGAGTGATTTCCATGGTGGCTGCGGGAAGGCTAAGGCCAGGCGACCTTGATGCGGTGTGGGCTCGCCCCCGGTCGAGGCGGGCCCGCCTCGTGCCGTGTCGCTGCTGGACGAGATCACCACACGCCTCGTAGCAGCCACCGAACACGCCGAGCGCCTGCGCACCCACCGTTGCCGGTGACAGACCGGCCGAGGAGCCGAGGAACTGTCCACCGCCGGCACGAAACCGCCAGAGGGCGTCTCCTCACGTCACGCCGGAGTCGGCAGGTGCCCGAGGATCCGGTGTGGCGGCGTTCCGTGTGGCGGAGGCGGGGAGGCTGGCGGTGACCGTGAAGCCTCCCTCGCCGTCGTCTCCCGCGCTGAAGGTGCCGCCGAGCAGGGTCACCCGGCGGTCGAGCCCGGTAAGGCCCATCCCGGAGCCGGCGCTGGTCAGCGTGGGATCGACGCTCCGCCGGGGCGGCGCGTTGCGCACCTCGACGTCGGCCCGGTCGCCGGGGTAGGAGATGGCGACCGTGACCGGTGCTCCAGGAGCGTGCTTGCGGGCGTTGGTCAGCGACTCCTGCACCACCCGGTAGACCGCCCGGGCCACGACTGCGGGCACCGTATCGGGGTCGCCCTCGACGTGCAGGGCCGCATGGTCGGCCGCCGCCAGTGCGGCGAGGTCGCCGCCGGTGTCGTTCTGGGGACGCTCGGCGGGCGCGGGCCGGGCCCCTGTGGTGACCACGTGCATGAGATCACGCAGCTCGGTGAGGGTACGCGTGCCGGCTCGCCGGATCTGCTCGGCCGCCGCGCGGGCGTCGTCGTCGCGGGTGGTGACGCGGAGGGCGTCGGCATGCAGCACGATCTCCGTGACGTGGTGGGTGACGATGTCGTGCAGGTCGGCGGCCAGGCGCTGCCGTTCGGCGGTCTCGGCCCGCTCGGCGAGCAGGCGGCGTTCGGAGTCGGCCAGCTCGGCCCGCTTGCGCAGCGATCGCACCAGCTCGTACCGGGCCCTCAGGTACAGGGCGCCCAGCGCGGGCAGGGCGGTGGACGACAGCGCTTCGTACAGGTTTCCCCACGAGGGAGACCAGATCGGGATGGCCGGCAGCGCCAGGACGGCGGCGAAGGCGAACGCCTGAGGCCAGGGCAGCAGGGTCACCAGGAATGACACCACGACCGAGGTTGCCACGGGTGTCGTGATCGGGTCGATCTGCGCTGCCACCGCATCCGGCGTCAGGCCGGCCCCGAGAGCGAGCACCGTCGTGACCACGACGGCCAGTCCCCCTACCGTCCGCGGGAGGCGGACGATCAGCGGCAAGGACGCGTCGAGCAGGAGGTTCAGGGCGAGCTCGGCGAGCGAGCCAGGGCCGCGGTCGTCCCCGCTCGTGGTGTACAGGACGATCTGAACGATGACGAGCAGCGTGGCCGCGCCGATGGCGACCATGAGCATTATTCTTCGATCGCGGACGATGAGTTCCGGCCAACGGGACAGTGTGTGCACAGCGGGTACCTCGGAAGGCCGCCGTGGTGTCGCCCGTGGCGGCCGGGTTGTCGCGGGTCCGTGTTCAGCCGGGCTCGTCAAGGAGTCCGGCCTGGTGGGCGAGCAGGGCCGCCTGCGTTCGGTGGGTGAGCTCGAGCTTGACCAGGAGGCGGGAGACATAGCTGCGGACGGTCGTCTCCGACAGGAACAGCCGCCGGGCGATCTCGGGATTGGTGAGCCCTTCACCGAGGCAGGCCAGCACCTCGCATTCACGCTCGGCCAGCGTGGCCACCCGCGACCGGGCGGCGTCGCGCCGCTCGTCGCCTCTGGAGGACTGAGCGATCAGTCTGCGCGCCGCGCTCGGTGACATCACGACGTTCCCGTCGGCGGCGACCTTGACCAGGTTGAGCAGCTCCTCGGCCGGGGTGGCCTTCACCAGGAAGCCCGCGGCTCCGGCCTCCAGGGCGCCGAGCACGTGCTCGTCGGAGTCGAACGTCGTGAGCGTGATGACCGCGGGCGGCGCGGCCAGCGCGGTGATCTCCCTCGTCGCGGTGATCCCGTCCACGCCCGGCATCCTGAGGTCCATCAGTACCACGTCGGGCTGGTTGCGCAGGACCTCCTCGACCGCTTCTGCCCCATCCCGTGCCTCGCCGACCACTTCGATCTCCGTGCTGGAGCCGAGGATGGCCTTGAGATGCCGGCGGACCATCGGGTCGTCGTCGGCCAGCAGAATCCTGATCACGTCTGCTGAGTCTGCCATTCGCCGTCACGCGCCATGGTGCCCGGCCCGGGTCTGGGCCGGGCACCATCGCGGTGATCAGTTGGAAAGTCCGCGCCAGAAGGCGCATCGGTGCTCGTCGCCGAGGTCGATCGGGCCGATGCCGCCCTGGCTCGTGGGTTTCAGGCTGAGCACGGTCTGGCCGGAGGGTGTGAAGGCGTGCCATGCGGGTGCGCCGACGGCCTGGGGCCTGCCGATGTGCGCGAAGGACGTCCAGTAGCCGATCATCTGCCGCGCCAGCCGCCACTGCTCGGATGTGAGTCCGTCCCATGCCTCGCCGTCCAGGTCGAACAGGTAGGGCAGGTCGCTGGCGTGTTGGGCGCCCAGCGGAAAGTCGGAGGGAATGCCGGCGATGTTCGGGGCCTTGGCGTCGGCGAACTCATAGGCGTACACCGTGGTGCGGGCGGCCATTGCCTCGTTGCCTTCCAGGGTCGGGCAGGCCCATGCGCGGTCACTGCTCACCGTCGCCCAGGCCAGGCCGGGCGAGGAGAAGGCCTTCAGCGGATATTCCCGCATCACTTTGCCGGCCTGCTCGCCGAACGCGTTCTTCATCAGAGCCGGGTAGTTCTCGGCGGTCACCGGGATCCCAGCCTGTGCCGTGCCGGCGACGAAGCCGTTGCTCTCGCTCCTGGTGGCGCCGGAGATCACCGGCACGCGCAGGAATTTGCCCGTGCGCAGTGCCTGCGCCGGGTCCAGCGGCAGCAACGGCGTGCCGTGGGCGAGGGAGGCGCCGAACGTTTCGTTGATCTTCATCAGCTCAGAGACCGGCTTGGAGCGCAGGCACTCCAGCTCCTCGCCCGCCGCGCAGCCGAGCTGCTTGGCCGCGGCCAGACCGATGTCCCGGCTGGTCTTCAGCGAGGCGTATGGCGTGAACGGCGGCGTGTCAGGAACCGGGGCGTAGGTGCCGGCCGGCCAGTTGAGCGTGCACGTCCCCGACTGCATGACGGCCTTGTCGATCAGGCCGCGCGTGGCCGGAGAGGTCAGCAGCGCGCAGGTGCTCATCCCGCCGGCGGACTGGCCGATCAGCGTCACGTTGCCAGGGTCGCCGCCGAAGGCCGCGGCGTTGCGCCGCACCCATCGTAGGGCTTCGAGCTGGTCGGCCAGCCCGAAGGTACCCGAGCCGGGCAGCCCCGGCAGCGCGAGGTAGCCGAACGCCCCGAGCCGGTAGTTGGGCGTCACCACGATCACCTCGCCCTGGCCGGCCATCCGCCGGGCGTTGTACATGCTGCCGGAGCCGTCGAGGAAGCCGCCGCCGTGCAGCCACACCATCACCGGCAGCGGCTTTCGAGACGCCTTGGCCGGCGTGGTGACGTTGAGGAACAGGCAGTCCTCCCCGCCGAGTTGCTTACCCTTATCCGCCTGCGGGCATTGCCGGCCGGGCTTGGTGGCGTCGGCCACCCCCCGCCACGGCGCGACCCGCACCGGCTCCTTCCACCGAAGCCTCCCCAGCGGCGGCTGCGCGAAGCGGATCCCCGAGTACGTCCTGACGGTACCGTCGTCCACTCCCCGTATCCGGCCCGAGTCCAGCTTCACGATCGACGGGCGCGGCTTCGGCGCCGTGGGTGGCTGCGCCGCGGCCTGTGTGACGCACGCGGTCATGGCAAGGCAGCCGCCGGTGACCAGAGCGAGTAGCCGCCGCATCGACGGGCTCGCCATTGACGTGGCAAAACGCGATCTTTTTGCGCTCATGCGGCCAGTCTCGCCTCAGCCCGGGGCTCGCCGTGACGTGCGGACGTTGCGGCTTGGCGATCGGTTGTTGCGAATCGGCGTGACCAAGGATCCGGCAGCCGGTCAACGGGTACGCGGTCATCGTCCGCAGGTCAGGCCCTGCGTAGCGCCCCGGTGGGTTGCATGACCAAGGGCGGCGCCATCGAATACGTGCACTGGGCCACCAGGACGGCCCGGCTGTTGCCCCGCCTGCCGACCGGTCGCACCTGCGGGCCGGTGTTCCTGGCCGACCGGCGCGCTCCTCCCTCCGGCCGCCGCGCGTCGGCATCCGGCGACGTCTGGCCCGTCACCGGGCGGGGCCGCCTGTCCTGCCCACGCGCCGAATACCAGTTCAAGACCGCCTCGGCCGAGCCCGAGCCACACCGCCAGGGGTGGACCTTGCATCAGCTGCGTCATTCGGCGCTCCAGCATCGCCACCAGCACTTTGCCGACCCCACCCAGTGGCGCCGCCCTCGCTGACCCTCACCGCACCATGGCGACCGACGGTCCTGGTTCAGTTGTGGCATACCGGGCGGCGATGGTGCGGACGGCCTCGTCCACTACCTGAGCGACGCGTTCGGCGCTCACCTCCCAGCCCGGCACAAGGAGTGCCGGCCAGAAGACGTAGTTGGAGATCATGCCCAGGAACTGGGTGGCCGCGAGGTCCACGTCCTCGACCCGCACCGTTCCCGCCTCGTGCTCGGCCAGGAGGTAGCCGCGTACGGACTCGAAGTAGGGCATCTTCCCGTGCGAGAACTGCGCATGGGCCAGCTCAGGGAACCGCGGCAGCTCGGCGATGACGATCCTGAACAGATCGGTCATCTGGGGGCGGCCTAGCAGCTCGGCGTAGCGGCGGCCGATGATGCCGAGCCCGTCGACGATGTTGCCCGCCGGCGGAGGATCCTCCTCGTCGGCGGTTGCCCAGGACTCGGTGACGATGGCGTCGAACAGGGCGGCCTTGCTCGGAAACTGCTTGAACAAGGTGGCCCGCGATACGCCCGAACGCTCTGCGATCCGCGCCAGCGACGTCCGGTCGTAGCCCAACTCGAGGAACAGTGCGGTGGCGGCCGACACGATCAGCGCGCGCTTCTCCTGGGCGACGCGCTGGTGATACGTCGTCACGACCTTGCTCATGGGTCGAGCATACGAGGTGAGTGGCTTGACTCGCCACTGCTGCCGATCTAGTGTCCAGGATGGTGAGTCGCCCGGCTCACCACTGGCCGCCGGTCATCACTGGTGATCCCGGTCATTCATCCGCCTACCCAAGGAACATCTGATGCCCCGCTTCGACAACCAGACCGTGCTCGTGACCGGTGGGACCGGCGGTCAGGGCTCGAGCCACGTACGCGCCTTTCACGCGGAAGGAGCGAACGTGGTGATCGGCGACATCGACGCCGAACGCGGCGCCGCTCTCGCCGCCGAGCTCGGGACCCGCGCTCGCTTCACCCGCCTCGATGTCACCGACGAGAGCTCGTGGTCCGCTGCTGTGCTGGCCGCCGAGAGCGCCTTCGGCGCCCTGAACGTGCTCGTCAACAACGCGGGCGTGCAGAACCCGCCGGCGACGATCGAAGACACGGACCAGGCCACGTGGTCGCGCATCCTCGACATCAACCTCACCGGGACCTTCCTCGGCATCAAGGTCGCCGCCCCCGCTCTGCGCCGCGCGGCAGGGGGAGCCATTGTCAACATCGCCTCGATCATGGCCCTGGGCGGCACGGCGCACTACGCGCCGTACGTGGCCGGCAAGTGGGCCGTGCGAGGTCTCACCCGAACGGCAGCACTTGAGCTCGGCCGCGACCATATCCGGGTCAACACCATCCACCCCGGCGTGATCGCGACCCCCTTCATCTACGAACCAGCAGCCGGCGCCACCGCGCCGATCGCCGACTTCTACTCACCCGAGCCGTTCGCCATCCCCCGGCTCGGGGAGCCGGCCGACGTCACCCGGCTTCTGCTGTTCCTCACCTCATCGGACGCGTCGTTCATCACGGGGTCGGAGTACGTCATCGACGGTGGACTCCTCCTCGGCCCCGCGCTTCAGACCGAGACCGCATGAGCACTCCGGACACGACCGGGTCGAATGACTCCGCGCGGGACGCATCTTTGTCCCACCTGCCCGACCACGTCCGACGAGCCATCGAGATCACCCCCGCCGCGGGCACCAGAGAGCGGATCATCGACATCACGACGCAGGGGCGACGCACCGGCCGCCCACGCCGCATCGAGATCTTCTTCTACCGGGCCGCGGGCACCACCTACCTGTGTAGCGGCGCCGGCGGTGCCGCGACCGACTGGCATGCGAACCTTCTCGCCAATCCGAACTTCACCTTCCACCTCAAGAACGGGATCCGCGCAGATCTGCCCGCACGGGCCACGCCGGTCACCGACCCAGCCGAACGTCAGGCCGTGCTGGCCGAGATCGTCGCGGATCTCAACCAACCCCACGACCCCGGCACCATCCGGCCGACTCGGCTCGAAGACTGGGCTGACAGCCGGCTGATGCGCATCAGCTTCCGCCATCGGCCGTGATCGCGGATCCCTCGGCAGATGACCTACTCCCAGGGACTGGGGTGTGGTCGCGGCCAGCCGGCGCGGCGGTCCCAGATGGATGTCGAGGTTTCCAGGGGGAAAGGCTCCTGCACGCTCATCCTGAAAGAAGGGGTGCCGTTGACCAACGTGGCACCAGCCGCCATTTAGGCCCCTGAACTGGGAAATCAGCTTCCCGCTTCCAGTTCGGCTCGCCTCGCTTGCTGTTCGACGGCAGAGTGGCCTGTCGCAAGTTCGGGGGCGTACTTGTAGATGGTTGAACGGCTGACGCCGAGCGACCGGGCGATGGTCTCCGGCCGGGTCAGCAGGCCGCGGGCGTGCCGGATCTGCTCGGCCGTCATGGCCGGCGGACGGCCCAAGCGCTGACCACGGGCGCGGGCGGCGGCCAGACCCTCGTGGGTGCCTTCCACGATGACTCGCGGATGAACTCGGCGAGCGCGGCGAAGACATGGAAGACGAGCCGACCGCCGGGGGTGGTGGTGTCCAGCGCCTCGTACAGGGAACGGAAGCCGATGCCGCGCTTGCGCAACCCCGCCACGATCGAGATGAGGTCTTGCATGGAGCGGCCCAGCCGGTCCAGCGAGGGCACCACGAGGGGGTCGCCGGGCCGTATGGTCCAGCGCTTTCCACAGCTCCTCGCGCTCGGCGTTCTTGCCGGACTTCTTGTCGGCGAAGATGCGGATGCAGCCCGCCGAGGTGAGTGCGGCGAGCCGGCGGTCCAGGAGTTGGCCGACGGTGGAGACGCGGGCGTAACCGGCCGGCGCACCAGAGAGCGCCGTCGGTTCCGCCTGCGGGGGTCATCGCGGGGCGAGGCTGCCCGCACCCTCGAAATCGGCCGCTCCACGGCCTATGCGGTACTCGCGGGACGCTGACCAGCAATTATCCCACCGAGCAAGATCGTTCTCATCGACAACGGCTGTCCGCCGGTTCCTCAACTCCGGCCCCGTGGCCGACGCTGTGGGAGCGCGCCAAGGAAGAAGAGGCGCAGGCCCACGTGGGGGAGCCACGGCGGCGGGGCCGTGCGGGTTCTTCCTCGGCCGGGAACCGAGCCGGGGCTCGAAAGACCGCCGCCGTGAGACGGGGCCCGTCCCCGCCGGACCCGTGGGCGGTTCGGACACCGCAGGAGTGCCGCTACCGGCTGAGTCTGCTACGAGCCTGGTCCGGGGTGTCCATGCGGGAGATCAGCCGCGGGTGTGGGCACGGTTCGCCTCCCGTCCCCGGGGAGGTCCCCCACACGGCCTCTCAACGTCAAGTTCCCCCGGATGCCTCCGCTGCCCATCGTCCGCACGATCGTGGGCGCCTGCGGAGCGCAGGTGGAGGAGTGGGAAGAAGCCTGGCGTGCGCTCAGCGTCAAGAAGTTCCAGGGGCCAACCCGCCCCCGCCTGGTCTCGCAGCGACGATGTCGGGAAGGTCGGCCCGGCGGCCGGGCACGGGATCACGGACAGTTCGTGGTCCCGTGCCCGTGGTTCCGCCACGTCTCGGACGAGCTCGGTGACCGCGATCGCTGACCTGCCGCCGAGTTGTTCAGGCGGCGGGCGGGATGTCGATGAGGATGTCGGGGCATCCGGCGGCGATGCCGGCCAGGGCGTCCCTCTCGGCGGGGTCGGCCGATAGCGTCCAGCGGTGTTCGACCGTGGTCCACTCGGCGGTAGAGGTCCAGTTCGGCGGTGTGACACAGAAGTTCTGTGAAGAGCTAGAAGCTCAGCAGGTGGCTGGTCAGGTCGTATAGGCGGCGGGCGGCGGCTGAGTCGAGCGAGGATAGTGACGGTTCGAGCGGGCGGCGACGATCGTAGGCCAGGAGGCCGCCCTTGCCTGGCGGATCATCCATCAGCTCGACGATGGGCGCGATGGCCTTCTCGACCGGTTGGGCGGCGAACCTGGCCAGGAGCTTGATGACGGTCTTGGTGGGCTGTTCGAGGCTGTCTGTGCCGCTGTTGGTGAAGCCGGGGTGGTGCAGCAGGTAACGGGTACGGGCGTCCGGGTGGTTGAGGGCGTACGCGACGCCCAGGAGGTCGGTGGCGCGCCCGCCCTGCAGCATGGCCTTGATACTGCCGTAACCTCGCTTGAGCGACAGGTCATTCCAGTGGATGTGGCCCTTGGTGACGCCGACAGCGCAGATGTTCACGATCATCGGGTTCTCTCCGCGCTCCAGCAGGTCGGTCAGGCCGTAGGCGAGCAGGAAACGGCTGACGTAGTAGAGGGCGAAGGTGGCTTCATAGCCGTCGGGGGTTTCCACCCGCTGCGGGAAGGGGCGGAGCGCGGTGCAGATCAGGCCGTCCAGCGCGTCATGTCGTGCCTTGATCTCTTTGATCACTCGCATGTTCTCCGCTGCCGATGTCAGGTCCGCACGCAGGAACGCGGCCCGCCCGGCGGCGTCCAGCCCGGCGGCGTCGTCGAGGAAGTGCTGCCCCTTGGCCGGATCGCTGCCCACGACCGTCACGTGGTCACCCCGGCGTAGGAAGTGCAGGGCGAGTCCTCGGCCCATGCCGTTTGTTCCGCCCGCCACAACGTACGTCCGCATATGTCGCCCCTCAAGTCATCGAACGCTGACTTGAGGGAACGTAGCACACCCTACACACAGAATGTCAACGGTCGATGACCAAGCAAGGCTGCGCTTCGCCCGCCAGGGGTACGACGCCGCCAGCGTTCGCGACATCGCCAGGGACTCTGGCGCCGACGCCACCCTTGTCTTCCGCTACTTCGGCTCCAAGAAACAGCTCTTCGACCAGGCCGCCGGCACCCTGTATTCCACCACGGCAGCGGGTTCGGGCAGGCCGACGAACCTGCCGAGGGAGGAGAAGTTGACGATCGCGCCGGATACGGGGTCGCGACGCCGCAGGCGCCGGCCTTCCCCCAGTACGGCCTGGGGCTGGAGTCGGTCGGCCGCACCTGCGGCGAGATGTGGGGCGTGACCGGCTCCATCCCCGGTTATCAAACGTTCGCCTTCGCCGACGCCACCGGCAAGCGCCGGATGACGGTGTCGGTCAACGTGCAACGCAGCGATCCGAAGGTCGCGCCCATGCTGCCGGCCGCCGTCGACGCGCTGAACCGTTACTTCTGCGGCGAGCCCTACCCGCCGCTCGCCTCCAGCGCGACGGGCCTGGGCCGCTGACAGGTGCTCTCGATGGGCACCGCCCTGCGCAGGGTGAGCCGAGGCGAGCAGCAGCCGGTACGCAGCACCGCCTCCTTCAGCATGTCGATCAGCGGGACTGCTCCCCCCGCGGCGGCCCACCTCGTTCTTGATCTTGCGCAGGTTCCGCGGTTATCGTCGGGGCAGGGTCGGTGGCCCAAGCTCGTCGACGCGCTGTGGGATGATCCCCGCGTCGGTGTCGAAGTCCGCGGACCGGCTCCCGGTCGGACGTGACGGCGATCCTGGCCGTCTCCTCTCCTCGCCACCGCGCAACGCCTCCACCTGATCACCGGCAAGCAGCCGTGATGGTCCGCGTCCGGGCGGAAGAACCTTGGAGAAGCCGATGGTTCTCGCTTGCCCGACTTCGAGCAGGACAAGCATCGATCCGATGAGCCCGCTGAGTGGGAGTACCGATGGGGCAGCAAATCAAGGGGCCGATGGTCCTGCGCATCACCGAAGCCGAGATCGTCGAGAGCCAGCTCTCCGAGGACGATCTGAGAGCGTTGAGCGACAAGGGCGAGGGAGCCGCCAGCCTGGCCAGGGTCAGATGCCCCGTCCTGTACTGCGCCGCCATGTACGACTCTGGCCCCCAGCTCTGAGGCATCCGGTGATCACCACTCAGGCGAGGCGGCAGATGGAGGAGATCCTCGCCGGCGACCGCCCTTTCGGCGACTGCGACTACATCCGTCAGCGCACCCATCTTCACTACCGCCACCGCCTGCTCCTCCTCAAGGAGCACTCCAAGGGCGCGCATCTGCTGCTCACCGCGCAGGATGACGCCTCCGGCGACCGGCACCACCAGGTGCTGGGCGACCCGGCGGTCCGGGTGGCGACGGACACCTGGCTGAGCGCCGTGCGCGGCGGCCGTGAGCTGCCCTGGCCCGAAGAGGAGCTGGACGCCGTTCTGGAGACCGCGGCTGCTCAGGGTCTTCGCGCCACCGTGCCGCCGCTGGCCGAGGGCGCCGCGGATCTGGTGCGGCTGCACGAGGCCGCGGGCACGTGGGTGTGGTCCGAGCCTCGGGCGGAGGTGGACCCGCTGGGCGAGTTCTTCCGCCGCGTCTTCTCCGCGAGTTTCCAGGGGCTCGTCCTGACGAGCCCCGGGGGCCGCGTGCGCGAGACGCTCCTGCGGGGTGCGGAACTGCTGCACGAGCTGTGCCCCACGCTCGCGCCCAGTGCACTGAGCCACGTACACCTGGTCGTCGTCGCCGGCAAAAAGTCGTCGCCCGGTTCTGTCTCGCCCGGTTCTGTCTCGTCCGGTTCTGCGTCGCCCGGGTTCGCGTCGCTCACCCATCCCCGCATCCCGGGGGTGATCTTCCTGTCGCCCGCCGTGCTGGGCGACGCGTGGCAGGCCGCCGAGTATCTGCTCCACGAGGCGATGCACGTCAAGTTCACCGACCTTGAGCACACCCACTCCCTGCTGGACGAGGACTACGACGCGGCGGCGTCGCCGCTGATCCGTCCGCACTGGAACAGGGCCAGGCCGGAGGCGAGTGAGGGCTGGCCGCTCGATCGTGCCCTCACCGTCAGCCACGTCTACACCACCTTGGCGCTGTTCCACTCCACCGTGGCCGCGAGGCACGCCGAACTGGCCGGCCGGTACGGGCCGATCACCGGCGCGGATCCCGCCCGGCAGGCAAGGCGGTCCTTCGACCGGGCCCAGTACCTCCTTCACCGACTCGGCCGGCACGCGGAACGGCTCGGAGCCGGTGGCCGGCTCTTCCTGCGCTGGCTGGGCGGGATCAACGAGGCGTTCGACCCGTCGCCCGCGCCGGAGGGCGCGTACGCGCACCTCGTGCTCGACCTGTACGAGCGTGAAGCGGACACGATCCGGAGGGCTCTGTCCCGGCCGGACGCCGGACGCGCCGACGAGGACGCCGCCGGCCTGCGGAGCGCCGCGAGGCAGGAGATCAGCGGTTGCCTCGCCGTTCTGGCCGCGACCGGCGAGCCGAGCGGTCAGGGGCACGAGCTTCAGGACCAGGACAGGGTGCTCACCGAGCTCGAATCCTCGGGGGCGTCGTTCCGCGACAGCGCCGAGGCGTTCCTGCGGACGAGGAACTTGGTGCTGCGGGCACTGGGCCCGGTGCCGCCCGCCGCGTTCCTGAGCCCCGTGCCCCACCGGCCGGAGGAGACCGTCGCCGAGATCGTACGGGCGATGGTCGAGGAGTCCGGCCGCCGCCTGGGCGCCCTGCTGGAGCGCTGATCAAGGGGTCGCGGGGCCCACGTCCCCGCGACCCGGTAACCGCGGACGTCAAGGAGCGCAGGCGATGCCCGACGAGGACGAGACGGGACCGGGGAGCGCCGGCAGATCACAGGACCCGATCGTGGACAGGGTGCGGCCCGATCCGGCGCAGGCGCCTGCGGCGGTTCTGCGTATGACCGGATTTCTCGGCGACAGCGACCGGCCGGACCACCAGCGGCTGTACTTCACGCGCGCGCTCGACTACTACGCGGAGTTCGGCAGCGGCGACGTCATCGACATGACCACGGTCGCCCGCGACGAGGAGCCGTTCCGGGGCGAGGAGGCCACCCAGGTGTCCCTGCGCCGCGACGCGATGGTGGAGTTCACCAGGACCCGGACGGGCCGCCCTCTCGACGAGTTCGACCTCGACGTGCGGTTCGGCCGGTCGAGGAGCGGTCAGTGCATCCCGGGCCTGACCGACACCCGCGAGCACGACTGTCAGGAGCCGACGGCGGCGGGCGGCGGGGACTGCGTGACGCCGGGCACCTGCGCGCCGTCCTGCGAGACGTGCGTGACCAACTGCGGATCCTGCTACGAGACCTGCGTCATCCCCACCAACTGCGGTAGCTGCGTGACGTGCGACCCCTGGTGCGGTGAGAACCGGTGAGCGCCGTCACGTCCGGGCGGGCGCAGGGGTGTGAAACCGCCTGGCAGAGCCTGCTCGGCCCCGACCGGCAGGCGGCGGCCCTCCGCGTCGCCCGCGACGTCGCGGCGCGGGTGACCGATCCGGGCCGGGTGGCGGCGGCCCTCGCCGCGTCCATCGAACAGACCCGGTTTCCGAAGTCCCTGGCCCGCAGGCCGTACGCGGTGGCGGACGGCGACGCGGGCCTCGCGGTGACCTGTGCCTATCTGAACGCGTGCCTGCCCGGCGAAGGCTGGGACGCGGTGGGTCACCGGTTCCTCACGGCGGCCGCGGCGGGCGTGGAAACGGCGCCGGCGGGCCTGTTCGGCGGGTTGAGCGGGCTGGCGTTCGCCACCGTGTCGCTGAGCCGGGACGGGACGCGCTACCGGCGGATGCTCGCCGCGCTGGACGACGCCCTGGCACCCCGCGCCGCGGCGATCGGCAGGCGGCTCGGCGAAACCCGCGAGCCGGGCCCCGTGAGCGCGTTCGACCTGATCTCCGGAGCCTGCGGGGTAGGCGCCTGCCTGCTGACGCACGACCCGCACGGGATCCTCCCGGAGATCCTCGCGGGGCTCGTGACGCTCGCCCGGGAGCAGGAGCCGCCCGCCTGGATGACGCCCGCCCATCTGATGGGCGAGGCGACGATGTCGCGGCTGCACCCGCACGGCGCTCTGGACTGCGGTCTCGCGCACGGCATCCCGGGGCCGCTGGCCCTGCTGTCGCTCGCCCTGCGCGCGGGCATCGAGGTGCCGGGCCAGGCGGACGCCGTCAGGCGGATCGCCGACTGGCTGATCGCCCACCGTGCCGGGGACGACTGGCCCGCGTTCGTACCGCTGACCGGCGAGGGTCGGCCCGGCCGGGCCGACTCGGCACGGAGCGCGTGGTGCTACGGGACCCCGGGGGTCGCCCGCGCCCTGTGGCTGGCGGCCCAGGCGCTCGACGACGGCCTCCTGGGCGAGGTGGCGCTGGAGGCGATGGACGCCGTCCTGCGCCGGCCGGCCGAACTGCGCGCGATTCCGTCGCCCACGTTCTGCCACGGGGTCAGCGGCCTGCTGCAGGTCGTGCTCCGCTTCACCCGCGACACCGGCCTGTTCCGCCAGGCGGCGGCCGGGCTCGTGGACGAGCTGCTGGCCGCCTACCAGCCGGAACGGCCGCTCGCGTACGCCTCGCTGGAGCCGCAGGGCAACTCCGTGGACCGCGCCGGGGTCCTGGACGGCGCGGCGGGCGTCGTCCTGGTACTGCTGGCCGCGGCGACAGACGTCGAACCGGCCTGGGATCGGCTCTTCCTCCTGTCATGACCCGCGCGAACCGGAGCCTGTACACGCCGATGGACTGGGCGCTGGTGCGCGCCCCGCTCCTGCCGGTGGACGCCGCCGCGCGGGCGGGCGAGCCGGCGGATCCGGGCTGCCTGCTACCCGGATCCCCGGCGGTGGTGGCGGCCATCCAGGTGGCGAGCGGCGATCTGGCCGCCGCTCTGGCGCGAACGCAGCCCGGCCATCCCAAGGCTCGGAGGGTCGGCCGCAAGCTGCTGCGCTACCTCATCCGCATGAGCACGCGGCCGACCCCGTTCGGCCTCTTCGCGGGCGTCGCCCTGGCCGACTGGGGACACCGCACCGACCTGGCCCTCGCCAAGCAGGAGCCGCGCGCCCGCACCCGTACCCGCCCGGACCTGGGCTGGCTCACGGACCTGGTCGCGCACCTCGAAGCCGATCCCGAGGTCCGCACCCGGCTGCGCCTGGTGGCCGACCCCTCCGTGCTGGTCCGCGCCGGACGGGCGTTCCCGGCGGGCGGCACGGCCTCCGTACGGGCCACTTCGGCGGTACGGCAGGCCCTCGCCCTGGCCCGCGCGCCCGTCTCGCGCGCGGAGCTCGCCGAAGCGCTGATCACGCTCCCGGGCGCCACGCCGGAGAAGGCGGACGGGCTGATCGAGGACCTGCTCCGGCAAGGGTTCCTGCACCACGACCTGCGTCCGCCGCTCACCCGCGACCCCCTCGGCCACGTGCGGGAACGGCTCGCCGGACACCCCGTCGCAGAAGACCTCGCCGGGCTGCGCGCGGCCCTGCGGGAGTGGGACGCCCGCCCGCTCGACGAACGGGCGCGTACGTGGCCGGGCCTGCTCGACCGGATCACCACGATCGCCTCTCCCACTGACCCGCGCAACCTCCTCCAGACGGACCTCGCGCTGCCGCTGTCGGGGACCGGCCTGAACAGGCGGATCGGGGCGCAGGCGGCGGTCGCGGCCGAGGTGCTGCTCCGGTTGAGCCCGCACCCCGCGGGACCGCCCCACCTCGACGCCTGCCGCCGGGCGTTCGAGAGGCGCTACGGCGCGGGCCGTGAGGTCCCGCTGCTGGAGCTGGTCGACCCGGACTTCGGGCTGGGCCGCCCCACTGACGGCGGCGACCGGATCCACGCGCCGACCGCCCGGCAGCGGCTGCTGACCGACCTGGCCGTGAACGCCTGCCGCGACCGGGTGACCGCCGTCGAACTCGACGACGACCTGCTGGCACGCCTCCAGACCTGGACCCCGGCGGCCGCGCCGCCCCCGCCGACCCTCGACCTCGCGGTCCTGGTGGCCGCCCCCAGCGCCGAGGCCGTGGACAAGGGCGACTTCCTGCTCGTCGTGGGTCCGAACCTGGGCGCGAACGGGGCCGGGCGCACCCTCGGACGCTTCGCCGATCTGCTCGGCCCCCCGGCGGCCACCGCGCTGGCGCGGGCGGCGGAGGCCGAATCCCGGCACGCGCCCGGCCGCCTCCTCGCCGAGGTGGTCTACACGCCGGAGCGCGCGCGTTCCGGCAACGTCGCCGTACGCCGGTGCGGGCACCGCCACGAGATCCGTTTCGGCCCCTCCACCGGCCTCGCGGAGGAGTGGGTCGTACCGGTCGGCGAGCTGGTCGTGGGCCTGCGCGACGGCCTGTTCACGGTCCGGTGGCCCGCACGCGACGTGGAGGTCGTCGCCACCCAGTGCCACATGCTCAACCCGTCGCACGCACCCCCGGCGGCCCGCTTCCTGCTGGACGCCGCCCGCGACGGCCGGTGCGTGTTCACGTCGTTCGACTGGGGACCGGCCGCCGCTCTTCCCTTCCTGCCCCGGATCCAGCGGGGCCGTGTCGTCCTGTCCCTGGCCCGCTGGCGAGTCGATCCCGCGGACCTGCGCGGGGCGGGCGGCCTGGCCGCCTGGCGGCAGGCGTACGGCGTGCCGCGCCACGTGTACCTGGCCGGTGGCGACAACCGGCTGCTGCTCGACCTGGACGATCCCGAGCAGGCCGGGCTGCTGCGCGATGAACCGCCGGGACGTCCCGTTCTGCTCCAGGAGGCCCTGCCCCACCCGGATCACGCGTGGCTGCCGGGCCCGGAGGGCTTCCACCTCAGCGAGGTGGTGGTGCCGCTCGCGCTCAGGGAGCGGCGGACCGTCCCGCCGCTGCGCAGGAGCCCCGGTGTCGTGCCCGCCGGGGCCCGCGTGCGGCCGCCCGGCAGCGACTGGCTCTACCTCAAGCTGTACGGCCCCCGCCGTTTCGAGGACGAGCTGATCGTCGATTCGCTGCGCCCCTTCGGGCAGTTCGTCACCGGGGCGGGGCTGGCCGACGGCTGGTTCTTCCTGCGTTACACCGATCCGGACCCGCACCTGCGCATCCGCTTCCACGGTGACCCCGCCACGCTGCTCGGCCCGCTCATGCGCCACGTCTGCGACTGGGCGGCCGATCTGATCTCCACGGGCGCGTGCGCGACCTTCGCCTTCGACACCTACGAGCGCGAGATCGAGCGGTACGGCGGCCTTGCCGGCATGCCGGCCGCCGAGGGCGTCTTCGTCGCCGACAGCCCGGCCGTGGCCGGTCTGCTCGCTCTGTCCAGAAGCCACGGATTCCCCTACGACCGGGCCACCGTGGCCGCGCTCAGCGTCGACGACCTGCTCGACGCCCTCGGGCTGGACGTCGAGCAGCGCACGCGCTTCTACCGTGACGGCGTCTCCCCCTCACCGGACGGCGGCCGGGACTATCGCAGGCGCTCGCGTGAGCTGCGCCGGCTCCTGCGCGATCCGGGTTCGCTCGGCACGACACCCCACGACCGGGCCCTGACGTCCCTGCTCGCCGTCCGCCGCCGGAACCTGCCGTCCACCTACCCCTCTCCCTCGGTGTGCCGCAGCCATGTGCACCTGCACTGCAACCGCCTGCTCGGCACCGGCCACGAGCCCGAACACCGTGTTCTGGAGCTTCTTCGCCGCACTCGCGAAGGTCTCGCCCACCAGTGACCGTGCCAGTGGCCGGGGGCGCTCACGCCTCGGTCACCACGACGTCCTCGCTCTTGACGAACATGACGCGGTGGCCGAACTGGATCTGGTGGTACTCCAGGGTGCCACGGATCACCTTGTGCTGCGTGGCGTCGAAGGTCGTCGCCTTGTAGAACTCGCCGGTCGTGGTCAGGCCCACCGTGTACGACTGCCCGGCCGCGAACGTGTACTGCAACGGGACCAGCGGCTGCACCTCCACATCCGGCGGATAGGCCGCCGCCTCCGGGTACGCGCGGCCATAGACCGGAACGGAGTTCAGGCCAGGCCGGGGCTTCGCCATCCGGGTGCGGCTGGGCACGGCCACGGGATCGGACTGCGGGTTGTGGAACCACGCCTTCTGGCCCAGGTACCAGATGGCGGTCCAGTCGCCGCGCCGCTCGGCGACGACGTAGCGCTGGCCGGTGACGGCGCGGGCGGCGTGGTCGGACACGTTGAACGTGGACTCGCCCGTCGGGTGCTTGCCGATGTCCTGGACGAGGGGCGCCCCCTCGCGCGGCTCGGTGTGCAGCCAGATCGAGGCCGACCCGTGCGCCGGGCAGTCGGCTTCGGGGTACTTCTTGTCGCAGCCGATGTAGTGCGGACGGTTGCGGTCGTAGTCGGGAAGGATCATGACCGTGGCCGTGCCGGAGTCGCCGTCGGGGCGCAGCGGAGCGCCCAGCAGGTAGAAGTAGTGGGCCCAGTCCCAGTACGGGCCCGGGTCCACGTGCATCTTCTCCACCTTCTCCGGCAGCAGGCCGGGCACGTTGTCATGGCCGAGGATGTGCGCGCGGTCCAGCGGGATGCCGAACCTGCCGGCCAGGTAACGCACGAGCTTGGCGGACGCACGGTACATCGCCTCGGTGTACCAGGCGCCGCCGGCGGCGAGAAAGCCCTCGTGCTCCAGGCCGATCGACTTGGGGTTGAGGTACCAGTTGCGTGCGTGCCAGGCCACGTCCTTGGTGCGCACGTGCTGGGCGAGGTGGCCGTCGTGTGAGCGCAGCGTGTAGTGCCAGCTCGCCGGTCTCGTCGGGTGCTGGACGAGGTCGATCGCCGCGTCGTAGAACTCCTCGGTGTCGTGGATGACGATGTAGTGGATCGTCTGGCTGTTGGGGCGGTCGGCGATGTCGTGGTTGACGTAGCCGCCCTCCGGCGTTTCGACGTAGACCGCCGGGATCCACTCGCAGGCCAGCGAGCCGGGGCACTCCACGGCATCCGCGCGGGCCAGATGGGGCAGATCCAGTCTGGCCAGCCAGGAGCGGGACGGCTGCACCTCCGGAGAGGGCGGCAGCGTCACCTCCGTACCGGTGTCGGTCATCCGGGTGGCGCCCTCGTGGATGACCTCGTACACCTCGTCGGCGAAGTTCGCGGCGGTCTCCTCGGCCGTGGCGCCCGAGTAGCGCGCCACCGCGCCGTACCAGTCGGCGGGGTCGGCGCTCGGCGGGGCGCCCAGGGCGCGCTGGTACTCGGCGAGCAGCGCCGCGCCGCCGTCGATGTTGGCGGCCGGGTCCTTGCGCAGGCGCTCGGCGCTCTCCCCCGTCAGCTCGGCGGCACGCTCCAGGGTGTGCAGCGAGGAGGAAAGGCCGTCGACCTGGTCGCGCCGCGAGCCGCTCACCGCGTCACCGTCGGTGAGGTGCATGGGTCCGAACCCGGCCGCCGTGCTGATCCTGCCGCCGTTGCAGTCCCAGCGCGACTCCATGTACGAGACGGCGAGCAGGATCTTCTCCGGCACGCCGTGTTTCCTCGCGGCCTGTTCGAACGCTTGCGGAATCGTGGGCATCATCACCACCTCCAGCTGCACCGTCGCACGGATGGGAGTCCGGCCGGGAGGGGATATGTCATAGTTTTCCGCTGTCTTGTCGCAGTACGAGGCCTTGCCGTGGCATCCGCCGAAGGTCCGGCACGTTCGCCTGCACCGGACCGTGGCGCGGTCAGGGGGCCAGGGGGATGATCCTGCGGAACTTGCCGCCGGCCGACCGCTCGGGCGGCTCCTCGGCGTGTTCCAGTGTGACGTGCTCGGCCCCGTGCTCGGCCAGCAGGCGCGAGATCTCCTCGTGTACAGTCCGCCACACATGATCGGGATCGGCGCCGTCCGCCTGCCTCAGCCGCACCCGCAGCGTCGCCGGCACGCTCTGCACCACCTGGAACTGCCCGACACCGGGGACGCGGTCCAGCAGCGTGCCGAACGCCATGGGCGAGATGCGGACGTGCCCGCCGCCATCGGCGGGGAATTCGAGCATCTCCGCCGCGCGGCCCTGCACCTGGACGGCGGGCAGCGGGCTGCCGCACGGGCAGGCGTCGGACCGCACCAGGACGTTGTCGCCCAGGTCGTAGCGGAGGATCGGCTGGACCCGGTTGGCGAGATTGCTCAGCAGGACGGTGTGCGAGGGCCGCCCCGGCGGGACGGGCCGGTGGTCGGCGTCGACCGGCTCCAGCACCACCCAGTCGGTGTTGACGTGCAGCCAGTCGTGCGCGCAGCCGTAGGCGAGGAAGCCGCACTCGGTGGCGGCGTAGGCGGAGCGGACCTGGGCGTGGAACGCGGCGGCGATCCGGGCGCGGTTCTCCGCGGTCAGCGCCTCGCCGCCGGCGATGACCATCCCCGGGTGGATGCGCAGGCGGCCGGCCTCCTGCTCGGCGGCCAGCAGCCCGAGCATGCCGGCGAAGCCGGTGAGCGAACTGGGGTTGTACCGGTTCAGCTCGGCGGCCAGTTGCGGCAGCGGCTTGTGAATGGAGAACTCCCGCAGCATCCAGCCGAGCCGCGGGTGGTCGCGCCGGAACCGCGCGGCCCCGGCGACGGTGGAGAAGTGGCCGGGCGGCGCGGAGACGATGGCGGTGCGGCCGGCGCCGCGCATGAGGCGCACGAGGTCGCCGACCCCCAGCCCGGCTCGCGCGCGCCGCCCGACCGCGTTGCCCACGGCCAGGCTCCGTTCGTCCTGCAGGAAGATTCCGCGCAGCCCGCTGGTGCCGGACGTGGTGGCCACGAGGTACCGCCCCTGGAAGCGCTCGCCCACGAGGGCGGGGTCGGCGACGAACTCCCGGGCCTTGGCCAGGGTCACGTCCGGGTCGGTGACCCAGTCGTCGAAGCGCGCCATGAGCGCCTTCTTGCCGGTGGCCGGGAGCCGCGCAGGGTCGTCGATGTCGTCGGGCAGCGCCCGGTACAGCTCGCGGTAGTAGGGCGAGTGGGCGCGGGCGTGGGCCACGGCCTCGGCCAGGCGGGCCCGCTGCCTCCGCGTGATCCCCTCGGGGCCCTCGCGCAGCGCCCGCCGCGCGTCGCGGGCGAGGCTCTGTTCGTTCTCCGTCATGACGGGTCGCTCCCCTCTGCGATGTCCGCGCGGACCGAGAGCAGGCCGCGCGCGGCGATATCGAGGCCGTGCCGCGCGGCCCGCCACAGCTCGTCCTGCGACCGGCCGAGCTCGACGCTCGCCAGGCTCGCCTGCTGGACGGCGCCGATCAGGGCGCCGGTCATCGCGGCGGCGGTGATCGGATCCAGCCGGTCCGGGAACGCCTTCAGCAGCTCGCCGGCCATCCTCCGCTGCAGGTCCAGCATCAGGTACAGCCCCTTGGCCTGCAGCGCCGGCGTCGTCATCATCAGGCGGACCCCCGCCGACAGCTCCTCGGGCTCCTTGCGGGGCACCTCGGGGCGGCGCCGGGCGGCGTACTCCTGCACCGCCCTGGTCAGCAGCTCGCCCGGGCCCTCCTGCGGCCGCGGCGCCGCCAGCTCGCCGAGCAGCCGGTCGAAGATGTGCTCGGTGTCGGCGAACACGACCTCGTCCTTGGCGCCGAAGTAGTTGAAGAACGTCTTGGGGTCGACGTCCGCCGCCACGGCGATCTGTGTCACCGTGGTCTGCTCGTACCCCTGCTCGGCGAACAGCCTCATCGCGGCGGCGATGATCCGTTGCCTGGTCAGCCGCTTCTTGCGGTCGCGGCGCGATTCCTCCATGCGCAAAATATACAGCACATGGAACTTTCTAGAGACTGGAAAATTTGCCAGGCGCCCGTCTCGGCGGTCAGGCGGCCTTGCCGCGGGCGATGTAGAGGCTCATGCCGGTGAAGTCGACGGTGATGTTGTAGGGCTTCCAGAAGCAGTGGGAGAACCAGCCCATCGTGTCGAAGCCCGTCCCATAGGGCCAGGGCACGTTGACCGCCTGGTTCGGGTTCGTGTAGCAGTAGACCTCCCTGGCCACGGCGTTGCCGAGGCGGATCTTCTCCGGATAGCAGGGATAGACGACGGCCGGATGGCTCTGGGCGAAGGTCCCGATCTGGCGGTCATGGTCGATGCGGATGCCCAGCTGCTCGGCCGTCTCCCCGCGCATGCCCGCGGTGATCTCGCTGCCTCCGCCGAGGTTCACGCCCACCAGCCCTGTGCGGGAGCCGGTGGCGCCGGCGAAGTCGCCCGTGCTGTGCAGGTACTGCTCACGCGCCAGCCACAGCGGCAGGGGCCGGGCGCCCGCCCGGACGGCGGCGGCGCGTGCCTTCCTGGCCGTTTCGGGGGTGCGGCGGCGCAGGATCAGTTGCTTGCCCGCATAGTCGAAGGTGGTGAGCAGGTGGTAGAAGACCCAGGTGCCGATCAGGCCGTCGCTGTCGCTGCCGATGTCTTCGCCCGACTCCGTGGCCGACCAGCCCACCGGGACGTTGCGCAGTTCGATGCCGCCCAGCTTCAAGGAGTCCAGTATCCCGTAGTACGCCCAGAAGGCGCCGCCCTCGGAGTCGATCTTCTGACTGGCGACGGGGGTCAGCCCGGCCTCCTTGGCCACCGACGCGCGGATGTTCAGGTTCGGGGCGCCGGTGTAGAAGGAGAACCGCTTCGCCGGTCCGCCGTTGACCGATGCCTCCACCAGCGGCATCGGGTCCGACTGCTTCCACGGCACGTGCGCGGTCTCGCCGTGAACCTGGTACGCCTCGCCGCGGACCGCCGCGAACCACTCGGCGTAGCCGTCCTCGCCCGCCGCCTTCCAGTGAGGCGCGGACTGGGCGAGCTTGTCCTGCCGGATGTAACAGTCGGCCAGGAGGTGGTTGGCCTCCTTGTCGCCGGGCGCCAGGGCGAGGGCCATCGACAGGTACTTCTCGGCGTCGGCGAACCGGTTGGCCAGCAGCGCCACGTAACCGCGCCGGCGGGCCGCGTGCACGTTCTCGGGGTCCCTTTTCAGGATCTCCTCGTACGCGCGGCCCGCCGCCTCGAACTCGCCGGCCTTGAACAGCGCATCCGCGTCACCGCCACCGGCCACCGCGGTGCCCCACTGCCTGTCATCCGCCACGCCTTCTCCTTTTGTGATCACGACTCTGTGTCCGGCGGCGGGCGCGATCCCGGCGCCGGCCGCCCCGTCCAACTGTCGGCCAGCCGTGTCCCCGCCCCGTCCGCGCCGTGTCATGGTCGTGTCACGGGCGTAGCCGCCTACGGACCGGGATACAGGGGGCGGTCGGGAGTGGGCAGCCACTGGCTTTCGGGGGTGAAGGGGCGGTAGCGGTCCTTCACGTGCGCGATGAGCCGCGGACGGCGGCGCGCGGCGAACATCGCGGTGGCCTGGTCGGCCATGCCGATCAGCGCCCGGGCGTGCGGGAGGAACGCCTGGCCGTCCGGGGACGGGCCGACCCCGGCGCGGGACCGAATCGGCAACGGGACGCCCAGGTCGGACTCCAGTTCGGCGAACCGCTTGGACACCGCCTGCTGGGACATGCCCATGCGGGCGGCCGCCTCGGTGAAGTGCCCGTCATCGACCACGGCGAGGAAGGCCCTGACGGCACCGAGGTCCAGCTCCATGAACGACTCCTGGTTGTCGGCCGGTCGGCCGCTGATGAGCCAAGCCAAGCAACTCCGGGACGGCCGGACGGCCGTCATCCGACGCGGACGTGGCCGTCCTGGCGGAAGATGATCGCCGCACCGAGCGCGGCGTCGGCGGGAACGAACGACTCCGCCGGGCCGGTCCGGGTGACCGGGACGTCGTTGCCGCGCAGGAGTGCCTCGGTGGCGGAGAGGTCGCGCACGGACACGGCGTACGCGACGAACGCGGGCAGCGCCGCCGGGCGCTCACCGGGCAGCAGGCCGGCCAGTGCCGACGCGGCCACCACGGTGACGTTGGCCCGGTCGAAACGGGTGACCCGGCCAGGTCGCGCGGGGCCGAAGTAGGCTTCGTAGCGGCGTGCCAGGTCGGGCAACGCCGTGTCGGCCACGCACAGCACGCACTCCACCAGCCCGGTCGAGCCGTTGGGGTGATCGGCCTGCTCGTGGGGTGCCTCGACCGGCGGGTTCTCGGCGAATCCGATCCTGCCCTCCGGCGCGCGTCCCGGGGACGATCCGGGCCCGGAGATCTCCAGGTAGCGGGCGGGCTCCATCCTGGTCCCCGTGCCGGTCTCGACGGGCCGCTGGATGTCGTGTACGCCGCCGTGGCCGACCCCATCGGCCGTCAGCCGCGCGGCCACGCGGTCGATGTCGGGCGTGTCGGCGATCATGATGTGCACGCCCTGGAAGCGCTCAAGAAACGACGTGATGCCGGCCGCGGTGGCGCGGATGGCGGCCCTCAGGCCGGGCGCCTTGTCGTCGGGCACCCGCAACGGGATCGGCCGGGCGCCGCCGGGGACGCGGCCGGTGTCGTCGATGACGGCCACCAGTTCGACGAAGCCGCGTGGAAAGTACACGTGGGCGTTGGCCACTCCGAACGGTTCCGCGGGGCCGCCCGGCGCGGTCGGCAGGACGGGATAGGCGGGGGCGGCGACGGTGAAGCCGAGCCGCCGGTACCGCTCGATGGCCTGGTCCATGTCGTGCACGATGTGGCCGACGTGGTGCAGTCCGTTGATCTCATGGCCCATGACGGGCACCTCCCAGTGAAGATAGTCGACTCTCTTTTGAGAGTAGACCATCATTTGGGTGCGTACAGTACGATTCCTGCGTGGCTGAGATCGGACTACGCGAGCGCAAGAAGGCCAGGACCAGGGAGACGATTTTGCGCGAGGCGTTCAGGCTCTTCCATGAGCGCGGCTACAACGCCACCACCGTCGAGCAGATAGCCGAAGCCGCCGAGATCTCCCCCGCCACCTTCTTCCGCTACTTCCCGGCGAAGGAGGACCTGGTCAGGCTCGACCGCTTCCCACCCCTGATCGAGGCGCTGGCCGCCCGGCCGCCCGGCGCCCCGGTCACCGTGCTGCGCGGCGCGTTCCGCGCGGCGTTCGCCGCCCTGTCCGCCGAAGAGATCGCCGCGGGGCACGCGCGGGAGGTGTTCGCGGCCACCGTGCCCGAGTTGCTGGTGGCCAACCTGCGCAGAAGCCCCGGTCTGATCGGCGAGGTCTGCGCCATCGTGGCGGACAAGGCCGGATGCGCGGCCGACGACCCGCGGGTCCGGAACGCGGTCGGTGCCGCCTTCGGCGTGGTGGCCATGGTGTGGGTGCGGTGGGCCCAGGATTCCGGCCTGGACGGCCCGGCCGAGATCGACGACGCACTGGCGCACCTGGAGTCGGGCTTGAGCCTGTAGCCGGGCCGGACCCGGCCGCGCTGATACAGATCGTCAACTAATCGGTTCTCCCGGGACTGGCCGCCGCACTGGTCATGCGTAAGGGTCTTCAAGGGGCGGAAGTGCGGCGTTCGAGCACTCCGTCCGCTGCCGTCCCGAGTGTTCAGGCGTATCCACGAGAGAAGGAAGCACACCCATGCGCGCCCTTGTGGTCGATCACGGCGAGGCCGGACCCGTCCG
The DNA here is from genome assembly GCF_003315795.1 of Spongiactinospora rosea. Classification (GTDB taxonomy): domain Bacteria; phylum Actinomycetota; class Actinomycetes; order Streptosporangiales; family Streptosporangiaceae; genus Spongiactinospora; species Spongiactinospora rosea. The sequence continues at coordinate 70,331 of NZ_QMEY01000015.1, forward strand.
GTTCGCCGATGTCGATGAGCCCGTGCCCTCCAGCGACGAGGCGCTGGTCGAGATACGGCACATCGGTCTCAACTACGGAGAGCTGAAGTACGCGCGCCAGTGGCCGGCCGGAGCCGTGCACGGCCACGACGCGGCCGGCGTCGTGGTGCGCGCCGCGTCCGACGGCTCGGGGCCACCCGAAGGCACGCGCGTCGCGCTGGGGATGTCCGCCCACGCGTGGGCGGAGCGGGTAGCGGTCGGTCCCGCCTCGCTCGGCACCGTCCCCGAGGGCGTGGACCTGGCCGACGGCGCCGCGCTGGGGATCGCCGGAGCCACCGCGCTTCGGGTGCTGCGCAAGCGGTCCCTGCTGGCGCGCGACGTCCTGGTCACCGGCGCCAGCGGGGGCGTGGGGCACTTCGCCGTCCAACTGGCGGCGCTGGCGGGTGCGCGGGTGACCGCGCTCGTGGGTTCCCCGGACCGGGCCGCCGGACTCCGCGAACTCGGGGCCGACAAGGTCCTGACCGACCTGGCCGGGACCGAGGACCGCTTCGACCTCGTCCTGGACACCGTCGGCGGGCCGCTGACAGCCCAGGCGTGGAGCCGCCTCGCCGAGGGCGGCACCATCCACCTGGTCGGCTACTCCTCCGGGCAGGACACCACGTTCCCGTCAGGGACCCTGTTCGGCTTCGGCGAACCCCGCAGCATCACCACCTTCGGCGACATGACGCCGACCAGCGCCGAGCTGACCGACCTGCTGGGCCTCATGGCCGCCGGACGGCTCTCGGCATCGGTCGGCCTGCGCGGCGACTGGCGGGACGTGGGCGACGCCGTCCAGGCACTGTTCGCGCGGAAGGTGCACGGAAAGATCGTTCTTGACGTGGTCTGACCGCCCGCCGACGAGAGCCGACGAGAATGGAACGATGGACGTACTCGCCGATGCCTTGCGCGTGTCGGGCGCGCGAGGGGCGCTCGGGGTCGTGCTGAAAGCAGGAGGGACCTGGGGCCTGTGGCTGGAGTCCTATCCGGGCGCGGCGCTGCACGTGGTGTCCCGTGGCACGATGTGGCTCCACGTCCCGGGCGGGAGACCCCTGGAGGTGCGGGCGGGAGACGCCGTCCTGGTGTCGCCCGGCACCGCCCACGGGATCGCCGGCGGGTCCGGTGCGATGATGGCCCCCTGCGACCGGGAGGCGGCGGTCCAGGCCATCGCCGACGGCAGCGCCATGCACCTGGGCTCGACGCCGGCGCAGACCGAAGTGCTCGTCCTGCATTACCAGCAGGACCCGGAGGTGAGCACGCCGGTGCTCACCTCCCTCGCCCGGCCGATGCACGTCACGAGCCGGGAGAACGCACAGCTCAGAAAGACCGTCGAACTCCTCACGGCCGAGCTCACGCAGCCGCAGATCGGCACCACCGCCGCCGTCAACAGCATCGTCGACCTCCTGCTCATCCAGTTCGTGCGCGTCTGGCTGGCCCGCCACCCGGAGAAGCAGCCCGGCTCATGGCTGGGCGCGATGCGTGATCCGGTCGTTCGCGACGCCCTGGTGTGCGTCCACGCCCGGCCCGAACACCCCTGGACCACCGAGTCCCTGGCGGCCGCGACGGCGGTCTCCCGGACGACGCTGTCCCGGCACTTCCGGTCCGCCCTCGGGCAGACCCCGGGCGCGTACGTGACGCAGTGGCGCATGGACCTGGCGTCCGTCCGGCTCCGCGACACCGACGAGCCCGTCGAGTCGATCTCCGGCGCGGTCGGCTACGCCTCTCCGCACGCTTTCAGCCGCGCCTTCCGGCGTGCCCGGGGCATGCCCCCGGGCGAGTACCGTTCCCGGCTCCGCAAGTGATCACCGGACCGGCGTGGCCGGCCACCTGTTCGGGGCGGCGGAGTGCGGCGCAGTGGCCGCCCGCGATCTCGTCGGGGACGATGCCCGACTTCTCCTGACGAGCCGGTCCCGCTGGAACGGCTCGACGGTGCCCCGATGGTGGCCTGGCCGTCGATCTGCGACCAGTCCAAGCCGGAGGACGCGCTCGCCCGCGCCGGGGTGAACCCGAAGATCGTCTTCCGTACGGCGGGCGACGAGACCCTGCCGTCGATGGTGCGCGCCGGTATGAGATCGGCGCTGCTGCCGTGGCTCGCCGTCCACGCCGCCGACGACGAGTCCGACGACCGGCTCAGCGTCCACGAGCTGCGCCCGGCGATTCCACCACGCGAGATCTTCCTGCACTGGCGGGCCCGCCGGACCCCCCTTGGCGGCCCGAGCGATCCGTACCGGCCGGCCCGCTCGCCCTGGAGCGGGCTACCCCGCGTCGTGCCCGGGGCGGTGGTGGTCGGTCAGGACGGTGAGCAGGCGGGTGAGTTCGTCCTGCTGGCCGGGGGTGAGGGGGGCGAGGAGGTCGCGCTGGGCGTCGGTGATGAGCCGGTCCAGGAGCTCCAGGCGGCGGTGGCCCTCGGCGGTGAGGATGATGACGTTGCGGCGGCGGTCGGCGGGGTCGGGTTCGCGGCGGACGCACGCGGCGTCGGCGAGTTCGTTGAGGACGGCGACCATGTCGCTGCGGTAGATGCCGGTACGGCCGCTGAGTTCGGCCTGACTGGCGGCGCCGGCCTCGGCGAGCGCGGCCAGCACGGCGAAGTGCCATTTGCGGGCGCCTTCGGCGGCCAGGCGTTCGCTGACGAGCCGGTCGGCGACGATCGCGACCCCGGCGATCAGGCGGCTGGGGATGGCGCGCAGCCGGATCGGGGCGGGCTCAGGGGTCGGGCTCATGCGGGAATCCTCCACCTCTTGCGTTAGTGCCACTAACAGCCTACCTTCGTTAGTGTTACTAACGTTCGTGCCACTAACGACTTCTCTCCGGGGGCAAGGACCATGATCAAGCCGTTCCGCATCGACATCCCCCAGGCCGACCTCGACGACCTGACCGACCGCCTCTCCCGCACCCGCTGGCCCAACGAGGTCGCCGACGCCGGCTGGGACTACGGCTTCCCGCTGGCGCGGCTGAAGGAGCTGGCCGAGCACTGGCGCACCGGCTACGACTGGCGCGCGCACGAGGCCGAGCTCAACAGGCTGCCGCACTTCACCACCGAGATCGACGGCCAGAACATCCACTTCGTCCACGTCCGGTCGGTGAAGCCGGACGCGCTCGCGCTGATCCTCACCCATGGCTGGCCCGGTTCGTTCCTGGAGTTCCTCGACGTGGTCGAGCCGCTGTCGCGCGACTTCCACCTGGTGATCCCGTCCATCCCCGGCTTCGGCTTCTCCGGGCCGACCCACGAGCGCGGCTGGGACACCCTGCGGATCGCCCGGGCGTGGGCCGAGCTGATGCGCCGGCTGGGGTACGAGCGCTACGGCGCGCAGGGCGGCGACTTCGGCGCGGGCATCTCCATCGCGCTCGGCGCGGTCGCGCCCGAACGCGTCACGGGGGTGCACATCAACTACCTGCCGACCCGCCCGGACCCCGACGTCAAGCTGTCGGAGGCGGACGAGGCCCGGCTGGAGAAGGTCAGGAGGCTGATGGCGAACCGCCCGCCGTACCAGGCCCTGCAGGCCCTTACCCCGCAGACCATCGGCTACGCGCTGACCGACTCGCCGGTCGGGCAACTGGTCTGGATCGCCGAGCGATTCGCCCAGTGGACCGACCCCGCCACGCCGGTCGGCGACGATCGGATGCTCACCGACGTCTCGCTGTACTGGCTGACCGCCACCGCGGCCTCCTCGGCACGGCTGCACCACGACGTGCCGCGAGGGAGCAGGCAGCCGTGCCCGGTGCCGCTCGGCGTGGCGGTGTTCGCGCACGACATCACGCAGTCGGTGCGACCGCTGGCCGAGCGGCTGTACGACATCAGGCACTGGTCGGAGTTCGAGCGCGGCGGTCACTTCGCCGCGATGGAGGTGCCGGAACTCCTCGCCGAGGACGTCAGGACGTTCTTCCTCGGCCGTGCCTGACCCCCTACCCGGCGGGCATGACGACGAATGAGAAATCCGTGCTCGTCGTGCGCTTGAGCGGGAGGTCGGACTTGATCCGGCGTTCGACCTCGCCCCTGCTGATCCCGAGGCCCTGAGCGATCAGCCGCTCAGGGCGGACGGGCACGGGATCGAGGAAGCCGACGTCGACCCGGTACGGCCAGGCCGCCTCGACGACGGACGACTCCAGCCGCCACGCGCCACGCCAGTCCAGGACGAAGCGGTTGCGCCGGGCGACCGCGGGGTCCAGCAGCGTGCGCGCGACGAGCGCCTGGTCGTTGCTCTCGAAGGCACGGAGCCTGGCCGGATCCAGCGACCGGACCGGCACCCGCTCATGGACGGTGACCTTCGAGGTACGCGCGCAGCCGGCACAACGGACGAGCAGCCACACATCCAGCAGCTTGCCGTTGGCGTTGATCCGGAACCTGCCCTCGCCCACGGTGGACGCCTCCGCGCGGCAGTCCGGGCAGCGCATGGCGAGCAGCGGCAGCCGGGTCCTGCGCACGGTCCAGGGCAGGACGAAATGATCTCTATGTGATCGTGGAGACATGATCTCTCTAAGACCTGACACGAAACGCTGAGAGGCCAGGCCGCTCAGGGTCTCAAAGACCCAGGGCAGCCCGGCGAGACCGGCCACGCGGCTGGTGAGAGAGCGCAGAAGAAGATGTCAGGCGGTAAGAGGCACGTTGTTGCGAATATGAGATAACGATCACCGGCGGAGTGATTGAACCTTTTTCAACCTCAGATTCCCCGGCCAGAGGCGGTAAGCGAGGTGCCGTATCCGCGTGACCAGGCGTCCTGCCAGGACACCAGCCCCGGTCCGATTTCGGCGGAGGCACCCTCGACCTGGTCCAGGCGACCGGTTGAAAAAGGTTCATTGCCTCGCTGAGGCCATCGGACTGGACCTGGAGGTACCCCCGTTCGGCCGCACGATCTCTGGCTTGGCGATTACCACGATGCGGCCTGCGGTGTCGCTATGCCGGAAGCTCTGAGTCGCTGAGGCTCCGCCTGCCGTCGATGTGGGGGGCTGAAAGCCTGAAGGCGGCCGTGCGAGGCAAAATCTCGGAGCCGGGGCGATGGCGGGATCGATGATTCATTTCGAGATAGTCGAAATTCGGCTGGCACTTTCTGGTGCTAAGAGTCCGCCGGATCCACGGTGAATCCATCTGATGTTCACCCCGTCAGCCTGCCTGCTCATGTGAAACGGCAGGTTTAGGCGGACCGGCCGCCTCCCATGCACATGCCCCGACGGAGTACAGTCATGATCAAAATCATCCCCTGCGCCACCGCGTTCTTGGCGGCCGTCGCGCTGCTCGCCGGATGCGGCGGTGAAACCGGTCCGACGGTCAGTGACCGATCCGTTGTCTTCGTTGGGACCGGCGGCGCGTATCAGGCCGCGCAGCGGGAGGCGTTCGTCAAGCCGTTCGCTGCGTCCTCCGGCATCAAGGTCGTCGAGGATCAGCCGGTGACCTACGCCAAGCTCAAGACCATGGTCGACAGCGGCCGCGTCACTTGGGACGTCGTCGAGGCCGATCCGTTCTACGCGATCGCCAACTGCGGGCGGTATATCGAGAAGATCGACCTGACCGTCGTCGACGTCTCGAAGATCGACAAGGAACTCGTGTCGGAGTGCGGGGTCCCCGACATGAAGTCGGCCTTCCTTTTGGTCTACAACACCGAGAAGTTCGGCCAGAACCCACCCACGTCCTGGCGAGACTTCTTCGATACCAAGAAGTTTCCCGGTAAGCGCGGGATGATGAACGACGCCAAAGAGGGCGGTCTGGAGATCTCGCTCGTCGCCGATGGCGTGCCGACAGACAAGCTCTACCCGATCGACTACACGCGGGCCTTCCGCAAGCTCGACACCATCAGGAACGATCTGAAGTTCTTCACCACCGGTGCGGAGCAACAGCAGGCGATGGAGACTGGGCAGGTCGACATGGTGCTCGCATGGCCGGGCAGAGCGAGCCAGGCTGCGCACAACGGCGCGAAGATCGCGCCGGTGTGGAACCAGCCGATGTTCTTCTGGGACGTGCTCGTGGTGCCGAAGGGAACGGCGCACAAGACCGAGGCGATGAAGTTCATCGCGCACGCGATCACTCCCGCGGCTCAGGCCACGCTGACGCAGCACATCGCCTACGCGCCGATTCACCCCGACGCGAAGCTGCCGGCGGACGAGGTGACACGGCAGTACCTGCCACTCGGTCAGGACAAGGGAACCGGCTTCCTGCGGAACATGTCCTGGTGGGCGCAGAATCTGGACACCGCCACGCAGAAGTGGACGGCCTGGATCTCCCGCTGAGTCGCCGCCGGGTCCGCCCCGTTCAGGAGGTCGGACCCGGCGGTGCCTGTGGAGCCAAACGCGAAGAAGTACGTTTCGGAGGTAGGGGCGTCATGCCCATTTCGTCCACTCCCATCATGTCCGCTTCGGCACCTGAACGGCCTGAACGCCGTCTGCTGTGGCTGAGCGCCAGGCCCTGGTACGGCGTTCTTCTCGTCGTGCCCGCCATTTGTCTTCTTGCCACCGTCTTCGCCTATCCGGTGGCGGCCCTCATTTGGCTGAGCTTCGCTGATCCGTCTCTCGGGCTCGAGAATTATCATCGGCTGCTCACCGACGGGGTCAGCCTGCTGGTCTTGCTGCGGACCCTGCGCATGGCCACCATCGTCACGCTGGTCACGCTGCTGTTGGCATACCCGTACGCCTACCTCATGACATTGGTCGGTCGACGTGCCCGTTCGGTGATGGTCGCCCTGGTGCTGCTGCCGTTCTGGACGAGTCTCATGGCACGGACGTTTGCCTGGATCGTCCTGCTTCAGGACAACGGACCCATCAACGACCTGCTGGCGATGGTCGGGCTCGGGCCGCTGGAACTCGCCGGGACAGAGGCCGGCGTGACGATCGGGATGACGCAAGTGCTGCTGCCCTTCATGACCCTGCCTTTGTACGGCACGCTGCGAACCATCGATCGACGCCTCCTCGACGCGGCCGTCGGCTTGGGCGCGCGGCCGCTTACCGCATTCCGCCGCGTTTATCTGCCGCTTTCCATGCCGGGGGTCGTGGCGGGCGCGATGATGGTGTACATCCTCGCGCTGGGCTTCTACGTCACGCCGGCGATGCTCGGCTCGCCAAGCGAGTCGATGATCTCCCAGTTGATGACGGTGCGGATCACTCAACTGCTGGACTTCGGCGCGGGCGGAGCCCTCGCCACGGTGCTGTTCCTGCTCACGCTCCTGCTCTTGGCCCTGGTCTCGCGCTTCCTCTCACCGAGCGCCGCCCTCGGCATGTCGACGAGGGGGGAGCGTTGATGGGCGTCAATCGGCACGCGAATCCGGCACTGCGGTTGTTCAGTGTCCTGGTCGGATCGTTCCTCATCGCGCCGGTCCTCGTCGTGGTGCCTCTGAGCTTCACCGACAAGGACAGTTTCGAGTTTCCGCCGCGGGGCTGGTCGCTGCACTACTACGAGCGGTTCTTCACCGACCCGGCGTGGAGAGAACCACTGCTGGCCTCGCTGAAGGTCGCCATCATGGTCACGCTGATGGCGACGATCATCGGAACACTGGCGTCATTCGCGATCACGCGAAGCCGCCGCCGTGGAGTAGCCGTCCTCCAAGGGCTCCTTGTGGCACCCATGATCGTGCCGAACGTCATCGTCGCTCTGGCGATCTATACGGCGTTCCTTCGATGGGGGCTCGTGGGCACGGTGGAAGGCCTCGTACTCGCCCATGTCGTGCTGGCTCTGCCGTTCGTCGTGATCACCGTGAGCGCTGGTCTGCGGACCCTTGATCCTCGGCTGGAGCGTGCGGCGGCGAGCCTTGGAGCTTCGCCGCTGGCGACCTTCCGGCTCGTCACGTTGCCGTTGATCGCGCCGGGAGTGATGTCCGGAGCGGTGTTCGCGTTCGTCACCTCCTTCGACGAAGCGGTCATCTCGCTGTACCTGCAGTCCCCGCACCTGCGCACGCTGCCGGTGCAGATGTTCACCAGCGTTACCTCTGACGTCGACCCGACCATCGCCGCGGGATCGACGGTGATCCTCGTCGTTACCACCGCGCTCATCCTCCTTCCTGACTTCCTGAAACGGAGGGCTCCCCAATGACCGACATGCGAGGGGCCGCTATTCGGCTCTCCAGTGTTACCAAACGGTATTCGGAGCACCAGCCACCAGTAGTGAACGATGTCTGCCTGGAGATCGCCGCCGGTGAGTTCATCACGCTGCTCGGCCCCAGTGGTTCGGGCAAGTCGACCACGCTCAACATGATCGCCGGGTTCGAACAGCTCACCGCCGGGGACATCCTCATCGACGGCGTGAGCGTGGCGTCCCTGCCGCCGTACAAGCGCGGCCTCGGCATGGTCTTTCAGCACTATGCGCTGTTCCCGCACATGACGATCGCACAGAACGTCGCCTTTCCCCTCCAGCAGCGCAAGATGCGCAAGCGCGACATCCAGCGGCGCGTGGACGACGTGCTCGATCTTGTCGGTTTGGCACACCTGCGCGACAGGTTGCCCGGTCAGATCTCGGGTGGCCAGGCGCAGCGGGTGGCCCTGGCCCGCGCCGTCGTCTTCGAACCCCACGTGCTGCTCATGGATGAGCCGCTTGGCGCGCTGGACAAGAAGCTGCGGGAGCAACTACAGGGCGAGATCGCCCGTATGCACCGCGAGCTGGGGATCACTTTCGTTTTCGTCACCCATGACCAGGAGGAGGCGCTTGCCCTGTCCGACCGCATCGCGGTCTTCGACCGCGGCCGGATCGAGCAGGTCGGCACCGCGCAGGAACTGTACGCACGCCCTGCTTCTCTGTTCGCCGCGGAGTTCCTGGGGGAGTCCAACGTGTTCCACGGGATGATCACCGAACGGCGCGGACGCGTGTCCCTCGTCGGTGAAGGATTCGAGGTGCTGACGGATGGCGGCAGCGCGGGGCTCGTAGGCACGGCCGGCGTCGTCGTGGTGCGCCCGGAACGGATCCGTCTGACAGTCGGGGACGTCGCCGTCGAGCACGACGTCAACGCGATGACCGCCACCGTCACTCACATCGTTTACCAGGGTTCGTACCGCAAAGTGGCATTCCGGACCGACGCGGGTACGACGGGAAGCGCCCGCGAACCGGCCGGAGCGGAGTCCTCCGCCATCCCTGGTGACCGGGTGACGCTGTGCTGGCGAGTCGGCGACGGGGTGATCGTGCCCGCGCAGAGCGTGCCGGTGGTCGGCCTGCCCGGCGATGCGCTCGTCGAGTCCGCGTCATGAGCGACGACGGCTCGCTCCTGGCGGCCTCCGCACAAGGCATCCCGTTTCGGCGGCCTGGGTGTGGCTGCGACCGCACCGTTGGACAACCCAAGAAAGGCGGACGACGTGTCCTCTCTCCCTAACGAAGCAGCACTGGCCGATCTGACGAACCTGTGGCGGATCCGATGCTTCGAAGAAGAAGTCACCCGGATGCGGATCGAGGAGCAGATCGTCGGTTCCGTCCATCTGTGCATCGGCCAGGAGGCCATACCGGTCGGCGCCTGTGCGGCGCTCGACCTGACCCGCGACGCCGTGTTCGCCACCTACCGCGGCCACGGCTGGGCGCTGGCCTGCGGCACCGACCCGGTAGCACTGTTCGCCGAACTCCTGGGCCGGGAGACCGGCACCAACGGCGGCCGGGCCGGCTCAGCGTACCTGTCAGATCCGGATCACGGGTTCTACGGCGAGAACTCGATCGTGGGAGCGGGCGCCCCCATCGCAATGGGCGCCGCGCTGGCTGCCAGATACGACGACTCCGGACGCGTCGCGCTCACCGTGTTCGGTGATGGAGCGATGAACCAGGGCGCGGTTCACGAGGCCATGAACATGGCCAGCGCCTTCGACCTGCCCGTCGTCTTCCTGGTCGAGAACAACCGCTATTCCGAGCTCACGCCGATCGCCGCGATGGTCCGCCGCGACGACCTCGCCTCACGGGCCGCCGCATACGGCATGCGGGCATCGCGAATCGACGGCAACGACGTCAACACCGTCCGAGAGACCATCTCCGAGGCGGTCGCCACCTGCAGGGTCGGCCAAGGGCCGGTACTCATCGAGGCTCTCACCCAGCGCCTGGTCGGCCACTACATCGGAGACGCACAGGTTTACCGGCCACACGATGAGGTGGAGCAAGCCAGGACCAAGGAGCCGATCATCGTCCTGTCCGCGGCCCTGCGCGCCGACGGCGTCCCTGAACACGAACTCGCCGGGATCGAGACCCGAGTCCGCGCCGAGATCGCCGCGGCCGCGACCGCGGCCCTGGCGGCGCCGCCGGCCGACCCCACCGCTGTGAAGGAGCACCTCTATGGGTGAGATCACCTATGCCCAGGCCATCAACGCCGCACTGCGTCGCGCTCTGGCAGAAGACCCCAAAATCCTGCTGTTCGGCGAGGACGTCGCCCTCCCAGGAGGCGTCCACGGAGTGACCCGCCGCCTGCGCCGGGAGTTCGGCGACCGGGTTTTCGACACACCGATTTCCGAGTCCGCCATCCTTGGCGGAGCCGTGGGCGCCGCCATGATGGGACTGCGTCCCATCGTCGAGATCATGTGGGCGGACTTCGCTTTCGTCGCGTTCGACCAGTTGATCAACCAGGCGGCCAATGTCCGTTACGTCTCCCGCGGCCGCCTGAAGGCGCCGATGACCATCCGCACCCAACAAGGCGCGACCCCCGGCTCCTGCGCCCAGCACTCCCAGTGCGTGGAGGCGTTGATCGCGCACATCCCGGGCCTGCGGGTATGCCTGCCCGCCACCCCGCAGGACGCCCACGACCTGCTACTGGCCGCGATCGAGTGCGACGATCCCGTCGTCGTCATCGAGAGCCGGGCGCTCTATCACTCGCTGAAGGACACGGTGGACCTCGACGCACCCCGGTCGCCGATCGGCGGCGCGCGCATCGTCCGCCCGGGCTCCGACATCTCCGTAGTGACCTGGGGGCCTATGCTGCACACCGTTCTGGAGGCCGCCCATGCCCTGGAAGACGACGGCATCGACATCGAGGTGATCGACGCCCGCTGGCTCAATCCCTTCGACATCGACACCGTATGTGAGAGCGTCTCCCGTACCGGCCGGCTGGCCGTGGTCCACGAGGCGAATCTCACCGGCGGGTTCGGCGCGGAGATCGTCGCCCGCGTCGTCGAGCGTGGCGTCCCGCTGTCGGCGCCGCCGCTGCGTGTCGCGACCGATGACCTGCGGATCCCCGCCGCGCCTGGGCTGCAGAGGGCCGCGATCCCCGGCGCTGACCTGGTGGCCGACCGGCTGCTGTCGGTGTTGAAGCCCGGGAACGACTGATGGACGGCCGTGCACGGGTGGCCGTCGTCACCGGCGGCGCCAACGGCATCGGTCTGGCCTGCGCACAACGGCTCTCCGGTGACGGCTTCCGCGTCGTCGTGGCCGACGTTGATGCCGATGCCGGGCCCCAGGTGACCGCGAAAGTGGCGGGTGCCGAGTTCGTGCCCTGCGACGTGCGATCGCCCACGGATGTCCAGCGGGTCGTCGACAGAGCCCTGGAGATCGGCCAGGGGCGGCTCCATGCTTTGGTGAACAACGCGGGCCAGACCGCCCGCGTCCGCTTCGCCGACTGCGACGAGGCGACGTGGCAGCGACTCCACGATGTCAATCTCCGCAGCTTCTTCTCCTTCACCCAGGCCTGTCTGGAGGGGCTGAGCGCCGGACACGGTGCTGTGGTGAGCGTGGCCTCCGTGGCCGGCCTCGTCGGCGCGGAGGATCTGTCCGTCTACAGTGCCACCAAGGCCGCGATCATCGCTTTGACCAGGTCGCTCGCCCTGGAACTCGGCCACGTCATCCGCTTCAATGCCGTCTGCCCGGGGCAGATCGCCACGAGGATGATGGCCAGAGTGCAGGCCGACGCCGACCTGCGCGCAGCCGTGACAGCGCAGATCCCCGCAGGCCGGCTCGGCCGGCCCGAAGAGGTCGCCAACGTGATCGCCTGGCTGCTCGGCGACGAGGCGAGCTACGTGAACGGCGTGGCGATCCCGGTAGACGGCGGAGAGAGCGCCGGTTTCCTCCAGCCGAAGTCGTCCGGCACGGCCGGCGAGCGAGTCAGTCCCGGCAAGGCACCGTGAGGCGATGAGTGCGCAGGAGGTTCGTCGCGATCGCGGCGGCCTCCTGCACCGCGGCGACCAGTTCACGCTGCGAGCTCCTGAACCTCGTCACGGGCACCGAGACTGTGTATGAGCCGGCGGGAGCGCCGTCGTGATCGAAGTAAGCGGCCGACGCGCAGCAGATGCCGTCGCTGAACTCCTCCAAGTCGAGGGCGTAGCCCTGCCGGCGGACATTACTCAGCTCCACCGTCAAGCTGTCGGCGTCGCAGTGGGTGTGGGTGGTCAGCCGTCGGAGTTCGACCCCGCGAAACATGATGTCGATCTGCTCATGCGGCAGATGGGCGAGCACCGCTTTGCAGGAGGCCCGAGCGTGCATGTCGCCGGTGTAGCCCACGTCGAGCCCGCGCACGCTGAGCGCCTGCTCGCCGGTGATGAACTGCAAGAGTGTGATGACGCCATGGTGCCACCCACTGACATAGGAGGTTTCCCGCGTCCGGCTGTGCAGCCGTGACAGGACTGCGAACAGCTCGGGCAGTGGCTCGAACCGCGCACGCAACTGCCGTCCCAGCGAGGCGCCCTGCGCACCGATGTCAACTCTTCCACCAGGCAGCCGTACGATGTAACCCGCCGTCTTAAGCGTCCTCAAGATGTGGTAGCAGCGGCCCAGACTGAGGTCGAGGTGCCGACTGAGGCTCTTGGCCGTGGCCCCGCCGCGCATATCCGCGACCGCCTGCAACACATCGAGTCCACGTACCAAGGTCTGCAGGACGCCATTCTCGTCGTCCTCGGTGGCTGTACTCGATACGACTGGGTCGGTCATGAATGCGCTCCCAGAGAAGGCCGGCCCATAGAGGGCGCCGCCAGGTGTGCCCTCTATGGGAAGGGCCGCCACCATGGTCGGCCCCTATGGTCACACGCTAAGCCGCAGGCCAGGTACACCTTAGGACTGTCGATCCGATTTTTCGACTATAGCGAAAAGACTCGCCACCAACTGGGGCTGGTGCCCACAAAAGGGTCATGCTGCGAAGCACCTGACAGGTGTCGCAGCCATCATCCAGACAAGAAGGATCACATGCTCACCTCGGAGCAGTTTCGCGCACACTTTCCCGCGTTGCAGCGCCATGTCTGGCTGGACACACCAGCCAGCCCGCCGGCAGCGCTCGGTGTCGTGCGAGCGCTGCAGTCCGCCATGGACGCGTGGCTGTACGGGGAGTTCGACTGGACGGAGTGGGACCGCGCACCCGCCGCGAGCAAAAGCTCCATCGCCCGGCTGCTGGGCATCCCCGAGGAGCAGATCGCCCTCATGGGCTCAGTCGCCGAAGCAGCCGCGACCGTGGCCAAGTCACTGCCGCCCGGCCGGATCATCGTGCCCGCCCAAGAGTTCCGCAGCAACCTCTTTCCCTGGCAGCAGTTGGAGCGGACCGGCCACGAGATAGTCCTGATACCGGCCCGGGACGGCCACACCCGAACCGAGGACATCGTGGCCTCTCTCGACACGCGCACCGTCCTGCTCGCCATCAGCGATGTGCTGTCGATCGACGGCCACCGAGCCGACCTCATGGCGCTGCGCCAGGCCACGAACGATGTGGGCGCCCGCCTGTTCGTCGATGCGACCCAGTCACTTGGTGCCCTCCATCTCGACATGGGCAAGATACGCCCCGACTACCTCGCAGTACACGGCTACAAATGGATGCTGTGCCCCCGCGGCACCGCCTGGCTGGCGACCACGCCGGAGCTGACCGAGGAACTCATCCCCCTGCTGCCGAGCTGGAAGTCGACCGACCCACCACATCGATACTTCGGCGGACCGTTCGTCCCCGCCCGCGGCGCCGCCCGCTGTGACACCTCGCCGTCCTGGCTGTCCTGGATCGGCGCCCTGCCCGCGCTCGACCTCCTGCTCGACCTCGACGCCGAGCAGGTCGAACGGCACTGTATACAGCTCGCCACCGACTTTCGCGCCCGCGCGATCGACATCGGCGCCGCCGTCGGCAGCGGCCAGAGCCACATCGCCGTGGTGCGCGTGACCGATCCAGCCGCGGTCAGCGCCCAACTGGCACGAGACGGTGTACGGGCGACCTTGCTCGGCGACCGACTCCGAGTCGGCTTCCACTACTTCAACAACAACTCCGATGTCGAGAGGGCCGCGAGCGCCCTGCGAGGTGAATCCACACTGTGATGAGGTTCCCTGCTCCCACCGAATCCCTCAAAGACACCATCGCCATGGCGGCGGCCACCCGGCGCGCCCACCTGCGCGACCACCTCGCCCGACTGGGCTTGCCTGGAGCCCTGGTGTACTCCCGCCGACGGTCGGCCGTCACGTGGCTGACCGGATACGCGCCAGGATTCATCTCCAACAGCGCGGCACTGTGGATGCCCACCGCAGCTGAGCCCGTGCTGGGCGTGGAATTCCCCTTCGAGGTGGAGCGCGCCCACCACAGCGGGCTGCACACGGTCCCCATGTCCTCGCCGCTCGACCTGATCCCGGCCGACGTCGAAAGGATCGGCCTGCTGGCCGGCGACCTCGTCATCGACGAGAGAACCCCCGCCCTGCTCGAAGGGCTGAGGAGCCGGAACATCGACCCTGTCGACCTAGTCGCGTGGGCCACAGAAACACGCGAGCTCAAGACCGGTCCCGAACGCGAGCTCCTCACACATGCCGCACACATCGGCGACCTGGCGCTACGCGCCGCAGGAGACGTGGCAGTTCCCGGCATAAGCGACTACGAGATCGCCGCACGGGTCGAGGCGGCGGCCCGCGCCGCAGGGGCGCTGCGCTGCCTGTGCCTGGTCGGCATCGGAGACGGCGCGGTGATCACCGAGGCGACCGGCGCCGTGGTGGCTCCAGGCCAGTCGGTCGGCCTGGAGGTCAGCCTGTACGCCGCGGGTGCGTTCATGCACGTCAACACCACCCTTCCCCCCGCCCCGTCACGCCCTGCGGATCACCGGGCAATCGCCGCGTGCCGGGCGGCACGGACGGCGCTGATCGACGCGCTGAGCCCCGGCAACACCGTGGACGCGGTCGTCACGGCCGGCGACACCATCTTGGCCGAACATGGGCTACTAGCATGCAAGGAATACGACTTCGGCCACGGCCTGGGCTGCGACACCCCCGAGCATCCACGCCTGCTCTACGGCACAGGCCGGACCGTCACCGCGGGTGCCGTAGTCGCCGTCCACGTAGCAGTGCGTCGTCCTGGCGGGGAGACCGCGATGATCGGCGGCCCCGTCTTCATCACCGAGGACGGAGCACGCGAACTCTGTCCGGGCGCGGTCTGGACATGAAGCGTTACCCCTCCGTGCAAGTACCGTACGTCATCAGATGAGGTGATCATGTTGTCAAGGCGCTGGACTCCGGTGGCCATGCCCGCACCTGTCGGCCGATACAGCCATCTGGCCGAGGTGCCCGAGGGCTACACGCTGGTTTTCGTATCAGGGCAGGTGGGGAATCTCCGGGACGGCTCGCTCGCAGGCCCGGATGCACTGTCCCAGACTCGCCAGGTGTTCGCCAACCTGCAGGCCGCATTCGAGGAACTGGGGGCGACACCGCGCGATCTGGTCAAACTGTTGACCTTCGTGGCCGGCACCGACCACCTGCCCGGCTTCTACGCCGCCCGGGAGGAGGTCTTCGCGGATTGGTATCCCGATGGCGACGTCCCGGCGCACTCTCTCGCCGTCGTCTCCGCGCTTGCCTCCCCGGAGCTCACCGTA
This sequence comes from Spongiactinospora rosea, assembly GCF_003315795.1. Lineage (GTDB taxonomy): Bacteria > Actinomycetota > Actinomycetes > Streptosporangiales > Streptosporangiaceae > Spongiactinospora > Spongiactinospora rosea. The sequence continues at coordinate 86,027 of NZ_QMEY01000015.1, forward strand.
GAAGTCGAGGCCGTCGTCGCGTTGCGGAACGGTAGCACGCGATCCGCCGCCGAGAGAGGCGACGAATCTGCTGTATGAGCGTGCCCGGCTTCCACAACGCGAGTCGATGGTCTACCGGTGCGTGCTGGGCGAGGAGAGGGTGAACGGCAAGCATCATGTTCCCCCTCCGGGGAGGCTGTCGCGCAGGACCGTCAGCGGGATGAACGCCGGTTGAGCACCGAGCTCGTTGGGTGTAGGCCCAGCTGGAGTGGGTACATCGGTGAGGCGTTCGGCGAGCGCGGCGACGGAGTCGCGGTCGCCTTCGAGAGCCTGGCGCTCGTCGTCGGTGAGGTCGAGTTGTTCCAGCATCTGCTGGATGCCGTCCTTGACCGCGAGGAGTTGCCTTCAGTGGGACTGCTTGGGCAGGTAGAACGGGCAGCGTGCACAGGCGAGCCGGTGCGGGCAAGTCATAAGTGCAGTAGCCCTCGCCCAGGTCGTAGTACTTCCACGGCTGACCCCCGTCGGCCGCAGCACCAGTGAGAATGCTCTCGCGGTCGATGAGGACCTCGATGGTTCGGACGTTGCGGGCGAAGTAGCCAGCCTTCTTGTAGGCGGCGGCCAGGGTGCGTTGCAGGATCGCGGCGTAGTGGCGGGTGCTGGCGGGGTTCTTATGGCCGAGCCATTGCTGCAGATCAGCGAGGGATAGCGGTTCGCGGGCGTTGAGCAGTTGGGTGGCGATGGTGGTTCGCGCCCGGTGGCTGGTGAGGGCGCCCCGGGAGTCTTGTTCCGGGATTCCGGCCTTGCGGCACAGCGCGGGAATGATCTTTTCGTTGAGGTACGAAGAGCCGATCAGCTGAGCGCGGTAGGTGAACAGGTGCTGGCGGCGTCGCCGGGTCTTGCGGTCCTCGATGTCGGGCTGGGGTGGGCGGACGAGCTTCCACGCCTCAATGAGCTGGCCGACGACGGGATCGACAGGCTTGTTGAACGGTCCGGAGGTCTTGTTCTGCGGGACGCGTAACAGGCAGATCGGGTATGTCTCGCCGGTTCGCTGGTCTTGGCCTTCATCCCAGATGATGCAGTCGAGTTCGAGTCGGCGGATCTCGTCGATGCGGCAGCCGCCGAACAGCCACACTCCGACCAGAGCGCGCAGCATCTCGATCGGGTAGTAGTTGGCCTGCCAGCCGGCCGCCTTGGCCGCCGGGGTGCCATACGGCGTGATGTCCTCGGTGTTCAGGGTCAGTCCGGCGGCCATCAGCTTGGCCCACACGACGTCGTCGATGATCCGCGGGTTGGGGCCGAGTTGGGCCCGCCGCGACAGTGGCAGGCTGAGCACCCGGCGCGGGTCGAACTTGGGCTTGATCCACTCCCACTCGATCAGGTCGCAGAAGAAGCTCCGGAGGCTGTCGATGCGGTTGGCCATGCCGCTGGCGCTGATCTGCTCGCCAAAACGGACCTGGTTGCGGTTGTGCCCGGCCCACTGCCCGACGGTGGCCTGCAGGGTATCGGCGACGTACTCGGCCGCCATGTCCCTGGTCCACGCATCCGGTGCGATCGATTCGGGGTGTTTCTCGGCGGCCCACCGTCCAGCGATGAGAATGACAGAGAACATCGTCCGCAGCGTGCCCGGTTCGCAGGTGGCCAGCTTGCGCCAGCGTTGCGCCCACTCCAGCCATTCGGGTGGGACGCTGGCCAGGGTCTCCGGTTTGGGTCCGCGGTGGTGTCCGTTACTCGTCAGCGGCGCCGCGACGATTCCCTTGTCCGCCAGCACGCGGGAGACCTTGAACAGCCCTTGCCTGCGCGAGGGGCGGTCGGCGCGGTAGTCCTCGACCAGAGCGTGCAGTTGTTCCTCGCCGATGTGCTCCAGTCGCGGACTGCCGCAGCTGAGCAGCAGATCAATTGTCGCGTTGGTGACCTGCCACGACATGAGACTCTCGCTCGCCTGCCAGGCGGTCAGGGTCGAACGGATCTCTTCTAGGGCAGGGTCCACGGCGGCGGGCCCGAACACCATGTCGGCGAGTTTGCGGACCTGAACGATGCCGGCGTGGTGATGTAGCCGGTGGTGACCGCCGAACAGGTAGCCCAAGGCGGCCAGCTGGAACCGACACCTCCTATTAGTGACCCGGTCCCCGTCGGCCAGCGCGACCCAGATGGCTTCATCCCAGGACCAATAGGCGCTGCCTCGGCGGTGCATCTCGCCGAGCAGGATGTTGCGGGCGGCCGTTGTCTTGGCAGGCGCCCACGCGGCGGTGACGACGTGTTCGATGGGCTCGATGAGTCGGCTGAGCGTATCCCGGTTGGCGAACTGGACGCTGATGTGCGCGAAGTCGCTGATGTGAGACAGAACGGCGCGCTCGGCAGGAGTGAGCGCGGGATTCTGGCCGCGCACGTTCTGGCACAGCGTCGCGAGCGGCAACGGCTCCTGGCGGTCGTCGGCGGAGCTGATGGCGTTCATCGCTCCTCCACCAGGGTTGCCAGTAGACGCTCCCGGTCGGCCTGGATCGCAGCGGTGGCCCGGTGCAGCTTGGCGGCCAGTTCACGACCACTGAGATGGATGTAACGAAGCGTCGTGGACAGGTCTTTGTGGCCGGCGTACTGAGCGATCTGATCGATCGTCCACTCCGCCCGCGCCAGATCGGTCAACCGCAGATTCCGGAAGGTGTGCGTGGACAGGCGCGGGACACCGGCCCGCTCGGCGATGCCCGACACGATCTTCGACCAGCTCGCCGCCCCAGCGGTGCGCCATGGTTGCGTCGCGACACGCTGATCAGCAGCCGCCCGGCCATACGGCCGACCAACTGGCGACGCTCGGCCAGGTAGGCCATGAACAGCCGGGAGGTGGTGGTGCCGAAACTGACCTCCCGGGCGTGCTTGGATTTGGTGGTCTCCGCCCGCAGGTGGACCAGGCAGTAGGCGGGCTCGAAGTCGCCAATCTCCAGGTGGACGAGTTCCTCACGGCGCAGCGCGCCGTCGTAGGCCAGAGCGAGCATGAGCCGGTTGCGTAGCGGCTCGGTGCCGGTGGCCTGGAGGACCTTCTGCCAATCCCACTCATTGGGGATCCACGGCGCCTTCTCCACCCGGCGCACTAGGCCTTGCCGGGGGCGACGGCCCCGCCGTCCGGACTGGCCGCGGCGCACTGGGTTGCGCTCGCGCAGCCCGTCTTCGACGAGGAACTCGTAAAACGATCGGGCCGCGATCACGTACTGCTGAATCGTGGCGTTGGCCAATCCCGTACCCGAATCGAGGTGCACGAGCTTGGCGGTACGAGGGTTCGGCCGTTCGTGCAAGTCGCCGATCCATGCGGCGATCACGTCGGCCCGTATCGTCAGCGGATCGGCACCGACCAAGGCGCAGAACCGCAGATGATCCTCAAGGGCCCGGCCGTACGCCGTGACCGTGTTCGGTGCGCGTCCGATGTTGGCCGTGAACTGCAGCCATCGCCGTGCTTGCTCCTGCCCGGCGACCAGGGGGAACTTGTCCCAGATGATCTCCACCATGGACGACAAAGGTAGATCGTCCAGATTCCAAATAAGCAGGCGGTGTCACGCGAGAAGTCCCCACGACGGATCAGATGATGCTGGAGCGCACGCTATACGTCCGCCGGACGGCGCCACAATCGAACAAGCCGCGCCTGCCCTCTCAGCGAGAGGTCAGCACACAGAAATCGTTGCCGTCGGGGTCGGCCATCAGCACCCGGCCGTCCCCGTGCCGGTCGCCGCCGATCCGTGTCGCGCCCAGGGAGACCAGCCGGTCGATCTCCGCCTGCGGATCGCTCTGTGCGGCCGGGGCGAGGTCGAAGTGCAGCCGTTCTCTTCCTGCTCGTGGCATCAGCGGCGGGCCGCCCCAGGTGACCTTCGGGCCGCCGAGCGGCGACTGGATCGCGGTCTCCTCGTCCTGGTCCCAGACCAATGGCCAGCCCAGGGCCTCGCTCCAGAAGTATCCGACCTGCTGGGAGCCGTCGCACGCGAGCGCCCCGATGAACCCGCAGCCGGCGAGGAATTTGTTGCCCGGCCCGATGACGCAGAACTCGTTGCCTTCGGGGTCGGCGAGCACCACGTGCCCCTCTTCGGGACGCTGCCCGACGTCGATGTGCCGCGCGCCGAGTTCGAGCGCCCTGGCCACGGTCTGCCGCTGGTCCTCAAGGGAGGTGCTGGTCAGATCGAAATGCATCCGGTTCTGGACGGTCTTCTCTTCCCGGCTCTGCGCATATCGGAGCCGGAAGCCGGTCTCATCGCCGGGCAGGAGCGCGATGCCGTCACGGGGGTCCTCTGTCGGCTCCCGGTCCAGGACTCCGGCCCAGAAGCGCGCGAGACGGGATGGGTCCTTCGCATCGAAGCAGAGCGCGTCGAGCCCGATGGCCATCTCGTATCCCCCATCCGCGAAGTCGCGGAGCCCGTCGCTCCGCCGGACACCGGGAAACGCTAACCCAGCCGATCACCCCGGCGCCAACGCTTATCTCGGCCTCAGCGGACCGGCCGGCCGGCCGGGTGGAGGCGGACGCAGCAGAGGCCGGGGTCGGGTTCCAGGCGGGCGGTGACATCCGTTTCGGTGAGACCTTCGAGAACGCCGGTGAGGAGGCCCAGGTTCATGCCGCAGACCAGTTCGGTGTGCCGCAGGGCCAGGCTGTGGAAGGGGCAGTTGGCCAGCGCGATGGTGTCGCCGATGGCGCGGGGCTCGAAGCCGAGGGCTTCCAGGGCCTGCATGACCCCGGCATCGGGCCCGGGAGCGGCGGCGCGGCCGAGGTCGCGGCCCAGTTCGCGGGCGCGGCGATCCAGTACGGCGCGCGGTGGCTCCCCGGAGGTCTGCGCCTCCTCCAGGGCGTCGGCGAGCAGGTGGGCGGCGGTCTCGTAGCGCCGGTCCGGCAGGGAGACGGCGATCTGCCCGGGGGCGCGGCGGTACAGCTTGGACGGCCGGCCGGCGCCGGGTCCGGTACGGCCGGTGCGGCGCTGGTAGACGGCTTCGAGCAGTCCTTCGGCCACCAGTTTGTCCAGGTGGAAGGAGACGGTGTTGCGCGGTGCCCGCACGGCGTCGGCGGCCTGGTCGCGGCTCACCGGTTCGGGCTGTCGCACCACGAACTCGTACAGGCGGCGCCGGGTCGGCTCGTCCAGCGCCGCGATGGCGGAGATGCGTGCCGGCCATGCACCATTGTCCTCGCCCATTCTAAAACCCACTCCTGTTGACCAAATCCCTGGGCCCCTTCTAATGTTAACGAAACTCGTTGATAGAAGAAGGGGTCACATGATGCGGGGCGCATCCGACGATCGCGGGCGGGCGGCATGAGCGAGACCGTGGCGCGGCCGGCCGTCGATCCGGCTGATCCGGGCGCCGTGCCCGCCGACCACCAGCAGCCGCGCCTGCGCGTGGTCCGCCGGGGTGACGGCGTGGATCTGGAGGCCGCGCAGCGGGCGGTGGCCGACCTGCTGACCGCGCTGGGCCGGGACGCGCACTCCGAGCACCTGGCGGACACGCCGCGGCGGGTCGCGCACGCCTACGCCGAGCTGCTGGCACCGCGCGAGTTCAACCTGACGACCTTCCCCAACGAGGAGGGGTACGACGAGCTGGTGCTGGCCCGCGACATCCCGGTGCAGTCGCTGTGCGAGCACCACCTGCTGCCGTTCCAGGGCGTGGCGCACGTGGGCTACCTGCCCGGCGACCGCATCCTCGGGCTGTCGAAACTCGCCCGCGTCGTCGAGCTGTTCGCCCGGGATCTGCAGGTGCAGGAGCGGCTGACCAAGCAGGTGGCCGACTGGCTGCAGCAGCACCTGGCGCCCAAGGGCGTCGGCGTGGTGATCGAGGCCGAGCACCTGTGCATGTCGATGCGCGGCGTACGCGTACGCGGGTCCCGCACGGTGACCTCCGCCCTGCAGGGGGTGCTGCGCGACGACGCGCGCTCCCGGCAGGAGTTCTTCGCGCTGTCCGGGGTCAACGCCTAGCCGCCCGCACCGACCATCGACGCCTCGCCGAACGAGCAGACAGGAGAAAGACGATGCCGCGACCAGCCACATTCGTGATCGCCGGAGGCGGCCTGGCCGCCGCCAAGGCCGCAGAGGCCCTGCGTGCGGAAGGGTTCGACGGCGCGATCGTCCTCGTCGGCCGCGAACCGCACCTGCCCTACGAGCGGCCCCCGCTGTCCAAGGGCCACCTGCAGGGCGGCGACGAACGGCAGAAGATCTTCGTGCACGACGCGGACTGGTACCGCGACCACGCCATCGACCTGCGCCCCGGCGTGACGGTCACCGGCGTCGACCCGGCCGCGCATCAGGTGACGCTGTCCGGCGGTGAACGGCTCCGCTACGACAAGCTCCTGCTGGCCACCGGGGCCGTCCCGCGCCACCTGACCGTCCCCGGCCACGACCGTGGCAATGTGCTGTACCTGCGTACCGTCGAGGAGTGCGACCGGCTGCGCGCCACGCTGTCCGCCGTCGGCAAGATCGTCGTCATCGGCGCCGGGTGGATCGGCCTGGAGGTCGCCGCCGCGGCTCGCGCGGCCGGGGTCGAGGTCACCGTGGTGGAGCGGGAGCGGCAGCCGCTGCTCGGCGCCCTCGGCCCCGAGATCGGCGCCGTCTTCGCCGGGCTGCACCGCGATCACGGGGTGGACCTGCGGCTCGGCGCCGTCCTCGCCGCGGTCACCGAGACCGGCGTGCGGCTGGCCGACGGCGCCCACATCGAGGCGGACACGGTGGTGGCCGGCATCGGCGCCGTACCGGACACCGAACTGGCCGCCGCCGCGGGGCTGACGATCGACAACGGCGTCAAGACCACGGCCGACCTGCGTACCAGCGATCCGGACATCTTCGCCGCCGGCGACGTCGCCAACGCCTACCACCCCCGTCTGGGCGGGCACATCCGTGTCGAGCACTGGGCGAACGCGCTCAACCAGCCCGCCGTGGCCGCCCGCGCGATGCTCGGCCGCCAGGTCGCCTACGACGAACTCCCCTACTTCTATACCGACCAGTACGACCTGGGCATGGAGTACATCGGCCACGTACCGCCCGGTACCGCCCACGACGTCGTCATCCGCGGCGACGTGGCCGAGCGGGCGTTCCTGGCCTTCTGGCTGCGGGACGACAAGGTGATCGCGGCGATGAACGTCAACATCTGGGACCAGGGCGACCAGCTCAAGGCGCTCGTCCTGGCCGCCGCCCCGATCGACCGCGCCGCGCTCGCCGACCCGTCGGTCGCGCTGGACCGGCTGGTCCCTGCCGGCGCGTGAGCGTCAGTGGAAGTCGCGGTGGCGCAGGGCCAGCAGGCCGCCGCCGAGCAGCGCCGCCGTGACGGCGAGCAGGGCCACGATCGGCAGGACGTCCACCGGGGCCGCGGTGAAGATGTTCGGCACATAGTGGAACGGCTCCAGCGGGCTGCCGCCCCACTGCCCGTACAGGGGCCCGGCGACCTGCCCGAGCGCGGCGGTCAGGACCCAGGCCGTCCAGGAGATCGCCACGCTCGCCCGGGGCAGCAGGCCGTACGCGAGCACGCACACCGCCCCCACGCACCACGCGGCCGGTACGGTGCCCAGCGCCCCCGCGAAGAAGCGGGGCAGGTCGGTGGCGAGGTCGCCGGCCAGCAGGGAGTACAGCGTGCCGAACACCAGCCCGGCCACGGCCATCAGCGCGGCCGTGCCGAGCCCGGTCACCACCAGATGCCCGGCCGCCCACCGCAGCCGGGTCATCGGGGTGGCCTGGACGGCCTCCGCGCGGCCCGAGGTCTCCTCCGCGCGCATTCGCAGCGTCATCAGCACCGGGTAGAGGGCGACGGCGTAGGCGAGGATCAGGATCAGGTACCAGGAGTACGCGCCGAGCGTCGCCGACATGCCGAGGAGGCTGCGGATGTTGTCCACCACGATGCTCGGCCGCGCCAGCAGGTCCCGGGCCAGCGGGCTCAGCCCGGCCGCCGCCGCGGCGAAGAACGCGACCCCGGCCGCCCATTTCACCAGCAGGCTCCGGTGCAGCCGCCAGGCCAGGCTGATCGGGCCGCGCAGCCTCGGGGCCCGGGCGCGCCCGAGGCGTTCGGGGAACAGCCCGGCCCCGAGGTCGCGGCGGGCGAGCAGCCGGTAGGCGACGGCGAGCAGGGTGGCCCCGGCCGCGATCGATACCCCGAGCATCCACCACCGTTCGTCCTGGTAGGGCCGCACCAGATGGCCCCACCCGATCGGCGACAGGTACTTCGGCCACGGCCACCCGCTCGCGTCGGCGGCGTAGCGCATGACGTAGCAGGCGGCGAGCGCGGCCAGGCCGATCGCGGTGGCGGTACGGGCGTTGCGCGCCAGCTGGGCGGCGACGGCGGCGATCGCGGCGAACACCCAGCCCGCCGCCGCGACGGCGGCGCCGTAGGCGAACGATCCGAGCGGTTCCAGCCCCATCCCGATCAGCGCCACGGCCGTGCAGAGCCCGGCGGTGAGGCCGACCCCCGCCGCCACCAGCACCGCGGCGGTCAACTGGGCCTGCCGGCTCACCACGGCCGAGCGGACCAGCTCGCTGCGGCCCGCGTCCTCCTCCCTGCGGGTGTGCCGGACGACGGACATGACGGCCGCGAACGCGCAGGCGACGTACAGGAAGCCGCCGCTGCGCCAGGTGGCGAGGACTTCCAGCCGGGGTTCGACGGATGGGCCGCCGAGCCCTCGCAGGAAGGCGTTGCCGCGGATGATGTCGATGTAGGTGAGTTTCAGGGCGTCGGTGCCCATGTTGCGGTTGACGTAGGCGACCATCGTCAGGCCTAGGCCCGTGATCAGCAGGATCCACCAGGGGGCGATCGCCCGTTCCCGGCGCAGGGCCAGGCGGACCAGGTGCCCGGTACCGGTCAGGGCGGTCATCGCGCCGCCCCCGCGTGCCGTCCGCCGCTCGCGCCGGCGCGGTCGTAGTGCCGCAGGAACAGCTCCTCCAGCGTGGGCGGCCGGCTGACCAGGCCGCGTACGCCGGCCTCGGTGAGCCGCCTCAGCACGGCGTCCATGGCGTCGGTGTCGACGTCGAACCGCACTCGCCCGCCCTCGGCGCGCAGGCCGTGAACGCCCGGCAGTTCGGCCAGGCCCCGCGGCGGCGCGGCCAGGTCGGCCTGGATGGAGGTGCGGGTGAGGTGGCGCAGGTCGCCCAGGGTACCGCTCTCGACCGTGCGCCCGTCCTTGACGATGGTCACGCGGTCGCACAGGGTCTCGACCTCGGCCAGGATGTGGCTGGACAGCAGCACGGTCCGGTCACCGCCGCGCCGGCCCTCGCGTACCGTCTCACGGAAGACCTCCTCCATCAGGGGGTCCAGGCCGGAGGTCGGCTCGTCGAGGATGAGCAGTTCGGCGTCGGAGGCCAGCGCGGCGACCAGCGCGACCTTCTGCCGGTTGCCCTTGGAGTAGGTGCGGCACTTCTTGCGGGGGTCCAGGTCGAAGCGCTCCAGCAGCTCGGCGCGGCGCCGCTCGTCGAGCCCGCCGCGCAGCCGTCCGAGCAGGTCGATCACCTCGCCGCCGGACAGGTGCGGCCACAGGGTGACATCGCCCGGCACGTAGGCCAGCCTGCGGTGCAGCTCGGTGGCGTCGGCCCACGGGTCGCCGCCGAGCAGGCGTGCGGTGCCCGCGTCCGCGCGGAGCATGCCGAGCAGGACCCGGATCGTGGTGCTCTTGCCCGCGCCGTTCGGGCCCAGGAAGCCGTGCACCTCTCCGGTGCCCACCACGAGGTCGAGGCCGTCCAGGGCGCGGGTGCCGCCGAACGCCTTGACCAGGCCGGTCACCGAAATCGCGTCACTCATCGGAGTGCTCCTCGGTCGGACGTGCCGCGGTCCCGGCGCCGGTCCGGGACCTTTCCAGGGCGTCGCGGTGGCCGGCGGCCTCTTCGGGGGTGAGCCAGGGGTGGGAGTACAGGTCGAGCACGGTCAGGGCGAGCAGGTGGGCGCCCTCCTCGCCGGACACGTCGGCCCCGAGCCCCCGGGAGACGTGCTCGTGCAGGATCCCGACGGCCAGTGCCATCGCCGTGCCGACCGTCGCCCTGGCCCTGCGGCCGGTGAAGGGGGGATCGGAGCGGCGTTCGTCGAGCCCGGCGAGCCACTGTTCGCTCATCCGCACCATCGCGTCGAACACCGGCTCGGCCCAGCCCTCGGTCAGGGCGCGGGCCAGGTACCGCCGGTAGGGGCCGAGGGCCGCCAGGGAGGCCGCGACGTAGTTGACGCCGCCGCCGGAGGGGTCGGCGCCCACCTGCTCGTTGATCCGGGTGATCAGCTTGACCAGGTGCTCGTCGCACGCCTCGCGCAGCTTCTCCTTGGAGCCGAAATGGTGGCGCAGCAGGCCCGGGGACACCCCGGCGGTCTCGGCGATGGCCCGGGTCGTCGCCCCCTCGAAGCCGCGCTCCCCGAACTGCCGCAAGGCCGCGTCCCTGATCCGCGCGCGGGCGGTCAGGTCTTCGGGGTCGGGTGTTGATGCCGGCACGTGCCGTGCCTCCTATCCAAGCGACTAGGAAGTTGTTCACTTGGAGAGGAGACTATCCGATTGCATAGGAGGTTTGCAGTGCCTGGGAGTCGCTATCTTCCTTCGGCGCCCATCTGGCGCAGCAGCGAACGGTTGTCGGTGCGCACCCACTCCTCGACGAGGCGGCCCCGGTCGTCGAAGCGGAAGATGTTGATCAGGTCGAACACCACGCGTTCGCCGTTGGGCGGCAGCGGCCCGGCCGGGGAGTGGGTGAACTCGCGGACGAAGGTGCCCTCGATCCAGGTCTGGCAGGCGATGTGGTCGCCGTCGGCCACGATGATGCCGCGGCGGATCGAGCGGTCGTCGAACGCGGCGCGGATCGCCGCGAAGTAGGCGTCGAGCCCGGCGAAACCGGACTCGAAGCCGTCCGGGCCGTGAAAGCGGAACTTCTCGGTGTCGAAGTACGTCGCCGCCTCGGCCGGGTCCTCGCCCGACACCTCCAGCTCACCGGCGCGGATCAGGCGTACGACGAGGTCGTCTTCGGTGAATCGCTTGGTCATGACTCCAGCGTGCCCGCTGTGAGCCATGCGGTCCAACGATGATTCGGCATCGCTCCCATGAGCTTCTCGCATGGTAGCTTCCGGCCATGGCTGAGTTCACCGTCACCGGTCTGCGGGTGCTGCACCAGGTCGCCACCGCGGGATCGTTCACCCGGGCCGCCGAGCTGCTCGGCTACACCCAGTCGGCGGTCTCCCGCCAGGTCGCCGCCATGGAGACGGCGGCCGGAGCGCCGCTGTTCGAGCGCGGCGCGCGCGGCGTGGCGCTCACCCCGGCGGGCCAGGTGCTCGTCCGGCGCGCCACCGAGATCCTCGCCGACCTGGCGGCCACCGAGCTGGAACTGGCCGGCCTGCGCGACCGGCTCGCCGGCCGCCTCGTGATCGGTGCCTATCCCACCGCCGCCATGGCGCTGGTCCCGCGCGCGATGGCGCAGGTGACGTCCGGCCATCCGGGTCTCGCCGTGATCTTGGAGGAGGCCTCGACGCCCGCCCTGCTCAGGCGGCTGCGGACCGGGCGGCTGGACGTGGCGGTCATCGGAGTCGGGCACGGCCTGCCGGACTACGACCTGAGCGAGCTGCGGCAGACCACGGTGTTGCAGGGCGGCCTGCGGGTGGCCGTCCCTGCGGCGCATCGGTTCGCCGGGCACGCGCACGTCACCGTGGCCGACCTCGCCCAGGAACGCTGGATCGCCGGGGACGGCGCGGCGGGCGAGCCGCAGTTCGGGGCCTGGCCGACCCTGCAGGACCCGCAGATCGCCCACACGGCGCGCAGCTGGTCGACCCGGCTCGGCCTCGTCGCGGCCGGCCTGGGCCTCACGGTCATCCCCGAGCAGGCCCTGCCCGCGCTGCCCGCCGGCGTACGGGCCGTGGCCGTCACCGACGGCCACTGGACGGGCCGCGCGACCCTCGCCCTGACCCGCCCGCGCCCTTCCGCCCAGGCCCAGGCCATGGTCAGCGCCCTGAAAGACCAGGCCGCCCACCTCCACGACGGCTGACCGGACCGTACGGATGCGGCGATGACCTCGGGCGGCTCGTGCGCCTTGGCGAGGACGGCGGAGATTCCCCGAGCGATTCGCCTCAGTGGGGCCCTTACCGGCCCGCCCTTCGGCCCTGCTTCATCAGCCACTCGGCGACGTCGGCGACCACCTGCGGGTCGACGTGCTGTGCCCGCGCGTAGTCGGAGGGCGTGGACGGGCCGGCGCCCGGGAAGAACAGGTGATCGTCAGCGTCGTAGACGCGGATCGTGACACCCGGCCGGTGCTCCAGCCCCGCCTGCCACCGTACGAGATCGTCCTGGACGGTCACCTGGTAGTCCCGGCCGCCCTGGAGGATGAGCATCGGCCGGCCCAGCGCCGCCGCCGTGGCCACCGGATCGTATTCGCGCAGGTCCAGCCAGTAGGAGCCGGGCCACAATCCGAGCGGTAGATCCGCGGCGGGGGTGGCGGCGGACAAGTCCGGGCTGCCGGCCAGTGCGGCCTGCCGCGTCACGGTCTCCAGCAGATCCGCCATCTGGGGATCGCCGCTCAACGACGCCAGATGGCCGATCACCCGCACGGCGGCCCGATGCATCGGCTCGGCGTCCCCCGCCATGATCACCAACCCGGCCACCGACGGCTCCGCCGCCGCCACCCGCGGTGCCGCCTTTCCCCCCATGCTGTGCCCGGCCACGAAGACCCGCGCGGCGTCCACGCCCGGCAGGCTCTGCAGGAGGCGGACCGCCTGGACCGCGTGCGGTACGTACTCCTCGGCCATGGTGAACTCTTCGAGCTCGGCCACCTGCGCGGCATGCGCATAGGTCACCTTGTCGAACCGCACGACCGCCACGCCCCGGCAGGCAAGCCCCCACGCCAGGTCCTTGAGCGGCTTGTTCGGCCCGCTGGTGGCGTCGCGGTCGAACGGCCCTCCCCCGCTGAGCAGCACCACGCCAGGCCACGGGCCGCGCCCTCGCGGCAGGCTCAGCGTCCCGGGCACGGCCAGTGCCCCGGAGCCGAGCACGATCTGCCGTTCCCCGAATTCGTCCGGGCGGGCGTAGGGCGGGGCCTCCCAGCCCGCGGCCGCGAACTGCAATCCGCTCAGCAGCCCGGCGTCGTCCAGCGACATCACCACCGTGAACCCGCCGCGCTCGGCGGTCATCGCCACACTCACCCGGGTCTGCCCTGAACCGCCGGGCTCGCTCACCGGATCACCGACGGCCGAGACCGGCCCTGTCCTGCCCACCTCGGCGGCCCACGCCTCGCGTAGCGCAGTCGCCGACACCTGCGCCCGCAACGGCGCAGAGAAGAGGTCCGCCACCTCGCCGAAGCGCTGTTCGTTCAGCATGCGGGCCACCGCCTGCCCGATCGCGACGGGATCGCCTGTCGTCATCGCCCATCCCCACCTTTCTCATTCTTTGCGAAAGGTAGCACACCGTGAGATCGTAGGGATGTGGACCCTTTCGAATTGCTCGGACACCCGGTACGGCTGCGTATCGTGCACGCGATGCGCGGGAGGCACACCCTGACGACCGCCCAGTTGTGCGAGCGCATCTCCGACGTCTCTAAGGCCACCGTCTACCGGCACATCGACCTTCTCGCCGCCGGAGGGATCCTGGAGGTGGCCGGCGAGCAACGCGTCAGGGGAGCCGTCGAACGCCACTACCGGCTTCGCCATGATCGAGCCACGATCGGCCCCGACCTCACCGGCTCACTGACCCTCGACGACCACCGGCGCGGTTTCGCCGTCGCCATGGCCGCCCTCATCGCCGAGTTCAACGCCTACCTCGGCCGGGACGGCGCCGACCCGGCCGCCGACCTCGTCGGGTACCGCCAGCACGCCGTCTGGCTCAGCCGGGACGAACTGCTGGAGATGATCGGTCGGCTGCGCGAGGCGATCGCGCCCAAGCTGGCCAACCCGCCCGCACCGGACCGCAGCCAATACCTGATCAGCCCGGTTCTGTTCCCCCTGGAGGAACCGGAGCGAGATACCGGCGAGCCGGAACCGCCTCTCCCCCGGCCCGCTCGCGCCCCTCGATAGCGTCTGACCCGATGTTCACCCGCCCTGGGTGATGACCTCCCGCTGCCGGGCAACTGACTCCAGTCGGGTACATGCGAGACCGGCCCCCGCCGACGCGGAGGAGGCGGCGGCGAACGGGAGGGATCGGCGATGACCGTTTCCAGCGCTCCGATGGACCTCACCCGGGCCGCCCACGTCGGGATCTCGGTCTCGGACCTGGACGCGTCGATCGCGTTCTACCGGGCGCTCACCGGGCGGGAGCCGGTCGCGGAGGGGACCATGAGCAGTGCGCCGTTCGGCAGGACCCAGGGGCTGCCCACCGCGAAACTGCGCTACGCCACGATCAACCTGGACGGGCTCGGCATCGACCTCATCCAGTTCCAGGAACCGGCCGGTGAACGCACGAACGGGAGGGCCAACCGCCCCGGTTCCATGCACCTGTGCTTCAAGGTGGACGACTTCGACGCGGTCTACCGGCGCATGAAGGACGCCGGTTACGACTTCCTCGGCGACGACTACACCTTCGCCGAAGGCGAGGTCACCCCCGACGCGGCGCTCGGCACCCAGGTCGCCTACTTCAACGACCCGGACGGCACCAATCTGGAGATCATCCACCCGAAGGGCGGATTCTCCAACTGAATCCGATGCCGCGCCTCGGCCGGAAGTACCACTCGCCGGCGGGACCGGAGTACCGGAAAACGCCGTGATGTCAGGAGCCGGGTCTCAGCCGGAGATCATGCCCGTCGCCGATGATTCGAGGCCCGGATGTCAGCAGGCTGAAATGCATGCCCGACATCCACGACCGCCTGCACCGGACGTTCTTCCGAGCCGTTTCGCTGCTTTCCGCCCGCGCGCAGGGCCGCCTGCTCCACCTCTTCTTCCAATGGGTCCATCAGGCCCCCGATCCATGGCGCTATGAAACCGAGCCGTACGAGATCGGCAAATACGAGATGACGTTGCGCCACATACCCGACCGCCCCTACCGGAGGGCCCTTGACGTGGGCTGCAGCGAAGGGGCGTTCACCCGCAGGCTGGCCCGTGCGTTTCCGCAGGCCGAATGCCTGGGCGTGGACGTCTCGGATCACGCCATCAGCAGGGCGGCGGCGAAGGCGGCCGGGTCCGCGAGATTCGCGGCACTCGATTTTCTCAACGAGGATCCCGGCGGCATGTTCGATCTGGTCGTCTGTGCTGAAATGCTGTATTACGTCGGTCGCGGTGAACGGCTGCGGCTGGTCTTCGAGCGGTTTCGCACCTTCATGGCGCCGGGCGGGGTATTGGTGCTGGTTCACGAATGGCCGGAGGCGCGCCGCCTCTACCGGCACCTGGACGAGAGTCCCGGTTTCCGCAAAATGGCCGAGCATCCCTGTGAGCATCCGGAGCGCTCGTACGCCGTCACGGTGTACGAACGCGTGGAGCCCGCCTCCACGGGGCCGGAACGGTCACGCCGGGCGATGGGCGCCGGTGAAGGTCCCGGTCAGGCAGTGCTGGACGAGCGGGCCGAACCGGGTCACCAGCTCATCGACCGACGCGGAGGCCACCGGCTCGATCCGCACGATGTACCGCGCCACGGCCAGCCCCAGGATCTGGACGGCCACCATCCCCGCCCGCTCGGCGGCATCCGGCGTGTCGAGCATCGCCGCCAGCCGCCCGGTGAACTCCCGGTCGATGTACTCCAGGAGCAGCGCTTCTGACTCGTCGTGGGTGGCGGCCGAGCGGGTGAGCGTCAGCAGCGGGGCGCGGTCGGATCGCTCGATGCTCTCCACGACCGTGCGGATCATGCGCTCGCCGATGCCGTCCAGGCCACCGGCGAAGACCGACTCGATGGCCGGCGGGACGTGCTCGGACATCTCCAGGGCCGCGCCGAACAGGCCCTGCTTGGTGCCGAAGAAGTAGAACACCATCGCCGCGTCGACCCCGGCCTCGGCGGCGACCGCCCGCACGGTCGTGCCACCGTAGCCGTGCTCGTGGAACAGCTTGCGGGCGGCGGCCAGGATCCGCTGCCTGCTCTCCGCGCCGGTCCGCCAGCGCCCCGGCCGGCCGTGGGTCTTGGGTTCTGTCATGGCGCGGGCAGTCTATCGAAACGTTTCTTCACCGCCCGATCGAGTTTCCCGCGAGCACGGGGTTTGACCTTGACCTTAGGTCAGGGTCCACGCTGAACGAGTGACCTACTTCGACTCCCCCTGGACCGGCATGGTGCCGGTCGATGACACCGCGCTGGCCGTGACCGACACCGGCGGGCCGGGCCGCCCGGTGATCTACCTCAACGGCCAGTTCGCCACTCAGGCGTACTGGCGGCGCGTCATCGCCGACCTCGGCGGCGAGTACCGGCACATCACCTATGACATGCGGGCCCGCGGCCGGTCGCGGCGTTCGGCCGCGGCCGCCTCGTTCCGGACGCACGTCCGCGACATCGACATCGTCCTCGCGGCCAGGGGCGTGGACCGGCCGATCGTGGTCGGCTGGTCCTACGGTGCGGCGGTCGCGGTGCACTGGGCCGCCCGCAACCCGGACCACGCACTCGGGGTGGTGTCCGTGGACGGCGCCTACCCGCACGACTATCCCGACGCTCCCCCGGAACGGGTCCGGCAGTGGTGGGGCCGGCTGCGCCCGCTGCTGCCGCTGCTGTCCAGGCTGGGCATGGCCGCGAAGATGTCCGCCGAGCAGCACGCCCGGAGCAACATCGAACTGATCGAGATCAGCGCCGCCCTCGGCCCGATCCTGGACGGCCTGACCTTGCCCGGTCCGGTACGTGGTCGCCACGGGCGCCAACCTCGGCGGCGGCCATGATGAAATGGAGAGCGCGCGCGCCACCCTCACCCCGGTGCTCGCCCGCAACCCCAACATCACGAGCACGAAGGTCGCCGGCAACCACAGCAAGATCGTGCGCAAGGACTTCCGCGCCATCGCGGACGCGGTCCGCGGGCTCGCCGGCACCTGATGATCACGAGGTCGGCAGGGCACATGACGGACGGCGTCACGATCGGCCAGGCGGCGGCGTTCGCCGGCGTCACGGTGAAGACCATCCGGCACTACCACCAGCACAGGCTGATCGACGAACCCCGGCGCGACGGTTCGGGCTACCGGCGCTACGGATCGGCCGACCTGCTGCGGCTGGTCCAGATCCGGACGCTGGCCGCCGCCGGCGTACCGCTGGCCGAGGTCAGGGCGATACTCGACGCCGACCCCGACCGGTTCGCCGCCGCCCTCGTCGACGTCGAACGTCGCCTCACCGACCGGATCGACGACCTCATCGCGCGGCGTGAGACTCTGCACCGGCTCGCCACCGGCGACCGCGCCCTGCTGCCCGGCCGCGCGCTCGCCCTCCTGGACAGGGCCGCCGCTCTCGGCTTCACCCCGGATGAGGTGACGACGGCCCGGGAGGGCCTGGTACTGATCAAGGCCCTGGTGCCGGAGGGCTTCGACGACTACATCGACCGGATCCAGCGCGCCCTCGACGATCCCGGGTACACGTCCTTGATCAAACGCATGTGGCGCGCCGCCGACTGGGAGCCGGACGACCCTCGCATCGACGAACTCGCCACGGCCATCGCCGGCCACTTCCTGGCCCATCCCGAACTGCTGCCCATCCCCGCCGGGCTCCAGGCCCGCACCGACAGCGCGATCCGCTACAGCCTGCTCACCCACCACGGCCAGGAGCGGAAGCCGGCCTGGACCCGGCTGACCGCGCTGATCGAAACGCGGCTGCGCTCGGCCGGCATCGGCCTCGCGGGCACCCGGGACCGGACCTAGGCGGGTGATCCCCACCTACCGCCCGGCCAGGTCGAGGGCGGCGAGTTCGCGGCGCGAGGTGACCCCGAGCTTGGGATATGCCTTGTACAGGTGGTACTCGACGGTCCTGCGGCTGAGGAACAGGCGGGCCCCGATCTCACGGCTGCTGTGTCCCTCGGCGGCCAGCCGGATCACCTGCAGTTCCTGGGAGGTCAGCCGGTCGGTCAGCACGGCGGCGGCCGGGCGGGAGGCGTGCGTGTCATCGCCCGCGGCCCGGAGTTCGGTACGGGTCCGCTCGATCCACGGGGCGGCCCCCAGTCGCTCGAACGTCGCCAGCGCCGACCGCAGCGGCGCGCGGGCCGCCGACCGGCGGCGGGCGCGGCGCAGCCACTCGCCGTAGAGAAGTTCGGTGCGGGCCCGCTCGAACGGCCGCCCGCCCTGCCGGTGCAGTTCCAGCGCCCGCAGGTACGCCTCCTCCCCCTCCCCGAGCAGCGCCGCGCAGCGGGCGGCCACCGCCAGCGCCCAGGGAATCCCGCCGCCCTCGGCCCACGCGCGAAAGCGCCGCAGCGGCGCCTCGGCCTCCTGCGGCCGGCCCAGCCGGACGGCGGCCTCGATGTGGTCGGCGGCCGATGCCATGAGCACCGAGACGTGCCGGCCGGGCCCCCGCCAGGCCGAGGCCAGGCGGCGCAGCGCCTGCTCGGGGCGGCCCAGCGACAGGTCGAGCAGGCTGAGCGCGCAGTCGGCGGCGACGCGGCTGGAGTCGGTCGCGGCGTGGGCCAGACCCCGGCAGCGTTCCTCATCGCCCTCGATCGCGGCGATCCAGGCGAGCACCACGTCCAATTCTTCCGCCCTGCGGCGAAGACCGGTGTCACGGGCGATGGCGGCGGCCTCGGCGACCGAGGCGATGGCGTCCCGGTGCAGGCCCACGCGGGTCTGGGCCTGCGCCTGGGCCTGCAACACCGGTGGCAGCCGCGCGATGAGCCCCTTGGTCCGGTACTCCTCGATCTCGGCGGCGGCCAGGGTGAGGGTGGACTCGTCGTCCCCGAGGATCACACTGCCGTAGATGGCCCGCAGCCGGTCGCCCCCGTCGCGAGGGGTCTTCCTGGCGCTTTCCACGTGCTCGGCGAGGAGCGGCAGGCCGCGGCCGGGGTCGCCGTCGAGCAGGTGGGCCATCCCCTGCACGGACGCGTCGGCGCGGCCCAGTTCGCGAAGCCGCGCGGCGGCGGCGCGGATCGGGTCGGGGCGGCCGGAGAACCACGCGTGACCGGCGGCGGTCCGCAGCATCTCGGCGGCGGCGTCCGGTTCGGCGTGCCGGGCCCGCTCGATGAGGATTTCGGCGGCGCGGCCCGGTTCGCCCCGCTCGAACTCCACGGCCGAGCG
Source organism: Spongiactinospora rosea (assembly GCF_003315795.1). Classification (GTDB taxonomy): domain Bacteria; phylum Actinomycetota; class Actinomycetes; order Streptosporangiales; family Streptosporangiaceae; genus Spongiactinospora; species Spongiactinospora rosea. The sequence continues at coordinate 105,041 of NZ_QMEY01000015.1, forward strand.
CACCCGGGCCAGGTCGTCCCGTCCGCCGTGGTGGCCGGTGAAGAGCGGTTCGGCGCGCAGCGCGAGATCGGCCGCCTGCTCGGTACGCCCGGCCAGCAGCGCCGCGGCGGCGGCCTCGGCCAGCCGCTCGGCCCGCACGTGCTCGGCGGGCGTGAGCGCGGCGGCGCGTTCGTAGAGGCGGGCGGCCGAGGCGTAGGCGGTGCGCCGCCGGGCGCGCCCGGCGGCGTCGGCGAGTTCGGCCGCCACCTGGTCGTCGGGGGCGGTCGTGAGCGCCAGCAGGTGGTTGGCCCGGCAGTCGGGGACGTCGGTCTCCTCGGCCAGCGCCCGGTGCACGGCGATCCGGTCGGCGAAGGAGGCGCCCTGGTAGGCGGCCGTCGCGATCAGCGGGTGCCGGAAGGTCACGGCGTCCGCGCCGACGCGCAGCAGCCCGGCCCGTTCGGCCCGCTCCAGGTCCTCCGGCCCGGTCTCCAGGCGCTTGGCGGCGCGCAGCAGTACGGCCGGCGTGCTCCGCCCTCCGGTGGCGGCCAGCAGGGTGACCAGCCGGACCGGCTCGGGCAGCGCGGCCAGGCGCGCGCCGAACGCGGCGAGCACCCGGTCGGCGACCGGCAGCCGTTCGGCCTCCGGCCGGTCGCCCGGGTGCGCGCCCTGCCCGGCGGCGAACTCGACGAGCGCGAGCGGGTTGCCCGCCGACTCGGCGATGATCCGGTCCCGCAGGTCTGGAGCGAAGGCCCAACCGGCCAGCAGGTCCGCGGCGACGCGCCCGTCCAGCCTGGGCAGCCGCAGTTCGGCCGCGCCGGCGGCGGCGAAGCCGTCCTCGTCCCTGGCGGCGAACACCATGGCCACGCCTTCGGCGGCCAGTCGCCGCGCGGCGAACAGCAGCGCGTCCGCGCTGGCCTGGTCCAGCCAGTGGGCGTCGTCCACCAGGCACAGCAGCGGACCGGACTCGGCCAGCTCGGCCAGCAGCGTCAAGGTGGCCAGGCCCGTGCTGAACCGGTCGGCGGCCTCGGCGGGCCCCTGGCCCAGTACCGCGCGCAGCGCGCCCGCCTGCGGGGCGGGCAGCGCGCCGATGTGCCGCTGGATCGGCCACAGCAACTGCACCAGCCCGGCGAAGGGCAGCTCCGACTCGGCCTCCACGCCCTGGACGCGCAGCACCCGCATGCCGGAGGCGGTCCCGGCCGCCCAGTCCAGCAGCGCGGTCTTGCCGATGCCCGCCTCGCCGCGCAGCACGACGACGCCGCTCCGGCCGGCGCGGGCGGCGTCCAGCAGCTTGCCGAGTTCCGCTTGCTGGGCGGTTCTGCCGTACAGCACGTCGTGCAGAACCCGATGAACAGGGCTGATATTCCGAAACGTTACGGATTCGGCCCGTAATGCCTGGTTCGTAGCGTCATCTCGTCGCGTCGTTGACCTGCCGCCCGCCCGCCCGCGCGACGACCTGACGGCGGGACCGGCACACCCGAGATCATGTGCGGAGTTCGTGATGTCGCAGATGAGTCCACGAGCGGGATGGAGCCTGGCGCTGCTGGCGCTCGGCCATCTCATGACCAGCCTGGACTTCACCATCATTTATGTGGCGCTGCCTGAACTGGGGGCCGACATCGGCTTTTCCGCCCACTCGCTGCAGTGGGTGGTCAGCGTCTACGCCGTCTTCTACGGCGGTTTCCTGCTCCTCGGCGGGCGGCTTTCCGACCTGCTCGGCCGCCGCCGGATGTTCGTGCTCGGCATGGCCCTGTACGCGGTCGCCTCGGTGCTCGGCGGCCTGGCCACCACGCCGCAGATGCTGCTCGGCGCCCGCGTCCTGCAGGGCCTGGGCGGCGCGGTGCTGTTCCCGGCCGTGCTCTCGCTGGTCAACACCACCTTCGCCGAGGGCAGGGAACGCAACCGCGCCCTGACGGTGTGGGCGATGGCGGGCGCGGGCGGCCTGAGCATCGGCTCGCTGGCCGGTGGCGTGCTCACCCAGGCGCTGGGCTGGGAGGCCGTCTTCTACGTGAACGTGCCGCCCGCCGTCATCGGCATCATCGCCGCGCTGCGGCTGCTGCCCGCCGACGGGCGCGTCGCCGCGGGGCGCGTGGACATCCCCGGCGCGCTGACCGGCACGGCCGGTGTCACGTTGCTGATCTTCGCGATCGCCCAGGGGTCGGAGGCGGGCTGGACGCCCATCGCCGTCGCCGCGGCGGTGCTGTCGCCGGTACTGATCGCCGTGTTCCTCATCCTGCAGGCGCGCGGGAGGCAGCCGCTGATGCCGCTGCGGTTGTTCGGCAACCGGGCGCACCGCGCGGCGGTGGTGATCATCTTGGTGTTCGGGCTGACCATGCAGGCCGTACCCTACTTCCTGACCATGTACTTCCAAGGCGTGCTCGGGTTCTCGGCGCTGCAGACGGGTGTGGCGTTCCTGGGGCCCACACTGATGATCACCTTCGCCAACTACATCAGCGAAAGGCTCGTCCACCGGCTGGGCACCCGGACCACGCTGATCATCGGCATCCTGCTGAACGCCCTCGGCGGCGTCCTGCTGGGCCTCGGGTTCACCGCCGACGGCTCCTACCTCACGGTGCTGGCCGGGATCGTGGTGGTCGGCCTGGGGATGGGCGTGACCTACGAGGGTATGTGGATCGCCGCGGGGACCGGCGTGCCCGCGGCTGACCAGGGGCTCGCCTCCGGGGTGGCCTCCACGGCGCTGCAGGTGGGCGCGGGGGCGGGGCTCGCCGTCCTGGTGGCCGTGGCCAACGCGGGGCTGGGCGGGCTTCAGGGTGAGGGGCTGCGCGTGGCCATGGCCGGAGGCATGCGCGACGCGGCGTTCGTGATCGGCGCGGGCGCCTTGCCGGCCATTCTGGCCGCGGTCGCACTCCCCCGCCGCACGGCCGAACAGGCCGCCTCGGCGACCGTCACGGCCGAGTCGGCCCCGGCGGGCAAGGGGTGACGCCATCGTGGAGCAGCGCGTGGAAGTTGCGTTGACGCCACGATGACGTCATAGTGGTGCCATGGATCTGATGCCGTACGTCGACCGGCTCCGCAGTGAGCTGGCGGCCGCCGCCGCGACCGGTGGGGAGGAGTCCCGTGCCGTGGCCGAGCGGCTGACCGGGGCGCTGGAGCCGGCTGCCCGGCTCGCCCTGCTCGAAGCGCTGTCCGCGGCCGCGGGCGAGATCACCAGCGATCTCGCGCCGGGCTCGGTCGAGGTGCGGCTGCGCGGGCGCGACCCGCGCTTCGTGGTGACCGTGCCGCCCTCGCACTCCGCGCCGCCGCCGTACGGCCAGGCCCCCGAACCGGCACCGCCCGTCCCCGACGCCGACGAAGGCGGCACGGCACGCGTCTCGCTGCGCGTCCCCGAGCAGCTGAAGACGCGCGTCGAGGAGGCCGCCGGCCGGGCGGGCCTGTCGCTCAACGCCTGGCTGGTGCGGGCCCTGACCGCCGCGGTCCAGGGAGAGGAGCCCCGGCGGCAGCAGAGCGGGCACCGCTACACCGGCTGGGTCCGTTAACCCCGACCACCCCCAGACGCCGGCCCCGCCGGGGCGGAACGGCCCCGCGACCATGAAGGAGGGCACGCCGTGCCAGCATTCGACACGCCCGAGCCGATCTCCGCCACGATCTCGATCGGCACCGGCAGTGTCCGGATCAACGCCGGCGACCGCGGCGACACCCTCGTCGAGGTGCGCCCCAGCGACGCGTTCAACGACGCCGACGTACGGGCCGCCGAGCAGGCCAAGGTCGAGTTCTCCCAGGGCCACCTGCTGGTGAAGGCGGCCAGGGGCCGGACGATCTCGCTGTTCGGGTGGGGCGGCTCGGTCGAGGTGACCATCGACCTGCCGGCCGGATCGCGCGTCGAGGCCGACGCGGCGGCCGACATCCACGTCCAGGGCAGGCTGGCCGACTCCACCTTCAGGACCGGCAGCGGCGACATCTGGCTGGACCGCACCGGCAGGCTGCGCGCCGACAGCGCCAACGGCGACATCACCGTGTCGGCGACCCAGGGGGCCACCGACATCACCGCCGCCAACGGCGCGATCAGGGTCGGCAAGATCGACGGCACCGCCGTGGTCAAGAGCGCCAACGGCGGCATCACCGTCGGCGAGGTGACCGGCGACAGCCGGTTGAGCACCGCCTACGGCGACATATCGGTGGGCCTGGCCCTGGCCTCGGTCGATGCCCGGACCTCGACCGGCGGCATCCGCGTCGGCGAGGCCGTGCGCGGCTCGATCACCCTGGAGACCGGCTACGGCGACCTGGAGGTCGGCATCCGCGCGGGCAGCGCCGCCTGGCTCGACGTGAGCGCGCCCTACGGCGGGGTGCGCACGTCCCTTTCGGCGGCGGACGGCCCGCTGCCCTCCGAAGAGACCGTCGAGGTGCGCGCGGGCACCTCCTACGGCGAGATCTTCATCCACCGCGCCTGACCCGCGCCCCCGCCCGGCGGAGATCGTCCTTTCCGGGTTTCTTACCGGCCGGATGTCGAGGACGGCCGGACGTCTCCGATCTACTGATGAAAGCCGCCAGGACGACGCTGAGGAGCGGAGCCGTGAAGTACATGCTCATGATCTACAACAACCCGGCCATCTGGGAGGCCCTGCCGGAGCAGGAACGCGAGTCGGCGATGGCCGAGGCGGGCGCGCTGATGGCCGAGTTGGAGAGCACCGGCGAGTGGATCGGCGGCGAGGCGCTGGCGGACCCGTCCACCAGCAGGACGGTACGCGTGCGCGAGGGGGTGCCCGCCGTCACCGACGGCCCCTACCTGGAGGCCAAGGAGCACCTGGCCGGATACTGCCTGGTCGAGTGCGAGAGCCTGGAGCGGGCCACCGAGATCGCCGCGCGCTGGCCGGACGCCCGCTACACCGGCATGGAGGTCCGGCCGCTGATGAACGGCGCGGGCATGGAGATGTGACCGTTCACCGCGTCGGCCGCGACCGTCAGGATGACGCCTCGTAGCGGGCGGCGATCGCGGCGGCGCGGTCGCGCAGGGAGTCGCGCAGCCACTGCGGGCTCAGGGCTTCGGCGTCCGTGGTGAGCTGCCACAGCGCCCATTCGGCGTGCCAGGCGTCCTGGTAGGTCACCTCCAGCCGGAGCCAGCCGTCCGCGTCGGATTCCGTGCCGGGGTCTTCGGCGCGGACGGCCACCGCGGTGCCCGCCAGTTGGTCTCGCCGGGACGGCTTCACCCGCACCCGCACGGGGATCTGGTCGGGCAGGAACCGCGCGCAGCGTTCGCGCCAGAGCCGGTCCAGGTCGACCTCCGCCGGTCGCTGCGCCGGTTCGGGCAGTTCCTCGGCGGCCAGCATCCGCGACAGCCGGTAGGTGCGGTCCTCGCCGGATCTGGTGGCCAGCAGGTAGGCCCGGTCGCGTACGGTGACCAGGCCGATCGGGTCCACCGTGCGCCACTGCGGCGCCCGGCCCATGGCCGCGTAGTGGATGCGCAGCTTGCGTCCGGCCAGCACCGCGCTACGGACCTCGATCATCGTGGCGTCGGGCACGTCCTCGGTGGCCGGCCTGCGGGAGAGCAGGTCGGTCTCCGGGTCGATGAGGAACCGCCGGGCCGCGTCACTGGCAGTGGCCCGATGGCCTTCCGGCAGCGCGTCGGCCACCTTGCGCAACGCCGAGGCGAGCGCCGGACCGAGGCCGAACACCTGCTCGCCGCGCCCCGATCCGGCGGCCAGCAGGGCAAGGGCCTCGTCGTGGTTCAGCCCGGTCAGCTCGGTGCGGAAGCCGGGTGACAGCGCGAAGCCGCCGTGCCTGCCGCGCTCGGCGTAGACGGGGACGCCCGCCGCGGACAGCGCCTCGATGTCGCGCAGCACCGTGCGGGTGGACACCCCCAGCTCGCGGGCCAGCGCGGTCGCGCTCAACCGGCCGCGCTGGCGCAGCAGCAGCACCAGCGACACCAACCGGTCGGCACGCATAGCGAGAAATTTACCGGAATACACGACAAAGGATGTCGTGATTCGCTGGGAGGCTTGCCACCGCGACATCAACCAACGCGATCGTATGGAGTCGATATGGCAGTGCAGCGGACGGCGGTCAACCCGTGGCCGTGGTCGGTGGAGCTGGGGTACAACCAGGGCGAGCTGGTCTCCGGGCAGACCCGGACCCTGTACTGCTCCGGGCAGACCGCGATGAGCGCCGAGGGCAAGCCCGAGCACGCCGATGACATGGCCGGGCAACTGGCATCGAGCCTGGACAACCTGGAGGCCGTGCTCGGCGAGGCCGGGATGACCCTGGCCGACCTCGTCCGGCTCAACGTCTACACCACCGACGTCGATCTGCTCTTCCAGCACTACGGCGTGCTGGCGTCGAGGCTGGGCGCCGCCGGAGTGGCGCCGTCCACCACGATGCTCGGGGTGACCCGGCTGGCGATCCCCGGCCTGATGGTCGAACTGGAGGGCACCGCCGTCGCCTGAGGTGACCGGCCCCGCCCCCGGGCGGGGCTCCTCGCTAGTCCGGGACCAGCCCGGCCCGGTGCGCGAGGATCGCGGCCTGCACCCTGTTGTCCAGCCCGAGACGCGTCAGGATGCGGTTGACCCGGCCTTTCACGGTGGCCTCTGTGACCTGGAGGCTGCCGGCGATCTGCGCGTTGGACAGGCCGCGCGCGACCAGGATGAGCACGTGCAGCTCGCGGTCGGTGAGCGCGCCGAGCCGATCGGCGCCCGGCCTTTGCGCCCCGCCGGGCAGGAGCCCGGCGGGCAGCCCGCTGAAGGCGCTGATCAGGCGCTTGGCGACGGTGGGCGCCAGCATCGCCTGCCCGTCGGCGACGACGCGGATGGCCTGGGCGAGTTCGTCGGGCTCGCTGTTCTTGAGCAGGAAGCCGTCGGCCCCCGCGTGCAGCGCGGCGTAGACGTACTCGTCGAGGTCGAAGGTGGTGAGCACCAGGACGCGCGGCGGCGGGCCGGGGTGCGGCCAGGACGCGGTGATCCGCCGGGTCGCCTCCACGCCGGTCGTACCGGGCATGCGCACGTCCATCAGGATCACGTCCGGCCGCAGCTCGGCCGCGCGGGTCACCGCCTCCTCGCCGTCCGCGGCCTCGCCGATCACCTTCAGGCCCGTACGGCGGTCGATGACCACGCGCAGCGCCGTGCGGACGATCTCCTGATCGTCCGCGATCAGGATCCGGATCGTCATCCTCACACCGTCCCGACGGGCAGGATCACGCGCACCCGCCAGCCGCCCCGCGCGGTCGCGGCGGCGTCGATGGTGCCCTCCAGCAGCGCGGCCCGCTCGCGCATGCCGATCAGCCCCAGGCCGGTGCCGGGCGCGGAACGGTGATCGGCGGCGGGCGGCCCGTTGTCCACGACGATCGACAGCTCGCCGCCGGAGACGCGGACGCGGACGTCCACCTCGACGGGACCGGCGTGTTTGAGCACGTTGGTCAGCGCCTCCTGGACGATCCGATAGGCGCAGACCTCCACCGCGGGCGGCAGATCTGCGGCCTTCTCATCGAGCGAGGCGCGGACCCGGCAGCCGGCCGCCACCGCCGCCTCGGTCAGCATGTCCAGGTGCCGCAGGGACGGCTCGGGCGACGGCCGGCCGGGGTCGGTGGCGAGCAGTCCCAGCAGCCTGCGCATCTCGCTCAGCGCGACGTCGGCCGTCTCGCCGATCCTGCGGGCCCCGTCGCGGGCGAGCACCGGGTCATCGGCGAGCACATCGGTCACCGCCCTGCTCTGTACCGCGATGGCGCTCACGTGGTGGGCGACCACGTCGTGCAGGTCGCGGGCGATGCGGGCGCGCTCGGCGGTGACCGCCCTGGCGGTGCTGATCTCCCGTTCCGCGGCCAGCCTGCGGGTCAGCTCGCGCAGGCGTTCGGCGTCCGCCCTGATCCGGCGCTGGCCGCTGCCCGCCGCCCACGCCGCGACCTGGACCGAAATCAGCACGAACGCCTCCACCGCCTGCAGCCGGCCGGTGACCAGCCTCGGCGAGACCTCCGCCGCGACCGAGAGCGCGATCGCGGCCAGGCTCCACGGCCAGGCGACATGACGGGCGACGGTGTAGACGGCCACCGCCAGGTACAACGGGCCCGCGCTCAGCCGCTCCTCGCCCAGGGTGAGGACCTGCTCGGCCGCGAACGCCGCGGCCGTGACGCCCAGCACCGGCCAGGGCGAGAGGCGGCGGACGGCCAGCGGGACGGTCTGCAGCAACCCGAGGCCGACCACCGCCGGGCTCGCCGTCCCCTGCGGGGAGACCACCGCCCAGAGGGCCAGTACGGCGGCGAGCGCCGCGTCACCGGCCCAGGCGCGTAACCGAGGTCCATGCATCGATCACAGCTTAGGCGCGCGCGTGCGGGTCGGGCCCGCTCACGGATCGAAGGTTCCGCCGGTGCGGCGCGGTTCCGCCTGGAGGGGGAGCACCGGTTCGGCGCTGGTGCGGAGGTACGGCGACCTTGATCACCGTAGCGTCGAACGCGGGAGGTGAGTCACCGTGCGACTCCACTGCGCGCCTTCGCCTACACCTTCGGCAAGTTCCTGAGCAACCTGATGGTGCCGACCGCGATGGCGCTCGCCCTGGCCGTCACCGCGCTGGTGATGGTCGTGGTCAGGGGCGAGGCCCCGGGCATCGACCTGGCGGCGCTCTACCTGCCGATCCTGCTGTCCACGCTGCCCATGCCGGCGGGGGCGGTGGCACGCCACCCGCTGACCAATCACTGATTTCTCATCGAAGGAGACACCACCATGCCGAAACGGCACTTACCTCTCGCGCTCACGCTCGGCGCCGTGCTGGCCGCCCTCGCGCCGGTCCCGCCCGCATCCGCCTCCGCGGACGCCTGCCCGGTCGTGGACGGAACGGCCGCGCGGTGCGGAAACGTCACCGTGCCGCTGATCCGGTCCGACCCCGCCGCGGGCACCACCCGCGTCGCCTACGCCCTGCTGCCCCGCACCCGCACGAGCCGCCCCGCGGCCGGTACGGTCATGCTGGTGCCCGGCGGACCCGGCGACCCGGCCATCGCCCAGGCACAGGACTTCGCCACGACCACGGCGGCGCTGCGCGCCGACCATGACCTGCTGCTGGTCGACCCGCGCGGCATCGGCCGCTCCCAGCGGCACGACTGCGGCCTCCCCGCGGACTACCTGCGGCTGTCCTACGAGCGCCAGACCGACGAGGTCGGCAGGTGCGGACGGCGGTTCGGGGCCAAGGCGCGGGCGTTCACCTCGGCGGAACTGGCCGACGACCTGGACGCCGTACGGGAACACCTCGGCATCGACCGGGTCTTCCCTTACGGCCTTTCCTACGGCACCTACCTGAGCACCATCTACGCCGCGCGGCACCCCGGCCACACCCAGGGCATCGTCCAGTCCGGGGCCTACCCCGTGCGCTTCGACCCGCTGGCCCGCCCCGGCGCGCAGACCGTGGAGCGGGCGCTGCGGCGCCTGTGCGCCCGCAGCGGCGGCGCCTGCCGCGGTGAAGAGGCGGTCGCGAACCTCAAGCGGCTCGCCGCCCGCCTGCGGCACAAGCCCATCCCCTTCCGGATCGAGGTCTCCGGCCGCCCCCGGACCATGAAGCTCGGCGAACGCATGCTCGCCCTGATGCACCTGTACGTGGCCAGCCTCGGCGGCGTCCCGCACGCCTGGACCGAACTGCCCGCCGCGGTCGCGGAGGCGGTCGCGGGGGACACGAGGGCGCTCATCGCCCTGGCCCAGAAGGTGAGCGAGCAGCTGGGGCGGTCCCTGCCGCCCGAGTCGCGGGCGGTCCTGGCCATGTCCGTGTCGATCCAGTGCAACGACTACCCGGCCGTGTGGGACCGGAAGACCCCGCCCTCCCGCCGTCCCGCCGTTCTGGCCAAGGCCCTGCGGCGGGCCGAGGGGGAGTTCGGGCCGTTCAGCGCGCGAAGCTGGTACGAGGCGTTCAACGAGAACTACAACTGCCAGAAGTGGCCGGGCGCCCTCGGCCCCGCCGAGCCGGGTCCCGCCCCCGGCGTCCCGGTGCTCGTGCTGTCCGGCGAACTCGACACCAACACCCCCGTTCCGCAGGGACGTGAGGCGGCGGCGCAGTTCCCTTCAGCCACGTTCGTCGAGGTCCCCTCCGCCGGGCACGTGCCCACCGAGGAGGACAGCGGCTGCGCGGCCCGGCTGGCGGCCACCTTCATCCGCACCGGCTCCACCGGCGACCGCTCCTGCCTGAAGTCCATCCCGCCCCTGCCGGTCCGCCGCACCCGCTGATGTCAGCCCGCCGGAGCGCCGCCCGCCTCGCAGGTCAGGTCGCCGCCGGGCAGGACACCGTCGATCAGGTACCGGTTGACGGCGGTGTCCACGCAGCCGTTGCCCGCCACGAGATAGGCGCCGTGCCGGTGGGCCCCGCGAAGGGTGATCATGCGGGAACCGGCCAGCGCCCGGTGCATGGCCTGCTGCTCGGGATAGGTCGTGGCGGGGTCGCCGTCGGCACCGGTGATCAGCACGGGGACGTCGTTGGCGACCGTGGTGGGGGCCTCCACCGGCGTGATGGGCCAGAACGCGCACGGGGTGATGTTCTGGGCCAGCGGCCCGAACAGCGGCTCGGCGGCCCGGAGGGCCTGGATGTCGCGATAGTAGGTCTCCGGGTCGCGGGCGGCGGCCCGGTCGGCGCAGAAGATCGAGATCTGCGCGCCGGAGCCCGGGTCGGCGGCCATGTGCGTGAAGAAGTCCTTCAGCGACGGCGTGGGAACGGCAGGGCCGCCGCGGGCGGCGGCGGCCAGCACCCGCACCTCGGCGGCGAAGCCCGCGTACGCCTCCGCGGTGTCGCTGTAGAGGCGCGTGAAGTACAGCAGGGGGACGTGGCGGGAGTCGATCCGGTACTCCCCGATCCGCAGCGGACGCCGGGCGGCGGCCCGGTCGATGCCCGCCACGGTGGCCAGGACCTCGGCCGTGGTGGCGCCCAGCCCGTACTCGCCGTCGCGCCCGGCGGCCCACCCGGCCCAGCTCCGCAGCGCGGCGCTGGACGCCGGGGCGTTCCCGCCCATCGGGCCCGGCCCGCGAACCGCCGGGTCCTCCGCGCTGTCCAGCACGAACCGGTCGGCCCGCTCGCCGAACAACTGCGTGTAGACCGCGCCCAGATAGGTGCCGTAGGAGTAGCCGAGGTAGGACAGCTTGGGCTCGCCCAGGGCGGCGCGGATCACGTCCATGTCGCGGGCGGTGTTGCGGGTGGAGGCGTACGGCAGCACGTCGCGATAGTCGCGCGCGCACCCGGCCGCCAGCCTGCGCATCGTGGCCGCGCTCCGGTCGAAGGTACGGCGGTCCGGCCCCGCGGACTGGAGGTAGGTGCCGATCTTCCAGTCGCACGTGATCGGCGTGCTGCGGCCCACGAAACGCGGATCCATCCCGATCACGTCATAACGGGCGCCGAGGGCGGGCACGGCCTGGCCGAGGGTCGCCAGCGCCAGCCCGGACTCCCCCGGGCCGCCGGGGTTGGTCAGCAGGACGCCCCGCCGCCTCGCCGGGTCGGCGGCCTTGACCCTGGAGATCGCCACCGAGATGGTCCGCCCCCAGGGCCTGCGGTAGTCCAGCGGGACGACGACCTCGGCGCACCGGGCGCCCGCCGCGTCCAGGGCCTCGCCCGTCTTGTCGCCGGGTGCCGTCCGGCAGCCGTGCCAGTCGAGTTCTTGCCGGTGGAAGGGGGCCGGCCGGTCGGCTCCGAAACGGCTTTCCGCCTGGGCCGGGGCGACGCTCAGGCCGGTGGCGGCCAGCACGAGGGCGGCCAGGGCGGCGGTGCGATGCGACTGCGGCAACGGGGGCTCCCTGCTCGATGGCTGAGGTAGGAGGGGGCGGTCGCACGGGCGACCCGCCTCCCGCGTACGACGCTAGGGCGAGCGACGTACGCGTACCTCGGCACCGCGGCCGAACCCGCCTTCCCCCTCCCGGCGGAACCCCGCCGCCGCAGCGGAACTTTCGATCCGCCGCCGCGGGCGCTCAGCGGTTCAGGTCGCGGTAGCGCCGGGTGGCCAGCGGGGCGAACACGGCGATCAGCACGAGCGGCCAGGCCAGCGCGAGCGCGATGGCGTGTTCGGCGGCGAAGGAGGCGGCCGCCGGTCCCGGATTGCCGAACAGGTCCCGGACCGCCGCGACGGTGGCCGACAGCGGGTTCCACTCCGCCACCGCCGCCAGCCAGGCGGGCATCGTCTCCGGCGGCACGAACGTGTTGGACACGAACGCCAGCGGCCAGACCAGGATCTGCATCGCCGTCAGCATCTCCGGCCTGCCCACCACCAGCCCGAGCCAGATGCCGACCCACAACATCGCCAAGCGCAGCAGGAGCAGCAGCCCGAACGCGGCCAGCGCCCGCCCCGCGCCCTCGTGGAAGCGCCAGCCGACGGCCAGCCCGCAGATCACCATCACGGCCAGGCCGAGAACGGAGTTGAGCAGGTCGGCGACGCTGCGCCCGGCCACGACCGCCGAACCGCTCATCGGCATGGACCGGAAGCGGTCGGTGACGCCCTTGGCCGCGTCCCCCGCCACCGCGGCGAAGGTCGTCTCGATGCCGAACAGCATGGTCATCGCGAACATGCCGGGCATCAGGAACTCCCGGTAGTCGCCGCCGCCCGGCAGCGCGACGGCCCCGCCGAACAGGTAGCCGAACATCAGCACGATCATCACGGGGAACAGCAGCCCGATCACGATCTGCGCGGGCTGGTTGACCCAGTGCGTCAGGTCGCGGCGGGTGATCGTCCAGGTGTCGGCGACGGCCCAGCCGAGCCGTCCGAACATCGCGGTCATGACCGCCCTCCCGTCAGGGTCAGGAACACCTCGTCGAGCGTCGGCCGGCGCACCGCGATGTCCTCGGCGGCGATGTCGCGTTCGCGCAGGGCCCGGGTCAGGTCGCCGAGCGCGGCCACCCGTTCCTCCACCGGGACGCTGACCCGGCGGACGGCGGGCTCGGCGTGCGGCTCACCGAGGCCCACCTTGGCCAGGATCTCGGTGACGGCCGCGAGGTCACGGCGTTCGCGTACGACCACGTCGATGCGGTCGCCGCCGATCTGTGACTTCAGCTCCTCGGGTGTGCCGCGGGCGATGACCCGCCCGTGGTCGATGACGCAGATCATGCCGGCCAGGCGGTCGGCCTCCTCCAGGTACTGGGTGGTGAGCAGTACGGTGGTGCCGCTCGCGACCAGGTCGCGCACGGCGTCCCACATCTCGTTGCGCGCGCCGGGGTCCAGGCCGGTGGTGGGCTCGTCCAGGAACAGCACCTTGGGGCGCAGGATCAGCCCGGCGGCCAGGTCGAGCCGCCGCCGCATGCCGCCGGAGTAGCGACCGGCGGGTTTTCGGCCGGTGCCGGCCAGGCCGAAGCGCTCCAGCAGTTCGTCCGCGCGGCGGGCGGCGGCCGCACTCCCCAGGTGGGAGAGCCGGGCGAACATCTCCAGGTTCTGCCGTCCGCTGAGCTGTTCGTCCACGGCGGCGTGCTGGCCGACCAGGCCGATGCTGCGCCGTACGCCGGCCGGGTCGCGGGCCACGTCGATGCCGGCCACCAGGGCACGGCCCGCGTCGGCGCGCAGCAGCGTCGACAGGATCCGCACGGCGGTGGTCTTGCCCGCCCCGTTGGGCCCGAGCAGGCCGCACACCGCGCCGGCCGGGACGTCGAGGTCCAGCCCGTCCAGCGCGGCGGACCCGCGATAGCTCTTGCGCAGGCCCTCGGTCAGTACGGCGGGGCAGGGGGAATCGCTCATCACACCTCCTAAACTCTTTACGCCGTAGAGAGTAGCATGGAACAACGTACAGCGTAGAGAGTTTTTGGCGGGGACAATGTGAGGATGACGACCGAGTACAGCGGCAGCGGTGACCCACGGCGCAGCATCGAACTGCTGTGGGGCGTCCAGGAGCGTCCGCGGCGCGGCCCCAAGCCGAAGCTGACCGTGCCGCAGATCGCCGCGGTGGCCGTCGCCGTCGCCGACCAGGAAGGGCTCGCCGCGCTGTCCATGCGCCGCCTGGCCGAACAGCTCGGCGTCACCGCGATGTCGCTGTACACCTACGTCCCCGGCAAGGCCGAGCTGATCGACCTGATGCTCGACACCGTCAACGGCGAGCCGGACATGCCCGCCGACCTGCCCGGCGGCTGGCGCGGGCGGCTGCGGCACATCGCCTGCCAGAACCGCGCGATGTACCTGCGCCACCCCTGGCTGCTCCAGGTCGCCACCAGCCGCCCGCCGCTCGGCCCCAACCTGGTCGCCAAGTACGACTACGAGCTGCGGGCCCTGGACGGCATCGGCCTGACCGACGTGGAGATGGACCTGACGCTCTCGATGATCAACGACTATGTGCACGGCGCGGCCAGGGGCGCGCTGCACGCCGTGCAGGTCCGCGACAGTTCCGAGGTCACCGACCAGGAGTGGTGGGAGCGGGCCGCGCCCGTGCTGTCCAAGGTCCTGCGGCCCGAGCGCTACCCGACCGCCTCGCGGGTGGGGGTGGCCGCCGGTCAGGAGTTCGACGCGGCGTACGACCCCGAGCGGTCCTTCGCCTTCGGCCTGGACCGGCTCCTGGACGGTGTGGCGGCCCTGATCGCCGCCCGCACGGACTGACCCGGGCCGTGTCCGGTACGGCGTGCCCGCTCCGACGTTCCTCGCGAGCGCCGCCGGCAAGGGGGGCGCGCCGAGAGGAGAGACCGTGAAGTACATGATCATGATGTTCGGTTCGCAGCGGGACTACGACATGCTGACCGGCAGGCCCGGCGGCACTCCGCCGTGGACGGAGGAGGACATCGCCGCCCTGCACGCCTTCATGGAGAAGTGGAACAGGGACCTGGTGGAGTCCGGGGAGTTCGTGGACGGCCAGGGGCTCAGCGCCCCGGTGCACGCCCGGCGGGTCGAGCTGCGCGACGGCGTGCCGGTCGTCACCGACGGCCCCTACGCCGAGACCCAGGAGGTGCTGGCCGGTTACACGATCGTGGAGTGCGACGGCTTCGACCGGGCCACGCAGATCGCCGCGCTGCTGGCCGGCACCCCGCACCCGCAGGGCACGGCCCTCTCTCACGAGTGGTATGTCGACGTGCGCCCGATCGCCGGGGGCCCGCCGCAGATCGAGGCGTGAGCGGCCGGATGCGCCGGGCCGGGACCGAGGATCTGCTGCGCGAGCTCACGCCGCGGGTCCTCGGCGCGGTCGTACGCCGCTACGGGCACTTCGACACCGCCGAGGACGCCGTCCAGGAGGCGCTGCTGGCCGCGGCGCGAAGCTGGCCGGACGGCGGCACGCCGGACGACCCGGGCCTGGCCCTGCTGCCCGCCATCGAGTCGGACGAGCGGATGGCGGGCGACCACCGCCCGCACGCCGTACGCGCGCACCTGCTGGAGATGGCCGGCGAACATGCCGCGGCGCGCGCGGCCTACCTGGCCGCCGCCGAGCGCACCACCAGCCTCCCCCAGCAGCGCTACCTGCACACACGCGCGGCCCGGCTGGTTGCCGGCCCTCGTAGTGACCGATAATCTGAAATCGGTCACTACGAGGAAGGGGGTCATCGCATGCCCCGGCCGCAGATCCCGCACCGGCGCGAGCGGATTCTCGACGCCGCGCAGGAGCTCATCCTGGAGCGCGGGTTCGACGGGATGAGCATGAGCGCGCTGGCCGAGCGCTGCGGCATCGGCAAGGGCGCGCTCTACCTGGAGTTCGCGAGCAAGAACGAGCTGGTCGACCACCTGATCGCCCGCAGCATGCGGCGCATCACCACGGCGCTGTCCGAGCGGCTGGCCGCCGGCGAGATGGCGAGCCTCGGCGACCTATACCGCATCGCCGCCGACGCCCTGCTCGGCGACGACCTGCTCACCGCCGCCTACCTCGACGACGAGGCGGTGCTCGGCGGCTACGCCGCCACCCGCGCCGATGACCGCTACCGGCGCAGGTTCGACTGGATGGACGGATACCTGCGGCTCCTGCAACGCGACGGCTCCCTGGACGCGGGCCTCGACCCCGACGCGCTGTCCCTCGCGCTCGCCGCCTTCACCGTCGGCCTGCTGTCGCTGTCGAAGGTCGCCGGGCCGCTCGGCCGCGACCGGCTCGCCGCCACGATCGGCGCCTTCGCCACCATCGTGGACCGCGCCCTCACCCCCGCCCACGCCCCGGCCGCGATGTCGCCCGCGGCGTACGCGAGCATGCGCGACCTGCTGGACCGCCTCGCCACCGACAACGAACACCCCGACACCCGCGACCCCGCGCCGGAGACACCATGAGCGAGACCCACCACCGCGCCCCGACCGACTGGACCGGCACCCCGCAAGGGCTCGACATGCGCGTGCTGCGACGCCCCGGCACCACGCTGCACTACTGGACCGGCGGGCGCGACGGCGGCACCCCGGTCACCTTCCTGCACGGCGCGACGATGGACCACCGCATGTTCAACGCGCAGATCCCCGGCATCCTCGGCCACCGCCGCGCCCTCGTCTGGGACGCCCGCGGGCACGGCCGCTCCCAGCCCTTCGGCCCCGGCCGGGTGGGCATCGAAGACCACGTGGACGACCTGGTGGCGATGCTCGACGACGCCGGAGTCGAGCAGACGGTCATCGTCGGGCAGTCCATGGGCGGCTACATCGCCCAGCACGCGGTACGGCTGCACCCGCACCGCTTCCGCGCCCTGGTCGTCATCGGCAGCACGCCGATCGAGGCCCCGCTGTCCGCCACCGACGCGCTGATCCTGCGCCTGACCTACCTGTCCTTCGGCCTCATGCCGCGCGGCGCGCTGCGGACGATGTTCGCCCGCGCCACGAGCGTCCGCGACGACGTCCGCGCCTACGCGGTGGAGGCGATCGGCCAGGTGAGCCGGCGCGCGACCGTGCAGATCTTCGCCGCGGTCGCCAGTGCCCTCTCCCGGCGCGGACTGCCGGGATACCGCGTCGAGGTGCCGTTCCTGCTGACCCACGGAGAACACGACGGCACCGGCGACATCCGCAAGGACGGCCCCGGGTGGGCGGCGAGCGACCCGCGGATCAGGTACGTGGTGATCCCCGACGCCGGGCACAACGCCAACCAGGACAACCCCGAGGTGTTCAACCGCGAGTTCCACCGCCTCCTGGCCGGTCTCGGCGACTGATCCGAGGCCGCTTCCACGCAGGTCAGGGCGGAATTGTCGGTGGGCGGGTATACGCTGCTGCCATGAATCCGCAAGACCTCGCCAACCTCGCTCACCTGCGTCGGGCGCGGGATCTGATCGACCGTGACTACGCCCGCCCGCTCGACGTGCCGACGATGGCCCGCCACGCGCTGATGTCACCGGCGCACTTCTCCCGGCAGTTCCGGGCCGCCTACGGCGAGACGCCCTACAGCTACCTCATGACCCGCCGCATCGAGCGGGCGATGACGCTGCTGCGGGCCGGGGTGAGCGTGACCGACGCGTGCATGGCCGTGGGCTGTACCTCCCTGGGCTCGTTCAGCTCGCGGTTCACCGAGCTGCTGGGCGAGACGCCGAGCGCCTACCGCGCCCGTGAGCACCGCGCGGTGGCGGCCATGCCCCCGTGCGTGGCCAAGGTGCACACCCGCCCGGCCCGCACCACGCCGAGCAGGATCGGAGAAGCCCGGCGCGAGGCGGCGGCCTAGCGTTGACCCCATGACAATCGCACTTCGCTACTGCCACATCACCGTCAACGACGTCGATGAGGCGCTCGCCTTCTACCGTGACGCGCTGGACCTTGAGGTCCGCAACGACGTCGCCTCCGGCGGCCACCGCTGGGTGACCCTCGGCGTCCCGTCCCAGCCGGGCCTTGAGATCGTGCTGTCCGACCCGCACGCGGGCCGCTCCCAGGCCGACGGCGACACCCTGCAGGAACTCCTCACCAAGGGCGTCCTGTCGATGATCGTCTTCCGCACCGACGACCTCGACGCGACGTTCGAGAAGGTGCGGGCCTCCGGCGCCGAGGTGCTGCAGGAGCCGATCGACCAGGCCTGGGGCCCACGCGACTGCGCGTTCCGCGACCCTTCGGGCAACATGGTGCGGATCAACCAGGAGCCCGCGTCCTGATCCGAGGGCCGATCCGCGCAAGGCCCCGCCGTACGGCGGGGCCGGGCCGGGTCAGACGGGCGCCAGCGGCACGTGCGGGCCCTGCGGCGGCACGACCAGCACCTCATCGCCGGGCCGTACCTCACCGCCTGTGACCACCACGCCCATCACCCCGGCCTTGCGCACCACATGGCCGTGCTCGTCGCGGTCCAGGACGGCGGCCATCAGCCCGGGCATGAAGTCGTCGAGCTGCACGCACGGGTTGCGCAGCCCGGTGACGCGCACCACCGCCTGCCCGCCGATCCGCAGCAGCGCCCCGGCCGAGAGGCCGAGCAGGTCCACGCCGCGCGTGGTGATGTTCTCCCCCATCTGGCCGGCCGAGACCTCAAGGCCCGCCTGAGCCAGCTCATCGTGCAGCTCGGCGTGGATCAGGTGCACCTGCCGCAGGTTGGGGCGGCTCGGGTCGCGTGCCACCCGCGAGCGGTGCTTGACGGTCTCGCCCATGTGCGCGTCGCCCTCGACGCCCAGCCCGGCCAGCAGCCGCACGCCGTCGCTCACCGGTTTGGAGAAGGTGTGGCCCGCGCTGCGGGACACCGAGGTCACCAGGCCGCTCATGTCGCGCTCCTTTCAGCCCCGCCATGGTACTCATCCGGTCACCCCGCGCACCCGGCGGCACCGGGCGTAGAGTGAACGCCGGGCCCGGCCGTACCGGCCGGGCCCCTGCCCGTCCGCGTCCAGTCCCTGTGCGAGGTCCGTGACCCATGAGCGAACCCGTGGCCTTCTGGATCGACCACGAATACGACCGTGAGCGCGCCACGGACGGGCGCAGCCGTTACGGCGAGCACCTGCGGCGCAACGCCGAGGAGTTCGCTCCGGCGCTCGACGACATCTCCCCGGTGTCCTTCGCCTGCACCGCCTGGCGCATCGCCACCTCGCCCGAGCTGTCGCCGGGGTACGTGCGCTGGCATCGGCGCATCCTGTCGGCCGTGTGCGTGCGCAACCAGTGGGACGGCACGCTCACCGCCCGCGTCGAGCTGGTCTCCCCGCGGCCCGCCACGCTGGCCTGGAGCCCCGACTGGCAGGGCGACCGGCAGTGGCGCGACTGGCCGCAGACCTTCGGCCAGTTCCTCGAACCCTCCGAGCAGGACCTGGTCAAGACCTCCTACCTGCGCGGCACGCTGCTGGCCCAGACCCCGATCCCGCTCGACGGGCTGCCGGAGGCCCCGCAGGAGCCGCAGGACGACCTGCCCGAGACCGCCCGCCGTACGATCGTGCTGCTGGTCCGCCGGCTGAACGAGGCCGTCACCCCGATCGTGCGCCAGCTCGAACTATGGTGAATCACCCGAACCGGTCCAGCAGCGCGCTCACGGCGGCGTCCTGCGGGACACCGGTGGGTCAGCGCGGTGAACACGATCTCCTGCCGGACCCGTGGTCGCTCAGCACCAGGCGGGTCAGGTGTCCGGCAGCCCGCCCGGGGCCCAGCCGTTGATCTCGGCGGCGGAACGGGAGAACCAGCGCGGTTCGCTCAGTATCGCTACGTTCATGGCGAACGCAATGGGGGTCAGGGCCATCTGGCGTCGGGGAATCCGGTCCAGCGCAGGCCGGCGGGCAGGTGGCTGATGTCGTTGAACATCACGAGCGTGGGCGGCAGGCCCGCCCGGTAGTGGACGACCGTCAGCGCGGCGTTGGCGCTGTTCAGGTCGAGCCACCGCGACGGCGGCGCGTCCAGGGCGTGCCGCACCAGCCACGCGATCGGGTACGCGTGCGTCACCAGGACCTCATGGGTGTCGCGCCTGCCCTGGCCGGGGGCTTCGGCGAAGCGGGCGAGCAGGGCCGCGGCGATCCGGTGCCCCGAGGCCGCCTCGGCCTCGTCGTAGCCGTCGAAGAAACCGGCCCACGAGGAGGGCGTCTCCGCCGCGCCGGGGACGTACGGGACGTGGTCGATGAGTTCGGGGGCCTCGTCCACGAACACCTGCGGGTGGAGGGGGCGGGCGAGTTCGTGGGCGCTGGCCACGGCGCGCGGCAGCGGGGAGTGCCAGACGGCGTCGATGGGCAGGCCGGCGAGGCGTTCGCCCAGCAGGCCCGCCTGCCGGTGGCCGATGTCGGTGAGATTTCCCAAGGCGTCGGCGGCGCCGTGGCGTGCCAGGTAGAGGTGTCGCGTGGTCATGGGCGGCTCGGGCGGGGCGGTCGTGCGGCCCCGCCTCCCTTCTCCTCTCGGATGACGGTGATGGTGCCGGCGGTGCCGTCGAGGGTGACGGCGGCCCCGTCGCGGAGCCTGCCCGTGGCCTTCTCGACGCCCAGGACGGCGGGGATGCCGTGCTCGCGGGCGACGATCGCGGCGTGCGAGAGCACGCCGCCGACCTCGGTGACGACGCCGGCGGCGACGCGCAGCAGCGGCGTCCAGGCGGGGTCGGTGAAGGGGCAGACGAGAATGTCGCCCGGGCGCACGCGGGCGAAGTCGCCGGGGCCGCGGACGATCCTCGCGGGGCCGGTGACGGTTCCGCGACTGCCCGGCGTACCTGCCAGTGCGGCCTGAACCTCGCCGGGCGCGCGGGACGGGAGTGCGGCGGTGATCGACCGGGCCTGCAGGATCCAGACGCGCCCACCCGCGATCGCCCACTCGACGTCCTGCGGCCCGCCGCGCACCTCGGCGATCTTCGTGCCCAGTCCGGCGAGTTCGACGGCGGTCGCCGCGTCCAGCGCGGGCCGGTCCCGGTCGGGGGCCGGGACGTCACGCGCGACGAGCCGTCCGCCCTGCCGGTCGAGCCGGGTCCGTTTGGAGGCGATGGTCTGCTCGACCGACCCGTCCCCGGCGATCCGGTAGGCGTCGGGGGTCACCGTGCCGCCGACGACGCTGGGGCCCAGCCCCCAGGACGCCTCGATCCTGGTCTCCTCGCTTGGACCTGTGGCGGTGAACATGACGCCGGACACGTCGGCGTCCACCTGGCGCTGCACGATGACGGCCATCGCGGGCCCGCCGGACGGTCGGCCGTGACCGGTGGCGTCCCGGTAGGCCAGGGCGCGCGGCGCGAGCAGGGAGGCCCAGCAGGCGCGCACGGCGTCGGCGACGTCGGCGGTCCCGCGTACGGCCAGGAAGCTCTCGTGCTGACCGGCCGCCGAGACCTGGCCGGTGTCCTCGTCCGACGCGGACGACCGTACGGCGACGGGCGGATCGCCCAGCTCCTCCAGTGCCCGCGCCAGCTCCTCGGCCACGGCGGGGTCGAGTGGACGGCTCTCGATGGCCCGCCGCGCCGCATCCGGATCCTTCAGTTCCCGCACGGCGTCCCGGTAGGCGGCGAACGGCACCACGAAGCCGCCGGGAACCGGCAGGCCCGCCCGGAGCAACGCGCCGAGTCCGCCGGCCTTGCCCCCGCACTCCCCGGCGACGGCCGAGATCAGTGGCACGAGCACCCCATCCCCCTCCCCGTCAACAAAATGTTGACAACATTTACTTGATTCTGGATCATAGAGGCATGTCAAGCAAGCCGGAACTCTCTCAAGCCGGGCACGCGGATCGCGCCCAGGCCGGTCGTGAGCGCGACGCGACCCAGCGGCTCCTGGCCATGGGCGCGGACCGGCTCGGCCCCCGCCCCTGGCGGCCCGCGCCGGCCCCGCCCTCGGCGCTCGACCTCGTGCAGTTCGCCGTCTGGCGCAACGCCGAGCTGAGCGCCGAGGACGTCCTGGCCGCGCTCGCCCTCATGCCCGCCGCCCGCGCCGAGGTCGAAGGGCTGGAGTCGGCGCTGCTGTTCACGGCGCGCGCCGCGGGCCTGACCTGGGCGCAGATCGCGCAGGCGCTGGGGTTCAACTCGCCGCAGGCGTGCCAGCAGCACTACAACCGGCTGACCGCGCGACAGGACACGGCCCCGTGACCCGAAGCTCAGAGCCTTTGCTGCTGGTCCTGCACGCGGTGCGCATCCTCGGGTTCGCCGAGGCCCCGGCGGTCGCCGCCCGGTACGGCCTCGACGCGGCCGAGGCGGAGGAGCTGCTGCGCGACGCCGAAGCCTACGGCTGGGCCTCCTACTCCGCCTTCGCCGGGGAGGGCGGCTGGTCGCTCACCGAACGGGGCCGCGCCGAGAACGAACGCCTGCTCGCGGCCGAGCTCACCGGCACCGGTGGAGCCGCGGAGGTCGGCGAGGTCCACCGGGAGTTCCTCCCGCTCAACGCCCGCCTCCTGCGGGCCTGCACCGACTGGCAGCTCCGCCCCACCGCCGGCGACAGGCTCGCCCCCAACGACCACTCCGACCCCGCCTGGGACGCCAAGATCCTCGACGAGCTCACCGGCATCTCACTCGCCCTCACCCCGCTGTCGGCCCGGCTCGAAGGCGTCCTGACCCGGCTGCGCGGATACGACACCCGCTTCGCCGGCGCTCTCGCCCGCGCACGAGCCGGAGAGAACGCCTGGGTCGACGCCACCCACGTCGACTCCTGCCATCGCGTCTGGTTCGAGCTTCACGAAGACCTCATCGCCACACTCGGCCTGGAGCGCCACGCCCACCCCTGACTATGGGAGATCGAACGGGGCGGGGAAGTGGCCTTCCCAGACCCCGTGGGAGACATGTTCGGGGTAGGGCAGAGTCTTCGACTCGGTGTCCAGGACGCGGGTGAGCCGCCGGCCAGGCCGGTGGGCGGCCCAGCCCGCGTCGCCGGTGGTGACGAAGCGGATCCATGCCTCCTGGAGTTCGCGGGAGAGCGCGATGGCCTCGGGGGTGGGCTCCTCGCCGATGAGCTGTACGCCGACGGGGCTGTCCAGCGTGCCGAACGCCAGGGGCACGTCGAGGCTGTGGCAGGCGCCCAGGGCGCCGCCGAGGGCCGGGGCAACCCAGCACAGTTCGAACAGGTAGGAGGTGCCGCCGGCCGCGGCGTTGGCCTCGGCCAGCTTCTGTGAAGGCATGCGGAACAGGGCGTCGGAGTACACCGTCTCCACCAGCTCCTCCGGGCCGGCCTGCGGAAACGCTGCACGGTAGGCCTGTGCGCCGTGCGGCTTCGGGGCGAGCAGTTCCAAGGCCGTACGGGCGTCCTGTTCGGTGTAGCTGCCCTGCCGCCCGGCCATGACGCTGAAGTACCGGAATTCGTCCCGGGTGTGGCCGGCGAGCAGCTCGATCCCGTTCGCGCGCGCGCCGGTCAGCGCGGTCCAGGGCGTCTCAGGGAGCACCTCGCCGTCGATGACGGGGCACAGGGAGGTTCCGGTCACCGTGATGCCTCCCCAGCTCTCCCGGTGCGCGTGAAGGCCGGCGTTGAAGGAGGTGAGCTCCGCGGCCAGGTGCCATGGGTCGATGTCGCGCCAGGCCGCGGCGGTGGGAGCCGCCGCGCCGAGCCGGTCCGCGAGCGCGGCGGTGGTCTGCCGGGCCAGCGCGGGGGTGCTGTGGAGCCCCGGCACCGAATGGGCGATGGCCCGCCGGAACAGGCCGCGCGCCGGCTTCATCGTCAGGAGGGCGGCGACCGACCCTGCCCCGGCAGACACCCCGGCCACGGTGACCTGGCCGGGGTCGCCTCCGAAGGCGGCGATGTTGCGCTGCACCCACTCCAGCGCCGCGATCTGGTCGAGGAACCCGCGGTTGGGCGGCACGTCGTCGAGGAACGCGAAACCCTCCGCGCCCACCCGGCAGTTGATGGTCACCACGACGAGTCCCGCCTCGGCCAGCGCCGCCGGGTCGAACATCGGGTCGCTCGACGCCGCCGAGACGTAGCCGCCCACGGGGATCCACACCAGCACCGGCAGTCCGGCCGCGCCCGGGTCCGGGGTGCCGACGTTGAGCGTCAGCCAGTCCGTGCCCTGCGGCGGGCCCACGTCGATCGGCAGGGACAGCGGCACCACCGGGCCGAACTCCGCCGCCTGCCGCGTCCCTTCCCAGCGCTGTGGCGGGGCGGGCGCGGCGAAGCGCAGATCTCCCACCGGCGGCTGTGCATAGGGGATGCCGCGGAACACCGCGTGCCCCTGCCGCAGGCGGCCCTGCACCACACCCTCCGTGGTCCGCACCTTCGGCTGTTCAGGCATGACGCTTTCCTCCTCAAGTGAACCCCAAGGTTATAAGTCAACTGTATTATGTCACCTGTATGGGAACGGCTCCGGGGTACGAGGGAGAGGCCGGCGATGCCGAAACAGGTGGATCACCGCGGACGCCGCGAGACGATCGCCCGCGCGCTGTGGCGGGTGGCGGAGCAGCGCGGCGTGGCGCATCTGACGATGCGCGTGGTGGCGCAGGAGGCGGGCATCTCCCTCGGGCAACTGCAGCACTACTTCGCCTCCCGGGCCGCCATGCTCTCCTTCGCCGTGGAATTCGCGTCCGAGCAGACCGCGCGGCGCGTTGAGCAGGGACTCGAAAGGCTCGGTGACCGTCCGCACCCCCGTGACGTGCTGCGGCTGACGCTCACCGAAATGCTCCCCCTGCACGCCGGCGCCCGCGCCACCAGCCGGATGACCGCCGCCTACCTCCTGGAAGCGCTGCACGACGAGGCCGTCCACGAGCAGGCCCGCCGTGGCCTCCTGCACGGACGGGCCCTCATCGAGCGGCTGGTCCGCCACGCGGTCGCCGACGGGCACATCGACCCTGACCGCGACCCGGTGACCGAGACCGACCTGCTCCTCGCCCTCACCGGCCTCACCCCCCTCATCGAACTGGACGTGATCAAGCCCCCGGACGCGCTCACCGTGATCGATCTGCATCTGGACAGGCTGTTCGCCAGGAAGGATCAGGGCGCATGACGCGCCGCAGCCCTCGCCCCGCGGAGTGAGGTGACGGCCTGGGGGCGGGCGGTAGGGTGGCGGGATCCGCGGGGTCTTCGAGGTCGCGCCGGTCGACGCGGTGGTGGCCGGCGTCGTGGGCGTCGCCATGGTCGGCCCGGCGCTGGTGCCGTACGTGCAGCCCTGGTGGGTCGTGCTGCTCGCGCTCCTGGCCTCGGCGCCGACCCTGTGGCGGCGGGCCGCGCTGCTGACCTCCGGGCTGGTCATCGGCACCGCCACCACGCTGCTGACGATCGGCTACCCGTCGCCGCCGCACCCGATCATGCTGCTGTTCCTCCCCTTCGGCGCGCTGGTGTGGACCTACACGTTCGCGGCGGCGGCGATCCCGGCGCCGCTGCGCGTCACCGTCATCGTCGTCCAGGCCCCGGCTCGCGCGGCGGCTCGGTGAGCTGACCGAGCGCGAGACCGACACGCTGCGCCCAGGTCGCGCGCGGGCTGTCCAACGCCGACATCGCCGCCGCCCTGGTCGTCAGCGAGCACACGGTCAAGACCCACGTGAGCAACGTGCTGGCCAAACTGGGCCTGCGCGACCGCGCCCAGGCGGTGGTCTTCGCGTACGAGTCCGGCCTGATCGCGGCCGGCACCCAAGAGTGAGGGACGGTTCGCCCGCCAGGGCGATCCGCGCGGGCCCGGACCGGCGGCACCCTGGCCCCCATGGTCACGTTCGCCCGCTCACTGGCCCTGCCCGCGGCCTTTCTGCTCGCCATGACGTCCTGCGCGGCGGCCGGGCCCGCCGCCCCCGCCGCCTGCTCCGCCCCCCGGACCGAGGGCATCGCCGAGCACGGCCTGTGCGTGTACAAGGGCATCCCGTACGCCGCGCCACCGGTCGGCGACCTGCGCTTTCGCCCCCCTCAGCCGGTCGCGCGCCGGACCGGCACGCTGAAGGCCGACGACGGGAGCCGCGTCTGCCCGCAGTTCCGCGACGACACCTCCGAGCAGTACCCCGACAAGCGGCAGGTCTACGCCGACGAGGACTGCCTGACGCTCAACATCTGGGCCCCCAGGAACGACGGCCGCGAACGGCCGGTGATCGTGTTCATCCACGGCGGCGCCGCCAGGTTCGGCACAGCGAACGAGCCCAGATACGCCGGTGACCGGCTCGCGAGCAAGGGCGACGCGGTGGTGGTCACCCTCAACTACCGGCTGGGCGTGCTCGGCTGGACCGAGCTGGGCGGCATGGACAGCGCGTACGCCGGTTCGGGCAACAACGGCCTGCGCGACCAGATGATGGCGCTCACCTGGGGGTAGGCGTAGTTGCCGCCGAAAATCGGGCGGATATGGCTGGCCAGCGATATGAGGCCGGTTGGCCGTGCCGATCAGGTGCTTGCCTGGAGCATGGCGAAGTCGGCGTGGGCCTGCTCCACGGCCTTGGGATATGCCTGCCGCTTGTTGTGCTCGGCCAGCGCCCGGTAGATGCTTGCCAGGCTCGGGTGCTGTCCCTTGCGCTTGCCGGTGGGGATGATCAGGTCCGGGCGGATGCCCTCCACCGATTCGCCGTTTGCGCGGCGGCGGAGCACGGTGTGCAGCATGTCGTCGGTGATCACCGGCGGGCGTCCGCCGTGGTTTCCCTTGCGGGCGGCGGCATTCAAGCCTTCCAGGGTGGCCTCGCGGATGTTCTCGCGTTCGGTCTCGGCCATCGCGGCGAAGAATGCGAACAGCACCCGCCCAGTGCCGGACGGATCGTAGATCCCGGTCAGCGGCCCGGCGAGCATCTCTAGGGCGATGCCGTGCGCGGTGAGGTGGTCGGCCAGCGCGGTCAGCTCGGCCGAGTCCCGGCCCAGCCGCTTCATCTCGTACACGGTGAGGATGACCCGGCAGTGCGGGGCATGCGCCTTGATCTCGCGGCAGGCCTCCAGAGCGGCTTCGAACTTCGGGCGGACCCGCACGCGGGTGGATACCTTCTCAGCGAAGATCTTCTCGCGCGGGATGCCGTGTGCGGCCAGCGCGTCCATCTGGGACTGAAGTTCCTGGGTGAGGTGGGAGCAGCGCGCGTAGGCGACGCGGATGTCCGTGGCCGGGGTGTCGGCGGGGATCGGCGCCGGCGGCGGGGTGCCTGGCCGCCACAGCCGCCCCGGCCCTCGGTCGGTCGGGGTCGGCGCGCGCAGCAGCTTCGCCAGCCGAGGGACTTTGGTGAACCGCCCGGTGTGGTAGGTCCCGGCTACGGTGCCGGAGCGCGACCGGCATGGCGAGCCGGGCTCCACCAGGCAGCGCGGGCACGGGTGCCGCTCGATCTCATCGGCGTCGGACACGGCAGTGATTTCCGGCTTACTCACCCTGAAATCGTTTCACAAACATCTCGCAAAACCCCAGTTCACGTGAGAACGAGTTCTGAGATGAAATCGGGCCTCCGTCGATCCCTCCCAAGCCTTGTCGTCTTGGTCGCAGAGTTGCTTTGCGGTTGGCAATGCACGGGCTCTTGGGAAGAGGCGACGACAATCCGCGCGAGAGGCCAGGAGGCCGAGTTGACGAAGATCGTGGGTGCTAATACCCTTTTACCAATCCAATAGGAAAAGGGTATTTTTGTGATCAAGCTTCGCCTCGATCCAGGCTCTGGTGTGGCGACATATCTGCAACTGGTGCATCAGGTCAAACACGCCTTGCGGCTCGGTGTGCTCATGCCGGGCGATCGGCTGCCGACGATCAAGGAGGTCGTCAGCGACCTCGCGATCAATCCGAACACCGTGGCCAAGGCCTACCGAGAACTGGAGCACGAGGGCCTCGTCGTCGGCCGGCCCGGGTTGGGCACGTTTGTGCAGCGGTCCCTGGGCGGCGGATCCACGGCCGATCACATCCGGTTCCGCCGCGGCCTCGCCCGGTGGGTGCGCGACTGCCGCGAGGCGGGGCTCGACCAAGGAGATATGGAGGCGCTGTTCGCCTCGGTGCTCGCCGACTCCGCCCAGGAGGGGATCGCATGATGCTGGATCGGACAGTGGGGATGTTCGGCGGCGGATCCGGTGAGCTCACCGCCCCCGCACGGAGCCCGACGGCTCTGGAGGCATTGAGGCTCGCCAAGCGGTATCGGGGCACGTGGGCGTTGCGCGAGTGCACGATGTCCGTCCCCGCCGGCCGGGTGGTCGCGCTCGTCGGACCGAACGGCGCGGGCAAGTCCACGTTCCTGCACCTGGTCGCCGGGCTGATCGCCCCCACCCGGGGCAGCGTGCGAGTCTTCGGCGAACCGGTCGGGCAGCGGGCGGCTGCCCTGGCGCGGGTGGCGTTCCTGGCCCAGGACAAACCCCTCTACGACGGCTTCACCGTCGCTGAGATGCTCCGCTTCGGACACCATCTCAATCCGGGGTGGGACGCCGCCCTCGCCCGGCAACGGCTGGCGGAGCTGGACATCCCGCTGAACCGCAAGGTCGGCAAGCTTTCCGGAGGTCAGCAGGCGCAGGTCGCGCTGACCATCGCCGTGGCCAAGCGGCCGGATCTGCTGGTCATGGACGAGCCGCTGGCCAACCTCGACCCGCTGGCCCGGCACGACGTCATGCGCTCCCTGATGGCGGCGGTGGCCGAGACTCAGCTGACCGTCGTGCTGTCCTCCCATGTGGTGTCCGACCTGACCAACGCCTGCGACTGGCTGGTGGTGCTCAACCGCGGCCAGGTCCAGATCAGCGGCGAGGTCGACGAGTTGCTCGCCACCCACCAGATGCTGTCCGGTCCGGCCGAACTGGCCGACGGGGTGGCGGCCCGGATGCCGGTGATCAGCGACGGCCGTAGCGAACGGCAGGCCGACCTGCTGGTCCGCACCGGCCCGGGAACGCCGTTGCACGACCCCCGATGGAGTGCGTCCGGTGTGAGCCTGGAGGAACTGGTGCTGGCCTACCTGCGCCGCCCCGACACCACCTCACTGCCTCGTCCAACCCTGACCATTTCCTGACCGCTAAGGAGACATGGAAGTGTTGTGGCTTACCTGGAGGCAGCACCGCATGCAGGTGCTCGTCACCACGGCGCTGCTGGCCGTCCTCGGCGCGGTTCTGCTCATCAACGGTCTGGGCGCGGCCGACTTCGCCGCCCAGAACGCTCCGGCGGCCGACTGCGTGGCGGACACGCCCGCATGCAGCGCTTACCTCGTGGAGATGAACGAGCGCATACGGCCGGTGGGTGAACTCCTCGGCTGGCTTCCGCTGCTGGCCCCGGCGATGATCGGCGCCTTCTGGGGCGCTCCGCTGCTGGCCCGGGAGTTCGAGCAGGGCACGCACCAGCTCACCTGGACCCAGTCAGTGACGCGGCGCCACTGGTTGGCGGCCAAGATCGTCGGGCTCGGTGCCGCGGTCACGCTCGGAGGGCTGGCGCTGGCCGGCGTTGTGGGTCCGTGGCTGGCAGCCTTCGACGTTCCGCCCTTCGACGTCGACCGCTTCGACTTGAGATGGTTCCGTCTCGTCGGTATTGTGCCGGCGGCGTGGTGGCTGGCCGCGTTCGTGCTCGGCATGGCCGCGGGCGCGCTGTTCCGGCGGACTCTGCCGGCGATGGCGGTGATCCTGGCGGTGTGCGCGTTGGCATTCTTCGGACTCCTCAGGGCGCCGTCCTTCTACGCGACGCCGGAACGAGCCGTGCAGGCCGAGGTCATCGACGAACTCGAACCGGAAGGCTCGCTATATGTGGCCAGCTACTGGATCGACAGGAGCGGCGCGAAGTTCACCTCTCAGGAGGCAGAGCTCGCACTCGCCGGCCCCTGCGGGACAGACGAGACGACCAAGAAGTACGCCAAGTGCTCTTTCAGCCACGGCTATCGACGAGTGGCAGAATTCCACCGCGCGAGCAGGTTCTGGCAGTTCCAATGGACCGAAGCGGGAATTTTGCTCATCCCCGCTCTCGCATTGGGCGGTGTCGCCGTCCGGCGCACCCTTCGGCCCCGCATCTGAAACCAATTATCGCCTCATCACGGTGACCGGACGGCCTGGCGCAGGACTGTCACTGCCTTCTGCAAGCCGTCCAGTAGAGGGCGAGCAGTGGATCATGCAGGACCGAGTTCTGCGTGGCGTAGGTCGGTCCGTTGCTGGCCCGTCCTGATCAAACTGCCCGACTCTTCCTTCAATCAGATGCCCCCGAACGACAGCGCCCTTGCCGACTCGGCACGTCAGAAGAGGGTGTCGCGCACCCGCAGCGGCCGGTAGCCAGTGGGGCCAAGCTGGGCCAGCTCGCCCTCGATGTCGACGTCGATGGACCCGAAGAAGTTGATGTTCTCGCTGTGCGCCGGGGATATGTGGGCCAGCACCTCATCGTCGACGCGCCGCCCGGTGGCGCGCATCGAGTCCACGGCCAGGCCGTAATACTCCGTCGTCCAGGCAACTACGGAGTTGGTCACGAGTGTCAGGCACCACGCCTGCTCGGTCTGCTGCTCCAGGTGCTGCGCCCGGACGGTGCCCTCGTGGGCGTAGAGCAGATCGCGCTTCAAGGCGTGCAGCGACTCGCCTTTGTTCAGCTGCCGCGAGATCTTCCGCCGATACGCCGGGTCAGCTAAGTACCGGGCGGCGTAGATCGTTCTCCGCAGCGCCCCGTACTCCTTCAGTGCTGCCGCCAGCGCGTTCTGCCTGCCTGAGGCCGACAGTTTGCCGACCAGCAGGGACGCGGTGGCGTGCCCGAACTTCAGCGACGCCGCCAGCCGCAGCAGGTCGTCGTAGTGCTCGGCGATCAGGTCGGTGTTCAGCTTGCGGGTCAGCAGCGGCCCGGTGTGCGGGAAGTCGGCCTCCGCCTGTGCTCGTGATCCGGCGCGGTAGAGAGTGATCTTGCTTAGATCCCGGATGCGTGGCGAGAGCTGCAACCCCAGCAGATCGAACAGGCCGAAGTTGACCAGCGTCACCCCATGCGTGTCAGTCGCGTGCTCCGTGACGGGAATGTCGGTTGCGTGCCCCAAGATTTCATCGAGGACGTAATGGGCTTCGCGCTTCGTCGCAACGATGATCTTCGTGCCGTACGTGGTGTGCTGATCAGGGGGACCGGGACTCTACTGACGGGTAGCTATGCTAAGGACGGATCCGCAGGTCGGCAGGGGTGAGGTTGACCGACGTTTGGTTTGATTTCGATTTGGGTGTACTGACCGGTAGTGGCTGTCTGCATCCATAGCGTCGCGTTTCTGTGGCTGTTGACTATCTCTCGGACGAGCAGGTCCGGCGGTATGGGGCGTTCGTGGCCGACCCGACGCCCGAGGAGCTGGAGCAGTTCTTCTTTCTTGATGAGCAGGGGCTGGTGGAGGCTCGGAAGAAGCGGCGCAAGCACAATCGGCTGGGCTGGAGCGTTCAGTGGGGCACCGTACGGATGCTGGGGACGTTCCTGGAGGATCCGATCGAGGTCCCGTGGGCGGTGGTCGACTACGTCGCTGAGCAGCTGGGGATCGACGATCCGTCGTGTATCAAGCGGTACGCCGAGCGGAGTGAGACGCAGTACGAGCACACCGGCGAGATCCGGAAGTTGTTGAAGTTCCGGGAGTTCGCCGAGGCCGAAGAGGAGATCGTGCGGTTCGTCGCCTCGCGGGTAGCCACGACGCGCGACTCGCGGCGGGAGTTATTCGACCGGGCGGTGCTTCATCTGATCGAGAAGCGGGTGCAGCTGCCGGGGTTCACGACGTTGGCGCGGCTGGTGCGGGATGTGCAGTTGTCGACGCTGGAGGAGATCAACGCGGCGGTGGTGGCACCGACGCCGGTGCACACGCGGCGGGAGCTGATCGGCACGCTGGAGGTGCCGGAGGGCAAGCGGGTCTCGACGCTGGAGTGGATGCGTACCCCGGTGGTGCAGCTGACCGGCAAGGGGATGGTCGCCGCGCTGGATCGCACCTCCTGTGTGCTGGGGCTGGGGACGGGTGCGGTGGATCTGTCGGCGGTCGCGCCGGTGAAGCTGGCGGAGCTGGCCTCCTACGGGCTGCACGCCAAGACGACGACGGCGACGCCGAATGGCGGGCGTCGCTGGTCGATCGGTATGCGACGGTGAGGCCGTTCATCGACATGCTGTCGGCGGTGATCCCCTGGGGCGCGACCGAGGCCGGCGCCGAGGTCCTTTCCGCGCTGCGCGGCCTGCCGAAGGTGATCGCGGCCCGCAAGCCGGGCGCCGAGCACGTCCGGGGGTTCGAGGGCCTGGTGACGGGGTCGTGGCGGCGGCTGGTGTTCGCCAATCCGAAGCTGCAGGCCCGGGCGATCGACCGGCCCGCCTACGTGTTCTGCGTGCTGGAGCTGCTGCACGACGCGCTGCGCCGCCGGGACGTCTACGCGGTCGGCTCCGACAAGTGGGCCGATCCGCGCGTCCAGCTGATCGAACCCCGGCTGTGGGCGCGGGAGCGGGACACGGTGCTGACCGCGCTCGGCCTCCCGGCGGATCCTGCCGAGCACCTGGCCGACCTCGCCGACCTTCTGGACGGCGCGTTCCGGCAGGTCGGGGAGGGCCTGGCGGGCAACGACACGGCCAGGATCTCGGGCGGGAAGCTGTCGCTGGCCCGGCTGGAGGCGGCCCCGCACCCCGAGGGTTTCGCCGCGATCCACGACGCGGTCGCGGGGATGCTGCCCCGGATCGACTACCCGGAGCTGATCTTGGAGGTCAACGCCCGGACGGGGTTCTTGGACGCGATGCCGCACATCTCCGGGTCGCAGGCGCGCCGCGAGGACCTCGATCTGAGCCTGGCGGCGTTGCTGGTGGTCAGGTCGTGCAACATCGGGCTGACGCCGGTGGCCAAGCCCGGCACCGCCGCGTTGGGCGAGAGCCGTCTGGTCGGGGTGGAGAAGGGCTACTTCCATGGTGAGGGCATCGGGAAGGCGTCGTCGATCCTGGTGGACAAGCAGGCCGGCATCGAGATCACCGCGGGCTGGGGCGGCGGCCTGGTCGCCTCCACCGACGGGTTGCGGTTCGTCGTCCCCGTCCGTTCCCTGCACTCGCGGCCGTCTCCGCTGTACTTCGGGATCGGGAAGCGGCCGCGCGGCACGACCTGGCTGAACACCGTCTCGGACAATGTGATGGGGCTCGGCGGTCTGGTGGTGCCGGGGACGATGCGGGACTCGATGTTCATCCTGGACGCCATCCACCGCCTGGACGCCACCGAGCCGCCCGACATCGTCACGACCGACACCGGCTCTTACAGCGACGTCGTCTACGGCATGTTCGCGATCTGCGGCTACCAGTTCGCGCCCCGTCATGCCGACATCACCGACACCCAGCTGTGGTGGGTCGACGCCGCCATGCTGAAGGGCGAGATCACCCGCGACCACCGCGGCTCCAACGGGTGGGGCGCGTTCAACGAACTTCAGCTGCGGCGGGTGTCGGTCCCCGCGATCGTCCAGTACTGGGATGACATGGTCCGGGTCGCCGGATCGTTGTCGACGAACAAGGTCCGCGCCTATGACCTGATCAAGATGATGACCGCGGGCGGGCGGCTCACCGGTCTGGGCAACGCGTTCGCCGCCTACGGCCGGATTTTCAAGACGCTGCACCTGCTCCAGATCATCCACGTCGAGTCCTACCGGCGGATGATCGGCGCCCAGCTCAACACCGGAGAGTCCCGCCACCAGCTCGCCCGCCGCGTGTTCTTCGGCAACCTCGGGCAGCTGCGCCAAGCCTATGAACGCGGTATGGAGAACCAGCTCGGCGCCCTCGGCCTCGGCTTGAACGCGATCACTTGGTGGAACAGCCTCTACATCGACGCCGCCGTCGCCCGGCTGGAGGCTGGCGGCCTGGGCATCGGCCGTGAGATCAAGGCCCGCCTGTCACCTCTACTGTTCGAGCACATCAACTTCCACGGCTCCCACCCCTTCCACCGCCCCCAACTGGAGGAAGGAGCCTGCGGGACCTGCGCGACCCCAACGCCGTCGAGGACGAGCCGGAGGAATAGAGCACATGGTGGGCGACGACTCCCCTCCAGGCCCGGACGCGGCACAGGCCGGCTTCACCGTGCCGTCCCGCTCCGACGGATGGCCCGACCTGCTCGGACGGCGGCCCCTGACCCGTGACGAGCGTGCCGAACTGCGGCGTGCGCTGGACGCCGAACCCGAGCCCGGCAGCACCGACACCGCCTCGGATCCTCTGTTCCTGGCCTACCTGACCATCGACGGCCTGGACCGCGAAGGCGACCCGCGAAAGGCGATGCGGCTGCGCGGCCGGATCCTCGCGGCCGCACGCAGCGCCGCCGAACAGCGCCGCACCACCTTCCACGCCACCGAAACCACCGTGA
This sequence comes from Spongiactinospora rosea, assembly GCF_003315795.1. Classification (GTDB taxonomy): domain Bacteria; phylum Actinomycetota; class Actinomycetes; order Streptosporangiales; family Streptosporangiaceae; genus Spongiactinospora; species Spongiactinospora rosea. The sequence continues at coordinate 138,772 of NZ_QMEY01000015.1, forward strand.
CGGTCGGGATCTACGGCACGGACGCCGCCGCCCGGATCACCGTGCTGCGCACCGCGTTGGCCGCGCTCGTCACCAAGCAAGGGCTGGCCGCCCGCGACGAACCATGGTGAGCGGCAGGAGATAAAGGGGTTCCCCTACCCCATGGTCGTCGGCACGGCGGCGGCTCCGTCGTGTTCACGCAGCATGCGCAGGACGGTGGCCGGGGAGGGGTGCCGTCCCTTCTTGGCGCCTTAGTGATGACGAGGCGGGCGGCGATGTCGCGCAGGCTGACCCCCTGATCGCGTAGGTGCAGGGCCATGGCGAGCATGTTCTCGTCGGTGACGGTGGCGCCGCCGATGGTCTTGCCGCGGGCGCGGGCCGATTCGTGGCCTTCCAGGGTGCGGTCGCGGATGTACTTGCGCTCCATGCCCGACAGCGCGGCCGGCACGGTGAACACCACGCCGGACGGGTCGTGGGAGCCCTGAAGCTCGCCGGTGAGGAATTCCAGGCCGATGCCGGTGGCGCGCAGCTGCTCGGCGAGGGCGGCCAGGTCGAGGCCGCGGCCGAGCCGTTTGTGCTTGTGCACCACGAGGGTGACCGCGATCCCGGCGGTGCGGAACTCATGAGCCAGGGCGACGGCCTTGTCGAGCTCGGGCCGGGTGGTGGCGCGGGTGGAGATCTTCTCGGCGAAGATCCGGGTGACGCCGACGGCTGCCAGGGCGTCGTGCTCGGCGTCCTCATGCAGCTTGTCCCGGTCTCCATCGCCGTACTCGTGTTCGGGGCGGCCATGCTGGTACTGCTGGCCGGGGCGCGCGCTGCTGCGTACGGGCCGGGCGCGGTAGCAGCTTTTCGCACGACAATCTTGGAATACCTGCCTGCGCAGACAAGTTACAGTAGGCGTGGACGCCGACTGACCAGGTGTCGGATCCACTCGCATTTTCTGTACTCGACACGATTCAGAAGAGGAAAAGACGATGGCACGCAACCCGCTCTCCGCCGACAACGCGGCGATCGTACTGATCGACCACCAGGTCGGAATGGCCAACCTGCTCCGTTCCCACACTCTGGAGGAGCACCTGAACAACACTGTCGCCCTGGCCAAGGTGGCGAAGATCTTCGGCGCACCGTTCGTCGTCACGGCAGGCCCCTCCGACGGCCTGGGAGGTCAGCTCTACCCGGAGCTTGCCCAGGTCGTGGGTGACCACCCTGTCGTTGAGCGCATTCCCCCGATGTACGACGGCTTCGGCGACCCGGGCTTCACCGCGGCCATCGAGGCAACCGGACGCCAGAAGCTGATCATGGCGGGTGTTCAGACTGACGTCTGCCTGTCATTCACCGCGCTGACCGCCCTTGACCGCGGCTACGAGGTGTACCTGGTCGGGGACGCGTCGGCCGCCGGCACCAAGGAGACTCACGAGCTCGCGATGCAGCGGCTCATCCAGGCTGGAGCGATTCCGGTGGGGTGGCTTGCCGTCGGGTCCGAGTTCCAGCGCGGCTGGACCGAGGACAGCAAGACCGCGAAGGCGTTCGCTGAGGTGATCTACGATCACGCCCCCGCGTGGAAGCAGCAGGGCGTCCTTACCGCCGGCGTCCGGGAGCACGCGGCCAAGTAGGGCCACGTGGCGGTCCGCGGTTCACCGCGGGCCGCCACACCCGTGTGGGCGGGCACATCGGTTCGTCACCGAGATGAGCTGCCGATACCGTGCTCCTCATGGCGACCGACAAACTGCGAGAGCTCGAGAACCAGGCGTGGCGAGGGTTCCTGCTCACCCACGATCGGATCTGGCGAGAGATCGAGGCGGGTCTCGCTCCCCTGAACGTGAGCATGGCCGAATACAACGTGCTGGCGCTGCTGGGCGAGGCCGGTCGCAACGGCATGCGGATGTCGGAGCTCGCCCAGCAGCGCCTGATGTCCACCGGTGGATTCACCCGGCTCGCCGACCGGCTCGAGCATCGCGGCCTGATCGAAAGACGACGATCGGCCGACGACGGGCGCGGCTTCGAGGTGGTCCTGACCAAGGACGGCAGGGCGCTCCTGGGCAAGGCATGGCGCCGGCAGTACGGCGATCTGCGCAGACTCTTCTTCGACCCGCTCGACGACGAGCACCTGCGCGGCCTCGCCGACGTCTGGGCGCGGCTCGACCCGGACCAGCACTCCTCGTGGGTGTGTCAGGGGGTCAGCCCACATAAGCCCAAAACCCACATTGGGATGATCTTGAGGGGGAAGACCCAAGCATGAGCGCAGAGCCGCGGCTCGGTGAAGGTCTTGGTCCAGCCGGCGGCGATGGCGCACCTGACCCCGCTGATCTGGACCTACCCGGACAGGTACCGGTTCTCCTCCCACCCGGAGGACTGGATCGCCTACGAACGCTCCCGATTGCGCTCGGAGCTGACCCGGATCAGCCGGCTGTTGTCGGCGACGGTCGCTCCGCACGCGGCCACCCGGCCGGAGGAGGAATGGGTCAATCTGGTGCTGGGCCAGCTCAACGTCGTCCAGGCGGCGCTCACCTTGCTGTCCAAGGCGGGGGCGTGAACCCGTGCGACCCCGCCTGTACCCCTCCGATACAAACGATGCCGAATGGGCGTTGATCGAGCCGCTGTTGCCGGTCGCGTCCTGCCGGACGCCGCGCGGTGGCCGTCCGGAAGCCCACCCGCGGCGTGACATCGTCGATGCGATCCGCTACCTGGTGGACAGCGGGTGCAAGTGGCGCAGCCTGCCGGCGGACTTCCCGCCCTTTCAGGCGGTGTACGGGTTCTTCGCCCGCTGGGCCCGGGCCGGGGTGGTACGGCATCTGCTCGGTGAGCTGCGCCGCGCGATCCGGGTGCGCTCGGGGCGCTGCCCCAATCCGGTGGCGCTGATCATCGACTCGCAAAGCGTCAAAGCATCCGAGACGATGAGTAAGGCGACGCACGGATACGATCCGGGCAAAAAGGTTAATGGTCGCAAGCGGACCGTTCTAGTGGACGGCGGTGGGCTGCCGGTGGCGGTGATGGTCACCCCGGCGGGCACCCCGGACCGCGAGGTGGCCCGTGAGCTGTTGTGGCGGGCCCGCCTGACCCACCCCGAGATCACGCTCACCTGGGCTGATGGCGCCTACGGCGGCGAGCTGGTCACCTGGGCGCGGACCTTCCTCGCCCTGACCATCAAGGTCGTCTCCCGCCCGCCCGGGCAACGCGGGTTCGTCGTACTGCCCCGCCGCTGGGTAGTGGAAAGGACGCTGAGCTGGCTGCTCCGCGCCCGTCGTAAGCCCGGTTACTGAGCGTTACTTGGCGGTTAAGGTTGCGCTCGGGGGAACACCCCTAATCGGCGGATGAGACCGTCGGCGCGGCCGGGACGTCGTATGCCGCGACCGACCAGGCTCCGAGACGCTTACCCAGTTTGGCGGCCAGCCGGTCGGCTGTCTTCGCGCTGGACAGGTCGTACTTCCTCTCGCATGCACCCTTGGGCGGGCACGAACTGCGTCCGCGCGCGACGGGCGCATCGGGGGGGAAGACCCAGAACGTGATTTTGTGATCGCGGCCTAGCCAGCCCGGCTCATACGCCTTGTCCGCGAGCATGCTGAGCGCACCGTCCGGGCCGCACATGCCGCCAGCGCCGCTCCCTCCCTCAGTGCTGAAGAAGATCGAGCCAGGCATCTGGCAGAAGATCACGACCGTGATCTTCTTGCTTGTGGGACGGAACCGGAGGCTCACTTTCGTCGCCGACTGTGACATCCTGGCTCCCGCCAGACGATCCAGCCCCTTGTAGACACGCGGCGCCTGCTCGAAGGCCGGGGAAGCCGCGGGCGGCGGCGCGGGTTCGGAAACGCCGACCAGGTTCGACACCAGCATGACCACTGTCATGACGACCACCGTGGTGGCGACGGCGGCGCCTGCCGTCCAGCCCCAGCGCGTGCGAGGCCGCCGTGCGGGAGCCTGGCGAGCGGCCAGCCGCGCGCGGGCCCTGGCCACGGTCTCGGCTGACGGCGGCGGCACGTCCGGTATCGCCTGGGCAAGCATCGTGACCTCATCCACCGTGCGCCTCCTTGAGCGGGTTGACGTCGCCTAGCGCCTTGCGAAGCTGCTTACGTGCTCGGTTGAGCCGGGACGCGACGGTGCCGCAGGGGATCTCCAGGGCGGCGGCGACCTCCTGGTGGGTCAACCCACCCAGCGCCACCAGCAGCACCACGTCCCGGTCACCACGGTTCAGACCGGCAAGCGCCCCCGCGAGCCTGCCATTGAGCTCTCCGGCCGCGACACGAGTGAGCGTCGCGTCCTCGTGGCTTTGCGCCTCGCGTTCAGATGTCCGGCTGAGCGCTTTCCACCTGCGGATCTCGCTACGGCGGTGTCTGGAGACGAGATTCGTGGCGATGCCGTACAGCCAGGGCCTGACCTGACCGAGCGAGGATTCGTATCCGCCTCTGGCCGCGACAAGGAAGACCTCAGCCGCCAGGTCGTCGGCGTCGTCGATGGAAAGCCGTCGGGCGATGTAGCGGTGGATCTCGGCGAAGTGCGCGTCGAAGATCCGATCGAGGTCGATGCCCAGCTGGGTCGGAACGCTCATCCCAGTTGCCCCATTGGCATCCGTAGTTGGGTCACGCACTGCTCTCCATCCGATTCGGAAAGGCGGTCACCTCTGATTGCCCGATGGGCCGGAATGGTTTCACGCATCCCCCAGCAAGCCCTTAGGGCGCCCGAGCAGGGCGAAAGGCCGCTCGGACCTTGATGCGGCGTTTGACACCTCCTATAGGTAACCGCTATCTATGGGCCAACCGTTAGGGGTGTGATGCAGGACGCAGTGCTGGCGATGCTCGCCAAGGAACCGTCGCATGGGTACCACCTGCACGCTCGGCTGCAGCGGAGCCTCGGCCCGCTCGGTGAGTCGATGAACCGAGGTCAGATCTATGTGACGCTGGCCCGGCTGGAAAGAGCCGGGCTCGTGGCCTGTGAGCGGGCCGACGGCCTGCCGGAGCGGCCGGAGCGCAAGGTCTATGCGCTGACGGCCGCCGGGCAGCAGCGGGTGGCCGCCTGGCTGGCCGAGGTGGGCTGGCCCAAACCGGACCTGGCGGAGTTCCACCTCAAGCTCGCCGCCGCCGCGGTGGCCCGGCTGGCCGACCCGGTCGAGCTGGTGGCGGCGCAGCGCCGTGCGCTGCTGCGCCGCCTGCGCGAGGTCCAGCAGGCGGCGCTGGCCGAGCCGGCGGGATCGGGCGCGGGCCTGCTGCTGGAAGGGGTCGTGCTGCGGCTGCAGGCGGATCTGCGCTGGCTGGATTCCTGCGAACGGGCCTGGACGGCCAAGGCCGCAGGCGAAACCGAGGACGCATGAACGTGTTGCAGGCCCGCGGCCTGGTGAAGACGCACGGCCAGGGCCAGAGCCGGGTCCGCGCCGTGGACGAGATCGACCTGGACGTGCCCCAGGGGCAGACGCTCGCGGTGATGGGCCCCAGCGGCTGCGGAAAATCCACCCTGCTGCACCTGCTGGGCGGCCTGGAGCGGCCCAGCGATGGAGAGGTGCGGCTGGCCGGGCGGCGCATCGACACGCTGAGCGAACGGGCCCTCGCGCGCCTGCGACGCCGCTCTGTGGGATTCATCTTCCAGGCGTTCCACCTGGTGGAGGAACTGTCGGCGGCCGAGAACGTCGAGCTGCCCGCGCTGCTGGCCGGGCGCTCGCGCCGCCAGGCCAAGCGGCGTGCGGGCCTGCTGCTGGAAAGGGTCGGGCTCGCCGAGCGGGCCGGGCACCTGCCGTCGCAACTGTCCGGCGGGCAGCGCCAGCGGGTCGCCGTCGCCCGCGCGCTGGCCAACGACCCGCTGGTCGTCCTGGCCGACGAGCCGACCGGCAACCTCGACACCGCGGCCACCCTTGAGGTGCTGAGGATCTTCCAGGAACTGCGTTCGGCGGGGCAGACCCTGCTGATCGTCACGCACGACGAGCGGGTGGCGGCCACCGCGGACCGGCTGATCTCGATGCGCGACGGGATGTTCGTCGATGACACCCGGCTGGCCGGCTCCCACCCACACGGCCTCGGCGGGCTCGGCGGCCTGATCGGGCTGGAGGGCTGAACGCCATGGGCTCCCTCGCGCTCGTCGCGCTGCTGGTGTGGGCCGACGTACGCCGCCACAAGGCGCAGGCCGCGATGCTCCTGCTCGCGGTCGCCGCGGCCACCGCCACCCTGGCCCTGGGCCTGTCCCTGCGCGGCGTGAGCGACACGCTGTACGCGCAGACCCGCGCGGCCACCGCCGGGCCGGACGTCGTGGCGCTGTCCGGCGACACCGGCCCCGCGCTGACCTCCGCGTTCACCTCGCTGGCGAGCGCGCCCGAGGTGGCCGCCCACCACGGCCCCTATCGCGTCGTCTACGCCGACCTCACCGCGCGCGATTCCATCTCCTCCCCGGTGGTGGTACAGGGCTTCACCGAGACGCCCGGCGCGATCAACCGGCCGCTGGTCACCTCGGGGCGCTGGGTCCGCCCCGGCGGCACGGTCCTCGAACGCGGCTTCGCCACCGCGCTGGGCGTCGGCGTCGGCGACCACGTCACCATCGCCGGCCGGAGGTACCCCGTCGTCGGGATCGCCGTCACCACGGCCACCTCCATCTACCCCTGGGCCGCGCAGATCGGCCCGTACGGAGGCCCCAGCGACTACAGCGGCCTGGCCTGGATGACCCGATCGGATGCCCGCGTACTGGCCTCCTCCCACAATCTCCCGGTGACCACCGCCCTGGACCTCAAGCTGCGCGACCCCGCCGCGACCGAGGCGTTCCGCGACGCACACCGCGACGCCACCGTCAGGATCAACTTCCACTCCTGGCAGTTCACCGCCCAGCAGGACATGACCATCCTCAGGAACAGCGAGCCGATCCTGGTCATCGGCAGCTGGCTGCTCGGCTTCCTGGCCGTCACCGGCGTGGTGGCTCTGGCCGCGGGACGCGCCGCCGAGCAGACGCGCCGGGCCGGGCTGCTCAAGGCCGTCGGCGCCACCCCCGGCCTGATCGCCGTCGTCCTGCTCACCGAGTACCTGGCGCTGGCCCTGGCCGGTGACGCGCTGGGACTGCTGATCGCCCGCCTGGCCATGCCCGCCATCGCCAGCCCCACCGCCAGCCGGATCGGCGACGCGGCCGGGCCCGGCGGCGTCACCATCGTCATCGCGACCGCGCTGGCCATGGCGGTGGCCCTGCTGTCCACGCTGCGCCCGTCCCTGCGGGCCCTGCGCACCGCGACCGTCACGGCGCTGACCGCCGGCGCGCACCGGCCCCGTCACCGGCCCTGGCTCACCGCGCTGTCGGCGCTGCTGCCCACACCGCTCCTTCTCGGGCTGCGGCTGACCGCCCGGCGGCCGGGCCGGGCCGTACTCCACGCGTGCTCCACCGCCACCACGGTGATCGCGATCAGCGCTCTGCTGACCGTCCACGCCCAGCAAGAGCGAGGGTACGGCCTGGACGGCTCCTCCGCCCTGCCCAACCTGCGGGGCGCGCAGGACCGGCGGCTGATGCTCGCCGTCACCGTCCTGCTGGTCGCGCTCGCCGTCGTGAACACCATCGTCTTCACCTGGACCACCGCCATGGAGGCCCAGGCGAACATGGCCATCGCCCGCACACTCGGGGCCACCCCCGGGCAGATCACCACGGGACTGTCCGCCGCCCAACTGCTGCCCAGCCTGCCCGGCGCCCTCATCGGCGTCCCCCTGGGCATCGGCCTGCACGCGTTATTCGCCGCCAGGAACGCGACACAGCCCCCTGCCTCCTGGCTGCTCGGCGCCGCGCTCGCGATCCTGCTGGCCACGGCGGCGCTGACCGCCCTGCCCGCGCGCCTGGCGGCACGCCGCCCCGTGGCGCAGGCCCTCAGCGCCGAAACCACCTGAACGGCCCCGCTCAGCGCTCACCAGGCGACGACACCCGCATCGTCGAAGAAGCCGCCGCGCGGACCATCATCGGGCAGGGTGGCCAGCCGGATCGCGATCGCCGCGCCCTGCTCGGGCGTCCGCGACCCGGCCGCCGATGCCCGCGTTGTTGACCAGTACGTCCAGCCGCCCCGCCGCCCGCTCGATCACCGCCGCGGCGGCGACGCTGTCATCGGAGGTGACGTCGGGTCACCACGGTGATCGCCTGGCCGCCCGGCAGCCGCTCCCTGGAGGTCGCATCGCTCGTCCGCGCGGCGACCGATCTTCGTGTCAGTGCGGGGGCCTGCGCCAGATGATGCTGTAGCGCAGCAGCAGGTGACGGCGGAACCGCGACCCGGGCAGGAGCTCGGCGGCCAGTGCCCGCATCTGCGGATACGTCACCGGCGGCGGCCACACCATCGGGGAGGGGTGCTCCCAGTTGCCCTTGGCGGCGCGATGGAAGGTGCCGGCCATGACCCCGGCGAGATCGCGCGGCAGGTCGCGGGGCATGACACTGCGGGCCAGGCCGACGATCGCCAGGACACCGCCGGGGCGCAGCAGCTCACGCATCCGCGACAACCCGGCGGCGGCGTCCATATGGTGCAGCGTGGCCACTGACGCGACGACGTCGAAGGACGCGGGCTCGAACGGGTGGGTGAGGAAGTCGCCCACGATGTACTCCACGTCACCCGGATGCTCCCGGGCCTGCTCGACGCTGGGCGCGTGCAGGTCGATGCCGGTGACGTGCGGTACGGCCCGCCGCAGCCCCCGGGCCAGCATGCCCTCGCCGCACCCCACGTCAAGGGCCCGCCGCGCGCCCGCGGGGACGGCGCGCAGGATCTGCGGGTGGTAGTGGATGTTGTGGTTCCACCGCTTGCCGTTGTTGACCGCCATGCGGTCATCCTGCCGGAGACGCGGCCTCAAGGGGTCCGCAACGGGGTTCGCAGCATCACCGCCGCCGCGGCGGCGGTCGCCCACAGCAGTCCCGCCGCACCGGCCAGCGTCGCGCCCAGCCCGGTCTGGAAGGCGCCCTGCGCGGCCCGGAGCAGGTCACCGGCCTGCGCGGGGGCCAGCGTCCGCGCGATCTCACCGGCCGCCGACAGCGACCGGTCCGCCCCGGCGGGTACGGCCGGCAACGCGGCCCGGTACACGACGGACAGCACCGTACCCAAGATCGCGATGCCCAGCCCCGCCCCCAGCTCGAAGGAGGTCTCCTGGATGGCGGCGGCCTCCCCCGCCCGCTCCGCACGCGCGGCCGACATCACCAGATCCGCCCCGAGCGTCATCACCGTCCCGGCCGCCACCCCCGCCACGACCAGCACCACCGGGACGACCGGCCCGCCGCGCGCCGCCGCCAGTACGGCCACCGCGCCACCGAACGCCGCCAGCGCCGTCACCACGGTCGCGCGCTCACCCCACCGGCGCGCCGGCCACGGCGCCGCCGCCGCGCCCAGCGCGTTGGCCACGGCCAGAGGGGTGAGCGCGAGCCCCGCCCGGAGCGGGCCCAGCCCGTCCGCGAGCTGAAAGGACTGGGTGAGGAAGAACAACAGCGCCGTGTAGCAGCCGAAGCAGGCCAGTACGCACACCGTCGCGGCGGTGAACCGGCGGTCGGCGAACAGCGACAGGTCCAGCAGCGGATTCGCCGAACGCCGCTGCCGCCGCACGAAGGCCGCCAGCAGCGCCAGGCCCGCGGCCCCGGTGATCGCCGCCCCCGGTGACGGGTGTTCCCCGGCCTGCTTGACGGCGTAGACCACGAGTCCCAGGCCCGCGATGGAGATCGCCGCGTCGGCGGTCCGCCAGCGGCGCGGTGCCGGGTCCCTGGACTCGGGGATCAGCCGGGCGCCCGCGCCCAGCGCGATGCCGACGATGGGCACGTTGATCAGGAAGACCGCGCCCCACCACCAGCGTTCCACCAGCGCCCCGCCGAGGACCGGGCCGATCGCGGCCCCCGCGCTGTGCGCGGCGGTCCACACGCCGATGGCGACCGCCCGCTCCCGGCCGTCGGCGAAGACCCACCTGATGATCGCCACGGTGGACGCCATGATCATCGCAGCGCCCACGCCGAGCAGCACCCGGGCGCCGATGAGCTGCGCCGTCGTACCCGAGACCGCGGCCAGGGCGGACGCGAGGCCGAACACCGCGAACCCGGCCAGCACCATCCGCCGCCTGCCGAACCGATCGCCCAGGGTGCCGCAGGTCACCAGCAGCGCGGCCACCGTCAGCGAGTAGACATCGACGATCCACAGCAGCGCGGTCGCGGAGGGCATCAGCTCCCCGGCCAGGGTCGGCAGGGCGACGTGCAGCACGGTCAGGTCGATCCCGACCAGGAACAGGCTCGCGCACATCACCGCCAGGATCGCCCACCTGCGGGGGCGTTCGTCTCGGTGCATGCCCCCCAGCCTGGGGACGACGCTATGGAACCCACAAGTACAGTCTTTCTTGTGACATAGTGCCGTTTTGTATACCAATGGAGGTCAGAAGCATGCGTTCCAAGCTGCAGGACATGCCGGACGGCTGCCTGGTCGAGGTCGCCATGGAGATCCTCGGCGGCCGCTGGAAGCTGTCGATCGTCTCCAAGCTGCTTCTGGGCACCCATCGGTTCGGCGAGCTTCGGCGGGAGATGAACGGCATCACCCAGCGGATGCTCACCCGCCAGCTACGCGAACTGGAGGAGGACGGCATCGTCTCGCGCACGGTCTACCGCGAGGTGCCGCCCCGGGTGGAGTACTCGCTCACCGATACCGGCAGGAGGCTGGAACGGATCGTCCACCTGCTCGACGAATGGGGCAGGTGGTACGCCAAACGCGATCGCTCAGCGAATGTCTCGCCGGAAAGAACCCTGAATGAGGCCGGGATTTCCCCATGAAATACATCGGAATCCGGCGCGAACCACCACGGCCGGAAAGAGAGGCCAAAAGGCCCGCCGGGCAGTGGGAACCGTGTTAACGCCGGATTCCGTGTCAAATCTTTACGCGACCAGGTGCCGCCTGCGGCGGGAGCACCGATTCACCGGGGCGCGTAAGGCGTTCGCCGCACCGGCGGCGATCGTCACTTCCAGTAGGCGAGCGCGTGACGCCCGGTCGCCTCGATGCGCGTGCAGAAGTAATTCGCGGGGGCCAGCTTGAGATCGATCTGACAAGCCCTCGCACCGGCGGCCGTGCCCGGGTAGGTCTTGACGATGACCCGGGTCGCCGCGGACGCCGGAGCCGATCCGAGGACAAGGGCGGCGGCGGCCGTCGCGGTGACAACGGACATCGTCTTGATAATGCGCTTCATGACAATCCCTTTCCTTACATTGGCTTTGAAAGATCATTACACGGACATAAGCTGCGCGGCCCCTTCAAAGTGCGTGAACTATCTCATATGGCCCAAATGTCACACCCGGGACGTGAAATCCATCTCATACGGGGGACCTGCTGCCCGCCGGGCGGGTCAGCCGACGATCATCCGCTGTTCGGGCAGCTCGTAGCGTCGCCTGCGCTCCTTGAGCGCCAGGGCCGACCCCAGCGTGAGCGGGCCGACCCGGCCCACGAACATCAACGCGATCAGCAGCAGCTGCCCGGCCGGTGGCACGGTCGCCGTGATCCCCGTCGACAGGCCGACCGTCGCGAAGGCCGAAATGACCTCGAACAGCACCGAGTCCAGGCTGTGCGGGGTGAGCCGGCGCAGTACCAGGGTGGACAGCGCGATCACCGCGGTGCTGAGCGCCGTGATCGCGATGGCCTGACGCTGGGTCGCCATGCCCAGCGCGCGATGGCCGATGTCCACGCGAGGCCGCCCGCGCAACTCCGCCCACACCATGAACAGCAACATGCCGAACGTGGTCACCTTGATGCCGCCGGCCGTTCCCGCGCTGCCGCCGCCGACGAACATCAGCACGTCGGTGACCAGCCAGCTGGAGGGCTCCATCCCCGCGACGTCCAGGCTGTTGAAACCGGCGGTACGGGGCATCACCGAGGCGAAGAAACCGGCCAGCACCTTGCCCGCCGCGTCCAGCGGGCCGAGGGTCCTCGGGTTGTGCCACTCCCCCGCCACGAACGCCAGCGTCCCGGCCGCCAGCAGCACCCCGGTCAACCCCACCGTGATCCGGGTCAGCAGCGACCAGCTCCGCGGACGCCGCGAACGCAGCAACTCGAACGCCACCGGAAACCCCAGCCCGCCCACGATCACCGCGAGGGCGATGGGCAGGCAGATCCACGGGTCGGTGACGAAGCGCATCAGGTTGTCCGGCCACAGCGCGAACCCGGCGTTGTTGAACGCCGACACCGCGTGGAACACGCCGAGGTAGACCGCCCGCCCCAGCGGCTCGCCGTACCCCAGGGCGAACCGGCCGGTGAGCACCACCGCCACCACCGACTCGCAGACCAGGCTGAACAGCACGACATCGCGCACGGTGCGCCCGATGCCCGTGACCTCCAGCGCCTTGGTCTCGGCCTGGGCCATCAGCCGCGAACGCAGCTTCAACCGGCCCGACACCGCGGCGGTGAACAACGTGGCCAAGGTCATGATGCCCAGCCCGCCCACCTGGATCAGCAGGGCGATGGCCACCTGGCCGAACACCGACCAATGGCCCGCCGTGTCCACCACCGCCAGCCCCGTCACGCACACCGCGGAGGTGGCGGTGAACAGCGCGGCCGCCCAGCCCGCCGACCGTCCGGTGGCGGTGGCGATGGGCAGGTCGAGCAGGACCGTGCCGACCAGCACGGCGGCGGCGAAGCCGATCACGACCGCCCGTGAGGGATGACGTCCCCGCCCTGAGACGACGGCGCCGATGGCGCTCAGCACGCCCGCCCCCCATGGCAGCCTCGCCCCGGTCGCATCAACGCCTCCATCGTCACAGCGGCGTGGCCACCACCATCCCCCCAGGCAGGCGGGCGTGCCACGGCTCGTTCTCGGCAGAGAACCGGTAGGCGACCATATACGGCATCTGAGGGAATTCCTGTGATCTTGATGCGTTCTTGACGCCCAGGACCTGCCACGATCCCCCAGGCCGGTCCTCGGCGCTGCGGGTGCGGGCCGCGCGGATGCTTTCCGGAACCTAGGCGCTCTCCCACGTTGTCCATGGCCGCCGTGCGCGCAGGTACACCACATGGGCATAAATCCGGAAGATCTCACCGGCGGGCGGGCGAAGCGCCTCGAGCGCGAACTGAGCGACCGCAAATACCAGGAAGAACTCCGGCGCATCCACCGCCTGGGCCTGCCACCGGCCGGCTCCATCCAGGACAAGGAACTGGCCTCGACGTTCCAACGCGGCGAAGTGCCCCATTTCTCGGGCATCAAGACATTCCTCAAGACCCCCTACCTGGAAGACGTCACCCTCGTCGGAGAACACGAAGTCGCCGTCGTCGGAGTACCCCTCGACACCGGCACCACCTACCGCCCCGGACCCCGATTCGGCCCCGAAGGCATGCGCAGCATCTCCGCCCTCTACTCGCCCTACTACTACGAACGCGGCGTGGACCTACGCGAACAACTCGACATCGTCGACGTCGGCGACATCTTCATCACCCCCGCCAACCTCGAAAAGGCCTTCGACCAGATCACCAAGGGCATCGAGCACATCGTGTCCAACGGCGTCTTCCCCGCCATTCTCGGCGGCGACCACTCCATCGGATTCCCCACCGCCAGAGGCGTGATGAACGCGTTCGGCCGGAAGATCGGCGTCATTCACTTCGACCGCCACCTGGACACCCAAAAACGCGACCTCGACGAACGCATGCACACCACCCCCTGGTACTGGGCGGCGCACGAACTGCACTTCGACATGGGCAACCTCGTGCAGATCGGCATCGGCGGCTGGCAGGTGCCCAGACCCGGCGTCGCGGGCGCGCGCGAGGGCGGCTCGGTCGTGATCACCGTCGAGGACGTGGAGAAGCACGGCCTGGACGCGGTCGCCGACCTCGCACTGGAGGTGGCCTGGAGCAACGGCGCCGAAGGCGTGTTCCTGTCCTTCGACATCGACGCCATCGACCCCGGCTTCGCCCCCGGCACCGGCTGGCCGGAACCCGGCGGCCTCTACCCACGCGAAGCGCTCAAACTGGTCCGCCGCTTCGCCGCCGAAGGACTCCTCGGCATGGAGGTGGTGGAGGTGTCACCGCCCTACGACAGCTCGGACGTGACTTCCCTGCTCGGCGTACGCCTGATCTGCGACGTACTGGCCGCCTCGGTCGAAGCGGGCAAACTGGGCCGCGACCGGAGCGGCCGACCCCAGACCGCACGCGCGCGCGAGATCGACGACCGGGCCCGCGAGGGCGACGGCGCCTAGTCTTCTCCGCCGTCCTCGCCGCGCTCGGCATGTGCGCGGACGGCCTCGGCGAGGGGCCTGTCCGGCAACCCGTTCGCCCTGGCCGAACAGGTACCGCCCGGCGCATGACCAAGATCGGCGGTTAAGATCGGCCGGGTGGACGCGCTCGCCCGACCCGCACCGCCGCGGCACCCGGATCTGGCCCCGGCCGCCGCCGACCCCTACCACGCCTACCTCGACTCCCTCACCAGCGCCGAGTCACGCCGCACGATGGCCGGCTGCCTGGACCGCATCGCCCGCATCCTCACCGGCGACCAGACCGCCACCGGAGCCGGGCAGCCCTGGCACCTGCTGCGCTACGAGCACACCGTGCGCATGCGCGCCCTGCTCATCGGGCAGGGCTGGTCCCCCGCCCACGTCAACAAACACCTCGTCGCGCTGCGCCGGGTGCTGCGCGAGTCCTGGCGCCTGGGCCGGATGACCGCCGAGGAGTACCAGCGCGCGGCCGATCTGCCGACCGTCCAGCACACCCGGCTGCCCACCGGCTCCCACGTGCCGCCGGAGGTGGTGGCCGCGGTACTGGCCGTCTGCGAGGCCGACGAGGGCCCCGCCGGGCTTCGCGACGCGGCCCTGGTCGCCGTCCTGTACTCCACCGGCTGCCGCCGCGCCGAGATCGCCGCCCTCGGCCTCGCCGACTACGACCCGGCCGCCCGCTCACTGCGCGTACGCGGCAAACGCGACCGCGAGCGGCTGGCCTACCTCACCGGCGCGGCGGTCGCCCGGCTGGAACGCTGGCTGGCCGTACGCGGGGGAACGGCGGGCGCGCTGTTCTGCCCGATCGGCCGTACCGGACGGCTGCGCCACCGCGACGGCGCGCCCGCGCCGATGACCGGGCAGGCGGTGGCCGACATCATCCGCCGCAGGCTCGCCGCCGCGGGCGCGTCCAGGAAGACGCCGCACGACTTCCGCCGCACCTTCATCGGCGAACTGCTCGACGCCGGCGTCGACCTGGCCACCGCGCAGGCCCTGGTCGGCCACGCCTCCCCGGCCACCACGGCCCGCTACGACCGGCGCCCTGAGCATCGTCGTAGAGAGGCTGTTGATCGTTTGATTTTGCCGGAGGCTCGGCCGCTCTAAACCCGACGCCTTTACAAAGTATAATATGTCCGAATTTTATCGACTTCGCCTGGGCCGGATCCCCCCGCTGACGCCGGGTCAGCCGCCCAGGGCGGCCTCGGCCAGTTCCCTCCAATCCCCCTGCCGCCCGGTCCGGGCCGCCTCCGCGAACACGGCGTCCCCCACGTGCTCGCGTGCGGCCGTGGCGATCCTCGTGGCGTCCGGGTGTGAACGATCCGGCGTACCGCGCACGGCTTCGCTCGCCCCGAGCAACCGTGCGGCCTGCTCATGCCGCCCCTGGCGCAGCGCGAGATCCGCGATGCCGATCAGCACCTCGGCGATGAGCGGCGGGAAGGCGTGATCGGCGGCCACGCGGAACGTCTCGGCCAGAAGCGCGCGGGCCTCCTTCACATCCTCGGCGAGGTAGCCGTACTGCGTGGTGATCGTGGTTTGGAGGACGTCGGCGCCGGGCATCGCCCGGACCTTGGCCAGGTGCCCGCGTGCCCGCTCCGGCTCACCGCGCCAGCGCGCCAGTTGCGCCATCGAGATCTCCAGCTCGGTGAGCGCGTCCGGCCAGGCGATCCCCTCCGCGGCCCGCTGCGCCTCGGCCATCGCGAAGGCGCTGGAGCGCTCGTCGCCGAGCTGCCAGTAGAGCCGGGCCTGCCGAGACCGCAGGCCGACCACGTCCTCGGCCGCGCCCAGCTCGGCCAGCGCCGCGATCGCCTCTTCATAGTGGCGGCACGCACGTGCCGGCTCGCCGCGCATGGCGAGCCGGTCGGCCAGGTAGGTCAGCGCCAGCGAGATCCCGTACCGGTCGCCCAGCGCGCGGAACTCGGCGAGCGCGATGTCGATGTCGAGGTCCATGTCGGTCGTGTCGCGGCCGTACGCGAGCCGCATCTTGCCGCGCGTCAGCCTCGCCTGCGCGCGCACCCACGGGTCGGCGTCGGCGATGAGCGGATCGAACGCGGGCAGGAACCCCGTCGGTTCGCGCAGCAGCCGCTCCAGCAGCCCGACGAACCCGAGCAGCGGGTTGCGGTACCGGCCGCGCCGGGTGAGCCGGTACGCCTCGTGGATCCACTCCTGCGCCTGATACTCGTCGCCGTGCCCGGAGGACACGAACACCGTCGCGGTGAAGTACGCCATCGCGCGCAGCTCGTCGGGGACCTCACCGTCCAGCGCGGCCACCGTGACGCACATCTCGGTGCCCTCGGCCTTGTTCCCGCTGAGGAACCAGTACCAGCCCGCGGGGACGACCAGCCGCATCGCCTCCTCGGCCCAGCCCTCGGCGATCGCCACCCGCAGGGCCGCGCCGATGTTGTCGTGCTCGGCCTTGAGCCTGGCCAGCCACTCCAGTTGCTCGGCCCGGCGCAGGTGCGGCTCGGCCGTCTCGGCGAGGTCGGTGAAGTAGGCCAGGTGCGCCCGGCGCGCCGCCTCGGTCTCCCCCGCCTCGGCGAGCCGGTGCGCGGCGTACTCCCTGATGGTGTCGAGCATCCGGTAGCGCGGGGCGCCCTCGCCGTCGGCGAGCAGCAGCGACTTCTCGGTCAGCGCGGTCAGCACGTCGAGCACCTGCTCCCCGGCGAGCGCCGGGCCCGCGCAGACCCGTTCGGCCGCCTCCAGGCTCGCCCCGCCGGAGAACACCGAAAGCCGCCGCAGCACGCCGCGTTCGGCTTCGGTCAGCAGGTCCCAGCTCCAGTCGACGACCGCGCGCAGTGTCTTGTGCCGCGGAAGCGCCGTCCGGCTGCCGCCGGTCAGCAGCCGGAAGCGGTCATCGAGCCCGCGTTCGAGCTGGTCGATGGACATGGTGCGCAGCCGCGCCGCGGCCAGTTCGATGGCCAGCGGCATCCCGTCCAGCGCCCGGCAGATCCGCGCCATGGCCGACAGGGTGGGCGCGCCGGAGCCGATGTCCTTGCGTACCAGGCCCGCGCGCTCGCGCAGCAGCCGCACCGCGGGCGAGGCCCCGGCCGCGGCGGGACCGGCCCCGTCCGCGGGCAGCGCCAGCGGCTCGACCTGCCACAGCGCCTCCCCGATGATGCCGAGCGGTTCCCTGCTCGTGGCCAGGATCCGCAGCCCGCGGCACTCGCCGAGCAGCCGGTCCGCGAGCGCCGCCGCCGCCTCGATCACGTGCTCGCAGTTGTCCAGGATCAGCAGCATCGAACGCTCGCGGACCGCGCCGACGAGCAGGTCGATCGGTCCGCCGCCGCGCGCGCCGCCGAGCACCGCCCGGTCGCGCAGGCCGATCGCGGTGATGGCGGCCTGCGCCAGGTCACCGCCCGCGCCCACGGAGGCCAGCTCCACCAGCCAGGCCCCGTCCGGCAGCCCGGCGAGCATCGTCCGCGCGGTCTCGGTGGCCAGGCGCGTCTTGCCCGAGCCGCCCGGCCCGGTCAGGGTGACCAGCCGGTGCCCGCCCGCCAACGCGGCGACCGCGGCCACGTCGTCGTCCTTGCCGACGTAACTGGTCAGGCCGGCGCGCAGGTTCGTCTTGTGGCCTTCGGCCCGCTCCCCCGGCTCGCCCCGCAGCAACGCGGTGTGCAGCGCCGAGAGCTCGGGTGATGGGTCGGCGCCGAGCTCGTCGGCGAGCCGTTCGCGGGTCCGCTGGTACAGGGTCAGCGCCTCGCTCGCGCGCCCGGCCTCGGCCAGCGCGCGCATCAGGGCGGCCACGAATCCCTCCCGCAGCGGATGGGTGGCGACCAGCCCGGTCAGCTCGGACACCAGCTCCGCGCCCCGGCCGAGGCGGACGTCGGCGTCCACCCGGTCTCCGAGGGCGGCGAGGTGGAGTTCGGTCAGGCGCGCGACCGTGGCGTCGAAGGCGTCGCTGTCGCGCAGCGCGATGTCCGCCATGGCCGGGCCGCGCCACAGCGCCAGGGCCGAGCGCAGCAGCTCCGCCCGCGCGGCGGGCTCGGCGGCACGGGCCTGCCCGGCCAGGTGCTCGAACCGGCACACGTCCACGGCCTCAGGCGCCACGGCCAGCCGGTACCCGCCGGACCCGGCCTCGATCACGCCGTCCGGCAACGCCCTGCGCAGCCTGGACACCAGCGCCTGCAGGGCGTTCACCTCGTCGGCGGGCGGCCGCGCCCCCCAGATCCAGTCGACCAGCCGCGCCCGGGTGACGACCCGGCCGGGTTGGAGGGCGAGCGCGGCCAGCAGTGCGCGCAGCCGGACCCCGGGGACCTGCACCAGATCCCCATCGCGGCCGGTGACCTCGAACGGTCCGAGCAGTCCGACTCTCACATCGGCAATTGTGCCGAGCCGTGGCGACGTCCGGCCAATCGTCACTGTGCGCACACCGCCCACCTCCATCAGACATGGTAGGAGGAAACGCGATATGTCGCGGGCCCGCTAGTGTGCGGCGCCGGGGTCCGCCGCCGGGTCGCTCAGCGATGTGAGGGCGAAGGTCTCCCGGTACCGCCTGAGGTCTTCGAAGCCGCGTGAGTACAGGGCGGTGTCCTCGCCCAGGGTGTCGTAGAGGGCGGCGCGTACGTCGGCGACGCCCACGAAGGACCAGGTGACGGTCTCGTCATAGACGTTCTGGTACGAGGTCGCCTCCGCCCGGCCCATCGCCTCGGCCGTGGTACGCGCCTCCTCGACGGAGGAGGCGTGGATCAGCACGATGTCCTCGCTGTACCGGGGAGGCGCGTAGCCCCCTTCGACCTTGGTCTCATACACCAGGACGGCGATATGCGGGCTCTTGGCACGGTCGCTCACGCCACCGGATGCCGGCCCAGGGAGGTCGCCCAGTCAATGGCACCGGCCGGCGGGCTATGGCGCGGCGTGGTCGTGGCCGTGGTGGCAGGATGAGACGTCGCTCCAGTCGATGCCCGCCTTGTGGGCCCGGTTCAGCGCCTCGGGCAGGCCGTCGAGCCATGGGCGTCCGTGGCCGGGCAGTACGATCTGTGCCTCCACTCCCCTGAGATTGTCCAGGCTCGCCAGCGCCTGGGCCGGGTCGTCGTTGAGCTTGCCGGGCATGATGCCGGTCCCGGTCCGGCCGGTGACCACGTCGAGGGTGACGAGCGCGTCGCCGGTGAGCGCCACGGTCTCATCCCGGGTGATGAGCGTGCTGCTGCCCGCGCTGTGCCCGGGCGTGTGAACGACCCGCAGTCCGCCCGGCACGTCCAGCACCTCCCCGTGGCCGAAGGTCGAGGCGTGCAGCACGGGCGGCACCCGCAGGACCCCGTCGCGCGCCCAGGCCACGAACAGCGCCAGGTTGTGCGGACGCCACAGGTTGCGGACGATCCGCCGGGGCGGCCGCCGCAGCCCGAAGCCCCGGCTGAGCGGCCGGTCCGCCTCGTGAACGTGGACGAGGGCGGCGGTCTCCCTGCGCAGCCGCTCGACGATGCCCAGGTGGTCCGCGTGGCCGTGGGTCAGTACGACCGCCTTGACGGCGTCCAGCGACAGGGCCCGCCGGGCCAGCCAGTCCAGCAACTGGGACCAGTGCGCCGGCATGCCGCCGTCGATCACGGTGAGCGCGCCCTTGTCCTCCAGGACGTACCAGTTGACGTGGGAGTCGCCGAAGCGGTGGATGCCGGGCGCCACCTCCCGGCCGGTTACTTCTGTTTTGGAAGTCACGAGCAAGGACGATACCCGCGTGGCTTCTCTTATGGAAGCTGCTACTGTCCGACTCATGGCGGTGCGCCGGAACCTGGCTTACGACAACTGCCCCGCGGCCCGCGCCCTGGACGTGATCGGCGACCGCTGGGCGCTGATCGTCATGCGCGAGATCCTCAAGGGCGCGCGCAGGTTCGACGAGCTACGAGAGCGCCTGCCGGTGAGCGAGAACACCCTCGCCCGCCGGCTGCGCGAGCTGACCGAGGCGGGCATCCTCCGCAAGGAGATCTACGCCGAGCGTCCCGATCGCTTCGAGTACGTGCCCACCGCGGCCGGCACCGCGCTCACCGGCGTACTCCACGCGCTCGCCACCTGGGGAACGACCTGGACCGCCCCCGACCCGGCGGGCCCTCCCCCACCCGAGCTCCCGCCCTTCCCCCCGGCGCCCGGCAGTCCCTGACCCTCCGCCTCCACTGAAGGACGCGTGTATCTGCTGCCACGCCATTCCACGTTTCATTTCACTGCTTTCCGCGCTTTCTGGCAAACGATTTCCGGCCGCCACCCGGAGGCCACGGCGAAAAGCCTCTTCTTTCTCCCTTCATCGCTATGATACTTTCCAAAAGACTTACGAAAGACCTCAAGTGCGTCACGACCGGGGTTCGGCCGCGGGTGGCATCAAACACCCGCCCCTGACCTCGGCATATACGGCCGGCATGGTCGGCCGGGCCGACTCTGTGCGGGATCGGCAGAATGAGCGATTCTCCCTCGCCCGCAAAAGCGCCGGCGCCGGAAAGGTATTTGTCATTCAGTGGTGACAGAGGAGGAACGACGCCATGTGGCGCGATTCTGACTCGCTGCTGTGGGCGTTGTCCGCAGACAGCACGGGCGCACTGCGGGCCCAGGCCGGCCTGCTGCTGGACGAGCTGACCGAACGGCCCGCCCGGCGGCCGCAGGACATCGGCTGGTCATTGGCCCACCGCCCGCCCGGCGCGCGGCGCGCAGCGCTCGTGGCTGCCGACCGGGAAGGATTCGCCGAAGCGCTGACGGCGCTCGCCCAGGGGCGCGGTTCAGCGGGGCTGATCGAAGGCGCCCCGGTCGAGGGCGGCGTCGTGTTCGTCTTTCCCGGCCAGGGCTCGCAGTGGCCCGGCATGGCGGCCGGCCTGATGACGTCCTCGCCGATCTTCGCCGCGCGGATGGCCGAGTGCGCCGCGGCCTTGGCCCCGTTCCTGGACTGGTCCCTGCTCGACGTGGTGAACGCGGTTCCCGGCGCGGCGTCGCTGGATCGCACCGATGTCGTGCAGCCCGTGCTGTTCTCGGTGATGGTGTCACTGGCCGCGGTGTGGCGGGCGTACGGGATCGAGCCGTCCGCGGTGCTGGGGCACAGCCTCGGCGAGATCGCCGCCGCGGTCGTGGCCGGGGCGCTGTCCCTTGAGGACGGCGCGCGGATCGCCGCGCTGTGGAGCCGGTTGCAGGCCACCCTGTCCGGCCAGGGCTCGATGATCTCCGTTCCGGCTCCGCTCGACGTCGTGCTGCCGCGGCTGACGCCCGGCCTGGAGATCGCCGCCGTCAACGGCCCCAGGGCGGTGATCGTCTCCGGTGACGCCGGGGCCGCCGCCCGGCTGTGCGCGGAGTTCGCCGCGCAGGGCGTCGCGGCCAAGACGATCGGTGTGGACCTGGCGGCGCACTCCGCGCACATCGACCGGATCATCGCACCGCTGCGGGCGGCGCTGGCCCCGCTGCGCCCCGGCCCGCCCGCGGTGCCCTTCTACTCGTCGCTGACCGGCGGGCGGTTACCGTCCGAAACCCCGCTGGACGCGGATCACTGGGCGCGCAACCTGCGGAGCACGATCCGGTTCGAGCAGGCGGTCCGCGCCGCGCTCTCCGCGGGGCACGGGGTGTTCCTGGAGGTCGGCCCGCATCCGGTGCTCACCGCGGCCATCGAGGAGACCGCCGAGGCCGCAGGTGCGCGCCCCGCCGTCCGCGCGTCGCTCCGCCGCGGCCAGGCCGGCCTGGACCAGGTCATGCGCACCCCGGGTCGGCTGTACGTCGATGGCGTCCCCATCGACTGGGCGGCCGTGTACGAAGGCCACGCCCCGCAGCTCGTGCCGCTCCCGCAGGCCGATGCCCGGCCTGCGGCACCTCCGGAGACCTCACTGGCCGAACGGCTCGCCGGCATGCCGGAGACGGATCAGCGGGCGTTCCTGGTCGCGCTCGTGTGCCAGGAGGTCCGGGCGCTGCTGGACCCGGCCACGCCGGTGGAGCCCGGCATGTCGTTCCATGAGCTGGGCTTCGACTCGGTGACCGCGCTGGAGGTCCGCGGCCGGATCGCCGCGGCGACGGGCACCGCCCTGCCGGCGACCATGGTGTTCGACCACCCGACACCGGCGCGGGCGGCCGAGCTGGTGCGTACCACGCTGCTGGGCACAGACCCCCAGGAGGACGCGCCGGCGGCGGCCAGAGCCGGTGGTGACGGCGACGACGATCCGGTGGTGATCGTCGGCATGGCCTGCCGCTATCCGGGCGGTGTCGGCAGCGCCGATGATCTGTGGCGGCTGGTCCGTGACGGTGTCGATGCCGTGTCGGCGTTCCCGGAGGACCGCGGCTGGGACTTCGCCGCCTCCTACGACGACGCCTCCCGCAGGCCCGGCACCTTCTACCAGCGCGAAGCGGGGTTCGTGACCGGCGCGGACCTGTTCGACGCCGGCTTCTTCGGGATCAGCCCGCGCGAGGCCGCCGCCATGGACCCGCAGCAGCGGCTGCTCCTGGAGACCTCCTGGGAGGCGTTCGAGCACGCCGGGATCGACCCGGAGTCGCTGCGCGGCAGCCGGACCGGTGTGTTCGTCGGCGCGATGACCATGGACTACGGGCCCAGGGCCGGCCAGGGCGCCGAGGTCGAGGGGTACGTCTTCACCGGCACCACCGGGAGCGTCATGTCCGGCCGGATGTCCTACCTGTACGGCTTCGAGGGGCCCGCGATTACCGTGGACACCGCCTGCTCGTCGTCGTTGGTCGCCTTACACCTGGCCGTGGGCGCGGTACGACGGGGCGAGTGCGGTCTCGCCGTCGTGGCCGGGGTCACGGTCATGTCCGGGGTGGGGATGTTCGTGGAGTTCTCCCGGCAGGGCGGCCTCGCGCCGGACGGCCGGTGCAAGGCGTTCTCCGACAGCGCCGACGGGTTCGGCCTGGGCGAGGGCGCCGGCGTACTGCTGGTGGAGCGGCTGTCCGAGGCCCGCCGTGGCGGACATCGGGTGCTGGCCGTGGTCAAGGGCAGCGCGGTCAACCAGGACGGCGCGTCCAGCGGGATGACCGCGCCGAACGGCCGCTCCCAGCAGCGGGTGATCCGGGCGGCCCTGGCCGACGCCGGGCTGCGGCCGGCCGAGGTGGACGCGGTGGAGGCGCACGGCACGGGCACCCGCCTGGGCGACCCGATCGAGGCGCAGGCCCTGCTGGCCGTCTACGGCCGAGACCGCGAGCGGCCGCTGCTGCTGGGCTCCCTGAAGTCCAACATCGGGCACGCCCAGGCCGCCGCGGGCATCGGCGGGGTCATCAAGATGGTTCAGGCGATGCGCAACGGGCTGCTGCCCAAGACCCTGCACGTCACCAGGCCGACCTCCCACGTGGACTGGTCGGCCGGCTCCGCCGGGCTGCTGGCCGAGCCGCTGCCCTGGCCCGCGACCGGCCGCCCGCGCCGGGCGGGCGTGTCGTCGTTCGGGGTGAGCGGCACGAACGCGCATGTCGTGCTGGAGCGGTTCGAGCCGCCCGCCACCGCCGCGGTCCGGCGGTCGTCCGGGCTGTTGCCGCTGGTGGTGTCGGCGCGCGGCCGGGACGCGCTGCGCGGGCAGGCCGCCCGGCTGGCGGAGGCGCTGGCGGCACTACCCGCGGCACGGGCGGCGGACGTGGCCTATTCCGCCGCCGCCTTCCGGTCGCCGATGGACCATCGGGCGGTCGTGCTCGGCCGGGACACCGCGGAGCTGCTGGCCGGGCTGCGCGCCCTGGCCGCGGGCGATCCCGCGGGCAACGTCGTCCAGGGCACGGCGGGCCGCCGTGCGGCGGTCCTGGTGTTCCCCGGCCAGGGGTCGCAGTGGACGGGGATGGCGCTGGAGCTGATGGGCTCGGCCCCGGTGTTCGCCGCACGGATGGCCGAGTGCGCCGAGGCCCTGGCGGAGTTCACCGGCTGGGATCTGTTCGAGGCACTGGGGGATGAGGAGGCGTTGCGGCGGGTGGACGTGGTCCAGCCCGCCCTGTTCGCCGTGATGGTGTCGCTGGCGGCGCTGTGGCGGGCGCACGGCGTCGAACCGGCCGCGGTGGTCGGGCACTCGCAGGGGGAGGTCGCCGCCGCCTGCGTCGCGGGCGCGCTGAGCCTGCGCGACGCGGCCCGCGTCGTGGTGACACGCAGCCGGGCGATCCGCGACTCCCTGGCCGGGCGGGGCGGCATGGCCTCGGTACCGCTGCCCGCCGATGAGACGCGAGCGGCCCTGGGCCGGTGGGAGGGCCGGATCTCCGTCGCCGCGGTCAACGGCCCGAACTCGACGGTCGTGTCCGGCGATCTGGAGGCGATCGACGAACTGCTGGCCACCTGGGAGCGGGCGAAACGCATCCCGGTGGACTACGCCTCCCACTCGCCGCAGGTCACGGCGATCCGCGACGACCTCCTCGGCGCGCTCGCGCCGATCACGCCGCGGCGCGCGGACGTCCCGTTCTTCTCCACGGTGACCGGCGAGTTCGTGGACGGCACCTCCCTGGACGCCGGGTACTGGTACGAGAACCTGAGGCGGCCGGTCCGGTTCGCCGAAGCGGTCGGCGCGCTGGACGGGCACGTGTTCATCGAGTGCGGCCCGCACCCCGTGCTGGTGCCCGCCCTGGAGGCCATCGCGGTGGGTTCGCTGCGCCGGGACGCGGGCGGGCCCGATCGGTTCACCGCCGCGCTCGCCGAGGCGTACGCCCACGGTGTCGCCGTGGACTGGGCGAGCACACTGCACGGCGAGCGGATCGAGCTGCCGTCCTACGCCTTCCAGCGCAGACGCCACTGGCTCGACGCCGGCCGCCCGGCCGCCGCGCCCGGGGACTTCGGCCTGGTCGCGACCGAGCACCCGCTGCTCGGCGGCGCGGTCGAGCTGCCGGACTCCGGCGGCCTGCTGTTCACCTCCCGGATCTCGCTGCGCGACCTGCCCTGGCTGGCCGACCACGCGGTGGACGGCGTGGTCGTCGTGCCGGGGGCGGCGTTCGCCGAGCTGGCCGTGCGTGCCGGTGACCACGCCGGTTGCGACCTGGTGGAAGAACTGACCCTGGAGGCGCCGCTGGTCCTGCCGCCCGGCGGCGGGGTCCGCCTGCAGGCCATGGTGGCGGCCGCCGGCGAGTCGGGACGACGCCGGATCGCCGTCTACTCACTCGGCGATCCGGGCCCTGGTGATCCGGGCCCTGGTGATCCGGGCACTGATGACCCGGGCCGCACGTTGCACGCCACCGGCGTACTCGCCTGCGGCACGCCGGAGGCGGCGCCGGTCGGCGAGTGGCCGCCGCCGGACGCGGCCGAGATCGACGTGACCGGCGTCTATGAGACCCTGCACGACAGGGGCTACCGGTACGGCCCGGCGTTCCGCGGCCTGCGCCGGGCCTGGCGCCGCGGCGAGGAGATCTTCGCCGAGGTGGCCCTGGCGGGCGGCCCCGGCCCCTTCGGTGTGCATCCGGCGCTGCTCGACGGGGCGCTGCACGCCCTCCTGCTCGACTCCGACGGCCTGCCCTTCGAGTGGCGCGACGTGGCCCTGCACCGTACCGGTGCCACCCGCCTGCGCGTCCGGCTCTCGCCCGCGGGGATCCGCTGCGCGGACGAGACGGGCGAGCCCGTGCTCACCGTGGGCTCGCTGGCGCTGCGGCCGAAGCCGGCCGGGCTCGCCGCCGCCGGCGGCGCGGGCACGCTGCTCACCGTCCGGCCCGTGGCGATCCCGGCCCCGGCCGCGGCGGGCCCCGCCGATGTCACGGTCGTCGCGGAGCCGACCGCCGAGCGGGTGCTCGCGGCGGTGCAGAGCCGCCCCGGCGAGCGGATGGTGATCGTCACCCACGACGCCGGGACGGACCTCGGCCAGGCCGCGATCCGCGGGCTGATCAGGTCGGCCATCACCGAGCAGCCCGACCGGTTCGTCCTGGTCGACACCGACTCCCCGGGCGCGGTGGACATCGCCGCGGTCCTGGCCACCGGCGAGCCGGAGGTGTGGATCCGCCAGGGCACGTTCGCCGTACCCCGGCTGGGCCCCGCCGAGAGCACCGGGGAACCGGTGGAGTGGACGGCGGCCGACTGTGTCATCATCACCGGCGGCACCGGCCTGGCCGGCGCGTCGGTGGCGCGTCACCTGGCCCGGCACGGCGTGCGGCTGGTCCTGGCCGGGCGCGGCGGCCCCCGGGCGCCGAGGGCGCGGGAGCTGCGGGAGGAACTCGGCGCGGAGGTCGTGGCGTGCGACGTGACGGACCGCGCGGCGCTGGCGGCTCTCATCGACCGGTACCCCATCACCGCCGTAGTCCACGCCGCGGGCGTGCGCGATGACGGCGTCATCGAGTCGCTGACGCCCGGACGGCTCGCCACGGTCCACGCGCCGAAGGCGGCCACAGCGATCCATCTGCACGAGCTCACGCGGGACAAGCCGCTGAAGGCGTTCGTGATGTTCTCGTCGGTCGCCGGTGTCCTGGGCACCCCCGGCCAGGGCAACTACGCGGCGGCCAACAGCGTGCTGGACGCGCTGGCCGAGATCCGCCGGGCGGAAGGACTTCCGGCGACCTCGATCGCCTGGGGGCTGTGGGCGGAGGCGAGCGCCCTGACCGCGACCCTCACCGACCTCGATCGCGCCCGGCTGGCCCGGCTCGGGGTCGCCCCGATCGCCACGGGCGACGCGCTCGCGCTGTTCGACGCGGCCCTCGCCGCACCGGCGGCGGTGACCGCGCTCCGGCTGGACCACGGCACGCTGCGCACGCAGGGCCCGATCCCGGCGATGCTGCGCGGCATGGCCGGTTCCCGGGCCGGGCGCGGCCGGGCGGCGGGTCGGGCGGTGACCGGCCGGATCACGGCGCTGCCCGAGGGGGAACGGCGCGCGGCGGTGCTGCGGCTCGTGTGCGAGGAGGTGGCGAGCACCCTCGGGTATGACTCGGCGGCGTCCGTCGAGAGCGGCCGGGCGTTCAAGGAGATGGGCTTCGACTCCCTTACCGCGGTGGAGTTGCGCAACCGGCTGAACGCGCGGTTCGACGTCCGGCTCCCGGCGACGCTCGTGTTCGACCACCCGACCCCGGCCGCGGTCGCCGACCGCCTGGTACCGCGGGCCGACAGCGCGGGCCGCACGGACGTTCCCCGCGCGGAGCGGTCCGGGGAGCCGATCGCGATCGTGGGCATGAGCTGCCGTTACCCCGGTGCGGTCGGCTCGCCGGAGGACCTGTGGCGGCTGGTGGAGTCCGGCACCGACGCGATCGGGGAGTTCCCCGCCGACCGCGGCTGGGACCTGGGCGATCTGTTCGACCCCGACCCGGCGCGGACCGGGCACAGCTACGTCCGCCAGGGCGGCTTCCTGCGGGACGCCGCGCTGTTCGACGCGGAGTTCTTCGGGATCTCACCGCGTGAGGCCACCGCGATGGACCCGCAGCAACGGCTGCTGCTGGAGACCTCCTGGGAGGCCGTCGAGCGGGCCGGGATCGACCCGGGTTCGCTGCGGGGCAGCCGGACGGGGGTGTTCGCGGGCGTGATGAACGGCGGCTACGGCGCCCGGCAGATGCACGCCCCGGCCGGCTCCGGCTCCGGCTCGGGCGAGTTCGAGGGCTACCTCGCCGGGGGTACCGCCGCCTCGGTGGCGTCCGGCCGGGTCTCCTACGTCCTGGGGCTGGAAGGTCCCGCGCTGACCGTGGACACGGCGTGCTCGTCGTCCCTGGTCGCGCTGCACCTGGCGGTGCAGGCCCTGCGCCGCGGCGAATGCGAACTCGCGCTCGCGGGCGGCGTGACGGTGATGTCGTCCCCGTCGTTGTTCGTGGAGTTCAGCAGGCAGCGCGCGCTGTCCCCGGACGGGCGGTCCCGGTCCTTCGCCGCCGCGGCCGACGGCACGAGCTGGTCGGAGGGCGCCGGCGTGCTGGTGCTGGAAAGCCTGGCGGACGCCCGCGCGAACGGGCACCGCATCCTCGCCGTGGTCCGCGGCACGGCCGTCAACCAGGACGGCGCGTCCAACGGGCTCACCTCCCCCAATGGCGGCGCCCAGCGGCGGGTGATCGGCGCCGCGCTCGCCGACGCCGGCCTGTCCCCGGCGGACGTGGACGCCGTGGAGGCGCACGGCACCGGGACACCGCTCGGCGACCCCATCGAGGCGCAGGCCCTACTGGCCGTCTACGGCCGGGACAGGGAGCGTCCGCTGTGGCTGGGCTCGCTGAAGTCGAACATCGGGCACGCCCAGGCCGCCGCGGGCGTCGGCGGGGTCATCAAGATGGCCGAGGCGATGCGGCACGGGGTGCTTCCGGCGACGTTGCACGTCGATCGGCCGACCCCCCAGGTGGACTGGGGGGCCGGTGCGGTCGAACTGCTCACCGAGCCGAGGCCGTGGCCGGCCTCAGGGCGCCCCCGGCGGGCGGGGGTGTCCTCCTTCGGCGTCAGCGGGACGAACGCGCACGTGATCATCGAAGCGGCCGAGCCCGCCGCCCCCGCGCCGGAACGCCGACGCCCACGGCCGCCGATCGTGCCGCTGACGGTCTCGGCCCCGACCGCGGCGGCGTTGAGCGCGCAGGTCGAGCGGCTGAGGGCGTACGCCGGGGACGGCGGCCCGGACGCGATGGACATCGGATACACCCTGGCCACGGCCCGCGCCCGGTTCCCGCACCGCGCGGTCCTCCTCGGCGAGGACCTGATCACCGGCGCGGGCGGCGGGCCGCGCCGGGTGGCGTTCGTGTTCCCCGGCCAGGGCGCGCAGTGGACCGGCATGGCCCTCGAACTGGCCGATTCCTCGCCCGTGTTCGCCGGCCACCTGGCCGAATGCGCGCGGGCGCTGCGGGAGCACACCGGCTGGGACCTGCTCGACGTGCTGGGCGACGCCGATGCGCTGCGGCGGGTGGACGTCGTCCAGCCCGCGTCGTTCGCGGTCATGGTGGCCCTGGCCGCGTTGTGGCGGTCCTACGGCGTCGACCCCTCGGCCGTGGTCGGCCATTCGCAGGGGGAGATCGCGGCGGCGTGCGTCGCCGGTGCGCTGAGCCTGCGGGAGGCCGCCCGCGTCGTGGCCGTGCGCAGCCGGGCGATCGGCCGCCACCTGGCCGGTCATGGCGGGATGGCGTCGGTTGCGCGGCCGGTCGAGGAGGTCGCCGAACTGATCAGGCCGTGGGCGGGCCGGATCGAGATCGCCGCCGTCAACGGTCCCGCCTCCACCGTGGTCTCGGGCGAGCCGGGGGCGCTCGGCGAGTTCGGCGCCGTCACCGAGTCCCGCGTCATCGCGGTGGACTACGCCTCGCACACCGTGCAGGCCGAGGCGCTGCGAGACGAACTCGCCCGGCTGCTGGGCCCGATCACGCCGCGCGCCGCGGACATCCCGTTCTACTCGGCCGTCACCGGGGAACGCGTCGATCCGCTGCTCCTGGACGCGCGTTACTGGTATCGCAACCTGCGGGAGACCGTCCGGTTCGACCGGGCCGTACAGACGATGGTCGGCGACGGCATCGGCGCGTTCGTCGAGGCGAGCCCGCATCCGGTGCTGGCCTTCGGCACGGCGGGGACGATCGAGCGGTGCGGCGGCGACGCGATCGTGGTGGGTTCGCTGCGCCGCGACGACGGTGGGGCGAAGCGGTTCCTCACCTCCGTCGCGGAGTCCTACACCCAGGGCGTGGACGTGGACTGGACTCCCGCGTTCGGGACGGACGCCCGCGTGGTCGATGTCCCCACGTACGCCTTCCAGCGCACCCGCTTCTGGCTCGATGCCGAAAGCACCCCTGGCCCCGCCGGGCTCGGCCAAGAGGCGGGCGGGCATCCGCTACTGCCCGCGATGATCGGCCTTCCGGACGGGGGCGCCTGCTTCACCGGCCGGATCGGCCGGGATCTGCGCCCATGGCCGGAGACGACGTATCTCGACCTGGCGCGGCACGCCGCCACCACGCTCGGCGCGACGGTCGCGGGCGACCTCGCGGTCCACGAGCCGCCGCCCGGCGACGACGCGGCGTACGAGATCCGCGTCCTCGCCGGTCCGCCCACAGACGACGGGCACCGATCGGTGACCCTGCACACCCGTCCCGAGGCCACGGGCCAGGCGTGGACCCTGCGCGCCTCCTGCGCCGTGCGGGCCTCGGGCACCGGCCACGAGGGTGCCCTTCACGAACTGGACTGGACACCGCAGACGCCCGCCGGACAGCGGCCCGGCACCGTGTCGGTGATCGGCCAGGAGCCGGGCATCGACGACATTCCATCCCATCCCGATCTCGCGGCGCTCGCCGCCTCGCCGCCGGACGTGGCCATCGCGTTCCTGTCCCCCGGCCCGGCCGAGCACGAAGACGACGAGGAGCACGTCGTACCGGCCGTGCACGCCGCCGCGCATCGCGCCCTGGCCCTGGTCGCGGACTTCCTGTCCGACGACCGGCTCGCCGGGACGCGCCTCACCCTGGTCACCACCGGCGCCATCGCCGTGGGCGACGCCGATCCCGCGCCCGCCCTGCCCGCCGCGGCCGTGTGGGGCCTGGTGCGCTCGGCGCAGGCGGAAGATCCCGGACGGCTCCAGCTGATCGACCTGGACCGCGCCCCGGCGAGCCGTTCGGCGCTGCGCGCCGCCGCGATGTCCGGGGAGCCGGAGGTCGCGATCCGCGACGGCGTCGCCCATGTGCCGCGGCTGCGGCGGGCCGGTACGGCCACCGCCGCCCCCGTGACGTTCGCCGCCGGCGGGACCGTGCTCATCACCGGCGGCACCGGCACCCTCGGCGCGATCACCGCCCGCCACCTGGTGACCCGCCACGGAGTACGCCACCTCGTATTGGCCTCCCGCAGCGGCCCCGGCGCCCCGGGCGCGGCCGGGCTGGTCGCCGGACTCGCCGCGCTGGGCTGTCATGCCACCGTCGTCGCCTGCGACGCGGCGGACCCGGCGGCGCTGGCCGCCGTGCTGGAGGAGATCCCCGGACGCCATCCCCTGGCGGGCGTCGTGCACGCCGCGGGAGTCCTCGACGACGGCGTGATCGGCAATCTCACCCCCGGGCGGATCGACGCGGTGCTGCGCCCCAAGGTGGACGCCGCCTGGAACCTGCACCGCCTCACCCGGCACGACCCGGTGCCGCTCGTCCTGTACTCCTCCGCCGCCGGGGTGCTGGGCAGCGCGGGGCAGGCGGGCTACGCCGCCGCCAACGCCGTACTGGACGCCCTGGCCGCCCGCCGCCGCGCCGAAGGGCCGCCCGCGGTGTCCCTGGCCTTCGGCCCCTGGGCCGAGCCCAGCGGGATGACCGGCCACCTGGCCCCCGGCGACATGGCCCGGATGCGCCGCACCACCGGGCTGTCGCCGATGTCCACCGAGCGCGCCCTCGCGCTGCTGGACGAGGCGCTGGCCGGCTCGGCGCCCGCCGTCCTGCCGATCCGGCTCGACCCGCGACGCGAGGACGCGATCTGCCCCACCACCGGCGCGGCACAGCCCACCGATCCCCTCGGGCGGCGGACGGCCCGGTTGAGCCAGGAGGGGCGGCAGCGCGAACTGCTCGCGCTGGTCACCGGCCACGTCGCCGACGTGCTCGGCCATTCCAGCCCGGACGCGATCCGGCCGGAGGCCACGTTCCTCAGCCTCGGCTGCGACTCCCTCGCCGCCCTGGACCTGCGCAACCGCCTCAGCGCGGCGACCGGCCTGCGGTTGCCCTCGACGACCGTGTACGACCATCCGACCCCGGCCGCGGTCGCCCGCTACATCCGGACCCGGCTGACGCCCGACGCGCCCGGCGCGGCCGAAGCGGCCCCGGAGACGCCGGCCGAGCCGCGCTCCGCCGCCGTCGCCGCCAAGATCCAGGCGGCGACGAACGAAGAACTTTTCCGACTGATCGACGAGAGCCTGGCCGAGTGAGCCCGGCGCGGAGGGGTGTTCACATGAACGAGGACGAACGGCTCGGCCGCTACCTGCGCCGCGTCACCACCGAACTCTACGATGTGCGCGGCCGGCTGATGGAGACCGAGGCGCGGCTGCGCGAGCCGATCGCGATCATCGGCATGGCGTGCCGGTTCCCGGGCGAGGTGACCTCCCCGGAGGACCTTTGGCACCTCGTGCTGGACCACCGCGACGCGATCTCCGGCTTCCCCGAAGACCGCGGCTGGGACATGAAGCGGCTCTTCGCCCCCGACCCCGGCGCCCGCGGGACGTCCACGACCCGCAACGG
The DNA here is from genome assembly GCF_003315795.1 of Spongiactinospora rosea. Taxonomy (GTDB): domain Bacteria; phylum Actinomycetota; class Actinomycetes; order Streptosporangiales; family Streptosporangiaceae; genus Spongiactinospora; species Spongiactinospora rosea. The sequence goes on from NZ_QMEY01000015.1 coordinate 170,839, forward strand.
CGGTTTCCTGTACGACGCGGCGATGTTCGACCGCGAGCCGTTCGGGATCTCGCCCCGTGAGGCCCTGGCGATGGACCCGCAGCAACGCCTGATGCTCGAAGTCGCCTGGGAGGCACTGGAACGGGCCCGCCTCGATCCCACCTCGTTGCGGGGATCGAACACCGGGGTGTTCACCGGAGTGGCGCACAACGACTACGGCGGCAGGTTCATGGCCGGTGGCGCCGACGCCGGCGACCTGGAGGGGTACCTCGGCAGCGGCAGCGCGCACAGCGTGGTCTGCGGGCGGATCGCCTACGTGCTGGGCCTGGAGGGACCCGCGGTGACCGTGGACACCGCCTGCTCCTCGTCCCTGGTGGCGATGCACTGGGCGATGCGCGCGCTGCGCGGCGGGGAGTGCGACCTGGCGCTCGCCGGCGGGGTGACGGTCATGTCCACCCCGTCGATCTTCGTGGACTTCTCCCGGCAGGGCGCGCTGTCCCCCGACGGGCGCAGCAAGGCGTTCGGCCGCGGCGCGGACGGGACGGGATGGTCGGAGGGCGCGGCGCTCCTGGTCCTGGAGCGGCTCTCCCGGGCGCGGGAACTCGGGCACCGGGTGCTGGGCGTGCTCCGGGGCAGCGCGGTCAACCAGGACGGGGCCTCCAACGGGCTGACCGCGCCGAGCGGCCCGGCGCAGCGGCGCCTGATCCGCACGGCGCTGGCCGACGCCGAGGTGAGCGGCGACGGCGTCGACGTGGTGGAGGCCCACGGCACCGGGACCCGGCTGGGCGACCCGATCGAGGCGCACGCGCTGCTGGCCACCTACGGCCGCGACCGCGGGCGGCCGGACCCGCTGTGGCTGGGGTCGGTCAAGTCGAACATCGGCCACACGCAGGCCGCCGCGGGCGCGGCCGGGGTGATCAAGATGGTCATGGCGATGGAGCACGGCACGGTACCCCCCTCGCTGCACGCCGACGAAACGTCGCCCGAGGTGGACTGGGCCGCCGGGGCCGTGCGGGTCGTGACCCGGGCCATGCCGTGGCCCGCCGCCGACGGCGTACGGCGGGCCGGGGTCTCCTCCTTCGGCGTCGGCGGCACGAACGCCCACGTGATCGTGGAGCACACACCGCAGGCCCCGCCCGAGCCGCGGCCCGCCGCGGCCGAGACGCTTTTGCCGTGGGTCGTCTCGGGCGCGTCGGTACCGGCGGCCCGCGCCCAGGCCGGACGGCTGCACGCGCTGATGGACCGCGAACCGGACCTGCCGCCCGCCGACGTGAGCTGGTCCGCCCTCACGACCCGGGCGGTGTTCGGCAGCCGTGGGGTGGTCCTGGCCGCGACCCTTGAGGAGGCGCGGCGGGGCCTGGCGGCACTGGCCGCCGGTCAGGCGCACGCCGGGGTCGTCGAGCCGGTGCCCGAGGGCACCGTGCGCTCCGGCGTGGGGTTCGTCTACAGCGGGCAGGGCGCCCAGCGCATCGGGATGGGGCGGGAAGCGGCCGAGCGGTTCCCGGTCTTCGGCTCGGCACTGGAGGAGGTGTGCCGCCTGCTGGCCGAGGCCGGGGGCGTGCCGGGCGTACGCGAGGCGATGTGGTCGGCGGCGGACCCCGAGGCCCTGAACGACACGCTGTACGCGCAGGCCGCGCTGTTCGCGTTCGAGGTCGCCCTGACCCGCCTGCTGGAGTCCTGGGGCGTGCGGCCGGACCATGTGATGGGGCATTCCCTGGGGGAGGTCACGGCGGCATATGTGGCCGGGGTGTGGACCCTCGCCGACGCCTGCCGGGTGGTCGGCGCGCGGGCCCGGTGGATGAACGAGGCGCCCCGTGGCGGGGCGATGGTGGCGCTGGAGGCCACGGCCGAGGAGGCGGCCGCCCTGCTGAGCGGGACGCCGGTGGTGGTCGCCGCCGTCAACGGCCCCGCCTCCGTCGTCGTGTCCGGGCCGGATGAGGCCGTACGGGGGGTCGTCGAACGCTTCGCCGCCACCGGACGGCGCTCCAAGCGGCTGCGCACCAGCCACGCCTTCCACTCCCCCGCCATGGATCCGGTGCTCGGCCGGTTTCGGCGGGAGATCGAGGGCATCGCCTTCCACTCCCCCGCCATCCCGCTCATCTCGAACGTCACCGGGCGGATCGCCGACCCGGACGCCGTGGCCCGGCCCGCGTACTGGGCCGGGCACGTCCGCGCCCCCGTCCTGTTCGGCCAGGGGGTGCGGGCGCTGCTCGGGACCGGGATCGGGCAGGTGCTCGAAGTCGGTCCCGGCGGGTCGCTGACCGCGCTGGCCGGCGACGCGCTCGGAGCGGGACAGCGGGCGCTCGCCGCGATGCGGGCCGGGCGCTCGGAGACCGGCGGACTGCTGTCCGCCATGGCGCAGATGTTCGCCAACGGCCTGGCGGTGGACCTGCGCCCGTGGTTCGAGGGCACCTCGCCCCGGCCTGTGGACCTGCCCACCTACCCGTTCCAGCGGCGGCGGTACTGGCTGGACGTCCCCCAGGCCGCCGACGCGACCGCGCCGGGGCTGGACACCGGCGGCCACCCGCTGCTCGGCGCACGCCTGGACGTGGCCGCGGCCGGCACGACCCTGTTCACCGGCCGCTGGTCGGCGGCCGAGCGGCCCTGGCTGGCCGACCACCGGGTGGGCGGGAAGATCGTGGTGCCCGGCACGATGTTCGTCGAGGTGGCACTGCACGCCGGACGGCTGACCGGGTACCCGGGCGTCCGCGAGCTGGTCCACCACGTCCCGCTGATCCTGGAACCGGACGAGGCGGTGCTCGTGCAGGTGCACCTCGGCCCCGCCGAGGCGGACGGCACCCGCTCGATCAGCGTCGACTCCAGACCCGAGTCCGCCGGCGCGCGGACGGCCTGGGTGCGCAACACCACCGGCACCCTGACGAGCGCCGCGCCCGGCCAGGACACCGACACGCAGGACACCGACGCGTTCGCGTTCGCCGCGGCCTGGCCACCGCCGGGCGCGCGGCGGCTCGCGCTCGACGGCCTCTACCAGGAGCACGCGGAAAGCGCCGGATTCGACTACGGTCCGGCCTTCCAGGGCGTGAGCGCCGTCTGGCACCTCGGCGACGACATCTACGCCGAGATCACCGCCCCCGAGTCGCTGGAGACCGGCGGCCACGGCCTGCACCCGGCCCTGCTCGACGCGACCCTGCACCCCGGCCTGATCGCGTCGGAGCGGCTGGGACTACGCGAGGCCGGGCTGCCCTTCGCGTGGTCGGCCATCGAACTGCACCGGCCCGGCGCGAGGCGGCTGCGGGCCCACGTCCGCCGCCAGGACGGCCATCGGATCTCCATCCACGTGGCCGACGCCCTGGGGCGTCCCGTGGCCGCCGTGCACTCCCTCACCCTGCGCCCGCACGACCTGGCCAAGGCCGGGCGTCCCGCCACGACGGCCCTGCTCCGCCTGACATGGGAGACCGTACGCCCCGGACGCCCGCGGGGCACGTACACCTGGCGCCTGGCCAGCGAGGACGTCCACACGGTGGCGTCCTCGCTGGCGGCCGTCGGCGTGACCTGCGACGGCCCGGCCGCGGCTGACGGCCCGGACACGGCGCAGGTGATGGTGGCCTGCGTCGAGGGCTCGGGCGCCGCCGACGCGCACGACTGCGCCGCCCGCACGCTGGGCCTCGTGCGGTGCCGGCCGGCGCAGGCACCCGGCCCGGACGCCCGCCTGGTGGTCATCACCAGGCGGGCGGTGGCGGCGGGCCCGGCCGAACCGGTCCTCGACCTCGCCGCGGCCACCGCCCGCGGCCTGGTGCGCAGCGCCCAGACCGAAGAACCGGGACGGATCACGCTGGTCGATGTGGACGGGGGTGACGGCCTCGGCGCGGCGCTGCTCTTCGCGGCGGAGAGCGGCGAACCGGAGATCGCCCTGCGCGCCGGGACGATCATGGTGCCCCGGCTGACCGGCGAGACCACCGGCGAACAGGCGAGCACCGCGTTCGATCCGGCGGGCACCGTGCTGGTGACCGGCGGCACCGGGACGCTGGGCGGCATTCTGGCACGGCACCTGGTGACCGCGCACGGCGTACGCCACCTGCTCCTCACCGGCCGGCGCGGCCTGGAGGCGCCCTCCGCCGCGCCGACGCGCGACGCGCTGCGCGCCCTGGGGGCCGAGGTCACCGTCGCGGCCTGCGACGTCGCCGACCGTACGGCACTGCGCGGCCTGCTGGCCGCCGTCCCCGCCGACCGGCCGCTGCGGGGCGTGATCCATCTCGCCGGGGTGACCCACGACAGCACGATCGCCACCTTGGACGATGACAGGCTGCACGAGGTGCTGCGCCCCAAAGTGGACGGCGCGTGGAACCTCCACGACCTCACCAAGGACCTGGACCTGACGGCGTTCGTGCTCTTCTCCTCCGCCTCGGCGGTACTGGGCGGCGCCGGGCAGGGCAACTACGCCGCGGCGAACGCGTTCCTGGACGCCCTGGCCGGGCACCGGCGCGCGCTCGGACTGCCCGCCGTCTCCCTGGCCTGGGGGCTGTGGGCCGAACAAAGCGACATCACCGGCAGGCTGACCCAGGCCGACCGGGCGCGGCTGGCGGGCTCCGGCATGATCCCGCTGGTCGGCGACGCGGCGATGGCGTTGTTCGACGCGGCCCTGCACCGGCCGGAGAGCCTGCTGGTGCCCATCTCCTTCGACCCGGCGGCGATGCGCAGGCACGTCCGCGCGGCCTCCACGCCGATCCTCAGCACCGTGGCCGGGCTGCGCGAGCGCGCCGCCACGGCAGAACACGCGGCCGGCGAACCGGCCCCGCCGCGCCGCCTGGCGGGCCTGCCTGGTGGCGAACCGCCCTCGGCGCTGGCCGACGCCGTACGCGGCGAGGTGGCCGCGGTGCTCGGGCACACCGACCCGGAGGAGATCAAGGACACGGCGCTGTTCCGGGATCTCGGCTTCGACTCGCTGGCCTCGGTGGAGCTGCGCAACCGGCTGGGCGCGCTGACCGGGCTGCGACTGCCCGCGACCGTGGTCTTCGACCATCCCAACGTGCAGGCCTTGTCGGAGTACCTGCTGAGCCAGGTCGCGGCCGAAGACGAGAGCGCACCGCAGGTGGTGGCCGAGCCCCCGGACAGCGTCTCGGCCCTGTTCCGGCAGGCGGTGGGCGAGAGCCGCGCGGTGGAGGCCCTGCACCTCATCGGCGCTGCGGCGGCGCTGCGGCCGATGCTGGGCGGCTCGGACGCGGCGATCGCGCCGCTGGAACCGGTCTCCCTCGGCGGGGACGGACCGGCGCTGATCTGCCTGCCCTCCCTCAACGTCACCTCAGGGGCCCAGCAGTACGACCGGCTGGCCGCGGCCCTGGGCGCGACGTGCTCCCTGTCGTCGTTCACGGTCCCCGGCTACCTCCCGGGTGAGGAACTGCCGGGCTCGCTGGACGCGCTCGCCGACGTGCTGGCCGCGAGCGTGCGGCGGCAGGGGCACCGGCCGGGGACGTACGTCCTGCTCGGCCACTCCTCGGGCGGCTGGGCCGCCCACCTCGCCGCCGAACGGCTGACCCGGGAGGGACCGGCCCCGGCGGGCGTCGTCCTCATCGACACCTACCTGCCCGGCAACGCCGAGACCGCGGCGATCCTGCCGGAGCTGATCGCCGGCATGGTCCGCGTACCCGGCGACGCCGGCCCGCTGGGGCAGACCAGGCTGACCGCGATGGGGTGGTACTTCCGGATGTTCGCGTCCTGGCGGCCGGCCCCGCTCCCGGTCCCGACCCTGTTCGTGCGGCCGAGCACCCCCTTCCACGAACACCACCGCGCGGGCCTTTGGCGGGCGGTGTGGCCATTCGGCCACGACCCGGCGGAGGTCACCGGCGACCACTTCACCATGCTGGGAGAAAGCGCCGTGGACACCGCCGCGGCGGTGTCCGCCTGGATCCGCTCACTGGATCTGCCGCAGGCTGCGTGAATCGCAGCAGGTTGCCGGAGGGATCGAGGAAGGCGCAGTCGCGGACGCCGCCGGGCCGGTCGATCGGTTCCTGCATCACCTCGGCGCCCGCGGCCTCGATGCGCGCGAAGGTGGCGTCGCAGTCGCCGGTCACGAAGCCGAGACCGCCCAGCAGGCCGTTGGACGTCAGGTCCTCGATCACCTGCCGGTCGGCCGGTTGGAGGATGATCCGCACGTCCGGCTGTGCCGGGGGGCCGACGCTGGGCCGGGCGTGGTCGCGTACCTCCAGGCCGAGCACGTCACGGTAGAAGGCGAGCGCCGCGCCGAGGTCGTGCACGAGGAGGGTGCAGGAGGAGAGCCTGAGGTCCGTGCCCGTCAACGCCCCTCCCTGCCGCCCGCGGGGAGGTAGACGATGTGGAGGCCGCAGAGCCGGTCCTGGTCGGTGTCGATGGCGATGCGGGTGATCTTTCCGGCGCGGACGGTGAAGGCGATGACCGCCTTCGGCCGGCCGCGGTGCGACCAGACGGCCGCCGGGACGCCGTCGACCAGGGCGAGCCTGGCGGCCTGGGCCCGTCCGGCGAAGAACGCCGCCACCGCCTCGGCGCCGCGGATCTCCAGGGCCACGGCGTCCGGGTCGAGCAGTTCGACCAGGGCGGTGAAGTCCCCGCCCCGGGCCGCGGCGAGGAACGCCTCGACGATCTCCCGCTTCGCCGAGCGTGCGGTGCCGGACGCGCCGGCCGTGCCCCGTACCCGGCGCCTGGCCCGGCTGGCGAGCTGCCTGGCCGCCGCCGGAGAGCGGTCGATGATGGCGCCGATCTCGGCGAACGACACGGCGAAGACGTCGTGCAGGACGAACGCCAGCCGCTCGACGGGGGTCAGCGTGTCCAGCACCACCGTCAGCGCGGCACCGACCGAATCGGCCAGCAACGTCTCATCCTCCGGTGTGGCCGGGTGGGTACCGGGCTGCGGATCGGGCGGATCGGGCGGCAGCGTCCCGGCCGGGTCCTCCCGCCGGGCCCGGCGCGCTTCCAGCATGTTCAGGCACACCCTGGCGACGATGGTGGTCAGCCATCCGCCCGGGTTCTCCACCTGGCCGGTGTCGGCGCGGTTGACCCGCAGCCACGTCTCCTGCAGCGCGTCCTCGGCCTCGGTGGGAGAGCCGAGCATCCGGTAGGCCATCGCGTGCAAGCGGCTCCGGTGCTCGGCGAACCGTTCGCTCAGCCAGTCCTGCTCAACCATCCGTCACATTCCTCTGTCCGTGCCTGTCATACCGATTGACCGGCGAATACGCGCCGATGTGACAGCCGTACATCCGGCCGGCCGGCACGTACCGACCCAACGCACAGGGAGCAAGGCATGAAAGCGCACGTCAGCTCGATCCTTCTCGGCGTCCAGGACATGGACCGGGCCAAGCGGTTCTACACCGAGGGGCTGGGCTGGAAGATCAAGAACGACTACGGCATCTCGGTGTTCTTCGAGTCCGACGGCGCCTCGCCCGTCGGCTTCTACGGCCGTGAGGGGCTGGCCGAGCAGGTGGGCACGGATGCGGCGGGCAGCGGCTTCAGCGGGCTGGTGCTGACCTACGTCGTCCGCAGCGAGGCGCGGGTCGACGAGGTCATGGCGGAGGCCGAGAAGGCCGGCGCCACGATTCTCAAGCCCGCCGGCGCCCTGCCGTGGGGCGGGTACGGCGGCACCTTCGCCGACCCGGACGGCTACATCTGGAGCCTCGGCCACAGCGCCCGGGGAAAGGACCAGCCCTACGCGGAGTAGCCCGCTCCCTCGCCCGAGGTGCGTCACCTGCTCGGGGTCGCGACCGGCGACGAGGCCGGACCGGCGCGGTCACCACCCACGTCGCCGGCCACGACCCGGCGGTGGAGAGCCGGGGCCGCACCCCGCCCGGCTCATCGTCGTGAGCGTCATCGCGCCGGTCAGGGCAGGTCGATGACCAGGTCGCCCAGCGGGAGCCTGCCCTGGGGGATGGCGGGGGTGCCCTTGGCGGCGGGCGCCGGGTGGCCGAGCGAGATGCCCGTACGGACGTGCCACGGCTCCCGGAACCCGGCGAGCCTGGTGGCGGTCTCGGCGTTGCCCGCGGGGAAGAAGGAGACGGGGCAGGAGCCGAGGCCGAGCATGTGGGCGGCGAGCATGAGGTTCTGGGCGGCCCGTCCCGCGTCGAACTCGGCGTCCTGGGTGCTCAACGTGGCGTCCACGGCCAGCAGGACCGCCACCGGCGCCCCCGCCAGGTGCCCGGCGTAGGCGCCGAGCGCGCTCAGCTCGCGCAGGAGGGCGCGGTCGCGTACCACGGCGAACCGCCACGGCTGCCGGTTGCGCGCCGACCCGGCCCATCGCGCCGCCTCCAGGACCGCGGTCATCTGGTCCTGGGAGACGTCGTCGGGCGTGAACGTACGGGTGGCTCTGAGGCTCGTGATCCACTCCAGGCGCATGCGGCCAGGTTAACGGCGCGCAGCGGTGCGCGCGCGGGGGGCGTCTACTCGCAGAAGACGCGCAGGTGGCCGTCGGACTGCTCAAGCTCCACGATCGCCTCGTCCAGGTGCTCCACGAGGGCTTCCAGGTGTTCGGGCTTGAGCTGCGTCAGGTCGAGCGGCACGCCCGATCTGTTCAGCTCGGCGTTGGCCCGGGCCAGTGCCTGCGGCGGGACCAGGGCCGCCAGCTGTACGCCCGCCCGCAGCAGTTGCAGCGGGATCCGCATGTTGAGCCGGCCCGCGTCGCCGTCCTCAAGGAACTCCATCACCACCCGCAGGTATTTCGCCCTGCCCTTCGGCCGCACGACCGGGCCGGCCGCCACCGGCGGCCGGCCCCGGTCGAGCGCGGTGATGAGCCGTTCGGCCTCCGTCGCGGTGATCTTGCCCTCGGCCGGCATGTCGAGGATGTCCTTGCGCTGTTCGCTCATCGCGACCTCTCTTATCGGATGGCCACGAGCACGGCCGTGCCGCCGTACTCGATGTCGAACCGGGTGCCGGGCGACGCGAAGAAGACGCGCCGGCCCGCGCCGAGGGCCCGCACCACGTCGATGCGGTACACCAGGCAGGCCACGACCGCCCCCAGGACGACCAGGAGCACGATCGGTGAGAGCGCCAGCAGCGCGGGAAGGACCGGGATCCAGATCCGGACGGCCCGGCGGCCGGCGCGTTTCACCTGTAAGGCCGCCGACCGCGGCATCACGTCAGCGCCTCCATCTCGGACAGGGCCTGCTGCGCGGTGATCTCGCCGCGGCGCAGCCGATCGATGATGTCGGCCCGCGACGGCGCCGGATCGGTCTCCACGAAGTCGAGCGCCCGGGTGATCCGGTTCAGTCGTGACTTGATCGTCGGGTAGCTCACCCCGAAGATCCGTTCCATCTGCTTGATGGAGCCGTGGCACCGTACGAACGCCGTGACGAAGACCTGGTCCTCGACCGTGAGCTGAGCCAGTTGCGGCAGCTCGAACTCACCCTCGATCGCGATGCCGCCCTCTGCCAGGCGCACCCGCTCGACGACGAACGGCCGGCCCCCGGTCAGGTTCGTGAGTTCCTGCCAGTCCATCGCCTGCTCTGTCATATCTCAAAGATATCCCAGAGAATACCTCAACTTTGAAGAGGTTGGTCTTGATTTTCTTAAACCAGCTCCGACCAAGGTCCATGCGGGTTCGGCCCGAACGTCATGCCCAGCATGAGCGGATGGATCCCCCACGACAGGAACGCCGCGACGGCCATGATCCCGCTGTCCATCAACGCCTTGGAGCTGGCCGCCGTCGCGATCTGCTGAGCCGCCCAGTCGTCCCCCACCGTATGGTCGCTCCAGAACTCCGCTCCATAGGGCACCGGCGTCGCGCGTACCGCCGAGGACCACCTACCGCCCGCGTCGCGCAACAGCTCGACCACGACGATCGGCTCGAAGGGCCCCTGCCAACTGCCCGGGTGAATCGCCAGCCACTCGCCCCGAGTGGCGGCGGCGAAGGCGATGTCGCCCAGCCACCGCGCCACGCTGATGTCGTCCTCAAGGGACTCGGCCTTCGCCTCCTCCATCGTGACCGGTGTGAGCGGGACGAGCTGGACCACCGGCGTCGCCTCCGGCCCCTGATCCCGATCCCGCAGCACCAGCAGGCCGGACTCCTCGTTGAGCAGACCGAGTTCGCGGTAACGGCCGGTCTCATCGCCCATCCGGATCATCGCCCCCGCCCCCAGCATGCTGGGCGGTGAGCCGGACAGCCGCCAGAAACCGACGTCGTGCTCGTCCCACAGCGCGATGTAGCCGCCCACCGGCGGCCCGATCATGACGCCACGAAGGTGTTCACCGGCCTGCGGGAGGTCGAATAAGTCGTCACCCATTCGGGCAGCCTATTTCCTTCCTTTCTGGCGCGTGATGGTTTTGATCCGGATGGCGGCGTACGCCGAAACATTGAAAACTCAATAAGTGCGTGGTTTTACCGCGTGGCGCGGCCTGCTGGAGGCGGACCTTAGGGTGTAGCCGGGTGCCGATGCGTCAAGGGAGGCGTGGGAGTGAGTTTCCGGCTGGCGGCGTACGCCGTGTGCGTCGAGGGCGGGCGGGTGCTCCTCGCCCGGCACGTATCGCCGCAGGGCGAATCCACCTGGACGCTTCCCGGCGGCAGGGTCGAGCACGGCGAGGACCCGTTCGACGCCGTCGTGCGGGAGGTCGCCGAGGAGACCGGCTGCGACGCCGTCGTCGAACGCCTGCTGGGCGTGGACTCCCGGGTGATCCCGGCCGCCGTCGCCCGCGCCGGCACCGAACACCAGAACATCGGCGTCTTCTACCAGGTCCGCATGACCGGCGGCCGGCCGCGGGCCGAACCGGACGGCGAGATCGCCGAATCGGCCTGGACCCCGATCACCGACGTTCCCGGCCTGCGCCGATCATCGCTGGTCGACATCGGCCTCACCCTCGCCCGGACCCTTCCGGCGACCGGCCACGTCGATCCCGTCCCGGTCGGCGGCCTGATCCGGCATTGAATCCGCGCGGCGCCCTGGCGGGCCGTTCGCCATGCCGGCGTCGTGCCCGAGGCGTCAAGAGGTCGGCGGTCCGTTCACTGGGCCGGTGTCCTCGCCTCACCCTCGCACGGACTGATCTCCCCCGGTAATTCCGGCACCTTCATCGTGCCGGTCCGGCGGTTCCCTTTCTTGCGGTAGTGCCGCCATGGAGCCCTGGGCCGCTGTGGAGTTTTTCATTCACGCCCTCCGCCATTTACACTCTCGGATTGGCGGCGTTCGCCCGAGGGAGGTCGGAGTTCACAGGCGTTCCGCCGGCTCGCCTCCCACTCTTGTGGCTCGCCGCGGGCCGGATGACAGGGGCCCGTTACAGCAGGGTCCCTCCTGAGGCGTCCAGCCAGTGGCCGATCCCCCTGCTTGCGCCGGTGACGAGGGCGGCCTTGCCGTGCAGAGTGTGCATGATGTTTCCCTGCCGTGTCTGGTGGGATGAGGTGGACGGACGTCGTCTGCCGGTGGTGTGCGATGACGCCGGGCAGGTGGCCGTGCGAGGAAGGGGCCGCGTGGGTCAGGCCAGAAGTACGGGTGCGAGCGGACGGGGCTCGGCGGGCTGTCACCTGTGAGGATCAAGAAACGAGATCGCCGCGCCTCGGCCAGAGAACGCGGAACCCGGATGCCGCGATCATGGCGAGTGTCGCGCGCTGATCGCTTCCCCGAATGGGATCAACGGCGAGGCCGGCCCTCCGGGGTGTCCCGCTGGAGGAAGTCGAGGGTGGCCAGTTCGCTCACGGTCGCCTGAAGCCGGGCGATGCGGGCGTGGCCGATCCGGACGAGCTTTTCACCCGCGCCGGCCCACTCGTCCAGATCGTGTGAGAGGGGCGGGATGCCGGCGAGGATGTCGGCGCTCTCCTTGAGCGTGATTCCCACCCGCTGCGCGGCGAGGGCGAGTTTGATGCGGCAGATCGCGTCGACGGTGAAGCGGCGGGCGTTGCCGCTGCTCCGGTAACCGCTGATGACACCGTAGCGCTCGTAGAAGCGAACGGCGTTGGCCGTCACCCCGGCGGCTCTGGCCACCTGACCGACCGTGAGCAGGGCCTGGCTCGTCTCGAAGCCGGGGCGGTCGGTGACGGTCATCGCACACCTCCCGCCTTCGCCGATGAATCCCGCCGATCCAGTATCCCCGAGCTCCGGCCCGGGGAACGCAACCGTACGACCAGGGCGAACGACATGATGATGAGGCCCGCAACCTGAGTGAGGCGCAGGGCGTCCACGATGGTGACCACCTCGGCGGCTCTGTCCGCCGTTCCCAGGCCGGCCAGGGCCGCGAGCGACCCGCCGCCGGTCATCGTGGCGGCCAGCACCGTGAACAGCACGCTGACCGCCACGGTGCCCATGCCGTTGGCGATCGTGGTCACCAGCGACAACAGCGCGGAGCCGGAGGCCAGATCGGAGCCGTTGAGATCGCGGCTGGAGCTGGATATCGTCGGCATCGTGATCGCGCCGGTGCCCGCTCCCTGGAGAAATCCGAGCACGCCGAGCACCAGGTAGGAAGTGTCCGGCCGGAGAACGACCACCTGTAGGAGGCCGGAACCGATCGCGACGCCGAGCCCGGTGCCGACGACCGGCCGGGGACCGAGCCGTTCCAGCAACCGGGCGGCGACCTGCAGGCTGACGCCCATGCCGACCGCGCCGGGAACCATCAACGCGGCCGTCACCGACGCGCCGTCCGCGCGCAGGATCTGCACATAGGCGGGGATCAGCAAGGCCGAACCGAAGTAGGGAGCCGCGTACAGGGAAAGAACCGCGACGCCCCGGCCGAACGTCGGGTTCCGCAGGAGGGTGATCCGCAACAGCGGTTCAGGATGGGCCAGCGCCCGAGCCGAGAACACCGCGACCAGCACCGCACCGAGGAGGGCCGTGGCGATCCGCACCCAGGCCGGGCCGTCTTGGGCGCTGATGCCGTACGCCACCATCACGATGCCCGGCACCAGCAGCATGGCTCCGGCCAGGTCGAGCCGGCCCGGCCGCCGAGGTGCGGCATCGCCTGGCAGCCAGGCCAGCGTGCCTGCGACGCCCAGCAGCGCCAGCGGCACGGTGATGAAGAACAACGCCCGCCACGACCCGGTGCCCAAGAGCAGCGCGCCCAGTGCGGGGCCCAGGATCGGTCCGACCAGCAGCGGCAGGCCGGTGACCGCCATCATCCGGCCGCGGCGCTCGGCGGCCACCGCACCGAACCCGATCGCCATCGCCAAAGGTGTCATCAGGCCGGCGCTGAGGCCCTGCGCCGCTCGTGCGGCGAGCAGCCAGCCCAGGTCGCCGGCCATGCCCGCGGCGGCGGAGGCGACCGCGAAACCGGCCAGCGCCCCCAGATACACGCGGCGGGCTCCCCATCGTCCGGCGAGTCCGGCGGCGAGCGGCATCGTCGCGACCATCGCGAGCGTGTACGCGGTGATGATCCATTGGGCGGCGGTCAGCGATGCGCCGAACACCGTCATGAGCTGCGGCAAGGCCACCGCGACGATCGTGGCGTCCAGGACCGCCATCAACCCGCCGGAGGCCAGCACGCTCGCGGCGCGCAGCTCCGGACCTGTCAGCCCGCTCATGCCCGACCGGCCGGATCCGCCGCCCGGAGCGGGCGCAACGCGCGGGCCCATGTGCGCAGCTCGTTCATCATCGTGTGCAGCGCGTGCACCGTGCCCGGCGGAGGAACGAAACGGCCGTCGGCGTCAAGGTGCTCCCACGCCATCGGCAGCAGTACCGACTCACGCACCGTGGTCGCCCGCAGCTCCGGGAGGACCGTCCGCAGTTGCTCGACGGCTCTGATGCCGCCGGAGGCGCCGTATCCGACGAACGCGACCGGTTTGTACGCCCATTCGGTGAAGTGCCAGTCGATCGCGTTCTTCACCGGTGCCGGGAAGCTGTGGTTGTACTCCGGAGTGAGGAACACGAATGCGTCGGCGTTCGCGAGCCGGCTCCCGATCGGGGACGGGACCGCGCCCCCCGGCTGCATCTCGTGCATCGGCAGCGAGACCGCAGCCAGATCGATCATGTCGAGTTCGAGCCAGTCGATCGCGCCGAGCTCGCGCTCCAGCCACGCGGCCAGCGGATCGGCCAGCCTGGGCCTGCGCACGCTGCCGACCACCACGGCGATCCGGAGCCGCCCGCTGAAATCGTCTTGTGTCATGGCGTCGACGCTAGAAGTTCGCCCATAGGCGAACTCAAGTCGATCGGCGGCCGATCAAAGGAACCGGTTCGGCCATGGCCGACAGCGCACCGGCGCGCACTTGCCGAATCCGGACGTCGCACGCATCCGCCGGGTGCTCATCTACGGCGAGCTCGGCCCGTCCCTCGACGACATCGGTGCACTTTCCGATGCTCCGCCGGCGTCCGCACGACGGCCGACGTCCCGCTGTAGGCCGTGGAGGATCGGGAAACGGCCGTTCCTCGTCCGGGAAGCGATCTTTTACGCTGCCCTTCCTCCCACGTCGGACCCACTCGTGAACACCCCGAGAGCCGGACGCTCGCAGCGGATACCGCGGCGACCGGGGTGTCCCAAGCCGATTCTGCCGGGATCGGCCGGCGTCACGGCAGAACCGGGGAACCGGATCGAGCCGCTCGTTCGCCAGAGGGGACCGCCGTACGCCTGGCCGCGCTGCGCGGCCACACCCGTGGCGACCGCGCCTGCTCTGGACGCGCTGTGCGGTACCGGCTTCGTCACGATCGCCAGGCTAGGGACACGCCTTTCTGTACGGCAGTGTGGGTACGATCTCCCGCCACTGGGCCGCGTTCAACCCGCCCGCCTTCGCGCACACCGCCGCCGCCAGCGCCTCCCCGCCCACGGCGTGCCGCCTGACGGCTCCGCTGCCGTCCACGGTCAGCACCGCCGACCCGTCGCCGGTGAACGCCACGTCGAGCGGCTGCCCGACCTCCGGGTCCTGCCCGCCACCCTGGTCGGGCAGCGCGCCCAGGTCCGTGCCCGACATCACCTCGACGAGCCGCACCCTGCCCCCCACCTGAAAGGTGGCGAGCAGGTCCTCGCGCGGCGAGTAGGCCGCGGGAGCGCCGAACCCGCGTGCGGTGGCGAGCCTGCGGCGCGTGGCCAGGTCCCAGACCGTCATCCGCCGCCGCGCGTCGAGCACCACGACCGCCTTGCCGGAGCGGGTGAAATACGCGCGCACCCCCTCGGCGTTCCTGCCGCCGCCGCCGAACGCCGACCCCAACGCCTTGCCGCCGGCCGTCTCCAGCAGGTGCAGGCGATCGCCCGCCACCACCAGCGTCCGCCCGTCGGAGGAGAAGGCCGCGTATTTCGCCGCGCCCGCATCAGCCGACCACACGCGCCGCCTGGCCCGCCGGTCCCACAGCTCGACCCCGCCCTTCTCGGTGACCACGGCCAGCCTGGCGCCGTCGGGAGAGAAGGCCGCCTGGACAGCGGACGTGCGCAGCGTGCCCTGGACGGCGGCCGAGGCGGTGTCCACGATCCGCACCCCGGGCCCGTAGGTGGCGACGAAACGGGAGTCCGGGCTGAATACCGCATGCTCCGCCTCTGGCAACGCGCCGGCCTTCCGCCCGCCGACGGCCCACAGCGCGCCGTCGCGGACCACGAGCCGCCCGTCGCCGCTCAGCGCCGCCGTGCCCGCAAAGTGATCGTCGTCCGTGGTGGTCAGGTCGGCCACGTTCACCGAGAAGACCTGGTCGCCCAGCAGGTAGCGGAACGTGCTTCCGTCGAAGGCCCCCTGCACCGCCTCACCGTCCCCCCGTATCTGGACCGTGGTGAGCAGTTGCGTGTCCGCCCTGCGCCAGAACTGGACGGACCGCGATGTCACCGTCGCGACGAGGCCGGCGCCGAACACGGCCGCGCCACCGTTCCAGGTGCCCTGGGTGCCGGCGCCGTCCGTGTCGCCGATGAAGTCCTTCGCCCCCGTCCTCAGGTCGGTCAGCTCCAGATGGCGACCGCGCCGCGCGGCCCGCCAGACCCCGTCCCGGCTGAACGTGCCCGCAGGGGCGGGCCCGAGCTCCTGGGCGGCGCCGGTTCGCAGGTCCCAGCGGGTACGCCGGTCGGCCTCCTCCAGCAGGACGGAACCTTCGCGCTCGAACGCCACGTCGACCCGCTCGTCCAGGAAATCCTTGGCAGTGGGGAAGGCGTGGTCGCTGATCAGCCTGCCGCTGAGGAGGTCCACCGCGGCGGCGCGCCTGGCCGTCACGATCACCAGCACCCTGCCCGACGGGCTCAGCGTCACGCTGTCCATCGGCTCGGCCGACCGGGCGCCGAGCGTCCGCAGGAGCCGGCCGTTCCGCACGTCCCACACGCGCGTCGCAGTGGAATCGGCGCTGATCAGCGTCCGGCCGTCGGCGCCGAGCGTCCGTACCGTGTCGCCCGCGGCCGACGGGTCGCGGAACATCGCCGTCTCGCGCTGCGCCAGTGAGGCCACCAAGGCCGCCCTGGTGGCCGGCGTGCCGTCCAGCCGCCAGGCCGCCACACTCGCCAGCATCGCCTGGTGCGGGTCGCTCCCGCGGGTCGTGGCCGCCACCGCCGCCAGCCTGGCCGCCTCCGACCTGGTCAGCTGCCTGGCGATCTGCTCGGCCCGGTCATCGGCCACCGCGCTCTGCTGTACGGCCAGCCCGCCGGCCACCAGCGCGATCACCAGCAGCCCGCCCAGGCTCAGCGAGGCCAGCCGGGTCCGCCTGGCCCTGCGCCTGGCCAGGACGGCCGCCGCGGACAGGAAATCACGTTCGATGGGCGACAGGGTGATGTCGCGGCGGGCGGTGGCCGCCCACTGCAACGCGTTCTCCAGGCTGCTGCCCTGGAACAGGTCGCCGTCCCGGCGTCCCGCCGCCTCCCAGCGTCGCGCCGCGGCGAGGATCTGCCGGTGTACGGCCAGGCCGTCGCGGTTGGTCTCGATCCACCGGCGGTAACGCGGCCAGGCCTGGGGCAGCGCCGGCCTGGCCAGCCGTACGCCGCTGTCCTGCCTGGCCAGGAGGTAGCCGAACGCGGCGAGGATCCTCCGTACGGCGGCCACCTCGTGCGGCGCCCGCCCCTCGACGAGCTCGGCCAGCTCGGCGTGCCGGACCGACAGCTCGCCCTCCTCGTCCACGGTCACCAGGCGCAGGAACACCTCGGGGGCCAGCTCGCGCTCGGCCGGATCGAGCATCGTGTACGCCTGCTCGGCCAGCGTGCCGAGCGCGGGATCGTGCCCCCGCGCGCCGATCCCGGCGGCCCGGTGGCCGCCCTGGGCGAGCAGGCGGGAGGTGTCGAGGTCGCCGTCGCCGCTGACCAGCGCCAGCAGCAGCTCGCGGGCGGTCGGCCGCTGGGCCGGCTCCTTGGCCAGTGCCGAGGAGACCAACCGGCGCAGCGTCCTGGGCAGCGCGGACAGGTCGGGAGTGGCGGACAGCACCTGGTGCATGACGCTTCCCAGGCTCTCGGCGTGGAAAGGATCACGGCCGGTGGCGGCGAAGACGACGACGGCTCCCCAGGCGAACACGTCCGCCGAGGCGTCCGCCCGCTGGCCGATGAACACCTCGGGGGCCATGTAGGTGGGCGTGCCGCTCACCACGCCGGTCGCGGTGAGCGACATCTCGGCGGTCCTGGCGATGCCGAAGTCGATCACGCGGGGACCGTCCGGGCCCAGCAGCACGTTGTCGGGCTTGAGGTCGCGGTGGATCACCCCGGCGTCGTGGATGGCGGTCAGTGCCGTCGCGATGGCGGTGGCCAGGCGGTGCAGGTCATCACCCGCGAAGATCCTGCCCGCCGTGCGCAGGCTCGGGCCTTCCACGTACTCGCTGACGATGTAGGGGCGCGGGCCCTCCAGCTCGGCTTCGATGATCGGCGCGGTGCAGAACGAGGCCACCCGCTGGGCGGCCGCCGCCTCCCGGCCGAGCTGGGCCACCTGATCGCCGTGCAGCACCTTGATCGCCACCCGGCGGCCGTCCTCGGTGTAGGCCTCGTACACCACGCCCTGGCCGCCGGCGCCGAGCCGCCCGGCCAGCCAGTAGCGACCGAGCCGCTGAGGGTCTCCTTCTATCAACACGCTTGGTTTGATGCGCTCATCACGGACGAAGTTTCGCCCAAATCCCCATTTGCGCATCACTGATTTCGAGCGCCCCCATCCTCGAGGCGCACCGGAGCGGGCCGTCTGGCCTACGTTCCGGCAGGCGGAACTCCAAAGATTTCCGAACCTTTCTCGATCCGGGCGCATCCAACCCCGACATGAACAAGATTCGGAAACTTGCCGCCCTGGCCGTGCTCCCCCTTGTCGCGACCCTCGTGGCCCTCCCCGCGCAGGCGGCGGAGCGTCCGAGCTGTCCCGCCCCCTCCAAGGCAGAGGTGCGGCGCTCGTCGGCCGACAAGGTCGACAAGCCCGCGAGAGGCGCGACAGCGATCAAGGGGGTCCGCGTCGACCACATCCCGAAGGGCTTCACGTACGGGCAGGTCATCGTCAACAAGCACGACGGCATCGTCGAGTACGGCTACCAGTGGTCCGACGACCGCGACGACGCGAGCCGCCGGCACCGGGCGCTGTGGGTCAGGGTGGTGTGCTGGCCGAAGGCGACCTCGTTGGCGCAGCTCAAGAACGCGCCGTTCAACATCGGATCCTTCTCCGGTGACACGACCACCACGAAGGTCGGCGATCGCCGGGTGCTCCGCCAGAAGGGTGACGGCGCGCTGGGGGCCGGTGTGTACACGGGCTGGGTCGAGCGCCCGGGAGTCGTCGTCACCGTGATGGCGAGCCCGCCTCTCGTGCCGGGGCTGACGAAGATCATCAAGGGCATCCGGCTCTGATCCTGCTCCTCGAAGCCCTGCCGGAGGATCGGTCACGTCCTGCACCTCCGCCCGCATCTGTGACGGAGACGAATGCGCCGCCGTGAGCGGCCTGCCGACAGCGCGACACCCGGCCGACAACGTCCGCTGCGCCTCCGGAAGGGGCGCAGCCATGCGCGCGGCTCGGTGTCGTGCTGGCCGGCACCAGCAGGACGCATCCCTCGTACGGCAGAGGGTTCCTGGTCCCTTCTCGCAGGTCAGGGCGAGATGATCTCCTCAGGCAAGTACGGCGTGCCCGCTGGTGCTCCGACCTGCCCCGCACGCGGCGAGGAGCTCGCGGCGCGGCCGTGAAACGCCACCCGATTCGCCGCTCTTCCACGAGCCCAGGATGAGGCTTCCCGCGCGACCGGCGGCGGCTGCACACCCTGGACCCATAGCGGCCAAGGTATCAGGTTACAAGTTTTGACATCTGTTACCAGCTTGCTTAGTGTTCCTCGCATGGAGCAGAGAACACTCGGCGCCGACCTGCTCGCGCTCCTGGACGGCGGGCGAACGCGCGGCAGGCGCTGATGCCCGCCCGAACCCCGCTGGACGCGAACGTCATCCTGGCCGCCACCGAGGAGATCCTGCGCCGCCACGGACCGGACAAGGCGACCGTCGTCGACGTCGCCCGGGCACTCGGGGTCAGCCACGCCGCCGTCTACAAGCACTTCCCCTCCAAGCAGGCGCTGCGCGAGGCCGTGACCCGGCGCTGGCTCGACCGTAACCGCGACGCCCTCGCCGTCGCCGCCGCCGACAGCGCGGTTCCGCCCGTGCAGCGACTACGTACCTGGCTGCACGCCGTCCTGACCGTGAAGCAGGCCAAGATCCGCGAGGACCCGGAACTGTTCGCCGCCTATGGAATCCTCGCGGCCGCGCACAGCAGCGTCGCCACCGACCACGTCGCCGACCTCTTGGGCCAGCTGACGGACATCATCGCCGACGGCGCCGCCGACGGCAGCCTCCGCACCGACGACGCGGAGGCCACCGCCCGCGTGGTCTTCAACGCCACCGCCAAGTTCCACCACATCGCCCATGCCGCCGAATGGCAGAACCCCGGCATCGGCGCCGAGCTCGACGAGGTGTGCAGCCTGCTGCTCAAAGGCGTTCAGGCCCCCACGTCCGCGTAGCCGGAATGGGGTGAGCACACGCCGCGGCCGATGTCAGCGGCGCGGTAAGTCCTGCCCATCACACCACCCGGGCAGCAACGAACAAGGAGTACGAACGACCATGGTCCAAGCAATCGGAGTGACACGACCAGGCGGACCGGACGCTCTCGGCGAGCTCGATCTGGCGGCCGAAACGATCGGTCCCGGTCAGGTCAGGATCCGGGTCACCAGCGCCACGGTGAACCCGGCCGACGCAATGATCCGTTCTCGTCCACGGCAGGACGAGGCGGACACGGTGCGGGTGCCGGGCATGGAGATCGCCGGCGTGATCACCGAGATCGGCCCCGCCGTCGACCGCCCGTTCGCGATCGGGGACGCCGTCATGGCCATCGTGGTGCCCTCCGGCGAGCACGGCGGCTACCGGGCGGACCTGGTCGTACCGGCGCGCTCGGTCGCGAAGATCCCGGCCGGGCTCTCGGACGTTCAGGCCGCCACCATCCCGATGAACGGGCTCACCGCCCGGCTCGCACTCGACACGCTGGCGCTCCCGTCCGGCGCGACGGTCGCCGTCACCGGCGCCGCCGGCACCGTCGGCGGGTACTTCGTCCAGCTCGCCAAGCAGGCCGGGCTGGTCGTCGTCGCCGACGCCGCCCCACAGGACGAGACCTTCGTCCGCGAGTGCGGAGCCGACGAGGTCGTGCCACGGGGGGACGACTTCGCCGCCATGGTCCGCCGCCACCACCCGGACGGCGTCGACGGGCTCGTCGACGCCGCCGTGCTGGAGGCCGCCGTGCTCCCCGCCGTCAAGGACGGCGGCACCGTCGTCACCCTCCGCGGTTACCAGGGCGACGGGACCGGCCGGGTCCACGTCGCGCCGATCTTCGTCCGCGACTACGTCGAGGCCGCGGCCGAGCTCGACCGGCTCGCCGAACTCGCCGCTGAAGGACGGCTCACCGTCCGCGTGGCCGGCGAACTACCGGCCTCCCGAACCGCCGACGCGCACCGCTCGCTCGAACGACGCGGCGTTCGCGGGCGGTTCGTCCTGCGGTTCGGCTGACCGACCCTCGCGGAGCGGCTGCACGCTGCTTGTGCAGCAGCGACAGCGTCCGTCGGGCGGCCATGCGGCTCTCGGCCATGGCGCTGAAGACGTCCATAGACGCATCGGCCCTCTGTTCCGTCGCGGGCGGTGCGGGCTTGGGCGTATTCGCCTTGCCGCTGCCCGGTGACTTCGGCGCAGGTGTGGCGGGCGTCGAACTCCTCAATGGCCGGTGGCCGCTTCCGTCCCCGCCACACCTCGGCGCAGGAATACCGCGTACCGAGGCGCAGGTGGTAGCGGCCGTCGTCGCCGAGCACCGCGACCGGCGAGGACCCGGCAGAGCCGTGGCATCCTCGCTGCCGGCCTCCCAGTCCGGCCGACGCAGCAGCGCGGCGCGGCGGCGAAGTACATGCCAGGTCTCGGGACGTGGAGTCTGAGGTCGGCGGCCAGCGGACCCCGATCCCAGCTCGATGGCTGCGCAAGGGGCCCTCTACGGCTCGCGTCAGCGGCTGCGTCAGGTGTCACTCGTGTCCGGGCGTGCTGATGCGGTGCAGGTGACCGTACAGGAAGGCGTGGACGCCCGCCGTGACCGTCTCGGTGATCTCCTCATCGGACAGGGTGGTGTGAGGCGTCGGCAACCCGGCCGAGATCAGCAGGAGCAGGTGTAGCGCCGCGCGGTCGGGGTCGTCGATGCGGAGCATTCCTCGGCCCGCCAACCGCCGCAGGTGGGCGGCCAGTTCGCGGCGGACCCGCCGTGGTCCGGTCTCCTGCCAGGTGTCGACGGCTTCCTGGGGGATGTGGTCCGCTTCGGCGTTGATCTGTCTGACCAGGGCGAAGTGGACGGCGCTGTCGGGCCTCGGTGTCAC
The DNA here is from genome assembly GCF_003315795.1 of Spongiactinospora rosea. Lineage (GTDB taxonomy): Bacteria > Actinomycetota > Actinomycetes > Streptosporangiales > Streptosporangiaceae > Spongiactinospora > Spongiactinospora rosea. The sequence goes on from NZ_QMEY01000015.1 coordinate 192,435, forward strand.
CCAGTCCCGTCCGAAATCGATGAGGTCGCTCTCCACGTCGGTGACCTTGCGCAGGTGGCGGTCGATGATCGCGACCTGGATGTCGGCGGCCTGTCTGGCGCTTTCCTGGATCACGACACGGAACAGTTCGGCCTTGTCGGTGAAGTGGTTGTAAATGGTCCGGGTGGACACTCCTGCCCCGGACGAGATCGCATCCACGCTGGCACGGGTGTAACCGTCGCGGGCGAACACCGTCAGGGCGCCGTCCAGGATCGCCTGCCGCTTTCCGGTCAGCCCTCGGCGAGGGCGGGGCGTCGTGCTGTCTTCCGTGCTCATCCGGGGTCCTTCAACAAGTTTGCAGTGAGCGTTTTACTATTTGCCATACACGTTGTACTTTACCTCATGCCGCACACAGGCGGCCCCTTACGAGGAGAACCACGCATGATCAAGATCGCCATTGTCATCGGCAGCACCCGCCCACGGCGCCGGACCGCCGTAGCGGCCCGCTGGGTCGCCGAAGTCGCCGCCCACCACCCCGCCGTCACCGCGGGCCAGGCCGCCTTCGAGGTCGTCGACCTGGCCGAACACGGCCTGCCGGTACTGGACGAGCCGCTGCCCGCCCTGTTCGGCGACTACCGACACCCGCACACCAACCGGTGGGCCGAGACCATCGCCTCCTTCGACGGGTTCGTGTTCGTCACCCCCGAGTACAACCACTCGGCCCCCGCCGCGCTGAAGAACGCCATCGACTTCCTGTACGCCGAGTGGAACAACAAGGCCGCCGGGTTCGTCAGCCACGGCGTCCACGGCGGCGTGCGCGCCGTCGAACACCTACGGCACATCATGACCGAACTCCAGGTCGCCAACGTACGCACCCAGGTCGCGCTGTCGGCCTTCACCGACTTCGACATCACCGACCCCGCCGAGCCCGGCACCATCGCCCCCGGCCCGCACCAGGAGCCGACCCTGAACGAACTGCTCGACGAGGTCATCGCCTGGTCACAGGCACTGCGGCCGCTGCGCCAGGAAACCGGTCAGGCAGTGGGCGCATGAACCTGCGACACCGGCTGCCCGGCCGTACCGGACCACGGGTCCCAGAGGTCTTCCCTCGCGCGAGGACCTCCGGTGAGGAGGAGACCGGCGCCCTCCCCCAGAAGGCCCGCCGCATCCTGGACCTGTACGCAGAGGCGCCGACTTCCACAGCGCCCCCAACGCCGCGGACAGCCACCGCAAGAACCCCACCCTGCCCCTGGAAGCCGGCCTGCGCCGGCCGCGTACCGACCATCTCGACCTGTACTGGGTCGACCTGTGAAACCGGCTACGGGCGCCAGACGACGCCGTCCCCGCCGGGAAGATCCTCCACACCGGCAGGTCCGACGCGCCGGCCTGAGGGACCACGCAGGCCAACACCCTGGCCGAGCGGCACAGCCGGACCCCATTCGGGGACCTGCAGGACCGCGACATCGAACGCGAACCGCCGCCCATGGCCCAGACACTCGGCCTGACGGTCCCCGCCCGGGGACCGCACGCCCACGGCGTCCCGTCCGGCACGTCCACCTCCGCCGGCGGACCGCAAGCCGGCCCGCGCTCCCTCGGAGCCCCCGAGCACGCCGTCCCCCAGGCGGTACGGGAGACCGCCCACGAACTCGACGCCACCTCCGCGCAAGTGGCCATCCCCTGGCCCCGGACACGATCGGCCACCGTGCCCCCCACCCTGGACGCCAGAAACGCGGCGCAACCCCAAGACACCCTTCGCGCCCCGGACCTCACCCCGCCCGACCACGCCGTACGACGCCTTGAGGCGGCCACCGACCTCACCCCCAGCGCCCCCGGCGACTTCCCCACCCAAGCCGACCAAGCGGTGCCCGGCAAGGCCTCGGCCAGGCTCGACGGAAGACCCCTGCCATGAGCGAAGAACGCGGGCCAGCGGCCCCCGCCCACCCACGCCCGGGCCGACCCACCGTGACCTTGGCCGCAGTCTTGCTGGGCTACCTCGCACTGCCGATGCTGATGTCCGGCACGACCGTCGCGCTGCCGCGGATCGGGACCGACCTGCACACGTCCGGCCCGGCCCTGCAGTGGGTACTGGTCGGCTACTTCCTCGCCGCCTCGTCGCTGATGCTGGTGGCCGGCTCGCTGGGCGACCTGTTCGGACGTCGCCGCATCTTCGCCGCCGGCGCCGTCCTCTACACCGCCGGAGCCGGGATCAGCGCCCTGGCCGGTGACATCCTGCTGCTGAACACGGCCAGAACCCTGTCGGGAGTGGGCGCGGCCGGCGTGATGGCCGGAGGCGGCGCGATCCTCGGCGCCACCTTCACCGGGACGGCCCGCACCCGGGCGTTCGCGGCCATGGGCACCACCGCCGGCATCGGCCTGGCCGCCGGCCCCACCTTGTCCGGCGCCCTGGTGGACTCGCTCGGCTGGCGGACCACGTTCGCCGCCTTCGCCACCGTGGGCATCCTGTTGTACGCGGCCACGTGGTTCATGCCGGAATCCCGGGCGGCCGACCGGCGCAGGATCGACGTTCCCGGCACCTTGACCCTCATCGGCGCTCTCGCGCTGATCATGTTCGGGATCAACCAGGCCGCCGGGGCCGGGTGGGGCGACCCGCGAGTACTCGCACCCGTCATCGCCGGAACGCTCCTGCTGGCGGCCTTCACACTGATCGAACACCACAGTTCCCATCCGGTGCTCGACCTGAGCCTGCTGCGCGACCGCCGGTTCATGGCCTGGTCGCTGGCCGGCTTGTTCGTCACCGCCGGGCCCGCCGGAGTGGAGGTCTACCTGCCCATCTACCTACAAGGCGCGGGCAGCTCCTCGGCCCGGTCGGCAGGCCTGAGCATGCTGATGCTGACCGCCCCCGTCCTCCTCCTGCCACAGGTCGCCGCCAGGCTGATCAACCGCGGCATCCCGCCCCGAACCCTCATCACCCTCAGCCTGCTGCTGATCGCGGGCGGCAACGCCTGGCTCACCGTGCTGCACCCCGCCATCACCGCCCCGGAGCTCCTCGGCCCGCTGGCCACTATCGGCATCGGCCTGGGGCTGGGAGCCGGCATCGCCGACGCCCAGGCCCTCGACCAGATCGAACCCGACCGCATCGGGATGGCCACCGGCCTGCTCAACACCATCCGCGCCGGCGGCTCCACCTTGATCATGACAACCTTCGGCACCGGCCTGATCACCCTGCTCCAGTCATGGATCGGGGCCGCCGGACTCGCCACCCGAATCGCCGCAGGAGACCTCACCGGCCCAGACCGAGCCCGGCATGCCGCCCTGTTCACCGACGCCTGGCACGTCGCCCTGTGGTCAATTGCCGCCCTCTGCGCCCTGATCGCACTGGTCGTCTGGACCTTCCTGGCCCCGTCCCGGCGGCGGACCGCCACCGATCACCTCTCCAGTCCTGCCGCCCATACCCGCGCTTCATCCCCGTCGCGACAGAGCTGATCTCTCAGCCGTCCGACAACCGCACCTCTTTTCTTGTAGAGGAATCATGTTCAACGCCCCACGCTGTCTTCGCGATCTCACTGTCGCTGCCTCTGGTGGGCTCCGGCCGCGCCGAACTCATCCGGGACCCGCCCCGGTGCGGGCGCGCTCGGGCTCCTGATTGGCATCTTTCGGCGTCCCCTCGGCATCGCCGCCGCCCTGGCCGCCCATCTGCGGGCAAGGTGACGTCGAGGGAGCGCCCGTGCCCGCGATGCTGGCGCCGGGCATCGACTCGGTGTGACGCCCGGCCGCCCCGGGCCCACCGCAGGCTAAGGGACTTACCCCGGACATGAGCGATCATGGCGGCGCGGCGACCAGGGCAACCCCTCACCGGAGCGATGCGCGACTCCAGCACGTTAATCGTTAAGGTCACCGAGGTCTCACTGCCGTACCCACTGATCAACTAAGTGCGGCGCGCCTTTACAAAGTAGATCACCAAGGTGGCGCGGAGTTGCCCATCCGTTCGATGGTCCGCTGGGGCAGTGAGGCCGGGGCGATCGCCCCTATCGACGCTGAAGGACTCTGGGAGCTGGGCAGTCGGCGGTCCAGCCGAGCCGGTCGCACCTCACGAACGCCGCAGCGGATGGGAATCGAACAGATCAGGATGCAAGGAGGAAAGCTGGGAGCCGTCAGACGGTGAAGACACGCTCGACTTCGTCGCGTTGGGTGTGCAGGTCCCAATAGAGAGGGGCGATCTCCTCGGCCTCCGCGGTCGGGGCTCCGGGAGGGCCGCCCGCGCCGATCCACACACCGATGGCGACGTGTGCGGCCTGGATACCGGTGCCGGCCAGTTCCTTGTGCAGGTTGAGCACCCAGTTGCGCAGCGCTGCCTGGGCGGCGTTGACGTTGCCGAGCACCGGGTGGGGATCGACCGAGCCGCCTCCGTTGGTGTAGAGCAGGGTGCCCGCGCCGGCCTCACGCATCGCGGGGAGGACGGCCCGGGTGGCGGTGATGGCGCTGTAGAGCAGCAAGTCGATCAGCGCCTGCACATCGGAAGGGCTGCTCTCGGACGGGGAGGCGAGGGTCAGGGAGCCGATACTCGGAGCCGGGGAGTGCTCCAGGACATCGATGCCGCCGAAGTGAGCGGCGGCGTCCTTGAGGGCCTGGGTCAGCGCGTCGTGGTCGAGCACGTCCGCCGGGAACGCGGCGGCGGTGATGCCCTCTGCGGTGAGCCGGCCGACGAGGTCGTCGAGCTTGGCTCGGTTGCGGGCGATGAGAGCGACATCGTAGCCCTGGGCGCCGAAAGTGCGGGCGATGGCGAGGCCCATGCCGGGGCCGGCGCCGACGATGGCGAGAGTAGGCATGATCAGTTCACTTTCCATCAAGTATGAGGTCAGGAGCTTGCGGAGGGGGCGGTGCAGCCGTCGGAGCCGCGGGCAGGGGCGTGGCCGCTTAGGGCGAAGGTGACCGGATAGGCCTTATCCCAGACTTTGCGCAGGAGCTGCAGCACGCTGTCGCTGTCCTGCGCGTGGCGGGCGTCGTGGAGGACCTGCTGCCGTAAGCGCCGCCCGGCGAGTCCGCTCACGGTCCAGGCCTCGCTCGCCGGCGAGCGTCAGCAGGTCCTCCAGCGAGAAGACGGGCTCGGCCCGGCCGAAGTAGGTGCGGAAGACCGCCCCGCTCTCGGCCAGCGCTTCTGTCCGCCGGGCCGAGACCTCGACCTGACCGCCGCCCATGCCGTACCGAACTTGCAGAGCGTCACGCACGGTGAAGGTAGAGCCCTCGGGGAAGCCGCTGCCGAGCGGGAAGGACCGGTGGGCCACCTCTACGTGCTCGCCGTGCCCGAACCGCTCGACGGCTCGCTCCAGGCGATGACCACCCACCCCGCACCAGATCTCGACCTTCATGACACCCCCTTCGATTCCTACTATTTGTGCGTAACGTCAAGATAGGACAGCATGGAGAGGCTTACAAAAGGCACATCGCTGTGCGTCACGGAAGGGAATGTGCGTCATGGAGCACGCAGGTGGATCCGCGGCCGCCGCGAGCCGGGGGCCGTGCGCGGCGATCCCGGCCGATCAGATGGCCTTCATCCGCCAGATCCTGGACGGGGTCGGCGACAAGTGGAGCATGCTGATCATCGCGGCCCTAGCGGACGGCGCCTTGCGCTACACCGACCTGCAGCACGATGTCTCCGGCATCTCTCAGCGCATGCTCAGTCACACCCTGCGCCAGCTTCAGCAGGACGGGCTGATCACCCGCACGGCCTACGCGGAGGTCCCGCCGCGCGTGGAGTACACCCTCACCCCCCTCAGCCGCGGCCTGCTCGACATCGTCAAACAACTGATCGGCTGGGCCTCCGACCACCACGACGAGATCCGCGCCCACCGCGACCACGCCACAGCCGGGTCCTGACAGCCGCGAACAGCCGCATTCTGCGCGACCCCGACCAGCGGACCGACACCTGACCGGCCGGGCCCCTCAAGGCCCGTCAGAACGGCTGAACGCCAAAGCACATCGCGGGCGGATCGCCTCGATCGCACGGCGGAAACCCGGATAGACCGGATTCCCGCCGGCATCCAGCCCCCCACCAGGCGGTCATCGGGCGCCAAGATCTCCCACTCCCCCGGAGCGACCATGCCACCACCAGCTCCGTCAACCACGGCCACGACGCCTCATCGGTGTCGTCGGCCGTCGCCCCGCCAATGTCTCCACACCCAGCTCCAAGTCCGACCTGGCCAACATCCCCTCGATGGTGCCTGCAGCCGGCTCATCGGCCAGCGCCAGGATGACCCGTTGCTCGCCGCGAACGCCTCCGCCGCCACGTACTGGTCCACCTTCGAGGCTCCAGTAAGGGCGAACGTTGGGGTCGATGACTGGACGCCTCAATGGAAACCACCCAGCCCTGATGGGGTACCACCGGAATACGACAGAAACGGGCCGAGATGTCTCGATGGCCTTCGGGTGGGGCGTCGGCCACTGAGCATGGCCGAAGCAGTCCCGAGCCGAGGCCGAATGCCTGCGCGCCACGCCGTGATCCGGCGACCAGCAGGACGAACGCTTCGTCGTGGTTCAGCCCGGTGAGGTCGGTCTGGAAACCGGGCAGCAACGCGATCCCGCCGTGGGCCGCGTTCGGCAGAGACCGGGGCGCCGACTGCGGACAGCCGACCGCACTACCGCAGAAGCAGGATCACCGAGACCAACCGGTCGGCGCGCATTGAAAGCTTTGCAGCAATACACGACACAAGATGTCGTGGTTCGTTGGGAGGCTTAACGGAGTGACCCCTCAGAGCGTGTTTGAGAAGATCGCTTAGGGTGGTTCATGGGCAGATGTAGCGGGGTTGCCGTCGTGCGGGTCCGCCCCGGGTGAGACGCCGGGCCATGCCGCCGATGGCCGCCCAGCGGATGAGAGCTTCGGAGACCGTGGGGTCGCGTTCGTAGTCGCGGGCCAGGCGGCGGCAGGCGGTCAGCCAGGCCAAGGTCCGCTCCACCACCCAACGCCGGGAAATGACGGCAAAGCCCCGCTGGTCAGG
>NZ_QMEY01000016.1 GCF_003315795.1 Spongiactinospora rosea
ACCATGGTGCAGGTCGAAGACCTGCCCCACCTGCACAGCTTTATCCGGGGCCTGACCCTCGACCTCGACGCTGTCTGTGCCGGAATCACCCTGCCCTACAGCAACGGGCCTGCCGAAGGCGTCGTCAACAAGATCAAAATGATCAAGCGGCTGATGTTCGGCCGCGCCGGATTCCTGCTCCTCCGCAAGATGATCTTGCACCGCTGATCAAAGCTACATTCCGTAACCACGAAAATCTTGGCAGAACCCTTAGAGTGATACCCCCCTAACCCCTGATCTGGGATGTCCGTCAAACCGGAACAAGCTCATGAGCAGTGGCGGTGTCGGGCGGAGTGTGGCAGTGGGGAAATGGTCGAGCGTTGCGAGGGGTGGGTCTGTGGGGCGCGATCCGTACCGAGAGCCTGGGCCGGGGCGTACAGCACTTGAGTGGCGGCAGTGCCGGGCGGAGCGTGGCAGCGGGGAAACGTTCGAGCGTGGCGAGGGGCGGGCTCTTCGCTTGCGCGAAGTGAAGGCCCGTGACGGTCAGGGGGATCGCGTCCTACCCGGTGATGGTGCTTCCCCGCGGCCCTGGGCTGTTCCCATTGACACCACTCGGCGGGACGCCGCCCTTGCGCAAGGGGCCCGGGTGCCTTCGGAGCCTCGTCTCCTCCGTCCAGGCGCGGCCGCGTCCCTCGGTCCTCGGTGGGTCAAGGTAATGGGCGGAGTACTGGTTCGGCGGGGAAATAATGGGCGTACGAGGGGTTGGGGCGGGGGTGCCGTTGGGTTTCGTGGATGGTCAGGGCAGAATGCCCGGGATGTCGTATACCCCGGTGTTCTCCTGCGCCGGGGACTCGGACACCGCGAGGAGGCCGGGATGAGTAGGCGGCGGAGGGCCGGTATCGCGGGCGCGGTCGTCGGTGTCGCGTCCGCCGGGGTGGCGGCGGTGGCGCTGGCCAAGCGTTACGCCGTGGGCCGCATCCGGTTGCGTCCCGACCCCGAGGCGGGCGAGCCGTTCGGCGAACTGCGCGGACGTGCCGAGACCGTGGTCACCTCCGACGGCGTCAGTCTGTACTGCGAGGTCGACGGCGTGGAGGACGCGCCGCTCACCGTGGTGCTCTGCCATGGGTACACGCTCAACCTCGACTCCTGGCACTACCAGCGGCGCGACCTGAGCGGCACCCACCGTGTGGTGCTGTGGGACCAGCGCTGCCACGGGCGCTCGCAGCGCAGCCCCGCCGAGGACTCCACGATCGACCGTCTCGGTGACGACCTCGCCGAGGTGATCGAGGCCCTGGTACCAGGCCCCTGCATCCTGGTCGGCCACTCCATGGGCGGCATGACCATCATGGCGCTGGCCGACCGCCGTCCGGAGCTGTTCCGTGAGCGGGTGCGCGGCGTGGCGCTGATCTCCACGTCGGCGGGCAAGCTCGCGGAGCTGACGCTGGGGCTGCCCGCGCTGGTGTCCAAGGCGGTGCACAAGGTCGCGCCCACCGCCGTGTCGGCGATCGGCCGTCGCGGGGCCTGGGTCGACCGGGGGCGGCAGGCGGGCAGTGACGTGGCATTCTTGGGATTGCGGCTGTTCGGGTTCGGCGATTCGGCGAACGCGAGCCCGACCGTCGTCGACTTCGTCGAATCGATGATCAGATCCACGCCGACAGAGGTCATCGCCGAGTTCTATCCGGCGCTGATGTCGCACGACAAGCTGAGCGCGCTGGGCGTTCTCGGCGATGTGCCCACCGCGATCCTGGTGGGCGAGAAGGACTGGCTGACCCCGCCCGAGCACGCGGGCGCCATCGCCGCGGCGCTCCCGCACGCGCGGTTCACCCAGGTGCCGGACACCTCGCACCTGGTACAACTGGAGCGCCCGGGCGTGGTCAACGACGCGCTGCGCGACCTGCTGAAGCAGGCCGCCGGGGAGGGATGACCGCGATGGAGGAGCGCCGGGTGGCGGCGACCGCCGACGACATGCGGGCGCTGGGAGCCGAGCTGGCCGAGCTACTGTCGGCCGGTGATCTTCTGGTGCTGTCCGGGCCGCTCGGCGCGGGGAAGACCACGCTGGTCCAGGGGCTGGCCGACGGCCTGAAGGTACGCGGGCCGATCACCTCGCCGACGTTCGTGATAGCACGCGTACACCCGTCGCTGTGCGGCGGACCGCCCCTGGTACACGCCGACGCCTACCGCCTCGGCGGCCGGCTGGAGGTCGACGACCTCGATCTGGACGCCTCGCTGGAGGAGTCGGTGACGGTCGTCGAGTGGGGCGAGGGCCTGGTCGAAGGGCTCACCGACGAGCGCCTGGAGGTCTCCATCGAACGCCCGGAGGAGGACGGTGGCGACGAGACCCGCATCGTCCACCTCCACGGCATAGGCCCCCGCTGGTCCACGACGGCCGACTGAAGCCCCGGCGCTGTTTGCGCCCGGATCCGTCCACGCATGTGGAGTCGGTGCCTCGGTAGGTGGTTGAGTTTCGGCTGTTCGATTCCGTATGCCCCCTCCTGGGGTTGGTGTCCGCTGGTCCATGACGGCCGACTGAAGCCGCGGCCTTTCCGTCCCCGGATCGTCCGCGTACGTGGGGTCGGTGCCTCGGTAGGTGGTTGAGTTTCGGCTGTTCGATTCCGTATGTCCTCTTCTGGGGTTGGTGTCCGCTGGTTTGGGGCGGGCCGTCCGAGGGGTGAGCCGTGGTGTCGATTGCCCGGAGTTGGGGCTGGCGCGAACTCGTGGTTCGCCTGTCGCGGATCGGGATGGGGGGTTTGTTGTTCTGTGGGAAGTGGTGGGCGTATCCACTAGGTAGCTCTTACGTTTTCCGCCACCACACGGGGCGGGTTTTTGGGACGCTTGACGTCAGTCCCGGTTGATATAGATCATCGGTCTTGAAGATCGCCTGCGGCGGGTTGGGCTGATATTTCGGGGTATCAGGTTCATTGGGCGATCAACAGTCGACGGCGAAGTGGAGCACGCGGTGGCAGCGGTGTCGAGAATCAGGCGTGTCACGGCCGTGGGGGCCCTCGCGATGATCGGTGTGGTGGGGTGCAGTGCGGAGGCCGGTACCGGGGCGCCCACGCCCGCGCCGACGCCGACCGATTCGGGGGCAACGCCCGCGCCGACCGGGCCCGGGCGTCAGAACATCACGGTCCGGCTCAATCCCGACAGCGTGATCGAGGGCGAAGAGTCCAGCGTGTGGATCCTGGCCAACTGTCCCGTGCCGAACGGCGGCCCGGAGCACAGTGGCAGCGCGACCTCCGACGCGTTCGTCCGGGCCGTCACCCTGGACCCCGTGCCGCCGCCCACGCCCACCGCGACCGCCGACGGCCAGCCCGCCCCCGTTCCGTGGGTCCGTGGCGAGGCCCAGGTGCGCAGTGGGGCCGACCCCGGCCGCTACAACGTCGATGTCAAGTGCGAGGGCACCAACGACACCGGCAGAGGGCGGCTGCGGGTGACCGCCGACAAGGACGAGCCCACGGTGGTGCCGACCAAGGCGCCGAAGGCGGGCGGCGGCGGTACCGCGGCCGGGGCCGCCCAGAGCGACGAGGGCCTGTCGCCCGGCCTGACCGCGCTGTTGCTCGGCGCGGCGCTGGCGGGTGGCGTCGGCGTGGCCGTCGTACGGCGTCGTCGCTCGTAGGCGTCCTGGCGAGCAAGTAGCAAAGCACCTGGCATGGCGGAAACACGGTGGGGCCGCATCGTCCTGGCGGGGGTGGTCACCGGCGCGGTACTGGTCGCGATCAACCGCGGCGGGCAGGAGGAACGACCGGCCTCCCAGGCCGGCGTGGTGCCCCGGAGCATCGACATCCCGGCGCTGAAGCTGGAGGCGCCGCTGATGAAGCTCGGCATGTCCGGCGACGGCGAGGTCGAACTGCCCCCGTACGAGAAACCGGACACGGCCGGATGGTTCCGGCACAGCGCGGTCCCCGGGGACGAGGGCGCGTCGGTCATCATCGGCCACGTGGACACCAAGACCGCGCCCGCCGTGTTCTACCGGCTCAGGCAGCTTCGCAAGGGCCAGGAGATCCGGGTCGAGCGCAGCGACGGCAAGGTGGCGAGGTACCGGGTCCAGTCGGTGGAACAGGTGGACAAGAACCGCTTCCCGGCCCGCCGCGTCTACGTGGAGGACGGCCTGCGGCTGGTCACCTGCGGCGGTTCGTTCGACTGGTCCAAGCACGAGTACCGCGACAACATCATCGTGTACGCCTCCCTGGTCAAGCGGGCTTGACCCGCTAAAACCGCTCGCCGGACGCCGGCGCGATGCGAAACCATGTGTGGATGAGCGACCAGGACGAGATCGCCGTCCCACGGGCGGCCGGTGTCCGGCTGCCCTGGCACAAGGTGCCCCCGGCCGTGCGCGCGGCCGTCGAGGAGCACCTGGGCGGGCGTGTCGTCGAGGCCGTCACGCAGGTCGGCGGGTTCTCGCCCGCCGCCGCGGCCCGGCTGCGGCTCGCCGACGGACGCCGGGCGTTCGTCAAGGCGGTCGGGTCCGAGGTCAACCCCGACTCCCGCGGGATGTACCTCGAAGAGGCCAAGATCTCCGCCGCGCTGCCCGCCACGGCTCCCGTGCCGCGGCTGCTCGCCGCGTTCGACACCGACGGCTGGGTGGCGCTCGTCTTCGACGACGTGGACGGACGCCAGCCCGCCATGCCCTGGCGGCCCGACGAGCTGGCCCGGGTGCTCGGCGCGCTGGGCGAGCTGGCTCGGCTGCCCGCCCCGCCCGCCGTTCCCGCCCTCGAAGACCGCCTGGCGCGGGCCTTCACCGGCTGGCGCAGGCTGGCCGGCGGCGAAGACGTCACCGGCCTGCACCCGTGGGCGGTGCGCCACCTCGACGCGCTGGCCGCGATCGAGGCGGACTGGCCGCTGGGGGTGGCGGGCGAGACGCTGGTACACGCCGACATCCGCGCCGACAACGTACTGCTGACCGGTGACCGGGTGGTGATCGTGGACTGGGCGTGGGCGAGCCGGGGGGCGGCCTGGTACGACCTGGTGCAGATGCTGCCCAGCGTGCGAATGCAGGGCGGGCCGCCGCCGCAGGAGGTCCTTGACGGGCACCCGCTCGGCCGCGTCGCCGACCCCGGCGCGGTGACCGCGGTGGTGGCGGCGCTCGCCGGGTTCATGCTGAGGATGAGCCGTCGGCCCGATCCGCCCGGTCTGCCCAGTCTGCGGGCCTTCCAGCGGGCCCAGGGCGTCGTGGCGCTCGACTGGCTGCGCCTCCGCACCGGCTGGCCGGACTGACCCCGCCCACCTGGGCGCCGGCGGGCGTGGGCACGTCCGGGAGCCGATAGGCTAGACGTTCGTGCTGGTCCTGGCCTTTGACACGGCGACCCCCGCGGTCACCGCTGCGATTTACGACGGTGCCCGGGTGCTCGCGGAGTCCACCACGATTGACGCCCGGCGACACGGTGAGCTGCTGATTCCCGCTGTTCAGGCGGTGCTGCGCGAGGCCGGTGCGACGCCGCGCGAGCTGACCGCCATCGTCGCGGGCACCGGCCCCGGCCCCTACACCGGGCTGCGGGTCGGCCTGGCGACCGCCCAGGCGCTCGCCGCCGCCGCGCAGGTTCCGGCGTACGGCGTCGGCACGCTCGACGCTCTGGCGCACGCGGCCGGCATGTCCCGGCCCTTCATCGCGGCCACCGACGCCCGGCGCAAAGAGGTCTTCTGGGCCCGCTACGCCGCCGACGGCACGCGCGAGGCCGGGCCGTTCGTGGACAGGCCGCACGACCTGCCCGCCGAGCTGCCGGTCATCGGGGCGGGCGGCCTGATGTACGCCGAGATCATCGGCCCCGGCCGGGTGGTCCAGGACGCGCCCGAGCACCCGTCGGCGGGCGCGCTGGCCGCCATCGCCGCCGCCCGCATCACCGCGGGCGCGGAGCTGGACCCGCCGCTGCCGATCTACCTGCGCCGCCCCGACGCGCAGGTGCCCGGCGCGCCGAAGCGGGTGACGGCGTGACCGGCGAGCCCTCCGCGGCGCTGCGCCCCATGACCGTGGACGACCTGCCCGCCGTGCTTGAGATCGAGCGTTCCACGTTCCCCGCCGACGCGTGGAGCGAGGGCATGCTCCGCGGCGAGCTGGACGACCAGCCGCGGACCCGCCACTACGTGGTGGCGCTGGTGGGCGGGGAGATCGTGGGATACGCCGGGCTCGCCGCCGCGGGCGACCAGGCCGATGTGCAGACCATCGCCGTCACGGCCGCGCACCAGGGCACCGGCGTCGGCGGGGCCATGCTGCGCGAGCTGCTGGCCGAGGCGGCACGCCGCGGCGCCACCAGCGTCTTCCTTGAGGTGCGCGCCGACAACCCGCAGGCCAGAGGCGTCTACGAGCGGTACGGCTTCACGGAGCTCGGCGTACGCCGCGGCTACTACGACGACGGCACCGACGCGATCACGATGATGAGGAAGCTGCATGGCTGACCAACCGCTCGTGCTGGGCATCGAGACCTCCTGCGACGAGACCGGCGTGGGCATCGTCAGGGGCCACACGCTGCTGGCCAACACGATCGCCTCCAGCGTGGAGCAGCACGCGAGGTTCGGCGGAGTGGTGCCCGAGGTGGCTTCCAGGGCCCACCTGGAGGCCATGACGCCCGCCGTGGAGCGGGCTTTGGCCGAGGCCGGGGTGGGCTTCGGCGACATCGACGCCATCGCCGTCACGGCCGGTCCCGGGCTCGCCGGGGCGCTGCTGGTCGGGGTCGCCGCCGCGAAGGCGTACTCCCTCGGGCTCGGCGTCCCGCTGTACGGCGTGAACCACCTGGCCGCGCACGTCGCGGTGGACCAGCTCGAACACGGGCCGCTGCCCAAGCCGTGCGTGGCCCTGCTGGTGTCCGGCGGGCACTCGTCGCTGCTGCTCGTCCCCGACGTGGCGCACGACGTGATCTCGCTCGGCTCGACCGTGGACGACGCGGCGGGCGAGGCGTTCGACAAGGTCGCCAGGGTGCTCGGGCTGCCGTTCCCGGGCGGCCCGCACATCGACCGCGAGGCCCGCGAGGGCTCGGGCGCGGCCGTCGCCTTCCCGCGCGGCAAGTACGACGACGGCACGCTGGACTTCTCCTTCTCCGGCCTGAAGACGGCCGTGGCGCGCTGGGTGGAGGCCCGCCGGGCGGCCGGCGAGTCGATCCACGTGCCCGACGTGGCGGCGTCGTTCCAGGAGGCGGTCGTCGATGTGCTGACCCGCAAGGCGATCGACGCCTGCCGCCGGTACGACGTACGCGACCTGCTCATCGGCGGCGGTGTGGCGGCCAACTCGCGGCTGCGCGCGCTGGCCAGGGAACGCTGCCAGGCCGCGGGCATCCGGCTGCGAGTGCCCCGGCCCGGCCTGTGCACCGACAACGGCGCGATGGTCGCCGCGCTCGGCGCCGACCTGGTGAGCGGCGGCGCGGCTCCCTCCGCCCTCACCATCCCGGCCGACTCCTCGCTGCCGATCACCACCGTCCACGTCTGAGCGGCCCCTCGGTCAGTCCTTGGCGGTCCTGGCCGGGCGCAGCAGCGCCTCGGCCAGGGCCAGCATGGTCTCCTCAAGCGCGCTGAGCCTGCGGGTGAGGTCGGCGTGGGCGGGCTGGACGACCTCGCTCACCGCCTCGGTGAGCTGGTCGCGGTCGGGGTGGGCGTCGATCAGCTCGGTGAGCGCGGCGGCGGCCTTGGACAGGGCCTCGAAGCGCCTGGCGTGGTCCTCGCTCTGCGCGTCGAGGAGTTCGCCGACCTTCTCGCCGACGCGTTCGCCGATGCCGAGCGTGGCCGGAAGCTGGCCGATGCGCTGGTTGACCGCCTCCACGTGGTCGTCCACCGCCTCGATCTGCTCCCTGGTCTCCTCGGCCCCGCCGGCCAGCTCGGACAGCCGGGTGTCGACCTTGTCGAGGCGGCCGCCGAGCCCGGTCAGTACCTCCGCCGCCGCCGCGAGCCGGTCATCGGCCTGCCCGATCCGCTCGCCCAGCGCCTCGACGCGCCCCTCGATGTGCCTGCCCGCCTGCTCACCGGCCGCCGGGCCGACGGCGTCGATGCGCTCGCCCAGCCTGGACTCCGCCGTGTCGATCCGCTCACCGACTCTCGCCTCACCGCCGCCGACGATCTCGCTGATCCGCCCCTCCAGCGCGTCGAGGCGTTCGGACAGCCGCGTCTCCGTGCCCTCCACCCGCTCGGTCATCTGGGTCTCGGCGACGCCGAGCAGGCCGCCGATCCGCTCGATGGCCGTCTCGACGCGGGCGGTGAGGGCGGTGGTGTCGTCCTGCCGGCGCTGGGCGAGGTCGGCCACCGCCTTGTCCAGCCGGGCGAACCGGCCCGCCGCCGCCTCCATGCTGCTCTGCATCTGACCGAGGCGGGCGGTGAAGTCGCCGATCCGCTGGGACACCGCCTGGGTGCCCTCCACCAGCGTCGCGAGGCGTGACAGGGCCTGCTCGACGTTCTCGCCCACCGCGCCGATGTCGGCCCACACGCTGGGCAGCTCGGCGATGGGCTTGACCTGCTCGCCGACCGCGTCGACGTGGACACCGACCACGTCCACGTGGTCGCGCACGGCCTCGATGTGCTGCGCCAGCCCCTCGGCCCAGGAGGGCGGGCGGGTGGTGATCTCGTCCAGGCGTCCGGACACGGCGTCGAGACCGCCGCTGAGGCCGCCCAGCTCACGCTCGCGTACCTCGCGCAGCAGCCACTCCATGCCCTCCAGCCGCTGCCGGATCTCGTCCAGCACCGCACCCTGCGTGCGCTGCTCGTAGACGTGGTCCTGGGCAGCGCGCGCGAGGAGTTCGCGCATGCGCTCGGAGATGGCGGTCTGACTGCCTGCCTGCAACAGGGTGTTGCCGGAGTGGTCCACCGAATGGCTCCTTCGCTCGCCGACGGTCGGCCGAACAGCGGTGGGATGGTCGAGGCTCGGAGCCCGGGGGGCCGCATGGGCCCGACCGGTGTGGACGACCTCACCGAGTCACTGACGGCGGGTCCCTCCGAGGCTCCAAAACTGTAGCCCGTCCTGGCGGGATCGGATGCCGGTAATCAAAAACTTGGTGATTGTCGAGGAATTGTCCCTAAATCAGGGAGGCGGTGTGTTTCGCCGGGGCGGTGGCGGTGCAGAGAAGTGCGAACGGCTTTTCGGCGATACGGGTAAGTACCACCGTGAGGGAATTCTCCCCGGAAAGGCGGAGATCTCGGCGTAGCCGTTCGATGTCCACGGCCGAGCCGCGCTTCTTCAGCGTCACGGTGCCGACCCGCCGCTCGCGCAGCGCCGCCCGCAGCCGCTTGAGCGAGAACGGCATCACCTCGCTGACCTCGTAGCGCGCGGCCCAGGGCGTGTCGACGTCCTCGTCACCGGTGATGTACGCGATCCGCGGGTCCAGCAGCCGCCCGCCCACGGAGGCGGCGATGTCGGCGACCAGGTGCGCCCGGATCGCGGCGCCGTCCGGTTCGTACAGGTAGCGGCCGGGCGGGCCGGTTTCGGGAGCCGTCTCGGACGAGCCGGGGCCGGTGGCCAGGGTCATTCCGTACGGGAGCATCGTCGCTCTCCGCAGGAAGGGCCGTTCCGAGCCTTCGGCCGATGGCCCGGCGAGGTCGCCGAGCCAGATGGCCGCCTCCTTGACCTCGCCGCGGTACGAGACCCACTCAGCCTCCGCCCCCTCCGGCACGAACTCGTACGGCAGCCCCGGGGCCACCTTCAGGCACGCCCCGCGGGCCGCCGCCGCCATGGCGAGCGCGTCGGGCAGGGGAGGGGAGTAGGACATCGGGTCGAACACCCGCCTGGCCGAGGTACGCCGGGCCGGGTCCAGGAACACGACGTCGTGGTCGCGGGGATCGACGGAGGCGGCCTCGGCGGTACGGACCCGGACGAGGTCGGAGAGGCCGAGCGCGTCGATGTTGGCCTGCGCGACGGCGGCGGTGAGCGGGTCGCGATCCACCGCCACCACCCTCAGCCCGGCCCGCGCCAGCTCGATCGCATCGCCCCCGATCCCGCAGCACAGATCCGCCACCGACCTGCCCGCCGCGTCGTCCGGGCCGGTGGCGATTCGGCGGGCGCGGTGGGCGGCGACCTCGGGGCGGGTGGCCTGTTCCAGGCCGTCCGGGGTGAAGTACATGCGGGCGGCGTCGGGGCCGAACTTGGCGTGGGCGCGGGTGCGCAGGCGCGCCTGGGTGAGCGCCGCCGTGGCCAGATCCGCCGGGTGGACGCGGCGGAGCGCGGTGGCCGCCGCGACCGGATCGTCCCTCGACGCCAGCTCCATGGCCATGGTCAGGGCGGCCTGCCCGCGGCTCGTCAGGAGCTCAAGAAATGCGTCAAGGTTCATGTTCCCGACGCTATCGCAGGGGGCCCTCCGGGTGGTCCAGGAGCGGTGCATATGAGGGGATAAGTCACCATATTTAGGTCATAAGTGATAGATCTTGCATAGTTGCGATTTACCCGGCACCCAACAGGAGTGCCCTTGGCGGGCAAACACGGCGCAAGTGGGTGATGCCAGGAAAAGGGATGGTGTTGTTTGTCTTTCTGGGATCAGAGGTATTCAAGACGACGGAAGATTCGAGTGGCGAGTTGGTGAGTTCGATTCGAGACCGTCCAACTTTTGCCTGGCGAGCACGAAGTACGGAGTCGCAAAGCGATGATCAGGAAGATGACAACCGCGGGCCTGCTGGCCGCAGGTCTGGCCATGACCTTCGCCGCCCAGGCGAGCGCCGGCACCGAGCCGACGAAGAAGCCTGCCGAGAAGAAGCACGAGACCGTCAACACGCTGTACTACGTGTACCTGTGCGACGTTGAGAAGAACAACGTCGGTCACTGGGTGGGTACGTCGTTCGAGGGCATCTACAACGCCCAGGACAAGAAGCACCGCCGTAGCGACTGCGACCGGTACGTGTACACCGATGACTCTTTCAACAGGGACTTCAAGAACAAGAAGTCGAAGGACTCCCACGACCGGGAGATCGAAGTCGAGAAGTCCTTCAACAAGGACGACTCGGCCAAGGGCTCCTACAACAAGGAGGCCACGGCCAAAGACTCGTTCAACAAGGACGACTCGACGGACGTGAACTACGAGGAAGAGAAGAAGTACACGTACGTCGAGGCCGACAAGGCGGACCACAAGAAGCACGAGTGGAAGAAGCCTGAGTACAAGAAGCCGGAAGAGAAGAAGTCCGACGAGAAGTGGGACGACGAGAAGAAGTCCGACGACAAGAAGTCGGACGACAAGAAGTACGACGAGAAGAAGTACGACCACAAGAAGCATGAGTACAAGAAGCCCGGATACAAGAAGTCCGGGCTTGACCTTGAGGGCTGGGTCTTCGAGGACTCGGAGCACAACAGCGCCGTCCTGAGCCAGGACTGACGCGTCGGCACGCGCACCCGGTTCGCGACGAACGGGCCGGGTGCCGTCCCCCACAGGGGCCGGGCAGGGTCATGCCGGCCCCCTTTTCCCATGCCCCCACCAGGGCGGAACGGCCGGTCTCCATCACCCTGAGACGTCCATGTCGAACGGGCACTCCCGCGCGCCCCGGCAGACCCGTCCGAAGTGAGCCCGTCGGCGGAATGCGCCTGACCTCCCAGGCCGCCCCCGTGCGATGCGATCCCGCAGGCCGCTCGGCCTGAACCGACCCCTTGACGCGGGTCCCCCGCCGACGCATGGCGGAATGAGGGGCGCCCGGCCGCGCCCATGGCCGGATACCCGGCCCGCGTCCCGCGCCCACCATCGGTATCCGCGCCGGGGCCGCCTGGCGTGCGTCTCGGACCCGGCCGGGCGGCGGGACCAACACACGGCCTGCGCGATGTCCGGTCAGAACGTTCCCCTGTCCCCCCTTCGGCGGACGCCAGGCCCGCTCTCGGAGCCGTTGGCCGGGCCGCCGCGTGCGTCCGTCGCAGGCCCGCGAACGGGCGGCGCCGCCCCGCCCCTGGGCATGTGCGGCCGAGCGGCCCACGGCCACGTTCGGGACGCCCGCTCGTCCCGACCCGGTGCCGTCCGGTTCGGCCTCGTCGCTCACCCGGTGGAACGGTCGTGGAACGGTCTTGGTCGTCGCAATTCCTGCACGCTGCGGGATCCGGCCGCCGTACTTGCCATGGCGGTTCGCGATCGACCGGCTCTCGACATTGAACCGGAGGGAAATATTGCCACTGAGAGGTTTGATGGGATGGCGTCCAATTTGGAATGATACGCCCGCCCAGTATGTCGCTTTTATCCCACTAAAGGGTGTACCGGTGAGAGTTGGGCTTTCTTTACCGCTATTCGCTTGCTATTGGCGCAATGTCTCAGGTCTACTAATTAGTGGCTCGGCATCCACGGAGGGAGGCCGGGCTATCAGACCAGATCGAACGGGAGATTGTCATGCTCAAGAAGTTCATCGTCGGCAGCGCCGTTGTCGCCGGCTTTGCCGCCCTGGGACTTTCCACGCCGGCGTATGCGGGTGAGGGCTGGGAAAGCAACGCTGCGGAGCAGAGCGGAAATGTTAACGTCTGCGGTAACCGCACCATCGGGGACATCTTCATCCCGATCATCCCGCTGGGCCCGGTCACGAACTCCAACAACGAGTCGACGGACTGCAGCTTCCGGGTGCACCAGAACTAAGGTGCCCCCGGCAAGCCTCGACGAGCGGGTGCCGAAGCAGCGATTCGCTCATGGGGGCAGCACGTGGATCCTTCGCCACCGTGCACTCCTGGCCGGTCGGGCACCATTGGCCGGCCGCTCACCTGCGACGCGGACTCGCGGTCTGCGGGGGCGGCCGGCCTGGGCCGGGGAGCGAGAGGGGGCGGGCGGCGGCGGGTCCGCTTATCGCCGTTCCTGGTCTGTTCGTTCACGTTGGGCGCGATGAGGATCTCTAAGGTCCGCGTGCCCGCGTGATCGGCGGATCTTCGAGGGTATACGCCTCTGATGCAACGAAATCCATTATTGGGGATGCATCGGCTTCGCGAGGATAAAGTTGGGCTTGCGGGTGTCGCGGCGAAAGCCGTGGCACCCGCTTCCTTTTTTGTTCCGCCAGATCTGCGCCTAACCGGCTCTGGTGTCGGGGTTTGTCGTACGTGCGGGCAGGTCAAGCCATCGCTCAGTGCGTATTAAGGTTCGCGTTCACCGGGCTGTGGTCGTTGGCGTGGCGCATGACTTCCGTTGGGGTTCTTTTTGCGGTCGCTGGAGTGGTGATTGGCTTGCCGTTCGTGTCGCCTGCCGTTTTACTGGCTAGCGGCTCGGCCGTCAGTGGTACGAGCTGAATTCTCATTCCGAGATCGATCGGGAGATCTAAATGCTCAAGAAGCTCGCACTCGGTGGGACCATGATCGCCGCATTCGCCGGCGTGGGGCTCGCCGCACCGGCCCACGCGGCCACGCCGTGGCCCGGGGGCGAGACCAACGCCTCGCAGCAGAACGGCAACACGATCACCTGTGGCAACAGCGCCATCGGCGACGTGTTCGTCAACCTCCTCAACCTGACGCCGGTGACCCTCGCCGACCGCAAGCCGGTGGACTGCGGCATCCGGGTCACCCAGAACAACAACTGAGCCGCAGACGCTGAGTTCCCTTTCCTGACGGGTGGCGGAAGCGGAGACCGCTAGGGAGACGTTCGTGACGCCGGCCTCCAGCCCGCCGTCTCCATCTGGAGGCCGTCGTCCGAGGCGCGGCGTGAGACGACGGCCCGTGAACCACCGTCGATCTCCATCGGCCGCCCCTCGGTGCCCTTGCCCGATCGACCGCCGGGGCCGGTCGTGGACCGCCCCATCGGGCGCTGTCCGGCCCCAGGGGCCGGTCGATCGGGTGCGATACCTCACACGCCACCTCTGGCCGGGGAACTCATGGCGACCGGCGAGTCCGGCGGGTCGTCCTCGGCGTATGGACGGTCACCGCCGGGATCGCCGGGTCGCCGGGGCCTTCAGGGAGACGTTCCGGCTGTGCGGGCACCGCTGCCGACGCTGCGGTGCCCCTTTTTCGTGGATTGCGAATCCTGTAGTAGTAGGCGCACTTCATGCCCGAAGTCCGATTTATTGGGATATAGGCATCAGGCGGCTGAAGTCCGCAAAGTGGAAATCCGGTTGATTGCCGTTTCTTTACGGCAATAACGGTGCTATTGGCTTGCTGTTCGTGACCGGTCCGGGTCTACTTGCAATCGGTCCTGCGCTCGGGTGGCGAGCGCCGGAGCCTCACGCAAGATCGATCAGGAGAATTCAGATGCTCAAGAAGCTCGCAATCGGCGGAATGCTGACGGCGTTCGCCGTCTCGGGGGTCGCCGCGCCGGCGGTGGCGGCCGCACCTTGGCCGGGGGACGAGACCAATACCGCCCAGCAGTCCGGCAACGTGATCGTGTGTGGCAACAGCGCCATTGGCGACATCATCGTCACGCTCCTCAACCTCGCCCCGGTAAGCGTCGCGACCAAGAAGCCGGTGGACTGCAGCGTTCGCGTTTACCAGAACTGAGCCGCTTGAGTCGCACACAAGGGGTGACCGGACGCCGGCGCGGACCTCGGCCCAGGGGCCTTGGTGGACCGTCTCCAGCGTCGGCGCACACCTTCGGCCACGGGCGCACCGAACCTTCGGTTCCCGCTCGTGCGAAGGCTCTGGGGGAGACATCGATGGGACCCTCCCATCCGGTGTCTCCCCCTCTCGCATGTACGGCCGGCCTCTCGCATGTACGGTCGGCGCGGCGGTGTCGGTCACGCAAGGTAGTGGGAAGATCCGGACAGTCTTCCTATAAGCCCCTGAGGTAGGAAATCTCCAATTCGCCTGCCTGAAAGCCGCTAGAAGCCCCAACCGTAAGAATTCCCCCTTCAGGGCCCGCGAATGCTCGCATGAATTCACCTGCCCGGGATGGTGATTTGCCTTTTCTTTACGGCGGTTATGGTGCAATTAGCTTGCTGTTCGGCCCACGGGTGGGTCTACTTGCTATCGGCTCGGCCTTCAGGTTGGTACGAGCTGGATCCTCATCCGAGATCGATCGGGAGATTTAGATGCTCAAGAAGCTCGCATTTGGTGGTGCGGTGCTCGCGGCTTTTGCCGGAGTGGGGCTCGCCGCTCCGGCCCACGCGACCATCGGGCCCGACGACGGCGGCAATGTTGCTCGGCAGTCGGACAACATCGTCGTCTGTGGCAACCAGGCCATCGGCGACATCATTATCCCGGTGATTCCTCTCACCCCGGTTACCATCGCCACGCGCAAGCCTGTCGACTGCAGCATCCGGGCCTACCAGAACAACAACTAATCTGGTACCCGTGATCAACGGGGTATTTGATCGCCCACTGAGGGAGCCGGCGCCGCGAGGCGCCGGCTCCCTCGTGTGTCCGGCCCCGCCGCCCCGGGCCGGGAAGCCCATGATCGAGTGTGTGCGCGTAGTGTGGACCCTTGCGCGTTCTGCCGCCCGTAGCGACACGCGTTCCTCTCTGGGCGGACAGGATAGGGCCTGACCTGCGGGCGGTTCGTGTTGACGACTCGCGCACCCTTGCATACTGTTTCGTGTTGGCACTCTCCCCTTGAGAGTGCCAACATGCGACGAGGCAGGTCTGACACCCGCGACGGCAGGCCCCGCTGGTCGCCTCTTCTAGATAATCGAAATCTGAAGGGGAGGTCCGATCGTGACGACCGCCACCAAGGTTCCCGTTAAGCCGCTCGGCGACCGCATCGTGGTTCAGCCGCTTGAAGCCGAGCAGACCACCGCCTCTGGCCTGGTCATCCCGGACACCGCCAAGGAGAAGCCGCAGGAGGGCAAGGTCCTCGCGGTGGGCCTCGGCAACTGGGATGAGGACGGCGAGAAGCGGATTCCGCTCGACGTCAAGGAGGGCGACGTCGTCCTCTACAGCAAGTACGGCGGCACCGAGGTGAAGTACGGCGGCGAGGAGTACCTGGTGCTCTCCGCCCGTGACGTGCTCGCCATCATCGAGAAGTAAGCGCCCACGGGGACTTACTCACATGACGTATCCGAGCCCCGGGCGCACCTGAGCCCGGGGCTTTGATGCGTCCTCCGCTGTGCCCCCGAGCCTCCCTGGCTCGTTAGAGAGGACTGTCATGCCGAAGATCCTGGAGTTCGAGGAGGACGCGCGGCGCGCTCTTGAGCGTGGCGTGAACGCCCTCGCCGACGCCGTCAAGGTGACCCTCGGCCCGCGTGGCCGCAACGTGGTCATCGACAAGAAGTTCGGTGCGCCGACCATCACCAACGACGGCGTCACCATCGCTCGCGAGGTCGAGCTTGAGGCCCCGTACGAGAACCTCGGCGCCCAGCTCGCCAAGGAAGTCGCGACGAAGACCAACGACATCGCCGGTGACGGCACGACCACCGCCACCGTGCTGGCCCAGGCGATGGTCCGCGAGGGTCTGCGCAACGTCGCCGCGGGCGCCCAGCCGATGTCGCTCAAGCGCGGCATCGACCAGGCCGCCAGGGCGATCAGCGAGAAGCTCCTTGAGTCGGCCCGCCCGGTGGTCGACAAGAAGGAGATCGCCGACGTCGCGACCATCTCCGCGCAGGACGCCAAGATCGGCGACCTGATCGCGGAGGCGTTCGACAAGGTGGGCAAGGACGGTGTGATCACCGTCGAAGAGTCCAACGCGATGGGCCTGGAGCTGGAGTTCACCGAAGGTCTCCAGTTCGACAAGGGCTACCTGTCGCACTACATGGTCACTGACCAGGACCGGATGGAGGCCGTCCTGGAGGACGCCTACATCCTGCTGACCCAGGGCAAGATCGCCTCCGTGGCCGACTTCCTGCCGCTGCTGGAGAAGGTCGCCCAGACCAAGCGGGCGCTGTTCGTGGTGGCCGAGGACGTCGAGGGCGAGGCCCTTGCCGTGCTCGTGACCAACAAGATCCGCGGCACCTTCACCTCGGTCGCGGTCAAGGCCCCCGGCTTCGGCGACCGCCGCAAGGCGATGCTCCAGGACATGGCCATCCTGACCGGCGGTCAGGTGGTGTCCGAGGAGGTCGGCCTGAAGCTGGAGCACGTCGGGCTGGACGTGCTCGGCACGGCCCGCCGGATCGTGGTCACCAAGGACACCGCCACCATCGTGGACGGCGCCGGTGAGGCGTCCGCGATCGAGGACCGGATCCGCGAGATCAAGCTCGCCATCGAGCAGAGCGACTCCGACTGGGACCGCGAGAAGCTCCAGGAGCGCCTCGCGAAGCTGGCCGGTGGCGTGTGCGTGCTCCGCGTGGGCGCGGCCACCGAGGTGGAGCTGAAGGAGAAGAAGCACCGCCTGGAGGACGCGATCTCGGCGACCCGCGCCGCGATCGAGGAGGGCATCGTCTCCGGCGGTGGCTCGGCCCTGATCCACGTCGGCAAGGACCTCGGCGACCTCGGCCTGACCGGTGACGAGGCCACGGGCGTGGCCATCGTCCGCCGCGCGCTGGTCGAGCCGGCCCGCTGGATCGCCGAGAACGCCGGCCTCGAAGGCTACGTCGTGACCTCCAAGGTCACCGAGCTTGAGGCGGGTCACGGGTTCAACGCGGCCACGGGCGAGTACGGCGACCTGATCGCTCAGGGCGTCAACGACCCCGTCAAGGTGACCCGCTCGGCCGTCCAGAACGCCGCTTCGATCGCCGGCATGCTGCTGACGACCGAGGCGCTGGTCGTGGACAAGCCCGAGGAGGAGGCCGACGCCCCCGGTGGCCACGGTCACGGTCACGGCCACGGGCACTGACCGCGCCCCGGCGTAACGGCTCTCACGTACGGCCCGCGCCCCCTCTCACGGAGGGGTCGCGGGCCGTACGCGCGTGCAGGGTCACATGTGCCATTCCGCGGGCATGTGATCAGTGGGACGCGAGTGCGTCAGATAGAAATCTGTTTCGCGGTAAACCTACGCCCGGCTTAAAGCGTCGTCCAAGGATCGCCCCAATAGACCGCATATTGGCTAATCCCCGGAAATATTTCGTGGCAATTAATCCGCACTGTCGTCATTCGATTACGGGGGGTCAGCGTCCCGTCAATGTGACCAATCCGTAGCCGTTCGCCATGACGACAGGCCCGATCAGTACGGGCATCATGCCTAACGTGACCGAGGGAAGCGTCGCCGACGCCATAGGTGGGGTAAGGCTTGCGACGAGATCGGATGAGTCCGACCTCAGGGAACTGACGAGCCTGGCCGTTCAGGGGGATCGCAGTGCGATCGAAACATTGCTCGGGCGGTTGCGCCCGATGGTGGTGCGTTATTGCCGTGCACGACTGGGCCGAGTAGCCGGGCAGTATCACATTGCCGATGACGTCGCCCAGGAAGTGTGCATTGCGGTGCTGTCCGCGCTGCCGCGCTACCGCGACATGGGGCGCCCGTTCGCGTCGTTCGTGTTCGGCATCGCCTCGCACAAGGTGGCCGACGCGTTGCGCAGTTCGGTGCGCTCGGCCGTACCGACCCAGGACCTGCCCGACGGGCCTGACGACGGTCCTGGGCCCGAAGAGACCGTGGTCCGCTACATCGAGGCCGAGCACGCGCGGCGGCTGCTGTCGCGGCTCCCGGACAACCAGCGCGAGCTGATCATTCTGCGCGTGGTCTCCGGCCTGTCCGCCGAAGAGACGGGTAATGTACTCGGCATGTCACCAGGTGCCGTTCGGGTCGCCCAGCACCGGGCGCTGGCGCGACTTCGCGCGATGGCCGAGCTGGAGTCGATCGCTTGAGCGCGCTCGACCCCTTCTGTCAGGCTCGCTCGCTGCGGCCCGGCGGCGAGGAGTCGGGCGTGGTCGCCGACGACATGATCTGCCACGCGTTGTCCCGCCGGGAGGCGCCCGCCGAGCCGGATGACCCGGCGGTCCGTCTGCTACAGGCGCTGATCGACGACGTCGATCAGCGCCGTTCCTCGGTGTCGATCACGCCATCGACGTAGCCTCTGGCGTACTCCCAGCTCACGTAGTCGGTCGGGTTGGGCTGGAAGGCGGGCTCGTGTACCTGCGGGCGGCCGTGGTCGATCATCTGGCGTAGGTTGCCGCGGAGCAGGTCCCAGTCAAAGTAGTGCTGTTCACCGCATTCGGGGCAGTCGAGCACCAGGCCCAGTACGCCCTGCGGCTCCAGGAGCGAGCGGAACACCTCCACGTCGGCGAGGTCGGTGATGGCCTCGTCGCGCTCGGCGGGCGTCAGCGGCTCGCTCTCCGTGAGCCCGCCGAAGGCTCCGGCCGGGTCTTCAGGATCGTCCGCGAACGGGTCGCGGGGGAGATCTTCCACGCATCCCACCTTGTCAACGACTATGGGGAAAGAGCCTATAGTCTGGCTTCCCGTATTGCTCGGTGTGTGACGCGCCTGATGAAGCACTGTTTGCCGTCGCTGTCAGCGCCCGGTGTCCGGGCCGCCGTACCGCTCACCGGTCAGCCTCCTCCAGCCAGCCCCGCCGGGCGGCCCGCACTCCGGCGTGGAAGCGGGACTGCGCGCCGAGTTCGGTCATCGCGTCGGCGAAGCGTGCCCGTACCGTGCGTACCGAAACCCCCAGATTCCTGGCGATCAGGACATCGCCCATCCCCTGGGCCGCCAGCCGCAGCACCTGCACGACGCCGTCGGCCGAACCGGCCCACGGCAGCGGCTCGGCCCGCGCCCACAGCTCCTCGAACAGCGAGCCCAGCACCCCGACCACCACGGAGGCCCGCACGAAGTAGCACTTGTAGCCGTGGTCGGGCGGGTTGCCGCCCCACAGCGCGGGCAGCCCCGCGGTGTCGTGCCCGGCGGTGAAGAACCAGCTCGGCACGCGGTCGAGGGTACGGGCCTGGCCGCCGCCCGCGGTCAGCGCCTGGAGCTTGCCGGCCAGGCCGGGCACGTCCAGCGACTCGGCCGGGACGATCAGGCGCAGCGACATGAGCCCGCGCCGCTGCGCGTCGATCCAGGTGTCGGCGTACCTCGAGGTGAAGTCGGCCATCGTGCGGTGGTCCGGGATCGCCGCGCAGACGTCGAGCGGGGGCGCGTCCAGCGCCATGCCCACCACGCTCTCGAACAGCTCGTCGGCGCCGCTGACCGGCTCCACGGGGAACGGGCCGCTGCGCAGGTCGTGCCCCGCGTCGTAGTCGCGCATCAGCTCCCTGATCGAACTCAGCGCCGAGTCGATCTGCCTGCTCTCGGCCGCCAGCCGGTCCAGGCGCTCGGCGACCAGGCGCCCGAGCGCCGCAGCCGGGTGCCTGGCGAAGTACTCGCCCGAACGCTGGTCCACCACGCCCAGCCGTACCAAGGCGGTCAGCTGCTCGCTCAGCCGCTCCTGCGGGTGGTCCGTCGCCGCGGCCAGCTCGGCGGGGGAGGCGCGGTGCAGCCGTAGGATCGTGGTGTAGAGCACGGCCTGGGCCGGGGTGAGGCCGAGGCCCCCGAGCGGGTCGGATAGCGTGCGGGAGTCGTTGCGCATCGGCGGGGCTCCTGGGGGACGCGATGTGCCGTGAGAATAACCCGGTCACGGCGCGGTGGTCCCCGGCTTGGGCGGAGTCCGTGCAACCTGGTTGCAACTTTGTGCAGTTGCACGTTCTTTCGTTGCGCAATGACGCCGAGTGACGCAGGCTTGACACAGCGTCGGCATCGCCCGTCGGATCGACGGCCCGCTGACCGGAGACGGAGGGGGATCCGGTGGCAGGCGCTTTCCGCCGGTCGGTGCCGGTGGCGGGGGATCGGGGGGAACACCGACCTTTCCGATCTCCCGTCTTCTCGTCTCCGGCCGCGTGCCCGCGAGCACGGACCGGGGCCGGTCGTCGCCCGGCCCCGTGCCATGTCGGTGATTGTCACGACTCGTGGGCCCGTGGCCGGACGGCGGTACGTGGGGATCGTCGTCCGCCCTCGGGCCCACGCGCCGCTCCCCGGGCCGCCCGGTCCGCCGCCTGATGTAAGCCCCGCATGTCAATGCTCCATGCGCCCACTAAACTGATCTGGTACCGCTCCACAAGGGCTTCGCCACGGTCGGGGTCCATGATCATGGGCGCGCCACGGCAGAGGGGTTTCCAGCAATGGCCAAGTTCACCGAGACCGGGCTCACGTACGACGACGTCCTGCTCGTCCCGGCGTATTCCGACCTGCAGCCGGGCGATGCCGACACCACCACACGCCTGTCCAGGTCGCTCAGCCTGCGCATCCCGCTGATCTCCGCCGCGATGGACACCGTCACCGAGGCCCGGATGGCGGTGGCGATGGCCCGCCAGGGCGGCATCGGCATCCTGCACCGCAACCTGTCGATCGAGGAGCAGGCCCAGCAGATCGACCTGGTCAAGCGGTCCGAGGCCGGGATGGTCACCAACCCGGTCACCTGCTCGCCCGACGACACCCTGGCCGACGTCGAGCGGCTGTGCGCCCACTACCGCATCTCCGGCGTCCCGGTCACCGACGACAACGGCGTGCTGGTCGGGATCGTCACCAACCGCGACATGCGCTTCGAGACCGACCAGAGCCGCCAGGTCCGCGACGTGATGACCCCCATGCCGCTGGTGACCGCCCAGGTCGGGGTGTCCCGCGACGAGGCGTTCCGGCTGCTGCGCTCGCACAAGGTGGAGAAGCTGCCGCTGGTCGACGCGGGCGGCCGGCTGCGCGGCCTGATCACGGTGAAGGACTTCACCAAGAGCGAGCAGTATCCGCTGGCCACCAAAGACGTCAACGGCCGGCTGATGGTCGGCGGCGCGGTGGGCGTCGCGGGCGACGCCGAGAAGCGCGCGATGGCGCTGCTGGAGGCCGGGGCCGACGTCATCGTGGTGGACATCGCGCACGGCCACTCCCGGGGCATGCACGAGATGGTGGCCAAGGTCAAGAAGAACGGCGACGCCGAGGTGATCGCCGGCAACATCGCCACCAGGGCGGGCGCCCAGGCCCTCATCGACGCGGGGGCCGACGCGGTCAAGGTCGGCGTCGGACCGGGCTCGATCTGCACCACCCGGGTGGTCGCGGGCGTCGGCGCGCCGCAGGTCACCGCGATCTACGAGGCGTCGCTGGCCTGCCGCCCGGCCGGGGTGCCGGTGATCGGCGACGGCGGCCTGCAATACTCCGGGGACATCGCCAAGGCCCTCGCGGCCGGGGCCGACACCGTCATGCTGGGCAGCCTGCTGGCCGGGTGCGAGGAGTCGCCGGGCGAGCTGATCTTCATCAACGGCAAGCAGTACAAGTCCTATCGCGGGATGGGTTCGCTGGGCGCGATGCGCAACCGCGAGCGCGGCGGCTCCTACAGCAAGGACCGCTACTCGCAGAGCGACGTCGCCAACGAGAGCCTGCTGATCCCCGAGGGCATCGAGGGCCAGGTCCCCTACCGCGGCCCGGTCGCCGCGGTCGCCCACCAGCTGATCGGCGGGCTGCGCCAGGCGATGTGGTACACCGGCTCCCGTACGGTCGCCGACATGCACGAGCGGGGCCAGCTCATGCCCATCACCGCGGCCGGTCTGACCGAGAGCCACCCGCACGACATCCAGATGACGGTCGAGGCGCCCAACTACCACGGCCGCTAGCAGTTCCGGCCAGGAAGAAGCACAGCATGACTCAGGTGGAGATCGGCAGGGGCAAGAGCGCGCGGCGGGGCTACGCGCTCGACGAGATCGGCATCGTGCCGTCCCGCCGCACCCGCGACCCCGAAGAGGTCTCGATCGCCTGGCAGATCGACGCCTACCGGTTCGAGCTGCCCGTCGTGGTGAGCCCGATGGACAGCGTGGTGTCCCCCAAGATCGCGATCGAGGTGGGCCGGCTGGGCGGGCTCGCCGTTCTCGACCTCGAAGGGCTGTGGACCCGCTACGACGACCCCGAGCCGCTGCTCGCCGAGGTCGCCGAGCTGGAGGGCGAGGCCGCGACGCGGCGGCTCCAGGAGATCTACTCCGCGCCGATCAGCGACGAGCTGATCGGACGGCGCATCGAGGAGATCCGCGCCGCGGGCGTGGTCACCGCGGGCCGGCTGTCACCGCAGCGCACCGCCCAGCACCACAAGGCGGTGATCGACGCGGGCGTCGACATCTTCGTCATCCGCGGCACCACCGTGTCGGCCGAGCACGTCTCCGGGCAGGCCGAGCCGCTCAACCTCAAGCAGTTCATCTACGAGCTGGACGTCCCGGTCATCGTCGGCGGCTGCGCGACCTACACGGCGGCGCTGCACCTGATGCGGACCGGCGCGGCCGGCGTGCTCGTCGGCTTCGGCGGCGGCGCGGGCCACACCACCCGCACGGTGCTCGGCGTGGCCGTGCCGATGGCCACCGCCATCTCCGACGTGGCCGCCGCCCGCCGCGACTACATGGACGAGTCGGGCGGCCGTTACGTCCACGTCATCGCCGACGGCAGCATGGGCACCTCCGGCGACATCGCCAAGGCCATCGCCTGCGGCGCCGACGCCGTCATGGTCGGCTCCCCACTGGCCCGCGCCGCCGAGGCCCCCGGCCGCGGCCACCACTGGGGCTCCGAGGCCCACCACCCCGACCTGCCCCGCGGCAGGCGGGTCACCTTCGGCACGGTCGGCACCCTGGAGCAGATCCTGCACGGCCCGTCCTCGGTGGCCGACGGCTCGATGAACCTCATGGGCGCACTGCGCCGCACGATGGCCACCGCCGGTTTCTCCGACATCAAGGAGTTCCAGCGCGTGGAGGTCGTGGTCGCCCCCCGCTGACCCCCCACCCGGCCACCCGCCGACGCCGTTCCTGTATCGGCCCTGCGGTGTGGCCGGATTTCTCCCGGGGGTCGCTCGGCCGTTCGGACGCCTATGGCGTGTGAGCAGGGGCGAGGGCGGTGTCGTAGGGGGGCGGCAGCCGGGTGGGGGAGCGCCCGGACCGCTTCCGCGATCCCGAAAGCGGATCCGGGTTCGAGATCCGGTCGTCACCACCAGAGACCACAGTGGTGGGCGGTCTTCATGTTGATCGGTCGTATCGACTCGGGGGCGAGGTCGAGCGCGCGGCCGGCGTCGGCAGCGGCCCGAAGTGGCGGAACCGGCGCAGGTGCCGGGTGGTCCGGGGCGAGATCTGCAGCAGTGGGCGTTCCGGCAGCCGGTCCTTGACTGCGTGGCCGGCTTGAGCGCTGTGCCCGGCTGACGTACGGGCCTTGAGCGTCGGCCGCCCCTTCTCGTCGATCACCGGGTCGGGCTGCTCCGGATGCCCGGCGTCGGCGGCTCGGCCGGCCCCCGATCACACACCGCCGGCCGGTCCCGCGCGGCTGCGACGGCGCGGTGTCAAAGGCCACCATCCCAGGCGAGGACCTGCCTTCGGCCCGGTGCTCGATCGGTCACTCCTTGCTGTGGAGCGGGGCGGTGACCGGCCCGGTTTCCGTCGTGCCGTCGTCGGCGGATGCGACGAAAATCGCTGTTCGCGGCGGCCCTGCCCGGCTTTCGGCCACCCGGCGGGCCGCACATGGATCACTTCACGTAATCACGGAGGATCCCATTCCCGTTACTCGAAACGATCTTTACTTTTACTTCTTCCTTATGTGATGATCGGTCCGCTTTCATACATCTGTTCGAAAGGATCTCTATGAAAATGCACCGATTAACATCCGGCTCACCTGGCCGGATACGCCGCCCCGCCGCCCTGATCGCGGCCCTGACGCTACCGCTCACGCTACTGAGCGGACCCGCCATCGCCCAGGGAGCCGAAACGCCCCCCGCCTCGACCGCCACGCCGGCAGGCGCCGCCCCAGACCCCGCGCTCAAGAGCGCCTGGGAGAAGGCCGCCAAAACCGGCAAACCCATCGAGGTCCCCGCCCGGTTCACCGAGACCATGAAGGTCTGGGCCGACCCCAACGGCAAGCACCTCAAAGCCGAACTGCACACCCGCCCCATCCAGCTCAAGAACAAGGCCAGCGGCGCCTGGGAACCCATCGACACCCGCATCGTCAACCGTGACGGCAAGCTCCAGGCCGCCCGCGTCAAGACCCCGCTGACCTTCGGCGGCCAGGGTGCCAAGCACCTGGTGACCGCGACCGGCGAGCACGGCGGTACCGGCCTGGGCGTGACCCGGGCACTGCCCGAGCCGAAGATATCCGGCAATGCCGTCACCTACCCGGACGCCATCGCCCCCGGCGCCGACCTGGTGATACAGGCCCAGGCCGACGGTTTCGTCTCCCAGGTGGTCCTCCGGCGCAAACCGGCCGGCCCGGTCACCGTACGCCTGCCGCTCACCCTGCCCCAGGGCACCGAGTTCGGTAAGACGCCCCAAGGGCTGCCGCAGCTCAAGGACGCCAAGGGCAGGGCCAAGGCCGCGCCCGTCGTGCTGACCGCGACGGACGCCAAGGTGGAGACCGCCCCCGGCGAAGGCAGGACCTCCCCGGTCAAGGCACAGGTGGAGACCTCCGGCAAGACGCCGGAGCTGGTGTTCACCCCGGACGCGAAGTTCCTCGCCGACCCGGCGGTGACCTACCCGGTGACCATCGCCGCCGCCTCGGAATGGTTCGGCGGCGGAGCCCCCGAGGACGCCTGGGTCAGCAAGAACGACCCCTACAACAACAACGCCGCTGCCGGGTACCTTCGCGCGGGCACCACCCAGACCAGCGCGGACATCGCCCGTGTCTACATGAAGTTCGACACCACGGACCCCGTGCTGGAGGGCGCCACCGTCGTCCAGGCCGACCTGCGGATGTGGAACTACAAGTCCGGCGGGCCCAACGGCCAGCTGTGCGGCGACCCGGTGGGCGCGGGCATCGTGGCCGCGCGCGTCACCGCCCCCTGGACCCTGGACGGGACGGCCGACAGCCTGGACTGGTACAACCAGCCCTCGGCCACCGGCACCGAAGGGCTGAACCGGGCCGGTTACAACTACGACGCCGACCCCGCGACCTGGTGCGCCAAGGACGACGAGCTCTTCTACCGCGTCACCGGCATGGCCCGCGCCTGGGTCGAACAGGGCGTGCCCAACCACGGCATGGTGCTGCGGGCCGCCAGCGAGACCGCGGCGATCAACTGGCGTCAGTACTACTCCAGCCAGTTCGGCGGCGGCCAGCCCTACCCGGGCTATCGCCACCCGCCCGCCCTCATGATCGAGTACATCCCGAGCGTCAAGGAGCACCTGATCGTGCTCCGCACGTACCCGGGCGACCAGGAGCCGCCCGCGGCGTCGTACGCCGACGACCGGGCCTGGGTGGCGTCGGGCAACGTCCACTACGACGAGCTTCCCCCGTCGCGCGTCATGACCGACGACGAGGCGCTGGCCAACGCCGTGGCCACCAACAGCTCGGCGCAGACCTCCCTGACCGAGGCCTACTATCCGGAAGGGCTCACCGACGAGGAACTGATCGAGGGGATCGACACGAATCCCGAGGCGCCGCCGGAAGAGCCCGAGCCCGGCACCAACCCTCGCCCCGAGGACGACACAACGCCTCCCACGGTGACGGAGACCAGCCCGGCGAGCGGCCAGGCAGGGGTCCCCACCACGACGTCGGTCGTGGCCGTCTTCAGCGAGTACGTCACTGACGCCGCCGTCACCGTCAAGAACCCGCAAGGGGCGCAGGTCGC
Source organism: Spongiactinospora rosea (assembly GCF_003315795.1). Lineage (GTDB taxonomy): Bacteria > Actinomycetota > Actinomycetes > Streptosporangiales > Streptosporangiaceae > Spongiactinospora > Spongiactinospora rosea. The sequence goes on from NZ_QMEY01000016.1 coordinate 26,218, forward strand.
GGGGAACGCGGTCCTGGACGCCTCCCACAAGGTGCTGACCTTCACCCCGGACGCGGCGCTGGCCGGCGACACGGCCTACACCGTCGTGGTGAGCGGCGCCAAGGACATCGCGGAGAACGTGATGACCCCCCGGACGTGGTCCTTCACCACCGCCGCGCCGGACACCGCCCCGCCGGTCGTGTCGGGGACGAGCCCGGCCGCGAACGCCACCGGAGTGCCGGTCGACGCGCCGGTGCGGGCGACCTTCGGCGAGAAGGTGTCGGGCGCGCAGATCAGCGTCAAGAACGCCCAGGGCGCCGCGGTCGCGGGCACGTCCGCGATGGACGCCGAGGGTAAGGTGCTGACCTTCACCCCGCAGCAGCGGCTGGCCGGCACCACCGTGTACACGGCCGAGGTGAGCGGGGCCAAGGACACCTCAGGCAACGTCATGGCCGCGCCGCACATCTGGTCCTTCACCACGGCCGCGGACGCGCCGCAGCCGATCCCGGGGCTGGTGGCCGCGTACGGCATGAACGAGGGCTCGGGCACGAGCGTGGCCGACGCCTCCGGCAAGAACAACACCGGCACCGGCAGCGCCACGACCTGGGTGAACGGCAAGTACGGCAAGGCGCTGTCGTTCAACGGCTCCTCAAGCTGGGTCACCGTCCAGGACGCCGCGTCGCTGCGGCTGACGACCGGGATGACGCTCTCGGCCTGGGTCAACCCGGCCACGGTGTCCTCCTGGAGCCCCGTCGTGGGCAAGGAACTGAGCGAGGAGGCGCTCTCCTACACCCTGTACGCCTCCAACAGCACGGTCCCCTCCGGCTGGGTGCAGACCGATCCGGAGACCCCCACGACCGTCAACGGGGCCTCTCCCTTGCCGGTCGGCACCTGGAGCCACGTGGCGCTCACCTACGACGGAGCGGCCCTGCGGTTGTTCGTCAACGGCGCGCAGGCCGGCCAGACCGCACTCAGCGGCGGCCTCCACTCCGACGGCAGCCCGCTGCGGATCGGCGGCAACGCCGCCTGGGGCGAGTTCTTCGGCGGCCTGATCGACGAGGTGCGCGTCTACAACCGGGCCCAGAGCGCGACCGAGATCCAGACCGACATGAACACCCCCGTCGGCCAGCCGCCGGTACAGGACACCCAGGCGCCGAGCGCGCCCGGCTCGCTCACCGCGACGGGCGGCGCCGGCACCGCGCAACTCGCCTGGACGGCCTCGACGGACAACGTGGGCGTGACCGGCTACTCGATCCACCGCTCCACGACGCCGCAGTTCACCCCGTCGGCCGCGAACGCCGTCGGCTCCTCGACGGCCACCACGTTCACCGACGCGGGCCTGGCCGCCGGGACCTACCACTACCGGGTCCGGGCCTTCGACGCGGCCGGCAACCTCAGCCCGTCATCGAACGAGGCCACGGCCACCGTCACGGACCCACCGGCGAACCCGGGCCTGGTGGCCGCCTACGGCATGGAAGAGGGCGCGGGCACCATCGTCGGCGACTCCTCCGGGAAGAACAACATCGGCACGGCCACCGACACCACCTGGGCGGCGGCCGGCAGGCACGGCAAGGCACTGTCCTTCAACGGCTCGACCAGCTGGGTCACCGTCCCGCACGCCCCGTCGCTGCGCATGACCGACACGCTGACGGTGTCGGCCTGGGTGCGGCCCACCGCGTCGGGCGGCTACCGCACCGTGCTGATGAAGGAGAACATCACGGACGGCTCCTACACCCTCTACTCCGACTCCGGCGGCTCCCTGCCCATGGGCTCGGTGGAACTCGCCGACGCGCCCCGCGGGGTGCGGGGCGAGGACCCGCTGCCGCTGAACCAGTGGAGCCACCTGGCCCTCACCTACAACGGCAGCATCGCCTACCTGTACGTCAACGGCGTGGAGGCCGACGCCTACCCGATCACCGGCGAACTCGTCGACGAGGACGGCGACCTGCGCCTCGGCGGCAACGCCGTCTGGGAAGACGAGTACTTCAGCGGCCTGATCGACGAGGTGCGCGTCTATAACCGGGCCCAGACCGCGGCCGAGATCCGGGCCGACATGAACAAGCCGGTCGGCGCCGCCCCGCCCGCGCGGCAACAGCGCATGAACATCACCACGAGCTCGGCACCCGAGATCGCCAGGCTGACCGTGGACGACGCCCGCACCGCGGACGGCGTCGCCGTCACCTCCACCCTCACCCCGCGCCTGACCACCTGGCTGCCCGCCAGGCGGAGCGGCGAGGCGAAGGTGGACGTCGAAGTCGCCCGTGCCCCTGCTGCCAAAACCGGTGCCAAGACCGGCAAGGTGGACAAGCCGGGTGTGGACCGGCGGCCGATCTGGTCCGGTCAGGCCACCGCCGGACCCGGCGACGCGCAGGCCACCCTGCGGGTGCCCAAGGACCGGCTGCGGGCGGGCTCAGAGGTACGCTGGCGGGCCAGGGTCACCATCGGCGGCGTCACAGGCGACTGGACCGGCTGGCAGGCCATCATGGTCGGCCGGAACCCCAAGGTCACGGCGCGCGCCGCCACCGCCGACCCGCCGACCACCCCCGATGACCTCAAGACCACCCTGCCCACCGGGGCGGAGCAGCCGAAGTGGGCGACCGTCCAGGACTGCTACCGGGAGGCCGGGCGCGCGTCCTCCGGCGGCGTCTACGCCCCCAACCGTTTCTCACACTGCCGCCTGACCAGGTTCGTGGTGAACGTCTGGGAGGGGACACCGGGCAGTACCTCGGCGGTGCTCAGGGGACAGTTGCACGGCTTCCAGATGATGCACACCGGTACCCGTGTCTCCCAGCGGATCCTCCAGGTGGACAAGAGGATCTCACTGCTGCCCGACAAGAACTGGGGCTACCAGCCCAAGAGGGTGGCCTTCGGCGCAGAGGTACTGAGCACGGTGCCGGCCGACCAGAACCCGACCATCTGCGACCGCAGGTCGGAATCCGGCATGCTCGGCATGCACACCGTCGCCCAGTGGGCCACGGCGTCGTCGCAGCAACCCGGCTGGCACATGACGGAGACCTACGCCGACCGGGGCAGGGAGGGCTACCACAAACTGGGCAGGTGCACGGTCAACAGCCACGTGCGCGGCGAGAGCCCCTTCGACAAGGGACCGCGGGAGTTCAGCGGCACGGTCGGCCTCCCCTCCTTCGTCCGCTGCGACGCCTCGCCGACGATCGGCTGGCACAACAAGAACGGCGGCGGCTGCGTGCACATGAACTCCGTCGCGAAGATGGTCATGCGGCTGGACGACGTCAACCCGCGGGGAGTCGGCTTCAAGGACATCTATCACCACGTCTCGACGGCCTTCCACAATCCGGACCAGACCTACCCTCTGGCCGGCGGGAAGTCGTTCCCCGACACCGAGAACGAACGCAAGAACATTCCCGGGAAGAGCATCGCGTCAAGGCTGACCCGGGCGGCGTTCAAGGCCACGAAGGAAGCGAATTACGCGGCGACGGCCAGTGTCTGCAAGAACGAGGTCCCGGTGGAGGATGAGAACAAGAAGAGCTGCGACGAGTTCCCCTTCGAGTCGACCTATCAAGGGGCGGCGCGGGCGAATCCCGACCACAACTTCTCCGTCGCCAGGATCAACGAGACCATGAACAAGCAGCACGGCAACGTGCTGAAAGCCTGGTACTGGAACAACCGGATCATCAACAAGGACGGTTTCTACATCGAGCTCCCGTAGCGCCGTGACCGTCCGATGAGGTGGGATGGGGTCGCCGCGCCCGCGCGGTGACCCCATTCCGACGTCGCCCCACCCCCGAACCGCGAAGGCAGGCAGCATGGCCGCATTGATCAGTGAGTTACTGGACGACGACGCGACCCATGGCTTCGTCGGGGTGGTGGATGCCGATGCCGAGGAATCCCCTGACGAGTCCGCCATCGAGCCGGGAGGATGGGCCGCGGCCAAGGACAACTGGATCGCCATCGACGAGCCGATCGAGCAGGGGTGCCTCGTCAGGTACGAGTTGTGGGACGGCGAGCCGCCGGCGCCCCCGCCTGGGGTATCGACCTGGCAGGGGACCGTCTATCTGGAGTCCGGGATCATCCAGCCCGAGGACATCGCCGGCAGCGATCTGACCGGCAGAAGATTCGATCTCGGCCGGCCCGGCCGACGGTGGAACGTCCGCGCCCACCGCGATCGTCTCGGCTACGGGGCGTTCCCGCCGGAGGTCGTCCAGCGGACGTTGATCACCCTGCAGTTCTGGGCGTGAGAGGCCGAGCACGGCGGCCGAGGTCCAGAAGGAGCCGGGGTCGGCGCCGAGCAGCCCAAGAACACCCCAGGCGGTAGCTGGAACAAGTTGCCAGGGCATAACGGCGTCTCCAAAAAGGAAACCCGACCCGTCGGATCTGGATGATCCGGATTGCGATGAGTTTCCATTCGCCTCGACCCTGCAAGGGGCGGCACGTGCCAGCCCTCGGCACAACTTTTCGGCCGTCTGGACAGACGAAACCGAGAATACTGGGTCGATCTCCAGTGGCCTCATAGGCTTGGCCGGGCCGCGCTGGGCGGTCCGGCCAAGCCGCACTCCCGCCTGTGACGTATTGGAATATCCTCAGCCATGGCCGGTATTATCGCCGAACTTCTCGACCCGAACGAGATATCGAAGTATCTGCACGGTGTCTCGGACGCCGAGGAGACGTGGGCACTCTACGACATCAGCGGCGATCCGGCGGAGTGGATCACGGCCGGCGAGAACGGGATCGTGATCAACGAGCGCCGGAGCGAGAGGTGCCTGATCAAGTACGAACTCTGGGACGACGCGCCCCCGCTCCTCGCCTCCTGGGACAGGACCTGGACCGGAAGCGTGCGCTTCACAACGGGGCGAGTGACCGCGATCAGCGGAGCCTCGGGCGGTACGTCCTACGGCGAGGAATTCGACCTCGGCCGGCCGGACGGCGACTGGAATGCCAGGATCTACCGTAAATCCCTCGGGCATGAAGACTTCACGACACACATAGTCAGCTTCACTCTGCTGAAGATACAGTTCTGGACCGCATCGCCATAAGAAAGGCGGTCCACCCGGTAGGACTGAAGGTGAGGCTGGGGTCTTGCAGCATCTGGCGGGTCCGCATCGACACCTGACCCGAGCCCCTGTCCAGGTCAGACGGTCAAGCTCAGCCAGGAGGCCAGATGGCTGAGATCGGGGTTGGAGCGGCGATGCAGGCTGATCAGCACACGAGCGGTCTCTCGGACCATGGGGTGATAGCGGGTCTGCTCGGGCGCGATCTGCCGGGCCCGCCGCAGCGCGTGCAGGACAGCGGGCCGGTCGCCGGCCATCAGATGAGCGCGGGCCAGGTCGATGTAATGGTGCCCGGCTCGTGTCGGTGGCACTGAGGCCGGCGGGACATAGGACTTGCCAAGCGCGATGGCCTGGTCGACGTGGCCCAGCTCGACCTGGGCGGCGACCGCATGGATGTGGATGTTGGCCGGGCCGAAGGTCAGGTGATAATGCTGCTGGTCGTCGGTGCCGAGGTCGGCGGCCAGGCGATGAGCGGCCCGCAGGTGCTCCTCGACGGTGGCGGCCTCACCGGCCCGGGAGGCCAGCGTGATCGCTCGAAGGTGCATGCTACCGGCCAGCACGATCGCGGCCGGGTCGGCTTGCAAGTGGGGATCCAGGGCGACCCGGGCGCGATCCAGCAGGTGCAGGCCGTGGTCGTAGTCGCCCGCCGCCTGGAAGGAGTTGGCGCGCGTCCAGTCGGCCAGGCCCACGGCGAGGGGGTCTTCGGACTGGGCGGCGGCCCAGGCGAGCTTGTGCTCGATGGACTCCGACAGGTCGCTGTAGCCGAGCCGGTACGCCAGGCCGTGGGCGGCGTAGTAGCCGGAAACCAGCAGCCCGGACGCGGTACGGCGGTTGCGACCGGTGGTGCTGAGCACGGCGGAGGTCAGTTCACGCAGCAGGCCGGGGAGGAGCGCGCCGAGGCGGGTGTAGAGGCCGCGACTACGCAGCTCGGAGATGGCCGAGATCTCGGCGCGAAGGGCGGCCAGTGGGCGGACGGCGTCTTGCTCTCCGGGCGGCAGGTCGTAGGCGCGCAGCGCGGGGCGTAGTTCTTCGATCGGGGCATGGGTGGCGGCGGCGTCGTACGGCTGGCCGTGGATGCGTTCGATCGGGACGCGCAGGGCGCGGGCGACGGCGGTGACCAGAGCGTGGGAGGCGGGCCGGTCCCCGACCTCCACCTTGGACAGCAGGCTCTTGGAGACGTTGGCGCGCTGAGCGAGCTGGTCCTGGGTGAGCCCGGCGGCTTTCCGCAGCACCGCGATGTTCGCGCCGGCGACAGCGGTGCCAGGCTGATCAGGGGTGGCGAGGTGACCGGTGGTGTCGCTGGCCATCGACGGATCCTCCCGGTGAGAGTCGGGGCGGTTGGTTTCAGCGTAGGCGGCATCTTCTCACCTCGCCCAGAAGCATCGGTCGCGGATCGGCGCGGTGTGCAAGTTCAGTGCAACCTCGGAGCCAGATCTCGGTCTTTCCTGGAGCCAACATCCACTGCTCCGAAGGAGGAGCCGATGACCATCACCGACCTCGACCTCGGCACCAGTGATCTGGAGGAGATGTTCCGGGCGCCCGACTCGCAGGTGCCGGCCACCGGCCAGTTGTTCACCGGCAAGCCCACCTACGTCGTGCAGCGACCGGAGATCCGCAACGAATACAAGAAGGCGTCGGGTTCGTCGGACGGGGCCAGGACCTACGACACGACGGCTACGTGATCGACGCCGCCTCCGCTGCGCTCCACAGCCCGGCCGCTACGCCTATCGGGGGCGGCCGGGTCCTCCCCTGGCCCTGACGAAGGAGAGACGGCTGTGCTGATCCTTCAGATCGACCCCGCTGCCGCACCAGCCTGGCATTGGGAGGGAACCTCCTATGTGACCGACGACGGTGCCGGCCGGGTAACGCCGTACGCGCATCCGATGATCGAGCAGCTCGCCGCCACTGACGGCGACCGGACCGTGATCATCGTGCGGGAGCGGGTGCCCGGCCGGGCACCGGTGCCGCCGGAGCCCGTCGTGGTGACCGTGGCGCAGTTCGGCGAGCTCGTTGCCCAGGCCCGCCGCTGGCCGGTCGACCACGTACTGATCGAGGTGACCCGGCACAGGCCGGTCCGCGTCACCGCCGGCGCGGTGCGGGCCACGCCGCTGTACCTGGCCCACCACGACGGGATTCTGCGCGGGTCGTGGGACATCACCGAGCTGCGGCCGTTCGCCAGGGGCATCAACGCGAAGGAGGCCACCCGGCTGCTGATCTACCGCCCCCGTTACAGCATCGACACCCCTTTCACGGGGATCTGGCGGCTCACTGAACGGGCCACCGCCAGCTTCGGCGGCGACCTGGTCATCACCTACCCGGAGCCGGTCGTGCATGCCGAGCACCGTGACCTGGTCGAGGGCGCCGATGTGCTGGCCGCTTTCACTGCGGCGATCGACGCGGCGCTGGATGCCCGGCCGTTGCAGCCGGATGCGACATTGTGTCACCTGACCGGCGGGCTGGACTCCGGCTCCATCGGCACCCGGGTCGCTCGGCGCTGGCCTGGGCAGGTCAACACGGCCACGCTGATCGTCATAGGACCAGGCCGGGAGCAGCAGATCCGGCGCCGCAACGAGATCCGCCACCGCGTCCCGTTCGGGCCGCATGACGCCTGCCTGGATACCGCCGGGCGGCCGATGTTCGGGCCGAACTGCCCTAGAGTCCGCGGCGAGCTGGTCAGCCCGTACGACGAACCGTTCTTTGAGCACTTCACCGAGTTGAACAGGATGATCGCCGACCTCGGCGCGCACACGTTGGTCACCGGGCTGGGCGGCGACGAGATGGTCGCGGTCGGCTCTGCCGAGTCGGCGAAGGCCGCCGCCGACAAGGCGCAGAACTTCGACCTTCCCTGGCTGGGACCGCGGGCCCAGGCCGCGATCGAGTACGGCGACGACGGCATCGCCCCGCCGGCGATGGCGGGCGGGATCACCCTGATGGCGGCCGAGACCGTCGCGCCGCCTCTGCTGCGGGCCGGGCTGTGGCCCCTCCACCCATTCACCCACCAGGCGATGGTCGAGCTCGGCGACCAGCTCCCGTTCTACTGGCGTGAGCTCAAGCAGCTCCAACGCAAGCACCTGGCCACCTTCGGACTCAGCCACGACGCGTGTAACCCGGTCCTGCGCGAGAGCTTCGCCGAACTGGTCGAGGAGTCCATGCTCGACTACGGCCTGTCGCTGCTGCGGCGCATCCTGAGCGACGGGTCACCACTGATCGACGCCGGGCTGTTGAACCCTGACGGGCTCAAGGCGGTCGTCACGGAGCTGGAAACCGGCGGTGTCTACACCGAGCACCGCCATTCCAAGCTGGTCGAGGTCATCACCCTGGACCAGGCGACCAGGGCGTTCCTCGGCTAGGACTGCGAATGTGGCTGCCGGAACCAGGCCGACAGGTCGAGCCGCTCCGCCCGGCGGGCCATCACGTACAGCCTCGCGTTGGTGCGCTGTTCCTCGCGCACCAATGTGAAGCCCTGGGTAAGGTTGTAGCGGGCCACCCCAGAAAAATGACAATGCCGCCGAACCCACGGGACACCGAGCTGGGCCGCCCGGTCGACCGTCCACGAAGCCATCAGCGTGCCCGGCCGCTGGTCACGCTGCGCCGGGTGGGTGATGGAGCCCGACAGATACAGGGCGGATTCCGCGCGCTCGGCGTCAGTCCAGCCCCAGGGGGGGCCTTGGTCTTGCACCACGGTGCGCCCGATGACGCGGCCCTGCGCGGTCTCCAGCACCCACACATCATTGTCGGGATTGTCGCACTCAGCGGCTAGGGCATCGACCGCGTCACGCCAGCTCGGCAGGCCCCGCTCTTCCAACCAGCCGCAGCGGGCGCGTACCAGGTCAGCGATCTGGGCGCTGTCGTTGGCCGAAGCCAGACGCATCATGAACACCCTCGTCACGATAGCTCGCCGGCTTCCTACACGGCTTCCAGTCCGGCCCGTCGGACAGATAACGAAGGCCCAAGTGAGCGGTGCCTGGTCAAATACGAACTCTAGGACGGCGCGCCCCCTCGGCCGGTCGGGCGGTGTCTGGGATGTGAGGATCCACCGCAAATCCCTTGGGCATGAAGAATTCACGCCGGACCTGGCCAGCTTCACTTTGCTGAAGGTTCAGTTCTGGGCCGCAACGCCATAGGGCCGCCATGACTGGAACTGGGCTGGACGAGTACGCGTGGGTGTGAGTTCCTGATGGCGTCGTCAAGCGCAGAGGGGGCCTCATCATGAGGCGAGGAGAATTACGCGCACGGCACTACACCCACTGGTTAGCACTCGTGATCACGATGGCGGCCGTTCTCGTCGGAGTACAGACGGGACCGGCCAGCGCGGCCACGTACCCGGTTCAGCTCTGGATGGACAAGGGCAGCTACAACGTCGGGGAATACCCGTACTACAGCGTCACGGGGCCGCCCTACACGCCGATCTACTGGTCGAGCACCCGCGACGGTTCTTCGACGGGCGAGGAGGACGCGTACTACGGCCACCGTACGGACGCGCACGGGAACTGGACGAGCTTCGGCGGTGTGTGGACGTCCTCGCACGTCGGCACATGGAGCAAGATCGCTAAGTTGAACGGCATCACCGCGACGGCGTACTTCTCGGTCTGCTGATCACCCTGATGCCCGGGCGCGCGCGCCCGGGCATCTACGCGTCGTTGCCGATCTCGTTGAGGAAGGTGGTCCATTGGGCTGGGGTGAAGGTGAGGGCGGGCCCGGTGGGGTCCTTGCTGTCGCGTACGGCGATGAGGCCGGGGAGGTTGGTCGCCACCTCCACACAGTCACCTCCGTTGTCGGTTGAGCGGGTGCTTTTCCGCCAGATCGCTCTGTCGAGGCTTACTTGCTGTTCCATTTGTCTCGCCACCTCTTGATCACTTGTGGTGATTCGCCAGCGCGAAGCGCGTCCGCTCTAAGCTTGTCATATCTACGCAGAATGAGGGATACCAGATCAGGGTCGGATGTCACGTCTGCCTGTCCGGCCGAATCGATGTAAACCGTGGTCGGTTGATCGGCTATCTCCGCGATCATGAAGCCGCCGGATAGCCCTGCGGTGGTCTCCGAGTTTGTGGGCACCACCTGGATGTTCACCTTGGAGCGCTCTGAAAGTGCCAGTAGGTGGTCGAGTTGGCCGACCATGACTTCTGGGGTGCCGATCTGCCGCTGTAGCGCCCACTCGTCGATCAGCATCCATAGCGTGGGCGGCTTCTTGCGGTCCAGAATGGCCTGCCGAGCCATTCTCGCGCGAACGTGATCTTCGACGTCTTCCTCTTCGACGATGCCGAGCTTGTACATCGCTCGGGCGTACTCTTCGGTCTGGAGCAGTCCAGGTATGACGAACGGTACCCAGGAGCGTAGGGCGTTCGCCTCGGGCTCGATGTCGTCGGCCCAGTGTGCGTACCACTGAGGCCCGGTGAAGGCGTTGTTCATCCGCTTCCAGAGCTTGACGAAACGGCCATCCAGCCCAAAAGCCTCATCACACTTCTCCGCGAACCTGAGCTGCGGATTCCTGGTGCCCCGCTCGATCGCGCCGACCAGGCTGTGGCCGCAGTTGAGGTGGCCCGCCAGTGCCCGATGCGTCCACTGCTTGGCGGTTCGGCACTTCCGTAGCTCTTGTCGGAATTGATCCTTTGGGGAGGTATTCTTTTCCTTCGCCATAGGAGGCTCCTCGGGGGCCGGACGCAAGAAGCTCACATCTGGACACACCAGTTGGAGCCACCTGACGCTGTGTGTCGGGCGATATCGGGATCGGCCGAGTCGTTGCTACGGCAATGTATGAGACACGATTCTTCGCCACTACGCAAGGGTGACGTCAAATGACGGCTATCCAAATTAGTGCAACCATCGCGAGTCGCCGCGATTCCCTTACTCTCGTCGCGCTCCCCGATTCCGCATACCTCGCACGCGCATATTCGGCGGCGACTATTCGTGGATGGGGACTCGTCGACGAGGAGTTCGTGGACAACGCCCGGTTAGTGGTGAGCGAACTCGTGACCAACGCCATTGAGGCCGCCGGCCTTTCCGAAAAGCAGCCCAAGCTGAGCGCCCTGCTCACCGGAGCGTCCCTGATCCGCCTGGTCCTGGAAATACCCGCCGACCTCGACGCCCTCGTCATCGAGGTATGGGACGCCGCCCCGCACACCCCAGAGCCGCGCGGAGACGTACCCTTCGATTCCATCAGGGGCCGGGGCCTCGCCCTCGTCGATGCCCTGGCGGCGGGCTGGGGATACCGTTGCCCGAAAGACGCGCCCCCGCCATGGACCAAGGTGGTCTACGCCCTCATGCGTTTTCCCTAATGCCTTTCACCGATCTTCTACGGGTTTGCCGTCTTTTGTCGGTCACCACGCGTACGCTCGGCGTAGCTCCTCCGTACGCGCGTTCCCCCGATATCCGCCCGCTTGGAGGTCCTTTGATGGCTTCGGCGTCCCCAGTTCCCCCGGCGGCTCCATCGCCGCGTCCCCGGTCGTCCGGTGCCGGTGCGTCCGCGTACGCCCGCTACCGGGCCGAACTCGCCGCAGGCCGCCCTCGGCGGCTGGTGATCCGTGGCATCGTGGCGGCGGTCGCCGCCGTCGTGGGCTGGATCGTGCTCGGCTTCGAGGGTGGCCTGCTGTTCGCGCTCGCCGCCGCGGTGGCCGACACCGTGTATCAGTGGCGCAGGCATGAGGCCGTCCGCACCTGGCGTCGCGGTGCGCGGGGTGAGCGGCGGACCGCTCGTCAGCTCCGCCGGCTGGAGGCCGCCGGATACCTGGTGCTGCACGACCGCGCACTGCCGACCGGCCGCGCCAACCTCGACCATCTGGCCATCGGCCCCTCCGGCGTCTACGTGATCGACAGCAAGGCATGGTCTCCCGACCGGCGTATCACCCGGCGCGGCCGGTATGTCAACGTCGGCCGTCGCTGGGGCTCCGACGAGGTCAAGTCGGTACGGTACGAGACCCGCTCGGTGGCCGCCGCGCTCAGGGGTCGGCTGCACACGCCGGTGGAGGTCACGCCGGTGCTGGCGGTACACGGCCCGCATGTGCCGCTGCGCGGCCTGGACGTGGACGGTGTGCGGATGCTGCGCGCGTCGATGGTCTCGGGCTGGGTCTTACGCCGCCCGGCGCGACTCTCTGCCGCCGACGTCGCACGAATCGAGGCGGCGGCGGCCGAACTGTTCCCCGCGTATACCGAAAACGAGAATCTCCGCAGTCGGTGAGAGGAAGTCAAGGGGTCAGGATCGCCAGCAGGTGGGCGACCTCCTGAGATACCGCGTCGCGGCCCTCGGCGATGTACTTTCGCGGGTCCACCAGCTTCGGATCGGCGGCCAGGCGGTCGCGCAGGGCGGTGGTGAACGCCTTGTTCAGGTGGGTGGCGATGTTGATCTTCTTCATGCCGTGCCGGACGGCGGCGCGCAGGGTCTCCTCCGGCACGCCGGAGGAGCCGTGCAGGACCAGGGGCACCGGGACGGCAGCGTGGAGGTCGGCGATCAGGGCAAGGTCCAGCGTGGCGTCCCTGGTGGTCATCGCGTGCGACGTGCCCACCGCCACCGCCAGCGCGTCCACGCCCGTGTCGGCGACGTAGCGGACCGCCTCGTCCGGGCGGGTGCGCGCGCCCGGCGCGTGGACGCCGTCCTTGCCGCCGACCTCGCCCAGTTCGGCCTCCACCCACACGCCGCGCTCGTGGCACCAGGCGGTCACCTCGGCGGTGAGGATCACGTTCTCCGCGTCGGGCAGCGCGCTCGCGTCGTACATCACCGACCCGACCCCGAGCGCGACGGCCTCCTCGACCAGCGCGCGGTCGGTGGCGTGGTCCAGGTGGACGGCGACGGGGACGGCGGCGGCCCGCGCCACGGCCAGGGAGGCGAGCGCGATGGGGGCGAGAGCGCCGTGGTAGCGGACGCAGTTCTCGCTGATCTGGAGGACGACCCCGGCCCCGGCCCGCTCGGCACCGGCCACGATGGCCTCCGCGTGCTCAAGCTGGATCACGTTGAACGCCCCGACCCCGCCCGCGCTCGCGCGGACGATGTCCCCGGTGTTTACCAAAGGCAACGGTGTCACTCCTCTTCGTTGACGCGTATTTCCGAGCGAATGCCGTGAAAGAGGGTGGCGTCGAAGTCGCCGGCGACCGGCGCGGCCACGGCGGCGGCCCCCAGCGCGGCGGCGGTACGGAGGCGGTCGGGCCAAGGGGTGCCGGTGACCAGGCCCTGGGCGAGCCCGGCGACCACGGCGTCACCCGCGCCGGTCGGGTTGCCCGCCACCGGGTACGGCATGAGCACCCGCCACGTACCGTCCGCCGTGACCGCGACCAGCCCGTCCGCCCCCAGCGACACCACTACCGCCCTGGCCCCCGCCGCCCGCAGCGCCCGCGCCCCGGCGACCGCGTCGGTATGGGCTCCAAGAAGGGCGTGCGCCAGTTCGGCGGCGTTGGGTTTGAGGATGGCCGGGCGGCCGGAGGGGGCGTGGCGGAGAGGGTCGCCGTCGGCGTCCACGATGGCCGGGACACCGTACTCGCCCGCCCGCCAGGCCAGTGTCGAGTAGAACGCCGCCGGTACCCCCGGCGGCAGGCTGCCCGAGATCACGACCGCCGACGCCTCCGCGAGCAGCCGGTCGAAGTCCCCCAGGAACGTTCCGATCTCGGCGGTGGACACCGCCGGTCCCGGCTCGTTGAACATGGCCGTCGTCCCGGTGTCCGAGCAGACCGCCAGGGTGGTGCGGGAGTGGCCCGAGACCGGCGTGAACGCGTGCGGCACCCCCGCCGCGTCCAGGTCGGCCCGGATCGCCGCGCCCGGCGTACCGCCCGTGAGGCCGAGGGCCAGGACGGGATGCCCGAGCGCGGCGAGAACCCTGGCCACGTTGACGCCCTTGCCCCCGGCCCGGCGGTGGACGGCGCGGACGCGGTTGACCCCGTCCCAGTCCACGCCATCGACCTCGTAGGTGACATCGAGGGCGGCGTTCAACGTGACCGTGAGCACTGTCATGGGGCGGGCGGCTCCGCGATCCACGCCCCGCGCTTCATGACCGCCTCCACCTGGAGGTCGTCCGAGAGCACGACCAGGTCGGCGTCCTTGCCCGCCTCGATGGAACCGGCGCGGTCGTCGATGCCGAGCACCCTGGCCGGGGTGAGCGAGGCGACCTGCGCGGCCTCCACCAGGGACAGCCCGGCCAGTTGCACCGCGCGCCGGAAGGCGACGTCCATGGTGAGCGTGCTGCCCGCGATGGTGCCGCCCTCGACGAGCCGGGCCGCGCCGTCGGAAACTCGGACGCGCATGCTGCCCAGCACGTACTCGCCGTCGCCGATCCCGGTCGCGGCCATGGCGTCGGTGATCAGCGCCGTACGGCCCGCCCCCGCCGCCTTGAACGCCAGCCTGAGCATCGCCGGATGCACGTGCACCCCGTCGTTGATCAGCTCGACGGTGACCCGCTCGTCCTGGAGCAGCGCGGCGATCGGCCCGGGGGAGCGGTGGTGCAGCGAGGGCATCGCGTTGTACAGGTGGGTGGCGACCGTGCCGCCCGCCTCGATCCCGGCCTGCGTCTGCTCGTACGTCGCGTCGCTGTGCCCGAGGGCCGCGGTGACCCCGGCGGCCACTGCGTCGCGGACGACGTCGAGCGCGCCGGGTAGTTCGGGCGCGATGGTGAGCATCCGGACGTGCCCGCGCCCGGCCTTGACCAGCGCGGCGAACTCGCCCCGGTCGGGCGTGCGCAGTACGCCCGGGTCGTGCGCGCCGCACCGCGCCGCCGAGATGTAGGGGCCCTCGAAGTGGATGCCGGCCAGCAGCCCGTCCTCGCACAGGTCGGCCAGCGCGGACGTCGCCGCGCCCAGGTCCTCAAGCGAGCCGCTGACCAGGCTGGCGACCGTGGTCGTCGTACCGTGCCCGGCGTGGAAGGCGGCGGCCCGCGCCGCCCCCTCCGGGTCGCCCTGCGGGAACGACGCGCCCGCGCCGCCGTGGTTGTGAATGTCGATGAAGCCGGGCACGACGAGCCGGCCGCCGAGGCCGTGGCCGTTGCCTGTGGGGGCCTGGCCCTGCCCGACGTAGGTGATCCGGCCGTCTTCGATGGTCAGCCAGCCGGGGTGGACCCCGCCCGGGGTCACGAGGCGGGCGTCGGCGAGTGTGATGCTCATGGAGAAAGGATCACAGATCGCGTGAGGTGCAGGGGGTGGTCGGGGTCCAGTCCGCGGGCGTGGGCGCGGGCGACCGCCACCCGGTGGACGCGCACCAGCTCGGCCAGCGGATCGGCGGTGGAGGTCAGGAAGGCGCCACCGGCGCGTTCGACCTCGGTCGCGAGCCCGTCGGGGGCCTCGCCGAGCATCCAGGTGACCCGCCCGGGACCGGCGATGCTGATCGGCCCGTGCCGGTACTCCATCGCCGGGTACGCCTCGGTCCACGACCGCGACGCCTCGCGCATCTTCAGCGCGGCCTCCAGGGCGAGCGCGTAGGTCCAGCCGCGCCCGAGGAACGTGACCTGCTCGGCCCGCACGGCGGCGTCGGGCAGCGGGCCGCGCAGCGCGTGTTCGGCGTCGTTGATCGCGGTGGAGAGGTCTTCGCCCAGGTGGGCGCGGAGCAGCGCGAGCTGGGCGGTGGCGAAGCGGGTCTGCACGACCGAGGACTCGTCGGCGAAGTCGAGCACCACGGTGCGGTCGGCCAGCTCCATGACCGGGCTGGCGGGGTCGGCGGTGATCACGGTGGTCGGCGGGCCGCCGTCCGCGCGTACCGCCCGCAACAGGGCCAGGACCTCGGTGGTGGTGCCCGACCGGGTCAGCGCGAGCACGCGGTCGTAGCGGCGGCCGGTCGGCGCCTCGGAGGCGGCGAAGGCGTCGGTCTCCCCGTGGCCCGCCCGTTCGCGCAGCGCCGCGTACGCCTGGGCGATGTACCACGAGGTGCCGCACCCCACCACGGCCACCCGCTCACCGGGGGCGGGCAGGGCCGATCTCGGAGCCTCGGCGGAGACCATGGCCACCGCGCGCCGCCAGCACTCGGGCTGGGAGGCGATCTCGGCCTCGGTGTGCGTGCTCATGAGCAGCCCTCTCCGAATAAGTCGTTTTCTGTTCCTTTTATAGCAGGAATGAGCAATATTGTGCATCAAGGGATGACCCGACGGGCCATGTGCCAGGCTTGACGATCAGAGCCGTGAAGGAGGTCTTCGGTGGCACGCTACGAACGCTGGAACGCGATCCTTGAGCTCCTCGCGCAGGAGGGGCGCTTGAGCGTGGAGGAGGCGGCGGCCTCGCTGAGCGTTTCGACCGCCACCATCCGTCGCGACTTCGACCAGCTCGCCCAGCAGCAGATGCTGATGCGCACCCGGGGGGGCGCGGTCGCGCAGAGCGTCAGCTACGACCTTCCGCTGCGCTACAAGACCGCCAGGCACGCGGGGGAGAAGCACCGCATCGCCGAGAAGGCCGCCGAACTGGTCGGCCCCGGCGCGATCGTCGGCATGAACGGCGGCACGACCACCTCCGAGCTGGCCAGGGTGCTCGCCACCCGGGCCGACCTCAACGCGGAGACCGGCCCGCCGGTCACCATCGTGACCAACGCCCTGAACATCGCCAACGAGCTGACCCTCCGCCCGCACATCAAGATCGTGCTGACCGGCGGCGTCGCCCGCCCGCAGTCGTACGAGCTGATCGGCCCGCTGGCCGGGGGCGTGCTCGAACAGGTCACCCTGGACATCGCGTTCATCGGGGTCAACGCGATCGGCGTCGAGGGCGGCGCGGGCGCGCACCACGAGGGCGAGGCGAGCGTCAACCACCTGCTGATGAGCAGGGCGGCCAAGGTGGTCGTGGTGGCCGACTCCTCCAAGGTGGGCGCGCGGGCCTTCGCCAGGATCTGCCCGATCGGCGAGGTGGACGCGCTGGTCACCGACAAGAACATGACGGAGGAGGCGGCCGGCGACTTCGCCGACGCCGGGGTCGAGGTGATCCGGGCCTGACCGCCCCACGCATGGTTCATCCCCCGGCGGCGGGGCGGCTACCCGTGCGTAGCCACGCGATGGGCGAACGGGTAGAAAGGGCGTGACGAGACGTCACGCAGGGGGGAGCCGGATGAAGGCGCGCATGGGCACCACGAGGCTCGGACCGGCCGAACGGTCGGCCGCCCTCGCCGAGATGGCGGCGCGGGAGCTGGACCTGGTGGTGGTCGGCGGCGGCGTGGTCGGGGCGGGGGTCGCCCTGGACGCCGCGACCCGGGGGCTCGACGTCGGCCTGCTGGAGGCGCGCGACTTCGCCTCCGGCACCTCCTCGCGTTCGTCCAAGCTCATCCACGGCGGCCTGCGCTACCTGGAACAGCTCAACTTCGACCTGGTCAGGGAGGCGTTGCAGGAACGGGCGCTGCTCATGCAGCGGGTCGCGCCGCACCTGGTGCGGCCGGTGCCGTTCCTGCTGCCGCTCACCCACCTCGCCTGGGAGCGGCCCTACGTCGGCGCGGGGCTCGCCCTCTACGACAGCCTCGGGTTCTCCTTCGGGTTCACCAGGGGCGTGCCGGGCCACCGGCATCTGTCCAGGCAGCGGGCGCTGCGGCTGGTCCCCGCGCTGCGCCGGAGCGCGTTCACCGGGGCGGTCCAGTACTGGGACGCCCAGGTGGACGACGCCCGGTACGTGATGACCATGCTGCGCACCGCCGCCTCCTACGGCGCGCACGTCGCCTCCCGCGCCCAGGTCGTCGGGTTCCTGCGGGAGGGCGAGCGGGTCACCGGGGTGCGGGTACGCGACCTTGAGGGCGGCGCGGAGATCGACGTCCACGCCCGGCAGGTGGTCAACGCCACCGGGGTGTGGACCGACGACATCCAGGGCCTGGTGGGCGGGCGCGGGCAGATCCACGTACGGGCCTCCAAGGGCGTTCACCTGGTGGTGCCGCGCGACCGCATCCACTCCCACACCGGGATCATCCTGCGCACCGAGAAGTCGGTGCTGTTCGTGATCCCCTGGGGCCGTCACTGGATCATCGGGACCACCGACACCGAATGGTCGCTGGACAAGGCGCACCCGGCGGCCTCCCGCTCCGACATCGACTACGTGCTCGACCACGTCAACGCGGTGCTGGCGGTCCCGCTGACCCGCGACGACGTGGAGGGCGTGTACGCCGGGCTGCGCCCACTGCTGGCCGGGGAGAGCGACGAGACCTCCAAACTGTCGCGCGAGCACGTCGTGGCGCACCCGGTGCCGGGGCTCGTGATGATCGCGGGCGGCAAGTACACGACCTACCGGGTGATGGCCCGCGACGCGGTGGACGCCGTGGCGCACGGCCTGGACCAGCGGGTCCCGCCGTCCTGCACCGACCGGGTGCCGCTCGCCGGGGCCGAGGGCCACCAGGCGCTGTGGAACTCCCGGCACCGGCTGGCCAAGTCCGCCGGGCTGCACGTGGCGCGGATCGAGCACCTGCTCCAGCGGTACGGCACGCTGATCGAGGAGGTGCTGGCGCTGATCGAGGACGATCCGACGCTGGCCGGGCCGCTCGCCGGGGCCGACGACTACCTGCGCGCCGAGATCGTCTACGCGGCCACCCACGAGGGGGCGCGGCACCTGGACGACGTACTGGCCCGCCGCACGCACATCTCGATCGAGACCTTCCACCGTGGGCTGGCGGTGGCCCAGGAGGCGGCCGAACTGGTCGCCGGGCCGCTGGGCTGGGACGACGACCAGATCGACCGTGAGGTCTCCTACTACACCAAAAGGGTGGAAGCCGAGCGGGCCTCCCAGGAGGAGGACACCGACCACGAGGCCGACGCCATCCGCCTGGGAGCGCCCGAGATCGTTCCGGTGGACACGCCCGTGCCACCGTCCTGACGCCAGGCTCAGCGGCGGGGGTCCCTGTCCCGGGTCCTGGCCGGGTACTGCGTGGCGTCGTGTACGTCGAGCAGCGGCTCCCTGACCCCGTCGGGCGAGTCGTCGGTCCAGTTGGCGTTGCCCGTGCTGATCAGGCGCTGCCGGATGGCGAGCACCCCCGCACGGTTGGCCGGCTTGCGCGTGCCCGCGGCGAGCACCCCGGCCGCGCCCGTGACGTGCGGGGTCGCCATCGACGTACCGGTGAGCACCGCGTACCGGCCGCCCGGCCAGGTGGACTCGATGCACACGCCGGGCGCGGTGATCTCGATGGTCCTGCCGTAGTTGGAGGTCTCGGCGAGCGTGTCGTCCTGGTCGGGCTCGGGACGGCACGGCGGCTGGTCGCCGCCCTGGCCGCCGGGCAGGCCGTCGAGGTCGTTCAGCGCCGAGACGGTGATCACGTCGGGGTTGTTGGCCGGGAAGAACGCGGCGGCGTCGGTGGCGCCGTTGCCCGCCGCTGCGGCCACGACCACGCCACGGTTGACGGAGTTGGCGATGGCGGTGTTGATGGCGTTGCTCTCGCAGCCCTCGCAGCCGAGGCTGAGGTTGGCGATCTCGATGGTGGCGGAGTTCCTGGCCACCCAGTCCATGCCCGCGGCCATCGCGGAAAGCGAGCCCGCGCCCTCGTCGTCCAGCACCCGCACCGAGTGCAGCCGCGCGCCGGGCGCGGCCCCGACCACCCCGGAGTCGTTGTCGATGGCGCCCGCGATCCCGGCCACATGGGTGCCGTGGCCGTTGCCGTCGGTGCCGGCGTTGTCCACGCACACGCCGCTGGTGCAGTCGGTGCTTGCGACCACGTTGAGGTCGGGGTGCTGGGCGTCGATGCCGCTGTCCACGATGGCGATGTCCACGTTGACGCGGCGGTCGTCCACGCTGTCGATGTCCAGGTTGGGGTTCTGGGTGGCGAGGATCCTGCGGATGCCGGTCGGCACGGTCTGCTCGAACGCCACCACGGTGGCGTCGCGCTCGACGCTCTCCACGTCGGGCGACCGCTTCAGCTCCTCGGCGGCCCGTGCGGTGAAGGTCGCGGTGTACCCGCTGAAGGCGTGCGTGTAGACGCCGACCAACCGGCCGCTGTGCGTCTTGACATGCTCGCCGGCGACCGCCTGCGTGCTGGTCACGGTGGGCTTGAGCAGCACGATGTAGCGGTCGGTCTCCTCGGCGGGATCGGTACGGGCGCTCGCGGCGGCGGGCGCGAGTACGGACAGCCCAAGTGCCAGGGCGGCGAGGACGGTGAGGCGGCGATGGCCCCTTGGAAGATCACACATAGGGATCACGCTCACCTTTGGGGCACCCAAGGTGATGTACCGCCTCGCACCACCGACGCAGTCTTTGGGTGATTCTGTTGTGTACATGGCGCTTGTTGCGCTCGGGTGAGCGCAACAAGCGCCAACGGCACTATCAGTCAGTGAAGACCTGGAATTCGGCGGCTCTTACGTGGTCGCGGGAGGCGCTGGTGGTGGCGCAGTCGGTGGTGGAGGTGGGGTCGGCGTCCTGTTCGCCGAGGTAGAGGGGGTTGCCGGTGCACTGGGTGGTGCCGACTCGCAGGAGCAGGTGGGTGGCGGTGGTGGGGCGGATGTCGAAGGACTTGATCAGCAGGTCGTTGCCGCGCGGCCGGGGCAGGCGGGTGGAGAAGGCGTCCGGCCTGCTCTTGTAGACGGGGGTGAAGGCGGCGGGGTCGGCGCAGTTCTTGCCGGTGGCCGCGTCGCAGGCCAGTACCTCGAACGAGCGCAGCGCGCTGAACCGGTTCTGGGTGGAGGGGTCGGCCTCGTCGCCGACCAGCGGCCGGAGCAGGGCGCTGACCTGTACGCGGCGGACCCGGGCCGGTTCGGCGCCCGCCAGGTCCACGATCACCGACTTGCCGCGTACCGCGCCGGTCAGCGAGGCCCAGTTCGTCGCCTCGGTGCCGTCGATCAGCCGGTCGAGGTTGACCCCGTCGCCGGAGGCGGTCGCGCCGAGCGCGGCGGCGGCCAGGTTGCGGTCCAGTTCGACGGCCAGCCTCCTGTTCTGGCCGGGGCGGAAGCGGGCGGTCAGGCGGGTGTGCCCGAGCCCGGTACCGGCCGCCACGAAGGAGTGGGTGCCGGGCACGATCTGGAAGGTGTCGCCCAGCGGGGTCGCCGGGTCGGTGTCGGCGATCGGCACCGCCCTGGCCTCGAAGTCGCCGACGTACAGGCGCACCGGCGTACCGGTCGCGTCGCCCCTGGGCGCGAGCGTGACGGTCGCGTTGCCGGCGTGCGGGGAGGCGAAGCTCGGCGTGGCCTGCGCGTCGCCCGGACCGTCGCTGGCGGCGTCGGTGCCGAGGCCGTGCTCGGCGAAGGCGTTCCAGATGATGTCGTGGTTCTTGCCGCCGAAGCGGATCGTGTCGGCCGCCAGGATCGCGTCCCTGTGGTCCACGTAGTCCACCGCGCCGCTGGCCATCAGCAGCAGCGCGTCGAACGCGAGCTGCACCCACCGCCGGTTCCCCGGGCACTTGTCGATCGGCAGCCTGCCGTCCGCGCACAGCCGCTGCACGGCGGGGGTGCCGTCGCCGTAGCGGCGGATGAACGCCTGCCGTACGTCGAACTGCGTCGCCGACCAGATCTCGCCGTCCGCGTGCGACTGCGTGCCGACCATGTCATAACCGAGGTCGCTGTAGTTGAGCGGCGAGCGGGACATGTCGAAGTTGCGGATGCCCGCCTTGGGGTCGCCGGTGACGTAACCGCCCGTGACGTACGGCGTGTCGCCCGCCGGGCGGAAGCCGTACTCGTACAGGTACTCCATGGCGAACAGGTCGGACGTGCTCTCGTTCATCGCGCTCGCCTGCGGGCCGCTCCACCCGGCGTTCGGCCCGCCGACCATGCGCCCGGAGATCGCGTGCGTGTACTCGTGCCCGATCACCGACATGTCGAAGTCGCCGTCCACGCAGGGGGCGTAGAACGCGCCCGCGATCGGCTGCCACAGGAACATGTTGGTGATCGGCGGCGTGCCGTCGGGGCCGGTGTACTGGTTGGCGTTGTCGCGGACGCTCGCCACCCGCGCGCCCGCCTGGGCGTTGCCCATCTCGGCGTCGCCGCCGAGCCCGCCGCGCGTGCCGTTGTCGGCCTGCAGGTTCCACGCGGTCTCGGTGAAGCCCAGTCGATAGGACCAGTCGTGCATGCGGTTGTGCATCGCGTGCAGGTTGGCGATGGCCGCGTCGAGGTCGGCGCCGCCCTCCTTGTCCAGTACGGCGGGGTCGCACCTGGCGGTGTACCAGGCGTTCTTCCAGGGGTAGCGGTAGTCGCGGCTCGGCGACGGGACGTTGGGCCGGGTGCCGACGGTGGGGCCGCCGTCGCCGGTGTGGTGCTCGAAGGTGCGGGCCGCGTTGCCCAGGCTGGTGTTGCTCGGGGCGTCGGTGGTGTGATCGACGTCCCACGCCTTGCCGGTGGCCGGGTCGCCGCCCGGTGCGTAGTCGCAGCCGCGGCCCGGCTTGTGGCACCAGGTCTTGCGGGTGTCGGTGGAGGAGTGGTCGGTGGGCGGGTTGGCCGGGAAGACCTCCCAGCGCGGGTTGCCCGGGTCGGCCTCCCAGGCGTGGTCCACCTGGTTCTCCCTGACCAGTACCGCGCCGGTGACGCCGTCCACGTGGGTGGTGACGCCGCTCAGGCCGCCGTCCGCGCCGGTGCCCGCCAGCGTCACCTGGTAGGCGCGGTGGAGGCCGTCCGGCGCGGGCACCGCGACCTCGGTGACCTTGCGGACGGCCGCGGTGGCGAGGTTCACGTCACCGTCGCGGGCGGCGATCTCCTCCGCCTGCCGCGCGGTGATCCTGCTCGCGGGCGGCGCGCCGGTCTCCCGCGACAGCGTCGAGGTGACGTGCACGATCGAGCCGTCGAAGACGCCGGCCGCGACCATGCCGTCCACCCCGGCGGGCAGGCCGCCGAACCGCTGGCGCAGGAGTACGGCATGGCCCTTGCCGATCGGGTTGACGGCCACCTTCTCCAGCGCGTCCACCGCCGCCGCGGACAGGCCGAACATGCCCTGGTTCGCCTTCAGGTACGCGCGGGCCGCCTGCTCGGGGTCGGCGCCCAGGCCCTCGGCGAGCGGCTTGCTCCCGGTGACGACCGCCGGGGTGCCGAGGGCGTTCCACCGGACGGTCGTGCCGGCCCGGTCGAGCGTGGCGGGCGGGGGGACGACGCCGCGCCGGTTGTCGACGTCGGGCTTGCCGTGCTCCTCCCCCTGAAAGTCGAAGACCTTGGGGGCGGACGTGCCCGGCTCACTGAGTGCGACCCCGGCGGTGGAGAGGGCCAGGGCCACGCCGGTGGCGACCAGCAAGCCCGCGCGTAACCAGGGTTTGGCGACGGTTGTTGACACGAATCCTCCTGCGCGAAACGAGCGCCGTTGGCCTGCGCAAGTGGTAACACCGTCAATGACTCATTACAAGGCTTGTAAAGGGGGGGATCTCAGTGTAGTGATGGGTCGCCTGTTCACTGGAAGGGAATCCAGCCCTGGTCAGTGAGGGTCGTGGCGTCGTGGGCGGCGAGCCCCGCGGCGGAGACTGTCCACAATGTGTCACCGATCACCAGCGCCCGCCGGATGCTCCCGTCAACAGGCGCGAAAACCTTCCCTCCGGCCTTTCCGCGCGGGTGCGCGACCTTTCCGGTCTCGCGGATGCCCTCCCGCGAAATGTTCAGCACCAGCGCGTCGCTGCCGCCGTCGGACTGCTGGGAGACCAGGGGCAGCACCGCGAGCCCGGTCTTGGGCCAGTACAGGAAGGCGTGCGGGTCCCATTCGACCTCGGTGTCGGACTTCTTCCTGATCAGCTGGGCCAGCCGGCGCGGCGCGGCCGGGTCGCTCACGTCGAACAGCGAGATCTGCGCGCCGACCCGCCTGCCCTGCTCCGTCGCCTCCTGGCCGACGCCGATCAGCCGGCCCTCGCCCGCCGGGTGCAGGTACGCCGAGTAGCCGGTGATCTTCAGCTCGCCGGTGACCTTGGGGGCCGCCGGGTCGCGCAGGTCGAGCGTGTACAGCGGATCGACCTGCCGGAAGGTGACGACGTAGCCGACCGGGCCGATGAAGCGCACCGAGTAGATCCGCTCGCCCTTGCCGAGCCCGCCCACCTGACCGGTCTCGGCGAGCGTGTTCGCATCCAGGACGTGGACGGCGCTCTCGCTCTGCTTGGGCGAGCTGGTGGTGGTGGCCACCCGCAGGTGGCCCTCGTGCTCCGACAGCGCGTACTGGTTCAGCAGCCGGCCCGGCACCTCGCCGGAGGCGACGTACCGCGGCTCGCCCCCGCCGCTGATGTCGAACCGGTGGATCTCGGTCCGCTCCGGCGGGATCGTCCGCGGCTTCTGCCAGGTGACGGGGGGTTCGGAGACGGTCGGCTCGGCCTTGGGGGCCACCGGGAGGCCCGCGGTGGGCTTGACGGCGGTCGGCTCGGCGGCCGTGGGATCGACGACGGTCGGGGGCGCGGGGCTGGCCGAGTCCGGTACGACGGGCGGCTCCTCGATCGGCATCGGCAGCCACGCCTGGGTGTTGCTCGTCACGTACAGGCTGGTCGCCGTGCCGTACACGGTGTCGCCGTCGGCGGCCACGCTCACCGGCCGGTCGCCGGACAGGGCGTTGTCGCCCGCCGCCAGGTCCAGGGTGTGCACGGTGAGCATCGTGGTGCCCGTGTACTCCTTCGGGTGCCTGATCCGGTCGCAGCCGACCCGCTGGGTGCGCCGCGTGCCGTCCGCCCCGATGACCTCGTAGCGCGGCTGCCACGCCTCGATGGGGGCCGCGCGCACGGCCTCGCGGTTGCGCTCGGTCAGCTCCCGCTCGCTCGGCGGCGTGCCGCCCACGGTGTCGTTGAGCGGCAGCTTGATGTCCGGTTTGCTGCTCACCACGATCCGTACGGCCGAGCCGACCATCCGGGCGTCCACATGGCCGCCGTCGGCGACGATCGACCCGGCCTTCCTCGGCTGCGGGCCGGAGAGGTCCACCAGCGTGTACGTCGTCCCCGGCCGCCAGTCCGGCCGCACCCTGAAGTCCTCGGCCGCGCCGCCGGCCAGGCCGGTCGAAGGGAGCTGCACGAGTGCGCGGTCGCCGTACATGAGCAGGTCGGCAGGGGTGTAACCCTGATCCTTGGGCACCAGCCGCAGGGAGCCGGTGACCTTCTTGGTGGCCGCGTCGATCACCCGCAGCACGCCGCCGGAGACCGTGACGATCCGCTTGCCGTCGGTCTTGACCTGGTCGGGCTCGTCCACCCCGGCCTCGTGGACGTTGGTGGTGGAGTGGTCGGCTTCCTGATTCGTCGTCATGGAGTCGGCGCGCATCTCCGACTTGGCCTCGGGGAGCGCGCGCGTGAGCAACTGGACGCCGCCGAACCCCCACGGGCCGATGTTGGCCGCGGTCCTCTCGCGCAGCTCGGCCAGCATGTCATCGCAGCTCTGGTAGGCGACCAGGCGGATCTCGCCGAGCCGCGCCGGTTTCGCGGACGAACCGGCCTGCGGTTCCTGCGGGGCGGCCGCGCTGCAGGCCGCGCAGGCCGTCGCGAGCAGGGCGGCGATCGTGACGCCGGCCGTACGGATGGAAGCCTTCATGCCCATAGCACGGATGGAGCCGGTGACCGGTTCAGGGCATCTCGGTCGTAGGCTTGTCCCTCGTGCCCATCCCTGAGTTCCTGGCCGCGCTGCGCGCCCGTGTGGGCGACGCACTGATCGTGCTTCCCTCCGTGACCGCCTGCGTGTTCGACGACGCGGGCCGCCTGCTGTTCGCCTGCCACGACGGCGGGGTGTGGGCCCCGCCCGGCGGGATCATCGAGCCCGACGAGCACCCGCGCGAGGCCGTGGTCCGCGAGCTGCGCGAGGAGACCGGCCTCGACATCGAGATCGTGGACCTGATCGACGTGTACGGCGGACCGCTGTTCCGCAACCGCTACCCCAACGGCGACCAGGTGTCGTTCGTGATCACCGCCTACGGCTGCCGGGTGACCGGTGGCACCCTCACCCCCGACCTGGAGGAGATCACCGACGCCAGGTTCCTGGCCGAGTCCGATCTGGACGGGCTGCGCCTGGCGCCCTGGACGGGGGTCGCGCTGCCCGACATGTACGCGTGGTGGCGCCGGGCGAATCTGTAGTTTTCCGGCTGTGTGGAACATCGAAGAGTTCGCCGGGGCGGCCCACGACACCGTGGACTCGCTGGCCGCGTACGTCTCGGAGAGCCAGGCCGGGCCGTCCCCGGTGCTCACCAACCCGCCGCCGGGTGAGCTGGCCGCCCGGCTCGGGCTGGACCGCTGGATCCGCGAGGGCGGCATGACGGGGGAGACCTACCGCGGGTTCCTCGACGACTACCTCGCCACGGGCACCCGCGTCCACCATCCGGGGCACCTGGCCCACCAGATCGCCGCGCCGTTCTTCCCGGCCGCGCTCGCCGACTTCGTGCACGGCGCGGCCAACAACCCGATGGCGCTCTATGAGATGGGCGCGTCGGCGGCCACCGTGGAGTTCGCGGTGATCCGCTGGATGCTGGAGAAGACCGGCCTGGCCGGGCAGGGCGGCGGGGTGCTCACCCACGGCGGTTCGCTGGCCAACCTGACCGCGCTGCTCGCGGCCAGGGCCGCCGCCGCCCCGGACGCCTGGCGGGCCGGGACGCCCGCAGGCGAACTCGCGCTGCTCGCCCCGCCGTCCGCGCACTACTCGCTGGCCAGGGCCGGGGCCATCATCGGGCTCGGCGAGGACGCCGTGTTCGAGCCGGCGACCGACCCGCTCGGCCGGGTCCTGCCCGAGCGGCTGCCCGATGTACTGGACCGGGTACGCCGGGCGGGCCGCCGCCCGATGGCCCTGGTCGCCGGGGCCTGCGCCACCGGCACCGGCCTGTACGACGACCTGCGCGCGATCGGCGCGTTCTGCCGCGAGCACGGGATCTGGTTCCACGTGGACGGCGCGCACGGGGCCTCCGCGCTGCTCAGCGAACGCCACCGGCACCTGCTCGACGGCATCGAGACCGCCGACTCGATCACCTGGGACGCGCACAAGATGCTCGGCACGTCCAGCCTCGCCGCCGCCGTCCTGGTCCGCCGGGCCGACGACCTGGACCGCGCCTTCCGCCAGGAGGCCAGCTACCTGTTCTACGGCGAGCAGGGCTTCGACACGATGGGCCGGACCATCGAGTGCAGCAAGGCCGAGCTGGGCCTGAAGGTGTTCCTGAACCTGGCGTGGTACGGCGAGCGCGGCCTCGGCGAGCACGTGGCCGCCCGGTACGCGACGGCCCGCCGCCTGTGGGAGCTGGCCGCCGCCAGACCCGGCTTCACCTGCCCCTACGAGCCGCAGAGCAACATCGTCTGCTTCCGGTACGGCGGGCCGGACACCGACCAGGCGGCGATCCGCGCCCGCCTGATGGCGCAGGGCGACTTCTACCTCTCCTCCGCCGAGATCGCCGGAAGCCGCTACCTGCGGGCCAGCGTGATGGCCCCGGCGACCGGGGACAAGACGCTCTCGGCCCTGCTGGACGCCGTGGCCCGTGCAGGGTCGTGACCATTGCGGGCCATGACCGCTAACGTCTGGGCATGAGCGAACTCGACAACTCCCGTAATTCCGGCGATCCCGGTAACTCGGGCAACGTTGATGACGTGGACGGCCGGCTGCGTGCCGTCTGCGACCTGGCGATGGCGGACGTGAGGGAGTCCGCCGGACGGCACGAGTACGACGGGAGGATCCAGGACCTCTCCCCTGAGGGGGTGCGCGCCGCCGTGGCCGCGCTCGGCCACGGGCCGCTGCCCGCCGACCCCCACGACGCGGCGCACCTCCAGGTCTTCGAGGAGTCCAGGCGGGTGCGGTTCGACCGGCTCCAGTTGCACCGCCGCAACCTGATGGACCACCTGGGCAACCTGGACCTGGCCTGCTACGACCGCGAGTACGCGCCCGCCGCCGAACGGGAGGCGGCCAGGCGGGCGCACCTGGCGCTGTGGCCGGAGGCGGTGGAGGCGTCCATCGCCTCCCTCGACCTGCTCAGCGCCCCGGTGGCCAAGGCGCTGCTCGGGGCGGTGCGCGGGCTCGCCGCCGGGGTCGAGGACGAGACCGCGATCAAGGCGCACGCCCGGCTGGTCGCGCACGTTGAGGGGATGGCCGCCGACGGCGACCCGGACGCCGCGCTCGGCGCGGACGGGCTGGCCGCGCTGATGGGCGCGGACGACGGCATGGAAGTGGACACCGGACGGCTCGCCGAACGCGCCGACGCCGAACGCGACCGGCTGATGGAGCGCCTGGCCGACGCCTGCGCCCGGTACGGCGCGGCGGACCGCGCGCCGCTCGACGTGTGCCGGGAACTGGTCAAGCAGCGCCCCGACGGCGACGGAGTGATCGAGGCGGCCAGGCACTGGACGGAGAAGTCGATCGAGTTCACCCGCGAACGCGAGCTGGTGCCCTACCTGGACGGCGAGTGCGCGGTCGGTCTGGCCCCCGAGTCCCGCCGCTGGGCCATGGCCATGATGAGCTGGGCCGCGCCGGGCGAGCCGGAGAGCCCGTCGTGGTACCACATCACCCCGCCCGACCCCTCCTGGCCCGCCCAGGACATCGCCGACTGGCTGGAGGTCTTCAGCGACACCACCTTGCCGGGCATCACCGTCCACGAGGTCGCCCCCGGGCACTTCTCGCACGGCCGCGCGCTGCGCCACGCGCCCACCCCGGTCCGGCGGACCCTCCAGTCGTCCGCGTTCATCGAAGGCTGGGCGCACTACGCCGAGGAACTGTGCGTCGAGGAGGGCTTCGAGGCCGACGACCTGCGCTTCGAGATCGGCGTGTGGCTGGAGTCGCTGGTCAGGGTCACCCGGCTGGCCTGCGCGATCGGCGTCCACTCCGGCGCGATGACCGTGGAGGAGGGCGCGCGCAGGTTCGCCGCCGACACCCACATAGCCGGTCCCGCGGCGCTGTCCGAGGCCTCCCGGGCCGCCTACGACCCGACCTACGGCCGCTACACCCTGGGCAAGCTGGCCATCCTCGACCTGCGCGAGCAGGCCAGGGCCCGGTGGGGGAGCGGGTTCACCCTCCAGCGGTTCCACAAGGCCATGCTGGACTTCGGCGCGCCGCCGCTCGGCCTGCTGGGCAACGCGCTGACCGCCTGACGCGCTGGGCGAGGCTGGGCGAGGCTGGGCGAGGCCCGGGAGCGCCGGGCCTCGCCCATGCGGAATCGTCGGCCGGTTCTGCCAGACTCGCAGGCATGCTGCGCATCGGTACGGTGGTCCTCGGCGTCGAAGACGTGCCCAGGGCGGTGGAGTTCTGGTCCAAGGCGCTCGGCTACGTGCTGCGCGAGGAGATGGACGACGACTGGGCCGTGCTGGTGCCGCCCGGCGGGCGGGGCTTCGGGCTGGCGCTGGGCCTCAGCGAGACGCCTGTGCAGGAGCACCCGCGCGTCCACCTCGACCTCTACGCGGGCGACGCGGCCGAGCAGGCCGCCGAGGTGGCGCGGCTGATCGGGCTGGGCGCCGAGCGGGTGGAGTGGGACCGCTACCCCGATGACCCCGACTTCGTGGTGCTGGCCGACCCCGACGGCAACCGCTTCTGCGTGATCGACACCGCCCACGGCTGAGCGGGCACGGCTGAGCGGGCGTGCTCAGCGGCGCACCCGGGTCACCAGGGGGGCGGCGGTGAGCACCTCGCGGGCCAGCCCCGGATCGCCGGTGACCGTCGCCTCGATCTCGTCCGGGCCGAGCCGGTCGCCGAGCAGGAAACAGAAGTCGATCACGTCCATCTCGATCTCCGCGGCGGGCTCCACCCGCTCGCGGCCGAAGTACACCACCCGGGTGCCGCCCCCGGGGCCGGTGAGCGTGATCCGCGCGGCCCGCTCGTCCGGGGCGCCGCCCGCCGCGATCATCATGGACGTGCGCAGCAGGCGGCAGCCGAACTGCGACAGGGTGTGCACGTGCTCGGGCACCGGCAGCGGAAACTCCAGCCCGCCGGCCGCGCCGGAGCAGATGTCGGCGGAGTGCATCCACGTCTCGTAGGCCCGCATGGCCAGATGGTCGCGCAGCCGCATCGTCACCGCCGTCGCGGTGATCCGTTCCTCCTCGCCGGGGAGTGAGTCCGCGGTGTTGAGGTGGTGGCACAGCGCCGCGGCCTGCTCCCGCCAGCGGTCGGCGGCCTCCGCGCCGGGCCGGTCGCGCAGCGCGTCGAGGACCAGGTCGGTCCTGGACTCGGGGTCGTCACCGGCCGCGGAGGGGCCGATCACCGGCGCGCCGAGCGCCGCGGCGAGCAGGCCGTCCACGGCCATGAGATGGCCCGCCACGCCCGCCGGGGTCCAGCCGTGGACCACCACGGCGGCCCACCCGGACGCGGGGAGCGCGGTGAGCAGCACGTCGAGCGCCGCGACCCGGTCGGCGTACGGCGCCGCGTAGGCGGGCACGCGGTGCGCGGGTCTTCGCCCGGAGCCGCCGCGCACGGCGGCGAGCAGGGCGGAACGTAGCCGGGAGGGGTCCATATCGGAGGTTCGCTCGTGTCCAGATCTCGGATGAAGATTATCTACCATGCGCACTCCACAGGCCGGGAATGCGCAGGGCGCCCACCCGAGCGGGGTGACCGAAGATTGTTCTCCGGAGTCCCCCCGCCGCCGAAAAGAATGAAAAATTACGATATGTTAGCCCGTTCAGCCTATCTCATATCATATATGATCTAGCCGGGATCTATTCGTCACGGCTGCGAGGGGGGCCACGGTGACCGACTCTGAGCGCGTTCCGCCCACTATCAACATGAGCCAGATGAGTCACGCCAGGGCGTACAACTACGTCCTTGGCGGTAAGGACAACTATGCCGTGGACCGGGCCGCGGCGCGGAAGGTCATGCGGGCCGCTCCCGATCTTCCCCTGTTAGGCCGGGCCCAGCGCCGACTACTGTTAAGAATCGTCCGGATGTGCGCAGAACAGGGCATTGATCAGTTCCTGGATATCGGGACCGGCATTCCCACCGAACCGAACGTCCATGAGACGGCCAAGGAAATCAACCCGCGAGCGCGGGTCGCCTATGTGGACTACGACCCGATCGTCTTCGTCCACAACAACGCGCTGCTCGCCACCGAACCGTCGGTGATCTCGCTACAGGCCGATGTCCGCGATCCCGCGGGAATCATGGACAATCCACGTGTCCGATCATTGATCGACTATGACCGGCCGATGCTGGTGCTCTTCGCCGCGCTGTTCCACCTGGTGACCGACGCGGAGGACCCGGCGGCCCTGGTGGCGCGGTTCAGGGAGCGGATGGTCCCGGGCAGCCACGTCATGATCTCGCAGTTCTGCAGCGACGGGAGTGATCCCAAGGCCCAGGCCGAACTGGAGGAGATATCGGTGAACTCGCCCTCGCCGATGCGCTTTCGCACGCGCGCCGAGATCGGCCGCTTCTTCGCGGGCTTCGAGCTGATCGGCCCCGGGGTGGCCGACGTACAGGACTGGTC
The DNA here is from genome assembly GCF_003315795.1 of Spongiactinospora rosea. GTDB lineage: Bacteria > Actinomycetota > Actinomycetes > Streptosporangiales > Streptosporangiaceae > Spongiactinospora > Spongiactinospora rosea. The sequence goes on from NZ_QMEY01000016.1 coordinate 57,360, forward strand.
GCCGGACGAGCGGATCCCCGCGACCAGCCTGCGGATCGCGGCGGGTGTCGGCAGGGTGCCCTGATCACCTTCGTCTCACAGGTCGGTGGAGGTGGCCCCGCCGTCCACGGTGAGGTGCGTTCCGGTGATGAAGGACGCCTCGTCGCTCAGCAGGAACCGCACGGCGTGGGCGACCTCCTCCGGCCGGCCCAGCCGGTCCAGCGGCGACTTGCAGGCGAACATCGACACGGCGGCGCGGTCGCCGTCCAGCGCGTCGGCCAGTTCGGGGGTGTCGATGTAGCCGGGGATCACCGCGTTGACCCTGATGCCCGCCGGGGCCAGTTCGGCGGCCATCGAACGCGTCAGCCCGAGCAGACCGGCCTTGGCCGCGCAGTAGGCGGGCGCGCCCGCCAGGCCCACGATGCCCTCGATCGCGCCGATGCCCACGACGGCCGCGCCGGGCGCGTCGCCGAGGTCGCCCAGCAGCGCCCTGGTCAGCATGAGCTGGGCGCGCAGGTTGACGTCGAGCACCGCGTCCCAGCGTTCGTCGGTGACCTCCCTGACGGCGGCGGGCCCGAACGTCGCGGCGGCGTGCACCAGCCCGCCGATCGGCCCGATGACCGCCCGGCTGGCGGCGACGGCGGGCCCGAGCGAGGCGGTGTCGGCCACGTCCACCGCGATCCCGAACGTCGGCAGCGGGGTCAGCATCGCCGCCTCCTTGGCCGTCCCCCGCGCCCCGGCCTCGTCCGCGTCCCAGACCGCGACCGGCCGCCCGCCCTCGGCGATGGCCAGCGCGCAGGCCCGTCCGACACCTGACGCGCCTCCCGTGACGATCACTCCGCTCAACGGTCTCTCCTAGGGTTGTCGGGGGTTGGTCGGGATTCATGGGGATTCATGGGGAGTGGACAGGTGTGTACCCCGTGGCGGTGGAAGATCTAACACGCAGTGTCGAACCGCCGGGCGGGGAACCGTCCCGCTGAGGGCGGGGAGCAGGGCCGGTCCGCCTGGCCGGGGTCGATAGACTTCGACTTACCGCGGGTGCCCTTTGGAGGTCTTTTCGTTGTCTGAGTTCGACACCGTCCTCGTCGTCGACTTCGGGGCGCAGTACGCGCAGCTCATCGCCAGGCGGGTGCGCGAGTGCCACGTCTACTCCGAGATCGTGCCGTCGTCGATGCCGGTCGAGGAGATGCTGGCGCGCAAGCCCAAGGCGATCATCCTGTCCGGGGGCCCCTCGTCCGTCTACGCCGAGGGCGCGCCCGCCGTGCCCCGCGGGTTGTTCGAGACCGGGGTGCCGACGTTCGGCATCTGCTACGGGTTCCAGGCGATGGCGCAGGCGCTGGGCGGCGAGGTCGCGCACACCGGGGTGGGCGAGTACGGCGGCACCGAGCTGACCGTGGCGCGCGAAGGCGTGCTGCTTTCCGGGCTGCCGTCCGCGCTGAAGGTGTGGATGTCGCACGGCGACTCCGTCGTCGCCGCGCCGCGCGGGTTCGCGGTCACCGCCTCCACCGCCGAGACGCCCGTCGCCGCTTTCGAAGACCCCGCCAAGGGCCTGTACGGCGTGCAGTTCCACCCGGAGGTGCTGCACTCCGAGCACGGCCAGGCGGTGCTCAAGCACTTCCTGGACGCCGCCGGGTGCCGCCCCAACTGGACGATGCTCAACATCGTCGAGGACGCGGTGACGGCGGTCCAGGCCCAGATCGGCCCCGAGGGCAGGGCGATCTGCGCGCTGTCCGGCGGCGTCGACTCCGCGGTGGCCGCCGCGATCGTGCAGCGGGCCATCGGCGACCGGCTGACCTGCGTGTTCGTCGATCACGGGCTGCTGCGCAAGGGCGAGGCCGAGCAGGTCGAACGCGACTTCGTGGCCGCCACCGGGGTCAACCTGCGCGTCGTGGACGCCGCCGACCGGTTCCTCGACGCGCTCTCCGGGGTCACCGAGCCGGAGGAGAAGCGCAAGATCATCGGCCGGGAGTTCATCCGGGTCTTCGAGGACGAGCAGCGCGCGATCATGAAGGACGGGCCGGTCGACTTCCTGGTCCAGGGCACGCTCTACCCCGACGTGGTCGAGTCCGGCGGGGGCACCGGCACCGCCAACATCAAGTCCCACCACAACGTCGGCGGCCTGCCGGAAGACCTGCGGTTCGAGCTGGTCGAGCCGCTTCGCACGCTGTTCAAGGACGAGGTGCGCCGGGCCGGTGAGGAGCTGGGGCTGCCCCCGGCCATGGTGTGGCGGCAGCCGTTCCCCGGGCCGGGCCTGGGCATCCGGATCATCGGCGCGGTGACCGCCGACCGGCTCGACATCCTGCGCGAGGCCGACGCCATCGCCCGCGAGGAGCTGTCCCGCGCGGGCCTGGACCGCGAGATCTGGCAGTGCCCGGTGGTGCTGCTCGCCGACGTGCGCTCGGTCGGCGTCCAAGGTGACGGGCGGACCTACGGTCATCCCGTCGTGCTCCGGCCCGTCACCTCTGAAGACGCCATGACCGCCGACTGGGCGAGGGTGCCCTACGACGTGCTGTCCCGCATCTCGACCCGGATCACCAACGAGGTACGCGAGGTCAACCGGGTCGTGATCGACGTGACCAGCAAGCCGCCGGGCACCATCGAGTGGGAGTGACCTAGTACTCCTCGTCGTCCGGCGGCGACTGCATGTCCTCCGGCGGGGACTCCAGGTCCTCCTGCTTCACCTTCGGGTCGGGGTAGATCTCGCCGGGCTCCAGCTTGCGGCCGTCGCGCAGCAACGACGTGACCGTCACCAGGTGATAGCCCTGCCGCTTGAGTTCCTTGAGCAGCTTGGGCATCACGGTGACGGTCTGCTGCACCCAGTCGTGCATCAGGATGACACCATCGCGCTTGGCGCTGCGCAGCACTTCCTTGTAGATGGCCGTTTCGTTCTTGGTGGCCCAGTCGCGCGAGCCGCCGTTCCACAGGACGAGCGGCAGGCCCATCTGGGCGGCGATCCGCACGGTTCGTTCGTCGAACTCCCCGTACGGCGGGCGGATCATGGTGGGCGCCTTGCCCGCCGCCTTTTTCACCAGTTCCTGCGTCGAGGTCAGCTCATCGCTGATCTCCTGCTCGGTGATCTCCCGGAACTTCGGGTGCTTGTAACTGTGGTTCCCCAGGTCATGGCCTTCCTTGGCCATTCGCTTGACGAACGTGGGCCGGGACTTCGCATACTGCCCCTCAAGGAAGAACGTCGCCTTGGCGTCGTATTTCTTGAGCGTGTCGAGCAGTTTGCCGGCGTACTTTCCTGGACCGTCGTCAAAAGTCAGTGCGAGGCACTTGACCTTGGCGCAGTCCACCTTCGCTTCCTTCTTCGGGGGTTTCTTCGGGGCCTCGGCATGGGCGGCGGGTGCTGCCGCGCCCATGCCGGCCAGAGCCCCGGCGAGCGCCACGGCGAGGGGGAGCCGGGCGCGTTGATGGCGAGCCATCGGGTGCTCCTCGCTTTGATACGAGATTGACTTACTCGGGCAGCGCACTACCGTAGCGCCCCATCTGTCACTTGTGCACCGATAACTAGCTGTGGATCTCCTCTGAGTTGACACCCCCGGGTGACGTCAAGTCAGCGGGCGGGCCACCTTTCCCCAGGTCCGGGCAGCTTGCCGCGGCGGGCCTCACTGACCGTGACGACGGTGTAGCCGCGCTTGCGGAGTTCCTTCAGCAGGGTGGGGATCGCCCGGACCGTGCCGGGCACGATGTCGTGCAGCAGCATGATCCCGTCCCGGCGGGCCAGCTTCAGCGCCCGCTTGACGATCAGGTCGGATCGCCGCAGCTCCCAGTCCCGCGAACTGGACGACCACAGCATCACCGCCTGGCCCTGCGCCCCCGCCAGTGCCTCCACCCGCTCGTCGGTCAGCCCGTACGGCGGGCGCAGCATCTCCGGCTGCCGACCGGTCAGCCTCCGGATGACGGCCTTGCCGCGCCTGATCTCGGACGCGATCTCGTTGGAGCCGAGTTCGGTCAGCCGGGGGTGGGAGAAGGTGTGGTTGGCGATCTCGTGCCCTTCGCGTGCCATCCGGCGCACCACCGAGGGACGGCGCTGGGCCATCTCGCCGACCAGGAAGAACGTCACTCTGACGCCGTTCTTCTTGAGGGTGTCGAGCAGGCGCGCGGTGTGCGGGCCCGGCCCGTCGTCGAAGGTCAGGGCGATGCACTTGGCGCGGTGGCAGTTCACCGGCTTGGCCGGCTTGGTCCGTGCGGTCTGCTGTACCGGCTTGACGGCCGTTGTGGCGGCCGACGCCTCGGCCGAGGGCCCGAGCGGGACTAACGCGCTCATCGCCACCGCCGCCACCCCCACCCGAACCCATCCAGACATATGTGTTTTTCCTCTCACTTACCTAAAGAAAAGCCCATAGCGCTGCGCAAACCATACCTAACCGCAGATCTTTCGCGGAGGGCCCGGTACCCGCATATTCCAATCCGCTATCGGTGGGTCACGATTACAGAACGCCATTACCTGTGATCCGTTCGCTACATTTACGCATCCAGGCTCCCGTCACCGAGCCGGATTGCGAGCACCCATGACCGTCGCCACTACCGCGATCGAGCAGGCCGGACGCCGGAGCACGGCCGAGCGGCCCCCGCGCGGCATCCCGGGCGTACGGCTGCTGCCCGGGGCGGCGGTACTGGCCGCGGCGGTGGTGACACTGCTCGCGCACGACACCCCAGGCCCCGATATAGCGCGCTATTTCGGCTATCTCGTCCTGGGCATCGTCGTGCCCGGCACCCTGATCTGGCGCGCCTGCGGCCCCCGGCGCTGCGCCCTCCCGGTCGAACTGGCCGCCGGGGCGGCCGTCGGCTACGCCCTGGAGATCGGCGCCTACGCCGCAGCCCGCGCAGCGGGCGCCCCCCGCGCGTTCCTGGCCTGGCCAGTGATCACCATCGTCCTGTTCGCCGTGGTCCCCGCCCTGCGCCGCCACTACCACCTGCGCCCTCAGGCCGAGCGGGTGCCCGTGGGTGCCGCGTGGACGCTCGCCGGGCTGGTCATGGCGCTGGTGGTGTTCGCGGCGCCCGCGTTCTACCGCGCCCATGGACTGGCCTGGCCCGGCAATGCCGCCCCCTATGTGGACATGCCGTTCCATCTGTCGCTGGTCGGCGAGCTGCGCCATCACATGCCGCCGACGGTCCCCGAGGTGGCGGGTGAGCCGCTGGCCTACCACTGGTTCCTGTACGCCGACCTGGCCGCGACGAGCTGGGCCACCGGCATCGAGGCGCAGACCGTGCTCTACCGGCTGGCCATCCTGCCGATGGCCGCCGCGTTCACGATCCTGGTCGCGGCGCTCGGGCGGCGGATCGCCGGGTCCTGGTGGGCGGGCGCGGCGGCGGTCGCGCTGTCGTACCTGGCGGGCACGCCCGACCTGTTCGGCTGGCGGGACAGCCCGCTGCCCAGCGGCGCGCTCGCGGGCACGCTGACCTGGCTCAGCCCCACACAGACCTTCGGCGCGGCGCTGTTCGCCGCGCTCACCCTGGCCATCGCCGGGGTGCTGCGCCGGGCCACGCCCGCGCGGCTGGCGCTGGTGCTGGTGCTGCTGACGGCCGTGTCCGGGGCCAAGGCCACGTTCGTGCCGCTGATCGGCGCGGGGCTGGCGCTGCTGCTGCTGTTCCGCAGGGACCGCGTGGTGCTCGCGCTGCTCGCGATGACCGCCGCCGTACTGGCGTTCGCGCAGTTCGTCGTGTTCGGCGGCGCGTCGCAGGGGATGAGCGTACGTCCGGGCGCGCTCGCCGCCTGGCTCGTGTCCACCCACCCGGCCCCCGGCGACGACCCCGCCCGGCTCACCGTGGCGGTCAGCGTCGCGCTCGGCGCGGGCTGGGCCGTCGCCTTCGCCGGGGTCGCGCTGCTGCGCCGCGCGCACTGGAAGAACCCGATGGTGCCGGTCTGCCTGGGCATCGGCCTGGCCTCGGCGGGCGCGGCCCTGATGTTCGGGCACCCGGGCGTGAGCCAGCTCTACTTCCTGCGGGGCGGCTGGCCGTACCTGGCGGTGCTCGCGGCGGCCGGACTGCGGGTGGCGCTCGCGCGTGTCCCCGCCCTGGCGCGCCCGGCGCTGATCGCCGTCTGCCTGACCGGCGGCGCGGCCCTCGCGATGGAGACCAGGAGCGCCGCAGGCGACGTACTGAACATGGACACCGCCCTGGTGCCGGTCGCGATCCTGGCCGGGGCCGCCGCGCTGACCGCGCTGGTCGTGCTGCGGTCCACCGGCGGTGTGGCCGCGGTGCTCCTGCTGCTCGCCGGGCTGTGCGCAGGACCGCAGGTCACCGGGCAGCTCAACGCCTACTCCGGCGGGCCGCACGCGATCCCCGAGGTGCCCGAGGTGCCGCGCGGCGGGATGGAGGCCGCCCGCTGGCTGCGCGCCAACACCGGCCACGGCGAGATCATCGCCACCAACGTGCACTGCCGGGGCGTGCGCGTACGCCACTGCGACAACCGGCACTTCTGGGCCTCGGCCTACAGCGAGCGCCGGATGCTCGTCGAAGGCTGGGGCTACACCCCGACCAACCTCGGCCAGGTGGTGGACTACCAGGCCGACCGCTACACCACGTTCATCTTCTGGGACCAGGCCAGGCTCGCCGCCAACGACGCGGTGTTCCGGGAGCCGTCCAGGGAGGCGGTCCGCCGCTTGCTCACCGGCCACGGCGTGCGCTGGCTGCTGGTGGATCAGCGTGACCCGCTGCTCAGCGACGACGTGGGCCGGTACACCGCGCTGCGCTTCCGCTCGGGCGACTGCGCGGTCTACCAGATCACCCCCTGGGCCGCGAACCCCGACATCTTCTCCCCGTTCGTGTAAAAGCCACGTCATCAGTGCGCCGCGCCCGGCGCGGCGGCGGGCGGCGCGTCCGTGAGGGCCGCCGAGACTGACCGGGAAACCGCCAGTGACGACAGCCGGAGGTGCCCGATGGGGGAGAACGCCGTCGAGGACGCCGTCACCACATGCGTACCGGGCACGCGCGATACCGACGTAGCGGTCAAGCCGCCCACGGTGGACATCGTGATCCCGGTGCTGAACGAGGAACGCGCGCTGCCCGGCTGTGTCGAGACGCTGCACGCCTTCCTGCGCGACACGTTCCCGCTGACCTGGCGGATCACCATCGCCGACAACGGCAGCACCGACGCCACCTGGGACATCGCCCGGGATCTCGCCGCCCGGCTGCCCGACGTCCACGCGACCAGGATCGAGGTGCGCGGGCGCGGCGCGGCCCTGCGGCACGCCTGGAGCCACAGCCCCGCCGAGATCGTCGCGTACATGGACGTGGACCTGTCCACCCACCTGGACGCCCTGCTGCCGATGGTCGCCCCGCTGGTCAGCGGGCACTCCGAGATCGGCATCGGCTCCCGGCTGGCCAGGTCCTCGCGGGTGCGCCGCACGGCCCGGCGGGAACTGATCTCACGCTGCTACAACCTGGCGCTGCGGCTCAGCTTCGGCACGGGGTTCCGCGACGCGCAGTGCGGCTTCAAGGCGGTACGCGCCGACGTGGTACGCCCGCTGCTCCAGCGCGTCCAGGACGACGCCTGGTTCTTCGACACCGAACTGTTGCTGCTCGCCGAGCACAACGGGCTGCGCGTGCACGAGACGCCGGTGGACTGGTTCGAGGACGTGGACTCGCGGGTCAACGTGGTCGGCACGGCCTGGCAGGACATCCGCGGCATGGTCCGCGTCGCCCGGCGCATGTCGGCGGGCCAGGGCCGGGTGGACCTGCCGCCGCGCCGCGAACTCGCGCCGGTCCACCCCGACGCGGTGGTCGCCCCGGCGACCAACCCGCTGCTGGCCAAGCTGGTGTCGTTCGCGCTGATCGGCGTGGTGTCCACGATCGCGCACACCTCGCTGTACGCGGCGTTGCGCACGGTGTGGTCACCGGAGTGGGCCAACCTGGCCGCGCTCGCGGTGACCGCCGCGGCCAACACCGAGGCGAACCGGCGCTGGACGTTCGGCAGGCGCGGCGGCGCGCGGACCCGCGTCCACTCCCGCGCGGGACTGCTGTTCGTGGTGAACTACCTGTTCACCACCACCGTGGTGGTCACGGCCGTGCACGCCCTGCCGGGGCACGGGCGGGCCCTGGAGGTGGCCGTGCTGCTGCTCGCCTACGTGGCGATGACGATCGTGCGCTTCGCCGTACTGGACCGCTGGGTATTCAGGGACCGGCCCGCCGCGCTCACGGGCTGACCGTCACCAGCCGGGTGAACTCGGCCGGGAGGTCCATGCCGTCCCACACGCCGTCGAAACGCAGCGCCGAGCCCACCGGCACCATGCGGTCCACGCCCCGCCCGGCCAGCCTTTCGGCCAGCGCCCGCAGCTCCGCCGCGTCGAAGCCCAGGTGGGTCATCGTCTGGTCGGCGCGGCGCACCACCGGCAGCAGTCCGTCCAGGGAGTCGAGCCTGGCGTGCGCGAACACGCCGGCGCCCAGCCAGTGGCGGGGGAGCGCGGCGGGATCGCGCAACTCGACGGCGGTCACCTCGTTGCCGTGGAAGGACAGCCGGGCGGCCACACCGTCGGCGGCCAGCCCGTAGGCGGCGACGCGTTTGCGCACCGCCATCGCCGGATCCACCGGCCAGCGGTCGCGGGCCAGCGTCGCCAGGCGTTCGCCCAGGTCACGGGCGGGACCGGCGTGGTCGCCAGGGCCGACCCAGAAGATCGTGCGCGGCGAGGCGCAGGCGGCCTGCCCGAACCAGTACGCGTCGTTGGCGAAGCCCTCGGCGGCCTGCCCGCGCGCGCCCGGCGACGCGTCCAGCCACCAGGAGGTGCGGATCACCGCGAACGACGAGCGGTCCGGGAAGGTCACATCGCGGGCGTGCGGGGCCAGCGGGTGCCGCCGGATCTCGCGTACCGAGTCATCGCCGCCCCAGATCACCCGCAGGTCACAGGCCGCCGACAGCAGCCCGGTCACCTCCGCCGAACGGTCGTAGCCGATCACCCGCTGGGAGTGGGCCACCGCCGGGTGGGCGTCGGCGAGCGCGTCCAGCAGCATCCCGATCACGGTCAGCGCGGGGCCGCCCGCCCGGGGCGACAGGCGTACGACGTTGTGGTTGCCGGACAGCGCGGACAGCGCCCAGGAGTAGACGAACAGCGTGTCCACGTTGGCGGGCGGGACGTGGAAGACCAGCCCGCGCGGGACCCGCAGCCGCGCCGGGTCGCCGGGTCGCAGCGCGTCGAGCGTGCGGGTGACGGCCGAACGCCGCAGGAAGTAGCCGAGCGCGGTCAGCTCGGGATGGCGGCGGGCCAGCGCCGGGGCGACCAGGCGGCGCGAGACCGACTCCAGGAACGCCCTGATCCGCTCGTCGCCCACCACCAGCGGCCCGCCCGGTGGTTCGGCGGTCAGCCCCTTGACCAGCTCACCGGCCGGGACGTCGGGGCCGGGCGGGAACAGGCGGCGCACGCTCACGCGGCCTCCTCGCCGACCGCGCGGAAGGTGTCGCTGCACCCGCGGGCCTCGGCGCGGGGCAGCCTGCCGAGGACCGAGAAGCGCTTGCCCGGCCACACGCCGTCGTCCACGCCGTGGACCACGCCCATGTCCTCGGTCAGCACCGCGTGCCCGGGGTAGGAGGTGGGCAGTGTGCTGACCACCTCGATCAGGCCGGGCGTGCCCGGCGGGACCTCCTGCCAGGTCACCGGGTCGCGGATCACCACGTCGGCGAAGCCGGGGCAGTACAGGCCGCCGCCGTCGGGGCCCTCCAGGAAGATCGTGCCGATCTGCTCCACCATCCCGTAGAAGTCGTGGACGCGGGTCAGGCCGGTGTCGGCGGCGAACCGCTCCCGGTAGACCGCGTTGTCCACGGCCTCGTCCGCCATCTTCTTCCAGCCGCCGGAGTGGATCAGCACCCCGCCGGACAGGTCGAGGCCGTGCTCGCGGGCCGGCCGGTAGAGGTGGCGCCAGGTCATGAAGGTGAACCCGAAGATCAGGTAGGGCGTGCCCGCGTGCCGGGCCAGGAAGCCGCGTACGGCGTGGAGGTCGGGCGCGCCGTCGTCGTCCAGGGCGAAGGTGTGGTCCCTGCCGAAGTTCATCATGCCGAGGACGCCCGCGCCCCGGGCGCTCAGCGCCGCCGCGCGCGTCACCGAACGGGAGTCGATCACCAGCATCGGCAGCCGCCGCTCGCCGAGCACCGCGCGCAGCGTCGCGGCCAGGGCCCGCGCCTGCGCGGCGGCGGCGGCGCGGTCCAGGAACACCCGGCTCGGCGGCCCGCCCGTGGTGCCGCTGGAGGTCAGCACCCGGAACACCGCCTCGTCGGGCACGCTCTTCAGCTCGTGCGTGGCGAACAGCCGCACCGGCAGCCACGGCAGCGCCGCCACCGAGTCGTACGGCGGGGCGTGTCCCAGCGCCGCCAGCACCCGCCGGTAGGGCGGGCAGGCCGTCCGGTGCCGCTCGGTCAGCGCGGCCAGCTCGGGGACCAGCCTGGCCTCCTTGACCGCCTGCGGCAGCGTGAACACCGTCACAGCTCCGCCTCCAGCGCCCGATAGTCGATCTTGCCGGAGGCCAGCAGCGGCAGCTTGGGCACGCCCCGCACGTCGAAGCCGCTCCAGTGGACGCCGGTGCGGCCCGCCAGCGTCAGCGCCAGCTCCCGCCCGCTCGCCGTGGTGGCCGCCTCGGCGAACACCACCACCCGGTCATCGCCCGCCACCGCCGCCACCGGCCCGTGGCCGCGCAGCAACTCCTCGATGTCGTCCAGGCCGACCCGCACGCCGAACACCTTGCCGATGCGCCGCCGCCGGCCGGTGAGGTAGAGGAAGCCGTCGTCCAGGCGGCCGAGGTCGCCGGTGCGCAGCACGCCGCCCAGGTCGTCGCCGCGGGCCAGGTCGGCGGCGCACTCGGCGTAGCCCATCATCACGTTGGCCCCGCGATAGACGACCTCGCCCTCCCCGCCGGGCCCGGCGTCGATGGACAGCGCGCCGCCGGGCACCGCCCGGCCGACCGAGCCGGGGCGCGTGGCCAGGTGCTCGGGCGGCAGCACCGCGATGCGCGGGGCCTCGGTCATGCCGTACATCTTGACCAGGTGACCGCCGCCGCGGGCCATCCGCGCGGCGAAGTCGGCGACCAGGTCGCCGCGCAGCCGCGCGCCGGACTGGGTGATCATGCGTAGCGCCGGGTGCGCGGCCGCGTCGAACCGCAGCCTGCGCAGCATCTCGAACTGGTAGGGCACGGCGGCCAGCGACGTGCCCCCGAAGGCGTCGGCCGCGTCCCAGAACTCACGGTCGAGCAGGCCGTGGGCGGTGAGCAGCACGCCCGCACCGGCCGCCAGGTGGGAGTTGAGGGTGGTCAGGCCGTAGGTGTAGTGCAGCGGCAGCGTGGTGGGCCACAGGTCGCGGTCGGTCAGGCCGAGCGCGCGGGCCACGGACCCGGCGTTGGCCAGCACGGCGTCCTTGGCCAGGCGGACCAGCTTGGGGCTGCCGGTGGACCCGGAGGTGGTGAGCAGCACCGCGAGGTCGGGGTGCGGCTCGGGCGCGTCGGCGCGGGTCCAGCCGTCGGCCGTGGCGCGGTATCCGGCGGGGGCGGCCAGCCCGGCGGGCGGGTCGGCGACCACGGCCGGGATGTACCGGTCGATGAGGCCGAGCAGTACGTCGGCGCGGATCGCCGGGTCCAGCAGCGCGATCGGGCGCTCGGACGCGAGCGCGGCCAGGTAGCGCAGCACGGCGGGCACGCTCGGCGGCGCCGGGCTGAACAGCACGCCCTCGGGAAGCGCCGACAGCTCCGCCGCCGCCCGCTCGATCCGGTCCCAGAGCGCCCCGCCGGCCAGCTCGGCCCCGCTCGCCGCGTCGATCAGCCGCGCGCCGGGATGCGGGACCCAGGGCCGATGGATCACACGACCACCCCGCCGTCCACGCCGAGGACCTGGCCGGTGACGAACGACGCGGCGGGCGACAGCAGGAACGCCACCGCGGCGGCCACGTCGTCGGGGGTGCCGAGCCTGCGCAGCGCGGTGGACCGGGCGACCTCCTCGCGGTGCGCGTCGTCCAGCCCGGACAGCATGTCGGTGGCGATGTAGCCGGGCGCGACCGCGTTGACGCGCACGCCGATCGGCCCCAGCTCCTTGGCGGCGGCGAGGGTCAGCCCGATCACGGCGGCCTTGGTCGCCGAGTAGATCGCCTGGCCCGCCGCGCCCCGCACCCCCAGCACCGACGACAGCAGCACCGCCGCGGGCTGGACGCCGCGGCGCAGCAGCTTGGCCGCCGCCTGCAGGGTGTGGGCCGCGCCCATGGCGTTGACCTGGAACAACCGCTCGACGGCGGCGGCCCCGAGCATGCCGAGCAGCGCGGCCTCGTGGACCCCGGCGTTGATCACCAGCCCGTCCAGCCGCCGGTGCCGCCGGTGGACCTCGCGCATGATGTGGTCCACCGCCGTGGCGTCGGCCACGTCGCCGTGCACGGTGTCGAACTCGGCCCCGGTCTGGGCGGCCAGCTCGGCCGCCGCCTCCGCCGCGGGCCCCTGCGTGCGGCCGTGCACGACGACGGTGTGCCCGGCCAGCGCGAGCGCGCGGGCCACCGCCCGGCCGATGCCCCGCGAGGAGCCGGTGACCAGTACGACCCGCCCCGGCGCGGGGTCAGCGGGCCGGGACGGGGACGCCATGCTTGACCAGCAGCGCGGTGGCCTTGGTGAACGAACTCATGTCGAGCACGTCGTCGGTGTCGATCATGATGTCGAACTCGTCCTCCATGGCCGCCACCAGGGACATGTGGGCCAGTGAGTCCCACTGCGGGATCGAGCGGTACTCCAGCCCGTCGACCGCGGCCCCCTCGGGCAGGCCGAGCGTGCGCATGAAGACGCCGCGCAGCCGCTCCACCGGATCCATGACGTTCACCCCGACTTCCTCTACGCGTTCATGTGCCTACGGAGTGTAGCCAACTCGGCGACGCGGAACGGCCGCGTTGCGGATGCGGGCTCCGCGGCGGAGGTTGGGTTAGGGTTGCTATGCGCAACAAGGTGGTTACTGTGCGTTTCTCCTCAAGGTAATGGAAGCGTATAGGGCGCCGCGCCGCGAGTGGCGGGCTGCCATCGTCGTGGCGGCGTGGCAGCGCCGTTCACGCGCTTGGGGGAGTGATGGACGAGTCCAATCATTGGTACGGGCATTCACGGATATTCGCGAAATACTGTGGGATCAGCCGGGGGCGGCACCATGTACCGCGCATCCGGGGCTTCGTGCAGCACGGCTGGAACTACCTGCACGGGTTTCCGCCGAACGACCACTGGTGCACGCCGGGGTACCCGCGGTTCGTGTGGTCGGAGCCATTGGCCCGGCGCGGCTGGTCGATGGGGCGGCGCGGGCACTACGTGATCGGCTCGCCGTGGGCGTACCTGCTGACCATGGAACCCGATCTCGGCCGGACACCGGTGCGCGAGGGCACGATCTGGTACCCGTTCCACGGCTGGGAGAAGGCCGCCGTGCACGGCGACCACGCCCGGCTGGTGGGCGAGATCAGGAGCGTCGAGACCGGGCCGGTGACGGTGTGCCTGTACTGGCTCGAATACCGCAACCCCGAGATCCGGAGATGGTATGAAAAGGCGGGCTTCCGGGTGATCTGCCATGGCGAGCGCGGCTCCCGATGGGACGCCAAGGGCCGCGACTTCCTCCGCCACCAGCTCACCGAACTCCGCCGCCACCGGCGTGTCGCCTCCAACCGGCTCACCAGCGCCATCTTCTACGGCGCGTCCGTCGGCTGCGACGTCGCCGTCTACGGCGACCCGATGACCTTGGCCGAGGAGCGGCCCGAGTACGGCGGCACGGCCCGCCGCCTGCGCCAGTGGCCGGAGCTGCACGGCTTCTCCATCGACGCCCGCACCGCCCGCGACATCGCCGACCACGAACTCGGCTTCGCCCACATCACCGGCCCGGAGGAACTGCGCGCCCTGTTCGGCTGGGACCCCGTCCGCCGCGTCACCCGCCACCGCGGCCTCCTGGTCGTCGAACGGGAGCGATGCGCATGACCACCCGCCAAGACCACGACACCCCGCCCAACGTCCGCCTCATCGGCGGCGAGATGCTCCTCTGGTCCGACGAACGCCCGGAGGGCGGGGCGGTCCGGGCGCGGCGCGGGCACGCCGTGCGCGAGCTGATCCGCAGGCTGGCCCCCGGTGACGGGAGCGTGCTGCTGATCGGGCCGCATCCGGCGGACTTCGTCTCCTGGGTGGCCGGGCGCGCGGGCACGGTGGCCGCGGTGCTCCGCTCTCACCCCGACGCCTGCCGGCTCGGCCGGGCCCACGCCGGGCGGCCCGGGTTCACGGTGTACTGCGGGCGGCTGGACAAGCTGCCCGACCTGCCGCCGTTCGACATGGTCTGCGCCCTGGACGGGCTCGGCCGGGTGCACCCCGCCGACGTGCCCGTACAAACCTGGCGCGACACGCTGGCCGACGTCGCCCGGCTGGTCGCGCCCGGCGGCACGCTGGTCCTGGCCGGGCGCAACGACCTCGGGATCGACGCGTTCATCGAGGCCGCGCCGTACGCCCGGGGCGACGGCGACTGGCTCCCGCCCGGGTCCGACCCGACCGCCCCGGTGAGCCTGGCCGCCACGGCCGGCGAGCTGGCCGCGCACGGGCTGACCCCCGGCGCGGGCTACGCGGCCTTCCCGACCGCCGCCGATCCGCGCGTCCTGCTCCCGGCCGAGCTGCTGACCGGCGGCGTCGCGCCGCCCGAGGCGCTGGTCACCGCCTGCGCCCGCCCGGCCCGCGACGGCCGCCCGGTCGCCGACCCCGCGCGCCTGGTCGCCAAGGCGTTCCGGTACGGCCTCGCCGACCGCCTCGCCCCCCTCTGGATCACCCTCGCCCACCGTGCCGGAGGGACCAGTGGAGGCGGGCCGGTGGCGTTGGTGGAGGACACGGTGTGCGAGGAGCCGTGGCTGCGCGTCTGCGAGCTGACCTACGACGCCGATCTCGGCGGCTGGTGGCGGCGCGGGCTGCCCGCCGCCGCGGCGATCGGGCTGGACCGGCTGCGGCGTGATCCCGCCGCGCTGGACGGGCCGTTGCCCCCCGGGCGCCCGCTGACCGAGCTCCTGCGCGCCGCCTGCGCCGCCGACGACGTCAAGCAGGTGCGCCGGACGCTGCGCGCGGTGACCGGCGAGCTGGCCGGACGCGCCGAGCACGGCATGCTCCCCGGCGACCTGGCGTTCGTCACCACCGACGACCTGACCTGGGACGGCGACCGCGTCCACCGGATCGACCCGAGCTGGTCGCTGGCCGGTCCGGTGCCGATCCCGGTGGCGCTGACCCGGCTGGTGTGGCGGTTCGCCGACTCGCTGCTGTCCGGCGGCCACCATCACCCCTGGCCGTGGGACCTCGACGCCGAACGCCTCACCGGCACCCTGCTCGCGCTGTGCGCCCTGCCGTACGACGCCGACGACCTGGCCGAGGCCAGGGCGCTGGACGCCGACATCGCCCGCACGCTCGGCACCCCCGACCAGGCCGCGGGTCCACTCTCCGGCCCGCCCGAGACCTACCGGGAGGTGCTGGCCGTCCGCGAGCGGATGCGCGAGACGCTGACCGCCGCGCAGGCCAGGATCGACCGGCTGGAGGTCAAGCTGACCGTCCGCGAGCGCGAACTGCGCCGGATGCGCCGCAAGCTGCGCAGGACCAGGAAGAAGGTGGCCGCCCTGCGCCGGACCTTCGCGCACCGCGCGGTCCGAGGCGTCACCTGGCCGCTGCGAACCGGTGCCCGCCTGGTGAGGCGAGGCTGAGGAGGAGTACCGACGTGCCGCTCTTGTCCGTCGTCGTCCCGTTCTACAACGTCGAGAAGTACATCGCCGCCTGCCTGGCCTCGATCGCCGCGCAGACCCTCACCGACCTTGAGGTGATCTGCGTGGACGACGGCTCCGCCGACGGCAGCGCCGGGGTGGTCGCCGGCTGGGCGGCCCGCGACCCGCGGTTCCGGGTGCTGACCAGGCCGAACGCCGGGCTCGGCCCGGCCCGCGACGCGGGGGTGACCGCCGCCACCGGCCGCTACCTGGCCTTCGCCGACAGCGACGACATCGTGCCGCCCGGCGCCTACGACCTGCTGGTCGGCTCACTGGAACGCACCGGCTCCGACCTGGCCTGCGGCAACGTGCGGCGGCTCAAGGACGGCAGGCTGACGCAGTCGTGGGCGCACCGCGAGGCGTTCGCCCGGACCCTGCCGCGCACGCACATCACCGAGCACCCCGGCCTGGTCCGCGACCGGATGGCCTGGAACAAGGTCTTCCGCCGCGCGTTCTGGGACGCCCGCGGGCTGTCGTTCCCGGCCAGGATGTACGAGGACCAGCCGGTGATGATCCCCGCGCACGTACACGCCTCCCGGGTGGACGTGCACGCCGAGCCCGTCTACCACTGGCGCGAACGCGAGGACGGCGGCGGCTCGATCACCCAGCGCCGCCTGGAGCCGGACAACGTACGCGACCGGCTGCTGTCGGTCGCCGAGACCGCCGCGTTCCTCGCCCGGCACGCCCCGGAGCTGAAGCCGCCGCTGGACGCCGAGTCCATGGAGATCGACCTGCTGGTGGCGGCCGAGGCCGCCGCCGTGCTCACCGGCCCCGACCGGGACCGGCTGCTCGACCTGGCCTGCGGCTACCTGGACGGCGTAGACGAGACCACCTGGCGGGCCGTGCCCGCGCTGACCCGGCTGCGGCTGCGGCTGCTGCACCGCCGGATGATCCCCGAGCTGCGCTCGGCGCTCGCCTTCGCCGAACAGGCCACGGCCACAGAGGTCCGGGTACGCCCCGGCGGGGTGACCCGCCGCCGCTGGTACGCCGACTACCCGCTGCGCGGCGACCGCCGGCTGCCCGCCGACACCCACGAGGTCACCGGCGAGCTGCGGCTGCGCGGCAGCGTCGAGCGGCTGTGCTTCCAGACCGGCGGGCTGCGCGCCCAGGGCCGGATCTGGCTCCCCGGGGCGGCGCTCGACGACCTCGCGGGGGCCAGGCTGAAACTGGCGCTGCGCCAGGGCGGGCGCGAAGGGCGGGCCGTGCCGCTCGGCCAGTGGCGGCTCGCGCCCGGCGCGCGGGAGTACGCCGAGGCCGCGGGCATCACCGCCGACGCCGACGGGATCGGCTTCGACCTGGACCTCGGCCGCGCCCTGCCGCTCGCCGACGGCCCCAAGGCCGAGGGCGCCTGGCAGATCCGCGCCGACCTCGAGGGCCACGGCCTGACCCTGTCGGCCGGGCTCACCGCCCCCGCCTCCGACCCCGTCTTCGGCAAGGGCCCGCTGCGGCTCGGCGCGGGCCTGTGGATCATCCCGTGCGTCGGCAACCACCGCCGCCTGCGGCTGCGCGTCCGCTGCGCCGGGGCGGCGGTGACCCGCTGCGTCCCCGGCAGGGCCGGGCTGACCATCTCCGGCTGGGTCCGCGCGGACGTGCCGCCGCCCGCCGAGGTCGCCCTGCTGCCGCAGGACGACGCCGCGGGCGGCAGGGAGGTCGCCTTCCCCGCCGAGGTGGGACGGGTGCGGGC
This sequence comes from Spongiactinospora rosea, assembly GCF_003315795.1. Classification (GTDB taxonomy): domain Bacteria; phylum Actinomycetota; class Actinomycetes; order Streptosporangiales; family Streptosporangiaceae; genus Spongiactinospora; species Spongiactinospora rosea. The sequence goes on from NZ_QMEY01000016.1 coordinate 74,721, forward strand.
CGGGATGTGCCGGTTCACCGCCGACATCCCGCTGGGCGGCATCGGCGCGGGCCCGGCCTGGCGGTTCGCGCTGCGCCACCGCGACGCCCGTACCGTACCGCTCGCCTTCGACTCCGCCGAGCACGTCGAGGGGGAGGCCGACCGCCGCCGGTTCGTGGTGACGCGGTCCGGCAACTGCAACCTTGTCCTCAGAGAAAGGATCGATCAGCGATGACCGCACTGCCCGCGGCGCCCTGGACGCTTGCGAACATACCCGGCCGGCTCACCGAGACCGACATGCGCGTCTTCGACTGGCTGCTCGGCTACCAGGGCCGCTTCTTCACCCCCGGCCACCTGGTGGAGCTGGGCGCGGGCCAGGGCCGCAGCGCCATCCTGATCGGCCGCCATCGCCGCGAGGAGGAACGGTTCGTGGTGTGCGACCCGTTCGAGCCCGAGGCGCTGCGCGGCGGCTTCGAGGCCAACTACCTGGCCTTCCACCAGCGGCTGCCGGAGATCGTGCAGGGACCGGCCGCCGTCATCCTGGACCACGTCGAGCCCGACTCGTGCAGGTTCGCCCACCTGGCGGCCTCGCGCGCGTACGAGGACGTCCGCGACGACCTCGCCGCGGCCCGCAAGCTGCTGCTGCCCGAGGGCATCGTGGCCGTGGACGACTACCGCTTCGAGGGCGCGCCCGGCATCGCCGCCGCCGTCTGGGAGGCGGTCACCGCGCACGGCCTGCGGCCGATCTGCCTGACCCCGCAGAAGTTCTACGGCACCTGGGGGGACTCCGGGGCGGTGCAGGAGGAGCTGACCCGCTGGCTGGGCGGACGCGCCGACGAGTGGGCCTCGCACGCCGAGCAGGTGGCCGGGCGCACGGTGGTCCACCTGGACCGCAGGCCCGACCCCGAGCCGCTGCCCGAGCCCGCCGAGGAGGAGGAGCGGGAGCAGACCCTCCCGCTGCCCGCCGAGCCCGCCGACCCCGGGCCGGTGGCCCCGCGCTGGAACACCAGGACGGCGCGCAGGCGGCGCAGGCCGCTGCACCGCAGGCTGCTGCGGATGCTGCTGCCCAAGCCGGTGCGCCGCAGGCTGCGGCGGCGCAGGTCACGTTAGGATCGCCAGCAGCTCCGCCAGCACGCGGTCCTGGTCGGCGTCGGTCAGGCCGGGATACAGCGGCAGCGAGAGCTGCTCGGCGTAGTACGCCTCGGCGTGCGGGCACATCCCGCGCCGGTAGCCGAGGTCTTCGTAGGCCGGGTGCCAGTACGCCGGGATGTAGTTGACCTGCACGCCGATGCCCGCCGCGCGCATCCGGTCGTACACCTCGCGCCTGCGCCCGCCGCGCACCCGCACCGGGTAGAGGTGCCAGGCCGGGTCGGCGTACGCCCGGCGCGCCGGGATCGCCAGCCCGTCGAGCCCGCCGAGCGCGGCGTCGTACCGGGCCACCAGCGCGGCCCGGCGCGCCCGGAAGGCGGGCAGCCGGCGAAGCTGGCTCACCCCGAGCGCGCACAGCACGTCGGGCAGCCGGTAGTTGAGCCCGAACGCCGTCACCTCCTGATGCCAGCCGCCCTCATCGGGGTGGCGCAGCAGCGCCCGGTCGCGCACCAGCCCGTGGTTGCGGAACCGGGCGGCGGCCTCCAGCCTGCGCGGGTCGATCGCGGCCACCGCGCCGCCCTCCGCCGTGGTCACCGTCTTGGTCGGGAAGAACGAGAACGTGGTGAGGTCGGCCACCGACCCCACCGGGCGGCCGCGGTAGCGCGACCCGATCGCGTGCGCCGCGTCGGACACCAGCAGCGCCCCCGCCGCGTCGGTGACCTTGCGCAGGGCGTCGTAGTCGGCCGGATGACCGGCGTAGTCGACCGCGGTGACGACCTTGGTCCGCGGGGTCGTCGCGGCGTGCGCGGCGGCCGGGTCGAGGGTCGCGATGTCCGGCTCGACGTCGGCGAACACCACCTCGGCCCCGAGCTGGGTCGCGGTGGAGGCGGTCGCCACGAACGTCAGCGGCGAGGTCACCAGCTCATCGCCCGGCCCGAGCCCGGCCGCGACGTAGGCGGTGTGCAGCGCCGCCGTACCGGAGGTGACGCTCACGCACGGCACCCCGCCGGTCCACCGGGCCAGCTCCGCCTCGAACGCGGCCACCTGCGGCCCGGTGGTCAGCCAGTCGCCGCGCAGCACGTCACAGACCGCCCGCACGTCGTCTCCGTCGATGGACTGCCTGCCGTAGGGGAGCATCACGACCCCGCCGCGACCATCTCGCGCAACTGCGCGACCGTCAGCCACTGGTCATTGCCGTCGGAGCGGTAGGAGAAGCCCTCCGGCAGCGTCTCGCCCGCCTGCGGCGGCACGTATCCCCAGGTCGCGATGGTCGGCAGCACCACGTAGCGGTCGGCCAGGCGCAGCGTGCGGCGGCCGTCGTCGGGGGCGATCATCTCCTCGTGCAGCTTCTCGCCGGGCCGGATGCCGATCTCGTAGGTCGGGCTGTCCGGGGCCAGCGCCTCGGCCAGGTCGGTGAGCCGCATGCTGGGGATGCGCGGGACGTACAGCTCACCGCCCTGCATCATGTCGAAGGACTCCACGACGAACCGCACCGCCTGCGGCAGGGTGATCCAGAACCGGGTCATCCGCTTGTCGGTGAGCGGGATGCTGCCGCCCTCCTTGGCCAGCCGCTGGAAGAACGGCACGACCGAGCCCCGGCTGCCCACCACGTTGCCGTACCGGACCACGGCGAACCTCGTGGGGTGCCCGGCGGCGTAGTGGTTGGCCGAGACGAACAGCTTGTCGGCGACCAGCTTGGTCGCGCCGTAGAGGTTGATCGGGCTGGACGCCTTGTCGGTGGACAGCGCCACGACCTTGCGCACCCCCGCGTCGATCGCGGCCTCCACGACGTTCTGGGAGCCCGCGACGTTGGTGCGGACGTACTCGAACGGGTTGTACTCGGCCGTGTCCACCTGCTTGAGCGCGGCGGCGTGGACCACGTGGTCGATGCCGTGCATGGCGCGCAGCAGCCGGTCGCGGTCGCGTACGTCGCCGATGAACCACCGCAGCCGTTCGTCGTCGCCGAACCTCTGGCGGGCCTCGTACTGTTTCAGCTCGTCCCTGGAGAAGACCACCAGGCGGCGGGGCGCGAGGCGGGCGAGGGCGTAGCGGATGAACTCCTTGCCGAACGAGCCTGTCCCCCCTGTGATCAGGATCGATGATCCCGTCAGAACGCTCACGTCTTGCTTCCCCCGTGTTCTGAAGCCCGTGTTTTGCAGACAGCCGGATGTTCTGGTCCGGTCGAGCCGGTAGCATAGCGCGACCGGATAGGCACTCACTGTCACACGGGGGAATGGGGCAACGGTGCGTATTATCGGGATCGTCCAAGCTCGTATGGGGTCCACCCGGCTCCCCGGCAAGGTCCTGCGGGAGCTTTCCGGGCGGTCGGTGCTCGGCTGGGTGGTCAGGGCGGCGCGTTCGTCGGGCGCGCTCGACGACCTCGTGGTGGCCACCACGACCGAGCCCGCCGACGACGCCGTGGCGGCGGAGTGCGCGCGGCTCGGCGCGCCCTGCCACCGCGGGCCCGTCGATGACGTGCTCGGCAGGTTCGCGGGCGTGTTGCGGGAGCGGCGGCCGGCCGGGGCGGTGATGCGGTTCACCGCCGACTGCCCGCTGCTCGATCCGGGCCTGATCGCCGAGGCCGCGAGCGTCTACCGGGCGGTGCCCGGCCTCGACTACCTCGGCACCGGCCTGGGCGGCACGCTGCCGCGCGGCACCGACGTGGAGATCGTCGGGCGCGCCGCGTTCGAGGCGGCCGACGAGCTGGCCGAAGGCCACCACCGCGCGCACGTCACCTCCTACGTCTACACCCACCCCGAGCGCTTTCGGGTGCTCGGCCTGAGCTACCCGCCGTCGGCCGCCGACCTGCGGGTCACCCTCGACACCGAGGCCGACTGGCGGCTCATCGAGGCGGTCGCCGGGCACACCGGCGACACGCCGACGCCGGTCGGCGCGCTGGTGCGCTGGCTGCGCGAGCGGCCGGAGATCGCCCGGATCAACGCCCATGTGCGGCAGAAGGCGTTGCAGGAGGCGTGAGCAGGCGGGTGGGCGTGCGCTGCGACGCCGGCCCCGGGGTCGGCGTCGGGCACCTGGTGCGCTGCGTGGCGCTGGCCGAGGAGCTTGCTGCCCGCGGCGCCGAAGTGGTGTTCCTCGGCGACCTGGGCGGCCTGCCCTGGGCCGCCGCCCAGCTCGAACGCCGCGGCCTGCCGCTGCTCCCGGCCAAACCGGGCGCGGAGGGCCTGGGCTCGCAGGCCGCCTGCCTCGGGCTCGACGCGGTCGTGCTCGACTCCTACGACCTCGCCCCCGAGACCGGGATGGCGCTGCGCCGGGCGGGCATCCCGGTGCTGGCGATCATCGACGGCGACACCCGGGGCCAGTCCGCCGACCTCTACCTGGACCAGAACCTCGGCGCCGAAGACCGGCACGCCGGGCTGCCGGTGCTGGCCGGCACCCGTTACGTGCTGCTGCGCGATGAGGTGCGCAGGCACCGGTCGGTGCCCGCCGGGGGCATCCCGCACGTGCTCTGCTTCTTCGGCGGCACCGACGCCACCGGCGTGACCATGGGCTGGCTGGACGCGCTGGCCGCGACCGGCGTGCCGTTCTCGGCCACGGTGATCGCCCCGGAGCCGGTCGTGCCGCCGCCCGGCCTGCCGATCTCGGTGCTGCCGCCGACCGACGAGCTGCCCCGCCTGATGGCGCAGGCCGACCTGGTCATCACCGCGGCGGGCACGACCGTGTGGGAGCTGCTCTACCTCGGCGTGCCCACCGCGCTGACCTGGGTGCGCGACAACCAGTTGCTCGGCTACCACGCGGTCACCAAGCGCGGCCTGGCCGCGGGCCTCGGCGCGGGCAACGACCCGTCCTCGGCGGTGCCCGCGCTGCGCGAGCTGCTGGCCGAGCCCGCAAGGCGGGCCAGGTACGCCAGGCGGGGCCGTCGCGTCGTGGACGGCCTCGGCCGCGAACGCGTCGCCGACGCCCTGGCCCGCATCCGCTGACCGATCAAACGAGATCTCGCTGAGCGCTCAAACGAGGTCCCAGGTCAGCGGGGTGCCCGCGGTGGCGTCGCGGGTGAACGTCCGGCCGATCACCAGCGGGATCGCCTGCGGGGGCAGGCCGCCCGCCGGGCGGATGGACCGCACGTTGCGTTCGGTGACCGGCTCGCCCGCGCTGACGTCGGCCACCACGTACAGCGAACGCCGGAAGCGCAGCCCCTCCCGCTCGCTGGGCCGCGGCCCGATGCGCGCCCGCCCGAGCGCCTGCCAGGCCCGCTCGCTCTCGGCCACCAGCGCGGCCAGCTCGTACGGTTCCAGGGAGAACGCCGCGTCCACCCCGCCGTCGGCCCGCGACAGCGTGACATGCTTCTCGATCAGGCACGCCCCGAGCGCGACCGCCGCGACCGCCGCGCCGATGCCGGGCGTGTGGTCCGACAGGCCGACCACCGCCCCGGTGAGGTCGCGCAGCAGCGGCAGCGCACGCAGGTCGCTGTGCTCGGGCGGGGCCGGGTAGGAGGCCGTGCAGCCGAGGACGACCGGCTCGGCGCAGCCAGCGCCGCGCGCCGCCGCCACCGCCGCGTCGATCTCGCCCGCGCTCGCCATGCCGGTCGAGATGATCAGCGGGCGGCCGGTGGCCGCGCACCGCTCGATCAGCGGCAGATCGACGATCTCCGACGAGGCGATCTTGTAGGCCGCCGTGTCCAGCGACTCCAGCAGCTCCACCGCCGTGGCGTCGAACGGCGAGGAGAACGCGATCAGCCCGCGCTCCCGTGCCCGGCGGAAGATCGGCTCGTGCCACTCCCACGGCGTGTGCGCGCCCTCGTAGAGCCGGTAGAGGGTCTGCCCGCCCCACAGCGCATGCCCCTCGCCGATGCGGAAGGCGGGCAGGTCGCAGTCGACGGTGATGGTGTCGGCCCGGTAGGTCTGGAGCTTCACCGCGTGCGCCCCCGCCTCGGCCACCGCGTCCACGATGGCCAGCGCGCGGTCCAGGTCGCCGTTGTGGTTGCCGGACATCTCCGCCACCACGAACGGCGGATGCTCGGGGCCGATCGGCCTGCCGCCTATCTTCATCGCGCGTCCTCCCGGTCCAGGCGGATCCCGACGACCTCGCGGGACACGCCGTCGATCTCGCGGTGGTACACGGCGGTCTCGGTGAAGCCGAACCTGCGGTGCAGCTCGCGTACCGCGGTGTTGGCGGCCAGCACCTCGCCGCGCAGGGTGAGCAGGCCGAGCGCGCCGAAGGCGTGGCCGAGCGCCGCCCGCTCGATGCCCACCCACGCGCGCAGCAGCGTGCCGTCCCGCTCCAGGCCCGCGATGTCCAGGTAGAAACCCCAGCTCGCCGCCCGGTCGAACCCGCCCAGCCCGCTGAAGGTCACCACCCCCTCGGGCGGGTCGTCGCCGTAGATCAGCACCCGGCGGGACGGGTCGCCGCGCACCCCGGCCCACCAGCGGGCGTGCTCGGCGGGCAGGATCTCGTGGGTGGTGAAGCTGGCCGCCCGCACCAGCGGGTGGTTGCGCCATCGGCGCACGGTCTCCAGGTCGCGCTCCTCGGCCGCTCTCAACATGTCTCGATCACCTCTCGCGATTACTTTGCTACAGAGCGTAGCGAGAACGGCTGGTGACGACCGGCAAAGGCTTGCGCAAAGTACGGGTCAGCGCCCGGTAGTGAGCGCGGCGACCAACGGCAGCCGGGGGCATCGTGGCTGCCATGGAACCATTGCTCACTGTCATCGTGCCGTTCCACGACGTGGCGGACTATCTTGAGGAGTGCCTGGCGTCCCTGGCGGCCCAGACCCTGACCTCCATCGAGGTCGTCATGGTGGACGACGGCTCGCTCGACGGATGCGACGCGATCGCCAAGGGCTACGCGGCCCGGGATTCCCGGTTCACCCTCGTCCGCTGCGCCAACCAGGGGCCGGGCCCGGCGCGCAATCTCGGCATCGGCCTGGCCACCGGCAGGTACCTGGCGTTCGCCGACGCCGACGACGTCGTGCCCCCCGACGCCTACCGGGCGCTGGTGCACAGCCTGGAGGCCACCGGATCGGACATCGCCTGCGGCGGCGTGCGGCGGATCACCTCGGAGGGGGAGGTGCCCTCGCCGTTGCACTCCCGGTTGTTCCGGCGTATCCGGCAGCGCACCCATATCACCAGATATCAGGGCTTGATGAGGGACCGTACCGTCTGGAACAAGGTCTACCGCCGCTCGTTCTGGACCGAGCACGGCCTCGCGTTCCCCGCGGGGCTCTACGAGGACGCGCCCGTGGCCATCGCGGCGCACGTCCACGCCTCCCGGGTGGACCTGCTGCCCGACGTCGTCTACCTGTGGCGGGAGCGCGAGGAGGGCGGCGGCTCGATCACCCAGCGCCGCTCGGAGCCCGCCAACGTCGCCCAGCGCGTCGCCGCGCTGCACGCCGTCCAGGAGTTCCTGGACGAGCACGCGCCCGGCCTGCGCCCCGCGCTGGACGGCATGATCGCCACCTGGGACCTCGGCATCGTCGCCGCCGCCGTCACCGCCGCCGAGGACCCCGAGACGCGGGCCCGGCTGCTGGACCTGGCCGCGCCTTTCGCGGGCGGCCTGCGCGAGGAGGCGGTCCGGGAGCTGCCCGCCGTACGCCGGCTGGAGCTGCACCTGCTGCGCAACCGCATGGCGGACGAACTCGCCGAGGTACGCCGGGCCCGCCACGAGGGCCGCACCGCCCAGGCCCACGTCGTACGGCGGGGCCGCAGGACCTACCGCTGGTACGCCGCCTACCCCTACTTCGGCGACCGGGCCCGCAGGCTGCCGCCCGACGTCTTCGACGTGACCGACGAGATCGCGCTGCGGGCGCGCGTCGAACGCGCCGAATACCGCGACGGCCGGTTGCGGCTGGACGGGTTCGCGTACATCACGCCCGTCGAGGAGTCCCGCACCGACCTGCGGCTGTGGCTGGTGGAGATCGGCACCAAGACCCAGATCCCGATCGACTACGCCACCGAACCCGGCGGCCGGTTCTCCGCCGAGGTCAACCCGGCCGTGCTGGCCGAGGGCGAGGGCCCCTGGCGGCTGCACGTCGAGGTCGTGGTGCCCGGCGGCCTGCGGCGGCGCGGGCGGGTCCGCAAGGTCCGCCTGATGGCCAGGGACGGCGACCCGGACGCGCCGCTGGCGGTGGAGGAGAGCCGTCCGGCGGGTCCGTGCCGTATCCGGAGAGTCCGCGCGCAAGCGGGGGAACCGGGGCAGGGCGGGGATGCCGGGGATGCTGCCCAAGAGGCCGGTAAAGACTCGGCCAGGACAGTTTCCCAAGGTGGCTAGGCAGCAGTGACGCAACGCCCGATCTCATCATGCTGTCTGTCATGACGACGTACTCGCTCGCGGATGTGCGTGCCGCATGCAAGGCACGCGACGCCTGGTGGACCGTGTTGTTGGTGGATCCGATCGCCTGCCGTCTGGTGCGCTGGGCGGCGGGCCGTACGTCGATCACACCGAACCAGGTGACCGGGCTCGCGTTCGTGCTCGGCGTCTGCGCCGCGATCTGCTTCAGCGTGGGGGAGTGGGGGTTCCTGGCCCTCGGCGCGCTCTGCTTCCACCTGGGGTTCATCGCCGACTGCGTGGACGGCAAGCTGGCCCGGCTGAAGGGCAACGGCACGACGTTCGGGCTCTGGCTGGACTTCAGCCTGGACCAGGTCCGCCTGGTGATGTGCTCGTTCGCGCTGTCGTTCGGCCTCTACCGGCAGACCGGCAGGGTCGAGGCCGCCTACCTGGCGGCGGTGATCATCGCCTTCGACCTGTTCCGGTACCTCAACGGGCCGCACATGGCCAAGGTCCGCAGGGCGATGCGGGAACGCCTGGTCGCCGCCATGACCGCCGCCGGGGACAGCGCCTCGGCGGAGAGGCTGGCGGAAAGGCAGGCGGAGGAGCCGGACGAGCCCGAGGAGTACGGCGTCGAACTGCGGCAACGGGCCAAGGAGGGGCTGCAGTCGGGGTTCCGGTCCCGGTTCCCCTGGTACCTGCGGGCCAGGGAGATGCTGCTGGCCCGCCGCATCCGCACCCACCTGTTCAGCGGGATCGAATACCAGATGGCGGTGTTCGTGGTGGGGCCGCTGCTCGGGCCGGGGGCGGTGCCGTACACGGTGGCGGTGGCCGGGGGCCTGCTGATGCTCTTCGAGAGCGCCCTGGTCTACAAGCTCTGGATGTCCACCCGCGACTTCAAACGGACCATGCGCCGCCTGGCCGTCAAGGCCGAGAAGGCCGAACGCCGGGCGGCCCGCGAACAACGCCGGGTCGGCACGCCGTCCGTCGGCTGAGCCGATCCAGGTTCCACAGTTCTTCACACGGGGGATTCACTTCGATGCAGCCACAGCCCGCCCGGCCGGACCGGCCGATCTTCATCATCGGCTGCCCGCGCTCGGGCACCACGATGCTCCAGCTCATGATGCACTCGCACGCCAACATCGCGATCCCGCCGGAGACGCGGTTCATGATGGCCGCCTACCACCGCAGGCTCTCCTTCGGCGACCTGCGCGACCCCGGCCAGCGGCGCAAGCTCGCCGACTGGGTCGTCAGCCGCCGTCAGACCCGTTTCTACGAACTCGGGCTCGACGGCGAGGAGGTGACCAGGCAGATCGTGGACGGCCCCGGTACGCTCGGTTCCGCGCTCGGCATCGTGCTGCGCGCCTACGCCGGCCGGTTCGGCAAGCCCCGGTGGGGCGACAAGCGCCCGTCCTACTTCCAGAACATCGAGGTGCTGCTGCGGCTGTTCCCCGACGCCCAGTTCGTCCACCTGATCAGGGACGGCCGTGACTGCGTGGCCTCGCTGAAGGAGATGCCCTGGTACAAGGGGAACGTCTACAGCGCGATGTCCGGCTGGGCCGAGGCGATCGACTTCGCCAGGCACGGCGCGCACCGGATGCCGCAGGGCAGCTACTACGAGCTGCAGTACGAGCACCTCATCGAGGACCCGGCGACCGAGCTTGCGGGCGTGTGCGAGTTCGTCGGCGAGGACTTCGACCCGGCGATGTGCCGGCCGCACCTGATGGCCGACGTGGCGGTGCCGGAGCGCAAGACCTGGCACTCGCGCACCCACGGCGAGGTCACCACCTCGCGTTCGGGAAGCTGGCGGCACCGGCTGGAGCCGTGGGAGATCTCGCTGTGCGAGACGGTGCTGGCCGACCGCCTCACCGCGTACGGGTATGAGCTGTCCGGGGCGGAGAAGGCGTCGATGGGACGGCTCGCCGCTTATGAGCGGGTGGCCGCGCGGCGCAAGCTGTCCCGGATGAAGAAGAAGACCTTCGACCGGTTCGTCCGGATGCGCGAGCCGAACCCGATCGGCGCGCAGCTCACCACCGGGCAGCTCGCCCTGGCCGGACTGCCCAGGCAGCGCACCGGCTCGCCGGAGCTGGCCGCCAAATAGACGTCCTTGTCCCCGGCGCGACATTGGGGGAACGCCGGGGGCCGGCATGGGCCGTGGGTTCAACGGGCTCAACAGGCTCAACGGGCTCAACAGGTTCAACGGGCTCAGCGGGCGAGATGCGCGAGCAGCGCCTCCCATCCGTCGAGCACCTGGTCCAGCCGGAAGGACTCCGCGTGGGCGCGGGCGGCGGCACCCAGCCGCCGCCGCTCGCCCGCCGACCCCATCAGGTCCGCCAGCGCGGCGGCGAACGCCGCCACGTCCCCCGGCGGCACCAGCATTCCCGTACGGCCGGACGCCACCAGCGACCGCATCCCGCCCGACACGTCGAACGCCACCGCCGGCACCCCGAACGCCGCCGCCTCCGCCACCGCCAGCGGAGCCCCCTCATGCTCGCTGGCCAGCCCGAGGACCGACCCGTTCAGGTACTCCACGGCCATCCGCCGGGGCGAGACCCGCCCCCGGAACACCACCCGCCCGGCCACCCCGGCCGCCTTCGCGTGCTCGCGCAGCCGGGGCAGTTCCTCGCCCTCCCCGATCAGGTGCAGCTCCCACGGCTCGGGCACCCGCTCGCAGGCCGCCGCGAACGCCGAGATCAGCCGGTCGAACCGCTTGACCCCCGCCAGCCGCCCCACGCCGAGCACGCGGCGCGCGGACAGCTCCGCCGTACGGCCCGGCCAGCCCGGCAGCGGGTTGGCGAGCGCCCAGGTGTTGGGCAGCATGGCGTGTTCGGCGAACAGCCCCGCGTCGTCCTCGCTGAGGAACACCGCCTGCTCCAGCCGCCACCAGTCGCGCCGCACCGAACCGAGGTGCCAGGTGCCCCTGGCGTGCTCGAACGAGCCGTGATAGTGCCCGATGCCCGACAAGTCGGGCGGCAGCAGCGAAAGCAGCCTGCTCACCACGGCCGGTGAGGTCATCACGACGTGCCCCGGCCCGATCCGCTGGAACAGCGCCCGCAGCCGCCGGTCGGCCAGGCGGCGCGCGACCCGCCCCACCGGCCCCGCCGTCGTCCGGTGGATCACGTGCCGCCGGTAGCGGGGCCGCTCGACGTACCGGAACGGGCGGCGCGCCCGGTGCAGGCCGATCACGTGCACCTCGTGCCCGCGTCCGGCCAGCCCCTGCGCCACCGTGTGCGTGACCCGCTGGACGCCGCCGAGCGTGTCGGCGTCCAGGCAGGCGAACACCAGCGCGCTCACCGCGCCACCGGCGCCCTGACCCTGCTGCCCGCCCTGCCTGTTCTGGGCGCGCGGCGCGGTCCGAAGAAGGCGTCCACCACCCGCGCCGCCGCCTCGCCGCGCTCGTCCGCGCACCACGTCTCGCGGAACGCGGCGTACTTCGCGGCGAACGCCGCCGTCAGCCCGTCCAGCTCCCGCACCGCCGCCACCAGCTCCTCCGTGGTGGTCACGCACGGGCCGGGCGCGATGGCGGGCAGGTCGTAGCGCGAGCCGCGCCCCGCCGCCCGGTACTCCGCCCAGTCGTCGATCAGGAAGATCATCGGCTTGCCGGTCACCGCGTAGTCGCACATCAACGAGGAATAGTCGGTGATCAGCGCGTCGGAGGCCAGCATCAGATCGTTGACCTCCGGGTAGGAACCCGCCGGTCGCACGAAGTGCCGGAGGTGCTGGGGCACCGCGAACCGCTCCACCGGGTGCGTGCGCAGCACCAGCACCCATTCGGCGGCCAGCGCCTCGGCCAGCTCGCCCAGGTCGGCCCGGACGCTCGCGCCCGAGTACTCGGCATGGTCGCGGTAGGTCGGGGCGTAGAGCAGAATGCGCCGGTCGTCCGGTATCTCCAGGCGGTCGCGTACCCGCCGGGCGGCGCCGGGGTCGCCGTGCGCGAGTACGTCGCAGCGCGGCGAGCCGTACCGCAGCACCGGCCCCGCGTACCGGTTGGACGGCAGGAACGTGCGCTCGAACTCCGCCCCCGGCGACACCAGCGCGTCCCACCGGGCCACCGCCGCCGCCCACTGCGTGCGCGGGCCGTCGAAGTCGCCGCGCAGGTCGGGCGCGTTGTAGCCGATCGTCTTGATGCCCTGGCCGTGCCAGGTCTGCAGGTAGCGGGTGCCGCGCGGCTTGGGATAGTCGAGCGGGAAGCCGTGGCTGTCCACCCAGTAGGCGGCGCGGGCGAGGGTCCAGACGTAGCGCCAGCTCATCCGGCGTACGAGGGCCGCGTCCTTGGGGAAGTCGGCCCGCCGCCGCGCCACCGACCACACCGCCGTGATCGGCAGCCTGCGTCTGCGCAGCTCCTCGTAGATGTAGCGGGGATTGCCGGTGTAGCCCTTGCCGACGTCCGCCTCGAAGATCGCCAGGTCGGCGCGGCGCGGCACGACGCGGATCAGGCCCTTGTAGACGCGCAGCTTCAGGCGGGGGTCACCGGCCCTGCGGATCGCCCGCCGGGCCACCCGGGCGAGCCTCGGCACCTGCTTGCGCAGACCCTCGCGCCGCCAGCGCACGCGCAGCACGGCGGCGTGACCCTCCGGGCGCAGCGTGACCGTATGTCCCGGGACGCGAACCTGGATGGCCAGGGCGGTGGGATCGACGAGCAGCGGGTCGGTGGTCCTGCGGCCGTCCGGACGGGTGATCGCGATCTGGGGGGCGTGCGATCCGTCGTGGCCTGTGAGGGGCGTTTTCACGGTTCTGGCCAGGTCGATGGTGACCTCGGAGAGGTAGCCGCCGTCGTCCTGGGGGACGGGGGCTAGGCGTACGGCGCCGGAGCGCAGGCGCAGTTCGGCCCGCCAGGCCGGGGTGGCGTCGAGCACGCCGAAGGGGTCGTAGGTCCTGATCGCCAGGGTGACGCGGGTGCCGTGGGCGGACAGTTCGGTGACCTCGTGGCGCAGGCGACTCGCGGTGAACGGCAGCTCGGCCATCCGCATGCAGGTGATGTCGAGCGCCGGGTCCGGGGTCGTGCCCCAGTACGTGCGGCCGTCCTTCCGCACGGCATGGCGGGGCGCGGCCCGGGGCCCGCTCAGCGAACGGGCCGCGACCTCCAGTTCCTCGGTCCGGTCGGTGACGATCAGGCGGCAGCACACCCGGGTGAGCGGATCTACGGTCGCGTAGACGTCGGGCTTGATCTCGCTCAGGTACGGCCGGACCACGGACGCGAACTCCTTCACCCACACCCGGTCGCGGGAGGGCAGCGGGTTCAGGTAGACGCGGATGTCCTGGCGCAGGAAACGGCGCTGGCGTTCCGGGATCAGGTCGGTGAAGCCGTTGGCCCGTAGGATCACGTCACAGGCCCAGGCGGCGCGGACCCGCTGGCGTACGTTGTCCATCTGCTTGAGCCGCTGCGAGATCGACTTCTCGGCGCCGGGGCGGTCGGGGGCGCGGCGCCAGTCGTACACGATCCACGGCACGACGGCGAACCGGCGGGTCACGCAGAACAGGCGCGCGGTGAAGATGTGGTCCTCGAAGTGGATGCGCTCCTCGAAGCGCAGGTCATGCTCCCTGAGGAAGGCGGTGCGGTAGAGCTTGTTGGTCGCGAACGTGTCGAGGAACATCTCCGGGTCGCGTCGGATGCCCTCGACGACGCGGCGGCGGTAGAGGTCGGGGAAGTAGCGCTGGGGCTTGCGCTTCCACTCGTAGACGCGCTGGATCTGGCCGGTCACGAAGTCGGCCTGGGTGCGCTCGATCTCGGTGATCAGGCTTTTGCAGGTGTGGCGGGGGAGGGTGTCGTCGCTGTCCAGGAACATGATGTAGGGGGAGGCGGCGAGGGCCATGCCGGTGTTCCGGGGGGCGCCGCAGCCGCCGCTGTTGCGGGGGCGCCGGACGAATCGGACGCGAGGGTCCTGGGCGCATAGGTCGGCGGCGACCCGGGGGGTCTCGTCGGTACTGGCATCATCCACGATGATCACTTCGACGCCGTGCAACGTCTGGTCCAACACGGAACGCACCGCCCTTGGCAACCGCCCCGCATCGTTGTACGTGATGACGACCACAGTGCAGTCGGGCATGCGACCCCCCTTTAGTCCCTATTGCGACTGTAAGTGGGGGATTGTCCGATCAACGGGACGCATGACCGTTTCTTTGACCGATACTTCCCCACCTTCGGCGCGGGCGGCGCGTTCCCGCGCGTTGCCGCGCGCCCAAAGGCCCTAAAGGCATGGCCCTCGCTGCCGCTCGGACGGTCGGGCTTCGCCCGACGCCGGGGCTGATCATGTGCCGTATGCTCCGGCCCTGTTTCCTGTACGGCAGGGCCCCTGGTCCGCCGCAGTCCGTGCCCCTTCCGCTGCGGTGCCCGGCTCTCCCAGGGCGTGCCCTTGCCCGCCGTCCCGGCACCGACTCCAGAACTCTCCGCCGGCCGTACCCCGATCCCCGCCTCCGGCGGGCGGCGCGCTCCCACGCGCCCGTAGGCCCTAAAGGCGCGGCCCTCGCTGTCGCTCGGACGATCTCACTCACGTCGGGGCACATCGTGTGCAGCAACTTGCAGGGAGATAGAAAGGTCATCACTGTATGGATCAAAGAACCCTGGCTGAGCATAGAAAGATCGCCCGGACCGGGGCGCGTGGATCTCTTGAAGGCCAACGCCGTACCGCGGGCATTTGAGTCGCCAGGTATGAACAGGTCGCGAGTTTATGTGGCTGGCAATTCAAATAGCTTAAGCGTTACGGACGTTAGCCTGGCCCGATGCATTCTTCCAGATGGTGACGACACTATCACCACTCGCACTAACCAGCAGTTCTGCCAAGCTGTGTGGATCGTCGGCATGACCGAGAACATCCACTGCGTAGACGAGCTGGTACTGATGTGAGAGATGGCTCAATGGGCGCACTCGGGAGGGATCGCCCACATCTTGTTCAAAGCGCCACTGGGCATATCGGAGGCTGGGGTTGTCCAGGTCGTAGGCATCGACGTCGTAGCCGACCTGGATGAGCGCCTGAGCGTCGAGGGCGATGCCGCATCCCACGTCGGCGATACGGCGGAGCCCGTGTTCGTCAGCGAATTCCATCAATGTATGGAAGAAGCCGTCTTTGGCGCCCATGTAGTGGAAGCAGGTCAGGTCGTAGAGGTACCCGATGCTCCGTTCGTAGAAGTGCGCCCCCAATTGGTCCCACTCCTGGTCCATGAACCGACGTATGCGCTCGAAGTCGGTGAGACCAGGGTCGAAGGCATCGCCGAGATAAGCGGCCAGGCGCTGCCATGCCGTCTCGATGTCGGGATACGCCCTGGTCCACGTCACTTGTGGGCCCTCGGTACGGTAAGGGCCGCGTTCGATTCTGCTGCCTGCCGTATGGCCTCTGTTACACGAAGAACGTGCAATGCTGTATCGCCGGATGCCCTGTGTGGGCGTCTGCTGAGTACGGCATTGGCAAGATCGAGAACGCCCATGCCGCGGCCGATCACCTCGAACGCCACTGCTTCCTGCGGGAGGACCCGCCAGCCCGTCTCATCGCGGCGGCGGACGCGGACGACGCCCCCGTGGAAGTTCGGGTCGGGGAGGACCAACGTGCCTTCGGTCCCGTAGATCTCCAGGTGTGGACGGGTAGTCGCCTGAATGTCGAAACTCGTGGTCAGCGTGATGGAAACGCCAGTAGTGGTCTCCAGCAGCGCTTCGACGTATGTCGGCGATGCGGTCGTGAACACCTCGCCGGACGGGCGGGTTCGGCAAGAACGGCTACGGCAGGTGGCACCGCGGACCTTCCCGATCGGGCCGAGCAGTGCGGTCAAAACGCTCAGGTAGTAGGGCCCCATGTCGAGCAGTGGGCCGAGGTCGTAGATCGGCTGTGGGTTTGGGTGCCAGCGCTCCGGGCCCGGTGAAAGGAGAGCGCCTGTGGCGGCGATCGGCTCTCCGATGAGGCCGGAGGCGAGCGCCACGGCGGCAGTGCGCGTCGGCGGGGCGAGGAAGGTGTCCGGTGCCGCCCCGATGAGCACGCCGGATCTCTGCGCCAAGGTCAGCAGGGACTCGGCTTCCGCCACGGAGCCGGCAAGGGGCTTCTCCACGTACACGGACATCCCCGCTGCGATGGCGGAGGAGGCGACATGCAAGTGGTGTTCCGGTGGCGTGAGCACGAGTACCACCTCGGCGTCGAGCTGCTGGAAAGGTACGACGTACGGGATGGCGTGCCGGTCGGCGAACACGCGGGCCTGATTGAGGTCGATGTCGGTGCAGGCCACGAGTTCGACGAGGGTACTCGGCCGCAAGGTGCGCGCGTACTCGTCGGCCACCATTCCGCAACCGGCGATGGCACAGCGAAGCCTGCGGCTCATGCCCGGATAGCTTCGATCGCACCGCTCAGTAGCACTAGGAACTCCTCGGGGCGGTCGGTGTACGGGATCTGAATGTCCAGGTAGCGGTCCCAGCCGTTCGACGGCGTGGCCACAGGCCAGGCGGCGCAGGTATGTAGGTCGCCCGGCGTCGGCCGCCAGCAACGCAAGTGAGCGAGCCGTGCCGCAAGTACTTCGGCGGCTGCCGGTGTGTCCAACCAGACGCCGACATGGGCGCCGTTGCCGGCATCAATATCACTGGGAAGAACCATCCCCACTGCTCGCAGGAGCTCCACAGCCGGGCGTTGGAGCGAGCGCAATCGCTCAACCAGTTCGTCCAGCCGATCGAGCTGCGGCAGGGCCAGGGCGGCCGAGATCTCCGGTATCCGGACGTTGCCCCGCCAGATCGGCGCGGACGTGCGTACACGGGTGTCTCCGGCCAGCGCGCGTATGCGCGAGGCCAGCTCGGTGTCATCGCACAGGGCAAGGCCGCCTTCTCCGGTCGCGATGAGCTTGTACGCCTGGGTGGAGAAGAACGCCGCCGCGCCGTACGTACCGGCCCGCGGAACGCCCCACGCCTGGGCACAGTCCTCGATCAGCGGGATGCCGCGCCGGTGCAGCTCCGCGGCGATCCGCGCCACATCACCTGCCAATCGGCCACGTAGATGAGCGATGACCACGGCCTTAGTAGCGGGTGTCAGCAGGCCGGAGAGGTCTTCGAGAGAAGGGGTGAGGTCTGTTCCGGTCGGTGCGATGCGTACCGATGCTCCGGTCGCGGTGACCGTCGCGCCGACCGACACCCACCCGAGTCCGGGGATCACCACCTCGTCACCAGGCCCTATGCCGAGCCCCCGCAAGATCACGTCGAACGCCGCCGTGGCGCTGGCGGTCGCGATGGCATGTGCCCGGCCGGTTCGGGCGGCGACGGTGGTTTCGAGTCGTGGTACGTAGACGCCGCCGATCAACCCGAGGTGTCCAGTGGTGATGACCTGCCTGGCGAGGTGGGTCTGAGTGTCGGCGGTGAGCAGGCTGTACTGGTAGAGCATCGTCGTGCGCCTCCGATGGAGTCACAGGAAGTCGGATGCAGGGAGCCGTCCGAGCACGGGGATGGGGGTGAACGCCTCGCCGTACGCGGCGCCGATCCGGCCGCCGTGCAGCCGGGCGAGGTTCTCGGCCATCGGGCCGAAGTGCTCGTCGATGGGCTGGGAGCGATGCACGGCGAGGGCGCGCATCTTCGTGGTGAAGGTCGTGCTGATGTCGATGATCGTGTGGGGCGCGGTGGTGCCGTCCAGCGACAGGCCGTTGTAGGACTCGCACATGTACACCCGATGGGGGCGGCCGGTGGCGATCACCGGTGCCGGTAGCGCGTCGAGAACGGCCAGGCACGCCTGCCGGTGATCTGGGTGGACGTCCCGGCATCCGTGGGTGATGACGACGTCCGGGCACAGCTCGGTGAGCAGTTCGGCGACGGTCGTCGCGGTGACCTCGGGCAGGAGCCGCAGTGACGCACCGAGGACGGACGCACCGGCGGCGGCTTCGGCGTCACGTACGGGGTCGTGGGCCGGGACGGCGATGGTGACCTTCGCTCCGGCTTCGGCGTGGCGGGCGAGGGTGCCGCCCGCCCAGAGTTCGGCGTCGTCGGGGTGGCCCATGACGGTCAGGACCGAGGGCGGGTTCACCACAGGCCCAGCTTCTCGACGATCTCGGCGGGGGCGGGAAGCGCTGGGCTTGGAGCACCGCAGGGCCGGTACGGGACCGCCACGTCGGTCCGGACGCGGATCATCTCTCGCCAGGCCAAGACCTGGTCGAAGGTATCCCGCACTCGCTGCCCGGCGGCTCCGGCCAGACGGCCGGAGCCCGGCAGGTCTTCCAGCGCGAGGCCGCCGGCCAGCAATCGGGCGGCCGTGACCGAGCCGATCCCGCGTACGCCGGGGATGTTGTCCGACGGGTCGCCGCACAGCGCTCGGAAGCATGGCCACTGGCCGGGGGTGACGCCGTAGCGCTCGATCACCTCGGGTGGGCCGATATGGCGCTTGCCCGGGTGCATGGCGGTGTTGAGCACGCGGACGTCATGGTCCAGGAGTTGGTAGAAGTCCCGATCGCCGGACATGATCAGCCGCTTCTGCCCGCCGGTCAGGTGGACGAGGGTGGCGATCGTGTCGTCGGCTTCGGCGTCGTCGATCTCCGTCCAGGCGATGCCGTAGGCGTCCAGGCCGCGTTTGACGTCGGGCAGCGCGCGGATCGGCTTGAGCGTGCTCTCGTCGGGGACCCGGTTGGCCTTGTAGGAGGCGTCGGCCTGTTTGCGGGCGGCCGAGCCGTACTCGCCGTCGAAGATGACGATCACTTCGGGCGGATCGGGGATTTCGTCGCGGATCGCCACCCGGAGCAGGGCGAAGAAGCCGAAGACGCCGGTGAGTTCCCGGGTCTTGTCGCGGGAGTGGATCGGCGTGGGGAACCCGAAGGTCGCGCGGTACAGCAGGTTGTGGCCATCGACCAGCAGCAGTGGAACTTCCATCACCAGACCGCCTTCAGAAATGCTTCAGCGATTGTGGTGGGCCGGAAGTCCCGTGACCGGTAGTACGCAGCCCGTGACGTACGCAGGTAGGTTACCGCGTCGCTTGTGATCGCCGCAGCGGCTCGCCAGAGTCCGGCCGCTCCCGTCGACCGCCGGACGATGATGCCGCCGGGGCCGATCAGTTCGGGGAGGTTGCCGACGTCATAGGCGACGACGGGCGTGCCGACGCTCATCGCCTCCAGCGCCACGAGCCCGAAGGTCTCCGCATGCGAGGGCACGACGACCACGGCGGCACCCGCGAGCCAGCCCGGCACCTGACGCCAGACGAGGCCGCCGGTTCGTACCGTCAGATGAGGGGCGCTGAGGCATCGGCGGACGATCTCGGCCTGCCGGCCCTGCTTGTCCTCGAACGGTGCCGAGGCCAGGACGACCTGGACGCGTCGGCCATCCGGCGGTGAGGAGGTCAGAAGGTCCTCCACTCCCTTTTCCGGTGCGGCCCGGGCCAGCACACGGATAGGGCCACGTTGGCGTAGTCGCCCTCGCCGGGTGTCGTCAAGCCATGCGCACTCGTCGTAGAGCAGTGCGTTCGGTACGACCTGCCATCTCTCGGTGGCATAACCGCGATCAGCCGCCTGGCTGAGTACGGTGGCCGAGGGGGCGATGACGGCTTCGGCGGACGCGAGTGCCGGGCCGAGGTCTTCGTCGTGGCCGACGACGTGTACGGCGAGCACCTTGCGCGCGGGGTGTACGGCCATCGCCCGGCCGAGACCCCACAGGGCATCGGTGTAGACGACGATGTCCACACGCCGTTGATCAAGGATTTTCGCGATCTCCTCCCCGAGCGCGGCGGCGTCGATGGCATGCCGCAACGTGGCATCGTCGGCGGGAAAGGACACATTGAGTCCGGTCAACCGGACGCAGCCCGTCGAATCGGTGCCGCTCAGAATGAGCGTCTCGTGGCCGAGTTCGCGAAGGCCGGCGGCGAGGGCGGCCGTGGCGCGTTCGATCCCGGCGGGCGTGTCAGGCCGGTACGAAGCCAGCACGAACGCGATCACCATGACCGCACCCCGACCGTATCGGGCAGCCGACTGGTCTGCTGTCCAGGTGGAGTCCGTTCCCACGGGAAGATCACCCAGTCGGCGACCTCCCACACGTACAGATCGGGCAGGCTGGGCGGTGCCCCCGCGTTACGGCAGAGCGTCACCGTACGAACCCCACTCTTGGGAAGGCCAGAGACCACGGCGGTGAGCGTCGCGCCGCTCCCGCAGATGTCGTCCACGACGAGGATCGGGCCGGGCGGGGTCTGGCGGACAGGGCTCAGGTCATAGGTCACCTCGCCGGTGGCCGGGAGTCCGATCTCCTCGGACGCGTTGTGGCTGGCCTCGGCGATGACCACGACCGCTCCGGTCTCCGCGCCGATGGCGTACGCCGGAGCACGCCCGCCGTTCGCGATGCCGATGACCACGCCCACGCTTCCGAACCGTTCACGGGCCGCCATGGCCAGCAGGCGGGTCGCGGTCCAGTACTGATCAGGGTCCATGCGCCAGACGCGGCGGCCCTCGAAGACCCTGCTCATGCGGACCCGTCCGGTCCGGTCAAGGTGAGGTCTGCCGGGCTGCGCAGCGGGCGCAGGGCGGAGATGTGCTCGGCCGGACGGTCGTTGCGCCACACCCGGCCGTCGGCCCGGATGACGGTGAAGCCGCCCGCGCCGCGCCGGGTGCGAAGCCGTACCGTCAGCTCAGGCGGCACGTCGAGCCGTTCGATGAGTGCCTGGGCTTCGTTGTCGCTCAGCATCTCCGCCGGTGGAAGCCGGGCGGCCTCGCCGATCGGGAGCATTTGCAGGAACGTGACGCCGGCGGCCCCGAGGCGGTGCGCCAGGCGTACCAGGTCCTGCGCGAAAGCGCGGCTGGACGCCATGAGCACGCTCTGGAGCTGCACGCACAGACCGGCTGCGACGGCTTCCTTCACCCCGTCGATGGCGCGGCTGAACGATTCCGGCCCGCGCCACGCGTCGTGAACCAGGCTGCTCGGGCCGTCGAGACTGACCTTGACCGCGTCCACATGCCCGGCGAGCCGGGCGGCGCGGCGCTGGAGGTGCCAGCCGTTGGTGGTCACGCTGACCGCACAGCCGCCCGCCGTCAGCTCGTCGGCCAGATGAGCGAGGTCGGGCAGCAGGAGCGGTTCGCCACCGGAGATGTCCACTCCCAGGACGTCTGTGCCCGCGATCAGGCGGGCGATCCGCCGCTGGTCGGCCGCCCCCAGTTCGGTGACGGACTTGTCGTCCAGGCAGTGCGGGCACTGAAGGTTGCAGCGAACTATCGGCGACCAGCAGACGCTGACCGGGACGGTTCCGCCGCAGGCAGCGGGATGTACGACGGGCCACTTGCTCACCTCGGCCCCGTCCAGCTCCGCACGGCCGGGAGGCAGAGCGAGAGGGGCGCGATGGGTGAGGCCGGTCGCCGGATCATGAGCGAGCGTCGTTCCATCGCGTACGGCGACGGCGAAGGTTCGGATCACCTGTTGACCTCACATCGGGAGAGAAGCCGGAGCGTTTCGGCAGTGAAGAGGGCAGAGCGTTGAGGCGGTGGCGCTTCCAGCAGCGAGCGGTAATGGCGGAGCGTGGCGGGCCAGGACGCGAGCTTGGACTGCCAGAGAGCCGCAGCGTCCGGCGGGTCGAGATGGAACCCGGCGGCCTGCCGTACCGGGATGACCACCAGCCCGGCGGCGATCAGCTTCGCGCCCAGGTGGGTGTCCTCCATGCCCCACCCGAGCCGGCCGAACTCCGGATCGAACCCGCCGACCTCGAAGAACGCGTGCCGGGGCACGGCGAGCAGGGCGGTGACCACCATCCGGGGCAGGTCCCAGTCGTAGTAGGTCCGTCCGTATCCGAGGTCGATCAGGTCGCGCGTGTGCTCCAGGGGCCATCCGTCGATCGGCTCGTCCAGGACGATCCCGGAGTAGAGCAGCGGCGTGCCCACAGGCGGACGCCACCGGACCCGATGATCCTCGTAGATGTCCGGGGCGTCAGGGAGCGGCGTACCGTGGGCGACGTTGTGACGGAAGCCCAGTAGCACGGCGGCGTCGTCGGCACGGGCCGCCAGGTCGGCGATCACATGCGGCGGGATGACCATGTCGGCGTCCATGAAGACGACCGTGTTCTGCGAGGCGGCGACCGCTCCCACGTTGCGCGCCGTGGCCGCGCCCCGATGCTCGGGCAGGCAGATCACCTGATCGACGCATGTGTGCCTGCGGGCGATGTCGGCGGTGCCGTCCGTGCTGCCGTCGTCCACCACGATGATCTCCGGGGTGTGCGTCTGGACGGACAGGGCGTCGAGAACGGCGGGCAGGCAGTACGCGACGTTGTAAGCCGGGATCACCACCGAGGCGCACGGCCTGGTCGGCGTGACTCCAGCCTCATGCCAGCCGTGCCGGTTCTCCGCCTCGAATCGACTCGTGATCGGCCGATAGTCGTTGTCCTGGCGGAGGAGCAGAGCGCGAAGGGACTCGGTCACGGCCACCCCCATGTGTCGAGTACGACGGAGGCCGTCGCCCAGTCGCGCGGGTCGTCGACAAAGCGGACCCGGACGTCCCGCAGATGCTCCCGCACGATGTCCTGGTAGGCCGGTTCGGCGATCACGAGGACGCCGGTCGGCGTGCCGTACCGTGCCAAGACGGCCCCCGCGTTCTGTCGCAGCTCAGAGGCCCGCTCGGGAGTGAGAACCCGGTCGTACGGCAGGAGCGGCCGATCGGCATCGATCAGGCCGTGTTCGGCCGATAGGATGCGCACCTGCCGACGCAGACCCTGGCGATGGCCGATACGGCGGCGCAGTTGCGGGATACAGCCGCCCTCGTAGAGGTCGAGCGCGGGGACCGGGGTCGCGGTGTCCCGCTTGCGGCGGGAGCACCCCACAATGACGAGCTTCATAGGTCACGCACCACCCGGAAGCCGATGCCCGGCGATGCCAGTTCGACCGGCGCGGCGTTGAGGAACGTGCATTGGGCGTACAGCGGCGGTGACGCGAACGAGCCGCCCCGGATGATCGCGCCGTTCCCCATCACGGTGGTGGCCGTCCATTCCCAGACGTTGCCCGCGACGTCGAGCAGCCCGAGCGGAGTCGCGCCCGCGGGGCATGCGCCTGTCCGGCACGGGCGTCCCCGGCCGGATTCCCGCAGGTTGGCCAGGCTAGGCCGCCAGGGCCGGTCACCCCACGGGTAGAGCCGTCCTTCGGGGCCGGCGGCCATCCATTCCCATTCCACCGAGGTCGGCAGGCGTCCGCCGAGTCGTACGGCGATGGCGGCGGCCTCGTCGCGGCTGACTTCGGTCAGCGGGTGGTCATCGGCTCCCGTGATCGGAGTCGCCGTCCAGCGAAGGCTGCGGACCGGGACCCGGCGGCCCTGGTCGCCGTACTCACAGCTACCGCCGGGCACGAATATCCAGGTCAGTGCCATGGTGTTACCTCCCTCACCCGTCGATCAGGAACAGGTCCTCGGCGCACGCCGAGGTTCTGATGCGGCTCTTGCGGGGGTTGGCGGCGAGGCCGACCTCCTTGATGGCGCGCTCGATGCGGCCCATCGCCTGCCTCGCTTCGGCATGGCCGGCCGTGAAGGCGCAGTAGTTGTCCACGAAGCGCACGATCCGCAGATCGGAAAGGAGCCGGTCGGCCGGAGCCAGTCGCAGGTTGATCAGGGTCGGTGCCAGCCCTGTACCGGACACCAGCGGGTACGGCAGGCCTGACAGGGCAGTGCGGAATCGGTCCAGAAACCTGCCGTCATGGACATGTTCGGCCAGCCAGCCGGTGACCTCATCGGCGTTCGAGCCCTCGGACACGCGGGCGACGTCCACGTCGGCCACCCAGGTGAACCCTTTGTCGAGGTACGTCATGGCCTGCCGCAGGGCGGTCAGCCGGTTCCGCCGCGGCCGGTAGCCGGACACCCAAGGAGCGAGAACACCGGCTTCGAGGATGTGGTCGATGGCGTTGCGCAGCGCCCGGTGTACCAGGCGGTCCTCAACCGTCGGGATCACGCACACCAGTGGCTTGCCCGTGTAGGTCAGGAACGGGTTGGCCCGAAGCGGCGCCGGTCGCCAACTCCCTTCGCGCAGGGCCACTGCCAACCGTGGAATCCGTACGGCGGCGGCTCTGCGGTAGTCACCCCACGTCACGCCGTCAGCCCCGGGAGAGGAACAGCGACGGCCGCACTGCCGAAGCGCCCGGACGAGATGGACCTCCCCGAGAAACGGCATCAGCGAGTGGGTCTGAGGGAGTACGCTGGTGCCCGCCTGAGCGGCAGGAACGATCCCGGCTTCCCCCTCGGACACTGGCCTGCAACCCAGCACGCGCGGCCCGGGAAGCCCGGAAAGACGGCCCCGCTCAGGTCTGGTCTCAGCGGACACTTGTCCCCTCCAGCAGGATGTGCAGGCGGGTGCTCAGATTCCAGCGCCGGGCAAGGGTCTCGTCCGCTATCTCTCGCATCGCCGTCAGCACCTGCGGTGAACTGGTCGCCTGTGGCATGACCCAGATCGGCGTAAGGCCGTACTTCTCCTCCAGCCTGGCGATCTCTTCCAGATCGGCGGGGCTCTCCACGACGAACTTGAACGCCGTGCGCCCCGAGCTGACGAACATCGCGAGCGCGTCGGGCCTGATCCGCTTGTTTTCCGGGACGCCGGAGTTCGCGAGCTTGGGAGAGACGTTCCACTGCTTCACCGCGTCGAGCAGCCCGCGCGAGGGCACGATGGTGCCGTTGGTCTCGATCTCGACCCGCCGCCGGTTGGCGCGGAACATGTCCGCCAGCCAGACGAGCCGATCCTTCTGAAGCAGCGGCTCCCCGCCGGTGATCACGACCAGCGGCGCGGGGATCGCGAGCACCTCGTGCAGCGCCTGCGCGTCGGTCATCCGGCGTGTGATGGCGGTCAGGTCGTAGCGGCTGGCGTCCCAGCTCTCGGGGGTGTCGCACCAGGTGCAGGTCAGATTGCACCGGCTCAGCCGCAGAAAGGCGGCGAGCTGCCCGGCCGAAGGCCCTTCGCCCTGGAAGGTCGGGCCGAAGATCTCGGTGACGAGAAGGCTCACGGCTCCTCCCGGTACTCGGCCCAGGTGGACGGCGTTTCCGAGACACGAACCGCGCGCAGCAGATGGGCGACGGGCAGGTTGTCCGAGCACCACCTGTACAGGCGTCGTGCGAGCCGTTCACAGGTCGGCTGCTCCAGGATGTCGTTGAGGCAGCGGTGGTCGTAGGTGTCCGCCAGGTGGTCCCGTACCGGGGTCAGCTCGCCGAAGTCCGCGACGAAGCCGTAGGGGTCGAGTTCGTGCGCGGTCAACCGGATCTCGACCACGTAGTTGTGCCCGTGGTCCCTGCGGCACGGGTGCCCCTCGGGCAGCAGGTCGAGCCGGTGGCTGGCGCTGAAGGCGAACCGCTTCGCGATCACGTACACGGCGTCTCCCGGGTTTCGTAGTCGGTGGGGTCGGGGACTCGTGCCAGCGCGAACGCCTCCTTGCGTTCGGTGCACGTACCGCACCGGCCGCAGTGCCGCGCCCCTCCGACGTAGCAGGACCACGTGTCGGCGAACGGGACGCCCAGGTCCGCGCCGAGCCGAACGATGTCCGCTTTGGTCACGTCCATGAACGGCGCGACGACCTGGAAACCGCTCACCGTGAGACCCTCGCTGGCCACGGCGGCCATGCGCCGATAGGCGTAGAGGAAGGACGGCCGACAGTCGGGGTAGATGGGGTGATCGCCCGCGTGCGCGCCGAAGGCGACAGTGTCGGCCTTGACGGAGATGGCCAGGGCCACGGCGACGTCCAGCAGCAGTGCGTTGCGGTTCGGGACCACGGTGGCGCGCATGGAATGGTCGGTGTAGTGCCCGGCTGGGACAGTCGCCTGGTCGTCGGTGAGCGCGGTCCCGGACAGGACCGGCTTGAGGCCGCGCAGGTCGAGGATCACACATTCGGCGTCGAGCGCCTGCGCGAACGCGGTCAGCCGGGACAGCTCGACGCGGTGGCGCTGGCCGTAGTCGATGCCGAGCAGGGTGAGCCGGCCGGTGCCCTTCGCCTGAAGCCAGTAGGCCAGTGTGGTGGAGTCCAGGCCACCGGAGGACACGACGACGGCGTGCCCGGCCTGGCGTTGGGTGGTGATCATGGTTGTCCTCCCCGAGCGGGTGAAGTCAGGAACGACCGCGCATGCGGGCCACTCGAACGGCGGCCCAGGAGCGGAAGAGTCTGCGCCTGCGTACAGGGACTCGGGCTGCTGAAGGGAGTGCGAAGCCGACCGCCTTGCCGGGAATGCCGGTGTCGCACGTTGTTGCGGGGTAGACGCCACAGCGCCCTCCGGAGAGCTGATGGACCATGAGAAGTCCCCGGCCGCTCTCCTGAAACCACATGGCGCGCGGATCGAAGCCGCTCATCCCGCGCAGAAGGCGGGAGACCACGCGCAATTCGGGATCGCCGTCGAAGACTTCGCACCAGACGGGTACGTCGTTCTCGGTGATGATGCGCAGCTCGTACGGTGGGCGGCCGTGCGTCTCCGCGTTCGCCGCCAGCTCGGCCACCGCGATCTCCGCGTCGGCGATTTGTTCAGGGTCCATGTCCGCGTCTTCGGGCGCCTGGCGGACGATCGCCCGGACCTGGTGAGCGGCGGCACCGAGCCGCAGTTCTTGTACGCGTAGGTTCGGGTTCTGGCACGCGATGAAAAGTTCCACGACTTGTCTCCGGGTTCCTGCGGCCGATTGCCCAGCCGGCCGCGTCCATGAGTTAGCGGTGGTGCGGCGTGAGCCTGCTGGTTGCACTGTGCGGCTCACGGTGATCGGCGTGAACGTGTGGCGCAGGTCGGTGTGGCCCATACGTCGGCTTCGAGATTGGTCCCGGCATGCTCAGCGGTTGCGAGGAGTGCGGGCGGGAAGTCCGTCTCCGCCGGGAATCGTGGACGCGCATCGAACGGTCTCCTAGCTGGCTGATGCTCCACCCTGTGCGTGGTCGCATGCGGCTGGACGTCAACGTGCACAGCAGATCACTGCAACACTGACCATACTGCCTTTCCGATAAGGCGGCAAGGAGTTGGCGGCTTATGGCCATACCACCTCCTCGCTAAGGTGGTATGGAGGAGATCGACTACTGAAGGGCAGGCCATGGCAGACGAACGGACCTGGATCAACGCGTCTGCGCCGTACATGGACCCTCGCCCGGGCCGGGCGGATGCATGGACGGACGAAGCCGCCCAACGCGGGCATGTCGGCATGCAGCAACTCCGCGAAGTAGCGGAGGTGGAGGCCCCGCCGGAGGTCGCGGAGGCATTCGACACACCTTCGGGCGATGCCGTTGTCGTTCGCCGCCGAGTCGTACTGCTCGATGGACGCCCCGTGGAGCTGGTCGACTCCTACTACCCGTCAACGGTGGCCCGCGGTACCCGTATCGCCGACCCTCGCAAGGTGCCGGGCGGCGTTGTCACTCTGCTTGCGGAGATGGGCTACCGCCCGGAGAGCATCGAAGAGGATGTCCATGCGCGACCAGCAAGCACACAAGAACGTCAACTGCTGCACCTCGGCGAGCGGGACTGGGTGCTCGTCCTCGCCAGGCTCTTGCGGACCCGGGGCGGCATGCCGTACGAGATGAGCGTCATGACGATGTCCGCCTATGAGCGTCACCTGCGCTATAAAATCTACTCATAGAAATCGGGGTATGTTCTTTGGCCAGCCATTCGGACACGCGGCCTCGGCACCAGCAGATTGCGGCCGATCTGCGGGCGCAGATCATGGCCGGTATCCTCACGCCAGGAACCCAACTTCCGTCCACGCAACAACTGGTCGAGCGATACGCGACAGCCAACGCAACGGTGCAACGCGCGCTGTCCATCCTCAAGGAGGAGGGACACCTTTACGGCAGGGCGGGCAAGGGCGTCTATGTGCGAGATCGCCATGTCTTCGTGGTGGAGGCGGAGGCGTACTTCGCTCCCTCATCAGGGGGCTACAGCTACCGCATCCTGGACGTGGCCGAAGTGCAGGCGCCGCCCGACGTCGCTGATGCGCTGGGCGAAGAGCGGGCAATCCTTCGACACCGCCTGACCATGCACGATGGTGACCCGGTCGAACTGTCCTGGTCCTATTACCCTACGAGCATTGCGGCTTCTTCGGTTCTGGCGGGACGGGGGAAGATCTCCGGCGGGGCTCCGGTCGCTCTCGCCCAGTTGGGATATCCACAGGTCGAGTTCACGGACCGGGTATCCACTCGGCCGCCGACATCAGACGAGGTCGAGGGCCTGGCCTTGCCGGAAGGCGTCCCTGTGATCAGGCAGTTCAGAGTTATTTTTTCGCATGACAAGCGCCCGGTCGAGGTGTCGATCATAATAAAAGGTGGTCACCTCTACGAGCTTATGTATCGTCAGATCATCAATTGAGCAATACATGTTCTGGCAGCCGCCGCAGGCGACCTCTCCGGTTTCTGCGAGGCGTCGGTCGGGGCAGCACGAGCCGCTCTCACCCGGTTGAGCGATCCACCGGCAGGTATGGCCGGTTGCGGTACACCGAGATGGTGGACACGAAGGCGTAGCGCTCTGTGGCGGGTGCAAGGGCCCGTGCCACGTTGCCCACCACGGCCGGTACGGCACCAGCGACATCCAGGACCACGTCCCAAGGTCCAGAAACCGCGAGCCGGGCGAGGTCCGCATCCCGTTCCCAGTCTCCCTGGATGAAGGGCTTGCTCGGCAGAGGGGCGGTACTGTGGCCTCGGTTGATGGTATGACCTTCACCCTCGTCCTAGGGCATCAGCGACGATTGCACGCCCGACGAACCATGAGCCACCGGTATGAGCATCCGCACGACCACAGGATGCGGTCCGACCATCCCGTGGATCGACCGGTTCGCACATCCCGGATGGGCCGGAAACGGCCGAAGGCCGGGGCCGCTCAGGCGGCGGCTCCCGGCATGTCGACGTGGAGATGGGCTATTCGGCGGGGACCGGGGTGTAGGTGAGGATGATCACGCCGGTGCTGTGGACGTCGGTGCCCGCCAGGGTGAACTTGCGCTGTGCCCCGTCGCGGTACAGCAGGTCGCTCGGCTTGGCCTTGCCGGACAGTACCGGGTGCAGCCAGATCCGCAGCTCGTCCAGCAGGTCGTTCTCCAGCATCAGCCGGGTCACCGGGCCGAAGCCGTACTGCAGGATGTTGCCCTCGGTCTTCTCCTTCAGCTCCCTGATCCGCGCGGCCACGTCGCCGGAGATGACCTGCGAGTTGTTCCAGCTCGGGTCCTTCAGCGTGGTGGAGACGACGTACTTCGCGATCGAGTTCATCCGGTCTGAGAAATCATCGGCCCCTGCGCGCTCCGACCAGACCGGCGCGAATCCCTCGTACGTCTCGCGCCCCATGATCAGGGCGTCGGTGCCCTCCATCTGCTCCTGCGCCGACCGCCCGGCGTCCTCGCCGAAGTAGTCGAAGTGCCAGTCCTGCATGTTGGCGATGTCGCCATCGAGGGTCATGTACGTGGCGTTGATGATCTTGCCCATGATTCGGTTCCTCTTCCAGAATTCGGTATGTCGTACGTCAGGAAACGGGGGAGGCCGAGGCCCGCACGTGTTCGGCGAGCCGGTCGATCAGTTCGAGCCAGCCTTCCCGTGTCTGTTCCGCGCGTTCCCGGCCGTCGCCGGCGGCGGCGTTCAGGTGGACGCGCATCCGCGTGCCGCCCGCGTGTTCCTCCAGCGTGAGCGTGACCACGGACGGCGGCCCGTCGCCGGGATCGTCCGGGTCGCCCGCGGTGAACACCAGCCGGTACGGCCCTGCCACCTCACGGTAGACGCCCCCGATCGTGATCTCGAAGCCGTCCTCTCCGAGCATCGTGGCCTGCCATGCGCCTCCGGGCCGGACGTCCAGTACGACCCGTTCGGCCGGTGTCGCGAAGATGCGCGGACCGAACCAGCGCGCGAACCGCTCCGGCCGGGTCCAGGCCGCGTACACCTGGTCCGGGCCGGCCGCGAGATCGCGGACCATCTCCTGCTCGGCGCTCTGCATCGTGGTCGTCCCTCCCGGATCTCCGGTGGCTTGCCGGATCCCCTCCGGCCACTCCCCACATTGCCGGGGACCACTTACGGTTCCGCTTAGAAGTTCTTAAGGTCCGGTGCGAAGGGCCGGAAGCCGGCCGGAGAACAGCGGCCCGCCGATGATCGGGTCTCCACCGGCAGAAGTACGACGATGCCCCACAAGGGGGCCATCACGATGATGCCGACCAAGGCCGGAATCGAGGCGTGGCCGGTCAGACACACTGGAAGTCCTTGCCACGTCCCGCCCGTGGGACGGCTTCAGATGATCGGCGCTATCAGCAAGGCGGTGGCGGGCCTCGGTGTCATCCCGGCCATCAGGCCGACGGCCCGTGCCGGAGTGATGACCGCCAGCAGGCCGACGGCCCGCGACGGCGGGTTGATCGCCCTCAGTAGCTCGACGGCCCGCGATGGATCGATGGCCGTCAGCAGTTCGGCGCCCCGCGACGGGTCGATGGCCGTCAGCAGTTCGGCGGCCGGCTTCGTGTTCATGACCGTCAGCAGTTCGGCGGCCAGGGCCGGGGCCGTGGCCGCGAGCAGTTCGGCGGCAGCCGCCGGAGGCATGATCTCCATGTGTCCGGCCGTACGCCTGATGTACTCGTCGTGGGCCGATTCCGGACCGCCGGACATGCTTTCCAGTCGCGTGTCACCGCTGGCGCTGGCGCGCTGCCAGGCGGCCTGCCAGTGTCTCAGTCCGGCCGGGCCGATGCCGCAGGCCAGGACGAAGGCGAGGATCACCTCCCAGCGAGGGAGGACCTTGCCGGATTCGGCGTTGCCGGCGGTGCTGCGGGGCAGTTCGAGGCCGTGATCGGCCCGGGCTCGCCGTCCCAGCTCGCGGAGCGACGGCTTTCCTGAAGCTATACGCAGTTTGCGTAGCTCGCGGGCCAGGTCGGCTTTCGTGGTGACCGAGCCGGGGTCGGCTTCTACGCCCGGACGGTAAGGACGTGCCGGGGCGTGGCGTGGTAAATGGTCCACCATCCCTCAAGGATGGCAGACCATTATCCTCCACTCCCAATGGCTTCTCTTTGCAGAAATCCACAATATTTGCTGTTGGGGGCCAACAATTGCGGCCCCCTTGCGGCTTGTCTTGTCCCAAGATCGCCTATAGGCGCTGGGCGTGTCCGCGTTGTGCGCGGTTCATCCGTGATCCCTGTGCCGGTCGGACGATCGCCGCTTTCCTGGCCTCACCATGCCCGCCCACCGGGCAGGCGCTGGGCCGGAGAGGAAAGGGCGATCTCATGGCACGTTCCCGGCGGAGTTGCGCGGCGCCTTCCGCCACGACGCGTCTGGTGCGGGTCGCCGGTACCGGCGCGGCCGTACTCGGTGCCCCGGCCGCCGCCTGGCTGGCCGATCCCCGCCTTGGCGTCCTGGTGTCCGGCGCCGGCCTGGCGCTGGTCGTCATCATCGCCCTGGCCGCGTTGTTCGGCTCGCACCGGATCAGCGAACGCGCGTTCCGGCTCCTGCGCTGGATCACCGGCCGCGCCGAGCCCCGCGCCCCGGCGCCTCGGAAACCGGCTTCCCCGCCATCAGGCCCAGCCGGACCTCCCTGACCACTCCCGGGCGGGGATCCCGCGCGGCTACGGAATCTGCTCGAAGAACCAGTTGGCGATCTCCTTGGTCATCGCGCTGTGCTCGGTGTTGGTGGAGGAGAGCATGAAGCGGTCCAGCTCGCTCTCGTCGGTGGACAGTTCGCTGATGTCGGTGTACAGGTCCGTGTCGGTGAGGATGTCGCGGACCGCGACCGCGCTGACGGACGGGACGAAGTTGACGTCGGGGTAGGGGCACTGGACGTCCGGGTCGATCTCCTTCAGGTACTCGGCCGCGATGCCGAAGGAGGCCAGCGTGCCGCCGGGGGCCGAGTCCGCGCGGGCGAGCCCGCTGGTCTTCTTCTCGAAGCTCTGGGTCAGGAAGCGCAGTGCGGCGACCACGAAGTCGTCGGTGTTGTCCTGCGCGTAGAGCCGCAGGCCCAGGTTCGCGGTCTCGCTGCTCAGGGTGAGCGCGCCGGGCGGGATGCCGTTGCCGACGCCGTTGCCCGCGCCGTTGGCGATGCCGAGCTTGATCGGCTGGCGCGGCCAGCCGCCGTACCGGCGCAGGTCGTCCAGGAACTGCCGGCGCAGCGGGTCCTGGGCGGGGTCGGCGACGAACGTCTCGGTGTGCAGTGCCAGGAGCTGACGGGCGGCGGGGCTGTTGACCTGCTCGCGCAGCTTCGGCGCGATCGACTCGGCGATGTGCGCCAGCGCCTGCAGCGAGATCGGGATCCACGCGCCGCGGTGCGGGCTGTCGAACGACACGTACGTGCCCACCTCGCCGTGCAGGAGGTCGTCGTGCTCCATCTTGGCCAGCGCGTAACGGGTGACCAGGCCGCCCATGCTGAAGCCGCCGACGATCAGGTCGGCGCTGCCCTGGCGCTGGGTGACGGCCTGGGAGATGGCGGCCGTCGCGGCCTCGGCGTTGTCCTGGATGGCCGCGCTGCGCTCGTCGTACCCGACGATGACCAGGTCGTAGTCGCGGTTGTGCAGTTCGGAGATGAACGGGAACGCGAGGTTCTGCATCCGGTGGTACAGCTCGTCGCGGTTGCTGCGGCCCAGCGAGAACCCGTCGGCCAGTACGACCGGCCGGGTCAGCACCCTGTGCCGGGGCGCCTGGTAGACCCACGCCACCCCGCCGGGCAGCGGCCAGGTCTCCCGGGGCTCGGGCGACGGCGGATATTCGGCGGACGGATCTTCCGTGAGAAGCCAGTTCTCGATCCCGGCCATTGTCTCCCTTTCCTGGAAATGGCGAATCCGATGCTCTGATGACCGCATGACATGCACAAAGACATCTGGTCGCGGCGGCTTATGCCCTGGAGTGGCACGTTCCAGCATCCGTTGCGGAATCGCCTACGTCACTAGCTCGATGTGTCCACAAATGGACATTCGGCAAAGGGCCACGACATGGCTGTCACAATCGACGACCACTAATCAAAAAGTGGGATATAAAGTGGCCATTTTCCCTGCGCGTTCCCGGTGGCCGGCCACCGGGCGGCCCGGATCAGTCTCGGGCGGGCGGTGCCAGGCGGGCCATCCGGTGCAGTTCGGCGGTCTGGGTGACGGAGATGTCCTCGGCGATCTCGCGTACCTTGGGGTGCGCGCCCGCCGCGATGACCTTGGCGGCCATCGTGATCGCGCCCTGGTGGTGGGCGGTCATCAGGCTGATGTAGAGCCGGTCGAAGGCCGTGCCCGTGGCCGCCCGCAGCTGTTCCAGTTGTGCGGGGGTGGCCATGCCCGGCATGCCCTGGTGCGCGGTGTGATGGTCGGGTACCTGCTGGCCCTGCTCGCGTAGCCAGCCGGCCATCATGGCGATCTCGGGGCCCTGGACGTCCTCGATCCGGGCGGCCAGGCGCTTCAGCGCGCCCGAGGACGCCCGGGTGGGTGCGAGCAGGCTCATGTCGATGGCCTGCCGGTGGTGGATCACCATGTCCCGGACGAACCGGACGTCGGCCGCGTTCGCCGTGGGTGCGGGGACGGCGGTCGCCGCCTCATTCGGGGCGAGCGTCCTGGCGGGCTCGCCCGGCTCGCCGGGGGCGATCACCGGGGCCGTCCCGGCGGCGGTGTACGGGGGCCGGGTGGTCGCGGGCGCGGCGGTGCATGCGCTGGTCAGTGCGGCTGACAGGGCGAGCGCGGTGAGTACGGCGACGGGGGAGGACGTGGGGCGCACGTCACCTCCTCATTCCATCACCTGGCCGTTAATTGTGACTTAACGTACATGACCGAATTGCCACACATGACAGGCCGAGCATGCACTCTAACCCCATACATCGCATCTCGTAAAGGTGGCAGACAAGTACTTTTCTTGACACATTGCCTCCTAGCTGCCCCACCCGATCTGCGGAAGACTTTGCGTATTTCTGTGCACATACACAGTGTGTGTGGGAGCAAGGAGGTCCTTCGTGTTCACCCTCATAAGGGCCGGTTTGGCAGGTCGGGTGGTCGCCGCGGTCGGCGCGGCGGCGGCACTCGTGCTGTCGGCGTTGCCCGCACAAGCCCTGGAGATCCCAGGGCCTGAAGAGATCGTGATGAGCCCCAACGTGGCTCACGTCGCGAACATCCCCAAGCCGACGCCGATCACGAACACCATCAACACCGACATCGCCTTCAGCGGCAACTACGCATATGTCGGTAACTATGGTGGGTTCTCGATCTACGACATCCGCAACCCCAGGAAGCCCGCCGCGGTCAGCTCGGTCGTGTGCCCGGGCTCGCAGATGGACGTGTCCGTCTACGGCAACCTGCTGTTCGGATCGGTGGACGCGTCCAGAAACGACGATTCGTGCAACAGCACCTCCCAGAGCCCGACGATCGCCTCGTCGTGGGAGGGCGTCCGGATCTTCGACATCAGCGACAAGGCCAACCCGAGGTACATCAAGTCCGTCGAGACGGACTGCGGGTCGCACACGCACACGCTCGTCCCGGACCGGCGGCACAAGGCCGTCTACATCTACGTCTCCTCCTACCTTCCGGCTGCCGACTACCCGAACTGCCGGCCGCCGCACGACAAGCTCACGATCATCAAGGTCCCGCTGAACAAGCCGACCGAAGCGACCATCGTGAGCACGCCCGTCGTCTTCCCTGACGGCGGCAACGAGACCCAGCCCGGCCTGCTCCTGCCGACCACGGGCTGCCACGACATCACCGCCTACCCGGAGAAGGGCATCGCGGCGGGCGCCTGCATGGGCGACGGTGTGCTGTTCGACATCTCCGACCCGGAGAACCCACGGGTCACGGCCAGGACCACCGACCCGAACTTCGCCTTCTGGCACTCGGCGACCTTCAACAACCGCGGCAACAAGGTCGTCTTCACCGACGAACTGGGCGGAGGCGGCGGCGCCACCTGCAACGAGGCCACCGGTCCCAACCGCGGCGCGGACGCGATCTATGAGATCCACCGCGGCCGGCTGGTCTTCAAGAGCTACTTCAAGATCCCGCGCCACCAGGCCGACACCGAGAACTGCGTCGCGCACAACGGCTCACTGATCCCGGTCAGGGGCAAGGACATCATGGTGCAGGCGTGGTACCAGGGCGGCATCTCGGTCTGGGACTTCACCGACTCGGCCCGGCCCCAGGAGATCGCCTACTTCGAGCGCGGCCCGTTCTCCGTGCCGTTCAGCGCGGGGTACTGGTCCGCGTACTACTACAACGGCTACATCTACGGGAGCGAGTTCAACAAGGGCTTCGACGTCCTGAAGATCAACGACAAGCGCACCAACCAGGCGAACGGCGTCAGGATGCAGACCCTGAACGTCCAGACCCAGCAGTCCTATCCCGACCGCGGCCACGGCTGGCCCTGGGACTGACCCACCCTCACTCCTCCCGGTCTCCGACCCTGGGCTCCGGGCCCGCCCCGACTGGCGGCAGGCCCCTTCCAGGGCCGGTGACCGGGCCTGGAACGGTGGCGCCGGGACCTGACACGTAGTGATCCGGTGACGGATCGCCGTGGAATCGGCATCACCCTGCGATCGCGCCAACCCAACGGTTCCGTAACCTCCGCCGCTGTCATCTCGACAGATGGCCGTAAACACGGTTTCGTCATAGGCGGCATCTCCCCGGGCGGCGGCTCCGTCCGGCCAGTCACCTCGGAGCCGTGGTCCGGATCAAGGGGGACACCGGATAAAACGGGGACCGCCCGCGTAGCCTCTCCCTCATACGCGGGCGGTCCCCACTCCCCCTAGTGCGAGCAATGCCCCATCGCCCGCTTTGACTACACGTGCCCGTGATTACGGGCTCTATGCCGGAATGTGGCATCAATCTCAGGCAGGCGGGACGAATCCTCCCGGAGTGGGCCCCGGATCGCCGCTGACGTGGCCGTTTCCGGCCACTAGCCCACCATGCCCACCGGGGGGCGGGGTGTAGGCGGGCGCGGCCGGTGGCCCCGCCGGGGGCGCGGGAGCCGGGGCGTGCTGTGACTGCTGCCGGGCCAGGCGCATGCCCTCGCGGCGGTGACGCTCGGCGAGCACCGCGGAGAGGTAGGCGTGCGGCGGGACCTGGGGGGGCGGGGGCGGCGAGACGAAAGTGGCCACCTGGGCGGCGATGCGCATCCCCATCTCGTGCTGGATCTGCGGGGCGAGCTGGTGGAAACGGACGAGGTACTGCCTGGCGGTGCTCGCGACCTCGCCGGGGAGGGCGGAAAGCTCCAGCCCGGTGGCCCAGGCGGCGAGCTGGGGCGGCATCGCGGCGGGCAGCGAACGGTCGCGCGGCCCGCGCTCGGAGATGACGACCGTGCCCGCGAAGATGTCGCCGAGGCGCTTGCCGCGCTCGGAGATCAGCGAGGTGATCAGCGCCGGGGCGCCGGCGAGCAGCCAGATCTCCGGCACCGCCGCCAGGGCGCGGAAGAGCGCCTGCCGGAAGCGCTCCGGGCCGCCGTCGTCGCTCACCACCCGCAGACCCATGGCGAGCTTGCCGAGGCTTCGCCCCCGTGACAGCGTCTCGAAGATGACCGGGTAGCCCACGATCACCAGCGCGCTGAACAGGATGGACAGCGCCGCGAACAGGGCGGGGTCGGCGCGCAGGCCGACATTGCCGACCAGGGCGAACACCGCGTAGAGCAGCACACCCTGCACGACCACGTCGATGAACAACGCCACCGCTCGGCTGGGGACCTGGGCGAACCGCACCTCGACGACCACGGCCTCGCCGGTCACGACATCGGACACGCCAAGAAGCCTACCGACCAGCCCGCGCCCCGGCCGGGCAATGCGCCCGCCCTGTGGAAAACCCGCCGCCTCGGGCTCCGGCCCCCTGTGGACAACCCGGAAACGAGGGGACGGCCTTCGCGCCCACAGGCGGTCCGGACGGGAATAGGCTCGGTCCGTGGACATCGACGCGTTCGTCATGGCGCACCGCGGGACATGGGACAGGCTGGAGCACCTGATCCGCCGCAAGGGGTCCCTCACCGGGCGCGAGGTGGACGAGCTGGTGGACCTTTACCAGCGGGTCGCCACCCACCTGTCGATCGTACGGTCAGGATCCACGGACGCTGTTCTGGTCGGCAGGCTGTCCAGCCTGGTCGCCAGGGCGCGGTCCGCCGTCACCGGGGCGCACACGCCCGCATGGCGGGAACTGGCCCGGTTCGTGACGGTGACCTTCCCGGTGGTCGCCTACCGGGCGCGGTGGTGGTGGCTGGCGACCGCGGTCGGGTTCTGCGCCGTGTCGGCCGTGCTCGGGTTCTGGGTGGCGGGCGACCCGGAGGTACGGGCTTCGCTCGGACCGCCCGAGATGATCGAGCAGTTGGTCGAGCACGAATTCGCCGACTACTACTCGGAGAACCCGGCGGCGTCCTTCGCCGGCCAGGTCTGGGTCAATAACGCGTGGCTGTCCATGCAGGTCATCGCGTTCTCCATCTTCTTGGGGCTGCCCATTCCGTGGGTGCTCTGGATGACCGCCTCCAACCTCGGCGTCTCAGGGGGCCTGATGGCGGCGCACGGCAGGCTGGACATCTTCTTCGGGCTGATCACCCCGCACGGCCTGCTGGAGCTGACCGCGGTGTTCCTGGCGGCGGGGGCCGGGATGCGGCTCGGCTGGACCGCGGTCGATCCGGGTCCGCGCAGACGCGGCGAGGCGCTGGCGGAACAGGGGCGCGCGGTGATGAGCGTGGCGCTCGGGCTGATCGTGGTGCTGCTGGTGTCGGGGCTCATCGAGGCCCTGGTGACGCCCTCCAGCCTGCCCACCTGGGCCAGGGTGGCGGTGGGCGTGGTCGCCGAGGCGGCCTTCCTGGCGTACGTGTTCGTGTACGGCCGACGAGCCCTCCGCCGCCAGGAAACAGGCGACATAGAACGCGCCCCAGATTATGCCCCTGCGAGTTGATTGCGCTCGCTCCGCTCGCGCGGGCCTGCGCGAGCGAAGCGAGCGCCATGTGCTCTTCCAAGTGACGCACCCGCCGTAACCACGCACGGCCCGGGCGCGGTCGTGTCCGGAGTGACGAGCGATGGAGTGAGGAACGAGCGACTGAGCGAGGAGCGGAGGACGCGACCTTGAAGGCGCCCGGGCCCTGCGCGAGCGAAGCGAGCGCCATAAACACAGCGAGCGCCATAAGCACAGCTACAAGCGACCCGTGGCCTTGAGGGCCAGGTAGGCGTCGGCGAGGGCGGGGGCGATCTCGTCGGGGGGTGCGTCGACCACCTCGACGCCGTGGCGGCGGAGGCGGGCGGTGATGGCGCGGCGGTCGCCGGTCAGGTGTTCGGCCGCGGCGGCGTCGTAGACCTGTTCGGCCGTACTTCGGCTCGCCGCCATGGCCGCGACCCGGGGGTCGGAGACGGCGGCGACCAGGACCAGGTGGCGGGAGGAGAGCTGCGGAAGTACCGGGAGCAGGCCTTCTTCCAGCGATGCGGAGTTGAGGTCGGTCAGCACCACGACCAGGCAGCGGCGTTTGGCGCGGGCCAGCACGGCGGCGACCATGCCCGCCGCGTCGGCCTCCACGAGCTCGGCCTCGATCGGGGCCATCACGTTGACCAGCGCCGACAGCAGTTCGGTACGCCCCGCGCCGGACACCCACGCCCGCACCGCGCGGTCGTAGGCCAGGAAGTCGACCCGGTCGCCCGCGCGGGCGGCGAGCGCGGCCAGCAGGAGGGCGGCGTCCATGGACCAGTCCAGCCGCGGCCACCCCGGCGGGACGAGGTCGCCGCCGAGGTCCTGGACGGTGGCCGCGGTACGCGCGACCGCCCCGGCCAGCGGGACGGGAGCGGCGCCCACGCGCCCGGCGGAGGTGCGGCCGGTGTCGAGCACGATCAGTACCCTGCGGTCCCGCTCCGGCCGCCAGGTGCGGACCACGACGTCGTGC
This sequence comes from Spongiactinospora rosea, assembly GCF_003315795.1. Taxonomy (GTDB): domain Bacteria; phylum Actinomycetota; class Actinomycetes; order Streptosporangiales; family Streptosporangiaceae; genus Spongiactinospora; species Spongiactinospora rosea. The sequence goes on from NZ_QMEY01000016.1 coordinate 113,643, forward strand.
CTGCGCGCGGTGGCCCGCCAGTCGATCGAGCGTACGTCGTCGCCCACGACGTACTCGCGCAGCGAGTCGAACTCGGTGCCCTGCCCGCGCACCAGCGCAGGGTGGACGCCCTCCAGCTCGCGCAGCCGGGCCAGCCGCGCGGGCAGGTGCTTGCGGCTGAGGAACGGCGGCAGCACGCGTACCGTCCACGGCACCGTGTGCGACCCCTGCCGGGCGGCGATCCCGAGGGGCCCGAGCGCGCGTACGGTGACCTTCACCGCGTCCCGGTCGCCGCGGCGGGTCGGCGACAGGGTCAGCGTGAGCCGCCGGGACTCGCCGCCGGGGACGTCCAGCGGCAGGTGCCGGGGCGTGGCCCCGGCCGATGGCGGCCAGGCGTCGCGCAGTACCCCGCGTACGCGCCTGCGGCCCGGGTTGTCCACGATGAGGTCCACCCGGGCGGTCTGGCCCAGCCGTACCAGGTGGTCGCCGTCGCGGCGGAACCGCAGCGGGCGTACCGCCCCGGCCAGCACCAGATCGGCGAGCACCAGCCCGGCCAGCAGCAACAGCCCCCCGGCCAGGGCGAGCGCGGGGCGGGGCGCGACCAGGACGACCACCGCCAGCAGTACGGCGAGCAGCCCGGCCCGCCCGGTCAGCGCCACGGCGTGCCCCCCTCGGAGGAAGTGTTCATCGCGGAACGGGGACCGAGGCGAGGATGCCGTCGAGCAGGCCGTCGGCGGTGGCGCCCTCCAGCTCGGCCTCCGGGCGGAGCTGGACGCGGTGCCGCAGGGTGGGCCGGGCCAGCGCCTTGACGTCGTCGGGCGTGACGTACGCCCGGCCGGACAGCCAGGCCCAGGCTCGCGCGGCCGACAGCAGGGCGGTCGCGCCGCGCGGCGAGACGCCGAGCTGGAGCGAGGGGGACTGCCGGGTGGCCCGGGCCAGGTCCACCACGTACGCGAGGACTTCCGGGGCCACGTGCACCTGGGACACCGCCGCGCGTCCGGCCGCCAGGTCCGCGGCCGAGGCGACCGGCTTGATGTCGCTCAGGTCGCGCGGGTCGAAGCCCCGCGCGTGGCGTTCCAGCACCGCGATCTCCTGGTCGCGGGGCGGGAGCGGCACGGTCAGCTTGAGCAGGAACCGGTCGAGCTGGGCCTCGGGAAGCTGGTAGGTGCCCTCGTACTCCACCGGGTTCTGGGTCGCGCACACCACGAAGGGGTCGGGCAGGGCCAGCCCCTGGCCGTCCACGCTGACCTGCCGTTCCTCCATCGCCTCCAGCAGAGCCGCCTGTGTCTTGGGCGGGGTGCGGTTGATCTCGTCGGCGAGCAGCAGGTTGGTGAACACCGGTCCCTGGCGGAACTCGAAGGCGGCCGTGCGCGCGTCATAGACCAGCGACCCCGTGACGTCGCCCGGCATCAGGTCGGGGGTGAACTGCACGCGCTTGAAGTCGAGCGACAGCGCCGCCGACAGCGCGCGTACCAGCAGCGTCTTGGCCACCCCCGGCACGCCTTCGAGGAGCACGTGCCCCCGGCAGAGCAGCGCGATGACCAGGCCGGTGACCACCGCGTCCTGGCCGACCACGGCCTTGGCCACCTCCGCGCGCAGCGCTGCGAGCGCCGACAGCGCGCCTTCCGCGGCGGTGTCTGGTGTGCTCACGTATCTCGAACCTGCCTCTCCAGAGTGTCCAGGTATGCGGCGAGTGCGACGAGCCCCGCGTCGTCGGCGGGCGGCGGCCCGTACAGGGCGCTTCTCACCTGATGGGCATCCTGCCCGGTCCGCCCGGCCAGCGCGGCCGCGATGACCTCGGGGCCCGCGTCGGCGGTGAGCCCGAGCCGGGCGACCAGCCGGTGCAGCGTGCCCGCGCGCAGCGCCGCCGACGCCCTGTCACGCGCCCTGCGAGCCCTGTAGAGGCGGCCACGGCCCTCAACGGTCTCGGCGGCCCGTATGGCCACGGGCAGCCGCTCGACGACCACGGGGCCGATCCTGCGCGCCCGCCAGGCCGCGACCAGCGCGACCGCGATGACCAGTTGCAGCAGCGCCCAGTACACCCCGGCGGGCACGAGTTCGTAGATGGTCCTGCCGCCCGCCCACACGAGCGCTTCGCGTTCGTCGGGGTCGTCGGGCGGGACCATCCAGATGAGCGTGCGGTGCGATCCGGCCAGGTTCATCGCGAGCGCGGCGTTGCCGTCCTCGCCGAGCCGCAGGTTGGTCATGAACCCGCCGTCGCCGGCGACCGTGATCGTGCGTCCGGCGGAGGTGTAGGAGACGAGCGTGTGCCCGCCGCCGGCGGGGTAGCAGCCGGTCGCCCCGGCGGGCGCGGTCATCGCGAAGCCACCGGTGTAGGCGCTGCCCGCCCGGGCCGCCGCGGCCAGCGCGCAGTGCGGGTCGCGGGAGCGGGTCCGCGCGTCGGCGGTCCACCGCACGCCGGGGGCCAGCGCGGACCGGGTGTAGGTCGCGGGGGCGATCAGCAGCCGGTCGGACGGCAGCGCCGCCAGCCGTTCGAACTGCCCGGGGGGCAGCCTGACCGTGTGCGGCACCAGGAGCAGGGAGTCGTCGTCGGCGACGGCCTCGGCGGCGGTCGCGTCGGAGACGCGTACCACCTCGACGCCCGCCTCGCGCAGCAGCTCGGCCAGCCCCTTCGAGCCGGTCAGCGTGGTGTCGCCGGGGTCGAGTTCGCGGCCCTGGCGGGACTCTCCCGAGATCAGCAGCGCGATCGCGGCGGTCCCGGCGATCAGCAGCGCCACGACCAGCACGCCGCGCCAGCGTCGCCACAGGGCGGCGGGAGACGGGGAGGTGGTCGACGTGCCGGTCACCGGGGCGGCTCCAGCGAGCCGGAGGCCGAGGCCATCGCCGCGGGCCTGGCCTTGCCGATGCGTTCGTCGAGGTCGCGCAGGCCGGCGTAGCCCTCAGCGGTGCCGGGGAGCTGCCCGTACGTCACGTCGTCGAAGACGCGGGCGGCGGAACGCAGGCCGGTGGCGAAGGCGGGCAGCGCGCGCCCGGCCTCCTCCGCCAGCTCGGCCGCCGTACGGCCGGGCCCCGGGTCGAGCACCGCCCGCTCCTCCAGGTCCCTGGCGATGGCCCGCAGGCGCTCGCGGACGGCTTCGGCGTAGCGGCCGTCGGCGGCGTGCCGTTCGGCCGCCGCGCGGTGCTCGGCCGCGGTCAGCACCCGCTCGCCGAAGATGCCCTCAGGGGCCGCGGCGGCCCGCGCCCGCGTCGCCCGCCTGGAACTCCACACCAGCAGCCCGGCCAGCGCGGCCAGGATCAGGACCAGGCCGATCGCGGACAGCGGGACGGTGTCGCCGTCGCCGCCCAGCGAGTCGGCCAGGTCGCCGAGGAACTGCCGGACGTGCCGCACGATCATGTCGATGAACGGCTCGCGCTGGTATCCGTCGGAGACCAGCTCGCGCGCAGCGCGCTCGGCGGCCTCCTCGCGGGCGACGTCGACGGGGCTCACGGCTGCCCGTAAGAAGGCGGCCCGCCCGCCGGCCCGTTCCCGCGCCCGTCCTGTCCGTAGCCGGGGACCCACAGGTCGTCCGCCGAGGCGGGCACCTGGCCCTGGCGCTGCTGTTCGATGGCCGCCGTCTGAAGCACCAGGTCGAACGCCTCGGTGCGCATCCGCCGGTCGGCGTACAGGAGGCCCGCGACGCCCGCCTGGATCGGATAGGAGATCATCGCGGCGATCGTGCCGCCGATGGTGAAGAGCAGGGTGGCGAGGAGGATCGATCCGGATGACCCCCCGCCGGTGGAGCCGACGATGGCACCGATGGTGGCGAAGGGGATGTTCAGGACATAGCTGATGATCAGCACGATGAGGTACGCGAGCAGCAGGATGCCGAGCGTCCGCCAGAACCCGCCGCTGACCAGCCGCCACGAGCGCCGCATGGAGTCGACCGGGCCGCGCCGTTCGAGCACGACCGCCGGTGCGGCGAACGCGAGACGCACGTAGATGAAGATCGCCCACACGATGTACAGCAGCATGAAGAGCACCATGGCCAGCAGGAACGTCGCGTAGTCGCTGGTCCCCCCGGCCATCGCGAACATCAGCGGCACGATGAGGACGAGCGGCGCGAGCATGATCAGGCCGGAGAGGACGGTCATGCCGAACAGCGCGGGCAGCCGCGGGAGGACCGACCGCCACGCCTCACCCGCCGTGATCTTCCCGCCGAAGACCGCGCGGCCGAGGATGCGCGTCAGGATGCCGGTGAGCACGGTGGTCACGACGAACGAGATGACCGTGGCCAGCAGGGTCGCGCCGTACTGTCCGAGGATGCCGCCCGTCTGCGCCGCCGTGCCCGTGTTCAGCAGCGTTTCGAGGCCGCGGGCGAAGAACGCCTGGCCGATGGCCGCGGGGATGCTGGCGATCGCGGCGGCGATCGCCGACAGGCCCAGCACCGCCTTGGGGTTGGAGCGGACCAGCTTGATCGTGCCGTCCAGGATCTCGCCGAGGCCGAGCGGGCGCAGCGGGATGATCCCTGGCCGGGGCGCGTAGGTCTGCTGGTAGCCGTAGGGACCCGGAGGGTACGGCGGCGGCGGGGCGCCGTGACCAGGGGGCGGGCCCGGCATGCCGGGCGGCGGCGGGGGAGGTTGGGGTGCACCCGGGACGGTCCAGGGCGTCGCGCCTGGCCCGCGGTAAGGGGCGGGCTGATCCGCCGCCCAGTTGGGTGGCGGCTCGGGCGGGTTACCGTGACCGTCAGACATATCCCAATCCTGGCACGGTGACCCACGTCATGTGATGATCGTGGAGTGATCGCGCGTGAGGGATGGCCGAAAGGCGCTTTCTTAACGCAGACTGGGTGTGGCAAGGGCCGTCCGGCCCCCACTGGGCGGCTTCAAGGGCGCTCGGGGGCGGAATCCAGGCACGTTCACGTCGCATGCGCCTAAAATTCGGCTTCCGGTGGCTATGGCTTCCGACCCTGTACCGCTGGGCCGCTGGACAAGGGTACCCTTCGACGGATCGTCGGGGTTCGCCCGAATACTCCCAAACTGCGTAGAACAAAGAGGGGCCATGAAAGGACGCGTGCTGGTCGTCGATGACGACGCCGCTCTTGCCGAGATGCTCGGCATCGTGTTGCGCGGAGAGGGGTTCGAGCCTTCTTTCGTCTCTGACGGGGACAAGGCGCTTGACGCCTTCCGCGACACCCGGCCCGATCTGGTCCTGCTCGATCTGATGCTGCCGGGCGCCGACGGCATCGACGTTTGCAGGCGGATCCGCGCCGAGTCCGGTGTCCCGATCGTGATGCTCACCGCCAAGAGCGACACCATCGACGTCGTGCTCGGGCTGGAGTCCGGCGCCGACGACTACATCGTCAAGCCGTTCAAGCCGAAGGAACTGGTCGCGCGGGTGCGGGCCAGGCTCCGGCGTACCGACGAGCCGACGCCGGAGATCCTGCAGATCGGCGACATCACGATCGACGTGGCCGGGCACTCCGTGAAGCGGGGCGAGGAGACCATCAACCTCACGCCGCTGGAGTTCGACCTGCTGGTCGCGCTGGCCCGTAAGCCGCGTCAGGTGTTCACCCGCGAGGTGCTGCTCGAACAGGTCTGGGGCTACCGGCACGCCGCCGACACCCGGCTGGTCAATGTGCACGTCCAGCGGCTACGCGCGAAAATCGAGAAAGACCCCGAGCACCCTGAGATCGTGGTGACGGTGCGCGGGGTGGGTTACAAGGCCGGACCGGCCTGACGGCCGCCCCGCCGACCGCTTGCAACGTTCCCCCGACGACGGATCCGAGATGCCCCCGCGGAAAGGTAAGCCCAAGCGCAGGACACTGATGCAGATCCTGCGCGGCGTGCGCAGGAGGGCGCGTCGCCTCGCAGGGCGGGTCCGCCGCGCCCAGCAGCGGTCGCTGCAGCTCCGGGTGGTCACCAGCACCCTCGTCATCTCGGTGACGGTGGTGGCGGTCCTCGGGTTCTTCCTGATGCAGCAGTTCACCACCACGGTGGTGCAGGGCCGGGTCGCCGCGGCGGGCAAGGACGCCCTCGCCGACCGCACCGCGATCGTCGGCCAGCTCAACGAGCAGATCTCGGACCCCGACGAACAGGGCGCGGGCGGTTCCGGAGACCCGCCGCAGAGCGCCGACGACCCTCCCATCGACCGGGCGGCCCTCGCGCTGGCCAACCGCGCGGGCGAGTCCAGCCGGTACACGGTGATCATCCGGAACCTCACCATTCCGGGCGCCTACCGCGCGACGAACGAGATCGATCCGCGCAGCATCCCCGCCAAGCTCGAACACGACCTGCGCGACGCCGAGCCCAACGAGCCGATCCCGCAGCTCACGTCCTCGCTGTACCACATCGGCGACCCAGAGCCCCAGCCCGGACTGGTGATCGGCGTCCGGGTGGACAACGGCTACGAGATCTTCCACTTCTTCCCGCTGACGGAGGAGGCCGAGCTGCTGTCGTCGGTGCGGCAGGCGCTCGTCGTGGTCGGCATCGCCCTCGTGCTGCTGCTCGCCGCCATCGCCTCCCTGGTCACCCGCCAGGTCGTCACCCCCGTCCGGCTGGCCCGCCAGGCCGCCGAACGCCTGGCCGCCGGACGCCTGGAAGAACGCCTCCAGGTCCGCGGCGAGGACGACCTGGCCCGGCTGGCCACCTCGTTCAACGAGATGGCCGCCAACCTGGCGCTCAAGATCCACCAACTGGAGGAGCTGTCGCAGGTCCAGCGGCAGTTCGTCTCCGACGTCTCGCACGAGCTGCGCACCCCGCTCACCACCGTGCGGATGGCGGCCGACCTGCTCTACGAGGCCCGCGAGGGCTTCGACGCCTCCGCCGCGCGGGCCGCCGAGCTGATGCAGGCCCAGCTCGAACGCTTCGAGTCTATGCTCGCCGACCTGCTGGAGATCAGCAGGTACGACGCGGGGGCGGCCACCCTGGACATCGACTCGGTGGACGTACGCAACGTGGTGCTGCGTGCCGTCGCCGACTCCGAGGCGCTGGGGGAGAAGCAGGGCACCCGGTTCGACCTGCGGCTGCCCAGCGAGCCGTGCATGGCCGAGATCGACAGCCGCCGGGTCGAACGCATCCTGCGCAACCTGCTGTTCAACGCCATCGAGCACGGCGAGGGCAAGGAGATCGTGGTCACCGTGGGGGCCGACCGCGACGCGGTGGCGGTGGCCGTCCGCGACCATGGCGTGGGGCTGCGTCCGGGGGAGGAGAACATGGTGTTCGACCGGTTCTGGCGGGCCGACCCCTCACGGGCGCGGACCATCGGCGGCACCGGGCTCGGGCTCGCCATCTCGCGCGAGGACGCCATGCTGCACGGCGGCTGGCTCCAGGCGTGGGGCTCGCCGGGGGAGGGGTCGCAGTTCCGGCTGTCGCTGCCCCGGGCGGCCGGCAGCGAGCTGAAGGGCTCGCCGTTGTCGCTGGTCCCGCCCGAGATCGAGATGCGGCGCACCTGGCGCGGCCACGTCACCCCGGCGCTCACCGCCGGTCCCGGCGATCGGGTCCTGGACGGGGGAGTGTCGTGACGGGCGGATGGCGCAGGAGGGTCATCGCGGGCTGCGTCGCGCTGCTGGCCGTGGCTTCCGGGGCGGGCTGCGCGACGATCCCGACCGGCAGCCCGGCGGAGTTCGAGGAGGGCGTGCTGGGCGACCCGCTGCGCAAGCCGTACGTGCGCATGATCGCCATGCCGCCGCGCCCCGAGTGGGGGCCCGGCCACGTGCTGGAGGGGTTCCTGGCGGCGATGGCCGCGGTGGACGATCCCGGCTGGAGCGTGGCCAGGCAGTACCTGACCGGCGAGGCCGCACGGGCCTGGCGGCCCGACGTCCGCGTGACCGTCTACGACAAGGGCCAGATCAAGCCGCCCGGGCACCTCCCGGAGAACGCCACGGAGGCCCGGGTCACCCTGCAGGGCACGCGGGTGGGCGCGATCAACGACGAGGGCAAGTACAGCGCGGAGCTGGAGCCGCAGAACGGGCCGATCCAGGAGTTCAAGCTGGTCAAGGAGCCCGCGGGGTGGCGGATCAGCGAAGTGCCGCACGGGCTGCTGCTCACCGAGGCCGACATCCGCCGCAGCTACCGCAAGGTCAAGCTCTACTACCTGGACAGCACCAAGCGCGGCCTGGTGGTCGACGAGGTGCGCATCCCGCTGGACCCGAAGATCGACTTCGCGGAGAGCATCGTCAAGCGGCTGCTGAAGGGGCCGACCGCGACGCTGCGCGAGGCCGTGCGCAACGCACTGCCCGCCGGCACCCGGCTGCGTGACGTGTGGACCGAGGACGACACGGTCATCGTCGATCTCAACGAGGCGGCGGCCAACGCGATCTCCTCGGGCGGCGGCGACGACGTGGACGCCATGGCGGCGCAGATCGGCTGGACGCTGAACCAGCTCACCGAGCGCTGGGAGGTCGAGATCCGGGTCAACGGCGATTCCTTCTACGCGGGTTCCGGTACACCGCTGCGCGTGGGCTATGACCGTTATGGGCACTTCGACCCGTGGCTGATCGGCGGAGCCCGTGACACCTACGTCATGGCGGACGGCGCGCTCCAGACGGTGGGGGCCGAGGGCAAGCTCACGCCCGTGGCCGGCCAGGCGGGCCAGCCCGGCGAGGCGCACATCGACCCGGCCGTCGCCGCCCAGGGCCGCACGGTCGCCGCGCTCAACGAGGGCAGCGACGCGATCGAGGTGGCCCCGCTGGTCCAGGGCGGCCAGTGGCGGCGCTGGATCACCGGAAAGAACCTCACCGCCCCGTCGTGGGACCGCTACGACACGGTCTGGACCGTGGACCGCGTCGGCGAGCGCTCCTCCCGGGTGTACCGGCACGACGGCACCCAGCAGACCCGCGTGGCCGCGGCGGGCCTGGAGACCGTCGGCGTGCAGAACCTGCGGGTGGCCAGGGACGGCGTGCGCGTCGCCGCGGTGGTCGAGGACCAGGCGGGCGTCCATGTCAAGGTCGGCATCATCATGGTGCAGGCCAGCGGCACCCAGATCGTCAACCTCCAGACGCTCGCCACCGCCGCGGACGGCCAGAAGATCGTGGACATCGCCTGGCGGGACGCGACCACGCTGCTCGTCCTGACCAGCAGCAAGTCGGGGCAGGAGATCATCGCGGTGTCGGTCACGGACGGCACAAGCGAGCCGTTCAAGGCCGACGCGCGGATCGACTCCATCACCGCCTTCGAGGACCGCATCATCGCGGGCGTGATGGACCCGGAGGAGGGCAAGAGCGAGGTCCTGTACTGGGACAGCAAGGGTGCCTGGGTGCCCCTCCTGAAGAACCCGGCGACCGCGCCCGCTCTGCCTCTCGGCTGACCCTCTCACCGAGAGTGCCCGAGCGAAAACTGTCGGTGGCGGCTGCCATTGTGGCGGCATGCTCAGAAAAACTCTCGAACTCCTGTCTCCCTCCCACTGCGCCGGCTGCGCCACCCCTGCGACCACCGGGGCGTCGGGCACTGGGGCGTCGGGCACCGGGTGGCCGTGGCCCGCGGGCGTGTGCGCGGCCGGTGGCGGAGGTGATGGGGCGGCGTGGGCCCAGGGCGTGCTGTGCGGGCGGTGTGCCGTGCTGGTGCGTGGGCGGGCGCGGCGGCGGATGCCGTCGCCGGTGCCGTCCGGGCTGCCGGAGTGCTGGTCGGCGGCCGACTACGCCGGGCCGGTGCGGCAGGCGGTCATCGCTTACAAGGAGCGCGGCCGGACGGCGCTCGCCCGGCCGCTGGCCGCCGTCGCGGCGCAGGTGCTCGGCGCGGGCCTCGACGCGGTGATCGGGCCAGGCCCGCCGGTGGTGGGCGTCGTCCCGGTGCCCAGCCTGCGGGCGGCTCGCAGGCGGCGCGGCCATGATCCGGTGGGCCGGCTGGCCGCGCTCACCGTCCGGGCTCTGGCCCGTGCGGGCCGCCGGGCCGTCCTGTCCCCACTGGTCGAGCATCGCGGCCGGGTGGCCGACCAGGCAGGGCTGAGCGCGTCCCTGCGGGCCGCCAACCTGTCGGAGGCCTTTCGCGTACATCGGGCGCGCGGCGGCGCCGTGCCCCGTGCCTGGCCGCCCTCCGGGGTCGCGGTGCTCCTCGACGACGTGGTGACCACCGGCGCCACGCTGGCCGAGGCCGCGCTCACCCTCCGGGCCGCCGGTCTGCGCGTCCCCCTCGCGGTGACCCTCGCCGCCACCCCGAGAAGGCACCCCTTACCCCGGGCCGAGGATTTCGGCCCGTCCGCAAGCCACTCGACCCACAGGAGCCCCAGGTGACGACGCCAAGCCGACACGCCGGAGAGACCGAAATTCCATGGTCACTTAGCGTGAGAAGCATCACATGCTACGCCCCTTACCTTTTAGCCACATCTCCCTATCCCCATCGCCTCACCCGCGCTGCTCAACGGATGCGAGAGGGTTTCGCGTCGCCGGGCCCGCCCACGAACATGGGCGCCTCCCGGCGTGCCCCACCCTCCCGAAACTCACGCGCAGTGATCAACCGGTAGATCCCGCGGCTGACATTCGGGCAGGTTCCGGATAGCGTTCGGAACATGGCACCCGTTCGGGTCCGTGGTTGCGCAGAGCCGGGGCTCCCGGCTCCGCTAGCCGATGCCAGCCGCAGGCTAAACGGTCCACGTAAGACGACTTTTCGTCGATCGATCACGGTGCGGCTTAGAGGTAAGTCCTGCCCTCCCGGGGGGTCCGATGCCCCCCGTCAGAGGAGAAGGGCAGTAGTGGCATGGAGCTGCGAGACCCTCAGCAGGCGGATGTGGGGACGAAGACCAGGTCGGCCGGACGGGTGCCGACCAAAATTCCGGTTAACAGGCGCGCTGCCAGGCAATGAAGCGACTGTGACGACTCCAAGGCGAGGTGAAGGAGGAGTCATCTGCGTGTCCGCCGAAAGACCACCCGGCGTTCGTCCGGGTTCGCTGTCGAGAGACGAAGGGGGGCTGTTGCATGGACGTCATCGTCAAGGGACGGCACACCGGAGTGAGTGACCGTTTCCGCGACCATGCGACCGTCAAGCTGGCCAAGATCGAGCGTTTGGACAGCAAGCTCATCCGAGTCGATGTAGAGGTGTCGAAAGAGCGCAATCCGCGCCTCAGCGACCAACGGGAGCGTGTGGAGCTCACGATCCATTCGCGCGGCCCGGCGGTGCGTGCCGAGGCGTCGGCCGACGACCGGTTCGCGGCCCTCGATCTGGCGCTCGACAAGCTGGAGAACAGGTTGCGGCGGATCGCCGACCGGCGAAAGGTCCATCACGGCAACCGAGTCCCCCCGTCCATCGCGGAGATCACCTCCGGCGCCCCGGCCTACCCGGGCGCGCCCGACCTCGCGGCCGAAATGACGCAGGCCGCACCGGCCGCGCAGGAGGCGACGGCCGCGCGACCCGGGCCGGAAGCGGCGGCGAGCACGTCCACGACCACAGCCGGCGGCTATGAGGAGCCCATCGTGCCGATCGAGATGGATGGTGACGGACCGCTGGTGGTCAGGGAGAAGTTCCACCGCGCCGATCCGATCACCATCGACCAGGCGCTGCTGGAGATGGAGCTCGTCGGGCACGACTTCTATCTGTTCCGCGACAAGGAGAGCGGCCACCCGAGCGTCGTCTACCGCCGCCGCGGATACGACTACGGCGTCCTCCGCCTGGTGGAGGCATGACAGCGGGCCGATGAAGATCCTTTCGACCATCCCGATGACCGGAACCCGTGTAATCATGGCGGATCAGAGGCTCTAACCCCACGGCGAGGAGGAGTTGTGAGCGAGCGAGCCACGAGGTGCGGCGTCCCGTGCCAGGAGAGGGACGCCGAGTGCGCGAGGCCGGTGAAGGAGGTCCTGTGACAGGGCCTGAGAGCGGGCCTGAGAGCGGGTCCGGTGAGACGGGCCGGCGTGGCGGCGGCGACGAGCCCATCCGCGTGCTGATCGTCGACGATCACGCGCTGATCCGCCGCAGCCTGGAGCTGGCCCTTTCCGCCGAGGCGGACATCGAGGTGGTCGGAGAGGCGAGCGACGGGCAGGAGGCGGTCGAGCTCGCCGACCGCCTCATGCCCGACGTGGCCCTGATGGACGTCCGGATGCCGAAGCTGAGCGGCATCGAGGCGACCAGGGGCATCAAGGAGTCGGTGCCGAGCACGCGCATCATCATGCTGACGGTGAGCGACGAGGAGGAAGACCTCTTCGAGGCCATCAAGGCGGGCGCGACCGGCTACCTGCTCAAGGACGTCCAGCTCGACGAGGTGCCCGACGCGGTGCGCGGCGTGCACGAAGGACAGTCATTGATCAACCCGGCCATGGCCGCGAAACTGATCAGCGAGTTCGCGAGCATGAGCCGCAAGGAGGCCGAACGCCCGCCCCAGCTCCCGGTGCCGAGACTCACCGACCGGGAGATGGAGGTGCTCCGGCTGGTGGCCAAGGGCATGAACAACCGGGAGATCGCCAAGCAGTTGTTCATCTCAGAGAACACGGTGAAGAACCACGTCCGCAACATCCTGGACAAGCTCCAGCTCCACTCCAGGATGGAAGCGGTGGTGTACGCCGTGCGAGAGCGCATGTTAGAGATCACCTGACCACTTCCCCACGGGAACTCACCGGTACCCCACGGAAGAACCCCAGACCGGGGCGGACGCTCCACCGTCCGCCCCGCCGCCGGTGGCAGGGCGCCGGCGTGCCTGATCCGCTGCGCACTGCCGCCGTAGTACGGATCACGCACCGCCACCGCCAAGTCCCAGTCCCTGCTTCAGAGGGGCGGCGGCCGGGAATTCGGTGGTGATCCACTACAACGCGCAAGCGGGCTACACGCCCTGCCTCCGGGCCTTGGCCGATCTCCGGCGGCGAGACGGCGTGACCGATGGTGGTCACGATCCCGGCCCGATGGGTGCGGAGCCCACCGGCCTTGCGTGGCTCGACCGAGTCGCGGGTGTGCTCGGCCTCGGCGTCACGATCCCGGCCCGAGGGGTGCGGAGCCCACCGGCTTTGTGTGGTCTGACCGGGTCGCGGGTGTGCTCGGCCTCGGTGGGACAGCGCCGAAGCGGGGGTCGGTGAGCACGGGGGATCGCGTCCCGCGGAGCGGTGGGACCGCCCCGCACCCGTAGTGGCCGACCTGTGCGATTTCCGGTTTGAACGTTCCCGTTCACGTCATTCGGCGGGATGCCATCAGCAGACGTTCGCGCAGCTCCGGCACTCGCCCGTACTCCGCCCCGCAAGGCCTACTATGGCTCCCCACTGAGCGGCGGCGGTCCCCACGGGCTCCACCTGGACTGCGTCCCGTCAGATGACCACTGAACCTTTTTCAACCTCAGGCTCCCAGGTCAGAGGCGGTATGCGAGATGCCGTATCCGCTTGACCAGGCGTCCTGCCGCGGCATCAGGCCCGGCCCGAGCCCGATGGAGACGTCCCTGACCTGGTCCAAGTGACCGGTTGAAGAAGGTTCACCTGTCTGGACACCGCCCGGGGGGCAGGGGAAGCGGATGGTGGAAGGGGTGATGCGTTCGATGTGGACGTTGGTGCAGCCGACCCATTCGGCCGCTGAGTGCAGGGCGTCCATCATGGCGTCGAGGTGGGGGCGGGCCGTGGTGGCGGGCTCGAAGGAGACGTGGCGGGCGACCAGGGTGGAGCCTTCGCGGGCGGGGTCGACGCGGCCGATGAGGCGGCCTCCGGCCAGGACCGGCATCGTGAAGTAGCCGTGCACCCGCTTGTCCTTGGGGACGTACGCCTCAAGGCGGTGGTTGAAGCCGAAGACCCGCTCGGTGCGGGCGCGGTCCCAGATCAGGGAGTCGAAGGGCGACAGCAACGTGGTGCGGTGACGCCCGCGTGGCTCGGACGCAAGGGCGGTGGGATCGGCCCAGGCGTTGGGTGCCGCTTGTCCCGTGGAGGCGGTTTGTCCCGGGGAGGCGGTGCGGCGGGCGCGGGTGGCGGGCCAGCCCGCGACGTGGACCGGGACCAGGTTGGTGGCGCCGTTGTGCAGCGCCTCGTCCAGGATGGCCGCGTGCGGGCCCCTGAGGCGCAGGAAGTCGATCAGGTCGGCGCGGGTCGCGATGCCGAGGGCCGCGCCCGCCGTACGAGCCAGTCGCGCGATGCACTCCTCGTCGGTCGGCTCGGTGGCCAGCAGCGGGGCGGGCACCGCGCGCTCGGCGACATCGTAGACCCTGCGCCAGCCCACGCGCCGGGTGCACACGACCTCGCCGATGTCCAGCAGCCACTCCACCGCGATCTTGACGTCCGACCAGTCCCACCACGGGCCGCCGTTCTTCGCGCCGCCGAGGTCGGTGGTGGTCAGCGGGCCGTCCGCGCGGACCCGGTCGAGGACCTTGTCCACGCCGGACGGCACCTTGTGCCAGCGGAACTCGCGCTCCCGGAAGGCCCGGCGGCGGAACGCGTAGAGCGGCCACTGGTCGAGGGGCAGGATGCACGCCGCGTGGCACCAGTACTCGAACGCGTCGCCGCCCCAGTAGGCCGCCTCGACCTTCTCCCTGGCGACCGGCCCGAGCCGGGCGTAGGCGATCAGCTCGTGCGAGCGGGCCAGCACCGAGATCGTGTCGAGCTGGACGGCGCCGAGCCTGCGCAGCACGGCGGGCACTCCACCGCGTCGCGCCCCGGCTCCGAGCAGCCCCTGCGCGCGGAGAATGACCCGGCGTGCCTCATCGGGGGTCAGGGAGGTCAGCATGCGGGCGATGCTAGCGCCGGCCACCGACAAAACCACTACGCCGGTGTCGGGTGCGACGTCCCGGCCGAGGGCGGTACAGGGCTATTGGCGTTCGAAGGGGGAGTGGTGTTCGGCGGCGGAGATGACGCGGGGGGCGTCGACGATCACGTCGGAGAAGATGTCGAAGGCCAGGGCCAGGATGCCGCCGACGGCGATGAGGCCCGCGCCGATCCAGAAGAAGAGCCAGTTCGGGCCGACGCACAGGGCGATGCCGCCGGTCAGGAAGCCGAGCAGCATCACCGAGACCGCCGCCCAGGACGAGGCGCGGCCGGCGTGGCTGCCGTGCTCCAGGGCCTCGGTGACCGTTCCCTCGGTGCCGTGGGTCTCGGGTACGTGGATATCGGGCTTTTGGTGTCCGGAGCGTGCCATGGTTCCCCTTCCTCGTGCTGTCCCCCCGGGCCGGTACGGCGGGCGGCGCATGGCGCGGCGGTGCGCCGTCCGCCGTACCGGATGCCGTATCCTCGCCACGAGGACACCGTGAGCGACACGATGGCCGACACATTGAAGCCGGCACGATGAGCCCGACGATGCGCGCGGAAAATGCCTTCGCTCGGAAAGCGCCCGCCGCGCGACCCCGTGGCGAAGCGCGGTCCACTTCGGCATACCCGAAGGCGCGGCCCATACGCATGGGGCGGTCCGCGCCGGATCGGGTCACCGCGCTTACGTGCCCATTCACCTGGCACGCCGGGCCGCGGAACTTTCCCGGCACACGGGGCGTTTTCGCCGTTGGCTGTGTCCAGTGGCCGAAGCGCCTACGATGGCAACGGGGAAGTATGACTCGTCAGCCCGGCCGGGGTAGACCTGCGAGGAGCTTTACACAAAGTGGCTGCTATTCTCGACAAGATCCTTCGCGCTGGCGAAGGCAAGACCCTGCGCAAGCTGAAGCGGCTCGCCGACCAGGTCAACTCGATCGAGGACGACTTCAGAAACCTGTCGGACGCCGAGCTTCGCGCGCTGACCGATGAGTACAAGCAGCGATACGCCGGCGGTGAGTCGCTCGACGACCTGCTGCCCGAGGCGTTCGCCACGGTCCGTGAGGCCGCCCGGAGGGTGCTGAGCCAGCGGCACTTCGACGTCCAGTTGATGGGCGGCGGCGCGCTGCACATGGGCAACATCTCCGAGATGCGCACCGGTGAGGGCAAGACCCTGACCTGTACGCTGCCCGCCTACCTCAACGCGCTGACCGGCGAGGGCGTGCACGTCGTCACCGTCAACGACTACCTGGCCAAGCGCGACGCCGACACCATGGGCCGGGTGCACCGCTTCCTCGGCCTCGAAGTCGGCGTGATCCTGGCGAACATGCCCCCCGACGAGCGCCGCAAGCAGTACAACGCGGACATCACCTACGGCACCAACAACGAGTTCGGCTTCGACTACCTGCGCGACAACATGGCGTGGTCGCTGGAGGAGTGCGTCCAGCGCGGCCACCACTTCGCCATCGTCGACGAGGTCGACTCCATCCTGATCGACGAGGCCCGGACCCCGCTGATCATCTCCGGCCCCGGCGAGCAGTCCGGCAAGTGGTACCAGGAGTTCGCCAAGATCGCCCCGCGGCTGCGCCGCGGCACCGAGGGCAAGGACGGCCAGGAGCAGACCGGCGACTACGTCGTCGACGAGAAGAAGCGCACGGTCGGCATCTTCGAGTCCGGCGTGGAGAAGGTCGAGGACTGGCTCGGCATCGACAACCTCTACAAGCCCGAGCACACCCACCTGGTCGGCTTCCTCAACAACGCGCTCAAGGCCAAGGAGCTGTACAAGCGCGACAAGGACTACATCGTCGTCGAGGGCGAGGTCCTGATCGTCGATGAGTTCACCGGCCGCGTCCTGCACGGCCGGCGCTACAACGAGGGCATGCACCAGGCGATCGAGGCCAAGGAAGGCGTCCGGATCAAGGACGAGAACCAGACCCTCGCCACCGTCACGCTCCAGAACTACTTCCGCCTCTACAAGAAGCTGGCCGGCATGACCGGTACCGCGGCGACCGAGGCCAACGAGTTCCACCAGACCTACAAGCTGGGCGTCGTCACGATCCCGACCAACAAGCCGATGATCCGCAAGGACCAGGCCGACGTGGTCTACAAGACCGAAGACGCCAAGTTCGACGCCGTGGTGGACGACATCAAGGAGCGCTACTCCCAGGGCCAGCCGGTCCTGGTCGGCACCACGTCGGTGGAGAAGTCCGAGCGGCTGTCGAAGGCGCTGCGCCGCCAGGGCGTACCGCACGAGGTCCTGAACGCGAAGAACCACGCCAGGGAAGCGGCGATCATCGCCGAGGCCGGGCGCAAGAGCGCCGTCACCGTGGCGACCAACATGGCCGGCCGCGGCACCGACATCATGCTCGGCGGCAACCCCGAGTTCCGCGCCGAGGAGGCGCTGCGCGACCGCGGCCTGGACCCGGTGGAGACCCGGGAAGAGTACGACAAGGCGTGGCCGGAGGAACTGGAGAAGGCCAAGGAGGCCGTGCGCGCCGAGCACGACGAGGTCACCTCGCTGGGCGGCCTGTACGTCCTCGGCACCGAGCGGCACGAGTCGCGCCGCATCGACAACCAGCTCCGTGGTCGTTCCGGCCGGCAGGGCGACCCCGGCGAGTCCCGGTTCTACCTGTCGCTGGGCGATGACCTGATGCGGCTGTTCAACGCCGCCAGGGTCGAGACGATCATGACCCGGCTCAACATCCCGGACGACGTGCCGATCGAGTCCGGCATGGTCTCCAAGGCCATCGCCTCGGCCCAGAACCAGGTCGAGCAGCAGAACTTCGAGACCCGCAAGAACGTCCTCAAGTACGACGAGGTCATGAACCGCCAGCGCAAGGTGATCTACGCCGAGCGCCGCCGGGTCCTTGAGGGCGCCGACCTGCACACGCAGGTGCACGAGTTCATCGGCGCCGTCATCGACGACTACGTCACGGCCGCCACCGGCGAGGGCTTCGCCGAGGAATGGGACCTCGACAAGCTCTGGAAGGCGTTCGGCGAGCTGTACCCGGTGTCGGTGACCATCGACTCGCTGGTCGAGGCGGCCGGCAGCCGCGAGGAGCTGACCGCCGACGACCTCAGCAAGCGGATCAAGGAAGACGCGCTGGCCGCCTACCAGCGGCGCGAGGACGAGCTGGGCTCGGAGGCCATGCGCGAGCTGGAGCGCCGGGTCGTCCTTTCGGTGCTCGACCGCAAGTGGCGCGAGCACCTCTACGAGATGGACTACCTCCAGGAGGGCATCGGCCTGCGTGCGATGGCGCAGCGCGACCCGCTGGTCGAGTACCAGCGCGAGGGCTTCGACATGTTCGCCGCGATGCTCGACGGCATCAAGGAGGAGTCGGTCGGCTACCTGTTCAACCTTGAGGTCGAGGTCCAGACCAACCCGATCGTCGAGGAGGAGCAGGACGCGGAGGAGGACGCCGCGATCAGCGAGACCCGTTCGATCATCGCCCGCGGGCTGCGCGGCCCGGACCGGCCGGCCCAGCTGGAGTACACCGCGCCGGGCGAGACCGGCGAGGTGGAGCACACCCGGGTCACCACCACGCCGGAGGAGCGCGCCGCCTACGGCGACGTCAACCGCAACGCGCCCTGCCCGTGCGGCTCGGGCAAGAAGTACAAGCGCTGCCACGGCGACCCCAAGCACGCGGACAACACGACCGTCTGACCTGTCGCTCTGAGATCCCGGTCCCCGCTTCGCGCGGGGCCGGGATCTCGCTGTTTCCTGGCGTCAGGGGGTGGTCTCGAACTCGGTGCAGCGCCAGTGGGCGCCGCGGCGTTCCAGGCGCATGGCGAGCACGCGGGAGCGGCTGCCGCAGTGCACGAGCAGGCATATCTCCAGTACCGAGGCGTTCGTGCGGGAGACGTGCGGGATCGACACGCGGACCGGGCCGTCGGCCTCGATGATCTTTCCGGCGCGGACGAGTTCGGCGTACGCCCGGTCGGTGGCGTGCTGGGCGACCGTCTTCGGTGGCCGCTGCCCGGCCAGTACCTCGGCGAACGCCAGTCCCAGCGCCCGGATGCGCTGCTCGTCGGGGTTGGCGGGCACCGGGCGGACGTACGAGTCGCGCATCGGCACCTGCCGCGCGGCGGGTTCGGGAGCCGGTGCGGGTACGGGTGCGGGTTCGGGGTCGGGAGCCGCGCTCGCGGTGGCGTCGTAAGGCGGGTCGGGCACCGGCGAGGGACTGAACGTGGGCAGGAAGGGGGCATGGATAAGGCGCTGCATAACGGACTCCGCAGGACTCTGAATCTGCGTGATGACGGGGGAGGGAAACACCGGCGGCTGCTGCGCACGAGAAGAGTTTTTGGTCGGAGCTCCAGATACCGCGGTCACCGGATATTCCATCCCGTGGCCCCTTGTGCCCGCCTTTTGCGGCAAAAGTGCAGCGAAGTTGGATCGGTGGTCAAGCGGGCTGCGCGCTGTTTCGGTGCCTCTGAGTGGCCTTATCGGTCATCCGGAACGGACTCGGGTTCCCGGCCCGGCGTGGGAATGTTCAGCTTTTTGATCAGTACGCTGAAAAGCGCGTAATAGAGCACGAAGTACACCAGTCCGGCGATCAGGATCACTCCCAGATTGCGCGTATTGGACTTGGTGGCGTTGAGCAGCATGTCGATCGCGCCCGCGGAGAAGTTGAACCCGAGCCGGGCGTCCAGGGCCGACATCAGCGCCATCGACGACCCCAGCAGCAGCGCGTGGACCACGAACAGCACCGGGGCCACGAAGATGAACGCGAACTCGATCGGCTCGGTGATCCCGGTAACGAAGGACGTGAGGCCCGCGCCCGCCATGATCCCGCCGACCGCGGCCCGGCGGCCGGGCGGGGCGGCCCGCCACATCGCCAGCGCGGCCGCGGGCAGCCCGAACATCATGATCGGGAAGAAGCCGGTCATGAAGATCCCGGCGCCCTCCTGACCGGCGAAGTAGCAGTTCAGGTCGCCTGCCGCGGTACGTGTCGCGCCCTCGACACCGGCCGTGCACTCGGGGATCGTGAACCACACGATCGTGTTCAGGAAGTGGTGCATGCCGAGCGGGATGAGCAGCCGGTTGGCGACGCCGTAGATCCCGGTGCCCTCGGTACCGTGCTCGGCGAGCCAGTCGCCCGCGCGGGTCAGGCCGTCGCCGATGGGCGGCCACAGCACGCCGAAGAGCACGCCGAGCAGGAGCGCCGCCACGGCGGTCACGATCGGCACGAACCGCCGCCCGCCGAAGAACGCCAGCCAGGCGGGCAGCTTGATCCGGTGGTAGCGCTGCCAGAGCAGGGCGGCGATGATCCCGATGAGGATCCCGCCGAGGACCCCGGTCGGGTTCTGCACGCCGAGATCGAGCCGGGCCTCGGGGTATCCGCCGGGGCCGAGCGCGTTGACCGCGACCTTGCGATAGACGGCGGTGGTGGGCGCGGCGGAGAAGAACATCACCTTGGTCACCCGGTCGAAGACCAGGTAGCCGACCAGGGCGGCGAGCGCGGTCGATCCGTCGGCGCGCCGGGCGAACCCGATCGCCACACCGATCGCGAACAGCACGGGCAGGTTGTCGAACAGCGCCCCGCCGGCCGCCGCGAAGATCGCCGCGATCCGGTCGAGCAGCGCGTTGCCGGTCCGGCCCAGCATGTCGTCCTGCCCGAACCGGAGCAGCAGCCCGGCCGCGGGCAGCACCGCGATCGGCAGCATCAACGACCGGCCGATCCGCTGCAACACCCCGAACACACCCGGCCAGCCCGAACCCCCGCGCTCCGCGACCGCCTGGCTCATCTCCACCCCCGCTCACAGACCACCACGGGGGATGCTCGCTACCTACCCGTTCTACTCCCGCACTCCCGCCCCGCCCGCCCGGCGGTGGAGGAGTTTGCGGGTGAGCCAGAAGGCGGTGGCGAGGGCGAGGAGGGCGGCGGCGATCGGGGCGGCGCGTCTGAGGAGGGGGGTGCCGGCGATTTCGAGGAGGTCGAGTTCTTCCTCCTCGGGGGTGCGGGAGGTGCGGGCCGTGCCCGTCGGGCGGATGTCGGCAGGGCGTTCGGGGACCGGGACCTCCGCCTGTGGTTCGGGCTCGGCGAGCAGGGCGGCGAGGTTGGTGGCGAAGCGGTCGATCAGTTTGGCGCCCACGTCGTTCATCACACCGCGCCCGAACTGCGCCGGGCGCCCCGTGACGTTGAACGTGGACTCCACCGCGACCGTCGTGGCGCCGTCGCCGGGAGTCAGCCGGGCGACCACCGTGGCGCTCGCCGTACCGGCCCCCTGGGACTCCTTGCCGGACGCGCGGACCGTGACCGTGCGGGAGTCCTTGTCGACCTCCGCTAGCACCGCCGTGCCCTTGTAGGCCACCGTGATCGGCCCGACCTTCACCCGCATCCGCCCGGCGAGCTCGTCGCCCTCCACCGAGTCCAGGGACGCGCCGGGCAGGCAGGTGGCCGCCCGGCGTACGTCGAGGAGCGTCTCCCAGGCGCGCTCGACCGGCACCGGAACCGTGAACTCGTGCTCGAACCGCATCGCCATCGACCCGCTCCTCGCTCTCTCCCTTCCGACACTACGGCCGGGCGCCTGCCGCGGCCAGCACCGCCCGGCGGGTGAGGACCCTGGCCAGGTGCCTGCGGTAGTCGGGCCGGGCGTGCAGGTCGGCCGGGGGAGAGGTGCCCGCGTCGGCCTCCGCGCAGGCCCCTGCCACCGCCTCGGCGTCGGCCGGTACGCCGCGCAGCGCCGCCTCCACCGCCGCCGCCCGCAGCGGCGTCGCGCCCATGTTGGTCAGCGCGATCCGCGCCTCCGCCACGCCGCCGTCCGCCCGGCGTACCGCGGCGGCCACGCCCACGATCGCCCACGCCTGCGCGGTCCGGTGGAACTTCTCGTAGTGGAAGCCCCACCCGGACCCCAGCTTGGGCACCTTGACGCCCACCAGGATCTCGTCGGGCGCGAGCGCGGTCTCCAGGTAGTCCTGGAAGAACGCGGAGGCGGGCACGGTCCGCTCGCCGCGCGCCGAGACGATCACGAACTCGCAGTCCAGGGCCAGGGCCACGGCGGGCAGGTCGCCCGCCGGGTCGGCGTGCGCGAGGGAGCCGCCGAAGGTGCCGCGGTGGCGTACCGCGGGGTCGGCGACCGTACGCGCGGCCAGCGCCACCAGCGGGACCTCCGCGTTGACCACCGCCGAGCGCACGACCTCGTCGAGCGTGGCCGTCGCGCCGACGAACACGTGGTCGTCCTCGTCGCGGATCGCCCGCGACTCGGGCAGCCTGCCGATGTCCACGAGCACGGTCGGGTAGGACAGCCGCAGCCGCAGCAGCGGGATCAGCGACTGCCCGCCGGAAAGGACCTTGGCGTCCTCACCGGCCTCGGCGAGCGCCCGGCACGCCTGCCCGAGCGAGGCCGGACGCACGTAGTCGAAAGCGGGCGGGATCACGAGGCACCTCCGTTCAGCGCGCGCCAGACGCGCTCCGGCGAGCACGGCATCCGCACGTCATCGACGCCGTACGGGCGCAGCGCGTCCACGATCGCGTTGACCACGGCGGGCGTGCTGGCGATGGTCCCGGCCTCGCCGACGCCCTTGACGCCGAGCGGGTTGCTCACGGCCGGGGTCTCGGTCCGGTCGGTGACGAAGTCGGGCAGGTCGGCCGCCGACGGCACCAGGTAGTCGGCCAGCGTCGTGGTCAGCAGGTTGCCGTCCGCGTCGTACACGGCCTCCTCGAACAGCGCCTGGCCGATGCCCTGGGCCAGCCCGCCGTGCACCTGACCTTCGACGATCAGCGGGTTGACCACCTTGCCCACGTCGTCCACGGCCACGTACGACCGGATGCGGGTCATCCCGGTCTCGGTGTCCACCTCCACCGCGCACAGGTGGGTGCCGTGCGGGAAGGAGAAGTTCTCCGGGTCGAAGGTGGCCTGGGCGTCGAGCCGCGGTTCGACGCCGTCTGGCAGGTCGTGGGCGGTGAACGCGGCCAGCGCGATCTCCTGGATGGTCCGGCCCGCGTCCGTGCCCCGTACGCGCACCGAGCCGCCGGTGTACTCCACGTCCTCGGCCGACGCCTCCAGCAGGTGCGCGGCGATCCGCCGGGCCTTGTCCTTGACCTTCTCGCAGGCCCGCAGCACGGCCATGCCGCCGATGGCCAGCGACCGCGACCCGTAGGTGTCCATGCCCTTGGGCGCGACGGCGGTGTCGCCGTGCAGTACCGAGACGTCCTCGAACGGCACGCCCAGCGAGTCGGCCACGATCTGGCTCCACGCCGTCTCGTGGCCCTGCCCGTGCGCTGAGGACCCCGTGACGACCTCCACCTTGCCCGTGGGCAGCATGCGGACCTCGGCGTGCTCCCAACCACCCGCGCCGTATCTGAGGCTGCCCAGGACGCGGCTGGGGGCCAGCCCGCACATCTCGGTGTAGGTCGAGACGCCGATGCCGAGCTGCACCGGGTCGCGGCTCTGGCGGCGGCGGGCCTGTTCCGCGCGCAGGTCCGCGTAGCCGAACAGGGCGGTCGCGCGGTCGGTGGCGGCCTCGTAATGGCCGGAGTCGTAGGTCAGCCCGGCGATCGTGGTGTAGGGGAACTCCTCGTGCGCGATCCAGTTGCGCCTGCGCACCTCGATCGGGTCGATGTCCAGCTCGGCGGCCAGTTCGTCCATCACCCGCTCGATGGCGTACGTGGCCTCCGGCCTGCCCGCGCCCCGGTAGGCGTCGGTGGGCATCTTGGTGGTGAACACGCCCGTGCAGCGGAAGTCGTAGGCGTCCATCTTGTAGATGCCGTTGTACATGAACGCGCCGAGCAGCGGGACGCCCGGCGTGACCAGCATCAGGTACGCGCCCATGTCGGCGAGCAGGTCCACCGCGAGGCCGCGGATCCGGCCGTCGCGGTCGGCGGCCAGCCTGACGTGCTGGATCTGGTCGCGGCCGTGGTGGACGGTGAGGTTGCCCTCCGAGCGGGATTCGGTCCACTTGACCGGCCGGCCGAGCCTGCGGGTCATCAGCAGGACCAGGACCTCCTCGGCGGTCACCTGGAGCTTGGAGCCGAAGCCGCCGCCGACGTCGGGGGCGATCACCCGCAGCCGGTGCTCGGGGATGCCGGTGGTCAGCGCCAGCATGACCCGCAGGATGTGCGGGATCTGGGTGGCGGAGTAGAGGGTGCAGGTGTCGCCGTCGGTGGTGGCCACGACGGCGCGGGGCTCCATGGCGCTCGGGATGAGCCGCTGCTGCACGTAGGTCCGGTCGATGACCACCGGGGCGTCGCGGAACGCCGCGTCGATGTCGCCCCCGGCGAAGGTCCAGGTGAACGCCTTGTTCCCGGCCTCGTGGACCTTGTCGGCCCCGTCGGCGAGCGCGTCGTTCATGTCCAGTACGGCGGGCAGCGGCTCGTAGTCGACCTCGATCGCGGCCAGGGCGTCGGCCGCCTTGTACCGGTCGGTGGCCACCACGCACGCGACCGCCTCCCCGACGTACCGGACCTCGCTCACCGCCATCGGCGGGTGGTCGGGCACCACCAGGTCGTCGCTGACCGGCCAGGCGCACGGCAGGCTGCCCTGCTCGCCGGCGAAGTCGGCGCCGCTGTAGACGGCGACCACGCCGGGCAGGCCGCGGGCCGGGGCGGTGTCCACCCGCAGGACGCGGGCGTGCGCCAGCGGGCTGCGCAGGAACGCGACGTGCAGCGTGCCGGGGAGCTGGATGTTGTCGGTCCACTGGGTGCGCCCGGTGACCAGCCGCGCGTCCTCCTTGCGCCGCCTGGCCCTGCCGACCTCTTCGTGCCCGGCCTCCGGCGGGGCCTTCTCGGGGGCGGTGGTCATGCCGGCACCTCCCGCGCGGCGGCCTGCTCACCGTTGACGGACACAGACGCGGACATGGCCGCGGCCGCCCGCCGTACCGCTCTCACGATGTTCTGGTAGCCCGTGCACCTGCACAGATTGCCCTCAAGGCCCTCCCGGATCGCCTCCTCGGAAGGGTGGGGGTCGGTGCGCAGCAGGTCGATGGCGGCCATGATCATTCCAGGTGTGCAGTAGCCGCACTGGAGCGCGTGCTCTTCGTGGAACGCGTCCTGCACCGGATGCCGGCGGCCCCCGTCGGCCAGGCCCTCCACGGTGCCGATGTCGCAGCCGTCGGCCTGCACGGCGAGCACCGCGCAGCTCTTGGCGGTCTTGCCGTCCAGGAGGACGGTGCACGCCCCGCAGTTGGACGTGTCGCACCCGATGGGGGTGCCGGTCCTGCCGAGACGGTCTCTCAGGAGATGGACGAGGAGGAGCCGTGGCTCGACCTCTTCCTCGAAGCGGATTCCGTCCACATTGACGGTGATTCGGGCCATACGTCCTCCCAGCACGCCGATGACGAGCCGACATCTGCGAACGTACGCCCCTGCTCCCGCCGGTCAAGCTCCCTTCGCCGGGCCGATGGCAAAATCCCGCCCGGCGGCCGGGCCTACCTGCGGCGGATCACCCGGGCGATCACGCTGACGAACCCGGCCAGGCCCAGCCCGGCCACCAGCAGCGGGACGGCCACGAACGGGTCCGTCAGCTTCCCGGAGACGAAGCCGATGCCGAGCATCAGGAAGAGCAGGCCGCTCAGCAGCGCCATCCAGTCGGTCCGGTGGCTGCGGCGCGGGCGCGGCTCCTGGCCGCCCACGGCGTCCGGACGCGTCTCAGGCCCCACGGCGCACCTCCACATCGCCCAGACCCGCCCTGATCTCCAGGTACACCGTCGCGGGCTCGCCCTCCGGCTGGATCTCCGGCTCCAGCGTCTTCTCGAACCGCACGTTGGAGCCGCCCTTCAGAGAATGGTCGATCTTGATGTCGCCCAGCTTGGCTCTCGCGTCCACCACCACGCGTACGTCGGGCGGCAGGATCACCCGCAGCTCGCCGACCGACACCTCCAGCGTGAAGCCGGTGCGCGTGCCCGCGGGGAACCGCAGGTCACGCAGGTCGAGCCGGCCCTCGCCGACATCGACCTGATAGACCCGCCCTGCCGTGCCCAGGTCCGTGGGACGCCACTGGCGCGCGCCGAACGAGCTGGGCATGTCCGTGCCGGACCCGGTGACGGCCACGGCCAGCGCCATGACCGTCCCGGCCGCGACCAGCGCCGCCCCCCGGCCGAACCACGTGGCCACCAGCAGCCCCAGGCCGACCGTGATCAGCATCGCGCCGCCGACCACGTGCATGCCGACGTACTCCCCGGGGCCTGAATGGCCCGCCATGATGATCCCCCCAACGAGTACGGACACGAAGACGGTGATGGTGCCGAGGAAGGTCCGCGGGCGGCGCGGCTTGCGCGCCTTGCGGGGGCGTTCCGGCGGCGTGGGCGGCCCCTGCGGGGCCTGGCCGGGGACCGGCGGGTAGAACGTGCCCGGGTGCTCGCCCCGCCGCCGAGGGTCCAGCGGCTGGTAGGGCGGCTGCTGGGCGTAGGGCCCGTGCGGCGCGAAGGGCGCGCCCGCCGACGGATGCGGAGGCATGGACCTGTCCGGCGCGTCCTGCGGCTCGGGCGCGCGCGGCGGCGGTTGCGGGGGCGGCGCGGGGGCCTGCCGCGGCGGGGCCGTGGCCGAGGCGGACCACAGGTAGGAGGTCTGCGGGCGGGAGGGCTCGGTGTAGGGGACGGGCGGGCCGTACACCGGAGGCCGGGCGTACGCGGACGCGTGCCGTACGCCCCGGCGGCCCGCCACCCGCTCAGGCACCGACCGCAGCAGCGCCATGATGTCGATCCCCCCGGCGTGCGCGGCCAGCAGCGCGATGGCGAACAGGGTGCCCACCACGAGCGTGCCCGGACCGATCCCGTCGGCGGCCAGGTTGACCATCAGGCCCAGAGCGAACACGCCGGTGAGCAGCGCCATCACCGTCTCGGCGTCGAAGATCCGGTTGGTCCACTGCTCGACGTATCCGGGCCCGCCGTCCGGGGCGCGCATCAGCAGGAAGGCCGCGATGTAGAGCATGATCCCGATGCCGGAGGCGATCACCAGCGCGGTGACCGCCACCCTGAACAGCACCGGGTCGATGCCCGCGCGGCGGCCCAGGCCCGCGCACACCCCCGTGATGATGCGGCCGTCCTGGCTGCGCGCTACACCGTTCCAGAATCCGTCGTCATCGGAGGACCGCGTCGTGCCCTGCTGCTGGGAACCCCCGCCGGCCGGAGTGTCCTGTTCCGGTGCATGCCGCTGATCACGGGCCTCCTCCGAAGCAGGCTCGCGCGCGTCATTCCCGGTATCGCTCATGACTCCATCGTGGTGGTTCGACGTGGCACGTCACTATCCGGGACACCCCTGAGTCATCCCCGAGGCTCGTGCGTCGCGCGGAACACGCCGATGGCCGCGATCCCCGGCACGCGGCGCTTTGGAGGTCAGGGGCGACCTCAGGGCGATGCCTGATGCGAGATGCCGCGCGACGTGTGACGATGCTGACATATGGCTGACCGAAAAACTCTCCGCGACGCGCCGCCCGTGGCGCCGCCGCCTCCCCCGGGGGAGGCCCCCGAGCACCGGATGACGCGTCCGGTGGACGGGCAGCTCGTCGCGGGCGTGGCCAAGGGCATCGCCCAGCAGCTCAACCTCGATCCGGTGGTCATCCGGCTGGCCTTCGTGCTGCTCACGGTGGTCAACGGCATCGGCATCGTGGCCTACGCCGCGCTGTGGCTGTTCACGCCGCGCCGGCCGTACGAGGGGGTGCCCCCGCAGCGCGACTGGAGCCAGATCGCCGCCTTCACCGCGATCGGCATGGCGCTGATGGCCTTCGGCTGGCTCACCGGCGCGTCCGGCGGCGGGATCGCCACCTGGCCGATCGCCGTGGTCGGGATCGGCGCGCTGATCCTGTGGCAGCAGGCCGACCCCGACCGGCGCAGACGGTGGATGAGCGGCGCGGTCAAGGGCGTGCGCCACAATCACATCCGCAGCCTCATCGGCATGGCCCTGGTGGTGATCGGGGCCAGCGGCTTCCTGTACGTCCAGGGCGAGTTCGCCGAGATGCGGCCCGGCCTGCTGTTCACCGCCGTGGTGGTCGGCGGGCTCGCGGTGATCGCCGCGCCCTGGCTGGCCGGCCTGTGGAAGGAGCTCCAGCTCGAACGCCGCGAGCGGATCAGGCAGGAGGAGCGCGCCGAGTTCGCCGCGCACGTCCACGACTCGGTGCTGCACACCCTGACCCTGATCCAGCGCAACGCGCACGACTCCCGCGAGGTCCAGCGCCTGGCCCGCTCCCAGGAGCGCGAGCTGCGCAACTGGCTCTACCAGCCCAAACAGGACGCCGATGCGACGATCGCCGCCGCCGTCCGCCGGGTCGCGGCCGAGGAGGAGGACGCGCACGGCGTACCGATCGAGATCGTCTGCGTCGGTGACCGCGACCTCGACGCCCGCTTCTCGGCCATGGTCCAGGCCGCCCGGCAGGCTATGGTCAACGCGGCGAAATACTCTGGATCGGCGGTGGTGTCCGTGTACGCCGAGGTGGAGCCGGAAGAGGTGACGATCTTCGTGCGCGACCGGGGCAAGGGCTTCGACATGGACGCGGTGCCCGAGGACCGGATGGGCATCCGGCAGTCGATCATCGGCCGGATGGAGCGCAACGGCGGGTCCGCGCGCATACGCACCGCGCCCGGGGAAGGCACAGAAGTCATGCTGACCATGAAGGTGGAGAACTCGTGAGTACCAGGGTCCTGATCGTGGACGACCACCGGCTCTTCCGGTCGGGGGTACGTGCGGAGCTGGGTGACGGCATCGAGGTCGTCGGAGAGGCCGAGGACGTCGACACCGCGGTGGCCAGGATCGCCGAGCTGGAGCCCGACGTCGTGCTGCTGGACGTCCACATGCCGGGCGGCGGCGGGCAGGAGGTGCTGCGCCGGGTCCTCGGCTCGGGCTCCTCGGTGCGCTTCCTGGCCCTGTCGGTCTCCGACGCGGCCGAAGACGTCATCGGGGTCATCAGGGGCGGCGCGCGCGGCTATGTCACCAAGACCATCAGCGGCCGGGAGCTGACCGACGCCATCAAGCGCGTGGCCGAGGGCGACGCGGTCTTCTCGCCCCGGCTGGCGGGTTTCGTCCTGGACGCGTTCGCCTCCAGCGAGGCCCCCTCGATCGACCCCGAACTCGACTCGCTGACCCAGCGCGAGCGCGAGGTGCTGCGGCTGATCGCGCGCGGCTACGCCTACAAGGAGATCGCCAAGGAGCTGTTCATCTCGGTCAAGACGGTCGAGACGCACGTCTCCTCGGTGCTGCGCAAGCTCCAGCTCTCCAACCGGCACGAGCTGTCCCGCTGGGCCACCGCACGCCGTCTCGTCTGACGGGGCGCGATGGGTCACGATGGGGCCGTGCGAAGCAGACTCCTCCCGGCCGTGGCGGCGCTGGTCGTGTTGATGGCGGGGTGCGGCGGCGGCCCGTCACGCGACCCCGCGGCCGAAGGGACGGACGGGCGCTCGCAGAGCGCCACACCGGCCGCGTCGCAGAGCGACGTGGGCGGCGAGACCTTCGAGAGCGATGTCGAGCTGGCCAGGAGCCTGGGCGAGGACTTCTGGCGGCGGCGGTTCGAGTCCGGCGGCCTGCGCTATGAGCCGCTGCGCGACTTCATCGCCTACCAGCCGCTGAAAGGCCCGGCGTGCGGGGGCGAGCCCGCGCTGCCCAACAACGCCTTCTACTGCCCCCAGGGCCATTTCGTGGCCTTCGACGAGCGGTGGATGCGGGAGATGAACGACCGGCTCGGCGACGCCTCGATCTACCTGATCATCCTGCACGAGATCGGGCACGCCGTTCAGGCCCAGACGATGAACGACTTCCGGCTCAACGTCGAACGCGAGCTACAGGCCGACTGCTACGCCGGCGGCGCGCTCGGCACGCTGGTCTCGGCGGGCGCCCTCAACGCCGAGGAGGGCGACGAGGAGGAACTGCTGATCAACCTGGCCAACGCGGGCGATCCGTCCGACGCCTGGTGGCGTCCCGACGCGCACGGTACGGCGGGGCAGCGCCAGCAGGCGTTCACCGGCGGCTACAACCAGGGTGTCGATTCCTGCTGACCGCGGCCCCCTGCGTACATCCGGACGCTGACACCCGGCTCCGCCTTTCGGGGGATGTGACCCGCCCGCGCGCGGGCCTAGGGTCGAAACGTGACGCTGGAGACATCGGGGAGGCGTTATGCGGGAGGCGTCCGCGGAGATCGGCTGGGCGCGGCGCGGGGCGTGCCGGTCGAGCGACCCTGAGCTGTTCTTCCCACCCGTGCCGTCCCCCGACCAGGAGACGCGGGCCAAGGCGGTGTGCGGACGCTGCCCGGTGATGGCCGAGTGCCGCGCCTATGCGCTGCGCGCGGGTGAGCGCGAGGGCATCTGGGGCGGGATGACGCCGCAGGAACGGCGCCGTTCGCGCTTCCCGGCGAACTGGCGGCGGCCCGCGGCCAGTTGAGCCGTTAGGGGTGTTTGTGCCGTAGCGTGCCACGTGTGACATTGCCAAAGCAGGTCGCCGTCCTGGTGGCCGCCAACGTGCTGAACAACCGGATCGCGCCCCGCCTGGGGCCGCTCACCTCGGCCGCGGCCACCGCCCTGCTCGTCGCTATGGCCAGAAGATCCGGGGCGAGCTGGGAGGATCTGGGCTTTCACCGCGGCAGGCGCGGGGCCGCCGTCGGTGGCGCGCTGGCGGCAGGTGTCGTCGTGGCGTACACGGCGGGGGTGGCCCTGCCCGCGACCCGCAGGTTCTTCCGCGACGACCGGGCGCTCGGCCTGACCAGGGCGCGGGCGCTGGAGGAGGCCCTGCTCCAGGTGCCGGTGGGCACGGTGCTGCTGGAGGAGGTCGGGTTCCGCGGCGTCGTGTACGGCACGCTCGCCCGCACCCGCGGGGCCGCGACCGCCACCGCCGTGTCCTCCGCCCTGTTCGGCCTGTGGCACATCCTGCCCGCGATCGACATGGCCGAGGCCAACCCGGCGCTGGGCCGCCTGGCCTCCGGCGAGGGCATCGAGGAGACGATCGAGGAGATCGTCGAGGAGATCCGCCACCCGGAGGAGGCCCCGCCGCCGCGGCCGTGGAAGAAGCACCTGGACACCGCCCGCGTGGTCGTCGGCAGCGTGGTCGCCACCGGCGTCGCCGGGGTGGTCTACTGCGAGCTGCGCCGCAGGAACGGCCTGCTGGCCCCCTCCCTGTTCCACACCGCCACCAACTCGCTCGGCTACGCCTTCGCCAGGCTGGCCGCCAACCTGCCCGATAACGATTCTCAACCCCGCGGTTGAGGTTCCCCCCTCCGGCAGGGTGGATTCTTGTCACCTGGATCGGCGGCGGGCGCGGGCCGTCCCCGGACCGCCCTCGTTGTCGTTACCTTCTCCGCGTGGAGGCCGGGGGGTGGCAGGGGGAGGGTCGGGAGGTGGGGGTCAACGTGCGTACCGTCATCGACGTGGACAAGGAACTACTGGAGTCGGCGCAGCGCCAGCTCGGCACACGGACCATGAAGGAGACCGTGGAGGCGGCGCTGCGGCTGGTGGCCGAACGCGCCGGCCAGCCGGTGGACGTACGCCGCCGCCCGATCGACGGCAGGCGCCGTCCGGCCGAGCCGGGCACGGCGTGCGCCGGGCGTCAGTCGGTGGAGACCCGCTGGAACGCCTCGGCGTAGGCGCCGGGGCCCAGTCCCGCGCGCTCGGCCGTCTCGGCGAAGCGCTGCCGCACGAAGTCGGCGAAGGTGTCCAGGTGGGAGACCTGGCTCGCGTGCGCCTGAAGGGCGGCGAGCTTGCGGTCGATCGTGGCGGTGATGTCCACGAAGTGGTCGGGGGTGGGCCCCCCGACCAGCCACACCTCGCGGACCGTCCAGGCGGAAAGGCCTTCTTCGGACAGCAGCTCGGGGAATGTGTAGGGGTTGCGCGCGTCCGGGTAGACCGCGTCGAGCGCGGACGAGCCGACCGCCCGGTGGTCGGGGTGGCTGGGCGCGATGGCGACGTAGTTGCGCTCGGGGCTGTGGGTGATGACGAGGTCGGGCCGCACCTGGCGGATCACCCGGGCGATGTCGCGGCGCAGGCCCAGACCGGCCTCGACCGTGCCGTCCGAGTAGCCGAGGAAGCGCAGGTCGGTCACCCCGACGGCCTTGGCCGCGGCGGTCTGCTCGGCCCGGCGCAGCGCCCCCATGCCGCCGTTGTCCAGCTCCCGGTCGAAGCCGCCCGCGTCGCCGTCGGTGGCCAGGCAGTAGATCACCTCGACCCCGCGGTCCACCAGCGTGGCGATCGTCCCTGCCGCGGAGAAGTCGATGTCGTCGGGGTGGGCCATCACGGTGAGCACCCTGGTGATCTCATCGTCGCGCAGCACTGAGCGGCCTCCAGCGGTCGGCTTCCCCCGTTGATCCTCTGCCCGGCGCAACGCCGTGAAAGTGGACGCTATTCCGGCTTCGTGGCCGTACTTGTCGGTGCCCGGTCATAACCTAGGGGGGTGTCCACCCGAGTCTCTGCCGATCACCCGTTGCTCGACGGCCTCAACCCGCAGCAGCGGGAGGCCGTCATCCACCACGGCGCCCCGCTGCTCATCGTGGCCGGCGCCGGCTCGGGGAAGACCAGGGTGCTCACGCACCGCATCGCCTATCTGCTGGCCGAGCGCGACGCCCGGCCGTCGGAGATCCTCGCGATCACCTTCACCAACAAGGCCGCGCGCGAGATGAAGGAGCGGGTCGACAAGCTGGTCGGCCCGCGTTCGGCCGCGATGTGGGTGATGACCTTCCACAGCGCTTGCGTCCGCATCCTGCGCCGCGAGGCCAAGCGGCTCGGCTTCCCCAGCGGCTTTTCCATCTACGACCAGGCCGACTCCCAGCGCCTGATGGCGATGGTCTGCCGGGAGATGGACCTCGATCCCAAGCGCTACCCGCCCCGGTCGTTCTCCGCCCAGGTCAGCAACCTGAAGAACGAGCTGATCGACTATGAGTCGGCCGCCGACCGGGCCGGTTCGCACCTGGAGAAGACCCTCGCCGAGGCGTACCGCGCCTACCAGCGGCGGCTCACCGAGGCCGGCGCGATGGACTTCGACGACCTGATCATGCTGACGGTCAACCTGTTCCAGGCGTTCCCCGACGTCGCCGAGCACTACCGGCGGCGGTTCCGGCACGTCATGGTCGACGAGTACCAGGACACCAACCACGCCCAGTACACGCTGGTCAGGGAGCTGGTCGGGCACACGGCGGTGACGACCGCCGACGGCGAGGTGGTCCGCGAGGGCGACGACCGGTCCGAGCTGTGCGTGGTCGGCGACGCCGACCAGTCGATCTACGCGTTCCGCGGCGCGACCATCCGCAACATCATGGAGTTCGAGCGCGACTACCCCGACGCCCGGACGATCATGCTGGAACAGAACTACCGCTCGACCCAGAACATCCTGACCGCCGCCAACGCCGTCATCTCCCGCAACGAGAGCCGCAAGCCGAAGAACCTCTGGTCCGACCAGGGCGCCGGGCCCAAGATCGTCGGCTATGTCGCCGACAACGAGCACGACGAGGCCATGTTCGTCGCCCAGGAGGTCGACAAGCTGGCCGACGACGAGGGCGTCGCGCCCGGCCAGGTGGCGGTCTTCTACCGCACCAACGCTGCCTCCCGGGTCTTCGAGGAGATCTTCATCCGCACCGGCCTGCCGTACAAGGTGGTCGGCGGGGTGCGCTTCTACGAGCGCAAGGAGGTCCGCGACCTGCTGGCCTATCTGCGGGTGCTGGCCAACCCCGGCGACGTGGTGTCGCTGCGCCGGATCATCAACGTGCCCAAGCGCGGCATCGGCGATCGGGCCGAGGCGATGGTGGAGGCGTTCGCCTCCCGGGAGCGGATCTCGTTCTGGGAGGGGCTGCTGCGGGCCGAGGAGGCCCCTGGCCTCGCCACCCGGTCGCTCAACGCGATCAAGGAGTTCACCGCGCTGCTGACCGAGCTGCAGGAGAAGGCCGAGGGCGTGCCGCCCGCCGCGCTGGCCGAAGACGTGCTGGTCAGCACCGGCTACCGGGCCGAGCTGGAAAACTCAGAAGACCCGCAGGACGAAAGCCGCCTGGAAAACCTGGACGAGCTGATCGCGGTGGCCGCCGAGTTCGAGGAGGCCGACCCGGAGGGCACGCTGGTCCAGTTCCTTGAGCAGGTCTCGCTGGTGGCCGACGCCGACCAGATCCCCGGCGGCGGCGCGGGCGTGGTGCCCCCGGGCGAGCGCGCTCCGGAGTCCGCCTCGGGCGGTGTGGTGACGCTGATGACCCTGCACACGGCCAAGGGGCTGGAGTTCCCCGTGGTCTTCCTGACCGGCCTGGAAGACGGCGTGTTCCCGCACTCCCGCTCGCTCGGCGAGCCCAAGGAGCTGGAGGAGGAGCGCCGGCTGGCCTACGTCGGCATCACCCGCGCCCAGCAGCGGCTCTACCTCACCAGGGCGGCGGTGCGCAGTTCGTGGGGCGCGCCCTCGTTCAACCCGGCCTCGCGGTTCGTGGCCGAGGTGCCGCGCGACCTGATCGACTGGCGTACCGACCCGGAGAAGTCCGCCTGGTCGGCGGCGACCACCCGGCGCGAGCCCGCGGCCCGCTCCCGCGACACCGGCGGCCGGCCGGTCGCCAGTTACGCGCCCGGCGATCGGGTCACCCACGACAAGTTCGGCCTGGGCACGGTGGTCTCGGTGGACGGCATGGCGGAGAAGGCCAAGGTCAAGGTGGACTTCGGGGCCTCGGGCGAAAAGACGCTGATGGCGGCCTACGCCCCGATGGAAAAGCTCTGAGCTACGCGAAACACCCCGGACCGGGCCACGGTCGGCCCTGTCCGGGGTGCGCGGTGCGGTCAGCGGAAGAGACCGGAGAGAAAGTCCGGCAGCCCCTGCAGCTTGACGGCCACCGAGCCGAGGTCGAGCCCCGTCCGGCGCGGCTCGTTCGCGGCCCGCTCGGCGCGCCTGCCCCACTCGGTGAACCGCGAGTCGTTGATCGTCGTGGTCCTGGAGCGCGAGTTGTCCTGCCTGGTCCAGGTGGTGGTGAGCCGCCGGGGCAGGTCGTCCTGGCCGAGCCAGAGCCGCCAGCTCACCGCCGTGTCCGGGTCGTGGTTGGCGTGGGTGCTGCGGAATCCCGGAGAGACCCGGCCCAGCTCGCCCATGCTGATCGTGCCGGACATCACCGTGGTGGGCGTGCCGTCCAGGATCTCTGACGGCTGCCTGCCGGTGTAGGCGCTGAGCAGTACGGCCCGCAGTGTCTCGGGCTCCAGCAGGTGCACCGGCCCCGCGGAGGTGGGGGTCCCGGCGGCCAGGCGCGGCGCGACGGGGCCCGGGTAGGCCGGGTAGGCCGGGTTGCCGGTGTAGCCCGGGTAGTAGGCGTCGTCGGTGATGAGCGGCCAGGCCGACTCCGGTTCCATGCGCACGCTCGCACCCGAGGTGTTCGCGGTGATGGACACCCTCGTCGCGACCGGCCCGGACTCCTCGAAGTCCACGGCGGTGTCGGTGCGCACCCGCGCCACCGGCTCCCCGTTGACCGCGCTGGTGATGACCTCGGCGACGCGTACCCCGCGGCGTTGGTCGAACTGCCTGCGCAGCGCGGCCACCGGGGCCGTGGGATCCACGGCCCAGCCGGGCAGGATGTGATCGCCCGGCGTCACCGTGTCCTTCGCCGTCGCCGGGCCCGCGGCACTCGTCATCGCCGCCGCGGTGGCGGTGCATATCGTGGCTACGGCCAGGGCGGCCTTCCAGCGCACGTTCATCTGATTCCCCCGAACTTCAAGATCTCGGTTCGGTCACGGTATCGACCGGGAGCGCCGGGTTCCGACGAATAAAGTTCGTGTACGAACTAATTTCGGTAAAAGGCAGGGATGCCAGAAGCCGCGGACACGACGAAACGGCCCCGCACTCCCAGGGAGCGCGGGGCCGTCGCGGTACGGCTCAGCTACCGGTCGCGGGTCACTTCCGGCCGACGATGCTGCCCAGCGTGCCGTCCGGGATCAGCTCCAGCGGGCTCTCGCCGCCGAAGTCGAGGTCCTCGGGGTTGGCGATCTGGTCGGCCGGCGGGGCCTTGATCGTCACCTTGGCGCCCCAGGAGGTGTACCGGCTGTCGGTGGCGACGCGGTACGGCGTCTTCATCAGCTCCTGCTCGATGGAGGTGGTCAGCCGCCTCGGCAGGTTCTTGGCGTCCAGCCACAGCTTCCAGTCGATCGCGACCTTGGCCTGCTTGCCCTTGGGCTTGTCCACGACCTGCGCGCGGTAGGCCGGCGAGAGCTTGTACAGCTCGCCCGCGGTGATCGTGCCGCGGTAGACGGTGGTGCTCGCCCCGTCCACTTTGCCGCCGTTGCCCTTGGCTTTGGCGCTCGCCGCGATCGTGGTGAGCGTCTTGGGCTCGAAGACGTTGATCGCCTGCGTGCTGAGATCGGCCGGCTTGACGGCCTCCTTGCCCTTCATCGGCACCCACGTCTTGCCCTGGGGCAGGAAATCGGTGATGGCCGGGTGGGAGAGGTAGGACACCTTGGGCAGGGCGATCACCCGGTACGGCGCGGTCAGCAGCTTGACGAAGTCGATCTCCTGCTCGCCGCTGTAATCGTGCTCGGCGTCCTTTTTGAAGGAGTCGAGCAGTTTCTTGTCCCAGATCTGACGGAACGTGGCGTCGCTGGCGACGATGCCCGAAGCGCCGAACTGATAGGTCGCCTTGGCCTTGGTGCCGATGAGCCGCTTCCCGTCGAGAGTGGTCTGGGAGCTCTCGGTGTAGGAAACGCCCTGGTTGTTCCGGAACTGCTGCTTCAAGGCGTCGCCCGGCGTGGCGGGGGCCGTCGCCGCCTGCGCGCTCGCGGGGGTCGCCATGGCCAGAGCGGGCGCGACGAGCGCTGCGGCCGCGATGGCGATGAGTCGCCTCATAGGGATTCGATCCTCCAGTAAGTCGTCTCTGCGGAATCGCGAGACGGTGCCGGAACATACTGGCAGGCCATGATCACGGAAATGTCACGAATCCCGGAAATGTAGAAGTTAATGATGATGAATGGCGGCGACGAGTATCGGGGACATCGCTTTCCGTAAATCTTGTGTGTTTCTTGTGAAGAAATGCGTCGTTTCCCACTCGTCGTCAAGAGGGGTGTGGTAGGCGGCTCGCCGGGGCGCCGGTTACGCTGCGGGAGACGGCAACGCCCTCTGGGAGGTCTGGATGGAAGTCACCGAACGGATCCGCGTCGTGATCGCCAAGCCCGGGTTGGACGGTCACGACCGGGGCGTCAAGATCGTGGCGCGGGCGCTGCGGGACGCGGGCATGGAGGTCGTCTACATGGGCCTGCACCAGACACCCGAGCAGATCGTGCACGGCGCGATCCAGGAGGACGCCCAGGCGATCGGCCTGTCCATCCTGTCCGGCGCGCACATGACGCTCTTCGCGCGGGTCCTCGAACTCCTCCGCGAACAGGACGCCGCCGACATCAAGGTCTTCGGCGGCGGCATCATCCCTGAAGAGGACATTCCCGAGCTGGACCGCCTGGGTGTGGCCAAGGTCTTCACCCCCGGCGCGACCACTCAGGAGATCGTGGAGTGGGTCCGTAGCGCGATCCCCGCACGCGTTTAGTGGGGTTTGTGGTGCTTTGCCGCTTCTATGGGGTTGTCTGATGGGGCTAAAACCGACCCCGTGACCTGCGCGGGTCTTTCGGGGGGCTAGGCTTCACTGGCGAAAACGCCGGGCAGTCGGCGGATCTTGTAGCGGCCCGATCCGGGCCCCGCATGCCTTCCCGCGCACCCGAAGACAACAAGTAGCAAAGAAGCCGGAAAAGCAAGGACGGACCCTCGTGGACCTGTTCGAACATCAGGCGAAGGACCTCTTCGCGGCCTACGGCATCCCGGTGCCGCGCGGCATCGTCGCGCACACCCCCGAGGAGGCGCGCGGCGCGGCGGAGCAGTTGACCGGCCGGGTCGTCGTGAAAGCCCAGGTGAAGACCGGGGGCCGCGGCAAGGCGGGA
Organism: Spongiactinospora rosea; assembly: GCF_003315795.1. Lineage (GTDB taxonomy): Bacteria > Actinomycetota > Actinomycetes > Streptosporangiales > Streptosporangiaceae > Spongiactinospora > Spongiactinospora rosea. The sequence continues at coordinate 150,957 of NZ_QMEY01000016.1, forward strand.
GGCGTGAAGCTCGCCGACGACGCCGCCGACGCGGCCAAGAAGGCCACCGAGATCCTTGGCATGGACATCAAGGGCCACACGGTCCACAAGGTCCTCGTCGAGGAGGCCAGCGCGATCGCCGAGGAGTACTACTTCTCCTTCCTCCTCGACCGCGCCAACCGCGACTTCCTGGCCATCTGCTCCGCCTCCGGCGGCATGGACATCGAAGAGGTCGCGCACACCGCGCCGGATAAGGTGGCCAAGGTCGCGATCTCCCCGCTGACGGGCGTGGACCGCGCCAAGGCCAGGGAGATCGCCCAGGCCGGCGGGCTGCCCGAGCGCGCGGTCGAGGGCGCCGCCGAGCTGATCGAGAAGCTCTGGTGCGCCTTCGTGGACGAGGACGCCACCCTCGTCGAGGTCAACCCCATGATCCTGGCCGCCGACGGCCAGGTGAAGGCCCTCGACGGGAAGGTCACCCTCGACGACAACGCCGCCTTCCGCCAGCCCGACCACGAAGCGCTCGCCGACAAGAGCGCCGAGGACCCGCTGGAGGCCGCGGCCAAGGCCCGTGATCTCAACTACGTGAAGCTGGACGGCAGCGTCGGGATCATCGGCAACGGCGCCGGGCTGGTGATGTCCACGCTCGACGTCGTCGCCTACGCCGGAGAGGCGTTCGGCGGGCAGCGTCCGGCCAACTTCCTGGACATCGGCGGCGGCGCGTCCGCCGAGGTGATGGCGGCCGGTCTGGAGATCATCCTGTCCGACCCGTCGGTGCGCTCGATCTTCGTGAACGTGTTCGGCGGCATCACCGCCTGCGACGCGGTGGCCAACGGCGTCGTCGCGGCGTTCCGGCTGCTGGAGGAGCGCGGCGAGGCGGTGTCGCGGCCGCTGGTCGTACGGCTGGACGGCAACAACGCCGCGCTCGGGCGGCAGATCCTGGCCGACGCCGGCCTTGCCGGGGTCGAGCTGGTGGACACCATGGACGATGCGGCTCGGCGCGCGGCCGAACTCGCCGCGGTGGGGGTGAGCTGAAGATGGCGATCTGGCTGACCGAGCGGTCGCGGATCATCGTGCAGGGCATGACCGGGTCGGAGGGCACCAAGCACACCCGGCGCATGCTGGCCTCCGGCGCCAACGTCGTCGGCGGCGTCAACGCCCGTAAGGCGGGCACGGTGCACGAGGACCTGCCGGTCTTCGGCTCCGTGGCCGAGGCGATGGACAAGACCGGGGCCGACGTGTCCGTCGTGTTCGTGCCCCCGGCGTTCACCAAGGACGCCGTCAAGGAGGCGATCGACGCCGAGATCCCGCTCTGCGTGGTGATCACCGAGGGCGTGCCGGTGCACGACTCCACCGAAGCCTGGGCGTACGCCGTCGCCAAGGGCAACGTGACCCGGATCATCGGCCCGAACTGCCCCGGCATCGCCTCGCCCGGCGCCTCCAACGCGGGCATCATCCCCGCCGACATCACCCGCCCCGGCCCGGTCGGGCTGGTGTCCAAGTCCGGCACGCTGACCTACCAGCTCATGTACGAGCTGGCCGACGTGGGCTTCTCCACGGCGGTGGGCATCGGCGGCGACCCGGTGATCGGCACCACGCACATCGACGCCCTGGCCGCCTTCGAGGCCGACCCGGCGACCGAGGCCATCGTGATGATCGGTGAGATCGGCGGCGACGCCGAGGAGCGGGCCGCGGCGTTCATCGAGCGGTCGGTGACCAAGCCGGTGGTCGCGTACGTGGCCGGGTTCACCGCCCCCGAGGGCAAGACGATGGGCCACGCCGGCGCGATCGTGTCCGGTTCCTCCGGCACCGCGCAGGCCAAGAAGGAAGCGCTGGAGAAGGTCGGCGTGCGGGTGGGCAAGACGCCCAGCGAGACCGCCGCGCTGATGCGCGAGATCATGCGCTCGCGCGCGTAACACGCGCGAACCGAGGGTGCCGGGTGCCGAACCCGACACCCTCGGTCGTTCCCGGGGGAAGTCTCCTGAAATGGGACCCCCAACCGGGCGACACGCGGGCCGGGCAACGCGGCGCGAGCCGTCCATGCTGAGAACATCGACTACTGTGACGGCCCTCTTCGACCAGCTACGGACCGCCCCCCGGACCGTTCTCGGGAAAATCCCCCGCCCCGGCGTCACGGGTGACGATGACGACACGCGCCGGCCGCTGCCCGTCTCCGGCATGATCGCCGCCGCCTGCACCCTCGGCGTCGGCCTCGCCGTGCTCACCACGCTCACCCTGGTCGGCTGGATCGCCGCCCCGCGCGGCGCGTTCGGCCCCGGGCTGCCGGGGGTCTTCCGCACGGCGGCGCAGCTCTGGCTCGCCGCCCACCACGCGGGGTTCTCCATCCCCAGCGGCCGGATCGGGCTGCTGCCGCTCGGCCTGGTCGTCCTGCCCGCCTTCCTGCTCTACCGCGCCGGCCTGTGGATGGCCAGGGACGCCGACCTGCGGGTGCGGATGCCCGCCCGGCTGCCCAAGGGCAGCTCCAAGGACCTCGCGAGCGCCCGCCGCCGCGCCCAGCTCGTGCTGGTGGCCCAGGCGGGCGTCTCGCTCGCCGCGCCGTACGCGCTGCTGGCCGGGGTCATCGCGCTCATCGCGCGCAACGACCTCACCCAGCCGCACCTCGCCGAGGTGCTGGTCAGCCACCTGCTGCTGGCCTTCGCCGCGGGCTGCCTGGCCACCGCCAGGACCATCGGGCCGTGGCGGATCATGCTGCGGCTGCTGCCCGAGCGGGCCAGGGCCCTCACGCTGGGCACCGCGACCGCGCTGGCCATCATGCTGGCCGCCGGGTTCGTGCTGGTCCTCGGGGCCGTCGTGCTCAACTTCGGCGCGGTGCGCGAGCTGACGGACGCGCTGTCGCCCGGGGTCGTCGGCGGCGCGCTGCTGGTCCTGATCCAGCTCCTCTACCTGCTCAACTGCGTGATCTGGGGGCTGGCCTACATCGCCGGGCCCGGGTTCGCGATCGGCAGCGGCACCCTGGTCGCGCCGACCGGCGTACGCCTGGGCGAGGTGCCCAGCCTGCCGATCTTCGCCGCGCTGCCCGACGCCGGGACGGCCTCGCCGTGGCTGATGGCCATGCCCGCGCTGCCGTTCGCGGCGGGCGCGGTGGCCGGGCTGGTCCTGGTGCGCGTCGCCCCGTCGGCCTCCTACGAGGTCGCGCCGCTGTGGGGGTTCCTGTGCGGGCTGACCTCGGGCGCGGTGGCGGGCCTGCTGGCCGCGCTGTCCGGCGGGCCGCTCGGCTACGGCCGGCTGGCCGCCGTCGGGCCCTCCGCGTGGGAGGTCATGCTGTCGGTCACCCTGGAGGTCGGCGTGGCCGCCGGGGCGGCGGCGGGCGTGTCCAACTGGTGGCTGGTGTTCCGGGCCGCCCGCGGGCACGCCGGGGCGCTGGCCAGGCTCGGCACGGCGGCGGCCCCGGTACGCAAGGCGGGCGCGGCGCTGGCCAAGGCCGCCGGCCGGGTGGGCCTGGCCGAACCACGCCAGGACGTCGTCCACCGGCTGCCCGGACACTGGCTGGACGCCGCCGAGGACGACACCCAGGAGATCCCCGCCGTCAGGGACGACTGGATGGACGAGCACGCCTCGGACGAGGCGGGCGCCGAGCCGTCCGCCCGGCGTCCGGGCACGCCCCGCAAGGACATCGTCGACGAGAGCGACGACCGCGGGGGCCACGTGATCTACGTCGATCCGTACGCCTGGGACCGCGACTAGCGCCCCGGCTCAGTGGTCCGGCTCAGTGGCCCGGCTCAGGGCGCGAACGGGAACTGCAGGTCGCCCGGCTTCAGGAAGGGCATCTTGCTCTCCATGCCGCGCTCCAGGAGGTCCACGCACTCCTCCAGGCCCGCCACCGTGCCCGCGCCGATCTTGCACTCGGTGTAGGCGGTCAGCTCCTGGCCGAAATAGACCTGACCGGCGAGCACGACCAGCGACCACAGCAGCGACAGCGCCGAGACGACGACGCCTGTCACGACCAGGGCGGTCGGTTTGGCCGCCCGGCGCAGCGCGCCCACCGCGCGGATGCCGGCCACCAGGGCGATCACGCACAGCACGACACCGGCGATCGGCAACAGCAGGGTCATCGCCACCGCCGCCAGCGCCAGCCATACCGCCCGGCGGCCCGCCGCCTCGGGGGTCTGCTGCCCGATGGGGGTCTGGACGGGTGTCGTCACCAGGGCCTCCTCTGCCTTGCTCTCCTCGGAGGGTACCCTGGCTGCGGCGCGCGGGATCCCGCCGTCTCGGTGACCTCTGCCCGAATGGAGTCCCTCCGTGTCCGACCAGGCCGCCCTCCGGCTCGTGGTGCTCGTCTCCGGCTCAGGGACCAACCTCCAGGCCCTGCTGGACGCCTCGCGGGAGAGCGGCTACGGGGCCGAGGTCGTCGCCGTGGGGGCCGACCGCACCGGCATCGAGGGGCTGGCCAGGGCCGAGCGCGCCGGCGTGCCGACGTTCGTGGAACGGCTGGCCGACCACCCGCACCGCGCCGAGTGGGACACCGCCCTGGCTCGGCGCATCGGCGCCTGGAAGCCGGACCTCGTGGTCTGCGCTGGTTTCATGAAGATCCTCGGGCCGCCCACCATCGAGGCGTTCCCGGTGGTCAACACGCATCCGGCACTGCTGCCGGCCTTTCCCGGCGCGCACGGCGTGCGCGACGCCCTGGCGTACGGCGTGCGGGTGACCGGCTGTACGGTCATGTTCGCCGACGCGGGCGTGGACACCGGCCCGATCATCGCCCAGGAGACCGTGCCCGTGTACGACGGGGACGACGAGCAGCTGCTGCACGAGCGGATCAAGGCCGTGGAGCGGGTGCTGCTGGTCGAGACGATCGGCCGGATGGCCCGGGAGGGCTGGTCCGTCTCGGGCCGGAGAGTACGCCTGGGCGGGTGACCGCCGGGCTTTCGTAGTTCCGCCAGGAAGGATGAGAAGTGACCCGCATCGCCGTCAGGCGCGCGTTGATCGCCGTGTACGACAAATCCGGGCTTGAGGAGCTGGCCCGCGGCCTCGACGCGGCAGGCGTCGAGATCGTCTCGACCGGGGGCACGGCGGCGCGGATCGCGTCGTACGGCGTGCGGGTGACCCCGGTGGAGTCGCTGACCGGGTTCCCCGAGTGCCTGGACGGCAGGGTGAAGACCCTGCACCCGAGGGTTCATGCCGGGCTGCTGGCCGACATGCGCAACGCCGACCACGTGACCCAGCTCGACGAGCTGGAGATCGAGCCGTTCGAGCTGGTCGTGGTCAACCTCTATCCGTTCAGCGAGACGGTCGCCTCCGGGGCGTCCGACGCCGAGTGCGTCGAGCAGATCGACATCGGCGGCCCCGCCATGATCCGCGCCGCCGCGAAGAACCACTCCACGGTCGCCGTCGTCGTGGACCCGGCCTCCTACGGCGACGTGCTGGCCGCGGTCGCCGAGGGCGGCTTCACCGAGGCGGCCCGCCGCCGGCTGGCCGCGGGCGCCTACGCCCACACCGCCGCCTACGACGTGGCCGTGGCCTCGTGGTTCGCCACCCGCGAGGAGGTGGCCGACGACGAGTGGCCCGGCTTCATGGGCGCGACCTGGCAGCGGGCGTCGGTGCTGCGGTACGGCGAGAACCCGCACCAGCGGGCCGCCCTCTACACCGGCACCGGGCAGACCGGCGGGCTGGCCGGGGCCGAGCAGCTGCACGGCAAGGAGATGTCCTACAACAACTACGTCGACGCCGACGCCGCCTGGCGGGCCGCCTGGGACTTCGCCGACCCGTGCGTGGCGATCATCAAGCATGCCAACCCGTGCGGCATCGCGGTCGGCGCGGACGTCGCCGAGGCCCACCGCAAGGCCCACGCCTGCGACCCGGTGTCCGCCTACGGCGGCGTGATCGCGGTCAACGGGGAGGTCACGGCCGCGCTGGCGGAGCAGATCGCGGAGATCTTCACCGAGGTCGTGGTGGCCACCGGGTTCGACGAGCAGGCCCTGGCCGTGCTGCGCGGCAAGAAGAACATCCGCCTGCTGCGCTGCCCGGCCGGACCGGCCGACGCGAGCGAGTTCCGCAGGATCGACGGCGGGCTGCTGGTACAGGGCGTGGACCGCCTCGACGCCCCCGGTGACACGCCGTCGTCGTGGGAGCTGAAGGCGGGCCCGGCGGTCTCCGCCGAGGTACTGGCCGACCTGGCCTTCGCCTGGCGGGCCTGCCGCTCGGTGAAGTCGAACGCCATCCTGCTCGCCGCCGACCGCGCCACGGTCGGCGTCGGCATGGGCCAGGTCAACCGCGTCGACTCCGCCCGCCTCGCGGTCACCCGTGCGGGCGAACGCGCCACCGGCTCCGTCGCCGCCTCCGACGCCTACTTCCCCTTCCCCGACGGCCTGATGGTCCTCGCCGACGCGGGCGTCCGTGCAGTGGTCGAGCCGGGCGGCTCCATCCGCGACCCCGAGGTCATCGAGGCGGCCCAGAAGGCCGGAATCTCCCTGTACTTCACGGGCACCCGCCACTTCTTCCACTGACCCGAGGGCGGGCCCCGCCGGGGCCCGCCCTCACACTCGAACACAGATTCCCTCAATTCGCTGCCACTGAGGGTGACGTAGGCGATACTTAGTGTGTCATTCTGTAAATGCCTCGTCCCCCCAGGAGCGAAGGGTGATCGACCCATGGCGACTACCGCCACACCTTCCAGGAAGCGCACCGCGACGCGCGGCGATCACGGCAGTCGCGAAGGCGGTGACGAGATGCCCGAACGCTTCACGGTGGACCGCGCCGTCGAGCCCGTCGCATTGGCCGACGAGCCTCACATCGAGCCCGCTTCCCAGCCACCACGTCTGGCGACGGCGCGAGACGTCTACCGCTGGCTGCCACGTATTCCTGGCTGGAGCGTCGCTGCGATCGACGGGCGGATCACGATGAGCTCCGCCGGTGGCGTCCCACACGCTCGCGGTATGACCTCGTTGGGCATCGCCTGGGGGGCGCTCTGCCGGGAGCGCGGCCTGGATCTCTTCACGGGGTCGATCGACGTCTGTCTCTTTCCGCGGCGTGATGTCTACGTGCCCGATCTCGTCATCGCACCTCGGGAGTGCAAGCGCTGGGGAGACGACCTTCATTCCGAGGGAATTCTGCTGGTCGGTGAGATCGTCTCGCCGGGCACGATCCACACCGACCGCAGCGAGAAGCCCGACGCGGCCGCTCGCGCGGGCGTACCGTTCATGCTTCTGGTCGATCCGCTCGCCGAGCCTGCGCGGGTGACCCTCTACAGTGATCCCGACGGGTCCATTTACCGTAAATCCGACAGCGTCTCTCTTGGGGAGATGATCCACATCCCTAGCCCGGTCGACCTGGATCTGGACACGTCGATCTTCATCGACGCTGAGTATGCGTAGCGGATCTCCCGGGAGTTGGTTGATTCGGGACAAAGTGGGCTGTTCGGGCGGTTAATCTGAAGCATCCCCTTACACGGACTTGCCCCGGAGTTTGCCCATGGCCTGGATCGACCCTGTCATGCACGCCTTCGTCGTGATGAACGGTTTCAGTACCACCCCGTACGGTCTGATCATCCTCGCGTTCTTCGCGGCCTACCTGGGCGGGTTGGCCATGGAGCGGATTCCGTTCACCAGGCGGATCATCGAGCGGCGCGAGGCCGCCGCCCGCGAGGGAAGCCGCTGACGGCACCCATAGGATTACTGCCATGAGCGCGCAACGACTGGACGGCAAGGCAACCGCGGCGAAGATCAAGGCCGACCTGGCGGTCCGGGTGGCCGCGCTGAAGGAGCGGGGGATCACCCCCGGGCTCGGCACGGTGCTGGTCGGCGACGACCCGGGCAGCCAGATCTACGTGGCGGGCAAGCACCGCGACTGCAACGAGGTGGGCATCGCCTCCATCCGCAGGGACCTGCCCGCGGACGCCACCCAGGCCGACGTCGAGGCCGTCATCGACGAGTTGAACGCCATGCCGGAGTGCACCGGCTACCTGGTCCAGCTTCCGCTGCCCGGGCACCTGGACACGATGCCGCTGATCGAGCGGATCGACCCGGCCAAGGACGCCGACGGGCTGCACCCGGTCAACCTCGGCCGCCTGGTCCACATGGTGGACGCGCCGCTGCCGTGCACCCCGCGGGGGATCGTCGCGCTGCTGCACGAGTTCGGGGTGCCGACCAAGGGCGCGGAGGCGGTGGTGGTCGGGCGCGGCATCACGGTCGGCCGGTCGCTCGGGCTGCTGCTGACCCGCCGCAGTGAAAATGCCACGGTCACTCTGTGCCACACCGGCACCCAGGACCTCGCCGCCCACGTCCGCCGCGCCGACATCGTGATCGCGGCGGCCGGAGTGCCGGGCCTGATCTCCGCCGACATGGTCAAGCCGGGCGCGGCCGTCCTCGACGTCGGCGTGTCCCGGGTGGACGGCAAGATCGCCGGCGATGTCGCCCTCGGCGTCGCCGAGGTGGCCGGCTTCATGGCCCCCAACCCCGGCGGCGTCGGCCCCATGACCCGCGCCATGCTCCTCACCAACGTCGTCGAAGCCGCCGAACGCCAGCCCCACTGACCCCGGCGACCGGTGGAGTGCCTGCCGTAACAGGCAGGAGCCTGCCGCCCCGGACCCACGCATCCACACAATCGGCGAGAAGATCTCCTAGCCGAGTCGCGATCATCTGGGAACGTGTCGGCGAGACATCCAATTCGAACTGAACGAAGTCGCCTTCTGCGCCGCGAAGACCTGCAGGTCAACAAGTACGCTCCCCGCACGCGCGGGGGTGGTCCGCGTCGGACACTTGACCGGGTTGCCGCAATAGCACGCTCCCCGCACGCGCGGGGGTGGTCCTTTCTCGCGCTCGCCGTGGTCCTCGGGTCGCTGACACTCCGCATGCGCGGGGGTGGTCCGGACGGCGCGGATGGGCCACCGCGTTACCCCTCATGCTTCCCATGCGCGGGGTGGTCCGGCGGTCGCCCTTTGGATGGGGCAGGGTGATGGATGCTTCCCGCATGCGCGGGGGTGGTCCGGGCGACGTCGGAAGCCGGGGCCGAGGGCGGTGGTCGGCCTGCCAGTGGCACCGATCACTTCGTGCCCGGGGCGGCGGCCTGTACCGGCAGACCGCCGTCGGCGGCCTGCGGAGCAGATCTGTTGATGTGGCCTTCGCCCCTGGCGATGTGCGGCCGCCCCGCCCGGGATATGGGCGGGGCGGATTGGCACGTTCCTGTGCGGGCCGGTCAGGAAGCCCGGCGGCCCGCGGTGGTGGGGGCGGTGCTGGTGGTGTGGTTGCCGCCTTCGGGTTGGGGGGCGGGGGCGCGCTGCGGTGGGACCACCGGGGTGGGGCGGACCAGGCCGAGGGCGACGACCTCGTTGGCCAGCCGGGTGCGCCGGTTGGTGCCCTCCGGGATGCGGAACTTCTGGTACAGCCGGAGCAGGTGCTGTTTCACCGCCGCCTCGGTGACCACGAGATCGTCGGCGATCTCGCGGGCCGTCGCGGGGGCGACGAAAGCCTCGTCCGACAGGGCCGGACGGCAGAGCGAGGTGAGCACGTCCACCTCGCGCCTGGTCAGCTCGGGCGCGGCGGCCCGGCGTAGCTCCACCTCGGGCGTGAAGTCCTCCCGGGGGATGCCGCCGATCCGCGCCCGGGCCGCGCCGAAGGAGACGACGTCGCCGTCGTCGAGCACCCTCCTGGCGATCGGCCTGCCGTTGACCCGCGTGCCGTTGCGGGACAGGCCGAGATCGACCACATAGAGATAAGGTCCGCGCCGGACGAACTCGGCGTGCAGGCGTGACACGCTCGGGTCCGTCAGCCGGACGTCCACACCACGGCCTCGGCCGACCGTGGTGATCTCGGGGCGCAACGGGACCACCTCGCCAGTGTCCTCGATGCGTATGAACGGCCCCTCCACGGCAGTTCCTCCCCAGGTAGCCCGCCGTATCTTCTGCTATAGCTCCGGCTTACCCAAACGAGGGGATGGGGAATCGCCTTTGCCGTAAGGAGAATCCGGCTCGAATTTGGCCTTGACCCCCAACCGAGGTTTTGCCAGCTCACGGGTAGACTTCGGGCGACGATACGCGGAGGAAACACACAATGAACGCAACTTCCCCCGAGGGGGCCGCCGGAGGCGGAGCCTCGCGGGCGACAGCGGACAAACCCACCAAAGGTCTCGCTGATGTCGTCGCCGCGTCAACAGCGCTGAGCGACATCGACGGCCGGGAAGGCCGCCTGTTCTATCGCGGCTACGACATCCACGACCTCGCCGGCCGTACGACCTTCGAAGAGACCGCGCACCTGCTCCAGTGCGGCACCCTCCCCAACCGGCAGCAGCTCGCCGCGTACGGCGCCGGCCTGGTCGAAGGTCGCGCGCTCGGGGCGCTGGTCGAGGCGAACATCCCCGAGATCGCCGAGAAGATGGAACCGATGGAGGCGCTGCGCACGCTGGTGTCGCTGGCCGGCGCGGAGGACCCTGACAAGTCCTCCAACTCCGGCGACGCCAACCTGCGCAAGGCCGCCCGCCTCACCGCCCAGCAGCCGATCCTGGTCGCCCGCTACCACGCCGCACGCACCGGCAAGAGCGTCCCCGACCCCGACCCGCAGCTGAGCATCGCGGCCAACTTCCTGCTCCAGATCACCGGGTCCACACCCGACCCGCGGGCGGTCGAGATCTTCGACGCCTGTCTGGTGCTGCACGCCGACCACACGATGAACGCCTCGACGTTCGCGGCCAGAGTGTGCGCGGCGACGCTCTCCGACATGCACTCGGCCATCGTCGCGGCCATCGGCACGCTCAAGGGCCCGCTGCACGGCGGGGCCAACGAGCAGGTCATGCGCACCCTCCAGAGCATCGAGCCCGGCAAGGTCGCGCAGACCGTCAAGGACATGCTGGCCGCCCACAAGAAGATCATGGGCTTCGGTCACCGTGTCTACAAGACCGAGGACCCCCGCGCCACGCACCTGCGCAAGATGTCGCAGGAGCTGGCCGAGGCCCACGGCGACGACACCTACTTCCGGATGTCCCGGGAGATGGAGCAGGTCGTGCTGGAGGAGAAGGGACTGTTCCCGAACGTCGACTTCTACGCGGCCACGGTCTACCACTATCTTGGGATACCTACCGACCTCTTCACGCCGGTGTTCTCGGTGAGCCGTATGTCGGGGTGGACCGCACATGTCATCGAGCAGCACGCCGACAACCGGCTGATCCGTCCGGACAGCGAGTACATCGGCGAGCGGGACCAGAAGTGGGAACCGATCGACGCGAGGTGACCGGACAGCAGCGGACCGGCTGGGGAGCGTACGCCGTCGTACTGACGGGTACGCTCTTCGGCCTGGCCGCTGTCCTGTTCGGTGCTCCCACCGAGGTCGCGGTGCCTGTGATCGGCGTGTTCTTCCTGATCGGGGCGCTGTTCCGCGGCGTTCTTCCCGAGGCGCGGGCGAGCCGGCTCGCCGTACGCGCCAAGGTGACCGACGTCGTGACCCTCGGGCTGCTCGGCCTTCTGCTGGTGTTCGGTGGTCTGATGCTTCTTGTGCCCAGGAACTGGATCATCGGATGACCGGCCGGCCGGCGGCACCTTCGCGCCTGTCCGATAGCCTCAACGGCCAGCGAGCCTCATAAGGGACCGTACTGGCCAGTGTCAGTTCAGAAGGGGAACCACACGCATGCCCAAGATCAAGGTAGCGGCGCCCGTCGTCGAGCTTGACGGCGACGAGATGACGCGGATCATCTGGCAGTTCATCAAGGACCAGTTGATCCTTCCCTACCTCGACGTCGATCTCAAGTACTACGACCTCGGCATCGAGCACCGCGACGCGACCGATGACCAGGTCACCATCGACGCCGCCAACGCGATCAAGCAGTATGGGGTCGGCGTGAAGTGCGCCACGATCACCCCTGACGAGGCCCGGGTCGAGGAGTTCGGCCTGAAGAAGATGTGGAAGTCCCCGAACGGGACGATTCGTAACATCCTCGGTGGCGTGATCTTCCGCGAGCCGATCATCATGTCCAACGTGCCGAGGCTCGTTCCCGGCTGGACCAAGCCGATCGTCGTCGGCCGTCACGCCTTCGGCGACCAGTACCGCGCCACCGACATCAAGGTGCCGGGCGAGGGCACGCTGACCCTCACCTACACGCCCAAGGACGGCTCGGAGCCGATCGAGCTGGACGTGTACGACTTCCCCGGCGGCGGCGTCGCGATGGCGATGTACAACCTGGACGAGTCGATCCGCGACTTCGCCCGCGCGTCCATGCGGTACGGGCTGACCCGGGGTTACCCGGTCTACCTGTCCACCAAGAACACGATCCTCAAGGCGTACGACGGCCGCTTCAAGGACATCTTCGCCGAGGTGTTCGAGAGCGAGTTCAAGGCCGACTTCGAGGCCGCCGGGATCACCTACGAGCACCGGCTGATCGACGACATGGTCGCCGCCGCGCTCAAGTGGGAGGGCGGGTACGTCTGGGCGTGCAAGAACTACGACGGCGACGTGCAGTCCGACACGGTGGCCCAGGGCTTCGGCTCACTCGGCCTGATGACCTCCGTGCTGATGACCCCCGACGGCAGCACCGTCGAGGCCGAGGCCGCGCACGGCACCGTCACCCGGCACTACCGCCAGCACCAGCAGGGCAAGCCCACCTCCACCAACCCGATCGCCTCGATCTTCGCGTGGACCCGTGGCCTGGCCCACCGCGGCAAGGTGGACAACACCCCCGCGGTGAGCGAGTTCGCCGAGAAGCTGGAGCAGGTCTGCGTCGAGACCGTCGAGGGCGGTCAGATGACCAAGGACCTCGCGCTGCTCGTCGGCGGTGACGCCCAGTGGCTGACCACCCAGGACTTCCTGGCGGCGCTGGACGAGAACCTGAAGAAGAAGATGGCGGTCTGAGACCTGCCGGACGCACGAGGGCCGTCGGTATGGCGGCCCTTTCGTGCTTTTTCCGGTCTTGCCGTAACCATGACATGAGGTAACGGCCGGGTAACTCGTTTCGGCGCGACAGTTCCCAGTGCCACAGGACCCGTAAAGTTTCCCTGGTCGGGACTTTGCGAAACCTCCATGGGGACATATAAATGCCGCAGATCGAGCCGCTCATCACGGGTGACCCGAGCAGGCTGGGGTCGTACCGGCTGGCCGGCAGGGTCGGCGAAGGCGGCCAGGGGGTCGTCTACCTGGGCGTGGCCGAGGACGGCGAGCAGGCGGCGATCAAGTTGCTGCACGTCAGGTTCAGCGGCGACACCAGCGCCCGGTCCCGGTTCGCCCGCGAGCTGCGCGCGGCCCAGCGGGTCGCCTCGTTCTGCACGGCCCGCGTCCTTGAGGCCGATCTTGAGGGCGACGTGCCGTACATCGCCAGCGAGTACATCGAGGGCCGCTCGCTGCGCGAACGGATCGACACCGAGGGCCCGATACGCGGCTCGGCCCTGGAACGCCTGGCGGTCGGCACCGCGACCGCGCTGACCGCGATCCACCACGCGGCGATCGTCCACCGCGACTTCAAGCCGGACAACGTGCTGCTGGCCGCCGACGGCCCCCGGGTGGTCGACTTCGGCATCGCCCGGATCATCGACTCCACCGGCACGATCACCAGCAAGGCCATCGGCACCCCGGCCTACATGGCCCCCGAGCAGATCTCCGGCGACGACGTCGGCCCCTACACGGACGTGTTCGCCTGGGGGGCGACGATCGCGTTCGCGGCCACCGGGGTCACGGTCTTCGAGGGCAGTTCGATCGCGGTCGTGCTGAACCGGGTGCTCAACCACGAGGTGGACCTCGGGGTCATGGACGAGCCGCTGCGCGGCGTGGTGCGCTCGGCGCTGGACAAGTCCCCGCGCAACCGGCCCACGTCCGATCAGCTCCTGCTGCGCCTGCTGGGGCGTCCGGAGAGCGGCGACGCGTCGCCCGCGGTGCTGGACCAGGGCGTACGACGGGCGGCCCCCGGTGCCGGCAGCACCCAGGAGGCCGCCGACTCCGAGACCACCCGCCAAAGACGCCTCCCCGGCGCCCCCCAGAACCGCCCTACGGGCCCGGGCCCAAGCCCCACGCCCGCCCGTACCGACACGAACCACCCCCTCTCCGGCCGGCCCCGGCCCCCCTCCGGGCCCACACCGCCGCCCTTCGACCGGCCCGCCGCCCAGCCCAGCGGCGCCGGACACCCCCCGCCGCCGTGGTCGCGGCACACGCCCGTACCGCCCCCCGGGCAGACCGGCCCCGGCGGGCCGATGCCCGCGCCGCCGCTCATGGGATCGCCCATCCCCACACCGCCCGCCGTCCACGACGGCCGGACCCGCCCCGTGCACAACCGGCGCTTCCCCGCCAAGGCCACGGTGGTCACGCTCGCCGCCGTCCTGTTCATCGCCCTGCTCGGATTACTGGCGTGGATGGGCCTGTTGCCGTCCTTCTTCGGCTCGCCGGCGGAGAGCGGCGAGTCCACCGGGGGCGTCCGAAAGGCCGAGACGGCCGCCGACTCGGTGCTGAACTGGGCGGAGGGGACGGAGCCGTTCACCGTCGGCGTGCGCGACGGACTGCCCGGCATCGCCCTGAACTCCGGCAAAGGCGGCAAACCCATCTGGGCGGGCTTCGAGGTGGACCTGGCCCGCGAGATCGCCCGTGCTCTCGGCGTGTCGTCGCGACGTCTCACCTTCCAGGCGACCGACCGGGCCCAGCGCCCCGCGCTGCTCGCCGAGGGCGACGTGGACATGGTGCTCTCGACCTACGCGATCAACAAGGTGGACGAGGTCACCTTCGCCGGACCGTACTACCTCGCCCATATCGACGTGCTGGTCAAGGACGGCTCGTCCATCAGCACGGTCGCGGACCTTGAGGGCAAACGGCTGTGCCAGCCGGGGGCCGGTTTCGCGGTCAAGGCGGTCCAGCGCGTGGTGGACCGCATCAAGTTGGTGCCGGTGGCCGACTACTCTCAGTGCATGGACCGTTTGAGGGCCGGGCGCGTCGATGCCGTACCCGGCGACGACCTGCTGCTCGCCGGTTTCGCCAACCGCGAGAAGCTCCGGTACAAGGTCGTCGGCCTCAAGCTGTCCACCGAGCGGTACGGCGTCGCGCTGCGCGCGGGTGACGTGCGCGGGTGCCAGGCCGTCCAGAAGGCCATCACCGCCCTCTACCGCGACGGAACGGTCAAGGCCCTGCTGACCCGGCATTTCGGCAATGTGGAGTTCGCTGCGGAGACCGCGATCCCCAGGATGCAACCCTGCCGATGAAGGTCCGAGTGAGGGACCGGTAACATCCGAGCGTCACCACATCGACCCGCGAGTTGGGGGAAGGCAATGCCGCAGACTCCCGTCAAGGTAACCGTCACAGGCGCGGCCGGCCAGATCGGCTACGCGCTGCTGTTCCGCATCGCCTCGGGCCAGTTGCTGGGCCAGGGGGTCCCGGTACGGCTGAGCCTCCTGGAGATCCCGCAGGCGGTGAAGGCGGCGGAAGGCACTGCGATGGAGCTGGACGACTGCGCGTTCCCGCTGCTCGCCGGGATCGACATCAGCGACGACCCCAATGTCGCCTTCGACGGCGCCAACGTCGGGCTGCTGGTCGGCGCCCGCCCGCGTACCAAGGGCATGGAGCGCGGTGACCTGCTGGAGGCCAACGGCGGCATCTTCGGCCCGCAGGGCAAGGCGATCAACGACCACGCCGCCGACGACGTGCGGGTCCTGGTGGTCGGCAACCCGGCCAACACCAACGCGCTGATCGCCCAGGCGCACGCGCCCGACGTGCCCGCCGACCGGTTCACCGCGATGACCAGGCTCGACCACAACCGCGCGCTGTCCCAGCTCGCGGGCAAGCTCCAGGTCGCGGTCGCCGACGTCAAGAAGATGACCATCTGGGGCAACCACTCCGCCACCCAGTACCCCGACCTGTACCACGCCGAGGTCGGCGGCAAGATCGCCGCCGAGCAGGTGGACGACTCCTGGCTGCGGGACACCTTCATCCCGACCGTGGCCAAGCGGGGCGCGGCCATCATCGAGGCCAGGGGCGCCTCCAGCGCGGCCTCCGCCGCCAACGCGGCCATCGACCACGTGTACGACTGGATCAACGGCACCCCCCAGGGCGACTGGACCTCCGCCGCGATCCCCTCCGACGGCTCCTACGGCGTGCCCGAGGGCCTGATCTCGTCCTTCCCGGTGGTCTCCAACGGCGGGGCCTGGGAGATCGTCCAGGGCCTGGACATCGACCCCTTCTCCCGCGAGCGCATCGACGCCTCCGTGGCCGAGCTCGCCGAAGAGCGCGAGGCCGTCTCCCGTCTCGGCCTGCTGTAAATCCGCGAACGCGCGGGGTGCGGGGCGTCGAATCCGTTCCGCACCCGCGTGGAAAGCCCCATGTTCGCCGCCGTACTTTATCGCCGGTAATTGCCGTCAAATGGTGTACGGCACCGGTGAGCGGTGAAATGGCTTGCGATTACCGCATATTATCGACCGCCCGCGGAAGCGCGCCCGGCCTGCCCGGCTACAGATACGCATGGTGATGGAGATGACACCCGGCGTGTCGGCGGGGGTGGAGGTGGCGGGACCCCCAGAATGATCGCTGGGAGATTACCGGGGGTGGGGTTTCATGCGACGTCTCGCGGCGGGCGTTGTGGCTGGGGTGGTGGGCGCGGGCGCCTGGGTGGGGACGGGCGTGGGCGCGGCGAGCGTGCCGTACGACCCGGTGCCCGGGGAGACCTGGTCCGAACCATGGCCGCCCGCCGAGCCGTCCAATGGGCCGTCCACCGAGCCGTCCAATGGGCCGCCCGCCGAGCCGTCCAATGGGCCGTTCATCGAGCCGCCCGCCACACCACCGCCCCCCGCTGAAGCGCCCGCCGTGCCGCAGCCCGCAGGGGCGGATCTCTCCGTGCGGATCACCTCCTACCCGAAGGTCGCCCAGCCCGGCAGGCCGCTCGGCTACCGGATCGACGTCGGCAACGCGGGCCCCGGCCCCGCCGTACGCCCGGAGCTGCGGGTCCGGCTGCCCGAAGGCGTCAAGGTGCTCAGCGTGGACGTCGCCGAGTGCAAGCCCGGTACGACAGCCCGCCTGAGCGAGATCGTCTGCTCCTCCGGGGCCGACGTGCTGAAGGGCGGCCACGGCACGCTCAGCGTGGTCGGCCAGGTCCCCGCGGACGCCAGGGGCGCGCTGCGCGCGGTGGCCACCATCAAGTCCCAGGCCGCGGACGGCGACGCCACCGACAACACCGCCGAGGCGGTCAACCGGGTCGGTGAGGGCGCCGACCTCGCGGTGCGCCTGACCCGGCTGGGCGGCGGCCCGGCGCAGGGGTCGGCCCGCGGATCACGCCGCGCGGCGGTCGCCGCGCCGGGGCGGCGGGCGCCCGGGGCCAGGGTGCGCGCGGTGGTGATGAACCACGGGCCGCAGGCGGTACGCGACGGGCAGCTCTTCGTCCGGGTGCGCGGGGCCCGGCTGGTCGCCTCAGAAGGGGCCAGGTGCGGGGCGCACGCCGGATACGTGGGCTGCCGGCTGCACGCCGTGCCGGTGGGCGGCGGCACGCGGGTGCTCATGGTCTTCGCGCCCGCCGCGAACGCCCGGCACGCCAGGCCGATGACCGCCGCCGCGATGGTCTACTCCGCCGTGCTCGGCGACCGCAGACCCGACAACGGCAAGGCCCGCCTGCGCGTCCCGCTCAGGCCGAGTTAGTTCACGCGAGTCAGTTCACGCGGCCGGCTCAGGAGGTCAGCGCGGACCAGGCGTCGGCGACCATCGTGTGCAGGTCGGGGCGGTCCGGCTTCCAGCCGAGTTCGTCCTGGATGCGCTCGGCGGAGGCGACGAGCACGGCCGGGTCGCCGGGGCGGCGCGGGGCCAGGGTGACCGGGATGGGATGGCCGGTGACCTCGCGGCAGGCGGCGATGACCTCCTGGTTGGAGAAACCGGTGCCGCTGCCCAGGTTGTAGATGGCGTGCCTGCCCTCCTGGCAGGCGTCCAGCGCGAGCAGGTGGGCGCGGGCCAGGTCGGCGATGTGGATGTAGTCGCGGATGCACGTGCCGTCCGGCGTCGGGTAGTCGTCCCCGAACAGGCTGAGTGAGTCGCGCGTGCCGAGGGCGACGGCCAGGACGTTGGGGATGAGATGCGTTTCGGGGGAGTGGCGTTCGCGGTAGACGCGGCCGTCCGGGGCGGTGTAGGCGCCGGCGACGTTGAAGTATCGCAGGCTGGTCGCGCCGAGGCCGTGCAGTCGCGCGTAGACCGTGAGGGTGGTGTCCACGGCCAGCTTGGTGGCGCCGTAGGGGCTGGTCGGGCGGGTGGGGTCGGTCTCGCGCATCGGGGTGCGCTCGGGCTCGCCGTACGTCGCGGCGGTTGAGGAGAACACGATGCGCCGGACGCCGGCCAGCCGCATGGCCTCAAGCAGCGCGAGCGTGCCGCCGAGGTTGGACTCCCAGTACAGCCCGGGGTTCGCCACCGACTCCCCGACCAGCGACTTGGCCGCGAAGTGGACGACGCCGTCGAACCCGGCCCCGCGCAGCACGGCCCCCGCGTCGGTGATCGACCCCTCGACGAACCCGGCCCCCGTGGGCACGGCGTCGGCGTGGCCGGTGGACAGGTCGTCGAGCACGACCACCTCGTGGCCCGCCTCCAGGAACTGGGCGGCGACGACGCTCCCGATGTATCCCGCTCCGCCGGTGACCAGCAGCTTCACTACGCGCTCCCCTATGTCGGATTGTGGTGGAATCTGTTTGATTTTGTACGGTCGGTGTGCCCAGCATACGCGCTTTCGTTCTCGGCCTGGCCCGAAGCGGCCGGGTACGCTGACACCTCACTGCCACTGTCGGCCCGTGCGGAACCGGATACCCGCGTGAACAATGTCGTCGCCAACATCGCGTTGGTTCTGCTCTTCATCCTCATCGGCGGCTTCTTCGCCGCCGCGGAGATCGCGCTCGTCTCCCTCCGGGAGAGCCAGATCGGCAAGATCAGTGAGAAGGGCCGGCGCGGCGCGACGGTCGCCAGGCTGGCCAACGACCCCAACCGGTTCCTGTCCGCCGTGCAGATCGGCGTGACCGTGGCCACCATGCTGTCGGCCGCGTTCGGGGCCGACACGCTGGCCTCGGAGCTGGTGCCGGTGGTCACCCGGTGGGGGGTGCCCGGCGGGATCGCCCCGCCGCTCGCGCTCGTCCTGGTCACGCTGGCCATCTCGTACGTGTCCCTGGTGCTCGGCGAGCTGGCCCCCAAAAGGCTCGCGCTGCAACGCGCCGAGGGCCTGTCGCTGCTGGTGGCCCCGGTGCTGGACCGGCTGGCGGCGCTGTCCCGGCCGGTGATCTGGCTGCTGTCGAAGTCCACGGACCTGGTGGTCCGGCTGCTCGGCGGCAACCCCGAGACCGACCGGGAGGCGATGAGCACCGAGGAGCTGCGCGACATCGTGGCCGGTCATCAGGAGCTGCCGCAGGACGAGCGGCAGCTCATCGTGGAGGTCTTCGCGGCGGGCAAGCGGCAGCTCCGCGAGGTGATGCGGCCGCGCACCGAGGTGGAGTTCATGTCGGCGGACACCACGCTGGCCGAGGCCGCCGTGCTGGCCGCGACGATGCCGCACTCCCGCTTCCCGGTCTTCCGCGAGTCCTACGACAACGTGCTGGGGTTCGTCCATGTCAGGGACCTGCTCGACCCGGTGCTGACCGGCCGTACCGAGCCGATCAGCGAGCTGGTGGCGATCCGGCCGGTCAAGATGGTCCCGGCCACCAAGCGGGTGCTGCCCACGCTGTCGGAGATGCGCGACGAGGGCCACCACCTGGCCATGGTCGTGGACGAGTACGGCGGCACGGCCGGCATCGTCACCCTGGAGGACCTGGTCGAGGAGCTGATCGGCGACATCAGGGACGAGTACGACGTCGAGGACGACCAGGCCGTCCGGCTGCCCGCGGGGGAGATCGAGATGGACGGCCTGGCCAACCTGGACGACGTGGCCGAGGAGACCGGCATCCGGCTGCCGCGCGGGCCGTACGAGACGCTGGGCGGGTTCATGATGGCGGCGCTCGGGCACGTCCCCGGGCACGGCGACGTGGTCGACTTCCTGGGGTTCCAGCTCGCCGTCACCGAGATGGACGGCAGGCGGGTGGCGAGGGTCCGCATCACCCGCCGCCCGATGGCCGGTCCGGAGCCGCCGCCGCCTGCGCAGGAGGGGCAGGCGGGGCCTGTCGAGTCGCAGGAAGGCTCGGAGAACTGACACAATCGGGGGCTATGGCACGTCCTCGCGTACTCTCCGGCATCCAGCCCACGGCAGACTCCTTCCACCTGGGCAACTACCTGGGTGCGGTCCGTCAGTGGGTGACCATGCAGGAGACCTATGACGCGTTCTACTGCGTCGTGGACCTGCACGCGATCACCGTCCCGCACGACCCGGCCGAGCTGCGCCGCCGTTCGCGCGTGGCCGCCGCCCAGCTGCTGGCCGCCGGGCTCGACCCGGAGCGCTGCACGGTGTTCGTGCAGAGCCACGTCCCCGAGCACGCCGAGCTGGCCTGGGTGCTCAACTGCCTGACCGGCATGGGCGAGGCCGGGCGGATGACCCAGTTCAAGGACAAGTCGGCCAAACAGGGCGAGAGTGCGGCCAGCGTCGGGCTGTTCACCTACCCGATCCTCCAGGCCGCCGACATCCTGCTCTACCAGGCCGACCGCGTTCCGGTGGGGGCCGACCAGAAGCAGCACCTGGAGCTGACCCGCGACCTCGGGCAGCGGTTCAACCACCGGTTCGGCGAGACGTTCACGCTGCCCCAGCCGCACATCCTCAAGGAGGTCGAGAAGATCACCGACCTCCAGGACCCGACGGCCAAGATGTCCAAGTCCTCCTCCAGCCCGCAGGGCATCCTCGACGTGCTGGAGGCCCCGGGCACGCTGCGCAAGAAGGTCATGCGGGCGGTGACCGACACCGGCACCGAGGTGCTGGCCGACGACGAGAACAAGCCGGGCGTCACCAACCTGCTGCGCATCCAGTCGGCGCTGACCGGCACGCCCATCCCCGACCTGGAGGCCCGCTACGCCGGGCAGGGCTACGGCACCTTCAAGAAGGACGTGGCCGAGGTCGTGGTGGAGGCGTTCACGCCGATCCGCGAGCGCACCGAGAAGCTGCTGGCCAACGAGGCCGAGCTGGACCGGCTGCTGGCCATCGGGGCCGAGCGCGCGGGCGCGGTGGCCCGGGTGACCATGGCCACGGTCCGCGACCGCATCGGCTTCCTGCCGCGCGCGTGACCCTCTTGCGGGAAACCCGCGCCTGACCTCGTGCGGGGTGGGTAGGGCCTGGTCATGGGCGGTCTGGCAGAGCGCGTCTCGGCGCGGGTGACGGCGGCGAAGGAGCGCGGGAGCGCGGCGCTGCGGCGTTCCAGGGTCAGGTGGGCGTGGCTCGACCACCTGATCCGCACCGTGCAGCGCTACCAGGTCACCTCGGGCGACCGGCTGGCGGGCGCGGTGACCTACTTCGCGTTCCTGTCCTTCTTCCCGCTGATCGCCCTGGCGTACGCGCTGCTCGGGTACGTCGTGACGGTCAGCCCGAACGCCCAGCAGGCGCTCCAGCAGGCCATCGAGGTGCAGTTGCCGGGCCTGGCCGGGCAGCTCAGCCTCCAGGACATCAGCCAGGCGCGGGTCGGCGCGGGGATCATCGGCCTGCTGGGCCTGCTCTACTCCGGGCTCGGCGCGGTGGACGCGCTGCGTGAGGCGCTGCGCGAGGTCTGGCTGACCACCCGGCCCCCGCTCAACTTCTTCCTGGCCAAACTGCGCGACCTGGTGGCGCTCATGCTGGTCGGGGCGACGTTGCTGATCTCGGTCGGCGTGGGCGGCGCGGCCACCGGGGCGACCGCGTCCGTGGCGGACTGGGTGGGCCTGACCGATTCGCCGGCCGCGCAGGCCGGGGTGTGGGCGGCCGGTGTGGTGGTGAGCGTGGCCGCCGACATGCTGGTCTTCCTGGTGGTGCTCGGCTGGCTGGCCGAGGCGTCCCAGCCGCTCGGCGTGCTGCTGCGCGGCTCGCTGCTCGGCGCGGTCGCGTTCGGGCTGCTCAAGCAGGTCGCCACGCTGGTGCTGGCGACCACGCTGGGCAACCCGGTCTACGGCACGTTCGCGGTCGTCGTCGGGCTGCTGGTGTGGATCAACCTGTCCGCCCGGATCGTCCTGTACGCGGCGGCGTGGACCGCGACGGCCCAGATGGGGCCGCCGCCCGAACCGACCCCGGTGCCCTCCAGCAGCACCGCCCGCCGTACCTCTCCGCCTGAACGGCGGGCCTCCTCAGCCTGAGCGGCGGGCCCGGCGGCGTCCTCTGGCGCGGCGCTCCAGCCCGTACAGCACCCAGGCCAGCCCGCCGATCAGGCCCGCCCCGATCACCACCAGCATGGTGGTGTCCTGGCGTCCCTGCGGGGCGGCCACGGGCGCGGCGGCGGGCGTCTGCGGCCCCTGGGCCCCGGCCCGCGCGTCCACCGGCTTGGTGGGCACCACCTCGGGCAGCGGCCCGACCAGCTCCCCGACCGGGGTCACCTTGCCGCGCGCGGCGAACCCCCAGTCCAGCAGCTCGCTGACCTCCTCCCAGAACGAGCCCTCGTGCCGCATCACCACGACGATGATCGTGTGCGCGCCGCGCCTGGCGGCCCCGACGAAGCTGCCCTGGGCCTTGGTGGTCCAGCCGTTCTTGATGCCGATCATGCCCCGGTACTTGCCGAGCAGCCGGTTGTGGTTGGAGATCTGGTAGTGCTTGCCCTTGGGGGCGGGGAAGTCGGCGATCCGCGTGCTGACGTACCGGCGGAAGTCGGCGTTGGCCAGCCCGGCGCGGGCGATCAGCGCCAGGTCGTAGGCCGAGCTGCGCTGGCCGGGCTGGTCCAGCCCGCTCGGCGTCTTGGCCACCGTGTCGCGCGCCTGGAGGCGGCGGGCCACGGAGTTCATCTCGGACATGGTCGCCCCGAGACTCCCGTTGGCCTCGGCGAGCGCCATGGCCGCGTCGTTGCCCGAGGACATCATCAGCGCAAGGAACAGGTCCTCGACCCGGTAGCTGCCCTTGACGTGCAGGCCGACCGCGCTGCCCTCCTGGTTGCAGGCGTTGCGGCTGGGCTTGATCCTGGCGTCCTTGTCCAGCTTGGGGATCAGCGTGAGCGCGGTGAGGGTCTTCAACGTGCTGGCCGGGCGGTAGTGCCCGTGCGGGTCCTTGGCGGCGAGGACCTGGCCGGTGGTCGCGTCGGCGACCACGTACGCGCCGGCCTTGCTCTTGGGCGGGGCCGTGAGCCCGGGCGGCAGCGTTTCGGGCAGCACGATTCCGCGCTTGCCGAGCAGCGGGCCGCCGATCGGCTCGGAGGCCGCGGCCGCACCGGCCCCCGGCTCCGGCTCGGCGGTCGCGGGTACGGCTTGCGGACCCGGTCCCTGGTAGACGGTGCCGGCCGTGGCCACGCCGCTCTGAACGGTCGTGGCCAGGATCGCCGTGACCAGCAGTGCGGCGGCTGATTTCAGGTGATCTGTCCGCATATTGAGCCCAGCGTATCTTCTGCGCGGAATTGCATGTGACATCACTTCCCAGTGCGTCCGGTGGACTACCGGCTGTGCGCCACGCTTGATACTGGGCACATGCAAATGTCACGAAGGATCGCCGCATTTCTCCTGGTGGTTGCCGCTTTCATGATCTTTGAGTGGATCAATCTTGGCTTCAACCTCGCGGACGGGCACGCCGCCGCGTTCTATGTGGTCCACGGGATCCTCATCGGGGTCAACATCCTCATCGCGCTGGCGCTGGGCGTCATCGGCTGGCGGGCGCTGCGCCGCCGGTGAGCAGCCCCATGGTGGCCCGGAACAGCTCCCCGGCCTGCTCCCGGGAGTCGCCGATGCTGGTGAAGCCGAGCTTGCCGTGCTCGGGTACCGCGCCGAGCAGGTGCAACACGTTCCCGGTACGCCCGTCCGGGTCGAACCCCAGCCCGGCCCGTTCCAGCATCGCCACCACCTCGCCCGGCGTGCGGCCCCGCAGCCCGGGCGAGGAGCAGTTGTCCGTCGCCGCGTAGTACTTCGGCCGCCCGCAGGCCGTCAGCGCCCCGGTCCCGGGGTCGTAGGAGGCCCCGGTGGTGAGCAGCGCCGCGCCGAACGGGTGCGTGGTGCCGCCGAACCTGAGGTTGATCTCACACAGCAGCGCGCCGTACCCGCCGTCGGTCTTCAGCGCGAAGAAGTCCATGCCGAGCAGGCCCACCACGCCGTGCCCGGCCAGCACCCGCGCGATGCGGTGGGCGCACTCGCCCACCTGCCGCCGGTAGGGGTCGCGGGCGGGGAAGGTGCAGCCCTGGTAGACGTCGGAGTTCGCGCCGCCGAACACCTGGTCGTGGGTGGCCACCACGTCGTAGTGGCCGCCCGGGGTGATCCGGGCCAGCGCGCTGGGGTGGTGCATCGGCCGGTGCTCGATGAACTCCTCGACCACCGCGCCCCGCTCGGCGATCTTGCGGGCGAAGGTCTCCCAGGTCTCCCCGGCGGCGGAGAAGACCGTGGGCGACTCGGCGAGGGTCGTGCCCGGCGCGGTGGCCACCACGGCGTTGCCGAGCCCGGAGTAGCTGTCGTTGAGCTTGACGATCAGCCGGTCGCCCGCCCGGAGCGCGCGGGCGGCCCGCTCGGCGTCCGGCAGCGAGTACAGGTCGCCCGCGCCGCGCGCCATCGGCACCCCGGCCTGCGCGCCGATCGCCCGCGCGCCGCTCTTGGACCCGAGGTGGGCGAGCTTGGCGGGCGGCCCGTACACGGGCAGGCCCAGCATGGCGGCCAGCCGTTCCTCGTGCTCGCTCACCACGAACGGCACCAGCCAGGCGTCCGAGCCGGTCCCGATGATCTCGCGCAGCCGTCCGACCAGATCCCGCCGCCGGACGATGGTCCTGGTCAGCGGCTGCGCGCCGGGCTCGCCGGTACTGATCATGTGCAGCCGGGCGCGGGCTCCCGCCGGGTCCGCAAGGAACCCCAGGTAGTACTCGACGATCTCCTCGTCCACCGGCCGCGAGGTCAGGTACACCACGCGCACCCCGGGCCGCCGGAGGGTGAGCAGCAGGAAGAGCAGGCGTTCCTCGTAGGAGGTGACTCCGGTGATGCGGCGTAATTCGTCTTGGGGGAGGGAGAGGGAGGGCACGACCACCAAGGTCCCTTCGCCGGGTTGGAAGATGCTGAGCCGCGCATGCTTCTCCACGAAAGGGATATTCGCCATCACATGCGGAGTTAAGCACGCAATTCTCCCAATGCCATGAGCCGACGAGGTGCGATCAACCGCACCAGAAGGTGACCGTAATCAGAAGGCCGGCGGGAGTTTAGGACGGTGCCAAACGGGTGGCGGAGTAGTGGGGGAGGGCTATGGGGGCGTGGTTCGTTCGGGTGGTTCGGTGGGGATCCTCACGGGGGGCCACCCTGGGGGGATACAGTCGAGTCATCGCCCGCGCGCACGTCGGTATCGGTTTTCCGTACGGCCGGGCGAGGGGGTTCACGGGCGGGCGGCCGGGTGATCGAAACCGGCGTACCACTGGTAATTGATGTGCACCGCGGCGTCCTTCCCGGCGGCGCCGCGTAGACATAGGACGGTGACCGATGCGGGGACGGGATCTGCGAGGGGAACTCGACGCGTTCCTCGCCCAGGCGGAGCCAGGGCTCATCGACTTCCGGCGCGACCTGCACATGCACCCGGAGCTGGCGTTCGCCGAATACCGCACCACCGAGCGCATCGCGGCCCGGCTGAGCGAGGCCGGGCTGGTGCCCGCCGTGCTCCCCAAGGGCACCGGGCTGATCTGCGAGGTCGGCGACGGCGACGGGCCGACCGTGGCGCTGCGCGCCGACATCGACGCCCTGGCGCTCGCCGATGAGAAGGACGTCCCGTACCGCTCCACCGTGGCCGGGGTGTGCCACGCCTGCGGGCACGACGTGCACACCACGATCCTGGTGGGCACCGCGCTGTTCCTGGCCGGGCAGGCCGCCGCGGGGCTGCTGCCCGGGCGGGTCCGGATGATCTTCCAGCCCGCCGAGGAGCTGCCCGGCGGCGCGCTCGAAGTGCTGGCCGCGGGCGGCATGACGGGCGTCGATCGGATCTTCGGCCTGCACTGCGACCCCAAGGTCGATGTCGGGCACGTCGGCCTGCGGGCCGGCGCGATCACCTCCGCCTGCGACAAGGTGAAGATCCGGGTCAAGGGCCCCGGCGGTCACACCGCCCGCCCGCACCTCACCGCCGACCTGGTGTTCGGCCTGTCCAAGATCCTCACCGAGCTGCCCGCCGCGCTGTCCCGGCGGGTCGATCCGCGCTCCTCGCTCAGCCTGGTCTGGGGGCGCGTCGCGGCCGGTTCGGTGGCCAACGCGATCCCCGACGACGGCGTGGCCGAAGGCACCGTCCGCTGCCTGGACGAGGCCGCCTGGCACACCGCGCCCGACCTGATCAAGGCGCTGCTGGAGCCGGTGGCGGGCCTGTACGGCATCGAGACCGAGCTCGACTACGTCCGGGGCGTCCCCCCGGTGGTCAACGACGAGGACAGCGTGAAGCTGCTGCGCGAGGCGGCCGAGCGGGCGCTCGGCCGGGGCGCGGCGGTCCCGACCGAGCAGAGCCTCGGCGGCGAGGACTTCGGCTGGTACCTGGAGTCGGCCCCCGGCGCGTACGCCCGGCTCGGTGTGCGCGAGCCGGGCACGGCCGTCCGCCGGGACATCCACCAGGGCACCTTCGACGTGGACGAGAGCTGCATCGGCCTCGGCGTGCGGTTCATGGCCGCGACCGCCCTCACCGCGCTGTGGGAGGGCGGTCTTCCCGGCGGCGGACCGCAGGTCGCCGAGGCCGTCCGGGCCTGAGCCCGATGCTCACGGCCTCCCGGTCAACGGCAGCGTGACGGCGCTCCTGCCCGGCCACACCTTGACGCGCGTCCCGGCCGGGTAGCGCAGGGTGTAGTCGCGGTCGGTGGACAGCAGCACGACGCCGATCCGGTGGCCGGCCTTGAAGGTGTAGTCCTGGGCCTGGAAGTCCCACCGGAAGTCGTACGCCTTGCCCGGCCGTACCGGATCGGTGCGGCCGGCGCGGTGCCGGTTGCGCACGTCGAGCCAGCCCCGGCTGACGATCTTGAAGGGCGCCTCCACCGTGACGTGCTCACGGGTGATCAGGCAGCCGATGTCGCCGGGGACGCTCTCGCCGTAGCAGTACTGCTGCCCGGTCGTGCGCAGCGCGCCCGTGGCCCGCACATCGGTGCCGTAGTCCACCAGCAGCGCCGTCAGGTACGGCGAGCGCCCGCCGTCCAGCGCCGCCCTGACCTTGATCGTCGGGGTCCCCGACAGCCGGACGTCCCTGCGCAGCGCCGGGCCGACGTAGGCCAGCCGGTTGGGGTCGGCCGTGTCCGGATCGGCGGCGAGCTGTTCGGCGGTGCGGGTCTTCTGGTCCACGAACGACTCGGCGGACCGTGCCGGTTTGAGTGGGATGGTCACCGGGCGGGTGCCCGGCAGCGGCCAGGACGCGTGCCGTCCCCACTGCCCCGCCGCGTACTCCACGTCGGCCTGCGGCTCCCGCATGATCCCGTTGCGGACGCCGTACAGCCAGTGGTCGAACCAGGCGTGCAACTGGCGCAGCCACTCCTCGCTGCGGAAGCTGAACGGGTTGGTGTGCGCGCCCTGGGTCAGCCAGATCTTGCGCGGCACGCCGCGCGCGGCCAGCGCGTCCCACCACTGGGCGGCCTGCTTGGTCTTGACGTTCCAGTCGTTCAGGCCGTGGACCAGGAACACGCTGGCCCGGACCTTACGCACGTCGTTGAGATAGTTGCGGGCGTCCCAGAAGCGGCTGTAGTCGCCGGTGACCCGGTCCTGGTCGGCCTCGATCCGGTCCATCAGCGCCCCGCACGCCTGCTGGCCATCGGCTCTGGTCAGCACCGTCCTGGCCAGGACGTCGGCGTCCTCGCCCTGGAAGCCGCCGGGGGCCAGTACGCCGCCGTTGGCGCGGTAGTAGTCGTACCAGGAGGAGATCGCGGCGATCGGCACGATCGTCTTCAGGCCGGGCACGCCGGTCGAGGCGACCGCGTTGGGCAGCGTGCCGTTGTAGGAGACGCCGATCATGCCGACGGCCCCGGTGGACCAGGTGGCCTGCACCGGCTCGCCGCTCGCGTCGAAGCCGCGGGCCCGGCCGTTCAGCCAGTCGATCGCGGCCTTGGGGCCGAGCGTCTCGTTGCGGTCGCCGGTGGTCGGGCAGCCGGTGGCCCGGCCGCTGCCGAGGTTCTCCACCAGCGCGATGGCGTACCCGCGCGGGACGAAGTAGTTGTCGTAGTAGCCGTCGAACGCCACGGCCCGCGTCGCGCCGATGCTGTCCAGCAGGTCGGCCCGGTTGCGTGCGATGAGCCCGGCGGCGTCCTGGCTCTCCTCGTCGATGTCGACGTTGTGGTTGGGGATGTTGTTGAGCGGGGCGTAGTAGGGGCTCGCCTCCATGATGACGGGCACCTTCAGGCCCTGCTCGGTCTCCTTGGGCCGCATGATGTCCACCGCGACCCGGTCGGTCTGGCCGTCGGCGTCGCTGTCCACGCCCGCGACCTCGACGTACACGGTCTGGGTGATGGCGTCGGCGCGGGAGAAGACCGGTTGGGTCGCCCCGTTCTCGACCTTGATCGCCGGGGTGCCGGCGTGCGCGGGGGGCGGCGCGGCCCCCAGGAGTAAGAGGGCCAGCGGTACGGTCAGTGCCTTCCAGCCACGCATTGATGCTCCTCTGGATGAGGTCGTCGCGAATGTCTCGCGACGCTTACGTGTGGAATGTCCAGCATGATCAGGGCGCTGGCAAGATCTCCGTTCGGCGGTCTGGTCACAGTCCCGCCTGAGGTCGATAACGGAGCGGTTTCGTTGCTGTTCACCGCTATTGCCGGTGCGTGTGAGCAACTATGGTCCGGGCAGGGTCGCCGTGCGCGACGTCGCGCGCGCGACGAACGGACGGCGGGGAATTTGGAGGAACGACCTTGCTCCGCAACAGATTCGGCAAGCCGGCCCTGGGTGCGCTGGCCGGTGCCCTGCTTCTCGCCATCTCCGCCTGTGGCGGCGGTGGCGGAGGCGGTGGCGATGCCGCGAAAACCGGCGCGTCCGGCTCGGGGGCCGCGACGTCCGATCTCAAGGTCGGGCTCGCGTTCGACATCGGCGGCCGGGGGGACAAGTCCTTTAACGACTCCGCGTACGCGGGTCTCACACGCGCCAAGGACGAGCTTGCGGCCGAGGTCAAGGACCTCAGCCCGGTGGGCGACGGCTCCAACCGCGGCGAACTCCTCCGCCAGCTCGCGGGCGCCGGCTTCAACCCGATCATCGGGGTCGGCTTCGCCTACGCGGGCGACGTGGAGACGGTCGCCAAGGAATATCCCGACGTGCAGTTCGGGATCGTGGACGCGCCCTCCAGCGGCCCCAACGTCACCGGGCTGACCTTCGCCGAGCACGAGGGCTCCTATCTCGCGGGTGTGGCCGCGGCGCTGAAGTCCAAGAGCGGGCACCTCGGCTTCGTCGGCGGCGTGGAAAGCGACCTGATCAGGAAGTTCGAGGCCGGCTTCGTCAAGGGCGCGAAGGACACCAAGCCGGACATCAAGATCGACAGTAAGTATCTCACCCCGGACGGCGACTTCAAGGGATTCAAGGCCCCTGACAAGGGCAAAACCGCCGCCGAGAAGATGTTCGAGGACGGCGCGGACATCGTCTACCACGCCGCGGGCGACTCCGGGCTCGGCGTCTTCCAGGCCGCGGCGGCGGCCGGCGCGGGCAAGTGGGCCATCGGCGTCGACTCCGACCAGGCCCAGACCGTCAAGGACGCCGCCCTCCAGAAGATCATCATGACCTCGATGATCAAGCGGGTGGACAACGGCGTCTTCGAGTTCGTCAAGTCGGTCCAGGGCGGCGCCAAGGGCGGCCAGACCATCTCCTATGACCTCAAGCTGGACGGCGTCGGCCTCGCCACCACGGGCGACCACATCTCCGACGTCCAGGCCAAGGTGGACGAGGCGAAGCAGAAGATCATCAGCGGCGAGATCAAGGTTCCGGACAAGCCGTGAGATCGTTCCCGCCGGGATCGGGTATCCCGAGCGGGAAGGCGACCGAGGGCCCGGGGTGCGGGCCGGTGTGCTCCGCTCCCCGGGCCTCGCGCTACCCCGCCCCCGGAGCGGCGTCCGCATCCGCCCAGGAGATGACACTGTGACCGACACCCCGGCCGCGACGCGGCCCCCCGCGGTCGAACTCGCGGGCATAACCAAGCGCTTTCCCGGCGTCGTCGCCAACCACGACGTCCAGGTGACCGTGGCGCCCGGCACCGTCCACGCCATCGTGGGCGAGAACGGCGCGGGCAAGTCCACCCTGATGAAGATCCTCTACGGCATGCAGCGCCCCGACCAGGGCAGCATCCGGATCAACGGCGAGGCCGTCGACTTCCGCACCCCGGCCGACGCCATCGCGGCCGGCATCGGCATGGTCCACCAGCACTTCATGCTGGCCGACAACTTCACCGTGCTGGAGAACATCATCCTCGGCGCGGAGCCCTCCAAGGCGGGCAGGCTGGACCGCAAGGCCGCCCGCGCCCGGATCACCGAACTGGCGGGTACCCACGGCCTGCGCGTCGATCCCGACCGCCTGGTGGAAGACCTCGGCGTCGGCGACCGCCAGCGGGTGGAGATCCTCAAGGTCCTCTACCGGGGCGCGCGCATCCTCATCCTGGACGAGCCCACCGCCGTACTGGTGCCGCAGGAGGTCGAGGAACTGTTCGGCAACCTGCGCGAGCTGGTCGCCGAAGGGCTCACCGTGATCTTCATCTCGCACAAACTGGACGAGGTGCTCCTCGTCGCCGACGCGATCACGGTGATCCGCCGCGGCACCACCGTGGCCGGCGTCTCGCCCGGCGAGGTCACGGCCAGGCGGCTCGCCGAGCTGATGATCGGCAGCGAACTCCCCACCCCCGAGACCCGCGAGTCCACGGTCACCGACACCGTGATGCTGAAGGTCTCCGGGCTGACCCTCGATCAACCCGACGGCCGCCGCCTCCTGGACGAGGTCTCCTTCGAGATCCACCGGGGCGAGATCGTCGGCCTGGCCGGAGTGGAGGGCAACGGCCAGTCCGAGCTGATCGAGACCATCATGGGCATCCGGCACGCCGCCGGTGCCATCACGCTCGACGGCACGGACATCGGCGGCTGGCCGACCCGGCGGCGCAGGGAGGCCGGGATCGGCTACATCCCCGAGGACCGCCACCGCCAGGGCCTGCTGCTTGAGGCGTCGCTGTGGGAGAACCGCGTGCTCGGCCACCAGAACGTGCGTCCGGCCCGCAAGGGCATCTGGATCGACCGCAAGGCCGCGCGTGAGGACACGGCGCGGATCGCGGAGAAGTACGACGTGCGCGCGCCCGGCGTGGACACCCTCGCCCTGGCCCTGTCCGGGGGCAACCAGCAGAAGCTCATCGTGGGGCGGGAGATGAGCGGCGAGCCCAAGCTGCTCATCGCCGCCCATCCCACCCGAGGGGTCGATATCGGGGCGCAGGCCGTCATCTGGGACCACCTGCGCGAAGCACGCGCGGCCGGGCTCGCCGTACTGCTGATCTCGGCCGACCTGGAGGAGCTGATCGGCCTGTCCGACACCTTGCACGTCATCCTGCGGGGCCGCCTGGTCGCCCGGCTCGACCCCGGCGACCTCAGCCCCGAACGGCTCGGCTCGCACATGACCGGCGCCGCCGCCGAGCCCGACGAGGCGGGGGCGTCGTGATCGGCGCGGCACTGCGGCGGACCCTGCTCACCGCGGCGGGCGTGGCGGTGGCCGTACTGGTCGCCTTCGCCGTCTCCAGCATCGCGATCACCGCGGCCGGGGCCGACCCCTTCGCCGCCCTCGCGGCCATGTTCGACTTCGGGGCGCGGCCGATCGACCAGGTGGACGGCGTCACGTTCTGGATCAACCGATCGGTGGCGCTGTTCATCGCCGGGCTCGCGGTGGCCGTCGGCTTCCGGATGAACCTCTTCAACATCGGCGTCGAGGGCCAGTACCGGATGGCCGCCCTGGTCTCGGCCTTCGTCGGCGGCCAGGTGCTGCTGCCCGCGCCGATCCACCTCACCCTGATCATCGTGGTCGCGATGGCGGCCGGCGGCCTCTACGCGCTGGTCCCCGCGCTGCTCAAGGTGTATCGCGGGGTCAACGAGGTGATCTCCACGATCATGCTCAACTTCGTCGCCATCGGCCTCGCCGCCTACCTGGTGCGCGGGCCGTTCAGCGGCGAACGCGAGGCGGGTCAGCTCGCCACCGCGACGCCGGAACTGCCGCCCTCCGGCCACTTCCCCGACGCGAACTTCCTGATCACCATGTTCGGCCTGCCCGCCCCGCGCGGCGCCGGGCTCTACGGCTTCATCGGGGTCGCGCTGCTCGCCGGCCTGCTGATCTGGCTGCTGCTCGAACGCACCAGGTTCGGCTTCGAGGTCAAGGCCAGCGGCCTGAACAGCGACGCCGCGGTGGCCTCCGGCGTCGATCCCCGGCGCATGGTGATCTCGGCCATGGTGTTGTCCGGCATGGTCGCCGGGCTCATCGGCCTGCCGGAGATCATGGGGCGCAACCACAACTACGGCACCAGCTTCACCGCCGGGCTCGGGTTCCTGGGCATCGCGGTGGCGCTGCTCGGCCGTAACAAACCGGTCGGCATCGCGCTGGCCGCCCTGCTGTTCGGGTTCTTGGACCGGGCGGGCACGCCGCTCCAGTTCGACGGGATCCCGCCCGCCGTCGTCGAGATCATCCAGGGAACGATCGTGCTCATGGTCGTCATCGTCAACGAGGTCACCCGGCGGATCGTGCTGCGCTGGGAGGAACGCAGAGCCGCCGCCCGGCCCGGCGAGGTGCCCGCGGGGGCCGCGGCATGACCGCCACCGCCTCCGTCGCGAGCGTGGGCGCGCGCCGGGTGCGCCGCTACCACCTGACGCTGCTCGGCATCGCCCTGCTGATCGTGCTGCTCTCCCTGGTCAGAGTCCTGACCGGCGACAACGACCTGACCTCCTCCGGCACCTTCGCCGCCGCGCTCGGCTACGCCGTGCCGATCGGCCTTGCCGGGCTGGGCGGCCTGTGGGCCGAACGCGCCGGGGTCGTCAACATCGGCCTTGAGGGCATGATGGTGCTCGGCACCTGGTGCGCCGGCTACGCCGGATACCTCTACGGCCCGGTCGCCGCCCTGGCCGCGGGCCTGCTGGGCGGCGCGATCGGCGGCCTGATCCACGCCGTGGCCACGGTGACCTTCGGCGTGGACCACATCGTCAGCGGCGTGGCGATCAACGTACTGGGGCCGGGCGTCACCCGCTTCCTGTCCGAGGTCCTCTACCGCGACGACAGCGCGGCGGCCGAACTCGGCGGCGGCACCACGACCTCGCCCACCATGCGCGGGCAGACTCCCGACTTCAGCCTGCCGCTGCTGTCGGACGGCCCCGACTGGCTGAAGAGCCTGGAGGACACGCACTGGTTCGTGCTGTCCGACATCGCGGGCGTGCTCGGCGGCCTCACCCGGGACGTCGGCGTACTGATCATCCTGGCCGTGGCGCTGGTGCCGATCTCCTATGTGGTGCTCTGGCACACGCCGTTCGGGCTGCGGCTGCGCGCCTGCGGCGAGAACCCGCACGCGGCCGACTCGCTCGGGGTGCGGGTGTACCGGACCAAGTACATCGCGGTGATCATCTCCGGGGCGCTGGCCGGGCTGGGCGGGACGTTCCTCGTCTTCGTCACCACCAAGTACGTCGAGGGCCAGACGAACGGGCGCGGCTTCATCGGCCTGGCCGCGATGATCTTCGGCAACTGGCGGCCCGGGATGCTGGCCGGGGGAGCCTCGCTGTTCGGCTACGCCGACGGGCTGCAACTGCGCAGCTCGCAGTCGGTCACCGGGCTGTTCCTGTTCGGCGCGCTGCTGCTGCTCTGCTATGCGGGGCTGCGCATCCGGCGCGACCTCACCGGGGTGGTGCCGTCCGGCGGCCTGCGCTCGTATACGGTCGTGGCGGTGAGCGCGCTCGGCGCGGTGATCTTCTTCTGGCTCTGGCTGACCGTGGAGACGCTGCCCAACGAGTTCGTGTTCATCACGCCGCACGTACTGACACTGCTGGTGCTCTCGGTGGCCGCGCAGCGGCTGCGGATGCCCAAGGCGGACGGCCTGCGCTACCGCAGGGGAGAGGAACGCTGACGTTGGCCGTGGTGGATTGGGAGGCCCTGCGGGAGGCGGCCGTCGAGGTGATGGGACAGGCGTACGCGCCGTACTCCAAGTTCCCCGTGGGCGCGGCCGCCCTGGTCACGGACGGCCGGATCGTGACCGGCTGCAACGTCGAGAACGCCTCCTACGGCCTCACCCTGTGCGCCGAGTGCGGGCTGGTGTCCGCCCTGCACGCCACCGGCGGCGGCCGGCTGGTCGCGTTCACCTGCGTGGACGGCCACGGCGAGCCGCTGATGCCGTGCGGGCGCTGCCGCCAGTTGCTCTACGAGCACGGCGGCGGCGACCTGCTCGTGGACACCGACGCCGGGCCGAAGCCGATGGCCGAACTGCTGCCGTCCGCCTTCGGCCCCGACGACCTGAACCGGGGGGCCTGACATGCCTGGCATGCCTGACATGGACGCCATCGAGGTCATCACCACCAAACGGGACGGCGGGGCGCTCTCCACCGCGCAGATCGACTGGGTCATCGACGCCTACACGCGGGGCGCGGTCGCCGAGGAACAGATGTCGGCGCTGGCCATGGCCATCCTGCTGAACGGCATGGGCCGCCGGGAGATCGCCGACTGGACCCGCGCGATGATCGAGTCCGGCGAGCGGATGGACTGGTCCGCGCTCGACCGGCCCACCACCGACAAGCACTCCACCGGCGGGGTCGGCGACAAGATCACCCTGCCGCTCGCGCCGCTGGTCGCGGCCTGCGGGGCGTACGTCCCGCAGCTCTCCGGCCGCGGGCTCGGCCACACCGGCGGCACGCTGGACAAACTGGAGTCGATCCCGGGGTGGCGGGCGTCGCTGTCGGGTCCGGAGATGCTGGCCGTACTGCGCCGGGCCGGGGCCGTGGTCTGCGCGGCGGGCAGCGGCCTGGCCCCCGCCGACCACCGCCTCTACGCGCTGCGCGACGTGACCGGCACCGTGGAGTCGATCCCGCTGATCGCGTCCTCCATCATGTCCAAGAAGATCGCCGAGGGCACCGGGGCGCTGGTCCTGGACGTGAAGGTGGGCTCGGGGGCGTTCATGAAGACCCGCGAGCGCGCCACCGAACTCGCCCGCACCATGGTCGAACTCGGCGCGGACGCGGGCGTCCGCACGGTCGCCCTGCTCACCGCCATGGACCGGCCGCTGGGGCTCACGGTGGGCAACGCCCTTGAGGTCGCCGAGGCCGTGGAGGTCCTGTCGGGCGGCGGGCCATCGGACGTGGTGGAACTGACCGTGCGCCTGGCTCGCGAAATGCTGTCCGCGTCGGGTACGGCCGGGGCCAAGGACCCGGCCGACGCGCTCAAGGACGGCTCCGCCATGGACGCCTGGCGCCGCATGATCACCGCCCAGGGCGGCGACCCCGACGCCCCGCTCCCCACCGCCCCCGAGACCCACACCATCACCGCCCCGGCCACGGGCGTGCTCTCCCGCCTCGACGCGTACGCGGTCGGCCTGGCCGCCTGGCGCCTCGGCGCGGGCCGCGAACGCCGCGAGGACCCGGTGTCACACGGCGCTGGGATCGTCCTGCACGCCAAACCAGGCGACACCGTCCACGCCGGCGGACCACTGATGACCCTCCATGCCGACGACCCCTCCCGCTTCCCCCGCGCCACCGAGGCCCTACACGACGCCTGCCAAATCGGCCCCACCCCCGCCCCGGACCTCCTCCCCTTGATCATCGACCGCGTGGGATGAAAGCGGGGGACGAGCGGGGCCTTTCACTGTGCCTCAAAGTCCGGAGTCTCAGTCGTTGGCGAGGGTGCGGGCGAGGAGGGGGAGCAGGCGGTCCCAGTGGTGCTGTAGGGCGGTCGGGCTGTAGGCGTCGGTGTCGGACATGGTGAAGCCGTGGACCGTGCCGGGGTAGATCTCGGAGGTGTAGTCGACGCCTGCGGCGTCCAAGAGCTGGTTGAGGTCGTGGAGGGCGTCGGGGGTGAGGTCGGATTCGGCGTGGCCGAGGTGGGCCTGGGCGGTGAGTTTGGCGAGGTTGCCGGGGCCGACGGCGCCGACGGGGGCGTGGAAGGCGGCGATGGCCGCCACCTGGGCGGGGTGGGCCACGGCGGTGTGCATCGCCAGGAGGCCGCCGAAGCAGTAGCCGGTCACCGCGATCGGGCCGTTGCCGACCTCGGGCTGGGCGGTGAGGAAGCCGAGGTAGGCGTCGGCGTCGCCCAGGATGTGTTCGGTGGTGTGGGCCTTGATCAAGGGCATCAGGCGGGCGATGATCTCGGGCCGGACGTCCTCTCCGATGTGCTCGGGGACTTCGGTCACCGGTGTCGGACCGTGCCGGTAGAAGTAGTTGGGTACGAGTACGTAGTATCCGTGCCCGGCCAGTTCGAGGGCCATCTCGCGCAGCACGGGACGGATGCCGAAGGCGTCCGCGTACATCAGCACCCCTGGGTGCCGGCCGCCCCCCTCGGGGAAGGCGGCGAAAGCGTCGGCCTGACCGTCGGCGGTGGGGATCTGCAGGGTCTTGATGGGCATGACCTCTCCTGTCGTCGTCGATGTGTCGAGCTTCTGATCAACACGACGGAGGCGGAGCCCGCGCGGCGGCGCAGGATCCTCGGTCGAACAGCGGGCCCGCACCGGCCCGTACGGCGCTCAGGAGAGCACCGGGTCGCCTATCCGTGTGTGGCGCGATGCCGTCCCGGTAGTCATCGCCGCACAGCATAGCCCACGGGATCATGCGCACCGGGCCGTTCACCACTGAGTACGCTGGAACCCCGACATTCACGTAATGGAGGCCGTGGTGCGTATCGGTGAGTTGGCGGCGCGGGCGGGCGTCAGCGTGCGGGCGCTGCGTTACTACGAGGAGCAGGGGTTGCTCACGGCGGATCGGAGCGAGTCCGGGCAGCGGCACTACCCCGAGTCGGCGGTCGAGCGGGTGCTCCTGATCCAGACCTTCTACGCCGCCGGACTGTCCAGCCGGACCATCGCCGA
The DNA here is from genome assembly GCF_003315795.1 of Spongiactinospora rosea. Classification (GTDB taxonomy): domain Bacteria; phylum Actinomycetota; class Actinomycetes; order Streptosporangiales; family Streptosporangiaceae; genus Spongiactinospora; species Spongiactinospora rosea. The sequence continues at coordinate 187,818 of NZ_QMEY01000016.1, forward strand.
ATTCCTGCCCTGCGTCGATGAGAAGATCAGTACGCCGCACACGCGTGCCCGGCTCGCCGCCGAGCGTGATCGCATCGATGAGCAGATCGCCGCGCTGGCCCGTACCCGGGACCGCCTGGACATGCTCATTGAGGCGTCCGCCGACCCGCACAACGGCTGCATATACGTCCCGGACCCGGAGTTGGCGGTTGCGGCCGCACGGTCATGACCCTCGCCGGACGGGGCTCCGGCGAGGGCATGGCACATGTTCAGCGCCGGGCGAAGACGTAGCGTTTGAGGGGCGGCTCCCGCTTGATGATGGGGGCGGCGGCCAGGTTGGCGGAGATGGTGGCGTTGAGGGCCGCCAGGTCGTCCTTGTAGGTGAGGGGGTCCACACCGGGCATGTGGTCCTGGTCGCAGACGGACCTGGCGATCCGGGACGGCCGGGCCGGGCCGGAGTGGGTGAGGGCGTCCATGGTCAGGGCGTACGCGACCGGGTCCGAGGTGCCCACGGCGATGTGCTCGCCGGTGTTGCCGGGGCAGACGCTCTGCAGCGACACGTTCGCGACGCGGCCGTTGCCGCCGCGCAGGTCGCTTGAGCTGCTGGGCAGGATGAACTGGTCGAAGTCCGTGCGGATGTTCGTGTAGGAAATGCCGCGGAAGGTCTCCTTGCCGGAGTTGAGGGCCTTGAGGAGGTTCGCCTGCCTGGACATCTGCCACAGCGCCGCCGGGCAGCCATTGTCCTTGCAGGTGTCGTTGGCCTCGCTGCCGTGGTTGGGCGTGCCGAACGAGACGTAGTCGGCGACCATGGCGCGGGTGTCGGGCCAGAAGCGCAGCGCGAAGCGGGGTTCGAGGCCGCCCTGGCTGTGGCCGATGACGGCGATCCGGCGTCCACTGAGGGCGTGGACGTGGCGGATCGCGTACACCACATACTCGCTGGACACCTGGATGTCGACAAGGCCATGACCGGGGAGCCGCACGGAGCAGTAGGGATGTCCGATGGCGTCCAGGGCCTTGAACCAGTTCCAGGAGAACTCGTCCGGGTCCAGCGCGCTTCCGGGCACGAACAGCGCGACCTCCTTCTTGGCCCGGGCCGCGTTGGGCGTGCAGGTCACGGCGGCGGCCAGGTCGGCGCGGGGGACGGACAACCGGGGGCCCGGCCGGTTGAGCGGGGCGAACTCGCCTGTGGAAGGCGTGAGAGCGACGGCGGACGCGGATGCGGATGCGGCGCCGGTGGTGAGCAGTGCCAGGGCGAGACCTGCGCAAAGCAGCAGAATGTGGGTGACTCGCGAAATCTTCACGGGCGTCAGGTTAAAACCTGACGTCTACGTCAGAGGCAAGACCTGAGCGTCGGAAAAGGCGGCCGTTCGCCGTGGGATGGGCCACAGCGCGGACCCCGGAGCCCCGTCGTCGCACGGCCGGTGAACGCGGCCGAGCGCGCCGACTCTTCGATACGTATCGTGACTTTCGCCGGAACACTTGCCTCTGACGTTGACGTCAGGTCTTAGCGTGTCCGGTATGCAGATCAACGGAGCACACGTACTGGTGACCGGCGCGAATCGCGGCCTGGGCAGGCAGTTCGCCCTTTCCCTTCTCGAACGCGGCGCAGGCAGGGTGTACGCCACCGCCCGCCGTCCCGAGCTCATCGACGTGCCGGGGGCCGTCCCGCTGCGCCTCGACGTCACCGATCCGGCATCGATCGCCGCGGCGGCGGCAGCGGCGCCCGATGTCAAGATCGTCATTAACAACGCCGGCATCTCCACGGGGGCGAACCTGGTCACGGGGGACCTGGACACGATCCACCAGGAGATGAACACCCACTTCTTCGGAGCGCTCAACGTGATCCGCGCCTTCGCGCCCCAACTGGCCGACGGCGCGATCCTCAACGTACTGTCGGCGGTCTCGTGGCTCGCCGTCGACGGCGCGGGCGCCTACCACGCGGCCAAGGCGGCCGAATGGGCGCTCACCAACAGCGCCCGCCTGGAACTGGCCCACCAGCGCACCCTGGTGACGGGCCTCCACCTGGGCGCGGCGGACACCGACATGATGGCCTGGTACAAGGGCGACAAGACCGCCCCCGAGATGATCGTCGCCGCGGCGCTGGACGGCATCGAGGCGCACCGGCCCGAGGTACTCGCCGACGTCTGGAGCGCAACGGTAAAGGCATGGCTGGCGGAGGACCCGACCGCCATCTACGAGAACGCGGCAGCCGCCCTCAGCGCCTGACCCATTCCAGTCCCGCCGCCGCCCCGGTCCCGCTCGCGGCCTTCCGCCCGGTGTTTCGCGGGTGTCGTGGTCACGCCGTACGGAGTTTTTCGAGGAAGGTCTGCCATTCGGTGGTGGTGAAGGTCAGGGTGCCGCTGTTGGGGTTTTTGCTGTCCCGGATCGCTACACGGCCGTTCAGGAAGGCGACGGCGACACAGTCTCCGTCTGGCCCGCTGTAGGAGCTGATCCGCCAGTGAGCACGGCTTAGATCCGCTTCGTTCGGCACTGCCACGGCTCCTCTCACTTCAACGATTCGGGCTCTGCTGGTGAGGAACTTAGCGGGCCTCAGTGTCTCCCGAACGGAGTTTGCCGAGGAAGGTCTGCCATTCGGTGGTGGTGAAGGTCAGTGTGCCGCTGTTGGGGTTTTTGCTGTCCCGGATCGCTACACGGCCGTTCAGGAAGGCGACGGCGACACAGTTGCCATTTGCTCCGCTGTAGGAGCTGACCTGCCAGTGGGTGCGGCTCAGGTCTACATCGTCCGACATCGCCGCAGCTCCTTTCACTTCAGGTCCGCCAGTACACTCGCGATGAGATCGCGAGTCGCCTCGGGTGTTGCGGCCTGCTCGCATAGGTGCTCGAACTGCCGCCTATAAGAGTACACATCGTTCTTCGACTCAAGGAACAGGTCATTCGTGAAGCCCTCGATATAGACGATCTCGTGGTCTTCGTTGGCGAACTGGAGGATGACAAACGAGCCGTGCATCCCCGGATGGGCACCTGCGAAGTATGGAATCGCCTGGACCGTTACATCTGGGCGCTCGCTGTCGCTGAGTAGGCGCTGCAATTGTGCGCGCATGATGGCCGGGCCGCCCACTTCGCGGCGGAGTACGGACTCGTCGAGGACAATGCCGAGGCTCTGAGGCGGCTTCCAGTGGGCCTGTCGCTCCGCCCGTGCGATGACTCGGCTCTCGACCTCCTCTGGAGTCATGTCCGGTGCGCTACCGACTACAGCAGCGCGGGCGTAGTCCTCGGTCTGGAGAAGCCCTGGGACGAAAAGGGATTCGTAGTTCAGCATCCGCACGGCCTCGCTCTCGAAGCCGATCAGGGTGGCATACTGCGTCGGAAGTTCGTCGGTGTTCTGGAGCCAGCCCTGCTGGTGGGCGGACTTGAGGATGGCGGTCAGCTCTTTTCGGCGTGCTTCGGGGACGCCGTACACGTCCAGCAGGGCCTGAAAGGTGCGCCCTTGCGGCTTCGCCTGCGCCACCTCGATTCGGTAGAGAGTCGCCCGGTTCATCCCGGTTGCGTCTGCAACCTGCTCGCGTGACATCCCGGCCCGCTCGCGGAGCTGGCGTAGCTCTAAGGCGAGTCTTCGCAGGCGAACCGTAGGAACCAACTGCCGTTTGGCCATGCGGTCACCCTAGCGAAGATTCCGGAGAGTGATGAACTAGTAACGGTTGCGTAATCATCGGAGGTAGATGCATCATGTGTTCACGCACCAGGCTACCTGGCAACGGTTGCGCTCCGCAGTTGATCGAGCACTTAGCGCGCTTGTCGGCGCTATCAGCCGCTGCCGATGTCCCGAAACGTGAGGGAGCGGTCGCACATGACGTCGTTGACGACCTACCGGCGAGAGCGTGTGGTCCGGTTGCTGGACCTGGCATGGGAACTAGAAGCGCGCGACATGCCCGTCTCCATCGACCTGCCGCCGCAGGACACGCCCATCCTGCGCGTCGTCGGCGCGCGTGGCTTCATCAGGGTCGAGAGCTGGCACGACGCGTCGGGCCGCTGGTACTTCAGTTGGGGAAGAGTCCAGAGCGCGACCGTCCACGGCACCACGGCCACGGAGACGGCGCGTGCCGCCGAGCGCATCTGTGAGGTGGCCCGGTGACGCTCGGGGCCCTGGGCATCCTGGTCCTTCCCGGGACCACGCGGGCCGTGGCGGTGGCCCGGCAGTGGGTCGGACTCGTTCTGGAGGCGGACGGGTGGAAGAGCACCGATGACGCGGTGCTGGCGGCGAGCGAGCTCACCGCCAACGCCGTACGGCACACGTACTCGGGGACCTCGGGTGGCCGGGTGACCATCGCGCTCCTGGGCATGGCCGGAGATCAGGTCCGGATCGACGTCATAGACGAAGGGGGGCCGCTGGTCCCCCGGATCATGGAGGCGACCTCCGGCGCCCTGTCGGGGCGGGGGCTGCGCCTGGTGGCGGAACTGTCAACGGCCTGGGGCAGCAACGCGCTCGCCGCGGGGCGGTGCGTGTGGGCGCTCCTGCCGATGAACCATGACCAAGTGGACGAATGGCAGTGACACCGGCGGGCGGGACGCGCGGGGGGTACCGGTGTGGCCTGAGCGGGTTCGGTACGGCATGCCTCCTCTCGCCGCCGCGCCGTTCCCGCTTGCGCTCTTGTGCCCGGTGTTTCGCGGGTGTGGGGGTCAGCGCCGTACCTCGCACCGACTGGCTGCGCTTTCCGAGAATGTGTGCCATTGACGTTTTCTCAGCCTAAATAGATCGGACAGTGACGTTTTCTCAGCCTAAATAGATCGGACAGTGGGTGTTTTTGGGACACATGCAAGGACGCACAGGCAGACACGCGGACAAAACACCGCAGCCCAAATAAGACGTGGAGCTTCCGGTAGAAGAGGTCTCACCACAAGATCCACTACCAAGAAAGCCCCACGTGATCCCCTATCCTGCCATGCTCGACGTCCCCCACGCACTCGTCCGCCACGT
>NZ_QMEY01000017.1 GCF_003315795.1 Spongiactinospora rosea
GGGCGGCGTCGGCGCCGTGGCGGTCGGCGTGGTCGGTGAGGTGGAGGGTGTCTTGGAGGTGGGCGGCGCCGGTGGCGGGGAGGAAGGGGACGGTGTCGTTGGTCTCTTGGGCGACGGTGGTGATGGCGGTGAGGCGTTCGTCGGTGGTCTGGGCGGAGGGTTCGCCGGTGGAGCCGCCGGTGGAGATGCCGTGGGAGCCTTGGCGGAGTTGCCAGCGGACCAGTTCGCGTAGTGAGTCGTGGTCGAGGGTGCCGTCGGTGGTGAACGGGGTGACCACCGGGGCGATGGACCCACGGATCGACGCGGGGTCGGAACGGAATCTCATGAGGCTTCTCCTCGGGTACGGGCATGCGTCATCACGACAGCCGGGGCGGACCGCCGTATGCTTGCCCGGCCACAGGTCAGCAGGGGTTCCCGGCCCCTGCTCTTCAAATCATATACGACATCCTTTAGGTTATGGCATATGCCAAAATATCGACAAACCCCTCCAGACGCCTACATGACACGCATCACGTCCAGAGCGGAGAGGAGACCCCGATGACCCAGATCTCGGACGGTCGGCACCGGCCAGGCAGGAAGGCCGTGTGATGGGAGAGATCGTCCTGGCGGCCAAGATCACTCATGTGCCGTCCATCTGGCTGTCCATCCAGCCCGGCAAGCACTTCGGCATCCGCCGTCCCGCCGAACTCGCCCTCACCGAGGTCGGCCGCCGGGCCCGCGAACGCGGCGCGGACACCTTCCTGGTGGCCGACACGCACTGGATGAACAGCATCGGCTTCCACCTGAACGGCAAGGAACGGCACCGCGCCACCTATGTCAGCCACGAGCTGCCGCACTTCATCCACGACCTGGCCTATGACTACCAGGGCGATCCCGAGCTGGCCGAGCTGATCAGGGAGGAGATCGTCGCCGGGGGCCAGAAGGCCCGCGTGCACACCTACCAAGACCTCGGCCTGGAGTACGCCACGCTGGTCCCGATGTACTTCATGAACCAGGAATCCGGCATCCGCGTGCTGCCCATCGGCTGCAACATCTACTCGACCGTGGAGGAGAACCGCCGGATCGGGGAGGCGCTGCTGCGGGCCGTACGCCGCAGCGACCGCAAGGTGGCGTTCCTGGCCAGCGGCTCCCTCTCGCACGCCTTCCCGCCCAACGAGATCGCCGAATCCCTCCTGGACGACGTCAGCAGTGAGATCAACAAGAACGTCGACCAGGCGGTCCTCGCCATGTGGAACGAGGGGCGGATCGCCGAGTTCCTGGACATGCTGCCCGACTACAACGCGCGCTGCACCGGAGAGGGCGCGATGGCCGACACCGCGATGCTGTTCGGCCTGCTCGGCTGGCGCGACTACACCGGCCGCGGCGAACAGCTCTGCCCGTACTTCGGCAGCAGTGGCACCGGCCAGGTGGTCGTGGACTTCCCGGTCCCCGCGATGCGCCCCTGAAAGGGCCCCTTCCATGGGGCCGGCGATCCCGCCCCGCCTCCGGACGGCATTTTGTCCTACACTGGTAGACGAACGTGCCGGATGGTGTGATCGCCGTGCCCCGATGGCCCGCAGGGAGGTGCCGAATGCCCAAGATCATCGACCATGACAAGCGTCGCAGCGACATCATCGACGTCACATGGGAGCTGATCGTCAAGGGCGGCATCGAGGCGGCGACCATGCGGGAGATCGCGAGCGCGGCCGGGTTCGCCAACGGCGCGCTGAAGCACTACTTCCGGAGCAAGGAAGACATCATCGAGGCGACCTACGAGCGCGCCCTGGCGATGATGAACGAATACGTCTCCATCGAGGGCCGCCGCGGCCTTTCCGCGCTGCGCGCGATGTGCGAGTCCGCCATGCCCATCGACGAGGACCGCATCCTGGCCGGCCGGATACTGCTCACCTTCTGGCACACCTCGCTGGGCAACCCCAAGCTGCACGACAAGTACCTGGAGCACCTGCGCGCCTGGCGCGGCACGCTGCACCGGCTGATCGGCGAGGGGCGGGCCGACGGCGACATCGTCACCGCGCTGCCCGACGAGCAGCTCGTGGACGAGATCGTGCTGCTCAACGCCGGGGCCAACGTGATGAGCCTGGTCGGCCCCGGCTTCTCCACCGTCGAGTTGCAGCGGCGCCACCTGGAGTCCTTCTTCGAGCGGCTGACCCGCCCCTGACGGCGGGTGTGCGCGCCGCCCACGGGGGACGGCGCGCACGCTCAGCCGAACACCGCGCGCAGGTGGCCCGCCACCTGCGCGTGCGAGCGGCCGGAGGCGGGCAGCCCGGTGTAGAGGCCGAAGAACCCGTGGATCTGCCCGTCGTACCTGGTCAGCTCGGTCGGCACGCCCGCCTCGGCGAGCCGCCGCGCGTACGCCTCGCCCTCGTCCCGCAGTACGTCGAACTCCGCCGTCATCACCAGCGCCGGGGGCAGCCCGGCCAGGTCGGCCGCGCGCAGCGGCAGCGCGTACGGCCGGTCCAGGTCGGCGGGGTCGGTCACGTACTGCTCGAAGAACCACCGCATGATCCCCGCCGTCATCCCGAACCCCTCGGCGAAGTCCGCGTAGGAGCCGAAACCGTCGTCGGGGTGGCCGAAGACCGGGCAGATCAGCACCTGCGTGGCCAGGCGGGGGCCGCCGCGGTCCCTGGACATCATCGAGACCACGGTCGACAGATTGCCGCCCGCGCTCTCGCCGCCGATCGCCAGCCGCCCGCCGTCCACGCCGATCGAGCCGCCGTGCGCGGCCAGCCACTCCACCACGGCGTAGCAGTCCTCGGGCGCGGCCGGGAAGGGGTGCTCGGGCGCGAGCCGGTACGCAACGGCCACCACCGCGACCCCGGCCCCATTGCACACCGCGCGCGAGGACACCTCGTTCTCCTCGATCGAGCCGATCGTCCAGCCGCCGCCGTGCAGCCACACGAACGCGGGCACCGGGCCATCGGCCTCGGGCAGGTACACCCGCACGCGGATGTCGCCGCCCGGCCCCGGCACCAGGTGGTCGGTGACCGAGCCGACGGGTTCCAGGTCGGTGGGGAGGGCGAGCCCGGCGGCGAAGGCCGCGCGCAGCTCCGGCGCGGACGGCGGCAGCGGCGGCGCGCCGCCGTCCCCGTCCGGGGCCATGGCCGTGAGCAGCTCGGTCACGGCCGGGTCCAGTGGCATGGCGCTACTCCTTTCCGGTCGCTTCGGCGACCAGGACGCGGGGGCTGCCGGGCAGGGCCAGCCGGTCCACGGGCCGCCAGCCGGCCTGCTCCAGCCAGCCGCGGACCTGCGCCTCCTCGTACACGACGGTCCCGTCGATCACCAGGTACTCCCCGGCGTGCAGGGCGTCGATGGGCCGCTGCCGCTCGTCGTCGTCCAGGAAGAAGTCCAGCAGCAGCAGCGTCGCGCCGGGCGCGGCGGCGGCACGGGCGTTGCGCAGGATCTGCTCGTTCTGCCCGGCGTCGAAGCGGTGGACGACGTGGTTGACCATGACGAGGTCGTAGGAGCCCTCCGGCCGCGCGGTGGCGGTGGCCTCGCCGGTCACCACCGCCCGGTCGGCGAACCCCGCCTGCTTCACCTGCTCGGCCACCGCGCCGGTGAAGGACGGGTCGTAGACGAAGGTGGCGCGCAGAGCGGGGTTGGCGCGCAGCGCCTCCAGGGCGAAGCCGCTGGAAAGACCGCCGAGGTCCAGCAGGTTCGTGTATCCGGAGAAGTCGAAGGCGGTGCCCAGCATCCTGGCGTGCAGGGCGTTGTAGGTCATCACGCCGGACATGAACGTGCCCCAGCGCTCCTCGTTCATCCCGAGGTCGCCGGGCGCGGTGGTGTCCACGGTCTGGTCGAACTGCAGCCAGTGGCCGTAGCTGATCTCGTTCAGGAAGGTGAGGAAGGGCCCGAGGTCCAGTTCGGACCCCTCGCCGGTCAGGTACGCCGCCGCCTCCGGGCCGAGCCGGTAACGGCCGTCGGCGCGGGTCAGCAGCCCGAGGGCGGACATCGCGTCGGCCAGGATGCGGGCCATGCGCGGGGTGACCCCGGTGGCCTCGGCGATCTCCGCCGCGCTGCGCTCGCCTTCGGCGAGGGCCTGGAACAGCCCGATGCGGCGGGCGGCGAAGAGCTGCTTCGCGCCCATGTAGCCGATCGCGATGTCGACGATCCGGTCCGGGGAGGGTGGTGTGGACGTGCTCACGGAGTGCTCTTTCTTTCGTGGATCGACGTGCGGGTCTTCCTTCGCGCGCCGCCCGCAGCTAATCTCTACGCGCGTAGACGTTAACCATAGGGATGATCGCTCCCCCGCGAAAGCCTCCGTCTACGAACGTGGAATAACCGTTGACAGTGGGGATGCGGTCTGTCAACCTTTGTAGAACTATCTGGCCGGACAAGGATTTCGGCAGCTCAATGCGGGTGCGGACAACCCTGCGGAGCCTTCCATTGACCGGTGCCAGGAAGGGAACTCTCGCGCATGTCGCTGCTCAATCTGACGGATGTGACGATCGGCGTCACCCAGGACACCGCAGGACACGAAGAACGGCTCGACCTCGTTCATGGGCTCACCCTCGACGTCGCCGCAGGGCAGACGCTCTGCGTCGTCGGCGAGTCCGGCAGTGGCAAGACCGTGACCGCCCTGTCGGTCGTCCGCCTGCTGGAGTTCGTCGCCCCCGTCTACACCGAGGGCGAGATCGCGGTGGGCGGCGTCGATGTCACCCGGCTGGGCGCCGAGCAGATGCGCGCGTACCGGGGCGCCAGAATCGGAATGATCTTCCAGGAGGCGCTCGACTCGCTCAACCCGGCCCAGCGCGTCGGCGCCCAGCTCCTGGAGGCGTACCGCCCCGGGGGCGGCCCGGCGCGCGGCGGAAGTAAGGCACGCAAGGCGGCCGAGGCCAAGGCCAGGACACTGCTGACCGAGGTCGGGCTGACCGACACCGCGAGGATCATGGCGCTCTACCCGCACCAGATGTCCGGCGGCATGCAGCAGCGGGTCATGATCGCGATGGCGTTGATGTCCGACCCCGACATCCTCATCGCCGACGAGCCGACCACCGCGCTCGACGTGACCACCCAGGCCGAGATCCTCTCGCTGTTCCAGCGGGTGCAGCGCGAGCACCAGACCGCCTGCGTGTTCATCACCCACGACATGGGCGTGGCCGCCGAGATCGCCGACCGGATCGCGGTGATGTACCGCGGCAGGCTGGTGGAGATCGGCGACAAGCTCGACATCCTGACCGCCCCGCGGCACCCCTACACCCGGGCGCTGCTGGAGTGCGTGCCGCGGCTCGGCGTGAGCCGCCGCGAGGGCTTTCCGACGATCTCGGAGGCCAGGCTCAGGGCGGTCACCGAGGGCAGGGCCGGCCGGGACGAGCCGGTCACCGAGACCCTGCGCCTGCCCGATGCCCCAACCCCCGCCGGGGACACCCCGCCGCTGGTCATCGACCGGGTCACCAAGGTCTACGGCCGGAGGTCGCGCTTCGCCCGCCGGCCGCCGGTGCGCGCGGTCAGCGAGGTGTCGCTGGAGATCGCGCCCGGTGAGTTCTTCGGGCTGGTGGGGGAGTCCGGTTCGGGCAAGACGACCCTCGGCCGGATGGTCGCCGCGCTGGAGACGCCCACCTCGGGCGGGATCGCCTTCGGCGAGCACACGATCACCTCGGCCGGGCTGAGCGGGGACGAGCGGGCCTTCCGCCGCCAGGCGCAACTCGTCTTCCAGGACCCGCAGAGCTCACTGGACCCACGGCACACCGTGGCGAGGATCATCGCCGAGCCGCTGCGCGAACTCACCCCGTTGCGCGGCGGCGAACTGGACCGCCGGGTGGCCGAACTGATCGACGAGGTCGGCCTGCCCGCCGGCTGCGCCGGCCGGCTCCCCGCCCAGCTGTCCGGCGGCCAGCGGCAGCGCGTCTCCATCGCGCGCGCCGTGGCCGCCCGGCCGCGGCTCATCGTGGCCGACGAGCCCACCTCCGCCCTGGACGTCTCGGTACAGGGGCAGGTCATGAACCTGCTGCTGCAACTACGGCGCTCCTACGGCATCAGTTTCCTGTTCATCACCCACAACCTCAGCCTGGTGCTGTCCGTCGCCGACCGGGTCGGTGTGATGTACGGCGGCGAGCTGATCGAGACCGGTACCCCCCACGAGATCGCCACATCCTCCACCCACGACTACACCCGCCGTCTGCTGGCGGCGAACCCGGACCTGTCGGCGTACGTCGGCAGGCACAGCGGCTCCAGCAGGTGACCCCCCTCGAACCAATAGCGAGAACCGAATGAACGTGCTCAACAGCCGACCGCGCCACCTGCGGGCCGGTCTGGCCGCCGCCGCCACGGCGGGCGTCCTGCTCCTGGCCGGATGCGGAGGCGGCGCCAGGCCGTCCGCCGACACCGCCGCCGCCGCCGGACCGCCGGTGCGCGGCGGGAACCTGACCGTCGCCGTCCCCACCGATCCGCAGTCCCTCGACATGGTCGCCAACCCCGGGCAGGTGACCGCGCACATCGGCAACCTGCTGTACGAGAAGCTGTTCGAGGTCGACAAGGAGTTCGCGGCCAGGCCCATGCTGGTCGAGACCTACGAGACCAGTTCCGACCGGCTCACCTACACCTTCAAGCTGCGCAAGGATGTCACGTTCCACGACGGCAGCCCGCTCACCGCGGCGGACGTCGTGGCCAGCCTGCAGCGCTGGCTGAAGAGCCACGTCACCGGCCAGCAGGTCGCCCCCGACGTGGTGGCCCTCAAGGCTGACGGCGACGACACGGTCAAGCTGAGGCTGAAGGAGCCCCGCTACCCGCTGATCGACGAGCTGGCCAGCCCCGGCACGGAGATCTACGCGGCCAAGAACCTCAAGGGAGTGCCGGCCACCGGCTTCACCGACAAGGGCGCGATCGGCACCGGGCCGTACAAGCTGGCCTCCTGGGACATCGGCCGCCAGGTCGTGCTGGAGCGCTACGGCGACTACAGGTCGCGCGCCGACGAGGACTGGGGCGGCCAGGCCGGGGCCAAGCACGCCTACCTCGACACGATCACCTACAAGGTCGTCGCCGACCAGGACGCCGTGATCAACGGCCTGCAGACCGGCCAGTGGCAGCACGCCATGCCGGGCGACGACCAGTACACCGCGCTGAAGGAGAACGCCTCCGTCGTCGTGGGCAACGTGGCCGGGGCCAACCAGAACGTGATCATCCCCAACCACGACAAGGGCTCCAAGTTCGCCGACGTGCGCGCCCGCCAGGCGCTCAACCTGCTCATGGACAAGCCCGCCATGAACGCGGCCACCGGCGGCGGCCCCGACCTCACCGCCGCGGTCGGCGCGATGGTCTCCGAGGACAACGCCGCCCTGTACTCCACCGTCGGCGACGAGGTCTACAAGCAGCACGACCCGGCCAAGGCCAAGGAGCTGTTCGCGCAGGCCGGGGTCAACGCCGGTGACACGGTGCGGATCGTGACCTCCAACAGCTACCCGCAGTTCGCCCAGTGGGCGGTGCTGCTGCAGGACCAGCTCGCCAAGATCGACATCAAGACGAAGATCGACACCTACGACTTCCCGACGATGCTGGGCACGATCAACAAGGACCCCGGCGGCTGGGACCTCACCACGCTGTTCTTCAACGCCGCGCTGACCTCCCCGTCGCAGATGCCCGCGGTCACGCTCGGCGCGTTCAACGGCTCGGCCTCGCCGCAGATCGCCGGGCTGGTCCGCGAGTACAACGCGGTCACCTCGCCCGTGCAGGCCAAGGAGGTGATGGACAAGCTCCAGAAGCTGGTCTGGGAGCAACTGCCCGTCATCACCCTGAGCCAGTCCAAGCTGTACGCGGCCTGGTCGCCCGAGCTGAAGGGCTACGACGGGTTCTACCGCGTCTTCTGGAACTCCTGGCTGAAAAAGTGAGAGGGGGCGGACATGGCGGCGCTTCTGCTGCGGCGGCTGCGTGACCTCGTTCTCATCCTGCTGATCGTCGGCACGATGATGTTCTTCGTCGTGCGCCTGATGCCCGGCGATCCCGCCATGGCCATCCTCGGCCCGATGGCGAGGCCGCAGGACGTCGAGGCGCTGCGGCAGAGCATGGGCCTGACCGGCTCGCTGTGGAGCCAGTACCTGAGCTGGATCGGCAACGTCGTGCAGGGCGACTTCGGCACCTCGATCACCTACCACGCGTCGGTGATCCCCGTGGTGGCCGAGCACTTCCTGCCGACGCTGACGCTGGCCCTGATCAGCACCGCCGTCAGCTTCGCGGTGGCGGTGGTGATCACGTTCTGGAACGCGGTCGCGCCGCGCAACCCGGTGGCCTCCCTGCTGACCAGGATGTCCGGGCTGGGCATGGCGATCCCGGACTTCTGGATCGCGCTGATCCTGGTGCTGGTGTTCGCGGTGACGCTGCGCTGGTTCCCCTCCAGCGGGTACGTCGGCCTCCTCAGCGACCCGGCCGCCGCCGCGGGGACGCTCGTGCTGCCGGTGATCTGCCTGGTCATCGGGCAGTCGGCGCTGTTCATCCTGACGCTGCGGGAGAGCGTGCTCGGGGAGCTGCCGCAGACCTACCTGCGCACCGCGCGGGTCAAGGGGCTGTCGGAGCGGCAGGTGATGCTCGGCCATGTGCTGCCGAACGCGCTCATGCCGCTGGTCACGCAGCTCGGCAGCAACTTCGCGATGATGATGGGCGGCATCGTGATCATCGAGTCCATCTTCGTGATCCCCGGCCTCGGTTCGCTGCTCCTCGGCGCGGTGTTCACCCGCGACTTCCCGCTGGTGCAGGGAGTGACGTTGTTCGTGGCGCTGATGTTCGTACTGGTCAACCTGCTGGTCGACCTGTCGTACGCGCTGCTCGACCCGAAGGTGCGTGTCTCGTGACCCCCACCGCCCACATGGCGGCCCCGGCGTCCGGGCGGGCGGCCTCGCCGCTGGCCCGGGCGCTGCGGCGCAACCGCCTGCTCGGCGTCGCCACCGCGCTGCTCGTGCTGATCGTGCTCGCCGTGGTGATCCTGCCGCCGTTCCTGCCGGACGCGAACGCCACCGACCCCGTCAACCGGCTGCTGCCGCCCTCCGCCGAGCACCTGCTCGGCACCGACTCCTACGGCAGGGACGTCTTCAGCCGGCTGGTGTCCGGCGGGCGGGCCTCGCTCGGCCTGTCGGCGCTCATCACCGTGTGCGCCGCGTTCACCGGCATGGTGATCGGCCTGGTCAGCGGCTTCTACCGGGCGGTGGACGCCGTGGTCATGCGGATCATGGACGCCTGGATGTCGTTCCCCGCGGTCATCTTGGCCATGGCCCTGGCGATCGGGATGGGGGCCAGCATCTGGACCGAGCTGATCGCGCTGACCGTGCTGTTCACGCCGTTCACCGCCCGGGTGATCCGCAGCCGTGTGCTCAGCGTGGCGGCCCGGCAGTACATCGGGGCGGCCCGGGTCTCCGGGATGCGGCCCGCCAAGATCCTGGTGGTCCACGTCCTGCCCAACGTGCTTCCGCTGGCGCTGGTGCAGGTGGTGATCCTGTCGGCCTCGGCGATGCTGGTGGACGGGGCGATGAGCTTCCTCGGCATGGGCATCGCGCCGCCCACCCCGACCTGGGGGAACATGGTCGCCGAAGGGCGTTCGTACCTGGTCCAGGCGCCCTGGCTGATCGTGGTGCCGGGCATCGCGATCATGACCTGCGTGCTGCTGCTGAACCTGATCGGCTCGTCCATGCGCGACGTGGTGGACCCGCGCGCCAGGGCGCTCAGCGACCTGCAGCGGCTGCGGGCGCGCGGCGCCGCACGGTGACGCCGCACCGCATTCCCCGCAATGTTTCACTCAACCCGTAGAAGGCGACGAAGGTGACAATGCCTACCAAGACCGCCGCCGCCGTGCTCACCGGGCACGGCCGGCCGCTGGACCTTTCGGACGTGCCGCTGCCCGGCGAGGTCGAGCCGGGCGCCGCGCTGGTCCGCATCACCTGCACGACCCTCTGCGGCACCGACGTCCACCTGTGGGCCGGGCAGATGACCTTCCCCGGGATGCTGCCGATGATCCTCGGCCACGAGATGGTCGGCGAGGTCGTCACCGCGGGGGAGGGCACCACCGACGCGCTCGGCCGCCCGCTCGCCCCCGGCGACCGGATCGGCTGGTCGGAGTCCACCTGCGGGCGCTGCCACGGGTGCGCGGTGCTGCGCGAGCCGGTCGCCTGCGTCAACCGCGGATACGGCTTCATGCAGCGCTCGGACCGCCCGCCGTACGCGACCGGGGGCCTGGTCGAGTACTGCTACGTGACGCCGGGGGCGGCCAAGCTGCTGCTGCCGGACGACGTCAAGGACACCTGGGCGGCGATGTCCGGCTGCGCGGCCAAGACGGTGCTGCGCGCGGTGGACCGGGCGGGCGGCATCCGCGCGGGCTCCACCGTGGTGGTCCAGGGCGCGGGCGCGCTCGGCATCTTCGCCACCGCCGTGGCCCGCCTGTCCGGCGCCGGGACGGTCGTGACCGTTGGCGGCCCGGACGACCGGCTCGCGGCGGCCCGGCGGTTCGGCGCGGACGCCACCGTCTCGGTGGACCTCGGCAAGGACGAGCGGATCGCCCGCCTGCGCGAACTGACCGGCGAACGCGGCGCGGACTACGTCTTCGACCTCGCGGGCGCGCCGACCGTCGCGGAGGAGGCCGTCGCGGTGGCCGCCCAGCGCGGCACCATCGCCGTGGTCGGCACGACCGGGCCGGGGCTCGCCGGCGTCCCGCTCGGGACCGTGATGGGCAAGGAGCTGACCGTGGTCGGCTCGCTCAACGGCGACATCGCCGACTACCACCGGGCGGTCGGCTTCTTCCAGACGTTCGCCGACCGCATGCCCTGGGACGACCTGTTCAGCGAGCCG
This sequence comes from Spongiactinospora rosea, assembly GCF_003315795.1. Taxonomy (GTDB): domain Bacteria; phylum Actinomycetota; class Actinomycetes; order Streptosporangiales; family Streptosporangiaceae; genus Spongiactinospora; species Spongiactinospora rosea. Next base: position 10,762 of record NZ_QMEY01000017.1, read on the forward strand.
GTGGGGCTGTCCGGGGCGAGCGCGAGCGTCGAGTCGATGTCCCGGCTCGGCCAGATCAAGGCCGTCATCGACCCCCGCCTGCCGTGAGCGCCATGACCGCGATGAGACATGAGGAAGGGCTGAAAGTGAGCGACACCGCCATCCCGCGCCGCCGGATCGGCCGCAGCGAACTGGAGACGGGAGTGCTGGCCCTCGGGTCCTGGCACACCTACGACCGGATGGACTTCCGCGACGCCGCCACGATGATCCGCGAGGCGGTGGACGCGGGCATCGACCTGTTCGACGTGGGCGTGTACGGCTTCCCGGGGATGCCGCCGGTGTTCACCGACATCATCTTCTCCGCGCTGGTGCGCGCGGCCGGGCTGCGCCGCGAGGACTACCTGCTCTCGTCCAAGCTGTGGCTGGAGGGCTACCCCGAGCACGGTCTGCGCGCGCAGATGGAGAACGCGCTGTTCCGCGTGGGCGCCGAGCACGCCGACCTGGTGGTGCTCGGCGACGTCCGGGACGAGGGGATGAACCTGCACCGCCTCGTCCTGGACATGGCCGAGTTGTGCGCCGCCGGGCTGGTCAGGGCGTGGGGCGTGAACAACTGGTCGGCGGCCAACGTGCAGACGCTGATCAACGCGGCGGCCGGGGAGGGCGTCGCGGGACCGGCCATCGCCCAGCTCAAGTACAGCGTCTCGCGGCGCTCGATCCCGGACGGCGGGCCGTTCGCGCGGATCTTCGAGCAGGGCGTCGGCCTGCAGTCCTCCGACGTGCTCGAAGGCGGGGTGCTGCTCGGCAAGGGCGTGGCCCGCCAGGTCGGCCGCGACCCCGGCGGGATCAGGCAGAAGATCGCCGCCTCCGCGCCCGAGCTGGCCCGGGTCGCCGCCGATCTGGGGGCGACTCCCGCGCAGGTGTGCGTGGCCTTCACGCTCACTCACCCGGCCAACGTCACGACCCTGTTCGGGGCCACGAGTCTGGACCAGCTCCGCGACAACCTGGCCGCCGTGGACCTGGTGGAACGCGTCGGGGCCGCCGAACTACGGGCGCTGGTGGAGCCCCTGTGGGCGGACAGGGACGTCGTCGATCCCGAGGGTCCGTAAACCCACCTGCGGGGCCCCGCGAGGGGGCCCCGCCGTTTCACAGGTGGTAGGAGTACTCCCCGAACTCCCAGTCGGTCACGTGCCGCCGGAAGCGCGCGATCTCATCGCGCTTGTAGGCCAGGAACGACGCGGCGAACTCCTTGCCCAGCAGCTCGGTCAGCTCGGTGTCGGCGGCGAAGGCGTCCAGCGCCGCGCCGAGCGTCATGGGCAGCAGCGCCGCCTTGGACCGGTCGTATCCGTGGCCGACCACGGGCGCGGGCGGTTCCTCGGCCGCCCGCAGACCGAGCAGCGCCGCCGCCAGCGTGCCGGCGATCACCAGGTAGGGGTTGGCGCTCGCGTCGCCCAGCCGTACCTCAAGGCGCGACCCCGCCCCGCGCTCCGGCGGGATGCGGACCATGGCGCTGCGGTTGTCCAGGCCCCAGTCGATCAGCCAGGGGGCCGCGGTGTCCGGGCCGAACCGCTTGTAGGAGTTGATCGTCGGGTTGGCCAGGGCGGCCAGCGCGGGCGCGTGGGCCAGCACGCCGGCCATCGCGTGCCTGGCCCCCGCCGAGAGCCCGTACGGCGCGGCGGGGTCGTCGAAGACGTTGCGCCCGTCCTCGTCCACGCACGAGAGGTGCAGGTGGAAGCCGGACCCGCCCTGGTCGTTGAACGGCTTGGCCATGAAGGTGGCCAGCCGCCCCTCGGCGCGGGCCAGCTCCTTGATCGCCGTCTTGAACCAGAACGTGCGGTCGGCGGCGTCCAGCGCGGCCGAGTGGGTGAGATTGATCTCGAACTGGCCGCCGCTGAACTCGTGGTTGCCCGCCGACACCCCGATCCCGAGGTCGCGCAGATGGCGCAGGGTCCGGGTGAGGTGCCCGGCGGGGTCGCCGCGGCGGCCCGCGGTGTAGACGTCGCCGGTGTGGTCGGCGTAGGGCCGCCAGCCGCCGTCCACCGGGTCGCACAGGAAGTATTCGAGCTCGGGGCCGACGACGGGGCGCAGCCCGAGTTCGGCGCACCGGGCCAGGACCCGGCGCAGCACGTCGCGCGGCGACTCGGGGGCGGGCGCGCCGGTGGCGGGGTCGATGACGTCGCCGTGGCACCAGGCCACCCCCGGCTCCCACGGCAGCGGGGTCAGGGTGGACAGGTCAGGGACGACGTTGATGTCGGGCAGCCCGGCGTCGAGCCCGCCGCTGACGTCCACGGTGTCGCCGCGCGGGCTGGTGTGGTAAACCGCCCGGCAGAAGGCGAGCCCGTGCGCGCAGACGGCGGGCAGCGATTCCAGGAGTACGTCGCGGGCTCGATCGGCCCCGGTGAGGTCCGGGTAGGTCACGCGAACCACATCGACGCCGAGTTCGGCCATGCGGTTGATGTGCTCCTGGACCTGGGCGGATGCTGGACCGCTCACAGGCAGATCTCCTCGGAGGGCACGTAATCGTTTGAGGTCAAACGTAATGGTCGCGCGTCGCGGGCCGCAAGGTGTTGACCGCGCCGGTCCGCGAAACCTATTTTGTTTGGAGCCAAACGATATGCAGGAGGACCACCGTGGCGAGTGTCCGCGGCTACTTTCACCCCAAGACGGCCACGGGCCGGTCGTCGCTCATCCCCGAGCCCCCGTGGCACTACTCGGGCGACCTGCTGACCGTCGAGTACCGCACCGACCCCGCCCGGGTGCGCGAACTGCTGCCCGAGCCGCTGGGGCTCGCCCCCGAAGATCCCGGCGCGGTGGCGCTGATCTGGGCCGACTGGCAGTCCTGCGGGGCCTCGCGGGAGGAACTGCTGGACCCGGTGCGCGCCCAGTACAAGGAGGCGTTCGCCGTCGTGCGCTGCTCCTACCGGGGACGCGTCTACTCCAGGTGCGTCCACATCTGGGTGGACAAGGACTTCGCCATCGCCCGCGGCCTGCACCAGGGCTACCCCAAGAAGCTCGGGTCGATCCACCTGACCCGCTCCCACCCGTACGGGCCCGCGCCTCGGATCGAGGCCGGGGCCAGGTTCGGCGCGACCCTGGCGGCGGCCGACCGCCGCCTGGCCCAGGCCGTCGTCACGCTGCGCGAACCGTCCGAGACCGCCGGGTTCGTCAACGGCCACCCGATGGCCCACCACCGCTGGCTGCCCGCCATCGGCAAGGGCGGCGGCCTGGCCCTGGACGAGCTGGTGGAGTCGGGGGCGGCCTCCTTCGAGGGCGGACAGCCGTGGGCGGCCGACGCCGAGCTGGAACTGTTCGACTCGCCCACCGAGGAGCTGTCCCGCCTCGCCGTCCACGAGCCCATCGGGGCGTACTACCGCCAGATCGGCGTCGTGTGGGACGGCGGCACCCTCCTGGAATCCGGTACCTCGGGCGCGGAGTAGCCCGGCTTCGACTTTGGAGACACCCGACATGTCCGAACAGATCTCGGTCGGCGGCACGACCGTCGACACCCGGCACTGGATCGGCGGCCGGCGCGTCGCCTCCGCCGCCACCTTCACCGACGTCTCGCCCATCGACGGAGCCGTCCTCGGCGAGATCTCCCGGGGCGGCGCCGAGGAGGCCGGCGCCGCGGTGGCCGCCGCCGCTGCCGCCTTCCCCGCCTGGGCCGCCACCCCCCGCGAACGGCGGGCCGCGGTGCTGCGCGCCATCGCCGACGGCGTGGACAAGCGCCTGGAGGAACTGGCCATCGTCGAGACCCTCGACAACGGCGCGCTGCTGCGCTCCCACCGGCGCGGCGTGATGCCCAGGGTCGCGCACAACTTCCGCTTCTTCGCCGAACGGCTGGAAGGGCTCGGCCACGACGACTTCGACACCCGTGGCCACACCAACCACGTGAGCTGGGACCCGGCCGGGCCCTGCGCCCTGATCACCCCCTGGAACGCTCCCCTCATGCTGGCCACCTGGAAGGTCGCCCCCGCCCTCGCGGCGGGGAACACCGTGGTGCTCAAACCGGCCGAGTGGTCGCCGCTGACCGCCTCGCTGCTGGCCGGCATCGCCGCGGACGCCGGGCTGCCCCCGGGGGTGCTCAACGTCGTCCAGGGGTACGGCGCGGAGGCCGGGGCGGCGCTCGCCGGGCACCCCGGCGTACGCCGGATCAGCTTCACCGGTTCGGTGCCGACCGCCCGGCACATCGCCGCCGCGGCCGCGCCCAACCTCACCCCGCTCAGCCTGGAACTCGGCGGCAAGTCGCCGCTGCTGGTCTTCGAGGACGCCGACCTCGACCTCGCCGTGGACCTGGCCGCCGAGCAGTACGACAACGCCGGGCAGGTCTGCCTGGCGGCCACCCGGCTGCTGGTCCACGCGCCGATCGCCGCGGAGTTCACCCGGCGGCTGACCGAGCGCGCCGAGGCACTGGTCCAGGGCGACCCCCGGGACGAGGCCACCGGCATCGGCCCCCAGATCCACCCCCGCCAGCTGGAGAAGATCGACGGCTTCGTGCGGCGGGCGGTCGCCGACGGCGCGCGCGTGCTGGCCGGTGGCGGCCCCAACACCGCCCTGGGCGGCCTGTACTACCGCCCGACCCTGCTCACCGACGTCCGGCAGGATTCGGAGATCGTCCAGGAGGAGGTCTTCGGGCCGGTCCTGACCCTGCAGACCTTCGACACCGAGGAGCAGGCGGTGACGCTGGCCAACGACACCCGCTTCGGCCTGGCCGCGACCGTCGCCACCGGCGACCGGGCCCGCGCCGAGCGCGTCACCGCCCGCCTGGTTGCGGGCACGGTCTGGGTGAACTGCTTCTTCGTCCGCGACCTGCGGGCCCCGTTCGGCGGGTCGCGCGAGTCCGGCGTCGGGCGCGAGGGCGGCGACTGGAGCTTCGACTTCTACTGCGACCTCAAGAACACCGTCAGCGCGCCGGGGGGATGGCGGGACCATGGGTGAGATCGTCGGCGCGGGGCTGCTCGCGCACGTCCCGACCATCGTGCTGCCCGAGGCCACCCGCCGCGAGCTGAACGACGGCAAGGAGATCAGCCTGGTCACCGGCCTGCGCGCGCTGCGCGAGGAGGTCTTCGACACCCTGGACTACGACACCGTGGTGGTCCTGGACTCGCACTGGGCCACGACCGTGGAGTTCGTGGTCACCGCGCACGCCCGCCGCGCCGGGCTGTTCACCTCCGAAGAGCTCCCGCGCGGAATGTGCAGGATGCCCTACGACTTCCCCGGCGATCCGGAGCTGGCGCACAGCGTGGCCTCCTTCGCGGGCGCGCGCGGCACCTGGATCACCCCCATCGACGACCCGTACCTGCCGATCTACTACGCGACCACCAACCTGTGGAAGTACCTCGGCGAGGGGCTGCCGGACAAGCGGTGGGTCAGCATCGGGGTGTGCCAGACCGGTGACATGGAGGACCACCTGCGGCTGGGCCGGGCGCTGGCCGACGGCATCGCCGCCACCGGGCGCAAGGTCGTGCTGATCGCCTCCGGCGCGCTGTCGCACACCTTCTGGCCGCTGCGCGAACTGCGCGCGCACGAGGCCAGCGACCCCTCGCACATCTTCACCCCCGGGGCCAGGGCGGCCGACCTGGAGCGCATCGGCTGGTTCAAGGAGGGCCGGCACGACCTCGTGCTGAAGACCATGCCGGAGTTCCGCAAGTTCAAGCCCGAGGCCGGGTTCGGGCACTACCTGATGATGGCGGGGGCGCTCGGCGAGGAGCGCTGCACGGCCCCGGCGCGGCAGTACGGCGAGTACGAGAACTCCGTCGGCACCGGGCAGGCCCTGCTCTGGTTCGACCGGCCGCGCGACGGCTGGGCCGCCGCCACCGCGTCCCTGGGAGGGGAGCATGCCTGAGTACCGCCGCATCCTGCTCGACGGCGCCGCCGTGCGGGTCGTGCGCGAGGGCGACCTGCTGGTGTCGCCGGACGGCCGCAGCGTCCCCGCGGACAAGGCCGTCCACCTGCCGCCGGTGGAGCCATCGAAGATCATCGCCGTGCACCTCAACCACCGCAGCCGGGTGGCGGAGTTCCAGATCACCCTGTCCGCCACCCCGACCTACTTCCACAAGCCGACCTCGGCGCTGAACGCGCACAACGGCGCGGTCGTGCGGCCGGAGGGCTGCAGGTGGCTCAACTACGAGGGCGAGGTGGCCATCGTCATCGGCCGGACCTGCCGCAACGTCTCGCCGGAGGAGGCGGGGGAGTACATCGCCGGGTACACCGTCGCCAACGACTTCGGGCTGCACGACTTCCGTGACACCGACGCGGGTTCGATGCTGCGGGTCAAGGGCTCGGACACGCTGTGCCCGCTCGGCCCCGGCCTGGTCACCGACTGGGACTTCCGCGGCAAGTACCTGCGCACGTACGTCAACGGCACGGTCGTCCAGAACGGCTCCACCGACGAGATGACCTGGGACATGAACTACCTCGTCGCCGACATCGCCCGCACCATCACCCTGCTGCCCGGCGACGTGCTGCTGTCGGGCACCCCGGCCAACTCCCGGCCGGTCGGCCCCGGCGACGTGGTGGAGGTCGAGGTGGAGGGCCTGGGCAGGCTCACCAACCACGTCGTGACCGGCCCAGTCCCGGTACGGGCGGACGTCGGCGCGCAGCCGACCGAGTCGGAGGAGGTGCTGTCCACCGCGCTGGGCGGCGACTGGGAGTTCCGCGGGATACGGCCGCCGCGGCGCGGCTGACTATAATTCGGGGCCGAACGAGCGGCGTGAGGAAGTGACAGGGGCCAGGTGACAGGTCAGCGTTCCATCACCGAGACGGAGAAACTGGTCCAGGGCAGGCTCGGCGGGATCGCCATCCGGCACGAGCAGATGGCGGTCGTGGCCAACATCCACCGCGCCGCCGCCGCGGTCCGGCAGCACCTGGAGAATTCCGTGCTGCGCGACGTGGACCTGACCTGGACGGGCTTCGTGGTGCTCTGGGTCATCTGGATCTGGGGCGAGTCGGAGTCGCGGCAGGTGGCCGAGGAGGCGGGCATCTCCAAGGGCACGCTGACCGGCGTGTCGCGCACCCTGGTGTCGCGCGGGCTGATCGCGCGCTCCGAGCACGCCGGTGACCGGCGGCTGGTGCTGCTCGGGCTCACCCCGCGCGGGGAGGAGCTGATGCGCCGGGTGTTCCCCGACTTCAACGCCGAGGAGGCGTTCGTGGCCGAACGCCTCACCCCCGAGGAGTGCCTGACCACCGCCGACGCGCTGCGCCGCATCGTGCGCCAGGTGGAGGAGCACGGCGAGGAGCGGCGGCTGCGCCTGCTCGGCGGCGCGCGTCCCGCGCCGCGCCGCAGCGGACGCCGCCCGAAGGCGTAGCGGTCAGCCGCCCGCCGCGCGCACCAGGCCGTCGAACAGCGCCTGCTGCGCGGGGTCGCGGGCGGCGGTGTCCTCCGGGTGCCACTGGACGGCGGCGAACCACCCGGGCAGCGCCGTGCCCTCGGCGCCTTCCACCGTGCCGTCGGCGGCGTGCGCGGTGGCGGTCAGGCCCTCGCCGAGGCGGTCCACCCGCTGGTGGTGGTAGCAGGAGGCGTCCAGCTTGGGCACGCCGGTGACCCGTTCGAGCAGCGAGCCCGGCCGCAGCGCGACCGGGTGGACGACATGGCGGTGCTCCAGGCCGGGCCCGCCCATGTCCTGGTGCAGGGTGCCGCCGAGGGCCACGTTGACCACCTGCATGCCGCGGCAGACGGCCAGCACCGGCAGGCCCGCCGTGAGCGCGTATCGGGCCAGGGCCAGGTCGAAGCCGTCCTGCTCGTCGTCCACGTCGTAGACGTCCTCGTGCCGGTCGGCCGCGCCGTACCGGTGCGGGGCCACGTCGCCCCCGCCGGGCAGCAGCAGCCCGTCGAACCTGGCCATCCTTTCGGCCACCTCGCCGGGATCGGCCCGGCCGCCCGGCGCGTGCGGGTGCAGGCTCACCGGCTCGCCGCCCGCCCGCCACACCGCCTCGATCAGGGCCCTGGCGCCGACCTCCGCGGCGTACCGCAGGGCGGAGGCGGAGGCGGAGAACCGGGCCGGAACGGCGATCAGCGGTCTCACAGCTGGATCCAGGTGGTCTTCAGCTCGGTGTACTTCTCCAGCGCGTGCACGGACTTGTCCCGGCCGTTGCCGGACTGCTTCATCCCGCCGAACGGCACGGTCAGATCGCCCTCCTCGTAGCAGTTCACCCAGACCGTCCCGGCCCGCAGCGCCCGGGACACCCGGTGCGCGGTGCGCAGGTCGGCCGTCCAGAGGCCCGCGGCCAGGCCGTACTCGGTGGCGTTGGCCAGTGCCACCGCCTCCTCCACGTCGTCGAAGACGAGCACGGACAGCACCGGCCCGAAGATCTCCTCCCTGGCCAGCCGCATGCCCGGCTCCACCCGGTCGAAGACGGTCGGCCGCAGGAAGCTGCCGGTGGCGGGGATCCGCTCGCCCCCGGCCCGCAGCCGCGCCCCGGCGGCGACCCCGGCCTCGATGTGGCCGAGCACGCGTTCCAGGTGGCGTTCGCCGGCCAGCGGGCCCATCTCGGTCGCCGGGTCGAGCGGGTCGCCGACCACCAGCGCGCGGGCGCGTTCGGTCACCGCCGCGGTGACCTCCTCGGCGATCGAACGGTGGACCAGTAGCCGGGAGGGCGCGGTGCACATCTCGCCCTGGTTGAAGAAGACGCCCCAGGCGGCGGTGGCGGCGGCGGCCGCGAGGTCGGGGGCGTCCGGCAGGATGATGTTGGGGGACTTGCCGCCCAGCTCCAGCCAGACCCGCTTGAGGTTGGAGTCGGCCGAGTAGCGCAGGAACTCCCGCCCGACCGCCGCCGACCCGGTGAAGGCCAGTACGTCCACGCCGGGGTGCAGGCCGAGCGCCCGCCCGGCGGTGGGGCCGTCGCCGCAGACGACGTTCAGCACGCCGGGCGGCAGCCCGGCCTCGGTCGCCAGCCTGCCCAGCTCCAGCGCGGACAGCGGGGACAGTTCGGAGGGCTTCAGCACCACCGTGCAGCCCGCGGCCAGCGCGGGCGCGACCTTCCAGGAGGCCAGGGTGAGCGGGAAGTTCCACGGCACGACCGCGCCGACGACCCCCGCGGGCTCCCGGGTGACCAGGGCGAGGGCGTCGGGGGCGACCTGGGGGGCCTCGTCGGCCTGCTTGCCGGCCAGTTCGCCGTACCAGCGGAAGGTGCCGATCGCGGCGCGCAGCTCGATGGCGTACGCGTCGCTGATCGGCTTGCCCATCTCCAGCGAGACCAGCAGCGCCAGCCGCTCGCGGTGCCGCTCGATCAGCTCGGCCAGCCGCAGCAGGGCCCGGCCCCGCTCGGCCGGGGCCATGCGCGGCCAGGGGCCCTCGTCGAACGCGCGCCGGGCGGCGGCCACCGCGAGCCCGATCTCCGCCTCGCCGCCGTCGGCGACCTCGGCCAGCGTGCCGCCGTCGCGCGGTGAGACGACCGCGAAGCCGCCCGGCGCGCCGGGCAGGTCCTCGCCGTCGATGTGGTGGCGGGTGGCCGGGACGAGGGCCGCCGCCAGGCCCAGCCACTCGTCATGGGAGATGTCCGTGCCCGGCATGTCGGCCCCGTCCTTCCGTCTCACCGCGTCTGGTGGTGAACGAGAATGTATGGGCCCAAACGATTCTCGTCAATGCGCGGCGAGGGACGCGGCGGCTAGACGTCTTCGAGGATCTCCACGTACCCCTCGTCGCCGTTGACCCGGATGAGCTGGCCGTCCTTGATGCGCTTGGTCGCGTCCTCCACGCCCGCCACGGCGGGCAGGCCGTACTCGCGGGCGACCACCGCGCCGTGCGTCATCACGCCGCCGACCTCCATGACCAGGCCCTTGACCGACACGAACAGCGGCGACCAGCTCGGGTCGGTGAAGACCGTGACCAGGATGTCGCCCTCCTGGATGTCGGCCTCGTCCATCTTCAGGACCAGCCTGGCCCGGCCCTCGACGACGCCGGAGGAGACGGGGCTGCCGCTCAGCGCGCCCTCCGGCCTGCTGCCCGGCTCGTACTCACCGCTGATCACCTCGCCCTCCGAGGTGATCACCCGGGGCGGGGTCAGCTTCTGGAAGACCTCGTGCGCCTCGCGGCGGTTGATGATCAGCGAGTAGTCCAGCTCACCGGTGTTGACGACCTTCCTGAACTCCTCGATGGACAGGAAGTAGACGTCCTCCGGCTCCTTGATGATGCCGCGCTCCACCAGCTTGACCGCCTCGCCCATCAGCGCCTGCTTGTAGATCTCGTAGCGCAGCAGCAGCGAGTGCTTGGAGTATTCGCGGTAGCCGATGAAGTGGCGGATCAGGCTCATCTTCTTGGCGGCCTTCTTGGCCTTGCCCGAGCCGCCGGACAGCTTGCGCAGCCGGGCCAGGAGGTCGTTGATGGTCTGCTCGGCCAGCGCCCGGCCGCCCTCGGCCTTGCGGCGGGCCTCGCCCGGAGGGAAGTTCTCGATGTTGCCCAGGATCAGCGGGACGAGCAGCGTCGGGTCCTCGGTCCACCGCGTCCTGGTGATGTCGATGTCGCCGGTGCAGTGCATGCCGTACAGGCGCAGGTAGTTCTGCAGCGCGACGCGCACGGTCTCGCCGCCCTCGACTTCGACAAGGCCGCTGTAGAAGGTCTCCCTGCGGGCCGTCTTGAGGTAGCGCACCACCTCCGGGTACCGGCGCACGATGTCGGAGACCTCCAGCAGGTCCAGGCCCATCGCGGCGACGACGTTGTGGTCGGCGGACCTGCCGACCAGGTCGGCGGCGTTCTTCACCCCCAGCCAGTCGTCCATGTGCTTGTTCACCCAGTTCACCGACTGGATGCCGAGGAACGCCGCGGCCACGCTGCGCGGGTCGAAGGTGAGCTCCGACAGCACGTCGTGGTCGTCGATGATGACCTCGAACAGCTCGTCGCCGCTCTTGCCCGCGATGTTCTGGCGGAGCCGTTCGACCGTCGCCTCGGTGTGCGCGATCAGGTCGGGCACGACGCGGGGGTCGTCCTCACGGGCCAGCTTGAGGTAGTTGCGGGCGATCGGCATCAGGCCGCCCTCGCCGAAGTCCAGCATCGAGGTCTTGCCGCGCGCCAGCGAGCCGATGAAGTCCTTGTGCGTCATCACCGCGCGCAGGGCGTTGGCCATCAGCGCGTCGACCTGCTGCAGGCTCTTGATCATGGCGGGCCGCGCCCAGGGCGAGCCCAGCTCGGCGGAGACGTCCTTGTAGAAGCGGTTGCCCGCCACGATGCCGGCCGTACGGCCCAGCTTGTCGTGCAGCAGTGTGAAGAACGACAGGCCGAGCGGGGCGAACGCGTCGGTCATCATCTGCCGGTGCCCGTAGGAGACGAACACGTGGTTCTTGCCGTCGTGGGTGGGCGGCACGGGGTAGAGCGTGGTGATGGGCCTGCTCTGCAGTACGTGGAAGGTGCCCTCGAACAGGGCCCACTCGATGTCCTGCGGCACGCCGAAGTGCGCCTCGATCCGCCGTCCCAGACCCTCCAGCAGCAGGATCTGCTCGTCGCCGAGCGTCTGCGCGTTCTGCCGCGCGGGCTCGATCGGCCGCTCCTCAGTGCCGCCGTTGGGGGAGGCGTGCATCTCCATCGTCTTGGTGGCGACGCGCTTCTCGATGATCCGCCCGGCCCGCACGCGGTAGTTGTCGGCGTTGACGAGTCCGGAGACGAACGCCTCGCCCAGGCCGAATCCGGCGTCGATGGAGACGACCGTGCGGTTGGAGGAGATCGGGTCGGCGGTGAACATGATGCCGGCCGCCTCGGGGAAGACCATCCGCTGGACGACCACGGACAGCCGGACGGCGCGGTGGTCGAAGCCGTTCTGGATGCGGTAGGCCGTCGCGCGGTCGGTGAACAGCGAGGCCCAGCACCGCTGCACCGCGTCGATCACGGCCGCGGTGCCGCGCACGTTCAGGTAGGTGTCCTGCTGGCCGGCGAACGAGCTGGAGGGCAGGTCCTCGGCGGTGGCGCTGGAGCGCACCGCGAACGGCACGTCCTCCCCGCCGGCCTGGCCGAGGTGGGCGAGGATGTCGCGGCCGATGCCGGCGGGCACGTCCAGCGCCTCGATCGCGGCGCGCAGCCGCGTGCAAGCCGCGGCGATGGCCTCCCGGTCGTCGGCCCGCAGCCCCGCCAGTCCGTCGATCATCGCGCCGATGGCGGCGTCGCCCTCCACCACCTCCCGGTAGGCGTCGGTGGTGACGCAGAACCCGTACGGCACGTTGACACCATCGATCCCGGACAGCTCGCCCAGGTTGGCGCCCTTGCCGCCGACCAGCCCGATCGCGGACTTGTCGATGTCGTGGAAACCGAGCACGTAAGCGCTCATGGCTGATTCCCGTCTCTCTTCATGTGTGGCCGGCTCGCACGGAACCGGCGCCGGGGCCGCCGGGGGTGTTGACCACATCTCCGGCGTAATTACAATACAGTACAGCTCTGCATTTAAATAGCCGGGTCCACCGAACCGCCCGGCCCCCAAGCGAAGGAAGCCATCGATGGCAGCCAAGATCTGTCTCGTCACCGGAGCCTCGTCGGGCATCGGCCGCGCCACCGCCCTGGAACTGCGCAAGGCCGGTCACGTCGTGTACGGCGCGGCCCGCCGCGTACAGCGGATGGACGACCTGCGGCGGGCCGGCGGCCACCCCGTGGCGATGGACGTCACCGACGAGAACGACCTCGACCGCGTCGTCCGCACGATCCTCGACGAGCAGCGCCGGATCGACGTACTGATCAACAACGCCGGGATCGGGCTGCACGGCGCGATCGAGGACATCCCGGTCGACAAGGCCCGCGCGCTGTTCGAGGTCAACCTCTTCGGCCCGGCCCGGCTCACCCAGCTCGTCCTGCCGCACATGCGCGCGCAGCGCTCCGGGACGATCGTCAACGTCTCCTCGATCGCGGGCGAGATCTCCCTGCCGCTCGCCTCCTGGTACCACTCCTCCAAGCACGCCCTGGAGGCCTACTCCGACTCGCTGCGGCAGGAGTGCCTGCCGTTCGGGATCAAGGTGGTGGTCGTCCAGCCGGGCATCATCAAGACCGAGTTCGAGGACGAGACGCCGCGTGAGCTGCGCGAGGTCTCCGGGAGCGGGCCGTACGGGAGGCTGGCCGAGGCGATGGCGAGCCGGGCCGAGGGCACCCACAAGGCGTCCGACCCCGCCGTGGTCGCCCAGACGATCAGCAAGGTGCTCGCACTCCGCACCCCCAAGCCGCGCTACGCCGTGGGCTACATGGCCAAGACGATCCTGATGCTCAACCGGCTGCTGCCCGCCCGGAGGTTCGATGCCATGGTCACCAAGATCGGCTGACGGCGCTTCCGATGGAAAATACACTGGTGCGGCCAAGCCGGTACCGTCTCGTTCGCGCAGCAGGAGTGATGGGCCCCCCGACATGACCGAAGTCGCGCGAACCCCGCGTCTGCGCGGGCGGCCTCGCAGCCAGGAGGTCGACACGGCGGTGCTCGCCGCCGCGCTCGACCTGCTGATCGAGCGCGGCGCCAGCGAGACCAGCATCGAGCAGGTCGCCCAGCGTGCCGGGGTGACCAGGGCCACCGTCTACCGGAGGTTCACCGACAAGACGGCCCTGCTGATCCAGGCCATCGAGTCGGTGCACCAGAACCACGACCCGGACGCCCTGGAGTGGCCGGACCTCGAACACATGCTGGACAACTGGGCGACATACCTGAGCAACCCCCGTAACCGCCGGATGCTGCGCCGCCTGTACGGCGCGGTGGACGACTACCCCGAACTCCTCCAGGCATACCGCAACGCGCACGGCGGCCGCCGCGCCGAGGCCACCCGGGGCGCGCTGCGCCGCTCCTGCGACCAGGGACGGCTGCCCCGGGTGACCGACGTGGGCGTCCTGCAGGAGATGCTCAACGGCGCGGTCCTGCACCACCTCGGCGCCTACCCCGACACCCTCGGCGCCCCGGCGATAAAGGATTTCTTCGTGGCGATCCTCCAGCAGACCGGCTACATCGAGGCCGGCCGGGCATGAGGCTCACTGCGGCACCCGGCAGGGGTCCTCGTCGTACCGCCTGCCGTCCAGCGCCGCCCGCAACGCGTCCGCGAAGCGGCCGAAGTCCAGCTCCTCCGGGGCCAGCTCGTTGACGATCACCCGCCGCGTGCAGTCCCGGAACACCTCACTGAACGTCGCGTAGTGCGTGGCGGGCGGCCGCGCCACCGCCGCCTCCACCGCACTGCGGATCGCCGCGGCGAACCGGCTCAGCTGGCCCGCGGTGATGTCGGGCAGTTCGATGTCATCGCCCGCGGCGGGCGTGGGCGAGGGCTTTTCCAGCCAGGGCAGGTCCTCGCAGGTTCGGGGGGCCGTCCGGTAGACGTCATAGACGCTCTTCAGCACAGGGGCGTAGCCGCTGCACGCGAACAGCCGTTCCTGGATCTCGGCCCCGGCGAGGAACATGATGAACTCGCGCGCCTCTGCGTACTTCGCCGAGGTCGAGGAGATCGCCAGATCGGAACCTCCGAGGACGCCCGCCCCGGGCACAGGGGTCACCCTGAGCATCGGGTCACCGTCCTCGTCCAGCATGGACGGGCTGGCAGCGAGCCGGTGAAAGAAGGACGGCCAGCTCAGCATGTATCCGGCGGCTCTGTTCTCGAACGCCATGAGGCTCGCCTCCTCGTCCATGTCCTCCGCGGGCCCGGCCAGCGCGTTGTTCCGCAGCATCTGCCGCAACCGGTGCAGCGCCTCCAGGGCGAGCCTGGCGTTCCCGGGCTCGTCGAGCACGATCTCGTCCCCATCGTTGATCTTCGCCCCGTGGGCGCTCATCGCCTGCAGGATGTTCACCGTCCCGCCCTCGTAGTCGCCGAGCTGGGCGGCCAGCTTGTGGCGGCTCGCCAGGGACGTGAGCTCGGCGGGCGTGCGGGCGGGGGGCAGGTCGGACCTGCTGAACAGCAGTTGCGCGTCGGTGTAGAACGGCACGGCGTACTGCCGGCCGTCGACGAAACCCGTGCCGAGCGGCTTTCCCAGGAACAGCGCACGCTCTTCCGGCCGGAGCCTGATCTCGCGGACGTACCCATGCCGGGCGAACTCCGTCACCCAGGCCACATCGATGGCGAGGATGTCGAAGGCGCAGCTCCCGGCCTGCGCCTTGGACACCATCGCGGCGCGCACGTCATCGGTGTGCTCGGGCAGCTCCATGACCGTCACCTGCTTGCCCGGCGGGTTCCGGCCGTTCCAGATGGCGACCATGTCGCGGCGAAAGCTCCCCTTGCTCACGTCGTCGCCGGTGGCGAAGGTGAGCCCGGAGTCCTTCGGGCACTTCGGGCCGGGCGCGGCGGCACCGCGCGTGCCGACCGTGATCATCGCCGCCACCAGGCTGACGCTCATGAGCATCGCCCAGACGACACGCCTGGCCCTGCTCTGGCTCCGCCACCAGCGCGGGGCCTTCCGGCCACGGCCGCCCTTCCCGTGAACCGCGGTCATCGACCTACCACTTCCGCAGGTGTGTGATCATCGTGCGCAGTGCGTTCTCGACATCGGGGCCGGACTTCACACAGACCATCCGCCCGGCCTGCCCGGCACGGCGCTCCTGCCTGTCGGGCAGCCCGCGGGGACAGGCCCCCTCTCCGATCACCAGGATGTACAGGCCGTGTATCTTCGGGTTCTCGGCGATGGCCTCGGCGATGGCCTTCTCCGGGGTGCGGCCTTCCCGGCCCAGCGGCCCGCCGTCGGTGATGACGGCGACCGTGAACGAATCCTCGTGATCGTCCAGCAGTCCGATCATCTCGGATATGCGGCCGTCGGGCAGGCGCGGGGCGGGCGCGGCGATGCGCTGGGCCAACTGCGGCAACTGCGTCCGGGACTGATTGCCCGACGGGTTGGGGAGATCGGTGGTGTCGCCCTTCTTGTAGAACCGGCCCAGTGAGATCCGGTCGTCCTCGTTGAGGATCGGGCCGATCGCGGGGAACGCCTTACGCGTTCTGGCGAGCAGGTCGGCCGATTGCCGGGACATCGATCCGGAGACGTCGAGCACCATTTCCGTGACGATCCTGGGGACCTTGTTCTCGAAATCGGTGTACGCCGTTGTGAGCGCGTCCGCATCGGTGGCCCGGCCACCGCGCGAAGGTTCGGGGACGCTCTTGTCCGGCCGTCCGCATGTTCCCGGGGTGGCGTCGAACAGCGGATGGGCGACGAGCCAGCACTCGAACTCCCCGGCCGCCCGGCGCAGTTCCGGATTCTTCACGGTGTCGGTCCAGTTGATCGTGACGAACGGGTAATCCAGGGTCGAGAGGTCCGGGGAGGAGAGCGGGCGCAGATCGAGTTTTCCGGCGCGAGGCCGGGGGACCTTGCACCCTTCCTGGTCGAGACCCGATCGGTTGTAGTCGATGACGGCGTGCTTCGGGATCAGCAGGGCCGTCCTCCCCCACTCGTCGTCACGCGTGCGGGCGACCTCGCACATCAGGCCGATGACGCTCCCGCCGCCACGCGCCGTGTTCGCCGCGGCGTCCGCCTCCCCGGCGGCCATGAGGTCGGCGGCGGCGATGAGACCGGCCGTCGAGATCCCCGGCAGCGGGTGCAGGGGCGGGCCGAGCCTTGCGGTCACGTCCCGAAGCGCCAGACCGGAGAAGAGGCGCAGCTCGTCCGCCTCGTGGGCGCCCATCGCGACCACCAGGCGATCGGAGCCCACCGAGCGGCCCAGGACGGGCGGCAGCACCGATTCGGTCAGCTTCCCCCGCACGTACCCCACCTCGCCCGTGCTGTCCGCGATCCAGGCGTTCGGGTACAGACCCAGCGCGCTTTGGTGCGTGTCGGACACCAGTGCGCTGTCTTGGCGCCAGTCGTTGTCCAGCCCGCGGATCAACTCGGTTATCGGCGGCGTGGGACTCACCAGGATCTGGTACTTCGGGCAGCCGTCGACGGAGGCCGTCCGGGTGAACTCGGTGGCCTTCTTCCGTACCGCGGAGATGTTCTCCGGCGCGGTGATCACGGTGAGCTGCAGTGCCGCCCCGCAGGGGGGTGGCCACACCAGCCGATGCAGGGCGGCCACTCCTTGCGGGGCGTAGACGATCGCTCCGTACAGCATCACGGCCACCCAGAGGGCGGCGATCGGGAACGCGGCCTTCCGCGACATCTCGCGGACACGCCGCCCCCATGAGCCGCGCCGTTGACCGCGCCGTTGACCGCTCTGCTGACCGTGGCGCGGGACGAGGCGGCCGAGCGCCGCCCGTACTCGCGCGGGCGCCCTGGCGAGGATGGTCTCCCGCGTTCTTTTGCGCAGTACGAGACTTAGTGCCAGCCCGATAAGGGGGCAAACGGCTAAAAGTCCTAAAACGGGGGGCGAGGTTATCGGACTGATCGATGCCCAGAAACCATTGATGATCAACCCGACGACGGTGGCGACGGCGGAGTCCGCCGCCGTCTGCCCGATCGATCGGCCGTTGGGAGGTCGTGGCCCGTCATCTCGGCCGCCGGTGACGTCTTCTTCGGACGGAGGGGACGCGGTCATCGGGTGCCCGTCGACGAATGCGGTGGGTTTCCTGGGCGGCCGCGGCTCGCTTGATCTTTCGCGAAACAACGGCAACCGGCAGGAATCATAGCCGCCATGTCGTCTTATGACATTACAGTCGTTGTTCCCAATTTATAAATTACCGTCGGGGCGAATGAGAAACTTATTCGTGTTTCATCCCGCCCGGCGGGTCACGGCACGCGGCCGACGCCGCAGAGTACGCCCACGCCGCCCGGGCCGCTGAGCGACGGGTCCAGGGCGACCTCGCCGCGCCAGTCGTTCACCTGTACCAGGCCCGGCTCCAGTAGCTCCAGGCCCTCGAAGAGGGCGGCGATCTGGTCGCGTCCGCGAAGGGTGACGTTGCCGGCGGTGGTCTTGCTGTAGAGCCGGCGGCCCTCGGCCACCACCTCGCGGTCCAACTCGCCCGCCGTCACATGCGAGATCACCAGGTGGCTGCCCGAGGGCACGGAGTCGCGGACGGCGCGGACGAGGCCCTGGACCTGCTCGTCGTCGGGGATGAAGTGGAGCACCGCGACCATGAGCACCGCCAGCGGGCGCCGGAAGTCGAGATGCGCGGCGACCTCCGGGTGGCCCAGGATGGCCTTGGGCTCGCGCATGTCGCCCTTGACCACGATGGTGTCAGGGGTGTCGGCGAGCAGCGCACGGGCGTGGGTCAGCACGATGGGGTCGTTGTCCACGTAGACGACCTTGCTCGCGCCGCCGGAGCGCCGGGCCACCTGGTGGACGTTGTCCTGGGTCGGCAGGCCGGTGCCGATGTCGAGGTACTGGTCGATCCCCATCTCGGCGAGCGCCCGCACGGCCCGGCCCAGGAACGCCCGGTTGGCCCGGGCCGCGTCCTTGGCGTTGGGGGACAGCCGCACGATCTGCGCGGCGGCCTCGCGGTCGGCGGCGAAGTTGTCCTTGCCGCCGAGCAGATGGTCGTAAATCCGCGCCACACTCGGCACCGTCGGATCGACGCCCGCCGGGGCCTGCTCCCGCTCGATCATGTCCACTCCTGGAAACTCGCGCCTTTACGGATCTTAAAGGAACCTCTAAGAGACGGTGGGCGAGGGGTCCGGGTGTGTCGATCACCGGGCCCCCGATGTTCGGGTGCTCGCCATCGGCCCGTCATGCGTGGGCGGGACAGTGCTGCGGTCACCACCGCCGACCGGCGGCCGAGCAGGATGAGGACCAACACGCATGAACGGCAAGGACAACGTCGTCGAGGGCGTCGGGCGCAGGGGACTGCTACGCGCGGCGGTCACGACCCCCGTGGCCGCGGCGGGGGTCGCGTGGGCGGGCGCACCCGCCGAGGCCACCGGGGCCGACGCGGCCGGCGGGTTCGGGCGGGGGCGGTTCGACCCGCACAGTCCCCGGTTCACGATCGCCGTGCTGCCCGACACCCAGTACCTCTTCGACGAGGACAGCTCCGACCCCGAGCCGCTGCGCGAGACCTTCCGCTACCTCGCCGAGCGGCGCGAGGAGCGGAACATCGCCTTCCTGGCGCACCTCGGGGACGTCACCGAGCACGGCAGCGCGCACGAGATCGGGCTGGCCGACCGGGCGTTCCGCGCGGTGGACGGGCGCGTGCCGTACAGCGTGCTCGCGGGCAACCACGACGTGGACTCCCGGACCGATGACCAGCGCGGCGACACCCCCTACCTGCGCGCCTTCGGGCCCCGCCGGTACGCGCGGATGCCGACGTTCGGCGGCGCGTCGCCGGACGGCTACAACAGCTACCACGTCCTGACCGCCGCGAACCGCCGCTGGCTGGTGCTCGCGCTGGACTGGCGGATCTCCGACAAGGGCCTCGCCTGGGCACAGGACGTCATCGACCGGCACCCCCGGCTCCCCGCCATCCTCACCACGCACGAACTCGCCGTGGCCGACGAGCAGGGGCAGGCCCGGCTGTCCGACCACGGACGGCGGCTGTGGGAGCGGTTGATCCGGCGCAACGACCAGATCTTCCTCGCCCTGGGCGGCCACTACTGGCCGCCCGGACGTACCGTCCTGAACAACGACGCGGGCCACCCCGTCCACCTCCACCTGGCCAACTACCAGGACCGCTACTACGGCGGCGCGGCGATGATCCGCCTGTACTCCTTCGACCTCGTCCGCGACGTGATCGACGTGGAGACCGTCTCGCCCTGGCTGCTGTCCGAAAAGCCCGGCCGCCGGACCCTCCTCGCCGCCGAGAACCTGGAGCTGACCGGCCCGGTGGACCGGTTCAGCCTCGAACTCGACGCCGCCCGGCGCTTCGCGGGCTTCGCCCCGGCGCCGCAGCCCGGCCCCCGCCCGCCCCGGGCCGTACTGCCCAGGGGCACCGCGGCCTACTGGCGCTTCGACGCGGCGGGCCTGCCCGGCGCGGGCGCCGCCGGACGGCCCGTGCCGGACGGCGCCGTCGTCCGCGACCTCAGCGGCAACGGCAACGACCTCACCGTCACCCGGCTGCACGCCAGTGCCGCCGAGGTGCTGACCTGGTCCGACGAGCACCACGGCGACCAGCCGGGACACGCCAGCCTGCGCTTCGACGGCGGCAAGTCCCCCGACCGCGGCGCGGTGCTCAGGACGGCGGCGGGCGCGCCGCTGAACGCCGCGAAGTTCGAGTCCGGCTACACCATCGAGGTGTTCCTGAAACTCCCCGAGCCCTTCGAGGGCGATCACGCCTGGATGGGCATCCTGAGCTGGGAGGGACGCAGCGGGGACGCGGGCAAGTCCAGCGGCTGGTCTCCGGACGAGCCGACGTGCAGCCTCAACCTCTCACCGGAGCGGTTCCTGCAGTACGTCGTCTACCCGGTGGACCGGGACGCCGACCCGACCTCGTGGAGCCACGCGCTGCCGACCGGCCGCTGGACGCACGTGGCGGTCGTCAACGACGGCAGGCGCACGGTGGTGTACGTCGACGGGTCGAAGATCGCCCGCAACCCCGCCCAGCCCTCGAAGGGGATCTCCACCCTGGGCAAGCCGTTCGCGATCGGCGGCACGCAGTTCGCCGAGCGGTACGGGCAGGGCTACTACGGTTGGATCGGGGACGTGCGCATCGTGTCCCGCGCGCTGCGCCCCGCCGAGTTCATGACCCCCTCCACCCCGGGACCCCTCCCGGAGTCGGCTGGATAAAACCACGGTGAAATCCCACAAAGCCACCGAAAGGGAAGCCCATGCACCGGCTGCTCATCACCGTCCTGACCCTCGCGACGATCATGATGCTGGCGCCCGCCGTCACCGCCGCCCCGGCGCACGCCGCCGCCGCCAAGCCCAACCTGCGCGCCTGCTACGACGGCAAGTGCAAGTTCACCTTCACCAGGCCGGTGAGCTTCCGCGTCGCCAAGCGGTACCGCCTGGGCCGGGTGCGCGTCGCCCGGGTGTACAACGGCGCGTTCGGCGGCCACCTGGTGCAGGTCTCCGGGCCCGGCCTGGTCTCGACCCTCAGCGAGGGCGCCAGGGGCACCCTCAACGGGCTGTCCTTCCGCGTGCTGGCGATCACCTCCCGGGGCGCGACCATCCGCTTCACCGGGTGACCACAGGGTCGGACTCCAGCAGGTCGAGGTGCGGCGGGACCAGCGTGGTCGACTCCACCAGGCCCTTGAGCAGGTTGTGCAGCAGGTTGTTCTCGTAGGGGCGGCCGGAGGAGACGTCGTGCAGCAGCGGGTACGGGAAGCCACCGGCGTGCAGCCGGTGGCGCACCGCCTCGACCCGGCCCTCGATCGTGCGCACCCGCCAGTTGTCGTCCGGACGCAGGTAGGCCAGCCGGTCCGCGGCCTGCTTGTAGGTCAGCGGCCGGGGGGCCTCCTCGTACAGCAGGTAGTGCTCGCCGAGGACCACCAGCAGCAGCAGCTCGGTGTCGTTCAGCTCCCAGATCTTGGGCGGGATGGTATCGGCCTGGTGGCGGTTGACGCGGGTCTCGCCGTCCTGGCCGGTCACGTACAGCTCCACCAGATGCTGGCGGTAGCCCGAGCCGCGGATGAACAGCGGGGTGTAGCCGTCGTCCAGCGGGACGGGATCGGTGGAGTCGTGCATCATCCGGCCGCGGGGCAGGCGCATCAACTGGCGGCCCAGGTTGCGCAGCCACCAGCGGCCGGCCTGGTAGGTGAGTTCGGCGTGCCTGCGGCTGACCGACAGGTCGTCCACGCCCACGCTCAGATCGACGTCCGGGCGTTCGGCCCGGCCCAGCCGGATGGTACGGCCGGGCCGCGGCCCCACCCTGATGCCCGCCACGACCGTACGGGCGTGCAGTGTCCCCGGACGGGCCGGGTCGACGCCGTGCGCGAGGCTGTTGGGAACGCTCATCGGTACGCCTCCTTGGTGCTCGTTGAACGCGCGCACTTGCAAGGGTCTCCCAGTCCGTCCGGAGCGGTCCCGGACGGGCGCTCAACCGGCCCGCAGCCGGGCCGTCGCCGGACCGGCGAGGCCCTTGGCCATCTCGCACAGCCGGTCCATCGGCCGCGAACCGCCGACCGACAGGCGCAGCTTCTCCACCGCGATGCGGCCCCGGTCGTCGGTGTAGGAGCGGTACACCACCTGGACCAGGCACGTCTCCTCGCCGTCGCCCTCCGCCTCGACGAACAAGGAGTAGCCGTTGTAGCGCGCGGGCGTGCCGTCGTCCCCGGCGCTGGGCGGCTGGTCGCGGTCGAACCGCAGGTCCACCCAGGTGTCGCTGGTGGTGCTGCGCCAGCCGCACGTCCAGCCGCCGAACCCGACATCGGGGCTTCGCGCGTCGATGCCGGGGACGATCTCCAGGGACTCGGGGCGGAGCAGCGCGCAGGCGTCCCGGTACACCAGGGAGGTGGCGGGCAGCGGCTCGGTACGGCGGCCGATGGGGCCCTGGCCGAGCGTGTCGGCGGTGTGGGTGGCGGTGGCGTCGGCGATGGCGCACAGATCGGCCTTGCCGGGCTCGTCCCAGCTCTCCCAGTCGGCGGACAGGCGGACCAGGGTGTCGGTCACGCCGGGCATGAGGATCGTGCGCGCGCACTCGTCGTCGTCGGTGTCGACATTGATGATCGCGATGCCGCGGACGGTCCGGGACGGCGGGGCCAGGTCGGGGGAGGGGTCGTGGTCCAGCCACACCTGGACGTCGATCGCGCCTCCGGTGGGCGGGGAGAGGATGACATCGCACCGGTTGAAGTTGCCGTAGTCGGGGTCGATCTGCGCCCGGCCGTACCGGCGGAGCTGCACGGGGTCCAGCAGCTTGCAGAGGTCGGCGGTGGGGGGAGCGCCGATCCAGGCGGCCCAGCGGGCGGGCGTGATGCCGGGGGAGGACGAGGACGCGGCGACGGGCACCCCGCCGCGGCCCTCATCGCCGCCGGCCAGGCGCTCGTACACGAACCGGCCGACGAGGACCAGGCCGGCGAGCGTGGCCAGCGTGACGACCAGCAGTACGGGCCGCCGCCACCTCCTCAGCGGCGCCGGCCGCCTTGCGCCCCTACCGGCACCGGGCGCGGAGGCGCCTTTGGGCGCGGCGGCGGACCCATGCGCGATGACGATCTCAGAGGCGGCCCCCACCCCCAACGCGGCAGCCCCGGCCACCCCACCGGGCCCACCGGACGCCCCGGCGGGCCCGGTGCCGGATGCCCCGGCGTCGCCGGGGGGCGCGGGTGCGTCGGATGTCCCCGCCGGGCCGGGTGTCCCGGACATCCCGGCTTCGCCGGGCTGTCCAGGAGGGCCGGACGTCGCGGCCGTCCCGGAGGCGGCGGACTCAGGGGCCACGCCGGGTGTCCCGGGTGTCTCGGGTGTCTCGGGTGTCTCGGGTGTCTCGGAACCGCTGAGTGCGGGGGCCTCGGGGTGTGCGGGTGTGCCGGGGCTTGCCGGTGTGTCGGTGGCCGGGCCGGGGGGCTCGGGGGTTGCGGGTGTGTCGGGGGTCGTCCCCGGAGCGTCGGGGGGTGTGGGGGTTCGTGGCGTTCCGGATGCGCCGGACGTGAGGGCCCAGGTGGGGACGACGGGCTCTTCGGGGACGGACCAGCCGGCGATCTCGGCGAGGCGTCGGCGGGCCTCGCGTACGTCCGGGCGTTCGCGTGGATCGTGCCGCAGCATCTCGCCCAGTGGCTCGGTGAGCGGTCCGACGTCGGCCGTCATGATGAGGGGCGCTCGCACCGCCTCCCACGCCGTGATGTACGAGTCCGAGGAGTCATCGCCGTGGTCGTCGCCGCCCCGGAGCGGTGGTCTCCCGGCGACCAGCGCGTACACGGTGGCCCCCAGCGAGAACACGTCCGATCTCGGCTCCGGGCGGCCCATGATGACCTCGGGCGCGGCATAGCCGACCGTGTAGCTGATGGCCCCGTTGGGACTGATCGTGCTCCGGCCGCCGATGCGGTAGGCGGCACCGAAGTCGGCCAGCTTGGCGGTGCCGCCCCCGGCGTCCACGATGTTGCCCGGCTTGACGTCGAGATGCACGATGCCCTTGGCGTGCAGGGCGGCCAGTGCGTGGGCCACCTGCGCGCCCGTGAGCGCCGCCTCCCTGGGCGACATCGGCGAGCGGCCGTCGAGATTGCCGCCCGGCACGTGTTCCATCACCAGCCAGGAGAAGTCGTCGCCGGGGTCGTGCAAGGTGTCGTACAGGGTGACCACGTGCGGGTGGTTGAACGCGGCCAGCGCGCGCGCCTCCGCCTGCAGGCGGTTGAGGCCGGTGGTGTCCCCCACGATGCGTTTGAGCACGACATCGCGGTTGAGGGTGTGGTCCTTGGCCAGCCACACTTCGGTGAGGCTCCCACTGAGCAGGCACTTGACCAGCCCATAGCGCCCGCCGACCGTCGAGCCCTCGCGCACCGCCGTCTCCCCTCACCGATCGTACGGGACAGCGCACGCTCCGAATCTACTGTCCTGACGGGCGATCCGACACCGTAATCCGGAACCCTGCTGAAAGTGCGTTCCGCCAGCCGGTGTTCCTTTTGTGGGCCGGACTTGGGGCAGGCCGGTGCGGCGGGGAGGCGTCATTTCTTGGAGAATCCCGCGAGGACGTAGTTGACGCCCTGCCCCCAGGCGCCCATGTGGTCGCGGACGATCTCATTGACGGGCTCGTAGGTCTCCGTCCGCGCCCAGTCGCGCTGCAACTCGGACAGGACGCTCACGGTGCTGACCGGAACGACGCCCTTCTGGGTCATGCGCAGGATCGCGGCGTTGTGCGTCTCGGCGGTCATCCCCGCGGACGCGTCGATGACGGCGAAGACCTCGTACCCCGCCTCGACCGCGGAGATCGCGGGGAAGGTCAGGCAGACCTCGGTCCACAGACCGGCGATGATCAGGCGGCGCCGGCCGGTGGCCTCGACCGCGGCCCGGAAGGCGCCGTCCTGCCATGCGTTGATGCAGGACCGGTTGATGATCTCAAGGTCGGGGAGGACGCGCGTGATCTCCGGGATCACCGGACCGCCGAAGGTGTCGGCCGCGATGGAGCTGAGCACCGTGGGCAGACGGAACAGCCTGCCCAGTTTGGCCAGGGCGGTCACGTTGTTCACCAGGGTCTGAGGGTCGGCGCTGCCCGCCCCGAAGATCATCTGGGGCTGGTGGTCGATGAGGAGCAGAGCGGCAGCTCTACTACCCTTTTGCAAGTGACTAACAATTGGTAAGCTGCAAGTGTGTCCACATACCGACCCGACTTCTGCTCCCGCTACCACCGGGCCGTCGAGATGATCGGCCGCCGCTGGGCCGGGGTGATCTTGCGGGAACTGCTCCGGGGGGCCACGCGCTTCGGGCAGCTCAGCGACGCCATACCCGACATGAGCGACAAGCTGCTCTCCGAACGGCTCAAGCGCTTCGAGAGCGAAGGCATCGTCGAGCGCGTCGTGCTCCCGACCACCCCGGTGACCATCGAGTACCGGCTCACGGACAAGGGCCGCGCCCTTGAGGCGGCCGTCCGGGAGCTCTCCGCCTGGGCCGAGACCTGGCTGCCCGCCGACGCGGAGCAGGAGGCGTCCGGCGAGGCTCCCGGCCTCGCGCCGAGTTGAGAACGGTCAGAAGACGATCGGTTCCTCGTCCAGGGAGATCGCGTGATGTCGGGCGGGATGTCGTACCGGGGCGGACAAGCGCGCCGGCCGAGCGGGTGCGAACGCGAACCGATGGACGCGCCGGTGCTGACAACGATGCTCATCGCAGTCCCTTTTCTCGTCTCGTCACCGGTGACGCTACGGGCGGAGGGACGCCGATCGCGTGCGTCGAACGACGTAACCGCGAGCTCCCGGCCAGATGGCCTTCCGAAGATCACAGCCGGGGTCACCGGCATCCGTCACAGGCGCTGGAGCGCCCGGACCGATTGGGGAAGATGATGTCGGTGGCGAAGTCCGTTGCATTCCCCGGGGAGCCCGGGTGAGGAGGAACGCCCTGGTGGGCCGGGACGGCGAGCTGGCCGGGCTGCGTGACGCGCTCGACCGGTCACCACACCGGGGCGGCACGCTGATCCTGCGCGGCGAGGCGGGGGTGGGCAAGTCGGCGCTGCTGGCCGCCGCCCGGACCGAGGCGGCCGGGCGGCGGCTGCGGGTGCTGCGCATCGCCGCGGTCCAGGCGGAGTTCCGCCTGCCCTTCGCCGGTGTGGACACGCTGTTACGCCAGCTCGCCGGCGGCGCCGCCGTCTCCGGGCAGGACAACCCCTACCAGGTCGCCCTCACCGTCCTGACCCTGCTCACCGAGGCCGCTGAGGACCGGCCGCTGGTCCTTTCCGTGGAGGACGCGCAGTGGCTGGACCAGCCGAGCTGGGAGGCGCTGGCGTTCGTGGGCAGGCGGCTGGAGGCGGACCCGGTCCTGTTGCTGATGGCGATGCGGGACGGCGAGGAGACCGAGGCCAGGCTGGCCGGAGCGGGCCTGGCCGAACTGCGCGTCCCCCCGCTGGACCAGGCGCACGCGGCCGCGCTGCTGGACCGCCACGCTCCCGGCCTGCGCCCCGACCTGCGCTCCAGGGTCCTGACGGAGGCGGCGGGCAACCCGCTCGGCCTGATGGAACTGGCCGTCGCGGCGACCCGGTTCGGCGAGGACACCCTGCCGCCCGCCTCGCTGCCGCTCACCACCCGGCTGGAGCGGACGTTCGCCGTCGTGGTCTCCCAGCTGCCCGCCCCGACACGGTCGCTGCTGCTGGTCGCCGCCCTCAACGACGGCGACCGGCTGGACGAGATCCTCACCGCGGGATCGCTGGAGGCGGGCGAACCGGTCACGCTCGCGGCCCTCGAACCGGCCGTCTCGGCCCGCCTGCTCGACATCGACAGCACCTACCGGGTCAGCTTCCGCCATCCCCTGGTGCGCTCGTCGATACGCCAGCAGGCGGGCCCGGTGAAGCGGCGTCAGGTGCACGCCGCGCTCGCGCAGGTGCTGCGGGACGCCGACCGCCGGGTGTGGCACCGGGCGGCCGTGACGATCGGGCCCGACGAGGAGATCGCCGCCGACCTGGCCGCCATGGCCGAGCGGGCACGCGAGCGCGGAGCGCTCAGCACGGCGGTGGCGGCGCTGCAGCGGGCCGCGCAGCTGTGCACCAGGCCCGCCGAACGGTCCTGCCTGCTCGTCGACGCCGCCGAGCTGGCGTACGACGTCGGCGACTCCCAGACCTTCGAGCAGTTGCTACGCGTCATCTCCGAGCCCGATCTGCCCGCGGCCGAGCGGGCGCGCCTGCACTGGATGCGCGAGATCGCCGCCGGCGAGTGGTCGGGTGCCAGCCGCTTCGTGAGCCATGCGGCGATCGCGGAGCGGATGCTCCTGGCCGGGGACACCGACCGGGCCGTGCGGACACTGCAGATGATCAGCCTGCGGTGCTGGTGGTCCAATCCGGACCCGGCCACCCGCGAGGCCATCCTCGCCGTGGCCGACCGGCTCGACCTCGACCCGCTGGACCCCCGCCTGCTCTATGTCCTGGCGCTGGCGGGCCCGATCGAGCGGGGGGCCGACACCCTCGACCGGCTGTCCCACCTGATGTCCCAGGACGAGCCCGGCCCCGTGCATCTGCATCTGCTCGCCGTGGCCTCCGGCGCGCTCGGAGCGCCCGGGCCGTCCATCGTGTTCATGGCCGCCGCCGTCGCGGGGCTGCGCGACCAGGGGCGGCTCGGCCTGCTGGCCCAGGCCCTCGTCCACCAGGCGTTCGCGGCGGCCCAGCTGGGGGACACGGTCCTGGCCCTGACCGCGGCCACGGAGGCCGGTGGCCTCGCGGCGGAGACCGGGCAGGGGCGGTGGGTGCTGACGGCCCAGCTGACGCGCGCCCAGGCCGAGGCCCTGCGGGGCAACGGCGAGGCCGCACGCGCCCTCGCGGACCAGGCCGAACGCATGCTGCTGTCCATCGGGGCCTATCCGATGCTGGCGATGGTGCAGCAGGTCAGGGGCATCGACGCGCTGAGCGACGGCCGGTACGCGGAGGCCTACGACCACCTGCGCCGCATCGTCGAGCCCACGGACACCGCCTACCACGCCTACATGCGCTTCTCCGTGCTCGCGTACCTGGCGGAGGCGGGCACGCGCTGCGGCAGGCACGACGACGTGCGCCGCGTGGCCGCCGAACTGGAGCCGTTCGCCGCCGCCACCGGGTCTCCGGCGCTGAAGGCCGGACTGGCCTGCGCCCGCGCCCTGGCCGCGCCCGACGACGCGGCGGAGCCGCTGTTCCTGACCGGCATCGCGGACGACCTGGCGGCGTGGCCCTTCGAGCGGGCGCGGCTCCAGCTCGCCTACGGCGCGTGGCTGCGCCGCCGGCGCCGTTCGGTGGAGTCGCGCCCGCCGCTGCGCGCGGCCATCGGCGCCCTGGAGGCCCTGGGCGCCGCCCCCTGGGCGGAACGGGCCCGCCAGGAGCTGCGCGCCTCCGGCGAGACGATCCGCCGGGCCCGGGACGGACGCGACGACCTCACCCCGCAGGAGCGGCAGATCGCGCGGCTCGCCGCCGAAGGGCTGCCGAACAGGGAGATCGCCGCCCGTCTGTTCCTGTCCTCGCGGACGGTGAGCACCCACCTGTACCGCATCTATCCCAAGCTCGGCGTCAGCTCGCGCACCGAGCTGGCCCGCGTCATGTCGGCGACACCGGGCACGCGTTCATGACGTGGCCGCGCGAGAAGGTCACCCGGCGAAGTCGGCCTTGTCGTTGAACCACCCGGGCACGGCCGCCCACGCCTCCCCGGCGACGACCTGGAACGTCAGGCCGTCCCTGTTGCTGTGGAGGAACACGGTCTCGCCGGGCTTCGAGGCCCAGCTCCTGAGCGAGGAGACCTTGTACCTGACGTAGGAGGGGAGGGCGGCGTTGTAATGGCCGTTCAGCCACTCGAAGCAGTCGCCGCCGTAGGTGGTGTCGGTGTAGACCTGCGCGTAGCCCGGCGATCCGAAGTGGGTGCAGTCGCCGCCGAAGGCGTTCGGGGTGCCGGGGAACGTGAGGAGACCGGCCACGAGCGCCGCGGCGACCAGGCCCGCCCTCTTCATGGTCGACCTCATTTTCATACCCCTTCCGGGTCGGTCTTTTGTTCCTTGACGCCTCTGACAATGCGCCTAAGGTGAGGTCTGAGGCATGCGTCATCTGACTGAACCGGCGGGCCGGGACCGGTCCCCCGGGCGGGTGCATAACCTGCCTCGGCGAGTGCGCGGCGCGAGGCCGCGCGCCGCCGGGCGAAGGGGGGCGGAGTGGCGCTGCTGAGCTCGGTCAGGGCGCAGATCAGGCAGTTGCGATACCCCCGGGAGTTCCGGATCCGGGCCGAGGCGTGGCCCGGGGACGTCCTGGCGGCGTTCGAGCGGACGCTCGCGGGAGAGTCGCCGGCAGGGGCTTCGCCCGAGCCGGCGGACGCACCCGAGGACACGTTCCCCGGCCCCTCCCTGGCCGACGTCGTGACCAGCATCTGGCGGCTGGAACGGCGGCTGCGTCGTCTCCCCGGAGACACGCGCACGGTCACCCGGCACCTGGAGGCGGCCTGGGACACCCTCACCCAGGCCGGGGTCAAGATCCAGGACCATCTCGACGATCCCTTCGACCCCGGACTGTCGATCAAGGTCCTGTCCTACCAGCCCGCGCCGGACCTGGACCGCGAACGGGTGGTCGAGACGATCCGGCCCAGTGTCTATCTGAACGATCAGGTGATTCAGCGAGGAGAGGTGATCGTGGGAACCCCGGACCCCGTCGCGAAGGAGGAGGCCGCCCCGTGATCAGGACCACGATCGACTACGGCATCGATCTCGGCACCACTACCAGCGCGATCGCCGTGCTGAACGACGGCGACGTCCAGGTGATCAAGAACAACCACCAGTCGGAGACCACCGCCTCGGCGGTCTGGATCGACCAGCGGGAACGGCTGCACGTGGGGGAGATCGCCAAGCGGCGCAGCGAGTTCGATCCATGGAACACCTGCGTGGAGTTCAAGCTCAGGATGGGCCTGAGCGATCAGGCCAAGACCTTCGCCAACGGCGACCGGACGATGACGCCCGAGGAGATGTCCGCGGAGGTGTTGAAGTCGCTCAAGGGCGATGTCGCCCAGCGCGGGGGCGAGCACCTGCGGGCGGCCGTGGTCACGGTTCCCGCGGCCTTCGAGCTGAGCGCCTGCGAGGCGACCAAGCAGGCGGCCAGGCTGGCCGGGCTGGAACACGCGCCGCTGCTGCAGGAACCGACCGCCGCCGCCCTGGCCTACGCGTACCACTCGCCGGGCGACAAGGCGTTCTGGCTGGTGTACGACCTGGGCGGCGGGACCTTCGACGCGGCCGTGGTCAACATCAGGGACGGCGAGTTCACCGTGGTCAACCACCGGGGCGACAACTTCCTGGGCGGCAAGCTGATCGACTGGCGGATCGTCGAGGAACTGTTCATCCCGGCCCTGATCGGCGAGCACCGGGGGTTCGCCGGCCTGGGCCGGGGCGAGCCGCGCTGGCTGGGGGCGATCGCCAAGCTCAAGCAGGCCGCCGAGCAGGGCAAGATCCAGTTGTCCCGGGCCGACTCGGTGCCCGTCACGCTCGACCTGGAGGACGACCGCGGCGACCGCATCGACTTCCTGTACGACCTGCGGCGGGCCGACGTGGAGCGGCTGACCGAGCCGTTCATCGTGCGATCGGTCAACCTGTGCAGGAAGGCCCTGGACGAACGCGGCCTCACCCCCGCCGACATCGAGAAGGTGCTCCTGGTGGGCGGCCCCACCCTGTCCCCCTACCTGCGCGAACGGCTCGCCGACCCGCGCCAGGGCCTCGGCATCCCGCTCGACCACAGCCGCGACCCGGTCACGGCCGTGGCCATGGGCGCGGCCATCTTCGCCGGGAACCAGCGCGTGGACCTCCCGGAGTCGCTGCCGGTCCCGGCCGCCGGGGAGTACGTCGCCGAGCTGGAGTACCAGCCCATGGGGGCCGACACCGAACCGCTGGTCGGCGGCCGGATCTTCGGCGCGGGCACCACCGGATTCACCGTCGAGTTCGTCAACGCCGCCGCCGAACCGGCCTGGCGCAGCGGCAAGATCGCGCTGGCGGACGACGGGACGTTCACCGCCACCCTGTGGGCGGGCAAGGAACGCGCGAGCACGTTCACGATCGAGCTGTGCGACGCCTCCGGCACGCCGCGCCCGGTCGCCCCCGACCGGCTGACCTACACCGTGGCCGCCGTCGAGCCTCAGCCGACGCTCACCAACGCGGTCGGCGTCGGCCTGGAGAGCAACGAGGTGGTCTGGCTGCTGGAGCGGGGGACGCCGCTGCCCGCCCGGCGCAGGTACCTGCTGCGCACCACGATCGCGCTCAGCAGGAGCCAGAACCAGGGCTACATCCGCATCCCCATCCTGGAGGGCGACCACGAGCGCGCCGACCGCAACCGGCGGGTCGGCCGGTTACAGATCGACCCGGGGCAGATCACCCGCGACGTGCCCGCCGGCAGCGAGGTGGAGTTCTCCGTCACGGTCGACGAGTCCCGGCTGGTCGTCGCCCGGGCGTACATCCCGCTGCTGGACGAGGAGTTCGAGCACGCCATCGAGCTGCGCACCGAGACCACGCCCGCGCACGAGGAGCTGGCCGCGAGGTTCCGCGCCGAGCGGCACCGGCTGAACGACGTGCGCATGCAGGTCAGTGACATCGGCGACGCCCGCGCCGAGGCGATGCTCGACCGGATCGAGGCCGAGCGAACGGTCCAGGACATCGAACGGCTGCTCGACGCGGCCCGCACCGACCAGGAGGCCGCCAGGAGCTGCGGCACCCGCCTGCTCGATCTCCAGATCGCCATCGACGAGGTCGAGGCGCTGGTGCGCTGGCCCACGCTGGTCGGCCAGGCCAAGGAGGTGCTGGCCGCCGCGCGCGAGGTGGTGGAGAGCAAGGGCGACCCGAACGACCGCCGCTCCTTCGCGACGCTGGAGTCCTCGCTGCGCGAGGCGATCACCGCGCACGACGCCGAACTTCTGGAAAAGCGCATCGAGGACCTGGCGCAACTGGCCGTGTACGTGCTGGACCGCACCGACGAACTGCCCATCATGCGCTTTGAGCACCTGCGCAACCTGGAACCGGAGATGCGCGACCGGCGCGAGGCCGCGCAGCTCATCGCGACCGGCAAGAAGGCGATCGAGCGGGGCGACATCAGGACCGTGCGCTACGTCAACCGGGAGCTGGAGGGCATGTTCCCCACGCCGCCGCCGATCGACCTGACCAGCACCGTCGCGCGGGGCTCGTAGGGGAGCGGCGCGCATGTCCCTCACGATCGGCAGGGAACTGGCGCTCGCCCAGGCCCGCGCCCTGGCCCGGGCCGGCCGCCTCGACGAGGCCGCCGAACTCCTGGCGGACCCCGGCCTGGAGAGCGACGTCGCCACGCTGGACCTGCTGGCCCGCGTCCACGCCCAGCGCGGCGACCTCGACCTGGCCGACCGGTACTGGGCCGACGCCGAACGCCTCGCCCCCGGCCGGGCCGACATCGCCGCCGGGCGGCGCCGGATCGCGGCCCTGCGCCCGGCCTCCGGCCGCCGCCCGCGCCGGCTGCCGGTGCGCACGACGGGCGCGGTGCTCGCCGCCGTCGCCGTCCTCGCCCTGCTCATCGACATCAGGTCGCAGACCGCCGCCCTGCGCGCGGCCCCTCCTCCCGTCGCCACCGTCACCGTGCCCGCCGCCCCGCCCATGCCCACGCCGTCGCCGTCGCCGTCGGAGATCGACGTGCTGGACCGGATGAACCTGCGGATACCGGGCGTGCGGGTGCGGCGCTCACCACAGGAGATCTCGGTCGCCTTCCAGGAGCCCCTGTTCAGCCGGGACACCACGCTGACCCGGCGGGGGCGGGCGGCGCTCGACCGGCTCGGCGCGCGGCTGGCCGCGCACGCCGGGGGGATCGAGGTCGCCGTCATCGGTCACACCGACCGTCAGGTCATGCCGCCGGGCGGGGAGTACACCGGCAACACCGAACTCGGTCTGGCGCGGGCCCTTCAGGTCCGTGAGATCCTCCGCGCCAAGGCGCTGATCCCGACGGCCAGGTTCGCGGTGTCGTCCATGGGCGCGGCCATGCCGCCGTTCCGCGACGACGCGCGCAACCGTACCGTCACCCTGCGCATCTCCGGAGCGCGAGGATGACACTGCGACCCCTGCGACCCGACCTGTACCGCGAGAACGCCTTCCGGGTCACCGGCCTCCCGGTCCGCGCCACGCCCCGCGACCTGCGGCGGCACGTCGAAAGGCAGCGCCTGATGGGGCGGCTGGGCAGGTCCGAGGCCGGTCAGGGAGTACTGCCACCGCCGACTCCTCCCGATGAGGACGCCGCGCAGCGGGCCGTCCAGCGGCTGAAGGACCCGCTGGAGCGGCTGATGGACGAGCTGTTCTGGCTCTGGCCCGCCGAAGACGGCGACGGCGACCCGGCGATGGCCGCGCTGCGCGAGGGCAGGCCGCAGGAGGCCCTGCGGCTGTGGGAGACCGGCCCCGCCGGGCCCGTCGCGACGCACAACATCGCGGTGCTGGCGCACGTCCAGGCCCTGGAGGCGGACGACCTCGGCCCCCAGACTCTGCGGTCCTGGAAACGCGCCTACGAGCACTGGGCGAAGGTGATCGGCGACGACGCCTTCTGGGAGCTGATGACCGCGCGGGCCGCCGAACTCGACGACCCCCGGCTGACCGCCGCCACGGTACGCGACCTGCGCGCGGACCTGCCCACCGCGCTGCTGTCGATCAGCGCGCAGCTCACCGCCACGGCGGTCCGCGACGGGCGGTCGGCGGACGCGCGCGAGCACACCGGCCTGATGTACGCGTCCGGGTTCCCCGGCGGTGCCGCCGACGACGCGCTGCGGTCCGCCGTGGACCCGGAGATCTCCCGGATCGAAACGCTGTGCGCCAACGCCGGGCAGACCCTCGTGGGCGATCCCGCGCACGGCGACGAGGTGGCCGAACGGCTCCTCGACGCCGCCGAACCACTGCTCGACGTGCTCTATGGCGTACTGCCGGGCGGGCACTGGACGGCGCGCAACGCCGGGGACGACGTGGCCAAGACGGCGCTCGGCTGCGTCGTCTCCTACGCCAACCGGGAAGGCGACCACGAAAGGGCCATCGACCTGCTCCTCCGCGTCCTCGCGACGGCGGGCACCGACTCGGTGCGGGAACGCGTCGAGGAGAACCTGGAGATCATCCGTGGCAACCTCGGCCAGACCCACTGCTTCTTCTGCAGCCGGCCCGCGGACCCGGACCGCCCGCTGGAGATGAAGATGCACGGCGAGGTCAGGCAGGTGGCGCAGGGACTGCGGGTCACCTGGAAGACGGTCACGATCAGCGTTCCGCGCTGCGCCGGATGCCGGGTGCGTATCTATCGCCACGTCCTCGCGATCGTCCTGTTCATCCCCTTGCTCATCGCGACGGTGATCGCGTTCATCATGGAGGCGGCGTTCACGACCGGGTTGGCCGTGCTCACCGTTCTCATCGGCGCCTTCGGGTTGCGCAGCGGGCCGCGGCGGCCGGTCATCGAGTACGAGCCGATCGCCGACCTGAGCAAGAACGGCTGGCGCTTCGGCGACCGGCCGCGGGGGGTGTGAACCCGCCCGGCGGCCGGCCCCGTCTCGTGCGGGTCAGAACCAGGCGGTCTTGAAGGTCGTCAGGACGGCGGCGTGGTCGGAGGTCCACTCGTTGCCCCGGTGGTCCGGTACGGCCTTGGGCGTGCCCTCCACCAGCGTCTTGGACCCGGTCACGCGCAGCGGGCCCTTGTAGTACACGAAGTCGATCCGGTCCTGCGGCTCCGGCTCGCCCTTGTGCGAGTCGTGGCCGTAGCCGCCGGTGAACACCGGGTAGATCGGCGACCAGGTGATGCCCGGGTCGGCCACCGGGTCGCGGTTGGCGACCCGGTAGGAGTCGCGCAGCCCGACCTGCTCCGGCAGCACCGAGGTGGGCCACGGCACGCCCTGGTAGCCGCAGCGGCGGGTGGCCGGAGTCCAGTCCAGGTGGGAGGCGGCGTTGAAGTCGCCGGTCAGCAGTACCGGCGTGCGCCACGCCGCGGCGAGGTCCGGGCGCATCTCCTGCAGGACGGCCTGGATCTGCGGCGTGCGGCCAGAGCGCTCCTCGTTGGCCAGCAGCTCCTCCTCGGTCATCTTGCCGAAGCACGCGTCGTACGGGCCGTAGGGGGTGTAGCCGAGGTGGACGTTCCACACCACGACCTCCTGGCGGGGCTCCAGCCGCACCCGCACCCTGGTCGCCACCGACAGCGGGCCGCCGTCCGCCGGGGGCCTGCGCTCGACGATCGGATACCTGCTGATCACGCCCAGGTCGGTGCCCACCTGGTGGTGGTCCCAGCCCAGCGACTCGGCCAGTTCGCGGGTGGAGGCGGGCGAGGTCTCCTGGAGGCCCACGATGTCCACGTCGGACTTGAGCAGGAACCGGAGCTGCTTCTCCCGGCCGTTGTCCACCTGGCCGCCGCCGTGCCAGAGGTTGAGGCTCATGGTCGAAAGTTCCGGCACCAGCTTGTGCCCGGGCGGCCGTACGTCGATGCCGACCGTCGCCGTGCCGGTCTCGCCGCGCGCGTTGCGGGCCTCGACGCGCAGCGGCCGGGGCCGCAGCGCGTCGCCGAGCCGGGGGGTGCCGCTGATCCGGCCGTCGGCCGACACCTGGACCCACCGGGGGCCGTCGATCTTGCGGAAGGCGAGCCCGTCGGTGTCGCCGCGTACCAGGCCGCCCACGGTCGCCTGGTACGGCGCGAGCACGCGGGCGTTGCGCAGGTCGAAGGAATCGGTCACGAAGTGCAGCGGCGCGCTGCTCGTGATCCGCACCTTCACCGGCGGGGCGAACCACTGGTAGCCGTCCTGGGCCAGGGCGAAGACGATGTAGTTCCCCGGGTCCAGGCCGTCGGTGGGCAGGGCGGCCTTCCCGCTCGCCTCGGTCACGTAGACCCAGCGGACCGACGGGCCGACGTACTTCTGGTCCACGGGCCCGTTGCCGGGGTCGGTGTAGAGGCCGAGCCAGTTGGTCGCGTGCGGCCGGGGCGTGCCGTACGCCGCCTCGATCGCCTCGCCGCCGCGCACGACCGGCGAGGCGAGAGTGAGCGTGCCCTCCGGCTCGGCCGAGGCCGGGGTCACGGTGGTGAGCAGGACGAGTACCGCCAGTGCGAGCGGCGTGAGCCAGCGCATCCGCGCCTCCTTGATCATCACCCAGCAGGGTGACAATACCCGGTGACGGGCGTGTGTACGGGTCACTGCGAGCGCTTGGCGGCCACCGGAATCTCCGCACCGCCCGCGGCGGTCTGGAACATGCCCGGCGTGATCCCGTAGACGCGCTGGAACCACCGGGTCAGGTGGCTTTGGTCGGCGAACCCGGCCCGCGCGGCGGCCTCGGAGATCGGGGTGCCCGCGGCGATCAGCCGGCGCGCGTTCCGGAGCCGGAGCTGGCGCTGGTAGTCGCTGGGGGCCATGCCGTAGGCCGCGCGGAACGCCCGGTAGACGGCGAACCGGTCGGCCCCCGCGGCGGCGGCCAGCGCGTCGGCGCCGACGTCGCGGGCGGGGTCGTCGCGCAGCAGTTCGCGTACCCGCCGGGCCAGCGCCACGGACCTTCTGCCCGGCCCGCCCGCCAGATACGGCGGGCGGGTGGCGGCCCGTCGCACCATCGCCAGGACCACCGAGTCCAGCAGCTCGTCACGGACCAGCGCGGGGGAGGGCGCCAGCAGCGCGCCGTGCAGCCGGCGCAGCCCGGCGGCCAGCGCCGGATCGCGCACCACCGGCTCGGCGAACAGCGGCGGGCCGCCCGGCCGCCCGCCCGCCTGCGACAACGCCCCGGTCACCAGTTCCGGGCCGATGTGCACGATCCGGTAGGTGAAGCCCAGCTCGTCGGCGGCGCGGCCGTCGTGCGGATCGTCCGGGTTGAACGCCATGACCATCCCACCGGCGCTGGTGTACCCGGAGCCCCGGCAGGTGAACGCCTGCCTGCCGGCGTCGGTGACGCCGAAGGAGTAGGCGTCGTGGCTGTGCCGGTGGTAGACGTGCCGCTCGAAGTGGGCGTGCATCGCCTCCAGCGGCCGCTCCGCCGACCGCCGGTAGCGTATCCACTCGCCCCCGCCCACCTGGCCATTGTGCCGCCGCGCACCAGCGTTCAAGACCGGGCGGCCCCTGGACGGGCACGGTGGCCGCATGCGTTTCGACACCAAGATCGGCATCGTGGTCCGCGAGGACCTCGCCATGTGGCAGAAGCTGAACGTCACGGCGTTCCTCGCCGGCGGGGTGGCGGGCGGTGTGCCGGTGACCGTGGGCGAGCCGTACGCCGACGCCTCAGGCAACGCCTATCTGCCGATGTTCCGCCAGCCGGTGCTGGTCTACGCCGCCGCCGACGACGGGCTCGCCAAGGCGCACACCCGGGCCCTGGAACGCGGCCTGGACCTGGCCCTCTACACCGAGGACATGTTCAAGACCGACAACGACGTGGACAACCGGGCCGCGGTGCGCGCCGTCGAGGCAGGGGACCTGCGGCTGGTGGGCATCGCCGTACACGGTCCGCGCAACTCGGTGGACCGGGCCCTCAAGGGGCTCGCCCTGCACGGGTAGCGGATCCTCAGGGGGCGGTCTCCTCCCTCGCCAGGAAGGGGGCGTGGCCGGTGGGGGCGGAGACGGTGGAGTGGAACAGGCCGCGGGCGGCGAGCTGGGGGAGTACGCCCTCGCCGAACCAGTACAGCTCCTCCAGGTGGGGGTAGCCGGACAGGATGAACTCGTCGATGCCGGCGCTCGCGTACTCGGCGATGCGGTCGGCGACCTCGGTATGGCCGCCGACCAGGGCCGTGCCCGCGCCGCCGCGGACGAGGCCGACGCCCGCCCACAGGTTGGGGGCGACTTCCAGGGCGCGAGGGTCGCGCCAGGTGCCGTCGGCGCGGCTGCGTTCGTGCAGTTCGCGCATGCGCCGCTGGCCGGTGGAGCCGCTGCGGGCCAGCGCGGCCTGGGCGGCGGTCACGGTGTCCTCGCCGAGCGCGTTGAGCAGCCGGCGGGCCTGGTCCCAGGACTCCTCCGCGGTGTCCCTGGTGATGACGTGCAGCCGGACGCCGAAGCGGAGCTTGCGGCCCCGGGCCGCGGCCAGCCCGCGGATCCACTCGATCTTGCGGGCCACCGCCTCGACCGGTTCGCCCCAGGTCAGGTACACGTCGGCGTGCTCGGCGGCGACCGGGCCCGCCGCCGGGGAGGAGCCGCCGAAGTAGAGCGGCGGCGGCGGGTCGGGGATCGTCGGCAGCCGCGCGTCGCGGACGTCCAGGTGCTCGCCCCGGGCGGTGACCGTCTCACCGGCCCACAGTCGCCGCACGATCGCCAGGAACTCCGCGCAGCGCGCGTAACGCTCGTCCTTGGACAGATGGTCGCCGTACGCGCGCTGCTCGTGGTCCTCCCCGCCCGTGACGACGTTGAGCAGCAGCCGTCCCGGGGCGTGCGCCGCGAACGTGGCCGCCATCTGCGCGGCGAGCGTGGGGCTGATCAGGCCGGGCCGGAAGGCGACCAGGAAGGCCAGCCGTTGCGACTCGCGGGCCAGCATCGCCGTGGTGAGCCACGCGTCCTCGCACCAGGCCCCCGTGGGGGTGAGCGCGCCGGTGAAGCCCAGTTCCTCGGCCGAGCGCACGATGGAGGACAGGTAGCCGATCGACGCGGGACGGTCGCCCGCCGCCGCGCCTGCGGACCGCCCGTGGCCGCCGCCCACGATGAACCGCGAGTCGCCGTAGGTGGGCAGGAACCAGTGGAAGGTCAGGGTCATCGGTGGTCCTCTCTCACAGGAGTCCGTGACGCGGCGGAGGCGTACCGCTGAGCAGCCAGCGCCCGACGTGCTGCACCTTCCATCGGGCCGGGTCGTGCAGGGTGTGGGTGCGCGCGTCGCGCCAGTGCCGGGACAGGTTGAGCGAGGCGGCGGCCGAGCGGGTGCCGCCCAGCTCGAACAGCGCCGACGACGCCTCCAGCGCGGCGCGGTCCGCCGCCACCTTCGCCACGGCGGTGGCCACCGAGGCGCGCGCGGCGGTGTCGCCGGTCAGATCGCGTTCGGCGGCGTCGATGCCCGCCGCCGCCTCCCGCAGCAGAGCCTCCGCGCCCCGCACGGCGATCTCCAGCTCGCCCGCCCGCTGGATCAGCAGCGGGTCGTCCGCCGCGGTGTCCGCGCCGCTCTCGAACCACGGCCGGGCCCTGGCCACCACGGCGACCGCGGCCTCCAGCGCGCCCCTGGCGATGCCCGCGTCGATGGCCGCGTGCAGGATCTGGGCGCGCGCCCCGTACGTCCCCGGGCCGTCGAAGATCGCGGTGTAGGGGACGATCTGGTCGTCCTCGACGCGAACTCCGCGCAACCGGACCGTGCCGCTGGCGCTGGTGCGCTGGCCGATGCCGTCCCAGTCGTCCTCGACGGTGACGCCCGGGGCGTCGCGGGAGATGTAGGCCAGCGCCTTGCGCGGCGGGCCGCCGGGCGGGGGCGGCCCGCCGCCGAGTACGGCCCGCACCACCAGCCGGTGCGCGAACAGCGCGCCGGTGCTGTAGAACTTCTCGCCGTCGAGCAGCCACCCCCCGCCCGGGCGGGGGCGCAGCGTGGTCGCGTCGTCGGCGATCGTGCGCCCGCCCCGCTCGGACTGCGCGTTGGCGAACCGGGCGCCGCCGAGCGCCTCAGCGAAGTAGCGCGACCGCTGCTCCTCGGTGCCCTGCCTGCGCAGCGCGTCCAGGAACACGAAGTGGCTGTGCGGGATCTGTGCCAGGCTGGCGTCGGCGGTGGCCAGCGCGCGGAACACCTCGGTCAGCGTGGCCACACCGACCTCCGCCCCGCCGTACCGGGCCGGGACGGTGACGCCGAGCAGGCCGGACGCCGACAGCTCCGCGACCTCGGCGGCGGGCAGCCGCCGCTCGCCGTCGCGCGCGCCGGCCTGCGGGCCGAACGAGGCCGCGAGCTTGCGCGCGACCTCCACGGCCTCCTCCTCCGAGCGGATCACGTGCGCCTTCGCCATGATGGATCTCCAGGGTCAGCGGTACAGGGAGAACTCCGGCGCGCGGCGGTTGAGGGTCCAGTCGCCGACCTCGCGCGCCTTGTAGGCGACCGGGTCGTGCAGGGTGTGGGTGCGCAGGTTGCGCCAGTGCCGATCGAAGCCGTACGCGCTGGTGGTCGCCCGCGCGCCCTGGATCTCGAACAGCCGCGACACCGCCGCCAGGGAGATCTTCGTGGACAGGTACTTGGCCTCGTACACGGCCACGGCGGCCTCGGCGCGCTGCTCGGCGGTGATCGACGGGCCGGTGTCCAGCGCCGCCTGCAGCGCCTCCCCGGCGCGGTCGGCGATCAGCGCCGCGGCGCTGATCTCGCTGCGGACTTCGCCCACGGTCTGCAGGATGTAGGGGTCGTCGGAGGCGCGCTCCACGCCCGAGGTCTCCCAGGCCGCCGCGTGCAGCCGGGTCCAGTCCAGCGCCTCAGCGAACGCCCCCTCGGCGGTGCCGACGTAGAAGTTGACGAAGGCGAGCTGCCAGTGCGGGGTGACCAGCGTCTGGTACGGCGTGATCGTCCTGCCGGTGAGCGGGTCGGGGCCCAGGATCTCGGCGCGCTCGACCCGCACGTCACTGAACTCCACGCCGCCGGAGTCGGTGAGCCGCTGGCCGATGTTGTCCCAGTCGCCCACGGCCTTGAACCCCTCGCGCCCGCCGGGCAGCGAGACGAAGACCAGTTCGCCCTCGAAGGCGGCGGTCACGGAAAGCTGGTCGCCGAGGCTCGCGCCGGAGGCGAACGACCGGCGGCCGTTGAGCCGGAACCCGTCGCCGTCGCGGGTCAGCGTGATCGCCGAGCCGCCCCGCGGGTTCTGCACGCCGCCCCAGAAGATCTTCTGCTCGGCGTTGCGCCGGGACTGCTCGTCGGCCTGCTCGGGGGTGCCGAACAGGGTGGCGATCCGGGTCTGCGCGTAGTGGTAGCCGACCAGGTGCGCGATGGAGGTGTCGCCGCGGGCGATCCGCCGGGTGATCTGGACGGTCTGCGCGTACGACAGGCCCGCCCCTCCGTACTCGACGGGCTCCTGGACCTGCAGCAGGTCGTGGGCGCGCAGCAGTTCGACCTCCTCGCGCGGCGGCAGGTTGGCCCGGTCGCG
This sequence comes from Spongiactinospora rosea, assembly GCF_003315795.1. Taxonomy (GTDB): domain Bacteria; phylum Actinomycetota; class Actinomycetes; order Streptosporangiales; family Streptosporangiaceae; genus Spongiactinospora; species Spongiactinospora rosea. Next base: position 51,512 of record NZ_QMEY01000017.1, read on the forward strand.
CTCGGCCGCGGTGCCGCGCAGCTCGGCGGCGACCAGGTCGGCGCGTTCCAGGGCCGCGGCGAAGCGGGCGGCGTTGGTGGGGCGGTCGGTGTCCACGGACATTCTGTGATCTCCCTTGATCTGCGTGACCCCCGTCGTCGATCCCCGCCCCCTGGCGGGTGTTCCGCGCGCGTCAGGTCCCGGCCCGCGCGGGTTGTCCCTGTTCGGCGGCGTCGGCCTCCAGCTCGCGCACCAGCGGCAGGACCCTGCTGCCGAAGTACTCGACCTCCTCCAGGTAGTGCAGGAAGCCGAGCAGGAACAGGTCCACGCCGAGGCGCTTGTAGGCCACGATGCGCTCGGCGATCTGCTCGGGGGTGCCGATCAGGCCGGTCCGGAACCCGTCGTTGTACTGCACCAGGTCCTCGAACGTGGAGTCCTGCCACATGCCCCTGCGGTCGGCGGTGGCGGCCCCGGCCTGCCGTACGGCCGCGCCGAAGCCCTCGACCGCCGCCGGGTCGGCCTTGGCGACGATCTCGCGCAGCACCTCGCGGGCCTCGGCCTCGGTGTCGCGGGCGATCATGAAGCCGTTGAGGCCGAACCGGACCCGCCGACCGTGCCGCGCCGCCTCGGCCCGCACGTCGGCGAGCTGTTCGGTCACCCCGTCGAAGTCCTTGCCGTTGCTGAAGTACCAGTCCGACACCCGGCCCGCCATCAGCCGAGCGCTGGTGGAGTTGCCGCCCTGGAAGATCTCCGGATGCGGGCGGCCCGGCCCGGCGATCGGCTTGGGCCGCAGGTCGAAGTCGTGCAGGCGGTAGAAGTCGCCGCCGAACTCGGCGTGGTCGGAGGTCCACAGCTCGCGCAGCACCCGGATGAACTCCTCGCTGCGCCGGTACCGCTCGTCGTGCTCCAGCCAGGGCTCGCCGAGCTTGGTGAACTCGTCCTTGAACCAGCCGCTGACCACGTTCACCGCGGCCCGCCCGCCGGACAGGTGGTCGGCGGTGGCGACGAACTTGGCGAGCACGCCCGGGTGCCACAGCCCCGGGTGGATCGCGGCGATCACCTTCAGCCGCCGGGTGGCCAGCAGCAGCGCGAGGCTGAAGCCGGTGGATTCGTGCTGGTAGGCGGCACCGTAGGAGGCGATGTACCGGACCTGGGTGAGCGCGTACTCAAAGCCGTTGTCCTCGGCGAGCACGGCGAGGCGCGCGTTGTAGTCGTAGCTCCAGTCGGTGCGCTGCTCGATCGTGCTCACCACCAGCCCGCCGCTGACGTTGGGCACCCAGTAGGCGAATTTCACCGGCTCCGAATTACCGGTATTTCCTACAGACATAGTTAGAATAGTGCCGCGCCTTCAGTCCGAGGTCAATGCGGCTTTCGCGAAGGGGCGATAAGGCTTGCGGAGGTACCGGTGGATCGGATGCTCGCCGAGCCGTTCATCGCGATGCGCTCGGGCTACCTCATGCACCGCTTCATCCACCGGCTGACCAACGGCCGCCAACCGGCCTTCGCCTACTCGGTGGACGGGGCCGAGATGGGCAAGGTGATGGTCGCGGAAGGGCTCGGCGTCACGCTGCTGCCCGACTACAGCGTCATCGACGACCCGCTCGAACGCGGCGGGATCATCACCCACCGCCCCCTCGCCGCCGAGGCCGGCGACGTGCTGCTCGTCGCCCAGCACGCCCGTACCCGCCACCTGCCGCAGCCGGTCGAGCAGCTCGTGCGCATCCTGAGCGCGCACGCCGCCCGCTGGCGAGATACCACCTGAAACCAGGGTGAAAGCGGGCGAGTCCGGGTACCGCATCCAGGATCCGGTCCTTGGAGGTGGCGATGCGGCCGATCCCCCTTACGGAGATCGACTCCTCGATGATCGACCTGGTGGGCGGCAAGGCCGCCGGGCTCGGCGAGATGATCAGAGCGGGCGAGCGGGTCCCCGCGGGCTTCTGCCTGACCGCCGGGTCCGGGCCGCCGCCGGAGGAGGAACTGCTCGGCGCCTACCGGCGGCTCGGCGGCGGGCGGGTCGCGGTACGCTCCAGCGCCACCGCCGAGGACCTGCCCGAGGCCAGCTTCGCCGGGCAGCAGGACACCTACCTCGACGTGGAGGGCCCCGGCCCGCTCCTCGACGCGGTACGCCGCTGCCTGGACTCCCTGAACAACGAGCGCGCCGTCGCCTACCGCGCCAGGGCGGGCATCGCCGAGGCCGCCATGGCGGTCGTGGTCCAGCGCATGATCGACCCCGTGGCCGCCGGTGTCATGTTCACCGCCGACCCGATCACCGGCTGCCGCACCCAGATGGTCATCGACGCCGTCCCCGGCCTCGGCACCGGCGTCGTGGACGGCACCGCCGTACCCGACCACTACGTCCTCGGCCACCGGGCGCCGCCTCCGGCGGACCCCGGCGGATGCCTGTCCGGCGAACGGCTCGCGGAACTGCGCGACGCCGGGCTGCGGCTGCAACGGCACTTCGGCACGCCCCAGGACGTCGAGTGGGCCATCGACGCGGACGGCACGCTGTGGCTGCTGCAGTCCCGGCCGATCACCACCCTGTTCCCGGCCCCGCCCGACACCGGGGACACGCGGCTCTACCTGGAGGTGGGGCACCTGCAGGGGATGCTCAGGCCGATCACGCCGATGGGGCTGTCGCTGATCAAGATGGCGGCGAGGATGTGGTTCACGGCCGCTGGCGCGCGGGTCGATCCGCGCGACCCGCTGCCCCGGCTGGTGTCCATCGGCGGGCGGCTGTACTTCGACCTGACCGACTTCATGCGCAGCGCCTCCCTGCGCGGACGGTTGCGGACCTCCCTGGACGTGTACGGCCCGCGGGTGCGGGAGGCCGTCGGGCACATGCTCGGCGACCCGCGGTTCGCCCCGCGCCGCGGCCTGCCGTTCCGGCCCGGCAACGCCGTCAGGGTGGCCCTGCGGCTGGCCCCCGGCGCGGTCGCGGGCCTCACCGCGAGCCTGGCCCGGCCGGACGCCGCGCGGGCCCGGGCCCTTCGCGCGCTCACCGAGATCGAGCGCGGCGCGACGCCGCCGCCCGGACTGCTCACCTCCGCCGAACGGCTGCGCTGGGTCGTCCAGGACTCCCACCGGGCGGCCATGAGCCTGGACATGCAGGGGCTGCTCTGGCCGCTGACGGCCGGGATGCTCTTCGGCACGGCCCCGTCCGCGCTGCTCGGCGGCGTGGCCACCGACGAGGAACTGGACATCGTGCTCGGCGGGATGCCCCACAACGTGACCACTGAGATGGACCTCGCGCTGTGGCGGGTCGCCCGCGCGGCGCGCGAGCACGGCGACCTGTTCGCCACCACGCCACCGGACGAACTCGCCGCGAGGTACCGCGCCGGGGACCTGCCGGACATCGGAATGGCGGGCTTCCTCGCCCGGTACGGCATGCGCGCCGCCGCGGAGATCGACGTCGGCGTGCCCCGGTGGGAGGAGGACCCGGCCCCGCTGTTCGCCACGATCGCCAACTACCTCCGGCTGGAGGACCCCGAACTGGCCCCGGACCGGCGGTTCGAGCGGGCGGCGGCGAACGCGGAGCGGATGATCGGCACGCTGGCGCGGCGGGCGCGCCGGGCCAGGCCGGTGCGCGGGCGCGTCGCGGCGTTCTGCATGCGCCGCGCGCGCAAGCTCACCGGGCTGCGGGAGCTCGGGAAGTTCGCCTGGCTCCCGGCGCTGCGGGCGGCCCGCGGCGGGCTGCTGGCGATCGGCGCCGACCTGGCCGCCCGCGGCCTGCTGGAGCGCGGCGACGACGTCATGTTCCTCGAACTGTCCGAGGTGGCCGCCGCCGTGCATCGCGGGGCCGACCAGCGGGAACCGGCGACGGCCCGCCGGGCGGAGTACGAGCGCGAACTGCGGCGGGTCGTCGTACCGGCGGCGCTGCTGTCGGACGGCACCGACGTGGAGACGCTGGCACCGCCCGCGCCCGGCGAGGAGGGGGTGCTGCGCGGCATGGCGGGCGCGGCGGGCCGCGCCACCGGCCGCGCCCGGGTGATCCACGACCCGGCCGGCGCGCACATCGAACCCGGCGAGATCCTGGTCGCCCCGACCACCGACCCCGGCTGGACCCCGCTGTTCATGACCACGGCGGGACTGGTCACCGAGACCGGCTCCCCGGTGGCCCACGGCCCGACCGTCGCCCGCGAGTACGGCATCCCGGCCGTCATCTGCGTCCGCGACGCCACCCGCAAGATAGAGACGGGCCGGCTCATCACCATCGACGGCACCACGGGCACCGTCCACCTGACCCCCGACACCCCGCCCCTCTGACGCCCGCCGTCTTGCTCAGCCTGGTGCGGTGTCCCAGTCGTGGGCGAGGTCGGTGAGGAAGCGGCGGGCCAGGCGCATGGGGGCGGAGCTGAGGCGGAAGCGGACGCGGCGGCGTTCGCCCGGCTCGGGGCGGACGAGGCCGGTCTCGGTGAGCAGGGTGAGGTGTTTGGCGATCGCCTGCCGGGTGATCGGCAGGCGGAGGGCCAGGTCGGTGGCGGTGGCCGGGCCGCCGGTGGCGAGGGCGGCCAGGATGGCCCGGCGGCTGGGGTCGGCCAGGGCCACGAACACCTGCTCGGCGACCTGCTCGGCGTCCGGCTCGATGGCCGGCCCGGTGTAATCGGGAAGTCCCATGACGGCCTCCGGCGAGTGGCGACCACATGATCGCCAGTCTATGGCAACCATTTGGTTGCGCCAGTGACTCTATAGCTGGTAGTACTACCGCGTGTAGAGTCTAGCGGATCTCGATGCCGCCCGCCGGAGGAGTGTGGTGAACGCGGCTCAGCGGCCTTCCGTCTCGTAGCCGCCGCAGGCGAAGACCAGCGGCGGCACCCCCGTGCGTGCCGGAGTGACGCCGAGGACGTCGCCGACGAACAGCGTGTGGTCGGCGACCGGGATGCGCTGTCCGATGCGGCAGTCGATGGCGAGCAGGGCGTCCGGCAGCACCGGGTTCCCGGTGATCGGGGACGGCTGCCACGCCACCCCCTCGAACTGGCTCATGCCCATCGGCCGCTTCGCGGCGAAGCGCTCGGCCAGGTGCCGCTGGTCGCTCGCCAGGATGTTGACCGTGTAACAGTCGGCGCTGTGCAGGATCCCGTGCGTACGGCTCTGCGTGCCGAGCGACACCAGCAGGGTGGGCGGCCGGGTGGAGACCGACAGCACCGTGTTCAGGGTCATCGCGTGCGGCAGGCCGTCGTGGCAGGTGGTGAGCACCGCGACCCCGGTGGCCAGGTGCCGCATGGCCTGCCGGTGCTCGTCCGCGGTCACCGGAACCCGGGGGCGCGCTGTCACCACAGTGGAGCCTTGGGCGCGGGGCCGGTCAGGGCCGGGAAGTGCGGGAGCACCTGCTCGGCCAGCTGCGCGACGGCCTCGGCGGCGGGCCGGGCGCCGTGCTGCACGCCGAGCGCCATGTGGTTGATCCCGGCGTCCTGCCAGTTGCCCAGCGACTCGATCAGCGCCTTGGTGCCGATGCGCAGGACGAAACCACCGCGCAGCGGCTGGGGCGGGTGGTTCTCGTCCTCGACCAGCTCGATCCACTCGTTGGTGGCCACGGGCTTCCACTGCCCGCCGGGGATGAGGTCGCGCCAGGCCGCCGCGCGGCGGCCGAGCGCGGCGGCGCCCGCGGGCGAGGTGGTGTCTCCCGGGTACGTCAGCCAGCCGTCGGCGTTGCTCGCGATCCACTCCGGCTTCTGCCGCGAGGACCCGGTGACCAGCAGCGGGATGCGCCTGCTGACCGGCTTGGGCAGCAGGTCCACGTCCTGCATCCGCCCGAGGGGGGAGTTGATCGTCGGTGACTTCGACTCCAGGAGGGTGCGGAACATCTCCACGGCCTCGCGGTAGCGGTCGCCGCGGGTGTTGAAGTCCACGCCGTAAGCGGGGAACTCGACCGGCCGGTCTCCGCTCGCCGCGCCGAGGATCAGCCGCCCGCCGGACAGCTGGTCGATGGAGGCGGCCTGCTTGGCCAGGTCGATGGGGTGGCGCAGGGTGAAGATCGCGCTTCCGGCGGCCAGCGCGGCCTGCTCGGTGTGCGCGGCCAGCCAGGCGAGGTACGTCCACGGGTCGTAGACCTGGCCGACGTCACCGAAGGTCGGGTCGGCCAGCGGGACATCGCGGACCCAGATCGCCGAAAAGCCCGATCGGTCGGCCAGCTTCACCGACTCCGCCTGCCCGGCCATCGCCGCCATGTCGCCCGCGTACTGCCACAGCGGAAGGAAGAGCCCGACGGTCAGGCGCCCGGGGGCGAACATCCGGCGGTACCCGGGGTGATCGTCGAAAAGAGTGGCGTCGGACATGCCGTTCCTCCTAGTTAGAGCGTTCGTTTTAGTGACTATAACAGGACTAGAACGAGCGCTCTATCCAGAGCAAGGGTAGGATGGCCGGCATGGATGCTTCGCCGACCGCTCCCGCCCGCACCGACAGCCAGACCTCGGCCGCCGACGGGTCGGGGGAGCAGCAGCCCGGCACCCGGACGCGGATCGTGCGGGCCGCCGCCGTGCTCATGCAGCGGCAGGGCTACGAGGCGACCGGCATCAAGCGCATCGCCACCGACGCCGGCGCCACGCTGGGCTCGCTGTACCACTTCTTCCCCGGCGGCAAGCAGGAGCTGGCCGTGGAGGCGCTGCGGTTCGGGGCGCAGGAGTTCACCGACCTGCTGCGTACCGGCCTGGACAGCACCGACGACCCGGCCGAGGCGGTGGCCGAGTGCGCCCGGCTGATGGCCACGACCCTGCGCGACTCCGACTGGACCGACGGCTGCCCGGTCGCGGCGACGGCGCTTGAGTTCATCGGCCGCTCGCCCGCCATCCAGCACGCCTCAGAGGAGGCGCTCCGGCAGTGGCGCGAGCTGCTGGCGGCCAAGCTCGGCGCGGCGGGCATCGCTCCCGACGACGCCCACGACCTGGCCTGCACGGTGCTCAGCACGCTGGAAGGGGCCGAGCTGCTGTGCCGCGTCTCGGCCAGCGAGGAGCCCCTGCACATCGCCGCCCGCCACCTCGCCCGGCTGGTCAGGGCCTACTGAGCGCCCTCGCCCGTCAGGGGCGTACGGCCGGCACCCGGAAGCCGGCCGCGGGCGGCCCGGCCGGTGGCGAGACCCAGAAGCGCTCGTAGTTGCCGATGGTCGAAAGCGAGCGCGGATCGGCCCGATCGAGGTAGAGGGTGCCGTTCAGGTGGTCGGTCTCGTGCTGGGCGATGCGGGCGGGCCAGCCGGACAGCTCCGTCTCGTACGGGCGTCCGCCGCCGTCCAGGGCCGAGAGCCGGACCCGCGCGTGCCGGGGGACCAGGGCCGTCAGCCCTTCCACGCTCAGGCACCCCTCGTAGAACGCGTGGTGGCGCGACCCCAGCGGGGTGACCACGGGGTTGACGAGTTCGAGCCGCGGCTGGGGCGGGCGCTCCCGCTCGGCGGCGATCTCCGGCGGCACCTCCGCCGGGTCCTCGATGACGGCCAGCGCCAGCGGGATGCTGATCTGCGGTGCGGCGAGCCCGACGCCGACGCCCGGCAGGTGCCGGAACATCGCGTCGAGCAGGTCGCGCAGCAGCGCGTCGCCGAGCTGGCCGTCGTACGGCTCGGCCGTACGGCGCAGCACGGGATCGCCGATCTGGGTGATGGACCAGGGCCGGGGCGCCGACAGCAGGGCCTGCACCTGCTCGATCAGCTTCATGGGAGGGTCCTTCCGGTCGTCGGTCGGTTCAGCAGCCGGTGAGCAGACGGTAGAGCACGCGGGTGCCGAACCGCAGCGCCTCGACCGGAACGCGTTCGTCCACCCCGTGGAACAGGGCGGTGAAGTCCAGGTCGGGGGGCAGCTTCAAGGGCGCGAAGCCGAAGTTGCGGATGCCGAGCCGCTGGAAGGACTTGGCGTCGGTGGCGGCCGGGAGCATGTACGGCAGCACCCGCGCCCCCGGGTCCTCCGCGCCGATCGCCGCGGTCATCGCGTCCACCAGCGCGCCGTCGAAGGTGGTCGCCACCGGCGGGAGGGTGTCCCAGTCCAGCTCGACATCGGGACCGAGGACCTTGGCCAGCTCGGCCTCGAAGGCGGCGATGCGGCCGGGCAGCATCCGCCCGTCCACAGTGGCGTGGGCGGAGGAGGGCACGACGTTGGCCATCCGCCCGGCCTGGAACATGGTGACGTTGGCGGTGTCGCGCAGGGTGGCGCCGATCAGCCGTGACAGGTTGCCCAGCCGGGCGACCGCCGCCTCGGGGTCGTCCTCGTCGAACGGCACGCCGGTCAGCTCGCCCACGCCGTGCAGGAACTCGCGTACCGGGTCGGTGAGCACCAGCGGGAAGCGGTGCTCCTCCAGCCGGGCGACGGCGGTGGCGAGCTTGGCCACCGGGTTGTCGGTGTGCAGCATCGACCCGTGCCCGGCGGTGCCGGTCACCTTGAGCCGCAGCCACATGGCCCCCTTCTGGGCGGTCTCCACCAGGTAGGCCCGTACGTCGTCGCCGAACGTGACCGAGAACCCGCCGACCTCGCTGATCGCCTCGGAGGCGTCCGCGAACAGCTCGGGGCGGTGGTCGACCAGCCAGCGCGCGCCCCGGAAGCCGCCCGCCTCCTCGTCCGCGACGAACGCGAAGATCAGGTCGCGCGGCGGCACCACGCCGTCGCGCCGCAGGGCGCGCGCGACGGCGAGGGTCATCGCGACCATGTCCTTCATGTCCACCGCGCCCCGGCCCCACACGTACCCGTCTCGGACCTCGCCGGAGAACGGATGCACCGACCATTCGGCCGGGTCGGCGGGCACGACGTCGAGGTGGCCGTGCACGAGCAGGGCCCCGCGGGAGGGGTCGGCGCCGGGCAGCCGGGCGATCACGTTGCCCCGGCCGGGCGCGCCCGACTCCACGTAGGTGACCTCGTACCCGGCCTCGGTGAGCCTGCCCGCGACGTACTCGGCGGCGGGGCGCTCTGTGCCGGGGGCCGAGGCGTCGCCGGGGTTGGTGGTGTCGATGGCGATCAGTTCGCTGCACAGCGTCACGACCTCCGCGACCGCCGCCTCGACCCCGATCGGTGACTCAGCCGGTGACATCGCCGGGCACCCGCGCGGCCTGGAAGATCGTGGTGCGGCGCAGCCGGAAACCGAGTCGTTCGTAGAGGCGGATGGCGTTGGTGTTGCTCGCCGCGGCGTGCAGGAACGGTGTCTCGCCGTGGGCGCGGACACCCGCCGCGACCGCGCTCACCAGGCGTGCCGCGAGGCCCTGCCCGCGGTGGTCGGGGTGGGTGCACACGGCGCTGATCTCGGTCCAGCCCGGCGGGCGCAGGCGCCGGCCCGCCATCGCGACCAGCCGGCCGCCCCGGCGGATGCCGAGATAGCCGCCGAACTCGATGGTGCGCGGCAGGAACGGCCCCGGCTCGGTGAGCCGGACCAGGGCCAGCATCTCCGGCACGTCGGCCGCGGTGAGCCGGATCGCCTCCTCGTCGGGCAGCGCGGCCACGTCCTCACCGGTCATCTGCACGCCGGTGCCCCGCATGACCAGCTCCCACCCGGCGGGCGGCGGGACGTCCACGGCCGAGTAGGAGGCCAGGCCGCCGGGCCCGACCAGCGCCGCGATGTCGGCCCAGTCACGGGCGGCCGGAGCGTCCGGCACGCCGATGAAAGGCGACATGTCGGCGGGATAGCGCAGGATGTCGCCGCGCCGCTCGGCGAAATGCGCGTGCGGACCGGCCAGCGCTGCGCGGACCGGGTTGTCGAGCGGGTGCGGCCGGGGGTCCGCCGCCGCGTCCTCCTGGACCCCGGTCGTGGACGTGCTCATGCGTCCAGGTGCTCTCTCGCCGCGTGGTGCGCCGATGTCGCCATGGTCATCCGCCGGGCCTCTCTATGGGGTGATACGACCTTAATGCCGGGTGATTTCGGTAGCGCCGCCAGGGAATCGATCATGCGGGCGCCGGCAGTTCGAGGTGCTCGCGCAGGGTCGTCCCGGTGTACTCGGTGCGGTAGACGCCGCGCTCCTGAAGCTCGGGCACGAGCTTGTCCACGATGTCGGAGACCGACGAGGGCAGCAGGTGCGGGCTGATGTTGAAACCGTCCACCGCCCGCGTGCGCACGTAGTGCGCCCACTCGTCGGCGACCTGCGACGGCGTGCCCACGAAGGTGTGCTGGCGGGGCCCGACCTTCCGGACGAGCTGCAGGATCGACAGGTTCTCCCGCCCGGCCTGCTCCCGCCAGCGGGCGATCTGCGCGAGCTTGCCGGTGCGCAGCTCGATCGGGATCGTGCCGCGCGAGGGGTCCAGCTCGCCCTGGTCGGGTTCGATGCCGGGCAGCGGGCCGTGCGGGTCGTAGCCGGACAGGTCGGTGTTCCAGTACTGCTCCAGGTAGGCGATCGCCCGCGGCGGCGAGAACTGCTCCTCGTCCACCCACCGGGCGCGTTCCCCGGCGTCTTCGGGCGTGTCGCCGAGGATCACCGCGGCGCCGGGCAGGATGCGCACCGCGTCCGGCGGGCGGCCGTGCCGGGCCAGCCGGGCGCGCAGGTCGGCGGCGTAGGCGGCGGCCTTGCCGTACTCGGTGTTGGCCGAGAACACCGCGTCGGCGTGGCGCGCGGCCAGCTCCCGCCCGCCCTCGGAGTCGCCCGCCTGGAACAGCACCGGACGACCCTGTGGCCCCGCGGGCACGGTGGCCCGGGCGCGCAGCCGCACCAGGCCCGTGTCGCGGTCCACCTCGCGGATCGCCCCCGGCCGCGCCCAGGACTCCGCCGCGCCCGATCCGGCGATCGCGTCCGGCTCCCAGGAGGCCCACAGGTCCTTGGCGGCCTCCACGAACTGCGCGGCCCGCTCGTAGCGCCGCTCGTGCGGGAGCCAGCCGCCCTGGCGGAAGTTCGCGCCCGTCCAGGCGTTGTCGGTGGTCACGACGTTCCAGCCGGCCCGGCCGCCGGACAGCAGGTCCAGGCTGGCCAGGCGGCGGGCGAGGTCGGCGGGGAAGTTGTAGGTGGTGTTCTGGGTGGCGACCAGCCCGATCCGCTCGGTGACCGCGGCGAGCGCGGCGAGCTGGGTGATCGCGTCGGGACGCCCGGCGATGTCCAGCTCGTACACCCGGCCGCGGTTCTCCCGCACCCGCAGCCCCTCGCCCAGGAAGAAGGCGTCGAACAGGCCGCGTTCCAGCAGGCGCGCCGTATGGACGAAGGTCTCGATGGCGACGTGCGGCGCGGCGTCCGGGTCGGTCCAGACGAGCTGGGAGCCGACGCCGGGATAGAACACGCCGAGGTGCAGCCGGGCGCGCGGGTCGTAGGGCGCGCCGGTCGGTGTGGCGGAGGTCATCGCGTCCCCTCAGGCGGTCGTGCTCGCCGCGACGGCGAAGCGGCTTTCCGGACGGGGCAGGCCCAGCGTCGTGCGCAGCGTCGCGCCGGGCTCGGGGGTGGCGTGCAGGCCCTCCGCGGCGAGCGCGGGAAGCACCTCGGCGATGAGCACCGGCAGATCGGCGGTGAGCACGGCCGGGTGCAGGCGCACGCCGTCCACGGCGGGCGCGAGCGAGCGCAGCAGCGCCACCAGCCCGCCGGGCGGTCCGACGTAGCGCGGGCGGCGCGAGCCCGGCCACGCCGTGGCCGCGTCCAGGGCGGCGAGCCGGCGTTCGCCGGGATCGGCGGCGTCCAGGACCACCTCGATCTCGGCGAAGGCGAGCGGCGCGCCCGCGCCTCTCGCGCGTTCGGCCCGCCTGGCGATCGCCTCCGGGTCGAGCTCGTTCACCAGCACCACGTCGGCGAGGGCGTCGATTTCGAGGTCGGCGGGGGCGAGCACGACGACCTGTCCCTGCGGCGGCCGGGGCGTGATGAGCGGCCCGGACACGGTGAAGCTCGCGCCCGTGTAGCCGACGTGGTGGACGCGGCCGGAGTCCAGGTACCGGCCGGTGGCGACGTCCCTGATCACCGCGTCGTCCTGCCAGGAGTCCCACAGCAGGCGGGCCGCCTCGACGACGTCGGCCGCCTCCCGCCGGGCCGCCTCGGGGGCGGGCGGCTGCGCGCCGATCGTGGCGAGGTCGTCCGCCCCGCCCGCCGCGCCGACCACCCAGGCCGCCCTGCCCCGGCTCGCGTGGTCCAGGCTGGCGAGCTGGGTGGCGAGGTGGAACGGCTCGGTCGTGGTCGTGTGCAGCGTGGGCGCGAGCCCGATCCGGTCGGTCAGCGTCGCGGCGAAGGCGGCCCGGACCCCGGCCTCCAGACGTCCGGCGGCGTCGGTGGCACGGCTCGGCGGGAGCGGCCCGTCGGCGAAGGTCGCGAGCGCGAAGCCCGCCGCCTCCGCGTCCGCCACGGCACGCCGCAGCCCGGCGGCCGACAGCGCCTCCGCCGGGTGACGGCCGCTGTGCCGCCAGGCGGCCGGATGGGCGCCGTCCCCGTCCAGTTCAAGGGCGATCAACAGGTGGCGGTCGGTCGGATGATCGGTCGGGCGGTCGGTCATCGGCGGCTCTTCCCCTTCTGCTTCGTGCGGCCTCTCCTGCGGCTTCTGGGACGAGACCAAATTAGCCGCAATACAGGTAGGAATGCCATGAAATATGGATCTGTTCCCGTATCGGATGATCGATCCTGGGCGAGGCTCAGTGCGCGGCGGGCCGCCAGCCGAGTTCGGGGCCGAGCCGGGTGGCGAGGTCGGTGAGGATCTGCACGTAGTCCCGGTGGTCGAAGGTGAACGGCAGCGCGAACGCCACCTCGTCGATCTCCCGGAACGCGGCCTGCGCGTACAGCCGCTCGGCGATCTCGGCGGAGGTGCCCACGAGGTCGGGGGCGAACATCATCCGCGCGGGGCCCTGCGGCTCGGCGGTGCGGGGGGTGCGTTTGCCGGCGTACTCCTTGTACTTGGCCCGCTGCTCCGGCGTCGCGCCGTCCGTCGGGATGACCACCAGGCCCTGGGAGACCCGGGCCCGCTCGCCGTCCGGATGGTGGGCCCGGAACTCCCGCACCTGCGACACCTGGATCTCGGCGAAGTCCGTCGACTCCTCCGCCTTGACGACGTTGCTGGTCAGCAGGTTCATCGCGTTCTCCCCGGCCCAGCGGGCCGAGCGCAGGCTGCCCGCGCCGTACCACACCCGCCCGGCCAGCCCCGGCGAGTGCGGCTGCACCCGCTCGGAGTAGACCTCGATGCCCTCCGTGCCGCGAAAGCCGGAGGCCGGCTCACCGCGCAGCAGGTCCAGCAGCCGCCGCACCCGCTCGTGGCCGAAGTCCTCACGATCGGCCGTGTCGGGATAGAGCGCGTCCTTGACCTGGTCGAAGTGGGCGGGCGGGCCCACGCTGACCCCCGGGTTGAGCCGCCCGCCCGACAGGACGTCCACCGTGGCGAGGTCTTCGGCCAGCCGCAGCGGGTTCTCCCAGCCCAGCGGGATGACCGCGGTTCCCAGCGCGATCCGGGTGGTGCGCTGGGAGGCCGCGGCCAAGACCGCGACGGGGGAGGAGATGCCGTACTGCAGGTGCCGGTGCCGTACCCACGCGCTGTCGAAGCCCAGCCGCTCGCCCAGCTCGATGATCTGTAGCGTCGACTCGTGTCCCGGGCCCGGGTCGTCCCCCTCGAACAGCCCGATCGTCAGGAAACCCAGCTTGCGCAGTGGTCGTGTGGGCAGCGGCACGGTCGTTCCTTCCTTCGCGGTATTCCCTCCTTACCAACCAGGAAAGCCGGAGAATAATTGCCCGGGTTCAGCCTGCTTTGCGGAGCAGTTCGGCGATCTCGGGCAGTACGGCGTCCGCGACCGAGACCTTCCGCTCGATCAGCCCGTTGGCGTGGAACAGGTCGGCGGCGTGCTGCTGCTCGGCGACGAACTCCTCGCTGATCGGGTGCAGGCCCCAGGGGCGGGTGCGCAGGGCGTGCTCCCAGGCGTCGAGGTCGCCGTCGAACAGCGCCGCCGCCTCGCGCGGGCGCTCCTCGGTCCACTGGTCGGCCGCCTTGAGCGCGGCCACGATCCGGGCCAGCTCCTCGGGCCGCTCCCGGGCGAAGTCGCGGCGGGTGAACCAGAGCGAGCGGTGGCTGAACAGGCCGTCCGTCTCCACGAGCGTCCTGGTGCGCGACTCGACCGGCGTCAGGTACGGGTAGGAGCCGACCCAGGCGTCCACCTCGCCGTTCACCAGCAGTTCGGCGGCGTTGCCGTAGGAGTCCACCGGGGTGATGTCGGCCCAGCCCAGTCCGGACCGTTCCAGCGCCAGCAGCAACAGTGTGGTCTGCCACGAACCGTGCCCGAGCGCGACCCGCTTGCCCGCGAGGTCGGCCACCGAGCCGATCGGCGAGTCGTCGCGCACCACCAGGCGGCCGTTCTCCACACGCGGCCCCGAGATCGCCACGTACACGATGTCGTGGCCCTTGGCCTGGGCGGTGACCGGGGGAGTGGAGCCGGTGCCGATGAAGTCGTACCCGCCGTCGAACAGGTGGTCGCCGTGCGCGGAAGGGAGCGCCCTGCGCGGATCGACGGGTTCGCCGCGGCCCAGGGTGTTCAGGTCCACCCAGTCCACGCCGGGCAGCAGGTCGCGGTGGCGGGCCACCCACAGCGTGTTGTTCTGCGGGAAGTAGCCCACCTTGGTGGTGGTGGTGAAGGTGGTCATGAGGTGCGTCCTTTCAGCAGTGGCAGTACGTGGCGGCCCACCCGGCGGGCCTCTTCCAGATGGGGGATCCCGGCCAGGATGAAGGCGTCCACCCCGAGGTCGAGGAGCCGGTCAAGGCGTTCGGCCACCTGGTGGTAGTCGCCGACCAGCCCGAAGGCCGGGCCGTCGCGCAGTTCGGCGAAACCGCCCCACACGTTCGGCGCGACCTCCAGGGCGCGGTGGTCGTCCCCGGCGCCGGCCACGAAGGACCGGCTGCGCCGCACACCGACCGAATCGCCCTGGTCACCCTGGTCGCCGCCGGACGCCCCAGCCCGGCGGGCCCGCCAGCCGTGCGCGATCTCCTCCCACGCCTCCTCCTCGGTCTCCCGGGCGAGCACGTCCACACGCACCGCGAAGCGGGGCGGGGTGTCGCTCGCGGCGCGCACGGCGTCGAACTTCTCCGCCAGCGCCTCGAACGGCTCCAGCCACGACAGGTAGTAGTCGGCGTGCCGGCCGGCCGCGGCGATGGCGGCGGGGGAGGAGCCGGAGAAGAAGATCTCCGGGAAGGGCTGCCCGGCCAGCTCCTCCGGCAGCCCGGCGTCCTGCACCTGGTAGAACCGGCCGTGGTGGGTGAATCCGCCCGCCCACACGCCCTTGAGCACGTCCAGGAACTCCGAGGTGCGCGCGTAGCGGTCGTCGTGATCGACCTTGTCGCCCCACCAGAGCTGCGCGGGCCCGCCGCCGCCGGAGATGACGTTGTAGACGATCCGGCCGCCGGTCGCCCGCTGCAACGTGGCCGTCATCCTGGCCGCCTGCACCGGGTGCAGGAACCCCGGCTGGAAGGCCACCATGAAACGGTAGGAGGTGGTCTCGCGGGCCAGCGTGGCGGCCGCCGCCCACGGGTCGTCGGTGATCGGGAAGTTCGGCAGCAGCCCGCCGGTGAAGCCGGACTCCTCGGCCGCCAGCGCGACCTCGGCCATGTAGTCGGCGTGCGTGTAGCCGTCGTCGCGGCCGTCCCTGGTGCCGGGGGCGGTGCCGCCGGAGGTCAGGCCGCCGCGGCTGTGGACCCTGCGGCGCAGCGAGGACTGGTCGCCCTCCATGTGGATGCGCCAGTAGATGTCAACCGGCAAGAGCCCGCTCCTTCACGTGTTCGCCGAGGTGGTAGACGTCCTCGGTCTGGAGGAAGAACTCGGTGACGCCCCGCGCGGCGTACTCCTCGGCCTGCTCCAGGGAGGTCAGCAGGACGCCGTAGCGCAGGCCGGGCAGTTCGGGGACGATGGCGTCCAGGTCGTCGCCCTCGGCGAAGACGTGCACGTCCGCGTGCCGCCGCGACAACGCCACGGCCTCCGGCGAGGTGCCGGACAACTGCACCTCGGGGAAGGGCGGCGCGGACAGCGGCGGGCCGAAGCCGCCCGCGGCGACCTCGTAGAAGTCGCCGCGGAAGTCGAACGGGCCGCGCCAGACGCCCTTGGCCACGGTCAGGAACTCCGCGGCGCGGGCGTACCGGTCGGCGCCGGTCAGGAAGTCGCCCTGGGCGCGGGCCACGGCCGGGTCCAGGTCCACCGCCAGCCGCCAGCCCAGCCGCCCGGCGGCGAAGCGCTGCAGCGAGGCCGAGAGCTTGGCGGCGTAGACCGGGGTGGCCACGGCGGCGTGGAACTCGGCCGTCACCCGCAGGTGGCGGGTGCGGCGCAGGGCGCCGGCCGCGACGGTCAGCGACTCCTGCCCGCCGGGGTCGAAGGGCACCAGCGCGCCGCTCAGCCCGGCCAGGTCGGCGGCCACGGCGGCGCGCCCTGCCGGGTCGGTGCGGGCCGGCCGTACGTCGGTGACGAACGGCGGCAGCTCGGCCGGGGCCGGGCTCCTGGTGGGCAGGACGATGCTGAAGTGCCTTGTCTCGCGGTGCGTCACCGCGCCACCTCCTCGCGCGGCGTCCCCGCGTGGGTGTCCACTCCGAGGTCGGCGAGGAGACGCCGGCGCAGTTCGACGAATTCGGGGTCCGTGCGGTCGCGCGGACGGTCCAGGCCGACCTGCAGGTCCGTGACGAACCTGCCGTCGCGGAGCACCGCGATCCGGTCGGCGAGCAGGATGGCCTCCTCGACGTCGTGCGTCACCAGCACCACGGCGGGGCGGTGCCGGGCGCACAGCTCGGCGATGAGGTCTTGCATGTGCAGGCGGGTCAGGGCGTCCAGCGCGGCGAACGGCTCGTCCAGCAGGAGCAGTTCCGGCTCGCGGACCAGCGCCCGGGCGAGCGCGACGCGCTGGGCCTCGCCGCCGGACAGCGTCGCGGGCCAGGCGTCGGCGTGCCGGCTCAGGCCCACCTCCGCCAGGGCGGCCAGGCCCTTGGCGCGCATGGCGCGGCCCTGGCCGATGATCACGTTGGCCAGTGCCCGCTTGGAGGGGATCAGCCGCGGCTCCTGGAAGACGACCGTGCGCACCGGCGGCACCAGCACCGTTCCGGCGGTGGCCGCGTCCAGCCCGGCCAGGATGCGCAGCAGGGTCGTCTTGCCGGTGCCGCTCGCGCCGAGCAGCGCCAGGAACTCGCCGCGACGTACGTCGAGGTCCACCCCGTCGAGCACCGCGCGGTCACCGAAGACCTTGCGCAGCCCACGGGTCCGCACCGCCAGGCTCATCGGATCGTCACCGCCCTTCGCCAGGGCATCGTCAGGCGTTCGGCCAGCCGCAGCGTGAGGTCCGCGGCCAGGCCGATCACCGCGTACAGCAGCACGCACAGCGCCAGGATGTCGGTGCGCAGGTAGTCGGTGGCGCGGGCCATCAGGTACCCCAGCCCGGCCGTCACGTTGATCTCCTCGGCCGCGATCAGCGCGATCACGCTGAGCGTGGTGGACAGGCGCAGCCCGGCGAAGACCGAGGGCAGCGCGCCCGGCAGCACGACCTCGCGGGCGATGGCCACCCGGCCGAGGCCGAACGAGCGGGCCGCCTCGACGACCTTGCGGTCCACGTTGCGCACGCCGCTGGCGACGTTGATGTACATCGGGAAGGTGCAGGCCACCCCGATCAGCAGGATCTTGGACGCCTCCTCGATCCCGAACCAGACGATGAACAGCGAGGTCAGCGCCAGGAACGGGATGGCTCGCAGGGCCTGCATGGAGGAGTCCACCAGCTCCTCGCCGAGCCGGGTGAAGCCGGAGACCACGCCGAGCAGCAGGCCGGTGGAGGCCCCGAGCACCAGGCCGAGACCGGCCCGGGTGACCGACACGCGCAGCGCCTCGGGCAACTGGCCGTCCGCCCACAGCTCGCCGAAGGTCTTGATGACGTCCTGGGGACCGGCGAGCACGTCCTTGGTGAGCACGCCCGAGGCGGTGGCCGCGTACCAGGCCACCAGCAGCAGCACCGGGCCGATGGCGCGCAGCGCGAACGTCACCGCGGGGTGGCGGCCCGCCGCGCGCGGCAGGACCGGCGTGACCAGGCCCTGGGCGTCGAGCACCGCGGTGCCGCTCATCGCTCCCCGCCCCCGATGCCGGTCACGACGTGCCGGGAGACGTCCAGCGGCGCGGTGAGCACCTTCTGCTCCAGGAAGAACTTCGCCACTTCCTGATATTTCGCGATCTCGGCGGGGGTGACCGCCTGGACCGGCCTGCCCTTCTTCCGGATGCCGACCACGAGGTCCTGCTGCGCGCCCTGCACCGCCTGCGGGCCGGCCTTGGTGAACACGTTCTGGTAGGCGGCCGGGTCGGCGATCTCCTTGGCGCTGCCCGCGCGGATGAACTCGAACAGGGCCTTGACCACCTCGGGATGCTCGTCGAGCAGCTTGTTGGCGGCCACGTAGATCACGTAGTTGTCGGACTTGATCGCCGCGCCGTCCGCCAGGATCCGGGCGTTCAGGTCGGTGACGGCGGGGATCAGGAACGTGGAGAACGTCGACCACGAGTCCACCTCGCCCGACCCGAAGACCGGCGCGGTCTGCGGCGGCGGCAGGTAGACCCGCTTGACCTTCTCCACCGGCACGTCGAACGTCCGCAGCGCCTTGAGCAGCAGGTACTCGCTGGTGCCGCCGTGCCCGACGGCCACGCTGCGCCCGGCCAGGTCCGCCACCGATCTGATCGGCGAGTCCTTCTTGACCACGATCCCCTCGCCGGCGAGGTCGGGCGGCACGGTGGCGAAGATCTTGAAGCTGGGCTTGACGGCCAGCGCGGTGACGCCCGCCGTGATCGAGCCGGTGGCGATGTCGAGCGATCCGGCGTTGATGGCCTGGGCGGCCGGGGCGAAGACGGAGAAGTCGCCCGCCCACTTGACCTTGGCGTTGACCTTGGCCAGGGCGGCGTCCAGCGTGCCGTCCCGCTTGGCCACGGCCAGGAAGCCGCTGTTGCCGGGGTCGGACATCCTGATGACCACCTGCCCGGCGCCGCCCGAGGCATCGGCGCCGCCACAGGCCGCGGCCAGCAGGGCGAGGGCGGCGAGCGGCACGATGAGCGGTGGCCTACGCATGCGGGACTCCTTGCAGCGGTGTGTGATCGGCCCATGCGCCGACGTCCACGGGTGATTCGAGAAAGCCCTGGCCGCGCAGGAAGCGCTCCTGCCGGGCCAGCAGGTCCAGTCGTTCTGGCGAGAGGTCCAGGTGCAGCGAGGCGCCGGGGACGTAGGCGGCGGCCACGCCCGTCGCGCCCGCGCCCGTCTCGGCGCTCAGGATCCTGGCCACGTCCTCGGGGTGCCCGGCGGCCCAGTCGGCCGCGCGCAGCAGCACGCCGAGGAAGCGGGCGACCACCTCGGGCCGCTCGTCCAGCAGCCGCTGGTGCACGGTGATCGGCCGCGGCGTGCCGTTGTTGACCCGGGCCCGCCGGTCCGGCAGGGCGTCGAGGTCGATGCCGACCTCCGCGCCGTGCCGCGGCGCGGCCTCGGCGGCGAGCGCGCCCTTGACGTAGACCGCGTCCACCTCCCCGGCGGCCAGGGCGGCCAGCTCGGCCTCCCACTGGCCGCCGCCCGGCCGCGCCTCGACGTCCACCAGGCGGGCGTCACCGAGGTCCAGCCCGGCCTGCGCCAGCGCGCCGTGGAAGCCGGAAAGGGCCATGGCCCGCCAGAAGTCGATCGCGATGCGATGCCGGGGGACGGCCAGCCGCAGCCCCTTGAGCTGCTCGGGACGTGTGATCCCGGCGCCCGCGCGGACCAGTACGGCCTGGCGTTCCTCGATCCAGGTGAGCCCGATCAGCCGGGTGGCCTCGCCGCGCGAGCGCGCCCAGAGCGCCGGTACGTTGCCGCCCTCGCGGAACAGGCCGGTCAGGGCGTGGGTGTAGTGCGTCTCGCGGGGGACGCCGGGCTGGTCGTCCTGCAGGGACCGCACCTCGATCCCGTCGGTGGCGAACTCACCGGCCAGCCAGCCCTGGTCCGCCGCGATGCCCGTCGCGGTGGGCACCGGACAGCGGGTGAACCAGATGGTGTCGAGTGCTGTGGTCATGTAGGAGAGTTTGCTGCTAACTTGGTAGGAAATACAAAGTATTTCCCGCGATGCGGGAAGGAATCTCGGCCGGACCGGCTCCCACCTGGTCTCGGATCTCCCTACTCAGAAGCCGGAGTTTCCCGCATGGCAGCACAAGACGGTGTCAAGTCGGTGCTCAGGGTGATCGCCATCCTGGACTGCTTCGGCGGCGGGGACGCCACGCTCAGCCTGTCGGAGCTGTCGCGCAGGCTGGAGCTGCCGACCTCCACCGCCCACCGCCTGGCCAGGACGCTGAGCGGCGCGGGCTTCCTGGAGCAGGAGGCGGCGACCGGCCGCTACCGGCTCGGGCCGTCGATCACCGAGCTGGGCCAGCTCTCCTTCCACCGGCGCGGCCTGCACCGGATCGCGCCCGAGCTGGCCGAGCTGGCGCGGGTCACCTCCGCCACCGTGGACCTGGCCGTCCGCAACGGCAGGCACGCGGTCATCCTCAGCGGCGGCTCGCTCAACCCCGACAGCGGCGCGGGCCTGCGCCGCCCGCTGCACTCCACGGCGCTGGGCAAGGTGCTGCTGGCCTGGGACCCGGCGGGGCGGGCGGATCTTTCCGAACTCGGGCCGCTGCGGGCGATGACCGGCCGCACGATCGTGGACCACGGCGAGCTGCGCGCCGAGCTGGACCGGGTCCGGGAGGCGGGGCACGCGCTCAACGACGGGGAGTCGGGCGACGGCGTCCGCACGGTCGCGGTGCCGGTGCTCGACCGGCTCGACCACGTCCGGTACGCGCTGGCCGTGCGCTCCACGCCGCTGGTCATCAGCGACGCGCGGATCGGGTGGTTCATCGCGCACGCGCGGGCCTGCGCGCGGGCCCTGGAAGTGCTGCTGCTGCCCCCCACCGAACGCAGGCTGCGCGCCGCCCAGGAGTGAGTGCGGCTCACGGCGGGCCGAGCCGGGCGGCGCGGCTCAGCCGGGGCACGCTGTCGAGCAGTTTCCTGGTGTACGGGTGGGCGGGCGAGCCCAGTACGTCGGCCGTGCGGCCCTGTTCCACCACCCGCCCGCGCTCGATGACCGCGGTGTCGGCGCACAGCGCCGCGACCACCGCCAGGTCGTGCGAGACCACCACGACCGTCACCCCGTGGGTCTCGGCCAGCTCGCCGAGCAGTCCGACCACGCGGACCCGGGTGGTGACGTCCAGGGCGCTGACGGGCTCGTCGGCCAGCAGCACCCGGGGGCCGCCCACGATGGCCCTGGCGATCGCGACGCGCTGCCGCTGCCCGCCGGAGAACTCGTGCGGGTAGCGGCCGGCCGCGTCGGCGGGCAGCCCCACCGAGCGCAGCGCCTCGGCCACCCGCGCGGCGGCCTCCTCCCGCCGGGCCGCGCGGGACCCGGGGGCGAGCAGGCGAAGCGAGCGCAGCGGTTCGGAGACGATGCGGCCGACCCGGCGGCGCGGGTCGAGCGAGGAGTACGGGTCCTGGAACACCGGCTGGACCGCCCGGCGGAACGCCGGATCGCGCGGGTTCGGCTCCGCGCCGTCGAACAGCACCCGGCCCGAGGTCGGCCGGGCCAGTCCGAGCAGCAGCCGCAGCAGCGTCGTCTTGCCCGCGCCGGACTCGCCGACCAGCGCCAGGCCGCGCCCCGGCGTCACCGACAGCGAGACGTCCGAAAGCACGGGCCGCCCGCCCCGGTAGGCGTACCCGACCTCGTGCGCCGCCAGCACGGCGGCCGGGGCGGCGGTCACGGGGCCAGCCGATCGAGTTCGCCCTCCAGGGCCCACGCGCTGTCCACCAGCGAGCGCGTGTAGGCGTGCCGCGGCTCGCGCACGATGTCCCGCGTCCTTCCCGACTCCACCATCGAGCCGTCCTTGAGCACCACCACCCGGTCGGCCACCTCGGCGATGACCGCGAGATCGTGGCTGATGAACAGCAGCGCCATGCCCCGGCCCGCGACCAGGCCGTCCAGCAGGGCCAGGATCTCGGCCTGCACCGTGACGTCCAGCGCCGTGGTCGGCTCGTCGGCGATCAGCAGGTCCGGCTCGCAGGCCAGGGCCATGGCGATGGCCGCCCGCTGGCGCTGCCCGCCGGAAAGCTCGTGCGGGTAGGCCGCGGTGGCCCGTTCCGGCAGCCGTACCTCCGCCAGGGCCGAACGCACGGCGTCCCGCAGCCGCGCGCCGCGCAGCCCGTGGCGGCGGCGGATCGGTCCGGCGAGCTGCCGCCCGACGCGCATCAGCGGGTCCATCGCGGTCAGCGGCTCCTGGAAGACCGCCGCCGCGGCCCGGCCGCGCACCCGGTTCAGCCTGCGGTCCGGTGTCCCGATCACCTGGGTGCCGCCCAGCAGCACGCTGCCGCGCGCGGTCATCCCGGCGGGCAGCAGCCCCATGACGGCCAGCGCGGTGAGCGACTTGCCCGAGCCGGACTCGCCGATCAGGCCGAGCCGTTCGCCGGGGGCGAGCGTGAAGGACAGATCCCGGACCGGCTCCCGGCCGCTCGCGTGGTGGATCGAGAGGCCGGTCACGTCCAGTGCGCTCATCGGGTGCTCCTGCGGATGGGGTCGGCGAGGTCGCGCAGGCCGTCGGCGACCAGGTTCGTGCCCACGACCAGGACGACGAGCAGTACGCCCGGCGCGATGGCGCCGATCGGCGCGGTCAGCACGGTCGCCTGGGCCTCCTGCAGCAGCCGCCCCCAGGAGGCGTTCGGCGGGGGAGGGCCGAGACCGAGGTAGGACAGCGCGGCCTCCGCCAGCACCGCGAGCCCGAGCTGGAGTGCCAGGTTGACGACCAGCATCGGCCAGATGTTCGGCAGCACGTGCTCGGCCACGATCCGCGGCCAGGAGGTGCCGGAGGTCCGCGCCGCCGTGATGTAGTCCTGCGCCAGCACCCGTTTGACCAGCACCCGTGTCAGCCGGGCGACGATCGCGGACATCCCCAGCCCGACGGCCAGCACCACCGAGCCCAGCGACGCCTCCCGCGCCGCCGCGACCAGCATCGCCAGCAGCAGCGTCGGGAAGGCGATCGCGATGTCCAGCGCCGCCGACAGCGCGTCGTCCAGCCAGCGGGTCGCGAAGCCCGCGAGCAGCCCGGCCGTCACCCCGAGCAGCCCGCCGACGAGCACCGAGCCGATCCCGGCGATCAGCGCGGTCCGCGCGCCCGACATGAGCTGGGTGAGCAGGTCGCGGCCCAGCTTGTCGGTGCCGAGCAGGTGCCCGTCGCCCGGCGGCGCGAGCCGCCCGCCCGTGGTGTCGGCCGGGTCGTAGGGCAGCCACAGCAGCGACACGAGCGCCACCCCGAGCACGATGCCCACCAGCGCGCATCCCGCCGCGAACGTGAGCCGTCCCCTCATCGGCGTCCCCCGCCCACGTGCGCCCGCAGCCGCGGATCGACCAGCCGCTGCGCCAGGTCCGCGGCGAATCCGATCACCAGCACCCCGAACGTGCTGACCACCAGCACGCCCTGGATGACCGGATAGTCGTGCTCGGCGATCCCCTCGACCAGCATCGTCCCGAGCCCCGGCAGGGTGAACACGCTCTCCACCACCACCGCGCCGAGGAACGTCGTGGCCAGCTCGATGCCGAGGATCGAGATGATCGGCACGGAGGCGTTGCGCAGCCCGTGCCGCCACATGGCCCCGGCGAAGGTGGCCCCGAGCGCCCGCGCGGTGCGCAGGTAGTCCGCGCCCAGTACGTCGAGCGTGGCCGAACGGACGTACCGGATCAGGGAGGCCGACATGACCAGCGCGATCGTGACGACCGGCAGGGCCAGCGCGGTCAGCGCCCGGCCCGGCTCGGCCCAGTCATCGCGCGGGAACCCGCCCGTGGGCAGCAGCCGCAGCCGCAGCGCGAACACCGTCACCAGCAACATCCCGATCCAGAACACCGGCACCGCGATGCCGAGCTGGGAGAGCGCGTTCAGCGCCGCCCCGTACCAGCGACCTGCGCGCCACGCCGCCACGAACCCGACCGGCACCGCCACCGCCACCGCGAGCCCGAACGACAGCAGCGTCAGCGGCACGGTGACCACCAGCCGGGCCGAGATCTCCGGCCCGACCGGCAGCCTGCTGACGAACGACGTGCCGAAGTCCAGCCGGGCCAGCCCGGTCAGCCAGGTCCAGAACTGCTCGGCGAGCGGCCGGTCCGAGCCGATCTGGCGGCGGGCCGCGGCGATCTGCTCCGGCGTCGCCCCGACCGACAGCAGCGCGTTGGCCGGGTCGCCGGGCAGCATCCGCAGCAGCAGGAACAACAGGCCCGCCGCCGCCAGCAGCGAGCCCAGCAGGAAGGCGGTGCGGCGCAGCAGGTAGCGCGCCATCAGCCCTTCTTGATCCCGTACGCGTAGAACTGCGAGTTGAGCCCGTTGACCGGGTAGCCGGACAGCGCCGAGGAGGCCACCACGATCTGCGGGTAGAGGTAGAGCCAGTCGCTGGCCGCGTTCTCGGCGATCCGCCGGTTGGCCTTCTTCAGCAGCGCGGTCTGCTCCTCGGTGGTCTCGGCCCGCTCGGCCTCCGCCACCCAGGTGGTGACCTGCTCGTCGTCGTAGCCCCAGTAGAAGCCGGGGTCGCCGTACCAGACCACGTCCCGGTCGTTGACGTGCTCCTGCATGGTGGCGGCGAAGTCGCGGTTCTTGTAGACCTTGGTGTACCACTCGTCGGCGGTGATCACGTTGATGTCCACCGTGATGCCGACCTTGGCCAGCTCGCCCTTGATGAACGTCGCGGCGGTGGGGTGCGGGTCGTAGTTGGGGGTGTCCAGCGTGAAGCGGAACCCCTGGGGGTGGCCCGCCGCGGCGAGGTCTCGCTTGGCCTGCTCGACATCGTGGCGGTCGAGCGAGGTCAGGTCCTCGTACCATGGGTCGGTGGGCGGCACCATCGAGCCGATCAGGCTGCCGTGGCCCGCCCACACCGACTCCAGCAGCTTGGCGTCGTCGATGGCCGCGGCGACCGCCCGGCGCACCTGCGGCTTGTCGAACGGCGCCCTGCGGTCGTTGAAGGCGAGCAGCAGCTTGGTGGTGGAGTGGCCCTCACTGATCTTGTAATCCTGGTTCCCGGTGAACCGGCTCAGCGCGTCGGGGCTCTGCTGGCTGGTCACGATGTCCACCGCGCCGGTCAGCAGCGCGTTGTTGAGCGCGGTGGCCTCGGTGAAGTAGTGGAACACGACTCCGCCGTTGGCGGGCCGGGGGCCCCAGTAGCCGGGGAAGGGCGCAAGGCTGAGCGTGGAACCGCGCTTCCAGGCGTCCAGCTTGTACGGGCCGGTGCCGTCGGCGGCGGTGGTCAGGTCCTTGGCGGCGGTGTTGACGATCCACACGTGGCTCAGGTTGTACACCAGCGAGATGGACCGGCTGGACAGCTTGACGACGGCGGTGGCGTCGTCGGGGGCGGTCACCGACCTGATCACCTTGAGGTTGCTCCTGCGCGCCGACTGGGAGTCCTCGGCGAGCACCCGCTCGATGCTGTTCTTCACGTCGGCGGCGGTGAGCGCCTTGCCGGAGTGGAACCGCACGCCCTTGCGCAGCTTGAACGTGTAGGTGAGGCCGTCGTCGGCGACCTTGTGGCTCTCCGCCAGCAGGTTCTCGACCTTGCCCGCGTCGGTCAGCCGGAACAGGCCCTCGTAGACGTTGCCGTTGAGGGCCTCGGTCACGCCCTGCCCGCCGCCCGCGGTGTTGTCGAGGTTCTGCGGTTCGTACAGGGAGCCGATCTCGATCGTGGCGGAGCCGGGCGCCGCGGAGGACCCGCCCTGCCGCGCGTTCCCTGGGCCGGACCCGCACGCGGCGACGAGCAGGGTGAGGGCGGCCAGGACGCCGGCGAGCTTACTCGACACCGTTACTCCGTAAGAACTAGGTAGGTTTAGTGGACTATATCCGGTTTGTCATGGAAGGCCCGGTGCGGGGTCTCGTCCTCGCCGCGCAGGAGCGGCAGCAACTGCTCACCCTGCCGTTGGATCTCCGGGAGATACGGGGTGTCGGAGAGCACGAAGTGGGTGATGCCCAGGGCCTGGTACCTGCGCAGCGACCGCGCCACCTCCGCCGCCGACCCGACCAGCCAGGTCGTGCCCGCGCCGCCGCCGCCGACCCTGCCGGGCGCGGTGTAGAGGTTGTCGTCCAGGACCTCTCCCCGGGTGGTCAGGTCGAGCAGCCGCCGCTGGCCGACGGCGATGTGCCGGTTCGGGTCGCGGGCGATCCGGCCCCCGGCCATCTCGGCGACCTTGGCCTCGGCGTCGGCCCACGCCTGCTCGCCGGTGTCGCGCACCAGCGTGGTGACCCGCAGCCCGAATTCCAGCGGCGGGTGCTCGCGCCCCAGCTTCTCGGCCAGCCGCTTCAGCCGCTCGATCCGCTCGGCCACGTCGTCGAGCGGTTCCCCCCAGAAGAGCTGCACGTCGGCCTCGGTGGCGGCCACCCGCTCTGCGGCCTCGGAGGCCCCGCCGAAGTACAGCCGGGGATGCGCCCGCCCGTCCCGGACCACCGGCCGCTGCGCCAGGGTCGAGCCGGTGACGCCGAAGTGCTCGCCGAGGTAGGTGACGTTCTCCTCGGTCCACAGTTTGCGCGTGAGCTGGATGAACTCCTTGGTCCGCGCGTACCGCTGGGCCTGGTCGCCCTCGCTGTCGCCGTACGCGCTCAGGTCGTCCTTGCCCGAGACGATGTTGACCAGCACCCGCCCCCCGGTGAGCCGGTCCAGCGTCGCCGCCGCGGCGGCGAAGTTCGCCGGCCGCCAGTAGCCGGGCCGGATCGCGATCAGCGGCCGGAACGTCGTCGTCCGCGCGGCCAGCGCCGCCGCCACCGTGAACGTGTCCGGCCTTCCCCACCCGGTCCCGATCAGCGCCCCGCCCCACCCGTGCTCCTCCAGGGCCCTGGCCTGCCGGGTCAGCGTCTCCAGGCTGTTGTGGTCGGCGGCGACCTCGTCACCGCGGTGCCCGGGCTGCACCTGATTGGGGATGTACCAGAGGAATTCCAGGCTCATCAGCAGATCTCCCTGTTCTGTGCACCTTTCGCCAAATCCTACTATTCAAGTAGGCAAACCATGTTTCATGGTGGACTCGGCGGCCAGGGTGAGGGGGGCGATCAGCAGGGCGACGGCGCCGGCGAAGCCGATGGCGAAGGACAGGCCGGTGAGCTGGGCGAGGCCGCCGATCATGGGCGGGCCGATCAGGAAGCCCGAGTAGGCGATGGTCGTGACGAAACCGATCTCCCGCTCGCCGCCGGTGCCGTCGGCGCGCAGGCCGGCCGCGCCGGCGAGATCGAGCACGACCGGGAAGGCGAACGCGATGCCGCCGCCCGCGAGCACGTATCCGGCGTAGGTGAACCAGGCCACCGGCACGGTCGCGGCCGTCAGCAGGCCCGCCCCGGCCAGCAGGGAACCGGTGACCAGGATGCGGGCCGCGCCGAAGCGGCGCTGGATCCGCTCCCCGGCCAGCCGGACCAGCCCCATCGTGAGGCAGAACGCGGAGAACAGGATCGCCCCGGCGGCCTCCGGCAGGCCCCGCTCACGGACCGCGAACAGCGCCGACCAGTCGTAGCTCGAACCCTCGACGATGGCCGCGACGAACGCGATGCCGCCGAGCAGCCACAGCGCGGGGCGGCGCAGCAGGCCGCGGTCGAGCCCGGCGCGCCGGGCGGTGCCGGGGGCGGGCTCCTCGCGCGGCACGAACCGGATCACGGCGGCGGTGAGGGTCAGGGCGGCGACGGCGGCCACGCCGAAGTACGGGAGCAGCGCGACCTGCCGGCCGGCGGCGAACGCCGCGCCCAGCGAACCGGTCAGCGCGCCGAAGCTGAAACCCGCGTGGAAGACCGGCATCAGCGGCCGTCCCGTCCCGCGGATGACGCCGACGGCGGCGACGTTCATCGACACGTCGAAGGCGCCGAAGGACGCGCCGAGCAGTACCAGGACCAGGCCGAGCTGAAGCGGCGAGGTGACCAGGGCGAGGACGGGCAGCACGGCCGAGGCGGCGATGGCCGAGGCGAGCACCATGACGCGGGCGCCGAGGCGGGCGCACGCCCGGCCCGCGAACGACGCCGCGGCGATCAGGCCGACGTTCGCCCCGAGCAGCGCCAGGCCGAGCGCGCCGGGGCCCGCCTCGATCCGGTCCGCCAGCGCGGGCATGCGCGGCCCCCACGAACCGGCGATGAGGCCGTTGAGCACGAAGACGATGAACACCGAGACGATGGAGACCCGCGCCGAACGCATCTGCCCACCCCTGTCGGACGCCTGCCTGTGCGGGGGTCAGGGTTTGCGGGCGACTCCGCACACGGCGCTGACGACCGGGAAGGGCGGGTCCCAGCGGTCCGGGTCGGGGCGCCATTCGGGGGTCGGTACCACGCCCGGTTCGACCAGCTCCAGGCCGGTGAAGAACTCGGCGAGCCGCGCCGGGCTGCGCAACTGGTAGGTGTTGGCGGCGGTGCGGTTGTAGCCGCGCACGGCCTCCACCAGCGCCGGGTTGGTGTTCACGCCGTCGCTGAGCGCCAGGTAGCTGCCCGGGACCAGCGGGGCGAGCAGCGTGTCGATGATCTCCTGGGGGCCGTCCTTGTCGGTGACCTGCCCCGCGATGCTCAGCATCATCACCGCGACGGGCTCGCGGAAGTCGAGCGTCTTGGCGGCCCCGGCGAGGATCTCCTGCGGGTCGCGCACGTCGGCGTCGAGGTAGTCGGTGGCGCCGGGCGGGGTGCTGGTGAGCAGGGCGCGCGCGTGGACGAGCACGATCGGATCGTTGTCGACGTAGACCACGCGGGACTCGGGGGCCAGGCTCTGCGCGACCTCGTGGGTGTTCTCCGCCGTTGGCAGGCCGGTGCCGAGGTCCAGGAACTGCCGTACGCCCGCCTCGGTCACCAGGTACCTGACCGCCCGCCGGAGGAACTCCCGCTGTAACCGGGCGACCATCGCGAAGTCCGGGAACATCGTCAGCAGCCGCTCACCGACCTCACGGTCGGCGGCGAAGTGGTTCTTGCCGCCGAGCAGGAAGTTCCAGACCCGGGCCGAGTGGGGGACGGTGGTGTCGACGCGCTCCCAGGCCGACTCGGCGGCGTTCGCGGGGTCAGTCATGGTGGTCCTTATCAGTGGTGGGGGTTCGACCGTATAACGGATGGCCCCAGACCATGGTCAACGACTCTCCCATTTTGCGGTCCGGCCCCGCCCGGCAGTCAGGGGCGGCAGTCGCGGGGCCGCGATCCCGGGTCCGTACCGGCCGTCGCCGAACCCGGTGCGGCCCGCCCCCGGCGCCGAGTGCTGACCCGATATTTCAGCATTCATCCGGACAATACCACCAAAGGCATTGGGACAACGTAAAGGGCCCACCCAGGGAGCCCGGTAACACTTCTCAGCCCCCGGTCCAAAAGCGGACACCGGGGGCTCGATTTAATGTGAGGGTGACATAGGGGCGTCCGCCCCCCGGCCCTTTTCTGGGAAGGGCCGGAGGGCGGACGCGTACGGTATGTGACCGTCAGCTACACGGGTTCCCGTTCACCTTGCAGTTGGAGATGCCGGGGAAGTTGCCCGGAGATCCGCCCAGACCGAACGTGACCGTCTGACCCGGATTGACCGAGCCGTTGTACGGCTTGTTGGTGAAGGTGTAGCGGGTGTTGTTCTGGGTCCGGTTCGCGTCCCAGGTGCTGGTGACGCTGAAGCCCGCGGGCACGTCGAACTCGACCGTCCACGAGGTCAGCGCGGTGCTGCCCGCCTTGACGGACACGCTCGCCTCGAAGCCCGACCCCCAGTCGGCGGTCTTGGTGAAGGCCGCCGAGGCGTTGGTGCTGCTGTTCTGGCCGACCGTCCAGGACAGCGTCTGCGTCAGGTCCGGCTTATAGATCGGGTTGCGTACCATCGCGGTCTCGTCGGTGACCGTGCCCTTCAGCGCGAAGGTGGACTTGCCGGTCGAGGCGAAGTCGGCCGGGGTCAGCGTCTTCTTGCCGTTCCAGGCGGGCACCGCCACGCCGTCCACCTGCCACTTGATCGTCAGCGGCACGTCAACCGTGGTGACCGTGAGCGGCTGGGTGGCGTTGTGCGTGCCGCCCTCGGGGGAGGAGACCGAGTCCACGGGATTGATCTCGCCGTAGAAGGACTGCACCAGCTTCTCCCGGTTGACCAGGCCGAAGTCCTGGTTCAGGTTGCGCATCAGCGAGTTCTCGCTGGGCCGCCAGACGCCGAAGCGGCTGTAGTCGCCGCCCTCGAAGGCGCCGATGATGCCGCCGTCGGGGGTCGCCTCGCCCAGCCACACGCCCCACTTGGCGCCGGTGGAGTCGATGGTGACGTTCGCCGCGTAGGGCTCGCTGGTGCCGGGGTACTGCTCGGGGCCGCCGTAGTCGTACTCGTCGGCCAGGTCACCCTGCGAGTGGCCCAGCTCGTGCAGCACGACCTCCCTGGACAGCGGGTTGCGGGAGAAGGTGCCGACGTCGGAGCCGGAGTAGCCCGCGCCGCCGTACTTGGTGCTGTTGGCCTGCACCAGGACCTGGTCGGCGCCGGGCACGAGCGCCTGCGCGTACTCCCAGGCCTTGGTGGTGTCCACGCAGAGCAGGCGCTCGGTGCCGCCGCACCAGAACGCCGAGGCCAGCGGGCTGTCCACGTGCACGTCGGCGGTCGGGTCGCCGCTCACCCCCGACTGCGGCGAGTCGATCTCGATGCGCCAGACGTTGAAGAGCTTGCGGTAGGACTTGTACGGCTCTCGCTCCGTCATGGTCGCCCAGGCCGCGTCGATCTCCGTGCCGTAGGCGGTCTGCTCGGCCGCGGTATAGCCGTCACCGAGGAACACCAGGTCGATGCGGTTGTCACTCGGCCCGTTGATCTCCACCTCCTTGAGCCTGGAGGGTGCGGCGACCAGTGATTTCGGGACCTTCGGCAGGTCGGCCGGGTCCACTTCGACGTGCTTGATCGTCCCGTCGGGGGAGAAGACCTCGTGGGGGACGTCGGGCTTGGCGGGCGCGGCCACCGCCGGGGCCGCCACAAGGGCGGCGTACATCGAGGCCGCGGCTAATACCGCGGCTAACGCGCGCACGTTCAAACGATCCTCCCTGTTGAAGAACATGGAGGATGAGAAGGGGGCCCCCGGATTCCAGTCGTAATCCCGCCTGGAATATCTCCCATCCCTTATGGCGATCGTATGCGGCGGACGCGGCATTCGCGCAAGGGTTTTCCGCGGATTTCTGATGAAGCACGGATGGCCGCCGGGAAAGGCCCCGGGTGAACGGGGCCGTATTCGCTGAGTGATGGCCCGGTGCGATTTTCCGTAAGCCGATTCGGCCGCTCGCTCCGGGCTCCCGGCTCCCGGCGTCCGGCGCCCGGCACGGGGGCGGGCCTCCGTGCCGGGCGCCGTCGCTCATCTGTCCACGCGCAGTTCGACCTCGTCGAGCTGGATCCAGTCGCCGCCGGGGGTGCCCACCCCCCATAGCCCGGCGAACACCGTGGCCTGGGTGTGGTTTCGCGTCCGGAAACGCGAGGTGACCTCGGTGTAGACGCCCTTGTGCGGGCCGAAGTGGACCTCGCCCGGCGGGGGCCAGATGCCCGCGAGGCGTGCGCCGAAGAAGCCGGTGTTCACCTTGTCGGAGGTGCGAATCCACCCGGTCAGCACATAGGGGGTGTCCGGCCGCACCGGGACGGTCTGCAGGATCGCGTTCCAGTTGCGTCCGGTGGACCAGGTGAAGGCGTTGTTCCGGCCGGTGAGCATATGACCGATCCCGACGTCCACGCCCTTCCAGTCCGGGCCCTCGCCGAACCAGGGGGCGGTGATGACGGGCTGCGAACCGAACTCGAAGCCGCCGTTGAACAGGTCCTCCACCTGGACATCGAAGGTGGGCCGGTCGCCGTCGAACCGGTGCAGCGGGGCGCCCGTCCGGGTGGACTCCCGCACGCGCTGCCACTCGCCGAGGGTGAAGGAACGGACCGACGTGTTCAAGTGGTCCAGGTTCCAGTTGTCGAAGACGCCGAACGGGTCGTTGACCACCTCCAGCCGGAGGCCGCTGACCTCGGCCGCGGTGAACCCGTGCCTGTTCAGGCAGATGCGTACCGAGCTGGTCTCCCCGCCGCCCCAGTTCTTGCCCCGGTTGACGTTCTCCACCCGGAACGCCGGCCGCACCCGGGAGACCACCGTGATCGCGAGATTGGAGTCGCCCCACCAGTTGTCGCCGCGCAGATCGTCCGCGCCGGTCCGGAACTGGAGCAGGACGTCGTCCCGCGACCCGGAATCGCAGAGATGCTCCTCAAGATCCTCCGCCGCCGCGGGAGCCGCGCTGAGCAGCGCCCCCACCAGGGCCAGTGTTCCCGCCAGGGCGCCAAGTGTCCTTCCGCGCCGGCCGAGCCGTACCGGACCCGCCATGCGTCACCTCGTTTCGCTCGCTCGCAACCCGTTGTCCGTTGCCGGAAGACCATTGCGGCAGGGTCCGGGCAGGCGGCAAAGGTCTTCCTAGATGTCCGGACAAGTCCGTACAGCGAGCGGCCCGAACCCATGTCTCTTTTGGTGAATTTTCAGGTGTACACCCGGCATGCCGCAGCGTCACGGATCGCCCTGGTCCACTCGGCCAGCGCGGGATCGTGCGCGGTGGCCTCGCAGAGGTTCCGCCACAGGCCGGCCTCGGTCCAGCGGGCGAACCAGCGATGCGCCGTGGGCACGGTGACGCCGAACGCGGGCGGCAGGTTCTGCCAGGCGCACCCGCTGGTGATCACGTAAACGACCGCGGTCAGGACCGTACGCGCGTCGGCCGCGGCCCGGCCGCCCCCCTGACGCCGCGGCCGCCGCCCCGGCATGAGCGAGCCGGCCACCTCCCACATCTCGTCGGGGACCAGCCGGCGGGCGAGTGCCTCCATTCCGGCGATCCTGCTACATGCCCGCTGAACTGCCAAATGAGACGTGAGCCGATATGCGGAGGAGGGGCGCGCGGGGCTAATCTCGGCCCCCGATCGACCACCATCGACGAACGGAGGAACATCAATGACCATCCTGGTGACCGGAGCGACGGGCACGGTGGGACGCATCGTGGTGGACCGGCTGCTGCGCGCCGGGCAGCGGGTACGGGCCCTGACCAGGAACCCGGCCACCGCAGCCCTGCCCGAGGGCGTGGAACTGGCCGCGGGCGATCTCGGCGAGGCGGCCGGCGCGCTCGACGGCGTGGACCGGGTCTACTACCTGGCCGGCATGCTCGACCCCACGTCCGCGGCCGAGCAGGCCGCCGCCTTCGCCGGGCGCGCGGTCAAGGCGGGCGTCAGCCGCATCGTCACCCTCACCGGCGTGGCCGTCACGGTACGGCGGCCGGGCAGCTACGAGATGCTGCTCGACGTCGAGCAGGCGATCGAGGGCTCCGGCCTGGAGTGGACCCACGTCCGGCCGGGCGAGTTCGCCGTCAACAAGCTGGACGTGTGGGCGCATTCGATCCGCGCCGAGGGCGTGGTGCGCAGCGCCTACCCCGACGCGCTCGGCGTGCCGGTGCACGAGGCCGACATCGCGGAGGTCGCGGTGGCGGCGCTGCTGGAGGACGGGCACGCCGGGCGGGCGTACTCACTGAGCGGCCCGCAGGCGCTCAGCCACCGCGAGCAGGCCGCCGCCATCGGCGAAGGGCTCGGCAGGACCCTGCGCTTCGAGCCGCTGACGTACGGCCAGGCGCGCGCCGCCTACATCACCGCGGGGATGCCCGCGGACATCGCCGAATACGTGCTCGGCTACCAGGCCGAATACGCCGAGGAGCCGCCCGCCGTGCTCCCCGACGTCGAACAGGTCCTCGGCCGCCCGGGCCGCACCCTCGCCCAGTGGGCCGCCGACCACCGGGCCGACCTCTCCTGATGCCTCCAGCCGGCCCCCGTTCGCCAGACGGGTGACCGGACCAGGCAGGTATCACGAATCGCGGAACCATCGTCACGGCCATGGACGTGACGATCCCGAGCCCGCGATCAAGGAAAGTGCCGGCGAACTGAGGACGGCCCCCGCCGACGAGCGGGATCGCGGGCTGCCGCAGCCGGATCACACCCTCGCGAAGTACGTCCACGACACCATCACGCTCGGGATGGGACGACGATGTGCTTCTTCCGCGCGCGCACAAGGACATGGCGCGATATTCCACGCCCCCCTTCACCGGTGAGGTGAGCCGCGACGAGGGCACCAGCTCGCTGCGGGGCACGTCGGAGCACCGCAGAAGGTGACGGTCGCCGTGCACCCGCCCGGCGGCAGGTCTCGCCCGCCGCCTTTCTTCATTGTCTGGTGGAGTTTTGTCGGCGTGCCCCCTAGCATGTTCTTCATCGGGCGATGAAGAAAGGCGATGTGGCATGCGCGTGATCGTGATCGGAGCGGGGCTCGGCGGGTTGACGCTGGCGCAGGGGTTACACCGGGCGGGGATCGATGTCGTGGTGTACGAGCGGGACAGGGTGGAAGGGCGTCCGCAGGGGATCAGCCTGCACATGGACGACCGGGGAGCGGCGGCGTTGCGGGCGTGCCTGCCGCACGGTCATGCCGCGATGGCCGAGGCCACCATGGGCGGGGCGCGGCGTGAGGCGCTGGCGCTCGCCGAGACGGACGGGCGGCTCACCGTGCAGCACGCCCGGCCGCTCGACGGCGCGCCCGGGACGGCCCGGCCCGGACGCCAGGCGGATCGGCCGCTGTTGCGCGCGGTGCTGCTGACCGGTTTGGAGGACAGGGTGCGGTTCGGGGCCCGGTTCACCCGGTTCAAGCGACGGCCCGACGGCACCGTGCGGGCCTGGTTCGCCGACGGTGGCACCGACACCGCCGATGTGCTGGTCGGGGCGGACGGGATCGGTTCGGCGGTCCGCCGCCAGTACCTGCCGCACGTCCGCGTGCTCGACACCGGCAGGCACATGCTGATGGGCGCCACCCCGCTGCGCGCGGTGGCCGATGTCGGGCTGCCCGCCCTGATCGGCCACAATTCCGCCGCCATGCGGATGCACGGCAGGATGATGGCGCTGGGCGTGCTGCGGTTCTCCCAGCCGCCGGTGGCCGCCCGCGACCGATGGCTGCCCGCCCTGCGAGGCCCCGCCGTCACGGCCGCCGAGGACTATGTGATGTGGGCGCTGCCCGTCACGGGGGAGTGGCCCGACCTGGCAGGGCCGCCGGCCGAGCGGTGGCACCGGGCCCGGAAGGAGGCCGAGGCCCTGCACCCGGACCTGCGGTCGATCGTCGGCCGGGCATGGCCGGACGTCACCGTCGCGCTGCGCGGCGCGACGATCCCCGCCATGGCGGCGTGGTCCGCCGGTCCGGTGACGGTGCTCGGCGATGCGATCCACGCGGCCCCCGGTTTCGGCGGCAACCTCGCGATGCAGGACGCGCACCGCCTCCGCGACGCCCTGGTCCAGGCCGCCAGAGGGGAAGGGACGCTGCTCGCGGCGATCGGCGCGTACGAGGACGCGATGCGCCGGGACGGCTTCCCCGCCACCGATGTCCCCCGCGAGAAGGCCGGTACCGGCGTCGTCGCGGAGCGGCGCGCATGACCCCCAACCTGCTGGCCCAGAAGTCGATGTCCCTGTTCACCGCCATGGGCGGCTGGCGCACGATCGCCGAGGGCATCGCCTCCCGGGCGCTGTTCCTGATCGCCTACCTGCTGACCGAGCGGGTGGTGACCGCCGGTCTGATCGCGGTGGGAGGCGTGCTCGTGTGCGCGGTGATCCGGGTGTACGGCGACCGGAAGTACTGGCAGGCGGCCGGCCCGCTGGTCGTCGTGGGGCTGTCCGCGGCGCTGGCCGGGAGCACCGGGCAGGGGATCGACTTCTACCTGCCGTCCCTGCTGCTCGCCGTGGCCGGGGGAACGGTGTTCCTGATCTCCACGCTGGTCCGGCGGCCGGTGGTCGGCCTGATCGTGGAGGCGGCGAGCGGCGAGCGGTCCGCCTGGTGGCGGGACCGGCCGCGGCTGCGCCGCTACCAGAGGTGCATGGCGGTGTTCCTGGCGAAGTCCGGCATCACGCTGGCGGTGATGGTGCCGCTGTACCTGGCCGGGAACGTGGTCGCGCTCGGGATCGCGAGCACCTTGATGGGCGCGCCCGCGACGGGCGTCTGCGCCTACCTGAGCTGGCGAATCCTGCGCGCCGGGGAGGACTCCCCGGCCCCGGCGTAGACCCTATTCGGCAGGGCGAGGGGGCGCGGTGACCGGGGCCGCCCGCCTGATCGGCAGCAGGCGCGGCAACGCGGCGGCGAGCGCCGCGAGCACCGCCCAGCCGACCAGCCCGCTGATGCCCGCGAACACCAGGTCCGGCGGCTCCTTGGCGTCGCCGACCAGGAAGACCAGCGACACCGACCCCGCGTTGAGCACCGAGTGCGCCACCACCGACGGCCAGACGCTGCCCGAGTAGAGCCGCAGCCAGCCGATGACCACGCCGTAGATGACGGTGAAGCCCACGAAGTACAGCGCCGCCCATGGGCCGATGGTGGGGTAGTTGTAGCCGAGCAGGGTCAGCGGCGCGTGCCAGGGCCCCCAGATCATGCCGGAGATCAGCAGCCCGCGCGTCACCCCGAACCGCTCCGTCAGGTGCGGGAGCAGCCAGCCCCGCCATCCCCACTCCTCACCGAACGCGGGGATCGCGGTGATCAGCGTGCCGATGGTGAGGCCGCTGATCACCTGGACGATGAGGAAGACCTGCGGGTCGATGCCGCCGGGCAGGCCGCGCAGCATGCTGAGCCCCGCGAGGTCCACCGACAGCACGCCCGTGGCCACGCTGAGCGCGATGGCCAGCACCGCGACCAGCGGCGTGCCCAGCCAGACGGCCAGGATGAGCAGGAGCGTGCGCCGCCTGCTCGGCCCGAGGCCGAGCCCGGTGGCGGCGGCCACCTCCGCCCGCGTGGCGCCGCTGCGCCGCCAGACCGCCAGCACCCCGATCGCCGGAGTGAACATCATCACGATGCCCACCAGCGGCAGCCAGGAGGAGGAGAGCCCGTCCCCGAGCCACAGCGGCAGCGCGGCCGGCCAGGCCAGCCCGAACGCCACCAGGACGAACACCGTCAGATCGCCGCGCCGGGACCTCATGACGCGACCCGCAGGGCGTTGATCAGGGAGGCGCCGGTCTCGGCGTCGTCCACGCTGACCGCGATGGTGCCGCCCTTGGTGTCGCGGATGACCAGGCACTGCCCGCCGCGCAGCATGATGGTGGAGGAGCCCGGCATCCCGCGTACGCCCCAGCCGCCGACCTGGCTCGGGAACCGGTCCTCCGCCCACGCGCGATCGACCGACGACAGCGCGATCCGGCGCGCCGGCCAGCGCAGCCAGCCGTACCCGATCAGCACCCCGTCGTCGTTCACCTTGACCCGCACGGACGAGGTGAACAGGCCGAGCGCGAGGACCACCAGGATCGGGATCGCCGCCCAGGCGATGACCAGGGAGCCCGCCAGGCCCGCGAAGCCCAGGCAGATCGTGAGGACGACCAGCCACTGGTTGGTGGCCCTGCTCACCCAGGCGCTCTGCCCTGGCCGCAGCCGGAGCGTCGCGGGCGGGGCCGCCGGAGCGGGCGCTGGGTCGGGCTCGCCCCGCCCCAGCCAGGCGGCCGGTACGCCCGCCGCCGACGCGGCGACCATCACCAGCACCGCCCAAAGGCCCGGCGCGCCCGGGGCGCCGTCGAGGTTGGCCAGCACGGTGGTCAGCTGCATGCCGAACGAGAACACCGCGCCCCCGGACAGCAGGCCCCACCACAGCATCCGGCCCTGCCTGCGCGACAGCATCGTGCCGCGGGCGGCGACCGCCAGCAGGGCGAGCCAGGTGACGCCCCACACGGCGACCCCCAGCGAGACGGCCGGGCCGAACGGCAGTGTCCGGTCGGCCACCCCGTCGAGTGTCCAGTGCACGGCCATCGGGTCGGGCAGCCGGGAGCGGAGGGCGA
Organism: Spongiactinospora rosea; assembly: GCF_003315795.1. GTDB lineage: Bacteria > Actinomycetota > Actinomycetes > Streptosporangiales > Streptosporangiaceae > Spongiactinospora > Spongiactinospora rosea. Next base: position 89,088 of record NZ_QMEY01000017.1, read on the forward strand.
GAGGGAGGGCGAGCAGTGCGGCGATGACGAGCAGGCCCCAGGGCAGGGCGACGAGCAGGGCACGACGGTGGATCACGGGATGCCTTTCCGGGCGGGGATGAGCGGGACTTTGTCGGCCGTGCCGTGCGGATCGGCGGGCAGGAACGGCTCGTGGCGGCGCGTCATGACAGCCCCTGCACCATCTCGATGAGGTCGTCGCGGCTGTAGCCGTGCCGCTCGGCGTAGTCGAGCAGGTCGCGTGCCCGTTGTACGACGAGCGCGCGGCTGCCCGCCCCGCCCACGACGCTGACCCCGCGGCCCCGCCGGAACTCCAGGACGCCCTCGTCGCGCAGGTCGCGCAGGGCGCGCAGCACGGTGTTGGCGTTGATGCCCAGCGCGTCGGCCATGTCGCGGGCGGGCGGCAGCCGGTCGCCCGGGCCATAGGAGCCTTCGCCGATGGCCCGGCGGATCGCCCCCGCGACCTGCTCGTGGAGCGGGCGGGGATCGTTGAGATCCAGCGTCAGTAGCATGATGCTAAAGACGCTAGCACCATGTTGCGCGATGGCGCTACTCCCATTAGCACCATCGCGCGATCCCCGTCAGATGAAGGCCGTGACGCCCTCGTACTCTCCCACCGGAGCGGTGCCCACGGTCTCGTACTGGAGCAGCAGCAGGCCGTTCGCCGTCGCCTTGTGCTGGACCAGCCGGAGGCCGGCGGGCGGGCTCGGGTGGGTGAGCAGCCGCCGCCCGGAGCCGATCACCGTCGGCGCGACGACCAGCCGGAGCGTGTCGACCAGGCCCGCCCCCAGCAGGGCGGCGCCGAGCCGGGCGCTGCCGTGGATCTGCAGCTCGCGTCCGGGCCGGGCCTTGAGTTCCGCCACGGTCTGCACCGGATCGCCGCGCAGCACCGTCGCCGGCTGCCAGGTCCCCTCGGTGAGCGTGCTGGTCACCACGTACTTCGGCAGCGAGTTCATCCGCCCGGCGAACGGGTCGGCCGGGTCGGTGATCCGCGGCCAGTCGCGGGCGAACGCCTCATAGGTACGCCGTCCGAGCAGCAGGCCGTCGGCGAGGTCCAGCCACTCCGAGGCCCGCCGGACGAAGAGCTCGTCCATGTAGGGCACGAGCCAGCCGCCGCGGGTGAAGCCGCCGGTGGTGTCCTCGGCGGGCGACCCGGGCCCCTGGCTGACCCCGTCGAGGGTGACGAACTCCGTCAGAGCGATCCTCATCGTCCGGCCTGGCCCTCCGCGAGCCCGGCGAGCTGCCCGGTGACCGTCCCCCAGCCCTCCGCGAACCCGAGTTCCTCGTGCCGGGCGCGGGCGGCGGGGTCGCCGTGCCGGACGATGACCCGGTAGTCGGTGCCGTCCGGGTGATCGCTCAGCGCGATCTCGGCCGTCATGGGGACCGGTGCGGGATCGGCGGGCCGCCACGCGCTGTCGATCGCGTTGGTGAACACGATCCGCTCCAGCTCCTCCACGACGAGGAAGCTCGCGTTCATGTGCGGCACGAACTCCTTTCCGTCGTCGCTCAGCCGGGTCACCAGCCCGCCGCCGGGCCGGGCGTCCAGCCGATCGACGGCGCACACGGCCGGAGCCGGTACCCACCACCTCGCGAAGTACGCCGGGTCGGTCCAGGCGCTCCACACGATGGAGCGGGGCGCGCGGATGACGCGTGCCAAGGCCAGGTCAAGGTCGGGATTCATCGTGCTTCTCTTTCAGTTCGGTGACGAGGTCTTCGAGCCGGTCGGTCCGTTCCTCCCAGATCCGCCGCTGCTCGGCGAGCCAGTCGTCGATGAGGGCGAGCCGGTCGCGGTTGAGCACGCAGGTGCGCACCCGGCCGACCTTGACCGTGCGGATCAGGCCGTTCGCCTCAAGCGTGCGCACGTGCTTCATGAAGGAGGGAAGGGTCATCGGGAACTCGCGGGCGAGGTCCCCCACGCTCGTCGGCCCGTGGCCGAGCCGCCGGATGACCCCACGCCGGGTCGGATCGGCGAGCGCGACGAACACGCCGTCGATCTCCGCCGAATACTGTGCCATGCGGCTAAGTATTTCCCGCGCCAGACACTTAGCGCAAGAGCTAAGTATTTGTGATGCCGCTCGCTGTCGGATCGGGGCGATGGCGTTCGTGGAGAGGGTGAGAGGCCGCCCACCAGGGGCGCCACAGCGAAGGAGTGATAGATCATGAAGCTGACGACCGTCACGCACGTCTCCGTCGATGGAGTGATGCAGGGGCTGGGCCGGGCGGAGGAGGACCCCAGGGGCGGATTCGAGCGCGGCGGCTGGGCCCTGCCGCTGTTCGACGAGGAGGCCGGGGCGTTCCTCGGGCAGATCTTCCAGCGCGCCGACGCGTTCCTGTTCGGCCGCCGGACCTACGACATCTTCGCCGGCTCCTGGGGAGTGATGCCGGACCCGGAGAGCAACCCCATCGGAGGTCCGCTGAACGCACGGCCCAAGTACGTGGCGTCCAAGACGCTCACCGACCCGCGCTGGGCGGGCACGACCGTCCTGTCCGGCGACCTCGCGGCGGCCGTCCGCGAGCTGAAGGCCGGACCGGCCGGTGAGCTGCAGGTGCACGGCAGCGGCGAACTGGTCCGCCGGCTGCTCGGCGACCACCTGGTGGACGAGATCACCCTGCTCACCTATCCCGTGGTCGTCGGCCAGGGCACGCGGCTGTTCCCCGCCACCGGCCCGGACATCGCGCTCGAACCGATCGACCACCGGGTCTTCCCCAACGGCGTGACGGCCCAGGTCTACCGGCCCGCCGGGCGGCCCCGGTACGCGAGCGGCGATGTCGGCCCGCAGCACGGATGAGCGAGGCGTCGCTGTCGGATCGGGGCAAAGGTGTTCGTAGCAGTGGTGAGAGGCCGCCCGCGGGGGCGCCCCGAACACAGGAGATGACCTGAGATGCAGTACCTGGTTTCCGTGATCGACGACCGGACCGGCTCGGCCACCCCGGACGAGATGGCCGCCATCGACACGTACAACGACCGGCTGGTGGCCGAGGGGCACTGGGTGTTCGCCGGTGGCCTCGCCGCGCCGGACACGGCCACCGTCATCGACAACCGGGGCGGTGAGGCGCTGTTCACCGACGGGCCCTTCCTGGAGTCCAAGGAGTACATCGCCGGATTCTGGGTGATCAGCGCCCCCGACCTCGACGTGGCCCTCAAGCTCGCCGCCGGGGGGTCGAAGGCGTGCAACCGGAAGGTCGAGGTACGGCCGTTCCTGGGGGAGTGAGCGTGACCGGCGTCCGGGAGGCGATCACGCGGGCCCATCACGCCGAGTGGGCGCGCGTGGTCGCCACCCTGACCAGGCGTTTCGGTGACCTCGACATCGCCGAGGAGGCGGCGGCCGAGGCGTTCGCCACCGCCGTCGAGCGCTGGCCCGCCGGCGGCGTGCCGCCCAGCCCCGGCGCGTGGCTGACCACCACGGCCGGCCGCAAGGCCATCGACCGGATCCGGCGCGAGAACAGGCGCGACGACAAGCAGCGGGAGGCTCAGCGGTTGTACGACGACGACCCGCACGAACCGCTCGGCGCGATCGACGACGACCGGCTCCGGCTGATCTTCACCTGCTGTCATCCGGCGCTCGCGATGGAGGCCCGCGTGGCACTGACGCTGCGCATGGTCGGCGGGCTGACCGTGCCCGAGATCGCCCGTGCCTTCCTGACGCGGGAGGCGGCCATGGGGCAGCGGATCACCCGCGCCAAGGCCAAGATCAAGGCGGCCCGGGTGCCCTACCGGGTGCCGTCCGCGGAGGACCTTCCGGCGCGCGTCTCCGGCGTGCTCGCCGTCCTGTTCCTCATCTTCAACGAGGGCTACCTGGCGACCGGCCCCGGCACCGATCCGGTACGCCCGGAACTGACCGGCGAGGCGATCCGGCTCGGCCGCCTGCTCCGCGCCCTCCTGCCCGAAGACGGCGAGGTGGCCGGGCTGCTGGCGTTGATGCTGCTCACCGAGGCCCGCCGCACCGCCCGCCTCTCGGCGAGTGGCGAACTGGTCGCCCTGGCCGACCAGGACCGCGCGGCCTGGGACGCGGCGCTGATCGCCGAGGGCCACCGGCTGGTACGCGAGCGCCTGGCCACCGGCCTGGTCCCGGGCCGCTACCAGATCCTCGCGGCGATCAACGCCGTGCACACCTCCGCCCGCGACGTACGCGACACCGACTGGTCACAGGTCGTCGCCCTCTACGATCAGCTCGCCCGCCTGGACCCCTCGCCGATCGTCGCCCTCAACCGGGCCATCGCGGTCGCCGAACTCGACGGCCCGGAGGTGGCGCTGGCGACCGTCGATCGCCTCGCGGGCGACCTGTCCGGCTATCACGCCTACCACGCGACCCGCGCCGAGCTGCTGCGCCGCCTGGGCCGCGGCCGGGAGTCGCGCGCGGCGTACGACAGGGCCATCGAACTGGCGGGCAACACCGCCGAGACCGCCTACCTGATCCGCCGCCGCGACCAGTCGGGGTAGCCGGCCGGGCTCAGGCGGGAACCCCGGGCAGAAACGGCCGCAGCGCCGACGCGGGCCGGTAGCCGCCACAGACGTCCGGCAGTTGAATCGGCTGGGCATGCCCAGCACCCTTACGTCTGGCCGGGAACTGAATTCCAGGTCGATGGATCATGATCCAAGGCGCTCGCGCCAGGGGTGTGCGGTGTGCTCCAGCTCCAGTGCCGCGCCCAGCCAGCGCCGCCGCTCCTCGCTCAGCAGCGGGAGGACCATCTCGAAATCGGTCGCGTCCTTCGGCCGCACGCCCTTGCTCTTGTAGAGCAGCTGCACCTCCGGGGCGAGCCGGTGGAAACCGTCCTCCTCGACGGTCAGCCCGGCCAGCGGGCGGCGGATCCGGGGGTCACGCCGGTAGATCCAGTCCCGTCCATCGGCCTCGTCCAGCATGAGCTGGAACCGCCAAGGCCCGTGCGGGTGCTCGCGTACCCAGATGTCGTGGGCCTGCTCGGGCAGTACCTCGTCCAGAGCCCATGGCCGCAGCGTGCCGGGCACGACCGCGGCATGGACGTCCCAGCCGCTCAGCAGCCGCCGCACCGCGCGCTGGTCGCGGCGCAGAAGCGCGATGTCCACGTCCGCGTGGTCGCGATACGCACGGCCCACGGCCAGCTCGATCGCGTACCCGCCGGCCACCCACCACGGCGCCGCCAGCCCGCGCATCAGCGCGACCACCTCGCCGAGCGGCGCGGCCTCCCAGGGCCCCCACGGCGTCTCGATCCTCATCATCCCGAAATCATGTATGGTCACCACACCCGCGGCCGGACTCTCCCACTGTGGAAGGCCTCTGCCCGGCGTACCCGAGCCGGGAGTGGTCGAGGCGGCGCGTGAGCGGGCACGCGCGCCCAGGTGGTCGCCTTCACCGAGGGCGCGCGGCCCGGGCCATCGCGGCGATGCCGTCGAGCAGGGCGCGCAGGCCGAGGTCGAACGCGTTCGCCGCCGCCTGGACCGCGCTGCGGTCGAAACCGCCGTTCTGCCAGGCCCGGTCGATCGCCGGGTATCGCGCCGGGTCGAAGATGCTCTCCCAGAACACCTGGCGGGCGGCCCACCAGTCCTCGCCGGACTGGCCGCTGACCCGCTCGGCGTGCGTGTGTTCGGCGAGGGTGGCGGCGGCGCCGTCGACGAAGGTGACGATGGAATCGCTCGCCGCGGACGTCTCGGCGGCGGGCAGCCCGGTCATGGACAGCGCGGCCAGCAGGAAGTCGTCCCTGGCGAGCAGTCCGGGGCCGAGGGGCGGTCGCACGGTCGAGACGACGCGCAGCCACGGGTGGCGTTCGTGCAGGGCCACGTTCTGTTTCGCGTAGTCCTCGATCCGGTCGCGCCACGGGCCCGATGGGGTGAGGTCGAGCTCCCGCCAGGCGGAGTCCACCATCAGGTCGACCAGTTCGGCCTTGCCGGGCACGTGGGTGTAGAGCGTCATCGTGCCGACGCCGAGGGACGCGGCGAGCCGGTCCATGGTCATCGCGGCGAGCCCGTCGCGGTCCGCCAGCGCCATGGCCGCGGCGACGATCTTCTCCAGGGAGACCTTGGGGGGCCGGCCGCGTCCCGATCGGGGCTGCGGGGGACGCCAGAGCAGGCGCAGGGTCTCCCGGGGATCTCCGCCGCCGCTGCGTTCCATCGCACCTCCCTATTTTCCGTAGATGATACGTTATTGTTTATCCGTAGGTCGTACGGGAATGGAGGGTGCACGTGCGAGTGCTGGTGACCGGGGCTACCGGGAACGTGGGGCGGCAGGTGACGGCGGGACTGGTCGGTGCCGGAGTTGCGGTACGGGCGCTGACCAGAGACCCGCGGCGGGCCGCACTGCCCGGTGCCGAAGTCGTTCAGGGGGATCTCACCAGGCCGGAGACCGTGCCGTTCGACGGCGTGGACCGGGTGTTCCTCTTTCCGGAGCCCTCGACGGCGAACGAGGTCGTCGAACGTGCCGTGCGAGCGGGCGTCCGGCGGATCGTCGTGCTGTCGTCGGGCGCGGTGACCGGAGGTTTCGACACGACGTTCCATCCGCCGGTGGAACAGGCGGTCCAGGCGTCCGGACTGGAGTGGACGCACGTCCGGCCGGGAGAGTTCGCGGCCAACAAGCTGTCGCTGTGGGGGCCGTCGATCCGGGCCGAGCGGCTGGTGCGGGACGCCGATCCGGACGCGGGCGGGTTTCCCGTCCACGAGCGGGATGTCGCCGATGTGGCACTGAAGGCGTTGCTGGAGGAGGGGCACCACGGCAAGGCGTACGACATCAACGGTCCGGAGCTGATCAGCCTGCGCGACCAGGTCAAGGCCATCGCCGACGCGCTCGGGGAGGAGGTCCGGTTCGAGCGGGTCACTCCGGCGGAGGCGCGCGAGATCTACCTGAAGATCGGGGGATTCGCCGCCGAGGCCGCGGACTTCCTGCTGGGATTCACCGACTACGACGGCAACCCGGCCGACCCGGCTGCCGTACAGGACTTCGACATGAGCGCTCTCGGCGAGCTGCCCACCGCGCAGGCCGTGACGGGCGACCCGCCCCGGACGTTCGCGCAGTGGGCACGGGATCGGGCCGAGGACTTCCGCTAACGGCGGGCATGCCGCTCTCCCGGCCTTCGGCGTCCGGTACGGGAGAGCGGCTCGGTGCCGGGCGGGTCAGGGGGCGGGGACCCAGTCGTCCACCAGGGCGCAGAGCTGGTCCAGGGCGGCCTCCACGCGCTCACGGGCACCACTGGTGAGGAAGTCGAGCTGCAGCCCGGTGTACGCCGAGTTGACCAGCGTCGAGATGCGCAGCGCGTCCGCCTGCCGGCCTGGCCGCCCGCGTGGCTGCTCGCCTTGCTGCTGACCACGTTCGCCTTCGCCACCGACGACTACGCGATCGCCGGAGTGCTGCCCGCCATCTCGGCCGGGCTCGGCGTCAGCGAGGCCGCGGGCGGGCAGCTCGTCACCGTCTTCTCCCTCGTGTTCGCGCTGGCCGCGCCCGTGGCCTCCGTGGTGACCGCCACCTGGCCCCGGCGCAGGCTGCTCACCTGGGCGCTGGCGCTGTTCGTCGCGGCGAACTGGGCCGCGGCGTTCACGACCTCGTACGCGCTGCTCATGGGCCTGCGGGTGCTGGCCGCGCTGGCGGCGGCCTCCGTCGTACCCGCCGTGTACGCCATCGCCGCCGCCCTCGCCCCCGAAGGCCGCCAGGGGCACTACCTGGCGCTGGTGATGGGCGGCCTGACCGGATCGCTCGCGCTCGGCGTACCGCTCGGCACGTGGGTGGGCGGCATGTTCGGCTGGCGGGCCACGTTCTGGCTCGGCGGCCTGCTGAGGCTGGCCGCACTGGCGGCGATCAGGGGCGTGCTGCCCGAGACGCCTCCCGCCCTCGCCATGCCCATCCGGGAGCGGCTGGCTCCGCTGGCCCGGCCCCAGGTGCTGCTCGGACTGCTGGCCATCGTGGCGACCGTGCTGGGCAGCATGATGATGATGACCTACCTCGCGCCGTTCCTGCGCGACCTCGCCGGAGCCGGTCCGGCCGAACTGGGGTGGGTCTTCCTCCTGGCGGGCCTCGCCGGATTCGCGGGCGGTCAGCTCGGCGGGCGCGCAGGCGGTCGCTGGGGACCCGATCGAGCGCTGCTCACCGGCGTCATGGGCGCGGCGGGTGGATTCTGGACCGGCGTCGCGGGTGAGGTCGGCGCGCGTCTCGGCGTCACCGTGCGGACCCACGCGATCGGCGGTGAGCTGTCCGACGCCGACGGCGAGTTCCCGGCCCGGTACGGGATCCGCGCGTCCGGCGCGACCCTGGTACGGCCGGACGGCGTGGTCGCATGGCGTACCGCCGGCGCGCCGGACGATCCGGCGAAGGCCCTCGCCGGAGCGCTCACCGCGGTGCTGGCCAGATGGCCGCCGCACTTCGTCAACGCCGTCGCGCCGCTTCCGGCGGGGCGGGCGTAGCCTGCAAGTATGTCCGTCCATCTGAACCACACCATCATGCCGGCCAGGGACAGGGACGCGACCGCCGCCTTCCTCGTCGAGATCCTCGGCCTGGAGCAGGCGCCGGAGTTCGGTCCGTTCCGCGTCGTCTCGCTCGGCAACGACGTGTCGATCGACGTCGTGCAGGCGGGCGATGACCTGCCGTCGCAGCACTACGCGTTCCTGGTCGGTGAGGAGGAGTTCGACCAGATCTGGGGCCGGATCAAGGAGCGCGGGCTGACGTACTGGGCCGATCCGTTCCACCAGCGGTCGGGGCAGATCAACACCAACGACGGCGGGCGCGGCCTCTACTGGTCCGACCCCAACGGGCACAACCTGGAGATCATCACGGTGCCGTACGGCGGCTGAGGCTCCGGGACCTCCCAGGCGTAAACCTGCAATCGACTCCAAAATTCCAGTAGACTCCACGTATGGTGGAAGGGCTGCGCGAGCGCAAGAAGCGGCAGACCCGGCAGCGCATCTCCGGGGTGGCCCTCGGCCTGTTCGTCGCGCGCGGCTTCGACAACGTCACGATCGCCGAGGTCGCCGCGGCCGCCGAAGTGTCGGTCAACACCGTCTACAACTACTTCGAGACGAAAGAAGACCTCGTCCTGCCGCCGGAGGAGGCGTCCCCGCAGCGGCTGGCCGACATCGTGCGCGGACGCCGTCCCGGCGAGTCGGCGGCCGACGCGGTCCTGGCGCGGCTGCGCCAGGAGGTACGCGGGCGTGAGCGCAGAGTCGGGCTGAGCGAGGGGTTCGGTCGCGTGCTGGTGATGATGCGGGCCGCGCCCACGCTGACCGCCCGGCTGGAACGGCTCGCCCACCAGATGATCACCGAGCTGGCCGGCCGGCTGACCGAGGAGACCGGCGCCGCGCCCGGCGACCCGGTGGCCTGGGCCGTCGCCTGGCAGCTCGGCGGCCTGCACAGCATGGTCCTTTCCGAGATCGGCAGGCGGACCACGGCCGGCGAGCGGCCGGACGCGATCGCCGCGAACGTGCTGGAGCTGATCGACGCCGCGGAGGACCTCATGGGGAAGCGCCTGCTCGGCTATGCCGTACGAGAGGAATGAGCAAGTGTTCAGAGTGACGATCAGGGGAAAGTTCGTCGGACTCGACGACGCCGGGCGGGCCGCCGTGCTGGCCGTGAGCGGCGCCGCCTACACCGAGGCCGGGACGTTCACCCACGATCCGAGCGTGACGGCCTTCACCTTCCGCTGCCAGGTGCCGGCGGGCCCGGACGACGGCGAGGACGAGGCGGCGCTCGGCGCGATGGCCGCGCTGGAGGCGCACGGGCACCCGCATGAGATCGTGAAGCTCGCGGTGACCGACATGCGCGACATCAAGGTCCGCGCCAAAGGACGCCGGACGTGACCGCGGGCGGCGCTTGAGGTCACGGCGATCCATGAGCACGACCGCCTTCTTCGGTCGCTGAGGATCATCCTTTCGGCCGATGATCACGTTCGGGCGGGCGGCGAGAATGCTGCTCCGTGACGCGATTCCCGATGATCCTCGCCGTGGCGTCCGCCTCGGTGATCGGCCTGGGCGGCGGCGCGTTCGCCGCTGCGAGCGCCCCCGCCTCCACCCCTGCTCCAGGCGGCCTGTCCTGGCACGACTGCGCTGACCGGCCGGGCGCCGAGTGCGGTGTGATCGATGTGCCGCTCGACTGGAGCGCGCCGTCCGGCACGAAGATCAAACTGACCGTCGTACGCCGGAAGGCCGCCGATCCCGCCGCCCGCGTGGGCACCCTCTTGTACAACCCGGGCGGCCCCGGGGGACCCGCCGCCCTCCTCGTACGCGACTACCCCACCGGCTCCTTCTCCGACGAACTGCGCCGCCGCTTCGACATCGTGGGCATCGACCCGCGCGGGGTCGGAGAGAGCACGCCCGCGGTGCGCTGCGGCCTGCCCGTCCACGACCCCGCGGTCAGCCAGTTCCCGAAGAACAGGGCCGGATACGATCGGCTCGTCGCGTCGAGCACGGCCGTCGGCCGCAGTTGCCTGACGGCCACGGGCCCCCTGCTGGGACGGCTCGACACGGCGAACGTCGCGCGCGACTTCGACGCGGTACGCGCCGCGCTCGGTGAGGAGAAGATCAGCTTCTTCGGCAAGTCGTACGGCAGCATGCTCGGCGCGCAGTACGCCCGCCTCTTCCCCGGCCGGCTGCGCACGATGGCGCTGGACGGCGCGGTCGACCAGGGCATCCCCACGTCCCGGCTGGTCACCGACGCGGCCCGGGCGGTGGAGGACTCCTTCGGCCGGTTCACCGCCTGGTGCGAGCGCACCACGACGTGCGCCCTGCACGGCCGCGACGTCGGCAAGGTGTGGGACGACCTGGTCGCCACGGCGGAACGCGACACGATCGGCGTGCAAGGCGGTCGGCCGATCACCGCCGAGGAACTTCGCTACTCCGCCTACGCCTACCTCACCCTCATCCCGGAACTCGCCCCGGAACTGGCGACCGCGATCACACAGGCCGAGCAGGGGGATGCCCGGCTCTTCGCGGCCATGCGGGCCCAGGCGCTGGACGACCCGGTGAGCAGGGCCGCCTACCGCTCGATCCTCTGCTCGGACGTCGATCCCCGCATCCGTGGCTACCATGACGTGCGCAACCGCCTGCGGAAGGTCCTCAAGGCGGCTCCCCACATGCGCGGTACGTCGGAGTTCTGGGACATGACCGTGGGCTGCCTGGGCTGGCCCATCGCCCCGGCACGCGCCCCGCACGCGAGTCCGATCAAGGGCGTGCCCCCCGTTCTGGTGGTCGGCAACACCCACGACCCCGCCACCCCGCTCCGCTGGGCGCGCAGCCTCTCGGCACGCATCCAGGGTTCCGGCCTCCTGACCAACGACGGCGATGGCCACACCGCCTACCGCGTGTCCGCCTGCGCGACCCGCCACATCGACACCTACCTCGTAACGGGCGATCTCCCCCCTGCCGGAACCGTGTGCCCGGCCGAGACCCCCTGACCCGGCGAGGCCGCCCACACTCGCATTCGAGCGAGACCGCTCCCGCACGGCCCCCCGAGAGGGCGGCCGTGCGGTCGGTCCCACGGGGTGCCGGCAGGATCCCTGTTGATGCCCTGCGCGTTTCGGGTGTCACACCCTCCGCGGCTCCACCGGCGACCCCTGGGGCAGCGGCTTGCCGTACCAGCACATCGGCTCGCTGTTCGGCGAGGAAGCGATCGACTGGCAGTTGATCGAGACCCACTTGAGTACTTGCTGCGCACCGCGATCACCGACCGCAACGAGAAGATCGTCAAGCTCGATGAGCCGCCGGCCGAGTGTGTGATCTACTTCACCGCCGGTGACATCACCGACGCCGCCTCACCCGTTCCCGGACGCTCGGTCAGCCGGCGGCCGCTGATGAGCAGCCAGAAGATCAGTACGACTTCGCCGACGAAGGTGAACAGCGCGATGTTGAACGAGTAGTTCCGGACCAGCAGCAGGCCGAGCCCGTCGCCGAGGTATCCAAGCCCGGCGAGCACCAGCAGGATGCCGATCACGCGCGGCATGAAACCGGACCTGTACCCCAGGTACCCGATCAGCAGCAGGTGACAGGCGAAGAAGAGGAGGCCCAGATGCCAGATGGTGGTGAACGATTCCACGGCGCGCAGGACTTGTCCGGGGTCGTCGAGCAGATCGAGCGCGATCACGAGCTGGGCGGCCGCCACCAGCAGCACGGCCGCGTAGGCGATCCTGAACCATGCGGCCAACTCTGAAAGGCGTCGATCCACGGGCTCGAACAGGGCGAGCAGCGCCCCGGCCACGATGACATCGAGCACGGCCACCAGGACGAAGGCGGCGACGCCCCAGCGGAACATCGTTTCGGAGCCGGCGATGTCTCGGGCCGTCTTGGCCGCGTCCCCCGGCGTGGTGAGACCCTCGATGGCGACGAAGTTGGCGAAGCCGGCCAGGAGGGTCATCAACAGCAGTGCGATGCCCGCGACCAGGCTGGCCCTTCCCATCGACCAGCCGGCGCGTCTCGCATTCGGCCCGGGGGTGTCATCAACGACGGTCATCACAGGTCTCTCCCTGGTCGTCAGGATTTGGAGCACAACCCCGGTCGCGATGGTCGCACGTCCCGGCGATCCGAGCCGCCGTCCCAGCGCCCGCCGGGAGCATCTTCCATGCGGCGGTTCGCAGGTCAGCGCGTGCCGGGTGCGACCGTTGCAGCGGTGAGGGGCGAGGTCTGGAAACGACACATTCGTCGGCACTGCCTCGATCATCGGCAAGCCTAGATCAACCGGTGATCAATATAAAGGGCCGCGTGTAGGACCAGGTGGTGTTCTCCACCCCCGAGGGTGTGGGGTGTTGCGCCGGTCCGGCTTCGCCCGCCGGGTCTGGCACCCGGCCGGTGCAAGTGGCACTGGTACGTCGGTTTCCGGCGTACCGGCGGAAGAGGCGGTGCCGCCGGTCGTCGCCGGCGCGGTGTTTCACGGACTGCGGCACCATCACAAGACGGTGCTGGACGAACTGGACGTCCCTGAAGTGCTGGTATGTGTGGATGGGGCACCGGATGGGCGGTGTCCAGGGCCGGTACAGCCATGTGACCGAGCAGGTGCGGCGGCGGTCGAACAGCGGGCTGCGACGCCGCTATGCCGGCCCGGCGAAGGCCATCCGGGCGGGAGGGAAACGATGAGCTGGGGGATGGTCCCGATGTTGCCGGTCGGCAGGTGAACTCCACCCGAGGCCGGGTGGTGAGGGAGCGGCGGTGACCCCTGCCCATGGGAGGGCCGAAAAATGATCTTCGGGGAGCGGTGTGCTCCCGCCCCCGTGATCGACCATCTCAGGGAATGTGATCCCCGGGCCGTGGCCAGGGGAAATGGTGGCGGGCGATACTGGCATCGAACCAGTGACCTCTACCGTGTCAAGGTGGTTCGGACTGTCCGCCGGCCTGAGACTTTTCCAGATTCGCAGGCCATCCGGCTGGGTCTACGCCGCCTTCGTCATCGACGTCTTGTCCCGCATGGTCGTCGGCCGGCAGGTCTCCACCTCCCTCTGCACCGACCTCCCCCTGGACGCCTCGGAGGTGCCATAGCCCCTCACCCTTCCAGGTATCGGAGCCTCCAACCAACCCGGGGCGATCCATACTGAGGAAACCCGGGCTGCGGTGGATGCGGTTGCATCCACACTCCTCACGCGTTTCGGCGACACGAATCTGCCGCCCCATCATGGTCCGCGATCATCGGAGCGAAGGGTGGCCGTACCCCGGCGGCACAACATGCCATCTTCGCGCCGATGTTGCCTCGCTGGTATCCGCAGGTCAGCCCCTCATCAAAGATCGCCAGTGTGGCTTTCCCCTTTACCTTGGCCACCTCCCTTGGAGGAGTGAGGCGGGGACAGGAGTGGTCCGGCGTTCAACTGCCGAGGGCGCGCTTTTGTGGGTGGATCGTCTCGCCGCGGGCGAGCATGTCAACGAACTGGGTGATACGGCGGGCTCGGGTCTCGGCGCGTTTGGCGTTCGTGATCCGATAGAGAACGGCGTAGCGGTTTTGGGAGGTGAGGATGTCGAACATCGCTTGTGCCTGGGGTTTCGCGGCCAATGCGGCGGCCAGGTCGGCGGGGACCTCGATGCCGGCTTGTCCCGCGTAGGCCGCCTCCCAGCGGCCGTCGGCCTTGGCGCGTTCGACCTCGGTCATTCCGGCCGGATGCATCCGGCCCTCGCTGATCAGACGGGTGACGATGGAGACGTTCCGTACTGACCAGGGACTGTGTCTTCCGCGAGGGGTGAAGCGCCGGCAGAAGGTGATCTCGTCCCGTCGTCGTAGCCGACCATCGATCCAGCCGTGGCACAGGGCTTCGTCGAGCGCCTGGTCATAGGTCAGGCTGGTGGGCCGGGTCGTGTTCTGCTTGGCGAGGACCAGCCACACCCCTGCCGAGCTGTCGTGATGCCCGCTGAGCCACTCCCGCCAGGCCCGGGCATCGGTAACGGTCAGTTCCAGTAGTTCGTCGCTCATCGTCATGTACCCCTAGTGATCATCAAAGTGGGCGCTCGTCGGCGGTCACCCGAAGGCGGAAGCACAGGACGGGGCCTGCCGGCGGTGGCACCGGATCGGCCGGCGGTGGAGCCGGCCGATCACGTCCTTCACCACGTCGTCACCGCGTTCCTCTGGATGGATGACGAACGCCCGCCTCCACCAGGTCTTGCCGGCCGGCTCCCGGATCGTGTGGTTGATCCGGTTGAAGAAGTTGGTGATCGCGATGTTCAGGATGATCGCGGACATTTGGTTCTCGTCGAGATGGGTGGCAGCAGCGTCCCCGATCTCGTCGGTCACGCCCGGCGCGCCGTCCTGGATCCGGGTGGCGGCCTCGGTCAGCGCGAGTGCTGCCCGCTCCTGCTCGGTGAAGAACGGGGTCTCGCGCCAGGTGACCACGTTGTGCAGCCGCTCCTCGCTCTCTCCATGCTTCTTCGCCGACTGGACGCCGGCGAACACACACGGGCTGCAGCCGTTGATCTGGCCGGCCCGCAGGTGGACCAGTTCGAGCACGAGCGGGGTCGACGCCACCGGCGTGAATCGCCTTCTGGAGATGCTGGATCGCTGTGATCACGTCGAGATTCGCCACGCTCTTCATGCGTGCTTCCATGGGGCCTGCTCCTCGTCGGTTACGTGCGCCCATCCGGGCCCGTCATCCACCGCACCTTGGCGGAGATCGTCGTCGTCGTCATGGACTTTTCGGCCGAGCAAGTCTCGGCCGTGCCGGCGACGTTACGGTATGACCCGGTCAGAAACGGTCCTGGTCATCGAGCAGACTGTCAGCCATGGTCAACACCTCGGCGCGGCTGCTGCGGCTGCTGTCTTTGCTGTCAACGCGGCAGTCCTGGACGTGCGCTGATCTGGCCGCCCAGCTGGAGATCACCGAACGGACGGTTCGCAGGGACATCGCCCGGCTACGTGAACTCGGCTACGGCATCGAATCGGAGATGGGCCCATGGGGCGGCTACCACCTCGGGCCCGGAACCAGCATCCCGCCACTGATCCTTGACGAGGAGGAGGCCCTCGCGGTCGCTGTCGGGCTGCGCACCGCCGCCTTCAGCGGAGTCTCCGGCAGCGACCAGGCAGCCCTGTCGGCGCTGCTGAAACTACGCCAGGTGCTGCCGGCCAGGATCGCCGACCGGCTCGGCGAGCTGGACGCCGCGTTCACCCACACCGCACGACCCGACGACAGCCAGACCTCCCCCGCGCTGCTGCTCGACCTGGCCACCGCGTGCCGGCGAGGCGAACGCACCCAGTTGACCTACCGCGACCGGGCCGAAACGACGTCCACCCGCCGAGTAGACCCCCACCGGCTCATCTACACCGGCCGCCGCTGGTATCTCCTCGCCTACGACCTGACGCGGCAGGACTGGCGCACCTTCCGTACCGATCGCATCATCGATGCCAAAGCCACCGGGCAGGCCACTGCTCTGCCCGACCCGCCAGATCCAGCACAGATGGTCAGCACGGGCATCGCGCTGAGGCCCTACCCGGTGCGGGTGACCATCCGCCTGGCAGTACCGGCCGATGAGGCCCGCAGGCTGGTGCCACCAACGGTCGGCGTCCACCACCCAGACGGCGATGACGCAACGATCATCGACATCGGCGGGCCAGACGCCGACGGCCTGGCCCGCTACCTGCTCAGCCTCGGCCGACCACTCCAGATACTGCACCCAGAAGAGGTCCGCCAGGCATTCCTCACCCGCACACGACAACTCCTCAACGACAACCAGTAACACAAACACCCGCCGATCGCCGACACGGCTACCTGCAGTGACAGATGTGCGCGCGCAGCTTCCAAGGCTCCTCGCCCCACGAGGGACACCGTTGGCGATGTAGATCAAAAAGCAGCGCCCCACTGATCACGGGCGCATTCCCGGGGCGATCCACCCGCCGCGGCGGCCAGGCGCGCCGATCCCGGCCCATCCCCACCGGAGAGCAGGTGCTGCAGGTGGGCGGCCGGATCCGTGATGCCGGGCCATGGGGTCAGTCCATGGCCACCTTGGTGCTCACCGCCGCCTTCACCGGGATGCGCTGGGGAGAACAGGCCGGGCTCGCCGAGGAACACTGCCACCTGGACGAGGGCTACCCGCAGGTCGACCCGGACGAAGGGGCGTTGCGTGAAGTCGGGGGACGGGTGTGGCGAGGGCCGCCGAAAAGCCCGGCTGCGGCCCGCAGGATCGACCTGCCGTCCTTCCTGGTCGATCTGCTCGCCCGCCGCTATCGATGACAACGGGAATGAGGAGCAGGTGGTGTTCTCCGCTCCGGAGGGTGGGGTGTTGCGCCGGTCCGACTTTGCCCGCCGGGTGTGGCGCCCGGTCTGTGGCGGACATCCGGGCGGTGCCACCGGCACCGGTATGCCGGTCTCCGGCGTACCGGCAGGAGAGGCGGTGCCGCCGGTCGTTGCCGGGGCGGTGTTTCACGGGCTGCGGCATCATCACAAGACGGTGCTGGACGTCCCTGAAGTGCTCGTGTGTGAGCGGATGGGGCACCGCCCGAGGCCGGGTGATGAGGGAGCGGTGACTTCTACCCACGGGAGGATCGGGCGATGATCTTCGGGGGGCGGCGTGCTCTCGTTTTGCTCCCGCTCATGATCAACGACCTTGTGCAGTAGGACCCCCGAGCCTGTGGCCAGGGGGAACGGTGGTGGGCGATACTGGGATTGAACCAGTGACCTCTACCGTGTCAAGGTAGCGCTCTCCCACTGAGCTAATCGCCCTACAGAGCGGACGACGGGATTCGAACCCGCGACCCTCACCTTGGCAAGGTGATGCTCTACCAGCTGAGCCACGTCCGCGTGATCGCCTGGGGCTGGTTTGCGCCCCGGCGTGCTCGACCACTCTAGCGGATTTCGCGGGTGGACGGTCCGGCGGTGAGAGGTGGAGACGGGATTTGAACCCGCGTGCACGGCTTTGCAGGCCGCTGCCTCGCCTCTCGGCCACTCCACCGGGAACCGCTACGACCAGGGGATTCTATCGCGGAGGGGGCGGGGGGAGGGGGTGTGACGCGCGGTCAGGAGGGAGACTCGACGTCTTTGGCCTTGACGAACATGACGCGGTGGCCGAACTGGATCTGGTGGTAGGTGAGCCGGCCGCGGATCAGCCGGTGGCGGGCGGGGTGGATGGACGAGGCGCGCAGGTAGGTGGCGGGGACGGTGAGGCCGACGGTGTAGCGCTGGCCTGCGGGGAGGCGGTACTGGAGGGGGACCAGTTTCTGCCGCTTCACGCCGCGGGGGTAGGCGGAGGCGCCGGGGTAGGCCCTGCCGTACACGGGGGCGGAGGCGCCGCGGGCGGTGATGGTGCGGGCCTTGACAGGGACGGCGGTGGGGGCGCTCTTCGGGTTGTGGAACCAGGCGCGCCGGCCGAGGTACCAGATCGCGGTCCAGTCGCCGCTTTGCCCCGCGACGGCGTAGCGCTGGCCGGTGGACACCCGGGCGGCGTGGTCGTAGACGCTGCGGGTGGAGCCGCCCGTGGGGTGTTTGCCGATGTCGGAGACGAGGGGCGCGCCGGGGCGCGGGTCGGTGTAGAGCCAGACGGAGGCCGCACCGCGCGAGGGGCACGGTACGCCGGGGCGCTTCTTGTCGCAGCCGGTGAAGTAGGGGCGGTGCCGGTCGTAGGAGGGCAGGATCATGACCGAGCCCGCGGACGCCCGCCGCTCGTCGCCGCGCAGCAGCGGATCGTCCGGGCCGTGATAGGCGTCTTCGGAAGGGCCGGGCTCGCCTTCGTCCCACTCGTCCTGCGGCGGCCACTCCGCATACCCCTCTTCGGCCGCCGCGTTGAAGCGCGGCGGGTCCCCGCCGTCGCCGTGCAGCGGCGCGCCCAGCAGCTCGAAGTAGTGGGCCCAGTCCCAGTAGGGTCCGGGGTCGTCGTGCATGCCCCTGACGTGGGCCGGGGTGATGCCCGGGACGTTGTCGTGGCCCAGAATGTGCTCCCGGTCGAGCGGGATGTCGTGCCTGGCCGCCAGGTAGCGGACCAGCTTGGCCGAGGCGCGGTACATCGCCTCGGTGTACCAGGCCCCGCCCTGCGCCAGATATCCCTCGTGCTCCAGCCCGATCGAGCGGGCGTTGACGTACCAGTTGCCGCTGTGCCAGGCGATGTCCTGGCCGCGTACGTGCTGGGCGACCTGGCCGTCGCTGGAGCGCAGGGTGTAGTGCCAGCTGACGTACTTGGGATCGGCGACGAGCCTGGTCATGGTGTCGTACGTCGCCTCGCCGTCGTGGACGATGATGTAGTCGATCTTGCGTGGCCCGTCCGACCGGTCGTGGTTGCCGTAGGAGCCCTTGCCCGTCCTGCGGTAGGCGGCGGGCGTCCAGGCGCAGCTCAGCGAGGACGGGCACTCGGCGGCCGAGGCCCCGCTGCGGCGGGCGGCCGGGGGCGCCGGCGGCACGGCCGTCGCGGCCAGTCGTACGGCGTGCCCGTCGTCGGTCGTACGGGCCATGCCGGCACGGATCACACCGAGGACCTCGTCGGCGAATCCGGTGGCCGGGCTGCCGGGCGTGGCGTAGGAGGCGACCGCCGTGTACCAGGCGGCCGGGTCGGGGGACGGCGGCAGGCGCAGCCGGCGCTGGCGCTCGGCCAGCAACGCCGCGCCGCCGCGGATGTTGGCCGTGGCCTGGGAGCGCAGGGCCGTGGCGGGAAGCCCGGTGAGCGCGGCGGCCTCGCGCAGCGTCGAAGAAGCGGCGGGATCAGGAGCGGGAACGGGCGGCACCCGCAGCGGGCCGCGGCCCTCGTCGCCCCGCCGGTCGCCCCCGCCGTGGCCCGCCCCCCGCACGGCCTCCGCGTCCACCAGGTGCATCGGCCCGTAGCCGCCGGAGGCGCTCGGCAGCCACTCGTGCGTGTCCCACCGCGAATTGAGGTAGGACACCGCGAGCAGCACGCTCTCCGGCACGCCGTACTCCCGCGCGGCCTGCCGGTAGGTCGCCTGCCGGTCTTCGGCGAGCCCGGTCGCGGGCAGGGCGAGGAAGGAGGCGACGGCCACGGCGGCGGCCAGCGGGACACGGCGCATGACAACTACTCCCTGCTGCTTATCGACTACTCAGAGTAGACGATAATGAGCCATGTCAGGCGCACGCCTCCTTGATCATGTCCTACCTGGAGGGAACGGAAAAGAAGATCTGACCTAGAGTTCAGCCCATATTCTGCCCGGAATCGGGCAGAACCCTTGGTGTACCGAGCGGCGACTGCGTAATGTCCTGCGCTGTGTCCAACGCCTGGCATCAGCACGAAGATCTGATCGCGCACCTCACCCGGACGAGCCCGCTCGGCCGTGGCGAGGCGGCCCGGGTGGTCGCCGACGTGCTGGCGTTCTTCTCCGAGCCGGTGGAGGAGTTCGTCAGACGCCGCCATACCGAGCTGAAGGCGCGCGGGCTCACGAACGAGGAAATCTTTCCGCGTATCGCCGGTGAGCTGCCGCAACGGCGGGTGGCCGCCCCCAAGCTGTCCGTGCGGCAGCTTCGCAGGATCGTCTACGGGTAAGGAGCACGCTCGATGTGCGGAATTGTGGCCTATGTCGGATCCAAGGATGCGGCGCCGATCCTGCTGGAGGGGTTGCAGCGGCTGGAGTACCGGGGATATGACTCGGCCGGTCTCGCCATCGTCAACAAGACCCTGCGCACCCGTAAGGTCAAAGGCCGGGTCGCCGACCTGGCCGCCGTCGTGCCCGCGCGCTTCCGGGGCGGTGTCGGCATCGGGCACACCCGCTGGGCCACCCACGGCGTGCCCAGCGACGTCAACGCCCACCCGCACGTGGACGGCGCCGAGCGGGTCGCGGTCGTGCACAACGGCATCATCGAGAACGCCGACGAACTGCGCGCCAAGCTCACCGTGGACGGGGCGACCTTCACCTCCGAGACCGACTCCGAGGTGCTGGCGCACCTGATCGCCCGTACCGTCAAGGACACCGACTCCCTGGAGGAGGCGGTCCGCACCGCGCTCAAGCGCGTCGTCGGCACGTACGGCATAGCCGTGCTGGACGCCGAGCGCCCCGGCGAGGTCGTCGTCGCCCGCAACGGCAGCCCGATCGTGCTCGGCATCGGCGAGAAGGAGATGTTCGCCGCCTCCGACGTGGCCGCGCTGGTCCGGTACACCCGCCAGGTCGTCCACCTGGAGGACGGCGAGCTGGCGACGATCAGGGCCGACGGCTTCCACACCTTCACCATGGACGCCACCGAGACCGCCAAGGAGCCGCTCACCGTCGACTGGGACGCCGGTCACTACGACACCGGCGGCTACGAGCACTACCTGCTCAAGGAGATCTCCGAGCAGCCCGAGACCGTCGCGCGCACCCTGCGCGGCCGGGTCGACGACCGGTTCCACATCGCCCACCTGGGCGGGCTCAACCTCACCCCGCACGAGACCCGCGCGTTCCGCCGGGTGAAGATCATCGGCTGCGGGTCGGCGTACTACTCCGGCCAGATCGGCGCCCAGCTCGTGGAGGAGCTGGCGCGCATCCCGGCCGACGCCGAACCGGCCAGCGAGTTCCGCTACCGCAACCCGGTCGTCGAGCACGACACCCTCTACGTCGCGATCAGCCAGTCCGGCGAGACGTACGACACCCTCGCCGCCGTGCAGGAGCTGAAGCGCAAGGGCGGCAGGGTGCTCGGCATCGTCAACACGGTGGGCAGCGCCATCGCCCGCGAGTGCGACGGCGGGATCTACCTGCACGCCGGGCCCGAGGTGTCGGTGGCCTCCACCAAGGCGTTCACCTCCACCGCGGTCGCCTTCGCGCTGCTCGCGCTGCACTTCGGCCGGGTGCATGACCTGTCGCCCGCCGACGGGCGGCGCATCTGCGAGGGCCTGCGCCGGCTGCCCGCCCAGATCGAGGAGATCCTGGCCAAGGACGACGAGATCGCCGGGCTGGCCCGCAAGTACGCCGACCACACGGGGATGATGTTCGTCGGCAGGGTGCGCGGCTACCCGGTGGCCCGCGAGGGGGCGCAGAAGCTCAAGGAGATCTCCTACGTGCACGCCGAGGCGTACCCGGCGAGCGAGCTGAAGCACGGCCCGCTCGCGCTGATCGGCCCCGACATGCCGACCGTCGCGATCGTCCCCGACGACGAACTGCTGGACAAGAACCTCACCACGCTCGGCGAGATCCGCGCGCGCGGCGGCCGGGTGCTGATGGTCGGGCACCGCGCAGCCGATCCCCGGCTGGCCGACGACTGCGTGGTGGTGCCGAAGAACGAGGTCGAGCTGGACCCGATCCTGCTCACCATCCCGCTCCAGCTCCTGGCCTACCACGCGGCGGTGGCGCTGGACCGCGACGTGGACAAGCCGCGCAACCTCGCCAAGAGCGTCACCGTGGAGTGACCGGATCGGTGGCGGATCCGGCATAGCAGGATGCGTCGCTCCTTGTGATGGTTTGGCGGCATTGGGTAATGAGAGATTAGGAGCCTTACTGGTCGGGGGCCTGCTGGGGGAGGGTGCGATGCGCCGGCGGCGGTTTCTCGCGCTCGGGGCCGCGGTCGCGGCGGCCGGGAGCGGCGCGGGGCTCGCGGGCTGCGCCGCCGGCCGTACGTCACGCGCCCCCCTCGCGCGGGTCTCCGTCGTCGCCTCGACCGCCGCCGGTCCGTCCTGGGAGCGGATCGCCCGGGCCATCGCCTGGACGCTGCGCGAGGACGGGCTGGTCCGCGACGTCCGTGTGGACTGCCGGCACGGCGCCGCCGCCGCGGTGGCCACGGCGGCACTCGGCGGCGACCGCACCGGGGCGACGCCGCTGGCCGCCCCCGGCGGAGGGACGGGGGCGCGCTGGCTGCTCGCCGGGGTGCCGATGCTGAGCGCGGCCGAGATGGACGACTCCGGCGAGATCCTCGCCCACGCCACGCCGCTGGCCCGGCTGCTCGGCGAGCGGGAGGTCCTGGTCGTCTCCCGGGCGTCCAGGTTGCGGGGGTTCGAGGAGTTCGCCGCCGTGCTGCGCGGTGACGCCGCCGCCCTGGTGGTGGCGGGCGGGCCGATGGGCGGGGCCGAGCACGTGCTGTTCGGCATGATCGCCCAGGGGCTCGGGGTGGACGCCAGGCGCGTCCAGTACGCCGCCTACGGCGACCCGGGACAGGCCGCCGCGGCCGTGCTCGGCGGGCGGGTCGCGGCGGGCATCGGCCCGGTGCGCCAGTGGGCGGCACGGCTGTCCTCCGGCGCGGCCAGGGCGCTCGCGGTCTCCTCGGCCGCGCCGGTCGAGGGGATCGACGCGCCGAGCCTGCTGGACTGCGGCGTACGGGTCGACTACGCCGACTGGTGCGGGCTGCTCGGCCCCGCGGGGATGAGCGCGTCCGAGCGGGCGGCGGCGGTCGCGGTCTGCGACCATCTGCAGTCCTCGGCCCGCTGGCGGCGGGCCTGCCGTACGCACGGATGGGTCCGGCACCACCTCGGCGGCGACGGGTTCGCGCAGTGGCTGGGCGGCGAGACCCGCAGGACCCGCGCCGCGCTGCGCGACCTGGGCCTGCTCAACAGGCCCGACACGATCCACGCGAACACGATCTCCTGGGGCTGCTGCGCACGCCGCCACTAAAACCCTTTGAGATCGCTTTCCCGCTATGCGGCACAGTGGTAGGAGTGTCGTAAAGGGGGCTTATAGCGTGTCCGCAGTACCGAACCTGCTCGGCCTGGTGGTGGCCGTCGCCGTGGCGGTGGCGGCAGTGGAGATCGTCCGCCGCGTGCTGAAGTCGCGGCTCATCGGACCGCGCTGGGGGCTCGCCGAACCACTGGTGCGGCGGTGCACCTGGCCGGGTTTCGCGACCGCGGCGGTGGTCGCCGCCAACCTGGTCTACGAACCGACCGTGGACCGGCGGGCGCCCACCCCGCCGCCCTGGGTCGAACTCCTGGACCGCGCCCTCGCGCTGCTCACCATCGGCTGCGTGACCTGGCTGGTCATCCAGGCCGCGTACGCCATCACCGATGTCGTGCTCGACCGGCTGATGGCGGTGGAGGGCGACGGCAACCGGCGCGCCCGCCGCATCCGCACCCAGATCACGCTGGTGCGCCGGGTCGCCGCCGCGGTGGTCATCGTGGTGGCGCTCGGCGCGATGCTGTTCACCTTCCCCTCGGTGCGCGCGCTGGGCGCCGGGCTGCTCGCCTCGGCCGGCATCGTCGGCGTGGTGGCGGGCATCGCCGCCCAGTCCACGCTGGGCAACCTGTTCGCCGGGCTGCAACTCGCGTTCAGCGACGCGATCAGGCTGGACGACGTGGTGGTCGTCCGCGGGGAGTGGGGCCGGATCGAGGAGCTGACGCTCACGTACGTGGTGCTGCGGCTGTGGGACGAACGCCGGCTGGTACTCCCGGTGTCCTACTTCACCCAGAACCCCTTCGAGAACTGGACCCGGCACGGCAGCCGGGTGATCGGCCACGTCTACATCCGCGTGGAATGGACGGTCCCGGTGGAGGAACTGCGCACCGAGCTGTACCACTTCCTGCGCGAGCACCCGCTGTGGGACCAGAAGGACTGGACCCTCCAGGTCACCGACCTGCTGCCGAACGGCCTGGTCGAACTGCGCGCGCTGATGAGCGCCGCCGACTCGGCCAGCGCCTGGGACCTCAAGTGCGACGCCCGCGAGCACCTGCTCGGCTACATCCGCCGCGCGCACCCCGAGGCGGTGCCCCGCTTCCGCATCGTGGCCGGCGATGGCCCATGGGAAGGGGAGGACCGGTCAGGAGGAGGCGACCGGGCGTAGCACCCGCGTCGCGCCCGCGATCAGCGCCGTGGCCAGCACCCATCCCGCCACGATCAGCAGGTTGGCCAGCCAGAGCGTCCAGCCGACCGGCTCCCAGGCCCCCCGCTGCTCGAACACGCTCACCGGGACCAGCAGGTCCAGGGTGTAGACGAACGGGTCGAAGTGCCGCACCTCCTCCGTGTCGATCTTGGCGGGTGGGATCAGGTGGAACACGGCCATGCCGGTGACCAGCAGCAACGCCGCCCACACCGCGGCCAGCCAGGGCCGGTAGCCGTACCCGACCATGGCGTCGAGCAGGCGTCCCCAGGTCCGGCCGGGCAGCCGCAGCGTGCCGCGGCGCTCGCGCTGCTTGGCCAGCAGCACCCGCCGCGCGTCCGGTTCGTGGCCGATCCTGCGGTACCAGCCCGCCAGTTGCTCATACGGCTGCGGCCGGTACCCGTTGGCGGACCTGCGCAGCCAGCGCAGCCGGTCGGCCACGGCCCAGTCGCCGCGCAGCGACTCATAGACCAGCCCGTTGAGGCGGACGTCGCCGTCGTAGGCGTCCGGCTGGTCGAGCAGCACGCCGAACCGGGAGTAGCCCAGGTTGATCGTGCCCTGCAGGGAGGCGGGCGTCAGGACCACCTCGTCCACCTGCGCGTGGCTGAGGTGCAGGACGATCTGGCCGGGGGCGCGCACCGTGGACGCGTGGAAGGACAGCACGCCGTCGATCCGCGCGCCGCGCAGCCGTACCGTGCCCTCGGCCTTGAAGCCGTTGTTGAACTCGACCGTGGTCGCCTGCAGGTGATCGCCGTTGACCGCGATCGAGCGCACGCTGGTGACCTCGGCCCCGCGCAGGTACAGGCCGCCGTTGAACCGCGCGCCGATCAGCCGCAGGCCGCCCGCGGCGTGGAGCCCGCGCATGAACGCGCCGCCGTCCACGGTGAGGCCGCCCGCCCACACCGCCCAGGTGTCGGTGGTGTAGCCGCGCTCTTCCAGCTCGCCCGGCGACATCGGCCGCCGGACGTCGAACTTGTGGTTCTTGCCCTGCCCGCGCCGCAGCGGGGCGGTGATCCGCGTGTGCGACATCCGTAACTGCCCGGTGACGTGGGCGTTGTCGAGCCGTACGCCGCGGTGGATGTGCGATCCGTCCAGCTCGAACAGCCCCTCGACGGTGGCCCGCGCGGCGCGCACCCGGTGGACGTCGCAGCCGCGCAGCCGGATGCCGTGGGCGGTGATGTCGGTGAGATCGACCGGGTCCGCCAGGTGGCAGTTGAGCAGGTGCACCTTGGCGGTGACGGTGGCGTCGGACAGGTCGAGCGAGCCCGTGATCCGCGCCCCGGCGAGCCGCAGGCCCGCGGTACGCCCCGGCTCGGGGTCGCGGACGCCGAGCAGCAGCGCCACCAGCAGGTCCGCGCGGACCGTCCGCTCCGGACCCCAGCCGTCGCCGGACGCCGGGTCATCACGTTCCCGGTCGCCGACCCGGAAATCCACCCATTCCCCCGTGGGATAGGCGTTCCAGACCTGACGCTCGGCCGGGGTCAATCGCCAGAACCGTCGCGATCTACGCACAGCGCGAACGATAACGCAGAACGGCCCGCGCCGACGGAGTGATCAGACCGGCCGGACGGTCCTGCCGATCCGGTCGAACAGCGGCTGGCGGTCCTGCTGGTCGGTGCTGAGCGTGACGATGCAGGTCTTGCCCGCGCCGGGCACGTAGTACTGGGTGCCGTGCACCCGCACCCCGCCGGACGCGAACATGTAGACGATCCGCACCCCTCTGCCCTGGTCGAGCGGCACCTCCCCGGCCTCGGTCACCGTGGCGTCGAGCCGGTGCAGCCGGTCCTTGGCCACGTTGATCAGGTCGTCGGCGGCCACCGCGCCGCCGGGACGGCAGAAGCCGTTGAGGTTGGTGGCGAACCGGGTGGCCGAACGCCGGATCGACGCGGGGTCGGAGGCCCACACCGCGTTGCCCGCCGCCAGGTCGCGCAGGCTGCTCTTCGCCTCCCGTATCGCGCGCCCGGACAGGCCCGCGGCGGCGAGGCCCTTGTCCAGGTCGTCGGTGCCGAGGTCGAGCGTGGCCCACTCGCGTGGCACCGAGACGGTCACGCCGTTGGTGGCGTCACCGACCCGCTTGAAGCCCTCGGGCACGCCCGCGGGGCGCTCCGCGTGCAGGGCGGCGCCGGCCGGCGCCTTCGCGCCCGTTCCGGGAGTCGCCGCCGGGCCCGCCGCGGGACCGCAGCCCGCCGAGGTCCACACCACCCCCGCCACCGCCAGGACGCCGCCCAGCCGCCTCGCCGTCGATCGGTGTTCGCACACCAGAGTCCCCCTCCTCGTCGACATGACATGTGACATGACCGGGGCAGCCTACCGATTGTGCGTGATCCATTACCCAAGGTATTGAAAGCGTGGTAGGAGTAAAAGCGCGCTGGCGTGGTAGGGGGATCGTTGGGGTGGTGGAGATGTCGCAGAACGCGATCGTGCGCCTGGGCCGCTGGCTCGGCCTCGGCCCCAACCCGCTGCGCCGCCGATGGGACCGCATAGAGGCGGCGGGCCGGGTGGCGGCGCTCATCGGCCTCGTCATGTCGGTCGTGGCCGGGATCATCGTGGCGACCGGCACCTACCAGGCCCATCAGCGGGCGGCCCAGCACGAGGCGAAGTCCTCCTATCCGGCGACGGCCCGGCTGCTCACGGACCCCGCGATGATGAACCCACCGCCGGCCGCCTCGCCCGGACGGCCGGCCGGGGCCGGTTTCGCGCAGGCCCGCTGGACGGCCCCGGACGGCTCGGTCCGCCAGGGCACGATCCCGGCCGCCGCCGTCTGGCGCGCCGGGCAGGACGTCGCGATCAGGGTCGACGCGTCCGGCACGCCCGTCGGCGACAACCGGCCGAACCGCTTCACGCCGCTGTCGGCGGTGATGATGGCGATCTCCTTCCCCATCGGCGCGGCGGCGCTGCTGTGGCTGGCCCTGCTGGGGGTGCGGGCGCTGGTGGAGCGCCGCACGCTGCGCGAGTGGGAGGACGAATGGAGCATCGTCGAGCCCAGGTGGCGTAAACGGATCATCTAGCCCCGGGCGGTCCCGCCAGGCCGTGCAGCAGCAGGTCGGTGAGGCCGTCCACGACCTCGTCGTGCGAATACCCGGGCCCGGAGTCGCCGGGGACCAGCGCGTACGCCAGCATCGTCAGCATCGCTCCCAGCGCCGCGGCGATCAGTTCGGGGTCACCGGGCAGCGGGCGTCCGGTCGCGCGCAGGTGTTCCAGGTGGTCGCGCAGGATCTCGGTCTCGTCCGTCAGCCGCCGCCACATCTCCCCCGCTGGCCGGGCCCGCGGCCATCGCCGACTCCATCAGCGCGACCGCGACCGGGCGGTCCTCGCGCATCAGGCGCCAGGCGATGTCCAGGTGCTCGCGGACGGCATCTGGTCGGCGACCCGCAAGACTCTAACCCCGCGTCGCCCGGCCCCGCCTACGCGGGCATCTACTCCTGCTCCGGCGTCGCCAGGGGCGTCACCGCCCTCGCGCCCGGCTTCAACATGCTCTTCGCCCGCCGGGGGGCGTTCATCCACCTGCCCGCGCCGGACGGCACGGTGTGGTGGGCGGCCCAGGTCGCCGCCGCCGAGCCGCCGGCCGACCTGCGCGCGATCGGGCTCGGCGAACTGGCCGCGCTGTTCCCGGAAGCGTCGGCGACCGCCGTCCTACGAGGCGCCGCGAAGGTGGACGCGGCGACCCTGCTGCACGTCCTGCCCCCGGTCGAGCGCCGCCAGGACGGCCGGACGGTCCTCGTCGGAGACGCGGCCCACCCGGTGGGCGCGGGTCAGGGCGCCTCCATGGCGATCGAGGACGCGGTCGCGCTCGCCCACGCCCTCGCCACGGCCTCCGACGTACCGGCGGCCCTCGCCGAGTTCGACGCGGTACGCCACGACCGCACCCACCGCCTGGTCAAGGTCGCCACCACCAACCGCGACGCCAAAACCGCCGGCCCCCTGGCCGCCCGCCTCCGCGAACTGTTCATGCCGTTCTTCTTCGGCCGCATCTACGAACGCACCACCGCCTGGCTCTACGACCACACCCCCGCCCCCCTCCCCACCCCCAGGACTCAGGAGTAAGGAGCCCGCGAGGGCGCGCCGGTCCCCTGGACCGAGGAGCCGAAGGAGCCCGCGAGGGCGCGCCGGTGCCCTGGACTGAGGAGCCGAAGGGGCCCGTGAGGGCGCGCCGGTGCCCTGGACTGAGGAGTCGAAGGAGCGAGGGACGAGCGGATGAGCGACGAGGGAAGCGCGCCGGTTACCAGCGCCCGAGCCGCGACGCGCCAGCGTCGCAATGAACAGGTTCAGTGTTCGACGACCTCGTTCTTGGCTATGACGACGACGCCCTGGCGGGTGACTGCGAAGCGGGAGCGGTCGTGGTCGAGGTCGTAGCCGATGCGAGCGCCGTCGGGGATGATGACGTTCTTGTCGATGATGGCGCGGCGGATCATCGCGCCCCTGCCCACGGTGACGCTGTCCATCAGCACCGACTCCTCGACCAGGGAGTGGGAGTGGAGCACGACGCGCGGGGAGAGGATCGAGCGGACCGCCGTGCCGCCGGAGACGATGACGCCGGGGGAGACGAGGGAGTCCAGGGCCCGGCCGACGCGGTCGCCCTCGTTGTGGACGAACTTGGCGGGCGGCAGCGGGTCGTGGCCGGTGTAGATGGGCCAGCGGTCGTTGTAGAGGTTGAAGACGGGGTGGGCGGAGATGAGGTCGAGGTGGGCGTCGTAGTAGGCGTCCAGGGTGCCGACGTCGCGCCAGTAGCCGCGGTCGCGTTCGGTGGAGCCGGGCACCACGTTGTCGGCGAAGTCGTAGACCTCCGCCCCGCCCGACTTGACCATCATTGGGATGATATTTCCCCCGATGTCGTGCCGACTCGTGGGATCGAGGGCGTCCTCCCGTAGCGCGTCGATCAACGGCTGCGTACGGAAGACGTAGTTGCCCATCGACGCGTAGATCTGGTCCGGCGCGTCGGGCAGCCCCGCCGCGTCGATCGGCTTCTCCCGGAACGCCCCGATCCTGCGCCCGGCCGGATCGGTCTCGATCACACCGAACTGGTCGGCCATCGTCAGCGGCTGCCGGATCGCCGCCACCGTCACGTCGGCGCCGCTCTCCACATGCTGCTCGACCATCTGCCGGGGATCCATCCGGTAGATGTGGTCGGCGCCGAACACGATCACGTGCTCGGGCAGCTCGTCGTAGATCAGGTTGAGGTTCTGGAACAGCGCGTCCGCCGACCCGGCGAACCACTGCGGCCCCAGCCGCTGCTGGGCCGGGACCGGCGTGACGTAGTTGCCCAGCATGGCCGACATCCGCCAGGTGCGCGAGATGTGCCGGTCCAGGCTGTGGTTCTTGTACTGCGTCAGCACGACGATCTTCAGGAAGTGCCCGTTGGCCAGGTTGGACAACACGAAGTCGACCAGCCGGTAGATCCCCCCGAACGGCACCGCGGGCTTCGCCCGGTCGGCGGTGAGCGGCATCAGCCGCTTGCCCTCGCCACCGGCGAGCACGATCGCAAGAACGCGGGGCGTTGTCATAGCCAGGACGATTACCCTCCGACCCTCACTCAAACCCGTCCGACATGATCTCATGAGCCGCGGTCACATAGGGTTTGGTGCCATGCGTGTCGATCTGCTGAGCAGGGAGTATCCCCCCGAGGTGTACGGCGGGGCCGGTGTCCACGTGGAGTACCTGGCCAGGGAGCTGCGCGGGCGGGTCGACCTGCGGGTGCGCTGCTTCGGCGACCCGCGCGCCGGGGCCGGGGTGGACGCCTACCGGGTGCCGTCCGGCCTGGCCGGGGCCAACGCGGCCCTCCAGGTGCTCGGCGTGGACCTGGAGATGGCCGCCGGATGCCAGGGCGCCGACGTGGTGCACAGCCACACCTGGTACGCCAACCTGGCCGGGCACCTGGCCAAGCTGCTGTACGGCGCGGCGCACGTGGTCACCACGCACAGCCTGGAGCCGCTGCGCCCGTGGAAGGCCGAGCAGCTCGGCGGGGGCTACGCGCTGTCGTCGTGGGCCGAGCGCACGGCGCTGCTCGCGGCGGACGCCGTGGTGGCGGTGTCCGCGGGCATGCGCAGGGACGTCCTCGCCACCTATCCGGAGATACCACCGGAAAAGGTGACGGTGATCCACAACGGCATCGACACCGCCGAGTACGCCAGGGACGAGGGCACCGACGCCCTCGCCCGGCACGGCATCGACCCCCGCCGCCCCTACGCGGTGTTCGTCGGCCGGATCACCCGGCAGAAGGGCCTGGTCCACCTGCTGCGCGCGGCGCGCGAACTGGCCGGCGACGCCCAGCTCGTACTGTGCGCGGGCGCGCCGGACACCCCGGAGCTGGCCGCCGAGGTCGCCGCGCTGGTGGCCGGGCTGGACCGGCAGGGCGTCGTGTGGATCTCGGAGATGCTGCCGCGCCGCGAGGTGATCCAGATCATCTCCCACGCCACCGTCTTCGTCTGCCCCTCGGTCTATGAGCCGATGGGGATCGTCAACCTGGAGGCGATGGCCTGCGAGACCGCCGTCGTGGCCACCGCGACCGGCGGCATCCCCGAGGTGGTGGACGACGGGGTCACCGGCCTGCTGGTGCCCGTCGACCAGGCGGCCGACGGCACCCCGCACGACCCAGAACGGTTCGCCGCCGGCCTGGCAGAGCGGATCAACGCGCTGCTCGGCGACCCGGCGCGGGCCGCCGAACTGGGCCGGGCCGGGCGCGCCCGCGCGGTGGAGCACTTCTCCTGGACCACCATCGCCGCCCGGACGGCCGAGCTGTACAGCCGCGTCACGGCTGGGAGAGGATGACCCCGTGATCACGATCGGTGGCGGACGCGTCCGCATGGCGTACACCGACAGGCACGGCGGCGTCAGCACCGCGCCGTACGGCAGCAGGAACCTCGGCGTCCATGTGGGCGACTCCGCCGAGGCGGTCGCGCAGAACCGCGCCCGGACCGAGGCCGAGCTGGGCATCGGCCCCGGCCTGCTGGTCTTCCCCAACCAGGTGCACGGCACCGACATCGCCTACGTGAGCGGGCCGTTCACCGGCGACCCGCCGGACGCCGACGGCGTGGTGACCGACCGGCCCGGGATCGCGCTCGGGGTCCTCGGCGCGGACTGCGCGGGCGTACTGGTGGCCGACCCGGTGAACGGCGTGATCGGCGCGGCCCACTCGGGACGCCCCGGCACGCTCGGCGGGGTGGTCACCGCACTGGCCGGGGAGATGGCCCGCCTCGGCGCCGACCTGTCGCGGGCCACGGCGATCATCGGACCGGCGGCGTGCGGGCGCTGCTACGAGGTCCCCGCCGAGATGCGCGAGCAGGGCGCGTCGGTGCTCCCCGAGACGTGGTCCACGACGAGCTGGGGCACGCCCGCGCTCGACCTGCGCGCGGGCATCGCCGCCCGGCTCGCCGCGGCCGGGATCACCGACATCCGGCACGACGACCGCTGCACGATCGAGTCACCCGAGCTGTACTCCCATCGGCGCGAGCACAAGACCGGGCGGTTCGCCGGGATCGTCTGGATGCCGGGGACACCGGCCTCGTGAACCGCTCATGATCACGACGCATGGCGGCCGGAACGGTTGGCTAGTGTCGATATATCGCGTCTTTTGCTGATCGCTGGAGGGCTGTCGATGGAGGGGAACCGGGTGCGGTTCGTCCGGGGGATGCTGGCGACGGCGGCGATGCTGGCCGCGGCCGCCGGGGCTCGGGCGGCATGGGACATCCGCGCGGCGCTCGGCGCCTCGCCCGCGGGCGCACGGGCGGCGCGGGTCCGCAGGTCGCCACGGTACGCCGGAGCCGCCTTCCGCAATCCCATGCCCGCCGCGATCGTGCCGCGGGGCGCGGGCGGCCGGGCCGTGCGCGAGATGCTGTTCGGCCGGCGGCGGCGCAGGCCGACCGTGCCCGTCCCCGTGGTGACGCCGCAGAGCGGCCCGGTGGCGCCATCCGGCGGGCTGCAGGCCACCTGGCTCGGCCACTCGACGACGCTCGTGGAGATCGAGGGCCGCCGGGTGCTGTTCGACCCGGTGTGGAGCGACCGCTGCACCCCGGTGCCGCTGTTCGGCCCGCGCCGGATCCATCCGATGCCGGTCCCGATCGAACGCCTGCCGCACCTCGACGCCGTGGTCATCTCGCACGACCACTACGACCACCTCGACATGCCGACGATCCGCACCCTCACCCGCACCCGCGCGGTGCCGTTCGTCGTGCCGCTCGGCGTCGGCGCGCACCTGGAGCGGTGGGGCGTGCCCGCCTCCCGGATCGTCGAACTCGACTGGGACGAGCACGCCACGCTCGGCGGGCTGCGCTTCACCGCGACCGCCGCCCGGCACTTCTCCGGCCGGTCGCTGCGCCGCAATCCGACGCTGTGGAGTTCGTGGGTGGTGGCGGGCCGCAAGCGGCGGGTGTTCTACTCCGGCGACACCGGCTACTTCGACGGCTACGCGGTGATCGGCGCGGCCCACGGCCCCTTCGACCTGACGTTGATCCAGATCGGCGCCTACAGCCCGGCCTGGCCGGACATCCACATGACGCCGGAGGAGGCCGTGGCCGCGCACCTCGACCTGCGCGGCGGGGTGCTCATCCCGGTCCACTGGGGCACGTTCAGCCTGTCGGGCCACTCCTGGTCCGAGCCGGTGGACCGGCTGTGGCGGGAGGCCAAGGCCAAGGACGTACGGCTGGCCGTGCCCCGGCCGGGCGAGCGCGTCGACGTGGACGACCCCTCCCCGGCCGACGGCTGGTGGCAGGCCGTGGCGGCGCCCTGACGCCGCCGCAGGGTCACGAGGCGGCGCGGTGGATCTGCCTGGTCAGGTCGGTCGTGCGCCGGACCGACTCCTGCCAGGAGGTGCCCGCGGGGTGGGCGGTGAGCAGGACCATCACCAGCCGCTCGCCCTTGCCGGCCAGCCCGGTGGTGTGCAGCACGGGCCGTCCGAGGTCGGGCACCACGATCTGGTCCAGCCGGGAGGCCGAACGTCCGGCCGGGACCGCGCTGAGCGCTCCGGCGAAGGCTCCGCGCACGCCGCCGGACCCTTCACGGCAGCGCACCGGCGGGGTCGTCCCGAAGCCGGACCAGCCCTGCTTGACCGCGAACGGGCGGGGCACCGCGCTCGGGATGCCGAAGGACTGGTCGAAGCCGTCCTTGCCGCACTTGGCGGCCTTGCGCAGATGGCCCAGGATGAGCTCGCTCACCTTGGGGTCGGCCCGGTCGAGCAGGTAGCGGTAGGTGGTGACGATGTCCGACGCGCTGAGCGAGGTGTATCCCCAAAAGCCCGGCTTGTAGATCGGCGGCGGGAGGGTGTCCTTCAGCCCGAGCCGCTTGGCCGTCCGCTGGATGATCCGGCGCTCGCCGCCGCGCCGCCAGAACGTCGTGGCCGCGTCGTCGTCGCTGGCCCGCAGCATGCTCTTCAGCAGGGCCCGGTCCGCGGCCGAGAGGGGCTTGCCGCTCTCCAGGAGGTCGATCGCGATCAGGATCTTGACCACCGAGGCGGACCTGAACTTGCGGTGCTCGGCGTGCCGGAGCGCGGTGCGGCCGGTCTGCCGGTCGAAGACGACGTATCCGGCGGTCGTCCCGCGTGGGATCTTCGGCCGCGGCCCGCGCGCCGCCATGGGGGTCGTGCCCGCGCCGTGGGGGGCCCGCCCGGCCACGGCGGGCGCGCTCCCGCTCGCCGGCCCTGCCGCCCTCGTCACCGGCCCGCCGTCCGTCACGGCGGGCGCGCAGGCCACCACGAACGGCAGGGCGGCGGCGACCACCAGAGGTCTCACTCGAATCATTCGCACATGCCTATCAGATCCACCGATGCTTCGCTTTGCTGCGAAGCATTCGGGTGCGGACCGCCGCCCGGCCGGTCGGGTCGTCAGGACGCGCGTTCGAGCACGACGATCGGGATCTCCCGGTCGGTCTTCTTCTGGTATTCGTCATAGTCCGGCCAGGTGGCGGCCATCGTGCGCCACATCTCCGGCTTCTCCTCCCGGTCGGCCGTACGGGCCCGCGCCGAGAACCTGTCCGCCAGCACCTGGACCTCCACCTCGGAGGCGGACTGGAGGTTCAGGTACCAGTCCGGCGGGATGTCCGAGCCGCCATTGGAGGCGACGATCAGGTAATCGTCGCCGTGCCGCTGGTAGATGAGTGGAGTGATGTACCTTTTGCCGGATTTGCGGCCGGTGGTGGCGAGCAGAAGGACCGTCGTACCGTTCCAATCGTGTCCCTCGGCTCCGTCCGTCGCCTGATAGCGCTCGACGTGCTCCTTACCGAAAAGCATGAATATGTACCTTTCCAAGTGTCCTGAAGCGTTCCAGAGATGTAACTACCCTCGGGATCGAAAACCTTCCCATTCATCCTCCAACGCGGAGTGAACGATGGAGTCACGCCATTCGCCCTTGGCCCGGACATGGTGCCGGATCCGCCCCTCCTCGACCATTCCGGCGACCAGCATGGCGAGCTGGGCGGCGGTGTTCGCCGGAGCGCGGGCGCCCCAGATCCGGTGCAGTCCGAGCTGCTTGAACCCGAGCTGCAACACCAGGCGGACCAGATCGGTGCCCATGCCCCGGCCCCAGTGATCCGGACGCAGGCCGAGGCCGATCTCCGCGCTGTGCGGATGCTCGGCCTCGACCATGATCCGCGCCACGCCGACCGTTTTCCCGCTGTCGGTCTCCACCGCGGCCAGCAGGTACAACAGGCGCGGCTCCGGACCTGACGCCGCGGCCAGCGCCTCATCGATCATCCCGAGCACCTGATCTCGGGTCTTGGGGTCGAAGGGAAGGTGTTCGGTGGCGGCGGGGTCTCCATAGACGGCGAGCAACGCATCGATGTCGCCGTGGTCTACCTCGCGCAGCCGCAGTCGTTCTCCGGTGATCTCAACGCCGCGCATGCGCCGACGCTAACGCCTTCCCGGCCGCAGTGCCATAGATCAGTATCGCTGAATCGCCCTATGCGCAGGGCCTGTCGGCCCTTGCGGGGCCGCGGGACGCCTGGGAGACTCCGCAAAGTGCGGGTGACTGTGCTGATCGGCCCGGAGGCGCCGGGCGACCGGAGGTTGATCGAGGAGATCGCCGCCGCCGAGCCGGCCCGCCTTTCGGCGAGCGGGCAGGTGCTGGCCGCGAGCGACGCGCCCGCGCTGCGGGCGCTGCTGACCACCCCGGCCGAGGCGTACGTGGTGCTGCCGGGCCCGCTGGCAGAGGCCAGGGAGCTGATGACCGAACCGGGGCCGCACGCCGCGCGCACGGTCTGGCTCGACCTGCACCACACCGGCCCCGCGCGGGTCGCGGACGGGGCCGCGCACATCCATGGCCGGGGGCTGGACGGCCTGGCCTGGGCGCTGCGGCACGCCGTGCACCGGACCCGGCACCCGGCCCGCCGCGTTCCGTACGGCGGGCACCCGGACCAGTGGGCCGACGTGCGCCTCCCCGCGGAGCCGCGGCGGGCGGGCGCGGAGACGCCCGTGGCCGTGCTCGTGCACGGCGGGTTCTGGCGCTCGATCTGGGCGGCCGACCTCATGGACGCCGCCGCCGTGGACCTCGCCGGACGCGGGTTCCCGGTCTGGAACCTGGAGTACCGCCGCCCTGACGCGCACGGCTGGGCGGCCACCACCGCCGACGTGGCCGCCGGGCTGGCGGCCGTTTCCGCCGGGTCCGGCCCGCTGGTCGTGCTCGGGCACTCGGCCGGCGGGACGCTCGCCCTGCGCGCCGCGGCCGACGCCCCCGGGCGGGTCGCGCTGGCCGTGTCCCTGGCCGGTGTCCTGGATCTCGCCGAGGGCGACCGCCGCCGGATGGGCAACGGCGCGGTGGCGATGGCGCTCGGCGGGCACGTCACCGACCTGCCGGAGGTGTACGCGCAGGCCAGCCCGATCGACCGGCTGCCGCTCGGCGTACCGCAGCTCATCGTGCAGGGGAGGGGCGACGAGGCAGACTTCGTCGATGTGGGCCGCCGGCACGCCCGTGCCGCCCGCGCCGCCGGGGACGAGGCGGTGCTGCTGGAACGGCCGGGCGGCCACTTCGACGTGATCGACCCCGGATCGGCCATCTGGCAGGCGATGATCGAGGAGATCTTCCGGCTGCTGTCCTGACTTCGCTCTGGACTTCTCCGCCGCCGCGTCGTAACACGGGGATATCGATCACGATAGGAGCGTTCGCCGTGGAGGTCTCGATCGTCGGCGCCGGGCTGGTCGGCTGCCTGCTCGCGTGTTTCCTGGCCCGCCGGGGGCACGCCGTGACACTGTACGAACGGCGTCCCGACCCCCGCCGCGCGGGCGCGGAGCGGGGCAGGTCGATCAACCTGGCCATCTCCGAGCGCGGCATCGACGCGCTGCGCAGGGTCGGCCTGGACAAGGTCGTGCTGGACACGGCGCTGCCGATGCCCGGCAGGATGATGCACGCCGTGGACGGCGAGCTGACCTTCCAGCCCTACAGCGCGGACCGGGACCGGGCGATCAACTCGATCGGCCGCGCCGACCTCAACCGCACCCTGCTGGACGCGGCGGCGGCGCTGCCCGGCGTACGGCTGTGCTTCGACCACAGGCTCACGTCCATGGACGTGGACTCCGGCCGCATGGTGTTCCAGACGCCCGGCGAGCCCGGCACGGTGACCGCCACCGCTCCGGTGATCATCGGCGCGGACGGGGCCTTCAGCGCGGTGCGCGCCGCGTTGCAGGGCAGGCCCGGCTTCGACTACAGCCAGGAGTTCCTGGACTACGGCTACAAGGAGCTCGTCATCCCGGCCGCGCCCGACGGCGGGTTCGCGATGGACCCCGGCGCCCTGCACATCTGGCCGCGCGGGCACTCCATGATGATCGCGCTGCCCAACCCCGACCGCTCGTTCACCTGCACGCTGTTCTGGCCGAAGGCCGACTTCGCGAGCCTGACCACGCCCGAGCGGATCACCGCGCTGTTCGCCGAACGCTATCCGGACGCGCTCGCCCTCATGCCCGGTCTCTCCGATGACTACCTGCGCAACCCGACCGGGCACCTGGTCACCATCCGGTGCGCGCCCTGGGTGGTGCCGGGCGGCGCGGCCGTCACCGCGCTGGCCGGTGACGCGGCGCACGCCATCGTGCCGTTCTAC
This sequence comes from Spongiactinospora rosea, assembly GCF_003315795.1. Taxonomy (GTDB): domain Bacteria; phylum Actinomycetota; class Actinomycetes; order Streptosporangiales; family Streptosporangiaceae; genus Spongiactinospora; species Spongiactinospora rosea. The sequence goes on from NZ_QMEY01000017.1 coordinate 126,147, forward strand.
GGGCAGGGGGCCAACTGCGGGTTCGAGGACTGCGTGGAGCTGGACCGCTGCCTGGCCGAGACCGGCGACGACTTCGCCGCCGCGCTGCCGCTGTACCAGGAGCGGCGCAAGCGCAACGCGGACACCATCGCCGAACTTGCCCTGGCCAACTTCGTGGAGATGCGCGACAAGGTCGCCTCGCGGGTGTTCCTGGCGCAGAAGAAGGTGGAGCACGCGCTGGAGCGGCTGCTGCCTGGACGGTACGTCTCGCAGTACGAGCTGGTCTCCTTCAGCACCGTCCCGTACGTGGAGGTGGAGCGGCGGATCGCCCGGCAGCGGCGCTGGGTCGCCGCGGCGGGGGCGGGGATCGCCGCGCTGGCCGCCGTGGCCGCGATCGGTGGCGCACGCGGGCGCCATAAGTAGGCTCTCTACATGTAGGCTGTCTATGTAACGACGGTCGAAGGAGGGGCTGTGAGGACGTTCGGTGTGACGCTGGCCGGGCTGGTCGGCGGATTCATCCTGGGGATCGTGCTCTCCGAGGTCATCGCGCTCACGACGGCCCTGATCACCGGCCGTCCGGTGGGGGTGAGCAATCTGCCGGTGTACACGGGGCTGGGCGGGGGCGTGGTGGCGCTCGCCGTGCGGCTGCGCCGCCGCGGCCGGTCGCGCAGCGACAGCGGTGCTCGTACGGGCTGACCTGGGGTTTTCTTAGCCCGGCCGGGCGGTTGCGGCGACGGCCGCAGGGAACGACGGCAGGCAGCAGACCTGCCGGGGGGACCATGGAAGCACCCGTGCCCGGCGTGCTCGCCGCGCTCGGCCTGCTCGCGGCGGGCATGGCCGGGGTGTACGCCGTCGCGCGCGGGCCGGGGCCGCTCGCGGCGTGGCCGTTCCTGTCCGGCGCGCGGCCCGCCGAGCACGCGATGTCCCGCCACCACGTCCGGTGGTACGCCGTGTCGCTGGTCTTCCTGGCCTTCGACATGGAAATGGTCTTCATGTACCCGTGGGCGCTGGTGGTCGCCGAGGTCGGGACCATGGCGGTCGTCGAGATGTTCGTGTTCCTCGGGCTGCTGATGGCGGGGGTCGTCTACGTCTGGCGCGAGGGGGCGCTGCGGTGGGCCTGAGCGGCCGGCTCGCCCGGTGGGCGGGGCCGAGGCCGCTGGTGGTGGCCACGCCGTACGGCACGCGCCCGCGCCTGCACGCCGAGGGCGAGATCGCCCGCCGCCACTGGCACCCGGCCACCGCGCCCGCGTCGGCCTCCCTCCTGATCGTCTGCGGGCCCGCCACCGGAGACCTGGCCACCGCCGTGGCGGAGGTCTGGAACGCCATGCCAGACCCCCGCACCCGAGCGGACCTCCCCGCGGACGCGGGGGCCGCGGATGTCACCGGCGCACTGGACGCGGCGGCGGCCCACCTGGCCCGTGGAGCCGGAACGGCCCGGAATGGCGACGGTGTGGAGCTGCCCGGTGGGGGCGGGATGGCCGGGCGTGGGGAGGATCGGGACGGGCTGCGGCTGGACGAGCTGCACGTGCCGTTCGGGCCGGTGCTCGCCGACTGGCCGGGCGGGCTGGTCGTGGAGACCGCGGTGCAGGGCGATGTCGTCCAGGAGGCGACGGTCAAGGTCGTCGGGGCGGGCCCAGAGGCGGGCGAGCCGTTCTGGGACGAACCGTGGCACCGGGCCCGGCGCGGCGAGCGCGTCCCGCGCGGCGCGGCCGAACGACGCGGAGCAGCCGAACGCCTGGACGGCCTGGCCCGGCTGCTGGCGGTGGCCGGGTGGCCCGCGGCGGCCCGCGCGGCCAGGACGCTGCGCGACCGGCTGCTCGCTGACCGGCCCGCGGCGGGACTCGCCGCCGAGTTCGCCCGGTTCGAGCGCCGGGTGCGCGGCTCCCGCGCGCTGCGCTGGATGCTGCGCGGCATCGACGCGGGGGAGTACGACGTCCTCGAACGCGCCGGGCGACGACTCGACGCCATCGGCACGGCCCTGGCCCGGATGGACGACGACACGCCACTGTCGGCCAACGGCCCCGAACGGGAGAGCACCCTCGACCGGCTGCCCGCCCTCCTGGCGGGCACCGAACTGGCCGCGGCCCGCCTGATCGTGGCGGCCCTCGACCCCCGCACCGACGCGGTCACCGGCCATGGCTGACCCTCGCGCCTTTCCTGGACGGGCGGTTCTGACAGGTGGCGCATCCGTGTGCCGCACCGAAGGGGGACGGCGGCCTTGGGGGTGATCCTGGCGTTTACCGTCACGCTCGCCGGACTGGCGCTGGCCGCCGCGATCCTTGACTCGGGGACCAGGGGCACCGGCTGGGCCGGGCCGCTGCGGGAGGCGGCCCGCCTGCTCACACAGCGGCGGCGGCACACCGTCGCGGCCGACGGCCTGCTCGCGCGCGCCGGGGTGTGCGCCCTCCTGGCCGCCGCGACCCTCGCCGGTGCGGCGGTGCTACCGCTCGGCGAACGGCCGCTCGCCGACATGGCCGTGGGCATCGTGTGGTTCAACGCGATGGAGGCGGCGGTGTGGGCCGCGCTCTGGCTCACCGGCTGGGGCGCGAACTCCTTCTACCCGCTGGTGGGCGGCTACCGCTTCCTGGCGCAGGGCCTCGCCTACGAACTGCCGCACATGTTCGCGCTGATCACGGTCGCGGCCGGCGCGGGCTCGCTGCGGGTGCCCGAGGTGGTGGCGGCGCAGCGCGGGCTGTGGTTCGCGGTGGCCATGCCGGTCGCGTTCGCGGTCTACCTGCTGTCGGCGCTGGCGATGGCGTTCTGGGGCCCGCTGGGCACGCCGGTGGGCGTCGATGTCGCGGGCGGCGTACGGGCCGAGCTGTCCGGACCCGACCTGCTGATCTTCCAGGCCGGGCGGTACGCCCTGCTGGCGGTCGCCGCCGCGGCGGCCGTGCCGTTCTTCCTCGGCGGCGGGGCGGGGCCGGTCCTGCCCGCCTGGGCCTGGACTCTGGTCAAGGCGCTCGCCGTGCTGGCGCTGCTGGTCTGGGCCGGCCGGCGTACGGCGGGCCTGCGGATGGATCGGTTCACCGAGGCGTCCTGGCTCGTGCTGATCCCCGCCATGCTGCTGCAACTGCTGGTCACCGCCACTTTGGCGGTGGCGGCCCGGTGATCGCGGGCGTCGCCTTCTGGGCCCTCGCCGCGCTCGCCGTGGCGGGCGGCGTCGCCGTCTTCGTGGTCGATTCGATGGCCAGGGCGACGTTCGCGCTGCTGGTGTCCTTCCTGGCGGTGGGCCTGACCTTCCTGCTCATCGACCTGCAGTACCTCGGCGTGCTGGTCGTCCTGATGATGATCATGGAGATGTGCGTGATGGCCGTCTTCATGATCATGTTCATGATGAACCCCGGCGGCCTGATGTCGATGACCATGGTGCACAACCCGCGCGGCGCGGTGCTCATCGCCGCCGCCGTGTTCGTGCCGCTCGCCGCCGGGGCGCTGACCGTCCGGCCGCCGCCGCGCCGCGGCACGCCCCCCGCCGACCCGGCCCGCGCCCTCGGCCTTTCCATCATGGGGGACAAGATGCTCGTGATGATGATCATCGGCGTGGCGATCCTGGCCACCATGATCGCCTCCGTGCTGCTCTCCGTCCACGGCGGGCGCTACGCCGCGGGCCGGAGCCGGTCCCGGTGAGCGCGCAGGGCTTCCTGCTGCTGGCCGCCGCGCTGTTCGCGACCGGCCTGTACGGCGCGCTGTCGCAGCAGTCGATCGTCATGCTGATGATGGGCCTGGAGCTGATGATCAACGGGGTGCTCGTCGCGGCCGGGGCGAGCTGGTACTACTTCGCCCCGGTGAGCGCAGACGGCCAGGTGCTGGTCCTGGTCGCGATCACCGTGATGGCGCTGGAGATGGCGATGGGCTTCGCGGTGACCATCGCCGTCTTCCGCGCCCGCGACGTGGACATGACCGAGGGCGCGGGCGAGCTGGGCGGATGAACGACCTGCTGTGGCTGCTCCCCGGGCTGCCCGCGGCGGCGGGCGCGGCGCTGCTGCCGATGCGCGGGCGGGCGGTGCCCGCGGTCGCGGTGTCCGTCGCGGTGGTGACACTGCTGCTCGCGATGTACGCGGCGGCCACCCGGCCGGCGACCCGGCCGATCTCGTCGGTGGGCGGCCTGCGGGCGGCGCTGGCCGTGGACGGGCTCGCCGCGGTCATGGCGGTGACGACGGCGGCGGTCGCGCTCGCCGTACTGGTCTACGCGGCGGGTCAGATCCGCGCCTCGCGCGGCAGGTTCTTCGGGCTCATGCTCGTCTTCACCGCCGCCATGCTGGCCACCGTCACGGCCACCGACCTGCTGGTACTGCTCATGGCCTGGGAGGTCATGGGCGCGTGCTCCTACGCGCTGATCGCGTTCGACTGGCGGGACGGCGGGCGGGTGCGCGCGGGCGGCGTCGCCTTCCTCACCACCCGCGCCGCCGACCTCGGCCTGTACGTCGCCGCCGGGTGCGCGCTCGCGGGCACCGGCTCGCTGACCGTCGCGGGGCTCGCCGCCGCCCCGCGCCCCTGGCTCGACCTGGTCGCGGGCGGGATCGTCCTGGCCGCGCTGGGCAAGTCGGCCCAGCTCCCGTTCGCGTTCTGGCTGTCGCGGGCGATGGCCGGGCCCACACCGGTCTCGGCGCTGCTGCACTCGGCGACCATGGTGGCGGCCGGGGCGTACCTGCTGCTGCGCGTCCAGCCGCTGCTGGCCGCCACTGCCTGGGCCGCCCTGCTGGTCGCCTGGGCGGGCGCGCTGACCGCGCTGCTGCTCGGCGCGGTGGCCCTGGCACAGGCCGACCTGAAGCAACTGCTCGCCGCCTCGACCAGCGCCCAGATCGGGTTCGCGGTGCTGGCGGCGGGGCTGCCCGCGCTCGCGGGCGGGGCGGCCCACCTTGTCGCGCACGCGGCGGTGAAGAGCCTGCTCTTCCTGTGCGCGGGGGTGTGGCTGGCCGCGCTCGGCACCCAGGACCTGCGCGAACTTCGCGGCGCGGGCCGCCTGCACCGGCCGCTCGGGGTGGCCTTCGCGCTCGGCGCGGCGGCCCTCGGCGGCCTGCCGCCGCTGTCCCTGTGGGTCACCAAGGACGCCGTGCTCGCCGCCGCCGGCTCACCGGCGCTGTACATCGTCTGCCTCGGCGCGGTGCTGGTGGCCGCCGGTTATGCCGCCAGGATCGTTCTGGTGGTCTGGCTGCCACCCGATCATGGTGGCACGGTCCGGGCCGGGGTGCTGGAACTGCTGCCGCTGCCGCCGCTCACCGTGGTCGCCGTGGCGTTCGGGCTGGTCGGGCTCTGGTACGGCGAGTGGGCGCGGCTCGTCGGGGCCGGTCCCGGTGAGCCGCCTCCCACCTTCCCCGGGCTGGCCCTGACGGGCGTGCTGGCGGCCGTGGCGGCGGCCCGGGTCGTAAGGCACGGCCCGGACGCCGCGCTCGGCCTCCCGGGGTTCGCGGGCTGGCTCGGCCTGGAACGCGCGGCCCTCACGCTGGCCTGGCGGCCCATGACCGCCCTGGCAGGGGCGCTCGCGCGGTTCGACGACCGGGTGGTCGGCGGCGCGGTGCGGGCCGTGCCGCGCCTCGGTACCGCCCTGGCCCACTGGACCCGCGCCCGCGCCGAACCCGCCCTGGACGCCGCGGTCCACACGCTCGCCACCACCGCCCGCCGCCTCGGGACCCTGGCCAGACGCCCGCAGACCGGCCAGGTCCACACCTACCTGGCCCAGGCCGCGGTCTGCCTGATCATCATCGCCGCCCTGGCCCTGGTGGTCTGGGGGTGACCGGGTGCTCTCACTGGTGATCTTCCTGCCGCTGGCCGCGGCGGCGGTCCTCGCGCTGCCGCGTACCGGCCGGGCGGCCGGGGCGATCTGGGCGGCCGCGGCGGCGGCCGACCTGGCGCTCGCGAGCACACTGTGGGTCACCTACCCCGGCGGCATCGGGCACGAGACGCGGCTGCGCTGGATACCGACCGTGTCGGCCGGCTACCACATCGGCGCGGACGGCCTGTCGCTGCCGCTGATCGCCATGACCTGCGTGCTGTTCCTGTGCTGCGCGCTCTACTCCGCGCGCGGCCCGGTCTCCCGCTCCTACGCGGCGCTGTTCCTGTTCCTCCAGACGGTCTCCGTCGGCCTGTTCGCGGCGCTGGACCTGCTGCTGTTCTTCGTGTTCTTCGACCTGTCCATCGTCGGCATGTACTTCGTGATCGCGGGCTGGGGGCACGGCGACCGGGCGCGGTCGGCGCTGATGTTCTTCCTGTACACCTTCCTCGGCTCGCTGGTCCTGCTGCTCGGGTTCATCGGGCTGTACGTGGGCGGGCGCACGTTCGACATCGTGGACCTGGCCCGCGTCCCGCCGTTCGCCGACCGGCCGGGCGCGGCGGCGGTGGTGCTGCTCGCGGTCGGGGTGGGGCTGGCGGTCAAGACGCCCGCCGTACCGCTGCACACCTGGCTCCCGCCCGCGCACACCGACGCGCCCGCCGCGGGTTCCGCCGTACTGGCCGGGGTGCTGCTGAAGATGGGCGCGTACGGCTTCGCCAGGATCGCGATGCCGCTGCTGCCGGGGGCCTGGCAGCGGTACGCGTGGGTGATCATCTGTGTGGGCCTGGCAGGCGTCCTGTACGGCGCGCTGGTCGCGCTGGCCCAGGACGACGTCAAACGGCTGATCGCCTACACCTCCGTCAACCACATGGGCTACATCCTGCTCGCCCTCGGTGCGGCGGGCCTGGCCGCGCCGAGCGGGCCGCGCGTCCTCGCGGTCAGCGGCGCGGTCACCCAGATGGTCAGCCACGGCCTGCTGACCGGGGCGCTGTTCCTGGTCGCGGGCGTGCTGTGGGACCGCGCCCGCACCTACGACGCCCGCCGCCTCGGCGGCATCGCGGCCACCGCGCCCCGGCTGACCGCCCTGGCCGCGCTCGCCGCGTTCGGCTCGCTCGGGCTGCCCGGCCTTTCCGGCTTCATCGCCGAGTTCCAGATCTTCGCCGGGGTCATCGGCACCGGCCTGCCGGGCGCGGTCGTGGCGGGCGCGCTCGGCGTGACCGGCATCCTGATCACCGCCGCGCTGTTCCTGCGGGTCCTGCACCGGGTGTTCCTCGGACCGCCCGGCGAGGTCGCGGTCACGCCGGACACCCGGTGGCCGGAGACCGCCGCGATCGTCCCGCTGCTCGCGCTGTCGGTGCTGATCGGCCTGGCCCCGCGGTGGCTGCTCGACCTCATCGAGCCGGTCTCCGCCGCGCTCGTGGCACTGGCGGGCCGCCCGTGACCGAGAACCCCTGGGACCTGTTGCCGGAACTGCTGATGCTCGGCGGCGCGGTCACCGGTCTGCTCACCGGCGCCTTCTCGGCCCGCGAGCGGCAGGGGCGGGCGGCCTGGATCTGCGCCGCGGCCCTGGTGGCGGCGGCGGTCGCGGCGATGGCCGCGGCGGTACGGCCGGACGGCATGGCCTTCGGGGCCTGGGCGCTCGATCCGGCGACCCACGTCGTGCGGGTCGTGGTGGCCCTCGCGACGGCCGCGGTGGTGGTGCTCGCCCGCCGCCGGGCGCGCGGCCACCCGCGCGAGGCGGAGCTGTACGCGCTGCTGCTGCTCGCCGCGCTCGGCGCGGTCGCGCTGGCGGCGGCCGATGACCTGCTGGTGCTGGTGTCGGCGTACCTGCTGGCCAGTGTGCCCGGCTACGCGCTCGCCGGGTTCGCCAGGGACGGGCCGGGCACCGAGGCGGCGCTGAAGTACTACCTGATGGGCGCCTTCCTCGGGGTGCCGATGCTGGCCGGGGTCACCCTGCTGTACGGCCTGGCGGGCACCACCGCCTACGGCGGCCTGGCCGGTGAACGGCCGGGCGCCGCGGCCGTCGCCGCCGTCCTGCTGCTGGCCGGGGTGCTGTTCAAGGCGGGGGCCGTGCCCGCCCACTTCTGGGTGCCGGACGTGACGCAGGGCGCGCCGATCGCCGTGGCGGCGTTCGTCACGACCGTGCCCAAGGCGGGCGCGCTGGTGGCGCTGCTGCGGCTCGGCGGCGAGGTGTTCGGCGCGGCCGGGTACGGCTGGCGTCCGCTGCTCGGGCTGGTCGCCGTGGCCACCATGACGCTCGGCAACCTGGCCGCCTTCCACCAGGACGACGTACGCCGCCTGCTCGCCTACTCCACCATCGCCCAGGCGGGCTACGCGCTGGTACCGGTCGCGGTGACCGGGGCGAGCGCGCTGGCCGCCCCCGCCCTGCTGTACTACGTCGCCGCCTACGCCGTCACCAACCTCGGGGCCTTCGCCGTCGTGGCCGCCACCGGCCGGACCACCCTGGCCGCGTACGCCGGGCTGGCCCGCCGTTCCCCGGCGCTCGCCGTCGCGCTCACCGTGTGCCTGCTCGGGCTGGTCGGCACCCCGCCCACGGCGGTGTTCGCGGGCAAGCTGCTGGTGCTCGGCGCGGCCTGGGACGGCGGGCATCCGTGGCTGGCGGTGGCCGTCGTGGTCAACACGGTGATCAGCCTGTTCTACTACCTGCGCTGGATCAGGCCGCTCTTCGCGGCCGGCGACATCACGCGTCCGGACCCGTGGGCGGCGGGGATCGCGTGCGCCGCCGCCGCGCTGTCGGTCCTTCTCGGGGTCGGGGCGGGCGCGGTTACGCCACTGATGTCCCTCTAATGACTCGGTTTTATAGCGGATGGGCATTTGTCTAGTTATCTCGGGCTTCACGAGTTACCGTCATGGCGGATGGTGGCCGAGGCGAGGAGACCACACGCCCCGTGGATCAGATTGTCGGAAATCTGCTCGATGTGATGCGTGCGGAACTCGGTTACCGGGAAAAGGGCGGGCAGTACACCAAGTTCGGGACGTGGTACGCGAAAAAGGTCGGCGATCCGCAGTACCGGAACGCCCCCTGGTGCGACATGTCCATCGCGTGGGCCGCCGAGCGCGCGGGGGTCGCCGACTACGTCGGTTCGTTCGCCTGGACCCCCTCGCACGCGGTCTGGTTCAAGCAGCACGGGGCCTGGACCGACAGGCCCGAGCCCGGAGCCCTGGTCTTCTTCGACTGGGGCGGCTCCAAGAACTACAAGAAGATCGACCATGTCGGCGTCGTGGAGCGGGTCGCGAACGGCAAGATCCACACGATCGAGGGGAACGTCGACCGGGTCTGGCTCAAGCGCAAGGTCCGCGACGAGAGCAAGGTGGTCGGGTACGGGCTGCCCCGCGTCGTCAAGGAGGTCCGGCAGGCCGCCGCCCGGCAGCCCGCCACCCCCACGGCCACCCCGGGCGCGGCCGGCGGCGGGCCGGTGTTCGGGTTCCCGCTGCCCCTGGAAGGGGCCCTCCTGCTCATCGCGCTGGTCGCCGCGCTGTCCGCGCTCGCCCTCGGCGGCGTCCGCAGGCGACCCCGCCGCGCCGAGCCCCCTCCGGCGGAAACCGAACCGGAAGAGACCCCTGCGCAGATCCTCTGATCGGGCGGGCTTTATCGGGCCCAGCGGCGCAGGTCGGCGACGGCCTTGTCGCGCTGCGCCCGGGGCAGCCGGCCGATCACCTCGCCGAGGAAGACGTGATGGACCCCCGGCGCGGTGTAGACGGCCGAGTCGCGGCTGCCCGGCCCGAGCCGGTAGGGCTCCGCGCTCACCGGGTCGTTGCCGCCGTTGACGAACATCAGCCGGTGGCCGCGCGTACGCACGTACTCGTCGATCTCGCGGACCGCCGTCCCGTCGTAGGTGATCGGGATGTCGCGCGGCACGTACGTCCTGGGCTCGTACTCCCGCTCATGGCGCAGCAGGGGACGCAGGTGCGGGAACGACAGCGTCTGCCAGCCGGTCTCCTTGACTCCCTGGTAGAAAGCCGAGACGTACGGGGTGAGCGCCTGGTCGGTGAAGAACCGGAACCCCAGCACCCGGTCGAAGCTGCGGTACAGCTCCTCGTCGGAGGCGTCCAGCGCAGGCAGGCTCGCGCAGGCGGACTGGTCGTTGTAGGCCCAAAACCCCCACTCGTAATCCATCACCGAGTGCTCGAACGCCCGGTCGATATCGCCGACCAGGCCGAACGTCCAGCCCTGCGCCGCCGCCTCCGCCGCCAGCAGGCCCACCATGGCCGTACGCCGCTCCAGGATCTCCCTGGCCAGCGCCCTGACGTGGGTACGGCAGCGCGGATCGTCGCCCACGGTCTGGAAGAACCGGTCGTAGGCGCTGTCCTCGTCGTCATCGACGTTGTTGGGGGCCACGTACGCGACCGTGCCGTCGATGTCGCCCGGGTGGTACAGGCGGTGCGCCACGGACGCCTGGCCGCCCTTGCTGCCACCGGTCCCGATCCACTTGCGGTGGTAGATCCGCTTCAGCGCCACGACCAGGCGGTGCTGGTCGGCCGCGCCCTGCCGGATGGTGGCCTTGGACCAGTCGGTGGGCACCGGCCGGGAGCCGGGGTAGAACCGGTACTCCATGGAGAGCTGGTTCGCGCCGAGAATGGCCGTCGGCTCGGTCTCGAACATGGTCTCCGGCACGGTGTGCCCGGTGGTGTGGAAGACCATCGGCCGGTCGGCCGCGCGGTGCTGGAGCATGACCCGCTGCTCGAACCAGGCCCCGCCCGGCCGGTCGTGGTCCACCGGCTGCCGGTAGCGCAGGTGGAACCACCGCCTGCCCGGCAGGGTGGACGGTCGTTCCGTCACGGTCAGACCGGGGACGGCCCGCAGCCGGTCCGCGATGTCGCCGGATTCGGCGCGGGCGGTGGTCACCGTACCCATGGACGCCAGGAGCAGCGCGAACGCCGCCGCCGCTTTCACGAAGGCCATGGCGTCAGCCCCGCAGGGTCCGCAGGGCCCCGCCCCAGGCGAGCACCTGGTCGAGGACGAGGGCCAGCCTGCCCTCCTGGGCGGGCGTGGGCTTGAAGGCGGTGAAGTTCTCGAAGTCCTGGTGGATGGAGAGCGTGACCTGCTGCGCCACGGTGGCCACGCCGACCTGAGCGAGGATCTGCCGCAGGTGCTCGACCGCCCGCGCGGCCCCGTCCGCGCCGTAGCCGACGAAGCCGGCGGCCTTGTCGTTCCACTCGGCGTACAGGAAGTCCAGGGCGTTCTTGAGCGCGCCGGGGACGGAGTGGTTGTACTCGGGGGTGACGAAGACGAACGCGTCGAAAGCGCCGATCTTCGCCGACCACCGCTTGGTGTGCTCGTGCTCGTACCGGCCCATCGCCGCGACGGCCGCCTCGTCGAGGTTCGGCAGGCCGTAGTCCTTCAGGTCCACGAGTTCGTACTCGGCGTCGCCGCGCTTGACGGCCAGGTCGCGCACCCAATGGGCGACCGCCTCGCCGTTGCGCCCCGGGCGCGTGCTGCCCAGGATGATGCCCACTTTGATCATTTCGCCGGGTCCCTTTCCGGGGGCCGATGTCGTCGATGACAACCGTAGGAACCACTGGTGAGATGACCAATGCTTGAAAATCTGGACTTCATACGCGAAAGTCTCAGCCGTTAGACTCATCGGCGTGGACGTGCTCAGCGACGTCGTCGCCCTGATGCGGACCGGGCGGCCGACCTCCGCCCGGATCTCCTGGCGCGCGCCGTGGGGCCATCGGTTCCCGCGGCTCCCCGGCGCGGCCTGCTATCAGGTCGTGCTGCGCGGTTCCTGCTGGCTCATCCCGGACGAGGGCGACCCGATCCCGCTGAGCGTCGGCGACGTGGTGTTCTTCCCGCACGGCGACGCGTACGCCCTGGCCGACGACCCCGCCACCCCTCTCGTCCCGCTCGGCTGCGACCCCCTCGGCGAGCCCCGGCTGTTCGCCTCCGCCGGATTCGGCGGCACGGGGGCCGAGACCGTCACCCTGTGCTGCGGCTACCGCCTCGCCCGCGGCGGGACCCACCCCATCCTGGCCTCGCTGCCCAGCGTGATCCACCTGCCCGCCACCCTCGGCCGCCACCCCGAGCTGCGGGCCGCCGTCGATCTGCTCTCCGGCGAGATCGCCGACCCGCGTCCGGGCGCGGACACCGTGGTCTCCTCGCTGCTGGACACGCTGCAGCTCTACATCCTGCGGGCCTGGTTCGGCGACCGTGGCGACGTCTGCGGCCACACCGGCTGGGCCGCCGCCCTGGCCGATCCGGTGGTCAGCCGCGCGCTCGACGCCATCCACCGCGACCCGTCCCACCGCTGGACCGTCGAATCCCTCGGCGCCCACGCGGGCCTGTCCCGCGCCGGCTTCGCCCGCCGCTTCACCACCCTCGTCGGCCGCCCGCCCCTGGCCTACCTCACCTGGTGGCGCCTGTCCGTGGCGGCCCGCCTGCTACGCGAGTCCGACGCGTCGGTCGCCACCGTCGCCGAACGCGTCGGCTACGGCTCCGAGTTCGCCTTCGGCAACGCCTTCAAACGCGAACACGGCCTCTCCCCAGGCCGCTACCGCCGCGAGTCCTGCCCCGCCCCGGAGACTTTCGCCTCCCCCGCAGTTCGAGTGGGGGCGCATCCGCTGTCATGACGTACGAGATGCGGGCAGGTCACCCCCGTGAGCGGTCGCGGTAGCAGCGCAGCCACATCTCGACGCCGTTGTCGACGATCTCCGCGGCCTCCGCGTCCGGCAGGGCGCGCCTGCCGTACTGGGTGCGGGTCAGCGCCTCGATGATCACGACCAGGATGAGCTGGCGGGCCGCGAGGGCGGCGTCCGGGACGTCCAGTGTGCCCCGTTCGGCCTGCCGGATGATGGCCTCGGCGAGCGCCTGTTCCATGACCGCTCCCGGCCGGGTCCACTCCTCCAGCAGCCAGGGGTGGCGGCCCGACTCGGCGATGATCAGCCGGCGCAGCGCCGCGGCGTCCTCCTGCAGCACCATGCCCACCCAGTGGCGGCCGAGGGCACGCAGGTCGCGGCCGAGGTCGTCGGAGCCGCCGAGTGAGCCCGCCATCCTGGCGAGCTCGCGCTCATCGCCGGGGCCGCTCTGGGCGGCGCGGATGACCTCGCGGAACAGCCGCTCCTTGTCGCCGAAGTGGTTGTAGAGGGTCTGCTTGGACACCCCCGCCTCGGCCGCGATCGCGTCCACGCCGCTGCCGGTGAAGCCATGGCGCAGGAACACGCGCCGGGCGGCGTCCACGACGACGTCGTGCTTGATGGGCTTGCCCCGGCGTGAGCCTGCGGCCCGGTCGGCGTGTGGCTGGTGAGGTTGTAGGCCCATGGGGCCCATGTTAGCTTGGACTGGACAGTCCATTCTAAACTTCTCGCCATCCGAAGGAGCGGGCATGCCCCATGACAACGTCTCCGATCGACGCGGGTTCCTGCGAAGGACCGGCATGGCCGTGGGCGCCGCCACGGCCGTACCCCTCCTGGGCGCCGGGCCGGCGAGCGCGTCCCCTCTCACCGCCGCGAAACCGCGCCCCGTGGTACACCCGCTGACGCGCTTCGACGTCGACTCGACGCTGAGGTTCGGCCGTGAGTTCGAGGAGGCCTTCTACCGGGGCGACCATCGGGCCCTGGCCTCGGTCTACGCCGAGGGCGCGCGGCTGATCGCCCAGGGCACCGCTCCCGTGGTGGGGCGTCCCGCCATCGCGGAGTTCTGGAAATCGGCCTGCGCGCGGGCCCGGAAACTGGGCATGCGGCGCACCATCCTGCACGACGAACAGGACACCTCCGGCGACCTGGCCTACATGCGGAGCCGCACCATCCTGAAGATCCCTGCCAAGAAGGGCAAGCCCATCACGATCACCGCCCGCGCCGTGACCACCTGGCGGCGGGAGGCCGACGGCGTGTGGCGTATGACCGTGGACCTGTCCAACACCGATGTCTCACTGGAGTCCGGCGAACTCCCGTACGGCACCTCTCTCAAGCACTGACCGCCCGCCGCTGCGGGAGGCGGTCGTCGTCGATCTCGACGGGCGCACGCTGACGACCGAGAAACAGTTCGACGAACTGGCCGAGGCGAACCTGAACGCACCGTACTTCCTCACGCGCCTGCCGCCCCTGCCGGCGGACGAATCCTGAACCTCTCCACCGCCCTGACGAGACGTGTGAACACCCTCAGAGGCGGCGTCATGCACACCAGGAGGTCCAGGAGTTGCCCTCCAGATCCATCACCCTCGGCAGAATCGGCACCCCCGACGACCTCGGCGCAGCCGTCCCCGCCATCCTCTCTTCTGCTTTCGCCTGGGCGACCGGCACCTGTATCGAACTCAGCGAAGGCCAGAGCCTTTAGTTACTGCACGGCCTGGCCTTCCGGCCAGGCCCACAGGCACACCCGGCGTACTAATGGCCCTCTTTGATCTGGGTGATGAAATCGGTCCAGTCGGTGGGGGAGATGTGGAGGGTGGGGCCGGTGGGGTTTTTGCTGTCGCGGATGAGGATGGCTCCGGGGATGTTGGTGGCTACTTCCACGCATTCCCCGCCGTTGTCACCACTTGCTGTGGCTTTGCGCCAAACGGGGCTTTCCCTGCTCGCTTGATCCATTGCTCGATTCCCTAGCAGCTGTGTTTCATCTGGGTGATGAAGTCGGTCCAGTCGGTGGGGGAGATGTGGAGGGTGGGGCCGGTGGGGTTTTTGCTGTCGCGGATGAGGATGGTTCCGGGGATGTTGGTGGCTACTTCCACGCACTCTCCGCCGTTGCCGCCGCTTGCTGTGGCTTTGCGCCAAATGGGGGATTCCTGGCTCAGCTGGTCCATTGCTCTATCACCTTCTCGATGAGATGCAATGACTCCTTTTGGGAGTAGGTGTCCTCCCGGATGCTGTCACATTGGAGTGTGAGGCGGGAGATCAGCCGAGGCTCGGTTGTCACTATTCCGTCACCGGATGACTGAATTGTGGCGACTTGGACATCGTGGGGGAATCGAGCGAGCGCGAAAGCGCTCAGCAAGCCTGGGGTGCAACCGGCCTCGGTCGGCACGACCTGTATGGTCACGCCGGGATGCTGGGCCATCTCCAGCAGGAACCTCAGTTGTTCGATGAGTACAGTGCGCCCGCCGATGGGTCGATGGAGAACGGTCTCGTCCATCATGATCCATATACGCGGTGGTGCCTCGCGGTCGAGGATCGCCCGTCGCTCCATGCGCCGGGTGACCAGGACTTCGACTTCGCTCGGGGGAATGCCAGGCTCTCGCGAGAAGATCGCCCGGGCGTACGCCTCCGTCTGGAGGATGCCCGGTACGAGCATCGGATCCCAGAAGCGGAGGGAAAGCGCCTGGGGCTCCACCTTCAACCACCTGCCGAACCATCCCATCGCGCCCATTTCGCGAATCATGCGTTCGTAGATTCCGGTGAAATGCCGCTTCTTGGTCAGCCCGAAGGCGACGTCGAGTGCTTCGGCGACATTACGCTTCGGCCGCTTGGTCCCCCGCTCGATATGGGAGATGAGCGTTCGGTGACATCCGATGCGGACACCCAGCGCCACCTGCGACAGCCCGGACTCTTGCCGCAGCCTGGCCAGCTCCGCCGCGAACAGGGCTTGTGCAGACGCGCCGGGCTCGATGCCTCGTCCCATGTTTCCTCCCGACAGAATGTGTGACGACTTGTCGCCACCCTGCGCTGAATTGTGACGACGTGATAGATTTGACGTCACGGTATGTCACCCACCGTCACGTCATAGCCTCCCCGCCGCACGCATTGTTACCGGCATTCTGAGCGGGCGGCTACTCGTTTCGCATTTCACGTGGCAATGGAATTCGGCGAGTAGTTATCGGCGTATATGGCAAAGTGGGGCGCATTATGACTGTAGACCGGATAAGCGGCAGTATTCTTCAAACCCAGTACAGTCCGGCAGAAACCCTCAAACTGGTCGCGCTGCCCGATGCGGTGGCTCCCGCTCGGGCGTACTGCGCGGCGACGCTTCGCGGGTGGGGCTTCATGGACCCGGACTTCCTGTTCGATGCCGAACTCGTCGTCTCCGAGCTGGTGACGAACGCGCTCGAAGTGGTCAGCCTCGGCGACCGGCCCCGCCGCCTGCTGGAGGAGGGGGCCCTCATCAGGCTGACCCTGACGGTCCTGGCGGACCTTCTGTTCATCGAGGTCTGGGATCGCGTACTTCGCCCGCCCCGGCCACAGTGTGACGTGCCCGCCGACGCCACCCGTGGTCGTGGGCTGCGGATCGTGGCCGACCTGGCCTGCCAGTGGGGCTACCGCTACTCGGAGGGCCCCTGCGGCCCGGACGGGAAGACCGTCTATGCCGTACTCCCCGTACCGGCACATCCGATACAAGCATCTAAATATTTGGATGTATGATGACCGCATGAGGGTACTCGTGGTGGGCGCTGGGGCGCTTGGGCAGGTGTTCGGGGCGTGGTTGGCCGCTGGGGGAGCGCAGGTGGGGTACCTGGTGAAGCCCGGGCGGGAGAAGTGGGGGGAAGGCGGGGTGCCGGTGTACCGGCTCGGGCGGGGTGGGGCGGTGGAGCAGCGGCTCGTGCCGCATGAGGTGCTGACCCGGCCGGTGCCCGGGAAGTGGGACATGGTGTGGCTGTGCGTCGATTCGACCGCGTTGAGCGGGCGCTGGATGGCGGACCTGCGGGACGCGACCGGATCGGCCACGGTGGTCACGATCACTCAGTCCGGGCAGGACGTGGCGATTCTCGCGGAGGTATGGCCACGGGAGCAGATCGTCCAGGTGACGCCGGCCGTGTTCGCGTACCAGGC
This sequence comes from Spongiactinospora rosea, assembly GCF_003315795.1. Lineage (GTDB taxonomy): Bacteria > Actinomycetota > Actinomycetes > Streptosporangiales > Streptosporangiaceae > Spongiactinospora > Spongiactinospora rosea. Next base: position 142,612 of record NZ_QMEY01000017.1, read on the forward strand.
GCCGCTGGCGGTCGAGGTGCCCCGGCCCGGCATCGCCTACTGGGTGCCGCCCGGGGCCACGCTCGGGGTCCATGGGGGCGAGGCACGGGTGCGGGAGGTGGTGGCCGCGCTGCGGGCGGGTGGCGTACGCGCCAAGGCGGAACGGCTGGCGGGCGGTGGCGACCTCGACGCCGCACGGATGATGCCCTTCATCGCCGCGCTGGAGAACGCCACCTGGTCGATCCGGGCCACCCGGTACGCGCTGGCGGCCGGGGCCTCTCGCGAAGCGCTCGCCATCACCGCGGCACGGTACGGCAGGCGGCCCCCGTCCGGCGTGCCCGCCTGGCTCGCCAGGGCCGCGCTGCGCGTGCTGCCGAGGGTCGTCCCGTTCGATCTGCCCGCCTACCTGCGGACGCACTTCACGAAGGTCAGCGCGCAGACGGGCCTGATGCTGGAAGAGTGGATCGAGGAGGGCACGGCCCGCGGGCTCCCCGTCACCGATCTCAAGGCACTGAGCGCAGGGAGGTCCTGATGCCTGGGGAGGGCCCGGCGGGCGAGGTGCTGCGCCTGCTCACCGTGACTCGGCCGCTGTTCATCGCACTGGGCGACGAGCGGCGCCAGGAGATCATCGTGTTCCTGCTGGAGTCCGGCACCGCGCGCAGCGTCGGCGATGTCGCCGCCCGGCTGGGGCTGTCCCAGCCCGCCACCTCACATCATCTGAAGATCCTTCGCGACGCGGGCCTGCTCACCGTCCAGCGGATCGGCGCGCAGCGCCTGTACGCGCTCAACGGCGCCGACTACGTACGTCTCCTGACCCCGCTGCGCGACCTCACCACCACGATCATCGCCTGCGCAGCGGCTCCCGGCGATGCCTCAGGAGGCTCTTGAGCACTTCGGGGCGGGTGTTGATCAGGGCGTTGCCCGCCACGATCAGTACGGTGCCGGCCAGCGCGTACCACGTCCACACGTACCCCTCCAGGATCGTCGACGCCAGCAGCGCGACGACCGGGAAGAGCACGGTCACATAGCCCGCGCGCTGCGCGCCGATCCGGCCGATGATCGTGAGGTAGAGCCCGAACCCGATGACCGATCCGAACACGACCAGATAGCCCAGCGACGAGACGTACGGAACGCTCAGGTCGAAGCCGAACCCGGTGGTGAGGGCCGCGATGACGGCGAGGAGGGCGGCGCCGTACAGCAGGCCGTACGCCTCGGTCTGCACGATCGGCACCCCCGCGGCCTGCGCCCGGTCGGACACGACGTTGCCCAGCGAGAAGCACATGGCCCCGGCGAACACCTGCGCCACGCCCAAGGTCGTCCCGCCGGTGAGGTCGAAGGCGCTCAGATCCGCCCAGAAGACCAGCGCCATGCCGCCCAGGCCGACCACCGCGCCGAGCGCCACCATGCGCCCGATCGGGCGGCGCAGGAAGATCGCGGAGTTGACCACGTTCAACGGCAGGGTCATGGCGAAGACCAGGGCCACCAGGCCGGAGGAGATGTGCTGTTCGGCGGCGTACACGAACAGGTAGTTGACCGAGAACATCAGCGTGCCGATGGCCGCCATGCGCACGTGGTCGCGCAGCCCGAACCGCAGCCGCCGCCGTCGCAGCGCCAGGTACGCGAACAGCAGCAACGCCGCGGCGGCCGACCGGTAGCAGATGGACGCCGCCATCGGCACCTCGCCGAGCTGGTACTTGATGGCGATCCAGGTCAGACCCCAGATGAGGATCACGAACCCGTAGAGCAGCGCGCCCATCAGAGCCTTTTCTCGACGACCTGCACTTCAGGATCCGGGCTCAATGCCCGGTGGTCACCTCGATGTGCGCGGGGATCTCCTCGTGCCGGTCGCCGGTGCTCGGCGTACCGGTCGGCTCGAACATCAGGATCCTGGCGCCGTCAGGGGCCGACGGCTTGTGCTCGACGCCTTTCGGGACGGTGAAGACCTCGCCCCGGGACAGCGTGACCGTGCGCTCACCGGTCGCCTCGCGCAGCGAGATGAGCAGGCGGCCGTCGAGCACCAGGAAGAACTCGTCGGTGTTGTCGTGGGCGTGCCAGATGTGCTCGCCCTCCACCTTGGCGACGCGTACGTCGTAGTCGTTGACCCGCGTGACGATGCGCGGACTCCACAGGGCCTCGAAGGAGGCCAGGACGTCGCCGAGGGAAATGGGCAGGTCGCTCATGGGTCCATCCTGGGTCTCCCCAGGTCACCGCGGAACTGCTAGAAATAGCATATGGCGCAAGAATCCTCGCAAGGCGATCGGCATCGGATCGTGTTGGTCGTGGACGAGAACTCCAACCCGTTCGAGCTCGGCTGCGCGACGGAGATCTTCGGGCTGCCCCGGCCCGAGCTCGGGCGTGACCTGTACGACTTCAGGCTCTGCTCGCCCTCGCCGCGCACGTTGATGCGGGACGGGTTCTTCACCATGACCGGCGTGGCCGGGCTGGAGGCGGCCGAGACGGCGGACACGCTGATCGTCCCGAACCGGCCGGACGCCGACGCGCCCCGGCAGCCGGCCGTACTTGAGGTCATCCGCCGGGCGCACGCCCGGGGCACGCGCCTGATCAGCTTCTGCACCGGCACCTTCACCCTGGCCGAGGCCGGGGTCCTCGCGGGACGCCGGGCCACCACGCACTGGCAGTGGGCCGATGTCTTCCGGGCGCGGTTCCCCGAGGTGCGGCTGGAGCCCGACGTGCTGTTCGTGGACGACGGCGACATCCTCACCGCCGCGGGCAGCGCGGCCGCGCTCGACCTCGGGCTGCACGTCGTGCGCCGCGACCACGGGGCCGAGATCGCCAACGTGGTGAGCAGGCGGCTGGTCTTCGCGGCGCACCGGGACGGCGGGCAGCGGCAGTTCGTGGAACGGCCGGTGCCCGACATGCCGGACGAATCGCTGGCCCCCGTACTGGCCTGGGCCCAGCAGCACCTGGACACGCCGATCACGGTGACCGACCTGGCCGCGCGCGCGGCGGTCAGCCCGGCCACGCTGCACCGCCGCTTCCAGGCGCAACTGGGCACCACCCCGCTGAGCTGGCTCACCGGGGAGCGGGTCACCCTGGCGTGCCGGCTGATCGAGCTGGGCGAGTCACGGCTGGACCTGGTCGCGCGGGGCAGCGGGCTCGGTACGGCGGCCAACCTCCGTGCGGTGATGCGGCGCGAGATCGGCCTGACGCCATCGGCCTACCGGCAGCGGTTCGGCCTCCGCCCGGAGCCGGGGACGCCGTCGCGGCGGCGTCCGGTCGGCCACCCCGGATAGCCGACGGCCCTGTGCCCGATGCCTGCCGCCGGGTGGGCCCGTGGTGACGGGCAGGATCGGCTTGGCCGTGCCCGCCGGGACTCAGGCCATGGCGAGCAGCAGGGCGAAGTCGCCCGCGGGGTCGGTGTACAGCTCGGCGGGGGTGAAACCGGCCGCCTCCAGCTCCGCGGCCAGCGGCTCGGGGCGGAACTTCGCGCTGATCTCGGTCCGCATCTCCTCGCCCGCCGCGAAGGCGACATCGAGGCCGAGGTCGGCGACGTGGGCGCGCATCGCGCGGGTGGCGCGCAGCCGCATCTCGATCCAGTCGTCGCCCTCGTCGTACCGGGCGACGTGCTCGAACGCGTCAGGGTCGAAGTCGGCCCGCAGCTCCCGGTTGATCACGCGCAGCACGTTGCGGTTGAACTCGGCGGTCACCCCGGCCGGGTCGTCGTAGGCGGCGACCAGCCGCCCGGTGTCCTTGACCAGGTCGGCGCCCAGCAGCAGTGAGTCGCCGGGGTCGAGCGTGTCGCGCAGGCCCTTCAGGAACACCTCGCGGGGGGCGGGCTCCAGATTGCCGATCGTGCCGCCGAGGAAGGCGACCATCCGCCGGCCGGTACGCGGCAGCAGCCCGAGATGGCGCTCGAAGTCGGCGCACACGGCGTGCACCTCGATCCCGGGGTAGCGGGCCGCCACCCGCTCGGCGGCCTCGCCGAGCGTCACCGCGTCGACGTCCACCGGCAGATAGGCGCGCAACCCGCGATCGGCGAGCGCGTCGAGCAGCAGCACGGTCTTCTCGCTGGTGCCCGAGCCCAGCTCGACCAGAGTGTCCGCGCCGCTGCGCACGGCGACGTCAGTGGCGTGCGCGCGCAGGATGGACAGCTCCCGGCGCGTCGGGTAGTACTCCGGCAGCCTGGTGATCCGGGTGAACAGGTCGCTGCCCGCCGCGTCGTAGAACCACTTGGGCGGCAGCCACTTCGGCCGCGAGGTAAGGCCGGAGCGGACGTCGTTTTCGAGGGCCTGACGCAGGTAGGCGGGGTCGAGGTGGTCGGTCAGCCGGACGTTGGGCATGGTGTCGCGCACGTGATCTCCTGGGTCGGTGGGTCACAGCGGCTCGATGCGCGCGCCGCCGGGCGTCACGAGGACGAGACGCCGGTCGGGCACGGGCCGCCAGCTCGGCCGGTCGGACAGCGGCTCGCTGGCCACGAGCACGCCGTCCTCGCCCGTGTCGTCCACGTGGAGCGTGTCGCCCCACGTGGTGGCCGCGACGGTGGCGCCGTCGCAGGCCAGCAGGTTGAGCCGGGCTTCGGGATCTTTGGTCCCGGCATGGGTGACGACCTCGGCGAGGGCGTCGCCGAGCGGTGCGCCGCCGCGCACCCGCGCGAAGACCGCGGCGGCCACCCACGCCGCGTCGCACGTGCTCTCGGCCGAATCGACCAGCGAGCGAATGGCCTCGGCCCGCACCCGGCCGTTGTGGCTGAGCAGCAGCCGCCCGTCGGCGAACGGCGCGGTCGCGCTCTCCTCGATCGGCATGCCGACGGTCGCCGACCTGACCGCCGCGATCAGGCAGCCGGAGCGGGCCGCCCCGGCCAGGCCCGGGAGGTTGGCGTCGGTCCAGATCGGGATCGACCGGCGGTAGCGCACCGCCTCCCCGGAGACCGGGTCGTACCAGCCCACGCCGAACCCGTCGGCGTTGATCATGCCGTGCCGTTGCATCCGCGGCGCGTACGACTGGCGGACCAGGCCGTGTTCCGGCTCGTCCAGCAGGACGGCCGGGCTGCGCGGCGACCCCAGCCAGGCCGCGTGCCTGCACATCTAGCGGGCCTCGCCGGGAGCGGCGGTGCGGGCACAGCGGAACCCGGTGAAGATCTGCCGCCTGATCGGATAGTCCCAGTTGCGGAAGGTGGTGCGGACCGCCGCCGGGTCGGCCGCCCACGACCCGCCGCGCAGCACCCGGTAGTCCTGGCCGAAGAACACCTCGCTGTACTCGCGGTAGGGGAAGCTGCGAAACCCCGGATAGCCGGTGAAGCAGGAGCCGGTCCACTCCCACACCTCGCCGATCATCTGCTCGACCCCATAGGCGCTGGCCCCGCCGGGGAAGGCCCCGAGCGGGGCGGGCCGGGCCGCGCGGTGCCCGAGGTTGGCCAGCCCCGGGTGCGGCTCGGTGTCGCCCCAGGGATATCTGCGCGCCCGGCCGGTCGCCGGGTCCCAGCCGCAGGCCTTCTCCCACTCGGCCTCGGTGGGCAGCCGCTTGCCCGCCCAGCGGGCGTAGGCGTCGGCTTCGTACCAGCTCACGTGCTGCACCGGCTCATCCGGCGGCACCGGCTCGCTGCGACCGAAGCGGGTCCGCCACCAGCCGTCGCCCTCCTTGGACCAGAACAGCGGCGCGGAGATCGCCCCCTCGGTCCGCCAGCGCCAGCCCGCCGGGTCCCACAGGCGCTCGTCGTCGTAGCCGCCCGCCTCGATGAACGCGATGTAGGCGGCGTTGCCGACCGGCAGCCGGTCGATCCAGTAGGCCGGAAGATCGACCCGGTGGGCGGGACGCTCGTTGTCGTAGGCCCACGGCAGCGTGCTGGTGCCCATCTGGAACGGGCCCGCGGGGACCAGCACCTCATCGGGGCCGCGCCCGGGGCGCGCGGCGGGCAGGTCGCCCTCGCGGACCAGGCCGGGACGGCCGGACAGCTGCAAGGTGGCCAGCATCGTCTCGTCGTGCTGGTGCTCGTGCTGGATCACCAGGCCGAACACGAACCCCGCCCGGCGCAGCGGGTCGGGGTCGGTGAAGTCGAGCGCGTCGAGCACGTCGAGCGTGCGCCCGCGGACGCCGCCGATGTACCGTCTGGCCTCGTCGGGGCCGAGGATCGGCAGCGACGGCCGGTCCTTCCTGGGGTGCTTGAACGCGTCGTAGATGTCGTCGATCTCCGGGCGCAGCGGGGTGATGCCGCCCGCCTCGCGAAGCACCCACAGCTCCTCGTAGTTGCCGATGTGCGCGAGGTCCCAGACCAGCGGCGACATCAGCGTGGAGTGCTGGCGCAGCAGCACGTCGTCTTCGGCCGAGGTGTAGGCCAGCGACCGGTCGCGCACCGTGAGGAGCTGCGCCGCGATCCGCTCCTTGAGGCGGTCGGCGTCGAGGTCGGTCACCGCGTCAAGGTTGCTCACCATGTGCTCCTGTTCCCTTGCGTCATCGCTTGCGTGCCTTCGAGCAGGTCGGTGGCCGGACAGCGGCCCGCGGCGACGCGCTCGGCGAACCGGGCGACCTTCGCGGTCAGCTCCGCGGGCGCGCCGAGCCGGGGGAGCGCGGCGAGCGCCGCCGCGAAGCACTCCGTGGCCGCCCGCCTGATCTGCGGGTCGGCGATGCCGTGCCGCGAGGCGTGCCGCCACTGCGACCGGCAGGGCTCGGCCGCGGCGAGCGCGGTGTCGGCCGCCCGGTCGTCGGTGATCAGCGCGTGCGTCACCGCAACGCACACCGGCCAGTCGTCGGGGTGCTGGGCGTCGAGGTAGCGGACCTCCAGCCAGCCCCGCGGGCGGACCGGCGGGAACAGCGTGGTCGCGTGGTAGGCCAGATCCGCCCCGGTCGGCGGCGGGCCCGGCGCGGCCAGCCAGTCGCCGAACGTCGAGCCGTCGGCGACCGGGTGGAACCGGTCGCCCTCCCTGCGCAGCATCACCCGGGCGGCCAGCAGGTAGTCGGTCCAGGCCGCCACCGGGTCGCCGCCCGAACGGACCGGGGAGGTGCGGGTGTTGTCGAGGTTCTCCCACACCGCCTGGCGGCCGGACATCCAGCCGCACGGCCGCCCGCCGCTGAGCGGGGAGTTGGCGAACGCGGCGGTCAGCACCGGCCCGAGCGTGTGCGCGCGCTCCCAGCGGACCGCGGGCCGCTCACCCAGATCCAGGTTGACCTGCACGGACGCGGTGCTGCACATCATCAGCGGGCCGTAGGGCCCGCCGAAGAACGCGGCCATCGCGTCGTAACGCGGCTCGCGCAGCTGCCTGTGGGCCCGGCGCACCGGGTCCAGGCCCACGCCGGCGAGCCGCAGCCCGGCCGCGCCCAGCACCGCCCGGGCCAGCGCGACGTCGGCCGCGACGCGCTCGATCGCGGCGTGCAGCGGAGCGGCCGGACCGGACAGCTCCAACTGGCCGCCGGGCTCGAAGGTGACCCGGCAGCCGCCGGGCAGCACACTGTCACCCGGTGGTAAGCCCAAGGCCTCGGCCACCCGCCGGATCGGCACATGCAGATCCGCGGACGCGCGGTCGTAGACCAGGAACTCCAGCTCTACCCCGACCCTGCCGTCGCCGTCGCCGCCGTCGAAGCAGCGGCGCGCGAAATCCGCGACGTCGGAGGCGTCGTGGAGCGGCGCGTCGTCGATCACAGGAGCCGCCATGCTCATCCCCCTTCGCCGGTGGTCACGGATCTACAGACCCGCGAGACCCCGCGGCGTTACAGAGGGAGGCGGCAAATTTCGGGGCAGGAACCCGTCAACGGCGGCGCGCCGCGCGGAAGGCGGTCAGCAGCCGGTCGCGGGTGGCGGGGGAGAGGGGGGTGGCGGGGAGGTCGCGCAGGGCGGCGATGGTGGCGCGGAACTGGGCGATGTGGCGCGTGCAGTCCGCGCAGCCCCGGGTGTGGTCCTCCAGGGCCCGCCTGGCGTCGTCGGTGAGGTCGTCATCGAGGTATGCGGTGACGTGCTCGCCGACCTCCGCGCAGCTTAACCGTTTCACGTCAACGACCGCCTCACCCTTCTGTGACTGAACCGCTTCATCTCCGACTACCGTCTCACGTTCCGGAACCGACCCGATTCGTTACCGCCGTGTTGCGTCTAGCGTCTCATCGCCTCGAAGTAATCTTCCAGCCGCTTGCGGACCGCCGTCCGGGCGCGGTGGAGCAGCACGCGCTGGTTGGCCGGGGAGATGTCCAGGATGGCGCAGACCTCCTCTGAGCTGCATCCTTCCAGGTCACGCAGGGTGATCACGCTGCGCTGCCGGGCGGGCAGCTCGGCCAGCGCCGCCCCGATCCGGCCGCGGACCTCCGAGGCCAGGATCTCGCCCTCGGGGACCGACCAGGCGGCAGGAAGGTCCTTCCAGGCCGGGGGAAGGGGCGCGCGGCCGTCGGCCGCGCCCACGCCGTCGAGCGGGGGATCTCCGTCCCGCTCGAACGCGCTGCTCCATGGCACCGTGCGGCTCTCCCTGGCGCCCCGCTTCTTGGCGGTGTTGACCAGGATCCGGTAGACCCACGTCTTGACCGACGACCGCCCCTCGAACCCGTCGATCCCGCGGATCACCGCCAGCCAGGTGTCCTGCACGACCTCCTCGGCGGAGTCGCTGGTGGACACGTAGGATCTGGCCAGCCGCAGCATCCCCCGCGACCAGGTGTCCAGCAGCGCCGCGAACATCGTCTCGTCCCCGGCGCGCAAGGCCGCGGCGACGACGTCGTCCGGGGGCAACCCCACGATCTCTCCTCCCGGTCGGGGCGTATGCAGCCATCATGACATCGCGGTCCGACACTTCCACGTCGGTGTTGTCGGCGGGACTCCTGTGCTGGACTGAGGCGCGGATCGCGGGGTAGCCGCACCCGGTAGGCGCGACCGAGTGAGGTGAGGATGATGCGCGGGCTGGACGGCGGCGCCCGGGCCGAACCGCATGAACCGTACGACGAGACCGATCTGCTCGGGCAGTACCTGTTGCAGATCGGCCGGACCCCCCTGCTGACCGCCGAGGAGGAGGTGCAGATCTCCCGGCGCATCGAGGCGGGGTTGTACGCGAACCACCTCCTGGAGGCGGGGGACACGGGGGACGAGGAGCGCGGGGCCGCACTGGCGGCCGTGGCCAAGGACGGTGAGGCGGCCAAGGACCACATGCTCCGCGCGAACCTGCGGCTGGTGGTGTCGGCCGCCAAGAAGTACGCCCACCGGGGCTGGCCCATGCTGGACGTGATCCAGGAGGGCAACCTGGGCCTGATCCGGGCGGTCGAGAAGTTCGACTACGCCAAGGGGTTCAAGTTCTCCACGTACGCGATGTGGTGGATACGCCAGGCCATCGAGCGCGGCCTGGCCGACAAGACGCGTACCGTACGGCTCCCCGTCCACGTCGTGGACCGGCTGTCCAAGATCCACCGGATGGAACGCCAGCTGCTGACCCGCCTGAACCGCGACCCCACCGACGAGGAGGTCGCCAGGGCGGCCGGGATGAGCGTGCCCGAGCTGCTGGAACTACGCCAGGTCGGCCACGACACCGTCAGCCTGGACACCCCGATCGGCGACGGCGAGGACACCAGGGTCGGCGACCTCATCGCCGACACCGAGGTGGTCCCCGTGTCGGACCTGATGGAGTACCAGGCGCTCGCCGAGGAGCTGCGCGCCCTGGTGGACACCCTTCCCGAGCGCGAGGCGTTCATCGTCACCCTGCGCTATGGCCTGAACGACGGCAAGACGCACACCTACCAGGAGATCGGCGAACGGCTGGGCCTCACCCGCGAGCGCATCCGCCAGTTGGAGCGCCAGGCGTTGCGTTCGCTGCGGTCGCCCGAGCACGTCCAGCCCCTGCTGGACTGGGCGAGCTGACCGGCTGACCGGCTTTGCCGGGCCTTTCGCGCGGCCACCGCATACAACGGCATGGTGGGGTACGGGCCCGTAATGCCACGAATTCTCGCGGAATCTCTCATCGAACGGCTGGCCGAGTGGGGCGTCGACACCGTGTTCGGGCTCCCGGGCGACGGCATCAACGGCATCATGGAGGGCCTGAGGCGGCACCGGGACAAGGTGCGGTTCGTGCTGGTCCACCACGAGGAGGCCGCCGCGTTCATGGCCACCGGGTACGCCAAGGCCACCGGCCGGATCGGCGTGTGCCTGGCCACCTCCGGCCCCGACGGGCTGCATCTGATGAACGGCCTGTACGACGCCAAGCTCGACCACGTGCCGGTGCTGGCGATCACCGGCATGCAGGAGACCTCCGTGCTGGGCACCGGCTACCAGCAGGAGGTCCACCTGGAGCGGCTGTTCGCCGACCTGACCGAGTACAACGAGCTGGTCACCAATCCGGTGCAGCTCCCCGCGCTGGTGGACGCCGCGGTCCGGCACGCCTACGCGCGGCGCGGCGTCGCCCACCTGACGCTGCCCAACGACCTCCAGGTGGCCGACGCGGACGCCGACCCGTGGCAGCACGTGGCCCCTGCGCGCCCGCCGCACACCGCGCCGGTGTACCTGCCGCCGCCAGGACGTCCCCGCGAGGAGGACCTGCGGCGCGCGGCCGCCGTGCTCAACGCCGCCGAACGCCCCGCGCTGCTGGTCGGCGCGGGCGCGCTGCACGCCAAGCAGGAGGTCCTGGCGGTGGCCGAGACGCTGTCCGCGCCGGTGATCAAGACGCTGCCCGGCAAGGCGGTGATCCCCGACGACTCGCCGTACACCACGGGCGGGCTGGGCCTGCTCGGCACCCGGCCGAGCGAGGAACTGGTGGACGACGTGGACGTGCTGTTCATGGTCGGCACCAACTTCCCCTACACCCAGCACCTGCCCCCGGCGGGCGCGACCCGGGTGGTGCAGCTCGAAGCGGACCCGGTCCGGGCGGGGGCGCGGATGCCCACCGAGGTGCCGATGATCGGCGATGCCAAGGAGGGGCTACGGGCGCTGCTGCCGTTGCTCGATCGCAAGCGCGACACCCGCCATCTGGCGAAATATCAGGCCAAGATGGCGGCCTGGCGGGCCGACATGCACGCGCTCGAAACCGCCGACCGCGACCCGGTCGCGCCGCAGTACCTCGCCTCGGTGCTCGACCGGCTCTGCGCCGACGACGCCATCCTGACCTGCGACAGCGGCACGGTGGCCACCTGGGCGGCGCGGCACTGGACGGTGCGCGACGGCCGGGAGTTCTACCTGTCGGGCAACCTCGCCAGCATGGCCCCCGGCCTGCCGTACGCCATCGCGATGCAGCACGCCTTCCCGGGCCGCCAGGTCATCGCCTACATCGGCGACGGCGGGTTCGCGATGCTGATGGCCGAGTTCCTGACCGCCGCCCAGCACCGGCTGCCGATCAAGGTCGTGGTGAACAACAACAACTCCCTCGGGCAGATCCTGTGGGAGCAGATGGTGCTCGGCTACCCCGAGCACGGGGTGCGGTACGCCGAGCCGTGGTCCGACTTCTCCGGGTGGGCGCGCTCCTGCCGCGGCTACGGTGCCAAGATCTCCAAGGCCGCCGACGTCGAATCGGCCGTCGCCGAGGCCCTGGCCTTCGACGGGCCCGCGCTGGTCGACGTGGACGTCAACCCGGACGAGCCGCCGCTGCCCGGCAAGGTCTCCTACGAGCAGGCCAAGAAGTTCGCGCAGGCGTTCCTCAAGGGGCAGCCGCGCAGGGCGTCCATCGCCACCACTCTGTTCAAGGACCGCATCCAGCAGATGGGGGAGTGACCCGCCCTCCCGTGCCGGGAAAACCCGTGGCGCGGACGCGTTCCGCCCTGTCACCTTTGGCCTGGGGGACAAGGGAGGCGGAACGCCATGGCGTCGATCGTCATCTGCGGCGGGGGCCCGATCGGACTCGCCTGTGCCCTGTTGCTGGGCCGTGACGGGCACCAGGTGACCGTCCTTGAGGCGGACCGGGCCGAGCCGCCCGGTGATCTCCGGGCGGCCTGGGAGTCCTGGGAGCGCAGGGGCGTGCCGCAGTTCCGCCAGCCGCACAACGTGCTGCCGGGGTTCTGGCGGATCGCGGAGCGCGAGTCGCCCGAGGTCATCGACCTGCTGACGGAGTCCGGGTGCGCGTGGGCCGACCTGCTGTACCCGATGCCGTCCACCATCGCCGACCAGGCGCGGCGGCCCGGCGATGACCGCTTCCGGTTCATGCCGGTCAGGCGCGCGGTGCTGGAGTCGGCTCTCGCGCTCGCGGCGGCACGGCGGGCCGGGGTGACGGTACGTCGCGGCGTCCGCGTCACCGGCCTGCTGGGCGCGCCCGCCGCCGTCCCGGCCGTCACCGGGGTCCGTACGTCGGGCGGCGAGGAGATCCGCGCCGACCTCGTGGTGGACGCGATGGGCCGGGGCACACCGTCTTCGGCCTGGCTGACCGCGCTCGGCTCCGTGGGGCCGCGCATCGAGGCCGCAGAGCACGGCTTCGCCTACTACACCCGCCACTTCACCGGGCCGCGGCAGCCGGTGCGGATGGCGCCGCCGTACTCGCAGATGGGCACGTTCGCGCTGCTCACGATCCCGGGCGGGCACGACACCTGGTCGGTCACCTTCGTCGCCGGCCGGGGCGACGCGCCACTGAAGGACCTGCGCGACCCCGAGCGCTTCGCCAGGGTGCTGCGCGCCTGCCCGGCGCACGCCCACTGGGGCGCGGGCACGCCCGTCACCGGGGTGCTGGCGATGGCCGGGGTCCTGGACCGCAGGCGGCGGTTCACGTCGGCCGGCCGCCCGGTGGCGACCGGCTTCGCCGCCGTCGGCGACGCGAGCGCCTGCACCGCCCCGACCGCCGCCCGCGGCCTGTCCACCGGCCTCATCCAGGCCCAGGCCCTGCGCGACCTGGTACGCGACCGTACACCGGGCGGGCTCGGCGGCACGGGGTTCGCGACCGCCTGGGAGGAGGCCACCGAACGCCTGATCGGCCCCTACTACGCCGACCAGATCGCCACCGACCGCGCCCGGGCCGCCGAAATGGCCGCGCTGCGCCAAGGCCAGTCCCCACCGCCCCGGCCCGACCCCGAAATGGCCCGCCTGGAGGCCGCCGCGACCCACGACCCCGACGCCTTCCGCGCCCTGGCCGAGGCGACCACCTGCCTCACCACCCCCCAGGACGTCCTGTCCCGCCCCTCCCTCGCGGCCCTACTCGACCGCCTTCCCCCATCCACCCCCCGTCCCCTCCCCGCTCCCACCCGCGGCGCCCTGCTGACCCTGCTCACCGACGCCCCAGCACCCACGGCCCTCCACTGAGCCGCACAGACAGGCGGTACCCCGGCGAACCCTACGGCCGTGGCCATGGGCTGCCGACCCCGGTCCTGTCCCGTAGGGACGGCTCGGTGGCCACGGGCTTCTGAGCTTTGTTCCCGGCCGCACGCATACGGGCCCTACGGCCGGGGCCACGGGCCCCTGGCCGCAGGGAGTCGCTGGTTGGCGGCCCGGGGCCGTGGGGTGCCGTCAGGCGGACTTGTCGCGGCGTTCCGGGTTGTGGCCGAGGTGGTCGCGGGGGACCAGGGTGGGGTTGACGTTGTCGAGTACGGTGTCGCGGGTGACCACGACGCGGGCCACGTCGTCGCGGCTCGGTACCTCGTACATCACGTTGAGCAGGACCTCCTCGACGATCGCCCGGGTGGCCCGCGCGCCGGTGCGGCGCAGCAGGGCCTGGTCGGCGATGGCCCCCACGGCGTCGTCGTCGAAGACGAGCTCGACGCCGTCCAGCTCGAAGAGCTTCTGGAACTGCTTGATCAGCGCGTTGCGCGGCTCGGTGAGGATCCGCGTCAGCGCCGTACGGTCCAGCGGCTGGAACGTGGTGACCACGGGCAACCGCCCGACCAGCTCGGGGATCAGCCCGAACTTCAGCAGGTCCTCCGGCATGACCCCCGCGTAGGGGTCGGCGGCCTCGCGGTCCTGCCCGGAGCGCAGCGTCGCGCCGAACCCCGCGCCCTTGTGCCCGGAGCGCTGCTCGATGATCCGGTCCAGCCCGGCGAACGCGCCGCCCACGATGAACAGCACGTTGGTGGTGTCGATCTGGATGAACTCCTGGTTGGGGTGCTTGCGCCCGCCCTGCGGCGGCACCGACGCGGTGGTGCCCTCCAGGATCTTCAGCAGCGCCTGCTGAACGCCCTCACCCGAGACGTCACGGGTGATCGACGGATTCTCGCTCTTGCGGGCGATCTTGTCGATCTCATCGATGTAGATGATCCCCGTCTCGGCCTTCTTGACGTCGAAGTCGGCCGCCTGGATCAGCTTGAGCAGGATGTTCTCGACGTCCTCGCCGACGTAACCGGCCTCGGTGAGCGCCGTCGCGTCGACGATCGCGAACGGCACGTCGAGCATCCTGGCCAGCGTCTGGGCGAGGTAGGTCTTGCCGCAGCCGGTCGGCCCGATGAGCAGGATGTTGGACTTGCCCAGCTCCACCGGCTCCTCGTGCGCGGAGTCGCGGCGGCTCCGGACGCCGCCCGCCCGGATGCGCTTGTAGTGGTTGTAGACCGCGACCGACAGCGCCTTCCTGGCGTTCTCCTGCCCCACGACATAACCCTGCAGGAACTCGTTGATCTCCTGCGGTTTGGGCAGGTCACGGTGCCCGGCGTCGGTGGTCTCCTCCAGCTCCTCCTCGATGAGCTCGTTGCAGAGCTCCACGCATTCATCGCATATGTAGACACCGCCGGGACCCGCGATGAGCTTGCGGACCTCTTTTTGGCTCTTGCCGCAGAACGTGCACTTCAGCAGATCACCGCGGTCACCGATGCGTGCCACTCGGAACGTCTCCTCTATGGGGGTCAGAGGGTCACGGGCGACGCCACCAGACGCCAGGTGCCCGAGTCGGGGGCGCGCACCCCGCCTTCCGATGGTACGGCGAGTGCGCGGCGGACGATGCGCCCCGGCGGAATAGTGGACGCCATTTGGGCCGGTCCGCCCGGCTCATGCTTGCGGATGAGGGGCCGGCATCGCCGTACCGGCCGTCGTGCTGGGCCTTTGACGCACGGTACTCCGGAAGCCGCCCGCATGGAGAGGAAACGCTGGTACGCGAGGAGGAAGGCCCGCCCGTACTTTCGACCGATGGCCCCGGGCGGCCGGGGAACCGGAGAATCTGGACGTCGAGATCAAGGACCCACGCCGGTGATTGGAGATCACGTGCGTAGAACGGTTCCGTTGCTCGCCGCCGCCCTGGTCGCGCTGGTGGGGTCATCCCCGCTCACGCCCGCCCAGGCGGCTCCCGCCGCGCCCTCCGGCACTCCTGCGATCGCCTGGCAACCGTGCCCGGAGGACCCGGAGGCCGACTGCGGCACGCTCGCCGTACCCGTGGACTGGAAGAACCCCGGCGGCCCCGCCATCGACCTGGCGCTCGCCCGGCGCAAGGCCACCGACCCGGCGGCCAGGGTCGGCTCGTTGCTGATCGACCCCGGCGGCCCGGGCGGCTCAGGCGTCGACTTCGCACTCGGCGCCGACGATTACTTCAGCGCAGAGCTGAACCGCCGCTTCGACATCGTGGGCTTCGACCCGCGCGGCGTGGCCAGGAGCCGGCCCGTCGTCTGCTCGGCCGAACTCATGGCCCAGGCGCCCTACTCGATCATCAGGAGCCAGGCCGAGTTCGACGCCTGGCGCGATTTCGGCAAGCGGCTGCGTGCCGACTGCCGGGCCCGCACCGGCCCGCTGTTCGACCACGTGGACAGCGGAAGCGTGGCCCACGACATGGACGCCATCCGCGCCGCGCTCGGCGAGGACAAGCTGACCTACTACGGCATCTCCTACGGCAGCCTCATGGGCCAGATGTACGCCGAGCGGTTCCCGGGCCGGGTCCGCGCCCTCGCCCTGGACAGCAACATGGACCACAGCTTGGGCACCGCTCCCTTCCTCTACACCGAGGCCCTGGCCGCCCAGGACTCCTTCGACGAGTTCGTCAAGTGGTGCGCCAGGGAGAGCCGGTGCGCGCTGCGCGGCCGGGACGTGCGCGCGTTCTGGGCGGACCTGCTGGACCGCGCCGACCGCGGCGAACTCAGGTACCCCGGCGAGCCCGATCACCCGCTCACCCGGATGGACGTGATCGGCATCGCCTTCGGGGCCTTCTACGAACCTGCGTGGTTCGATCTGGCCGAACTCCTGGTGGCCATCGACACAGGCGTGCTGCGCCCGCCCGCCTCGGCGGCCCGCCTGGCGCCGGACACCCCCGGGCGGCGGTACGCGGGGACGGCTCCGGACGAGGTGGAGGTCCCCTACCAGGTCTTCTGCGAGGACTTCCATCTGCCGGTGCGCGATCACAAGGAGTACGCGAGGCACCTGCGCCGCTCCAAGGCCATCGCGCCGGACATGGAATTCGGCCCGGCCGCCGTCTCGCTCCTCGCGTACTGCCTGAGCGAGCCGGGCCCGGTCCCCAACCCGCAGCACCGCCTGCGGGTGAACGGCACGCCGCCGCTGCTGCTCGGCAACGCGCTGCACGACCCGGCCACCGGCTACGGGTGGGCGGTCAACGCCGCCGCCCAGATCGGGAAGGAGGCCCGGTTCGTCACGTACGAGGGCTGGGGACACGGCATCTACGGCCGTAGCGACTGCACCACGGGCGCGATCGACGACTATCTGATCTCGCTCAAGCCACCCGCGCACGGGACGCGCTGCCCGGCCGTACCGCCGGAGCCCCCGGCCACGGCCTCGAACAGGTCCCGGCCGCAGTCGCCCGTGTCGCCGGTGCCGCCGCACATCCCGCTCTGGTGACGCCGCCCGGCTGAACCGGCCGCGGCGAACACCGCACAGGCCCGGCCCTTTGAATCTGCCAGGGGGGCCGGGCCTGTCCGGTTAATCGATCCCGCGGGAATCCAGGAATATCGCGCCAATGTTTGACGTGGCGGATAATCGCGATTAGCATCGTGTCTGCAAAGAACGGTGGTTCATGGCGGGTCATCAGGCCCCGGGCCGCCGGACGGACGAGACGGCAGGAGTCAGATGATGAACAGGGAGGCGGCGGTCACCGTGGCCCGCTTCACCTGCGATCTGGGCCTCTCGTCCTGTTGTCGCGCCTGACGCGCGCCCTTCCCCCTTTCTTCGTGCCGCCTGTCGGCGGTGACTCCTCATGGTCGTCATGGGGTTTCCCTGGTATGCCGGAGAGCATTTTCGTGCTGCGCGGATATGCAATTCTTTGGCGCTTTACGATGGCACGAGAATCGATGATGAGCCCACCGCGAGTTGAATGGAGCAATCGAAGAACCGGCTGAACGCCGGTGCGTGTCACACACATGGCCGTGTGCCCGAGTGGTTGAGGGACCCGCCTGCAAAGCGGTACACGCCGGTTCGATTCCGGTCACGGCCTCTTGATCGCGCCCCCGCCCCGCCGCGGGGGGCGTTCTCCCCTCGCGTGGGACGACCGTCCAGCTCAGCGCGCGGCGGCGGGAGCGAAAAATGTCAGTGGGCTGCGACATCATGACATCATGAGCGACGCCATCGCGACGGCCCCCGCGGCCCCCGCGCCCGTGACCACCGCGCCTGAGATCGACGCGATCAACGCGCCCGCGATCACCGCGATCTCAGACGAGACCGCGTACGCCGAGGCGGTGCAACTCGCCCTCGACGCCGCGGCGGCCTACTACCGTGACGGCACCTCCGCGCTCGACGACGACGCCTACGACCGGCTGGTGCGCGGCATCGCCGCCTACGAGCGGTCTCACCCTGGGCAGGCGCTGCCCACCTCGCCGACCGGCAAGGTGGCGGGCGGCGCGGTGGTCGGCGACGTGCCGCACACGGTCCCGATGCTCTCGCTCGACAACGTCTTCGGCGCCGAACAACTCGCCGACTGGGCCGCGTCACTGGAGCGCAGGCTGGGCCGGCCGGTCGAGGCGTGGAGCGTCGAGCCCAAGCTCGACGGGCTCGCCGTCTCGGCCCGCTACCGCACCGGCCGCCTGTCCCAGCTCGTCACCAGGGGCGACGGCAGCGCGGGCGAAGACGTCTCGCACGCGATCGGCACCATCGTGGGCCTGCCGGGAGAGCTGGCCGAGCCGCACACCGTGGAGGTGCGCGGCGAGGTGATGATGACCGCCGAGCAGTTCGAGGCGGCCTGCGCCAAACGCCGCGCCCACGACGGCACGACGTTCGCCAACCCGCGCAGCGCCGCGGCGGGCACGCTGCGCGCGCAAGACCGGCCCTACGTCTGCGAGCTGACGTTCTTCGCGTACGGCGTGCTGCCCCCGCCCGGCGACGAGTCCGAGCTCGCCACCGAGCTGCGCGAGATGCCGCACAGCGCGGTCATGGCCTGGGCCGCGGGTCAGGGCGTGCAGACCACCGCCGTCACGCCGGTGGCCGGTGTCGTCGCCACCACACTTGAGCAGGTCAACGAGCGGGTCGAGCAGATCGCCGCGGCCCGCGCCGGGCTGGCGTTCGCGATCGACGGCATCGTGATCCGCTGTGACCTGGCCGCCGACCAGGTGCAGGCCGGGTTCAGCTCGCGCGCCCCGCGCTGGGCGGTCGCCTACAAACTGCCCGCGGTGGAGAAGATCACCAAACTGCTCGCCGTCGAGTGGAACACCGGGCGCACCGGCATCATCGCGCCCCGGGCCGTGCTCGAACCGGTCGAGCTCGACGGCAGCATCGTCACGTACGCGACCCTGCACAACGTCGCCGACATCACGCGCCGCGGCCTGATGCTGGGCGACAGCGTGGTCGTCTACAAGGCGGGCGACGTGATCCCCCGGGTCGAGGCCCCGGTCGTCCACCTGCGCACCGGGCAGGAGCGCCCGATCGAGATCCCGGAGGTCTGCCCGTCCTGCGGCGACGCGATCGACGCCTCCCAGGAGCGGTGGCGCTGCGTCCGCGGCCGGGCCTGCCGGGTGATCACCTCCGTCAGCTACGCGGTCGGCCGCGACCAGCTCGACATCGCGGGCCTGGGCGAAAACCGCATCCTGCAGTTGCTGGAGGCGGAGCTGATCGCCGACTTCGCCGACCTGTTCTACCTCACCGCCGACCAGGTGCTCGGCCTGGAGCGGATGGGCGAGGTCAGCACCACCAACCTGCTGGCCGCCATCGAGGAGGCCAAGGGCCGCCCGCTCAGCCGGGTGCTGTGCGCGCTCGGAGTCCGCGGCACCGGCCGCTCGATGAGCCGGCGGATGGCCCGCCACTTCGGCTCGATGGAGGCCATCCGCGCCGCCGACGCCGAGGCCATCCAGGCCGTGGAGGGCATGGGCCCGGAAAAGGCCCCCGTCGTGGTGGCGGAGCTGGCCGAGCTGGGCCCGGTCATCGACAAGCTGGTCGCGGCCGGGGTCAACATGACCGAGCCTGGTGTCACCCCCCGCCCGGCGGAAGATGCGCCGGAGGCGGTCACCTCCCCGGACCTGCCACTGTCGGGCAAGTCGGTCGTCGTCACAGGCGCGATGAGCGGCCCACTGGAGACGTTCTCCCGCAACCAGATGAACGAACTCATCGAACGAGCCGGCGGCCGCGCCTCCTCCAGCGTCTCCGCCCGCACCGACCTACTGGTGGCGGGAGCCAAGGCCGGCTCCAAACGAACCAAGGCCGAATCCCTCGGCATCCACATCCTCACCCCGGAAGAGTTCGCCGCCCTCCTCACCGACCTCCTCTAACCCCCGCACACCCCACTCGCCGCCCCCTCTTTCCACCCCTGGCTTCCCGAGCGCGTGCCCTTGCCCGTCATCCCTCCGATCCCTGCCTTCGGCGGGCACCCGCTCATGCGCGGTCCAAAGCGTGGCCCTCGCCGTCGCTCGGACGATCTTCCCTGCTCGGGCTTCGCCCGACGCGGGGCTTGCCATGTGCCGTATCCCCTGGCCGCCACGGGCGACGATCGCACCCGCGCAGTGGTGGGCCTCTCCCGCGCGGATCGCGCCCCGCGGAGTGGTGGGATCTCTCCGTGGCATGGACTGGCCGACCCGGTGTCGCGTCCCGCGGAGTGGTGGAATTTTCCTGCGGCCTGAGTGACCGATCTGCGGGATGTCCGATTTGAACGTTCCCATTTACACCACTCGACGGGACGCCATCCCCACGCGCCGGGGTGGCTGAGCTGCGTGATGTCTGGCTCGTGCGTTCTCGTTGTCTGCTCGGTGGGACGCCGCCCAGGCGGCAGCAACGTTCGGCTGCCCATCGTCGTCCATCCTGGTGTCCGGGCTGGGAAGCGGGTGGGGCCCCGGGCAGCGGTGGATCTTGTGGAGTCGTGCCCTTGGCATGTGCCAGGAACCGCGCGAGCACGCCTGACTCTGGCTTCGCCCACGAGATCCGCCATTCGCCGCACGCTCTCGCATGCGCCCAGGTGCGCGGCACGCCTTCCGGGAGTGGCCGGAGATGGGGGCCCATAACACGAGGTGCTGGAAAGAGGTTTCCTCGGGTCCGGGTGGGTTGCGGCGTCGGGGCGGTGGGGGTGTTGCCCGGGTGGCGTGTCGTCGGGTGGGGTGAATGGGGGCGTTCAAATCGGGACATTGCCCAGGTCGGCCAGTTCATGCCACGGAGAAGTTCCACCGCCCCGCGGGGTGCGATCTGTGCCGGGTGTGCTGGTCGTGAGGTCATGACGGGCGGGTCGGCTGGGTGGCTTCGAGGAGGGGTGCCCGATACCACGGTGGGAGTACCTGTTTAACCTTTTCTAGTTAAGAAACTTTCCTTTAGCTTTGGGGGCACCCTCCAGCCAGAAGGATGCGTGACATGCGAAAACTGATCACGTTCGTGGCCGCGGTGCTCGTCGCCGTGGGTGCGATGGTGTTCGTGGCACCCCCCGCTTCTGCGCACGGCTTCATCTCCGACCCGCCCAGCCGTCAGGCCAACTGCGCGGCCGGGAAGGTCGACAACTGCGGCGACATCATCTGGGAGCCGGACGCCGTCGAAGGTCTCAAGGGGCAGCGCAACTGCAGTGGCGGTGACGGGCGCTGGGCGCCGCTCGACGATGACTCCAAGGCGTGGCCCGTCGCCAATGTCGGCGACACCGTGGACTTCAAGTGGATCATCACGGCCGACCACTCCACCAGCACCTGGGAGTACTTCATCGGGGACACTCGGGTCGCGGTGTTCAACGACCACGGCAGGCAACCCGGGACCAGGGTGACCCACACGGTGAACCTCGGCGGTCACACCGGGCGGATCAAGTTGCGCGCGGTCTGGAACATCGCCGACACCGCGATGGCCTTCTACAACTGCGTGGACCTTCAGGTCGGCCCTGGCGGCCCCCGGCCCACTCCCACCCCCACGCCGACCGTGACCCCGGCGTTCACGCCGACGCCGACGCCGACGCCGACGCAGGGCCCCGTGGGTGCCTGGGCGCCCGGCACCGCCTACGCCCCTGGTGACCAGGTGGTCCATAACGGCGCCGGCTACCGGTGCCTGCAGGCGCACACCGCCCTGACCGGCTGGGAGCCGCCCAACGTCCCGTCCCTCTGGCAACGCCGATGACAAGCGGGGCTCACGGCCCGCGCTTGTGCGAGCAGGGGTACGCGAGGCTTTGACCCGTTCGGGGAGCGGGTCGCAGTCGCCGTAGGCTCGTGGCGTGCGGTGGACCACGCGGGTGCGGGCCGTGGCGATCGGTGGAGGAGTGCTGGCCTGCGCGGTCGCGGGTCTGCTCTTCGCCCCGGACGCCGGGCCCGCGGCCGTCGGGTCGGCGCTGGTCGCCTGCGGGGCGGCCGCCGCCGTACTCGGTGCGCCACCCGTACGCCGCCGGGCCGTGCCCGCCCTGGCCATGGTCGCGCCGCTCTCGGCGGGGGTGAGTCTCACCACCGATCCGCCCGCGGCCGGGGCGTGGGCCTACCTGGAGACTCTCGCGCTGCTCCTGGTGCTGATCATCGTGGTCAGGGACGCCCCGGTACGGCAGGCCCTGGGCGTCGGCCTGGCGGGCGGGGTGGCCGGCGCGCTGCTGATCCTGCGGGTGGTCCCGGCCTCGTCCGTCCTGGAGGCGGTGGGCCTGTGCGCCTTCTGGGCACTGGGCCCGGCCGGGGCGGCGGCGATCGGCGCGCATCTGCGCTGGCTGGATTCGGTGCGGGTGCGATCGGTGGCCGCCGCCCGGCGCGCCCAGCGGCTCCGGCTGGCCAGGGACCTGCACGACTTCATCGCGCACGACCTCGGCGAGATGGTCGTCCAGGCCCAGGTGGGCCAGGTTGCGCGCGACCGTGAGCGGGAGGCGCTGCGGCACATCGAGGCGACCGGGCGGCGGGCCCTGACCTCGCTGAGCGCCACGGTCCGCGCCTTGCACGACCTGGACGCACAAGACGAACGAGACGAACCAGACGAACCAGACACCCCCGGCCTCGGCGAGCTGCCCCGGATCGTGGCGGGATTCGCCGCGGCGGGGACCGTTCCGGCCACCCTCGCCCTGGACCCGGACCTGGCCGACCGGCTGCCCCGCCGGGTGAGCACCACCGTCGCGAGGATCGTGGTCGAGGCGCTGTCCAACGTACGGCGGCACGCGCCCGACGCCGAGTCCGTACGCGCGACCGTCTCCCGCGACGGCCCGAACGTGGTGACGAGCGTCGTCAACGGGCCCGGCCGGGGCGCCCCGCCCCGCACGCCCTCCACCCGGCTCGGCCTGCCCGCTCTGGAGGAGCGCGTCAGATCCCTCGGCGGGACCTTCGCCGCCGGGCCGCATCTGCGCGGCGGATGGCAGGTCCTGGCCGAGATCCCGGTGGATACACTGCTGCCCGATGGCTGAACCGGACCTGACCGTCCTCATCGCGGACGACCAGAAGATCGTCCGTACGGGGCTGCGAATGATCCTGGAGAGCCAGGGCGTCGTGGTGGCCGGAGAGGCGGCCGACGGTGCCGAGGCGGTGGAGGCGGCCCGGCGGCTGCGCCCCGGCGTCGTTCTGCTCGACATCGAGATGCCCCGCCTGGACGGCATCGAGGCCACCCGGCTGCTGGTCGGCGACGGCCTGCGGGTGGTGATCCTCACCGCCTTCGACACCGACGACTACGTCTACCGGGCGCTTCGCAACGGCGCCTGCGGCTACGTGCTCAAGCACAGCGGCCCCGCCCTGCTGGTCGAGGCGCTGCGCGCCGCGGTGGCGGGCGACGCCCTGGTCAGCCCGTCGATCACCGTGAGGCTGCTGCGGCACCTCACCAAGCCCCTCCCCAAAGGGGCGGTCGCGGGCGAGCCGCTGACCGGGCGCGAGACCGAGGTGCTGCGGCTGCTGGCGCGCGGCAGGTCCAACGATGAGATCGCCGCGGCCATGTTCATCGCGCCCAGCACGGTCAAGACGCACGTGCAGAGCATCCAGCGCAAGCGCGGCGCGCGCAACCGCATCGAGCTGGCCGCCTGGGCCTGGGAGACCGGCCAGGTCGAGTGACGCCGGGCGGGATCTCCCCCCGGGCGGGGACCCGGCTCCCCGTCAGGGGGGAGGTGCCCGCGCCGCCCGCCGGTGGACGCTGGGGCCATGGCGATCACGAGGCGACGGCCCGAGCGGGTCATGCGCGGGTGGCCGGTCTGGACCGCGTACGCGGCACTGGGCTGGTCGGTGGTGTACGCCGCCCTCGGGGTGTTCTGGGCGGCGGGCGGCGGCGGGTTCCCCTTCGGGGCGGCCGACGTCAACGCGGAGGGGCACGGGCGGCTGCTGGCCGGGGCGACCCCGCAGGTCGCCGGGCCGGTCATGGCCACGCTCGGCGCGGCGGGGGCGGTCATCGCCCTGGCGATGGCCCGCCGGGTCCGGTGGCCACGGCCGGTCCTCCTGGTGTCCGGCTGGGGCCTCGCCGTGCTCCTGGCGCTGGTCCTCCCGGAGATCCGCGCACTGCACCTCGCGCTGTTCCCGCTCATCTTCCTGAGCCTGGACAAGATGGACTGGCCGACGGTGAACTTCCTCGTCCTGATGGCAGGAGGCTTCGCCTGGGCCGCCGCCACCCTGGCCTACCAGCGGGCGAGCCGGTCGGCGTGCGCGCACTGCGGCCGCCGGGCGGACCGCCGCACAGGGCGCGGCGAGGCGTGGCTGGTGCGCCACCGCCGGGCGCTCACGTACACGGCCGTCGCCGCGCCCTGGGGGTACGCCCTGGTACGGCTGGCCTGGGTGCTGGACATCCCGCTCGGCGTGCCCATGGAGTTCCTGCGGCACCTTGCGACCGCCAACGGCGGGGCCGGGGCCAAGGGCATGGAACTCATCCTGATCGGCATGTGCGCCGCCGGTTCGGTGCTGACCGCGGGGCTCGTCCACCGGTGGGGCGAGGTCTGGCCGCGCTGGGTGGTGGGCCTGGCCGGCCGTCCCGTCCCGGTGGCCGTGCCCGTGGTGTGCGCCGGGCCGGCCGCGTGCGCGATGCTGGCCGTGGGCCTGTCGTGGGCACGCGGCCTGCCCGAACTCATCGCCGCGGGCTGGGCCATCGACGTCTACGGCTACCGCGTTGGGCCGGCCTTCGCCCTGCCCATCCCGTCCTTCCTGCTGTGGGGCGGCGCGCTCGGGCTCGCCGCCCTTGCCTACTACTACGGGCGCCGGGGCGAGTGCCCGTACTGCGCGAAGGCGCTCACGCGGTGATCGGCCTGCCGGGGGCGGGGTCGGCGAGCATGGCGCTGCGGGCGGCCCCGAGCAGGCCGGACTGGCGGCCGAGGGCCGCCGGTTCCACGGTCAGCCGGCGTACGAAGCCGAGTGTGCTGAAGCGCTCGACGTGCCGGCGCAGCGGCGTGAACAGCAGGGGACCGGCCGCCGAGACGCCGCCGCCGATCACCACGCGGTCGAGGTCGCACAGGGTGGCCGCGGCGACGATGCCGCGGGCGAGCGCCTGGGTGCCCTGGTCGAAGGCGGCCAGGGCGATCGGGTCGCCGTGCCCGGCGTCGGCGGCCAGGCGGCGGGCGTCGGTACCGGTCCAGCCGTGCCGCCGGGCCCAGCGGACCATGGACGGGCCGCTGGCGTGCGCCTCGACGCAGCCCGCGGCCCCGCAGGTGCAGGACGGCCCCGCCGGATCGACGACGGTGTGCCCGAGGTGACCGGCGTTGCCGCTCGGCCCCGGGTACGGCACGCCGTTGAGCACGAGCCCGCCGCCGATACCGGTCGAGACCACGATCCCCAGCATCGACGCCGACCCGCGGCCCGCGCCGAGCCAGTGCTCGCCCACCGCCGCCGCGATGCCGTCGCCCACCAAAGTGACCGGTACGCCGGGCACGATGGCGGCGGCCAGTTCGACCAGCGGGAAGTCCCGCCAGGCCGGGATGTTGACCGGGCTGACCGTGCCGCGCCGCAGGTCGAGCGGCCCGGCCGAGGCCAGCCCGACCGCGCTCGGCCGCACCCCCGCCGTCACCGACGTGAGCAGCGTGCGCAGGGCCTCGCCGATCAGGGGCTCGGTGGCCGGGGTGGCGGTCTCGGCGTGCCCGCGCACCACGCCGTCCGGGCCCACCAGCCCGGCAGCGATCTTGGTGCCGCCGATGTCGACGGCGAGCACGGCTTGGTGGTCCATCGGCCATCCCCGATCTGATCAGTCCGCGAGCAGCGCGGACAGTTGCGGCGAATACGTGGCGTGCAGGACGAGCGCCGCGCCGCCGACGACGGCGGCGTCCGCGCCGAGCGGCGAGAGCGCGACGTCGACCGTCCGGATGTGCCGGGACAGCGGCCTGGTGGCGAGGGCCGTGGCGACCGCGTCGGCGTACCGCTTCTCGACGTGCGAGATGCCGTGCCCGCCCAGCACGATGAGATCGACGTCGGTGATGTTGGCGACGCTGACCGCGACCGAGGCGACGCGTTCGGCGGCCTGGTCGACGACCGCGCCCGCGAGCGGGTCGCCGGCCTCGGCGGCGAGCCGGATCGCGGCGTGGTCGACCAGGGCCGGATCGCGCTTGAACCGCTCGGCCAGCACGCCGCCGCCCTGCGCGGCGAGCCGCCGGTGGACCTCGGCGACGATCGCCGTGGGGTTGACCACCCGTTCCAGGCAGCCCCGGTTGCCGCAGTAGCACTCCGGGCCGTCCGGCAGCACCGAGACGTGCCCGAACTCCCCGGCGTTCAGCGAACCGCCCCGGTAGACCTGGTGGTCCAGGATGAGCCCGCCGCCGATGCCGGTGCCCAGGAAGAAGTACGCGAAGTTGGGCACGCCCCGGCCCGCGCCGGACCACCGCTCGCCGACCGCGGCGGCGGTGGCGTCGTTGTCGATCGTCACCGCCAGGCCGGTGGCCTCGCTCAGCATCCGCTTGACCGGCACCCGGGTCCAGTTGGTGAGCTGGGGCGGGGCGACGACCGTGCCGTCGTCCTGGTCGATAGGGCCGGGGGTGGCCAGGCCCAGGCCGAGCACCCGGTCGAGCGGTACGTCGGCCTCGGCGACCACCTCCGCCGTCAGCCCGGCCATCGCCGCCACGACGTCCTGCGGGGAGGCGTGCGGCGGCGTCGGGCGGCGTTTGACGACCAGCGGCCGGCCGAGCAGGTCCACCACCGCGCAGGTCAGCTCGACCGGGTCGAAGTGCAGGCCGACCGCGCTGCCCGCGTCGGGGTTGATCCGCAGGGTGGTGCGGGGTTTGCCGCCGCTGGCGACCCGGCTGGCGCCGTCCTCGCGCACGATGCCCTCATCCAGCAGCCGGCGCACGATGCCGGAGACGGTCTGGGGAGTGAGGCCGGTGTGGTGGGCGATCTCCACCCGGCTGATGCCGTCGGCGAGCTGGATCTGGTCCAGCACGACCGCTCGGTTGTATCGCCCTACCTTGGGGAGGTTTGTACCTGCGCGCCGCACCCACAAGGTCCTCTCTGCTCGTCGCCTGCGGGGAACATTCTGCCCTAGCGGGCGTTGACTTAGTAAATCAAATGGATTTAAGGTCCGTCTTCGTAGGTATAACACGCAGGACATGCAGACCGTTGTGGCAGGGCGCGGGTCCGGCCGCGGCGGGCGGGTCCATGGAGAGGTCATCGGAGGCGAGTTGATGTCAACGACATGCCGCACCCCCCGAGGACCGCATTCGCGCCGTCGCCGCGGCCCGGGAGCGACGGGGCCGCGGCCATGACCGACGCCCCGGTGCTCCTTGAGATGCGGTCGATCACCAAGACGTTCCCGGGCGTGACGGCCCTCGCCGATGTCAACCTCGCGGTCAGGGCGGGGGAGATCCACGCCATCTGCGGCGAGAACGGCGCGGGCAAGTCCACGCTGATGAAGGTGCTCAGTGGCGTCCATCCGCACGGCACCTACTCTGGCGGCATCCTCTACCGGGGGGAGGAGGTCCGCTTCGGCGGCATCCGGGCCAGCGAGCAGGCGGGCATCGTGATCATCCACCAGGAGCTGGCCCTGGTGCCCGGCATGTCGATCACCGAGAACATCTTCCTCGGCAACGAGCCGCGCAGGCGGGGCGCGATCGACTGGAAGGCCGCCCAGCGCCGGGCGCTGGAGCTGATGGAGCTGGTCGGCCTCCAGGAGGACCCGGACACCCTGATCAAGGACATCGGCGTCGGCAAGCAGCAGCTGGTGGAGATCGCCAAGGCGTTCGCGAAGGACGTGAAGCTGCTCATCCTGGACGAGCCCACCGCGGCGCTCAACGAGGCCGACTCGCAGCACCTGCTGGACCTGCTCCGCGGCTTCCGGGACCGCGGCATCACCTCGATCATCATCTCGCACAAGCTCAACGAGATCGCGGCGGTCGCCGACTCCATCACGATCCTGCGCGACGGCCGGACGATCGAGAGTCTGGACGTCGGCGCGGACGGCGTCAACGAGGACCGCATCGTGCGCGGCATGGTCGGCCGCGAGCTGAGCAGCCGCTTCCCCGAGCACACCCCGCACATCGGAGAGGTGTTCTTCGAGGTCCGCGACTGGACGGTACGCCACCCCATCTCCGCCGACCGGCTGGTGTGCAAGGGTTCCGGCTTCACCGTGCGGCGCGGGGAGATCGTCGGCTTCGCCGGGCTGATGGGCGCCGGGCGGACCGAGCTGGCGATGAGCCTGTTCGGCCGCTCCTACGGCGTCCACCTGTCCGGCCGCGTCTTCAAGGACGGCAGGGAGATCCAGCTCCGCTCCGTGGCCGAGGCCATCCGGCACGGTCTCGCGTACGTCAGCGAGGACCGCAAGGCGATCGGCCTCAACCTGCTCGACGACATCAAGACCTCCATGGTGTCCGCCAAGCCGTCGAAGATCTCCAGTCACGGGGTCATCGACGCGGTCCGTGAACACCGCGTCGCCGAGGAGTACCGCGAGAGCCTGCGGATCAAGACGCCCGGTGTGGACGAGGGCGTCACCAAGCTGTCCGGCGGCAACCAGCAGAAGGTCGTGCTGGCGAAGTGGATGTTCACCGACCCCGACCTGCTCATCCTCGACGAGCCGACGCGCGGCATCGACGTCGGCGCCAAGTACGAGATCTACGGGATCATCCAGAAGCTGGCCGACCAGGGCAAGGGCGTCATCGTCATCTCCTCCGAACTGCCCGAGCTGATCGGCCTGTGCGACCGCATCTACACCGTGTTCGAGGGAACCATCACCGGAGACGTGCCGCGCCGGGACGCCGACCCCGAACTCCTCATGAAGCAGATGACCTCTACCAAGAAGACGCCGACGCCATGAGCCGAATCAAAGACCTGCAGAAGAACCTCTTCGGGGGCACGACCTCCAACGCCAGGCAGTTCGGCATGATCTTCACCCTGGTGGCGATCGTGCTGCTCTTCCAGATCTGGACCGACGGCCTGACGCTGACCTCCGGCAACCTCATCGCGGTGGCCGCCCAGTACTCCTACATCCTGATCCTGGCCATCGGCATGCTGATGGTGATCGTCGCCGGGCACATCGACCTCTCGGTCGGCTCGATCGCCGCCTTCACCGGCATCGTGGTCGCCAAGGCGATGCAGGAGTTCGCGATCCCGTGGCCGCTGGCCATCGTGCTGGGCCTGGTCGTCGGCGCGCTGATCGGCGCCTGGCAGGGCTTCTGGGTCGCCTACGTGGGGGTTCCCGCGTTCATCGTGACGCTGGCGGGGATGCTGCTGTTCCGCGGCGGCAACCAGTACATCGGCAACGCCGACACGGTGCCGGTCCCCACCGGCTTCCGGCAGATCGGCGCGGGCTTCCTGCCCGAGGTGGGCCCGGACACCGGCTACAACAACCTGACGCTGCTGCTCGGCCTGGCCGCCTGCGTGGGCGTGGTGTGGCGGGAGTGGAAGGCCCGGCGGACCCGGCGCGAGATGAACGCCGACGCCGCCCCGATGTGGATCTCGGCGCTGCGGCTCGCCGTGATGGTGGGCGTCATCGTCTTCGCCACCCTGCGCTTCGCGGGCGGCCGGGTCGGCACCAGCCTGCCGATCTCCGGCATCATCCTGATCGCGCTGGTGCTCGCGTACTCCTTCTACACCCGCAACACCGTCGGGGGCCGCCACATCTACGCCGTCGGCGGCAACGCGCGCGCCGCGGAGCTTTCCGGAGTGAAGCTCAAGCGGGTCAACTTCATGGTCATGCTGAACATGTCCGTGCTGGCCGCGCTGGCCGGCATGATCTTCGTGGCGCGGTCCGCCGCCTCCGGCCCCCAGGACGGGCTGAACTGGGAACTCGACGCCATCGCGGCCGTCTTCATCGGCGGCGCGGCGGTGTCCGGCGGGCTCGGCACGATCAGCGGGTCGATCGTCGGCGGCCTGGTGATGGCCCTGCTGAACAACGGCCTGCAGCTTGAGGGCGTCGGCATCGACAAGGTTCAGATGATCAAGGGGCTGGTGCTGCTGCTGGCCGTCGCGCTCGACGTCTACAACAAGAAACAGGGGCGCTTCTCGATCATCGGATCGCTGTCGCGCCGGCTCCGCGGGGACGGCTCGGCGCCCCCTCCCGCGAACTCCGGTCCGGCCACCGCGCCCGACAAGGCCCGGATCGCCGGCTGACCGCCACCGGCGACGGCAGACGCCCCCGTGCGCTCGCATCGCTGCCCATCACAATCAGGAAGGGTCCGTCCCAGAAATGCGGAAATTTCTCACCAGGAGCATCGCGGCGGCCGGTGCCGTGGCGATGCTCGCCCTGAGCGCCGCGTGCGCGTCCGAGCGTCAAGGCGCCACCGCTACCGGCGGCGACACCGCCGCGAGCCCCGCCGCGGGCTTCCCGGCCGACTCGCTGATCGGTGTCGCGCTGCCGTCGAAGACCTCGGAGAACTGGGTGCTCGCCGGTGACCTGTTCACCAACGAGCTGAAGACGGCCGGGTTCAAGGCCGACGTCCAGTACGCGGGCGCCTCGGCCACCGTCTCCGACCAGCAGGCGCAGATCTCCGCCATGGTCACCAAGGGCGCCAAGGTGATCGTCATCGGCGCGACCGACGCCGCGCAGCTCTCCACCCAGGTGGCGCAGGCCAAGCAGTCCGGCGCGACGGTCATCGCCTACGACCGGCTCATCACCAACACCCCTGACGTCGACTACTACATCGCGTTCGACAACTTCAAGGTCGGCCAGCTCCAGGGCCAGGCCCTGCTGGACGGCATGAAGGACAAGAAGCCCAAGGGCCCCTGGACGGTCGAGCTGTTCTCCGGCTCCCCCGACGACAACAACTCCGGTGTGTTCTTCAACGGCGCGATGGACGTCCTCAAGCCGCTCATCGACACGGGCGACGTCGTGGTCGGCTCCGGCCAGCAGGAGGTCAAGCAGACCGCCATCCAGGGCTGGAAGGCCGAGGGCGCGCAGCAGCGCATGGACTCGCTGCTGACCTCCACCTACAACGGCGGCAAGACCCTGGACGGCGTGCTGTCCCCCAACGACACCCTGGCCCGGGCGATCATCACCTCGGTCAAGGGCGCGGGCAAGCCGATCCCGGTCGTCACCGGCCAGGACTCCGAGGTCGAGTCGGTCAAGTCCATCATGGCCGGCGAGCAGTACTCGACGATCAACAAGGACACCCGCAAGCTCGTCGCCGAGACGGTGAAGATGGTCAAGGCGCTGCAGACGGGCGGCAAGCCGGAGATCAACGACACCGACTCCTACGACAACGGCACCAAGGTCGTCCCCGCCTACCTGCTGCCGCCGGTCATCGTCACCAAGATGAACGCGGCCGAGGCGTACGCCAACGACCCGAAGCTGGCCCCGCTCACCAAGTGACCACGGACGGCACCGGGGAGCCTAGCGCGCGGCAGGCTCCCCGGCGCCCTGCGCGGCGGCCAGGCGGGCGGTGAACACGTGGTTCTTGTCCAGCCGGCTGCCCGGGACCCGGCCGTGCCCCCAGCCGACGCGCCGCCGGTAGTCGCCCATCGCGCCGCTCGCGCGCAGCGCCGCCTCGTCCCGGTGCCTCGAACCGGCCGGGACCGGCCCGGTGAACGGCGCGACGTACAGCGCGTCCACCGGGCAGTGCGCCTCGCACATGAAGCACGTCTGGCAGTCGTCCTGCCTGGCGATCACCGGCACCCCGTCGGGGCCGAGGTCGAACACGTCCATCGGGCAGACCTTCACGCAGATGTCGCAGGTGACGCACCGCTCGCCACTGACCACCTCGATCACGCGGCCACCTCCTCCGGCGCGGTCCAGACCCGGTCCAGCCCGCCGACGCGGATGCGGCGGGCGAGGCCCGGATCGGCTCCCGGGCGGTCCACGCGCTGGTGCATGCCGCGCGACTCCTCCCTGGCCAGGGCGGCCCGGTACATCCAGCGGCCGTGCGCGACCATCGCCGCGGCCTGCCGCGCCCGCATCGCCTCCCGCCCCTCGCCGGTCAGCCCGGCCGAGACCGCCGACCACAGCCCGTCCAGCTCGGCGAGCGAGCGGACCAGGCCGTCCGCCTCGCGGAAGTAGTTCCGCTCCAGGGGCATGACCTCCTCCTGGACCGCCTTGACCACGTCCGCCGCCGCGAGGCCGGGGGAGCCGTCCGGGCGCAGCCCGGCCCGGCCCGCGGGGGACGACCTCGGGCGG
Source organism: Spongiactinospora rosea (assembly GCF_003315795.1). Classification (GTDB taxonomy): domain Bacteria; phylum Actinomycetota; class Actinomycetes; order Streptosporangiales; family Streptosporangiaceae; genus Spongiactinospora; species Spongiactinospora rosea. The sequence goes on from NZ_QMEY01000017.1 coordinate 174,167, forward strand.
CGGGGCCGCCCGGTGAGCGCGAAACCGGCGGCGGCCGTCCCCGCCCACGTCCCCGAGGAGATGGCCCAGGCGCCGTTGTGGCTGCCGCCGCCGCTGACGCTGCCGGTGATCAGCTCGCGGGTGGCCACGTCGCCCGCGGCGTACAGGCCGGGCACGGTGGTCGCGCAGTCCGTGCCCGCGACGCGCAGGCCGCCGGTGCCGCGTACCGTCCCCTCCAGCACGAGCCGCACCGGATACGCCTGGGTGAACGGGTCGATGCCCGCCTTGTCCAGCGGCAGGAAGTAGTTCGGCTGCGCCTGGCGCATCGCCTCGCGCAGCTCCACCGGGGCGTCGTCCAGCCGGGCGAAGACCGGCCGTCCGTCGGCCAGCAGCCGGGCGATCCGGCGGCGGCCCGCGGTGAGGCCCTCCGCCGGAAGCTCGCGGCCCTCCTCGTCGAAGTAGCGGGCGAACTGCATCATCAGGCCCTTGGTGTGGGCTCCGTACGCCGGGGACAGCGCGTAGGCGTTGGAGAACTCCATGCCGGACAGCTCCGCCCCCAGTTCGGCCGCCATCAGGTGCCCGTCGCCGGTGTTGACGTTCAGGCCGAAGGCCCCGGACAGGAACGCGCAGCCGCCGGTGGCCAGCACGACCGCGCCCGCCCACACCTCCCACGGTCTGCCGTCCTCCTGGCGGCGGACCCCGGCCGCGCCCCGCACCGCGCCGTCGCCGTCGGCGAGCAGTTCCAGCGCCGGATGGTGGTCCAGGATCAGCACCCCGCCGCGGTGGACCTTGCGCCGCATCCTGCGCATGTACTCCGGCCCCTGCAGGCTGCCCCGCCGTTCCACGCCGCTCTCGTCCACCGGGAACGGGTACCCCCAGCCCGCGAGCCGGTCCACCTGGTGGCGGGTCTCCTCCAGCACCCGCGCCATCCAGCCGCGGTCGGTCAGCCCGCCCGCGATGGCCTCGCGCGCGTCGATCGCGGCCTCGCGCAGGGCGGGATCGGGCGGCACGTACCAGAGGTTGTTGCCGCCGGAGGCCGCCGCGCCGCTGGTCCCGCAGTACCCCTTGTCGGCCAGCACCACGCGCGCGCCCGCCTCGGCCGCCGCGAGCGCCGCCCACGCCCCGGCCGGGCCGCCGCCCAGCACCAAGACGTCCGCCTTGCGCACGATCGTGCCCGCCCCGCTCATCCGCGCGCTCCCGGTGCGATCCACTGCTCGATCGAGAAGTCGGACCTGATGAACTTCTGCTCCACCAGGAATCGCTTGGTGTTCTCCAGCAGGCGCAGCCCCTGCGGGGTGAAGGGCTCCTCGGGAAGCTGCTCGCGCAGCGTCGTGGCCTTGGTGACCTCGGCCGGGTAGCCGCCGACCTTGGCGGCGAAGGCCAGGTAGCGGTCCCAGTCGCGTTTGGCGAGCCTGGTCCCCTCCCGCTGTGCGCCCTGCCACACCCTGACGAAGCCGGGACGCGCGTCCAGGAAGGACTCCGGCACCACGGTCGCGCTCGACCCCAGGTAGGCGGGATGGTCCCGGGAGGCGATGTCGATCAGCGGGTAGCCCTTGAGCCGCAGCGCCTCCATGTTGGCCGCGGGGACGGCGGCGGCGTCCACGTCGCCGCGTTCCAGGGCGGCCTCGATGTCGCTGTTGTAGATGTGCACGATCTCCCGGGGCCTGATCCCGGCCTCGGCCAGCGCGCCGAGCAGGTAGCGGTGGATGTAGGAGCCCTTCTGGGTGGCGACCCGCTTGCCCGCCAGGTCCGCCAGCCCGGCCGGGCCGCCCTGCTTCTTGGCCAGTACGCCCGCGTCGATGCCCACGGTGTTCTGCGCGATGAGCCGGGTGGGCTGACCCGCGCCGCGCGCGACCAGGGCGGGCGTGTCGCCGTACAGGGCGATGTCGAGTTCGCCCGCCAGCAGGGCCTGGTTGAGGTCGGGGCCGTTGGGGAAGGAGAAGGACTTCACCTCGCTCACCCCGGCCGGGGCCAGCAGCGGCAGCAGCCGCTTCTCGTCGTTGAGGTAACCGATCACGCCGGTCAGCTTGTTGCCGGTGCCGATCACGCCGATCCGCAGCGGGTACGACTTGGCCGTGTCACCGGACGCGCCGTCCGCGCCGCAGGCGGAGAGGGCGGGCAGCGCGAGCGCGGCGGTCAGCAGCAGTGCGAATGATCGGCGGCCGATCATGAGTGCTCCTCGGGTGTTCGCATCATGGTTTCGACGGGGGTCTGCGCGCGCGGGGGCGGGGTGCGGGGCAGTTCCGGTCCGACGGCGTGTAGCGCGCCCGGCGTACGGCCGTGCCCCCAGCCGATCTGCCTGCGGTAGCCGCCCAGCAGCCCGGACCGGGTGACGTGCTCCTCGTCGCGGAGCGGCGACCCCGGCCCGACCGGGGCCGGTTGGGGCGCCACGAACAGGGCGTCGACCGGGCAGTACGCCTCGCACATGAAGCACGTCTGGCAGTCGCCCTGCCGGGCGATCAGCGGGACGCCGCCGGGTCCTGTGTCGAAGACGTTGGTCGGGCAGACCTCCACGCAGCGGTCGCAGCCGATGCAGCGCTCCCGCGAGACGATCTCGATCATGACGCCGCCCGCAGGGATCCGGCGTGTTCCAGTGGCCCGACCGGCGCGACCGGGTCGGGGCGCACGGTGATCTCGTCCAGGCCCGACACCAGCAGCCGGTGCCGCAGCGCGGCGTCCTGATCCGGGCGGTCCTCCCGCTTGTGCATGCCGCGGCTCTCCTGCCTGGCCAGGGCGGCGGTGTACATCCAGCGGGCGTGCGCGGCCATCGCCGCCGCCTGCCTGGCCTGGACGGCGTCCCCGCCCACGCCCCGCAGCGAGGCGCGCAGGCCCGCCCAGGTGTCGTGCAGCCGCGCCAGCGCGGGGGCGAGCCGGTCGGCGTGCCGCAGGTAGTTCTTCTCGTACGGGTGCACCTCGGCCTGGACCGCCGCCACGACGTCGTGGTACTCCTCCGGGCGGCCCGGCCGTGCCCCCGGCCGCAGCCCGGCACCGCCCGCGGGGGTCAGCGCCCGGCGTCCGGCGTGCCGGCCGAGCGCGGCGGCGTGCCCGGCGGCGGCCCGGCCCGCCCAGGTCCCCGAGGAGATCGCCCAGGCCGCGTTGTGGCTGCCGCCGCCGGTGAAGCCGCCGCAGACCAGTTCGCGGGTCGCGGCGTCGCCCGCGACGTACAGGCCGGGCACCGAGGTGGCGCAGTCGTCGCCGATGATCCGGATGCCGCCGGTGCCGCGCACGGTGCCCTCGAGCAGCAGCGTCACCGGGAACCGCTGGGTGAAGGGGTCGATGCCCATCCGGTCGAAGGGCAGGAAGAAGTTCGGCTGGCCGAGCCGCATGGCCTGCCTGCCCGCCTCGTCGATTCGGTCGATGCGGCAGTAGACCTTCTCCGACAGCAGCGTGCGGGCGATCACCGAGCGGCCCTTCTGACTGCCCGCGCCCTCCAGCACGGTGTCGTCCTCGCGGTAGAACGTGGCGAAGGAGTAGTAGGCGGTCTTGGTCACGGAGGAGAACTCCGGCGCGATCGCGTACGCGTTGGAGAACTCCATGCCGGACAGGTCCGCGCCCGCCTCGGCCGCCATCAGCGCCCCGTCGCCGGTGTTGACGTCGCACCCGAGCGCCCGGCTCAGGAAGGCGCAGCCGCCGGTGGCCAGGACCACCGCCCCCGCGCGGACCCGGTAGGGGCGGTCGTGCCTGCGCTGGTGCCCGGCCGCGCCCGCGACGGCCCCGGCCGCGTCCAGCAGCAGCTCGACGGCCGGGCTGTGGTCCAGGATGCGCACCCCGGCCCGGCGCAGCAGGATCCGCATCCTGCGCATGTACTCCGGGCCCTGCACCCCGCGCCGCAACTGGCCGCCCCGGCCGTCCGGCGGGAAGGGGTAGCGGCCGGCCTCGGCCAGCTCGTTGACGCCGTCGTAGGTCTGGTCGAGCACGCGGGTCATCCAGCGCCGGTCGGCGAGGTAGCCGCCGAGCGCCTCCCTTGAGGCCATGGCCTTCTCCCGCTCGGCGGGGTGCGGCGGCACGTACCAGATCCCGGTGCCCGCCGAGGCGGTCGCGCCGCTGGTGCCGCAGTAGCCCTTGTCGGCGAGTACGACGTCCGCGCCCGCCTGCGCGGCCTTGAAGGCGGCCCACGCGGCGGCGGGTCCGCCGCCGATGACGAGCACGTCGGCGGTCAGTTCGAGGGAGTCCACGGGGATGGTGGTCACGGTCACGACGGCTCCTGGGTGTGCTCTGCGCGGCTGAGGTCGGGATCGACGCCGAGGCCGACCAGCAGCCGGCGGCGCAGCGTGGCGAATCGGGGGTGGTCCAGTGAGCGGGGCCGGGGGATGTCCACGATGATCTCCCGCGCGATCTTCCCGTCCTCCAGCAGCAACGCGCGGTCGGCGAGCAGCAGGGCCTCCTCCACGTCGTGGGTCACCAGCAGTACGGCGGGACGGTGCCTGCTCCACAGCCGGGCGACCAGCGCCTGCGCCTTGAGGCGGGTGAGCGCGTCCAGCGCGCCGAACGGCTCGTCCAGCAACAGCAGCTCAGGCGTGCGGACGAGCGCCCTGGCCAGGGCCACCCGCTGGGACTCGCCGCCGGACAGCGTGGTCGGCCAGGCGTCGGCGCGGGCCGCCAGGCCGACCTCGGTCAGCGCGTGCAGCGCCTGCCGGCGCAGGTCCGGGCCGGTGAGGCCGAGCGTGACGTTTCGCCACACCTGCGACCAGGGCAGCAGCCGGTGCTCCTGGAAGACGATCGCCCGCTGCTCGGGGACGCGCAGCTCGCCCTCCGCCTGGCGGTCCAGCCTGCCGACCGCGCGCAGCAGGGTGCTCTTGCCGGAGCCGCTGGCGCCGAGCAGGGCGACGAACTCGCCGGGGGCGATGTCGAGATCGACGTCGTCGAGGACGACCCGGCCGCCGAAGGCCCGCCGCAGGCCGCGGACGCGCACGCCCTGGATGGTCTCGGCAGGGGTACTGATCGCGGTCATGTCGCTCATTTCGCCGTGTACCCGCGCCGCCAGGCGAGGGCGTACCGTTCGAGGGCGCGTACCAGCAGGTCCGTGGCCAGCCCGAGCAGCGCGTACACCGCCAGGACGACGAACACGACGTCGGTGCGCAGGAACTCCTTGGCGTCGGTGACCAGGAACCCGATCCCCGAGGTGGTCGCGGTCTGCTCGGCGACCACCAGGCTCAGCCAGCCGATGCCGAGCGCCTGGCGCAGGCCGACCAAAATCTGCGGCAGCGCGCCGGGCAGGATGACCCGGCGGATCAGCGCCAGGCCGTTGACGCCGCAGGATCTGGCGGACTCGATGAGCCGGTCGTCCAGACCTTTGATGCCGTGGAAGACGTTGATGTACAGCGGGAAGATCGGGCCGATCGTGATCAGGGCGACCTTGGCGGTCTCCCCGATGCCGAACCAGATGATGAAGACCGGCACCAGGGCCAGGTGCGGGAGCATGCGCAGGGCCTGGATGGGCGCGTCGATGAGGTCTTCGAAGAGGCGTACCAGGCCCGCCATCAGCCCGAGCACGAGACCGGCGGTCAACCCGATCGCCAGCCCCTTGGCCACCCGTACCAGGGAGGCCCCCAGGTGGTGCTGCAACTCCCCGGTGGAGATCAGTTCGACGGCCGCGCTCCAGACGCGGGTGGGCGGGGGAGTGTTCGCGCCCAGCCATCCGCGCGAGGCGCCGACCTGCCAGATGACCAGGATGGCCGCGAGTCCCACCAGCCTGCGCCCGCGCACGGCGAGCACCCCGGCGGCCCGGACGGCGGGCGAGGCCGGACCCCCTTGCCGGGGTTCCGGCGGCTCGGTGAGCTCCGCGGGGGCGCGGGCGGGGGCTCGGGCGGAAAGGACGGGTTGTGTCATGGGAGGCGGCTCCTTGGGACGTCCGCGGGCATGCGCGGAGACACGCGTACTGAACGGACGGACGGTCCGGGTGCGCGTGGCGGTGGAGATCAGAGGGAGTGCGGGGCGGGATCGGCAGGGCGATGCGCCGGAACGCGCCAGGTGACCTGGGCGGAGAAGTGGACGGCGAACGGAGACGGTGGGGCCGCGTCACCGTGCCCAACGAAGCGGACATCGGCCGACGAGGCGGGCGATCTCGTACATAACCCCCACCATAATCCCGATAAACCCTACTGTCCAGATCGGAAATACATAAAGATGCCCGACCCCTGCCTCCACCGGCCTCTGAGAAGGCTGGGAGCAGGGCCGGGCGGCGTGACCTGTGATCGGCGTCACGCCGGGGTCCGGGCTCGCCGGGTCGTGGATCGGCGGGGTGGGGGCCCGGAATGGGCTCGTGGCCTGTCATGGACGGCGGGCTCGCGGCTCACCGCTCGTGGTTCACGGGAATAGCGGGGAGAGGCCCTGTGGTGATTTCACCTGGCCGTCGCGACGGATCAATTTCTGGTCCAGTAGCGTCGCGCTGCCCGGCGGCTTGTCCATTCCGGGATATATCCCGCTTGTGATGGTTTTGGCCTTATACTGCTGGAACTCCGCGATGGCGTTCATGTCGGCATGGTAGATCTGGATATAGTAGGGACCGTTGGTGGCCAGCCGGACATTCCGCGGGTCGCTCGCGTCATCGTCGGAGCGCCACGAACCGTCCGGGCCGACGCGTGTCGCCATGACCGGATACCAACGCCCCTCCGAACCGGCCCTGATCACCAGCCATACCTCCGACCCGGCCGGTATGTCCTGGGCTTTCCCCTCGACGAACAGAGCCTCTTTCCTGACCACCAGCTCGTCCGCGATATTGGTGATCGAGCCGCTCGGTGGAACGATCCCGCCCTGGCGATCGGCCAGCCAGATCCCCACCGTGACGATGGCGGAAATGACGACCGCGAAAATGGCGATCTTGTCCGCCCGCGCCCAGCTCCGCCTGCGGCGAGTGGAACCTTCCGGACTCGGCTCGCTCATCACCCGCACCGCCCCTCCGAATCCGCGCGTCCACCTTTATGGTATGCGGGGAGCCTGCATTTTTCTTACGGCCTGCTTTAAATGGTATTTGGTCCGGTAATGGATGCTTTATCCTTTGCGGTGGCCCGAGCGGAGGGCGGTGGCGGCTGCCCGTGGCCGGACGGGCGGGAGATCTTCAAAACGCCGATCAAGAATGCGCGGCCCGGCGCGGCCGCCGATTTCGGCGTTCGCGTCGCGTGCGGGGGCCGTCGCGGCTTTCCGGGAAACCCGATGTGACCTGCGAAAAGGCCATACCGGTGTTTCCGGCCCTCATTGTCGGGGATGTCGAAGGCGAAAGGAGGCGTGACCTTGCGCGAAGCCGATCAAACCAGCGACCGGGCCACGACCCGGCACGACGGGCCGGACGACACGACGGGCCAGACCGCCCTGGAACGCAGGGTCCGCGTGATCCTGGGCCAGGCGGGTTTCGTGGTCGACCCGGCCGACCTCGCCGTGGACGGCGGCCTGCAGGTCCACCGTGCGGCCGGTGGTGGCGTACTGGTGTCCTGGATCAGTACGGCTAACCTCCCCAATGGCGACATCACCCGATACGCAGGGATCCGCGAGGCGATCCACCTGGCGCTGACCACCATCCTGCGGCGGCGCGGTTTCACGGTCGCGGCCGATCCGGACACCGGGGACCTGATCATCGGCACCGGTGAGGGCTGATCGCACATCTGTGCCGCATGTGCCGGTGGGCGCGATGACCCTTCCGTTGAGGAGAGCGGCCATGGGGATCTTCCCGCGCTCGATCCTCGCCGCCCTTCCGGTGATGGCCGCGCCGGCTGGCTGCTCGGCCGCCTCGACCGCAGGCCGCGCCGGGCAGCGCAGGCGTCCGCTACTCGAGTCCTTCGAGACGGCGGGCATCTTTGATCTCACTGAACCTGGCAGCCGTCATCGGGGTCCACTCCCTCCTCTGTCCAGCGGCACGGAGGGCTTCTCCAACCTCGCTGAGCTTTACGGAGGACAACACGCCCGCCCGCTCGATCAGGTCGTCCCGGCCCACGGTGGTCAGCCATGTGCACGGAGTGAAGCCCGGACGCGGGAACGCGAACCGCAGCACGCCTTCGAAGGGCAGTCCTTCCGGGGCTCCTACGGCCACTTCAACGCCCAGGCCGCTCATGTCGACGCCCGCCGGCGCAACGACCTGCATCGCCTGAAACCCGGATGACTCCTCGTCCGAGAGCAGCACGACCGGGCGTCGCTCATCGAAGTCGACCCACCAGACTTCACCGCGTTGCATGTGTCCTCCTGGCACGAGACGGCGGGCGAACGCTGCGTGCCCCGTGCGGGACACGGAAGGGACGCGGCCCGCCTTCGCACGTCGTGACCGAGGAGCGGTGAAGACGGGCGCGGCCACTGTCGATCATCGGTGTGTGAAGACCGACGATCATGAGGTGAACGCGAGTCACAGCGTAGACCCTGCCCGCCGGCGGGAGGCGTTCGAGGCCCTGATGTCCCGGATGGCGGGCCGGTTCGCGTGGGGTGAACTCCCGGCGTCGGGTGCGGGACTTGGTGCTGGGGCGGCTGTCGGACCTGCCGCGCAAGAACTGCTGGAGCATCGCCGGGTGGGCCGGGCAGGCCAGCCCGCATGGAGTGCAGCACCTGCTCGGCCGGGCTGAGGGGGATGCCGACACCGTGCGCGATGACGTGCGCGAGTACGTGCTGGAACATCTGCACGACGGCGATGCGGAGCTGGTCGTCGATGAGACCGGGGACGTGAAGAAGGGCACGCGCACCGTGGGTGTCCAGCGCCGGTACACCGGCACGGCCGGGAGGCTCGAAGACGCTCAGGTCGCTGTCCACCTCGTCCATGCAGGCCGCCGCGGACACGCGGCGATCGACCACGCACTGTACGTCCCGCGCTCGTGGACATGTGACCCGGACCGCTGCCGGGCGACGGGACCGGGCGAGGACACCGTCTTCGCGACCAAGCCGGAGCCGGCCGCCCGCATGATCGGCCGGTTCCTGAGGTTTACGGAGGGAACCCCAAGCTGCGGCGCGGGGAAGTTCCGCGCGGATGCCCTGGTGGTGAAGGTGCCGAAGTGGGCGGGCTGAAGCCGTCGGCAGGGACCGGCGGCAAGGGGCACCGCTTCTACGACAGGGCCGTCATCGACTGGCCGAACCCCGCCTCGGCAGCCACCAACCGCACCACCGGTGAACTGGCTTACCACCGTTGCTGGTCGCCGGCTGCGGTGCCGGACTGGACGAGCACCAGGTCCGCCGTCTCGCCTCGTGGTCATGCTCGCCCACGCCCTTCTCGCCATCGTCCGCGCCGACGAACACGCCCGCCATTCCGCCTGGACGGGCTGATCCCGCTCACGTGCAACGAGATCCAGCGACTATTCACCACGCTCGTCGTTCGGCCCGTGCACGGTGCAGTCCACCGGCTCGGCTGGTCTGACTGGCGACGCCGCCATGGCGGCAGGTTGCGCCAAAACGGGACATGACAGGCGTGGGGCAGGCCATCACGCCACATCTCCCCGACGCACAGCGAGAACATCAACTTCTTCGGCGCCATCGATGCCCACATCGAAGGTGAACTCGCCCGGCTCGGGCCGACCGGTACCTGCCGTTGCAGGTACGCGACGCCTTGTTCTGACCGCCGGACAGGACAAGGCGCCCGGACGAGGAGAAGAGGCCTGGCCACGTTCCTCGTCGAGGTGGTCTCGCTTTACCGGGCCGGCAGGGCGATCACAAGACGAGCATGAGTTTGCCGCCGGGGCGGCGGGATCGGCTGAGCTTGGCCGCTTCCTGGATCTGGTCGAGGGTGTAGGTGCGGGCGACCGGTACGACCAGGATGCCTTCGCCGGCGAGCCTGGCGAACTCGTTCATCTGGTCGTAGCGGATCTCGGTGGTGATCCGGACGCCCAGTTCGGCTGCGGCGGCGAAGTCCGAGACGGTGAGGACACGGTCGGGATCCCCGGTCAGCTCGATCAAGGTCGGTAGCGAGCCGCCGGCCGGGCTGGGCCGGTCGGCGCGGTCGATCCGGCCCCCGGTCGGCGCGGTGTCCAGGGCGCGGTCCACGGGGCCTGGGGTCAGTGCGCTGACGCGTTCGGCCATGCCCTCGCCGTAGGCGGTCACCTGGGCGCCGATCTCTTCCAGGGCGGCGGCGCGAGTCGGCCCGGCCGTGGCGATCACCCGAATACCCCGGTGCAGCGCGAAGCGCACCGCCGCCTCACCCACGGTGGTGCCCGCGCCGTGGACGAGCAGCAGCTCACCCGGCTGGACGCCGAGGTCGTCGAGCGCGCGCCACGCCGTCTCGGCCGCCATCGGCAGCGCGGCGGCCTGCTCGGCGGTCACGCCCTCGGGAATGCGTGCCCAGGCCGGCATCAGCGCGTACTCGGCGGCGCCGGCCGTCTGGCCGTCGAAGGTGGCCGGGCCGAACACGCGGTCGCCGATCCGGACGCCGGTGACGCCCTCGCCGAGCGCGTCGACGGTGCCCGCGACCTCGAGGCCGAGCCCGCGCGGCAGCGGCGGCAGATGGTCGGCGAGGAGACCGTCGACGACGTGCCAGTCGGCCGGTGTCAGGCCGCACGCCCGCACGGCGATCCGGATCTGGCCGGGTCCCGGTTCCGGCTGTGGGACGTCGCGGAGCACGATCACGTCCGGGGAACCGAACCGGTCGAATTGCAGGGCCTTCATGGCGACCTCCTGGCTGATAACAGCATCTGTTGTCATTGACGTACCAGCCGATAACAGCTCCTGTTGTCGTACCCTGATGGGTATGCCGCGATGGGAATCCGACGCACAGGGCCGGCTCGAACGCGCGGCGCTCGAGCTGTTCGAGACGCAGGGGTTCGAGCGCACCTCGGTCGCGCAGATCGCAGGCGCCGCCGGTCTGAAGGAGCGCTCCTTCTATCGCTACTTCCCCGACAAGCGGGAAGTCCTCTTCGCCGGCAACGAACTCGAGGCCCACCTCGTCGCCCAGGTCGAGGCGGCCGACCCGGGCCTCACCCCGATCGAGGCGCTGCTGACCGCGCTGGGAACCGCCGAGGAGGTCTTCCGCCCACGCGAGTTCCTGCTGCGCCGGGGAAGAGTGATCGCCGCCAACCCGGCACTGGCCGAGCGCGATCTGATCAAGCTCGCCGACATCGCCGACGCGCTGGCACCGGCGCTCGAGCGCCGCGGCGTCGAGCCCGGCAAAGCACGCTTCATCATCGACGTGGTGCTGGCGATCCACCGGCGCGCCATGCCCCGCTGGCTAGCCGAGCCGGACACCACCCTCGCTCAGCTCATGGCCCAGGCCGCCGCCGAGCTGCGCGAGGCGGTCACACTGCCGGCTCCGACGGTCGGCTGAGCCGGCTGTCGCCTTCAGGGTCGGCTCTTCGTTGTCGCCATAGCGCTGGGTGTCGCGCGTAAATCCCGACGTCACAGCAGCGTTCCACGAGCTGCCGACGGTTTCGCCCTGCTCGACCGACGCTGTGCCCTGCACTGGCGATCGCCTCGCCGTTCCCGGTGCCGAGCGGGACCCCATTCCGTCGTCAGCGGTCCGGGATGCCCGGTTCCGCGCGCGTCGCCTTCGCGAGGTCGCGTACGTGAGCCTCGGCGGCCAATCGCCGTCCCGGGGCGACCTCCGTCCACCAGGGGTCGTTCCGCACCACCTCGCCGAGCCGCCGTTCCTCGGCGAGCGCCGCCCGCCACTCCTCACGCTGCTCGTCGGTCAGCACCGCCTTGCCCGCCGCGATCTCGGTCGGCCGCGGATGCGCGGCGGCCAGCCGCGATACCTCCGCGCCCGCGGCCACGAACGCCACCATCGCCGCAACGACCCGATCCGGCACATCGAACTCGGCCACGGCTCACTCCCCGACAGAACGGACATCTAGCCGGATTCTAGACATTCCGCCAAGGGGGCGACCTGCCCACGGTCAGGTCGTCTCGGGCGAGTGATCAATCGGTGGGTGTCTCGCTCGCTCCAGTGCGCCGGTGGCTGCCGTAGTCGCAGTGTCAACCGCGGGCCGGAGACGCCGGGAAGCAGGGCGCGGTACTCCTTGAATCGGACGCCGGCAGTACACGGCGTCCAGCATCAGATGGCCATATTCGACGGGACCGCCCACGGATCACCGGCCCCAGAACAGGTCGGCCGACTCATGGTGGGAAAGGTGATCGTCGACAGGGAACGGCGCCTCATCGTGAGGCCACCATTGTGAGAACGTGGTGGTGGGCGATACTGGGATTGAACCAGTGACCTCTACCGTGTCAAGGTAGTTCGGACTGTCCGCTGGCCTGCGGCTTTTCCAGATTCGCAGGCCAGTGGCGTTTGATGGGGCCGGTTGACGGCGGTTGAGAGCGTTCGGGATCGATCGGGTGCTCCTGTTGATCTTCTATGCGGCCGGGAGCATTGGGAGCAAGCGACCACAGCGCGCGCTCAGAGCCTCCAGCGCCTGTAACCCGATCTGCGCGACCCGACTGAGCGGCAGCGATCCCTCGGCCGTCGGCAGGTCCTGCAGGGAGCGCCCGCGCACCGGTTCCATGATGCCCCAAGGACGTCCGTCATCATCGCCGCTCGATCGGCGGACGGGTGGATCAGCACGTCGCCCGGTAGCCCCTCGGTGGCTTCATGGCCGGTGCCGTGGGCCGGCGGGTAGATCAGCGCGGCCGCCAGGAGTTCGTTCGTGCCGGCCATGACCGGCAACCCGTCCGGGACGAACCGTTCATCCGCTGGGACGACCAGTGTGACGGCCGCAGGGGCGGCCGGCCGTGCGCGTTCAGGGCCAGCCGGTAAAAGCCGGTATGCCACCGCGGAGAGCCCGTCACCCCCAGGCGGCGAAAGACCCGCCAGGAGGCGTGGCAGCAAAAGCAGCCGCGATCGCAGCACGAGCGGGCGGCCCGCCGGCTGTCGGTCACCGTCAGCGGCGACCGGCCGATCACCGCGTACCCACCGTCCCGGCGGCGGCGATCACGTGGATCTGCCGCCCGACCCGCCGGTAGGGGTCGCGTCGTCCCGCTTCCCATTCGGCCTCCAGGACCTGGTCGAATCCTGCGCCGAGGGGTTCGTCACCGAGATGGTCGGTGAACACGCGTACGCCGTACCACGCCACGGTGGCCGCCCCCGCCCCGGCCGGCAGGGCCTCCAGCGCCTCGAGGCTGTCGGCGCGGGTGGCCACGCCGAGGTTTCCGATCTCGGTTGCGGCGTCCATGACGGCCAGGGCGTCAGCCCACCGTCGTTCCAGCGCCGGGCGCATGGCCGGCGTGGTGGCGTTCTTCGTCAGCAGCGACACCAGCCCGCCGGGACGTGCCGTCTTCACCGCCGCCTGTTACCAGCGGCCGCGGGTACTGCACGTACATGAGCACCCCGTGGCAGCACACCACGTCATGGCCACCGCCGACGAGATCCGCCGCGTCCTCCCCGGCGCCCTGGACCAGGTGAATTTCGCTGCCGGACCGGCTCGGGCTCACCAGGCGTTCGCCGGCCGCTGCAGCATCTGCGGCCCTCCGGCGGCAACAAGCACGCGCACGTGGCGGCGGTGCGTGACGCTGAGACGCTCATCGGCGAGGCCAAATGGAACGCCGGGGGGATAGCGCCGGCCCGGACATCGACACGGGTACGGCCAACTCCTGCGGCGGATGACCGGCCGAGCGGACGGCATTCGCTACGCGCTGATCGTCCCGTCCGCTCGACTATGGCGGGCGGAACGCGTCCTTGCCCCGGCCCGTCACCTGCTCGGGATCGAGCTGTACACCGTGGACGACGACGGCCATATCGAGCTTGTACCGAACCCGGTCACCGACTGAGCGCCGAGTGCGGGCACTCCGCAGTGCGACATCAGCGAAGTCCGTGCGCCGCCGCGCTGGGCACCATTGGAGGTGACCGGGTCTCGTTCCCTTCCGGTGGGACACGGTCCTCGATCAGCCGGGAAAAAGAGAAGAAGCGGGCGGAGGAGCCGGATCTCGAACGGCGTCCGCGGCTCCACCGCCCGGCGGCTCAGCGGATGGGTATGCACCAGGGGTCGGTGACCTGGCCCGGGTTGCTGACCTGGCCGTTCGCGTGATCCGCCGCGACGAGGAAGGCCTTCGCCCGGCGGGAGGACTCCAGGTTGCAGCGGAACGTGTGGATATACCCGTTGTTGGCAATTCGGCCGTTGGCGTCGGTGTCAACGGTGTAGCCGGTTTCCAGTTGCCAGCCTCCATTGCGATAGCCGTACGTGCTGAAGGTGACCTTGCTGTTCCGGCTGAAGGCGCCACTGACCCTCCATGTCACCAAGTCCTCCGGCGCATAGTACTCCTCATAAGCGCTGGTGCCACCGATGCGCAGAGGGGCGGACGGGTCCTGCAGACCGAAGGCCGCGTTCGCGCTGTTGACCCAGGCTCGCGACCGGCTGGACGGATAGACGCAGACGTGGTCGGACCGATTGGCCTCGCGCCATACGAACCCCTGCTTGCAGGTGTCCGGGCCCCAGGGGCCGCCGTTCGGCTCCCTGCGTTCGGCGGCCAGCCGGTTCTCCTCGCGGGTCTCCCAGCGGACGTCCGGCACGACC
>NZ_QMEY01000018.1 GCF_003315795.1 Spongiactinospora rosea
CACTGTCGAGACCTCTTCAGAGATTCACTTGCGTTCGTCCTTCGGGTCTCCCCCTTGTCCTGTTGCGCCCGATGGCACCGGGCATTCTTGGGACTTCTTTTCGGGAGGCTCCACACAAAGCCGTTACCGGCTATGCGCGCTCCCTCGGGGGCCCGCCCTTTATGACCACTGAGCGGGATTCTCCACTTTCCTCTGGCGCGGAGAACGCAGGCGGCGAGAACCATCAGGCCGCACAGTAGGACGTGGCCAGGCGTACGCCGGGCAGGCGGAAGGTCTCCCACAGCGTGGGGGTGATGTGAACGAGGTTGGTGTAGATCTCGACCTCAACGTCTGCGCTGCGTGCGTGGCGCACGAGCTCGGGCAGGTCGGCGCGCAATGTCGGCTCGCCGCCGATGAACGTCACGATCGTGACGCCGATCCCGGCCGCCTGGTCGATGACCCGCCGCCAGTCCGCTGTGGTCATGGTTCCGTGAGTGCCGCCTGGGCCGCTTGACGCATAGCAGTGCCCGCATTGAAGCTGGCACTTGCCTGTGATCTCCAGCCACATGAAATCGAGGTCCATCCGCGTCTCCTTCGGGGATGCTGATGGGCCCACGACATATCGGCCGGTAGGAGGTATCCACGCGGTGAGCTGATGCCGCACGCCGTGTGCAGATCGTGCATACGGGCTCGCCGCTCGTGACAAGGCGTCGTACGGTGGGAACGTCATGTGATCGCAGGAGCGACGATGGACGCACGCGACGCGCTGTGGGACTCGTCTCGGGTTCGGAACCTGATCGACGCGAGAGACGTCGGTGGCGTGATCAAGGCCGCCCGCGTTGCGCGGGGATGGCTTCAGGCCGACCTGGGGCGTGCCGTGAACTGCTCGGCATCCACCATCTCCCGTCTGGAGACTGCTCGCCGAACCACCAGCGATCTGCCTCTGCTGCGCCGTGTCGCTGAGGCTGTTGAGATTCCGCCGGATGTTCTCGGTGCTGCGTTGGGACTGTCCGCCCCGGCATCTATTACGGTGGCCAGCACCGTTCCCCAGCGGCTCCAGGAGGATTCGGTGCGACGCCGCACGTTCATGGCTGCTGGGGCAGCCGTTCCGATCTCGCTGCTGGACAGCCTCGATGACGCGCTCGCCGTCCTACCGGCCCCCGCCGCCGAGCCCACAGCCGCCCGGGTCGCCGGACGGCTGACACAGGCGCGGTCCTTGTTCAACGCCGGCGCGGTGATTCGGGTGGTGAGCAGGCTTCCGGATCTGTTGAGCCTCGCCCACGCCGTCGCCGAGCAGCGGCGGGAACCGGCGGGCTACGTCGCCCTGGCCGCCTGCTACGACTTGGCGACCGAAGCACTGAACAAGATCGGCCACCGTGGAGCAGGCCGGATCACCGCCGACCGTGCCACTGCTTACGCCGGCCTGTCGGATTCGCCCATCGCGATGGCCGCTGCGGCCCGCCCGCTGTCCATCATCTTGCGGCATGAGGACCGCCACGCCGCCGCTGACCGTGTGACGATGCACGCCGTCGCCCGGCTGGAGAAGACCGGCCTGGCGGCCCCCGGCGAATCCGCTGCCTACGCCCAGATGCTCTGCACCTGTGCCTATGCCGCCGCTCAGGCAGGCGACCGTGAGCGCGCCCTGGAGATGATCACGGAGGCGGAGCGTTGCGCTGCGCGGCTCCCCGTGCGCAGTGCGGATGGGCGGCCGTTCAAGGTCACACCCGCTCAGGTCGCCCTGTATTGGGTGGGTGTCCACTGGTCGTTGGGCGATCCAGGATCGGCCGTGCACGTGGGCCGTTCCATTCAGGCGGCGCAGTTGCCTTCTCCGGAGCGGCGGGCGCGGTTGCATACGGATCTGGCGCGCGCCTGGTGGCAGTGGGGGAAACCTGAGCAAACCGCACGAGCGTTGCTGGAAGCGCGCCGAGAAGCCCCTGATGAGATCCGTCGGCCGTCGATTCATCGGATCGTGACGGAGCTTGCGGCTCAGTACCCCCGGGTGGCAGGAGTTCGGGCACTCGCCGCTGAAGGCCATGTGAGGGTGTCGGTCCGGGGGTGAGCCGCATCCGATGGCGTCATCTTCGGTGAGATGACAGGTGGATCGAGCCCACGTGGCAGGCAGGGGCCGATTTCGTGTTTGGTGCGTATTTCGCCGATCAGGTGCGCTGAGGCGGGCCGTCCAGCGGGAGGTGGGGGTTGTCAGGCTTGGGCGAGGTCGGTGCGGGTCAGGAGGGCGTGGAGGTGGATGCCGTGGGTGGCGAGGGACTCCGTGCCGCCCTCCTGGCGGTCGATGACGCAGAGGGCGTGGTCGATGTGGGCGCCGAGGTCGCGCAACTGGCCGGTGGAGATGGCGACCTGGCCGCCGGAGGTGACGACGTCCTCGATGACCAGGACCTGGCGGTCGTTGACCTCGGCGCCCTCGGCGAGGCGGGCCGTGCCGTACGGCTTGGCGGTCTTGCGGACGAACGCGCAGGGGAGGCCGGTGTGCCGGCCGAGGGCGGTGACCACGGCGATGCCGCCCATCTCCAGGCCGGCAAGGACCTGGGTGCCTTCGGGGACCAGGGGGGCCATGGCCCCGGCCAGGTCGTCGAGCAGGGCCGGGTCGGCCTCGAACTGGTACTTGTCGAAGTATTCGTCGGCCACGCGCCCCGAACGCAGGACGAACCGGCCGGTCAGCCGGCTGCGCTCGCGTACTCGACGGGCAAGATCCACCCTGCTCACCGCGACAGCATCCCACATCAGGCGGACGTTCCTGGGCACGAAGGGACAGTGTGGGGGTCCCGGATGTGTCGCTCAGGCCGGTGACCGAGGACGACCTCGGTATGTTCCGGCGCTTCATGACCGACCCGGAGCCGGCGGGGCCGGCGTGGCCGGGGTTCCGGGACGCCCAGGCGCCCGCGCGGCGGTTCGCGGCGGACGGGTATCTCGGCGCGGATGACGGCAGGCTCGTCGTGGCGGTGGACGGGGTCGCGGCGGGCTATGTGAGCTGGGTCGCGCGTGGGTCGAGCCTGTCGCGGCACTGGGAGATCGGGATCGGGCTGCTGCCGGACCTGCGCGGGCGCGGGGTGGGGTGGCGGGCCCAGGCGATGCTGTGCGACTACCTGTTCGCCCAGACGCCGGTGCAGCGGATCGAGGCGCTGACCCACCCGGAGAACGTCGGCGAGCAGAAGTCGCTGGAGAAGGCGGGGTTCACCCGGGAGGGGGTGTTGCGCTCGCTGGAGTTCCGGGCGGGGCGGTGGCGCGACGCCTGGCTCTACAGCCGCCTTCGCGACGATCCGGCCCCGCGCCCCTGAGGTCAGGCGGCGGCGGATGTGTGGACGGTGCGCTGCAGGGGGGGCGCTGGCGGCTTCGGCGGCGTTGGTGATGGGGTGGCCGACGAGGTTCAGGCTCCAGGAGATGGCGGGGGTGATCCGCAGGTAGTTGCCAGGGCCGAGGTGACCGGTCCGGTCGACCAGGTCGGCGGTGCCGTAGATGCGGATGAAGCGGGGCGACCAGGGGTCGGTGGAGGCGAGGTCGTCGACGATCAGCGAGACCTTGGTCTGGCCGGACCGTACGTTGCGGGCCCGGCGGGTGTTCGCCGCGTCGATGCCGCCGATGTAGATGTGGCCGTCGGCGTACTCGAAGCTGCAGGCGACCACGTCCGGCTGGCCGTCGGGGGAGACGGTGGCGACGCGGGCGAGCGGCTGGGAACGCATGTACGCGATCTCTTCTTCGGTGAAGGACATGGTCATTACTCTTCAACCTCAACTTGGGTGGAGGTCAACCCAGGGGGCATCCCGTTGACCTCCGACCGCGTTCGACATGATGATCAACACATGTCGAGAAATGTCGTCACGACGGCGGGCCTTGTCGCCGCCGTGTTGTTAACCGGGGCCTGCACCGCCGAGCGGGTCGCCGTTCCGATGGTTCGCCAGGCCGCGACCACGGCACCATCGCCGCTGCCCCCGCCCCCGCCCCTGCCGTTGCCTCCCGACGCCGAGGGCACGCCGGTCCCGGGCCTGCCGCACAGAAAGACACCCGGCCCGATGCCCCGCCCCGATGTCGAGGTCATCACAGGGGAGCCGGAGCCGCAGCCGTCCGTGCCGCCCATGCCGAGCCCCGTGCCGCCGTCCCTGCCGCCGTCCCTGCCGCCGTCCCTGCTGCCATCCGTGCCGCCGGACACACTGGCCCCCGACGCCACCCGCATCCCCGCCACCGGCGTATCCGCCCTGCCCCCGCCCCCGCCCGCCCTCGCGTCCTCGCTCGCGCAGCCGTACGCCACCGGCCTGCCCCTGCCGCCCACGGGCCCGCCGCGCTTCATCCTCGCCGGACGCACGCCCATCCCGCACTACGAGGGCCGGGCCAAGGAGCCGTCCAGCCACACCCTCGTCCGCCCCGCCGTGCACGACGCCGCGACCGGCAAGCTCATCGCCGAGGTCCCGCTGCCGCCCGGTGTGACGACGTCCTGGCAGTACGTCGCGGCCGCGCGGGACAATCGCACGTTCGCCGTGTCCACCCTGACCCGTCCAGGAGGCGATACCCGGTACGTCGTCGTACGGCTGGACGACCACGGCCGCCCGGCGAAGACGCTGCTCGTCCCGGGCGACGTGGACGACGCGCACGCGGTCGCGCTCAGCGCGGACGGATCTCGACTGGCCTTCGCCGGCTTCGACAGGGTCTCCATCGTCGATGTCGCGACCGGACAGCGCCGGGACTGGAACAGCCGCTCGCCCCTGATCAGCGGCCTGGCCTGGTCGCCGGACGGGCGGCGGCTCGCGTTCGCGGCCTCGCCGCACGGGCTGGGCGTCCTCGACCCGGCCCGGCCGGAGACGGACCTGATCGCCGCCTCCACGATCGTCAAGCAACATGAAGCGATGTCGTTCCTCCAGTCGGTCGCGTACTCCGCCGACGGCAGATCGCTGATCTACTCGCAGGGCAACGAGATCGCGACGATCCCGGCCGGTGGCGGCGAGTCGCGCGCGCTCGTCCGGCTGAAGCTGCCGGGCGGCGGGATCATCCAGCGGTTCGCCCTGGAGGGCACCGGCCGGTACGCGCTCCTCACGCACGGACCATGGCTGATCCGCGTGGACCTTGAAAAGCGCACCGCCCGTACGCTCCCGAACCCGGGCGACTTCGGGCAACCCGCCTGGTGAGGCCGCCGCTGTCAGCCGGATGTCAGGGCTGACAGCGCGCTGTGCGCGGATTGACAGCGCGGTCTCGCACGATATGCGGCATGACGATAGGCATGAGCACATCTGCCCCCGCCTTCGAGGCGGAGGGCCTGACCAAGCGCTTCGGGGAGACGGTCGCGCTGAAGGGGATCGACCTGGCCGCCAGGCCGGGGACCGTACTTGGCGTGCTCGGGCCGAACGGGGCGGGCAAGACGACGGCGGTGCGCATCCTCGCCACGCTGCTGCGCGCCGACGGGGGCCGCGCCACCGTGGGCGGGCTCGACGTCGTGCGGCACGCCGAGCGCGTGCGCCGGATGATCGGGCTGACCGGCCAGTACGCGTCGGTGGACGAGGACCTGACCGGCACCGAGAACCTGGTCCTCATCGGCGAACTCCTCGACCTGCGCCGCAAGGATGCCAAGGCGCGCGCGGATGCGCTGCTCGCGGAGTTCGGGCTGGCCGAGGCCGCGGGCAGGCGGGTCAAGACGTACTCCGGCGGCATGCGCCGCCGCCTGGACCTGGCGGCGAGCATGGTCGGCCGGCCCAGCGTGATCTACCTGGACGAACCGACCACCGGCCTGGACCCGGCCAAGCGCGACGACGTCTGGAACATGGTCCGCGCGCAGGTCGCCGACGGTGTCACGGTACTGCTGACCACCCAGTACCTGGAGGAGGCCGACGCGCTCGCCGACGAGATCTCGGTCATCGACCACGGCAAGGTCATCGCGCACGGCACCCCGGCCGAGCTGAAGAGCGTGGCGGGCGGCCAGACCATCCTGGTGCGGCCCACCGATCCGGCCAGGCTGGAGGAGACGGGGGCGATCTTGAGCGCGGTCGCCGGGCGCAGGGCCGAATCGCCCGGCCGGGGCGTGATCACCGTCCCGGTGGACGGCGACGCGGCCTTCACCGAGGTGGTGGGACGGCTGGCGGCGGCCGGTATCGGCGTCACCGAGCTGTCGTTGCGCCTGCCCAGCCTGGACGAGGTCTTCTTCACCCTGACCGGAAGCCACACCACCGAGGAGGAGGCGGCGTGACCGTCACGGAGACACGGGCCAGGACCACGGCCCCGGTGGCGGCCACGGAGCCGCGCCCGTTCGGGCTGATCAGGCACAGCTACACGCTGGCCAGGCGCAGCATCATCAAGACCATCCGGACCCCGGAACAGCTCATCGACGTCACCCTCCAGCCGCTGATCTTCCTGGTGATGTTCGTCTACCTGCTGGGCGGCGCGGTGTCGGGGTCCACCGAGGCGTACCTGCAGCACATCCTTCCGGCGATCATGGTCCAAACGGTGATCTTCGCCGGGATGGCCACCGGCGTGAACCTCAACACCGACATCGCCAAGGGCGTCTTCGACCGGTTCCGCAGCCTGCCGATCGCCCGTTCGGCGCCGCTGCTCGGGTCGGTGGCGGGCGACCTGATCAGGTACCTGGTGGCGATCGTGTCGCTGATGCTGTTCGGCACGCTGATGGGCTTCCGGGTGCAGACCGACCCGCTGTCGGCGCTGCTGGCCTGCGTGGTGACCGTGATCTTCGCGTTCAGCGTGAGCTGGATCTTCGTGCTGTTCGGGATGCTGATGCGCGAGCCGGGCGGCGTGCAGGGCGTGGCGTTCCTGACCATGTTCCCGCTGACCTTCGGAACCAGCATGATCGCGCCCGAGGAGACGCTGCCGGGGTGGTTGCAGGCGTGGGTGGGCATCAACCCGGTGTCGAAGGTGATGGACGCGGCGCGCGGGCTGATGGTCGGCGGCCCGGTGGCCGGGCCGGTGCTCTGGTCGCTGGCGTGGAGCGTGGTGTTCTTCGCGGTGTTCGCCCCGCTCGCCGTCCGGGCCTACCGCCGCAAGGCATGAGCCCGTCCTGAAGTACCGGCCCTCGAACGCTATGCGGGCCGTCAATTCTGGAGCGGGGCCGGTTCGGCGCGGCGCGTACGGGGGTATCGGCATCACGACCCCCGGGCCGCGCCGCGACGGCTTCCGGGGCCGGTGGCGGACAGGCAGTGGCAAGCCCGGCACCGAAGGGGGGTGGCCATGGCCTACGCCTGGCAGACCCGGCATGTCCAGACCGCCGCCGACTACCAAACACTGGTCGACACCCTGCGGCCACAGAACTACCGCCCCCTCGACGTGAACGGTTACAGCATCAACGGGGTCCCCCACTTCGCCTCGATCTGGGAGCAGTCGCCGGGCCCGGACTGGCTGCTCCGGCACGACCTGACCAGCGACCAGCACAGCGCGCTCTTCCAGACGCTCCCGGGCCAGGGCTACCGTCCCATCGCGGTCAGCCCGTACGACAAGGGAGGAACGGCGCGGTTCGCCTCACTCTGGTACAAGGACGCCGGATACGCCTTCGACGCGCGGCACGGCATCCTGCCGGCCGACTTCCAGGCGGTCTTCGACCAGCTCAAGGCCCAGGGCTACCGTCCGGTGGACTTCTGCGCCTACACCGACGGCGGCCAGCTCCGCTTCTCCGCCATCTGGGACAAGTCGCCGATGCCGGAATGGGCGGTCCGGCACGGTATGACACCCGGCACCTTCACCGCCGAACGCGCGCACTGGGAGGCGCACGGCTTCGTGCTGTGGCGGGTGAGCGGCTACCTGGACGGGGGGACCAGGTACGCGGCGATCTGGATCAAGGGCGCGCCCGAGGTCACCTGGCAGGCCAGGCAGGGGCTCAGCTCCGCGGAGTACCAGGCGCAGTTCGACGCGCTCAGGGCGCGCGGCTTCCGGCCCGCGAAGATCAACGGCTACGGCACGGGCGCCGCCACCCAGTACGCCGGGATCTGGCACAAGCCCTACCTGTCCGCCGACGAGGAGACGTTCATCGGCAACACCATGGCCACCTTCATGACCGCGCACGGCGTCCCGGGGGCATCAGTGGCCGTGACCAACCGGGGGCGGCTGGTCTTCGCCAGGGGGTTCGGCGTGACGGACCCGGCCACGAACGTGCCGGTCACCGCGAGCCACCTGTTCCGGATCGCCAGCGTCGCCAAGCCGATCACCGCGGTCACCGTCTTCCGGCTGATCGAACGCGGCCTGCTCGCCCTGGGCGACCGCGTCTTCGGCGCGGGGGGACGGCTCGGTACGACCTTCGGCAGGCAGCCCTACGCCCCGAACATCGACCGGATCACCGTGCAGCACCTGCTGGAGCACACCGCCGGCTGGGCCAGGTCGCAGGACCCGATGTTCAGCCGGTACACCCTGACCCAGCGCGAACTGATCGACTGGATGCTCGGGCACGACGGACGCACCCCGCCCACCTTCAACGCCCCGCTCACCCACACGCCGGGGACCACCTTCGAGTACCTGAACTTCGGGTACTGCCTGCTCGGCCGGGTCATCGAGAGGGTCACCGGCCTGACGTACGCCGAAGCCGTACGCCAGAACGTGCTCGTCCCGTGCGGCATCACCGACATGCACATCGCCGGTGACACCCTGGCCGACCGGCGCGCCAACGAGGTCGTCTACACGCCCCGGGGCAGCACGCTGAGCCCGTACGGCATCCGCATCTCCCGCATGGACTCCCACGGAGGCTGGATCGCCTCGCCGGCCGACCTGATGCGGTTCCTGGTGCGCGTGGACGGATTCGCCAGCAAGCAGGACATCCTGACGGCCGCATCGATCGCCACCATGTCCACGCCCACGACCGCCGTGGACGTCGGCGGCGGCACCGTCGACTACGCCAAGGGCTGGCACATCCACTCCAGCGGCAACCGCTGGCACGACGGCGACGTGCCGGGCACCGCGGCCATGTTCGTCCGCACCGCGGACCAGATCGGCTGGGCGGTACTGGTCAACTCGCGCAACGACTCCAACCTCGACGGGATGCGCGCCGACATCGACCAACTGCGGCGTACGGTGACCCAGCGCATCACCGACTGGCCCGCCACCGACCTGTTCTAGACGCCCTGGACGAGGGCGAGGGCGGCCTCGCGGGACAGGGCGCGGCCCTCGGCGTAAGCGGCGTCGTAGGCGGCGCGGCCGAGTTCGGTGGACAGCCGCCCGGTGATCCGGGCCACGTCCAGGTGGAACAGGTCGGGCGCACCGCGGATCTGCTCGCTCGCGCCCAGCATCCCGGCCGCGCGGCGCGGGTCGCCGCGGGCGGCCGTCGCGCCGGCCACCAGCACCGCGATCCTGGCCACGACCGGCATGTCCCTGGCCGACATCGCGTACTCGAACGCCTTCCCGGCCTCCGCGAGAGCCGTGCCGGGGTCGCCGCGGGCGACCGCGAGCTGCCCCATCGCGGTCCGCAGCAGCGCGTGGAACTGCGGCGCCACGAACGGGGCGCCGGTCAGCAGGCGGTGGCTCTCGGCGTAGGCGCGTTCGGCCGCCGCGAGGTCGCCGTCGTGCCGGGCCAGGTCGCCCAGGTCGAGCAGGGCGAAGGCGACGTTGCGCGGCGAGGTCTCGTCGTTGCCCGGGGCCGCGATGGCCTCCAGTTCGGCGCGGGCGCGCTCGACGTCGCCCTGCCTGAGCCGGGTGCCGGCCAGCCAGACGCGCTGGTGCCCGGCGTCGGCGTGGGGGACCAGTTCCCGGGTCAGCCTGATGGCCTCCTCCAGCGCCGCGATGGCCTCCGGGAAGGCCCCGAAGACCGAATGCGTCTCGGCCAGCGAGGTGAGCGCCATGCTGAGCGCCCAGCGCTCACCGGACTCGCGCAACGCCGCCACGGACGCCACGAGGTCGTCACGGCACTCGGCCATCCGGCCCTCGTTCTCCAGCAGCGCGGCGCGCAGCGACAGCAGGGAGCCGCGGACCCACGGGTCGGGGTGGGCGATCCTGCTCCCGACCACCCGCATGCCGAGTTCGGTGTCATCGGTGAACAGCGCGAACAGCGGACGCAGCAGGATGAGCATCGGGTCGTCGGTGGCCTCGGCGTCGGCCTCGTCGGCGATCCGCCGGAGGAGTCCGGTGACCTCCTGCATGTCCTCCACGCCGTTGGAGAGAATCTGGCTGACCAGATAGATCCCGGTGATCACAAGACGGGCCCGTCTGGGCGATTCGCCGGGGACGGCGAGCGCTTCGCGGATGCGCGCCGTGGTCGCGGTGCCGTCGCCGCGGATCGTCCAGTACATGCCGAGCGCGGCGGCCAGCCGTACGGCGGTGGCGGCGTCGCCCGCCTCGGCGGCCCAGTGCAGCGCGGCGAGCATGTTGTCGTGCTCGGCGTCCAGCCTGGCCACCCAGGGGCGCTGCGCGCCGCTGCGGACGTACGGCTCGGCGGTCTCGGCCAGCCGCAGGTAGTAGGCCGCGTGCGCGGCCCGCAGCCCGGCCAGCTCGCCGCGTTCGGCCAGCAGGGCCTGCCCGTACTCCCTGATCGTCTCCAGCATCCGGTAGCGCGGGCCCTCGGCGACCTGCACCAGCGACTTGTCCACCAGGGCCGACAGCAGGTCGAGGGTGCCGCCGACGTGCTCGATGGCGTCGAGGGTGGCCCCGGCGGGGAAGACGGCCAGGCGTTCGGCCAGCGCGCGTTCGTCGTCACCGAGCAGGTCCCAGCTCCAGGCGACCACCGCGCGCAGCGTCTGGTGGCGGGGCAGCGCGGTACGGCTGCCGCCGCCCAGCAGCCGGAAGCGGTCGTCCAGGCGGGCGGCCACCTGCTCGGCGGTCAGCGAACGCATCCGCGCGGCGGCCAGCTCGATCGCCAGCGGCAGGCCGTCCAGCCTGCGGCAGATCTCCACGGCCATGGCCGTGGTGCGCTCGTCGAGCGCGAAGCCCGGACGTACCGCGGCCACCCGGTCGGCGAACAGGCGTACGGCGGGACTGTGCCCGGCGGGCTCGCCGGGCTCGGGCAGCGGCAGCGGCGGTACCGGGCACAACGCCTCACCGAGGATGCCCAGCGGCTCACGGCTGGTGGCCAGCACGCGCAGCCTGGGGCAGTGCCCCAGCAGCTCCTCGGCGAGGTGGGCGGCGGCGTCGATGACGTGCTCGCAGTTGTCCAGCACCAGCGTGGTCTCGGCGGACGACAGCGCCTCGAACAGCCCGCCCATGGTGTCGCGCGGGCCGCCCGCCTTGGCCGCCTGGCCGCCGTTCGGGAACGTGGGGTTGCCCAGCGCGGCCAGCACGGCGGCGGGTACGTCGCCGCCGTCGGCGACGGAGGCCAGCTCCACCAGCCACGCGCCGCGCGGCAGATCGGCGGCCACGGTGGTGGCCAGCCGGGTCTTGCCCGCCCCGCCAGGGCCCACCAGCGTCACCAGGCGGCTCTCCTTGAACTGCGCGGTGATCCGCTCGATCTCGGTGGTACGGCCGACGAAGCTGGTCAGCGGGGTGCGCAGGTTGCCGCGGCGACGGGGTGCGGCGGGGGGCTCGGCGCGCAGCAGTTCGAGGTGGATCTCGCGCAGCTCGGGGCCGGGATCGACGCCCAGCTCCTCGGCCAGCTCCCGGCTGAACTCCGCGTACCCCGCCAGCGCCTCGGCCCGCTGGCCGGTGGCGGCGAGGGCGCGCATCAGCAGACCGCGCACCCGCTCGCGACGGGGATGGCGGGCGGCCAGCTCGCGCAGCCCGGCCACGGCGGGGGCGACCTCTCCGGCGGCGATCCTGGCCGCGTAGTGGTCTTCGGTGGCGGTCAGCCTGGCCTCTTCCAGGCGGACGGCGGTCCCGATGGCGAAGGGCGCGTCGGCGACATCGGCCAGCGCCTGGCCGCGCCAGAGGGCGAGGGCCTGGCCGAGTACGCGTGTCGCGGTGTGCGGATCGCCCGCCTCCAGCGCGCGCCGCCCCTCGGCGGCCAGCCGCTCGAACCGGTGCGCGTCGACCGCCTCCCGCGGTACGTCGAGCCGGTAACCGCCCGGCACGGACTCCACCCCATGCGGCCGGCCGAGCGCCCGCCGCAGCCGCGACACCAGCGTCTGCAACGCATTGGCCGGATCGACCGGCGAGGCGGCCCCCCACAACGCCGCGGCCAGCTCATCGGTGGCCACCATCCGCCCGGGGTCCAGCGCCAGCCGCACCAGCAACGTCCGCAACCGCGCCCCACCCACCTCCACGTCCCGCCCATCCACCCCGACCACCACAAGCGACCCCAACACCCCGACCCACGGCCCCTGCCGCTCATCGCGCGCCTCTCCCCGCGACTCTGCGGACCGGTGGGTTCGCGCCTCCGCCGTATCGCCCTGGTCGTGGGCGACGCTCAGGTCTGTGGGCCGGCTGGGGCGATGGGTGTGGGGCGTCACGGGGAGCTCTGGCCGGAAGCGGTACTCGGGCCTGCGGGTCGGCCGGGCAGGCGTGTGCGGGCGTTCTGCGGGTGTCGGAGCTGGTGGGCTCGTGCCCCGACCGTATCGCCCTGGTCGTGAGCAGGTCTCACGTCCATGCGCTGGCCTTCTGGGATTGCGGGATCGCCCGGCGTCGTGGGCGATGCTCGGGGCGGGGACTTGAGGGGGAGGTGGGGGGTGGGGCGGCCGGGCGCGCGGGGGGCTGCGAGGGCCGCCCCGTGCTGGGCGGCGCTCGCGTCCCTGGGGCAGCCCGGCACGCCCATGCTCACCGCGTGACCGTACCCCTCAGCCGCTCTTGCGCCGGAACGAGCGTCGCTGCGAGGCCGGGCCGTGCGCCCCACCGATCTTGGAGCGGCCCCGGCCGCCGTTCTTGGCGTTGGCGTCGGCCTGTGCGCTGCGCTTGCGCTCCAGCGCCTCGCGGAACTTGCGCTTCAACTCTTCGTCAGTCGTGGCGTCGTCGGCGGTGGTCTCCGCCTCCTCGGCCACGTTGGCATCGGTCTCCTGTCCCTCGGGTTCCTGCTGCGTGGGAGCCATGAAGACCTCCTGATCTCGGGCGGTGTTTGCCTTCTCATTCTGGCACCACCGGACCGCGAGGTGGCCGAACCGGTGGCTCACAGAACATGTCATGACAAATCACACTGCGCGCTTTACCTCCCCCTGCCGCCCGGCTCTCAGCGCCTGCGGGGCCGCCCTCTCCGGCCTCCAGCGCCAGGCTGCAGGCCGTCTGCCCAGAGCGCCGGTACCCGGCCGCAGGGCGCACTCGGCCCGGCGTACGGGCGTGTCGCGCGGGCTGTTCGGTGGGGTGGGACGTCGGGGTCGGGGGCTATTGGACCGGCCGACCTCCGTACGACATCGGCCAAGAATTGCGAAAAAGGTCCGTTGTGCGGCTTTGTTGAAGCAAATTACGTGCTGGGATAAAGGCCGGAACAACGGACATATGATGAAATGCTGGGCCAGGCAAAGTCGGCGCAAAGAAATGTCTTTACAGAGAGTAATTGATCAAGCACGATTGGGGGGCTGCTAGCGGAAAGTTCACGAAAGGGTGCGCATGACAATTCGATTCAGCCGTAGTGGCGTCGCCCTCACCATCACCGCCCTCGCCCTATCCGGTACTGCGGCCTTCGGGTCCGGGCCCGCCGTGGCACGGGCGGAGTCGCCCGCGGCCGCCGCGGGCGGAGTATCCAACGCCGAGCCGACCAGTGGGCGGATCGACGACTTCTGGACCGCCGAGCGCATCGCCGCCGCCCCGCCCGCCGACGCCCCCGGCCCCGGGGCCGCCGACCGCGACGCCCAGGACCAGGTGGAGAACACCCTGGCCCCGGTCTCCGCGCCGGGCACCCCGCCGACCGAGCGGCAGGCCACCCCCGAGGCCGCTCCCGACACCACCGACACCGCCCCCGAGGCCGAGCCCAACGCTCCCGAGAGCGCCCCCGACACCGACGCCTCGCCCGCCCTGGCCGGGCCGCGGGCCGAGCGTTGGCACCGGCAGGGCAGCATGCCCGCCACCAGCATCGGCAAGCTGTACTTCGTCCGCCCGGACGGCGCGACCGGATACTGCTCGGGCAGTGTCATCGCGAGCGCCAACCGCAACACCGTCTGGACCGCCGGCCACTGCATCCACCAGGGCGGCGGCGGAACGGCGAATTACTTCCACGATGTCATTTTCATCCCCGACGCCGACAACGGCCTTGAGCCGCACGGCCGCTGGGTGTGGCGTTACATGACCACCACCAACGGCTGGGCGAACAGCGGCAATTTCTCCTACGACCTCGCCGCCGTCGCGTTCAGCCCGCAGGCGGCCCGCGGCAACCTTTCCGACTATGTCGGCTCGCAGGGCTATAAATTCGGATTCGGGCAGGAATTCCAGAATGTCCATGCGTTCGGTTATCCGCAGGACGGCTACCAGCGCACCGACTTCACCGGCAACGACCTCTGGTACTGCGTCGGCAACACCCACCGGGTGAGCGACACCGACGACCGGATGCGGATCGAGTGCGACATGTTCCACGGCTCCAGCGGCGGGCCCTGGCTGGAAGACCTCCAGCTCTCCCGGGGCTGGGGCTACATCATCGGCATCAACAGCCACCGCTACGTGGACGGCAACGGCAACCCGATCGACATCTACATGTACTCCCCCAACCACGGAGACGCCGCGATCAACGTCCACAACGCCGTGTCCAACGCCTGACCTCCTCTCCCCTGCCCGCCCCCCAGGGAGTGGGCGCAGGCCCGGCGACCGCCCTGCTCGGGAGGCGGACGCCGGGCCTGATGGGGTTTCACCCCTCCTGGGAGGTCGTGGTGCCGGGTGGGTCCGTGGCCGTGCCCTGCTGTTCGTTCAAGCTCGGCCCGCGGTCGTCGTCGTTCCCGCCGGGCGGGGGAAGGGCGGGCAGCGGGACGGGGTGGCAGGGGGCGACCGGGCCGGTGATGATCTCCAGGGCACTGGAGACGGGGGCCTTGTCCGTGCCACCGGCGGAGACGGTGAGCACCAGCGTGTCGCCCTTCGCGATCCGCCCCTGTTCGATCGTGAATCCGAGTGATCCGTCGGCACCCATGGTCAGGCCGGTGGTCAGCTTCCCGGAGTGCCGGGCGGCCTTCCCCCGGGGCTGCCGGCAGGTCTGCCCGGAGGGCAGGTAGTCCACCACCGCCGAGATGCCCTTCCGCCGCAGCGCGGCCTCCAGCCCGTCCGCGTCGCGGAAGTCGTCGATCCGCACCCCGACGCTCCCGTCCGGGTCGGTGGTGACCGCGAAGGCGGCCCCGCCGAGCCCCCCGCCGATGGTCACTGTCGTCGCGGCCACCGCCGCGACCCCGGCCGCCGCGGCGGCCAGGCCGTACCCGCGCCGCCACCGCGGCCCGCGCGCGACCGGCGCAAGGCCGATCCCCGCGTCCGCCGGATCCGTCGCCGACCTGCCGGCCATGTCCTGCTTCAGCGCACTGAGCAGGCGCTCCTCGAAGTTGCTCATACCTCTCCCTCCACGTACACGACAGGTGGCGAAGCGACGGCCGCCAGCGCCCGGCGGGCCCGGTGCAGGCGGACCCGCGCGGTGACCCGTTTGACGCCCAGGGCTTCGGCCGCCTCCGACACCGTGAGCTGGTCGATCACTACGAGTTCCAGCACGGCCCGCTCCCCTTCCGGCAGGTCGCGCATGGCCTCCCAGGCCCGCCGGGTACCGCGTTCGGCGTCGATCCGGTCTTCCATCCGGCCGACGTCGTCGTCGTCCATCAGCCGCCGCCCGGCGACCCGGCCGGTGACCCGGTTCTCGACCGCCGTGCGGCGGTGCTCGGCGGACACCACGTTGCGCGCCACGCCGTACAGCCAGGCGATCTCGCTGCCCCGCCCGGGGCGGTACCCGTGCGCGGCGTCCAGGGCCGCCAGGAAGATGTCCGCGGTCAGGTCGGCGGCCAGATGCGGATCGCTGACCCGCCGTACGACGAACCGCATGACCGCGTCCACGTGACGGCGGTAGAAGTCCTCGAAGACCGCGGGGTCTTGATGGAGGCGCACCGGCCTCGCTCCCTTCGTCGTCCGCCCTTACATCCCTACTTGGGGCGAGCGCCGAAATGCGTTTCCGGCCGATGACCGTTCCCCGCCATGATGAGGGCATGATCTGGACGGCTCCACCCATCACGCGCGTCGAGATGCCAGTGACCGGCGACGAACGCACGTTGCTCGAAGGCTGGCTGGACTTCCACCGCGAGACGCTGCAGGCCAAATGCGCCGGGCTGACCTTCGCCCAGCTCACCGAGCGGGCGGCCGAGCCCTCGGGGCTGACGCTGCTCGGCCTGATCCGGCACATGGCCGAGGTCGAGCGCTCGTGGTTCCGTCACAGGTTCGCGGGGGAGGACGTCGAGTCGCTGTACTGCGGCGACCCGGACAACCTGGACGGCGACTTCGACGACGTGGACACCGCCGACCCCGAGGCGGACTTCGCCACCCTCCGCCGGGAGATCGAACTCGCCCGCGCGGCGGCGGCCGGCCGCTCCCTGGACGAGACCTTCTATCACACCCACCGCAAGGCGGAGATGAGCCTGCGCTGGATCTATCTGCACATGATCGAGGAGTACGCCCGCCACAACGGGCACGCCGACCTGCTACGCGAGCGCGTGGACGGCGTCACCGGCGTCTGACGGCCCAACGGCCCAACGGCCCAACGGCACGAGAACGCCGCAAGGTCAGTCGCCGACGGCGTCGCGCATCCGCTCGTCGGTCCAGTAGTCGGCCACCTTGGCGGGGTCGCCCTGGTTGTGGACCCCCTCGGCCGCGTCGCCGGACCCGCGGGTCAGCGCCAGCGCCGCCGCGGCGGCCCCCACGACGGCAAGCACCACGATGGCCGTCACGGTGAGTGTTCTCCTGTTCACAATTCCATACTACGCCGTCGCCCCGCCCGGAAACAGCACCCGGCGGCAAAGCCGCCAACCGCCCGCCGCGATTGCCGGAAATACAGTGCGGACTCCTTCTTCCCTCCTGCCTACTGTTGGTGTTCACGCAGGTCAGCACGGTGGGCCTGGTGAGGAGGACGAATGGACGTGAAGGACCCCGCGCTGCGCGCCGAGCTGGAACGCCGGCTCGCGACGCTGGCGCGCGACGAGATCGACGACCCGGCCCACGAGCGGCTGTCCCGCGCGGACCTCTGGCTGCTGCTGGCGATCGCCGCCGCGCTCACGCTGGCCGGCTGGGTGATGGCCGGATGACGACCGACCGCGCCACCAGGATCAATGAGGACGTCACCCGAGAGGCCACCTTCGGCTCGCTGCCGGTGCTCCGCAGCGAGCGGGTCTGGAACTTCACCGACTTCACCTGGGTGAACATCGGCCTGGCCATCGCCACCTGGGCGTTCCTGGTCGGCGGGTCCACAGCGGCGCTGGTCGGGTTCCAGAAGGGCCTGGCCGCCATGATCATCGGTAACGCGATCAGCGTGGCCGTGATGCTGCTGGCCAGCGTCGTGTCCAGCCAGCGCTACGGCGTCGAGCAGTACACGATCCTGCGCAGCGTGTTCGGCGTCGGCGGGGTCGCGGTGCTCGCGTTCACCGTGGTGCTGTTCACCGAGATGGGCTGGTCGGCGCTGCTCGGGGTGATGTTCGGCCGGGCCGCCACCCAGGTGTCCAACCAGGTGCTCGGTACCGCCATCGGCCCGAACGCGCTGCTGGTCACCCTGCTCGCGCTGGTGGCCATCGCCGCCGCCTGGGCGATCCTGGCCAAGGGGCCGCTGACCATGCGGTTCCTGAACCGCGTGGTGGCTCCCGGGCTGGCCGTGCTGACCATCGGCATGATCGTGCTGCTGGTCGCCCGTACCTCCTGGCCGGAACTGCTGGCCGCCCCGCCGCTCGACCCCTTCCCCGACGAGACGCTCAACTTCGCGCTCGCCGTGGAGTTCAATCTGGGCGTCGGCCTGTCCTGGTGGCCGGTGATGGGCAGCCTGGCCCGACTCACGGACCGTCCGCGCAGCGCGCTGTGGCCGGGGTACATCGGCCTGTTCGGGGCGACCATCGTGGCGCAGGTGGTGGGTATGGCCGCCGCGCTGACCCTCGGCGACTCCGACCCGACGGTGTGGATGATCCCGCTCGGCGGTCCATGGCTGGGGGTGCTGGCGCTGGTGTTCATCGCGTTCGCCAACCTGACCAGCCTCACCTCGATCGTCTACTCGACGTGCCTGGCGCTGCGCCAGGCGGGCGGCAACCTGCTCAACCGCATCCGCTGGGAGTGGCTGACCGGCGCGTTCTTCCTGCTACCGGCGATCATCAGCTTCTGGCCGAGCCTGCTGTACGACGGGTTCCTGGTGTTCGTCACCTGGAGCGGGGCGTTCCTGGCGGCGATCTGCGGCACGGTCATCGCCGACTACTTCGTGCTGCGCGGCCAGCGGCTCGACCTGCGCGGCCTGTACGAGCCGGGCCCGGCCAGCCCGTACCACTTCACCGGCGGCTTCAACCTCGCCGGCCTGGCCTCCACCGCGCTCGGCGCCGTCACCTACGTCACCCTCTACAACCCGCAGACGCTGGCCACCCAGCCCGCGTTCAACGTGCTGACCGCGTCCATCCCCGCGATCGTCGTCTCCGGGCTGGTCCACCTGGGCCTGTCCCACGTGCTCAACAAGAGCCAGGGCGGCTACGCCGCCGTACGCCCGGCGGCCGTGCGCACGACAGCCGAGGAGTCCTGATGCCCCGTACCGCGATGGCCGCCGTCCACGACGGCGACGGCAGTGAGCTGAAGGTCCGCGAGGTGACCGTGGACGATCCCGGCCCGGGGGAGGTGCTGGTACGGCTGGGCGCGTCCGGTGTGTGCGGCTCTGACCGGCATGTGATCGACGGCGAGTGGACGCTGCCCACGCCCACCGTGCTCGGTCACGAGGGCGCGGGCGTCGTCGAGGCGGTCGGCGCGGGCGTGACCGACGTGGCCCCCGGCGACAACGTGATCCTGTCCTGGTGTTACCCGTGCCGCCGCTGCCGGGCCTGCGCCGCGGGCAAGGCGTGGGCCTGCACCGGCACCCGCTCCGGCGAGTGCCTGCTGCCGGACGGCGGCACCCGGCTCAGCGACGAGAACGGCATGGTCTACCCCTACCTGGCGGTGGGCACGATGAGCGAGTACACGGTCGTGCCGGAGTCGGCCGCGGTACGCGTGCCCGCCGAGGTCCCCTTCGACGTGGCCAGCCTGATCGGCTGCTCGATCGCCACGGGGGTGGGCGCGGTCGTGAACAACGCGCGCGTGCCCGCGGGCGCGTCGGCCGCGGTCGTCGGCTGCGGCGGCGTCGGGCTGGCCGTCGTGATGGGGCTGACTCTGGCCGGGGCGTACCCGATCATCGCGGTGGACACCGCGGAGGAGAAGCTGGCCGCGGCCCGTTCGTTCGGCGCGACCCACACCGTGCGGGCCGACAAGGAGCCGGTGGCCACCGTGGTCGGGGAGATCACCGGCGGCGGGGCCGACCACGCCTTCGAGGTGATCGGCCGGGTCGAGACCATCGAGACGCTGCCGTCGCTGCTCGCCCCCGGCGGTGTCGGCGTGCTGGTCGGGCTGCCCCCGGAGGGCGCGCGGGCCGGGATCGACGTACTGGAGCTGGCCGAGGCGGGCAAGACCCTGGTCGGCTCCAACTACGGCGGCGCGGTCCCCAGCCTGGACTTCCCCAGGCTGGCCGACCTCTACCTGGCCGGACGGCTGCCGCTGGACTCGCTCATCTCCCACCGGATCAGGCTGGACGAGGTCAACGACGCCTTCGACGCGATGCGGGCGGGCACCCGCACGCGCAGCGTCATCGTTTTCGAGTAGTTCGCGTAGAAAGGGGCGCGGGTGAGGGTCACCGTCGGCGCGGTCCAGCTCGTTTCGGCGCACGGCGACGTCGCCGCCAACCTCGCGGCGATCGAGGAGCTGGCCGCCGCCGCCGCGCGGGACGGCGCGCGCGTGATCGTGACGCCCGAGATGGCGCTGACCGGCTACCTGTGGCCGGACGACGAGGCGGTACGCGGGTTCGCCGAACCGGTGGACGGCCCTTCGGTACGGCGGCTGGCCGCGGGGCTCTGCCGTACGACGGGCGCGTACCTGCTGCTCGGCATGCCCGAGCTGGACCCTGACCACGGCACCCTGCACAACGCCTGCGTGCTGATCGGCCCGGACGGGCCGGTCGGGAGCCACCGCAAGGCCCAGCCGTTCGCGCCCGACCCGCGCTGGGCGGTGGACGGGCACCTGCCGCCGCCGCTGTGGGACACGCCCGCGGGCCGGATCGCCCCGCTGATCTGCGCCGACGTGGACCATCCCGAGTCGGCCCGGTACGCGGCGCTGCGCGGCGCGCAGTGGCTCGCGCTGCCCACCGGCTGGGTGGACGAGGCCGCGCCGAGCGCCACCTGGCGGCTGCGGGCCTGGGAGAACGGCCTGCCGGTGGTCGCGGCCGACCTCGCCGGGGCCGAGTCCATCGAGGGCGAGGAGGTCCAATTCAGCGGCGGAACGTGCGTACTGGACCACACGGGGGCGGTCCTGGCCGCGCTGGACGACGGCCCCGGCCACGTCACCGCCACCCTGGACCTGCCGGCCGCCGCCGAGGCCCGGCGGACCCGGCTGGCCGCTCGCCGCCCGGCCGAGTACCGCCCGCTGGCGCTGTCCACCACCTGGCCGCGCGAGACGCCCGATGGCCCGGAATCAGTGACCGTGGCCGTATTGTCCGGCGACGAGCTGCCCGCCCCGCCGCCCGGTGCCGAACTGGCCGTACTGCCCGCGTTCCACCTGACCGGCGGGACACCAGAACCGCAGCGGGCGGAAGAGGCGCTGCGGACGCTCACCGGCTGGTGCGCCGCGCACGGCTGCGACGCGGTGACCGCGCTGGCCGTACCCGGGACGGACGGCCGCCCCCGGTACGCGGTCACCCTGATCACCCCCGACGGCGAGGCCGCCCGCCACGAGGCCACCCACCTCGGCCCGCACGCCGCCTGGGCCGTGCCGGGGGAGCGCGCGACCAGGCCGGTGACCCGCCCGTGGGGCCGTCTCGGGCTGCTCGCGGGCGAGGAGTTGGTGGCGTTCGAGCCGTCCAGGGTGCTCGCCGTACTCGGCGCGGACGTCCTCGCCGCGCCCGCCGCCGCGCTGGACTGGCCGCACCCGGCCCCCTTCGCCGGGACCCGGGTGCCGCTCGAACCGGCCGCGCTGCGCCGTCCCGACCCCTGGTTCGCGCACCCGGCGCGGCTGCGCGCGGGCGACTCCCACGTGTGGATCGCGCTCGCCGCGACCGGCCGCGTGCCCGGCGGAATCTTCGCCCCCGACCACGTGGCCGTGCCTCGGGAAGAGGCTCTGACCAGCGAGATAGGCTGGACAGTGCGGCGGTGCCAGGTGCGGGGGGCGCGGGGCATGGGGGCCGTGTGCGCGGCCAAGCCGCAGCTCGCGCGCCGCCGTACCGACCTGTTCGGCAGGGAGATGCTGCACGGCCCGCGGGACTGAGCCCGGCAGGGCCCGGCGGGGGACGGAGAGGCCATGGCGGTGACGATCCGGCGGCTCGTCGCCGACGCACGGCTCGGGCTGCGGGTGGTGTTCGGGCACGAGGGGCTCGACCAGCCGGTGCGCTGGGTCGTGGTCTCCGAGCTGCCCGACCCCGCCCCCTGGCTGGACGGCGCGGAGCTGCTGCTGACCAGCGGCATGTGGCTGCGCGAGGAAGAGGACCCGCGCCGGGCCGCCGAGGCGTGGGCGGGCCGGCTGGTCGAGGCGGGGGCGCGGGCCGTGGGCTTCGGGCTGGACCCGTGGTTCGCGCAGATCCCCGCCGAGATCGTCAACGCGACCCGGCGGTGGCGGCTGACGCTCATCGAGGTGCCCGCCCGCACGCCGTTCGTGGCGATCGACCGGGCCGTCGCCGACCTGAACGCCGCCGAGACCCGCCGCGAGGCCGAGCAGGGCAGGCGGGTGCAGCAGCGGCTGGCCGAGGCCGGGCGTTCCGGACGGCAGGCGGTGGCCGAACGGCTGGCCAGGGAACTGCACGGCTGGGCCGTGCTACTGGACGCGGGCCACCAGGTGGCGCTGCGCGCCCCCGCCGACGCGGGCCCCGACGACGGCGTCCTCGCCGCCCTGGCCCGGCGCGGCGACGAGGCCGGACGGCACGCGCTGCACGAGGAGATCGACGGCGTGGCCGTCACCGCGGTCCCGCTCGGCCTGGCCAGAGAGCGGCGCGGCACGCTCTGCGTGGGCTCGCCCACCGTGGGGGACCGGCCGATGTGGAGCGCGGGCGTGATCGGCACCGCCGCCGCGCTGCTGACCGTCCTCGATCGCGGCGGCGAACGCGAACTGCGCGGCGTCGTCGCCGAACTCCTCGCCGAGGGCGACCTGCGCTCCGCCGAACGCGTGGCGGGCGTCGCCGACGTGCCGCTGCCCACGCGGTTCGTCGCGGTCGCGCTCACCGGGCAGGGTCACCGCCGCGCGGCCACCAAGCTGGTCGCCGCCGGGGGCTGGCCCGTCGTGGAACACAACTTCGAGTCGGTGGTGCTGGTCACCCCCGGTTTCAGCGAGGAACGCCTGCTGGCCCTCCTGGCGGACGGCCGGGCCGGGCTGTCCACCGGCCGCGCCCCCGAGCAGGCCGTCACCGCGATCCGCGAGGCCCGCCAGGCCGCGCAGCTGACCGGCCCCGGCCGGATGGTGGTCCGGTACGCCGACACCCCCTCCATGGAGCTGGACCGGCTGCTCACCTCACCGGCGGCCGAGCGCTTCGCCGAAGCCCTGCTCACCCCCGTCACCGAGGCCCCCGACGGCGACGTGCTGATCGCCGCCGCCCGCCACTGGGTCGCCGCCAACCACCACTGGGACCCGGCGGCCACCGCCGCGGGCGTTCACCGCGAGACGCTGCGCGCCCGGCTGCGCCGCCTGGCCGCGCTCGCCGGACTCGACCTTGACCAGGCCACCGACCGTCTCGCGCTCTCGCTGGCCCTCACCGTCGGCCGCTTCCGCTGATGTTTCGCGGCCTCGCTGAGGGAAGTGGGAGGCCCTGGGAGGTGCGGATGCAGCGGCGGGAGGTCGTGGTAGACGGGGCACGGATGGTCGGATGGCGGGCCGGGCACGCCGCCGGGATGCCGGTGGTGTGCGTACACGGGGCGGGGGTGTCCAGCAGGGAGCTCCGGCCGCTGGTGGCGGCGCTCGGCGGCGCGGTGCGCGCGTGGACGGTGGACCTGCCGGGGTTCGGGCAGAGCGGCAAGCCGTCCCGGCCGCTTGAGCTGGTCGGGCTGTCCGACGCGCTGGCGGGCTGGATGGCGGCCGAGGAGATCTCCGGCGCGTGCCTGGTGGGCTGCTCGTTCGGCTGCCAGCTCGCGGTGGACGTGGCGGTGCGCCACCCCGAACTGGCCGGAGCGCTGGTACTGGCCGGGCCGACGGTGGACGCGGCGGCGCGGTCCTGGCCGAAACTGGTGTGGCGGTGGGCGCGCAACTCCGTGCGCGAGGACCCGCGGATGGCGCCGCTGAACATCGCCGACTACCGCGACGCGGGGATGCGCCGGGTGCTGTCCAGCTTCGCCACCGCGATGCGCGACCGGATCGAGGACAAGCTCCCGTACGTGGGCGTGCCCGCGCTGGTCGTGCGCGGCGAGTACGACCGGCTGGTGCCCAGGGAGTGGGCCGAGGAGGTCACCCGGAAGCTGCCGCGCGGGCGGCTGGTGGTGCTGCCCGGCCTGCCGCACATGATCCCGTTCAAGGACCCGGGCGCGCTGGTCCCGCTGATCGCCCAGCTGGTGCGGGACGGCGTTCCGGTGGTGCGGCATGGCTAGGTACGTCGCGTCGTTCGACTCGGCCACCGGCATGCTCCGCGCCCTCTCCCGCTACCTGCGCGGCATGGACGTGCCGATGCTCGGCCAGCTTCCCGGGCCGGTGGAGCCGCTGGCGTCCGGGCTGCTCGGCGCGGCCAACCGGCTGCCCAGGCGGATGGCCGAACGCGCGTACGCCACGGCCGGCTGGACCGAGGCCAGCTCCCCGGAAAGGCTCGCCAAGCTGCGGGCCGGCGACCTCGCCGAATGGGTGGTGCGGCACTATCCGCCGCGGCGCTATCCGGTGATCTTCGTGGGTTCGGCGTCCGGGGCGCTGGTCCACCTGGCCGCCGCGCTCGGCGCGGCCTGGCTGCCGCAGACCCTGCTGCTGCCCGTACGGCAGCGCGGCGTCCACCCCGACGCGCCCGCCGACGGCCTGCGCCACTGCCGCGCCGCCGGGGAGGCCATGCTGGACGCCAACCCCGACCTGCGGCTGCACCACATGCACGACGCCGCCCAGGACCGGCTGATGATCGCCGGAATGGCCTACTTCCGGGTCAAGTGGCGCCGGCTGCCCGCCGCGTACCGGAAATTCATCCGCGAACGGCTGGCCCCCGGCGGCACGCTCGTCGTCTCCGACTGCGGCCTGCGCTGGCCGACCACCCGGATCACCGACCGGTACGTCTTCCAGCACGGCGCGCTCGGCGGCCTGTCGCCCGGCGAGTATCGCGAGGGCGGCCCGAAGGTCGCCGACTACCTGGCCGAGCACGGCTCGCCGTACCGGAGCTGGGACGCCCCCGAGCCGGACGGCGAGAGCCCCGAGGCCGAATGGGGTTTTGCCCCCGAACTCCTCGGCGACCTGCGCATGGCCGCGCCCCCGGGGGCACAGGTGGCCCGGCTCGGCTTCGCCGACCCCGAGGCGCTGAGCCCGGCCGTGGCCGACCTCTACCGGGCGTGGTACGAGCGGCGCGGGGTCCCGGCGACCCGGCTGCTCGCCGAGTCGTTCGTGCTGGTCGAGCCGTGGTGGACGCTGCGCACCGGCTCGGTGCCCTATTGGATGACCTTCAACGCCGAGTCCTCGCGCCGGGCGCTGGCCGCCTACCTGGACGGCGGCGAGCCGTACGACGAGATCCGGCTGACGCTCTTCAGCCACGGCGTGCGCTCGCCGGGGGTGGCCCCGATCGCCGCGTGGCGGGAGGTGCTGGAGCGGGCCAGGAAGATCGGGGTGTTCGCCGGGGTGGACCCGCGGGCCTTCCCCCGGGACTTCGCGGTGCTGGCCCGCACCCACCGCGATCTGTCGCGGGTGCGGACGACCTACCCGATGCCGCTGCCGATGCCCCTCGGCGAGGCCGAGACCTGGCTCACCGGACGCCCCGACCTCCAGTGGGTCACACTGTGACCGACGCCGTGTCCTTCGCCTGGGGCGTGGCCACGCGGATCGCGTCGGCCGGGGTGCGCTCGCGCACGTCGTCGGCGCGGATGGTGATCACCGCGGGCGGCCCGCCCAGGTCGCCGTAGCGGGCGGTGACGGCCGGGACGATCGCCGCGCGCGCGGCGGCGGTCACCTCCCTGGCCGTGAGGCCGGGACCGGCCGCGGAAAGGAAGCCGAGCAGGGCCGCGAAGCGCAACTCCTCGGCCGCGGGCGGCGGGGCCCCCGGCGGGGCGGGACGCCCCAGCCAGAAGACCCCGCCGTGCAGGTGGCCCGGGAAGGTCGTGCCGCCACCCGCGGGGAGCGCGCGCACCGCGCCGGCCAGCAACTCGCCGAACTCGGTCAGCTCGGCCTGCGCCGGCAGGTCGGTCGTGATCAGCAGCGGAACGATGTGCGCACTCAGCATCGGCAGCCTCCCGGGCCTCCCTGTCCTACTGAACGGCCATGCTAGGCACGGCGACCGACATTTTCCCGCTGGTCGGCGCTCTGCTCCGCGTTCGCGCCTGACCGGCGCCGGATGATCGTGTCGAGTGCCCACGTACCGGGACCGAGCACGAAGATCAGCAGGAACGCCCAGGAGTACATCGCGGCGAGTTCGCCGTGGTTCTCGAATGGCACCAGGCCCAGTGGCTGGTGCGCGGTGAAGTAGGCGTACGCCATCGTGCCCGACGCCAGGAACGCGGCGATCCTGGCGAACAGCCCGAGGGCGACGAGTGAGCCGCAGCCCAGTTCCACCATGGCCGACCAGAAGCCCGGCCACGCGCCGAACGCGACGATCTCGCCGTTGCCGCCGGCACCGCCGAACAGGCCGAACACCTTGGCCACGCCGTGCTGCAGGAACATCAGGCCGACGACGATGCGGAACAGCGAGAGCGTCGGCCCGCCGTACCGGTCGAGATTCATGAGATCACCTCGAATTGCGGGGGGTTACAGAGACGGGCCGCGCCGTCCGCTACCAGACCCGGAAAGGGCACGCCTTGAAGGGGGCAAGGCGGGCCGGATGACGTCTGTGGTGACGACGCTTCTACGACCGGCGCGACCATTCTTCAGTTTTCTGATGTGCTCGCAGATGCGATTTTCAAACGCGAACCGCGTTCCGCGACGTCCGGCGTCCGGACCGACGCCGCGGAACGCGTGCTCAGGTGGTGCTCCGGCGGGCGGGCCGCCGGGGATCTCTCCCCGGCGGACCCTCAGTCACCGGTCAGGGCGCCTTCAGCGCGTTGTCCAGCGCGGTGGTGAGGACGCCCGTGTCACCGGACATCTCCCAGATCATCGCGCCGAGCAGTTTCTTCTTCTTCAGCCAGGCGACCTTCTGCTCGATCGACCAGGCGTCGTCGAACGACCACCACTGCCCGTTGTTGCCGGTGTAGCAGTAGGTGGCCACCGCCTGCGTGTCGTGCTTGATCGTGCAGTTCGGAACGCTCGACAGCAGGTTGCTGTACCCGCGGGTACCGGCCTCCTCCGCGAACTGACCGGGCGCCGCGCCCTTGGCGTCCTGCCACTCGCCGGCCTTGCCGTTGTCGGTGACGTTCTGCCAGCCACGTCCGTAGTAGGCGAGGCCGATGGTCAGCTTGCGGGGGTTGATCCCGGCGTCCAGGTAGGGCTGGACGGCGTTCTCGACGCTGAAGTGGAAGTTGTAGGGGTCGTCGACGTCGGTGTACAGGTTGCCCTGGTGACCGGTCCGGTTCGGCTCCCAGGAGTTGTCGCTGCCGGAGCCGTGGAAGTCGTAACCCTGGATGTTGAAGATGTCCATGTACTTGGCCACCTTCGCCAATTCCCAGCCGGCCTCGATCTTGGCGGGGTCGGCGGGGGTGAACGCGGTCAGCTCGTAGCGCTTGCCGGTCTCCTTGGTCAGCTCGTCGAGCTGCTTGCGGAACTCGGC
This sequence comes from Spongiactinospora rosea, assembly GCF_003315795.1. Classification (GTDB taxonomy): domain Bacteria; phylum Actinomycetota; class Actinomycetes; order Streptosporangiales; family Streptosporangiaceae; genus Spongiactinospora; species Spongiactinospora rosea. The sequence continues at coordinate 26,816 of NZ_QMEY01000018.1, forward strand.
GATCAGCAGCGTGTTGTTGACCTTGTCGTCAGGGCTGACGTGGTTGCCCGGGTGCCCCTCGGCGCCCGGCCACTCCCAGTCGAGGTCGATGCCGTCGAAGATGCCGGCACCGGTGCCCGGGCCGCCCGCCGCGTTGTACGTCGGCAGGTTGCCCTTGATGTAGACGTCGAGGCAGGAGGCGACGAACTTCTTGCGCGAGGCGTCGGTCTTGGCCACGTCGGAGAAGTACTTGGAGTAGGTCCAGCCGCCGAGCGAGATCAGCACCTTCAGGTGCGGGTACTTCGCCTTGAGCTTCTTGAGCTGGTTGTAGTTGCCGCGCAGCTTCTCCCAGCCGGTGTCGCCGACGCCGTCCACGGACTGCGCGGCGCTGAACGGCCTGCTGTAGTCGGCCTCGGCGTCGCCCGCGCCGTCACCCTGGTTCGGGTCCTGCGGGTTGGACGAGGTGCCCTTGGTGACGCCGTGCAGACAGGTCAGGTTGACCGGGTCGATGTTGCCGAACGCGTAGTTGATGTGGGTCAGCTTGCGGGCGTTGCCGGTCGTGTCGAGGTTCTTCACGAAGTACTGGCGGCCGTAGATGCCCCACTGGACGAAGTAGCCGACCCGGGCGTAACCGCCCGCGACGAGGTCGTCCGTGGTCGCCTTGACCGGGGCGCTCGCCTGCGACAGGTTGTCGTACAGGTCGCGGGCCCGGACGGTGAAGGAGTACTCGGTGGACGGCGACAGTCCGTCAACGGTCGCGGTGGTGCCGGTCACCGTGGTCTTGAGTTCGTCGCCCACGTACACGTGGTAGTTGGCGACGCCCTTGTTGTCGGTGGAGGCGTTCCAGGCCAGCGTGACCGAGGAGGAGGTCTTGCCGGTGGCCCGCACGTTGGTGGGGGTGGTCGGCGGCTCGGGGTCCTCGGCCGGGTCGTTGGTCTTGACCGAGATCGCGTTGCTGGCCGGGGAGAGGGTGCCCTTGCGGTCCACCGTCTTCACCGTGAAGGAGTACTCGGTGTTGGGGGTCAGCCCGTCGACGGTCGCGGAGGTCCCGGTGACCGTGGTCTTGAGCGTGCTGCCCGCGTAGACGTTGTAGCCGGTGATGGGCAGGCTGCCCGGTGTGGCCGCGTCCCAGGCCAGGGAGACGGTCTTGGTGGTCTTGACCGGGGAGCGCAGGTTGCCCGGCGCGCCCGGCGCGGTGTCGGCCGACCCGTCGCAGCGTACGTCGTTGACCCGGCAGTTGGCGGGCTCGGCGGACGCGGAGCTGAGGGTGAAGGTCGGGCTGTAGGGATCGGTGGTCCGCCGCGCGCCCACGCTGGTGTTGTAGTGCGCGGGGGTCAGCGTGACCTGGCGGCCGTTCTGGGCGAGCGTGCCGTGGTCGGCGTTGCTCGCGGTGACACCGGCGGGCAGGTCGAAGGTGATCGTCCAGCCGCTCAGCGTGGTGTCGGTGTTGTTGCTGATCACGTACGTGCCGCGGCTCCCGCTCTTGGAGAACTCGGCCATGACGGGGGAGGGATCCGGCGGGTCCCCGCCGCTGCCGTCACAGTTGGCCCCGTTGATCGAACACGAGGTCGGCTGTACGGCGGAGCTGAGGGTGAAGGTGGGGCTGTACGGCTCGGTGTTGCCGTTCGCACGCACCGTGTTGATGTAGAAGAGGGGGGTGAGCTTCACCCGTGTACCATTTTGGGCGATCGTGGCATTCTGGGGGTTGCTCGCGGTCACCCCGGACGGCAAGTCGAAGTAGATCGACCAACCGGTCACGGCGGTGGAGTTGGGGTTGCTCACCACGAACTTGCCCTGGTTGCCGGTCAGTGTGAAGGCGGCGGTCAATCGGGCGGCGGCTTGGACAGGAGCGGCCATAGCGGTCGCCACGATGAGAACCAGCAGCACAGCGGCATATCGGCGCATGCGGCGGACCCTTTCTTAAAAGAAAGTTTCCTAACAATTAAGCCGGATCGTAACCCCGTGTCCTGACGGCGGCAAGGCCCAATCACTCTGTGCGTTCGAGGTGTCAGAGCGCTACTTGCGATATGTCGCGAGTGTTGGAATACTCTGACCAGAGTATTACGAAGGCATACAAAATGCCCTCAGCAGTGCTGCAACACCGCTGAGGGCACGCAGGTCCCGCGTGGAGGCGTGACCCGAGCCTCGCTACAAGGCCGATCCCCAGGCTAGCGGGCGCGACCTCCACCTCACCCACCGTGGAGGTTTCCGATGAGTTCCATTCGCGTGCCCGTTCTCGTGGTCGGCGCCGGCTATGCCGGGCTCAGCGCCGCCGCGCTGCTCGCCTGGCGCGGCGTCGCGGTCACCCTCGTCGAGCGGCACCCGAGCACGTCCGTCCAGCCCAAGGCGTTCGGCGTCAACTGGCGGGCGCTCGAACTCCTGCGCCCGGTCCCCGGCCTGGAGCGCGAGCTGAGCGAGATCTCCGAGGGCATCGGCGACGGCATGCGCATCGCCATCGCGTCCAGCCTCGCGGACCCCGACCCCAAGATGATCGTCGAGGACTCCGACGACGACTTCTCCTTCCTCCGCCAGGTCACCCCCGTCCCCGACATCGGCGCCCCGCAGGCACAGGTCGAGCGGGTGCTGCGGGGCAAGGCCGAGGAGTACGGCGCCGACCTGCGGTTCTCCACCGAGCTGACCTCCCTCGTCCAGGACCCTGAGGGCGTCACCGCGACCGTCCGCGACCTCGCCACCGGCGCGGAGACCACGGTCAGGGCCGACTACGTCATCGCCGCCGACGGGCATCGCGGCCGGGTCAGGTCGATGCTCGGCATCCCGGTCACCGGCAGGGGCGAGCTCGGCAGCACCTGCGCCATCATGTTCGACGCCGACCTCACCGGCCTGGTCCGCGACCGCCAGGTCACCCTGTGGTACCTGCAGAACGAGGTCTTCAACGGGGCCATCGTCACCGGCACCGGGGTCGGCGCCCACGTCCTGGCGGTCCACTACGACCCGGCCGCGGGCGAGAGCGAGGCCGACTTCACCCCCGAGCGGGCCCGCGAGCTGATCGAGGTGGCCCTCGGCGTGCCCGGGATCGAGGCGAAGGTGCTCGACCGCAACGCCTTCGCCGTCGCGCACACGCTGGCCGCCCGCTACCAGCAGGGCCGGGTCTTCCTGGCGGGCGACGCCGCGCACACCATGCCGCCCACCGGCGGCCAGGGCGGCAGCACCGCCCTCCAGGACGGCGCGGACCTCGCCTGGCGGCTCTGGCTGGTGCTCTCCGGCCAGGCGGGCCCCGGCTTCCTGGGCTCCTACGACGCCGAGCGCCGCCCGATCGGCGCGATCACCGCCGACTCCCAGCTCGCCAACCTCGCGGTGCGGATGCCCCCGGCCGCCCGCGCCGAGTTCCCCGAGCCGGTCTCCGACCCGTTCGCGGTCATCATCGGGCAGCGCTACCACTCCGGCGCGGTGCTGGCCGAGCCGGGCGACGACGGCTCGCTGCTGGAGCCGCCGATGATGCCGACCGCGCGGCCCGGCAGCCGCGCCCCGCACATCACGCTGACCAAGGACGGGCGCGAGGTCTCGGTGATCGACCTGTTCGGGCACGGGTTCGTACTGCTGGCGGGGCCGCGGGGGCGGGCGTGGGCCGACGCGGCGGGCGCGGTGGCGCAGGGGCTCGGCGTACGGCTCGCGCCGTACGTGGTGGGCGGGCCCGAGCTGGGCGACCCCGGCGACGCCTGGCCCGCGAGGTACGGCGTGGCCGAGACCGGCGCGGTGCTGGTACGCCCCGACGGCCACATCGCCTGGCGCGCCCGCGAGGCCGCCGCCGACCCCGCACGGACCCTGGAGGACGTCCTGCGGGCCGTGCTCGACCGGCCCGCCGGGTAATTCGAATTTCCCGTTCGATCCACGGACCCCCGCCGGGCGAATCACTCCTGGCATGTCCTTCAGGGGGAGTGGACAAACGTGACACGGGGGAGTGTTACGGTCGTCGGTCCGCCGACGACCGTTCCGATAGCCATGCTGTCGCCGGGAGACTCGCCGCGCCTGGCCGGCGAGGATCCCGGCCACGCGCTGCTGCTCGCCGAGTCGAACGCCAGGCTGCCGCCGATCATCGTGCACCGCCCGACGATGCGGGTGATCGACGGGATGCACCGGCTGCGGGCGGCGATCATGTGCGGCGCGGACACCATCGAGGCGCGGTTCTACGACGGCGACGCGGACGCGGCCTTCCTGCTCGGGGTGCGCGAGAACATCACCCACGGGCTGCCGCTCTCAGGGGCCGACCGCGAGGCGGCGGCGGTCCGGGTGATGGCGGTTCATCCGGAATGGTCGGACCGGGCCATCGCCGCGGCGACCGGGCTGTCGGCCAAGACGGTCGCCGCGATCCGGCGGCGTACCGGCGGCGACGCCGCCCACCGGCGGGCCCGCGTCGGCCGTGACGGGCGGGTGCGGCCGATCGACGGCGGCGAGGGGCGGTTGCGCGCCTCTCAGATCATCCAGGCCGGTCCGGAGGTGTCGCTGCGCGAGGTGGCCCGGCGGGCGGGCATCTCGGTGGCCACCGCCCGCGACGTACGCGAACGCCTCCGCCAGGGGCGGCACCCGCTGCCGCCCCGGCAGCGGCGCACCAGGGCCGTCCCGGCGGGCCGTACCGTGCGTACCTCGCCGGTCGCCTGGCCCGAGGTGCGCGACAAGCTGGGCAGGGACCCGGCGCTGAAGTACAGCGAGTCGGGCCGCCGCCTGCTGCGCTGGCTGGACGGCCACGCGCTGGCCGCGGGCGAGTGGGAGGCCCTGGCCAGGGCGGTGCCCAGTCACTGGACCGGCGACCTGGCCCACCTGTGCAAGCTCTTCGCCCGGCGCTGGCTGGACTTCGCCAAGGCCCTCGAAACGCCGCCCTCGGGCTATTGAGGCGGCCTGAAGGTCAGGCCAGCCAGCGGCCGTTCTCCATCAGGGTGCGGCCGGGGATCTCGCCGCGGTGCCGCCAGGCCAGGATGCGCCGCGGGGTGAGCCGCAGGTAGACGCAGCCGGGCACCCTGGCGGGGTCGAGCGGGAGGCCGGACGGCGGCGCGAAGCCGGCCGGCAGCTCGCCGGGGGACAGCACCTCCACCGGGCCGTCCACCAGGATGACGTCGGCCGGAGTGCCGTACGCGGCCCGCGCCCGCGGGTCGGCCCGCAGGTTGCGGGCGGTCCGGTGCCGCTCATGGGTGGCCATCACCACGTGGCCGCCGTCCCAGGCGCAGCCGAGCGGCACCATGTGGGTCCCGGAGGGACCGCCGGTGGCCAGCCACAGGTGGCTGTCGCGGGCCAGCGTGTCCAGCACGTCGGACTTGCGCTGCGCGAGGTCGCGGACGGGCGCCGGGGCGGCTCCGGTCAGGGACATCTATACTCCTTTTTCTTTGTCGCCGGATTTATGCCGACGCCCGATTTATGCCGACGCCGGATCTTCTCGCGCCGGATTCTCTCGTCGCCCCGCCATCAGACGACGGACACCGCCGCGGCCGCGTTTCCGGCCAGGGCGAGAACCGCGAACACCGTCCGCACATAATTCCATTTCTCCCATTCGGCGCGGGGGTCCACCCAATCGATGGGAATGGCGGCGGGATCGAGTGCTTTGACCCGGTGGTTGATGGGCACGTTGCGCGTCTGCGAGACGAACCCCGAGGCGATCAGCGAGACGGCGGACGCGGCGAACAGCACCCGGGGCACCATGTCCTCGGAGAGCACCGTGAGCACGGCGTCGCAGATGACGGCGGTGATCACGGTGATCGGCATCATCGGGTCGTACCGCCGGCCGAACGACTTGTGGAAGGCGATATAGCGGTCGGGCGCGAGCGCCCGCATCGCGGGCCAGACCCCGATGGCGGTACTGAAGAGCACGCCCGCCACGAGTCCGCTGGCGACGATTACCGTGGCGGTGAGAATTCGGGCGAGCAGCATTTCGGTCCTTTCGCCGGTCCCGGCGGCAGTCTGCCGAGGTTGGCTTGAGCCGAACTAGAGCGGCACTGGTGTGACCATGGAATCCGAATTCGAGCGTCGTTCGAGGTCCGCACGAGGATGCCCCGCCAGGCTTGGGCAGCGTCGGGCGAGCCAAGAGGAGCAGGATGACCGAGTTGCTGTTGCCGGTGGCGCTGTTCACCAACGGGATCGCGGCCGGCGTACTGGTCGGGACGATGCTCGGCGTGGTCCCGTTCTACCGGACGCTGGGCGCGCCCGAGTACGTCCGGGCGCACGCCTTCAGTTCCACCCGTTATGACCCGTTCCAGCCCATCTGCCTGGTGACCACGCTCATCATCGACACGATCGTGGCGATCACACTGGACGCGTTCACCGCACGGGTCCTGTGCGCCGCCGCCGCCGTCACCACGCTCGGCGTCATCCTCATCTCACTGAGCAGGAACGTCCCGATGAACCGCTGGATCGTCCGCCAGGACCCCGACGCGATGCCCGCCGACTGGGACCTCACGTCCTTCCGGGAGAACTGGGCCCGCTGGAACGGTATGCGTGCACTGGTGGCGCTTCTGGCCTTTGTCCTCAACATCTCGGCCGCCGTCGCCCTGCTGGCGTACGGCTTGTGAAGGGAGGTCCGGCATGGCGGAGACGACCGCATTCCGGGTGATGCTACGGATGCAGATCTTTCCCGGCATGGAGCAGGAGTTCGAGAAGGTGTGGTACGCCGGGTCCGACGTGATCGGCAGGCAGGCGGGCAACCTCGGGCAGTGGCTGATGCGCGGCGAGGACGAGGAGGAGGGCGTCTACTACATCATGAGCGACTGGGTGGACGAGAGGGCCTTCCGCGCGTTCGAGGGCACCGACGAGCACATCGAGCACCGCACCCAGCTGCACCCGTACCGCTCGAAGGGCTCGATGGCCACCATGAACATCGTCTACGCCCTCAACAGCCCCGCCGTCACCTCCTGACCCCGCCGTCTGAACAGGGCACCCGGGTCAGCCGGCCGCGAGGACCACTCGTTGCAGCTCGCGCATCTCCCCGCTGGGCTCCAGCCCCAGCTCCCGGTGCAGGATGCGGCGCAGGCGCTGGTACACCTCCAGCGCCTCGTGCCGCCGCCCGGCCCGCGACAGGGTCTCCATGAGCTTGAGATGGAACCACTCGTCCAGCTCGTAGACGGTGGTCAGCTCCTTCAGCTCGCCGATCAGCTCCTGGTGCTGCCCCGAGCGCATCCGGGCCTCGATCTTCAGCTTGATCGCGTGCACCCGCAGCTCCTCCAGCCGGGTGCGGTAGATCGCCAGCCGGGGGCCGGTGACCACGTCGGCCAGGGCCGGGCCGTGCCACAGCGCCAGCGCGCCGCACAGCGTCGCCGCCGCGCGCTCCGCGTCGCCCGCCCGCAACAGCTCGCGGGCCGCCCCGACCTGCCGCTCGAACTCCACGGCGTCGAGTGAGCCCTCCGGGATGTCCAGCAGATAGCCGCCGTGCTTGGTGACGAGACTGGGCAGGCCCGATGGGCCCGCCGCCCGGGTGAACTGTTTTCGCAACTGGTAGACGTAGGTCTGCAAGGTCGTACGCGCGCTGGGCGGCGGACGGCCCTCCCACAGTTCCTCGGTCAGCACGTCGGTCGGGATCACCTCGCCCGCCGCCGACAGCAGCAGCGCGAGCACGCTGCGCTGCTTGGCGGCGTTGGGGGTGACCCGCCGCAGGCCGTCGTGGACCTCCAGGGTGCCGAGCACCTGAAAACGCATTCGCCCCTCCCGATCGCCGGCGGTCACGTGTCCCACCTGATGTTGTAGCGGTCGGCCCTGACGCCTCACTGTCGTCTTCCTTTCTTATGGGCTCGGCAGGAGTTCGGTGGCGCTTCGGTGGGCCGTTCGAAGCCCGCTCAAGTGCGGTTCGAGAGCCACCGCGCAGACTCCTGAGCAGAGCGCTCATGCGCTCGCGGCCCTCGCCACCTACGGGAGAAATCACACGTATGGAACGAATTCTGATCGTCGCCCGGATGCGGGAGCCCGCGGAGGCCGAGATCGCCCGGCTCTTCGGCGACTCCGACGGCAACACCCCGCTGCCCGAGCTGGGCGGTGCGGTGAGCCGCAGCCTGTTCTCCTTCCAGGGGCTCTACTTCCAGCTCATGGAGGTCGAAGGCTCGGCGAAGGAGACGATGGCGCAGATCCGCGAGCGGCCGGAGTTCCAGGAGCTGAGCCGCAACCTGACGCAGTACATCGAGCCGTACGACCCCCAGAGCTGGCGGTCGCCGCGCGATGCCATGGCCACGGAGTTCTATCGGTGGGAGCGGTAACGGACATGAAGGACACCGCGGTGACCCGCGAGTCGCTGTTCGGCATGATGCAGGCGTACAAGATGACCAGCCTGCTGCGGACCGGCGTGTCGATGGGCGTGTTCGACGCCCTGGCCGGCGGCCCGGCGACGGCCGAGGCGGTCGCCGACCGGCTCGGCTGCGCCCCGCGCGGCATGCGCATCCTGCTCAACGCCCTGGTCGCGGTGGGCCTGGCCGAAGAGCGCGACGGCAACTACACGCTCCCGCCCGGGGTCGCCGACCTGCTGGTCGCGGGCGGTCCCGGCTATCTGGGCGACATGGTCAAGGTGATGTCCAGCGACTGGGAGTGGGACGCGCTGAAGCGGCTGGACGACGCCGTACGCCGGGGCGGCACGGTCCTTGAGGTGCACGCCGAGACCCCCGGCTACCAGTACTGGGAGGACTTCGCGGCCTACGCGGTGGCGGTGGCCCGGCCCACCGCGGGCGTGGTCGCCGACGCGCTGAAGTCGTGGGCGAGCGGGCGGGAGTCCATCGACGTGCTCGACGTGGCCTGCGGCCACGGCCTGTACGGCCTGACGCTGGCCCAGCGCAACCCGCAGGCCAACGTGTGGGCGCTGGACTGGCCCAACGTGCTCACCCAGGTGGAGACGCACGCCGGCCAGCTGGGCGTGCGCGACCGGCTGCACCAGGTGCCCGGCGACATGTTCCAGGTGCCGCTCGGCGGCCCGTACGACGCCATCCTGGTCACCAACGTGCTGCACCACTTCTCCGAGCAGCGGGCGGGCGAACTGCTGGCCCGGCTGGCGCCCGCGCTGAAGCCGGACGGCAAGATCGTGCTGGTCGGCTTCACGCTCGGCGACGAGAACCCGGCCGACGACCCGGCCCCGCATCTGTTCTCGATCCTGATGCTCGCGTGGACCTACGAGGGGGAGGTCCACTCGATCGCGGCGTACGACCGGATGCTCACCGCCGCCGGCTTCACCACGGGCCGCCGCCACGATGTGCCCGGCCTGGCCTTTCGCGTGCTGGTGGCCGACAAGGCCGGCTGATCGCCGATGCGCGGGGGAGGGAGGTCACAGGGCGCGGCGGGCCAGGCTACGGTGCCAGCCGCGCTCGGTGGCCAGCGCCGGGTCGCGGGTCAGCACGGCCTGGTGCAGGCCGTACAGCTCGTCGCCGACGTCCAGGCCGTACTCCTGGCGCAGCACCGCCGACAGCGAGTCATAGACCTTCAGCGCCTCGACCTGCTGCCCGCACCGGAACAGCGCGATCATGAGCTGCCCGCACAGCCGCTCGCGCAGCGGATGCCTGACCACCAGCCGGCGCAGCGTCGCCACGATCTCGGCGTGGTTGCCCAGCGTCAGCTCCACGTCGAACCGCCGGTGCAGCGCCCGGAACCACTCCTCGGTGAGCTGTGGCACCTCGTCGCGGACCAGCGAGTCGGAGGCGATGTCGGCGAGCGCCGGGCCCCGCCACAGCCCCAGCGCCTCGCGCAGCAGCCGGGCCTCCCCGGCCAGGTCGCCCACGGTCTCGGCGCGGGACGCCTGGTCGAGGAGGTCGCGGTACCGCAGCAGGTCGAGGTCGTCGGCGGCCACCTCGATGAAGTAGCCGCCCGGACTGGTGTGGATGCTCTGACAGGCGCCGTGGCCGTCGCCGAGCACCCGGCGCAGCCGCGCCAGGTGCGTCTGCAGCGACGCCCGCGCGTCGCGCGGGAAGCGGTTGTGCCACAGTCGCTCCATCAGGTCGTCCGCCATGACCACCCGGTTGGCGGACAGGAGAAGCGCGGCCAGGATGACCCGTTGTTTGGCGGCGTTGACGACGATCGCCTGGCCGCCGCGCCGGACATCGAGTGGTCCCAGGATCGCGAACTGTAGTGAGGCATGCCGCATGCGTGACCCCCCGGGCTTCTCTGTGTAGTCAAGAGATTACATAAGGTCAACATCCTTTGACCAGGGGCGGCTCGCGACTCGCAGCGCGGATGTGCCGAGGCCCGAGGGCAGCAGCGCGAACTCCGCGTGCGGATCGGCGGACCGGTACCTGCGCCGCAGCTCAGGTTCGCCGTAGCGCTCGCACTCCTGGTGCCAGGCGAGGATGCCGGACATCCAGTCCTTCAGGGCGTCGGCCTCGCGCAGCAGCGCCGCGCGCACCTGCTCGTCCAGCTTCAGCGTCTCGAACATGGCCGGCAGATCGACCGACGCGATGTGCTCGAACTGCCGCATCCGCGCCTCCATCAGGTCGGCCACCACGTCGCGGGCCTTCAGCCGGTCGGTGTCGAGGAAGTGCTCGACGACCACCACGATGTTGTGCAGCTCACCTTCGAACTCGACGTCCTTCTGATAGGAGAACAGGTCGTTGGTGAAGCACGCGTAGTCGCTCGCGGCGGTCTCCAGCTCGCGCAGCACCCGGTGCCGGTACAGCTCCTCGGGCACCAGGTGGGCGTGCGGCAGCCGGGCCAGGGCGATGGTGAGGTCGGAGCCGAACGTCCTGCGGCGCATCTCGACGTAGTCGATCGGGTCGGGGATGCGGTTCTGGGCCTGGTTGCCCAGCTCCCACAGCCAGCTCTCCAGCATCACCTCGATGGTCTTGCGGAACCGGACGCGGGCCGCGTCGCTCAGGCGCTCCGCCGTACGCCGCCACAGGTCGTCGATCCCGCGCTCCAGCGGGTGCTCGGCGGCCACCGTCACCGGGGCGTCGAGGTCCAGCGGCATGAGCGCGAGCAGCCGCTCGTTGGTGAGCCGGGCCGTGGCCAGGTCGCGGCGCGCGCCGAAGACCAGCGGGTAGTAGTCGTCGGCGTAGGTGCCCCACGACAGCCACTCCGAGGAGATGAACAACTGCTCGGCGTCGGCGTCGGCGTGGATGTTGGCGGCGCAGTACGGGAAGTCGTACCCGACGAACTCCCGCTCGGTCCACAGCGCGCCGCGCTCGACCCCCGGCAGCGACTCGAACATGCCCATCCGGCGGGCCCAGGCCACCGCGTGCTCGCGCGCGGCCGGAAGGTGCGGGCTGGTGCGGACCGGGAACGGCATGTAGAGGTCGGGCACCGGCAGGTGGCCGACCGGCAGGAACGGCTTGAACGAGTACTGGCGCATCCGCTGGCGAAAGCCCGGCCGGTCGGGCGTGGGCAGCAGCCAGGTGGCCGCCGAGGAGCCGAGCGCCGGGAACCCGAACGCCGGCGCGCCCACCGCGGGCCCGTCGCCGGTGGCCAGCTCGTCGTTCATGTATCGGCTGGACCTGGCGTGCCACTCGTGCCCGCCGGACTGCCAGTCCTGCAGGCCCTTGACGTAGGCGGCCACCGCGACCTGCTCGTGCGCCGGGCAGGCCCGGTCGGCGAGCAGCGCCGGGACCTCGGTCAGCGCGGTGTTCTCGAACTGCTGGAGCCGGGAGGTCAACTGGTCGTTGACCAGCTCGGCGGCCTCCTGCGTGGAGCAGCCGAAGAACCGCTCGAAGACCAGCACCGCGTTGGCGTTCTCGCCCTCCTCGCGGACCTCGCGCTCATAGGAGAACAGGTCGTTGCGCAGGTGGACGGCGTCGGCGAAGGTGTCTGCCAGCACCTCCATCGGCCGCGTCGCGGCCAGCCGGTCGGGCACCTCGGCCCGCACCGCGTACTCCACGAGGTTGGCCGACCAGGGCGCCCCGCCCACCCGGCGGCGCATCTGGACGTACTCGATCGGGTTGGCGATCCGCCCCCTGTTGATGTTGTCGAGCTCCCACATCGACTCCACCATCAGGTTGTGCGTGCTGGTGATGAACCGCCGCCGCCAGCCGTCCGACATCGCGGGCACCGTGCGCGCCCACAGGTCGGCCAGCCCGGCCTCGCACGGGTTGGTCGGCTCCGGCGGGGTCTCGCCGTCCATCGTCATGAAGCGTTCCAGCCGGTCCAAGTACGCCTGCGCGCCCTCGGTGTCGCCCGTGTGCTTGTAATGGGCGAGGAAATGGTCGTCGAAGAAGAAGACCCAGACGTACCAGTCGGTGATCAGGTCGAGCGCCGGGCCGTCGCAATCGGGGTGGGTGTAGGCGCACATCAACGGGTAGTCCATCCGGTCGAGCTCGGGCTCGTCCCAGATGACACCTCCGCCGGGTTTGGGCGAGTCGAGCATGCCCATCTCCCTGGCCCACGCCGTACTGTGCGCACGCGTGCGCTCCAGGTGGGGGTTGAGCCGCGCCGGGTGCGGCACGTAAAAGCCGGGCAACGTGAAGGCGTGCATGGGCTGCCTCTCATGGTGGCCAACGTACGGTAATGAGCGTGGCACTTTGCGTGGCGTCCCGCAAGGCGGTAAGGCACCGAAGATCTTGAAGTGAGTATGGGGTTACTCATGCGCGTGGGACGGCCGCTGACAAGACTGGCGATCAGGGTTGCAGGCCGTCAAGAGGGGATCACGATGCCAAACGGGCTGAGCCCGGCCGCGTTCATCCTGCCCGACGTCGGCGTGGACCGTGACCCCCGGGTACGGGCCGACTTCGAGTTCCGGTCCGGCGGCGTGCGCGTCGGCTGGTACAAGTTCATCAGCTACGACATCGACAAGATCCAGTCCACCCGGCTCTGGCTCGACCACCTGGTCGTGACGATCATCAAGGGCCCCGAGGCGATGAAGGAAATCCCCGCCCACGAGACCGACGCCGTGCTCCGGACCCACGCCGCCTCGGCCGACAACTGGGCCGCCCGCTCCCGCCGCCTCCAGTTGCTGCTGGGCGGCACGCTGACCGCCGAATGGGACGTCGAGTTCCCGGTGGCCCTCTATCCCTTCCGGCTCGACGGCACATGGACGCTCGCGGGGTAGTGATTGGTGCCACACTAGGGTGCCGTGAGGACCTTCTATGAGCCTGATGAGGACGAGGAGTTCGAGGCGGCCAAAGACCTCATCGTCCGCAGGTGCGCCGCCTGGGCGGCCGAGCGCGGTTCGCGGGCCGATGAGGCGGTGCTCGCCGCGGCTCTGGACTCGCGGCACGTGAGCGTGGACGGGCGGCTCGCGTACTGGGGGCGCGACCAGGTCCGCCGGTTCCTCTGCGAGTACGTCCCGCGCCACATCATCGCCGACCAGGACGTCCTGGAACGCGCCCCGGAGAGCCTGCTGACCCTGCTGCGGCACCTGGCGGACACCGGGCTGCTCGACCCGCGCGGCCTCGACCCGGACGCCCTTCCGGCCGCGATCTCCGAGGCCGCCGCGGACTATCCGGACATCGTCGCCGATCCGCGGCGGCAGTCGCTCGCGAAGTACTGGACCCTGCTGGCCCTGGACCACGGCGTCGACCTTGAGGACCAGGACGCCCTGGACCGCTTCCAGCAGGACATCGACGCCGGCCGCGTGCCCTGCGACCACGAACTGCTCGACGAGCTGGCCATTGCCCAGTTCCTGGGCGAGGATCAGGAGGACGGACGGGCGTTCGCCCAGCCGCCGGTGGCCCTCCCGCCCCCGGCCGAGGTGGCCGAGGCCGCGGCCCGCAGCGAGACCGTCCGCCGGCTCACCCTGCTGTACGAATGGGCCGATGACCAGCCGCTCACCGCCAAGGGCCGGCTGCGCGCGGCCGACGCCCGCGAGCTGGCCGCGCTGCTCGGCGTCGAGTCCCCCCAGATGCTGCTCGCCTGGGCACGGACGGCCGGCCTGGTCCGCGTGGTCAAGGGCCGCCTGCGGCGCATCGCCAAGGCCGCGCCCCTCGTACGCGACCCCGAGGCGCTGTGGCGACGCGCCTTCGAGCGGTTCTTCGAACTGGGGGCGGAGATCGGCACGGGCGACTCCATCCTGTCCGAGTGGTTCGACGAGATCATCCCCGACGTCCTCAACACCCTGTACGGCATGCCGTCCCCCCTCCCGGTGGCCCGGCTGCAGGAGACGGTGTGGCTGGCCTGCCAGGAGAAGTACCTGGTCGAGGACGACGAGCACTGGCGCGCGGGGGTGGACGCCGACCTGGATGCCGCCTTCGCGGCCCTCGCCACGCTCGGCGCCGTCGAACTCACCCACGGCATCGCCGACGCCCTCTACTCCAGCGACCTGCGCCCCTCCGACGATGGGGACGAACCACCGCCGCTGCCCCCCGAAGTGTGCGAACGCCTCCTCGTCGTACTCGCCGAGCCCGGCCCCCTGGTCCACCTGACCCCCCTCGGCACGAGCGCGACCCGCGCCCGCATGCTGGCCGACGGCCGCGACGTCCCCCTGCTCGGCGAACTCGCCGGCGCGCCCCCCGCCGGCCTGCTCGGCGTACTCGCCCAGCACTACCCGGAGGAGGAGGCCGCCATCGAACTGGCGGGCTGGCTGTCGGCCCACGACGGCGACACCGAGCCCCTGCTCCAGGCCGTACGCGACTGCCCCTACCGCACCCGCGCCTCCGCCATGCTCGCCGTCCTGGCCGGAGCCCACCCCGACGGCCCCGCCCTCCTGACCCGCCTGCGCCACGACCGCGTCATCGGCCCCATCGCCATGACGGCCCTCGTCGAGGAAGGCCGCCTCTCCCACGACGACCTCACCGCCGACGACCAACTCGCCATGCTCACTGAGGCCATGCTCGCCCTCCTCGAAATGGGCGGCCCCGAGGCCGTCCACGACCAACTCGCCACCCTCCCCACCCCCGCCGCCCACGAACTCGTCCAAGCCGTCGCCACCTCCCCCCACCCCGCCCCCACCGCCCTCACCGACTTCCACACCCTCATCGCCACCCCCCTCCTACGCCCCCATTGACCCACTCCGCCCAAAGAAGCTCCCCCCGCCTCAACCACAGCCCACACCCTCTCTGCACCCACAACCTCCTCAGCGCTGAACTCATCGCCTCCGGGAGTCTGGAGAATCGCTACTTGCATGACGTGGACGCTGAGCTGGAAGCAGTAGCAGCTCATCTGCTGGCGCTTGACTGCAGCGGAAGAAGAATGGGGGGTGCGATCAGGCGTACTTTTGACATGCTGTTGGACGGGCAGCATACTGGACGTTTTCGCTGGGAACAGCTCCACAAGACAGAAAAGACGCACTGCGGAACTCTGGTTGAAATCAACCTGCAGCGTGAGTTCGATTTCGCCGACGGCGAGATACTGGACTATTCCATTGCGAACGCAGAGGTCGACTGCAAATTTTCTCAGAAGCTGGCCGAGTGGATGATCCCGCCGGAGGCTGTAGGCGGGCTGGTCCTGGGGTTGTGGGCCAATGACTTCGCAGGAAAGTGGAGCGCCGGTCTTGTCCGGACCACCGCGGAGAACCTCAACTCTGGGAAGAACAGGGATGCCAAACGGACCTTGAGCCAGCGGGGCCGCTCAGCTATTCGATGGCTATTCAAGGACGCTCCATTGCAGGCCAACATCCTTCTGCATCTGCCCCCACAGGACATCGACGCGATATTTCGGTCGGCGGCTGGGCAGAAGCGGGTCAATGAGCTCTTCCGCCGGCTCCAGGGACGCCCTATCAGCCGGAACGTAGTGGCTACCGTGGCGATGCAAGAGGACTACATGAAGCGGGTCCGCGGCAACGGTGGGGCTCGTACGACACTGCGGGACGAGGGGATCGTCATCTTCGGCCAATACCAGAGGCACTCCGAGATCGCTCTCGCTCTTGGCCTGCCACCGATCGGTCCGGGCGAGTCGATGAGTGTCCGGCTCGCCCGCCGGCGACCGCACCATGAAGGTGCTGCTTCTGCCGCGATCGACGGTGAGCGTTGGGTGGTCGCTGGCTCTAGCGATCCGCCGGAGCGCGCCCCACTGCTGCCCCGGATCTGATCCCTGGCTAGCCGCTAAACGGTGCCGTTACCAGCCAAACGACAGCTTCTGTAACCTGTCGATGGTGGGGGCATTTATCGGCGTGGTCGCTGGGGCGAAGAGGGCTGCGGCGTACCATGGTGCAAGAGGTGCAGCGGGTGGCTTGCCAGCGCTCACTCAGGGTGGCCGGCAAGAGGCGGCCGATCGTTCGGCCAGTGGCTTGCTGGGTGAGGCGATCAGCGGCAATTGCCGCGTTTGGGTGAAGCACTGGGATGCTTTACCGTCGCTCTGGGAGAGACCATGCCTCAGCCAGGGTGATTTTGGCGGCGGCTATCGCTAACCTCGCTCGTATGTTCGGGCTCAGGGCGCAGTGCCGTGACCACGGCCTCGACGGCTGTCGTCAGCGGCTCATGCTCCCAGAGGCGGACCACCTTCCAGCCGGCTGCCTCCAGTGCGGCGTTGACGGTCTGATCGCGTTCCATGTTCCGGCGCAGTTTCGGCGTCCAGTACCACTCGTTGGTTGTGGGCTGACGGCCGTGATCGGGGCATACATGCCAGAAGCATCCGTCGACGAAGACTGCGACCTTCCGGGCGGTGAACACGATATCCGGCCGGACCTTCACCTTCTCGAGATCGATCCGCAGGTCCTTCCGGTACCGGTAGCCCAGCCGATGGAGCGCGCTCCGGAGTACCACCTCCGGCTTGGTGTTGGCCCGGCGGTTGGCCTGCATGTTCTTCGACCGGCCTTCGTTGAGCGGTGCGGGGTAGAGCCCCTGCTCATGGGCCTGCATCCTGGCTTGAAGTCGTCTGTGCTCAGACAAATCTGGTGTCCCGATAGGCTCACGGCTCACTGTCTTCTCCGAGAAGATACAACTGCCCGGCGGCCCGCGCGGCTACCAGATCACGAAAGGGGTCCCTGTGACCGAGCAACCACTTCGCGTCATCGAGATCTGTGCCGGGGCCGGTGGCCAGTCGCTGGGGCTCGAGAAGGCAGGATTCGAACACGAGCTCGCCATCGAGCTGGACGAGAACGCCGTCAACACACTGAGGCACAACAGGCCACGGTGGAAGGTTCTGCACGGAGATGTCGCGGACACGTCTGTCTGGAAGCCTGCTGACTATGCCCCCAGAGAGCCGGGACAACGCCCAATTGATCTGCTGGCAGGAGGGGTTCCCTGCCCGCCGTTCTCTATAGCTGGAAAGCAACTGGGCGCAAACGACGAACGCGATCTGTTCGCCTGGGCGGTAGAGCAGGTGAACGTACTTAAGCCTCGCGCAGTACTCCTGGAGAACGTACGCGGGCTGAGTATGCCACGATTCGCCGGATACCGGCAGCATGTTCTGGACCGCCTCCAGGAGTTTGGGTATGCGGCGGAGTGGCGTCTTTTGCAGGCCGCGGACTTCGGAGTGCCGCAACTCCGGCCGCGATTCGTGCTGGTTGCTATGCAGCGCGAGTACTTCGCGCATTTTCACTGGCCTGAGCCTGCCGGTGAGCCGCCCACAGTCGGCGAGGTCCTGCTGCCGCTGATCTCCGCCAGAGGCTGGAAAGAAGCTGAGGCCTGGGCCAAAGTGGCGAGCGGCATAGCGCCGACAATCGTGGGCGGATCCAAGAAGCACGGTGGTGCGGATCTTGGCCCGACGCGTGCCAAGCGGGCGTGGGCCGCATTGGGAGTGGACGCGCTCGGAGTCGCGAACGAGCCCCCAGCACCTGATGACACCTTTCCTGTAGGCCCCAAGCTCACCTGCGAGATGGTCGCGCGAATACAGGGCTGGGACGGGGATGAGTTCGACTGGACGTTCACTGGCAAGAAGACCTCGACCTATCGGCAGATCGGCAATGCATTTCCGCCGCCAGTCGCCAAGGCACTTGGTTTGGCGATCGCCGCCGCGCTGAACCGCACGGCTCCGCAGCGAGAGCTAGACCGGGATAGCGAGCACGACCCTGTGTATCGGGCACTTCGCGACCGGGGTGACTTCATGACCGCAGCGCAGATCGCCCGGGCCGTCGGCAAGGAGTTGGAGCCGCATGAGCTTGAGCACACGATAAGCTTGCTGAGCCGTGACTTTCATATAGATATCAGCGATAAGACGCCAGTAGCTTATAAAATCGGCGATTTCAAGGGTTTCCTGGGACAGGACGACCACGTCAGGCACTCGTTGTTCGAGAAATCCCGGAGTCGCATCAGCTAACAGCCATGGGCACCCGCAGGATCAGTCCTCCAGTGCGTCGAGGACTTCCTTCCGGGCCTCTTCTGGCAGACGCCGATAGCTGCTCCACGCCCGCTCAAGAGGAGTCGAGCCACGGCGGCCCCGTTCGATCCAGCGCCTGAGACGGCGCTGGTCGTGGGCTTCGAGCGTCTTGATGTCAGCGAGTACTTCATCAGCTCGGGCGGGCACGCCGAGGTCGCCGGCGCGGCAGCGCTTACACTGCGTGGCGAGCAGCATGCTCTCACTGCCGTCTGGAAGGATGGCAGCGACTCGCGTGACCGACAGGACGGCCGTCTGGTTGGAGTCATCGAGATACGGCTCGCCGCCGGAGATCCCGCAGATTGTGCACATGTAATCGTCACGTTGCAGGATGGCCTGCTTCTCCTTGGCCGAAATCGCCTTGCTGGGCGCAGCGGCACGGCGCGCGGCAGGATCCCACACCGGTACGCCGGCTTCAACGAAGCGCTGGTCCTCCGCGGTCAGTGTCGCGTCCTCAGTGTTGGTCAGGATGACCCAGCCGTAGTCACGAAGGTCGCGCACCCGCCGGTCCACCTGCGAGATGCCTGGGAACGCCGCACGGAGCTGGCCTTTGGTGAAGGTATTGCCCTCGCCGACAACCTGGGTGAGCCAAAGAGCGGCCCTGACCATGGTGCCGGCGTTGTGATCTGGGTCGTTCCAGGCGCGGGGGGGCATATCCATTGCTTCCTTTTCTCCAGGCGCAACATGAGGATCATCCTGGGCGCTGGCTGCGCTCTCTATCATGATGCCTGGAGTTCTGTATCACCTGGATCACCTGGAGGCGACGGCATGGCTGTGAGATTCGGTGTCCCTCCCGAGGGCGAGAAGATCCGCAGCTTGGTGGAGGAACGCCTGAGGCAGGCCATGTCCGAGGACTCCGCCAAGATCACGGTTGACTGGCGCGGCGAGCAGCGGCACCTCTACGTGATCTCGATGCCCGTTGACGTGCTCTACTTCAACGCCGACACACATCGAATCCGGGCGCAGAGGACCCTGGATCCAAAGCGCAATCGGATCCTGGAGGAAGAGCCCTGGAGCGAGGCAGCGCAGACATACCTCCATGACCTCCTCCGGCAGAAGGCATCCGACCCGAACCAGACGGACCCCGACTACACAGCTCTGATGGATGAGCTGGAGGACTTCGGGCAGCGAGAGCCAGGGATCATCAGCCCAGACGGAATCATCGTCGACGGGAACACCCGCTGTGCGGCTCTGCGGGATCTCGGAGTCAAGGACATTCGCGTTGGCGTACTGCCCGCCGACACCTCGCGCCGGGACATCAACAGCGTCGAACTCGCCCTTCAGCTCCGCAGGGACAAGCGAAGGGACTACTCCTACATCAACCGCCTCATCGCGATCGAGGAGGAACTCGCCAGCGGGCGGCGAGAGGAGGATGTGGCCCGTGACTTCAACATCAAGGTGAAGACTCTGCGGGCCGACCGCTGGGTCTACCAGATGATTAACGAAGCCATTGAGCGCAGCAGCGTGGACGGTCGTTCGCCGCTCAGGCTGATCGACTTCGAGGAGCATCAGGAAAAGCTCCGGGAATTGCAGCGGGACTTCGCGAAGAAGGCCGCAGTTGACCCCGACGCCGCCGAACTGCTCAAAGAGGCAAGGCTCGCGATGGTCGTGCTCAACTACCCGAAAACTTCACTCCGATATGCGGAGGAAGACTTCCATAGCAGATACCTCGACGAACGCCTGCCCGCCGATCTACGCCCGGCCGTACAGGAGTCTGGCACGGTCTCGATTCCGGGTTTGCCCGGCGTCACGGTTCAGGATGGTACGGCCGCCGTCAAATCAGCTCGCGCGCTCACCGACCAGCTGCTCCAGGCGGAAGCGGTGAGAGTAGCGGGCGGCGGGGAGAACTCGGCGGAGGCGGTGGAAGCCAGCCGGTTGATCAAGTCGGCGCGCGAGACATTCGACGTCGCGGTGAAGCTGGCCGGCCAGAACGCTCAGTTCGAGAAGCGCAAGGTCGCCGTCCAGGAACGGCTGACCGATGCCGCTGACTACGTGAGACAGTGTGCCGCGGAATTCGCCGACGCGAAGTCCAAGCGCGCGCTGGATGAGGACGCTTTCGACGATGCGCTGCTGGAACTGCGTGACAGCCTGGCCCGGCTGGCCCGGCAGGCGGGCCGCACCTTCAGCTCGCCGGGCGATGGCGTGGAGTGGCTGCTGGCAGTGACGCGGGAAGACTGATGCTGGAAGCCGTGCAGAAGAACAGCCTGGAGATCGGTTTCGGCGATGGCGTCGCCAGAGCACGCCTGCATGCCCGAGGTGATCGCGAAGATGATCTGAGGAGACTGGCGCTCAAGTTCCGCACCGGCATTCAGCGCAGGGCCGGCATTCTTGAGGTTGACGTCGATGACCTGTTGGTGAATCTTGTCGCCCTCACGTCCTGGCCTGAGCCGGCCACGGTTGTCTGGGACCCCCAACTCGCACAGCTAGCGGCCGACTCCGCGGCTGATGCCCAGGCGATGGGCGAAAGAATCGAAAGCGGTAAGCCTCCCGCCGAGGTCGCTGTTGAGGATGTCCCGCAGTTCCTGGGAGCTTCGTGGAAAGGTGGCCTCACCAGCTTCCAGCTTCGCGACATCGCCCGCTTGCTGTCACTCAGACACGGAGCCAACTTCTCGGTTCCCGGAGCTGGCAAGACCCGCGTCGCATTGGCGGTTTTCAACGCCCTTCGCAGCAAGGGGGTTGACCGCCTTCTGATCATCGGCCCGAAGTCCTGCTACGAGTCGTGGCTCTTCGAGAACCAGGAATGCCTCACCGAGCCGCTGCGCATGGAGGTCTACGGAAAGGAGAACGACCCGTCCGCCGAGGCGCTGCTCGTCAACTATGAGCGCCTGCGCTTCGACGGCGTGGCGAACGACCTCGGCCAGTGGCTGTCGGCACGACCATCGATGCTGCTGCTTGATGAGGCGCACCGGATGAAGCTCGGCGCCGATGGAGCATATGGCGGAGCGTGCCTGGCGCTCGGCCCAAGAGCCAAACACCGCCTCATCCTCACGGGTACGCCGGCCCCCAACGGCCCCAGGGACCTGGAGAACCTCTTCGGATTCGTATGGCCGGGCCATGGGCGCCAGAAGGTCATCCAGGCGGTTGCCGGGGGAGACCTCGCGGCGGCGAGCAGAGTGCTGCGCCCCCTGTTCACCCGGACGACAAAGGGTGAACTCGGCCTTCCCCCGGTGACGACGACCCTCCGCACGGTGGCGATGCCACTGCTGCACAAGGAGATCTACGACGCGCTTCTGGGCCGGTTCTCCGCGCGAGCCGCTGGATCCGAGGACGACTTTCTCGCGCTCGGCAGAATCGTCGTCTACATGCTCATGGCCGCGACCAGCCCGGCCTTCCTCGCGGTCGGCACCACTCGTTATGAGCCGCTCGACTACCGTGTACCGCCCCTGACGATTCCTGAGGGCTCAACCCTGTCGGCACTGATGCACGACTTGCCCAGCTACGAGATGTCGCCCAAGTATCAGGAAGTGCTCGCCATTGTCGCCAGCAATGCCGCGAAGGGGCGCAAGACGCTGGTCTGGTCGACGTTCATCCGGAGCCTGAACACCTTGCAGCGGATGCTGGCTTCGTTCCAGCCGGCCATGGTGCACGGGGGGACGGAGGACCGGGAGGCTGAGATTGCCCGGTTCAGGAAAGACCCCTCGTGTATGGTCCTGCTCTCCAACCCCGCCACCCTCGGCGAGGGCATCAGCCTCCATCACGAGTGCCACGACGCTGTGTATGTCGATCGTGACTTCGCAGCCGGCCGCTTTTTGCAGAGCCTTGACCGTATTCACCGGCTGGGACTGGCACCCGATACGCAGACCCGGATAACGGTCCTGGCCTCCGAGGGAACAATCGACGAAGTCGTCGAGCAGCGCCTGGCGGAGAAGCTCGTTTTCATGGGCAGCATCCTGGACGACCCAGCCGTACGTGAACTCGGAGACCTCTACGAGGAGCCGGCCGCCGGAGCCGGACTCGACCATCGTGACCTGCAGGCGTTGATGGGTCACCTCCATGCCGCTACCGCCTGAGTCCATACTGCGCGCCGCTGCCCGCTGGCTGGAAAGGCTCCCAGCCAGCGGGCACAAGCGATGCCGGGCCCTGTTTTCCGCGCATCCGGACTTCAGCGACTTCACCCCGACCCAGTACGACGTGGCCTACAACTGGCTCAGGGAGGCTGGGCTGCTCGAGCGTGTGGCCGAGCCCGGCCCTGTCCCTCAGAGAATTTTCGAAGCGGCCGTGCTTGGCCTGCCTTGGTTTCAGGACGCGGACATCCTCGTGCAAGACCCTGGCGAACTACCGGAGGATGCTCTTACAGCAGCCGAAGCCCTGGGCATCGACCGTGGACAAGCCTTCCGGCATGTCCACGCGCTCTGGGGCAAGGTTGATCTGGAACAGCGGGAGAGGATCGGCGCGGCAGGTGAAACCGCGCTGGTCAAACTGCTGGAAGGTTCGGTAGACGCTCAGATCAGGCACGTCTCGCAGGCTTCCGATGGGCATGGGTACGACATCGAAGTAGCAGGCACATCCTGCTGGCTGCACATCGAGGTGAAGACTACGCCCCGCCGGCAACGCATTACGGTTTTCCTGTCCCGGCATGAGTACGAGACCATGATCCGTGATCCCGCCTGGCAACTTGTGGCTGTCCGCTTGTCCGCCAACTTGGAGATTGAGGCGGTCTGTTCGGTGCCCCGAGAGTGGATCGCGCAGAACACACCACGTGACCGGGTGGTTAGCGGGCGATGGGAGTCATGCCGTCTGACTGTTCCGCTCAGTGAGATCGCCAACGGTATTACCAGGCTGATGTCACTCTTGTACGATGACGCGTCCCCGATGATCGACGGTACCGCTGGATGGTGAGTGGCCGCCGACGCTACCGGGTCACCGGCCCAGGTTCATCCCCAGGCCCAGCGGCTCTGCTCCATATGTGTTCAAACTCCGCCCTGGTGATCGTCGACGCGGAGAACTCCTCCTGCGCATCGATCTCCTCCACCGGACCAATCGGCACTTCGCTCAGCCCGGTTGCCGCAGTCTCCGTCTCAGCGTCTGCCCGCTCCAGCCGCTCATCACGGAACACCTGAACCTTCCGCAGCTCGTAGCCTTCATCGTCTATCTCGCTGTAGAGCTTTACCGGTTCCTCAGGAAAATCGTGGTGCCACTCCACCCGGAGGTATCGGATCATCATTCGCTCCCCAGCTCACAACCCGGCCCGTAAGGTCGAGCGCTTCCCGGCCCGGGATGACGAAGACGTGCTCCCGGCCCTGGATGATCTCCAGCTCGGCTACGTTGATCCCAACATAGTGGGTGAACCGCCCCGATGCCTCGGGAGCGCGCACGAGCCAGTAGGAAAGCTGTGCGTCCGACATAGCGCCCGGCTTGATGTCGGACACATACTGCCCGTCGCCGTAACGGGCATCCCTGCCGTTCCGCTTTCGCAGAGACGGGTACAACCTCAGACCTCTGAGGATCGACATCATGCTGGTAAAGCGGGTGTAGTGCCAGAATACCTGGTAGTCGTCTCGCGGGGCGGATGAGAGGTACTTGTTTCCGGGATTCCCGGACTGTGGGTCAGAAGTCACGTCCATATAAAAGCACCCCCTCGATCAGGGGTAGCGGTCGCTGCCCAGGAAATGCGATTGCAGAATATTGAACTTTGTTGCATGACCGTAGGCGCCGGTCTTGCAAGCGGCTGATGAAGAGGATGCCGGGCTGAGGCCACAGCTGTGCCAGCTGTATCCGCCGGTCCCCTCAGATCTTCAAAAAAATTCAACGGAGTGAACATGCGGCCCCGGCCTCCTCCGCTCCGCGCCTATGGCATGATCTCCCTATCCTGGTGATTTGCCCGACGTGGGAGGGTATGCCGTATGGTCACCGCAGACAAAGCCTCGCCCCAGTACCCCGAGGCGGCCTGGCGCCTGATCGTCGCGGCTATCGATGCCGTGGGGTGCCCGGCACGCAGGATCGCTGACTGTTCAGAGGGTACTGTCAGCGCCTTTTCTCTCATCGCGCCTGAACTCAAGGGGCATGACCTCACCGACTCGACCCTGAGCCTCTGGCGCCACCGCAAAGTGAAGCGCATTCCCCGCCGCGAGAAGCTGATCGTGTTGAAGCTGACCCTCCTCTGCCTTGGTGACCCTTTGTCTCATAGCTGGTCCGATGCGCAACGTCGGACTGCTTTGCAGAATGCTGTCGAATTCGCTGACGAGGTCTGGAAGGCGCGGGACGAAGATGAGGAGTCTCGCGCGCTTGCTGTCATGATAAAGGGGGATGCTCGGTATGCGCGCACGGTCGAAATGCTGAGCGAGTACGGGGAGCGACTGCTCCGGCAGGTGGGCGTCAGGAGTAGGGGAGAGGCTGAAGCCAAACTGGCGGTGCTGCACCAACTCAACGGGGACAGCGACGATGCCCGATACTGGTCGGTCCTGGCCGCTGCGGTAAATCCTGCCTACAAGGCTGTTTCGTCTCAAAAGGAGCTGTTCAGCACGGCTCGCCGCTTCGCAGCGGGATATGAGCGTGTCCGTGACCGTGAGGCGGCGCGCATGTACCTGGTCCGTGCGGCAGGGGGCGGCGACGGGGACTCGGCCTACCAGCTTGGCCAAATGGCCGAATTGGAGGGAGATGTACGCGTGGCGGTGGATTGGTACCGCCGCGCCGCCGATTATGGCCACCCTGACGGAAGGCTCCGCGCAGAGAGTCTCATGGCCACCTTCTGATGCGCCTCACCCAGAGCACTGGACCTCCTCGCCTACCAAACCGTCCCCGGCAGATCAATCAGACGCCAGGGACGGGAGTGATGGAAAGAGTGTCACGGGGTTGGATGGAAGGTTAGAGGAGGGCGGAGCCGCGGTTGCGGGCGGAGGCGGCTAGGGCTTGGGAGAGGCGTTCGGCGCCGCTGGCGCGTTGCCAGCGGGCCCAGAGGCGGGGGGAGAGGCCGGCGAGGGTGGCGCCGACGCGGAACATGGCGGGGGCGACGTTGATTTCGAGGGCGTTGGTGCGGATGGCGCGTTGGACGGCGCGGGCGACGTCTTCAGGGGTGACGGAGCCGACGCCCGGGGGGAGTGGTACGCCGGAGCGGGCGAACATGCCCTCGTCGCGGACGAAGCCGGGGTGGATCGCCGAGACGCCGATGCCGTGGGGGTGGAGGTCGGCGTGCAGGGCCTGGGTGAAGCCGCGCAGGCCGAACTTGGTGGCGTTGTAGAGCGATGAGCAGCACTGTGCGGTCTTGCCGCACATGGAGTTCATGAACACGAGGTGGCCGCGTTTGGCGGCCATCATCTGCTCGGCCGCGGCGCAGGCCATGACGATCGGGGCGCGGAGGTTGACGTCCAGGCAGCCGTCGATGTCGTCGATGTGGAGTTCGGCCGCGTGCACGGCGGGCATGACCGCGGCGTTGGCGACCAGGATGTCCACCGGACCGGCCTGGCTGAGCAGTTCGCGCGGGCCGTCCGGCTCGGAGAGGTCGGCGGGGATCGCCCGCGCGTCGAGCTCGGTGGCGAGCCGGGCCAGGAGGTCGGCGCGCCGGCCGCTGAGGACGACCTTCACTCCCTGACCGGCGAGGCGTCGCGCTATCGCCCTTCCGATACCTCCGGTGGCTCCTGTGATCAAAGCGGTGGTTCCGGGCAGCCGCATCCCATTGTCCTTACCTCGAACGGCATTGCCCCATCACTATAGGTATTCAGGGTACTTCGTATAGTGAGGATGACGGGAATTGTTCCTAAGTGGTCACACCTCGCCGACGTTCGGCCCCGGTCATCCCAGGTAGAGGCGGTCGGCGAAGGCGCCGCGTTCGTCGCGTTTGGCGTCCGCGATCCGCTCGATGTCGTGCCAGGTGTGCCCGTGGACGGCGGCGAGCGCCCGCAGGACCTCCAGAACGTCGCCGATCTCCGCCGCCACCTCGTCGTGCCCCGCCTCGCTCAGCTCGGTCGACTCCTCGAACAGCTTCGCGATCAGGGCCGCGCGGTAGTCGCTGTCGCCCAAGACGGACACCACCGGCGTCCGCCCGCTCCGCCGGATGATGTCCGGAATCTTGTCGCGGACCAGTTTTCCCATGTCGGAGGACCCTACCGGCCCATTCGGGATTTCAGGAGAGGAGTTTGTCCGGGGTGATGGGGAGGTGGCGGATGCGGTGGCCGGTGGCGTGGTGGACGGCGTTGGCGATGGCGGCGGCGGTGCCGACGATGCCGATCTCGCCGATGCCCTTGCTGCCCATCGGGTTCAGGTAGGGGTCCTCCTCGTCGATCCAGGCGACCTCGATGGCCGGTACGTCGGCGCACGCTGGGACGTGGTACTGGGCCAGGTCGTCGGTGAGGAAGTCGCCGAAGTCCGGGTCGAGGACGGTCTGTTCCATCAGGGCCATGCCGAGCCCCATCGTCATGCCGCCGATGAACTGGGAGCGGGCCAGTTGCGGGGCGATGATGCGGCCCGCGGCGAAGACGCCGAGGAGGCGGGAGACGCGTACCTCGCCGGTGTCGGCGTGCACCCGGACCTCGGCGAACTGCGCGCCGAAGGCGTGCCGGGCGAAGTCGGCGGCCTCGCCGACCTCCTCGGTGGTGTCGGCGGTGGCCTCCTTGCCGCCGTTCTTGAGCAGGGCCTCGCAGGCGCGGACCACGGCGGTGCCCCAGGAGGCGGTGCCCATCGAGCCGCCGGCCAGGGTGGCCTTGGGCAGGTCGCTGTCGCCGATCTCGACGCGGACCTGTTCGGGCGAGGCGCCGAGGGTGTCGGCGGCGATGCGGGTCAGGGCGGTACGCGCGCCGGTGCCGATGTCCACCGCGGCGACCCGGACGATGAAGTCGCCATTGAGCACGCTCACCGACGCCGACGTAGGACGGCGATACGCCGGATAGGTCGAGGAGGCCACCCCGGTGCCGACCAGCCAGCGCCCCTCCAGCCGGATGCCCGGCTCGGGGTCGCGGCGCGCCCAGCCGAACCGGTGCGCGCCCTCGCGCAGGCAGGCGACGAGGTTCCGGGAGCTGTACGGCCGGCCGCTGCCGGGTTCGGCGTCCGGCTCGTTGATGATCCGCAGCTCGATCGGGTCCATCCCGGCGGCGATGGCGAGTTCGTCCATCGCCGACTCCAGGGCGAACATGCCCGGCGCCTCGCCGGGCGCTCGCATCCAGGAGGGCGTGGGGACGTCCAGCCGCGCCAGGTGGTGGTCGGTGCGCAGCGCGGGAGTGGCGTACATGACCCGCCCGACGATCGCGGTCTGCTCGGCGAACTCCTTCAGCGTCGAACTCTGCTCGACCACGTCGTGGTCGAGCGCGGTGAGCCGTCCCTGGGCGTCCGCGCCGAGCCTGACCCGCTGGATCGTCGGGGTGCGATAGCCGGTCATGTCGTACATCTGGTGCCGGGTCAGCGTGAGCTTCACCGGACGGCCGACCGCTCGCGCGGCCAGCGCCGCGATGACCGCCTGCGGGCGCGGCGTACCCTTCGAGCCGAACCCCCCGCCGACATGCCTGGACACCACCCGCAGCCGTTCCGGCGGCAGCCCCAGGACCCGTGCGGTGATGTCCCGGTGGCCGGTCGGCCCCTGCGTCGAGTCGTAAAGGGTCAGGTCGCCGTCCGGCCCCCACACCGCGATGGTGGCGTGCGGCTCCATCGCGTTGTTGTGCAGGACGGGGGTCGTGTAGACCTCGTCCACCGTCACGGCCGCGTCCGCCAGCCCGGCCTCCACGTCGCCCTTCTCGGTGCGCGAGGGGAAGACGGGGTTGACGACCTTGGGCCGGTAGAGGCCGGGGTGGTCGGGGCGCAGGCGTACGTCGTGCGGCTCCTCGTCGTACTCGACCCGCACGCCCGTCCGGGCCGCCTCCCGCGCGACCTCCAGCGTCTCGGCCACCACGACGGCCACCGCCTGCCCGTGGTAGGCGATCTCCGGGCCCTGGAACACCGCCAGTTCCGGATCGCCGGTGTCGCCCAGTTCGGGCCGGTCGGCGCTGGAGAGCACGGCGAGTACGCCGGGCGTGGCCAGCGCGGCGCTCGGGTCCAGCGACCTGATCCGGCCCTTGGCGATGGCCGACTGCACGACGAACGCGTAGACGACCCCCTCGACGTCGTACTCGTAGGCGTACGTGGCCTGGCCGGTGACCTTGTCTCGTCCCTCGACGCGGTTCATGGCGCCAGCTCCCGGAGGGTGGAAGTGATCAGATTGCGGGCCAGCGCGACCTTGTAGGCGTTGCGCGGCAGCGGGCGGGCGAGCGCGAGTTCGGCGTTGGCCGCCGCCGCGTACGCCTCCTCACCCGCGACCGAACCGATCAGGGCGTCCTCGGCGCGGCTCGCCCGCCACGGTACGTGGGCCACGCCGCCCAGCGCGAGCCGGCATTCGCGCACGATGCCGTCGGAGTCGATGTCGAGCAGCGCCGCGATCGACACCAGCGCGAACGCGAACGACGCCCGTTCGCGCACCTTGCGGTAGGTGGACCGGCCGGTCGGCGGGGCGGGCAGCTCGATGGTGGTGATCAGCTCGCCCGGTTCGAGCACGGTGTCCCGCTGCGGGTCGGTGCCGGGCAGGCGGTGCAGGCCGGGCATCGGCACTTCCCGGTCGCCGCCGGGACCCGTGACGTGGACCTTCGCGTCGAGCGCGGCCAGCGCCACGGCCATGTCGGAGGGATGGGTGGCCACGCAGGCGTCGGAATGCCCGATGATGGCGAGATTGTGGTGTTCGCCGGGGATGGCGGGGCAGCCGGTGCCCGGCTCGCGCTTGTTGCACGGTTTGGAGATGTCCTGGAAGTAGCCGCAGCGGGTGCGTTGCAGGAGGTTGCCGCCGACCGTGGCCATGTTCCTGACCTGCCCGGACGCCCCGCTGAGCACGGCCCGCGCCAGCATGGGGTAGCGCCGCCGGATGTCGGGGTGCGCGCCGAGGTCGCTGTTGCGCACGGTCGCGCCGATCCGCACACCGCCGTCGGGCAGCGGCTCGATCCGGTCGTACGGCAGGCGGCCGACGTCCACCAGGCGTTCGGGCGTGGCCACGCCGAGCCGCATGAGGTCCACCAGGTTGGTGCCGCCGGCGAGGTACATCGTGCCCGGCTCGTGCAGGCCGACCGCCTGCCGCCCGTCGCCGGCCCGCACGTAGTCGAACGGTCTCACCGCACCACCTCCGCCTGCGCGCCCGGCGCGGTGACGCCGGCGGCGGCCTGCTCGATGGCGGCCACGATGTTGACGTACGCCCCGCACCTGCAAAGATTCCCGCTCATCCGCTCGCGGATCTCCGCGGCGTCCAGCGCCGGGTCCGCGCTCAGGTCATCGGTGATCGCGCTCGGCCCGCCCTCGTCCAGCATCCCCACGGCGGAGCAGAGCTGCCCCGGTGTGCAGTATCCGCACTGGAAGGCGTCCAGCTCGATGAACGCCTCCTGGAGCGGATGCAGCCCGTCGCCGTCGGCCAGCCCCTCGACGGTGGTCACCTGCGCCCCGTCGCAGGCCACCGCGAGGAGCAGGCAGGAGTTGACCCGCCTGCCGTCCACAAGGACCGTGCACGTCCCGCACTGACCGTGGTCGCAGCCCTTCTTCGAGCCGGTCAGCCGCAGCCGCTCGCGCAGCAGGTCGAGGAGCGATGTGCGCGTATCAACGTCAAGGTGATGCTCCACATCATTGACTCGAACGGTAACAGAAGCCATACCCGAGGTGGTGCCCGTCCGCATGGCGGCCAATCCTTTCCTTGATCCTTCGCCATGCTACGAGGTGGACCGGCTCACACCGGCGGCGGCCCGGAGCGCGCCCTGCGCCGCGCGCACCGCGCTGTTCATGGAGATCTCGCCGCGCATGCCCGGGGCCGCGACCATGTCGCCGGCCAGGAACACCCCGTCGCCGCGCTCGATCGCCGGACGGTCCCGCCAGGTGAAGCCGGGCAGGTCCAGGGCCCCGGTACGTCCCTTGGCCGCGGCCGAACGCTGCCAGGTCACCCGCTCCCGCCAGCCCGGCACCGCCAGGTCGGCGAACGCCTCCACCCGGGCCCGCGCGTCCGCCCTGCTCTCGCCCTTCTGGATGGGCATGTCGAGCTGGAACAGCGTCTCGCCCGCGGGCGCGGTGGTCGGGTCCTGCATGGAGTAGCTCTCGTGGAACCCGCCGGTGTCCAGGTCCCAGCAGATGAACCAGTCCTTCGGGCCGGACCGCACCGCGAGGTCGAGCATCACGCAGTTGCCGCCCTCCCAGCGCAGCGAGGAGTCGCCGAGCAGGCCGCGCGCCGACGACAGTTCGGTCGCGACGATCGTCGGCTCCTTGGGGAGTTCGGTGACCCGGGATTCGAGTTCGATCCGCACCCCCAGCTTCCGGGCGTGCGCCTCCATCCGGCGGACGACCGCCTGCCAGCCGCCGATCACCCAGCGGACCGCGGGCGGCTTGGGCGCGAAGACCCGCCAGAGCAGGTCCCAGACGAAGGCCGCGGACAGCCGGCCGGTGTCGGCGTCGAAGGTCACGACGCTGATCGCGTTCGCGGCGGCCTTGGCGACGTCCTCGCCGTACCGGGCCGAGGCCCAGGAGTGGAAGTCCTGGTCCACGGGCGCGGAACTGCCGCGGTGGGTGAGCATCATGCGCAGGAACCCGAGCGGCGGGAGGCGGTGCATCCGCCCCTCGCGGATGAAACCGATCTGCATCATCTGGCGGAGCGGCGGCTTGCCCAGCGGGCCGGTCAGCCCGCGCTTGACCATCCAGCCCCAGTGCGGTCCGTCGGCGTAGAAGACGTGCGCGCCCTCGTGCGCCACGTACGGCCCGCTGGTCGCCCGGCCCCGGCCGCCCACCTCGCGATGCGCCTCGTACAGCGTCACCTCGGCTCCGCCCTCGGCGGCCGTGATGGCCGCGGTGAGCCCGGCGAGCCCGCCACCCACCACAACGATCTTTTTCGACACGTTCGTCCCTTTCCTGCTTGTCTCACCTCCTAGGAGGGTTTCGCGTGGCGGAATGTGACATCAGCCGGGAAAAGTGTCAGGTGGCACGCACAGCAGCGGGTGCTGGGTGTCGGAGCAGGGCCGGTTGCCGAACGTCCGCAGGATGTTCTTGCCCCCCTGGTCGGTGAGGTACTGCAGGAAGGCGGCCCCGATGGAGTCGGCGGGCAGCTCGCCGTAGGTGTAGGCGAGCTCGGTCTGCCAGTAGGGGTAGCCGCCTTGCTCGATGCCCGAAAGCGTCGCCGGCTGCTGGTCGATGCGCAGGCGTACGACGCCCGCGGGGGCGCCGTCGGCGCTGCTCGCCTCGCTGTAGCCGAGCGCGCCCTTGATCTCGGCCACCTTCTGCAGCAGGGTCTGCGTGTTGTCGGCCTCGCAGTAGACGTTCTTGGAGTTCGGCAACTGGGCGCAGTCGTTCGTCTGGGGCTGGGGTGTGCGTGGCGAGCCGTTCAGGAGGCGCTGCTCCAGGGCGGTCCGGGTACCGGAGCCGGGGTTTCGGCCGACGAGCTTGATGGGAATCGGAGCGCCGCCCACATCAGACCATTTGGTGAACTTCTGCGAGTAGATTCCGCGGATCTGGTCCAGGGTGAGGTCACTGACGTCCGCCTCCTCGTTGACGACGAGGGCATAGGCGGAGTAGGCGACCGGGTGGGAGAGCACCCGGGAGTGGGTGCCCGGGGCCGGCTTTCCGTCGGTGAAGGCGATGTGGTCGCCGAGGCCGATCGTGCCGCGGATGTTGGCCTTCTTTCCGGCCGTTTCCAGCGCGTCGAGCCCCGGGGTGCTGCCGAGGAAGGTCCCGTCATTGATGGGAATCCTGGCCCCTTTGCCCTGGCACAGGCTCACGTACGTCTCGGCGGCCCGGCGTACGGCGGGCCCGAACGCGGTGGACCCGTGCAGGTACAGGGTGCCGCCGACGCAGTCCAGCGGCGGCGGTTCCGGGCGGAAGAACAGCGTGATGCTCGACTGCGCCACGGCCGCCGCCGTCAGCAGGGCGATCAGGAACAGCGCGGGTTTGGAGGCGAAGGTGTGGCTCTCGGTCGGCGCCAGTTTGAGCCGGGACGCCCAGCGGAGCCAGCGGAACAAACGATTCTGCCGCCCGCTCACCGCGGCGCGGAACTCCGGATCGGGAAACTTGTCCCCCGGTTTCCCGGAGGCACGTTCCAGCACCGCCAGGACCTTGTAGTGCTTCTGCGGGTTGAGTTTCACCTTCGGCAGCAGGATGACGCCGGAACCGTCCTCCTCGCCGATTCCGAAGCCGTCCGCCTCGACGGGCTTGTGGTCCTTGTCGCGGGCGATGAAGAAGTCGCGCAGTTCCGGCTGGCCGACCTCGGTCACCGCCATGCCGACGACCCGGCGTTCCCGGAACGTCACGCGTATGCCGGTCGTGTCCGCCTCGGGCGTCAGGTAGTCGCTTTCGACGATCTCCATCCAGCCGGCGTTCTCGATCCGGACCAGGACGAACGACGGTTCGACCAGTTCCCTGCCGTTGTCGTGGATGCGTGACAGCACGTCGGCGCTGGGCGCGTGGAACGTGTCCGTGGCCAGGGTGTCCATCTGCACCCGATAACCCAGCCGTTTGCGGCGGACGACCGCGAACTCCCAGACGAACGCGCCCAGCGGGATCGCGAGGCTGAGGATGGCGACGACCGAGTCGAAATCCCATTCGATGTCGAATAACACCGTCGTTTCCTTATGATGGCGAGGTGGCGTGCCCCCTCCGCCACCACAGACCGGAAATCCCCGGTGCGAATGCCCGCGATCTGAGCCAGGCTTTCTGAGTGCCAGGAACCAGCCGGTCACCCGGATAGCCGACCTTATACGTGTGGCAGTTAACATCGGCCGTCCGCCGTGTTAACAGACGGATACGGCGGTCGTGGATCAGCCGGTCCTCGGGGTGACCCGGCAATTGGTGTGCAGGTAGCGTGCCGTTCCACCGTCCGTGAAGTCGTAGATCGCGACGGTCTGGGTGTCCTCCAGCGGATCATCGGAGGGCATCAGGAAGTGCGTTTCGCCGACCGGCAGCAGTTCGCGTGTGATCCTTTCGGGTTTGCCGAGGTACCGCGCCTCCATCGCGTTCATCGCGAACGTGAGATACAGCCGTCCGTCTTCCGCCGTCACCTCGTAGCGGATGCCGGGACGTTCATAGACGCCGACGTACGCGGAAAGGTCGCGCGCCCCGGCCGGATCGGGTTTCGGCAGGCCGGGGATGGTGACCGTGCCCAGTTCGGTAAGGATCTCGTTGAACACCTCGCGATAGAAGGGCTCGCGCGGGCCGCCGTTCGTGAGCATTGTCAGTGCGACGCCGGAATCGGGGAGAATGCGCAGCCGGGCGTTCTGGCCGACCGTACTGCCGTCGTGCGCGTAAACGGGAACGCCGTGCCAGTCGCACACGATCAGGCCAAGCCCCCATTCCGGCCCGAACATATACGGATCGGGTACCGGCACTCGCGACCGGGTCATTTCCGCGACGGCCGCCGGCGACACGATCCGGGTGCCGTCCGGGGCCTTTCCGCCGTTGAGGAGAACGTGCGCGAGCGCGAGCACGTCCCCGGCCGTGGAATTGACGTTGCCGCCCGGGCCGAAGGCGCGCGGAAGGTACGGCAGCGGTGTTTGAATCGGCCCCTCCGCGCGGGAGCGGACGATGTGCCCCGTGGCGGCCCGGCCCCGGTCCACCTGGCCGGGGCGGGTGCTCGTGCCGGTCAGCCCGAGCGGGCCGAACAGGCGGTCGCGCATGATGTCGTCCCACCGCGCGCCCTCGATGACCTCCATGATCCGGCCGAGGATCGCGTAGCCGAGGGCCGCGCTGTACCCGTGGGTGCGGCCGAGCGGGTGGACCTGCGGGGCGGCGGCGATGCCCGCGACCATGCGTTCCAGCACGTCGTCGCCCTCGCCGGGGTCGCCGAAGCTCTCCTCGATGCCGTTGGTGTGGTCGAGCAGGTGGCGCGGGGTGACCTTGGCGGTGGTCTCCGGGTCGGCGACCCGGAAGCCGGGCAGGTAGGCGCGGACCGGCGTGTCCAGGTGCACCTTGCCCTCGTCGGCCAGGGTCATGAAGGCGAGCGCGGTCCAGGTCTTGGTCATGGAGCCGAGCTGGTAGATCGTCTCGGTGGTGGCGGGCGCGCCGGTCCGGACGTCCTTGACGCCTTCGGCGACCACGGTGACCTCGCCGTCGCGCAGGACGCCGATCACGGCGCTCGGGATCCGGTACTCCGCCAGCAGCTCGGCGGTCCGCGCGCGTACGCGGGTCAGGTCCATGGGCGCTACTCCGGCAGGCCGACCGCGTTGGCGGCGTCGGCCTGGACGTAGTCGGTGTCGGCGAAGGGGCCGGCGTACTCCTCCATGAACGCCCGCACGCCCGCCACCGAGTCGTGGACGATGACGTTGACCGCCCGGGTGCCGTCGGTGCTCGCCACGGCCAGAGCCCACCGGGCCTGGCCCGGCAGCCTGCCGTACGCCTGCTTCAGCGCGTCCCAGAACCCGTCCTGGTCCGTGACCGTGGAAATCGCCATGACATGCATGCTCGTCGTCCCTTCCTGCTGTTTCAAAACAGGGAAAGGCTACGTTGCGTTTCCATATTCGTCAATAAACTACCATTGATAATTGCAATGGCTCTGCCGATTAATGCAATACTCCGTTGCAATGTGCTGCCCGTGAACGCCACACTGGGAGCCGGACGAACAGGAGGGTTCGATGCCCGGAGGCAGGCTGTCCCACGACGATCGCCGGTCCATCGCGGCCTGGCTGGCCGAGGGGGCCGGGTACGCCGAGATCGCCAGGCGGCTGGGCCGGCCGACGTCCACGGTCAGCCGGGAGGTCGCGCGCAACGGCGGCCCCGGCGGCTACACGGCCGACCGTGCCCAGCGGGCCACCGGCGCCCGCGCCCGCCGCCGCGGCCCCGCCCCGGCCAGGGAGACCCCGGCCGCCGGTCCGGTGCAGGAGTTCGTCGAAGGGTTCGCGGCCCTGCTCGCCGGGACCGGGCTGTCCCGGATGGCCGCACGGGTGTTCGCCTGCCTGCTCACCGCGGACGCCGCCGGACTGACCGCCACCGAACTCGTCCGCCGGCTACGGGTCAGCCCCGCGTCGGTGTCCAAGACCGTCGCCTACCTGGAGACCATGGAACTGGTCACCCGCGAGCCGGTGCCGGGCGGCCGCCGCGAACGGTACCTGATCGGCGAAGACGCCTGGACCCGCGCCTGGCGTACCGACACCCGCGTCCACGACGAGGTGGCGGCCGCCGCCCGGCGCGGCGCCGCGCTCATGGGGCCGGGCACCCCCGCGGCGGCCCGCCTGACCCAGATGAGCCGCTTCTTCGGCCAGGTCAGCGCGGCGATGGGCGGCAGCGCCATCAGCGACCACGCCACCGCCGACGCCCTCACCCTGATCGCCGCCCTGGCCCACACCGCCCGCCCCCTGACCCTGCCGGAGCTGTCCACCGCCCTGGACCTGCCGGTGGCCGGCCTCGCGGACGCCATCGAGGCCATCGAACGCCATCCGGTGATCGCCGACCCCTTCACCCTCCACCGCACCCCTACCGCCGCCTACGCCCTCACCCCGCTCCCCGACCGGCTGAGCGCCGCGCAACAGGCCGCGCTCGATGCACTGGCCTGAGAAAAGTCATGGCGGGGGCTGGAGCGAGACCGGGGAAGGGTGCTACTGTCCAGGCCCATCGTCGATTGTCGACAATCCAAGGATCTCCGTTGAGTCTCAAGGTCCTCATCGCCTCGCCCCTGGAAACCGAGCACGTCAAGGCCATCGCCGCCACCGACCCCCGGGTGGAGGTGCTGTACGAACCGGACCTGCTGCCCACCCCCCGCTACACCGCCGACCACGGCGGCGTCCGGCCCGACCTCGCCGAGCCGGAGTCGCGGCGCTGGCGCGACCTGCTCGCCCAGGCCGACGTCAGCTTCGACTTCGACTGGTGGGAACCGGCCCGGATGCCCGCCAACTGCCCCGGGCTGCGCTGGGTGCAGGCCACCAGCGCGGGCATCGGCCAGTTCGTCGAGCGGCACGGCCTCGCCGGTTCCGGCCTGGTGTTCACCACGGCGGCGGGCACGCACGCGGGGCCGCTGGCCGAGTTCGCCCTGATGGGCGTGCTGCACTTCGTCAAGGGCATCCCTGACCTGCGGCGCTGGCAGGCGCGGCGGCACTGGGAGCGCTACACGACCCGCTCGCTGGCCGGGAGCCGGGTGGTGGTGGTCGGGCTCGGCGGGATCGGCCGCCGGGTGGCCGAGGTGTTCGCCGCCCTCTCCGCACGGGTGGTGGGGGTCGGCCGGCCGGGCCGCGAGTACGACGTGCCGGGCCTCACCGAGGTCCGGCCGTTCACCGAGATCCGCGAGGCGCTGACCGGCGCGGACGCGCTCGTACTGGCCTGCCCGCTGACCGACGAGACGCACGGCCTGATCGGGCCCGCCGAACTGGCCGCGCTCGCGCCCGGCGCGGTCGTGGTGAACATCGCCAGGGGACCGGTCATCGACGAGCCCGCCCTGGCGGACGCGCTGTCGTCCGGCCGGCTCGGCGGGGCGTGCCTGGACGTCTTCGCCGAGGAGCCGCTGCCCGCCCGCTCGCCGCTGTGGGCGATGGACAACGTGATCGTCTCCCCGCACTCGGCCTCCACCGTGGACGCCGAGAACGCCCTGCTGACCGAGCTGTTCACCGACAACCTGCGCAGGTGGCTGGACGGCCGCCCGCTGCGCAACGTCTTCGACAGGGAAAAGGGGTACTGAGGAATGACGGCATTCCACGGCACGTGGTACATCGTCCCGACGCCGTTCGACGAGGACGGGTCGCTGGACACC
This sequence comes from Spongiactinospora rosea, assembly GCF_003315795.1. Lineage (GTDB taxonomy): Bacteria > Actinomycetota > Actinomycetes > Streptosporangiales > Streptosporangiaceae > Spongiactinospora > Spongiactinospora rosea. Next base: position 63,513 of record NZ_QMEY01000018.1, read on the forward strand.
GCGAGCCTGGCCCGCACGGTGGAACTGGCCGCCGCCTGGGGCGCCGACGGCGTCACCATCCTGGGCGTGATGGGCGAGGTCACCAGCCTGACCGACGACGAGCGCGAACGCGTGCTCGCCACCGTGTCCAAGGCGGCCGGCGGGCGGCTGCCGTTCGCGGCCGGGTGCTCGGCCGCCGCCACGACGCTCGTCGCCGAGCGAATCCGCCGGGCCGCCGCCCACGGGGCCGCCGGGGTCATGGTCGCCGCGCCGCCGCTCGCCGCCGACGTGGACGGCCTCGCCCCGTTCTTCGCCCGGGCCTGCGCGGGCAGCCCGGTACCGGTCATCGTGCAGGACGAGCCGAACGCCACCGGCGTCAAGATCCCGGTGTCGGCGCTGCTGGCCATGCTGGAGGCGGCCGGTTCTGACGTGGTCAAGCTGGAGGACCCGCCCACCCCGCCCAAGATCACCAAGCTGCTGGCGGCGGCCCCGGAGCTGACGGTGTTCGGCGGGCTCGGCGGCGTGTCCGCCTACAGCGAGCTGACCAGGGGCGCGGCCGGGACGATGACCGGGTTCGCCTTCCCGGAGATCCTCCGGGCGGTACGTCAGGCCGTCGAGGCGGGCGACCGGGCCCGCGCCGCCCGCGTCTTCGACCGCTACCTGCCCTACATCGCCTTCGAGGGCCAGCCCGGCATCGGGCTCGCCGTGCGCAAGGAGGTGCTGCGCAGGCGCGGCGCGCTGGCCACCGCGCGCACCCGGGGCGCGGCGCTGGACGCGGTGACCGTCGCCGAGCTGGACGACGTGCTGGCCCGCGTCGGCCTCACGCCCGGTCCCGACCAGTTGGAGGTCGGGTAGATGGACCTCGGGCTGAAGGGCCGCCGGGCGCTGGTCGGCGGCGCGACCTCCGGCCTCGGCCGGGCCATCGCGCACGCGCTGGCCGCCGAGGGCGCGGAGCTGCTGCTGTGGTCCAGGGACGAGGAACGGCTGGCCGGGACGGCCGCCGAGATCGCTCAGGCCACAGGGGTCAGGCCGCGGGTCGTGGCCGCCGACGCCACCGATCCGGGCGCGGCCGACCGAGTGGCGGCGGCGGCCGGTGACGTGGACGTCCTGGTGCTGAACGCGGGCGGCCCGCCCGCCGTCCCGCCCGGCGCGACCAGCCCGGACGCCTGGCGATCGGCCTTCCAGATGCTGTCCGTGACACCGATCGAGCTGGCCACGCGGCTGCTGCCGGGCATGCGCGAACGCGGCTTCGGCCGGATCGTCGCGGTGCTGTCGTCGGGCGTGCGGGAGCCGATCCCGGCGCTGGCGTACTCCAACGCCGGCCGTTCCGCGCTCGCCGCCTGGCTCAAGACGGTCTCCCACGAGGTCGCCGCCGACGGCGTCACCGTCAACGGCGTACTGCCCGGCCGGATCGCCACTCCGAGGGTCGCCGCCCTGGACGAGGGCGCGGCGGCCAGGGAGGGCGTCCCGGCCGCCGAGGTGAGCGCGCGCAGTCAGGCGACCATCCCGGCCGGCCGGTACGGCAGGCCCGAGGAGTTCGCGGCGGTGGTCGCGTTCCTCGCCTCCACGGCGGCCTCGTACGTCACCGGCTCGACCGTCGCCTGCGACGGCGGAATGCTGCGGAGCCTGCAATGAGCCTTTCGGCCGGCCGGTCCGTGGACGCGCTCATCGGAGCCCGGATGAGAGGAGCCCGGATGAGAGGAGCAAGGCCGCGGTGATCGAGCACCTGTCCCTCCCCGACACGGTACGGCTCGCGCTGCGCCGGAAGATCCTCAACAACGAGCTGCCCGCGGGCACCCGCCTGGTCGAGGCGGGCATCGCCGACGACTACGGCGTCAGCCGCGCCACCGTCCGCCAGGCCCTGCGCGACCTCCAGAACGAGGGCCTGGTGGACATCAGCCCGCGCCGCTACACGATGGTGACCCGGATGTCACCCGAGGACATCCACGACATCTGCTACGCCCGTTGCGTCCTCGAAACCGCGGCGGCCCGCGACGCCCTGGCCCGCCTGCCCGACGGCTTCTTCGCCCGCCTCGAACGCATCATCGAGGAGATGGCCGCCGCCGCCGAGGCCGGCGACATACTCGAACTCGTCGACATCGACACCCGCTTCCACCACGAGATCGTCCGCGCCTCCGGCCGCCGCCGCCTCGGCGACCTGTGGAGCACCATGAACGGCCATATGTACGCCCTGATGCGCTCCTCCCTGGACCGCCGGCACCTCGCCATGCCCGAGGCCGTCGCCCGCCACCGCCACGTCATCGACGCCCTGGCCGGCGGCGACCTCAAACTCATCGAAACGGTCATCCACGACCACTACCTGCAGCCGGTCCTCCCCGAAGAGCCCTCCTGAGCCGCGTCGGCGACACGACACGGAATTTGTTAGGGGTGGAAGGTGTCGAAGTAGTTCGGCGGCAGTTTGTTGAGCCAGGCGTGGGTGACGCCGGTCCAGCCGATGCGCAGGAAGTCGGCCTTGCCGTCTCCGTCGATATCGGCGAACTGGACGTCCTTGGGGGGAACCTCGGCGTCACCGGCGATTCTTCCGATGTCGCGCAGCTTTCCGCCCGCGCCCTTGGCCCCTTCGTTGATCCAGGCCCGCGCGCCGCCATTGGCGGTGATCAGGATGCGGTCGGCGCGCTTGTCGCCGTTGATGTCGGCGTACCTGATCTCCCGGGGGAGCTTCAGGGCGCGGCTGATGTTCTGCGGAGGCGTCCAGTCCAGCCACTTGCGGCCGTCCTTGTTCTGGAAGTCCCGGTTGTACCAGGCGGTCGTGGTGCCGTCCGGCTGGATCAGCAGGTAGTCGTCCCGCCCGCCCCCGGTGACGTCGGCGAACCGGATCTTCGTGGCGGGGTCGGTCTTCAGCCGGTCGCCCGTGGAGCCCTCCGAGAATACGCTGGCGATGCCGTCGTACTTCTTCATGCACATGCGCGAACCGGCCGGATTCTCGCCCTTCCAGGTGCGGACGAATATGCGTCCGGTGAGATCGACGATCATGCAGTCCGGAAAGCCGTCGCCATCGACGTCACCGAATCGCAACTGATTGCCGACCGCGCCGGGGTCGGGCTTGATGGAATGCTTGCCTTCGACGAAGGGCACCCATTTCCTTCCGGAAGGGCCGCTGTTCCACCAGAACCGGACGTTCTGGTCCTTGTCCACCGTCACGAATTCGGCTTTGCTGTCCTTGTTTATGTCGACCATCATGAAACGGGTCGAAGAGGGGTACTGCACGTCCTGGATGACGCCCCGGTCGTCCCAGCCGGACCCCAGTTTGTTCGGGTTGGTCTCGCCGACTTCTTCGGCCCCCGATCCAAGGTCCTCCATCCCACAGGGATGGGAATCCGCGTTCGGCGCCTGGGCGTTCGGCGGAAGGATCCACTTCCTGTCGTTCGCCTCGCGGGCCGCCTTCACGAACGCGTCCGCGATCTTCCGGTAGCCCTCGTCGGTGGCATGGATGCCATCGTCAGAACCGACATCGTCCCGGTCCATGCCGGTCGTGTCGGCGTAGACCACGTGCAGGCCATTATTCGCGAGCCGCTTCACCAGGTCGGAGATCTGGGCCGTGAACGCCTCCCCCCGTGCGTTCCGCGCGGCATCGTGGAAGGGCTGCATCCCCGCGACCAGGACGGTGACTCCCGGGGCATCGGCCATGACCTGCTTGATCAGGCTCTCCAGCCGGCCGATCGCACCGTCCATCCGGTCATAGATGACGTCGTTCCCGCCGGCGAGGAGGGTGATGAGGTTGGGCTGGTAGGTCCGGACGGGACAGCTCGCCTTATCGGCGATCTCGCTGATCACACGGCCCCCCCAGCCTTCCATCTCCCGATCCGCCATCGTGCCCACCCGGCGGGAACCCACCCAGTCCACCCGGGGCGTGGAGGCATCGGAGCCCGGGTTCGGCACACCGGCGTTGCGATCGGCGATCTCTCCGAATCCCCGGTCGGCATCGGCCCGGAAACCGTTCCCGTGCGTGCTGCCCTCGCCGACCACGCTGGAGGACCCGAGCCCCATCACGCGGATCTCGCGCGCGGGCGGCGGCAGGTTCGGGTCCGACATGCCCGCCGGCAGGCGGTGTTCGGCGGGGTTGAAGTCGAACGGCAGATCCTTGTGGGCCTCTTCGACGTTCTTCCGGAAGGTGTCGTCCTGGTCTTTGAGTCCGAAGGTGGCCTTGCCCCAGTTGTGTCGGGTGAGGGTGTCCCGCACTCTGGTCGAGGGGTAGCCCTCCCAGCTCACCAGGTCTGGGAGGTGCCATCTGCGGTAGTGGTTCTGTAGCGGATGCTGTGAATCGGCGAAGCGGAACCCGTGCGTCAAGCCCCCGTCCTTGTGGTAGACGATCTTCGGGTGGGTGCCGTCGTGGAACTCGACCTCGGTGGCCTTCTTGATGTCGTAGTCGCCGTGGAGGGAGGTGGCGACGTACTCGGGCCTGTCGTCCTTGGTCCAGACGATGATGTGCTCCCAGTCGTGCGTGTGCCCGCAGACGTCGCAGCCGGGTTGTGTGGTCTGGTCCTTCTGGAAGTACAGGTCGTACATGTGCGCGCACCACCCGTTGGTGTTGCACCGGGAACGCGCGTACATGTTGCTGTTGTCCAGATCGGACGCGTCGCGGCAGGCGCCGTTCAGCGCCCCGCCGAGGGGCAGGCCCGGGGTCACGGTTCCGTCGGGGCCGATGGCCACGGACGCGTAACAGCCGTCCTCGTCATAGTCCATGGCGGGCTGAAATCTGAGGTTCGCAGCGCTGGCGTTCTCTTTGATCTCCGGCGGCGGCGGCTCGGCCCAGGCGGGCGATGCCGCGCCGGTGATCCCCAGGGCGGCGATCAAGGTCACCGCCAGGGCGGAGGCGGTGAGTCGCCGCCCCCTGAGGCGCGGACGGGCGAGGGCCGTGCGGATCGGTGTCGCCGTACGTGGCCTGGGTAACGCCCGCCCGGCGCGTGCTCTCAGGATTCTCACTGATCGGTGTCCCGTCTGAAGTCGCGCTCAACCGGCGAGGCGGCGTTCTTGACGCCGTCGGTCATCGATTTCGCCGGTGCTGGCCCACCCTCCGGCCTCGATCCGGGGCAACGGCGGGTGCCCGCGCGCATCCCCGGCGACGCCGAAGGATCATGGGCCAGCGTCTCGTAACCACTGACCGATCCACAATCCGTTTGCTGCTCATTTTCTGGTCATTCGCCAGGTAGGGCCGGTGTTAAGATCGCATGCGTGTTGCATATATGCTTATCGCATGGATGTGATGGAACGTACGGAAGCGGCGATCGGGCGATGGCATGAGGCCGTCGAGACGGGTGATCCTGATGCGGCGCGGGCGGCCGTGACCGATCAGGTGATGGTCGACGGGCCGAAGGGGGCGGGGGTGATCACGGCGGAGGAGTTCGCCGAGTGGATCACGCGGTCGGGGATCCGGCTGCGGGCTCGGTCCTGGCATCCGGTCGGTGACCGGGTGATGGTCGTCGAGCAGGACGCCCGCTGGCCGGGCGACCAGGCGTGGAGCCAGGTCGCCACGATCTTCCGCGTCACCGGCGACCGGGTCTCCGCCGCGCTCCGGTTTCCCGATCTTCGAGCCGCGCTGGACTTCGCGTCCACTCACCCCGAACTCGCCGAGGCCGAGACCGAGGCCGAGGGCGCGGGGCAGGCGCTGTTCCGGTTCGTCCGGCACTGGTCACGGCGCGCGCACGGGCCGGACGACGGCGAGCGGGGCCGCGAGGTACTGGTGACCGAGGCCGTCTGCGCCCTTCAGGAGCGCGGTGAGGTGACCGTCAACGACGTGGCCGCCGAGCTCGGCATCGACCAGTCAGGCGCGTCCCGCATGCTCGCCCACGCCACCGGACGCGGCCTGCTCGCCATGATCCCGTCCGAGACCGACGCGCGCCGGCGTGCCGTCACCCTGACGGACGCGGGCCGCGACTTCCTGACCGCGGCCCACCAGTGGCAGGACGAGATCTTCGCCGCCCTCACCGACGGCTGGACCTCCGCCGAGCGCACCGGCTTCCAGCACGCCATGACCCGCCTCATCGCCGCTTCCGCCACCCTCACCCACGGCCCCGCCGGGCCAGGGTCGCGGTAGCGATCCCGCCGAGCATCGCGCCCGCGCCCGCCACGATGAGCAGGGCGGGTTTGCCCAGCGTGTCCAGAGCGAACGCGATTCGCATCTCGCCTAACGGAATACCCTCCCAGATCTGGGAATCGAAGAGCAGGACGAACAGCCCCCAGGCGATCAGGGCCGTGCCCGCGGCCACGAAGGCAAGCGTGATCTTGTACATGCCCGCATCGTAGGGGCTCTCGGGGGTGGGTCAGGGGCGGCGGCCCGGCTTGCGGTAGGTGACGACCTTGTCACTCTTCCCCGGGAAGGCCATGACGAGCAGACGCTGGCCGGCCCCCTGCTCGCCCTCCCACGGGAACCACGCGTAGTGCACGCGTATCCGGTACGGCCCCTGGTAGCCGTCGAGCGCGAGGTCCGGAAGCCCCCCCTCGCCGCCCGCAATCTGATCCGCGAGCACGATGGAGCCCCCGGCCTTCCGGTAGCCGACCTCGACGACATGGTCCCAGCCCTTGGTCTCGACCGGCGGGCGGCGGGCGTAGGTCTCCACGGTGACGCACACGTCGGTGTCGGAGTCGGTCAGTATCAGCACGTGGCCGGGCCGGGCGGCGACCAGGCCGTTGTCCTGGGCCTTGTCCAGGAGGCTCATGTCGGCGGGGTCGTAGTCGTCCTCTGGCGTGCCGTACGCCTCCATGACCCCGTAGTCCGTCCGCTGCGGCTCCGTGACCCGGGTCGCCTTCGCGGGCTTGATGAGCGGGCGGTGGCGCGGAGTCGCGTCGCACATGCGCTGGGCGTCCGCCTCCCACTCCGCGAACTCCTTGTTCCGGGCGTCCTCCGCCGCCTTGACGACCGCGGCGGCGCGGGGGCAGATCGGGGCCAGCGGGTACGTCAGGGCGTCGCGTTGCAGACCCTGCCAGGCGCGCAGGCGGGCGACCTCCTGAGGGTCGTTGCGCGTGTAGATGCCGCACAGTTGCCGGCCGTGCGCGAGCAGCGCCCGGTCGGGGGCGGTGGCGACGTACTTGAACGCGGGGTCCTTACGGGTCCTGCACACGAACCGCTGCGCGGTGGTCAGCTTGGGCTCTTCGTACTGGAAGGTCACCTGGTCCTGGCGCGGCTCGCAGTCCGCCGCCGTGGTGACCGGGCCGCGGGAGTGAGCGGCGGTGGGGAGGAAGGTGACGAGTACGGCCGAGGCGAGCGCGGCCAGGAGTACGTGGTGGCGCGGGCGTTCGGCCGGGGCCGGGGCGTACAGCAGGAACAGGATGAACGCGGAGGCCGCGAGGGCGGCGCTGAACCAGAGCGGCGAGATGCCGCCGGTCAGCACGATCTGCTGGTCCCTGACGAACAGGCTCTCCGGGTACCACGCCAGTGCGCCGGGGATGGGGTCCCAACTGTCCGGCTTGTTGGTGAGTACGCCGATCACGCCCACCGTGGCGGTGAGGACGAGGACCAGCACCGTCCCCCGGAGCAGGCGCCGCGTGCGGAGCAGGACCGCCGCCAGGATCAGCAGCGCGGGGACGCCGACGCCGACGAGCACGTCCAGGGCGAACCACGCCCTGACCGCGGCGACGCCGCCGTCCTCGCGGATGAAACGCTCGATCTCGCCCCGGGGTCCGTGCCAGAACGGCATCCCGCGGGCGAGGTTGACGGCGGCGGGCACCATCGGCAGTACGACGGCCAGCGCGAACCACGGCCACCACCGGGCCGTGGCCCGGACGCGCCGCGGCGGGGCGGCCGGAAGCGGGCTCGCGAGATCGTGGGCCGAACGGGCCTGCCAGATCATCCCGAAGACGTTGAGGGCCCCGAACAGCGACCAGACCAGCAGCTCAACGGGCACCTGGTCGTACCCGTACGCGACTATGAACGCCGAAGGGTGCAGGAGGCCCATCACCACGCTGAGCACCCCGAACCCCACCGTGCCCCTGCTCCAGCGAGGGTCCCTGACCTGCGCCACCAGGATCGGGAGCATCCAGGCCAGCCAGAACAGGTCATACCATCGCGTCACGAAGAGGAGCCCTTCCGGGGACCCTAGGCCGTACACTACAGAGTCGGTGATCCCGGCCAGCCCGCTCAGCGTCCCCCCGACGAGCACGGCGAGCCGCAGCCACCTCGACGAGCGCAACACCAGGAAGAACAGCACGACGGTGCCCAGATGCCAGACGGAACTGAGCGCACTTTGCCACCACGTCCACGGGAACACGGTGTACTCGACGAAGGACCAGGCGACGTTCAGATAAATCGCCCAGCGCAGCAACATCACCCACCGGTCACGAGGCGGCGAATCCCCGCGTACCGGGCCACGCAGCACCTGCCAGTAGGCCCACGCCTGCACCGCCACGACCGGGGCCAGCACCAGGACGACCCACCATCTGCCGGTGAGCCCTTCCATCGCCGACTCGCGCACGACGGCCCACCACACGAAGTCGACCTTGCCGGTGACGAGCGTCACAACACCCAAGGTGACCGCAACTACCACATAACCCGCCACGATGAACGCGGCAATCGTGCCGAAACGATAACGGCGCACGGCGTACTCCCCAAAGTTGGAGCGCCAACTGTAGCGACCCGTCGAAAAACCGATCAACCGATTCCGGAAATCTCCTGATACGGGTACGCCTTGCGATAGAAGCGCATATATTAGCCGCCTTTGTATGCCCGGGTGATTGTCGGTGCGCTTCGCTCGCTCCCTCGGGCACCTGCAACCCCGCGAAGCCCGGCAACGCCGACGGCAAGGACAGCGGGGCAGGTCCGCCATGACGTCGTTTCCCAGAGGCGCAGGGATCTTACGCGAAAGTCATTGTCGGCCCGGCGTGGTAGCCGTATTGTCACGCTGAGCATCCGGCCTCGGACGGGGAGGGAAAAATGAGCGCCACATATGGCGACCACGAGGGCAAGCCGGCAGAGACCAAGCCTCTGCCCAAGCCCAAACCCAACCCTGCGAAGAAGGACACGCTCCCCAACCCCGGGAAGCACGAAAAGCCCGGCGAGAAGAAGTAACGGATGGACATCGACATCGCGGGGCGAATCGAGAGCATGATCGACGCGATCATCGCCCGGCCCGCCGCCCGCACGCATGCCGCATTGCACGCCGTGCCACGGCACTTGTTCATCCCCCCGGTCGGTATCGCCGACGCATCGGGCGGCGGCGAGGTCGTCATCGACCGCGACGCCGACCCGGACACATGGTGGGACGCCGTCTACCGAAACGTGCCCATCGTCACCCAGCTCGACGACGGCACCACCGATCTCCGGTCCGGGACGTCCGGTCTCTACAGCTCGTCCAACTCCGCACCCGGCACCGTCACCGATTTCCTCGACCTCCTCGATCCGTGCCCCGGGCACCGGGTGCTGGAGATCGGCACGGGCACCGGCTGGACCGCCGCTCTGCTGTCCCACCTCGTCGGCGCGCACAACGTGACCTCGATCGAGGTGGACGCCGCGCTCGCCGAGCAGGCCGCGAAAAACCTCGGCGAGGCCGGGGTGCACCCGCACCTGATCACCGGTGACGGCGCGGGCGGCTCTCCTGAGAGGGCGCCGTTCGACCGCGTACACGTCACCTGCGGAATTCACGCCGTGCCGTACGCCTGGGTGGAACAGACCCGCCCGGGGGGCGTGATCGTCCTGCCGTACGATCCCGGGTTCGTCGCCGGGCACGCACTGCGGCTCACCGCCCGGCCGGACGGCACCGCATCGGGCACATTCGACGGCGGCGCCGAGTACATGATGATGCGGTCCCAGCGCATCATCGCGAACGCAGAAGATGGCACCAGCCGCGAGACGCGGACGCGCATCGACCCCCGCACGATCACACAGGCGTCCCCGGGGGCCGCGCTGGCGATCTCCGCGATCACCGGGCTTCATATCAGCAGCCACCAGGAGACCAGCCGACTCCTGACATGGGTGACGGACCCCGCTGACCCCGCATGCTGGTCACTGGTCATCTACGTTCCCGACGCCGGTGATTACGAGGTCCACCAAGTGGGGGACCGGCCGCTGTGGGAGGAAGTCGTTGATGCCTACTTCCGGTGGCTGGACTGGGGTGAGCCCGGCCGGTATCGATTCGGGATGACCGTCACCCCGGACGGGCAGCGGGTGTGGCTGGACACGCCCGATCACACGCTCGGCTGATGATCATGCGGGAGGAGGGCGCGGAACTCGCGTACCGCTCCCTGGTTCTTTTGATCGATCGGCACGGCCCGCAGTACGCGGCGGCCGGTCTCGGTGATCATCACGTTCCGGTATGAGCCCGGCAAGGAGGCGAACGCCTCCGATGCCTCCCTGGCACCTTCATCTACTCCGCCATTCACCACGGTGCACAGTGCGGCATGGAGAGCCAGGTTGACCGGAACGTGGTACCCCACTGAACCACCAGGTTGGGCCAGGACACGCTGCCGCATCTCCTCCGCCCGCGCGAAGTCGCCGATGCAGGAATACACCTGGGCGCACATGTAGTTCAATGGGTGCTCTGCGGTATCCCAGATGCCCTCAACCGTAGGAACACCGCGCTCGGACATGTCCAGCAGTCGATGCACGGCTGTGCGGGCTTCTTCCTTGCGGCCGAGCAGAGCCAGCGTGATCGACTGGACACCGGTGAGCAGCGCCAGCCCCGCGGATGGCGTTGGGGCATCGCCAGCGCGCTTTAGAGCATTGTCGATCACCCGCAGGTTCGTCGCCGGGTCACGCAGACCGAACAGGCTGAAATTGGCCTCGTTACCGGCGATCTGTAGCCACAGCCCCATGTCGCCACTGACTTCGGCCGCGCCGCGAGCCGTCCGGTACCAGCGCAACGCCGATCCGACCTCACCGAGCCGGGTGAGGACGCCGGCGTGGTAGGCCGACAGGGTGGCCGTCACACGCTGAAGTTCCATCACCTCGGCGGCGGGTGCGGTCGTCATCTGCTGCTGGATGGCCACGAGGTCTGTGAGCAGATCATCGTGTACCTGGACGGCGGGACGTGTGCGGATCGCGTGTAGATGATCCGTGCAGGCGATGTGCCAGTCCTCCAGGGCGCGTGGGGGCTGGAGGGTCATGTCGAGTAGTTCACGGGTGGCTTCGGCGCGCGTGCCGGGCGTGGCGGCGAGGCCGAGCCCGGTGGCGGCCAAGAGCAGCAGACGGCGGCGCTCCATTTCTTCTTCCTCACTGAGGGGCTTTTCTCCCACACTACGCAATCGGTCACCTTTGGCGATAGAGGTGTACAACTCCACAAGCCGGCCATCCGCGCCGAACTTCCGGTCGAGTACGGCCACGGATTCGATGGGCGGTATATGCACCCCTCGCTCCCATTTGCCCAGCCCTGAAAACTCTGTGACCCCTTGAGCCGCCTCACGTAACGTCAGTTTCGCCGCGTTGCGGTACGCGCGCAATGTAGCACCGAAGTGCTCCCACTCTGGGCCTGGGGCCTTTGTCATGGTCGTTCCCTGCTCGTGACCTGGCCGTTCCTGTGGAGTCGTGGAGAGCTCGGCTCTCCACGCGAAAGGGCTGGTTCGCGTCCATCGCCACAGCCAATATTGCACTGTCCGATCCAGTCGGGCCAGGAAATGCGGGAACCCGTCGAGCGACCGGGCAGTGGCTCGACGGGTCCCCTTGGCCGCAAAGGAGGTGCGACCTAGTGCATGAGAATAGGGCGCAGGCGAAGATCGCGAGCGCATTCGCCGGATTCGACGCGAAAGTCGCTAATAGTGTGCCGCATCGCGAGCGTGGCTGATGGACCCGTTCATGCCCCCCTACCAGCCGCGCACGCCGTCCGAGATCATCGCGACCGCCAACCGGCTCGTTGCGGCGGTCACCGCGTTGGGGCTGCGCGGCGTCGCGCTCAACGAGGATCACGGCAGGGCGCTGGTGTCGGTGTGCCACGGCTTGGTCGCCGTTGTGGACAAGGACGGGATCTGGTGGCACAGCCCGCGCAGGCTCCGGCCGGGTATCCCGCTGTACGTCCACCGCTGCACCGTGCAGCGGGCCGCTGAGGACCTGGTGAGCGACCATGCGCTGCTGAACCCTGGCCCACGGACCCCCGTGGAGGTGCGGCATGCCGCAGCTCCTCTTTGACGCTCCCAACCGCTCCGCCACTGCTCATCCAGTCGGGCGCGAGCGGTATGACCCGGCAGCATGGTCGCGCCGGGAGGCCCATGCCGGATGCCCCCGGAACCCTCGGTGCAGGCTGGGGACGGGTACGGCCGGTCCCGTTCGTATCGATTACGGCTGCGACCACGGCAGGACCGTCATCACCGCGCGGCATGACCATGACCGTGGCGGACGTGCGGTGATCACGTTATGAGCAGGCGCGGCAGTGCGGTGCGGTCGCTGCCGCGCCGTACGCCGGGGACCGCAGGACTCCCCGGGCGGGCGGGCCGGAGCCGGTAGCACCGGCCCGCCCGTACCTCCTCCATATGCGCGCGGCGGCTGGAACCTTCCCTCCGGCTCTCAACGCCGCGTCGTGCACCGGCCGTCTCCGGTCCAGCCGGTGCCCACTCCGGGCGGGCCCGGGAAACCCCAGGCCCGCCCGGCTCACCGGCATTACTCCCAAGGCGCGGCGAACCCACACCACCCCGCCGCGCGGGCACGGGGAACGCGGAGCCCCCTGCCCCAGGGTGTGGGCGGGCCGGATCAAGGGTCGCCCGGCCTGCCCACACCCGCCACCGGCTGAGGTGGGTCCACTGGACCCTTTCCAACCGGTCGCTTGGGCCAGGTCAGGGGACGCCTCCACCGAACTCGGCCCGGGCATGGTAGTCCGGCAGGACGCCTGGTCATGCGGGCACGGAATCCCACTCACCACCTCTGACCAGGGAGCTTGAGGTTGAAAAAGGTTCACTGTTCGGCATTGGCGCTAGTTGTTGGGCTGCGTGGGGAGTGGCGGCTTCTTTGGCCGGTGTGATTTGGGGTTGAGGTTCTTGGGGAGCAGGAAATGCCCGGTGGGTTACATGGGGGACGTGTGTTCGGTGGCGGTAGCGGTCGGGCGGAGCCCGACTTAAGGAAGGACTGTCCGAGCGTTAGCGAGGGCCTTTTGGCTCGTTGGGGGTGGGGGGGTTGTTTTGGAGGGTTTGGAGGATGGGGAGGGCCAGGTCGAGGGTGCGGATGCCGATGAGGCCGGCTACTTCGAGGACGGCCATGATCTCGGTGGGGGTGGCGCCGTGGTCCAGGGCGTTGTCGATGTGGACGCGGAGGCCGTCGGCGTACATGTGGGTGGCCGAGGCGTCGATGGCGATGTAGATGAACTCCTTGACCTTCGCCGGCAGAGGGCCCGTCTCCCAGGGGATGGCGGAGTAGCGGGTGTAGGCGGCGAAGTAGGCCGGGTCGAGGGTGAGGAGGTCGTCCCAGCCCGCGTCCCAGTAGCCGCGGCGGCGGGTGAAGTCGGCCTTCAGCTCGTCGATGCGGGGGTCGTCGGCGGCCGGGTACCGGCCGCGGCGGCGCAGGGACTCGGCGAGCAGAGGGACGCCCGTGGTGAGGGCGTGGACGCCGAGGACCGAGGTGAGCTGGAGGGTTTCCACGATCTCGGCGGGGGTGGCGCCGTGGGCGAGGGCGGCGCCGGTGTGTTCCCGTACGCCGGGCGCGTGCAGGTGGGTGACCGACGCGCTCACGGCCAGTGCGACCAGGTGCCGGATCTTGGGCTCCAGCGCCGGTACGGCGGCCAGCGCCTCGTACGCCGCCTCGAACTCGTCCATCGACTCGGCCCCACTCGGCTCGGCCCCACTCATCGGGAGCCCCGCTCGGTGAAGCCGAAGTACGGCAATACCTTGCTCAGCAGGTAGTACTCACCGTGCGGCTTCGGCCACTGTGTCACGTTCCGTCCAGACTTGGAGTGGTAGTAGTTCGTGCAGTTGGCCTCCATGGCCGACGCGTTCTTGTGGAGCTGAGCGTCCACCCACCGGACCCAGCGGTCCAGCGCGGCCGGTTTGGTGTCCACCGCGCGCACCCGCCGTCGCCGCATCCGGGCGACCGTCCGAGCCGCGACCTCGGCCTGGCGTTCCAGGTTGGCGATGACCGAGAAACCGCCGTTCGTGTTCGGCCCGTAAAGCATGAAAAAGTTGGGGAAATCCGGCACGGTGATGCCCAAGAAGGCCGCAGCGTCCCCGTCCCACCGATCGTGGATGCTGACGCCCCCCACCCCCCGCACCTCCAGCGACGCCAGGAAGTTGGTCGCCTGGAACCCGGTCGCCATCACCAGAACGTCGATCTCGCGCTCGACGCCCGTCTCGTCCACGATGCCGTTCGGCGTCACCTTGGTCACCGCGTGCGGCACCAGCTCCACATTGTCCCGATTGAGCGCCGGATAGAAGTCCGTCGCCAGCACCGACCGCTTGCACCCCCACGGATAGTCCGGCGTCAGGTGCTTCCGCACCTCCGGGTCCGCGATGGTCTTCTCGATGTACGCCCGGCACGCCAAAAGGTTCCGCCGCTGCCGTTCCCCGCCCAGGTCGTACCCCTTGAACCCCTGCCTGAACTGGTAGAAGTGATACAGCCGCCACGCCTTCTGCAGCAGCGGAAAGCGCCGGTAGAGCGCCCGTTCGCGCGGCGTGAAGTCGCGTTCGCCCTTGGGCAGGACCCAGCCGGGCTGCCGCTGGAAGACGTACAACTGAGAGACCGACGACGCGATGGCCGGGACGACCTGGGTGGCCGTCGAGCCGGTGCCGACCACCGCGACCCGCTTGCCGGTCAGGTCGTGCTCGTGCTCCCACCGCGCCGTGTGAAAAGCAGCCCCTTCGAACGACGAAAGCCCTGGCCAGTCCGGATAGCGCGGGTAGTTCAGCAGCCCCAGGCAACTGATCACCACCTCGAACCGCTCCCGCGACCCGTCCCCCAGCGCCACCTCGTACGACCCGGCCTCCTCGTCCCAGGTCGCCGACTCCACCCGCGTGCCGAACCGGCAGTGGCGGCGCAGCTTGAACTTGTCCAGCGCGTGCTGGGCGTACGCCTGCAGTTCCTCCTGCCGGGCGTGCGTCCGCGACCAGTCGTACGTCAGAAACGAGAACGAGTACGCGTGCGACGGGATGTCCACCTCGCAGCCGGGGTACCGGTTGTCCCACCAGGTGCCGCCGGGCCCGTCCGACTGCTCGAAGATGACGAAGTCGTATATGCCCCGCCGCTTCAGATTGACCGCCGCCGCGATCCCGCCCAGCCCGCAGCCGACGATCGCGACCCTTGGCCCACGCACGCTCATAGGGACATCAACCTCTCCATCACTCTCACGCCGAACCGCAGCGCCTCGACCGGCACCCGTTCATCGACCCCGTGGAACATGGCCGGGTAGTCGTAACCGGCGGGCAGCAGCATCGGCGTGAAGCCGTACGTCCGCATGCCGAGGCGGGTGAACCACTTGTTGTCGGTGCCGCCGCTGAACACGTACGGCGCGGCGCGGCTCCCGGGCAGCACGTCCCGCAGCGCCGCCGCCAGCCGGTCGAACCACTCGCCGGTGTGCTCGGAGACCACCGGGTCGGTACGCCGCAGCAGCCGCACCCGCGCCGTCGGCCCGGCGCACTCGTGGACCTGCCGGTCCAGTTCGTCCTCCTGGCCGGGCAGGTACCGGCAGTCGATCCTGGCCCACGCCTCGCCGGGGATGACGTTCTCCTTGTCGCCCGCGCCGAGCCGGGTGACGTTGACGGTGGTGCTCATCCCGGCCGCCAGCATCCGGCCGAACGGCCCGGTCTCCTCGGTGAGCACCCGAAGCACCTCGCCGGGGTCGCTCACCTCCCGCCCGGCCAGTGCGGAGGCGAGCAGCCGCATCGGCTCGGGCACCGCCACCGGTCGCGCCCCGAGGTCGGCGAGCCGCAGTACCGCACGAGCCAGCGCCGGGATGGGGTTGTCCAGCGCGGCCATGCTGCCGTGCCCGGCGATGCCGGGCTGGTCGATCTCGTACCAGCGCAGGCCCTTGTCGCCCACCGAGATCGCGAACGTGGGCGGGCCGTCCGGCGGGGTGGCCACGTTGAAGCCGCCCACCTCGCCGACGCAGGCCGCGCAGCCCTCGAACAGCTCCGGATGTTCGTTGACCAGGTAACCGGCACCCAGCGTGCCGCCGGTCTCCTCGTCGGCGACGAAGGCGAGCACGATGTCCCGGCGCGGGCGGACGCCCGCCGCGGCCATCCGGCCGACCGCGGCCAGGGTCATCGCGACCGCGTTCTTCATGTCCACCGCGCCGCGGCCCCACACCTGCCCGTCGCGGATCTCCCCGGCGCGCGGGTGCACCGACCAGGCGGCCGGGTCGGCGGGCACGGTGTCCAGGTGACCCTGGACCAGCAGGGCGGGCAGGCCGGGTTCGGTCCCGGCGAACCGGGCCACCACGTTGGTACGCCGCGGCTCGGCCTCGAAAAGCGCGGGCGAAAGCCCCGCGGAGGCCAGCAGCCCGGCGACGTACTCGGCCGCGTCCCGCTCGTCCGCGCCCGGGTTGGTCGTGTCGAATCTGATCAGATCCGCACAGATCTCCTCGACCGGCTTCATCAAGTGTCCAGGCCGAGTGTCAGCGCGGCCACCGCGTACGTCTTGACGGCCGTCAGGTAGTCCTCGATCGGCACCGACTCGTCGTCCCAGTAGCAGTCCATCGACCCGGGGCCGTACGTCACCGCCTTGATCCCCGACTCCCAGAAGATCGGCGTGTCCGGCCACGCGGGGTGGCTGTCGAACGAGGCCGGCCCGCCGGAGACCCGCTCGTGCGCGGCGGCCACGTCCGTGAGCAGCCGCTCGCCCTCGGGGATGCGCAGTGAGCTGCGCGGATTGCGCAGGCAGGTGGCCTCAAGGGCGACCTCGACGGGGAACTCCGCGAGCTCGTCCAGCGCCCGCGCGACCGCCCCCCGTATGTCACGCAGCACGTCGTCCTGGGTCTGGTCCGGCGGGAAGCGCACGTCGAAGGTGATCCGGCAGTGCTCGGGCACCAGGTTGTGCGCCACGCCCCCGGAGATCTGGGCCACGTTGCAGATCTTGCGGTCCGGCAGTTCCCGCCCGGCCGCGTCGGTGATCGGCATCGCCAGCACCTCGCGGACCACCTCGGCGGCGCGGGCGACGGCGTTGACGCCGATGTCCAGCGCGGTGGTGTGCGCGGCCCGGCCGCGTACGTCCACGTTGACGTACGCGATGCCACGCTGGCCGGTGAGCACCCGCAGGTCGCTGGGCTCGCAGTTGATCGCGTAAGTGCCGCGCAGGCCGTCGCGGATGGCCTGCCGGGTGCCCTCGCCGCCCTCGAAGTGGTTCGGTACGGCGAGCACGACCACGTCACGCGGCGGGCGGGCCCCGATCGAGGCGAGCACCCAGGCGGCCATGGTCATCGCCGCCGTCCCGGCCTTCATGTCCGCGACGCCCACGCCGTACACGAGCCCGCCGGAGACATCGCCGCCGAACGGGTCGCGCGTCCAGGACCGCGACGGCGGGTACACCTCCATGTGGCCGTTGAAGATCAGCGCGTCGTCGGGGTCGCCGCCGGACTTGAGCCTGGCCAGCAGGTTCGGCATGCCGTCGGTCCCCGAGTGCGGCAGGTCCACCGCCAGGCCCACCGCGCGCAGCGGCCCGGCCAGGTGCTCGGCCGCCGCGGTCAGCGCCGGGCCGTCCCCCCACACGCTGGGGATGCGCAGCAGGTCGCGCAGGAACTCGACGATCTGCTCCCGCCGCGCGTCCACGGCCTCGATCGCCCGCTCAACCGTCATCACCCCTCCTTCCAGGGCCCGCTGGGCCCGAAGACACGTTCGTGGAAGCGTTCGCCGATGGTCAGGTAGCCGTCGGCGTCCGGGTGCAGCCCGTCGTAGAGGCCGGCCGCGTCGGCGGGGCCGAGCAGCGCGGTCCCGTCCAGGTACGAAAGGCGCGGATCCGCCCGTACCGTGACGACCTCCTCGATCAGTTCGCGCATCGCGCGCAGCGTCAGGCTCGCCCCGGGCACGGAGTCGCCCTGCGCGACGTACGTCCCCCGCTCGTCCTGCGCGGTGGGCCCGGCCCGGTCCTCGGCGGTCGGGCAGATGATCGGCGACACCACCAGCAGCGGCGTGTCCGGGTGCCCTTCGCGCACGGTGTCCAGGAAGCCGTGCAGCGCGGGCCCGAACGTCCGGATCTTCATCGTGTCCAGGTTCAGTACGTTGATCCCGACCTTCAGGCTGATCAGGTCGGCGGGTTCGTCCCGGATCGTCCGAGCCACGAAGGGATCGAGCTGGCAGCAACCGGAAAAGGCCAGGCAGAGCAGGTCCAGCCCGGCCTTCCTGGCCACCTGCGCGGGCCACGTCCGGGTCGGCCCGTACGCCTCCGCGCAGTGGCTGATCGAGCTGCCGTAGTGGATCCACCGGCGTCCGGGCAGCACACCAGGGGCCGCGTCACCGTCCACGCGCAGCGCGCGCAGCTCGACCACCGACGCCTGCGGCAGCCACAGCTCGATGTCCTTCCAGTCCCGGCCGAGGCCGTCGAACCGGATGGTCTCGGGCGTCCCCTCGATCCTCTCGACCACCGCCCCGGCGGCGACCGAGCACAGGTCGCCGCGCCCGGCGGGCGCGGAGATCACCTGGTTCCCGTCCACCACCAGGTCGAAGGCGACCGGCGGGGCCGGGAAGTACGCGTTGCGGAAGCGGGTCACATGGGCGTCCAGCTCGATCGCGTCCGCGTCGGTGCGGAACACCAGCCGCACCCCGGCCGGGCGCGGGGCGACCATCCGCATGTACGGGTCGGTCATCTGGACCTCGGTCCACGCGGGCAGCCGCTTGGGGACCAAACCCGTCGCGGTCCTGTCCAGGCGCAGCGCCCCGGCGACGGTCACCGGGCCGCCTTCCAGCGGAAGCTCAGCCATCGATCCAGCCCTCGATCAGGTGGTCGTGCTCGCCCAGCGCGGGCGCGGGCCGGAACTCGGTCACCGTGCCGGTCGTGCGGACGCCCCCGGCCAGGGTGCGAAAGCCGTCCGGCTCGGTGACGATCAGGTCGCGGCCCTCGGTCAGGGCCAGCGCCTCGCGTACGTCGAGCACCGGCCCGCACGGGATCCCGGCCTCGGACAGCGCCCGCTGGACCTCCTCGGCGTCCATCCCGGCCAGCGCGGCCTCCACGTCGCCGCGCAGCCGCTGCCGGTTGTGGCCGCGTTCGGCGTCGCTGCCGTACCCGGGCGCGGTGAGCCATTCGGGATGGCCGAGCACCGTGGCCAGCCGCTCGAACAGCGAGTCGCTGGCCACGCCGATCGCCACCGCCCGGCCGTCCCCGGCGGTGAACACCCCGTACGGCGCGCTCACCGCGTGGTGCGCGCCGGTCGGCGTGATCTCCTCGTCGGTGTGCAGGGCCCGCATGGCGCTGGACTCGAAGACCGACAGCAGCCCCTCGAACATCGACACGTCGATGTGCTGGCCGCGCCCGGTGCGCTCGCGCTCGCGCAGCGCGGCCAGTACGCCGACCGCCGCGTACAGCGCCGGGACGATGTCCCCGATGCTGATCCCCACCCGCACGCCCGGCCCGCCGTCCGGGCCGGTCACCGACATCAGGCCGGACATGGCCTGCACGATCAGGTCGTACGCGGGACGGCTCGCCAGCGGCCCGGTCTGCCCGAAGCCGCTCACGCTCACCGCGATCAGCCCGGGATTCATCCGCAGCAGCTCATCGACGGGGAAGCCGAGCCGGGCCAGGACGCCGGGCCGGAAGTTCTCCACCAGCACGTCGGAGCGGCGGATCAGCCCTTCCAGCCTGCGGCGGCCCTCCTCGGTCTTCAGGTCCAGGGTGACGCCGTACTTGTTGCGGTTGATCAGCCGGAAGTACGTGCTGTCGCCGCTCTCGGTGAACGGGCCGAAGTGCCTGCTGTCGTCGCCGCCCGGCGGCTCGACCTTGATCACCTCGGCCCCGAGGTCGGCCAGGATCCGCGCGCACAGCGGGCCGGACAGGACCCGGCTCAGGTCCAGTACCCGGACCCCCTCCAGGGCGAGGCTCATCCGAACCACCGCAGCCCGCTCTGCCGCACGGCGTCGGCCGCCGTGTCGTAGCCCGCGTCGGCGTAGCGCATGATGCCGATGCCGGTGTCGCCGGTGAGCACCGCTTCCAGCCGGCCGGTGGAGGCGGGCGCGCCGTCCGCGATGGCGGTGACCCCGGCGCTCTGCATGTAGCCGGCGTACCCGCCGCCGCCCGCGTGGATGGCCACCAGGTCGGCCCCGGAACCGGCGTTGAGCAGGGCGTTCAGCAGCGGCCAGTCGGAGATCGCATCCGAGCCGTCCGGCATGTTCTCGGTCTCGCGCAGCGGCTGGGACACCCCGCCCGCGTCCAGGTGGTCGCGGGTGAAGGCCACCGGGCCGCGCAGGTCGCCCCGCTTCACCGCCTCGTTGACCAGTACGGCCAGCCGGGCGCGCTCGCCGTGCGCCAGCCAGCCGATCCGGGCGGGCAGCCCGGGGGCCTCGGGCTGGCGGACGTACTTCCTGGCCAGCGGCACCCAGCGCCCGGCGAGCGGGTTGTCGGGGAACTCGCGCGTGACGATGTCGTCCACCACGTCGATGTCGGCGGGGTCGCCGGAGGCGGCCACCCAGCGGAACGGCCCGAGCCCCCGGCAGAACAGCGGCCGGATGTAGCGCTCCATGAAGATCGGGATGCGGAACGCGTCCACGCCCATGGACGCGGCCTGGGCCCTGATGTTGTTGCCGTACTCGAAGACGACCGCGCCCGCGTCCTGCCAGTCGAGCATGCACCGGACGTGCTCGGCGGCCGAGTCCAGCGCCCGGCGTACCAGCTCGTCAGGGTCGCTCGCGCGCAGTTCGGCGGCCTCGGCGGGGGTCATCCCGGCGGGCACGTAGTAGCGCATGTCGTGCGCGGGCGTCTGGTCGGTCACCACGTCGGGCACCAGGCCGCGGGCCCGCATCGCGGGCAGCGCCTCGGCGGCGTTGCCGAGCAGGCCGATGGAGGCCGGGGCCTTGGCCGCCAGCCGTTCATCGGCCCAGGCCAGCGCCTCGTCCAGGGATTCGGTCGCGCGTTCCAGGTAGCCGCTCTCGATCCGCCGGGCGATCCGGCCGGGGTCGGCCTCGACGCAGATTGCGACGCCCCCGGCCATGTACGCGGCGAGCGGCTGCGCGCCGCCCATCCCGCCGAGCCCGGCGGTCACCACCAGCCGCCCGGCCAGGCTCCCGGCGAAGTGCTCGTCGGCGACGGCCGAGAGGGTCTGGTACGTGCCCTGCAGGATGCCCTGCGAGCCGATGTACTGCCAGTCGCCCGCCGTGTAGCCGCCCCACATGATCAGGCCGCGCTGCTCCAGCTCGTAGAAGTGCTCGGCGGTGGCCCAGCGGCCGATCAGGTTGCTGGTCGCCATCAGCACCAGGGGGGCCGACGGGCCGCTGGGGAAGATCCCGATCGGCTTGCCGGACTGGATGACGAGGGTCTGGTCCTCGTCGAGTTCCTGGAGTGCGCGGATGGTGGTGGCCAGGGCGGCGTGGTCCCTGGCGGCCTTGGCCAGCCCCGCGTAGATGATCAGGTCGTCGGGGCGCTCGGCGTGGTGGAGGGTGTTCTCCAGCATCCGCAGCAGCGTCTCCTGGCGCGGCCCCCGGCAGCGTACGGCCCTCATGACCGCCACCCCCGGCCCGTGCTCAGTCGGCCCGTGCTCAGTCGGTCAGGGCCTCCGCGAGGTCGCCCATCCGGGCGCGGGCCGCCGTCAGCCCGCCCGAAAGCACGTCGCTCCAGAACGCCAGCGAGGCCAGCTCCACCCGCACCCCGAGGACCAGTGGCGCGAGCCGTTGTTCCAGGTCGGGGATGCCGCCCAGCCGGTCCATCGTGCGCTTGAACTCGGCGAGCCTGCCCCGATGGAACGCGACCCGGGCCTCGGCCAGCCGCCGTACCGTCGACTCGTCGCCCAGCTCGCTGAAGAACAGCTTCAGCTCGGCCTCGTCGCGGATCTGGTAGACGTCGGCCTCCGGCTCGCGCAACCACTCGCGCAGCGCCTCGCGGCCCTTGTCGGTCAGCGAGTACGTCCGCCTGCGGCGTCCGCCGCTCTCCGTCGTCTCCGCGAGCAGGCCCGCGTCGGCCAGCCTGCGCGGCTCGCCGTACAACTGGCTGTGCGGGAACGGCCAGAAATATCCGATCGACCGGTCGGCGGCCCGTTTCAGCTGGTAGGAGGAACTCGGGCCGCGCAGCCCGATCAGTCCCAGCACCAGGTACGAGCTGGACGTCAGGTTGATGGACACCTGCCAGAACGTACCATCCGTTTCGGACGGTCACAATGGGCCTCCTCGGGGACGGGAATGGGGAGAATCAGTCGTCAGCTCAGCAGTTGCTGCGCGCCCGCCGCGCCGCGCATCGGGGCGAGCGCGGTCAGGTCCACGTCGATCACGTACGGCCCGGCCGACTCGACCGAACGGGCGAACGCGCGCTCGAACCCGGCCACGTCGGCGACCCGCTCGCCGGGCACCCGCATCGCGGCGGCCAGCGCGGCGAAGTCGGGGGTGTGCAGGTCCACGTCGTTGCGCGCGCCCTCGAAGGTGGCCGACTGCACCTCGCGCAGCACGCCGTACCCGCCGTCGTTGAACACGCAGATCGTCAGCGGCGCACCGGCCTGCGCCACGGCGGCCAGTTCGCCGATGGACAGCATGATCCCGCCGTCGCCGTGGATCACCACGCCGCGCTCGCCGCTGCCGAGCACCGCGCCGAGCGCGAGCGGCAGGCCGGGGCCGATGGCGGCGGACGTGGGGTTGAGCGAGGTCCGGGGGGTGAGGACGGGCAGCAGCCGGTCGCCCCAGCGGTAGGCGGGGACGGTCGCGTCGCGGACCACGACGCCGCCGCGCGGCAGCAGCCTGCGGATGGACTCCATGATCGCCCGATGGTCGGGGCCGATGGCGTCCAGCGCGGTCTCGCGGGCCCGGGTCGCGGCCTCGGCCGCCCGCGCGGTCCACTTGCGCTCGCCGTGCGGCTCGGCGTCCGCGAGCAGCGCGCGCAGCGTCTCGCGGGCGTCGCCGTGCAGGGTGACCGCCG
This sequence comes from Spongiactinospora rosea, assembly GCF_003315795.1. GTDB lineage: Bacteria > Actinomycetota > Actinomycetes > Streptosporangiales > Streptosporangiaceae > Spongiactinospora > Spongiactinospora rosea. Next base: position 86,389 of record NZ_QMEY01000018.1, read on the forward strand.
GGGGATAGGTACGCCCGAACGCGCTCGCCTCGGCGTCGGCGTGGATCAGCCGGGAGGTCAGGCGGAGCCGCCACTGGTCGGTCTGGTACATCTGGAAGCGGGTGCCGACCGCGAGGACGACGTCGGCGTCCTCGATGATGTCGCGCAGCGGCGGTACGGCGACCAGCGCGCCCAGGCACAGCGGGTGATCCTCGGGCAGCGCCCCCCGGCCCTGCACCGAGGTGACGACGGGCACGTCCAGAAGCTCGGCCAGGCGGCGCAGCTCCGGCCACGCCTCGGCGGCCAGCACGCCGCCGCCCGCCCAGATCAGCGGCCGTTCGGCGGAGGCGAGCAGGTCGGCCGCCGCGCGCACCCGATCTTCCGGCGGCGTGGCGCGCACGATGGGGTCGGGCGGGCGGACCGTCACGCCGGTCCGGGCGTACTGGAGGTCCACCGGGATCTCCACGGCGGCCGGCTGCGCGGGCGCCGAGCACGCCGTACGACCGGCCGCGATCACCGCCTCGGCCACGTCCTCCACCCGGCGCGGCGACCAGGTCTCCCTGGTGAGGGTGCGCAGCATCGCCCGCTGGGCGTCGGCCTCGTGCAGGTAGCCCCGGCGCTGGCCGTAGAAGCGGGTCTCGATCTGCCCGGTGATCAGCAGCACCCGCGAGCCCGCGAACGACGCCTCGAACAGCCCGCCCATCGCGTTGGCGGTGCCCGGCCCGGTGGAGGCGAGCGCCACGCCGAGCCCGCCGGTCACCCGGGAGTAGCCGTCGGCGGCGTGCACCGCGGCCTGCTCGTGCCGGACGTTGACGACCCTGATCCCGCCGTCGCGGCTGATCGCGTCCAGGATCGGCAGGTTGTGGATGCTGGCCACGGCGAAGACGTGCGTGACGCCGAGCGCGCGCAGTGCCTCGCAGACCAGGTCGCCCCCGGTGCGCTCGCTCATCGGGCCGCTCCCTCACGCCGCTGGACGGACTTCAGCTCGGTGAACTCGGCGATGCCGTGCGCGCCCAGCTCCCGCCCGTGCCCGGACTGCTTGTACCCGCCGAAGGGGGCCAGCCCGTTGAACGGCGCTCCGTTCACCGCCACGCTGCCCGCCTCCAGCCGCGCGGCCACCGCCAGCGCGTGCTCCTCGTCGGCCGACCACACGGCGGCGGCCAGGCCGTAGTCGGTGCCGTTGGCGATGTCCACGGCGTCGGTCTCGTCCACGTACGGGATGACGGCCAGCAGCGGCCCGAACACCTCCTGCCGGGCCAGCGGGATGCGCGGATCGGTGACCGTGAACGCCGCCGGTCCGGCGAAGAAGCCGGTGCGCGGCAGCTCGCTCTGCGGATGCGCCCAGATCGTCCTGGCCCCGTCAACGGGCGCGCGTTCCAGGTGGTCGTTGACCCGCTGCTGCTGCCCGGCGCTGGCCAGCGGGCCGACGTCGGCATCCGGGTCGTGCGGCATGCCCACGCGGTAGCCCGCCATCGCCTCGGCGACCAGCGTCTCGGCCTCGGCCAGTTTCTGGAAGGGGACCAGCAGGCGGGTCAGGGCGGTGCAGGTCTGCCCGGAGTTGATCATCACGGTGCGGACGCTGCCCGCCACGGCGGCGGCGAGGTCGCCGTCCGGCAGCACGACCGACGCGGACTTGCCGCCGAGTTCCAGCGCCACCCGCTTGACGCCGGGGGCGGCCAGCTTGGCGACCCGGCGTCCGGCCCTGGTGGAGCCGGTCAGCGACACCATCGCGGTGCCAGGGTGGCCGACCAGGTACTCGCCGACGTTCATGCCGTTGCCCAGCACCAGGTTGAACGCCCCGGCGGGCGCGCCCGCCGCGTGGATCGCCTCGGCCAGCACGAACGCGTCCAGCGGGGTGATCTCACTCGGCTTCAGCACCACCGGGCACCCGGCGGCCAGCGCCGGGCCGACCTTGGCCACGGTCTGGAGCAGCGGGAAGTTCCACGGGGTGATCGCGGCCACCACGCCGACCGGCTCCCGGAAGACGGTGGAGTGCCCGATCCGCGAGGTGAACTCGACCTCCGGCAGGGCGGCGGCCGTGTTGCGCAGCGTGGCCACGGCGGTCCGCACCTGGTAGCCCTCGCAGTGCTTGCGCGGCATGCCCATCTCCCTGGAGATCAGCCCGGCCAGGTCGGCGGCCCGGTGCTCCAGCTCGTCGGCGATCCGCGTGAGCAGCGCGGCCCGCGCCGCGGGCTCCATCGAGCGCAGCGCGGGCCGGGCCGCGGTCGCGGCGTCCACGGCCGCGTCCACGTCCTCGGCGGCCGATTCCCTGACGGTCGCGACGCAGTGACCGGTGCTGGGGTCCAGGACGGCGATGACGTCCTCGCCCCTGCTCTCGGTCCAGCGTCCGCCGATGTACGTGTCCGCACGGTGGTCCATGTACGCTCCGCTCACGTCCTGGCGATCGGCTCGAAGCCTAAGCCGATTCCGCGCGGACCTGATGAGGGTGGGAGACCAAAGAATCGGCGGGCGGCTTATGGCCCCATCACAGCCGGATCACGAACGCCGCGTCAACCGAACAGGCGGGCGCGCAGGTCCGTGCGGCCCTCCTCCTGGTCGCGGCGCATCTCCACCGCGTCGTAGGCCATCAGCGCCACCCCGAGGTCCCCGATGTCGGCGATCCGGCGCATGTCCCGGCCGGTCAGCGTGGCGATCTGGCGCAGCCGGTAGGCCACGGTGTTGGGGTGGACGACCAGCTCTTCCGCGGTCCGCTGGAGCGCCATGTCACACGCGATGTAGGCGCGCAGGGTGTCCAGCAGGTGCGGCTTCTCGGTCAGCGCGCCGATGCGGGTGTCGATGATCCGCCGCGACACCCAGCGGTTGTGCGCGAGCAGCACTTCCAGGATGACGTCGGTGCACTTGGTCACCTGGCCGCGCTGCCCCCGGTACATGCCGATCTCCAGTGCCGACAGGGCCTGGCGGCAACTGTGCCCGGAGGCGGCCAGCGACTCCCCGGGCTCGCCGGAGGACACGAACAGTGACCGGCCCAGGTCGTCTTCGAGCATCCGGGTGAGGAGTTCGACGATGCCGGGGCCCTCCCGGTTGGTCGGCACCAGGGCGAGCAGCAGGCCGTTGCGGTCGCGGATCAGCGCCTCGCGGCGCGGGTCGTGCCGGCCGAGCACCTCCAGGAAGCGCCGGCGCACCCGGGCCCACTGCTGCGGGCTGGGCAGCGGCTCGTGGCAGGCGGCCACCGCGCGGAACGGCTGGTGCGGGTTGATGTTGAGCACCCTGGCGTGGTTGTTGACCGTGCTGGCGTCCATCGGCGGCCCGGCGACCAGGCAGCTCAGCAGGTCGGTGCCGACCCGCGAATGCCAGCTCGACAGCTCGCCGTAGGTGGTGCTGAAGGACTCCAGCTCGTGCGTGCACAGCTCGTCGAACAGCTCGGCGATGGCGGCGAGGGCGCTCCTGACCTCGTCCCGGCCGATCGACGGATCGGCGAGCAGGTGGTCGGTGATGACGCGTTCGAGCGAGCGCAGCCACTCCACGGCCTCGGCGACGGACTTGCCCTGCAGCGCGACCCGCGCGCCGCGCCCGATGTGGACGTCGTCGTCGAACCGCTCGCCGGTCAGCGCCACGGCGCAGTGCCCGACGATCCGTACGGCGGTCTCGAAGGTCTCCATCGGCGCCTGCCGGTCGGCCGAATCGGCGGCGGAGACATACTGACGGACGAACTCGTTGGCGATGTGAGTAGAGGCGGCCTTCAGACGGGAGGCCACGGCGGTCAGGGCGGCTGATGTTGGCATTTCACTCTCCAGACCCCAGACCGCGACGAATATCACGCCTGTCACACAGCGTCAAGGTTCGCTACGTTGGCGGGGACTGTGTGAGCGACACATGGGGGCCCGGACACCTTTGTGACCGGGTCCTCATGACACCGCACGCGCAGTGAACGTTGACTGTCCCCACTGCCAATCCCCGTCAACCAACCTCGAAATCAACGCCCCGACCGACGACCCCACGGGAGGGAAGGTGAGCGATGGCGACGCGCTCGACGGCGACGCTACGACCGCCGCCCGGTGATGACGAGGGCGAAGGACCCGCCGTGCCCGGCGAACGTCCCCGCCCCTTCCTGCGACGACCGCGGTTCGCCACGGTGGCGCTGGCACTGCCGGTGGCCTTCATGGTCCTGGTGTACGCCTACCCGGTCGGCGCCATGCTGCTCAAGAGCGTCACCGAGCCGGAGTTCGGCTTCGGCAACTTCGGCCGGGCGGTGTCGGACGCCACCACCTGGCACGCGCTCGGCGTGACCGTCCGGATGTCGGCCGAGGTCGCCGTGCTGACGGTGCTTCTCGGCTTCCCCGTGGCGTACGTGCTCGCCCGGGTGACCGCCAGGGCGGCGCGCATCCTGTCGGTGCTGGTGGTGATCCCGTTCTGGACGAGCGTCCTGGTCCGGTCCTTCGCCTGGATCGTGCTGCTGGGCGACGGCGGCGTGGTGCCGCGGCTGCTGTCGCCGTTCACCGGCGACACCGCGGGCCTGCTGTACTCCGAGGCCGCCGTGGTCATCGCCCTCACGCACATCCTGCTGCCCTTCCCGATCCTGATCATCAAGGGCACGCTCGACCAGATCGACGACTCCCTCGTACGGGCCGCCCGCACCCTCGGCGCGGGCCCGGTGCGCGCGTTCCTGCGCGTCTACCTGCCGCTGGCGTTCCCCGCGATCGTCAGCAGCGGCATGCTCGTGTTCGTCATCGGCCTGGGCTTCTACGTGACGCCCGCGCTGGTCGGCGGACCCAAGGAGAGCACGATCGCGGTCGTCATCGCGCAGAGCGTCCAGGTGACCTTCGACTGGGGGCTCGCGGCGGCGCTCGCCACCATGCTGCTGGTCGTCGCGGTGGCGCTCACCGTGATCGTCAGGAGGCTCACCAAGGTGAAGGGGCTGGTGTCGCTGTGACCGCCACCGCCCGCGACCGGGTCATCGAACGCAAGATCCGCACCCGGCCCGACCGGCTGCCCGCCGGTCCGCTGGAACGGGTGCTGCGCTGGACGCTGCGCGTCGTGGTCGCGCTGGTGTTCGCGTTCCTGGTCATCCCGATCCTGATCGTGGTGATCGAGTCCTTCAACAGCGTGGACTACCTGACCTTCCCGCTGGAGGGCTGGTCGCTGGTCCACTACGAGCGCTTCTTCAGCGACCCCGCGTGGATCGACGCCACCCTGCAGAGCGCCAAGATCGCGGTGCTCGCGGCGGTCATCGCGACCGTCGTCGGCACGTTCGGCGCGTGGGGCATGGCCCGCACCCCCGGGCGCGGCGCCGGGTTCGCCTTCGCGCTGATGTACTCGCCGATCGTCGTCCCGATCATCGTGCTGGCGATGGGCTTCTACTTCGTCTTCGCCGACCTGCGGCTGGTGGGCGACTGGGTGGCCATCTCGGTGGCGTACTCGGTGATGGGCGTGCCGTACGTCCTGACCTCGGTGTCCAGCGCGCTCCAGCAGCTCGACCCGGAACTGGAGAACGCCGCCCGCACGCTCGGCGCGCGGATGCGGCAGACGCTGGCGCGGATCACCCTGCCGCAGCTCACCTCGGCCATCTCGGCGGGCGCGCTGTTCGCCTTCGTCATCGCCTTCGACGAGGCGGTGATCATCCTGTTCGTGGCCGGAAGCGACTCGGTGACGCTCGCGCGCAGGCTGTGGGACAGCGTCCGCTACGACCTGACGCCCACACTCGCGGTGGCGGGGACCGTGCTCATCGTCGTCTGTGTCGGCCTGTTCCTGATCACCGAGCTGATCAAGGCCCTGCGGGAAAGGAGGCGTTCGTGACCGACCAGGTCGTCTTCGCCGGCATCTGCAAGCGGTACGGGACGTTCTCGGCCGTCCGCGACCTCAACCTCGGCATCAAGGAGGGCGAGTTCCTGACCCTGCTCGGTCCCAGCGGGTCGGGCAAGACCACCACGCTGCGGATGCTCGCCGGCCTGGAGGCCGCGACCTCGGGGGACATCCTGCTCGCCGGTCGCCGGGTCACCGACGAGGTGCCGGAGAAGCGCAACATCGGGCTGGTGTTCCAGAACTACGCGCTGTTCCCGCACATGACCGTGGGCCAAAACGTCGCCTTCCCGCTCCAGATGCGGCGCAGGAAGCGGCCCGACATCGCCCGCGAGGTCGATCGGGTGCTGGAGATGACGCAGCTCGGGCCGTACAAGGACCGCTACCCCCGGCAGCTCTCCGGCGGCCAGCAACAGCGCGTCGCGCTGGCCCGCGCGTTCGTGTTCGACCCGAGCGTGCTGCTGATGGACGAACCGCTCGGCGCGCTGGACCGCAACCTGCGCGACCACATGCGCCTGGAACTCAAGTCGCTGCAAGAACGCATCGGCGCGACCGTCATGTACGTCACCCACGACCAGGACGAGGCCCTGGCCCTGTCCGACCGCATCGGCGTCATGCACCAGGGCGTGCTCCAGCAGACCGCGCCCCCCGGCGAGATCTACGAACGCCCGGTCAATTCCTTCGTCGCCAAGTTCCTCGGCCAGTCGGTGTGCCTGCCCGCCAAGCGGCTGGAGCGCGGCAAGCGGAGCGTGCTGTCGGTCGAGGGGCTGGACGGGCGCATCCTGGTGGACGCCGAGAACGACACCTGCCCGGACGCCACGGGCGACTTCATGATCCGGCCGGAGCGGTTCACGCTGGCCGCCGAACGGCCCGACACCGCCGACGTCAACGCGATCAGGTGCAAGGTCGAGACCGCCGTCTACCTCGGCGCGCAGGTCGAGGTCCACCTGCGGGCGGGCGCGGGCGCCCAGGTGCAGGTCGCCGTGCCCGCCGCCAACGCGGGCGACCTCGCGGCGGGCTCCGGGCACTGGCTCACCTTCCGCCCGTCCGACGGCCTTTACCTGAGAGGTGTGTAGTGGAGATCAGCGGGCTGAACAGCCTGACCTGGCGGATGGACGGCGCGGTCGGGGTGCTCACCCTGAACAAGCCGGAACGGCTGAACGCCATCGCCAACCGGGACATCGACGAACTCGACCGGGTGGTCATGCTGGCCGGTCGCGACCCCGGCGTACGGGCCATGGTGATCACCGGCGCCGGGCGCGGGTTCTGCTCGGGGGCCGACGTCAAGGAGTGGCACGCCCGTTCCGACCGCGACGAGGAGTCCTGGCCGGCCAAGATGCACCGGGTCATCACCCGGCTGTACTGGCTGCCCAAGCCGGTCATCGCGGCGGTCAACGGCGTCGCCGTGGGCGGCGGCTGCGACCTCGCGCTCACCGCCGACATGCGGTTCGCCTCGACCACCGCGCGGTTCGGCGAGGTGTACGCCCAGCGCGGCATCTGCCCCGACGCGGGCGGCTCCTACCTGCTGCCGCGCCTGGTCGGCGAGGCCAGGGCCGCCGAGCTGATCTACACCGGCCGGATCGTGGACGCCGCCGAGGCGCTGCGGATCGGCCTGGTCAGCGAGGTCGTCGAGCCGGAGGCGCTGCTGGACCGGGCGATGGAGCAGGCGCGGATCTTCGCCGCCGGGCCGACCATCGCGATCGGCGAGGCCAAGCTGAACATCCGCAGGGGCCACTCCATCGGCATCGAGGAGGCGCTGCGGGGTGAACTGCGGGCTGGTCACCGCTGCGCGCAGACCGAGGACATGGCCGAAGGACTCAAGGCGGCGATCGACAAGCGCGCGCCCGTCTTCGTGGGGCGCTGATGGACGGGCACCGGCTCGACCGCCTGTTCCGCCCCGCCAGCGTCGCCGTCGTCGGCGCGTCGCCCAAGGGCGGGTACGGCCTGCGCACGCTGCGCAACACCCGCGCGCTCGGTTTCGAGGGCCGCCTGTACGTCGTGCACCCCACCCACCGCGAGGTGGACGGCGTGCCCGCGTACCCGTCGCTGGCCGACCTGCCCGAGGCCCCCGACGCGGTGGCCGCCGCCGTCCCCGCGCACGCCGTGCCCGGGGTGGTGGCCGAGGCCGCCGAACTGGGCGCGGGCGGCATGGTCGTGTACGCCGCCGGGTTCGCCGAGCAGGACGCCGCGGGCCGCGCCCGGCAGGCCGAGATCACCGCCGCCGCCGCGGACCGGCTGCCGCTGATCGGCCCCAACTGCCTGGGCCTGGCCAGCTACCGGGGCCGGGCCGCGCTGTGGGGCATCGAGATGCCCTACGGGCACGTAGGGTCGGGTGGTCCAGCGGGGGGCACGGTCGCGCTCGCCGCGCAGAGCGGCAACATGGCGCTGACCACGATGCTGTCCGGCCGGCTGCCCGCCGTCGCCTACGGCGTCTCGCTGGGCAACCAGGCCGTGCTGGGCCTCGCCGACTGCCTGGACTACTTCGTCACCGACCCCGGCGTGCGGGTCGTCGGCCTGGTCATGGAGGGCCTGGCCGACCTGGCCCGGTTCCGGCGGCTGGCCGAACGCGCCGCCGAGCGCGACGTGGCCGTGGTGGCGCTGAAGGTCGGCCGGTCGGCCAGGGGCGAGGCCGCGGCCATCGCGCACACGGGCACGCTGGCCGGGAGCGACGCCGCCTACGACGCGCTGTTCCGGCAGACCGGCGTCCACCGGGTGGACGACCTCGACGAGATGATCGCGCTGTGCTCGCTGCTGGCCGCGCCCAAGCGCCCGCGCGGCGGCGGGCTCGCCGTGTACGCCAGCTCCGGCGGGGAGTGCGGCCTGGTCGCCGACCTCGCCGAGGCCACCGGCGTCGAACTCGCCGAGCTGGACGAGCCCACCGAGGCCGCGCTCGCCGCGGTGCTGCCGGACTACGCCAAGATCGCCAACCCGCTGGACCTGACCGCCTCCTCCTGGGGCAACAGGGACGTCTACCGGGCCGCCGCGCGGGCGATGGGCCGGTGTCCCGGCGTCGGCGCGGTCGCCTTCACGGGCGACTCCCCGACGTACGCCGACCCGCTGGACGAGGTGGGCTGGCCGGAGATGGTCGGCGGCGCGGCCGAGGCCGCCGCCGGGCTGAACGTGCCGGTCGCGCTGGTCACCACCACCACCGACATCGTGCCCGGCCTGGTCACCATGGCCCACGAGGAGGGGGTGGTGGTGCTGGCCGGGGTGCGGCCCGCGCTGCGGGCGTTCGCGCTGGCGGCCGAGCGCGGCCCCGTCGTACCGGTGGCCGACCCAGGGCCGTCCGGCGTCCGGCCGCAGGCCCGTGACCTGCTCGCCCTCGCCGGGGACGAGCCGACCGAGACCGACGCCAAGGGCCTGCTCGGCGCGTACGGCGTGGCCGTCCCGGCCGGCGACGTGGCCGCGGACGCCGAGACCGCCGTGCGGATCGCCCGGCGCGTCGGGTACCCGGTGGTGGCCAAGCTCCAGGCCCCCGGCCTGGCGCACAAGTCCGACATCGGCGGCGTCGCGGTCGGCCTGGCCGACGACGCGGCCGTGCGTGACGCCTACGACCGCCTGGTCAAGGCCGGGATCGACGCGGGCGGGCCCGGCACGCCGCCGACCGTGCGGGTCGAGCGGATGGCCGGACCCGGCGTGGAGCTGATCGTCGGCGGGCGCAACGACCGGGCGGGCTCGCTCGTCGTCATCGGCGCGGGCGGCGTGCTCACCGAACTCGTCGCCGACGCCGCCTGTCTGCTCTGGCCGTTCGGCCCGGACGACGTGCGCGCCGCGCTCGCCGGGCTGCGCGTCGCCCCGCTGCTGAACGGCTACCGGGGCGGCCCGCCCGCCGACGTGGCGGCGCTCGCCGACGTCGTCGTACGCGTCGGACGGCTGCTCGCCGACCTGCCCGAGATCGGCGAGATCGACATCAACCCGCTGCTGTGCCGGCCGGAGGGCGAGGGCTGCCTCGCGCTGGACGCGCTGATCGTGCGCGCCGCCGGGAAAGGACCACGGACCTGATGGACTTCACCATTCCCGACGACCTCGCCGAGTTCCGCAAGGTCGTGCGCCGGTTCGTCGACAACGAGCTGCTGCCGTACGAGGATCATGTGGAGGAGCACGACGGCCTGCCCGAGGAGGTCGAACGGAGCATCAAGAAGAAGGCCGTGGAGATCGGCCTCAACGCGATCGGGATGCCCGAGGAGGTCGGCGGGGCCGGGCTCGACGTACTCGGTCAGGTGCTCGTCACCGAGGAGCTGTTCCGCGCCCTCGGCGGCCTGGCCGAGGTCGTACCGACCGCGCCCTCCATCCTGCTGGCCTGCGACGACGCCCAGCGCGAGCGGTTCCTGCTGCCGTGCGTGACCGGCGACAAGCAGTGGTGCTTCGCGCTGACCGAGCCGGACACCGGCTCCGACGCCGCCGGGATCAAGACCCGCGCCGAGCGGAGGGACGGCTCGTGGGTGATCAACGGCCGCAAGCGGTTCATCAGCCACGGCGACTCGGCCGACTTCGCGATCGTCTTCGCGGTCACCCACCCCGACCGGGAGAAGGACCGGATCACCGCGTTCCTGGTCGAACGGGGTACCCCCGGCTTCGCGGTCGGCCAGACGCACAAGACGATGGGCCACCGCGGCTACCGGCAGGCGGAACTGGTCTTCGACGACTGCGTGGTACCGGCGGAGAACGTGCTCGGCGAGCCCGGCCACGGGTTCGACATCGCGCACGGCGGGCTCAGCTCCGGCCGGGTGATGACCGCCGCCCGCTGCCTGGGCCCGATGGCCCGGCTCATCGACGAGGGTGTGGAGTGGGCCAAGCAGCGCGTGCAGTTCGGCCGTCCGATCGCCGACTACCAGGCCATCCAGTTCATGCTGGCGGACTGCGCGACCGACCTCCAGGCCGCACGGATGCTCACCTACAGCGCGGCCTGGGCCGCCGACCAGGGGGAGGCCGCCAAGATCGTCAGCGCCAAGGCGTCCGTCGCCAAGCTGTTCGCCAGCGAGGCCCTCGGGCGGGTCGCCGACCGGGTGCTCCAGATCTTCGGCGGCACCGGCTACATGAACGAGACGTACGTCGAGCGCGCCTACCGCAACGCCAGAATCGAGCGCATCTGGGAGGGCACCTCCGAGATCCAGCGCATCATCATCGCCCGCAACCTGCTCAAGAGAGGCATGTTCGCCTGACCTCTCCCTCCGGGCCCGCACCGGCCCGCCGCTTCTCCCCCCTTGCATGAAAGACGGTTTCGCCATGCCCAGCTCACACCACGATCACCGCCGGGAACTCCTGTCGCGGCGCGGCCTGCTCGGCCGCGGCGCCCTGCTGGCCGGGGGCCTCGCCGCCGTCCCCCTGCTCAACGCCTGCGGCTCCGGCGGCTCGGGCGGCTCCGGTTCCGGCTCCGGCGGTTCGGGGGGCGGCGGAGGCGGGCGGCTGGTCGTCGCCGACTGGGGCGGCGCGCTCCAGGACGCCGAGAAGAAGTACATCTTCGACCCGTTCAGCAAGGAGACCGGGATCGAGGTCGCCATCGCCGGGCCGCCCACCGGGGCCAAGATCAAGGCCATGGTGGACACCGGGAACATCGAGTGGGACCTGATCGCCGGCGGCCCGTCCATCGTGCTGCCGCTCGGCCGCGACTACTTCGAGCCGCTGCCCGACCGGCTGCTGAACATCCCGGGCATCGACCCGTCCTACGCGGACAAGAACTGGCTGACGTACTACCTGTTCTCCATCGTCATGGCCTGGAACACCGAGGCGATGAAGGGCGCCAAGCCCGAGGGCTGGGCCGACTTCTGGGACGTCCAGAAGTTCCCCGGCAAGCGCACGCTGCGCGGAGCGGACCAGGGCGTGCCGCCGGACCTGGAGTTCGCCCTGCTCAGCGCGGGCGTCGCGCCCGACAAGCTGTACCCGGTGGACGTCGAGAAGGCGTTCGCCCAGCTCGGCGCGCTCAAGCCGAACGTGCCGCAGTGGTGGACCTCCGGTGCGCAGCCCGGTCAGATGCTGGTCAGCGGGCAGGTCTCCGCCTCCAGCATCTTCGCGGGCCGGCTGGACGCGCTGAAGAAGCAGGGCGCGCCGCTGGACTTCACCTGGAACGGCGGCATGCTCCAGCTCGGCGCGTGGTCGGTGCCGAAGGGCGCGCGCAACAAGGAGGCCGCGTTCAAGCTCATCGAGTACTCGGTCCGGCCGGAGGTCCAGGCCGCCGTGTGGAGCAAGTACAACAACGGACCGGCCAACTCCAAGGCCCTGGAACTCATGGACAAGGAGTGGGCGAGCACCCTGCCCTCCCACCCGGCCAACGCCGAGATGCAGTTCCTGTACGGCGCCGACTGGTGGAGCAAGAACCGCAACGAGGTGCTGAAGCGGTTCCAGACGTTCGCCGCCACCTGATCGCCTCATTCACAACCACTACCGGGGAGCAACGTTGGAATCTTTGACAGGCCGCGCCTATCTGGTCACCGGCGGCGGAACCGGCATCGGCGCGGCCGTCGCGCTCCGGCTGGCCGAGCTGGGCGCGTCGGTCACAGTGCTCGGCAGGCGTAAAGAGCCGCTGGACGAGCTGGTCGCCAAGGTCGAGAGCGCGGGCGGAGCGGCGCTGGCGCACCCGGCCGACGTACGCGACCCCGCGGCCGTCGAGGCGGCGGTGGAGGCCGCCGAGGCCCGGTTCGGCCGGGTGGACGGCCTGGTCAACAATGCCGCGGGCAACTTCGTCGCCCCCGCAGAGAACCTGTCCGCCAACGGCTGGCGGGCGGTGGTGGACATCGTGCTGAACGGCGCCTTCAACTGCACGTCGGCCGTGGCCAGGCGGCTGATCAGGGACGGACGGCCGGGCGCGGTCGTCAACGTGGTGGCCACCTACGCCTGGACCGGCCACCCCGGCACCGTGCACAGCGCCGCCGCCAAGGCCGGGGTCGTCTCGATGACCAAGACGCTGGCGGTCGAGTGGGCCAGGTACGGCATCCGGCTGAACTGCATCGCGCCCGGCCCCACCGAGACCGACGGGGCGGGCGCGGCGCTGTGGGCCTCGCCGGAGGAACGCGAGCGGGTGCTGTCCTCGGTGCCGATGCGGCGCTTCGCCAGCACCACGGAGGTCGCCGGGCTGACCGCGCTGCTGCTCAGCGACCGCACGTCGTACGTGACGGGCACGGTGCTGACCGCCGACGGCGGGCAGTCCCTCGGCGGCCAGATCTACGGGACCCCGGTCGAGGAGCTGGCCAAGGCCCGCCGCTGACCCTTTGCGACCGCTTCAGGACGCGGGCCGCTCCGGGAAACCGGGGCGGTCCGGGTCCAGCGGCACCCCGGCCGAGTTGAGCGTGACGGCGACCGTCCAGTACCGGCCGATCACCGCGATCAGGTCGATGAGCTGCGCGGTGTCGTAGGTTTCCGCCAGGACGGCCCAGGTCGGGCCGGATACGCGCGCGTCGGCGCGCAGCTCGTCCGCCGCGCGCAGCAGCGCGGCCTCGAACGGCGTCCAGCCGGGGGCGTCCGGGCCCTCGGTGACGCGGCGGATCTCCTCCGCCGACAGCCCGGCCCGCTCGCCGAACAGCGTGTGCTGGCCGAAGGCGTATTCAGAGCCGCACAGCCACGTCACCCGCAGGATCGCCAGCTCGCGCTCCCTGGGCGGCAGCGTGGAATCCCCCAGCAGGTACTCCTGCAACGGGCGCTGCGCCTTCATCAGGCCCGGGTTGTGCGCCCACATGCGCGACACGCCCGCCGTGCCCGCGCGGGCGGCGTCGCCGAACAGCTCGCGTTCCAGCCGGTGGTAGTCCTCCACCGGCACCGGCTCGATGCGCACCTCGTCGGCTCCCATCGCGCTAACCCGCCTGGTCCTCGTCGCGGCGCACGGTCGCCCGCACCCCGCCATCGGCCTGGCGGGAGACCCCGACCACGGTCAGGATCGGGAAGTGCGGCGCGAGCAGCGCCGCGTTCCGCTCGGCCGCCAGGGCGGCGACCATTTCGCGGCTCTCCACGGACCGGGGCGGGTCGTAGTCGATCACCGGCAGCCAGCCGGGGTGCTCCAGGTGGGCCGGGTGGTGGGCGAGGTCGCCGACGATGACCGCCGCCGCGTCGCCGTCCGCGACCAGCACGACGACGTGTCCGGGCGTGTGGCCGTGCGCGGGCAGCACGGTGACCGCGTCCGACAGCGGCAGCTCGCCGCCGAACGTGCGCAGCAGGCCCGCCTCCGCCACGGCCTCGATCCGCTTGCGCACCGCCGGGACCATCGAGTGGTTCGCCGGGATCGCGGCGACCTCCTCGCCGGTCCAGTAGGCGATCTCGCGCTCGTGCACGTGGACCTCGGCGCGGGGGAAGGTGGGCGTGCCCGCGTCGTCCTTGATCAGCCAGCCGCAGTGGTCGGCGTGCAGGTGGGTCTGGACGATCCGGTCCACGTCGCCGGGCCGCACGCCCAGGTCGGCGAGCCGGTCCAGCATCCCGCCCGCGGCCGCGAGCCCGGCCACCTCGTGCGCGCGGTGTCCCCACCCGGCGTCCACGAGCGTCACCGATCCGTCGCCGGTCACCAGGAACGCGCCGAAGTTCACCCGGAACGGGTGGTCCGGGTCGTTGACGCCGGTGGCGGGCATCCACTCCTCGGGCGGCACGCCGTTGAACCACGTACGCCGCGGTGCCTCCACCACACCATCGCTGACCTGCGAGATCCGCATCCGTCCGACCTCGATGGTGGCCGATGTCCGAAACCGCACGTGTGCTCCCCTACTTCGTGATCCGGTCGTACTTGACGCGCCAGCTGACGGTCCGGCCCTCCCACGCGGGCGGGCCGGGCGTCAGCGAGACCGTGCCCGGCGCGGGCACCGGCGGCGCGGCCTCGGCCTCGTACAGGGCCAGGTACGCCGGGCAGCCCGGCTCCGGGTGCCGGAACTCCCGCCACCGCTCGAACCGCGAGCCCCGGTCGTAGCCGAACGCCGCGATGATCTCCGGCAGGTGGACGCGGGTGTAGAAGTCGTCGAAGTCCGCGATCTCCTGCTCGCCCGACTCCGCCGCCGGGTCGATGCCGATCAGCGCCACCCGCCCGGCGGAGACGTCCCGGCCGGTCCAGGCCGTGCGCTGCCAGATCAGCCGCCACACCGGCTCCATCCGCCGCCACGGCGACGGCCCCGGCGGGTACACCGGCCGCTCCTCCTTCGGCCCGGTGATCCGCTCGGTGAACCGCCGCGCGGCCTCCTCGCCGTCCAGGCCGTACACGGCCAGCCAGCGCGGCCACGGCCCCGGCGGCGGATCGACCTGCGCCAGCTCGTACCGCTCGGCGCACACGAACCCGGGGTTCCTGGCCATGACATCGCCGAGGTGGGCGTCGTAGAAATCGTTGAAGGCGGCCATCTCGTGGGGCGGCTCGTCCGGGGGCGTGTTGATCCCGACGGCGTACACGAACGGGCAACTCCACGGCGAAAGCGTCATGGCGCGGCCGTCACCCCCATCAGCGAGGTACATCTATCAAAAAGCACCATACATTTCGGACGGTTGGCGCGCACCCCCACCCCTCCCGGAAACGACCCGATTCTGTCGCCGCGGTCCTCTACGCTCCGGAGCAATCGATCAAGCGCGGCGAATCTGGAGAAGCGCGGACATGACCTACCTTGAGTTGTCCGAGGACGGCGGCGGGGCGCACAAGTTCTACGAGGTGACCGTGGCGGGCACCCAGGTCACGATCAGCTACGGGCGGATCGGTGAGGTCGGGCAGACCAAGGTCACCTCCTTCCCCACGCAGGCCAAGGCCGAGGCCGCGGCGGCCAAGAAGATCGCCGAGAAGACCCGCAAGGGCTACGCCGCGGCCGTGCGCGGGATGCGGGTGCGCCGGGCCGTCACCCGCCGGGCCATCGCCAGCACCCGCTCCACCGCCCGGCAGGCCCCCGTCCTGTGGCGCTTCCGCAGCGGCGACGCCGCGTTCGGCATCTTCGTCGACGACGAGCGCTGCTGGGTCGGCAACCAGCGCGGCGACGTCTACACCCTCACCCACCAAGGCGACGTGACCGGCCGGTTCCGGCTGCCCGACGGCGTCAAGTGCATCGTCGCCGACGACTTCTGGATCTACGCCGGATGCGACGACGGCCGGGTCTACGACCTGAGCGGCAAGGTGCCGAGGTCCGCCTACGAGATCTCCGCCGACGTGGACATCTACTGGCTGGACATCCACGACGGCGTGCTCGGCGTCTCCGACCAGGACGGGCGGATCACCGCGATCGACTACGAGGACGAGTTCCAGTGGGCCCGCACGGGGTCGGGCTCGTCGGGCTGGATGGTCCGCTGCGACCAGGACGCCGTCTACCACGGCCACTCCGGCGGCGTCGCCCGCTACGACACCGCGGACGGCACGCTCGTATGGGAGAACACCCAGGCCGACGGCGTGCTGTTCGGCTGGCAGGAGTCGGATTCGGTGTACGCGGGCACGACCCGGCGTACCGTCCACCGGCTGGCCAAGGGCGACGGCCGGGTGGAGGCGGTCTACCGCTGCGACGGTCCGGTCTACTCCTGCGCCACCTCGCCCGGCGGGCGGTACGTCTTCGCGGGCGACAACCAGTCCTCGGTCTACTGCTTCACCGCGGCGGGCAAGCGGTTGTGGAAGCTCGGCACCGGCTGCGGCTCGGCCTTCTCCATGCAGTTCCTGGACGACCGCCTCTACATCGTCACCACCGACGGCTCGCTGGCCTGCATCGACGCCAGTGAGGCGGCCATCGCCGCGGCCGAGCAGGGCACCGTTCCGCAGCCGGTGGACGTCAAGGCCGCGGCCACTTTGCAGGTGGTCGAGCCGTCCACCGTGCTGGAGGTGGTGGACGAGCCCGGCGACACCGGCGACGGCGTGGTGGTGGAGTGCGTACGGGAGGGCGAGCGGCTGCGCGTCCGCGTGGTCAGCCCCGGCTACGAGACCTGGAACGTGCAGTTCCCCAAGGACGTCCGCGAGGCCGGCGCCCGCTACCTCGTAGACGGCGTGCGCTCGGCCGGCCGCGGCGGCTTCTACCGCGCCTACGGCGACATCAGGCGCCTCCGCTGACCGCCGGGGCCGTTCGGGCCAGCACGTTGTGGCGGCCGATGGGGAGCATGAGGGGGCGGCCGGAGACGGGGTCGTCGATGATGCGGCTGTCCAGGCCGAAGACCGTGCGGACACACTCCTCGGTGAGCACGTCGGCGGGTGTGCCGCAGGAGTGCAGCCTGCCCGAGGCCAGGGCGATGAGGTGGTCGGCGTAGCGGGCGGCGAGGTTGAGGTCGTGCAGGACCATCACGATGGTGGTGCCGCGGGTGTGGTTCAGGTCGGTGAGCAGGTCCAGTACCTCGACCTGGTGGCAGGCGTCCAGGAAGGTGGTCGGCTCGTCCAGCAGCAACAGGTCGGTCTGCTGGGCCAGCGCCATGGCGATCCAGACCCGCTGACGCTGGCCGCCGGACAACTCGTCCACCGCCCGGTCGGCGAGGTCGGCGGTCTGCGTGGCGGTCAGGGCGGCGGCCACCGCCCGGTCGTCCCGCTCGGTCCAGCGGGAGAACATCCCCTGGTGCGGGTGGCGGCCCCGGCCGACCAGGTCGAGCACGGTGATGCCCTCCGGCGCGACCGGCGACTGCGGCAGCAGGCCGAGCGTCCTGGCCAGTTGCCTGGCGGGGGTACGGTGCACCTCCTTGCCGTCCAGTACGACGCGGCCCGCGCGCGGCGTGAGCAGCCGGGACAGCGAGCGCAGCAGCGTCGACTTGCCGCAGGCGTTCGCGCCGACGATGACCGTGATCCGGCCGGGCGGCACGACCAGGTCGAGGGAGTCGATGACGACCCGGTCGGCATAGCCGAGCGCCAGGCCCTCGGCGGTCAGGGAGTGGGACGTGGTCATGGCGAGCCTCCGGCACGGTGGGTGCGGACGATCAGGTAGACGAGGTACGGCGCGCCGAGCACGCCGGTGACGACGCCGACCGGGAAGCGGGTGTCGAACGCGAACTGCCCGGCGAAGTCGGCCACCAGCACCAGCAGCGCGCCGACCAGCCCGGACGGTACGAGCGGCGAGCCGCCCACGCCGGTCAGCCGGGCCGCGATGGGCCCGGAAAGGAACGCCACGAACGCGATCGGCCCACTGGCCGCCGTGGCGAACGCGATCAGGCCGACGGCGGCGACGATCACCACGATCCGGGTGCGTTCGACGCGCACCCCGAGGGCCGAGGCGGTGTCGTCGCCGAGCCGCAGCGCGGTCAGGTCGCGTCCCCGGGCCAGCAGCACCGGCGCGAGTACGGCGGTGGCGATGACGGCGGGCAGCACCTCCGCCCAGGTCGTGCCGTTCAGGCTGCCGGTCAGCCAGCGGGTGGCCTCCTGGAGGTCCCATTCGGCGGCCCGGGACAGCACGTACGCGGTGACGCTGTCCATGATCGCGGCGATCCCGATGCCGATCAGGATCAGCCGGGTCCCGGCGACGCCGTCCCGGAACGCCAGGACGTACACCAGCAGCGCCACCGCCAGCGCGCATGCGATGGCCAGGACGGATACCTCGGCCCCGCCCAGGGACAGCGACACGATCGCGATGGCCGCCGCGGCGCTCGCGCCCGAGCTGATGCCGATGATGTCCGGGCTGGCCAGCGGGTTGCGGAGCATCGTCTGGAAGGTGACGCCCGCCATGCCGAACCCGAAGCCCGCGACCACCGCCAGCACCGCGCGCGGCAGCCGGAGCCGCCCGACCGTGAAGGTCGCGCCCGGCACCCGCTCGCCGAGGATGACACCGATCACGTCGCCGGGCGGGTAGAACGTCTGCCCGGCCATCAGGGTCAGCGCGAAGGCGGCGGCGACGAGTACCGCGAGCGTGGCGACGACCAGGCGGCGGTGCGCGGCACGCCGTCGCCGTCCCCGGACCACCGACTCCAGTACGGTCGCGCTCACAGGTCACGCACCTTCTGGCGGCGGACGATGTAGATGAAGAACGGGGCGCCGATCAGCGCCGTCACGATGCCGACCTCGACGTCGGCCGGGCGGGCCACCATGCGCCCGACGACGTCGGCGGCGGTGAGCAGCCCGGCCCCGATGAGCGCGGAGAACGGCAGCAGCCAGCGGTGGTCCACGCCGACCAGCAGCCGGCACGCGTGCGGGACGATGAGCCCGACGAAGGCGATCGGCCCGGCGGCGGCCGTCGCGGCGCCGCACAGCACCACGGCCCCGAGGGCGGCCGTGGCCCGGATGACGGCGACGCGTTCGCCCAGCCCGGCCGCGACCTCATCGCCCAGCGCCAGCGAGTTCAGCGCCCGCGCCGACAGCAGGCAGATCGCGAAGCCGACCGCCAGGAACGGCAGGACGTGCCCGATGCGCTCGTACGACGCGCCGCCGACCCCGCCGATCTGCCAGAGCCGGAAGCCGCCCGCGATGTCGTTGCGGGGCAGTACCACGGCGCTGACCAGCGACGCGAAGGCCGCCGAGGTGGCGGCCCCGGCCAGCGCCAGCTTGAGCGGGGTCGCGCCGCCGCGCCCGAGGGACCCGACGGTGTAGACGAACACGGCGGCGGCCCCGGCTCCGGTCATCGCCACCCAGACGTACCCGGTCGGCGAGGTCAGCCCGAAGAACGCCACGGCGGTGGCGACGGCGAGCGACGCGCCCATGTTGACGCCCAGGATCCCGGGGTCGGCCAGCGGGTTGCGGGTCACGCCCTGCATCACGCCCCCGGCCAGGCCGAGCGCCGCGCCGATGAGCACGGCGAGCAGCGTGCGCGGAATGCGCTTGGTGACCGCGGCCTGTTCCAGCGAGCCGTCCGCGCCGCCGAGCGCGGCCAGTACGTCGGACCAGGTGGTGCCGCGCGAGCCCAGCGCGACCGAGGCCACCATGATCACGGCCAGTGCCGCGAGCACCGCCACCGACCACAGCAGCCGCACACGCGCCGGACGCCGCGACCGCGCGGCGTCCGGCAGGTGGTCTGTGCCGACCGCCGTCACTTGACCTTGTCCGCGGCCTCGGCCAGCGCCTTGGCGTAGTCGTCGAGCACCCAGGAGATCGACAGCGGCGTCGGGTTCGCGGCGGTGCCGAGCGGCTTGGTGCCGTCCAGCAGGTACACCGAGCCGCGCTTGATCGCCGGGATCTTCGACAGCAGCGGGTCGCCGCGCAGCTTGCCGAGCAGTTCACCCTTCGCGTCGCCGTACCCGGTGATGATGTCCACGTCGTCGAACACGTCGATCTGCTCCGCGCTGCGGGTCAGCGCGAACTTCTCGGTGCCCTTGGACGCCTCGGCGATGCTGCCGGGGGTCGTCATGCCCAGGTCCTCGAAGAACAGCGTGCGGGTGTCGTGCGTGGTGTAGAAGCCGATCTCACTCACGTCGTTGGGGTCCACATGGGTCATGAACATCACCGACTTGCCCTTGAGCTGAGGGTACTTCGCGGCGACCCGGGCGATGTCGCCCTCGATGCCGCCGATCAGCTTCTCGCTCTCCGCGGCCAGGCCGATGGCCTTGCCGTTGAGGCGGATGATCTCGCGCCAGGGGGTCGCCCAGGCGGCCTTGGGGTAGGCGACCACGGGGGCGATGTCGCTGAGGGTGTCGTAGTCCTGCTTGGTCAGGCCCGAGTAGGCGGCCAGGATGACGTCGGGCTTGGTGTCGGCGACGGCCTCGAAGTCGATGCCGTCGGTCTCGTCGAACAGCACCGGTTTGGGCGCCTTCAGCTCTTCCAGCCGTTTTTCCACCCAGGGCAGCAGGCCGTCGCCGTCATCGTCGCCGAAGTTCGCGGCGGCCATGCCGACCGGGGCGACGCCGAGGGCGAGCGGCACCTCGTGGTTGGCCCAGTTGACGGTGGCCACGCGTACCGGCTTGGCGGGGATGGTGGCCTGTCCGAGCGCGTGGTCGATGGTCATGGGGAAGGCGCTGCCGGTGCTTGCGCCCGGTTTCGCGGCCTCGGCGTTCGGCTGCGGCGCGCCGCCGCAGCCCGCGATGCCCAGCAGGACGGCGGCGGTCGCCACGAGGGCGCGCAGGCGGTGTCGAGGCTTCAATCCGTACTCCACTTTCGATGTCGGGCCAGCCAGGTTAGGTAAGGCTTGCCTTCGCTGGCACCTTAGGAGAAGTGGGCGGCTTGTCACAATCGTCCGTTTGGGACAGGGGTTGTAGCGATCCGGACATCGGGGCCGGGCTTCAGGGGGTCCGGAACGCCCCCAGGGCCGGGCTTCAGCGGGTCCGAAAGGCCCCCAGGGCCGGGCTTCAACGCGTGCGGAAGGCCCCCGGGGTCAGTCCGGTCGTACGCCGAAAGGCCGCGCCGAACGCGCTCGCCGAGCGGTACCCGACCTCCTCGGCCACCGCCTCCAGCGCGCGGCCCTGGGCGAGCAGCCCGACCGCGTGCTGCGCCCGCGCCGCCGCCACCCAGCGGGCGAAACTCGTGCCGGTCTCGGCGTTGAAGGCGCGGCTGATCGTCCGGACGCTCACGCCCAGGCGGGCGGCCCAGTCCGCGAGCGTCCGAGGGTCGCTCGGATCGTCCCGGACCGTCTCGGCGATCGGGCGCAGCAGGCCGGACGTCGGCATCCGCAGCAGCAGCTCGCGCGGGGAGGGGGTGAGCACATCGAGCACCATCGCCTCGGTCAGCGCCCGCGAGGCGGCCGGAAGCTCGGCGTCGGCGAGCCGTTCCAGCAGCAGCCGCAGCAGCGGCGTGATCTCCACGCCGACGGGCGTGGCGGAGATCGAGGTCGTGGTGTCGTACCCGAAGAAGCCCGCCCGGCACCGGGTGCCCGCGACCGCCGAGCCGGAGTGCAGCGTGCCCGCGGGCATCCACAGGCCCAGCGCGGACGTGACCGTCCAGACCCGCGAACCGACCACGGCGGTGGACGCGCCGCGCTCGTTCCAGAGGAGTTCGTGCCACGGGTGGGAGTGCGCGGTCCAGGTGATGTCGTGGTCGAAGGTCTCGCCCCAGCCGAGGATGGGATGCGGCATCTCCGCCGGACCGGCCGCGACCACGGGCAGCGTGCGGGTCTCCCTCGTTACGTATTCCACAGAGGTTAGCCTTACCTTATATTCGGGAGGATGGACCCTGAGATCCGCACGGTCACCACCGAGGCCGAGCTTCGGAAGATCGTGAAAGAGCCGCCGCAGTCCCTCTGGGACAAGGACATCGCCCGGATCGACGAGCACGCGCGCACCCTCATCGCGCACTCGCCGCTCGTGCTGCTGGCCACCTCCGGCGCAGGCGGCACCTGTGACGTCTCGCCCAAGGGCGACCCCGCGGGTTCGGTGCTCGTGCTGGACGAGCATCGCCTGGTGCTCGCCGACCGGCCCGGCAACCACCGGGTGGACGGCCTCCGCAACGTGCTGCACAACCCGCAGGTCGGGCTGCTGTTCATCGTGCCGGGGATGAACGAGACGCTGCGGGTGAACGGGCGCGCCACGATCGTGTCGGACGCGCCGTTCTTCGACGCCCTGACGGTCCGCGGCAAGCGCCCGCGGCTGGCGCTCCTGATCGACGTCGAAGAGCTGTACATGCACTGCGCCAAGGCGTTCCTGCGGGCGGCGCTGTGGGAGCCGGGCACCTGGCCGGACCGCAAGAGCCTGCCCTCGCTCGGACGGATCGTCAAGGACCAGATGGGCCTCAAGGTCGCGGCCAAGGTGATCGACGCCGGGCTCGCCCTGGACGCCCGGACCAACCGGTACTGATCGCTACCAGCCGCGCTCGCCGTCCAGGAGTTCGCGCAGTACGTCCGCCTGCCCGGCGTGCCGGCTGGTGTCCATCGTCACGTGGACCATCGCCCAGCGCAGCGTGTAGTCCCCGGTGGTCTGCGCGCCGGTGTCGTCCAGGTCGAGGGCCTGGACGACCTCGTCGCTCGCCCGGCAGGCGGCGCGGTAGCGGGCGAGCAGGCCGTCGAGGTCGTCGTCGTCCGCGACCCGCCAGTCGCCGTCCGGGTCGTCAGGGCCGAACGGCACCGGATGCTCCCGGCCGCCCAGCACGCCGCCGAACCAGTCGTGCTCGACGGTGACCAGGTGGGTCAGCAGGCCGCCCACCGTGGTCGCCGACGGCACCAGCCTGGCCCGCAACCGCGCTTCGGAGAGGCCGGTCGCCTTCGCCTCGACCGTCGCCCTGGCGAAGCGCAGCCAGGCCCACAGCATGTCCTTCTCGCCGAGCCGGTGCGCGGGGATGCGGCGCGCCTCCGTGTGCGCCGCGACCGGAACGTGGTGGGCCACCGCTACGCCATCCGCTCGCAGAGCCAGGCCAGTGCGAGCGGGTAGCGGTACTCGATGCCGCCGTGGCCCCCGTCGAACAGCTCGAAATGGATGCGCTCGTCCGGTACGCCCGCCGTGGCGAGCGCCCGCCGGAACGCGGTGGCGCCGAAGTCCAGGAAGTACTCGTCCTTGTCGCCCGCGTCGATCCAGATCGCCCGCAGCGAGCGCAGCGCCTCCGCGTACACCGGGCGGCCCGCCATCACCACCGGGTCCCAGGCCAGCCAGCGCTCCCAGACCTCCGGGTCCAGCGCGCCGGTGTCGTCGAAGGGGACGCGCACGGTGCCGTCCTCGTCCGCGGAGTACGCCGAGGCGTAGGCGTAGACCTCCATGAGTTCGAGATCGCCCGGTTTCGTGCCGGGAATCCGGGTGCGGAAGTCGGCCAGGAAGCGTTCGTAGGATCCGTCGTACCGGTCGCGCAGCAGCCGGGCGCGCCAGGTCAGCTCATGCCGGTAGCCGACGTCGAACAGCGCGTCGCCCGCGTGGGTGGCGAGCGCGCCGAACAGGTCCGGGCGCAGCATCGGTGTGATCATCGCGACGTAGCCGCCGGTGCTCTTGCCCGCCAGCGCCCGGTGATCGCGATCGGCCAGGGTGCGGTAGCGGGCGTCCACCCACGGCACGATCTCGTCGCACAGGTAGGAGTGGTACCGGCCGGTCGCGGGGGAGTTGAGGAACTGGCCGCCGCCGTACGCGGTCCACCCGTCGGCGAAGACGACGATGGCGGGGGGCGTCCCGCCGCGCGCGAACAGCGCGTCGACCAGCTCCGGGTGCGGGGTGCGGAACGGCGTACGGTTGAACCACATCCCGCCATGGCCGCTGTAGCCCGGCGTCACGTAGATCACCGGATAGCGGCGGGCCCGGTCCTCGTCGTACCCGGGCGGCAGGTACACCAGCAGCGGCCGCTCGTGCGGATCGCCGAGCGGGTTGCCGCGCAGCAGTTCGCTGTCGATCACGGCATGCTCGAAACGCCCGGCGAGATCGGCGGACCAGGGCAGCATCATCTCTCTCCTCGCTTGGTCGGCAGGGACTCTAGGCGGGAGAGGGGCCGGTACGGGTGCCGCGCGGCTCCTTGGCGACGTTCCGTCAGCGGCTCGCGGGGGCGGCGGCCCGGTGGCGCCGCCCGGCCGACGAATCGTCGGTCACCGTACGCCGGGGGCGGCCTCGATCGACGACAGCACGATGGTGGTGATCGTCTGCCGGACGCCGCTCATCGACATGATCTGGTCGAGCAACTGCTGCAGGGCCAGCGAGGACGCGGCCCTGACCTTCAGCAGCGCGCACCACTGGCCGGTCACCCGGTGGCACTCCTCGACCACGGCCTCGGGGGTGGACATCTGGAACAGCCGGTCGATGACCATCGCCAGCCGGTCGTGGTCGGCCTGCACGGACACGAACGCGCACAGCCCGAGATCGACGGCCGACCACTCGACCACCGCCCGGTAACCGCGGATCACACCCTCGCTCTCCAGGCGTTTGACCCGCTCGTGTACGGCGGGGCGGGACACGTGCACCCGCCGCGCGATCTCCTCGTGGCTGATCCGCCCCTGGGTGGAGACCAGCCTGATGATCTCCCGGTCCACCGTGTCCAGATTCCTGGGCATCCGCGTCCGTCCGTCCATCCGTCCATCGTGGGGTGAAATGTCGAATCCCCATCATCCCGGGGCGTGTGCGGCGGGTGTGAATCTTGTCGGCCCCGGCTGCTAGAACTTGACTCCCCTTCGTCGTTCGCCGCTGAGGAGTCCCCCCGTGATACACCAGCATCTCACCGAGTTCCATGGCCTTCCCGTCCATGAGGTGGGCGATGAGGTGACCGAGCCCCGTCCGCTCGCGGCGGAGGTCGCCTGGCGCGTCGCGGGCGACGATTTCGACGACGAGTTCGAGGAGACCTTCGCCGAGCTGCTGGAAACGGTCGACTGCGCCGCCGTGCGCGCCCTGGTCGTGGGCACGTGGGGCTGGGCCCACGACGACCGGCGGGCCGACGTGCCGATCGGGCTGCTCATCGAGGCCGCGCCGCGCTTCCCCGCGCTGGAGGCGATCTTCCTGGGCGACTACGTCAGCGAGGAGTCCGAGATCTCCTGGATCGGCCAGTCCGACGTGACCCCGCTGCTCACCGCCTACCCCCGGCTGAAGCGGCTCGACGTACGCGGTGGCGACGGCCTTGCGTTCCAGGCCGTCGACCACGCCGCGCTGGAGACGCTGCGCTTCGAGACGGGCGGCCTGCCGGCCGATGTGGTCCGCGCGGTCGGCGCGTCCACCCTGCCCGCCCTGCGGCACCTGGAGCTGTGGCTGGGCACCGAAAACTACTCCGGCGACTCCGGCCCCGACGACTGGGCGCCCATCCTCGCCGGGCGTGGGCTGCCCGCGCTGCGCCACCTCGGCCTCCAGGACAGCGAACGCCAGGACGACGTGGCCACCGCCGTCGCCACCGCCCCCATCGTGGCCCGCCTCGAATCCCTCGACCTGTCCATGGGCACCCTCTCCGACGCGGGCGCCGAGGCCCTGCTCACCGGCCAGCCCCTCACCCACCTCAAGCGCCTCAACCTCCGCCACCACTACCTGAGCGCGGAAATGAGCAAGCGCGTCCTCGACGCCCTGGCCGACGTCGAGGTCGACCTCTCCGACGAACAAGACTTCAGCGAGCACAACTGGCGCTACATCGAGGTCTCCGAGTGACCGTGTTCGCGGTGGTGGGGACGCCGGGTGATCGGCGGGTGCGGCTGTTCGCGGACGCCTTGCGCGCGTTCGGACTGGCCGAGCCCACCGTCATCGCCTGGCGCGACGTCCTCACGGGGGCCCCAATTCACATCCCCGAAGGCGCCTGGGTCCGCATCGACTCCCCCGGCGAGGACCCGGCCACCGACGCCCTCCTCCGCGGCCCGGGCCCTCCGACCCGCGTCGGCGGCGGCGCCTCCTGGTACGCCGGGTTCCTGCACGGCCTTGAGCGCGTACGCCACGCGGTGTCCCACACCCCCGGCGCCCGCCTCCTCGCCGACATCGACGAGATCGCCACCATGTTCGACAAACGCCGCTGCCACACCCACCTGTCAGCCGCCGCCATCCCCGTCCCCCCCGCCCTGGGCCCCGGCCCCATCACCGGCTACCCCCACCTACGCAAGGCCATGACCCAGGCCGGCTGGCACCGCGTCTTCATCAAGCCCCCTCACGGCTCCTCCGCCGCCGGAATCGTGGCCCTCCAAACCCAAGGCCCCCACCTCCACGCCACCACCCCCATCGAACTCCTCCCCTCCCACCCCACCCCAAGCGCCGTCGCCACCGCCCTTACCGCTGCCCCCGCAGCGACCGCCCCCGCCATACCTGCCCCGAGCGCCGTAGCGGCGCCCGCCGCGACCGCCACCGTCCCGGCCGTTCCTATTGCTCTGATCGCCCCCGTTGCCGTAACCGCCACCGTCTCCACTGGCGTAGCGGGCTCTACCGCTGTAACCGCGACTGCCGCCGCTCCCACGGCCGCCTCGACCGTCAACACGGCCGGGGCCGCCCCCACCGTCCCGGCCGTGCCTGAAATGCATAACTCGCTGCGCGTCCGCACCTACACCGACGAAGCCGACGTGGCCGCCATCATCGACGCGCTCGCCCCTGACGGGCTGCACGTGGAGCGGTGGTTTCCCAAGGCGTCCATCGACGGGCGGGTGTTCGACCTGCGCGTCGTGGTCATCGGCGGGCGGCCGACGCATGCCGTCGTACGCGCCAGCCGTACCCCCATGACCAACCTGCACCTGGGCGGCACCCGAGGCGACCTCGAACACGTCAGAGCCCGGCTCGGCCCCGACAGATGGGAGCGGGCCATGCTGACATGCGCCCGCGCGGCGGCCTGCTTCCCCAATTCGCCCATGGTCGGCGTCGATCTCATGGTCGGCATCGACTGGCGTCGCTTCGCGGTGGCCGAGGTCAACGCGTTCGGTGACCTGCTGCCCGGGCTCACCGGCCTGCCCGACGGCGCGGCCCCCGGCCTGGACTGCCACGCCGCCCAGGTGGCCCACCTCCTCGCGACCGGCGGCGGCCCGGCATGAGAGACATGCACGCGATCGTCGGCACCTACGACGTACTCCTGGTGACCCTCGACACCCTGCGCTACGACGTCGCGGCCGAGCTGCTGGCCGCAGGCAGGCTGCCCACGCTCGCGCGCGCCCTGCCCGACGGCGCATGGGAACGCCGGCACGCGCCCGGCAGCTTCACCTACGCCGCGCACGCCGCGATCCTGGCCGGTTTCCTGCCCACCCCCACCGCGCCCGGCCCGCACCCCCGGCTGTTCGCCGCCGCCTTCCCCGGGAGCGAGACCACCGCCCCCGGCACCTACGTCTTCGACGCCGCCGACCTCCCGAGCGGGCTGGCCAAGGCGGGCTACCACACGGTGTGCGTCGGCGGCGTCGGGTTCTTCAACAAGCTCACACCACTCGGTGCCGCGCTGCCCTCGCTGTTCGCCGAGTCGCACTGGCGCCCGGAGTACGGTGTCACCTCGCCGACCTCCTTCGAGGAGCAGATCGCCTGCGCCGAGACGGCGGTACGCGACCGCACCGACCCGGTCTTCCTCTTCCTCAACGTCTCCGCGCTGCACCAGCCGAACCACTTCTACCTGCCAGGCGCGACCGGCGACTCACCCGCGACCCACGCCGCCGCCCTCGAATACGTCGACCGGCACATCGGCCGGCTGTTCGCACTGATGACCGCGCGGCGGCCGTGCCTGGCCATCGTGTGCTCCGACCACGGCACCGCGTACGGCGAAGACGGATATGTCGGTCATCGCATCGGCCACGAGGTGGTCTGGACGGTTCCGTACTCCGAGTTCGTGCTCCACCCGGGGGAGTGGCCATGAGGCCCTATGAAGCCTACGTTTACGCCTATCCGCACAAGACCGCCTACCGCGAGCTGGACCCGAGGCCCCCGCTCGCCAAGGTCTGGGCGGCCGAGCCCACCGACGCGCTCTTCCTCTACCTGCACGTGCCCTTCTGCGAGATGCGCTGCGGCTTTTGCAACCTGTTCACCCGTACCGGAGCCCCGGCCGAACTGGTGTCCGCCTACCTCGACGCACTCGGCCGCCAGGCGCAAGCCGTACGCCGGGCGCTTCCGGGCGACGCGCGCTTCGCCACCACGGCGATCGGCGGCGGCACGCCCACGTACCTGGAGGCGTCCGAACTGGCCCGGCTGCTCGACCTGGCCGAGCAGGTCATGGGGGCCGACCTCGCCGCCACCCCGCTCGGCGTCGAGACCTCCCCGGCCACCGCCACCCCGGACCGCCTGACCGTACTCGCCGAACGCGGCACCACCCGCGTCTCCATCGGGGTGCAGAGCTTCATCGACACCGAGGCCAAGGCCGCGCTACGCCCACAGCGCCGGTCCGAGGTCGAGACCGCGCTGGCGGCCATCCGCGCGGCCGGGTTCCCCACGCTCAACATCGACCTGATCTACGGCATCGCCGGCCAGACACCCGCGACCTGGCGATACTCCCTCGACGCGGCCCTCGCCTGGCGTCCGGAGGAGATCTACCTCTATCCGCTCTACGTCCGGCCGCTCACCGGGCTGGGGCAGCTCGACCGCGAATGGGACGACCAGCGGCTCGCCCTCTACCGCCAGGGGCGCGACCACCTGCTGGCCGCGGGGTACGAACAGGTGTCGATGCGGATGTTCCGGCTACCCGGCACCGGCTCGGGCACCGAATACTGCTGCCAGACGGACGGCATGGTCGGCCTCGGCTGCGGCGCCCGGTCCTACACCGCCGACCTGCACTACTCCTTCGAGTACGCGGTGGGCGTACGGCACGTACGCGCGATCATCGACGAGTTCGTCGGCCTACCGGCCACCGCATTCGAGGTGGCCAACTATGGCTTCGAGCTCGACGACCTCGAACGCCGCCGCCGCCACCTCATCCAGTCCCTACTCCAGGCCGAAGGTCTCGACCGGCCCGCCTACCAGGCACGCTTCGGCTCCGACGCCCTCGACGACTTCCCCCTCGCCACGTTCGCCGACCGCGGCTGGCTCACCGACGACCCGTCCCACATCCGCCTGACCCCCGAAGGACTGGCCCATTCCGACGCCATCGGCCCAGCCCTCTTCTCCGGCCACGTCCGCGACCTCATGGACTCCTATGCCCTCCGCTGACCCCCTGTCCATCTGGGACCTCACCGCCCACCACCCGCCCACTGACCCCCACTTCCCCCGACGTACGGACCCGGCCGATGGCCTCCCGGACGCGGCTGATGACATCCCTGCGTCCAGAGATGTGGCTACGACATCGACCGCCGACATCCGCTCACCCCAGGATGTAGGCGTACTCCCGGTGAGTGAGATCCGATCGGCCCGGCATACGGACGCGGCGGATGACCTCTCGGCGTCCGCGCATGTGGAGGTGTCTCGGGACATGCAAGCGGCAGGTGACATCTCTGCATCCGAGGCTGTGGCTACGACCTCGCACGTCGACATCCACTTGCCCCGGCATGGGGGCGCGGCCGATGGCCTCCCGGCGTCAGAGGGCGATATCCGGCCGCTCCGACATACGGATGCCGCTGGCGGCATTCCCACGTCGGGGCGTGCAGGTACGTCCGCGACCGGCGAGGCCCAACTGGCGGGGGTACAGGCCGATGGCACTCCCAGGCCGGATGAGCTGACCTTGCTCTACCGAGGCCCGTTGGCCAGTTGCGATTACGACTGCCCTTATTGTCCGTTCGCCAAGCGGCGGGACGACCCTGACCGGTTGCGCGCCGATCGGGCGGCGCTGGGCCGGTTCGCCGACTGGGTCGCGGCGCAGGACTTTCCCATTTCGGTGTTGTTCACGCCGTGGGGCGAAGGGCTGGTCAGGTCGTGGTACCGCAGCACGATGATCGAGTTGAGTCATCTGCCGCACGTACGCAGGGTGGCCATCCAGACCAACCTCAGCAGCCGCCTGCGCTGGGTCGCCGAAGCCGACCGCGACACGCTCGCCCTGTGGGCCACCTACCACCCGGGCCAGGTGACCCACGAGCGGTTCATCGGCAAGTGCCGCGAACTGCTCGCCCACGGCGTGCGCTTCAGTGTCGGCGTGGTCGGCCTGCCCGACCATGCCGAGCCCGCCAAACGGCTGCGGGCCGAACTGCCCGATGAGGTGTACCTGTGGATCAACGCGGCCGAGGGCCACCTCTACACCGACGAGGAGGCGGCCGGCTGGACCGCGATCGACCCGTTGTTCGGCTACAGCCGGACCCCGCACCGCAGCCTCGGGTTGCCCTGCCGTACCGGCCAGAGCGTGGTATCGGTGGACGGCGAAGGCACGGTACGGCGGTGTCACTTCGTCGAGCGGCCGATCGGCAACCTCTACGACGGCTCGGCCCTGCGCGCCCTACGCCCCCGCCTGTGCTCACTGCCGGTGTGCGACTGCCACATCGGCTACGTACACCTCGAACCGCTCGACCTCTACCGTGTCTTCGCCGGTGGGGTGCTGGAGCGCATCCCCGCCGCCACGCCGGATTGATCGCATCCGCTGGCCCGGTACGTGTGTCGCGAACCGCTCGATCTCTACCGTGTTTTCGCTGGTGGGGTGCTGGAATGCATCCCCGCCACGCCGTACCGGTCGCGTCTGCTGCTCCGGTAGGCGCACCTCGAACGCTCGACCGTTACCGTGTCTTCGTCGGCGGGGTGCTGGAGTGCATCCCCGCCGCCACGCCGTACCGATCAGGTCTGTTGCTCTGGTAGCTGTGCCCTGAACGGCTCGGCCTTTACCGTGCCTTCATCGGTGGGGTTCTGGAATGCATTCCGCCGCCACGCCGTATTGACCATGTCCGCTGGCGAGATGCCTTGAACCGCCCGGCTTCTGTCGTGTTTTCGCTGGCGGAGCGCTGGAACGTATCCCCGCTGGCATGCCGTATCGACCACAACTGCTGGTCCGGGACGTGTGCCTTGAACCGCTCGACCGTTTCCGTGTCTTCGTCGGCGGGGTGCTGGAGTGCATCCCCGCCGCCACGCCGTACCGATCAGGTCTGTTGCTCCGGGTCGTACTGGTCCGCGCGCAGGCCGAAGGTCCAGGCGACGCCCTCTCGGGCGGTGGTGACGTACGGCGGCACGCGCAGGAAGTACGTGCGGCTGGTGCCGTCGGGCTCCGGTGTGGAGTTGATCACCTCGACCATTACCAGTGGCTCGTCGTCGGCGAGGTCGGCCCGCCAGAGCACGCCGGTGGCGTCTCGCTGGATCAGCTTCGCGTCCGATTCTCGTAGATAGCGGTCGAACCCGTAGTGTTCGAGCATCACCCGGCGCAGCTCCGCGTTCTCCTCCCGCCGGATGCGCGGGGCCGACAGGTCGGCCATCGCCGCGCCGAACTCGGCCGGGACGGGCATGCCGTGCCAGGCGTGCAGGGCGAAGCCGTCGGGGAAGGCGAGGGCCGGGCCTGCCGCCTGATGCAGGCGGCCCAGGTCGTCGCGGTGCAATTCTGCCGGACGCTCGCACATCAACACGACCCGCTCGAACGGCCACCACCACCCCGCCTCCCGCGCCGCGCGCAGCACTCCGTCGAGCGGGCCGAGGTCCAAGTCGCCGGCGCGCGCCAGGCCGTCGAAGAACGCGAGCCAGGGCGCGTCGTGCTGACCGAGGGCCGCGTCGAGGGTCGTGCGGCGCAGCAGCGACTCGATCTCGTCGTCCAGGTCGTCACGGGGGGAAGTGCCGGAAGCGCCGGAAGGGTCGGCGAGGCACCGGCTGATGCCGCCGCGGATCTCGCTTGTGAGCCGGTTGACCCGTGGCCACAGCTCGCCGCCGATGAACTCCCAGGCCGCCGCCCACCCGGCGGGCGTGAGCAGGGAGAGCGCCTGCGCGCGGACGTACTCCCAGGGCTCGGTCAGGACGAGGTCGCGGACCGGCGCGCCGGGATCGAGGCGGAACAGCGCAGGCGGGAGACCTTCGGGCGGCGGGGTGTGGTCGTGGTCCGTGGCGGAGCCGGAGAGGACGACGGCGGCCACTGTGGCCTGGGCCGGTGAGGCGAACCAGATGAACCGCTCGGGCTCGGCGAGCCCGGCTTCGCGGTAGGCGGCCCGGACGCCCGCTTCGGCGGCGGGCCGATCTGCCGGGCCGGTGGCATAGGCGACGGTGGTCCACGCGGTCACGGCGTCGGCGAGGGACGCGGCCAGTACGGGTGAGAGGACGGGGGTGCTCATGGGTTTCCTCGGCTGTGAGCTGTCGGCTGTCGTGGGGGAGTGAAGGGGCGGGCCGGGCGCTCAGTCGGCGACGTAGCGGGCGAAGCTGCCCGGCACGTACTCGCGCTGCCGTATGACCCGGAACCACCCCTTGGGCAGCGCGATGGCGGCGTGCTCCTCGTGGACGAGCCGCCCGCCCTCGGGCAGGTGCAGGAACTCCGGCATGTCGGAGCCGCGCCGCCCGAGCAGCGAGCCCGGCCCCGGTACGGCGTGCGCATGGCCGGTGGCCTCACCGAGCGCCAGCACCAGCCGCCCCCGCCCGTCACGCGGCGCGGCCTCCAGCCGCTCCGGCACGGCCTCGGCGGCGACCGGCATGAGCAGGATGTCTCCTTGACGGAACACTGGAACCTCCGCGTCCTTTCCGACCTCGATGGGCCTCGATCGAAGCCTCGTTGAAAAGCCTCGATGAAAAGGTAGAAGACGCGACCGACAATTCCGCCGAGGCCAAGGCCAAGGCCAAGGCCGAGCCCGAGGGCGGCTCAGCCCCAGAGAAGGACCAGGACGGTGAGCACGAGGCTCAGTGCCACGAAGCCCGGAGTCCTAGGGTCTCGCGCCGCCCCCCGGCGCGCGGAGATCATCAGCGTGACGCCCAGGGCCAGGGCCGTCACCAGGTGCAGCACGTACCACACCACAACGAGCGCGCCGACCACGCAAAGCCCGACCCCGATCAGCGCAGACGCGTACCGCAGCCGCCCCAGCAACGCCACACGACCGTGCCCAGCGCGAGCAGCATGGTCGCGTTGCAGAGCAACCTCCGCACGAATAGCCCACCGGCCGCATCGGAGCCAAGGGCCAAAAGCGACCGGTAGGCACCGCTCATCTCAACCCCCCACAGCGGCTCATAATCCCCCGAATAGCTCCATGCCGGGACATTACCCCGCGAACGATCCACTACGTCGCGCAGAACTCGTTGCCCTCCGGGTCGAGCATGACCCACCAGTGTCCGGCAGGCCCCTGATCCACCTCGCGAACCCGAGTCGCCCCCAGCCCTTCCAGCCTGCTCACCAGCTTGTCCAGCCCACCAGGCTCGCCGTGGACGTCGATGTGCAGCCGGTTCTTGCCGGACTTGCCCTCCGGCACCTCCTGGAAGAGCAGCCGCCTGCCCCGCCCCACACCACTGACCTCGTCGAATGGGTCGTCGGGATGACGGACCGCGGCGTACCCGCGAAAGACCTTGCGGCCGCGATGTTCGACGATCGCCTCCTCCCCGATGTGTCCCGCGCCCAGCAACCGCTCGATGAGCGCGCTGGGGTCCTCCACCTCGTACTCCAGCGCCGCCGCCCAGAAGTCCGCGAGCGCGGGCGCATCCCTGCTGTCGATGACGAGTTTCCAGCTCAGTGCCATGTAACCAGTTATAGGGGTTACGCGGTCGAGTCCGCAACCACCCGCCCAGTCTGTACCCACTCATCCCTAAAAAGGGCATTACACACTCTTTGCCCTGTCTTGACCTGATTGTCTTGTTGGCCGCCGTACGCGCGCGTACCGTCCGCGATGTGAGCCCTGCACAACCCGGCGATCAGCCCGATCGCCCATCCCTCCTCGACGAGCTCGAACAGCCCTGCGCCACCTGCGGCGGCACCGGAAGCCGAGTCGATCCCGCCTGGGAACCCTGGCGAACCCGCCTCCAGGAACTCGCCGACGCCGCCCGCCAAGCCCGCCAGGAGGCGGGCCTTCCCCCCGACACCCCGGTCACCGGCCTGGGCGAGGTGATCGGCATCCGTGATGAGCCCGGCCGCCGGCCCCCCGCCGACATCCCCCAGGCGGTGGTGGAGGCCGAACGCGCGATCGACGACCACATGGACGCCCGCCCGCTCAGCTACCAGCAGGAGGTCTGCGCCCTGTGCCGCGGCGCCGGTCAGGTCCTCACCGACACCGGCAGCCAGCTCGTCGACCTGCTGGAACGGTACGGCTTCGTCCGCACCCACCCGCCCGCCCCCCGCCGCTGACCACCCCGGCTACCTGACCACCTGATACGTCACATGGGTGACCAGCTCCGTGCCCCAAGCGTCGCCGACCGGACGCAGTTCGGTGTCTTCTACGCCGTCGAACAGCCGTTCACCGCGACCGAGGATCAGGGGCACGGTGTGCACGCGCAACTCGTCGAGCAGCCCCGCCGCCAGGTACTGGTTCACCGTCGCCGCGCCCCCGGCGATGGCGACGTCACGGTCGCCCGCGACCTCACGCGCCCGCGTCAGCGCCGCCTCGATCCCCTCGGTGACGAAGTGGAACGTCGTACCGCCCTTCATCTCCAGCGGCTCGCGCGCATGGTGGGTGAGGACGAACACCGGCGCGTGGTACGGCGGCTCCTCGCCCCACCACCCTCTCCACTCCAGGTCCCACGCGCCCCGGCTCGGCGCGAACATGTTGCGGCCCATGATGAACGCCCCGGCCGCGACGATGGCGTCGAGCACGTCGGAGTGCCGCTCAGGCTCCTCGACCATCCACCTGTGCAGGCGCTCCCCGACGCCCTCGCCGAACGGTTCCTCCAGGCTCTGCTTCAGGCCCGTCACGTAACCGTCGAGTGACATCGACATGTCACACGTGACCTTGCTCATCTCGTACCGCCTCCTCGGCTCTACGGCACCCCTCCGGTGCCGCCTTCACGAGAAGGTCGGAGCCACCGGCCTCACCTCTACACGCCGCCCCGAACCTTTTTCGCGAGCAGCCCGGCGACCAGCGCCGCACCCGCGAGAGCGGCGGACCCCCACAGCAGCGGCGTGATCCCGGCCGCCTCCACCACGACCCCGCCCAAGTAGGCGCCCAGGGCGATGGCGGCGGTGAAGACGCCGACGTAGAGTCCGGTGACCCGCTCGGCGCGGTCCGGCGCGGACCGGGTCATCCAGATCTGACCGGCCACCGACAGACCGCCGTACGCCACGCCCCACAGCGCGACCCCGGCCCCGGCCGCTCCGGCCACGCCGCCCGCCAGCGCGAGGACCACGATGGCCGCGCCGATCCCGGCGGCCAGGCCCAGGACCGTCGCGCGGGGGCGGCGCGCCGCCAGCGCCCCGGCCGCGAAGTTGCCCACGAGCCCGAAGACGCCGTACACCAGCAGGACCACAGCGACGGCGGCCGGCGTCAGCCCGGCACGTTCCTCCAGTACCGGCCGCACGTACGTGTACGCCGCGAAGTGCGCCGTGACCAGCAGCGCGATCACCGTCAGGCCGCCGAGCACCGCGGGGGTACGCAAAAGCGACGTACCGGACACCGCGGTGGCCGGGCCCGCGGCCGGGCGCGGGAGCCGGGGCAGGGTCAGGAGCAGCGCGGCGGCCAGGAGTACCGCGGTGGCCGACAGTACGGCGAACGCGGCCCGCCACCCGAACGCGTCGCCGACGAGCGTGCCCAGCGGCACCCCGGCGACGGACGCCCCGGCCACCCCGCCGACCGCGAAGGACACGGCCAGCGCGGCATTGCGCGGGGCCACCAGCCGGGCCGCGACCGCCGCCGCGAGCCCCCACACCGCGCCCATCCCGACCCCGAGCACCGCGCGGGAGACGACCAGCAGGCCGAACCCGTCCGACACGGCGGTCAGCGCGTTGCCCCCGGCCAGCACCACCATCGCCGCGGCCAGTACGACCCGGCGGTCCAGCCCGCCGAGCAGCCGCGGGACCACCGGCGCGGCCACGGCGGTGACCAGCCCCGTGATCGCCAGGCTGAACCCGGCCGTCCCGGGGCTGATCCGCAACCCGTCCGCCATCGGCGTCAGCACGCCGACCGGCAGCATCTCCGACGTCACGACCACGAACGTGCTCAGCGACAACACCGCGACCGCCACCCACTGCCACCAGGAGGTACAGCCTGCGGTCCCGGCACCCGAGGGCCGAACCGGCGCAGATGTAGAGGAATCCATGCCTTTCAGGCAACCAGCGGGCAAGGGCGCGGAACAACGGCGATCCGCTCAAGGAACGATGAGCTAGATTTATCGATGAGCCGTGGGGGAGCGTGATGCGACAGGTACACGTCCAGCAGATCGAGTGCCTGCTGGTCCTGGCCGAAGAGCTGCACTTCGGCCGTACGGCGGAGCGCCTGGGCTACTCCCAGAGCCGGGTCAGCCAGCTCATCGCCGCCATCGAACGCCGCGTCGGCGTACGCCTGGTGGACCGCACCAGCCGCCGCGTGACCCTCACCCGCTTCGGCGCGCAGTTCGTGGCCGAGGTACGCCCGGCGTACGAGTCGCTGACCACCGCCTTCGCCCAGGCCCGCGACCGCGCCCAGCGCGGCGCGCTGCGCCGGCTGCGCATCGGCTTCCACGGCAGCCTCTACGAGGAGATCACCGAGTCCTTCCGCCGCCTGCGCGCCGACCAGGACGTCACCATCGCCCTGACCGAGATCCCGCTCGGCTCCCCGTTCTCCGGCGTCCTGGACGGCCTGCTCGACGCCGCCATCATCGAACTCCCGGTTCGCGAACCGGCCCTGACCGTCGGCTTCCGCTTCCCCCCGCAAGACCACCTGCTCGCCGTAGCGGCCTCCCACCCTCTCGCCACCCGCACCCGCGTCCACGCCGAAGACCTCGCCACCCTCGACGTCCTCCGCCCATCCGGCGACGCCCCCACCTACTGGCTGGACGCCCGCGTCCCCCGCACCACCCCCTCCGGCGCCCCCATCCCCTCCTCCACCCACATCACCACCGTCCAAGAGGGCCTGGCCCTCGTCGCCACCGGCGACCACACCATGCTCGTCTGCCACCCCCTCGCCACCCGCACCACCCGCACCGACGTCCACTACCTCCCCATCGACGGCCTCCCCGAGCCCTCCCAACTCGCCCTCATCTGGCCCACCACCCACACCACCCCCCAACTCACCACCCTCGCCCACCTCCTCCACGAGCAGTTCGCCGATTCGCGATCCATCCGAACTCACAAATAGATTCACGCCCCCGGCGGCGTCGACGAAAACGAGCCGGTGCCGAGCCTTTCGGTGTTTGAATGCGGAGATCCGAACACCGGGAGTTCATCATGAGGCGGACGGTTCTGCTGCGCGATGTGGTCCGTGACGGTGTACGTTTCGCCGTCGATGAGAAGTATGTCCACGCTGACGAATTACGCGTATTTGACGCATTACAGTACGACCTTGACGATGAGCGCATTCTTCGCAGGCTGCGACGTGCGCCGCGGCGTGATCCGCTGGCGTTCGGGGCCGGGGAGATCGTCAATCTGCTGGGGGCGATGCTGTGGATCGCCGTGGACGAGAGCGTGCGCCAGGGCGTCGGCACGATGCGCGTTTCGCTGGGGAACCGCCTCTGGGCAAGGCTGCGCAGGGTTTTCCAGCGTTCGGGGGACCGGCGGGCGGAGGTGCCCCCGCTGACCCCTTCGCAACTTCGGGTCGTGAAGGACTGCGTGGACCGCAAGTTGCGCGAGGCCGGGCTGCCCGAGAAGCAGGCGCGGGCGCTGAGCGAGCAGGTCGTCGGGCGCCTCGTCCTCGACACGGTTGAGAACGAAGCGATCGAGGGCGGGAGTTAGCGGATGTCCGCCAGGAGGCCCGCCGCCGTGGGCACCACCTTCCGCTTCGCCCTGCTCCTGTCGTTGATCGTGCTGGCGGCGGTGCACTGGCTGCGTCGTCTGGTACGGATCGGGCGTGAGGACGCGGTCGCCCACGATGCCCACTGCCGGACCATCGTGGGGGCCGATTTCGGGGTCGATGCGCCTGGCGTTTGGGACATGTACGTGCGCTGCATGGAGGGACACCCGCGGCTGGTCGAAATCCAGTGGGCGTGGACCGGGGTGGCCATGGCGGGCCTGCTGGTGGTGGCGCTGATCGGCTACTTCGGGCTGCCGCGCTGGAGGTGCGGGCGGCGAGGGCTGGTCCCGCTGGCCGTGACGGACGCCGCCGAGCCGGGGACGCTGGAGGCCGAGCTGGCCCGGCTGCGCGATCAGGCGGGGCTGCCGGCGCGGCGCGTCCGGTTCATGCTGGACCCCTACAGCCGGGGGAGCGGCGCGCTGGTGTTCGGATATCTCCGCCGGTACGTGGTGTGTCTGCACGCGGGTCTCGTCGCCACGCGGGAGCGGGACACCGCCGGATTCGACGCCGTCATCAGGCACGAGTTCAACCACATCACCAACCGGGACGTCGATCTGACCTACTCCGTGATCGCGGTGTGGCGGGCGTTCCTGGTCGTCGTTCTCGCGCCCGCGCTGGCGTTCATCGTCGTGCCGGGGCTGGCCGGTGACGGCCCCAAGGATGTCGTCGGCATGGCCGTACTGGTCACCCTGGTGTACCTGGTCAGGGGCGACATCCTGCGTACCCGGGAGTTCCACGCCGACGTCGTGCCGCACGACTGGGGCACCGGCGCCGGCGGGCGGCTCTCCGCGGCGAAGCCACGGTGGCGCATATGGCGCTTCTCGCACATCTGGCGCAGCCACCCCAGCGACGAGGAACGGCGGCGGGCCATCGAGGACCGCACTCTCCTCTACCGCGCCGGGCCCGTCCCGTACTTCGCCGGAGGAACGGCGACCGCGCTGGCCGCGGGCTTCTCCGCCGCGTTGCCTGGGTTCACGCTGATCGCCTGGATCTTGGGCACGCTGCTCACCCTGATGGCCGCGACGCTGGTCTGGCGCTCGACCGTCCATGTCGCCGGGGGCTCGCCGGTCGCGCAGGGGTGGAAGGACGGCATATGGCTCGGTGCCGGCCTGGCGACCGGGTCCCTCGTCGCGCTGCCCGGAGCCGAAGGGGCATGGCCGCCGCACCACCCGTGGGTCCTGGTCGCGCCGTTCGCGATCGGGGCGGTGATGTGCGTCTGGATCAGACACGTCGCCCGCGCGGCCGGGGAGCCCTGGCGGGCCGCCGTGTTCTGGACCGCGCAGGTCGCGGTCGTCGCCGCCTTCGGCACCCTGCTCGCGTACTTCTTCCAGTACGGCCTCGCCGCCCTCGGCTCCGGCATGCCGCTCGCCGCGTTCACCGAGGTGGCCGCCGGTGACGCCTGGGCGACGGTGCCGTCCTGGATGACGTTCTGGTACCCCATGACGATCTTCCTGGAGACCGAACCGCTCGCGGTCGTGGGCGCGGCCCTGCTGTGGGTCGTCCCGGCGGCGGTCTGCATCCGCACCGCCCGGCCGCGCGCGCTGTGGGCGGCGTTCGGGGCCGGGCTCGGCGCGCTGCCCTTGGCGGCCCTGGCCGGTCTGCCGGCGTGGCAGAGCGCCCCGCCTTCCGCCGCCTCGGCGGCACTCACCCAGCAGGTCCACTTCGCCCTGTTGACCTGCGCCGTCATCGCCCCCGCGGTCCTGGTGGCGGTGCTGTTCACGCTGATCGACGAGTCGGCCGTGCATGGCCTGGTCGCCGGTGGCGTGGCCCTGCTGTCCGGAGTCGCGGCGACCGCCGGGTGGCTCCCGGTCGGCGCGGGCCTGGGGGTGCGTACGCTGACCTGCGGTCTGTTCGTGCTCTGCGCCGTGGTGGCCATCACCGCGGGAGCCGTTCGGGCTCGCCGCGATCCCGTCCGGCGGGCGGAGCTCGTGACCGCGCGGTCGGCGTTCGTCCTTCGCGTCACGGTGATCGCCATGGTCGGTGTGTCGGGCGCGTCCGGCGCACGGGCGGTGAGGCTGCCCGACGCCCCTATCGCCCGGCCCAACTCCGAGGTCATCAGGAACCGGGTCGAAGCCTGGCTCGCCGCCGGGGGCCTGAACGCCGTGCGCTCACTCGGCGATGCCGCGCGCCGGATGGAGGAGGACGTCGTGGCCGTCACCCGGCTGCGGAAGGTCCCCGCGAAGGCGACGGCGGGCGAGGCCGCCGGGGTCTACGAGGCTTTCGGCGTCGCGCTGGGAGAGGTCGCCGGTCGCTGCGCCGAGCTGGCCGACCTCGCGACGCGGCACGAGCGGTTCATCCCGCCGCCCGACCCGGCCGCGGAGACACGGTGGACCGAACTCATCCGGCAGTCCCGCGTGGAGGGCATCACCTGCGTACGCGAACTCGACTCGGGGGAGGCGACGATGCCCGGCCTGGTCCGGGCCGCGAGAGTGCCGGGGCCGCTTACGGATCGGTTCATGGCGAGGATCATCGCCGTGACCGGCAGCCCCATCAGCGCCGTACCGGACAAGCCGCCGACCCGCCGCCCGCAGCGGCCGATCACCGCTCCTGCCGATTTCATGGTGACGCTGTGCGGCAGGTTCACCGCCGCATGGAACGGCTGGAGCGACGATCGCCCGATGACCCCGTTCCTGCGCTCGGCACTGCGCGACCTGGCCCGGCCGGGATCGACGCTCAAGAAGCAGGCCACCTTACTGAAGAAGGCCATCGACACCCATGCCGGGGTCGCGGCGGGCGGTGAGCGAGGCGAGGTCCTGGACGCCGTTCGCACCATCGTGCACCTGAGCCAGCTCGCCCTGGACGGCCGTTGCCGCGATCTCACGTACCGCTAGGGCAGTCAGCCAGACCACCCTCAATAGCCCGCGGCGACCTTGAGTTCTTTCCACGCGGTGGTCAGAGCCTCCCAGCGCTTGTGACAGCCGAAGTCGTTGGTACGTGCCCCCCGGTTGAACCAGGTCTTGCAGCGGCGGAATCCCTTGATCGCGGCGTTGGCCCGGTCGATGGCCGTGGGCACGGTCGCGTACTTCACATCGGGCGGTGCCGCCTTGAGTCTCGTGTCCAGCGCCGCCACGGTCTCGGCGACTCCGTCGAGAAGCCGCTGGTGGTCGCAGCCATCGCGCGGACTGCCGGGAAGCCCCGGAATGCAGTAGATGAGCATCACGCCGTCCGCGCCGATCTTCGCCCCGACCTCTTCGTCCAGCAGCTCGAAGGACGGTGAAGGAGCCGCTTTGATCGGCTCCGGCGAGCCGCCGCAGCCGGTCATGAGCGGAACGAGCGCCATACCGGCCATGACAGAGCGCCGCATCGTCCCTCGCTTCCGACGTACTGCCAAGAGCCTTGGGAAACGAAACGCTAACACGGGGACCGGCGCCCAGGCAGGCCGATCGGATTATGGTAGGGCAAGAGTGGAATGTCACTGAGTGGGGTGAAATGGGGGAATAGTGCCCTGGGGTTCCAGGTCGTTTCGGGGAATGGCGTCGCGCGTGGGTGTCGGGGTGGCAGAATTCGGTGTGGGGGATCAACCATGCGGGCCTGCCCTATCACTCGCTGGCGGCAGGCCCGCTTTTATCCCGTGGTTCGGAATCCCGTGGTTTGGGAAACGGTCAGCGGTGGGCGTTTTCTTTTAGTTCGATGACCCAGGCGCGGCGTTCGGCGATCTTGGCGTTGCGCATGATGAAGACCTCGGCCATGGACATGCGCATCTCGCCGCCTGTGGCGCGGCGGACGGTGCCGGTGAGTTCGGCCATGATGACGTCGTTCTGTTCGACCATGCGGACGACCTCGAGGTGCGGGGGGTTGACGAACTCGGGCGGGCCGTCGATGGCCTTGTCGTAGGCGTCCTTGCCGGTGAGGTGGAAGGCGCCGAAGACGGTCCATTCGATGTCGTCGGTCAGGCAGGACAGGATCTGGGCGTGGTCGTTCTTGCGGAAGCCGTCCAGGTACCTGTTGACGGTCTCGATGTTGCGGGACATGTCCCGTTCCTTCCCGTAGGTGGTCGTTTCACCAGCAGGTCGGAGCGGTAGGCGGGTTCTCGACATCACTCCCCGGGGCATCACTCCTTCGCGTTGAGCTGACCGGTGGCGATCAGTTCCTCCACGGCGTCGCGGACGGCCTCCAGGGAGGTGTGGCGGGGGTGGTGGCCGAGCAGGCGGGCGGCCTTGGCCATGCTGCAGTGGGGGCTGTGGATCAGGTGGTCGTAGGTGATCTCGGCGTCCCGTTCGGAGACGGTGTGCCGCCATTGGTCCCAGGGCAGGTACGTCAGGCGTGGTTCGTGGCCGAACCAGCCGGAGACGGCCTCGGCGTAGCCGCGCAGGGTGAGGGCGGTGGGGGCGACGGAGTGGAAGCTTTCGCCGATCGCGTTCGCGGGGGTGGCCAGGGCGTCCATG
Organism: Spongiactinospora rosea; assembly: GCF_003315795.1. Lineage (GTDB taxonomy): Bacteria > Actinomycetota > Actinomycetes > Streptosporangiales > Streptosporangiaceae > Spongiactinospora > Spongiactinospora rosea. The sequence continues at coordinate 128,303 of NZ_QMEY01000018.1, forward strand.
AAGAGGCGGGCGACGTCGTCGGCGTGGACATGTTGCAGGGTCTCCATGCCCAGGTTGGGCAGGGTGACCTCGGAGCCGTCGGCGAGGGCCTGGAAGACGGCCGGGTCGAGGTTGCCCGCGGGGTTGATCGGCATCCAGCCGCGGCCGGTGATGTGGCCGGGGTGGATGATCGTGGCGGGGAAGCCCGCGCGGTGGGCCTGGTCGAGCAGGTACGCCTCGATGGCGGCCTTCGCCCTGCCGTACTCGCCGATCGGCCGCCGCGGCGAGTCCTCCGTGGTGGGCAGGCGCAGGCTGGGGCCGTGCACCCAGATCGTGCCGCAGTGCAGGAAGTGCCGCACCCGGCCGGACAGCGCCGCCACCATCTGCCGGGCGCTCGGCTCGTCGAAGCAGATCAGGTCGATGACCGCGTCCGGTTCCAGCGCGGCGACGCGGCGCCCGAAGGAGCCGTCCGCCTCCTCGCCGACCCGGTCGGCGGTCACCGGCGTGACCCGCCGCCACGCGCCGTGCGCGCGGTACGGGGCCCGCTGCCCCCGGCTGACCGCGATGACGTCGTGACCCGCGTCCACCAGCCGGGGGACCAGATATGAGCCGATATGTCCGCTTGCTCCGATAACGACTACCCGCATCCGCCAAGCATAAGATCAGCGGTGCCAGCGCGAGCAGTGCAGACAGTACTTCCCGTGTTCACGCCTCTCGGTGTGCGTGTGATGGCCGCGGGGGTGCCAGGTCAGGGTGAGCGATGAGTCGCTGGTCAGGATCGCCGCCTCCAGGCGCCGCAGTTCGGGTGAGGGCTCCAGGCCCAGGTCGTTGCTGAGGATGTGCCGGCCGTCCCGGTAGACCTTCAGCGCCTCGGCCTGACGGCCGCTCTGGTACAGGGCCAGCATGAGCTGGCCGCGCAGGCGTTCGCGCAGCGGGTACTCCCGCACCAGGGCGGACAGTTCGCCGATCAGGTCGTCCGGCCGGTTCAGCCGCAGGTCGGCGTCGATCCGGTCGCACAGCGCCGCCATCCGCTCCTCGTCCAGCCGGGCCGCCTGGCGCTGCAGGAACGGGATGTCCTCCAGGCCCGACAGCGCTGGACCGCGCCACTTGCCCAGCCCGGTGCGCAGCAGGTACGCGCCCTTGGTCACCTGCCCCGCCTTCAGTGCCTGGCGGCCCCGCCTGACCAGTTGCTCGAACTCCCATGCGTCCACCGACCCCGGCGGGACGTGCAGGATGTAGCCGCCCGACTCATAAGTGATCTCGACGGCGGCCTCCAGCGTGCGTCTCAGCCGGTGGAGCTGCAGCCGAAGCCGGCTCTTCGCCCGGTCGCCGTTGTCGTCCGGCCACAGCGAATCGATCAGCAGGCCGCTACGCGCGACCGTGCCGCAGTGGCAGAGCAGCAGCGCGAGCAGAATCTGCTGGTTGGCGGAGCGAATCGGTAATCGGCGGTTCGCAACCAGGACTTCCAGTACGCCTAGAATTCCGAACTGCATCGGCTTCCCCTTGCGGGACAGCGGAACCCGTCGCCCTGATCATAGAGCCGGGTCCCGCCCATGGTAACCGGGCCTTGAAATCATCGTGAAACTCAAGTGAAACGCCCGGACTTGACACTTCCTGACGAACTCACGTTTCCCGCCCCTCACTCGGTGCTCAGGGAGTTTCGATGAACGTCTTCCGGTGTGCCCGGCGACCTTACTCGCCAAGGTTTCGGCGAGTTACCGCGCTGGTCAGTGCGATGGTGCTGTTTTCCGGTCTGGTGTCCGCCGATATCGGACCGGTCTACGCGAACGAGGCCCACGCGCCCGGCGGCCACGAGCACGGCGCGCCGCCCAAGGCGCCCGTCGCGCGTCCGAAAGTGGACAGGCCGGGACCGCTCCCGGTGAAGAAGGGCACGGTCCCGCTGCGCCGCTCGGCCAAGGTCGCCACGTCCGCCCCGGCGCGTGCCGCCGCCAACGCCGGCCGGGTCGGGCTGCGCGCGCTGGTCGTCGCGCTCGACGCCACCGACTGGGGCCTGGCCACCTGGCGCAGCACGCTCGACCGGATCGGCGCGCAGTACGACGTCCTGCACGCCAAGACCCAGCCGCTGAACGCCGCCGACCTGCTCGGTGCCGACGGCGCGGGCAAGTACAACGCGATCCTGCTCACCAACTCCGGCCTGATGTACTTCGAGAACGACGCCTACCTCAGCGCGCTCACCACCGAAGAGTGGAACACCCTGTGGGCCTACGAACGCGACTACGGCGTCCGCCAGGTCTCCCTCTACACCCCCTACGGCACCTTCCCCGAGGACTACTGCCTGCGTGCGGGCAGTGAGGGAGGCGTCGGCCAGACCCCGGTCAGCGCCGCGCTGACCACCGAGGGCGCAGCCGCGTTCGACCACCTCAAGCCGGGCATCGCGCTGCCGATCTCGCTCTCCTACGTCTACCGCACCGAGATCGCCACCGGCTGCGCTGCGACCCCCATCCTGACCATCGGCGACGACGTGGTGGGCGTGCGCACCACCGCGCCGGACGGCCGCGAGCGGATGGCCCTGACGTTCACCTCCAACCAGTACCTGCCCCAGGCCGACCTGCTGACCTTCGGCCTGTTCCGCTGGGCCAGCCGCGGCCTGTACCTCGGCGAGCAGCGCCACTACCTCAACACCGACATCGACGACTGGTTCAACTACACCGACCACCTGCACTCGGACGGCACGATCGACACCACCCCGGGCTTCCGCCTGAGCCGCGCCGACGCCGCCAGCACCTACGACAAGCAGAACGCCTTCCGCCTGGCCAACCCGCTGGCCTCGGGCTTCACGCTGAACATCCCCTACAACGGCGAGGACGCCGACGTCCAGGCCCCCGCCTCGTGCGACGCCCCCGCCCCCGGCCGCGACGCCCTGACCAGCTACTCCCGCTGCCGCGCCGACGCCTTCCGCTGGGTCAACCACACCCTGACCCACCCCAAGCTGAACACCACCGACTACGCCACCAGCCGCGCCGAGATCGCCGACAACCTGACCAGGGCCACCGCCATCGGCCTGACCGTGGACCCGGCCGTGCTGAAGACCGGTGAGTACTCCGGCCTCGGCGTCTACCACCCGGACCCGAACAACGACATCGACCCGCCGACCGACCACGGCCTGGCCGCCTCCAACCCCGAACTGCTGCGCGCCGCCAAGGACGTGGGCGTCGCCTACCTGCACGGCAACATGTCCTTCCCCAGCCACGTGCCCGCGTGCTTCAACTGCGGCATCAGGCACCCGCTTGAGCCCGCGCTGACGATCGTCCCGGACTGGCCGACCAACATCGCCTACCACACCACCGCCCCCGACGAGGAGACGTACTTCTACAACTCCTACTACGGCCCGGACGGCAAGTTCCCCTACTGGCCCGAGGACCAGACCTACGAGCAGATCCTGGGTCACGAGAGCGACGTGGCCATGCAGCACGTGATGTCCGGTTCGGTCTACACGCACACCTTCCACCAGGGCAACCTGCGCGACTACGGTTCCGGCGAGAGCCTGGTCTTCGACTGGCTGCAGGCGGTGCTCGACAAGTACAACGCCTACTACAACGTGCCGCTGCTCAGCCCGGACTGGACCGCGCTGGCCCGGTACGTCGACCGCCGCACCACGCACTTCGCCGGCCTGTCCGGAGTGAGCGCCGTCTACGACGCCACCGCGGCCACGATCACGTTCACCTCGGCCGCGGACGCCTCCGTCTTCGCCACGGGCGCCGACGCCACCGGCGCGGAGACCTACGGCAGCGACAAGGTGGCCCACCTCGCGCTCACGGCCGCGACCCCGCTGACCGTCCCCGCGAGCGTACGGCCGTGAAGGTGACGTTCGTCTCGGAAGGGACGTACCCGTACGCGATGGGCGGTGTGAGCGTCTGGATGGACCAGCTCATCCGCGGCATGCCGGACTATCGCTGGGAGGTGGTGGCGATGACCGTGGACGGGGCCGAGCGTTCCGTGTGGGAGTCGCCGCCCAACCTCGACCGGGTCGTGTCCATTCCGCTGTGGAAGCCCCGCGCCCGGCGCCGGTCCCGGTCGCCGGCGCGGGACTTCGCCGCCGCCTACGGCCGGTTCCTGGAGATGGTCCTCGCGCCCGCCGTGATGGGCGAGGGCAGCGTGGAGTTCCTGGCGGTGCTCGAATCGATCTGGGAACTCACCGGTGAGGGCGGCGACCTCGTCGCCGCGCTCACCGCGAACCCGTCGCTGACGCAGGTCATGGACGCCTGGCACGGCAGCAGGACCGACGGCATCAACCTGGCCGACGCCATCAACGCCGGCCACCTGATGGGCCACATGCTGCGCCCGCTGGCCGAGCCGCCGCCGCGTACCGACCTCGTGCACGTCACGATGAACGGCCTGAGCATGCTGGTCGCGATGGCCGCCAAGTGGCGGTACGGCACGCCGGTGGTGCTGTCCGAGCACGGCGTTTACCTGCGGGAACGGTACCTCCAGTACGTCAACGAGCCCGCCTCGCACGCGGTTCGGGTGCTGCTGCTCAGCTTCTTCCGCAGGCTGGCCGGGGCCGCCTACCAGGCGGCCGACCGGATCGCGCCGCACTCGACGTACAACAAGCGCTGGCAGGTCTACAACGGCGCCGACCCCGAGCGCATCCACGTGATGTACAACGGCGTCGAACCGGACGACTTCCCGCAGGCCGAGACCGAACCGGACGAGCCGACGGTGGTCTTCATGGGCAGGATCGACCCGCTGAAGGACCTGCACACGCTGCTCCGGGCGTTCGCGCTGACCCGCGAGAAGGTGCCGGGCGCCCGGCTGCGGATCTTCGGCGGCGTGCCCGAGGGCAACGAGAGCTACCACGAGAGCTGCCTGGCTCTGATCCGCGAGTTGGGTCTGGAGGGCCACGCGGTCTTCGAGGGACGCGTGGCCGCTCCGATGGCCGCCTACCACGCGGGCCATGTCGTCGCCCTCACCAGCATCTCCGAGGGCTTCCCCTACACCGTGGTGGAGGCCATGGCCTGCGGGAGGCCGGTGGTGTGCACGAATGTGGGCGGCGTGGCCGAGGCGGTCGGCGATGCCGGGCTCATCGTGCCGCCGCGCGACCACGCCGCCGCCGCCGACGCCTTCGCCCGGCTGCTGCTCGACGCCCCCTTGCGCGAACGGCTGGGCGGGAACGCCCGCACCCGCGTGATGGAGCGGTTCACCCTGCGGCAGTCGCTCGACGACTATCGGGGCGTCTATGAGGAACTGGTGCGGCCGGCGTCGGCGCCGGCATGACGGCGGCGGACGCGGATGGCACGGCACCGCGGTCGATCGACGAGCTGATCGGGTCGGTGGGGACGTTCATGTCCAGGGCGGTGGAGGCGCAGCAGGTGGCCGCCATCCTCGAATCGCAGGGACTGAACGACAAGATCGCCCGCGAGCGGTACGGCCATCCGGACGTCTTCTCGCTGGCCGCCGCCGCGTTCTCGCGGATCGCCGAGACCCGCCAGCCGGGCCCGGCCACGGAGGAGGTGCTGCCCAGGGCCCGCCCGGCCGCCCAGATGACGCACGGGCTGCTCTACGCCCTGCCCGCGGTACTGCTCCCGGCCGCGTCCGGCCTGGTGGGGGCGCGCTGGCTGATGCCGGGGATGGTCCTGACGACCGGCCTCGGCTGGATCCTGAGCAGCACCGCGGCCCAGCTCGCGTACTCGCTGATCGGCCGCGGCATGCCCGGTTCGGCGGGCCGGGTGCTGCGGTCCGGGCTGCTGCTCGGCGTGCTCGCGGGCGTGGTCATGTCCGCCACGCTCGCCCTGTACCGGAACGGTCCGGCGGCGCTCGTGGCGCTCGGCGCGACGCAGATGGCCTTCCAGCTCTCCTCCGGCATCCTGCTGCTCTACCGGCGGGAGAAGCGGCTGGCGGTCTTCATGCTGCCCGCGGCGGCGGCGGGCGTGGTCTACATCGGCGTGGGCGAGCCGGAGGCCGCGCTGCTGGCCGTCTGCCTCGGCGTCGTCTGCGTCGCCGCGATCACGGGCGCGGCGGTACGCCTCACGCTGCGCACCACGAAGAAGGAGCCCGCGCTGCGCACGCTGCTGCGAACCGACCTGCGCGGCCTGCTGCCGTCGTTCGTCTACAGCGTGCTCAGCGCGACCTTCCTGCTCCAGGCCGAGGCCCCCTACGTGCTGGACCGGATCGACATCGCCGTGGCGGGCGCCGGGCTGGTCCTGGGGATGGGCGTGCTGGAGTACCGGGCGCACGCCTTCGAGGACGAGGCCAGGGCCCTGATCAGGCAGGTGCGCTACCCGGCCGAGTTCATCAGGCGGGCCGCGGTGGCGCTGGCCAGGGGGGTGGTGCTGTGCCTGCTGGCACTGTCCGTGCTGGCCGTGCTCCCGCTGGCCTTCCTGTACGCGACCGGCGCGCTCTCGCACGAGAGCATGGTCATGGCCGCCGCCCACGTGACCGTCGGAGGCGCGTACTTCCTGGGCTTCCTGCTCGCGAACCAAGGCAAGGTGGTGCTCCTGTGCGTGGTCCAGGGCATGGCGCTCGCCGTCCACCCCGGTGCCGGCCTGCTGCTGCCCGCGGCGCACGTCCCGCTGGCCGACGTCCGGCTCTTCCTCGGCGCGGCGGCGATGTTCCTGGTGTTCCTGCTCGTCCTCGCGGCGTCCGGCCTCAGGGACGTGCACCGGTTCTGCTGATCGATGAGAAGTGAGGTGTGTCATGCACGTCGTCATACTCGCCGGAGGCAAGGGAGTGCGCCTGCGGCCGTACACCTCCGCGCTGCCCAAGCCGCTGGTGCCGATCGGCGAGGAGTACGCCATCCTCGACATCATCCTGCGGCAGCTGCACGCGCAGGGATTCACCCACGCCACCCTCGCGGTCGGCCACCTGAGCCCACTGATCAGGGCGTTCGTGGGCGACGGGTCGCGCTGGGACCTCGCGGTGGACTTCACCGAGGAGGTCACCCCGCTGTCCACCATCGGCCCGCTGTTCCCGATCCGGCAGCGGCTGCCCGAGCACTTCCTGGTCATGAACGGGGACGTGCTCACCACGCTCAATTACGCCGACCTGCTGCACAAGCACATGGCCGCCGACCTGCCGCTGACCGTGGCGACCTCGCCTCGGGTCGTGAAGATCGACTTCGGCGTGCTGGAGAACAAGGGCGGGCGCATCGTCGGGTTCAGGGAGAAGCCGCTGCTCAGCTACCTGGTCAGCATGGGCGTGTACGCCCTGTCCCGCGAGACGATCGCGCGCTACCCGGATGGCATCTCCTTCGGCTTCGACGACCTGGTGCTCGACCTGCTGGACCGGGCCGAGTACCCGGGGGTGTACGAGTTCGACGGCTACTGGCTGGACATCGGGCGGCCCGACGACTACGACGAGGCCAACGCCCACTTCGAGGAGTTCAGGCCACTGCTGCTGCCCTCGGAGGCGGTGCGATGACCACCGTGCTGCTGTTCGGCGCGACCGGGTTCCTCGGCCGCGAGGTACGGTCCAGGCTGGCGGCCGACACCAGGCGGCCGCGCGTGGTGTGCCCCGGCCGCAACACCCTGGACCTGCTGCGGGCCTCGCCCGGCGAGGCCGCCGGGCTGCTCCTGGAGGTCCGCCCGGCGGCCGTGATCAACTGCGTGGGCCGGATGGGCGGCGGCTACGACGTACTGCTGCGCGGCAACGCGGGCGTGTCGGCGCTGCTGATCGAGGCCATGACGACGGCGGAGTCCTCCGCCCGGTACGTCCGTCTCGGCTCGGCCGCGGAGTACGGCCCCGGCATCCCCGGGACCTCCACCACTGAGGACACCCCGCCCCGCCCGGCGAGCGCCTACGGCGTCAGCCACCTGGCCGGTACGCTGCTGGTCCGCCAGGCGGCCCAGGAGGGCAGGGTGGACGGCCTGACGCTGCGGATCTTCAACCCGATCGGCCCCGGCACGTCGGCGGAGAACGTGCTCGGCCGGGCCCGCGAACTGGTCGGGCAGGCCCTCGCCGCCCGCTCCCCGCACATCGAGCTGGGCCCGCTCGGCGCGTTCCGCGACTTCGTGGACGTCCGCGACGTCGCCGACGCCGTGGTGCGCGCCGCTTTCGTACCGGAACTGCCCGACCTGCCGGAACGGGTGCTCAACGTGGGCAGCGGCCGGTCCGTCGTGGTCCGCGAGCCGGTGCGCCTGCTGGCCGAGGCCATGGGCTACGACGGCGAGCTGCGCGAACGCGGAACGGCGTCGGCGAGGTCGCCTGCCGTGGACTGGAGCAGGGCCGACGTCACCAGGACCGGCCGGGTCCTGGGCTGGCGGCCCCGGCACACGCTGGCCGAGTCGGTCAAGGCGATGACATGAAAAGCCTGCTGGTGGCGGGGCTGCTGGCCGTGTCATCGACTGGGCTGCTCGGCTGCCCGGCGGCGGCCCCGCCCGCCCCCGTGAACGGCCTGCGCGGGATCACGTCGTTCACGTACGTCCTGGACGGCTACCCCAAGGGCCGCCTGGACGCCGTGGCCCGCGCGCCGCACCCGCTCGCGATCATCGACCTGTCCCGCGACGGCACCACCCCGGGCTACTTCACCGCCGCCGAGATCGCGCGGGTCAAGAAGACCGGCAAGCGCGTGCTGGCGTACATGGAGATCGGCTCGATCGAGGGGTTCAGGTCCGAGTACGCCGATGACCTCACGCTCAACACCTGGAAGGACTGGCCGGACGAGCGCTTCGTCCGCTACTGGAAGCCCGCCTGGTGGACGCGTGTGATCAAGCCCCGGCTCGACCAGGCCCTCCGCGCCGGGTTCGACGGGGTGTACCTGGACACCCCGCTGGCGTACGAGGAGATCGACCTGTCGCTCGTCCCGGGGGAGACCCGGCACAGCCTGGGCCGCAAGATGACCGGCCTGATCGTCAAGATCAGCCGGTACGTCAAGCGGGCCAGGCCCGGCTTCTCCGTCGTCCCGCAGAACTCGCCGGAGCTGCGCCACCACCCCGGCTACACCGCCGCCATCGACGGCATCGGCATGGAGGAGCTGTTCTACCTGGCCACCGACCGGCCCTGCACGGCGAGCTGGTGCCGGGAGAACCTCGCCGAGACCCTGGCGCTGCGCCGCCAGGGCAAGGTCGTCCTGGCCACCGACTACGCCATCCGGCCCGCGAACGTCCGGGCCGCCTGCGCCCGCCAGCGCCGGCACGGCTTCGCGGGCAACGTCACCGTGGTCGCCCTCGACCGCGTCAGTCCCCCCTGCGCATGAGACGAGACGAGCGGAGAAAGGAGCACGAGATGCCGAAGACAGTCGGCGTTGTCGGCCTGGGCTACGTGGGGCTGACGCTGACCGCGGCCCTGGCCGGCAAGGACTACCGCGTTCACGGCATGGACGCCGACCCGGACGTCGTGGCGGCGCTGGCCGCCGGTCGGGTCCACCTCTACGAACCGGGCGTCGCCGAGGCGTTCCAGCACCACCTCGGTGAGCGGATCACCGTCGCCCACGACCTGCCCGACGAGCCGCTGGACGCCGTCGTCCTCGCCGTCTCCACACCCGTGGACCTGTCCACGGGCCGCCCCGACCTGCGCAATCTCGCCGCCGCCGCCGAGAACGTGGCCGCCAGGTGCGGCCCGGAGACGCTGGTCGTCGTCCGCAGCACGGTACCGGTCGGGACCAGCCGCGAGGTCGTGCTGGACGTACTGGCCGCGCGCTGGGGCCGGGTGCGGCTGGTCATGGCCCCCGAACGCACGATCCAGGGGCAGGCCCTGCGCGAGCTGGTCGCGCTGCCCCAGGTGATCGGCGGCCTGGACGAGGAGAGCCTGCGGGCGGGCATCGACCTGTTCCAGGGACTCGCCGAGCGGATCGTGCCCGTCTCCAGCCTTGAGGCCGCCGAACTGGTCAAACTCTCCAACAACTGCCACACCGACCTGATCTACGCGTTCGGCAACGAGGTGGCGCTGATCGCCGAGCAGCACGGACTGGACCCGCTGGAGGTCATCAAGGCCGCCAACGTCGGCTATCCGCGCCCCGACCTGTCCAAACCGGGGTTCGTCGGCGGCGGCTGCCTGTCCAAGGACCCGTACCTGATGATGGCCAGCACCCGGCCGGAACGGCGGCCGTACCTGGTCGGCAGGGCCCGCGCGCTCAACGAACGCCTGCCGGGGCACGTCGCCGAGCGGCTGGTCAAGCTGATCGGCCAGACGTTCGGGACCACGGCCGGGATCACCCTGTCGGTGCTCGGCTGGGCCTACAAGGGCTGGCCCGCCACCGACGACATGCGCGGCACGCCCATCGCCGACATGATGCCGGTCTTCACCGCCGCGGGCATGCGGGTGCTCGGCCACGACCCGCTGGTCACCGACGAGGTCATCCGCCGCCACGGCGGCGAGCCGGTCAGCCTGGACAAGGCGTTCGCCGCGGCCGACGCCATGATCGTCATCAACGACCACCCCGACTACCGGGACCTCGCCGTCGATCTGCGGCTGGCCACCTCCGAGCTGCGGGTGATCTTCGACGCCTGGCGGGTGCTCGACGAGACGTCCGTGACCAGGTACGGCGTCCGGTACGCGAGCATCGGGTACGTCGCCGGGGAGGCCGCCTTATGAAGGTCCTCGTGCTGGGCGGCGCCGGTTTCATCGGCCTGCACCTGACCCGCAGGCTGGTGGAGGGCGGGCACGACGTCACCGTCGTGGACGACTTCTCCCGCGGCGCCAGGGACACCGCGCTGGCCGAACTCGCCGGGCGGATCGACCTGCGCTCGGCCGACCTCACCGACCCCGCGGCCTACGCCGCCATCGAACGCGGCTGGGACCAGATCCACATGCTGGCCGCGGTGGTCGGGGTGCGCAACGTCGTGTCCGAGCCGACCCGCGTCATCAGGGTCAACACCCTGGCCCTGCTCAACCTGCTGGAGTGGATCGGCGCAGGTGAACGGCTGTTCTTCGCCTCCACCAGCGAGGTGTACGCGGGGGGCGTGAGCGCGGGCGTCGTCCCGGTGCCCACGCCGGAGACCGTGCCGCTGATGATCGAGGACGTGGCGGCGGCGCGGTTCACGTACGCGATGAGCAAGATGCTCGGCGAGGCGGCGGTCCTGCACGCCGCGCGGGCCAAGGGCTTCCCGGCCGTGGTGGGCCGGTTCCACAACGTCTACGGGCCGCGCATGGGGGCCGACCACGTCATCCCCGAACTGTCCCTGCGCGCCACCCGCGGCGAGGACCCCTTCCTGCTGTACGGGGCCGACCAGAGCCGGGCCTTCTGCTACGTGGACGACGCGGTGGAGGCGGTACTGCGGCTCATGGACGCTCCCGGGGCCGCCGGGCAGATCGTCCACATCGGCAACGACGCCGAGACCAACATCGGCGACCTGGCCAAACTGGTGCTCCAGATCGCCGGGCACACCCCCGCGATCCGGCACGTACCGGCCCCGCCGGGCTCGGTCGCGCGCCGCTGCCCCGACCTGTCCCGGCTGCGCGCGCTCACCGGCCACGAGCCGCGCGTCTCCCTGGAGGAAGGCGTACGCCGGACCTTCGCCTGGTACCGGGAGGCGTGATGCTGCCCATCGCGTTCTACTACGGGGCGGGGGAGCTGGACCGGCTCTCCCGCTTCGGCAAGGTCGTCCTCCAGGCCGACTTCTACACCGAGGGGGAACTGAGCGTGCTCAAGGCGCGCGGGGTCCAGACGCTGGGGTACCTGTCCCTGTCGGAGGACGTCGGACCGCCCGCCCCCTGGCAGCGGCCGGAGCGCAACCCCGACTGGGGCGGCGCGTTCGTCCACGTCGGAGATCCGCGGTGGATAGCGCACGTGGTGGCCCAGGCGCGGCGGGCGATGGCGCGGGGGTTCGGCGGGCTGTTCCTGGACACGCTCAACCTGGAACAGACCTATCCCGAGGACCTGCCGCACCTGCTGACCCTGATCGCGGCCGTCAAGGAGGAGGCCGGGCCCGACTACCTGCTGGCCAACCGGGGGTTCGGGCTGCTGCCCGAGTTGGCGGACCTGGTGGACGGGATCTTGTTCGAGTCCTTCTCGGCCCGCTGGGTGAACACCGACGGGTACGCGCGCTGGCCGGACGACGTGCTCGAAGTACACGCCTCGGTGGCCGAACGGCTGCTGGGGCTGGACGTGGACCTGTACGCGCTCGACTACGCCGACAGTGACGAACTGGCCGACTTCGCGCGGCGGCGGGCGGGGGAGTACGGCATGTTGTGCTTCGTCAGCGACCGGGTGCTGTCGCGGATCTGACGCGGGCGCCGCCCCGGCGGGGGCGGCGCCTGTGGCCGTCAGGAAAAGTTCAGTACGAAGTCGAACGTGGCCTGGCGTGGGGTCTGGTTCGGAGGAACCGCCATCAGCAGGCGGGGGTCGTACTGCCAGTCCAAGATGTTCTGCGGCTCGTTGGGGAAAAAGAGCTGGGTCGTCAGTATCGGCCGGCCGCGGGCCTGGACCTTGACGTGGATGTGGCGGGTGCGGCCGTAGTACTGCAGGCCAGGGAAGATCGTGGTCAGCCGGTACTGCCCCTGCGCGTTGGTGAACTGATGCCCGCGGAAGTTGTCCCCGACGTTGTCGTAGTTGCCGGAGGCGTCGGCGTGCCAGAAGTCCAGCAGGGCGTTGGCGATCGGCCGGCACGACAGGTTGTAGACACAGCCACTGACGATGAGCGGCGCGCCGCGTCCGGTAAAGGTGTCGCGCAGCGGGGAGGTGGGCCTGTATTCGGGGCCCTCGGGCGACAGCGGGGTGCGCGCGGGGGGCGGCTCGCAGTCCGGCGTGGGCTCTGTGTCGGCGGCGAGCGCGGGAAACTGCTGAAGAAGCACGGGAATCGGCGCGGCCAGGATCGCCGCCCTCAGCAGCGTCTTCCGGGAAACGACCCGGCCGGTGTACTCGGCGTCCACGGCGACCTCCTCTTTCCGGGGCGGCTTGCTACCCCAGAAGCTGACACCGCGCTTTGCCGCCGAGTACCCCACATAAATCCATAACCGGCGGGATATGGCTGTTTCAGCGGTTCATTCGCAGGCTGAGCGCCGGGTGCGGCCCGTTGGTCTCCAGCCGGTACTCCTGCCCGGACTTGTGCGCGTTGTCCTCGATCACCCGCTCGCTGGGCGCGCGCTCCCCGCCCATGATCTGCTCCTGCATCCTCTCGAACCGCTCGTGCGCCTCCTGCACGTACCCGGTGCCGAGCGTGGTGTAGTCGATCTGCGTGGCGATCAGCTCGCGAATGTAGTCCTTGTTCGGCTCGAAGGTGACCGGCTTGGGAAGCTCGGAGGCGAGGACCTGTTCCGGGTCGCGGCCGTCGTGCCGCTTGAACAGCTCGGCCGCCAGGCGCAGGTGTTCCAGTTCCATGTTCAGGTGCAGTTCCCAGATCGCCCGCACCCTCGGGTCCGATTCGGTCTCCATGAACGAGTGGTAGAGGTAGCACTCGTTGTACTCGTGGTTCAGCAGCATCTCCCACCAGGTCTCGCCCGGGTCCACCAGCGATTCGTAGTGGGTGACGTGCTCTTCCTCGATCAGCCCGATCTCCTGGTAGAGCTGGCGGGCGATCGGTTCCATGTAGAGCGGGCCGACGTTCATGTAGAAGTTCATGGTCTGCTGCTCGGCGGCCATGATGGTCAGCGCGTGCAGTTTGGAGACCGGCGCGGCGACCGACCTGTCGTACGGCTCGCGGATGTTGTCCACGGGGTCGCGGTGGTGCAGGTACGTCGGGCGGCCGGGCATGACCTCGGTCAGCGCGTCCACGATCTTCTCCGCCTTGCGGTGCTCGATCATCTCGTACAGGTTCGCGTACCGGTACAGGTGGTCGAAGTCCTCCAGCACACCGAACTCGTAGGCCCGCGTGAGGTATTCGTCCGGTTCCATCCGGGCCACCCAGGCGGTCAGGTCCACCGCCACCTGCTCGTACGCGAGCGTGGTCTCCAGTACCGAGGCCAGGCCGGGCAGCAGCCAGTTGACCGCCTTCTGCTGCTGGGCCTCGATGTAGCGGACCCGGGCCAGGTGCCGTTTGAGGTCGATGTCGGGGCAGTGCCTGGCCAGTTGGTGGCTGAACAGGACGGCCTCCACCTCGATGCCGTTCATGGCGATGATCCGGCAGCGGGTGTAGGGGTCGGAATGGTCGGGGTCGATGGGGGCCACGTCGAGTTCCCGCCAGTTGCGGACCTGCCGGTCCAGCGGGATTCCGCGCTCGCGCAATGGATTGAAGGACATCCGTGCCTCGCTCTCTCGGCTCTCGGGCCCGCGACGGCGGCAGGAGCCCCATGGCGCGGCGTACCCGGGGGCGGGCAGCGGAATCTTGCGCTCATCTCCGCATTCGGTATGTGAGCCGGGCATCGTCCAGATGTTTCCCCTTCAGTGGCGAAAGTGACGTACCGGGCGCGCGTGCCCGATCGTCCGCCGGGTAGGGCCCAGCGGTGTTCGCGCACCACCGGGCATCAGCGGAGGAGAGAAAAGACATGGCCGAGCGGCAGACGGTTCCCGAGCGGATGGACGAGGCGGACGTCATCGATCTTCTGCTGGCCCAGCACGCGCTGATCCGGGACCTGTTCGACGAGGTCGAGCAGGCGCCCGTGGAACGGCGGGCGGAGGCGTTCGGGCGGCTGGTCCGGCTGCTGGCCGTGCACGAGACGGCCGAAGAGGAGGTCGTGCACCCCTACGCCCGGCGCAAGCTGGACGGCGGGAGCGCCGTGGTGGACGACCGGCTGGCCGAGGAGAACGAGGCCAAGCAACTCCTGCAGCACATGGATCAGGCGGGGGCCGACGATCCCGATTTCATGGCGAACCTGCTGCGGCTCCGCACCGCCGTCGAGGCCCACGCGCGCAGCGAGGAGCGGTACGAGTTCCCCAAGCTGCGCGCCCACACCAGCGACGCCGAACGGCGGGGCATGGCCGCTGCTGTCAAGGCGGCGGAGGCCATGGCCCCCACGCACCCGCATCCGGGCACCGAGTCGGCGGCCAGGAACGTGCTGATGGGCACCCCTGTCGCCATCATGGACCGGGCCCGCGACGCGATCCGCCGGGCCAAGGGCGAACCGACGACGGGATGACCCGGGGGCTCGGTTAGGCTGGCGGCGAGGGGAGTACTTCCCAAGGACCGGCCCGGTCAGTACGGACGTGACGTTGACGTCCTCGGGCGGACGCCCGCGCGGGCCGTGGGTGAAGGAGACCTCGGACGGCCGAACGCGTTCGAGGAGGCTCCATGCCCGCTGTGGCGATTGTCCAGCCCGCCGACCTGACCACGATCGGGTCACCGGCACTGTGGGCGGTGACGCTGGCGGGGCTGGCCCTGCTGCTGGGCGCGGACTTCCTGCTGACCCGCCGCCCGCACGAAGTGCGCATGCGCGAGGCCGTGACCTGGTCGGCGTTCTACCTCGCGCTGCCGCTGGCCTTCGGGGTGTACCTCTGGCAGGCCTTCGGGACCGGCGTCGCGGTGGAGTTCTACACCGGGTTCGTGGTGGAGAAGTCCCTGTCGATCGACAACCTGTTCGTGTTCATGCTGCTGCTGTCGGCCTTCGCCGTCCCGCGCATCTACGCGCAACGGGTGCTGCTGTACGGCATCATCGGCGCGCTCGTGCTCCGGGCGATCTTCATCGCGCTGGGCGCGGCCGTACTGCGCAGCGGTACGTGGGCGTTCCTGCTGTTCGGCGCGATCCTGATCGTCACGGCCGGCAAGGTGCTGAAGGACGCCATGTCCGGGCACGGGGAGCAGGTCGACGTCTCCCGGATGCGCTCGGTACGCCTGCTGCGCCGGTTCATGCCGGTCACCGACGACTATCGCGGCTCGCGCCTGACGGTCCGCGAGAACGGCCGCCGCGCGCTGACCCCGCTGGCGCTCGCCATGGTGGCGGTGTTCGCCACCGACATCGTCTTCGCCGTCGATTCCGTCCCGGCCGTGTACGGCATCACCGAAGATCCGTTCCTGGTCTTCGCCACCAACGCCTTCGCCCTGCTCGGCCTGCGCGCGCTCTACTTCGTCATGCAGAGCGTGCTGGCCAGGCTGCGGCATCTGAACCACGGCCTGGCCATCATCCTGGCGTTCATCGGCGTCAAGCTGGTGCTGCACTGGGCGCACGGCGTCTGGCCGTGGCTCCCGGAGATCCCCACGCTGGTCTCCCTCGGCGTGATCATCACGGTACTGGTCACCGTCACGATCACCAGCATGCTCGCCGCCGACCGCGCAGGCCCCGGCCGCTAACGCAACCACACGGGAAGCGCCCGAAAAGCTGCCGAAGGGCGGCCCCCATACCGACCAAAGCCTCGCCGCCGTCACCGAGATCCACGACGACCTCCGCCACCGCGCCCACACCAACGCCGCCTACGTCAACTTCCCCGACCCCGCCCTACGCCGCTGGTGGGACGCCTACCACGGCCCCAACCGAAATCGAACACCACTACGACCCGACCCGGCCGCCTGGCGGCGTGTTCCGATGGCCGGGCACCTGACCAGATCGCTCCATGATGCCGCTACCGGCGGCGTCCCTATCGTCACGTCGGCGTCGAGCTCATGAAAGTACGGGCCAGGCGGTCGATTTCGTCGTCCCTGGATGCCTCGTCCGCGCGCTGATTTCGGTCGATGCGGCCGCGTTCGGCTTTCAGCCGGCGCTCTTCCTCGCGCAGTTTGACCTCGTACTCGCCGGTCTTCTGGCGGGTGGTGAAGTTCAGCTCGGCTTCGTGGCAGGCCGCGCCCGCACGCAGTTCCTGGTGGAGGAGGCGGTCGTACTCGGTCTTGCCGTTCAGCACCTTGGAGATGATCGGCATGCAGTCGAGCAGGACGAAGATGATACGCAACAGCCAATGGGCGAAGTTGACCATGCCACTCTGGCTCGCGACGGTGCCCAATGCCTCCCATCGGTCGAGCAGGCCGATGTCGGTGTAGGCTCGCTTCTTCTCCTCGGCGTGCTCGGTGATCTTCCTGCTGAGTGCCGCCGCGCGTTCCTTTTCGGCGTTGGCGCGATCGGCCGCGAGGGAGCCGAGTTCCGTCTTCAGTTTCGCCACCTCCGCCTGCTGCGCGGGGATGTCATGCTTGGCGAGGAAGGTGTTGAGCTCGTTGTTCCGGGCCTTGCACTCGGGTCCGTCGCCGGGGACGCCCGTCGTACGGTTCGGGACCTTGACGCCATAGCATTCGCGGTCGCGGCGACTCGTCAGCCTCGCGTGCTCAGCTATGTCCGCCGCGAGTCGGTCTTCCGCCGCCTGGAGAGTGCTCTGCCTCTGCGTCATGTTGCCTTCGACGGCGAGTGCCTGGTCGCCGCCATCGAGAAGGTAGCCGGTACAGTCGACACCCGAAGGAGCCGGCCCCTTGAGCGGGTTGCACTGCTTGTACCGGCTCTCCGTCAAGCTGATCGCCTGGTCGCGTTCCAGCATGATCTGCCGGTCGAGCCGCTCCTGAAAGAGCTTCAGGGTCAGCGGCTCGGCGATGAGGACGCCGATGACGACGGCGAGGGCGAGCCGGATCAGTACGTTGCCCCAGCGGGACCAGCCGTCCTTGTCGCCGTGCAGGCTGTAGATCAGGAATCGGTCGAGATTGGCGATGATCAGACCCCACAGCACAGCCACCGGCACCAGCAAGAGCGGGGGCACCTGCGAGAGCAGTGTCAGCGCGGACAGTACGGAGGAGCCCGCGATGAGCGCGGTACTCACCACGATTCCGCCGAGGCTGCTGTAACGAGAACGTTCCTGGGGAACACTGGCGAGGATCTTCTCGTCGACCCCGGCGAACCAGCGGAGGACCATCCCGGGAGTGAGCCGGCCCCGGTGCCGGGGGCGGCGTCCATGCTGCTCGGTCGCCGTGGATCTGTGGAGCATGTCAACCACGGACGTCCTCCTCCATGAAGAAGTCGTCGTCGGCGTCGCCCGCCGTCACCTCGGGCCGGGGCTCATAAGCGGGTCCTTCGAGTTCCTTCACGTGCTCTTCCGGCTCGACTTCATCAAAGGTGGCGAGCAGTTCCTTGCCGGCCGTCTCGTTGAACAGGCCCTGGTCGATGGCCGCCCGGACGACGTCGGCCCTGGCGCGAGCCTGAACGACCTGCAACTCGTACTCGCTCTGGATCTTGCGCTGGGCGGCGCTGTGTTCGCGGTCGGCCAGGGCGGCGTATCGGTCGGCGATCTGCTGGCCGTTGAGACCGGGAACGGTGACGTACAGACTGTCGGCGGCACCGGGACCGCTGCTCAGGAAGTCCTTGTACTCGGCGGCTCCGGTGATGTGCTGATCCCGGTCGAGGGCCGCCTCCTGCCGGGCGAAGTCATTGGCGCTGTGGCCCTTGACCTGCAGGTAATCCTGCTCATCGAGTTCGAAGTCGCGGTCGAGCTTGCGTCTGGCGTCGCGAAGGCCGTGTTCGCCCTGGATGTTGTGCAGGCTGGTCTCGTAGTGCCGCCGCCCCTGGGCGATCTCGTCGGGGGCGTGTACGTCGAGGCCGGCGAACCCGGCCGTCATACCGGGCAGCGCGCACGGCACCAGGGTCGCGTACGCCTTCACCTGGGCATGCACCACCGTCCACAAGTCGTGGACCTCGTCCAGCCCGTGACTTCGGCCGAGTTCGAAGAGCTTGTGGTAAGCCCGGATGTAGGTGACCAGGTGCTCGGTGACGTCGGTCAGGCCGGCGCGCACCACCTCGATCGGCTCCTCGACCGTGCAGCGGAACTGTACGGCGATCGTGAAGTCGTGGGCGCCGGAGGAGTTGATCGGTACGTTGATCGTGGTCGAGTGGTCCTTGGACATGTCCACGACGCTGACGCTCTCCCCGTACAGCACGTGCGGCTCGTCGCCGCGCAGCCGCCGATCGCCCAGCACGAACGTGCCGTCGTACCCGAAGACGAGCCGCTGGTGCGGGAGCTGGCGGGGCAGGCTGGAGATCAGGCGCCGGGGTTTGCTCAGGAACCCCTGCTTGGTGACGGGCTCTAGCGGAATCTGGCTGATCACCGGGTAGCTCATGGACGCTTTCCAATGGTGTCGAGGGACAGGACAGCGGGGCTCAAGAAGATCCGGAGCAGTGACAGGAGAAGTTCCAGCCGGTTCTGGTCGGTGTTTCGGGCGATGGCGTAACGCCGCAGGTCATGGGCCAGCAGCGGACGTTCCTTCGCGGGGAGCGCCTCGACGAGCCCTGCGAGCAGGGCGCGGACAAGGTCGCGGTCACCGGTATCGCGCCCGTCGAAGGCGCAGACGGCGTCGTACAGGGCGGCCAGAGCTTCCTTTCGGTGAGGGCGCTTGACCAGGACCGCCGACCACAGTTCGGCGAGGAGGGTGGCCGATTCGGGGCAGTTGCGCAGGTGAACGGTGACCGTGGGGATCCCGGTACCGTCCGCGTGAGCCGACAGCACGCTCAAGATCGCCCGAATCAGCGGGTCGATCGCACGGCCGACCCGCCGGTCGTTGCCGATCTTGCGCGCGAACAGGTCGAGCAACGGGAGTGCGTTGCCGGCGGCCTCCGTCAGCGTCGCGAACAGGCGGGCCAGTGCGATCTCCGCGTGCCGGACGGGCTTCTCGCTGTCCCTGACCTGCAACCAGAGCATCCGGGCCGCCTCCGATGGGAACCGGATCCCCAGCTCACCGGACCAGGCGAGGGCGGCGGTGAACTTGGGTCGGGCGGCGGAGGCCAGCGTCCACGAGGTGACCGTACGCAGAACCTCCGGACGGGTCGTCTCGTCCAGGCACAGCCATGAGATGGCCATCGCGGCGGTGGCCTGACTGCGCATGACGCCCCTGCCGCGGGCCCATGGAGTGAGAAAAGTGCCTTCCACGTGCGAGTAGCCCGCGACGGAGGCCAGAACCGCCACACCCCTGGCGATCTCCGCCTGCACGCTCGGATCGCGTAGTGCGGCGCACTCATTGAGCCATTCGGTGACCGGATCCCACAGCCGCATGCCGTGTCGCTGGTACAGCTCCCGCATCACGTGTGTTCGGTGACTCGGGACCTTGAACTCCAGCCTGCGTTGCGGCGACAGGCTGAAAAGCGAGCCTTCCTTCACCCGGAGCAGGCGGCGGCTCGGCATCGGATCATCCGCCGAGATGACATCCGGTTCCCCGCCGATACCGGCGATGGACTCCAGCCGGGCGAGCAGCGACTCGAAGCCGTTCTCGGGGAGGCCGGCGGTGAAGGCCATGGCGGCCATCTCGAACAGCTCACCGCGAGTACGCTCGCCATCGAACCAGGTGACCACGTCGCGCCGCCCGGCGGCCTCCAGCCAGCCGAGCGCCTTGTCCAACGGAACCCCTGAGGCCAGCTCGCGCGCCAGCCTCACCACGTCGGCCATGGCATGGTCGGTGGTGATCTGGGCGGCCGCCTCGTCGGCGACCTCAGGCGCCACCCGGTGAGCCCGCAGGACTTCGCAGGCCGGGGGCGGTAGCCAGGAAACCTGGTCTCCTTCTGGCAGTGAGGTGGCCGTCCCCGTGATCACCAGGTAAGCCTCGGCATCGCGGACGCGGCGCCTGATCTCGCGTACGTGAAAGTCGGCGATGCTCCCGTCAACGTCGTCCTTGGGCCAGTCGCACAACAGATAGCCGTGGGCCTTCCGGTATTCGCGGGCGGCCAGCCTTTCCAGTGTGTGCACCGGGCTGAGCTCCACCACGTCGCGCCGCGCGCCGACGAAGTCATGAAGCAGATTGAGCGCCGCCGTCCGGCGGCCCGTGCCGGTCTTCCCGATCAAGGCCACGATGTTGCCGTTCCCCAAGCGTTCGGCGGCGGCCTCGTAGCCGGCGTGGCGCGCGAAGCAGGCGCGAGCCTCCTCCATCTCGTACTGGGATACGGGGCCGGACGTGCGGCGAGACTTGGGGCGGGAACCCGAGATGCCGAAAGAGGCTCCTCCGATGTCGCCGTGGATGTGGTTGATGACGGTCTGGACCTGGGAGACCTGCGCGAAGATCTCGTCCGTCGCCTCGGCCTGGTCGGTCAGATCGACCGGCGTGGCCTCCTCGCCGATCAGTACCCCTTCGCCCGGTGAGTCAGTTTCGGATGCCAAAGTTGATCTCCTCCCCGGAAATGGGGGCGCTGATCAGGTTGACGGTCATCTGGTCGGCGTTGAACTGCTGCGCGAACTGCTTCACGGCGGCGTCGACACGCACCAGCTCTTCCAGGGACCGCAGCAGGTCGTCGCGCGACTCCGGGGCGGCTGGTCGCCCCTGCTCGGACCGGAACTCCTTGATCTTCGCGAACAGCTTTCGGGCACCACCGAGGCCGGTCTCGGTGCCGTAGGCGCCCAGACGTTCGAGGGCGCCACCGGCGATCAGCGCCCACAGGGTGTCGGCGACCTCAGGCAGATTGTCCATGTCGAGAGTTCCTTTCTGACCCAGGTCTTCTGAGGGGATCCACATCCAGGCGACTTCGGTGCGTTCCTTGGTCGGCACTTCCAGCCGGGTGAAGGACTCTGGCCGGTAAGAGGTGTGGAGCTGCCGGACGACTTCCTCGTAGAGCCGATCGGTGAGGACCAGCACCAGGTCGGCGCGCGGGTTCATCTTCAGGGCGGTACGGGCGGCCTCCGCGTCGCGCAGCCGGCAGGTGGTCACGACGACCTGGCCGACGAAGCCCATCGCGCCACGTTTCACGACCCCGTGGCCGATGGCGATGCGTATCCGCAGGCGGGCGTCGTCCCGGCGTTCGCGGTTGTGGTCGTGGAGCGCCTTGCGCACGCGGTGCACCAGGTCGTCGATGACCCGGAGCTCGGGCTCCCCCTGCGGGAGGACGATGACCTCGCCGTCGCCGGCTTCCTGGCGGGCCCAGGTCTCGCGGCGCAGGCCCGCCTCTCGTGCGCCGCGGTCCATGACCTGGGCAAGACCCGACTGGATCGAGTCGTGCCGCAGGTCGTCGCCGCGGCCGTATCCTTCCGCATCGACCGCCACGACCAGGCGGCGGCTGAAATCAGAATCAAGCATCATGTCACCTTGTGGTTGGGATAACGATCGATCAGCGTGGTCGGGGAGATCGACGGGGATAGAGTCTGGCGAAGATCGCGTCGCCTCAAGACGTACCGGTACGCTTCAGCGAAAATTAGTCAGGCCGGTCGGGTCGACGATGATCTTCCGGCGGTGACCGGGGTCGATGAGCTCAAGTTCCTTGAAGCGTCGGATGGCTTTGAAGACGGCGTCCTTTCTGGCCCCGACGAGATTGGCGATCTCCTCGTGGGTGAGATCGACCCCGAGGTACCGCTTGCCGTCGGCTCTGTCGACCCCGTGCCGATCGGAGATCTCCACGAGCACCTTCGCGACCCGCACCGGCACGCTGAACTGGGCGAAGTCGGTCCTTCTCCGGTTGGCCCAGTCGAGCCGGTCGGCGATCATCCTGGCCAGTGCATTCCATGCGGCCGGGTGGCGATCGAGGAAGTCGGTGAACGCCTGTGCCCGTATGACGTGCACCAACATCGGACTGCACGCGGTCACCATGGCCGATCTCGGCTGCCTGCGCAGAGCCGCCAGTTCGCCGACCACATCGCCGCTCACGCGAATGCCCAGCATGGCCGCCCCGCCCGATTCCAGGTAGGCCATCACCTTCACGCACGCAGTGAGCCGCTGACCTGGGATGGACCTCAGGAGAAAGACCTCGGACCTCTCTGGATCTCCTTGGTGGATGAGTGCTTCGCCGGTCTGCCGCGGGGACGACGGCGCGAGAGCCAGGAGCTCCGCCCGCTCCTCCGGGCTGAGTCTGTCCATGAGGGTGCCAACGGGCCACCTGGCGGGGATTTGATCATTTATCACGGATTAAGCGCCTTGAGTCATCGATGTGAAGCTGTTAGAAGCTACACCCTGGAATATCTGAGAGCCAGGTGAGAATAGCCATTAGCGTGCAGGTATGTGGTGCATTGTCCGGCTTATTCCGAAAGGTGGGACGAGATCCGGGACGGCGGGAATGATGTTCCGGCGATTGGCGTGGTGTGGTGGAACATTAGCGCCGGTCTAAGCCTTATGTCCTTGTAAGGCGTGCCATAGGGCTTTTGTGATATCTGTACTTATCCGGTAGTGGCTTCGGGGGCGGCGCGGGAGCGGGGGCCGTTTGATGTGGCGTTCGTGGGGGTCGATGGGGGCATTGCGTGGTTTGAGGGGTAGGGGGCCGATGTTCCGGTCACCATGACGCCCGAGCAGGCGGGGGCGGTGCTCGGTGCGTACGCCGTCTGCGTGATCCGCTACGGGGTGTTCGACAATCCGCCCACGTACGTGGAACGGCCCGAAGGTGACCGGCGGGGAACCGGTGTCCGTGTCACCGCCCGTACGTCGATGGCCTTGGGCGGTGATCTTGCCAGGAGGGGGTGGGGGAAGGAGACTCGTGTCATGTGACGCCTTGGGAGGGACATGAGCAGGGAGCGATTACCGCGTACGCTGGGCTTCGCCGCGACCGTCGTGGGGCTGTTCATCGGCCTGTCCCCCATTCCGCACAACGGTGACAACACCTGTGGAAGCGCGTTCGTGCCGGACGGCTACTTCCAGTGCCCCGCCGACCAGAACGCCCGGCGGCTGCTCGCGGGGATCTTCCTCATCCCGGGTCTGATCATGATCATCGCGGGGGGTGGCGGCAAGGGGAGGAAGAAGGGCGGGTCCGACGATCCGCCTGGGCCGGAACGGTGGCAGCCGGGGGATCTCGTGATCGACGCCCGCGGCCGGTTGTTCGTCCGGGCGGACGGGGAGGATGAAAGGCTCGGCCGGCCATGGGCCCTGCCGGCGCACGACACTCTCGACATGTCCGGCCGGCCCATGGTCCCGCGGGGGGTGGCCGGGGAGTGGGAGCCCACCCGGCCGCTGGCGCTGCTGGTGCGCCATGGACGTCCGAGCCGAACCTAGAACACCTCGCGTACCTCCGGCGGGGAGCAGCCGATCGCGGCATCGTCGGGGGTGGCGGCGGTGACCTCGGGCAGGTGGACGATGAGGTCGTAGGCGTCCAGCGCGCTCGTGGGGGCGTAGTACTCGCCCAGGCCGGCGCGTTGCACGGTGGCGGCTCGGACGGCGTCCGCGTCGGCCGGTGACAGTCGTCGCAGGTCGGTGGCGAAGGGGCCGTCGTGGCTCGCGTGCATGAGGGCGTCGAGGCTGCCCGGCTCCGGGGCCCGCATCGGGGCGAAGAGGGTGCCGGACTGGAAGGCCACGGGGTCGGGGTTGAGCATGCGGCCGGTCCCGGAGGTGGTGCCGATGATCAGGTAGTCCTCGCCCAGCCGGTCGGCCAGGTGGACGCCCAGCGGGGTGACCGGGTCCATGCCGGGGAGTACGGCACGCTGGCGCTGGATGTGGCCGTTGTGGGCGGCCAGAACGATCCTTTCCTGGCGTTGCAGAATCCATTCGACCGTGTCGGCGATCTCGGCGTCGCGGTTGAACAGCACGCTCTGCTGGTCGCCGCGGACCATGTCGCGGACGACCGAGTCCAGGGTGAGCGCCAGGTGCATGGACCGCAGCGCCCGCTCGAACCCCTCGGCGGTGGTGCGCCGCACGTACTCCGACCGGCGGCCCCGCATGCGCGCGGCGAGACCGGCGAGGCCCGCGGTCAGCGCGTCCTTCGACGCGGCGGGGAGGCCGGCGTAGGCGGCCAGGGCCGTGGGGATGCCGAACGCGGACGTCGCCGCGGCGGCCGCGGCGGTCTCGCGGAGGGCCGGGTCGAACCGGAAGTCGGGATCGGCTCGGGCGAGGTAGGCGAGGACGGCGTCGAGGGCGGGGAGCACGGAGGCGTTCTGGCCGCCCAGGTCGATGCCGTAGAAGCCGACGGGCCGCGCGGCGGAGCCGTTGTGCCTGCGCATCCACGCCAGGTGCGCGCCCATCTCCCGCCACAGGCCCATCAGGGACGTCAGGCCGTACGCCATGACCTCGTCCAGCCGGTCCTCACCGCCACGGACCCACGCGTCGGCCCTCCAGCCCTCGGTGAATCCGGTCTCCATCGCGTACGCGCCGAAGCCGTGCCGCTCGGTGAGGTGGCGCAGGACGCGGTGGCGCAACAGAAAGAACTCGCGGTTGTAGTGCGCGCTCTCGCCGATCGCCACGATCCGCGCGTCACCGATCGCGTCGTCCAGCCATTCCAGGTCGTCCGGCGCGGCGGCCGGGTCCAGCGTGCGCAGCGGGATCACCGCCCTGTCGCTGAGCCGGGGCGGTGTCGTGGCCGGGTGCGTGGTCATCGGTGCCTCTTCCTGAATAGTCCCAACTTTGGGAAAAGTATCAGATATGGGAACATTGCTGAGTGGACACCCTGGAGTTGATCTTGCATCCGGTCCGGCTGCGCATCATGTGGGCGCTGTCGGGCGGGCGCACCCGCACGACGTCCGACCTGTGCGAGAGCCTGCCCGACGTACCCAAGACCACCCTGTACCGGCACGTCGGCCTGCTCGCCGACGCCGGACTGCTGGAAGTCGCCGACGAGCAGCGGGTGCGCGGCATGATCGAGCGGTATTACCGGCTCCGGCGCGACGCCGCCCAGATCGATCCCGGCACGGCCAAGGCGATGTCGCTCCAGGACCACCGCCACGGGTTCGCGGCGGCCATGGCGGCTCTGCTCGCCGAGTTCAACGCCTATCTCGAACGTCCCGGAGCCGATCCGGCCACGGATCAGGTGGGGTATCGGCAGGGGACGCTGTGGCTGCGCCCGGAGGAGATGGCGCAGATGGCGGATGAGCTGCGGGAGATGTTCGGAGCGCGCGCCGGGAACGGGCCGGGGGAGGGGCGCAGGCCGTACATGATCAGCCCGATCTTCTTCCCCATGGACTCCATGGACCCCTTGGACCCCGCGGACCCTATGGAGAAGGAGAAGGGCGAAGGTGACCCGTGATGGCCGAGACGGCAGGCCACATCCGGAGGGCCAGGTTCCGCGCCAAGATGCCGTGCCGGGTCGCGGGCACCAGGAGCCCCGCGGCCAGGCGGACGCCGCGCTGCTTGGGATCCGCCAGGCGCCGGTGCCCGCTCTCGTAGCGCTGGAACGCCGCCCGAGGGTCGTCCGGGCTCGCGGCCAGTTCCCCGGCCAGCGTGTACGCCCCCGCCATGGCCAGGGTCGAGCCGTCACCGAACAGCGACGCGCACGACGCCGCGTCGCCGAGCAACGCCACCCGCCCCTGCCACCAGCGCGGCAGGGCCACCCGGCTCACCGAGTCGAAGTACAGGTCCGCGGCGCTGCCGACCCGCTCCAGCAGCTCCGGAGCCCGCCAGGACACCCCGGCGAACGCGCGCGCCAGCATCCGCTTGTGCAGGCCGGTGTCGCGGTGGTCGAAGCCGGGTTCGGCCGGGGCGCGATAGAGAAAGAACGCCCCCTCACCACCAGGAACGGGACAAACGGCGACGGCCTTGCCCGGCACGTTGTGCAGGAGAATGTCCCTGCTGCCCTGGCCGGGCCCGCCGCCGAGCGGCATCGTGGCGACGTACAGGCCCATGTGGTGGACGAGGCCGGTGCCGAACGTCAGCCGCCGGGTCACCGAGTGCAGCCCGTCGGCCCCGATCACCAGGTCGAAGCGGCGTGCCGTGCCGCTCTCGAAGGCGACCTCGACCCCGCGCTCGTCCTGCCCGAGCGAGGCGATGGAGTCGTCGAAGACGAACTCGGCCTGCTCCCGGCCCGCCTCGAACAGGATGGCGGCCAGGTCGCCGCGCGGCAGCTCGATCTCGCCCGGCCGCTGGACGGCGCGCATGTCCAGCCGGCCGGTCCGCCTGCCGTTCGCGTCGACGAAGGTGACCCCGGTGTTGCCGGTGGCGGCCTCGCGCAACCGGGGCAGGACGCCCATCCGCCGGGCGATCCCGACGGCCGGGCCCTTGACGTCCACCGGGTTCCCGCTGGAGCGCGGCTCCCGGGCCCGCTCGACGACGGTGACCCGGAAGCCGTACCTGGCCAGCCAGTACGCCAGTGTCGGCCCGCCGACGCCGGCACCGGAGATCAGCGCAGTCCGCTGCTCGCCCACGACACACCCCATAACCGGATGAATTTTCTCCGCTTCGCTGACTGTAACCTAAGCGGAGAAGAATCGTCCAGTTCGAGGAGGCGGCCGAGAAGTGCCAGGTACGACACCGCGGCTGCGCGCCGACGCCCGTCGCAACCGGGACCTGATCGTCACGGCCGCCCAGCACCTGTTCCTTGAGCAGGGCGTCGACGTGCCGCTGGACGAGGTGGCCCGCCGCGCGGGTGTGGGCATCGGCACGCTCTACCGCCGCTTCCCCGACCGCGACGCCCTGCTGCGCGCCGTCGCGGAGGACACCCTGCGCAGCCTGGTCGGCCTGATCGAGACCGCCCGCGACGAGGAGCCCGACGCCTGGCACGCGTTGTGCCGCTTCCTGCGCTCCTGCGCCGAACTGCGCTTCGGCGAACTGGCGGCCGAACTCGACCCCCGCCTGTACCCGCAGATGCGCACCGGCCCGCACCTGGACGAGATGCGCCGGCGAGTGATCGCCGCGGTCCTGGACCTGACCGCGCGCGCCCAGGCCGAAGGGGCGATGCGCCCGGACGCCGGCCCCCTGGACGTCGCCATGCTCATGACCCTGCACGTCTACACGCCGCCGAACATGCCCGGCGATCAGGCCGTGCGCCGGATGGTGGAGATCGTGCTGGACGGCCTCCGCGCCGGCTCCGGATCCCCTCTCCCCGGCACCCCGTCCACCGGCGCGGCCGACCTGCATCGCTACACGGCCGTGGATCCCTGACACGCCGCGCCCACGTCAGGGGCTGTCGCGCGGCAGTCGCCTATGATTTCATATATGAATTGGTACGGCATGTCGGCCGTGCCTGAGCACCGTTCGGTACGGAGGTGCGGGCCATGGGCGTTCTGGTCCGGACGACCGATGTGGCGATTCGGGAGCGCGAGGAACTCTGGCGGCACACGGTGTCCCGGTCCTTCGTCCCCCTTGACTTCGAGTTCCGTGGCCCCGGCGGCTTCGCCGGCGAGATCTCCGGCGAGATGCTGGGCACCGTGATGGTCACCGAGGTGACCGCGGCCCCGCACCGCGCCGAGCGTACCGAGCAGCACATCAGACGCTCCGACGAGGCCGGGTTCTACAAGCTGAGCCTCCCCACCAGCGGGCGCGTGCGGATCGCCCAGGACGGGCGGGAGGCCCCGCTGCTGCCCGGCGACATCGCGATCTACGACACGAGCCGCCCGTACCAGGTCACCTTCGACGGCACCTGCCGGGTGATCATGGTCATGTTCCCGCACCGCGAGCTGCGCCTGCCGGGCGACGCGATCCGCGAGGTCACCGCCCGGCGGGTGTTCGGCGGGCGGGGGCTCGGCGGCGTGGTCTCGCCCATGCTGGTGAACCTGGCCGGCCACATCGACGAGGTCGGCGACTCCCACCCGATGCGGCTCGCGGACAACGTCGTCGACCTGATCGGCACCCTGTACGCCTCCCTGCTGGGCGAGTGCGCCGACGCCTCCGACTCGATGCGCATGCTGCTCACCCGGGCCAAGATGTTCATCGCGCGGCACCTCGACGACCCCGCCCTCGGGCCCGAGGCGATCGCCGCGGCCTGCTACGTGTCCACCGGCTACCTGCACAAGCTGTTCCGCGCCGAGGGCATGTCGGTGGGACGGTACATCCGCGAGCGCCGCCTGGAGCAGTGCCGCCGCGACCTGCTCGACCCCGGCTCGCGCGAGGTCGCCGTCAGCGCCATCGGCGCGCGCTGGGGCTTCGCCGACGCCGCGCACTTCAGCAGGGTGTTCAAGACGAGCTACGGCCTCGCCCCCCGGGAGTACCGGCTCAGCCGCGACGTCGTCCCCTGCGCTCTCTCCGACGCCTCCTAAGGCCCGGCGCGACGGTGTTCGACATCGAGCGGGGCCGGCTCCGCGACGTCGTCCGCCGGGGTCCGGCGGCGGCCTGGGAGCGCGACGAACCGGTACGCGGCCCAGGCCGCCGCGCGGGTGGCCGCCATCCCGCAGGTCATGGCGACGGCGCTCGCGCCGCCGATCGAGGCGGCCGGGGCGAGCAGCGCCCCGAGCAGGAAGCCGCTGCTGCCGAGCAGCGCCGCCGCCGTCCCCGCGTTGGCGGAGTGCCGGGCGAGCGCCAGCGCCGTCGCGTTGGGCGAGGCCAGCCCGCCCGTCGCGACCGTCAGGAACAGCGCGGGCAGGAACACCGCCAACGGCGCCCGCAGTACCGCGGCGGCCAGGCAGAACACGCTCGCGACCACGGCCACCAGCGCGCCCCCGGCCAGCAGCGGTTCCGGCTTCAGCCGGCGCAGCAGCACCGCGTTCACGTACCCGCTCAGCACCAGGCCCACCGAGTTGACGCCGAAGATGAACGAGAACGTCTGCGCGCTCACGCCGTAGCCGCCTTCGAGCACGAACGCGCTGACCGAGATGTAGATGAACAGCGCCGCCCCGCCGACGCTCGACCCGAGCGCGCAGCCGACGAACACCCGGTCGCGCACCACGGAGGTGAAGCCCACGCGGACCCGCCGCAGCCCGCCGACGTGCCGCAGTTCCGGTTTGAGCGTCTCCGGCAGGGCGGTCACCGCGACCAGCAGCAGCACCGAGATCGCGCCGAGCGTGACGAAGATCCCGCGCCAGTCCGTGACGTACAGCAGTTGCCCGCCCAGCACCGGCGCCACGATGGGCGCGACCCCGCCGACGAGCATCAGCAGGGACAGGATGCGCGCCATCCGCTGCCCCTCGTACATGTCACGGACCATCGCCCCGACGATCACCATGCCGGCCGACCCGGCCAGCCCCTGCACGAGACGCAGGATGTTCAGTGCCGCGATCGAGGGAGCGGCGGCGCACAGCAGCGACACCACCGCGTACGTGGCCACGCCGACGAACAGCGGGCGCTTGCGCCCGATCCGGTCGCTGAGCGGCCCGATGAAGAGCTGCCCGGCCGCCAGGCCGATCAGGCACGTCGAGATGCTCCACTGCGCGGCGCTGTCGGAGGCGTCGAGCTGACGGGCCAGTTCGGGCAGCGCGGGCAGGTACAGGTCGATCGACAGCGGGCCGAACGTCGACAGGGCGCCCATCACGAGCAGCCGGCGGCGGTGATGCCGCGCCGGTACGGGCCCGGCGGACTGGTCGTCGCTCACGCGGCTCATTGAAAGCCCCTTTCCCTTGCTGCGCCGGGGAAGAGAGTGGGACGCCGTCCAACCAGGTAGGGGGTGCCCAGGAAGCATCGCAATCGTATATGTCAGCAATGCCGGTCAGATGTCAATGAGCGCCGCCCAAATGTCATTCCTAACGGAATGCCATGGATATCGGCCACGTTTCCCAGCTGATTTCCGGCCGGTGGTGCGGCGGACGGATCTCAGTGACACATCAGGTGACGCCGGTGCCTTGCCGGCGGGCCTGGCCTCCTACCACATTGCATACGACTTGTGATGTTCTCCGCCCGCCGCGATTTCGCCGAGGAGTCCCCGATGTCCTCCCACACGACGGCGACCGCCGCCGACCCCAGTCCCATCGTCAACGTCGCCACCGGTTTCATGGCGGCCAAACAGCTCTTCGCCGCCGGCGAGGTCGGCGTCTTCGCCGCCCTGGCCGACGGCCCCCTGACCCCGGCCGAGCTGGCGGGCCGGACCGGGATACCGGAGCGGTCCGCGCGGATCCTCGCCGACGCCATGGCCGGTCTGGGCCTGCTGGCCTTCGACGGAGGCCGGTACCGGAACGAGGCGGCGGCCGACGCCTACCTGACGGGCCGCGAGGGCGCCCCGGACCTGCGGGCCTTCCTCACCTTCTGGGACCAGGTGAGCTACCCGCACTGGCGTTCGTACACCGACTCCGTGCGCGCGGCGGCGCCCTCGCCGTTCGACACCTCCGCCCCCGTGGGGGAGGACGTCTTTCGCGACGGGGTCACCGCCTACAACGCGCTGCACGCGCTGATGCTGGCCGAGCACTACGACTTCGGCGCGCACACGCGCGTCGCCGATCTCGCGGGCCTGTCCGTGGAGTTCGTCGTCCAGGCGGCGGCCCGCAACCCCCGGCTGCACGCGGTCTTCGTGGCGCCGGACCCGCCGGACCCGAGCAGCGTGGACGAGCGCTACCGCGACCGCGTCGCTTTCCACACCGCCGACCCGCGCACCGACCCGGTTCCCGGCCGGTACGACCTGGTGCTCCTGGAGCACGTCGCCCACCGCTTCGACGCCGACGACAACCGCGCCTTCCTGCGCCGCGCGCGGGAGATCGTGGAGCCCGGCGGCAGGCTGCTGCTCGTCGACTTCTTCCTGGACGCCGCGG
This sequence comes from Spongiactinospora rosea, assembly GCF_003315795.1. GTDB lineage: Bacteria > Actinomycetota > Actinomycetes > Streptosporangiales > Streptosporangiaceae > Spongiactinospora > Spongiactinospora rosea. Next base: position 159,219 of record NZ_QMEY01000018.1, read on the forward strand.
ACGGGCGCGGGCTCGACCCCCTGCTGGCCGGGGAGTACCTGGTCGTGGACGGGACCGTCGTCCACCCCGAGGACGAGGCGCGCGGCTGGCTGGCCGAGACCGGCTGGCGATGGCTGGAGACACGCGAACTGCCGGGCAGCCCGCGCGCCCTGATCGCCGAAACAGTCTGATCCCCGAAACAGTGAACCTTTTTCAACCTCAGGTTCGCTGGTCAGAGCTGGTAGGCGAGATGCCGTATCCGCATGACCAGGCGTCCTGCCAGGGCACCAGGCCCGGTCCGAGCCCGACGGAGGCACCCCTGACCTGGTCCAATGGACCGGTTGAAAAAGGTTCAGTCTGACCGCCGACCAAAGAAGGGCACGACATGACCAACGTGTTCACCCGTCCGCTCGGCCGCGACGGCTTCCAGGTCCCCGCCCTGACCGTGGGGTCCTGGCACACCTGGGACCGCACGCCGTTCGAGGAGACCGTCAACGTCATCAGAGCCGCGGTGGACGCCGGGGCGTCGTACTTCGACGTCGGCGTCTACAGCGCCATGCGGCCCGGCCAGGTCGGCTCGCCCACCGACGTCATCTTCGGCCGCGCCGTCCAGGCCGCCGGCGTCGCGCGGGACGACTACGTGCTCCAGGTGAAGAGCTGGGTGGAGCGCAGCGGCAGCGCCGAGGACATCGTCGCCCAGTTCGACCAGGCCGTGTTCCGCATCGGCACCGACCACGCGGAGATCGTGGTGTTCGGCGACCTGGTCGGCGAGCACGTGCCGTACGAGGTGATCGCCGAGGGCGCGGCGGCGCTCGTCGCGAGCGGGCGGGTGCGCCACTGGGGCGTCAACAACTGGTCGGCCACCGAGATCCGGAAGGTCGTGGCGGCGGCGGAGAAGGCGGGGCTGGTCCCGCCGGCGCTCGCTCAGCTCAAGTACAACGTGGTGCGCCGCTCGATCGCCGAGGGCGAGCCGTTCCGCGGTGTCATCGCCGACCACGGGCTGAAGGTGCAGGCGTCCGACGCGCTGGAGGGCGGTTTCCTGCTCGGCAATCCCCGGCGGCGGCCCACGGGCAACGACCCGGGCGACATCCACGGCCTCGTCGAGGAGGCCAGGCCGGGGCTGCGGGCGCTGGCCGGGGAACTGGGGGGGCACCCTGGCGCAGCTCTGCCTGGCGTACGTGCTCACCAACGACGACCTGTGCTCGGTCGTGATCGGCGCGCGCACGACCGAGCAGATCGGGGACGACCTGGGGGCGTTTCAGCTGCTGGAGCGGGTCGGCGCCGACCGGCTGCGGGAACTGCTGGCCCCGTACTGGCTCGACAGGGGCCGGGTGGACCCGGAGAGCTCATGGTCGTCCGTGCCGGACGACGACCCGGTGAAGTACGCCCTGATCCTCCCGGACGCATAACCGCCGCTGGTCAGTCCCCCGGCACCGGGCGGACACCCTGCTCGGTGCCGGGGGTGCTGTCGGCGCGGACCCAGCGGACGACCAGCTCGTCCTTCGCGCCGAAGCGGACCAGGTGCCGTCCCACGACGTCCTCCAGCCCGGCCATCGCGTCGGCGTCGCCGTCCAGCCGCAGCCCGAGCTGCCGCACGTGATGGAGCTGCGCCGCGGCCTGACCGGCACCCGTAGCTGGCAGGTCCGGCCCGGCGAGGAGCACCACGCGACCACCGGCGAGCGCGGCGGGCTGTGGGCGGGCCGCAACCGCCCGCCCCAGAAGCTGTTCGGGGTCGGGTTCAGCGCGCAGGGCGGCGGCCCGTCCGGACGGTACCGCGCCGGCCCCGACCACGACGGCGAGGTGGCGCGGACGCTGCTCGACGGCGTGCCGGAGGTGTTCGGCGATGCCGCCCTGGCCGGCGGCGGGGCCGTGGGCAACGAGATCGACCGCTACGACCCCGCGCTCGGCAGCCCGCCGGACGCGCTCGTCATCGCCACCTCGGAAGGGCTCGGCGACGGCTACCAGTACGTGATCGAGGAGCTGGAGGGCACCAACCCCGGCCAGGGCGCGACGGAGAACCCCCGTGTCCGCTCCGACATGGTGTACTTCCGCACGCGCGGCGGCGGCTCGGTCTTCTCCACCGGCTCCATCTCCTACAGCAGCGGGCTTTCCGCGAACGGCTACGACAACGGGATCTCCCGCGTCACCCGCAACGTCATCGACCGCTGGCTGGCCGCCGATGTCTGAGTCGATCATCGTGGACCGCATGCTCGCGGTCCCCATGCGCGACGGCGCGATCCTGCGCGCGGACGTGTACCGGCCGGCCGGGCAGCGGTGCCCCGCCCTCGTCTTCCGTACCCCGTACGACCGCACGAGCCTTGGCATGTACGGCACGTTCGCGCTGCGCGCCGCCTCTGCCGGGTACGCCGTCGTCATGCAGGACGTCCGGGGGCGCGGCGCGTCCGAAGGCGGGTTCACCCCCTTCGTCAACGAGCGCGAGGACGGCTACGACTCCATCGACTGGATCGCCGCCCAGCCCTGGTGCGACGGCAACGTCGGCATGTTCGGGGGCTCCTACGACGGTGTCACCCAGTGGCAGGCGGCGATGTCGGGACACCCGGCGCTCAAGGCCATCGCGCCCAACGTCACCGCGTCGAGCTACCACCACGGCTGGGTGTACCGGGGCGGGGCGTTCCAGCTCAGCTTCAGCCTGGGCTGGACGCTCTCGCTGGCCGCCCACAACGCCGCCCGCGACCCGTCCGTCCCCGCCGGGATCCGCGCCGCGCTGACCGACGCCGCCGACCGGCTGCCCGCCACGGCGGCCGCCCTGCCCCTCGGCGACCACCCGTACCTGGACGCCATCGCCCCCTACTACCGGGAATGGCTGTCCCACCCCCGCTACGACGAGTACTGGGAACGGCTCGACGTCTCACGGGCCTACTCCGGGATCAACGTCGCCGCGTTCAACCTGGGCGGCTGGTACGACACCTTCCTCGGCGGCACGCTCGCCAACTTCGCCGGCATGCGCGGGCAGGGCCCCGCCTCCGTGCGCGACCGGCAGCGGCTGCTCGTCGGGCCGTGGCCGCACGCCGGCCTCTTCAGCGGAAACCCGGTCGGCGAATGGAACTTCGGCGGCCGGGCCACCGGCTCCGCCATCGACGCCGACGGGATGCAGCTCCGGTGGTTCGACACCTGGCTGCGCGACGGTGACGACGGCATCGGCAGCGAACCGCCCGTACTGCTGTTCACCATGGGCGCGGACGAGTGGCGGGTGGCGGACTCCTGGCCGCTGCCCGGCACCGAGTACCAGGACTGGCACCTGCACAGCGGCGGTCGCGCGAACACGCTGCACGGCGACGGCGAGCTGCGCCGCGAGAAGCCGTCCTCCGGTCAGCCCCCGGACACTTTCCTCTACAACCCGCGCGACCCCGTGCCCACCCTCGGCGGCGCGCTGTGCTGCAACCCCGTCCACACCCAGGGCGGCGTGTACGACCAGCGCCCGATCGAGGCCCGCCCGGACGTCCTCGTCTACACCTCCGAACCGCTCACCGAACCCCTCGATGTCACCGGCCCGGTCACGGTCGTCCTGCACGCCGCCAGCACCGCGCCCGACACCGACTGGACGGCCAAGCTCGTCGATGTCGGCACCTGCGGCTACGCGCGTAACATCGCCGACGGCATCATCCGGGCGCGCTACCGCGACTCGGCGAGCGAGCCCCGGCCGCTGACGCCGGGCGAGGTGGTCGAGTACCGGATCGACCTCGGGGCCACCAGCAACGTCTTCCAGCCCGGCCACCGCATCCGGCTGGAGGTGTCGAGCAGCAACTTCCCGCACTTCGACCGCAACCCCAACACCGGCGAACTCCCTGGCACGTCGGCCGAGATGACCAGCGCCCTGCAGAGCGTCCACCACGCCGGGCCGTACCTGTCGCGGCTCATCCTGCCGGTCGTCGCGCCCGACGCGGCCCGGCCGTACAGAAAGGAGCCGTGAGTGCGCACGCGTGAGCTGGGCGGCACCGGCATGGCGATCACCACGGTCGGCTTCGGAAGCTGGGCCACCGGCGGCCCGGGGCTGATGGGCTGGGGCGTCCAGTCCGACGACGAGTCGATCGCCGCGATCCACCACGCCGTCGCCCACGGTGTCAACTGGATCGACACCGCCGCCGTCTACGGGTTCGGGCACGCCGAGGAGGTGGTGGGCCGGGCCCTGTCCGCCCTGCCGCCGGCCGACCGGCCGCTGGTCTTCACCAAGTGCGGCCTGGTCTGGGACGAGCACGGCGTCGAGAGCAACGACCTCACCCCCGAATCGATCAGGCGCGAATGCGACGACTCGCTGCGCCGCCTGGGCGTCGATCGAATCGACCTGTACCAGATCCACGCCCGGGACCCGGACGGGCCGCCGATCGAGGAGTCCTGGGGTGCGGTGCTCGAACTGGTCGAGGCGGGGAAGGTCCGGCACGCCGGGGTGTCCAACTTCGACGTCGAGCTGCTGGAACGCTGCGAGGCGGTCGGGCACGTCGCCTCCCTGCAACCGCCCCTGTCGCTCATCCACCGGGACGCCACCGCCGACGTCCTCCCCTGGTGCGCCGCGCACGACACCGGTGTGATCGTCTACAGCCCGATGGCGTCCGGGCTGCTGTCCGGCACGTTCACCGCCGAACGCGCCGCCGCCCTGCCCGGCGACGACTGGCGGTCCCGCGCCGCCGAGTTCCGTTCACCCAGGCTGGAACGCAACCTCGCCCTCCAGGACGCGCTGCGCCCCCTCGCCCACCGCCACGGCACCTCCGTCGCGGCGGTCGCCATCGCCTGGACCACCGCCCTCCCCGGAGTCACCGCCGCCATCGCCGGCGCCCGCACCCCGGCCCAGGTCAACGGCTGGCTGGACGCCTCCGACCTGCACCTCACCCCCGACGACCTCCAAGAGATCGCAACAGCCCTCCACACCACCGGCGCAGGCCACGGCCCCCCGACCCCCTGACCGGCAGAACGGGCCGGACGGAACCTCATCCCGTCCGGCCCGTGGCGTCAGTCGAAATCCACGATCTGTGGAGCACGCTCTCCCATGGTGACCTCGATCGCCATCAGCGTTGCTCGTGCGCGCTCACGGATATCGGCCCAGGCTTGAGACTCTTGCAACGCCTGCTCGGTCCAGTAGCCGGAGTTCTCCTCGCCGCTGATCCGCTCCAGAATCTCAGCTATTTCTCTGAGCCGGCCTTGGACGTCCGGGTCCACCGCCAGGCCATCCTCGATGTCCCGCCGGAGCAGCCGTAGGAAGTCGTCGTATTCCAGCGCCAGCTCGTCCACCGGTATACGCGCCCGGCTCAGTATGTCCACCTGGCGATCGGCGTCGAGCGCCAATCTCGCGAGCGCTCGGAGGAGTCCCGGCATCGCCGGTATCGCTTCTGGATGCTGTGCGGTCATGGTCGTTTCGTCGGCCGCTCGGTCGCCGGTGAACTCCACCACGTCGTACACGTCAACAGGGGCGGGACCACCTTCCACTTCGTCAACGACGGTACTCGGCTCGGTCGCCGACCGGGGTGTGGGCGATGCCGTTGATGAGCATCCGGAAATGCCACGACAAACGCTGTTGCGGGGTGCCGCCGAGAAGGTGGGCGGCCAGGGCGTGCAGGTGCGGGTGGGTGCGTTCGTCGGCTCCGTGCAGGGCCTCGCTCAGCGCGTCCCACTCCTGATCGGCGTGCGGCGACTGCGCGCGCGCCGATGTCTCGGCCGCGGTGGCGGTGGCCGCCTGCAGTAGCGTGTCCACGCCCCAGGCCGCCTGCGCCGGTGGCACACCGCCCTCGTCGAGCAGCGACAGCAGCCGCTCCAGCAGCCTCAGATAGTGTTCGCCGCTGGGCCGGGCGGCCAGGGCGGCTCGGGCCAGCTCCGGATGCGCGAACAGCATGAAGGTGTAGGAGGTGAGCACTCCGGCCAGCCGTTCGCGCCAGTCGCCGCCGTGGGCGGCGGCGTCCAGATCGACCTCGCCGAGCAGTTCGTCCAGCATGGCGGCGTGCAGCTCGTCGGTGTTGGCCACGTAGACGTACAGCGAGGCGGGGCCGGTGTCCAGCTCCTTCGCCAGCCGCCGCATGGTCACCTTGGCCAGCCCCTCGGCGCGCAGGATGGTCACGGCCGTGGCCACGATCCCCTGGCGGGTCAGGGCCGGTTTGGCGGGCCGGTCGCGGCGGCTGATCGGGGCTTTGGAGCGTGGCGGCATGGATCACAGCCTAACGAACGCGTTCGTCGCCAGCCTGCCCGATCATGGTTCGAGCCCGGTCAGGTGGCCGAGCGCCGCTGTCAACGCGCGAGCGCGGTCAGCGGGGGCATGGGCGGTACGCCAGGCGATGTATCCATCGGGGCGGACCAGCGTGGCGCCCGTGGCGGTGATGCCGTAGGCGGCCGGGAAGGCGTCCGGCTTCATCGGCTTGGCGTCGGTGCCGATGCCCGCGAAGGTGATCGGGACGCCCAGGCGTCGCCCGCTCTCGCAGGCGGCGGCCCAGCGGTCGTCCTCCGACAGCAGCACCCAGCCGCGCTGGAACAGATCCAGGATCGATCGCTCTTCGCCGTCGGCCATGACGGGCAGGTGCGGCGCCCGCGTGCCGGGCTGCCCCGCCCACTGGTCCGGACGCCGTGCCGGCGGCAGATCCGGCCCCGCGCCGAGGATCGCGGCCGAGCGGTAGAGCTGCCCCAGCTCGATGGCGACGTCATCGAGGATCGGTACGTCCGGCTTCGGCGCCTTCAGATGGGCCTTGAAGTCGGCGCGGGCGAAGAGCTGGTCGTGGCGCAGTTCGGCGATCGGGCGGCGTTCGGCGTCATAGGTGTCCAGCAGCGCGGGCGCCGCCTGCCCGGACAGGACCGCGGCGAGCTTCCAGGCCAGGTTGTGCGCGTCCTCGATGCCGGTGTTGGCGCCGAACCCGCCGCGGTTGGGCGGCAACTGGTGGGCGGCGTCGCCGGCCAGGAACACCCGGCCGGAGGAGAAGCGGTCGGCGACCAGCGCCGCCAGCTCCCATCGGCCGGTGGTGATCAGTTCGATGGGGACGTCGGTGCGTCCGATCGCCTTGCGTACCCGCTCCCGCTGCGCGTCCTCGTCGCGGTCCACGTCGTCGCCGAGCATGAGGACCCAGCGGCCGTCGGAGTACGTGGCGAGGAACGCCCGGAAGTCCGGCTGCTGGATCTCGAACTGGACGACACCGCGCTCCAGATACTCATCGAGAGGAGCGCGGAACAGGACGCTGCGCTGCGTCGAGAGCAGCCCCTCGCCGGTACGGCCGATGCCCAAAGCCGTACGTATCCCGCTGGCCGCGCCGTCGGCCGCCACCATGTACCGGGCGCGCACACCGTACTCCCGGCCGCTGTCACGATGCCGCAGCACCGCGCTCACCCCGTCGCCGTCCTCGGTGAACCCGATGAACTCGGTGCTCAGCCGGATGTCGGCCCCCAGTTCGAGGGCCCGCCGCCGCAGGATCGGTTCGAGCCGGTCCTGAGCAACGGCCGCCGCCCGGACCGGCGAGAACTCGATGCGGGGCTGCGCGCCGCCCGGCGTCCACGCGTACTCCTCGAACCAGGCGCCCGCCAGGCTTTCCACCCGGGCACGCCGCGGTGATACCGATCCCTGCCGGGATTCGGGCATCTCGATGCCGGCGGCTCGAAACAGTTCGACGGTGCGGGTGGTGTATCCGATCGCGCGGGGATGCGGCGAGCTCCCCGGATGCCTTTCCACCACCATGACGGGCACGCCCCACCAGGCGAGGAACACCGCCGCGGACAGCCCGGCAAGACTGCCGCCCACGATGAGGACCGGTACCGATTCCGTGGTCATGACAGACCTCCTGTGCAGGTGTTGAGAACTCGATCGTAGCGAACATGTTCGCCACGAACAAGTTCGTCAGGCTTAGGGGTGGACGGACCCGGCGTCTCCGCTACTGAGCAGCAACGGTCCGTGTTCAACCACATGCACTCGGCATAGCCTTTTGCTCTCGCCGCGCTGTCAGCGGCGTCCGGCCGAAAGGGGGTGGGCAACGCCATGCAGGTACGCGCGGCGGTCGTCGCCCGACCCGGCGGCGCTTTCGTCATCGAGAGCCTCGATCTGGAAGCGCCGCGCCATGACGAGGTGCTCGTGCGAGTCACGGCCTCGGGGATGTGCAGGACGGATCTGCACATCCGCGACCAGACGTACCCCGTACCGCTCCCGGTCGTCGCCGGGCACGAGGGCGTGGGAGTCGTCGAAGAGGTGGGATCGGCGGTCTCGTCCTTTCGGCCCGGCCAGCGGGTCATCATGTCCTACCCGCGCTGCGACCAGTGCGCGGCGTGCCTGGCGGGCCGGCCTCAGTACCGCGCGCACGGCTCCGCGCTGTCCTTCGGCGGCTCGAGACGGGAGCACCGCCCTGCGGGACCGGAGATCGGCGAGCCCGGTCCACGGGCACATCTTCCAGCAGTCGTCGTTCGACGACCCCAAGCTGCCGATCGTTCAGGAAGAGACGTTCGGCCCGGTCCTGACGCTGCAGACCTTCTCCACCGAGGACGAGGCCGTCAGGCTCGCGAACGACTCCGACTCCGACTACGGTCTCGCCGCGAGCGTCTGGTACCGCGACCTGGACCAGCCGCTGCGGGTGGCCAGAAAGCTCCGGGTCGGGACCGTGTGGATCAACGAGTGGGCCGTCGTGCACGACGAGTTCGAAGAGGGCGGGTACAAGCAGAGCGGCCTCGGGCGTCTCAACGGGTTCTCCGGCATGGACGACTTCCTGGAGGCCAAGCACATCACGCAGAGCGACGCGGCCCGCGGATCAGGCCACTGAGGGTCGGTTGGGGCGGTGACCGCGTCAGGCGATCTGGCGCGAGATGGTCACGCGTTCGACGAGGCCGGACTGGAGCTCGGCTGGAACGTGTCGATCCACGACGGCAAGTCGGACCCGGCGATCGCCTCCACCAAGATCCGGCAGGCGATCGCCGCAGCCGGGTGGAGCCGGAGAGGCGCGGGCTGCCCGCCACCGACCCGTCAAGTGGATCAGGACGCCGTGGCGGATGTGCCGGGACATGACCCGCGACGACAGCGCGCGGGACCTACCGATCACGCCCGACGTTCGATCAGATGTGGACGGGCAGCTCGATCTCGGCAGTGGTTGTGCCTGTCGCCGGGCTGTCCAGGCTCAGCGTTCCGTCGACGGCGGACAGCCGCTCGCAGAGGCCCTTCAGACCGCTGCCCGCCCCGATCCGGGCACCGCCGGAACCGTTGTCGTGGACCCGGATCCGCAGCAGCCTCCCGCTGACGCGCACATTCACCGACGCCTTCGTCGCCCCGCTGTGCTTGGAGATGTTCGTCAGCAGCTCGGCGACACAGAAGTACGCCACACGCTCGATCACCTCATCCGGCCGCTCGGCGATGTCCACGGTCAGCTCCACCGGGACGGCGGCCTGCATCGCCAGCGGCGGCAACGCGCTCTCCAGCCCCTGGTCGAGCGCGGCCGGACTGATCCCGTCGATGAGGCGCCGCAGTTCCGCCATGACCCCGTCCGTCTGGCGGCGGGCCCGTACGACGAGGCTCCGCGGCCGATCGGCGGTGGACAACCCGCACCTGTCCAGGGCCGTATCGGCCAACGACAGTGTCATGGCGAGGGCGACGAGTTGCGCCTGCGTCCCGTCGTGCAGGTCCCGCTCGATCCGGCGAAGCTCGCGTGCCCCCTCGGCGAGCACGGTACCGCGAGCCTGTTCGAGAGTCCGCAACCGTTTCTGGGAGGTGCTGGGGCCGAGCAGCATCCGGGCCAGGAGCAGGTGCAACGCCATCAACGCGCGGACCGCGATCGGGACGAGCGACAACACGACCAGGCCGCCCAGCACGACGCCGGCACCCGACCACGGATTCGACTGCAGGACCAACGCCCAGACGACGGACCACACTCCCAGCCCCGGCACTGCGATGGCCACCACGAATGTGATCGCGTCGATCGGGAACCTGAGCGCCAGGTACAGCATGCCGCGCCAGGCGGTCACGTCGGAGAGGCTGTTCTGGATCCAGCGCAGCGGGCCGGAGGCGGGTGGCCCCGGCTGAGTCGTTTCGATCGGCTCGCCCAGCGCCATCTGGATCAGACGGGCATGCGCCCGGCCGAGCAGGCGGGCGCCCTTCAGGCCGACGGCGAGAAGGGGTAACCCGATCAGGGTCAGTGACAGCAGACCTCCGACGTAGAGGATGGCCATGACGTAGGCGAGTCCGATCAGCGAAAGCGGCGGCGCGGCGAAGGCGTAAGCGAACATCGCGGGCCGTACCGTCGTCCATCGCTTCACGTTGGTCCCGCTGCTCTCCGATGTCGTCGTCACTGTGCGGCCACGGCGGAACGGCGGGCCTCGTCACGGCCCACGCACCACTGAGCAGGACGGTGGCGACGGCCAGTGCCATCGCCCCAAGGATCATGGGCCCGTACGTCCGCAGCGAGATCCAGGGCCATGGCCCTCCGGTGGCCGCGTACGCGAACGCCATGCTCACCGGCGTCGCGGCGAGAATCCCGAGCAGGGCCCCCGAAAGAGCGATCAGCGACGCTTCCGCGCCGAGCATCCGGAAGAGCTGCCGTCGTGTCGCACCGGCCATCGTGATCAGTGCGTACTCCCGCCGCCTCGTCGCCGTCAGCGACACGAGGGTGTTCACCATCGCCACGGCCCCGAAACCGGCCAGCATCACGAGCTCCAGGCCGCGCAGCCAGATGTCACTGTCCGAGACGGTCAGCGCGGCCACGTGCCGGATCGTCCCCGTGGTCGTGGCGAACGTCAGCGAGAGCCCCACCAGCAGCGCGATCGGCACCAGCGCGGAAGCCGTCCGCTCGGCCTGCCCGGCCAGATCGGCGGCGGCGAGCCCGCCGCCCGCGTCACCCCGGTGCCGGCGGCCGGCCAGTCGCAGCGGAACGCCGAGCAGCCTGACGGCGGCCCGTGCCGGCACGGGACCGAGCACCGCGATCGCGGCCATGGCCACCAGTGCCCCGAGGAGGGCTCCCTGCGCCGCCTTGTCCACCGGCTGCCGGGAGATGAACGCGCTCATCACGCCCACACCCCCGAGGAGGAGCAGACCCAGGATGCCCCGTATCCAGCCCAGTTCGCCCTTCTCGTTCGCGCTGAGCCGCGTCGCCGTCATCGGTCTGCCACGGATCGCGCGATATGCCGCGATCTTCGCCGCACTGACACTGACCAGCAGCGTGACCACTGTCCCGATCAGCATGGGCAGCGGCGACCCGGGTACGTCGGCGGCGGCCGGGGCGAGCCCGCGTGCCGCCATCTCCGTCAGGAGCCGCCGCGCGGCCCAGGCGCCGAGCAGCCACGCCGGCGGCGACACCAGCAGTGTCACCAGCACCACCTGACCCCGGACGAGTCGCTTGACCTGAACGGGCGTCGCGCCGGTGGTCCGCAGCAGGGCCATGTCCCGGTACTGCCGGCGGACCGCGAAGCCGAGCGTGTTCGCGACGACGGTCAACGCCATCAGCATGGCGATCTCCCCGAACGCACCGGCGATCATGCCCAGCCGAGAACCGCCGACCCCGCCGATGGCCGTCACCATCAGCGATCCGAAGAGGGTGATGACGGCGACCGCCAGGAAGAGAGCCGTGGCGAGCGCGACGAACGTGGCCGGCCGTGACCGCAGGGCTCCGAACGCAAACCTCAGCATGCCGGGGCGCCCAGCTTCTCAGCGATCAGCGCGGCCGACGGGCGTACGAGGTCGTCCACCACCGCGCCGTCGGCCAGGACGACGACCCGGTCGGCGAAGCTCGCGGCCACAGGGTCGTGGGTCACCATCACACAGGTGCGGCCCTCGTCGTCCGCTCCCTCCCGCAGCAGCCACAGCACCTCCCTGCCGGTGTTGCGGTCGAGCGCGCCGGTCGGCTCGTCGGCGAAGAGGACCGACGGCCGGCCGTGCAGCGCGCGTGCCACGGCGACCCGCTGCTGCTGGCCGCCGGAGAGTCTGCCCGGCAGTTCCCTGCGCCGGTCGACAGACCGACCTGCGCCAGCGCGGCGGTCACTGCCTTCCAGTCCACGCGAGCGCCTGCCAACAGGGCCGGGAGGGCGACGTTCCGCTCGACGGTCATCGCGGGCATCAGGTTGTACGCCTGCAAGATGAACCCCGCCTTGGCCCGCCTCAGCAGCGCCAAGCGACGCTCGGGCAGTGCCGTGATCTCGGTCGAGTCCCAGTGAACCGTGCCGGACGTCTGCCGATCCATGCCCGCGACGCACTGCAGCAAGGTCGACTTGCCCGACCCGGACGGCCCCATGACGGCGGTGGACGTGCCCGGCGGGAACTCGACGTCCACCCCGCGCAGCGCGTGAACCTGACCGCTGCCGCGGCCGTACGTGCGGCGCAGGTCAACGGCTCGGATACCCGTACCGGTCGCTTCAGTGGCCGGAGCCGGATCCATCCTGTACGACATGATGCGATTCTCCGCGCCCTGGACCGCTCGGACGATCGTGTTACCCCCCGGATCCGTTGTTCGGATATCCGCCCCTCAGAGGCGGGAGGCCACTCCGGGTCTCACGCTCTCAGCTCCCGCAGATACGCGACCACGGCCTTGACCCGGCGATTGCCCACGTCGGTCGGTGGCAGGTCGAACTTCGTGAACACCGCCGCGGCGTGCTTCTCCACCGCCCGTTCGGTGATGAAGAGCAGCCCGGCGTGGACCGGTTCGAGTGGCCCTGGGCCATCAGGTCCAAGACCTTGCGTTCCTGTGCGGTCAGCCGATCGATGCGGCGCCGGCGGCCGTTCAGCATGCGGCTGACGATCTCCGGATCGAGAGCGACGCCCCCGTTCGCGACCCGGCGCAGCGCGTCGATGAAGTCGGACGTGGCGGCGACGCGCTCCTTGAGCAGGTACCCGATCCCGGACGCCTCGCCGGCGAGCAGCCGTGCGGCCATGGCCGGCTCGGCGTGCTGGGAGAAGACCAGGACGCCCACATCCGGGTACTCCGCCCGGAGCCGTTCCGTCGCCCGGATCCCCTCGTCGGTGTGGGTCGGTGGCATGCGGATGTCGACCACGGCGACGTCCGGCCGATCCGCGGCCACCGCGGCGAGCAGCCCGTCCGCGTCACCCGCGGTGGCGATGACCTCGCAGCCGCGCGCGGTGAGCAGTTCCACCATGCCCTCAAGCAGGATCACCGAGTCCTCGGCGATGACCACCCGCACGACGCCCCCCGGTTCGCGGACTCGGTGCCTCTGTGGAGCCATTCAACCAGAACGCATCCGCCCTCCGGCCGCCCCTCACGTGCCCGGCGGAACTCCCTTCGAGTTTCCTGTTGTACGTATGCCACTGTTCTGACACCGCCCGATCAGCGATCTATAACCCAGACGCTCTCTGATGGATCGATCACCGCTGTTCTACGGTGATCCTGGCCGGGATGCGCGCGCATCGGGCCGGAGCCCTCGCCCTTATCAAGGATGGTCAGTGTGACGTCGGACAGGTCTTGGAACATCGGAGAAATCCGTCATCCTCTTAATCAGGACGCGCAGGGCGTCAACCGGCCGCCCTTGGACATCAATCCGCTGTATCACCACATCCGAGAGACGCCGACCGGCGTGGCAACGGTACAGCGGGCCTCCGGACCCGCGTTCTTGATCACACGCTGGGAGGATGTGAGGTTCGTCCTCCAGGACCCGCGATTCTCCCGGGAACACGCCCTCGATGCCGACGACGTCCCCGGCCTCGCCGGGACCCTCCTCGGCATGGACCCCCCCGAGCACACGGAACTCCGGCGCCTCGTCAGCCCGGCGTTCACCGCACGCGCGGTCGCCCAGCGACGCCCCGAGCTTGTTCGTCAAGGTGATAGATTTCTCAAAGAGATGATCGATCAGGGCGACTACGCCGATTTGATGAAACGCTTCGCTTTACCCTTTGCCTTGAACACGATATGCGATCTGCTCGGCTTACCGGAAGAGGACCGGGAGGCATTCTACAAATGGAGCATGTCGTTCCTCGCGACATCGGATGCCACGCGAGAAGAGGCGCGCGCGTCAGGAGCCGTCATGGCGGAGTATCTCGGCACACTGATCGAGCAACGGCGTCAACGGCCGGCGGACGGCCTGCTCTCGCATATTGCCGCACATGCCCAAAATTTCCCTCCCGAACAGGTGATCATGCTGCCGATCGCCTTGTTCATCGGTGGCTGGGAGACCACGGCTGGGAATATCGGGACCTTTGTCCAGGTACTGCTGAGCCGTCCCTATCTCGAATACGAAAGCGGATTCAAATATCTGGTGCGGCACCCCGAAATGCTGGACGGTGCGGTGACCGAACTGGAGAGAATGTTCTCCAACGCCGCGGCCGATGGCATGCCCCGACGCGTCATGGACGATGTCCGGCTCCCCGGGGGAGGGCTCCTGAAGGCGGGAGACGTGGTCATTCCCTCGATGGACGCGGCCAACCACGATGCGCGGGCATTCGACGCTCCGCAGCGGCTGGACTTCGCTCGTGCCACCGAGGGGCGCGGGCACCTGTCATTCGGCCACGGCACCCATTACTGCATCGGCCGCCATCTCGGCCATGAGGCGGTGGTGATCGCCATCGGCCTGTTGGTGCAATACCTGCCGGAGCTGAGGCTGGCAGTCGCGGCGGAATCAATCCCGCGAAAATTCGGCCATGCGGTGACGGGCCCCATCGAGCTGCCCGTCACATGGCGATGACGTCCCCGCCATCCGCCTGACCGGGGGGCGGGTCACAGGAGGACGCAGCCGCCTGCCTTGAGCTGGCCGCCGGGGGCCAGGGGCTCGATCGTCACCGTACGGCACAGATAGGTGCCCGCGAAGGCCCCGAACGCGATGCTCACCCGCGCATTGCCGCGCGGCCCGGCGCCGAAGACGGCTCCCCACGTCATGCGGTACTCCCTCCGGCCGGTTCCACATGTCCGAGCAGCCAGAAGAACCCGTCGGCCGCCTGGACCGGGGCCAGTGCGAGGTCCGGTGGACACCACCGACATCTTCGCCATGGGGGCGGCTGAACGATCGAGGGCTGAGCCGTAAGCACCCCGCTCGAAGACGCCCTGATCGCCTTCGACGACCTGGTCCGCCAGGGCAGGGTGCTCTACACCGGCGTATCGGAGTGGACAGCCCCGCAGGTCGAGGCCGCCGTGCCCGCGATCGGCGAGCATGGCCTGCGCAGCCACATCATCGCCGGCCGGCCGCAGTACTGGATGGCCGGCGGGACGGCGCATCGGGCGGCTCGCGTTCCAGCCGGTCGCGCAGGGCGTGCCGACCGGCAAGTAGCTCTCCCCGGTTGCCGCGGGGGCCCACCAGACCCGAACAGGCCGCCAAGAACGCCTCAGCGTCCAGCGTCACCCTCGACGAGGCCGCATTCAAGAGGATCGACGAGCGGTAGCCGGGACGTCAGGCCGTCGCCCTCGCGTGGACGTCTCCCGGGCCACGCTCTGGCGGGGTGATCTACGGGCCGTTCCCCGGCCCGATGCCGGCGCCGGTCACGAGGCGAAGGCAAATGTTCGTTGGAAGACGTCCAGATATGCGGTGGCCTTGATCCGGTCGGCGTCGCGTACCACGAACGCCATCATGATCGCGCGGCCCGAGTCGTCGGCCAGCGCCCGGCAGTAGGCGCGAACCGTGACCCCGTCAATGGTGAACCGGTACTCCAGTTCGGCGCCGGGGAACGCGCCGACGGTGATCTCCTTCTGGCCGATCACCTCCGACTCCTGGCCCTCGGGAAATGCCTGGCGGAACTTCTGGAGAAGCTCGGCCGGTTCGCCCAGGCGAGCGGGGCGGACGACAGCGAGCTGCCAGACCGACTGATCGAACAGGCCGCTCGGCTGTGACCAGCTCACCTGCTTCTCGTCGCCGCCCCTTTCCCAGCCGTCGGGCACGGCGATGGTGAAGCCGTCCTTCTCCGTGTAGCGGGTGAAGCCCTCGGGGACCGCCGACGCGGTCGGTTTCTGGACAGGGGATAAGGTCGCGGTCGGGGTCGCGGTCGGGGTCGCGGTTCGGATGGGGGGTGAGCCGTCGGCCCGGGTGATCCAGACGGCCGTTCCGGCGGCGATCGCCACCGCGGTCGCGGCGGAGGCCGCCAACACCGCCGCCTGGTTCCGGCGCCGCTTTCCCGGCGAGGGCGCGCCGGACAGCGACAACAGCGCAAGGGCCTGCTCCGCATTCAGCCGCTGGCCGGGATCCTTACGCAGCAGCCCCTCGATCACCGGACGCAACCGTTCCGCGTGAATCATCGGGAGGGGCGGCCGCTGCACGATGGCGCCGATCGTGGCCACCAGCCCGTCCCCGCCGAACGGCCTGCGCCCCTCCACCGCCTCGTACAGTGTCACCCCGACCGCCCACAGGTCGGACGCGGCCGAAGCCTCCTCGTTCGCGAACAGCTCAGGGGCCATGTACGGCGGCGTGCCGACCAGCCGATCGGTCGATACCGTGGCCGACCCGTCCTGCACGGCCGCCGCGATGCCGAAGTCGGTCAGCACCGGGCGGCCATCCCTGAGCAGGATGTTGGCCGGCTTGACATCACGATGCACAACCCCCGCCGCGGTCGCGGCGGCCAGCGCACCGATCACATCCGCGCCGATCTCCGCCACCTGGGATTCGGGCAGCGGCCCCGCGGTCTTGATCAGCTCAGCGAGCGAGGGCCCGTCGATCAGCTCCATCACGATCCACGGCAGCCCATCCGCTTCGACCACGTCATAAACGGTGACGATGCCAGGGTGCCCCCGCAAACGCACCGCCGTACGCGCCTCGCGCAGCGTACGACGCAGCCGCGCCTCCTTCTGCCCGGCAGAGTGATTCCCCGGGAACACCACTTCCTTTACCGCAACGATCTGCCCCAGCAACTCGTCACCGGCCCGCCAGACGACCCCCATCCCACCCTGCCCAAGCGGAGACAACAGGCGGTACCTGCCGACCAGAACACGCGCTGCTTCCTCGGGCACGCAGTGGAACCTATCCAATGATCACCCACCCATGACCACCCACCGCCCCCACCCGCCGGCCAAGCGCGCCGCCGATATTCCCACCAACCACCAGGTGTCCCCTAATGCTGCAACGGCACATGGTTGATCCATAGGGGATCATGGCGGGTGGGGGTATCACTCTAAGGGTCTGTCTGCCGGGTCTGTCCAGTAATCGGTGTATCTCGGTTGTGAAGGGATCTATCGGGCGGTCGGGTTCAGGCGGCCTTCGAAGGTGATGGCGAAGGCGTTCAACGCGGCCTTCCAACGGGTGACCCAGCGTTTGCGGCCCCTGCCGGTCGGGTCCAGGCTCATGATCGCCATGTAGACGCACTTCAGTGCGGCCTGCTCGTTGGGGAAGCGGCCGCGGGCCTTGACCGCCCGCCGGATCCGCGCGTTGACCGACTCGATCGCGTTGGTCGAGCAGATCACCCGCCGGATCTCGACATCGAAGTGCAGGAAGGGCACGAACTCCGCCCAGGCGTCCTCCCACAGCCTCACGATCGCCGGATACCTACCGCCCCAGACCTCGGCGAACTCCAAGAACCGCTCCAGCGCGGCGGCCTCGGTCGGCGCGGTGTAAACCGGCCTGAGCGCCCTGGCCACGGCGTCCCAGTGCTGCCGGGCCGCGTACCGGAACGAGGCGCGCAGCAGGTGCACCACACACGTCTGCACCACCGCCTGCGGCCAGACACCCTCGATGGCCTGCGGCAGCCCTTGAGCCCGTCGCAGACCACCATCAGCGCATCACTCACGCCGCGGTTCTTGATCTCGGTCAGCACGTGCAGCCAGAACTTGGCGCCCTCACCGCCATCCCCGGCCCACAGCCCGACGATGTCCCGCTCGCCGTCCACCGTGACGGCCGGCGCCACATAGATGGGCCGGTTGGCGACCTGGCCGTCGCGCAGCTTGACATGAATCGCGTCGATGAAGATCACCGGGTAGACCGGATCCAGCGGCCGATTCTGCCACTCGGCCATCCCCTCCAGCACCTTGTCGGTGATGGTGGAGATGGTCTGCCTGGACACCTCGGCCCCGTAGACCTCGGCCAGGTGCGCGGAGATCTCGCCGGTGGTCAGGCCTTTGGCGGCCAGTGAGATGACCATCTCATCCACGCCGGACAGGCGCCGCTGCCGCTTGCGCACGATCTTCGGCTCGAAGCTGCCGTCCCGGTCCCGCGGGATGGTGATCTCGACCGGGCCGACGTCGGTGATGACGGTCTTGGGCCGGGTGCCGTTGCGGGTGTTGCCGCGCTCGTTGCCGGAGCGTTCGTGCTTGTCGTAGCCGAGATGGTCGGTGATCTCGCCTTCCAGGGCGGACTCCAGCACCAGCTTGGTCAGCCGGCCCAGCAGCCCGTTCTCTCCGACCAGTTCGATCCCGCCGGCTCGCGCCTGGTCCACCAGCCTGGCCACCAGTTCTCGATCCGTCGAGTCCTCGGGCTTCTTACGCGCCACCGCGGCGTCCTCCAGGTCGAGCTGTGTCGATGCCTGGATCACAGTACTCATCAGGTGCGTTCTCCATGATCAGGAGTTACACCGAAAACCGTACAGTCCCCTCTGAAGGAGGCCGGCTTGAAGGACAGGCAGCAGCAGCGGAACTGCCCACCGTGATGTCCCTCTTAGCAGGGTTGCATCCGCGGCACCCACTTTAGGAGAGCGGGGCTGTAGGGCTGGCTCCCGTGCTCTGACCTGCGCAGATGCTTCACGCTCTAAATACCACGGGAAGATCATCCCGCGTATATCCCCGCACCCAGGCCGTAGGGCCGCTCGGGTCTCAACTTCAGGGGCAGCGAGGTCATCTGGGTTTCACTGTTGTCAGTGGCGTATGCCATGCTCCCGTTCGTGAGAGATCAGGATAGAGACGCCGACCGGTCCGAGCTCTGGGCTCGGCTGCGGCCGACCCTCTCAAATCCCCGAGCTCCGCCCGGAGAAGATGCGGCCGTCGTCCCTGGATCGCTGCTTATGGCGGTGTGCGATGGCCGGATGCGGCCATGACTGGCCAGCAAGCTTGCGGTTCCGGGCTCGGCGCCTTTAAGCCGACAGGGTGCCCCGAATACTGGAAGAAGCGGAACCGAGCGCCCAGTCCTGGCGAGTCGCTTGCTGAGGTGAATCCGAAGTTGGCGGATCAGCTCGACGAGGTCATGATCACCCTGGATGGACTGCGCACGATCTGCTGCCCAATTCCAACAGCAAGGAGAACTTACTCTGCCTTATGGCAATGGACGGTGTCCGTCGACAGCGGTGAGCCGCCAGCCCTTTCTTGGACATCGCCGTAGAGCCAGGATGTGGACGTGGCCTTACCCTCTGGATAGTTGACTACCTTCAACTCTATGCCTGAAATAGGCTGAGGGCACATATTCATGCTGGCTGAGATCCGTCGAATGGCAAAGAAAAAAAATGGATACTGAGATGCGCACGTGTTCCAGGTGTAAGAACGAGAAGCCTCTGACTGAGTTTCATGCGGGTGAAAAGAAGATCCGAAAAGACGGCTCCCAGTATGTGCGTCCCAGGACTGTATGCAAGGCCTGCGTGAATGCCCGACGCAGAGAACTCGCCCTGGACCCGACACGTCGACAGGCGAATGCATCCTATTATCACCGCGCGAAGGCCGAGGATCCCGACAGGTGGGATTTTCTATGGGGAAAAACCGCTAAGATTCGAAAGTATGGCTTGACTCCTGACGACCTTGAGAGGCTTCGACGGGAGTTGGGTAATCGATGCCCGATCTGCATGCGTGAAGCGTCATTGGTTATGGATCACGACCACAAGACTGGCCGACTCCGTGGCCTAATATGTGGCACTTGTAATACGGGACTGGGACTTCTCGGCGACAATATTGGACGCCTGTTTCGCGCAATTGGCTACCTCCATGACTATATTGGCCCCGAGGTGCCTCCGAAACAAAGAAGGACGCGGAGGAAATTGCCGCCAATATCCGCTATCAAAGATGCCTATCAAGAGTCAGCGGACGAATCTCTCTAGAGTTGGTCTTACGGTGGCTAGAGTTACCATTCCTATGTCACACTCAGCGACTGTTGAGCCCGACGGATGCTACGGCAGCGATCTCCTCAGCCCCATACGGCGAGTCCCGAAGCGCGCGATCGTCGCGGCCCAAGCCAAACCCGGCCCGGGAGCCATGCCACTGTTGCGGATGTCAACCCACCTCAGCACTCCTCGGGATCGCCGTCTCTTTTACGGATCTCAAAACTTCGGCGATGAAGTGCACGTCAGCGATGTTGTGGAAGACGACGTCGGGGTCTCCAAGACGCTTGAAGGGCGGTTCATATAGGTCGCTGACATCTAGGTAGCCGTTCTTCGCGAGGGAGTCGATGATGAGCTCGACGAAGCTGTACTCGGCCGGGGAAAGGGTGCGCCCCTGCTGAAACTCGCTGAAGGCGCGCACAGCGGCCTCCCGGCTCAGACCGGTGATGGAACGCAGGAAAAGGCCGAACCCTTCATGCTGCTCGGCAATCTGGTCGATATCGGCGTCGGTGCCGAACCCCAGGTCGAGAAAGACGTCCTTGAGCGCGTCGAGGTCGGAGCTGGTGATCTGACGTCCCCGCAGGAGCTTCTGGACGACAAGATTGTCGTCATGACTGCGTAGATAGGTGCGAACCTTCCGTTCGAACTTCGACCGGTCAGTGCCGATCGCCAGACCCCGGAGCTCGGAGTGAGTGAGCTCGCCGAGTTCATCCTCGAAGTCGGTGTACACGACGGCGCGGCGCCGTGCGGGAATGAGCCGGACTAGACCGCGTAGGGTGCGGCGCATGGTCTCCAGCATCGACAGGGTGACGTCCTGCCACCAGTCCTCACCCGTGAGGTCGGTGAGGAGCTCGGCGTGCCGCGCGACAACGGGGTTGTTGAGCGTGGTCGGATCGAGAAGATCCTCGGCGATCCGCTGAACTTGGAGTCGTAGTGCACCGTATCCAGGATCGCCGACGAGCAGTCCGAGCTGCAGCCGCAGCGCCAGTAGGTCGAACCGCTTGGCCTCCTCGCTGGAGTCGTCGTCTTTGAAGGTCGAGGGCAGGCCGGCGAGCTTGTCCTTGAGTTCATCGCGCTTCTCGGCGGTGATCTGCTTCCACGACTCCGGGTCGAGGAACGTGTCCACCTCATGCAGATGCCGCCGTACTTCGATGTTGTTTCGGTTCATGCCAGCGACTTCGCCTTGCAACCGGATAGCCACGTCGCTGCGTACTGCGACATCGCCTTCGGCCGAAGGCTGCTCCTGGTCGAGGATGTACAGCAGGTCGGCGCGCTGGGCAAACAGTCGCTCGCTCAGCGACTGCTGTGCACGTCCCTCGGTCTCGGCAATATCGGCGTTGAAGTACTCCACATTGCGGGCGAGATCGAAGACAAGGAACTGCGCCTTGTCCTGCCCCGGGCCGAACAAGTCCTTACAAAGGCGCGTACCCCGTCCGATCATCTGCCAGAACTTCGTCTTGGAGCGCACGGCTTTGGCCAAGACGAGATTCACGATCTCAGGGATGTCGATGCCGGTGTCGAGCATGTCCACGGAGACTGCCATGCGCAACGCCGAGTCCTTACGCCGGAACTCATCAATCAGTTGCTCCGCGCCGCGTGTCTGGTGACTAATCACTCGGGCGAACTCGCCTCCGTGCTCGGGATACAGCATGTTGAACCGGTCGACGATAAATTCGGCATGCCGCTGATTGCGCGCAAAGACGATCGTCTTTCCGAGCCGGTCACCGCCGTCGACGCGGTAGCCGTAGGTCATGACGGTCTGAAGCATCTTGTCGATGGTGTCATCATTGAACAGGAACCGGTTGACCTCGTCAGCGGCGACCTCGGTCGGGGCCCCGTCATCCTCATCCCAGTCGAGTTCATCCCAACGCGCCTTCTCCTCGTCCGACAGGTCGTCGTAACGAAGACCCCGCTGGGGGAACTTTAACGGCACGTTGATTGTGAACGGTCCTACCAGGAAGCCGTCCTCCTTTGCCTGGTCCAGGTCGTAGGCGTCGGTTGGGTTGCCCTCCTCGAGATTGAAGACCCGGTAGGTATTGCGGTCGATCTCGTTCTTAGGGGTAGCGGTCAGCCCGACCAGCAGCGTGTCGAAGTAATCGAAGATCGCCCGGTATTTGTTGAAGATCGATCGGTGTGCCTCGTCCACGATCACCAAATCGAAGTAGCCCGGCCCGAACTTGCGTTCGCCATTGTCGGACACTTTGTTGATCAAGTTGAGCATCGTCGGGTATGTCGAGACGTACACCCGGGCGCTGTCGTTCTTCTCCGTCAGAAGGTTGATCACAGGAGTACCCGGCAGGTGCTGTTTGAAGGCGTTGGTCGCCTGCGTCACCAGCTCCTTGCGATCGGCGAGGAACAGCACTCGCTTGATCCAGCCCGCCTTTTGCAACACGTCGACAAGTGCGATGGCGGTCCTCGTCTTGCCGGAGCCGGTCGCCATCACCAGGAGCGCATGGCGCTGGTTGTCTCGATCGAAGCGCTCCCCGATTCGGCGGATGGCGCGGTGCTGATAGTAGCGCTCGACGATTTCCTCGTTAATCGGTGTGCTGCTGAGTGCCTGACGTGATGCGCGTCGAGCGATCAGTGAACGCAGCTCGTCCTTGGTGTAAAAGCCCTGGATCGGCCGGGGTGGGTATTTGTTGCCGTCATCCCAGATCCAGGTCTTGTAACCATTGGTGTAGAAGATGACCGGACGCCGACTAAATTTGTATTCCAGTGCAGTGGCATACTCCTTGGCCTGCTCTTGTCCTTCTAACGGGGAGTGAGTTGCGGCCTTCGCCTCCACCAGTCCCAACGGTCTACCGTCGTCATCCCAAAGGACGTAGTCCACCCTGCCCTTGCCGGACTTAGTCGATGACAGGCGGTCTACTGAGTACTCTCGGTCCTCCGCTTTATCGAGTGGCCAGCCTGCCTCGTGGAGTAGTAGGTCAATGAGATGGCTTCGGGTCTCGGCCTCGTTGTAGTCGTGCGTGTCGCGGCGCTGGGCATTGACGAGCTTGGCAGCCTTGATCTGTTCCCGTAGCCGCATTACTTCGGCGTCCAGGTCCTGGCTGCGTCGCCGCTCCTTGGCCAACTCCTCCTGCTGCTCGGAGAACTTGGTGGCCATTGCCTGCAACTCGGCCTGCTTCTTCTGTCGCACTGAGGCTGGCTCAGGCACAGGGATCACGGAGGCGTCGAACTCCAACCCGGATGCGGGGACGTCCGCCTCATGCTGGGCGTAGTTGCGGGCGAGCCAGTACAGAACATGGAACAACTCCGCCACGGTTCGCGTCGCATCCCTGCTGTGCACTGGCCTGGCGGAGTGCACAGCCAGGTTTCCCTGCCTGCGAATCACGTCCATCTTCGCCCGCAGCGCTGGCCCTGCCAGGTTGACCAACGTCGGCTCGTTGATCATGGCGCTGAGATCCCGGTGATGGGGTTCCCGAAGTGTGTCGTCGACCTTATAAAGCCAGTTCAGCGCTAGCTCGATTGTCCGCCGCGCATAGAAGCACGACGTCCGAGGGTCGGCGATCGCCAACCGTTCCGCCCGGATCGCTTGGTCATATAAACTCGGCCACTCTGCCTTCAGGAACCCGAAGTTGCTCATGACTACCGCCCTAGCCCAGCAGTACGGACAGACACCACCAGTCTCTCACAACTCCCCACGGAACGCCTTGGCTTGCAGGGACGCGAAGAGCTCATCAACCTTCACTCTATGATCTTCTTGAGCGATCCTGTGACGCTCAAGGAGTAGAAGTTTATGCGCAAATTCTCTTTGTAGCGACAACGGGGGAACCATAAGCTGGATTGATGAAAAGCTGGATTTGCTGACGAGGCCCTTCATTCCCCCAGTTGATTTACCCTGGATGAGGCGCTTACCTGTTCTCAGATGCATGAGTGCATAGAGCAGGTCGACTTCTTTTGGGCTGAATGCGTTGATCTGCTGATTGAATGCTACGCGCCTGCCTGTAAGAGCCGAATTTCCGATGCTGTTCGGGCTTCCTGCAATACAGGTAACCAGAATAGACTCCGGGCCTGTGACGCGTGCCAGTTTGATCCCTTTGCTCGAAAGCCCTTCGCTTGCTTTGGTGACGTGCATCTTTGCTGGATTGATGTTATCTGATTTTATCCACTCGATATCGTCGCCGTAGTTAGCGATATCCTTCCTGGGTGGAGTGTTTCCTGTCACCACAGTGCCAAGGTCGGATATGGCCCGCATTTTCCAACCTGCCGGGTTGGATAGGGGGTCTCCGAACATATCTAGGAAGACAGATCGCGCGAGTTCGTCGAGGAGAGAGGTGGACTGTTGCCGCCTTGCTCGCATCTTAGATACCTGATCCAGTACCTCCGCGATTCGACGCTGCTCTTCGGGGGGTGGCAACAGCAGGCGCTTAGCATAAGCGTCATCCCGGTTGAGTCCTGGAACAGCTGCAGCTCGGTTAAGCTCTTTGAGTCCAAGGTCGCCGAGCCGATAGTAGAGCCATCGCAGATCAACGCTAGTGGCGGATGAGTCTACGTAATAGGTAGTGTCTATCGGCCAGCAGCCTTCAGTTGAATAACTAACTTCGCCGAAGGAACCCTTACGGCCAATCACGATCGTTGGCCCATGTGCTAGAAAGCGATTATGGGTCCCCACGGGGCCGTTTGATCCATATACGGGAGCCGGGCCTGGCTCTCGCTCCGCAGCGGGGAGACTTTTTCCGTACTTGAACTCGCAGATTTCTCCGAGTTGCACCTCGCGCCATCCCGCGCCTGTCATCCGAGAGCTTCCTTCAGAGTGGAGAGGCCGGACTGGATTTCAGATTCCAGGGACTCGAGATCGGCGATGATGTCGAGAGGTGGACGGTGTTCAACTTTCTCGTGCACGATTTTCTTGTAGCGGTTAAGGCTGAAGTCATAGTTCTGGGCGACGATGTCGGCCTTGGGGACGATGAAGCTTTGGGCGGTTCGAGGCCGCTGCTGTTCAGAACCGTCTCGACGGACCCATCGGGCAAGGA
Organism: Spongiactinospora rosea; assembly: GCF_003315795.1. GTDB lineage: Bacteria > Actinomycetota > Actinomycetes > Streptosporangiales > Streptosporangiaceae > Spongiactinospora > Spongiactinospora rosea. The sequence goes on from NZ_QMEY01000018.1 coordinate 183,996, forward strand.
TGTCGGGGAGGTTGTTCTTCGCGTGGTCAGTCTCGTCTAGGGCGACTTTGGGACGCGGCCCTTGCTTTTCTTCGGGCAGCAGCGGGGCACGCTTGTCGTCGAGGCTGTAGCCGTCAGCGGTGACGTTGTAGAACCAGACATTGTCGGTACCGCCGGCATTGGTCTTGGTGAAGAGGATGATGGCGGTGGAGACTCCGGCGTAAGGCTTGAACACCCCAGACGGCAGCTTGACGATGGCATCGAGTTTGTGCTTCTCAACCAGCATCTTTCGCAGGCCCACGTGGGCGTTAGTGGAGCCAAACAGCACCCCGTCAGGAACGATCACAGCAGCACGACCGCCGGGCTTGAGCAGCCTCAGAAACAGGGCCAAGAACAGAAGCTCGGTTTTCTTGGTCTTGACGACCTGGAGCAACTCCTTGGCAGTGGTCTCGTAATCGAGGCTCCCCGCGAATGGCGGGTTGGCCAGGATGAGGGAGTACCGCTCGATCTCATCCGCAACATTCTGAGCGAGAGAGTCTCGATAGCGGATGTCGGGCTGTTCGATCTCGTGCAACAGCATATTCATGCTGGCGATCCGTAGCATTGTCGAATCGAAGTCGAATCCATGGAACATGCTGTTGTGGAAATGCCGCTGCTGATTGCGTTCCAGTAGGGCCTCAGAGTGCTCGCGCTGGACGTACTCGGCAGCCGCCACTAGGAATCCAGCAGTTCCGCACGCGGGATCGCAGATCTCGTCTCCTGGGCTCGGGTTCATCATCTCGACCATGAGCTGGATGATGTGCCGCGGTGTGCGAAACTGGCCATTCTGCCCTGCTGTGGCGATCTTGCTGAGCATGTATTCGTATAGGTCGCCCTTGACGTCCCCCTGCTCCAGGGGTAGTTCGGCCAGTATATCCACGGCCTTTGTAAGCAAGTTCGGGGTGGGGATGGTGAACCGGGCGTCCTTCATATGCTGGGAGTAAGTGGACTCCTTACCGCCGAGCTCTCGCAACCATGGGAATACCTCGTCCGCGACAGTCTTGTACATCTGGTCCGGATGCTTCTCTTTGAATACCGACCAGCGGAGGTCTTTGATGTCGTCCGTGTAGACCGGGTTCTCGATCGGCTTGCCGGTAAGGTTAGCCTTGCGTTCCTTGCTGGTCTGGATGCCGTCCAATCGCTTAATGAACATCAGGTAGGTGATCTGTTCGATGACCTCCAAGGGGTTCGAAATCCCGCCGGACCAGAACGCGTCCCACAACCTGTCGATCCTGCTGCGCAGCTCACCCGTAATCACGCTGCGCAGCATAGTGGAGGTCGGCGGCAACAGGTGGATCGTTCTCGACCTACGTCCTTCCAGATCATCTCTACTGGGGCGCAGGGGACGGAGCTTCCTGCGGCTCGTCCCTCTGGTACTTCGGGAGTCCTGTCGGCTGACCATCGAGGACACCATTGGTGCCGTTGCGCGTGGACGCTTAGAGCGTGTTTGAGAAGATCGTTCATGTCCGGCGTGGCGGCGTGATCATCGGACCCGGGACCGCCAAGCTGGCCCGGTGTCCCCTGATCGCTACCCCTCCGACCTCACCGACGCCCAATGGGAACTGATCGAGCCCCTGCTACCCGAGCCGAACACCGGCGGGCGACCGGAAAAGCACCCGCGCCGGGAGATCGTCAACGCCATCCTGTACGTCGTGCGTTCCGGATGCCCGTGGCGGTACCTGCCCAC
>NZ_QMEY01000019.1 GCF_003315795.1 Spongiactinospora rosea
CCCCGGCGAAATACTTGGCCGCCTTGCGCAGGATGTCGCGTTCGGTGGTGAGCTTCTTCTCGCTGGCCTCGAGCTCGCGCACTCGGGCTTCCAACTGGGCGATCCGCTCGGCGGCCTCATCGGCCGCGCCGGCGGGCTGTTGACTCCGGGCGGTGGTCGAGCCGGTCGGCGGTCTACCCGGTGCCTCACCGCGCTGAGCACGCGCTCGTACCACCCACTCGCGCAGGCTGCCCCTACTCACTGCCAGGTTGGCGGCGATGCCCTTGTAGGTCGCCCCGGGTGTGGACTCGTACAAGGCCACGGCATCGGCCCTGAACTCGTCGCTGTAGTCCTTCAACGCCATCGGCGGTCTTCTCGCTTCCTCTGGATCAAGCAAGATCCAGTATCAGCGTGTCCACCACTTGGGGGGAGTTCCCATCTACGCCAGGCTGTCAGATGCCCAGCGGGAGCCGAATACGCTGTGGGCCTGGTCGGAGACGACTCAGCACCAGTCCATCGGCGCCCTATATGCCCAGCTCGGCGACACTGAGAAGGCCGAACCGGCACTGGCCCACGCATCGGGGCTGTGCCCCGCATCCCGACCCGTCGCCCAAGCTCAGATCATGATGTGGCACTCCCTGTGCAGGATCAACGATGGGGATGTCACTGACGGCCTCGGCCAGGCAGTCGAGGCGGTATCGGTGTTGCCCGAGGAACGGCGGACCCTGCTGGTACGGCGGAGCGCCGTAACCATCCTGCAGACCATCCCCAAGCAGGCGCACAGCCTTGACGCGGCACGAGAGCTGCGCACTCTTACCGGGATGGCTTAGACCCTTACCGCTCCCCAGAACGACGGCACGAGGGGCATGACGCCACGCTGGTTCGCAATACCGCAGTAACCCACGCCAGGAGCGGCAAGCAGGCAGGACACCGGCGAAACGCCACGTCTAAGGGCGCGGCCGAGCGCAGTGGGGCGGCGATAGGGCCTGCCGTAAAGGCGACCACGGCCAAAACGCACGGCAGACGAGGGGCACCCCACGTCGGGCGGAGCCCGACACAAGAAAGGCGTCCGAGCGGAGCGAGGGCCAAGCCCTCAGGGCGCGAAGCGCCGTCAATACCCGAAGGGCACTGGTCGGTGCCGGGAACGGCGAGCAGGCAGCGCACACGCGAAACACCGGTTTCAAGGGCGCGGCCGGGCACGTGGGGCGGTGGTAGGGGCCTGCCGTAAGGGGGCCGGGGCTGGAGCGCAGGGCACATGTCGAGCCCCGGCGTCGGGCGGAGCCCGACATCGGAAAAGCGTCCGAACGGAGCGAGGGCCGAGCCTTTAGGCGCGAAGCGCTGCCAATGCCCGAAGGGGTACGAGGGGTGGGTCATGGGAGGGGGGAGGGGTGCTTGGGTTCTTTGCTCTGGGGCGGGATGCGGGCGAGGTGTTGCTGGAGTTCGATGTGGCGGAACTGGTAGTAGGGGCCCTCGGTGCGCAGCAGGCCCAGGCGGTGGGCGTCCTCCAGGAAGCCCATCGCGCGCAGTGGCAGCCGCCCCCTGGAGGCCAGGCGCGGGATCGTCAGCTTGTAGGCCAGCCAGGCGTGGTGGCTGCCCAGCAAGAGGCCGAACAGCAGGCCGAGCAGCAGCCCGCCCACGATCGCCACGCTCGGGCTGAGCTGGGCCTTCAACGCGATGGCCCCGCCCATCAGGCCGACCACGAGCCCGCTGACGATCCGGATCACCGTGAGGTTCCTGTCGGCCTGCCAGGTCGAGCGCGGGCTCCTCGCGGTGGCCTCGGTGGTGGGGTGCTCGACCCAGCGGATCAGGCTGAGCACCACGACGAACCCGATGCCGGACAGCAGCCCGATCTGCCAGGCCGCCTCCAGGCCGACCCGCAAACCGAACACGGGACTCGCCATCAGCCAGCCGACCAGCGCGCCCAGGGCGCCGACCAGCAGCCCGTCGCGCAGCACCCGCAACAGCTCCGACAGCCTGCCGCGTACCTGGAAGTCGGCGTGCCCCGGCGACTCGCTGAACCAGGACCCGGTGACGAACATGACCACGCCAGCGACCGGCACGCCGATCAGCGCCCCGACGAGCGGCGACCCCGCCAGCACCGCGAACGCCACCCCGACCACCGCGCCGCTGGCCACACCGGCTCCGATCCGTACGCCACGGCTCGGCGTGTGCCGGGCCAGGTGCCACCAGGCGACGTCGCGTGAATCCTCCTTGCCGATGGTGAGCTGGCGGGACAGGTACGCAAGCCAGCGGCCCACTTCGTCGGCCCGCCACATGTGCTGCGGCCGGAACGGCTGCGCCGGGCCTTCGGCGGGCGGGCGCGCGCTCACCAGGGCGGGGATGAGCTGGTCGCACAGGTGGTCGTGCAGGTCGGCCGCGGTGCCACGGCCGAGCGCGAGCAACGGGGCGGGGTCCGCCCGGGGCGCGATGTAGGTCGCGCGGACCAGCCAGAGCCCCAGGGACGTGGACGTGACCTCGGACAGCGCCGGTACGGCTCCCGCGCGCAGCTCGCCGAGGACGCGCGGCCAGGCCGGGTGCGGCACGGGGGGCAGACACGCCCGCAGGTACTCGGAGGCCGCGGCGGCGGTCATGGGCTGTGGTTCGATGACCGCCGCCGCGGTGAGGACGTCGCCGATATCGTGGACGGACTCGGCGAACTGCTCCGTCCGGCAGGTCAGGATGAGCTGGTCGTTCTCGCACATCGAGCGGTTGAGGGCGGCCAGCATGGCGGCGCGGGCATGGTCGGGCAGCTCGTCCAGCCCGTCGATGACGGGCAGTACCTCGCCACGGGCCACCAGCGTCTCGGGGATGGCGGGCCCGAGGCCCTCGGCGCGCAGCGCGGGGTAGTCCATCGCCACGCTCTCGGCCAGCCAGTCCTGGATCCGCGGGTGCAGCCGGTCATCCCAGCGAGCGGCCGACAACAGCACCGGGACGTGCTCCTCGGGCTGCCGGGTGCGCAGCAGTTCGAGGACGAGTTGAACGGCCAGCGTGGTCTTGCCGGTGCCCGGCCCGCCCAGAATGACCAGCCTGCGGCTGCGCAGGGCACGGAAGTTGCGGGCCATGTCCTCGATGTGGACGCCCAGGCCGGGGAAGGCCACGGTGCCCCTGGCGATGATCTCGGGGTGATCGGCCAGTTCGCGGTGCTCGGTGGAACGCCAGGGCAGCGGCATGGGCTCGGGGTCGCACAGCGAGCGCAACACCGTCTCATCACGCCACTGCTGGGCCACCAGGCCGGCCAGGATGTCCTTGGCGGTGCCGATGTCTGCGGAGGTGGGCGCGGGCGGCGGCGTGGCGCGCCTGTGCCACCAGGCCAGGAACTGCACGAGGCCGTTGCCCAGCGACACCGTACTGAGCGCGGCCGTGATGAGCGAGGCCGTGCCGATCGTCACGGCCGCGCCCCCGCCCAACTGCGGTGCCAGGAGCAGAAAGGCGGCCGACAGCGCCAGGAGCAGGGCGCCGATCGCCACGGACGCCCTGGCCCTGCGATTGTGCCGCCAGTATCGGCCAGCCATGAAACCATTATGCCCACGTTTCCGCCGGGCCCGGGGATTGCTTATTCTCTGCGCACGGTCGAGAATGCGGAAAAAGCGGTCCGCCGGTTCAGCAAGTGGTCAATTCAATGGCATCGGGCGGAAAACCCGCCGTGCCCGGGCGGTGGCCGGGGAATCGGTTTTCCGCGGCGAACGCGGCGGCCCGCCCCCGGGGGCCGGGCACGACCAGGTTGCCGTCGGTGACCAGCATGAACCGCTCCAGCCCCGGCACGATCACGTGGACGGCGGTGATGCCGCAGGGCAGCGTGCGGACCGTACGCCGGTACGCCGGGCGGCCCAGCATCGCGACCACCGTGCGGATCTGGTCCCGGAGCGGCCCGGGTGGCGCGGTCGCCTGCGGGAGGGGCACCGGGCGCGCCGCGCGCAGCGGGCCGGTGAGGTCGAAGCGGCCGCAGGCGTGCAGTGCCGGATAGGCCGCCAGCCCGGCCAGGTCGGCGCGTGGCGGGCTCGCCGGGCGCGACCATGCCTCAGCCAGGGTGGTCTGGACGAGTTCGGTGAGCGCTCGCCAGGCCGCGTGGGCGGGAGTGAGCGAGGTCCCGCTGCCGCGCCGGTGTGGACGGCGGCCGGTCGGGGCCGTGTAGGCGAGCATGGTGGGCACGCCGATGTCGCTGGTGATGTCCAGCAGGTGCACCGGTGACCCGGTCAGTTCTTCCGCCGTCGCGTACGCCCGCGCGAGGCCGTGCGGGAGCGTCTCCGGGTCGATGAGCCTGAGCACGGGGGCCGTCCGGCCGAGGAAGGCCCGTACCAGCAGCAGGGAAAGCGCGTCGCGCTCGATCGCCTCGTTGAGGGCGTGCAGCAGCGCCTCGGCGGTGTTCACCCCGGCGGCCGAGCCGCTGTTGCAGGTGTAGCGCATGAGGTGGGTGTAGTCGCAGTCGTCGCCCGCCAGGCGGCGCGGCCCGGCCGCGCCGGTCTCGGTGTACCAGGGGGCGGACAGGAACAGCGGCACGGGCAGCGCCGCTCCCCCGCCGAAGGCGCGGTAGCGCAGACAGGCCATGCCGCTGCCGGGCATCCGGGCCAGCAGCGGCGCGCATGACTCCGCACGCAGCGGCCCTTCCGCGAGGCGGGCCGGCGCGACCCGCGTCAGCGTGGCGGGGTCGAACCCGGCCGGTCCGGTGAGGTAGTGCTCGACGGCCTCGAAGCCCGCGCCCACCCGGGCCTGCTCCGGGTGCCCCTTCCCCATCCCGGACGCGACCGGCCCGGCAGGCCCGAGCAGCCCGCACCACCACGCGGTGGGATCGCGGCCCTCCCCCACGTCCACCAGCTCGGCGCGCAGCCCGAGCGCGGCCGAGGCCGCCGCGACCCTCCGGGCGGCCTCGGCCGTCGGCACGGCCCGCTCGTGGACACCGGTGAAATCGCCGTCATCGAACGGCATCGCCGCTCGCCACGGGCGGCGAGCCCACCAGCCCGGACTCAGGAAGCAGGTCGGCGAGAACGTCGATCTCGGCCTGGGTCAGGTGCTGAGTCCGCCGATCCAGTGACTCGGCCGGAATGTAATCCACTACTTTTCCCATGAGACCCTCCCCATGTATTTCACCTACCATTCTATCCCCCGCCAAGGGTTAACAGGATTTAGCAAGAATTTGCCGGGCGGTGAGCGTGCGGGGAAAGGCGGGCGGGTATGCGGGAAGCCGACGGATACTCGAAGCGGCGGACCGTCATGGATATTTCACCAGAAGTCCGGGAAAACAGGGTGGGGCACAGCAGGGCGGCCGCCGAGCGGTACCGCCGCAGTGACCCCCAACGCCACGAGGCGCGCCTACGGCAGGAGCGGGGCGAGACCTTCCCCGACTCCCCCGGCATGCTCGCCGCCCGCGCCACCCGCCTCATCCAGCGCAACGGCGTGCCGGTCGAGGCGGCGCTGGAGGCCACCAGGGGCGACAGCCTGGACCGGCCCCGGATGCACGAACGCATTGTCGGGGTCGCCAAGGACCTGCAGGCGTGGAGCTTCCTCCCGCGTGGCGTGCGGGCCGCGCGGACCGTGGCCCGGATCTCGGTCCGCGAGAACGGCCGCGAACTTCCGATCGGCACCGGCTTCCTGGTGTCACCGCGGCTGCTGCTGACCAACCACCACGTGTTCCCCGGCGCCGGGGCGGCGACGCAGGCCGTCGCGGAGTTCGACGCGCAGGTCACCATCGACAACGTGCCCGGCGTCTCGACACGGTTCGCCCTCGACCCCGGCGGCTTCTTCCTCGCCCACCCCGACCTCGACTTCGCGCTGGTCCTGGTGGCCCCGGACGCCGACGGCCGCCCGGCGGGCGAGACCTTCGGCTGGAACAGGCTCAGCGTCCAGACCGGCAAGCTGGTCATCGGGGAGCCGGTCAACATCATCGGGCACCCCAACGGACGGCTGAAGGAGATCTCCATCCGGGAGAACCGCCTTGAGGTACGGCTGGACGCCTTCCTCCAGTACCAGACCGACACCGAGCCGGGCAGTTCCGGTTCCCCGGTGTTCAACGACCAGTGGGAGGTGACCGCGCTGCACCACAGCGGCGTGCCGGAGACCGACGACAAGGGCCGGATCCTGCGCCGCGACGGGCGCGTCTGGCAGGAGGGCGACGGCGACGACGCCGTCCACTGGATCTCCAACGAGGGCGTCCGGATCAGCGCCATCCTCAAGCACCTCGCCACGCTGCCCCTGGACGACGCCGCCCGGGCCCTCCTCGCCGAAATGGGCCCGGAGTCCGGCCTCCAGCGCACCACCGTCACCCCCACCGAGAGGCCCGGCGGGATCGGCCCGGCCGTGGGACGGGGGTCGTTCGGTGCGGGGCGGCGGCTGGTGTTCCTGCATGGCCGGGGCCAGTTGACGCAGGACCCCGCACGGCTTCGCCGGTACTGGGCCGCCGGGCTGAACGGCGGCCTCACCCGGGCGGGCCTGGCTACCGTCGCCCCCGAAGACGTCTGGTTCCCGTACTACGCGCCGCGGCTCGCCGAGGCCATGCGCGCCAAGGAGTCCCGCCCGCCCCCGGCCTGGGAGGCCACCGGCGACGCCGTCGCGGCCGGTGCGCCGGGTTCCACCGCCGCGCGGAGCCTGTACGGGGAGCTGATCGTCGAGGCGTCGGCCAGGGCCGGGATGCCGCCTGGGGGGCCCGCCGGGGCGGAAGGGCTCGCCGACACCGTGCGCGCGGGACTCAGCTGGCTGGCGAACACCACCGGACTGGACCGGCTGGTGATCGCCGGGATCTTCGGGGACGTGGCCGCCTACCTCGACGACCGGCGGATCCGCGAGGCCGTCCTGGAGTGCGTGCTCCAGGCGATGCCGCAGGACGGCCGGCTGGTACTGGTCAGCCACAGCCTCGGCACGGTGGTCGCGATGGACCTGCTCACCCGGCTCGGCCCGGACGCCGGCGTCGAACTCCTGGTCACCGCGGGCAGCCCGCTCGGCATGGACGCCGTCTACCGGCGGCTGCTCGCGGGCGGCCCCGGGCGTCCGGATCGGGTGGCCCGCTGGGTCAACACCTGGTGCCCGCTCGATCCGGTCGCCATCGCCTGCCCGCTGCGCGACCACTGGGCGGGGGTGGCGGCCGAAATCCCGGTCGCCAACCCGGCGAGCCGGGCCCACGACATCGAGGAGTACCTGGCCCACCCCGAAGTCGCCGAGGCGATCGGGACCTCGCTCGCCGCCCCGGCCCCCACCTGAAAAGCAGGGCTACGAGGTCGCCGCCTTCTTGGCGATGGCGTGCAGCATGAGGCGGCGGATCGCGCCGCTGAAGGGCCGGATCAGCCGCCAGTACGCGAGCATCTTGCGCCGGGCGTCCGCGTCGTCGGCCGAGACCCAGGTCTCGGTGCGCAGCAACGTGCCCTCCCCCGCCGGGATCACCTCGAACACCGACGCCGACTTGGCGAAGCCCGGCACCGCGTAGTCGCGGAACCGCTCCGGCGGGCACGAACGCCGGTGGTCCTCCGACCGCAGCCGCCAGAACTGGCTGATCGAGCCGAGCACGACGTACCGCTGCGGCTCGTCGGCCAGTTGGAACCAGCCCCGGCGGATCATGGTGTTGATCATGCTCGGCGACCTGTTGGTGAAGGCCGCGCCGCCCTTCGCCGGTAACGACCGGATGCCCATGAGCACCCCCACCAGCGGAAGATCCGCCGGAGACAGGGCGTTCAGCGCCTGCCAGACCGCCTCGGGCCGCTGCCGTATGTGCAGCTCGTGACACTCACCGGCCAGCGGCCGCGGTATGAAGCTCTCCAAAACCTTCGGCATCTTCTCATCCTTCTTCCGAATCATCGGGTGACCGCGCCTTAGTTGGCGAGATGGGCGAGCTTGTCCGGGTTGGCCATGCCGTAGATGTCGCGCACCCGTCCGGAGGGGTCGGTGTCGATGGTGACCACCACGAGGGGCCGGCCGCCGTCGATCACCAGCGCGGTCGGGCTCCCGCCGGGGCGCGCCCAGCGGACCTCGTACCCGGCGAACCGTGGGCCGACCGCGGCGAGCAGCCGGGCCACCTTGGACGCGCCCAGTACGGGCCGCAGCGCGGCGCGGGCCCGGCCGCCGCCGTCGTTCCACAGGGTCACCTCGGGCGCGAGGACGTCCAGCAGGCCGGACATGCTGCCCCCGACGGCCGCGTCCACGAACCGCTCCGCCGCCACCTGGGCGTCCTGCTGGTCCGCGTTGAAGCGGGGCCGCCGCGCGTGGACGTGCCCCCGCGCCCGGTGCACCAGCTGGCGGATCGCGGCGGGCGTCCTGTCCAGGATCCCGGCGATCTCGTCGTACTCGTACGCGAACGCCTCCCGGAGCACGAACGCCGCCCGCTCCAGCGGTGACAGCGTCTCCAGTACGACGAGCAGGCCGAGCGCGAGGCCGCCGCGGCGTTCCAGCCGCTCGGCCGCGTCCTCCTCGGTCCACAGCGGCTCCGGCAGCCACGGTCCGATGTAGTCCTCCCGGAGCCTGCGCACCTTGCGCAGGTGCTCCACCGCGCGGTGCACCGCGATCCGCATCAGGTACGCCCGAGGATGCTCGATCTTGGCGTGGTCCACCTTCTCCCAGCGCAACCAGGTGTCCTGCACGACGTCCTCGGCGTCGGCCACGCTGCCGAGGATGTCATAGGCCGCGGCGAACAGCAGGTTGCGGTTGGCCGCGAAGACGGCCACGGCCGCCGGCTGGTCCGGGATGTCGACGTTCACCACGTATCCGCTCCCCTCCTCTCGTCCGCCGCGCTCTTCCCCGGCTCCTTCCACCGGCCGTTCGGTCATCGCGTCGTACGAGGTCATGCTGCGTTCACTTCCGTCCCCCTGCCTTCCGCGCACGCGGGCGTTCGCTCATGAGACAGAACTCCGGCCCGCACTGTGACATCCGGGGCCGGAATCTTCCGATCGAATCCGGGGCGGTGGCCCGCGTGTCACAGCGGGCGGCGTCCGGCCGTCTGATCGTGGCGTGGCCCGGTACTTCGCCGGGGTCGCAGGAGGGAGCAGGTGAGATGACGTTGACGAGGTCGGATGCCCGGCGTGGGGGCCGGTTGCGCGCGGCCGGTGCGGCGGTGCTGGCGGCCGGGCTGCTGCTGACGGCGGCGTGCGGGCAAGGCGCGGCCCCCGCGAGCGCAGGCGCTTCGGAACACGCGGCGCAGCGGCATCTGTTCGTCGTGGTGGGCGGTGACAAGGTGACCGGGCCCGACGTGATCGAGGCGCGCACCGGCGAGACCGTCCAGATCGTGGTGACCTCGGACGTCGCCGACGAGCTGCACGTACACGGCTACGACCGCACGGCCGAACTGGTCGCCGGACGCCCCTCGACACTGACCCTCGCGGCCGGTCTCCCCGGCGTCTTCGAGGTCGAGGTCCACGAGAACGGGCTGCTGCTGACCCGGTTGCGGGTGCGGTGAAGACCGCGCGGCCCGGCCTCCGGAAAGCCGGAGGCCGGGCCGCGCGGGTCTCCCGCCCAGGTTCACATCCGGACGCGGCTCCGCTGCGCCGCGGAGGGGGCGGTGGTACGGGCCTCGGCGCGAGCCTCGGCCTTGGCGCGTGCCTGCGCCGCGCCGACCTGCCTGCGGTGCACCACCAGCCCGGCCAAGGTGAGCAGGGACACCAGACCGAGCTGCCACCAGGTCTGCGGGCTGCCGCCGAGTTCGAGATCGGCGGCGTGGTTCACCGCGTGCAGGCTGTTGGTGACGAAGAACCCGATCAGGACGATCGAGAGCACGTCCCCCCACACCAGCGCGCACAGCATCATCAGGCCGATGCCGATCTGGAACACCCCGGCGTCATGCAGAAAATGGATATGATTGGGGAACTGGGCGAACTCCGCGAAACTCGCCGGGTCGATGCGCATCCACACACCGAAGACCAGCATCATCATGGCACCGACCACCGTGGCCAGCCCGATGAAGAACTTCGCGGGGCCGTTATGGCCCTTCAGCATTCCGGGTCTCCCTTCCGCCGCGCGGCGCACCGCCGCCATCGCCGCGTTCGCGCGACCATCGATCTCTTCGCCCGATAGGACGACCGGGCCGGGGCGGCTTGTGACATGACCCGCGCGGCCGGACCTCCTCGATACGGCCATAAAACGCAGGATTCCGGTCAAGATCCGTCGGCGGCAGGTACGAGGGCTCAGGATGAGGACATGCCAACCGAGAAGACGATCGCGTTCGTGCTCTACCCCGGCTGCACCATCCTCGACATCGTCGGCCCGCTCCAGGTGCTCTCGACGCTCCCCGCGTTCCGCCCGGAGTACCGGGCGGTCGTGGTGGCCGAGCGGCTGGAGCCCTTCGAGACCGACACGCCGTTGCAGGTGCGCGCGAGCCACACCTTCGCCGACGTCCCCGCGCCCGACGTGGTCGTGGTGCCCGGCGGCGGAGGGCCCACGCTGCGCGCGCTGACCGACGAGACGCTGCTCGCGTACCTGCGCGGGGCCGCGCCCGAGGCCCGCCCCACGGCCTCCGTGTGCACCGGCGCGCTCATCCTCGGGGCGGCGGGGCTGCTCTCGGGACGGCGGGCCACCACGCACTGGGCGATGCTCGACGCGCTGCCGGAGTTCGGCGCGACCCCGGTCCGCGAGCGGTGGGTCTCGGACGGCCCGGTCCTGACCGCGGCCGGGGTGGCGGCCGGGATCGACATGGCGCTGCACCTGACCCAGGAGCTCGCGGGCGAGGAGGTGGCCCGGTCCGTGCAGTACTTCATCGAGTACGACCCGGAGCCGCCGCTCGGCGGGCTGGACTGGGACAAGGCCCCGCGCGCGCTGGGCGTCATGGCCGGGGAGAGGTGGGTGCGCGACGGTCTCGGCGAACACCCGCTCGCCGAGCGGCTGGTGACACGGCTGAAGTCCGGCTCTTGAGGGGCGGGGGCGTACCGCCGCTCAGCCCGCCGACATCAGGGTGATCCCGATGCCGGTGTAGACGACCATGAGCGTGAGCATCGGGTACTGCCCGGTGCGCATGTCGCCGGGGCGGACCACGACGAGCGCCCGGTCGTGGGCGGACACCACCCCGGCGATGTGGCCGAGGACGATCGCGGCGATCTGGACGACGACGATCAGCGACGGCGTCAGCACCGTGTAGTCGACCCCGGCTCCGGCGATGCCGAACAGGTCCCAGCCGCGGCCGAACGGGTCGGTGGCCAGCAGCCAGCCGCGCTGGCCCTCGAAGACGGCGAAGGAGAAGTAGTGCGCCACGCCGTACCCGACCATGAGCGGCACCAGCGAATGGGTGAACTGGTGGTCCGGGCCCGCCGCCGACGGCCGCAGGTAGGGGCGGGTCATCCGGAGGGCGTCCCGGTAGGCCAGGAAGTTGAGCGCGATGACCAGCCCGAGCGCGGCGGTGGCGAGCAGCGTGGTGGCCGGGCGGCCGAGCGCGCGGGTGAGGTCGATCCAGAGTGACAGCCTGCTGAGTCCGTCGAACATGGTCCCGCCGAGCACCACGAGCGCGAGCGCGGTGTGCCCGGCGTCGGCGCGACCGGCCCGCAGCCCGGCCGCGGGGGTGCGCAGCACCAGCCGCCCGGCGGGGTCCCTGCCGAGCGGGGCGAGGGTGGCGAGCAGGCCGGAGTACACCTCGAAGGTGTCCGCGCGGTCGAACCACCGCGGGCCGTAAACCGCCCCGCCCACCGTGTGCGCGACCGCGTAGCCGGTCACGAACAGGGCCACGGCGCGCGGGGAGCCGGGGTGCGGGGAGGCCAGTTCCAGCCAGAGGAAGGCGACCATGCCGGCCAGGCTGAACAGGTGCCCGATCCGCTCCGGCGGCCCGTCCCGGCGTACGGCGGGCGGCAGGCACCGGCGCGCGAGGGCGGACAGCGGGCGCAGCGGATTGACCAGCCGCCAGATCGGCCCGAACAGCAGCGAGGCCGGGATCAGACCCACCCAGAACCACACATAGAACCACGCGGGCGCGGGGTTCGCCGCCGGATCGTCCGCCCCCAGCCACGCCGTGGCCAGCACCAGACCGAACCCGGCGAGCCCGCCTGCCCGCAACGCCCGGCGTACCCAACGCGCGTCCGCCGCCCTCCGCACGACCGCCGGCAGCGACGCCTCCGCCGGCCCCGATCGCGGCCGGGGCCGCAGCACCGACACGGCGAAGAACGCGATCAGCACCGCCCCCGCCCCGGTATAGAGCGCCAGCCACAGCGGTATCGGCAGATCCGCCCGCCCGCCGATCCCATGAGCCAGGATCACCGCCACACCCCTCCCCCGTCGTCCATCACCCAGCAGACGCCCCCGCTCTCTCGCGTGTGACAGGCCCGGGGTGGTGGGGGTGGGCGTACTCGTGCTCCGGGGCCGGCGGCACCGGAGACACCGGTGTCCCAGGGGTGACAGCCATGGCGCAGGCATCCGTCCCGGACAGCCGGACGACGAACCGCGTGTATCGGCCGAGCGAGCGGGATGACTCAGGAGGCCGCGGACACCTGGGCGGCGGTACCGGCCCCCATCACCGGGGCCTTGGGGTGGGCGTACTCGTGTCTCGGCCGGGTACCAGGCGGGCCGGGCGACTCGGGCTGCTTCGGGCAACCTGGCGGCGGTACCGGCCCACATCGCCGGGGCCCAGCGAGAGGTGGAGCGGCCGGGTGGGTCAGGCGTCGTTCGTGGACAGGTGGGCGGTGGGGCGTGTCGCCGGGGTCTCTGATTCGCGCCGGGTGAGGACCAAGGGAGCGTCCTCGGTGATGGCCACCGTGTGCTCGCTGTGGGCCGTGCGCGAGCCGTCCGCGGACCGGATGGTCCAGCCGTCGGCGTCGTAGATGATCTGGTCGGTCGTACGGGCGAGCCAGGGTTCGAGGGCGAGGGCCAGGCCCGGCCGGAGGGTGAGGCCGCGGCCCGCGCGGCCCTTGTTGGAGACGTGCGGCCCCTCGTGCATGGTGCGGCCGATGCCGTGGCCGCCGAACTCGGTGTTGACCGGGTAGCCGTAGTCGCGCGCCACCGCCCAGATGGCCGCCGAGATGTCCCCCACGCGGTTGCCCGGACGGGCCACCGCGATGGCCGCCTCCAGCGCCTCTTCGGTGGCGCGGATGATCCGCAGGTCCTCCTCGGCGGGAGTCCCCACGATGATCGTGCGCGCCGAGTCGGCCACCCAGCCGTCGATGCCGACCGCGATGTCCGCGCTGAGCACGTCACCGTCGCGCAGCGTGTAGTCATGAGGCAGCCCGTGCAGCACGGCGTCGTTGACCGACAGGCAGATCACATTGCGGAACGGACCACGTCCGAAGGACGGCGCATAGTCCCAGTAGCACGACTCCGCCCCGCGCCGTTTGATCATGCCGCGCACATGGTGCTCAAGGTCAAGGAGGTTGACGCCCACGTCGGCGAGCCGGCCGACCTCGGAAAGCACCTCGGCGACGAAACGCCCGGCCACATGCATGCGTTCTATCTCCGCAGGCGTCTTGAACTCGATCACGGGTACCTCGCTCAGCAGGGAGTTGGTATTACTATACCGGCACCCTAACACTTGCCGGTATAGTAATACCAGCCCTATCCTGGGGGCATGGTCCGTCAACCGCTCACCCCTGAGCAGATCGAAGCCGGCAGGCGTCTCGGCGCCCTGCTGCGCCATGCGCGCGGAGGACGCGACCTGGCCGAGGTCGCCCACGCGGCCGGCATCTCGCCCGAGACCCTGCGCAAGATAGAGACCGGACGCCTGCCGTCCCCCGGTTTCGGCACCATCGTCTCCCTCGGCGAGGCGCTCAACGTGCCGGTGGAGGAGCTGGCGGCCACCTGGCGCGGCAGCCACCTTCCGCTGGAAGCCGTCTCCTAGGCGACGGGTGACGGGGGACCGGTGGCCGTCAGCAGGTGATGGTGGCCTCTCGGTCCACCCATATCTGGTCGACGCCCTTGTTGCCGTTCACCGAGGCGAAGAGCGTGCCCTGGTAGTGCCCGCTGACGCATGGCACCGTACTGCTCGCGGAATGGGACTTCGCGGGACCGGTTCTTTCGCCGAACCACTCGTCGTAAGGGGCATCGTTGTCGGGCTCCAGCCAGATGACCAGCCAATCGACTGTGGCCGGAGCGGATTCGGAGCATTTCGCGCCGCCATTGAAGCGCACCTTGCCGTCCACCACGTGCGGAGTGTCGAAGAACACCTCGCAGCCCGGATAGACCTCCGACACCCGGGTTCCGCTTCCAGGTCCGTTCGTCCCGGGCGACAGCGGGGTGGCGCTCGCCGCACCGACTCCACTCGACGTGATGGTCAGCAGCCCGGCGGTGATGGCCGCGGCCAGCGTGGCAGATGTTCGGAGCCGATTCATGAGTCCTCCGATCGGAAGCGATTTCCTGTACGCCCGACCATATACAGCCAATGGAAATAGGCGATATTTCTTATGATTTTGCGCATGAACTCGGTGATCTGAATGGCGGCCACGGCCGGGAGAATGGCATAGACGACCCGAAATCGGCCGCACCCTATAAACTTTATTAGTTAGGGCGGCCCGCCCCGTTCATACGCAGACGAGATTTACGGTCCGCGCTTATCCTTCATCACATCGCGGCTCCCCTGTCGCGATCAACGAGGAATCGGCGTACGTCCGACAGGCCGGGCCTGTCGATCCCGTCCAAGCCCGTCGATCCGCTGGGATCATGAGGGCGTGGAGCTTCGCCAGCTTGAGTACGTCATCGCGGTCGCGGAAGAGCTGCACTTCGGCAGGGCCGCGGCCCGGATGCACGTCACCCAGCAGTCGGTCAGTGAACAGATCCGCAGGCTGGAGCACCAGATCGGCGCCCCGCTGTTCACCCGTACCAGCCGCCGGGTGGCCCTGACCGCCGTGGGCGAGGCGTTCCTGCCGGAGGCCCGCCGGGCGGTGGCCGCGGCCCGGAACGCGCTCGACGCGGGCCGCCGCGCCGCCGTCGCCCCCGCGGGCGAACTCCGCATCGGTCACGCCGAAGACCTCGGCCCGCGCCTGTTCCAGCTCGCCGTACCCGCGTTACGCGCCCGCCTGCCCGAAGTACGGCTGGCACCGGCCCCGATGACCACCTTCGACCAGCTCAACGCCCTGGGTGACCACCGCCTGGACATCGGCTTCGGCTGGAACGCGGAGGCCCGGCCGGGTCTAGAGTCCCTGCTGGTGGTCCGCGAACCGTTCGTCGTCGCCGTGGCCACCGGCCACCCCCTCGCCGCAGAAGCGGCGATCGACCCGGCATGGCTGTCCCATCAGCCGATCATCGTGAACGAGCGGGCGCTCAACCCCTGGCTGCACGATCACATCGTCGGCCGCCTGCGGGCGCGCGGCGCCGCGGTGACGATCCACCGGGAGATCTCCAGCCTGGACCGGCTGCTGCCGCTGGTGCTCACCGGCGCGGCCATCGGGATCACGGTCGCCGCCTCCGCCGCGGCCCGGCCGTTCGCCGGTGTGGTCTACCGGCCCTTCACCGACCCGTCCCCGCTCGCCGACCAGCGCATCGCCTGGCGGCGGGACACCACCGCGCCCGCCGTCCTGGCGTTCGTCGAGATCGTCCGCGAGCTCCGGGACGCGGGGGCGTTCGTCCCGGGCGACCCAGGTCTGCCCACCCCAGAGGCGGGCACACCAGGCCACCTCGCACACACCCCGCGCCAGGACCATGAGACCACTACCGGGACGCCGGCCGAGTGCCGGCCGCGCGATTGACCGCGGCCGCGTAGGCGGACTCCATCTGGGCGGTGATGGTGGGCCCGTCGGGTGCCGGTCGTAGGCGGGCCCCAGGGCCGAGGTGGGTTTCGCGGAGTTCGTCCATGAACGCCTCCAGGGCCTGCGGGCCGCCGGCGGCGAGCACCGCTCCGCGGGCGGCGTACTCCTCGCCCACCGGAAGGTGCCGCATCCCCCAGTCGCTGAGCTGGACGAAGACGGGCAGGAGCTGGATCGCCCGCTCGGTCAGGCCGTAGGTGACCTTCTGCCGGTGCGAGGGGTCCTCGGCCTTGGTCAGCAGCCCGTGCTCGACGAGCATGGCGAGCCGGTCGGCGAGGATGTTCGACGAGATCCGCTCGGGGCCATTGAGCAGTTCTCGAAAGTGCCGTGCGCCGGTAAAGATCGTGTCGCGGAGGACCAGCAAGGTCCAGCGGTCCCCGAAGATCTCCAGCGACAGGTTGATCGGGCACGTCGATCGCATGTCCTTCCGCACCGCACTCATCTCCGAACCAGTTGCGTTTCGCAACATACTCTCCTAGCGTGAGCCCAGTTGCAAAACGAGAGCAGTTGAGAGGTACGCATGTCGCTACAGAACCCGCCCGAGGTGGTGTCACGTGAGGAGTGGCTCGCCGCCCGCAAGAGGCTGCTGGTCCAGGAGAAGGAACTCACCCGGGCCCGGGACCGGGTGAACGCCGAGCGCCGCCGGTTGCCGATGGTCCGCATCGACAAGCCGTACACGTTCGAGGGCCCGCACGGGAGCGTGAGCCTGCTCGACCTGTTCGAGGGGCGGCCCCAGCTGGTCGTGCACCACTTCATGTGGATCAACGACCTCGACGCCGAAGGGAACGAGCACCCTCGCGACACCGGCTGCCCCAGTTGCTCCACCGCCGCCGACCGCATCGGCGAGCTGCGGCAACTGCACGTCCGCAACACCACGCTGGCCGCGGTGAGCAGGGCGCCGTATGACAAGATCGCCGCGTTCCGCGAGCGGATGGGCTGGACCTTCCCCTGGTACTCCTCCTACGGCAGTGACTTCAACTACGACTTCCACGCGACCGTCGACGACCGGGTCGCCCCGGTACGGATCTACTACCGCGACGAGGCCGAGCTGGCCGAGGCGGGCATGCCGTGGTCAGCGGACATGCGCGGCGACTGGCCGGGCATCAGCGCGTTCCTCCAGGTCGATGGCGTCGTCTACCACACCTACTCCACCTTCGGCCGCGGGATCGAGGAGTTCCACATCGGCTACCCCTACCTCGACCTCACCGCCCTCGGCCGCCAGGAGGCCTGGGAGGAGCCGAAGGGGCGCGCGACCCCACTCGGCCTGGAGGTCGGCGGCCCCGCCCTCCGCCTGCCCGACGAGTACGGCGGGTCCTAGATCATGTTGACGCCCCGACGCGGAGTCAGGCCGAGTCGCCTGGGCCACCGGCTTCCTGAAGCCGCCGGTGGTCAAGGACACCATGGCGCCACGGGAGGCGGCCCGCCTCTGACGGCACCGGGCGGTGGGCTCGCGGCTACCGGACCTCGCGCAGCCAGGTCTCGAAAACCACCAGGCCGGGGAACCGTTCGCGCAGGGCCGGGAGGTCGGCCTGGTAGCCCTTGTTCTCGAACCACTCGAACATGGTGGCGGCCTCCTCCGCCTCGGCCCGCAGTTCTTCGAGGGACTGCCGGACGAAGCGCGTCGGTACGCCTCCGACCCGCGTCAGCACCTCGGCGATCTCGGTGACGGTGAGTTCGTCGCCCGCGATCTCGATCCGCCGCCCCAGGAACTCCCCGGGGGCGCAGAACACCTCGGCGGCGATCCGGCCGACGTCGGCCTGGCCGATCATCTGCAGCTTCGTGTCCGCGCTCAGGGCCAGCGGCACGACGCGCTCGCCGCTCCCGTCGGGCTCGGGGACCATGTACGGCCAGTTCTCCATGAAGAAGACCGGCCGCAGCACGGTGGCGGGCACGCCGATCGCGGCGATGTGCCGCTCGACCTGCGCCTTGGTCTCGAAGTGGGCGATCCCGGATCGGCGTTCGGCGCCGCCGACCGAGCTGTAGACCAGGTGGGGCACGCCCGTTTCCAACGCCGCGTCGGCCACGGCCACGCCCTGGCGTACCTCGGTCCCGCCGTACGGATCGGCGAAGTCGGCCGGTTGCACGCTGAACACGCCATCGACGCCGGTCATCGCCTTGCGCAGCGCCTCGTCGTCCTCGAAGGTGCCCGTGGCCAGTTCGGCACCCGCGGCGGACAGCGCGGCGGCCTGGTCCGTGTGCGGGTCGCGCACCAGCGCGCGGACGCTCCAGCCGCGCGCCAGCAGTGCGCGGGTCACCGCTCCGCCCTGTCCGCCGGTCGCGCCCGTGACCAGTGCGATTCGCCCGTTCGGCATTACCCCGTTCCTTCCCATGTTGTTGGTATGCCAACAACACCGTATCCGCTAGCATGTTGGCATGCCAACAAGGGGCGGGGCCCCGCATCCCGGAGTCGAGGTGACCGGCGCGCCGCTCGGCTCGCTCCTGCTGCAGGTCGTACGCCGGCACGCCGCGCTCGCCCACGAACTCCTGGCCCGGATCGGGGTCACGCCGCCACAGGAGCTGGTGCTGCTCTATCTGGAGGACCACGGCCCGGTCCAGCAGTCGGAGCTGGTCCGCTTCCTCGGCCGGGACCGCTCGACGGTCTCGGTGACCCTCGGCGCGATGGAACGGGCCGGGCTGATCACCCGCTCGCCGTCCGAGACCCACCGGCGGGCCATGCTCGTCCGGCTCACCGGCACCGGCCGCGACCTGTGCCCGCGCATCCGCCAGGCCTGGGCCGAGCTGGAGGACCGCGCCTTCGGCGGGCTGACCACCGAGCGGCGGGCCGAGCTGGCAGCCGGCCTCGCCACCGTGCGCGACGCGCTGGACAGGAAGTGATCACGGGCCGGCGGGGTGCGCCGGCCCGGGTGGGGACTACCTGACGCGGGCGGCCAGGCCCTCGTGGAGGTTGCGGTAGACCGGGGTCCAGCCGAGCTCGCGGGTGGCCTTGGCGTGCGAGACGCGCATCTTCGTGTCGATCAGCAGGCAGCCGAGGTAGGGCACGGCCAGGCGGATCATCCACTGCGGGGTCACCACGGGACGCGGGGTGCCGTGTGCGCGGGCGACCGTGGTCAGGAAGTCGCGCCAGCTCATCGGCTCGTCGTCCACGATGTTGTACGCCTCGCCCGCCCGGCCGCGTTCCATGGCGGCGACCGCGGCGGACGCGGCGTCGTCCACGTGGATGAAGCCCGTGATCCCCGTCCTGCCCCGGGGCAGCACCGGGGCGTGCTTGCGCATCATGTCGGCGAACATGTCGCTGAACGCGTTCTTGCCGTAGAACATCCCGTACCGCAGCGCGATGCCCTCGATGCCGTCCGCCGTGAACACCTGCCGCTCGGTCGCCACGCTGGAGTCGGTGACCAGGTCGCCCACCGTACCGACGTGCTTGCCGAACTCGTCCTCCTCGGTCAGCAGCCGGTCGCCGTGGTCGCAGTAGCCGTACCCGGTGATCAGTGACTGGGTGACGAACCGGCGCGCGCCGACCACGCGCGCGGCCTGCAACAGGTTCTCCGTCCCCTTGCCGCGCAGCGCGATGGTGAGGTCATCGGGCCGCAGCTTGCGCGGGGCGCCGCGCAGCGCCGTGGCCTGGTGCATGACCACGTCGGCGCCCTGGCCGTCGACCGCGCGGAGCAGCGCTTGGCGATCCAGTACGTCGGCGATCACGGGAATCGCGCCGTGGTCGGTGATGACCTGCCGTTTGGCCGGATCGCGGATGATGGCGATCACCTTGTGCCCCGCGTCGGCCAGCGCGGACAGCAGCGGAACCCCGACCGCGCCGGTGGCCCCTGCCAGCAGAACCCTCATCGCGCCCGCCTCCCCACCGTGCGGATGACGCCGGGCGGATCGGGCGCCTTCGAGGCCACGACCGCGTTCGCAATGGCCCGTACCATGACGACCTCCATATCTGACTTACCGGATTTGATTGCACCCAATACGACAAGCTGACGGGGCCTCACTGTGACATGGCGGGCGAAAACGGCTTTCCATGACAACACCGGAAGGTGGCCCCACAGTGACCGAGATCACCTCATGGATCGTCACAGCGGCCGCGCCGAAGGTCATCTCCATGGCCGTATCGCCGGTCGCCCCGAACCGCGGCGGCGGCCCCGAGATCTTCCAAGGAGCGCCGATGACCACCACCATGACCCCGCTGCTGTTCGTGCACGGCTTCTGGCACGGTTCCTGGTGCTGGAGCGAGGTGCTCGCCCATGTCGCCGACTCCGGCCGGCAGGCCCTGGCCGTGGACCTGGCCGGGCACGGACTGCGTGCCCGCCGGCCGGAGTCGGTCACCGCCCGCCCGTTCTCCGCGGAGGGCCTGGCCACCGAGAAGTCGCCGGTGGCGGACGTCGATCTCGACCAGGCCGGTGACCTGCTCGTCTCCCAGATCAGGCGGCTGGGGCGGGGCGGGCCGGTCACGGTCGTGGCGCACAGCATGGGCGGGTCCGTCCTGACGCGCGCCGCCGAGCAGGCCCCGGAGCTGGTCGCGCACGCGGTGTACCTGGCGGCGTTCATGCCCGCCTCCGGCGTCTCGGCCATGGAGTGCGCCATGATGCCGGAGAACGCGGGCGAGCTGATCGCCCCGTCGGTGCGGGCCGACCCGATGGCGGTGGGGGCGCTGCGGCTGGACACGATCTCGACCGAGCCCGAGTACCGCGACCAGCTCCGCCGGGCGTTCTACGGCGACCTCGACCCGGCCGACGCCGACGCCGCGCTCGGGCTGCTGACCCCGGACGCGCCCGCCGGGATCGCGCTCGGCAGCACCACGCTGACCGGCGACGGCTGGGGGTCGGTCCCCCGGACGTACGTGGGGTGCGCGCAGGACATGACCATCCGCCCGCCGCTCCAGCGGAAGTTCATCGACGACGCCGACGCCGCATTCCCCGGAAACCCGACCCTGACCCTCGGACTGGACTCCGCGCACTCGCCGTTCCTGTCGATGCCGGACCGGGTCGCCGAGATCGTCGCCGGGCTCGGCTGAGCACCCGATCAAGAAATTAGACCGTTCCGGTCGTTCCAGAATCGGGGTATTTCCTCGTCAACTACTCGGCCGAGGAGTAACATCCCGTCGGCGGCGTAGGGCGGGGGCCGATCGCCCTACGCCGCCCCGGCTTCCCCCCGTCCAGGGGTATATGCCCGGAGTGACCTCATCAGAATGGGATCGCACGCAACTCGCCGTCGCCGAGTACACCAGCCTGCGTGCGGAGATCGTCCAGCTCACGGAGTTACAGACCCAGATCATCGGCGGGGCGGTGGTGGCGCTCGGCGTCGTGCTCTCCGTGGGGTTCGAGGCCGGCAACGCGGCCGTCGTCCTCGTCTACCCGTTGCTGTCCCTGGTGTTCGGGATCGTGTGGCTCTACAAGGCGCATCTGATCGCCAGGATCGCGGCCTACCTGCGCGAGGAGGTCGAAGGCCGGGTCGGTCGCGGCGATCTCGGCTGGGAGCGCTTCGTGCGTACTCACCCGCTGCCGCACCGCCTGCTGGCGTACTGGGGCCTGCGCTCGGTGTTCCCGGTGACCTCGGTACTCGCCATCATGGCGAGCCATGCGGCAGGCCCGGCGCGTTCGGCGCCGATCGTGCTTTACACAGCGTCCTGCCTGGTCACCGCAGGTACGTTCGCGATCTTCGCCGTATGGCGCGAACCGGCCCCGGAGATCGCCGGGGCCGGTTCGCGGTGGGGGGGTCAGAAGGGGTAGGCGGGGGGTTCGCCGCGCATGGTGATCCAGCGGGTTTCGGTGAACGCCTCGATGTTGGCCCGGGCGCCGCCGAAGCGGGAGCCGGTGCCGGAGGCGAGGACGCCGCCGAAGGGGGCGTTGGCCTCGTCGTTCACCGTCTGGTCGTTGATGTGGACGATGCCGGTCGGGATGCGCTCGGCGGCGGCGAGGCCGCGCATCACGTCGCGGGTCACGATGCCCAGCGCCAGGCCGTACTCGCTCGCGGTCGCCAGCCGGATCGCCTCCTCCGTCGAGGTGACGCGGGTGATGGGCGCGACCGGGCCGAACACCTCCTCGGCGAACGCGGGCGCGGTCAGCGGGACGTCGGCCAGCACCGTGGGCCGGTAGAACAGCTCTTCGTAGGCCCCGCCGCCGGCGAGCCGGGCGCCCTGCTCGACGCTGGTGGTGACCAGGCGGTGGATCTTGTCGCGCTGTCCCGCGTCGATGACGGGGCCGAGCGCGACCTCGCCCGCCGCCGGGTCGCCCACGGTGAGCGCGGCGGCCTTGTCCGCCAGGCGTTCGACGAACGCGTCGTACAGCCCGTCGGCGACCAGGTGGCGGCCCGTGGTCATGCAGATCTGCCCCTGGTGGAAGAACGAGCCCCAGGCGGCCAGGGTGGCGGCCTGCTCCACGTCCGCGTCGTCGAGGATCAGCAGCGCGGAGTTGCCGCCGAGTTCGAGGTGCGCGCGCTTGAGGTGCCGCCCGGCGAGTTCGCCGATCCGGCGGCCGACCGCGGTGGAGCCGGTGAAGGAGATGACCCGCACGCTCGGATGGGTGATCAGGGCCTCGCCGACCTCGGGGCCGCCGGGCAGCATCTGCAGCACGCCCGGGGGCAGGCCGGCCTCCTCGAACACGCGGGCCATCAGGGTGCCGCCGGTCACCGCGGTACGCGGGTCGGGCTTGAGGATGACCGCGTTGCCGAGCGCGAGGGCCGGGGCCACCGAGCGGATGCCCAGGATGATGGGCACGTTGAACGGCGAGATCACCACGACCACCCCGGCGGGCATCCGCCGGGCCATGGACAGCCGCGGCTGCTCCGTGGGCAGGATCTCGCCGATCGCCCGCCCGGGCAGCCCGGCGGCCTCGTAGCACTCCTCCGCCGCGACGTGCAGCGAGAAGGCGGCCATGCCGGGGACCGCGCCGACCTCGCGGATGTTCCAGCCGCTGATCTCCTCGGCGTGCCGCTGCCACAGGTCACCGGCCCGGCGCAGGACGGCGGCGCGGGCGGTGTGCGGCATCGCCGCCCACTCGCGCTGGGCCTCGGCCGCGCTCGTGGCGGCCTCGGCGACGTCCTCGGCCCCCGCCTGTCCCATCCGGCCGAGTTCGGCGCCGGTGGCGGGCTCGATGACGGGGTAGTCGCCGCCCCGCCCGGCCGTCCACTCGCCCTTCTTGAAGATGTTCCCCTGCCAGTCGACGCCGTCGAGCAGTGTCACTGCGTTCCCTCTCCCTTGACTGGTGACTTACTGAACCTTTTTCAACCGGTCGCTTGGACCAGGCCAGGGGCGCCTCCACCGGACTCGGCCCGGGCACGGTAGCCCGGCAGGACGCCCGGTGATGCGGGCACGGAATCCCACTTACCACCCCTGACCAGGGGACTTGAGGTTGAAAAAGGTTCACTGATCAGAATGGTCCATGCGGAGGATCGGCTTGATCACCTCGCCGCCGCGGCTCGCCGCCAGCGCCTCCCCGATCTCGTCCAGCCCATAGAACCTGGTCAGCCGGTCGAACGGGAAGCGGCCCTGCCGATGCAGCTCGATCAGCGCGCCGATCAGGGGCTGCGCGCGGCCGCTGCCGCCGAGCGTGCCGACGATCCGCTTGCCCCACAGGGTGGTCAGGTGGTCCAGCCCGAACTCCGCCCCGGCCGGGGCGCCGCCGATCAGCACGCAGGTACCGAGCATCCCGACGCTGTCGGCCGCCTGCCGGACGACCGGGATGACGCCGGTGCACTCCAGGGCGTGGTCGGCGGGCCCGCCGCACAGGCGGTGCACCTCGGCGACGGGGTCGGCCGCGCGGGCGTCCACGGTGTGGGTGGCGCCCAGTTCGGCGGCCAGCGCCAGCCGGGCGGGGTGCCGGTCCACCGCGATGATCGTGGTGGCGGGGGTGAGCCGGGCGGCCATCACCGCGGCCAGGCCGACCGCGCCGACGCCGTACACGACCAGGCTCGCCCCGGGGGCGGGGCGCAGGGTGTTCAGCACGGCCCCGGCGCCGGTGGAGAACCCGCAGGCCAGCGGACCCAGCAGGGCCAGCGGTACGTCCTTCGGCACCACGACCAGCGCCTCGGCCCAGGTCAGCGAGTAGGTCGCGAACGACGACTGCCCGAAGAAGTGGCTGTGCACCGGCGTCCCGCCGGGCCGGCGCAGCGCCGGTTGCCCGGCGCGCGGGCCGAGCAGCCGCCCGCCGCCGCACAGCGCCTCGCCGAGCCGGGCGCAGTACCGCGGCTCGCCGTCCCGGCAGTTGCGGCACGCGCCGCAGGAGGGCCAGCCGATGACCACGTGGTCGCCCGGCCATACCGCGGTGACGCCGTCGCCGACCGCGACGACCTCCCCCGCGCCCTCGTGCCCGAGCACGCCGGGGAACGGCATCGGCAGGTCGCCGTGCCGGGTGATCTCGTCGGTGTGGCAGATCCCGGAGGCGACGATCCTCACCAGCGCCTCCCCCGGCCCCGGTTCGTCGAGCTCCAGTTCCTCGACGCGGAACGGCGCGCCGAGCCTTTCCACGACGGCGGCGGTCACCTTCATCGCAGGTTCCTCCCGGCTACGTCAGGGGGCGACAGCGGCGGAGTCAGGCTCTCCACCAGGCGGGCCACGCGCAGGACGACGTCGTCGCGCATCGCCCCGCCGATGATCTGCAGGCCGACCGGCAACCCGTCGGCGAGCGCCACCGGCACCGAGATCGCCGGGAGCCCGGCGGCGTTGCACGGCGAGGTGAGCCTGGTCAGCACCGGCTCGATGGGCCATACCCGGCCCTCGATCGTGACGGTCATCGCGCCGATGGGCGGGGCCGTGATCGGTACCGTGGCGCAGATCAGCACGTCGTGGGCGGCCAGCGCGTCGCGCAGGGCGGCGGTGGAGCGGCGCAGCGCCGCCTCCTGCCGCTCGATCTCCCCCGCCGACGGCGTGGCCATGCGCATCAGCTCGGCGATGTCCGGCCCGAACAGCGCGGGATCGCGCTCGAACGCCTCCCGGTGGAACGCGCCCGCCTCGCGGACGATCCGCTCCAGCGCCGCGTACGGCATGAGCGGCTGGTCGGGAACGACGACGTCCGTCACCGGCACGCCGTGCCCGTCCAGCAGGGCACGGACGCCCGCCAGCGCGGCCCGTACCTCGGGGGCGAGCACCGCGTCGTACCAGCCGCCCAGCCAGCCCACCCGCGGCTCGCCCGGGTGATCCCGCGGCACCGGACCGGCGAGCGCACCCGTCAGCGCGGCGGCGTCGTCCACCGTGCGCGCCAGCACGCCAAGGTGGTCCAGCGAGGGGGCCAGCGGCAGCACGCCGTCCAGCGGGATCCGGCCGCGGGTCGGCTTGAAGCCGACGCAGCCGCTCAGCGCGGCCGGGATGCGCACGCTGCCGGCCGTGTCGGAGCCCAGCGCGCCGAGCGAGCTGCCCGCCGTCACCGAGGCCGCCGACCCGCCGGAGGAGCCGCCGGGGATGTGGCCGGGCCGGTAGGGGTTGTGCGTGGGGCCGAAGAACGGGCTGTCGGTGCGCCCGCCCCAGGCCAGTTCGTGGGTGGTGTGCTTGCCGAGGATCACCGCGCCCGCGCGGCGCAGGCCGCGTACCGCGCTCGCGTCCCGCTGCGGCACATGCCCGGCGAACCTGGGCGAACCATAGCCGGTGGGGACGCCCGCCGTGTCGATCAGGTCCTTGATGCCGATGGGCAGGCCGTGCAGCGGGCCCCGCCGCAGGCCGCGGGCCGCCTCCGCGGTCAGCGCGGCGGCCTCGGCGCGGGCCCGTTCGGCGGTCACCGTGGCGTAGGCGTGCAGGTCCGGCTCGGTGGCCGCGATCCGGTCCAGCAGGTGCTCGGTCAGCTCGGCGGGCGTGATCTCGCCGCGGGCGATGGCGGCGAGGGCCGCCGTGGCGGACTCAACGGGAAGCGACATCGCCGCCCCCGTCCCGTACGTGGTAGCCGACCGGGAACAGGCTCAGCCCGGTCCGGTCGCGCACCAGGCCCCACAGCCCGCCGGGCAGCCAGAGCGCCGTCGCGATGCCGACCGCGCCGAGCAGCACCAGGTACCAGGAGCCGTGGTCGGCGAGGACCTGCTGCAACCCGAAGAACACCAGCGCGCCGAGCAGCGGGCCCTCGATGTAGCCGATGCCGCCGATCACCACAATGAAGATCATGTACGCGGACCACTGCACGCTGAAGATGGAGTCGGGGTTGACGCTGAGCGAGCTGACCGTGATCACGCCGCCCGCCGCGCCGCAGCCCGCCGCCGAGATGAGGTAGACCAGCCGCTTGGCCCGCGTCACGTCGATCCCGGCCGAGCCGGCCGCGGTCTCCTCGTCCCGCACGGCCATCAGCGACAGGCCGAGCCTGCCGCGCAGCAGCAGGTAGCAGCCGCCGATGGTGGCCAGCGCGAGGGCGAGCGCGATCCAGTACGTGAGCGCGCCGCGCAGGGTCTGGTCTATGCCGGACATCCCGGCCAGGCCCTTCCCGCTGCCGCCGCCCACGCCGTCGATCCGCACCACCAGCAGCCGGTACACCTCGGCGATCACCCAGGTGCCCACCGCGAAGTAGTCGCCGCGCAGCCGGAAGGCCAGCCAGGAGGTGGGCACCGCGAACAGCGCGCAGGTGAGCGCGCCGAGCGGGACCGCCAGGTACGGCTGCACGCCCTGGTCGGCCAGCGCGATGACGCTGTAGGCGCCGATGCCGATGTACGCCTGCTGCCCCACCGACACCAGCCCGCCGAACCCGGCCAGCAGGTTCCACATGCTCGCCAGCGCGATCAGCACGAACAGGTTGACCAGCGTGTCGGTGACCGTGCTGAACACCAGGAACGGCAGCGCCGCCAGGACCACCGCGATCAGCGCCATGGCCGCGCCCGACACCTTGGAGGATCTGGCCGCGCGGCTCACCCGTACCTGGGCCGCCCGCGCGATCAGCGTCTGTGACAGTGTCATGCGGCCCTTCCCGCGAGCAGGCCCTGCGGCCGGAAGGCCAGCACGGCGAGGAAGATGAGATGCCCGGCCAGCAGCGTCAGCGCCGGATCGACCTGCGCGCTCAGCGACTGGGCGACGCCGAGGACCATCCCGCCGAGCAGGGTCCCCCACAGCGAACCCAGCCCGCCGATGACGACCGCCTCGAAGGCGAAGATCAGCCGGGAGGGGCCGATGGACGGGTCGAACGACGAGCGCATCGCGAACATCAGCCCGGCGAGCGCGACGGTGGCGAACGCGATGGCGGTGGCGATGCCGTACACGTGCCTGCTGTCGGCGCCCATCAGGCTCGCGGTCTCCCGGTCGTCGGCGGAGGCGCGTAGCATCCGGCCCAGGCCGGTGCGCGACAGGAACACCTGGATGCCCGCCAGCGCGGCGCAGGCCAGCAGGAACGTCGTCAGCGACAGGTAGCCGACCGAGGTGGACTCGGTGAGATGGAAGGAGGCGGTGGCGAAGGAGCCGCCGTCGAGCGTGCGGGTGTCCGCGGAGAAGACCTCCAGCAGGACGTTCTGCAGCACGATGGACAGGCCGAAGGTGACCAGCAGGGTGGCCAGCGGGCCCGCGCCCAGGCTGCGCTGCAGCAGTACCCGCTGGGTCAGGTAGCCGAGCAGGGCGAACAGCGGCACGGTCACCACCACCACGACCCACAGCGGCAGCCCGGTGCCGCTGACCATCGCGAGCGCCAGGAACGACGCGACCACCGCGAGGTCGCCGTGCGCGAGGTTGACGATCCGCATGACGCCGAACATCAGCGAAAGGCCGGTCGCGAACAGCGCGTACAGGCCGCCGAGCAGCAGCCCCTGGACGACGGCGTTGAGCCAGCCCATGTCAGTCGCCTCCCTTTTCCGGGGTCCCCCCGGCGTACGCCGTCCCGATGCCGAAGTAGGCGTGCTCGACCTGCTCGGGGGTCAGCTCCCTGGGCCGCCCGCGCAGCACGGACCTGCCCTCCAGCAGGCAGTGCAGCCGGTCGGCGACGCGCATGGCCTGCGAGACGTCCTGTTCGACGAGCAGCGCGGTGGTGCCGGCGGTGACGATGTCCGGCAGCACCTCGTAGATGCGCCGCACCACCACCGGCGCGAGGCCGAGCGACAACTCGTCGATGAGCAGCAGGGCAGGGTTGGACAGCAGCGCCCTGCCGATCGCCACCGCCTGCTGCTCGCCGCCGGAGAGCTGGGCGGCGTTCTGCCCGCGGCGGTCGGCCATCCAGGGGAACAGCTCGTGCACGCGGGCGAGGTTCCAGGCGCCGGGGCGCCTGCGGTACGCGCCGGCCAGCAGGTTCTCCTCCACCGTCAGGGACCGGAACAGCCGCCGCCCCTCCGGCACCAGCGCGATGCCCGCCGACACCCGCTTGTGCGCGGGCAGCCGGGTGATGTCCGTGCCGTCCAGGGTGATGGACCCCGACGCGGGCGGGTTGAGCCCGGCCACGGCGCGCAGCAGGGTGGACTTGCCCGCGCCGTTGGCGCCGATGATCGCCAGTATCTCGCCGCGCTCGACCTCCAGGCTGAGCCCGTCCACCGCGCGCAGTTGCCCGTGGTAGACGGTGAGGTCGCGGATCGACAGCAGCGTCATGGCCCCTCCTCCGCCGCGCTCGTCTCGGGACCGGCCCCGAGGTAGAGTTCGCGCACCTTGGGGTCGGCGAGCACGCGCATCGGCTCGCCGTCGGCGACCACGTCGCCACCGGCCAGGCAGATCATCCGCCCGACCGTGCTGACCAGCGCGTGGACGACGTGCTCGATCCACACCACGCCCAGCCCCTCGGCGTGCAGCCGCGAGACGACCTCGACGAGTTCGTGCACCTCGGGCTCGGTCAGCCCGCCGGCGACCTCGTCCAGCAGGAGCAGCCGGGGCGCGGTGCCGAGCGCGCGGGCCAGTTCCAGGCGTTTGCGCTGCAACAACGTGAGCCGGCCGGCCGGGGTGTTGGCGAGGGCGGCCAGGCCGGTGCGGTCCAGTACGTCCATCGCGTGCGCCCACGCCTGCCTGCCCGCGAGGCCCGCGCCCTGGTGGCCGCAGACCAGCACGTTCTCGAAGACGGTCAGGTGCGAGAAGGGGCGCGGCACCTGGTAGGTGCGGCCGATCCCGGCCCGGGTGCGAGCGTGCGGCGGGGCGCCGGTGATCTCCCGCCCGGCGAACCACACCTTCCCCCGGTCCGGCCGGAGGTCGCCGGAGATCATCCCGAACAGGCTGGACTTGCCCGCCCCGTTCGGTCCCACGATCCCCAGCGCCTCCCCGGCCTGTACCGACAGGGAGAGGTCATCGGCGACGGTCACCTTGCCGAAGCTCTTGGTGATGCCGGAAAGACGCAGCAGTGGCTCGGTCATCAGGCGTTGGTGGGCAGCAGGTCGCCGCCGACCGGGACGGCCTTGTTGGCGGAGTTGTCCACGATCACCACGTCCCAGGGGAACCGGTCGCCCTTGCGCCACTGGCCGCCGACCGGGTGCTGCAGCGCGATGCCGGGCTGCGGGCCCGCGGTGAAGTCGAGGTCGCCGCTCATGCAACTGATCTTCATGCCGCGCAGCTTGGCGGCGACCTCGTCGCGGTCCTTGGGGTCGCTCGCCTCCTTGAACGCCTGGATGGCGATCTCGAACAGCGAGTACACCGAGCCCAGGGCCTGGGTCCACTGCTTGCCGGTGGCGGCGGCGAAGTCGTCGGCGAGCTGCTTGGCGGACTTGCCGTCCAGGGCGGACTTGTAGGGGTGGGCCGGGCTCCACCAGAAGTCGGTGGCGATGTTGGCGGCGAGCCCGCCCAGCGCCTCGGCCTCCGACGGGAACAGCATGACCTTGGCGACGGTGGCCAGCTTGGGCTTGAAGCCCTGCTGGCGGGCCTGCTTCCAGAAGGTCTGGAAGTCCGGCGGGATCGGAGTGCAGGTGAACAGGTCGGCGCCGGACTCCTTGAAGGCGGCGATCTGCGCGGTGAAGTCGGTGGCGCCGTTCTGGTAGGCGCCGCCGTCCACCGGGGTGTAGCCGGACTTCTTCATCATCGGCCCGAGGCCCTGCCGGAAGGCGTTGGCGTCGGTGTCGTTGGGCCACAGCGCGGCGACGTTCTTGGAGGAGACGTCGGCGCGGTCCCACATCGGGAAGAAGCAGTCGGCGAACTCCTTCATGCCGAAGAAGAACAGCGTCGTGTACTTGAAGCCCTCGCCCGGCTTGCCGTTCCGGCCGTGGAACCACGCCTCCCAGGGGGCGATCGTGGTGACGTTGGGGATGCCGTTGGCCTCGCACTGGTCGGCCACCGGGTTGGTGGTGTCGGGCGTGGAGGACCCGACGATGAGGTCCACCTTGTCGCTGTTGATCAGTTGCCGGGTGACCTCGGTGGCGCGGTTCGGGTTGGACTGGGTGTCCTTGACGACGATCTCGATCCGCCGCTTGACGCCGCCCGAGGTGAAGCCGCCGCGCACGGCCTGCTGGATCTGCTGCACCACGAAGTTGTCCGCGGTGGCGAATCCGGCCAGCGGCCCGGTCTGGGGGCTGACGTAGCCGATCTTGAGTACGTCCGACGACGAGCCGCCGGTGCCCTTCAGGCCGCCGCAGGCGCTCACCAGGGACGCGCCGCCGAGCGCGGCCGCCGCGCTGAGAAAGGAACGGCGGCCCAGGCCGCCCGTGGGGGTGTCGCGCACGGCAAACTCCTTAGTCGACGGTGTTCACGGGCATCGCTCGTCCTCGGGACACCGCGGTCGCTCTTCGAGGGCATGACTCACTCGGCCACTCCGCAGGGGAAGACCGGAACCCGGGGGGCGGGAAGTTGCCCTGACCGTATGGTCCGGCCGACGCCAGAGCAACGGTGCGTTTCAGTGACTGAAACGGGATTTGTGCTATTGGAACGCCTGCTGGCCGCGCGGGCGGTGGCCGAGCCGCTTGGAGATCTCCGCGGCCGTGCGCCGCAGCGGCGGCTCCAGCCGGGCGGCCAGCGCCTCCACGGTGGCCGGGGCGCTGGTCAGGTGGACCGCGACGTTGACCGCGGCGACGACCTCGCCCACCCGGTCGCGGACCGGCGCGGCGAACGACCGCAGGCCCGGGGCCAGCTCCTCGTCGTTGACCGCGACGGCGCTCTGGCGCACCTTGGCCAGGGCCGCGAGCAGCTGCTCCCGGTTGGTGATCGTCTTGGGGCCGCGGCGGGCCAGGTCGGTGCGGTCGAGGATCTGCCGCAGCGCCGCCGGGTTCTTGTGCGCGAGCAGGACCTTGCCCATCGCGGTGCAGTAGGCGGGCAGCCGGGAGCCGACGTGCAGGTTGAGGTCCATGGCCAGGGAGTTTCTCCGGCTGCTGCGCCTGCGGTCGACGTAGACGACGTCGGGGCCGTCGCACAGGCCCATGCTCACGGTGCAGCCGGTCTCATCGGCCAGGGCCTGGAGGAGCGGCCCGGCGACCCGGGTCAGCTCCATGGAGTCGATCGCCGCGAAGCCGAGGTCGACCAGCCGGGGGCCGAGGAAGTACTTCCTGGTCTCGGGGTCCTGGCGGATGTACTCCAGCTTGGTCAGCGTGGCGACGTAGCGGTAGGTGGTGCTCTTGTTGAGCCCGACCGCCCGCGCCAGGTCGGCGATGCCGAGCACGGAACGGTCACCGCCGAAGGCGGACAGGATGCGCAGGCCGCGCTCCAGGGACACCGAGAAGGCACTGGAGTCGCCCGTCGCACGGCCGCGCGGGCGGGGAGGCTCGTCGTCGCTCACACCGTCAGGATACGGTCTGTTGGTTTCAGATATTCAAACGCTTTTGACTGCCGTGCCGAACGCGTGAACGCTGCTGGCCTGCACAGCCGTACGCGACGACGACCCGAGTGAGGAGACCGGACCCGATGGCCGAGGCGGAACCGACCTGGGGCGGCGGGGCGAAGCCGCGCGCCGGGCACTTCATCGGCGGCGAATGGACGCCCGCCGGTTCCGGCCGTCACTATCCGAACCGCTCGCCGTGGTCCGGCGCGGTGCTGGGCGAGGTCGCCGCGGGCGACGGGGACGACGCCACGCTGGCCGTCGCCGCGGCGCACCGGGCGTTTCCCGGCTGGTCGCGGGCGCTGCCCGCGACGCGCCAGCGGGTCTTCCTGCGCGCGGCCGACCTGCTGGAGTCGCGCCGCGCCGAAGTGCTCGCCGACCTGGCCGCCGAGACCGGCTGCGGGCGGCACTTCGGCGACGTCCAGACCGACTTCGCGGCCCGGCTGCTGCGCCAGGCCGCCCAGCTCACCTACCGGCCGATCGGCGAGGTGCTGCCCTCCGACATCGCGGGCACCCAGGCCATCGCGGTGCGGCGGCCGGTCGGCGTGGTGGCCGCGATCGTCCCGTGGAACGCGTCACTCGCCCTGTCCGGGCGGGCGATCATCGGGCCGCTCGCCCTCGGCAACACCGTGGTGCTCAAGCCGTCGGAGGAGTCGCCCTACACCGGGGGCGGGCTGTGGGCGCGGATCCTGGCCGAGGCCGGACTGCCCGCCGGGGTGCTCAACGTCGTCACGCACGCCCCCGGCGAGGCGAGCGGCATCGCCGACACGCTGCTGGCGAGTCCCCTGGTCAAGCGGGTCAACTTCACCGGTTCGACGCCGACCGGCAGGCGGCTGGCCGAGAAGGCGGGCGGGTACCTCAAACGGGTGGTGCTCCAGCTCAGCGGGCAGAACCCGCTGATCGTCACCGCCGACGCCGACCTCAATTACGCCGTGGACGCCGCCGTGTACGGGGCGTTCGTCCACCAGGGGCAGGTGTGCATGTGCGCGCGGCGGATCTACGTCGAACGCCCGCTCGCCGCCGAGTTCATCGACCGGTTCGCGGCGCGGGCGGCGGCGCTGCCCGCCGGGGACCCCGCCGACCCGGCGACCGTCGTCGGGCCGGTGATCAACGAATGGGCGCTCGCGCTGCTCGACCGGCGGGTCAGGGAGGCCGAAGGGCTCGGCGCCCGCGTGGTGGCGGGCGGCGTGCCCGCGCCGCCGTGCTATCCGGCGACCGTGCTCACCGGCGTGCCGGACGAGGCGGAGATCGCGCAGGGCGAGACGTTCGGGCCGGTGGTGATCGTGGAGGTGGCCGAGTCGGCCGAGCAGGCGGTGGCCCGCGCCAACGAGTCCGACTTCGGGCTGGCGGCCTCGGTCATCACCGGCGACCCGCGCCGCGGCCTGGCCCTGGCCGCGATGCTGGACGTCGGCATCGTCCACGTCAACGACCAGCCGGTCAACGACGAGCCGCACATGCCGTTCGGCGGGGTCAAGGACAGCGGCTGGGGGCGGTTCGGGCTGGGGTTCGCCGCCGAGGAGTTCTGTGAGCTCCAGTGGGTCACCGTGCGCGACCAGGACCGCGTGTTCCCCTTCTGATACGTCTGGTCAGCGGCCGTCGGTCATGCCGGAGACCCACCGCCTGGACTCGGTGGGATAGCCGTCGTCGAAGATCAGCCACGTCCTGGTCGAGCGGACCCCGTGCACGGCGTGGATGCGGGCCAGCACGACATCGCGCAGCGAGGCGTTGTCCGGCGTGCGGACCAGCATGACCAGGTCGAAGTCACCGCCGACGAACGCCAGGTGCTCGATGTGCGGGACCTCGCGCAGCCGGGCCAGGACCGCCCGCCAGGCGTGCTGGTCGATGGTGACCAGCACGTACGCCCCGGTGCCGAGCCCGGCGCGGACCGGGTCCACCCTGGCCGTGAACCCGGTGATCACCCCCTCGCCGAGCAGGCGTTCCAGGCGCGCGTAGGCGTTGGAGCGCGACACGTTGACGCGCTCGGCGAGCGCCCGGATGGACAGCCGTCCGTCGGCCTGCAACTCACGGATGATCGCCCTGTCGATGTCGTCCAGGACCGCCGCAGTTCGTCCTCCCCGGGCCGGGGCAGGTGGGCCTGGGGTGTGCAACTGGTCCATGGAAGCTCCGCTCTACGGCCATATGTCCCTGCTTTCGGCCGAGTGTTGAGACTTATGGCCGAACTGATTCATATTCCTAACACTGATGTAGTGCGGAGGTGAAGTCACATGACGGGTCTCGCGCAAGCCCTGCTTCCCTCGGCGGAACCGGTACGGTTCCTCACCGATGAGGGGGCCGTGGCCAAAGGCCGTCATCGGCACCCGGTCCCCGATCCCGGGCTGCTGCGCCGGGCGTACCGGGCGATGGTCGTCGGCCGCCGGTTCGACGCGCAGGCGACGGCGCTGACCAAGCAGGGACGGCTGGCCGTCTATCCGTCCAGCCACGGGCAGGAGGCGTGCCAGGTCGGCT
Organism: Spongiactinospora rosea; assembly: GCF_003315795.1. GTDB lineage: Bacteria > Actinomycetota > Actinomycetes > Streptosporangiales > Streptosporangiaceae > Spongiactinospora > Spongiactinospora rosea. Next base: position 33,623 of record NZ_QMEY01000019.1, read on the forward strand.
CGGTCCTGGTCCTTTCCGAGGGCGACTGGTTCTTCCCGACCTACCGGGAGTCGGTCGCGCTGGTGACGCGCGGCATCGACCCGGTGGAGGTGCTGTCCCTGCTCCGCGGCGACGCGCACTGCGGGTACGACCCCGTGCGCCACCACGTCGCCCCGCAGTGCACCCCGCTGGCCACCCAGTCGGTGCACGCGGCCGGGCTCGCGTACGCCGAGCGGCGCAAGGGCACCGGACGGGTCGCGCTGGTCTGCGTCGGCGACGGCGCGACCAGCGAAGGCGACTTCCACGAGGCGCTGAACTTCGCCGCCGTGTTCAAGGCGCCGGTGGTCTTCCTGGTGCAGAACAACCATTACGCCATCTCGGTGCCGCTGGAGCGCCAGACCGCGGCCCCCTCGCTGGCGTACAAGGGCATCGGGTACGGCGTCCCGTCCGAGCGGGTGGACGGCAACGATCCGGTGGCGGTGCTCGCCGTGCTCACCGCGGCCGTCGAGCACGCGCGCTCCGGCCAGGGCCCCTACCTGGTGGAGGCGCACACGTACCGGCTGGAGTCGCACACCAACGCCGATGACGCCTCCCGGTACCGCACCGACGACGAGGCCGAGCAGTGGCGGCGGCGCGACCCGATCGCCCGCCTGGGGCGGTACCTGCGGCGGCGCGGTCACCTCACGGACGCCGACGTCGAGGCGTGGTCCGCCGAGGCCGAGGAACTGGCCGCCGGCCTGCGCGCGCGGATGAACGCCGATCCCGAACTCGCCCCGCTCGGGCTGTTCGACCACGTCTACAGCGCACCGACCCCGCAGCTCACCGAGCAGCGCGAGGTCCTGCGGGCCGAACTCGCGGCAGAACAGGCCGCCGAAGAGGCCGGGGAGGCATTTTCATGATCACGATGGCCCAGGCGCTCAACGCGGCCCTCGGCGACGCCATGGCCGAGGACGAGCAGGTCGTGGTGTTCGGCGAGGACGTCGGCGCGCTCGGCGGGGTGTTCCGCATCACCGACGGGCTGACCGCGAAGTACGGCGAGGAGCGCTGCTTCGACACGCCGCTCGCCGAGTCCGGGATCGTCGGGTTCGCCGTCGGCATGGCCATGGGCGGCTTCCGGCCCGTGGTGGAGATGCAGTTCGACGCGTTCGCCTACCCGGCCTTCGAGCAGATCGCCTCGCACGTGGCCAAGACTCGCAACCGCACGCGCGGGCGGGTCGGGCTGCCGCTGGTCATCCGCATCCCCTACGGGGGCGGGATCGGCGGCGTGGAGCACCACTGCGACTCCAGCGAGGCGTACTACGCGCACACCCCCGGCCTGAAGGTCGTCACGCCCGCGACCGTCCAGGACGCGTACTCGCTGCTGCGCGAGGCGATCGACGACCCCGACCCGGTCGTCTTCATGGAGCCCAAGAAGCTGTACTGGTCCAAGGCGGACATCGAACGCCTCGGGCGGACAGAGCCGTTCGGGCGGGCCGCCGTCCGGCGGTCGGGCGGTGACGCCACGCTCATCGCGTACGGCCCGAGCGTCCCCGTCGCCCTGGAGGCCGCAGAGGCCGCCGCCCAGGAGGGCTGGGACCTGGAGGTGATCGACCTGCGCACGATCGTGCCGTTCGACGACGCGACCGTCACCGCGTCGGTCCGCCGTACCGGCCGGTGCGTGGTGGTGGGCGAGGCCGCGGGCTTCGCGGGCGTCGGCGCGGAGATCGCCGCCCGGGTGCAGGAGCGCTGCTTCCACAGCCTGGCCGCCCCGGTGCTGCGGGTCACCGGCTTCGACGTGCCCTATCCGCCGCCCATGCTGGAACACCACCACCTGCCGAGCGTCGATCGCATCCTGGACACCCTCGACCGGCTGCAGCGCGACGACCTGCCCGACACGCGGTTCCTGGCCCTGGGCGGCGCGGCGTGAGCGCGACGGTCTTCCGGCTGCCCGACCTGGGCGAGGGCCTGACCGAGGCCGAGATCCTGGAGTGGAAGGTGTCGGTCGGCGACACCGTGGCGATCGACCAGATCGTCGTGGAGGTGGAGACCGCCAAGGCGGCGGTGGACGTCCCGGTCCCGCTCGCGGGCACCGTGGCCGAGCTGTACGCCGAGGTGGGCAAGGTCGTGGCGGTGGGCTCGCCGCTGATCGCGGTGAGCGGCCCCGGCGGGGACGCGGGCGGCGAGGCGCTGGACCCGGCGGCGGCCCGGTACCGCGAGGAGGAACGGGCCGGGTCGGGCAACGTGCTCGTCGGGTACGGCACGAAGGAGGGCAGGCGGTCGCGCAGGCGTACGGCCCGCAAGGCGTCACAGGCCGCAGGGCCGAGCACGGCGGGCTCGGCTGCGCCGACCGCAGGACACGCCGCAGCGCCCACGGCTGCACCGGCCGCAGGGCCGGGCGCGGCGGGATCGGCTGCGCCGGGCGCGGGGTCCGTTGTAGGGCATGTGCATGGTGAGGCCCCGCGGGTGATCTCGCCCGTGGTGCGCCGGCTGGCCAAGGAGGGCGGCATCGACGTCGGCGCGCTGCCGGCCAGCGGCCCCGGCGGCGTGGTGCTGCGCCAGGACGTCGAGGCGGCCATCGCCGCCGGGCACGCCCCCCGGCAGGACGACACCGATGTGGTGCGCGTGCCCCTGACCGGCATCAGGCGGACGATCGCCGACAAGATGTCCCGCAGCCGCAGGGAGATCCCGGACGCGACCACCTGGGTCGAGGTGGACGCCACCCCCCTGGTCCGGCTGAAGGAGGACATCCAGCGCGCCGACCCCGGCGCGCGGGTCGGCATGCTCGCCCTGTTCGCCCGGATCTGCCTGGCCGGGCTGCGCCGCTTCCCCGAGCTGAACGCCACGGTGGACACCGAGCGGCAGGAGATCGTCCGGATGTCCCGGGTGAACCTGGGGTTCGCCGCGCAGACCGACCGCGGCCTGGTGGTGCCGGTCGTCCGCGACGCCCAGCGGCTGACGCTGGCCGAACTGGCCGCCGCGCTGCGCGAGCGCACCGACCAGGCGCGCGAGGGACGGCTGGCCCCGGCCGACCTCACCGGCGGCACGTTCACGCTCAACAACTACGGGGTGTTCGGGGTGGACGGCTCCACGCCGATCATCAACCATCCCGAGGCGGCCATGCTGGGCGTCGGGCGGATCGCCGACAAGCCCTGGGCGTTCGAGGGCGAGGTGCGCCTGCGCAAGGTGGCGCAGCTCTCGTTCACCTTCGACCACCGCGTCTGCGACGGCGGCGTGGCGGGAGGCTTCCTGCGGTTCGTCGCCGACTGCGTGGAGCGCCCCGAGGTGCTGGTCGCCCACCTGTGACGGGTACGGCGGCAGCGCGCCGCCGTACCCTGCGGGGTCACCCGTCGTAGTCCAGGGTGAGTTCGCCGGAGGCCGGGACGGCCTGGCAGGTGAGGACGAATCCGGCGGCCAGTTCTTCCGGTTCCAGCGCGAAGTTGCGCCGCATGTCCACCTCGCCCTTGACCAGCCGGGCCCGGCAGGTGCCGCAGACGCCGCTGCGGCAGGCGTACGGCGCGTCGGGACGGACCCGCCGGGCGGCGTCCAGCAGCCGGGTCTCGCGCGTGGCGCGCAGCGTGGTGGCCCGGCCGTCCAGCACGATCGTCACCTCGCTGCCCTGCGCCTCCTCGGCCCGCTCCTCGTGCCGCCGCGGCGCGGGGGCCTCGTCCTCGACGTAGAACAGCTCCTGGTGGACGCGCTCGCGCGGCACGCCGAGATCGGCGAGCACCCGGCGGGTCTCCATGACCAGCTCCAGCGGCCCGCACAGCCACCAGTGCCCCACCTCGGCCACCGGATACAGCCTCGGCAGCAGATCCGCCAGGACGGCGTGGTCGAGCCTGCCGTCCAGCCCGGCCTCCCTCGGTTCGCGGGACAGCACGTGCGCCACCTCGAACCGGTCCAGGTGGGCGTCCTTCAGGTCGGCCAGCTCGTCGGCGAACATCACCGTCTGGCCGCGGCGGTTGGCGTACAGCAGGGAGACCCGCGCGCCGGGGTCGCGCAGGGCGGCCCCGGCGATGGACATGATCGGCGTGATGCCGGACCCCGCGGCGACCAGGACGTGGTGCTGCGGCCGGTCCAGGGCCGGGGTGAAGTTCCCTGAAGGGGGCAGCGCCTCGATGACGTCGCCGGGGCGTACCTCATGGACCAGCCAGGAGGAGAAGAGCCCGGAGGGCACCTCGCGCACCCCGATCCGCAGGGCCTCCCCGTCGGGGGCGCAGATCGAGTAGGAGCGGCGTTCCTCGCGGCCTTCGACCAGCCGCCGCAGGGTCAGGAACTGCCCGGGGGCGAAGGCGAACGCCCCGGACTCGGCCGCGGGGACGTCGAAGGTGATCGCGACGGCGTCGTCGCACAACCGCTCGACCTCCTGTACCGGCAGCGGGTGAAAGCGGCTCACGGCTTCAGATCTCCTTGACGCGTTCAAAGGGTTCCAGGCAGTGGCGGCAGCGGTGCAGCGCCTTGCAGGCGGTGGAGCCGAACGGCGACAGCTCGACCGTGTCGGCGGAGTCGCAGCGCGGGCAGCGCACCGCCCGCCTGATCGGCCCCAGGTCGATTGTCCCCGGGCGGGGGGCCGCGCCGGGGGGCGCTATCCCGGCCGCGCGCAGCTTCTCCCGGCCCGCCGCGGAGATCCAGTCGGTGGTCCACGGCGGGTCCAGTACGGTACGCACCTCCACCCGGGGGTAGCCCTCCTCGCGCAGCCTGGCGCGCAGATCGTCCCGCATCGCCTCGATCGCGGGGCAGCCGGTGTAGGTGGGCGTGATGGACACCACCACCACGCCGTCGCTCTCGCGCACGTCGCGCAGCACGCCCAGCTCGGCCAGGGTCAGCACGGGCAGTTCGGGGTCGGTCACCGTCTCTGCGGCCTGCCTGGCGGTCACCATGTCGCCTCCGGGTGGGCACGGGCCACGCTCTGGAGTTCGCCGAGCAGCGCGGGCATGGCGGCCGAGTGCTCGCCGTACCGGCCGGTGCCGCCGCGCGGCGGCTCGGGCAGCGGCCGGTGGCGCAGCGTGGCCGCCGCCGCGACCTGGGCCAGCACCTGTTCCAGCTCGGGCCGCGCGGTGGCCGGATCGACGCCGATCCCGGCGGCCGCCATGCGGAGTTCGACGGGGTGGGCGTGCAGCAGCTCGGCGGCGTCGCCCAGGGCGGAGTCCCAGGCGAGCTGGGCGCGCCGGTGGGAGACGTCGGTGCCGTCGCCGAGCCGGACGACCCACTGCGCGGCGTGGTCGCGGTGGTAGGCCAGTTCCTTGACGGCCTTCTTGGCCACGGCCGCCAGGCCGGCGTCCCGCGAGCGGGTCAGCCCGCCGAACACGGCCAGCCGCCAGGTGGCGAACACCAGCAGCCCGGTCATGGTCACCGCGAAGTCGCCGGTCGTCTCGGTGAACCGCACGTTGCGGAACTCCGCGGCCTCCCGGAAGAACGCCAGCCGGTCCTCGTCCCGCCCGGCACCCTCGGCCTCGCCCGCCCGGGTGAGCAGCAGGCGGGCCTGGCCGAGCAGGTCGAGCGCGATGTTGGCGAGGGCGACCTCCTCCTCGATCTCCGGGGCGCGGGCGCACCACTCCTGCAGCCGGTGCGACATGATCAACGCGTCGTCGCCGAGCATCAGGCAGTACGCCGCCAGGTCCGCGGACTCAACGGACTCAGATGTGAGGGACGTCATCGGGGATCTCGTAGAACGTGGGGTGACGGTAGATCTTGTCGGCGTTCGGGGCGAAGAACGGATCGCGCTCCTCCGGGCTGGAGGCAGTGATGTGCTCGCTGCGCACCACCCAGATGCTCACGCCCTCGTCCCTGCGGGTGTAGAGGTCGCGCGCGTTGTGCAGGGCCATGGCCTCGTCCGCGGCGCGAAGCGAACCGGCGTGCACGTGGTTCAGGCCGCGGCGCGCGCGGACGAACACCTCCCACAGCGGCCAGCTCATGCCGCCCGCCCTGCCCGCTTGGCGGCGTGCGCCTCGGCCGCCTCGCGTACCCAGGCGCCCTCCTCGTGCGCGGATCGCCGTACGGCGATCCGCTCGGCGTTGCACGGGCCTTCGCCGCCGATCACGCGGCGGAACTCCGCCCAGTCCACCTCGCCGAAGTCGTAGTGCCCGCGCTCCTCGTTCCAGCGCAGCTCCGGGTCGGGCAGCCGGACCCCGAGGGCGTCGGCCTGCGGCACGCTCATGTCCACGAACCGCTGCCGCAGCTCGTCGTTGGTGTGCCGCTTGATCTTCCAGGCCATCGACCGGGCGGTGTTGGGCGACTCGGCGTCCGGCGGGCCGAACATCATCAGCGACGGCCACCACCAGCGGTCCACCGCTTCCTGGACCATCTCGCGCTGCTCCGGGGTGCCGCGCGTCATCCTCATCAGCAGCTCATAGCCCTGCCGCTGGTGGAAGGACTCCTCCTTGCAGATGCGGATCATGGCCCGCGCGTAGGGGCCGTAGGAGGTGCGGCACAGCGGCACCTGGTTGCAGATCGCCGCGCCGTCCACCAGCCAGCCGATCACCCCGACGTCGGCGAAGGTCAGGGACGGGTAGTTGAAGATCGAGGAGTACTTCTGCGCGCCGGAGATCAGCTTGGCGGTGAGGTCGGCCCGGTCGGCGCCCAGGGTCTCGGCCGCCGCGTACAGGTACAGGCCGTGCCCGGCCTCGTCCTGGACCTTGGCCAGCAGGATCGCCTTGCGCCGCAGCGAGGGGGCCCGGGTGATCCAGCGGCCCTCCGGCTGCATGCCGATGATCTCGGAGTGGGCGTGCTGGGCGATCTGCCGGACCATCGTGGCGCGGTAGGCGTCGGGCATCCGGTCCCGCGGCTCGATCCGCTGGTCGCGGGCGATGATCGCGTCGAAGCCGGTCATTCTGTCCCCTCCTTCGCGACCATGGTGAGCACGTCGTAGGCGGCCACCACGGCGCCGTCTTGGTTGGTCACCCGGGTGTCCCAGCGCACCTCGCCGTAGTCGGCGTCCTCGCGGGGGGTGATCTGCTTGGCGGTCAGCGTCACGCTCAGCTCGTCGCCGGGGTAGACGGGGGTCAGGAAGCGCAGGTTCTCCAGGCCGTAGTTGGCCAGCACCGGACCGGGGTCGGGGTCCACGAACAGGCCCGCGGCCAGCGAGACGATCATGTAGCCGTGCGCCACCCGGCCCTCGAAGAACGGGTTGGCGGCGGCGGCCTCCTGGTTCATGTGCGCGTAGAAGGTGTCGCCGGTGAACTCCGCGAAGTGCTCGACGTCGGCGAGGGTCACGGTGCGCGGGCCCGCGGTCACCGAGTCGCCGACCCGCAGTTCGCCGAGGTGCTTGCGGAACGGGTGGGTGCCCTCGGCGCGCGGCGCGCCCTGGGTCCAGCGTCCGGTGAGGGCGCTCATCATGGCCGGTCCGGCCTGCACCGCCGTGCGCTGCATGTGGTGCAGCACGCCCCGGATGCCGCCCAGTTCCTCGCCGCCCCCGGCCCGGCCGGGGCCGCCGTGCACGAGCATGGGCAGCGGCGAGCCGTGGCCGGTGGACTCGGCGGCGTCCTCGGCGTTGAGCACCAGGATGCGGCCGTGCCAGGGCGCGACCCCGAACACCACCTCGCGGGCGAAGGCGGTGTCGGCGGTCACGACCGAGCCGACCAGGCTGCCCCGGCCGCGCGCGGCCAGTTCGACCGCCTCCCGCGCCGAGTGGTACGGGATCAGGGTGGCGACCGGCCCGAACGCCTCCACCTCGTGGACCTCGCCGCGTCCGGGGTCATCGGCCCGCAGCAGGATCGGCGACAGGAACGCGCCCCGCTCGGCGTCGGCGTCGATCACCTGGACCCGCCGGGGGTCGCCGTAGATCGCGTCGGCCGCGCCCATCAGGGCCTTGACCGCGCGGCGTACCTCGTCGCGCTGCTCGCGGGCGGCCAGCGGGCCCATGGTGACACCGTCGCCGGCCGGGTTTCCGATCCTGACCGCGGCCAGCCGTTCGGCGGTGGCCTCGGCCACCGCGCCGAGCAGGCCGGCCGGGACGATGGCGCGGCGGATCGCGGTGCACTTCTGCCCGGCCTTGGCGGTCATCTCGGTGACGAGCTGCTGGACGTACAGGTCGAACTCCGGCGTGCCCGGACGGGCGTCGGGGCCGAGCACGGAGCAGTTCAGTGAGTCGGCCTCGGCGTTGAAGCGCACCGAGCGGGCCGCGACCGTGGGGTGGTCGCGCAGCCGGGCCGCCGTGGCGGCCGAGCCGGTGAAGCCCACGACGTCCTGCTCGGTGAGGTGGTCGAGCAGGTCGCCCGCCTCGCCGCAGAGCAGTTGCACGGTCCCCTCGGGCAGCAGGCCGGACGCGACGATCAGCTCGACGAGCCTGGCGGTGAGGTACGCGGTCGGGGTGGCGGGCTTGATCAGGCTCGGCATCCCGGCCAGGAAGGCGGGCGCGAACTTCTCCAGCGGCCCCCACATCGGGAAGTTGAAGGCGTTGATCTGCACCGCGACGCCGGGCAGCGGCGTGCACAGGTGGCGGCCGACGAAGGTGCCGCCCTTGCCGAGCGGCTCGACCTCGCCCTCGACCAGCACGGTGTCGTTGGGCAGCTCGCGGCGGCCCTTGCTGCCGTAGGAGAGCAGCACGCCGATGCCGCCGTCCACGTCGATGCGGGAGTCGGCGAGGGTCGCGCCGGTGCGCGCCGACAGCGCGTACAGCTCCTTGCGGTGCTCGCGCAGGTACAGGGCGAGCTGCTTGAGCAGCAGGGCGCGCTGGTGGAAGGTCAGTTCGCGCAGCGCGGGGCCGCCGGCCGAGCGCCCGTACGCGAGCGCCGCCGCCCGGTCCACACCGGCGGCGGAGACCCGGGCCGCCTCCTCCCCGGTCACGGCGTCCAGCACCGGGCGTCCCTCTTCCGGCGGGACGTGCCATCGGCCCGACACGTAGCTCCGCAGTGCGGTCAACGTGGCCTCCTTGATTAACCTACCGGACGTTCAGTTAGTAATGTAACGTAGCCGCATGACAGATGGAAGCCTCATCGCCGTCTCCACCGAGGGGCCGGTGGCCACGGTCACGCTGATCCGTCCCGCGCTCACCGCCCCGCTGAAGGCCGGGCTGCGCGACGCCGTCGAGACGCTGGGGCGCGACCCCGAGGTACGGGCGGTGGTCCTCACCGGCACCGGAAGGGCCTTCTGCGTGGGACAGGACCTGGCCGAGCACGCGGCCACCCTGGAGGCCGATCCGGAACACGCCTTCGACACGCTGGGCGAGCACTACCACCCGATCGTCCAGGCGCTGGCCACGATGCCCAAGCCGGTGATCGCCGCGGTGAACGGCTCCTGCGCGGGGGCGGGGCTCGGCATCGCCCTCGCGTGCGACCTGCGGATCGCGGCGGAGGGCGCGCGGTTCGCCACCGCCTTCACCGGCATCGGCCTGACCTGCGACTCCGGGCTGTCGGCGAGCCTGGTCCGGGCGGTGGGCGCGGCCCGCGCGGCGGAACTGGTGCTGCTCGGCGAGCCGTTCACCGCCGGGCAGGCCGCGGAATGGGGCCTGGTGACCCGCGTCGTACCGGCCGGCGAACTGGCCGCCGCGGCGGCGGAGCTGGCGGCGCGGCTGGCCGCCGGGCCGACCCTGGCCTTCGCCGAGGCCAAGCGGGCCATCGCCGCCGCCGCGAACCCGCCGCTGACGGAGATCCTTGCGCTGGAGGCGGCGGCCCAGGCCCGGCTGGGCCGGACCGCCGACCATCGTGACGCCGTACGCGCCTTCCTGGACAAGCGGCGGCCGGAGTTCACCGGCCGCGCCGATCAGCTCCAGTCGTGAAAGCCCCGGCCGGTCTTGCGGCCCAGCTCGCCGCGGGCGACCTTCTCGCGTAGCAGGCGCGGCGGCGCGAAGCGCTCGCCCAGCGTGCGGTGCAGGTACTCGGCGATGGCCAGGCGCACGTCGAGACCGACCAGATCGGTCGAGCGCAGCGGCCCCATCGGGTGCCGGTAGCCGAGTTCCATCGCCCGGTCGATGGACTCGGCGTCGGCCACGCCCTCTTCGAGCATCCGGATGGCCTCCAGGCCGAGCAGTACGCCGAGCCGGCTGGTGGCGAATCCCGGGGAGTCCGCCACGACCACCTCGGACTTGCCCAGCGCGCGCACCCAGCCCAGCACCAGGTCCCGGGCCCGCTCCTCGGTGGCGGCGCCCATCACCACCTCCACCAGGCGGGAGGCGGGGACGGGGTTGAAGAAGTGCATGCCGAGGAAGCGCCCGGGAAGCCGCAGCACGGCCGCCAGCTCGCCGATCGACAGCGAGCTGGTGTTGGTGGCGATCACGGTGTCCTCGGCCACGACCTCCTCGGCCGCGGCCAGCACGTCCGCCTTCAGGGCGGCCTGTTCGGGCACGGCCTCCACGACGAGATCCGCCGTGGCGGGGAGGTCGGCCATGGCGGAGGCCACGCGCACCCGGGCGAGCACCGCGGCCGGGCCTTCGGCCAGCTTTCCCTTGTCCGCCGCGGTCCGCACGCCTTCGGCGATCCGCTGCGCGGCGGCCTCGGCGGCCACCGGCTCCACCACGACCACGTGGGAGCCGAGCGCGGCGAAGCACTGCGCGATGCCCGCGCCCATCCGCCCGCCCCCGATCACGCCGACCTCGGCCGGGACGCCCGTCATGACGGCCTCCGGTCCAGGAAGGCGCGCATGCGCTCGGCCTTGTCGGGTCCCTCGAAGAGCACGGCCTGGGCCAGGTCGTCGGCCAGCGGGTGCGGGCCGCGGGCGTCCAGGACCAGCTTGGTCAGCCGGAGCGCCATCGGGGAGGAGGACGCCATCCGGTCCAGCAGCGCGTGCGCGCGTTCCAGCAGCCGCCCGGCCGGTACGACCTCGGCGACCAGCCCGAACCCGTGCGCCTCCGCGGCGTTCAGCCGCCTGCCGCCGAGCAGCACCTGCTTGGCGACCGACCGCCCGGCCAGCTCCGCCAGCCGCCAGCAGGCCCCCGCCGCGGCCAGGATGCCAAGGCCCGGCTCCGGGTTGCCGAACACCGCCGCCTCGCTCGCGAGCCTGACGTCGCAGGCGTAGGCCAGTTCGGCGCCGCCGCCGAGCGCGTAGCCGTCCACCGCGGCCACGGTGGGCAGCGGCAGGCGGGCGATCCGGTCGAACAGCCTGCTGTTGATGCCGGCCAGCGCCTCCTCCCGGCCGCGTTCCAGCAGCTCCCGGATGTCCGCGCCGGCGGCGAACACGCCGCCCGCCCCGGTCAGCAGCAGCAGGCGCGGACGCCGCTCCAGTTCGCCGCACAGCGTGTGCAGTTCGCCGACCATCTCGGCGTCGATGGCGTTACGGGCCTCGGGTCTGTTCAGTGTGACGATGACCCGGTCGTCCCGTTCTTCGACCAGCAGCGTCCGGTGGCTCATGCGTGCTCCGTCCTCACGATCTGGGCCCACCATATACTTACCGTACGTTCGGTTGGTTACCTGGTTCCGGACATGGCCCATAATGAACAGGGTGACGACGTTGGACCGAAGCCGGCCTCGGCGGGGACGCCCGGGTTACAACAGGGAGAGCCTGCTCCAGGTCGCGGTCCAGGTCTTCAACGAACGCGGCTACGACGGCACGAGCATGGACGACCTGTCCAAGAAGCTCGGCATCAGCAAGGCCGCCATCTACCACCACGTCTCCAGCAAGGACGAGCTGCTGGAGCTGGGCGTCAACCGCGCCCTCGACGGGCTCTTCGCGGCGGCGGCCGAGGCGACCGCCGCCGGGGTCCCCGCGATCGACCGGCTCGAACAGCTCATCCGGGCCAGCGTCGCGGTGCTGGTCGAGCGGCTGCCGTACGTGACCCTGCTGCTCAGGGTCCGGGGCAACACCGAGGTGGAGCAGCGGGCGCTCGACCGGCGGCGGCAGTTCGACCGGCTGGTGGCCGGGCTGGTCGCCGAGGCCAAGGCCGACGGCGACATCCGCCCCGACGTCGATCCCGCGGTCGCGAGCAGGCTGCTGTTCGGCATGGTCAACTCCGTGGTGGAGTGGTACCGGCCGAACGAGGCGACCAGCGCGGCAGACCTGGCCGAGGCCATCCGCACGATGGCCTTCGACGGCTTCCGTCCCTGAGCGCGCGGCGGGCCGATCGGCCCGCCGCACGCGGTGCTACCTGCCCACGTACACCGGGTCGCGGCCCTCGCGCAGCGCCTCCAGCCGCTCGGCGAAGTCCTGGGTGCCGAGCAACCGGTAGAGGGCGGGCACCAGCTCGGCGAAGACCTGGTGCGCGTGACCTTCCATGGCCAGGCGGCCCACCCGCAGCGTCTCGCGCAGCGCCAGCGGCGGGTGGGCGGCGATCATCTCGGCCAGCGCCACGGCCCGCGCGAGCTGCCGCCCCGGCTCGACGACCTCCTGGACCAGGCCGAGCCGCAGCGCCTCCGCGGCGTCCCACGGCTCGCCGGTGAGGATCCAGCGCATCGCGTTGCCCCAGCCGACCTCCAGCGGCATGCGCAGGCCGCCGCCGCCCGCGGGCGTGGTCCCCCGGCTGACCTCGCCCTGGCTGAAACCGGTGTCCGACGCGGCGACGCGGATGTCGGCGGCGAGCATCAGCTCGTGCGCCATCGCGCCGACGCGTCCCTGCACGGCGGCGACCAGGGGTTTGGACAGCCGGGTCGTCGTCCCGAACGGGTTGATCCGGCCGGGGCCGTCGGGGCTGTAGGTACGGGCCTGGAGCGTGGGCAGGAAGCTCACCGGGTCCAGGCCGACGGAGAAGTCCGGGCCCGCCGCGTGCAGCACCACGACCACGACCTCCTCGTCGTTGTCGGCCCGGTGGTAGGACTCGCCCAGGGCCTGGAGCGTCGGCGGGTCGATGGCGTTGGCGACGTCCGGCCGGTCCAGCCGGATCAGCGCCAGCCGGTCCCGCTTCTCGTAGTGGACCGTTTCCTGCTCGGTCGGGTTCATCTTCGGGGTCAACTCCCGGTTCACAGGGCGGGGCGGGGCAGCGGGGGCAGCGCCCGTTCGACCGCCTCGCCGATGGCCAGCAGCCTGCTGTCGGAGCGGGCGGGGCCGACCAGCTCAAGGCCGATCGGCAGGCCGTCGGCGGACAGTCCCGACGGGACCGACAGGCACGGCAGCCCCGCGTTGCTGGGCGGGTCGGTGTTCCTGATGTAGGTGAAGAAGGTGTCCACGCTCGCGCCGTTCAGCTCCACCGTGCGGTCCTCCCCCGCGGGCCGGTGCGGGCGCGCGGGCAGCGGGGTCGTCGGTACCACGACGGCGCTCACCTCGTGTTCGGCGAAGTAGGCGCCGTAGGCCGCGCGGAGCGCCGGGCGGTGGACGGTCAGCGCCTCCCGGTAGTCGGCCGCCGATATCTGGTCCTCGTCCAGGATGGACTCCAGCGTCTCGCGCACGGTGTCGGTGGCGACCTGGCCCACCAGGTCGCGCAGTGAGATGGGCGCGGCGTGCTGGTAGAGGTAGGCCGACAGCTCCCGGCCCACCTCATACAGCACGATGGCGAAGCTCACCAGGTCGTTGAGCCGCCGCAGGTCCGGGATGTCCCGCTCGACCAGTACCGCGCCGCGCACGGCGAGGTCGTCGAGCGCGCGTTCGGTCACGGTCGCGACCTGCGGGTCCAGGTCCTCGTAGAAGTGCCCGGCGGGGACGCCCAGCCGCAGGCCGCGGAGGTCGGCGGTCAGCGTGGGGTCGGCCCCCGCGGGCGCACAGATCGCGTCGACCAGCCGCACGTCCGCCACCGAACGGGCGATCGGCCCCGCGGTGTCCCGGCTGGAGGAGATCGGGATCATCCCGCGCCGGTCGTAGCGGCCGTGCGACGGGCGGAAGCCGACGCAGCCGCACAGCGCGGCCGGGATGCGGCAGGACCCGCCCGTGTCGGCCCCGATCCCGGCGGGGACCAGCCCGGCGGCCACCCCCGCCGCGGTGCCGCCGCTGCTGCCGCCCGGCAGGTGGCCGGGGGCGTAGGGGTTGCCCACCGTGCCGAACGCGGGGCTGTTGCCGGTGATCCCGAACGACAGCTCGCCGAGGGTCTGCTTGCCCATCAGCGTGCCGCCCGCGTCCAGCAGCCGCTGCGCGATCGGGGCGTTGCGGCGTGGCCGCCAGCCGCGCAGCGCGGGCGTGGTGGCCGTGGTGGGCAGGTCCGCGGTGTCGATCGCGTCCTTGAGCGCGAACGGCAGGCCGTACAGGGGCCCGGGCCGGTTTCCGGCCTCCCGCACGGACCGCCGGATCAGCGCGGGGTCGTGCGTGACGTAGGTGTTCAGCCCCGCCAGCCGGGCGGTCCGCCCGATCAGGGCCTCCACGTAGTCCTCCAGCTTCAGGTCACCGTCGCGCAGCAGGCGTACGGCCTCGACCGCGGACAGCCAGTGCGGCTCGGTTCCCATCCTGGTCACCCGCCTACAGGGCGATGGTGAGCGCGAACGGGACCATGCCGCGACGCCGCATGATCGCCGTGGCGAGCAGCATGCCCGCCTCCGGACCCCGCGCGGTGGTGACGTCCCCCAGATCCTCGACCCACTCCGCGGGCCACCCGAGGTCGCCCAGCAGCCGGGCGACCTCCGCCTTGGCGGCGTCGTCATCGCCGGAGAGGAACGCCCGGGGGACCTCCTTGAGCCGGTGCGGGTCGGCCATGACCGGGGACAGCATGGTGCTGAGGGTCTTGACGACCTTGGTGTCCGGCAGCGCGGCCTGCAGATGCTCGGCCAGGCTGCTGTTGGGGTACATCAGCGGGCCCGGCATGCCGCCCGGCCCGCGCTCGGTGGCGTTGGCCACGTCGATCAGGATCTTCCCGGCCAGCTCGTCGCGCAGCGCGACGAGCCGGTCCATGGACGAGTCGCCGGGCGTGGCGTTGACGACCACCGAGGCCGCCCGCGCGGCGTCGGCGGGGGTGGTGACCGTCACCGGCCTGCCCTGCCAGGCGGCGGAGACCTCGGTGACGTTCCTGCTGCCGATGGCGACCTTATGCCCGGCCTCGGCGAACTTGGCGGCCAGGGTGGCGCCGACGCGCCCGGAACCGAGAACGGCGATGTACGTCAAAGTGCGCTCCTCATGGTGAGTGGGGGTTTTCATCGGGGGGACCGGCGGGTCAGCCGGTTCCGTTCGTGGTCAGCCACTGGTCGGCCTTGGCCAGCGTGGCCTCGCGGTCGAAGGCGTTGATCCGCTGCAGGAGGTCCCGCTGCAGAAATGTGTTGAGATCGACGGAACGCTCGACCACCTTGGCCTCCAGCAGCAGCCGCTGGGCCTCACCCCAGCGATCGGCCCTGACCTCGCCGAAGGACTTTCCGTCGAAGGGCACGAGGGTCTCGGCCAGGGCTTCGAGCAGCGCCCTGGACTGCTCCGGCTCGCTCCACTGCTCGGGGGCCACCTGCCGCAGCGCCGCCTCGGCCACCTTCGGGCGCTCGATGCCGGCGTAGGTGCCCCTGGCCAGCGCCCGGAAGAACCGGACCAGCGCGTCACCGCCGCGCAGCGACTCGGCGCGCACGATGTACCCGCCGACGGGCAGCCCGCCGAGGCCCTGTGGGGTGATGTCCCGCACCGGCAGCCCGGCCTCGTCGAAGGCGAAGAAGTCGGTGAGCGTACCGGCGTAGGCCGCGATCCGCCCGGACTGCAGCGTCTGGGCCACCGAGGGACTGCCCGGCCCGACCATCGTCGTGGTGACGTCGGCGATGGTCATGCCCGCCTTCTTCAGGGCGGCGGTGAGATAGGCGCGGTCCTGGTCGGGTGAGGCGAGCCCGACGTTCTTGCCCCTGAGGTCGGCGACGGTCTTGATCGTGCTCTTCTCCGGGACCACGAGGCCGATCAGGAAGCCGTTGCCGCCGGTCCGCTCGTCGTACGGCAGGCGCAGGTCGTCCGTGCGGAGCGCGGCGGAGATCGCATCGGTGGCGGCGACCAGGCCGATGTCGGCCTTGCCGTTCTGGACGAGGGCGGCGATGGGGATGTTGTCGGCGACGGGCGCGAGTTCGACCTTGAGCCCTTCCTCCTCGAAGAACCCGAGCTTGCGGGCCAGGACCTCGTTGAAGGTGAACAGGGAGTTCGGGGCCGGGGTGGCGAGCGTGAGCGTGCCGTCCACTCCTCCGGTGGCGCCACCGGAGGAGCCGCAGGCGGCCAGGGTGAGCGCCAGCAGCGGGGCGAGCAGGCGGGCGCGGCGCCGTGATCCGTTCATGGGAACCTCTTCTGTCGGGCCGTCGTGAGCCGCCGCAGCACGCGCTTCTCCCTGCGCCTGGTCATGGCGGGCAGGCCGGCGGCGTGCCGCCAGAAGACGACCGTGTGGTCGGCCCGGTTGATGGCCCCGTACAGCAGCAGGCCCATCGCGGTGAGGATGAGGACCACGGCGAAGGCGTCGTCCTGGTTCAACTGGGCGCTGTGGCGCTGGACGAGGAACCCGAGCCCTTCCTGGGAGGACACGATCTCCGCGACGACCGCGCCGGCCAGGGCCAGGGTCAGCCCGATCCGCAGCCCCGCGAAGATCATCGGTGCGGCGGTGGGGAGCAGCAGGGCGGTGAAGGTCCGCCTCCTGCCGACGCGCAGGGACCGGAACAGCTCTTCTGCGTCGGGGTCGGGGGTCAGCAGGCCGGTGAGCGCGTTCACGAAGATCGGGAAGAAGGCGATCAGCCCGGCGATGACGATCTTCGAGGTGTACCCGAAGCCGAAGGCCGAGATCAGGATCGGCGCGATCGACAGCATCGGCAGGACCTGCAGGGTGACCGCGTACGGGTAGATCATCTGCCGCAGCGGCCTGGACGCCCCGGCCGCGATCGCGAGGCCGACCCCGAGTACGGCGGCCAGCGCGAACCCGGCCAGCGTCTCGAAGAGGGTGGCCCCGAGGTGCGGCCAGATCAGGGCGTCGGCGAAGTGCTCATAGATCGCCACGACGACCTCGCCGGGCCTGGGCAGGATCAGATCACTGATCCAGCCTTGGGTGTTGGCGAGGTCCCAAAGGACCACGATGACCACGAACAACCCGACCGGAGCGACCACCCGCCCACGCCCCGCCGTCGGCGTACCGTCCCCGGCCGCCCGAGCCCGCGCTGTGGATGTGAATCGCCGGAGCAAACCGATCAGCCCCCTTCGCCGGAGGGAGATTCGAGGCCGTCGCGGACCGCGAGGGCGAGTTTCTGGAAATCGGGTGTGTGGGCCGTGCTCAGGGAGCGGGGGCGAGGCAGGGGGATGGCCACGTCGGCCGCGATGGTGCCGGGGCGGGCGGTCATGACGATGACGCGGTCGGAGAGGAGGACGGCCTCGGAGATGTTGTGGGTGATGAAGACGGTGGCCGAGGCCGAGCGTTCGTGCAGCCGGGCGAGCTGGAGGTTCAGGCTTTCCCTGGTCAGTTCGTCGAGGGCGCCGAACGGCTCGTCGAGGAGGCGGACGCGTGCTCCGGTCATCAGCAGGCGGGCCAGGGCCACGCGCTGTTGCATGCCGCCGGACAACTGCCGTGGGAAGCGGTGCTCGAAGCCCTGGAGGTGGAAGAGGCCGAGCAGGCGCATGGCCTCGCGGAGGTCGTCCGCGCCTACCCGGCGGTGCAGGGCCACCGGGAGCAGGACGTTCTCCAGGGACGTCTTCCAGGCCAGCAGGGCGGGACGCTGGAACATCAGGCCCACGTCCCTGCGCGGCGCGGTGACCGGCTCGCCGTGCACCTCGACCGAGCCGCTGGTGCCGGGGACCAGGCCGGCGATGATCCGGAGCAGGGTCGACTTGCCGCAGCCGCTGGAGCCGACGATCGAGACGAACTCCCCGGGCGCGACGGTGAGGCTCAGGTCCTTCACCGCCTCGACCCCGCCGTCGAACCTCTTGCCGACCGCGCGCAGCCGTACGGCGGCGCCCGGGTTCGCGAGTGTGGTGTTGATGTGCGCCTCCTCGGGTGAGGCCAACGGAACGATGGCGTGGATCTAGGGGGACCCGGCCGGGCCCGTCCGGGGCGGCCGTTCGTCGATGACGCGCCGCATCTTCCCGGCCGACCGCTCGACCTCGCCGGGCGCGACGGCCTCGACGGCGACGGTGACGCCGATCACGTTCTTGATGGACGTGCGCAGTTCGGCGGCGGCGTTCGCCGCGTCATGGGCGGTCGCGGCGGCCCGCCGTTCCACCCGTACGGTCAGCGCGTCGAGCGCGCCCTCGCGGGTCAGCACGCACTGGAAGTGCGGCGCCAGGTCCGCCGTCGTGAGCAGCAGTTCCTCGATCTGCGTGGGGAACAGGTTCACCCCGCGCAGGATGATCATGTCGTCGGTGCGGCCCGAGATGCGCTCGATTCTGCGCATCGGCCGGGCGGTGCCCGGCAGCAGCCGGGTACGGTCGCGCGTGCGGTACCGCAGCACCGGCATGGCCTGCTTGGTCAGCGTGGTGAACACCAGCTCGCCCTCCTCGCCGTCCGGCAGCACCTCGCCGCTCTCCGGATCGACGATCTCGGGGTAGAAGTGGTCCTCCCAGACGTGCAGGCCGTCCTTGGTCTCGACGCACTCCTGCGCCACGCCCGGCCCGATGATCTCCGAGAGCCCGTAGATGTCCACCGCGTGGATGCCGGTCCGGTCCTCGATCTCGCGCCGCATCTCGTTCGTCCACGGCTCGGCGCCGAAGATCCCGATGCGCAGGGAGGTCGTACGCGGGTCGACGCCCTGGCGTTCCATCTCCTCGATCAGCGCGAGCATGTAGGAGGGGGTGAGCGAGATGATGTCCGGCCGCAGGTCCTGGATCAGGCGGACCTGCCGTTCGGTCATGCCGCCGGAGACCGGGATCACGGTGCAGCCCAGCTTCTCCGCCCCGGCGTGCAGCCCCAGGCCGCCGGTGAACAGGCCGTAGCCGTAGGCGTTGTGCAGGCGGTCGCCGGGCCGGCCGCCCGCCGCGCGGATGCTCCGGGCGACCACGGTGGCCCAGGTGTCCAGGTCGTCCCGGGTGTATCCGACGATGGTCGGCCGCCCGGTGGTGCCGGACGAGGCGTGGACGCGGGCCAGTTGCTCCGGCGGTACCGCGAACATGCCGTACGGGTAGTCGGCCCGCAGGTCGTCCTTGGTGGTGAAGGGCAGCCGGGCGAGGTCGGACAGGGCCTTGATGTCGCCGGGTGCCACGCCTGCCTGGTCCAGGGCCCTGCGGTAGTGGGGCACGTTGTCGTAGGCGTGCCGTACCGAGCGGCGCAGCCGGGCGAGTTGCAGGTCGCGCAGCTCGCCGACGGTCGCGGTCTCGATCGGCTCAAGGTTTCCGGCGGAGGTGGACCCGGGTGAGGTGGGCCCGGGTGAGATGGGCCCGGGTGAGATGGGCCCGGGTGAGGTGGGCAGGGTCATCGGAGGCGCCTTCCCGCCCGAGGGGGATCGGGCATTCGGTGGTTCTCACGCGAAGATGGCCGAGACGCGGGCGTGGTCCTTCTCGTCGAGCCGGATGCTCCGGGCCTCCTTGACCGCGTCCCACTGCTCGAAGGTCCGTGGTGCGACGATGGGCGCGCTGACCGCCGGGTGGTCGCGGAGCCAGGCCAGCGCGAGGCCGGAGACGCCGACCATCAGCTCGCGCGCGATCTCCCGGAGCGCGGCGACCTTTTCCAGGTTCTCCGGCGTGTGGAAGCCCTTGTAGTAGATGTTCCCGGCCACCGCGATCCGGCTGCCGGGCTGTGGCTCGGCGCCGTCGAGGTACCGTTCGGAGAGCACCCCGCCGGCCAGCGGGGAGAACGGCGTGTACCCCAGGCCCTCGCCCAGCACCAGCGGCAGGACCCGCGCCTCGTCCTCGCGGTCGAGGAGGTTCAGCCGGTTCTCGACGGTGACGGGCCGGTGCAGGCCCTTGGCGTCCGCCGTGCGCAGGATGGTCTCCAACTGCTCGCCGCTGACGTTGCTGACACCGTACGCCCCGATCGCCCCCGAGTCCTGGGCCCGGCTGAACGCCTCCAAAGTCTCCTCGATCGGCGTGTCCGGGTCGGGTACGTGCGACAGGAACAGATCGACCCGGCCCAGCCGCTCGACGCTCCTGGTCAGCCGCGCCTCGATGTGCTCCCTGGACAGGTCGAACCCGCGGGAGCCGTCGGGCCTGCTGATCAGCCCCACCTTGGTCGCGACCAGGACGCCGGCGGGCCGCCGTTCGTGCAGCCAGCGCCCGACGACCTTCTCGCTCTCGCCCCCGCCGTAGGAGTCGGCCGTGTCGATCACATTGATCCCGAGGTCCATCGCCTCGTCGAGCCGCTGGAATCCCTCCTCGGCGTTCAGGCCGAAGCCGCGCGTGCTCGTGGACGCGCCGACACCGCCGATCGAACCGGCGCCGAAGACGAACTCGCTGATCTCGATGCCGGACGCACCGAGGGGGACCTTACGCATGGTCCGAACACCACTCTTCCTAGATTCACGTCCAATGGGGATTTACCGCTCATGGCCGGAGGAAATACGCGCCTAGCCGATCGTGGACAGAACGTCGACCACGGCCGCCTGCAGTACCGGGGTCGTCGCCAGGAAGTCCTCGCTCGCCAGGCTCCAGGGCCGCCCCCGGGTGTCGGAGATGACGCCGCCCGCCTCCATGACCAGCAGCGCGCCCGCGAGCAGACCGGAGCGCACCTGGCTGAACTGCCAGAACGCCTCCATGCGACCGGCGGCGACCTGGATGAGCTGCAAGGTGGCGGGCACAGAGACCCGGATCACCATGGCGGCGTTGAGCATCGCGGTCACGGAGGCGCCGATCCGCTCGAAGGTCTCGGCGGACTCCCCCGGCTTGGCCTGGCCGGTGCCGACCAGCGCGCCCTCGATGCCCTTCTTCGGGGAGTGCCGCAGCGCCACGCCGCCGAGGAAGGCCCCGCCGCCCTGGACGGCGGTGTAGGTCTCGCCGGTCAGCGGCAGGTGCACCGCCGTGAGCACGGGCACGTTGTCCCGCACCAGCGTGGCCGTCACGCCCCAGTCGTTCATGCCGTGGACGTGGTTGATGTTGCCCTCGACCGGGTCGGTCACCCACCACTCGCCGCCGGGGAGCACGCCGCTCTCCAGCTCGTCCTCCACCCAGCCGGCCTCGGGCCGCAGCCGGGCCAGTTCCGGCCGCAGCACCGCGAGCGAGGCGTCGTCGTTGGCGTGGATCCCGGCGACCACCTCGTCCCGCCCGCCGAGGTCGGGCGTCGTGGAGAACCGTTCGAGCACCCGCGCCCCGGTCTTCCGCACCGCGGCGGCGACATCGAGGGCGAGCCGCCGGTCGCCGGGCTGCGAGCCGGGTCTGGTCGTGCCGGTCAGGTACGGTGACATGCTCGATCACTCCAATGCGGGAAACACGCCGGGCGGGGCCGTGCGCCCGGCAGGGATGGGACGTACCGCTCAGCGGGCGCCGGCGGGCTCGACGGGGGTCGCGAGAGCGGCCCGGGCCTCGATCACCTCCGCGGCCGTGAACACGGCCTCCTCCTCGAAGGGGCGGCCGATGACCTGCACGCCGACGGGCGCGCCGGACGTACCGAGGGCGACCGGCAGGCCGAGCGCGGGGAGCCCGAGGACCGGCACGGACATCAGCGGCCACTGCCGCCCCATCAGCTCCGCCGTGCGCCCGGCGGACTCGGCGTCCGCGCCCATCGTGAACGGCGGCTCGCCGGACACCGGGGTCAGGACGAGGTGGTGGCGGTCGGCGAAGAGCGACATCTCCCGGCGCAGCATGCCGCGCCGGGCCCACCCAGCGACGAACCCGGGCAGGTCCACCTGCCCGAACTCCTCCCGGTAGGCGGCGTACATGAGGTCGAAGAAGCGCCGGAAGTCAGGGTCGCCGACGCGTTCGACCTCCGCCACCATGCCGATCTCGAACTCGGTGAGCGCCAGCAGCCACCACAGCCGGGCGGCCTCGCCGAGCAGCGGCAGCTCGACCTCCTCGACCGCGTAACCGGCGTCGGCCAGCCACGCGGCGGCGGTGCGCGCGGCCTCGACGCTCTCCGGCGTGGAGGAGCCGCGCAGCCCCGGCCCGCCCGGGTCGGTCACCACGGCGACCCGGGGGCGCTCCGGTGAGCCGGGGATCCGGCTGGCGACGGCGACCGCCCGGGGGTCCCTGGCGTCGTAGGTCTCCATCGCCCGCAGCCCGAGGCGCAGGTCCGCCACGGTCCGCGCGATCGGGCCCTGCTCGACGAACGCCTGCACCGCCATCGGCGGGTCGAAGGACGGCGACCCCGACCACGCGGGCACCCGGCCGGGCGTGGGCCGGAGGCCCGCCACCCCGCAGCACGCCGCCGGGTAGCGGATCGAGCCGCCGATGTCGCTGCCCTGCGCGAGCGCGCACATGCCGAGCGCCACGGCCGCCGCCGCGCCGCCGCTGGAGCCCCCGGGGGTCACCGCCGGGTTCCAGGGGTTGACGGTCGCGCCGTACAGGTCGTTCTCGGTGGTCCAGCGGGTGGCGAACGGCGGGCTGTTGGTGCGGCCGACGAAGATCGCCCCGGCGTCCAGCCAGCTCGACACCTGCGGGTCGTTCTCGGTCGCGACGTGCCCGGTGTAGGCGGCGACCCCTTCGGTGGTGGGCAGCCCGGCCACGTTGGTGTTCACCTTGAAGGTCACCGGCACGCCGTGCAGCGGGCCGAGCGGCGCGCCCCGGCGCAGGCGGTCGTCGGCCGCCCGCGCGGCGTGGAGCGCTTCGTCCGCGCGTACTTCGACGAGCGCGTTCGCCTTGCCGTTGACCTGCTCGATCCGGGCGAGCACCGACCGGGTCGCCTCGGCCGACGAGAAGGCGCCGGTACGCACTCCACGGGCCATGTCCATGGCGGACATCTGCCAGATCTCCATGCCGCGCCGCTCCTTGCTGATCCGCCGGCTGGGGTACAGCCCCGACCCTAGGAGCGGGCAATGATTATGGCCAGTGCATCTTTGGTAGGGGTAAATTTACCCTGGTGCAATTGGATTTGAATCTGCTCACCGCGCTGGACGCCCTGCTGGAGGAGAACAGCGTGGCGGGGGCGGCGGAACGGCTCAATCTCTCGGCCCCGGCGATGAGCCGGACGCTCGGCCGGATCCGGCGCATCATGGGCGACCAGATCCTGGTGCGCACCGGCCGTACGATGATCCCGACACCGCACGCCCTGGCGATCCGCGACGAGGTCCACCACCTGGTGCAACAGGCGCGCGGACTGCTCCAGCGGGAACACGAACTCGACCTCGCCCACCTGAACCGGGTCTTTTCGGTACGCGGCCACGACGCTGTGACGGCCGTGATCGGCCCCGGCCTGACCACCGCCTTCCGCGAACAGGCCCCCGGTGTGTCGATCAGGCTGCTGGCCGAGGCCACCACCGACACCAACGAGCTACGGCACGGCCGGGTCGATCTGGAGATCGGCTCGACGGAGCCCGCCCTGCCGGAGATCAGCCATGTCACGGTCGGTCACGACCGGCTGGTCGCGGCGGTCGGGCCCGGCCATCCGCTGGCCACGGGCGATCTCACCGCCGAACGGTTCGCCGGGGCGGACCACATCATCGTCTCCCGGCGCGGCAGGCTGAAGGACCCGCTGGACGACCTGCTCAAGCAGCGCGGGCTGCGCCGGCGGGTGGTCGCCTCGGTGCCCTCCAGCACCGCGGGGCTGTACATGGCCGCGGGCAACGAACTGGTGGTCGCGGTGCCCGAGCACATGTGCGCGCCCACGATCGGCATGCTGGGCCTGCGCGTCCGGCCGCTGCCGTTCGACCTGCCGCCGGTGCCGATCATCATGGCCTGGCACCAGCGCTACGACAACGACCGGGCGCACATGTGGCTGCGCGACCGCATCCGCGACGCGCTGGCCTTCTACGAGCGCGGCGAGACGGGCCAGGACACCTGATCAGAAGGGTCTGGGCCGCACGAACGCGCCGAGGTGGGCGTCGAGGTCGGTGCCCGCGGGGACCACCTCGACGAACAGGCCGATGAGCTTCCCGGCCAGCTCGGCGTTGAGGCCGCCGTCCCCGATGCCGCCCCGGTACTGCGCGGGTGGCACGGCGACCACGGCGTTGCCGTTCTCGATGCGCGCGTCGACCACCTCGGCCGGGCGCATGGCGTTCATCAGGTAGGTGCGCGGGTCGCTGGAGTACATGATGATCTCCAGCTTCTCCCAGGTGTGCGCGGGCCGGCGGATCTTGTGCCGGTTCAGCAGCTTGTGGGCGGCGGCCAGGCGGTAGGGGTTCTCCCCGGCGCCGAGGCAGGCGCCGACGGCGTCCAGGCGTGGCACCGTGGGCGCGACCGCCAGCTTGGTGCGGCTGCCCGGCTTGCGGGCGACGTCCTTGACCACGATCGCGCCGTCGATCACCTCCGGGACCTGCGTGGCGAGCGCGCGCACCGCCAGTTCGGGCTCGGTGATCGAGAGCCGGCAGGACCCGGCCCTGCCCGGTGTCCCCTGGTGGAACTCGGTGACCAGGGCGGTGACGCCGTCCCCCGGCAGGAGTTCGACGCCGGCGACGCCCGGCGGCAGGTTGGCGGTGTCCGGGCGCCAGATGACCGCCTCCCTCGGGTGCCCGATGCCCGCGTCGTAGATCACGCACTCGAACCGGTCGGGACGGCCCCCTGTGACGTACGCGGTGACGAGCGTGCCGGGACGCGGCGGCGTGACCAGTTCCGGGCGGCGGTAGCCGGGCGCGGGGCGGTCGATGACGCAGTCGAGTTCGAGGATGAGCGCGGCGGCCTCGTCGGGGGTGATGTCCAGCGCGCGGGCGACCAGACCGGCCGGGGGGAGGCTGTCGGCGTGGCAGGACAGGCACCTGGCCCGGTTGCGCCGGATACGCAACAGGGCCGGGAGGGTGGGGTCGTGGCCGGCCTCGGGGCAGGTCCACACCACCGGATCGTCCGTGGCGGCCGAGCCGAGCCGGGTCAGGACCGCCTCGATCGGGGTGGCGTTCGCCTCGGCCGGCCGGCGGTAGCGCGCCGGGTCGGCCGCCGGGACGATCTCGTACTCGTGGCTTTCGCGGCTCCTGCGGTGCCTGGCCGCCACCCGCACCACTTCGTACACGTCGATGCCCTGGCCAGGGGAGTTCCGTGCGACCGGTTCCGGTTCGCGGCCGGTCGAGAGGAAGGGGAACCGCTCCCGCCCCACGTGCCGGATCCCCGCCACGCGGGCCAGGCAGGCGAACGCCGCGCCGGTCGGGGCGGGCGGGACCATGCGCAGCCGGGCGCTGTACCGGATCAGTGACACGGCCTGCGGGGAAGGCACGCCCCCGGGCTCCAGTACGGCGTGCGGCAGCCCCTCCGGCGGGTCCTCGCCCCCGGCCTGCGCCCACATCAGGTGTTCGGCCCGCCGCCCGGCGTCCGGCAGGGCCCGGCTCTCCTCGTAGATCCGCTGGAAGTCCACCGGCACGCCGTCCACGTGGACGTCCACCCAGCGGTTGGTCAGCCCGTAGAGCACCATGTAGTAGACGAGGGCGTCGGGGGCGTCCCCCGCCTCGAACCGCATCGCCGAACGCCGGTCGGAGACCGCCAGTCCCTGCCCCGTCCAGGCGCCGAGCAGCGCGGCGACGTGGTCCTCCGGACCGGCGGGCAGCCGCACGATGATCGGATCGGAGGACATGGCACCCATCGGCTCGGTGACGACCACCTGGCTGACGAGAGTTGCCATCGGATCCTCCGGGTCAACGGCTTTCCCGGCATAATGCCACGAAACCCTCTTCCCTCGGAGGTACGGTGATCGAGCTTTCCAGGGTCGTGCAGGAGTTGCGCGGGGAGCTGACGAAGGCGATGCAGGCCGCCGAGGGCGAGCCGTTGCGCTTCGGCGTGGGCCCGGTGGAGCTGGAGGTGACGATGGTGATCACGCGGGAGGAGGCGGCAGGCGGCA
Source organism: Spongiactinospora rosea (assembly GCF_003315795.1). Classification (GTDB taxonomy): domain Bacteria; phylum Actinomycetota; class Actinomycetes; order Streptosporangiales; family Streptosporangiaceae; genus Spongiactinospora; species Spongiactinospora rosea. The sequence goes on from NZ_QMEY01000019.1 coordinate 59,127, forward strand.
AGGTGCGGTTCTGGGTCCTGGAGGCGGGGGCCGACGCCAAGGAGACCGACGAGCGCACGCACCGGGTGACGCTCACCCTCACGCCGGAATTCGAGGGCGGCCCGATGCGCGTCGGCGGCGCCGCGGAGGAGGGCGAGGACTGAGAGGCGACCGGGCCGGGCAGGTCATCGTCGCTCGGCGCGACCTCCCCACGTACTACGGTTCAGGCTATCGGGTGGCCGGGGACGTGGTCCTCACCGCCGCCCATGTGATCGAGCATCACCAGAGCATCCACGTGCGCTTCCCCGGCGGGTCCGGGCGCAAGGTGCCCGCCCGGTGGCTGTGGAGCGAGGGCGACATCGCCGTACTCGCCCTGGAGGACGACGACGGCGCCGGAGACGAACTCCAGCCGGTGCCCTACGGGCTCGTGGAGAAGCGCGGCGGCGGGCTCGCCTGCGGGGCGGTCGGCTTCCCCGCGTTCAAGATGCGCGACCGGCGGCGGGACAGCGTGCAGCTCAGCGGCACCATCTATCCGCTGTCCAACCTCGCCACCGATACCTTGCACATCGTCGTCGACAACGCCCCTGGCGGGGCTTCCGTCACCTCCTGGCAGGGGATGTCGGGTGCCGCCGTCTTCGTGGGCTCCCGGCTGGTCGGTGTCGTCACGGAGGTGTTCGAGCGCGAGGGCCCGCGGCACCTGACGGCCAGGCGTGCCGAGTGGGACTGGACGCCGCGGCGGCGCGACCGGATCGGCTACCACCGGCCGGTGAGCGTCAACCCCGCGCCCCCGCGCGACCTCGGCATGTACACGGCGCTGGTCCGTGACCTGGCCCCGGCGGGCGGGCTGCGCGACCGTGAGCGCGAACTCGCCGAGCTGGCCGCCTTCTGCTCCGGCGAGGAGGTCTATCAGCACTGGCAGGGCGAGCCGTGGTCGGGGAAGACGGCGCTGATGTCCGCCTTCGTACTCGATCCGCCGCCCAGGTCGCGGGTGGCGGCGTTCTTCGTCAGGGGCCGCCTGGGACACCAGCACGGCGACGTCTTCCTCCAGGCCGTGTGCGAACAGCTCCTGGCCATCGCCGGGGAGTCGCCGGGCGTGGCGGCCGGTACGTTTCGTTCCTGGCACCTGAGCGGCCTGCTGGAGCGGGCGGCCGACCGCTGCCTGGAGAACGGGGAGCGCCTGTTGCTCGTCGTGGACGGGCTGGACGAAGGGCCCGGCGTCGCCGCGTTGCTGCCGCGCCGCCCGCCGGACAACCTCCGGGTGCTGGTCACCGGCCGTCCGCGTCTCGAACTCCCGGCGGACCTGCCGCCCGACCACCCGTTGCGCACCTGCCGGGTCAGGACACTGACGCCCACCGGCCAGGCCGCGCACCGGGAGTACGAGGCCACCAGTGAGCTGGGGCGGCTGCTGGGGACGCGGCGGAAGGTCACGCTGCTGGGGTTCCTGGCCGCCGCCGGGGACGGCCTGACCGCGCGGGAGCTGGGCGAGCTGGCCGGGATGCCACGGGGAGAGGTGGAGTCCCTGCTGGACGGCCCGGTCGTGGCCAGGACGGCGGGGTACGCCTCCGACGCCGAGATGTTCGTGTTCGCCCACGAGACCCTGCTCCGCACGACCGAGCATGAACTGGCCGCCGACCTGCCCGGCCACCGGGCCCGCATTCACGAATGGGCCGACTCCTACCGGGCCCGCGGGTGGCCGCGGGACACGCCGCAGTACCTTCTGGGCGCGTACGGCGGGCTGCTGACCGACACGGGCGACGCCTCGTGGAGCGAGGAACGGCTCACCGCCTACGCCCTGGACGCGGCCCGCCACGAGCGCATGACCCGCCTGGTGGGCGGGGAGGCCGCGGCGTTGCGCGAGATCGCCGCGGCCCGGAGGCCGGCCCTCGATCGCCCGCGGGCCGATCTGGCGGCCCTGGTACGGCTGGCGATCGCGGGCGACCGCGTGCACGGCGCGGGCGCCTCCGTGCCCGCCGAGCTGCCCGTCCTCTGGGCCAGGCTGGGCCACGGCCCCCGGGCCGCCTCCCTGGCCCAGGCGATCATGGACCCGTCCGAGCGCGCCCGGGCACTCGCGGCCGTGGCCAAGACCCTCGCCGGCGAGGGCGACCCCGCCACCGCGGAAACCGTCGCGCGCACCATCGAGGCACCGGAACGGCGGGCCTGGGCGCTGGCCGCGATCGTCCACGCCCGGGCCACGGCGGGCGACCTCACCACCGCCGAGTCCCTGGCCGAATCCATCCGGACCCCCGAACGACAGGCCTGGGCCCTCGCCGCGATCGCCAGAGCCAGCCCACCGGACCGCCCGCGGCCACCTGGCCACGCCGAGGGCGTCGCGGACGCGCGCCCGCCGGATGCGGCGCGGTTGCTGGAGCGGGCTGAGGAGGCGGTGCAGGATGTCGTGGATCTGCGTCGGCGGGCATGGGCGCTGGCCGCTCTGGCCGAGGCGGCGGCCGTGTGCGGGGACGTGGAGCGGGCGGAGAGGCTGGCCGATCGGATCCCGCTCGCCGATCACCGGGTGCGGGCCCTGAGCGCGATCCTGAAGGCGACCGCCGGGGAGGACCCCGCGCTGACCCGGGCCGTGCTGGGCCGCGCGGAGGCGACGGCGCAGGTGATGGTCGGCGTGGGCGGGCAGGGCTGGGCGCTGAGCGCGCTGGCCGAGGCCGTCGCCCACTGTGGCGACACCGCGCGAGCCGAGGCCATGGCGCGCGGCCTGCCCACGCCGTACGAACGTTCCCACGCGCTGGCGGCCGTGGCGGGCGTCCTCACCGAGGCCGGAGACACCGAGCGCGCCGAGCGGGTGGCCGACTCGGCGCCCGTGTCCCTCCTGCGCGCGCAGGCGCTGGCCGCCGTGGCCGAGGGGATCGCCGGGCGGGGCGAGCGCGCACGGGCGTCGCGGGTGACCGAACGGGCCGCGGCCCTCGCGTACTCACTCGCGAAAGGGGGCAGAGGCGGGCGGGCCCTGGTCGCGGTGGCACGGTCCTTCGGCGCGTGCGGGGACGGCAGGGCCGAGCAGGTGGCCCGTTCCATCGACGCCCCGCACTACCGGGTCCAGGCACTGATCGCGGTGGCCGGGGCGGCCCTGGAGCGCGGCGAGCAGGAACGGGCACTGGCACTGGCCGGGGAGGCCGAGGACCTGGCCAGGTCCGCCACCCCCGCCTCGCGGCAGGCGCAGGCCCTGGTGGCCCTCGCCCAGGCCGTACGGGACCCGGCGCTCGCCGAGACCTTCGCCTGCGCGATCCCCCGCCCGGCCGTGCGTGCCAGAATCCTGGTCGAAGTGATCCGGACGATCGCCGCGAGCGACCCGGCGAAGGCCGAGGCGGTGGCCCGCGCCCGGTTCCCCGAGCGGGAGGAACGCGAAAGGGCGCTGACGGCGGTCGCGGAGGCGCTCGCCGTACGGGGCGACTTCGATCGCGCCGAGCGGCTGGCCCTGTCGCTGCGCGGCGCGACCGGCCGCGCCCAGGCCCTGGCCACGCTGGCGCGGGCGCTGCCCGACCCCGACCGGGCCTGGGCGGTGGCCGGGAAGATCCCGCACGCCGACCGGCGCGGGCAGTCGTGGGCCGGGGTGATCGAGGCCATGGGCGCGGCCGGGTCGCTGGGCCGGGCCGTGGGGCGGCGGCTGCGCGCGTTGCAGGCCCCCGACCAGCGCGCCCAGGCGCTGATCGGGCTGGCCAGGGTGGCCGCCGGGCAGGGCAGGGCGGCGCTCGCAGGGCAACTGGCCGAGGAGGCCGAGCCGTTGATCGACCGCACCGCCACCCCGGGCCGGAAGGTCAAGCTGCTCGCGGCGCTGGTGAAGGTCCACCTGCGTACCGGCCGGGAGGACCAGGCCAGGCGCCTGGCCCGCCGGATCTCGCCGCCCGAGGCCCACGCCGCGGCGCTGGCGGAGGTGGCGGCGGCGTCCGCCGTGCGCGGGCGGGTGAACCAGGCCCTGCGCGTGATCAGAAGGATCGAGGCCACGGAGCACAGGGCGCGGGCGTACGTGACGCTGGTCAAGGCGCTGGCGGACGGGGGCGAACCGGCCACCGCCGCGTCCATCGCCCGCAGGAGCATCCCCACGGCCGACCACATGGCCCGCGCGCTGGCCGTACTGATCCGCGCCGACCCCGGCGGCGGGCGAGTCGCCGCGGCGGCCGTCGAGCAGGCCGGGCTGCTGGTCCCCGCGCGTGTCACCAACCCGGGCGAACAGCTCATGGCCTTCACCGACCTGGTGCGGGTGATCGCGGACGGCCCCGGCCCGCGGGCGGCGGGTCCGCTCGCGGACAAGGTCGCCGCGATGGCCGAGACCGTCGAGGACCCCGAACGGCGGGCGCAGATCCAGATCGCCCTGGCCCGGGCGGCCGATCCGGACCGCGCCCGCCGCCTGCTCGCGGACGTCCTGACCGGCCCGTCCTGGGCGGCGGCGCTGGCCGCCCTGGGCGACATCGACCCGGACGCCCTCGCCGTGGCCGCCGGGGAACTGCGCCCGCCGCCGGACGGAGGTGACGGGCGGTGACATCGAGGAGGGTCTCGGCTACGCGCTGGAGGACGACCCGGCGGTGGCCGCCGCGACCCGCGAGGAACTGCTCGCGGGCGCGCGGCGGCGCGGTGCCACGCTCGCGACGGCCCATCTGACCCGCCCGTTCGTCGGCGCCGCCGAGGCCGGTGTCCAGAGGCAGGTGCCTAGCGGTACACCCTGGCGCGCTTGATCTCGGCGGGGAGCACCGGCTTGCCGTCCACCGGCGGGGTCGGGCCGTCGGGCGTGGGCTGGATGCCGCCCGCCGCGATGCGGTCCAGGGCGCCGAGCCCGGCGGCGTCGACCGTGCCGAAGACGGTGTACAGCGGCGGCAGCCCCGAGTCGCCGTAGACCAGGAAGAACTGGCTGCCGTTGGTGTCGGGCCCGGCGTTGGCCATGGCCAGCACGCCGCGGGCGTACGTCTTGCGGGTGCCCGTGGTGTCACCCGGCCACGGCGGCAGGTCGGTGGGCAGTTCGTCCTTGTAGCGGTAGCCGGGGCCGCCCTCGCCGGTGAAGCTCGGGTCGCCGCACTGCAGGACCTTCAGCCGGTCGTAGGCGGTGAGCCGGTGGCAGGCGGTGAAGTCGTAGAACTTGTGCCTGATCAGGTGGACGAAGCTCTGGACGGTGCAGGGGGCCTTGGCCGCGTTCAGGGTCAGGCCGATGGGGCCGTGGTTGGTCTTGAGCACCGCGTGGACGGGCCGTACCGGGGTGCGGCGCGGGTCGGGCGGCAGCGGCACCCTGCGCACGGGCGGGTCGTCGGGGGTCTGCGTGTAGGCGCAGGGGCCCTTGGTCGTCCTGGGCGGCTTGGGCCCGCCGGCCGAGGCGGGCAGCGCGCCCGCGGCGACCAGCGACCCGGCCGCCACCGCGGTGACCGCGAGTCGTAACAGCGCTCTGCTCGGCATGGTGTCCTCCATGGGGGGTGGCCCGACGGCTCCCTGAGGTTTATTCGATCTATTGCACGCCGTCAAGGGTCCCTGTCTCCGGGCCGTCGGCGAGGCGGGTCAGAGGTACGCCGGGCCTGCCGCCGAGGGCGGCGCTGACCAGGCCGCTGACGCCGGGCAGGGCGGTCAGCCGGATCCCGGCCCGGCGGACGAGCAGGCCGGCGGGCGAGGCGGGCAGGAACCAGGCCGCTCCGCGCCGGGCGCCGCGCTGCCGGGAGGCGACGATCGGCCGCCAGACGCGCTCGTAGGCGGCGAGCGCGGCCTGGACACCGCCGGCGGTCTCCAGCCGCCGCGCCAGCAGGTGACCGCCCGCCAGCGCGAGCGACGCGCCCTGGCCGGCCAGCGGGGACACCGCCGCGCACGCGTCGCCGAGCAGGGTGACCCTCCCCCGGCTCCACCGGGGCAGCTCGATCTGGGCCATCTGGTCGTAGTAGACGTCCCTGGCGGTGGGGAGCCGGTCGAGGGCGCGGGGCACGATCCAGCCCAGCGACCCGTACTCCTCGCGCAGTGTCCTGCGTACGTCGGCGGGGAGGCTGGGGTCGCCGGTGCGGTGCACGGCGAAGGCCGCCACCCTGCCGTCCGCGACGCCGTACACGCCGAGTTGCCTGCCGTAGGAGTCGGTGCAGCAGAACCGGCCCGCCAGCAGCCGGTGGACCTCCGGGTCCTCGAACAGCCAGGCGGCCATGTGGAAGCCGAGGTGGCGCAGGTGACGACGCTCCGGCCCGAAGATCATGCCCCGGACCGCGGAGTGGACGCCGTCCGCGCCGACCAGCAGGTCGGCCTGCTCCGCCGTGCCGTCGGAGAGGGTGAGGCGCACCGGGCTGCCCGCCTCGCCGGTGTCGTCCACGGATGCGATCGTGCGGCCGTAGCGGAGGTCGACGTCTCCGGCGATCCGCTCGCGTACCGCCAGTTCGATGTGCGGGCGCAGCACGGTCAGCAGCCGCCCGCGCATGGCCTTGGAGAAGCCGCGCTGGTCCAGCCCGGCGACCCGGACGCCGGACGCGTTCACATAGGTCCATTCGCGGACGGGGTGGCTCAGCTCCTTCAGCCGGGGCAGCGCGCCCATCAGCTCGGCCGCGTCGTATCCCAGGCCCCAGAAGTCGATCATGTAGCCCTGCTCGCGCGGCGCGGGGGCCTTCTCCACGACCACGACCCGCCAGCCCTGCGCGCCGAGCCGCTGGGCGAGGCCGAGCCCGGCGATTCCCGCGCCGCAGATCACGGCCTTCATCGGGATCGCCCTTCGGACGGGCGGCGGGGAACGAACCGCACGAACGCGATCCGGCGTCCCACCTCCTCGAAGTCGGCCGGGCCGCCGTCCACCTCGAACCCCATGAAGCGGGCGAGCCTGCCCGCCAGGCGGGGATGCCTGCTCCCGTAGCGGGCCATCAGGCGCACGCCCTCCTCGGGTGACAGCGGCTCGGCGGTCATGGGGCGCGGGCGCGCGCCGAGCCGCACGACCACCTCGGGGGTGCGCACGACGTTGCGGTACCAGTCGGAGCGGATGCCGTAGCCGGACGGGCCGATGTGCGCGCCGGTGGCCGGGTCGTGCTCGATCGCCTCGATGACGACCTGGCGGGGCTTGCCGCTGACCCGGCCGATGTGGGTGAGCAGCATGAGCCGCCCGCCGAACAGCCCGCCGAGGCCCGCCCGGAACAGCAGGACGGGCAGCCGGAACGCCAGCCGGCGCAGGCCGGTGGGCGGGGCCGGTGTCGCGATCCGCCTCATGATCACCTCCTGGTGGCTTTCTTGGACGTCCGCCTTGGGCAGTTGCCCAAAGACTAGCATGGCCTCGCCCGGTGCTACTTTCAGGCGACCGGGTGCGAGGAAGGGCGGAGATGGCGGAAAGATCGGCGGATCGGGGGCGGGCCACCCGGCAGCGCCTGCTCGTGGCGGCCGGTCCCCTGGTCGGCGAGGTCGGCTGGGGCGGCGTTACCACCCGGCTGGTCGCCGAGCGGGCGGGGCTCGCCCCCGGCCTGGTCCACTACCACTTCGCCTCGGTGACCGACCTGCTGATCGCCGCCTGCACGGCGCACGCCCGCACGATGCTCGACGAGACCGCGCGGCGATTGACCGCGCACACCGACGTGGCCGCCGGGATCACCTGGCTGCTCGGGGAACTGTCCCGCTACACCGGGGCCGACCCGTCCTCGCTCCTGCTCAACGAGGCGTTCATGGCCGCGGCCCGGGTGCCCGCGCTGCGGGCTGAACTCGCCGGGCTGCTCGCCGACTTCCGCGCTGAGGTCACCGGCTGGCTCCGCCGCGAGCGGCCCGAGGCGGACGCCGAGGCGCTGGCCGTACTGCTGGCCGCCGTGATCGACGGCATCATGCTGCACCGAGCCGTCGACCCCACGACCGACCTGCGGGCCCTGGAAGAGCCGCTACGCCTGCTGTTCACCGGACACGCCTGACCCCCCGGGACACATCGCACGCCAGGGCCGGACGCCGAAGCGCCGACCGTACTGCCGACCGCCGCCGATAACGGCACCATGCCGCACTGAGCCGTCGACCCCGCGGCCGAAAGGCCCCTGCGCCTCTGCTCACCGGACACGGCCGACCCCCCGGATATCGCACGCCGAAAGCGGGCGCCCCGGCCGATCTCGTGACCGATCTGCGGGCTCTGCTCGAAGCCGGCCGCTGGTCATATCGCCCGGCGATAACCGAAATGGATTGTTGACCGGCCTCTGACCCCCACCTAGCATCCGAGCCGCAAGGTCGATCGGCCGGAGCGGCATGTCCGGCCCCCTGTCGCGGCGGCCGGAAAGAGGCATCGTGAGGTCTTCCAAGGCATCGGCGGCGGCGTTCGCGCTCACCGCGGGAATCGGCGTCGCGGCGGTCCCGGCGCAGGCCGCGGCGGACGGCCCGGTCACGGTCACCGCGTCCGGCTACCACAACGGCCCGGTGCGGATCGACGTCACCGAGTCGGGCGACAACTACATCCTGAACGACCTGACCCGCCCTGGCACCCGGTGCGGCGCCGCGGACGGCAGGCCGTTGTCCGTCCCCAAGGACAGCCTCCCCGGGCCGGTCAACGAGACCTTCGCGGCCTGCGTGGACATCATGTACGGCGCGCAGCGCCAGTGGGACATGCTGCGCGACTGGCTGGGCCGCAACGGCCCGCAGGGCAACGGCCGCAACGCGCCCGCGGTCTACGACCCCAGCGGGCGCGGCCCGATCTGGGGCGGGTACGTGGTGTTCACCACCATGCCCACCGGCGGGCGGGCGCCCGCGACGACCCTGGATCTGGTCGGCCACCAGTTCGGCCACGTCATCTACCAGTCCACGCCGGGAGGGACGGGCTCGGGCAACGAGAGCGGCGGCCTGTTCGAGGGCGCGGCTGACATCTTCGGCGTGCTCACCGACCACTACGCCGACCATCCGCGAAACCGGCCCAACTACCTGATCGGCGACTCCCCCAGCCTGATGGGGGACCGGCCGCTGCGCAACATGTACAACCCGAGCCTGCTCGGCGACCCGAACTGCTACTCCACCGCGATCCCCAGCACCGAGGTGCACGCCGCGGCCGGCCCGCTGAACCACTGGTTCTACCTGCTGGCCGAGGGCGCGAACCCGGGCGGCGGGAAGCCGTCCAGCCCGGTCTGCGCCGGCGAGCCGACGGCCGTGACCGGCATCGGCATCCGGCAGGCGGGCCGGATCGTGATGAACGCGCTGCTGCGGAAGACCTCCCAGTGGAACTACGCCAAGATGCGGGTGGCCTCGGTGTCCGCCGCGATCGATCTGTTCGGTCCCGGTTCGCCCGAGTGCCCGGCCACCAAGGCGGCCTGGCGGGCCGTCAACGTGCATCCGCAGCCGGGTGAGCCGTCCTGCGCCGACCCCTCCCCCGCTCCCTAGCGGGCGCTCCCGCCGTGCCCGTCCGGCGAATGCGGCCGGAAACGGGCGATGGAACCGTTACGCTGTCGGCCCGAGGACTTTCAACGGCCGACCAGCCGGGCTCGCCATTCCGTGATACGCGCTAGCATTCCATTAAGCGGAATTGCGAGGAGAGAATGCAGTGGCTGATGCCCAGTCCCCCGTGGGGAGCGTCGATCGTGCCCTGTTGATCCTGCAGGAGATCGGCAAACACAGCAGAGGGATCACGCTGGACGAACTCGCGACCCGGCTCGGCCTGCCCAAGAGCTCCCTGCACCGGCTGCTCGGCGCGCTCAAGCACCGCGGGTTCGCCGCGCAGCCGGAGAGCAGCGGACCGTACTTCCTCGGCACCGAGATGCTGGCCACGGCCTTCCGGTTCTACGAGACGATGGACCTGCGCACCCTGGTCCGGCCGCTGCTGCTGCGGCTGAGCGAGGAGTTCGCCGAGACCGTGCACATGGCCACGCTCGACGGCGGCGAGGTCGTCTACCTGGACAAGGTGGAGGCGATCCGGTCGATCACGATGACCTCGGTGATCGGCGGGCGCAACTCGGCGCACTGCACCGGCGTGGGCAAGGCGCTGCTGGCCTGGACGTACCCGACGGACGAGGCGCTGCGGGCGTGGGCGGACCGGTACGGCCCGCTGGGCACCCGGACCCGCAGCACCATCACCAACCCCGCCAAGCTGGCCACCCACCTGGACCAGGTCAGGCAGCGCGGCTACGCGCTGGACCTGGAGGAGAACGAACCGGGGGTGCGGTGCGTGGCGGCCCCGGTGTTCATGGGCCGGTCCGCCCCGGTGGCCGCGGTGAGCGTCACCGCGATCAAGGACCGCATGTCCCCGGCCAGGATGGAGGAGGTCGGCCAGGGCCTGCGCCGCGCGATAGCCGAGCAGGTCTGAGCCCGCGCACAAAGGGGCCGTATGCGGCGGGGCGGGGTCCGGCGCCCCGGCCCCGCCGCGTGTTCAGCCCTTGACCGCGCCGGTCAGCGCCTGGACGAAGCGGCGCTGGCCGACCAGGAACACCACCAGCACGGGCAGCGTGACCATGACCGCGCCGGCCATGACCGCGGGCCAGTTGGCCCGGTGCAGCCCCTGGAAGGTGGTCAGGCCCACCTGAAGGGTGTAGTTGGCCTCGGAGTTGATCGCCACGAGCGGCCAGAACAAGTCGTTCCAGGCGGTGATGAACGTGATGATGGCCAGCGCGGCCAGCGCGGGCCGCGCCACCGGAAGCACGACCCGGAAGAGCACGCCGAGCCGGGAGCACCCGTCGATCCGCGCGGCCTCCTCCAGTTCGCCGGGGAAGGACCGGAAGAACGACGTCATCAGGTAGATGCCCACCGCCGAGCTGAGCTGCGGCACGATCAGCGCGCCCAGCGTGTCGGTGAGCCCCACCTTGTTGAAGATCAGGAAGGTGGGGATGACGGTGAGCTGGAACGGGATCAGCGAGGTCGCGATGACCAGCACCAGCGCGACCCTGGAGCCGATGAACCTGATCCTGGCGAACGCGTAGCCCGCCATGCTGCACAGCACGACCTGCGCGAGCACGATCGAGGCCGACACGATCAGGCTGTTGAGGAACCAGCGGGGGAAGTCGGAGCGCTCCACGACGCTGCGGTAGCCGTCCAGGTCGATGGCCTGCGGCCAGAACGCCGGGGGGAAGCGGTTCAGCTCGGTCTGCGTCATCACCGAGCTGAGCAGCAGCCACACGAACGGCAGCACGGTGACGATCGACATCGGCAGCAGGATCAGGTGCCACTTGCTGGGCAGCCTGAGGCGCCGCTCGCGTCGGCTCATGCCTTGGCCCTCCTTCGCAGCAGGACGACCAGCCCCGCCAGCAGCATCAGCAGCAACATCCCGGCGAACAGCGTGTACGCCACGGCCGCGCCGTACCCGGCCGCCGAGAACTTGAAGACCAGCTGCCAGACGTAGTAGACGATCGTCACGGTGGAGTTGGCCGGGCCGCCCTGCGTGGTGGTCATCACCAGGTCGAAGAACTGAAGCGCGTCGATCACGCCCCAGACCGCCAGGAAGATCGTCATCGGCCGCACCGACGGCACGATGATGTGCCGGAAGGTGGTCCACCGCCCGGCGCCGTCCATCGCGGCGGCGTCGAGCACCTCCTTGCTGATCTCCTGGATGGCGGCCAGGTAGATGACCACGGTGAACCCGAAGCGGGTCCACAGGAACACCGCGGTCAGCACCAGCATGGCCTGCGACGGGCTGCCGAGCAGGCCCTGCACCGGCAGCCCGAGGGTCGCCAGCACGCCGTTCAGCAGCCCGAAGTCACGGTCGAAGATGTAGCCCATCAGCAGGCCGACCGAGGTGGCCGAGACCACGTACGGGACCAGGAAGCAGGTGCGGTAGAAGCCGATCCCGCGTACCTTGCGGTTCAGCAGCACCGCGACCGCCAGCCCGATGACCAGCGACGCCGGGATGTAGAGGACCACGATGAGCCCGGTGTTGCGCAGCGCCTGGAAGAACACCGGGTCCTGCAGCAGCGCCTGGTAGTTGGCGGCCCCGACGTTGTTGCCGTCCCGCATCAGGTCGGAGTCGGTGAACGACAGGGCCAGCGCCCAGGCCATCGGGATCAGCGAGAACCCCAGCAGGATCAGCGTGGCCGGGCCCGCGAACGACCAGCCGGCCACGTGATCACCCAGCTTGCGCCGGTTCCAGCCGAGCGCGTGGCGGGCGGCGGGGGCGCCGGCCGCTATGCCGCTCACGATCCCGGTACGGCCAGCGCCGCCTCCGACTTGCGGACCGCCTCGTCCAGCGCCGTCTTGACGTCGGACCTGCCGAGCAGGGCCTGGGCGACGGCCTCGGCCACGAAGGAGGACACCCGCGGGTACTTGGTGGTCGGCGGCCGGACCCGCTTGGCGTTGGCCAGGTTCTCGGAGATCACCTCAATGCCCGGATATTTCGCGAGATAGTCCTTGTATCCGGGCAGCTTGCCGATCGATTCGCGGATGGGCAGCGAGCCGGTGTCGGTCATCCACACCAACTGCCGCTCCGCCGAGGTCAGCCAGGTCAGGAAGTCCGCGGCGGCCTTCACCCGGCGCTCGTCGTGCTTGAACACGACCCAGTTGTCGGGTCCGGAGACCGTCTCGTGGTTGCCCGCGGTGCCCGGCAGCCGCACGACGCCGTAGTCCAGCTTGGCCGCCTGCAGGTCGGGCAGCACCCACGGGCCGGACAGGAACATGCCGATCCGGTCGGACTCGAACAGCTTCTGCGACTTCTCGGCGGGCGTGCTGTCGAGGTAGATGGACTTGTCGACGACCGCCATGTCGCGCAGCAGGCCGAGCGCCTTCTGCCCGGCCGCGGAGTTGAACACGGCCTTCTTGTGGTCGGGGGACAGGATGTCGCCGCCGTTCTGCCAGACCAGCGGCCAAAGGCCCCAGACCGCCTCCTCGCCGCCGGTGATCGGCCAGGTGGTCCCGAAGGCCCCCTTCTTCACGTCGGTCGTCTTCTTGGCGGCGGTCCTGAAGTCCTCCCACGTCCAGTCGGGCGTGGGCTCCTTGACGCCCGCCTTGGCGAACATCTTCTTGTTGTAGAGGACGACCATGTTGTCCACCACGGCGGGAAAGCCGATGACCTTCCCGTCGATGGTGACCGCCTCGCGCTCGCTGGCCCAGAAGTCCTGCCAGCCCACGGCCGGGCTCTTGACGAACTCGGTGAGGTCGGCGGTCTTGGGGTTCCTGGCCACGTTGGGCGCCCAGGAGCCGTAGAGGTAGGCGATGTCGGGGTAGGCGTCGGAGGTCAGCGCGGCGGTGATCTTGGGCAGCATGCCGTCGGGGGTGACGCCGCCGGACTCGGCGCGCACCTTGACGCCGTGATTTCCCTTGTTGTACTCCGCCACCAGCTTTTCGAGCGACTTGGCGGCCACTCCCGGCTGGCCGTGCCAGAGCGTGATCTCCACGGGGCCGTTCGCGGGCTGCTCGTCTCCTCCACCGCAGCCCGCGACGGCCAGGGACAGGGCGGTCAGCGCGGCCAGTACGGCCGGCCGTGTCGCGCCCCGCCTCATCGGACGCCCTCCGGCATGAGGTCGCCGTGGGCGGCGATCATCTCGTCCACGAGGTCGTGGATCTGCTGGAGGGTGAGCGTGGCCGAGGCGTTCGGGTCCATCATCGCCGCGTGGTAGACGTGGTCCCTGCGGCCTTCGAGCGCGGCCCTGACGGTGAGGTCGCCGACGTTCAGGAACGTCTGGTTCAGCGCGGCGAGCTGGGGCGGCAGTTCGCCGACGCGGGTCGGGCGCACCCCCGCCCGGTCCACCAGGCAGGGCACCTCCACGCAGGCGTCGGGCGGCAGGTTGGTGATGAGCCCGTCGTTGCGGACGTTGCCGTGCAGGACCCGGGGCGTGCCGGTCTCGATGGAGTGGATGACCTCCGAGGCCAGCTCCATCATCGGCTCGATCTCGACGCCCTCTCCCGCGTCGAGCCTGCGCCTGGTCTCGGCGTAGGTGTCGAGATTCTCCTCCGACCAGCGTAGGTAGACCTCCACCGGGATGCGGAAGTGGGCGACCTGGTCATCGTGGTGCAGGAACCACGGAAGGTACTCCGAGCCGTGCTCGCTGGACTCGGTCGGGAAGTGGCCGAAGCGGCGGTACATCTCCACCCTGACGGTCCGGCGCAGCTCGGGGTCGCGCTCGATGACCTCGTCCAGGACCGGGTAGAGGTCACGGCCCTGGTGCTCGAAGCGGAGGACGAACGCCTGGTGGTTGGCGCCCGCCGTGACGAAGGAGACCTCTTCTTCCGGTACGCCGACCAGCGAGGCGAGCCGTTTCTGGGTGTCGCGCACCGAGTGGCACAGGCCCACCACGCGCTTGAACGGCGTGCCCTGGTAGACAGCGCGGGGGATCATCGCCATCGGGTTGGTGTAGTTGAGCAGCAGGGCGTCGGGGGCCAGTTCCGCCAGGTCGTTGCCCAGCCCGACCATGACCGGGATGGTGCGCAGCGCACGGAAGATCCCGCCGATGCCCAGGGTGTCGGCGATGGTCTGGCGCAGGCCGTAACGGCGCGGGATCTCAAAATCGGTGCGGGTGGCCGCGTGGCCGCCGACCGCGATCTCGTTGATCACGTAGTCGGCGCCCGCCACGGCGGCGCGGCGGTCGGCGTGCGCCTCCACCTTGGCTCCGCCGCCCAGCTCGGCGACCATCCACTCGGCCATCGCCTCGGCCGTGGCGAGCCGCTGCGCATCGATGTCGTGCAGGACCAGCGTGGACTCCCCCAGCCCGGGGAGGGTGAGGATGTCGGAGAGGACGTTCTTGGTGAATTCGACGCTGCCCGCGCCGATGAAGACGATGCGTGCCACGAGGTACTTCCCTCCACAGAGCACGGCGGGCATTTGGGGCCGCCCGCTGCGTGCGGTGAGTATAGCCATCCATCCGCCATGCAGACCAGAATTCCACATCACGGAAAGATTGATTGAACGTTCAGCGAACAGGTGGATCTAGCCGTCTATCAGGTAGACGGATCTCTTGACGTCAAGGTATTCATTGACAACATCCTTTCTCCGTGTATTTTTCTAGATCACGGAACTTATTTCCACGACACGGAATGAGAGTGAGTGCATGGCCAGTCCTCGGAAGCTCTTCACGCGAGTGGCGATGGTCGCGGCCCTGGCCGCCGCCATGGGCCCGCTGGCGACCTCCACGGCCGCCGCGGGCACGGACCCCGCGCCCGCGAAGGGCCCCGCGGCCGGGAACGCCATCTGGCGCCCGCCCCTGGACAGCCGCTGGCAGTACCAGCTCCAGGGCAACGGTGACTTCCCCGCGACGGGCGGCGTCAACGTCAACGTATGCAAGGTCGTGCAGCCCGGTGGCGAGTGCGTGCGGCCCACCGTGTTCGACATCGACCTGTACGCCGCGCAGGAGGTCACCGGCAACAACCACACGCTCAACACCGCCGCCGTCAAGGCCATCCATGCCAACGGGGCCAAGGCGATCTGTTACGTCGACGCGGGCAGCATCGAGAACTACCGGCCCGACTACCAGCAGTTCCTCGACTGGCACAACGCCCATGGCAAGTCGCTGCTGGGCAAGCCGTTCGACGAGCACTTCCCCGACGAGCGCTGGGCGAACATCAACAACGACAAGGGGCAGCGCGACTTCCTGCTGAAGATGATGGCGGCCCGCGTGGACAAGTGCGTCCAGGCCGGTTTCGACGGCGTCGAGTACGACGTCGTGCACGCGTACGAGGAGGAGAAGACCACCACCGGCTGGAAGATCTCCTACGACACTCAGCTCATCTACAACCGCGCGCTGGCCAAGATCGCCCACGACCGGGGGCTGTCCGTCGCGCTGAAGTACGACCTCGACCAGATCAAGGACCTGTTGCCCGACTTCGACTACGCCGTCGACGAGTCGTGCTACCTCCAAAACGAGTGTGCCAAACTGCTGCCCTTCGTCAAGGCGGGCAAGCCGGTGTTCCATGTCGAGTACCAGAGCGATCCGGCCGAGTATTGTTCCGACCCGATCGTCCGGCAGTTCAACTCGATCAAGAAGCCCGAGGACCTGAGCCTCTACGACGACTTCCAGCCCTGTAGCTGACCCCGCACGGTGGCCCCGCTCCGCGCGGGGCCGCCGCCGTGCGCCGGCACCGCACGGCCGGTGCCGGGCAAGGGGGCGTCCGCTGTGCTTCACGGGATGAGCAGCGCCTTCACCGGTACGGTGCCGCCGTTCATCAGCTCGGTGAAGACCTTGGCGCCGTCTTCGAGCGGGAAGGTGCCCACCCAGCTCAGGTCCCAGCCGCCGACCAGCTCGGTGGCGGCGGCGAAGTCGGCGTCGCCGTACGCGAACGACCCGAGCACCCGCTGCTCGCCGCGGACCAGGCCCGCGGCGTCGAAGCCGGCCGTCGCGTCGGCGAGGCCCAGCCAGACCGCGGTCCCGCCGGGCCGCAGCAGCGCGAGCGAGGCCCGGTGGGTGCCCGCCGTGCCGACGGCGTCGAAGACCACGTCGTACTCGCCGGTCAGTTCGTCCACCGCCGCGTGCGCGCCCAGCCCGGCCGCGATCGACCTGCGGTCCTCGGCCCGGTCGGCGACCTCCACGCGGGCGGCCCCGCCGGAGAGCGCGACCTGGGAGCAGGCCAGCCCGATCGCGCCCGCGCCGATGATCCCGACGCGGGCCCCGGCCGGCGCGCCGGCCAGCGACCAGGCGTGCACGGCGTTCGCCACGGGTTCCACCACGCCGGCCGCGGTCCAGGACAGGCCCGCGGGCATCTCGGTCAGGGCGCCGGCCGGTACGGCCACCCGCTCGGCGAACCCGCCGGGCGTGTGGACCCCGACGATCCGCCGCCGCCTGCACACGTTGCGCAGGCCGAGCTCGCACACGTCGCAGTCGCCGCACGACAGGATCGGGTTGACGATCACCTGCCGCCCGTCGTCGGTACGGCCCGCGAACTCGTGCCCCATCACCAGCGGGGGCACCCGGAAGCCGGGCGTCTTGACCCCGTGGAGTTCGCTGCCGCAGATGCCCGAGGCCATCACGTGCACCAGGACCTCGCCGGCCCCGACCTCCGGCTCGGCCACGTCGCGCATCTCCACGGTGCCCGGCGCGGTGAAGACCAGCGCCCTCATCGACGGCCTCCCGCCACAGGATCGGCCGGCCTGGCGAGTCTCATACACAACCCCGATTCCGTATAGCAGAATACGATTCCGAATGAGCGATAGAACACCAGCAAGCAGTGTCGCTGTCAAGAGTCATCGCAGCTTCACCACATGTTCCGTTATATGGAACGCTAGTGCATGATACGGAATCAGATGCTAGCTTTCAGGGGATGAGGAAGGGAACGTCATGCGCGGACTCGCCGGCAAGAGAGTGCTGATCAGCGGGGGCAGCAGCGGCATCGGCGCGGCCACCGCCCGCCGGTTCCTGGAGGAGGGCGCCCACGTCGTGCTCGGCGGCCTCGACCAGGCCGAGGTGGACCGCACGGTGGGCGAGCTGTCCGTGCTGTCCGTGCCGTCCGGCTCGGTGAGCGTGACCGGCCTGGCCGGTGACGTCAGTTCGGAGGGCGGCGCGGCGGCGCTGGTGGACGGGGCGATCAGCGCGCTGGGCGGGATCGACGTACTGGTCAACAACGCGGGCACCGCCTGGCGCGAACCGTTCCTGGAGATCACCCCCGCGCACTGGGACCGGATCATCTCCGTCAACCTGCGCGGCATGTTCCTGGTCGCCCAGGCCGCGGCCCGCCACATGGTCGAGCGCGGCGCGGGCGGGGTGATCCTCAACATGTCCTCCACCAACGGGCTCGGCGGCGAGGCGGACTACGCCCACTACAACGCCTCCAAGGGCGGCGTGCTGCTGCTCACCAAGACCATGGCGGTCGAGCTGGGGCGGCACGGCATCAGGGTCAACGCGCTGTGCCCCGGTTACATCAAGACCCCGCTCAACGCGCAGATCTCGTCGGGGCTGGCCGACGACTTCGTCTCCGGCTACGAGCGCGACCACATCCCGCTCGGCCGGGCCGGGCTGGCCGAGGAGGTCGCGGCCGGGTACGCGTTCCTGGCGTCCGACGACGCCTCGTTCGTCCACGGCACCGAGCTGGTGATCGACGGAGGCCAGCTGGCGATCATGTGATCGCCCGTCGCCGTACGGACCCGCGGGTGTGGCCCGGCCCCGCAGCCTATATGATCACCGGAGCCATCGGACGAGCTGGTACGGAGGTCATGGAATGGCCGACGAAAGCGCCTCGACGCCACCCGCCACACCGGAGGGCCGGTCCGCGCCGAAGATCAACACCAAGGTGGCCCACCCCGCCCGTATCTACGACTACTACCTGGGCGGCAAGGACAACTTCCCGGCCGACCGGGAGGCCGCGGAGAAGATGATCTCCGCCACCCGGGGCGGCGTCCGGGCGGGCGCGCGGCAGAACCGCGCGTTCCTGGTGCGCGCCGTACGCGCGCTCACCGAGGCCGGGATCACGCAGTTCCTGGACATCGGCACCGGGATTCCGACCTCGCCCAACGTCCACGAGGTCGCCCGGCAGGCGGTGCCCGACGCCCGGGTGGCCTACGTGGACAACGACCCCATCGTCCTGGTTCACGCCCGCGCGCTGATGACCGGCACCGGCGGGACCAGCATTATCCAGGCCGACCTGCGCGAGCCCGACGCCATCCTTGAGGACCCGCAGACCCGCGCCACGATCGACTTCGACCGGCCGGTGGGCGTCCTGCTGGTGGCGGTGCTGCAGTTCTTCACCGAGGGCGACGACCCGCACGGCCTCGTACGCCGGCTGCTGGCCGCCGTCCCCTCGGGCAGCCACCTGGTCATCTCGCACTACACCGCCGACTTCAACCCCGCCGCGGCGACGCGCGGCGCGGTGAGCGCCTACGACAAGGCCACCGCTCCCCTGGTCCCGCGAGGCCGCGAGGAGGTCGGCCGCTTCTTCACCGGGCTCGACATGCTCGAACCCGGTGTCGTGCAGGCCTCCCAGTGGCGGCCCGACGGCCCGGTACCGGACATCCCCGGCGGCCACCCGTGGGTGTGGGCGGGCGCGGGCGTCAAGCCCTGAGCGGCGGGGGGCTCAGCCCGGCTCGGTGGCGCGGGCCAGCACGATGCCGCCCACGATCAGCGCGAGGGCCGCGGCCCGGGCGAGCGTGACCGGGTCGCGGTGGATTACGACGCCGAGCACGACGGCCCCGACCGCCCCGATGCCGGTGAACGCCGCGTAGGCGGTGCCGACCGGCAGCGTCCGCATCGACAGCGACAGCAGGTAGACGGCCGCGGCGGCGAGCGCGAAGCAGATCAGCGTGGGCAGCGGCCTGGTGAAGTTCTCCGTCGGCTTGATGCTCTGCGACCAGGCGATCTCCACGGCTCCCGCGGCCAGCAGCAGGGCCCAGCTCATCAGTGCTCACCTCCCAGCGTGCGGGCGGCGCGCAGCGCGGCGGCGTAGGACTCCTCATGCTCGGCCCGCAGGTGGGCGAGCGCGGGATCGACGCGGGAGTTGGTCAGTTCGGCGTTGACGAAGACGGCGTCCCGCACGGAGAGGTGCCCGGCGAGGAAGTCGCGCAGGTAGCGCTCCTGGTGGTCGTAGGGCTCCTTCGGGGTGCCGGGGCCGTACGCGCCGCCGCGCGCGCTCGCGATCACGAACCGGCGGCCGGCCAGCGACATCCTGGGGAACGTCACCTGGTCGATCCACGCCTTCAGCGTGGCCGGGACCGAGTAGTTGTACATCGGCGTGGCGATCAGCACCACGTCGGCGTCGACCAGCTCGGTGAGAAGTGGTTCGACGATCGCCCAGGCGGCCTCCCCGGCCGGGCCGCGGACCGCCTCCTTGAGGCGATCGAGGTCGGTGATGCCGTGTTCGAGGACGTGATCGCACAGCTCGGTCCATGCCTCGCCGGGCGGGGGGACGGGGTGTTCGTGCAGGTCCCGGTAGGTGTAGTCGCCGTCGGGGTGGGCGGCTCGCCAGGCGTCGGCGAACGTGCGTCCGAGGTGGCGGCTGAGCGAACGGCGGCGGGCGCTCGCGTCCAGGTGCAGCAGTGCGGGCATGGGTGGCTCCTTGCCGTACAAGTGGACACTATGTCCGCTTGAGACTGTAGCGGGCAACCGGACATTGTGTCCAGTTCTCTGGTTGGGCTACAGTCACCGGCATGCGACGCCGTACCGACCTGCTGTCCGCAGAGCCGGCACCCGAGCGGGCGGACGCCGCCCGCAACCGGGCCAAGGTCCTGCGCGCCGCCGCCGGCCTGTTCGCCACCCGCGACCCGCGCGATGTCACCATGGACGAGATCGCCAAGGCCGCGGGCGTGGGGCGCGGCACCCTGTACCGGCGCTATCCCGACACGGGCTCGATCGCGCTCGCCCTGCTCGACGAGCACGAGCGCGACCTGCAGGGACGACTCCTGCGCGGCGATCCTCCACTGGGGCCCGGCGCGCCACCGGGACGGCGGCTGGCCGCCTTCTACGCCGCGATGGTCGAGCTGCTGGAAAAGCACGGTCACCTGGCGCTCGGCGCGGAGGTGGGGCGGCTGCGATACACCAGCGGCGCGTACGGCTTCTGGCACGCCCACGTCCGCGCACTCCTGGTCGCCGGAGCGGTCCCCGACCCGGACGCCCTCACGGACACGCTCCTCGCCCCGCTCGCCGCCGAGGTCTACCTCCGACAACGCGAACGCGGGCTCACCCCCGCCCGGATCGCCACCGCACTGGCCCGCCTGGCCGAGGGCGTACTCCCGCCGGACTGAGCCGCCCGGTCAGGCCGGGCGCGGCAAGCACATGGTCATACCGCATGAAAAACGGCTACGCCTCCTGCTGGGCCGGTCGCTCATATATGAATGAGAGGACGACTCGCAGACAGGAGACCCCACGATGCGGGAAGTGATCGGGGCGGGCATCCCGGGGGGCGCGGCGTGACCGTCGGCAGAGCAAGCGGCTCCTGGGCGGGCGCGGCGATCGTACTGGCGGTGGCCTTCGGGGCGGGCCTGGCACTCCAGCCGCTGCTCCCGGGGCTGCGGGTCTCCCTGTGCGAACTCGTCGCCGTACGGCGGGCGGCGGTCCCCGTCCCCCCGCAGAACGCCACGCCCCAGGAGACCGTCACGGCGTACCTGCGCGCGGTGGCGGCCAGGGACGACGACGCGATCCAGGAGATGAGCACGCCTTCGTTCCTGCGCGCGCATGGGGCGCGGGGGCACGGCTGCGAGTACCAGAGCCTCACCCGCATCCGGGTCGGCGAGCCGCACCCTGACACGGTGCCGGGGTTCCGGCTGGGAGCGGGTGTTCCGGCCGAGTGCTGGGTCATCCAGGTCGACACGGGCCCAGAGCCCGACGGCCCCCGTGCCTACACCTTCCTCGTCGCCCGCGACACCCCCGCCGAACGCTGGCGAGTAGCCGACTTCAGCCACGGCTGACCCACCCGGGCCCAGTGCGGACAAGGATCGCGCCCCATGACCGGGGCCATTGCGGCGATCACCTATATTCCCTACTATTTCTGTCGGTTTTACTTTAGCTGTCGGAAAAGAGGGAAATATGGGCAGCGAAGACCGGAGCGTGAGCAGGCGGGAGATCGCCGTCAAGGCCGGGGGCGTGGCTGCGGCGGCGGCCGCTGGAGCGGTACTGCCGGGCGGGGCGGCCGAGGCCGCGCCGGAGGAGCAGGAGTTTCGTGCCGCGCCGGGCAAAGGCCGCCCCGCGCGGCCCAATGTGCTGGTCATCCTCGGGGACGACCTGGGATGGGCCGACCTCGGCTGCTACGGTTCGCCGCACATCCGCACCCCGAACCTGGACCGGCTGGCCCGCGACGGCGTCCGCTTCACGAACGCCTACTCGGCCGCGGCGGTCTGCTCCCCCACCCGGTTCGCCCTCTACACCGGCCGCTACCCCGGACGCCTGCGCGGCGGCCTGGAGGAGCCGATCGCCCGCCCGGGCGAGCAGCTCGGCATCCCGCCGGACCACCCCACCCTCGCCTCCCTGCTCAAGGGCGCCGGGTACGCCACCGCGATGTTCGGCAAGTGGCACTGCGGCTTCCTGCCCTGGTACAGCCCGCTGAAGTCGGGCTGGGACGTCTTCTTCGGCAACCTCTCCGGAGCCGTGGACTACTACTCCAAGATCTCCTCCACCGGAGTGGACCTGTACGAGGGCGAGGTCCAGGTCGAGTCGCTGGACTACTACACCGACACGATCGCCGACCGCGCCGCCGAGTACATCCGCCGCAGGCACGACGGACCGTGGCTGCTCAACCTCAACTTCACCACCCCGCACTGGCCCTGGGAGGCCCCGGGCGACCGCGAGGTCAGCGCGGAGATCACCGCCAGGGTCAAGGCGGGCGACTCGGGCGCGCTCACCCACCGCGACGGCGGATCGCTCGCGACCTACCGCAAGATGGTCCAGAGCCTGGACTCCGCGGTCGGCCGCGTCCTGGCCGCGCTGCGCTCCTCCGGCGCCGAGCGCAACACGATCGTGCTGTTCAGCAGCGACAACGGCGGCGAGCGCTGGTCCTACCAGTGGCCGCTGAGCGGCGGCAAGGGCGGCCTGAACGAGGGCGGCATCCGGGTGCCCAACATCCTGCGCTGGCCCGCCGCGATCCACCGGGGCCAGGTCGGCCACGTCCCGGTGATCACCCACGACTGGACGGCGACGATCCTGGAGGCGGCGGGCGTACGGCCTGCGGCCGGGCACCCGCTCGACGGGCACAGCCTGCTGCCGTACCTGCTCGACGGGGCCCGGCCGCCCCGGCGCGACCTGTTCTGGCGCACCAGGTCCGCCCGGGCACTGCGCCGCGGCGACTGGAAGTACCTGCGCACCGGCTCCGGCGAGGCATTGTTCAACCTGGCCGCCGACGTACGCGAACAGGCCGACCTCGCCGAACGCGACCCCGCCCTCCTGACCGACCTGCGCACCACCTGGGAGAACATCGACAAGACCCTCCTGCCCTACCCCACCTGAACGCCCCCGGCCTGACCTATGACCTCAGGCCCCGACAAGCCCGGCTGACGGGGCGCGGCCCGTCAGCCGCCAACGGCGATCGGCCCCGCATCGGGTCGGGGACCGGCCGGAAGTACTGGGGGTGGGGGTGGGGATCCTGCTTTTGGTCGTGGTCGGCGGTGGGGTGGGATCGTACGGTCAGGTCTCATGTCACTTGACGACCTTTCAGGCGTCGCGCGTGCTCAGGGCACTGCGCCGCCGATGCGGCGGGCGCGTGTCGTGGCGCTCGATGTTCTGCGTGGGTTCGCGTTGTGCGGGATTCTGCCGGCCAATGTCGCGCCGATCGCCAATACCGGTGAGGCCGTGCGGGCCGTCACCGCCGGGCATGGTGTCGATCTGCTCGCGCTCCTCGTTCACCAGCGGTTCTTCCCGATCTTCTCGCTGTTGTTCGGGATCGGGTTCTCGCTGCTGCTGGAGTCGGCGGGTGACCGGGTCGAGCGGCCGCGCGTGCTGCTGCTGCGCAGGCTGCTGGTACTGCTGCCGATCGGGCTCGCGCACATGTTCCTGCTGTGGCCCGGCGACATCCTGACCGTGTACGCCCTCGTCGGTCTGGTGGTGCTGCTGCCCTCGACGTGGCTGCCGCGCTGGGCCGTGGCCGGGCTCGGGGCGGTGTTGGTCGTGGCGTCGCTGGTCGTTCAGGGTGGGCACTACTCGCTGGTGCCGGGGCTGTTCCTGCTGGGCTCGGCGTTGACCAGGTACGGCGTGATCGCACGGATCGAGCGGCGCACGTGGGTCACCGTGGTGCTGTGCGCGGGCTTCGCCGTCGCGGCGGCGCCGTTCGTGGTGGCGCAGGTGGCGTCCCCCGACGCCCGGGTGTTCACCGTGGCGGGGCTGCTGCTGGCCGCCGCCTACGTGACCGGGCTGGTCTGCCTGATGGGCACGCCGCTGCGGCCGGTGCTCACCGCCGTGTTCGCGCCGCTGGGCAAGATGGCGCTGACCAACTACCTGAGCGCCACGGTCATCGTCAAGGTGATCGCCCCGGCCTTCGGCGGTACTCCCGCGGCCTGGCCCGCGGAGCGGATCGTGCTGATCTCCTTCGTCGTCCTCGCCGCCCAGTGGGCGATCTCCACCGTGTGGCTGCGGATGTTCCGGTACGGGCCGGTGGAGTGGCTGTGGCGGTGGGCGACCTGGCTGCGCAGGCCGCCGCTGGCGCGGCGGCCTTGACCACACCCGAAGCGAGCGCTCAGCGGGACGTGTTCTGGTCGCCGGGCGTCGCGACCTCGATGCGCAGCCAGGACGGCAGCAGCCGCTGCACGCTCGCCAGCGCCATCACCCGCGAGACCGCGCCCGCGACGGTGAGGGCCCCGGCCACCCAGGGGATGGTGTCCCGGATGCCGGTGGCGGCCACGATGCCGGGCAGCGCGACACAGATGCCGACGAACGCCTGCAGGGCCGTGCGGATGGCGCGTTTGTTGTCGTCGCTCACACTGCTCACCTCCGCCGGGGCGGCGACGGCCCTTCGTCACCTTCGCGTCTACCCGACTCGATGGTAACCCAAGGTCATGATTACTTTACCGTTAGTAGTAGGTGCGGGTCAGCCCGGGGCCTGGCGGCTGAGGTGTTCCCAGGCGCGGTACTCCTCGGTCCTGGCCTGGTTCATCTGCTCGACCAGGTCGAAGGACCGGCTGCCGACGATCAGCCGGAGCGGCGGGTCGGGCAGGTCCACGAGCCGCATGACGACCGGCGCGGCCGTGCCCGGGTCCGGCCCCGCGTCATCGCCCCACATCTCGGCCAGTTCGGCCCGCAACTTCTCGTAGGCCGGGTGCGGGGTGGTGGCCGTGGTGCCGATCGTGAACAGGCCCGTGTCGTAGCCGCCCGGCTGGACGATGGTGACCTTGACGCCGAAGGGGGCGACCTCCATCGCCAGCGCCTGGCCGAGGGAGTCGATGGCCGACTTGCCCGCCGCGTACATCCCGGCCGAGGCCACGCCGCCGCCCGTGCCCATCGTCGTGACCAGGAGGATGTGCCCGGAGCCCTGGGCCCGCAGGTGGGGCAGCACGGCCTGGGCGACCCAGATCTGGCCGAGGACGTTGACGTCGAAGTGCGCTCTGATCTGGTCCTCGGTGGCCTCCTCGACCATGCCGTACAGCATCGTCCCGGCGTTGCTCACCACGATGTCGAGCCTGCCGAACGCGGCCACCGCGCGCTCCACGCCCTCGTGCACCGCGGCGCGGTCGGAGACGTCGAGCGGGACGCAGGCCAGTGCGTCAGGGTGGCGGCCCTGCAACTCCGCCAGCGGCGTGAGGTCGCGGGCCGCCGCCACGACCCGATCTCCCCTGTTCAGCGCCGCTTCCGTGAACGCCCTCCCCAGGCCCCTGGACGCGCCCGTGATGAACCAGACACGCACCGGCACCCACCCCCCTGCCGTTTCGTCGAGACAAGCTTGAAACCGGAAGCATATGGCCTCACCTGCGACGGCACGGCACGGGGGTGCGGGCGGCGGCGGTCAGGGGCCGGCGGTCTGGTGCAGGCGGCTGGAGCGGCGGGCGATGGACTGGACGATCTCGCCGGTGCGCACCGCCGTCATGGACAGCAGTGAGGAGGCGATGCCGTGCGTGCCCTCGGTGGCCCCCTGCAGGTAGACGCCCCAGGTGTGCCCGGGCTCGGTGGCGATCCGGTAGTCGCGTTCCACCACCGGCCCGCCGTCCTCGCGCAGCCGGCAGAACGCCCCGGCCTCGCCGAGCAGTTCGAGCGGGTCGCGCTCGCGGTAGCCGGTGGCGAAGACGATGGCGTCGGCCTCCAGGGCGGTCGTCTCGCCCGTGGGCAGGAAGCGGACGGTGGCCCGCACCGAGTCGGGCCCGGCCAGTATCCCGGTCAGCCGGGAGGCGTTCATCACCCGCAGCCGCTCGCGCCCGGCCACCTTCTCGGCATAGGACCGGCGGTACAGCTCGTCGATGAGGTCGAGGTCCACCACCGAGTAGTTGGTGTTGCGCGAGTAGTCGAACAGCATCCGCTTCACGTCGTCGGGCGCGGAATAGTAGTGGTCCACGGCCTCGGGGTCGAAGATGCGGTTGGCGAAGGAGCTGTCGTCGGCGGGCGAGTAGCCGTACCTGGTGAAGACCGCGCAGAC
Source organism: Spongiactinospora rosea (assembly GCF_003315795.1). Lineage (GTDB taxonomy): Bacteria > Actinomycetota > Actinomycetes > Streptosporangiales > Streptosporangiaceae > Spongiactinospora > Spongiactinospora rosea. The sequence goes on from NZ_QMEY01000019.1 coordinate 84,879, forward strand.
CTCCGCCTCGGCGTGGCTGCGGTGCAGGTGCTCGACCGCCTCGGCGGCGCTCTGTCCCGCGCCGACGACGACGAACCTGCGCGGCTCGGGATCGGGCAGCGCCGCCAGCCGGGTCAGCAGTTCCTCGGTGTGCCAGACCCGCCCGCCCTGCTGCACGCCCTCGGGCAGCACCGGGTCCAGGCCGACGGCGATCACGATGTTGCGGGTCAGGCAGGTGTGCAGCTCGCCGTCGCGCTGCACGACCACCTCCAGCGTGCCCGAGTCGGCGGGCCGTACCGAGACGACCTCGGACCCGTAGCCGACCTGGTGCTCGAAGGCGGCGGCGGCCCACTCCAGGTAGTCGTGGAACTCCAGGCGGGTGGGGAACATGGTCTTGTGGTTGATGAAGTCGATCAGCCTGCCCCGGTCGTGCAGGTACGCCAGGAAGGAGTGCCTGCTCGTCGGGTTGCGCAGGGTGACCAGGTCTTTGAGGAAGTGCACTTGCATGGTCGCGCCGTCGATGAGCATGCCCCGGTGCCAGCCGAACCGCGGCTGCTTCTCGAAGAAGACGGCGTTCACACCCGAGCCGTACTGCTCTTCGAGTGCCACCGCGAGTGCGAGGTTGGACGGCCCGAAGCCGATGCCCACTACGTCATGGACCTGGCCATGTAACGATTTCGACATGTTCGCCCTTCGTGCGAAAACCGGCTGGGCCGACCTCTTTCTTAGGCAAGGCTCACCTAACTTAGCAATCCTTTACCTTCATGTGAAGCGGTGGGCCAGGTCCTCGGCGATGACCTTGATCAGGGCGTCGCGGCCCGGCACGAGGTAGAAATGGTCGCCCGGCATGGGGTGCAGCGTGAAGCCCGCGCTGGTGTCGGCCGCCCAGGCGGAGATCCGCCCGGCGTCCACCGTGTCGTCGTGGTCGGCGCCGAACGCCGTGATCGGCACCGGCAGCGGGGCGGCGGGCCCGCGCCGGTAGGTCTCGATCAGGTGGTAGTCGTTCCTGACGATGGCCAGCACGATCTCGCGCAGTTCGGGGTCGTCGAGGACGATCGGGCTGGTGGCGCCCTGCGCGAGCAGGTCGGCGGCCAGGGCGCCGTCGTCCAGCAGGCGCCGGGTCTTGCCGGTCACCGGGCCGGGGGCCGGGCAGGCCGAGACGTACAGGGCCGCGGGTGCGGCGGCGGGGCCGGTGAGCAGCCTGCGGGTGGTCTCGTAGGCGACGGCCGCGCCCATGCTGTGGCCGAACAGGGCGGCCGGCAGGTCGCGGGCGGTCGCGGCCAGGGCGTCCGCGACGCCGTCGGCGAGCGGGCCGATGTCACCGATCAGGTCCTCGGCCAGCCGGTCCTCCCGGCCGGGGTACTGCACGGCCCATACTTCGAGCCAGGGCGGCGCCGCCTGGCCCCAGCCGCGGAAGAAGCTCGCCGCGCCTCCGGCGTGCGGCAGGCAGATCAGCCGTGCCGTGGCCTCGGGCCGCGGGGTGTGGACGCGGATCCATGGACTGTCAGGCGGGGTGCTGGGCGTCATGCCCCCCATGCTCCCCCATCCGCGCCACGTCACCCCCGGGACGCCCGGCCGCGCGGGCCAGCGCGGCCTCCAATGCCGGCGCGGAGAACTCCGGCAGCACGGCGGCCAGGTGACCGTCCGGGCGTACGAGGTGGACGCTGTCCGGACTCGCCCGGAGCGCCGCGGACAGTACGCCGCCGGGGTCGATGTCCGGCAGCGCGTACACCCGCGCCGGGACCCCGGAGAGGTGGCCCGCGGCCTGCCGGGCGGCCCCGGCCCGGTCGCCGCGGGCCACCAGCACGGTGAACGCCGGGCCGAACAGCCGGCGCAGCCGGGTGCGCTCGCCGTCCACGACGGCGGGGCCGTCCGGGCAGATCACCCCGGGCACCGGCGGGCGGTCCGCGCCCGGCTCGCCGGGCACCTCCCCGGCCGGGGTGGTCAGCGGCGAGCCGGTGTACCAGTAAGGCTCGGCCAGCCTGCCGGAGTCGATCAGCCGCCGGGCCCCCGGATCGCGTACCGCCCTGGACAGCACCGACCGCCGCCAGGCCCGGCGCTCCTCGTTCTGCGGCACCAGGAACTCCATGGTGTCGCCGGTGACCTTGAGGTTGACCAGCGCCGCCGCCCGCCGTTCGGCCTCGTAGGCGTCCAGCAGCGCGCCGCCCGCCCCGCCCGTGCGGGTAAGGCCGAGCTTCCAGGCCAGGTTCTCCGCGTCCTGGACGCCGGAGTTGAGGCCGCGCGCGCCGAACGGCGCGTACAGGTGGGCCGCGTCGCCCGCCAGGAACACCCGGCCGCGCCGGAAGGCGGCGGCCACCCGCTCCTGGAAGCGGTACACGCTCAGCCACACGATCTCGTACGGCAGGTCGCCGGTGATCCGCCGGATCATCGCGTGGACGTCGGCCTTCGCCGGGTCGAACCCCGCCGGGACCTGCCAGTCGATCCGCCAGACCGACCCGGGGCAGTGGTGGACGAGGACCTGGCGGCCCGGGTTCCACGGCGGGTCGAAGTAGAACCGGCGCTCGCTGGGGAACGGCAGGTCGGCCCGGATGTCGCAGATCAGGAAGCGGTCGTCGAAGGAACGGCCGGGAAAGCCGATCCCGGCGAGGTCCCTGACCGTGCTGCGCCCGCCGTCCGCGCCGACCAGGTGGCTGCCGTGGATCACGCTGTCCCCGGCCACCACCTGCACGCCGGTCGCGTCCTCCCGGTAGCCGGTCACCGGATGGTCGTACCTGAGGTCGATCAGCGGCTCGGCCGCGGCGCGCGCCCGCAGCAGTTCCTCCACCCGGTCCTGGGAGATGTTGATCCACGGCGGGTGGCCTTCGCCCCGGTAGCCGGGGAAGGACACGGTGAACAGTTCGTGCTCGCGGTAGTAGGTGCGCCCGGTGGTCCAGGTCACGCCCTCGGCGACCATCTCGCGCGCGCAGCCGGCGCGCTCCAGTACGTCGAGCACGTCGCCCTGGAAGCAGATGGCCCGCGACCCCGTCCCCGCCCGCCGTTCCCTGGCATCCGCGACCAGGGTGGGCACGCCCCAGCGGGCCAGCAGCAGCGCCGTCACCAGCCCGACCGGGCCGGCGCCGGCGATCACGACTGGAGCCGGTCCCATACCGCCCGGTCCCGCTCGGCGGTCCAGATCGCCGGCCGTTCGACGCCCGACAGCTCGTCCCACAGCCGCGAGACGTTGAACGGCAGGCAGTGCTCGAAGATCGGCCAGCCGCCGTAGCGCGGCGCGAGCGCCGCGTGGGCCGCCTGGAAGGCGTCCTTGAGCGTGCCGCCGCGCTCCCGCGCGCCGCCCACCTCGCGCCGCATCACCCGCAGGAAGTCCCTGGTCTGCGCGATGGCCGCGGCCACCGCCGGACGGCCCCGCACGACCGCGCCGCGCCCGCCGACCAGTACCTCGGCGGGCAGTTCCGCCACGCGGTCCAGCGTGCCGCCCGCCCAGTCGGCGTGGTAGGCGTCGCCGGTGTAGAGCGCCGCCTGGGCCTCGACCAGGTCACCGGCGAACAGCACCCGCTGCCGGGGCAGCCAGGCCACGATGTCGCCCTCGGTGTGGCCGCGGCCGAGGTGGCGCAGCTCCAGCGTCCCCCGGTCGCCGCCCAGGTGGATGGTCATCCGGTCGGAGAACGTCACGTCGGGCCAGGTGAGGCCGGGGATGGAGGCGGGCTCGCGGAACAGGCGGGGCATCCTGCCCAGTTCGGACTCCCAGTCCTGCCTGCCCCGCTCGGCGATCAGCGCCCGGGTGTTGTCGTGGGCCACGATCGTCTGCGCGTCGAACGCCGACGCGCCCAGCACCCGCACCGCGTGGTAGTGCGACAGCACCAGGTGGCGTACCGGTTTGGCGGTGTGCTCGCGCAGCCTGGCCAGCCACGCCCGCGCCGCCACCGGCGTGGCCAGCGCCTCGAAGCAGACCAGGAAGTCCTCTCCCTCCACGGCCCCCACGTTCGGATCGCCCTCGGCGGTCAGCGCGTACACGCCGTCGGCCAGGACCTCCATGCTCTGTTCCTTCTCCGCCAGGTCCGCGGAGGAGGCGAACGCCTTCTGCACCATTGGGCGAAACTCCATCGATCGCGACATCCCCTCCTTCGACTCTCTCTCGTCACGGCCGTTCGCGCCAGCGCGGCACGGGCGTCACCGTTATGGGGGTGTTCATGTCGAACTGGATCTGCGCCGGGGTCAGCGCCTGGTCGTACAGCCGGACCTCGTCGATCTCCCCCGCGAAGAAGTCGCCCCAGAACGCGTTCCCGCCGATGAACAGGTCCCACCCGGTCGAGACCCGGATGTCGCCGGTCACCGCCTGCGAGCCCGCGAGCGTGCCGTTGACGTACAGCCGCAACGCCGACCCGTCGTACGTCGTCGCCAGGTGCGACCACTCCCCCGCCGTCAGCGCCGACGCGCCGAACGTCTCGGTCTCCCCCGAGATGCTCACGATCGACGAGGGCCGCACGTTCGAGGTGGACCCGAACAGCCCGTACGACAGCCCGCTGGGATGCTCCTTCACCACCACCGTGTCGTACTCGTCACCCACCGAGACCGGGCGCACCCACGCCTCCACGGTCATCGCGCCCGTCAGCCGCAGCGCCGCCGCGTCCGCCACCCGCACCCAGCTCGTCGAGCCGTCGAAGGACAGCCCCCGGCCGTGCCGCCCCTCCGTCCAGGCGGCGTTGCGCGCGGTGCCGGTGTGGCCGTTGCCGGAGGCGTCGGCGACCGACGTGCCGCTCCCCTCGTCCATGCCGTAGGCGGCGACCAGCCCGGTGGGCCGCGGAACGGTCTGGTAGGTGGCGGTATAGGTGGCCGCCGTCGCGGGCGCGGTCACGTTGTGGCTGGCCGCGCCGCCGTCGGACCAGGACAGGAACCCCTGGTCGCCCTGCGGGAAGGGGGCCGAGATCGAGTTGCTGGAACCGGCGATCACCGTCCGGGTGAACGGCGCTGTGCTCTCCTCCCCGTTGAAGCCCAGCCGCAGGCCCGCCGGGACGGTCTGGAAGGTCAGGTCCACCGTCTTGGGCTGGAGCAGGACGCTCTTGGTGTCGGTCAGGCCCTGGGCGTCCCGCACGGTCAGGCGCAGCTCCAGGTGGGAGGGATATTCGTGGTCGGGGGCCTGGAAGGTCCCGCTCGCGCCGGTGAACGTGGTGATCTGGTGCTCGTGGCAGGTGCCCGGGCAGTGGTGCAGGATCAGCGTCCAGGTCATCCGGGAGCCGGGGATCGTGCCGTCCTGGGCGTCGGCGCCGGTGCCGGAGAAGTTCACGGTCTCGCCGACCGCCCACGTCACCCCGGCGCCCGGCGCGTCGATCCGGGCGGTGGGGGCGCTGTTGTCCACGTTGACCGTGACCGTGGCGTCGCCCTGGCCGCCCCTGCCGTCGCTCACCCGCAGGCGGACCGCGTAGGAGCCGGGCTGGGCGTAGGTGTGGGACGGGGCGGCGGCGGTGGAGTCGTCGAGGTCGCCGTCGCCGTCCAGGTCCCAGGCGTACGTGAGCGGGTCGCCGTCGGCGTCGGTGGAACCGGCGGCGGAGAAGGCGACCGTCAGCGGCGCGGTGCCGGAGGTCCGGTCGGCGGTGATGACGGCGGCGGGCGGGGTGTTGGCGTAGATGTAGCGCAGGATGCGGCCGTTGTTCAGGTCCACGGCGAACAGGTCGCCGCCCGGGCCGGTCTCCAGTTCGACCACCGGGGTGGCGGAGTCGAAGGTGGCCACCGAGGCGGGCGCGGGCAGGCCGTCCGCGCCCTTGGGCATCACCCAGACGCAGCCGCGGCTGTAGTCGGAGAAGAACAGCGCGCCGTCGTAGGAGGCGGGGTAGTCGCCGCCGTCGTAGAAGGCCACGCCGCTGGCCGAGGAGCCGCCGGGCGGGCAGGGCTCGCCGGGCACGACGCGGGCGCTGTGCCGCCAGGCGAAGTACGGGGCGGAGTGCGCGCCCGCGCCCGCCGCGTAGAGGGTCTCGCACAGCGTCAGGTTGACGTTGTCGTAGCCGCCCTGCCGGTTCGGGCCCTCGTAGCAGGGCCAGCCGAAGTTCTGGACCTGGCCGGTGGGGTCCACGACCCTGCCGATCTCCTCGTAGGTGTCCCAGCCGACCTCGCCGTACCAGATCTCGTCGGTGCCCGGCCGGTGGGTGATCCGGTAGGGGTTGCGCATGCCGTGGGCCACGACCCGGGCCAGGTTGGCGTCGGCGCTGCCCGCGTTCGGGTTGCCCGCCGCCGCCTGCCCGGTGTCGGGGTCGATCCTGATCAGCGAGCCGTTCAGCCCGGCGGGGTCGGCGGTGGTCCGTACGTCCTGGGCGCGCAGCGCGCCGCCCTCGGCGTTGGGCGGGGTCAGCGCGGTACCGGCCGGGGACGGCGGGTCGCCGCAGGGATTGTCCGGGGTGATGTCGGAACGGGGGTAGTTGTCCTGGCCATAGTCGGCGAAGTTGAAGCTCGCGCCGTCGCCCGCGGACGCGTACAGCGCGCCGTCCCTGCCGAACTCCAGGTCGCCGACCGAGTGGCTGGGGTACTGCTGGCACCAGTCGGTGACCAGCGGGGTCTCCGCGCCGGTGGCCGACAGCACCGACAGCCGCCCGCTGACCAGGCACCCGTCACTGGTCGGCCCGGGCGGCGTGGGGCACGGGTCGTCGGTGGCACCGGCGGTGCCCCAGCGGGGGGCGGTGCCGCCGGGCGGCGCGTCGTAGGTGTACAGCACGTAGATGCGCGGATCCTGCGGGAAGTCGGGGTGCAGGGCCATGCCCAGCAGCCCGCGGTCCCAGAAGTTGTGCACCTGGGTGCGCAGGTCGGCGAAGACCTGCGGCGTGGTGTCGGCGAGCGAGTCGAAGACCTTGATCAGGCCGCTCTTCTCGGCGACGAAGATCCGCCCGTCGGCGGCGAACTCGACGTTGGTGGGCTGGGTGAGGCCGCTGAGCGCGACCTGCTTCCTGAATTCGGCCGGCAGCGCGGCCGCGGGCCGGGCGGTGAGCACGATCAGGCCCGTCATCAGCAGCAGGACCGATAGGAGGGCATGGCGGACACGCGTCATGGGTTCTCCCGGAGGTGAGCTGGAAACCGCCCGCGGCGCCCTCTGATCACCTCGGCGCCTAAGAAGATTTATCCGCCCCGGACGGTGCGATGCCAAACAAGTGACCACATGTGGTCATCGGCGGCGGCGTGGCGCGGCGGCCTCACAGGCCGGGGCCGGTGAGGCGGCGGTCGCCTTCGGTGGTGACCACGTAGACCTGCCAGGAGTGGTACCGGTAGAAGCTTCTGACGTCGCGTTTCATCTGCGCGGCGTGCAGCAGGACGGCGTTCACGTAGCGCTGTGAGTGGTTGTAGGCGAACAGCGCCCTGCGGTAGTCGCGGGGCGCGCCGGAGGCGTGCAGGTAGTTGGCCGCGGCGAGGATGGCGTCGCCGGTGTCGTGGACGTCGCCGCCCATGCCGTACGCGGCCCAGGTGCCCGGCATGAACTGCATGGGGCCCTTGGCCCCGGTGTGGCTGGGCGAGCGGACCCTGCCGAACTTGGTCTCCACGAACATCACGGCGGCGAGCACCTGCCAGGACACGCCGAACCTGCGTTCGGCCCGCTTGAAGTGGCGCAGCAGCGCCGCCGCCTGCTCCGGCCCGCGGACCCGGAACTTCGCGCCGCCCTTGAGCGGGCGCACCAGGGACAGCAGGTCGCGGGCGGCGGTGACGTCGTCCCTGGTCTGCCGGGCCAGTGCGGCGGCCAGGCGCGGGTAGGTGCGGGTGGCCAGGCCGGGCTTCCTGGCCAGGTGGCGTACGATCCGCTGCTGGCGCAGCGCGAGCAGCACCACGGCCTCGGGCGGGTCGCCCTGGCGATCCCAGGCGTCGATGGCCGCGCGCAGCGCCTTGGCGGTGGCGGTGAGGTCGGCGGCGAGCCCGGCGGCGTCCTTGGGCAGCGGCGCACCGGCCGCGGGCGCCCCGGGGTCCTTCGGGGCGGCGGCGGTGGTGGGGGTCGCGTTCCCGGGTACGGCGGGCGGGGTGGGGGCCGTCGTGCCGGAGGAGGCCGCCCCGCCGCACCCCGCGAGGACCGCCCCGGCCAGGACGGCGGCCAGCGCCGCCCGCAGTGCCCCGCCGTCCGCTCGCTGATCGCTCATCGGCCCCAAGGTATCGAACCCGCTCACTCCACGACGGCGTCTTCGGGCGCGCTCCTGGCCAGGGCGGCCAGGGTGTCGAGGGCCGACACCAGCGTGGGCACCGCAGGGGCGGCCAGGGCCAGCCGTACGGCGTTGGGGGCGTGGCCCGAACCGGCCGCGAACGCCGCCCCCGGGGTCACCGCGATGCCCTGCCGCGCGGCGGCGGCCACGAACGTGTCGGCCCGCCACGGCTCGGGCAGCCGCCACCAGCAGTGGTAGGCGTGCGGGTCGGCCGACACCTCGAACCCCGCCAGCCGCTCGGCCGCGATCCGCTGCCTGGCCGCCGCGTCCAGCCGCTTGGCCGCCTCTAGGCGGGCGGTGACGCCCTCGCTCATCCAGCGGGTCGCCGCGTCCAGCGCGAACGGCGAGGCCGCCCACCCGCCGGAGCGAAGCGCCGAGGCCAGCGGCCCGGCGAGCGCGGCGGGCGGCATGACGAACCCGACGGAAAGGCCCGGCGCGACCCGCTTGGACAGGCTGTCCACCACCACGACCCGGTCGGGCGCGGCGGCGGCCAGCGGCGGCAGGTCATCGCGCAGGAAGGCGTAGATGCCGTCCTCGATCGCGTGCAGGTCGTGGTCGTACAGCAGCCGGGCCAGGTCGAGCCGGCGATGCTCGGGGGCGGTGACGCCCAGCGGGTTGTGCAGCGCGGGCTGCAGGTACAGGGCGCGCAGCGGCGGGGCGGCGCGCACCGCGCCGGGGACGAGCCCGTGCTCGTCGGTCGCCAGCGGGACCAGGGTGATCCCGAGCCGGGTCGCCACGCCTTTGACGATCGGATAGGTCAGGGCCTCCACGCCGAGCCGTTCGCCGGGCGGTACCAGGGCGGCGACCGCGGCGGCGATGGCCTGCCGCCCGCTTCCGGCGAACAGCAGGTGGCGGGCATCGGGGGCCCATCCGCCGCGGGCGAGGGCCGCAGCGGCGGCCTCGCGGGCGGCCGGGGTGCCCGCCACGCCCATCGGCCGCAGCGCGGCGGCCAGCGCGTCGTGCCGCAGCATGCCGCCGAGCGCGGGCGCGAGCAGTTCGGGCTGCTCGGGCAGCACCGAGAAGTTGAGCTCCAGGTCGATGCGGGCCCCGGCGGGCTCGGCGAGCGCCGGATCGGCGCTCGCCCCGGCGGCCCGCACGAACGTGCCGCGCCCGACCTCGCCGACGGCCAGGCCGCGCCTGATCAGCTCGGCGTAGACGCGGGCGGCGGTGGAACCGGCCACCCGGTGCTCCCTGGCGAACCGGCGCTGTGGCGGCAGCCGGTCGCCAGGGAGCAGCTCGCCCGCGGCGATGCGGGCGGCGAGGGTGTCGGCGATGGCGCGGTAGTCCCGGTGGTCGTCTGCCATGCCCCCATTAAATTGCACCGAGAGCATTTTGGCAATTGCTCCGAGCAAACGCGCCGAATAGCATCGGAGCATGAGCACCGGGAAGACCGCCGCGGTCAATGGGATCACCATCGCTTACGACGACGAGGGCGACGTCGGCGCGCCCGCGCTGGTGCTCGTCCACGGGCACCCGTTCGACCGGTCGATGTGGCGTCCGCAGATCGGTGGGTTCGCCGGCGAGGGCCTGCGGGTGATCGCGCCCGACCTGCGCGGCTACGGCCGCAGCACGGTCAGCAGGGGGATCACCCCGCTGCCGGTGTTCGCCGCCGACATCGCCGCCCTGATGGACCATCTCGGCGTGCCCCGCGCCCTGCTCGCGGGCCTGTCCATGGGCGGCCAGATCGTGATGGAGTTCCATCGGTCCTACCCCGGCCGGGTCCGCGGCATGGTGCTCGCCGACACCACCGCCAGGGCCGAGAGCCCGCAGGGCAGGTGGGACCGCGCGATGACGGCCGACCGCCTGCTGCGCGAGGGCATGGACGGGTACGCGGCCGAGGTCCTGAACAAGATGATCTCCCCGGCCAACGTCGCGGCACTGCCCGAGGTGGCCGCCCACGTCCTGGCCATGATGCGCGGCACCGCGCCACAGGGCGCGGCGGCGGCCCTGCGCGGGCGGGCGGAACGGCCCGACTACCTCGGCTCCCTCGCCCGGGCCACGGTGCCCACACTGGTGATCGTCGGCGCGGACGACGAGTACACCCCGATCGCCGAGGCCCGGCTGATGCGCGAGCACATCCCCGGCGCCACGCTGACCGTGATCGAGGGCGCCGCGCACCTGCCCAACCTGGAGCGGCCCGCCGACTTCGACCGCGCACTGGGCGAGTTCCTGTCACGCGCGGTACCGCCCACGGGCGGCTGAAAGTCCGGCAGCGGATGCGACACGGACCCCTGAGAGGTGCCTTCTGATCGCATGCGGGCCCGGATGGGTCCATAATCCCGGTGGTTCTTCGTTTCACCTCCGGCCGGAACGGCCTCATGGCCCCGGCGGCGGAGCCCGATGACGCCCCGAAGGAGTCAGCCATGCGCGCAGCCCCCGCGCCGCCGTACCGGTCACGGTGAAGCCCTGAGCCGCCCGGCGCGCGATGTCGTTCGGACGTCGTCCCGTCGCCGGGAAGCCGCCGGCGGTTAACGATCAGCGGCTACACTCCCGCCGACCCTCCCCATCGAAGCGGAGCACATGAACCACCACTCCCCCACCCGCCGTGCCTTCCTGGCCGGAGCGGCCGGCGGCCTCGTCGCGACCTCGGTCATGGGCGCTCCGGCCGCAGCGGCGGCGGCGCCCGCCAGAAGGCCCAACTTCGTGATCATCCTGGCCGACGACCTGGGCTGGGGCGAACTCGGCTGCTACGGCCAGAAGATGATCGAAACCCCTCATCTGGACCGGCTCGCGGCCGAGGGGATCCGCTTCACCAGCGCCTACTCCGGCGCCCCGCTGTGCGCGCCGTCCCGGGCCTCGCTGCTCACCGGGCTGCACACCGGCCACTCCACCATCCGGGAGAACCCCGAAGGGGGTCCGCAGCTGTCCATGACGTCCGCCGACCTGACCTTCGCCGGGCTGCTCAAGCTGACCGGGTACCGCACCGCCTGCATCGGCAAGTGGGGCTTCGGGCCGGAGCAGCCGCGTCAGCCCTCGCATCCCAACGCGCGCGGGTTCGGCGAGTTCTTCGGCTTCATCGGCCACCGCCACGCCCACCAGTACTGGCCGGACTACCTGTGGCACAACCGCGAGACGGTGGACCTCGGCGGCGACTCGTACGCCCCCGACCTGTTCCTCGACCGCGCGAAGCGGTTCATCCAGGACGCGGCCGACTCCGATGACCCGTTCCTGCTGTACCTGCCCACCACGCTGCCGCACGCGCCGAGCGAGGTGCCCGGCACGGCCGGGCGGTACGAGGACAAGCCGTGGACGCGCGCCAACCGCAGGCACGCGGCGCAGGTCACCCGGCTCGACGCGCACGTGGGCGAGGTCATCCGGACACTGCGCGAGTCCGGCGTCGCCGACTCCACGATCGTGCTGTTCACCAGTGACAACGGGCCGCACCGGGAGAAGGGCGTCACGCCCTGGCTGTTCGACTCCAACGGCCCCTACCGCGCCGACAAACGAGACCTCTACGAAGGCGGCATCCGCGTGCCGCTGATCGCCTGGTCGCCGTCCCTGCTGCGCGCGGGGGCGGTGGAGAACGAGCCGGTGGCCTTCTGGGACGTGCTGCCGACCCTCGCCGACTTCGCCGGCGCCCCGATACCCGATCACCTGGACGGCCTGTCCATGCGCGGGCTGCTGACCGGGGCGGGCGGCTTCGCCGGGCACCCGCACCTGTTCTGGAACCGGCCGCGCAAGGCGCAGGCCGTACGCCGGGGACACTGGAAGGCCGTGCGCTTCGCGCCGCACATCGCGGGCGCGGGGCCGGACGGGCGGCTTGAGCTTTACAACCTCAAGACCGACCGGGGCGAGAAGCACGACCTGGCGGCCGAGCGGCCCGAGCTGGCCGCCGAACTCGACGCCCTGATGGACGCCTCGGTGGCGCCCGACCCGCGCCTGCCGTACGGGATGCGGCTCGCCGGGAAGGTCCAGGCGCACGGCGGCCGGACGCAGGAGCTGGTGGTCACGCTGCACAACGGGTCGAAGGTCTCCTGGGACGACCTGCGGATCGACCTTTCCGTGCCGAAGGGCTGGCGGGTCAGCAGGAGCACCGCCCGGCGCGTGCTGAAGCCGGGCGCCTCGGCCAAGGTGGTGTTCCGGGTGACGCCGCCCGCCCAGGCCGCGCCGCCCCGGAGGATCACCTCGACCGCGCGCTTCTCGGCGGGCGGGCGTTCGGTCCGCTTCCTGGCGCACCGCAAGATCGCCGTGGCGGCGGCCGACGCGGACCGCTGACACGACAGGACTTCCGGCCGCTCCGGGCTCCGCGCCCGGGGCGGTCCGGTACTCCCCGCCGGGGTACATCTGGGCCGAAACCCACCCCCGGGCTGGCGCAGGAGCGATGGGGATCGCAGACTGGAAGGTGACATCACTGGGCAATACGCATGGAGTGTGCCGTGCACGATCAGCAGACTCAAATGCCCGCACTGGTTCCCACCTTGTCGCGGGGCCGGCACCGAAATCCGCGTAAGGGCGCCTGCTTCATGGAACTGGCGTCCTACCTCGCGGGAGAGCGCTGGAGCGACCACCCGGCGTGCACGCACCCTCTGCTCGCCGCGCTGGCCCGCCTCGTCAACGACTTCACCACCGACGGGGCCAGGAACCAGCTCGCCCCGCTGATCCCGTCCGTCATCGGGCTCACCAGCGACGACCTGCGCGTGGACGCCAGGCTCGCGCTGCGCGCCGCGACCACGGCGCTGCCGGTGGTGGCCGCCGACCTCCAGCTCGCCATGGCCGTCTCGGTGCTCGCCGCCGAGCAGATCCTGGCCGAACTGGACGGGCGGACGGACGGCGAGCTGAGCGAGGAGAGCGAGCGCGCCCTGGCACAGGCCCCGCTCGCCGCGGAGGGCGCGCACAAGCTGCGCCGGGGCATCCGCGTCTCCGTACGCGGCTTCCGCCGCTTCGCCGCCCCGAACACGGTCCAGCTCGCCGCCCGGGGCATCGCCAACGCCTGCGTCGACGACGCCGACGCGCTCCTGCGCGGCCTGCTCGCCGACGCCATCAACGACTGCCGCGCCCTGATCGGCGCTCCGGCCCCACAGCACCGCACCCCGGTCCTCACCGACGCCTGACCCGCCTTCCCGGCGGGCCGCTCAGCGCGAAGGGGTTTCGGGACCCCGGTTCCCTGGAGGCAGGGACGGGCTTTCCGTGCGGGGCCCTTGCGGGCCACGGCCCCGAAGGAACCGGCGCGGCCGGGAGGTCCGGCGTCCCGGGCCGCGCGGGGTCAGGGGGCGGGGATCTCGGCGCCCCAGGGCCAGCGGGGGTGCGGGAGGCGGGCCATGATGTCGCGGACGGCGGCGACGGCCGGGGAGGCGACGCCGTCGGAGCGCCACCACAGGGCCACGACGCGCTCGCAGTGGGGGTCGGCGATCGGGACGAGGGTCACGCCCTCGATGTTGGCCGTGGTCATCGCCAGGCTGTTGGTGACGCCCGTGCCCATCCCGTGGCGGACCAGGGCGACCAGCGTCTGCGGCTGGTTGGTCTGGGCGGTGATCGTCGGGGTGAGGCCGGCACTGGCGAAGGCCAGGTTGGTCTCGTACTGCCGCCCGTTGCCCTCACCGCTCTCGCCGATGCTGATCAGCGGCAGGGCGGCGATCTGGGACAGCCGTACGTAAGGGCTGCGGGCCAGCGGGTGGTCGTCGCGGAAGACCGCGACCAGGGGTTCGCGCCACAGCAGCCGGCTGGACACCCCGTCGCTGCCGATCAGCGGCAGCAGCGGGCGCAGCACGAGGTCCAGGTCGCCGCTGGTCAGCGCGGCGCCCAGCGCCACGCTCGGCCCCTCGCGCAGCACGAGCCGCACCCGCGGGTGGTTCTCCCGCAGGGCCCGTACGGCGAGCGGGTAGAGGTAGGCGGCGGCGCTGGGATAGGCGCCGAGGCGTACCTCCCCGCGTACCGCGCCGCCCGTCATGTCCGCGAGGACGCCGAGCCGGCGCAGGATCTCCTCGGCGTGCGGGAGCAGCGCGCGCCCCTCGGGAGTGAGCACCGCCGGGTGCACCGACCGGTCCAGCAGCTTGGTGCCCAGCTCCCGCTCCAGGTCGGCCACGTGGCTGCTGACCCGGGGCTGGGAGCGGTAGAGCGCCTTGGCCGCCGCCGAGAACCCACCGTGGTGGGCCACCGCGACGAAGCTGACGATCCAGTCGATCCGGTAGTGGTACACACTCCTGAGGTCCATCAGCCGCTCCTTCGCCGATGGACACAGACCCTATACGGGCATTTTTCCGGAAATAAAGTCGAAAACCGTGTTTATCTCAGCAGCCTCAGCGGATGAACTGATCGACGTACCCCGCGCCCAGCCCCACCCGCTCGTAGTGCGCCCGGCACATGTCGATCTTGGTGAAGGTGTCCTCGTACCCCACCTGCACCCCCTCCTCGTCCACGTAGGCCATCGCCCCCGAGATGTTGAAGAAGGTGATCATCTCGTCGCAGTCGTCCGGCACCGCCAGCGTGTGGATCTCCCCCGGCGGCTCGTACACGAAGTGCCCCGCCTCGGCCACCCACGGGTGCTCGTAGTAGTGCCACTTGCCCTTGATCACGTACCCGAACACCGCCCCGGGGTGCCGGTGCCGCGACACGATCCCCGCCGCCGTCACCTTCAGCAGGTTGCACCACTGCCCGAGCACCGTGTTGAACATCAGCGGCCGGAACCACACGTTCGGCGCCTGCGGCACCCACACCCGCTCGTCCTCCGGCAGCGCCGCCACCGCGATCTCCGGCGGCACCACCCCGGACTGGGCGATCACCGGTCCGCGCGCGTTCGTCGTCATCGTGCCCTCACTCCTTCTCGCTCCTGGTCAGGCGGCGAGGTAGCCGCCGTCCACCGGCAGGACCACCCCGGTGATGAACCGGGCGTCGGGACCGCACAGGAACGCCACCGCCCCCGCCACGTCCGACGGCTCGCCCCAGCGCCGCATCGGCGTGCGCTCCACGATGCGCCGCTCGGTCTCCGGGTTCTGGTGCAGGTCGGCGGTCAGCGCGGTACGGATCCAGCCGGGCGCGACCGCGTTGACCCTGATGCCCTCGGCCGCCCACGCCACCGCCAGCGCCTTGGTGAGCTGCAACACCCCGCCCTTGCTCGCGGTGTAGGCCGGGACCAGCGGGCCGCCCAGGAAGCTCAGCATCGACGCCACGTTCACGATGCACCCGCCGGAGCGGGCCAGCAGTCCCCGGGCGGCGACGCACGCGCGCATCGCGCCGTTCAGATTGATCTCGATCACCCGCGCGAAGACCTCGGGGTCGTACTCCGCGCCGCGCCGCAGCACCCCGGCCGCGTTCACCAGCACGTCCAGCCGCGACAGCCCGGAAAGAAACCTCTCCAGGTCATCGCCGCTGGTGAGATCCAGCTCCACGGTCCGCGCGACCGCCGCGGCGGGCGAGTGCTCGGCGCGCAGCCCGGCGGCGATCACCTCCGCCCCCGAGGCGGCGAACCGCTCGGCTATCGCGGTACCGATCCCGCTGGTGCCCCCGACGACCACGACCGTACGGCCGGCGGCCTGCCCGGCCCCGGATGGATCCCGCCCGCTCTGCCCGCCCACTACCGTCCTTCCGCCGATCGCCGCTGGTGACGGGCACGATTCAACTCGCCGCCCGGCCGGTCGGTCACCGATCATGCGGTAGCGGGATGACGGTCATTCGGAATGAGCGGGTGCGCCGCGGGGATCAGTCCAGCATCGGGATGAGGTCGGCCACCGAATCGACCACCAGCGAGGGCCGGAACGGGAAGCGGTCGACCTGCTGGCGCGGCGTCACCCCGGTCAGCACGAGGATGGTGAACAGCCCCGCCTCCATGCCGGAGACCACGTCGGTGTCCATCCGGTCGCCGATCATCGCGGTGGTCTCGCTGTGGCCGTCGATGGCGTTGATCGCGCTGCGCATCATCATCGGGTTGGGCTTGCCCACGAAGTACGGCTGGACGTCGGTCGCCTTGGTGATCATGGCCGCGACCGCCCCGCACGCGGGCATCGAGCCCTCCGCGGACGGCCCGATCGGGTCGGGGTTGGTCGCGATGAACCTGGCCCCCGACTCGATCAGCCGGATCGCCTTGGTGATCTGCTCGAAGCTGTAGTTGCGCGTCTCGCCGAGCACGACGTAGTCGGGGTCGATGTCGGTGAGCACGTAGCCGACCCGGTGCAGGGCCGTGGTCAGGCCCGACTCGCCGATCACGTACGCCGAGCCGTCCGGCCGCTGGTCGGCCAGGAACTGGGCGGTGGCCAGCGCCGAGGTGTAGATCGACTCCTCGGGCACCTCAAGGCCCGCCGCCCTCAGCCGCACGGCGAGGTCGCGCGGCGTGTAGATCGAGTTGTTGGTGAGGACCAGAAAGCGCCTGCCCGACTCGCGCAGCCGCGCGATGAACTCGGCCGCGCCGGGCACCGGCTGCCCTTCCTTGACCAGGACGCCGTCCATGTCGGACAGCCAGCACTCAATGGGTTTGCGATCGCTCACCCGGCCATCCTACGCAGGCCGGCCCCCCGTCTCAGGGCCGCCCACCCGGCGGGGGTGCTGGTCGCGAGCGCCCGGAATGGGAACAATGCAGTGCATGTCGCTTCTAGAGAACGCCAGGGAAATGGCCGAAGACCTGGCACGGCTACGCCAGGACCTGCACACCGAACCCGAACTGGGCCTGCACCTCCCACGTACCCAGGAGAAAGTCCTCGCCGCCCTGGACGGCCTGCCCCTGGAGATCACCACCGGTGACGCGCTCAGCTCGGTCACCGCCGTCCTGCGCGGCGGGCGGCCCGGCCCCGCCGTACTGCTCCGCGGCGACATGGACGCGCTGCCGGTGACCGAGCGCACCGGCCTGTCGTACTCCTCGCGCCTGCCCGAACGGATGCACGCCTGCGGCCACGACCTGCACACCGCGATGCTCGCCGGGGCCGCGCGGCTGCTCGCCGACCGCAGGCAGGACCTCGCCGGAGACGTGATCTTCATGTTCCAGCCCGGCGAGGAGGGCTGGGAGGGCGCCAAGGTCATGATCGACGAAGGCGTCCTCGACGCGGCGGGCGAGCGCCCGGTCGCCGCCTACGGCATGCACGTGCTGTCCACCGTGCTGCCCGGCGGCCTGTTCACCAGCCGGGGCGGGCCCATGCTCGCCGCCGCCGACGCCCTCACCGTCACCGTGCGCGGCAGGGGCGGCCACGGCTCCACCCCGCATCTGTCCGCGGACCCGATCCCGGCGGCCTGCCAGATGGTCACCGCGCTGCAGACCCTGGTCACCCGGGAGTTCGACGTGTTCGACCCGGTCGTGGTGACGGTCGGCGCGTTCCACGCGGGCACCGCCGGCAACATCATCCCCGACCAGGCGGTCTTGGAGCTGACGGTCCGCACCTTCAGCGACACCAACCGGGAGAAGATCCAGAAGCGGATCATCGAGCTGCTGATGGACACCGGCACGGCGTACGGCCTGACGGTCGACGCCGCCTTCGGCAGGGGCTACCCGGTGACGGTCAACGACGCCAAGGAAAGCGCCTTCGCCGGCGACGTGGTGGGCGAACTGCTCGGCGCGGACCGCTACGCGATCGCCCCGCGGCCCATCACCGGCTCGGAGGACTTCTCCTACGTGCTGGAGGAGGTGCCGGGGGCGTTCATCGCGCTGGGGGCCTGCCCGCCGGACCTGGACCCGGCCACCGCCCCCTACAACCACTCGGCCGAGGCGGTGTTCGACGACGCGGTGCTCCCCGACGGGGCGGCGATCTACGCGGCCCTGGCCGAGCGCCGCCTGTCCATGGCGGAGTGAGCAGCAGGTGAGCGACAGGGCGGCGGGTACGGCCGAGACGGAGATGGACGCCTGGGTGGTCGCCCGCCCGGGGCCGATCGGCAGCGGGCCGCTGGAACGCGTCCGGCTGCCCGTCCCCCGCCCTGGACCGGACGAGGTGCTGGTCAAGGTGGAGGCGTGCGCGGTCTGCCGTACCGACCTGCACCTGGCCGAAGGCGACCTCCCGCCGCGCCGCCAGCGCACCGTGCCCGGCCACGAGGCCGTCGGCCGGGTGGTCTCGGCCCCGCCGGGCACGTTCCCGGCGGGCGCCAGGGTCGGCGTGGCCTGGCTGCGCTCGACCTGCGGCGCCTGCCGGTACTGCCGGCGCGGCCTGGAGAACCTGTGCCCGCACTCCACCTACACCGGATGGGACGCCGACGGCGGCTACGCCGGATACCTCACCGCCCCCGCCGCCTACGTCTACCCGCTCCCCGCCGGCCCGCCCGCCGCGCGGCTCGCGCCGCTGCTGTGCGCCGGGATCATCGGCTACCGCGCGCTGCTCCGCGCCGACCTGCCCGAGGGCGGCCGGCTGGGGATCTACGGATTCGGCGCGTCAGCGCACCTGACCGCCCAGGTCGCCCTCGCCCAGGGGGCGACCGTGCACGTACTGACCCGATCCCCCGCCGCCAGGAGACTGGCACTGGACCTCGGCGCGGCCTCGGCGGGCGACGCCCGCGACGCGCCGCCCGAACCGCTGGACGCCGCCATCCTGTTCGCGCCGGTGGGCGACCTGGTGCCGGTCGCGCTGGCCGCGCTGGACCGGGGCGGCGTACTGGCCGTCGCGGGCATCCACCTCAGCGACATCCCCGTCCTGGATTACGACCGCCACCTGTTCCAGGAGCGCACGCTGCGCAGTGTCACCGCCAACACCCGGGCGGACGGCCGGGCCTACCTCGCGGCGGCCACCGCGCACCCGCCCCGGGTGAGCACGGTGGCCTACCCGGCGGACGCGGCCGACCGCGCGCTCGCCGACCTGGCGGCCGACCGGATCAACGGCGTCGCGGTGCTCCACATGTCCTGAGGAGACTACGGCGCCAGCGCCTCCAGCGCCTCTTCGGCGCGGCGCATGGCGTCCGCGGGGTCGACGTCCGGCGCCCCGAACTCGCCGACGAAGTTGAGGTCGTGGAAGACCTCGGTGACGCCGCTCGCGGCCAGTTCCGCGACGTCCTGGCGGATCTCGTCGTAGGAGCCGGTGAGCGGCCTGCGGCCGGGCCGTCCCGCCGGGCCCGGCGTGGTCACGCCGCGGCAGACGATCCGCAGGGAGCCGGGGTCGCGCCCGGCCTCACGGGCCGCCTCCTTTACAACGTAGATCCGTTCTTTGATCCCCGACAGATCCTCCTGGCTGGAGCTGACCCAGCCGTCGGCCAGCCGCCCCGCGCGGCGCAGCGCCACGTCCGCCATGCCGCCGAGCAGGATCGGCGGCGGCCCCGGGACCGGCTTGGGGTCCTGGTGGGAGGCGGGGACGCGGTAGAACTCGCTCTCATGGTCGATCACCTCGTCGTTCCACAGCTTGCGCAGCAGCTCCAGGTACTCCTCAGAGCGCGCCCCGCGCCGCTCGAACGACAGGCCGGAGGCGGCGAACTCCTCCTTCAGCCACCCCAGCCCGAGCCCCGCCGTGAGCCGCCCGCCGGACACCGTCTGCAGCGTGGCGAGCTGCTTGGCCAGCAGCGCGGGTGAGTAGAGGGGGAGGTTCAGCACGGCCACCCCGAGCCCGATCCGGCTGGTCACCCCGGCCAGGTAGGCCAATGTGACGGTGGGGTCCTGCACACTGCGGTAGATCGGCCCCATCGGATGTCCCACGGGCATGAGCAGCCGCTGGAAGGTCCATATGTCGCTGTAGCCGAGCTCTTCGGCGCGGACGGCGATCCGCGCCATGTTCCCGGGGGTCGCCCAGGCTCCTGAAACCGGCACTCCGTATCCGATCCTCATGGGGTTCAATCTAGATTGGCCCGCATGCCTTCCCCCCCGTTGCCCCCGCTCGCGCGCCGGCTCGCCGCGATCGGCCGGGCGCACGCCGGACCGGACGCCCCGGCCGAACTCATCCCCACCAGGCCGGACGTGATGATCGTGCGGGTGGGCGCGCTCGTGGTCAAGGCGCATGCCCCCGGCATGGACGCCACGCTGCTCGCCCCCCGGGTGGCGGCCTCGGCCCACCTCCCCGGGATCATGCTGCCGCCCGCCGACACCGGCATCACCCAGGTGGACGACCGGCTGGTGTCGGTGTGGCCCGCCGGGGAGCCGGTCGACTCCGGCGATCCGGACGCCGCGCCGTGGGAGGAGGCGGCCCGGCTGCTGGCCGCGTTGCACGCCGTACCGGTCGCGGCGCTGCCGCCGCTGCCGCCCGCGGGCGGCCCCGGGCGGATGGCCAGGACCGTGGCCGCCCTGAACGGCGGCGGCCCCGAGGAGGACATCGTGCGCGCGGCGGCGGCCTCGCTGCCCGCGGGCGCCGCGCGCACCGGGCTGGCGCACGGCGACTGGCACCTCGGGCAGCTGGTGCGCCACCCGCCGGGCGCGGGCGAGTGGACGCTGATCGACGTGGACGACCTCGGCGTCGGCGACCAGGCATGGGACCTCGCCCGACCGGCCGCGTGGTTCGCCTGCGGGCTGCTCGACCCCGCCGTCTGGGACCGGTTCCTGACCGCCTACCTGGACGCCGGGGGCCCGGCGCTGGCCGGGGCGGCCGACCCGTGGGAACGCCTGGACGGACCGGCCAGGGCCTTGACCGTGCAGCTCGCCGCGGGGGCGCTGACCACCGCCAGGCGCGAGGGACGGCAGGTGGACGAAGTGGAACGAATGCTGGTGGACGCCTGCGTGCGGATCGCCGGAACGGATGTTCGCCCGCGCGCGCCGCACACGCAGTAGGTTGTGCTCAGAAAACCCTGAACCAAGGGCAAGGAGACCATTGATGCAGTGCCCTAAGTGCCGCGGCAATATGCGCACTTACGAACGCAATGGCGTGCACATCGAGCAGTGCGAGAACTGCCGCGGAATCTTCCTGGACTACGGCGAGCTGGAGACGCTGACCCGGCTTGAGTCGCAGTACTCCCAGCACGCCCCGCCC
The DNA here is from genome assembly GCF_003315795.1 of Spongiactinospora rosea. GTDB lineage: Bacteria > Actinomycetota > Actinomycetes > Streptosporangiales > Streptosporangiaceae > Spongiactinospora > Spongiactinospora rosea. Next base: position 105,769 of record NZ_QMEY01000019.1, read on the forward strand.
CCGCCGCCGCCGCCCGCGCATGGCGCGCCCGCCTGGGGCGCCCCGCACGGCGGATACCACCACGGGCACCGCCAGCGCAGCTGGGTCGGAATGCTCTTCTCCAGTTGACGGACGCGAGCGGTCCCCGGCCCGGTGGCCGGGGACCGGTTCAGCGGCCGGGCCGGGGGCGCGGGCTCACTGATCCCACGGTTCCTCGGTCAGCTCGCCGTCCGCGCCGACGCGCAGGGTCCTGGTGATCCCGATCTCGCCGAGGAAGGCCAGGTCGTGGCCGGCCACCACGAGGGCCCCCCGGTAGGCCGCCAGCGCCTCCACCAGGCGGCGGACGCTCGCCAGGTCCAGGTTGTTGGTCGGCTCGTCCAGCAGCAGCAGTTGCGGCGGCGGCTCGGCGCACAATAGCGCCGCGAGCACCGCCCGGAACCGCTCGCCGCCCGACAGGGTGCCCGCGAGCTGGTCGGCCCGGTCCCCCCGGAAGAGGAACCTCGCCAGTCGCGACCTGATCGTGTTGTCGCTCGCGGCGGGCGCGAACCTCCGCACGTTCCCCAGCACGCTCAGCGAGTCGTCCAGCAGGTCCAGCCGCTGCGGCAGATAGCGCACCCCGGCCACGCCGGCGCTCACCGACTCGACCGGCACGCCCCGGCCCGCCGCGCCGGGGGCGATCTCCCCCGCGACGGTCCGCAGCAGCGTGGTCTTGCCCGCGCCGTTCGGGCCGAGCAGCGCGATCCGCTCGGGGCCGCGCACCACCACCTCCCGCTCGTCGGCGATGCCCAGGGTCAGCACGGTACGACCGGCGGGGACCTCGGTGCCCGGCAGGTCGATCCGGATCTCCGCGCTGTCCCTGACCGACTCCTCTGCCTCGGTGAGCCTGCGGCGGGCGTCGTCCAGCCGTTCGATGTGCATGTTGCGGTGCTTGCCCGCGGCGACCTGGGCCTGCCGCTTGCGCTCGCCCATCACGATCTTCGGCTCGCGCTTGTTCTCGCTCATCTTCTTGCCGTAGCGGGCCCTGCGGTCCAGTTTGGTCCTGGCCTCGATCAGCTCGCGCTGCTGGCGGCGCACGTCGGCCTCGGCCACCCGGACCATCCGCTCGGCGGCCTCCCGCTCGGCCGCCAGGACCTCCTCGTACGCCGACAGGTTGCCACCGTAGATCCGGATCTCGCCGTCGGCGAGGTCGGCCACCCGGTCGACCAGGTCCAGCAGCTCGCGGTCGTGGCTGACGATCACCATGACCCCCGGCCAGGACTCCACCGCCGCGTAGAGCCGCCGCCTGGCGTCGAGGTCCAGGTTGTTGGTCGGCTCGTCCAGCAGCAGTACGTCGGGGCGGCGCAGGAACTGCGCGGCCAGGCCGACCATGACGGTCTCGCCGCCGGACAGGGCGCCGACCGTGCGGTCCAGCTCGATCTCGGTGAGGCCGAGCCGGTCGAGTTCGGCGCGGGCGCGTTCTTCGACGTCCCAGTCGTCGCCGACGGCGGCGAAGTTCTCCTCGTCCACCTCGCCCCGCTCGATGGCGTGCAGCGCGCGCCGGGCGGCGCTGATCCCGAGCAGGTCCGAGACGGTGGCCGCGGTGCCGAGCGGCAGGTCCTGCGGGAGGTAGCCGACCTCGCCCGCCACGGTGACCGTGCCGGAGCGCGGGCGCAGCTCCCCGGCGATGATCTTCAGCAGGGTGGACTTGCCCGCGCCGTTGACGCCGATCAGGCCGGTCGCGCCGCCGCCGAGGGCGAGGTCGAGGCCGTCCAGCACGGGCGTGCCGTCCGGCCAGGCGAAGGAGATGTCATCACAGACGATGGCAAAGGACATAAGGCGGCTCCCCACGGTGGTTTCTCCGGCATTCGGTACCTGCTGGACACCGCGGGCGGTACGCCCGGCGTAGAAGATCGCCGTCCATTGTCGAGGGCGGTCATCTGAGGTCAGACGCGCACGGGCCACAGAACGGGCCACCGGCGCGGTGTCCGGACCTCAGATCCTCAACGGGCTCCCCTTGGGACGGCAATAGAGCGACGGCAGCCTACCCGATGTCGCGAAGCACGGCAAGCGCCCGGGGTCGTTTGGTGAACGCCACCGGCCCGCCAACGGTGAACGTCTCGCCGTCGCAGGCCAGGCGCACCTTCCCCGAGGGGGTCGTGACGTGCAGGGTGTCGGCCTTCCACTGGTGGTAGTGGCGGGACAGGCCGAGCCGCCCGCCGATCACGCTGGTGAACGCGCGCAGCCGGGGCAGCCGCCCGGTGGCGGCCAGCAGCCGGATGTCCAGCACGCCGTCCTCCAGCCTGGCCCGCCGGGTGGGCGCGGCGCCGCGCACGTCGTAGCGGCAGTTGCCGACGAACAGCAGCCACGCCCGGTACGGCGTGCCGTCCACCTCCACCTCGATCGGCCGGGCCCCGCCCGCCAGCAGTTCGCCCAGCGCCCACAGCAGCGCGGGCCACTTGCCGATCCGGTGCTCGCGGGCCTCCCTGCGGTCCACCAGCGCCGGGTAGAGGCCGAGACCGGCGTTGTTGAGGAAAACCCGGCCCGCCGCCTCGCCCACGTCCACCGTGGCGGCCTGCCCGGACCGGTAGGCGGCCACCGCCTCCTGCGGGCTCTCGATGCCGAGCGTGCGCGCGAAGTGGTCGAAGGTGCCCGCGGGCACCACCAGCAGCGGCCGGCCGTGTTCCAGGGCCGCGGCGGCGGCCCGGCTCGCCGTGCCGTCGCCGCCCGCGACGGCCAGCACGCTCGCCCGCCCGGCGGCCTCCCGCATGACCGCGGCGATGTCGGCGTCCGGCCCGGGGGTCACGATGTCGGCGGCGGGCAGCCCGGCGCGCAGTTCGTCCGCGACCTGCGCGGTCTCGGCCGACGGGTTGATCACCGCCACCACCCCGGCCCCGCGCGGGTCGAGGTCGAGCAGCGGCGCGGTCGCCGCCGCGCGCGCCCGCCCGGCCTCGGCGGCGTCGGGCCACAGCCGCCGGGTGAGCAGCCCGGTGGCGACCCCGATGCCCGCCCCGGCGAGCACGTCGCCGGGATAGTGGACCCCGGTGTACACGCGGGAGAAGCACACCGCCGCCGCCACCAGGGCGACCGGCACCGCGACCCGCGCGGGGGCCTCCATCGCCACGGCGGTGGCGAACGCGGCGGCCGAGGCCGAGTGGCCGGACGGGAACGACGTGGAGGTCGGCATGGCCAGCAGCCGGGCCAGCGGGAGGTTGACCCCGGACGGCCGGCTGCGGCCGAACGCCTGCTTGGTGGCGAGGTTGACCAGCGGGCTGGCCAGGCTGACCGCGAGCAGGCCGCGGGTCGCCGCCCGGCGCAGCCGCCGCCGTCCGCTCACCGCGAGCCCCGCCGCGAACCCGGCCCACAGCAGCGAGTTGTCCGCCGCCCGCGACAACGCGGGCAGCACCCGATCCCCGCCCGGCCAGTCCGCCCTGGCCACGGCGGCGAACAGCCGCCGGTCCAGCGCGCCGAGCCGGGACCTCGCCCGCGAGGCCCACTCCCGCCGGGAGACCGGCGCCGCCGGGCGGGCCGCCGCTGAGGACATCGCTGAGGACATCGCTGAGGACATCGCTGAGGACATCCTTGAGGACATCCTTGAGGACATCGCCTCGATCATCCGATTCGTCCGCATGGCCGACTCCTTCCCGTCCGGCGGGCCGGTAAAGGTCAGCGGACCGCCAGCCGGGAGCGGTAGATCGCGCGCGCCCTGTCGTAGAGCGCCACATGGTCGGCGAAGTGCCCCGGCTCGGGCAGCCGGCCCTCCTGCCCGACCATCTCCTCCAGCCGGTCCAGCCAGTCCAGGCACCAGCGCACGTCCTCCTCGCGCGCGACGTGCGCCCCGGCGAGATCGACGTAGACCGGGCTGGTGCAGGCGTAGACGTCGGCCCGCATCGCGCGCGGGTGCGGGCCGCCCTGGGCGATCGCCAGTACGTAGGTGGGCTCGGTCACGTCGAGCACGACGGCAAGGCCGTCGGGCGGCCCTTCGGCGGCGGTGCCGCTCGCCGTGCGGACGGCCAGGCGCTCGACCTCCGGGCCGATGGCCCGCACGGTGACCCTGACCCGCCCGCCGCGCTCGTCCAGGTCGAGCGTGTCGCCGGGGCCCAGGCCCTCGACGTCGAGTTCCAGCCATGGGCCGGTGGTGGCGAAGGTACGGCCGGCGCGGATCGCCGCGGCGAAGGACCCGGCGCTCAGCGGCCCGTCCACCTTGGCGTAGACGCGTCCCCAGCCCGGCGGCGCGGACTGGCTGCCGCGCCGGGTGAAGGAGATCATCGTGTCGGTGCCCGCGGTGACGGCCAGCCGGTTGCCCGCGCCGATCAGCCTGCGGTAGACGGCCGCGGTGCCGGTCACCGAGGAGTGGTTGACCACGTCGAGCGCGTCGACCAGGCCGAGCGCGGCGTCGGCGACGATCTCCCTGGCCGCGCAGCAGCGCCCGGAGTCCAGCGGCCGTTCGGGGCCGTCGTGCTCGTCCGCCACCTGGTGGAAGGGGTGGCTGTAGCCGAGGACCGCGCCGAGGCCGCGCAGTTCGGCGCACCCGGCCTCGTTCGGCGGCCAGTCCGGAGCGCCCGCGAAGCCGGTGTGGAACCTCTCCGGCGGCGCGCTCACCCCGAAGGCGAACAGGTGGCCGAGCAGGTCGTTGCGGTATTCGACGCCCATCCTGGCGACGTGGGTGGCGTCCGACCACGGCAGGTCGCGCCCGGCCCAGTGCGCCAGCGCCTCGGCGTCGTAGACGCGGGGGGTGGCGATGTTGCCCGCCACCAGGTTGAGCACGTGCAGGTCCTCGCCGTGCTGGACGGCGGCGGCGTCGGCCGGGGTGCCGACCACGTCACCGGCCCAGTTGAGGTGGACGTGCATGTCGCCGCCGTACCAGCCGCGGGCCGCCGCGTCGTACAGCCGCGCCGGGGACATCTCCACCACCGTCTCCCGGCCCGGCGGGGGGATCACCACGGTCTCGGCCGTGCCGTACTCCATGCCGCGGGTCACTCGCAGGGTGAGCGGTTCGGCGGGCACGTCGAGCACGATGTCGTCGCCGTGGAAGTAGGGCATGCGGTGGTAGTCGCGGCGGTGCGGCGCCCCTTCGGGGTACCAGCCCTGGTCGTTGCCGCCGAGCACGCTCCACCGGCAGGGGAACCCGGCTCGCAGGCGCAGCCTGGCCGCCTCCGCCCGCCGGGTCAGCACGGCAAGGCCGACCTGGCCGCCGTCCACCTCCACGGTGGACTTGGAGGTGATCCGCACCATCCGCGCCCCGCCGGGCCGGACCTCGTGCGGCACGCCGTCCACGGTCACCGTGACGGGCCGGTCCCGCGAGGAGTCCAGCAGCAGGCTGGTCGCGAACGGCCGGCCGGGCAGCACGGCCTGCGGCATCGCCTCCACGAACACCCGTCCCGGGGAGATCCGCAGCGCGGCCATGTTGTCGAGGATCTCGCCGCGCAGCGCGTTGCGGATGACCTCGTCCATGTCGAGTTCGGCGATCCGGTCGTCCAGCTCGCTCTCCGGCGTGCCGGGGTGGGCGGCCAGGACCAGCTTGCTCGCGACGCCGTAGAAGTCGTGCCTGCGGGTCAGGTACGGATTTGTCAGCATTTGCTGGACGAACATGATCGGCGCCTCGCCCCAGGTGGGCCCGTGCTCGTCGAGCAGCGCCCGGTATTCGCCGAGCGACCGTGCCACGCGCTCGGGCAGCGGCGGATCGTGGTCCACGACAGCCTCCCGTGATCGGTTCGCTGGCAATCGTCACACAATGACAGCGGACCGTGACGGAAGCGGGATGCGGAAACCCACCTCGTGAATACGATGCTTGCCACCGTGGGAGGCGGAACCTCTCCGCCCGGAGAAGCCGGCGGGAGAAGTCAGCGGGTGAAGGCGGCCAGGATGCGATCGGCGGCCAGCGCCGGGGTGAGCCTGCCGGACAGGACCTCGCGTTCCACCTCACCGGCGATGGCCGCGACGTCGGGGTGGTCGCGCAGCTCGGTCAGCAGCCGGTCGCGTACCAGCGTCCAGGTCCAGCCGACCTGCTGGCGGCGGCGGCGACCTGCCACGTCGGAGTGCTCCTGATGGGCGATGACCTTCGCCCACAGCTCATCCAGCCCCGCGCCGGTCATGCCGCTGCAGGTCAGCACCGGTGGCGGCGAGCCCTCCCCGCGGAGCATGCGCAGTGCCCCGGCCAGCTCCCTGGCGGCCTTCCTGGCGGCCAGTTCGTGATCGCCGTCGGCCTTGTTGACCGCGATCACGTCGGCCAGCTCGACCACGCCCTTCTTGATGCCCTGCAACTGGTCGCCGGTGCGGGCCAGGGTGAGCAGCACGAAGGTGTCCACCATGTCGGCCACCGCGGTCTCGGACTGCCCGACGCCGACGGTCTCCACCAGCACGGTGTCGAACCCGGCCGCCTCGACCACCACCATGGCCTCCCTGGTCGCCTTGGCCACGCCGCCGAGCGTGCCCGCGGTGGGCGAGGGCCTGATGAAGGCGGCGGGGTCGGCGGCCAGGCGGGCCATCCGGGTCTTGTCGCCCAGGATGCTGCCGCCGCTCCGGGTGGAGGAGGGATCGACGGCGAGCACCGCGACGCGGTGCCCCTCGCCGGCCAGCCGCACGCCGAGGGCGTCGATGAACGTCGACTTGCCCGCCCCCGGCACCCCGGAGATGCCCACCCTGCGGGCGTTGCCGGACAGCGGGGTCAGCTCCACCAGCAGCTTCTGCGCCAGCTCCCGGTGGTCGGGCCGGGCCGACTCCACGAGCGTGATCGCCCGCGCGATCCACGCCCGGGAGCCGTCCTTGACTCCTGCCACGTAGTCGTCAAGCGTCATGACCCAGCCGATGCGCCAGCTCGCCGAGCAGGCCGAGCGCGGCCTCGGAGATGACGGTGCCCGGCGGGAAGATGGCCGACGCGCCCGCGGCGCGCAGCGCGTCGTGGTCGCCCGGCGGGATGACCCCGCCGACCACGATCGTGATGTCCGGCCGCCCGGCCGCGGCCAGCGCGTCGCGCAGCGCGGGCACCAGCGTCAGGTGCCCGGCCGCCAGGGAGGACACGCCCACGATGTGGACGTCGGCCTCGACCGCCTGGCGGGCCACCTCCTCCGGCGTCTGGAACAGCGGGCCCACATCGACGTCGAAGCCGAGGTCGGCGAACGCGGTGGCGATCACCTTCTGGCCGCGGTCGTGGCCGTCCTGCCCCATCTTGGCCACCAAAATCCTGGGCCGCCTGCCCTCGGCGCGCTCGAACGCGGCGCACGCGGCACGGACCGCCTCGGTCGCGTTGCCCACCTCCTCGCGGTACACCCCGCTGATGGTACGGACCTGGCCCGCGTGCCGCCCGAAGACCTTCTCCAGCGCGTCGGAGATCTCCCCCACGGTCGCCTTGGCGCGGGCGGCGTCCACCGCGAGCGCGAGCAGGTTGGCGGTGCCCGCCGCGCCCTCGGTCAGCGCGTCCAGCGCGGCCCGCACCGCCTGCGGATCGCGTTCGGCGCGCAGCCGGGCCAGCTTGTCGAGCTGGCGGCGGCGCACCTCGGTGTTGTCCACCTTCAGGACCTCGATGTCCTCGTCGGACGTGGCCCGGTAGAGGTTGACCCCGATGACCGGCTGGCGCCCGGAGTCGATCCGGGCCTGGGTGCGGGCGGCGGCCTCCTCGATGCGCAGCTTGGGCAGCCCGGCGTCGATCGCCTTGGCCATCCCGCCGGCCGCCTCCACCTCGGCGATGTGGCCCCACGCGCGGCGGGCCAGCTCGTGGGTGAGGCGCTCGACGTAGTAGGAGCCGCCCCAGGGGTCGATGACCCGGGTGGTGCCCGACTCCTGCTGGAGCAGGAGCTGGGTGTTGCGGGCGATCCTGGCGGAGAAGTCGCCGGGCAGCGCCAGCGCCTCGTCCAGGGCGTTGGTGTGCAGCGACTGGGTGTGGCCCTGGGTGGCGGCCATGGCCTCCACGCAGGTGCGGGCCACGTTGTTGAAGACGTCCTGGGCGGTGAGCGACCAGCCGGAGGTCTGGGAGTGCGTACGCAGCGACAGCGACTTGGGGTTCTTCGCGCCGAAGCCGGACACGAGCCCGGCCCACAGCAGCCGGGCGGCGCGCAGCTTGGCGACCTCCATGAAGAAGTTCATTCCGATGCACCAGAAGAAGGACAGGCGCGGCGCGAAGGCGTCGACGTCCAGTCCGGCGCCCACCCCGGCGCGCAGGTACTCCACGCCGTCGGCCAGGGTGTAGGCCAGCTCCAGGTCACAAGTGGCCCCGGCCTCCTGGATGTGGTAGCCGGAGATCGAGATCGAGTTGAACTTCGGCATCCGCTCGCTGGTGTAGGCGAAGATGTCGGAGATGATCCGCATCGAGGGGGCGGGCGGATAGATGTAGGTGTTGCGGACCATGAACTCCTTGAGGATGTCGTTCTGGATGGTCCCGGCCAGCCGCTCCGGCGCCACCCCCTGTTCCTCGGCGGCCACGATGTAGAGCGCGAGCACCGGGAGCACCGCGCCGTTCATGGTCATCGAGACGGTCATCCGGTCCAGCGGGATGCCGTCGAAGAGCTGCCGCATGTCGTAGATGGAGTCGATCGCCACGCCCGCCATGCCGACGTCGCCGGCCACCCGCGGATGGTCGGAGTCGTAGCCCCGGTGGGTGGCCAGGTCGAAGGCGATGGACAGGCCCTTCTGCCCGGCGGCGAGGTTGCGCCGGTAGAACGCGTTGGACTCCTCGGCGGTGGAGAAGCCCGCGTACTGGCGGATGGTCCAGGGCTGGTTGACGTACATCGTCGGGTACGGGCCGCGCACAAAGGGGGCCGACCCCGGGTAGGTGGACGGGAAGTCGAGCCCGGCCAGGTCGGCGGCGGTGTAGAGCTGCTTCACGCCGATCCCCTCCGGGGTCTCCCAGAGCAGGTCGGCGGGGTCCTTGCCGGTCTCCTCGCGGACCGCGCCGGTCCATGCGGCGAGGTCGGCGGGCGTCGTGGGGACGTCCAGGTCGATCTTTGAGAAGTCGGGTATCACCGGCTCACCTCCAGGTGATCGAAGGTGGCGCGAAGGACGCCGAGTGCGTCGCACCCGGTGTAGATGGTGCCGTCCACGCCCTCGTACTCTCCCTTCCCCGCCAGCCAGACGTACTGCGCGCCCGCGGCGCGCAGTGCCGCGGCCACCGGGGCGGCGTGCTCGTCGTACAGCTTGTCGCTCGCGCACAGGCAGGCGACGCGCGCGCCGCTGCCCACGAAGGCCGCGGCGATCTCGCGGGGGCCGGTGCCCGTGCCGATCACCGGGCCGCTCGCCGGGGTGGCGAACCCGCCCGCCTGGAACAGGTTCGCCGCGAACGTCGCCCGCGCGGTGTGCGCGGCGGGCGGCCCGATGGTGGCCAGGAAGACCGCGGGCCGTTCGGGGAGGGCGTCGGCGCGGTCGCGCAGCGCCTCGAAGTCCTGGGCGTACCTGATCCGGGGCAGCCCGCCCGCGCGGACCTCGGGGGCGGGCGGGCGCACCGGCCGCCGTTCGGCGAGGTCGGGAAACTCGCTGACGCCGGTGATCGGGTCGCGGCGGTGCGCGATGTCGCTCCTGCGCCGCTCCCAGGTGCCCGCCAGCCGGTCGGCGACCAGCCCGGACCGCAGCGCCGCCGCCATCCCGCCCGCCCGCTCGATCTCCTGGAACCACGCCCAGGCGGCCCGGGCGAGGTCGGCGGTCAGCCGCTCGGCGTACCAGGAGCCGCCCGCCGGGTCGGCGACCCTGGCGGCGTGCGCCTCCTGCTGGAGCAGCGATTGGGTGTTGCGGGCGATCCGGCGGGAGAAGTCGTCGGGCAGGCCGAGGCAGGTGTCGAAGGGCAGCACCGTCACCGCGTCCGCGCCGCCGACGCCCGCCGCGAAGCAGGCCAGCGTGGTGCGCAGCATGTTCACCCACGGGTCGCGGGCCGTCATCATCGCCGGTGAGGTGACCGCGTGCTGCCGCTGTCCGCTGGTCGTGGTGGCCCGCACGGCCCCGGCCACCCGGTCCCACATCAGCCGGGCGGCGCGCAGCTTGGCGATCGTCGCGAACTGGTCGGCGGTGGCCGCGTAGCGGAAGTCCAGCTGGCCGAGCGCGTCGTCCACGCTCAGCCCGGTCTCGGTGAGCGCGCGCAGGTAGGCCACGCCGGTGGCCAGGGCGCAGGCCAGCTCCTCGGCGTCGGAGCCGCCCGCCTCGTGGTACGGGAGGGCGTCCACGGTGATCGCGCGCAGCCCCGGACGGCCTGCGGCGCAGCGCGCGGCCAGGCCGGCGGCCACCCGCAGGCCCTCGGCCACGGTGGGCTCCGAGGCGTCGCCCGTGCGGGCGGCCAGGCCCAGCGGGTCGGCCCCGAGGTTGCCGCTGACGCCGTCGGCGAGGGCGAACAGCGCCTCGGCGGCCTCCAGGGTGTCGGCCCCGGCGTCGAGCACGACGGGGGCCAGGTCGAGGTAGACGCCGTTGAGCACGCGCGGCAGGTCGCCCGGCCGGATGCCGCCCGGGGTCAGGGTGAGCCAGACCGAGTCGACGCCGTTCTCCAGGTCGGCCAGCACCGCCTCGGAGTCGGCCGTGCCGTGGCGCTGCCGGATGTCCCAGCCGGGCAGCGGCCGGCCGCCCCTGGTGTACGGCGAGGCGCCGGGGACGCCCTGCTCGCCGGGCGCATCGGAGGCGTCGTACAGCGGAAGCACCGTGACGCCGTCGTGGGTCGTGGACGCGAGCGCGTGTTCCGGATCATCGGTCTGCACGCCTGACTTGCGGAGCACCGCGAGCGCGGCCGCACGCCAACCCTCCCGTGTCACGGGCGGGAAGCCCGCCGCGAGCGGCGGATCCACGGACGTGTACTCCTGCGGTGGCACCGTCATGTTGGGATGGTAATCGGTGCCCGATCAGCGGCTCGCGGGGGGCGTCGATGTCAGGGGTCGGGCAGGGGTGGGCCCGGCTCCGGCAGGGGTCGCGGCGGCCTTGGCGGCTCGTCTCAGGTGATGGGCTTCTCCCAGGTGGCGACCCAGGTGACCTGATCGACCGCGCCGGTGACCGAGAGATCCTTCTCGCGCTGGAAGGACTCGCAGACCTCACGGGAGCGCGGGCCGTAGGCGCCGTCGACGTCGAGGCTCCAGCCGCGCTCGCGCATCCGGGCCTGCCAGGTGCGGACGTCGTCGCCACGCATGATCGGCGGGAACTTCAGCACCCGGCCCGGCCACTTCGGGGCCTTCTCGTCCCCCGGGTCGGGCTCACCGCCCGAACCGGGGCGCGGCGCGCCCTTCTTGACCCAGGCGTACAGCTTGTCGCCGGGGCAACTGGTGGCGTAGCCGTCGCGGTGCCCCTTGATCTCCTTGCCCGCGCCGCCCTTGTCGCGCAGGTGGTCGATGGCGTCGAGGATGGCGTGCAGCATGTCGTCGGGCGGGGTCACCAGCCCGGAGTCGCCGACCAGGCCGAGCACCGCGTAGTGGCCGGAGTTGAGGCCGGGGCCGTTGGCGGCGGGCAGGTGGCCGGGGCCGCGCCCGACGTACACCTTGCGGTGCGGGCAGGCCACCATGCTGTAGCCGATATCCATCCATCCGTTGCCGTCCATGTGCTGCCTCTGGATGGAACGCACCACGCCTGTGCACTTGGCGTGGTCATCGACGATGGCCGGGTCGACGCGGCCTCCGGTGTAGTGGACCTTGACGCCCTTGGTGGAGCTCAGCGCGGTATATGAGCCGCGGGCCTTGCGGGCGCCCCATTCCTTACGAGAGACGAGATCGATGGGCACGGGGGTCTCCATATGCGATTGAGGGACAACTCAGCGTAACCCTTTTCGGTCCTCTGCATCGATGTTTCCCGAAGAAAGCTATACCGGGCTCATACCGAAACCGATGGACACACGCGGGCCCGGCGCCACCGAGGCCGGCCTCCGGCCGGTCCGCTCGGTCATGGGATCGGCCGGGTCGATGCTCCGCACGCTTCGACGGTACTCCTGGCGGGCTCGGCGCGTGCGGACATTGAACCCGCACCATCGGTAACGTATGCCGCATGCCTCTCCCCCTCACGCCCGGCGATCCGCCGTCCCTCGGCGAGTTCCGGCTGGCCGGACGGCTGGGCGAGGGCGGCCAGGGCGTCGTCTACCTCGCCCACGACCCGTCCGGCCGCCAGGTCGCGGTCAAACTGCTCAGCCGGGTCGACCCGGAGTCGCGCGCCCGCCTGGAGCGGGAGCTGACGGCGCTGTCCAGCGTCGCGTCCTTCTGCACGGCGCGGCTGCTGAAGGCCGACGTGACCGGGCGGCGGCCGTACGTGGTGAGCGAGTACGTCGAAGGCCCCGCGCTGGACCGGCGGGTCGCCGAGCGCGGCCCGCTGCGCGACGGCGACCTCGAACGGCTGGCGGTGGGCACGGCCACCGCGCTGGCCGCCGTGCACGCCGCCGGGGTCGTCCACCGCGACTTCAAGCCCGCCAACGTGCTGCTCGGCCCGGACGGGCCGCGCGTGGTCGACTTCGGCATCGCGCGGGCGGAGGGCGCCTCCACGCTCACCTCGGGTTTGATCGGCACCCCCGCCTACCTGTCGCCCGAGCAGATCGCCGGCACCCCGGCCACGCAGGCGTCGGACGTGTTCGCGTGGGCGTCCACGGTGCTGTTCGCGGCGACGGGCGCGCCGCCGTTCGGGGCCGACACGGTCGCCGCTGTACTGAACAGGATCATCAACCACCAGCCGGACCTGTCGGTGCTGCCGCCGCGGCTGCGCGGGCTCGTCGGGGCCTGCCTGAGCAAGGCCCCAGCGGCCCGGCCCACCGCGCGCGAGTTGATGGTCGGCCTGGTCGATCCGTCCGGCGGCACGCCCGGCACGGGGCCGCTGCCGCGGGACGTGGCGGAGCAGGGCGCGCGGATCGCGGCGGGGGCGACCGAGCCGAGCCGGCGATCGGCGCCGGCCGCACGCAGGCGCGGGCCGCTCCTGGCCGGGGTCTCGGTGGCCGCCGCCCTGCTGGTGGCCGGTGGCACCGCCGTCTGGCTCACCGGCCTTCCCGAGACCTCCGCGGAACGGCCTGCCTCCACCGCCGAACCGTCCCAGCCGGGGACCGGCGTGCCCAGTGAGCCGGCCACCGGCCCGGCCGAGATCCCCGATGCCGTCGAGGGCGTCTGGGGCGGGTTCATCACGCCCAACATCGCCCTCGGCCTGCAGGAGCACGACGTACAGGTGACCCTGGAGTCGGGCGAGACCACCGGGAAGTGGGCGGAGGCCGACACCGGCTGCGTCGGCAAACTCACCGCGCTCGGATCCGGCCGCAACACCGTGACCATGTCGCTGACCGACGCCGGCCAGTGCGTCCCGGGCACGCTCACCCTGACCAGGAAGGGCGACCGGCTCGGCTACCACTGGACCGACGGCATCGGCTTCGGGTCCACCTACACCGGATGGCTGACCAGGCGATGATCCCGGCACGTCCGGGAGGGGATACGTAAACCATCCGATGTGCCACGAACAGCACGAAACCACAATCGGCGGGGTGGTCACCCTGTTGCCTGCCGATCTGAGCCGCGTCGTGCTGCACCGCTTCACCGCCGTGCTGCCGAGCGCGGCGGGGACCGCCGAGTACCTCGATCCGTTCGGCAACGGCGGCGCCGCCCACCCGTTGCGGCGCTGGGAGTCGGAGGAGCGGGAGATCGGCTTTCCCGCGACCGAACTGGTGCCCTCCTGGTCCGCGGTGACCCCGCCGGGCACCTGGCTCACGGTCGAGCTGCGCGGCCGGACGGCCGGCGGCGGGCTCACCAAGTGGTACGTCATGGGCCGGTGGGCGCACGGCGAGGAGACCATCCACCGCACCTCGCTGCCCGGCCAGGGCGACGAGGACGCCGACGTGGCCGTGGACACGCTGGTCGCGCGGCGGCCGTGGGTGGCGTTCCGGCTGCGCCTGACGCTGCACGGCGAGGGCGGGGCGGCGGTGACGGCGGCCGGGGTGATGGCCTCCACCGTACGGCCGCGCGGCGCGCGGACCGCCGTACGTAGCGACGGCCCGGACGGCGCGCGGGGCGTGGAGCTGGCGGTCCCCCGCCGGTCGCAGAAGCTGCACGCCGGTCACTACCCGCAGTGGGACGGCGGGGGCGACTCCTGGTGCAGCCCGGCCGCCGTGACGATGGTGCTGGAGTACTGGGGGCGCGGCCCCGGCCCCGAGGAACTGGCGTGGGTGCGGCCGGACGACCCGTGCCCCGCGATGGACCACGCCGCCAGGCACATGTACGACCACAGCTACCAGGGCACCGGCAACTGGCCGTTCGGCGTCGCCTACGCCTGCCGGTACGGCATGGCGGGCTTCGTCACCCGGCTGCGCTCGATGGCCGAGCTGGCCCGGCTGATCGCGGCCGGCATCCCGGTGATCACCTCGCAGTCGTTCAAGGAGCACGAGCTGCCCGGGGCCGGCTACTCCACCAGCGGCCACCTGATGGTCGTGACCGGCTTCACCGGCGACGGCGACGTCGTCGCGAACGATCCCGCCGCCCCGCACGACGAGACGGTGCGGCGGGTCTATCCGCGGTCCGCGTTCGAGGACGTGTGGCTGCGCGGCTCCAGCGGGGGAATCGTCTACGTCGTTCATCCGCCGGAGGTTCCCCTGCCCCCTTCCGACGGTAATTGGTGACCATGCCCGAGCCTTCCGCAGCTTCCGCGCTTTCGTCCATCAGCCCCGCCGACGTCGCCCGCGTGGACGACCGCCCGCTGTGGGTGGAGATCCACGACGGCGAGGTCTGGTGGGACGAACCCCGCCCGCAGGAGGGCGGACGCCGCTGTGTGGTCCGCCGCGGCTCCGACGGGCGGACCAGGGACGTCCTGCCGCCGGGCTGGAACGCCCGCAACCGGGTGATCGAGTACGGCGGGCGGTCATGGCGGCCCATCGGCGACGGCGGGCTCGTCTTCACCAACTGGGCCGACCAGCGGATCTACCGCCATTCGGGGGACGGCACGCCCGTGCCGCTGACCCCGGAGGGCCCCTACCGCTACGCCGACCTGTACCTGCCGCCGGGCCGCGCCGAGGTCTGGGCGGTCCGCGAGACCCACCACGGGACCGGCCGCGAGGACGTCCGCAGGGACCTGGTGGCGGTCCCGCTGCGGCCGGACGGCGAGGTCCGCCCGATCGCGCGCGCCCAGCACTTCCTGATGAACCCGCGCCTCTCGCCCGACGGCCGCACCATCGCCTGGATCGGGTGGGACCACCCGCGCATGCCGTGGGACGGCACCGAGCTGTGCGTTGCCCCGCTCGGCGAGGACGGCACGGCGGGCCCGTACCGGGTCGTCGCGGGCGGCCCGCGGGAGTCGGTCATCCAGGCCGAGTGGCGCGACCCCGGCGGCCTGTACGCGATCACCGACCCCGACGGCTGGTGGAACGTCCACCTGGTCGGCCTGGACGGCGAACCGCCGCGCAACCTCGCCCCGCTCCCCCTGGAGTTCGGCGACGCCCCCTGGAAGCTGGGCGGCACCTGGTTC
Organism: Spongiactinospora rosea; assembly: GCF_003315795.1. Taxonomy (GTDB): domain Bacteria; phylum Actinomycetota; class Actinomycetes; order Streptosporangiales; family Streptosporangiaceae; genus Spongiactinospora; species Spongiactinospora rosea. The sequence continues at coordinate 121,093 of NZ_QMEY01000019.1, forward strand.
GCCCTGGCCGGGGACCGCCTGGTGGCGATGTACGGCACCGCCGACGGCAGGCACCTCGGCCTGCTCGACCCGGAGACCGGCGAGATCACCGAGATCGGCGGGACCGCGACCTACTGGGCGCCCACGATCGCGGCGGACGCCACCCGGGCCGTGGGGGTGGCGGCCTCGCCGTACACGCCCTTCGAGGTGACCGAGATCGGTCTGCGCGACGGCGCGCGTTCGGTCCTTTCGCCAGCCAAGCGGTTGCCCGTCCGGGCGCTGCTGCCCACCCCGGAGGCCGTCACCATCGAGGGGGTGCACGCGCACGTCTACCCGCCGCGCGGCGCGGCGGCCGGCCCCTCGCCGTACGTGCTGTTCGTGCACGGCGGCCCGACCGGGGTCAGCCCGCTCACGCTGGACCTGGAGATCGCCTACTTCACCAGCCGCGGGATCGGCGTCGCCGACGTCAACTACGGCGGCTCCACCGGATACGGGCGCGCCTACCGCGAGCGGCTGCGCGACCAGTGGGGCGTGGTGGACGTGCGCGACTGCGCACAGGTCGCGGTCGGCCTGGTGGCGAGCGGCCGGGCCGACGCCTCGCGGATCGCGATCAGGGGCGGCAGCGCGGGCGGCTGGACGGCGCTGGCCGCGCTCGTGCACGGCGACGTCTTCTGCGGCGCGGTCGCCCACTACGCGATCACCGACCCGGAGAGCTGGGCCGCCGAGACGCACGACTTCGAGTCCCGCTACCTGGACGGGCTGATCGGGCCGCTGCCCGCCACCCGCGAGCGCTACCTGGCCCGCTCCCCGCTGCTGCACGCCGACCGGGCCTCGGGGCCCGCGCTGCTGCTGCACGGCCTTGAGGACGCCATCGTGGACCCCGCGCAGGCCGAGCGCTTCGTACGCGAACTCGACCGGAACGGCACCCCGTGGGCCTACCGGACCTTCCCCGGGGAACAGCACGGCTGGCGGCGGGAGGAGACGATCGTCGCGGTGCTGGAGGCGGAACTGGCCTTCTACGGCCTGGTCTTCGGCATCCCGACACCGGAGGTGCCGCCCCTGGAGCTGAGCCGGCCGATCACCCCGAGAGGGTAGAGACGGGCCACAGCGGGCATGCCCGGCAGTGATCCCGCCCCCCGGCGACGAACCAGAGCACGACGGATGAGGAGTGGTCACCCGCCATGAGCGAGGTCGCGCAGATATGTTCCGATCTCATCAGGATCGACACGACGAACCCGGGCGGCGGTGAGCGGCTCGCCGCCGAGTACGTGGCCGGGCTGCTGTCCGAGGCGGGCCTTGAGCCGGAGGTGTTCGAGTCCGCGCCCGGCCGGACGAACGTCGTGGCGCGGGTCTCCGGCGACTCCCCCCAGGCGCTGCTGATCCACGGGCACCTGGACGTGGTGCCCGCCGATCCGCTGGAGTGGCGGGTCCACCCGTTCTCCGGGGAGATCCAGGACGGCTGTGTGCACGGGCGCGGCGCGGTGGACATGAAGGGCTCGCTGTCGATGACGCTCGCCGCGGTCCGCGGGTGGGCCCGGCGCGGCGTACGGCCCAGGCGGGACGTGGTGCTGGCGTTCCTGGCCGATGAGGAGGCCACCGGCGAGTACGGCTCGGGGTACATGGCCGAGAAGCACGCCGGGCTGTTCGAGGGCTGCACCGAGGCGATCAGCGAGTCCGGGGGCTTCAGCGTGCAGCTCCCCGGCGACGCGGGGACGCGGGTGTACCCGGTGGGGGTCGGCGAGCGCGGCACGGCCTGGATGAAGGTCACCGCGCGGGGGGTGGCCGGGCACGGCTCCAAGCCCGCCGTGGACAACGCCGTGGCCGAGCTGTGCCGGGCCATGGTCCGGCTGGCCGACCACCGCTGGCCAGTACGCCTGACGCCCGCCGTGGCCGCGCTGATCACCGCCCTGTCGGACGTGCTCGGCGAGCCGATCGACGTGGACCGGCTGGAGGAGGAGGCGGTCCGGCTGGGCCGGGTCGGCGCGCTGTTCAAGGCCCAGATCCGCAACTCCGCCAACCCGACCATGCTGAACGCCGGCTACAAGGTCAACGTGATCCCCGGCACGGCGGAGGGCCACGTGGACGGGCGGTACCTCCCCGGCCACCGGGAGGAGATGCTGGAGACCGTGGACAAGCTGCTCGGCCCGAAGGTGACCCGCGAGTTCGTCAACCTGTCCGGCGCGCCGTCCGCGCCCTACCCCGCGCCGTTCTTCGACGAGATGTGCGCGGCGCTGGTCGCCGAGGACCCGGCCGCCCGGCCGGTCCCGTACGTCATGGCCGGTGGCACCGACGCCAAGTCCTTCTCGCAGATCGGCATCCCGAGCTACGGTTTCGCGCCGCTGCTGCTCGACCCGACCCTGGACTACTTCGGGATGTTCCACGGCGTGGACGAGCGGGTGCCGGTGGCGGGGCTGGAGTTCGGGGTGCGGGTGCTGGACCGGCTGCTCACCTGCTGACCGCTCAGCCCGGCCGGCGCCGCCACCACAGCACGGCGGCGGCCCATCCGGCCGCCAGCAGCACGCAGGCCAGCGCCGCGAGCCGGAAGGCCCGGGACGCGCCCGCCGCCCGGCCGGCGCCCTCGGCGGCGCTGTAGACGCTCTGGCCGCCGATCTCCGCGCCGATCGCCTTGACGGTGTACTCCGCGGCGGGGAAACGGCCCGCCCGCTGGACGGTCTCAGCCGCGTCGGGGGGCAGCTCCAGCCGCACGGGGGTGCCCTGGGGCACCCCGCCCGGAGGCGGACGTTCCAGGCGGAAGGTCACGTTCTCCGGGAACTCCGCCAGTTTCAGCGCGAACACCACCACCGTCGTGGTGCGGTTGCCGCTGCCCGCCCGGTCGGTGAACGTGCGGTAGTCCGCCGCCGTACCGCGCACCTGGTGCACGGCGGGCGCATCGGCCGCGGGCTCCCGGCTCGCGGCCTGGCCGTTGAGGAACAGCGCCATCCCGGCGAGCACCAGCACCGGGATGAGCAGTGCGCGCCACGATGAACCCGATCGCATCGGCCCTTCATACCACGGAAAGGATCAGCGCAGGCGGGGGTCCAGGGCGTCGCGCGCCACGTCGCCGAGCATCAGGAAGCCGAGCACGGTGGTGGTGAGGAAGAGCGACGGGAAGATCAGCAGATGCGGGTGCTCGGTGAAGAACGACCGGGCCGCGTTGAGCTGCAACCCCCAGGAGACCTCCGGGTACTGCAGGCCGACGCCGAGGTAGTCCAGGGTGGCCTCGCCCGCGATGACGTTGCCGACGTTGAGCATGGCCAGCACGAACACCGGGGCGATGGCGTTGGGCAGGATGTGCTTGACCATGATCCGCAGGTGGCCCGCGCCGAGCATGCGGGCCGCCGCCACGAAGTCCATCTCGCGCACCGCGATGACCTGGGCGCGCATCAGCCGGGTCATGGTGGTCCAGCCCAATACGACCAGGACCAGGGTCATCGCCCATACGCCGTGACCGGGGAAGGCAACCAGGATCACGGTCGCGCCGAGCACGAACGGGATGCCGAAGAAGATGTCGGTGATCCGCGAGATCAGGGCGTCGGCCCAGCCGCCGAAGTAGCCGCCGAGCAGGCCGAGCACGATCGCGATGAGCAGCGCGAAGATCGTGACGGCCAGGCCGATCAGGATGGAGGCCCGCGCGCCGTGCACGATCTGCGACCAGTAGTCGCAGCCCTGCAGGTCGTACCCGAAGATCGCGCCCTCCTGCGGCGGGCGCTTGGACATGCGCAGGTCGCAGCCGCGCTGCGGGCCGCCGAGCGCGGCGAACGGGCCGGGCAGCAGCGCCATCGCGACCGCGATCAGCAGGATCACCGCGGACAGCCAGAAGACGACCTTGCGGCGCAGCTCGTACCACGCGTCCCACCACAGGGAGGCGCGCGCCTTCGGCGCGGGGGCCTGGGCGGCGGTGCCGAGGTCAAGCACGGCCGATCCTCGGGTCGAGCACGCCGTACAGCAGGTCCACCGCCAGGTTCACCACGATGAAGATCATGACGAGCACGGTGACCGCCCCCACCACCACGGGGCCCTCCTGGAGCTGGATGGACTGGAACACCTGCTGGCCGATGCCGGGCAGGTTGAAGATGCCCTCGGTGACCACGGCCCCCGCCATCAGGTTGCCGAAGTCGACGCCGAGGAAGGTCACCACCGGGATCAGCGAGTTGCGCAGCGCGTGCCTGCCGATCACCCGGCGTCTTCGCATCCCCTTGGCGGTGGCGGTGCGCACGTAGTCGGCGCGCAGGTTCTCCGCCAGGCTGGTGCGGGTCAGCCGGGCCACGTACGCCAGGCTGAAGGAGGCCAGCACCATGCCCGGCAGCAGGTAGCTGCCCGGCCAGCCCTGCTCGGTGCCCGCCGTGGGGAACAGCCCCAGGTTGAGGCCGAGCACGATCTGCGCGGCGTAGCCGACCACGAACACCGGCACCGCGATCACGAACGTGGTGCCCGCCAGCACCGCCGTGTCGGCGATGCCGCCCCTGCGCAGCGCGGCCACCACGCCCAGCAGCACGCCGACGGCCAGTTCCAGGACCCAGGCGGTGACGGCGAGCTGGGCCGTCACCTCCCAGCGGCCCGCCAGCATGTCGGAGACCTGCTGGCCGGTGAAGGACTCGCCGAGGTCGCCGCGCAGCAGCCCGAGCATGTACAGGCCGTACTGGACGATAAGCGGGTCGTTCAGGTGGTAGCGCTCGCGCAGGGTGTGCAGCGTCTCGTCGGAGATCGGCTTGTCGCCCGCGAGCGCCAGGATGGGGTCGCCCGGCAGCGCGAACACCATCGCGTAGATCAGGAAGGTGGTCGCGAAGAAGACCGGTACGGCCTGCAACAGGCGCTGCGCGGCGTATCTCATCGGCTGAGGTTCTCTAGCGGGGTTCTCTGGCGGCGTTCACCGGCCGCGGGCAGGGTCACTTGACGGTGATCGTGTCGAGGTTCGGGCTGTAGGCGTCGATCCGCACGTTGGTGATCTTGTCGGAGTGGCCGGCCTGGTCCTGCCAGTTCCACAGCGGGGCCATCGGCATCTCGGCCAGGGCCAGGTCCTCGGCCTTCTGGTACAGCGGGATGCTCGCCTCCATGGTGGGCGCCGAGTTGGCCTGCTTGATCAGGTCCAGGAACTCGGGGCTCTTCCAGCCCATCCGGTTCTCCGTGCCCCACATGGACTCCAGGTAGTTCTGCGGGCTCGGGTAGTCCATCACCCAGTTGTTGCGGAAGGGCCCGTCCTGCTTGTGGGCGCGCAGGGTGGCCAGGTAGTCGGCGGAGGGGATCTTGCGGAACTTGATGTCGGCGATGCCGAGGTTCTGCTTGAGCTGGTTGGCGACCGCGGTCATCCACTGCTCGTAGCTAGGGTCGGCGTTGGAGAAGTAGAGGTTCAGCGTGCCGGTGAAGCCGCCCGCCTTGTCGTACAGCGCCTTGGCCTTGGCCGGGTCGTAGGCGCAGCTCTCCCCGCAGGCGGTGGCCCGGTAGCCGGGCACCAGCGGGGCGACCAGGGAGGACATCGGCTTGAACGCGCCGTTGAAGACCGCGTCCACGATCGCCTGCCGGTCGATCGCCATGGAGATCGCCTTGCGCAGGTCGGCGCCGGCGAACCGCTTGTCGTACACGGGGAAGCCCAGGTAGTCCATGGTCCCGCCGGGGATGGACACGAACCGGTCGCCGAGCAGCGTCTTGGCCTCGGAGGTGCTGGCCGGGGGGATCGTCTGGAGCAGGTCCACGTTGCCGGCGCGCAGGTCGGTGTAGGCGGTCTCGCGGTTGGCGTAGATCTTGAAGTCCACGCCCGCGGACTTGGCGGGGCGCGGGCCCGCGTAGCCGTCGAACCGCTTGGTCCTGATCAGCTTGTTGCGCTCCCACTGGCCGTCCATCATGAACGGCCCGTTGCCGATGGGGGCGATGTCGTAGGCCGCCGGGTCCTTGAGCGCGGCCTTGGGCATCGGGGCGAAGCCGGTGTAGGCCAGCATGATCGGGAACTGGCTGAACGGCGCGGTGAGGGTGACCTCCAGCGTGGCAGGGTCCACCACCTTCAGGCCGCTCAGCTTGTCGGTCTCCGGCTTGGGGGCCTCCTCCGAGCCCTCGGGGGCCTCGGGGTTGAGCTTGTCGAAGCCTTCGACGCCGGCGAAGTAGTAGCCGTTGGTCCAGGCGTTGGGGCCGTAGGCGGCGGCGTTCCAGGCGTCGGCGAAGCTCTCGGCGGTGACCGCCTCGCCGTTGTGGAACTTCTGGCCCGGCCTGATCTTGATCGTCCAGACCTTCTGGTCGTCGCTGGTGACCGACTCGGCGGCGCGCATCTGCGGCTTGCCGTCCGGGCCGATGGCCACCAGGGTGTCGAAGAGCGCCCCCAGGACGCTGATGGAGTAGCTGCTCGAGGTGTTGCCCGGGGTCAGGTGGTCGGGCTCGGTGAGGGCGACCGAGAACCGCTTCGGCGCGGCTCCGTTCTTCCCGCCGGATGTACCGCTCCCTCCGCCGCCGCACGCGCTGAGCGCCAGGAGCGCGGAAAGGAGGACGGCGGCGCCGCGCGTCCTCATCAAGACCGTCACGTTATGTCCGCCTCTCCGTATCTCCGGCGTGATGCCGGAGAGGGTAAATATCTGTTCAGGGCGAGACATCGGAAGGTTTACGTATTCCCGCGCTTTCTCCGCTCGGGCACGCTTGAGCCCAGGTACGGCTCGGGGGGAGGAGGCGGTGTGGAGGCGGACCAGATCACGCTGAGCCCGCGTCATCTCCACGCCTTCGCCGAGGTGGGGTTCCAGGTCGCCGGACGCCGTGGCGCGCAGGGCGCGATGGCCGCGCTGCGGCGGGTGATCCCGATGGACGCTTATGAGTTCGTCGCCTTCGACCCGGCCACCGGCCGCCACCAGAGCCTGATCGCCGACGGATACTCCCGGGTCGACTCCGACGCCGCCGAGGAGTACGCCCGGCTCGACCCCTACCGCGCGGCCATGGCCAACCGCGAGCCGCTGCTGATGGGCGCCCCCGGCACCGAGCGCTACTACCGGCGCCACCTGGAGCCGTACGGCTGGCAGGCCGGGCTGACCACGCCGCTGTTCCTGGACGAGGGCCGCTACACCGGCCTGCTGCACCTCGGCGCCCGCGATCCGGGCGCGTTCTGCGCGCGGGCCGCCGCGCTCGTCAACGCGGTCTCCCCCACGCTGGCGCATGTGACCGACCTGCGGCGGTGCCTGATCGAGACGGGCGGGCTGCCGCCGGGCTTCCACGCGATGTCCTTCGACCGGACCGGCACGCGCCGCGAGGTGGCCGGGCTGCCGCCGTCCGAGGCCATCGCGGCGGCTCCCGGGATGGCCGCGCTGGCCAGGGAGTTCATCGACTCACGGGAGCTGAGCAGGCGCGGCCTGTGGCCGGACGCCGAGGGCCGGTGGCGCGAGGTGCGGCTGATGCGGGCGGGGGTGGGCTTCCAGGGCGCGATCCAGGGGGCGCTGATCGCCGAGCGGCCCTGCGCCCTGCCGTACGACCTGACCGGCCGGGAGGTGGACGTGCTCACCCGGGTCGCCAGCGGCGACTCCAACCCGCAGATCGCCGCCACCCTGGTGCTCAGCGTGCGGACCGTCACCACGCACCTGGAGCACATCTTCGCCAAGCTCGGCTGCGACAGCCGGACCAGGCTGACCACCAAGGTCCTGGCCGAAGGGCTGTGCCGGCTGGACGTCCCGCAGGGCTAGCCGCGGTACAGCCGGCCGTTCGGCGGCGCGGCGGAGACACAGGCCAGGTCGAGGGCCAGCTCGAACCACACCCGGTTCGCGCCCGCCTCGCGGATCACGCCCCACCTGCGGGCCAGCGTGTCCAGCAGCGGCAGCCCGCGGCCCCCGATGGCATGCGCGGCGGCGTGGGCGGCCCCGCAGGTGCAGGGCGGGGCGAGGGAGCCGTCGTCCTGGACGCAGACCCGGACGGTACCGGCGGAGTAGCTGACCCTGAGGGTGAACGTCCCGCCCCGGCCGGAGTCGGAGTGGACGACCGCGTTGGTGGCGACCTCGCTGGTGAGCAGGACGCAGTCGTCGTGCAGCGGGTGGTCCACGCCCAGCGCGCGGGACACCAGGCGGCGTGCCCTGGCGACCTGGTCGGCGGTCCCGGCCAGGCGGAACATCCTGTCGTCGATGTCCTTCCCGGTGTCCTCGTGCGTTTCGTTTCCGCCGTCCATCGTGACCCTCCCGATCGCCCCCGCCGTACGGGGAGCCGTCCTCCTATGGACGCCGGGCCCCGCGGGCTCGATGTCACCGGAAAGTAGGAATACGATCACCGGGAGGTTAGCCGGGCGCGCGAGGGCCGGGCGATCGCGGGTACCGGCGGACCGGACGCCCTCGGGCGAACGCTAGTCTGCGAGTGTCCGCGAAGTGGCGGGGTCCGCGCCGCGCGCGGGCCGCGGCGAGAAGGGGATACGCGTCGTGAGCAGGCTGGAAGCGGTCTGGGTGATGCCGTACGACCAACCGGGGGCGGCCGTGGTCACGGGCGCCTTCGACATCTTGCACGTTGGCCATGTCCGCTTCCTGCGCGCGGTGCGCGATCGCGGGCTGCCGCTGCTGGTCGGCGTGGAGGACGACGCCAGGGTGTCCTACTGGAAGGGCCCTGACCGGCCGCTGCACACCGCCGCCGAGCGCGCTGAAGTGCTGGCGGCGCTGCGCTTCGTGGACGGCGTGTTCATCGTCACCGGGCCGCCCGAGCTGAACAAGCCCGCCGAGTACATCAGACTCTTCGCCCCGATGCACCCGGGCGCCCTGGCCCACACCGCCGGCGACCCCCACGCCGAAGGCCGCTGCGCGGCCGCCGACGTCCTCGCCGCCGAATGCTGGGAGCTCACCGCCATCCCCGGCCGCTCCACCACCCGCATCCTCAACGCCGTCACCACTCCCCCGCCCACCCCCTAGACACGGCGGGCCGGGGCCCGGTGGGGTCAGCGGACCACGGCCACGGGGCGGGAGACGTTGTGGAGGACGCCGTGGCCGATGGAGCCGAGTACGGCTCGGGCCACCTCGCCCCGCCTGCGCGCGCCCACCACGACCAGGTCGGCCGACTCCGCCGCCGCCGAGATGGCCGTCACCGGGTGCCCGCCGGTCACCGTTTCCACGATCTCCAGGTCGGGGTGGCGGGCCCGCCATTCGGCGACCACCTTCTGCACCACCGTGATCTCGGCCTCCAGCGCCGATTCGCTGACGTCCGGGTAGTAGGTCATCAGGGCGGGCGAGACGGGCGGCTGCCAGGCGTGCACCACACGCACCCGCGCCCCCCGCTTTCGGGCCTGCTCCGCGGCGTACGCGAAGGACACCTCCGAATGCGGGGACAGGTCGAAGCCCACCACGATCTCACCGGTGGGCGGACCCGGCGGCTCGCGTACCACGACCACCGGGATCTCGGCGTTGGCCGTCACACTCAGGCTCACCGAGCCGAGCAGCAGCCCGGTCAGGCCGCCCCGGCCGCGGCTGCCGATCACGATCTCGCTCGCCCTCGCGGCCTCCTCCAGCAGGATGGGCGAGGCCGGGCCGGACAGGGCCTCGCTCGTCACCTCCACGCCGGGAGCGCGCTCCCGTACGGCCCGCTCGGCGTCGCGCAGGATGTTCGCCGCCTCCTCGGACAGCGCGTCCGCGAGCCCGGCGACCTCGGCGTACGGCGCGGCAAGACCCTGCGGCCCCACCACGTGCAACACCCGCAGCCCACGCCCCCAGAGCGCCGCCTCGTCCGCCGCCCACCGCACCGCCGCCGACGCGGGCTCCGACCCGTCGGTCGCCACCAGGATCCATTCGCTCATGATCTGCCCCTGCCCTGGACCACCCGGTTGACACGGGCGGCCTGGCAGTCCTGGCCATCACGAAATATCCCATATAAGGTTAATTGTCGCTACAAATAGGATTCTTTATCCGCGAACCCCAATGAGCAGTGGGACGAGGGAACGCGCGTGGCTACAAGACGCTGGGCAGGCGAGAACGGCGTCGAGATCGAAACAACGATCTTGAACGGCCGTGAGGTGTACCGGCTGAGCAAGGACGGCTACTTCATCGCCTACTGCGCGACCATGGACGACGTCGCCGCCATCGTCCCCCCATCCGGCCTCATCGAGATCGTCGACCTCACCCCACCCCCGGAAGACGCCCCCGACCCCGAGGAACCCCCCTCCGGGCCGCTCTAGGAGCGGTTCTTGCGTTTGCGGGGGCGGCCGCCGACGCCGCCGAAGAGGGCGAGGCCCCTGACGGTGAGGACGGGGGCGGAGGGGTCGGGGTGGGAGGAGCCGCGGACGTCGAAGCCGCCGAAGATGCCGCTGCCCTCGGAGCGGACCTCGACGCCCTCGGGGACGCGGATCTCGACGCCGCCGAAGAGGGCGAAGATGCGGAGTTCGACCTCGCGGGACTCGAAGGTCGCCTCGCTGAGGTCGAGTTCGATGCCGCCGAAGATGGCCGTGCAGAGCAGGCGGCGGCGCACGCGCCAGTTGCCCTTGCGGTGGGCGCCGCCGAAGACGGCGACCACGTTGTCCTGGTCGGTGTCGCTCGCCGGGGCGTAGGAGAAGGGCGCGCCGCCGGGGGCCGGCATCGGGGCGGGTCGCCCGCCGGGCTGGAGGTCGCGGGTGAGGAGTTCGAGCTCGCCGAGCGTCTTGGCGGTGTAGAGGCTGTCCAGGCGTTCGGAGTATTCGTCGTGGCTCAACTGCCCGGTGGCCATGGCCTCGCCGAGCATCGCGGCCACCTGCTCCCTGTTGCTGTCGGAGGCGCGCACCTGCGACGACCTGTCGCCGCGCTCGGGGAGATTCTGCATGCTGGTCACGATAGTACGTGTTCGCCGGATATTGCACGGAGCCAGGCCGGAGGGCGGCGCCCAGAGCGTTGTTCTAGGATTCCGGTAGCCCGGAACCTAGCGGAGAAGATGAGGCGCGTGACGCAGACCGAGCAGCCCCCGGCGTTCTTCACCGAGCGCGACGGAGAGTTGATCCCCTCCCCGGCCGCGCAGAGCCCCTGGTCGGCCGACATGCTGCACGGGAGGCTGATCGGCGGGCTCGCGGCCCGGGGCGTGGAGCGCGGGCATGTCACGGAGGGCCTGCGGGTGGCGCGCGTCACGGTCGATCTGTTCCGCGGCTCGCCGCTGGTCCCGCTGCGGGTGGAGTCGCGCACGGTGCGCGACGGCCGCCGGATCCGGGTCGTGGACGTGGAGATCGCCTCGGCGCAGGGCGCGATCGGGCGGGCCTCGGTCGTACTGCTGCGCGGTGGCGGGACGATGCCCGGCGAGGTCGCCGTCGTACCGCCCCTGGAGATGCCGCCCCCTGCGGCCATGAACGCGGGGCCGGGGCGGCTGATCGGCTGGCGTCCGCCGTTCGACCTGCACTGGCGGCTCGGCACCGACGGCGACGGCGACGCCCGCCGGGTGGCCTGGACGCGCGAGATCCACCCCCTGGTGGCGGGCGAGCCGGTCACGCCGCTGATACGCGCCGCGCTGGCCGCCGACTTCGCCAGTCCGCTCAGCAACTTCGGCCCCGAAGGGCTGTACTACATCAACGCCGACTACACCCTCACCCTCAGCAGGCCGCCGCTCGGCGAGCTGGTCGGCCTGGAGGTCACCGGCCGGCTGAGCGAGGAGGGCGTCTCGACCGGGGTCTGTGTGGTGCACGACGAGTCCGGGCCGATCGGCCACTGCGTGGTCACCGCGCTGGCCAACCCGCGGATGGGCGACTGAACCCATCGGTCTGCGCGGGCCTTCCCCTGACGGGGCCCGCGATGTGATGGACTCGGAGTATGAGTCCCAAAAGCCGCGGACGCCCGAAGGGGCGAGGCAGACAGAGACGACCACAGCGCACCGTGGCCCGGTTGCGGCTGTCGGAACAGATCGTGCTCGACGCTCGCGGCCTGGCCGGGGACGACGCCGACGCGCTGGCCGCGGAGGTCTGGGCGAGCGGTCACCTGGGCGAGGTGTGGCTGGCCGCGCCGCCCGGCGAGACCGAGCCGGAGCATCTGATCTGCACCGAGGTCGCGGGGCGGGCGACGGCCCGGCCCTCGGTTCCGGCGATGGCGGCCGTGGCCGCGCTCGCGCGCGTCGCGCCCGCGAGCGAGCGGGAGATGCTGGCCCAGGCGACCGACATCCTGTCGGCGTCCCAGCCGCGGCCCGGGTGGGCGGACGCGCCAGGCTGGGAGCCGACCGGCGCGTACCGGGGCACCGACGTCTGGCGGCGTGAGCGGGTGCTGTTCGTCGAGTACGACGCGGAGCCGCGCCCGCACACGCTGATGGCCGTCATCGTGGACGAGGCCGAGCCGGTGATCGCCGCGCTGCGGCTGGTGGAGCCGGGGGCGCACGAGGAGTGGGAGCGGCTGCGCGGCCCGGACGACCCGCCGATGCCGGTACACCCCGCGGACCCGTCCGCCGTGCTGGCGGAGCTGGCCCTGGCGATGCGGGAGACCGACATGGCCTGGCCGCACCAGGAGGAGGGCGGTTACGCCGAGCTGCGGGCCCTGGCCTGGACGCGCGGACGCGCCCACCTGCCCGCCTGGCCCGACTGGTCGCCCACCCCCGCCGCCGAGCGGGAGGAGCTGGCCGCGGAGTTCGTCCGGCACAGCGGCCTGCCCGACGACGACGTGACGCACTCCCTGGCGAGCCTGTTCCTCGACTACGGCGACGGCTACATCCGCCCCGGGCCGCTCGCGTGGAGCCCCGGCAGGGTGGCGTTGTTCCTGGCCGACTTCCTGCCGCGCAAGGTGATGCTCGACGCGGCACAGCGCGAGCGGCTGCCCGAGGCGCTGCGGCACTGGGTGCGCTTCGCGCTCGACCGCACGGGCATGGAAGAGCGCTGGATCGAGCCGGTGGCGGCGGCGGTGGACACCTATCACGCCGTGTTCGAGAAGGCGTTCGACGACGAATCGGTGTGGGGCCCGGCGAAGCGGATCGTGTCCGGCCACCAGGAGCAATAAAAGCGACTTATCGCCTCATGAATAGCGTTGCCCACCATTAACGACGCAGCGAGCGTCGCGCCCACCGGGGCCCCCACCTGCGCGGAGGCCGTTCCCGGGGCGCGGCGCGGGCGTCCGCGGGCCGCGGCAGATCATCTGAAAAAGATTCACAATTAGCCGCGGATCACAACCTTATAGCACGGCTCAAGATTCCACCACAAATGCCGACCGGGGGGATATCTTTTCTTCTGGAGGCGGCGGCTGCACGGCGGTTCAGAAGGCGGTGGCATGCGACGGCTGGGCACATCGGGGCCGATGGTGCTCATGCTGCTCATCCTGGTCCTCGCCGCGCCCGCGCACGCCGGCTCCGACGATCCCGACGAGGCCGACCGGCTACTGGTCTACTGTCTCGCCGCGCGGCAGCGGGCCGACCTCGCCGCCGCCGCGACCACCCTCGGGCTGGTCTCCCCCGGGTCCGCACCGGAGGAGGTACGGCTGGCCGGGCGGCCGCTCACCCTGGAGCGGTGGCGGACGCTGCGCCCCGGCGACTTCGACCGGGCGTGCCGGGCGCTGGCCGCGGCCGACCCGGACCTGCGCGAGCCGGAGAGCCCCGGGCCGCTCGCCGCGATGCTGTCGGTGCTCATCCCCGTCATCGCGGGCGCGCTGCTGACCCTGGCCACCACCGAGTGGCGGGCCGCCGCCGGGGCGGGGGCCCAGACCGGGAACGAGCTGTTCGACGCCGCCACCGTGTTCGCCGCCGCGCACGCGGTCTTCCTGGTGGGCTGGCGGCGCGGCGATGCCGACGTCGCCGCGCTGGAGTCGGCCCGCGAGACGCTGGCCGCCAAGATCGGCAACGCCGCGCTGGCCCGCCCCTCCTGGACCGAGCCGGCGCGGCTGCTGGCCATGCTCGGCGGGCTGACCGCCCGCTCGGAGAACGACTGGAGGAAGGTGCCGATGGAACTGCGGGCCGAGATCGCCAGGCGGGAGGCCGCGAGCGCCGCCGCCTTCACCGCCCGGACGGCGGCGATGGCGGTCCGGCTCAGAAGGCCCTGGCTGCGGCACTCGGCGATGCGGCGGCCCGCCACCCCGGGCGCCGCGTCATGACCCGCGAGTGGTGCAACCCGTTCCATCCGACGGGCGAGGCGGGCAGCGCGCGGGACGCACCGCTGCGGATCTGGCAGATGCAGGTGCGCAAGGACCTGTTCATCTTCCTGGACGACACCCGCCGCCAGTACCTCCGGTTCACCGAGATGCTCAAGGAGCGCGACCGCCGGCCGCTGCGCGGCCAGGTGGTGTACGTCGCCGGCCGCGCCGGCGCCGGGAAGACGAGTTTCATCGAACATTGCGTCTATCACATTCTCCGCAATCCCCCGCAGGAGTCCGACGATAGGGGCGAATTAACCGATTCCGCGGTAAGAACCGTCGATCTCAGCGGTTCCCCGGTGCCATCCGATCATTCCGAGGCCGCTTTGACCGCCTTCTGCCAGGATGTTTACAACGACACCCTGGCACAAGTGGCGGTGGACGATAACGGCCTGTGGCTGAGCGACGATGAATGGTCGGAGCTGGAGGGCCACACCTTCAAGAACGGCTTCTTCAAGCTGCGTTCCACCCTGCAGAAGCGGGCCGCCGTGGTGGTGGTGATCCTGCCGCCGCAGATCCCGCTCGTCTGGGTCAAGGAGTTCGTCGCGGCGGCCTGGCCGCGGGTGACCTTCCTGATCGAGGGCGACGACATCACCAAGCCCACGTTCGACTCGGTCGTCGGCACCGCGCAGAACCGCACGACCTTCTTCGCCAGGGTCGGCCTGCTCCAGGACGGCGACGTCGCGGAGTTCGTGCGCTCCCGCTGGGAACGCACCGACCTGCCGCACGGATTTCCCGACATCCCGGCGCCCACCCTCAACTACATCATCAAGAACATGAGCTATATGCCGGAGCCGGTCATCCGGGTTTTCGACAACCTCTTCAAGATCCTTATCGACACCGCGATAGAAGAGAATGTCGAGAAGGTAGATGAAGCCTTTTTCCATCGGGTGTTGTACAAGAGGATAATCTCCTGGAACCATCTGGTGCGGACACCACGGGAGGACGAGGCATGAGGACGTCCGGAGGCGAAGGCGAAGGTGGGCACATGCTCCTGCCGGTCACCTTCACCACCCGCCTCGCCGACCAGGAGAGCCTGCACGACCTGACCGTGGCGACCCCCGCGGTCCGAAGCGCTCTCCAGTACGTCGCGGCCTACCTGAGCGGCCCGCCGCCCACCTCCCCCGCCGAGGCGGGTCGGGCCATGGCCATCGTGGGCGGCTACGGCAGCGGCAAGACCCACCTGGCGATCCGGATCAAGGAGACGGCGGCGGAGGTGCCGGGGGCGGAGTCCAAGGTCCTGGCCATCGACGCCTCACAGCGGCGCTTCAGCTACCTCTACCGCAACACCATCTTGGACATGCTCGGCAAGGCCGACGTCCGCGACCTGGTGACCGACTACTTCTCCGAGGTCGTGGCCAGCTCGCTCGACGAGATACAGATCTTCCGCGAGGTCGCCGCCGGGCTGCGGGAGCGCGCCATCGACCCGGAGAAGGTCGTCGCCAGCCTCCACCTGTCCGCGCCCGCCCTCCAGGCCGACCTGAAACGCCGGTTGCGCACCGAGGTCGAGTACGCGAAGTTCGGGCGGGCGCTCGCGCTGCTGGCCACCGACGAGTACGCCGACGCGGTGTGGGAGTGGCTGAGCGGGGAGCCCCCCGGAGAGGAGCTGCGCGCCCTCGGCGTGCACGACCGGATCTCCAGCGACCTCGACGCCTACGACGCGCTCAGCGTGCTGACCTTCCTCTACAGCAGGAAGAACCGCCGGGTCGTGCTCATCATCGACGAGTACGAGAAGCTGCTCGGCCACCCCGGCGAGTGGAACGTCAGCGCGGTCAACGCCTTCGAGCAGCTCATCAAGGTCTTCATCAGCGTCGGCGGCCTGCTGGTGTTCTGCGGCATGCCGGAGAGCCTGTCCAAGCTGCCGCAGAGCATCCACCAGCGGATCGGCGTCGCCCGGCTGGACCCGTTCACCCCCGAGGAGACCCTTGAGCTGCTGAGCAGGCGGCGCCGCCCCGGCCAGCCGGACGTCTCGCTGGACATCGCGGGCTACATCCGCTCGCTCAGCGGCGGCCTGCCCCGGATGAGCCTCACCCTCTACCGGCGCGCGGCCGACCTCGCCGAGGAGGAGGGATCGGCCACGATCACTCCGGCCATCGTGCGCTCGGCCGTACGGCGGCACTACGAGCGCGCCGGGCTCGACTACGTCGCCGGGACGATCCGCCGGCTGATCGAGGCCGGCGGCTGGGACTTCCATGCCGAGGTGATGCTGGGCGAGAACACCACGGTCGACTTCTGGATCTCCCGCGGCGAGGGCGGCGCGGGCGTGGCCGTGCTGATCGGCCGCTCACTGCTGCGCGCCGAGGACGTGGACGCGCTGCGCGGGCAGATCGAGGCGGTGCGGGTGGCGACGCCGTCCGCCGAGGTCATCGTGGTCGTCAACGGATACGTCTCGGCGACCCTCCAGGGCGAGGTCTCGCACCTGATCGGGCGGCAGCCGCTGGTCTTCGACGAGAGCCGGTTCGGCGCCGACTTCCGCGCGGTGATGCACAACGCGGTACGCCGGCTCGACCGCAGCGAACGCGGCTACACCCTGGAGAGCCTGAGCCGCAATCTCGAACGCCTCAGCCTGCAGCAGTCGGCCACGCAGAGCATGCTGGAGGCGCTCAGCGGCAGCGTGGGCAGCCTGCAGTCCTCCATCGCCGCGCCGCAGTCCGGGCACGACGAGGACACCGCCGCCGAACGGCTGCTGCCGCCCCGGGTGGCCGAGCACTTCGACCGCGCGCTGGTCGCGGTGAGCACGCTCGGCGGCATCGACGCCGAGCTGCGCGCGGCCTTCGCCGACCCGGGCAGCGCGGGCACCCGGCTGCGCAGGCGGCTGGCCTCCCGCGAGCTGTTCGAGGCGGTCGGCGTGGCCATCCTGCTGCGCAAGCTGGTGGAGACCTTCCGCTCCCGGGTCGCCGACTACATCCAGAACGTGCAGCTCGCCAGCGGCCACCGGCCGGTGGTCTCCCGCGCCCAGGAGGAGGAGCTGCGGCTGATCTGCCGCACCTACGAGGCCACCGCGGAGGCGCTGCCGCTGCTCCGCCTGGAAAGCCTCGCCCTGTCCGCCCCGGCCGCGGGCCAGTCCGGCCCGGTCGAGCTGGCCACCCGCGCGCGCCGGCGCAGCGAGGCGGTCGGCGCGCTCAGCGGGCTGAGCCAGCGGGTCTTCGACACCGTCACCGCCGCGCTGCGCGGCTAGCGCGCCGCCAAGCGGCTCAGACCCCGGCCACCGCGCCGGCCAGGGCGCGGGAGATCCGGGCCGTGGTGGTGGTGACCGCGCAGCGCTGCGCGGCGTACTCCAGCGCCATCTCGTGATGTTCCGGGGAGAAGTCGGCCACCGCGTCGGCCACCACGAAGGGCCGCACGTCCCGCATGAACGCCTCGCACGCCGTCATCAGCACGCCGATGTGGGCGTACACGCCGCACACGATGAGCTGGTCGCGGCCCAGCTCGGTCATCAGCTCGGCCAGGCCGGTGCGCTGGTAGGCGCTGTAGCGCCACTTGGTGAGCAGGACGTCACCCGGGCGCGGGGCCAGCTCCGCCACGATCGCGGCGTCCTCGGGGTCGGGGCCGATGCCGTCGCCCCAGAAGTCCAGCAGCAGGCCGCGCTGCTCGGAACTCTGCCCGCCGGGCTGCGCGGAGTAGACCACCGGCACGCCGAGGCCCCCGCACAGCTCGCGCAGCGCCAGCGCGTTGGCCATCAGCTCCACCAGCGGCGAGGCCCCGGGCGTGAAGGCGCGCAGGAAGTAGTTCTGCATGTCGTGGATCAGCAGGACGGCGCGACCGGCGTCGGGTTCCCAGGCCACGCGGTTGGCGGGGGTCTCGGCCGGCATCGGATAGGGGGCGATCGCCGGGATTGCCATGGTGGGTCATGTCCTTTCGCGAAGGTGGCGCTTGCTGACCTTGCCGACGGCGGTGGCGGGCAGGGTCTCGGCGAACGCGAACTGGTCGGGGATCTTGTAACCGGCCAGGCCGCGCTCGCGCAGGAACGCGCGGAGTTCGGCGCCGGTGACCGCGGCGCGGGCCACGATGTGGGCGCGGGTGCGTTCGCCGAGGTAGTCGTCGGGGACGGCCACCACCGAGGCGTCGTGCACGGCGGGGTGGGCGAGCAGGTGGTTCTCGACCTCCGCGGCGGCGATCTTCTCCCCGCCCCGGTTGATCTGGTCCTTGGCGCGCCCCTCCACGACCAGGTACCCGGCCGGGGTGACCCGGACGATGTCGCCGGTCCGGTAGAAGCCGTCGGTGGTGAAGGCCACCGCGTTGTGCTCGGCGGCGCGGTAGTAGCCGCGGATGGTGTACGGACCGCGGGTGAGCAGGTGGCCGGGCTCGCCGTCGGGTACCGGGGCGTCCTGGTCGTCCACGACGCGGATCTCGTCGTCCGGCGAGATCGGGCGGCCCTGCGTGGTGAGGGTGATCTCCGGGGGGTCGTCCGGCCGGGTGTAGTTGACCAGCCCCTCGGCCATGCCGAACACCTGCTGCAGGACGCAGTCGAACACCCCGCCGACCCTGCGGGCCGCCTCCTCGGTGAACTTGGCCCCGCCCACCTGGAGGATCTCCAGGCTGGACAGGTCGTGCCGGGTGCGCCCGGCGGCGTCCGCCCACAGCAGCGCCATCGGCGGCACCAGGCCGGTGATCGTCACCCGCTCGCTCTCGATCAGCGGGAAGCAGACGTCGGGCGCGGGGTTCGGGGCCAGGACCGAGGTGCCGCCCGCCGCCATGGTGCCGAACACGCCGGGCGAGCTCATCGGGAAGTTGTGCGCGGCGGGCAGCGCGCACAGGTACACCGACCGCTCGGACAGGCCGCAGATCTCGGCGCTGGCCCGGAAGCTGTAGATGTAGTCGTCGTGGGTCCGCGGGATCAGTTTGGGCACGCCGGTGCTCCCGCCGGAAAGCTGCAGGAAGGCGACGTCGGCGGGTTCGGGGCCGGGGGCGGGCGGGAGGGGGTCGGCGGCGCGGAGTTCGTCCAGGGCGAGGTACGGCCCGGGGTCGCCGTCCACGAGCACGTTGGGCACCTTCAGCCCGGCGGCCAGTTCCCTGTGGTCGAACCCGGCGTGCGTGCCGGGCGCGATGTAGGCCACGGCC
Organism: Spongiactinospora rosea; assembly: GCF_003315795.1. Classification (GTDB taxonomy): domain Bacteria; phylum Actinomycetota; class Actinomycetes; order Streptosporangiales; family Streptosporangiaceae; genus Spongiactinospora; species Spongiactinospora rosea. The sequence continues at coordinate 140,112 of NZ_QMEY01000019.1, forward strand.
TCGGTGAACTCGCAGAAGTAGCCGATCTCCGCCGCCCGGTGGGCGGGCAGCGCGAAGACCGGCAGCGCCCCGATCCGGAACAGGGCGAAGCACACCTCGTAGAACGACGGCCGGTTGGGCAGGTGGACCACGACCCGGTCGCCGGGGCGTACCCCGAGGCGGGTCAGCCCGGCGGCGAGCCGGTCGGCGCGCTCGTCGAGCCGCCGGTAGCTCCACCGTTCGCCGTCGCCGACGAGGGCGGTCCGCTCGCCGTGCGCGGCGGCGAGGTCGCGGAGCATCCCGCCGAAGGTCTCCCCGCGCCAGTACCCGGCGGCGCGGTACCTGGCGGCGAACTCCGGCGGGTAGGGAACGACGTCCATCGCGGTCCCCTCACTCCCCCGCGGAGACGGCGAGGGCGGCCCGTTCGTCGAGGCCGAGGGCGTCCATCAGGGTGCGGAACTTGGCGGTGGTCTCGGCCAGTTCGTCCTCGGGCACGGAGCCGGGCACGATGCCGCCGCCCGCGAACAGCCGTATCCCGTCCTGGCTCAGTTCGGCGCAGCGGATGGTGACCGCCCACTCGCCGTCGCCCGACGCGTCGCACCAGCCCACCATGCCGGTGTAGAAGCCGCGGTCGAAGGGCTCGATCTCGGCGATGGCGGCGCGGGCGTCGGCGGTCGGGGTGCCGCACACCGCGGGCGTGGGGTGCATGGCCACGGCCAGGCCGAGCGCGGTGGTTTCGGGGTCGGCGAGCCGTCCGGTGATCCGGCTGGACAGGTGCCACATGGTCGAGGTGCAGCTCAGCGAGGGCTCGTCGGGCACGCTCAAGGCCCGGCAGAACGGCGCCAGGGCGTCGGCCACCGCCTGGGTGACCAGGGCGTGTTCGCGCTGGTCCTTGGCCGAGCAGAGCAGGGCCGCGGCGCGGCGCCGGTCCTCGGCGGGGTCGGCGCTGCGCGCGGCCGAGCCCGCCATCGGCCCGGCCACGACGATCGGCCCGCTGCGCGAGACCAGCAGTTCCGGGCTCGCGCCGACCAGCGTGCGGCGGCCGGGCAGCGGGACGGCGAAGATGTGCCCGTCGGGGTCGCGGGCGGCCAGGCGTTCCACCATCGTGGTGACGTCCGGCGGGTCGGGGTGGGACAGTTCCAGTGATCGGGCCAGCACGACCTTGTCCAGCCGGCCCTGGTCCAGCAGGCGCAGGGCCCGCCGTACACCCGCGAGGTGGGCGTCGGGGCCGGGGACGGGAGTGATCCGCCACGGCCGCGGCGGGACGTCCGGGGCGACCGGCCGGGCGATGAACGGATCGGCCCACCGGACCCGCTCGGGCATCACCAGATGGGCGGAGGCGGGGTCGTCGAACGGCACTGCGCCGAGGACGAGCCTGCCCGCGTCCCGCACCTGCTCTTCCAGTGCCCGCAACGTGCCGGCCGGGCCGACGACGTCGCCGACGCCCTGCGCGAGCAGGGTGTGCTGCGGCGAGGAGAACAACGAGGAACGACCGGGGCGATACTCGCCGAGCAGTTCGGACGCGGTGACCGGCTCATAGGAGATGGTCAAGGTCTGACCCTTTCGGGGGTCTTGAGGGAACGGCCTGCGCCGCCGGCGGTGGCCGACTCATGGCCATTGATCAACTAAGGTAAGGCACACCTAATCTTTAGCGATTAGCCGCCGCTGTCAACCCCCGGACAAAGTGTCCTGCTTCACAAGATTTCACCTCTTGACTTCGCGGCCGGTCCGGTGAATCTTAGGTAAGCCTTGCCTTACTTAAACTCCATTCTTTCCGGTCCGAGAAGGTGGCGATCGAACGTGTCGTTGAGCCCTGAACGCGTCCGCGAGGACGTGGCCGAAGTGCTGTCCGCACCCGCCGCCGACATCCCCGAGGACGAGGACCTGCTCGACCACGGCCTCGACTCGATCCGGGTGATGACCCTGGTCGAACGCTGGCGCGAGGCCGGGGTCGACACCACCTTCGAGGAGCTGGCCGAGCGGCCCACCCTGTCGGAGTGGTACCGGCTCATCGGCGAGCGGCAGGAGACCGCCCGATGACGACGGCCGCCCGCGCCTAGCCCCGGCCCCGGCCCCGGCCCCGCAGCAGGAACAGCAGGAAGAGGTCCCCGTTGTCCCCCTCCCCCGATGTGCTCCCGCTCACCGGCGCCCAGCTCGGCGTCTGGTACGCCCAGCGGCTCGACCCGGCCGACCCCGGCTACAACGTCGGCCACTACGTCGAACTCACCGGGCCCCTGGACCCGGCCCGGTTCGAGCGCGCGGTACGGACCGCCGTGGGCGAGGCGCAGGCGCTGCACGTACGGATCATGGACGCCCCCGGCGGGCCCTGGCAGGCGCTCGAAACCGGCCGCGGCGAATGGCCGCTGCCGGTGCTGGAGCGCCCGCGCGGGCAGGCCCTCGCGGCCATGCGGGACGACATGGCCCGGCCGGTGGACCCGATCGAGGGGCCGCTGTTCGCCGGGGCCCTCTACCGGACCGGGCCGGAGACCTGGCTGTGGTACATGCGCTACCACCACATCGTGGTGGACGGCTACACCGTCGCGATGATCGCCAAGCGGACGGCGGACGTCTACACCGCCCTGGCCGCCGGGCGCGACCCCGGCGACGGCCCGTTCGGGCCGCTGTCCGCGATCCTCGGGCAGGAGCGGGAGTACCGGGCGTCGGAGCGGTACGAGCGCGACCGTGAGTGGTGGGCCGCGAAACTGGCCGGGGCACCGCAGGTCCCGGTGCTCGCGCCGGGCGAACCGGCCTACGGCTTCGTCCGGCACACCATCGCCCTGCCCGGCGACGCGCTGCTGCGCCTGGCCAAGGAGGCGGGCGGGACCTGGGCCGACGCGGTCACCGCGGTCACCGCGGCCTATGTGCACCGGATGACCGGACTGACCGACATCGTGCTCGGCATGCCGTTCGCCGGGCGGTTCGGCGGCCCGGCGATGCGCTCGCCGGGCATGGCGGTCAACGTGCTGCCGCTGCGGCTCGCCGCCGGTCCCGGCGACACCCTGTCGGTGCTGGTACGCCGGGCCGCCGCCGAGATCACCGCCGCCCGCGCCCACCAGCACTACCGCGGCGAAGACCTCCAGCGCGACCTGGGCCGCACCGAGCCGGGGCGGCGGCTGCACGGCCCTTCGGTCAACGTCAAGGCGTTCGACTACGGGCTGTCGTTCGCGGGCGTGCCCGGCGTGCTGCGCAACCTGGCCGCGGGGCCGGTGGACGACGTGGAGTTCTCCTTCTACAAGTCCCCGGGCGACGAACTGACCCTGGAACTGGACGGCAACGCGGGCACCTGCTCCGAGGAGGGCCTGGCCGCGCACGGCGAGCGGTTCGCGGCGTTCGCCGCCGCGCTCGCGGCCGACCCCGCCCGGCCGCTGGCCGGCGTCCCGGTGGCCACCGCCGCAGAGCGGGAGCGGGCCATCGCGGACGCCTCGGGCGGGGAGGCCGTCCCCGGGCCTTCGATCGCGGCGGCGTTCCGCGCGCAGGCCCGGCTGACCCCCGACGCGGTGGCGGTGCGCGACGGCGAAGGCGCGCTGACCTTCGCCGAACTGGACGAGACCTCCGACCGGCTGGCCGGGCTGCTGGCCCAACGGGGCGCGGCCCCCGAGCGGGTCGTGGCGCTGGACCTGCCGCGCGGCACCGGCATGATCGTCGCGCAGCTCGCCGCGCTGAAGTCGGGCGCGGCCCAGCTCGCGCTGACCGAGGACCTGCCCGCCGACCGCCGGGCGGTCCTGCTCGCCGACGCCGCGCCCGTACTGGTCGTCACACCCGGCACGCTCACCGAGGCCGACGCCGGGGTCGCGCCGACCGCCGACCGGGCCGGGGTACCGCTCGCGGACGCCGCCGGGGGCGTACCCGCTCCGCCGCTCGTGGAGCCGTCGGCCGCCTCGCTGGCGTACGTGCTCTACACCTCCGGGTCCACCGGTACGCCGAAGGCGGTCGCCGTCACTCACGGCTCGCTGTCGGCCCTGTGGCGGCATCACAACGCCGGGCTGCACGCCACCGGCGGGCGGCGCAGGGTGGCGCACTCCTACGCGCTGTCCTTCGACTCGGCCTGGGAGCCGTTCCTGTGGCTGGTGTCGGGGCACGAACTGGTCGTCCTGGACGAGCACCAGCGCCGCGACCCCGCCTGCTACACCGGCGTGGACGTGATCGACGTGACGCCCTCGCTGGCCGTCCGCCTGGCCGAGGCCAGTGCGCTGGAAGGCCCGGGGCGGCCGGGGCTGGTCCTGCTCGGCGGCGAGGCCGTCCCCCCGGGGCTGTGGCGGCGGCTGCGCGAGATCCCCGGGCTGGCCGCGCGCAACGTGTACGGCCCGACCGAGTTCACCGTGGACGCCCTGACCGCCGATCTGGCGGACGCCCCCGCCCCCGTCATCGGCCGCCCGGTGACCGGGGCCCGCGCGTACGTGCTGGACGCGCGGCTCGCCCCGGTGCCGCCCGGCGTGACCGGCGAGCTGTACCTGGCCGGGACCGGCCTGGCCCGGGGCTACCTGAACCGCCCAGGGCTCACCGCCGCGCGCTTCACCGCCGACCCCTACCAGGCCGGCGCGCGCATGTACCGCACCGGCGACCTGGCCAGGCGGCGGCCGGACGGCACGCTGGAATACCTCGGCCGCGCCGACGACCAGGTGAAGGTGCGCGGCCACCGGATCGAACTCGGCGAGGTGGAGGCGGCCCTGGCCCGGGTGCCCGGCGTGACCGGCGCGGCGGCGGCGCTGCGCGACGGCCTGCTGGTCGGCTACGTCACCGGCGGCGGGCTCGACCCCGCCGAGGTGCGCGGCGCGCTCGCCGCCGGGCTGCCCGCCGCGCTGGTGCCCGCCGCCGTCGTGGCGCTCGATGACCTCCCGCTCACCCCGCACGGCAAGCTGGACCGCGCCGCGCTGCCCGCCCCCGAGTTCACCGCCGGGGGCCGCGCGCCGCGCGACGAGGTGGAGGCCGCGCTGTGCGGGGTCGCCGCCGAAGTCCTCGGCCTGCCCGGCGTCGGCATCGACGACAACTTCTTCGAGCTGGGCGGGGACAGCATCCTGGCCATCCAGATGTGCGGCAGGGCGCGCAAGGCGGGCCTGCTGATCACGCCCAGGCAGGTGTTCGAGCGGCGTACGGTGGCGGCGCTGGCGTCCGTCGCCGAGGCGGTCCCCGCCCGCCAGGCCGACGACGGCACGGGCGTCGTCCCGGTGACCCCGCCGGTGGCCTGGCTGCGCGAGGCGGCCGGGCCCGGCCGCACGCCGCCCGCCTACACGCACTCGGTCACCCTGGACGTCCCGGCCGGCCTCGATGAGGACCGCCTGGCCGGGGCGGTGCGGGCGCTGCTGTCTGTCCACGACGCGCTGCGCGCCCGGCTGCTGCCCGACTGGTCGCTGCTGGTCCCGCCGCCGCACGAGACGCGCCCGGCCGGCCTCATCGGCCCGCCCGGCCTGATCGACCCGGCCGCCGGGCGGATGGCCGCCTTCACCCTCGAACCCGGACGGCTCACCGTGACCGTCCACCACCTGGTGGTGGACGGCGTGTCGTGGCGGATCCTGCTGCCCGACCTGCGCGCCGCGCTGGCGGACCGGCCGCTGGAGCCGTCCGGCACCTCACTGCGCACCTGGGCGCGGACGCTCGCCGAACGGGACTTCGCCGACGAGGAGGCGTACTGGACGGCGCTGCTCGACCGGCCCGCCTCGCCGCTGCCCGCATCGGCGGCCGGGGACCCGGACGCCACGCTGATCACCAGCGTCCCCGCCGGCCTCACCCGCGACCTGCTGGCCGCCGGCGCGCGTTGCCGGGCCAGGCCGGACGAACTGCTGCTCGCCGCGCTGGCCCTGACCGTCGGCGGCGATGACCTGCTGGTCCAGGCCGAGGGACACGGCCGCGACCTGGACGACCGGCTGGACCTGAGCCGCACGGTCGGCTGGTTCACCGCCGAGCACCCGCTGCGCGCGGATCTGACCGGCGCGGACACCCCCGGCCAGGTGCTGCGCCGGGTCAAGGAGGCCGTGCGCGGCGTCCCGTCGCGCGGCGTCGGCTACGGGGTGCTGCGGCACCTGCGCGGCAGGCTGGGCGGGCTCGCCGAGCCGCGGATCCTGTTCAACTACCTGGGGCGGTTCGCCGCCGGGGCCGCCTTCTCGGCGGCCGGTGAGCCCGCCACGCCGTACGCGCTCACCGTCAACGCCTTCCTGCACGACGAGCCGGACGGGCCGCGCCTGGCCGTCCACTGGGCCTCCCCGGACGGGACGGCCGACCTCGCCCACATCACCGGGCGGTGGGCCGCCGCGCTCGCCGAGGTGGCCGCGGCCCCCGGTGCGCTGATCCCCGCCGACCTGCCGCTGGTGTCCCTCACCCAGGACCAGATCGACCGCCTGCCGCCGGGCACCGCGGACGTGCTGCCGCTGTCGCCGCTCCAGGAAGGGCTGCTGTTCCACGCCGCCCACGACGAGACCGACGTCTACACCTCGCTCACCTGGCTGGACGTCGAAGGCCCCGCCGAGGCGCTGCGCGCCCGGATGGAGGCGCTGCTGGCCCGGCACGACGCGCTGCGCGCCGCGTTCGTGACCGGCGACCTGGACCGCCCGGCGCAGGTCGTCCCCGCCCAGGTGGAACTGCCCTGGCGGGAGGTGGACCTGGGCGACGCGCCCGAGCGCCTGGCCGAGCTGGAACGCGAGGAACTGGCCCACCGCTTCGACGTGGCCGCGCCGCCGCTGGTGCGCTGTGTCCTGGTACGACTGGCCCCCGGCCGCCACCGGCTGCTGATCGTGAGCCATCACCTGGTGGCCGACGGCTGGTCCACCCCGCTCATCGTGCGCGAGCTGGTGTCCGGCCCGCCCGCGCAGGCCGCCCCGCCGTACCGGCGCTACCTCGCCTGGCTCGCCGGGCGGGACCGGACGGCCGACGCCGAGGCGTGGCGGGCGGCGCTGGCCGGACTGGAATCCCCCACCCTGCTCGGCGGGGCCGGCCGGGCCCGCACTCCGGCCGCCCCTGCCGACCTGCGAGTCCGCCTGCCCGAGGGTGTCGCGGACGGCCTGCGGGAGCTGGCCCGCACGCACGGCCTGACGCTGAACACGATCTTCCAGTACGCCTGGGGCCTGCTGCTGGCCCGGCTCACCGGACGCGACGACGTCGTGTTCGGCGCGACCGTCTCCGGCCGCCCCGCCGACCTGGACGGCGTGGAGGGCATGATCGGCCTGTTCAGCAACACCGTGCCGGTGCGGGTGCGGATCGCCCCGGGCGAGCCTGTTGGGGCGGCGCTCGCCCGGGTGCAGGCCGAGCAGGCCCGCCTGCTCGCCCACCAGTACCTCGGACTGGCCGAGATCCAGGCGCTCACCGGGATGAACCCGCTGTTCGACACGCTGCTCGTGTTCGAGAACTACCCGGCGGGCACCGCGCGGTCCGGCGACCTGCGGGTCACCGGCGCGGGCAACCGGGGCTACACCCACTACGCGCTGACCCTGCTCGCGCTGCCCGCGGGCGACCCGGTGCTCGGGGCGGGCGGCGACGATCTCGGGCTGGTGCTGGAGTACCGGGCGGACCTGTACGACCGCGAGCGCGCCCGGACGCTCGCCGACCGGCTGGCCCTGGTCCTGGCGGGCATCGCCGCGGGCGATCCGGCAGGCCGGATCGGCGTGCTGCTGCCCGGGGAACGCGAACGGCTGCTCGGCGAGTGGATCGACACCGCCGCCGACGTGCCCGGCGGCACCGTGGCCGACGTGTTCGAGGCCGCCGCGCGGGCGACGCCGGAGGCCACCGCGCTGGTCACCGGTGACGGCGCACTGACCTTCGCCGAGCTGAACCGCCGCGCCAACCGGGTCGCGCACGCCCTGATCGCGCTCGGGGCCGGGCCGGAACGCCTGGTCGCGCTCGCCCTGCCGCGCACCGCCGACCTGGTGGTCGCGCTGCTGGCGGTACTCAAGACCGGCGCGGCGTACCTGCCGGTGGACCTGGACCACCCGGAGGAACGGCGGCGGCTCATGCTCGCCGACGCCGATCCGCTGCTGGTCCTGACCAAACTGCCCGGCACCGCCGACGGGGACGCGTCCGACCCCGTGGTGGCCAGAGACCCCCGGCACCGGGCGGCGGTGATCTACACCTCCGGCTCGACCGGCCGCCCCAAGGGCGTGCAGATCGAGCACGCCGGGCTGATGAACCTCTACCGCGACCACCGGGACACGATCTTCGCCGCCGCCGTGGCCGCCGCCGGGGGCCGCAGGCTACGCGCCGCGCACACCGCGTCGTTCTCCTTCGACTCCTCCTGGGAGCAGTTGCTGTGGCTGCTGTGCGGGCATGAGCTGCACCTGTTCGACGAGGAGACCCGGCGCGACGCGGAGGCCACGGTCGAGCTGGTGCGGCGGCACCGGATCGACACGCTGGACGTGACGCCGTCGTTCGCCGCGCAGCTCGTGGAGTACGGGCTGCTGTCGGGCCCGCACGTCCCCGGGCTCGTGCTGCTCGGCGGCGAGGCCGTGCCGAAGGCGCTGTGGCGGCGGCTGCGCGGCACCCCCGGGCTCCTGGCGCACGACTTCTACGGGCCGACGGAGTTCACCGTGGACGCGTTCGGCGCGCGGCTGGCCGCGAGCGAGGACCCGGTGATCGGCCGGCCGATCGCCAACACCCGGGCCTACGTCCTGGACGGCGGGCTGCGCCCGGTCCCGCCCGGCGTGCCCGGGGAGCTGTACCTGGCCGGGACCGGGATCGCCAGGGGCTACCTGAACCGGCCGGGCCTGACCGCCGCCCGGTTCGTCGCCGACCCCTTCGGCGAAGGCGGCCGGATGTACCGCACCGGCGACGTGGCCAGGTGGCGGTCCGACGGCACGGTGGAGTTCCTGGGCCGCGCCGACGACCAGGTGAAGCTGCGCGGCTACCGGATCGAGCCGGGCGAGGTCGAGGCGGCGCTGCTCGCGCTGCCCGGCGTCACGCGGGCGGCGGTGGTCGTGGTGGAGGACCGGCTGGTGGCCTACGTCGTCTCGGCCTCCGAGATCGATCCGGGGGCGCTGGGGCTGCCGTCGTACATGGTCCCGGCGGTGGTCCGGATGGACGAGCTGCCGATCAACGTGCACGGCAAGCTGGACCGGGCCGCGCTGCCCGCGCCCCAGGGCACCACGGCGGGCAGGGCCACGCGGGACGAGCGCGAGGAGATCGTGCGGGGGGTGTTCGCCGACCTGCTCGGCGTGCCGGGGATCGGTCCCGGCGATGACTTCTTCGGGCTCGGCGGGCATTCGCTGCTGGCCGCCCGCGCGGTCAACCGGCTGCGCAGACTGCTCGGCGCGCCGGTCGGGATCAGGGACCTGTTCGAGTCGCGTACGGCGGCGCGGCTGACCTCCCGCCTGGGCCGTGGGTCCGTGGAAGGCGGCGCGACGCCCATCGCCGTGGCGGCCAGGCCGTCGCGGGTGCCGCTGTCGGACGCGCAGCGCCGGCTGTGGTTCCTGTTCAAGCTGGAGGGCCCGAGCCCGGTCTACAACATCCCGCTGCGGTTGCGGCTGCGGCCGGGGGTGGAGGAGGCCGCGCTGCGGGCCGCGTTCGGCGACGTGACCGCGCGGCACGAGGTCCTGCGCACGGTCTACCCCGACGAGGGCGGCACGCCGTACCAGCGGGTCACCGAGGCCGTCCCGCCGTTCGAGACGGCCGAGGTCACCGCCGGGGAGCTGCCCGCCGCGCTGGCCCGCGCCGAGGCGCACGCCTTCGACCTGGCCGCCGAGCCGCCGCTGCGGGCGACCCTGTTCCGCCTGCCCGGCGGGGCGGCCACGCTGTCGGCGGTCTTCCACCACATCGCCTCCGACCAGTGGTCGGAGGGGGTCTTCCTGCGCGACCTGGCCACGGCGTACGAGGCCAGGCGGCAGGGCCGCGCGCCCGCGTGGGACCGGCCGCCGGTCCAGTACGCCGACTACGCCCTGTGGCGGGCCGGGCAGGACGGCGTGGCGTCGGCGGAGTACTGGCGGCGGGCGCTCGCCGGGATCCCCGACGAGCTGCCGCTGCCCGCCGACCGGCCGCGCCCGGCCGTCCCGTCCTACCGGGGCGGCACCGTGCGGCGGCGGCTGCCCGGTGAGGTCCACGAGGGCGTCGCCGCCCTGGCCAGGGCCACCGGCACGACCCCGTTCATGGTCCTTCAGGCCGCCGTCGCCGTGCTGCTGTGCCGCCTCGGCGGCGGGACCGACGTGCCGCTCGGCGTACCCGTGGCCGGACGCCCCGACGACGCGCTCGACGACGCCATGGGCTGCTTCGTCAACACGCTCGTGCTGCGCGCCGACGTGAGCGGCGACCCGGCCTTCACCGAACTGCTTGAGCGGGTGCGCGAGACCGAACTGGCCGCGCTGGCCCACCAGGACCTGCCCTTCGAGAAGCTGGTCGAGATCGCCGCGCCCGCCAGGTCGCTGGCGCGTCACCCGCTGTTCCAGGTCCTCACGCAGTACCACCGCGCGGGCGGGCCGGCCGCGCTCGGCGAGGTTGAGCCGGACCTCAGCGTGCACGCCCGGTTCGACCTGGCCTTCACCGCCGTGGACGACGGCGAGGCCACCCACCTGTCGGTCATCCACGCCCGCGACCTGTACGACGAGGAGACCGCCGGGCTGCTCGCCGACCGGCTGATCCACCTGCTGCGGCAGGTGACCGCCGACCCGGGGCTGCGGGCCGCCGCCGTGGACGTGCGGTCCCCCGCCGAGGGGGCGCTGATCGCCCGGGTCGGCGCGACCGGGCGGGACGTGCCGGAGGGCACGGTCAGCGGGCTCATCGCCGCGCGGGCCGCCCGTACCCCGGCGGCCACGGCCGTCGTCGCGCCCGACGGCCGCACGCTGACGTACGCGGAGCTGGAACGGCGGGCCGCGCGGGTGGCGCAGACCCTGGCCGAGGCGGGCGCGGGGCCGGAGACCATCGTGGGCGTCGCGATCCCGCGTTCGGCCGAGCTGATGGTGGCGCTGGTCGCGGTGCTCAAGTCGGGGGCGGCCTACCTGCCGATCGACGCGGAGCTGCCCGCCGTGCGCCGGGAGTTCATGCTGGCCGACGCGCGGCCGGTGCTGGTCCTCACCGCCGAGGGCGTACGCGCGGCGTGGGAGAGCGGGGAGGCGTCGTTCGAGGATCGGTCCGGGCCGGGCCACCCGGCGTACGTGATCTACACCTCGGGCTCGACCGGCGCCCCGAAGGCCGTCGTCGTCGAGCACCGGGCGATCGTCAACCGGCTGGCCTGGACACAGGCCGAGTACGGGCTGACCGCCGATGACCGGGTGCTGCAGAAGACCCCGGCGAGCTTCGACGTGTCGGTGTGGGAGTTCTTCTGGCCGCTGTGCGCGGGGGCGGCGGTGGTGCTCGCCCCGCCCGGCGCGCACCGCGACCCGGCGGAGCTGACCCGGCTCATCCGGGAGCACGCCGTCACCACCGCGCACTTCGTGCCGTCCATGCTGCGCGGGTTCCTGACCGATCCCGGCGTGCCCGGCTGCTCGGGGCTGCGCCGGGTGCTCTGCTCCGGCGAGGCGCTGCCCGCCGACCTGGCCGCCGCCTTCCGCGCGGCCCTGGACGTGCCGCTGCACAACCTGTACGGGCCGACGGAGGCGGCGGTGGACGTGTCGGCGCAGCCGTACGACGGCGATCCCGGCGGGCCCACCGTGCCGATCGGCCTGCCGGTGTGGAACACCCGCCTGTACGTGCTGGACGCCGCGCTGCGGCAGGTGCCGGTGGGCGTACCGGGCGAGCTGTACATCTCCGGACACCAGCTCGCCCGGGGCTACCTCGACCGGCCCGGCCTGACCGCCACGCGGTTCGTCGCCGACCCCTTCGGTGCGGGCGAGCGCATGTACCGCACCGGCGACCTGGTCCGCATGCGCCGCGACGGCGCGCTTGAGTTCCTGACCAGGACCGACGACCAGGTGAAGATCCGCGGCCACCGCATCGAGCTGGGCGAGGTCGAGACCGCGCTCCGCGCCCTGCCGGACGTCCGCGACGCCGCCGCGGCGGCGGTGGACGGCCGCCTGATCGCCTACGTCGTGGCCGCCGGCGCGGACCCCGCCGCCCTGCGCCAGGAGCTGACCACCAGACTCCCCGCCCCCGCCGTCCCCGCCCTGATCATCCCGCTGCCCGCCCTCCCCCTCACCCCGAGCGGCAAACTGAACCGCCGCGCCCTCCCGTCGCCGCCCTCCCCCGGCACCGCGCCGGGCGGGCCCGGGGCCGAGGCCGCGTCGGATCCGTTCGTCGCGGCGTTCGCGGAGATCCTTGGGCTGGAATCGGTCGGTCGCGACGACGACTTCTTCGGGCTCGGCGGCGACAGTATCATGTCGATCTCCCTGGTCGCACGCATCCGGGACGCTGGGCTTGAGATCACCGCCAAGGAGGTGTTCGAGCACCCGACCCCGGCCGGGCTGGCCGCCGTCGCCCGCGGGCGGCAGGCCCCCGCGCCCGGCGGGGAAGTGGCCGAGCCGATTGAGGGGCCGGTCCCGCTGCCGCCGGTGGTGCACTGGCTGCGCGAGCAGGGCGTACCGGTGCGGGACTTCCACCAGGCGCGGCTGCTCCAGGTGCCCCCCGGCCTCGGCACCGAGGCGGTGGCCGCCGCCTTCGACGCGCTCCAGCGCCGCCACGACGCGCTGCGGCTGCGGCTGTCCCGGCCGCATCCGGCCGTCTGGTCGGCCGAGATCGCCGATCCCGTCCCCGCCGAGGTGCGCCGGGTGAGCGGCCTGGCCGATCTCGCCGCCGAGTACCGCGCCGCGGTGGACCGGCTCGACCCCGGAGCGGGCCGCATGCTCCAAATCGTCTGGTTCGACCTCGGCGACGGGCCCGGACGGCTGCTCGTCGTGGCCCACCACCTTGTGGTGGACGGTGTGTCCTGGCGGGTGCTGCTGCCGGAGCTGGCCACCCTCCTGCGCGGCGGACCGCTTTCCCCGGTGCCCGTCCAGTACGCCCACTGGGCCCGGCGGCTCATCACCGAGGCCCAGGAGCCCGCCACCCTCACCGAACTCGACCACTGGCTCACCACCCTCACCCCCGGCACTCATCGCCTCCCGGCGGACACCCCCGGCGCACCCGCCGTGCACGAGAGCGCCACGCGGACCGCCACCACTCGCGCGCTGCTGGGCTCGCGGGTCGGGATGAACGCGTTCCTGCTCACCGCCCTCGCCCTGGCCCTGCCCGCCGAGGGCCCCCTGGTCGTGGACATGGAGGGGCATGGGCGCGAGCACGGCCGGCTGGACCTGTCGCGCACGGTCGGGTGGCTGACCGCCGTCTACCCGGTCCGGGTGGACGCCGGCGGGCACGGGCCGCTGGACGCGCTCATGGGGATCAGGGAGGCCCTGGCCGCGGTGCCGCGCGGCGGCCTCGGGTACGGCCTGCTGCGCCACCTCAACCCGCAGACGTCCGCCCTGCTCGCCGCCGCCCCCCGCCCCGAGATCCTCTTCAACTACCTGGGCCGGTTCGCCGCGGGCCGGGCCGAGGACTTCGGCGTCGCCGCCGAGCCGCTGCCCGCCGATCCGGCCGTCTCGCCGTACCGGCTGGAGCTGGACGCCGTCACCCACGACCTCCCCGAAGGCCCCGAGCTGCAGGTCACCTTCACCTCCACCGCCCTGCCCGGACCCGAGCTCGCCGCCCTGGCCGGACGCTTCCACGCGGCGCTCACCGACCTGGCCGCCGCCATCGTGGAAGGCGACCCGCTCACCCCCTCCGACCTGCCGCTCGTCTCGATCACCCAGCGGCAGATCGACGCGCTGCCGCCCGGCACCGCCGACGTACTGCCGCTCGCGCCCCTGCAGGAGGGCCTGCTGTTCCACGCGGGCACGGACGAGGGCGCGCTGGACGTCTACACCGTGCAGAACGTCCTGGCCCTGCGGCGCGCGCTCGACCCCGACCGGCTGCGCGCCGCCTGGCGCAGGCTCACCGAGCGGCACCCCAACCTGCGCGCCGGGTTCCGGCACGACGGGTTCGACCGGCCCGTGCAGTTCGTGCCGCGTACCGTCGAACTGCCGCTGACCAACGTGGACCTCACCGGCCTCGCGGGCGGACCGGCGGGCGACGCGCCGGAGGCGGGCATCGACCTGGACTTCGTCGCCGACCCCGCGCAGCGGGCCGCCGTGGCCCGGCTGCTGGCCGCCGACCGGGCGGAGAGGTTCGACCTGGACCGGCCCCCGCTGGTCAGGTTCACCCTGGTCGAGCTGGCCGAGGACCGCTGCCTGCTGGTCATGATCCACCACCACATCCTGTGGGACGGCTGGTCGGAGGGCCTGTTCCTGCAGGAGCTGTTCGCGCTCTACGAGGGCGAGGAGCCGGGGCCCGCCGCGCCGTACCGGGACTACCTGGCCTGGCTGTCCCGGCAGGACGAGGACGCCGCCAGGCAGGCGTGGCGCACCGCGCTGGACGGGCTCGCCGAGCCCACCCTGCTGGCCCCCGACGACGGCGCGGGCGGCCTGACCGCCGTCATCCCCGAGGCCGTGCTCGCCGAGCCGCCCGCCGAGCTGGGCCCGGCCCTGCTCGCCCAGGCCCGCGCGAACCGGCTCACCCTGCACACGCTGCTGGCCGCCGCCTGGGGCATGGTCCTGGCCGGGGCCACCGGCCGCTCCGACGTGGTGTTCGGCGCGACGGTCTCCGGGCGGCCCGCCGACATCCCGGGCGTGGAGTCCACCATCGGGCTGTTCCTCAACACCGTGCCGGTCCGCGTGACGCTCGACCCCGCCGAACCGCTGCTCGGCCTGCTCACCCGCCTGCAGCGGGCCAGGGCGGACGTGCTGCCGCACGACCACCTCGGGCTGGGCGAGATCCAGCGGGCCGCCGGGCTGGGCCGGCTCTTCGACACGCTGTACGTGCTGCGCAACTTCGGCGCGGACGAGGAGGAGCGGGCCCGGATCACCGAGGCGTACGGCATCGCCGCCATGGACGGCGTGGACGGCACCCACTACCCGCTGACCCTCGTGGTCACCCCGGACGATCCGCTGCGGGTGTCGCTGGCCTTCCGCCCGGACCTGTTCGACCGGCCGTCCGCCGAGGCGCTGCTGGCCCGGTTCGTACGGCTGCTGGAACAGATCGCGTCCGACGTCTCGCTGCCGGTGGGCCGCCTGGACCCGCTCGGCCCGGACGAACGGCGGCTGCTGACCGAGTGGAACGACACCTCCCACCCGCTGCCGGACACGACCGTCGCCGGGCTGCTCGAAGAGCAGGCCGCCCGCACGCCGCACGAGATCGCGCTCGTCTTCGGCCCCGAGCGGCACACCTTCGCCGAGCTGAACGCCCGCGCCAACCGGATCGCCCGGATGCTGGTGGCCAGGGGCGCGGGCCCGGAACGAGTCGTGGCGCTCGCGCTGCCCCGCTCGGCCGACATGGTGGCGGCCCTGTTCGCGGTGCTCAAGACCGGCGCGGCGTACCTGCCGCTGGACCTGGACCTGCCCCCGGCCCGCGCGGAGGAGATGATCGGCGAGACCCGCCCGGTGTGCGTGCTCACCCCCGCCGAGCTGCGCGATCTCGACCATCTGCCGGGCGATGACCTGGGCGTCGAGTTCCCGCTGAGCCACCCGGCCTACGTGATCTACACCTCCGGGTCCACCGGGCGGCCCAAGGGCGTCGTGGTGCCGTACGCGGGGCTGACCAACATGCAGTTCAACCACCGGGCGGAGATCTTCGGGCCGGTGGTGGCGGCGGCCGGGCGGCGGCTGCGGATCGCGCACACGGTCTCCTTCTCCTTCGACATGTCGTGGGAGGAGCTGCTGTGGCTGGTGGAGGGGCACGAGGTGCACGTCCTTTCGGAGGAGATGCGCCGCGACCCGCAGGCGCTCACCGCGTACTGCGCCGGGCACGCGATCGACGTGGTCAACGTGACCCCCTCCTACGCGCAGCAGCTCATCGAGCACGGCCTGCTCGACGGGCACGTGCCGCCGCTGGTGCTGCTCGGCGGCGAGGCCGCGGGCCAGGCCCTGTGGGACCGGCTGCGCACGACCGAGGGAACGCTCGGCTACAACCTGTACGGCCCGACCGAGTACACCATCAACACCCTGGGCGGCGGCACCGCCGACAGTGTCACGCCCATCGTCGGGCGGCCGATCTGGAACACCCGCGTCCACGTCCTGGACGACCGGCTGCGCCCGGTGCCGGTGGGCGTGGCGGGCGAGCTGTACGTCGCCGGCACGGGCCTGGCCCGCGGCTACCTGCGACGGCCGGGCCTGACCGCCGGGCGGTTCGTCGCCGACCCCACCGGCGACGGCGAGCGGATGTACCGCACCGGCGACGTGGTCCGGTGGCGGGCCGACGGCAACCTGGACTTCCTGGGCCGCGCCGACGACCAGGTGAAGATCCGCGGGTACCGGGTCGAGCCCGGCGAGGTCGAGGCCGCGCTGAGCGCGGAGCCCGGCGTTGGGCAGGTCGCGGTCATCGCCACGCCCGGCCCGGTGCCCCGCCTGGTGGCGTACGTCGTCCCGGCCGGGGACGGCCCGGGCGACCTGGCGGCGGCGCTGCGCGAGCGGCTGCCCGCGTACATGGTGCCCTCGGCCTTCGTCACGCTGCCCGCCCTGCCCCTCACCGGCAACGGCAAGCTGGACCGCAAGGCCCTGCCCGCGCCCGATCTCGCCGCGCGGACCCGCGGCCGTTCCCGGCGCGCGCCGGGCGGCGGGCGCGAGGCCGTGCTGTGCCGCCTGTTCGCCGACGTGCTCGAACTGCCCGACGTCGGCCCCGAGGAGGGCTTCTTCGACCTCGGCGGCCACTCGCTGCTGGCCATGCGGCTGGCCGCCAGGATCAGGGCAGAGCTGGGCGTACCGCTCAAACTGTCCACGCTGATGTCCGCCCAGACCCCCGCCGAGCTGGCGCGGCGGCTCGGCACGGAAGGCGTGGGCGGGTTCGAGCCGGTCATCGCGCTGCGCTCCGGAGGGGACCTGCCGCCGCTGTTCTGCGCGCACCCGCCCGCCGGGTTCGCCTGGCCGTACGGCGGGCTGGCCCCCTACCTGGACCCGCGCCGGCCGATCCACGGCCTGCAGGCCCCCCAGTTGTCCGGCCTGGACTTCCGCCCGGAGAGCCTGCGCGAGCTGGGCCGCGACTACGCGGCGCGGATCGCCGAGGTACAGCCGCGCGGCCCCTACCACCTGCTCGGCTGGTCCTTCGGCGGCCAGGTCGCCTACGCCGTGGCCACCGCCCTGCGCGAACGCGGTCAGGAGGTCGCCTTCCTCGGCGTCCTGGACGCCTTCCCCATGGACGACGGCCAGGAGCCCCGGCCCGACGCCGCCGAACTGGACCGGCTGAGCAGGGCCGAGACCGAGGACTTCCTGGCCGGGCTGCGCGAGTCGGCCGCGTTGTCGCCGCTGCTCGCCGAGTTCGACACGGCCACGGTCGAACGCGTCGCCCGCGTCCACCGCGGCTGCATGGAACTCCTGCTACGCGCCTCCTACGCCCCCTACGACGGCGACCTGCTGGTCGTCACGGCTGTCCGGGACCGCGCCGAGACCGATGACCATCTGGCCTGGTCGCGGCACGTCTCCGGGGCCGTGGTCAACCACGAGGTGGACTTCACCCACGCCGAACTGCTCAGCCCGCGCGCGCTCGCGGTGATCGGCCCCATCGTGAACCGCGCGCTCCACCCCACCGATGCACGAGATGAGGAGACCACCCGATGACCAACCCGTTCGATGACGACGAGGCGCAGTTCCTGGTCCTGCTGAACACCGAGGGCCAGTACTCGCTGTGGCCGGTGTTCGCCGACACGCCGGCCGGCTGGGAGCAGGTCCACGGCCCGTCCTCCCGGGCGGACGCGCTCGCCTTCGTGGAGGAGCGGTGGACCGACATGCGCCCGGCGAGCCTCATCGCCGAGATGGACGGCTGAGGCTTGCGCACCCACCCCCCCGACCTCGACCCGCGGGACCTGCTGCGCCGCTGCCTGCGCCTGCGGTGGCGTCCGCTCGCCGCGGGCTCGGCCACCGCGCTGGTCCGCCAGGTGGCGCTGCTGTCGCTGCCGCTGTGCGCGCAGCGGGCGATCGACGACGGCATCACCCGCGGGGACCTGGGCGTCACCGCGTGGTGGGCGGTCGCGGTCGTGGCGGTCTCGGCCGTGCAGTGGGCCGGGCTGGCGGGCTGGCAGTGGTGGGCCAACACCGCCGACGCCCAGGCGGGGGCCTACCTGCGCACCCGGCTGGCGGAGCGGCTGGCCGGGCTCGGCGACGGCGACGTCCCCGGCGGGCGGGGGGACCTGGCGCTGCGCGCGACCAGGGACGTGGACCTGGTGCGGATCTGGGTCCACGGGCTGCCCACCTGGGTGGTCATCGCCACCACGTTCGCGTTCGTGCTGCCCGCGCTGGCCGCGCTCGCGCCGCTGCTGCTCTGGGTCACGCTGGCCTGCCTGCCGCCGCTGGTCCTGGTGAACGTCTGGTTCCCGCGCCGCTTCGAACCGGCGCTGGACGCGCTGTCCGTCGCGCACGCGGCCCGCGCCGACGCCGTGGCGGATCTGCTGGCCGCCGCGTCGTCGGTGCGCGGCCTGGGCGGCGGGCAGGTGCTGGTGCGCCGCCACCACGCGGCGAGCGCCGCGGTGGCCGCGGCCACGATGCGGGCCGCGCGCGTGTCGGCGGCCTGGTCGGCCGCCGGGCCGCTGATCCCCCGGCTGGCCATCGTCGCGGGGGTCGGCTTCGGCGGTACGGCGGTGCTGAACGGCGACCTCACGGTCGGCGGGCTGGTCGCCTTCACCTCCTGGATGGTCACGGTGACGATCGCGGTGCGGGTGGCGGTGGACCGGTTCGCCGACCGGGGGCAGGCGCGGGTGGCCGCGCGTCGGATCGCCGAGATCCTGGCCGCGCGTCCCGCTCTGCCCGACCCGCCGGACCCGGTACCGCTGCCCGAGCGCGGCACGCTGGAGTTCGACGGCGTGCTCGCCCTGCCCGACGGGCGGCCGGGCGGGCGGGTGTCGGTCGAGGTGCGGCCCGGCGAGATCGTGGCGGTGACCGGGCCGACCGGGTCGGGCAAGTCGGTGCTGCTGCGGCTGCTGGCCCGGCGCACGACCGCCTGTTCCGGCGCGGTCCGGTACGGCGGGGTCGAGCTGACCGCGGCCGGGGCCGAGGAGTGCGCGCGCCGCCTGGTGCTGGTGCCGCAGCGGCCGGTACTGGTGTCCGGCACGATCGGCGACAACCTGCGGCTCGGCCGCGACCTCGCCGACGCCGAACTCACCCGGGCCTGCCACGCCGCCGCCGTCGATCTGCCGCTGGACGCGGAGGCGGGCGAGCGGGGCGGCGCGCTGTCCGGCGGCCAGGTACAGCGCCTGGCGCTGGCCCGCGCGCTGCTGGCCCGCCCGTCGGTGCTGCTCCTGGACGACGTCACCTCCGCCCTGGATCCCCTGATCGAGCGCCGCCTGCTGGCCGGGCTGCGCGCCTGGTCGCCCGGCATGACGATCGTGTTCGCCACCCACCGCGAGGCCGTGGCCGCCGCCGCCGACCGCGTGCTGGACCTGACCGGCTCCCGCGAGGAGGTACGCCATGGCTGACGTGCCGAGGCTCGCCGAGGCCCCCGAGACCCGCGGTCTGTCGCGCCGCGCCGCGCCGTTCCTGCGTCCGCACCGCGGCAGGCTGGCCGGGGCGCTGGCGCTGAGCCTGCTGGAGAGCGCGGCGCTGGTGGGCATCGCGCCCGCCGTCGGCGCGGCGGTGGACGCGCTGCTCACCCGGGACGGCGGCGGCTTCGCGGCGGCGGTGACGCTGCTGGCCGCCATGGTCACCGGCGTGGCCGTACTCGGCGGCCTGGCCGCCACCACCCTCGCCGACGCGGGCGAGCGGATCGTGCGGGACCTGCGCGAACGCGTCGCCGAACGGCTGGCCACGGCCCCGCTGCGCTTCCTGGAGGCGCACCGCGGCGGGGCGCTGCTCCAGCGCGCCACCGGCGAGGTCGCCGAGCTGGCGCTGTTCGTCAGGGAGGCGCTGCCCGGCCTGGTCAGCGCCACGCTGACCCTCGGGCTCACCATCGTGCTGCTGGCCGGCTACTCCTGGGCGCTGACCCTCGCCGTGGTCGCCGTGTTCCTGCCCCCCGCCCTGCTGATCACCCGGTGGTTCGCCCGGCGGGCCGGAGCGGTGTTCGGCGCGCACGCCGAGGCAGAGGCGGTCATGGCCGCGACGTTCACCGAGACGCTGGAGGCCAGGGAGGACCTTCGGGCCACCGGCGGGCTGCCCGCCTGGATGGCCAGGTGCGCCGCTGACAACGCGGCGGCCGTGGCCGCGCAGCGCCGTACCGCGGCGGTGGAGAACCGCGTCGGGTCGATCTCCCTGGTGGAGGGCGCGGCGCTGGGCCTGCTGCTGGTGGCCGGGGCGTGGCTGGCCGCGGGCGGGCACATGAGCGTCGGCGCGGTCGTGGTGTTCGTACTGGCCGCGCGCAACCTGTTCGAGGGCTTCGGCGACCTGTCGCAGCTCGCCGGGGAGGTGCAGACCATGCGTACGGGCCTGGCCCGGCTGCTGGACCTGCTGGGCGCGGCGGCCCCGCCCCCGCGCGGCGACCGGCGGCTGCCCGCGCGCGGCGTGCTCGCCGCCGAGGACGTGGTCTTCCACTACGAGGCGGACGCGCCCGCGCTGCGCGGCGTGTCGGTGCGCTGCGCCGAGGACGACCACGCCGGCCTGGTCGGCGAGACCGGCTCGGGCAAGACCACCCTGTCCAAGGTGCTCAGCGGCCTGTACGAGCCGGACGGCGGGCGGGTCACCTTCGCCGGGATCGACCTGCGCGAGGTGCCCGAGGAGGAGGTACGCGCCCGGATCGCCCTGGTGCCGCAGGACGTGCGCACCGTGGCCGGTTCGGTCGGCGACAACCTCGCCCTGGCCCCCGGCGAACCGGACCGGGCGCGGATGCTCGCGGCGTTCGACGCGCTGGGGCTCGCGGACTTCGCGGCGGGCCTGCCGCAGGGGCTGGACACCCCGGCGGCCGACCTGTCCGGCGGGGAACGGCAGATCATGGGCCTGGTCAGGGCGGTACTCGCCGACCCGGCCGTACTGATCCTCGACGAGGCCACCGCCGACGTGGACCCTGTCACCGCCCGCCGCCTGGAGACCGCCCTCGCCCGGCTGCGGCGCGACCGCGCCCTGCTCGTCATCGCCCACCGCCCCGCCACCGTCGAACTGCTGCCCCGCCTGGTCAGGCTGCGCGCGGGCGCGGTGGCCGGGCCCTGAAACCCCTACCGAAACGAATCAAGGAGAAGGACACATGTTCGTCCACAGGGCCGTCGCGGGCCTGCTGGCGGCGGGGGCGATGCTCCTGGCCGCCGCCTGCGGCTCATCCGGCTCCGGGGCCGCGCCCACCGACGGCGCGGGCGCTTCCGCGGCCACGCGGGTGGTGCAGGCGGCCAACGGGCCGGTCACCGTCCCCGCGCGGCCCCAACGGGTGGTCTCGCTGCTCAACACCACGGCCGCGGTGCTCGAACTCGGCATCACGCCGGTCGGCGTGCTCCAGGAGGTCGAGGCCGACTACTCGCCCGCCGACTGGGCCAAGGTGAAGGCCATCCCGGTGGTCGGCGCGGACGAGACCTCCATCAACTACGAGCGGCTGGCGCAGTTGCAGCCGGATCTGATCGTCAGCACCCAGCGCCGGGCCGAGGACTTCGGCTACGACAAGCTGTCGGCCATCGCGCCGACCGTGTTCTTCGTGACCGAGAACCCCGCCGAGGTCCGCGACGCGCTGCCCAAGATCGCCGACGCGGTGGGCAAGGCCGACGTGTCGGCGGGCAAGTCCGCCGCGTACGCCAAGCTGGTCGCCGACATCAAGGACCGGCACGCCGGCGTCCTGCGCAAGACGACCTGGGACTACGTGGAGGGCGGCCCGGAGGGCTTCGTGGCCAACTCGCCGGTGTCCTGGCCGGGGCTGTTCATGGAGCAGGCCGGGCTGACCTTCTCCAAGGTCGCCACCAAGGAGCGGGCCAACCGCGGCGTGCGCCTGTCCTACGAGCAGATCTCCACGCTGTCGGGCACCGGCGTCATCCTGTACGGCGCGACGCCCGACGGCCAGGCCGAGGACGCCACGCGCAAGCTGCTCGACCAGAACGCCTTCAAGCTGCTGCCCGCCGCCAAGGCCGGGCACGTCTACCCGATCAAGTACGGCTACCAGTACAGCTACACGGGGATCACGGAGATCCTCGACCAGATCGACGCCGTCCTTTCCAAGCTCGCCGCCTAGGGGTTTCGCATGTCCGACGACACCTATGTCGAATATCCGCTCAAGCCACGGCTGCTCACCGTCAGCCGGGTGGCCCGGCTCGGCCCGGTGACCGTGCGGGTCACGCTCACCGGCCCTGACCTGGAAGGCTTCCAGCAGGGTGCGCCCGCCGACCACGTCAAGCTCTGCTTCCCCGAGCCGGGGGCCGAACTGCCGGTCATGCCGCTGGTCGGGCCGGACGGCCTGGAGCCGCCGCCCCCCGGCGCGCCCCGGCCGATCTTCCGTGACTACACGATCCGCTACCACCGCCCGGAGGCGCAGGAACTCGACATCGACCTGGTGATCCACGGGCACGGCCCCGGTTCGCACTGGGCCGCGAACGTCGAGCCCGGCAAGCGGATCGGGGTCATCGGGCCGCGCGGCTCGATCCTGGTGCCGCTCGACCTGGACTGGTACCTGCTCGGCGCGGACGAGACGGCGCTGCCCGCGCTCGGCCGGTGGCTGGAGGCCCTGCCGGCGGGGGCCAGGGCCATCGCGTTCGCCGAGGTGCCCGACGCCCGGGAGGAACAGCGGATCGACAGCGCCGCCGACGTCACACTCACCTGGCTGCACCGCGACGGGGCCGCCCCGGGCACCGGCGACCTGCTGGAGAAGGCGATCCGGGGGGTGGAACGGCCGCCGGGCGAGGGCTTCGTGTGGGTGGCCGGGGAGGCGGGGGCGCTCAAGCCGATCCGCCGGTACGTGCGCCAGGAGTTCGGCCTGCCGCCGGAGCGCATCGACGTGGACGGCTACTGGAAGCGCGGCGTGGTGAACATGGACCACCACGAGGAAGACGACGAGGACTGACCCCCGGTGACCACCCCGCAGTCCCGGGCGGCCCCCGCGCCGCGGACACGGCCCCTCGACACCCCGGCCCGGCGGCCGGGGCGGCCCGGCGTGATCCGGGCCGGAGGGGCGCTGGTGGCCGCGGGTCTGCTGGTGGCCGCGGCGGTGGCCAGTCTGGCGATCGGCTCCAAGGCGATCCCGCCCGGCGACGTACTGCGGCTGCTGCTGCACCCGGACGGGACCGACGCGGCCTTCGTCGTCCACGACATGCGGGTGCCGCGCACGCTGCTCGGGATCGGCGTCGGCGCGGCGCTGGCCCTGGCCGGCGCGCTGATGCAGGCGCTGACCCGCAACCCGCTGGCCGACCCCGGCATCCTCGGCGTGGAGGCCGGGGCGGTGATCGCCATCGCCGTCGCCGTCGGCCCCTTCGGGCTGCACCACCTGCCGGGGTTCATCTGGTTCTCCTTCGCCGGTTCGGCCGCCGCCGCCACGGTCGTCTACCTGATCGGCTCGGCCGGGCGGGGCGGCGTCACCCCGGTACGCCTGGCGCTCGCGGGCATGGCGGTCAGCGCCGCGCTCGCCTCCTCCACCCAGGCGCTCGTCCTGCTCGACCCGGCGGCGTTCGAGCGGTTCCGGCACTGGGGCACGGGCGCGCTCAGCGGGCACGACCTGTCGGTCGCCGTCCAGGTCGCGCCGTTCATGGCCGTCGGCACCGCCCTCGCGCTCAGCCTGGGCAGGCCGCTGAACCTGCTGGCCCTCGGCGACGACGCCGGGCGGGCGCTCGGCGCGCGGCCCGGACGCACCCGGCTGCTCGGCGCGGTCGCCGTCACCCTGCTGTGCGGCGCGGCCACCGCCGCGGCGGGCCCGATCGGCTTCGTCGGCCTGGTCGTGGCGCACGCCGCCCGCCTGCTCGTCGGCCCGGACAACCGCTGGTCGCTGCTGTACGCGGCGCTGCTCGGGCCGGTGCTCGTACTGATCTCCGACATCACCGGGCGGCTCGTGCTTTGGCCCGCCGAACTGGAGGCCGGAGTGGTCACCGCGCTGATCGGCATGCCGGTCTTCATCGCGCTGGCCCGCAAACGACGGCTGGCCCGGCTGTGACCGCGCCCGCGCGCGCCCGCCGCGCCTTCATCACGCTGCGCCCGCCCGGCGGGATGGTGCTGCGCGCCGAACGCCGCTCGGTGCTCGCCGCCGTCGTCGTCGCCGTGCTGCTCGCGGTTGCGTTCGTGGTCGCGGTCGGTACCGGCACCTACCAGATCTCCCCGCCCGACGTACTGCGGGTCCTGGCCGGGCACGGGCCGCCCGCGCACGAGTTCATCGTGCTGACCCTGCGGCTGCCCCGGGTGCTCACCGCCGTGCTGACCGGCGCGGCGCTCGCCCTGGCGGGCGCGGTCTTCCAGAGCCTGACCAGGAACCCCATGGGCAGCCCCGACGTCATCGGGTTCACCACAGGTGCCTCGACCGGGGCGCTGCTCCAGATCATCGTACTGGGCGGCGGCACCGCCGCCATCGCGGGCGGCGCGCTCGCGGGCGGCCTGCTCACCTCCCTCGCGGTCTACCTGCTGGCCTTCCGCAACGGCGTGCAGGGCTACCGGCTGATCCTCGTCGGCATCGCGGTGAACGGCGGGCTCGTGGCACTCAACGTCTACCTGATCGCCCGCGCCGAGTTCGCCGACGCGCACGTGGCCGTCACCTGGATGACCGGCAACCTCAACGGGCGGACCTGGGGACAGGTCCACCTGCTCGCGGCGACGCTGGCCGTACTGGTCCCGGTCACGCTGCTCGCCGGGCGGCGGCTGGCGCTGCTGGAACTGGGCGACGAACTCGCCGCCGCCCTCGGGGTCCCGGTGGAGCGCACCCGGCTCACGCTGATGGTGCTGGCCGTCGGGCTCACCGCGATGGCGACCGTCGCCGCCGGGCCCGTCCCGTTCGTGGCCCTCGCCGCGCCGCAGCTCGCCATCCGCCTGGCCCGCCCGTCCGGGCCGGTGCTGGTGACCTCGGCCCTGATGGGGTCGCTGCTGCTGGTCTGCGCCGACCTCGCGGCCCAGCGGCTGCTGGCCCCCGTGCAGCTCCCCGTGGGGGTGATGACCGGGTCGCTCGGCGGCGCGTACCTGGCCTGGCTGCTGATCTCTGAGTGGAGACGCTGAAGGAGTACGGATCATGAAAGGTGTCGAGGGGCGGATCGCCCTGGTATCGGGGGCCGCGGGAGGGATCGGGGCGGCCGTGTGCGCCGCGCTGGCCGGGGCGGGGGCGAAGGTCGCCGCAGCGGACACGCAGGCGTCGGCGCAGCCCGGGGTCGCCTCCTACCTCCTCGACGTGCGCGACGCCCGCGCGGTGGAGGCGGCGGTCGCCGCGATCGAGCGCGACCTCGGGCCGATCGAGATCCTGGTCAACGTGGCGGGGGTGCTGCGGGCGGCCTCGGTACGCGAGACCGACGACGAGACCTGGCGGCAGTCGTTCGCGGTCAACGCCGACGGGGTGTTCAACCTGTCCCGGGCGGTCACCCGGCACATGGCGGTGCGGCGCTCGGGCGTCGTGGTCACGGTCGGCTCCAACGCGGCGTCGGTGCCACGGATCGGCATGGCGGCGTACGCGGCCTCCAAGGCGGCGGCGGTGATGTTCACCCGCTGCCTGGGGCTGGAGCTGGCGGGGTACGGCGTGCGCTGCAACGTGGTCTCCCCCGGCTCCACCGACACCCCGATGCTCCGCGGCCTGCCCGGCGGCGACGCGCCGGGGGCGTTCGAGGCGGTACTGGCGGGCGAACCGGCCGCCTTCCGCGTCGGCGTACCGCTCGGCCGGGTCGCGCTGCCCGAGGACGTCGCCGAGGCCGTGCTCTTCCTGGCCTCCGACCACGCCCGGCACATCACCATGCACGAACTGATGGTGGACGGCGGCGCCAGCCTCCGCGCCTGACCTGCGTCTTCGGGGTTAGAAGGCGGGCGACCCGGATACAGGGGTTCGGTGAGGAGGGGGGACATCATGCGGCACGACCAATTCATCGGGCAGGTCCAGGCCAGGGCCCGGTTGCCCGACCGCGCGCACGCCGAACGCGCCTGCCGGGCCACGCTGGAGACCCTGGGCGAACGGGTGCCCGAAGGGCTGGCCGACAACCTCGCCGCGCAACTGCCGCACGAGATCGGGGAGAACCTGAGACGCACCGAGGTCTACGGCGGCATGGGCAGCGGGACGGGCTTCGACCGGCACGAGTTCATCCGCCGCGTGGCGGACCGCGCGGGGGTGAAGGAGCCGCAGGCGGCCTACCTCGTACGGGTCGTGATGGAGGTCGCGGCGGAGGCCACGACGGGACGGGTGCTGGACAAGGTCGGCGAAAGCCTTCCGCCCGACATCCGCCCCTTGGTCCTCTCCGGCAGCCACGGCTCCATCGAGTGACCACCGCCGCTCAGCGTTCGCCGAGGACGGCCCGAAGGTCCGCGGCGGCAGGTGAGGTTCGCTGCTCCGGTGGCACGGCCTGCAGGACGAGCCGAGCGGTGTAGGTGACGGTATTGGTCCGATGGCCCGGTGCCACACCATCGATGATCTCCATCGCCGCTGCCAGCCCTTCCGCGATCCCGCCGTTCGCCACTGTGGCCAGCGCACCATGCAGCCGGGCGGCGGCCCGGTACTGGTAGTCCTTATGGCCGAACACCGTTGTCCTGGCCTGCGCCGAACGGGATTCATCGCCGACCGTCGCATAGACCAGGCTGGCCGTCCACTCGGTTGGGCAGGCGTCATTCCAGTAGGACGGCATCACACTGGGCACAGGGAGTTCGGCACCGCCGACCAGAGTCTCGGCCTGACGGAGCGCCGCCATCGCCTCGTCGTGACGCTGGAGCACGGCGGCGGCCCGGGCCTGCGCACAGAGCACATAGACCAGACCCCAGCTCGGCACCCCATCGGCGAGTCCGCGCGCGGCCTGCGTCAGCTCCAATACGACGCCCGGAGATCGCTGCCCATAGAGGGCATTACCCGCCTCGGTCCCTCGGATCCCGACCGCCAAAGACTGGTCTTTCGACGCATCGGCCGCCTGACGGGCCGTACGCCACCACCGCAGGGAGGCTTCATGCTCGCTCAGCCGCCCCAGCGCATTCGCGTAAAGGGCCGCCAGGGCCGCCTGAATCCTGAGCAGATCCTCTATGCGTGCCGGGGAGGCCCGCTGGCGTTCCCTCAGCAGCGCGTCCAGCTCGACGCCGATCGCCTCCCGAACCTTGCCGACAGGCTGCGTGCACAGCCGTTGCCGCAGGTTCCCACAGGTGCGCTCCCAGTCCTCCACGCTGCGGCCCTCGTCGCTCAGCGCGAGCAGTTGCCTGACCCGCTCCTGGTTTTCCATCGCGGTCAGACCGACACCGAGTGCGGCGGCCTGAATAAGACGGCGGCGCTCCATGTCCTCATCATTTCCGCCACCACGCTTTTCACCATTCCGGCGAAGTGACGAGTCCGTACCGAGGCGCGCTGTTCAGACATCCATCCCGAGGGTCGCACAAAGCTCTAGGGCGGCGGGTGAGGTTCTGTGCTCCCGTGGTACGGCATTCAGCACGATCAGAGCGGTGTGGGTCACCACATTGGTGCGATGGCCGGGGGGCGCGGCGTCGATGATCTCCGTCGCGGCGGTCAGCCCTTCCTTGATCCCGCCGTTCGCCACCGTGCAGAGCGCCGTGTGCAGTCGCGCGGCGGTCCGGTATTGGTAGTCCCGGTTGTTGGCGACCACCATGTCGGAGGCCCACGTCGAGCGCTCCTCATCCCCCGCCCCGGCGTAGACCATACTGGACGTCCACTCCGTGGCCCGGCCTCCGTTCCAATATGTGGGCATCACGCTGGACATGGGCAGTTCAGCACCACCGACCAGGTCCTCGGCCTGGCGTAGCGCGGCCAACGCCTCGTCATGACGCTGGAGTACGGTCGCCACCCGGGCCTGCCCGCATAGCACATAGACCAGACCCCAGCTCGGCACCCCCCTGGCGAGCCCGTGAGCTGTCCGGGTAAGTTCCAGCACGGACTTCGGAGATCGCTGACCGTAGAGGGTGTTACCGGCCTCGGTCGCCCGGATACCGATCGCCAGGTGCTGATCTTTCGACGCGTCGGCCGCCCGGCGGGCCGTGCGCCACCACCGCAAAGCGGCCTCATGCTCACCCAGCCGCCCCAGTGCATTTGCATACAGGGCTGCTAGAGCGGCCTGGATCCTGAGCAGATCGTCCCTGCCAGCCTGGGAAGCCCGCTGACGTTCCCTCAGCAGGGCGTTCAGCTCGATGCCGATCGCTTCCTGGATCTTGGCGGCAGGCCGTACGCGCAGCCCGTGCAACAGGTCTTCGCAGGTACTCTCCCACTCCTCCACACTGCGACTGTCATCGTCCTGATCCAGCGAGAGAAGTTGCCGTACCTGCTCATGATTTTCCATCGCGGTAAGACCGACGCCCACTGCGGCGGCCTGAATGAGGCGACGACGCTCCATATCTTCATAATCACCGTTTTCGTGATTTTTACCGCCTTTGCGAGCTTGATCCCTTAAATCGGCCGCAGCCTCACGAAGCCGGATCAACTCCCCCTCGGCCCCGTAGAGCGCGTCCAGCCGGGCGACGGTGTCCCGTGGCGGAATCCGCAGCCCTTGTTCGTACCGCCACAGCACGCTGTGGTGGGTCCGAGCTCCCAGCGCCACCTCGCGCAGGGTGGTGTCGCCACGGTGGCGGCGCAGTTCGTCGGCCAGCAACCGGGCGACATCAGGCGAATCCGGGTCAGGCATACCGCTTCTCCTGTCGCCAATCCTGGCACCGGCCCATCCGGCGACAGGTAACCGTTGGTGTGCGGAGAGTCACGAGACCACTATGACAGGGCAGCCAGCGCTGCACGGGATCTCCGGCTCAGATCACCCCACACTGCCGGGCCCCGGCCGGCTCTTCCCACCGGCCGCTGATCCCGTGGCCATGGCCCCGGGTTCGTCGTGCTCCGGGGTCATGGCCACCACTTCGCTCCCCGAGTCCACGCGACTCACCGCACGAGGAGAACCGCGCATGTACCAGTCGTGTGCTCACCCGCGCCCGCTCAGCGAGACCTTGTTGCTGGTCTGGGAGGTCCGCGAGCCGGGTCACCATGTGTCCGGCGTGACCGACGACCCGGCGAGCGCCCTGGTGAACCTCGTCCAGGAACTGCGCGCCTGCCTGGGCGAGGCCAACGCCATCATGCGCCCGGCCCGCCTGCACCCCAGCGGACGCCCGGAGTACGCCTACGGCCCGATCCTGATCCAGTTGCACCGCGACCCGGCCACCGGCAAGGTCAAACACCTCTGACGAAATGCGCGGGGCGGCGACTCAGGATCGGCGTCTGTGACAACGGCGCGGCATGCGCGGCCGGGGCGGTGACCGTGACCACCGTGGTGAGGGTGGTCACCGTCATCATCATGAGCAGCGCCGAGCACCACCGGCGCAAGCCCGTCGATAACTTTCGCAAGGAATACTCCAAGTCGTATGTTTTCGATGCACGATTTGGATGCACTCCGGGGCACAGAGGTTCGGAACAGGAAATGCATTGTCCACTTTTGGACACTGCTTCAGGTGATGGCGGCAGCCATAATTACCATTGAGCCTTTTCAGGCTCAAGTTCCCTGGTCAGAGGCGGTAAGCGGGACACCAAAGCCGCATGATCAGGCGCCCTGTCGGGGGCTGCCGGGCCCGCCCCGAGCCCAGCACAGACACCCCTGACCTGCTTCAAGCGAACAATTGAAAAAAGCTCATTCTGACCACGCGCGCAGTCGGTGACGTTGGCGACTGTCCGGAATCACCGTGGCCCCTCAGTCCGCAGGCCACAGATCAAACCCAGGCGGAAGGTCAGGCTGCGGGACCTCCGTCGTACAGCTCGCTGGTGAACCGCCCATGCGGGCCGGAACCACCCTCCGCCGGAACGCGGGATGCCCGGGTAGGGGGCACCCCGCGCGAGAGGCGGCGGCCGACTGTCAGTGGGCGGCGGGGGCCGGTTCGGTGCGGCGGTGGGTGCGCTTGGGCTCGCTGGTGATGACGAGGGCGTCGTTCTTCACGGCGACCTTGACGACCTGACCCGGGCGCAGGTCGCCGTAAAGGATCTTTTCCGACAGCGCGTCTTCCAGCTCGCGCTGGATCGTCCGCCGCAGCGGCCGGGCGCCCATCAGCGGGTCGTAGCCCCGGTCGGCCAGCAACTGCCTGGCGTCCTTGGTGACCCGCAGGCCGAGGTCGCGGTCCTTCAGGCGCTCGGCGAGCTGGTCGAGCATCAGATCCACGATCTGCAGCACCCAGTCCCTGGTGAGCTGGTGGAACACCACCGTGTCATCCACCCGGTTCAGGAACTCCGGCCGGAAGTGCTGCTTCAGCTCCTCCTGAACCTTCGCCTTCATCCGGTCGTAGTTGCTCTCCGCGTCGTTGTTACGCGCGAACCCGACCCCGATGCCCTTGGAGATGTCCCGCGTGCCCAGGTTGGTGGTCATGATGATCACCGTGTTCTTGAAGTCGACCACCCGGCCCTGAGCATCGGTCAGCCGGCCGTCCTCCAGAATCTGCAGCAGCGAGTTGAAGATGTCCGGATGCGCCTTCTCGATCTCGTCGAACAGCACCACCGAGAACGGCTTGCGCCGCACCTTCTCGGTGAGCTGGCCGCCCTCCTCATACCCGACATAGCCGGGAGGAGAGCCGAACAGCCGCGAGACCGTGTGCTTCTCCATGAACTCCGACATGTCCAGCATGATCAGCGCGTCCTCGTCGCCGAACAGGAACTCCGCCAGCGCCTTGGACAGCTCGGTCTTACCCACACCGGACGGACCGGCGAAGATGAACGACCCACCCGGACGCCGCGGGTCCTTCAACCCCGCACGCGTACGCCGGATCGACCGGGACAGGCCCTTGATCGCGTCGTCCTGGCCGATGATCCGCTTGTGCAGCTCATCTTCCATCCGCAGCAGCCGCTGCGACTCCTCCTCGGTGAGCTTGAACACCGGGATGCCGGTCGCCGTCGCCAGAACCTCCGCGATCTCCTCCTCGGTGACCTCGGCCACGACGTCCATGTCGCCGGCCTTCCACTCCTCCTCGCGCCGCTCGCGCACCCGCTGGAGCTCGTTCTCCCGATCGCGCAGCGCTGCGGCCTTCTCGAAGTCCTGCGCGTCGATCGCGGACTCCTTGTCGTACCGGACGTTGGCGATCTTCTCGTCGTACTCCCGCAGCTCGGGCGGCGCGGTCATCCGCCGGATGCGCATCCGCGAACCGGCCTCGTCGATCAGGTCGATCGCCTTGTCCGGCAGGAACCGGTCGCTGATGTAGCGGTCGGCGAACCGGGCCGCCGCCTCCACCGCGCCATCGGTGATGATCACCCGGTGATGGGCCTCATAGCGGTCGCGCAGCCCTTTGAGGATCTCGATCGTGTGCCCCAGCCCCGGCTCCGCCACCGGAATGCGCTGGAAGCGCCGCTCAAGAGCCGCGTCCTTCTCCAGATAGCGCCGGTATTCGTCGAGCGTGGTCGCACCGATGGTCTGCAGCTCGCCGCGGGCCAGCATCGGCTTGAGGATGCTGGCGGCGTCGATCGCGCCCTCCGCGGCGCCCGCGCCGACCAGGGTGTGCAACTCGTCGATGAACAGGATGATGTCACCACGGGTGCGGATCTCCTTGAGCACCTTCTTCAGGCGCTCCTCGAAGTCACCGCGGTAACGCGACCCGGCCACCAGGGCGCCCAGATCGAGGGTGTAGAGCTGCTTGTCCTTCAGCGTCTCGGGCACCTCGCCCTTGACGATCTTCTGGGACAGCCCCTCGACCACGGCGGTCTTGCCCACGCCGGGCTCGCCCACCAGGACCGGGTTGTTCTTGGTACGGCGGGACAGCACCTGCATGACCCGCTCGATC
>NZ_QMEY01000002.1 GCF_003315795.1 Spongiactinospora rosea
CCGGGAGACCTGTTCACCGTCCGCAACGTCGGCAATCTGGTACCGCGCGCCGGCTCTGATCCATGTGACGACTCGATCGCCTCCGCCGTCGAGTTCGCCACCGGCATCTTGAACGTTCACACCATCACGGTCTGCGGGCATTCCGGTTGTGGCGCGATGGCGGCCCTGCTCGACGGCCCCGCCACCACGGCCCACCTGCGGCACCTGGGCCGCTGGCTCCGGCACGGCGATTCCAGCCTGGCCCTGCTGGACGACGGTGCCGACGGGGATGACCCGGGCACGAGGCTGGACCGGCTCTGCCGGTTGAACATCCGGCAGCAACTGGCGAACCTGCGGACCTACCCGGCGGTCGACGAGCAGGTCCAGGCGGGCACGCTGAAGCTGATGGGGCTCTACTTCGACATCGGCTCGGCACGGGTGGAGGTGGTCCGACCGGGGGCGCCCGGTTCCCCGGCAACGGCCACGACGCTGGCCGCTGAGCCAGAGCCCCGCTGACCACGCTGAGATCGGCCGCACATGCCATCCTCGCAGGCCGTTGGCCACGAGTATCGTCGTGCCCCTGGGACCAGACGCCCCGGCCGGAGCCGAGGTGAAGGAGTCACACCGGACTCGATGTCTCCGGGCATGTGGCGGTCTCCCACCTTGTACATACCGCTGTAGGCGGAACGGCTCACGAGCCGGGCACCGGCCTGTTCGCGGCGTCCTCGGCCGCCGGTGCGGCATGGCGGCCGGCCCGGCCCGCGCGGAGGCTGGTGAGGGTGACGGTGAGCAGAACCGCGACGATCACACCGAGCGAGGCCAGTGTGGGGATCTCCGGCACCTGGGCCCAGATGCCGTGGGCCCAGTGCAGGACCAGCTTGACCCCGATGAACGCCAAAATGATCGCCAGTCCGTGGTTAAGATGCCGAAGCCGCATCAACGCGCCCTGCAGCACGAAGTACAGCGCCCGAAGGCCCAGCAGCGCGAAGGCGTTGGTGACGAAGACCAGGAAGGGGTCTTCCGTCACTCCGTACACGGCCGGCACCGAATCGACGGCGAAGGCGATGTCGGTGGCGAACACCGCCACCGTGGCCAATGCCAGCGGAGTGATGGCCAGGCGGCCCTGCTCCCGGACCACCAGCCGAAAGCCACGGTAGTCGCCGGTCACCGGGACGAAACGGCGCAGCAGCCGGACACTGCGCATGGCGTCGATGTCGACCGTGGGCCCTTTCCCCTTGCGCGCCTCGGCCAAGACCTTGCCGGCGGTCACGATGAGGATCGCCCCGAACAGCAGGAACGCCCACGTCCCGCTCTGCAGCGCGGCCGCCCCCAGCGCGATGAAGACCGCCCGCAGCACCAGCGCCCCGACGATCCCGTACAGCAGCACCCGCTGGACCAGCTCCGACGGCACCGCGAAGGCCGCCAGTAGCAGCATGAACACGAACAGGTTGTCCACCGACAGCGACTTTTCCACCACGTACCCGGTGAAGAACTCCACCGCCGTCGTACTGCCGAAGACGCCCCACAGATAGGCGCCGAAGGCGACCGGCAGCGCCAGGTAGAACACCGACCACCGCACCGCCTCGCGCATGCCCACCTCGTGCGGGCGCCGGGTGAGCACGATGTCGATGGCCAGCAACAGGACCAGGGCGGCCACGGTGATCGACCACAACGCCATCGACGCGATACCGGCCTGCCCGGACGCAGCCGGAATCGTCCCCGGGGACATGAGACCTCCTCGAACGCGCTGGGCCGTTCGAGGTCTCCTTCACCCGGGGTGCGGGCGGCCGTCCGGGGGCGCGCAGCACGCCCGTACTGACCGGATCGGCGCTTGGGAAGTACTCCCCTCGCCAGGCCCAGAGTAGAACAATCCCGGACATCACTCCATCTCCTCATGGCAACGACGTGGTTCCATTGACCTGAGCCATCTGCACACCGATAGTGGGAGAAAGCGGAGGGGAGTACCCGCCGCCCGACACCCTGATCGTCATCACGGCCCGCACCGCAGGCGGACCCGGCGGGGTGGCCCTCCCGCCCGCGACGGGAGGGTGCGGGAAGACCTTCGTCCACATGGGCGCATGCCTTGATGAGACGAAGGGATGGCCGCGTGTTCCTCCTGGATTGGCTCTTCGACGTACTGCTGGTGCTGTCCGCCATCGTGGCGATGGCCGTCTTGTGGCCCGGCCCGCCAGGCCCCCGCACCCGGCGCTGAGCCGCACCTCACCCCCCACGCGCCAGTTCCGCATCAGGCCAACCGGCCCTACAGGTGGGCGTGTGGTGTTGCTCACGAGGGTGTCTGGGGCGTTCTCATCGAAATCGGCGGCAGAGCCAGGAGCGCGCCCTGCGCTCGACCGGGTCGCCGCGGGGTTGGCGGCGTGCCGGAATCCGACTGCGTGGACCTTGCCGCCAGTCTGGGTGACGGGGCCGTGCTGGCCTCGGCGGTGAGTTGCTCAGCGGTCAGGCCGCGTTCCAGCATCAGGCAGACCTCACCTATGATCTAGGCGAGGTTGACGATACCGACCTGAGGCAGTGCCCGGAACGGTTTGGTGTACGGGTGGTCGTGCAAGACCTGCTTGATGGCCTGCACGACGGAGTAGACCTGGCCGACCTAGGTGTCAACCTGCGTGGCGATGATCCGGTTGGCGGCGGCCGGGGCGGTCGTGCCCGGCCGGTGGGCTTCCAGCAACGCGCGGAGCTGCCGCTTGTAGCAGGCTAGATGATCTACTTCAATTCGTCTCCGTCCACGTCAGGTCACAAGAATGTGATGTACGAAAATGGGAATAGCGACAGGCCGTGTTCGTTCGGACGCAGAACCTTTTCATCCTCGAAGTGAGGCCTGCCGGTCACAGGATGATCGCGGGTGCAGCGTTGACCTGATGGCATAGAGAACCCCTGGTAGACGGGTTGATCACCACAATCACTTCTGCCAGGCCAGGGGCCTTGGATGCAGTTCTACCAGTGATACTGGTGCTATCAGGAACGACTGCTGCTGATGAAGTTGCAGAGGCAGGAAGTGTTCCTCCTTGAGGCTGACCCTCACCCTGGCCGGAACGGTCAACGGGTCGCGGCGAGCACGCGGTGCCATGATCGGCCGCGGGCACGCGGTGACCGCCTTGGTCATTTGCCTGATGACTTCGCGGCACCGCCCCCGCAGCGCGCAAGCTCATCGTGTACCTGCCGGCCTGCTCGTGCTCGACGCACCGACCACGCCTCGCCCGTGGTCCGCTCAGCATGCTGATGCAGGGCGCGCCGTCGGCCCCAGGGGAGCTCCTTGAGAAGAGCGGAGATGAAGCACCCGACCGCTGATCAGTTGCTCAGCAAAGGCAGCCTCCTCAGTTCGATAACGGCCCCCTCCCGGGACGGCCGTCATCGCAACGGCTTCAAGAACCGCCAGAACGCCCCTGGTGCCGGCGGCCTATCTCCTGGCCTGCCCTTTACCCCAGCTCGCCCCCCAGGCCAGCGCTCTTGATCCAACGCCCCCACCGAGCACTACGCGAGAACCGCGCCGCGATCACCCTTCCCGACGGCAACGCCCCATCAGGAAGACGATTCTCCTGAGCCCACCGCCACGCCACCCTATGCAGATCCACGACTTCGCGGTCGGCTTGCCCGCCCGCCTCCAGCGAGGGTGCTCCAGCCTCCCTGCACTCCTCCCCCGGATCGGCCCCCTCTTCACTGGTGGTCTCCGTCACTTCTTCGCCACCGACCTCCCCGGGTGAGACCCGGCGGATCTGCGCCATCAAAAGCTCGTAACTGCCGATCAACGCCGCAGACGGCCACGCGGCGATGATGCGGCCGATCATGCTCGGCTCGGCGACCGCGACGTTCGCCCCCAGACTGGCCAGACTGCCCACGATCAGCAACGTCCACGCCAGCGCTCCGCCGCGCGAGCCGTAGCGGTTGGCCAGCAGGATGGACATGGAGGCGACCACGATGGTGCCGTCCACAGCGAGCGGGATGAGCACCGCCGCCAGATGATCCTCGCCATGACGCAGACACAATTCGTGCATGTGACGGAAGGAGACCACCGCTGCGATCCCCGCCAATACCGCAACGCCCCCGATCGTCGTACACTGAATACGACGTACCGCCTGATCTCTTGACTCCATGCCCGCTCAGCCCTCCCGGCCAGGGAGAACGAGCGTCGCGGACATCGCAAACGGCATGTACGTATCGAGTGTGTCTGGCCTCGGACACACACCGCTTGCACATGTGGGGGTTCCGGTTCGACCCGAGCCTCCACATACTTCTTTTCCGGGTAGTAGATCAGCCTCAACCCCAGCTTGGTGTAGAGCTCGGCCTTGTCGTCCGGATCGGCGTCCGCGATCAGCCGCACGAGATCGCCGACCTCTTCCATCATCGCCCTGATCTCTTCGCTGGTGATCCGCTGCGCGGCAGGAACGGCCTTCAGCTCACCTTCCAGCCGGGCGCGTTCGCTCTTCGTCTCATTGATCCACGAGGAGACCTCCACCGGATCGCCGCCCGCATCCAGCGCGGCCCGGTAGCGGCCGAGTTTACGGTCGCAATCCGCCAGCCGCTTCCGCACCGCATGCAGCACGGCCTCGCCGGGATCGACGGTCTGCTCGGCCATCACCGCGATCGTGCGCTCCAGCGCGGTCGGCCCGAACGCGGTCCCCAGCCAGCCGTCCACCTCATCTGCGATCTCCGCCTCCCGCAGATACACCACCTTCGGATGGCCGAGATCATTGACCCGCGCGTACTGGGCCGGGAAGCGGCATCGGTAGTAGGCCTGGTCGTTGTTCCAGTTGCCCTGCATCCGCCGCTCGCAATACCCGCAGAACAACACCCCGCGGAAGGCGTAGGGGCGGCGGGTCGGATGCGGGCGCTGGCTGTAACTGCCGTGCGCGCGCTTGGCCAGCACCTCCTGGACCCGCTGGTACTCCTCGACGCTGATGATCGCATCATGGACGGGCCGGTCGGACCAGATCCACTCGTCCCTGGTGTTCCACCGCTGCTTCGTGGTGGTACCGAGCGCGACGTTGCCCACATCCAGCAGGACCTCGTCTTTGCGCTGCTTGTTCCACACCTGATGACCGGTGTAGCGCGGGTTGGTGAGAATCACCCGCACCGCGAACTTCGACCACGCCCGCTGATCACGATGCTTGTTCCGCCCCAGATCACTCGCCGACGGCGACAAAATGCCCTGGCGGGTCAGATCCTCCGCCAGATCCAGATACCCCCGCCCCTTGAGGAACTCGGTGAAGATCCAGCGCACCACCCGGGAGGTCACCGGATCGGCCACCAGCCGCCGCAACCTGCGCCCGTCGGCCGCCTTACCCGGATGCGGATGCGGCCCCGCATCCACCAGCGTGTACCCATACGGTGGACGCCCTCCCAGGAACCGGCCCTCGGTCGCGGTGATCGCACCCATCGCCGCCCGCACCCGGATCTTGATCCGGTTCCGCTCCCCCTTGGACAACCCACCGAACACACTCATGATCATGTCGTGGGCCTCGTTGGCCGGATCGATCGGCCCGCCCACCTCCGGCACCCACAACGGCACCCCGAAATGCTCGAACAACGGAAACGTCAGGCTGTACTGGTTGCCGTAGAACGCCCGCTGCGGCTCCCCGATCACCACCGCATCGAACCCCCGGCCCGGATTCTTCAACTCCTCGATCAGCGCCGCCGCATGCGGACGCAACTGCCACGGAATCGAGCGGGACTTGTCCACATCGAAGAACTCCGCGACGATCTCCCCACCCCGCGGTTCGATCAACGCCCGCGCCCGGCGCAACTGCCACGCCCGCGACGCCTCCGGGTCCTGGTTGTCCTCAGTTGAGACCCGCCCATAGAAGCCGAACCTGATCATTTCTCCTGCTCCTTCACCGTCGCATCCGGTTGCCTGGCGCGGGTGGCGGCCTTGAGCAGCATCCGCAGCACCACGGCGGCGGCACCAGGAGTGAGTCGTACCTCCTCCCCCGGCACCACCAACCGCAGCCTGCGGCCTGCGCCGCTCACGACCCGATCCCGTTCGCAATGGGCCCCCGCGCCCACCGGCGAACGCCCCGGCCGCCATGGGCCGGGCCACCCCCGGTGAACCCCCATGACCGCTCGCCTCGATGCCCGATGTCAACGACGGTCTGGACACCGAACCTCGCCCACGCCCAGACATAGGCGATTGCGCACAGCCTGTGGATAACGAGAAGTGATTCACCCATGAGGAACCCGCCTGTGGAAGATCAGCAGGTCCTCGTGGGCGGTGACGCACACCGGCGACCCCTTCTCCTGATGCCTGCGCGCCTCCAGCATCTGAAAGAACGACGCCCGCGTCACCAGCCCGCCATCACGCACCCCGCACAACAACGCCACCAGCCGATGCACCAGCACAAGGCCGGCCTTCTCCGCTGCCGTGATGACCTGACCGGGGAGATCGACGAGGTACCCATCGATGCGGATCGGGCGGATGGTGACCGCTACGACCCCATCCGGCCGCAGCAACTCACAGCACCCGGCAAGGATCTCCCCGAACGCCCCCACGAGTTCCGGCAGCGGTTGGTGAGCGAGGTTGCCCTTGTCGGTGGAGTACCGGTGGTTCCACTTCTCCACCGGCCCGCCATCGCCATCTCGCGTGCCCGAGCGGATGTGCCCATGGGTCCGCGCCCCATACGGCGGGGAGGTCAGCACCAGCGCGGCACTGCCACGCAGGCCCGCGAACACGCTCGCGATGTTCCGCGCATCCCCACACGCCACCCGAGCGGACCCCGCCGCTCCCTGCGAGCGGGCATGCTGAACATTGGCGGCGGCCAAGCCGGCGAAGTCGGCCTCGTACTCCATCCCCGCCGCGTCCCGCCCGAGATGAACCGCCTCCACCAGCGTGGTCCCGATCCCGCACATCGGATCGACCACCAGCCCACCCGGCTCGGAGAACAGCGAGATCACCGTCGAGGCGATCGACGGGAGCATCTTGCCCGGATGCCGCATCGACTCCGGCAGATACCGGCCCCGCCGCTGCACCCGCGACGGAACCTGACCGGTCGCCAACACCGACGGCACCACCCCCGCCGTCACCAGGCGGCTCCCGCAGCAGGGGTGAACAGGCACACATCCGCATGCACCGACACCACCGGCGGCAACCCACCCGACCGGGCACGGCGAATCTGCGCCAGCCCACGCGGGTCGGCCTGCACCACCAGGCTGTCCCCGTCGATCGGCGCACGCAGCGCGATCACATGCTGCACATACGCCAGCCCTGCCCGCCCAGCATGCCGGATGATCTCCGGCGCCAGATCCACCACCCGGCCCCGCTCATACCGGGCCGAGGTGATCACCGCCAGATGCCCGCTCGGGGCCAGAACCTGCCGCGCGTTCTCCAGAAACCGGCCGAGCTGCGCCACCCCGAGCGCCGGTTCCGCCCGGCACGACGGACACAGGACACCGGTGAAACCCCGCGCAGGCCCCGGGTAGGGCGGAAGCGCCGCGATCAACAGCTCCACCCGCCCCTCCAAGCCGTCCAGCGCTTCCCGGAGCCGATCCGCCCCGTGCGGACGCAGCCGCACCGCCGCCCGCCGACCCGCCGAAACCTGCTCCCGCAACCGGGTGGCGAGATACTGCGCCACCGCCGGCCGGGGCACGCACCCCACCCCGAGCCGCCCCGCCTCCGCCGCCGCGACCAGCACCGTCTCACTCGTGGCGAACACGTCCACCACGACCCCACCCGGACGACTACAGGCCCCGATCAGATGCCGCGCCAGCTCCCGCCCGACCGCCTGCCGATGCCGCCCGCACACCGCCCCGGCGGCTTCACCAGCGTGCGGACGATCTTTTGCCGCTCCTACAGGCGTCGTTTCAGAACACAACCACACCGAAAGCGGCAACAGCCGATACTCGTTAGCCCGCGCATCCTTCGGCCGCAGTCCTTCGCTTCTGCTCATCAATGGTGACCCGTGACGGTCGCCCAGTCCCATCACTGAAACACCAGTTGATCAGCGCTGAGTGGAAACCCGTTCTTAGGGCTCTGGTCCAGTTTTCCCTGCGGTCCCACCGTGCTGACCTGTGGCCCGATGCTTAGCGTGAAGACGCCTGCGCACTACGGTAGCGGGCCATGTGCTTACTGAGTGAGGTTGCACTCCATCGGCGGCCATAGCTAGCGGGTACCCCAGACGTGCGGAGGCATCAGGCGGAGGCACGGTGCTGAACTGGCTGTAGTTCGTGGCAGGCACATCCCATACCAGGATTCGCCACTCGGTGTCGTAATCGTCTTCGAACAGGTAGTACTCCACGACTCCCGGAGCTGTGGCAACCAAGCCATCCAAGTAGGCGTTAAAGGTTGCACGACCGAAAGCTCGTGGGCTCCCTGATGCGTTGTCCTCTACGCCACGCCCGACCAGCACATCGTCTACGTGTCCGTAGTGGCTAACCCATGTCCAGACATCGTGGTTCTTGTCCCTCGTTTGGATAACGAAGGCATACTGGTTGCCAACCGAGCTCATCCTTTGAGTCTGGCCGCGGCCAGCCCATCACGTCGTCACTTCCATGTGAAAACGAGTGCGCAGTTACAACAACCTGGCGCTGGCGTAGCACCGCGCAAGGTGCGATACGGCTCACCCCA
Organism: Spongiactinospora rosea; assembly: GCF_003315795.1. Taxonomy (GTDB): domain Bacteria; phylum Actinomycetota; class Actinomycetes; order Streptosporangiales; family Streptosporangiaceae; genus Spongiactinospora; species Spongiactinospora rosea. The sequence goes on from NZ_QMEY01000002.1 coordinate 8,552, forward strand.
TGGCCGATGCGTGCAAAACTATACAGTCGAGGAGGTAGTCAGGTGCTAACTAAGCAGCTGACGTCCGCCTTGAAGTCTAGGGCGGTGCCGCGCATGTCCGGTGGCCATCCAGATCTGTCGCACGACACCGCCCAACGTGGTTGGCGTTGAGCCAGGAGGTTGCACCCTCCAGGCTCAACGACCGACTCTGAGGATCACCTCCACCATGATCAGCACCACGCGGATCACGATCACCGCGATGTCCTGCGGTTTAGGCGGCTCCCAGCGCCGGTACCACGGCCGCTTCTTCTCCATCTTGATCCCTTCTTCGACTGGGATCACCGACGGCTCTTGTGCCGGTCGATGCCCGCGCGGAGCCGACCGACACGATCGAGAAGACGCTTGGCCACTACAGTAAAGGAAGTCCTTAAGCTTCGTTGCCGACCAAGATCGCGAAAGCATTGGTTAGCTAACTACGCCATTTTGCTGTAAGTTCACACGGCTCCAACCAGGCGAAACATGAAGCGATCACGATCCACCACGGACGCTCGATGTGATCGATGTCACACCTTCCGACCCACAGTTCCTACGCATCGATAAGGCTTGGCTCTCGGCTCAACGTTCACCGGTTTAGCCGCACTCGGTCTATGTGAGGCACGGTCGTCACGACCGCCGATGCGACAAAACGAGTGGTGCTCTATCCCGTCTCGTAGACGATCACACGCACCGCAATGGTTGACACAATCTATAGCTGCTCGCTTGAAGGGAGTGCTTGCGAGCAGGTCACCAAAAGCTTGGCGCACTTTACGCCATCTTGGGGCGGCCCCACAGAGTCTATCTATCACCGCTGGTCAGGCAGCCGATAGGACAGCGACGGCACCTTCACAGTGTCTGCGCATCCTCCTCCAGCGCTCCGTGTTCTCCCCAACCGCTGGTTGAGACCTGGATCAACCGATCCCGATCGACCCACGGGGAGACATCATGGTCCTCGATCTGCATGACCACGCACCCTCGACGTACTTCAACGCCAACGCCCTCAGCGCGGCGGAGCGGGCGTTCCGGCTACTGATCACAGGGCCGAGCCCGCTGTCGGTGGACGGCCATGCCATCGGGCACGGAGCGCCACAACGTCGGATCGATCTCGGGGAGCTGAAAGCGCTGCTGCTCTCCCCACAGGCTGGCGACGCGTTCAAGGACGCGGCCTGGGCGCACCTCGTATGGCAGGCGCGATCGGACGGCCCGGCGTGGGTGATCGGCTGCGTCGGGGTGGCGATGCCAGGGTTGAAGAACCTGGCAGGCCGGACCATACACGGCTGCCCGGCCCATGCGGCCGACGACATCGTTTCGGAGATGGTGACGGAGTTCGTCGCGCAACTCGGACGGATCGATCTCGACCGGCCGAACATCCTGCCCCGGCTGCTGATGTGGGCGAGGAAGGGCGCGCTGCGAGCCCGGGCGCGTGAGCTCGCCGCCGTCGAGGTGTGCGACCAGATACCGCAGCCGACGGCCACGCTTGCGGAGCCGTTTCTCGTGCTTGCCGAGGCCGTTCGGTGCCGGGTCATCTCCTGTGATGAGGCGAAGCTGATCAACGCGACCCGCCTGGAAGGCCAGACGCTACGGGCCTACGCCGAAAGATCCGGGATTCCGGCGGACCGGCTGTACAAGCGGCGGCGTGCCGCCGAAACGCGCCTGGCCAGAGCGATCGAGGAGGGTCAAGTCTCGGTCACCTACGACGGGGCGGGCTCCAATCACCAGGGCTGATCTGGTGGTTCATCCATGTCAGCCGTGGTCACGGGCCAGGGGTGGAGTTCCGGGGGTGGTCGCCCGTTCCCATCGAGCCCATCCTCACTCGTCCATCGAAGGAGGACACCCATCCCGGACCGCTCCGGGCCCGTGATCACGGCCGTTCATGACTTCTCGATTTGGGGGCCGTTCCATGAAGTCATCTCGGCCTGTACTCCGTGTTCCGGCACGAGCGAGCTGGACCCGGCGGGTCCTCGCGTCGCTGGTATGGACCGGCGGGTGCGCGGTGGTCGCATTGACCGTACCCGGGATCGCCGAGGCGGTGACCGCCCTGGCCGCGCCCTCGCTCGCGCAGGTCATCACCAACCTGCGCAACGTGGTCGTCGGGCTGTTGGTCGGGCTGGCCACCCTGTTCTTCACCATCGGAGGCGTCCGCTACATCCTGGCCGGCGGCGACCCGAGCGAGGTCGAGGCCGCCAAGAAGACGCTGCGGTACGGCGCGATCGGGTACGGCGTCGCGGTACTCGCGCCTGTCCTGGTGCAACTGCTGAAGCAGATCGTGGGCTCCTGACATGGCAGCCACCCATCGGAAAACGGCCAGGCTGCTTATCCTTCTGGCGATCGGCGTCGCGATCGCCTCGATCCTGATCGGCGGGCACGCGCACGCCACCACTCCGACGCCGACTCCGACACCGGTGCCTTCGCCCAGCCCGGCCCCGGCACCATCGAGCGTGCCGCCCGGGCAGGAGTGCGGGTTGTTCGACGTGGCGTGCAAGGCCCGCGAGGCCGTCGATGGGTGGTTCGCGCATCTGGTGAAGTCGGCGGCCAAGCCGGTGTTCGACATGCTCGGGACGAGTGTGCTGGCCACACCGGAGCTGACCGCCCCCGAGATGGCACGGGTCAAGCAACTGTGGGACGTGTCGCGGACGATCGCCAACACCTCCTTCGTCCTGCTGGTGACCGCCGCGGGCGTACTGCTCATGACCGGACAGACACTGCCCGGCCAGACCTCGCCACGGGAACTGCTGCCCCGGCTGGTATGGACGTTCCTGGCCGCAAACCTCAGCCTGACCGCGATCGGCCACGCGATCAGCCTGGCCAACGGTCTGAGCCAGGCGTTCCTCGCCGACGGGGCGGGCCGCCTCGATCCCGAGTCGGTGTTCAAGGTCATGGGCGGGACGATCCTGGCCGGGATCGCCACCGAAGGCGTGTTCTTCGCGATCGTGGCACTGGCCGTGGTCATCTTGGCGGTCGGGGTGGTGTTCACCTACGTCGTACGGCTCGCGCTCACCATGGTCCTGATCGCCGCCGCACCCCTTGCGTTGATCTTCCACGCGCTGCCGATGACCGACGGACTGGCCCGGCTGTGGTGGCGGGCGATCACGGGCCTGCTGGCCATCCAGGTCTGCCAGTCACTCGTACTGGTCACCGCCCTGCACCTGCTGTTCTCCGACAACCCCGCCCCGAACGCCGCCGCGTTCTGGATCCCGACCACGGCCGACCTGATGGATCTCCTCATGGCCGTGTGCCTGCTGTTCGTCCTGCTCAAGATCCCCGGCTGGGTCGCACGGACCATCTGGCAAGCGGGCAAGCCCCGGATGCTCACCCGTCTGGTGTCATCCCTGATCATCTATCGCGGGCTCGGCATGCTGCTCGGCAAACGCGCCGCCGAACCTCGTACCGGACCACCACCACCGCCCCCGCCGAACAGTGGTGGAGGAAACCGGCCTGGTGGGCCTCCTCCGGGTGGCCCGCCCAGCGCAGGCCCACCAAGTAGTGGTTCGGGTCCGGCTGCGGGTGGCCCGCACGCCGGAGTACCACGCCGCCCCCGCCATCCATCCGGAACCCCGTCCAAGACGGCCACCCCGGGCGACGACCGCGACGGAAACACCCGGGTAAGACGTCCCGATCAACCGCCCCATGGCGACCAGCCAGGGCATCACACCCGGCCGCCGGTACGCCGCGCACCCCAGCCGGTCCCGCGCCCATCAGCGCCACGTCACCCAACGAGCGGCCCGCCGCCGGTCACGGTACGGCTCCAAGCGCCCCGCCCGCGTAGAAAGGCAGAACGTCGTGCGCCACGCAAGTAAGGAACGCCTGGTCGCGAGAATCCCGGCCGACGTGGAAATGCCCGACAAGGTGATCGCGAACCTCACCGTCCGGCAGGCCGCGATCTTCGCCGGAACCGGAATCCTGGCCGCCTGGGTGTACCTCATGGCCGGTCACCGCCTGCCCGTCCCGGTACTCGCCGCCATGATCCTGCCGCTGATCGCCGCCGGATCCGCCCTGGCACTCGGCCAGCGCGACGGACTCGGCCTCGACCGCCTCTGCCTGCACGCCCTCGCTCACCTGCGAAGCAACCGCAAACTCATCACGACCGAGGAAGGAGTCCCCGAACCGCCGGCCTGGTGCCGAGCCAAAGGCCGACTGCCAGGGGCACTACGGCTCCCCGTCCGGGCGATCCGCGAAGACGGCGTCATGGAACTGGCCCAAGGCGGCACCGCCGCCATCGTCCGCGCCGGAACCGTGCCCTTCGGCCTGCGAACCGCCGAGGAGCAAGCAGCATTGGTCGGCGTCTTCGCCGGATGGCTCAACTCCCTCGACGCACCCGTGCAGATCCTTCTCCAGGCCCGCCCGGTCAACCTGTCCGACCACGCCGAACGGATCACCGCCACCGCCGCCCACCTGCCCGATCCCGCGCTGGAACAGGCGGCACGCCAGCACGCCGCGTTCCTCACCGACCTGGCCACCACCCGGGAACTACTGACCCGCGACGTCCTCGTCGTCGTCCGTCACCACGACACCGCCCGCCGCGACAGCTCAGCGGCGATCACGGCCCGCCGCGCGGACGAAACCGCCCGTTCCCTGTGCGCCCTCGGCGTCCACGCCGAGGTCATGGACGCCGACGAGGCCCGCGACCTGCTGGTGCGTTCCCTGTCACCAAGCCAAGCCGGAACCGCCCGCCCCGATGAGCTGATCACCTGTGGAGAAGACGCCTCATGAAGTTCACCCGACACGCCGACAACACCCTGCCCGGCCCCTCCTCACTCAAGGTCAACGCACGCTCGATCGAGTTCCCCGACGGGACATGCGCCTCATTCGCCATCGCCGGATACCCGCGCGAGGTCGGCGCAGGCTGGCTCGAACCACTGACCGGCTACCCCGGCCATCTCGACGTGTCTCTGCACATCGAGCCCGTCCCCCCGCTGATCGCCGCCCAACGCCTACGCCGCCAGCTCGCCCGCCTGGACTCGGCCCGTACCGCGGACTTCGCCACCGAAGCAGCCGCCGACGACGCCGCAGAGCTCGCCGCCTCCCTCGCCCGAGGCCACGGCCGCCTGTTCCGCGTCGGCCTCTACCTCACCGTCCACGCCACCGACCCCGGCCAACTCGAAGCCGAAGTCCAGCACGTCAAAACACTCGCCGCATCGCTCCTGCTCGACGCCCAGCCAACGACCTTCCGCGCTCTGCAAGGCTGGACGGCCACCCTCCCCCTCGCCACCGACACACTCAAAACCCGCCGGACCTTCGACACCTCCGCACTCGCCGCCGCCTTCCCGTTCGCCTCCCCCGACCTGCGCCCCAGGCTCGGCGACACACCGGTACTCCTCGGCCTGAACGCCTACTCCTCCGGCATCGTGCTGTGGGACCGCTTCGCCCACGACAACCACAACTCCGTGACCATCGCCCGATCCGGAGCAGGCAAGTCCTACCTCACCAAACTCGAAGTACTACGGCTCCTCTTCCACCAGGTCCAGGTGTGCGTCGTCGATCCCGAAGACGAGTACCGTCGCCTGGCCAACGCCGTCGGCGGAACCCTCCTCGGCCTCGGCACGCCCGGCGTGTGCTTCAACCCCTTCGACCTGCCCGAGGACGCCGAAGACGACGCCCTCGACCGCCGCGCGATGTTCCTGCAAACCCTCGTCGCCACCATGCTCGGCGAACCGCTCACCGCCGCGACCAAAGCCGTCCTCGACAAGGCCGTGATCGCCACCTACGCGGCAGCCGGCATCACCTCCGACCGGCGCACCTGGAAGCGTCCCGCGCCGCTGCTGGCCGATCTGGCGACGATGCTGGAGGCTACGGATGCGTCCGAGCTGGCGGTACGGCTCGCCCCGTACATCTCCGGCTCCTACCGAAGCCTGTTCTCCGGCCCCACCACCACCCGCCCGGACGGCCACCTGATCGTGTTCTCCCTGCGGGACCTGCCCGAGGAGACCCGCCCGGTCGGCATGCTCCTCGCGCTGGACGCGATCTGGCGTCGCGTGTCCAACCCGGCCGACCGGCGCCGCCGCCTGGTCGTCGTGGACGAGGCATGGACGCTCATGCGCGAGCACGAAGGAGCCAGATTCCTCTATCGCCTCGCGAAGTCCGCCCGTAAACACTGGACCGGGCTCGCCGTCGTCACCCAGGACGCCGCCGACCTCCTCGGCTCCGACCTCGGAAAGGCCGTCGTAGCCAACGCCGCCACCCAGATCCTGCTCCGCCAAGCCCCGCAGGCCATCGACGAGATCGCCGAAGCCTTCAACCTCACCGAAGGCGAACGTCTCTTCCTCCTCTCGGCCGGCCAAGGCGAGGGCCTGGTCTGCGGCGGTACCGGAGACCGCGCCGCCTTCTACGCCGTCGCCGACACGTCCGAACACGCCCTCGCCACCACCGACCCAGCCGAACTCCCATGAACCTGCTCAAATGGCGGCGGCGCAACGCCCGCCTGGTCGAGATCGCCGTCCCTCCGCACGTCGAGCCCGGCAGCGCCGTCGCCTGGTGGTCCCAGATCATGGGCCTGCTCGCCCCACGCTGGAAGCGCGCCCTGTACGGACAGCCACATCTGTCCTGGGAGTACGTAGCCGATTCCGCACAAGTCCGCGTCCAGGTCTGGGTACCGGGCCCCGTCCCACCCGGACTGGTCGAAAAGGCCATCCGGTCGGCGTGGCCCGGCGCGACCGTGACCACCCGCCCCGCCGTACCGCCCATACCACGCGCGGCCACCACATCACGCGGACGCATGGTCCTGGCCCGCCCCGACCACTACCCGCTCACCGCCACGCACAGCGGCGACCCGCTACGCGCCCTGCTCGGCGCACTGTCAGGACTGCGCCCAGGCGAACACGCCGCCGTCCAAATCACCGCCCGCCCGATCACCGGACGCCGCCTGTCCGCCGCCCACCGCGCCGCCTCAGCCCTCCGCAACGGCACATCCAGCACCCTCCGCGGGGACCTGTTCGACCTGATCACACCAGGTAGCCCGAGCCGCACCCGACCGACCGACCTGGCGCGGATGTTCCCCGAACGCGCCGAAGAGATCCGCGCCATCCTCGCCAAAGCCAACCAGCCCCGCTTCGCCGTACAAATCTCCTACGCCGTCACCAGCGACCGAGAAGACGCCCAAGCCCGCACACGCGGACGCGCCCACGAGATCGCCGCAACATTCGCCCTGTACGCCTCCGGCCACCAATACCTACGCCGCCGACGCAGCTACACGGTCAGCCGCCGCATGACCACCGGCTACCTCCTGAGCGTCAGCGAACTCGCCGCCATCGCCCACCTCCCCTACGACCCGGCCGCCCCCGGCATCACCCGCGCCGGAGCCCGCCCCGTCCCACCATCGCCCGACGTCCCCGCCCAAGGCCCGGACGTCCGCATCCTGGGCGACGCCGAAACCGGCCACCCCCGCCCGGTCGGCGTCACCGTGCCCGCCGCCCGCCACCACCTGCACGTACTCGGTCAGACCGGCGTCGGCAAGTCCACCTTCCTGGCCAACCTCATCCTCTCCGACGCCCACACCGGCCGAGGCGTCCTCGTCATCGACCCCAAAGGCGACCTCATCGACGACGTCCTCGACCGTCTCCCCGAACGCGCCATCACCCGAACAGTCCTGTTCGACCCAGCCGAACCCGGCAACCCGCCCTGCTTCAACGTCCTCGCCGGACCCGACCCAGCATTCGCCGTCGACTCGATCGTCACGATCTTCCACCGCTGTTTCGCCTCGTCCTGGGGCCCGCGCCTGGACGACCTCATGCGTTCGGCCTGCCTCACCATGGTCCGCGCCCAAGGCCACAGGGCCACCCTCGCTGACGTCCCCAAACTGCTCACCGACACCGCGTTCCGCGCCCGGATCACCGGCCGCCTCGACGACGAGCTGCTGCGCGGCTTCTGGTCCGCCTACGACGAACTGTCCCCCGCCGCCCGCGCCACCGTGATCAGCCCCGTCATGAACAAACTGCGAGCCGTACTCCTCCGCCCCTTCGTCCGCGACGCCCTGTCCGGCGGCCCATCGACCTTCGACCTGGCCCGCACCCTGGACACCGGCGGCCTGGTCCTGGCCCGCCTCCCCAAGGGCGTACTCGGCGAGGACGCCGCCCGTCTCTTCGGCTCTCTCCTCCTCGCCCACACCTGGCAGGCCATCACCCCACGCGTCCGCCTGCCCGAACACGAACGCCGCGACGCCGCCGCCTACATCGACGAGGCCCACAACTTCCTCAACATGCCCGTTTCGATCAGCGACCTACTGGCCGAGGCCCGCGCCTACCGCTTCTCGCTCACCCTCGCCCACCAGCACCTTTCCCAGCTCCCCAAGGACCTCCGCGAGGCCGTCTCCGCCGACGCCCGCAACAAGATCTACTTCGCCGCCTCGCCCGAAGACGCCCACGACCTCGCCCGCCACGTCGGCCCGGTCCTGACATCGCACGACCTGTCCCACCTCGGCGCGTACCAGGCCGCCGGGCGCGTCATGACCGCCAAAGGCAGCCAATCCCCCGCCTTCACCTTCCGCACCCGCCCGCTCCCCGCGCCCGTCCCCGGCCGTCAGCAAGCCGTCCGAGCCGCCTCCCGTACCGCCCACACCCGCGAGACAGCGACCAAACCCAAGCTCCACCTCTCGACCGACCCACGCCGAGCCCACGAGGAGAGCACCCGATGACCCGAACCACCACACCCCGCCGCCTGATCCCCTCCCGGCGCCCACGCCACCGCCTCGCCCAGGCCCTCATCGCCGACCTCGCCGAACGCCTCACCCCACGAGACACCGAAATCCTCGACGCCGTCTGGGAACACCGCGTGCTCACCACCGACCAACTCAGCGCGATCTTCTTCCCCAGCGTCCACCGCGCCCGCCACCGTCTCCTCGCCCTCCACGAACTCCGCGCCCTCGACCGCTTCCGCCCCTGGGCCCCCACCGGAAGCCGTCCTTGGCATTGGTATCTCGGCCCGGCCGGCGCCCACCACCTCGCCGCCCAACGCGGCATCACCCCGGCCGAACTCCGCTACCGCCCCGACTCCGCCGCCGCGATCGCACTCTCCTCCCGCCTGACCCACCAGGTCGGCGTCAACGAGTTCTTCACGCAGCTCCACGCCACAGCCCGCCGTACGGAAGGTTCCGCCGTCACCGCATGGTGGCCCGAACGCCGCTGCGCCGCCCTGTGGGGCGACCTCGCCCGCCCCGACGCCTACGGCCGCTGGACCGAGAACGAGTACACCCTCGACTTCTTCCTCGAACACGACACCGGCACCGAGTCACTGTCCCGAGTCGTGGCCAAACTCGACGGCTACGCCGCCCTCGCCGAAGCCACGGGCATCACGACCCCCGTACTGTTCTGGCTGCCCAACCCCACCCGCGAAGCCAACCTGCGCAAACTGATGATCAGCCCGGCCGTCCCGGTGGCCACCGCCGGACACACCCCCGCAACGGCGCCTGACGGCCCCGCTGGCCCCGCATGGCTACCCGCCGGATCATCGGGACCCCGCCGCCGCCTGATCGCCCTACGCGACGCGTGGGACCCCACCGCATGATCGGCATCACCGCGACCGCGACCGGCGCGCTCGTCCTGACCGCCGTCATCATCGCCAGCGTCACAGCCGTACTCCCGGGCGACGCCTGCGCCCCCGACACCGCCTGCACAGCCCCAGCAACAGGAAACGCCTCAACGGTCATAGCCGCAGCCTCCCGCTGGCTCGGCACGCCCTACTCATGGGGAGGAGGCGGACTCGACGGCCCCACCCGCGGAATCGGCCGGGGCGCGAACACGATCGGCTTCGACTGTTCCGGCCTCACCCGCTACGCCTGGTACCAGGCCGGAGTCACCCTTCCCCGTATCGCCGCCGACCAATGGCACGCCCTCCCGCACATCCCACCGGGTCAGCAGGCCCCGGGCGACCTCGTGTTCTTCCAGGGTTCCGGCGGCAGCCCCGACGACCCCGGCCACGTCGGCCTCGTCCTCGACGCCGACCGCATGATCGAGGCCCCCGCCACCGGCCTCCCCGTCCGCATCAGCCGGTACACCACCCGCCCTGACCTGACCGGCTACGCCCGCCCCGCACACAACGAGGGCGGGCCAGCCGTAGCCGACCCGCCCCGTGAGCGGTGTTGTCAGACGTCCCCGCCGCGTAGGCGGCAGGCGCGTTCGTCGGTCAGGTCGAGGAAGATCGCGGGAAGTTCCTCCAGGCCAAGATCGAGAGCGCGGTGAATGCGGTGCCAGCCGTCGATCACCAGGCGGTTGCCGGGTGGTGGTGCGTACGGCAGGGGCACGATCAGAAGGGGCTTGGCGATATCGACGGTGGCCGCGTGGTCAGGGTCGACCCGGATGAGGCCCATGACGCCGGTCAACGTCCGGATAGCAGCCGGGCGTATTGGGTGGCGTCGGGCCAGTCGGCTGGCCAGGGCTACATCCCATGCCCACCCCAGAAGGGTGAACACCTCGTCGTCCATCGTGCTCCTCTCAGGCGTCCTGGGGCTTGGCGACGCGGAAGCGGCTGGGGCGTTCGCTGACGAGTTCGGCCTCGCCGTTTCGCGCGAGGGTGTCCAGCGCGTTGGCGACGGCACCGGACGAACGGTTGAGGACCTTCGCGATCTCGTTGGCGGTGAACGCGAGGTCCGGGTGCTTGGTCAGGTGCTCCAGGACGTGCGGGCGTAGCGGACGAGGGGTGTTGCGGTTCGACCCCCATGCGGTGGTGGTACCGGTGACCTTGGGCTGGCCGACCCGCGCGGCCTTGCGCACGTCCGCCGTGCCCCCGTAGATGGACTCCAGGCCGGTGGCGAACGCCGCCTCGTCGTCGGCCAGTAGTGCCGCGTAGGTGGTCGTGACGGCGGTGAGAAGGTCGGTCAGGGCCTGGCGGGCGTCTTCGACCATGCGGGCCTTGGCAAGGGTCTGAGCGGCCTGCTGACGACGGGCGTCCTCTTCGGCTTGGGCACGTGCCAATTCGGCTTCGGCGGTCGCGCGGCGGTCGGCCTCCTGCTCCAGAATGCGCATCGCGTCCTGAAGGGACATTGCCGGGGCGTTGGCGGGGGGTACGTCCGGCGTTGTCTCAGCGTCAGGTGTCGTGGGGGGCTCGTCCGGCTGAGCCGGGGCGTCGGGGCTGACCGGGGCCCATGTGTCGGGGAGGGGGCGGCCCTGGTCACTACGGCCGCCATGGGTACGGACGGCCCGCCCCGCTTCGGCGAACGCGGTGAGCGCCTTGGTAGCGGTCGGGCGCGACACACCAGCCGCCTCGACGATCGTTGTGATGGGTACGCCGGGGTTGGCAATAAGGGCCTCCCACACCTTGGCCGCCGCGCCTTCCGGGCGGAATTCAGCCGGGGCGGCGATGTTCTCGACCGTCTGGTCGTTCGACATTTTCGATTTCCCTTCGGTTCGATTGGCGGCCCGCATTAAGCGGGGCCGTTCTTCCGTACATGACGACCATTTCTCGATTCCGAACGCGACGCAAACCAATACGGTGAAGCGCGGCACAAATAATGGATCTCCGATCCCCAAGACAGGCAATGAATCCTTGGCCGACTCGTCCGGTCAGACCTGCCTCTCCCATACAGGATGAGCGGTAAATACTCCACACAGCCGGCCACCAGCCTTTGAAAGGCAGGCTCTTAATCATCGTGAATAGCTTTGAGGGGAATGGAGCGATGAGGTTCGGGCCCGCTCGCTCCTGCCGGATTCTCGTCTGGTAAGGCGAGTCGGGCGGCCCACCGGTAGCCCCGGCGACCGCCCGACCTGCGCGTACGCCCCAGCACAGGGGGGCCGGGCAAAACGGCGGGCCGAACAGTAGGCCGAACGGCACACCGGTCGGCAGGCCCGGAGCGCAGTCGCGCAAAGTTCCCGCAACGAAGGACTCACGCCCCCGAGAAGTCAGTCTTTCTCGCGACGAACCGCCCCTACGCTGAGGGTGGGACCAGCCGGATAGCAGCCGGTTGGTCCCACCTTCTCCCCCAGCGTCTACGCGGCCTCGGGCAGACCGAGCTCCGCCCAGACGAGGTGGCCGCGTTGCGGACTTCCGTCGCAGCCGAGGGTCACGGCGAACTCGGCGATGGCCGCCAACCCTCCTCGGCTTTCGTGATCCTCGCGTACCTCGATGGCGGGTATCCCGGAGCCGCCGAGGTCGCGGACCGCGACGCAGACGGTCGCCCTCGGACCACCGTGGTCGCTGATCGCCATGCCGTTGGCCCCCATCCCGACATGGACGCAGAACCAGCCGCCACGCTGACCCGAGATGGTGTGCCGCAGCGCGTTTCCAGCGAATTCCGAGACAGCGAACTCGGCCTGCTCCGCGAAGCGAGTATTGGCGAGAAGGAACCCGACGAAGTCACGCGCCCCGCCGATCTCGTCGACTCGGCCATGGAATGATCTGCGCCAGTTGAGCGCGGATGTGTCCCCGCCGATCCACGGAGCCCGAACGCCGTATTGGACGTTCACGATAACGTACCCCCTTTGAATCCATGCGTTGTATCGTGCGCGCACGCGCACGTCGCATATCGGGGCTCGACTCGTGGGCTCCCGTCAAGTCGCCGACAGTGGCATGCCTCCTCATTCGGAGTCGGTCATGCCGCGATAGAACTGCTCTGTTTTCGAGGACGGTCTTCTTCCTCGGGCACGGAGCTGTTCGTGCAGTTCCTCATAGCAGTAATGGATGGCCTGTGGCCTGCCGAGCCGCCTGTAGACCTCCATCCGCCTGCGGTACAGGTGCTCGGCGACCGGGTCGAGTCCTGTGGCCCGTTCGAGGTGGCCGGCTTCCTGCTCGGGGCGCTCCGCAAGATCGGCGAGCTGGGCGAGGGCTTGGACGATGCCACGGTTCAGGGCGCCCGCCGTGTGTCGCGCCCAGTCATGCGGGACGCCGGGGAGATAGGGGCCGACGTACAGTTCCACGGCAGCGTTCAATCCGGCGATCTTCTCCGGGCCGGTGGCCAGCGCCGCCGCGGCGAGGAGGTCACGGATCTGCCAGACGTCGCAGGTATAAAGGTCTGGGTTAATTCGGTAGCCGGTGCCGCCTTTGAACTGGATGACGACTCGTCCATAGTTGCCTGGTAGGCCCAGGGCGTCGCACATCTTGGCACGGGTCGCCTTGAGGAGACCGGCGAACCGATCGCCGGGGACGTCCGCATCGGGCCAGAGTTTGTCGGCGGCGACGGTTTTGCTCAGCAGGCATGTCCGATGTTCAGCGAGCAACCCAAGAAGCACCCAGGTGTCAGTGCCCCAGCCGCCCGCCGTACGGCCGCGTCCCTCGATGGCGCACTGACCGACGAGGCGGATCGTGCCTCGCTTGGGGTCCCGCTGAGTGGCCTGTGGAAGTACCGGCGGCTGGACCGCCGTACGCCTGCGCCCGTTGAATGGACCGAAGGCCGTCGCCAGACCGATCAGACTCCGTGTCACAAGCGACGCTCCGATGAGCATGATCGCCTCCCTTGGTTGAGCGTTCGCACTGATCAGACCGTGCGCGGTGCCGAAGCAGCGGCCCTGAAACTCCGCACGACGGCTACTGACCAGCGGCAAAGCGGCCAACCCCGCGAGAACGCCCTCCACCAATGGACATCCGGGGCCCAATGCCCCCGTGGTGAGAACTCACCATCGCGTGGAACCACCCAGCAACCATCACACCCAGTACGCGATCCACTACCCTCTGACCAGGGGGTGTCAGTGGACGGACAAGATCAGCTCAATGCGCGTCGCCTGCTGGAAGGCGTCGTTCCGGACGAGATCTTCGCGTCCTACTCCAAGCTCCTCGCTCAAGACGGCTGCCCCGAAGGCGACGCCGCGTCCCTGCTCGGAGGCAACGACCAACCAGCAGAACTCACCGCCCGCGGAATGGCGCACCTCCGGCCGGACGGCCCCATGGCCCCGCCGCGCCTCGTACCTGCACCCCCAGAACTCGCCTTGCAAGGCGTCCTGGCCGAACTCTCCCGCCGCCTCGTCAGCGATCAAGAACGATTGCTGGCCGGTCACCGCCGGCTGAGCGACTGGCACCAGACACCGGCCGCCAACTCCACCGCGGCCATGGACCGCCTCGTCCAGATCGTCACCGACCGAGACGAGATCAGCCGCCTGTCCTACGCGCTCATCAACGCCGCCCGGCACGACTGGCTAACGCTGGACAACTACGTCCTCGAAGCGCCCGTCGAGGACTCCACCGGCTTCGCCCCACTCCCCGTCTTCGAGGGCCAAGTCCAGTGCCGCGCGATCTACGAGACCCGCTGCGCGGAACATCCCATCGGCGCGAAGACGATCGAGGCCGCGGTGGAAGCAGGCGAACAGGCCCGCCTCCTGCCTCGCATCGGCATGAAAATGAAGCTCGCGGACGAGGCGGTCGCGCTCCTCCCGCTCACCCCCACCGGAATGAGCGGGGCACTGCTCGTACGCTCGCCCGTCATCGTCGGCGCGCTGCGCGAGTACTTCGAGCTGCTGTGGGAGCGAGCGATCCCGTACGGCAGCGCGAAAGCGGCGGGGCCGCTCACCCTCGCGCAATCGCAGGTATTGCGGCTGCTCACCCAAGGTTTGCCCGACGAGGCCATCGCCCGGCAGATGGACATCAGCGTCAACACCATGCGCAGACACTGGACCGCCATTCGCGACGCCCTGGGCGTCGAGACCCGTTTCGCCGCCGGAGCCGCAGCCGTACGCCGCGGCTGGATCAACTGAGAACCGAAAGGCCCTCATGCCCGGATACCTGGAATTCGTCCCCCGGCAGCGATTCCTGCCCACCATCGCACTGTCCCCGGATGGCGCATTGGTCGCCTACTCCAGCCACGCCTCCGGGCGCTACGACCTGTGGGTCATCCCGGTCACCGGCGGGGAACCGCGCCGATTGGCGGGCTTCGACGACCGGACGGTACGGCAGATCGCCTGGACCCCCTCCGGCGACAAACTGGTATTCACTGCCGACGAAAACGGTGACGAACAGTTCCGCCTCTACCTCGTCGCCCTGGACGGCAGCGGCCTGACCGAGATCGACCCCGGCCCGGACTGCCAGCGGGTCCTCGCCGGATCACCGTTCGACCCGACCGGCCGTCTTCTTGCGTACACCGCCAACGACCGCGACCCCGCCGCCCAGGACCTCATCGTCCGTGACCTGGCGACCGGCGACCATCGCCGTTACACGCCTCCCGACGACGAGGCGTTCGAGGCGATCAGCATCTCTCCAGACGGGCGCTGGCTGCTGTCCACGGGTTTCCGTTCCAACACCGACATCGCCGCCTACCTCACCGACCTGAACGCCCTGGTCGCCGACCCGATCTGTGTCACGGCCAACCTCGGGGAAGGCGTTTTCGACCCCGGCGTGTGGGCGGCCGACTCCAGCGGCTTCCACCTGCTCACCGACCACTGGAGCGAGTTCACCGCCGCCGCCTTCTACGACCTCGCGACCGGCACTCTGCACCCGATCGCCTGCCCGGACTGGGACGTCGAGGCCCTCGACGCCGCCGCAGGAGTACGCCTCTGGTCGGTCAACGAGACCGGCCGCTCTCGCCTGGGCGCCGACCGCGACGGCTCCCCGCTCCCGCTGCCGGACATCCCGCCCGGCGTCATCGCCAGCCTGTCCCTGGCGCGGAACGCCTCCCACGCTGTCATCCTGATCGACTCCGCCGCGAGGCCGGCCGAACTCGCGGTCGTTGACCTGCGACGCCAGGAGTTCCGGTACCTCACCGACACCCGGCCCCCCGCCCTACGTGTCATCGAGCCCGTCGCCCCCGAACTGATCACCTACCCGGCACGCGACGGCCGCGATGTCCACGCCCTGCTCTACCGCCCAGACGGCCCCGGCCCGCACCCGGTGCTGCTGTCCGTCCACGGCGGCCCAGAATCCCAGGAACGACCCATATACGCCCGTTCCGGCCTGTACCAGCACCTACTCCACCAGGGCATCGCCATCCTGGCCCCCAACATCGCCGGGTCCACCGGTTACGGCACCGCCCACCAGAAGCTCATCTACCGCGACTGGGGCGGCATCGACCTCGACGACCTCGACCACGCCATCCAGTACCTGCACACCCTGAGCTGGGCCGATACGACCCGCCTGGCCGCCATGGGCGCCTCCTACGGCGGTTTCGCGGCCCTGTCCTGCCTGGCCCGTCTGCCGTACTCCTGGGCCGCAGGCGTGTCCATCTGCGGCCCGAGCAACCTGCTCACGCTGGCGAAGAACTCACCACCCACCTGGAAGCCGTTCGTCGCCACCGTCCTCGGCGACCCCGACACCCGCGCCGAACAGCTCCTGGAACGCAGCCCCGTCACCTACGCCGACGGCATCGCCGCCCCGCTGTTCGTCATCCAGGGGGCCAAAGATCCTCGCGTACCGCAGAGCGAATCCGACCAGATCGTCGCTCGCCTGCGCGAACGCGGCGTCGAAGTCCGCTATGACATCTACCCCGACGAGGGCCACGGCTTCACCAACCGCGCCAACGAGCTGGCCGCGTACGAGGCCATCAGCGCGTTCCTGCGCACCCACCTGATCGCCGCGACCGCCGACCACTCCGAACCTCTCCAGGTCGGCTAACGCAGAGGTGCCCACCCGGTCTCCGAGTGGGCACCTCAGTCAGCGGTCAGCCTGATAGCAGCAGGCCGACATCACGCTATCCCGTGGCGACGCCCGCAAGCCCGGCGTCCTTCGCTGTGAGATCCAGGTAGACCCACACCGTGTATCCGGTGGCCGGGTTACCGATCCGGGAGACGTCCATGGCGAGTTCCCTGACGATCGCGAGCCCTCGGCCGCCCATCCCTGGCTCGTCGTCGGCCTGGTGACGTCCGAACCAAGGGCAGCCCGACCCGCCGAGGTCGTACACGCCGAGGTAGGCCGGGCCGTCGTACGGCAGACGGACCTCCACCCCGAACCAGCCACCCGCCTTACCGGAGCGGGTGTGGACCAGCGCGTTGGTCGCAAGCTCCGAAACGATGAGCCCGGCGTCGTCTTCGCGGCCGGTCCCGGCGAACAACGCCTCGACGATGTGCCGCGCTCGTCCGACCTGATCGCTTTCGCCGGGGAACACACACCGCCACGCCATTCGCTCGGGCGATCGCATCCATGCCTGTCGTCGTTGCCGTTTCGTTGTTCCGATCATTGACGGTATTGCTCCTGTGATCGTTGGCTGTCGCAACCGGTCGGCGCGACGGCCCAATGGGGGCCCGACTTCACACCAAAGGTCAAGGCGTTCGAGATCCAGACGCCGGCGTACGCCTGGGCGACCGGCTCTTGAGTAACGCCACGATCTGCGCGGCGACCGCGAGGAGTTCCGTGGTGGGGCCGCTTCTGTCCCGCTGGTTGCCCCAGCGGTAGACCCAGCCGATTCGACCAGCGTGATCGACGGAAACGAGGATGCTCGACCGGCGATATGTGGCGCGCAGCCAGATTCCCTTGTTCACCAGCCTGGTGGCGGTGACCTCGTGATACCGGCTGAGCTCCTCTGCCAGTTCGCGGAGAAGGAACTCACGGTCGGTGTCGCGCATGAGACCAGCGAACCGCGCCGCCGCGCGCACAGGGGAGGGATTCGGTGACTCTATGTGGTCAACGTGGTCAAAGGGGGCCAGGCTCAGTCCCGGGGCAGGATGGCGGCTTTCGCCGCGTGGGCGAGGATGCCTTGGGTCGTGGCCGACAGGCCGAATCGATTCCAGTGGAAGATCAGTACATGCGTGAGAATGGCGCGCAGTCCACGTTCAAGGCGGCCTGCCGCCGCGGCCTCACCCAGGAGGCGACCCGCAGTCTCAAAGGCGGCGAACCAGGGAGCAGGCGGCTGGACGGAGACGAGCAAGAAGGAGCGAATGTCCGCCGCCAACTTGTCCACGCGCGAGTCGTATGCGGAGGGACGGATCGCGGCCACCCGCGCGAACACGTCGCCGCGCTCGAACCAGTCCAGCCCGGCGGCCTGGAGGAGTGCGTTGATCAACAGGAGGGACAGCTCTCGGCGGCCGATTCCGGGGTCCTCCTGACGGAGGTAATCGAGTACGCCATGGCTGTCCGCACAGAACAGTTCATGCACGATGCCCATACCGTCGGAGCCACCGAAGGCGAACGTCTCCGGCTCGTAAATGGTCGGCCACCAGCGCGCGACCATCAGCTCCTCAAAAGCCCGGTGCACAGCCGCGATATCCGCGCCGCGTAACCGTAGCCGCCAGCCGGGCGGCTTTCGCATGAACCACCAGTCTTTCAGCGCCCCTTCGGAACGCAAAAGCTCCAATCGCAGCCCAAGCCGTACGGCGCTGTCTCCATCGGGGAACTCGACCGCGAGCTGGTACCACTCGCCGTCGGTCAGCTGATCAGCAGGCATGCGTCCCATCCCGAAAGTGGAGGCGTACCGCGGTGGGCGGTCTCCATGGCCAGCCGTACTCCGGCTTCACCGCTCAGGAACTCGTCCCCGCTGGCGTGCTCGGCGACCAACATGGGAAGCCGGGCCGCGATCTCCGGGCTAAGCGCATCCTGTGAAGCGCGGTAGGCGGTCTGATAAACACCCGCCAGGCCATGACATAAACCCGGCTCGCTGAGTCTGCGGAGTTGCCGGGCGTCCAGACACCCCACCATGGCCTCCTCGGCCGCGCGCCGCCGCGCCAAGTCGTCGGTGGCGATGGCGGCGAGCTGACAGGCACGGGCGATTCCAACAGCGCCGTAGCACCACGACGGCCGCCCGGGACCAGGCTGTACGGTCCGGCCGGTACGCAATTCATCGCGGGTGACCCACTGTGGCCACCAAGATCCGTGCGGCGAGGGCTGACGCCACCGATCGAACCAATCCGCCAGGCGCTCGATCGCCTCGCGTTGCCCGCCAACGACATGACCATCGCGCGCCGCGAGCGCGAGAAGGGCCAAGAGCCCTGCGGCACCGTGCGCAATCCCAAGGTTGGCGTGCCCGCCTGGGGTGGGCAGGATCGGGTCAGGGTCGTGCTCGACCCACCAACCGGGCATGTCCCGGCGGGGCTGAGTCAACCGGATCAAGTATCGGAAGATATCGGCCAGCATGTCGTTGCTGGGCATTCGGCGCAGCAGTAGCGCGCCGATCCCGGTCAGCCCATAGAGGAGGTCGTACTCACGGAATGTCGCCCCCTCGCCCCGGTCCATCCGCGCGGTCGCGGCGGCCAGGCGACGGTGAGCCAGCCGGAGTACGTACTCGTCCAGCTTGGCCGCCACCGAACGGTACCGAATACCCCCGGCGTGCAGGACAAAGGCGACGGCCGGTACGCCATAGAACAAACCGGCGTGGTCGGCCGTGTCGATCACCTCAGATGCCCGCCGAACCCACACGTCCGCAGTCGCCCAGTCGGCGGTCCCGGCGAGGGCGCGCTCGATGTGCAGCAGCGCGGTCCCGGCCGCGCCCGTCGCGAGCGACTGGCCGGCCTGCTCCCTCGGCTTCAAAGGACCCCGGCCAAGGCCAGGCGGCGTAACGCGACCGCTCGGGCGAGGCGGCCCGTCACCTTCTCGAAGGCCGGATCGACGCCGAGGGCGCGTACGTGGTGTTCGTGCAGCAGGGTACGCAGACCGGTGGCAGGGTCACGCTGTTCGGCGAGAACGCGGTGATAATCGCCCAGCGCTTGTTCGCGGGCTCGCCACGCGTCCACAACGGCCTCACGGACCTCGGAAGGATCGCCCAAGCGGAGCGCATGATCGCGTAGAGAGCGGTCGAGCGGTCCCGTCTGCTGCTCCAGGCACCGAAGGAGCGCCCGATATCCGGACTCGGCATCAGGGGCGAACGCCGCCGCCAAGTGCGCCATCGAGGCAGCGGCCAACGCCTGACCTGGGAGCCGAGCCGTCTCGGCCAACCTGATCTGCGCGATCGCGGCGGCCGTGTCAGCGGCGAACACCTGCTCGGCGGCGGGCAGCGCCGCGCCTTCCCCGTACCGGCCAGGGTGTTCGTAGTATGTGGCCAAAGTGAGCTGTCCGGGCAGGCCGCGCGCCGCCAGGCGTTCCGCGAACGCGGCCAGTCGGGCCGCGGCCAAGCCGTACTCCCCAGGGTCGGCCAGCCGTAAGAACACGGCGAGATACTGGTCCGCGTCGAGCCGGATCATGTCGCGGTGTCGCCGCACCCACCAGCAGGTGACCAGGCCGGCGAGTTCATCAACAAAGCCCTGCAGGTGCCCGGCCAGGATCTCATCGAACCGCGCGGGATTGCCGATCAGATGAGCCCGCACCACAGCGGCCCCACCCGGCCGGAGAACCGCGCCCGGCATCGAGGTCACCGGCAGCTTGCGTGGGGGTGGCTCGATCGTGGTCATGGGGATCAGTAGCTCGGCCGGTCGCCCGATCCAGCCCTGGCCGTCCGGCGGGCCGTCCTCGTGCAACTCGATCCGCCCGGCCCGCTCCAGCCGCGTACGAAGAACGGCCCGATCCACCCGCTGATCGAGATCAAGCGGAAGGCGTAACTCCCCCTGGCACAGCACCACCCGCGCCGGTACACGCCAACGCTCCCGCCAAGCCTGAAAGTCGCCAAGATCAGCAGCGGTAAGAATCCACCGAGCGGGGGCCAAAACGACCCGCCCGTAACGTATTCGCGGAACGTACGGAAGCGCCCGCCCGGCCCCATAGTTGAATGGCCCGAACACCGCACTCCGGGCCTCGGCGACCTCGGCCAGAAACCGCGCCAACGGCGGGCTTTGGACGACAGTGTCCAACGCATGCGCGATCCGGGGCGTCACCCGCCGCCCGGTCGAGCGCTGCACGAGGTACATCTGAGAGGCATCCGCCGTGACCGCCAGATCATCAACGCTGATCGCGCCGCCGCCAGGATGCTCCCCCAGATGCACGACCTGAGGGACGAGCGGCGGAACGCGTACGACGTTCTCGTTGTGCGGCCTGCGAGGGGGAAAGGACAGTTGGACCGCCACCACGTCGCCCTGCTCCTCAGCCCCATACGTGGGCAGGTCAAGCAAGTAGGCGAACCGTCCGGCCATGCTGGTGTGACTCCGTGGCGCAGCGCTGATCCAAAGCTCGAAGTCACCCCGGTCGATCGCATCGGTGGACCGAGCATGCAGAGCCACACCAAGTTCCACACGCTCCGGCGGGACCACCGTGGCGTGGTCGCCCACGGTCAACGCCTCAAGCTGCCGCTCGGTGAGCGCGATCTCCTGATCCCCCGCCATGGTCGCCTCCTGGACCAGCGCCAGCAGGGCGGCGTCTCGCTCGGTCAGTGTGCGCCACATCGGCCGGGCGCGGGGCGCGCCCAGATAACCATCGGGGTAGCCGAGCCCGGAGTCGGCGACCAGCTCGCGTACCGGTACCAGAGCACCGTGACCGTACCGGCCGAGGAACCGAGCGTGATAATCCAGCCATGCCGTACGACCGAAAGGCTCAGTGGACAGCCGAAGTAGAACAGTGGCGGCCCGCGCCGCCTCCTCCAGCACCACCTCGGGTACCGCGATCGTCGCGTCGAGCCGCACGTCAGTCGCCAGCCGGACGCCGCTCACCTGCGTGAGGCGACCCCGAATGCTTTCCAGACGACGGAGCGACCCGGCGACGTCCGGTAACCGTTCACCGCCAGCGGCACGCAGAGCGTCGATCAGAAAAGGCAGTGGATCAGCGACCGTCATGGGCGCGCGCAGACCGGTGATCAGGATGCGCTGGTCCACGAGTGTGCCCAACAAGGAATTGACCTTGTCCGCCGGGAAGTACGCGGCCAGTACCTCAACGAGCTCATCGAACCGGATCGGCGAAGCGGCGACGGCCAACGCCAACCGCACAGGCCGGGTGTGACGCACAGAAACCTCACGCAAGGGCCCCGGAACCCGAGCCCCGACCTCCGCCCGGCCCGCCACGATTAACCGCCCATCACGAACGATCCCCGTGTTGTCCGCGACCACCATCAGGCCAGGTCGCAAGCCAGGGTGACGTTCAAGCTCGTCGATCACGCTCGTGAGCCATTCCGCGTCCACCCGCGCGAACGCCCGATGCCGATCCCCGATCTCCGCCACCGCAGGTCCAATGGCGGCCGTCGTCACCCCGGCGAAAAGCCCGAACGGAGTGGCCCGCCGCTTCCACCGCATCACGTACGAGACGACCGACAAGACGGCCCGCCCCAGATCGCGCTCCGTACCAAGCAGTTCATCAACACGCGCACCAAGATCAGGACTGGCCATGCACACGGCCTCACGCACCTCCCCCGAGCCCATACCTTCGCCAGCCACGCCCTCCCGTCCGACAGGTCCGAAGGCAGTTCCAGATCGCTTGGGGCGGTACTCGCCCGCACCATCACCAGACCGCAATGCCGGTATCGCACGTCTCGCCCTTCCAGACCGTCGTCGGCGCCCAGCAACCTCCGGGCGCCGACGATGAAGTCGGCTCAGGCTGGGTCGTTGGAGTTGGTGCTGCAAGCGCTGGTGCTGCACGTGCTACCGCAGCCGTCGCTGGAATCGCACATCATGGCCACGAGCGGCGTAGCGGACTCCACGACGCGCATGTCCAGCTCGAACTCCTCCTCTGCCACCACGTCGGCACCTTCGAGGATCAGCGATGGAGACATCGGATCACACTCCTAACCAGTTGGGTGTGGACCCGCCTTCAGCAGGCGGGCCAGGTAATCGCGACAAGACCGTGGGTCTTGTGAAGGACCGCCACATCGTCCGGAAAGCGGGCCAGCGCGCTGCCGGTCGGCCAGTACTCAAAGCCGGGCTCCGTCCTGCCTCGCTCGTCCCACGCCTGGATCTGCTCGACCATCGCCGTCGCGGCCTCCCCGCCATGAGCTCCATAGGCCCGCGCGCCGAACTCCACTCCCCTGCCTTCCAACGCCGGCCGTACCGACAGATAGGCGAAGGAGTCGCCACGCACCACCCCGAAGGGAAACCAGCTCTTACGTTCCTGAGCCAGTTCCGTCCCCTCATCAGCCGCCAGCTTGCAGAACCCCGGCAAGAAGCCCGCGAACCACAAATACAAATCCGCGAACGACTCCCCATGCCCCACCGTGACGCCGGACCACGCCTCGCCCCGCTCACTCGCCAAAACCCCGTCCAACAGCGCCGGATCATCCGGAGCCCCGTCGTCGAACCGCAGCGTGACGGCACCACCCCGCCCATCAGGCAGCCGGAACTCCCGGTCGAGGTGTTCCCCCGCCCCCTGCATCGGAACGAACCCGCCCACCACCGCCGACGTACCGACCAACCGCCCCATCTCCCACCGAAACCCAATAGAACGGCTGACCCCATTCATCCGCAACGGCACGACGAGCCTGCCGCCCACCGCCAGCCCGCGCAGCCACGCCGGAGCCAGATCCCAAGCCCCGGCCGTGACGATGATCGCGTCGAACGACTCACGCCCGAACACTTCACCCTGCGCGTCAGCCGTGATCACCGTGACCCGCCCGCCGTACCCGGCCGCCTCCAGCAAACCAGCGGCCCGGTCGGTCACCTCCGGATCGATGTCCACACTGACCACCCGCCCGCCCGGCCCCACGACCTCGGCCAGCAACGCGGCGTTATAGCCCCCAGACCCGATCTCCAGCACCCTCGAACCCGGCCTCAACTCAGCCTGCTCGATCATCGCCACCTGGATGTACGCCGCGCTGACCGAGGAGACGGCCACACCGTTCTCATCCCGCTTCGTCACCACCGACCGATCGACGTGGTAGGTGACGTCCAGCGGAGTATCAGCCGGAACGAACGCATGCCGCGGCACCGCCCGGAAGGCCGCCTCAACACGCGTCGACCTGATGTACCCCCGCGCGATGAGCTCATCCGCGAGCCGAGCCCTGAGCTCGCCAGCCTGATCGCCGCCGTCCACCGCCATCATCCCCTCCTCGAATCTCACCGGAAACAACAAAACCCGAGAGCCGCCCCCGCGGTATCGACTTCAAAGAGTGAGGCTGGTCAAAGCGATCAAAGATTCCCGGCCGAGAACCCTCGTGCCTTACCCTCAACATGCTCAGAAACGTGGCCCACGCTGGCCGAACAGAGCTGCGGAGCAGTCGTCGCCGTACCGAAGACGACCAAAGTGGTCAATGCCGACCAACTCCGGGAGGTGCATCATGACGCGCACACGAAACGAACTGCTCGATGCGATTCTGCGCGAGGCAGGCTGGTCACGGGCACAAGCGGCAAACGCCTACAATCGCATCGCCCAGGAGAACAACCTCCACAATCACACCAACATCGGCCGTTCCCATATCAGCATGTGGGTAGGTGGCACAAAACCCTCCGGCGAAGCCCCGATAATCTTGTGTCAGGCGTTGTCCCGACGCTTGCAGCGCCTGGTCACCCCACGCGAGCTCGGGTTCACCGCCGCCAATGCCCAGGAGCACAACGCCCCAGGCTGGCAGACCGACCCGCTGACCGAGCTCGCCGAGCTGGGGGGAACCGATTTGGACCTCGGCCGCAGACACCTCCTGACCAACGCCGTCTACTCCACCGCCGCCCTCACCCTCCCCGGCCAGCAATGGTGGGACACTATGGCCGCCCCTCAGCCCGCCGAGACCCGCCCCCGCCACCGCATCGGCCCCGCCGACATCGAAACCGTCCGCGACCTCACCGCCGCCTTCTCCCGCGTCGACCAACAACGCGGCGGCGGCCACGGCCGAAAGGCCGTCGTCCAGTACCTCAAAACCGACGTGGCCGCCCTCCTCCAGGGCTCCTTCTCCACCGAGTCCGTCCAGCGCGACATGTTCAGCGCCGCCGGAGAACTCGCCTACCTCGCCGGCTGGATGGCCTTCGACAACAGCGAACACGCCCTCGCCCAGCGCTACTTCGTCCTGGCCGTCAAACTCGCCGCCCGCGCCGACGACCCACCCCTCACCGCCCACATCCTGCGCGCCATGGCCCACCAGGCCCTCGACCTCGGCGCGCCCAAACAGGCCCTCGACCTGTCCACCGCCTCCATCGACGGCCCCCGCTACGCCAACGCCACCCCACGCGAACGCGCCCTCACCGGCGTCGTCCACGCCCGTGCCCTCGCCACCAATGGCCACAACCAGGCCGCCGCCCGCACCCTCCTCCAAGCCGAAGACGACCTCACCTCAGCAGACGCAGGCACTCCAGAACCGCACCGCACCTTCTTCTTCGGCGAAGCGTCCCTGGCCCACGAGACTGCCCGCACCCTCACCGCCCTCGGCGACACCCCCGGCGCCCTACGCCACTACCAACACAGCATCCGCACCCGAGGCACCACCTTCCGCCGCACCCACGCCGTCACCCTCGGCTACCTCGGCGCCGCCCACCTCACCCAAGCCAACCTCGAGGAAGCCTGCACCGTGTGGACCACCGCCCTGGACACCATCGAAAACGGCGTCCATTCCGCCCGAGCCCGCCAAACCATCACCGACATGCGCAACGTCCTATCCCCCTATCGCCACCGCAAAATCCCCCTTGTCACCGACCTCGACACCCGCGCCGCCCACTACCTCGCCCACACCCGCTAAGGACCCCCTATGCCCCTTGAAATCACCCCCATCGGAACCGTCATCGGCGGCCGTACCACGCCCACCGACGACCACTGGACCGAATCCGCCATCATCCGCCTCAACTCCGACTTCCCCCCCGAGGTCGTCCAGGGCCTAGAGGAGTTCTCCCACCTCATCGTCGTCTGGCACTTCCACCAGGCATCCCCCGACGACGTAGCCCTCCACGCCCGCAGCCCCCGCAACAACCCCGCCTGGCCAGCCACCGGCACCTTCGCCCACCGCAACCACCGCCGCCCCAACCAACTCGCCCAGTCCTTCCCCCGCCTTATCAAAGTCGACGGCTTGGACCTCCACGTCACCCACCTCGACGCCATCCACGGCACCCCCATCTACGACCTGGCCCCCTACTTCCAGGAGATGGGCCCCCAGGGCGAGATCCACCAACCCGCCTGGCCCACGGAGATGCTGAGGGACTACTGGGCATGAGGCACCCCTGCATCTGAACAGGGGCACGTCGTCTGACTACAAGAAGCTTCAATACTCCCCGGTATCGCTGGTCCCCACCTCCAGACAGCAGCTAAGCTGGGCGTGTCAGTCTGACACACACGGGGGCAGTGATGAAGTACGAGATCCTCACGGAGGCGCTCAAGATACGAGGCACCACAACCAGTCGCTCGGAACTCGGCGACATCAGATTCGGCCCACCGGAGATCACCATGGCCATTCCCCGGCCACGAGGGGTCATACTGACCACCTCCAGTGCCCGGATCCAAGGAGGCACTCTGGACGGAGGATACATAGTCCAGATCACCGAGGAGACCTACGGCCAAGAGGCATCCGGCGCCCCCACCTCCTACCTCGCAGGCTACCGAGACGCCGAAGCCGCCTTCCTCGACCTCCAGCGCACCATCGTCCTGGCAGCGCTCAAAGACAGCAGCATCGAAGCGATCGCCGGCTGGGGCCCCGACGCCGTCGTCCGCCTCCCTGAAGTCTTCGGCGGCAGCGTGATCGTGCGCATCGATTCGCCTCTAGGAAACGCGGCGGAAGCGGCGCTCTACCCTGTTGCAGACCTGGCCCCCGAGAAGATCGCCGATGCCGGAGAAGCCTTCGCCGACGCGATCGACCAATTGATCGCCGATCTCTCCGAGCGAGTCGAAACCTTCAAGAAGGCCGATCTACAGGACAAGGCCGAGATTCTCGACTCACTCGCCCTCCCCTGGCTCCGTAAGGAAGCCGCCCAACACCGCGCAATGACCGCCCGCCAGCACTTCCTCGCCGCCGCCCATCCTTCCGGAGGTCTAGTAGGCCCGGGCCTGCCGATCACCATGGCAGACCTCGCCAGAAACCTCTACACCGACCGCGGCAACCTCACCAGAACCATCAACCGCGCCCTTCGGGAAGGATAGGATCGCGCCGTCCGAAGAGCTCCGTCCAACCGATCCACAGCCACTGGGCCAAGGGCACCAGTCGGGGCGAAAGGTTGGGCTGGTAGATCGCACACCCCTCGCCGTACAACTACGCCGGGCGCGCGGAGCCGCCCGCGCTGAATGCCGCAGGATCCTGAGCAAGGTCGGCCTGCCCCCTGTGGATCGCGGCCTCGTAGAACGCGTCGGCGAGTGCCACGACGATCCCCTTGATCGCAGGCCCGTCGGTGAAGAAGTAGTCCGCCATGGAGTTGTGCGCCTGCTGATTGTCGGCGACAGCCTCGGTGACGGCGGACTGGAAGTCCTGCGACTCCATGAACTGCTTCTTCGAGTTCACCCTTGTCTGCTGGACCAGGGCCGGGTCGGTGAGCAGTCGCTGCACGAGCCCCTGCACGAACTCCCGGATCTGGGAGTCGGCGAAGGACTCGGCACCAAAGAGGTCGTTCATCTTGTCGATGACGACCTGGAGCGCGACGTACTTCGGCTCCTTCTTGATGCCGGTGCCTGCTGCGCTGATCCCCTTCAGCGCGCCATCTCCGGTCAGCGAGATGTCAACCGCGATTGCCGTGCTGTGCTTCACCCCGACCAGGACCACGTCTGAGAGGTCGACGTCGGCGCTCCACGAGGACTCAGCGATAACCTTTTCCAGGAGCCGGAAAGAGATCGAGAGCATCTCCATGCACGGGTCGCCGTAGTCGACGATCTTGTGCATCGAGCTGTCCCGAGTCAGACGCGCATCGCAGGTGCTTCACACGGGCGGACCCGCCTTGACGCGCCGCACCAGTCTTTCCATCGACCTCCGGTAGCTGTGGAGGTGCTCCAGCCACCACGTGGCGCCCGCGTCGGCGTACTCCCGGACCGACGAGCCGGGCTCGCTCACCCCGATGACCGCCACATCGAGGTCGCCCGCAGCAGCCCGGTGCCAGCGCAGCTCGCTGACCTGAGCGGCCAGGAGTCGGGCGAGAGCGTCATGCGGCCCTCCTGGTCGTCGCCGACGACGATCCAGCCGTCCCAGCGGGCGGCCCGCCGAAGGGCGCCCGGAGCCGTGCCTCCGATCCACACCGGCACCCGGGGCCGCTGGAGGGGCAGCGGCGCGAGGCGGACCCCGTCAACGGTGTAATGAGCGCAACGATGGTGCACCTCCTCGCCGGACCACAGCGAGACCATCACGTCGAGTGCCTCGTCGAGCACCACCCCACCGGGACGCGTTGAGCCAAAGGCGGTGAACTCCTGCCTCACGCCGCCCAGCCCGGCGCCCAGGATCGCGCGGCCCCCACTCAGCCTGTCGAGCGTCGCCACCGTCTGCGCCAGCCGTTCCGGGCGGTGCCGGGTCACGGCCGTCACCACCGTGCCCAGCATGATGCGCGAGGTCACCTGCGCCGCTGCGGCTAACGTCACCCACGGGTCGACCGATGCCATGCCCCAGGTGAAGGCCAAGTGGTCCCACACCAGCACGGCGTCCCACCCAGCGGCCTCGGCCTCCCTGGCGAGGGTGACTAGATGTGCCGGCTCCGCGAGGTCACCGAGGATCGCGACGTCGATGCCGTAACGCATGCCCCCACCCCAAGCACCCGGCACCGACAGTCCCGGTGCGCCGCGATCGCGCCGCGCGACACCGACGAGCGGGTGAGCAGTGCCCAAGATGAAGCCGTAGAGCAGAACCGGCAGACCCGCGAACAGGCCGACGCTGCTGTCGTCGAGCCCAACGTCGCCGAGCAGGAGGCATGGGGTCAGGCAGCCGCCGTACAACAGCAGGCCGAACGAGACCCGTAGCGGACAGGGGCGCGATCGCGATGAGGTACTACGGGCTGGACGCGTCCTTGCGCGTGTTCACAGGTCAAGACGTATAGCACCGTCAAGGTGCAGGGGAACCGGTGATCACCACAGATTGGCGCCGTGGGGCCAAGGGTGGCGACCCCGTCGGTGGCGATGACGATGCCGTGTGCCAGGCCCATATATTTAGCAGCTGAGCCGATCTACAGATCATCGTGTTGCTGTGAGCAACTGCCGCACGCGCTCCGTCGCTGCATGCTCAGTGCCATAGATTCGCTCAAGATCAGATAGTAGTGCGGTGAGGGTGCGCCGAGCCCGTTCCAAGAAGCCGGAGCTTAGCTCCAGCTCGCCAATCTGGCGCCTAAGCTCCAGAGCTTGCGGGTCATCTTCTTCTGGAACATCGGCCACCAGCGCCGTCAAGAGGTGCAGTGCCAGGTCAACATCGCCTAGCTGAGCGTGACATGTGGCCTCCTGGAGCCGGTAGTGGAACGCCTGACCCGGCTCGCTCGACGCCGCCAACTCGCTGAATCCCTGCGCTGCTCGTCGGTAGTCACCCGCGCCCATGTAGGCCTCGGCCAGTTGTTCCCGCAGTCCGGGCGCGTAGGGCGTACGGGCGAGGGCCTCCTCCAGCATCGAGGTGGCTTCGGTGTACCGCGACTCCCTGATCAGAGTTTGAGCGTTGCGGCGAGCACGACGAGCGTCGCCGTGGCTGAAATCGTCTCGGACGGCTCGGGATTCTGTCGCTGGCAGAGCGGGGCCAGTCATGGTGGTACGGCTCAGGGCGCGGGCGTAGAGCGTCAAGGGGCTTGGGAGGGCATCGGTCATGTCGCCCAGCGGCGCGGTACCGGAGAGGTAGGGCATGAGCCGCTCGTACACTTCGCGAACGCTGCCGGGCCTGTCCGCCGGGTCCTTCTCCACCATGGCCATCAGCAGCTCGTCCAGCCCCCGTGGAATGTCAGCCCGGTGCCGTCCGGCTGGCACCGGCGACGTGGTGACGTGCTGGGTCTTCACACTGTAGTCATTGGGCCCGGTGAACAGTCGGTGGCCGGTGGCCGCCTCGTAGAGCACGCATCCCAAGGAGTAGATGTCGGCGTGCTTCGTACTCCGCTTGCCCTCGACCTGCTCGGGAGACATGTACGCGGCAGTCCCGAGCTGCTGTCCGGTCTGGGTGAGCATCGTCATGTCCGCGTCATGGATGAACGCCAGGCCGAAGTCGAGGACCCGAATCAACCCGTCTCGGCAAAGCATGAGATTGGACGGTTTCAGGTCCCGGTGCAGGATGCCTTGCTCATGAGCAGCCTCCAGGACCGTCGCTATCTGGGCGCCGATGGACGCCACCCAGCCGATGGAGAGCGGTGCGTGCTCAGCGATGACGTCATGGAGACCATTCCCGTCGATGAACTGCATGACCATGTAGTGGCGGCCGTCGACCGTTCCGAAGTCGTAGAGAGCAGGAACACCCGGGTGAGCGAGGCGGGACAGCGCCTTGGCCTCCCGGGTGAACCTCTGGTGCAGCTCCTCATCGGGGAGAAGGACGAACTTGATCGCCACTCGTCGGTCGAGCACGATGTCATCGGCGCCCCACACCTCGCCCATTCCGCCGTGGCCGAGCCTGAGCGGGTCGAGCCGATAGCGGCCGAGAAAGTGGGACACCAGGCCTCCCGGGGGTTACTCCGGGGTCAGGCTACCGTCGAGAAGCCCGTCGATCCCGGCGACGACAAGATTATCGCTGATCTCCCGCAACGCTCTTACTGTGTCCTCAAGTGCGAGAAGTTGAGCGAACGACTCTCCGTACCGGCGCTGTTCCTCGATCGGAAGTCTGGGTAGCGACGCCCGCCGTGGGTCTCTCCTGACGGCCGAGCTGTGACGGCTCGCTGTAGAACCCTCGGCGCGTAGACAACCGGCCAGAAAATAGGGATCGAGGCGCTCCGGATCGGTTCGGAAAAGGAGAAGCTGTGCTCCGAGTACAGCGCCTGCTTTGGTCACCACCCGTGGCAATGCGCCACTGGAAAGGAGCAAGGAGGCGATCACGTCGCCCTTCTGAACACGGACAAGACCTGGAGTGTCCTGAGTACGGCCGCTGGGCTCTCGGTTGAGCAAGAGGTCCTTCGCCGTGAGCAGGGGAAGGTCACCGCCCTCCGGAAGTTTGAGCGGGCCCTGCATGATGGTGACGACTCCTGCCCGAGCCAGCTCACCAAGGTTGGTCATGACGAGATCTCGGCGGGGTTTCGCCGCGATCCGAGGAAGCCTGAGTTCCTTCACCACTGATGACAGGCGGTCACTCATCGCGGGATATCCGGAAGTGGGCTCCTGCATCACTACTCGATGGCTCGTCGTCAGATCGACCTCTTCATCGAGAAGATCGATGATGCGCACCACCCGACTGTTCTCCGGCAACTCTGCCTTCTCGCAGTAGGCCCGCCATGCCGTCTCGGCCAGAGTCAGGTCCTCGCCCGCGTTGACCATCAACACGTCCGACGGCGGCTCATCCCCCTCGACAAGTTTGCGGAGCACCCACAGGTCGGGTGGGCCGCTGGACGCGGGAGCGGCGCCGGGAAAGAGGCTGATGATGGCTCGCAAGGTTCCAGCTCTCAGCAGATTTCCTCGGATTCGCCGGCCGGGACGGCGATTGGCAGCCACACTCGGCATCATGATCACGACGAGCCCGCCTGGCTTCACATGCGCCAGGCAGTGTTGCATCCAGGCGAGTTCGGACTCGCCGCGCGGCGGCAGCCCGAATTCCCAACGTGGATCGCTGGTCAGCTCCTCGTATCCCCAGCCGCGCTCGTTGAACGGCGGATTGCACACCACGGCGTCGAACTGAACGCCGGCAAAGGCATCGGCGCGTAGCGAGTCACCGGCTTCGACCTGCGCCTCATAGCTATGAAGTCGGAGCCGGACGCTGGTTAGTCTTGCGGCATTCTCATTCAGCTCCTGGCCCGCTACCTGGCTGCCATGGGCTCCCAGCAATATCGTGCCGATTCCACAGGCCGGGTCGAGTACCGTGCCGCCCTCCGTACCACCGATCGTGGTCATCAGCCTTGCCACCGCTGGTGGAGTGGCCAGCAGACGACGGGAATGGAGATCGACGTAGCGTTCGCAGATCCCGTCGAAAGCGGCGATCGCACCCTCCGCCTGTCCGATTTCGCGAGCCTCCCTGGCCAGGGCATCATCAAGGTCCGCGCTCTCCCCCAGCAGAACCGCACCGACCTCGGCCACTACCTCGCCTAGACGCAAGTCGTCAGCACTGCTGCGCAATCGCTGCCAGAACCGTTCCAGCGGCGACACTTCGACATAACGATCATGATTACGGAGCCACTGTTCCACCTCATTCAGCGAGAAGGCAGGACTTGTGGCTGTGCCACCCACAGGTTGGGGAAAGTCGTCGAACCGCTTGCGCCAGTTACTCACCGCGGCCCGGCCGACGTCGGCCATCCGCGCGATGTCAACGGCATTGACCAGGACGTCGTCTTGCATCAGAGCCCCTTCTCCGGCAACCAAAGCTCATTTCCGGCACGGCGGAGCCGCTCGCGATAATCCTGATGCCCTGGCAGCGCCCGCTCTACGGCGCTCCAGAACTCGGACCCGTGATCAGGCCTCTGAATATGCGCAAGCTCGTGAACAAGCACGTAGTCGATCAGAGTTGGAGGCAGTTGCATGGTGGCCCAGTTAATGTTGACGTGCCCGTCGCGCGAACATGATCCCCATCTGTAACCGAGCGGTCGGACGCGCAATCCGCTCACCTCGACACCGAGCCGCGTCGCCCAGGGACGCACCCGTTGCGACAGCCAGGGGTGACCGACGCGGCGATACCAGCCGACAAGTTCCTTGGCGCCGCCTCCTCTGGGCAGCTCCAGACGCCCCCGGATGAGTCGCACCTCGCCGGCGTCCACCAGTCGCAGACGATAGGAACGGCCCAGATAGCGGAATCCCTCGCCGGTGACGAACTCTTTGGCGGGTGGAGCGTCGCCCAGCTCTCGTTTCTCGGCGAGCTTGCCGTACAGCCAGGGTCTCTTGTCCTGCACCACCTTGGTCAGCTCGGACTTCGACAGTTGGGGTGGGACGACCGCGGTAATCGAGGCGTCCCGTTCGACGGTCAGGCGCACGCTCTTGCGCCGATCGCTCACCGAGACGGCGACCTCCAGGTCGCCGACTCGCAGGACTCCCGGTATTTCACTCACGGTCACCAGCATGCCAGGGTCAGACTTTGGGGATCGTCGCGCGGTTGTTCTTGACGGCGTCCCGGGCCTTGTCCGCCACCTTCTCCAGCTGATGGACATCGCCGAGGTCAGCGGTCACGAGGATCTCGAAGATCTCGTCGCGGAAGTCGGCGACGTCGGGACGCTTGTCCCAGAAGCCGTGCCGGTGGATGGTCTGGCTGGCCAGCCGGATGATCTTCCGGGTGGCCTTGACGAACCGCTGGTCGTCCAGGTCCGCGTCGGAGGTGGCCAGTTCCTGAAGCAGGACGCCGTAAAGAGCGAATTCGGCGGGGCTGAACTCGTGGGGGTTGTCCCGCCGGTCCTCCACCACGTCGGCCATCAGGTCCTTGAACGCCAGCAGCTGGGCGTCCCAGTCGTCCTTGAGCTCGGTCAGGATCTGTTCCAGTCGCTCGCTCAGCAGCTGGTAGCGGGCCGGATCCTGGCCGGCGTTGACGGTGATGTGATGCCGGATGGCGTTCTCCATCTCCGACGCCTTGGCCCGTGAGCCGCCGGTCATCGCCTCGACCTTCTCGGCGAAGTTCGTCGCCGTCAGCGCGATGGGCGGCAGTTGCTGCTCGATGCCGAGCGAGGTGATGTGCTCGTCGATGAGCAGCTTGATCTTCTGTCCGTACGCGCCGGGGTCGAACTCCCCGCCGTCGATCCGGTAGCGCCGGTTCGCGGTGAGCCTGATGACCGCGAAGTGCTTGGCGTCGGCCAAGTACGGCGTGGCCGCCGGGTCGGGCAGTACAGTGTTGACCGTCCGCGAGAAGCGGGCCAGCTCCACTCCGAACCGGTCACGCAGTTGCGGATCCGACAGCTCCTGCACGCAGCCTTCGATGTCGGTGTAGTCGCGGAACATCATCCGAAGCCGCTGCCGGCGCGGCTCCAGCTTCCCGATCTCCGTCTTCAGGTCGCGCAGTGCGCCTGAGACGTCCTCGCTCTCATCGGTCTCGAATTCCTCGTCGGCGTAGACGCGCAGCGCCTCCACCAGGTTCTGGGCCACACCACGGTAGTCCACGACGTACCCAAAAGGCTTGTTGCCGGCCGTACGGTTCACCCGCGCCACGGCCTGCAGCAGGTCGTGCATCTCCAGCCTGCGATCGAGGTACATCACCTGCTCGATCGGCGCGTCGAATCCGGTGAGCAGCATCGACTTGACGATGACGAACGCGATGTCGTTCTCGCCGAAGGGTCGGGTGAAGCCCTCGATCCGGGTCTTCTGCTTGGCCTCATCGGTCCACTCGGCGTAGCGGTCCTCGTGTTCGGCGTCCCCCTTGGAGATCACCGGTACGAAGTCCATTCGCTTCAGCAGGTCCAGCTGCTTGTGGGCCTTCACGAGCTGCGCCTGACGCGGCCTCAGCTCCTCGATGTTCCGGGTGAGCAGGTGCGGCGGAAGGTTCTCGATGTCGCGGACCAGCTCGTCGCGGGCCTCCATGAGCGCTTCGCGGTAGCGTACGGTCGTCTCCCGATCGTGGGCGACCACCTGCGCCTTGAAGCCTTCGGGCAGCACCTTGTCCACGTAGTGCCGGAGCATGTGCTTGGCCTTGACGTCGACCAGCTTCCGTGCCGCCGACACGTTGCCTTTGGTGGCCCAGCGGGCCTGCAGCTGCTGGCGTTCCTCGTCGGTCAGCTCCTCGAACTCCTCCTCGAAGAGTTCGTCCATGTCCTGGCCGTTCTGGAGCGCGCCCTTGACTTTGATGCCCTCGTAGAGGATCGGTACGATCACGCCGTCCTCCTCCGCTTCGCGGAGGCGGTAGGTGTCTATGAACGGGCCGAACAGTTCCACGCTGGTCTTCCGCTGTCCCCGCTTCTTCATGATCGGGGTGCCGGTGAAACCGATCCGGGCGGCGTTCGGCATGGCCTGGCGGAGGTTGGCGCCGAGGGCGGCGGTATGCGAGCGGTGCACCTCGTCGATCAGTACGACGATCGACTCGTCGGTGTTGATCTCACCCAGTTCCATGCGGTCCTTGGGCTGACCGTTCTGGTTCTTCTGGATCATCACGAAAACCAGCCCGGGGCCCTTGCGGCCGAGCAGAGTCCTGGCCCGTGCCGTGCTCTTGGCGACGTCGACCTTCTCGTTGCTCAGCGCCATCGTCTCGGTGAGCTGGTCCTGTAGCTGGGTACGGTCGGTGACCGCCACGACCTTGTAGTGTGCCAGCCCGTCCAGCGACCGTAACCGCCGCACCAGGAAGGTCATGGTGAGGCTCTTGCCCGATCCCTGGGTGTGCCAGACGATGCCGCCACGCTGCCCCGGCTTGCCCGTCTGTAGTCGCTCGACCGCCCGCTCGACCGCCCGGAACTGCTGGTAGCGGGGTGCGACCTTGATGTTGACGCCCTCGTCGGTGGTCATGAACGTGACGAAGTTGTGGATGATGTTGAGCAGATTGTCCGGTTGCAGTACGCCGGCGACCAGGACCTCTTGCCTCCTCAGCTGCTCTTCCGACTTGCCCAGCCGGGCGGCGAGCTGCTTCATTGTCATGGGGTACGGGTCTCGCCACGGCACGTAGTGTTCGAGCTCGGCGGTCAACGTGCCAAGCCTGGCGTCCTCACCGCTTGTCGCGACCGTCAGCTGGACGGGCCGGAAGAGTCCGGTACGGCTGTCGCGGTAGTCGCGGAGCTCGCCGACGGCCTTGTTCAGATTGCTCGCGGTGGTCTTCTTGCACTCGATGACGGCCAGGGGGACGCCGTTCACGAAGAGGACGATGTCGGGGACGATCCACTTGCGACCGGCGGTACCCGGGATGTCCACCCGGAACTGGCTGATCGCGGTGAACTCGTTGTTGCCCGGACGGTTCTCCCAGTCGATGTAGTGTACGGTCCGGGATTTTCCGGTCGCCGGGTCTTCGATAGGTATTCCGCTGATCAACAGGTCGGTTACCTGCTTGTTGGCTTCCAGCAGGTTGGTCGTGGGGATCCGGGTGATGGCGTTTACCGCCTGGCTCACCTTGTGCTCGTCGAGCCAGGTTCCGTTGATACGCTCGATGGCGTCACGCAGCTTGTCTTCGAGGATCGTCTCGTCGAAGCTGTCTCGCTCCGACATCCTCGGATAGAGCGGAATCAGCGCCTCATGCTCGGCTCCCGCCCTGTGCGTCCAGCCCATACTTTTGAGCTGCTCGATCAGTGGCTTCTCGACGAGCTGGTATTCGTAGTCGGTCACCGGCCGACTCCCCTCGCTAACTTCTCTATTGTCGCTGTTTCCAGACAAATCATCCCAGCACTACAATGGGGTCACCATGCAGGAGAGATTAAAGACACTCCAGCACGGCGCCCGCCGCATCACCTCGGACGCGGCCAGTCAGGAGGTCCTCCACGAGTCCCTGCCTGAGCGTGAGGAGCTTCTGCCTCTCCATAGCGACCTGTTGCATGGATGTGTTCAGTTGGCGAACAATTACAACAATCTTCAATTGATCTTCCATGGGGGGCATTGGTAGCGCCAGCGGTGCAATGACCGCCTGCGTTACAAGGGGCTGTCCTGTCTGGCTGCGCAGCCGACGCAAGTTGAGCCACGAGAGGTATGACGATATGAATTCTGCGTCCCATCGAGGGTCTACCCATTTAGCCCATAGGGCATTATCAGTGATCCATGCTGGGCCTGGAATGTAATGAACAACACCAACACCCCCTTCACCCACCCGACCGATGCTAAAGGTTGGCCCAGCGGTTAGCTCACGATGGCCGCGCCCCGACAGCCCGCTTGCTCCATAGATGGGCACAGTGCCGCTAGTTGACATGGCGGATGGGTACGGCATTCCGCTCGTCAGCTTGAAAGCTTCTCTGCACGTGGAGCGCTGCCAGTTTGGCTGGGCGTCGCCGACCATAAGGCATGCGATAGTGCCTGATTGAACCGACTGCTGTTTTGCCAGAATAGCTTCGGTACGTTGAATAAGCGCGTCGAGGGCGGCGAGGAACTCCGCGATCCGCTGCTGCTCCTCGATGGGAGGTAGCGGAAGAACATAATCACGAAGCTCAGATCGATTAATCTTTGGGATTCCACTGCGCCCGGATACCGCTTCTGCGAAAGCCGAAAAGGTCTCACTAAGCACCACCGCAAGCAAGTATCTTGAGTCAATTGCGCCAGTCGGCCGAAATGGGTACATGTCGGCGGAGCACATACCGTCGAACTTGGCCAGCGTCGCCTTTCGTAGGGCAGGCCGGATTTTGCTGTAGATAACATCACCCGGTGCAATCGCATACTTGCCGCTGATAGCTCCCTGCTCTGCAGCGGTCCTCACCTCGAGAAGCCGGCCAGTCCGGCTCTCGATGTGGTCTGGGGCAATCAAGGGCTGGTCCGAGTAGGGATGGCGTCGCGGGTCTACTTGGCCCTTGGGAAGCGTGACAACGTCCAATAGACGATGAAGCGCCCAGCCGTCCGGCAATTTACGCATAGCCCAACTCCTCTAGGTAGGTGTCGAGACGCGCAGCAGCCGCCTCACGCTGTGTCTCTAGGTCACGGAGGGTGACCTCATACTTGTCCGCCCACGTGCGGAACGCGTTCTCGAACAGTCTGCGGGCAGTGGCCGTACGGGAGTCCAAGCGGGACGAGAGCTGAATCCGGAGTACGTCGAGGACCAGGTTGTGGCGGGAAAAGTCGTCCAGTGCGCCGACGGCCATGTGGAGGCGAGGTATGAAGTGGTCCTCCAGCGCGGCGACCTTCTTCCTGGCAACGGCCGTGCGAGATTTAAGTGCTTTGAGCTCGGCTTCGGAAAGCTGGTCTTCGGCGGGCTCGTCCGCCTCCTCATCCTCTTCGGATGGTTTGGCGGTCGCGGCCTTGAGCTGGACGCTCAGCTCAGCATAAGCCGCTTCGGCTTCGTCGAGCTCAGCCAAGTAGTCGGGGATGAGCGCCGGAACGACGCGGTGGTCGCGGGCCTTGCGTTTCTCGGCGGCGATCTTCTGCTTGTCCCAGTACTCGACGTCCTCCTCGTCCAGCGCGAAGGCCGATTCGATGGTGGTGAGCCAGCCATCCACCACCCCTTCGAATCCGTTCAGGCCGAGTGTCTTGATGTCGTACTGAGCCTCCCCCCACCAGGCCGCCACGACGCCGGCCAGCTCGAACCGGTCGAGCATGTCCAGGGGGAGCAGCTCGATCACGAAGGAGTCGAGCAGCTCGGCGCGTACCTCCATCACCTTGCGCGTGCTGGGCAGTTCGACCAGGCGCTTGCTGTGGCGGCTCCACCACTCGTCGAATGCCTCGCGTAGCCGGGCCACCGCAGGTTCGGCTAGGGCGGGTAGCCGTGCGGCGGTGGCCTGCCAGCCCTCGGGAAGGAAGTCGAAGTAGTCGGCGTCGCGCTCGGCGAAGAGCGTCGCCGGGTCGATGCCGAACGCCCGGAACAGCCCCGCCTTGGCCTCGACCTCGGACCTGGGCACGCCGCCGTGCAGGTGAGCGCGGACGTCCTGCGGCTCGGGCGGCGGCGTGTTGTCGACGTAGCGGCGGATGTTGAGGTTGAAGTCGTTCTCGCGGAGCTCTTCGACGTCTACGACCCGGGCGAACCCGGGGATGTCCTCATATGCCTCGTACGCCGCGACGATCTTCTCGGCGTGCTGCGGGTCCAGGTAGTTCTGGGCGCGGCCAGCGGTGAACTCGCGGTCGGCGTTGATGAAGAGCACCTTGCCGCGTCGCTCGGCCGATCGCGGATCGGTACCGCGCAGGACGAGGACGCAGGCGGGGATGCCGGTGCCGTAGAAGAGGTTGGGGGCCAGGCCGATGACCGCTTCCAGACGGTCGTCCTTGATGATGCCCTCGCGGATGTCCTTCTCCTTGCCGCCGCGGAACAGCACGCCGTGTGGCATGACCGTGGCCCCGATGCCGTCGGGGGTCAGCACCGCCAGGACGTGCTGGGCGAACATGAGGTCCGCCTTCTTCCCGGTCTCGGGCGCGTAGCCGTACTTGAAGCGTTCCTTGTGCTTCATGTCGGCCGAGGAGTAGTTCAGGGAGAAGGGCGGATTGGTGAGCACGCGGTCGAAGCGCATCAGCTCGCCCCCGACGAGATGCCTGGGCTCGGCGAGCGTGTCGTCGTTCTCCAGCTGGGCGTTGAGGACGCCGTGAAGGATCATGTTCATCTTCGACACCGCCCAGGTGCCGCCGTTGTACTCCTGCCCGGCCAGGGTCAGGTCGCGCGAGTCCAGGCCGTGCTCGTCGATGTACTCCTTGGCGTGGATGAGCATGCCGCCCGAGCCAGCGCACGGGTCGTAGACGGCCATGCCCGGCCTAGGCTTGACCAGGCGGACCATCATGCGAACGACGCCACGCGGCGTGTAGAACTCGCCACCCTTTTTGCCTGCGGAATCGGCGAACTGGGCGATCAGGTATTCATAGGCCGCGCCGAGCAGGTCAGGGAACTCGAAGTCCTCGTTGCGGAGCCGTACTCGGGAGAAGTGGTCGACGAGCTGCTGCAGCCGCTTGTC
Source organism: Spongiactinospora rosea (assembly GCF_003315795.1). GTDB lineage: Bacteria > Actinomycetota > Actinomycetes > Streptosporangiales > Streptosporangiaceae > Spongiactinospora > Spongiactinospora rosea. The sequence continues at coordinate 47,626 of NZ_QMEY01000002.1, forward strand.
AGGGATCGTGGACTGGCCGACCTTGCGGGTGAAGTCGATGTGCTCCAGGACGCCTTCGAGAGCTGCGACGTTCTCTTCCTCCAAGGCGCCAAGCGCCTTGTTGAGCATGTCTCCGACGTTCTTCTTACGCGATTCGTTCTTGATGTGGCTCCAACGGGCTTCCGGAGGCACGTAGAACTTGTCACCGCGGTAGAAGCCGCGCGCCTCGGCCATCCGCTCGGCTTCTTCGCGGCTCTTGCCTTCGGCCATCCGCTTCTCGACGACCTCGCTACGGACCACCTCGAACTGGTCGGAGGCCCGCTTCAGGAAGAGCATCCCGAAGATGTACTCCTTGAACTCCGAAGCGTCCATCTTGCCGCGGAGAATATCGGCCGCGCCGAACAGGTGCCGCTCAAGCTGCGGCAACGTCAACTTCGCCACGTGGTGGCCTCTCTGGGTCGGTCGGTCTGCGTCAGGGGTGCCGGGGCCAGTCTCCCAGTGACCGTGGGTCCGCGCAGTTCGTCCGGGCTTCAGATGTGAACAGTCCTTGTGGACCAGACTCTAGAGACACGTATCGTTTCCGTCAACACCTACATTATGGCTGTGTACTCGGATCACAGTAAGCTACTGCTGCCTCGCGGAGGGCGTTCCAGACTGCCACAGTTGCCCGCCTAGTGACATGGGCCACAAAGACTGATAGATCGATTCGACATGCCGTCGTTAGACCGCTCCCAACACCCCGGCATCGACTGCTTCCCCCCCCCCCCCCGGAGGCCCCATGAGCACGGCCGATCGGAATGCGGTGATCGCTGAGGAACAGCTAGCCGTGGATCACATCTACGACTGCATCGACCAGGAGCGGAAGCGAATCGAAAGCGTCCGGGCGAGCAGCCTCGGGGATTGCCCGGACGCGGGACTGTCCTCTCATCCGGACCTGCCGAAGGAGTACGGACGCCGTGAGGATCTTGGCCGTCATCCCCTCGTGATCGCCCGGATCGATCTCCTTGACGACCCCGACGACAGGCTCACCCGGTACATCGGTCGCACCACCGTACGAGACCCCCAGGGCGAGCTGGCGCTGGTGAAGTGGACGAACAAGACGGCGACCGCCTGGCGCCTGGCCACTCCCGAAGATCCCGCGGGTGTACGGCGACAGCGTCAGCTCCGCTGCGACGGCCCCAAGGTTCTCGACTACAGCGACACCGAGATCCAGGTGATCAACGCCAAGGGTGAAACCGTTCCGGCTCCGGTCGTCGACGACGAGCCCGACCTGTTCCTTCTGGCCGACCTGGATCTTGCTCGCGACGGCGTCATGCGCGACATCGTCGAAACGATCCAGCGCGACCAGCTCCGGCTGGTGGCCGACGAACGAAAAGGTGTGCTCGTCATCCAGGGTGGTCCGGGCACCGGCAAGACCGCGGTCGGGCTGCACCGCGTCACCTGGTTGCTGGACAATGAGCACTTCACCCCTGACCAGCTGCTCGTCGTCGGCCCCCACAAGGCGTTCCTTCAGTACGTTCGTGACGTCCTGCCCCGGATGGGCAGCCGCGGTGTGGCGACCGTTGACATCACCGAGCTCTGGCTAGGCGACGTCCGGGGAACCGATCCGGTCGCCGCCCGCCTGGTCAAGTCGGATGACCGGATGGCCAGGGTGCTGCACAACGCGGTCGAAAACCTCATTCGCGAGGATCTCGCCGCCGAGGAGGGCTTCAACTTCCGTGGTGCGCGGCTGGAGATCGTCAAAGCCGAGCTCGTCCGGCTGGCCTCGGCGGCTCGTGCGGCGAGGGGCTCTTACCAGGTGCGCCGCCGCCGCTTCATCGACACCGTCATCGACTGGCTGCTGACCCAGTACGCGGAAGCGACTCGGGTCAAGAAGACCGACGACCGGCTCCGTAGCCAGTTGGAGAAGGTCGCGGCCGTTTCCACGCTCATCAGTCGCGTCTGGCCGTCGTCCAGCGCCGAGCAGATCTATCGGCAACTGCTCGCCGACAAGGACGGCCTCGCAGCTGCGGCTTTCGGCGTGCTCACCCTCGACGAGCAGGCCGCCCTTGTCCGTCCGCAGGCCAGACGGGTCGCGGACGAACCCTGGTCGGCCGAGGACCTCGTCTGCCTGGGGGAGCTCCGATGGCTTCTGACCGGAGAGGACGAACGGCGCTACCACCACCTGGTCATCGACGAAGCCCAGGACCTGACGCCCATGCAGGCCAAGTCGCTGGCCCGCTGGTGTCCGTCCGGTTCGATGACGGTACTCGGCGACTTGGCGCAGAGCACGGGGATTCGCCAGTATGACGTCTGGGAGCGCCTGGCCGACATCCTGTCCGGCACTGAAGGCTGGCACATCGCCGAGCTCGGCATCGGCTACCGGGTGCCGGCCGACGTCATGAACTTCGCCGCGATGCTGGGAACGAAGATCTCGCCCTCCACGGTGATCCCGGAGTCGGTGCGACCCTCGTCGCCGGGCACCTTGGAGATCGTTCCGGTCTCCCGACAGCGCATCCTCACCGAGACGGTCACGAGGGCCCAGCGGCTGGCCATCAAGGACGGCGACCAGGCGCGTTCCGTCGCGGTCCTGACTCCGGCGCAGGACGAATTCCATGCCGAACTCGTCCAGCGGATCGCCGCCTTCCAGGAGTCAGCGTTGCCGGGAATCGGGCAGCAGATCACCGTCATGCCCGCGCACATGGCGAAGGGTCTGGAGTTCGACCACGTCGTGGTGGTAGAACCGCATCTGTTCGCCGAACAGAGTTCGACGGGGCTTCGGCAGCTTTACGTCGCTCTGACCCGGTGCACGCAGTCCCTGACGGTGCTCCATTCGTCCCCTCTGCCCGCCGAACTAGGCGGGCCTGTCAAGGTGCCTGTGACCGAGATCAAGAAGACCGACGCTGTCCCTTTGTCCCAGAATGAGCGGTTCGCCGACGGGGACGAGTTTCGAGCCTTCCTCAAGGAGCAGGCGGCGGCGAGCCGGAAGCAACCAGCACACGCCCGGCTCAAGCACATGCTCGCAGCCGAGTTGTACGGCAACGAACGCGAACCCCTGCTGGATACTGAGTACGCCGACATCATCTGCGAGGACGAGCGCGGGCTCGGATTCTACGTGATCTCAGCGCAGAACGTCGACACCTATGCCGAGCTCCGTGCCGTGGCGCCCAAGCTCCTAGAAGCCGAATGGGCCAGCGGCAAATACAAGGAGATCGACCGCCTCTTCCTCGTCCTGCCGAAGGAGCCGCAGGACCTGTGGGCGGTCGACATCATCAAGACGCTCTTCGAAGTCTCGGTCATCTGGAAGACCGAGACGGGCTGGGCCGGTCCGTCTGTGGAGGCTGCTCTGGGGCAGTGACGGAAACCGCCCGGCCATGATGACGGCTCCTCGCGAAGCGGATGCTGGCACGGAATGCCTACATATCATGCGGTTCATGACTGTCGGGCCCGATGGGGCCGCCCTCCAGACGAGCCTGCGTCAGAGCCTGGCCTGGGCACTGATACCGGTCTGCTGCTGCGGTGGGTTACCCATCCCGTTCATGATCGGATATGCCGCCTACCGGCTCTGCAACACAACGCTATGGATCTTCGCGGCGGCGTATCTCGCGGTCGAGGGAGCGGTGTTCGCGGCCTCGTGGGCCCTTGAGAACGTACCGAAGGAGGATGCTCGCTGGACCCTCACGTTGATGATCTGGATGGGCACCTATCTCGGCGGTGCGGCGCACCTCTTCGTCCTGGCCAAGCGAGTCCTGCCACAGAAGATCCCGCCTGCAGCGACTGTTCCGAGAACCTGGCCCGGACCGGTGACGCCGAGCGGGTCATCAGGGCCGGCGCAGGCGTGGGTGGGGCCGTACGCACTCCTCGCCAAGATCGGCCAAGGGGGCCAAGGCGAGGTCTACCTGGCTCGCTCTCCGGACGGCGGGCAGGTCGCCGTCAAGCTGTTGCATGCACGAGTATCCTTCACTGAACGGGACGACTTCCTTACCGAGGCCAGCGCGGCTCGCCGGGTGCCGGGATTCGCGACCGCGCGGGTGATCGACGTGGGCGTCCACAACAGCAGGCCGTACATCGTCAGCGAGTACGGTTAGGGGCCCTCGCTCGACCAGCTCACCCGTCGCGAGGGCCAGCGTTCTCCTGACAGCCTGGTTCGGCTCGCCATCGCCACAGCCGCTGCCCTCAATGGGATCCACCAGGCGGGCATCGTCCACCGGGACTTCAAGCCGGCCAACGTCCTGCTCGCTCCCGACGGCCCGCGGGTGATCGACTTCGGGATCGCACGTGCCGTCGGACGGCTCACCACGTCGGGGGGCGCCAAGGGCACACCGGCCTTCATGTCGCCCGAGCAGGTCGAAGGCCGCCAGGCAAGTCCGGCCTCGGACATCTTCAGCTGGGGCTCGACAATGCACTTCGCGGCGACCGGTCGCCCGGCCTTCGACGGCCCATCCGTCTGGGCCGTCGAGAACCAGATCATCAACTCCGACCCCGGACCTCCGCATGGTTCCCCCGCCTCTTCGCGAGCTCGTCCAGCAGGCCATGCACAAGGCCCCACATGAACGCCCATCAGCATCACAACTGCACCGACTGTTGTCACTATAAAAATGCTTGCATACTAAGTTCACAGGCTATACTCTTCTTATACGAGAGGTGCAAGGGAGCTGTGATGCATACTCTGCGAGCAGGACGAGCCATCCACTTACTGGACATCGAGAACCTGGCTGCATCGCCGTCGCCCACCGCAACGGAGATCGCCGACAGCATGTCGGATTACCTGTGCCGGGTGCCGGTCGGCACCCTGGGCCAGTTCGTCGTCGGGGTCAACGCCCGATCGCTGGCCGAGGTGGGGCGAGTAATCGACGGTGCTCAGATCCTCACCCGCTCCGGACAGGACGGCGCTGACAGCGTGCTCGCCGAGACGGCCATCAACGACGGTATCGACCTCTGGTTCGAGCGAGTGGTCATCGGCTCCGACGACGGCTACTTCGCAGACCTCGCCGCTTGGCTGACCGCCCACGACGTGCGGGTCACGGTGGTGTCCCGCACCGGCCTGCTCAGCTGGCGCCTCTACGTCGCGGTCCGCGACATCCAAGTGCTTTCCCTCGACGGTAGCGGTGCGAAGGCGCTCTTCGCTGTTCACGTTCTCGCGCAGCTGGAGGCCGACCTGCGCCTGAGCATCATGGAGTCGTTCGACCTGATCGCCGGGGCGTCCGCCGGCGGAGTTATCGCTCTCGGGCTAGGGGCAGGAATGCGGCCGGCGGAGATAGTTGAGCACTATGCCGACCTGACCGATATTCTGTTCCCGCAGTCCCGCCGAGCCAGGTGGCGCCTTTTCCCACACGTGCGGAGTCCGACACACTCTGGTGACATCATGCGAAAGGCGCTCAGCGCAGTTCTCGGCTCACGTTCGCTGGGGGAGAGCACCAAGCGGCTGATCATTCCTACCTGGAATGTGCAGCGAGGCCAGGTGCACATCTTCAAGACACCGCATCACCCGCGGCTTCGCCGCGATGGAGGGGTCTCAATGGTCGACGTCGCCATGGCTACGACAGCGGCACCGACGCTCTTCCCTGCGGCAGGGTGGGGAGGACAGAGGCTTGTCGACGGCGGAGTTTGGGCGAGCAATCCGTCGGTGGTTGCGATCGGCGAAGCTGTCAGCATGCTCGGCATTCCATTGGAGGCCATCCGCGTCCTTAACCTTGGCGTTGTCGATCAGAGGACGAAGCATCCTGTGCATCTTGATATAGACAGAGGGGCATTGGCAAGATCTACCGCACAGTTTTTGATCACGGCGTCAAATCGCGGCGCGCAAGGGTCCGCGATGCACCTGGTAGGCAAGCACAATTTCACCCGCTTCGAAGCTGAGGTGCCGGATGATGCATTCATTCCGGCCCCTACACGACAGGCCCTTCTAGCTCAACTAGCCGGTATTCAAAGCCATGTTCTCAGCGCTGTTTACACCGATAAGTTCGCCAACCATATCACAATTCCGTACACTCCATCCTCTAGTTGAGCACGCCACTCCGCCGACTCAATCACATCGCCAGGAGATGTCATGAAGCACACCGATTACTTCAAGAACTTTATGGACAACACCGTCAACTTGTCCAAGTACAAGTTGGAGCTACTGAGCGACCGGGTTGACGCTGTCTATGACTGCCTAAAAGGCGACGAGTATCTCGGTCCGCTGCTCAAGAAGAAGATACCGCAAGGTTCGTGGCCTCAAAGGACGATCATCAATCCACAGAATGGGAAGGCATTCGACGGCGACTTCATGGTACAGATGGACGAAAATCCCGACTGGGCGTCCGACTTGAATAAGTATGGTGACGCCATCTACAACGTCCTCCACAAGACCTCGCCGTACAAGGACATGCCGCACGGTCGAAAGTGTCGATGCGTCTACCTCAACTACGCGGACAACGCGATGCACGTCGACATCGTTCCGTTCGTGGTCCGCGCCGACGGATCCAAATGGATCATCAACCGAGATGATAACGTGCGGGAGCGTACCGACCCAGACGGCTTTACAAATTGGATGAAGACAAAAGACGAGATCGCAGGCAAACGTCTTCGTGAGGTCATCCGGATAATGAAGTTTCTGCGTGACCACCGGAACTCTTTCACCGGCACGAAGTCGATTCTCCTAACGACCCTGCTGGGCGAGCGAGTGGAGGCGTGGCGCAAGGTCATTGACGCCGGCTATTACGCGGACCTACCGACCGCGCTGCTGCACATCGTCTCCGACCTCGACGAGTGGCTCCAGGCCAATCCGACCAAGCCGGTGATCATGGATCCATCCGGCTCCGGAACGTCGTTCGACCACCGCTGGACGCAAGAGACCTACTCCTATTTCCGCGACCGCATCCACACCCATGCCGACGAAATCAAAGCCGCCTATGACGAACCCGACCCAGACAAGAGCGTGAAGAAGTGGCAGGCACTATTCGGCGTTGGTTTCACGGCCCCGAAGCCTTCCTCATCCAGCGGGAAATATAGCTCGATGGGAACTGGGGCTACTGCGGCTGGCGCTGCGACCGTCAATCTGTCCGGACGAGCGGGTTGAGCAAGCGTATCCTCAGTCACTGGCAACGTCAGGTCTTGGCCGACCTAGGCGCCATCGCTAACGCGTTCCCTGGGGACGTCGAAATGATAGGGAAATTTCGGCTCGACCGTTCTCAGTCGATGCGGTTTCGTCTGCGGCTCCGAACCGCTGACATGCCTCGCGTCTTCGGCGGGCTGCCGCTCGGTGAGCAGGAGGAATTCGTCGTAACCGTGGGTGCATCCGACCTGACACCACCGCGTATCGAGGTTGATCACCTTCGGTTCCTACATCATGCGCACGTCCTGCAGGGACATCGGCTATGCCTCTACCTCGACCCGTCGAGGGAGTGGGATCCGATCGGCGGCTTCGGCAGCTTCATCGATCGTCTCGTCGACTGGCTAGGCGAGGCGGCCAGTGGGCGTTTCGACGCTCAGACCGCGCTGTACCACGCCGTGGGCGGTGTGCTCCACGCCACTCCAGGAGCGCCCACGGTCGTTGTGCGAAGCCCTCTTCCATCCGGCAAGCGTGCCCACCATGGATGGCTTGTGGCCCGGACGCCACACCGGTTCGACTTGCTCCTCGATCGCCGACCAGTCCTTGAGCGTGCTGATCATGTCCCGATAGTCGTGTTGGACGCAGACCTGCCCTTCGGCGCCGGGACTAACTTCCGAACATTCCTCCGGACGGTCGACGCCCCCTACCATGGCAAGCTCACGCCTGGAGTGCACTTGCGTGGTCGCATCGATACTGGCCTCTCGGCGACGGTTCTGACCGTTCTCGGAGCGAGCGCTATCCGAAAGGCCGACGGCACGGCACAACGGCTCATCATCGCTGTTCCTCATCCGACTGGCGATTCTCCTCACCTGATTGCCGCCAGCATCCCAGCCAGCGGGGCCGATCACCTTCGTGGGCTCATTAGGTCCAATAGGAAGAGCAGTTCTATGATTTGCGTCGATCCAGCGGAGATCGATCCGACCACATCGTTGGAGTGGTGGCAGGTCTCCGATGAGCGCAGAGAAGTCACGATCCGTCGCGACTCAGCCCGACCGGTCACTGCTTACACTGGTAAGACGGTCCATGTCTGGGGCTGCGGCGGTCTTGGCTCGTGGATCGCTGAGTATGTCGTCCGCGCTGGAGCGAAGAGAGTCATCCTGTGCGACCCCGGCGTGATCTCGGGCGGACTTCTGGTGCGCCAGAACTTCGTGGAGGCCGACGTCGGCAGCACGAAGGTCGAAGCGCTTGCTCGACGCCTACGCGCCATCAGCGATACCGTCGAAGTAACCGCAAGCGACGCAATGATGCCTGGTGAAGGAGATCTCGCTGAGGTCGACTTAATCATTGATGCCACGGTCAGTATCGCGATTAGCCGAGTTCTTGACGGTCTCGCTGCCGCATTGGAACAGCGGCCGGTGTTGGCACAGGTCGCTACCGACGCTCGGACCGGGACGCTGGGCGCCATGACTGTCTCGATGCCGCCGCTACGAGTCGGTCCGCTGACAATCGATCGAGAAGCAGGCAAGCAGATCGCCAAGGACGGAACATACGAGGCATTTCACGCCTTGTGGAGGCCGTCAACATCCGGAGACGAGATCATCCCGACACGTGGGTGCTCGACACCAACGTTTCATGGGTCGGCCGCCGATATGGCCGGAGTGGCCGGAAGCCTGACCAGCATTCTCGGAGCCCATCTGGGTGCTGGAACGGCCGTGTCGGGCACACATCTGATCTCCCTCCCACACGGTGAGGCTGGGCCGCTGAGAACGTTCGTGCCTGCTCTGTCGCCGCCTGCCGGACCACTGCCGGCTGATGAGACTATGTGAGGCACTGGGACGGCCCGATCACCCGTTGATCGTGAGCACGCCTTCGTATGAATCGGAACCGCGCTCGTATACCGTGATGGGCGGCTGAGAGTCCCGCATGACTGCACGTCCTGCCTCTATGGCGACCGTGACAGGTGCAGAAACGATGAAGTGCCACCGTCGTGCTGCCGGGTAGCGCGACTCAGCCATCGCCAACGCTGCTCGCCATTCTGCAGCGAAGTTGGCCAGCGATTGCTCGTGCGACATGAGCGTGGGGTCCGGGTCGACGTTGAGCGGTCGGATCTCAACGTGGGGCGCACCGGCGAGATAGCCGGGCAGGAACGCGGGATTTACCTCACTCGTAACTGCGCATACGAGCACAACATCCTCGGCATCCTTCTGCGAGTCGGTGGCAGTGACCTCGAACTCGACGGGGTCTCCCTGGTCTATCCAGGACCAACCAATAAATTGGTTGCGGTGCTTCTGGAAAATTCGGGTTGGTGTCTTGTCATCTAGGCGCCACCCTAGGTAGACGAGTAGCGGGATCGGCGCGATGGCGAAGACAGAGATGTGCTCGACATCGCCGCTGTCAATGGCCTGACGAACAAGACTTAGCGTGTCGTCGATGGACTGCTGGGCGGCGTCCCAGAAGCCACGCCCAGCTGCGGCACCATGGATGCGGCACGTGAAGTCGCCGCTGCGTTGTGTCTCGACGAGGCCGAGGTAGTTGACGGCCAGGAGCGTCTCCGCGACCTCGCGCTGAGAAGCGAGCGCGAGCGAGCCGCGGATCTGACTGCCGACACGGAGAGCGGCGGTCCGCGTCAATCCGCCGTTCTCGGTAACCATCTCGATGCGCCGCTCGAAAGCCTCCTTGATCTGCCGGAGCTTCTCGGGCGGAAAGAAGTCGACGTGATCAGGGTGATCGATGATCTTGTGACAGTCGTGGCAAAGGAGGAGGAGATTCTCCTCGGACTCAGTGTCGAGAACGCCATCGTTGTCTTTGCTGCGGGGGGAGTCAGGCCCTTGGGTGGCTCCAATGTTATGCGCGAGTTCCGCCAGCAGAACCGAGTGCATGTATGTCCTAGAGTCGCCGAGAAGGCGCCGGTTACAGGTCGTGCACCGGCCAGCCGTACGTGCCCACAATGCATTTCGGACGGACTCCTTGATCGCGCCGCGCTTGACGGTCGTGTCGCGCTCATCGGTTGCCACAGTAAATCTTAGCGTCCTGCCCCCTTGGTGTTTGCGGTAGAAGGCAGCCTCGGCGACATGGGCAACCGTCGTGGCCGCGTGAACTCGGACCGAGCAGGCGGGGTCGCCCGACCGAGTGCTCAGCCCGACACGGGTAAGTACGTCAGGCCATGGGAATGCGGTGTACAGGGATGGGGATAACAGGGGGACATGTGCGTCCGGTGGGGCTCCCCCCTCGGACACACACCGCTTGCACATGTGGGGGTTCCGGTTCGACCCGAGCCTCCACATACTTCTTTTCCGGGTAGTAGATCAGCCTCAACCCCAGCTTGGTGTAGAGCTCGGCCTTGTCGTCCGGATCGGCGTCCGCGATCAGCCGCACGAGATCGCCGACCTCTTCCATCATCGCCCTGATCTCTTCGCTGGTGATCCGCTGCGCGGCAGGAACGGCCTTCAGCTCACCTTCCAGGCGGGCGCGTTCGCTCTTCGTCTCATTGATCCACGCGGAGACCTCCACCGGGTCACCGCCCGCATCCAGCGCAGCCCGGTAGCGGCCGAGTTTACGGTCGCACTCCGCCAGCCGCTTCCGGACCGCATGCAGCACGGCCTCGCCGGGATCGACGGTCTGCTCGGCCATCACTGCGATCGTCCGCTCCAGCGCGGTCGGCCCGAATGCGGTCTCCAGCCAGGCATCCACCTCATCCAGGACCTCCGCCTCCCGAAGATACACCACCTTCGGATGGCCGAGATCGTTGACCCGCGCATACTGGGCAGGGAAGCCCGGCGGCGATGAGGCAGGGCAGGGTGACGGGCCGGCCCGCGGGGACGTGGCAGTAGTGGAAGGCGAGTTCGCCGGTGACGCAGTGTTTACGGACCAGCAGGTAGTGGACCGGGCGGGCGGTGGCGATCCAGGCCCAGGCATAGATGCGCTCGCCTTTGGAGCCGGTCCCGGCCGAGTGGATGGTCCACTTGCGTTTCTGCTTCAGGTGCCTGGCCACCACCTGTTCGCCGGTCAGTGAGGTGCCGCCGCCGAGAGCGAGGATGAAGGTAGCGCGCACCCGCAGCACGTAGGCCTGGCCGTGCTCTTCCAGGAACGTGCGCAGCTTCGTGCAGGTGCCGTACACCTCATCGCCGACCACGAAGTCCAGGTGCACAGCGTCGGCGTAGGCATCGCGCAGCAGGCCGATGGCCAGTTCGCCTTTGGTAGCGAAGGTCAGGTCCAGGGGCAAGGCGGTGGTGATGCCGTTGTCGATGCCGCCTGCGCAGCCCATGTGCTGCCGTTTGACGCCCGCTGTCGCGGTGCCGTGCTTCTCCTGGCCGGTCTCATCCAGTACGCCGATGGTCAGGGCGTGCGGGCGGGCGGCGGCGTCCAGGTGGGGGACGGCGAAGCGGCGCACAACGCTCATCGCGTCGGTGGTGTCCCAGATAGGGCAGTTCGGCAGGCGCTGGGTGGCCGCGGGGCTGCGGTCGCCTGCTCATTCGGCGATCGTCCACCCGTTGCGTTTGGGAAGGTCGGACATGAGGGCGCGGATGTACTTACCGGCCTCTGCGCGTGGCTCGACCCGGCGGAACATTGGCGCCATGGCGATCACCAGCTCGTCCAGGTTCTGTTGTACTCGCCAGGCTTTGAGGATGAGCGAAGCAGCCGCTTTCAATCTTGTACTCGTCACACAGACATGATCACGAGCGGCTGCTCTCGTTGTGCAAGCATCCGATTACAAGATCGCATCGACTCATCAAGCATGTCCTGGCCACGCCGCGAATGGTGATGCCGTACTAGTGCGCGCAATTAGATAGGGGTCAGCGGCACAGCTTCATCGTACGCCTACACTATTTACCGAACATCATATCGCAGATGAATATCTCGCATGCAATGGCCACCGCCAGCCGAGGTTTTTCTATCGCCCCACAGGCCATTTTCTCGGCCAGACTCTGAAGAAGAGCCCTTCCTCTATCTGTCGCCGATACCCTACCAAAATGAATCCTAGCAACCCCGAAAGGTCCAGGGCCAGGCCGCCAAGGACGCACACACCAATCAGGTAAAGTGAGCTCTCGCAAGCACTGCCCACAAAGGACAATTTTATACACGAAGGTTGAATCAACTTAAAAAGTCAGGTATCGGCTCGTCAGCTTGCCGGAATGCCGATTCATCCTTGGACCGGTACACCCACGGTATATCACCCTCATCACCAATAGATGCCAGCTTTCCAGGACTGCCGCCAACCACACGTAGCTGGCAGATTGTGTCTCTATCAGTTCCCCCTTCAGCCTTCGGAGAAATAAGAGCCAACACATCCTCTCCCACGAGGATGCGATGCTGTAGCGATGGCCAACGCCACGCCGGAAGCGGAAACCTTTTGAACCGCTTAGTAATGACACCAAGCTGGTCGAAATCGACCTCCGCACCCTTGCTGTAAGGAGCGCCTATAATTGCTTCATATACCGTGGCATGCAATAGAAAATCGGGTAGATTCTCTGAAGTAGGCGCCCAGGCTTCTTCTATTTCAGGATCTCTATCGAAGACCTGGAAATCCTCTGCATCTGAGGAGATAGCCCATGACCAGCACCCCTGGGACTCCACCCAGAATTCGATGAATCCATTTTTCTCAGCCAGCTCCGACAAGGGAACGGCACTGCTCTGGTGAGTAATTTCAGCATCCCAGCAGCCTGCCAGTTGGTGCCATTTCATTAAATTCCGAGAAGCCGAAACCCGACAGTCAATGGAGGTCGAATCTGGGCTTTTCGATGGAGGACCGTACCAGCGAGTCATGAACCGTATCAGACTGTCGTCGGATATGTTCAGAAGCTCTTCCATGCCAGGGAGCATATCATACACACAGCCAATCCGGTAGTAAGCCCTAGGCTGTGCGCTTGTCAGCCTAGGGCTAGTCTTCAGGCTGGCCACTGGCGCACACAGCCATTTGCTCACCCTAAGTAGAGTTTGTGTATAACTCCCATCGAGTCTCGCACAGGCTGGTCCGGCGCATGGAAAGTACCCGGAGGCCGCATCTGAGGCACGGCCCCCGGGTCTTGCTCCATTATCTCCAATTACCTACATATTTTTCCGTTCCTCTTGGTGAGACTATCCACAGTTTCGTCCCTGGAGGCAGCATTGTGGGCAATGCTGACCGACAATACCCACATGCGCCTTCAGGATAGTCTATGTATAGTACAGCTTGGCGTATTCCTTTATTCATACGCAGAAAGGCAGCGGCATGCGCCTCTACATGCTTGGAGTTCTCCGAAGTTCGGCCTGGAAGAGTTTTTAGGAGCTGCGATTGCCCGCTTCCGCTTATCAGCGGAAGCTGGTCGCCGCCAACATCTAGAATGCCGACCGTGCGATTTATATAGTCTTTAGGCAGCAGCCCGATACCCTGTTGCAGATCTTCCTTTGTAGGGCGGCCAGGCGGGAGCTTCGCGCCAGGAATTCCGCGAGGCCCCATAACAGTACCAGTGCCGGGTATTGGGGCGGATGGCATCGCGCCTTCAGCGAACCCCTGCCAGTAGGCGAGTGGATCTAGATCACATCCACACTCCAGGGTGTTCTTCTTCCATCGCACATAGTCGAGCACTGACTGCCCAGTGAAATCGTGAGTAAGTAGCCATGCAGTTCCATCGAGATAGCCACTCCAGTTGGCTATATTACTGTCGACCCAGGACGGTTCAGGCACATTGGGGCATCCATGCCGACAAGGGTGTTCTTCAGGAAGAGTGATATTGGCATTTCTGGGGAACTTCTTGGCTCGTTCAGTTATATGCTTCTGATACCCGCGGTACCCCCCATTTTTCCCATTCGCCCAGTCCTCCGGAATATGCCCATCAAGCTCTATTCCGCTGATGGGGTTTCCGCCGGTGAAGGCGTAACGGTTCGCGGTCCAGGGGTCAAGGCCGAGGGATAGGTCGGCCAGGGCGCCGTTGTAGGCGTCGAGGGTGAGGAAGCGATTGAGGCCCGGGTTGTAGTCGCGGAACCCCATGTCGTACATGCCGGTGGAGTTATCCCAGCGCTTGCTGTTGAAGCGGTAGGGGTTGTACTCCTCCTTGGCGGCGGGGTCATCCGGGTCGGGCTTGTCGACGCCGGTGAAAAGTTTGTCGTCGTTCTTGCCGTAGGCGGTGTAGCCGTAGGTGGCGCGGGTGTCGCCGTTCTCCTTGGTCAGGGTTTCGACGTCGGTGTGCGGGTTGTGGCCGTAGTAGGAGGATTCCTCGCCGCCGTCGTCTTTCGGTTTGACCTGGGAGAGGCGCTCGCCCCACGGACCGTATTGGAAGGACTTGGTGAGTTTGCCGGCGACCTCCTCATCCAGGACCTCTTCTGAAAGGCCGAGGTAGGAGTAGGCGGTCGTCTTGGCGCGGTCGGTGCCTTCCTTCTCGGTCTTGGAGGTGGTCCGGTCGAGCGGGTCGTAGCTGTAGGTGGTGACGGTGGTCTCGTTGCCCTCGCCGAGCTTTTCGTGGCGTTTAACGTGGTCGAAGCCGTCGTAGACGTACTTCTCCAGCGTTGTCCCGCCGCCGGTGATGGACCGCAGGCGGCCGTAGGGGTCGTAGTTGTGGTTCGCCGTAGCGCCGCCGGTGGTGGTGGAGATCAGACGGTTACGGTCGTAGGCGAAGGTGGTCTCCTTGCCCTTGACGTTCTCCTCGTAGACGTTGCTATTGGCGTCGTGGAAGTACGTCTCGGTGGACGCTGCACCGCTGACCGGGGTTTTGACGGTCTTGGCGATGCGGTCGCGAGGATCGTAGGCGTAGGTGTAGGTGTGTTCCAGATATTTGCCTGGGTCATCGGCGTTCTGGATTTTGGCTTCGTCGCGGGCGCGGTGCAGGTTGCCCTGGTAGCCGATGGTGTGCTCGGCTACGACCGTGCCGTTCGGCTTCTTTTCCAGGCTGTGGCGGAGCAGGCCGTCCAAGAAGTAGTCGTAGGTGACGGTGTTGCCGTTGCCCTTGGTCTCGGTCAGGCGTTCGGCGCGCGGGGTGTAGGTGTAGCGGGTGACCTTAGGGTCGGTGTCGGTCGTGGACTTGCGGTTGGTGATGGAGTTGACCAGGTCGCGGACGTCGTAGCCGTAGTCGGCGATGGTCTTGTCGTGGGTGCGGCGGGTGACCGCGCCGTTCTCGTTGTAGGCGTAGGTCGTGGTGTTCTTGGCCGTGCCGTCGAGCTTTTCGATGATGCGCTGGATCTGGTTGAGCCCGGTGTAGGCGATGTCCCAGTCGTCGATCTTGGCGGTGCTGGTCCGGTCGAGGATGCCGATCAGGTTGGCGTTGGGGTCGTAGGAGTAGGTGAAGTCCTTCTTCTCACCGTCGGCGGCGTCGGTGTCGCGGACGAACTGGACGGCGTCGGCCGCCACGGTTCCGTTGGCCTTGTCGGTGAGGGTGATCGAGTACGGGGTGTCCTTGGTGAACTCGTACTCGCCGAGGGTGACCCAGGTGTCGGGCTTCTTGGTCTGGTCATGCGTCACGTCCGCCGTGCCGCTCGCGTGTTTGACCAGGTATCGAGCGTTGGTGGCGGTGGCTCCGGCGGGGTAGCGGACTTGGACCTTGTAGGTGCCGGTCTCCGGCGGGGTCAGGTTCCAGGTGAGGGATGACTTGCCCGTCCCGGCGGAGGCGACGGCGTGGTCATAGCCGAGATCGGCCGACTTGGTCGGCGAACCGGCTGGGCGGGTCCAGGTGCCGGTCGTCTTGGTGGTGGTGTCGGAGTTGTCGGCCAGGACGGCGTCGATGTCGAGCGGGACGCCGTTGTCGGAGTGGGTCTTGGTCTTGCCGTCCGGGTAGTACGACCAGTCCTGGGCGCGCTGGGAGGAGCCGCCCGCCGAGGTGACGGTGCGGTTGGTCTGCAGCCCCAGTTCGTTGTAGTCGTAGCTGGTCTGGATGTCCCACGGGTCGGTGCTGGTCTTGGTCCAGCCGTTGTCCCAGTAGGTCGTCGTGGAGACGTTGCGGACCGCCTGCCCGTGGGATGGCGGGTGGGAGATCTCCTTCAGCCGGGACACCGCGTCGTAGACGTAGCGGACGGAGTCGGGCGTGTTGTAGCGGGCGTCGTCGCGGTCGAAGGGGTGGATCTCTTCGATCGGCCGGTTGAGCTTGTCGTACTTGGTCTCGTTGACGAAGTCGCCTGGGTCGTCGGTGGTCTCGACACCGCGTGGAGTGATGGTCTTGGTCTTGTTGCCGACCTGGTCGTACTCGAACCGGGTGATGGTGTACTTGACCACCCCGTCCGCAGAGGAGTGCGGAACCTTGGTCTCGATCACCGCCCCACGCCGGTCATAGACGGTGTGGGTGGTATTGCCCTCCTGGTCGGTAGTGGCGGTGACCAGGCCGTCGCGGTCATAGGTCGTGGCGGTCTGGTGGCCGGCGGCGTCCTTGACCGTCTTCACCTGGTGGTTGCGGTCGTAGGTGGTGGTGACAGTGTGGTCAGCCGGGTCGGTGGTGGCGTTCTTGCGCGGGTCGACCACCTTGGTCACGTTGCCGACGTTGTCGTAGGTGTAGGTGATCTTGTGACGCTCTGCGTTCAGTACGTCGGTGAGCTGGTAGATCGGGTCGTAGACGTAGCTGGTGGTGAAGTCGCCGGGGGCGACGGTCAGGTTGCCCTTCGGCTCGGTCTGGGTGATCAGGTTGCCGGCCAGGTCGTAGGTCATGCTGGCCTTGCGCTCCGGGCCGTCCGGAGTGTCCTTGGGTAACAGGGATTCGAGGAGCTGGTCGGCTCTGTCGTAGACCGCGTTGGAGGTCGCGCCGTTGGGGGCGGTCATCGTGGTGATGTTGTCGTTGCGGTCGTACTCGGGCGCCGGGGTGGTGATGTACTTGCCTGCGGCCTGGTCCTTCGGGACGCGGTTTTCCAGTGGGCGTTTGAAGACGTCGTAGGTCTGGGTGGTCTTCTTGCCCAGCGCGTCGGTGACCGACAGCACGTTGCCGCGCACGTCGTAGCCGGTGGTGGTGATGTTGCCGTACGCGTCGGTGATCTTCGCCGGGTAGCCGGTGGCGTGGTAGTCACCGTAGGAGGCGGGGTTGCCGTTGGCGTCCACCGACCTCAGCAACTGGCCGTGCCCGTCGTACTCGTACGACGTGGTGTAGTCGCCCGCCGCCGAAGAGGCGACGCCGAGCGGGTCGGTGACGGTCTTCAGGTTGCCTCGCGCGTCGTAGCCGAAGGCCCACTTGCGACCCTCCGGCGAGGTCTTCTCGACCAGGTCGGCGACGTGGCCGTTCAGGCCGGTCTGGTAGACCAGCGTGGTCGGGGCGGTGCCGTTGGCGTTGGCCTCCGCATCACGAAGGGTGAGCGGGAAGCCGGTCTTGGTGTCATAGGTCCAGGTGGTGAGGGCACCGTTGGCTTCGGTGAGCTTGATGGTGTTGTGGTCGTCGTCCCATTCCGCCGCCGTGGTCTCGTTCTTGGCGTTGGTGATCGACGTCGCCCGGCCGTACGCGTCCAGCAGGTACCGCGTCGAATGCCGCAGCGGATCGGTGACCGTGGTACGCACCGCGCGGGTGAACGGGCCGGTGTCGTAGTCGAAGCCGGTCACCCCGCCCAGCCGGTCCACGATCGAGGCGACCCGCAGCTTGCACCAGAACAGCGAGTGCGTGCGGTGGTAGGTGAACCTCGTGGTGTTGCCACGGGGGTCGGTGACGCCGGTCAGCTTGGTGTTGCCGATCCCCCAGCCCGAGTCGTAGTCGAACCCGAACGTCTTGGCCTGGGCATCCCCGGCCCCGTCGACCGTACGGGCCAGTTCGCCCTTCAGCGTGTAGGTGAAGGTGACCTTCCGTCCGGCGATGTCGGTGATCGACTTAATGTTGTCGATGATGTGGGAGTTCGACAGCCGGCGCGCCGAGACCTCGCGACCTGCGCCATCGATGTAGGTGTAGTCCTGTCCACGCTTGTAGTAGTCGATCGTGAGTGTGCGGCGCCCGGTGGCGTCGGTGATGTGCTGGAGGAACTTGGTGACCTTGTTCCAGCACTTGGTGCGACGCTCGTAGCTGAACGTCATGGTGTTGCCGTTCTTGTCCACGATGGCCGACTGGTAGCCGTCCTCGTCGAAGAAGAACTGCGTGCGGTCCGGCTTGGTGAACACCCACTGCCGCAGCGGATCACGCGAGATCCGCGTCGGGTCGTCCGGCCTGGCCACCCGCTGGAGGTAGAGGTGGACGCCCTTCGGATGGGTGTAGTCGCAGATCGACGGGTTGCACTGGCTGCTCGGACGTCCGTGGGTGTCCAGCTTCCAGGTGTGGGTGGTGCCATCGCCGTCGGTCAGCCGGAGCTGCTGGGGCCAGTTGCTCCAGGTGGGGTGGAAGGTCAGCGGCGAACCGAGCCGTTGCAGCGACGATGTCTGAAGCGACCAGCCGTACCCGGCCGATGAGGAACTGGTGTCCAGGCTGTTGTAGGTCATCCGGGCGAAGGTCTGCGGCCCGCGCGAGGGGTTGGAGAACGCGTTATAGCCCCATACCAGGTTCCCGGAATAGGCGTTGACCAGGGCGGTTCCGCCTGCGCCGGTGTTCTTGCCGGAGTAGGTGTAGAACTTCTCCGCCCCGAGCTGGTCGCTGGTCGGGGCCTCCAGCCGTACCCGCTGCGGCAGGCGCGGCAGGCGGTGGGAGCCGGACTTCCAGCCGGTGCCGTCCCACACGTCCCAGCTCAGGGTGGCGGCCTCGGCGTGGTTGGTGCCCTCACCGGTCAGCTCGGGCGCGGTCACCGCGGCGGCGACCACCGTGCTCTGACCAGGAGCGAGGTCTTCGGGCAGCCGGGTCTTGATCTGGTTGGCGGGGGTGGAGACGTCGGTGCCGTCCGGCTGGGTCCAGTGGTAGCCCAGTTCGGTGGACGCGGCCGGCCACACGTGGTCGGTTGTGTTGGTCACCACGACCGGGACCTGTGTCTGTGCAGCGGTGTCCAGCCGGTCGGGGGTGCCGGGGGCGTAGAAGGTACTGGCCCCGTCCGAGGTGTCCCGGTACGTCACCCGCAGCCGGGGGCGCAGCAGCGGTTCGTCGGCCTCGGTGGACAGGAACGAGATCGACTGCTTGGCCGTACCGGCCTCGTTGGCGACCTTGACCAGCAGTCCATGATTGGCAGCCGGGTCGGCGATCCATGCCTTGGCCGCGCCGGTGACGGTCAGGCGACGCCAGCCGGGGGCGGCGGTCAGGCCGGTGGCCGAGCCCAGGGCCGGGGCGGCCACATCACCACCCGGGGTGGTCCATGGAGTGGCCCAGGTCGCGGACTCGTCGAAGCCCTTGGTCAGGCGGTGCGCGTCGAGGCGTACGCCGGAGCCGGTGGCGTTCGCGCTCCACAGTGACAGCGACGCGTCGGTGATCTGCGCGCCCTCGGGGACCTTGGCGGCGAAGTCCTCGAACTTCACCACCGCTCGGGTGTTGCCCTGCGCCGTGGCGGTGTTGCCGACCTGGAGGCGCTTGCCGTCGTGGCCCGCTGACGGCTCGCCGGACGCCAGCGTGGTGTCGGCCGAGCCCGCGACCACGGTGGTGATCTCACCGGGCCGCGGCAGGATCACCCGCAGTTCCTGGGACGGTACCACCTCGCCGTTGGCCAGCACCGCCTCGATCCGGTAGGTGGCCTCGTGGGTGTAGGCGGGGTCGTAGACCGCGTACGGGTCGCCGCCGCTGCTGGTGTCGGTGTAGCCGGCGACATCCGGCGACAACGTGGCGACAAGGCCGTCATCGCTGGTGGACTGGCCGTTGCCGTTCTGGCAGCCCGACGGGCAGTACCGATACAGCCGGTATTCCACCAGGTCATCGGACGCGTCACCGGGGGTCGGGTCGGCGTACGGCGTCCAGGTCAGGTCCGAGCCGAGCGCGGTTGCGACCGGCCCCGGGCTCAGCGTCACGGACGGCTTGCCCCAGGTGATGATCAGTTTGGGGTGGCTGGCGGTGTCGCCGATCATGCCGTCGCCGCCGTACAGGTCCTCGCTCGACTCGTACACCGGCCCGCCGACCTTTCCGGCGGCGCTCTCGTCGGCGGCCTTCAGCGCGATGCCGTGCATCGGCGCCTCCGCCGAGGACAGCCAGCCGTTCACCACCGAGGTCACGTTGAAGGCATGCCAGCGGGACACCTCGCCGGGCCGGCGGGTGACGGTGGCGGCGACGGTGGACGAGTAGGTCGGCTGGGTGTTCCAGGTGACGTCGTAGGAGTCCCATTCGGAGGTGATCTCCCGGGCCTCCACGGTCACCGGGCCGGCCTCGCCGAGCGCCTGGTCGAAGTACGTCTCCAGGCGGGCCTCGTCGACCCGCGAGCCGATCGGGATCTCTGAGGGGATGTTGAACCGCATCAGCGCCCGGTTGATCCCGGTCGCGGTCTTGCCGACCGGCAGTTGCCAGGCGGCGTCGAAGTTGGTGGTCTTCTTGGCGGAGTCGACGTAGGTGTCGAATCGCTCCGGCGACAGGCGAAAGGTCGGGTCGATCAGGACCGGCCACTTGCGGTCGGGCGCGGCCAGCCAGCCAGAGTCGGGGGTGATGGTGATCGTGGTCTGGCCGTCTTTCTCGACGAGGTCCTGCTTGACGGCGTCGGTGTGGCGCAGGCCGTAGGGCGAGGCGGGGTCCTTGGCCGAGTCGGCCATGAACGGCTTGGGTACGGTGAACACCGCCGTCCCGTCATCGGCGGTGAAGGCGATGGAACCGTCGGCGTTCTGTACCGGCTTCAGGCCCTCGCTGTTGACGGTGAAGCTCAGCGGGGCGGTCGGCGGCTTGGACAGCACGATCAGCTCTTTCAGGCCCTCCGGCGTGACCACGTAGACCAGGTCGGCCCCGTCCCACACGCCCGGGTAGGTGACCTTGGAGCCTTCGGCCTTGGGCGTGATCTGCTTGGCCTCGCCGGGCAGAGCGATGGTCACCCGGCGGTCGCCCAGGGCGATCTGGGCGAGCTTGCCCGTTGTGTCACCGAAGCGGGAGCTGAATCCGGTGGCGTCGTTGCCGAGCACGAACCCCTGCTCGGCGACCGGCCGAACGCGCGGGTCGATGTCGCGCCAGACGCCCTTGGCGTCGCGGTAGTGCGCCGGTACCGCCGACACCTCGGCCTGGCGGCGGCCGTCTTCGAGCTCGAACAGCTTGTTGTGCGCGGTACGCTCACCGGTCAGCTCTTTGACGCGTTTGCCGGGCTTGGCCGCTTTGCGAGGAGTGGGCGGCGGGTCGGCGCGTCCGGGAAGCGGGGCCATGCCCTCGGCAGGACGCGTACCGCCCTCGGGCTCGGGTTCCAAAGTCTCGCGCAGCCAGGTCAGCGGCGTGGTCAGCCAGGTGCCGATCTTGGTCAGCAACGCGCTGCCGGTGACGGGGGCCTGGCTGTCGGCGAGGGCGGGCGAGGCGGGAGCGAGGGAGGCCGTGAGCGTGACGGCCATGGTGATGATCAGGAGCCGGCGGAGCGGGTGGCGCCACCGTTTTCTGTTGGTGTTGCGCGAGGTTCGGACCGAACGTAACAGCGGAGAACTCATGAGTCACCCCGGGTGATCTCGGTCACTGCGACGCCCCGAGGGTAGGAATCCGAACTGGTAATGTAAATCTTCCGTTAGATCGGTCCACAAAAGATCATGTAACGCCCAGCTAGCCGAAGGCGATTATTACGCCCCTGCCCGACTGGACCCCCGGCAGAACATCGAGGATTACCTGCAAATACAGTTGAGGCACGTAAAGCGTCAATTACTCACCGCAGCAGCGACAGCACCTCCCAAGGGATGCCAAAGCGGATATGTGACATAGATCACACTTGCTTTGAAAATGCAAACTTTCAGTTCGCCGCGCAAGCAAAAGGCGCCATGACCACATCCTTCGCCTCACTACGGCCGCTGAGCTTCACATGCAGCACGCGAGGTGACATCGCATCTGAGCTGGGAGTCCATCGATCGGGCAGCTCAATCAGATTGCGTATTCATTTCTAAAGAACGAACCACGAGTTACCGCCCCCTACGCCCCGCATGCGCCCCCTAGACCGCGACGGCCGCCCTAAGCGTCAATCAAATGTCGTCACTCCTGGAGATCGGCGACAATAATGGAATAAAACGATGGCGGCCCGCCGGCCGCCCCCACACCATGGCCGACGGCGAATTCTCGCGACAGAACACATGACCATGCCGCAATCCGGCACATGACACTACCCCACAGACCGGCATGACGATATCCGAGACTCTCCATGTCGAACTTGGGCCGTGGCCCTGCGGCCATACCCGGCTCCCGCATGCGGACGCTCTTCCGCGACATTCCAGTACCGACCAGGCCCGTGAGTCCCTAGGAGATCGGACAAGGCGGATGTGGTGAATGACGCTGGGGATAGCGTTGGGGCATGTGCGCCTCGGACCCAGATTTTCCCCGTGGGCAGATGGGAACGACTCGCCCTGAACACCCTCAGCCTAGGCGGACTCGTTCGCCTGCGCGTTGATCACGGTGCGGGTCGATCTACCGCACAGCACGGCCAAGCCATCCAACCGCGCGAGTCCCGCCAATTGGCGCGGATCGCTACGGGAGCCCACGCGAAGATCACCAATGAAGTGTCGGGCAAGAATTTCAACCAGATGATGCTCACGCACATAGAGGTTTTTCACAGCATCGGCCCGACGAATCACCCGCTCCGGCCCGCCGGTTCCACACCTGCCACACGGTGTGACGTGGATTCTCCGAAATGGACGCGACCGTGGGCAACGTCCACCCCGCCCCCGACCGATGGGCATTGCGCTTCCTGTCGCCACGAGACGGGCACGGCACCCCACGCTCGTTCAACTTTCCGGGCGATACCGGCCAAGCTCACCCCGCACAGGCGATGCGCGAAGATCCACCGCACCCGCGGTGCGGTCACCAGATCCGGATCCAGCCGCCGCAACGCTTCCCGCGCTGACTCGAGCGCATAGCTATACCTCCCTAACGTCGTGCTGCATCGCGCCGAGTACGTCAGCAGGAAGCAGGGCGACCGCCGGACTGAGGCGACCATCGGCGGCCTCGCTCGCGTCGAGTTGCGCTCGCAGGGGCTGCACGATGGAGCCGGCCTCGTTCCACGTCCGAGAAGGGAGGTCGTCCGTGGTGACAACGGTCCCAGGATGCGACTTTGCTTCGGGTCACGGGCAACCTTCGGCGAATAGTGGCTCTGGGTGCTGGCGAAGGCATCGGCGACGAATGACGTATCAGTCGATTGACTATCAGAGCAAGAACTCGCCCTTAATCACATCATCCAGGCGATTCAGCCTCGGCACGGTCACATGCTGCCCGCCAAGCGCCTGAACCTTCTCCTGCGCGGCAATCATGAGGCAAGAACGCTCACCCACCCGGCGACCGGCATCAACCGCCTCTCTACCCTCGAACGGAGACCGGTGACCCATCAAGCGCACCCTCCTGCGGCTCTGCTCCCGCTGAGCGCTCAGGATCCGCTCCAGATCGGACCGTACCGCGTCGTGGGCCGACTCGGAGCAGGTGGCATGGGTGTGGTCTTCGCCGGCCTCGACCTGAACGGCACCAGGACCGCCGTCAAGCTGGTCCATGCTTCATTTGCCGCCGACCCTGAGTTCCGGGCGAGATTCGCCCGCGAGATCTCGGTTCTTCAGCGGGTGAACGGCACGTGCACCGCGCGGATTCTCGGCTGCGACCCGGATGCGGTCGCCCCATGGCTGGCGGCAGAATACGTCCCTGGGCCGACGCTGGAAAACAGAGTCCGATCACATGGAGCGCTCCAGCGCGATGAGTGGTTCGGCCTCATGGCTGGGCTGGCCGAAGCACTCGTCGCCGTCCACGCGGTAGGCGTGGTCCACCGCGACCTCAAACCCTCGAACGTGATTCTCTCCCCCAGCGGCCCCAAGCTTGTGGACTTCGGCATCGCCCGAGTGCTCGACGGAACTGCGATGACCAGGACCGGGGCCTTGGTCGGGTCGCCCGGCTGGGTCAGCCCGGAAGAGTACGGCGATACCCCGGTCGACGCCGCCGCCGACGTCTACGGCTGGGCTCTTATCGCCGTCTACGCCGCATCGGGCAAACCGCCTTACGGAATCGGCCGACCAGAGGTCCTGGCGATGAGGGCGATGACCGAGCCCGTCGACACATCCTCGGTCCCCGCCCCTCTCCGGGCCCTGATCGACAAGGCCCTGGCCAAGGAGCCCTCGTTCCGTCCGTCGGTGCAGGAAATCCTGACGACCATCGTCGAAACCTGGCGTGGACACCACGGCGAACACGCCATCGAGGGACGCACCGCCATCGACGACCTCACCGCCCGGCTCGATCGAACCTGGATCATGCCTGCCGCGGATCCGGCCTGGCCGACCCCCTCGGCCCCTGCGCCGCGCGGCACCCGCCGCCGCGCGGGCTTGTCGGTCCTCATCCTCGCGATCGTGCTCGGCACGGGCGTAGGCGCGGCGATCGCTCTCAAGGTCCTCCCACACGGCACTGGCTCCCAAGCGCGATCGTCTGACGTTTCCACCGCGACACCGCTGAGCGCCCCTGCGACGACGGGTACCGGTCGGCACGGGACCGCTCCGCCGAGTTCAGCTCCACCACCGGCGCCACCACCGCAGACATCAGCGGAGCTCGCCGCCGCGCTGGATCTCGCGTTTGCGGCCACACCGGCTGCGAACTTCTCCTTCGAGGGCGGTTTCACCCAGAGCAACAGCGGGGGCCGGGCAACCGGTCGCCTGGTGAGCCGCCAGAGCCACGACGATCTCGATTTCAGGGTCAACCCGTACGACGAAGGCGTGGAGCCCGGGGGCCGCTATGTCGTTCTCGCGAGTGCAACCGTGTATCCGGGCAGGCCAGGCTCGAACGGCGAGGACCTGTCCGGCATGCAGCCGGAGACCCCTGCTTGGCACGCCCTGATGATCGCGGGTATGGCGAGCCCTTCCACCATCCGGGAAGTGGTGGCGAACTCGACACGGATGAAACGAAAGGGCCGTGCCTATTCCGGGGTCCTCGCCATCGAGAAGACGAGCGGGCGCCTGCGAGATCTTCTCGGCGCCTGGTTAGGCGGGGACGTGGCCGAGGTGAGTCCGACCTCCTACATTACCTACAAGCTCACCATCGACTCCCAAGACCGGCCGAAGAACTTCCGGCTCACCTGGTGCGTCCCCGTGGGCAACGCGGGCATCTACGAATCCGATTTCACGACCGTGTATCGAGGGTGGAAGTCCAACGACACGATCAAGCAGCCCTGATCAGCTTGAGCCCGCCACCCCGACAACCCGCGACAGTCGCTCGGACCAACTTGTCAGACGCCTGTGGCTTCGCCGCCTCGTGGCGGAGCGACCTGTTACGGGTTTATGCCATCGACGACGGCGCCACAGAGAATCGCATTCAACGCAGACCACCTCGCACAGAGCGCAGCACGACAAGGCGATCCTCTGACGAGAACGCGAGCGGGGCAGACCGGCTGGCCCGCTGAACCTGGGTGGGCCCCAGGCGATGGCCGTGCTGGTCGCGGCCGGTGTCGAGAAGAGCGCATTGCTGCGGGCGGTTCGTGATGACGCGGTGTGGGTCGACCGGTGGGCGCGTCAAGCACTCGCTTGCTACTGTTACAGCGGATCTTGTCGCGGCGAGCCCTGGGGAGGCCGCCTTCGAGTGGGAGGCCGTCCTGTCCTGCGAGTGGTGCCTGGACAAGAACAATCACCAAGGTTGGTACGGAGAATGCTTCGTACAAGTACTGGCCGCCGCCGCGGGGCTCCAGGCCAGTGCTCTGACGCCGGACTGCACCGGTGTCGACTTCGACATCTCCGCGCCGGTCGAGATCCGCGGCGACTTCCCGGCCATGAGGGTCCAGGTGAAGACGTGGGCCCGCCCGAAGGGCGACAAGGATGACTGGATCTATCCGAGGCTGACCCAAAAGCGGTTCAACGCGCTCGCCGGCGGGGAGCGCAGGATCCCCCGCTTTCTCTTTCTCGTGATCGTTCCTGACGATGTCTCCGAGTACGCCAAAGGTGACCAGGAGGGGCTGCTCCTCAGCCACGCCGCCTACTGGCTATCGTTGGCGGATCGGGATCAGATCGAGAGCCCGCGTTGCAACAGCACGGTGACCGTTCGGGTGCCCAAGAAGAACATTCTCACCGTCAAGAGCTTGAGAGAGCTGCTCGACCCGGATCTAGCGGAGGTGGGCTCGTGAGTCGGCCGACGATCGATCCGGACAGCCTGATGGGCTACCTCGCCAGCAGAGGGTGGCAGAGGCAAGGAACATGGCGAGGCGCCGAAGTGTGGTCTGCCACTGGTGCCCGACTCCTTATCCCGCCTCAGCGGATCTACCCGGACGACGATGAGCTCCTCCATGAGGCGGTTGTCAAGCTCGCCGCCTTGGAAGAGCGTTCCGAAGAGGATGTCAGGCTCGACATAACCGAGCCGTTGGTGGACACGCTGGACATCAGGACGCTTCCCGCGACGCCGTCCGGAACAATCCCCCTGCTCTCTGGAGCCAAGGCGGTCGACAGCATCGTTGAGATCTTGGACACGTCCGCCCGGACGTTCGAAGAAGGCGCTCGCCTCATCTTCTCAGGACGCCGCAGTAGCGGGGTGCAGGAATTCTTGTCCCAGGTCAGGCTTGGTGTCAGCAAGCCCGGCAGCTACATCTTCACTGCGCGGATCCCCGTCGCGACATCGTCTCACCATCAAGCTTCGCTCTTCGACGATGAGGAGCCCGCCCCGCTCGGACGCCAAGTACTGGAGACCCTGGAACGAGCACTTCGAGCCGCGCATACCGCTTGTGATCGCGTAATCCGGGGCACGGCGACTTTCGACGTCATTGAAGACTATGTCGAAGACGGCCTGTCGGCCGACTTCTGCGAGGCGCTCTCCGGGCTCGCGGGTCAGGGCACGGACCGTCCGTTCGACGTGAGTTTCGGCTGGGCTCGAGGGCTGGCCGCCCCCTCCAGTGAGACCATCCGCTTCAGCGCCACCATGGCCAGTGTGCTCGGCCAGGCGGCGAAACAGCTCAGGGAGCTGGCCAGGGTCGGGCACGCCACCATTACAGGGATGATCGAGGATCTCCATGACGACGGCGTGGGGTCGCCACGAATCAAGATCCGTGGCGAGCTCCAGACCTCGGCCGATACTGTCACGCGAGCTGTCTGGGTCGTGGTCGACAACGTCACTTACGGCCAGGCCGGCGACTTGCACTACCGTCGCCTGCCCGTTCAGGTCAGTGGCGATCTAGTGATGACCGGCACGCGACTAGAACTACGCCCTGACTCTGAGGGTTTGAGGACTCCCTGAGTCACCCAGGGAGCAGGCCGCTAGGCCGACCGGCCCAGGTGATGACCAGCTCTTCCCGAGCCCGGGTGCAGGCGACGAAGAGCAGACAACGCTCGCGCTGGAGTTCGAGGCCGTCCGGAAGAACCCCTTCGGCGACCCCGCTCACAGCGACACAACGAAACTCCAGACCTTTCATCCGGTGCATGGTGCCGACCAATACCTTGCCCTCATGGGAGGCCTCGCTTGCCAGACTCGTCGCCGCGATGCCGTGCTCGGCCAGGTATGTCACCACTCCGGCGATGGTCGCGCGAGAGCGCAAGGCAATTCCGATGTGGTTCGGTTCCACACCTTGTTCGAGCCAGTGCCTTACTCGCTCGGCGATGAAGGACAGCTCCGCTGAGCGAGTCGGGAATCCCTCCAAGCGCGGCCAGGGGCCGCGGACATCGGAACGGCATCCGGTTAGCGAGTCGAGGTCGCCGTCCATGTCGTCGATGAGCTCTCCGCGCAGGAGGCCGACGCTCCAGGCGAGAATCTGGGCCGTGGTGCGGTAGTTGAGCTTCAATCGGGCCGAGCGGCCCGCTACGTCGACACCGACCTGGCGCAGCGAGACGCGGTGGTTGTAGATGCGCTGGTGGGTGTCACCGGCGATGAACAGGTCGTTCGGCCCTGGTGCGACGGCCGCGCGTAGGAACCGCCACTGCCATGGACTGAGGTCCTGGGCCTCGTCCACGATCACATGCCTGTACGGCTGCTGCCCTCCTGTGCCGAGCAGTCGGGTCGCTTCGAGGCAGACGGTCTCGTACGTCCATTTGCCATCCGCGCGCAGCCCGGCCGTGAACGTTTCGATCGCCTCCCACACCGGCTCACGGGCGGCCGAGCTCAGCCGCGCTCCACGCCCGGTGCGCTTGGCCCGCTGGTACTCCAGCAGCGACGTGATCCCCTGAGCCAAGACCACCTCCCGCCACTCCTCGGCGAGGAACTTCGCCTCAGCGCCGGAGCTGAGGTCCGCCCATCTGGACGACTCCTCCGCCCCACGGACGATGTCCAGCCGGCCATGCTCACGCGCGACGATCTGGTACGCGACCTGATCGATGTGCCGGACGTCGATGCGGCGGAGCAGGTCGGGGTCGTCCGCCAGCATGCGCAACCCGTCTTCGAGGGATCCGGCGAGAGTCTTGGTGAACGTGGTCAGCAAAACCGAGCGGTCTTGGTGAGCGCGCCTGGCCAGATGGCGCGTTCGATGGAGGGCGACGACGGTCTTCCCGGTGCCAGGCCCTCCAGTGACCCTGGCGGGGCCGCCATAGTTGGCGTGAGCGACCCTGAGTTGACTGGGATGCAGATAGACACGCCACAATGCGAACGGCCGGCGGAACACGTCCATCAGCTCTTCAGGGCCGGTGACCAGGACGAGCCGGCGGGTGGTGCGTTCTGCGGCGGCGAGCAGGTCATTGGTGTCCATGGGCCTTTGCGGGGCGACCTCATTCCACACCTCTTCCGGCGTCATGCCGAGTGCGAGACCTATGAGTACGTCGTACTGCGCGTCGCCCAGCCGCTTTCGGGCTTCCTCCAGTTGGAGCTGGTGGGTCACGGAGCGAGCGAACATAAGGGTCTGCTCATCGATACCAAGCGTGCGCAATTCGGTGTCGCTGACATGGTCGAAAAGGCCGGCCGTGCCCCCGATCGCGTTGTTCTCCCCCGTGGCCTCCTCCACGCCGACGACGTCGATCACCTCGATGACGCCGGCGACTTCGTTGATCGACACGCGGTGCCGTTCAGCCCAAGCGTAGGCGGCGTCGTGCTCATCCACCTTGAGCAGAAGATAGAGGTCGCCCTTCTCAGGAGCCAAGACGATGCCACGGTGCCCCTGATCGATTCGGATCGACCGGAACCGCTTGTCCTTCCCCTTGTGGATCTTCTCCAGGTTGATGCCCGAGCCACCGGCCTGGAACTTGGCGAAGACTTCCTGGACCCGGTCCTGGACCACCGGGTTGAGCTTGCCGAACTCCCACAGGAAACCACTATCGATCGCAAGCCGGGCCATGGGCCGCTCCCTCACCTCGATCAGAAGAACTCGGACACGATGCCGTTGACCTGTGCCAGGATCGCCTTGGGAGGCGAGGCCAGGTCGAGCGCATGACAGACGATCTCTATTCCCGCGTGCCGTACCAAATGCGAAGCCGCCGGCGCATTCCCTTTGGCGTAGATGAGATGTCCACGCGATAATCGAAGCGCGGTGCAGTAGGCCAGCATCTGGTACAGGTCCGCGTCGGGGTACCCGGCGGGCTTCTCCTGTTTGTACTTGGCATCGGCGACCAGCCGCGGAATACCGCCGAACTCCCAGACGAGGTCGGGCTTCATTCGTACGGCGAGCGCCTCGTCCAGATAACAGGAGTACTGGAGGTAGGCGGCGCCGCCGTACTTGGCATGCAGCTCTTCGGAGACCGCGACGGTGACGAAGTCCTCAAAGATCTTGGTCAGGTCGAATAGAAAGCCATTGGTGGCCACGCTACCGGGCGTGTGCTCGGGCGACGTCGCACGCCACACTATCTCGGCCAGCCTCAGCGCCGTGTGGTAGCGCGCGTTCAGCCGAGATGGCCGCCAGTGAGGCAAGGTGGTCCCCTTGATCAGGCTGGTGACGGCTGCCAGCCTGATGCGCAGCGCCGCAAGATGCCGCCGGGACCGCTCGTCCACGCGGGGCACGGTGAGCAGGCGGGTGATGGCGGCCAGCAAGATCTGGTTCTCGGGGATGTCGACGGTGTAGTCGTCGTGGCGGATCTCCATAGGGATGGCCCGCCCGTGGTGTCGGCGAAGCTGATCACCTTCTCGGAGCCGGCCGCGCAGCACGGGCGAGGCTTCTTCGAAGGTCTGATAGCCCTGCATCAGACCTTGGTGGAGCGCACGCTCCACCTGCCGCCACAGCGCTTGCGCGACGGCGGGGATGAGACTCTGCCGTATGTCCAACTGAACGAGGTCGTCTCGCCACCCTTTCGGATCGGCAGCGTATCCGACGAGGAACAGCAGCCGGTCGATCGCCAGCTTCGGCGTCACCCACACTTCGACGTCTCCGACTCGGGCGACCCCGACTTTGCCTTGCGGGGTGATCTGCCACACCGCGGAGTCGTATGGCGAGGGCCGGGCCCGCACGATGTCGGAGGCGGCCAACCTCCGCCCCTGCTCATAAGTGAGGATCGCCTCGATTTGGTCGTTCTCACCGACTGTCAGGCGAATCACCGAAATCCCCTTGCAAGCCCAGTGTGGTCCCAGCCGACGTTCCTCTGAAGGAATACAGAACACGTTCCCGCCGGCCTGCCGACCATGGTCATTCGGTCCCTGGCTCGGAGGTGGGCCGGAGGTCTGGGGACACGGCGAGCGAGCGCCGGAGCGCTGATGATCGATAACGGTCGAGGACACTGGGCGGGCTGCCGTAATGGTGTTCGGCCAGCAGCGGCAGGATCGCCGTGTCCCACACCATGTCCAAGCCGTCCTCCTTCCGGTAGACCCCGGGCTTCATCAGGTAGGACGGGCCGATGGCGAGGTCATGGTCCTCGATGCGGACGTTCAGCGCGTCGAGAAGCTCAGGCGCGTCCAGGTTGTGTACAGCGAGCTCGTCCTTCACCTGGAGTTCGGCAAGCCAGCGGCCGAGCAGACCCTTGATCGGTGGGAGGTCAGGGTGGAGCTCGACGAACCGGAAACGCCGCCGCATGGCCGTGTCGACCAGGGCGATGGATCGGTCGGTGGTGTTCATGGTGCCGATGACGAAGACGTTCGGCGGGAGCGTGAAGTCGGTCTCGGCCGAGTAGAGCAAGCCGATGGCGTCGTCTCGATATTCGAGGAGGAAGTAGAGCTCACCGAAGACCTTCGCGAGATTCGCCCGATTGATCTCATCGATGAGGAGGATGTACGGATCGGATGGGTGCTGGCGCGCGGCCTCGACGAGCTGCCGAAACGGGCCGGGCCGCAGTTCGAAAGCGAGCTGACCGTCAGCGCGCTGGACCGGCCGGAAACCTTCAAAAAAATCCTCGTAGGTATACGATGGGTGAAACTGGACCAGCTTGACCGCGCCCGGCTCGGCCAACTGGCCGGCGAGTTTGCGGGCGATGAAGGTCTTGCCCGTGCCCGGCGGGCCGTACAGGATGAGCTGCTTATTCTCCCAGAGCAGGTCGGCCAGGCGTTGCAACTGGGGGCGCTCGATGAGGATCTCATCAGCGAGCTCCTGGCTAACCGCAGGAAAGGCGAGTTCACGGACGGGTTCGGACTGGACGTCCCCAAGCTCGATGCCGAGCGCGGTGAGCAACTCTTCGACCGCGGCGATGTTCTCCGTCAGCTCGGTCACGTCGGACTGGCTGTGCAGTTTGGCCGGGAGCGGCTGCGGCAGGTGCGCGAAGGGCACGGGCCGCGTCTCGTTCAGCCACTCGACCGTACGGCGGAGGTTGGATCGTTGATCGGAGGAGGCGACGTAGGCCACCTCACCGGTGATCCGGCCGATGTACGCCTTGCCCTGCGTGGTGGTGACGATGTAGTCGCCGGGGCGCATTCGATTACAGAACGCATCGAACTCGGCGAGCTTGGTCTCCCGTGCCGCGTAGGACTTGTGCTGGTAATTCTCCTCGACGATCGCCTTGAGCCGGTCCCGCTCGATCGGCGCCGCGAACTCCGGCAGGTTGGCGGCGGCCAGCGACGCTGATCCCTTGTGCAGCCAGATCGGCACCAGGTCACGGCCGTCCACTGAGGACCCGCGTACCAGCCACGCCCGGCGGGTGACGGGCTCGACCGGAAGTTCGGCGAACATGCCGCGGAAGTCGTCCGCGGTCAGTCGCTGTTCGGGGTCTGCCCGGCCGGCCTCGTCGAACGTGAGCCCTTCGCGTTCCAGCACTTCACGGGGACTGTCGGTGCGGGCCGGGTCGAACCATTTGAAATCACCGGAGATCTGGCCGTCATTGCGGAGAACGCGGTGTGCGGAGGAAGGCCGCTGCTCGCTGAGGAACCCCGAGATCGAGTTCCAGGCCAAGCCGCTCAACGCCGCGAGGTCGCCGTGGCTGGTCCACGAGCCTGGCTCCAGGCGGGCGAGTGCCTCGGCTACCGGTGCCCACTTGGGGTCAGCGTATTTCTTGCCTTTCTGGTACTCGATCCGGTACTGAGCCGCGAGTTGCCGGGAGAGCTCGTTCTCAGGGTAGGTCTCCAGAGCTCGCAGCCCTGCCTCGGTAATGGCCCAGCCGCCACGCCGGGTCACCCAGCCGAGCGCTGCCGCCTCCATGATGCGCCAGCCGAGTTGCTGTCGCCAGCGCGGTTCAGGCGAGCTCGACGTGGCCGTCAGGTACTCCGGGGCGATCTCCACCCGTCCTTCGACACGGTCGAAGGTCTCCCGTCGGGTGAGCGGACGGTCCACTGCACTCAACACCTCTAAAGTGGCGCGCAGCAGAGGTCCGATATGGTCGGCGAAGGCCACGGTGATCTCCTACTCGGCGCGCGGTCGGGAGGGGTGGCGTGGACCGGCCCCTGGCGGCGGGTCCAGGACCGACTGGTACGGACGGCCCGAACTGATCGCGGTGGCCATGGCGTCGTAGATCTCCAGGATGGCCTTCTTCGTGCGGGCGAACTCCTCGGGCCGGGTGTTCCTGAACGCCCGGAAGGTGTCCATGATGTAGTCGACGTCGTCATGGCTCACGCCGTAGAGGTGGAAATAGGCCGCGTCCAGCTCGGCACGCAGCCAGAAGCGGCGTTCGTCGTCCCAACGGTACGGCGGGCCATCATCGAGATGGTCGCGGGCGAACGGCTCCATGGCGTAGGAGGTGTAGGTCAGTTCCAGCACCCGGGTTCGAACCCAGCGGTCCAGACGCTCGCCGGAATCCCACAGGCAACCCTCGGAGTACTCGCCGGGCGACAGCACCGGAAGCTGGCGAACTGTGAAGTACTTCAAGTGTGTTCCGCTGCTCTTCTGTCTGACCACATAGTCCAGAACAAACGCCGAAAGATTCCCCAGGAGGCACGCTGCTGGGCCCTGACCTGGAAGCATTAAAAGCGTGGTGTCGGGGGTCGCCGATCGAGGTAGTGCCGAAGCAATCATTGTTCGAACATCTGAGCTGCGGCAGATGTCGCGCCAGCCGAGCAGCCACTCCCGGTCCCAGCGAAGGACGCGCCGGTTGTTCCGGGAGCCTTCGGCCGGCCGGAGACGGGCCTTGATCTCCTTCTCGGGGACCCAGTACCGAGGAGTGGTGAGGTAGGACGGGTCGTCCTTCTGCTCAGCGCTAGGGCGTGGCAGGGTGCCGACGTTGGCCTGCGCCTGGGTCTGTCCTTCGTAGGTGCCGTACCGGTCGTCGAAGTGGTGGAGCATCTTCGCCTCGAACAGCGGCAAGAGCCGCTCGCCGTCTCGGACAAGGCGGTTACCGTCGAACTCCCAGCCATTGTCGAGCATGTCCTGCAGTGTCTCGTTCTCGGCGGCGCTGGGACGGAAGAGCCCGGAGTCGTTGGCCATATGCAACATAGCCAAGAACGACAACCCCCACGGATTGACGCCCTCACCGCCATTAGGCGAGTCGCGCCAGAGGACCGGGACCCGCCGGTAGATCTCGACGGTGATCTCGGCATTCCGCTTGTAGTCAAACACCGGAAGGGTACCGGTGTTGGGATTGAGCAGCGTGATGTCTTCAGGCGTCAGGGTGAAGCGTCGGTCGGCTATTTGCGGAACCTGGCGGAGCCGGAACGCGAGGTGGATCCGATCCTGCGGCGCCTGCCGACCCGTTCCGCTCCAGAGGCAGAACCGAACCCGGTGATCGACATTCTCGAAGAGCTTCTCCTCGTTCTCGAAGTCGTAGAGCGAGGCGAGGGTTTTGGCCTCCACCATGTCCTTGAAGAAGAACTGCGTGGTGGCATCGGTGGCGATACCGGTGGGCAGCACCATGCCGACCCGCCCCCGATCATTGATCACCATGCGTCCGGTCTCGGCGAACACCGCGTAGGTGTTGATGTCCCCCCGCCCGGTCAGCGGATAGCGGCCGGAGTCGCGGAGGAACGACGCCTGCCCCTCGGCCTTACGAAGTTCGGTGACGAAGGCCGCGTACAGCAGCCTGTCGGCCTCCTCGGCGCTGTCGGCGAGGGCCGCGATGGCCTTCTTGCGAGCTGCGGCGTTCTTGGCGTTGGCGATGTCTTCATCCCGGAACGCGAAGAACTCCTTCTCCTGGATCTTGACCCGCTCCCACGGCGGGTTACCGATGACGCAGGTGAAACCGCCGGTCCACCCGGTCGGTTCACCCGTCTGCCCGTGCTCCGCTTCCTGGAACAGATGCGGGAACTCAATGTGCCAATGGAAGAAACGGAACGTCTTGGCGAGCTCCGCCACTCGCTCGGCGATCCGCTGCTGACGCGTGTCGAACGATTCGCCGCCGATCCAGTCCAGCGTGGACCGAGTGATCGCCTGGAGCCGGGTTTCGGCGGTGAGCTCCTGGACGAACGCGGCACACCAGGCGTCGGCCACCCGCTTGACGGGCAACCGCTCTTTGTCGATCAAGCGGAGCCGCCGACGCTGGACCGCGGCCCCCGCGAGGTCGTCCGGCAACGATGTGACGATCTGGCGGGTGCGCGCCCCGAGGCGCGCGGCGGAAAGGTCGTTCTCATCCAGGTCGAAGAGGGTGCCCAGGACGACGCCTTTGGCGGCGCGGTCCGCTGCTTCCGCGCTTTCCTTGGCCACGGCCGCCGCGACCCTTTTGTCGTCCCCCTCGATCGGCTTGAACGCCTCTTTCGGAATACCGCTGTCCATTAACACGGGTGTCGTACCCAGCAAGGCGTTGCCGACGCGGATGTTGGCGTCCAGGAACGCGAGCGGCCTGCCCGGCTCGACCGACTCGATCCAGAGCGAGACCTTGGCCAGCTCGACGGCCATCTCGTTGAGGTCGACACCATGGATACAGCGGGAGACGACCTCCCGCATCGCGTGCCGCACCAAGGCGGGCGAGGGCTCGTCCTCACCGACGCGGACCTGGGCGACGCGCCGGGCGATCCGGTGCGCGGCGGCGACCAGGAACGCGCCTGACCCACAGGCGGGGTCGCAGACGGTGACGTTCAGAAGCGCCGCGACCTTGCCCTCCACCGTGTCGGCCGAGCGAGCCGCCTCGTCGAGGACGGGATCGAGCGTGGTGTCGAGGAGTGCCTCGCGCAGGGAGGTCGGTGTGTAGTACGAGCCGGTCGTCTTGCGCGTGCTGCCGTCGGCCCTACGTAGGGTGAACGTCCGGTCGGCGGTGGTGGTGTCGAGGTCGACGTGGAACTCCAGCAGCCATTCGTAGACGCTGCCCAGTTCCTCCGAGCCCAGCTCGCGGAAGTTGACCGGTCGGCGCTGAACACCCGTGTCCACGACGGCGAGGTGGCGGATGGCCGTGAGCAGGTGGGCGTTGTCGATCCGCATCCCCGCAAGCGGCGCGTCCAGCTCATCGGGACGGCTTCGGTCCAGCCGTGTGCCGTCGGGCAGCTCGGTGATCCGCTCGAAGAGCCCACCGAGGCCGGGAATGGCCAGCTCGGGACGGCCTTGCTCCTCCCCGAGGCCGCGCATGACCAGCTCAACGGCCTCCCAGAGATCATCGTGATGATCTATGCCACCGCGAACGGCGCGGTCACGGAGCCGCTGGGCGGAGAAGTACGTGCCATAAAGCTCCCGGGCGGCGAGGATCCGTTTGCGTTCCTCCACGAGCTCCGGGTCCTCCGGGATCGGCATCAGCAGGACGTCGCGCTCCTCGGCGATGAACCAGAACAGCAGCCGGTAGACCAACCGGAGCAACGCGCGGTTGTAGTCCTCCTTGCTCAGCCTGGCCGGCTTCTCCAGGGTCCCCGCACCTGCGGTGAGCTCACCCATGGTGTCGGCCTGCGCCGAAAGCTCGGCGGGCGTCCTGCGCCCTTCCAGATGACCGCGGAGCCGGTCGTTGGCCGGATGCCGCAGGAACCCGGTTCCCAGGGTATTGATCGCCTGCTCGACTCCCAGCCGGAGGCGGCGGAGGGCGCGGTCGCCGACCTGGACGGCGTCGGCCCGCCACTGTTCCAGCCAGCAGTCGGCCGGGGGTTTTCCCTCCGGCACCGTGAGCCGAGTGGCATGCACGAGGCGGTAGAGCAGCACGAAGTCGGGGAAGAGCTGCTCCTCGAAGATCAGTTCAAGGTCGAACTCCACGTACGCGGAGCCCGCCAGAGACCGTGTGTCGCGCAGGAGCCGGAGCCTACTGCCGTTGGAGAGGATCGCCCACAGGTGATCGTCGCTCCGGTTGAGCAGTTCCTGCACCATCGACTGGGGTGCCTGGGCGGTGACCCGCGGGGTGCGGTGGTCGAGATCGACCTTCCAGCCGACGAGGTGGATCGGCACCGGTCCGTAGCGGTGGCTGACCGGATAAGTGACGTCCTCCACCGTGATCCCGCCCGACGGCTGGAGCACCCCGTAGTCGAGCTGGCGGAACAACGGAAGCAGCCACCGGTCACGGGCCCTCGGTGATCTGCCCTCTTGTTCAGCCCGCTGCACCTCCTTGCTGAAGCCGGTCCAGGCGGACTTCATGTAGTCGAAGGCCCTTGCTGCGGCTTCGCGAACGTTCTCATGCGGCAGAAGCCCATAGGTGCCCGGCTCTCGGCCCTTCAGCGCGTCCTCGCCGGACCTGACCTCCAGGACCCGCTCGAACAGATCTGCGGGCAGCAGACCGCCTGCCGTACGCAGCGAAGGAAACGCGGATCTGCTCATCGATGCACCGCCGGGAGGTAAACGTACACACCGAGTAGGTCGGCGGGCTTGTTGGCCGCCACCTGAACCTTGCTGACACCGCTCTGCCGGGTGGCCTCGCGAACGCGCCGATGCGAATCGCGCAGCCGTACGGCGAGCGCGTCGGCTTCGGCGTCCAGCGCGGGCCGCAACTGCGCCATCAGTTTCGACCGGCCGTCAGCACCGGGAACAAGAAGCCGCTGGAGGTCATCACGGGCGAGATCGGGAGCGAAATTGCCGCTGGGCTCGGCGGATAGCAGTGCTTCCACCTCCTCCGGTGGCAGCCAGTCCAGATCGTCCTGCCGTCCCCGGAAGGCCAGGGCCCGCGCCTCTTCGGCGACCAGCGGCCGTTCACCATCTCGTCCGGGCAGGGTCAGGTGCATGCGAAACCGGGCCAGGAGGAGCGTCGTCCGGCGCTCGACGGCGTTCGTTCGCATCACACCGCAGCGGCAGGCCGGCCGAGGGCCGGAGGTCTTCGGGTCAAGTGCGCTGTCGAGGACGTAACGGGCGATCGCTGCGACGCCGGCATCAGTACGGTCCAAATGCGCATGGCGGCGCGGCACGGGCAGGTCGCGATGGAAAGGCAGGGGCTGCGGCTGTCCAGCAGGAAGAGCGTCGCGCAGTCCCGCGGGGATGGTGGCGGTGACGGCGGTGAAGCCGAAATCCGTATCGACGAGCGAGGATCCCAGAGCATCGAGAGATTCACGGACGAACTCTTCGATCTCACCCTGGGTGCCAAGGCTGGATCTGATTTCCGCGAGTTCCCGCGCGACTTCATCTGGCTTGATGCCCGCCTGCGCGAACTTGGTGCGGGAACGGCGTTCCCGCTCGGCTGAACTCTCCCATTCGGCATGCAGGTCGGTGGCGCTGAATCCGTCGAGAGGAAGTTGCTCCCATGTCTCGGTGTTGGAGGTGAGCAGTTCCTCCATGAGCGCCTCGACGAGCTGATTGGAGAAGTTCGGAACCGGTACGCTGACGCCGAGGCTCCTCCTGATCTCTTCGTGCTTGCGGATGAGAACTCTCATCACGATCTCGTCGATCAGGTTGTCCGCACCGAGAATGGTCACCGCGCGGACCCTGTCGGCGGGCTGCCCGAACCGGTCGACCCGGCCTTCGCGCTGCTCGTGACGGGTCGGATTCCAGGCCAGGTCGTAGTGGACCACCGCCTGGAAGGCGTCCTGCAGGTTGACGCCTTCGGACAGGCAGTCGGTGGCCACGAGAACGTGCCGGCCCTCGACGCCGCGCAGTTCGTCGATCCGGCCCTCACGCTCGCTCGGCGGAAGAGTACCGGTGACGCAGCCGACCGTGGCCGTCGGTCCAAGCCGCTCGCGCAGGTGGGCGGCGACGTATTCGGCGGTGTCGATGAACCGGCAGAAGACGATCGGGTCGAAGCCGTCGGCGAGCAGGCCTTCCACGACGTCACCGATCTTGGCGAGTTTGGCGTCTCGCATGCCCGCGAGGGCGTCGGCGGCCTTGGCGAAGCGGAGCAGCCGGGCCCGCTCGCTCTGGTCGGATTCGTCTAGGTCATCGGCGCCGGGGACCACGTCGATCGACTCGGCCGCCTCGTCATCGTCGGTATCGAGCACGGTGGATCGGCCGATCCGGTCGGCTTCCTCCGGGGTTTCGCTCTCCATGCCCTTGGCCCGGGTCCGCAGCGTCGCGGAGGCCGCCTTGGGCGAGGAGGCGAGGGCCCGCATCAGCGCCAGTATCGACCAGTACCGGACACGCTGCCGCAGTTGGCCATCCGAGTCATCCCGGACGGTCTCCCGCGCATAGGCCAGGACCTGGCGGAAAAGCTTGCGGTAATCGTCGCTCAGGTAGTAGCGCTCCTCACGCGTCTCCCGGGCGGAGGGGAACCTGGTGTCCTCGTTCAGGTAG
This sequence comes from Spongiactinospora rosea, assembly GCF_003315795.1. Taxonomy (GTDB): domain Bacteria; phylum Actinomycetota; class Actinomycetes; order Streptosporangiales; family Streptosporangiaceae; genus Spongiactinospora; species Spongiactinospora rosea. The sequence goes on from NZ_QMEY01000002.1 coordinate 86,300, forward strand.
CCCTTGATGTCACCGCGGCGGCGCTGAACCATGTGCCGCGCGAGGCGTTCCCGGTCTTTGACATCGTCGAAATCGAGCCCGGCCAGGTCGGGATCGAGCAGCCCGATGAGGTTGCGGAACCCTTCCTCCTTGCCGCTGTGCGGGGTCGCGGTGACCAGGAGCAGATGTTGTTCCCGCTTCTTCGCGAGCTCACGGACCAGGTTGTAGCGCTGGGTCCGCCCGCCCGTGGACGTGCCGTCCGCGACGCATGTGTGCGCCTCGTCCACGATCACCAGGTCGCGACAGGAGGTGATGAACTCCTTCATCCGATGGGGAGCCTTGATGAAGTCGGTGGAGACCACGGTGTGCTTGTAGTAGTGGAAGATGGACTGGTCGTCGCCGATCAGGTTCTTCTGGAGCCGCTTGACCGTGCTCGGGAGGACCAGCTCGGCGTCGATCCGGAACTTGTCACGCAACTCGTCTTGCCATTGTTCGGCCAGTGCCGGGCTGCACAGCACGGTCAGGCCCGTCGCGCTGCCCTGGGCGAGCAGTTCGGCGGCGATCAGGGACGCCTCGATGGTCTTGCCGATGCCGACGTCGTCCGCGATCAAAAGCCGTACCGTCTCTTGGCGCAGTGCCATCAGCAACGGCACGAGCTGGTAGGGCCGAGGTTCGACGGCGAGCCCCGCCATGGACCGGAACGGTCCGGCCGTCGCCCGGAAGCCGATGCGCAGAGCGGTACGCAGCAGCCCCGCCCTCGCGGAGTTGCCCGCATCATCCGGCCGCGGCGGGGCAAAGGCCGCCTGTTCGACGGGCTCGATCCCGGTCAGGATCGCCGCTATCTCGTCATCCCCGCCACCGAGCGGCCGGACGATGAGGAAGTCGTCGGTGGAGCCGGAAAGGACCACCCAGTCACGATTGCGAGCGCTGACAAGCGAACCGGGGGTGAAGACAGCGGTCAATGCGGCTCCCTGCGGCTGTTCCCGAACACGCTCGGATACTTTTTGACGATCTGCGAGTAGTCCCCACGGTACGGAACACGTACGACGCTCCAGCCGCGGTCCCGAAGTTCCTCTTCAGCGTCCTCATCTCGGCCGGGGCCGCTGCTGTTGTCCGGTCCGTCAATGAAGACAGCGACTTGTCCTGGGTAGACCATGTCCGGGGTGGCCCCACCGAGGTCGGCTGACAGTTGCTCGGGTGCGCGATATTCCCACTCCTCCAGCCAGCACACGAAGGCGTGAACCGGGTCGTTGGGCTCCGCGTCAAAGCGCACCGGCTCCCAGATGTCCTGCGGCGAGGAGGCGGGCGGCTCCGGCACGTCGGCCATGGACAGTTCCAGAAGCAGGTCTCGGGCGAGATGCCGATCGATCATTTCATGGTAGGGCTGATTGCTGAACGAAAGCAGGCAGTCGTAGCATGCCTTGGCACACCGCTCGCCGTTAACGGTGCCCCCGGTGTCCTCTCCGGTGACGACATCGAAGTGAGCGATCTCCAAGGCTTTCCGTGCCGCCCGGGCGAGAGCATCGGTCTCCATGACCAGGCGGCGCAGCACACCCGCGCCGCCCTCGGAACTCTCGATGAACAAGGCCCGGCCGTGATCCGCCTCATCGGGAAGGAGTTCACTGGCGAGCTCGCTGTCCTCCAATTGGAACTCGGCCTCGATACCACGCTCCAGGGCGTACATGAAGCTGATCGCGGCCTCGTCGCTCGCCGGCCTGGTCATCCTGGAGACAAGGATGTTTCTGCGGTCCTCGACGTATGGGATGACCTGTTGCTTGGTCTGCACCAGCGACGCGTCGTCACGATGGTTGAGTTCCGGTGTGAAGGCGTCCTTCTCCGACAGCCAGCGACCCGTCTGTGTATTGATCCAGAAACCGGCACTGGTGTGGCGCCTGCGGCCCATGTTGGTGACCCGCACCGTCGCCGAGTCTCCGTAGGAGAGTGCCAAGGCCGCTGTGCCATTTCGTGTCGCTTCCGCGTCCAGGCGGCCCGGTCGTACCCCGTGGTCATTGAAGCGGTAGGAGGTCACCAAATCGTAGCCGGCCCGGCGGCGCTCCTCCTCGTCGGAGGAGATCCGGTCTCGGCGGACCGTCTTGACGGTCTGCAGCCGCAGCAGGCGGTTCATCGTCTTGCCGAGCCGTCCCCCGCACGACTCGCACATGTCAATGCCGACCACTGCGTCGTGCAGATAACCGCAGTACTCACAGCGCCGGGCCGACCGGGTGTCCAGGCCGCCGCCGCCCTGCTCGGTGGGCGCGAGTTGGACCTCCTTGACCTGATAGCGAGCGCCTTCGTGGTAGATGAGGGCGTCGGGGCCGAACTCACGTATGGCGATGAACCGGGGCCGGTGAATGAACTCCACATCGGTGCTCTTGCCATTGCGCGCCGCGATGTAGGCCCGCAACGGCAGCCTCGGGAAGGAGTAGCCGGGCAGAAATCCTTCCGACGCCAGATAGCGGTAGGAGTAGAAGTCGGTCTGGAAGTCTTCGGAGTCCTCGCTGCGGAGCAGCTTCAGTTGGTTCTCCGCCTCGCGGCGCCGGCTGATCGCCGCTTCGCGGACGCTCTTCTTCGTTGAGAGGTCGCCGATGATTCGGTGCTGCTCTTCCCGTTCGGCCTGGGCCGTTCGGTAGAGCTCGCGCCAACGCTCAAAAGCGTTGTCGAATTCCTTGGGAGCATCTTGAGCCGCGCGGTCGATCCAGTCGTCATGCCACCAGGATGTGATCTTCAGTTCATTGGTGAGCTCGGACAACACCATGCGCGACCGCTCGGCCGCGCGCAACTGCGCTTGCCGAGCGGCAGCGGCTGTGGCGACCGTGGCCCGCAGTGGGAAGCCGGGCCGGTCCATGTCCAAGATCCCGGCGATCGAGCTGTCGAGCGGCAGACCGATCTCCGCGAGCCAGATCGCATTGACGTGGGAACTGATCAGATCCTCGTTGGTGAGGTCCAGCCGCGGGGCGGCTACTGAACCGGCCACCATCTGATCCCTGTGCCGGAAGTAGTACTGGTCGTGCGCATAGCCGGACGAGCAATACGTGACGACCAGGGCGGGCTGTCCCGATCGGCCGGCGCGCCCGGCCCGCTGTGCGTAGTTGGCCGGAGTCGGCGGTACGTTGCGCATCGCTACGGCGTTGAGGCTGACGATGTCGATCCCCAGTTCCATGGTCGGAGAGCAGTACAGCACCTGTAGGTCCCCACTCCGGAACTGCTCTTCGCGCTGTGCACGGACCTCGTTATGCACTTGAGCCGTATGCTCACGCCCCTGGAGCCCTGCCAAATTCGCAGCCTTCTCCCGGTACAAACGCTGGAAGAACGGATTGACCCGTGGCCTTCTCTCCACAGCGACCTGTTTTCTGATCCGGTCTTCAGCACCGGACTCACCGTCGCCCAAACGCCAAAGGATCGCGGATGCCTTGAGCTGGTACCCGCCCCGCTCGTCGGCGAGCAGGCCGCACCGTTCAGCGACGGCCAGCATGTCACGGATCATGGCGTGGGCATCGTCCCTGGTGAGCCCATGGTGCTCCCGGAGCAGGTACTTGCCGTAGGCGCCGAAGCCGGTCAGGTGCAGGTCTTTGGTGGAGCGCAGGCCGCCATGACCTCCGGCGCGCGGGTAAGCGACCGCTGCATAAATGACGTTCTCCGTCTGTTCCATGGCCCAGGGTTGATCGAGGTAGTGTCGGCTCTCCTCCTTTAGCTGGGCGAAGCCTGGCTCGGTCAGGCAGTCGGCGTCGATCGCCAGCACCCTGCGCAACTCGTCCAGCAGAGTCCGCAGCAGGTCCTCACGGGCCTTTGCCGGATCGTCGCGGAGCGCGTAGTGCGTCCCGTCCCACAGATCCTGGGCGGCTGCTATCTCTGGTAGGTCCAGGTAGTCGACTTTGAGCAGGCCGGTCTGCTCCAGGTTCGGCATGGTGATGCGCCAGCCACGCTCAAGGTCGAGATAGAGCCGGTAGTTGATCAGATTACGGAGCGCCTTCCACGTGTTGCGCTCCGCGGTGAATCTGGCCTCGGGCTTCTGCGCGAAGTCGGCCAGTTGGAGGTTGAGCGCGTCCGTGACCTTCTGGGCGATGACTTCATGGGTCAGGCCATCCGGGGCAGCGCTGAGCGCTCGATAGAGTGCACCGCGGAGCTGAACGACCTGCACGAAATCATTGAAGTGCCCGGCTTGCAGGCTCGCGTCCTGCCGGTTGTCAGTGAACGCCAGCAACTTGGTCTCGGGCCTGCTCACTGCCGCGTCTTCGCGGAGGCTACGGACCACCGTGGAACTGATCACGCTGGTTGCAGAGCTCCGGCCCTCGACCGATAGTGACCCCAGCTTGGCGAAGTCGCTGCCGCGAACCTGCTCGTAGGATGTGCGGCAGGCCAAACAGAAGGTGAACGGAGCGGGGATGTAAGCCGCCCGTGTGCCTTCCTCGGCGATATGACCGTTTGCCGCGACAGTAACGACATTGGGAAGGTATTTCCGCTTGCTCGCGGTCACGCCCGGAGAGCCGTCGCTCCGCGTTTCCAACCACGACTCGGGAACTCGCTGATCCTCGATCGCCGTCTCGACGCTGTCCGGCCAGGGCAAGTCCGTCGAGATGTAGAGGTAACCGTCGCTCTCTTTACCACTTGCGTCGCTGTCCCGGCGCGAGGCAAAACGCTCGTCCACTTTTCGGACGGTCAAATACTCCTGACCGCACTCGCGGCAGAACGATGCGGGGATCAGGATGTGATCTTCTCTTCCGGTCTCGGGGACGACCGTCTGGTAGCGACTGGTGATGTATCGATCTTCTTCGGATTCGATGCTGAGGTAGAGGTCGTCTCCTTTGGAAAGGAATTGGTGCAGCCGGAAGGCGAAGACCGGCCGCTGCGTCCGGGGGTGGGCGATCGATGCGCCCAACTTGAGCATGTCCTGGATCGCTGTCGTGCAATCGTCTGAGTTGCGGCCGACGAGCTTGGCAAGCTCATCGGCGGCTTCCGGCACCGTGCGTGGCCGCGGTGGGCGGATCAGCTTCCCGGTTTCCGGGTCGGCCACGATTCCGAATTGGGACTCTACCCAGGCGGCGAGAGGACTCGCGGTGAAGGCTTCGTATGAGCGCACGGGAAGTTCGAGGCCGGCCACCGCCGCGGGGTCGGCAGCCGTGGCACGCTCCAGCGTTTCTCCAATGACGTGCGCGCGAGAGACCGGGACCCCGAAGAGACGGCCGGCGGTTTCTGCGACCTTCGCTTTCCGCGATCGTTCGCTGCCCTCCGTGGTCATCGTCGCGGAGGTGCCGACGCACTGAATCTGATCTGCCTCACACGCGTCACGGACCCGCCGGACGAGCATCGCGACGTCCGCCCCTTGGCGTCCGCGGTAGGTGTGAAGTTCGTCGAGGACGAGCCAGTGCAGTCCGCGCGCAGCGGTGATAAGGCTGTCCCGCTCGTCAGGGCGGGTGAGGACCAGGTCGAGCATCACGTAGTTGGTGAGCAGGATGTCCGGTGGATCGGCCAAGATCGACCGGCGATCCTGCCCTCTGTCCTGACCGGTGTACCTGTTGAAGGTCACCGGCTCACGCCCAGGCGGATATCCCTCCTGGAGGAATTTGCCGAGCTCATGCAGCTGACTGTTCGCCAGGGCGTTCATCGGATAGACGATGATGGCCTTCACGCCGGGCTGATAGGTCCCGCTCGCCTTCTGTCGGAGCACCCAGTCCACGATCGGGACGATGTAGCTCAGACTCTTCCCCGAGCCTGTGCCGGTCGTCAGCACATAACTTGCACCGCTCTGGGCGATCTCAACGGCCTCTCGCTGGTGCCGGTGAAGACTGAGCACCTGTCCATCGGACTCAGCCGTCTTGCCCACGCGGAAGATCTGCTCACACTCGGGTAGCAGACGGCGCTGTCGAACCAACTCGCTGATCGAACCGCCTGGCTCGAAGTTCGGGTTCAGGGAGAGGTAGGGGTCGGGCCACTGATCTCCGGCGGCTAGGCGATCTCGAACATGCTCCCTGATTCGCTCATCCGCGATCTCGGTGAACCCAGATGTGAACGCAGCATAGTCGGCGATCAACTGCTCGTGAACCTTGAAGACGTCCATCCCGCCCGTATTCTTCGATCTTCGAAGCTCGTGGAAGGAGCAGCCTATCGGCCGATCGGGCCGTAAAGTAACGGCTCCTGGCCCTCGGCCTTCCCTATTATCACGATCCGTCGCGGAAAGTTACAGGCACACGAGCGAGCGGTCTCCCCGATGATGGGTGCCCCGCTCGACGTTGCCCCGCTGCGCCCCCATCGCGAGCGTGGAGACGGCCGACGAGCACCATGCGGCTTGATCATCCGGCTGGCAATGAGGTGCCGGTCGTTCGTAGCGAAACCTGTCACGCGACTCACCCACCTGTGCGATTTGCGGCCGCGGCTCCTGAAACGGGAATGAAGATTTGTCTATCGTGAAGGAGCAGGGAGGGCAGGGTGGAACGTGGGCTGGCGTGAGGAAATAGCCACAGCGCTGGACGAATGGATCGCTGCTGAGGGAGGAACGGGAGGTAAGCCGCGCTGGCGGCGGCTCGGTCGCGCGATCCGTACCGGCGACGGGCTCTACGTCGTGGATGTCCGGGGCACGGAACCGAACCCCGATCGGCTTGACGCTTTACGGCTGGCGGGCGCGGAGCAGGGGAGCGTCAGCCAGGGCTTCCCGGTCATGGACGTCTCACAGAGCGAATCCACACTCACCGTACGGGTGGCCGAGTTCGCCGACCCGGCCGACCCGCACCTGTGGTCGATGCAGCAGCCGCCCACGTTCCTGGTGGACGCGCTCAAGGAGGGCCTCGCCTCGCTCGGCAGCGCACCGCTCGGTGACATGCTGGCCCACCGGAAGCCCGGCGGCGAGCTCTCACGGACCCGGCCGCCGGCAGGGTTGTTCCCACCGCAGGAGACGGCCTACCAAGCGTGTCTCGGTACCGGAGTGTGGCTGGTCTGGGGCCCGCCGGGCACGGGCAAGACCATGGTGCTGAAGAAGGCGATCGGCGACCTGATCGCCGCAGGCAAGCGAGTCCTGCTCGTCTCGGCCACCAACATCGCGGTGGACAACGCGCTGCTGGGTGTGCTCGACGAACGCCGCCACCCGCATGGGGCGATCGTACGAGTCGGCCCGCCGCAGTTGCGCAAGGTCGCCGAGAACGCGGACGTCTCTCTGCCTCTCCTGGTACGCGCTCGGCTCACGGCGACCGACGACAAGCGCCGCGATCTGTCGGCGCGGCTGGTGGTGGTACGGAACCGGCTGCGCCGGCTTGGCGAGCTGGGCACGGCGCTGGCGGGATTCGACGCCGCTCGCTTCGCTCAGGACGAGATCTTCTTGGGAGCGCCCCAGCATCGACCGGAGCGCTGTGAAGCAGCCGTGGCCCTCCACCGGACGCGGCTCGACTCACTCGCCGATGCCCTCGCCGCGGCCAAGCTGGAACGGGACCAGGCGAGCGCCGCTCACGCCGCCATGCATCCCGACCGCCGCCTGTGGGCTCAGGTGGACGAACTGGGCGCGGAGGCCGCCCGCGTCGATCAGGCCGCGACCCAGGCCGAGGCGGCGGCCCTGGAGGCGGCGCACGCGACCGCCGAGGCGCAACGCCTGATGAACGACCTGGAGACGCGCAGCGGGTTGGCCCGGCTACGCGCCAAACGTCCTCTCGCCGCCGCGCGGCAGACCCGCGACGCCGCCATGGAACGGGAACTCCACCTTGCGGAACGTGCGGCATCCGCCCGAGATGTGGCCGACCGGCGCCGTGCCGATCTGGTCCGCCAGGCCGAAGTCCTCGCCGACAGCGCGACGCACAGCCGCACCGAACTCCAAGAGGCGGAGCACCGTTTCACGACTGCTTCCGGTGAAGAGCGCCGCCTGACGGCGCGCGGCGTCCGAATCACCGTTTTCCTCCGCGACCCTTCCGACCGGCTACAGGACAGACACCTCGACCTGATCAACCAAGTACGCACGGTGGCGCACACCGTCGTGTCCGTGAATCACATGCACCAGAAGATCGTGGTCATCGACGAGCGGACCGTCATGCTCGGCAGCCTGAACGCTCTGTCGCAGAGCAGGACCCGCGAGATCATGCTGACGATGCGCGGCGCCCATTTCGCCAGAAGGATCCTCGAACACGAACACGCCGCCGAATTCTCCTCCCCACCTGCGTGCGGGCGGTGTGGTGGCAGCGATATCGACGTTCGGCGCAGAAAGAACGGCGAGTGGTACTGGCGCTGCTACGCCCGGACCTGCCAGGTGGGTTCCGCGGGGAGAGCCTGGCATGCACCCGTCGACTTCGGCACTCGGAGGTAAGCCCGGACCGTAGCATCCGGGCCCCCTGCCGGGGCAACGGTCGAGACGGCTCAGGCTCTATGTACGCGATAGTTTGGCCACGCCCCAGAGATGCGCTTGAGAGGTGCCGCATGCCCACTACCGCCCGCGAACGACTGACTGAGTTACTCGATGGGGTGACAGATCCCGGCGCGTCGAGTGTTCATCGGAAGCTGCCCAAAAGCGCCCTGTCGGTGGCGGTCGATGGGGTCGGTCCTCTGCGATTTCCCATCTCCGATGAGCAGGCCGCGCAACTGCGGCGGCTCGGCCGCCGTGCGCGGTTCGGGCGCGGCGAGCAGACCCTGACCGATCCGGAGGTCCGCGACACCTGGGAGATCCCCAGCGACCTGGTGCACGTCGCCTGGACGGACGCGTTCGAAGGCGTCCTGGACGGAATGCGCGACGAGCTGGGCCTGCCACCGCACTGCCGGCTCATGCCGGAGCTGCATTCCATGCTTCTGTACGAGACCGGGCAGTTCTTCGTCGCGCACCAGGATTCCGAGAAGGACGACGCCATGGTCGGGACACTGGTGGTGACGCTGCCGTCCGCGTATGCCGGCGGTGAGCTAGTCATCGATCATCGAGGCCAGGCCACGAAACACCGCGGATCAAGGGTCAATGTCTCGCTCGTAGCCTTCTACGCCGACTGCCGCCACCAGGTTCTCCCCGTGAAGTCGGGCAACCGGATCACCCTTACCTACAACCTGCTGCTGGCGGGGGACGGCATCGGCCCGGTCGCGGAAGGCCCTTTGGTCGGTGAGCTCGCGGACTGCCTCCACTCGCACTTCACCACCCCGGTCGCCCCGCCGTACGGCGGCCGTGCCGAGCGACCGAAGCGCTTGGCGTACCTGCTCAATCACGAGTACACCGCCCGAGGGCTGAGCTGGTCCCGGCTGAAGGGTTCCGACGCCGCAGGCGTCGCTTCGCTGCGGGCCGCGGCCGAGCGGGCGGGGTGCGAGGCGACCCTGGCCCTGGCGGAGATCCAGGAGACCTGGGATGCCTACGATCCCGATGAGGATCCGTGGTACCGCGAGCATGACGAGAACGAGGAGGACCCCGGCGGCCATAAGGACTCCGGCGACGCGGACGACGGGCGCTACGTCCTCAACGACCTGATCGAATGCACGATCACACTCGCCCACTGGATCGGCCCGGAAACCGGACGGCTTGAGCAGATCTCACTAGACCTCGGTGAAGCGGAGGTGGCCTCAACGACCCCGACGACCGATCTGACGCCCTACTCCTCGCAGTACGAGGGCTACATGGGCAACTACGGCAACACCCTGGACCGCTGGTATCGGCGAGCTGCGCTGATCATCTGGCCCCGTAGCCGGAACTTCGCCAACAGGGCCGAATCGTCCCCGGGCTGGGCGCTGGACGAGCTAAGTGAGATGGCCCGCGCCGGGGAGGTCGCGAAAGCGCGCGAAGCGGCGCAATCGCTGCGCCCCTTCTGGAACGCCTCGATTCAGTCCGGTCGGCAGGTTGAACTCTTCGGCAGGGCACTGCGAACCGCCGGGGCACTGGATGACGCGCAAACGGCCGCCCTGCTCCTGAGCCCGTTCCCGTTGGAGCTGCTGGCGCCCGATCAAGCTCCGGCGCTCGCCAGGCTGGCGGCGCGCCATGGCGACGCCTGGATCGGCGACCTACTACGCGAATGGAGCACGGGCTGGGGATTCGGCCCCTACGTCCATGCCCCGGAGCCGCTGCGATGGCTCGCCGATCTCCCGCGGCTGTGCGCGACGTTGCTGAGCGCGGACGACGACACGACCGCGCGCCACATCGTGGACCTGTCGTGGACGTGGTTCATGGACCGCATCCGCCCCGTACTCGTCTCGCCGCTCACCAGCCGCTCGGCGGCGTGGCTGACCGCCCATGGAGAGCCGCTCTCCGGGATCATCGCGGCCGCCGCGCAGACCGGATCGACCAGGGTACTGGACGGCGCCATCACGGTCGCGAATACAGGCGGTGACCAGGCCCTCGTACTGGTAACGGCCGCGCTGCGCGTAGTGAAGCCGCACACCGCTGGCTTCGGCGAACTGGCCACCGGCTGCGCCGAACGCATTCGGGCATCGCTCGCCCGGCCCCCTCGTACGGAGGACGACTGGTCGATCGCCCTGCCCGCCGGATGCGAGTGTGAGCTGTGCAAGGTCCTCGGCGCCTTCCTTCAGGACCCGAAACGGCGTGACTTCGACTGGCCGCTGGCGAAGGAGAAGCGCAGGCACGTCCACACCCGGATCGACGACGCCGAGTTGCCGATCCATCACGAAACCAGGCGGCTGGGCCGACCGTACACCTTGGTGCTGACGAAGACCGAGGCGCTCTTCGAGCGGGATCGTATCGCGCGCGAGCGCCACCAGGCGGACCTGGCCTGGCTCACTGAGAACAGGGACTCTTTCATCTGATCCTGCGCATTCGACCAGGGGATGGAACCCACGTCAGGCCAGGTAGATCCGATGTGCACGTATAAAGACGGTCCATGTGCGTCCGGTGGGGGCTCAGTCCTCGGACACGCACTCTGGTACATGCTGGGCCTCGCCTCGACAGTGACAACCCTCTCCGCGGGGTCTTGGCGTAGATCTTGTGGAAGATGCCGACGAGGTTGTCGACGCCGGTGTCGCGCTCGCCGCTGCCCAGTACGTTGAGTGCCGGCCGGGGCCCACCGCCGCCCTCGGCAACGCCTTTCACGTCGGCTGGGCCGAAATCAAGAAACACCGCTTGATGGTGATACCGGCCTGCGAAGGTGCCCGATGCTCGGCCGCGCCGCTTTGGCGCCATTTCGCCACCGACTCGCCTGAACTGGTCCGTTCAGTCTTGGTAGGGTTCATGCCATGGACGGACCTCAAGGAGCTAGGGCGCCTGCGACCGGTGAACGCCATGTTCACGGCGCAGGCCGGGATCCGGACCGGAAGCGGTCGGCGATCGTGCGAGCGGCCCACGAGGTGTTCCTGGAGCATGGGTACGGAGCCGCGACGATGGATCTCGTCGCGGCGACGGCGAATGTGTCCAAGGCGACTGTGTACGCGAAGTTCCGAAGCAAGGACGAGCTGCTCACTGAGATCATCGGCGGCGCCGCGAAGCGGATCCGCCAGGAGATCGACCACCACAGCGACCCGCACGAGGACCCCCGCACGCGGCTGACCGCACTCGCAGAACGCTATGCCCTGGTGTTGTTCGACCCGAGCACCGTCGGCCTGCTTCGCCTTGTCGTCGCCGAAGCGCACAAGCAGCCCGAGGTCGGGCGCCTCTATTTGGAGGGTGGTCCGCTACCGACGATCGCTCACCTGAGCGAGGCATTGCGTGAGCTGGTTTCCGCCGGCGGGCTGGACATCGACGACATCGACACCGCGGCCCTCCAGTTCGTGGGCATGTTGGAAGCACGCCGGCTCTACGCACTCCTCGACCCCGCCATGCTGCCCTCCAAGAAGGAGATCTCCGGCATCGCGACCGCGGCGGTCGATGTCTTCCTCGCCGCGTACGGCATCCGCGGCGAGGCCGTCACGTAGCGCGGTCTACGTCGCAGAGGCGGCCGCCTCTCGCCAGATCTCGACGAGCTGCGGGGCCACCGGGGACTCGGCCGCGTGCGGGCCGAACCGCATGGTGGGGATCTCGCCGCCGGCCGCGGGTCGCCATGGGGTGGCGCGGGTGGCCGGGTCGCCGTCGCGGATGAACGCGATGAGCCCGGCATGCAGCCGGTCGGCGAGCACCTGGTTCGCCGCGGTGTTCATCCCGGCGAGCAGCCTGCTGCCACTGGCATGCCAGGTGTCGAGCAGGTCGAACGCGAAGGGAATGTCGACGCAGTGCGCGGCGCCCGCCAGCCCGTCGAACGCCGGGGATTCGACCGCGAGCTCATAGGTCCATACCCGGCGCCCGCGCTCCGCCAGACCGCGCGCCAGGCTGAGGGCCGGCATGCGGAACAGTTCGTCGGAGGTGTAGGCCCGCAGCACCTCGTATGGCGTGCGCCCGCCGTCGCCGTACACGCCATACGCATCGGACGCGTGCGTCCCGAAAGTCTCCCGCATCCGGGCCACCACCTGCTGCGGGGTGCAGCCGACCGCGGCTGGGTCCTGGGCCAGGAAGAAGCCCATCTCATCCCCCGTCCACCCGATCAGTACATCGATCCCGGCCCTGTCGGCGAACCGCGCCGGCACGTCCTCGGTCACCAGTGGGTCGTGCGCGGTCGGCATGTACGGCGGCAGGACCGTCGCGAAGCGGCCCGGCTTCGGCCGTAGCCGCGCTGTCGCGGCGACCAGGGACTCGGCGTCCACGGCGCGTAGCTCACCACCGCCCAGCGCCTCGGCGTACCGAGCGGTGAACGCGATCGACTCCGTCCGGTCGCGCGGCCGCAGGCTCCCCGGCGCGCTCAGCAGTACCGCCCCGCGCACCGGCGGCGGATCCGGCATCCCCAACAGCGCCATCGTCGACCAGGCTCCACCCGACTGTCCGCCCACGACGATCTGGGTGGGATCGCCGCCGAACGCCGAGATGTTCGCCACCACCCATTCCAGGGCACGGCGCTGATCGGACAGCCATAGGTTGCCTCCGGTGGGATCGTCGCCATCGACGTACAGGTAGCCGAACGGCCCGAGCCGGTAGTTGATCGCGACCACGACGACGTCTCCGTGCCGCGCGAGGTTGGCCCCCGAGTAGACGTCCCACGACCCGGCGCCTCCGATGAACCCTCCGCCATGGATCCAGACCAGGACCGGGCGGCGCCGTTCGTCCAGGCCCGGGGACCAGATCGTCAGCGTCAGGCAGTCCTCCGACATGGATGCGGCGCGTATCTGATCGCCCATCAGGTCCACGACCGGCCCCGAACGGGGCTGTGGACACACCGGGCCGTCGGAGGTCGCATCCCGCACCCCGGACCAAGCCGGGAGCGGCTTCGCGGGCCGCCACCGGCGCTCCCCCACCGGCGGGACGGCGTACGGGACGCCGCGGAACACCGCCAGTTCCCGCTCCCATGATCCGCGAAGCGCGCCCGATGCGGGAGTGGCGATCGGCCCAGCCTCTTGAAGTGTCATGTCCAACCCATCTCAATCGAACGGTTCATTTCAAGGACCGACGGTCGTGGATCGACCTTCCGCGGTCGGTCCTGTCATTTCGCCATGGCCACGGTTTCGGGCGCCGAAGTGATCCTGGCCGGAAACCCTCCGCTCAGCAGCACCGCGACCACGCCGACCACGGCGAACACCACGAACGCGAAGCTGAAGTCGCCCCACGTCGGAAGCGGCGCACCGCTCACGGCCAGCAGCGCGGCGGCGATCTGCCCGCCCAGTGACCCACCGACCGCCTTCATCACGAACGTGATGCCGCTGACGCTGGCCAGCCGTTCGCTGGGAACGGAGGCCGCGACGATGTTCATCGCCTGGGTGAGCCCCAGGCCGATGCCGACTCCGACGAGGCCCGTCGCCAGGAAGAGCACCCAGAGCTGCATGGCCCCGAGCAGCGATGCGCTCGACGTCGCAAGCGCGGCGGTGGCCACCAGCATGACGCCGCGGGTGCCGATCGCGCTCTCCAGCCGGCCCGTCAGTGGAGCGACCATCGAGCCGATGATCCCCATCGGGAACAGGATCAGGCCGGTCAGGGTCGCCGAGGCGCCCAGCCCGATCCCGGACTCCACTGGCAACTGCACCAGGATCGGCACGAGTACGTACACCGCGATGCTCACGAACCCGATCACGAACCAGATCGCGCACACCAGCAGCACCGGCCGGTTCGCCAGCAGCCGCAGGTCTATCAGAGGCCGCGCGGTGCGCAGTTCCACGACCACGAACACGGCCAGCAGCACGACCGCCGCGCCCAGCAGGCCGAGCGTCCCGGTCGACAGCCACCCCCATGACGCGGACAGGGTGATCGCGATCAGCAGCCCGGCCACACCCAGCCCGAGCAGGGCGGCCCCCGGCCAGTCCACCGACCCCGACTCCCCCGGTGGGCAGGACGGCACCACGAACCACGCCACGGCGAACGCGACGACCAACAGCGCCAGCGGAAGCCAGAACAGCCACGTGTACGGCAACACGCTGACGATCGGGCCCGCGACCAGCAGTCCCACCCCCATCGAAAGCGTCGCGGCCGCTATCATCAGGCCGTTGGCCGACTTGATCGCGCTCGCCGGCTGCGTGTCGCGGATGATGCCCGCGGAGACCGGCAGCAGCCCGAGCCCGGCGCCCTGGAGCAACTGTCCGATCGTGAGCACCACTATCGACGTCGAGAGCGCGGCGACCGCGGTGCCCAGCATGACGATGGCGAGCACCCACAGCAGGACCGTGCGCTTGTCACGGGTGTCGGCGAGCCGTCCGACCACCGGGGTCGCGACCGCGCCTGCCAGCAGCACACCGGTGAAGACCCAGGCGATCGCGGGCGTCGTCGCGCCGACCGCTTCCTGTACGAGCGGTAGAGCGGGCGCGAGCATGGTCTCCAGCCCGTTGTAGGCGAACAACGTGAGGAAGAGTACGGCGAGCACGACACGCGTCCGACCGGACGAGATGCTGGTGGGGGGCAACGGAACCTCCGTTTGGGCTGAGCACGAACAGCTCGCACTGGTGGTCATCGGCGAGCAGGCACCACGATCGCTATCGGTTGATTCGTCCGGAGTCTCGGGGCTGTTGTATCGGTCCACGCTCAAACCGGCGTTCGCCGAGGCTCGCCCCACCGAGCCCGGCCCGCCGCCGTTTGGAGGTGGCACGCGGTGTCCTACTCCGCAGCGGCCTCGGATCCGGGGGAGTCGTCGGTGGTGACGAAGTCGATGGCTGTCAGCGCCATGGCGAGAGCACCCGTGTGCATCGCCTCGAACGCCCTCGGCCGGCCCGAGTGCTCCGCGGCCGCCCGGGTGTGGAACGGGACGTCGCCCGGCCAGGTGGCGACGGAGAACAGAACTCCGGGGATCAGCCCGCTGACGTTGCCGAAGTCGGTGAACGCGAGGGCCGGCCAGTCCACCACCTCTTCGCCGAGTTCACGGAGGTTCGCCTGGATCGCGCCGCCGAGTGACCGGTCGTAGCGGATCGGCTCGCTCCCCTTTCCCTCGACGACCTCCAGCGTGTTGCCGCTCGACTCCGCGGCGCGCCGCGCGCAGTCCACCACGGTGTCGGCAAGGCGTTCGAGCTCGGCCACGTCGTCCGCGCGGACCGCGACATGACACGTCGACCGCTCCGGGACGGCGCTGAAGGCATCGCCTCCTTGCGTGTCCAAGCGGTGGACCCGGATGCCCGCACGGGTCGACTCCGGCAAGGAGTTGATCCGTTGGTACGTCATCGCCGCCCCGTCGATGGAATTGACCCCGGCCCAGGGATCGGCGGTCGCGGAGGAATTACCCCGGAAAGCCAGTTCGAAGGTGCGGATGCCCATGCAACTGGTCATCACGCTGGTCGAGTGGTACGCGTGGAAGGTGAGGGCGGCGTCGACGCCGGCGAACGCCGCGGCGTCGATCATCCGCGGCTTTCCCGTGAGGACCTCCTCGGCAGGACAACCGAAAACCTTTATGCGACCGGAGAACGCTTCCCGGAGCCGGGCGAGTGCGAGTCCGGCCCCGACTGCGGACCCCGCGATGAGATGGTGGCCACAGCCATGGCCGATGTCCGGCAGTGCGTCGTATTCCGCGAGCAGGCCGATCGTCGGCCCACCCGACCCCGCGTCGTACTCCGCGACGAACCCTGTCGGCAGGTCGGCGACGTCCTCGATGGTGAAGCCGGCCTTGTCCAGGGCTTCACGACACCAGCCCGCGGCGCGATACTCCTGGTCGCTGAGCTCCGGGTTCGCGTAGATTCTCTTCGCCAGGACGTCCGCGGTTTCCCGGGTGGCCGCATGCGCCAGGCGAACCGCCTCCTTCAGCGAGCCCGCCCGCTCCGAACCTGCTTCCCGACCGAACATGAGTTGTTCCCCTCTCCAAGGCTCGGAGCTGGGGTATCACGACCCTTCGCCCCGGCGGTTCGACAGGACCTCTCCACGGCCTTGTCGAGAGCCATCAATCGGTGATCAGGTCGACGAAGCTCGCAATGCCGAGCCAGTCGAAACATGGTGTGACAAAGTCACGTCGGCCCCAAGAGACAGGACGGCCTTGAATACGTCTGCGGTCTCGGGCGTCGGTCGCCGTGACGTGGCCGGACGATTGAACTGGTCCGTTTAGTTTAGTTCTCGGTAGTATATAGCGGCAAGAGACGGCGTCAAGGGTGGAGTTCGGTACGGTCCCCGGCTGGTGGGGATCGGCCGGTCACGCCTGGGCCATGACCTCGCGGCGTGTGGTCACGAGGATGAATCCCAAGGTCAGCGGCCGTGCCGCGGCGCGGCCTGCTCGTCCCGCACGATCTCGCGGAGCAGGAAATGCTGTAGCTTGCCGCTCGAATTGCGCGGTAGGGAGTCGCGGAACCGCAGATCCCGCGGATATTTGTAGGGGGCCAGGACCTGCTTGACGTGGTCCTGAATCTCCTTGGCCTTGGCGGCGTCGCCGGTCACGCCGTCGCGGAGCACGACGAAGGCACAGACGACCGAGCCCCGTTCCTCGTCGGGCCGCCCGACGACAGCGGACTCGACCACGTCGGGATGAGTGTCGATGGCGGCCTCGACCTCGGGCCCGCCGATGTTGTAGCCCGATGAGACGATCATGTTGTCGCTGCGGGACTGGTAGAAGAAGTAGCCGTTCCCGTCCCGGTAGAAGATGTCACCGGTGACGTTCCAGCCGTTGAGTACGTAGTTTCTCTGACGGTCGTCGTTGAGGTAGCGGCAGCCCACCGGGCCGATGACGCCCAGCAGCCCCGGCTCGCCCGGCCCGAGTTCGGAGCCGTCAGGGCCCAGGATGGCGGCGCGGTAGCCGGGCACCGGCTTGCCGGTGGAACCAGGACGTATGTCCTCGCCGGCGGCGGAGATGAAGATGTGCAGCATCTCGGTGGCGCCGATGCCGTCGATGACCCGGAGGCCGATCGTGTCCCGCAGCCCCTCCCAGGTGGCCTGAGGGATGTGCTCGCCCGCCGATGCCCCGGTCCGCAATCCGGCGAGCTGGTGTTCCCTCCCTTCTCGCAGGATCGCCTTGTAGGCGGTGGGCGCCGTCGCGAGAACGGTGACGCCCTCCCGCTCGACGATCTCCGCGAGCCGCGGCGGGGTGGCCGCCTCGGTCAGCATGGCGCAGGCGCCGGCCCGCAGGGGGAACACGACCAGCATGCCGAGACCGAAGGTGAAGGCCAAGGGAGCGGAGCAGGCGACGACGTCGTCCGCGACCAGCTTCAGGACATGCCGGCCGAAGGTGTTGTCGATGGACAGGATGTCGCGGTGGAAGTGCGTGGTGATCTTTGGGACGCCGGTGCTGCCGGAAGTCGGCCCGAGCAGAGCGACGTCATCGGCGGCGGTCTCCACATTGGCGAATTCGCCGGACTTGGCGGCGGCGCGGGCGATGAGATCCGCCGGGCCGGTCCCGCCGTACTCCACCACCGTCATCGACGACAGCGCGGTGTGGACGTCTGCGGTGTACCGGTGGTCGACCAGCGCGATGGAAGGCCGCGTCCGCTCGGCGATCGCGGTGATCTCGGGGGCGCGCAAGGCGGCCATGGTGGTGACCACGATGCCGCCGGCCTTGAGCACGCCGAGCCAGGCCGCGACCGTCCAGGGGGTGTTCGGCGAGCGCAGCATGACACGTTGTCCCGGAATCAGGGCGAGGTCCTCGGTCAGCACCTGCGCGATCTGGTTCGCCCGCGTCCGCAGCTCGCCGTACGACCAGGTCTCTCCGGCAGGCGTGCGCAGGGCCGGCCGCTCGGCCCCATATGTCGCGGTGGGGATGTCGATGAGCTCAGTGGCGGCGTTCAACCGGTCCGGGTACCGCAGGTCCGGCGTGGTGAACTCGATCGTCGGCCACAGGTGGGCGGGAGGCAAGTGGTCGCGAGCGAAGGTGTCCAGGTGTGCGGAGGGCGAAAGGGGCAACGGGGGGTCCTTCCAGAAGCCGACGGCGGGGCCGGCGGTCGAAACGCCGAGGCTCCCATGACCGCCGGCGTGATCTCCGTGCGGAAAGTTCACAGGTCCGGGAGCGTGCCGCTGGTCATCGATCCAGCCAGTCGGGCAGACCGTCATCGGCGACATCGGGCAGATTGACGACGATGTTCTCCGGTGTCCGAGTGGTCATCCATACCAGCGGCTCGTTGCGCGAGAGGTTGCACTCGACGTGCGGCATGAACGGCGGCACGAAGACCCAGTCCCCCTCCACCATGTCGATGTAGTCCTCGAACTTCTCGCCGAAGTAGATGCGCGCCCGTCCCGACAAGACGTAACCGCCGGTCTCGGCCTCGCCGTGATGGTGGGACACCGAGCGGTAACCGGGCTCGTTGCTGACCTTGCCGAACCACAACCTGGTGGCCGGGGTGTGCTGAATGCTGACGCCCGAGACCCGAACGGCCCCGCCCGAGTCGGCGGCGCCGGCGTCCTCGCAGCCACCGCGAGTCACCACCGGAGCGACGAGTCCGCTGGGTAGCCGATACATCGAGTTGTCGCCTTCGAGGCGGTACGCACTGAAGTCGGGTGTCATGGTCGGCTCCGTTTCGGTCGTTCGGTCGTTCGGTGTGCGTCGATGGCGAGGCGGATCTGGTCGAGCGGGACCGAAGCCTCAGGCACGCGCACCAGACGTCAGTCGAGGGGTGCGGCGGGGTGCGGGGAAGATGTGGTCACGCAGAATCCACTGCGATGTATCTCGTATTTTTCACGGCCGTCACCAATTGTCAATAGCCAGCCGGGGTGACGGTCTTCGCCTCGGCCACACGGGACGGGATCGGATGGTGCGCGACGCGGGCCGGGCATGCCGTCGTCAGCTCAGGGCCGCGATCCAGGAGGTGGGCCAGGGCCGGCTCCGGTCTTCGCCGAGAGGAACGTGCACGGTCACGTAGCGGCCCCTCGCGGCGCGCCGCCGGGGGCGTCCGTCGAACTCCTCACCCCAGACCTCGAAGCCGAAGGTCATGGAGGACGTGCCGATGGCTTCGACGTTCAGCATGACGGTGACCTGCTGTCCGAAGTACAGGCGCTGTTCGAATTCGACCTCGTAACGCACTCGGGGCGCGCTGCCGAAGTAGCCGGTGAGCCCGCGCTCGCGCGTCAACGCGGCCTCGGCGGCCTCCACAAACCTGGTCACGGCGGTGTTGTGGTGGTGCCCCGCGGCGTCGGTGTCACTCCATTCGACCCGCACCACGTACGTGACGGAGGGCCGGTCGCTCATACGGCGTCGCCGGAGTCGATGGGGAGGCCGGGATCAGGACACACGGATGACCCCTTCCTGCGCGACCGTCGCGAGATGCCGTCCATCGCGGCTGAAGAAGCGGCCCAGCCCCAGGCCGCGCCCGTTCTGGGCCGATCCGGCCTCCTGGGCGTAGAGCAGCCAGTCGTCCACGGGCTCATGGCGGTGGAACCACATGGCGTGGTCGAGACTGGCGGTCGTGAGCCCCGGGAGCGCCCATGGCAGGCCCAGGACGCGCAAGATCGGCTCAAGTATGGTGTAGTCGCAGACGTAGGCGAGTGCGGCCAGGTCCCGCATGCGCGAGGTGAGTCCGTCGACGGGGCGGAGCTTGTCGAACGGCCTGACCCAGACCGCCTGGTGCGGGGCCGTCGCACCTTCCACCGTGAGGTAGACCGGGCTCGGCACGTGCCGCATGTCGAAGCCACGCCCCGACGACCAGTACGCCTTCGACTCCTTGGTCATGGTGCCGCCCGCTCGGGTGCCCGGCTGGATCGAGTCGAGGCAGGCGGCGCTGGTCGGCAACGCGTCGGGATCCGGGAGGCCCTCGGGCATCGCCGCCGCGTGATCACCCCCCGGCTCCGCACTGCGAAAGGAGGCCATGGCAATGTACGCGAGCTTGCCACCGGAGTATCCGCGGACGTGCCGGGTCGTGTAGCTGCGCCCCTCCCTCAGGCGTTCGACCTCGTAACGGATCTCGACGCCGATCTCGACGGGGCGCATGAAGTAGCTGTGCATCGAGTGCAGGCTCCGGTCGCCGCCGACGGATCGCATGGCCGCGACGGCGGCCTGGGCGACGAGGTCACCGCCGTACGCCTTGGGCCACGGGCAGTCCTGTGACGTGGCGAGATATGCCTCGTCAAAGCGCTCCGGCGGCGCCGGGGTCAGGGTGAGCGCGGCCGTCAGGGTCTCCGAGGTGGGGTTCATGCGCGCTGAGTGTCCTTCAGGTCGATGGGATGCGGGTGTCAACCCAAGGTAGATATGTCGCATTCTTCACGGCCGTCATATATTGTCAATACCATCATCGAACCCTGGAGGATGCCGTGAAGCCCGTCCCCGTCAACCCCGCCGCCCTGCCCACGCCGAGCGGCTTCTCGCATGGCACGCTGCACGGGAACACGCTTCACCTCGCCGGGCAGACCGCACTGGACCGCGACATGCGCATCGTGGCCGGCGGCATCGTCGCACAGTTCCGGCAGGCGTTCGGCAACGTGCTGACCACGCTGCGCGAAGTGGGCGGAGAGCCGGCGGACCTGGTCAGCATCACGATCTACCTCACCGACATCGCCGACTACCAGTCACACGGCAAGGAGATCGGCAAGGTCTGGCGAGAGATGGCAGGACCGGTCTATCCGGCCATGGCGGGCATCGGATGCACCGGGTTGTGGCAGCCGGACGCCCTGATCGAGATCCTCGGCACCGCGGTGATCCCTGACGAGAGACTGAGGATTCCCCGCGACTGATGTGCCGCCTCGGTCCTGGACGGCCCTACGTGATGCGCTTTCTTGACGGTCGTTTCGAACTCGCGATACATTAGCGTCGATCGTCGTCATATGAGGAGGCACCGTGCGGATTGCGGTCATCGGGGGCGGGCCGGGAGGCCTGTATCTCTCAGCGCTGGCCAAGCAGTTGGGCCCGGAACACGAGATCACCGTCTGGGAACGCAACGCTCCTGACGACACTTTCGGATTCGGCGTGGTGTTCTCCGATGAGACGCTCGGCGGGATCGAACACGCTGATCCCGCTATCTACCATGCGATGCAGGCCGAGTTCGCCCGCTGGGACGACATCGACGTCCACTACCGGGGACAGGTGCTCACCAGTGGGGGCCACGGTTTCGCGGCGCTGAGCCGCAGGCGATTGCTGGAGATCATGCAGCAGCGCTGCCGCGAACTCGGGGTCAAGGTCCACTTCCTCGCCGAGGCGCCCGACGTAGCGCAGCTCGCCGCGACCCACGACCTGGTGGTCGCCGCCGACGGGGTGAACTCGGCCGTCCGGTCCAAGTACTCCGACTCTTTCCACCCCGGCTTGGAGCGCCGCGCCTGCAAGTACATGTGGCTCGGCACGGACAAGGTCTTCGAGGCTTTCAAGTTCTACGTCCGCGAAACGCCGTACGGCGTGATGCAGGGACACGGCTACCCGTTCGACGCCCGGGGCAGCACGTTCATCGTCGAGATGCACGAGGACGTGTGGCGCAAAGCCGGATTCGACACCCTCGCCGCCCGGGAACTCGCACCGGGTGAGTCCGACGACATGTCGATCGAACGGGTGAAAGAGATCTTCGCCGAGGAACTCGGCGACCACGCGCTCCTCGCCAACAACAGCAAGTGGATCAATTTCACGACGGTCCGGAACGAAAGCTGGCGTCACGAGAACATCGTGATCCTCGGCGACGCCGCCCACACCGCCCACTTCTCCATCGGCTCGGGTACCAAACTGGCCATGGAGGACGCCCTCGCCCTGGCCGCGTGCCTGCACGAACAGCCCACCCTCGACCAGGCGCTCACCGCCTACGAGGACGAACGCAAGCCTGTCGTCCAGTCCACCCAGCGGGCGGCCCAGGCGAGCCTGGAATGGTTCGAAAACCTCGACCAGTACGTCGGCCAGGAGCCCGAGCAGTTCGCGTTCAACATCGTGACCCGAAGCCGCCGGGTCACCTACGACAACCTCCGGCTGCGCGACCCCGAGTTCGTGGGCCGCATCGACGCCTGGTTCGCCGAGCGGCAGGCACACCGGCATGGAGACGGGCCGGGCACACCGCCGATGTTCCACTCCTTCCGCCTCGGCGAACTGGAGCTCGCGAACCGGATCGTGGTGTCGCCGATGGACATGTACCGGGCCGTCGACGGCATGCCGGACGACTTCCACCTGGTCCACCTGGGAGGCAAAGCGCTCGGCGGCGCCGGCCTGGTCATGACGGAGATGGTCTGCGTTTCCGGCAAGGGGCGCATCACGCCCGGCTGCACCGGTATCTGGACCGGGGAGCAGGCGGCCGCCTGGCGTCGGCTCACCGACTTCGTGCATCGCGAGACCAACGCGAAAATCGGCATTCAGGTCGGCCATTCCGGGCGGAAGGGCTCCACCCGCCTTATGTGGGAGGGAATCGACCAGCCACTCCCCGAGGGCAACTGGGAGGTCGTCGCACCGTCCGCCCTGCCCTACAGGGAGGGGGTCAACCAGGTGCCCCGCGAACTCACCCACGCCGAGATGGAAGAGATCAAGCAGGAGTTCGTCGTCGCGGCGCGATATGCCAACGTCTCGGGCTTTGACCTGCTGGAGCTCCATTGCGCGCATGGCTACCTGCTGTCGTCGTTCATCTCCCCGGTGACCAATCGCCGCACGGACGAGTACGGCGGCGGCCTCGCCGCCCGGCTCCGTTACCCGATCGAGGTCTTCCGCGCGATGCGGCAGGTCTGGCCGCGGCACAAGCCGATGGCGGTGCGGATCTCGGCCACCGACTGGGTCGAGGACGGCATCACCGGCGACGACGCCGTGGAGATCGCCCGCGCGTTCGCCGACGCTGGCGCCGCCGCCATCGATGTGTCCACCGGCCAGGTCACGGCAGAGGAGAAGCCGGCCTTCGGCCGGTCATATCAGACACCGTACGCCGACAAGATCCGCAATCAGGCCGGTATTCCGACGATCGCGGTCGGGGTGATCTCGTCGTACGACGACGTCAACTCGATCATCCTGGCGGGCCGTGCCGACCTGTGCGCATTGGGACGGGTTCATCTCTACGAACCCAACTGGACGCTGCACGCCGCCGTCGAGCAGGACTACGCCGGGTCCGGGGCGATCTGGCCGGATCCTTGGCGAGCGGGCCGGCGCAAACCTCAGACGGGCCGCGCCGACGGGCCCAAGCCGCGGCTGCGGCTGATCCGCGAAGGCACGCCCACCGGCGGGCACGCGCGGTGGCGCCCGTGAGCCGAACCGGCGCAGGACCAGGCCCGGGGTACTTGATCGACCCGGAGATCCGTGTCGAACGTGCGCTTTGATGAGTCGATACCATTGAGCCCGTTGATGTCCGGCGAGGAGCACACCACCCACCAGGAGTGCGTCCGTAAGCGCAGAGGTGCCCCATCGTGGTCGATGACGACGAAGCCAATGGAAGGGGCCACCAGCCCCGCGCTTTGATCGTCACCGTTTACGGCATATATGCACGCGAAGCCGGCGGCTGGATGAGCATCGCCTCGCTCATCAAGCTGCTTGCCCGATGCGGAGTGGACGCGCCGGCCGTACGATCGGCGACCTCCCGTCTCAAGCGGCGCGGTCTCCTCACCGCCGCCAAGGTCAACGGAACCGCGGGATACGCCTTGACCGAAGCCGCCTACCAGATACTGCGCGAAGGCGACCGGCGCATCTTCGAACGACGCCGGGCGACCTTCGGAGAGGGTTGGCTGCTGGCCGTCTTCAGCGTGCCCGAAACAGAGCGCGACAAGCGACACCAGTTGCGCTCCCAACTGTCCTGGCTGGGGTTCGGCACAGTGGCCGCGGGAGTCTGGATCGCACCTGCCAATTTGTTCGGCGAGGCGCGTGATGTTCTTGAGCGTTACGAACTCAGTGCCTACGTCAATCTTTTCCAGGCCCAACATCTTGCCTTCGCCGATATCAAAGCCCAGATTCCAGGCTGGTGGGACCTGCCCCGCCTGCAGGGTCTCTACGATGAGTTTCTGGATCGGTACGGCCCTATCCTGAGCCGCTATCGTGACTGCCCGAGCATGGATTCGGCTCAGGCGTTCGTGGACCACGTCGGCGCCCTCACGGACTGGCGCCGCCTGCCATATTCCGATCCTGGGCTCCCTGCCGAGGTGCTGCCCATGGACTGGAACGGCGTGCGGGCCGCCGAGACCTTTTTCGAACTGCACGATCGACTCGCCAAGCCTGCCCACCGCTTCGTCGAATCCATCCTCCGGGAAACGTAGGGGCCGTCGCGGCCCAGGTGCGGCCGGCGCACCGCCGGCCGTTCTCGGAGGCGCGACCCGCACCGGCGGGAACGCACGCGACAAAGGATCAACAACGGCCGCGCAGCACCCGCCTCTTGGGGGAGACCTGATGAAAGCACAGTTATTCGCGGCCTCGGCGGTCAAGGGCCGGCGGGGCCTGGCAGCGGCGGCGCGCATACTGCGCCGCCTGGTCGCGGCGCTGACGGTGATCGCGCTGGCCGGTGGGCTGCTCGTCGCCATGGAGGGGGCCGCCTCATCCACGAGATCGCCGACCCGGGAGTCACCGTCCTGATGGCGGGCGTGCAGCCGCTGCGCGACCCCGCTCAGGCCACGCGGCGCGAGGCGTTCAACGCCCAGATCCCCGCCATGGTGGAGCAGCTCGAAACGCTCGGCGTCCGGATGATCTAGACCGATACGAGTAACCTGCCCCTGGCCGACATCGGCTCCGACGGCATCGGCGGTTGCGGCCACCCGCTACCGCTACCGCGGCGACGAGATTCCCAGCCCTTGGATGGTCCCTGAACACGCCTGACGGCACAGGCCGTGGAGAGCCCGGTACTCGGAGACGGGTACGCCGGGTTCGGCGAGCGGCACGGAGAAACGGGCAGGTGGGACACCAGCACCGCGCTCCGTGCCGACTCGACAGATGGACCGGCATGCCAGCGGGCAGGCCGGTGGCGGGAACGGCGGCGGGAACGGGAAGCTGACGGAGTCTGAGCAGGAGGAACCGGCCCGGTCCGATCCGGCTCCTCCATTCGTAGAACCAGGACTGGGACACGCCCAGTGCCAGGCAGGAGTTTCATCGGCTCCCAGAAGACCGAGCACGGCATCGACCACATCACGAAGGAGCTTGGGCAGCTGGAAGACGAGCGTGATGACCTCAAGCGTTTCGTGGTCTTGTGGTCAAAGAGGCGATGGGTCGGTGAGCGTGGCGGCCCTCCCACGCAGCCTTCTGCCGGGCGTGTTCCTTGACCAGCTCCCGGGTCCGCCTTCACCGCGAGCCTGCGCGGCGCGAACCCAGACTCGCAGGATCTCGCGGCTGACTCCCAGGCCCCGCGCGGTCGACGTGAGCGTCCGATCCGGCCTCGACAACGCCAACGCCACCGTGTCGGCCTTGAACTCGGGCGAGTGGTTCTTCATCACCATCAGGAACATCTCTTCCCCCGGACCTCAAGCCGGTCCCCGAGCCGATCACCCGCTTGCGCATCCGCGCCTCCTTGATCATTCGGCACGGCGCCGCCCGAAAAGTGAAAGACTACTAACACTTAACTGATAGCGTCGGGAAGACGATCACGAGGATGGGTGGACAGACGATGACGCATACGCCGGAGCTACCGCTGGAAATGCGGCGCAACGGGCTCGACCCGGTCGAGGAGCTCGGCCAGGTACGAGATGACCAGGGTGTGCTACGGCAGATGACGGCGTTCGGGGTGCCCGCATATCTGATCTTGCGTCACGAGGACGTCCGGGAAGTGCTCTCGGATGCGACCCGGTTCAGCAGCCGCATGCGGTTCCCCGACGACGATGAGTTGAGCGAGGAGGAGCAGGCGAAGTCGCGGGCCGGGCACCTGATCGCGTTTGACCCGCCCGAACACACGCGGCTGCGGCGGATGCTGACCCCGGAGTTCACGGTGCGCCGGATGCGCCGGCTGGAGCCGCGGATCACCGAGATCGTGGAGTCGGCACTGGATGATCTGGAGCGATCGGGCAAGCCGTCTGATCTGGTGGCACACTTCGCGCTGCCGGTGCCATCAATGGTGATCTGCGAGTTGCTCGGCGTCCCCTATTCCGATCGGGGCGAGTTTCAGCACCGTGCCGCGCGCCAACTGGATCTATCCGCGCAGGTCGAGGAACGGAACGCGGCGCGGCGGGAGCAACGCGCCTACATGGCGGACCTGGTCGCCCGGGCGCAGGCGCACCCGGGTGAGGACATGCTGGGCATGCTGGTGCGCGAACACGGTGATGACCTGTCCGCCGATGAGCTGATCGGCATCGCCGGCCTGCTGCTGCTGGCCGGGCACGAGACCACCTCCAACATGCTCGCCCTTGGCACCCTGGCCTTGCTGCAGCACCCGGACCAACTGGCGATGATCCGCGACGACTCGGCGCGGGCCGAGCCAGCCGTCGAAGAGCTGATGCGCTGGTTGTCCATCGTGCCCTCGCTGATGCGCACGACCACGACCGAGGTGAAGATCGCCGGGCGCACCATTCCCGCCGGTTCGATCGTGGTGCCCTCACCGATCGCCGCCAACCGCGACAGCGCCCTCATCGACGATCCCGACGCGCTCGACATCACCCGCAGTGCCGCCAGTCATGTCGCCTTCG
The DNA here is from genome assembly GCF_003315795.1 of Spongiactinospora rosea. Classification (GTDB taxonomy): domain Bacteria; phylum Actinomycetota; class Actinomycetes; order Streptosporangiales; family Streptosporangiaceae; genus Spongiactinospora; species Spongiactinospora rosea. The sequence continues at coordinate 113,040 of NZ_QMEY01000002.1, forward strand.
GCCATGGGGTGCACCACTGCCTGGGGGCGCCGCTGGCGCGTATGGAGATGCGGACCGCATTCCCGGCGCTACTCCGGCGCTTTCCCAGCCTCGCACTGGCCGATCCGGACGCCGCCCTCGATTTCCAGATCTTCAGCCCCGTCTACGGATTGCGTTCGCTACCGGTGACCTGGTGAGCGGACGGGCACTCAGGGCTGACGCCGCCCGTAACTACGAGCGGATCCTTGGCGCTGCGGTCGCGGCGTTCGAGGAGATCGGGCCGGAAGCCACGCTTGAAGAGATCGCCGAGCGGGCGCAGGTGAGCGTAATGACGCTGTATCGCCGCTTCCGAAGTCGCGACCAGCTCATCCGGGCCGTCTTCGATCATGTTCTGATCACTGAGATCGAACCCATGACCACCGCCCACACCGATGATCCGTGGCAAGACCTCGTCGGTGCGCTCACCACCGTCGCCGACGTGCTTGCCCAACGGCAGGCGATTCACTCGCTCGCCCTGGAATTCCAGACATTCGCCAACGAAACCGCGCACCGCCTCCTCCGCTCCCTGGAACCCCTGATCAGTCGCGCCATCGACGCCAAGGTGGTGCGCCCGGAGCTACAGGTCCGGGACCTGGCCGCTGTCATCATGATGACCGCCGCCACCGTACATCCCGGCGATCCCCACAGCGCGGGCCACCGCCGCTATCTCGCCATACTCCTCGACGGGCTGCGCCCCTCATCGACCGCCCTCCCCCGCCCTCTTCACGGGACTCCTCCGGCCCATCCACCCACGAACAGTGACCCGCGATCACGCGGTGGAGGCCCTTGAGCCCACCAGGGGGCACACGGGCCAACCTCCTTTCAGCCTTGCGGTCGGTCTTCCCGCTCCTCGACGAAGCCCTCCGCTCCCATCGAGAGCGCGATGCCCGGGATGCCATCGTCTGCGCACTCATCGGTGACGTCGGCGGATCGGTCGCCGCCGGCCACGTAGCCCTGCGATACCAACGCCGCCGATCGGGCTCTGAGCGATCGAGGTCAATGTGCGGGACATCGACGTCGGTGCGCAGGGGCCTGGCCGGTGGGGCGGGGAATGGCACTGGTCAGTGGAGCAGGCGGCAGTTGATAGACGGGACCCGGTGGCGGGTCCGGACCGGGGCGCCGTGGCGGGACGTGCCGGCCTGCTACGGCCACTGGTCCACCGTGTACGGCCTCTTCCGCCGCCGGCAGCGGGCGGGAAGGCGGGCACAGATCCTGGCGGCGTTACAGGCCTGTGCGGACGCAGCCGGGAAGATCGGCTGGACGGTGAGCGTGGACCACCGCAGGGCCAAGGGGTCGAAAGGAGGCCGCCCGCCTGCCTTCGACCCCGCGATCTACCGCCTGCGCCATGCCGTGGTCCGTTGCCTCGGTGATCAGCCGGTGGCGTCACCGATGCCATAGGCGGTGATGAGCAGGGTCGCCGTTTGGTCGAGGTCTCATGCGGAGGTTCACGCGGCCTCTGCGCCTCGATGAGCCACCTCAACACGAGATGTTGGGTGTGACTTTTTGATCGCGTCTATATATGGTGTCTCTGCAGCCGGTCCGGCCGCCCGGCCAGGGCGGCCGGGGCAAGAGGGAACCCGGTGGGAATCCGGGACTGCCCCGCAGCGGTGAGTGGGAACGACCGCCGTCAGGCGCACTGGGCCACAGGGCCTGGGAAGCGACGGCCAGTAGGCGCCAAGATCATGCCCACAAGTCCGAAGACCTGCCGGCCGCGCCGTGTACGGCCATGCGTACACGGCTGCTCCGAGGCCGCGCGGGACGGCCGACGGCACCGGACGCGAGGCTGTACGCGCCCCTTGCCGACGCCTCCTGCGCGTTCTCGGTACCTGACCGAGTTCGCGAGGAGAGAGCTGTGACGGTCACCGAAGACCTGCCGGCCAACGAGATGCCCGCATCACGGCGGGCACAGATGCGCGTTCGCAAGCGCAACGGCACCGCCGAGCCGGTCGATGTCGGCAAGATCGTCCGTGCGGTGGAGCGCTGCGCCGGCGATCTGACCGACATCGACCCGCTGCGGGTGGCCACCAAGACGATCAGCGGGCTGTACGACGGGGCGACCACCGCCGAACTGGACCAGCTGTCGATCCAGACCGCCGCCGAGATGATCGGCGAGGAGCCGCAGTACTCCCGCCTGGCCGCCCGGCTGTTGTCGGCGTACATCGGCAAGGAGGTCCACGGGCAGGGGGTGGCCTCCTTCAGCCAGGCGATCCGGCTGGGACACGCCGAGGGCCTGATCGGCGACCGCACCGCCGAGTTCGTCGAAGCCAACGCCCGCAAACTGGACGACGCCATCGACATGGACGCGGACCTGCGCTGGGAGTACTTCGGCCTGCGCACGGTCTATGACCGCTACCTGCTGCGCCACCCGTCCACACGGCTGGTGGTCGAGACGCCGCAGTACTGGCTCCTTCGGGTGGCGTGCGGGCTGGCCGAGACCCCCGCCGAGGCGATCGCCTTTTACCGGCTCATGTCGTCGCTGGCCTACCTGCCGAGTTCGCCGACGCTGTTCAACTCCGGCACCCGGCACACCCAGATGTCCTCCTGCTACCTGGTCGACTCGCCCCGCGACGAGCTGGGCTCGATCTACGAGCGGTACGCCCAGGTGGCGCAACTGTCGAAGTTCGCCGGTGGGATCGGCATCTCCTGGTCGCGGGTGCGTTCGCGCGGCGCGCTGATCCGCGGCACCAACGGGCACTCCAACGGCATCGTCCCGTGGCTGCGCACCCTGGACGCGTCGGTGGCCGCGGTCAACCAGGGCGGCAGGCGTAAGGGCGCGGCCTGCGCCTACTTGGAACCGTGGCATCCGGACGTCGAGGAGTTCCTGGAGCTGCGCGACAACACCGGCGAGGACGCCCGCCGTACGCACAACCTGAACCTGGCCAACTGGATCCCCGATGAGTTCATGCGCCGGGTGGAGTCCGATGGCGTGTGGTCGCTGTTCGACCCGCACGAGCTGCCGGAACTGCCCGACCTGTGGGGCGAGGCGTTCGAGGCGGCCTACCGCGCGGCCGAGGAGGCCGGCCGGTACGTCCGCCAGGTCAAGGCCCGCGACCTGTACGCCAAGATGATGCGCACCCTGGCCCAGACCGGCAACGGCTGGATGACCTTCAAGGACGCCGCCAACCGGCTGTGCAACCAGGCGGCCGAGCCGGGCAACGTGGTCCACCTGTCCAACCTGTGCACCGAGATCATCGAGGTGTCCAGCGATGAGGAGACCGCCGTCTGCAACCTCGGCTCGATCAACCTCGCCGCGCACCTGGCCGGGGGAGGCGTCGACTGGGAACGGCTGCGCGCCACCGTGCGCACCGCGGTCACCTTCCTGGACCGGGTGATCGACATCAACTACTACCCGACCCCGCAGGCCGCGGCGAGCAACCCGCGCTGGCGTCCGGTCGGCCTGGGCGTCATGGGCTTGCAGGACGTGTTCTTCAAGCTGCGGCTGCCGTTCGACTCCGCCGAGGCCAGGGAGCTGTCCACCCGGATCTCTGAAGAGATCTACCTGTCCGCGCTGGAGACCTCCGCCGGGCTGGCCGAGCGGTTCGGCGCGCACCCCGCCTACGACCAGACATGGGCGGCGCGCGGCAAGCTCCAGCACGATCTGTGGGGCGTGGACGGCACCCAGGCCGAGCGCTGGGCCGCCGTACGCGAGCGGATCGCCGCCCACGGCCTGCGCAACTCGCTGCTGATCGCCATCGCGCCCACCGCCACCATCGCCTCCATCGCCGGGTGCTATGAGTGCGTCGAGCCGCAGGTGTCCAACCTGTTCAAGCGCGAGACCCTGAGCGGGGAGTTCCTGCAGATCAACAACGCCCTGGTGGCCGAGCTGAAGGCACGCGGGCTGTGGATCGAGCGGGTACGGGCCGCCATCCGGCAGGCCGAGGGCTCGGTACAGGGCATCGCCGAACTACCGGACGACGTGCGGCGGCTGTTCCGCACCGCCTGGGAGCTGCCGCAACGCGCGCTCATCGACATGGCCGCCGCGCGCTCGCCGTACATCGACCAGAGCCAGTCGCTCAACCTGTTCTTGAGCGCACCGACGATCGACAAGCTCTCCTCGATGTACCTGTACGCCTGGAAGTCCGGCCTGAAGACCACCTACTACCTGCGTTCCCGCCCCGCCACCCGGATCCAGCAGGCCACCGTCCCCGTCGCGGACAAGCTCGATGAGGTCGTTGCCTGCTCCCTGGAGAACCCCGAATCCTGTGAGGCGTGCCAGTGATGCTGCTCGACCCGGGCATGAGCCTGACCCTGCGCCCGATGCGCTACCCGCTGTTCTTCGATCGCTACCGTGACGCGATCAAGAACACCTGGACCGTGGAGGAGGTGGACCTGCACTCCGACCTCGCCGACCTGTCCAAGTTGTCGCCCGCCGAGCGGCACCTGGTCGGCCGGCTGGTCGCGTTCTTCGCCACCGGCGACACGATCGTGGCCAACAACCTGGTGCTCAACCTGTACGAGCACGTCAACGCCCCCGAGGCCAGGCTGTACCTGTCGCGGCAGCTCTTCGAGGAGGCCGTGCACGTCCAGTTCTACCTGAACCTGCTGGACACCTATGTCCCGGACGAACAAGAGCGGTACGAGGCGTTCGCGGCGGTGGAGAACATCCCCTCCATCCGCCGTAAGGCCGAGTTCTGTTTCCGCTGGATCGACTCCATCGGGGACCTGCGCCGGCTGGAGACACGGGAACACCGCAGGGCGTTCCTGCTCAACCTGATCTGCTTCGCCGCCTGCATCGAGGGCCTGTTCTTCTACGGGGCCTTCGCCTACGTCTACTTCCTGCGTTCCCGCGGGCTGCTGAACGGCCTGGCCTCGGGCACGAACTGGGTCTTCCGGGATGAGTCCATGCACATGGCCTTCGCCTTCGACGTGGTCGCCGTCGTACGCCGGGAGGAGCCCGGCCTATTCGACGAGGAGATGGCCGAGCAGGTCAGGCAGATGCTCGCCGAGGCGGTGGACTGCGAGGCGCAGTTCGCCGAAGACCTGCTGGGGCAGGGGGTGCCGGGCATGTCGACCGCGGACATGCGCACGTACCTGGAGCACGTCGCCGACCGGCGGCTGACCCAACTCGGCATCGAGCCGCTGTACGGGGCGAAGAACCCGTTCGCCTTCATGGAACTCCAGGACGTGCAGGAGCTGGCGAACTTCTTCGAGCGCCGTGTCTCGGCCTACCAGGTGGGAGTGACCGGCTCGGTCAGCTTCGACGCCGACTTCTGATCCGGGCTCGGCGGTCGACGAGCGTCGCGGCGCGCGGGGCAGCAGATCCGGGTGGCCGATTTCACCTGAAATGACATGAGTTGCGAGAGATGTCACTCTCATCCTGCATATTGTTTGCAACTGCTACTAATATGCATCTATGGGTGGCGGCTGATGGAGCATCTCGACGTATGGTCGGCCGACCCGGGCCGGCGTCGCCTCGGCCATCCGCGCTACGACGCCTGTGGTCCGGCCAAGCCCGGCCCGTACGCCGATGCCGGTGAGATCCTTACCGGCATCGGCCTGCGCCGGACCCTTCCTCGGCTGCGGATTCTGGCCGTCCTCTGCGAGACGGCGACCCATCTCAGCGTTTCGCACCTGCATCGACTGGTGGCCGATGCGCACCCGAAGGTGGACCTGTCCACCGTCTATCGCAATGTGACGATGATGCGCGAGCACGGCGTGCTGCACAGCTTCACGCACGCCGGTGAGGCGATGTTCGGGCTGGCCACGACGCCGCATCATCACCTCTTCTGCGAACGATGCGGACTGCTGGTCGAGGTGCCGGCCGACCGGCTGGGCACGGCGGCGGAGCTGATCAAATCGAGTTGCGGCTTCGAGGTGGAGCCCTCCGGCCAGTTCCTGCGGGGAAGATGCGGAGGCTGTCGGCAGGCCTCCCGCAACGCCGGATAGTTGCGCAACTATGGTTGTTGCGATGAGTATGCAACTAGGACCGCGAAGGAAGAGACGCCATGGGTGAGTACACCCTTCCGGACATGCCCTACGACTACGCCGCCCTGGAGCCGGCGATCACCGGGGAGATCCTGGAGCTGCACCACGCCAAGCACCACGCCGCCTACGTCAAGGGCGCGAACGACACGCTGGAAAAGCTCGCTGGTGCCCGTGACAAGGGCGAATTCGGCGGGCTCGTCGGGCTGGAGAAGACGTTCGCCTTCAACCTCTCCGGCCACGTCCTGCACACGATCTTCTGGCAGAACCTCTCCCCGGACGGCGGTGACCGCCCCGACGGTGACCTGGGGGCGGCCATCGACGAGCACTTCGGGTCGTTCGAGGCGTTCCAGAAGCAGCTCACCACGGCCACGGCCACCGTGCAGGGATCGGGCTGGGGCGTGCTGGCCTGGGAGCCGCTGGGCCGCCGCCTGGTGGTGGAGCAGGTCTACGACCACCACGGCAACATCGGCATGAACACCACGCCGCTGCTGGTGTTCGACGCCTGGGAGCACGCGTACTACCTCCAGTACCGGAACGTCCGCCCGGACTACGTCGAGAAGCTGTGGAACCTGATCAACTGGAACGACGTCATCGCCCGCTACGACGCGGCACGTAGCGCCTGATGCCGGCGGCGCGCGCCCGGTCCCAGCATGGTCCGCCGGGCCGGGCGGGCGCCGCTCCCTGCGAAGTCCGTCTCATCCCGGCCGGAGACGTGCATCGCCTGCTGGACACCGTGGCCGAGGTGGCGGAGGGCGTCTTCACCCGTCCGCCCTGGTCCGAGCCCCGCACGGAGGCTCGTGCGGTCGCCGCGCGGCTCGCCACCGACGCGCTGAGGCCGGGATTCCTCGCCGTCGCGGCCCTGCATGGTGATCAGGTCTGCGGTTTCGCCTACGCCGTACCCTGCTCAAGGCTCGCCCTGCTCGCCTCGCGGTTGCCGCGCGGCGACCTCACCCTGAAGGAGCTGGCCGTCCTGCCCGCCGCGCGCGGCTGGGGGCTCGGTGCGATGCTGCACGACCGGTTGCTGGCCGCCGCGCCGCCCGCCTCCTGGTGGCTGCTCACCCACCCGCGAGCCGGTGCCGCGCTGGGCCTTTACCGCCACCGCGGCTGGCGAGTCGCCGCCTGCCACCCGGCCCCGCATGGCCGGTCCAGGCTGATCATGCTGCGGGAAGCGTGCTCACCGTCCCGCGCCGCAGGTGAGCGCGGACACGCAGGGCGAGTATGAGGGAGAGCGTGAGGCCGAACGCGATCCAGGCGACGTACACTCCAGGCAGCCCGAGCCCGGCCCGCACGCCGAGCAGCCATGCGAGTGGCAGCAACATCAGGTAGTCCCCGGCCGCGTTGGCGAGCATGACGGATCGGGTGTCGCCCATCGCGCGCAGGAACGAGCCGTACGCCATGGCGGGCACCATAGGGGCCATGCTGAGCACCGCGAGCGGTACCGCCGCCCAGGCCAGGTCCGCCACCACCGGGTTGGTGGTGACCAGTGCGAGCAGCCAGGGACCGGCCAGGAGCGCGAGTGCCGCAGGCGCGGCGAAGACCACGAACAGCAGGACGACCCCCTTGCGCCGCCACAGGGTCGCCGCCGCCTTGTCGCCCGCGCCCAGCGCCTGGCCGGCCATGATCGTGATGGGCGCCGCCGCGGCGCTCAGCGCGGTGAAGACGACGAGCAGCAGGTTGTCCACGATGCGGTACGCCGCCAGGTCGGCGGTGCTCATGCGGGCCGCGAAGCCCGCGATCAGCGCCTCGTTGAGATAGCCGAGCCCCATGGTGCTCATCTCCGGCCAGCCGATGGCCCACAGCCGGCGCGTCACGTCTTCGGCTGGCTCCGGGCCGCTTCGCGGCAGGCGGGAGCGGGCGTACGTGAGCAGGAAGGCCGTACCGGCGGCGGTGGCGGCGAGGGTGGCCAGCGCGGCGCCGGTGACGCCGAGTCCGGCACCGAAGATGAGCAGGACGCCGAGGGGCAGGTTGACCACGTTGACCAGGAGCGCGTGGTACATCGAGGCGCGGGTGACGCCGATGCCCGCGCACGCGCTCTGCAGCACGAACGACGCGGCGGCCAACGGCACGGCGGGCGCGAGTATTCGCAGGTAACCGGTGCCGGGGCCGATGAGCTCGGGGGCCGCGCCGAGCAGCGTCAGTGTGGGACCGGCCACGGCGTACAGCGCCGCGCCGATGCCGGCCCCCACGACGATCGAGGTCAGCAGCCCCACGCGGACCACCCGGGCGACCGAACCGGGGCGTCCCGCGCCGTGTTCGCGCGCCACCAGCACCTGCACCGCGGTCGCCCAGCCACGTACGACGACGAGCGCGACCAGGTAGACCGGCGCGGCGAGCGCGAACGCCCCGAGCGCCTCGGTGGAGAGCCGGCCGAGCAGCACGGTATCGACCAGGTTGACGATGATCTGCGTCAGTCCGGCGACCAGGAGTGGTACGGCCAGCGCCCACAGCCGACCGACGCTCGGACCGGCGGCCGGCGCCGTCACAGGACGGCCTGGGCCGCGTCCAGGATCTCGGTGTCGCGGTCCAGGACGATCAGGGTGTCCACCCTTGAGTCCTTCCACTCGCGAACGCGCGCCGCGATGGCGTCGAGCGGGCCGCACAGCGCGATCTCCTCGACCAGCCGGTCGGGAACGGCGGCGGTGGCCGCCGCCTTGTCGCCGTCCGCGAAGCGCTTGCGGATGTCCTCGGCCGGGCCCTGATAGCCCATTTGGCAGGCCACGTCGAAGTAGGTGTTGCGCACGCCGGGGGCGACGGCTCCGATCAGGTGCGCGTACAGCGGACGCAACTTGTCGCGGCCCTCCCGCACGGTGTCCGCGCGGGCCGCGTAGACGATGGGGCAGATCTTCACATCCGCGCGGTCGCGCCCGGCCCTGGCGATCCCCTCGTCGAGCGGGGCCAGGAGGGCGGCCTCGTGCTCGGGGGCGTACATGCCCGACAGCCATCCGTCGGCGATCTCGCCGGTCAGGGCGAGGTTGCGGGGGCCGATGGCGGCCAGGTAGAGCGGGATCCGTGACCGCAGTGGCGCCATCTCCGAGCGGATCGGCCGTGCCCTGCCGGTGGAGCCGGGGCCGGTGTAGGGCAGCGAGTAGATCGCGCCGTCGTGCCGTACCCGCTCCTCGTGCGCGACCGCCCTGCGGACGATCTCGACGTACTCCCGGGTCCGCTGGAGCGGGCGGTCGCAGGGCAGGCCGTGCCAGCCCTCGACGATCCAGGGCACGGACAACCCGAGCCCGAGCCGGAACCGGCCGCCGGACAGGACGTCGAGCGTCATCGCGGTCATCGCCGTCGCGGCGGGGGTCCGGGCGGGTATCTGCATGATCGCGGTGCCCAGTTCGATCCGCGTGGTGGTGGCCGCCAAGTAGCCCAGAACGCTGACGGCGTCGGGGCCGTACTCCTCCACGCTCCACACCGAGTCGACACCGATCCGCTCGGCGTGCCGGACGACCGGCAGCACCTCCTCCATCGGTTCTCCGCCGTAGCCCAGGGCGAGTCCCAAGCGCATACGTGCTCCTTTCAGGCAAACGGCAGCGGCTGCCGGATGAGATCGTCTTCGGTGAGCGGGCCGGTCACCCAGCCGCGTTCGACGGGCTCGGCGAGCAGTCGTGGGCCGCCGAGGAAGGGGAAGGCGGCGGGGGCGTTGCAGTACAGGCCGGGCACGAGGACGCGGGCGACGCTCAGCCCGGCGGCCCGGACCTCGGGCGTCGTCAGGTCCACGGCGTAGGCGCGCAGGCCCTGTTCGCGCAGGGAGCGCAACGGCCCTGTCGCCTCCGGCGGGCCGGTGGGTCCGGTGGGGTCGCGCAGCCGGTCCAGCCGCTCGCCCTGGAGGCGCTCGTCGAGGTGGAGCTGCACGTGCAGGCCCACATCGTTGACGTCGCGCCAGCCGGGCCGTACGCCGTCGAGGTAGGCGCGGTCCGGCCGATGGGCGCGGTAGGGCCGGTGGTCGATGCGCCTCTCGCGTACCGCCCGCCAGAAGCCGCTGTCCTCGTCGAGCAGTTCCCTGCCGGTCTCGTAGGTGCCGATGGCCTCGGTGAACGCCTTGGCCGCGGCTTCGCCCGCGGTGGCGCGGCACGCGCTGCCGAAGCCCACCACGCGCCGCTCGGGGTCCTCGACGAACGCCGCCGCCACCATCGCGTCGAATGGGCAGGGGACGCGTAACAGCGACACACGCAGGCCCGACTTCTCCGCCTGGAGGATCGCGGCGGCCAGCGGGCCGTCCGGCGGCGGCAGCGGCGCGGCAGGCGCGCCGCTCATCCACCACAGCGTGACGGCGTCGCGTTCGAGCACCTCCCGCAGCGCCGCCACGCGGGCCTGTTCCGGCGAGGTCCCGGCGGCGGTCCCCGCCAGCACGGGATAGTTCGTGGGCGGCTCGGCGCTACGCGGGCCCGTGAAGTAGTTGACGTAGGCCAGGGAGGCCGGGACCAGCACCCGCGACCCGTCGACCAGGTCCTGGGCGGGTGCCCAGGCGATGTCGAGGTCGGCCGTCATGGGCACGAAAGGAAACCCGCGGCTCGCATACTGGGCACGGGAGTAGAGGGCGAAGGTGCGCGGGTCGAGGGCGGGTCCGGCCAGGTCGCGGTACGGCGAGCGAAACAGGCCGCCGGGGACGGCATTGCCACAGTGCCGCTCGATCGCCTCACCCAGCGCCGCCCGCCGGGCCGCGCCCGGATCACCGATCGACGCGCCGTGGGCCACCGCGTCGATCGACGCGGCGCTCAGGCGGGCGGTGTAGGAGACGAGGGCGGGCACGACCGGCTCGCGTGGCCGGTCGCGGCGTATCCGGGTGACCACGCCGAGCCGTAGCGCGGCCTCCTCACCGTCATCGGCTGGATCCACCTGGCTCCCCTCTCATGGCAGGTGGGCCGGGACCATGGAAGGGGTCCCGGCCCGGGGGAAGATCAATTACTGGTCGTCGCCGTCCTCACGCCACTCGAACGGCGAGTCCACCGCAGGGGTGTGCGACTTGATGCCCGACTGCGGCTCATCGGGCTCGACGAATCCGGGGTGCGCCATTCGCTTCCTCCTTCGGTCGTCGCATACGACGCGCAGCTATTGCGAGTCATATGCAAATACCACTTGATTGCATTAAGTAATACACAGGAGGACAGAGAACTCAATGGCCCATTCAGGAAGTTTCGACCAGGCCATACTCGTCGCACTTCCCCTGTCCGGAACGCGGGAGTACAGGCCGCGGCTGCGCCGGTGGCTGCCCGTGCCGAGCAGCACGTCGCCCCGGCATGGGGGCACGCCCTCCGTACGACGAGCCGTCATGAGGCGTAGGCGTAGCGTGCTTTATGCTCCTCCCGCGCCGGTGAGCTGGGAGGCCATCAGGGCAGCGTAGGCCCCGGCGCGTCCGATCAGTTCATGGTGGGTGCCTGTTTCGGCCACTCGGCCTCCGTCCAGCACCACGATGCGGTCGGCGGTCAGGATCGTGGAGAGGCGGTGGGCGATGACCAAGGTGGTGCGGTTGCGGCGTACGCCCGCCATGGCCGCCGAGACCTGCTGCTCGCTCTCGGTGTCCAGGTTGGAGACCGCTTCGTCCATGATCAGGATCGGTGCGTCCTTGAGGATCGCGCGGGCGATGGCGATGCGCTGGCGCTGGCCGCCGGACAGGCGTGCGCCGAGTTCGCCGGGGAGGGTGTCGTAGCCGTCGGGAAGGCCGGTGATGAACTCGTCGGCCTGCGCGGCGCGGGCGGCGGCGATGACATCCTCGGTGGTCGCCTCCGGCCTGCCCAGGCGGATGTTGTCGATCAGCGGGATGTTGAACAGGTAGACGTCCTGCGGTACCAGCGTGATCAGCCGCCGCAGCTCCTCCTGAGGGAAATCGCGGATGTCGTGGCCGCCGATGGTGATCGCGCCGGCGTCCACGTCCCACAGGCGCATGAGCAGGCTCGCACAGGTGGACTTGCCCGCCCCCGAGTGGCCCACCAGCGCGACGGTCTCGCCGGGGGCGACGTCGAAGGTGACGTCGGTGACCGCGTCGGGCGGCGTCGTGCCGTACCGGAAGCGCACCCCGGAGAAGGCGACGTGCGGCGCGATGGGGCCGGGCGGTGGGGCGGTGACGCGGTCGGTGACCGGGGCCGGAGTGTTCAGGATCGTCATGATGCGGTCGCCCGCGGCGATCACGAGGTTGAGGTCGCGGGCGACGTCGGTGACCGCGATGACCGGGGCGAAGGTGGTCGCGGCCAGGACGACGGCCACCGGGAAATAGGTGGCGGAGAGCGTCCCGCCGGTCACCAGCAGGGCGGCGGTGAGCAGTACGGCCAGCAGCCCGAGCGTGGTGAGCGCGTTGGTCACCGCGTGTTCGAGGCCGGAGCGGCGGCCGTGGGCGAGCTTGGCGTCCAGCAGCCGGTCGTCCAGTTCGGCGATCCGGTCGAGTTGCCGGTCGCCCGCTCCCGAGGTGATCAGTTCGCGCAGGCCCTGGAGGGTGTCCACGGCTTCGGCGTTCAGCTCGCCGACGCGGGCGCGCAGCTCGGCTCCATGGGCCTCGGCGTGCCGGCGCAGCCAGGCGGGCAACAGCGCCAGCAGGACCAGCGCGGGCGCGAGGGCGAGGGCGAGCCCGGGGTGGAAGACGCCGAGCGCGGTGAGCGCCGCGACGGGTACGGTGGCGGCGCTGACCAGCGGGCTGAGGGTGTGCGCGAACCACAGCTCAAGCTGCTCGACGTCGGAGATCGCGGCGGCCCCGAGATCGCCCGAGCGGCGCTGGAGCAGGTAGCCGGGAGCGAGCCGGTCGAAGGCCTCGTACACCCTTCCGCGTACGTCCGCCAGCACCCGGAAGGCGGCCACATGGGCGAGGTAGGACTCCAGCCAGGGCGTGACCGCGAGCAGCGGCAGCAGAACCCCGAGCGTGATCAGCCCACCGCGCAGGTCATCGGGCGCGGCCCCCGTGATGGCCTGGCTGACCACCCAGGCGCCGACGCCCGCCGAGGCCAGGACGACCAGATGGTGGGCGATCCCGCTGAGGATCGCCGCGACCAGCAACCACCGGTGCGGACCGAGCAGCCGGGCCAGCGGCAGCAGACTGCGGATCATCACGCGGCTCCTTCCTGAGCGGCGACCAGCCGGGCGTAGGCGCCGCGCCGGTCGAGCAGACCGGTGTGGTCGCCCTCTTCGACGATCCGCCCGCCGGCCATGACGATGACCCGATCGGCATCGCGCACGGTGGACAGCCGATGAGCGATCATCAAGGTGGTCCGCCCGCCGGTCAGTGCGTCGAGGGCCTGCTGGATGCCGGATTCGTTGGCGGCGTCCACGCTGGAGGTGGCCTCGTCCAGTACGAGGATGGGGGCGTCCTTGAGCAGGGCGCGGGCGATGGCGATGCGCTGCCGTTCGCCGCCCGACAGCTTCAGTCCGCGTTCTCCGACGACCGTGGCCAGTCCCTGGGGCAGGTCGTGCACGAAGTGGGCGCGAGCCGCGCGGATGGCGGCCTCGATCTCCTCATCGGTCGCATCCGGCCTGGCCAGGGTGAGATTGTGCCGGACGGTGCCGTGGAAGAGGTAGGTGTCCTGTGACACGACGGCGATGAGCGAGCGCAGCCGCTCCAGCGGCAGCTCGCGGATGTCGAGGCCGTCGATGGTGATCCGGCCCCCGGTCATGTCCTCGGTCGTGTCGAAGAAGCGCAGCAGCAGGGCGGCCACGGTGGTCTTGCCCGCGCCCGAGCGGCCGACCAGCGCGACGCGCTCACCGGGAGCGACCCGGAGGGAGAAGCGGTCAAGAGCGGGTTCGGTCCGTTCCCGGTAGGTGAAGGTCACCGCGTCGAAGGCGATCTCCGGTGGCCCCGAGCGCTCCCGCACGCGGCTTCCCTCGGGCGACAGCGGGGCGTCCAGCACCTCGAAGACCGCGTTCAGCGAGGGGATCGCGTTGTAGCTGGAGTGGTAGGCGGCCTCCAGTTCGCGCAGCGGCCGGAAGCATTCGGCGGTCAGCATGAGGATCAGCAGCAACCCGGTGACGGTCAGGTCGCCCGCGGCCAGCCGTACCGCGCCGACCCCCAGGGCCACGGCCGTGCCCAGGCCGATGACGAAGGCCACGCCGCCGAGGTAGAGCACGACGATGGCCATCAGCCGGATGGAGTCGCGGCAGAACCGCTCGGCCAGCCTCGCCAGTTCCACGCCACGCCGGCCGCTGGCGTTGAACGCCTTGAGCGTGGCCATGCCCTGCAGGGCGTCGAGGTTTTCCGCGTACAAGCCCTTGTAGCCGCGAAACCAGGCGGCGTTACGGCCCCGCAGCACCTTGTCGGAGACCAGGGGCAGTACCGGCATCAGCGCCGCGCACCCCAGCACCACGACCCCGATGACCGGATCGAGCACGAACAGGAACGCGGTGACCCCGACCGCGCCGACCAGGGCCGCGACCATCTGCGGCAGGAACCTGCCGACATAGGCGTCCACCGTCTCGATGCCGTCCACCAGCGAGGACTGCGTGGCGCCGGTCCGCCCGCGCTGTGCCCACCCGGGTCCGAGCGCCAGCAGCTTGGCGGTCAGCCGCCGGCGCAACTCCTTCTTGACCCCTGCCGAGGCGCGCAGCGCGGCGCTCTCCCGCAGGGCCAGCGCCAGGCTGCGCACCACCTGCAACACCACGATCCCGGCGAGCAGCCAGAGGATCGAGGCCACCGGCCGGCCGGCGAAGATCCGCGCCAGGGACTGGGCGATCAGCACGCCCTGGCCGACGTAGGTGGCGGTGATGGTCAGCAGCAGGCCCACCAGCCCGGCCAGCCGCAGGCGCACGGCCGGTGACAGGCTCAGCAGTCGGATGATCACTGCTCCTCCTTGAGCTCGAAGACGAGCTGGGTACGGCGTACGGCACGAACGCCGTACACCTGGGAGATCCGCTCGGGGGTCAGCACCTCTTCCGGCGGACCACCGGCCAGGACGCGGCCCGCGTCCATCAGGTAGAGGCGATCGCAGTAGGCGGCGGCCTGGTTGAGGTCGTGCAGCGCGGCCAGGGTGCTGATGCCCAGGCCCCGCACCAGGCGCAGGATTTCGAGCTGGTGGCGAATGTCGAGGTGGTTGGTCGGCTCGTCCAGCAGGAGCAGCCGGCTCTGCTGGGCCAGCGCACGGGCGATCAGCACACGCTGCTTCTCGCCGCCGGACAGCGTCGCGTAGCCGCGCCCGGCCAGGTGGCCCGCCGCCACGCGTTCCAGCGCCTGGGCGCAGATCAGCTCGTCCGCCGGGGTGTCGCGGTCCAGGGGCCGCTTGTGCGGGGTGCGTCCCATGGCGACCATTTCGGCCACCGTGAAGTCCAGCTCGGTGGGGGCCTCCTGAGCGACGACCGCGGTACGCCGGGCCGATTCGCGCGGCGACAGCCTTACCAGGTCGTCCCCCTCGACGGTGATCAGTCCGGCCGCCGGGCGCAGGGCCCGGTACGCGCTGCGCAGCAGCGTCGACTTGCCGCAGCCGTTCGGGCCGATCAGCCCGACGAACTCACCGGGACCGACCGTAAGGCCGGCCTCGTGCACGATGGGACGGCCGTCGACATGGACGGCCACGCCGTTAAGGGTGAGAGTCATCCGCGCCTCCGTAGCAGCCACAGGAAGAACGGCACCCCGAAGATGGCGGTGACCACGCTCAGCGCCAGCTCCTGCGGAGCGGCGACCGTGCGCGCGGCGACATCGACGAGTTGCAGGAAGACCGCACCGAGCAGGGCGGAGACCGGAAGCACCCGGCGATGGTCCGCACCGACGATCATCCGTGCGGCGTGCGGCACGATCAGCCCGACGAAGGCGATCGCCCCGCTCGTGGCCACCAGGACGCCGACCAGCAGCGAGGTCAGCACGAACAGCCGCACCCGCAGCGCGGTCACATTGATTCCCAGCGAGATCGCGCTCTCCTCACCTGAGGACAGCGCGTTCAGCGGACGGTACTGAAAGAGCAGGTAGGCGGCCCCGGCGAGCAGGACGGCGGCCGGGATCGGCAGCATCTCCCAGCGCGCCCCGCCGAGGCTGCCCAACAACCAGAACAACACCTGCTGCGCCGCCCTGCCGCTCTGTGCCTGCTGCAGGACGTAGCTGTAGGCGGCCTGGAAGAGGTACGCCAGTGCGACCCCGGCCAGCAGCAGCCGCGACGGGGTGATCCGGCCGGAGCGCTGCGCCAGCAGGTACACCAGGACCAGCGCGAGCAGCGCGCCCAGGAACGCGGCGGCGGACAGGGACAGCCCGCCGAGCACCGAGGTCCCGAACACGAAGACCAGCACCGCGCCCAGGGACGCGCCGGAGGAGACGCCCAGCAGGAACGGGTCGGCCAGCGGATTGCGCACCAGCGCCTGCAACACCGCGCCGACCAGGGCCAGCCCCGCGCCGACCAGCAACGCCAGCAGCGCCCGGGGCAGCCGGAACTCCCAGACGATCTGCGCCTGCGCGGGCGTCCAGGCCACAGAGACCGAGCCGGGTACAAGGCGGTCGGCGACGATGCCCCACACCTGCCCGGGGGCGACGGAGACCGCGCCGACGCTCACCGCGAGCAGCGTGGACGCGACGGTCGCCAGGGCGAGCACGGCGACGACCGGCCACAGCCTGCCGGAGATGCCGCTCGCATCGCGCCGGCGGAGTGCCGTAAGGGGGCTCATCCGGTGAAGGCACCGGGATGCAGGAACCTGGCGATCTCGACGACGGCCAGGAGGTTGCGGTAACCAGGGTGCTGGGCCGCCGCCGGAAGGGGAAGGAAGCGCTTGTCCTTCGCGGCTGCGCTGTTCCTGGCGATGGCGAAGGTCTGCGCCGCCTTGACGGGCGCGCTGGGCTTCTGTTCGCCCATGAGCACGGCGTACTCGCTGACGAGCAGCGCCTCCGGGTCCGTGGCGGCGATCTTTTCGACGTTGACCTCGGTGTAGTCGGCCTTGACGTCGGCCAGGACGTTCTGCCCGCCCGCCAGCTCGATCATCTGGTTGGTCAACCCGGAGCCACCGTAGGCGTTGACCGGCCCCGTGCCGCCGTCGGTGGCCAGCACCCTGACCTTGGGACGTCCGGCGACCCGCTTGGTCGCGTCGTCGAGCTTGCCGCGTAGCTCACTGATCAGCTTGCCGGCGCGGTCGGGAACGCCGAAGATCGCGCCGAGATTGCGCAGGTCGGTGAAGATGTCCTCGATCGTGTAGTCGAGCTGCTGTTCTGGTGTGCACCAGCCGCCCAGGATGTAGACGGGCGATCCGGCCGCGGTCAGCTCCTCGGCCGTGGCGAATCCGCCCGCGGGGTCGAAGCTGGTCGAGGAGTTGTCGAGCACGAAGTCGGCGCCCTGCGCCAGCATGATCTCCTTCTGCGGCAACGTGATCATCGGGGAGATCTCAGGAATCTTGTCGTAGATCTCTTCCTGGCCGGGGAGGAAGGCGGTCTCGGTGAAGTTCGTACGGCCGGCGACATGATCCTGTAGCCCGAGGGCGATCAAGGTCTCCAGCGCGGGGTGGTAGCCGGTGACGACCTTGGCCGGCGGCTTGTCGAAGGTCAGCTTGCGACCACAGTTCTCGACGGTCACAGGGAAGCCGTCCGCCTGTCGCGACTCTGTGGTCCGCGCGGCGGCGCCGTCCGGCGGATCGGCGGGCTGCGCGCCGCAGGCTGTCAGGGTGAGCACGGACAACAGCAGGGCGAGCCGCCTCATGAACCATGACTCCTTGCCAATCAAGTGCAAATGCAAATCACTTGCAAAAGTAGGCTGAGCCGGCCCATGGGGTCAAGCACGATCGCCCTCCCCCATCCCGACACCGACGCACGATTCGGCTCGTCTGCACGCCCCCAGCGGGGCCGGCAACCTGATCACGCAGACGCGACCGAGATTTGCTGCGCTGCATCAAAGTCCGGCGGGGAGCCGGCGGATCTGCGCCATGGGCAGTTCATAGCCTCCGATCAGTGCGATAACGGCCCTCATCCCTCCAGACGACCCGACGACCCGACGACCCGACGACCCGACGACCCGACGACCCGACGAGAAGGTCGGTGCAACGAACTTCCCTGGCACAACTCGTACGTTGGCAGGTATGCGGCCGAGCATCCGGAAGTTCAGCGAACGCCCATCGAAACAGACGTATACCCGTTCCCTGGGCGGCCAGGTCCGCGGGCAGGGGCATCGGCTGGGTGAGACCGACGCGGGCGCGGCCGGTGTCGGCCTCGGGGCAAGCCTTGGCCGCGATCTGTCCGGCGAGCTACACCCATTTGAGTTGGCCCGCACCGGCGTCAAGACATCGCTGGCCGCCGCTCCAGCTCCCGCGTCTCCGGCTTCGAGGTTCGGAAAAGCATCGCGACGAGCAAGGCAACGCCGAGGCACAAGGCGCCGAGCACCCATAGCGCAAGGTCCATTGCTGCCGGGTACTCCGCACCGGCCAGGGTTCCGGAGGTCCGAGCAGCCAGTACCGAGCCGACCACGGTGACGGCGAGGGTCTCCCCAGTCAGCTTGGTGGTGTTGAACAGGCCCGCGGCCATACCCGCCTGCTCGGCCGGCATACTGCCGACCGCCAGGCCGTCTAGCAGGCCGATCGCGATGGCGATCCCAACGCCTATCAGGAGAAGCGGCCCCACGTACCCGTCGGTGGCGGCGAACCAGGCGGCGCCCGCGCCGACGAGCACCAAGGACGCGATCACTTGGGTCGACGGGTTCACCCAGCGGGTGACCATCCCGCACAGGATCGGCACCACCAGCATCGGCCCGGTCAACAGGACGACAAGAGCACCCGCCTGTGCCGCCGTCACGGCTTCGGTCGCCATGAAGTACGAGGGCAGATACACCACCAGCGGGGCGAACACCGAGACGATGGCGACCATGGTGGCGCACAGCCCGAGGAACCTCGGGGAGGTCAGCAGCCGCAGATCCAGCATGGGGTCGGAGGCTCGCCGTTCGATTCTGACGAACAGCAGGAACGAGGTCACCGAGCCCAGCAACGCGATCAGCACGAGCGAGGACGTCCAGCCCAGCTCCGGCCCCTCCGCGACCACCAGGATCAGCAGCATCAGCGCGACGGTGAAAGCCGCCGGGCCCGTCCAGTCCATCCGGGCCGTCGCGGTTTTGTGTGAGTCGGGTAAGAACCTGAAGAATGCCAACGTGATCAGGCCGATCACGCCGGGAAGCCCGAACGCGCTGCGCCAGCCGAACGACTCGATCAGCAGCCCGGCCATAGTGAGCCCTAAGGCAAGACCCAGCCCGATGGTCGCGCCGAACAGACCGAAGATCCTCGTCCGCTCCGCACCGGTGTAGGCCTCTCCGAGTACCGCACTGGCGCCGGTCACCATGGCCGCCGCGCCGATCCCGGCCACGACACGGGCCAGGTCGAGCACCACGATGTTGGCGGCCATCGCGCTCACCAGCGCGCATACCGAAAACAACGCGACGCCAGCGAGGAACATTCTGCGGCGGCCGTACCGGTCCGAGAAAGAGCCGGTCACCAGCATGAAGCCGGCGAAGGTCGCGCTGTACCCATTGACGACCCATTGCGTGGCCGCGAACGTGGTGTGCAGATCCTCGGTGATCCGGGTGAGCGCGACGGATGTTCCGCTGAAGGTGAAGGGAACAAGGAACAACGCGGTCAGTGAGATGCCGACCGTTGCGAGACGGTTCATGTCCGGGTAACCCCTCCAGAGCTGCGAGCGGCATATTTCACACTGCCCGCGGCTCAATGCCGTTGGCCCGTCAACGCCGCCTTGACATGCACGTTCCCTTGCCCATAACGCAAAAATACTTAGAACACGGAACCGAAAAAATGCCACGTAGGCACTTGCCGGGCTCTTAGGCCGTCACAGTGGTTCGGGTTGCGTTTCCTTTGTGGACTCGTAGAACTCGCGCAAAGCAGACAGCTCGGCCGGGGTCAGCTCCACGTCCAGCGCGCGCAGGTTGTCGGCGAGCCGGTCGGCGGTGATCTCGGTGGTCTCGAGCCGACCGTCGGCGTACTCGGTGACGAGCCGGCGTCCGACAAACCTTCGTCCCACCTCGTCTGCCAACCGCATCACCACCAGTTGACCGGTGAACGGGGAACGGGGGTGGGTGGAGGTGTAGTGGTGGAACACCTCGTAGTCGATCTGCCGGGCGGGCAGGCCGAGGGTGGCGTGCAGCGCGTCCCAGCCGTCGGCGGTGCGCTTCTCGAACAGCCACTGGCCGTTGTCCCGGCGGATCCGGTGTCGCCGGCCTGCCTGGTCCACCTCGGCGCCGTCGATCAGCGGGGTCGGGTGCATCACCCAGGCACCGAAACCGACGTCCGCCAGGTACTCGACGCCGTCGACGGGCACCACCATCAGCATGTGGATGTACGAACCGCGCTCCCGATCCGGCTGCACCCTGGCAAAGCTGCGCCGGACCGTGAACCCGAGCTCCTCCAGCGCGGCGGCGAACAGCAGGCCGTGCTCGTAGCAGTAGCCGCCGCGGTTCCGGCGGACCAGCTTGTCCATGATGGCGGGCAGCTCGACGCCGCGGTGCTGGCGCAGCACCACATCGATGTTCTCGAACGGGATGGCCCGCACGTGCGCGGCGTGCAGCGAGTGCAGCGTCTCCGCCGACGGCTCGACACGCGGGTGGTCGATCCTCCCCAGGTAGGCGTCCAAGTCGAAAGCGGTGATGTCGAAGTTAGCCACCGGGTCGGTGACCGGGAACGGGATGGGCTCGATGAATGTCATTGATCTGTCCTTCACCCTAGGCGAGCGACCCTGCGATCACTCACGAATGCACAGGGAGCACCAGGTGTGATGCGCGGACGGAGTCGTGGAAGACAGTTTGGGCCGCCGGGCGGCCTTCGAACGCGCCCGCGGCGGCCGGCCTGGTACCGGTGTTGGGGTTGACGTCGTAGAGGGGGAAGCTGCTGCCGGCGATTTCGAGGCGGAGCCGGTGGCCCGGCGCCACCAGGGCGGCGGTCGAACCCACCTTGATCCGGTAGGTGTGCACCTCACCCGCCTTGACCGGCCCGCCCGGGCTGAACCGGGCGCGCAGGGCGCCGTCGCACAGGTTCACGGCCGTGCCGTCGGGGAAGACGTCCACCAGTTTGACCATCCAGTCCGCGTCCGGGGTGTCGATGGCCGCGTACAACGTCAACCAGACGGTGCCGATCACTTCGAGGAGCTCGGTCATTGGAGCCGTGGTGTACACCAGGACGTCGTTGCGGGCCTCGACCGGCCGCTGGTCGGCGGGCCCCACCGGGACGATCGACGCGTCGGCCGACGCCCGCCCGCCGAGGCTGGGCACGGGAAGGGCCGGAATCGACACGAAGACGTCCGGCTCTTCGTCGCCCGGGTTGCGCCGGTCGAGCACACCGTCCCCGGACACCGAGTTCGCGCCGAGCCCGCCGTCGGCGCTGGAATGCAGGAACCATCGCTGCTCCCGGGTACCCGGCGGCGGCCACGCGGTCGCCTCGCGCCACGTGTTGGCTCCCATCACGAACAGCTTGACCGGCGGGCTGTCCGGCTCGTCGTCCCGGCCGGAGAGCCAGTGCTCGAACCACTCCAGCTGGGCGAGGTCCAGGGTGTTGTGCGCCTCTTCGCCGAAGTCGAACCGGCCGATGGTCGCGGACCAGGGCACGTGTGCCCATGGCCCGATGACCAGCCTCTGTACCGCACCCTGCTCGGCCAGTCGCGCGTAGTTCTCCAGCGTGCCCTCGACGAAGGTGTCGTACCAGCCGCCGAAGTGCAGTTGCGGCACGATGATCCGGTCGTAGCGGGCACGCACCGACACCGCCTGCCAGTACTCATCCCAGGTGTCGTGCTCCAGCCAGTCGAAGAAGTAATCGATGCCGGCCTTGCGCAGCTCCTCGAACTCCGCGAGCGGCCGCCGGCCGAACGCACCCGGCAGTTCGCCCGCGGCCTTCGCCACGGCCAGTGCTTCCGTGTGCCTGCCGTCGCGTACCGCGTCCTGGCTACCCAGCATCTGCAAGGTCCACGACAGCACGAAGGCGAGGTTCAGCGCACCTCCGGTGTAGGTCCAGCCCTCGTAGAAGTCGCTGGAGGTGAACCCGGGCGCCGTGCACACCAGCCCCTCCGGTTGTTCGGTCGCCGCCAGGAGCTGCGCCGCACCGGCGTACGAGAAGCCGTACGTCGCGACCTGCCCGGTGCCGCCGGCGAGCCGGGCCGCCCAGCGGACGGTGTCCGCACCGTCCGCCGCCTCGTGCCGGAACGGATCGAACACGCCCCCCGAGCCGAACCGGCCCCTGGTGTCCTGCACGACAACGATGTACCCGCGTCTGGCGTACCAGGACGGATGCCGGTACACGACGGTCTGCGCGACCTCTTTGCCGTACGGCGTCCGCTGCACCAGCACGGGATACGGGCCGCCGGGCGGACGGTAGACGTCCGCCCGCAGGACCGTGCCGTCCCGCATGGGAACGGCGACGTCCCGCTCCACCACGATGTCCATCGCGGTCTTCACGGCAGCCGGACCGACTGGCTGTGCCAAAACACGTTACGTGGGTCGTACGCCGCCTTCGCGGCCTGCAGCCTGCGGTAGTTGTCCTTGTAGTACAACGTGTGCCACGCGACGCCGGACCGGTTGAACGACGGGTCGTTCAGGTCGATGTCGGGGTAGTTGAGGTAACAGCCATCGGTGACCGCGTCGGGAACCGGAACGCCGCCGGTCCCGGCATATGCCTCGTAGTAGAAGTCCCTCAGCCAGCGGATGTTCGCGGCGTCGTCCGCCTTGTCATTCCAGTAGGACAGGTACAGGACCTTGAACGCCGAGTCGCGGTGCGCGAACGCGGTGTCGCTCTGGCCGACCGAGTTGACCTTGCCTCCGTAGCTGCTGACCATGAGCATCGCCCGTGGGTTGTGGAAGTCCGTTCGAGACAGGTGCTTGTACCACACAGCGATCTGCTCATCGGTGTAACGGGCACGGTTGAAGGCCGACTTGAAGTCACCACGTAGCGTCGGGTCGGCGAGGATCGGGTTGGCCGCACCGAGGTACCGGGTCGCCTGCAGCCACGGTAAGCGTTGCGGCGTCTCGAATTCCGGTGCGGGAGCGAACTCACCCATCGCCTTGGTCAACGCGCCGTGCCGCAGGGTCACCCCGCGGGTCACGTCGGCGAGGAAGTCCGCGTACAGCTCCTCGGCGTTCTTCGCGTTACCGGTTACCTGCGTCAGCAACCCGATTTGACCGTTGGACCGGTGACTGAGGTTGAGGTAGCTGAATAAGGCGGCCTGCGGTGCTCCCGGCGCCGCGTGCCGCACGTGCCAGTCGCCGAAGTTGGCGGCGATGGTGGTGAAGTCTTTCTCCGTCAACGTTTCCCATGGCCACGAGATCGCCGCGAGCAGCACGTCGGCCGGCGGGCGAGGCAGCAGCCTGCCCGGGTCGGTGCCGGTCGCGTCCTTGGTCCGGAACCAATACCGGGTGACCACACCGAAGTTACCGCCGCCGCCACCGGTATTCGCCCACCACAGCTCCCGGTTCACGTCCCCGGCGTTCGAGGTCGCGATCACCGCACGTGCCTTGCCGTTGGCGTCGACCCAGACGACTTCGACGGCGTGCAGGTGGTCAACGCTCAAGCCGAGTTCCCGGCACAAGAGACCCCATCCGCCGCCACTGATGTGTCCGCCGACGCCGACCGTGGCGCACTGGCCTGCCGGGATGGTCACGCCCCAGATCCGGTACAGCTTCTCGTAGACGTCCAGCAGGGTCGCGCCTCCGCCGACCGCGAATGCGCGCATCGCAGGGTCGAATGCGACCTGGTCGAGTTCGGACAGGTTGATCACCACTTCGACGTCCGAGTTGAACACGAAGTCCTCGTAGCAATGCCCACCGCCCTGCACGGTCAGCCGCTTCCCCTGGTCGACCGCGAGCTGTACGGCGGCGACCACGTCCGCGGTCGACCGGGCCACGTGCACTCTGTCCGGCTTGCCGACCCACCGCTGATTCGTGCCACGGACCAAGTCCTGATATCTCGTATCGCCGGGCCGGACCACTACGGAGCCGGTCGACTGCCCGGCCGGGGCATCGGTGGCCGCCGCCGCGACCTGCGGCAAGCCGACGGCCACCGCCGCCCCGCCGGCACCGACCAGAAAACTGCGCCGATCGTGTCCTATGAACTTGTCGGTCATCGCGCTGACATCCTTTGTTTCGCAGGAGAGGTAATGGTGAGGACCCTCTATTTGGTCTTCGGCCCCTCCCACCCGAAACGCGGGGCGATCGCCACCGCCCGTTCGAACCTTTCAGGACTCCATTGCGGGATCGGCATGTTCGGCACCGCCGGATCACCCGACTCCTGGAAGAACTTTTCGAACCCGGCAGGGGTGTACGCGAAGATCGTATGAGCGACGTGCACGCCGACGTTCTTGAAGCAGTGCGGGGTGCCGTGGGGAACGAAGACGTAATCCCCGGCCTTGCCGGTGAACTTCGCGGCACCGACCTGGAATTCCAGTTGGCCGGACAGTACGTGGAACACCTCGTCCGACTCGGTGTGAATGTGCAGCGGCGGGCCGTTCCCCGGCGGGATCGAGGACTCCAGGACCGACAACGCGCCGTTGGTCGCGTCGCCGCTGATCTTGACGGTGTAGACATTGCCGTCGAACCAGATCGACTCCCCCTCGCCCGCCGGGACGAGCGCCGACTGCACGGAGGACTCGTTCACTTGCTCACTCATGACGCTCCTGGCAAGAGGACCAGGGCGATTGCGGCAGATACAGCCGCACATCCGTCCGCTGCTCGTACGGCAGCCCCGGGGGAAGGTTGATCAATTCCATCTGCATCCCCCACGGCGTCACGAAGTACACCCAGCGGTCGCCGGCGATGGGGCCGTCCGTGATGGTCTCCGGGTCGCCGAGCACCCGGACGCCCGGCTGGGCGCGCAAGTACGCTGCGGCGGCGTCGACGTCCGCGACATGGATCGCCAGGTGGTGTCCACCCCAGTCACTGTTGCGGGGAAGCTGCCTGCGCTGATCCGGTGCGGTGTACTCGAAAAGCTCCAGGTTGCTCACCGGTCCCAGCCGCAGCATGGCGATCCGGGCGGTGGCCGCGGCGTCTACATCGAGCTTGCGGGTCATCCAGTCCCCCTCGGGGTCCCGCACCGAATCCTGGAGGTAAGCCAGATCCGCGCCGATGACCTCGATGAAGAACTCGACGGCCTGGTCCAGGTCTGGCACCGTGTAGGCGACGTGGTGCACCGCGGTCGCCCCGGGGATGCCACGCTTGGGGGTCACGCGACGACCTCCGGCGCCGATACGTCCGCGGACAGGGACGCCGCGCCGGGCGGACCGGATACCTCGATATCCAGCCAGCACAGGTTTTCCGTTCCCTGGTTCACGAACCGGTGCACGGCACCGGCTCGGGTTGCGACCAGGTAGCCGGGGCGCACTTCGTGCGGGACCTCGTCGACGTGCAGTTCGCCCGCGCCGACGAGGACAAAGCAGAACTTGTCCGTACCGCTCTGCACGACTTCCTCCCGGACGGCGCCGGGCGCCAGCGACGACCAGGTGATGACCTCCCAGGTGCGGCTCATCCCGTCCCGACGGATCACCCGGTTCCCGGCAGACTCGTCCCCGTCGTGGACATCGGTGATGACCAGGTCCTCGTCCAGTTCGCGCAGGAGATCGGCCGCACGGGCGAGTTCGGCGACGGTGAGGTCGTTGAGGAAGCAGGCACCGCCGATGCCGACTGGGATCGGCATCCGTTGCAGCCCGTCCCGGTGCCGGGTGGTCTCCCGCAGTGCGGGCTCCAGCAGACCGGCTTCCAGCAACGGGTGCGAGACAGGCAGGCGGAGCCTGCGCATCAAGGCGAAGATCCGTTCACGGTCCTGTGTGGACACCAGACCGCGTTCCTCGGCCAGCACCGTGGTGAGTGCCATGTCGACGGTGACGGCCTCGCCGTGCAGGAGCGCGGGAAGGGCCCGCATTTCCAGGGTGGGGCTGAACGAGTGGCCGTAATCGACCAGCCGTTCCAGTTGCTTCTCCCACAGGTTCGGTTCCAGCTCCTCCAGCATGCCGCCCACCGCGCGGCTGAAGACCTGTCTCGCCACGATGTCGCCGGTCTGCGTCTGGCCGGTGAGCCGCTCGGCGAGCAGTAGTTCGGCGTGGTCCTCCAGCAGCCGGAACAACGTCGCGTCCTTGATCAGCGCGATCTTGAGGATCTCCGCGAGGCCGTTGCTGATGTGCCGATCTTCCAGAGAAGCGAGGAAACCACGGTCCAGCAACGCGACGGCCGGCGCGAAGTACGTGCCGAGCCGGTTCTTGTGGCTGCCGAAGTTCACCCCGGTCTTGATGCCGACTCCGGCGTCGACCAGCCCGATGAGGGAGGTCGGGACCCGGACGTAAGGGGTGCTGCGCCGGTACATGCTGGCGGCCAGGCCCACGATGTCCAGCAGGATTCCACCACCGATGGCGATGATCGGCTCATGCCTGCGTGAGATGCCGAACGAGTCGAGTTCTTTCACAACGGTGAACACCGACTCCATCGTCTTGACCTTTTCGGAGGACGACAGCACGCACAGGCGGTACTCACAGTTGTGATGCCCCAGATACTCGCGGAGGGCGTCGCCGTAGAGCTTGTGCACATTGGCGTCTATCACGATGAACCGGCGGACGCGGTCGGTGCGGATGGTGGTGCCCGCCTCGACCAGTGCCGGATTGGACGGGTCCAGCACTCCGTCCGTCATCAGGACCTCGTAGGTGATGGGCTGCTCGGCCTGGACCCGCCACCGGGGGGCCGGGGCGGGTGTTTCCGTCAGCGGGGTTTCCGTCGCGTGTGTGTTCATGTCCTCGCAACCACTTCGTTGACAGCTGACTGCACGGCACCGGCCACGGCCGCGATGTCGTCGGATGACGAGAACAGGTTGATGCCGAATCCGGAACCGATATAGGCGTCGTCCACCCCAACCGACACCGTGATCGACCGGCCGAGGATGTCGTCGGTACGGGGGAGCATGTTCGGTTCGTATCGCCGGTCGGTGGGGTGGGCCGGACAGGCGAAGGGATGTTCCGAGGCGGTGGGTGTCCGGCGTGCGAGCAGCTGGGGCATGTTCCCGTAGTAGTGGCGGCCCGAGTCGATGAGCGTGGACGTGCCGAGCTTGTCGGCCACCGCGCGCGCCGCCTCGACGGACTCGAATTGCAGGACCAGGAAGGAAAAGCATTCCCCGTCCGGGTCGTTGAGACGCCGGCGCGTCACGCCCGGCAGATCGCCGATCGCCTCCACAAGGGCCGTCTTCTGCTTGCGGAGCGTCCCCAGTATGTCGTCGATCTTGCGGAGCTGGCCGAGTGCCACGGCACCGCTGAGTTCGTGCATCCGCAGGTTCATCCCGAACAGCGAGTCGGCGTCGGCGAGGCCTTGACGCAGCGGTTTGAACCCATGATCGTGGAAGGCGAAAGCGCGCTCGTACGCCTTGTCGTCCGCGATCGTGAGCAGACCACCGTCGCCGCTGGTGATGATCTTGAACAGGTTGAGCGAGAAGGCCCCTGCGTCCCCGATGGTGCCCAGCGCACGGTTTCGGTACAGGCCGCCGCAGGCCTGGGCGGCGTCCTCGATCAGGAACAGGCCGTGCTCGTCCGCGATCCGCCGCAGCTCGTCCATCGCGGCCGGAGCGCCCAGCATGTGCACCGCGACGATGGCTTTCGTCGCGGGGGTGATCCGGCGCCGCACATCCTCCGGATCGAGGGTGAGGGACTCGTCGATCTCGGCGAGAACGGGGACGGCACCCCGGTGGACGATCGCTGCGATGGACGCGATGAACGTGTAGCCAGGGGCGATCACCTCGTCACCGGGACCGACGCCGAGCGCCACCAGCGCGGTGAGCAACGCGGACGTGCAACTGTTGACAGCGAGGCAGTGGCGGGTACCCGTGCGCTCCTCGAACTCGCGCTCGAGTGTGTAGACCATGGAGGGTCCGGCCGCTTCGTCGAAGCGGTATCGGTTCAGCTGCCGTGCGTCCAGCGCCTGATTGACCAGCGCTTTCTCTTCGTCACCGAGGAACAAGTATCCCGGGCCGCTCATGCGCGCGCCTTTCTGTCGAAGGTTGTTTCCTCGAGGCGAGAATCCCGTTCGCTGCCCGCAGCGCCATCGCCACGCTGGTCAGCGTCGGGTTGCTCGCGGTGCCCGTCGGGATGAGGCCGTTGCCGCCTAGGTAGAGGTTCTCGACGCCCCAGACCCGGGAATGGGGATCGACCACGCTGGTGTCCGGGTCGGATCCCATCCGCACGGTCCCCGCGATGTGCAACGGCAGCGTGGGAAGGATGAATCGCGGCTCGGATCCGGGCAGGTACCGGCCGAGCGAGGCGGCGGCCCGTCGCAGGTCCGCCATCATCCGGTGCTGCCGCGCACGGTCGTCCTCGCTGAGGGAGAACTCGAAGCCCGCCTCCGGCATGCCCCAGACGTCCGCCGTGGTGTCGGAGAAGCACACCCGGTTCTCCGGCCTCGGGTCGACGAGTCCGAACCAACGCAGGTCGACCACCAGCCGGGTGTCGACGTCCGGGTCCGTCACCATGTCGTCGTAGGGCAGATCGCGGTGGATCTGGCAGTGCCACGGGCGGCCCGGCGACACCGGGATCCATACGTTGGGGTCGAGGTCGTCCAGCGGGATGGGCACCGCGTCGTCCCGGAGCAGCACCTGGCAGAAGGCGACCGGCTGCTCGGTGAGGTAGCGGCCGAGCGATGGCGGGCGGATACCGGAGGCGTAGAGCAACTGCGGGGTGAGCACGGCCCCGCAGGCGACCACGTACGTGCTCGCCTCGACCTTGACCGTCCGGCAGGTGATGTGGTCAACGATCTCGGCGTACTCGATTCGCGATCCGTCCGTCGCCGGCACGAGTCGCGTGCACTGGTGCTGCTCGCGCAGGAGGAACGCGTCCGTGTCGCCGTCGGCGAGCGGCCCGAGGATGGTGTCCATTCCGGTCCAGCGCACCAGCCGGGGGTTGTCCGTGCGGCGTTGCGCGGCCATCGGGAGAGGTTGGACGCCGTACGGGTCGGCCAGCTCCGCGTACTCGGCGGTGAGCGCGTCCAACACGACCTGATGGGAGATCGCGTTTTCGGTCAGGTCGGTGCGCGTGTTGAGCAGCGCCTCGGCGTGGCCATAAAGCGTGTCCCATTCGGTCGCGGGGATGGCTTGGGACCGCTCGACGGTCGGGTGGTGCCGGGGAGTCACCCCCGTCCAGTGGGTGGCCATGCCCCCGACCGCGTAGGTGGCGACGCCCGCGTCCAAACTGATCAGCTGGTCGGACAGACCCGCGACGCGGGCGGGCGGCGACAACGGGTGCAGGTGCCCGCGGATCAACGCGCCGAACCGTTCGTGGCTGTGCTGGTACGCGAGATGGTTCTTCAGGTGCTCGCCAGGGCGGCGGGAGAGCTGTGGCCCGGCATCGACCATCATGACGCCGCGGCCGCCGTCGACGAGCGTGCGCGCGAACGTGGCGCCCACCGGCCCGGAACCGACTACGAGCACGTCGACCTCGATGTGTTGGTCGCTCACCTGATCCTCCCTTCTCTTGTCATTCGGCAGGCGTGCGCTCCGGGAGCCGCCGGCTCACGGAAGCGGGCATCAGGGCCAGAACCAGCAGTTCCAACGGGGAGTTCTCGCAAGCGCGCCACCGGCCACCGGTCCCGTGGGAGAGGAGGACCAGCCGGCCTTCCTCGACGGGCAGCGGATCTTTCCCGTCCTCGATGAACTCGCCGTTGCCGCGCAGGACGAACCATGCTTCCTCGATGTCGCCTCGGCCGCGTTCGTCGAGGACGGACTCGGGTGCGAGTTGGACGTAGTCGAAGGATTCGCACTCGCTGAACAACATTCCCCGGCGGCCGAGGCACCGCCACAAAGCGTTGCCGAAGCTGCCATCGAAGGTCTGGGTGAGGCCGTCGTGTGTGCTGGAAACGATCATTTCGCACTGCCCGCGCTCGCTGGGACGACAAGGCTCACCACGAAGAACTCCAGTCCGTCCGGGCCGCCCTCGATCGCGACCGCGCCGAGGAACGGCACTCCCACCGACACTCCCTTGCGCAGCGGAACGGTGGTGGACGTTGTCCTCGCGGTCCCGGTCCCGGTCAGCGTGAAGAGCACGTGCTCCCACTCATCGGCCACCAGCGACTCGGTCTCGGACGGATCGAGGCGCACCAGCCGAGCCCGGCGTAACGGTCCGGCGAGATAGTCCAGAGCGTTGACGTCGCGGACTCCGCGGAGGTCGGTCACCTCGGCGCGGACACCGTCGGCGCCCCGATCCGGTACGCCGTCGGCCATTCCCGGGCCGGACACCTCGATGACCAGCCAGACCAGGTCCTCGGTGCCGGTGTTGCGGATGCCGTGCCGGGTGCCGAGACAGGTCGTGATCAGGTCACCGGCGGCGACCTGGTGGTCCGTGCCGTTGATCGTCATAACACCGGAGCCGGCCACGACGTAGTCGAACTGCTCGGTCCGGCTGTGCAGGTGTACACCGCTGGCCGCGCCCGGTGGCAGAGAGGAACACTCCACCGCCTCCCACGGCCCGAACAGATTGTTCCGCCTGGCGAGGCACTTCCACCGGGCGACCCTTTCGCCGCCGTGCATCTCATAGACCTCGGACGGTTCGTCCAATGTGGTGACCACCAGCCGGTCACTCATGCCCGTCTCCGACCAGCGGCCACGGCGCCACCGGGCTCCGCAGCGGAAGCCTGTCGGTCACCGCGGCGGGCAGCAACGCGAGCGAGAGCAGTTCGAGCTGACCGGTGGAATCGTTGTGCACCGACCCGCGACTCCCCCCAGTTGAGAACAGCAGATCCCCGGGGCGCAACGGAAAGGACCGGTCCGTACCGTCAACGAACCGTCCCTGTCCATTGAGGACGAACCAGATCGCTTCGACGCCCTCGCGGCCGCGCCCGTCCCGCAGGGCGCCCGGCGGCAGCCGGAGGTAGTCGATGGCCTCGCATTCGCTGTGCAGCATGCCGCGCCGAGCCAGACAGCGCCAAGCGCCGCCGTCCGCCGCCTGGCTCAGGCTTTCGGTGTGGGTGACGATCACTGGGCCGCCGCTGCGGCCTGTGGGGTGGCGAGACTGGCGATGAACAGTTCGAGCCCTTCGCCACCCGCCTCGACGGTGACCTTGCTGCCCAGCGGCAAGGTGAGCGCCACGCCGGAGCGCAGCGGGACGGTCGCCGATCCGGAGATCGCGTGCCCGTCACCCCGCACGGTGAACAGGGTGTGTTCGTGGTCTTCGGCGATCAGTGTCTCCTGCTGACCGGGCTGGAGCTGCGGCAGGCGGATGCGCCCGAGCGGGCCGCTGAGAAAGTCCCCGGCGTCGACCTCCCGCACCTCGCGGAGGTTGATCACTACGGCGTTGCTCATCGTTGCCCCCTACTGTCGACCTGTTTCTGATGGTTGGAATAGACGGTTGTCATTGGCGGTCCCAACACTTCGATGACCAGCCACTCCAATCGGTCATCGCCCACGTTCCGCAAGCCGTGCCGGGTACCGAGGCCGTTAAGGATCAGGTCACCACCCTTGACCGGGTGTTCGTGGCCATCGAGGAGCATGACCCCGGTGCCGGAGATGATGAAGTACAGCTCCTCGGTGCGGGTGTGGATGTGTGCGCCACTGATCCCGCGCGGAGGAAGTGCGGCCCACTCGATGGCCTCCCACGATCCGAACAGGTTGTCGCGCCGGGCGAAGCACTTCCACTCGGACGCGCCATCCGCGCCGTGAACGCCGTAGACGGCCGATGGCTTGTCGATATTCGCAATCAACACGTGCCTGGCCATGCCTCTCCTTCAATTCGCAAGCTATCGAAGTGCATGAGCCAGCCATCCAACATTAAAGCGGGAGACCGACGCTCGGCGAAACGATGATGAAAATCCCGTTTCCTTCGCCGATAAGACGCGCTGGAATGCCAGCGCCGTTAAGGGCTTGGACAACGACCCTTCGGGTGTCTATCAAATCCGAATAGGAGCCGCTTCAATTGCCTACTTCATAGGTAGTGCCCGGGGATGCTAAAGCTGGTGATCAAGCTGCATTTCAGCGGCATCAGTCGAATATCGGCTCATTCGCGACGCATTCGGTGGCGCGGAACAGCTCCCGGTGGATGGCATGGCGGCGGGAAAACAACTGATTGTGCTCCCGCCCCCAGTGCGACTCGGGTCCAGAGTGCGACTCGGGTCTAGCGCGGCCAGATCAGAGTTGTTTGAGCATTCCGCCGTCGAGTACCAGATCTGAGCCGTTCATGTTGGGCACTCGACCGGAAGCCAGCAGCACCACGAGCACGGCCATCTCCGCCGGGTCCGTGAACCGGCCGGTGTTCATTCCGGTCATCGCGGGTACCTGCGCGAGGAACTCGTCGTGGTCCATCCCCGCGCTCTTGGCCAGTCCGGCCGCCATCCCGTCGGACGCCGTCCATACTGCCGTTCGCGTCGGCCCCGGTGAGATGGTGTTCACCCGGACGCCCGCTTCGCCCACCTCGTCGGCGAGCGACTTGCCGAAGCTGGCCAGTGCGGCTTTGGCGGCCGAGTAGTCCATCAGCCTGGGCAACGGCAGCCGGGAGTTGACCGTACCGATGTTGATGATGGTCCCCCGACGTTCGAGCAGGCTCGGCAGGGCCGCACGGGTGGTGCGCACCGCACTGAAGAAGTTCAGTTCGAACGCGTGCTGCCAGTCGTCGTCGCTGATCGCAAGGAATCCGTCGGTGCGAGCGGGCGAGGCGCCGACGTTGTTGACCAGAATATCGATGCCGCCCAGCTCACCGAGCGCCCAATTCACCAGTTCCGTCGCCTGCGCCGGCGAGGTCAGGTCCACCTGCCGTGTCAACGATGTCGCTTCGGACAACGGCTCACTGGCCGTGCGAGCACAGGCGGCGACCTGCACTCCCTCCTCGGCCAGCGCCTGAACTATCTCGAGGCCAATACCCCTGCTGGCGCCAGTGACCAGCGCAGTCTTGCCCTTCAGTTTGAGTTCCATGCGCTCCAATTCCTCAGGCTCGCCTTTAATCGGATTCACTTTATAGCTGAAACTCGCCCTCAATCAAGGCCATGAGTGACGTTTTCGCGATGTGATCGACCTGCAGCGCAAGGTGTAAGGTGCCCGAAGGTTCCGGACAGCAGCCACATAGGCATATAGACAATCCGGAAGGGCAGGAAGTGGCCAAGTGTGTTCATAAGAGGTTCACCCCCAGGAGCTCAAAGACCAGGCTTTCCGTGCCGCCTCGGAGGGTAACCGCACCGTCGTCAAGGTGGCCCGTGAGTTCGGGATCCACGATATCACTTGCGCGATTGGGTGCGGGTGTACAAATACCAGCACCACGCCGGGCAACGGCACTTGCACTCGGAAGCGGACAGGATTAAACGCCCACCGAGTGGGCGTTTAGGCCGTATCGGTACCGTATAGCGAGCTTTGTCCCGCCGATGCGACTGTCCGTTTCCTATGCGTTTCGGCTTTACTGACACCGAATCAGCGATTCCCGTACCGGCGATACGCCCGTCTGGTGCCGAAAGATCCCTGTCTCATCCCGAAGCGCGGTGCTTCGCCCACGTTTGATCGACGGCCGAACAGCCGTCTGGCCGGCCACCTCGCCCGGCAGTATCCCGAAGACATGACCAAACCGCGACCGTACCGACCGTACCCCAGCGATCTGTCCGACGCCCGATGGGCCCTCATCGAACCCGTCCTGACCGCTTGGCGCGCCGAACACCGCACCGGTGCCCTGCCCATCGGCCGGCCACCTGAGCACGACCTGCGCACCATCCTCAATGCCATCCTCTACGTCGACCGCACCGGCATCCCCTGGCGCCACCTTCCGTACGACTACCCGCCCTAGCGCACCGTCTACGCCTACTTCGCCCACTGGGCAGACCGACGGCGTCTTCGACCGGCTGTCCAGCCTGCTCCGCCGCTCCCTGCGTACCACCGCGGGCCGCGAACCCGAGCCCACCGCGTGCGTGATCGACGCCCAAAGCGTCAAGACCTCCGCCAACGTCCCAGCCCACAGCCAGGGCTATGATGCGGCAAGGGTCTGTCGATCTTCGGCACGACCCAGCCTGGCAGGCGAGCACTCAGCGCTACCACCGATTACTGGACAGACCCCCGTTTCGCCTACCAGGGCAAATGCGAAGATCAGAGGTTAAAAGACAAGCTGAGTGCCTGTGTCATAACCTGATGGGACGCCCGTGATCATGCGGTTTGGGTCAGTAGCTGGCAATTCTGCATGCGGGTCCAGGCGTACTACCCACCCCGGGCGTGGTAGGGCTTGCACGCGACTCCTGAATGCCGGGAATGGGGCCGGAGGGCGCGAGCGGCATTTTCAGGCCGATACCGAACATGCGCCCGATCGTCGCGAGGCGCCGGCCTTTGCCATGAGGGGTGTAGCGCCGAGATCGTCTCACGGTCGTAGGCGGCTCTGGGAGCAGGCTCCTATGGAGGATCCTTCACGAGGCCGAAGAAACCCGAAGCGTGCGAAGCGAAGCTTAAGGCGTGATCACAAAAGCCTTGGGAATCGCACTGGCCGCGGCCCTGCTGCCCAGTACTCCAGCCTCTTCGACCAAGCCGCATGACTGCGCGAATACGTCCACGCGCGGCGGGGTCGGCGGAAAACCGATGGCCCTCCTTCGGGGTCCAGGTGAGCGGGGTCAGGTACTCCAAGGCCGCCTTGTCCTTGACCCATTGCAGGCCCTTGCGGACGTAATTGGCGCTCAGCCCGGTGGCGATCATCAGCTTTCTGGTGGTCACAACTGCCGCAGCGCCGGCGCGGCCGGCTCCAGATGCTGCTCGATGGCCTGGGTGGCGCGGTCGATCCGCGCCCGGTTGGCCATCTGCTTCGCGGTCTGGTCGGCCATGGCCTTGAAGCCGGGCCGGGTGGTATTCCGGCCGCTCGGGCAGCAGGATCGCGAATCGGTCCCAGATCGGCTCGGTCAGCCATGATGGAAGCGTGGGCACAGGTCTCCTCGGTGATCACAGGGCGTCAGCATCTACGTGATCAACGGGGCCTGTGCCCGCTCGGCTACCTGCCTTCCCAACCGCACCTATTCTCCCTTGGTCGCTGTTTCCGGCGCTTCAGCCGGTCGTGTTCCCGACAGGCTCGGCGAATGAGGGTCGCCGACCTGACCGCTCGACAACGCGCGTGCCGGCAATGGCTGAGGAACTCTTCCTGTGGAGCCTCTGCGCACGGATGGCGAGAGCTTGGGCATTCAGATGCTGTTGGCGATGCGCTCGTGGTCCCGTCCGCCCTCGCGGGTCTGGATACCGGCAGCGAGCAGCTTGTGGGCGAGTTCGGTGACGTCGTCGCTCATGAGCGGGGCTCGACCCGCTGGTCGGCCGTGTCGAAGAAGTGCAGGTGGTCGCGACGGATGTGCAGGGGCATCGGATCGGTGACCGGGTCGTCGGCGTGTACCCGGGCGCGGAGCGTCTGGCCTTTGTGGGCGAAGTGGACCAGCCGCTCCCTGCCGAGGAGCTCGGTCACCGTCGGCGTCCCGGCGAGGTCGATGTCGCCGGGCCCGCCCGGGGGGCCCGGCCGGATGTCCTCGGCCCGGAATCCGATGGTCAGGTCCCGTCCCGTGAGCCCGCGCTCGCGGAGCACGGCTTCGGATACGAGCCCGGACGGGAGCATGTTCATCGCTCCGAGAAACCGTGCCACGTAGCCGGTCCGCGGCTTCCTGAACACCGCCTCCGGCTCTCCGGCCTGCTCGACCGCGCCGTCGCACAGCACGACCAGGCGGTCGGCGAGGCTGAGCGCCTCGGCCTGGTCGTGCGTGACGTACACGATGGTCATGTTGATCTCTCGCTGGAGCGCGAGCAACTCGGTCCGCATACGTGTGCGCAGCTCGGCGTCGAGCGCGGAGAACGGCTCGTCCATGAGGACCACACCGGGGCGGCGGACGAGCGCCCGCCCGATGCCGACGCGCTGCCGCTGACCGCCGGAAAGTTCGCCCGGCCTGCGTTCGAGGAGATGGGTGACATCGAGCAGCTCGGCGACCTCGTGTACCCGGCGCCGCCGTTCCGCCCTCGGCACCCGGGCCATCCGCAGGGGGAACTCGATGTTCTTGTACGCGGTCTTGTCCGGATAGAGCGCCGAGCCCTGGAAGACCATGGCGACCCCTCGTGACAGCGGGGATCCGCGGGTCACGTCGGCGTCCCCGATGTGGATCGTGCCATCGGTGACGTCGCTCAGCCCGGCGATCGAGCGCAGCAGCGTCGTCTTGCCGCACCCGGAGGCCCCCAGCAGCACGCTGATCTTTCCGGCGGGGAAGAAGAGGCTGACGTCGCGCAGCGCCTCCGTGCCGTCGGGGTAGACCTTGCGGATCGCCCGGCATTCGACCGAGTTCCCGGACATCGCCGGCGGGTTCGTGACCGGCTCGGCGCCGGCCGTGCGAGATGTCATTTGATCAGCTCGCTGACCGTCGCGGCCGCCTCGTCGAGCGCGGCCCGCGGCGTCCGGTCACCGGCTATGGCACCGTTGATCTGGTCGGTCATGCTCTTGGCGATCTCGACGTTGTGCGTGCCGGGGAACTGGTACCAGGGGACCAGATGGGCCATCTGGTCCCATGCCGGCTTGGCCAGCGGGTTTCGTTCGAGGTACCCGCCCAGATATCGGGGGTCGGTCGCGGCCTTCTTGTTGATCGGGGCGAATCCGCTGGCGTTCACGAGGTTCGTGACGCCGCGGGGGCCGACCAGCTCCTTGATGACGGTCCACTGGTCCTGGAGCCGGGCCCGGTCGGCGGTGAAGCTCGCGATGGCGGCGCCCCCGGCGACCGCCCTGCGCGTGCCGCCGTCGGGGATCGGGAACGGCGCGCTGCGGACGTCGAACGTGACCTGTGCGCGCAGAGTGGCGCTGTAGGAGGACGACTGCAGCACCATGCCGGCGTCGCCCCGGGTGAACGCGTCGCCGGCCTGCTGGTTGGGCAACGTACGCCCGTGGCCGCGGCGCCGCAGATCAGCCCAGAACGTCACGATCGAGGCACCCGCCGAGGAGTTGAACGCGACCTGGGTCTCTTCGGGGTTCATGAAGCCGCCGCCGCCGGACCCGAGGAAGTTCTGGAAGCCGTAGGAGCCGATGTGGTCGGAGCGGATGACGACGCCGTTGGGCGCGGACCGCGATGACTTGATGGCCGCGGCCGCCTCGCGCAGCTCCGAGAACGTCCGAGGCGGTTCGCCGGGGTCGAGTCCCGCCTTCCGGAACACGTCGGCGTTGTAGTAGAGGGTGTAGGTCGAAACGCCGTAGGGGATCCCGTACACGGTTCCGTCGAAGCGGCCGAGGTCGAGCAGCCGGGGGTAGAAGTCCGCCAGGTCGAAGGACCGGTCGCCGGAGATCAGCGGGTCCAGCGGGGTGGCCCGCTTGGCGTCCGCGTAGGTGCGCAGCGAGTTCAGCCCGGTGATGACCAGGTCGGGCACGCGCCCGGCGATCAGGTCGTTCTGCACGCGCTGGTCGACTCCCGTGTACGAGGTATCACCCACCTTGATCAACCGGACCTTGATTCCGGTGCGGTCGGTGAAGCCCCGGTCCAGGGTCCGCTCCACACTTGTGATCAGTTGCGGGAAGTTCGGGAGGATGATCTCGACCTCGCGTGCGCTGGAGGCGACGCGCTCGGTGCCGGGCGTGCAGGCGGTGAGCGCCGCGGTGAGGAGGAGGGTCGCGAAGACACGGCGGCCCGGACGGGTGATGAGCATGGGACGACTCCCTGAAGGGCGAAGTGCGGGATCAGTCGAGCGAGGTGGTCAACGCCAGCCCTCTGAGGAACTGGCGCTGGCAGCAGAGGAAAACGATCATGAGAGGGGTGACGGCCATCGCCGCCGCGGCCATCTGCGGCCCGTACTCGGCCCCGCTCTCGTTGGCGGCGAACCGGGCGACCCCGAACGGCACGGTCGCGTAGACGTCCGTGCGCAGGATGACCGACGGCCAGAACAGGTCGTTCCAGTGGTGGGTGACGCTGAACACGCCGAACGCGAGGATCGCGGGCCGGACGTTGGGCAGGACGACGCGCCAGACCATGCCGACGGGGCCGACCCCGTCCATGCGGGCCGCGTCGAAGACGTTCTGCGGGATCGACAGGATGAACTGACGGAACAGGTAGACACCGAACGCCGACGCGCCGAAGGGGATGACGAGCCCTACGAGGGTGTCGCCGAGACCGGCCCGCGACAGTCCCACGTACA
The DNA here is from genome assembly GCF_003315795.1 of Spongiactinospora rosea. Classification (GTDB taxonomy): domain Bacteria; phylum Actinomycetota; class Actinomycetes; order Streptosporangiales; family Streptosporangiaceae; genus Spongiactinospora; species Spongiactinospora rosea. The sequence goes on from NZ_QMEY01000002.1 coordinate 150,930, forward strand.
CCGGGATCGCGGTGATCTGGCCGGGTACGACGAGGCAGCAGAGCACGAGGGCGCGTACGGCGCCGCCGCCGCGCAGCCGCAGCCGCGCCAGCGCGTAACCGGCCGGGAGCGCGGTCGCCACCTGCAGGAGCAGGATCAGGCCGGTGACGAGCACGCTGTTGAGGTAATAGCGGGGCCAGTCCGCGCCGCTCCACGCGACGCGGAAGTTCTCCAAGGTCGGGGTGAAGCCGAGCCCGAGCCCCTGCACCTCGTGCGGCGGTGCGAACGCGGCCCGCAGCATCACGTAGAACGGCACCAGCACGATGACCGCCCCGGCGAGCAGCGTCGCGTGCGCGGCCCAGCGGCCGGGCGCGAGGCCGCTCACCGGGCACCCGCCAGTTCCCAGCGCCTGCCGACGACCCGCACCTGCGCGACGATGGTCAGCAGCACCAGGGCGAGCAGCACCACGTTGACGACGGACGCGCCGCCAAGGTCCGAGAAGCCGATGCCGCGCTGCCACATCAGATACGCCAGAGTGGTGCTGGCGCCGTGCGGGTCCCCCTGCGTCATCACGGCGACCTGGTCGAACACCCGGAGCGAGTCACGGGTCGTCGTGATCAGCGCGAAGACGGTGGCCGGGCCGATCGCGGGCCAGGTCACCGCCCAGAACCGGTGCCACGGCCCGGCGCCGTCGAGGGTCGCCGCCTCCAGCAGAGCGCGGGGCACACCGCTCAGGGCGGCCAAGAACATGATCATCGTTGATCCCACCCCCTGCCAGCAGCCGACGACCGCGACGGCGGGCAGCGCGAGCGACGTCGAGTTGAGCCAGTCGTGCACGCCGAGGACACGTCCGATGGAGGAGTCGATGATCCCGGTGTCCGGGTAGAACATCCATCGCCACACGACCGACATCCCGGCGAGCGTCGCCGCCACGGGCAGGAAGTACGCCGTGCGCAGGAGCCCGCGGCCCCTGGCGACGGTGTTGATGCCGAGCGCCAGCAGCAGTCCGGCCAGCATGATGGGAAGGACGGTCATCGCCGCGTACGCGAGCGTGTGCAGCGCCGCGGGCAGCAGTTCGGAGCCGTTCAGCAGGCGCAGGAAATTGTCCGTCCCGACCGGTTCGAGCGCCCCGGTCAGCGGATCGTAGGAGAAGAAGCCGAGCGCGACGACCAGCATGACCGGTATCACGACGGCGACGACCAGCCCGATCACGGCAGGCGCGACGAGCAGCCGTTCAATGCGGCCGTAGGGCGCGGACCGGAGCACCGGCCCTCGCTCCGGACGCTGCGCGCCGGCCCGGCCCGCTGGTTCCGGTGACGTGCGGGCGAGTAGGTGCATGACCGAGTTCCTAGGTGTGAGGTGCGGGACGCCAGAGATGGCGGGCCGGGGCTCCCACCTGGTGGTGGGCCCGTGGGCACGCGGAGTGGACGCCGGTACGCGTGAACGGCGCGGCGGGCGGACGGATCGGCGACGGTGGGGAAGAGGACGGCGGCGGATACGCGCTCATGGCGGCTCCGCGGCCGGTCAGTCCAGTGCGATCGCGTTCGGTAGGTCGGTGATTCCGCTGATGATGGCGGCGTGCGGCACCCGGCGGAGTTCATCTTCGTCGTGGGCGCCGCCGAGGACGCCGATGGCGGCCGGGACTCCGGCACGGTAGGCGGCGAGCAGGTCGTTGCGCGTGTCGCCGGCCACCAGGATGGACCGCACGCCGGTGGCCTCCAGCCGCGCGGCGGCGGCCCAGACGAGGTCGGGGTAGGGGCGGCCCCTGCCCACGTCCTCAGGGGACAGCACGAGGTCGGCGAACCCGGACCAGCCCAGCTCCTCCAGCACCAGGTCGCGTATCTCGCGAGGGAAACCGGTGATGAGCGCGATCTTGATGCCATGGGCGCGCAGCCTGCCGAACACCGACAGGGCGCCGGGTTTGGCCGTGACGGTGCCGGAACGGACGGCCTCCACGACGGCGCGGACGAACTCCTCGTAGGCGGCACGAGCCCGGATCGCGTCGGGGACGAGCAGCTCGAACATCCGCTGCTTCGGCATACCCCGCAGCTCGCGCAGCCGCGCGGGGGCGGGCGGGACGCCGACCGACCGAAGCGCCCGCTCGACGGCCGCGGGTACGCTGCCGTTCTCCTCGACGGTGGTGCCGGCCATGTCGAGTACGGCGACCTTGGCTCCCTCATCCTCCAGGTGAACGCGCACGCCTACCTCCATGTCTGGGCGGAGTGCTCGTCACTGATGCGGGACATCAGGTCGAGCGCGGATTTCGAGTACCTGCCGCGCCGTACCGCGACGCCGACGAGCAGGGCGTCGAACACGGCCAGATGGGTCGACCGGCTGGTCAGCGCCTCCAGTTGCAGGCCCTGGTCCGGGCCGCCCGCCACCAGTGCGAAGTCGGAGACCTCCACCAGGGGAGACGCCGCGAAACTGGTGATCGAGATGAGCGCCGCGCCGGCCCTGGCCGCCTCCCGCGCCGTCGTGATCGTCTCCATGGTCCGCCCCGTGTGGCTGATCAGCAATGCCACGTCGCCGCTGGACAGCCGGGTCGCGGCGAGGTGCTGCTCGATCGCGCCCTGCGGTGCGATCGCCCAGTACCCGAGGGCGGACAGGCGGTAGGCGGCGTCCTGCGCGGGACTGGCCGACGCGCCGTTGCCGACGACGAGGATCCGCGAGGCGAACACCGTCTTCTCGATCGCGCCCTCAAGGGCCAGGGCATCGACCGTCTCCACGGCGTCGCGCAGCGTCTGGGCAGTGGCGAAGAGGATGCGGCGGACCAGTTGGGCCGCGCTCGTCTCTACGCCGATGCCCGCCGAGTGCACCACCTGCTCGTCGCGCAGGGCGATGTCCTTGGCGAGAGCCAGCTTGAGGTCCTGGAAGCCGGTGAAGCCGGCGCTCTGACACGCTCGCACCACCGTTGACGTCGCCGTCCCGATCTCGGTCGCGATCTCGGCGAGCGAGGAGTCGACGACCTGGTCAGGTCGTGCCAGAACGTACCCGAGGACCCGCGCCTCTGAGCTGTTCAGCGTATTGCCGCAGGACTTGACCCGGGAGTAGACCTGACCGGACCCGAGGGCCCTCGGGCCGGTGCCGTCCGCCGGCTTCTGGTCTATCGCCATGGCACGACCACCACCCCGTCGTCGTCGGCCCACAGGTGCGAGCCGGGAATGAACGTCACGCCACCGAACCGTACGGGCCGGCCGGCGACGCCCGCACCGGTCTTGGCCGGCTGACGGGGGTGTGATCCCAGGGCCATGATCCCGAAAGGCATACCGGCGAGCCAGCGCACATAGCGGACGGGGCCGTTGACGATGATCCCCGACCAGCCGTGTTCGAGCGCGAGCTCGACGTGGGTGGGCCCGCTGATCGCGCACCGCGTGGTGGCGTGGGCGTCGATCACCAGCACCCGGCCCTCTCCCGCGCCTTCCAGTACCCGCCGGACGAGGGCGTTGTCGTCATCGACCTCGACCGTCTCAACCGTCCCGCCGAACTCGCGGACCGCCCCGAAATGGGTCATCTGAACACTCAATACCTGGACATCACGTATCCGTGCGTCGGCGAGATCGCCCGTCTTGGACGGCCCCGGAGACCCTGTCCCGCCACGGCCGTCCTGCGTGCCCGTCCAGTCGCTCGCGCTCATTCAGAATCCGACTCCCGGCCAGTACCGCCCGTTCAACCGCTTGAGATCACGATGCCGCTCGCCGAGGATCGCCTTCCGCCCGTGCAGCACCCTCCGGTTGTCGAGGAAGAGGACCTCGCCGGGTACCAGGCGATGGACCGACCACCAGCGTTCGTCGTGGATCTCCGAGGAGAGCCGCTCGAAAGCCGCCACATGCGCGTCGCTGGGCCGGTTCATCTCCCGCATCCCGGCGCGGACGGCCTCGTCGCGGAACCTCAGTGCGTGCCGGCGGGTGCCGTCGCGCTCCTCCACCGTGAGCAGGGGCGCGGTGATCGCGAAGTCCCGCTTCGGCACGTTGAAGATCGGGAACTCCGGCTCTTGGAGCAGGTCGTAGCTTCGCGGATCCGAGGCCGCGAGCCACTGGGCGATCGGCTCGATCCGCACCAGCACGGATTCGCCTCCGGTCTCCGCGTCGTTGGCGACGCAGGCCAGTACCAGATAGTGAGGAGGCTCCCCGCGCGCGGACTGGTCAGTGTGCGGCATCAACGCGGTGCGCCGCTGACTGTGCGGACGCTGTCGCGGATCAGTCGCGTCGGACGGCGTCACATGATCGATGTAGCGAACCGGCCGCTCCGTCGCCGCGACCAGCCCGCCGACGAATTGGCACATCAGCGCCAGCAGGACGTCCGAGTCCGTCGGCACCCCCTGGAGCAGCGCCAGCCCGTCATCGGACAACGCCTTGGACACCGAAGCGAGCGCCCCGACGGCATCCGGGCACACCTCGCGCAGGACGTCCCCGGTGTCGTCGCGGCTCATCGCGGCCACACCGGCGACGGAGTGGCCGTTCTCGACCGCCTGCGCAGCGGCTCGAAGCCCTTCGGGCGCACGCACCACCGTCAACCCATCTGCGCTCATCACCGTCCCCTTCGGACGAGAAATCCCGAAACTTCCTATCGTTCGAGACGTTAGATCCGGCGCAGAGGCGGGTCAAGCGGGGTATACCATTCTTCTCTTGTCATCCATTACCTGGACACTTCCGGGCAATCCCGGTGACGCGGCGGCGATGCGACCACACCTGCACCCGCATCGGCGATCCTTCATTCTCCTGATCTTCGGATCATTCATCCGAGCCCCGCCAGGACCAGAAGAAGCCGACCCCCAAGACGGGAGTCGCGCCGCCGCGTTGGTGCCGCTGCCGGGGGGCGGAGTCGGGGGCGCTGGGGCGTCGGGCCCGGCCGGCGGCGGGATGTGCGGGGGCAGCCGGGCTCGTAGCAGATCGGCGTACAGCCGGATCGGGAGAGGTGGACCGGTTCCGGGGTGGGGGGGCGAGGTGATGTCGTGGCCACCCGGCTCGTTTTGGAGGGCGCCAGGGCGAGGGGAGGCTCTCACGTCGTGTGAATGCGCACCGCCTGAAGGTTGGCCAGCTCGTACACCCCCCACTTGCCCAGCTCGCGCCCATGGCCGCTGGCCTTGACACCGCCGGTGGGAAGGCGCGGATCGGTCGCGGAGATCGTGTTGATGAAGACGGCCCCGGTATGGATTCGCGTGCTCACGGAGGCGGCGTGATCGTCGTCGGCGCTCCACAGGCTGCTGCTCAGCCCGTAGCGTGAAGAGTTGGCGATGGCGATCAGCTCGTCGTCGTGCGCGCCCGTCGTGAGCACGCCGAGCGGCCCGAACGTCTCCTCGGAGAGGAGAACGGAGTCGCGCCCGTCCACCTCGACGACCGTCGGCGAGAACCACGCGCCGCGGGAACTTTCGGGCGCTTCGGCCTGGGCGATCACCCGGGCTCCGGCCGCCAGGGCCTGGGCGCGTTGCTCACGTAGCACGTCGCGCAGGTCATGGCGCGCGAGCGGCCCGACGTCAACGGTCTCGTCCGCCGGGTTGCCGACGCTCAGCTCGCGAACGTACGGGACCAATGCCGCCACGAACGCGTCACGCACGTCACGGTGGACGAGGATCCGCTTTGCCGCGATGCAGCTCTGCCCGTTGTTGAGGAACCGGGATCGCACCGCGGCGGCGGCCGCGGCGGGGACGTCCGCGTCGGCCAGGACGATGAACGGGTCAGATCCACCGAGCTCCAGCACGCACTTCTTGAGCGCGGCGCCGGCGCGCGCGGCAACAAGGGCGCCCACACGATCGCTGCCGGTGAAGGTGACGGCGGCGACGCGGCCGTCACCGATGATGTCCGACGCCGTGGCCGGGTCGACGACGACGGTCTGCAGGACGCCGGGGCCGAACGCGTCCAGGAACGCCTTCTCGATCGCCATCGCGTTTCCCGTGACGGACTCCGCGTGCTTGAGCACGACGGTGTTACCGGCCGCGATCGCAGGCAGCATCGCGCGGATCACCTGCCACCACGGGTAGTTCCATGGGAGGAGCGCGAACACCACTCCGAGCGGCATGACCCGGACGATCGCGGTGTCGCCGTCTAGGTCGAAGGTCTCCGGCCGCAGAATCTCGGGAAGCCGCTCGGAATAGTAGCGGCAGGCGGCGACGCACTTGTCGATCTCGGCTCGCGCCTGCGTGATCGGCTTGCCCATCTCAAGGGTGATGAGCGTCGCGAGCGGCTCCCGCCGCTCCGTGAGGAGGTCGCCGAGCCGTTCGATCGAGGTGACGCGTTCCTCCAGGCCGGACCGTTCCCAGGGCGAGGCCGCGGCGACGTCGAGCACCCGGTCGATGCCCTGGGGAGTCGTGTACGGGTAGAAGTCCAGCTCGTCGCCCGATGCCGGGTCGACGGTGACGATACCGGCGTCCGCGCGTGTCATACCGCGTTCCCCGCCTCACGCAGCCAGAGAGCGAACCGGCCCGTGATCGCGACCGGGTCGATCAGCAGCTTCTCGATACCCTCGGCGTTCCCCGGCTCGATACGGGCGTGCAGGAACGCCGGTTCCCGCACGGCGAGCAGTTCGTTGAAGGCGGCGCTCAGCCCGCTGGTGGTGTCGGCCGAGCGCGTGACCCAGCCCGCGGCCGCCGCCAGTTTCTCCAGGTCGACTCTCGATGAGTAGGTCGGCAGGGCCCCGGTCGACGCGTACACCCCGTTGTCGAGGAGGACGAGGAGCAGGTTGCCGGGCGCGAGGTAGCCGCCGGTCGGCAGGACGTTCGGGTTCATGAGCAGCGAACCGTCCCCTTCGACGCAGACGACCTTCGGCACGGACGGGCCCACGCTGAGCGCCAGCCCGGTCGCCACCGATCCCGCCAGGCCCATCGCGTCGAGGAGGTAGAGGTGGTTGTCGCTGTCCTTCACCGACGCCAGCTCCCGGCTCGTCGCCGCGCAGGTCACGACGACGGGATGCCGGCTCGTCAGGCTCGCCAGTACTTCGAGTGCTTCGATGCGCTTCATCAGGCGACCTTCCCGTCGGTGTTCCAGAACGACCCGAGGACCATCACGGGCCGATACGTCATGACCGAGTGCACCCCGGCCTCCTGCACGGCGTCCCGCCAGTCCTCGGGGCCGCTCCTGCGATCCAGCTCGATGACGGGGAGTCCGGCGGCGCGCAGGATGGCCGGCACGGGCTGGCTGATGGAGTGGATCATCGAGTTGTACTCGCCGAGGCCGCCGCGGGTGTTGGCGAAGACGAGCAGCGGCAGGTGGTAGGCGAGCGTGAACGTCGTGAGCGCCGTGAGCGCGTTGCCGAAGCCGTTGTCCTGCATGACCACGGCGCCGAGCTCGCCGGTGAACGCCACCGCTCCCATCACGCCGATCGCCTCTTCCTCCCGCGAGAGCGGCGTGACGCGCGGCGAGACGCCGTTCGCCCCGTCATCCGACGCGACCAGGGAATTGATGATCGGCGCCACTGTCACGGACGGGATGTACCCGACACGTGCCGTGCCGGCCGCCCAGATGCCGTCGGCGACGGCTTTCGCGTATGTCATGGGTGTGATTCCTCCAAGTCGGGAAGGGCGAGGGCTTCGGCGAGAAGGGCGGGATCGATGTTGCCGCCGGACACGACCGCGACGGCTCGCCCGAACCCGCCGGGCTCCGAGAGGTAGGCGCCGACACCGAGGGCACCGCTCGGCTCGACGACGAGACGGGAACGACGGGCGAGCACCCCGACCGCGGTCAGGATCTCGCGCTCGCTCACCGTGACGATCTCATCGACGGTCGCCTGGATGAGCGGGAACGTCAGCTCACCGACCACTGGTGTCCGCGTCCCGTCGGCGATCGTGCGCGAGGTGTCCTCCGCGTTCCACGCGATCCGGCGGCCGGCCGCGAGGGAGTCACGCGCGTCGGCGGCCAGTTCCGATTCCACGCCGATGACCCGCGTACCTGGTGACACCTGCTTGACCGCCACGCCGACCCCGGAGATCAGCCCGCCCCCGCCGATCGGCACCAGTACCGTGTCGATTTCGTCGAGCTCTTCGAGGAACTCCAGGGCGAGCGTCCCCTGCCCGGCGATCACGTCGGCATGGTCGAACGGCGGGATCATCGCCATCCCGCGGTCGGCCCGCACCTCCTCGGCGACCAGCTCGCGGCGGGCGCCGGGGGCGAAGATCACGTCGGCGCCGAGCTCCCTGGTCGCGTTCACCTTGACCTCCGCCGCGCCCTCCGGCATGACGATGACCGCGGGAACCCCGGCCGCTCGCGCGGCCCAGGCGACGGCCTGGCCGTGGTTCCCGCTCGAATGCGTGACCACCCCGCGCGCCCGCGCCTCCGGGCGGAGCCGCCGTACCGCGTTGAGCGCGCCGCGGATCTTGAACGCGCCGATCGGCTGGAGGCTCTCGGCCTTCAGATAGAGCTCGCCTCGAGCCCAGGGCGCTGCGAGCAGCGGTGTCCGGACGACATCGCCGGCGATCCGGGCCTGCGCGTCGACGATGTCATGAGTCGTGACCGTCATGGCTTCGGGCCCCGTACGGCGATCGCGTCGAGCTCGACGCGGGCCCCGTAGGGCAGTTCCGCGACGGCGATGCACGTGCGTGCGGGCAGCGGTTCCGGCAGCAACTGCTGGTACGCCTGGTCCATGGCGTTCCGGTCGGACATGGATGCCAGGTAGACCGTGATCTTCGCGACGTCGTTGAGGCCGAGGCCCGCCGAGGCGAGCCGGGCTCGCAGGTTCGCGACGGCCTGCCGGGTCTCCTTGGCGACGCCGCCGCCGACGAGCGCCCCGTTGGCCAGGCCCAGTTGCCCGGAGATGAAAACGAGCTCTCCGGAGGCTTCGCGAACCGGGCTGTACGGGTGCTGCGCCTGTGCGGGGCTGGAGGGGGCCGAGTCGATCATCATTTTCCTTACAGCGTCAGAGGTGGCCGAGAGAGGTGGTCTCCGTGGCGGCGACGGCTTGGCCGCGCACCTTGCGGACCAGGAACGCCGCCGGGATCGCGGCCAGCACGAACACGGCGCCGACGGTGACGATGTAGGCGTAGATGCCGGTCACCGAGTTCACCGTCTCGCCGTCGACGACGATGGCCGTCTGGCCGAGGATCGCGGATCCGACGAAGTTCATCGTCACCGCGCCGATGGCGACCATGAACATGACCATGCTGGAGACCGTGGCCTGCCGCGCCTTCGGGGCGAGGATCGAGGCCAGGTTGAACGCGGAGGTCATGAGGTTGCCGGCCGTCATGCTCAGCAGGAACGAGGCCGGTACGGCGACGGCGAGGTTGCTCGGGCCGCCGCCGAAGAGCATCAGCGCGGTGCCGGCCGTACCGGTCAGGACGCCCACCGCCAGGCACCGCGCGGGGCCGATGCGGGTGGCGAGGACCCCGGCGCCGATACCGCCGAGCACGATGCCGATGGACGGGATGCCGAACATCAGCCCGAGCGCGAGAGGGCTGGCGAGACCGTACCCCAGCCCCTGCTCGGGCGAGACCTCCAGGAGCATGCTGATCAGCTGAAGCTTGCTCTGATAGGCGCCCGTGCCCATGACGACCACGAGCAGCATGACCCCGAACACGAGGGAGATGCCACGAACGTTGATGATGGGCTCCGGCCTGCGGCTGAGCACCAGGGACCAGAACAGCAGGGCGGCGACACCCGCCGCGAGCACCAGCAGCGACACCCCGCCCAGCCAGCCGAAGACCTGGCCGAGGCTGATGTAGCCGAGCACGCCCGCGACACCGAGGGCGAGGACGAGCGCGCCCGTGACATCGACCTTGCCGGGCGTCCGGCTCCCCCCGTCGGGTACGAGCAGGCGGACCAGCAGCGCGGCGACGACCGCGAACGAGGTGGAGATCACGAAGACGGACTGCCAGCCGAAGGCCTCGATCGCCGGCGCCACGACGAACGGCGTCACGATGCCGAACGCGGCCGACCCGGCCGTCACGATTCCCGTGACCACCATGGAGAATTTCGGCGCGCAGATGTCGCGGACGATGGCGACCGAGAGGAACAGCGCCGCCACGACGGCGCCCTGCAGGAGGCGTCCCAGCACGAACACGCCGAGGTTCGGCGCGGTCAGGCACACGAGCCCGCCGAGCGCCGCGACGAGCAGTGCGATCACGAGCACCTTGCGCTTACCGTAGATGTCCGCGCTCTTGCCCAGCAGCGGCGACCAAAGGGCGCCGGCGAACATCGCGCTCGAGCCGATCCAGGCGAACTGATCGGTGCCGAAGGCCCGCGCCAGCTCGGGGAGCACGTACGTCGGCGCCCCGATCGCGCTGTCGAGCATGACGTTGACGAGGACGAGGATCGCGACATAGCCGATGACCCGGGGTGTCCATCCGTCGTGGAGCACGACCGCCGGCCTGCTGGTCGTGGTGGGGGGGCTGAGATCGGTCATGAGTGCTGTCTCTCTGTGCTGGGCGCGTCGCCGGTGGAACGGTCGAGACGGGTGGTGCGCACGACGCCCTGCTGGGCGACGAGGGTGATGCGAGTGGGATCGCCGAGCGAGCGGATGTCGGCGAGCGGGTCCGCGGCGCACAGCACGATATCGGCGAGGTGACCCGGCCGCAGGACGCCCAGCCGGTCGTCGACGCCGAGCAGGCGGGCGCTGTTGGAGGTCGCCGCGCGGATGGCGTCCATCGGCGACATGCCCAGCTCGACCAGGTACGACAGCTCGTAGAGGTTCTGCCCGTGCGGCGTGATGCCGGCGTCCGTCCCGACCGCGATGTTCACCTTCCGCGCGATGGCGCCGGCGAGGTTCTCCTTGGCGCGCTCATTCCAGCGCAGCTTCTTCTGGTAGCGCCACGGCGCCGTCTTCTTCGGGTCCATCCGCTGGAAGACCGCCGACAGGGTCGGTACGAGGAACGCGTCCCGCTCCCCGAGGAGGTCGCAGCCTTCGTCGTCGATGCCGAAGCCGTGCTCGACCGAGCGGACGCCGCCACGGATCGCGGCGAGGATGCCGGCTCGTCCCTGCGCGTGTGCGGCGACCGGGCGTCCGCCATGCCGCTGCGCCTCGTCCACGACCGCCGCGATCTCCTCGTCCAGCAGGTCCTGGTCATCGGGATCGTCATGGGCGCTGCTGATCCCGCCGCTCGTGCAGATCTTGATCACGTCGGCGCCGGCGCGCAGCATCCGCCGCGCGGCCTTGCGGACGCCCGGTACGTCATCGGCGAGTTCGCAGTAGTCCAGGCCGAGACTCTTTCCGCTGGGCAGGGTGCCGTCGGCGTGCCCGCCGGTGTGGCTGATCACGCCGACCGACGTTTGTACGCGAGGCCCCGTGACCAGTCCGGCGGCGACGGCGTCGCGGAACCCGGCGGGCAGGCCGCCCAGGTCCCGGACGGACGTGATTCCGGACGCGAGTGTCCGGCTCATGCGTTCGGCGGTCTGGAGGAGGCCCATGACGGGGTCCGTCAGGAGGGCTGCTTCCACGAGCGACCGGTCGGAGGGGACCCCGAGGTGGGTGTGGCAGTCGAACAGCCCAGGAAGCAACGTTCCGCCTCGGCCGTCGATCGTCCTGACGTCCGCGTGCCCCGCGGGCGCCCGCGCCGCCGGTCCCGCGTAGGCGATCCGGCCGTCGGCGTCGCACTCCAGCACGGCATCGTCCACCACTTCAGGGCTGACGCCGTCGATGAGCCGCACGTTGTGGACCCGCAGCGCGGCCCCGTTGTTGAGTCCCACTCGCCGACCTGTTCTCGCTCGCTCTACCATGACGAGCGACACGGTAGAGTGATTCTGCAATTCGGCCGCGAATCGCAGGAAATCTTCATCAGAGCCCAGGTTTCTGCAGGAAATGTCAACCACATCTTTTGACGAGCTGGATGTCGCCATCGTCGACGCCATGCGCTCGGCCCCGCGCGAGAGCTGGCGCAGGCTCGGGGAGGTGCTCGGGGTCGACCCGGTGACCGTGAGCCGCCGCTGGGCGCGCATGGAGTCCGAGGGCGTCGCCTGGGTCGCCGCCCATTTCTCGGGAAGCGCGACCCCGGCATGCGCGCTGGTGGAGATCGACTGCGCGCCGGGGCGGATCACCGAGGTGGCGCGCACCCTCGCCGAACACCCGCAGGCGGCCACCGTCAAGGTGACCAGCGGCGGCAGGGACGTGCTCGTGCTGGCGCAGGCGCCCCACCTCGCCTCGCTCTCGGGCTACCTCCTCGGCCTGGTGGGCCAGGTGCCGGGAATCGCGAAGGTCCGCAGCCATGTGATCACCCGATCGGCCCTCGAAGCCAGCCGCTGGCGGGAGGGCGCGCTCGATCCCGAGCAGCGGCGTCGCCTCGGTTCCCATCCGCGGCTGCAGCCCGGCGAGGCCGACGGCATCGAGCAGACCGACCTACGCATCGTCCGCGCGCTGCACGCCGACGGGCGGATGTCGTTCGAACGGCTCGCCGAGCAGGTGGGCCTCAGCCCGGTGTCCGTGCGCCGCCGGCTGTCGCGCCTGCAGGGGGCCGGGCTCATCACCTTCCGCTGCGACGCCTCCCGGCATCTTTCCGGCCGGTCGGTTTCCGCGGTGTACTTCGGCTCGCTGGACATCCAGGACTTGGGCGCCGCGGAGGAACGCATTCGCTCGCTTCCAGGGGTTCGGTCCGCCACGTTCGTCGCCGGGCCCTTCAACATGATCGTCGACGCGTCGCTGCGAACGACGGCCGAGGTGCACGACCTCGAATGGCACATGGGCCAGGAACTGCCGGCGCTGCGCATGCAGGACCGCTCGGTCGTGCTGAGCATGACCAAGCTGCTGGGACGCATCCTGGACGCCGAGGGGCGATCCGTCCGCGCCGTGCCGCTCATCTCCGAGGAGAACGGGTAGGGTCGAAATCCACACTCACTGGTGTACTTTTGCGGAGTCCGTCGAGTGACGACGGCCCCGCTTGGAGGTTAGTGACATGGCATTCGATCCGGCCGAGCATTGGGAGGGCTACCTCGCCCCGCCCGCGTTCGAGGAGTACTCGGCCAGGTATGCGGACTTCTTCCGGATGAGGCGCGAGGACGGCATCATCGAGGTTCGCCTGCACACGAACGACGGCCCGTACGCCCACACGGCGGCCGCGCACAACGCGTGGACGCGCGTGTGGCAGGAGATCGGCAACGACCCCGAGAACCACGTGCTGATCATCACGGGCACCGGTGACAGGTGGATGACGGGCAACCCGAAGGGACTCAACCCCAAGCCCGCCTCCGACCTGGACCCGGACCACATCTACCAGCGCATGGCCGACGGCTGGAAGCTCATCGAGAGCTTCGTCAACAACATCGACATCCCGACGATCGCCGCCGTCAACGGCCCTGGGGTGCACACCGAGTTCGCGATGATGAGCGATGTCACGTTCGCGGCACCGGACGCCGACTTCATGGACCCGCACTTCTGGCTCGGCTCGCCGCCGGGAGACGGCCAGGGCCTGGCGCTTCAGACGCTGATAGGCCCCAAGCGCGCGGCGTACCACATCTACGCGGCCAAGCCGATCCCCGCGGACAAGGCTCTCGAATGGGGCATCGTCAGTGACGTGCTGCCCCGCGAGCAGCTCCTCGACCGGGCGTGGGAACTGGCCCGGTTCATCATGAAACGGCCACGTTACACCAGGTGGGCGACGCACAACATCCTCTCGCGGCATTGGAAGAAGCTGGTGGCCGAGGACTTCGGTTTCCACATGGCGCACCAGATGCTCGCCAACGTGGCCAGTAAGTCCCTGGTGCCCGACCCGGAGCTGCTGGCCGACTCCGACGCCCGCAAGCTGTTCTGAACTGAGGGTTCGGCGGGCCATCCGGATTCGTGTCGTCGAGCCCGGTCAGCCCCGGCGAGTTTCGCGGTCAGCGGTCAGCGGCAGGCGCGTAGAAACGCGTCCACTCCGTCGGCGATGATCGCGACGCTCTGTGCCTCGTTCACCGTGCCCGACGGGTCATCCTTGGCCGCGAGCTTCGCGAAGCGCTCCTCCCGCATGCGCTCCGGACGCTCGCGCACGGCCTCAGGCAGCCGGGGCGCCGGGCCGTCCCAGGGAGGCCGCCGGCGGAAGGTCGCGTAGCCCGACGACGGGAACGCCTCGGTCGCCACCCGCGACGCGAACGCCGTCAGCGCATCGCGCGGTTGCGCCCTTCCGCGGGCTCCTCCTCAATCGCCCTCCGTACGCTCCCAGGGGCGCTCCACCGCTCCGCGGTCGCCTGCTTCGGCGAGCGCGGCACGGCGGAACTCGTCTTCCTGATCGCCCGGTACGCCGCGATCTCCATGGTCCTCAACACCTACGACGCCCCACTGCCACCGGATGCGGAGTAATGCCCCGATGCACACGGAACACCAACAGTGACCGAACACTACGAGCGCCTGGGGCGCCTCGTCACGGACGCGACCGCCCAGATCGATGGCAAGTCGCCCTGGCTCGTGGTCGGCGCGGTGCCGATCCAGCCGACGCCGGTCGAGCTCGTCCCGGCGAGCGGCGATGAGCTGCGGCGATGGCTCCGACAGCACGTCGCGGACTGGCCGGCGCCGATCCCCATCGCATCCGAACAGCCGGAGACGTACGCGGACAAGCTGACCTTCATACCCTCGCGAAGCCCCGGCCGACCGGCCACCACTTACTATTGCGAACTCCACGCGGACGGCTCCGCGCTCGGCGCGCTGCAACTGGGAACACTTCGCGACAGCCCCACGGACGACAGCGAAGTCTGGGTGCTCGGCGAAGGCGCGATCGCGTGGATCACGATCGCCCTGCTGCGCCTCACGGCGGCCTTCGCCCATCGCACCATGGTCCTGGGCGAAGCCGCCGCCGAAGCGACCATCACCCCTGGCGCCGGCGCGGCGATGGAGGTGTGGAACCACGCCGGCTCGACGTACGGACCGGCAGGAGACCACCGGCTCTCCGAGGCCGTCTCCACGCGCCGCACGATCGACCTGGCCAGGTGCCTGTCGCCACACCTCACGATGACGGCACGACCACTCGTCCTCGGCCTCCTCCACCGGTTCGGCCTCTCCGGCTCACGCCACATCGACCCCAGCGGCGTGCTCCAGCGCAGGCACTTCACCGGTTTCGACGAAAAGATCCGCGCATGGGCCGACGCGATCGGCGCCCCATCCGAACCGTGACCGCGACGGTGCGGCACCGCGTCTCCGGGATGGGTGGTGCCTGCAGGCGGCATTCGCGGCAGGTGCAACAGCAAGGCGAACCGTGTCCTGCGTCCACCAGGGCGCCGATCGGCCGGCTGCAGGACGAGGAAGGGCTCGCTCTGCTGTTCGTGACGCACAACCTCGGACTCGTCCGCACGGCTGCGGACCACCGTCCTGGCGATCAGTTCACCAGGGATCTCATCGCGGCGACGCTCGATCGGCCGCGCCTACCGGTGGCCGGCCGGCCCCAGCAGGACGCCTCCGGCCGGTCCTTCGGCAGCGCCCACTTCGAGTGGCTCTACCTGACCGGCTGATCTTTTCCGGGTGATCAGCCGATGGTCGCCGTCATCAGGTCGCGCCCCACGGAAAGGGTGCCCGCGTAGCCGCCCAGGCGTACGTCCTGCTCGAACGCGCCCTCCCCCGCCTCGTCGTCCGGAGCCGGGATCAGGTGGGTCAGCATCAGGTGCCCGACCCCGGCGCGCATCGCCAGGCCGCCGAGCGCGACCGTGTCGGCGTGGTAGGCGAAGATCTTCTCGAACGGGGTCCCGGCGACGGCGGCGCGCAGCGCCGTGGTCCGGCACGCTTCGTGGACCAGTACGTCCGCGTCCCGGCTGAGCGCCTCCACCTCGTCGCACACGCGGGTGTCGCCCGAGATCACGACCGTGCCGTCGGGGGTGCGGACCCGGTAGGCGACCGCGTCGCGGACCGGTTCGTGGTGAACGGCGACCGCCTCCACCGTGACCCCGTCCCGCGACCAGAGCTCCCGGGGCTCGGAGGCGCAGGCGAACGCGTGCGTCCGCAGCTCGGGCGGTGCCTCCTGGACGTGCTCCATGCGCAGCGCGATGTCGGCCGCGTACGGGTCCAGCATCCGCGCGGCGAACTCGGCCGCCGCCCCCTCGGGCCGGCCTCTTCCCTGCCCGCCAAGAGACCTCGACCTTGATCAGGTACGGGTGGTGCGCAAGCCGGCTGTCAGGGCGGTGAACTCGCTGATCCGAAGGAGGCGGGCGAGCACCGTGTAAAGACAGGCGCCGACGGCTGTCGCGGCGCAAACGACGGCGAGCGAACCGGCCGGTCCCGTACCGGCAGCCGGGCTGAGGCCCGAAGCGACCGCCGCGGCGGTGAGCCCGGCGACCACCGCGGCCACCAGCATGCGCGAGTGAGAGCTGAGCAGGCGATGGCCATCGATGCGGCCGATGCGGCGCCGCAGCGACTGCGCGACGATCGCGAATCCCAAGGCGTAGGCGATGGCGGTGCATCCGGCGAGGGCGATGACCATGTCCGTGCCCGGATGAAGTCGCGCGGCGACCAGGCTGGTGACGAGGAGAGCGGCGGAGACCGTCACGCTGATCAGGGCCGGGGTGCGCGTGTCGCCAAGGGCGTAGTAGACGCGCAGCATGATCTGGTAGCCGGCGAACGGAACCAGTGCGAGCCCGTAGGCGGCCAGCACGAGGCCGGTGAGGTGGGCCGCGCCGGGTGCGGCGTTTCCGTGCGCGAACAGCAAAACGGTCAGATGAGGGCCGACGCCCACGCCCGCTGAGACGGCCGCGGGGCGGCGCTCCCAGACCGCTCCCGCATGCCGGTACCCGGACGAGGCCGGTCCGGGTCGGGCGGCGTTCGTTCAGGTGTCGGCCAGCAACGTGGGCAGTTCTTCCAGAAGCGCCTCGTGCCAGGCGATCTCCGCGCGCAGGCGGGCGAGATTGTGCTCGAAGAGCATCGGCTCCAGCCCGGTCAGGTACGGCCGGGCGGTGCGGTGCTCCTGCTGCATCATCGCGAGGTTGGCGAGCAGGGCCTGCCGCCGGGCGTCGATCGCGTCCCGTAGTTCCTGCTCACTGAGGTCGGGAACGTACTGCAACGCGAGGTCCACCGGATCAGGACGCACCCGGACGTCGCGCAGCGCCGCGTCCCGCTGGATCAGCAGCTCCGCCCGGCCCTCGTCGGTGATCGCGTACACGGTGCGCTCGGGCGAGTTGCCACCGCCCCCACGCTCAGTGCGCACGACCTCCACGAAGTTCACCTGCTCCATGCGGTGCAGCACGTTGTACAGCGAACCGGGCTTGATGTCGGTCCACAACTCGGTGCGGTCGAGCTTGGCCTCCTGCCGGATCTGGTAGCCGTGCATGGGCCCCCGGCGAGCCAGGATGCTGAGGACGAAGAGCCGTGCGCTGTTCACCCGAATAGTTCAGCTTGACCATGCCCGCCTAGTCAAACACGGTGCTCACCTCGCGACCGTGGCCACCTTCCCCACCAGTGCGGCATCCTCGATGGCCGCCAGCATGGCGCGGGCCAGGTCGGCCCGTCTGATGTCGCGGGCACCCCGCAAGGGCCGCTCGACGGCGACGCGGTACTCCCCCCGCGGCGGACCGTTGAGCAACCTCGGCACCCGCAGCACCGTCCAGTCCACCTCACCGCCGCCGGCGCGTAGCTCGGCCTCCATCCTGCGCAGATCGTCATAACCCCCGCCGAACAGCGACCGCAGCAACGGATGGACGACGAACCGATCCAGCGGCGCACTCTCCTGCGGAGTCTGCACCGGCACGGCCCCGACCACGACCAGCCGCCGCACCCCGGCCTCCACCATCTCGGCCCGGACGTTCGCCATCCCGCGCGAGTAGACGTACGTCGGCTTCCGCCCCGAATGCGACCCGACCGCGGACAACACCGCCCCCACCCCGTCGAAGGCCCCTTCCAACGACCCCGCTTCCAGCACATCCCCCCGCACCACCCGAACCTTCTCCCCCTCCACCGCTTCGGGCCTTCGCACCACAGCGGTCACCTCATACCCGGCGGCGACCGCCTCCCGAACGATCTGAACCCCCGTGGGCCCGGTGGCCCCCAGCACAGCGATCCTCATAGCCGCGATAGTAGTGCAAAGAAGTAGTCAAACGCGACTAGTCACAAATACTCCAGCTCGAACACGCCATCCCGCCGTGGGAGACCACCCGCGTCACGCTGCTCGGAGACGCCGCCCACGCCATGAGCCCGGCGGCCGGGGCCGGGGCCGGCCATGCCCTCCGCGACGCGGCGGCGCTCACCGCCGCCCTGACCCGTGGCGGCCCGCTGATCCCGGTGCTGCGCTCCTACGAGCAGGAGATGATCGCTTCCGGGTTCGCCGCGGTCCGCGCCTCCGCCGCGAACGGCGCCCGCGTGCTCGGCCAAGCCCCCCTCCCGGCCGGCTGACCTCGGACCCGGCGGCCCGGTTCAGCGGCACGCGGGACCTGGCCGGAGCGTGGAACGGCCCCGGGGACGGGCAGGCGCTGGGTGTCACCTGCCGGCCGGCGTGTAGACCAGTTCGAGGATTCCGGAGGAAAGGCGGTGCTTTCGACCAGGCGCAGGTTGAGAGCCTGGTCCAGTACGGGGAACAGCGGCGCGCCCTTGCCGGCGACGGCGGGCAGCACGCACAGCCGGTACTCGTCGACCACGCCGAGTTCGATCAGTGAACGCATGAACGTGGTGCCGCCGGCGGCGACGATCCCCTTGCCCGGCTCGGCCTTCAGCTTGGGGATCTCCTCGGCGGTGGGCCGGTATCCGGCCATGATCTCGTCGGTGTCGCGGCCCAAGAGGAAGGCCCCGGCCTCCCACAGGCGGCTGACGAAACACCTCTCCTGCTCGGGGTCGTCGATGCTCATCATGACGTCCCGGATCCCGTTGTCCCCCTGCGCGCCGTCCTGGACGTGTTCCTCGGCAAGATCAGCAGGTGAGGGCGGGCCGTGTATAGCGCCGTGCGATGGCGTGATCGGTAGGTCCCCAGCGCGGGCGCACGCCGTACCGTGGCGGCACCGCCATGTGAGGAGTCGCCATGCGCAGGAACCGTCCAGCCGCCGCGGGCCTGGTGCTCGCCGCGGTGGCGCTCGTACTGTCCGCAACTCCCGCCCAGGCACGGCCGGCCCCCTCCGGGTACCCGCCGGGGATGGCCGAGCAGGTGGGCCGCGATCTGGGCCTGACCCGCGCGCAGGCCGCCGAACGGCCGGCCCGCGAACAGCGGGCGGCCGAGCTGGCGCCCGCGCTGCGCGCTCGCTTGGCCGGCCGCTTCGGTGGCTCCTGGGTGGACGAGACCGGCGCGTTGGTGGTCGCCACCACCGATGCCGCCGACGTCCGTGCCCTCGCCGCGGCGGGCGCGCGGCCCGTCCTCGTCGGCCGGTCGCTGGCCGACCTGGAGTCGATCGTCGGCACGCTCAACCGGGCACCGGCCCCAGGCCAGGCGATCCGCGGCTGGCACGCGGACGTACGGGCCAACCATGTCGTGGTGCTGGCCGCCGACGCGGCTGCCGGGGAGGCGTTCGTGCGGGCGAGCGGCGTGGACCGCGCCGCCGTACGGGTCGAGGTCACCGCCGAGCGGCCGGTACCGTACCGCGACGTCCGCGGCGGCGACCCGTTCTACCTCACCGGCCTCCGGACCTGCGTGATCGGCTTCACGGTGCGCCGTGGCGAAAAACAGGGATTCGTCACCGCCGGCCACTGCCTCAAGCCCCGACCGGACGGCACGCCCCCGAGCACGATAGGCAAGGTCGAAGGCTGGTCCTATCCTGGCGACGACTACGCTTGGGCGTCTCTCGATCCGGCGTTGAAGGCGGTCGGCCTGGTCGGTCGCCCGACCGGCATCCGGATCGCCGGCTCCACCGAGGCGCAGCCGGGTTCCAGCGCCTGTTCCCTCGGGGTGACCGTCGGCGCGCGCTGCGGCACCATCCAGCAGTACAACGCCACCATCAACTACCCCGACGGCACGGTCACCGGCCTGATCCGCGCGTCGGTCTGCTCCGCGCCCGGCGACTCCGGAGCGCCGCTCGTGGCCGGCAACCAGGCCCAGGGCGTGCTCTCCGGCGGCACCGGCAACTGCTCCACCGGCGGGGCCAGCTACTACCAGCCGATCAACGAGGTCCTGGCCGTCTACGGACTCACCCTGCTCACCGCGCAGTGACCGCCGTTCCAGGGCCGCCCCGCAACCGGTCACGCTGAATCCAGCGGCCTCCGCGGGCGCGGCCTTGGCGGCCCCCGCCCGGTGGCCGTCGCACACACTGCCGCGATCACACGTTTCTTATCCGGGCCGCCCGGCCCCCGGCAGGGCGGGGTCCTGTCGATCCGAGGTCTTCGGCATGACCCGATATCGCCCGGAGAAGCGGCCACTATCCGACCCCTTCCCCTGTGAGTGTTGTCTCGCGCCGGACAACGGCGCCCAGAAACGACGACCAACGATCAGGAGCCCAATAATGGCCGTCACGTCCGTGACCCACCTGAACTTCCGTGGCCAGGCCCGCGCGGCACTCGAGTTCTACCAGTCCGTTTTCGGTGGCGACCTCGCCGCCGTCACCTACAAGGACGCCGGGAACGTACAAGACCCCGCCGAGGCGGACCAGGTGATGTGGGGCCAGGTACTGGCCGCCAACGGCTTCCACGTGATGGCCTACGACGTGCCCTCGCAAACGCCGTGGAACCCGGGCGAGAACGCGTTCTTCCTGTCCCTGCGCGGCCAGACCACACAAGAGATCACCACCTACTGGGAAAGGCTCTCCGAAGGCGCCACCATCGTGCAGCCGCTGGCACCCGCGCAGTGGGCCCCGCTCTACGGCATGCTCAAGGACCGCTACGGCATCACCTGGGTCATCGACGTCGTCAGCGACTACAACGGCTGAACACCGACACTCGCGGTGCGGGAGCACGCCTCCCGCACCCCTCGAAGACGACGAAAGGAGACGGCCGGAATGAGGATGCGCCCACTGGGACGGACCGGAATACAGGTCAGCCCCTACTGCCTGGGCACCATGATGTTCGGCCAGGTCGGCAACCCCGACCACGATGAATGCGCCCGCATCATCCACCGGTCCCTGGACGCGGGAATCAACGTCATCGACACCGCCGACGTGTACTCCTACAGCGAGACCGAGGAGATCGTCGGCAAGGCGCTGAAAGGCCGCCGCGACGACGTCGTCCTGGCCACCAAGGTGAACAGCCCCATGGGCAAGGACCCCAACCGCGCCGGCAGTTCCCGGCGCTGGATCGTCACCGAGGTCGAGCACTCACTGCGACGCCTGCAGACCGACCACATCGACCTGTACCAGATCCACCACCCCGACCCGCGGACCGACATCGAGGAGACCCTTGCCGCGCTGACCGATCTGATGCGCGCGGGCAAGGTACGGGCCATCGGCACCTCCAACTTCCCCGCCTCGGACATCGTCGAGGCCCAGTGGGTGGCCGAGCGGCGCGGTCTGGCGCGTTTTCGTACCGAGCAGCCGCCGTACTCCCTGCTCAACCGGGGCATCGAACGCGAGGTGCTGCCCGTGTGCGAACGCTTTGGGATGGGCACGCTGGTGTGGAGCCCGCTGGGGATGGGCCTGCTCACCGGCCGCTACCGCAAGAACCGCAACGACGGCAAGGACCGCGAGATCTCCGAGCGCCGGATGGCCTGGGTGCCCCGGCACATGACCGACGAGCGCACCCACGACACCGTCGAACGGCTCGCCCTGCTTGCCGGGGAGGCCGGGATGTCGTTGACGCACATGGCGATGGCGTTCGCGGTCGCCCACCCGGCCGTCACCACGGCGATCATCGGCCCGCGCACCATGGACCAGCTCGACGATCTGCTGGCCGGCGCCGGGACCGTCCTCGGCGATGACGTCCTGGACCGGATCGATGAGATCGTGCCTCCAGGCACCGACATCGGCCTGCTCGATGTGTCCTACGACCCACCGGCCGTGACCCGGGCCGGGCTGCGCCGGCGGCCGGGCGGCGAACGAGCCGCAGCCTGATCCGACGACCGCGCCGGACTCCTGCCGCCGACGGCATCTGCCCGCGTATGGCAGTACGGACTCACGCACGGTTCTGAGGGGCCTCGGTGCAGCACCACCCGGCGAGCGGTGGCCTTTTCCGCACCCCGGAGACGGGGGGTGGCACCCATGCCGTCGCTCCCCGCCGGCGTGCTTTCATCGTACGAATCACTAGGAGCCGGACGGCCCAGCCCCTCGGGTGGCCGGAATCGCGGAGCTCGTGGAGGCGCGGGGTGAGGCAAGGCAGCGGGTTCGCCGGGTACATGGGCGCACCTCTACGAGCCCTGGCGCTGGCAGGGCTCGCGCTGCTGGGGCCGCCGCTGCTGGTCGTGATCTTCGTGGGCGCGCACGCGGGACTGCCGTCTCCCGCGTTCTTCGTCGAGCACGGCCGCCGGCTGCCGGCACTGGCCCGCCGGCTGGCCGCCCGGTGGGGTGGCGTGGAGATCGCCTCGCCCTACCGTCCGGCTCCGCCGCCGCCCGTGTGCGATCCCGACGGCTGGTATCGCGACGGCGACGCTCTGTTCCGCTCGGCGTTCCTGCCCGCCTACCTGGCGCGGCTGCGGTGGGTCGCCCGCGATCCGGCGACCGCGCGCGACCTGTTGTGGATGATGCTCAACCCGCTGATCGGCGGCGTCCTGGCGGGACTCGCGCCGGCACTGATCGGTGGCGGTCTCGTGGCGGTGTGGTTCCACCGACCGGCCGGCGTCGCGGCGACGCTGCTCGGCTTCGCCCTCGGGCCCCGGCTGTTACGCCTGCACGCCCGCTGGACCCGGGTGCTGCTCGCGCCGTCGTCCCGCCGCGTGCCGGGCCGCGTGGCGGCGGCCGTCGGGGCGGGGATCAGGGTGGGGAGTCGCGCCGGGGCGCGGCTGTGCATGAGCCTCGTGCTGTCCGGGGTGGCGATGGTGTTCGCCGTGGCCCAGGTGGTGGCGATCGGGCTGCTGCCGAGGCGGCTGTGGCCTGAGGCCGTGTCGAGCTCGCGTCGTTTCGTGTCCTGGCGCCGGGCCAAGATCGGCGAGTGGACGGGTGTGCGGATCGCCGAACCATACCGCCCAGAGCCGCCGATGCCCGGCCCCGAGCCGGACGGGTCCTACCGGCTGAGGTGGGGGCCGGTCGGCACGGTCCATCGCACGCGGGGAGCCGTCGTGCGGGCGCGGCGGTTCGGGTGGATGGTACGTGACGGGGCCTCCTGGCGGGATCTGGCATGGTTGCTCCTGGATGCGCCCATCTGCGCTGTGCTCTTCGCCGGTCCGGCGCTGCTGGTCGTCGGCGGGCTGGCCGGGCTGTGCTGGCTGTGGTCGTGGACCTCGGCGCTGGGCCTGCTCACCGGGCTGACGTGGTCGCCCGACGACCTGCTGTACGCCGCCGTACCGGCGTTGTCAGGCATCCCGTCCCCGGTGTTCGGCCTGCTCGCCGCCGCCCTCGGCATGGGGGTCGCCCCGGCGATGCTGCGCTGCCACGCCCTGCTGAGCCGCTCGCTGCTCGGCCCGGCCAGGGCGGCGCTGCTGACGAGCCGGGTGGACACGCTGACCAGCAGCCGCGATCAGATCCGGGACGTTCAGGCCGCCGAGCTACGCCGGATCGAACGCGACCTGCACGACGGCGCGCAGGCCCGGTGGGTGGCCGTCGGGATGACGCTGGGGGCGGCCGAAGGGCTCATCGACCAGGACCCCGAGGCGGCCAAGGCGATGATCGCCGGCGCCAAGGACATGTCGATGACCGCGCTCGTCGAGCTACGCGAGCTCATCCGGGGCGTCCATCCGCCGGTGCTCGCCGACCGCGGGCTCGCCGACGCCGTACGGACCCTGGCGATGGACGCCCCGCTGGACGCGGAGGTCCGCGTGCATCTGCCGGGCCGGGTGGCCGCGCCGATCGAGGCGGCGGTCTACTTCGCCGTGTCCGAGCTGCTGACCAACGCCTCCAAACACGCCGCCGCGTCGAGCGTCCTGGTGGAGCTGCGCCACGCGGACGGCGTGCTGACGGTCACCGTGGCCGACAATGGGCGGGGCGGCGCCGTGGCCGGACGTGAGGGCGGGCTGCACGGCATCCGGCGCCGGCTCGACGGATTCGACGGAGTTCTGACCCTGTCCAGCCCACCGGGCGGACCGACCGTTGCGACCTTGGAGATTCCATGCGCGTTGTCCTCGCCGAGGACGCCTACCTCCTCCGGGAAGGGCTCACCCACCTTCTGAGGGCTCATGGCATCGAGGTCGTGGCCGCGGTGGACACCGGCGAGGAGCTCCTCGACGCCCTGGCCGGGCATCGGCCGCACGCCGCGATCGTGGACGTACGCCTGCCGCCCGGCTACACCGACGAAGGGGTACGGGCCGCCATCGAGGCCCGCACGCGCCATCCGGGATTTCCCGTACTGGTCCTGTCGCAGTACGTCGAGCAGATCTACGCCCGCGAGTTGCTGGCCGACGGCGCCGGAGGCGTCGGTTACCTGCTCAAGGACCGGGTGTTCGACACGGGCCACTTCGTCGACGCGCTGCGCCGGGTCGCGGCCGGCGGCACCGCCATGGACCCGGAGGTGGTCTCGAAGCTGCTCGGCGGTACCTCGCCCCTGCACCCGGTCGCGTCGCTGAGCCCGCGCGAGCGCGAGGTGCTCCAGTACATGGCGCAGGGACGCTCGAACGCCGCCATCGCCGACCGGCTCCACATCAGCGAGGGTACGGTCGGCAAGCACATCGCCGCCGTCTTCACCAAACTCGGCCTTGAGGCCACGGACGACACCAACCGCCGGGTCCTGGCCGTGCTCGCGTTCCTCAACCACGCGCGGGCGGCGCCGCCGCACCCTACCGGGTTTTGATCAACGGGTGGGCCGGACGGACAGGGCATGCCGGAACACCCCGCGCGGGTCCCAGCGGGCCTTCGCCCGCTGCAGCCGCGGGTAGTTGCCACCGTAGTAGAGCGTGGACCATGGCACGCCGGAGGTGTTCCACGCCGGGTCGGCCAGATCGATGTCGGGATAGTTGATGTAGGCGCCGCCGTTGGCGCCGCCCGGAACCGGCACGCCACCCGTGTCGGCGTACATCGCCCGGTAGAAGCGCCGCACCCAGGCGATGCGCTCGGCCCCCTCCCCTTCCGTCCAGGAGCCCACATAGAGCGCCTTGAGTATCGAGTCGCGCTCGGCCACGGCGGTCGCGCCGGGGGCCACGGTGTTGACCCGCCCGCCGTAGGACGCCAGCAGCAACACGCCACTCGAAGAGGCCGGGCCGGCCACGCTGAGGTGGTCGTAGGCGACCCGGAGTTGCCGATCGGTGAAACGCCGGCGCATCTGGGCGGACTTGGCCTTGAACCTCCCGGACTCCTGGTCAGCGCCGAGCGCTTGTGTGCTGACCGCGTGGTACCACGGCAGCCGTTGCACCGGAGGGATGTACCCCTGCGCCTTCACTCCCCGCGTCAGCGCCGCGAAGTACTCGGTGAGCAGACGCTCGGGGTTCGGAACGGAGGCGTCCATCATGGTCGGCAGGATCATGCCGCCAGGCTCCGCACCCTGCACGCGGCTCTGGACGATCAGCGAGCTCCAAAGCCCCGCGTACGGCGAGCGGGGGGAGCTGTTGCGCTCGTGCCACTCGCCGTGGTTGCGCAGCAGCGTGGTGAACGACTCCTCGGTCATATCACTCCACGACCAGGCCGGATGGCAGACCAGCAGGGCCGGCGGCGGCTTGGGCAGCAGCTTACGGGGGTCCTTCCCCTTCGCCTGAGGGTCGCGCATCCAGTAGCGCGTCACGACGCCGAAGTTTCCGCCTCCGCCGCCCGTGTGCGCCCACCACAGGTCATGGTCGGGGTCGGACGGATTTCTCGTGGCGACCGTCGTACGCGCCCGCCCCGAACGGTCCACCACCACGACCTCGACGGCGTGCAGGTAGTCGACCACCGAGCCCAAACGGCGCGAGTGCTGGCCGTAGCCGCCGCCGGCGATGTGGCCGCCGGCCGCCACCCCGCCGCACTGGCCTCCGGGAATCGTCACCCCCCAGCCCAGGTACAGCGTCCGGTACACCTGCATCAACGTCGCGCCCGCCTCGATCGCGAACGCGCCGCGCTCGTCGTCGAAGTACACCTCCGACATCTCACACATGTCGATCACGACCTGCGCGCCGTCACCGACGAAGTTCTCGTAGCAGTGGCCACCGCTGCGCACGGTGACCCGCTTGCCGGCCTTGACGGCCTCCTCCACGGCCTTCTCTACCTGCTCGGTCGAGCCGACCACGTGGAAGTACTCCGGTCTGGCGTCGAACCGCTGGTTCGTCCGGCGTATGGCTAGATCCCCATAACGTGGGTCATTCGGGGCTATCCGGACCGGCCCCAGTTCCTGAGCCCCTGCCTTCGACGGCATGCCGAGGCCCAGCACCGCCGTTCCGCCGAGTACTGCCGCTCCGCCCACGAATCCGCGGCGGTTCACCTCGCTCACGATCGAACACCTCCTGCTCTCGACCGAAATCCGTGCGATGGCAACGCTAGAAGCGTGATCACTGGGTGGAGAACCGCCTTGGCACCCGTCCGAGATGGGGGTTAACCCCCGTATTTCCGCTGACGGCCCGGTCCAGCGGCAGCCGACTCCCTTGACATCGTTGGGATTACCAACCATTATGTTGGCAATACCAACTATGTCCCGCCCTGGACGGCGCAGGAAGGAATCCTCATGCCCGCAATCCGGATCAGGAGCAGAACGGCGACCGTGGTCACCATCGCGGCGGTTCTGGCGCTCTGTACGTTCACCGACTCTTCGGCCCAGGCCTCTCGCACGCCGGAAACACCGGCCGACCGCCCTGCCAGGTCGGAGATCCCGGCCGCGGTCGATCCCGCGGCCGATCTGGGACGGCATACGCCCGGGCCCGAACTGACCTGGTTCGACTCGATCTACTTCACCAGCTCCGTGAAAGCCAACGGCCAGGACTTCGGCCTTCAGGTCCACACGCGCATCATGCCGAACCGGGACGAGGCCGCCTACCGTTGGACACTCTCAGTGATCAACAAGACCACCGGGTGGTACAAGGACTACGCCGCGATGGTCGAGCCGAAGGACTACCGGTGGAGCCAGGGCAAGCTCGACATCAAGGCGCCGGGGCTGAGCTGGACAGGCGACTCCGTCCGCCAGTCGGTGCGGGTCAAGACGCCTTGGGGATCGCTCGACGTCCAGCTCGCGCCCACCGGCCCCGCCATGAACTACGCGTCGACCGGCGTGTTCCACCTGGCCGACGGCGTGCCGAACCAGGAGTTCGCGCTCCCGGAGATGCGGACGTCCGGGACGCTCTCCATCCAGGGCAGGGAGCACAAGGTCAGGGGCACCTCCTGGCTGGACAGGCAATGGGGGGAGATGCCCAGGTCGCTGGTCCGGTGGACGTGGATGAATTTCAGCATGCCCAATGGCGACAAGGTCGCCCTCTGGGACACGGTCGGCGCCAAGTCCAAGAACAGCTGGGCGACCGTCCTGCGCCCGGACGGCTCCTACGAGGTGGTCGCCGTCGAGCCGCTCGCGAAGGGCGCCTCCCGGCAGTGGACCAGTCCGGCCACCGGCCAGAGCTATCCCACTCGCTGGCGCGTCCGCATTCCCGCCCTGGACACCGTGCTCGACGTACGGGTCACCGGAAACCCGGACCAGGAGATCGAGACTCCCGATGGGAGCGGCTACCTGGAGGCGACGGTGGCGTTCAACGGTATGTACCAGGGCAAGAAGGTCCTCGGCGAGAACTACGTCGAGATGACCGGCGAGTGGAAATCCTGAACACCGGCGCATCGAGTCGCCCGGCGCGATGCGACCGGGGCCGCCGGCAGGCGCGCCCGCCCCTGCGCCGGCGGCCCGATCCGCCCACCGCCCGCGCCCGGGCGATCAGGTGCTCGCCGTCGTCGCCGACCGCCACGCGCCGGACCCGCCTGACCGTCGTCCGAGCGAGACCTCCTCCTTCCCCGTGAAAATGCGATCGGCCGCACCACTGGACGTGAGCAGTGCCAGGTCCTTCCGCAACGCCTCGTACCACATGTCCTCACCGCCCGGCCCGAGCAGGAAATGGGCGGCCTCAAGTGTTCTCATCGAGAAGTGAGCGGTCTCCGCGCACCACGCGTACGTCGAGGTCACCGGGATCGCGGCGTCCTCGTTGCCGTGGTACAGAAAGATCGGACACTGCAGGCGGCCGGCGGTGGCGGGTTTGAGGTAGGACTCGCTCGCGTGCAGTTCCGCCCGGATGATCGGCAGGAACAGCTCGATGAACTCCTCGTCGTCCCCCAGGTCGGGGCTCAGCCCGCCCATCGCGATCAGCTCGGCGAGCAGTTGCCGGTCGTCCAGCGACCGCCAGTTGACATCCGGCAGGGGTGTGGCCGGCGCTCGCTGGCTGGCGACGAAGATCGCCCGGACGCTCTTCCCGGACGCTTCCAGGCGCGCCGCCACGTCGTAGGCCACCAGGGCCCCGTAGCTGATCCCGGCGATCGCGAGGTCGTCGCTGCTCTCGATCTCCTCCGCCAGCTCGGAGAGCACGTACTGGCCGGCCGACGCGACGTCAGGGAGAGGATCGTCGGAGATCTTCCCCTCCCGGCCGGGCAGGTCGGGCAGCACCAGCCTGACACCTTCCGGCGGATCCTCCCGCCACTTGCGGAAACGCCCCATCCCGCCGCCGGCGTGGGGAAAGCACATCAGAGACAAGACCCGCCCGCTCGACATGTGACACCTCTGTTGTTCGACCGAAAAGAGATCAGCGCGCGCCGGCCGCGACGGGGCCTATCCAGGCCAGCAGTTCATCCAGCGCCTGGTAGAAGCGCTCGATCTCGGCGACCTCGTTGTACGAGTACGCCGAGACGCGCAGGG
Organism: Spongiactinospora rosea; assembly: GCF_003315795.1. Classification (GTDB taxonomy): domain Bacteria; phylum Actinomycetota; class Actinomycetes; order Streptosporangiales; family Streptosporangiaceae; genus Spongiactinospora; species Spongiactinospora rosea. The sequence continues at coordinate 179,484 of NZ_QMEY01000002.1, forward strand.
ACTCGCCCCCGGCCAGCTCGGTGACCAGGGGCTGCGCGCACAGATGACCGCTGCGCACCATGAGGCCGTAGGAGTCGCTCAGCATGCGGGCCACCTCCCCGGTCGGGAGGTTCTGGTCCAGGCGCAGGGTCACCAGCGCGATCCTGTCGCTCTCCTCCGGCGGGCCGATCAGGCTCAGCCCCGGGCGGGCGAGAGCCCCGCCGACCAGCGCCGCGCGAAGCTCCCGATCGTGCTGGTGGCGCGCCGGCCCGTCCGCGGCCTCCAGGTAGCGGATCGCCGCGGCACTGCCGATGACGGACGCGATGGCCGGCGTGCCCGTCTCGAACTTGAACGGGATCCGCCGATCGACACTACCGTCGAGATCGACCCAGTCCACCATGCCGCCGCCGACCGCCAGGGGCCGCAGCGCGGCGAGCGGTCCACTGCGGCCGTAGAGGCAGCCGACCCCGGTGGGGCCCAGCATCTTGTGCATGGAGAAGGCCAGGAAGTCCACGTCCAGCTCCCGCACGTTGACGCGCTGGTGCGGAAGGTACTGCGCCGCGTCGACGACGATCGTCGCGTCGCAGGCGGAGCGGACCTCGGCGATCAGCTCCTCCACCGGATGCACGACGCCGGTGACGTTCGAGCAGTAGGTGAGCGCGACCACCTTCGGCCGGCCGCGCAGGAGCGCCCGGAAGTGGTCGCGGTCGAGCCGGCCGTGGGCGTCCACCCGCGTCAGGTCCAGGCGGCCGGCCCGCCGCCAGGGAAGGAGCTGCGAGTGGTGCGCGTCCATGCAGCCCACGATGTACGCGTCCGGGTCCAGGCCGAGCCCGCTCGCGACCAGGTTGAGCGCCTCGCTCGTGTTGCGGAGCAGGACCAGTTCGTTGGCCGCGGCACCGATGTGACGGGCGATCGTCACCCGGGACGCCTCGTAGGCGTCCGATGCCTCCTCTGACAGCCGGTGCTTGCCGCGGTGGATGTTCGCGCCGTTGGTCTCGTAGTACTCGGTGATCGCCTGGATGACGGACTGCGGTTTCAGGGTCGTGGCCGCGTTGTCCAGGTAGGAGATCACCTGTCCGTCGATCTCGCGATGCAGGGCTGGGAAATCGTCTCGGCGGATCATCGCGCGGCCTCCTTCGCGGAGATGTGGGAGATGCATGACTGGAACTTGCCGCTGCGCTCGCAGGCGATGTAGTCCACGGCCTCGACCCGGACGGGGGCGGGCGCCAGGATCTCCGTCAGGCGACGCTCCAGCGCCGCGGCGTCATCGGCCGGCGCCTGGGCCCCAGGCACGTACCGGAACGTGCACGCACCGGTGAGGTCCTGTTCCAGTTTGTACAGATCGATCCAGGGCACATCGCCGACCGCGGCGTCCAGCGCGCCCGGCGTGACGAGGCGGCCGTCCGGGAGCCGGACCATGTGGGTGCCCCGGCCCTCGATCCGCACCACTGGCAGGTCGCTGCCGCAGTCGCACGAGCCGCCCAGGGGGGTGAAGTAGTCGCCGGTGGCGTACCGGATGCGCGGGATCAGTCCGTCGTCCACCGTGGTGACGTACAGCTCGCCCATCTGGCCTTCGCGGACGGGCTTGCCGTCCCGGACGAACTCCACGAAGAAGTCCCGGTCGTTGATGTGCCGGTGTCCAAGGTGACAGTCGAACCCGAGGTAACCCAGCTCGGACATGCCGATCATGTCGCCGATCGGGACGTCCGGGCCCATGAAGTCCTCGATCTGGCGCCGCGCCGCCCGGGTCATGAGCGTGTATCCGCACACGATGTGCAACGGGCGCGGCGAGGTGATCCGGCGTCCGAGCCGCCGTGCCCACCTGGTCAGGAAGGCGAAGTGCGTCGGGTCCACCACCAGCAGGTCGGGCTGGTACAGCTCGATCTCGTCGAGGGCCTTGACGATCTGCCACTCCGGCGTGGCCAGGAGGTCGTGCGCGACGGTCAGCACCAGGGTGCCGTCGGGCAGTGTCCGGTCCTCCATGCCGGAAAATCCGGTCGCGCACTCCACGTCGGAGCAGTTCGGTGGAGCGTACCGGCAGATCTTCGGTCGGCTGCCGGGCCGCCAGAGGTCGTCGAAGCGGCGGTTCACGCCGATCGCGGTGGCCTGCCGCCGCGCCAGGTCATAGGCCAGAATGGCGCTGTTGAGCCGATCGCCGGAGGTCCCGGAGCTCTGGAAGCGCATGACGTGCGAGGAGTTGAGCGTGTATCCCTTGGCCAGCACCCCCGTCGGGAAATTGCGGCGATAGTGCGACTTCGACGTCGGCGGGATGCGCAGGAAGTCGTCCGCGTCCTTGATGTCCTCCGGCCGCAGGCCGTTGGCCTCCATATGATCGCGGAAGAAGACGGTGCTGTCGAAGGCGTAGGCGATCTCTTCTCGCACGGCTTCGAACGTGGCCGAGCCGGTCATGCCATGGCCACCAGGACTTTGCGGGCCCCCGAGTAGGGCCTCCTGCCGTGCGAGAACTGCTCGTTGTCGACGATCATGACGTCGCCCGTCCGCCAGGGAAGCGCGATCTCCTCCGCGTCGTAGGCCGCCCGGATCTGGGCCAGGTGCTCGGGGTCCAGCGGGCTGCCATCGCCGTACATGGCGTTACGCGGCAGCTCGTCCTCGGCGAAGCTTTCGAGCAGTTCGCGCCGGACTCCCTCGGGCAGCGAGCTGACGTGGAACAGGTGCGCCTGGTTGAACCAGACCCTCTCGCCGGTCGCCCGTGAGGTGATGGTGGCCTGCACCACATGCCGGGTGCGCAACCGCTCTCCACCCAGCCACTCCACCTGGATGCCGTTGTTCGCGCAGTACGCGTCGACCTCGTCGCGGTCCTCGGTCTGGAAGACCTCCTGCCAGCTCAGGTCCAGGCCGTGGCCGAAGTTGCGGACGTACATGACGCCGTCGCGCTCGAAACGCTCGCGGGTCTCGGCCGGCAGCCGGGAGTGGACGCGGGCGCTGTCGGCCACGGGCGTCTCGCCGCCCTCGGCCGCCGGGACCAGGCAGGTGAGGAAGAGCGTGGACGGCCAGGAGGCCGTGTACGACATCTCGTTGTGCGCGGGGATGGTCTGGTCGGGCGGGTACTCCGTCGAGGTGAAGACGTTGCCGTCGACCCGTTGCCGCGGAGTGGAGCGGTTGTCGTAGTCGCGCAGCCCTCCCGTGAGCGCCGTGGCGAGCTCGGCCAGCCCCGCCGCGTCGAGCGGGGTGAAGCCGCGCAGCAGGACCGCCCCGTGCTCGGCACGCAGCCGCGCCAGCGTGTCACCCGAGCTGGACAGCCACTCCCGCGCGTCAAGGCCGGCCACGGTCGGCGCGCACATCACCGCCCGTGATCCCTCGGCCAGCGGATCCACACGGACCAGCGAGTCCTTGCTGACCGAGATGGATTTCCGCGAGCTGCCGAAGCGGCCCTTCGGGGCCGCCGTCGTCTGGTTCGTCATGCCTGTTCCGCCTTCTTCTCCAGGAGCCGGTCAATGAACTCGGCGAGCTCCGACACCACGGGGCGCTCGAAGAGATTGCGCAGCTTGATGTTCACCTTGAAGTCGTCGCGCAGCTTGGCGATGAGCTGGGTCGCCAGCAGCGAGTGGCCGCCGACCTCGAAGAAGTCGTCATCGGCGCCCACCTGCTTGAGCAGCAGGAGCTGCGCGATGATGCCGGCGACCCTGTTCTCGGTCTCGGTGCGCGGCTCGACGTAGGACGTGGAGCCTTCGCTGTACAGGCCCGGCTCCGGCAGCATCGAGGCGTCGATCTTCCCGGTGCTCGTCAGCGGGAAGGCGTCCAGCGCCACCAGATGGGCGGGAATCATGAAGTCCGGAAGCCTCTCCGCCAGGAACTCCCGCAACCAGTCCGCGGACCCGCGGCCGCCCTCCGTGTCGATCAGGTAGCCCACGATGTGGGCGGCGGTGCTCTCGCCGGCCTCCACGGCGAGGCTGCCCGTCACCCGGGGGTGCTGACGCATGACCGCCTCGATCTCCCCCAGCTCCACCCGGAAGCCGCGTACCTTGATCTGGCGGTCGATGCGGCCGAGGAACTCGATGCTGTGGCCGGGCAGGAAGCGGACCTTGTCCCCTGACCGGTACATCCGCGCCGACGGATCCGGGCTGAAGGGATCGGCCACGAACCGCTCCTGCTGCTCCGCCGTGCCGGACAGGTACCCCTGCGACACCGAGGAGCCGCCGATCCACAGCTCGCCGGGAATGCCGGCGGGCAGCGGCCTGCGCTGGGGGTCCAGGACGTAGGCGCGGGCGTGCCGCATCGGCTTGCCGAGCGGAACGCTGGAGGCCAGCGTGGCCAGGTCGCCCGAGGTGGTCTCCCCGCAGAGCACGCCCACGGTCGTCTCGGTCGGGCCGTAGTGGTTGTACACCTTGCAGCCGCCGAGAAAGCCGCGGAACAGGTTGTACGCGCCCCAGCCGAACGGCTCGCCGCCCACGACCAGGGCCTTGCTCGGCATCAGTCGCTCGGGCTCCTCCGCCACGGCGAAGACGGACTCCAGGTGCGTCGGCGTGATCTTGAGGAGGTCGTAGCTCTCCTGGCTCAGCAGCTCCGCCAGTGCCTGCGCGTCGGCGGAGACGTCCGGGGGGATCACCAGAAGCTCGCCGCCGCTCAGCAGGGGCGGGAACAGGCCGGTGTTCCCCAGGTCGGTGCCCAGGGTGCTCAGGGCGACCGAGTCGATCGTGCCGGTGAGGCCCAGCCGGTCGAGCACGCCGTCCAGGTAGGCCGCGAGCTGCCCGTGGCCGACCAGCACCCCCTTCGGCACGCCGGTGGAGCCCGAGGTGAACAGGACGTACGCGGGGTCGTCGTCGGCCGTGGCCACGTCGGGGCGCTCGTCGCCGCGGTTAGCGCAGACCGTCAGGTCCGCGTCGAGGAGGACGATGTCACAGTCCGCCGTCAGGCTCGCGGCCGTTTCCGCGGTCGCCACGACGTGAGTGAAACCGACCGCGTCCATGATGGTGGAGCGGCGCTTGGGGGGCAGGCTCGGATCGACCGGCACGTAGCCGGCGCCGGCCTTGGCGATCGCCAGCATCGAGACGATGGCGAGGTCGGAACGTTCGAGGAAGAGCCCGACCAGCGTCCCGGCGCCCACGCCCCGCCCGGCCAGCTCGCCGGCCAGGCGGTTGGCGGCCCGGTCCAGCTCACCGTAGCTCCAGGTGCGGGCGGCGTACCTGAGCGCCGGGGCGTCGGGCGTGCGCCGCGCGCTCTCCTCGACCCGCCGGTGCCAGTGCGTCGCGGGCCGTACGGGCGGCTGCGCCGGGTTGGTGGCGGCCACGAGTTCGCGCGCGGAGTCCTCGTCGAGCATCGCCAGCGTGTGCACGGCGGCCGACAGGGCGCCGCCCAGCGCAGAAAGGGCGGCCCGCAGGCAGTGGAGCAGCGCGTCGGCGCCCCCCTCGGCCAGGCTCATGGCCTGGTGGTGCAACGTGAGACGGATCTCCCCGTCCGTGCCCTGCGCAGAAAGGCCGATCTTGCGGGCGTCGTCGGACGGCTCGACCCACAGGCCGGAGAAGGCGGGCGCCTCCGCGGAGGCGAACCCGGTCGCGTCGCCGAACCTGAAGCCCGGGAGGGCGCCGGCATGCTGCCCGGCCGGCTCCACGGAGCTCTCGTCCGCCTGCTCGAACGAGTCGAGCTCCAGGTCCACCGCCCGCAGCAGCTCGTCCAGCGTCGTCTCGTCGGAGATCGCGGCCAGGATCGGCATCGGGGTCTCGAACCGCCCGATCGACCCGAGCATCTCCTCGAACGGCCGGCGCGTGAGCGTCGCGTCGACCGCCAGGCGCTCCGGCCGTCCGGTGGCGTGCCAGAGGGCGACGAACCAGCCGGTCAGCAGGACACTGCGCAGACCGCCGTCGAGCCCCTCCGCCAGGCTCCGCAGCCGCCGCGCCAAAGGTTCGGGGAGCGTCCACTCCAGGTCTTCGTGCCCCGTCTCGCTGGAACGCAGCTCCAGCGGCAGGTACAGGGGAGGCAGCTCGGCGAGCCGCGCCGCGCGGTCGGCCGCGATCTCCTTCTGGCGATCGCTCGGCGGTCCCTGCTCGAACTGCCACTGCGCGTAGTCGGCGTACTGCACGACATCGTCGCGGCTCCACGGCGTGCCGCTCAGCCGCGAGGCGTACGCCTGCCGCAGGTCCCGGAAGAAGATCTCGGCCGAGGCCCCGTCCATGCTCATCCGCGGGGCTGACACCACGAGCGAGCGCCGCTGGTCGGCGTGGGTGAACAGGGTCAGCCGCACGACGCGCTCATCGTCCTCACCCGCCGTGGCCCGCGCCTCCTCGCGGACGAGCGCGGCCAGCGCCGCGTCGTCACCGGAGCTCTCCCGGACGCCGACCAGCGGGCCGTCCTCGATCACCATCAGCACGGCGCTGTGCTCGCCCAGAACCTTGCGGTAGGCGGTGCGCAGGCTTTCGTGGGCGGACACCACGTCGTGGGCGGCCCGCTCCAGCACGTCGCGGTCGAGCGGCGCCGCGAGGCCCACCCCCGCGACCGTCCGGCCGGTCGGTCCGCCGGAGGCGAGACCGAGAACGTGCTCCTGCTGCTTGGAGAGTCGGAAACCCTCCCATTCCTGGGTCATCAGTTCTCCTCCGGATCGATCCACATCTGCCGGTCGGTGTACTTGTTCCAGGTGTCGACGGCGTCCGGGCCGAGGTATTCGGCGGCGACCTTCCAGAACCCGGAGTATTCCGCCGGCAGATTGAGCTGGGTGTTGCCGGCCTGCTGCGGCATGTGCGCCAGGACGTCACCCAGCTTCATGCGCAAAATGTCGAAGAACTCGTCCCGCTCCAGCGGAATGTCCGCGCCGGTCCGCCGATCCTTCATCTCCGGCTTCCCCTTCGGGCGCATCATGTTGCGGAAGCTCTTGCCCAGGGACTGGTAGCTCATGACGGAGAAAGTGAAGATCATCTGCTCCACCGGCGCTCCGACGATCGCGCGGACCGCGACGCGCTTGTCCTCGGGAATGGACTCGACATTGTCGTTGTGCAGGCCCTCCGTCCCGTAGACGCCGTGGAACAGCCCCGCGAGACAGACGTGGTCCGCCGCCTGCATGTCCTGGAGGATGGTGCACGCCCGGAACATGTGGTTCATCAAGGTCTCGTCCTGGTGGGCGACTTTGTGCAGGCCCAGCCGGACCAGGTCGCCGCGATATTTTTCAGCGTCAAGCATGGCAAACTCCTTGGATTCTTCTCACCGCTCTCGAACGGATACGCGTTGTGCGCGGATCTCATTCCAGGATCGCTGTCTCCGCGTTTCCTCCTTGCCCTCCCACAGATTTTCCAGCGTTCGGTTGATGACGCTCACCTTCGTGTCCGGACGAGCGGAAAGAAGCTTGACCAGTTCGCCCAGGCAACGCGTCAGGCGCTGCACCGTGGATTCGCTGAAGAGGCCGACCCGATAATCGATGCCGCCCTCCATGCCACCGTCGGCCGTGGTCATGAGCGTGAGCTTGATGTCGTGCACGGAAAGAAGGAACTCCGCGTCGAGCTCCTCGGCGCGCACGCCGGGGATGTCCCACTCCGGCGGCGGGACGTCCTCCAGCAGGAACCAGGTACGGAAGACCGGTGCCGACTCGCCCGCGCGGCGGACCGGGTTGATCGCCTGCACGACGTGGTCGAAGGGCACGTCCTGGTTCGCGTACGCCTCCAGGGCCCTTTCGCGGACCTCCTTCAGCACGTCCGTGAAATCGGGATCGCCCGTGAAGCGGGTCCTGATGGCCAGGCTGTTGACGAGGAACCCGATCGTGTTCTCCAGTTGCGGGTGGGCGCGGTGGCCCGCCGGCACCCCCACGATGATGTCCCGCTGCCGGCACCACCACTGCAACAGCACCTTCCACGCGGCGAGGTACCCCATGAACGTGGAGGCGCGTTCGGCGGTGCAGACGCCCTTGAAGTCGGCGGCCACGGCGGGGTCGATCGCGAGGGCGGCACGAGCCCCCTCGATCACGTCGGAGCCGTCGAGCTGCCCATCGGTGGGAAGGGCCAGAACCGGCAGCGGTGCGGCGAGCCGGCTGCGCCAGAAGTCGATCTGCGGCTTGAAGTCGCCCGTGCCGGACTGCCCGGCCTCCCACACCGCGACGTCGGCGTAGCCGACGCCGGGGGCGGGAAGCGCGGACCGGCTCCCGTAGAGCGCGCTGATCTCGCGGACCATGATCGAGGTCGACCAGCCGTCCCAGACGATGTGGTGCACCGAGACGATCAGGACATGCTCCTCGGGGGCGACCCGCAGCAGCCGGACACGGAAGTGCGGGCCGTTCGGCAGGTCGAAGGGGATGCGCGCCTCTTCGGCGATCACCTGCTCCACCGAGTCGCCGCCCAGGTCGGCGACCTGGAAGTCCAGCGGCCTGCCGCCGCCTGGGACCTGGCGGGGACCGCTCTCGTCCGCCTCGAAGGACATCGACAGCACCTCGTGCCGCTCGACGAAGGCCGCGAAGGCGCCGCGCAGGGCGGCGACGTCGAGCGGTCCGGAGAGCCGGAACGGCTGCACGAGGTTGTACGTGGTGTTGCCCGGCACGAGCTGGTCGTGGAACCAGAGGCGGGCCTGGGCGGCCGTCAGCGGCACCGGCCCCTCCCGATCCTGCCTGGCGACCGGCCCCGACACCGCGTGAGACTCGCCGTCGTGCCGCAGGCCCTCGATCACGGCGGCGATGCCCGCCAGCGTCGGGCTGTCGAAGAGCACCCGGATGGGGATCTCCAGGTCGAGTGCCTTGCGCAGGTGCACGACCGTGCGCATGGCCATCAGGGAGTCGCCGCCGAGCTCGAAGAAGTGGTCGTGCCGGCCGATCCGCTCGACCTGCAGCATCCCCGCCCATACCGAGGCGATGGTCTCCTCGATCGGGGTCGAGGGCGCTTCGTACGCCACCGTGTCCTCGAACACGCGCTCGGTCACGACGAGCGCCTTGCGGTCGACCTTGCCGTTCGCGGTCAGCGGCAGGGCCTCGATCTCGACGAAGGCGCTCGGCACCATGTACTCGGGCAGCCGCTCGCCGAGAAAGGCACGCAGGTCGGCCGGGAGCGGACGCCCGTCCTCCGGGACGACGAAGGCGACGATCCGCTTGGCGCCGCGAGGTTCGCCGTGGACGGTGGCCACGGCGCTGCGGAGGTCCGGATGCCGCATCAGCGCCGTCTCGATCTCGCCCAGCTCGATCCGGTACCCCTGCACCTTGACCTGGAAGTCCTCGCGGCCGAGGAACTCGATGTCGCCGCTCGGCAGGAACCGGCCCAGGTCGCCCGTGCGGTAGAGGCGTTCGCCGGTCACGGGGTGGTGGATGAAAGCGGCGGCCGTGCGCTCCTCGTCGCGCAGATACCCCTCGGCCAGGCCGATGCCGCCGATGTACAGGTCACCGGGCACACCGGCCGGGCGGGGCTTGAGCGAATCGTCAAGGACGTGGAACGTCTGGTTACGCATCGGACGGCCGTACGGGATGCTCGGCCAGCCGGCGGGTACGTCGCCGACCGGGTAGAGGATCGACCAGATCGACGCCTCCGTCGCACCGCCGAGGCTGACGATCTCCGGCTCGCCGAGAACCCGCCTGATCCGCTCCGGCAGGGTGACGGGGAACCAGTCGCCGCTCAGCATCACCAGGCGGAGCGCCCGGCTGCTCTCCTCCTTCACGATCATGTGCTCGACGAGGAGCTCCATCAGCGCGGGCACCGAGTTCCACACGGTGACCCCGGCCCGTTCCGCCAGGCGGAGCCAGGCGGCGGGGTCGCGGTGCGAGGCCGCGTCCGGCACCACCACGGCACCGCCGGCGGACAGGGGGCCGAAGATGTCGTAGACCGACAGGTCGAAGCTCAGTGACGACAACGCCAGCGTCCGGTCCCCCTCGCCGATGGCGAAGCGGTCGTTGACATCGACGACGGTGTTCAGGGCGCCGCGGTGGCTGATCATCACCCCCTTGGGCACACCGGTCGAGCCCGACGTGAAGATCACGTAGGCGAGGTCGCCCGGTTCGGTGGCGATCGGCCCGTCCGGGGGCGGGACCGGGCCGGACGGCAGCGCGTCCACGCGGAGCACCGTGCCGTCCGCTCCCAGCGCGGCGTCCATGCGCTCGGCCACCTGGGACTGGGTCAGGACCGCCCGCACCCGCCCGTGGCCGAGCAGGAACCGGATCCGCTCCTCGGGGAACTCGGCGTCCACGGGAAGGTAGGCCGCGCCGGAGGCCATGATTCCGAGGACCGCGGCGGACTGCTCCCAGCCTTTGTCCATGACCACGGCGACCAGGTCGTTCGGCCGGACGTCCAGGGCCTTGAGCCGCGCGGCGATCACATGGGCCCGGCCGGCCAGCTCGCCGTAGCTCAGCGTGCGGGTCCCGGTGATGACGGCCGGGCGGCCGGGCGTGCGCGCGGCGATGGCGAAGAACGGCTCGTGCAGCAGGCCCGCGGGCCGGTGGCCCGCGGTCTGGTTGTAGCTCTCCTGCAGGGCCCGGTCCTCGGCGGGCAGCAGGGACGGCAGCGCCTGGTCCCACCGCCCCTCGTCCGCGGCCAGCCGGCGCAGCATGTCCAGGGTCGCGCCGTGGATGGCGGCGACCAGCCCTTCCGGGAAGAGGTCGTCCACCGCGTCGATGTCCAGGACCAGGCGGCCCTCGGACTCGAAGACCTGGGCGTCGATCCACACCTGCGGCGTCTGGGAGATGCTGAAGATCTCCTCGCCCATCCCCGTGTCCTGCCCGTGGTCGAGGAAGAGGCTGGTGAACACCGCCGGCATCGCCGTGTCGGGGCGTACCCTCTTCAGCTCGCGCAGCACGCGAACACCGCTGAAGAGCCGGTGGTCGATGTCGGTGAGGAGCCGGTCCCGCACCGCGCGGGCGCGCTCGGCGAACGTGCCGCCGCCCGAGGCGTCGACTTCGAGCAGCGTCACCGAGGTGAAGTCGCCGACCACGGCGTCCACGCCGGGGTGCAGCGGGAGCCGGTTCGCCATCGGCAGGTTGAGGGTGAACCGGCGGTTCTTGGACCAGGTCGCCATCGCCTCGCTGTAGGCCGCGATGCACAGCGCGGTGGGGGTGATCCCGCGCCGCGAGGCGGCCGCCTTGACCGGCTCCCAGTACCGCTCCTCCAGCGTCCCGTGCACCCGGCTGAAGCGGGGGGTGTCGATGTCGCCGGGGTCACGGGCCAGCGGCAGTTCGGGCGCCGGGGCGAAGTCCGGCACGCGTTCGCGCCAGTACGCCTCCGCACGGCGGTACGGCTCGCTCTGCTCCAGGCTCTCCTCGGCCAGGACGTAGTCCCGGAAGGAGAGCTCCGGCTGGGGCGGCTCCCGATCCGGGTCCTGATAGAGGCCGGAAAGCTCGCGAAGCAGGAGATTCGAGCTCCTGGCGTCGGTGATCAGGCCGTCGATGCTGTAGTGCAGGCGGGTCCTGCCGCCGTCCATGACCGTGGCGCGCAGCTCGAACAACGGCCACCGCTCGGGCGCGAACACCTGGTGGGACATGGACTCGCGGGTGGAGTCGAGCGCCGCGCGCACCGCCTCGTCCGGCAGCCCGCGCACGTCCTGCGCCACGATGACGTAGTCGGGGACCTCGGGGAGGACGCGCTGTTCGCCGTGCGGCAGCACGATCGCGCGGAGCATGCCGTGGCGGCGGATCAGCCGGCGGAAGGCGCGCTCCAGACGGCCCAGGTCCAGGTCGGCGACCTCGAACTCCTCGTAGCCGTGCATGCCGACGTTGCCGATGTCGAAGACGCCCGTGCGGCCGATCCAGTACGCCTGCTGGACGTCTGTGAGCGGGAAGGGCTCGGCCGCGTTGCCAGGGTCGGGGACGATGACCGGCAGGGCCGCCGGGCCGGCGCCCTTCTCCGCGCCACGGATCGCATCCGCCAGGCCACGGATCGTCGGGTGCTCGACAAAGGTACGCAGCGAGATCTCCACACCGAGCAGCGCGCGTACCCGGGAGACGAGCTGAGCGGCCAGCAGCGAATGCCCGCCCAGCTCGAAGAACCCGTCATCCGGGCCGATGTCCTCGGCGCCGAGAAGGTCGGAGAAGATCGCCGCGATCTCCAGTTCCGCCGGATCGTCGTACACCGCCGCGCCCGCGTGCGGCTCCTCCGCGACGGGCTCCGCGGCATGCGGGGGTTCCGCGGCGTCGCGCTCGGGCGTCGCCGTCCGCCTGGACGGGCGCGGCGGGTCGATCCAGCAGCGCTCGCGTTCGAAGGGATAGCCGGGCAGGACGGTGCGGCGGGGTGTGATCCCGCCGGTCAGCGCGTCCCAGTCGATCGCGACGCCCCGGCACCACAGCTCGCCCGCCGTTGTCAGCAGGTCCGTCCCGCCCACGGGCAGGCAGGCCACCGCGTCCGCCCCGGCCGCGCGGGCCAGCTTCGTCAGGACCTGGCCGGGACCCAGCTCGACGAGCGCGGCGCCGGTGCCGAGCGCGGTGCCCAGGCAGTCGCCGAAGCGCACCGTGGCGTGGATCTGCCGCGCCCAGTACCCGGGGCTCGTGGCGTCCTCGTCCGTGATCCAGTCACCGGTGACGTTCGACACGAACGGGATGGACGGCGGCGAGAGCCGGATCCGCCCGGCCGCCTCCTCGAAAGCGGCCGCGGCGTCGTCCATCAGCCGCGAATGGAAGGCGTGGGAGGTGCGCAGGCGCTTGGAGACCACACCCCGGTCGGTGAGCCCGGCCTCGAAATCCGCGATCGCGTCGAAATGGCCGGCCACCACGCATTCGTGGGGGCCGTTGACGGCGGCGAGGTCCAGGCCGCCTTTCAGCAGTGGCACGACCTCGCCCTCCGGCAGCGGGACGGCCGTCATCGCACCGGCCGGCGCGCCCTGCATGAGCCGGCCGCGCGCGGCGACCAGGCCCAGCGCGTCCTCCAGCGACATCACCCCGCCGACGCAGGCCGTCACCAGCTCGCCGAGGCTGTGCCCGACCATGCCCGCGGGCCGCATGCCCCAGGACTCCGCGAGCCGGGCGAGCGCGTACTCCATGACGAACAGGGCCGGCTGCGCGAGAGCGGTCTGGTCGATCGCCCCTTCGTCGGCGGGCGGCGGCGCGCCGAAGCCCAGTACCGCCCGGACGTCGATGCCGGTCAGCGACAGCAGCATGGACGCGGCCCGGTCGGCCTCCGCCCGGAACACCGGCTCCTGCTCATAGGCCACCCGGCCCATGCCCGTGCTCTGGGTGCCCTGACCGGGGAAGGCGAAGAGCACCTGGCGGTCGCCGTCCGTGGCGTGCCGCGCCTGGATGCCCATGCTCAGCGCCTCGGCGGCCTCGCCCGCGCCGCTCGCGACCACGAAACCGCGATGCGGGAGCGCCCAGCGGCCACGTTGCAGGGTGTAGGCGACCTCTTCGAGGCGTTCGTCCGGGTTCGCCATGAGGTGGCCGGCGATATTGGCGGCGCTCTTCTCCAGCGCGGTCGGTGTCGCGGCGGAGATCGGCAGGATGTGCCTGGTTCGTTCCCCCTCCCCGGCCGCCGCGCGCGGGGGAGCCTCTTCGAGGACGACGTGCGCGTTGGTGCCGCCGATGCCGAACGAGCTGACGCCCGCGCGCAGCCGCTCCCCGCGCCACGGCGTCAGGGCCGCGTTGACGTGGAAGGGGCTGTCCTCCAGGCCGAGCCGCGGATTGGGCTCGCGGAAGTGCAACGAGGGCGGGAGCCGCCTCGCCTTCAGCGCGAGCACCGTCTTGATCAGCCCGGCCAGGCCGGCCGCCGTGTCGAGGTGCCCGACGTTCGTCTTCACCGAGCCGATCGCGCAGCGGCCCGCCGGACCCTCGCCGAAGACGCTCTTGAGCGCGGCGATCTCCACGGGATCGCCCAGCGGCGTACCGGTGCCGTGGGCCTCGACATAAGAGATCGTGGACGGGTCCACGCCGGCGACGGCGAGCGCTTCGGCGATCACGTCGGCCTGCCCCTCGACGCTCGGGGCGGTGAAGCCGACCTTCCTGGCCCCGTCGTTGTTGACGGCCGAGCCGCGGATGACCGCGTGGATCACGTCACCGTCGGCCAGCGCCGCGTCGAGACGCTTGAGCACCACGACGGCGGCGCCGCTCCCCGCCACGGTGCCGTCCGCGGCGGCGTCGAACGCGCGGCAGTGGCCGTCGGACGACCTGATGCCGCCCTCCTCATGGAGATGACCCCGCCGCTGCGGGAGGACGGTCGCGCCTCCCGCGAGCGCCACATCGCACTCGCCGTTGTTCAGGGCCTGACACGCCATGTGCACGGCGACGAGGGACGTCGAGCACCCGGTCTGGACGCTCATGCTCGGCCCGCGCAGGTCCAGCTTGTAGGAGATGCGCGTCGGCACGAAGTCCTTGTCGTTGCCGATGGAGGTCTGGAACGCGCCCACGCGGGCCACCAGGTCATCGTTGGGCAGCAGGTTGCGGTGGAGATAGGCGCTCTCCCCCACGCCCGCGTACACACCCGTGACCGTGTCCGTCCCCGAAGGGCGGCCGGCGTGCTCCAGCGCCTCCCACGCGCACTCCAGCAGCAGGCGATGCTGGGGGTCGAGGAGCTGGGCCTCGCGGCGGGAGAAATCGAAGAACGCCGCGTCGAAGCCCGCCATGTCGGCCAGCACGCCGAGCCTGGGCACATAGCCGGGCCGTGCGGACTCTTCCGGCGGGACGCCGTCGGCCAGCAGTTCCTCATCGGTGAAGGTGGTGATCGACTCGACGCCGTCCCGCAGGTTCCGCCAGAAGCCGTCCAAGGTGTCCGCCCCGGGGAACCGCAGCGCCATCCCCACGATGGCCACCGCGCCCTCCGGCGCTCCGCTGTCGTCCGTGATCTCGTGTGTCATTCCTGTCTCCAAGGTGTCCGGCCTCATCGGGGAGACCTCCGCGGCGCCCCGGTACGCGATCGCGCCTTCCGTGCGTCGGCCCGGCGACGCCCCGCGTCGCCGGCGGAGGAGCGCGCCTCATCGGCGGAGAGATGTCGTGCCAGGCTGCGGACGGTGGGGAACTGGAACAGGTCCGCCACGGGGATCGTCCGTCCGAGCAGTTCGGTGAGCCGGGCCTGCACCCGCAGGATGAGCAGCGAGTGCCCGCCGGCCTCGAAGAAGTTCTCGTCGGCGCCCACGTGATCGACCGCGAGCACCTCGGTCCAGACGGCCGCGACCCGGCGTTCCAGCTCCCCGGTCGGCGGGGTCCTCCGCCTCCCGGCGTCCGCCGGGGCGGGGAGCGCGCGCCGATCGATCTTGCCGCTGCCGCCGCGCGGCAGGCCGTCCATCAGGACGATCGCGGCCGGCACCATGTAGCCGGGCAGCCTCGCTTCAAGGTGTTCGCGCAGCTCGGCGACCGTAACGGGCGCGGACTCGGGCTCCCCGGGCCCGCTTCCGGCGAGCGCCGCGTAGCCGGCCAGCATCGGCTTGCCGGGAACGTCCTCGCGCAGGATCGCCACCGCCTCGCCGACCTGTGGATGCGCGGCCAGCGCCGCCTCGACCTCGCCGAGCTCGATGCGGAAGCCGCGCAGCTTGATCTGGTCGTCGTCGCGGCCGAGGAAGTGCAGCGTTCCCCCCGCGCCCGCCCGGACACGGTCGCCGGTGGCGTACATGCGCTCGCCCGGACGCCCCCACGGATCGGGCAGGAAGCTCTCTGCCGTGCGCGCGGGGTCTCCGAGATAGCCCTGGGCGACACCGGCACCGGCGAGGTAGAGGTGGCCGGGGACGCCCTGGGGCACCGGCCTGAGCAGTTCGTCCAGCACGTACGCGCGGACGCCGGGCAGCGGCCTGCCGATCGGCACTGTCGCCCCGCCGGACGCGTGCGCTTCGTCCGGCTCATGGACGGTGGCCGTGATGGTCGCCTCGGTCGGCCCGTACGCGTTCAGCCAGCGCACCCCCGGCGGCGAGGCGGCCCGCCATTCGGCCAGCCGGCCCGCGTCCACCCGTTCGCTGCCCACCACCACGAGCCGCAGGTCCGGGCAGTCGGCCACCGGGTACCGGTCGAGCACCGCCACCCACTCGTGCCAGTACGACGCGGGGAGGTTGAGGACGGTCAGCCGCTCCCGGCGGGTCAGCTCGGTCAGCTCGGCGATGCCGGGTACCGGCCCTGCCGGGAGCATGACCACGCATCCACCCCGGATCAGCGTGGCGAACAGCTCTTCCGCCGCCACGTCGAAGGTGACGGAGGCGAACTGCAGCGCTCGGTCCTCCGGGCCCATCCGGTAGCGATCCGCGAGGGCCTGGAGGGTGTGGGCCAGGTTGGCCTGGCTGACGCAGACGCCCTTGGGGGCGCCGGTCGTGCCCGAGGTGTAGAGCGCGTAGGCCGTCGCCATCGCGGGAACCTCGGGCCAGAGATCCGCGCCCGGTTCGTGTGCGGCCAAGGCGTCCTCGACGGCGACGACGGGCACCCCGCCGGTCGCGAGCCCGGCACCCGCCCGGGAGACCAGCACCAGCGCCGCCCCCGAGTCGGCGAGCACCCGCTCCAGCCGTGCCTGCGGCGTGGCGGCATCGACCGGCACGTAGCAGGCGCCGGCCTTCATGACACCGATCAACGCGACGGGCCACTCGGGGGAACGCTCCATCCGCACCACGACCGCATCCCCCGGCCTGACGCCACGGGCGCGCAGGTGAGCGCAGATCCGGTCCGAGCGGGCGGCCAGCTCGGCGTAGCTCAGCGACCGGCCTCCCTGGCTGACCGCCGTCCGCTCGCCCCAGCGGGCGGCCGCCGAGGCGAGGAGCCCCAGCAGGGTGGCCGGACCCGCGGCGGACGCCGACGCGCCGCCGCCCACCAGGGACTCGGTCTCGGCCTCGCCGAGCATCGAAAGAGCGGCCAGTCGCGCCTGCGGAGCGGCGAGAGCGGACTCCAGCAGGGCCACGAAATGCCCGGCCAGCCGCTCCACGGTGGCCCGCTCGAAGAGATCGACGTCGTACTCGATCGCGCCGCGCAGAGCCCCCGACGCGAGCGACGCCTCATCCCAGACGAGGGTGAGATCGAACTTCGCCACCGGGCCGACCAGCTCACGCACCGACAACGACAGGCCGGGTGCGACGGCCGCCCTCTCGGGTATGTCCTGCATCGACATCATCACCTGGAACAGGGGCGTCCGGCCCGGCTCGCGAGGGGGCCGCACGGCCTCCACCACCTGCTCGAACGGGACGTCCTGGTGCGCGAAGGCGTCCAGCGTGCCGTCTTTGACACCCGCGAGGAACTCGGCGAAGGTCAGGTGCTCGTCCCAGCGTGAGCGCAGCACCAGCGTGTTCACGAAGAACCCGACCAGTTCCTCCAGTTCCGGACGGCCCCTGCCCGACACCGGCGTGCCGACGCTGACGTCCCTGACCCCCGCGTAGCGGCCGAGCACCAGTTGGAAGACCGCGAGAAGGATCATGAAGCGGGTCGCGCCGAGCCGACGGCTCATCTCGCCCAGCCGGGCCGTCAGCTCGGCCGGCAGCCGCACGGGGACGGTGTCCCCGGCATGCCGGGGCGTGGCCGGGCGCGGACGGTCGGCGGGCAGGTCCAGGGCGGGCGGCGCACCGGCCAGGCGGTCCAGCCAGTACGCGAGCTGCTCGTCCCGCACGGGCCCGTCGAGAAGCGTCCGCTGCCATACGGCGTAGTCCGCGTACTGGACCGGTAGCGGTGGCGGCGGTCCGGCCACGGCGCCGATCGCCTCCCGGTAGAGCGTCCCGAGGTCACGGATGAGCACCCCGACCGACCACCCGTCGGAGACGGCGTGGTGCATCGTCAGCAGCAGGACCGAGCGCCGCTCGCCGAGACGGAGCAGGCGGGTGCGGAAGAGCGGCCCGGCGGACAGGTCGAACGGCAGTGCCGCCTCTTCCCGCGCCCGCCGCGCGGCCGTGCGCTCCCGCTCGGCCTCCGGCAGGCCACAGAGGTCTTCGACCTCCAGCTCGGCGACGGCCCCCGGCTCGACCACCTGGCGCGGCTCTCCGCCACCGAGGTCCACCAGGCGGGTACGCAGCGAGGGGTGGCGCAGCACCAGACCCCGCAGCGCGGTGTGCAGGGCCTGCACATCGAGCTCGCCCTCCAGCGTCAGCGCCAGCGGCACGCTGTACAGCGGACTGCCGGGGATGAGCCGGTCCAGGAACCATAGGCGCTGCTGGGCGAAGGACAGCGGCTGCGGCCCGGCCCCCGCGGGCACGATCGGCAGCCTGGCCCGCGCGGAGCCGGCCGCCGCGGCCCGGCGCGCGAACGCCGACACCGTGGGCGCCTCGAACAGGTCCCGGACGCCGATATCGGCACCGAGCCGCTCCGCGATGCGGGTCACCGCCTGCGCCGCGAGCAGGGAGTTGCCGCCGAGCGCGAAGAAGTCGTCACCGGCGGAGATGTCCGACAGCCGCAGCAGTTCCCCCCAGGCGCCGGCGACCAGCTCCTCGACCGGCCCCCGTGGCGGGACCCGGGCCTCGGCGCGTACGGCGTCCCGCTCCGACGGGGAGGGCAGCGACCTCAGGTCGGCCTTGCCGTTCGGCGTCACCGGCAGCTCGCGGAGAAACACGTACCAGGTGGGCACCATCGCCGCGAGCAGCCGGTCGGCGAGGAACGAGCGCAGCTCACGCGGCTCGGGGCGCGGTCCGTCCCGCATGACGACGTAGGCGGCCAAGGCCGCCTGGTCACCCTCCCCCTGGACGGTGACGACCGCCTCCTTGACGCCGGGGTAGGAGCCGAGCACGCCGGCGACCTCGTCCGGCTCGATGCGGACGCCGCGGATCTTCACCTGGGCGTCGGTACGGCCGAGGCACTCCAGGAGGCCGTCCTCCCGCCAGCGGGCCACATCCCCGGTCCGGTAGAGCCGTTCCCCCGTCCCGAACCGGCTCGGCACGAAACGCTCGGCGGTCAGGCCGGGACGGCCCACGTATCCGCGCGACAGACCGGCGCCGCCCAGGTACAGCTCGCCGGGCACCCCGATGCCGGTCTGCCTGCCGTGGGCGTCGAGTACGTACGCGGTGGTGCCGTCGATGGGCCGGCCGATCGGGACCCGGATGGCGTCACCGGGAAGGTCGGTGATGTCGTAACAGCTCGCGAACGTCGTGCACTCCGTCGGGCCGTATCCGTTCACCAGCCGGACTCCGGGCGCGGCTTCGCGTACGGCGCTCACCCGCCGCGCGTCGGCGGCTTCACCGCCGAAGAAGAGCGTGCGCAGCGGCGCGAACATGGCAGGGTCCGCGTCGGCGCACTTGTGGAAGACGGTCGTGGTGAGCATCATCGCGGTGATGCCGTCGGTCTCGATGCGCCGGCGCAGCGCGGCCGGTGAGAGCACCTCGTGCTTGGGGACGCCGACCAGCTGGGCGCCGTTCAGCAGCGCCCCCCAGATCTCGAAGGTGGCCGCGTCGAACGAGGTGTTCGCGGCCTGGCTCACCACGTCCGAGGGGCCCCAGCCGAGGTAGCCGGCGTCGCGGACCAGGCGCACGATCCCCCGGTGGGTGATCGCGACACCCTTCGGCCGGCCGGTCGAACCGGACGTGTAGAGCACACATGCCTGCTGCTCCGGATGCGCCGGCCCGAGCCGCGCGGGCTCCGGCGCGGGCTCGGGCGGCGCGCCGATCCGCAGGGTCGGCACCTCGGTGCGGAACGGGAGCTCGCGGTCGGTGAGGATCAGGCGGGCCCCGCTGTCCTCGACCATGTACGCCAGCCGCGCGCCGGGGTGGCCGGAGTCGAGCGGCAGGTAGGCCGCCCCGGCCAGCAGCACCCCGAGCATGGCGACGACCAGCGACGACGACCGTTCCATGGCCAGCCCGACGACGCTCTCCGCCGTCACGCCGCGCGCCTGGAGCAGGCCCGCGAGGTGCCGGGCCCGCGCGTGGAGCTCGCCGTAGGTCAGCGTTCCGTCCTCGAACCGCAGGGCCACGGCATCCGGCGTGGCGCGGACGCGTTCGAGGAAGGCTTCGCCCACGCCGATGGCGGGGGCCCGCTCGGGCTCGGTTCCCCAGGCCCGCAGGAGGTCCAGTTCCGCGGCGGTCGTGTGGGCGAGGTCGCGCAGGCGGGCCCCGGGCGCGCCGAGGGCGGACTCCAACAGGGTCACCAGATGGCCGGCGAAACGTGCCACGGTCGCCCGGTCGAAGAGGCCGGCGTCGTACGCGACGGCGCCGCGCAGAGCGCCGTCCTGGGACGGCGGCTCCCAGGTCACGCGCAGGGCGGGGTGCGCGTCCCGCTGCGCCGTCGTCGCCACCTGGAACGCCGGCAGGTCCCGGGGCTCGAACGTGCCCGGCATGGCCTTCCGTACCAGCGCGAGGAGTTCCGCGAAAGTCAGATCGTCATCCCAGTGGGTACGCACGACCTGGGAACCGTCCAGCAGGGTGACACTGACGTCGGTGACCCGCGCGTAGCGTCCGAGCAGCAGCATGAACGCCGCGAGCAAGGCCGCGGACCGCGCCGCCCCATGCGCGGCGGCGACCTCGTCGAGCCGCCGTACGGTCGGGCCGCCGAGGGTGACCGCCACCTCGTCACCGAGGGAGCGGAACGTTCCCGGCCGCATCCGGTCGGTGGGAAGTCCGAGGGCCGAAGGTGTGTCCTGGAGCCGATCCCGCCGCTCCGCGAGGTCCGCCACGTCCGTTTCTCCTTCGAGGGAATGGCTCGCCGGCCGACGGATACAGACAGGCTGATCAGCCGGCTCGCCGGGGTGAGATTCAGGGGGAGCCGACAGGACTCGGCTCGGCCGGCCCTTCCGCGTGGTCTGTCAGATGACGCATCCGGCGTACAGGGGACAGCGCCAGGAGGACCGCGGGGACGAAGAGGCCGATCGCCGACCACATGATCGTCTCCCCCAGGCCGAGTACGCCGCCCAGAGCGCCGCCCATCAGGGAGCCGAGGGACAAGGTGCCCCAGGAGAGCGAGCGCTGGGTGGCGTTCACCCGGCCCATCAAGTGCTCGGGGGTGATCGACTGGCGGAAGCTGATGACGGTGATGTCGAAGACGGGGATGCCGAGGAACCCGACGAAGGTGGCGGCACCGGCGAGCACGGTCGCGCCGAGGGAGTTGCCCTCCACGAAGGAGAGCAGCAGGAAGCCGATGCCCGGCAGAGCCAGGGCGGTGACCAGGGTACGGCCGATGCCCAGCCAGGCGTTCATCCGCTCGGCCAGCAGCGCGCCGACGAGCCCGCCGACACTGCCGACCGCGACGATCAGGCCGACCGCCGCCGAGGCCATCCCCGCCTCCCTGATCAGAAAGAGGAAATAGGCGGCCATGATCGAACTGAAGAACAGGCTGAGAAAGAAGACCGCGATGGTGCACCAGCGCAGCAGCGTGTCGCGGGCGACGACGGCGAATCCCTCGCGCAACGACGCCCAGATCGACGGCTTGGCCTCGTCCTCGGGCCTCTGCGGGGCCGCGTCCTTTGGCAGCTTGAACAGGGCGATGGCCGAAATCAGATAACTCGCGGAATCGATCGCGATCACGATGGGGGCGCCGATCAGGCCGATGAGCCCGCCGGCCAGGCCGGGGCCCGCGACCTCGGCGACCGAGGAGGACGCCTGCAGCTTGCTGTTGGCGTCGATGAGCCGATCACGATCGACCAGGCTCGGCAGGTACGACATGTAGGCGATCTCGAAGAAGACCGTCATGACGCCCACCACGAATGTCACAACCAGAAGCTGCTCGATCGTCAGTACGTCCAGCACGAACGCCACGGGTATCCAGGCGAGCGCGACGAACCTGATGGCGTTCGCCCACACCAGGATCGGCCGCCTGGCCCACCGGTCCACCATGACACCGACGAAGAGACCGAACAGCAGAAAGGGAAGCGTTTCGAGTGCGTTCAGTAAGCCCGCTTCCATGGGCGTCGCATTCAGCACGGCAACGGCGGTCAAGGGTAACGCCACAAAAGTGAGCTGCGTTCCCATGAACGAGATCGACTGACTGGACCAAAGCAGAGCGAACGCCTTGTTCCGAAAAATCGAGCCAGGCTGACTGCTCGAACCCATAGAAATCTCCGGATTCAACAAGAGGTGATCACGGCGTCCGGAGGCACAGCGGAACCGTGCTCCGACAATGCTGTGGGTGGCCCGGAATTCAGGGCATGTTCAACAGGAGGAAAGATTTCCGTCTTAGCCGGCTCGTCGTTCGGTGGCCGCCGCCTCGCCGGCGAGCCGAGCCACAAGTCCAAGGGGCCGCATGTCGGTCCAGTGCTCCTCGACATAGGCCAGGCACCGGGCGCGACCGGCCGGGCCGTACACCGGCCTCCAGCCGACCGGAGGTGCCGTGACCTGCGGCCATAGCGAGTGCTGGCCTTCCTCGTTCACCACGACGAGGCAGCTCTCACCCGCCTCCCCGAACAGACTTGACATACAGCCTTCCTCCGCCTTGCCGTCAGGGTCCGTACACGGCCGCACCACATCACCAGGCGCGCGCATCCGCCTCCACGCGACAGCAGGCCACCGGTGGGCGGCGAACTGTGAGCACTAAAGGCAGGCCATGAAACGCGCCGAGTGCATACCGAGCGGTCATTTCGGACTGACTATGACATCCCTTGAAGCGTTCTGGCAACCACATTGTCATTCCTGCAGGTAGAGCGGTCTATATAGCCCTGCCCACCCCGGGTAAGGGACCGCATCGGGCGGGTTTCGGCGCCGGGCATGGGCGGGTTCAAATTTAAACATGTATTTCCTATCGGCTAACAAGATTTAATATTAAAGAAAGGCCCCCGCCGTTCCGAAGGTAAGCACCTCTGGCACTACAGTCATGTTTCGTGATCCATAGTTTGAGCTGTATCGGATGGGCGATATCCGAGAATCCCCGGCCATGGGCGGCCGGGCTGGACGAACTGTTCGCGCGGGTCGCCGCTCGCTTCGGCCGGGTGGAACCACGCCGGCAGGCGCGGGCCTACCTGGTCGGGCTGCTCGCGCCGGTGGAGCGGAAGAACGGCTGGCAACTGGCCGAGGCCGCGGGCGATGCCAAGCCCCACCGGATGCAGCGGCTGCTGAACGGCGTGCGGTGGGACCCGCGGGATGTCCGCGCCGACCTGCGTGATTACGTGGTCGAACACCTCGGGGACCCGGGTGGGGTCTTGATCGTGGACGAGACGGGGTTCGTCAAGAAGGGCAACCGGTCGGCCGGGGTACAGCGGCAGTACTCGGGAACCGCGGGCCGGATGGAGAACTGCCAGCTCGGAGTGTTCCTCGCCTACTCCGCCCCGCGCGGGCGCGTACTGCTGGACGCGGAGTTGTACCTGCCGAAATCCTGGACCGATGATCGGGCCCGGTGCGCGCAGGCCGGCATCCCCGACGATGTGCCGTTCGCCACCAGACCGGCGCTGGCGGCGGCGATGCTGGGCCGGGCGCTGGAGGGCGGAGTACCGGCCTCGTGGGTGAGCGCGGACGAGACCTGCGGCCAGGACTACAAGTTCCGTCTCTACCTGGAGAAACGCAAGGTCGGGTATGTGGTGGCCGTACCCGGGAAGCAGTTACTGGGCGTCGGCATCGGCTACGGCGACACCGGTTCACGGGCCGATGCGGTGGCCGCCGCCGCCCCCCGGCAGGCGTGGAAACGCCTGCCGGCGGACGATGGGGCCAAGGGCCCGCGGTCGTATGACTGGGCGATGGCGACCCTGCCGCCCCATCCCGCCGACGACCTGCGCGGCCCCGGCGGCTTCCAACGCCGGCTCCTGGTCCGCCGCAGCCCGGCCCCCGACGTCCAAGGCGAGCCGGACCATGCCTACTACCTGTGCTTCGGCCCCTCAGGGACCGGTATCGAGCAACTGGCCCACATCGCCGGTTCCCACTGGGCCATCGAGGACTGCTTACAGTCCGCCAAGAACAAGGTCGGCCTGGACCAGTACCAGGTCCGCCGCTACGACGGCTGGCACCGCCACATCACCCTGGCGATGCTCGCCCACGCCTACCTCGCCGTCACCGCCGCACACACCCCCAAACCACACACGGCCTGGCCCCCCTCACCCCGCCCAAGACCCGCCATCTCCTGGCACATCTGACCAGCGCCACGACGAGATCCAGCTCTGGATCACGAAACCTGACTGTAGTACCGGGACCTGTACGGAGTTGAGATCACTGGGACACGAGGAGGGCGCACGGGAGGGATCGCACCAGAAGGTGCCGCGCGCCCCAAATGTCACCAATCGTTCATGAATGGTTTGCAACGTTCCCGATGGGACGGCGACACGTACCGGCCCCCGGTCTCTGATCATCCCTAGGTGATCCGAAGTGAGCAACACCCGCCCCCGCCGCGGGTGGATCTCGCCAAGCTCCTCGCAGGCGCCGTCCCCTCCGGCCTCGGACAGGCCCTCTGCCACCGCAATCCAGGCGCGACCATCTCGGCGGGCATTTGATTTCCCGGGTTCATTTGGTTTCCAAGGGGCAACTATTTTCTTCTTTCGGCTTACGTGATCTACGTCACACTGCACTTGCCTTTTCTCCGTTAATCCGCTCATGCGATAGTCGCAACGTCACGGGAAAAGCAACACAGAAAGAAAGGATTCACCATGCAGGACCATGGCATCGCGCCGGATTTCGCTGCCGATTTCGAGCTCTTCGCTCGCGAGCTGTCCGGTGAGGAGATGGAGGCCGGTCGCTCGTTCGCCAGCCTGAGCAGCGCATTCACCTTCTCTACCGGTACGTGCAGCAGCGCCGGCTGCGTCTCCACCGCCGGGTCGTCCGTCACCGGCTGAGCCTGACCGGCTGAACGAGGGGAGGTCCCAGTCCGATGCCGCGCCCCAATGCCGCATTCGATTTGGTGGATGACGAGCAGCCGGCCTGGGATCTCCCGGTCGCCTTCGCCGCATCGGTGGAAATCGTTCCCGGGGACAATCCCGGCGTGCTGTTGTACAGAAACGACACCGGGCGGTATTTCCGGCTCGGGCGCAGTTCGCGGATGTTCGTCCCGCATTTACAAAAGGGCACCACGCCGCGCTTTCTGGTGCAGCAGGTCTCCGACTCCTTCCAGGTGCGGGAGTCCGCCGCGGCGCGTACGGTCACGAGGTTCCTGGCGGAGATCCGTGAGATGGGGCTGCTCGACGTCCCTCCCCCCGCGAGAGGTCTGCGTGGGCGGTTCGCGCGGGCGCTGGCGGAGATACCGATGGGGCGGCTCGTGCTGGTGCGTGATTCTTCGCCGCCTGCGGCCGTCGGCAGGCAGGCGACGTGGGGGAGCCTGGCGCGGGTCGTCGCGGGGGCTTTCGTGGGGGTGATCGCCCTGCTGGCGGTCGGGGTGGCCGTGCTGGGGGCGACCTGGCGGCTCGACATCGGGGCCCTCGGGGGCGCCTCGGTCGCCATCCCGCTGATCCTGCTGCTCCACCTGACCCTGCACGAGGCCGGTCACTGGCTGGCCTGCCGGTTTTACGGGGTGACGGTTCCCGAGGCGGGGATCGCCTTCTGGTTCTGGGTACTGCCCCGGCCCTATGTCGATCGTTCGCACGCCTACCGGCTCGCCCGGCGTACACCGCTGGTCGTCATCACCGTGTCGGGGATCGTCATCGACGCGGTGAACGCCGGCATAGCGGGAGCCGTGGCCCTCGCCGCGGACGACCCCACGCTCCGCGCGCTGGCCGCGGCGATGGCGTACATCCTGGTGATGACGCTCGCGAACGACGTCAACCCGCTGTTGCCCAGCGACGGGTTGCACGCGATCGAGGCGGCGACCGGTCAGCTCGCGTTCCGCCGCAGGGCGATCCAGTACCTGCTCACCCTCCTGCTCCGGCTTCCGTCATCGCATCACCAGGAGTTCGCCGGCCGCCGGCTTCGCCTGATGTACCTGGGATACGGCGTGCTGTCCCTCGGCTACCTGGCCGCCGTGGTCCTGCTCTTCGCTCGTCTCGTCGCATCGGTGGGGGGATAAGGAATGAGATTCCGGGAATCCGCGACCATCGCGCCCTTCGTCCTGGTGCGCTTCTCCGGGTACGCGGCGACGGGGCCGCGCCGGCTCCGGGCGGGACGGGCCGTGGCGGGGCTGGACGAGGTACGCGAGTGCGGGCTGCGGTTGGCGGCGCTCAAGGACCCGCTGTCCGAGGCCTTGTACGAACTCGTGCCCACGCTGCCCGCCGAGGAGCGCCGCGCGGCGGTCGTCCTGCGGCGGGATGTGCACAATGGCCGCGTACCACGCATCTCCGAGGACGCGCGAGACCGGCTGGCGGCCCGGCTCGCCCCGGACGTACGTCTGACGCTGGCACGATGGCTGGCGGCACTCGAACGTTCCGAGACCGCCATGACGGCCTACACGGAGACCTTCGAGGCGGAGCTGGCCGAGGCCGAAGCCGAGCTGATCGAGCAGGCCGGCACGGACGAGCTGATCAAGGCTCTGTCCCTCGCCGCGCCCGAGATCACGGCCGCCGTCCTGCGAGCGGACGCGGACCGTATCCACGCCAAGGCGCGGCGCAAACTGCTCCGCACGCTCCTGAACTACCTCGTACGGGCGACGGTCAAGACGAGCCCGCTGGGCTGGTTCAGCCCGGTGGCGGTGTGCTCGATCGGCGGCGTGGACCCCGGCGGCAGTGCCGAAGGCGGTACCTACCAGTCCATCGCGTCCCTGCCGCAGGCCCTCTACCTGCGGCTCCTCCAGCGCTTCAGCGCCCACGAGTCCGCCGGCCGCCACCTGCGCTTCCACCCCGTCCGGAAGCTGAACGGCACCCACATGGTGCGCGCCAGCTACCTGCACACCCGCACCAACAGCTTCTTCTGGCGCGAGGATCTTGTGACGGACCTGAGCGTCCACCGCGAGCAGGCGCGTACGGTGCCCCATGGCATGTCCGGCGACCAGGTGCTCGCCACGCTGCGCCGGGACGACCCCGAGGCGTCCTGGACCCGGGTGGCCCGGCTGACCGACACGGGACTTCTCCGGCTGGAGTCGGCGTGGCCGGAGGGCGAGTACGACGCGCACGACGCGGTGACGGCGCTGGCCGAGTCGCCCGGCGTGACGGAGGCGATGGGGACGGAAGTGGCCGGCGCCCTGCGCGACCTGGGAGAGGGCATGCGCCGCATGTTCGACGCGGCGCCCAGGGACCGCGCGGCGCTCGCCTCGCGGATCACGCGGCTGGCCGCGGGGCTCGACGAGGTCACGGCCACCGCCACCGCGCCACGCGTCCCCGACCTGGCCGTACGCGAGGACGTCGTCAGGAACGAACCACTGCCCGCGCTGCCCGCGTGGGTCGAGGACGCCCTGTCCGGCTACGGCCGCCACCTGTCCTCCCGCATGGGCGTCCTGCCGCAGTACGCGAGCACGCTCGACTTCTGGCGGCGGCACGTTGCGCCGGCCCACGACTCCCTCCCGCTGCCGGCGTTCCTCGCCCGCTACATGACCACGCCCGGCCCTCACCTGCGGCACAACGCCGACGTCCGGCTGCCCGGCACCCGAGGCCCCGGCATCGGCGTGGGGCCCTCGATGCTCCGGCCCGCCTTCGCGATCCTGTTCCAGCTCGCCACCCTGGAAGACCGGGAACAGGTGATCGTCCTCAACCAGATCATGGACGGCAGCGGCGGCGTGACCGCCCGTTTCCGCGGGCTGCTCGCCCCCGGCCTCCTCGAAGACCCGCTCGAGGCGTGGCTCGGCCATCTCGTGCCGGAGGGTTCACGGCCTCTGGAACTCCCCGTGTCCTCGGACTGGAACCCCGTCCAGGCACGCTGCGCGGGCCGTACCCGCGCGCTCGACATCGGCGGCGGACTGGTCCCCACCGGAGAGCCGGTGCCGCTGGACCGGCTGCGGATCCGGCTGGACGAACCCTCCGGAACGCTGGTCGTGGAGGACGAGCACGGCCCGGTCGTCCCCTACTACTCCGGTCTCGTGCCCCGCCGCATGCTGAACGGGCCCGCCAACGTGCTGGCCACCCTCACCAGCCCCTGGTACTGCACGGCCCCCGAGGTGTGGGGAACCGCCTCCCTGCTGCTCCGCCTCGAACGGCCGGACGGGGTGGTGCACACCCCCCGCGAACGCGTCGGCGCCGTGATCACCCGCAGGGCCCGCTGGACGGTCAGCGCGGCGGAACTGCTGGCCCGGGTGAAGGCGCCCACCCCGGCCCTGACGTTCGCCGCCTACCGGGACTGGGCGCGGGCCCACGGGATCGCGGACGAGCTGTTCGTCCGCCGGGGGACCACCGAGCCCGACCTGTTCGCCAAGTCCCGCAAGCCGCTCTGGCTGTCCGGCGACGTGCCCCTGTCGGTCCAGGCCCTGCTGGACTCGCTCTCGGCGAAGGAGATCCTCATCATGGAGGAAGCCCTCCCCCGGCCCGGCACGGACTCACCCGTGATCGACGGGCATCCGCGCACCGCGGAGTACGTCGCCCACCTGAGCTGGGACGGGTGCTGAGCATGCGTTCCTGGCTCTACTGCGCGATATACCCCGGCTCCTTCGATCGGCTCGACGGCGTGATCCTGGAGCTGGTGGCGCGGGCACGCGGCCTGGCCGAGGCCGGTACCGAGCCGAACCGCTGGTTCTTCCTGCGGTTCTTCGACGTCGGCGGCCCGCACGTCAGGCTGCGCGTCCAGGGGCCGGCCGGGCTGCTGGACGAGGTCCACGCCGAGATCGCCGGCCGCTTTCCCGACTACCTGCGCAAGGCTCGGACCGATCCCGGCGTCCCGGCGCCGTCCATGCCGGGGGCGTCGCCCGCCGACTACTGGGAGGCCGTCGACTTCCGGATCTATGAGCCCGAGCTGCGCCGTTACGGCGGCGCGGCGGGCGTCCGGGCGGCCGAGGGCAACTTCATGATCTCCAGTACGATCGCGCTGCGCGCGGTCGGCGAGGGCCTCGACCACGTCCAGCGCCAGGCCCTCGCGGCGCTGACCATGAAGAACGCCCTCCGGCACTGCCTGCCCGGCGCGGAGGAGCAGTTCTGGTCCAAGTACTTCTGGTACTGGACCGGCAGGGACGAGTCCCTCGCGCCCGCCGCCCGTACGACCGCGGCGGCGTCGGCCGCCCGCCTCGCGCCCGCCGTCGAAGCCGTCCGTCTCCCTTCTCCCCTGGTGGCGGACGCCGGCAGGTACGCCGGCGCGATCCGCGCGACCGCCGACGAGGCGACCGCCGCAGGCGTGCCGCTCACCACCTGGCAGTGGGTGTTCCACCTGCTCCACCTGCACAACAACCGGCTGGGAATCACGCCGGGTGACGAAGCCGTACTCGCCGCCCTGCTGGGTGGAACACCGAAGGAGGATGCCGATGCGAGCGAGCACCGATCCGATGGCCGGCCCACCGCCGACCGGCATTGAGGCCGCGCTGCGGCGGCTGGATACGCTCATCGACGCCCGTGGCGGCCTGATCAACCTCGTCACCCGAGTCCCGATGACCACCGGACGGCAGCGCTTCCCGGTGTTCAGCGCCGCCCTGGGCGATCCCGGGTCGATCCTGCCCGGCACGGCGAACGCGCGCCACCTCATGAAGTGGGCCGACCTGGACGGCGCGGGCAGCGGACTCGCCGAGGAGACCGCCCGGCTGACCGCCACGGTCGAGACGATCGAACGCTACTCCAGTTGCATGTGGGACCCGGAGCAGTTCCGGTGGGCCACCGCGCGCTCCCTCGGGGACGAGGCGCTGGACCTGGAGCGGGTGCCCCGGTGTTCGGAGTCCGAGCTGGCCGCCCCCGCGTGCCCCGTCCTGGCCCCCGACCCGGACGCGCCGATGCGCTGGGTCCGCGGCGTGGACCTGGCCACCGGCGAACCTCGCTGGGTGCCCGCGGTCATGGTCTACCTGCACATCCCCGTCGCGAGCCGCGGCGAACGGTTCTGGCTGCCCATCTCGACGGGCACGGCGGCGCACTTCGACTACGACAGCGCCCTGCTGGGCGCCGTGCTCGAATGTGTCGAACGGGACGGTATCGCGCTCACCTGGCTGCAACGGCTGGCACTGCCCAGGATCGAGATCGACGTCTCCGACCCGGAACTGGACCAGGCGCTGGAGGTCTCCGCCAGGTCCGGTCTGCGGACGTACTTCTTCGACGCGACCACCGACCTGGGCGTTCCGACGGTCTACAGCGTGGACGTGGATCCCCAGGCGACGCAGGTGCGCACGTACGTCATGTGCGCCACGGAGCTCGATCCCCGGCGTGCCGTGCTCAAGGTGATGCGCGAGTCGTCCTCCGGACGGGTGGCCATGCAGTACCAGAAGCCGCACGACAAGCCGCTGGACGAGTACATCAACGTGTTCGACGGCGCTGTGCACATGGCGGTGGCGGAACGTGAGCACGAGTTCGACTTCCTCCTGAACTCCCCGCACCGCCGGCGGCTCTCCGAGATCGCCCCCACGGTCCCGGACTCCCCCGCCGGGCGCCTGGCGTGGGTGGTGGGCAGGCTCAAGGGCGCCGGATGCTCGGTGTACGCCGTGGACATCACCTCCGACGAGGCCCACGCGGCGGGTCTGCGCGTGGTGCGGGTCATCGTCCCCGAACTCGTCCCGCTGAGCTTCTCCTATCGCGCGCGGTACCTGGGCACCCCCCGGCTCTACACGGCCCCCGAGCGCATGGGCCTGCCGGCGCACGCCGAGCCCGGCCTCAACCCGTGGCCGCAGCCGTTCGCCTGACCAGCAGCCCTTCGCCTGACCAGTCCGGAGAAAGAGATGAACACGACACATGTCATCGCCGTCGGGCCGTTCGCGGCCGATGTGGCCATGGTCCTCCAGCGGCGGGAGGTGGACGCCGGGCCGACGCTCTTCGCCCAGGGGCACGGCGTACCGGCCGACCTCCTGCCGCCTGCGGGGACCTACGTTCTCGTGACCTCGCGGCACGACTCGAAGCTGGTGGCGGAGGTCGGCGAGCTGGCCTGGAAGTGGGGCGCGTCCTTCGTCCCCGTCGTACACGAGAAACACTGGCTCAGAGCCGGTCCCCTGATCCTCCCCGGAGAGACCGGGGCGTGTGCCGAATGCTTCGAACGCCGGTCCACGCAGCATTCGACCATCGGCAAGGCCATGTCCGACCTGCACGCCTTCTACGCCGCGGACCCCGCGGGGCCCGGCGGCCACCTGCCCTCCCAGGTGCTGATGGCCGCCGGGCTGGCGCAGTGGGGCCTGGCCGCGCTGCGCCGCGGCGACTCCCGGACGCACGGCGCCTACCGCGCCGTGAATCTGACGAAGGCCCAGTTCCTGCAGGGACGAACGGTGGGAGTGCACGGGTGCGCCCGCTGCTACCCCGCCTCGACGCCGATCTCGCGGCAGGACCGTTCGTGGCGCGGTCTCGCCGGCCACCTCACCGGTGCGAAGGGGCACGCGTGAACACCGAGAGCACCACGGACTCGCGGCACATCGCCGCCGCCATCGCCCGGGACCCGCAACTGTCGCTTCCCGACCACCTCAAGGTCGTGGACGGGCTCGTGATCGCGGAGGTGCGCAAGGGCGAACTGCTCGTCGAGGGCACCGCCAAGCCCCAGCTCTTCAGCGGCCGGCACGTCGAGTTCGTACGGCGGCTGCTGCCGCTGCTGGACGGGCGGCGCTCCGCGGCGGAGATCGCCGCCACGCTCGGCCTTCCCTCCGTGGACATCGTCAGGACGGCTCTTTCGCTGCTGTACTCCTGCGGCATGCTGGAGCAGGGTCCGACATCCGAGGAGACGCGCGCGCTGGAGAGCACGTCCGTGCCCGCGAGCGTGGTGAGCTACCTGAGCAGGAACGTGGATTCCACCCGGAACAACCCCTCCGGTGTGCACGCGGCCCTGAAGCTGGCGCGGCAGCCGGTCGTGGTCGCGGGTCCCCCCGGTACGCTGCGGTCGACGCTGGTACGGGCGCTCGGCGAGTGCGGCGTGACATCGACGCGGGAGGACGAGGTGCCCCTCGGCCCCGCCCCGCTCCCGCCCGCCCCGATCGCCGTCCTGATCGACGACGGCACGCTTGCCCTGGACCGGGTGGCCGAGTTCGACGCCTCGGTACGGGCGGGCGTCGGACGCTGGTTCCTCGTCTCCGTCACCGGCTCGGGCGCTTTGATCAGCCCGATCTTCGAGGACGGCTGGTCCGGCTGCCTGCCGTGTTATCGCGCGCAGCGTCCGCCGGCGCGGTCGGAGGAAGCCGCGGCGATCCCCGCCTGGCAGGAGGACCTGCTGGCCGGAATGGTGGGCGGTGAGGTGTGCCGGCTGGCGACGGGGGTGGAGCCGCTGTACGACGAGTCGGCCGTGCGGATCATCGACTTCGACGTCTGGACGGCCGAGGTCGAGACCTTCGTCCAGCTTCCCGGCTGCGCGTCCTGCCGGCCGGGCACCGAACCCATCGAGCGGGACGGCCTGCTCGCGGTCGCCTTCGAACACGACGTCACCCTGCCGCCTCGCCGGTACATCCCGGCCGGCGCGCACCAGAACCACTACAGCGCCTCGAACATCGAGCTGCACTTCTTCGACCGTCCGCGCGACTGGCAGCCGATCGACGCCGTCGGCGAGGCGGGATCGGAGCTCGCGGCCCTGCTGGAGCGCTCCTTCGGCATCCGCGAGTTCATCCCCGCGACGGCGGAGCGGGGAGCCACCCGTCGCCGCTGGGCTCCGACGGGCGGCAACATGGGCTCCCAGACGGCCTATCTGCTCCCCCTGGGATCCAACCGGGCGAAGCTGGAGCCGGTGGTGCACGTCTTCGACTCGGCGGCCAACCTCCTGCTGCGGAGCGGGATCGCGGTGCCCGCCGGGCGGCTCGCCGAGGCCGTCCCGGGCGCCGGGGCCGACGTGGACGCCGTACTGGTCCTGACCGGGGACAGCCTGAAGCTGGAGAACAAGTACCAGAGCCTGGGCTATCGGATCGCCAACCAGGACTCCGGCGTCGCCACCTGGCAGCTCGCGTTCCAGGCCGCGCATCGCGGCTGGACGGTCAAGGCCCTCGCCGAATGGGACGACGGGCTGCTGATCGACCTGCTGGACCTCGATCCCCGGCAGACGCCCGTCACCACTGTCCTCACGCTCCGCCGAACGAGAGACGCCGCCCGTGACTGAATGGACCCCCGGCCACCGGCCGCAGGAGATCGTGAACGACCTCATCGAGCGGGCACAACACACGCGCGTGACCCGGCGGTGGGCCCCTCCCGCCGAGAGGGTCTACGAGCATCGCCTTCCCCCGGCGAGCGCGCCCACGGTGGACCCGATGACCGTACTGACCCTGCGCCAGGCCACCCGCTTCTACCGCCCGGACGGCATCGGCCAGGCCATCATGGCCGGAGTGTTGCAGGCTCCGTCCGCGGCACGGGCGGCCCTGAGCACGGCGGAAACCGTGCCATATGTCCAGATTCTGGCCGCCGCCTACCGCGTGGAGGGCCTGCGGCCCGGACTTTACGACGTGGACCCCACCGGCACGCAGGCCACCTTCCTGCTCGACCTTCCGCCCGGCCGCCAGTGGCTGCTGCAGGACGAGTTCGCCGCCGCGCCCCTCGTCAGCATCATCACCTGCGATCTCCCTGCCGTCGCGGCGGCCGGCGCCCACGCCCATCGGCTGGTCATGAACCAGGCGGGAGTGGCCGCGCACAGCATGTGGCTGGCCGCGGGCGGACGCGGGCTCGCCGGGTCCATCTTCGGCGGCCTGATCCCCTGGGGCGTGCCGCTGCCCGGCTTCCAGCCGGGCGGCACCCGAAGCCCGCTCCTGGCCTTCGCCTGCGGCTTCCCCATGTCCGACCCGGCCGTCAGCCCCTGGGGGACGGCGGGCGGTTGGACCGGAGAGTCCTGAACGGAAACCTTCATCCCTGCTTTCCCGGAGGTGGTCATGAAATACGCCCTCGTAACACTCCTCGCCATCGGATCGACGCTCGTCGCCGGCCCTGCCCACGCGAATTCCCCGGCCGATTCGTCGCGACCGGCCGCCGTGTCCGATACGGCGTGGTGGCCGTGGCTCCTGCCGTGGCCCAACAAACCGCGCTGCCCGGAACGCGCCCCGGCCGGCTCGACCTACGTCGGTTACGTCCAACCGCCGTTCGGGCTCGCCTATGACCTCTACAAGTCGCAGGGGACGGACGGTTCCACGATTTATCACCAGGTCTACTGCCCGCGATAAAACCGGCTCCGCCGTCCACGGCCATCGCCTCCTTCCGCGCGCCCGAGGCCGCGCTCGCGAAGGATCGGGCGATGGCCGTCCCCATGTCCCGGCACCCCGCCCCTTCGCCCGGTTCCTACCCGCGCGCGACGCCGGTCGAGGTCGTTCGGCGCTGGTCAAGGGCTGGTCGAGACTGGTCGAGCACCGTTCCGGACAGTTCGGGACAGCCGAATATCTTGGTTACGCCGCCCTGATCTACTTCAATGAGGACTGTTCCGGATCGCCTCCAAGGCATCTGCCCGTGTCAGTTCGGAAGAAAGTAGGATCTTCCAGTGAGCGGCTCCGCAGCACATCCCCGCCTGGAACTCGACGCCGTGATCCACCCGCCCATTCGCCTCTCGGTCCTTGCGGTCCTCTCCAGAAACAGGAGATTGGAGTTCGGCAAGATGCGCGATGAGGTCGCCGTCAGCGCGGCCGCGTTATCGAAGCACATGAAATCACTGGAACTGGCCGGCTACATTCAGGTCCAAAAGGGATACGTGGGCAGACGCCCACGCACCTGGCTCGCCATAACAGAGCCCGGACTCAACGCATTCGAACGACACACGGCGGCCCTGCTGGCGATCTCCAGGGGCCCGTCCTGACGGGGGAAGACCACGCTTTCGGGCTGCGCCGTCAGGTGCGACACCTGGTGGCTCTCGACGTGCGCCTCGGAGGCGACCACACCTCCACGACCGCCCTGCGTACGCTGGGCGAGGCCGAGCACGACGGCGGTGGCGAAAGATCGCAGCAACAGCGACAGTGAGCCGCTGCGACGGCCGGCTCCTCGCCTCTGGCGACACCGGTCGCGACGCCGTCATTCGGCCGGGCGGTAATCGTGGCCGTTCCAGTGCAGGGTGACCTCGGTGGTGATGCCCTCGGCGCAGTTGGGGTCGCACGATTTCTCGTAACGGGTGATCGTGTATCTGCCGTCCGCGCCGGGGCCGGCGAGTTTCGCGTTGTAGTAGGCGAACCGGCCGCCCGAGTAGTGGTCCTCTGGGGTGCTCCAGCCGATGTCCTCGAATCCCTTCGTGCTGGGCACGAAGACCAGCACCCCGTCGTAGCGCCCGGGGTTGTAGGTCACGAAGGTGTTCTTGGTGGCGTCGGTCGCCGGGTCGGCGAAGCGCAGGGACTTCTCGTCGTGGATGTCCACGTCGGTGGAGGTCAGTACGTTCCCGCTGCCGCTGACGGCCGTGACGCACCCGGTGGGCTCCTGGGAGGCCGGTCGCCGGATCAGGAACACGCGGACCGCGCCGAGGTCCGGGTGCTGGATGTCACGGCGGTCGAGTACCTTGCCGGCGCACTTCGCGGCGGCCGGTGGGCTCGATGGGAGAGAGGCGGGCGAGGGTGAGGGGGCCGCCTGGGGCGGCCGGCTCGTGCCGCCGCCGCATCCGGCGGTGGAGAGCAGCGCCAAAGCCGAGACCAGCAGCGCCGATCCGCGTAGACCCGTAAAGCCCTGGCGACGTGAACCCGGGGATTCGCTGGGAGGCATGGCATTTCCCTCTGCGTCGAAGCGGGACGATCACTGAGCGGAACGGCTTTGGACTTTACCGCGCGCCGGGCCCGCGCGGGGACGAAGGACTCTTACACGAAGGACTCTTACGGGACGAGGGCGAAGCCGTCGCCGTTCCGCCGGACCTCCACGACGCCCGTGCCGCCGAAGTGCGCGGGGATCAGCAGCTCGCGTTCGTCGGCCGCCCGCGCGAGGATCCGGCGGCGGCTGGCCACCGCCTGTTCCGGGGACAGGCAGGCGTTGCTGTTGCAGCCGGGGTGCAGAATCTGCACCGGGCTGTGCAGCAGATCTCCGGCGAAGACCGCCCGATCGCCGCCGGACGCGAGCCGCAGCACCGACGAACCCGGGGTGTGGCCGGGGGCGGACTCCAGCGTGAGGTGTTCGTCGATGCGGTGGAGGCCGTCCCACAGCACGGCCAGTCCGGCCTGGTGGACGGGCGCGATGCTGTCCTCGTAGATCAGCCGGTCGACCTCCTGCACTTCGTTCCCGTACGCGTTGTCGGGGCCGAAATGGAAGTCGTCGGCGGCCGGAAAGAGGTAGTGGGCGTTGGGAAACGTCGGTGCCCACTGCCCGTCCGCGGCGGCGGTGGTGTTCCAGCCGACGTGATCGACGTGAAGGTGGGTGTTGACGACGATGTCGACGTCCTGCGGGCGGACACCGGCCCTCGCCAGCAGGCCGGGGAGATCGCTCCGGGCGTGGTGGAAGGGCCCCATGCCCGGTCGCTCACGTCCGTCGCCCACTCCGGTGTCGACCAGGATGGTCCGCCCGCCGCTGCGCAGCACCCAGCTCTGCAGGGCGAGCACCGCCCGGTCGCCGTCCGGCTCCCAGTGGTCCGGCACCAGCCAGTCCTCGTTGTCCTTCCATACCTCGGCGGCGACTCCCGGGAACATGCCGGAGGTGGGTAGGAACGGTTCGTGCCGCTCGACGATCCGGATGACCTCGACATCGCCCAGCACCATGCGCTGCTCGTTCGTCATGCGTTCGAGCCTAGGAAGGCCGGGTGATCTCCTCAATGCACGCATTGCTCAACTGAATACGCGCCCGTCTCACGCTTGATGTGTAAAGCTATCCGGGTGGATGTGGTGAGCGACGCGATCTCTGCCGCGAACCTCGGGCGCCCGTCGTTCCACCGGCTGCGGGTGAGCGAAAGCCTGAGGCAGGACCCGTACGAGGGAGCGAACTTCTACGTCGTCCTCAAGGGCAACTGCCGGCTGCTGCCCGACGGCGGCGCCCCACTGCCGCTCGGCGTGGGCGACGCGGTGCTGATGCCGCACGGCACCGGCCATGCGATCGCCGACTCCCCAACGGACAGAGCGGAGGTGCTGTGCGCCAAGTACCGGCTGGACTGCAGGCGCAAGCACCCGCTCATGACGGAGCTGCCCGAGGTCGTGCACCTTCCCAGCCGGGTGGGCAGCCACCTCGAACTCCGTGCCGCGATGGACCTGGTCGCCGGTGAGCTGGACCGGCTACGGCCCGGCTCCTGCGTGGCGCTCCCCCACCTGCTCGATCTGCTCCTCATCTACATGATCCGCTCCTGGATGACCAAGGCCACCAGCGGAGCCTGGCCCGGCGCGCTGCGCGACCCGGTGACCGCCGCCGCCCTGCGGGCGCTGCACTCCGAACCGGCCGCGCCGTGGAGCAACGACCGCCTGGCCGCCGAGGTGGGGGTCTCCCGCCCCACCCTGGCGCGCCGGTTCGCCGCCCTGGTCGGCCGGCCTCCGATGACGTACCTCACCTGGTGGCGCGTGATCCTGGCCGCCGGGATGCTCCGCGACACCGAGGAGACGCTGGCCACCATCGCCGGGCGCGTCGGTTACAGCAGCCCGTACGCGCTGTCGCACGCCTTCCAGCGGGAGTTCGGCACCACGCCGGGCCGCTATCGGGCACAGGCCGCAGGACGACTTCAGCTGTCCTGACGTTCAGACGATGGGCCGCCGGACCCGCCTCGCGCCGGCGCAACACCCCGAGCTGTTCACCGGCTGACTTCGCCCCTTCGGCTCCCCCGGCGACCGCGCGCCCGTCTGGACCGAGATCGGCGTCCCCTGATGCCTCCTCCGGTTATCGGCAAATTTGTCCAGGGGCAAGCCATAAGTGCCACGGTGTGCGGCGTGTACGCCGACGAACGCCCGCGTCCTCCCGCATGCTCGGCCGTAGACCGGACTGTGGCCGGCCGTAAGAGATCGCCGGCTCCCGCGGGGCCGTGGGAAAGGAAGCGCATCATGGCCGAGCAGGGGTGCGTGCGCTGGAAGCGGTTCGGCCTGATCCTCGTTCCCGTCGCGGCGATGACATCGCTGCTGATCGCCGCGACGGCGCAAGGGGTCATCGGCGCCACGTTCGTGGTGTCCGGGGACAGCTTCAAGCTCTTCGCCAGGGAGTTGCGCGGCCAGGGCTTCACCCTGGCCGGCGGTATGGACCGTACCAGAAGAGGTCAGGCCGTCCCCGTTATCGTGTCCGGCATCCGGCGGGCCACGGTCGTCGAGCTGTGCACCAGCGCGCTGGTGAGGACGCCCATCGGCGTGGTGACGATGCGGCTCACCGGGGGCGAGGGCGGCAACGAGGTGGGCATCGACAACCTGGTGATCGACGTGGAGATGGGGCAGACCGCCGCCTCCATTCGCGACCTTGAGCTGGGCCGTGACGCCGGCAGCCTGGACGCGGTGCCCGGAGGTCCCGGCGGGCCCGCCGGGACCTTCGGGAGCCAGGCCAGGGTGGTCACCCTGCGCAACGTCAGGCTGGGCGCGTGGGCGGTCACGGCCGCGACGTTCAGCCTGCCCGACCTGCGCCTGCGGGTGCTGCGCGGCACGTACGAGTGCTACTGAAGGGCGAGGGACCATGAGAGCGTGGCGGCGTACCCGGCCGTTCTGGGGCGGGCTGTTCATCGTGGCGGCCGGGCTGGAGCTGATCTCCATCCCGCTCGCGCTCGACACGCTGCGCGCGGCGATCGTCTTCGGCACGGTGGGCGCGGGCCACCTCATCGCCATCGCCCTGGTCATCGCGGGGGTGCTCGTCTGGCTCCAGCCCGGCCAGCGGGTCTTCCTCGGCCTGATCGCGGTACTGCTGTCGCTCGCGTCCTTCGTCTACTCCAACCTCGGCGGCTTCCTGCTCGGCATGACCTTCGGCCTGCTGGGCGGCATGCTCACACTGGCCTGGTCCCCCGTTCGGAACGCTGAAGTCCGCGGCCCCTGCCACTCGTGAAGGGCCGGGCGGCCCGGAGGGGGTGTCTCCGGGACGCCCGGGGTTTCGCGGGTGTTCTTTCGGGTCAGCGGCTGGACCAGATGGGCCTGTTGTCCTTGGTGTAGATGACGAGCTTGCCGGTGTTCTCCACCGACAGCCATGCGCCCGGGTTGCCGGCGGTCTTGGAGGACCACACGGTCCGGTCGCCGGGGGCGATCACGACCCAGTTGCCGTTACGTTCCATGACCGAGCGGGCGCCGGGGTGGCTCGCCGTGGGGGTGTGGAACAGGGCCCGCCGGCCGTCGTACAGGACCGCGTTGCCCTCCTGCTGCTGGATCAGGCGGTACCGGCCGTTGCTCGACTGGATCGACTGGCCCGGGTTCAGGACGTGCCCGGAGGGGAGCTTGCCGTTCAGGTAGCCCTTGGAGGACCACAGCGGCTTGTTGTCCTTGGAGTAGATGACCAGGTTGCCGCTCTCGTTGGGCAGCAGGAGGTAGGCGCCGGGGTTGCCCGCGGTCGGGGTGCTCCACAGCGGCTTGTTGGTGGCGCTGTAGATGACCAGGTTCCCCTCCTTCTGCATGGTCGCGCGGGCACCCGGGTTGCCCGACGTCGGCGAGGCCCACAGCGCCCGGGTGCCGTCGTAGAACACGAGGTTGCCCGCGTGCTGCTGAACCAGCTTGAACCGGCCGCCCCCCGACTTCAGCGACTGCCCCGGACGCAGCCACTCACCGGGGCCGAGCCGGCTGTCGGCGGCACTGGAAGCGGCGGCGGTGGCGGCGGCCTGGGCCGGTTGGGTCAGTGCGCCCACGGCCAGCGGGCCGGCGAGCAGCGAACCTGCCACGATGGCGATCGCGGCCTTCTTGTTGATCAATTTTTCCCGTCCGTTCGGTGTTGGCTCATGCGCGCGAGATCGCGTTCATCCCGTGCGCAGAGACGTTCACTCCAACCGGATAACATCCCTACACTGGTTGGCTGCGCTTCAAAAATCGGAGAAATGGCGGTCATCGGTGGTCGCGATCGTTCAGGCGCACGTCTTCAGGCCCCGTGACCTGGTCGGCGGGCATGTCGTCATCGACCTGGTGAACACGGTCACGGCGCGCGACGCCACGCCCATCGACTGGATCGACGGCTATCCCCGCCTGCTGGAATGGGCCGCCCTGACCGGCCGGTTCGACCCCGCCGATCTCGTGGCCCTGCACGACCTGGCGGTGGCCGAGCCCGCCGCGGCGGCGCGGGCCCTCGCGCGCACCCGCGCGCTGCGCGAGGCGTTGCACGATGTGATCACCGCGCTGGCCGGCAAGGACGTCCCTGCCCCGCCGCAGGCGGTCGCGCAGGTCGAGCGGCACTGGCGGCGGGCGGTCGGCGGTGCGCGCCTCGCGGTGCATGGGGGCGCGGTGCGGCCGCGGCTCAGCGTCGAGACGTCCGGGCTTGAGTACCTGAACCACGAACTCACGCTGCGAGCCGTCGACCTGCTCGGGACGCTGCCGCCGGACCGTACTCGCCTCTGCCCCGGCCCGCGCTGCGGGTGGTTCTTCATCGACCGCTCACGGGGAAACCGCCGCCGCTGGTGCGACATGGCCACCTGCGGGAACGCCGTCAAAGGCCGGGCCCACTACCAGCGGAAGCGGCAGGCAGCACGCGCGCCGGAGGACCGGCAGGCCACCTGATCAGGCCAGCGACTCCAGGACCCGCACCGCGCGGCCCGCGCCGTCCTCCGCCCGGATCACCCGCGCCAGGCGTTCGGCCGCGTGCGCCATGGCCGGGTCGTTGACCGCCCGGCGGATGGCGGCGGCGAGCCCTTCGGCGGTGAGCCGCCGCTGGGGCCGCGGCGGCGGGGCCACGCCGGCCGCGTGCGCGCGGGCGGCCCAGAACGGCTGGTCGGCGACGAACGGGCAGACCACCTGCGGTCGCCCGGCGGCCAGGGCCGCCCCGGTGGTACCGCTGCCCCCGTGATGGGCGATCGCGGCCATGCGCGGGAACAGCCAGTCGTGCGGCGCGTTGTCCAGCAGGAAGACCCCCTCGGGCAGGTCGTTCACGCGCAGGCCGCCCCACCCGGACGCGAGCACCGCCCGCACCCCCGCCAGCCGTACCGCCTCCGCCACGACGCGGCCGACCCGCTCCGGATCGGTGCCGACCATGCTGCCGAACCCGACGTACACCGGCGCCGGTCCCGCCTCCAGGAACGCCAGAAGCTCCGGCGCGGGCGCCCAGTCCGGCGGGGCGGGCAGGTACCAGAACCCGGTGGTGTGCACCCAGCCCGGGTAGTCCAGCCCCTCCGGCAGCACCTGGGCGCTGAACGCCTGCAGCACGGTGGCAGGCCCGCCGTCCGGGCGGCGCAGGAAGTCGTGCCGCCCGCGCCGCCGCGGCAGTCCGAGCCGCCGGGCGCGCACCTCGTCGGAGACCCCGCCGAAGGAGCGCAGCATCAGCTTGATCGGGACGTACGAGGCCCGGTTGAGCGCCCTGGGCAGCGGCACCGGCAGCATCGGATTGCGGAACGCCCGCGTCGGAACCCACACCGGTTGCAACGCGGCGGGCACCGCGGGCACGCCCAGCCATTCGGCGAAGTGGTGCCCGGGGATGCCCGGTCCGTGCACCACCAGGTCGGCCCCGGCCTCGGCCACGGTGGCCATGTCGTCGAACA
This sequence comes from Spongiactinospora rosea, assembly GCF_003315795.1. Taxonomy (GTDB): domain Bacteria; phylum Actinomycetota; class Actinomycetes; order Streptosporangiales; family Streptosporangiaceae; genus Spongiactinospora; species Spongiactinospora rosea. The sequence goes on from NZ_QMEY01000002.1 coordinate 220,503, forward strand.
CCTTGGCCATCAGCGGCCTACTGCGCCGCATCACCTCCAGCGCGATCTTCTTGCCGCGCGCCCCGCGATAGTTGGTCTCGATCGCGGCGCGGATGCGCGGGTCGGCGATCAGCGTGTTCGGCCCGTCGTGCACGGGCGCGAACGCGATCCCGTACGGCTCCGCGAGCGAGGCCATCGCCGCCGGAGCGCCCAGCACCGCCTCGTGCCCGGCCCGCCGCAACGCCAGCGCCAGCCCGGCGTACGGCTGGACGTCCCCCCGCGTGCCGTGGGAGAGGATCAGCACCTTCATCGCCACCGCCACGCTTTCGTATGGAGGCCCCGGACCACACGGTCAGTAAGCTAACCATATGGTCAATGACCCGGCAAGACCTAGGCTTGCTCCCATGGCCGAGCTTGATCGCATCCGCTGGCAGTTCGATGTCTCCTGGTCGTTGCTGACCATGCACCTGGACGACGTCACCGATGAGCAGGCCCTGTGGGAGCCCGCGGCCGGCTGCTGGACCGTACGCCCCCGGCCCGACGGCACCTGGGCCGCCGACTTCGCGCTGGAGGAGCCCGATCCGATTCCCGTGCCGACCATCGGGTGGGTCATGTGGCACATCGGGTTCTGGTGGACCGAGACGCATGCCGGGTGCTTCGGCGATGGCGCGTCCGGCTGGGCGGCCGCGGCGGCGGCGACGCCGTGGCCCGGTACGGCGGGTGCGGCGGTGACCTGGCTGACCGGGTGTCATGAGCGCTGGAGTGCCGCGCTGGGGGCGCTGACCGGCGATGACCTCGACTCGACCGGACGCAGCGCCTGGTTCGGCGGTGGCGGCCTGTCGCTCGGGCACGTGCTCGTGTGGGTGAACACCGAGCTCACGAAGAACGCGGCCGAGATCGGCAACCTCCGCCTTCTGTACACCAACCGGGCCGTGGCCGGGGGTCCGGCGGGTTCATGAGGACTTCCACTCCTGGGCGAGGAGGCCGAGCAGGACCTCGTCCACGAACTCGCCCATCACCCAGGACGAGGAGCGCAGCACGCCCTCGCGGACGAAGCCGTTGCGTTCGGCGGAGCGCAGCATCGCGGTGTTGTCCGCCAGCGTCTCGATCTGCAGGCGGTGCAGGCCGCGGACGATGAAACCGTAGTGGCACAGCGTCGCGACCACGTCGGTGCCGTAGCCCTTGCCGCGGGCCGCCGGCAGCAGCCCCAGCCCGATGTGGGCGCACCGGTTGTGGGTGTCGATCCCCCACAGCGTGGCGGTGCCGACCAGCGCGCCGCCGTCCAGTGCCACGACGGAGAACGGGACGTGGCCCTGCTCCTTGTCGTCCACCACGAGCCGAGGGTCCTTCGAGCCGGGCGTGATCGGCCGCCACGGCCCGCCTTCGGCCCGCGCGGAGTTGACCACGTCGTCGTACAGCTCGGCCAGCAGGATCGGAATGTCCTCATCGTGCCGGGCCCTGAGCCCGACCTTCTCACCTCTCAGCACCAATGCTTCCTATCCGACCGGACTGTCCGGCGGCAAACCGGTGTTGGAGCATTCGAAGATCGAGCGATGACTGGAGAGGGAGCTGTCATGGCCGAGGTACCAGAAGAGTCCGGCCCCGTGTCCGGGGTGCGGCAGTTGCGCTTGGTGGTCGAGGCGGAGGATTACGAGGCCGCGCTCGCCTTCTACCGGGACGTGCTGGGCCTGCCGGAGCAGGTCGCGTTCTCGTCCGGCGACGGTGCCCGCGTGACGATCCTGGAGGCGGGGCGGGCCACGCTGGAGATCGCGAATCCGGCGCAGAAGCGGCTGATCGACGAGGTGGAGGTCGGGCGCCAGGTGGCACCGAAGTTCCGGGTCGCGTTCGAGGTGGACGACGCGCGCGAGACCACCGACCGGCTGGTGTCGGCGGGCGCGACCGAGGTGGCCCCGCCGACGGTCACTCCGTGGCAGTCGCTCAACGCCCGGCTGGACGCGCCCGCGGGGCTGCACATCACGGTCTTCCAGGAACAGCTCAGTATCGAGGAGCGCGCCGGGCGCGAGGGCTTCGGCACCGAGGCCGAACGCGCGGAGTGAACCCGTCGCCCCGGCCGGTGGCACCGGCCGGGGCGACGGTGTTGTAGGACGTTATGAGATCGGCTTGGGCTTGGGCAGGGCGGGCTTCATGTGGGGGTCGGGTTTACGGCTCTTGCGGGGACCGGCCGGTGGTGCGGCCGGCGGAGGCGCCGCGCTGCTGGTGGTGCCGGTGGGCACCGGAGCGAGGGCGGCCGTGCCGGGGGCCGGGCCGAGCTTCTTCCAGGCGGTGCCGTTGCCGGGTTCGTCGGTGGCGGTGGTCCACCAGTTGGCCCGCCAGTAGAAGCCGTTCCAGATGACGGTGCTCGCGGTGGTGCCGTCGGGGTCACCGGCGACGACCTGGGTGCCCGGCCGGTTGCCGCTGTTCTTGCCCTCGGCGACGTACGCGGGCTCGTAGGAGTCGTCGGCGAACGACACCAGTTGGTAACCGGTTCCACCGGCCGGGGTGCCGGTCGTGATGATGTCGTCCTCGCCCGGCCGCATGGTGCGCAGTTGCCACCACTGGTGCGGCTCGCCGTCGCAGTCGTGCACGCTGAGCGACTTGAGAACCCCGTCGGCCTGGAGGCACTTGCCGCGGCTCTTGATCCGGTACCAGCCCGCGCCGCCCTCCTCATCGACGCTCCACAACTGGTTCTCGTTGCCCGGCTGGTTCCCCACCAGGTGCGGGGTGTCCCAGTCGGCGGGGTGGTCCAGGACGTTGCTGCCGACCCAGTCCACGATCCGCCAGTCGTCGCCGTCCTTGTCGAAGGCGAACGTGCCGCGCGGGTTGTAGGGGTGCGGCTGCCACTCCTCGGCCTGGCAGTCCACCCCGTCGGCCATCTCCGGGGTGACGGTGGTGGCTCCCTTCTGGTCGTTCTGAGTGGAACCGTAGGTGCGGGGGCCGGTCTTGAGGGTGACGTTGGCCGGGCCGGTGAGCGGCAGATAGTGGCGCAGCACGATGTCGTGGCTCGCGCCGGGCGCGATGTCCTCGCAGTAGCCGAGTTTCACGGTCACGCGATGGAAGTCGGCCTTCAATCCGCCGGTGTTGCTGCCCTCCCGCCCCTTTTCGATGACGACGTTCTTCCCGAATTCCTGATAATTGCCGTCCCGCAGGATCGGCGGCGCGGACGTCGGGATGTCAAAGGCGATCTCGGTGCCCGACGGCAGCGCGACGTCGGTGTCGTTGGTGATGCGCAGCTTGGGACGCATCGGGTAGAAGGGGTCGTCGTTCGGGAACTCCGGATCCTTTCCGGTGGGATAGTCCACCAGCTCGGCCTTAACGTCCACGACGTAGTTCGGCAGCGTGGTCCCGCCCGCGCGGGTGGTCTCATAGCCGCCGGAACCGCGCAGTCCCTCATCGAGGCGGGTGGTCATGTCATAGCCCATGCCGTAGTCGCCGCCGCCGAGTTCGGTGTAGTCGCCGGCCAGTTCCCACATCATGACGCCGCCGAGCTTGTGCTCCTTGACATAGTCGATTTTGGCGTCCAGCGAGGCGTTGTTCTCCGTGGACAGGAACACCTTCTTGTCGGCGTTCCACAGCCACGGGGCCTTCAATGCGTCGTCGTACTTCTCCTCGTAGGTCCCCTTCAGCTTGCCCTCCTCCTTGCCCGCGTCGGTGTAGGCGCGCAGGTAGTTCGGCGCCCTGCCCTTCTGGAGGTTCCTGGCGTGCCACATCGGATTGGAGCCGGACGCCACCTCCTGACCGGCCCCGCCCAGGTCGTGCCAGAGGTTGTCGATGCCGACCGCGCCGTTTCCGCAGGCCGTGGGGGTGGACGAACCGGAGCCCGGTCCTGTGCCGGGCTGGCACTGTCCCTGGTCCGGCAGGGCCGCCGCGCCCCACAGGCCGTCGGTGCCGCCGGCGACGTTCTTCCAGCCGCGGGTGTAGTAGGGAATGCCGATGTTGATCCGGCCCGGCGGCAGCGCGCCGCGGTAGTAGTGGTAGGCCCAGTCGACGTTGAAGTAACCGGTCTTGTCGTACTCCTTCGTCGAGTAGAAGTCGGCGGCCTCCAGCTCGTTGTCCTTACCGTCGTCGTACAACGGGGCCTGCGGGCCGACGAAGTGGTTCCACGAGCCGTGCATGTCGTAGGTCATCAGATTGACGAAGTCCTGGTACTGCAGCGCCTCACCGGCGTCGAAGCCGCGGACCAGGTAGCCCGAGGCCGAGGCCGCGGACGTGAGCAGGTAATAGCGGTCCCGGTCCGCACCGGCCCGGTCCAGTTTCTCGCGCAGCGTCTTCATCAGCGCGTTGTAGCCCTTTTGCAGGCCCTTGCGGCGGGGGTCGGACAGCTCCCAGTCGGCGGGGTTGCCGGCCTTGGGCAGCGCGCTGGGATATTCGTAGTCGATGTCCACGCCGTCGAACACCGCTTTGTAGGTGTCGAGAAATTCGACGACCGAGTCGGTGAACGTGTCGATGCCGGCCTGGTTCACACTGCCGTCGGCGTTGGTGGCCATCGCGTAGAAGTTCCGTGTGTCGGCCCAGCCGCCCACCGAGATCAGCGTCTTGACCTGTGGGTGCCGTTTCCTGAATTTGGCCAGCAGGTTGAAGTGGCCCTTGTAGGGCAGGCCGGGATCGGGCCGGGCGTCCACGGCGTCCGGCCAGGTCATGCCGGTGGCCGGGTTGTCCGGGTGGGTGGTGTCGCCGACCGAGATCTTGTTGCCGTCGACCTTCGCGAACGCGTAGTTGATGTGGGTCAGCTTCGACCACGGGATGTTCGGCACCAGATAGCGCGGCTGGTTGTTCGCGCCGGTCCGCCAGCCGGTGAAGTAGCCGACCACCCGCTTGTCGCGTCCGCCGCCGCCCAGCCATTCCCGGCCGTCGGCGTCATAGGCCAGGCAGTACGGCGCGTCCACGCCGCGGGTCGCCGTCAGCCCCTCGGGGCGGCACCGCGAGTGCGGGCCGTCCACCACGGCCTTGCCCTGACGTCCGTCCTCGCCGTTGTCGTACGGGACACCTGCGGCGATCTTCAGGTCCTGCCGGTTCGGCCGTACCCCGCCGGTCCAGTCGAAGATGCTGCCGCGCAGGCTCGGCCACATGACCGTGAGGTCCACGACGCTCGTCTCCAGCCTGCTCTGCCGCAGGTCGGAGAGCATCACCAGCACCGACACCACCTGGTTGCCGGAGATGAGATCGACCCACATCGCGGTCGGCCGCTGGTGCCGGATCAGCGCCGCGTCCACCCGCTTGGCGAACGGGGTGAACATCAGCGCCGGGATCGCGTCGGCGATGGGGGTCGGCTCCACGATCCAACTGTCCTTGTTGGCATCAACGGTGACCTGGAGCACCCCCATCATGCCGTCCCGGAAGACCAGCGCCCGGTTCTTCTGGTCGCCGACCGCGGCGTCCACGCCGGACTCGAAGACGGTGCCCCGGAAGGGGTGGAAATAGTCCCTGATGGGCCCGGGGCCCTTGACGCGCCTGTCGTTGCCGGTCTCCGGGTCCAGCTCGACCCGCACGTACTGGTCGCCGCGGAACAGCATCAGCTCCTTGTCGGTGGAGGTACGTGCCTCGAAAACGGCGTCGATGCCCTCGGCGAAGTCGGTGTCGCGCAGGCTCGGCCAGTTGTCGCCGGCGTCCTTCACCTCGCCGAGCCAGCCGTCCGACTTGCCGATCGGTACGTCACCGGGGTGGATCGTGCCGTCGATGTCGGCGTCCGGGTTGAACCGGGCATAGCGGCCGTCCTGGAACAGGTAGTGGTCGGCGAGCCGGAAGCCGTCGCCGCGCCACGGATCGACGGTCTCCACGGCGTCGTCGATGGGCGACCGGGTCAGCCTCGAATCACCGGGGCGGTCGCCCGGCCGCCCGACGCACGGGAAGTACTTCTGCCCCGAGACCCCGATCTGCTGGACGGCGTCCGACAGGCAGGCGCTGAGGGCCTTCTGGCCGTGCGCGTTCGGGTGGATGGCCTCCGCCAGCTCGCCCGGCGTGGTGAACCCCTGGATGAACCGGACCCACTCGGCCTCGTCCGCGGGCATCGGATCGGACAGCGTTTCGCCGGACTTCGCCTGCCGGGCGGAGGTCGCGCACAGCTCGTGCCCGTTGAACGCGTCCTTCAGGTCGAGGAAGGCCACGCCGGCGCCGTTGGCCGCCCTCCGCAGCATGTCGCCGATGCCCTTGATGGCCCCGTCGCGGGTCCACGTCAGATCTGCGTCGTAGAAGGGGCAGCCGCCCTTGGTGTACCGGTCGTAGTGATCGCCCGGGTACCGCATGAACTCGGCGGGCGGCAGCGGGGACGGGTAGGACTGGAGGACGAGCCGGTAGCTGCCCTCGTCCTGCCCGGCGTCGCTCATGGTGGCGCGGATGGCGGCGAGGACCTTGGAGACGTCCTTGCCCACGCCGCCGAGCCGTGCCTTGAGCTCCCCGTCGGCGCTGTCGCGGCAGGCCGGGAAGTTGCCCATGAACCTCGTCACGCAGTCCTTCACGATGTCGGAGAACCCGAGGTCGTTGCCGCCGATGGACACCGCGATCGTGTGCACCTCGAACTCCGCGGCGATCTCGGCGAGTTGCTCGATCTGCGGTTTTTCTCCCTTGAAGGAGTCGGTGAGCAGGTGCTTGGTCTCGGCGCCCGAGCACGCGATGTTGAACTTGTGCTCCTGCGAGACCCCGGGGATCTCGACGCCCTTGATCTCCGCGACGTCGGAGCGGTGACAGGCGTGGCCGTTCTCATAGACCTCTCCGGCGGCGGATCGGTCGGTGCCCCAGGAGTCGCCACCGGTGGAGGTGTTGGCGTTGCCCTGCCAGCGCCCGCCCTCGCCGGAGATGTAGCTGTCCCCCATCGAGACGGCCGCGAGCTGGAGGCCCTCGATGGGACAGGCATCCGCGGCGGCGGCGAGCGGCGCGTTCGCCGGCGCCGTGCCGCCCGTGCAGGTGCCGGTACCGGCGGGCCCGAAGAACACCGGATAGTGATCGGAACCGTTTCTCGACCCCGCCCGGCTGGCGTTGTAGCCGTTGCCCGCGCCCTTGGCCACCATGTAATCCAGTTCGGCGCCGTGATCGTGGGTCCGCGAGCCCTGGGAGATGATGCGCTCGCCGGGGTCGAGTTCCGTGATGCTGTTCAACGCGGCCTGGTTCTCCGGGAAGTTGAGCTTGGCGGCCCCGCTGAGCCGGTTCCGCGACGCCCGGAACGCCTCCGAGTTCTCGGTGGGGAACCTGTTCCAGTCGCCCATCGCGGCCCAGTCGCTGATGAATCCGGGCACCTTGTGCAGGCTGGAGATGTCCTCGACCAGCGTGTCCGCGTTGTTGTTGGCGCGCTTCGGCGCCGTGGTGGCGTGGATGGAGTAATACCAGGCGTTGTCCACCCTCACGCCGAGGGCGGGAAAAGCGGTGTTCCCGTCCCAGTCATCCCGTACGTTGACCACGTGAACGTCCGTGGCCACGTTGGCGACGTTCAGGGTGGTGACGATCGCGATACCCCGGTTGTTTGAATTGGTGCGGATCACAAAGGCGGTTCCGCCGTTGCCGGAAAGCGTGTACTGCTCGACCCGCCAGCGCAGCGGGGACGAGGTCGTCCCGTCCGTGTTGAGGTAACGCACATCGTGATTCGTGGCGGTGAGGCCCAGGAACGGCCCGTTGACCACCTCCTGGAGTGCGGCGACCTTGACATTGTTGGTACTCATCAGATCGGGCACTTTGCCCGCGTTGTCCCCGCTTCCATGTAAGTTCCAGGTCATCGCGCCCTGGGCGATGGCCGCGTTCGCGGACGGCGGCTGCGGTACAACGACGAGGAGCCCGGCGACCAGCGTCAGGGCCAGCAGGTCGGCCGCCCGGCGCCTCCATCCACGACCCAATAATCGAGACATGTGTCCCTTCCCGGTACGCGTTATGACAGCGTGGTGGTGGACTGACGATGACGGCCGTCAAGCGCAGAGTATTTCGCCTGACATCCACCTGACAGTCCACTTTTTATCCATTCCGGGACGGTCATGAAGGGTCGCGCAATTCGGCCTGACCAGGCGGCCGAAAAAGGGGCTCCTTATCCATCGCCGCGATCTTCGGGGCGCCGCGGCCTCATATCGGCCGGCACCTGTCACGCCGCTATATGGAGCCCGCCATAACGTCGATATTATAGATTTCTGTAGGGTACTCAGGGTAAATGCGTGATGCCAGCTTCTGGGGTAGCGGCCCGGTGCTTACAAGCATCCGGGCCGTACGGTAAACCGCTCAGCAAACCAAGGAGATCACTGTGGAAGCCGAGCACACCGGCGCCGCGAGGGAGCCGGAATCCGGACAGGGCGGCAAGGTCATCTCGCGGAAGACCCTGCTGAAGGCCGCCGTCATGGCAGCGCCGATCCCCATCCTGGTCCCCCAGATTCCCGCGCTCGCCCGCAGCATGGCCCCCGGGCAGACCCTGGAGCCCACGCCGTACTGCCAGGAGCCCGAGGACCGCACCCCCGCGCAGACCGAGGGCCCGTACTTCAAGCCGAACTCCCCGCAGCGCGACACCTTGACCGGCGCCGGCACCCGCCTCGTCGTCAGCGGCTACGTCTTCAACCTGGCGTGCCAGCCGATCGCCAACGCCCTGCTGGACTTCTGGCAGGCCGACAACAACGGCAACTACGACAACGTCGGCTACACCTTCCGCGGCCACCAGTTCACCAACGCGCAGGGCCAGTACCGGCTCACCACGATCGTCCCCGGCCTGTACCCGGGCCGGACCCGCCACATCCACGTCAAGGTCCAGGCCCCCGGCCGCCCGGTCCTGACGACCCAGCTCTACTTCCCGGGCGAGCCGCGCAACAACACCGACACGATCTACGACCCCCGCCTGCTGATGACGATCAGCTCATCCGGCGGTCAGCGCCAGGGCGCGTTCGATTTCGTGCTGAACATCGCCGGCGGCCCGACCGGCGGCCCCACCGGCACGGCCCAGCCGACCACCTGGCGCCCGAACGTCCTCTACCAGGTGGGCCAGACGGTCGTCTACCAGAACGTCACCTACCGCTGCGCCCTCACCCACACCTCCCGCGTCGGCTGGGAACCCCCCAGGGTCCCCACCCTGTGGACCCGCGTCGGCTGACCCCCGCCCCCGGCGCCGCCCCTCCCGGGCGGCGCCGGCACAGTTCCGCTAACGGCGTTCAGGCGGAGGCGATCAGCGCAGGTGCTCTCTAGTCCCCTAGAAACCACAGATAGAGCAGCGTCCCGCGCTCGACCTGCGCGCACAGCCTTTCGATCTCCTCCACTACTTCGTGCCCCAGAATCCGACGGACAGACGGATCGGCTATTTCCCGAAGAAGTCTGACAACTTGCCGTGAATTAAACATCGTGTCCGCATACGGCAGCAGGCTTCCCAGGAATGGGAAACTATCCTCATCTATGCGCTGGAGCACTCTCCAGTCGATCCCGACGGATCCCTGACACACGATCTCGCCGCCCTCCTCGCGCACCTGGAGGTCGATCATGGGGCACCACCAGGGTGCAGGCCCGTGACCCGGCCGTTCTCTACCCAGACCACGATCCTGAACAGCCCATTCTCCGCTTGGTCGTAGCCGATCGGATTGTTGCTCCTGCTCAGATCAAGGACATGCGAATGTCCGCCGCCGGTACCGAGGTTCATTCTGTCGATCGGCTTCCTCATCGCCAGTCTGGCCCAGTTGCGGATGTGATCCGGCGTGACCCATTCTGCAAATTTTGACTTCGATGCCCATTGCCAGGCGTCTGGATGGTTCGGGTCATGCCTCGGAAGGATATGTCCGTTCATCACCTCATCTGAGATGGTCCCGCTCCCGCAGTTATGGACAAGTACCGGGGAGACCCCTGCCAGGACATAATATGTGTGGCTGCCGGCGACGGTCAGGTCGTAGACGGCAGGGTGGGCCTGCCGCTCATCGACGCGGGAGAGCGGAACCGTCGTACCGTCGGGGGCGCGTAGAAGATCACCCTTCGTCAATTGATCGGCACGAATCCATGCGCGGTCATCAGCGTCCCAGAACAAGTGGTGTTCAGTGGCCACAATGACACCAGTCGCGTCGCCCTTGCCGCCGTCGGTGTCCACTGTGATCTGGAGCAGCTTGGCGTAGCCCGCACCGGAGACGGTGGCCAAGACCGGCTTGGGTGCGGTCTCGCCGGTCTTCGGGTCGGTGGCGAGGACCTTGTCGCCGGGCCTGATCAGTTCGATCGCCTTGTAGGTGCCGTCGGCCAGTTTGACCATGGTGCCCGCGGTGAAGCTGTTGCAGGAGGATCGTGCCCCGGACGCGGCCTTCGCCTTGCCCGCCACCTTGGTCCCCGCTGATCTGGCGGCCGCGGTGCCCGCCGCTTCTCCGCCTCCGGCGGCCGCGCCGCCGCCGCGGCCGAGGGCGCTTTTGGCCTTGCCCGCGGCTTTGCCCGCTGCTGCGGCGACGACGCGGCCGGTCGCGGTGGTGGCGAGTTTGCCGAGTACCGCGCCCGCGCCCTTGCCGACGACGCCGCCCGCCGCGCCGGCGATGGCTCCGACGGCGGCGGCCTTGACGGCGCCTCCCGCGCTCCATTCGTCGCGGGGGGTGGAGACCAGATAGCCCGCCAGGTTGCCCGCGGCCCCACCGGCGGCGGCGCAGCCGACGCTGCCGGCGCCTCCGGTGGCCACCAGGCAGCCGCCCGTGACGACGACCGACACCGTGACGTTGACGATGGTGGCCTTGTGCTCCTGCCAGATCTTCTTGGCCTTGCAACCGAAGCTCCAGCGCCCGCAGGCGGGCGGGTTGCTCGGCGGGGGCGGCGGCGGGTAGGAGACGAAGTGGATGCCGCCGCCGCTGCCGCCCGGGTTCTTGATGGGGGTGACGCGGCAGGACGGGCAGGGCTGGGCGCCGCCGTCGTACATCAGGCCCGTGGGGTCGGAGCCGGTGACCGGGTCGTTGTCGGCGTAGGCGTAGCCGTTCCAGCTCTGTGGGTCGCCGATGTCGAAGACGGGATCGACGGAGATGAAGCGGCCGATCTCGGCGTCGTACTCGCGTGCGCCGAGGTGCGTCAGGGCGGTGGCCTCGTCGATCATGCCGCCGACGAAGCCCTTCTGGCCCGGCCAGAAGCTCGGAGGAAGGCCGCGTTGCTGCCCGAAGGGGGTGAAGCGGCGGCGGTTGGTCGCCTGGGCGGCGGTGTCCTCGACGGAGGCGTCGGCGGTGCCGTGGTGGTCGGCGCCGAGCCAGGTCACGCCCCTGCGCGTACGGGTGGCGATGGTCTGCCCGGCGAACTCGTAGTAGCGGGTGCTGTTCTTGGCTCCGGTCCTGGTGTCCAGCCGGATCTCCATGCCCGCCAGGTAGAGGGTGGTGGAGGTGGGGTCGCGGCGGATGAGCCGGTCGCCGCCCGCGTCGTAGACGAAGGTGCTGACGCCGCTCGGGTCGGTGGACTTGGCCAGATGGCCTTCGACGTCCCATTCCAACAGGCGGCCCGAGCCGCGTTCGGTGGTGTTGCCCGCCTGGTCGTAGGCGTAGGTGTCGATCTGGCCGTCGCGGGTGCCGCCCTCGTACTCCACGGAGGTCAGCGTGTGCGGTCGCGGCTTGCCCTGCCCGGCGTAGGTGTAGGTCTTGGTGATGTCGCCGCCTGCCCGGTGGTCGATCTCCTTGGTGCGGTTGCCGGCGACGTCGTAGGCGAAGGACTGCCAGTAGGGCGCGGGCCCGCCGACGACGCTTTGGGTGGGGTCGGCGGCGCAGTCGCCGGTCGAGGTGGTCCAGGCGTCGGTCAGGCGTTGCAGGTGGTCCTGGCGGAAGCACTGGACGTCGGGCGTCTGCCCGGACGGCGTGTCCGCGATCTTGGTGATGTTGCCCGAAGGGTCGTAGGTGTAGTTGGTGTCGGCGACCGAGATCGGGGCGGTCTCCCGCTCGAACACCGAGCGGGTGAGCCGCCCGGTGCCCTCCTCGTAGAAGTTGGTCTCCTTGACCCGCTTCAGGCCCGTGCTCATCGTGGTGTCGAGGATCTGGCCCAGCTTGGAGTACGTCGTCGAGGTGACGTAGTTGGTCAGGCCCCGCATCGTGACCGGGTTGCCCAGGTCGTCGTAGTCGTACAGCAGGGTCTCGCCGAGCAGGTCGCCCGCGGCGGGCAGCACGGTCCGGTGGACGGTGCCGTCCGGGTTGTAGTCGGTGGCGGTCTTGTACGTGCCCGCGAGCGCGCCCTCGGCGGCCGGGATGACCGTCTGGGTGCCGGTGGCCCGGTAGGCGTTGTCGTAGCCGGTCACCGCGCTGCTGTAGGCGTCCATCGCGCCGGTGGCGGCGTTCTTGACGTACCGGGTCGAGCCGGTCGGCTGGCCCCTGACCACGGTCCCGTCGGGCAGTTCGTCGAACGTCCACTCGGCGAGCTTGGTGCCCGCGGCCGAGGTGCCCGCGTACTCGGCGGTCTTGCGGCCGAGGGCGTCGTAGGTGAAGAACAGGCTGCCGCCGCGCGCGTCGGTGACCGTCGTGAGCAGGTCGCTCTTGTCGTCGTAGGCGAGCTTGGCGGTGCCCTTGCCCGGATCGTCCACCTGGATCATCCGGCCGCGCAGGTCGTAGCGGTAGGCCCAGGAGTTGCCCGCCGCATCGGTGATGGTGGCGGGCTTCCCGGCCCGGGTGTAGGTGAACCTGACGGCGTCGTAGTCGCCGGTCGGGGCGTCGCCCTTGTACTGGCGGACCTCGACCGTCTCGCCCTGCCCGTTGGTGATCGTGGTGGTCGGCGTGGACCCCGGCGGCGGATCGACGCTGATGCGGTCGCCGCCGTAGGTGGTCGTGGTGCGCCACTGCTCGGTGCCGCGCTTGCGGAAGATCTCCGCGGTCGGCCATTCCATGCCGTTGTAGACGGTGACGTTCTGGCCGGGTACGTCGTCGTCGCTGCCGGGCACCCACAGCGTGTCGCCGGGGTCGCCTTCGGCGTAGTAGTCGGAGTTGGTCTTGTACACCAGGCCGCGGGTGTCGTACAGGGTGTCGTTGATCAGGCGGCCGCCGCCGGGGGCCGGCTGCTGGGTCTGGCGGGCGCGTAACAGCCCGTCGTACAGGGCGTAGCCGGTGGTGTAGGTGGCGTTGTCGGCGCGCAGGGTCGAGGTGGTGACGGTGGTCGGGCCGTCGGCGCGGACGTGGTAGCCGAACTTCATGTTCGGCGTCGAGGCGTACCCGGTTTTGGCGTGGCCGGGCAGCCACACGCCGGTCAGCCGGCCGAGCGGGTCGTAGGCCAGGTCGGCGCGCTTGCCGTTGGCGTCGGTCGTCGCGGTGGCCAGGCCCCAGGCGGGCTCGATCTCGGTGGTGGTGACGTGGCCGAGCGCGTTGGTCTCCTGCTTGCCGGTGAGCAGGCCCGTGGCCGGGGTGTAGACGGTCTTGGTGGTGGTGCCGTTGGGGTCGGTGACCACCAGCGGACGCCCGTAGACGTCGAAGGTCGTGGAACCGGCGGTCACGTACCGCGGCCCGCCGTCCCAGGAGCCCAGCTTCTCGGTCTTGGTCACGTCCCCCTTGACCGGCGCGACCCCGAACGCCTTGCCGTCGTAGTACTTGCGCACGTCGGAGGCCACGTCGGCGGGACGTTCGGGGGTGGCGGCGCACGCCTTGGTGACGGTCTCCACCCGGGCCGCGTAGGAGACCAGCCAGCGGGCCGTGTCGCGGGCGTAGGTGGTGGTGATGCACTGGTCGTCGTCGGCGGTGGCGTCGTCGCCGAGGTCGTCGACCTTGGCGGGCAGGCCGTCGGCGTTGTAGTCGGTGTCGGTGGTGGTGTGCCGCCAGCCGCCCGCGGCCAGCGCGGTACGCGTGCGGACCTTGTCGGCGCGGACCATGTGCGCGGTGGTCGTCGCCCAGTCACGGACGCGCTTGGCGGTCTGCTTGCTCCAGTACCCGGTGATGGTGCCGGTCAGCGCGGGCCCCGACGGGCCGTCGTAGCGGATCTCCTCACGGACCTTGCCCTGCAACCACTCGGCGTCCTCAACGGCCGTGCCGGTGGAGTCGGTGACCTTGACATCGCGCCTGCCGCCGCCGGACAGCTCGTCGCCGTCCATGCCGCGGAAGTAGGTGAACTCGGCCTTGGAGCGCTGCTCGCCGGGCGCGCCGCGCAGCACCCGCACCTTGCCGTACCCGCGCCACTGCGACCAGGTCTTGTACTTCTCCTTGGTCAGCCCGTCGTCGTCATCGTGGTGCCAGGCCCCGCCGCCGAGGTACTCATACGTCTCCAGTACGTCGGGCGCGCCGCCGGTCCGGTCGATCTGCTGGACCTGCGTGACGACGTACTTGTGGAACCAGTCCGGTTTCGGGGAGGTCGCGCCCTCCGGCGACCAGTACTGCGGGTAGCAGCGGCGGGTGTTGGAGTCGGCCTCGGGCGTGTGCCCGGCGACGCAGTCCTCGTCGGAGTAGGTGACCGACAGCGCGCCGCCGGTCTCGTTGTCGATCGCCGAGACGCGCCACTTGGTCAGCGGCGGGCGTCCCTCCAGGGCGTCCACCCGGTTGGGGCGCTGCACCCCGGCGAACTTGACCTGCGGCAGCGACGCCGACCCGCCGACCTTCCCGGTGTGCTGGATCCCGGCCAGCCACAGCGCCGCCGCGGTGCCGTCCCCGGGCGCGCGCATCTGCTGGTCGAGGGTCCAGGTGTCCACGTCCCTGTACGCGCTCCCCGACGCCACCTGCGTCGTGACCGCCGCCAGCCGCTTGCGCGTCCAGAACGTCGGCGAGTACCGGTCGACGCACTTGTCGCCCGCGTCGCAGTGCTGGTCGAAGGGGACCTCGGGCCAGTACTTGGCGTTGTCCTTGGTGAACTTGCCCTCGGCGCAGTCGAAGCCCGCCGAGGGGATGCACCGCTCCTTGACGTCGAAGACGACCCGGGCCGGGGCCGGCGAGGTGAAGATCGCGTCGGCGCGCTGGCCGTAGTCGATGCGCTTGAGGTAGCCGCCCCGGTCGTAGGAGGTGGGGGTGCCGTTCGGCACGCCGTCGGTCAGGGTGGTGACGTCGCGGCGGTAGTGGTTGGTCTCCTTGCCGTACCAGAAGGTGCTGACCGTGCCGTGCGGGTCCACGACGTAATCGAGGTTCCACCGCCACGCCTGCCTGCACCAGGACGCGGAGAAGGTGTCCTCGTGGCAGGGCTCGCGTTCGTCGTCGCCGAACACCGGGACGGTCCAGGTGGACTGCGTCTCGGCCTTGCCCTCCGCCCAGCGCGGCAGGTGGTTCAGGCCGAAGTGGTACTGGGTGCCGTCAGGGGTGGTGACCCGCCAGTGCTCGCCCCCCTCGGCGCCGTTGCCGGCCCCGGACAACTTCTCGATCTTGGAGCCGTCGTCCTCCTTCGGCTGCCAGGTGCCGGTCTCGTCGTCCAGGACCAGCTCGGTGGCCTGGCCGTTGAGGGAGAGGGTGGCGTTCTGGGTGCCCCAGCACTGGTCGTTGCGCTTGGGGGTGACGTTGTCGTCGGCACACGCCTTGTACCTGCGCTCGATGAACCCGGGCCAGTAGTCGAAGCCCTCGCCGATCCAGGACGCCTGGTTGTTGGTGGCGACCGTGCGGCCGTCCACGCTGCCGGAGGAGTAGACGAAGTCGATGTTGGGCGTCGGGCCGCCCGGACTCGGCGGCAGCCGCAGCGGATAGGTCCAGGAGAACGCGCCGCTCTGGTTGCTGACGCCCCAGGTCGCCGATGGGGACAACGACGTGGCCTCGTACGTGCCGGCCGCGCCGGACGGCCCCGCCACGGCGGCCAGCGTCGTCGGGCCGGTGGCCGCCAGGCCGACCTCGGCGGTCAGGCGGCCGGTCTTGACGTCGTTGCGGGTCGGGAGCGGCTTTTTGACCTGGCATCGTGGCTGGTCGGGGGTGGTGGCGGCGCAGGCGGGCAACTGGACCAGGCGCAGCCGGGAGGCCCAGTCGCCGCCGTAGGCGTACCGGAAGCCGGAGTAGTCCACCTCGACCGTCACGCGGGTCCCGCGCGGGGGCTTGGCCTGCGGGGCGAGCCGGATGCCGAGACCGGTGATGCCGGATCTGCTCGCGGTGGCGGGGTCCATCGTGTGCGCCTGGACGCTGTTGAAGCCGTTCTTCGCGGCGGCTTTCAGGTTCACCGCCGCCGTCCAGCGGACCGGCGGTGCGCCCTTCAGGTCGTACGCCGTGCCCGGGTCCCGCAGCGGCCCGCGCGCCTGGACCGCGCGGCCGGGCACCGCGCGTTGCTGCTGGGCCTTCTGCCAGGGCGGCTCGGCGGCGGTGGCCCGCGCGTTGATCGGGCCGGCCAGCGTGGCCGGTACCACGACGGCCAGGATGGCGGCGACCTTGGTCCAGCCTCGCTTGGAACCGGGCACGGCTTCCTCCGGGAGTCGGTCGAACGTGTACGTACGTCGCAGACCCGGAGGTCTATGAGTCGATCGGGAGGTTCATCGCGATGTTGAGGACCTGGCGGTCGGTCAGCGTGCCCGTGTAGGCGCGGACGTCGTCGATCTCGCCGCCGAAGTAGTCCACGGCGGCGCTGTTGTACCTGGCCCGGCCGATCTGCATCGCCCCGGCCGCCCAGCCGCCGGTGACGGTCCGCTGGTCGTTGAGCTGGCCGTTGACGTACAGGCGGATCTGTTCGGCCTGCTCGTCGTACACCCCGGCCAGGTGCGTCCAGGTGTTGAGCGCCGAGCAGTCCACCGGCTCGGCCGAGGAGGCGTGCGTGAGCGCGCCCACGGTGGCGGCCGGCGACGTCGAGAACGACCAGCGCGGCACCCGCACGCCGTTCTCGCCGAAGATGCGATGGCCGAGGTAGAAGGAGCTGTAGGTGGCCCCGTCCTGGGCGAGGACGGTCATCGTCCGGCCGGGCAGAGTGCAGGTGTCGTCACCGGCCAGCCGCACCCAGGCCGTCACCGCGAAGCTGTGGTCGGTGCGCAGCGGGGCCGACGGGGTGGCCGCGTAGGCGGTGGTCCCGTTGAGGCTGAGCACGCCGCCGCCGTCGAAACCGTCGTCGGACCAGGCCGCGCCGCCGTTCAGTGTCGCGGGCCAGCGGCTGTCGATGGGGTTGGCGGCGGTGGTGCCGGTGCCCTCCTCGAACGGCCACACGCCGCGCTGGATGGGCGGCTGCTTGGCCATGGCGGCGATCTCGTTGCCGAGCGCGGGGTCGTTGACGGTACGCGGGTCGTCCGAAAGCTCCCGCTTCCAGACCTTCACGTCGTCGATGTCGCCCGCGAAGTTCTCGATGTAGGTGCCGTGCCACCGCACCCGCCCGATCTGCAGCGGGCCGGTCGCGTCGAAGGGCGTGTACGGGTAGTGCCCGGTGGCCTCCAGGATGCCGTTGACGTACAGGCGCAGTTGCTTGCGCGGCGCGTCGTACACGCCGGTCAGGTGGGTCCAGATGCCGGTCATCGCCTCGCTGGTGCCGATCGCGTAGACGATGGTCTTGTCATCGACGTCGGCGTCGAACTTGTTGAAGACCCAGCGCTTGGAGTGGGAGGCGTAGTAGAGCTGGAAGCCCGCGCCGCGGACGGCGTCCTGGCTGGCCACGGTGTAGTTCTTGCTCTTGTCGTTCAGCAGCGCCCAGGCCGAGACGCTCATGCTCTGGTCGGTGCGCACCACCGGGCCGTCCGTGGCGGCGTAGCCCGTGGTGCCGTTCAGGCGCAGGCCACCGGCCACGCGGGCGCCGGCCCAGCTCGCGCCGCCGGTGATCGTCGCCGGGTGCGTCGTCGCGCCCGAGTCGGCCGCCGTGGTGCCCGAGGTCTCGTCCAGCTTCCAGTGCCCTTCCGGGCCGAACCCGGCACTGACGTAGAAGCCGTACACGGCCGGGACCTTGCCGACGTTGCCCGCCCGGTCCACCGGGAAGACGTACAGGGCGTTCAGCCAGTCGTGGCGCGGCGCGAGGCGGATGTCGACGGAGGTCTGCCCGGCCGGGATCGCCACCTGGGTGGCGGCGGTGGCCAGCGCCGGGTCGTCCAGCGCCCAGCGGAACGCCGCCACGTCGGTCTCCCCCTCGGCGGCGGCCAGCGTGAACGCGCCCGCCCAGCCCACGCTGCCCTGCCAGGCGTCCGGGGTGTCGGCCGGGTAGTCCGCCGAGGTCACCTTGGGCAGGCCGGCGGGGTCGATCGTGTCCACGGTGAACTCGCACCATTTGCTCCACGCGCTGGAGTCGGTGCCGTCGTACGCCTTGACCTTGTAGGAGTAGCTGTGCCCGGTGAGCAGCCCGGCCAGCTGGACCGAGTGGTCGGTGGCCGCGGTGGTGTACTTGTAGGCGGTCTTGCCGCCGCCCGGCATGGTCGAGGTGATGTCGTCCCAGACACCGGTGGCGGTGTTGTAGTGGTGCAGGACGAACTCGGCCCGCACGCCGTCGTTGGCCTTGTCCGGGTCGTAGATCTTGGCCTTGAGCTGGAGCGGGCCGGCGGCGTCGCCCGCGTTGACCGTGGGCCTGGCGTCCCCGACGACACACGGGGTGGCCGGGTACGTGCCGATGCCGGACGGGGCCGCGGGCGGGGTGTTGTAGTCGATCACCAGCTTGGGCGCGGAGCTGAAGCCCTTCCAGCCCCACACGCCGCTGCTGGTGTCGTTGCTGTCCTTCAGCCCGAAGGTGGTGTTCGGCCAGCCGTTCTTGGCGGCCTGGACGATCGCGGGGGTCGCGTTGAACTCGATGCCCTTGTCCGGGCAGGAGGAGCTGTAACCGGCGTCGGAGGCGACGCTGCCCTGGTGCTGGCTCCAGGAGGGCTGACGGCTCCAGTTGGTGGACTTGGAGATGCCGCCGGTGAGCCAGAGCTGCACGGCCTGCGGGTCCGAGGTGCAGCCCCACGACTTGACCTGGGTGATGCGGAAGGTCGCCTTCAGGATGTGCTTGCCGTTGACGTTGTCGGAGTCCATCCGGAAGTAGGAGCGTTTGAGGCCGCTGCCGTAGTTGCCCGCTTCGGGCATGTGGCTGGAGTTCCAGTACTCCTGGGAGGGGTACGCCTTGTCCACGTACGTCCAGGCGAGCTTCGACCCGGACCACTGGGGGTCAATGTAGACGGGGTACGTCGTGCCGGGGGAGGTCAGCAGGCTCTCGTCCGGTTTGATCACCAGGCGGTCGCGGGTCAGTTTCACGCCCATGACGGCCTGCTTGGCCTGGGCCGCCGGTGCTGTCAGTGTGGTGTTCTGCGTTTTGGTGGAGTCCCACATGCGGGGCGCGGGCGCGTGGAACACCTCGGTCCCCGACTCGGTGGCCGCGCTCAGGCCGCCGGTCGCCGTCTCGCGTATGCGCACGCCGGTCGCGCGCAGGCCGAAGCCCAGTTCGCGCAGCGCCGGGTCGGCGGCGGCCTTTCTGGACTTGACCACCAGTACCTCGGAGAAGCCGAGCACCGACGCGGTCACCTTCAGGTCCACGCCCGGCAGCACCTCGGCGTACGTCGCGGTGTCCCCCGCGAGGACCGGCTTGGGCAGGCTGCGCGGCCAGGTCATCGCGACCGAACGGCCGCGGTCGCCGATCGTGGCCAGCGGGGCCGTCCCGCCGCCGGAGAACGTCAGGTCCAGCGGGGTGGCCACGGTCCGCACGCTGCCGTCCGCGGCGAACACCAGCCGCGGATCGACGTCGGCCCAGCCGCCGCCGCGCCGTACCCGCTCGGGCAGCGCGGACGTCTCGGAGGTGAACGACCCGTCCGGGTTGGCGAACACCTGACGGGTCTCGGTCCGCTGGGACAGCACCTCGACCGGCCGCTCGTCGTCACGCGCCCGCGCGAGGGCCTGCTGTTCCGTCTGGGCCGGGGGCCGTACCGTCGCCGCCCGCGCGGGCGGGGCGGCGGGTGGGACGCCGACCACCGTGAGGGGACCGGCCAGCAGCGACATGGCCACGATCAGGAGACCGCGGGGGGTGCGGCGCATTACGCCTCCAGACAATCCGCTTGTTGCCTGCGTTGTTTTGAGGAAGTGCAGGTGGTTTCGGCCGCGTCAGGGACACATGCCGTTTCCCAGGTGACTTGACGGGCGCGCAATACTCTCGGCGGCGGCCATGGTGTACGCCGGGCCGTCGTGAACGGCGAAACCGGCGTGGTTTTCCGGGCACTCCGCGTCAGCGCCGTTTACCGGTAGGGAGGAACAGCCCTCGCGTGATTCGTGGCCTGGGCACGGCCGGGACGACTGCTCGGCTACGGTGTTCCTTCACTCGGGCCAACACACCCCCCGAAAGATCCCCTGTCGCCGCTGGGCGGCTCGGTCATATTGACATCATGATGAGTTGACCGGCAATCCCCGATTCGACTTTTAGGGGGGCCCATTCGGGGGCCCGCCGCGGTAATTCACGAATTCGTTTTCGCGTCGCGCGGTCACCGGACGTGACGGCCTGACGGGGCGGCGTAACGGCCGGGGAGTCCGGGCCTGGGACGGGCCCACGCCGGACGGCCACCGGGAGGATGAAATCGCGAGATCCCGATGCTTGAATCCCGTACCTGAATCCCGCTGCCGTAGGCCATAATGGCGGTAGATCGACGCGGAGGTGCGAGGTTGGCCGGCGACAGGCAGGTGGGAGTCAATCTCCGGACGAACGTGCCGCATTCGGCACGCGTCTATGACTACTTCCTGGGCGGCAAGGACAACTTCGAGGCCGACCGCACGGCGGCCGAGGACGTCATCAAGATCGCGCCGTACATGCCGACCTCGGTCCGCGCCAACCGCGACTTCATGACCCGGGTGATCCGCCACCTGGCGACCGTGCGCGGCGTCGACCAGTTCATCGACATCGGCACCGGCCTGCCCACCTCGCCCAACCTGCACGAGGTGGCCCAGCAGGCCGACCCGGCCGCGCGCATCATCTACGTGGACAACGACCCGCTCGTCCTCGTCCACGCCCGCGCGCTGCTCACCAGCACGCCGGAGGGCCGGACCCGCTACATCCAGGCCGACCTCAACGACCCGGCCGCCATCATCGGCTCCCCCGAGGTCCGCGAGACCTTCGACTTCAGCCGCCCGGTCGCGTTGTGCCTGATCGCCGTGGTCCACTTCATCCACGACGACGACGAGGTGCGCTCGATCATCGCGCGCCTGATGGAGCCGCTGCCCGCGGGCAGCTTCCTGACCCTGTCCACCATCGCGCTGGACAGCGCGCCCGGCAAGCTGGTGAGCGAGGCCGTCGCCCAGTACAACCGCCGCGGCATCATGTCCAAGGCCCGCACCAGGGCGCAGATCGAGGGGCTTTTCGACGGGTTCGAGCTGGTCGAGCCGGGCGTGGTGCCGGTCCACCGCTGGCGGCCTGACGACAAGGCCGCCCCCGTGGACGACAAGATGGTCTCGATGTACGGCGGGCTGGCCGTCAAAGCCTGATTCCACCCACGGAAGTGTCCGCTGGGCGTCGTTGTTCCATCTGCCATGACCAGCGAATCCTCCACGGTGCAGCAGCGACGCCGCGAACAGCTCCGCGACTTCCTGCGCGCCCGCCGGGCCGGGCTCACGCCCGCCGACGTCGGCCTCGCTGCCGGGGGCAGGCGGCGGACCCCGGGCCTGCGCCGTGAGGAGGTCGCCCTACTGGCCGGGGTCGGGGTGTCCTGGTACACGGAATGAGGCGCTACCGCGCCAGGGGCCCGCCTCCGGCGGGAAGTGGACCTCGCTAGCGCTCGGCCTGCTTTTCCCAGGCCCCGGCTCCGCCTGGTACGGCACGCCGCCTCTCGCCGCCCACCGTCCTCAGTAACAGCCTAGTGCCCGGCATCTCCCATGCGCCGTGGTACCCCGCCGTTCCAGCACCGGCTACCCCCGCCGCCTCGCCGTCTGATCCCTCCCGCCGTAACACCGTCGCAGGCAGGGGCGGGTGACCTTCGTGGGCTTCGGCGCTTGGAAGCTGACCCACCGCAAGGCGACGGTGCGGCGCAAGCCGGGCACCGGCGAGCCGCTGCCGAAGCCCGCATATTGGGTTCCCATGTGGACGCCCGGCAATGGCTTCAAGGAGGCCGTTCGCGCGAGTGGTCTGACGATTGAGGCGCGCTAGCCGCGCCCTGGGCTGCCTGTGGCAGGGGCTACATCGGCTCACGCCACAGGCAGCGCTCACTGATCGGGCCAGCCGACAGCGGCATAGGAGGCTCCCTTGATGTACGCCTGAACTCCCGCGACGGTGTACGGGAACGTGCTCGCCGGTAGCCGGTCGGCGGGGAACCAGGTGATTCGGGCACACTTATGCGGTTCAGCGTTGCGGGGTTCGCCATCCCATGATCCGGCCTCGAAGAAGACGCCGACGCGGCCTTCGCCTTCGGGGTTGCGGTAGTGGCACACGTGCACGAACCGCAGGTCGTCCGGGCGGACGTCGATACCGACCTCTTCACGGGCTTCGCGGATCGCGGCCTGGTCGATGGTCTCACCCTCCTCCAGGTGCCCGGACGGCAGGTTCCACCAGCCGTCCGCGTACCCGGTGCCCCGCCGCTGGGCGAGCAGGATGTGACCATCACGGGCCAGGATCATCATGACGTCCACGATCGTGCGATACCGGCCCACGCGGTCTTCTCCCAGTCACTCATGCCACCTGTCC
The DNA here is from genome assembly GCF_003315795.1 of Spongiactinospora rosea. Classification (GTDB taxonomy): domain Bacteria; phylum Actinomycetota; class Actinomycetes; order Streptosporangiales; family Streptosporangiaceae; genus Spongiactinospora; species Spongiactinospora rosea. The sequence continues at coordinate 242,817 of NZ_QMEY01000002.1, forward strand.
CGGCGGTCACGATAGCGCGGTGAGCAGCCCGTCTTCAGCCAGTCGGGTAAGTATCCATTGCACTCGATCGCTCGTGCTCAATGCGGCGGGGATCTCGGTCAACGGCGACCCGGCCAGCCGCAACAGATCGCATAGCGCTTGATCCACATCGCGCTGCCGGTCGGCCACCTTGACGCGAAAATCGTCGCCGGGCTGCCGGGGGTCGAAGATGTCGGAGCAGTACAGGACCGAGTCGTACCATCCGGCCAGCGCCATGCACAAGGTCGTCATCGCCTCCACGGCGGGGCGGTCAGCGGCCGGGAGCAGCAGCCGGGCATAGGCGACGACGTTGAACAACGTTTTGTCGGTGATCAGGACAGTGTGGTGACGTGCCGCGCGGAGCTGGGTGGTGAGCTGGGCACCGAACAGATCGACTTCGGCGGCAAGGTCGAAGCCACCGCGACCATGGATGACGATGTCCTCGATGAACGGGGAGGAGCGGGCGGGCTCGCCGGTGCAGGCGGCGTTGATGCCGTGTTCGCGTAACGTGCTGGTCAGGGCGTGGACGAGGGTGGTCTTGCCGGAGGCGTGGGTTCCTTCGACGGCGATCACCAGGCAATCGCGGATCATGGGTGCTCCAGAAGGCACGTGAAGGCGGGGGTGCGGGTCCAGCCGATCGTGTCCGGCAGGTGGCGGGCGAGCAGGCCGTTGACGTTCATTACGCTGCTGTTCGGCGGTGGTGGTGTGGTGAGCGTGGTGAGCAGTGCGGTGGACAAGCTGTGCCGCAGGTTGAGCACGGTGATCCGTTCCCGCGCCTGCTGGTCGCCGTCCGTGATCCAGCGGCGGTGCGCGTAGCGTACCCGGCCACGACCTGCCGGGAAGGTTTCGAGGGCGTCGAACATGCTGGTTTCGGCCGCCAACTCCGAGTCACTCGCCCCACCCGCGCCGCGCTCATCGCCCTCGGTCTCCCAGACCGCGAGCAGCGGGCGCACCGTACATTCGAGCGCAGAACGGTCAGGCAGAAGGTGCTTCATGGGGCTCCTCCACAGGCCGAGGCGGGTTCAGCAGCAGGTAGTCGATGGCCAGTGCTTCGGCGGCCCCCTGAACAGTGCCGCGGTGGACGCACAATGGGATGCCCGGAGGCAGATGGCGCGGGCTGTGCCACCAGATCCCGTCGTCCTGGACGACCGCGATGAGGCCGTGACAGAGCGAAAGCTGAACCCTGTCCATGTCCTCGATGAGGTCGGCGCTGATGCCGTGCGCGGCGAGCGCCTTCTTGAGGCTGCCGGCGGTCTCCCGAGGAGACGGAGGTGCTGGAGACGCCGGACGAACCGCCGCGTACGGGAGCATGAAGGCGTCCATCAAACAGTCATCCCGAGGACTTCCGGGGCTCGCTCCACGACGGCATCCCCTTTGGTGCGGCCAACGTTGAAGTCGTCCTTGCCGCCGAGGGAGGCGTCGTGGTCACAGGCGATACTCGCTTCGTGCGAGGTGAAGACGGAATGGGGAGCGCCGTGGGCCATGCTCCGACGCTAGAGCCCGGAACTTCCTCTACCCAAGGAGTTTGCCGCACTTTGCCAGCACTAGCCGAGACCGGCTCGTGCATCGCTGATGAGATCGCGAGCCGCCTTGCCGTAAACGGCCGATGCCGCCAAGCCGTCGAAGGCCCTCTCATACAGCGTGATCTCGTGCGACTGGGTGAGGGCCAAGCTCGCCGCCAACGTCTCGATCTGCACCACTCTGCGATCTAAGATCCAGAAACCGGTCAGAGGCAGGCTGTGGTGCGTTGCAGTGGTGGGGATGATGCCGAACCGCACGTTCGGCAGAGTCACGTCCCCGAGTAGCTGGTCGAGCTGCCGCACGTGAACGGTGGCGGGCACTACTCCGGCAGTCAGGGCTACCTCACAGATCACAGCATGGAATCGGTGGCCTCTTGTGAAAAGGAGGTGGCGGCGCTCCATACGAGCTTTGATGCCTTGTTCGACATCGTCAGGCAGGTGGTGCAGTTCCACGACGCTGGTCATCACTGAGGCTGCATAGTCGGGAGTTTGGAACAGCCCGGGGATGTAGAAGGTCTCGAACATACGGAAGTGGCGAGTTTCCGCCTCCATCGCCACGCGTTCACGCTGGCGTTTCCGCGTACCGGCTTTGAGGCTGCGACGCCACTCGACGTACATGGTCTCAATGGACTGCACCGCCGCCAAGAGATCAGGTAGCTCATCGGTTGCGTCACAGCAGCGACACCAGATCCGGAGATCGTCTTCTGTGGGGGTACGCCGCCCGTACTCGAATCGGCTCACCTTGGAGCTATGCCATCCGGCAAGCTCCGCCAGCCCTACGCCCGTCAGGCCAGCGCCTATGCGGATCTGTTTGAGGCGCTCTCCCAGCGCTTCTATCGCCTGACGGGCAGGTGTGGACACGACTGCGGCAGGGGCTATGCGGCGACGTACTGCACGTACGGCACCGCGCGCGGCCACGTAAGGTCACGAACTTGCACACACTGGTTGATCAATGCCTCGTCACGGACGAGAACGAGTCCGCCTGACGATCCGTCAGGCTCGAACAGACTGAGGACGAGCGTGTCATCGTCGATCAGCCAGTAGTCCTCGTCCGGTAGTGAGATATCGGCAACTGTCTGCCGGGGCAGGTAGCCGATCTCCTCTCCCGCTTCGAGGTTGAGGGGATCGATGGTCATCGCCCATCGAACGTAGTCGCTCCAGGGTTCCGTCACTACCCGGGCGCGCTGGATACTGGTTCCTCGCCCTACGGCGGCCCGCACGAATCGCAGCCACGAATCGTGCCAGCGATGGTCATCCGGCTCTCCCTTGAGCCAGCTCTGGAACGGCCCGATCTCGTCAGCCACTCCGTACTCATCTCGCAGTTCGAGGTGGAATGCGCGCTGCCGGCCGGGGAACAGCCCGCGGAACTGGTCACGAGTGAGGCGTTGGCTCTCCATCGGGGTTCTGGGCCGCCTTCGGTAGGTACGACATGAGCTTCTTCGGGACGAGGACAGCCGTCTCGTGGGCAGGGAGATCGAGCTGATCCAGCACCGCTTGATCAGAGACTATCCATCCCTGGACCAGGTACATGTCCTGGTCGGTGTCATAGAGGGTGGGCGACTGGTCGCCCGTTGTCGTCTTGCCAAGGAATCTTATCTTCACCTACTCGGCCTTCCTGGGCTTTTGCCGTACTTTGCCAGTACAGGCCAATCGTCGCCTGCGGGGCTTGGCACCGTCAACTCCCTGGAGCTAACCATGCGAAAGTGGAATTCGACCGCTCGCGCCTTTGAGATTGACAGGTCGCCTGCCATCCAGCCCGGTCACGCTGGCGCGCGTCAAAAAGAATGCACCATATCGGGCTTTAAGACCCATCAACGGCGAGAGCGGCCCGCGAGCTGCTCGCCGACAAGCTGTCCGGGCAGCACGAACTGCTCAGCGAGCTGCTGGAGGACAACGCCGGAAGCACCTGAGGGGAGGGGGCGAGGCGTTGCGCCGGCCGGCCGGCCGATGAGTCCGCCCGGCACGCTGCGCCTGGCCGCGCTCCGGCTGCGCCGTCGCCGCCTTACCGGCTCCGCCACGGGTCTGAAAATCAGTTGCCCGTGCCGCCGGGGCTCGGCCAGTGTGGTGCTCATGAGGCTCTGACGGACAGCACCCCGCACTCGACGATGCCACGGCACCGGTTCGTGCCGTGATGCCGCCCGCCCATGCCCCGCTTCAGCGAAGAGAGCATCCTTGTCTGAGCAGTCCTCCCTGCAGTCGGCCACCGTCACCGTGTTCGCCTCGCCCACGAGCTGGATCGAGTCCGACGCCGTCGCGCAGTGCCACCAGGTGGCCGCCCTCGACGGCATGACGCACGTCGCCGCCATGCCGGACCTGCACCCCGGTAAGGGCGCCCCGATCGGCGCCGCCATGACGTCGAGCGTCCTGTATCCGTTCCTGGTGGGCTCCGACATCGGCTGCGGCATCGCCGTGTTCCCCATCCAGCTCAAGCGGGCCGTACCTGAGAAGCTCGCCGCCCGGTTCCCCGACCTCGACCGCGCGCTGCACCCCGAGCACGACGCCGACGACCCCGCCTGGGCCGTGCTGGAAGGCGACATCCCCGCCGGTCACGTCGAGGGCCTGGGCACGGTCGGCCGGGGCAACCACTTCGTCGAGCTGGCGCGGATCGGGTCGGTGTTCGCGCCGGAGCACGCCGACCGGCTCGGCCTCGCCGCCGGTGACCTGGTCCTCGTCGTCCACAGCGGCTCCCGGGGGCTCGGCGAGCGCATTCTGCGGGCGCACACCGAGGCCCACGGCGCGGGCCCGGCCGCCGATCCCGCCGCCTACCTGGCGATGCACGACGACGCCGTACGCTGGGGATCGCTCAACCGGCGGCTGCTGGCCGCCCGCGTCGCCCACGCGCTGGGCGCGCGGCCCACCGAGCCGATCGTCGACCAGTGCCACAACCTGGTCGAGGTCCGCGACGATGGGAGCTACCTGCACCGCAAGGGCGCGGCTCCCGGCGACGGCCGTGACGTGCTCATCGCGGGCACCCGGGGCACCCCTTCCTACCTCGTGGCCGCGCACGCGGGGCCGGAGGCCGGTCATTCCGTGGCGCACGGCGCGGGCCGCAAGATGTCCCGCGCGGACGCGCTGCGCCGGGGCCGGGCCAAGCACACGGTGGAGGAGCTGCGCCGAACCCCGATGGGGTCGCTGGTGGTGTGCGGCGACCGGCAGTTGCTGTTCGAGGAGGCGCCATCGGCGTACAAGCGCATCGAGCAGGTGATCGCCGACCTCGTCGCGTACGACCTGGCCACGCCGGTGGCCACCACGATCCCGCTGGTCACCTACAAGACGCCCGACCTCGGCCCGGCCCACGGGAAGGATCACCGGGAGCGCCGCCGCAAGGGGGGCCGGCCGTGAGCGTCCACCTGCTCGTGTCGGCCGGGCGCGGCCCGCAGGAGTGCGCGTGGGCCGTGGCCCGGCTGGTGCGCCGCCTGGAGACCGACGCCGCCCGGCGGCGGCTACAGGCCCATCGGGCCGAGACCGTGCCCGGTGACCGGCCCGGCACCTACCTTTCCGTCCTCGTCCGGATCGAGGGCGACGACGCCGAGGCGTTCGCCGCCTCCTGGACCGGCACGCTCTGCTGGCAGGCCCCCAGCCCGTACCGGGCCACCAGCCGGAAGAACTGGTACGTCATCGCCCGGCCGTGTCAGGTGGACGTCGAGCGCACGGCGTTCGCGGAGCGGGACGTCGATGTCGTCGCCTGCCGCACCGGCGGCCCCGGCGGCCAGCACCGCAACAAGGCCGAGACGGCGGTACGGGCCACCCACCGGCCCACGGGCATCGTCGTGGTGGTCGACACCGAGCGCCAGTTCAGCCTCAACCGCCGCATCGCGATGCGGCTGCTGCGCGAGCGCATCGAGCACGGCGACGAGCTGGCCGAGCGGGCCGTCACCTCCGCCCGCAGGCACATCCACGACGAACTGGTCCGCGGCGACCCCGTCCGCGTCGAACGCCCGGAGACCTCCGGCCAGGACCCGGCCCCGAAAGCGGGCACACGCCGCCGGGCCCGGTCCTAGCCGAGCGTCCATGATCGGGTGCGGTTTGGAGGGGGGTGACCAGGGCAGTCGAGGGCCACGAACGCGGGGGACATCTGGAGGGCACGTGCGGACATCGAACGTCCATGGCGGCGCGCGGAACATACGGTGCCGGTGATGCGCCTTCCCGCCGCCCGCGGCCCGATCACGGCCGGATTGTTCGCCCGCCTCACCGGCCCGCCGGGCGAGGTGGACCCGCCGCCGGTCACGTCGGCGGGGGCCTCGGCGCTGGACGACGACGATCTTCAGCTCGCCCTCTTCGCCTGCTACGAGCTGCACTATCGCGGGTTCGACGACGTGGACGACCGCTGGGAGTGGCAGCCGTCGCTGCTGGCCGCCCGCCACGAGCTGGAACGTGCCATGCGGGCCGGGCTCGCCGCCGCCGTGCCGCGGCCACCGGCCGTGCCGCCGGACCAGGTGCGGCGCGCGCTGACCGAACTGGTCGCCAAGGACACGGCGAGCGGCCCGTCCCTGGCGGCCTGCCTCCAGGACGAGGGCGACCTCGGGCGGTTCCGCGAGTTCGTCGTCCACCGCTCGATCTACCACCTGAAAGAGGCCGACCCGCACACCTGGGCGATACCGCGCCTGCACGACGGCCCGAAGGCGGCGCTGGTCGAGATCCAGGCCGACGAGTACGGCGGCGGACGGCCCGAGCGCATGCACGCCACGCTGTTCCGCACCACCATGACCGGCCTCGGCCTGGACGACTCCTACGGGGCCTACCTGCCGCTGGTTCCCGGGATCACGCTGGCCGTCTCGAACGTCATGTCGCTGTTCGGGTTGCACCGGCGGCTGCGCGGCGCGCTGGCCGGGCACCTGGCGGCGCTGGAGATGACCTCCTCGCTGCCCAACCGCCGTTACGCGCTGGCCCTGCGGCGGCTCGGCGGCGACGCGGCCACCGCCCGCTTCTACGACGAGCACGTACAGGCCGACGCGGTGCACGAGCAGGTCGCCGCGCACGACCTGTGCGCGGGCCTCGCCGCCCAGGAGCCGTCGCTGGGCGGCGACATCCTGTACGGCGCGGCCTGCGCGCTGGCCGTCGACCGCCGCTGGGCCGAGCATGTGCTGGAGTGCTGGCGGCGCGGCATCAGCTCGCTCGATGGCGGCTCGCCCGAAAGGAACCGCCATGCCGGGTGAACCGGACTACGTGCTCCCGCTGCGCTGGGAGGACGACGCCGGTCTGGACGAGCTGACCGGCTACCTGCGCTTTCTCACCCGGCACGCCCGGGTGATCGTGGTGGACGGCAGCCCGCCCGCGTTGTACGCCCGGCACGCTCGCCGCTGGCGCGGCCTGGTGACCCACGTACGCCCCGACCCCGCGCTCGGCCACGCCAACGGCAAGGTGGCCGGGGTGACGACCGGGCTGCGGCTGGCCAGGGCCGAACGCGTGGTGATCGCCGACGACGACGTACGCTACGACCGGGCCGCGCTGGCCGCCGTGACCGCGCTGCTGGGCCGCGCCGACCTCGTCCGGCCCCAGAACCACTTCGCCCCGACGCCCTGGCACGCCCTGTGGGACACCTCCCGCACCCTGCTCAACCGGAGCCTCGGCGCGGACTACCCGGGCACGTTCGGCATCCGCCGCGCCTTCTTCGAGAAGATGGGGGGCTATGACGGCGACGTACTGTTCGAGAATCTTGAGCTGATCCGTACCGTACGCGCCCACGGCGGCACCGAAGCCCGCCCGCTCGGCCTCTACGTGCGCCGCCTGCCCCCGGAGGCGGCGCGGTTTTGGGGGCAACGCGTGCGGCAGGCGTACGACGACCTCGCGCAGCCCCTCAGGCTGGTGACGTTCCTGGCCGTGCTTCCGGCGGTGGCCGCGCTGGTGCGCAGGCGGCGGTACGCGCCGCTGGCCGCGGGTGCGATGGTGACCGTCGCACTGGCCGAGACCGGCCGCCGCCGCGCCGGGGGCCGCCGGGTCTTCCCCTGGACGGCGTCGCTGTTCGCCCCCGTGTGGGTGCTGGAGCGAGCCGTCTGCGTCTGGCCGGCCGTGGCGGCGGCGCTGCGGGGCGGGGTCCGGTACGCGGGCCGCCGCCTGCTGGTCGCCGCGCATTCCGGCCGGACGCTGCGGCGGCGGGCTCAGCTCTGCGGGTCCGGCTCCCCCGCGGCGCGAAACCCGATCGCCTTGTGCGAGCCGTCGCAGAACGGCTTGGTGGCGGAGGCCCCGCAGCGGCACAGCGCCACGGTCGCCCGCCCCGGTTCGATGACCGCCCCGTCCTGAGTGACCACCGAGAACGCACCCCGCACCAGCAGCGGACCGTCCTCGCAGAGGGTCACCGTCACCCCAGCCGCACTGTTCATCAGCGTCACCTGCCCCCAGGCCAGCGCGGGAAACGGCGTCCGATGATCACACGTCCCAGGTGACCGGGAGGCTCTTGACCCCGTAGATGTCCGCGAGCTCCGGACGCAGCGGGACCTCCTCGGCGGGTACCGCCAGGCGCAACGTGGGGAACCGGGTGACCAGCGCGGGGAACGCCGCCCGCATCTCCACGCGGGCCAGTTGCTGGCCCAGGCACTGGTGGACGCCGTGGCTGAAGGCCAGGTGGCCGCCGTTCTGCCGCCGCAGGTCCAGCCGGTGCGGCTCGGGGAAGCGCTCGGGGTCGCGGTTGGCGGTGCTGATGGAGAAGACGACCGTCGTACCGGCCGGGACGATGTGCCCGCCCAGCTCGATGTCCTCCAGCGCGACCCGCTGGAACTGCTTGGCGACGCTCAGGTACCGCAGCAGCTCCTCCACCGCCTGGTCGGCGATCGACGGGTCGGCGCGCAGCGCGGCCAGTTGCTCCGGGTGCCGCAGCAGCGCGAAGGTGCCCAGCCCGATCATGTTGGCGGTGGTGTCCAGCCCGGCCGCCATCAGGATCAGCGCGATGCCCTTCAGCTCCTCGTCGTCCAGGTCGCTGTCGGTGAGTTCGCTGAGCACGTCGTCGGTCGGGTTGGCGCGCTTGGCGACCACGAGTTCGGCCAGGTAGTCCGTGGTGGCGGTGTAGGCCGCCATCAGCTCCTCGTCGCTGGTCTCGCCGCTGTGGAACTTGTCGACCCGCTCCTGGAAGTAGTCGCGGTCCTCCTCCGGCACGCCCAGCAGCTCACAGATCATGATGCCGGGGATGGGCTTGGCGAACGCGGCCACCAGGTCCGTCGGCGGGCCGGCCTTCTCCATGGCGTCCAGCCGCTCGGCGGTGACCTGCTCGACGCGTTCGGTCAGCAGCCGCATCCGCCGTACGGTGAACTTGCCCACCAGCGGCTTGCGGTAGCGGCTGTGCCGGGCCCCGTCCATCATCAGGAACTCACCGGGCGGGGCCGGAGGGACCTCCATGCCGCCGTAGTCGACGGTCGGGTGGTGGACCATCAGCTCCCTGCGGGAGCTGAACCGGGTGTCGGCCAGCACCGCACGAACCAGGTCATAACCGGTGACCAGAAAGCCCTCGTGGCCGTCGGCGAAGGTGAAGCGGCTGATCGGGCTCTGCTCGCGGGCCTCGATGAACTCCTTGGGCGGGTCGAAGGGGCAGCCGGGCTGACGCTCGGCCGGCATCGCGGCGAAGGTGTGTTCGACGGTCATCTCAATCCTCCGGGTCAGGAGATCTTGCGGCGGTAGGTGTTCATGGCGAAGAAGTACGCGACGACGAGGATGCCGACGCACCAGGCGAGGGCGGTCCAGATGCTCGTGCCGACCGGCTGCTCGGTGAACAGCGCGCGGATGGCGTTGACGATGGAGGTCACCGGCTGGTGCTCGGCGAAGGCGCGCACCGGGCCGGGCATGGTGGTGGTCGGCACGAACGCCGAGCTGAGGAACGGCAGGAAGATGAGCGGGTAGGAGAACGCGCTCGCGCCGTCCACGGACTTCGCGGTCAGGCCGGGGATCACGGCGATCCAGGTCAGCGCGAGGGTGAACAGGATCATGATGCCGCCGACCGCGAGCCACGCCGCCAGTCCCGCGCTGGAGCGGAAGCCCATGAGCAGGGCGACGAGCACGACGACCACCAGCGAGATCAGGTTGGCGACAAGCGAGGTCAGCACGTGCGCCCACAGGACGGACGACCGCGCGATCGGCATCGACTGGAAGCGTTCGAAGATGCCGCTCTTCATGTCCGTGAACAGCCGGAACGCGGTGTAGGCGATGCCCGAGGCGACCGTGATCAGCAGAATGCCGGGCAGCATGTAATTGACGTACGAATCGGAACTCGTCCTGATCGCGCCGCCGAAGACGTAGACGAACATCAGCATCATGGCGATCGGCATGACCGTGGTGGTGATGATGGTGTCCATGCTGCGCGTGATGTGCCGCAGGGATCGTCCGAGCAGGGCGCTCGTGTCACCGAAGAAATGGCTCGTCATCGTCGTTCCTTACCTTTTGGTGGCCGGTTCCGGCTTTTCCGTGCCGGCGCTGGGGCCGACGAGCGCGAGGAATATCTCTTCGAGGGTCGGCTGCTTCTCGATGTACTCGACCTTGGCGGGCGGCAGCATCTGCCGGAGTTCGTCGAGGGTGCCGTTCACGATGATCCGGCCCTCGTGCAGGATCGCGATCCGGTCGGCGAGTTGTTCGGCCTCGTCCAGATACTGCGTGGTGAGCAGCACCGTCGTGCCCCGGCCGGCGAGTTCTTTGACGGTCTCCCACACCTCGATGCGCGCCTGGGGGTCGAGCCCGGTCGTCGGCTCGTCGAGGAAGATCACCGGCGGGTCGCCGATGAGGCTCATCGCGATGTCGATGCGGCGGCGCATGCCGCCGGAGTACGTCGAGACCTTGCGGTCGGCCGCGTCGGTCAGCGAGAAGCGGGCCAGCAGGTCGTCCGCGACCCGGCCCGGGTCCTTGAGCCGCCGCAGTCTGGCGACCAGCACCAGGTTCTCCCGGCCGGTGAGGATCTCGTCGACGGCCGCGAACTGCCCGGTCAGGCTGATCGACCCGCGCACCTTCGCGGCCTCGGTGGCGACGTCGAAGCCGTTCACACGGACGGTCCCCGCGTCGGCCTTGAGCAGCGTGGACATGATCCGCACCGCCGTGGTCTTGCCCGCCCCGTTGGAGCCGAGCAGGGCGAAGATGCCGCCCGGCGCGACCTCGAAGTCCACTCCGCGCAACACCTGTAGCGTCTTGTACGACTTCTTCAGGCCCTTCACCTGAATGGCCGGCCCCTGGGCCCGATCGCCGCTCATCTGGATCGTCCGTTCTCTCGTTCTCACCGGTCAGGTCTCGTCGCGCGCGGCGTCGTCGAGGGCCTTGGTCAGCCGCTCCCGTTCCCGGCCGATCCACTGGCCGTCCGGGTAGTTGCGCAGGAACTCCTCGGCGAACTCCACCGGGTTCTCCCCGACGATTTCGCGGATCGAGGTCCCGTCCGCCGCGCTCTGCTCGAAGAGGTCGACGAGGTCTTCGAGCATCACCACCAGGCTTTCCGAATCACCCGGGCCGAAGTGCGACATGTAGCGCTGGAGCGCTTCGACCGCCTCGCCATGGCCTGCGGGGAGTCGTTGCACCCGCGCCTTGTACTGCTTGTAGCGCTTCTTCTGTTCGAGCGAGCCGGTGACCATTTCCAGGTAGTGCCGGTACCCCCGCCTGGGCTCGTTCTGCTCCGTGGTCATGCAAGTCTCCAGCTACTCGGTAACGCTAACTACTGGTAGATAGTAACACTGAATAGTGCTGACGCAAGCCCCGTCGTGCCGGAGGACGTGAGCGTCGGGTTCATGGGATCCACCCTCGCCGACCGCGCTGACACCGGACCGTCGCCGTGCTGACACGGCCGCCAGGTGCGCCCAGGGGTGTAGTGCGGCCGTCATCGCCGGGCGGATGTGGACCCGGGCGGGCGGCGCGAGCATGGGCGCATGCGTTCGGAAGAAGTGACGACCGGCTCCATCGGCGGCCAGGCCGTCCGCCGTAAGGCGTGGTACGCGGCCCCGCAGGTACGCAGGTTCGTCCTGTTGCTGCACGTCGTGTCGTCGGTCGGCTGGCTCGGGCTGAACCTGGGCGTGCCCGCCCTCGCGATCACCGGCATGACGACCGCGGACCCCGAGGTGCAGCACGCCGTCTACCGCGTGCTCGGCCTGCTCGGCGACCTGTACCTCATCCCGCTGAGCCTGACCGCCTTCATCACCGGCGTGCTGCTGTCCCTGATGACCACCTGGGGACTGCTGCGGCACTACTGGGTGATCGCGAAGTTCGCGCTGACGCTGATCGCCGTCGTCCTCATCCCGGCCTCGCTGCTGCCGGGCCTGCACGCGGCGGCCGAGGCGGTGGCGAGCACGCCGCCCGGGACGTTCGCCGCCATCCCCCGGGACGGCGTGGGCCAGGTCGGCGCGGGTTTCGTGTCCACCACGATGTACGTGACCTGCGCGGTTCTGTCGATCTACAAACCGTGGGGCCGGACGCCCTTCGGCAGACGCCGCCTCGCGCTGTCCGGCGCGAGCCGCGCCGGGAGCCCGTGATGTCGGTTCCGCGCGGATGTTGCCGCAGTCAGCGGCCCCGCCCGTGGCGCACGTATACCTGTGGGCGCGGCTGTGGATGACGACCTGGCATTTCCGGGGCGGTGAAACGCTCCGCTACGCCGCCGACGGCCGGACCCGCGCGGAGGTCCGGGATTTCGTCGTCGGGGGCCGTATCAGCGAGGTACTGGGGCTGGAGGAGGCGCCCGTCGTCGTCCTCGACAACATCAGGTATCAGTAGCCGGGGAAGACCTTGCGAAGCAGGCCGAGGTCGGCGACGCCGGTCGCGACGACGTCGGCGGGGATGTGCGACGGCCCGAGGCGGCCCGCCACCAGGCGGAGCCAGGCTTCGGCGGGGAGGGTGAGGGTGCCGTCGGGCTCGTCCGGGACGTCGAAGTCCACGCTGATCCGGTCCAGCAGGCGCAGGGCGAAGACCGACGCGGGCTCGGTCGTGGTGACCTTGATCACCGCGCGTACCCCCTCGGCCGGTCTGCCGATCCAGCCGATCATGTCGGGTTCGCCGTGCAGGAGCTCAGCGGCGGTGGCCGGGGGCAGCGTCGGGTGCGGGTCGAGGCCCGCGCGTACGTCCCAGGCGTGCAGGGCCAGCTCGCTCAGGCGCAGCCGGGCCGCGACCTGTACCTCCACCGGGGCGGGCAGGAAGCCCATCTCGATGCGCAGGCTCTCGCGGGTCGGCGCGTCCAGCGACTCATACAGCGCGACCAGGGCCTCGCCCGCCTGGAGGAACCCGTCGGCGCGCCGCCTGCGGGTCATGTCGTTCCAGGTCTGCCAGATGCCCTCCACCTCCTCCCGCTCGGGCCGCGTCCCCTCGCCGAGGGCGGCCAGGAGGATGGCCCGGCCGATCTCGGCGCCGCTGCCCAGGTGGCTCAGCACCTGCGAGATGTCCCATTCGGCCGCGCCGGACGGCCCGGCCAGGGCCGCGTCGTCGAACGTGCGCACCAGTACGGCCAGGCGGTCGTGCTCGGCGCGCATCGCGGCGATCACCGGGTCGGGGCTGCTCATGTGTGCTCCTGTTCCGATAGGGCGTGGACGATCTCCATGGCCTGGGAGGCCCTGGGGTATCCGATGTAGCCCGCCAGCAGCGTCATCAGGGCGGCCAGCGCGTCGTCGCCGAGCCCGTGCTCGCGGGCCAGCCGCAGGTGGGTGCGCAGCCGGTCGCCGGAAACGCCCTGGGCGACCAGCGCGGTGATGATGGCCACGCTGCGGTCGCGCCCGGTGAGGGCGGGGTGCGACCAGGCCGCGCCGCCGGCGGCGTGCAGCGCCTCCTCGGTGAACACCGGGCCGACGCGCTCGGCGAACGCGGCGAGCACCTCCCGCTCGGGCATATCGAAGATCCTGGCATAGGCGGCGATGCCGCGCTCCCGCCGCCCCTCCGCTGTCACCGTGCGCCGCCCTCGTAGAAGGCGCGGGCGCCGAGGGCGATCCACTCCGGGCGTTCCCAGGTGGGCCAGCGGGTGCGGGCGGCGGTGTCGATCGCCGCCACGGTCTCGTCGGCGGACGCGCCCGCCGAGCGCAGCCGCTCGACCTCCGCGCGCATGTAGATCAGGTAGTCGCGGACGTCGCGGATCAGCGAGGTACCGGCCACCTCGCCGTGGCCGGGCACGACGATCTCGGCGTCGAGGGCGATCAGCTCTTCCAGCACGCCGATCCAGCGCCCGCCGTCCACGTCCGTGTCGTGCGGCGGGAAGTACGGCATGATCGGGAAGATCCGCGTCTCGAACAGGTCGCCGCCGAACAGCACCTGGCCGTCGATCAGGATCACCTGGTCGGACGCCGTGTGCGCGGGCCCGACCGAACGCAGCACCGCCGTGCGCCCGCCCAGGTCGATCTCGGCCGCGCCCTCGTAGACCACATCGGGATCGACGAGCTCGGCATAGTGCAGTTCGGTCGCGGCGGCGGGGCTCAGCCCCTTGAACATGTCCAGGTAGCCCGCGCCCTTGCGGTGCAGCTCCCCGCGCTGGGCGGCGTTGTAGACGATCGTCGCGGCCCCCTTGAACACCTGCGCCCCGAACCCGTGCTCTGGGTGGAAGTGCGTGACGGTGAGGTACAGGTGCCGGTCACCGGCCAGGCGGCGGGCCTGCTCCAGGACGTACGCGCCGTTGCGCGGACCGAGGCCGGTGTCGATGACCAGCGCGGAGTGCCGGCCCACGACGATGCCGACGTTGGGAACGAGTTCGACCCGGCGGTCGGGGATGACGTACACCCCCTCGGACACCTTGACGGGCTCCCCCCGCACGATCGGCGGCGGGCTCGTGCTGATGTCGGGCTGGGCGGCGGCAGGGCACATGACCTCCGCACCTCCAATCTGAACGCTGCTTAGATGATGACGAGCCTAGCAGACATCTGAGCGGCGTTAAGATGGTCCGATGGCAAAGGGGCGATACCACCACGGCGACCTGCGCAGCGCGCTGCTGGACGCCGCCGAAGCACTCGTACGCGAGCGCGGAGCCGACGACTGGTCCCTGCGGGAGGCGTCGGCGCGGGTCGGCGTCAGCCCCAGCGCGGCCTACCACCACTTCGCCTCCCGCGACGCGCTGGTCCGCGCCCTGTCCGAACGCACGCTCGGCTGGCTCGGCGAGCGGCTCGGCGAGGAGTGCGAGCAGGCGGGCCAGGCGGACGACCCGCAGCGACGCCTGATCGCCCTCGGCCGCGGCTACGTGACCTGGGCGCTCGGCGACCCTGCGATGGCCAGGCTGGTCCTGCGCGGCGGCGCGACCGGCCCCGACTCCGCCATCACCCCCCACCCGCACGACGTGCTCACGGCCGAACTCGACCGGCTCACCGGGGCCGGGGGCCTGCCCGCCTTCACCCGCCCCGGCGCGGAGTTCGTGCTGTGGGCGGCGATCCACGGGCTGGCCATATTGCTCGCCGACGGCCTGGTACGCATCGACGACCCGGTGGCGGTCGATGCCCAGACCGAGCGGGTGGTCCGCGCCACGCTCAACGGCCTGGCCTGCGAGACCACCCCCGCGGACCGCCCGGCCGCCCGCTCCGCCCACACCGAACGCCTGGCCCGCCACACCACCGGCGAACGGCGTTGACTTTCCACATCGGAAAGTGGTTGACTTTCCGCCATGGAAAGCAACGTTGCCGACGGCCTGGCCGTCATCGCTGAGGCCCGCGCGGCCCTCGCCGACCGGCTGATCATCCCGTGGTGGTACCACACGGGCCTCGGGCTGCTGCTCGCCGGTTGCGTCGTCGCGATCGGGCTCGGCGGCACCCCCGTCAGGATCGGGGCCATCGTGCTGCTCGTGGCCGGCTGCGCCGTGCTCACCGACGCCTACCGCCGCCTGACCGGGTTCTGGGTGTCCGGCGGCCACGCGGGCCCGGCCGGGCGGTGGGTCGGCGCGATGGGCGCGATGACGTTCGCCTGCATCGTCGCGGCCTTCGGCATCGTCGGCTGGACCGGCCTGCGCTGGCCGGTGTGGTGCCTGGCCGCGGCGGTCTACGCCGCCATCATCGTGATGGGCCGCCGGTTCGCCGCCGCGCTGCGCGCCCACCTGAGGGCGGGCGCATGACCGAGCGCTTCGACGAACTCGTGCACGCGCCCAACCGGCTGCGGATCTGCGCGCTGCTCGCCGCCTCGACCACCGCCGAGTTCGCGATGCTGCGCGACATCCTCGGCGTGGCCGACTCCGTGCTCAGCAAGCACCTCAAAGCACTCCAGGACGCCGGTTACGTCTCCATCTCCAAGCCGACCGGCCGCGGCCGGGTGAAGACCTGGGTGAGCTTCACCCCGCAGGGCCGGCGCGCCTATGCCGGACATGTCGCGGCACTCAAGGCACTTCTCGACACTCCCCCCATCCCCATCGGATTCCCGGAGACGGCACCGGAGTAAAGCCGCCACCCCGCGCCCGCCGTGCGGCGGGCGGTGTTCGCCCATGCCCTGGAGCCCGTGCCCTGGAGCCCTGCCCTGGAAAGGTCTCAACGCCATGCGAACCATCCCTTCGGCGGCCACGAACCGGATCACGACCACCGCCCGGCTCGAAGCGATCATCGGTCACCCGGCGGCGCTCGTGCTGAAGAAGGAACTGCCGGAGCTGGACGCGGCGGCCCGGTACATGCTCGCCCGCGCGCCGCTCGCGGGCTTCGGCTACCGCGACGCCGCCGGGCGGCCCCGGACGACCCTGGTCGGCGGGAAGCCCGGCTTCGCCGAGGTCGAATCGCCGACGCGGTTCGGCTTCGCCGCCGACATCGATGAGATCGGCGACATCGACGCGTCGGGCCCGGTCTCCTTCGTCTTCCTGCTGCCCGGCGTCGGCGAGACGTTACGGGTCAACGGCTCGGTCGCCGAGCGCGCCCCCGGCCGGATCGTTGTCGACGTCCGCCAAGCGTACGTGCACTGCGCGCGGGCGATCCTCCGCTCCCGGCTGTGGGACCCGATCGTCCCGGCGGTGTCCATCCCCGCCGTCGCCGAGGGGCCGCTGTCCGGCGCGGGCGTCGCCGGGTTCCTGGCGGCCACGCCGTTCATGGTCATCTCCTCCTGGGACCGGGACGGCGGCGACACGAGCCCGCGCGGCGACACGCCCGGCTTCGTCCGCGTACTGGACGGGCGCACGCTGGCCATCCCGGACCGGCGCGGCAACCGGCGCGCCGACACCTCGCACAACCTGCTCGCCGACGACCGGTTCTCCGCGGCGATCCTCGTCCCCGGCCGTACCGACGTGCTGCACCTGGCCGGTACCGCCCTGGTCACCGACGATCCGGAACTGCTCGCTGACATGGCGCTGGGCGGCGTCGTCCCGCAGACCGCCCTGGTCGTCACGGTCGAGCGCGCCGAAGTACGGCACAACGAGGCCGTCGCCGCCGCGAACGTCTGGGACCGCGCCGAACGCGCGGACGCGGCCACCGTGTCGGAGCTGATGGCGCTGATGACCCGGCAGCTCGGCGGCGGGAAGCCCGCCCTGCGCCGGCTGACCCGGTGGCTCGGGGTGTTCGCCCGGCCGATCCGGTGGTTGATGGACCTGACGTACCGCCGCGCGCTCCGGCAGGAGGGCTACGGCGACGGGCCCGACCCGCGCCCCGGGCGGCCGGTACGGGTGACCGAGGTGATCAAGGAGACGCCCGGCGCGGTCACGCTGGTGCTGTCCGGGGCCGACACCGGCTTCGCGCCCGGCCAGTTCTACACGCTCATCACGGAGGTCGGCGGGCGTACCGTCCGCCGCGCGTACTCGGCCACCTCCGTCCCCGGCGCGGACCACCTCGCGCTGACCGTCAAACGGGACGGCCTGTTCTCCTCCCACCTGCACGACCATGCCCGCGCCGGCACCGAGCTGCGCGTCCTCGGGCCGTCCGGCGACTTCCGGGTGGCCGACCCGGCGGCGGCCGGGGCGAGGTACGTGCTGGTCGGCGCGGGCAGCGGCATCACGCCGCTGATGAGCATCGTCCGCACGGTGCTCGCCGCCTCGCCCGACGCCACGATCACCCTGCTCTACGGCAACCGCACGGAGGCCGACATCATCTTCGCGGCCGAACTCGCCGCGCTGGCGGACGCGCATCCCGGCCGCCTCACGGTCCGCCATGTGCTGTCCCGCCCCGGCCCCGGCTGGACGGGCCTCACCGGCCGGATCGGCCCGGCCGACCTGCCCTTCGCGCCGCGCGCCCACTACTACATCTGCGGACCGGCGGCCATGCCGACCGACCTCCGCGACCACCTCACCGGCATCGGCGTCCCCACGGACCACGTACACGAGGAGCGGTACACCAGCGTTCCCGCCGCCGCGCCAGGGACGGCCGCGCAGACGATGACGATCGCGGGCGTCGGTGACGTGGTGGTCGCCGCCGGGCAGACGATGCTGGAGGCGGGGCTGGCCGCGGGGGTGCCGATGCCGCACTCCTGCACCGTCGGCGGTTGCGGCGAGTGCCGCATCCGGCTGCTGCGCGGCGAGGTCGACGGCACCGTCGAGGACGGCGGCGTGCTCACCTGCGTCTCCTATCCGCTGAGCCACACCGAGGTGGACATGGGTCCGGTCAAACCGTGACGACGACCTTCCCGGGCGCATGTCCCTCCTCCTGGTACCGGACCGCCGCCCGCAGGTCCTCGAACGGGTAGACGCGGTCGATCACCGGCCGCACCCTGCCGTCCGCCATGAGGCCGGTCAGTTCCAGCAGGTTGCGCCGGTCGTCCGGGTAGCGGACCACGTCCGCCAGCGCCGCCTTCTGGGACGCGAACGCCGACGCCGCCATGATCCCGAACATCCGCCCCATCGGCTGCAGCCAGCGCCCGGCCGCGCCGCCGATCAGCACGCACACCCCCTTGCCGGTCAGCACCCTGCGGCACTCCCGGAACGACCGGTTCCCGGCGATGTAGAGCAGCACGTCGTAGCGTTCGCCGCCGCGGGTGAAGTCCTCCTTGGTGTAGTCGATCACCTCGTCCGCGCCGAGCGACCGCACCAGCTCGGCGTTCCGGCCGCTGCACACCGCGGTGACGTGCGCCCCGTACGCCTTGGCGAGCTGCACCGCGTACGTCCCCACCCCGCCGGAGGCCCCGTTGACCAGCACCCGCCGCCCCGGCTCGACCCGGCCCACCTCGCGTATCGCGAGCAGCGCCGTACTGGCCGCCAGCGGCACCGCTGCCGCCTCCTCGTACGACGCCGCCGCGGGCTTCGGCGCGAGATGCCGCTCCGGCACGCAGACGTACTCGGCGAACCCGCCGCCCTGCGGCGGCATCCCGAACACCTCGTCGCCCGGCCCGAACTCCGTCACGCCCGGCCCGACGGCCTCCACCCGCCCGGCGACGTCCGCGCCGAGGATGGTGATCTTCGGCCCGAACAGCCCGAGGTGGCCGGGCATCGGGCGGGAGAAGAAGGGCTCGCCGCGCATGAGGTGCCAGTCCCAGGGCTGGACGGAGGTGGCGTGCACCCGGACCAGTACCTCGCCGGGGCCGGGGGTGGGCTTGGGCAGCTCCGTGAGCCGGAGGGCTTCCGGCGAACCATACGAACTCAGGACGTACGCCTTCATCGTGATCTCCTTCACGCTGTCGGATCGACAAGCCCGAGTGTGCGGCCGGACCCGGGCGGGCGTAACCGCCGAAGGTACGACCTCCGCACCGGCCGATCGGCTCATCGGGATCGGGCCGTTGGGGTGATGAGCGCGATCGCCCGCGCGGACACCATCGGGGCATGAAGATTCACGGCTACGCGCCCGCCGCCGGGCTGGTCCTGCTCGTCCTCGTCCCGGTCATCGCGGGCGGCGCTCGCCTGGCGGGGGCCCGGGGCGGGGCGGAGATCCCCGTCCCGCTCGCCGTGCACATCGTGGCCGCGACCGGCTACGGCCTGGTGGGGGCCTTCCAGTTCGCGCCCCGGTTCCGGCGGCACAGGCCGGGGTGGCACCGCGCGGCCGGGCGGGTCCTGGTCGGGCTCGGCCTGGCGAGCGCCCTGTCGGGGGTGTGGCTGACGCTGCCACCCGCCGGGGAGGGGCCGCTGGTGGCGTTCCGGCTGGTGTTCGGGTCGGCCATGGCCGGCTGCCTGGTACTCGGCCTCGCCGCCGCCCGCCGCCGCGACATCGGCCGGCACCGCGCCTGGATGATCCGGGCGTACGCGATCGGGGCGGCCGCCGGGACACAGGCGTTCACCCAGGCCGCCTGGATCGCCGCCTACGGCCCGCCCGGCGCGCTCACCCGGGAACTGCTGGTCGGCGCGGGCTGGGTGATCAACGTGGCCGTGGCCGAGTGGATCATCCGCAGGCGCTCAGCGCGGCGGCACGCGGTCGGTCTCGTACGCCCACATGGCGATCTCGACCCGGTTGCGGACGCCGAGCTTGGTCATCAGGCTGGCGACGTGGCTCTTCACCGTGCTCAGTGAGATGTGCAGCTCGTCGGCGATCTCGTTGTTGGTCCGCCCCCTGGCCACGGTCAGCAGGATCTCCTCCTCGCGTTCGGTCAGCGGCTCGATCGGCTGCGCGCGGGGCCCGGCGGGGCCGTTGCCCGCGAACGCCGCCAGCAGCCGGGCGGTGATGCTCGGGGCGATCAGCGCGTCCCCGCGCGCGGCGGCGCGTACGGCCTGGGAGAGCAGGTCGGGCCCGGCGTCCTTGAGCAGGAACCCGCGGGCCCCGGCCCGCAGCGCGGCGTAGACGTACTCGTCCAGGTCGAACGTGGTGATGACCACGACGGCCAGCGGGTCGGGCACGCCGGGCCCGGCCAGCCGGGCGGTCGCCTCGATGCCGTCGCAGCGCGGCATGCGGATGTCGAACAGGCACACGTCTGGCCGCAGCCGCCGGGCCAGTTCGACGGCCCGCAGCCCGTCGCCCGCCTCGGCCACGACCTCGATGCCGGGCTGCGCGTCGAGGATCATCCGCAGCCCGGTGCGGGCGATCTCCTGGTCGTCCGCGACCATCACCCTGATATCACCGCTGGTCACGTGGGGGCTCCCGTCCGGGGCAGTACGGCGGTCACGGTCCAGCCGCGACCTGGGTTGGGACCGGCCTCGCAGGTGCCGCCGAGCAGCCCGGCGCGTTCGGTCATGCCGAGCAGGCCGTACCCGGAGGCCGCGATGGGACGCCCCGCGGTGCTGTCGCCGTCGTCGGTCACCCGCAGCCGCACCGACGTGGCCCCGGCCGCCACGCTGACCTCGATCCGGGTGGCGTGCCGGGCGTGCCGCCGGGCGTTGGTGACCGACTCCTGGGCGATCCGGAAGATCGCCGCCCCGACGGACGGCGGCACGCCGTCGAGGTCGCCCTCGATCGCCACCTCCACGGACGGCCCGGTACGCGGCCGGTCGGCGAGTTGTTCCAGGTCGTCGAGGTGCGGGTTGGGCGCCATCTCCAGCGGCGCGGACGCGCCGTCCCGGCGCAGGACCAGCACCATGGCCCGCATCTCGGCGAGCGTGCGGGACGCCTCGGCCTCGATCACCCGCAGCGCGGCGACGGCGGCCTCGGCGGCGGTGTCCGGGTCGGCCGCCGCGGTGGCGATGCCCGCCTGCGCCCTGATCGCCATCGCCGAGACGTGGTGGGCCACGGTGTCGTGCAGGTCACGGGCCAGTTGCTCGCGTTCGAGCAGCTTGACCTGGTCGAGTTCGCGCTGCCTGGCCTTCGTCCGGTAGCGGAACGTGCCGCCCAGGGCCGCCGCCGCGAACACGACCGTGAACGCCCCGGCGATGTCCCCCGCCACCAGCCGCCCGGTGACGGTGGCGACCACCACCAAGCCGCAGATCAGCACCAGCCCGGCCAGCGCCTCCCGCCCGGACCCCCACCGGGTCAGGGCGTACAGCAGGATCAGCAGGAACGCCATCGACTTGAGCTCCGCCGGATCGGCCCCGGTCAGCACCTGGATCGCGGTCGTGGCGACGACCGGGACGGCGAGGCTGAGCAGCGGCCTGGTACGCCGCCACAGCAGCGTCGCCAGCATGACCAGAGCGAAGCTCATCGAAAGCGGCCGGTACTGGAGGTCGGTCCGCAGCGCGCCTTCCAGCACGATCACCACGGCGAGCACCCCCACCAGCGCCCAGTCCCGTGGAACCCGCCGCGGGGGATCAGGCGGGCGGGGCTCGGTCCACAAGGAGCGGAGAAGGCCCAGCACGCCCATCATGGTACGAGAGCGACCATCGTTTTGGATCAGTCCAAAGCCCCCGATTCCACCCGGGACAGCCACTCGGCGTGCTGCCGGGCCGTGCGCCGCCACAACGTACCGATGCCATCGGGCCCGAGCCCGGCGAGGGGCACGCCGATGTCGTCGGCGAGGGCGGCGGCGAACGCCTCACGGTCGCCGAGCACCCGGCGCTCGGCGGTGCCGTCGGGGGTCGCGACGGTGAGCGTACGGGCCAGCAGCGTCGCCGAACGGTCCCCCTTCAGGCGGTAGGCGATGAGCAGCCGCTCCAGCGGAGAGTCCGCGGCGCGGGTGGTCGCGAACCGGGCGAAGTCGGTCAGTCGCCGCTTCCTCCGCACGACCACCGCCGACCTGCTGCTCGCCTACCGCCTCTCCGCCTGGTTCGCCGTGGCCTGGGACGCGCTGCGTCCCGACCCCGACAACGTACGGCTGCGCCGGTCGCTGGTGGCGGCGATCGACCGGATGTGGGCGCGCGCCCTGACCGAGGGCGCCGTACGCCCCGACCTGACCAGCGGTGACTTCATGCTCCTGCTGGCCCGGGTGCTGCGCCCGCTGCCCGGCGTGCCCTCCGGGGTGGACGACCCCGAACGCTCGCTGGCGATCGCCCTCGACGGGCTGCGCCCCGGCCTCACCACTCCCCTGCCGGGGCGAGGCCCGGCGGCCGACGTGCTCGGGGGCCGGTCAGAGGTTGCGCAGGACTGAGACGACGATGCCCAGGATCGCGGCGCCCTCGCCGTCGATGTCGGCATAGGCCGGGTTGCGGGGTTCGAGCAGGACACGGCCGCCCCGGCGGCGGTACACCTTGACGGTGGCCTCGCCGTCGATCATCGCGGCCACGATCTGCCCCGAGTGCGCCTCGGGCTGCTGGCGTACCACGACGATGTCACCGTCGCAGATCGCCGCGTCGATCATCGAGTCGCCGCGCACCCGCAGGCCGAACACCGTGCCCCGCCCGGTCAGCTCCCGGGGCAGGGTCAGCGTGTCGTCCAGGTGCTCGACGGCGGTGATGGGACTGCCCGCCGCGATGTCGCCGACCACGGGCACCGGCACCAGGTCGGCGGCCTGACGCGGGGCCTCGGCCCGCATGAAGTCCCGCACGTCGATCGGCCGGGACAGCCCCGCGCCCCGGCGCAGGAACCCCTTGTCCTCCAGGCTTTTCAGGTGGCGCGACACCGACGAGGTGGACCGCAGCCCCACCGCCTGACCGATCTCGCGCGTGCTCGGCGGGTAGCCGTGCCTGGCCACCCAGTCCCGGATGGTGGCCAGGATGCGCTGCTGCCGCGGCGGCAGGGCCGAGACGTCCAGGTACTCGAACACGTCGGGATCGCCGTAGGAGGTCACCTGCGAAATGCTAGAGCGTCCCGGCCCTGAGAAGGGTCAACGGCCGGCGGTCACAGCAGCGCGGCGGCCTCGGTGAGGGTGTGCCGCAGGATGCGCTCGATCTCGTCGAACTCGGCCTGGCCGCAGATCAGCGGCGGGGCCACCTGGACCACGGGGTCGCCGCGGTCGTCCGGGCGGCAGTACAGGCCGTTGTCGCGCAGGGCGGCGGGCAGGAAACCGCGGATCAGCAGGTCGCGCTCCTCGGCGTCCAGGGTCTGCTTGGTGGCCTTGTCCTTGACCAGCTCGACCGCCCAGAAGTAGCCGTCGCCGCGTACGTCGCCGACGATCGGCAGGTCGAGCAGCTTGCGCATGGTCGCCTCGAACGCGGCCTCGTTGTCCAGCACCCGCCGGTTGAGCCCTTCCCTGTCGAAGATGTCCAGGTTGGCCAGCGACACCGCCGCGGCCACCGGGTGCCCGCCGAAGGTGTACCCGTGCGGGAACATGGTCTTGCCGTGCTGGAACGGCTCGGCGATCCGGTCGGTGGCGATCATCGCGCCGATCGGGGCGTAGCCGGAGCTCATGCCCTTGGCGCAGGTCACGATGTCCGGTACGAAGCCGAACTTCTCGCACGCGAACGTCGTGCCGTGCCTGCCGAACGCGCAGATCACCTCGTCGGAGACGAGCAGCACGTCATAGGCGTCGCAGATCTCCCGGACCCGCTGGAAGTATCCGGGCGGCGGGGTGAGGCAGCCGCCGGAGTTCTGGACCGGCTCCAGTACGACCGCGGCGACGGTGTCCGGCCCCTCGAACAGGATGGCCTCCTCGATCCGGTCGGCCGCCCACCTGCCGAACGCCACCGGGTCGTCGCCGTGCTCGGACGCACGGTAGATGTTGGTGTTCGGCACCCGGAACCCGCCCGGGGTCAGCGGCTCGAACTGCTGCTTCATCGCGGGCAGGCCGGTGATCGCCAGCGCGCCCTGCGGGGTGCCGTGGTAGGCGACGGCCCGGCTGATCACCTTGTGCTTGAGCGGGCGTCCGGTCAGCTTGAAGTACTGCTTGGCCACCTTCCAGGCGCTCTCCACCGCCTCGCCGCCGCCGGTGGTGAAGAACACCCGGTTCAGGTCGCCGGGGGCGGCGTCGGCCAGCCGTTCGGCCAGTTGGAGCGCCGGGCGGGTGGCGTACCCCCACACCGGGAAGTACGCCAGCTCGGTGGCCTGGGCGGCCATCACCTCGGCCAGTTCGCGGCGGCCGTGACCGGCCTGCACGACGAACAGGCCGGACAGCCCGTCGAGCATCCGCCTGCCCTGCTCGTCCCAGATGTACGCGCCCTCGCCCCGGGTGATGACCGGGCCGGGAGCGGCGGCCATCCGGGTGAAGTGCGGCCACAGGTTGCCCCAGCCCGCCTCGGCGACGTCTGCCACGGGGGGATGGGGCTCGGTGAACGTCATGGTGCGGTCCTTCCCTGTACGTTTCGCCTATACGGATTCGACCGGTTCGGGCGTGCTGTTCTCCTCCCCCGCAGGGCCGCGCAGTACCCACTGCCCGCGCCCCCGCAGCACCAGTGCGTAGTACAGCGCGGCGACGGCGCACACGCCCAGGGTGATCAGCAGGCTGGTCCGCCCGACGGCGGGGTCCATCGCGTTCTGCCAGATCACGTAGGCCAGCGCGGCCAGCGCGAGCACCGGCGCGACCGGGAACCACGGCATCCGGTACGCCGCGTGCGCGGTCGTGCCGTTGCGCCGCCCGGCGAGCACCGCCAGGCACAGCGCCGCGTACACCGCGACCAGCGAGGTGCCGGTGACGACCAGCAGGCGTCCTTCGTCGACGAAGCACAGCAGGGTGGCGAACCCGCCGGTGACCAGCGTGGCGATCCACGGCGTGCCGGTACGGGGGTGGATCGCGGCCAGCCCCCGGCTGACCGCGCCCGGCCAGGCGGTGTCCCTGCCGGTGCTGAACACCATGCGCGCCGAGATGAGGATGATCGCCAGCACCGCGTTGACGATGGCCAGCGCGATGGCCAGGCTGATCACGGTGTTCACCGTCGCGCCCGCCTTGGTGGCGACGAACAGGCCCATCATGTTGCCGGAGGCGAACAGGTCGGGGAGCGAGGGCGCGCCGAGCAGTACGGCGGTGATCGGGACCAGCTCGGCCACGACGGTGATCGCCAGCGCCCACAGGATGGCGCGGGCGATGCCGCGCTTGGCGTCGGTGGTCTCCTCGCCGAAGTAGACGGCCGAGCCGTACCCGTTGTACGCGAAGATCGCCACCGCCGCCGCGCCGACGATCAGCCCGGCCGACGCGGGCGCGACGACGCCCTCGGTCACCGTGACGGGCGCGGTGAGCAGTTCGCCGAGCGAACGCGCCGGGTCCAGCAGCCCGAGCGCGCTCACCACGACCAGCGCGATCATCTCGATGGCCAGGAAGATCCCGGTGATCCAGGCGTTGAGCTTGATGTCGAACACCGCCAGCACGGTCGCCGCCGCCGTCGTCACCGCGGCCACCACCGGCCCCGGCACCCCCGGGATCAGCACCGCCAGGTACGTGCCGACGCCCAGCGCGATGACCGCGATGATCAGCAGTTGGGTGATCACCAGCAGGCCGAGGATGACGAACCCGGGCAGCCTGCCCAGGGTGCGGCCGACGATGGCGTACTCACCGCCGCTGAGCGGATAGGCCGAGGCCAGCTCCGCGTACACGAAGGCCATGAACACGCCCACCACCGCCGCGATCACGAAACTCCAGAACGCGCCGCTGCCCGCCTGGCCCACCACGCCCGGCGCGATGATGAACACGGACGAGGCGGGGGTGATGGCGGACAGGGTGATGAGCAGGGTGCCGAGTACTTTGAGGCCGCGGCGCAGCGGCGGGGCGGAGGGGGTGGAGGGTGACGACGACGGATCCGACATGGCGGCCTCCTGAGTCGTGGTTCTTTGACTGGCCATAAAAGAACTCGATCCGGGCCGACGTCAATAGGGCTGCGAGCACGACTGAGTCACGAAGAGTACGCTCTTGCGTTATTTGATGATCGGCTGAAGAATGACCGCCATGCCACGACCGAGCCGAGCACACCACCGGCGCGGCGAACTCGTCGCCGCGGCCCGTCGAGCCGTTCTCGACCGGGGCGTGCTGGACCTGCGGCTGCGCGACGTCGCCTCCCAGGCCGAGATGTCCACCGGCTCGGTCCTCTACTACTTCCCGACGCTCG
Source organism: Spongiactinospora rosea (assembly GCF_003315795.1). Classification (GTDB taxonomy): domain Bacteria; phylum Actinomycetota; class Actinomycetes; order Streptosporangiales; family Streptosporangiaceae; genus Spongiactinospora; species Spongiactinospora rosea. Next base: position 268,860 of record NZ_QMEY01000002.1, read on the forward strand.
GCGACCTGCTGCACGAGGTGCAGCGCGACGCCGTGGAGCGGTTCTGCGTGTGCCGCGAGGAGGCCGCGCGCCGCGAGCCCGACCCGCGCAGAAAGCTGGTCGGGACCATCAGGGCGGGCCTGCCCACCGGGCGGGACGACGAGCTGAGCGTGCTGCTCTACGAGCTGGGCGCGTACGCCCGCCGCACCCCCGCCTACGCCGCCCAGCACATCCGCCTGTACGAACGCCAGGCCGGTCTCTACACCGCGATCCTCGAAACGGGCGCGGCGACCGGGGTGTTCGACCTGACCCGTGACGCCGCCGCCATCGCCCGCGGCCTCGTCGCCCTGGAAGACGGCCTCGGGCTGCACATCACCCAGGCCGTGCCCACGTTCACCCCGGCCGAGGCCGAGTCGATGCTGATCGGCTACGCGGCCGACGCCACCCGCTGCGACCTGGAGGTCTGATGCGCGCCCGCGACCTCGGCCTGCCCCTGACCGGGGACACCGGCCCGCTCAACGCGATCACCGACGTGCCCGGCGTCGAGGTCGGCTACACGACGCTGATCGAGGGCGACGCCGTACGCACCGGCGTGACCGCGATCCTGCCGCGCGCCCGGGAGGAGATCCACCTGCCGTGCGCCGCGGGCCGGTACTCGCTCAACGGCAACGGCGAGATGACCGGCACCGCGCTGCTGGACGAGATCGGGTCGGTACGCCTGCCGGTGCTGATCACCAACACGCACGCGGTGGGGCCGTGCCACCGGGGCGTGATCGACTGGGTGGCGCGGGAGAAACCGCAGGTCGCCGAGCAGTGGCTGCTGCCCGTGGTGGCCGAGACCTGGGACGGCTACCTCAACGACATCAACGGCCCGCACGTCCGGGCCGAGCACGCCGTGGCCGCGATCGACGCCGCGACCGGCGGCCCGGTCGCCGAAGGGTCGGTCGGCGGCGGCACCGGGATGAACTGCTACGCCTTCAAGGCCGGCAGCGGCACCTCCTCCCGGGTGGTGCGCTACGGCCGGGACTCCTACACGGTCGGCGCGTTCGTCCAGGCCAACTTCGGCTCCCGCAAGGAGCTGACCGTGTGCGGGGTGCCGGTGGGCGCGCTGCTCGCCGACGACAACCCGTTCCAGGAGGGCGACTGGCGGCACCCGCCCGGCGCGGGATCGGTGATCGTCGTCATCGCCACCGACGCGCCGCTGCTGCCCGGCCAGTGCTCGGCCCTGGCCCGCCGGGTCCCGCTCGGCCTGGCCCGCACCGGCACCACCGGCTCGCACTTCTCCGGCGACATCTTCCTGGCGTTCTCCACCGGCAACGTGCTCACCCCGTCGGAGTTCCCGCGCGGCGAGCCCGGCTACGACACCCTCCGGCACATCCCGTGGAACCGGCTCGACGACTTCTTCGCGGCCGTCGTCCACGCCGTCGAGGAGGCGGTCCTCAACTCCCTGGTCGCCGCCACCGACATGACCGGCCGCCAGGGCCGCCGCGCCCCGGGCATCCCCGTGGACCGCCTGGTGAACGCGGTGACACGACTCTCACGACACGATAAGTAGCCACTCGATTACAGTAGGGATGGTTTCTCCGAGTACGCCTGTGAAAGGAGAGCGATCCCATGTCCATGATCCAGACCGGTGTCGTCGAGCTCGGCTCCGACGACCCGGTCGAGACGGCCAGCGGCAACACCTCCACCTTCACCCGCGTCACCTTCCCCACCCCCTTCCCGTCCGGCTCCCAGGTGATCGTCCTGCCGTTCGCGCAGACGTTCAACGGCTCCGACCCGCCCGGCATCCGCCTGGCCGACGTCAACGAACAGGGCTTCCTGATCCGCCTGAACGAGGTCCTGGTCACCGGTTCCGTCAAGAGCAACGGCGTCCACGCGGTCGAGACCATCGGCTGGCTGGCCTCCACCATCTGAGTCACGGGGTCACGATCGGGAACGCCGGAGCCGGGGCGTCGAGCAGTTCGGTAAGACGGCTCAGGGCGTTGATGTCGCCCTCGTGATCGATCCCGTCGGCGGTTGCGCGGCCGGTGAGCAGGCCGCGCAACCGCTCCGTGGTGAGCGTGAGGGTCAGGTCCACCGGGCGCGGCGGCGGGTCGGCCTGCTGGATGAGCGCGCCGTTGGACAGCGTGGTGCGGTGGCGCCGGTCCAGGTCCGTCAGGTGCCAGTCGATGGCCAGCTTCTCGTTCCAGGCCCTGGGGCCGTCGATGCGGATGGCCAGGGAGTCGAAGACCTGCTCCACGGTCAGGGCCGCGATCATCTCCGGCGAGGTGGTGTCCAGGTCGGCCGGTACCGCGCCACCGGCCAGCTCCAGCGCCGCGACCAGGTAGAAGTTGCGCCAGGTGCCGTTCTCCGCGCCGTGGCCGAGCCGGGTGTAGACCTCGGCGAGCAGGGCGCGGGCCTCGCGGTCGCCGGGGTCGGCGAAGACGGCGTGGTCGAGCAGGGTGGCCGCGAAGCGCAGGTCGCCGTCGTCGATGTGACGGCGGGCATGGGCCAGTACGCCCTCGCGCCCGCCCATGCAGGCGACGTACCGGCGTGCCTGCTCGACCGGCGGATGCTCCCACAGATGGGCCGGGTTGCCGTCGAACCAGCCGAGGTAGCGCTGATAGACGGCCTTGACGTTGTGGCTCACCGAGCCGTAGTAGCCGTGGGTGTGCCACGCCTGTTCCAGGACGGGCGGCATCCGGATGGCTTCGGCGATCTCGGTGCCGGTCATGCCCTGGTTCAGCATCCGCAGCGTCTGGTCGTGGATGTAGGCGTACAGGTCGCGCTGCTGGGTCAGGAAGGTCGTCAGCTCGTCCTCGCCCCAGGTCGGCCAGTGGTGCGAGGCGAAGACCACGTCCGCCTGACCGGCGAACAGCGTGATCGCCTCGGTCAGGTAGCGCGACCAGATACGGGCGTCGCGGACCACGGCTCCGCGCAGAGTGAGGATGTTGTGCAGGTTGTGGGTGGCGTTCTCGGCCATGCACAGCGCCCGGCGGGCGGGGATGAGGAAGTTCATCTCCGCCGGGGCCTCGGTGCCGGGGGTGAGCTGGAAGATGAGCTGCACCCCGTCGACGGTCTCCTGCTGGCCGGTGCGGGTGATGTCGCGGGTGGGCGGGATGAGGGAGATCGTCCCGGTCGAGGTGGTGAGGCCGAGGCCGGTACCGATCTGCCCCTCCGGCGAGCGGGGCAGCCCCGGCCCGTACATGTACGTGGCCCGGCGGTTCATCGCGGTACCGGCGTAGACGTTCTCGGCGACCGCGTGCTCCATGAACCCGGCCGGGGCCAGAATCGGCACATCGTCACCATCGGTGACCCCGCGCACCCCGCCGAAGTGGTCGGCGTGCGAATGCGTGTAGATCACCGCCGTCACCGGCCGCTTCCCCCGGTGCTCCCGGTAGAGCCCCAGCCCGGCCGCCGCACACTCGGTGGACAACAGCGGATCGACCACGATCACACCATCGTCGCCCTCGATCAACGTCATGTTCGACAGATCCAGCCCACGAATCTGATAAATCTCCCCGGTCACCTCATACAGCCCCTGCTTGGCGCACAACCTCCCCTGCCGCCACAGACTGGGATGCGCAGTGCCCGGACACTCCCCCGCCAGAAACCCGTACGCGTCCCCATCCCACACGACCCGCCCATCGCCCGCCTTGACCACCGCCGGCCTGAGCGCGGCCACGAACCCCCGATCGGCGGCGGCGAAGTCGGCCCGATCATGGAAAGGAAGGTCTGCCATGCCACTGGTCTTCCCTGCCCGATGAGCGGACGTCACCGGCAGCCGCTACCTTCGCCCTCCAGTGGCCATCTCTTTGACTGCCGCTCACGGCAGCCTCCGCCCTCAAAAGGAGCCTTCGGCACGCCCTATCTCTGCGACCCTCCCCGTGCTCCCACCTCGCCGTTGCGCACCCTGAGCCACCATCATCCACTCCAGAAGAAGACACCCGTAGGAGGCGGCATGATCGCCCTTCGGGACACCAAGAACCGCGCAGACGGGATGCTGACCTTCCGTGCCGACGAATGGCCGGCGTTCCTCACCGGTGTAAAACATGGAGCCTTCGGCACGCTCTATCTCCTGCGACCCTCGCCGTGCTGCCTCCCCGCCGTCGCGCCCCCTGAGCTGTTCAGCCCCCACGGGCGGCTCGCTCTCAATGCGGGATGCCCGCGATGATATTCCGAGCCCCCTTACGGGCCAGTACGGCAGCGACATACCCGCCGAGCTCATCTGGACGCGTCGGCGCATCCCACTCATGCGCGTAGGCGAACTTGCCACCCTCTCGGGTGAACACCATTCCGATCAACGAAAGCTGACCATCCATGGTCGTGGTGCAGTGCCCGGCGATCGGAGAGTTGCAATGCCCTTGCAGGGCATGCAACATCGCCCGCTCGGCCCGCACATGCAACCGTGTCTCCGCGTGATCGAGCAGCCTAAGCAGTTCCAGTACTCCGGGATCATTGGTCCGGCACTGAACGCCGATCACCCCCGCACCGACCGCTGGACACATGATGTCCAAAGGAAGCACTTGCCCGATCCGATCGTCCATCCCGATCCGGCGAAGCCCTGAGCAGCCCAGGACCAGCGCTTCATACTGCCGCTCCGCATCCAGCCGGGCCAGGCGCGAGTTGACGTTACCCCGGATGCGCTCCACATGAAGATCGGGCCGATACTTCAGCAGTTGCGCCTTCCGCCGCACCGATGAAGTGCCCAGGCGTGTACCGGACGGCAGTTCATCCAGCTTCCCGTACCGTGATCCGGCCCGCCACACGACCGCATCATGCACGTCCTCTCTGGCAAGGTACGCCGCGAACGTCGTACCCATCGCCAGTGGCACATCCCCGGGAACGTCCTTGACACAGTGGACCGCGGCATCAACCGCGCCCAGCACCAGCGCCCGGTCGATCTCCTTCATGAACGCGCCCTTGCCGCCCAGCTCCGCAAGATCGCCCTGCCAGCGGTCCCCGCTGGTCTCGATGCCAACGACCTCCACACCCAGGTCGGGACAAAGCCCCTTGAGCATGTCGGCAACGAGGTTCGCCTGATGAAGCGCCATCGGCGAGGTACGCGTCCCCACCCGGAGCACCCGGTCTCCAAGGGTCATCACGGCATAATCGGCAACATTTGCGGCAGGTCCACCACTTTTGGTCGCCACCACATTTCCCTTTTCTGATGGTTTGCCCATCCCGCCCCCTCACCCGCCCAAGGCCGTTCCTGCCAGCATCAGAAATGCTATTCCAGCGCCACCCCCACTGAAGACCAAAAAGCAAATCCTCGCACTTCAACCGAACGAGCTACAGTTCGTCGCGGTGACACCCCATCCACGCCCAGAAGGCTAAAGCCTCCCAAAACCGATCATCGGCCCAGGAAGCTATGGCGTGGTCATTTCCAGCGCTCAGGCGCAAGCAGACGCAGGCGAACCACCTCTCGTTTTTGATCATCGCCGCGCCGCATGCGCCGCCGAGGGCTCACATCCGGCAGAACCGATCGAACTCCCTGGCATGAACGCGAGTGACGAACGCCCGCCACGAATCCACCGTCGTCACCACCCGCCCTGGACGTTCCGGATCGGCATCGCCCACCGACACCACGATCAACCCGCCGCGCGCCACCGGCACCATATGCCCCTCCCGTACCTCCCGGAGGAACCCCGCGAACCCCAGCCGGGACACCAAAACCCCAGTGCTCGTCTGATCGGCCCGCTCCCAGAACCGCAGCCACCCCGCCACCCATGCTGGACAGCTCCACCGCCAGGCCCGCACCGCTCACACCGTCCACTGCACCCCCAGCCGGGCACATCTACACATGATCGAACCGGCCGCCTCTGACCGCATCCTCAAACTCCCTCCAGTGATCCCAGGTCGTCAGCACCGGCAGCCACACCCCCGGCACCACATCCCCCACCCGCACCACGACCAGGTCCGTACCGTCCACCACCGACACCGGCACGACCCCACGCGACTTCACCCGCGCCAGGAACAGACCCCACCGCGCCCGGCTCACCCACACCGCCGTGCCCGCCGGTGAGGTATCGCCCACCAACAGCCACGCGCCATTACCGGGCTGGGCCCATTCGACGGTGACCTCACCCACCGACCACCAGCGGCCATCACCCGCGTCGCTCACGCCGGCCACTTCAGCTCCAGATCGGCCCACACCGAACGGCCCGTCGCGATCTCATCCACGCCCCACTTGGTCGCGTACTCATCCACCAGGGCCAAACCCCGGCCGCCCTCACCGTCGCCGCCCGCATCACACATCTTCGGCACACTCGCCACCGCGCCACCATCGCCCACCGTGACATGCAGCACGGGGCCGACCAGCTCGAACGCCACCCACACCCGCCCATCCGGCACCCGCCCGGAATCGGAGTGCTGGACCGAGTTCCCGATGAGTTCACTGACCACCAGCAGCACCGGAAACTCATCCCCGGCATGCCCGTGAACCGCGAGCAACGCCCGCGCGAACGCCCGCGCCACCGGAACCGACGTGACCACGCCCGGCAACAGCACCTTGCCCAGGAACTGCGAGTCCGGGTGGGAGTACTGCTCAAGATCGGACATAGGGGGTCACCTGCCCGTCCACCTCAGCGGTGAAGGTCGCCACCGGCACCGATGACGCCACAGCCGGGAGTACGAGCGCGCCTAAAGATCGAGTCATCGGCCACCTCTAACTTGGAAGTGCACGAACCCACGGCGAGTAGCCCAAAGTGTCCGGCCGCTCACGCTGCGTACGTTACAGTCAAGCATCGCGAGCCCTCGTTGTGCAATCCCTCAAAATGAAAGGCTTCATAGCGGGGGTTTCATGATGAATTGCCCGATTGCAGGGCGAGTGACCGGGTGGTTTCATAGCGTGGTCATGAGATACTTCATAGCGAGGGAGGCAGCATGACCCCGAGCGGCAGCACAGGGTCGACCGTGCCGCGTCGCCAACTGGGCAGATACCTCCGCGATCTCAGGTCGCGGTCGCGCCTTACTGTCAAGGCCGCAGCAATGAGCCTGGAGTGGTCGGAAGCCAAGATCTGGCGTATCGAAACCGGTCACACATCGCTACGAAGTCTGGACGTGGAAGCGATGTGCAAGGTGTACGACGCGCCCGCCGACCTCACGGAAGCGCTGATGGCGCTGGCCAAGGAGACAAAGGCGCGTGGGTGGTGGCACTCGTATGGTGACGTCATACCGGAAGGCTTCGACCTGTACATCGGCCTGGAAGAGGCAGCGTCGTCGTTGTGGTGGTACGAGAGCGAGCTGATCCCAGGTCTCTTCCAGACCGCCGAATATGCCCGTACCCTGATCAGGGCTGACAACAGTGATGTCGCGGAGGAGGAAATCGAGCGCCGCGTTGATCTGCGCATGGCCCGCCAGACACTACTCGCGAGATCCGTCGCCGCGCCGCAACTTCGGGTTGTGCTGAATGAAGCAGTGCTACGCCGCCCCATTGGAGGTGGGCACGTCATGAAGCAGCAGCTAGAACGCCTGATAGATATCGGCGACCTGCCTAACGTGACACTAAGGGTTTCTGCCTTTGAGATGGGGCTCCACCATGGAGTCATGACGGGTCCATTCGTTCTGATGGAGTTCCCGCGTAATGGGCAGGGTAATGAATGCGAGCCGCCTACCATCTATGCTGAGAATCTTGCCGGCGCCCTCTATCTGGACAAGCCTCACGAAGTTGACCGCTATCGTGTAGCGTTCACGCGCATCTGGGACGCAGCCCTTGATGAACACACCTCGAAAGCCTTGATCACTGAAGTGGCAGGAGACTATGCGTAGCATTGATCTTTCCGCTGCGATGTGGCGAAAGAGCAGCCGCAGCAACGGGCAGGCGAACTGCGTCGAGACGGCCCCCCTTCCGGAGTCCAGCGGATATGCGCTGGCGGTCCGCGACTCCAAAGACCCCTCTCATGTGCTGATGTTCACGCAGCATGAATGGCGGCGGTTCGTCGCTGCCATCAAGGCCAGCTAAGTAAAAGCGCCCCTGATATGCCTCCGGAGGAGGGATCCCAGTGGAACCTCAGCGCGATTTTTCGCAGGCCACATGGAGAAAGAGCAGTTTTAGCGGCAATGGCGCTAGTTGTGTCGAGGTGGCTATGTCAGGTGGCATGGTCGCCGTTCGGGATACCAAGAACCGTGCGGGCGGGATGCTGGTCTTCCGTGCCGATGAATGGTCGGCGTTCCTTGCTGGTGTGAGACTTGGGGAGTTCGACCCTTCAACGTCCGCCTGACGTACTCGAACATCGTTGATTCTGCTAGGCGAACGGTTCGCCTGGCCGAATGGAAGTCCCCGTCCCCAGGCCATCTTTTCCTGCCATGAACCCCCGCGGCGGCGACGTCGGCTCGATCATGCACCGGTCGGTCAGGGGTGGCCAGTGGCTCCGTTCGGCGTTGGGTAGGTTTTTGGGTCGCGTGCGACGCGGGACTCGTCCCAGATGGGGGCGGGGGTTTCGTAGACCCGGCCGTTGGTGCCGAAGATGAGGAAGCGGTCGAAGTCGGCGGCGAACCAGCGGTCGTGGGTGGCGGCGAGGACGGTGCCGGAGAAGGAGGCGAGGCCCTGTTGCAGGGCCTCGGCGCCGGCGAGGTCGAGGTTGTCGGTCGGTTCGTCGAGGAGGAGCAGGGTGGCGCCGGACAGTTCGAGCAGGAGGATCTGGAGGCGGGCCTGTTGGCCGCCGGACAGGGTCTCGAAGGGCTGGGTGGCGGCGGGGGCGAGTTCGTAGCGGGCGAGGGCGGCCATGGCCTCGTTCAGGGTGAGGGCGTGCCTGGTCGTGACCAGTTCGGCGGGGGTGCGGCCGTGCAGGTCGGGGCGGGTGTGGGTTTGTACGAAGTGGCCGGGCCGTACTCGTGCGCCCAGCTTCACCGAACCTCGGTGGGCGACCTTGGGCACGGCGCCGTCGGCCGCCTCGGCCAGCAGCCGCAGGAAGTGGGACTTGCCCGAACCGTTGGACCCCAGGACGCCCACCCGCTCGCCGTACCAGATCTCCGTGCCGAACGGCCGCATCAGCCCGGTCAGTTCCAGATCCTCGCAGGTGACCGCGCGTTTGCCGGTGCGGCCACCGCGCAGGCGCATGCGTACGTTCTGCGGCCTGGGCGGGCGCTCGGGCGGGCCCGCCTCCTCGAAGCGGGAAAGCCGGGTGCGCGCGGCGCGGTAGGCGGAGGACACGGCGTCGTTGTTGGTGGCGGTCTGGCGGAGGGTCTGCACCAGGCGTCTGAGCTTGGCGTGCTCCTCGTCCCAGCGGCGGCGGCGTTCCTCCAGCCGGTCGATGCGGCTCTGGCGGCCCTCGGCGTACGTCGCGAAGCCGCCCCCGTGCACCCAGACGCCGCGCGCCTCCACCGTCACGATGCGGTCGGTGGCGTTGGCCAGTAGCTGCCGGTCGTGCGAGACCAGCAGCACCGTCTTGGCGGTGGCGTGCAGCCGCTCCTCCAGCCACAGCTTGGCGGGGACGTCGAGGTAGTTGTCCGGTTCGTCGAGCAGCAGTACCTGGTCCGGCCCGCGCAACAGGGCCTCCAGGACGAGCCGTTTCTGCTCCCCGCCGGACAGCGTGCCCACCGGGCGGGCCCGGACCGCGTCGTACGGCAGGCCCAGGGCCGCCGTCGCGCAGGTGTCCCAGACCACGTCCATGTCATAGCCGCCGGCGTCGGCGTAGTCGCTGATCGCCTGCGCGTACGCCAGCTGGGTCGTCTCGTCGTCGCGTACGGCCATCGCCGCCTCGGCCCGCGCGAGGGCCCCTGCGGCGGCGCGCACCCCGTCGGGGGCGACGGAAAGCAGCAGGTCATGAACGGTCCGGTCGTCACGGACGCTGCCGATGAACTGCCGCATCACCCCCAGCCCGCCGGAGCAGGCCACCCGCCCGTCGTCCGGCCGCAGGTCACCGGCGACCAGCCGGAGCAGGGTGGTCTTGCCCGCGCCGTTCGGCCCGACGAGCCCGGCCTTGACGCCGTCGCCGATCCGGAACGACACCTCGTGCAGCAGCAACCGCCCGTCCGGCAGCACGTAGGTGAGCCCGTCCACCTCGATATGTCCCGCCATCGCATCCTCCCCGGTACAGCCTACCGGATCGACGTTCCAGTACTTGAACGTCGATCTAGAAATAATAGTTCGGTATTATTTTTTTATGACTCGACATGCCGACCCGGACACGCGGCGACTCCAGATCGCCGAAGCCCTGCTGAGCACGCTGAGCGAGCGCGGGCTCGGCGGCACCACGCTGGCCGACGTCGCGGCGGCGGCCGATGTGTCGGTGGGCCTGGTGCAGCGGTACTTCCGCACCAAGGAGGAGCTGCTGATCTTCGGGATCGAGTACGTCTACCAGCGCGCCACCGACCGCCTCCACCAGGTGGAGGTCGTCCCTCCGGTGCGAGACGTCGTGGTAGGGCTGATGGAGACGTTCCTCCCGCTGGACGAGACCCGGGAGCGGGAGCTGCGGGTCTGGCTGAACTTCCTGACCGCCTCGCTCACCAGCCGCCGGATGGCCGCGATCCACCAGGCCGCGACCAGTGAGCTGATCGACGGCATCACCGACGCCCTCACCGCCGCCCAGCGCACCGGCGAACTGGACGGCGACCTCGACCCGAGAACGGAGGCCGCGGCGTTCGTGGCGTTCGTGGACGGGTTGTGCCTCCACCACGCCGCGACCGGCGACGGCTACGACGCCACCGCGCTCCGCGAGGCCCTGGTCACGTACGCCGAGCGCCTGTTCAAGCGGGGGGCGGCGTGACACTCGCACTCGCGCTGGCCGGGCTGGGCCTGATCGACAGCACCAGCTTCGGCACCCTGCTGATCCCGGTCTGGCTGCTGCTCGCCCCCGGCCGGCCGCGCGTCGGCCGGATCGCCGTCTACCTGGCGACGGTGGCGGTGTTCTACTTCTGCGTGGGCGTACTGCTCACCCTGGGGGCCGACGCCGTGCTGACAGCGGCCCAGTCGGCGGTCGCGGCCTACCCGCCGACCACCCTGAAGGTGGCCCAACTGGTCCTCGGCCTGGCGATCATCGCGCTGAGCTACTGGCTGGAGGCGAAGGCCCGGCGACGCGAGGGCGGCCCCGGCAAGATCCAGCGGTGGCGGGCCAGGGTGATGATGGGCGACGGCGGCGTCGGGGGGCTGATGAACCTGGCGCTGCTGGCGGCGCTGGTGGAGGTGGCCACCATGCTGCCGTACCTCGCGGCGGTGGGCCTCATCGCCAACGCCGACCTGGGCTGGGGACTCACCGGGGCCTCGCTCGCCGGATACTGCCTGGTGATGATCCTTCCCGCGATCGTCCTCACCATCGCCCGCCGCGCCGCCCACCGCACGGTGGAACCCCTGCTCCAACGCGTCAACGACTGGCTGACCAGGAACACCCCCAAGATTCTGGGCTGGACACTGGGCGGCATCGGCATCTCCGTGACCCTCAACGCCGTGCTCCGCATCTTCCTGGAAGGCTGACCCGGGGCCGGAATCACCTGCGGCGGGAGAGGACGGCGACGGCGGCGAGCAGCACGACCAGCACCCCGGTGAGCCAGCCCATCGCGGTGGTCGCGGGCACGAACCGGGTGGCGACGCCGACGCCGATGGCGGGCAGGCTCAGCCCGACGTAGGAGATCAGGAACAGTCCCGCCAGGGCCTCGCCGCGCCTGGCCGGTGCGGCCATCGCGGCCACGGCCCCCACGGCGGCCTTGAACAGCATGCCCGCGCCGATCCCCGCGCCGGCACCGCCGATCAGGAACGCGGCCAGGCCCGCCGTGTGCATGCCGACCACCAAGACGACCATCCCGGCGGCGGTGGCGAGCAGCCCGGCGGTCATCTTGGCCCGCGCGCCCAGCCGTCCGGTGAGCGTCTGGGCGGCCGCCGCGGCCCCGAACACGACGAACACGATGCCGCCCGCCACCGCGCGGGACGGCTGGTGCAAAGCGCCCGCGACGAACCCCGGGGCGACCGAGGTGAACAGGCCGAACACCGAGAAGGAGACGAACCCCGCCGCGGTCGCGGCGATGTACCCGGCCCGGTCGCCGTGGTCGGCGCTGACCCGCTGCGGCCGGTAGGCCGGCCGGACCATCCGCTCCTCGACGGTCTCCGGGGTCAGCGTCACCGCGACGATGGCGAGCGCCAGCAGGACGGCGAAGACGATGTACGGCGTGCGCAGCGGCGCGTCCACGTACTGGGCGAGGAGGCCCGCCACCAGCGGGCCGACGCCGAGGCCGCCGAGGTTGGCGGCGGTGGAGACGACCTCGAAGCGCTGCCGGGCCGCGCCGGGCCGGTGCACGGTGTGCAGTTCGTGCAGGTGCGCGGTGGCGGTCGCGGTGATCATGCCGACACCCAGGCCGGTGATCAGCCGGGCGACGAGCAGCACCGGCAGCGACGTGCTGGTGAGGAACAGCACGGCGGCGGCCAGTTGCAACGCCAGGGCCGGGATGAGGATCTTCTTGCGGCCGATCCAGTCGGAGACGTGCCCGGCGAGAACCAGGCTGATCACCACCCCGACGGCGTAGACGGCGAAGATGACGGTGATCATGAACGTGGAGAAGCCGTCATGTGCCTGGTACAGCGGGTAGAGCGGGGTCGGCACGGTCGAGAACGACATGGCGGTGAGGAACGCCAGGCTGATCAGCCAGAAGCCGATGCCGTGCCGGTTCCGGCGCGGCCGCGTCGCGTTTCGATTAGCCGAATCTGTCGAAATGGACATGGCGCTGCACTCTCACTTCAGGACGAAAGGTTCAGGTACCCCAGTTTCATGAGGCCGAACGATCGCGTCCAACGCGACTTTCAGCTCGTGATCATCTGAATCTGCGATAGTTGGGAGCCGTGGAGCTTCGCCATCTTGAGTACTTCGTCGCCGTCGCCGAGGAACAGAACTTCACCCGCGCCGCGGCCCGGCTGCACATCGTGCAGTCCGCGGTCTCCGCCGCGGTCAAGGCCCTGGAACGCGACCTCGGCGCACCGCTGCTGGACCGCAACCCCAAACGCGTGCTGCTCACCGACGCCGGCCAGGCGCTGCTGCCGAAGGCCCGCGTCGCGCTGGACGCCGCCCGCGACGCCGCCGACGCCGTCGCCGAGGTACACGGCGGCCTGCGCGGCACCGTACGCCTGGGCACCATGACCTCGGTGTGGCTGATCGACGTACCCGCCCTGCTCGGCGAGTTCCACCGCCGCCACCCCGGCGTGCTCGTGCGGACCAGCGCCGCCCCCTCCGGCTCCCAGGGGCTCATCGACGCGATCACCGACCGCCGCCTGGACCTGGCCTTCGTCTCCCTCCCGGGCGCCCGCCCACCCGGCATCGACCTCACCGACCTGGCCCACTCCGGCGTGGACCTGGTCGTCCCCGCCGATCACCCGCTCGCCGGCCGCGCCTCGGTACCGATCGGGGAACTGGCCGGACTGGACTTCATCGACTCCCCGATCGGCTTCGGCAACCGCGCCGTGGTGGACCGCGCCTTCGCCACGGCGGGCGTCCCCCGCCGCGTCACCATCGAGATCCCCGACATCGCCACAGCCGTCGCCTACGTCCGCCACGGCCTGGGGATCGCCCTGCTGCCGTCCTTCGTCCTCGCCGCGCAGGAAGCCGTGACCGTCCTGAAGGTCACCGGAGCCGACCTCCGCTGGCCCCTGTCCCTGGCCACCCCCACCGACCGCACCCTCAGCACCGCCTCCCGCGCCCTGATCGCCCTCATCCATGACTTCCTGAGCCCGGCACTCCATTCACATGACTGACCGTCGGTCAGTAAACTAAGGTTCGCCTTACCTACCGTTCTCCGACTGGAGGTACCCGGTGAGACGAATCATGGCCCTGGCGACCGGGGTCCGCCGTTACATCTGCCTCGGCGTGGCCCTGCACGTCGCGGTCAGCGTCACCTACATCGTCCAAGGTCTGCTGCTCGCCAGGGTGCTGGCGCGAATGCCGGCCGGGGACGGGATCGCCGAACAGGTCCTGCCGCTGGCCGGAGTGGTCGGCGCGGCCGTGGTGCGGTTCGGGCTGACCTGGACCTCCGACATCGTGGCGCAGTTGACCGGGGCCGCGACCAAGCAGGAGCTGCGAGCGCGGGCGTTCGCGAAACTGGCCGAGCTGGGGCCCGCGTACACCGCGGGCGAGCGCACCGGAGAGGTGAAGGGCGCGCTGGTGGAGGGCGTCGAGGCGCTGGAGGCGTACTACGCCCGCTACCTGCCCTCGTTGATCGCCGTGGGGCTCACCCCGCTGATCGTGCTGGGCGTCATGGCCGGCTACGATCCGTGGTCGGCGCTGATCGTGGCCGGGTTCGTGGTCGCCGCGCTCGTACTGCCCAAGCTGTGGTCGCGGATGCTCAAGCGCCGGGGCGACGCGCTGATGGCGGCCTACCTGGGCATGGGTTCCACCGTTCTGGACACCCTTCAAGGGCTGGTGACCCTGAAGGCGTTCGGCGCCGCGCGGCGCAGGCGGGACGAGCTCGCGAAGGTGTCCGACCGCCTCATCGCCGGCTGGAACCGGGTCATGGCGGTCGCCCTGATCGCCCAGATGATCTACACGCTGGTGATCGTCGGCGGCGTGGCCGTCACCGTGGCGGTCGCGACGGTCCGGGCCGCCGGCGGCTCTTTGGATGTGGGGGCGCTCTTCGTGGTCCTGGTGCTGTCCGGAGAGGCGCTGCGCGCGGTCGGCGTACTCGCCACCTCCTTCCACGCCAGTTACGACGCCGCGAGCGCCGCGGACGTCCTCCACACCCTGCTCGACCAGGAGCCGCCCGCGCCCGAGCGGCCCGGCGTCACGCCGGTCCGCGACCTGACGCCCTCGGTGGCCTTCGAGGACGTGTCCTTCTCCTATGTCGCAGGCGAACCGGTGCTGCGCGGCCTGTCCCTCGCCCTGGCTCCGGGCGAGACCGTCGCGGTGGTCGGTCCTTCGGGCGCGGGCAAGTCCACGCTGGTGACGCTGCTGCTCCGGTTCGCCGACCCCGGCTCCGGGCGGGTCACGCTCGGCGGGCACGACCTGCGGGACCTGCCACCGGACCAGGTCCGCTCGATGATCGCGCTGGTCTCCCAGGACACCTACCTGTTCGGCGGGACCATCCGCGACAACATCGCCATGGCCCTCCCTTCCGCGTCCGACGAACAGGTCACCGCCGCCGCCAAGGTCGCCAACATCCACGACTTCATCGCCGGCCTCCCGGACGGCTACGCCACCCAGGTGGGCGAACGCGGACTTCGGCTGTCCGGCGGGCAGCGCCAGCGGCTGGCCATCGCCCGTGCCCTGGTGTCACCCGCGACGGTGCTGGTCATGGACGAGGCCGCGTCGAACCTCGACACGGAGAACGAACGCGACATCCAGGCCGCGCTGCGCAACCTCCGCCACGGGCACACCACGATCGTCATCGCCCACCGGCTCTCCACCATCCGCAGCGCGGACCGGATCATCGTCCTGGACCAGGGCCGGGCCGTGGAGAGCGGCACCCACGATGAACTGCTCGCGGCCGGCGGCGACTACGCCCGCCTGGTCGCGGCCCAACGCGACGGCCTCGTCGGCCTCGACCCGCATGCGGCGGCCCTGCCCTTGTGAGGCCGTGCCGGTGGGAGGCGGCTCCACACCGCCTCCCACCTCTACGCTGGGCTCGTGAAGGGAACCACGCCACGTACGAAACCGGCCGTCGAGCGCCGCACGGACCTGCTGGACGCCACCGAAACGCTCCTGCTGAGCCGGGGGGTCGACGGTTTCACCATCGAGGACGTGACCACCGGGGCCGGGGTCGCCAAAGGCACCTTCTACCTGCACTTCGCCAACAAGGGCGACCTGCTCGACGCCCTTCGCGAACGCTATGTCCGGCGGTTCGCGGAAGCCCAGCTCGCCGAGGCCCGCAAGCACCACGGCGTGGCCGGCGTCCAGGCGTGGATCCGCGCCGGCGTGGCCGAGTACCTGGGCGACGTCCGGCTCCACGACATGCTCTTCCACCCGGCGAGCCGCGGCCAGAGCGACCCCCCCGACACGGTCACCACCACCCTCGCCGACCTCCTCGCCGCCCTCGACCACCCCCCTGCCGACCCCGAGGTCACCGCCACCATCCTGTACGCGGCCATGCACGGCGTCACCGACCACATCATCCACGCCCCCGACACCGCCGACCGCATGCTCACCGGCCTCGACGACCTCGTCCGCGCCGTCCTGACCTGACCTGCCCCGGCCACGATCGCGGAAGAGTCGTCTTCGCCGGGGTGGCCCCACCGAATGGCGGACTACCTGCTAGAACGCGTCAACCACCGGCTGACCCGGCCACCGGGCGGCATCAATTTCCTGGAAGACAGGCGATCGTCTCAGCCGGCACCCCGGTGGACCAGCCCATCGCAATGATCACGGCCACGAACCGGCCCGCGACACCGACGCCGACCCACGTACGAGATCAGGCACAGCCCTGCCAGAGGGCGGGGATCTGCCAACCGTTGAAGAGGAAGCGGCACACAGAGGACGATATCCCACCCCATCCAGAGCGGCTTGGGGAAGCGGCGACTCATCACCGTTGTCTGTGCCGGGCAGATCAATACACCTTTCCCGGGTTTATCTGATCTCTAGGCGATGCGGCGAGTAAGCCGGTGGCGCAAGCGTCGGGCGGAGCCCGACACAGAGAACACGGCTGAGCGAAGCGAAGGCCATGGAGGTACTTCGGGGAGTGCTCGCTTGTTGGGGAGGGTGGTTGTCCGTGCGGGTGAGTACGGCGGCGGGTAGGGGGTGGGGCAGGGCTACAGTGCCGTCATGGCGACTGAGAGGTTGCGGCCCCTAGAGGACGATGCCTGGCGAGGGTTCCTGGTGACCCATGACAGGATCTGGCGCTCGATCGAGGCAGGGCTCGCGCCCCTGAACGTGAGCATGGCCGAGTACAGCGTGCTCTCCCTCCTCGGCGAGGCCGGGGAGAAGGGCATGCGGATGTCCGACCTGGCCGAGCGGCGGCTGATGTCCACCGGTGGGTTCACCCGGCTGGCGGATCGCCTGGAGCATCGGGGGCTCATCGAGCGGCGGCGGTCGGCCGTCGATGGGCGGGGCTTCGATGTGACGTTGACGACCGAGGGGCGGGCGCTGTTGCGCAAGGCGTGGCGTCAGCAGTACCAGGACCTGCGCAGGCTCTTCCTCGACCGGCTCGATGACGACGACCTGCGCGCCCTCGCCGGCATCTGGGACCGGCTCGCATCCGAGTAGGCGCCGGCGGCTCCCGGGGTGATCAGGCGGCTTTGCCTCGGGCGACGTAGGCGTTCATGTCGGTGAAGTCGAGGGTGATGTTGTTGGGCTTGTGGAAGGCGTGGTCGAAGCCGGCCACCTTGTGGAAGCCCTCGTCGCCGAGCGTGTCCTTTCCGCCCGCGTAGCTGTAGAGGCTCTTGGCGGTGACGCCGCCGAGGCGCAGTTCCCTGGGGTAGCAGGGGTAGCCCTCCACTGGCCGGCCCGCGGCGAAGGACGCGAACGGGCGGTCGTAGTCGACGCGGACCCCCAGCCGCTTGGCCGTTTCTTCGGAGATGCCCGCGACCTGTTCGCCGGTTCCGCCGAGGTTCAGGGACACCACCCCCGCCTTGGAGCCGGCGACGTCGGTGACGCTGCCCTCGGTGAACAGCAGGTGCCCGCCGGCCAGCCACAGCGGCAGCGGCCTGGCACCCGCGCGGGCGGCGTCGGCGCGGGCCCGCTGGGCCGTCTCGGGGGTACGGCGGCGCAGGATCAGCGACCGGCCCGCGTAGTCGAAGGTGGTGAGGAAGTGGTAGAAGACCCACGTGCCGATCATGCCGTCGTGGGCGTCGGGGGCGACTTCCCCGCCCGATTCGCGCTCCGACCACCCGACGGGGATGTTGCGCAGTTCGATGCCGCCCAGATGGAAGGAGTCCAGCACGCCGTAGTACAGCCAGATGACGTCGCCGAAGGCGTCGATCCTCTGCTTGGCCACGGCCTTCAGCCCGGCCTCCTTGGCGAGTTTCGCGGACAAGCCCAGCGCGTCAACGTGGGTGTAGAAGGAGAACTTCTTCGGCGGTCCGCCATTGATCGAGGCTTCCACCAGCGGAAACGGGTCCGTCTGCTGCCATGGCACCCGCGCGGTGTCGCCGTGGATCTGGTACGGCGTGCCCTGAATCGCCGCGAACTGCTCGGCGTAGGACTCCTCCCCGGCCGCGTGCCAGCGGGGTACGGCCAGGGGGAACTTGTCCTGCCGGGTGTAGCAGTCGGCCAGGAGGCGGTTGGTCCGCTTGTCGTCGGGGGCCAGGTTCAGGGCCGTCGTGAGGTACTTCTCGGCCTCGGGGAACCTGTTGCTCAGCAGCGCCACATGGCCGCGCCGGCGCGCGGCGTGCATGTTCGCGGGGTCCTTTCTCAGGATCCGCTCGTAGGCGCGGCCGGCCCGCTCGAACTCGCCGGCCTCGAACAGCGCGTCCGCGTCACCGCTGCGGACGTACGCCGTGGCCGTGCCCCCGAGCAGCGGCGCGGTCGCCGCCGCACCGGTCAGCGCCGCGGCTCCCAGCAGCAGCGTACGCCGGTCCCATGCTCCGCGATCAACCACAGTGTGTCCTCCTCTTCCGCGAACTCTTCCGCGAACTCTTTCGCGATCACTTGCGCCCACCCACTATCGGCGGGCCGTGTTCCCGCTTCGTCCGCGCCGTGTCATGGTCGTGTCACCATCGGGAATAGTTGTCTGCGCAGATAACTTGTTACTGCTGTGGCCGCGGAAACGGCCCCGGCAACGCAGAGAGGAACGGGCAGATGACATTCGAGATCGGGATCATGACCTTCGGCGAGGTGACGGAAGACCCGGTCACCGGGCGGATGCCCTCCCCACGGCAGCGGGCGCGGGAGACGATCGAGCAGGCGCGGGTCGCCGACCAGGTGGGGCTGGACGTGTTCGGGGTCGGTGAGCATCACCGGACCGACTTCGTCGGGTCCGCGCCGACGATCCTGCTGGCCGCCGCGGCCGAGGCGACCGAGCGGATCCGGCTGACGAGTGCGGTCACCGTGCTCAGCTCGGAGGACCCGGTGCGCGTCTGGGAGCAGTTCGCCACGATCGACCTGCTCTCTGCGGGCCGGGTCGAGATCATCGCGGGCCGGGGCTCCTACACCGAGTCCTTCCCGCTGTTCGGGTACGACCTGCGGGACTACGCCGACCTGTTCCGCGAGAAGCTGGACCTGCTGCTCAAGATCCGCGAGCGCAACCCGCTCACCTGGTCGGGACGCTTCCGCGCGCCGCTGCACGACGCCGACATCGCGCCCCGCGCGGACGGCGGCACCATCCCGATCTGGGTGGGGGTCGGCGGCTCCCCGGCGTCGGCGGTCAGCACCGGGCGGCTGGGCCTGCCGATGGCGCTGGCCCTGCTGCTCGGGCCGGTGACCTACCACGAGCAGACCGTCGAGCTGTACCGGGCCGCCGCCGCCCAGGCGGGGCACGACCCCGCCACGCTGCCGATCAGCATCAACACCCACGGGTACGTCGGGCGCACCAGCCAGGAGGCCCGGGAGACCATGTACCCCTACTTCGCCAAGGGGATGCTGGAGAACAACCACCAGCGCGGCCAGGGGTTCCCGCTCTCCCGTGCCGCCTTCGACGCGCAGGTGTCGCCGGGGTCCGGCCTGCTGGCGGGCAGCCCGCAGGAGGTCATCGACAAGCTGCTCACGTACCACGAGCTGTACGGCGTCAGCCGGGCCCTCATCCAGATGGGCTTCGGCGGGATGCCGCAGAAGGAGCACCTGGCGGCGATCGAACGGCTCGGCACCGAGGTCGCGCCCGTCGTGCGCCGGGAGACCGCCGCGGTGCCGGAGCGGACGGCATGACCGCCGCCGGAACGGCGCTGCGCGTCGCGGTCGTCAACGGCAGCCCGAACCGTCCCTCCAAGACGATGGGCCTGGTCGATGTGGTCCTGGCGACGCTGGCGGAGAAGATGCCCATCGAGACGTCCAGGATCGACGTCTACGAACTGGGCCCCGACTTCACCCAGGCCGTCGAACGCGAGCAGGTCGCCCCCGCCGTCGAGGCCGCCCTCAGGACGGCCGAGAACGCCGACCTCCTGATCGCCGCGATCCCCGTGTTCCGGGGCTCCTACCCAGGGATCTTCAAGCACTTCTTCGACCTCGTGGACCAGTACGCGCTGGCAGGCAAGCTCGTCCTGCTCGCCGCCACGGGCGGCGGCGAGCACCACGCGCTCGTGCTCGAACACGCCCTGCGCCCGCTGTTCGGCTTCTTCCAGGCGTTGACCGTGCCGGTCGCGATCTTCGCCACCGCCGCGGACTTCGACGGGACCACCCTGCTCAACCCGCGCGTACACGGCCGGATCGAGATGGCCCTGAACGACGTCGCCGACCTGCTCCGCACCCGCGCCGGAGGGTCAGCACACCCTGTCGATACGATTGGTATCCAAGAAGCGACTCTGCGCACATGAGTCCCCACCGCGACCGGCTCCGACCGTGACAACGGCAGCGGCACCTAGACGGTCGTCGTACCGTGACCTGGGCGGCCGGTGGGCGCTCAGCGGCCCAGGTGGGTGGCCGCGCGGAGCCGGTCCCGGTTCGCCATCAGGAACTCGTCGAAGGTGCGCGGGTCGCGGCCGGTCAGGTCGCGGACCGCCGAGGTGGTGGCGGCGAGTTGCCCGGCGGCCGTGTCGGCGTACAGGGCGGCGGCGTCGGCCGCGAACCACGCGGGCACGCCCTGCGCGGTCAGGATGGACGCGAACTCCTCCGGCGCGTGGTCCACGTAGCGGACCGTCCTGCCGATCGTGGCGGAGAGCCGGGCGGCGACGGTGTGGTGATCGAGCGCTTCTGGACCGCTGAGCGCGTACGTCTCGCCGATCCCGCCGCCGTCCGCCAGCAGCCGCGCGGCGCAGGCCGCGATGTCCGCGCAGTCGATGTAGGACATGCGGCCGTCGCCGTAGGCCCCGTGCAGGTCGCCGTTCATGGTGAAGGCGGCCTGGCCGGTCAGGAAGTTCTGCATGAAGGCGTTGGGCTGCAGGATCGTCCAGGGCGGGCCGGACTCCTTCAGATGCCGTTCGATGGCCCAGTGCGCGCCCACGGAGAGCTTGCCGCCAGGGCCGGGCTGCCACACCGACAGCTTCACCACCTGCGACACGCCCGCCTCGCGGGCCAGGTCGATGGCGGTCCGCTGCTGACGCACCATGGGCTGCTCGCCATCGACCGGAACCACGCCGCCGGTGTTGAGGAACACCCGGTCGACGCCTTTCAGCGCGGTGGCCAGCGACGACAGGTCGTCGAGGTCGCCCACCGCGAACTCGCAGCCGAGCGCGCGGCCCTTGGCCGCGTCTCTGACGAAGGCCCGCACGGGCAGGTCCCGTTCGAGCAGCTCGCGTACCAGGTGACGGCCGATGGAACCGGTCGCGCCGGTGACAAGGATCATGGTCGGCCCCCCTTTCGTCCAGGAACAGTAGATTGAGGGCCCTGCGGAGACAGTACAAGTAAGTCGAGGCCCACTCAAGTTACTCCGGGGACGTACGCGCATGACCGAAACCTCGAAGCGGCGCCGCCCGCGCGCCGACGCGCGGCGCAACGTCGAACGGCTGCTCGCCGTCGCCGACGGCGCGTTCCGCGAGCATGGCGTGGACGCCTCGCTCGGGCAGATCGCGCGTGCCGCCGGGGTGGCCATCGGCACGGTGTACGCCCACTTCGCCACCCGCCGGGCGCTGATCGCCGCCCTGTTGCGCGAGCGCCACGAGGCGCTGTTCGCGCTGGGCGAGGACCTGCTCGACCGGCACGACCCGGCCGAGGCGCTGAGCACCTGGGTACGCGAGTGCGTGCGCAACGCCGCCACCTACCGCGGGCTGGCCGCCGTGCTGGCGGCCGGTCTCGACGACGAGGCATCGGAGCTGCACGAGTCCTGCGAGCGGATGGCCGATCTGACCGACCGCGTCACCGCCGCCGCCCGCGCCGCCGGTCTGCTGCGTCCGGAGGTCCGCGCGGACGACCTCACCGCCCTGATGGGCGCCGCCGCCTGGACCCGCGAGACGAGCGGCGTCGAGCAGGGCGACCGCCTGATCCGTTTCACCCTCGACGGCTTCCGCCCGCCCAGTACCACCTGACCAGGGCGATTTTCGGGCGGCCGGTATCAATGACTTCCCGGCATCCCGGATATCGCTTCCCGGAAAATGCCACCGGCCCCGGATCGGCTCTTCTCCCACCGCCCATTGCTTTGTTTACCGAAATATGTGACCGTCTGGGCATAGTCGCGTCAAGGAGAGGGGGTGGAGAGCATGGCGAGGCTGATCAAGCGCGCATTGCGCCTGCACCGTGGGCAGATGAAGGGTCGCTACCCGATCTACCGGCTCCGCTAGCAGCACCCTGCACGCGGCGGTGCCGGTGGGGCCCCTGAAGGCGGCCGTAAAACCGGCACCGCCCTATCTCAATGGTGGCGAAAGGGCGCGATGGCAAAGCGTACGGCCGAACCGATCCCCGGGCCGCGCAATGGTGTTTTCGGCCGTCATCTCGACGACTATGAATCCCATCCGGCGGAGTTCCTGAAGGACTGCCGCCGCAAATACGGTGACGTGTTCAGGTTCGACACCGACGTGGTCGTGATCTCCGACCCGGCCGAGATCACCAAGGTGCTGGTCCACACCAACCGCGACTGCGTGCCCAACGCCAACCCGCTGCACGGCGGCAGGTTCCCCACGCCGGAGCAGACCGCGCAGTGGATGCGCACCCGCCAGGCGGCGCTGCCGGTGCTGCGGTCCGCCGCGCTGCCCGGTCTGTTGCCGCTGGTGAGCGCGGCGCTGGCGGGCGAGTTGCGCGCGCTGGAAGGCGGCTGGTTCGACCCGGCCGAGCGGGCCTGGCGGGTCTGCGTGAACACCATGCTGCCGCTGTACTTCCCCGACCCGCCGCCGGGGCTGGCGGACGCGCTGCTGACGGCGTTCACCGAGGGCCGCAAGGCCGGGGAGGCGGCCATCCGCATCCCGAGCTGGTGGCCCAGCCGGCTGCGCCGCCGCGTCCAGCGCGCCGACCAGAGCATCCGGGACACCATCGCGCCGCTGCTGACCGAGGAACGCCCGGCGTCCCAGGGCGAGCCGGTCACGCTGCTCGACCACCTCCTCACCAGGGACGAGCCGGTGCCCGCCGACGTCGCGCAGGCCGCGCTGGGGATCACCGTGCTGGGCGCGATCGGCACGATGGGCGGGGCCTGGAGCTGGCTGCTGTACCACCTGGCCGCCCGCCCCGACCTGTTCGACCGGATCCGCGCCGAGGTGGCCGCCGCCCCGGCGGAGGAGGTCGCGGCCCGACCGGACCGCGCGCTGCCGTTCACGCAGGCGTTCGTGAACGAGGTGCTGCGCTTCCATCCGCCCGCCTGGCTGCTCGGCCGCGACGCGGTCACCGACGTCACGCTCGGCAGGTGGACGGTCCCGCGCGGCACGGCGATCATGTTCAGCCCGTACCTGCTGCACCACGACGAGCGTCACTGGAAGGAGCCCGAGCGGTTCGACCCGGGGCGGTGGCTGCGCGGCGACCCGCCGCACGCGCCGGGCGCGTACCAGCCCTTCGCCGCCGGGCCACGCGGCTGCCTCGGCACCCACCTGGGCACGGCGATCCTGCTGCTCACCGCGGCGCACCTGGCCACGGACCACGACCTGGACGCCCCCGGCCTGGACCGGGTCCGCCCGCTGTTCGGCCCGACGCTGATCCCCGAGGGCATGTCATGCAGGCTGACCGCGCGGCACCACCGTTAGAGGTCCTCGCGTACCAGGTCCGCGCACCGCTCCCCGATCATGATGGCGGGCGCGTTGGTGTTCCCCGAGGTGACGGTCGGCATGATCGAGACGTCCGCCACCCGCAGCCCCTCGATGCCGTGCACCCGGAGCCGGTGGTCCACGACGCTCCCCATCGCGCACGTCCCGGCCTGGTGGTGGTAGGTCACCAGGGTCCGCGCGATGTGGTCTGACACGTCGCGGTCGCCCGGATGGAGTTCGCCGCCCGCCCACTCCTTCAGGGCGTCGGCCCGGACCAGTTCCCGGCACAGCTCGACCGCCGCCCGCATGCAGGCGCGGTCGGCCGCGGCCGAGAGATAGGCCGGGTCGATGTGCAGCGGCGCGTCCGGGTCGGCCGAGGTCAGCGCGAGGTGCCCACGGCTCTCCGGCCGTACGATCCCGGCCATCAGCGTGAACGCGTCCGCCGGGCCGGTCATCTCCCCGTCGTACAGCGGGATGTGGAAGAACAGCGGCTGCACGTCGGGGGCGGGCAGGCCGGGGCGGCTGCGCCAGAACAACTGGCTGTGCATGGCCTGGAGGCCGGGCAGCGCGGGCGGCACCGGACGGCGGGCGGCCACGATCACCGGGACGAGGGCGTGGTCGTGCAGGTTTCGCCCGACTTCGGGGAGTTTTTCGACGACCGGGATGTCGTGCTGACGCAGCGCGGCGGGGTCGCCGAGCCCGGAGAGCATCAGCAGCCGGGGCGATTCGAGGGTCCCGGCGCTGACCACGACCTGGTGTTCGGCCCCGACCCGATGCGGCGTGCCGTCCTTGGTGTACTCGACGCCGACGCACCGCCTGCCGCGCAGCAGCAGCCTGCGGGCGCGGGCCCCCGTGCGGATCTCCAGTGTCGGCCGCTCGCCCAGGTAGGCGGTGGCGGTGCTGTGCCGGTGGCCGTCCTTGATGGTGAGCTGGCAGAACCCCGCGCCGTCGGCCCGCTCGCCGTTGCAGTCGGGGTTGAACGGGATGCCCTGCTCGACCGCCGCGGCCACGATCGCCGCGTTCACCGGGTGCGGCGTGTAGTCGGAGATCACCCGCACCGGGCCACCGGCCCCGCGGTAGTCGTCCGCGCCGCGGTCGAAGTCCTCCAGCCGCTTGAAGTACGGCAGCACCTCGGCGTACGACCAGCCGGGCCCCCACCCGTCGAAGTCGGCCGCCGCGCCCCTGACGAAGATCATGCCGTTCAGCGAGGAGGAGCCGCCCAGCACCTTCCCGCGCGGCCAGTGCAGCCGCCGCCCGCCGAGGTGGCGCTGCGGCGCGGTGAAGTAGTTGTAGTCGTCGGGCCCGCCCCACAGCCGGAACACCCCGCCGGGGTCGCGGATGTCGGGGTCGGTGTCCGGCCCGCCCGCTTCGAGCAGCAGTACGCGCATGCCGTCGCCGGCGAGCCGGCCGGCCACCGCCGCCCCGGCCGAACCCGCGCCGACCACGACGACGTCGAAGGTGTCCATCAGGCGAAGGCGAGGGTCGGCAGATCGACCGCGGTCGCGCCGCCGTCGGCGACGATCACGCTGCCGGTCATGATCGCGCTCTCCGGCGAGGCGAGGAACAGGCAGATCGCGGCGATCTCCTCGGCGGTGGCCGGGCGGCGCAGCGGCACGTCCTTGGTGACCAGCGCGTACGCCTCGTCCCTGGTGATGCCGTCCCGTTCGACCAGTTCGTCCATCTGCTCGTCGGCCATCGGGGTGCGCACCCAGCCGGGGCACAGGCAGTTGACCCGTACGCCCCGGGGCCCGTAGTCACGGGCGATCGAACGCGTCAGCCCCACCAGCGCATGCTTTGTCGTGACATATCCAGCCACGGCCGGGCCCGCCGTCAGCCCCGCGATCGACGACACCACGACGATCGCCCCCTTGGACTCCACCAGCGCGGGCAGCGCCTCCCGGCAGGTCACGAAGCAGGTCGTCAGGTTGGACTCGATGCTGAGCCGCCAGTCCTCGTCGTCGGTGTCGGCGACCGCGTTGCCGCCGTGCCCGCCCGCGTTGGCGATCACCACGTCCAGCGACCCGAACCGCTCCACGCCCGCCCGCACGGCCTCGCGCGCCTGGGCGGTGTCGGCCATGTCGGCGGGGACGGCCAGCGCCGCCTCCCCGAGGTCGGCCGCGACCTCCGCCAGCGGCCCCGGCCTGCGCCCGGTGAGTACGACGCTCGCGCCCTCGGCGACGAACCTGCGGGCGGTCGCCGCGCCGATGCCCGTACCCGCCCCGGCGACCAGTGCGACCTTACCCTTGAGCCTCATCGCCTCTCCTTTCCGGCCAGAAAGCTATATGATTTCATAGACGACTTCGTGGAAGAAGGAGCCGCCATGCCCGATTTCGCGCCCGCGACCGCCATGGCCCGCCCACCACGAGCCCGACACCGCCGGGACAGATCAACTACCCGACCGGCGAGCGGCCGGTCTGAGGAGCAACACGCATGAGTGACAATCTCGACGCCGTACGCGCGTCCTACGCGGCCTCGGCCGACGGCGACGTCAACGGCATCGTGTCCCTGCTGGCACCCGACGCGCGCTGGACCGAGATGGCCGGTTTCCCCTACGCGGGCACCTACGTGGGGGCCGACGAGGTGCTGTCGCAGGTGTTCGCCAAGCTCGGCGGCGAGTGGGAGGGCTACCGGGCCGACCCCGAGGAGTTCGTGGACGGCGGCGACGTGATCGTGGCGATCGGGCACTACAGCGGCACCTACCGGGCCACCGGCAAGCACATGAGGGTGCGGTTCACCCACGTCTGGCACATGAAGGACGGTGTCGCCACCCGTTTCGAGCAGTTCACCGACACGGCCCTGGTCAGGGAGGCGCTCAGGCCGTAGCCGATGGCCGCGGCGCGGCGACCCTGCGCGACCGGATGACGGGGGCCGGTCGCGCGGGGCGGCCCTCACGACGCCGGCGCGGTGACGCGCCGGATCACTTCGCGGCAGAAATCGCCCACCTTGTCGGGGTCGTCGATGAACTGCGAAGGCTTGATGCAGAACGTCGTGTACCCCTCCGCCATGCGCTCCGGAATGTGCTCCAGCGCGGGCCCGAGCGGCGCGCAGGACGTGCCGTCGGGGAAGACCGCCCGGGTGCCGCCCGCGAGTTCCAGTTCGGCGAAGTCGCGCCCGGCCGCCCGCATGCCCTCGGCCAGCGCCTTCATGTCCGCCTCCGGCGGATAGCCGAGCGGGTTGAACCCGCTCCCCCACCGGGCCAGCCTGCGCACCAGGTGCGGACTGGCCCCCGCGCCGCCGAACCACAGCACCGGCCCGCTCTCCCGGTACGCCTTCGGCTCGAAGTACACCTCGTCGAACCGGTAGAACTCCCCGTGGTAGGACACCGGCGACTCGCGCCACAGCAGCTCCCAGATCTCCAGGTGCTCGTCCAGCAGCCTGCCGCGCTTCTCGAACGGCACGCCGAGCGCCGCGTACTCGTCCCGGCTCCAGCTCACCGTGGGCACCACGATCAGCCGCCCCTGCGCGAGCAGGTCGAGCGTGCCCAGCTCGCGGGCCAGCGCGAGCGGGTGCCGCAGCGGCGCGAGCACCGCGGTGGCCGACAGGCGCAACCGGGTGGTGACCGACGCGATGGCGGCCAGCAGGCTCAGCGAGTACGGCCAGGGCGTGAAAGGGTCCTGGTTGCCGGGCAGCGCGTACTCCCGCGGGTTGGCCATCCGCCCGAGCGCCCCGGCGTCCGGTCCGAGCACGATGTGCTCACTGATCATCACCGAGTCGAACCCGGCGTCCTCGGCCTCGCGCGCCCACCGGACCAGCGTGGTCAGGTCGCGGGCGGAGGTCATCGTCCAGTTCTCGGACAGCACGAGCTGCATTCGGGGTTGCTCCATCTTGCTTTCATACCCGAACGATCTTTACCGATCTAGCTCTTGAAACGAATCGTTTGGCACCTTACGATCCGTCCAAAATTCGATGAGAGGCTCGCCCATGATCCCCAAGAGGGCATTCGCCGTCCTGTTCGCCGCCGTGCTCGCCGCCGGCGGGTGCGGCCTGTCCGATGAGCCCCCGGCCGCCTCCCCCGGCGGTGGCGGTGGCACTGGAACGATCAAGGTGGGCGGTGTCAGCTCGCTGAGCGGGGCGGTCACCTTCCCGGACTCCTCCGCCGCCGCCAAGGCGGTCTTCGACCGGGTCAACGAGCAGGGCGGCATCAACGGCCAGAAGATCGAGTACGTCAGCGCCGACGACAAGGGCGACCCCGCCGCCGCCGCCCAGGCCGCCAGGGACGTGGTCACCAACCAGGGCGTGGTGGCGCTGGTCGGCTCGGCCAGCCTGCTCGACTGCGCCGTGAACGCCCCGTTCTACCAGCAGTCGGCCATCGTCTCCATCCAGGGCACCGGCGTGGACCCGACCTGCTTCGAGTCGCCCGCGATCTCCCCGGTGAACACCGGGCCGTACCTGAACATGGCGATCAACCTGTACTACGCCTCCGAGGTGCTCAAACGCGACAAGGTCTGCATGTTCCTGGCGATCCTCGGCAACACCAACGACGCCTACGGCGGGGCCGTCACGAGCTGGACCAAGCTGACCGGCAAGAAGCTCACCCTCGACGACCGCACGGTCAAACCGGACTCCGACCCCACGCCGTTCGTGCTGCGGGCCAGGAAGGAGGGCTGCCAGGCGGTCCTCTACAACGGCACCGAGCCGATGGCGATCTCCTGGATGAAGGTGGTCAAGCAGCAGAACATCACCGGCATCGACTGGCTGATGACCACCGCGCCCTACACCGACGCGGTGGCCAAGGCGCTCGGCGCGGACGGTGACGGGATGTACGCCAACGCCGAGTTCGAGCCGTTCACGGAGGCCGAGTCGCCCGCGCTCGCCGACTGGCGGGAGCTGATGACCGCCAAGAACGTGCCGCTGACCTCCTTCGGGCAGGGCGGCTACCTGGCGGCCACATACTTCGTGGACGCCCTGAAGTCGATCAAGGGCCCGATCACCCGGCAGTCGGTGGCGGCGGCGTTCAAGGCGCTCAAGCCGATCCAGACGCAGATGACCGGCACGCCGTACGAGTTCGGCGAGGCCGCCAAGCACCTGTCCAACCGGGCGGGCAAGATCGTGCGGCTCAAGGGCGGCAAGTGGCAGGTCGTCACGTCCGAATGGGTCAAGTACCCCGGGACGCTCGGCTGATGTTCCAGGGCCTGGTCTCCGGACTGGCCGCGGGCGGCACGTTCGCCGCCCTCGGCCTGCTGCTCACCGCCATGTACCGGCTGACCGCGACGGTGAACCTCGCCGTCGCGGCCACCGGCGTGGCGGGCGTGTACGTGATGGCCGCGCTCACCGGGACCGGGCTGCCGTACTGGGCCGCGGCCCTCGCGGGGGTGGCGGCCGGGGCGCTGGTGTCGGCCGGGTGCGGCCTGGTGATGACCCGGTGGTTCGCCGAGAGCGGGCCGCAGACGCGTACCGCGGTGTCGATCGCGCAGCTCATCGGCATCATCGCGCTCGCCTACATCGCGTTCGGCGACGAGCCGCGGGTGCTGCCGAACCCGGCGGCCGGGCCGGTCGCCACGATCGCGGGCGTGGTCGTCACCCAGGGGGCCGTGGTGCTCCTGCTGCTGGCCGTGGTGATCGGCGCCGGCACGTCGCTGGTCCTCACCCGCACCCCGCTCGGGCTGCGGCTGCGGGCCATGGCCGAGCGGCCGGTCACCACCGAACTGCTCGGCATCGGCACCCGCGCGCTCACCATCACCGTGTGGGCGCTCGCGGGGGCGCTGGCCGCGCTGGTGCTGCTGCTGGTCGCACCGGTGCGCACCAGCGACATCCTCTCGCTGAGCATGCTGATCGTGCCCGCGTGCGCCGCCGCCCTGCTCGGCGGGCTGCGCCGGCTGGACGGGGCGCTGGCGGGCGGCATCGCGCTCGGCCTGGTGGAAGGGCTGCTCGCGGGGTCGGCGGCGGTGCAGCAGTACCGGGACGTGGTGCCGTTCGCGGCGATCCTGCTGATCCTCGTGTGGAGCCGGCGCAGGGAGGTGTGGGATGCGTCCCGCTAATGTCGTGCTGCTGCGCCGGGTCGGCATCGCCGCCGGGCTGGCGGTGCTCGCGTACGGGCTGGCCGCCGGGCTGCCCGCCTACTGGGTGTTCCTCGCCATGTCCGCGGTGATCTCCGGCGTGCTGTTGCAGAGCCTCGGGGTGGTCGCCGGGCAGGCCGGGATGGTCTCGCTGTGCCAGATGGCCTTCGCCGCCATCGGCGCGTGGACGACGGCCCAGCTCAACGTGTGGGGCGTGCCCGGCGGGCTGTGGGTGTGGCTGCCGCTGGCGGGCCTGGCCGCGGTGCCGTTCGGCCTGCTGATCGGCCTGCCCGCGCTGCGGCTGCGCGGCGTGCACCTGGCGATCATCACCCTCGGTTTCGCGGCCACGGTGGACATCGTGATGGCCGCCGGGTCCTTCCCCGGGGTGAGCCAGGGCATCGTGGTCGGCAGGCCCGCGGGGCTGGCCTCAGAACGCCAGTACTTCCTGTTCTGCTGCGGGGTGTTCGCGCTGGTCGCGGTGGCACTGGCCGTGGTGCGGCGGACCCGGCTCGGGGCCTCGTGGCGGGCGCTGCGGGAGTCCGAACGCGCCACGGCGGCGGCCGGGACCAGCGTGCCCGGAGCCAAGCTGAGCGCCTTCGCGGTCAGCGCGTTCATCGCGGGCCTTTCCGGGGCGCTGCTCGCCGGGCAGCTCGCGATGGTCGTGTCGCGCAACTTCGACCCCGGTCAGTCCCTGGTCGCGTACGCCGTGGCGATCATGGCGGGGGCGCACCACGCCGAAGGGGCGCTGATCGGCGGCGCGCTCGGCGTGCTGGTGGCCGAGCTGCTGCGCCGGTTCGGCGTGCCGCAGCAGTGGGCGAACGTGGTGTTCGCGGTCGGCGCGGTCCAGGCCATGACCCAGGGCTCCGGGATCAGCGACGGGCTGCGCGCGCTGCTGCGGCGACGCCGCCGTACGCCCGCGGCGCCTACCGCCGTCGAACCCCCCGCCGTCACCGCGCCCGCCGACACGACCGGGCCGGACGCCCTGCGGATCTCCGGGGTCAGCGTGCGGTACGGGCAGGTCGTCGCGGTCGATGACGTCTCGCTCACCGTGCCCGCCGGAGGCGTGCACGGGCTGGTCGGTCCGAACGGCGCGGGCAAGTCCTCGCTGGTGGACGCGATCAGCGGGTTCGTGTCCGCCGGGGGCGGCACGGTCGAGGTCCGCGGCGTGCAGGCGGCCGGGCTGGCCGTGCACCGGCGGGCCAGAGCCGGGCTGCGCC
Source organism: Spongiactinospora rosea (assembly GCF_003315795.1). Lineage (GTDB taxonomy): Bacteria > Actinomycetota > Actinomycetes > Streptosporangiales > Streptosporangiaceae > Spongiactinospora > Spongiactinospora rosea. The sequence continues at coordinate 299,630 of NZ_QMEY01000002.1, forward strand.
GGACGTTCCAGCAGGACCGGGTGCCGGTGGGGCTCACCGTGCGCGAGTACCTGCGGTTCGCCTCCCGCCGCCCGCTCAGTGACGCCGAGCTGGCCGAAGGGCTGGCCGGGCTGGTCGCGGTCGCGCCCGGCGACCCGATCGCGGCGCTGGACGTGGGCACCCGGCGGCTGCTGGAGGTGGCGGGCACGCTGCTGGCCCGCCCGGCCGTCGCGGTACTGGACGAACCGGCCGCCGGGCTCGGGCACGCCGAGAGCGAACGGCTCGGCGCGTGGCTCGCCCAGGTCCCCGCCCGGTACGGCGCGGCGGTGCTGCTCATCGAACACGACCTGGACCTGGTCAGGGCGGCCTGCACGGGCGTGACCGTGCTCGACTTCGGCGAGGTGATCGCCGAGGGGCCGCCCGCCGAGGTGTTCGCCGAGCCCCGGGTGCTGCGGGCCTACCTGGGCGAGGAGCCGGAGGAGGCGACCCATGAATCTTGAGCTGCGGGACGTCAGCGTGGCCAGGGGCGGCCAGCCGGTGGTCAGGGACGTGACGCTGACCGCCGGGGAGGGCCGGGTCACGGTCCTGCTCGGGCCGAACGGCGCGGGCAAGACGACGCTGCTCGAAGCGATCTCGGGCGTGGTCCCGGCGGTGAAGGGCGAGATCGAGCTGGGCGGCCGGACGCTCACCGGCCGGCCGCGCACCCGCCGGGCCCGGTACGGCCTGGCGCACGTCGAGCAGGGCCGGAGCGTGTTCGGCACCCTCACCACCCGCGAGAACATCGCGCTGGTCGGCGATCCGGCGCTCGCCGTGAAACTGTTCCCCGAGCTGGAACGCAGGCTCGACGTACGGGCGGGCCTGCTGTCCGGCGGCGAGCAGCAGATGCTCGTCCTGGCCAGGGCCATCCTGACCGGCCCCGCCGCGCTGCTGCTGGACGAGATGTCGCTGGGCCTGGCCCCCGGCATCGTCCGCCGCCTGCTGCCGGTGATCAGGAAGCTGGCCGACGAGGGCTGCGCGGTGCTGCTGGTGGAGCAGTTCGCGCACGCGGCGCTGGCCCTGGCCGACACGGCGTACGTGCTCGCCCACGGAACGCTCACCTACGGCGGCGACCCCACACCGCTGCGCGAGTCCGACGCCGCGCTGAAGCGCGCATATCTGGGAGATGATTCGTGAACCAGGCAGATCTGCTGTTCGTCAACGGGCGCGTGCTCACCATGGACCCGGCGCGGCCGTACGCGACCGGCGTGGCGGTGCGCGGCGGGACGATCGCGCACGTCGGTGACGCCGCGGGCTGGACCGGCACCGAGGTGGTGGATCTCCGTGGCCGCCTCCTGCTGCCCGGCATCAACGACTCCCACCTGCACGCCTGCGGCTACGGCCTGCACCGCCCGCCGTTCTGCCTGGACGTCGCGGCCGGCTCGATCGCCGAGATACGGGAGCGGGTCGCCGAGGCGGTACGCCGGGCCAGGCCGGGCGAGTGGATCCGCGGGACCGGCTGGAACCCGGGTCAGCTGGCCGAACACCGGCTGCCGACGAAGGCCGACCTGGACGACGTGGCCCCGCACCACCCCGTGGTGCTCCAGGACTACTCCGGCCACGAGACCTGGGCCAACTCCAAGGCCCTCGAACTGGCCGGGGTGACCGGCGACGGGCTGTTGCACCACGCCGACCAGGGGCGGGTGCAGCGCCTGGTCCCGGCCCCGGCGGGCGGCATGATCCGGGTGCTGCGCGAGGTGGTGGCCGAGCTGAACGGCCACGGCATCACCAGCTTCACCGAACCGGGGCTCGGGCCCGGCGGCGGGGAGCTGTTCGCGGGCGGGATGGGGGCCAGCGTGCTGCCCGCGTACGCCGAGCTGGCGCGGGCGGGCGAGCTGACCGCGCGGGTGAGCGTGCTCGGGCTGCCCAGCCCGATGTCCGGCGCGTCCGTCGCGGACACCGTGGCCTACCTCGCCGACCTGCCCAAGGACCTGGACGGCGTGGACGAGCGGCTGGTCCGGCTGCTCGGCGTGAAGGTGTTCGCCGACGGCATCCCGCCGTCGGAGACCGCGTGGATGCGGGAGGCGTACCCGTCGGGCGGGCACGGCTCGCTGTGCACGCACGGCGCGACCGACACCGAGCGGGTGGCCGAGCTGGACGAGATCCTGCGCCTGATCCACATGGCCGGGTTGCAGGTGGGCGTGCACGCGGTGGGCAGCCGCAGCATCGACGCCGTGGTGGACACGCTGGCGGCGGTCGCCCGCGAGCACCCCAGGGACGACGCCAGGCACTACGTGATCCACGGGCAGTACGCGTCCAAGTCCGCCCTGGCCACGCTGGGCGAGCTGGGCTACGGGATCAACCTCCAGCCGGTGCTGCAACGCCTGGAGTCGGGCACGACGCGGGACATGTTCGGGCCGGAGGCGGCCGAGCGGGAGTGGCCGGCCAGGTCGGCGCTGGACGCGGGCGTGCTGACGGCGTGCAGTTCCGACGCCCCGGTGACCGGCCCGGACTGGCGGGCGGGCGTGTCGGCGCTGATCGCGCGGGACGGCGAGGGGATCACGCTTGAGGAGGCGCTGGCGGCGTACACGACCGCGGGAGCGCGCCAGGACTTCGCAGAGACCTGGAAGGGTACGATCGGCGAGGGCATGGCCGCCGACCTGTTCGTGAGCGGCGCGACGGACACCGCCGATCTCGTCGCCGCCCCGGTCGAGCTGACCGTCTTCGACGGCCGGATCGTTTGGTCCCGTACGTGAGCCACCCGAAAGTCGGTTGTTAGGTGCCAAACTATACTTCCGCGCTATGACGGGACACCACACCTTGCGTCAGACCGAGGAGGCGATCGGCCAGCGACTGGGCGGCCTGAACGTCGATTTCGAGGCCATGTGGGCGGTGTCGAACATCTACCGCGCCTCCTCGGCGATCCGCAACCATCTTGAGCAGACCGTCCTGCGCGACACCGGCCTGACCTGGACCGGCTTCGTGGTGATGTGGGTGGTGTGGATCTGGGGCGAGAGCGAGCCCCGGCACGTCGCGGCCGAGGCGGGCATCTCCAAGGGCACGCTCACCGGCGTGGTCAAGACGCTGGAGTCCTACCGCCACCTGCGGCGGTTCCCGCATCCCACGGACGGGCGGCGGGTGATGCTGGCGCTCACCCCGACCGGGGAGCGGCTGATGCTGGGCCTGTTCCCGGAGTTCAACCGGCAGGAGGCGTTCGTGGTGCAGAAGCTGGACAGCGAACGCCGCCGCGACCTGGCCACCTCCCTGCGGCACATCCTCGCGCACCTGGAGAGCACCTGATCCGTTAGAGGCTATAACTACAACTTGAAGTTCTACTTCTAGTACTGCATACTCTCTCTCAGTAGAAGTCCTAGTGACCTGGAGAGGGTATGCGCAACCCCCAGACCGACTCCCTGGCACGGCATGACCGGCCGCCCGCCTCGCGGGGCCTGGCCATGGCCGGGCTGGCCGCCGCCGCGGGCATCGTGATCCTCGACGCCTCGATGGTGAACCTGGCCACCCCGGCGATCCGCGCCGCCCTCGGCCTCACCACGGCCGAACTCTCGTGGGTGGTGGACGGCTACCTGATCGCCTTCGCGGGGCTGCTGCTGCTCGGCGGGCGGCTCGCCGACGTGCTCGGCGGGCGGCGGGTGTTCCTGTCCGGGGCCGCGGTGTACGTGCTCGCGTCCCTGGCGTGCGCCCTGGCCGCGACCGGTCCCATGCTGATCGCCGCCCGGATCGTCCAGGGCGCGGGGGCGGCGGCGCTGACGCCCGCGGCCCTCTCGCTGATGCTCGGCCTCTACGCGGGGGCCGAGGAGCGCCGCCGCGCGCTCGGCGTCTGGGGCGGGGTCGCGGGCGCGGGCAGCCTGCTGGGGGTCGCGCTCGGCGGCGTGGTCACCCAGGCCCTGGGCTGGCCCGCGATCTTCTGGCTGCCGGTGCCCATCGTGGGCCTCACGGCCGCCGCGGTCTGGAAGGCGGTGCCGCCGTCCCCGGCCAGGCCGGGGCGGTTCGACCTGGCGGGCGCGGCCACGATCACCTTGGGCACGTCGGCGCTGGCCCTCGGTCTGATCTCGGCTCCGGAGGCCGGTTGGGGCTCACCGCGGACCATCGTGAGCCTTGCGGTCGGCGTCGCCGCGCTGGGGGCGTTCGTGGTCGCGGAGCGGCGTTCCGCCCAGCCCCTCGTCCCGCTCGGCGTCTTCCGCCAGGCCCCCGTGGTCATCGCCAACACCGTGATGCTGCTGCTCGGCGCGGTGGCGGTGGGCCTGTTCTACTTCCTGCCGCAGTTCCAGCAGCAGGTACTTCACATGTCGCCGGTCGCGACGGGCCTGAGCCAGTTGCCGATCGCCGTCATGATCACGCTGGGCGGTTTCGCCGCGCCCTGGGTGGCCAGGCCCGTCGGGCTGCGCCCCGCGCTGATCGGCGCGCTGGCCGCGCTGGCCGGCGGGCTGTTCTGGCTGGCCCAGAGCGGTCCGGGCAGTGAGTACGCCACGGCCCTGCTGGGCCCGTTCCTGCTGATCGGCGCGGGCCTCGGGCTCGGCTTCGTGTACGCGACCACGCTGGCGGTGTCCGGGGCCACCCCGGGTGAGACCGGCCTGCTCAGCGGCCTGATCAACGCCACCCGCCAGCTCGGCGGCGCGCTCGGCCTGGCCGCCCTGATCGCCATGGCCACGGCGGGTCACAGCACCGACTTCGCCGGCGCGTTCCTCGGCGCGGCGGTGCTCGCACTGGCCGCGACCGCACTGTCCCTCATTCCGGCGGCCCACCGCGCGCCGGCCTCCACCATCTGAAGGAGAAGATCATGCGGAATTCAACGGTACTGGTGGTCGGCGCGACCGGCGGAGTCGGTTCGCTGCTGCTCCCCGCGCTGCGGGAGCGCGGCGCTCGGGTGCGCGCGATGACCCGCGCCCCCGAGCGCGCCGCCGCCCTCCCCGGCGGGGTCGAGCCCGTCGTGGCGGACCTGAGCGACCCCGGCCTCCCCGCCGCCGTGTTCGACGGCGTGGACGCGGTGTTCCTGAACAGCCCGTCCGCCCCCGACGCCGCCGACGTCCAGATCCGGTTCGCCGAGCAGGTCCGCCGCGCCGGGGTGCCCCGGCTGGTGCTGCTGTCGCAGTACGCGGCGCGGGCCGGATCCCCGGTGCGGTTCCTGCGCTGGCACGCGGAGGTGGAGCGGTACGTGCGCGCCGCGGGCCTCGCCGAGTGGACCATCCTGCGCCCCAACCTGTTCATGCAGGGGATCCTGGCCTTCGCCGGGATGATCAGGGCGCAGCGGACGTTCGCCGCCCCGGTCGGCACGGCCGCGGTGAGCGCCATCGACACTCGCGACATCGCCGACGCGGCGGCGGTCGTGCTGACCGAGCCCGGCCACGCCGGCCGTACGTACACCCTGACCGGGCCGCGCGCGGTGACCCACGCCGAGATCGCCCGCGCGCTGTCGGACGCGACGGGCGGCCACATCGGGTTCGCCGACGTGCCGCCCGAGGTCTTCGCCGCCTCGCTGCGCGGCCTGCTGCCGGAGTGGCAGGCCGAGGGCCTGGTCGAGGACTACGCGCACTATGCCAGGGGCGAGGCGGCCGAGGTCCACACCGACGTCGCCGACCTCACCGGCCGCCCGGCCCGCGATGTCACCGACTTCGCCCGCGACCACGCCGCCGCCTTCACCCCGGCCGCGGCCTAGCGCGAGCGGGCGGAACGGAAGGCCAGCAGGGCCAGCGGCACGAACACCGCGATCAGCCCGAGGGACCAGATCACCGCCGCCTGGACCGGGTGCGCGAGCGGCCAGAAGCCGGGATCGTCCAGCCCGAGCGGGTTGCCGAACAGCGTCCGGGCGGCCGTGACCACGGCGGTGACCGGGTTCCACGCCGCCACCGGTTGCAGCCACTCCGGCATCGACGAGATCGGCACGAACCCGTTGGAGACGAACCCCAGCGGCAGCACCCACAGCAGCCCCGCCGTGCCCGCCACCTCCGGGTTGCGCACCGACAGGCCGATGGTGACGCCCACCCACGCCATCGCGTAGGCGAACAGCAGCAGCAGGCCGAAGCCCGCCAGCGTGGACGGCACCCCCAGGTGCGCCCGCCAGCCCACGAGCAGCCCCACGATCGACAGCACGCCGGTGACCAGGAGCGCCCGCAGAAGTTCGGCGTTCGCCCGCCCGACCGGTACCGCGACGTGCGCCATCGGCAGCGCGCGGAACCGGTCGATCAGGCCCCGGCTCATGTCCACCGCCAGCCCGGTGCCGGTGCCGACCCCCATGAACGCCAGCGAGTGCGCGAACACCGCCACCACGACGTACTCCCGGAACGACCCGCCGCCGGGCAGCGGGATCGCCCCGGCGAACACATAACTGAACAGCAGCACGAACAGGATCGGCTGGACCAGGTTGAAGGCCAGCTCGTCGGGGACGCGCCCGAGGCGCAGCATCCCGCGCCTGGTCATCACCGCGCAGTCGCGCAGCGCCAGGGCGAACCCTGACCCCGCGACGCGGGGTTCGGTCACGGTCATCCTTCATCCGCCTTCCCGGTCAGTGCGAAGAACACGTCGTCGAGGGTGGGCCTGCGCACCGTGATGTCGGCGACCTCGACCCCGGCGCCGTCCAGCCTGCGCAGTACCTCGGTCATCCGGCTCGTGCCGCCGGGCAGCACCGCCGTCACGCACAGCGTGCCCGGGTCCGGCTTCGGGTCGGGCAGGCCCGCCGCGGCCAGCGCGGACACGGCGGCCGGCAGGTCGGCGGCGCGGCGTACGGCCAGGTCCAGGTGGTCGCCGCCGACCCGGTCCTTCAGTTCGGCGGGCTTGCCGGTGGCGATCTCCCGTCCCTGGTCGATCACCGTGATCAGGTCGGCGAACTGGTCGGCCTCCTCCAGGTACTGGGTGGTGACCAGCGCGGTGGTGCCCTGCCTGACCAGGTCGCCGAGCACCGCCCAGACCTCCACGCGGGCGCGCGGGTCCAGGCCGGTGGTCGGCTCGTCCAGGAACAGGCAGCGCGGCCCGGCGATGAGCGCCACCGCCAGGTCCAGGCGGCGGCGCATGCCGCCGGAGTAGGTGCGGGCCGGGCGGTCGGCCGCGTGCCCGAGGTCGAAGCGCTCGATCAGCTCCTCGGCGCGCGAGCGCGCGGCCTGCTTGCCCATCCGGGCCAGCAGGCCGAAGATGTTCAGGTTCTCCCTGGCCGTCAGGTACTCGTCGACGGCCGCGTACTGCCCGGCGACCCCCACGGCCCTGCGTACGGCCTGCGGGTCGCGTACGACGTCGAAGCCGCACACGCTGGCCCGCCCGCCGTCCGGTTTCAGCAGCGTCGCCAGGATGCGCACCAGCGTGGACTTGCCCGCCCCGTTCGGGCCGAGCAGGCCGAGCACCTGGCCCTCGGGTGCGGAGAGGTCGAGCCCGTCGAGCGCGTGCACCCCGCCGTACCGCTTCGTCAGCCCTTCCACCTGGATGCCGCCATGCGTCTCTCGCTCCCGGTGCAGGCCGGGGGAGCTGTTCGTGACACCGAGATTCATGGGTGCGAGCGTGGCCGGGGCCGCTGGAGTCCGGGTGGTGCGGGCCGCTCGAAACGTACTCGCGCGCGGCTCAAGCGCGCGTCCAGACCGCCTCCATCCGGTCCGGCCATGGTCGCCCCATGATTCCCTTGTTCAAGGTGGCCATGTCCGGACGGGCATCGGCGGCGGTGGCCGGAGTACTGGCCGGCGGGCACATCGGGCAGGGCGCCAAGGTCGAGGAGTTCGAGGACGCGCTGCGCGAGCGCCTGGGCACCCGCTTCGTATCCACAGTCAACAGCGGCACCTCGGGCCTGCAACTGGCCCTGAAACTGGCCGCGCGGAACGGCGGCGAGGTGCTGAGCACCCCGCTGACCTTCGTGGCCACCAACTGGGCCATCCTGGCGGCCGGGTTGCGCATCAGGTGGGTGGACGTCGATCCGGCGACGCTCAACGCCGACCTCGATGACATGGCGGCCAAGGTGTCGGCGCGCACCGCGGCCATCATGGTGGTCCACTGGGCCGGTTACCCGGTCGATCTGGCCAGGGTGAGCGAGATCGCCGACGAGTGCGAACGCCGGTACGGCACCCGGCCGATGATCATCGAGGACTGCGCGCAGGCGTGGGGCGCGACGTACGCCGGGCGGCCCCTGGGCAACCACGGCAACGTCGCCGTCTACAGCTTCCAGGCCATCAAGCAGGTCACCAGCGGGGACGGCGGCCTGGTCGTCTGCCCCGACGAGGAGTCCCACCGGCGCGGACGCCTGATCCGCTGGTTCGGCCTGGACCGGGACCCGGACGCGACCCCCCGGTCCGAGCAGGACATCTCCGAGTGGGGCCTGAAGTTCCACATGAACGACATCAGCGCGGCCATCGGCCTGGCCAACCTGGACGGCGCCGGGGAACGCGTGGAGCGGCACCGGAGCAACGCCGCCTACTACGACCGGGAACTGAAGGACGTGCAGGGGCTGGAGCGGGTCCGCCCCGCGCCGGGCAGCGAGCCGTCCTACTGGGTGTACCCGGTGAAGGTGAAGCGCAGGGACGACTTCGTGGCCCGCCTCTCGGCGGCCGGGATCGCGGCGGGGCACATCGACGCGCGCAACGACCGGCACTCCTGCGTGGCCGAGTACGCCGAGCCACTGCCGAAGCTGGACGCGGTCCACGACCGGATCGTGTGCCTGCCGGTCGGCTGGTGGCTGTCGGAGCAGGACAGGGAGCACATCGTGAACACGATCAGAAATGGATGGTGAGCCCATGAGCACGTCGGTCGAACCGCTGGACATCGCGGGCGCCTACTTGATCAAGCCGGAGATCTTCCCCGACGACCGCGGCCACTTCCTGGAGCTGTTCCAGCAGCGGGCCGTCGCCGGGCCGGCCGGCGGGCCGATGCCGGTGGCCCAGGTCAACTGCTCGGTCTCGCGCCGGGGGACGATCAGGGGCGTCCACTCCCGCACGGTGCCGCCGGGCCAGGCCCGGTACGTCACCTGCGTCAGCGGCGCGATCCTGGACGTCGTCGTGGACATCCGTGTCGGGTCGCCCACGTTCGGGCGGCACGTCACGGTGGTGCTGGACCAGTACGCCAGGCACGCCGTCTACATCCCCGAAGGGCTCGGGCACGCGTTCGCGCCGCTGAGCGCGGAGGCCACGGTGGTGTACCTGTGCTCGACCGCCTACGACCCCACCGGGGAGATCACCATCAACCCGCTGGACCCGGAGCTGGCGCTGCCGTGGGCGGCCTCCCCGCGCATCCTGTCGGAGAAGGACGCCAAGGCCCCCACCCTGCGTGAGGCCGAGGCCGCCGGACTGCTCCCCGTCTACGCCGAAGGCGCGCTCACCAGCGCGTGAGCGCGCCACCGGGCCGCCGCCGCACGGCGGCGGCCCCCCATGGAAAGGGCCGTCACCAGGGGATGGTCCGGCGGCCACGCAGGAAGACGCCGGACGGGCCGTCCCCGGGGAGGGTCGCGGCCCACACGATGTCCTCCGCCGCCGCGTCCGGCCCCCGCTCGGCCTCCGGCCGCATGCGGGTGCGCACCAGGCCGGGGTTGACGGCGTTCACCAGCACCCCGGTGCCCTCGGTCTCGGCGGCCAGGAGCACGGTCAGCGCGTTGAGCGCGGCCTTGGAGACGGCGTAGCCCGGCGTACGCGCAGAGAGCCCGTTGGCGAAGGACCCGGTGCCGCTGGAGACCATCACCACCCGGCCCCACCCGCGCCGCACCATGTCCGGCAGGAACGCCTGGCACACCCGCCAGGCCCCCAGCAGGTTGACGTCCAGTTGCCGCCCGACCCACGACACGGGGACGGCCGACGGCGCGCATCCCCAGTCGAGCTGGATCCCGGCGTTGTTCACCACGATGTCCACGGGTCCGACCTGTTCGCGTACCCGGATCGCGGCCTCCTCGTCCGTCACGTCGAGCACGGCGGCGCGCGCGCCGCCGCCCAGTTCCGCGGCCACTCCCTCCGCCTCGTCCGCCGTGCGCGCGGTCACCACCACCCGGTGCCCGAGCGCGTGCAACCGGGCGCTCACCGCCCGGCCGATCCCCCGGTTGGCGCCCGTGACCAGCGCGACATGCGATTGCGTCGTCATGAGATCTCCCGTTCCGCGCATGATGTGCGGATCATCGGAGGAGCCGCTGAACGGCCGCTCGACTCTCGCTGGACGTACCTGGGCGACGCCTCTCCAGCCCCGCTCGACCTGCCCGGACGAGTGCCGCTCAACCGCTACTCAAGCGGCAGGACGGAGCCTGCCGCTTGTCCATGGCCTCGTCAGGCAGGGAATATTCATGAAGGCTCTTGTCCTAGCGGGTGGGCGGGGGACCCGGCTGCGGCCCTTCACCCATACCGTTCCCAAGCAACTGGTGCCGGTGGCCAACAAGCCGGTGCTCTTCTACGGCCTGGAAGCCATCAAGGCCGCGGGCATCACCGATGTCGGCATCATCGTGGGCGACCACGGGCCGGCCATCCAGAGCGCGGTCGGCGACGGCGCGGCGTTCGGCCTGAACATCGCCTACATCGAGCAGCACGCCCCGCTGGGGCTGGCGCACTGCGTGATGATCGCCCAGGACTTCCTGGGCGACGCCGACTTCCTGCTCTATCTCGGCGACAACGTCATCATCGACGGCGTGGGGCCGCTGCTGGACGCGTTCTGGCGGTCCCGGCCGGACGCGATGGTGATGACCGGCAAGGTCGGCAACCCGTCGGAGTACGGCGTGGCCGAGGTCGGCCCCGGCGGTGTCGTGACCGGCCTGGCGGAGAAGCCCGCCACGCCGCGCAGCGACCTGGCGCTGGTCGGCGCGTACGTCTTCACCCCGGTCATCCACCAGGCGGTGCGCAGCATCAAGCCGAGCTGGCGCAACGAACGGGAGATCACCGACGCCATCGACTGGCTGCTGCGCAGCGGCTGGCGGGTGGAGTCGCACCTGCACGGCGGCTACTGGAAGGACACCGGCAAGGCCGAGGACCTGCTGGAGTGCAACCGGGCGGTGCTGGACACCGCCGAACGGTCGATCAAGGGGCAGGTGGACGACACCTGCGTGATCCACGGGCCGGTCATCATCGAGGAGGGCGCGCAGGTCAGCGGCTCGCGCATCACGGGCCCGGCGGTGATCGGGGTCGCGGCGGTGGTACGCGACAGCCAGGTCGGCCCGTACACCAGCATCGGCGCCGACTGCGACATCGCCGGGGCCGCCATCGAGAACTCCGTGGTCTGCGCGGGCAGCACCGTGCGGGGCAGCCTGCGCAACTCGCTGATCGGCCGGGAGGCCAAGGTCAGCGGGGACATCGGCCGCCCGGCCAGCCTCGTCCTCGGCGACCACAGCCAGGCCCTGCTGCACGGGGCGGCCTCATGACCGTCACCGTGGAGAACACCTGGCTGATCTGCCCCGGCTGCGCCGACCTGGTCTTCCGCCCGAAGTACGAGCGGGGCCAGCGGGTCTGCCCGGGCTGCGGGCACCACGCCAGGCTGACCGCCCGCGAACGCCTGGACGGCCTGCTGGACCTCGGCTCGCAGAAACCGATCGAGACGGCGCTGGCCGACGACGACCCGCTCGGCTTCACCGACACCCGGCCCTACCGGCGGCGGCTGGCCGCCGCGCGGGAGGCCACCGGGATGCGCGAGGCCGCGCTGTGCGCCTCCGGGACCATCGAGTCCCATCCGGTCGTGGTGGCCTGCCTGGACTTCTCCTTCGTCGGCGGCTCGCTCGGCTCGGGCGTCGGCGAACTGGTGACGGTCGCGGCCGAGAAGGCGCTGGCGGAACGGGTGCCGCTGCTGATCGTGACCGCCTCGGGCGGCGCGCGCATGCAGGAGGGCGCGCTGTCGCTGATGCAGATGGCCAAGTGCAGCCAGGCGCTGGCCCGGCTGGACGAGGCGGGCATCCTCACCGTCGCGCTGATCACCGACCCCACCTACGGCGGGGTGGCGGCCTCGTTCGCCACGCTGCCCGACGTGCTGATCGCCGAGCCGGGGGCGCACCTGGGCTTCGCGGGGCCGCGGGTGATCGCGCAGACGATCCGGCAGGAGCTGCCCGCGGGGTTCCAGACGGCGGAGTTCCTGCTGGCCCGGGGGCTGATCGACGCGGTGGTGCCGCGTACGGCGCTGCGCCGTACGCTGGCCCGGCTGCTCGCCGCCGCCCGCCCCGACGCCATCGGCGACGGGACCGCCGTGCCGCCCGGCGAGTGGCTGGTGCGCGACCCGGCCACGCTGCCCCGGCGGGCCGCCTGGGACGCGGTACGGCTGGCCAGGGAGGCGGCCCGGCCGACCGCGCTGGACTACGCCGGGATGATCCTGGAGGACTTCATCGAGCTGCGCGGCGACCGGGCGGGCAAGGACTGCCCGGCCGTCGTCGGCGGCATCGGGCGACTGCGCGGCCGGGGCGTGATGCTCATCGGCCACCAGAAGGGCCACGACACCGCCGAACGCGTCAGACGCAACTTCGGCATGCCGACCCCCGCCGGTTACCGCAAGGCGATGCGGCTGATGCGGCTGGCCGCCAAGCTCGGCCTGCCGGTGGTCACGCTGGTGGACACGCCGGGGGCGTACCCGGGGATCGAGGCCGAGGAGGAGGGCCAGGCGTGGGCCATCGCCGAGAGCCAGCGCCTGATGTCCGGCCTGCCGGTGCCCGTGGTGACCGTCATCACCGGCGAGGGCGGCAGCGGCGGCGCGCTGGCCCTGGCGGTCTCCGACCGCGTGCTCGCGCTGTCCAACGCGGTCTACTCCGTGATCAGTCCCGAGGGGTGCGCCGCGATCCTGTGGAAGGACGCCGCCGCCGCCCCGCAGGCCGCCGAGGCGCTGCGCCTTTCCGCCCCCGAGCTGCTGCGGCAGGGCATCGTCGACGCGGTCATCACCGAGCCCGGCGAGGGCGCGCACACGGCGCCCGCGCGCACCGCCGAGCTGATCCAGACCGCCGTACGGCGGGCCTGCGACGACCTGGCCGCGCTGCCGCCCGCCGAGCTGGTGGAACGGCGGCGGCGGCGTTTCCGCAGTTATGGCAGCCCTTCTACGGAGGAGACGAGATGGCCGATCACGGCGACCTGATGGAATCGGTGTACCGGCACGCGGTTGGCTTCGCCAACGAGGTCGGCGGGCCGATCCGCCGGCTGAAGGTCACGGTGGGGGAGGTCAGCCTGGAGGCGGAGTGGCCCGCCCCCGGCGATCCGGGGCCGCTGGTCCCGCATCTCGCCGACCTCAACGGCCACCACGCGCCCGCGCCGCCGTCCGAGCAGCCGGCCGCGGCGGCGGTGTCGGTCGTCCAGTCGCCCATGGTCGGCACGTTCTACCGGTCGCCCGAGCCCGGCGCCCCGCCGTTCGTCAAGGAGGGCGACATCATCACGCCCGGCCAGCAGGTCGGGATCGTCGAGGCGATGAAGATGATGAACCCGGTCCAGGCCGTCACCGGGGGCCGGATCGCCAAGGTCCTGGCCGAGGACGCCGGGGCCGTGGAGTACGGCCAGGCGCTGTTCGCGCTGGAGGAGGGCTGATGTTCGACAGCGTGCTGATCGCCAACCGCGGGGAGATCGCCCTGCGGGTCGCCCGGACCTGCAAGGAGATGGGCATCCGCACGATCGCGGTGTACTCCTCCGCCGACGAGGACTCCCCCGTCGTCCACCTGGCCGACGAGGCGGTGCGGATCGGCCCGCCGCAGGCCAAGCGCAGCTACCTGTACGCGCCCGCCGTGCTCCAGGCGGCCCACCAGACCGGCGCGCAGGCCGTCCACCCCGGCTACGGCTTCCTGTCGGAGGACGCCGACTTCGCCGAGATGTGCCGGGCCGAGGGGCTGACGTTCATCGGGCCGCCGCCGGAGATCCTGGCCATGCTGGGCGACAAGGCCGAGGCGCTGCGGGTGCTGTCGGGCGCGGGCATCGACGTCCTGCCGGGCACCCACCGGCCGATCGCCACGGCGGGCGAGGCCGCCGACGCGGCGGCCGGGATCGGTTTCCCGATCATCGTCAAGGCGCTGGCCGGGGGCGGCGGCCGGGGGATGGCCATCGCCAGGCGGCCGTCGGAGCTGGCCGACGCGTACGCCCAGGCCCGCAACTCCGCGCAGGCCGTGTTCGGCGACGAGCGGGTCTACCTGGAGCGCTACGTGGAGTCGGCGCGGCACGTCGAGGTGCAGGTGCTGGCCGGGACCGACGGCCAGGTCCTGCACCTGGGCGCGCGGGACTGCTCGGTGCAGCGGCGGCGGCAGAAGCTCATCGAGGAGACCCCGGTGCCCGGCCTGCCCGAGCGGGACGCGGCCCGGCTGTGCGAGCAGGTGGTGGCGGCGGCCCGCGCGATCGGGTACGTGGGGGCGGGCACGTTCGAGTTCCTGCTGGACGACGCGGGCCGCTTCCACTGCATCGAGGTCAACTGCCGGATCCAGGTCGAGCACCCGGTGACCGAGATGATCACCGGCGTGGACCTGGTACGCGAACAGCTCAACGTGGCCGCCACCGGCAGCCCCGGCATCACCCAGGCGGACATCCGGCTTTCCGGGGCCGCGATCGAGTGCCGGATCAACGCCGAGGACCCGGCCAGGGGCTTCCTGCCCTCGCCCGGCACGGTGGAGTCCCTGACGCTGCCGGCCGGGCCGTTCACCCGGGTGGACGAGTACGTGCGGCCCGGGATGAGCATCCCGCCGTTCTACGACCCGCTGCTGGCCAAGGTCAGCGTGTGGGCCCCGGACCGGGAGCAGGCCATCGCGCGCATGGAGCGGGCGCTGGCCGAGTGCGCGGTGACCGGGCCGGGCATCCGTACCACGACCGGCTTCCTGACCAGCGTGCTCGCCCACCCGCTGTTCCGCGACGGCAAGCACACCACGGCGCTGATCGAGAACCTGAGCGTCGCCTGAACGAACGAAACGGCGTGGCGTCCGGATGGACGCCACGCCGCGAGGGCCGCGCGGGGTTCAGCTCATCGCGAGGGCCACGCTGTTGGCCGTCAGGGCCACCACGGCGATCGTGGTGCGCAGCAGGTGCCAGGCCCGCCAGCGCGGCCGGGGGTCGGCCCAGTCGTCGGGGATCGAGTCCGGTTCCAGCTTGCGCAGGATCCGGTTGATCGGCACGTTGGCCAGGTGCGACACCCCGGCCACCGCGATCATCAGCACGACCGTCGTCCCGTACAGCGTCCTCGCGCCGCCCGGCCCGGACAGCACGGCCAGGGCCAGGTCCGCCAGCGCGGTGCCCAGCACCAGGATCGGCATCACCGGGTCCCAGTTACGGCCGAGCAGGTTGGTGGTGTAGAGGTAGCGGTCGGCGGGCATCGCCATCAGCGCGGGCACCACGCTCAGCGCCACCGCGAACAGCACCCCCGCCACCACCCCGCTGGTCACCAGCACCACCACGGCCAGCAGTGAAACCGCCATCACCTCACACTCCTTCAGTGACCAACTGGTCGAGTTCGGCCATTGCCGCCTCCCAGGCGGCGAGCGTGCCGTCCGGGGTGGACGGCAGTGGCGCGAACGCGTTGCTGTGGCCCGAGCGCAGGCTCGGGTGCCGCCGGGCGAACATCGTGAGGGTCCGCCCGGGGCCGGCCTCCACCAGCGTGTGGCCGCCCTCGGCGAGCAGGCCGGAAAGCGCCGCCCAGAACCGGACCGGCCGGGCGAGCTGGCCCGCCCAGAACTCCGGGTTCACCGCCTCGGCCGGGCTGACCGCGCGGCCGGTCGCGGTGGACCTGATCGGCACCCGCGGCGGGGCCAGCGGCACCCCGGCGAACCCGGCCGCGAACCGTTCCGCCGCCGCCGACACCGCCGGGCAGTGGAACGGCTGGAGCGCGGCGACCGGCCGGGTGATCACGTTCTCCCTGGCCAGGTCGGCGGCCAGCTCGGACAGCCATGGCTGCGGGCCCGCCACGATCGTGTGCCGGGGCGCGTTGATGGCCGCCACCGCCACGCCCGCCGCCCGGTACCGCTCGCCGATCCGGGCTTCCAGGTCATCGGCCGCCACCCCGGCGGCGAGCATCCCGCCGGGGACGACCGTGGCCATCGCCGCGCTGCGCGCCGCCATCAGCCGGGCCGCCCCGGCCAGGTCGAACACCCCGGCCAGGCAGGCCGCGGCCAGCTCGCCCACGCTGTGCCCGATCAGGGCGGCGGGCCGCAGGCCGCGGGCCAGCAGCGTGCGGCCCAGCGCGTGCCCGACCGCGAACAGCAGCGGCTGCGCCCGGCTCGCGTCGTCCAGCGGCACCGCCGGGGCGTCGCTCAGCCAGTCGGCGCGCAGCCGCCGCCCCTCCTCGCCCATCAGGGCGAAGAACTCGTCCATGGCGGCGGTGAACACCGGCTCGACGCCGTACAGCTCGACCGCCATGCCGGGGTACTGCGCCCCCTGTCCGGGGAACAGCAGCACCACCGGTCTCGTCGGCTCGCCCATGTGCGCCTCTCAGCAACCTCAATAGTCCAGCGTGACGTCGTATTCGGTGAACCACCTGGTCATCCAGAGGGCCATCTCCAGGCTGCCCCGGTCGTAGGGCCGGCTGACGTGGCCGGCCGGCCGCTGTACGGCCCGCTTGACCTTCTCGGGGTCGAGCAGCCCGGCGATCGGCCGTTCGCCGCCGTCGGTCAGCTCGCCGAGTTCGTCGCGCAGGGCCTGTTCGTAGGCCGGGTCCTGGGTCGCCGGGTACGGCGTCTTGACCCGGTCCCGTACGGCCTCCGGCAGCAGGTCGCCCACGGCGGCCCGGAGCAGCCCCTTCTCCCTGCCGTCGAACACCTTCATCGCCCAGGGGACGTTGAAGACGTACTCGATCAGCCGGTGGTCCAGGAACGGCACCCGGACCTCCAGGGAACTCGCCATGCTCATCCGGTCCTTGCGGTCCAGCAGCGTCTGCAGGAACCGGGTGAGGTTGAGGTAGGTCACCTCGCGCATGCGGCGTTCCAGCGCGTCCTCGCCGGGCAGCACCGGCACCTCGGCCAGCGCCTCGTGGTACCGGGCCAGCCGGTGGGTCTGAAGGTCCAGCTTGTCCTTCAGCTCGTCGGCCAGCAGGCCGAGCCCGCCGAAGTACCGCGCCGAGCCCGGCGTCAGCCAGGGGAACGTGCCCGCGTGCACCGCCGCCTGGTTGAAGAACCACCGGTAGCCGCCGAACAGCTCGTCGGCGCCCTCGCCGGACAGCGCGACCGTGGATCGCTCGCGGATCGCCCGGCACAGCAGGTACAGCGACGGCCACATGTCGCCCCAGAACGCCGGTGGCTGGTCGTTGGCGCGCAGCACCGCCGCGCGCACCGGATCGGCCACCAGGTCAGCGCTGTTCAGCAGCACCTCGGTGTGCTCCGCGCCGACGTGGGCGGCCAGCGCGGCGGCGAACGGCCGGTCGGGGGCGCCGCGCACGGCGTCCGGCCGGAAGTCGTTCTCGGCGCTGGTGAACGCCACCGAGAACGACCGCACCGGGCCGGCCCCGTCCGCGGCCAGCCGGTCGGCGGCCAGGGCCGTCAGCGCGGAGGAGTCCAGCCCGCCGGAGAGCAGCGTGCAGACCGGTACGTCGGCCAGCAGCTGCCGCCCGACGATGTCCTCCAGCAGCCCGCGTACCGTGCCCACCGTGGTGTCCAGGTCGTCGGTGTGCTCGCGGGCCTCGATCGACCAGTACCGCTGCTTGGCCAGCCCGCTACGGCGCAGGCGTACCAGGTGGCCGGGCCGCACCTCGTGCAGGCCGGAGAAGACCGCCCGCTCGGGCGTCTTCACCATGTCCAGGAACTCGCGCATGCCGTCCAGGCCGACCCGGCGCGGCACGCCGGGGTGAGCGAGGATGGCCTTGGGCTCCGAGCCGAACAGCAGCCCGCCGCCGGTGGGGTGGTAGTACAGCGGCTTGATGCCGAGCCGGTCGCGGACCAGCAGCAGCTCCTGGGCGCGCACGTCCCACACGCCCATGGCGAACATGCCGTTCAGCCGCTCCGCGAACCGGTCGCCCCACTGGAGGTAGGCGCGCAGCGCCACCTCGGTGTCGCTGCGCGTCCGGAACTCGTGCCCGTAGGAGATCAGCTCGGTGCGCAGCTCCCGGTAGTTGTAGATCTCCCCGCAGAACGTCAGCGCCGCCAGGGTCCTGCCGTCCTCCCGGGCGGCCATCGGCTGATGGCCGCCTTCCAGGTCGATGACGGACAGGCGGCGGTGCCCGAGCAGGACGTGCCGGTCCTGCCACAGGCCCTCGTCGTCGGGACCTCGGTGACTCATCGTGGCCGTCATCGCCTCGGCCGTGGCCGTGTGGCGGGTCAGGTCACGGGTGAAGTCCACCCAGCCGGCGATTCCGCACATCCGCCGCTCCTCAGGAGGTACCGGTGAGGGCCTGGTTGACCACGTTGAGCAGGTCGGCCGGCGTCTTGGCGCCGCCCGCGGTCTCCTCCGGGATCTCCAGGTCGTACTCCCGCTCGATGGCGCCGACCGTGTTGAACAGCGCCAGTGAGTCATAGCCCAGCGACTCGAAGGTCACGTCCAGGATGTCGCCGTCCAGCCGCACCCCCTCGTCCTCGCCCGCGCTCTCGCGCAGCAGCCGGACCAGCGTCTCAACCGTCATCTCCCGCATCTTCCGCCCTTTCAGTCGGACCGATGACTCTCTGCGGGAAACTGTCCGGCGGCCCGCTCGACGGACGTTGAACGAGGGCTGGACCGGTTGTCCGACCGGCGCTCCAGCCGTACTCCAGCCAGACGACAGATCACGCGACCACGGTCGTCCCCATGAGGCTGCCGTTGGGCGAATGGCTGCGGGCCTGTGCCCGGACCTTGGCGGACCATCCGCCTCTGATGTTCTACGACCCCGGGCTGTGGGCCTGCCCGGATGACAGCGACGAAGGCGACGAGGCCGACGCGGCGCGAAGGAGTTAGCCGATGCACGCAGAAGAAGCACCGCCACGGTTCCCGTTCACGGCCGTGGACCCGCTGGAGCCGCCGGAGGAGTACGCGAAGATGCGCGAGAGCGCCGCCGCGAGCCGGATCACCCTGCCGACCGGCGATCCGGCCTGGCTCGTCACCCGCTACGAGGAAGTACGCACGGTGCTCTCCGACACCCGCTTCAGCCGGGAGGCGATCACCGCGCCGGGCGCGCCCCGGGTGTTCCCGATCGCCAAGGGCGCCAAATCGATCATCGTGATGGACCCGCCGGAGCACAGCAGGCTGCGCCGTCTGGTGTCGCACGCGTTCTCGGTGCGGCGGATGGAGGCGCTGCGCCCGCACGTCACGCGGCGGGCCCGCGAACTGGTCGCCGCCATGGAGAAGGCGGGCCCGCCCGCCGACCTCGTCACCGGGATCACCCAGCCGCTGCCGATGCTGGTCATCTGCGAGATGCTGGGCGTGCCCTACGCCGACGTGGAGCAGTTCCAGACGTGGACCGACCTGATGCTCAGCTTCGACGCCGGCCGCCGCGAGGAGGTCATCGAGGCGCGCGACCGGCTCAACGGCTACCTGGCCGAGCTGATCGCGGCCAAGCGCGCCCGGCCGACCGACGACCTGATGATGGTGCTGATCAACGCCAGGGACGAGGGCGACTGGCTCTCGGAGGAGGAACTGGTCGCGTTCGCGTTCACCCTGCTGGGGGCGGGCTACCACGCCACCACGGCGGCGATGACCCACATCCTGCTGCGGCTGCTGCGCGAGCCGGAGCGGATGCGCGCCCTTCAGGACCGGCCCGAACTGCTGCCCGACGCCGCCGAGGAACTGCTGCGGCTCTCCCAGGCGGGCGGCGGAGTGGGCGCGCTGCGCATCGCGACGGAGGACATCACGCTGGGCGACGTGCGGATCAAGGCGGGCGACGCGGTGCTGCCCTCGGTGACGGCCGCCAACCGTGACCCCGGGGTCTTCGCCGCGCCGGACGCCTACGACCCGGTACGCGAGCCGAACCACCACATCACCTTCGGCCACGGCATCCACTACTGCCTGGGCGCGCAGCTCAGCCGGATGGAGCTGCACATCACCCTGGAGACGCTGCTCGGCCGGCTGCCGCGGATGGCGCTGGCGGTGCCGGAGGAGGAGCTGACCTGGCGTACCGGGACGGCGTTCGCCCGGCCGGACCGGCTGCCCGTCACCTGGTGACGCCGCGCCGGACATGATGAGGGCGGCGCCGCGGTTCCCCGCGGCGCCGCCCTCATCACATCTCACGGCGACTGGATGCTGAAGCGCCTGGCCTCGACCTTGGTGCGGAAGACGCCCTGGACGGTCCCGTCGGCGTCCACGGACGTGCCCGTGCCGTTGGAGGTGAACGTGTCCGCCGAGGTGAGCGCGCCCTCCTGGACGCCGCGCAGCTCCCAGTCGAACACGCCGGCGTCGTCGTAGTCGTAGTGGCGGAAGGCGTACCGGAAGCCGGTGGGGGTGGGCTGCCAGGTGCCGAGGCCGGTCCGCAGGCCCGCCAGCTCGAAACTGCCGTCGCGCTCCAGGGCGAACAGCATGTGCTCCACCTTGGAGCTGCCCTCGAACGTGATCTTCACCGCCCAGGTGCCCACCGGCGAGCGGGACCGCCCGGCCTCGCCCGTGGCGGAGCCGGTCAGCCCGACCACCGTGCCCATCGCCACGACGCCGACCGCCACCCGCAGCGCCGTACGCCGCAGCGCGCCCTTCACTGTCATGGTTCCTCCTTAGTTGTCCGGCCTGGTCCGGCCGGGACTGATCAGCTCCGCCGCTTCCGCGGCGACCTGGAGCGACTTGCGGCGCACCGCCGGGTCCGCGCCCACCGGGGACAGCGCGAGGATGGTGACGCCCGCCTCCGCGTAGGCGGCCATCCGTTCGGCCAGCCGGTCCGCGGGGCCCAGCAGCGAGGTCTCGTCGGCGAACTCCAGCGGCACCGCGGCGACCGCCCCGGCCATGTCCCCGGCCTGCGCGCGGTCCTGGATCTCGGCCGCGGCCTCGCCGTGCCCGAGCCGTTCCATCAGCCGGAAGTAGAAGTTGTCCGAGCGGTGCCCGAGGCTGACGAATCTGGCCACATGGTGCTTGACCGGCAGGGCCGCCGTAGCGAGGTCCTCGCCCACGGCGACCGGCACCGAGGGGATCACCTCGAACGCCTCCCCCGCGTGGTCGCCGCGCAGCCGCCCCACGCCGATCCGCCGGACCGCCTCGGCCACCCGCGCGGGCGAGCAGAACACGCCGAACCACCCGTCGGCGATCTCGCCCGCCAGTTCCAGCCCGCGGTCGCCCACCGCCGCGAGATACACCGGGATGCGCGGGCTGATCAGCTTGTTGTGCAGCCGGAACCCGGTGCCCCGGCCGCCCGGCAGCGGCACCGTCAGGTGCTCGCCCTGGTGATCGACCTGCCGGCCGTCCAGCCCGGCCCGCACGATCGCCACGTACTCACGGGACATGGTCAGCGGGCGGCCGAACGGCCTGCCGTGCCAGCCCTCGGTGATGAACGCGTTGGAGACGCCCAGCCCCAGCCGGAACCGGCCGCCGGACAGGCCGTCCAGCGTGGCGGCGGTCATCACGGTCATGGCCGGGGTGCGCGCGGGCATCTGGAACACACCCGAGGCCACGTGGATCCGGGTGGTCCTGGCCGCGATGTACCCCAGCGC
Source organism: Spongiactinospora rosea (assembly GCF_003315795.1). Taxonomy (GTDB): domain Bacteria; phylum Actinomycetota; class Actinomycetes; order Streptosporangiales; family Streptosporangiaceae; genus Spongiactinospora; species Spongiactinospora rosea. The sequence goes on from NZ_QMEY01000002.1 coordinate 320,994, forward strand.
GCTGGCCGCGTCGGAGCGGAAGCCCTCCGGTACGAACGCCACCTCGAAGCCCAGCCGTTCGGCTTCCACGGCGAGGTCGGCGTCGTCCAGCGGGACATTGATTCCCAGTCGCATGTCGAAGTCCAGCTCTCTCGGCCCTGCTTGTCGCGAGCATCCTGGGCGGCCGGGTTAGAGCCGCGCTGGACCTGCGCCGCGCCGGGCCTTCAGCGAAAAGGGATCAGTCCTCCAGCCGTGCGCGACGCCCGGCGCGCTACCTGGTACGGCGGCCTCGACAACGAAGGGATGACCCCACCAATGCCTCAAGAAGAGACTCAGGTGCTGATCGCCGGCGGCGCCGTCGTCGGACTTTCCGCAGCCCTGTTCTTGGCCTGGCACGGCGTGCCGGCGATGCTCGTGGAGCGCAAACCCAGCACGCTGCGCCACCCCAGGGCCCGGATGATCAACCCGAGGACCGTGGAGGTCTACCGGTCGCTGGGCCTGGAGCGCGGCATTCTGGCGGCGCGCTCGCTGAGCGCGGACCTGAGCACCAAGACGATGATCAGGGCCAAGACGCTCGCCGACCGCGAGGCCCAGTCCTCGCCGATGCGGACCGAGGCCCCCGGCCTCACCGCCGCCACCCCCTGCACCTGGTGTTCCATCGACCAGAACCGGCTGGAGGAGATCGTCGCCGACCACGCCGCCAAACTCGGCGCGGACGTGCGCTACTCCACCGAGCTGGTGGCGTTCGAGCAGGACGGCACGGGCGTGACGGCGACCCTGCGCGACGCCGACACCGGCGAGGAGCGCCGCGTCCGCGCGCGCTACCTGATCGCCGCCGACGGCATCCGCAGCTCCATCAGGGGGCGGCTGGGCATCGGCGTGAGCGGCCCCGGCGTGCTCCAGAACATCGTCAGCCTCGTCTTCAAGGCCGACCTCAGCGGCCCGCTGCGCGGCCGGGACCTCGGCCTCGGCTACTTCGACCGGCCCGCGAGCGGCACCCGGATGATGCCGCTGGACGGTTCGCGCTGGGTGTTCATCACCCCCTACGACCCGGCCACCACCTCGGCCGACGACCTCGACGACGAGTGGTGCACGGAGGCCGTGCGCGCCGCCGTCGGCGTGCCCGACCTGCGGGTGGACGACATCGAGGTGCAGATCGAGCGGACCGGCGCGAAGGTGCTCGGGTACGAGATCGCCGCCCAGCTCGCCGACCGCTACCGCAGCGGCCGGGTGTTCCTGGCCGGGGACGCCGCGCACGCCATGCCGCCGACCGGCGCGCTCGGCGCGGCCACCGGCGTGCAGGACGCCCACAACCTGGCCTGGAAGCTGGCCGCCGTGCTGTCCGGTACGGCCGGGCCGGGCCTGCTCGACACCTACGAGCAGGAGCGCCGCGCGGTCGCCGAGCACACCATCGACTACGCGATGAACACCATGCGCGAGCGGATCAGCACCGCAGAGGGCGACGGGCGGTCGGTCAGCTACCCGGCGATCATCCTGGGCTACCGGTACCGCTCGGCGGCCGTGCTGCCCGGGGACGGCGACGCGGACGGGCCGTACGCGCTGGAGCCGGGACTGCTGGGCGTGCCCGGCACCCGCGCCCCGCACCTGCCGCTCATCCGCGACGGCGCCCGGATCTCCACGCTGGACCTGTTCGGCGCGGGTCCGGTGCTGCTCACCGACGCCAAGGGCGCGGACGTGTGGCGGCGGGCGGCCGACGCGACCGGCGTCGAGGTGCTGGTGATCGGCGGGGGCGAGGTGAGCGATCCGGAGGGCCGGTGGCGGCAGGCGTACGGCGTCGGCCCGGCGGGCGCGGTGCTCGTCCGCCCCGACGGCTTCGTGGCCTGGCGGGCATCCGCGCCGCCCGCCGACCCGGTCGCCGAGCTGCGACAGGTGCTCGGCCGCATCCTCGACAGGGCGTGAGGAAGGCTCATGGAGATCGGACTCGCGCTGCCCACCACGGTGCCGGACGTGTCCGGCCCGGCCCTGCTCGAATGGGCCCGCCGCGCCGAACGGCTCGGTTTCAGCACGCTCGGCGTGCTGGACCGCGTCATGTACGCCAACCACGAGCCGCTGATGTCGCTGGCCGCGGCGGCGGCGGTCACCGAGCGGATCAGGCTGGCCACCACCGTCCTGCTCGCGGCCTGCCGGGACAGCACGCTGCTGGCCAAGCAACTGGTCACCCTCGATCACCTGTGCGGCGGGCGGCTGACGGTCGGCCTGGCCGCCGGGGACCGCGAGGACGACTTCACCGCCACCGGCACGTCGTTCGCCGACCGGGGCAGGCGGCTCGACGAGACCGTCCGGGAACTGCGCGCGGCCTGGTCGGGCGCGGGTCCGGGGCTCAAGCCGCACGGCCGCCCGCCGCTGCTGATCGGCGGGCACTCGGCCACCGCGATGCGCCGCTCGGCCCGGTCCGGCGACGGCTGGATCAGCGGCGGCAGCTCCGTCACCCGGTACGCCGACCAGGTCGCCCGGGTGCGCGCGGAATGGCAGCGGCAGGGCCGCGCCGAATCGCCCCGGCTGGTGTCGCTCTGCTACGTCTCCCTCGGCCCTGACGGAGCCGAGCGGGCGGGCCGCTACGTGCGCGACTACTACGCCTTCGCCGGGGCGAAGGCGGCGAACGTCGCCGCGGGCGTGGTCACCGACCCCGCCCGGCTGCGCGACCTGGCCCGCGGCTACGCCGAGGCGGGCTGCGACGAGCTGATCCTGCTGCCGTGCGCGGCGGACCCGGAACAGGCGGACCTGATCGCCGTCGCCGTACTGAACGAGGGGCGGGGCTAGCGATGCGGGTGCTCTTCACCTCCTGGGCCTGGCCGTCTCACCTGTACGCGATGGTCCCGCTGGCGTGGGCGATGCGCGCGGCGGGGCACGAGGTGCTGGTGGCCGGTCAGCCGTCGCTGGCGGTCGCCGCCGCGCACGCGGGCCTGCCGTACGCGCCGATCGGCTCCGACGTGGACTCGGTGGGCATGGTCCGGGGGTACGCGCTGCCGACCCGGCGCTTCGGCACGCCCCCCGCGCTCCCCTCGAACGGCCGCGGCCCCCGGGCGCTGCGGATGTTCCAGGTCAACGCCGAGGCCATGGTCGATGACCTGGTCGAGCTGGCCAGGGAGTGGCGGCCCCGGCTGGTCGTGCACGACCCGACGGCGTGGGCGGGGTCGATCGCGGCGGCGGCGATCGGCGTGCCCGCCGTACGGCACCTGTACGGGGCCGACCTCATGCACGCCGCCCGCCCGTTCCTGGCCGGCCTGCTGGCCCCGATGGGCGAGCGGCACGGCCTTGAGGATCTCGACCCGCTGGGGGCGGCGACCATCGACCCCTACCCCGCCGATGTCCAGGTGGACGTGGACTACGAGCCGGTGCCCCTCAAGTACGTGCCCTACAACGGGCCCGGCATCACCCCGCGCCTGCGGCCCGCCGCCCGGCCCCGCGTCTGCGTGACCTGGGGGACCACCATCGCCCGCGTCGATCCGGAACGGTTCCTGGCGGGGGACGTGGTGCGGGCGCTGGCCTCTCCGGAGGTCGAGGTGGTGGCCGCGGTGACCGCGGCGCAGCGCGAATGGCTCGGCCCGGTGCCCGAGGGCGTCCGGATCGTGCAGGACGCGCCGCTGCACGCGGTGCTTCCCGGCTGCGACCTGCTGGTCGCGCACGGCGGCGCGGGCACCTCGCTGACCGGCATGGCCGCCGGGCTGCCGCAACTCCTGGTGCCCCAGCTTCCCGACCACGAGGCCCACGCCACCCGGCTGGCGCGGACCGGGGCGGCCGTCCTGCTGCCCGTGGACCAGGCCGGTCCCGCCGAACTCCGCGAGCGGGCGCTGGGCCTGCTGCACGACGCCCGCGCCGGGGCGGCGGCGGCCAGGCTGCGCGAGGAGATCGCCGCGCGGCCCGCGCCGGCCGACGTGGTGCCGCTGCTGGAGGAGGTCGCCGCCGCGTTCAGCGCTCGTCCACCGGGTCTCCACTGAACCGGAGCAGCCTGCGGGCATGCGTATCCTCATCTCCACCATCGCCACAGCGGCGCACTTCTACCCCGTCGTGCCCTTCGCCTGGGCCCTGCGCTGCGCGGGGCACGACGTACGGGTGGCCTGCGAACCCGGCTTCACCGCCACCGTCGCGGCCACCGGCCTGCCCGCCGTCGCCGTCGGCCAGGACGTCGATCTGCGCACGTTCTGGAAGGACGTCCCGCTCGACCTGGCCTCCGGCGACGAGCACCTGCGGGTGCGGATGGACCGGTCGATGGTCATGTTCACCGGCATCGCCGCGGCGGCGGCCGGCGACCTGATCGACTTCGCCCGCGCCTGGCGGCCCGACGCCGTCGTCTTCGAGGCGCGCGGCTACGCCGGTCTGGTCGCCGCGCATGCCGTGGGCGTCCCCGCGATCCGGCACACCTGGGGCATCGACACCAACTACGGGCGCAGGGACTTCGACGGGCCGTACGTCGAGGAGCTGTGCGCCCGGTTCGGCCTGACCGGCGTGGACCCGCTGGGCGACCTCACCCTGACGCCCTGCCCGCCCGCCCTGGCCGGGGACGACGACGTCAACCGCGCCTTCCTGCGGTACGTGCCCTTCAACGGGCCGGGCGTGCAGCCGCCGTGGGCGGCCGAGCGGCCCGGCCCGCCGCGCGTCTGCGTGACCTGGGGGCACATGTTCTCCCAGATCACCGACAACCTGCACCCGATCAACCTGGCCGTCGAGGGCCTGCGCGACCTGCCCGTGGAGGTCGTGGCGGCCATCGCGCCCGGCCAGCGCGGGCTGCTGCCGGAGAACCTGCCGCCGAACGTGCGGGTCGCCGAGTCGGTACCGCTGAACCTGCTGCTGCCGTCCTGCTCGGCCGTGCTGAACGGCGGCGGGGCCGGGACGCTGATGACCGCGCTGACCGCGGGCGTACCGATGATCATCGTGCCCTCGCACACCGACGAGCCCGAGTACGCCGAGCGCATGTCCGCCGCCGGGGCCGCCGTCCACTTGGACTACCGCGAACTGGACGCCGGCATGTTCCGCACGGCCACAGAAAAGACACTGGCGGCCCCCTCCTACCAGGAAGGGGCCGCCGGTCTCGCCGCGCAGAACGCGGCGCTGCCCTCGCCGGCCGATCTCGCGGCCACCCTGGGCGAGGTCCTGGCCCAGGCCGGCCGCTGACCGTCCGAAGTCACCGCCGGGGTCACCGGCGGGACCGTGCTCAGGTCCCGCCGGTGACCTCGACGATCGTGCCGGTGATGTTCCCGTTGGCCGCCGAGCCGAGGAACACGATGGCCCTGGCCACCTCCTCGGGCGTGGTGAGGCGGCCCGTCGCCGCCGAGGCGGCCATCTTCTCGATCATCCCCGCGGGCAGCGCGCGCCGCATGGTGTCGGTGGCGGTCGTCCCCGGCGAGACCACGACGCTCAGGACGCCGTCCTCCCCGGCCTCGCGCGCCAGCGTACGGCTGAACGCCTGAAGGCCCGCCTTGCTGGCGATGAACGCCTCCTCCCCCGGGATGCCCGAGCGCACCACCGCGGCCGAGACGAAGACGAACCGCCCCCAGCCGCGCGACTTCATCGACGGAAGGACGGCCTGGACGGTATGGAAGGCCCCCTCCAGCTCCGCGCGGAGCTGCCCCTGCCACTCCTCCACCGGGACGTCCTCGAACGCCCGGAACGGCATGCGCGGCCCCGACCACGGGGAGGCGTTGGCGACGAGCACGTCCACGCCGCCGTACGCGTCGATGACGGCCTCCACCGCGGCCCTGATGCTGCCGGGATCGGCCAGGTCGTACCGCGTGGCGAAGGCGGTGCCGCCCGCCCGCTCGATCTCGGCGACCGCGCTCTGGGCGCCGTCCTTGTTCCCCCGATAGGTCAGGGCCACCTTGGCCCCCTCGTCCGCGAACAGACGGGCGGTCGCCCGTCCGATGCCACTGCTCGCGCCGGTCACGAGCACGCTCTTTCCGCTGAGCCCAAGTTCCATCGGTCACTCCCTTGTTCTGCCGCCTGGCGGGAGCCGGCCCGCCGGGACGCCCATGGTGATGAGAGCCGCTCGATTTTGGCCTGAGGCTCGCTGGCCGCCGCTCGCCGCGCGGTCGACCGCGGCATGCGGCGGTGCTCCAGCGTCGGTGGAGCGATCCTTCAGCCGGTGAGACCACCTTCTGCTGTCGGCGGGCCGTCGCGGATCGGACCGCCCGGCGAATCCGGAGGTGGGATCAGATGGCGATGGCGGTCATGCGCGACGAGGCGGCCACTGCGGTGTTCGAGCTGTCCACGGGCGTCCACGGCAGCGCGGTGGTCCGCGCCGCGGTACAGCTCGGCCTGCCCGACGCCGTGGGGGACGAGCCGGCCGGCCTGGCGGCGCTCGCGTCGGCGTCCGGGGCGCGCCCGGACACGCTCAGGCGGTTCCTGCGCCTGCTCACCACGTTCGGGATCTTCACCGAGGTGACCGAGGACCACTACGAGCACACGCCCGCCTCGCGGGCGCTGCGCTCGGACGCGCCGGACGGACCCGCCCACGTCATCCGCCTCGGCGGTGACTGGAACTGGATCCTGTGGGGCCTGCTGGCCCACTCCGTCAGGACCGGCGAGTGCGCCTTCCAGGCGCACTACGGCATGGACATCTTCTCCTTCTTCGCCCAGAACCCACCGGCCGCCGCGGCGTTCCAGCAGGGCCTGTCGGTCGTGGCCAAGAGGGAGGACCCGCTGGTCGCGGACGCGCTGTCGGTCAAGGGCGGCGAGTGCGTGGTCGAGCTGGCGGGCGGCAGCGGCACCCTGCTGCGGGCCGTCCTGGAACGCCACCCGTACGTCACCGGCGTCCTGGTAGAGACCGAACAGGCGCTGGCCACCCTGGACCCGGCGCTGCGCGAGGAGCCCCTGGCCTCGCGGTTCCGCGTCGTCTCCGGCGACTGCCACGCCAGGGCGCCCGGCGGCGGCGACATCTACCTGATCAAGCAGACGCTGCACATGTGGGACGACGAGACCTGCCTGCGCGTCCTGGCCAACTGCCGGCGGGCCGCCCCGCCCGGCGCCCGCGTGGTCGTCGTGGAGCAGTTGCTCGGCGACGGCCCGGCCGAGCGCCGAGGCCGGCTGATGGACCTGCACATGCTCCTGGTGGCGGGCGGCAAGGAGCGCACCGAGCAGGAGTTCGCCGAACTGTTCCGCCGGGCCGGGCTGGTCTTCACCGGCGTACGCGGACAGGCGGGCGACCTGCGGCTGATCGAGGGCGAAACACCCGAGTCATGACCTCATCTCCCGGAAGGAGCCTCATGGCAACCGAAACATCCATCGGCACCCCCGCGGACATCTTCCGCCTGGGCAGCATGTACGCGATGTCCAAGGTGGTGCTCACCGCCGTCGAGATCGACCTGTTCACCGCGCTCAAGGACGGCCCGGCCGGCGCGGCCGAGCTGTGCGACCGGCTGGGCCTGCACCCGCGGGCCACCGGGCAGTGGCTGGACGTCCTGGTCACCACCGGCCTGCTGCGCCGCGAGGACGGCAGGTACGCCAACGGTCCGGCGGCGGCCCGCTTCCTGGTCAAGGGCGCCCCGGCGTACGTCGGCGGCTTCCTGTCCCGCTCCGGCGAGATGCTCTACCCGGCCTGGGGCCGGTTCACCGACACCCTGCGCACCGGCGCCCCGCAGGCCAACGACGGCGACTTCCGCGCCCTGGTGGAGGACCCGGCGTTCCTGGACCGCTTCCTGACCATGATGGACTCGCTCAGCGGCCATCTCGGCCCGGAGCTGGCCAAGGTGCACGACTGGACGTCCTGCGACTCGGTGGCCGACATCGGCGGGGCCCGCGGCAACCTGATGTCCCACCTGGTCAGGGCGCACAGCCACCTGAAGGGCATGGTCTTCGACCTGCCCCAGATGGAGCCCAGGTTCGACGCGCACCTGGCCGCGCTCGGGCTGACCGGCCGGGCCGCCTTCGTGCCCGGCGACTTCTTCAAGGACCCGCTCCCCCAGGCCGACACGCTGGTCATGGGCCACGTCCTGCACGACTGGGCGGAGGACGAGCGGCGGATGCTCATCGGCAAGGCGTATGAGGCGCTGGCCCCCGGCGGGCAACTGCTGATCTACGACCGGATGATCGAGGACGAGCCCGCCGACGCGGACAACCTGCTGGTCAGCCTGCACATGATCCTCACCACGACGGACGGGGCCGAGTACACGGCCGGCGAGTGCCAGACCTGGCTGCGCGAGGCGGGCTTCAAGGAGATCGCCGTCAAGCCGCTGGGCCCGACCGACACCCTCGTCATCGCCACCAAGTAGGAGAACACCGTGCACCGAACCCTCATCGTCGCGCACATGGAGGCATCGCACGCCGACGCCATCGCGGGGATCTTCGCCGAGTCCGACGCCACGGACCTCCCGCACCTGGTCGGCGTCTCCCGCCGCACCCTGTTCCGCTTCCACGACCTGTACTTCCACCTGGTCGAGGCGGACGAGGACATCAAGCCCAGCCTGGACAAGGCCCGCGAGCACCCGCTCTACCTGGACGTCAGCCGGCGCCTGTCGGAGCACGTCAGCCCGTACGACCCCAACTGGCGCGAGCCCAGGGACGCCATGGCCGTCCCCTTCTACACCTGGGAGAGCAGCCGATGAGCGAGACGACCGCCGGGCACAAGATCGTCCACATCGACGACGTCGAGCCCAACCGCCGCCGCGGCGGTGACCTGCGGGTGCTGCTCAGCCCCAAGACGGTGGGCTCGACCACCGGCTTCATGGGCGTGACGCTGCTCGAACCGGGCGACTTCGTGGCCGAGCACTACCACCCCTACTCCGACGAGTACATGTACGTCGCCAAGGGCACGATCGTGGCCCGGCTGGACGGCGAGGACATCGAGATGCGCGCCGGGCAGGGCGTACTGGCGCCGAAGTTCACCCGGCACCGGGTGGAGAACGTCGGCACCGAGCCCGCGGAGATCGTCTTCCACCTGTGCCCGCTGGCCCCGCGCCCCGAACTCGGGCACGTCGACACAGAAGAACGATCGGGAGAGTCCTGATGCGAAACGCCCGCGTCGTGGTCACCGGGATCGGCGTCGTCGCTCCCGGCGACCCGGGCACCAAGGCGTTCTGGGAGATGCTGACGTCCGGCCGTACGGCGACCCGCACGATCTCCTTCTTCGACCCGTCCGGCTTCCGCTCGCGGATGGCCGCCGAGTGCGACTTCGACCCGGCCGCGGAGGGGCTGTCGCCCCGCGAGATCCGCCGGATGGACCGGGCCGCGCAGCTCGGCGTGGTCGCCGCCCGGGAGGCGTGGGCCGACAGCGGGCTCGGCCTTGAGGTCGCGCCGGAACGCCTGAGCGTCAGCCTGGGCAGCGCGGTGGGCAGCACGATGAGCCTGGAGGAGGAGTACGTCGTGCTGAGCGACGGCGGCCGGCGCTGGCTGATCGACCACGACTACGGCACGCCCCACCTGTACGGCTTCATGGCCCCCAGCACCCTGGCCGCCGAGGTGGCCTGGAGCTGCGGGGCCGAGGGACGGGTGGGCGTGGTCTCCACCGGCTGCACCTCGGGCCTGGACGCCGTCGGCCTCGGGGCCGGGCTGATCAGGGAGGGCACCGCCGACGTGGTGATCGCCGGGGCGACCGACGCGCCGCTCTCGCCGATCACCGTGGCCTGCTTTGACGCGATCAGGGCCACCTCCCCCAACAACGACGACCCCGAGCACGCCTCCCGCCCCTTCGACCTGCATCGGGACGGGTTCGTGCTGGGCGAGGGCGCGGCCGTGCTGGTACTGGAGGAGCTGGAGTCGGCGCGCAGGCGCGGCGCGAACGTGTACGGCGAGATCGCCGGGTACGCCTCGCGCAGCAACGCCTACCACATGACCGGCCTCAAGCCGGACGGCCGGGAGATGGCCGAGGCCATCCGGGCCGCGCTGGACGGGGCCAGGCTCGACCCGACGGCCATCGACTACGTCAACGCCCACGGCTCCGGCACCAAACAGAACGACCGCCACGAGACGGCGGCCTTCAAGACCGCCCTGGGCCCGCACGCCTACCAGGTGCCGGTCAGCTCGATCAAGTCGATGGTGGGCCACTCGCTGGGCGCGATCGGCGCGATCGAGGCGGCGGCCTGCCTGCTGGCGATGCGGGACAACGTGGTGCCCCCCACGGCCAACCTGCACACCCCCGACCCCGAGTGCGACCTGGACTACGTGCCGCTGACGGCACGGGACCAGCGGGTGGACGCCGTGCTCAGCGTCGGCAGCGGCTTCGGCGGCTTCCAGACCGCCATGGTGCTCCGGCGGGCGACATGAGCGCGGTGACGGGGATGGGCGTGGTGGCGCCCAACGGGGACCGTACCGAGGAGTACTGGGACGCGATCCTGGCCGGGCGTACCGGGCTGGGGCCGATCACCCGGTTCGACGCGGGCGGCTACCCCGTGACCAGGGGCGGGGAGTCGGCGTTCGTCGCCAAGGGGCGGGTCCCGGGGCGGCTGATCGCCGAGACCGACCGGTTCACCCAGCTCGCGCTGGCGATGAGCGAGATGGCGCTGGACGACGCCGGGGTGGACCCGGCGGCCCTGCCGGAGTACGAGATGGCGGTGACCACGGCCAGCTCGTCCGGCGGGACCGACTTCGGGCAGCGGGAGATCCAGAAGCTGTGGCACAACGGGCCGCGGCACGTCGGGGCGTACCAGTCCATCGCCTGGTTCTACGCGGCCAGTACGGGGCAGATCGCGATCCGGCACAAGATGCGCGGCCCCTGCGGGGTCATCTGCGCCGAGCAGGCGGGCGGGCTGGACGCCGCCGCGCACTCCGCCAGGCTGCTGCGCGACGGGGTACGGCTGGCGCTGGCGGGTGGCACCGACGCCTCGCTGTGCCCGTACGGGCTGGTGGCCCAGCTCAGCAATGGCAGGCTCAGCCGCTCCGGCGCCTACCTGCCCTTCGATGAGCGGGCCGACGGCTACCTGCCCGGCGAGGGCGGCGCGATGCTCACCATCGAGCCCGCCGGCGTCAGGGAGGCGAAGTACGGCCACATCGCCGGTCACGCGGCCACGTTCGACCCGCCGCCGTGGTCCGACCGGCCCCCGGCCCTGCGCCGCGCGATCACCGGCGCGCTGGCCGACGCCGCCGCCGCGCCCGGCGACATCGACGTCGTCTTCGCCGACGCGGCCGGCGTGCCCGAACTCGACCGCCAGGAGGCCGAGGCGATAGCCGGGGTCTTCGGGCGGAACGCCGTCCCGGTGACCGCGCCCAAGACCATGACGGGCCGGCTCTACGCGGGGGGCGGCGCACTCGACCTGGCAACGGCGCTGCTGGCGCTGCGCGACCAGGTCATCCCGCCGACGATCGGCATCGAGCGGCCCGTCGAAGGGCTGGGCCTCGACCTGGTCCGCGACCGGCCGCGGCCGGCGAAACTGCGCGCGGCGCTGGTGCTCGCGCGCGGCTACGGCGGGTTCAACTCGGCAATCGTCATCAGAGCACGAAGGACGTGACCATGGCCGCACAGACCGACAACGAAATCGTCATCGCAGCGCCGATGGACCTGGTCTGGACGATGACCAACGACGTCGAGTCCTGGCCGGAGCTGTTCAGCGAGTACGCCTCGGCCGAGATCCTGGACCGGCACGGCGACACCGTGCGCTTCCGGCTCACCATGCACCCCGACGCCAACGGCAACGCCTGGAGCTGGGTGTCGGAGCGCACCGCCGACCCGGAGAAGCGCATCGTCCGCGCCCACCGCGTGGAGACCGGCTGGTTCGAGTACATGCACATCACCTGGGACTACACCGAGACCGACGACGGCGTCCGGATGCGGTGGCGGCAGGACTTCCAGATGAAGCCGGAGTCCCCGCTGGACGACGAGAAGATGGCCGAGCGGATCAACGGCAACTCGGCCGTCCAGCTCGACCTGATCAAGCGCCGCGTCGAGGCCGCGGCGGCGCGCCGGCCGCAATGATCTCGCTGCTGGTCCCGCTGGCCCTGGCCGGGGGCGGGCTCGCGGCGGGCGTCATGCTCTCGACCGTCATCGGGATCGAGCCGTACACCAAGGCAATGCCGTACGCGGGGTACGTGCACGCGATCCACTTCCTGTGGCCGCGTTACGACCCCTTCATGCCGATCGTGCACGTCCTGACCATGCTGGCGAACGCGGCGCTGGCCTTCATGGCCACGCCGGTCGCCGCCCGGGTGTTCTACGCCGCCGCCGCGGTCATCCTGGCGGTCGTCATGGGCATCTCGGTGGTCAAGAACGTGCCGATCAACAAGTACGTGACGTCGCTGGACCCGGGCGACCAGCCGGCCGACTGGGCCGCGCGCGACCCCAGGTCCCGCTGGCGGACCTGGAACCTCATCCGCACCTCCCTCGCCGTGGCCGCGCTGGCGGCCGGCGGCGCGGGCGCGGCCACCCTTATGTGACAACGGAGACCCTCATGCGACTCAATGGCAAGACGGCGCTGGTCACCGGCGGTGTCAGAGGCATCGGACGGGCCATCGTGCTGGACCTGGCCAAGGCCGGCGCGAACATCGTCACCTGCACCCGGCAGGGCGGCGAGCCCGCGACGACCCTGGAGAAGGAACTGCGCGAGATCGGCGGCGAGCACCACGTGGCCACCGCCGACGTGACCCGGCCGCAGGACATCGACGCCCTGGTCGGCGAGTGCGAGCGCCGCTGGGGACGGCTCGACATCGTGGTCAACAACGCGGGCGCGATCAGCCACGTCCCGTTCGCCGAACTCACGGCGCACGAGTGGCACAAGGTGGTGGACACCGGCCTCACCGCGACCGCCATGGTCATCCAGCGGGCGCTGCCGCTGCTGGGCGAGGGCTCGTCCGTCATCAACATCGGCTCCAAGGTGGCCACCGTGGGCCTGCCGCTGCGGGTCCACTACACCGCGGCCAAGGCCGGGCTGATCGGCCTGACCAGGTCGCTGGCCAAGGAGCTGGGCGGGCGCGGCATCCGCGTCAACCTGGTCGCGCCCGGTCCGGTGGAGACCGAGGCGGGCGTACCGGACGACGTGCGCGAACGCTACCGGCGCATGATCGCGATCGGCCGGATGGGCCGGCCCGAGGAGATCGCGACGGTGGTGACCTTCCTGGCCGGCGAGCAGGCCGCGTTCATCAACGGCGAGACCATCAACGTGGACGGCGGGATCTAGCCATGGCCTTCCGAGTGATGCTGCGGCTCCAGATCAAGCCGGGCGTCGAGGACGAGTTCGAGCGGACCTGGCTGCGCGTCGGCAACGCGATCACCGGCAACCCGGCCAACCTGGGCCAGTGGCTGGCCAGGAGCGCCGAGGAGGACGGCGTCTACTACATCGTCAGCGACTGGGTGGACGAGCCGCGCTTCCGGGAGTTCGAGCGGAGCGAGCCGCACGTCCACCACCGCGCGGCGCTGCACCCGTACCGGTCCGGCGGTTCCATGGTCACGATGAGCGTGGTCCACGCCATGGTCCCCACCGCGCGCGCATGACCGGCCCGAGGGTGCGCGTGCTCGTCTACGCCGCCGCCCCCGACGACTCCAAGGACGCGCTCACCGACGCCTACCACCACATCAGCCGGGAACTGTCGGGCACGCCCGGCCTGCTCGGCAACGAGCTGCTGTGCTCGCTGACCGAGCCGGGCGGGTTCCTGGTGATGAGCGAATGGGACAGCCTGGACTCCTTCCGCACCTGGGAGGAGGGCACCCGGCACCGGCAGACGACCGCGCCGCTGCGCTCCTTCCAGGACGGCTCCCGGGGTCGCAGCTTCGCCCTCTACACCGTCAGCGCCGCCTACCCCGAGGAGCGATCATGACCTTTCACGGTTCGCTCGCGGGCAGGCGGGTGCTGGTGACGGGCGGCTCGCGGGGCATCGGCGCGGCCACCGCCCAGGCGTTCACGGACGCCGGGGCGCGGGTGCTGGCCTGCCACCGCGGGGCGCCCGCCGCCACGCCGTACGAGCTGGTCACCGCCGACGTCACCAGCGAACAGGACGTCGCCGCGCTGATCGACCGGTGCGCCGAGCGTCTGGGCGGGCTCGACGTCGTGGTCAACAACGCCGGGGTGGACGGCGTCCGCCCGGTGGACAAGCTGGACCGCAAGGAGTGGCAGCAGATCATCGACGCCAACCTGACCTCGGCCTTCCTGGTCACCCGGCAGGCCCTGGGCCTGCTGGCGGAAGGCGGCTCGGTGATCAACCTGGGCGCCTCGGTGGCGCTGCGCGGCAGGCCCGCCAGCGCCCACTACACCGCCGCCAAGGCCGCGCTCATCGGCCTCGTCCGCTCCCTCGCCCGCGAACTGGGCCCGCGCGGCATCCGGGTGAACGCGGTCGCCCCCGGCGTGATCGACGCCGCGGGACCGGACGACGGCCCGCCCCCGCACCTGCGCGAACGACTGGCCGGGATGACCGCGCTGGGCCGGCTCGGCACCGCGGAAGAGGTGGCCGACGCCGTGCTCTTCCTGGCCTCTGACCAGTCCCGATACATCACCGGAACCGTACTCAACGTCGATGGAGGAATGTGATGACGTACGCCGCGATCACCTACCGGGTCAAGCCGGGACACGAGGATGAGATCGCCGAGATCTTCGGCGACTTCCAGCGGCTCGGCACGTCCGTGCTGCGTGACGAGCAGGGCAACGAGGTGGGCAGGCTGCTCGGCACCGCCGTGTTCATCAAGGACGACATCATGATCCGCGTCATCCACTACGAGGGCGACCTGGCGACGGTGTCCGCCACGATGGCCAAGCACGGCGGCGTGCACAAGCTGGAGAAGGAGCTGGCCCCCTACCTCCAGCAGCGCCGCGACACCAGCACCACCGACAAGTTCGGCGAGTACTTCCGCAACTCCACCATGCGCTGCATCTCCCAGCTCTCGGCCGACCCGGAGCCGGTGGAGTCGCGATGAAACTCGCGATGGTGGGGCTGGGCGCCATGGGCGGCGGGATCGCCAGGCGCCTGCTCTCCTCCGGCTTCCCGCTGACCGTGCACAACAGGACGGCGGCCAAGGCCGACCCGCTGATCGAGGCGGGCGCGCAGTGGGCCGCGCAGCCGCAGGACGCGGCCCGCGACAGCGACGTCGTCATGCTCAGCCTCAGCGACGAGCGGGCCGTGGACGAGGTGCTGTTCCGGCGGATGCTGCCTGTGCTGAAGCCCGGCACGGTCGTGATCGACACCTCCACGACCTCCGCCGCGTACGCGAACTCGGCCTCGGAACGGCTGGCCGCGCACGGCGTACGGCGGGTGGAGCTGTGCCTGCTCGGCAACCCGGAGATGGCCGCCCAGGGCCGGCTGCGGCTGTTCGCGGCCGGCCACCAGCAGGACGTGGCCGAGGTCGAGAACGTGCTGGCGGCGATCGGTGAGGAGCTGCGCTACCTGGGCCCGCCCGGCACGGCCTGCACCATGAAGCTCGCCTTCAACCTGCTGCTCGGCGTGCAGACCGTGGGGCTGGCCGAGGCGGTCGCGCTCGGCGTGCGGTCCGGGCTGGACCGGACCATGCTGATCAACGCCATCACCTCCAGCGGGTTCTGCTCCCCGGCGCTGGCCTTCCGGGCCGCGTTCATGCGGCGCGAGTCGTACGAACCGGCCGCGTTCCGGACCCGGCTCATGGTCAAGGACCTGCGGCTGGCCGCCTCGGACGCGCGCTCGGCGGGGCTGACCCTGCCCGTGTGCGCGTCCGCCGCCGACCGCCTGGACGAGGCGGTCGGCGCGGGGCACGGCGACGAGGACGCCGCCGTGGTCGTCGAGACGTCGCTGGGGTCGTGACCGCCTCATGAGGATCCTCGTCACCGGCGGCGCCGGGTTCATCGGATCGCACTTCGTCCGCACCGCCGCCGCGGAGCGGATCACGGTGCTGGACCGGCTCACCTACGCCGCCGATCCGGCGAACCTCGACGGCGTCTCCCTGGACTTCGTCAAAGGCGACATCTGCGACGCGGACCTTTTGCGACGCGTGGTGCCCGGCCACGACCTGGTGGTCAACTTCGCGGCCGAGTCGCATGTGGACCGTTCGATCGACGGGGCCGGGGAGTTCGTCCGGACCAACGTCCTCGGCGTCTCGGCGCTCATGCGGGCGTGCCTGGACGCCGGGATTCCCAAGGTGGTACAGGTCTCGACCGACGAGGTGTACGGGAGCATCGAGTCGGGCGCCTGGAGCGAGGACGCGCCGCTGCGGCCTCGCTCGCCGTACGCGGCGGCCAAGGCGGGCGGCGACCTGATCGCCCTGGCCGACGCGACCACGCACGGCCTGCCCGTGGTGATCACCAGGTGCGGCAACAACTACGGCCCTCGGCAGTTCCCCGAGAAGATCATCCCGCTGTTCGTCACGAACCTGCTGACGGGCCGCAAGGTCCCCCTTTATGGGGACGGCCAGAACGTCAGGGAGTGGATCCACGTCGACGACCACTGCCGGGCCATCATGCTGGCCGCCGAGCACGGCCGGCCGGGCGAGGTGTACCACGTCGGCGGCGGCACCCGGCTGACCAACCGGGAGCTGACCGGCAGGCTGCTGGCGGCCCTGGACGCGAGCTGGGACATGGTGGAGCGGGTGCCCGACCGTAAGGGGCACGACCGGCGCTACGCGCTCGATGGCGGCAAACTGGAGGCCCTGGGGTACCGCCCACGCGTCTCCTTCGACGACGGGCTCGCCGAGACGATCCGCTGGTACGCCGACAACCCGTCATGGTGGAAACCCAAAACGCGCTCACCCTGATCCCTGGAGCGCGGCTCCAGCGAGCCCAGGAATCGATCGGCCGGTCGGGAACCCCAACCCGACCGGCCGATCGCGGTCACGCCCCGGCCACACCCCGGCCACGCTCCGGATCGGGCATTAGCTGGCGTGAAGAACTGCTCAAGTTATCGATCCATGGGAGTTGACGAAATTAGTCATCTCCGCTTATGTTCCAGTTGTAACCATCTACGGCGACATCGCCGGCCGATCTCCGGCAGGCACCGGCGGTCGCCACAAGATGAAGACTCACCGCCTGTGCCCTAATGGCTTGAATCAGGGCATCAATGCGAAGAGACGGGGCTGCGTCGCATGTGCTACCACGCCGCCGATTATTCCATCGGCCAACGTCACCATGGCTGCGCGCGGATCTCCCCGTCTGTTGAAAAACGCATGCGATTCGGGGAGGAAAGGAGGGGGACGAGAGCACGGGGATCGACTGCAGGACTGCGAGTTCGGGGGCACTGGGACAGACAATTGAGGCTCGCGAGCCGCAGTACGTCTCTGTAGCTAACTGGGATTGTGATGGATTATCTGGTGCTGGGCCCACTGGCCGTCCACGGCCACCAGGGCGTCGACCTGACTCCTACACCACCTAAGGTCAGAGAAGTGCTGGCGCTGCTTCTCCTGCGTAACCAAACTCTTGTGTTGACGTCCGAGCTGATCGACGAACTATGGCCGGACAATCCACCGGTAAGTGCACTTTCAACTTTACAAACTTATATATATAAACTCCGCAATCTGTTATCATCCGCCAGCGACGAGCGGTCTGCGATATTACGGACCAGGCCACATGGCTACATGCTGGCCGTGCCGCCCGAGCACATCGACAGCCACCATTTCGACCGGTTGATGGGCGAGGGCCAGGCCGCCCTTTCGGCCGACGATCCCGGCACGGCGGCCGACCGGCTCGCCCAGGCGCTCTCCCTGTGGCGCGGCCCCGCGCTCGCCGACGTGACGGCGGGCAGCCTGCTGTCGGCGTACGCGACGGCGCTGGAGGAGAGCCGGCTGCGCGCTCTGGAGCTGCGGGTCGACGTGGACCTGCGCCTGGGGCGGCACCGCAAGGCGATCAGCGAGTTGAAGACCCTGGTGGGTGATTACCCACTGCACGAGGAGTTCCACGTCCAGCTGATGCTGGCGTTGCATCGCTCGGGTCGCCGGCCCGAGGCGCTGGACGTTTACCAGCGGTTGCGCGGGCTTTTGGTAGAGGAACTGGGGGTGGAGCCGTCCGGCAAGGCACAGGCCACACATCAGGCGCTGCTGTCCTCCGAGGACACCCTGGAGGTGCCCATTCCCCCGACCGCCACGATCACCGTCGCCGGTGGCGGCGGCGGCGAGCGGAGCCAGGACGAGTGGCGGCCGGTGGCCCCGGCCCAGCTTCCACCCGACATGGTGGGGTTCACCAGCAGGTCCGGCGCCCTGGACAAACTCCTGGGCGCGCTCGTCGAACCCCGCGCCGACTCGACCCCCGTGGTCGCCATCGGCGGCATGCCGGGGGTGGGCAAGACGGTGCTCGCCGTACACGCGGCGCACACCCTGCGGCAGTCCTATCCCGATGGGCAGCTCTTCGCGCAGCTCGGCGGGAGCACGTCCAAGCCGGCCGATCCCGCCGACATCCTGGGCGACTTCCTCACCGCCGCGGGAGTGCCGGAGGATCGCATCCCGGTCAGCCTGGACGGCCGCATCGGCGCGTTCCGGACCTGGACGGCGCAGCGCCAGGTCCTGATCGTCCTGGACGACGCGGCGAGCGCCGCCCAGGTCCAGCCACTGCTCCCGGGCTGCCCGCCCAGCGCCGCCATCGTCACGGGACGCGCCGGTCTCGGCGGACTCGCCAGCGCGGTACACCTCCAGCTCGACCTGCCCTCGACCGCCGACGGCGTCGAACTCCTGCAAAGCATGATCGGCAGGACGCTCACCGGCGGCGAGACCCGCGCGGCGGAACTGATCGTGCAGCTCTGCGGCAATCTCCCGCTGGCCATAAGGGCGGTGGGAGGGCGACTGTCGGCGACCAGATGGCCGCTCAAAAAGATCGCCGAGCGGCTGATCGGCGCCACCCGGCGGCTCGACGAGGTCATCTTCGCCGACATGGACGTACGCGACCGGCTGCTGGCCAGCTACCGGCGGCTCAGCGAGGAGGAACGCCACCTGCTACGCCTGCTCAGCCTGCTGCCCAGCCCGGTCTTCACCGCGCACGGCGTGGCCAAGCTGCTGCAGTCCGACTCGGAGATGGTGGACGGCCTGCTCCTGCACCTGGTGGAGAACCATTTCGTACGCGTACTCGCCCAGAACGCCGACGAGATCGTCTACACCTTCCATGAGCTGGTCAGATTCTTCGCGCAAGAACAGGTCGAACGCGAACTGAGCTACCCCGAAGAATCCGAAGAAGGAACCATGGAACTCCTCTGACCCACCCCCTACCAGCACCAACGCCAAGGCCGCCGTTGAGGAAGGTTCGCCACTCATCGGGGGTGAAGCGGAGTGCCGGGCCCCCATATTTCACAGAAATGGGGGCCTGGCGAGGTGTCGGCTGGGTGTCGGCTAGGGGGTCTGGCCGCAGACCAGCGGGATCCGGCGGGCGATCGCAGGGATCATCACGCTGCTCTTTCTACGGCCAGTCCACGACGAGACGGCTGTTGGTCTTGTCGATGACGAAGCGCGGGTCGTCGGCCTTCAGCAGGTCGCGGGCACTGCTGGTGGCCATCCGGAAGGTGGGCGGCGGGGCCTGGCCACCATGGTCGCGGTCCCATTCGCGGATCGCTTCCACGACCTGCTCGGCCAGCAGGGCGGGATGGATGCCGTGGCCGATGACACCGATCTCCCAGAACCGGCCCTGGTCGTCTTCGCCTTCGCGGACGGTCAGGTACGCCAGGTGCTCGCCGTCGAGCGCGGCCATGGAACCCCACCCGAAGTGCGGGTCGAACCCGGGCCGCCGGCCGGGCATCCGGGACAGGCCGTTGGGCAGGACGCACGCCAGCCACAGGTACAGCCACTCCCAGTTGGAGCCCTGCCGGAACTTCACGCCGGTGTAGATACTTCGGATGGGCGCGTCCAGGATGGCCGGCATCGCCGCGCGGTCGACGAGCTGCTCGCTGAAGGTTTCCAGCCGGACGTTGCCCTCGCCCGTGATCGGGATCCGGATGTAGAGGTCGTCGCCGATGCCCTTGCGCAGCGGGATGAACGTGGCCATCTCGCAGGAGACCGTCCGCCAGGTGCCGTCGCCGTTGTCCTCGAAGGCGAAGGAGCGGCTGATGCTGCCGCGGATCCGCATCGGCAGGACCATACGGCCGCCGGGGGCGAGCTGGCCGAGGACGGTGAGCGGGACGTCGCCGGCGCCCACGGTGAACTGGATCCGATCGAACGGGGCATGCTGCGGCAGTCCCGCCGCGGCGTCGGCCAGGACCACGTCCACGTTCCGGATCCCGGCTTCGATCACGTGCCGGCGGGCGGTGCCGACGAGGTCGGCGTCCACGTCCACGGTCCACACGTGGCCGCCGGGAGCGACCAGGCGGCCCAGCAGCGTGGCGTTGTAGCCGGTGGCGGCCCCGCCTTCCAGGACCTTGTGGCCGGGCCGGGCGTCAAGCTGTTCCAGCTGGATGGCGACGATGGACGGCGCGGAGATGCAGGAGATCATCTCACCGCCGGGGTCGTGCTTGATCGGCACGGCGTCGTCGGCGTACGCGCTGTAGACGTCAGCGTCCGGGATGAACCGGTGGCGCTCGACGTCGCGGAACGCCTGGGTGATCGCCGGAGTGCGCAGGTGGCCTGAGGTGGTGAACCTGGCCACCATCGCCTCGCGCAGTTGCGTGGGGTCGGCCGTTGTCGTGATGGTGCTCTCCATCCTTGTGAAAGGGGTCGCGAGTGAGGACCGGGGGGCGGACATGTCGGTGTCGCCTCCGAAGGCGGCGTACCGGCCCAGCCAGGCCGCCGCTGCCTGCTCGGCCACGGGTACGGAGGCGCGGTTGAACGCGAAGATCGCATGGTGGGCGAGGACCTGACGAAGGCCTCTGGTCAAGCGTCCACCGGCCGCGAGGCGTGCCAGGCCGCGTCCGGCGTCCTCGAACGCGGCGACTCGCTCTGACCAGCCGGGCTCGGCGGTTTCCCGCTGGGTGGCGTCCGCGCTCATGAGCCGTCGCATGGCGGCGAACGCCGTCGTGCGACGAGCCGGGGCGGGCGGGGCGGTCGCGGGGCGAAGCCGTCCGATCTTGGCCCACACGTCGCCGATCTCGAGCTTTGTCGTATATGGAGAACGTCTCGGTCGGCCGCTGTAGGCGAGGAGCTCCGAGAGGGATGACGCCTAGCGACAGGTTCGGTTGCCGCATACCGATGAGCATATGCCTGAGCTGGTCTCGCATCACTTCGTCATCGGCGGTGAAGCGGTGCCGTAGAACCTGCTCCTCAACGAGCATCGCGCAGCGACGTCCAGCGCCAGGCTCAAGGAAGCGCCGACGGGCCACCCGCGCCCACACAGCCGCCTCAATGTCGCTCGCAGCAGCGTTGTGGAAGGAGTCGAAGCGCGTGATGACCTCCCGGATATAGGCCGGCGTCTGCAACGGCCAGGGAATGACTCCAGCGCAGTAGAAACGGAAAAGAGTCGTCTCCTCGTAAAGCGGCAGCCGGAGTTCTTGCATTCGCTTCTGGCTTCGTTGGACACGGCGCCATTCGACGTAGGCGTTCTCTGCGTTGCGAGAGGCCGCAATCAGGTTCGGAATCTCCTGCGGAACCTTGCAAATGGTGCACCACAGACGAATGTCATCGTCCGTTGGAGGGGTGCGTCCGATAAGGATGCGTGAGACCCGCGATTCGTGCCAGCCGGCGAGCCTTGCGAAGGCTCGGTTGGTGAACCCGGCGTCTCGAAGGATCTCGCGGAAACGATCAGCGATCGCCTTGCGGGCCTGCCGGGCGCTGGACGAGGGTGATGTTGCCATTGCGGAACGCGGTTCAGGCTAGCCGAAACTCCGCGTGGTCGGTAGCACGCTTCCACACCGCCTGGAATGCGGTTGAGCACAGCTCGGTCTCGGCCGGGTCGTCCGATGTCTCGTATCCAGCGGGATCGCCATCGCCGCTCTGAAACACCCAGCACACCAGGCCGTCGTCGAACTGCCAGAAGTCACAGCCTGGCACTGCGATGTCCCGGGCCTGCGGCCGAGGGAGCCACCGGACATGCTCACCGGCCGTGAGATTGGTGAAGGGGGTGACAAGGTGCTCGTATCTGATGAAGTCGCTGGCGGGCTCAGAGAAGACCCGAGCCCTTCGGAACTCGACCCCTCGTTCTACATGGCCGCGAACCATCTGATTCCAGGGCCGCCAGAAGTCGAACTCGGCGATTTCCTCCAACGGAGCCCCATCTCGCCATGCTCTGAATCCTCGACTCATTCCGTACGTGTCACGCATCTCCAGGTGCGTGACTGATCGCCGAGTCTGCGCAAATAGCTCAGTCAAAACGTGGATCATTGCCACCGCATGCCTCCCACAGCGCCTTCTTCAGCTCCCTCGGCACCCGGAAGGCTCGTTCGTGAGGCTCGATGTGGCTCACCGCCTCGATCTCGGCGAGCACTCGCTGATCCTCTTCTGGCCATCCGACGATGACGAGACTGCCATCGGCGTCGTCTACATGTACCGATGGGCAGCTCTCCTGCTCGCTGCCGCCCTTCCCGTAGAACCGTAGCGTCATCTGGTGCTCCTAACGTGCAGGTGTGTACGAGCTAGTACGTTCCCTGAGCTTCTAGCATGCTCGCGAGGGGAGTCAAGGCGAGCAACGATTCGCAGCATCGTTTCGGGAGAACCGGCTCGCCAAATAGAGAGGATTGACCACGTATATGAGAATAAAGATATCGGTAGTACCGTTTATGCCAGCGTCGGCGGTATGTCCAAATCCGGGTTTACGGAAAGGGAGATGGCCCCCGACATCGAGCATATGACAGAGTCGTCGCAAACACATGTGATCAATGGCTGCTGCGAGCAGCATGGCCAGACGCTCGGCCGGGGTGTCCCAGACGATGACCCATCTCTTCAACACCGGAGCCACCGTCTTCCCATCGGGAGCGGACAGCTCAACGCGGACAATGGTTCGGACATGCTGAACAAGTTCATTGCTGCGCGCCGGGTACGTGGCGGTGACCAACAGGTCGGACGCGCAGGGACCTCAGAGGTGCAGCTGAGGCGAGTCGATCGATCGCCTCCCCGAGCAGTTGCTTACGGTAGACCGTCGCGGCTTCACCCAGCACGACGAGTGCCTGCCCTGCCTCGGCGACGAGTTGATCGTGCTCCAGGTAGCACAGGTACGTCGGGGTGTCTTGCGCCAGGGAAAGCAGTCCGACTCGGAGATGGTGGACGGTCTGCTCCTGCACCTGGTGGAGAACCATTTCGTGCGCGTACTCGCCCAGAACGCCGACGAGATCGTCTACACCTTCCATGAGCTGGTCAGATTCTTCGCGCAAGAACAGGTCGAACGCGAACTGAGCTACCCCGAAGAATCCGAAGAAGGAACCATGGAACTCCTCTGACCCACCCCCTACCAGCACCAACGCCAAGGCCGCCGTTGAGGAAGGTTCGCCACTCATCGGGGGTGAAGCGGAGTGCCGGGCCCCCATATTTCACAGAAATGGGGGCCTGGCGGGGTGTCGGCTGGGTGTCGGCTAGGGGGTCTGGCCGCTTTTGATGTTTGTGAGGAAGGTTCGCCACTCGTCAGGAGTGAAGCGGAGTGCCGGGCCGGTGGGGTTCTTGCTGTCTCGTACCGCGACGACGCCGGGGACGTTGGAGGCAACCTCGACACAGTTGCCGCCATTGTTGCCGCTGTGAGTACTCTTCCTCCACACCGCCTCGGGGAGGTTCGGGTGGATCAGGTCTCGGGCTTCCATAGCTGTACCGCTTCCTCGATCCTTTCAAGTGACTCACTTGCCGAGTAAGCCTGTGTCCGTAGTCTGTCATACCGATCTATGATCAGCGAAACAACTTCAGGCTTTGCGGATACCTCACCCTCGCCAGCGGAGTCTATGGACGCGGTGGTCGGCGCATCCTTGCCTTCGGCGATGATGAAGGAAGACGACAAGCCGTCAGTGCAAGCGGTGTCGTAGGGGACTAGTTGTAAGGTTACCCGCCGCCGCCGCGCAACCGCCGCGAGGTAGAGAAGTTGACCATACATGACCTCTCTGCCACCGATGGGCCGCTTGAGCACCCATTCGTCCATCAGTACATAGAGGTCTGGCGGGGCGTCGCGGCTCAGTATCTGCTGACGGGCCATGCGGGCGGTGACCTGCTCTTCAACCTGCGTTTCGGGCATCGAGAAGCGGCCAAGGAAGACCGCCCGCGCGTACGCCTCAGTCTGGAGCAGGCCAGGAACCAGCAGCGGATCCCAGGTCCGGAGTATCACGGCGTTGGGCTCGATCTCATCCAGCCAATGGGCGTACCACTCAGGGCTGCCAGTCTGCGGATGCGCGATGCGGCGAGCCAGGCGCACGAAGTGCACGTCTAGTTCAAACAGCCGATCGAGAGCGGCAGCAAAATCAGGCTGTGGGATTCGGACGCCTCGTTCGACACTCGAAACCAGGCTTGCTGAGCATCCGCACGCGTGCGCGACTCGGGCCTGCGATAGGCCGGCCTCACGCCGCAGCCTGCGCAGCTCAGCCGCGAACCGCATCACGGCAGGATCGAGGGATTCGGGGGGCTCCGCCGACACGCTTCGACCTCCTCAAGTGTGCGTCTAACACTTACTTAGCACAGGAGCCGTGCGACCCACACGAAAGTCTCAAGAGTTCGTCGGTAGTTGTCGGCGCATAGCTCAAGACACGAGCCTGTGACCTGGATCAAAGTGGGAACCCGAGCCGCTTCGACACAACGGCAGGTTCAACAATGACTATTTCACCACAGCTAGACATAAACGCCTACAACGATGTGATTTGGACGGTATGCACCTTCCCCGGGACTCAGGATCAGATCGCCAACGCCCGGCGCGTCGTCAGTGCCCTATGGGAGCGTCACCAGGATCTCGACGGCCTGATCTTGGATGACCTCCTATTGCTGGTCTCCGAGCTGGTAAGCAACGCCATCCGGCACACCAGAAGCGGCCAAGGCGGTCGGGTGACCCTGGTCATCGTGGCACTCGACTCCTGGACGCATGTCGAGGTGATCGACGACGGCTCACCTCACATACCCCGTGTCATGGAGAGCGATGAGTCCACAATGGGTGGCCGTGGTCTTGCCATCGTCGATCACATCGCTAGCCGGTGGGGTCATTACCAGGACCTGCCGAGTCGGCGGGCGGTCTGGTTCGAGATGGGAGCCGCGTAATGGCTCTGATGGTCCAGATCGCCAAGATCGGTACCGGGGGATGGCTCCGGATATGGGATGACTGCGACGAGACCAGCACCGGTGTCCATGTCTCGCGCACGGACTTCACCCGGTGGCTCACGGCCGTGAAGGAGGGCAAGTTCGCACCCGATCGCTACAAAGACCTGCTGAGGTTGCACATCGGCGACCTGATAGCCGGGCCCCGCTCCTACATCGTCACCACAGGCGATTCCTGGAGCCGTTTCGTACTGGAGGCCAGGCGCGGCGCGTACGACGAATTCCGGACACGGATGTGACCGGCCGCCATGGCATCACGAGACTGGGCCGTATCGGGACGCGTCGCCTTGCGGTGGATCAACGGGAAGCTGGTCGTCCTTACCCCCGAGAAGACCAAGACCCTGCACGAGGTCATTGCCGAGTACGAGGAGCGGGAAGCCAACCGACAGAAACGCGAGCTGCAAATCCTTGGCGGCCTGATCGACAAGGCTCTCAGCCACGCAAGGCGAGGGGCGTAGTCGCTGTCGGCAGGTCAGGAAGGCGCTTCTCCAGGAGGCGTACGGGCCACCCGGCCGTGCCCGGTGTGGCGGTTGTGGCTGTGTTGCCGGCCATCTGGGCACACCCCCTTGACTCTCCCCGTGGCTGCGTCGTCACATTCTTGACGATCGGCTCGTGCAGGTCGAAACGGTCTCCGCGGAGTTGAATTTGGCGCAGCCGCAAGAGATCGAAACCTATGACGCCACGTTCAAGCGGTTCGCCGCCCTCGCCTCCTACGGCTCCTCGGCGCGGTCGATCATCGCAGGCGTCATGAGCACGCTGAGCGCCGAACTTGAGGCTGCCCGACCCTCGCGCGAGGGCGTGCCAAATGACGCCTCACCAGGCGGAACAGGCCCACGGGACTAGGCGGAGTGCGACAGCTTCACGGTCACCATGTGGGATCACCTCGCCCGCCTGCACTCGGGCTTCCTGGCCGACATCATCGCCGAGGAGTTCGGCGAGGCCGTACAGGCGTACATCGGCGTCACTGGCCGAAACCCCCGCAAAGGCGTCTACGGCACTCGCGAGGACGTACAGAAGGAACTCGCCGACGTGATCGTCACTGCGGGAATCGCCATGATCGCCGTAGCCGGAGGCAATGCCGAGGACGCCCGCACACACCTCGAAGAGCGCCTCAACGTCGTCACCGAACGCGTCGGCGGGTGAGCCTCAAAACGCACGCCCACCAGGCTCGGTGCCGGGGCCCGGCGGCTCGCTGGGGCGAGCCGCCGGGGCGGTCAGCGGCACAGGCGCCGCCACAAGGTGATCCATTGGCCGGGGTGGACGTGGCCCACGACGGTGTCGCGGGCCACTCCGGCCGCTTCGAGTGCCGCGTCCACGCCGGAGTAGCGGCGTTTCAGCGACGCGCGTACCGAGCCGCCCACCCCGCCGAAGCCCAGCTCGACGAGTTCCTGATAGGAACGGCGGTCGCCCACCAGCGGCTCGGGCCTGCGCTCGATGCGCAGGATCGCCGAATCGACGGCGGGCACCGGGCGAAAGCTCTCCCGGCCCACCGTGTCGCCGAGCTTCCAGTCGAACCACGGCCACGACTCCACCGTGACCAGGCTCCACCGGCCGTAGTCGCCGGTGCGCTTGCGCGCGTACTCCAGCTGCGTCAGCAGCGTCGCCGACGTCAGCTCCGGCGCCCGCAGGCACCAGTCCACGATCTTGGAGGTCACCCCGTACGGGATGTTCCCCACGACCGCGAACGGCTCGCGCGGCGACCGCGCCGCCGTGAAGTCGCCCCTGACCACCTCGATCCGGGGATCGGTACGCGTGCGCGAGGCCAGCCGCCCGGCCAGCCTCGGGTCGATCTCATGACCGACCACCCGCGCGCCCGCCTCGGCCAGCGCGAAGGTCAGCACGCCCTCGCCCGGCCCCGGTTCCAAGACCAGCCCTTCGGGCGCGGCGGCCTTGACCATCAGCTCGACGGCATGCCGATCGACCAGGAAATTCTGTGAGAACGTACGCCGCGCCCGATCCACGGACGAGCGGCCGCCACCACGGTTCCTGGCGTTCTTCTGGGTGTGTGAATAGTTTCCGTGCGCGTAGTTCTGCGCCACAGCACTGCCCTTTCGGGTCCTTGAGCACGAATGTGTCTCAAAGGGCCCTGGGCGCGCGCGGACGCCGTCAGGTCATCGCGTCCGCTGACGAGCCAGAGCCCGGCTGTGGCGGATCCGCGTGTAGATCTGCAGGTGTGCCATGCCCACCACGCTAGCCAGCGCGCCGGCGACTACGCAACGTATTTACCGCCCGACCCTCAGCGGCCGGGAACAGGCGGGACCGGTGGGGTGTGGGGTGGCGGCCAAGGGGACGGGGGCGTCGTGACCCAGGCGGGTGGCCGTCCTCTGGCCGGTACGGCGGGCGGTCGTGCAGAGGGTGGGGTGGGCGGGATTTCCCCTGCTTGTGCGGGTGGTGGTGGGGTGGCGGCGTTGAGGGTGAGTGCGCAGATCAGGGCACAGATCTCCTCAGGCGTGGGGTCCCCGGCCACGATCCGGATCTCCGGTTCCCCACTCATGCGGGGGGGTTGCCGTGTTTGCGGTATGGGGCCGGGATGTGTTTGGCGCGGAGGAGGGAGAGGGCTCGGGTGAGGGTGGGGCGGGTGGTGGTGGGGTCGATGACGTCGTCGACGAGGCCGCGTTCGGCGGCGTAGTACGGGTGCATGAAGGTGCGTTGGTATTCCTCGACGCGGATGGCCCGCTGGCGGTCCGGGTCGGGGGCGGCGGCGATGTCCTTGCGGAAGATGACGTTGGCCGCGCCCTCCGCGCCCATCACGGCGATCTCGTTGGTGGGCCAGGCGTACGACAGGTCGGCGCCGATCGAGCGGGAGTCCATCACGATGTACGCCCCGCCGTACGCCTTGCGGACGATGACCTGGATGCGCGGGACGCTCGCCGCACAGTACGCGTACAGCAGCTTGGCCCCGTGCCGGATGATGCCGCCGTGCTCCTGGTCGGTGCCCGGCAGGAAGCCCGGGACGTCGACCAGGCTGACGAGGGGGATGTTGAACGCATCGCACATCTGGATGAAGCGGGCGCCCTTCTCCGACGCCTTGATGTCGAGCACGCCCGCCAGGTGCCGGGGCTGGTTGGCGACGATGCCGGTCACGTGGCCGTCGAAGCGGGCCAGGCCGCAGATGAGGTTGGGCGCCCAGCCCTCGTGGAACTCGAAGAACTCCCCGTCGTCCACGATCTCGGCGATGACCTCGGCCATGTCGTAGCTCTGGGCCGGGTCCGTGGGCACCAGGTCGAGCAGTACGTCGTTGCGCCGGTCCGGCGGGTCGGCGGCCGGGACGGACGGCGGTAGTTCCTGGTTGCTGGCCGGTAGCAGGGACAGCAGGTAGCGGACGTCGTTCAGGCAGGTCCGTTCGTCGTCGTAGACGAACCCGGCGACCCCGGTGCGGGTGCCGTGCACCTCCGCGCCGCCCAGCGCGTCGTGGGTGATGTCCTCGCCGGTGACGGCCCGTACGACGTCCGGGCCGGTGACGAACATCTGGGAGGTGCCGTTCACCATGAAGACGAAGTCGGTGAGCGCGGGCGAGTAGGCCGCGCCGCCCGCGCACGGGCCGAGCATGACGCTGATCTGCGGGATGACACCCGACATGCGCACATTGCGCTGGAAGATGCCGCCGTACCCGGCCAGTGCGGTGACGCCCTCCTGGATGCGCGCGCCCGCGCCGTCGTTGAGGCTGATCAGCGGGACCTTGGCGGCGGCGGCGAGGTCCATCACCTTGTGGATCTTCTCGGCGTGGGCCGCGCCGAGCGCGCCGCCGAAGATGCGGAAGTCGTGGGCGTACACCATCACCTCGCGCCCGTGGACGCGGCCCCAGCCGGCGACGACCCCGTCGGTGTGCGGGCGGCGGCGTTCCAGGCCGAAGCCGGTGGCCTGGTGCCTGCGCAGCGCCTCGACCTCCATGAACGTGCCGGGGTCGAGCAGGATGTCCAGGCGTTCCCTGACGGTCAGCTTGCCCTTGGCGTGCTGCCGTTCGGTGGCGGCGGGGTCGGGGCCGCGGTGGACGCTCTCGCGTACCAGTTCCAGTTCGGTGACCCGCTCACGCATGCCCTCGCGCGGCAGTTCGTCCACCGTGGTGGGCACGCGTTCGCCGGGCGCGACTCTCTTCATCGCATCTCCTGTCTTCAACAGCTTGTGGAAGGCCGCGGTGCCGTCCTCGAAGACCATGTCGAATCCGGCGGTCACGAGTTCTTCCACGTAGCTCGCGCCGTTGATGCCGAGCTTGCCGCCGATCACCACGGGCAGCTCCTCCAGCTCGGCGACGGTCCGGAGCTTCTTGATCAGGCGGATCCCGTCCTGGTAGCCGTGGCCGTTGACGCTGCTGGTGACCAGCAGGTCGGGGCGGCGGCGCAGGCACTGCTCGATCAGTTCCTCATCCGGTACGCACGGCCCCAGGTTGGTCACCTCGAAGCCCGCCTCCTCCAGCAGCAACTGCAGGAAGACCAGGTTCCAGGTGTGCGCGTCGGAGGCGAAGGTGGTGACGATCGCCGTACGCGTGGAACCGTCCGGCGGGCGTGCGCGGCCCGCCGGTTCGATGCTCATCCGCCCCCCTGCCGGACACGGTGGTGGCCGAGCCGGGACGCCGACACCACCGCGCCGCCGCGTACCGCCACCTCCACCGGCGCGGGCCGCCCCAGGAACATGAGCAGGCTGGAGGTGACGCCGTACGCGCCGGTGTTGGGGATCGCGATGATGTCGCCGGGCTCGACCGGCGGCATCTCGACCTCCCGGCCGATCACGTCGCCGGGCGTGCACAGCGGCCCGACGATCGTGGCGGTCCCGGCGGAGGGCCCGCCGGGGTGGGAGAGTCCCACCGACGGCGGCAGCAGGCGGCCCAGGCCGGACATGCCGCCGAAGGCGTTGATGCCCGCGTCCACGATGACGAACGTCCGGCCCCTGCTCCGCTTGACGTTGACGACCTGGCAGATCAGCTCGCCGCAGTCGGCCACCAGGTGCCGCCCCGACTCCACCGCGATCTCCGGCGAGCCGTCCCTCCAGTGCGGCATGTGGACGTCGAGCGCGCGTTCCAGCTCGTCACGCAGCTTGGGGTAGGCGGGCCGCTCCCCGGGGTTCGCGTACGGGGCGCCGAAGCCGCCGCCGATGTCCAGCAGCTCGATCGGCAGGCCGGTCTCCTCGCGCAGCCGCGCCGCGCCCGCGATGGTGTGCCGGAACTCCGCGATCAGGCTCTCCTCGTCGCGGGCGTTGCTCAGCGGGAAGAAGTGCGCCCCCGCGAGGCGGACCCCGGGGACGTCGCGCAGCTCGGGAAGCTCAGCGGCCAGGGTCTCGGCGTCGAAGCCGAACTGGGACGGGGTGCCGGTCATCCTGATGCTGGTGGTGGCCGCGGCGGAGGCGCTGTTGACGCGCAGCAGGCAGTTCGCCACCACGCCGTGCTGCGCCGCCACCGCGCCGATCCGGCGCAGGTCGCCGGCGGACTCCACGGAGAACGTGCGCACCCCCAGGCCGATGGCCTCGCGCAGTTCGGCCGTGGTCTTGCCGGGGCCGGTGTAGAGGCAGTCGCCGCCGGAGAACCCGGCGTCGAGCACCGCGGCCAGCTCGCCGGTGGAGCTGATCTCGGTACGGCACGGCGGCCCGTCGCCCTCGCGCATGGCGCGCAGCACGTCGGGGTGCGGGTTGGCCTTGACGGCGTAGTAGATCGCGACCTGGCCGGGCAGCGCGGCGCGCAGGTCGCGCCGGGCGGCGGCGATCCGGTCGAGGTCATAGACGTAGAGCGGGGTGCCGTACTCTTCGGCCAGCTCGGCGCGCTCGATCATCGGGCACCGCCGTCGATCAGCGCGGCGAGCTCGGCCCTGGCGTTCTTGCCGTGCAGCGACAGCGGCAGTTGCTCGAAGGTGTGGCAGGTGGCGGGCACCTTGGCCGGTTCCAGCCGACGGGCCAGTTCGCGCAGTACGGTGTGCGGGGCGAGGTCGGTCTCCACGCACAGCGCGAGGTCGCGGCCGCCGTTCGGTGGCAGCGCGGCGGCGGCGCGTACGCCGGGCAGGTCCATCGCGGCGGCCTCGATCTCGACCGTGCTCATCCTGATCCCCTTGCGTTTGAACATGTCGTCGCGGCGGCCCTCGAAGTAGAGGTAGCCGTCGTCGTCCAGCCAGCCGTAGTCGCCGGTGTGCAGGCGCGGTTCGCCGGTGGCCGGGTCGGCGCGGAAGGAGCGGGCGGTCATCTCCGGGTTGCGCCAGTAGCCGGGCATGACGTGCGGGCCGGTGGCGACGATCTCGCCGACCTCGCCGGTGGGCACCGGCTCGCCCGCGTCGCCGAGGATGAGCACCCGGGTGCCGGGCAGCGGGCGGCCGACCGCGCGGGGGCGTTCCCGGTCCTCCTCGGGCGGCATGATCGAGATGCGTTTGCACTCGGTCTGCCCGAACTGCCGGACCACCCGCACGCCGGGGAACGCGGCGCGCAGCGCGTCGATCGTGGACTGCGGCAGCGCGGCCCCGGTGTTGGTGAACAGCCGGACCGGCGGCGGCGGTTCCTCCTCCCGCCCCAACAGCGTGATGATCATGGCGGCCAGCGACGGCACGATCGGTACGACGGTCGCGCCGCACTCGCGCATCAGCTTGAGCAGCAGCAGGTCCGACTCGCCGTCGGCGAGCACGATCTGCGAGCGGGACGCGCAGGTCATCAGCACCTTGTAGAGGCCGTAGTCCCACGACAGCGGGAACCGGCAGAACACCACGTCGTCGGCGCGGTAGCCCAGCTCGCTCGTGATCGCCTCGGTGGCGAACAGCACCTGCGCGTGCGGGCACACCACGGCCTTCGGCGCGGCCGTGCTGCCCGAGGTGTAGATGAGCACGGCGATGGCCCCAGGGTCCAGGCCGGGCGGCGGCTCGGCGCGGGCGGCCTGGGCGGCCAGCGCCTCGACCTCGGCCCAGACCCGCCCGATCGGGTGGACGGGGACGTCGCCGAGCCTGGACAGCTCCTCTGCCCTGGCGTCGGCGGCGATGATCAGCCGGGGTTCGGCGTTCTCGATGACCGGGCCGAGGTGGAACGCCTTCATCGCCGGGTTGATCGGTACGTGGACGCCTCCGGCGCGGGAGGTCCCGTACAGCAGGGCGACGGCCTCGCGCTCACTCGGCAACTGGACGAGAACGCGGTCGCCCGGCCGTACGCCGTGGGTCTGGAGCCAGACGGCCGCGGCGTGGCTCAGCTCCCGCAACCGCGCGTAGCTCCACGCCCCTGACGCGTCGCGGACCGCGGTGCTCGCCGGTCCGGCCGCCGCGGCCTCGTCGAGCAGCGAGTGGATGAAGCGTGCCTCGGTCATCGGGTTTACTCGCATTCTGCAAATAGAGAATCCCTCACGAAAAGGCTAGGCCCATCCCTTCCGCGACGAAGCCCCTAGTGACCCCATACCCCGGGCCCGTTTTTTCTGGGGTGCGGTCTGGGGTTATTTCCCGAGGCGCTGCGAGATTATTTTGGGAGGAATACCGGCCGACCCGAGGATCACTCACATGCTGCCTGCATGGGATGCGCGGTTTGAAGGAATCCTGCGCCCTTACCTGCCCTTTCTCGCGCCCGACGAGGCGCTTTCGGCCGATGCCGAGCTGCGCGACCTCGGTCTTGACTCGCTCGGCATCGTCGAACTGCTGACATCGCTTGAACATGTGTACGAAGCACGCTTCCGCGACGAGCTGCTGACCGTGCAGACGTTTGCGACTCCGGCTCGCCTTTGGCAGGCGCTCTCGGCCGCGCGCGGCCTACAGTTGGATCACACCGTGGACTGACCCCTACCGCGACGGCCCGTCCGCCGGCACCCGCCGGGGACGGGCCTTCGGCGTGCGGGCATAGGTGATTCGACCACCGAACGTGACGGGATATTGACAGAAAGTGATAGGGGACCCCTGATTGAGGGGACCCGCACAGTGGGCCTTGCGGCCTTTTCTGCCGTCAAATAGCCTGCAGCGGAAGGGGGGTTTCTCCGAACGGGGCCATATCAGACGCGCAGCCCTATGCTTCGCGACCTTAACATTTCATCAATCTGTCAAACGGGGAAACATCAACCTTGGCCAAGCGTTGTGCTGTAACAGACAACTAGGGGTATCAGTGCTGCCCAGGGACCGGCAACACGTCTTAACCGCACTAGCAGAGCTGCTCGGGGAGTGCATCAATGGGGGACAGGGCCGCATCGCCGTGATCACGGGACCGGCGGCCTGTGGAAAGACTGCGCTGACGGACGCTCTCATGGAGCACGCCGCGGCGCTCGATGTCACTTGCCTGAGCGCGGTCTGCTCATTGTCAGAGAAGTCCCTGCCGCTCAGCGTGGCAGGACAGATTTACCACAACCTGACTCTGGTCAACACCGATTCGGTCGAGTCGGCCCGGATTCAGGATGAGATGGCGGCGGCGGCCCAGATGGCCGCCACCGCCCAGATGCTGGAGCAGCCGCCGTCGGCCGACGGGTGGCTGCGCATCGCGCACGGCTTCTGGCTGCCGCTGCTGCGGGTCGCCCAGCGGCGACCGCTACTGATCATCGTCGACAACCTCGACCACGCCGACGCGCCGTCCATCCAGCTCCTTTTCTACCTGGTACGACGGTTGCGGACGGCCGGAATCATGGTGGTCTTCACCGCGACCGAGCAGCCGGGCGTCAACTCGCTGCTCGACATCGACCTGCCGTGGCACTCCTACGCACGGCGGTTCACACTGGGCCCGCTCTCTCCGGAGACGGTCGCCGACATGGTGGTCCAAGCCCTCGGGGAAAGGGCCGGCGACCACCTCGGCGTACGCTGTCACGAACTGAGCGGGGGCAGCTTCATCCTGGTCAACGCCCTGATCGCGGACTGCCGGGCGGCGCTCGCGATCGGCGTCGAGCCGACGGAACCGGTGGTCGGGGACAACTTCTCGCGCGCGGTGGTGGCGCTGCTGCACCGCAACGACCCCTCCGTGCGCAAGGTCGCGCGGGCCATCGCGATCCTCGCCGGCAACGCCACCGCCGAGCGGATCGCCACGCTGCTCGACATGGACGCCAACCTGGTCGATCGGGCCGTGGAGGCGCTGGTGACGACCGGCCTGGCGGACGCCGCGCCGGGCGGCCCCAGTTTCCGCCACGAGGTGGCCAGGGTCGCGGTGCTCAACGAGCTGTACCCGCAGGAGCGCAACGACCTGCACGTACGCGCCGCGCACCTGCTCTACGGGGAGGGCGTCGCCGCCACGGCCATCGCCCCCCACCTCGTGGAGGCCGGCTACGCCCGGCCGGGGTGGGCGGCGGACGCGCTACGCGAGGCGGGCGAGCAGGCCATGCTGAGCGACCAGCTCGAACTGGCCGTGCAGTGCCTGCGGCTGGCCGCCCAGAACTCTGATGACACGCTGCTCACCGAACAGCTGGCCAGAGCCGAGTGGCTGCTCAACCCGTCGACCGCCGCCCGGCTGGTCAGCTCGCTCGCCACCGCGGCCCAGGAGGACAACGCCGAGCCGCGCAACATGCACAAGCTGGTCCGGTACCTGCTGTGGCACGGCAACGTGGACGAAGCCGCGGACGCGCTCAAGCGGCTGACCGCCTCCGCCGAGGAACTGGACGAGGACGACGCGGCCGAACTGGAGATCACCCAGCAGTGGCTGCGGTCGTCGTACCCGGCGATGCTCACGCACGTACGGCTGGCCTCCGTGCCGGTGGCCGGCACCGCACCGGCTTCGGCCAGCCTGCACATGCAGGCGGCCACCGCCCTGACCACGGTGCTCAAGGAGGGCCCGAAGGAGGAGGTGCTGCGCCGCGCCGAGGAGGTCCTGCGCTCCTCGCACCTGGACGGCACCGACGTGGACACGGTGGAGTCCGCCCTGTTCACGCTCATCTACGCCGACCGCACCGACCTGGCCATGCCGTGGGCCGACCACCTGTACGAGATGGCCACCCGGCGCCGCTCCCCCACCTGGCGGGCGCTGATCACCGCCTTCCAGGCCGAGATCGCGCTGCGCCAGGGCGACCTGGCCAAGGCGGAGGAGTACGCCGACAAGGCGCTGCGCATCCTGCCGCCGCGCGCGTGGGGGGTGTGGATCGGTGTGCTGGTCACGCCGTTGCTGCACGCCACGACCGAGATGGGCAAGCACGAGGTGACCATGCGGCACCTGCGCCAGCGGGTGCCCGAGGCCATCTTCCAGACCCGGTACGGCCTGCACTACCTGTACGCCCGCGCCCGCTACTACCTGGCCACCAACCACGTCCACGTCGCCCTGCGGGACTTCCTGCTGTGCGGGCGGCTGATGCGGGAATGGGGCCTGGACACCCCGGCGCTGGTGCCGTGGCGGTCGGGAGCCGCGGAGGCGTACCTCAAGATCGGCGAGCCGGAGCGGGCGCGCAAGCTGATCCAGGAGCAGGTGGGACTGCCCGGCGGGGAGTCGCCGCGGGTGCGCGGCAACACGCTGCGCGTGATGGCCGCGACCAGCGAACCCGCCGACCGGCCCGAACTGCTGTCGGAGGCCGTCAAGCTGCTCCAGGACTCCGGCGACCGGCTGGAACTCGCCTACGCCCTGACCGACCTGACGCACGCCTTCGACCGGCTCGGCGACGCGGCCAGGGCCCGGCTGACCGGGAACATGGCCGACAGCGTCGCCAGCGGCTGCCACGCCGAACGGCTGCGCCGGTCGATCCCGTTCGGCACGGACCCGGACGCGCCGGCCACGGACGAGATCGGCAGGAGCGCCCGCGCGCTCAGCGACGCCGAGCAGCGGGTCGCCTCCCTGGCCGCGGCCGGGCACACCAACCGGGAGATCGCCGGGAAGCTGTTCATCACGGTCAGCACGGTCGAGCAGCATCTGACCCGGATCTACCGCAAGCTCGGCGTCAACGGGCGCAGTGACCTTCCCATGCTGTTCCAGCCGGGAGGGCCGCCGCCGGTGGGCATCAAGACGCGGCCGCTCCCGGCGCGGAGGTCAGCGGTCGAGAACAGCGCGCAGGGCGCCGGTCAGTTCGGTGGTCCCGCTCGCGTCGCGCGAGCGCCAGGCAACGTAGAAGTCCGGTCTGACCAGCGTCGCGCCTGACTCGGTGACGCCGTAGGTCGTCGCCCACGTGTTCGCCGGATCGGTCAGGCCACCGTCGCCGCCGATCCGGTGGACCGCCAGCTCGATGCCCAGCTCGGCCGCGGCCTGCGCCGCGGCGGCGGCCCACGGCTCCCCCTCCGCGCCGGTGAGCAGCACGAACGACCTGCCCAGCAGCTCGATGGAGGAGATGTCGGCGCCGTCCTTGACGAGCGGGACGTGCGGGGCGCGTGAGCCGGGACGACCCGTGGGCCGCTCCGGGTTCTCCATGGGCGCGCCGTCGTCATCGGCCTCGCGGACGATGGCGTCGCTGATGTGGCGGTAGCCGAAGTACAGCTGGGAGACCGGGTCGGGGTCGGCCTGCATGGCGTCCTCGCCCAGCTCCTGGCCCTCGGCGCGGAGGAACGCGGCCAGGCCGTGCGCCGCGATGGTCTCGGCGTAGGGGTAGCGCTCGGGCTCGTAGCTGTCCAGCAGCCCCGGCCCGGCCTGGCCGTTGACCACCATGGCGAGCTTCCACGCCAGGTAGAAGCCGTCCATGACGGCGGTGTTGCCGCCGAAGCCGCCGTTCGGCGGCACGATGCGCACGGCGTCGCCGACCAGGAACACCCGGCCGTCCCTGATCCGGTCGGCGATCCAGTGCCGGATCTCGACCGGCTCCTCGCCCCTGCGGGTCAGCTTCACCGGCAGGTCGGGGACGCCGACGGCGATCCTGATCAGCTCCAGCCAGCGCTCCTCGGTCAGGTCCTCGGCCTGGGTCCGCTCGTCCAGCCGGACGCCGAACAGGTACCGGTTGAGCTGCTCCGGGTTGCCCAGGTCGCCGTACCCGCCGGGCAGCTCCGGGTTCTGCAGGTGCATCAGCACATGCCCGGACGCGGGCAGGTCGGCGGGCACGTCGGCCTCGAAGTGGACGTCCATCAGCCGGTGCAGCAGGCCACGGCCGTGGCCGCCGATGCCGAGCCGCCCGCGGATGCCGCCGCGGTGGCCGTCCGCCGCGACCAGGTAGTCCGCGCGTACCGTGCTCCGCTCCCCGGTGGGGATGTCACGGAGGACCACGGTGACGCCCTCGTCGTCCTGCTCGAAGGAGACCACCTCGGTGCTGAACCGGATCGTCGCGCCCAGCTCACGGGCCCGGTCGGCGAGGATCGGCTCGGACCTGTCCTGGCCCGCGCCGCCCCACGCCGCGGTGGTGAGCGCGCTCAGGTCCGGCCACAGGGCCTCGTCGATCGTGTGGAAGATCGGGCCCGCCATGGAGACGCCGATCATGATGCGCACGTCCTGGAGCACCGACGCCTCAAGGTAGCGCCGCTCCAGCCCGGCGAGCCGCAGCGCCTCCATGACGTGCGGGTACTGGCCGTACGCCTTCGGGTGCTGGGAAGTGGTCGGGTGCCGCTCCACCACCAAGGCCGGCACGCCGTGCAGCCCCAGGAACGTCGCCGTCGACAAGCCGGACAGACCGGCCCCGACGATGAGCACGGGAACGCGTTGATCTGACATAAACGGTCTCCCCTACAACATTTCATGTGCCTGGCTTACCTTTGCACGGGCTTCGCGCGGCGAAGCCCCCTAAAACGCCCCTGAAAGGCCCCCTAATTCGAGGTGCCGAGTTCTTCGTCGAGAATGTCGAACAAGTCCTGGGCGGTGGCGTCCGCGAGATCGTCGCCGCCCCACTGAGACGCCAGCGCGCGCAGCCGGGCGGCGGCCCTGGCCCGTTCGTCCCCGGCCGCCGCGGACAGCGCGGACTCCAGCTTGTCGATCTCCTCGTCGAGACTCACGGACACGCTCGTGGTGAACCGGCCGCCGAGGTAGGCGGCGATGGCCGACGGGGTGGGCCGGTCGAACACCAGCGTGGCGGGCAGGCTCAGCCCGGTCGCGCCGACGAGCTGGTTGCGCAGTTCGACCGCGGTCAGCGAGTTGAACCCCATCTCCAGGAAGCCGCGCAGCGGGTCGATGTCCTGGGGGCCGCCGTGCCCGAGTACGGCGGCGGCCTGGCCGCGCACCAGGTCCAGCAGCAGCCGATCGCGCTCGGGGCCGGTCAGACCGGCCAGCCGCTCCCCCAGGTCAGGGCCGGACTCGGGTTCGGCGGCCCGGCGCGGCGCGACCCGGGCGAACCCGTGCAGCAGCGCCGGAAGCTCGTCGGTACGGGCGCGCAGCGCCGCCTGGTCCAGCTTGACCGGTACGACGACCGCCGCGCCCGCGTCCAGCGCCTCGTCCAGGAGGCGCAGGCTGTCGCGCGCCGGGAGCGCGGGCAGGCCGAGCCGCCGCATCCGGCGCAGGTCGGCGTCGGTCAGCTCGCCGCCGAGGCCGGTGCTCACCTCCCACATGCCCCAGGCCAGCGACTGCGCGGGCAGCCCCGCGGCACGGCGGTGCTGGGCCAGGGCGTCCAGGAAGACGTTGGCGGCGGCGTACGTGGCCTGGCCCGCGGCCAGTACCAGGCCGCCCGCCGAGGAGAACAGCACGAACGCCCGCAGGTCCAGGTGGCGGGTCAGCTCGTGCAGGTGCCAGGCGGCGTCGGCCTTGGGGCGCAGCGCTGATGCCAGGCCCGCCGCGTCGAGCGTGCCGAGCACGCCGCTGTCCGCGACCCCCGCCACATGGACGACCGCGCTCAGGTCACGGCCCTTCAGCAGCGCGGCCAGCGCCTCCCGGTCGGCCGCGTCGCAGGCCGCGATCTCGACGTTCGCGCCGAGGGCTTCGAGTTCGTCGCGCAGGCCGGCCGCTCCGGGGGCGTCCAGGCCGCGGCGGCTGGCCAGCAGCAGGTCACGTACGCCGCGTTCGGCCACCAGGTGCCGGGCCACCAGCGCGCCCAGCCCGCCGGTGCCGCCGGTGACCAGCACCGTGCCCGGCCACGGCAGGTCGCCCTGTGGCGTGGCGCCGGGGTCGGGCATGCGGGTCAGGCGGGGTACGTACGCCTGCCCCTCGCGCAGCGCCAGTTCCGGCTCGCCCGCCGCGACCGCCGCCACCAGCGCCTGCTCCGACGCCGCGCTGCCATCGGTGTCCACCAGCACGAACCTGCCCGGCATCTCCGCCTGCGCCGCCCGCACCAGCCCCCAGATCGGCGACTGGTCCAAGCCGTCCACCGTCTCGTCCGGGCGGACGGCGACCGCGTGGCGGGTCACCACCGCCAGGCTGCGTTCACCGGCCGGGCGGTTCTGGAGCAGCGCGAGCGTATCGCGGGCTTGGGCGTGGGTGCGGTCCAGCAGGTCGCCGGAGTGTTCCGGGGCCCTGGCGATGACGACGTCGTGCGCGTGTCGGGCCGGGAGCGGCACGGTACGCCACTCGATCCCGTACAGCGAGCCGCCGTGCGCCGGGCCGAGCTGTTCGGCCGACACAGCGCGCGACACCAGCGAGGTCACCGACGCCACCGGCGCACCGGACGAGTCGGCCACATGGATGGACGTCAGCTCATCGCCGTCCAGGCGGCCCAGCCGCACGCGCAGCGCGCCCGCGCCGGGGGCGTGCAGAGTGACGCCGTTCCAGACGAACGGGAGCAGGGTCGGGCCGTCCTCCAGGAGATCGACGTGCATCGCGGCGTCCAGCAGCGCCGGGTGAACGCCGTAGCGGCCGGCGCTCGCGTCCTCCGGCAGCGCCACCTCGGCGAACAGCTCCTCGCCGCGCCGCCAGGCCGCCCGCAGGCCCTGGAACACCGGGCCGTAGGCGTAGCCGCGTTCGGCCATCCGGGCGTAGGCGTCGGCCACCGGGATGGGGGCGGCGTCCGGCGGCGGCCAGGTGGTCAGGTCCACGGGGAAGGGCTGGGCGGAGCGGGTCAGCGTACCGGAGGCGTGCAGCAGCCAGGTGGTGTCGTCGTCGGCGCGGGAGTGCACCTGGACGCCGCGCTCGCCGTCTACCGTCACTTGAATCACGCGGGCGTGGGTTTCGGGGAGGACGAGGGGGAGGCGCAGGGTCAGTTCTTCGATGGTGTCGTAGTCGAGCTGGGCGGCGGCCTGGAGGGCGAGTTCGACGAAACCGGTGCCGGGGAGGATGACCTGGCCGAGTACGGTGTGGTCGGCCAGCCAGGGCTGATCTTGTACCGACAGACGGCCGGTCAGGACCACGCCGCCGGTGCCGGGCAGGGTGATCACGGCACCGAGCAGGGGGTGTTCGGCCGGGGTCTGTCCGAGGGAGGCGGGGTCACCGGTACCGCCGCCGGTGTTCAGCCAGTAGCGCTCGCGCTGGAAGGCGTAGGTCGGGAGATCCACCCGGCGGCCCCGGCCCGCGAGCGCCTGCTTCCAGTCCACGGTCAGGCCCGTGGCCCAGGCCCGGCCAAGGCCGGACCAGAGGGCTTCGATCTCGGGGCGGTCCTTGCGCAGCAGCGGGACGGACAGCCGGTCCTCGTTCATGGCGGAGAGCACGCCATCGGGGCCGATCTCCACGAAGCGGGTCACACCATCGGCCGCCATCGCGGCCACGCCATCGTCG
Organism: Spongiactinospora rosea; assembly: GCF_003315795.1. Taxonomy (GTDB): domain Bacteria; phylum Actinomycetota; class Actinomycetes; order Streptosporangiales; family Streptosporangiaceae; genus Spongiactinospora; species Spongiactinospora rosea. The sequence goes on from NZ_QMEY01000002.1 coordinate 361,300, forward strand.
AACCGGACCGTGCGGCGGACATGCTCGACCCAGTACTCCGGCGAGCACACCTCCTGGCCCGCCCACGTCCCGGACACGTTCGAGATCAGCGGGATGCGCGGGCTCGCGTACGTCACCCGGGCCGCGGCCTGAGCGAAAGCCTCCAGCATCGGGTCCATCAGCGCCGAATGGAACGCGTGCGAAACCCGCAGCCAGCGGCACCGCCACTCCACCCCGGCGACGAACTCCTCCAAGACCTGGCGATCCCCGGAGACCACCACGGCCGAAGGGCCGTTCACCGCCGCGATCGACAGATCGAGTCCGCCTATCGCCTGAGCGACATCGGCTTCGGCGGCGGCGACCGCGAGCATCGCCCCGCCTTCGGGGAGGGCCTGCATCAACCGGCCCCGGGCCGCGACCAGCGCCGCCGCGTCCTGAAGCGAGAACACACCGGCGATGTGCGCGGCGGCCAGCTCACCGATGGAGTGACCCATCACCGCATCCGGGACCACGCCCCAGGACTCCACGAGCCGATACAGGCCGACTTGCAGGGCGAACAGCCCGCACTGGGCATAGGCGGTCTGCTCCAGAGCCGAAGCATCGGTGCCCCACATCACCTCGCACAGCGGCCGACCCAAAACCTGATCGACCACCCCGCAGACCTCGTCCACCACAGCCGCGAACACAGGGAAGGTCTCGTACAGCTCCCGGCCCATCCCCAGACGCTGGGACCCCTGACCCGAGAACAGCATCCCGGTCCGGCCGCCCACCGGCTCGGCACCCGGGACCAGCCCGTCCAGGCCGTCGATCAACGCCTGACGGTCCCCGGCGACCACCACCGCACGCCGTTCCAACGCCGCCCGCGCCGTCAGCGAAACCGCCACGTCGGCGATCTCCAGCTCGGGACGGGCACGCAGGTGCTCGGCCAGGCGTACGGCCTGCTCGCGCAGCCCCGCCTCACTCCGCGCCGACACGATCAGCGGAACCACACCGGACGGCTGCGACTCGACGACCTCCGCTTCCGGGACCTGCTCGATGATGACGTGCGCGTTCGTCCCGCTGATCCCGAACGACGACACCGCCGCCCGACGAGGCCGGTCCACGTCAGGCCATTCGCGAGGCTCGGTCAGCAGCTCCACCGCGCCCGCCGACCAGTCCACATGGGGAGTCGGCTCATCTACATGCAAAGTGGCGGGAAGCATCCCGTGCCGCATCGCCAAAACCATCTTGATCACACCCGCCACACCGGCAGCGGCCTGCGTGTGCCCGATGTTCGACTTGATCGACCCCAGATGCAGAGGCACAGACCGCCCCTGCCCATACGTGGCAAGCAACGCCTGCGCCTCGATCGGGTCGCCCAAGGTCGTCCCGGTCCCATGCGCTTCGACCACATCGACCTCAGAGGTATCCAGGCGGGCATTGGCCAGCGCCTGCCGGATCACCCGTTCCTGCGAAGGCCCGTTCGGCGCGGTCAGGCCATTCGAGGCCCCGTCCTGGTTCACCGCCGAGCCACGCAGCACCGCCAGTACCTCGTGCCCGTTGCGCCGGGCGTCCGACAGCCGCTCAAGTACGAGCACGCCCACGCCCTCGGACCAGCTCACCCCGTCCGCCGTACCCGCGAAGGACTTCGACCGCCCGTCCGAGGCGAGCCCGCCCTGGCGGGCGAACTCCACGAACGAATCAGGCGTGGCCATCACCGTCACCCCACCGGCCAGCGCCAGCGAGCACTCCCCCTGCCGCAGCGACTGCGCCGCCAGGTGCAGCGCCACCAGCGAGGACGAACAGGCCGTGTCCACCGACACCGCCGGACCCTCCAGCCCGAACGTGTACGAAACCCGCCCCGACACCACGCTGGCCAGGCTGCCGTTGCCGAGGTAGTTGGCGAGTTCGTCGGGCACCTCGCGAAGGCGGCTGGCCCAGTCGTGGTACATCACCCCGGCGAACACGCCGGTCCGGCTGCCGCGCAGCCCGTGCGCATCGATCCCGGCCCGCTCGAACGCCTCCCAGGTCGCCTCCAGCAGCAGCCGTTGCTGCGGGTCGGTGCCCAGGGCCTCCCTGGGGCCCATGCCGAACAGGCCCGCGTCGAAGTCGGCCGCGTCGTGCAGGAAGCCGCCCTGCCCGTCGAGGTCCCAGCCCCGATCGGCGGGGAAGCCGGAGATCGCGTCCACCTGGTCGGAAACCAGCCGCCAGAGGTCTTCGGGGCTGCGCACACCGCCGGGGTACCGGCAGCTCATCGCGATGATCGCGATCGGGTCGTCGTCCGTGGCCACCGCGACGGGGGCCGGGGCGGCGGGCGCGGCGCCCACGGCCTTGGCCCTGATGTGGGCGGCCAGGGCGCGCGGGGTCGGGTAGTCGAAGACCAGTGTGGCGGACAGCCGCAGGCCGGTGGCGGCGTTGAGCTTGTTGCGGAAGTCCACGGCGGTGAGCGAGTCGAAGCCGATCTCGCTGAAGGCGTGTTCGGGGTCCACCCGTTCCGGGCCGCTGTGGCCGAGGGCGGTGGCGGCGTGGCCGCGTACCAGGTCCACGAGTTCGGCGTCGGAGAGCGCGGCGAGCCGGTCCAGGGCGGGCGGCCCGGCGGCCGGGTCGGCGCTGCGGGCGGTACGCCGGGCCGCCGGGACCCGGACCAGGTCGCGCAGTACGGCGGGCAGCTCGCCGCCGCGTCCGCGCAGCGTGGCGAGGTCGAGGCGGACCGGTACCAGCGAGGTCTCCTCCGGTGCGGCGAGCGCCGCGTCGAACAGGGCGAGCCCGTCCGCGACGGGCAGTTCGAGCACCCCGGACCGGCGCATCCGCGCCACGTCGGCCTCGGCGAGCAGGCCGCCCATGCCCGCGCCGCCGCCCCACAGGCCCCAGGCGAGCGACTGCCCGGCCTGCCCGTTCGCCCGGCGACGCAGGGCGAGGGCGTCAAGGAAGGCGTTGGCGGCGGCGTAGTTGGCCTGGCCGGCGCCGTCCATGATGCCCGCCACGGAGGAGAACAGCACGAACGCCGACACATCGGGCAGCAGTTCGTGCAGGTGCCAGGCCCCGTCCACCTTGGGACGCAGGACCGTGGCGAGCTTGGCGGGCGTCAGGGACTCGATCACACCGTCGTCCAGGACCCCGGCCGCGTGGACCACCGCGCCCACCTCACGTCCGTGCAGGAGTCCGGCCACCGCGTCGCGGTCGGCGATGTCGCAGGTGGCGATCTCGACGTCCGCGCCCAGCTCCATCAGGTCATCGCGCAACTCGGCCGCGCCCGGCGCGGCCGCACCGCGCCTGCTGACCAGCAGCAGGCTGCGCACGCCGCGCTCGGTCACCAGGTGGCGGGCGACCAGCGCGCCCAGGCCGCCGGTGCCACCCGTGATCAGTACCGTCCCGGACGGCCTCGGCGGTTCCCCGGCCGGCCGGACCCGGGTCAGGCGGGGGACGAACACCGCGCCGTCGCGGACCGCGACCTCCGGCTCGTCGCCGGCGAGCAGGACGGGCCCGTCGGTGTCCACCAGCACGAACCGGCCCGGGTGCTCGTCCTGCGCCGCCCGGACCAGCCCACGGACCGCCGCGCCCGCGAGGTCGTGGACGTCCTCGCCCGGCCGCACGGCGGCGGCGTTTCTGGTCACGATCGCCAGGCGGGAGCCCGCCGGACGTTCGGCGGCCAGCCAGTCCCGCAGCAAGTCCAGCGTGCTCGCCACCCCGCCGTGCGCGCCTGCCAGGACGTCACTGGTGACCGGTGGCTCGAACACCGTCACCTCGGACCCCGGCGTCTCGGGGAGGGAGGTGGCCGGGACCCACTCGTGGCGGTAGAGCCGGACGTCGGTACCGGTTTCGGTGGACACCGGGCGCATGGTCAGGGACCGGACCGAGGCCACGGGCGAGCCGGCGGCGTCGGCGAGGGTCAGGGTCAGCGCGTCGGCGGCCTCCGGGGCGGCCGTCACCCGAACCCGCAGGGTGGTGGCGTCGGTGGCGTGCAAGGTCAGCCCGGTCCAGGCGAACGGCAACACGGTCTCGTCGCCGCCGGGCTGGAGGTGGTCGGTGGCGTGCAGCGCGGCGTCGAGCAGGGCCGGGTGCAGGCCGTACCCGGCCACCTCGGTCCCCTCGGGCAGGGCCACCTCAGCGAAGAGTTCGCCGCCGCGCAGCCAGGCCGCGCGCAGGCTACGGAAGACCGGGCCGTATCCGTAGCCGCGCGCTGCCAGCGCCTCGTACAGGCCGGAGACGTCGATCGGCTCGGCGGCGGGCGGCGGCCACGCGGTCAGGTCGGCGGACTCCGCGGGCGGGTTCGTGCCGAGCAGGCCGGACGCGTGGCGGGTCCACGGGTCGTCGTCGGCGGCGCGGGAGTACACGGCCATCTCGTGCCGCCCCGGCTCCTCCGCCGCCGCGACGACCACCCGGACGGTACGGCCGCCCTGGGCGGGCAGGACAAGCGGGTTTTCGAGGGTCAGTTCCTCGACGCCCTGGCAGCCGACCTGGTCGGCGGCGTGCAGGGCGAGTTCGACCAACGCGGTGCCGGGGAGCATGATCTGGCCGAGTACGGCGTGGTCAGCGAGCCATGGCCGGTCACCGGCCGACAGGCGGCCGGTCAGCACCAGGCCGTCCGACTCGGGCATCGCGACCAGCGCGCCGAGCAGCGGGTGCCCGGCCTTCTGCACGCCGAGCGCGGTCACGTCACCGGTGCCGGTGATCGGGCTCAGCCAGTAGCGTTCGCGCTGGAAGGCGTACGTGGGCAGGTCCACCTGACGGCCCCGCCCGGCGAGCGCGGTCTTCCAGTCCACGGTCAGGCCGGAGGCCCAGGCGCGGCCCAGGCCCGACCACAGCGCCTCGACCTGGGGGCGGTCCTTGCGCAGCAGCGGGACGAACACCCGCCCGTCGCCATCCAGGGCGTTCTCGGCCAGGCCGGTGAGCACGCCGTCGGGGCCGATCTCCACGAACCGGGTCACCCCGTCCGCCGCCAGCGCGGCCACGCCGTCACCGAACCGCACCGCCTGACGCACATGCCGGACCCAGTACTCCGGCGAGCACACCTCCTCCCCCGCCCAGGTACCGGACACGTTCGACACCAGCGGGATGCGCGGACGCTCGAACCGGACCGCGCGGGCCTCAAGCTCGAACCGCTCCAGCATCGGGTCCATCAGCCCCGAGTGGAACGCGTGCGAAACCCGCAGCCACCGGCACCGCCACTCGACCCCGGCGGCGAACTCCTCCAGAACGTCCCGAGCGCCGGACACCACCACGGCCGAAGGCCCGTTCACGGCGGCGATCGACAGATCGAGTCCCGCCGCCGCCTCGATGACCTGAGCTTCACCGGCGGCGACGGCCAGCATCGCCCCGCCTGCCGGGAGGGCCTGCATCAGCGTGCCCCGCGCGGCCACCAGCGCGGCCCCGTCCTCCAGGGAGAACACCCCGGCCACATGGGCGGCGGCCAGCTCACCGATGGAGTGCCCCATCACCGCATCGGGCACCACGCCCCACGACTCGACCAGCCGATACAGCCCGACCTGGAGGGCGAACAGCCCGCACTGGGCGTACGCCGTCTGCTCCAGAGCGGCGGCGTCCGATCCCCACATCACCTCACGCAGCGGACGGTCAAGGTAGCCGTCGACCACCTCGCACACCTCGTCCACCACGGCGGCGAACACCGGGAAAGCCGCATAGAGCTCCCGGCCCATCCCCAGCCGCTGGGACCCCTGACCGGAGAACAACAGACCGGTCCGCCCCGCCACCGGCCCCGCGCCGAACTCCAGGCCATCGATCATCTGACGGTCCCCTGTGACCACCACCGCACGCCGTTCCAGCGCGGCCCGGTTGGTCAGCGAAACCGCCACATCGGCCAGTTCCAGCTCCGGATGCTCGCGCAGGTGCCCGGCAAGCCGCTCGGCCTGCTCACGCAACCCGGCTTCGGTCCGCGCCGAAACGATCAACGGCAGCACACCGGACGGCTGCGACTCGGCAGGTTCCTCTTCCGGGGCCTGTTCCAGGATGACGTGCGCGTTCGTCCCGCTGATCCCGAACGACGACACCCCCGCCCGGCGCGGCCGGTCCACCTCCGGCCACTCGCGGGCCTCGGTGAGCAGCTCAACCGCGCCCGCCGACCAGTCCACATGCGGAGTCGGCTCGTCCACATGCAAGGTGGCCGGGAGCATGCCGTGCCGCATCGCCATCACCATCTTGATGACGCTGGCGACACCGCCCGCCGCCTGGGTGTGGCCCAGGTTCGACTTGATCGACCCGAGCAGCAGCGGCTCGTCCCGGTCCTGCCCATAGGTGGCGATCAGGGCCTGGGCCTCGATGGGGTCGCCGAGCCGGGTGCCGGTGCCGTGGGCCTCCACGACGTCCACATCCGCCGGGGCGAGGCCCGCGTCGGCCAGCGCCTGGCGTACCAAGCGGCGCTGCGAAGGGCCGTTCGGCGCGGTCAGCCCGTTGGACGCGCCGTCCTGGTTGATCGAGGTGCCACGGACGACGGCGAGCACCGGGTGGCCGTTGCGGCGGGCGTCGGAGAGGCGTTCGAGTACGAGGATGCCGACGCCCTCGGCGAAGCCGGTGCCGTCGGCGGCGGCGGCGAACGGCTTGCAGCGGCCGTCCGGGGCCAGCCCGCGCTGCCTGCTGAAGGCGGTGAACATGCCGGGGCTGCCCATGATGGCCACGCCGCCGACCAGCGCCAGCGAGCTTTCGCCCTGGCGCAGCGAGTGGCAGGCCAGGTGCATTGACACGATGGCCCCCGAGCAGGCGGTGTCCACCGTGATGGCCGGGCCTTCCAGGCCGAGCACGTACGCGACCCGGCCGGAGATCACGCTGGGGGCGTTGCCGGTCATCAGGTAGCCGTCGAGGCCGTCCGGGGCGTCATGGACGCGGACCCCGTACTCGTGGACCTCGGCCCCGACGAACACGCCCGCGGGCTCGCCGCGCAGCGAGGTCGGGTCGATGCCCGCGCGTTCCAGCGCCTCCCACGCGACTTCGAGGACGTGCCGCTGCTGCGGGTCCATGGCCGTGGCCTCGCGCGGGCTGATCCCGAACAGCCCCGCGTCGAACTCGGTCGCGCTTTTCAGGAAACCGCCCTGGCGGACGTAGCTCTTGCCGGTGGCGTCCGGGTCCGTGTCGAACAGGTCGTCCAGGTTCCAGCCGCGGTCGGCGGGGAAGTCCGAAAGGACCTCGCGCTCCTCGACGACGAGCCGCCACAGGTCGTCGGCCGAGGCGATGTCGCCGGGGAACCGGCAGCCGATGCCGACGACCGCGATGGGCTCGCCGTCGTGGGCCGCGCCGTTCACCCGTACGGCGGCGGGCGCGGCCAGCCCCAGCACCTCGCTCTCGATGAACGCCACCGCGGCGGCGGGCGTCGGGTGGTCGTAGGCCAGGGTGACGGGCAGGTCCAGCCCGGTGGCCTCCACCAGGCGGGCGTGCAGATCGACGGCCGCGAGAGAGTCGAAGCCGGCCTCCTTGAACGGCCGGTCGGCCGCCACCCGGGCGTCCGGGGCGATGTCGCGCAGCACGGCGGCGGCATGCCCGATGATCAGGTCGAGGAGGAAACGGCGGCGCTCGGCCGCGGGCAGGCTGTCAAGCTGCCTCCTGAGCGCGGCGTCACCGGATTCGACGGGCATTCGCCTCTCCCAACAGCGTCGTGAGCCAGTTTTCGATGACCGTGACGGTCTCGTGGGCTTGGTCTTCGATGATCGAGAAGTGGTCGCAGGGCAGTTCGACGGTGGTGTGGGCGTCGTCCCAGCTCGCCCGCCAGGTGTCGTCCTGGGCGCCGCCGGGGGCGATCCACGCTTCGGGCCGTACGAACAGCGTGGGCACGCCGATCGGGCGCACCTCGCAGGTCTCCAGCAGGCCGGAGTACCAGCCCATCCCGGCCAGCCGGGCGCTGTTGAACGGGCCGAACATCTCCTCCCGGTCCAGCAGCCCCTGGAGCAGGGACGCCCACAGCGCGCCCATGGCCGAACTGTCCGGCGAGTACGTGTCCAGCAGCACGAGCCCGGCCGGGGCGTGGCCGCGTTCCTCCAGCAGGCGGGCGGTGGCGTGGGCGAAGATGCCGCCGGCGGAGTAGCCGACCAGCACGGCGGGCTCGCCCTCGGAGTACTCCACGACCGCTTCGGCGTAGCTCGCCAGCAGGACATCGGCCGAGGCGGGCAGCTTCTCCTCGGTGGCGAAGCCGGGCATCGGCAGCGAGTACACGTCGCGGACGCCGCGCAGCCCCGCGGCCATCCGGGCGAACTGGTGGCTGCTGCCCGCGGCGATGTGCGAGCCCACGGTGAACAGCCGGGGCCGCGCCGGGCCTTCGGCGAGCCGTACGGTGGGCGGCAGTTCGCCCGGCGTACCGAACGTCGGGCGCAGCGCCCCGGCGGCCCGCAGGAACGCCAGGCCCTCCGCGCCCTTGCCCGCGCCCACGGCGGCGCGGAACAGGGCGCTCACCGTGTCGGGTCCGTCGGTGGGCGCGTCCGTGGTCTGCGCGGCCAGCCGGGCGTGCAGTTGCCCGGCGACCTGGCGAGCGGTTGGGTGGTCGAAGATCAGCATGGTGGGCAGGCGCATGCCGATGGCGGTGCCGAGCCGGTTGCGCAGCTCCACCGCGCCGAGGGAGTCGAAGCCCAGCTCCAGGAAGTTGCGGTCCACGTCGATGACGTCGGCGGAGCGGTGGCCGAGCACGGTGGCGACGTGAGCGCGCACGAGGTCGAGTACGGCGGCGTCGCGGTCGGCCTCGGGGATGCGGGCCAGGGTCTCGGCGGAGAGCTGCTGCCCTCCGGCGGCGCTTCTGCGGGCGGCGGGGACGAGGCCGCGCAGCAGGTGGGGCAGGGTGTCGGCGCGGGCACGCAGCGCCGTCAGGTCATACCGGACCGGCACCAACGCGGGCACGCCGGCCCCTAGCGCGGTGTCGAGCAAGGTCAGGGCCTCTTCTGCCTCGAAGGGGACCATGCCCCAGCGGCGGATCCGCTGGACTTCGGTTTCGCCGAGCTGACTACCGAGACCGTGGTCGCCGCCCCACAGGCCCCAGGCCAGGGACACCGCAGGACGTCCTTGGGCGCGCGCTTGCTGGGCCAGGCCGTCCAGGAAGGCGTTCCCGGCCGCGTAGTTCGCCTGACCGGGGTTGTCCACAAGGGAAGCGATCGAGGAGAACAACACCAGCGTCGTTTCCCTGGGCAGCAGGTCGTTCAGGTGCCAGGCGGCGTCCACCTTCGGCCGCAGCACCTGTTCCACCTGTTCGGGGGTCAACTCGGCCAGGACGGCGTTGGAGCCGATCCCCGCCGCGTGCACCACCGTCCCGAACGTGCGGCCCGCCAAAAGCTCGGCTACCGCTTGGCGGTCGGTCACATCGCACGCCACGACTTCCGCGCCCAGCTCATCACGCAATTCCGCCGCGCCGGGGGCGTCCAGGCCACGACGGCTGACCAGCACCACGTCCCGTATCCCGTGGGTGGTGACCAGGTGCCGGGCGACCAGCGCACCCAAACCGCCCGTGCCGCCGGTGATCAGCACCGGGCCCCGCAGCTCGGCGGATTCGGTGGTCTCCGCCCGGGTCAGGCGCGGGATCAGCACCCGACCGTCACGGACGGCGAGCTGTGGCTCGTCGCCCGCGAGCAGTACGGGCCCGTCGGTGTCCACCAGCACGAACCGGCCCGGGTACTCCGCCTGCGCCGATCGCACCAGCCCCCACACCGCCGCCCCCGCCAGATCGGTCACGGCTTCGGTGTCAGCAACCGCCACCGCGCCACGGGTCACGATCAGCAGCCGCGATTCGGCGGACCGCTCTTCGCTCACCCACTCCTGAAGCGTGGAGAGCACTTCCTGAACGGCTGCCCGTACCCCCTCGGGCCCGTCACCGGCCGGACACTGCAACACCTCCGCCTCCGGCTCCTCCGAAGCCGGACCCGCGCCGACCCAGTCGATCCGGTACAGCGACTGCCCGCCACCGGCCTGGGCCGCGCCGAGTTGCCGTGCGGAGACCGCCCGCATGGTCAGCGAGTCGATCGTGGCCACCGGCTCGCCGGTCGTGTCCACGAGGTCGATGGACAGCACGTCCGGCGCGTCCGGCGCGGCCACGATCCTCGCCCGGACGCTCGACGCCCCCGCCGCGTGCAGCGTCACCCCGTTCCACACGAACGGGATCAGCGGCCCGTCCTCCTGCCGCTCGCCGCCGTCCAGCAGCGCGGCGGCGTGCAGCACCGCGTCCAGCAACGCGGGGTGCAGCCCGCCCGCCACGGGCGTGCCCTCGGGCAGGGCGACCTCGGCGAACACGCCCTCCGGAGCGCGCCACGCGGCCCGTACGCCCTGGAAGACCGGCCCGTAGCCGTAGCCTCGGTCGGCCAGGTCGTCGTAGAAGCCGGTCAGGTCGATCGGTTCGGCGTCCGGGGGCGGCCAGGCCGGCCAGCGGGCCCCGGTACCGCCGCCAGGTGCGAGAACGCCGGAGGCGTGCAGAGTGTCACCCGGGCCGCGTACGGTCAGCGAGCGACGTCCGGCCTCGTCGGCCGCCTCCACGATCACCTGGACGGCGACCCCGCCGTCCGCCGGGATCGCCAGCGGCGCGTGCAGCGCCAGTTCCTCCACGACGCCGCAACCCACCTCGTCCCCGGCGCGGACGGCCAGCTCCACGAACCCCGTGCCGGGCAAAATCACCTGGTCGAGCAGGGCGTGGTCGGCCAGCCAGGGCTGCGTCCCGACCGAAAGCCGCCCGGTCAGCACCACCGAACTCGGCAGCGTGAGCACCGCGCCGAGCAGCGGGTGATCGGCGGCGGTGAGCCCGGCGGCGGACATGTCACCGGCCTCGGCGGTGGGTTCCAGCCAGTAGCGTTCGCGCTGGAACGCGTACGTCGGCAGCTCCACCCGGCGGCCCGGCCCGGTCGCCGCCGCCCAGTCCACGGGCAGCCCGCCCGCCCACGCCTCGCCCAGCGAGGCGAGGAACCGCCGCGGCCCGCCCTCGTCCCTGCGCAGCGTGCCGACCACCAGGGCGTCCACCCCGGCCGCCTCGGCGGTCTCGGTGATGCCGACGGTGAGCACCGGGTGCGGGCTGGACTCCACGAACGCCCGCATGCCGCGTTCCAGCAGCGTCTCGATGACGGGCGCGAAGCGGACCGTCTCCCGCAGGTTGGTGTACCAGTACTCGGCGTCGAGCCGGGCCGTGTCCAGCGGGCCGCCGGTCACGGTGGAGTAGAACGGGATGTCGGCGGTACGCGGCTCGACCTGCGCCAGGTCCTGGAGGAGCCGGTCGCGCAGGGTCTCGACGTGCGCGGAGTGGGAGGCGTAGTCCACCGGGAGGCGCTTGTGCCGTATGTCGCGTTCGGCGAGTACGGCGGCCAGCTTTTCCAGCTCCAGCCCGTCGCCGGACACCACGACCGAGGCCGCGCCGTTCACCGCCGCCACCGACAGGCCGGGCAGGCCGGTCGTGCGCAGCAGCCCGGCCACGTCCGCCTCACCCAGCGCCACCGACATCATGCCGCCGCCCAGCCCGGCCAGCGTCTCGCCGATCAGCTTGCTGCGCAGCGCCACCACCCGGGCCCCGTCGCGCAGGCTCAACGCCCCGGCGACGCAGGCCGCGGCGATCTCGCCCTGCGAGTGCCCCACGACGGCGGCGGGACGTACTCCGTGGGCCCGCCAGTGCTCGGCCAGCGACACCATCACGGCCCACAGCACGGGCTGGACCACGTCCACCCGTTCCAGCATCGGCGCGCTGCGCAGGACGTCCGGCAGCCGCCAGTCCACCCACTCAGCGAGTGCGTCCGCACACGCCTCCATGGCCTCGGCGAACGCGGGCGAGGATTCCAGCAGCTCCAGGCACATGCCCACCCACTGCGAACCCTGGCCCGGGAAGACGAACACCGGCTTGGGCTGCGCGGGCGGCGCGAGGCCGACGTCGCCGTGGCCGTCCGCGAGGGCGGACAGCCCGTCCAGCAGCTCGGCCCGGTCGAGCCCCGCCACGACCGCGCGGTGTTCGAGGCGGGCCCGGGTCGTCGCCAGCGAGTAGGCGACGTCGGTGAGGTCGAGGCCGGGGTGAGCGCGCAGGTGGGCGGCGAGGCGTCCGGCCTGGGCGCGTACCGCGGCCTCGGTCCGGGCCGACAGGGCGAGCGGCACGATCGGCGCGGGGGCGGGCCGCGACGGCTCGGGCGGCTCCTCGCGCGGGGCCTCCTCCAGGATGATGTGCGCGTTGGTGCCGCTGGCCCCGAACGACGAGATCCCGGCCCGTCGCGGATGCCCGTTCGGCTGCCAGGGGCGTTCCTCGGTGAGCAGTTCGACCGCGCCCGCCGACCAGTCCACATGCGGGGTCGGCGCGTCCACGTGGAGGGTGCGGGGCAGCATGCCGTTCCGCATCGCCATGACCATCTTGATCACACCGGCGACGCCGCCCGCCGCCTGCGCGTGCCCGATGTTGGACTTGATCGAGCCGATGGCGAGCGGCCGATCCCGGTTCTGCCCGTACGTGGCCAGCAGCGCCTGCGCCTCGATCGGGTCGCCCAGCTTGGTGCCGGTGCCGTGCGCCTCCACGGCGTCCACCTGGTCGGCGGGCACCCGGGCGTTGGCCAGCGCCTGGCGGATCACGCGCTCCTGGGCAGGCCCGTTGGGGGCCATCATGCCGTTGGACGCGCCGTCCTGGTTGACGGCGCTGCCCTTGATCACGGCGAGTACGCGGTGCCCGTTCGCGCGGGCGTCGGACAGGCGTTCCAGCGCGACCAGCCCGACGCCCTCCGACCAGCCGGCCCCGTCGGCCGCCGCCGCGAACGCCTTGCACCGGCCGTCCGCCGCCAGCGCCCGCTGCCTGCTGAACTCGATGAACATGACCGGCGAGTACATCACCGTCACGCCGCCCGCCAGCGCCAGCGAACACTCCCTCTGGCGCAGCGACTGCACCGCCAGGTGCAGCGCCACCAGCGAGGACGAACACGCGGTGTCCAGCGACACGGCCGGGCCCTCGAAGCCGAAGGTGTAGGCGACCCGGCCGGAGACCACGCTGCCCGCCGTGCTGTTGTCGCCGTAGTCGTGGTACATGACCCCGGCGAACACGCCGGTGTCGGTGCCGCGCCTGGTGTGCGGGTCGATCCCGGCGTGCTCCAGCGCCTCCCAGGCCGCCTCCAGCAACAGCCGCTGCTGCGGGTCCATGGTCAGCGCCTCGCGGGGGCCGACGCCGAAGAACACCGGGTCGAAGTCGGCGGCCTCCCGCAGGAACCCGCCCACGTTCACGTACGAACTGCCGGGCCGCGCGCCCTCCGGGTCGTAGAGCGTCTCCACGTCCCAGCCACGGTCGCCGGGGAACTCGGAGATCGCGTCCTCCCCCGAGGCCACGAGCCGCCACAGATCGTCCGGCGAGGCCACCCCTCCGGGGTACCGGCACGACATGCCGACCACGGCGATGGGCTCCCGCGACGCGGCCACCACCTTGCGCAGCCGATCGGTCTCCTTGGCCGACGCCCGCAGGGCCTCGACCAGCCGCTCTTCGGACTTACTCATCGGCTTTCCACGCTTCCCCTGAGGTGTCGTCGAGTACCAGGTTGATCAGGCTTTCGGCGTCCATGTCGTCGATGTCGCCCCCGTTGTGTGCTTGGGCCGCACCGCCGTTGTGGCCGGCCAGTTCCATCAGCCGGTCCAGCAGGCCGGAACTCTTCAGGCTGGTCAGCGCAATCGACTCGATGATCTTCCGGATCGCCTCGTCCTCCTCGCTCCCGGCCAGCTCCTTGCGGATCCGCTCCGCGAGGGCCTGGGCGTTCGGGTGGTCGAAGATGACGGTGGCGGGCAGGCGCAGGCCGGTCGCGGCGTTGAGGCCGTTGCGCAACTCCACCGCGCCGAGGGAGTCGAAGCCCAGCTCCTGGAAGGCGCGCTGCGGGCCGATGGCGTCGGCGGAGCGGTGGCCGAGGACGGTGGCGACGTGGGTGCGCACGAGGTCGAGTACCGCCTGGTCGCGTTCCTCTGGGGAGAGCGCGTCCAGCTTTCCGCGGAACGCTTCGGCGTTCGTCGCGGTCGTGGCGGCGGTACGGCGTTCCTTGGGCAGCAGGCCGCGCAGCAGGTGGGGCAGGGTGTCGGCGCGGGCACGCAGCGCCGTCAGGTCATACCGGACCGGCACCAACGCGGGCGCGCCGACCGCCAGCGCGGTGTCGAGCAGGGACAGGGCCTCTTCTGCCTCGAAGGGGACCATGCCCCAGCGGCGGATCCGCTGGACCTCGGTTTCGCCGAGCCGGCTCCCGAGACCGTGGTCGCCGCCCCACAGGCCCCAGGCCAGCGACACCGCCGGACGCCCTTGGGCGCATGCCTGCTGGGCCAGGCCGTCCAGGAACGCGTTCCCGGCCGCGTAGTTGGCCTGGCCGGGGTTGTCCACAAGGGAGGCGATCGAGGAGAACAACACCAGCGCCGTTTCCCTGGGCAGCATGTCGTTCAGATGCCAGGCGGCGTCCACCTTCGGCCGCAGCACCTGTTCCACCTGCTCAGGGGCCAACTCGGCCAGCACCGCGTTGGAGCCGATCCCGGCCGCGTGCACCACCGTGCCGAAACTGCGGCCCGCCAGCAGATCGGCCACCGCTTGGCGGTCGGTCACATCACAGGCCACGACTTCCGCGCCCAGCTCATCACGCAACTCTGCTGCGCCGGGGGCGTCCAGGCCGCTGCGGCTGACCAGCACCACGTCCTGTATTCCGTGGGTGGTGACCAGGTGGCGGGCGACCAGCGCGCCCAAACCGCCCGTGCCTCCGGTGATCAGCACCGGGCCCCGCAGCTCTGCGGATTCGGTGGTCTCCGCCCGGGTCAGGCGCGGGATCAGGACCCGTCCGTCGCGGACGGCGAGCTGGGGTTCGTCCCCGGCCAGCAGGACCGGGCCATCGGTGTCCACCAGCACGAACCGGCCCGGGTACTCCGCCTGCGCCGATCGCACCAGACCCCACACCGCAGCCCCCGCCAGATCGCTCACGGCTTCGGTGTCAGAAACCGCCACCGCGCCACGGGTCACGATCAGCAGCCGCGATTCGGGGGACCGCTCCTCGCTCACCCACTCCTGAAGCGTGGTGAGCACTTCCTGAACGGCTGCCCGTACCCCCTCGGGCCCGTCACCGGCCGGACACTGCAACACCACCGCCTCCAGCACCGGCCCGTCGGATGGGAGGTCGGTCGGGGACCAGTCCAGCCGGTAGAGCGAATCGCCCTGCCGGGTCTGCGCGGCCTGGATCTGCTCGACGGACACCGGCCGGGCGACCAGCGATCCGATCGACGCCACCGGCCTGCCGGCCGGGTCGGCCAGCTCGACCGCCATCTGATCGCCTGTGGTGACGACCCGTACCCGGACGGCGGACGCCCCCGTCGCGTGCAGCGACACTCCACTCCAGGCGAAGGGGACCATCGGGGTCTGCGGCCCGTCCATGGCGCGGACGGCGAGGGAGTTGACGTGCATGGCGGCGTCCAGCAGGGCGGGATGCAGGCCATAGCCCGTGGTGGTGACGTCGTCGGGCATGGCGACCTCGGCGTACAGGTCGTCGCCGTGCCGCCAGGCGGCCCGCAGCCCCTGGAAGGCCGGGCCGTAGCCGTAACCGGCCGCCGCCAGTTCGTCGTACACCCCGGTGACGTCCAGGGCCTCGGCCCCCTGCGGCGGCCAGGCCGTCGCCTCCCAGACCTCCCGCTTGTCGTCGGGGGTCACCGTGCCGGATGCGTGCAACGTCGTACCGGACGGGGCCACGCTGTAGACCGCGACCGGCCGACGCCCGGCCTCGTCCGCGCCCTCGACCACTACCTGAATCGCGATTCCGCCCTGATCGGGCACCACCAGCGGCGCGTAGAGCGTCAATTCCTCGACGCTCCGGCACTCGACCTGGTCTGCGGCCTGCAACGCCAGTTCCACGAAGGCCGTGCCGGGCAGGATGACCTGCCCAAGTACGGCATGGTCGGCCAGCCACGGCTGTTCGCCGATGGCCAGGCGGCCGGTCAGGACCACGCCACCCGAGCCGGGCAGGGAGATCATCGCGCCCAGCAGGGGGTGATCGGCGGGGCGCTGGCCCATCCGGGTCACGTCCCCGGCCTCGTGCGCCGGTTCCAGCCAGTAGCGTTCGCGCTGGAAGGCGTACGTGGGCAGGTCCACCCGGCGACCCCGGCCGGCGAGCGCCTGCTTCCAGTCCACGGCCAGGCCGGAGGCCCAGGCGCGACCCAGGCCGGACCAGAGGGCTTCGACCTCGGGGCGGTCCTTGCGCAGCAGCGGGACGAACAGCCGCTCCTCGTTCATCGCGGAGAGCACGCCATCGGGGCCGATCTCCACGAACCGGGTCACACCATCGGCCGCCATCGCCGTAACGCCGTCATCAAAACGCACTGTCCGGCGCACATGCTCGACCCAGTACTCCGGCGAACACACCTCCTGGCCCGCCCAGGTCCCCGACACATTCGACACCAGCCGAATACGCGGGCTCGTATACGTCACCCGGGAAGCCGCCTCGGCGAAGGCGTCGAGCATCGGGTCCATCAGCCCCGAATGGAAGGCGTGCGAGACGCGCAACCACCGGCTCCGCCATTCCACCCCGGCCGCGAAGTCCTCCAGCACCTCCCGCGCCCCGGAGACCACCACGGCCGAAGGCCCGTTCACCGCCGCGATCGACAGATCAAGTCCCGCTATCGCCTGGGCGACGTCGGTCTCAGTGGCGGCGACGGCCAGCATCGCCCCGCCTTCGGGGAGGGCCTGCATCAACCGGCCCCGGGCCGCGACGAGCGCCGCCGCATCGGTCAGCGAAAAGACTCCTGCGATGTGCGCGGCGGCCAGCTCGCCGATGGAGTGGCCCATCACCGCATCGGGCAGCACACCCCACGATTCGACCAGCCGATAGAGACCGACCTGGAGGGCGAACAGCCCGCACTGGGCGTAGGCGGTCTGCTCCAGAGCCGAAGCATCGGTGCCCCACATCACCTCGCGCAGCGGCCGGTCCAACATCTGATCGGTGACCGCGCAGGCCTCGTCGATGACCCCGGCGAACACCGGGAAGGTCTCGTACAGCTCCCGGCCCATCCCCAGCCGTTGAGACCCCTGCCCCGAGAACAGCATCCCGGTCCGGCCCGACACCGGCCCGGTCCCCGGGACCAGTCCGTCCAGCGCGGCCAGCAGCTCATCACGATCCCCGGCCACCAGGACCGACCTGTTCTCCAGCGCCGCCCGATTGGTCAGCGAGACCGCCACATCGGCGATCTCCAACTCGGGGTGCGTACGCAGGTGCTCGGCCAGGCGTCCGGCCTGCTCGCGCAGCCCCGCCTCGCTCCGCGCCGACACCACCACCGGCACCACGCCGGACGGCTGCGATTCGGCGGGCTCCGCTTCCGGGGCCTGTTCCAGGATGACGTGCGCGTTCGTCCCGCTGATCCCGAACGAGGACACCCCCGCCCGGCGCGGCCGATCCACCTCGGGCCACTGCTGCGCGTCGGCCAGCAGCTCGACCGCTCCGGCCGACCAGTCCACATGCGGGGTCGGCTCGTCCAGGTGAAGGGTCTGGGGCAGTACGCCGTTCCGCATGGCCATTACCATCTTGATCACACCGGCCACGCCCGCCGCCGCCTGGGTGTGGCCGATGTTGGACTTGATCGAACCCAGCCGCAGCGGCTCCTCGCGGTCCTGTCCATAGGTGGCGAGCAACGCCTGCGCCTCGATCGGGTCCCCCAGCGTCGTCCCAGTCCCGTGCGCCTCGACCACGTCCACATCACGGGTCTCCAGTCGGGCGTTCGCGAGCGCCTGCCGGATCACCCGCTCCTGCGAAGGCCCGTTCGGCGCGGTCAGCCCGTTGGAAGCACCGTCCTGGTTCACGGCCGAGCCGCGCAGTACCGCCAGTACCTGGTGACCATTGCGCTGAGCGTCCGACAGCCGCTCGACCACCAGGACCCCGGCGCCCTCGCCCCAGGCCGCGCCATCGGCCGCCGCCGCGAACGACTTGCTCCGCCCGTCCGGCGCGAGCCCGCGCTGCCGGGAGAACTCCACGAAGGAGTCCAGCGTGGCCATCACCGTCACACCGCCGACGAGCGCCAGCGAGCACTCCCCTTGCCGCAGCGACTGCGCGGCCAGGTGCAGCGCGACCAGCGACGACGAGCACGCCGTGTCCACCGACACCGCCGGACCTTCCAGCCCGAACGTGTAGGACACCCGCCCCGACACCACGCTGCCGCTGCTGCTGGAGTCGGCGTAGTCGTGGTACATCACCCCGGCGAAGACGCCGGTCCTGCTGCCGCGCAGCCCGTGCGGGTCGATCCCGGCCCGCTCCAGCGCCTCCCAGGAAACTTCGAGCAGCAGCCGCTGCTGCGGGTCCATCGCCAGCGCCTCGCGCGGGCTGATCCCGAAGAACCCCGGATCGAACTCCGCCGCGTCGTACAGGAACCCGCCGTCGCGGACGTACGTGTGACCGGGCAGGCCCGGCTCCGGGTCGTACACCGCGTCGGTGGGCCACCCGCGATCCGCGGGGAACCCGGAGATCGCGTCCACGCCCCCGGCCACCAGCCGCCAGAGCCCTTCGGGCGAGTCCACCCCGCCCGGGTACCGGCAGGACATCCCCACGATCACCACGGGATCGTCATCGAGGGCCACCGCCGCAGCCTGCACCGGAGCCGCCGCACGCGCGGTCCCGGCCAGCTCGCCCAGCAGGTACTCGGCCAACGCGCTCGGCGACGGGTAGTCGAAGACCAGCGTCGCCGGAAGCCGCAGCCCGGTCACCGAGCCCAGCCCGTTCCGCAGTTCCACCGCTGTCAGCGAGTCGAAGCCCAGGTCCGAGAACGCCCGTTCCGCTTCCACGGCCTCCGCCGACCCGTGCCCCAGTACCGACGCCACCTGCGTCCGAACCAGGTCGATGACCACCCGCGCGCGTTCGGCCTCGGTCAGCCCGGCCAGCCGCGCGCCCAGTCCGTCCTGCGGCGCCGCCTCAGCGGTCCGGTCCCGCTTGACCGGTACCAGGCCGCGCAGTGCGTTGGGCACGGCTTCGCCCTGGGCGCGCAGCGCGGCCAGGTCCAGCTTCACCGGCACCAGCGCCGGGGCGTCCACCCCGAGCGCCGCGTCCAGCAGGGCCAGCCCTTCCTCGGCGCTCAGCGCCAGGACTCCGCCGCGCCCGGCCCGCGACCGGTCCACGTCGGCCAGCGAACCGCCCATGCCCTCGGCCTGCTCCCACAGACCCCAGGCCAGCGACAGACCTCCCCGCCGCCGCGAAGCCAGCGCGTCCAAGAACGCGTTGCCCGCCGCGTAGTTCGCCTGCCCGGCCGCACCCAGCACCCCCGACAGCGACGAGAACACCACGAACGCCGACACATCCGGCAACAGCTCGTGCAAATGCCAGGCCGCGTCCACCTTCGGCCGAAGAACCGTGCTCAGCCGCTCCGGCGTCAAAGCCTCCACCACACCGTCGTCCAGCACACCGGCCGCGTGGACCACGGCACCTATGGCACGGCCCGCCAGAAGCCCGGCCACCGCGTCCCGATCGGCCACATCACACGCGGCGATCTCGACCGAAGCGCCCAGCCCGGCCAGCTCATCACGCAGTTCCGCCGCGCCGGGAGCGTCCAGCCCACGCCGCCCGACCAGCAGCAGTTCCCGAACCCCGTGCACGGAAACCAGGTGCCGGGCCACCAGCGCGCCCAGTCCGCCCGTGCCACCGGTCACCAGCACCGGACCCGTCAGCCGTGGCGGCTCCTCGCCCGCCGGCCGTACCCGGGCCAGCCGGGGCACGAGCACCCGCCCGTCCCGGACCGCGTACTCCGGTTCGTCGCCCGCCAGCAGTACCGGCCCATCGGTGTCGGCCAGCACGAACCGCCCCGGGTGCTCGGTCTGCGCCGACCGCACCAGACCCCAGACCGCCGCACCCGCCAGGTCCTCCACGACCTCCCCGGCGGTAGCGGCCACCGCGCCACGCGTCACGATCACCAACCGCGAGTCGCAGCACCGGTCGTCGGCCAGCCACCGCTGCACCAGCCCGAGCGCCCATCGGGTCGCCTGGTGGACGGCCTCCGGGCCGTCGTCCGGCCCGGCCTGCGGGCACATCGCGACCACCGTCGCCGGGGCCTGGCCGTCCCAGTCGAAGCGGTCCCCGCTGAGCACGTACGCGTCGGTCTCAAGCGAAGGATCGCCCGCCGGGTTCCACTCCACCCGCAGCAGCGAACCGTCCGGGCCGCTGCTGAACTGCTTGGGCGCGACCGCCTTGGCCACCATCGACTCGATCGTGGCGACGAGCCTGCCGGTCTCGTCGGCGACCTCCATGGCGATGCCGTCGTTGCGGTTGTGCGCGTCCGGCGGGACCAACCGTACCCGGAGGGAGGCCGGGCCGCCCTCGTACAGCCGTACGCCGCGCATCGAGAGCAGCACCGGCACCAGGCCGCCGGGGATGTTCTCCGCCTCCTCGACCAGTTGGACGTGCCCGGCGGAGTCCAGCATGGCCGGGTGGACGGCGAACAGCGCGGCGTCGGCCTGGTACTCGGCGGGCAGCCGTACCTCGGTGAACCATTCCTCGCCGCGCCGCCACGCGGCCCGCAGGCTGCGGAACGACGGGCCGAAGTTGTAGCTGAGCCGGGCCAGCCGGGCGTACAGGTCGGTGGTGTCCACGGGTTCCGCGCCGGTCGGCGGCCACACGGTCAGGCCGGTGGCAGGTGCCGGTGTGCCGTCCGACGTGCTGAGGAAGCCGGTGGCGTTGCGGATCCACTCACCGGGTTCGTTCAGGTCCGGGCGGGCGTCGCCGTCGAAGCGGTAGTGCATGCCGATCGGGCGGCGTCCGGCCGGGTCGGGTGCGCCGATCCGGATCTGGAGCTGCGCGCCGCCGGTCTCCGGGAGGATGATCGGGGCCTGGAAGTTCAGCTCGTCCACGCGGTCGCAGCCGATCCGGCGGCCGGCCGACAGCGCCAGTTCCAGCAGGCCGATGCCGGGCAGGATCGGCATGTGCATGACGTCGTGGTGGGCGAGCCACGGGTGGGTGCTCTGCGACAGGCGGGTGGTGAACATCCAGCCTTCGCCGTCGGCCAGGCTGAGCGCCGCGCCGAGCATGGGGTGATCCACGCTGTCCAGGCCGAGCCCTTCGGCGCCGCCCGACCCGCGCTTCGGGCCTCCGGTCAGCCAGTGGCGGGTGCGCTGGAAGGCGTACGTGGGCAGCGCGGCCTTCTCGCCGTCGCCCAGTACGGCCGCCCAGTCCACCGATACGCCGTTGGCGTGCAGGTCGGCGACCGCCCGGATGATCGTCTGCTCCTCGGGGCGCGACTCGCGCAGCGCGGAGGTGGCGAAGACGTCCTCGGTGACGCAGTGCCGGGCCATCGCGGTGAGCGTGCCGTCCGGGCCCAGTTCCAGGAAGGCAGTGACACCTTGGGCGGCCAGCCAGTCGATGCCGTCGGCGAAGCGTACGGCCTCACGGACGTGCCGTACCCAGTAGTCGGGGGAGCACAGCTCCTCGTCCGGCACGGGTGCGCCGGTGAGGTTGGAGACGATGGGGACGGCGGGCGGCCGGAAGGTCAGCTCGGCCGCCACCCGGCGGAACTCCTCCAGCATGCCGTCCATGTGGTGGGAGTGGAAGGCGTGGCTGACCCGCAGCCTGCGGGTGCGGCGGCCCTGGGCCGCCCAGCCGGCGGCGAACGCGGAAACGGCCTCCTCGTCGCCGGAGACGACCACGGACGCGGGGCCGTTGACGGCGGCCAGCGCGACGCCCTCGGGCAGCGGGGTGACCTCGGTCTCGGCCGCCTGGACGGCGATCATCGCGCCGCCGCGCGGCTGCGCCTGCATGAGCCTGCCCCGGGCGGCGACC
This sequence comes from Spongiactinospora rosea, assembly GCF_003315795.1. Taxonomy (GTDB): domain Bacteria; phylum Actinomycetota; class Actinomycetes; order Streptosporangiales; family Streptosporangiaceae; genus Spongiactinospora; species Spongiactinospora rosea. The sequence goes on from NZ_QMEY01000002.1 coordinate 382,929, forward strand.
AGCCGGGTCGCGTCCTCCAGGGACAGGACTCCCGCGACGTGGGCGGCGGCCAGTTCGCCGATGGAGTGGCCGAGCAGGTGGCCGGGGCGTACGCCCCAGCCGTCCATCAGCCGGTACAGGGCCACCTCGACGGCGAACAGCGCCGCCTGGGCGTACATGGTCTCGTTGATCAGGCCGGGGTCGGCGAGCACGTCCTGGAGGGGGCGATCCAGGTGCCGGTCCAGGTACGCGCACACCTCGTCGAACGCCTCGGCGTACGCGGGGTGCCGCCGGTACAGCTCGGACCCCATGCCCACGCGCTGGCTGCCCTGCCCGGTGAACAGGAACGCGACCTTACCGGGCCGCGCCTGCGCACTGGCGGTCGTGCCCTGCGCGAGCGCGTCGAGATCGCGCAGCAACGCCGCCCGATCGGCGGCGACCACCGCGGCGCGGTACTGGAAGTGCGTCCGCCCGGTGGCCAACGTCCGCGCCACCGCGTCCGGCGCAAGCGTGGAATGCGCGGCCAGGTGATCCCGCAGCTTCCCGGCCTGCGCCCGCAACGCCTCCACACTCCGCCCGGACACCACATAGGGCAGCGTTCGATCCGCCCCACCGTCCTCGACCGCCGGAGCGGGGGTTTCGGGGTGTTCGAGGATGATGTGGGCGTTGGTGCCGCTGATGCCGAAGGCGGAGACGCCCGCGCGGCGGGGGTGGCCGTCGGGGTGCCAGGGGACGGGCTCGGCGAGGAGGCGTACGTCGCCGGAGGACCAGTCCACGTGGGGGGTGGGCCGGTCGGCGTGCAGGGTCGGGGGGAGTACGCCGTGCCGCATCGCCATGACCATCTTGATCACACCGGCGACGCCCGCCGCCGCCTGGGTGTGCCCGATGTTGGACTTGACCGTGCCCAGCCACAGCGGCTCGGCGCGGTCCTGGCCGTACGCGGTGAGCAGGGCCTCGGCCTCGATCGGGTCGCCGAGTACCGTGCCGGTGCCGTGGGCCTCCACCGCGTCCACGTCGCCGGCCGTAAGGCCCGCGTTGGCCAGCGCCTGCCGGATGACCCGCTGCTGGGACAGGCCGTTGGGGGCGGTCAGCCCGTTCGAGGCCCCGTCCTGGTTGATCGCCGAGCCGCGGACCAGGGCCAGTACCGGGTGCCCGTTACGCCGGGCGTCCGACAGCCGCTCCAGCACCAGCACCCCGGCGCCCTCCGCCCAGCCGGTGCCGTCGGCCGACGCGCCGAACGCCTTGCACCGCCCGTCGGCCGCCAGGCCGCCCTGCTTGCCGAACTCGGTGAACCCCATCGGGCTCGACATCACCGCCACGCCGCCGGTGAGCGCCAGCGAGCACTCCCCGTTGCGCAGCGACTGCACGCCCAGGTGCAGCGTGACCAGGGAGGACGAGCAGGCGGTGTCCACGGTCACGGCGGGCCCTTCCAGGCCCAGCACGTACGCGACCCGCCCGGACACCACGGCCCCCGAAGTACCGGTGAGCAGGTAGCCCTCGGCCTCCTCAGGAAGGTCCTCCACGTCGTCGGAGTAGTCGGCGTTGCCGACGCCGGTGAACACCGCGGTCTGGCTGCCGCGCAGCGTGGCCGGGTCGATGCCGACGCTCTCGATGGCCTCCCAGGCGGTCTCCAGCATGAGCCGCTGCTGCGGGTCCATGGTGACCGCCTCGCGCGGGCTGAGCCCGAAGAAGGACGCGTCGAACATCGCCGCGTCGTACAGGAAGCCGCCCTCGCGGACCTGTACGTCGCCGAGCGCGTCCAGGTTCCAGCCTCGGTCGGCGGGGAACGCGCCGATGGCGTCCACGCCCCCGGCGACCAGTTCCCACAACTTCTGTGGCGTGTCCGCGCCACCGGGGTAGCGGCAGCTCATGCCGATGACCGCGATGGGGTCGTCGTCGAGCGCGGCGGCCGGTACGGTCTCGGCGCGGGCGGGCAGGTCGTCCCCGCCGGGCAGCAGGGTGCCGAGGTGGGCGGCCAGCGCGGCGGCGTTGGGGTGGTCGAAGACGAGCGTGGTGGGCAGCCGCAGGCCGGTCGCGGCGGCGGCCCGGTTGCGCAGCTCGACCGCCATCAGCGAGTCGAACCCCAGCTCCTTGAACGCCCGGTTCATCTCGACCTGGTCCGCGCCTCCCAGCCCGAGCACCGCCGCGACGTGCGTGGACACCAGCTCGCGCAGCACGGCGTCACGCTCGGCGCGGGAGACCCCGGCGAGCCTGCCCGCGAGCCCCGAGTCGGTCCCGGCCTGCGGGGTCTCGGCGGCGAGGGCCCGTACCTCGGGCAGGTCGCCGATCAGCGCGCTCTGCCTGGCGGCGGTGAACCCCGGCACGAACCGCGCCCAGTCGATGTCGGCGACGACGGCGTTGGCCTCGCCCTGGCCGGTGACCAGGCGCAGCGCGGCGACGGCCTCCTCGGGCGGCATCGCGTAGAGGCCGCGCCTGCGGAGCTGGTCGGCGGCGACGCTCTCGCCCATGCCCGCCCCGGCCCAAAGGCCCCAGGCGATGGCGGTGGCCGGGAGTCCCCTGGCCACGCGGTTCCGCGCGAGCGCGTCGAGGTAGGCGTTGGCGGCGGCGTATCCGGCCTGGCCGCCGCTGCCCCAGATGCCCGCGCCGGAGGAGAACAGGACGAACGCCTCCAGGTCGCCGAGCAGTTCGTCCAGGTTGGCCGCGCCACCGGCCTTGGCGGCGAGGGCGTCGGCCAGTTCCTCCGGGGTGGTGTCCTCGATCGTCGCCGAGGTGGCCGCCCCGGCGGCGTGGACGACGGCGGTGATCCGCGTTCCCTCCGCCGCCAGGCGTCCGAGCAGGGCGGCGACCTGGTCGCGGTCGGCCACGTCGCAGGCGGCGATCTCGGCGTCCGCGCCGAGTCCGGCCAGTTCGGCGCGCAGGTCCGAAGCGCCGGGCGAGTCCGCGCCGCGCCTGCTGGTGAGGACCAGCCGGGTGGCCCCGGCGCGGGCCAGGTCCCTGGCGACGTGCGCGCCGAGCGCGCCGGTACCGCCGGTGATCAGTACGGCCCCGCCCGGCGTCCACGGCCGCGCCTCGGCGGGCGCGGTGGCCCGCGCCAGCCTGCGGGCGAACACCCCGGACGGGCGCAGCGCGATCTGGTCCTCACCGTGCGAACCGGCGAGGACCCGGCAGAGGCGGTCGGCGGCACGCCCGTCCAAGGCGTCGGGGAGGTCGATGAGGCCGCCCCAGGTGGATGGGCGTTCCAGGGCGGTGACCAGGCCGAGACCCCAGGTCTGGGCCTGCGCCGGGCGGCGCAGCGCGTCGGACCGGCCGATGGACACCGCGCCGCCGGTGGCGCACCAGAGGCGCGTCTGGAGTTCGAGGGCGTCCAGGGCCTGGACCAGGGCGAGCGTGACGGCGAGGCCCACCGGCACATGGAGCCGATCTGTCAGGGGCGTCTCGTCCAGCGCCGCCAGGCACAGTACGCCCGCCGGAACGCGGTCGCCGAGCAGGGCGGACAGCCGGGCGGCGAGGGCGTCCCGGTCGGTGTCGGCCTCGGTGGTGGCCAGGGTGAGGACGTCGGCCCCGTGCGCGGCCAGTACCTCGTGCACGCCCTGAGTGTCCGGGCCGACCACGACCCAGGTCCCGTCGAGCCGGTCCGGGCCGGTGACGGTCACCGGCTTCCAGGTGACCTCGTAGCGCCGGCCGTTCACCACGGCCTCGGTGTTGCGCCTGCGGTGCCAGGTGGCCAGTGCGGGCAGTACCTCGCCGAGCGGCCCCTCGTGGTCGATCTCCAGGGTGGCGGCGAGGGCTTGCAGGTCACCGCGTTCGACGGCCTGCCAGAAGCCGGACTCCACGGTGGTCGCGCCGGCGGCCTCCTCGGGCGCGGCGTCGGGCCAGTAGCGCTGCCGCTGGAAGGCGTACGTCGGCAGGTCCACCCTGCGCCCGCCCGCCGTCAGCGCGGGCCAGTCCACGGCCACGCCGTTCACCCACGCCTCGGCGAAGGACAGCAGCAGCCGGTCAAGGCCGCCGTCGTTCCTGCGCAGGCTGCCGACGGCCGCGGCGGGCACGCCCGCCGCCTCCGCGGTCTCCTGCACGGCCACGGTGAGCACGGGGTGCGGGGTCATCTCGACGAACACGCGGTGGCCGTCGTCGAGCAGCCGCCGGGTGGCGGCCTCGAAGTTCACCGTCTCGCGCAGGTTCCGGTACCAGTAGGCGGCGTCCATGCCGGAGCCGTCGATACGTTCGCCGGACACCGTGGAGTACACCGGCACCGTGCCGGGCACGGGGGACACTCCGGCCAGGGTCTCGGCCAGGGCGTCGGCGATCTCCTCGACCTGCGGGGAGTGCGAGGCGTAGTCCACGGGGAGGCGGCGGGCGCGTACGCCGTCCTCGGTGGCCTGGGCCATCAGCTCGTCCAGCGCCTGCGGGTCGCCGGACACCACGACTGTGCCGGGGCCGTTCACCACGGCGATGGACACGCGGCCCGCCCAGGGGGCCAGCCGGTCGCGGGCGGCGCTCTCGCCCTCGGCGAGGGAGAGCATGCCGCCGCGCCCGGCGAGCACGCCGAGGGCGCGGCTGCGCAGCGTCACGACGCGGATGGCGTCGGCCAGGCTCAGCGCGCCCGCCACGCAGGCGGCGGCGATCTCGCCCTGGCTGTGGCCGACGACCGCGGCCGGGGTCACCCCGGCGGCCCGCCAGGTCTCGGCCAGGGAGACCATCACGGCGAACAGGACGGGCTGCACGACGTCCACGCGTTCCAGGCCGGGGGCACCGGGGTCGCCGCGCAGTACGGCGGTCAGGGACCAGTCCACCAGGGTGGACAGCTCGCGTTCGCACTCGGCCAGGCGGGCGGCGAAGACGGGCGAGGACTCCAGCAGGTCCACGGCCATGCCCGCCCACTGCGAACCCTGGCCGGGGAAGACGAACACCACGCCACCGGCCGCCGCGCTCTCGTCCAGCGCGCCGGGCCCACCGGCCACGACGTTGTCGGCGCCCTCCCCACGCTCCAGCGCGGCGAGCCCGCCCGCCAGCGCCTCCCGCTCCGCCCCGACCACCACGGCCCGCCGCCCCAACGCCGACCGCGTGCTCGCCAGCGACCACGCCACGTCCCGCAAATCGGCGTCCTCAGCGGGGTGGGCGGTGAGGCGGCCCGCCTGAGCCCGCAACGCGGCCTCCGAGGCGGCCGACAAAACCCACGGAACAACGGCCGCCGGCCGCCCCGAGTGGGTCGGCTGGCCCGGCTGAGCAGGCCGGCCCGACTGGTCCTTCCCGTTCCGCTGGTCCGGCAGGCCCGACGACTCCGGCTGGTCCGGGCGGGTCGGGGGGGCCTCCTGGTGGGGGGGTTGTTCGATGATGACGTGGGCGTTGGTGCCGCTGACGCCGAAGGAGGAGATGCCGGCGCGGCGGGGGCGTTCGCCGGCGGGCCAGGGGACGGGGTCGGTGAGGAGTCGTACGTTGCCCGCCGACCAGTCGACGTGGGTGGTGGGCTCGGTGACGTGCAGGGTGCGCGGCAGGGTCTCGTGGCGCAGGGCCATGACCATCTTGATCAGGCCCGCGACGCCCGCCGCCGCCTGGGTGTGGCCGATGTTCGACTTGATCGAACCGAGCCAGAGCGGTTCGTCCCGCCCCTGCCCGTACGTGGCCAGCAGCGCCTGCGCCTCGATCGGGTCGCCCAGGGTGGTACCGGTGCCGTGCGCCTCCACCGCGTCCACCTCGTGGGCCTCAAGCCCCGCGTTCGCCAGCGCCTGGCGGATGACGCGCTGCTGGGAGGGCCCGTTCGGCGCGGTCAGGCCGTTGGAGGCCCCGTCCTGGTTGATCGCCGACCCGCGTACGACGGCCAGCACCTCGTGCCCGTTACGCCGGGCGTCCGACAGCCGTTCCAGGACCACGAGCCCGACGCCTTCGGCCCAGTTGGTGCCGTCGGCGCTCTCGGAGAACGCGCCGCAGCGCCCCGCCGGGGACAGCCCGCGCTGCCTGCTGAACGTGACGAACGTACTCGGAGTGGACATCACCGTCACGCCGCCCGCCAGCGCGATCGAGCACTCCCCCTGCCGCAGCGACTGCGCCGCCAGGTGCAGCCCCACCAGGGACGACGAGCACGCCGTGTCCACCGACACCGCGGGCCCCTCCAGCCCGAGCGTGTACGCGACCCGCCCCGAGATCACCGAGCCCGAGGTGCCGGTGCTCAGGTACGCCTCGGTGTCCTCCGGCACGCTGAACTGGCCGTCCATCATGTAGTCGGGCAGCCCGAAGCCGACGAACACGCCCGCGGGCGTCCCCCTGAGCCCGGCCGGGTCGATCCCGGCCCGCTCCAGCGCCTCCCAGGCCGCCTCCAGCACCAGCCGTTGCTGCGGGTCCATGGCCAGCGCCTCGCGCGGGCTGATCCCGAAGAACGCGTTGTCAAAGTCGCCCACGCCGTCCACGAATCCGCCTTCGCGGACGTAGGTGGTGTGCGGCCGTTCCGGGTCCGGGTCGTACAGGGCGTCGAGGTCCCAGCCGCGGTCGGCGGGGAACGGCGAGATGGCGTCCACCCCGCCCGCGACCAGCCGCCACAGTTCCTCGGGGCTGTCGGCCCCGCCCGGGTAGCGGCAGGACATGCCCACGATCACGATCGGGTCGTCGTCGGCCGCGGTGGTCACGCGGGGGCCCTGCGCGGCCTTGGCCCCCGACACCTCCGCGAGCAGGTGGCCGGTGAGGGCGAGCGGCGTCGGGTAGTCGAAGATCAGCGTGGCGGGCAGGCGCAGGCCGGTGGCGGTGGCGAGGGCGTTGCGCAGTTCGACGGCCGCCAGTGAGGTGAACCCGAGATCCTGGAAGGCCCGGCCCGGTTCGACGGCCGCCGCGGACTTCTGGCCGAGCACGGCCGCGACGTGCGTACGTACCAGGGCGAGCACCTGCTCGCGGCGCTCGCGTTCGTCCAGCCCGGCCAGGCGGCGGGCGAGCGAGGAGCCGGTCGCCGCCGACCGGCGCGAGGGGCCGCGCAGCTTGGCGGCCAGCGCCCCCGGCCGCGCGTGGTCGATCTTGACGGGGGCCAGGCTCGCCGCGACGCCCCCGGACAGCGCGCGGTCGAGCAGGTCCAGCGCCTCGTCCGTGGGCAGGGAGAGTACGCCGGACTCCCGCATCCTGGCCGTGTCGCCGCCGGCGAGCCGCCCGGCCATGGCGCGTTCCTCGTCCCATGGACCCCACGCGAGGGACAGGGCGGGCTTGCCTTCGGCCCGGCGCTGTTCGGCCAGGGCGTCCAGGAAGGCGTTGGCGGCGGCGTAGTTGGCCTGCGCCGGGCCGCCCAGCACACCCGCGACCGACGAGAACAGCACGAACGCCGACACGTCCGGCAGCAGTTCGTGCAGGTGCCAGGCCGCGTCGGCCTTCGGCCGCAGGACCGCCGCCAGCCGTTCCGGCGTCATGGCGTCGATGACGCCGTCGTCCAGGACTCCGGCGGCGTGGAACACGGCGTCGAGGTCGCGGCCCGCCAGGAGCGCGGCCAGCGCGTCGCGGTCGGCCACATCGCAGGCCACGATCTCGACGTTCGCGCCGAGGGCGGTGAGGTCGTCGCGCAGTTCGGCCGCGCCGGGGGCGTCCGGGCCGCGGCGGCTGACCAGCAGCAGGTCCCGTACTCCGCGCTCGGCGACCAAGTGCCGGGCCACCACGGGGCCCAGGCCGCCGGTGGCCCCGGTGATCAGTACCGTGCCGGCGGGAGTCCAGCCGGGGGTGTCGCCGTCCGCCGCCGCCCTGGTCAGGCGGGGTACCAGGACCCGGCCTTCGCGGACGGCCAGCTCCGGCTCGGCCGCCGACGCCGCGATCTCCACCGCGGTCAGATCGTCCAGGTCGGCCAGGACGAACCGGTCGGGGTGCTCGGTCTGCGCCGAGCGCAACAGCCCCCAGACGGCGGCGTGCGCCAGGTCGGCCGGGCTTTCGCCCGGCCGCGCGGCGACCGCTCCCCGGGTGGCGATGACCAGGCGCGCGGCGGCGTACCGCTCGTCGGCCAGCCACTCCTGGGTCACGGCCAGCACGTACGCGAGCGTCTGACGGACCGCGTCCGGCACGTCGCCCGCCGAAGCCGGGCACACCAGCACCACGGTCTCCGGGACGCCCGCCTCGGCCAGCGCCGCGAGGTCCGGGTGGACCGGCGTACCGGGCAGCGCCGCCTGGAGCGCCGCCGCGTCGGGGCCGGTCGCCAGGAACGCGCCCGGGGCGGCGGCCCGGGGCGGGGTGTGCCGCGACCAGGTCAGCCGGTAGAGGGATTCCAGCGAGCCGTCCCGCGCGGCCTGCGCGGAGATGATCTGCTCGACGGGCAGCGGGCGCAGGGTGATCGAGGTGGCTTCGGCGACCGGCTGCCCCGTCTCGTCGGTGACGGTCAGGCGGGGGCCGCTGATGTGGACGCGCAGGGTGCGGGAGTCCGAGGCGTGCAGCCGCAGGCCGGTCAGGACGGCCGGGGCGGTGGGCTCAGTGGTGTCCAGGAGGGTCCTGACGTGCAGGGCGGCGTCGAGAAGGGCGGGGTGCAGGGCGTAGCCTGCGGACTTCACCTCGTCGGGGAGGGCGACCTCGGCGTACAGGTCGTCGCCGCGCCGCCAGGCGGCCCGCAGGCCCTGGAACGCCGGGCCGTGGGCAACAGCGGGGCGGTCTTCGTCGTACACGCCTTCGACGTCCACGACCTCGGCCCCGGGCGGGGGCCAGGCGACCGGTTCCTCCCAGACGTCCTGGGGGTCGTCGGGGGACAGCGTGCCGGACGCGTGCAGGGTCGTCGTGGTCCGGTCCCGGCTGTAGACGGCCACCATCCGGCGTCCGGCCTCGTCCGCCGCGTTCTCGACGACCACCTGGATCGCGACTCCGCCGTCCTGGGGGACGAGGAGGGGGGCGTGCAGGGTCAGCTCTTCGATCGTGCGGCAGTCGGTCTGGTCGGCGGCCTGGAGGGCGAGTTCGGCGAACGCGGTGCCGGGGAGGACGACCTGGCCGAGTACGGTGTGGTCGGCCAGCCAGGGCTGATCTTGCACGGACAGGCGGCCGGTCAGCACGACGGAACCGGGCAGTGTGATCACCGCGCCGAGCATCGGGTGGTCCGCCGCCGTCTGCCCGAGGGAGGCGGGGTCGCCGCTAGCGCTGCTGGTCTGCAACCAGTAGCGCTCGTGCTGGAAGGCGTACGTCGGGAGATCCACCCGGCGACCCCGGCCGATGAGGACGGTCTTCCAGTCCACGGTCAGGCCGGAGGCCCAGGCGCGGCCAAGGCCGGACCACAGGGCCTCGACCTCGGGGCGGTCCTTGCGCAGCAGCGGTACGGACAACCGGTCCTCGTTCATGGCGGACAGCACGCCATCGGGGCCGATCTCCACGAACCGGGTCACACCGTCGTGAGCCATCGCGGTCACGCCATCGTCGAAACGCACTGTCCGGCGCACATGCTCGACCCAGTACTCCGGCGAAGCCACCTCCTGGCCCGCCCAGGTCCCCGACACGTTCGACACCAGTGGGATACGCGGGCTCTCGTACGTCACCCGGGAGGCCGCTTCCGCGAAGGCGTCGAGCATGGGGTCCATCAACGCCGAATGGAAGGCGTGCGAGACCCGCAGCCAGCGGGACCGCCACTCCACCCTCGCCGCGAACTCCTCCAAGACCTCCCGAGACCCGGACACCACCACCGCAGCAGGCCCGTTCACGGCGGCGACCGACAAATCAAGCCCTGCCATGGCGTCGATGACATCGGCCTCAGCGGCGGCGACGGCCAGCATCGCCCCGCCTTCGGGCAGGGCCTGCATCAACCGGCCCCGGGCCGCGACCAGGGCCGCCGCGTCGCTCAGCGAGAAAACTCCTGCGACGTGCGCGGCGGCCAGCTCGCCGATGGAGTGGCCCATCACCGCATCGGGCAGCACACCCCACGATTCGACCAGCCGATACAGCCCGACCTGAAGGGCGAACAGCCCGCACTGCGCATAGGCGGTCTGCTCCAGAGCCGAAGCGTCCGACCCCCACATCACCTCACGCAGCGGACGGTCCAAAACCTGGTCCGTGACGGCACAGACCTCGTCCACCACACCGGCGAACACGGGGAAGGTCTCGTACAGCTCCCGGCCCATACCGAGACGCTGAGAGCCCTGCCCCGAGAACAGCATCCCGGTCCGACCGCCCACCGGCTCGGCACCCGGGACCAGCCCATCAAGCCCATCGAGCAATGCCTGACGGTCCCCGGCGACCACCACCGCACGCCGTTCCAGCGCCGCCCGCGCCGTCAGCGAGACCGCCACGTCGGACAGTTCCAGCTCAGGATGCTCGCGCAGATGCTCGGCCAGCCGCCCGGCCTGCTCAAGCAACCCGGCTTCACTCCGCGCCGACACCACCACCGGCAGCACACCGGACGACTGAACCTCGGCAGGCTCCTCCTCCGGAGCCTGCTCCAGAATGATGTGCGCGTTCGTCCCGCTGATCCCGAACGACGACACCGCCGCCCGGCGCGGCCGATCCACCTCAGGCCATTCCCGGGGTTCGACCAGCAGCTCAACCGCACCCGCCGACCAGTCCACATGCGGCGTCGGCTCATCGACGTGCAACGTACGCGGCAACACCCCGTGCCGCATCGCCATGACCATCTTGATCACACCCGCCACACCGGCGGCGGCCTGCGTGTGCCCGATGTTCGACTTGATCGACCCCAGCCACAGCGGCTCGGCGGCCCGATCCTGCCCGTACGTCGCCAGCAGCGCCCGCGCCTCGATCGGGTCCCCCAGCGTGGTCCCCGTCCCGTGCGCCTCCACCGCGTCCACGTCGGCGGTCGAGAGTTGCGCGTTGGCCAGCGCCTGCCGTACCAGCCGTTCCTGCGAAGGCCCGTTCGGCGCGGTCAGCCCGTTGGAGGCCCCGTCCTGGTTGATCGCCGAGCCGCGCAGCACCGCCAGCACCTGGTGTCCGTTGCGCCGGGCGTCCGACAGCCGTTCCAGCACGAGCACGCCCGCGCCCTCGGACCAGCTCGCCCCGTCCGCAGCGGCCGCGAAGGACTTCGACCGCCCGTCGGGCGCCAGCCCCGACTGACGGCTGAACTCCACAAAGGTCCCCAGCGTGGCCATCACCGTGACGCCGCCCGCCAGCGCCAGCGAGCACTCCCCCTGCCGCAGCGACTGCGCCGCCAGGTGCAAGGTCACCAGCGACGACGAGCACGCCGTGTCCACGGTGATCGCGGGCCCTTCCAGCCCGAACGTGTAGGACACCCGCCCGGAGAGCACACTGGCGTGCACCCCGGTCCCGATGTATCCGTGCAGTTCCTCGGGGATCGGCCCGCCGGTCGCGTAGTCGTCGTACATGACCCCGGCGAACACGCCCGTCTGGCTGCCCCGCAGCGCGTGCGGGTCGATCCCGGCCCGCTCCAGCGCCTCCCACGACACCTCAAGCAGCAACCGCTGCTGCGGGTCCATCGCCAGCGCCTCGCGCGGGCTGATCCCGAAGAACTCCGAGTCGAACGCCGCCGCGTCGTACAGGAACCCGCCCTCGCGCACGTACGACGTGCCGGCCTTGCCACGGTCGGGGTCGAACACCGCGTCGATGTCCCACCCGCGATCGGCCGGGAACGCGGAGATGGCGTCCACGCCCCCGTCCACCAGCCGCCACAACCCCTCAGGGCTGGTCACGCCACCCGGGAAGCGGCACGACATGCCGACGATGGCGATCGGCTCACGCGCCTTGTACTCCACCTGGCGCAGCCGGCGGCGGGCCTGTTGCAGGTCGGCGGCGGCGCGCTTGAGATATTCGCGAAGCTGGTCGTCAGTCGCCATGGGAGACACCAATCTCTGTCAACGATCAAAGGTTCTCGTCGCCGTGGACACCGAATTCGCCGTCGAGCACCGCGAACAGCTCGTCGTCGGTGGCCGACTCCAGGTCCGTCGTGGTCACAGGCAGTCCGTCCAGGCCCTGGTCCTTGTCCTGCCATTGGCGGACCAGCGCCTCCAGGCGCGCGGTGATGCGGGAGCCGCCCGTGCCGCCCGTGCCGGAGGCCAGCCCCGCCAGGGCCGCTTCCAGCCGGTCGATGTCCTTGAGCACGTCCTGGGCGGGATCGGCGTCCTCGAACAGCTCGGACTTGAGGTACGCGGCCAGGTGGGCCGGGGTCGGGTAGTCGAAGACGAGGGTGGCGGGCAGTCGCAGCGCGACGGCCGCGCCCAGCCGGTTGCGGAGTTCGAGCGCGGTGAGCGAGTCGAATCCGACCTCCTTGAAGGCCCGGTCGGCGGACACCTCGTCGGTGGAGGCGTGCCCCAGTACCGTCGCGACCTGGGCGCGTACCAGGTCGAGCAGGGCGCGCTCGCGTTCGGCGCCGGGGAGTTCGGCGAGGCGGCGGCGGAGGTCCTGGCCGTCGGCCGGGTCATCGCCGGTGGCGCGGCGCCTGGCGGGGGCCAGGCCGCGCAGCATCGGCGAGGTCGCGTGCGCGATGGACGCCGGGTCGAACTTCACCGGGACGAGCGTCGCGGCGTCCAGGCCGAGCGCGGCGTCCAGCAGGGCCAGCCCTTCGCGTTCGGTCAGGGCGAGCACGCTTTCGCGGGCCATGCGGGACAGGTCGCGGCCGGCGAGTTCGCCGGTCATGCCGGTGGCCTGCTCCCACAGGCCCCAGGCCAGCGACACGGCCGCCCGCCCGTCCGCCCGGCGCTGTTCGGCGAGGGCGTCCAGGAAGGCGTTGGCGGCGGCGTAGTTGGCCTGGCCGGGGCCGCCGAGCACGCCCGTGGCCGAGGAGAACAGCACGAACGCCGACGCGTCGGGCAGCAGTTCGTGCAGGTGCCAGGCCGCGTCCACCTTGGGCCGGAACACCGTGGCCATCCGGTCCGGGGTCATGGACTCGATCACGCCGTCGTCCAGCACCCCGGCCGCGTGCACCACCCCCCCGACCGTACGGCCCGCGAGCAGCCCGGCCACCGCGTCGCGGTCGGCGATGTCGCAGGCGGCGATCTCGACGTTCGCGCCCAGCCCCATCAGGTCGTCGCGCAGGTCGGCCGCGCCGGGCGCGTCCAGGCCGCGGCGGCTGACCAGCAGCAGGTTCCGCAGGCCGCGTTCGGCCACCAGGTGGCGGGCGACCAGCGCGCCCAGGCCGCCGGTGCCGCCGGTGATCAGTACCTGGCCGGGCACGGCCGGGGGCTCCCCGGCCGCCGCGCGGACCTTCGCCAGGACGGGCGCGTACACCGCGCCGTCCCGTACGGCGACCTGCGGTTCGTCCCCGGCCAGCAGGACCGGGCCGTCGGCGTCCACCAGCACGAACCGGCCCGGATGCTCGGCCTGTGCCGCCCGGACCAGGCCCCACACCGCGGCCCCGGCCAGGTCGTGGACCCGCTCGCCCGGAGTCGCGGCGACCGCGCCCCGGGTCACGATCACCAGCCGCGACGCCGCGGACGCTTCGTCGGCCAGCCGTTGCTTGATGGCCCCGAGCACGGCGAGCACGGTCTCGCGTACCGCGCCCGGCATGTCACCGTCGTGGCGCGGGCATTCCAGGACCACCTCGTCGCCCGCCGGGGTGCCGGACGTCTTCGCCCATTCCACCCGGTACAGCAGGGACGCGAGGTCGCCGGTCTGCGCGACCTGGGCGGCGCTGAGCTGCCGCGCCGACACCGCGCGCAGGGTGAGCGACCGTACCGAGGCCACCGGCGCGCCGGTCAGGTCGGTCAGCTCGATGGACAGCGCCTCCGGCGCGTCCGGCGTCGTGGTGAGCCGGGCCCGTACGTGCGAGGCCCCGGCCGTGTGCAGCGTCACCCCGTTCCACGCGAACGGGATCAGCGGTCCGTCCTCCTCCCGCTCCCCCGCGTCGATCAGTGGGGCGGCGTGCAGGACCGCGTCCAGCAGCGCCGGGTGCAGCCCGCCGTCCGCGTTCGCGCCCTCGGGCAGCGCGACCTCGGCGACCACCCCGTCCCGCGTACGCCAGGCGGCGCGCAGCCCCCGGAACTCCGGCCCGTGCCCGTACCCGCGCGCGGCCATCTCGTCGTAGAAGCCGGTCAGGTCGATCGGCTCGGCGTCCCGGGGCGGCCAGGCCGCCAGGTCGGCGCCGGTGGCGTCGCCGTCCCCGTAGGGGGCCAGTACGCCGGAGGCGTGCAGGATGTCACCCGGGCCGTGGACGGCCAGTGACCGGCGTCCGGAGTCGTCCGCCCCCTCGACCAGCACCGAGATGGCGACCCCGCCGTCCTCGGGGATGACCAGCGGCTCGTGCAGCACCAGTTCCTCCACCACTCCGCAGCCCACCTCGTCACCGGCCCGGATCGCCAGCTCCACGAACCCGGTCCCCGGCAGGATCAGCCGGCCGAACAGCGCGTGATCGGCCAGCCAGGGCTGCGCCCGTACCGACAGCCGGCCGGTCAGCACCACGCCGCCGGTCCCGGGCAGCCGGACCACCGCGCCCAGCAGCGGATGCCCCGCCTCGGTCAGCCCGGCCGCCGACACGTCGGCCGCCGGTACCGGCTCCAGCCAGAAGCGCTCGTGCTGGAAGGCGTACGTCGGCAGCGGCACCCGCCGGCCGCCGCCGATCGCGGCGGGCCAGTCCGCGGCGGCCCCGGCCGCCCACAGTTCGCCCATCGAGGTCAGGAACCGCTCCGGCCCGCCCTCGTCGCGGCGCAGCGTGCCCACGGCCACCACGTCCACGCCCGCGGCCTCGGCGGTCTCCGAGACGCCGACCGTGAGCACCGGGTGCGGGCTGCACTCGACGAACGCCCGCAGCCCCTGCCCCAGCAGGGTCCGCACGACCGGCGAGAAGCGAACGGTCTGCCGCAGGTTGGTGTACCAGTAGGCGGCGTCCAGTTCGGCGGTGTCGAGCTGGGTTCCGGTGACCGTCGAGTAGAACGGCACCCGCGCCGGGCGGGGCCGGATCGGCGCGAGTTCTTCCAGCAGCCGTTCGCGCAGTACCTCGACGTGCCCGGAGTGCGAGGCGTAGTCCACCGGCACCCGCTTGTACCGGACCCCGCGCCCTTCCAGGGTCGCCGCGAGTTCGTCCAGCTCACGGCCGTCGCCGGAGAGCACCACCGAGCTCGCGCCGTTGACCGCCGCCACCGACAGCCCGGTGTCGGCCACCAGCCGTTCGGCCTCGTCGGCGGGCAGCCCGACCGACATCATGCCGCCGCCCAGCCCGGTCAGCGTCTCGGCGATCAACCGGCTGCGCAGCGCTACCACCCGGGCCCCGTCGCGCAAGCTCAGCGCCCCGGCGACGCAGGCCGCGGCGATCTCGCCCTGCGAGTGCCCGACGACGGCCGCAGGGCGTACGCCGTGCGCCTGCCAGTGCTCGGCCAGCGACACCATCACGGCCCACAGCACGGGCTGGACCACGTCCACCCGTTCCAGCATCGGCGCGCTGCGCAGGACGTCCGGCAGCCGCCAGTCCACCCACTCGGCGAGTGCGTCCGCGCACGCGTCCATGGCCTGGGCGAACGCGGGCGAGGATTCCAGCAGCTCCAGGCACATGCCCACCCACTGCGAACCCTGGCCCGGGAAGACGAACACCACCCCGGCCGAGCCCACCTGCGAGCCGCCCCGCACGCCCTGACCCGCCGCGACCAGCGCCAGCCCGTCCAGTGCCGCGTCCCGGTCACCGGCGACCACGACCGAGCGCCGTTCCAGGGCGGCCCGGGTGGTCAGGGAGTACGCGACGTCGGCGATCTCCAGCCCGGGGTGCGCGCGCAGGTGCGCGGCCAGGCTTCCGGCCTGCTCGCGCAGCCCGGCCTCGCTCCGCGCCGAGACGATCAGCGGCAGCACGCCGCCGGTCGGCTCCGGCCGCTCGGCGGGCTCTTCTTCCGGGGCCTGTTCCAGGATGATGTGCGCGTTGGTGCCGCTGATCCCGAACGAGGACACCCCCGCCCGTCGCGGCCGGTCCAGGTCAGGCCATTCCCGGGCCTCGGTGAGCAGTTCCACGGCCCCGGCCGACCAGTCCACATGCGGGGTCGGCTCATCGACGTGCAGCGTGGCCGGTAGCGTGCCGTGCCGCATCGCCATGACCATCTTGATCACACCGGCGACACCGGCAGCGGCCTGGGTGTGGCCGATGTTGGACTTGATCGAGCCCAGCCGCAGCGGCTCCTGCCGGTTCTGGCCGTAGGTGGCGAGAAGGGCCTGGGCCTCGATGGGGTCGCCCAGGGTGGTGCCGGTGCCGTGCGCCTCGACCGCATCGACGTCGGCGGTCGTCAGGTGGGCGTTCGCCAGCGCCTGGCGGATCACCCGTTCCTGGGACGGGCCGTTCGGCGCGGTCAGGCCGTTGGAGGCGCCGTCCTGGTTGATCGCCGAGCCGCGTACGACGGCCAGCACCTCGTGCCCGTTACGGCGGGCGTCGGACAGGCGCTCGACGACGAGTACGCCGACGCCTTCACCCCAGGCCGCGCCATCGGCCGCCGCCGCGAACGACTTGGAGCGTCCGTCCGGCGCGAGACCCCGCTGGCGGGAGAACTCGACGAAGGAGTCCGGGGTGGCCATCACGGCGACACCGCCGGCCAGGGCCAGCGAGCACTCGCCCTGCCGCAGGGACTGCGCGGCCAGGTGCAGCGCGACCAGGGAGGACGAGCACGCCGTGTCCACCGACACCGCCGGACCCTCCAGCCCGAAGGTGTAGGAGACGCGGCCGGAGACCACGCTGCCGCTGCTGCCGGAGTCGGCGTAGTCGTGGTACATCACTCCGGCGAACACGCCGGTCCGGCTGCCGCGCAGCGCGTGCGGGTCGATCCCGGCCCGCTCCAGGGCCTCCCAGGAGACTTCGAGCAGCAGGCGCTGCTGCGGGTCCATGGACAGGGCCTCGCGCGGGCTGATCCCGAAGAAGCCCGGGTCGAACTCCGCCGCATGGTGCAGGAACCCGCCGTCGCGCACGTAGGACTTCCCGGCCTTGCCGGGCTCCGGGTCGTACACCGCGTCGATGTCCCAGCCCCGGTCGGCGGGGAAGCCGGTGATGGCGTCCACCTGGTCGGCGACCAGCCGCCACAGCCCTTCGGGCGAGTCGGCCGCGCCCGGGTAGCGGCAGGACATGCCCACGATCACGATGGGGTCGTCATCGGCGGGGAGCGCCGCTGCCGGTTCCGGGGTCGCCGCCTCGGCGGTGCCCGCCACCTCGTCCAGCAGGTACTCCGCCAGCACGCGCGGCGACGGGTAGTCGAAGACCAGCGTGGCGGGGAGGCGCAGGCCGGTCACCGTGCCGAGCCGGTTGCGCAGTTCCACGGCGGTCAGCGAGTCGAAGCCCAGGTCCGAGAACGCCCGCTCCGGCTCCACCGCCTCCGGCGAACCGTGTCCGAGTACCGAGGCCACCTGGGCTCGGACCAGGTCGATGGCCGCCCGTTCGCGCTCAGCCCCGGTGAGCGCGGCCAGCCCGTTGGGGGCGGTGCCGGCGGCCCGCTGCCGCTTGGCCTGCACCAGGCCGCGCAGCAGCGCCGGGGCGGACTCCCCGGCGGCGGCCAGGGCCGCGAAGTCCACCTTGACCGGCATCAGGGCCGGGGCGTCCACGCCCAGGGCCGCGTCCAGCAGGCTCAGCCCCTCGTCGGCGGTCAGCGCGAGTACGCCGTCACGGGCCATCCGCGACACATCCGCTTCGGCCAGCGAACCGCCCATGCCCGCGGCCTGCTCCCACAGGCCCCACTCCAGCGACAGCGCGGCCGGCCCGTGGGCCCGCCGGTGCTGGGCCAGGGCGTCCAGGAAGGCGTTGGCGGTCGCGTAGTTGGCCTGGCCCGCAGAGCCGAGTGCCCCGGTCAGGGACGAGAACAGCACGAACGCCGGCACCTCCGGCAACAGCTCGTGCAGGTGCCAGGCCGCGTCCACCTTGGGGCGGAGGACCGTGGCCATCCGGTCCGGGGTCATGGACTCGATCACGCCGTCGTCCAGCACGCCGGCCGCGTGGACGACCGCGCCCAGCTCGCGGCCCGCGAGCAGACCGGCCAGGGCGTCGCGGTCGGCCACGTCGCAGGCGGCGATCTCTACGTCCGCGCCGAGGGCTTCGAGTTCGTCGCGCAGGTCGGCCGCGCCGGGGGCGTCCAGGCCGCGCCTGCCGACCAGCAGCAGTTCGCGCACGTTGTGGGTGGTCGCCAGGTGGCGGGCCACCAGTGCGCCCAGGCCGCCGGTGCCACCGGTGATCAGGACAGGGCCCGCCAGCCTCGGCAGTTCCCCGGTGGGCCGTACGCGGGTCAGGCGGGGTACGTAGACCTCGACGCCCCGGATCACCAGCTCCGGTTCGTCGCCGGCCGGGAGTACCGGGCCGTCGGTGTCCACCAGCGTGAACCGGCCCGGGTGCTCGGCCTGCGCGGACCGCACCAGGCCCCAGACCGCCGCACCGGCCAGGTCCTCCACGGCCTCGCCCGGCCGGACCGCGACCGCGCCGCGCGTCACGACCAGCAGCCGGGAATCGCGGCAGCGGTCGTCGGCCAGCCACTGGCGTACCGTCTCCAGCACCCGGACGGCCGTCGTGTGGACGGACTCCGGCAGCGGGCCACCGTCCCGTTCGCACACCAATGCCACGGTCTGCGGCATGTCACCGGCCTCGGCCAGCGATGCCACATCCGGGTAGACAGGCGCGCCCCAGTGGGTCTCGGTGGCGTCCGTGGCCAGCACCGCGCCGATGTGCCGCTGGGCGGGTGGGCGGGTGTCGAGCCGGGTCCAGTCCACCTGGAACAGCGGCTCGGTCCGCGCGGCGGCCAGGTGCTCCTCGGTGACCGGGCGGATCACGATGGAACCGACCGAGGCGACCAGCGTTCCGGCGTCGTCGGCCAGGGTCAGCGCGAGCGCGTCCGGGCCGGTGGGCGACTGCGTGATATGGACCCGCAGGCTGCGTGCCCCGTCCGCGTGCAGGGTGACGTTCTCCCAGGCGAAGGGCAGCACCGGGCCGGGGGCGATGCGGCCGAGCAGGTCGGTGGCGTGCAGGGCGGCATCGAGCAGGGCCGGGTGCAGGCCGAACCTGGACGGCTCCTCGGCCTCCTCGGGCAGGGCCACCTCGGCGTACAGGTCGTCGCCGCGCCGCCAGGCCGCCCGCAGGCCCTGGAACAGGGGGCCGTAGGACATGGAGTCGGCGGCGAGGCGGGCGTAGAAGCCGTCCAGGGAGAGCGGTTCGGCTCCAGGGGGCGGCCACGCGGTGAGGTCTTCGGCGGTGGCCGTGGTCGGGGTTTCGGTGAGCAGGCCCGTGGCGTGCAGCGTCCAGGGGGTACCGGGGGCGGCGCGCTCGGGGAGCGAATGGAACTCGATGGGGCGGCGGCCCTGCTCGTCGGCCGCGTCGACCGATACGCGCAGCGCGATCCCGCCCTGCTGGGGGATCACCAGGGGGGCGTGCAGGGTCAGCTCTTCGACCGCGCGGCAGTCGGTCTGGTCGGCGGCCTGGAGGGCGAGTTCGACCAGTGCGGTGCCGGGGAGGATGACCTGGCCGAGTACGGTGTGCTCGGCCAGCCAGGGCTGATCTTGTACCGACAGACGGCCGGTGAGGACCACGCCGCCGGTGCCGGGCAGGGTGACCACCGCGCCGAGCAGGGGGTGATCGGCGGGGCTCTGGCCCACGCGGGTCACATCTCCGGCCTCGTGCGCGGACTCCAGCCAGAAGCGTTCGTGCTGGAAGGCGTAGGTCGGGAGATCCACCCGGCGGCCTCGGCCCGCGAGCGCCTGCTTCCAGTCCACGGTCAGGCCCGTGGCCCAGGCCCGGCCAAGGCCGGACCAGAGGGCTTCGATCTCGGGGCGGTCCTTGCGCAGCAGCGGGACGGACAGCCGGTCCTCGTTCATGGCGGAGAGCACGCCATCGGGGCCGATCTCCACGAAGCGGGTCACACCATCGGCCGCCATCGCGGCCACGCCATCGTCGAACCGGACCGTGCGGCGGACATGCTCGACCCAGTACTCCGGCGAGCACACCTCCTGACCCGCCCAGGTACCGGAAACGTTCGAGATCAGGGGGATACGCGGGCTCGCGTAGGTCACCCGGGCGGCGGCCTGAGCGAAAGCCTCCAGCATTGGGTCCATCAGCGCCGAATGGAAGGCATGCGAGACCCGCAGCCACCGGACCCGCCACTCCACCCGGGCCGCGAACTCCTCCAACGCCGGGCGATCTCCGGAGACCACCACGGCCGAAGGCCCGTTCACGGCGGCGATCGACAGATCGAGTCCGTCCATCACCTGGGCGACATCGGCTTCGGTGGCCGCGACGGCCAGCATCGCCCCGCCTTCGGGAAGAGCCTGCATCAGCGTGCCCCGGGCGGCCACCAGGGCCGCCGCGTCGCTCAAGGAAAAGACTCCTGCGATGTGCGCGGCGGCCAGCTCGCCGATGGAGTGCCCCATCACCGCATCGCGAGCGACACCCCAGGATTCGATGAGCCGGTACAACCCCACTTGCAGGGCGAACAGCCCGCACTGCGCATAGGCGGTCTGCTCCAGAGCCGAAGCATCGGTGCCCCACATCACCTCGCGCAGCGGACGGTCCAAAACCTGGTCGGTGACCGCGCAGACCTCGTCGATGACCCCGGCGAACACGGGGAAGGTCTCGTACAGCTCCCGGCCCATCCCCAGCCGCTGGGACCCCTGGCCGGAGAACAGCATCCCGGTCCGGCCCGAGACCGGCCCCTCGCCAAGGTCAAGGCCACCCAGCAGCGCTTCACGGTCATCAGCGACGACCACCGCACGCCGTTCCAGCGCGGCCCGCTCCGTCAGCGAGAACGCCACGTCGGACAGTTCCAGTTCAGGATGCGTACGCAGGTGCTCGGCAAGCCGCTCGGCCTGCTCGCGCAGCCCCGCCTCGGTCCGCGCCGACAGCACCACCGGCAGCACACCGGACGGCTGAACCTCGGCAGGCTCCTCCTCCGGGGCCTGCTCGATGATGACGTGCGCGTTGGTGCCGCTGATCCCGAAGGACGACACGCCCGCCCGGCGCAGCCGGTTCACCTGGGGCCATTCCCGGGCCTCGGTGAGCAGTTCCACCGCGCCCGCCGACCAGTCCACATGCGGGGTCGGCTCATCGACGTGCAGGGTGGCCGGTAGCGTGCCGTGCCGCATCGCCATGACCATCTTGATCACACCGGCGACACCCGCCGCCGCCTGGGTGTGGCCGATGTTGGACTTGATCGACCCCAGGTGCAGCGGCTCCTGCCGGTTCTGGCCGTAGGTGGCGAGCAACGCCTGCGCCTCGATCGGGTCGCCCAGCGTCGTCCCGGTCCCATGCGCCTCGACCACATCGACCTCAGAGGTCTCCAGCCGGGCATTGGCCAGCGCCTGCCGGATCACCCGCTCCTGCGAAGGCCCGTTCGGCGCGGTCAGCCCATTCGAGGCGCCGTCCTGGTTCACCGCCGAGCCGCGTACCACGGCCAGTACCTGGTGACCATTGCGCTGCGCGTCCGACAGCCGCTCGACCACGAGCACGCCGGCGCCCTCGCCCCAGGCCACACCATCGGCCGCCGCCGCGAACGACTTGGACCGTCCGTCCGGCGCGAGCCCCCGCTGACGGGAGAACTCGATGAACGAATCCGGCGTGGCCATCACGGTCACGCCGCCGACGAGTGCCAGCGAGCACTCCCCCTGCCTGAGCGACTGCGCGGCCAGGTGCAGCGCGACCAGCGACGACGAGCACGCCGTATCGACGCTGATCGCCGGACCTTCCAGCCCGAACGTGTAGGACACCCGCCCCGAAACGACGCTGCCGCCGCTGCTGGAGTCGAGGTAGTCGTGGTACATCACCCCGGCGAAGACGCCCGTCCGGCTGCCCCGCAGGGACAGCGGGTCGATGCCGGTCCGTTCCAGCGCCTCCCAGGAGACTTCGAGCAGCAACCGCTGCTGCGGGTCCATCGCCAGCGCCTCGCGCGGGCTGATCCCGAAGAACCCCGGATCGAACTCCGCCGCGTCATGCAGGAACCCGCCGTCGCGCACATACGACTTGCCGGGCTGCTCTGGTACCGGGTCGTACACGCCGTCGATGTCCCAGCCCCGGTCGGCCGGGAAGCCGGAGATGGCGTCCACCTGGCCCGCGACCAGCCGCCACAACTCCTCCGGAGTGCTCACCCCGCCCGGGTACCGGCAGGACATCCCCACGATCACCACGGGATCGTCGTCAACGGCCACCGTCGCGGCGACCACGGGAGCCGCCACCTCGGCGGTGCCCACGACCTCATCAAGCAGGTACTCCGCCAGCACGCGCGGAGACGGATAGTCGAAGACCAGCGTCGCCGGAAGGCGCAGCCCGGTGACCGTGCCGAGCCGGTTGCGGAGTTCAACGGCGGTCAGCGAGTCGAAGCCCAGGTCCGAGAAGGCTCGCTCCGGTTCCACGGCCTCCGCCGACCCGTGCCCCAGTACCGACGCCACCTGCGCCCGAACCAGGTCGATGACCACGCGCTCACGCTCGACCTCGGTCAGCCCGGCCAGCCGACCGGCCAGCCCGTCCGGCGTGATCTCGGCGGCCCGCTGCCGCTTGACCTGTACCAAGCCGCGCAGTGCGTTGGGTACGGCTTCGCCCTGGGCGCGCAGCGCGGCCAGGTCCAGCTTCACCGGTACCAAGGCCGCGGCCTCGATGCCCAGCGCCGCGTCCAGCAGGCCCAAGCCTTCGTCGGCGGTCAGCGCGCGCACGCCTTCGCGGGTCATCCGCGACCGGTCCACGTCGGTCAGCGAGCCGCCCATGCCCTCGGCCTGCTCCCACAGACCCCAGGCCAGCGACAGAGCGCCCGGCCGCCGCGAAGCCAGCGCGTCCAAGAAGGCATTGGCCGCCGCGTAGTTCGCCTGCCCGGCCGCGCCCAGCACCCCCGACAGCGACGAGAACACCACGAACGCCGACACATCCGGCAACAGCTCGTGCAAATGCCAGGCCGCGTCCACCTTCGGCCGAAGAACCGTGCTCAGCCGCTCCGGCGTCAGAGCCTCCACCACACCGTCATCCAGCACCCCGGCCGCATGGATAGCGGCTCCGATGGCACGCCCGGCAAGCAGGTCGGCCAGGGCGTCCCGATCGGCCACATCACAGGCGGCGATCTCGACCGATGCGCCCAGCCCGGCAAGTTCGTCACGCAGTTCGGCAGCGCCGGGGGCATCCAGGCCACGCCGCCCGACCAGCAGCAGCTCGCGTACGTTGTGCGTGGTCACCAGGTGGCGGGCCACCAGCGCGCCCAGCCCGCCGGTACCGCCGGTGATCAGTACCTGGCCGAGCATGGCCGGGGTCTCCCCAGCCGCCGCGCGCACCCGCGCCAGCCGGGGCAGGAACACCCGCCCGTCCCGCACCGCGTACTCCGACTCGCCATCCACCAGCGCAGGAACCGGCCCATCGGTGTCCACCAGGACGAATCGCCCTGGATGTTCGGCCTGCGCCGACCGCACCAGACCCCAGACCGCCGCACCGGCCAGGTCCGCCACGGTCTCCTGCGATGAAACCGCCACCGCACCACGCGTCACGATCACCAGCCGCGAGTCGGCGGACCGGTCATCGGCGAGCCAGTCCTGAACCACGGCCAACGCCCACGCCGCAGCCTCGTGCACCGCCTCTACTGAATCGGCCCCGTGAACCAGTGTGACGGCGTGCGGTATTTCGGCCGCCTCATCGAACGCAGCGGCCCCGGCCTCGGCCCACTCCAGCCGATACAACGACTCCCGGAACCCACCCTGCGCCACCAACGCAGCCGCCAACCGCTCAGCCGACACCGGCCGCGCCACCAACGACCCCACCGACGCCACCCGCACCCCGGACTCATCCGCCAACTCAACGGACACCCCATCCGGCCCAGAAGGCGCAATCCGCACCCGCACCACCGAAACACCCGCCGCGAACAGCGACACCCCACCCCACGCGAACGGAATCGACGGCCCCGCCGCCACATCCCCCACCAGCGCCGCATGCAACACCGCATCCAGCAACGCCGGATGCACACCGAAACCACGACCATCGGCCGCATCCGGCAACCCGACCTCGGCGAACACCTCCCCACCACGCCGCCACACCGCACGCAACCCCTGGAACGCAGGCCCATAGCCATAACCGGCCTCGGCCAGCCGGGGATACAGGCCCTCGATCGAGACCGGAGTGGCGCCAGGCGGCGGCCAGGCGGTGAGGTCCGCGTGGGGGTCGGTCGTGCTGGGAGAGTCGGTCAGAGTACCCGTGGCATGGAGGACCCACGACGCATCCGCCTCGGGGTCGCCCGCGCACGAGTGCACCGCGACGCTGCGCCGGCCGCCGTCAAGAGAGCCGATCGTGACGCGCATCGCCAGCGTGCCTTCGTCCGGCAGCAGCAGCGGCGCGTGCAGGGTCAGTTCCTCGATCCGCTCACACCCGACGCGTTCCGCGCCTTGCAGGACCAGTTCCACGAAGGCCGTGCCGGGCAGGATGACCTGCCCGAGTACGGCGTGGTCGGCCAGCCACGGCTGGTCGCTGATGGACAGCCGCCCGGTCAGTACCACGCCATCGGACTCCGGCAACGCCACCAACGCACCGAGCAACGGGTGCGCCGCCGCCACCTGCCCCAGCGAGGCGGGATCGCCGGTACCGCCGCCGCTGGTCAGCCAGAAGCGCTCGTGCTGGAACGCGTACGTCGGCAGATCCACCCGCCGACCCCGGCCAGCCAGTGCGGCCTTCCAGTCCACCGCCACACCAGCGGCCCAGGCCCGCCCAAGCCCCGACCACAAGGCTTCGACCTCAGGCCGATCCTTACGCAGCAGCGGCACGAACAACCGCTCATCACTCATCGCGGAGAGCACCCCATCAGGGCCCATCTCCACAAACCGGGTCACACCATCGGCCGCCATCGCGGTCACGCCGTCGTTGAAGCGGACCGTCCGGCGCACATGCTCGACCCAGTACTCCGGCGAACACACCTCCTGGCCCGCCCAGGTCCCCGACACGTTCGACACCAGCCGAATACGCGGGCTCGCGTACGTCACTCGGGAAGCCGCTTCCGCGAAGGCGTCGAGCATCGGGTCCATCAGCCCCGAGTGGAAGGCGTGTGAGACCCGCAGCCACCGGCACCTCCACCCACGTTCGGCAAGCGCCTCCAACGCCTGGCGTTCCCCAGAGACCACCACCGCCGAAGGCCCGTTCACGGCGGCGATCGACAGGCCCAGCTCCGTGGCCGCCTCGCTGACCTCCCGCTCGGTAGCCGCGACGGCGAGCATCGCCCCGCCCTCAGGAAGGGCCTGCATCAACCGCCCACGAGCCGCGACCAGCGCCGCAGCGTCCTGAAGCGAGAACACCCCCGCCACATGCGCGGCGGCCAGCTCACCAATGGAGTGCCCCATCACCGCATCCGGCACCACACCCCACGACTCGACCAGCCGATACAACCCGACCTGAAGAGCGAACAGCCCACACTGCGCATACGCCGTCTGCTCCAAAGCAGCAGCGTCCGACCCCCACATCACCTCACGAAGCGGACGGTCCAACACCTGACCGGTGACCGCGCAGACCTCATCGACGACCCCGGCGAACACCGGGAAAGCCTCATAAAGCTCCCGGCCCATCCCCAGCCGCTGCGAACCCTGCCCCGAGAACACCATCCCGGTCCGCCCCGCCAATACAGCCGAGCCGGCATCCAGCCCGTCCAGTTCGGCCAGCAGCCCATCCCGGTCCCCGGCCACGAGCACCGCACGCCGCTCCAGCCCCGCCCGCGTGGTCAGCGAGACCGCCACATCGGCGATCTCCAGCTCAGGATGCGTACGCAGGTGCTCGGCCAGCCGTCCGGCCTGCCCATGCAGCCCGGCCTCGGTCCGCGCCGACACCACCACCGGCACCAGACCGGACGGCTGAACCTCGGCAGGCTCCTCTTCCGGAGCCTGCTCGATGATCACATGCGCGTTCGTCCCGCTGATCCCGAACGAGGACACCCCCGCCCGGCGCGGCCGGTCCACGTCAGGCCACTCCCGGGCCTCGGTGAGCAGCTCAACCGCCCCCGCCGACCAGTCCACGTGGGGAGTCGGTTCATCCACATGCAACGTGGCCGGAAGCACGCCGTGCCGCATCGCCATGACCATCTTGATCACACCGGCCACACCCGCCGCCGCCTGGCTGTGACCGATGTTCGACTTGATCGACCCCAGCCACAACGGTTCAGCGGACCGCCCCTGCCCATACGTGGCCAGCAACGCCTGCGCCTCGATCGGGTCCCCCAGCGTCGTCCCGGTCCCGTGCGCTTCGACCGCATCGACGTCGTGGGCCGACAGACCGGCGTTGGCCAGCACCTGCCGTACCAGGCGTTCCTGCGAAGGGCCGTTCGGCGCGGTCAGCCCGTTCGAGGCACCGTCCTGGTTGATCGCCGACCCGCGCAGCACGGCCAAGACCCGGTGCCCGTTACGCCGGGCGTCCGACAGCCGCTCCAGCACCAGCACCCCGACGCCTTCTGACCAGCTCGTCCCGTCCGCCGCACCGGCGAAGGACTTGCTGCGCCCGTCAGGAGCCAGGCCCCGCTGCAACGAGAACTCCACGAAGGAGCCCGGCGTGGCCATCACCGTCACCCCGCCCGCCAGCGCCAGCGAACACTCGCCCTGCCGCAGCGCCTGCGCCGCCCAGTGCAGCGCGACCAGCGACGACGAACATGCCGTGTCCACCGACACCGCCGGACCTTCCAGCCCGAACGTGTACGACACCCGCCCGGACACCACGCTGCCGCCGGCGCCCGAGTCGGCGTAGTCGTGGTACATCACCCCGGCGAACACGCCGGTCCGGCTCCCGCGCAGCCCGTGCGGGTCGATCCCGGCCCGCTCCAGCGCCTCCCACGACACCTCAAGCAGCAACCGCTGCTGCGGGTCCATCGCCAGCGCCTCACGCGGGCTGATCCCGAAGAACCCCGGATCGAACTCCGCCGCATCATGCAGGAAGCCGCCATCACGCACATACGAACGCCCGGCCAGGCCCGGCTCCGGATCGAACATCGCGTCGATGTCCCACCCGCGATTCGTCGGGAACCCCGAGATCGCGTCCACCTGATCCGCGACCAACCGCCACAGCCCCTCAGGTGAGTCCACCCCGCCCGGATACCGGCAGGACATCCCGACGATCACCACGGGATCGTCGTCAACGGCCACCGCCGCCTGCACCGGAGCAGGCGCAGGCGCGCTCCCCATTAGCTCACCCAGCAGGTACTCCGCCAGCACACGCGGAGACGGATGGTCGAAGACCAGCGTCGCCGGAAGCCGCAGGCCCGTCACCGAGCCCAGCCCGTTCCGCAGCTCCACCGCCGTCAGCGAGTCGAAGCCCAGATCCGTGAACGCCCGCTCCGGCTCCACCGCCTCCACCGACCCGTGCCCCAGTACCGACGCCACTTGAGCGCGGACCAGTTCCAGAACGGTCTGCGGCGTCCAGGACGATCCCCGCGACGGGGCGCTGCTGCGGGTCCGCATGCCCGCCAAGCCCTTGAGCACGCTGGGAATGGACGTACCGCGCGCACGCAGGGCGTTCAGGTCGAGGCGCACGGGGGCCAGTACCGCCGCATCGACACCGAGTGCGGTGTCCAGCAGGGCCAGCCCTTCCTCCGCGGTCAGGGCGAGTACGCCTTCGCGGCTCATTCGCGACCGGTCCACCTCGGCCAGCGCACCGCCCATGCCCTCGGCCTGTTCCCACAGGCCCCACGCCAGCGACAGACCGCCCGGCCGCCGCGAAGCCAGCGCGTCCAGGAACGCGTTGCCCGCCGCGTAGTTCGCCTGCCCGGCGCTGCCCATCAGGCCGGCCCCGGAGGAGAACAGTACGAACGCCGACACGTCCGGCAACAGCTCGTGCAGATGCCAGGCCGCGTCCACCTTGGGCCGGAGTACCGCCGCCATCCGCTCGGGCGTCAGCGCCTCCACCACGCCGTCATCCAGCACACCGGCCGCGTGGACCACAGCCCCGACGGCACGGCCCGCCAAAAGCCCCGCCACCGCGTCCCGATCGGCCACATCACAGGCCGCGATCTCGACCGAAGCGCCCAGCCCGGCCAGCTCATCACGCAGCTCGGCAGCGCCGGGAGCGTCCAGCCCACGCCGCCCGACCAGCAGCAACTCCCGCACTCCATGCACGGAAACCAGGTGCCGGGCCACCAGCGCGCCCAGCCCGCCGGTACCACCGGTCACCAGCACCGGCCCCGACAACTGCGGCAATTCCCCGGCCACCGCCCGGACCCGGCCCAGCCGGGGCAGGAACACCCGCCCGTCCCGCACCGCGTACTCCGGCTCGCCATCCACCAGTGCAGGAACCGGCCCATCGGTGTCCACCAGAACGAATCGTCCTGGATGTTCGGCCTGTGCCGACCGCACCAGACCCCAGACCGCCGCACCGGCCAGGTCATCCACGGTCTCATCAGGCCGAACCGCCACCGCACCACGCGTCACGATCACCAGCCGCGAGTCGGCGAACCGATCGTCGGCCAGCCACTGCTGCACCGCCTCCAGCACCCGGACGGCCGTAGCGTGGACCGACTCCGGGACCGCGCCGCCGTCCGGTTCGCACACCAGCGCCACGGCGTCCGGAACGTCGGCGAGCGCACCCGCAGCGGCCCCGGCCTCGGCCCACTCCAGCCGATACAACGACTCCCGGAACCCACCCTGCGCCACCAACGCAGCCGCCAACCGCTCAGCCGACACCGGCCGCGCCACCAACGACCCCACCGACGCCACCCGCACCCCGGACTCATCCGCCAACTCAACGGACACCCCATCCGGCCCAGAAGGCGCAATCCGCACCCGCACCACCGAAACACCCGCCGCGAACAGCGACACCCCACCCCACGCGAACGGAATCGACGGCCCGGCCTCTGTATCGCCGACCAGCGCCGCATGCAACACCGCATCCAGCAACGCCGGATGCACACCGAAACCACGACCACCCGCCGCATCCGGCAACCCGACCTCGGCGAACACCTCCCCACCACGCCGCCACACCGCACGCAACCCTTGGAACGCAGGCCCATAGCCATAACCGGCCTCGGCCAGGTCCTCATAGGCACCCGTGATGTCCACGGCCTCGGCCCCCTCCGGAGGCCAGGCCGTCGCCTCCCAACCGGCGGAGGCATCGCCGGGTGTCAGCGTCCCCGAGGCGTGCAGCGTCGTGGCGGACGAGGGGCCACTGTAGATCGCGACCGCACGGCGTCCGGCCTCGTCCGCGCCCTCGACGACCACCTGAATCGCGATCCCGCCCTCGTCCGGCACCGGCAGCGGCGCGTGCAGGGTCAGTTCCTCGATCGCCCGGCAGTCCACCTCGTCGGCGGCCTGCAACGCCAGCTCCACGAAGGCCGTGCCGGGCAGAATGACCTGCCCGAGTACGGCATGGTCGGCCAGCCACGGCTGGTCGCCGATGGACAGCCGCCCGGTCAACACCACCCCACCGGTACCGGGCAGCGTGACCACCGCACCCAGCAGAGGATGATCGGCAGGCCGCTGCCCGACCCGGGTCACGTCCCCGGCCTCATTCGCCGGCTCCAGCCAGTACCGCTCGCGCTGGAACGCGTACGTCGGCAGGTCCACCCGCCGACCCCGGCCAGCCAGTGCGGCCTTCCAGTCCACCACCACACCAGCGGCCCAAGCCCGCCCCAGCCCCGACCACAAGGCTTCGACCTCAGGCCGATCCTTACGCAGCAGCGGCACGAACAACCGCTCATCACTCATCGCGGAGAGCACCCCATCAGGGCCGATCTCCACAAACCGGGTCACACCATCAGCGGCCATCGCCACCACGCCGTCATCAAAACGCACTGTCCGGCGCACATGCTCGACCCAGTACTCCGGCGAACACACCTCCTGGCCCGCCCAGGTCCCCGAGACGTTCGACACCAACGGCAGACGCGGCTGCTCGAACCGGACCCGCGATGCGGCCTCGGCGAAGGCGTCCAGCATCGGGTCCATCAGCCCCGAGTGGAAGGCATGCGACACCCTCAGCCACCGGCACCGCCACTCCACCCCGGCCGCGAACCCCTCCAAGGCCTCCCGAGCCCCGGACACCACGACCGCAGCAGGCCCGTTCACCGCCGCGATCGACAGATCGAGCCCTTCGATCGCCTGAGCGACATCGGCTTCGGTGGCCGCGACCGCGAGCATCGCCCCACCCTCAGGAAGGGCCTGCATCAACCGCCCACGAGCCGCGACCAGCGCCGCCGCATCGCCCAGCGAGAAGACTCCTGCAACGTGCGCGGCGGCCAGCTCACCAATGGAGTGCCCCATCACCGCATCCGGCACCACACCCCACGACTCGACCAGCCGATACAGCCCGACCTGAAGAGCGAACAGCCCACACTGCGCATACGCCGTCTGCTCCAAAGCAGCAGCGTCCGACCCCCACATCACCTCACGAAGCGGACGGTCCAACACCTGATCGGTGACCGCGCAGACCTCATCGACGACCCCGGCGAACACCGGGAAAGCCTCATAAAGCTCCCGGCCCATCCCCAGCCGCTGCGAACCCTGCCCCGAGAACACCATCCCGGTCCGCCCAGCGACCAGCGCCGCCCCTGGGACCAGCCCGTCCAGCCCATCGAGCAACGTCTCACGGTCCCCGGCGACCACCACCGCACGCCGTTCCAACGCCGCCCGTGCCGTCAGCGAAACCGCCACATCGCCCAGTTCCAGCTCAGGACGAGCCCGCACATGTTCGGCCAGCCGCCCGGCCTGCTCAAGCAACCCGGCTTCACTCCGCGCCGACACCACCACCGGCAGCACACCCGACGGCTGAACCTCGGCAGGCTCCTCCGACTCCGGGGCCTCCTCGATGATCACATGCGCGTTCGTCCCGCTGATCCCGAACGACGACACCGCCGCCCGCCGAGGCCGCTCCCCCTCCGGCCACTCCCGAGCCTCGGTGAGCAGCTCCACAGCCCCCGCCGACCAGTCCACATGCGGCGTCGGCTCATCGACGTGCAACGTACGCGGCAACACCCCGTGCCGCATCGCCATCACCATCTTGATCACACCCGCGACACCCGCCGCCGCCTGGCTGTGACCGATGTTCGACTTGATCGACCCCAGCCACAACGGCTCAGCGGACCGCCCCTGCCCGTACGTGGCCAGCAACGCCTGCGCCTCGATCGGGTCCCCCAGCGTCGTCCCGGTCCCGTGCGCCTCGACCACGTCCACATCAGCCGTGGACAACCGCGCGTTGGCCAGCGCCTGCCGGATCACCCGCTCCTGCGAAGGCCCGTTCGGCGCGGTCAGCCCGCTGGAGGCCCCGTCCTGGTTGACCGCGGACCCCCGCACCACCGCCAAGACCCGGTGCCCGTTGCGTTGAGCGTCCGACAGCCGCTCCAGCACCAGCACGCCCACGCCTTCGGACCAGCTCGCCCCGTCCGCAGCGGCCGCGAAGGACTTGGACCGTCCGTCCGGCGCCAGCCCGCGCTGCCTGCTGAAGTCGACGAACATCGACGGGGTGGCCATCACCGTCACCCCGCCGACCAGCGCCAGCGAGCACTCCTCCTGCCGCAGCGACCGCGCCGCCAAATGCAGCGCGACCAGCGACGACGAACACGCCGTGTCCACCGTCACCGCAGGCCCTTCGAGCCCGAAGAGGTAGGAGACCCGCCCGGACACGACGCTCGGCGCGCTGCCGTTGCCGACGTACCCGGCGATGTCCTCGGGGACCTTCCCGGGCCGGCTGCCGTAGTCGTCGTACATGACCCCGGCGAACACACCGGTCTGGCTGCCCCTCAGATCATGCGGATCGAGCCCGGCCCGTTCCAGCGCCTCCCACGACACCTCGAGCAACAACCGCTGCTGCGGGTCCATGGCCACCGCTTCACGCGGGCTGATCCCGAAGAACGCGGGATCGAACTCCGCCGCGTCGTACAGGAACCCGCCATCACGCACATACGAACGGCCCGGCACCCCCGGCTCCGGGTCGTACACCGCGTCGATGTCCCACCCGCGATCCACCGGGAAGCCCGAGATCGCGTCCACCTGATCGGCGACCAGCCGCCACAGCCCCTCGGGCGAGTCCACCCCGCCCGGATACCGGCACGACATGCCGACAATGGCGATGGGCTCGTGTTCCCTCAATTCGGCTTCGCGCAGGCGGCGCCTGGCCTCTCTCAGGTCGGCAGTCGCTCTTTTCAGATATTCGACAAGCTTTGCTTCATTGTTCACTGAAAACCCACTCCTGCGCGAGCGCGAATGAGATCGGCCCAACGCTACGGAGCCCCCCCAGCAGCGGCCAACCCCTAAACCTCTAGGGGTTGGCCATGCTCCGACGTGCCACCTAACGTCAAGATGGCATGCTGCCCCTAACGAATGTCGAGCGACCGAAAGCATGAAAATGACGACGACCGAACAGGCTCTTTGGGGAAGGCGTTTCCACCCGGCGCCGGGCGGTGCGAGCAGGTTAATCTGCCTGCCGCACGCGGGAGGGTCGGCGCCTTTTTTCCTGCCGGTGTCCCAGAAGTTGTCCGCGCGTTTCGATGTGGTCTCTGTGCAGTACCCGGGGCGGCAGGACCGCAGGCACGAGCCGTGCGTGATCGACCTGGTGGAGCTGGCCCGGGGGGTGTTCGAGGCGCTGGGGCCGTGGGACGGGCCGCCGGTGGCGCTGTTCGGGCACAGTATGGGCGCGAGTCTGGGGTTCGAGCTGGCGCGGCTCATGGAGAAGGCGGGTGCTCCGCCCGCGCATCTGTTCGTCTCGGGGCGGAAAGCGCCGTCGATGCCGCG
Organism: Spongiactinospora rosea; assembly: GCF_003315795.1. Classification (GTDB taxonomy): domain Bacteria; phylum Actinomycetota; class Actinomycetes; order Streptosporangiales; family Streptosporangiaceae; genus Spongiactinospora; species Spongiactinospora rosea. The sequence goes on from NZ_QMEY01000002.1 coordinate 415,332, forward strand.
TGACGAGCGCGTTCACCTGCTCAACGACGAGGGGCTGCTGGCCGACGTACGCCGCCTCGGCGGGGCCGATCCGCGCGTCCTGGGCGATCCGGAGCTGCTGCGGATGGCGCTGCCCGCGATCCGCGCCGACTATCGGGCCGCCGAAACGTACGTCTACCGGCCGGGCCCGCCGCTCGCCTGCCCGATCACCGTGTTCACCGGCGACGATGACCCGAAGGTGACGGTCGATGAGGCGCGTGCCTGGTCAGCGCACACCAGTGGCGCTTTCGAGCTGAACGTCTTCCGCGGCGGGCACTTCTTCCTGGCCCAGCACCAGGCCGCGATCCTGGAGAAGATCTCCGCGTACCTGAGCCTGGCCTGAAACGTACCTGAGCCTGGCCTGAAACGTACCTGAGCCCGGCCTGAAAGGCAGGGGTGGCCGCGAGCCTCGGCAGGGGCTCCGGCGCACCCAGGGCAGGGGTCGCCTCTACCCGGCGGTGGTCAGTCGTCCCGCTGTTCCGCCTTGGCGGCGGCCGCGGCGAAGAGGCGGATGGCCTCGGCGAGGTCGCGGGCCGTCGGGGCGTGTTCCGGGTCCACCTCGCGCTGCACCGCCTGCCCGATGAGCAGCGACAGCAGCAGCCCGCCGAACGCCCGGTTCGCCCGCTCGCCGTCCGCGTCCACGACGCCTTCGAAGACCTTGGGCAGCCCGAGCCGCCCCTCCTCGTACTTGCGCGCGATCGACGCGAGCACCTCCGGCGAGCGTTTCATCTGGACGAACGCCTCGAAGCTGCCGGTCCACTCCTTCGCGCCCTGCGAGAACACCCCCGTGACCCGCTCCCAGATCTCCTGGAACTGGTCGATCGGGTCACCGGCCGTGTGTTCGGGCAGGTCGATGCCCTCGATGCTGTCGCTCCAGTCGCTGAGTATCTCGATCAGCGCCTGGGTGAGCAGGGCTTCCTTGGAGCCGAAGTGGTAGCCGATGGAGGCGAGGTTCGTACCGGAGGCGGCCACGATGTCGCGCGTCGTCGTGTGCGCGTAGCCCCTCTCGTACAGGCACCGCTTGGCGCCTTCCAGCAGGTCTTCGCGATGTCCCACGAGCACACTATACATACATACGATCTATACATACATCCGTCCTATACAGACGATTAAAACGCTTGTATAGTCGCCTCCATGACCACCACCGCAGCCAAGGCTGGCTGGAAGGAGTGGGTGGGACTCGCTGTGCTGGTCCTGCCCGTGCTGCTCGTCTCTATGGACCTGTCGGTCCTGTTCTTCGCGTTGCCCCTGCTCAGCCAGGACCTGACCCCCACCGGTTCGCAACTGCTGTGGATCGTCGACATCTACGGCTTCTTCCTGGCCGGCCTGCTGATCACCATGGGCAGCCTTGGTGACCGCATCGGCAGGAAGCGCCTGCTCATGCTGGGCGCGCTGGCCTTCGGCGGGGCGTCGGTGCTCGCCGCGTACTCCACCAGCGCCGAGATGCTGATCGCCGCCCGCGCCCTGCTCGGGCTCGGCGGGGCCACGCTGGCGCCGTCCACGTTGTCGCTGTTGCGCAACATGTTCCACGACGACGCGCAGCGGCGTACCGCCATCGGCGTGTGGACCGGCGCGTTCTCCGGCGGGCTGGCGATCGGCCCGATCATCGCCGGGGCGCTGCTGGAGTTCTTCTGGTGGGGCTCGGTGTTCCTGATCAACGTGCCGGTGATGGTGCTGCTGCTGGTGCTCGGCGCTTTACTGCTGCCGGAGTACAAGGACCCCAACCCCGGCAGGTTCGACCTGCTCAGCGCCCTGCTGTCGATGGTGGCCGTGCTGTCGATCATCTATGGCGTGAAGCAGATCGCCGAGGACGGCGTGACCACCACCTCGCTCGTCGCGATCGGGGCCGGGGCGCTGGTCGGGCTGGTCTTCGTCATCCGGCAGATCCGGATGACCCACCCGCTGATCGATCCGTCGCTGTTCCGGCGGGGAGCGTTCACGGGGTCGATCGTCGCCAACACCATGGTCACCTTCGCCGCGGCCGGGCTGGGCATGCTGGCCGTGCAGTACCTCCAGGTGGTGCTCGGGATCAGCCCGTTCCGGGCCGCGCTGTGGATGCTGCCGACCATGCTCGGCACCATCGTCGGCGTCACGCTGGCCAGCCTGCTGGCCAAGCGGATCAGGCCCGGCTACGTCATCGGCCTCGGGCTGCTGATCGGCGCGGCCGGGTTCGCGCTGGTCTCGCAGGTCCAGGTCGGGTCCTCGGTGGTGGCGCTGCTGACCGGCTACATCGTCGTCACGCTGGGCCTCGGGCTGGTCATCGCGCTGGCCACCGACCTCATCGTGGCCGCCGCGCCGCCGGAGCGGGCCGGGGCGGCGGCGGCGCTGTCGGAGACCGCCTCGGAGTTCGGCGGCGCGCTCGGCATCGCGACGCTGGGCAGCGTGGCCATCGCGGTCTACCGCGAGCGGATGTCCACCAGGATCCCGGAGCAGCTCACCGGCGAGGCGGCCGAGGCCAGCGGGGCCACGCTGGGCGGCGCGGTGGCGGTGGCCGAGCAGGCACCCGCCGGGGTCAAGGGGCCGCTGCTGGAGAACGCGTTCGCGTCGTTCACCGAGGGGTTCCACTTCGCGGCGTACCTGAGCACCGGCGTGCTGGTGCTCATGGCGGTCCTGGTGGTCGTCCTGCTCCGCCGGATGCGGATGCCGCAGAGCGCCGGACCGTCGTAGGGGGCCACGTTAGGGGTTATGCCGGGTGAGGGCGGCTCGTACGTTTCTGAGGTATGGACAACGTGACCGCGGTCGTCTTCCCCGGCATGGGCCCGATGCCCTTCTCCGACGTCGGCCGGTTCATGCTGCGCGACCCCATCGCCGGAAGGCTGGTGGCCGAGGCCGACGACGTGCTCGGCTACCCCCTCCTGGACCGGTACAGCACGACCGAGGGCGACTACTCCGAGTACGCCCAGGTCGCCTTCCTGATCAACTGCCTGGCGCTGGCGCGGTGGGCCGAGGAGCGCTTCGACCTGGCGCCGGTGGCCTGCGCCGGGCCGAGCTTCGGCGGCAAGACCGCGGCGGCGTACGCGGGCTGCCTGCCGTTCGGCGAGGCCGTGCTGATGACGGCCCGGCTGGCGCGGCTGATGGAGGAGTACTTCGCCACCGAGCACGCCGACGTCGTGACGCACTCCTTCGCCCGCGCCCCGCGCGAACGGCTGGAGGAGCTGCTGGCCGAGCTGGACGGGCGCGGCGAGTGGCACGACCTGGCCTGTCACGTGGACGACGACTTCTTCATGGTGTCGCTGCGCGCGGACGTCCTTGCATGGTTCGAGGGCAGGCTGCGGACCATGGGCGCGCTGCCGCTCTACACCATGCGCCCGCCGATGCACTCCGCGCTGTTCGCGCCGCTGCGTGCCCGCGCCGAGGCGGAGGTGATCGGCCCGCTGGAGTTCGCCGATCCGGCGCTGCCGGTGGTCTCCGACCACGACGGCTCACTGATCACTACGGGGGCCGGGGTGCGGTCCCTGCTGCTCGACGGGTTCGTACGCGCGATGCGCTGGCCCGCCGTGGTGGACACGCTCAAGGAACTCGGCGTGACCCGGATGTGCGTGGCGGGCCCGGACGGCCTGTTCGGCCGGGTCAAGCGGACCACCCGGAACTTCGAGGTACTGGCCGCCACCCCGAAGCTCGCCCTGCGCCCGGCCGCGGTTTGAGGACGACGAGATGAACGCGCTGCACGAACGGTTCCTGCGCGGCCTGGCGCTGGCCCCCGATCGGGTCGCGGTGCGGGTCGGGGCCGACGCGATCACCTACCGCGAGCTGCACGCCCGCGCGCTGCTACGGGCGGGCGCGCTGCCGCCCACGACCGTCGGCGTGCTGGCGGCCAAGTCCGTCGACGCCTACGCCGGCATCCTGGCCGCGCTGTACGCGGGGGCCACGGTCGTGCCGCTGCACGCCGGGTTCCCGGTGGCCCGGCTGGCCGGGATGGTGGCGCAGAGCGGCGTGACCGCGCTGGTCACCGATGAGGCCGGGGCGGCGGTGCTGCCCGCGCTGAAGGCCCTGGCCCCGCAGGTGTACGCACCTGAGCCGGAACGCCCGCTCCCCGAACCGCGCGGCGCCGACCTCTCCGACGTGGCCTACATCCTGTTCACCTCGGGCTCTACCGGCCGGCCGAAGGGCGTGCCGATCACGCACGGGGGCACCGCCCACTACTTCGGCCTGCTCGACGACCGCTACGACTTCACCCCCGCCGACGTCTTCTCCCAGACCTTCGACCTGAACTTCGACTGCGCCATGTTCGACGTGTTCTGCGCGTGGGGCGCGGGCGGTTCGGTGGTGGCGGTGCCGCCGCAGGCGTACCGCAGGATGCCGGAGTTCGTGGCCGGGCAGGGGCTCTCGGTGTGGTTCTCCACGCCGAGCGCCATCGCGCTGGTACGCAGGACCGGCGGTCTCTCCCCCGGCTCGATGCCCGAGCTGCGCTGGAGCTTCTTCGCGGGCGAGGCGCTGACCTGCGCCGACGCCGCCGACTGGCAGGCCGCGGCCCCGCAGTCCACCCTGGAGAACCTGTACGGCCCCACCGAGCTGACCGTCACGATCAGCGCCCACCGCTGGGCGGGCGAGGAGTCCGCGCGGCTGAGCGTCAACGGCGTGGTGCCGATCGGGACGATCCACGACGGGCACGACCACCTGATCGTGGACGGCGAGCTGTGCGTCGCCGGTCCGCAGCTGACCCCCGGCTACGTCGATCCGGCCGACGACGAGGGCCGTTTCCTTTCCCGCGACGGCCGCCGCTGGTACCGGACCGGCGACCGGGTGCGGGAGCTGCCCGGCGGCACACTGCTGTACCTGGGCCGGCTGGACGGGCAGGTCCAGGTACACGGGCTGCGGGTCGAACTGGCCGAGATCGACCACGCGCTGCGCGGCTGCGCGGGCGTGACCGACGCCGTCACCGTCGGCGTCACCAACGGCGGCGGCGTCGAGCTGGTCGCGTTCTACACCGGCACGCCGTCCTCGACCGCGAGGCTGGCCGAACAGCTCGGCAGGGTGCTGCCCGCCGGGATGATCCCCCGGCGCTTCCGCCACCTGGACGACCTGCCCCTGAACCACAACCGCAAGGTGGACAAGGGCGAGCTGCGCGGCCTCGCGGCTACTCTCTTGCGGGGATGAGCGTCAGCCTGCTCTCGGCGTTACGCTCGACGGCGGCGCGGGTGTAGAGCAGCGGCGCGTACCCCTCAATGAGATCGTCGTAGTGCGGCGAGCGGGGGTCGCCCGACTGGCCGGGCGCGCTGGTGAACCGCGAGGCGTCCCAATCGCCCACGTCCAGCACCATCTTGAGCGCGGCCCCGGTGTGCGAGGTGTACGTCCCGGGCTGGTACTGCGAGGCGTCCACCGTGTACGGCGAGCCGCCGCGCGGGAACGGCCCCAGGTGCGCCCCCAGCGGGCCGGCGAACACGGTGTGGTGCAGCGCGCCCCACCGCCAGGTCGCCGGGTCGTCGCCGAGCCGCCCACTGACCTCCGCGTACGCGGCCTTGAGCGTGTCGAGCAGCATCGCGTCCCTGACCTTCGCGCCGTCCGGGCCGAACCACCGCGTGGGGTGCTCGACGGCCTCGATGAGCAGCGTCACGTCCGAGCGCGGCAGGATCGCCGCGATGTGCGGCGGCAGGACCTTGGCCAGGAACGCGGGCGTCAGGTGCCGGGTGAACCACGGCTCGAACAGCGCCGCGCCCGCCGACCCGGCGCTCGCCGTGCCGTCGTAGCGGCGCAGCAGCGCCAGCGCCCGCCGGGTGACCGGGTCGTCGCCGGTCAGCCGCCGCAGTACGGCCAGCACCCGCCGGGCGGGCAGTGAGACCTGGTCGCCCTGCAACCGCATCGCGTCGGCCACGGAGTGCCGCCGGTCGGCGGCGAGCACCTGGTCGATGCGCTGCTTGCGGTAGGGGGCCTCCCACTCGAAGCCGACGCGCGGCGTGGGCGGCAGGTTGAACTCGTTGGCCGAGCTGATGAACCCCGCGCGGGGATCGCTGACGCGGGGCAGCCGGGCCCCGTCCAGGAAGCCGCGCCACTCGAAGCGGCCGTCGCCGGGGACCGGCAGCAGGCCGTCGTAGCCGGTGCGCAGCGGGGCCAGCCCGCCGGGCACCCAGCCGATGGTGCCGGAGGTGTCGGCGTACACCTGGTTCTCCGGCGGGCCGCCCCAGGTGCGCATGATCTCGGCGAAGTCGCGGAAGTCACGCGCCCGCATCAGGCGCAGGCTGCCGAAGTAGGGGGAGGTGCCGGGTTCCAGCCAGGTGGTGCGCACGGCGTAGGCGAGGCCGCGGGCGGTGTCCACCTTCATGACCGGGCCGTGCCGGGTGAAGGTCAGCTCGACCTCGCGCGGGGCCTGGCCCGCGACCGGCACGGTCTCCTTGACGGTGGTGAAGCGCTCCCAGCGGTCGCCGTACCGGTAGCGGCCGGGGTCGTCCGGGTCGAGCCGGTAGACGTACAGGTCCTCCTGGTCCACGCCGAACACCGTCAGCCCGAACGCCACCGTGCCGTTGTGGCCCATGGCCACGCCGGGCAGCGCGGGCTCGCCCGCGCCGATCACGTTCAGGCCGGGGGCCGACAGGTGGGTGACGTACCGCAGCGCGGGCGCGGTCATCGCGCGGTGCGGGTCGGCCGCCAGGACGGGCCGGCCGGTGGCCGTGCGGTGCGGCGCGACCGCCCAGGCGTTGCTGCCCTCGGCGGCCGGGGCCTGCGGCGGTACCGTGCGCACCTGGCCGTTCTGGACGGTGACGCCGGTGATGGCCAGCATGTACGGGGTCAGGATGTCGGGGGTCACCGCGCACGGGTCCAGGCCGTCGGGCAGCGTGGTGGTCCACTCGGGCTGGTGCCTGCCGAGCCTCCCGGCCGCCTCGATGCCGCCCGCGCAGACGACCATCGAGCGGATGACCTCGCTGGCGACGTTCAGCGACAGCGCGTTGCTGCGGATGCGGACGACGTCCTCGGGCCGCCAGCGCGCGGGCGTATAGCCCAGCTTGCCGAACTCGGGGGGCAGCGCGGCCGGGTCCAGGGCGTCGATGTAGGCGTTGACGCCCTCGGTGAAGCGGGTGGCGGCCCGCCGCGCCTCCGGCCCGTAGGAGTCCCACTCCTCGCGCATGTCGCCCCGGTACAGGAACAGCCGGGTGGCGCGGTCCTGGGCCAGGTAGGCGGGGCCGAGCACCTCGGAGAGCAGGCCGAGGCCGCGCCTGCGCCACAGGTCCATCTGGAAGAGCCGGTCCTTGGCCGCGGTGTAGCCCTGGGCGAAGAACAGGTCGTCGGTGCTGCGCGCGTACAGGTGCGGCACGCCCCAGCGGTCGGTGATCTGCTGGACGGGGGCGCGCAGGCCGGGCACGGCCCGCGTGTCAGCGGCCGACGCCGGCGCCGCCGGTACGACGGCCGAGGCCAGCAGGCCCGCCAGCGAGATCCCGGCCGCGAGCAGCGGACGTGAGTACTTCATGGTCTTCCTCGTCGTCGTAGGTCCGCTGCACGTACGACAGTGCGGCGAGTAGATCGCTGGAGGTGACCGGCCGCGACGACCCGGTGGTGACCAGCCCGGCCAGCGGCAGCGAGCCGGTGTCGGCCCAGCGGAGCCGGCCGGTGTCGTCGATGAAGCTCCTGGTCCGCCCCTGGTTGTCGGGATGCACGCAGTAGGGGATGTCGAGGTGGCCCTGTTTGAAGGCGAGCAGCAGGGCCTCGCCGAGGTCGCTCGCGCCGTCCAGCACGGCCTCGACCAGGGCCCGCGCCTCGGCGTAGATCTGGGAGTCGGCGGCGGGCGCGCGGGTGGGCGGGCGGGTCAGGGCGGCGACCTCGCCCGCGTGGGCCAGCGCGGCGACGTTCTCCTCGATGGTGGGGATGCGCCGGGACTCGGCGACGGTCTTGACGATCAGCCGTTCGGCGCCGGTCTCGACGGCCAGTTCGGCGGCCCGGCCGAGCAGTCTCCGCGCGCCGCCGTCCGTGGCCGGGTACATGCCCATGTAGGCGTAGATGACGACGTGCCAGTTGACGTGCGGCAGGAGTTCGGCGCACAGCCTGCGCAGCGCGAGGACGGCTTCGCGGTCCTGCTCGTGGTTGGTCTGCTGGGCGTAGCTGACCGAGATGTCGCACAGGCCGTGCTGGGCGAAGAACAGCGCCTCGCACACGCTGAGCGCGACGAGCTGGCTCGGCGGGCAGAGCTGGCCGAGCATGCAGCCGCCGAAGGTCTCCAGGTGCGGTTCGATGCCGACGTCGCGCAGTTCGGCCAGCTTCTCGCAGACGGTGGCCCAGTTGTGGACCGACTGGTGCAGCGGTGTGCGGCCGTACGGCAGGCAGTACGACACCGGGCCGCCCTCCGTGGCGTGCAGCCCGGCGGCGATCGAGGCGAGCACGATGTCCCGCGGGACGGCCGACCCGTGCCGTACCTGCACGGGGAAGTCCGGGCCCGCGATCCCGGCCAGGACCTCGCGGGTGACCTCGGTGGGGTGGGTGGCGATCGGGTAGCCGTTGAGCGGTTCGCCGTCGCGGAGGGCGGCGTGCGCCCGGTCCAGGTGGCCGATCCTGGTGTAGCTGTCCACGGTGATCGTGCCGACCGTGGTGGCGGGGGCCCGCCGGGTGGCCAGCAGCCCGGCGCGCATCCGCTCGGGCGCGCTGAAGCCCATCCTGGGCTGGACCACCAGGGTCCCGCGCCGCGCCGCCTGCCGGACGAACCCCCCGAAACCGATCAACGCAACCGGTCCAGGTAGTCGGTCATGACCTTCAGGAAGCGCTCCGGCTCCTCCAGGTGCGGCACATGGCTGGACTCCTCGAACAGCTCCCAGCGCACGTCCGGGATCAGGTCCTGGAAGGGCTGCACGGTGACCGGGGTGGCCTCGTCGTACCGCCCGCTGATCAGCAGGGTCGGCACCGCGATGTCCGGCAGCACGTCCTCCACCGACCAATCGCGCAGGGTGCCGATGACGTGGAACTCGTTCGGCCCGTTCATGATGTGGTACACCGTCGGGTTGTCGCGCAGCTCCAGGAAGGTCGCGGTGTAGTCGCGCGGCCACGGGTCCAGCCTGCACACGTGCCGCTGGTGGAAGACCTGCGAGGCGCGGAAGTACTCCTCGCTGTCGGTCGTCCCGGCCGTCTCGTGCCTGCGCAGCGTCTCCTGCACGTCGGGCGGGAGCTGCGCGCGCAGCACCTCCATCTCGCTCAGCCAGGTCGGCATCGAGGCGGGCGAGTTGGCGATGACCAGGCCGCGCAGCCCCGGCGGGCGGCGGGCCGCGTGCGCGGCCGACAGCATGCCGCCCCACGACTGGCCGAACAGCACGTAGTCATCGGCGATGCCCAGCTTGGTGAGCAGGTTGTCCAGCTCGTCGAGAAAGAGCTGAACGGTCCAGAAGTCCGGGCCCTTGTCCGGCAGATGCGTGGAGCCGCCGCTGCCGAGCTGGTCGTAGTGGACGACCGGCCAGCCCCGCTCGGCCAGCGCGCAGAGCGGGAGCAGGTAGTCGTGGGTGCTGCCGGGCCCGCCGTGGACCACGACCACCGCGGGCCGGCCGGCGCGCAGCCGGCCGGTCACCCGGTGCCAGGTCCGGTACGGCCCGAACGGGATCGTGCCCTTGGTGGCCGGGGCCATCACGCTCACCGGCCGTCAGCTCCTGTGCTCGCCGGTCAGCCGCTCCAGTTCGGCGACGAGGGCGGCCGGGGTGGGCTCGGCCAGCAGCTCGGCGCGCAGCCGCGCGGCGTTGTCGGCGAAGGACGGCTCGGAGAGCAGCCGTTCCACGCCCTCGCGCACGGTCTGGGCGCTCATCCGCTCCGGGCGGAAGAACAGCCCGGCGCCCTGGTCCTCGATCATCTGGCCCTTGACCGGGGTGTCCCACATGTCGGCGATGGTGATCTGCGGCACGCCGTTGATCAGCGCCCCGCCGACCGAGCCGAAGCCGCCGTGGTGGATGGTCGCCCGGCAGGTCGGCAACAGCGCCTGCAACGGGACGAAGTCCTCGATCCTGGTGTTGTCCGGCACCTTCTCCAGGCCCTCGCGCTGCGCCCCGGAGAGCGTGGCGACCAGCTCGATGTCCAGGTCGGCCATCGCGTCGACCAGCTCGGCCGGGGAGAACGGGTCGGCCCCCATGAAGTCCCGGCCGGACAGGCCGAGGGTGAGGCACACGCGCGGCTTGGCCGGCGGCTCCAGCAGCCAGTCGGGGATCACCGAGCGGCCGTTGTAGGGGATGTAGCGCATGCCCAGCGTGGGCACGTCCACGGGCAGCCGCAGGCTCTTGGGCAGCGGGTCGATCGTCCAGTGGCCGGTGATCAGATGGTCGCCGAAGGGCACGTCGTACCGGGCCGCCGTCCAGGTCAGCCACTCGGCGACCGGGTCCTCGCGGTGCTGCTCCGGCTGCCGGTCGCGCAGCTCGTTGAACACCTTGCGGGCGCTGCCCGGCGCGTCCAGCCCCCACAGCAGGCGGGCGTGCGCGGCGCCGCAGGCCGCCGCGGCGATGCCCCCCGCGTAGGTGTAGGGCTCGGAGATCACCAGGTCGGGCCGCCAGGACCGGGCGTAGGAGACCAGGCCGTCCACCATCGTGTCGTTGTTGGCCGCCATCAGCATGAGCGCGGTCGTCAACATCTCGAAGTCGAGGGCGTCGGCCCAGGTCGGGGGCTCGTCCCGCTCCTCGTACATCTTCGGGAAGGTCACGTTCCCCGCCATGGCGAGGTCCTGCCGCATCTGCTGGAGCACGTGGTCGGTGCCGACGGGCACCGCGGGCAGGCCGGAGGCCAGGATGTCGTCGGTCAGCATCGGCTGGCTGGCCACCCGTACCTCGTGCCCTGCCGCGCGCAGCGCCCAGGCCAGCGGGACCTGGCTGTAGTAGTGGGACGCCTGCGCGAGCGTCGTCATGAGGACACGCATCGGAAGGTCTCCTTCTCAGAGGGTGGTCACCGCGAGGGTGAGCGGGCCGCGGGTGACCGGGGTGCGCCGGCCGCGCAGTACCGGGCCGTCGCGCCGGATCTCCGGCGCGCTCTCGGCCAGCACCCGCAGCGCGACCTCCGCCTGGCGCCTGGCGAGCGGCGCGACGAACTCGTTCAGCCCCCCGCCGGCCGGGGCCACGACGCCGCGGGTGAGGTCGAACCGCGCGGGCTCGGGGCAGACCTGCGGGTCGCGGCCGAGCGCCGCGACGACGACCACGACGTGCGTGCCCGCCGGGACGCTCTGACCGGCCAGTTCGACGTCCTGCGCGGCCACGCGGGCCTGGAGCTGGACGGGCGGGTCGTGGCGCAGCGACTCCTCGACGGCGGCGGCGGCCAGTTCGGGCCGCTCGCGCAGGGTCCGCCACTGGTCCGGGTCGTCCAGCAGGGCCAGGGCGGCGTTTCCGGCCAGCCGGGCGGCGGCGTCCACGCCCTCGGCCGACAGCAGCAGCCGGATCGCGCGCAACCCCTCCCCGTCGTCCGCCGACTCGCCGAGCAGCGCGTCCAGGTCGGCGAAGGCGGCGTCGAGGTCGCGGACGACGTCGAGCCGCTGGGCGGCGAGCAGGCTGTCCGGCATCCGCGCGAGCCGCAGGCACAGGTCGGCGAACCGGTCGTGCTCGTCCTCGGGGACGCCGATCAGCCTCGCGGTGATCTCGGCGGTGGCCGGGCGCAGCACGTCGTTCATCAGGTCGAAGCCGGGACGCGGCGCGCGATCGAGGGCCGCCCGGTAGAGGCCGGCCATCAGGTCGTCGTGCGCGGCGCACGCCTCCGCCCCGAACCGGGGCAGCCACAGGTCCCTGTCCACGCGGCCGGGCACGCCGCCGAAGTAGGGCACCACCTGCGGCGGCACCGGCCCGCCCGCCGGGCCGACCGGCCCGAAGCCGTCGCCGTCCAGCACCCGCGCGGCCACCGCCGGGTCACAGGTGACCAGGCTTCCGGCGGCGCTCGTGTGCAGCGGGCCGAGGGCGCGCAGCCGCTCGTACAGCGGGTAGGGGTCGTCGGTCTGGCCGCGCAGCACCATGGCGTAGGCGTCGCCGCCGTTGGAGCCGAGGAACCACTGCATCGCCCGGGTGGACATCAGGTGCAGCCCGAGTTCGGTGTCGGTGAGGTCCGCGAGCGCGCGTTCCAGTGGCGGTAGTAGCAGCGTGGTGTCCTGGCTGTTCATTGGCGCTCGCCCGCTCCCGATTATTCGTCAAAATGACGATCACGCGTTTTCCGTCGTCGGAATCTGCCGCCATGCTAGAAACCTGGTGATCGACGCCCAACCCCTAGCCCGCCCCTATTCGTTGGTAGGGCAGGCTGTACCACGGAGACGGGGGAGTCCTGCATGGCACCTATTTCGCCGTCCTTGGATCATGGACTTCGAACGGTCGAATTCCAGCCCAGGAAGGGATCCGATGTCCGGTTCGCCGCAGTACTGCGTCACGACCGCACTCCGGCGCAGCGCATATCCATTGCGTACGACAGAGCCGTACGCGGATCGCAGCGACCTGGAACCGCTGAGCAGGCTGGTCGAAGGCGCCTGCGTGGTCGGCCTGGGCCAGGCGACGCACAACAGCCATGAGTTCTTCACCATGAAGCACCGGATCTTCCGGTACCTCGTGGAGAAGCTGGGGTTCACCACGTTCGCGCTGGAGGCGAACTGGAGCGCCGGGCTGCGGCTCAACGACTACGTGCTGCACGGCAAGGGCGACCCGCGGCAGATCATGGACGAGGAGTTCCAGGGGTCGTACGTCTTCTGGAACACCCTGGAGCACCTCGACCTCATCGAGTGGATGCGCGCGCACAACGAGCGGCACGACCGGAAAGTGCAGTTCATGGGGGCCGACATCGGCCACGCGGGCGAGGAGCTGTACGACCGGGTGCTCACCCTCGCGATGCGGCACGCGCCCCGGCTCGGCCGCGAGCTGGCCCCGCTCTACCGCCAGTTGCGGCCCGAACCCGGGGCCGGCGCCTGGCCCGGCCACTACCTGGCCAAGTCGCTGGAGGAGCGGCGCTGGCTGGTGTTCCTGGCCCGCCGCGCGCTGACCCTGCTGCGCCGCCACCCCTGGCCCGACGCCTGCTCACACGCCTGGGCCGTCCGCCACGCCAAGGCGATCACCCAGACCTGGACCTTGTACGCCCACGACCTCGACGACCCCGCCCAGCTCGCCCAGGGCCTGCTGCACCGGGACATGGCGATGGCGGAGAACACGGTGTGGTGGCGGCTGCGCACCGGCCACCGGATGCTGCTGTCGGCGCACAACGCGCACGTCGCCTACGAGAGCTTCGACCCCGAGCACTATCCGAGGGTGCTCGGGGCGTTCCTGCGGCAGTACCTCGGGCCCCGGTACGTCAACGTCGGCTTCACCTTCCACCGCGGGTCGTTCAACGCCTGGAACGAGGCCAACAACATGACCGCCTTCACCGTGGGCCCGGCGGGCGGCCACAGCAACGAGCACACCCTGGACCAGATCGACCACGACGACCACCTGCTGGACCTGCGGACCATCCCGGCCAGGGCGCGGGCGTGGCTGCAGGTGGCGCGGCCGACCGGGGTGGTGGGCACGGTGTACCCGGTCGCGACGCCGCTGATCCGGCTGGCCCACTCCTACGACATGCTGATCCACCTGCGCGAGATCACCGCGGCGCACCTGCTGGCCTGAGCCGGGCAGCCGGGCAGCCGGGCCTTACCAGCCGCGGCGTACGGTCTCCACGATGTGAGCGCGCTGCTCCTCGGTCACCCACCAGCCGACGGGCAGGCAGACGATCCGCCGCGCCACCCGGTCCAGGCCGGGCAGCAGCGCCGCGTACCGGCGGACGCAGGTGTGGGTGTCGTTGCGCTCGTGGACGTTGCTGACCATGATCTGGGCCTCGTCCATGCGCTTCATGAAACCGGCGCGGTCCTCGACCTTGATCGGGTAGATCCAGAACGACGACTGACGGTCCTGCGCGCGTTCGGTCGGCTCCAGCCCCGGCACCCCGGCGAGTTCGCGGTCGTAGTAGGCGGCGTTGGCCTGGTGGCGGGCCACGACCTCCTCGGCCCACGCCATGTTCGCCAGCCCCATGGCGGCGTTGATGTCGGTCATGTGGAACTTGTAGCCCCACTCGGCGACGTCCGGCGGGTTGCGCAGCCGGTCGGCGGAGCGGCTGATGCCGAACCAGCGCAGCAGCGTGGCCCGCTCGTGCGCCGCGTCGTCGGGCAGGACGAGCGCCCCGCCGTCGCCGCAGGTCAGATGCTTGATCGCCTGAAAGCTGAACACGGCGGTGTTGCCGTGCGTGCCGAGGCGGCGGCCCTGGTAGGTGGCCCCCCAGGCGTGCGCGCAGTCCTCGATCACCATCGGGCGGAAGCCGAAGGCCGCCTCGGCGTCGTCGAGGATCGCCGAGAGGCGCTGGAGATCGACCGGGTAGCCGGCGAAGTGGACGACGATGATCGCGCGGGTGCGCGGGGAGATCTTGCGGGCCAGGTCGTCGAGATCGACGTTGAGGGTGGCGGGATCGATGTCCACCCACCTGATGTGCAGCCGGTTGGCCAGGATGGCCCAGTTGGTGGCCTCCATGGTCAGCGGCGTGGAGAGCACTTCGCCCTCGTCGTCGTCATGGCCGGTCGCGGCCATGTGCAGCGCGAGGTGCAGCCCCGAGGTGGCGCTGTTGACGGTGGCGACGCGCGGGTTGCCGATCCGGTCGCCCAGCGCCTGCTCGAACGCGGCGACCTTGGCGCCCTGGCCGATCTGGCCGCTGCCGACGACCTCGGCGACCGCGCCCGGCGCGGACTCCGACATGGCGACCTTGAAAAGCGGGATCATCGCGGTGCTCCTCCGGCGAGTTCGGCGTATCGGGCCTGGCAGTCGGCGTAGGAGGGCAGGATGCCGAGCCGTGCGGCCTCCTTCAGGGACGGCGCGGCGCGGTCCTTGCCGGACAGCACGGGCTCGTGGTCGCGCGGCCAGGGCAGGTCGAGGTCCGGATCGAGCGGGTTCACCTCGAACGACGACTGCGGCGACCAGGTGCTTGAGCACAGGTAGACGACGGTGGCCCGCTCGGTCAGCGGCGCGAAGCCGTGCGCGAGCCCTTCGGCCAGGTACAGCGCGTGCCGGTCGTCCTCGCCCAGCTCGACCGCGACGTGCTCGCCGTAGGTGGGCGAGCCCTCCCTGATGTCCACGACGATGTCGCGGATGGCACCGGCCGGGCAGCTCACGTACCGGGCCTGGCCGGGCAGGTGGATCGCGTGCAGGCCGCGGATCGTGCCGCGCGTCGAGACCGAGCAGTTGACCTGGGCGACGTTCATCGGGTGGCCGACGGCCTCGGTGAAGGCGGGCTGGCTGAAGACTTCCAGGAACAGCCCTCTGGAGTCGGGAAAGACCTTGGGCTCGATGAGGTACGCCCCACCGATGCCGAGTTCGCGAATCCGCATGTGATCCCCTCCTTTGCGGCGTTATGGTGGGTCGCTCGGATCGTCGGCGGCAACCCCTAGGGCACCCTTAAGCGGCTTTGAGCGGCTTTTGAGCGGCTTTTGAGCGGTTCCCACCAGGGGCGATTGGTCCGGTACCACTCGACCGTCTCGGCCAGGCCCTTCTCGAAGTCCACCGCTGGGTGGTAGCCCAGCTCGGTGCGGATCTTGGTGTGGTCAACGGAGTAGCGGCGGTCGTGGCCCTTGCGGTCCTCGACGTACTCCACGCGGTCCCACCCGGCGTCGCAGGCGGCCAGCAGCAGGCCGGTCAGCTCGCGGTTGGTCAGCTCGGTGCCGCCGCCGATGTTGTAGACCTCGCCGGGCCGGCCCGCCCGGCGTACCAGCTCGATGCCCGCCACATGGTCGGCGACGTGCAGCCAGTCGCGCACGTTGAGGCCGTCGCCGTACAGCGGCACCGTGCCGCCGTCGAGCAGGTTGGTCACGAACAGCGGGATGACCTTCTCCGGGAACTGGCAGGGCCCGTAGTTGTTGGAGCAGCGGGTCACCCGCACGTCCAGCCCGTACGTGCGGTGGTAGGCCAGCGCCACCAGGTCGGAGGACGCCTTGGAGGCCGAGTACGGCGAGTTCGGCGACAGCGGCCGGTCCTCCCGCCAGGAGCCCTCGGCGATCGACCCGTACACCTCGTCGGTCGAGATGTGCACGAACGTGCCCAGCCCGTGCCGGACGGCGGCGGCGAGCAGCGTGTGGGTGCCGGTCACGTTGGTGCGCAGGAAGTCGTCCGCGCCGGTGATCGACCGATCGACGTGGGACTCGGCGGCGAAGTGGACCACCTGGTCGTGATCGGCCATCAGGTCGCCGACGAGCGCGGCGTCGCAGATGTCGCCGCGGACGAACGTGATCCGGCCGCGCACCGGGTCCAGGTTGGCCGGGTTTCCGGCATAGGTGAGCTTGTCCAGGACGGTCAGCGTGCAGTCGTCCCGCTCGGCCAGGGTGCGTACGTAGTGCGAGCCGATGAACCCGGCCCCACCGGTGACCAGGATCTTCATCCGCGGAAACCGTCCGCGATGCTCATCACGTATTGACCGTATCCGGACTGGGACTGTGCGGCGCCGAGCCGGTGGCACTGCTCGGCGTCGATGAAGCCCATCCGCAGCGCGACCTCCTCCAGGCAGGCGATGCGCACGCCCTGGCGGAGTTCGAGGGTCTGCACGTACTGACCGGCCTGGAGCAGCGTCTCGGGGGTGCCGGTGTCCAGCCAGGCGAAACCGCGGCCCAGATCGACCAGCCGGGCCCGGCCCTGGCGCAGGTAGGCGAGGTTCACGTCGGTGATCTCCAGCTCGCCCCGGGCGGACGGCCGGAGGTTCTTGGCGATGTCGATGACGTCGTTGTCGTAGAAGTACAGGCCGGTGATGGCCCGGTTGGAGCGTGGCTTTTCCGGTTTCTCCTCGATGGAGACCAGGCGGCCGGACTCGTCGGTCTCGCCGACGCCGTACCGGTGTGGGTCGCCGACCGGATAGCCGAACAGCACGCAGCCGGAAACGTCGCGGACGTTGTCCTCCAGCACGTCGGAGAACGAGGGCCCGTGGAAGATGTTGTCGCCGAGGATGAGCGCGGCGGGCCCGGAGCCGATGTGGTCGGCGCCGAGCAGGAACGCCTGCGCGATGCCCTCGGGCGACTCCTGGGCGGCGTAGGAGATGTTCAGGCCGTACTGCGTGCCGTCGCCGAGCAGCCGGACGAAATTCGGCACCTGGTCGGGCGAGGAAATAAGGAGGATGTCCCGAATACCGGCCAGCATGAGCACCGATAGCGGGTAATAAATCATCGGCTTGTCGCTCACCGGGAGCAGTTGTTTGGAAACCGCGACGGTGATGGGATGCAGCCGCGTTCCCCGGCCTCCGGCGAGGACGATTCCTTTCACGGCCAATTACCCCTCTCCTGCGTGAAAGCACCTCACGCTAAGCAGCCCCGCCGGTGACCGGCAAGGTCGGTGGCGGCGGAGAGGGGGCGCATTAGGGGTCCGACCCCTACCGGCATGAGGGACCGCGCCGTGATGAGGCCGGAGTGAGGCCGGAGTGAGGCCGTAGTGAGGCCGGAATGACGTCAGCCGCCGCCGCGCGTCCCGTGCTCGGGGGGCACGGCGTCGCGGGCCTGGTCGGCGGCGGTGACGGCCAGGCCGAGGGCGTTGCGGAGGATGGGCGCGAGGGGCCGGTCCAGGCCCACGGACGCCCACTGCTCGACGGCCACCCACATGGTGCTCAGCCACACCGCCGCCGTGGCCCGCGCGCGGAACTCGCGGTCCTCGCTCTCCGGCAGGTGGTCGCGCAGCAGTTCGGTGAGCTGGTCGTTCCAGCGGATCGTCCACACGGCCCGGGTGGTGTGGAAGTTCGGTGACCGGACCGCGCGCAGGATGCGCGCCCGGTTGTACTCGTCGGCGGCGAACCGGTCGAGGGCCTCGAAGGTGCCCTCCACCCACGCCTCGGCCAGGCCCCGCCCTTCCACCAGCTTGGCGGCGACCCGGTCCAGGTGGTCGGGGATGGCGTTGCCGAGGTCCAGGTAGATGACGTCGGCCTTGGTCTTGAAGTACCGGAAGAAGGTGCTCACCGAGATGTCCGAGCGCTCGGCGATGGCCTCGGCGGTGGTCTTCTCGAAGCCGCCGCCCTCCTCGCCGCCGTTCTCCTCGAACAGCAGCGCCGCCTCACGGATGATCAGCCGGCGCTGCCGGTCCCTGCGCCGCTGCGCGGGCGTCGACTCCTGTGCGTGCTCCGCGGCCATGCGGTTCCTTTCCAGGTGGCTCAGGCGTCATCGTAGCGTCCCGTCCAGTGCGACCCATGTCATATTGACAGTACTCTCATTTCGACAGCAAGATCAGAAAAGTAGCCATCCTGAAGAGCACGAACGGAGCGGACTCATGACGCACACCGACCAGAGCGTGCGGGTTCCCGGCCGGGTGATCGACCTGGACCGCGCACGCGAGCGGCACGGCGAGCAGGCCGACCGCATGGTGCGACTGCTCGGGGTGGGCGACCCGCTCGCCGACGCCGTCATCCTGGAGATCGACGCGCTCGGCAAGGAGAGCCGCCGCGCGCTCAACGCGGGCCTCGCCGACGGCCTGGCGAGCCTGACCGGCCCGCCGCCGGCGATCGCCGCGTTCCTGCGGCAGATGGAGACCGTGCCCGCGTGGGTGGACCCCGAGATGATCCGGCGCGGCGAGACCGCGGCGCTGTCGGTTCCGCTGCTGTGGTTCGAGCTGTCGGCCATGGCCACGGCCCTGGTGCACACCTACTCCTCGCCCGCCATCGCCAGGCTGCTGGTCCAGACGGGCAGGCTGACGACGATGGCCCCCCGGCGGCTGGCCGAGACCGGCATGTGGACGGCGCAGGCCACCATGCCCGGCGGGCTGCTGCGCGGAGCCCCCGGGTACCAGGCCACCGCCCAGGTCCGGCTGCTGCACGCGCGGATGCGGCACAGCGCGCTCAAGCGCGGGTGGGACACCGCCGAATGGGGCGTCCCGATCAACCAGGTGGACGTGGCCCGCACCTGGCTGGACTTCGCCCTGATCAGCTACCAGGCCATCGCCGCGCTGGGCTTCGAGCTGACCGAGGCCGAGCAGCACGACATGTACCGGTACTGGCACTACATCGGGTACCTGCTCGGGCTGGACGACGAGAGCTTCTACCGCGACATCACCGGCCACCAGGCCGCCGCGGAGCTGATGGGGCTGTTCGACCTGACCAAGCACGCGCCGGACGAGAACTCCCGCGCCCTGACCACCGCCATGATCAAGGCCCAGGTGGGGAGCCTGGCCGCCCACCCGCAGCCCCTGATGTCACCCGCCGACCTCACCCACCTCGTCCACGCCATCCTCCGCAGCGCCTACGGCGACGAGCTGTCCGAACAGCTCGGCATCCCGGAATCGACGGCGATGCCGTTCCTGGCACTCACCCGCCAGGCCAACCGGGACGCCCGGCGCCTCCAGACCGCCGACCCCACGGTCGCCGCCAACGCCCTCGCCCAGAACGTCGCCATCCGCGAGGCCATCCTCAAGGCGGCATCCCCCGCCCCGACCTACCAGCAGCACGCTCACACCGGCCTCCCCGACGACTGACCAGGGGCCGTCCACGCGGAGAACGTCCCGCACACCACAAAGCCGTCCCGCCCGTCCGGCCCGATGACGATGCAGCGAACACGGTCGGCGTCCGGCGGAACCCCGGCAAAGGACAGCATCTCCCGCCGCGCGCCCGCATTCGCCTCCGCCAGCGAAAGGCCCATGTACACGGACCGAAGCCGTACCGCGAGCACCCCATGAAAGGCCAGGGCGATGGCCCGCTCCCCCACCGCCGCGGGAAAGCCCCGCAGTTCCAGGCGCGAATGGCTCACGCTGTACTTCCAGGGCCTGAACCTCCGCTCCCAGGCGATGGGGAGGCTCATCTCCACCTGCTCCCAGCCCGGTAGGTAGCCACTCATACCGGCCATCCTGCGTCCCGGCGGGCGACGCAGAACGGTGTACCCACATCGGATTAGCGGCTCAGCCTATAATCCGATGTGAGGACATCGAAAAAGGAGGGTGATGGGCCGGGGACCGGGCGTGCACCACGAGGAGCGCCGCGAGGAGATCGCCGACGCCGTGCTGGCCATCGTCGCCGACCGCGGCCTGGCGGCGGTGTCACTGACCGAGGTGGCCGCCGAGGCGGGCGTCTCACCCGGCCGCGTCCAGCACTACTTCCCGGCCAAACGGCAGCTCATCGAGGCCGCCTTCGAGCGCGGCAACCACCTGTCCAGCGTCCGCATCCGCGAGCAGGTCGGCTCCGACCTGGACGCCGCCGAGCCGCGCCTGGTCCTGACCAGCGTGCTCACCGAACTCATCCCCCGCGACGCCACCACCGAGGCGCACCTGCGGGTCCGCCAGTCCTTCCAGGCGTACGCCCTCGCCGACCCGGCCATCGCCACCCGCCTGCGCACCCTCTACACCGCCTTCCACCGCCAGATGGCCGCCCTCATCAGCGAGGACCAACGGGCCGGACGCGTCCCCGCCCACCTCGATCCCCACGAGACGGCACTGACCCTGGTGGCACTGGCAGAGGGCCTGGCCGCGTACGTCCTCACCGGCGTCACCCCACCCACCACCGCCCACGAACGCGTACTGGCCGCCATCGCGGACATCTACCCCTGAACCGTGGCGAGGCCGAACCAGCGGGGCAGGTGCGCGGCCAAATCCCGCTGGGCGTCGCCCGCCCAGGCGATGTGGCCGTCCGGGCGGAGCAGTACGGCGGGCGCGTCGAGTTCTTCGCTGACGTCGACGACGTGATCGACCCGATCCGCCCAGCCCGTGACCGAGAGCCGGCCGGTCTGGTCGAGCAGCAGTCCGCGGCCGGTGCGCGTCAGCTCGTACAGGCGGCCCCGCTTCAGGGTCACGTCCCTCAGCCGCCGCCCGAGCAGGTCGTGGTCGCCCCCGAAGTCGTAGCGGACGCCGATCGCGGTGATCTTCTCGATCAGGTACCGGTTGACCGCCTCGAAGTCCATCAGTTCGGACAGCAGCCCGCGCACCGCCCGCGGCCCCGGCTCGGTGGACAGTAGTTCCATCTGGGCGCGGGTGTTGTCCAGGACGGCGGCGGCCACCGGGCGGCGTTCGGTGGCGTAGCTGTCCAGCAGGTCGGCGGGGGCCCACCCGGCGATCTCGGCGGCGAGCTTCCAGCCCAGGTTGAAGGCGTCCTGGACGCCGAGGTTGAGCCCCTGCCCGCCGGTCGGCGGGTGGACGTGCGCCGCGTCCCCGGCCAGCAGCACCCGCCCGGAACGGTACCGCTCGGCCAGCCGGGTCGCGTCGCCGAACCGGGACAGCCAGCGCGGCGAACGCGCGCCGAAGTCGGTGCCTGCGGTCGCCCGCAGTTGCCGCCGGAACTCCTCGATGGTCGGCGCGACCGTACGGTCCTCGGCCACGCCTGCGGCGGGCACGCCGACCCGGTACACGCCGTCGCCGAGCGGCATGGCCCCGAACCTCAGCTGGGTGGCGCGGACCCGCTCGACGACGGCGGCGATCTCGTCCGAGGCCTCGGTCAGCTCCATCTCGCCGAGCAGCGTCTCGACCTTGGCCGGCTCGCCGGGGAAACCGATGCCGAGCAGCTTGCGCACCGTACTCCGGCCGCCGTCGCAGCCGACCAGGTAGCGGCAGCGCAACCGCGTCCCGTCGGCGATCTCGGCGGTCACCCCGTCGTCGTCCTGGCTCAGCCCGGTCAGCTCGTGGCCGCGCCGGATCTCGGCCCCCAACTCGGCGGCCCGCTCGCCCAGCAGGCGGTCGGTGATGGTCTGCGGGATGCCGAGGAGGTAGGCGTGCGCGGTGTCCAGCCCGCCGGGCGCGGGCTTGGTGATGCCGCCGAAGGCGCCCCTGAGCGGGTACCGGGTGCCGTGCGCGAGGAACCGGTCCAGGATCCCGCGCTGGTCCATCACCTCAAGGCTGCGTACGTGCAGGCCGAGCGAACGCACGTACGGGGCGGGCTCGGCGTCCTTCTCCAGTACCACCACGCGCACGCCGTGCAGGCGCAGCTCGGCGGCCAGCATCAGGCCGGTCGGCCCGCCACCGGCAATGATCACATCGAACATGAACCGCCCGTTTCCTGAGGTCGTCGCCTTCCGGCGGACGATTCTGCGGCACGACCGGGGTCTTGCCGCAAGCCCCCCACTGCGCTATAGGTTGAAAGTGGCAGGGTAGTTCCGGCGCCGAACCATCCACCGCCCACCCTGCGGAACCTCCGCCGCACTCGCCGCAGCCCTACGGGCCACCCTCTCGATACCCTGCGCCCACGCACATCGTCAGCAAAAGCGGCGCACTGCCTGGGCACCACACACCCGTGAACCCCGGCACCCCGGCAGCATCCACCGGAGGGGGCTAGGTGGTGCGGGTGTCGTACTCCTCTCGGTTGGCGAGGACTTCCTCCATGTGCGTCTCCGCCCATAGCTTGATCGCGCGCATCACCTCGTACAGGGAACGCCCGAGGTCGGTCAGTTCGTACGTGACCGTGACCGGCACGGTCGGGGTGACCGTGCGGGTGAGGAGGCCGTCGCGTTCGAGGGCGCGGAGGGTCTGGGTGAGCATCTTCTGGCTGACGCCGACCAGTTTGCGGGACAGCTCGGAGTAGCGCATCGGCCGCCCCCCGTCGTGGCCGTCGCCGATGTATGGGCAGTCGCTGCCGCCGAGCGCGGCCAGCACCAGCGACACCCACTTGTCGGAGAGCCGGTCCAGGAGCCTGCGGCTGGGGCAGTTCGCCATGAACGCGTCGTACTCCCGCTTGGCCTGCGCCCGCTGCTGGGCCGCCGTCATGGTCGGCATCGCCGGCCCCTCCTTACTTCCCAGTACCCTACGCACTTCCAGGTGCCTACTTCACGTTAGAGAGTAACCCGATCCATGGTGGTGCGACAGCTTCGGTTCTCTGCTTTGGAGGCGACATGTCCACCACTTTCCGTACCGCGGTCGTCCGGACCCCTGCCGGTCCCGACTCCATCGAGATCATCGACGTGCCTGTCGCCGAACCGGGGCCGGGGCAGGTACGCGTCCAGATCGCCGGGGCCGCGGTCAATCCGGTCGATCTGGCTGTCGCCGCCGGGGCGTTCCACGGGCTCGGGGCGATCAACCAGCCCCGGTACACCGGCCTGGGCTGGGACTTCGCCGGTACCGTGACCGCGACCGGCCCCGGCGTCGATCTCCCGGTCGGCAGCCGGGTGGCGGGGCTGATCGGCGGCGTCGATCGCGACTTCGGCGCCTACGCCGAGCAGGTGATCGTCCCCGCGGACGACATCGCGCCCGTGCCCGACGGCATGGAACTGACCACGGCGGCCACCGTCCCGCTCAACTCGCTGACCGCGGCCCAGCTCGTCGATCTCCTTGGCGCGGGCGAGGGCCGCGGCCTGCTGGTGACCGGCGCGGCGGGCGCGGTCGGGGGCTACGTCGTCCCGCTCGCCCAAGACCGCGGCTGGCGGGTCACCGGGCTGGCCAGGGCCCAGGACGAGGAGTTCGTACGCGGCCTCGGCGCAGACTTCACCGCGCGGGCGATCCCCGGATGGGACGCGGTGGCCGACGCCGCCGCGCTCCAGGACGAGGGCATCCCGCTGGTCCGCGACGGCGGCCTGTTCATCGGCGTGAAACCGCACACGGCTCCGGCGGAACAGCGCGGCATCACCGTCCGCGTGGTGTCGGTACGCCCGGACGGCGCACGCCTCGCCGGACTGCTCGCCGCCGCCGCGGAGGGCCGTCTCCCGGCGCGGGTGCACGCCGTCGTACCACTCGACAAGGCCGCCGTCGTCCACCGAGCGGCCGCCAAGGGCGGCGTACGCGGGAAGTACGTGCTCCAGCCATAGCGCGTGGCTCCTCCAGCGCCAGGGGACGCGCCGCGCCAGACTAGAGACACATGGCGGCCCGCGTTCCCGACCCCCCTGGACGGAGCACGTTTTATGACGATCGGCACGAACGAGGCGAACATCGCGCGTGTCTACGACTACGTTCTGGGCGGCAAGGACAATCTCGCCGCGGACCGGGCTGTGGGCGACGCGATCATGGCCAAGGCCCCCCATGTCCGGATGCTGGCGTGGGAGAACCGGCGCTTCCTGATCCGGTCGGTGCGGCATCTGGTGGGCCGTCGCCGGGTCCACCAGTTCCTCGACATCGGCTGCGGCCTGCCGACCCAGGAGAACGTGCACGAGGTGGCGCAGGCGCTCGCCCCGCAGGCCAAGGTCGTCTACGTGGACAACGACCCGGTGGTGATCGCCCACGGGCGGGCCCTGCTGAGCACCGACCCCGGGACCGCCATGGTGCGGGCCGACCTGGGCGACCCGGAGCTGATCCTGCGGCGCGCGGCCGAGACCCTGGACTTCGACCGGCCGATCGCGCTGATGATGATCGCGATCCTGCACTTCTTCCCGGACGACACGGGCGTCCACGCCATCGTGCGGCGGCTGGTGGACGCCCTGCCCTCCGGGTCGTACTTGGTGATCTCACATGTGGAGCACCAGCCGCGGCTGGAGAACATCGTCAGGCGGGACTACGCCGTGCCCGGCACCCGGCCGGTCTTCCGGGACGGCGAACAGCTCACCGCGTTCCTGGCGGGCACGACCGTGGTGGAGAAAGTGCGGTCGATCAACCAGATCCTCCCGGACGCCCCGGGTGGCCCCGGCCCCTTCCCCCACCACGACGACGACCCGCTCGCGCCGATACCGCTGCTGGGCGGCATCGGGCGCAAGCCGTGAATCCACACGCCTGAGGCGCGGGCGGGCGCGCCTACGTGCGCTGCAGGCGGCGCACCGCGTGGCCGGGCCGCCAGAGCTCGATCACCATGGCATCCCCCTCGATCCGGATGGCGACCACCTCGTGAATGTCGGCCGTGAAGAAATGCGACCCGTCGAAGGCGTCGGGATCGAAGCCGCGGGCGGCCAGCAGCGACGCGATCCGCGCCGGGTCGGTGATCTCGACCGCGCGCCCGGACAGCTTCACGTCGCCCACCGCAGGAGCCGGGGCTTCGGTGCCTTCGGCCTCTTCGGCGTCGACCAGGACCGGCGGGCCATGCAGCGCGAAGCGCGGGTCGCGTAGCAGGTCACGGGCCTTCAGCGCGCCGGGCATCGACCCGAACCACAGGTCTGCGCCGGTGATGTCGGCCTCGATGCCGCTGATCCGCGGCGAGCCGTCCTTCCGCAGCGTCGCGATGGTCTTGTGCTTGTGCGACTCGAACGACTCCCGGACCCGGGCGGCGAACTCCGGCGCCGATTCGGCGAACTCACCCCAGCCGGCCATGCGGCCCCTCCTTTGCGTGCTCGTGGACGACGACCGGTCCACCGTGCCACACGGCACCGACAGTTTCGCCTTCCCCGAAGGGAGCGGCCGATGTGGCGCAGAAGTGACAGTCCAATATGTGCAATAGATCCGATTTATCACCCCGCAGAAGAGCGGCATGTGAATAAGTTTCAGAACTTGCCGGATCTCACCTGATCAAGGGATTTCCCCGATGCGGAGACGTCGCCCAGACAATTTCCGGCCGTATTTGTCAAGCCGCGGACATCCACTTGACAGGCCACCCTGATCATCGTGTAACCAATATCAAGACAAGCACCTCCATTCTTTTCTGATGCACTCATCACTGACGCAGGAGGTACGATGAGCACCGCGACCACTTCTGGTTCTTGGCCGTCCATCAGCACCACCCCGCCCAACCTCGACGGATTGGGCACCGCGCACGTCACCTGGGGCATTCCGGCGGGCGGCGGCAAGAGCGGCTACGTCTTCCAGGGCGGCGGCGTCCAGGTGCGCACCGACGGCACCGAATTCACGCTGGGCACCTTCACCCACGAGAACTTCCCGATCCAGGCGATGCCACAGCCGCAGTTCGACGTTGACCTGGCGGTGCGGGTGGCCTTCGAGGACGGCACCGAAGCCGACTTCACCTTCCGTTTCCACCACAACGAGACGCCGAACACCGGCCCGGCCCCCGACGACATCGTGGACCTGCCGACGTTCGTCTCCCCGCAGACGGTGACCATCGACGGTGAGCAGTACGGCGTGGTGATCAGCGGATTCAAGCAGGGCGGGCAGGTGGTCCGGCAGTTCATCAGCCAGGAGAACGGCGCCAACAGCGCCGACGTGGTGGCCATCTTCGCCCGCGCCGGGCGGCCCGACGTGCACATCACGACGGTCCGCAACAAGGGCGAGGTGAAGTACACCCAGGCGGACGAGTACGTCGAGATCGTCAACCGGGGCACCGTGGCCGCCAACATCTCCGGCTGGACGCTCGGCGCCGACGACGCCGGCCAGGACTTCGTCTTCCCGCCCGGCACCGTGCTGCAGCCGGGGCAGCGCATCCGTATCTACACCAACGAGGTCCATCCCGAATGGGGCGGCTTCGTCTACGGCAGCAAGCGTCCCATCTGGAATGACAAGGGCGACACCGCCCGGCTGAAGGACACCGGCAAGAACGTCGTCTCCGAATACGGCTACGGCAGCAACGCGCCCGCCCCCAAGCCCTGACGGTCAAGGCGGCTTTCGGGAAGCCGCCTTGTTCTTCATAGGTGGGTCAGCCCGCCGGTCAGGTCGCCGAATCGCTTGACAATTCGATTTCCCGATTGCCGACCTCATGGGTAATCGTTCTTGGCTTGCGTGACGGCGACGCCGGAGACCTCCCGCGGCGGCCCGGTGAAAGGTTCACCGGGCCGCCGATCAGGTCGTTCCCCCCGTAAACGACATGTCGGGATGCCGCGTCTTCTCTCCGTCATAGCCCCTGTATGCACAGGAGATCCAGATGCGTCTCTCCCGCGCCGCGGCCGGCGTGTTAGGCACCGCCGCCGTCGCACTCCCCCTGATCGCGCTCCCCGCGCAGGCCGCCGACGTCTCCGCGGTCCAGGTCGTGAAGGTGTACTACGACTCGCCGGGGGTGGACCGCCGTTCCAACAGCAGCCTGAACGGCGAGTACGTGGTCATCAAGAACGTGACCCGGAGCACGCAGCGGATCGGCGGCTGGATCGTCCACGACGAGACCGGCTACAAGTACCGGTTCCCGGCGGGCACGGTGATCAAGCCCGGAAAGACGATCACCCTCCGCACCGGAAGCGGCCGGAGCGGCACGTCCACCCACTACTGGGGCCGCAAGCAGTACGTGTGGAACAACGACGCCGACACCGCGACCCTGCGCAACAACACCGGCAGACGGCTCGACTCCTGCAGCTACGACAGCACCCGCCGGGACTACGTCATCTGCTGAGCGAATTCTGTCGGCCCCACCGGCTAGGCTCGCCCCACTCGGCTTCCCCGCCCCACCACCCCGCGCCGCCCGAACGGCCGGCGCGGGGGCGGTCACCCATCCGGCACCAGCACGATGTCCAGCACGCGCGGGCCGTCCAGGTCATCGGGCGGGTAGTCGGGGAAGTACGACCGCAACTCCGCATAGAAAGCGACGATCCGCTCGTCCGGTTCGCCTTCCACATGGTGGGCCGGCCCACAGCGAGCGAACATCTGACGAGCCGCCTCGGCATCGGCGGTGCCGCCCATGGCGAGTACGGCGAGGTCGTAGCTCATGGAGCAATGATGGCGGTCAGGTGGCGGGTTGGGCGTGAGGGGCGGCGGTGTGGGCTTCGGCGGTGGTCTTCAGGTCGTGCAGCCAGGCTTCGAGGCCCATGCCGAGGATCTTGGTGGCGGTGGGTACATCCGCCTCGACCTGGCCGCCGGTCCAGGTCTCCTCGGTACGCACCCGCACACCCCCCTTGACCTGGGTGAACGTCCACACGTGGACGCCCTGGTCGATGCGCACACCCTCGCCGACCGCCGGGCCGCTCCACAGGATGCAGGCGTCGCGCTTGAGCCGCCGCACGGTGGAGGTGATGTGCAGCGTGGTGGCGGGGGTGGTGGCGGTGGCCGGGGCCGGGGTGGTCCAGCGGAACCGCGAACCCGCCCGCAGCGGGCCCGGGTCCAGGCGTTTCGCGCTGAGCACGGGGGGCTGCCAGACGGGCCAGCGTTCCACGTCGGTCTGCAGGTCGAAGACCGTGCTCAGGGGCGCCTTGATCACGATGTCGGCGCGGTACCGGATGCGGGCGGCGGGATCGACGCCCTCCCCGCGGCACCGGAGGCCATGGCCATCGGCCTGAGCGGCCTGAGCGACCTGGGCGGCCTGGGCGGCCGGGACGCCGGTCGCGAGCAGGCCCGCGACGGTGGCGAGGGAGATCGTGAGGGCCGCGGCGGTCCGGGGCCGCCGGGCGGAGGAGGTCGATCGGGCAGCGCTGAACATGAGGGTTTCCTTCCTGGTACGGGCCGGCGCCGGAGTCAGCGGCGGCCGGAGTGGTGAACGGTGACGATGAGGGCGGCGGACGCGGCGACGATCAGGGCCGCGAAGCCGGGGTGCATGTCCTTGGACAGGCTGGGCGCACCGTCGGGCCGGGTCAGCCAGATGGTGAGCGGGATCGCGTACGTCGCGGCGAGCAGCACGGCCGCCGGCCGGACCGCCCGGTCGCGGACATAGGCGAGCGCGCCGACCAGTGTGATCGCGACCGGGATGCTCGCCAGCATCGCGAACTGCCCGACGATCATCACGGGGACCGCCCAGGAGGCGATCGTCACCGCGCGCGGAGTGCCCCGGCTCACGGGGGTGAGAGGTGTGGTCGTGACGGTCATGGCGTCCCCTTCGGCAGGCCCTTCCGGATGCCTGAGCGCATGCCCTAGAGGCTCATGCGTTCGTTAGAAGTTATAACGGAACCTGCTAGGGGGAGTCAATAGGGTTCGCTACACCCTCTAACTATCCCTTCAAGCCGTAGCGGCGACCCGGGCCGCACCCATCGCCATGCCGACACCGCCCGGCGTGCGCGGCCCACGACGACGATCAGGGCGAGGTCGAGCAACAGAAGGACGACCTGACGGTGCCTCATGGCGCTCCTCAGTGGTTCACCCAAGGCAATTCCGCCGGATAAATCCGCATCCCATAGGGCGTGAGCAGAATGCACCTATCGATCGCCCGCGACAGGTCCCTTCGATAGGGTCGTCAGGGTCGCCGAATATCCGCATACCCGCCCAGGCCGCCGCACATGACATCGCTTTTGGCATTACGCTGCGCCCGCTCACCGCGCGCGGCACGATACCGGGTGACGTATCTCGATAACGCGCCGCACGAAGGACCTCCATGCCGCCATTGTCCGGGACATCAGAGCCAGAAGAGCCACCGTCCATCGGCAGCCGATTCGAATCCTGGACAAAACGCAATCTTCTCGTCGTCGTCCTGGTCTTCGCCGCCCTCCTCCTGTCATCGGTGATCACGATCGGCTCATCGGTCGCCGGCATCCGCGAGTGGTACACGGAGACCTTCAACTGGCGGGAGAGCGAGTACGCCAAGCTCACCGGGCTACAGGCGGGCTTCAGCATGGAGATGTTCAAGAAGCGGCTCGGCGACCCGGTGTTCCGGAACACCGTCCCGGAGTCGAAGCGCAAGCTCACCCAGAGCACTTTCGCCGGACGGGGCTACTGGGCGCACATCATCTCCGATGAGCTGGACGTGGTGCTCGCCTACTCCGTGACCTCCTGCGACCAGGACTTCCAGCCCACCTTCACGACAAGGACCTCGCCGCCGAGCACGATAACACTGAACAAGACCCCGTTCCCGGGCGTCGGGCTCGGCGACAACGCGCGAACGGAGATTTTCATCTCCGGCGCGACGTCCAACAGCTACGTGTATCAGTTCCTCTATCAGGGCAACCCGTCCGGCTACAAAACCTACGGATGGGGGCTGAACGACGCGTGCCCGTGGTACCCGGCCGACGGCAAGCGCGATCTGCCGGACAGCTGGGCCGGCTGGTTCCTCGGCTCGGAAGGCGTCGAATTCCAGCAGAAGAAGGAACCCGGCCCCAAGATGCGGGAGCTGCTGGCCGTTTCCACCGTCAACACCTATATGGAAACGGCGCAGTTCGCCGCGATGAGCGAGCAGCAGATCAAAGAACTGTACCCGGCACAGCTCGGCGTGGACCGGGTGACCGTGCGCACCTACCCCCTGGCGGACACGAACGACTGAACCAGGTCAGTCCTCGATGGTGATCCCCATCGCACCCGCCAGGGCGTACACGAGGCCCTGGGCGTCCCGGCCGCCGATGGTCGCGCCCCTGAAGCTGCTCACGCCCCGGATCCCGAGCAGGACGCAGTCGCTGAACCGCGTCTGGTTCATCCGCGCGTTGGAGAACTCCGCCCCGCTCAGATCGCACCCCTCGAAACGTACGTGGGCCAGCTCGGCGTTCTGGAAATCGGCCTCGGTCAGCGTGCAGTCACGGAATACGACGTTCTTGAAGGTCGAGAACCTGAACCCGGCCAGCTCCGCCCGGCAGGTGTCGAACACCACGTCGCGAAACGTGCTCTCGGTCCAGGCCGTACCGGTCAGGCGGCTGCCCCGCACGAGGGTCCGGTGCATGCCGGACACACCGGCCTTCAGGTTCGAGACGTCGCACTGGAGCAGTTCCACATCACTGAACCCGCCCTGCCGCATCCGCACCCCCGCCAGCTTCGCGCCGACGAACCTGCACCCCTCGAAGTCGGCCCCCTCCACCCGCCGGGCCGACAGGTCCAGATTCCGGAACTCCAGCGACCGGTAGCCGCCGTCGTCCTCCAGATCGTGTTCGGGCAGCCGGGCGGCGGTGAGCGGGTCGGCGAGCCGCGGAGCGGCCGGTTCCCGCACCCGCTGGGACGCGGTGCGCTGAGTGCGTTCGGGCATAGCGGTAACCCTACGACCGCTCCGCCGTCCGCCGACCGCGATGCGCGGATGCCTATTCGTGGGGGTTCTCCAGCCGGAAGAAGTTGCTGGGCTTGCCGTCCTTGAGATGCTCCTGGTAGATGAAGCGCAGGCCGCGCTCGTCGAAGGTCCGGAACCACTCGTCCCAGTCCAGGTGCTTGAGCCGCTGCCCGCCGTACCCGGGAAAGTCCAGCCGCAGCACACCCGGCCGCCCGTCATGCTCGGTCCCGGGCACCGTCGCAGGCTCCGCGCCGCGTTCCCTCGCCCAGTTGCCGATCACGTCATGGTCGGTGGTGACAAGGGTCTCCCCCGGATGATTCTCGTGCTCCTCGGTCGACCTGATCTCATGTCGCTGGGCCATCACGAACTCCCTTCCCCTCCCCCATTCCCTACCGTGTTTCCCCCGCCCCCCACCTCCGCCCGGCGGCAAATGTTGCCCAAACCCGGTCTCGTCGAGTAGTGCCCGAGCCGCGTCGTGAAGGTCGCGCTCATACCGCGGACCATCGTCCAATTCCTCGCGGTAATAGGCCAGAGCAGCGAATTCGTACTCTCGCCGCGTCATCCAGACCTCCCCCGGCGGCACTTCGCGCCCGACCTCGGCAATTGCCGTTCCGCCGTCGGCCAGCCCTTCCGCCAGCCCACGCAGCAGCCACCGGACCGCTTCCCGCTCGCCGGGCGCCTCGATGCCCAATTCCGCGAGCGAGGCCCGGTACAGCTCACCTATCTCCGCCGAATCCGAGCGCCGGTTCAGCCCGGCCAGTTCCCGCAACGACGGCGAATCGACGCCCCGGGCCAATGCCTCGGCCGCGACGGCGGGCACCTCTTCGGGAAACGACCTCCCGGCGGCGTACCGCCACACGAAGTCACGGAAGATCTCCACCCGGCCACTCTGTCAGCCGCTACCGCCCTGTGCGCGGTTGAGGCGGTTCAGGAAGCGGGCCAGCACCAGGCCGTAGACGATGTGGCCGACCGCCATCACCGCCGGGCGGCCCGGGCGGTCGCCGGAGATCGGGGGGAGGATGCCGAGTTTCGGTACCCAGCCCTCGTAGCTGACGAACCAGATGCCGAGGGCGTACGCGAGGGCGGGCAGGGCCGGGGTGGGGCGTCCACGGCAGCAGACCGCGTACACCGCGCCGGAGGCCGCGCCGAAGCCGGCGTGCGCGAACATGCCGACGACCCGCTCCCCCCGCTTGGGGGAATGCCGGTCGCCCGCCATCGCGGCGCGCGCTATCCGCTTGGGCGGCTGGTCCTCCATCAGCCCGGCCCGGCTGCCCGCCAGCATCAGGACGCTCATCGCCCCCGTAGCGAGCAGCCCGCCCAGCGCCCCTTTCGCCGCCATCCCCACGAGCTGCCTCATGTTCGCGCGGAGTACCCCCAGACCGCCGTACCAATCCCGGACACGCCCCGCTCAGCGCCGCGCCGCGAGCAGTTGTTCGATACGCCGGGCGCTCGGATGGCCGATCTCCTGGTAGAGCGCGAGGGCGCGCAGCAGGCTGTCGGTGGCCGTGGCGTCACGGCCGGCCTCCCGTTGCAGGATGGCGATCTCCTCCATGGCGTTGGCCTCGCCGAGCGGATCGCCGAGAGCGCGGTACACGGTCACCGCCCGGACCAGGCTCGCCATCGCGGCGCGGTGGTCCCCGGTCGTCCGTTGGACGAAGCCGAGGTTGTGCAGGGCGCTGGCCTCGCGGAGGCGGTTGCCGAGCGCGCCGTGCAGGTCCATGGACCGGGTCAGGTGATCCGTGGCCGTGCGGTGCTCCCCGGCGTAATGCCGGGCCATGCCAAGGATCATGAGGGCGTCGGCCTCGCCGAAGCGGTCGCCCAGGCTCCGGTACAGGTGCAGCGCCCTGGTCAGTACGTCGATGGCCGCCGCGTACGCGCCGGCCTTGAGCCTGCCGGCCCCCAAATTTCTGAGCGCGTTCGCCTCGCCGCTGGGCTCGCCGTGCGCGCGGTACAGCGCGAGCGCCCGATCCAGATGGGCGATGGCCGCCGTGGGATCGTCCATCCAGTTGCGTAATATGCCGAGGCAGTTGCGCACGCCCGCCTCCGCGAGCGGGCCACCCGCCCGGTGCGCCGAACGTAACGCGATCTCGTGGAGTTCGAGGGCTTCGTGCCAGTGACCGCGCACCCGCAGGAATCCCAGCATCGCCGGAGGGATCGCCACGGCGTGTCCGGGCCTGTCGTGGCGGGCGGCGTGGACGACCGCCGCGTGCAGGTTGGCGCGTTCGGCCTCCATCCACAGGACGGCCTTCCCCCAGGTGGACATGTCCGGCACCGACCGCGGTACGACACGGACCACCTCGGGCACGCCCACCGAGCGCCCCAGGCTGAGCCGCCGGTCGGCGACGCGGGCGGCGTACAGGTAGTAGTCCAGCAGCCGGTCCAGGGCGGCGGGCGGGTCGAGGGAGTCGTCCGCGTCGGCCAGGCTCTGGGCGTAGGCGCGTAACAGGTCGTGCGGGCGGTAGCGGCCGGGGGCGGGCTCGTCGACGAGGTGGGCGAGGTAGAGCGCGTCCAGTCCGGCGCGGGCCTCGGCCACCGGGATCCCGGCCAGTGCGGCGGCGGCGCACGCGTCGATGTCGCCGCCCAGGTGCGTGCCCAGACAGCGGAACAGGCGCCGCCGGGACGGTGGCAGGTGCCGGTAGGACATGTCGAACGCCGCGCGTACCGCGCGCTCGCCCGCGGCCAGTTCGCCCAGCCGGTCCTTCGCGGCGGCCAGAGCGGCGGCGAACATGGGCAGCGGCCGGGCCGGGTGGTGCGCGAGGCGACCGGCCAGCAGGGCGATGGCCAGCGGCAGATGCCCGCACAGGGCCACGAGCCGGGCGACGGCCTGTGCGCCGGTGCCGGTGGGGGTGCCACGGCGGGCCAGCCGGGTGAACAGCTCGGCGGCCTGGTCGGGTGGCAGGGTGTCCAGGCTCAGGGAGTCGGTGCCGTCCAGGGCGACCAGGCGGGGGCGGCTGGTGATCAGTACCGTGCAGCCCGCCGTACCGGGCAGCAACGGCTCGACCTGGGCGGAGTCGGCCGCGTCGTCCAGTACCAGCAGCACCTTCCGGCCGGCCAGCCAGGAACGCCACCGCGCGGCCCGCTCCTCCGGGGCGTCGGGGATCTCGGAGGCGACCATGCCGGTGGAGGCCAGCAGCCTGCCCAGCACCTCGCCCGGGTCGGCCGGGCGCATGCCAGGGGTGTGCGCGTGCAGCTCGACGAACACCTGCCCGTCGGGATGGGCGCCGGCGAGCAGGTGCGCCACCCGGACGGCCAGGGCGGTCTTGCCCACGCCGGGCATGCCGTCGATCGTGTGGACGGCCACGCCGCCGGTGCGCCGCGACACCGGCACCGCTTCGAGCAGGCGGCGCTGTTCGGCGGCGCGGCCGGTGAAGGCGGCCACGTCACGCGGCAGTGTGCGCAGGGCGGGGTGCGGGGGCGGCGGCGCGGGCGTACCGGCGAGTATGGCGGGCAGGAGGCGGTGGAGTGCGGGGGCGAGGCCCGGGTCGGCGTCGAGCAGGTGTCCCAGCCTGGCCCGCCACAATTCTTCGAGTTCCCGCTCGTGATGGGTGTCGTGGTGGCGGCTGAGCCGGTCTCTGGTGGCGTCCAGGTCACTCGCCACGGCTTCGGCCCGGTCGGGACGGCGGTCGCGGACCCAGGCGACCATCGCCGCGCGCACCTGTGTCCAGGCATCGCCGGCCATCGCGCCGACCAGCGCCGTCGCGACCGCCACGATCATCGGGTCCATCCGAGCACCCCTCCATCACGGCCTGGAGAAGGCTCACTCTAAACACCCGAAGCCGTCACGGCATGAATATGACTCGATACGGTATGCGGTCATACCGTCAGGGGTCAGCCTTCGGGGTAGAAGAGGAAGAGGGTGCAGCCGGTGGTGGTCTGGGGGATGTGGGAGGAGCCGGCCGGGGCGTGGATGAAGGTGCCGGCGGGGTAGTCGCGGGTGCCGTCGTTGAAGGTGCCGGAGAGGACGAAGACCTCCTCGGGGCCCGGCTCGTGGACGTCGGCTCCCTGCCAGTGGGTGTTCGGGTCCATTTGCAGGATGTGGGCGTGGGCGCCGTTGTCGCCTTTCCACAGGGTGTGGACGCGGATGCCCGGGAAGAGTTCGCGGGCGGGGGCGTCGGAGGCGGTGGACCAGGCGTAGCCGGGGAAGTCGGGTGTCGTCATGGGACCAGCGTGGCGGGCCGGGGCGGGCGGGCCGAGTGTCTGGAATGACGTCGTGCGGTACTTTCCTGCCATGCATCGTGTGACCGCGCTCGTGCGCCCGGCGCAGTCGACGTTCGAGCTCGCGTTCGCGGCGCAGGTGTTCGGGGTCGAGCGGCCGGGGCTGGTGACGCGGTACGCCTTCGGGGTGTGCGCCGAGCGGCCCGGGGCGGTCTCGACGCGAGCCGGGTACGACATGCTGGTGACGGACGGGCTGGACGCACTCGACCGGGCCGACACCGTGATCGTTCCGGGCTGGCTGCCCACGGACGAGGCGCCCTCCCCTGCGGTGGCCGGGGCGTTGCGCCGTGCGCATGCGCGCGGGGCGCGGGTGGTGAGCATCTGTTCCGGGGCGTTCGCGCTGGCGTACGCCGGGCTGCTGGACGGGCGGCGGGCGACCACGCACTGGGCGCTGACGGACGAGCTGGCCGCGCGTTTCCCGTACGTCCAGGTGGACCCCGACGTGCTGTACGTGGACCACGGCGACCTCGCCACCAGCGCCGGGGCCGGGGCGGGCATCGACCTGTGCATCCATCTGGTGCGCAGGGACCAGGGGGCGCGGTACGCGGCGCACATCGCGCGGACCATGGTCATGCCGCCGCACCGCGAGGGCGGACAGTCGCAGTACGTGCCGCCGCCGCACCCCGGGCAGATCGACGGCACGCTCGCGCCGCTGCTGGAGTGGATCACCGGGCGGCTGGGCGAGCAGGTGAGCGTCGAGGCCATGGCCGCGTACGTGGGGCTTTCGGCGCGCACGCTCGCCCGGCGCTTCGCCGAACAGCTCGGCACCAGCCCCGGGCAGTGGCTGCTCGCCCAGCGGATCGCCACCGCGCAGGACCTGCTGGAGTCCACCGACCTGCCGCTGGACGCCATCGCCCGCCGCGTCGGCCTCTCCTCGGCCACCAACCTGCGCAGACGCTTCCACACCGCGCTGGGCACGACCCCCGGCGCCTACCGGCGCGCGTTCCGGGCCAGGGAGTGATCGGGCTACGGTAGCCGCAGCCACTGGTCGGGCGGACCGGACACGGCACGCGCGTCGGCCGGGCGCAGGCCCGCCGCGGCACAGCAGTACGCCAGGGCCTCGCCCTGGTACAGGAACTCCGCGAGGATCCGATCGGCCGTCAGGTGCCCCCCGGCGTCGCCGCCGCCGGGAAGCGTGTCGGAGTCCACGACGACGCCGTCGCGGGCCACCGTGCCCTGATCGCCGCTCTTGGGGTTGTCCGCCATGGCCTAGCAGACCGGAGTGGGCTCCCAGATGCTCGCGGGAAACCGTTCCGGATCCGGTTCGGAAAGTGCGGCAAAGGCCCTTGGCCAGCGCGTTCGATGATATCCGGGACCGGTGACATTGCTTTGCCCTCCGGCTCATGGCAGCTTCGGGCAACGACGGGTACGGGGCACGGCGATCCCCAGGTCGTGGCCCGGCGGCAACCGTCGGAAAATCGACGCCTACGCGAAGGAGATCGAGACGGCGAAGCCGGTACTGCTCCACCACTGGATGTTCACTGTTTGATGGCAGTTCCAAGGCCCGCGCGCGAATGCGCGCGGGCCTCCGGACAGCCCGGGGCGGTCAGGAAACGCGGTTTTCGAGGAAGCCGGCGAAGGCGGCGGATGTACCGGCGCGCATCCGGGTGATGGCGGATTGGTATGCGAAACTCGCGGTCCCGGGAAAGGAGCACACGATTCTCCCGGGGGCGGGGCACCGCTCGATGTACGAGCAGCCGGAGCGGTTCGCCCGTGGACTCATGCGGTGCGCGTCGCGGTGAACGGCTCCTAGCATGGGGGCATGCCCTCCAACGTGCGCGAACGCGGCGCCGCGGCCGGGTGGGACGTGGCGCGGCCGGTCCGGCCCAGCCGGGTGCCGGGTGTCGTCATGGCCGGGTTCCGCGATCGGGGGCCGGGGCCGTTCGAGGTGCGGGTGGTACCGCATCCGGCGGTCACGCTGGCCGTGGAGTTCGGTGACGGGCCGCTCGTCGTGGACGACGCCGCCGGGCGGCGGCACCGCGGGACCCTCGCCGTCGGGCTCGCGCCCGGCGCGGTCCGGGTGAGCGGGGAGAACACCGCGTGCGTGCAGGTACGCCTGTCCCCGCTGGTCGCGCACGCCGTGCTGGGCGATCTGGAGCATGACATGGTGCCACTCGCGGACCTGTGGGGGCGGGACGCGGCGCGGCTTCGGGAACGGCTGGGCGAGGCCCGGTCGTGGGAGGAGCGGTTCGCGCTGCTGGAGGCGGTGCTCGTTCGCCGGTGCGAGGCAGGGCGCAGGGTGGACCCGGAGGTCGCCTGGGCCTGGGACCGCACGGTCGGCAGCCGCGGCTGGGTCAGGATCGAGGACCTGGCGGCCGAGCTGGGCTGGAGCCGTAAGCGGCTGTGGTCCCGGTTCCGCGCGCAGATCGGGCTGCCGCCCAAGCGCGCCGCCAAGCTGGTCCGCTTCGACCACGCCGCCCACCGGCTCGCCGCGGGCGAACGCCCGGCGCACGTCGCGGCCGACGCTGGGTACGTCGACCAGTCCCACCTCCACCGCGAGGTCCGCGCCTTCGCCGGTACGACCCCGGCCACCATGCCCGAGGACACCTGGCTCGCCGTGGACGACCTCGCCTGGGTCAGCGAGGGGCGGTGACCAGGGTGAGCTGGTAAGCGGCCAGGGCGCTCCTGATGGGCTGGAAGTAGGTGGTGCCGCCGGTGGAGCAGTTGCCGGAGCCGCCGGAGAGCACGCCCTGGGCCTGGTCGCCGGAGACGAAGGGGGCGCCGGATGAGCCGGGCTCGCTGCACACGGAGGTGCGGGTGAGGCCGGTGACGGTGCCCTCGGGGTAGGTGACGCTGGTGTTGAGCTGCTGGATCACGCCGCAGCGCCAGCCGCTGACCGGGCTGTAGCTGCACACCGACGCGCCGGTGGAGGACTGGGTGGCGCCCCGGATGGGGGACTGCCCGTTGGGGCCGCCCTTGATGTAGCCGATCGCGTTCCAGCCGGGGTAGAGGGACGCCCAGGCGTAGTCGTTGCGGGGGAAGGACGCCGACTCGAACTTGCCGATCGCGGGGCCGCCCGGGCGGGTACGGACCAGGGCGCCGGGTGAGCCGCAGTGGCCCGCGGTGACGAAGCCCTGCTTGGCGCCTTGGCGTACGGAGAAGCCGACCAGGCAGCGGCCCTTGCCGTCCACGAAGATCTCGTCGCCGCCGCGGATGTCGGCGTACGGGGCGGGCCGCTCGGCGCTGCGCTCCACGCGGACGGCGGAGGCGTCCACGCCGCTGCCGCCTACGAACGCCTCGCCCGCGGCGGGGTCGGCGGCGAGTACGACGACGCTGTTGGTCACCACGTCCACGTACCAGGCCGCGACCTTCTCCCGGCCGTCGGCGGCGTCGAGCGCGGCCTTGATCGCGTCGAGCCGGGCCAGCGGGCGGGCCACCACCTTGGCCTGCGCGCCGCGCGATGTGATGGCGGGTACGTCGGTGGCGTGGGTCGTGGCCACTGTCAGCGTCCCGGCGGGGCTCAGCCACGAGCCGCCGAACCGGTCCCCGAGGCCGCTGCGCAACACGGGCTCGATCTCCCTCGCCCGCTGCTCGTTGACCACCCGGGCGGACGCCTCCGCCGCGCTCAGGCCGAGGTCCCGCCGCAGTGCGTCGATCAGACCGGGCGCGGGCTGCGCCGTGGCGGGGGCCGGGGCGGCGGTGAACGCGAGTACGCCGGCCGCGAGCACCGCGCCCGCGATCGACAGGGGGGTTCGGGGCATGGCGGTCTCCTCCCTTGGCGGTGCCGTAACGTTAAGACGGGTCACCGGGAAAAGGAGCTATCAATTGCGTTATCTCGCAGTGATATGACCACACCACCGGAACATAGGCGAGGAAAATCGATACTGGTCGGCTTATCGAAGATCATTGGGATTTGCGTCGCCCTCGCCGGTCGGGTGCGCAGGCGGATGATAAGCCACCCGTTCTCGACCGCGCCGATCGGCGGCGCGTGCTATTTCGCCCTATGGATGCTGGGCGCGTGGCTGACCGGCGAAAGGCCACTGCCATGGCCGCTCGCGGGATGGATGAGCGTGGCCTTCACCGCGATTCTGTGGGCCCGCACCGCCCAGTTGAGGACCCTGCGCCGCAGGCGGCGGATCAGCGGTCAGCCGGCGGTGGGGCCGAGGGGGTTGGCCAGGCGGGCGTCGACGACGGTCCGGGCGACAGCGGCGGCTTCTTCGTCGGTGTAGCGGCGGGCGCCCTCGGCGGTGGCGACGGTGAGGACCGGGTAGATGTGCCGGATGGTGTCGGGGCCGCCGGTGGCGGTGTCGTCGTCGGCGGCGTCGTACAGCGCCTCGACGCATGCTCTGGCCAGCTCGGACTCGGTGAGGTCGGGGCGGTAGAGCTTCTTCAGGGCGCCGCGGGCGAAGACGGAGCCGGAGCCGAGGGCGTGGAAGTCGCCTTCCTCGAACGGGCCGCCGCCGACGTCGTAGCTGAAGATGCGGCCGCGGCCCTCGGCCTCGTCGTAGGCCGCGTACAGGGGCAGGGCGGCCATGCCCATGGTGGCGGCGGGGAGGTTGGCGCGGACCATGGATGCCAGCCGGTTGGCCTTGCCGCTCGTGGAGAGGGTGCGGCCCTGCACCTTCTCGTAGTGCTGCAGCTCGAAGCGGAACAACCGGATCAGCTCCACCGCGATGCCGACCGCGCCCGCGTACGCGATCAGCGAGAACTCGTCGGCCACCGCGACCTTCTCCAGCTCGCGGTTGACGATCATGTTGCCGGACGTGGCGCGGCGGTCGCCCGCCATCACCACCCCGCCGGGGAAGGCGGCGGCCAGGACGGTCGTGCCGTGCGGGATCTCCAAGGGCTCGGTGCCCGCTTCGTCCACGCGGTTCCAGGGCAACTGCTCGGCCCGATGCAGCTCCATCAGGTCGAGAAACGAGGACGTGTGGTGGGAGAAGAACGACGGCTCTTCCACTCCAGGACCCATCATCACAAATGCACTCCTCGCCTCATCCTGCACCCGCTTCCCCGATGCTAGCCCGCGCCGCCGCCGCCAGACAGCCTGCCGTCCAGGAACCGAGCCAGTCGTACCGGCGTCGGGTGCTCGAACACCAGGGTGGCCGGGAGCCGCAGCCCGGTCACGGCGTTCAGCTTGTTGCGCAACTCGACGCCGGTCAGTGAGTCGAAGCCCAGTTCGCGCAGCGAGCGCGCGGGGTCCAGGCGTTCGGGCGAGACGTGCCCCAGTACCGCCGCGACCTGGGCCAGCACCGCGTCGAGCAGGAGGCGTTCGCGTTCGCCGCCGGACGCCTCGGCCGCGCGCCGAGCCAGCGACGCCCCGGGGCCGGCGGGCTCTGTCCGCCGGGGGGCGCGGACCAGGCCGCGCAGCAGGGGTGCGACCGGGCCGTTCGCGGCGCGCAGGGCGATGGTGTCCAGGCGTACGGCGACGGCGTGCGCCGCGTCCCCCGCGCTCGCCGCGTCGAACAGCGCCAGCGCGCGGTCCGACGGCATCGGGGCCAGGCCCCAGGCCGCCAGCCGGGCCAGGTCGCGTTCGCCCAGGTGCCCGGTCAGGCCGCTGGCCTGCGCCCAAAGCCCCCACGCGATCGACACGGCGGCCCGCCCGGACCGCCGCCGCCGATGGGCCAGGGCGTCCAGGAACGCGTTGGCCGCCGCGTAGTTCGCCTGCCCGGACGTGCCGAAGGTGCCCGCGAAGGACGAGTACAGCACGAAGTGCGCCAGGTCCCCCGTCAGTTCGTGCAGGTTGAGCGCGGCGTCCACCTTGGGCCCGAACACCCGGTCCAGCCGCTCGGGGGTGAGCGAGGTGACGACGCCGTCGTCCAGTACGCCCGCGGCGTGCACGACCCCGGTCAGCGGATGCTCGGCGGGGATGCCCGCCAGCAGACGGGCCACCGCGTCCCGGTCGCTCACGTCGCAGGCGGCCCAGGTGACGTGCGCGCCGAGTGCGGTCAGCTCGGCGTCCAACTCGGCGGCCTCAGAGCCGCCGCCGCGCCGCCCGGCGAGCACCAGCCGCCGCACCCCGTGCCGGGTGACCAGGTGCCGGGCGAGGGCCGCGCCGAGCGTGCCCGTGCCGCCGGTGACCAGTACCGTGCCGTCCGGATCCCACGCCGGGACACCGGCAGCGGCGGGCACGGCGGCCAGGCGCGGCACGAGGACCGTGCCCCGGCGTACGGCGAGCTGCGGTTCGGGGCGGGCGAGCGCGGCCGGGAGCGCCCCGCCGTCGTCCACGTCCACCAGGGTGAACCGGCCCGGGGCCTCCGACTGCGCCGACCGCACCAGCCCCCACACCGGGGCCGCGGCGAGGTCCGGTACGTCGTCGCCGTCGTCCGCCGCGACCGCGCCCCGGGTGACGAACACCAGGCGGGAGGCGGCGAACCGGTCCTGCTCCAGCCACTCGCGCACGAACGCCAGCGCCCGCCCCGCGCCCTGCCGCACGGCGGCGGCGGCCGGGAGCGGTTCGGACAGGCACGTCACCAGCACCACATCGGGGATCAGGTCATCCTCCGCCAGAACGGACAGCGAGGGATGACTGCGGCAGGTCAGGCCGGCCGCGGTGAGCGTCTTCTCCAGCCCGAGCGGGTCGGCGTCGATGACCGCGCACGTCCCGGTGGCCGGGGCGGCGGCGGGGGCCGGTACCCA
Source organism: Spongiactinospora rosea (assembly GCF_003315795.1). GTDB lineage: Bacteria > Actinomycetota > Actinomycetes > Streptosporangiales > Streptosporangiaceae > Spongiactinospora > Spongiactinospora rosea. The sequence goes on from NZ_QMEY01000002.1 coordinate 456,609, forward strand.
GTCCACCCGGAACAGGCCGTCCTTGTGGACGCCGCGCGCGTCGCGGATCTGCTCGGCCGACATGGGCCGCAGCACCAGCGAATCGACGGACACCACCGGCGTCCCGGTGTCGTCGGCGGCGGTGAGCGCGATGGCGTCCGGTCCGGTGCGGGTCAGCCGTACCCGCAGCGCGGACCCGCCGCTCTTCCCGTACCGCCGCACCCCGCCCCACGAGAACGGCAGCCGCCCGCGCGGGTCGTCGCCGTCGAGCAGCCCGCCCGCCGCCACCGCCTGGAGCGCCGCGTCGAACAGCGCCGGATGGACGCCGAACCCCCCACGCAGCCCCTCCGGCAGCCGGACCTCGGCGAACACGTCCTCCCCGCGCCGCCACACCGCCCGCAGCCCCTGGAACTCCGGCCCGTAGCCGATGCCGCGCTCGGCCTGCCGCCGGTAGTGGCCGCCGATCGGCACCGGTACCGCGTCCGGCGGCGGCCACGCCCCGACGGCCACAGGGGGCGCGGCGTCGCCGGGCGCGAGGACGCCCGTGGCATGGTGGGTCCAGGCGTCCTCGCCGTCGGGACGGGAGTACACGTCGAGCGCCCGCCTGCCGGACCCGTCGGCGGGACCGGCCAGCATCTGGAGTTCCAGTACGCCGTCCTCGGGAATGACCAGCGGGACCTGTAGGGTCAGCTCCTCGACCTGACCCGCGCCGGTGCGGTCGCGGGCGAGCAGGGCCAGTTCGGCGAAGCCGGTGCCGGGGAACACGGCGGCGTCCAGCAGCGTGTGGCCGGACAGCCACGAGTGCGCGGTGAGCGACAGGCGGCCGGTGAACAGCCGGCCGTGCCCGCCCGCGAGTTCGACCGCGCTGTCCGCGAAGGGGTGCACCGCCGCCGCCGTCAGGGTCCCGGCGTTCGGGTGGGTGTCGCGCAGCCAGTGGCGTTCCCGCCGGAACGGGTACGTCGGCAGGTCCACCCGCCGGGCCCCGGCCCCGAACGCGGGCGTCCAGTCCACCGCGACCCCGCGCACGAAGACCTCCGCCATCGAGGTCAGCAGCCGCCGCGCGCCGCCCTCGCCCCTGCGCAGCGACCCGGCCGTCACCACGTCGGCCCCGGCGTCCTCGGCGGTCTGCTGGGTGCCGAGGGTGAGCACCGGGTGCGGGCTCAGCTCGACGAACGCCCGGTGCCCGGCGCGCAGCAGCCCGCGCACGGTGTCGGCGTAACGGACGGTGTGCCGCAGGTTGTCGTACCAGTACCCGGCGTCCATCGTCCGCGCGTCCAGGACGTCGCCGGTCACGGTGGAGTACAGCGGCACCCGGGAGGCGCGCGGCGCGATCGGGGCGAGGTCGCGCAGCAGATCGTCACGGATCGACTCCACGGCCCGCGAGTGCGAGGCGTAGTCCACGGCGACCTTGCGGGCGTGGATCTCGCGGGCCTCGCACGCGGCCAGCAGGTCGTCCAGCGCGTCGGCCTCGCCCGCGACCACGGCGGCGGCCGGGCCGTTGACGGCCGCGACGGACAGCCGGCCGTCGTACCGGGCGACCAGCCCGTCCAGCTCGGCCACGGGGTGGGTGATCGCGGCCATCCCGCCGGTCCCGGCCAGCCGGACCAGCGCCCGGCTGCGCAGCGTCACGACCCGGGCGGCGTCCGCGAGGGACAGCGCCCCGGCGACGTACGCGGCGGCGATCTCGCCCTGGGAGTGCCCGATGACCGCGTCCGGCTCGACGCCGTGAGAGCGCCACACCCGCGACAGCGCGACCATCATGGCGAACAGCGCGGGCTGCACCACGTCCACCCGTTCCAGCCACGACTCGTCGGCCTGACCGGCCAGTACGTCCATCAGGGACCAGTCCGCGAACGGCCCGAACGCCGCCGCGCACTCCTCCACCGCCTCCCGGAACACCGAGGAGGATGCCAGTAGCTCCCGGCCCATCCCCTGCCACTGCGCGCCCTGACCGGGGAAGACCCACACCACCTTGCCCATGTCACCGGCCACGCCAGCGCAGGTGGGCTCCTCCAGCCCGGCCAGCAGCTCCGCCCGATCCCCGCCGACCACCACCGCCCGGTGGGCGAAGATCGAACGCGACCCCGCCAGCGACGCCCCGACATCCACTGCCTGAAGCGACGAATCCGCCGAAACGAACCCCGCCAGCCGCCGCGCCTGATCCCGCAGCGCGCCCGCGTCCCGGCCGGAGATCACCCAGGGCACCACGTCCACCGAGGCCGGGACCGCCAGGGGCTCCGACGGCGGGGCCTCCTCCAGGATCACGTGGGCGTTGGTCCCGCTGATCCCGAACGCCGACACCGCCGCGCGGCGCGGCCGGTCCACCCGGGGCCAGGGCGTCGGCTCGGTGACGACGCGCACCGCGCCCGCGTCCCAGTCCACGTGCGGCGACGGCTCGCCGACGTGCAGCGTCCCCGGGACCATGCCGTGCCGCATGGCCTGCACCGTCTTGATGATCCCCGCCACGCCCGCCGCGATCTGCGGGTGGCCGATGTTCGACTTCAGCGACCCGACCAGCAGCGGCCGGGCGGCGGGCCGGTCCCGGCCGTACGCGGAGAGCAGCGCCCCGGCCTCGATCGGGTCGCCCAGCGTGGTGCCGGTGCCGTGCGCCTCCACCACGTCCACGTCGCCGGGGTCCAGCCGCGCGCCGCGCAGCGCCTGGCGGATCACCGCCTCCTGGGACGGGCCGTGCGGCGCGGTCAGCCCGTTCGACGCCCCGTCCTGGTTGACCGCGCTGCCGCGGATCAGCGCCAGCACGGGGTGCCCGTTCCTGCGGGCGTCCGACAGGCGTTCGAGCAGCAGCATGCCCACGCCCTCGGACCAGCTCGTACCGTCCGCCGCGGCGGAGAACGGCTTGCACCGCCCGTCCGGGGCCAGCGCCCGCAGCCTGCTGAACTCCACGAAGATGCCCGGGTTGGCCATCACGGTCGCGCCGCCGGTCAGCGCCAGCGAGCACTCCCCGCGGCGCAGCGAGTCGGCCGCCAGGTGCAGCGCCACCAGGGACGACGCGCACGCCGCGTCCACGCTGATCGCCGGTCCGACCAGGCCGAGCGAGTAGGAGATCCGCCCGGAGGCGACGCTGGCCACGTTGCCGGTGAGCAGGTAGCCCTCGACGTCGGCGGGCGCGGCGTACAGCGGCGGGCCATAGTCCTGGGTCATCACACCGGCGTACACGCCGGTACGGCTGCCGCGCAGCGTCGCCGGGACGATCCCGGCCCGCTCCAGCGCCTCCCACGCGGTCTCCAGCAGCAGCCGCTGCTGCGGGTCCATCGCGGCGGCCTCGCGCGGGCTGATCCCGAAGAACTCCGCGTCGAACAGCTCCGCGTCGCTCAGGAACCCGCCCTTGCGCGCGAGGCTGGTGTTGGGCCGGTCGGGGTCGGTGCTGAACAGGCGGGGAAGGTCCCAGCCCCGGGTGGCGGGGAAGTCGGTGATCGCGTCGCGGCCGGAGATCACCAGGTCCCACAGGTCCTCGGGGGAGCGTACGTCGCCGGGGAACCGGCAGCCCATGCCGACGATGGCGATCGGGTCGTCGTCCGGCGCGGCCTCGGCGGCCGGTACGCCGGGCGCGGCCGGAGCCTGCCGCGACGGCAGCAGGGAGAGCAATAGGCCGGCGACCGCCCTGGGCGTCGGGTGGTCGAACACCAGCGTGGCGGGCAGCGGCACGCCGGCGGCCTCGGCCAGCCGGTCGCGCAGTCGCACCGCGAGCATCGAGTCGATGCCCAGGTCCTGGAAGGCCGCGTCGGACGGCACGCCGCCCGGCCCGGCGACGTCGCCGAGCAGCGCGGCCACCTGCGTCTTGACCAGGTCCAGGACCGCGCCGGGCCCATCACCGGCGAAGCCGGGCTCGGGGAGTTCCACCGCGCGCCCGCCGAGCCCGGCGAACGCCGCCGTCCAGTCCACCTCCACGCCCCGGACGTACGCCTCCCCCATCGAGGTCAGCAGCCGGGCCCGGCCGCCGTCGTCGCGGCGCAGCGAGCCGGTCACGGTCACCGCGCCGGGCGTGCGGCCCGCCGCCTCCGCGCTCTGCTCGATGCCGCCGGTCAGCATCGGGTGCGGGCTCAGCTCGACGAACGCGCCGAACCCCTGCCGCAGCAGCGCCAGCGTCGCGTCGTGGAAGCGGACCGTGCGGCGCAGGTTGGCGTACCAGTACCCGGCGTCCATCTCCCGGGTGTCCAGGAGGTCGCCGGTCACCGAGGAGTACAGCGGGATCGCGGCGGGACGCGGCCTGATCGGGGCCAGCGAGTCCAGGATCTCGGTGCGCACGGCCTCGACGTACGGCGAGTGGGCCGCGAAGGACACCGGCACCCGGCGGGCCCAAAGCCCGTCGGCGGCGCACGCCGCCAGCAGGTCCTCGATCGCGCCGGCCTCGCCGGACAGCAGCATCGAGGAGTGCCCGTTGACCCCGGCCAGGATGATCCGCTCGCCGTACGGCCGCAGCAGCTCCGGCATCCGGTCCACGGGGATCGTGATCGCGGCCATCGCGCCCTGCCCGGCGAGCCGGGCCTGGGCCTTGGCCCACAGGGTGGTCACGCGTGCCGCGTCCTCCAGGGACAGCGCCCCGGCGACGTACGCCGCCGCGGTCTCCCCCAGGGAGTGCCCGATCACCGCGTCCGGCTCGACGCCGTGCGCCCGCCACACCCGCGCCAGCCCGGCCATCATCGCGAACAGCGCGGGCTGCACGACGTCCACGCGTCCCAGCCACGACTCGTCGGCCCGGCCCGCCAGTACGTCGGCGAGCGACCAGTCCACGAACGGCCCGAACGCCGCCGCGCACTCCTGCACCGCCTGCCGGAAGATCCGGTCGGTGGCCAGCAGTTCCCGGCCCATCCCCTGCCACTGCGCGCCCTGACCTGGGAAGACCCACGCGATCTTGCCCATGTCACCGGCCCGTACGTCAGAGGCGACCCGCTCCAGCCCGGCCAGCAACTCCGCCCGATCCTCGCCGACGACGACCGCGCGGTGGGCGTACACCGGACGCGCCCCGGCCAGCGACACCCCCACGTCCGCCGCCCGGAGCGACGAATCCCCCGCGACGAACTCCGCCAGCCGCCGCGCCCGCTCCCGCAGCGCGCCCGCGTCCGGACCGGAGACCACCCACGGCACGGTCTCACTCATGCGCACTCCCTTTCTGGGAAGGCCTGACCTGGAGGGGCGGTTCGACCGCGACCCGCAGCAGGTTGAAGTCGGAGGGGAACGCCGTCACGGTGGACGCGTCACTCACCGGGTGTCTCCTTCCGCGTCGGACGTCACGGCCGCCGGGAGGGCGGCCCGGATGCGGTCGGCGAGGATCTTCGCGTGCCGCTGGTCGAGTACGGTCCAGTGGTCGCCGGGCACCGGCACTACCTGGACGCCGCGCGGGTACAGCGGCGCCAGGTGGGCGCGCAGCCGGGCGCGCAGCCCGGCGTCGGCCCTGGTCTTGAACACCACGACCGGGCACGGCGCGGGGCGCGGCACATGCCGGAGCATGGCGGTGATGTTGCGGTTGTGGACGCCCGCGTAGTCGGGGACGAGGTCGCCGACGGCCCGCCCGCCCTGGGTGACCTCGCCGATCCGGTGCACCCGGCCGCCGTCGCGGGCCAGGCCGTGCAGGTTCAGTTCGCGGCGCGGGCCGCCGAGCCCGAGCAGGGCCTGGCCCTGGAACCACAGGCCGCGCAGCAGCCAGGACGGGCGGGTGGCCACCGCACGGCCGCGCGTGTCGGGCAGGAAGCCGTCGATGGCGAGCAGCAGTTCGACGCTCTCGCCCTGCCGGGCCAGGATCCGGGCCATCTCGTGCGCCACCATCGCGCCGAAGGACCAGCCGCCGAGCAGGTACGGCCCGTGCGGGCGCACCTTCTTGACCAGCGCCACGTGCGCGGCGGCGATGTCGGTCAGCCGGGCCGGTGAGACGCCGCCGTCGTGCAGGCCGGGGGCCTCCAGGCCGTAGACGGGGCGGTCGTCGATGAGCGCGGCGACGTGCCGGTAGCACAGCGAACTCCCGGCGGCCGGGGCGGCCAGGAAGATCGGGACGCCGTCACCGCGTTCGGCCAGCACCATCAGGTCGGCGTGGGCCGGCTCGGCGGCGGCGGGGCGCTCGCCGACCAGTTCGGACAGCCTGCCGTACGTCGGGCGGCGGGCGAACTCCGGCATCGGCACGCTGACCCCGAACGTGTCGCGGACCCGGGCCAGCAGGTGGACGGCGGCCAGCGACTCGCCGCCCAGCGCGAAGAAGTCGTCGGACTCGCGCGCTCGGGCGACGCCCAGTTCCTCGCACCAGAGGGCGGCGAGCGGGCCGTCGGCCGTGGCCGCCGGGGTCGTCGCCTGGGGGCCGGGGGTCTCCTCGACGATCTCGGGGGGCAGCGCGGCGGCGTCCAGCCTGGCCGTGCCAGGGAGCGTGGAACGCAGCAGGGCGGGCAGCGCGGCGATCTCCGGCGGGCCGAGCCGGGGGACGCGTACGTGGTGCCAGGCGGGTGGCCCGTCCGTTTCGGGCGGGTCCAGTGCGGCGCGCGCGTGTTCGGCGGCGGCGTCGGTGCCGTCCACGCTGACGACCACCGCCTTCGACGAGTTGTCAGCCCGCAACTCGGCCCACCGCCGCCCGGCCGCCGCCAGGTCCCCGCCGGTCACCAGGTACACCAGGGCGTCGGCGTCCCCGGGGGCGGGGTGCTGCTCGGGGTGCTGCTCGGGGTGCTGCTCGGGGGCGGCGAGGATCAGGGTGTGGTCGAACCCGGGGTCGCCGGGGACGAGCGCGACGCGCGACATCCCGGACTCGCGCAGCACGCGTTCCCAGGTCGGGGCGTCGAGGTGGATGGAGTCCCGGCGCAGGTCGTCGTCGAAGGCCCACCAGCCGGGGGCCAGCCCCCACAGCAGGTGGCTCCAGCGGTCCACCTGGGTGACCTCGACCATGGCCAGCATGCCCTCGGGGCTGAGCAGCCCGCCGATCCGGCGCAGCGCGGCGTGCACGGACGGCGCGACATGGATCACGTTGTAGGCGATCACCAGGTCGAAGCCGCCCGCGGGCAGGCCCTGGGTGAGCGGGTCGCGGGTGATGTCGTAGGTGGAGAACCGCATGCCGGTGATGCCGCGGTCGGCGGCCCGCTTGGCGGCGCGGCGCACCAGCAGCGTGCTGATGTCGGTGAAGTGGTAGTCGACGTCGTCCCGGCCGGGCCAGTCGTCGATCAGCGGCCAGGTGAAGCCGCCGTGGCCCGCGCCGATCTCCAGGATGCGCAGCGGCCCGCCGTCGCGGCGGGCGTGGATGTCGCGTACCGAGCGGCGCAGCGCGGCCAGGCAGGCGGCCCCGTCGTAGATCTCGACCTGGCAGTCGCCGAGGTGCGCGCGGAGCATGCTCTCGTCGCCGTCGGGCCACAGGACGGCGACGGGCTCGCGTTCGCCGTCGAAGACGTACGGCAGAGCGTCGGCGATCCGGTCGAGCATGCGGACGCCGCCCGCGACCTCCGTCAGCTCGCGGCGGGCGTCCAGCGCGGCGGCGACCAGGGCGGGGGCGTCGGGGGCGACCCGGTGACCGTCCGGCCCCTCGTGCAGGAAGCCCTCCTCGGCCGCCGAGCAGATCATGAACTCCGCCATGCGCGGGATGCGGTCCCCGGGGTCGAGGCGGCGGCGCAGGTCGCCGGGGGTGAAGGTCTGCCGGGTTCCGGCGCGGGCGAGGACGAAGCGGCCCATCAGGCCGCCCGCGTACCGGTTCAGCGCGGCGATCAGGTCGGGGCGCGCGGACAGGCGGGAGTCCGCCGGACGCCAGGGCGCGTCGCTCGCGACCGCCTGGGGCACCAGCTCGGCGGGGGGCGGTCCGTCGGTGAGGCTGCCGACCACGCGGACACCGGCGCTCGCCAGGTCGGCGGCGAGGCTCCGCCCGGCGGTGGCGGCGACCAGCGCGTTCGGCGCGCTTTCCCCGGTGGGCGGGGCGAGGGGCACCGGGCGGGGCAGCAGCGCCCACCAGCGGCGGCCCCGCCAGCCGTACGTCACGCCGGGCCGGGGCAGCGGCAGGTGGGCGGGCGGGTCGCCGGGGCCGAGGTCCACCACCGCGGCCTGGACGCCGGTACGCCCGCGCGCGGCGACCCAGGCGGCCAGTTCGGCGGCGGCGGGGTGGGACGGCTCGGTACCGAGCGGGTCGGCCAGCCCGTACCCGGCGACCACCAGCATCGCCCCGGCCGCCTGCGCGCCCTCCGCCAGCCCGTCCAGCGACGCGAAGACGTCGTGCTCCGGCATCATCGCCAGCACGGTCGCGACCGGCACGTCCCCGGTCAGGTGCGGCACGCCGAACATCTCGGCGAGGGCCGGATCGGACGCCGCCACGCCCGTGGTGAGGTCGAGACGGTCGCGGGTCTCCTCCCAGGCCAGGGCGGTCAGCGGGGAGCCGGTGGGGGGCGCGGTGGCCGGGCGGCGGCGGGGGCGGTCGCAGCGGAGGGGGGCGAACGGGTAGGCGGGGAGCGCGCAGCGCCGCCCCTCGGCATCCAGGAAGGCGGCGAGGCCGACCTCCGCGCCGCGTTCCCACAGACCGGCGGTGAGGCGCAGCACGTCGGCGCGTTCGGTGTCGGCCGAGCGGCCCAGAGACGCCAGGGCCGCGCGCCGCTCGTTCCACAGCGGGTGCCGCCGGGCCGCGCGGATCGTACTGCCGCCGGGCCCGAGTTCGATGAGGAGGTCCGCGTCGTCGCGGCCCAGCACCGCCGCCAGGCCCTCGGTGAGCCGGACCGTGCCGAGCAGGTGCGCCGTCCAGTACTCCGGGTCGCCCACCTGGTCGTCGCCGACCCACGTACCGGTCAGGTTGGAGACGAACGGCACGCGCGGCGGCCGGGCGGGCACCGCCGCGACGGCCTCGCGCAGCTCGCCCGCCGCCCGGTCCATCAGCGGCGAGTGGAAGGCGTGCGCGGTCTCCAGGAGCGTGCCGCCCACCCCGCGCGCCCGCCACGACTCGTGCAGCGCCTCGATCCGCCCGGCCGGGCCGGACAGCACGAGCTGATGCGGGGCATCGACGGCGACCGTGACGCCGTCCAGGCCCTCGCACAGGTCGGCATGACGGCGCGGGATCGCCAGCATCCGCCCGTGCGGGGCGGCCCGCATCGCGCGCCCGCGCCCGTGGATGACGCTCAGCGCGTCCGGCAGGTCCCACACGCCCGCGAGCGCCGCGGCCACGTACTCGCCGACGCTGTTGCCGATCATCGCGACCGGCCGCACCCCCCACGCCCTGACCTGCGCGCCGAGGGCGTACCCGAGGGCGAACTGGGCGAGCTGCGCGAACACCGTGTCGGTCAGCGGGGCGGTGCCCGCGAACAGCGCCTTCAAATCGATGCCGTACCGGGCCGCGACCAGTTCACTGATCTCGTCGAAGGAGGTCCGGAACTCCGGCAAAAGCCGGTGCGCGGCCCGTCCCGCGCCCTGGTGCAGCACGCCCTGCCCGGGGAAGGCGAGGACCGCGCCCGGCTCCTCGGTGGCCTGCGCGCCGGTACCGTCCCGCAGCGCGGCGGCCAGCCCGGCGCGGTCCTCGGCGAGCACGGCCAGCCGGTGCGGCAGCGTACGGCGGCCCTCGGTGAGGGTGAACGCCACGTCGCCGAGCGGGTCCGCGGAGTCCGCGACCCGATCGGCGAGCGCGGTGCGCAGCCTGGTCAGGGCGTCGGGATCGGCGGCCGACACCGGGAAGATCCGTGGCCGGTCCGGCTGCGCCGCCCGCCGCACGGCGGGGGCCTCTTGCAGTACGACGTGCGCGTTGGTCCCGCCGATGCCGAACGAGCTGACCCCAGCCAGCCGCGGCCCGGCCGACTCCCACGGCTCGCGCTCCCGGCAGATCCGGAACGGCGTGGACTCCAGCCGGATCTCCGGGTTCGGCTCCCGGAAGTGGACGGTCGGCACCAGCTCGCCGTGGCTGAGCTGGAGCACGGTCTTGATCAGCCCGGCCACCCCGGCCGCCGCGCCGGTGTGCCCGATGTTGCTCTTGACCGCGCCGATCCGGCAGGTACCCGGTGCGGCGTCGCCGAAGGCGGCGGTCAGTGCGGCGATCTCGATCGGGTCGCCGACCTTGGTGCCGGTGCCGTGCGCCTCCACGTAGCCGATCTCGCCGGGCTCCACCCCGGCGTCCTGGTGGGCGAAGCGGATGACGTCGCGCTGGCCCCAGATCGACGGGGTGGTGTAGCCGGGTTTGTCCGCGCCGTCGTTGTTGACCGCCGCGCCGCGCAGTACCGCCAGGATCCGGTCGCCGTCGGCCAGCGCGTCCTCCAGCCGCCGCAGCACCACGACGCCCACGCCGCCGCTCGGCACGGTCCCCGCCGCCGCCGCGTCGAACGGCCGGCAGTGGCCGTCCGGCGACAGGATGCCGCCCTCGGTGTAGCGGTAGCCGCCGGTCTGCGGCAGCCGCAGCGACACGCCGCCGGCGAGCGCGACGTCGCACTCGTGGCCGAGCAGCTTCAGCCGCGCCTCGTGTACCGCGACCAGCGACGTGGAACAGGCGGTCTGCAAGGTGATCGCCGGGCCGCGCAGCCCCAGCTTGTAGGCCACCCGGGTGGCCAGGAAGTCCTTCTCCCTGCCGATGATCTGGCCGGTGGGGTCGCCCGCGCCGACGTCCAGCTCCCAGCTCGCCAGGTCGCACCCGGCGAACACGCCGATCCAGCCCTTGTAGCGGTGCGGGTCGATGCCCGCGTCGTCGAGCGCGGCGGCCGAGCATTCCAGGAACACCCGCTGCTGCGGGTCGATGGTGGCGGCCTCGCCGAGGCTGTAGCCGAAGTAGCGCCGGTCGAAGGTCTCGCCGCCGGGCACGGTACCGCCCGCCGGGACCACCCGGCCGGGGCCGTCCACCCCGGCGGCGCGCAGCTCCCGGTCGGTGAACCTGCTGATGGTGTCGCGTCCGGCGCGCAGGTTCGCCCAGAACTCGGCGGTGTCGGCGGCCCCGGGGAACCGGCACGACATCCCGACGACGGCGACCGCGTTCTCGATCATCATCGCTCTGCATCCCTCCGGGGGCGTGTGGTGCGGTACCGCCGGGCGCGCGCGGCCCGGTCGCGGATCGAACCGTCGTCGTGGTCGCGCGCCGGTGGGGCGGCCCCGGCGTACGCCTGGGCGAAGGACCGCACGGTCGGATACTGGAACAGCAGTCGCATCGAGAGCCCGGCGTCCAGCTCCTCCTGGAGCCGGGCGTGCAGCCGGGCGAGCAGCATCGAGTTGCCTCCGGCGTCGAAGAAGTTGTCCTCGACGCCGACCCGGTCCAGGTCGAGCACCGCCGCCCAGATCCGCGCGACCCGTCGTTCCAGGTCGGTGTCCGGCTCGGCGACGGTGCCCTCGGGTTCGCGGGCGGGGGCGGGCAGCCGGTCCACGTCCACCTTGCCGTTGGGGGTGGTCGGCAGGTCGTCCAGCCACACCACGCGGTCCGGCACGAGGTGGCGCGGGACGCGTCCGGCGAGCCGGGCGAGCACGGCCCGGCCGTCGGGGTCGCTCTGGGCCGGGACCAGGTAGGCCAGCAGCCGCGTAGCGTCGCCCGTCACGAAGGCCCGCCCGACCAGCGGGTCGGCCAGCAGGTGCGCCTCGACCTCGCGCGGCTCGACCCGGTGCCCGCGTACCTTGAGCTGCCGGTCCAGCCGCCCCAGGTACGCGAGCGTGCCGTCCGGCAGCCAGCGCCCGCGGTCGCCGGTGCGGTAGATCCGCTCCCCCGTGCGCGCGTCGCGGACGAACCGCTCCTCGGTCAGCTCGGGCCGGCCCAGGTAGCCGAGGGCGACCCCGTCACCGCCGATGTGGATCTCCCCGGGCACCCCGGCCGGGCACCGGCCGCCCGATTCGTCCAGTACGTGGATCGACGCCCCGGTGATCGGGCGGCCGACGACGTTGAGCGGCCCATCGGCGGGCGGCGGGCCGGGCAGCGACGCCACGGCGACCGTGCATTCGGTGGGCCCGTAGTTGTTGCACACCTCGTAGGTCAGGTCGGCGGGCGGACGCCGGGTCAGCGGGGCCGCGCCGTACAGCATCCAGCGCAGCGCGGGCAGCGGGACCGGATCGGCCCACACCACCTCGGCCAGCGGCGTGGACAGGAAGCACACGGTGATCTCCCGTTCGGCGAGCCAGCCCGCCACGTCCGAGATCACCACCGGCCGCTCGTGCGGCACGACCCGCGCGCCCGCCGCCAGGTAGGGCCACACCTCCCACTGCGAGGCGTCGAACCCGACACTGGACAGGTGCGCGCCACGGTCATCGGGGCCGACGTCGAAGGCGTCGATGTACCAGCGCACCAGGTGGGCCAGGTTGCCGTGGCCGACCACGACACCCTTGGGGGTGCCGGTGCTGCCGGAGGTGTAGATGACGTACGCGGGCGCGGCCGGATCGGGCGTGACCGGCTCGAACGCCCCCGCGGGCCGCTCGTCCGCCGCGATGTCGAGCACCGGGACGTCCGTGCCGGGCGGGGACCCGGCGGTCAGCAGGGCGACCGCGCCGGTGTCGCGCAGCACGTACGCGGCCCGCTCATCGGGGTGATCCGGATCGATCGGGCAGAACGCGCAGCCCGCGTACCAGGCCGCCAGCATGCCGACCACGAAGTCGGCCCCGCGCGGCGCGTGCAGGACGGCCACCGGCAGCGGGCCGCGGACCAGCGGGCGCAGCCGCCCGGCCAGCGCCCGCGCCCGTTCGTCCAGCTCACGGTAGGTGAGCGAGCCAATGACCGGGGCGTCCGGGCGGCGGGCGATCTGTTCGGCGAGCAGCGCGGGCACGGTGGTCGGCGGCGCGGGGCGCGGCCCGTGCTCGAACATGCCGAGCCGGGCCCGCTCGGGCGCGTCCAGCAGGACCGACGCGGAAAGCGGCCGGTCCAGGTCTTCGGTGAACCGCCTGACCAGCCGCCCGACCAGCCCCGCCAGGGTGGCGGCGTCGGCCGCCGCCACCTGGTCGCCCCGGTAGGCGACCCGGCCGGTGAAGTGGCCGCCCTCCTGCCGGAAGTGCACGGTCAGCGGGAACTTGGCGGACACCGCCGCGTCCTCGTGGCCGGTGTCCAGCTCCAGCCGGGCCGCGCCCAGCCGGACCGGCGGCTGCCCGGTCTCCACCGACAGCATGGCGTCCACGTACGGCGTGCGTCCGGGCAGCCGGGGCGGGTTGAGCCGGTCCACCACCGCCTCGAACGGCACGGCGGCGTGCTCGTGCGCGTCCAGCAGGGCGTCCCGCACGGCGGTGAGCAGCCCGCCGAGCGTGGTGTCCGCCGTCCGCCGCGACCGCACGACGGCGGTGTTCAGCAGCGGACCCACCAGGTCGGCGAACTCCTCGCGGTCCCGGTTGGCCATCGGGGTGCCGAAGGTGACGTCCGGACGGCCGGTCCAGGCGTGCAGGGCGGCGGCGAGCGCGGCGGCCAGCACCTGGAAGGGCGTCACCGCCCGCGTCGCGGCCAGGTCGCGCAGCCGGTCGGCGAGCCGGGGCGGCAGCTCGACCGGGACCGTGCCGTGCGGGGCGGGCGCGACGGGCGTGGCCAGGTCCAGGTACGCCGGAGCGCCGTCGAGCACCCGCGCCCAGTGCCCGAGCCCGGCCGCGTCGTCCCTGGCGGCGGCCTCGGCGGCGACGAAGTCGCGGTACCGGGCGGCGGGCGGCGCCTGCCGGACCGTGTCGGGCTCGATCCTCTCCAGCGGGCGGTCCAGCAGGTCGCCGAACGCGTCGAGGGTCCGGCCGAGCGCGCCCGCCAGCCACTCGGCCTCCGTGCGCCGGTAGCGGTCGCCGCGGTAGGACAGCACGGCCGCAAGCCGGTCGCCCCGGTCGGTGACGGTGAAGGTCAGCCCGAACTTCTGCTCGTGCCGCCAGATCCAGTCCATCGGCTCGGCGGTCGTCTTCAGCCCGCCGATCGCGGGCCATTCGGCGGGAACGGTGTTCAGGTTGAGGGTGACGTCCAGGTACGGGGTCCAGCCGGGCCTGCGCGGCGGGTTGAGCCGTTCGACCACCGCCTCGAACGGCACGTCGTGGTGGGCCACCGCGTCGAGTACGGCGTCGCGGGTCCGCAGCAGGAGCTGACCCAGGGTGTCGGAGGGCAGCGCCCGGGAGACCAGCACGACGGAGTTGAGGCACGGCCCCACCACGGACCGGGCGCGCGGGTCGTCGCGCAGCGCGACCGGGGTGCCGACGGTCAGCTCGGAGCGGCCGGTACGGCGGTGCAGCGTCGCCGCCAGCGCCGCCGCGAAGATCATGAACCGGCTCGCGCCGCGCGCCCGCTGCAACGCGCGCAGCCGGTCCGCCAGGTCGGGGCGCAGCGGGACGGTCACCGCGCCGTGCGGCTCGGCCGGGACCGGCGGCGCGACGTCCGGGTACGGCGGCGCGCCCGCCAGCGCCCCCGCCCAGTACGCGAGCCCCGCACCCTCCCGCCCGGCGGCGAGCCGGGCCACCACGTCGTCGTACCGCGCGGGCGGCCCGGCCGGGGGGCGGCCGTCGTAGCAGGCGGCGAGATCGCGCAGGAACGGCGGCGCGGACTGCCCGTCCCACACCAGGTGGTGGACGCACAGGAAGAGCAACTGCTCATCGCCGGGCAGGTCGAGCAGCAGGACCCGCAGCGGCCGGCCGGAGGACGGCGTAAACGGTGTCCGCACGGCCTCCTCGCGCAGCCGGTCGGCCTCCGCTTCGCCGTTCGGCAGGGCGCGCAGGTCGTGGTACTCCACCGCCGGACGCCACGGCTCCCCGGCCGCCCGCCACAGCCGCCCGTCCCGCTCGGCGAAGCGCGTGCGCAGGATCTCGTGGCGGGCGATCACCTGGGCCAGCGCGCCGGCGAGCCGGTCGCGGTCCAGCCGCCCGGAGATCCGCCAGGTGTGCGGTACGTGGTAGACGGCGGTGTCCGGCTCAAGGCGTTCGGCGAACCAGATGCGCTCCTGGAAGCCGGAGGCGGGCAGCCAGTCCGCGTCGGGGATCACCTCGTCGGGGGCTTGGGGGGCGGCGAGCCCGCGTTCGATCGCGGCGGCGAAGTCGCCCAGCCGGGGCGACTCGAACAGCGTGCGCAGCGGCACCTTGATCCCGAAGGCGGCCCGCATCCGGGCCAGCATGCGCGCGCCGAGCAGCGAGTGCCCGCCGAGGTCGAAGAAGGAGGCGTCCGGGCCGGGGGCCGGTACGCCGAGCAGGTCGGCCCACACGTCCGCGACCCGGCGCAGGGTGTCGCCCGCGATCGGCGCGGCCGGGGCCGGTGGCGCGGGGTTCTCCGGGGAGTCGTGGCAGTGGCGCAGGTCGCGCAGGAACACCGGAGTGGACCCCTCGTCCCACACCAGGTGGTGCAGGCGCAGGATCAGCAGGTGCTCGCCGTCGCCGAGGTCGGCGAGCGCGGCCTTGAGCGGACGCCCGGAGCCCGGGTCCATGCCGTCGGCGACGATCGCGCGGACCCGGCGCTCCCGGGCGGCGGCGGTGAGGCCGCGCAGGTCATGGCGTTCGATCTCGGGGTGCCAGCCCTGGCCGACCACCTGCCACAGTTCGCCGTCGCGCTCGGCGAACCGGGTGCGCAGCACCTCGTGGCGGGCGATCACCCGGGCCAGCGCGTCGGCGAGCCGGACGGGGTCCAGGTCGCCGCGCACCCGCAGCACGATGGGGACCTGGTACAGCCCCTCGTCGGGGGCGACCCGCTCGGCCAGCCAGATCTGCCGCTGGATGCCGGACGGCGGCACCCACTCGCCGTCGTCCTCCTCGGGGTCGTCGGCGCGGTACTCGTCCAGGGCGCGGGCGAAATCGCCGAGCCTGGGGCGTTCGAAGAGCACGCGCAGCGGCAGTTCGACGCCCATGCGCTCACGGACCGCGCCGATGACCCGCGTGGCGTGCAGGGAGTGGCCGCCGAGGTCGAAGAAGGAGTCGCCGGGGCCGGGTTCGGGTACACCGAGCAGGTCGGCCCACAGCCGGGCGACCTCGCCCGCGGTGCCCTCGGCGGTGTCGGCGGTGCCGGTGGTGTCGCCGGTCGCGGCGAGCGGGGTGGCGGTCGCGCGCAGGGCGGCGCGGTCCAGCTTGCCGTTGACGGTCAGCGGAAACGCGGCGACCTCGTGGAACGCCGCCGGGACCATGTAACCGGGCAGCGCCGCGCGGACGTGTTCGCGCAGCTCGGCCGCGCCGATCCGCTCCCCGGCCGGACGGACGTACGCGACCAGGCGGTCCCCCTCCAGCAGCACCGCCGCCCCGGCCACGCCGGGGTGCTCGCGCAGGCAGGACTCGATCTCGCCGGTCTCGATCCGGTGGCCGCGTACCTTGACCTGGCCGTCGGCCCGGCCCAGGGCCTCCAGCGCGCCGTCCGGGAGCCACCGGGCCAGGTCGCCGCTGCGGTACAGCAGGCCGGGGCCGAACGGGTTGGGCACGAACCGCTCGGCGGTCAGCTCCGGCCGGTTCACGTACCCCGGCGACACGCCGAGACCGCCGACGCAGATCTCCCCCACCGCCCCGGCGGGCAGCAGCCGCAGCCGGTCGTCGAGCAGGTAGACGGTGGTGGTCGGGATGGGACGGCCGATATTACTGCGGTCGTCCGCGATGTCCTGTTCGGTGATCCGGTGGACGGTGACGTGAACCGTGGTCTCGGTGATCCCGTACATGTTGACCAGTTCCACCCCGGGGTGGCGGCGGGCGAAGCCGGCGAGCGCGCGCGGGCGCAGCCGCTCGCCGCCGAAGATCACGTACCGGAGGTGGTCCAGCCGCGCCTCGGGGGCGACGGCCAGCAGGTGGGCGAACGCGCTGGGGGTCTGGTTGAGCACGGTGACGCGCTCGGCGCGCAGCAGCGCGAGGTACTGCTCGGTGTCCCTGGCCTGCTCGGCCCCGACGATCACCAGCCTGCCGCCGTACGCGAGGCAGCCGAACAGCTCCCAGACCGAGAAGTCGAACGCGTAGGAGTGGAACAGGGTCCACACGTCGTCCGGGCCGAACGCGAACGGCGGGCGGTCGTTGACGATCAGCCGGACCACGTTGCGATGCGTGATCAGCACGCCCTTCGGGCGTCCGGTGGTGCCGGAGGTGTAGATGCAGTAGGCGGGGGCGTCCGGGGAGATGTCGGGGAGGGCGGCTGCCGCGCTTTGGAGTTCGGCGAGGGTGACGGCCGGTTTCACCTGCTCGTCGTCGGTGACCAGCAGTTTCGCGCCGCAGTCGGCGAGGATGAACGCGCGCCGGGCGGCCGGGGTGGTCACGTCGATCGGCACGTACGCGGCCCCCGCGAACAGCACCGCCAAGATCGCCTCGACCTGCCCGATCCCGCGCCGCACCAGCAGACCCACCAGGTCTCCGGGCCGTACTCCCCGGGCCACCAGGCCACGGGCCAGCGCCTCGACGCGTTCGAGCAGGTCGCCGTAGGTCACGTGCTCGCGGCCATGGGTCAGCGCGACGGCCTGCGGGGCGGCGCGCATCCGGTCGCGCAGCAGCTCGGGCAGGCTGACCTGGGGGTGGCCGATGTCCTCCCAGCCGGTCGTCTGCGCCCGGCGTTCGTCCGGCGACAGCACCTCGACGTCATCGACGGCCTGGGCGGGGTCGGCGATCACGGAGGCCAGGAAGCGGGTGAGGTGCCCGGCGAAGGCCGCCGGGACCTGCCCTGACCCGCCTTCGAGGTCGAACGTGAAGCGCAGCGCGGGGCCGTCCCCGGGTGGCTCGATGCCGCCGAAGGAGACGACGGCCGCGCCGTAGGGGTCGTGGTCGCCGAGCAGCCGCCGCAGGACGTGCGGTGGGGGGAGGCGGAGGTCGCGGGCTACGGCCAGTTCCTCGTGGATGTTCCGGGCGAACCGCGCGAACGTCGCCTCCGGCGGCGGCTCCAGACGCATCGGCACCGGGCCCGCAGGGCGCGTCACGCTCAGCCGGGGGCCCGCCGTGTGGCGGCGCAGCACCCCCGCGACCCCGGCCAGGAGAAGGGCTTCGACGGTGACACCGAGCTTATGGGCGGCGGCGGCCAGGTCGCCGGGCGGCTCGAACCCGCTCGTGCCGCTCTGGATCGGGAGCGGCGGTGGGTCATCGCCGCGCAGCCGATCGACGTACGCGGTGAGCGCGGGAACCGGGGCCGACAGCGGCTCGTCCGGCGCGGCCAGCAGCCGATCCAGGATCACGGGGTAGTCGTCGGCGAGCCGGGCGAGCATCTCGGGGCCGACCACGCCGCCGGGGTCGCGCCAGCTCACGGTGGCCCCGGCGGAGTCCTCCCGGAGGAACACGGTGAGCGCGTAGTCGGCGACGTCCTCCGTCGGCAGCATCCGCAGCGTGGCGGCCCCCAGCGGGACCCGCAGGATGTCGATCACATCAACGGGCGGCGCGGCCCAGTACCCGAACACCACCTGATTGGCGCTCTTCCGAGCGGCCTCACCCCCCAGCCCGGCCTCCCTGAGGATCACCGGCATCGGCAGATCCCCGTACGCCGTCGCCCCGACCAGATTTCGGTGCAACCGCTGGACGACCTCGCGGTAAGTGAGGTCCCGGGACAGACGATGGCGCAGCGGCAGCGTGTTGGCGAAGAACCCCACCCGGTCCTGCACGAGGGGATCCCGGCGACCGTGGTACGTGGTACCGAGCACCAGGTCGGAACGTCCGGTGTAGTGGCCGATCAGGATGCAACAAGCGGCATAGAACGGCACCAGCCGATGAACCCCCAGCTCATCCGCCACCTCCTCAACCCGCCCCACCAACCCCGAATCCACCATCCGATGCAACACGGCATGACCCGGTTCGTCAGTGGGGGCTGGGAGGAGGAGGGGTGGTACGTCGGGGCCCAGGTGGTCGCGCCAGAAGCGGCGGTGGGCCTCGCCCTCTGGGCCGTCCGACAGCTCGCGCTGCCGCCGGGCGAACGCGGCGAGTACGTGCGCGTCGTTGGGCGGGGCGAGGTCGTGTCCGGCGTAGAGCCGGGACAGTTCGCCCAGAAGCAGGCCGCACGCGGTCGCGTCCAGGACGATGTGGTGCCCGGCGAACAGCACGATCCGGTAGCCGGGCCCGCGCAGTGTCTCGACCCGCAGCAGCGGGCCGCGCCGCAGGTCGAACGGTACGGTGGCGCGCTCGCGTACCGCCGCCTCGGCCGGGCCGGTCACCGGACGCTCGACGACCGGGATCGGCGGCGCGTCCGCCCACCGCAGACTCGGCCCCTGCGGAGTGGTCACCACCCTGCCCCGCAACGCCGGATGCAGCTCCCCGAGCCTGGTCACGGCCCGCCGCAGCCGGGCCTCCTCCAGCTCGCCCTCCAGCAGGAGCGGGAGGCACACGGTGTAGGCGGGGTCGTCCGGGGCGACCTGCCAATAGATCCAGATGGCCTCCTGCGCGACCGACAGAGGAACCTCGGACGCCTCCGTCGTGGTAGCGGGCGTGGCCGTCGCCTCAACACTCATGACCGTAGTCCCCCGTGTAGTCGTCGTCAGCGTTCGGTCAACATCGGTCGCCGTCCGCCCCCACCTCACCCACCCGGCACCTGGCCCTCACCGCGCACAGCCGGGTCCCCCCCTCGCCCTGGCCATTCACGGCCGGTGCCCCGTCACCCGCCGCCCGCGCCACACCGCCGGCCTCACGGCCCGCCGTTCCCGCTTCGGCCGTACGGCCGACGGCGGAGGGCACTTCGGTGATGATGCCGTCGAGCAGGCCGCCGAAGCGGCGGTCCCCGTCACCGCCGTGGCCATCGCCACCGGCGAGCCAGGTGGTGCTCACCTGGGCGTAGGCGGGTTCGGGGTGGCCTTGGGCATCGACCTCGTGCCAGAGGGCGGTGAGGCGGTGGCGGGCGCGGGTGCAGAAGATGTCGGCCAGGTCCTGGCCGTCCTCCCTACCGTCCCGGGACCACTGGGCGGCCCTCGCGAGGGTCAGGGACATGGTGAGGATCTCGTCCACGATCTGGTTCAGCGCGATCATCAGGTGTTCGCGCTGGAACAGCTCCGCCGCCGGATGGGCCGCCGCCAGGCGGTGGCAGATGCGGCCGAAACGGCGGGTTTCGCGGGCCGCGAAGATCAGGTGGTCCTGGTTGCGGGCGTTCAGATCGGGGCATTCCGGGTCGGGCCCGTCGGCCGGCTCCTCCGCGTACGGCTCCGGGTAGTAGTAGCTGAAGATGGCGAGCTGCGCCGTCCAGTTGTCGATCTGGAAATCAATGCCCCCGGATATCCGGAAATTACGTGCGTCGCGGAAAAAGCGTTCGAGTGGCAGTGGCCGCGCGCCCCGGCGTTCCTTGCTTCGCGCGGTCTCATATCCCTCGCCCGCGAGCAGTGACATCGTGCGGTCAATGATCCGCCAGCAGGTGACCGAGCCGATGTTCTTGGCGACGTTCTGCTCGAACCGTACATTGACCGCGCGCGGCTGGTCCTCGCACAGCAGGCTCCACTCGCTGATCGCGTCGATGGCGAAGACCTCGGCGAGGGATTCGGCCATCATGCGCTGGATTTCGTCATATTCGCCGAGTTCGCGCCCGTCGATCTTCCGGCGGGAGATGAAATCGCGCGACCATTCCAGGCACAGCTTCGCGATCGCCGACGAGGGCGCCACGATCAGGTACAGCCTGCCCCGGGACACGAGCTTGGTCAGCTCGCCGGTGATGCGCACGGTGGAATCCTGCCGCTGTTCCACGAACATGTGCTCGCGCGGCACGCGCAGGTCGGTGAACGTCAACGCGGCGTTGGGGAAACCCTTGACACCCATGAACTCGTGCTCAGACCGGACCTCGAACCCCGGCCCGCCGGTGGGCGTGAAGAACAGGCGCGCGGGCTCCCCTGGTTCGCCGCGCACGGCCGCCGAGACCGTGATCATCTCGGCGATGGGCCCGTTGCCGATGTGGATCTTCTCGCCGCTGATCAGGTACGCCGTGCCGTCCTCGGTCGGGCGGGCCGTCGTGGTCCGCCGGGCGTTGGCCGCGCCCTCCGGCTCGGTGTCCGCCGAGCCGGACAGCACACCGCCCGCGACCTGCGCACGGACCAGCTCGCTGAGCGGCCCGGGAGGCAGCGCCGGGAGCAGCGCGCCGACGCCCACCGCGTTCTGGATGGCGATCACCAGGGCCACCGGCACCGACCAGCTCGCCGCCAGCCGTACCACTCGGTAGGTGTTGTAGCAGGACAGCCCGTGCCCGCCCAGCTCCCTGGGCGCCTGGAGGCACATGAACCCCCGGGTGCGCAGTTCGTCCAGCAGGCCCTCGGGAAGCCGCCCGGTGAGGTCCACTTCGGTCGGATCGACCCGGCTGCGGAGCAGGGCGTCGAGGTCGGCGAGAACCTCGTCGCCCGCTTTCCGGTCCACCGCCTCCTGTTGGGGGAAATGTTCCACTAAATGCCACAGAAACTTACCTAAATACAGACCTTCAAGGAATCCAGCGACTTCCGGGTCATGAAAGAGATTGCGCACGCCAGGCACGGCACTCCTCATGCGGTTGGAGAGTATGAAGATCGGCCGGCGACGGCCAGGCGCGATCCATCGTTCCCCGAGCGTGCCCCGTCGCCGGTCAGGTTGGCTGACCCGCGCAGTCATGGAAACATTTCCTGCAAAGCATCGTCAACCCCTCACCACCCGAGGCAAGGCGGTAAGTCGCATCACTCGGATACGGACGGCAGCGGTGGGTATTCGACCAAGCGTCCGTTTCCACCTCGGCCGATCACATACAAAGCGGCGGCCACCACCGCGCTCTGATTCCGGCCGCCCACGAAAATGCATTAGGGGCATCGCATTTTTGGACAGGAGAGCCGGTTTTCGGACACACCCAAAACAAACGGGGCAAGCCAAAGGCCCCTCGGGGCGTACGCCACGCCGAGGGGCCGGTACCGCGCCTCAGAACAGAATCAGAACGGAATCGATCAGAGCAGGATCAGGAGGGCAGGATCAGGAGAGGGATGCGGCCGGGCCGTCGGGGCGGGTCATCCGGCCGTCGAGCATGGCCCGGACGTGCACCTCGACCTCATCGTCGGAGAGCTGGTGGAAGCCCTCTGCGGTGATGACCGCGACCCGCGGGTACGTGCGGCGGGTGACGTCGGGACCGCCGGTGGCCGCGTCGTCCTCGGCGGCGTCGTACAGCGCCTGCACGCAGGTCAGCACCGCCTCGTCCGGCGAGGCGTCCTCGCGGTACAGCTTCTTCAGCGCGCCCCTGGCGAAGATCGAACCCGACCCGATCGCGTGGAACTGCCAGCTTTCGTACGGCCCGCCCGCGACGTCGTAGGTGAAGATCCGGCCGATGCCCCGCTCGTCGTCGTAGGCCGCCAGGATCGGGACGACCACCATGCCCTGCATCGCCATCCCCAGGTTGCCCCGGATCATGGCCGCCAGCCGGTTGGCCTTGCCCTCGACGGACAGCGCCCGGCCCTCCGCCTTCTCGTAGTGTTCGAGCTCCACGCCGTACAGCCGGGTCAGCTCCATGCCGATGCTGCCCGCGCCCGCCGCGCCCACACAGGAGAAGTCATCCACCCGGTAGACCTTCTCGGCGTTGCGCTCCACGATCATGTTGCCGGAGGTGCCCCGGCGGTCGGCCGCCATGACCACGCCGCCCGCGCAGGTCGCCGCGATGATCGTGGTGGAGTGCGGGATCTGGTCCGCGACCGCGGTGGCCGGTGGCCGGCGCTCCCATGGCACCAGCCCCGGCGCCGCCGAAGCGGCGAAGTCGGTGAAAGAAGAAGTCCCGGCCGGAGAGAACAAACCCTGGAAAGGCTGTGAGTCGTCGCGCATGAAGCCGCCCCCGTCCTCCGTGTCGTATCTTCCTCCTCCAGGACCCTAACACCCGGCCCTCCCTTGCGTCGCCCGCCGCCGATTTATCAAACTGTTCGACTAGACGTTCTGATCATGACTGTCCGGTCATACGTACTGATCATGGGAGGAAGTGGTCAACATGCCGGCTCGCCGGCAGGTACTCCAGGCAGCGGCGTTATCGGTGACGGGGGCGGCGGCCGGGGCGGGCGCCGATCTCCTGGCGCCGGAGTCCCCGCAGCCCAAGGGCCCACCGGCGGGCCGGGACTGCGTGCCCCCGCTCGGCCCGGTGACGGTCGATCCCGATGATTCCCGGTACCAAGATCTGGTACGCCGTGGGCACAAGCGCTACGTGGGCAGTCCCGACCATGTACGCGTGGTGGGCTCGACCGAGCAGGTCGTGCAGGCCGTCCAGGAGGCGGTCAGGGACGGCAAGCGGGTGGCGGTCCGCGGCGGCGGCCACTGCCTGGAGAACTGGGTGGACGACCCGTCCATCCGCGTGCTGATCGACCTTTCCGGGATGACCCAGGTCTACTTCGACCCTGAGCGCAACGCGTTCGCCGTGGAGGGCGGCGCGGACCTGGAGCAGGTCTACCGGCGGCTGTTCCTCGGCTGGGGGGTCACGATCCCCGCGGGCTGGTGCCCCAAGGTGGGGGCGGGCGGCCACTTCTCCGGCGGCGGGTACGGCGTGCTCTCCCGTACGCACGGCCTGGTGGTGGACCACCTCTACGGCGTCGAGGTCGTGGTGGTGGACGGCGCGGGCCGGGCGAGCGCCGTCGTCGCCACCCGGGACGGTACCGGCGCCGAGCGCGAACTCTGGTGGGCGCACACCGGTGGCGGCGGCGGCAACTTCGGCATCGTCACCCGCTACTGGTTGCGCACCCCCGGAGCCCGCGGCACCGACCCGTCCGCCCTGCTGCCCAAGGCCCCCGCCTCGGTCATCGACTTCTCCTGCACCTGGCCGTGGCAGGGCCTGAACATGGACGAGGAGAAGTTCGCCCGGCTGATCCGCAACCACGGCGAGTGGTGCGAGCGCAACAGCGCCCCCGGCTCCCCCGGCACCGCCCTCTACTGCGACCTCACCGTCGCCCGCCGCGCGACGGACGTCAACCTCACCGTCGGCCAGGCCCACGGCCCCGACGCCGAACGGCTCGTCGACGACTACCTCACCGCGCTCGGCGCGGGCGTCGGCGCCCCGATCAACGTGGTCCGCGAACGCAAGCCGTGGCTGACCGCGGCGCTGTCCGGCCCGAACGCCTCCAAGCTCTACCGGCTCAAGGCCAAGTCCGGCTACCTGCGCCAACGCTACGCCGAGAGCCAGGTCCAGGCCATCTACCGGCACCTGACCAAGGAACGCGACCCGGAGCTGATCATCGGCTCGGTGGGCTTCGCCAGCTACGGCGGCAAGATCAACACCGTCCCGTCGTCCGCCACCGCGCACGGGCACCGCGACGCGGTCATGCGGGTGCTGTTCATGTCCACCTGGAACGACCCCGCGGTGGACGAGCGCTACGACAACTGGCTGCGCGAGTTGTACCGGGACGTGTACCGGGACACCGGCGGCGTACCGGACCCACGCGACGGCGCGTACATCAACTACCCGGACAACGACCTGGCCGACCCCGCGCACAACACGTCGGGGGTCCCCTGGCACCGGCTGTACTACAAGGACAACTACCCCCGCCTGCAACGGGCCAAGGCCCGCTGGGACCCGCGCAACGTCTTCACCCACACCCTCGGCGTCCAGCCCTGACCCCTGACCTTCGTCGGGGGTGAGCACCGCCGATCGCCGGATCCGCGGGCCCCTGGCCCGTACCTAGCCTCCTGAGCCATGACGTACGCCCTCCGGCGCGATGCCGGAGGGCGTACCCGGACAGGAGGTAACGCGTTGAAGACGATCCGAAGGATCGGCGTGGCGGTCGCGGGCCTGGTCACGGCCCTGGCGCTGGCCGTACCGGCCGGCGCGGCGAGCCGGAGCGGCGGGGACCCGATCACGCTGCCCGCGCCGACCGGGCCGCATCCGGTCGGCTGGGAGGAGTTGCACCTGGTCGATCGGGACCGGCCGGACCCGTGGGCGCCGCCCGCGCCGCGCGAGCTGATGGTCTCGGTGTGGTACCCGGCCGCCGCGGCGCGGGGCGCGGCGGTGCCCTACGCCACGGCCGAGGAGTCGAGGCTGCTGCTGGAGCAGATGGAGGGGACCGACGGCCTGCCCCCGGACACGCTGACGCGCGTCCGCACCCACGCCCGCGCGGGCGCGCCGCCGCTGCGCGCCCGGCACCGGCTCCCGCTCGTCGTACTCTCGCCGGGGCTGACCGACCCGCGCTGGATGCTCACCTCCCTCGCGGAGGACCTGGCCAGCCGCGGGTACGTGGTGGCCGGGGTGGACCATCCCTACGAGGCGGCGGCGGTCACCTTCCCCGACGGGCGGGTGGCCACCTGCCGGGTGTGCGACGGCGGCGACCAGGGGGAGAAGGTGGTGGCGGGCCGGGTACAGGACTTCGCGTTCGTGCTGGACCGGCTGAAGGGCCACACCCGGTACGGGCGGATGATCGACCACGGCCGGATCGCGGCCGTCGGCCATTCGATCGGCGGCGCGGCGGCAGCGGCGGCCATGCTCGCCGACCGGCGGATCGACGCCGGGATCGACATGGACGGCTCCTTCCGCCCGCCGCTCGCGCGTGACCTGGCGCGGCCGTTCCTGATGCTGGCCGCCGACGCGCACGGCAAGCACGGCGGCAACTGGAACGACACCTGGGCGCACCTGACCGGCTGGCGTCGCTGGCTGAACGTGCCGGGGATGGCCCACAGGTCGCCCAGCGACGTGCCGTTCATCGCCGAGGCGCTGGGCCTCCGGACCCAGGCGCTGCCGGGCGCGCGCTGCGTGTGGATCGTCCGGGAGTACGTGGCCGCCTTCGCCGACCGCCACCTACGCCACCGCAACCGCCCCCTGCTGAACGGCCCGTCACCCCGATTCCCCGAGGTCCACTTCGTCGGCCCGGCCACCGCCCGGACCCCGTCCGCTCACCGCTGACCGGCCTTGGTGCCCCGGAACCGCCATCGGGTGGGCCCCGGGAAGGGGCGACCGGCCAGCGGCCGCTCCTACGGCCCCGGGTGGTCAGGAGGCGACCACGGGGTACCAGGCCCGCCCGGGTGATCCGGCCCGCACGGACGGGCCTGGCCGGCTCAGGTCCCGCCGCGGAGCAGGAACACCGCGACCAGGACGACGACGAGCACGCCCGGGGCCCAGAACATGGTGACCAGGCCACGGCGCAGCCGCTGCCGGGCCGCCGCAAGGGCCTGCCGGGTCGGGGTCTCCGGCGGGGCGTACGCGGGCAGCCGGGCCCGCAACCTGAATCCGTCCCCGTCAGGCCCGGCCTCCAGGGTGCCGCCCGCCGGCCGTACCCGCTCCGCCAGGCCCACCAGCCCGTACCCCGCCTGGGCCGCCCCGCCCGCCCGGGTGGGCGGGCCGTTGGCGATGGTGACCTCAAGGGAATCGGCAGTGGGGTGGAGACGGACCCGGACGGCCGAGCCGGGGGCGTGTTTGGTGGCGTTGGTCAGTCCCTCCTGTACGACGCGGGCGGCGGTCTGGAGGACGGGGCCGGGGAGTCCGGCCGCCGCGGTCTCCTCGTCGCCGTCCAGGCGTACGTCCACGCCGGAGGCCGCGGCCCGCGCCACCAGCGCGGCCACCGAACCCTCAGGAGGTTCGCCGTCCTGCCGCAGGAGCCCGATGACCTGCCGGAGCCGGTCGGTGGCCGTGGCGGCGGACTCGCGCAGTTCGGCCGCCGCCTGCCGGAGCGCCGGGGTGGCGTCGGCGGCGACCTGCACGGCGGCGGCGCGTACGGCGAGCAGGCTCAGCTCGTGCCCCAGCGAGTCGTGCATGTCCGAGGCGATGCGCGTCCGCTCGCGCAACCGTTCATGCTCGGCCGCCCGCGCGGCCAGCTCGAACCCGGCGGCGGCGAGGTCCGCCTGCGCCCGCAGGTACCGCCCGACCGCCCACGGACCCAGGACCAGCAGAAACAACGTAGAAGCGGCGGTGAACCAGTCCTCCCCGCCCGGCCGCCCCGGCACGAGTACCAACGCCAGCGCCGCCCCCGCCACCAGCACCCCCACCCGGCCCCCGGCCGCGCGGCCCAGCAGGAACGCGAACACCACCACGGACGGCGCGAGCTGCGCCACATGCACATCATCGGCGACGACCACCCCCGCCAGCAGCGGCAACGCCGCGGCGAGCCCCGGCCAGCGCCGCCAGACCCCCACCGCGACGCCCAGCACCACGGCCCCGCACCCCCGCAGCGCCGCCGTATCAAGGAAGGCGTACTCCGGCAGCGGATCATCCGACAACCACATCGACGCGACGGCCCCCACCCACAGCAGCCCGTCCACGCACACCCGCCGCCCCCGCGGCGACCCCAGCACCTTCACCCCGCCACGCTAGGCGCCCCGCCCCCGCCACCACCCCTGACGAAAGTCGGGGACGCGCCCACCGATCGGCCCATTCACACGGAAGGGCCCGGTGCATGCCCGATGCGGCCATCGGCGTACTTCGTGCCCGCGACGCGTGACCCCGGTGGAAACCGGAGGCAGTTCACTCGCCGGCCATGCCCGCCTCGTGCGCGATCACGGCTGCCTGCACCCGGTTGCGTACGGCCAGGCGGGTCATCAGCGCCGAGACGTGCGCCTTGACCGTACCTTCCGTCAGGAAGAGGCGGCGTCCGATCTCGGCGTTGCTCAGCCCCTCCCCGAGCAGCGCCAGTACGTCCCGCTCGCGCGGGGTCAGCGCCGCGACCTTCGCCCGCGCGGCCTGCCTACGTCCCATCAGCCCGCCGGACAGCTGCGCGATGACCTGGTGGGCGACCCGCGGCGACAGGAACGCCGCCCCGTCGCGCGCCGCCCGCACCGCCGCCATCAGCTCGTACGGGTCGCCCGACTTGAGCAGGAACCCCGACACCCCCGCCTCCAGGGCGCCCGCCACGTACTCGTCCTCGCCGAACGTCGTCAGCATCACCACCGCCGTCTCCGGCACCGCCCGCCGAAGCTCCGCCGCCGCGCCCAGCCCGTCCAGCACCGGCATGCGAATGTCCAGCAGGGCGACATCGGGCCGGTGCGCGCGGGCCTGCTCGACCGCCGCACGGCCGTCGCCCGCCTCGGCGACCACCGCCACGTCGGGGGCCGCGGCCAGGATCGCGCGGACCCCCGCCCGGATCATCGCCTCGTCATCGGCCAGCAGCACCCTGATCACAGCGCCGACCGTACCCGGCGGCGACGGGCGGCGCGAAGCCGGAGAAGTCGTGGAGACGTACCGTGCAATCATGTCGGGCAACGAATCCACGACGGAACGGACTTACGATCCGCGCCGATACGCACCCGGAGAACTCGCCGCACTCGCGGCCCGCCACGGCCTGAAGCGCAGCGCGGCACGGCCCCGATTCACCGTTTACCTGAGACGATTATGGGACCGCCGCCGGTTCATCTCGGCCTATGCCGACGCGCGGAACACCTCCAAATACAGCGGCACTGTGGTCGGCCGACTCTGGCAGGTCATCACCCCGTTGCTTAACGCGGCGGTCTACTTCGTGATGTTCGGCCTGATCCTGGGCGGCAGCGACGAAGTTGAGCATTACGTCACATTCCTGGTCACCGGAATGTTCGTGTTCACCTACACACAGCGCACGGTGGCCGCGGGCGCGAAATCCATGAGCACCGACCTCGGTCTCATTCGCGCCCTGCATTTCCCACGAGCGGTCCTGCCGCTCGCGCGCACCCTTCAGGAACTCCAGCAGCTTTTATGGTCGATGCTCGTGTTGCTGGCCATTGTTCTACTGGACGGCGCGAGTCCTTCGGCGTACTGGCTGCTGATACCGGTCGCGCTGCTCCTGCAGACCATGTTCAACGCCGGAGCCGCGCTCACCGTCGCCCGACTGGGCGACCAGGTGCGCGACCTCAACCATCTCATGCCGTTCATCACCCGCACCTGGCTCTATCTGTCGGGCATCTTCTTCTCCATCCAGGACAAGGTGGTCGGCCATCCCCTCCCTGACGGTGAGTGGTCCGGAGCGCATCTCCCACAGTGGGTGGCCGACCTCATGTACGCCAACCCCGCCGCCGCGTACATCGAGCTGATGCGCGGCCTCCTCACATCAGCCACCGGCCCGACCGCCACCACCTGGCTGACCTGCGCCGCCTGGGCAGTCGTCGGCCTCATCGGAGGCGGCTGGTACTTCTGGTCCGCCGAAGAGAGGTACGGACGCGGCTGACCGCCGAGCCGCAAGCCGAAAGGCCGCTTCCATAGGGACTCGGACCGAGTCGCGGTTAGTTAGTAGAGCAACGGTGAGGGCCGTGTACTTCACGGACGCGGCCGCGTGCGGCACCGGTCAGGGGTGGCGGCCGAGGTAGGTGGCGAGGCGGTCGGCGGGGGTGGCGCCGGGGAGTGGGGTCTGGGCGGGGGCGAAGGAGCCGCCGGGAGTGCGGGGGAGGTCGCCGTAGATGGCGCGTACGGCGGGCAGCATCGCCTCGGCCACGTCCGGGGCCAGGTCGGTGGGCGCGCCGGTGGCCCTGGCCAGGTCCCAGCCGTGTACCAGCATCTCGATCAGCACCTGCTCGACCAGCCGCCACCCCGGCGCGGGCCCGTACCGCTCCGTGAGCATCCCCGGCCGCCCGAACGCCGCCAGCGTCCCGGCCGCGGCGGCCCGGAACGCGCCGACGTGGTCGTCGCCGAGGTGGTCGGCGTCGAAGTCGGCACGCGGGACGCCCTGGGCCAGACCGGTCCACATCAGGTTCTCGTACGTCAGATGGTTGAGCAGGTCGCGTACGTTCCAGTCCGCGCAGGGGGTGGGGTCGCCCATCTGGGCGGGGGTGACGGCCGCGACGAGCGCGCCGACCTCGTCCAGTACGCGGGCGCACGCCTCCAGCAGCGCGGCCGGCTCCAGCGCGGCGGGCGTTTCGAGTACTTCGGCCAGGCCCGCCTCGCGCGCCCCCGGTTCGGGGTTCGCCCGCAGCGCGGTCATGAGCCATTCGCCCTCCGCCTTGATGCTCGCGCGTACCGGCATGCCGTTGATGATGCACATGAGCTGCCAGTACCGCTCGGCGCGCGGGTCGGCGACGGTCTCAAGCTGCGCCAGCAACCGCCGCCGCGCCTCCGCCCCGTCAGCACCGCCCTCCGCTTGGGTGGGCAGCCAGGCGGCGACGATCTCCGCGACCACCGGGGCGGCGGTCGGCGAGTCCGCGGCGATCCCAGCCACCATGGCCTCCCGCACCAGCCGGGTCCACAGATCCGTGACCCGCTCCACGGTACGCACGGCCTGCTCGTCATCGACGGTGGTCGTGGGGGCGATCGTGGCGGCGTACTGGGCGATGCGGCGCATTGCCGCGCCGAGCGCGGGGTCGCGTACCAGGCCACCGAGCTCGATCCAGGCCGCGGCCTGCTCGGCGGTGGGGTGGTCGGGCAGGTCGGGCATGGTGGCCAGCAGCCCGTCCCGGTAGGCGGACGGGTCGATGTCGCCCATGGTCCGGGCCACGAAGTCGTGGACGATGGCGGTACGTTCGGTGGCCGACAGCCGGGCCAGTTCGGTCATCGTGGTGAACTCCTCGATATCGGTTCTTCGGTCGGTGACCGATCGCAGCACCGCCTGCTGCAACCGGAGTGTGCGGATCTGGGCCTCGATCGCGTCGGCATGGCGGGTCGCGACCTCGCGCAGGCCGCGCTGGCTGGTGACGACGTCGCGGATCGCGGCCATGCCCATGCCGAGATCGCGCAACGCCCGCGCCAGCCGCAGCCGCGCCACCGCCTCCTCGGAGTACCGGCGGTACCCGCTCGGCGTACGGCCTGCGGGCGGTACCACGCCGATGTCCGACCAGTGGCGGATGAGCTTCACTGACATACCGGTCCGCGCCGCCAGTTCGCCGATGCTCAGCAGGCGAGTCTCCTCCTCACGCACCTGGCCAGTCTCCGGTCTCCCACATTGGGAGAGTCAAGCGGCCCGGCGGTACCTCGCACTCGACCCATCGGTGCATGACTCCGCCATCGGGCCGGCCGAGTGAGGAGAGAAGAGCCGTACGGCAGGATCGCCACATGGACCGGCGCTACCCCTATATCGGCCCCGCCGAGATACGGGATCGGGTCGTCCCCGGGTGCCTGGGGCGGGAGATCGGCTCGGCGGGCGATCTTGCCGTGTGGCTGGCGGAGTGGCCTGCCGACGAGCGGGAGGAGCCGTTCACGTTCGTCGTCGATGCCGGTGGGGCGTTGCGCCTTGCGCCGCGACGGAGTGAGCATGTCGTCTGTGCCGGGGGTGGGCCCGTGCTGAGTGCGGGCGAGATGGGCTTTGTCCGGGACGGTGATCGATGGGCGGTACGCGAGGTCAGTAATCAGTCCACCGGCTACTGTCCCGATGTCACCTCGTGGGCGGCGGTCGCGGCGGCGCTGGACCGCGCGGGCCTGGATCATCCCGGCGGCTTCACCCACCCCATCGTCTTCCGCCGCTGCCCCCGGTGCGGGCAGCGCAACATCGTCAAAGACGATCACTTCGGCTGCGCAGCCTGCGAGACGCCCCTGCCAAGCGTCTGGAACCTCGGCACGACGGGGTGAGCCCGCTCCGGCAGGGCCAGGCGCTTCGGCCACGGTGGGGGTTGGGAAGGTCGGTGGGAAGGGGGGAGCCCGCCCCGGCGGGGCCGGGGCGGGCTCGTGGTGCTGGGTGGATTGGGCGGTCAGTAGGTGTCGGGGGCGAGGGCGATGTCGGTGAAGTCCAGCGGGAGCGGCTCACCGACCTGGGTGGCGGCGCCGGTGAGCAGGTCGACCGAGTTGAGCGTGTTGAGCGTCACCTTCTCGTTGTTCACCGTCCTGGTGACGATGAAGATGGCGAAGGCGGAGTTGGAGACGGTCTTGCCGTTGGTCAGGTCGCTGTAGATGTCCAGGCCCGCGTTGATGTTGACGGCCTCGCCGAGGGCGCCGACCGGGGCCAGCAGGCCGAGGTTGGCCGGTGACTGGACGACGAGCTGGGTGGTCGCGGTGTTGACGTCGAACAGCGTGGTCGCGGTGGCAGGGTTGTTGTCGTTGTTGGTGTAGGCCGCGGCGGTGACCCCGGTGGCCACCGGGTCACAGGTGCCGGTGCTCAGGTTGGTGTCGGTGTCCGTCGTGTGGGCGTCGAGGTTGTGCCGCAGGTTCTGGCCGGCGTCGCTGATCACGCGCAGCCGGTCGGCGGCGGGGTTGAAGTCGACGCCGAAGAACGTGCCGCGCAGTCCCACGGTGAGCTGGGAGACCTTCGCGACGATCACCGGCCCGTCGTCCTTCGGCATGGTGATGACGTAGATGCCTCCCTTGTTGCCGACGGCATAGAGCTTGCCGTCCTTCGGCCGGAAGTCCAGCCCGATCGCGGCCGTGTCGCCGACGAGCCCGCTGAACCGCCTGACCCAGTCGATCTTCCACGTTTGGTCGGTGAGGAACGTGCCCATCAGCTTGCCGTCACCGGAGATCCCGTACGCCCGCAGCGACGGGACCGCCGTCGAACCTTTCTTGCTCGCCGCCATGGCGGTTCCGGTGGGCCCCACGGCGAGTGCCGCGATGGTCGCCAGTGCGATCAGTACGGTGAAGCTCCTCTTGATGCGTCCGTGCATCGATTCGACCTCCATCGAGTCATGCCGGCGACGGATTCAGCCGGCAGCTCTCCCCATGTCGCCGGAATTACCGGCGTTGTGTGCGGTAACAGAGTGGCCGGGAGAAAGCGGCGCTGTCGTCGTGATATTTACGGAAAAATCCGGCCACGGGGACGAACGCATTGTCATTCTCCGCAACCCCGGCCACCACGAAAGAAGGGCGCTGATCAAAGCTGCCGGTGGAATCGATACCACCTTCACAAATGCGCCCGCCAAATGGCCGATCCGCGCACCGGCACACCCTCTACTGCGACAATAGCGCAGTGTCACGAATGCTGACGGAATTCGGGGGTCATTCGCCGGGCCCGGCGGGTTACCATGGCGGCGCGCTCTGCCGGTCCGGCGGCATTCGGTCCAAGGTCTACAGGGTATTCGGTCGGTGCGCGGCGCGTGAAAGGCCGCTCACCTCAACGGGAAAGACCGATGCAGCATGGGCGATCTTTTGCGTTTGTTGATGAAAAGGTCCGACGCCAACGCGCGCGCGGAAGTCAGCGTGTACATGCGCGAGCTTCCGGACTACCGGAAAGCGGCGTCCGATTCGCGGGTGTACGCCGAGACCCTTGACTACGCCGTCTGGTTCCGGCGGCGCACCATCGAGTGCGTCAGCGAGGACCGGCAACTCGTCGCGGGAGAGCTGTCCCTCATCGGGGGCATCGGCCGGCAGCGCGCCCGGCAGGGCTTCACCCTGAACACGGCGCAGCGGGTGCTGACGCTGCACGCCAACCAGATGCTCCGGGAGATCCACGACGCCGCCGACGGGCAGGACGTGCAGGAGCTGCTGCACCTGATGGCGTGGTGCGGCAGCCAGGGCGCCCGGGGCACCGCGGCCTACCTCCAGGCGCACATGGACGAGCAGCACCTGCGCCTCTCCGTGGCCACGCGGGTGCGCGCGCTGGCCCAGTTGCTGCTCACCGGCGACGCCGCCGCCCCGAGCCTCGCGATCAGTCTGGGCGTCGATCTGCACGACCACTACCTGGTGGTGGTCGTGCGGATGCCCGGCCAGTCGCTCTGCCGTATCGGCGCGGCGCAGGACGAGCTGATCGCGGGCGTCTTCAAGGAACATCTGGTGCCGCTGTCCTGGCAGCGTCCGGACGAACTGCTCGCCCTGGTGCCGCACGACGGCTCGGTACTGGTGTCCGCCAGGGCGTCGCCGCCAACGGCGTCGTCCGGGGACCGGCTGCCGCGCCTGGTCCGCGAGATCGTGGAACGGGTGGGCCGGCCCTGCGCGGTCGGTACGGCGGCCGGCCCGGCCGGCGACCTGACCCGTACGGCGGAGCTGGCCCGCCGCGTGGCCCACGTCGCCCCGCTGGAGACCACGCCACGGACCTTCTCCGGAGTCGCCGACGTCTTCGCCGAACTCGCCGCCACCCAGCTCCCCGAGGTCGACCGCTGGCTACGCGAGATCGCCCGCCGCCTGGCGACCGGCCCCGACCTGGTGACCACCCTGGACGCCTATTACCGCGCCGACATGAACCGCCTGCTCACCGCCGCCGCCCTGAACATCCACCCGCGCACCCTGGACTACCGCCTCCAGCGCGTTCGCGCCCTGTCCGGCCTCGATCCCTCCACCGTCCACGGCGTACGCGTCCTGAGCACCACCATCACCCGGGTGCTGTCCGGCGCATGGACCCATGAATGCCGGGACACGTGAAGCCGGCACTCGTGAACACGTGAAAGTGAATACGTGAAAGTGGCGGGATAATATGTGGCGGCCTGCCCGGGTTCGTGCTCGCCGGTTGCCATATACCGCCCTGGGAGAATAGCTCCGCACGGCCATCCCGACGTCCGCCATCCGATTGTATCGCCGCATCCCCGCGGCGTATGCACTGGGGTACACCCTCCCCGAGCAGACCCATTCCCACCAGGCACGACACCGCATAATAGATCGTCTACACAACCCGCTTCCGCCCTTGCCGCAACTGCGTCCATTCGCCTCCGGGACGCCTCCGCGGGGTGCCCGCACGCATGCGCAAATGTCACTTCTCCTTCGTCCCCAACGTCTAAATAAGCAAAGGGAACGACAAGGAGGCGATATGCCCGCAGCGGCGGATGCGGAGGTCATGCCGGTCGCGCACTTCGAGAACAACAGGGACCTGATGTTCGGGGTGGCCTACCGGGTGCTGGGCAGTGTGACCGATGCCGAAGATGTCGTCCAGGAGGCGTGGCTGCGCTGGCACCGCGTCGACCACTCCATGGTCGCCGATCCGCAGTCCTTCCTCGTCCAGGTCTCGACCAGGCTGGCCCTGGATCGGCTGCGGCGCGCCAAGGCGCGCAGGGAGGCGTACGTCGGGCCCTGGTTGCCCGAGCCTCTGCCGACCCAGCCGGACACCGAGGAACACGCGGAGATGACCGACTCGGTGTCCATCGCCATGATGGTCGTGCTGGAGACCCTCACTCCGCTGGAGCGGGTCGTCTTCGTGCTGCGCGAGGCGTTCGAGTTCTCCTTCGCCGACATCGCCGGTGTCCTCGACCGCTCCGAACCCGCCGTACGGCAGATGGCCAGGCGCGCCCGCGGCCATGTGCGCAGGCGGCAACCGAGGTTCCGGCACGATCGCGCGGTCCGCAAGCAGGCCACCGAGCGCTTCCTGGCGGCGTGCCTGGGCGCCGACATCAAGGCCCTGCTGGACGTACTCGCCCCCGAAGTCACCCTGTGGATCGACGGGAACGGCCGGCGTGGCGCGGCCAAAAGCCCGGTGCAAGGAGCGCTCAAGGTCAGCCGCATGCTGGCGCACGGCATCCAGTGGGTGCTCGCGCCACTCGTCGCGGGCGGGTCGATCCTCGACGTCAACGGCGGGCCGGCCGCGGTGATCACCGCGGCCGGGCTGCCGGTCGCCGTCGTCGTCGTGGACATCGACCCGGCCACTGACCGCATCAGCCACATCTGGATCATCGCAAACCAGGACAAACTCGGCGGCATCGACGGCGAGTACGCAGACGTCGGCATTGCCGCTTCCGCGGGCCACGGGGCCGCGGTGGAGGAGCGACAGAGGTCATGACAGCCGAGGATCAACCCATCGAAGAGCGGGCCGAGCGCGTACCGCAGCGCGTCATCGGAACCCCCGCGACGGACCCGCCGATGCTCGGCGCGCCGGACACCCCCGAAGAGGACCAGGCGCCGCCCGAGGGGGTCAAACCGGCGGACGAACGACAGGCCCGCAGGGCCGAACGCATGGTGGTGCTCTGCTTCAGCATCACCTCGCTGAGCGTCGTCGCGTTCGTCTACTTCTACGTCACGTTCCAGGTCGGCAGCACCCAGGCGACCGGCCTTTCCAACTTCGCCCTCGGGCTCTCGCTGATGGTCGCGGTGCTCACGCTCGCCGTCGGCATCGTCCTTTGGGCCCGCCAGATCATGCCGAAGTACACCCTCGTGCAGGAGCGCCACCCGATGCTCTCCGAGGAGGAGGACCGCGAGGCGGTCGCGGAGGACTTCGTGCGGGGCGCCAACGAGAGCGGCTTCGTGCGGCGCAAGGTACTTCGCCGCGCGCTGATCCCCGCGGCGGCGGCGCTCGGGGTCGTGCCGATCGTGCTGCTGCGCGACCTCGACAACACCAAGACGGCCGGGGCCAACACCCCCAACCGGCTCCGCCACACCGTCTGGGGCGAGAAGACCAAGGAGGGCAAGCCGCTACGGCTGATCATCGAGGGCAGCGGCCGGCCGATCCGGGCGGCCGACTTCAACACCCCCGGCGGCCTGCTGTCGGTGGTGCCCGAGGGCCACGAGCACGACCTCGACGCCCTGGCCAAGGCCACGGTGATCCTGATCAACCTGCGGCCCGAAGAGATCAAGTCCGGCACGAACCAGAACTGGGTGCACAACGGCATCGTCGCCTACAGCAAGATCTGCACCCACGTCGGCTGCCCGGCGGCCCTGTACGAGCAGAACACGCACCACATCCTCTGCCCGTGCCACCAGTCCACCTTCGACGCCACCGACGGCGCGAGGGTCGTCTTCGGCCCGGCCGCCCGGCCGCTGCCGCAACTTCCGATCACCGTCGACGCCGAGGGATACCT
Organism: Spongiactinospora rosea; assembly: GCF_003315795.1. Taxonomy (GTDB): domain Bacteria; phylum Actinomycetota; class Actinomycetes; order Streptosporangiales; family Streptosporangiaceae; genus Spongiactinospora; species Spongiactinospora rosea. Next base: position 492,774 of record NZ_QMEY01000002.1, read on the forward strand.
CATCGCCAAGGGCGACTTCGCTGTTCCGGTCGGCCCGAGCTTCTGGGAGCGCGGCGACGCGGAGGCCAAGGCGAATACCCATGGAGGAGGGTCATGACCGAACTGAAAACGGTCCCGAGCCGCATTTCGCACTCGGCCGGGTTCCTGGACGCGCGCCTGGGCGGGGCTTCCTTCCTCAGGCGCAACATGCGCAAGGTCTTCCCCGATCACTGGTCGTTCCTGATCGGGGAGATCGCGCTTTACTCGTTCGTCATCCTGTTGCTCACCGGCACCTTCCTGACGTTCTGGTTCAAGCCGTCGATGGCCCATGTCGCCTACGACGGCCCGTACGGGCCTTTACATGGCGTGATGATGTCCGAGGCGTACGCCTCGTCGCTGGAGTTGAGTTTCGAGGTGCGCGGCGGGCTGCTCGTCCGGCAGATGCACCACTGGGCCGCGCTGCTGTTCGTGGCCAGCATGATGGCGCACATGCTGCGGGTGTTCTTCACCGGCGCGTACCGCAAACCGCGCGAGCTGAACTGGATCATCGGCGTCCTGCTCCTGACGCTGGCCCTGGCCGAGGGCCTGACCGGTTACTCGCTGCCCGACGACCTGCTTTCCGGCGCGGGCCTGCGGGTCACCGAGGGCGTCATCATCTCGCTGCCGGTGGTCGGCACGTACCTGCGGTTCTTCATATTCGGCGGGGAGTATCCAGGCGATGACGTGATCGCCCGGTTCTACTCCGTCCACATCCTGCTCATCCCGGCCATTCTGCTCGCCCTGGTCTCGGCGCACCTGGTGCTCATGTGGCGGCAGAAGCACACCCAGATGAACGGCAAGGGCAAGACGAACCGCAACGTGGTCGGCGCGCCGTTCTACCCGATGTTCATGGCCAAGGCGGGGGCGTTCTTCCTGTTCACGCTCGCCGTCGTGGCGGGCCTGGCGACGTTCGCCCAGATCAACCCGATCTGGCTGTACGGGCCTTACACCCCGGCGGACATCTCGGCGGGCTCTCAGCCGGACTTCTACCTGGCCTTCCTGGAAGGCGCGCTGCGCATCATGCCGGCCTGGGAGATCAACCTGTTCGGCACGTCGGAGATCGGCACACTGCCGCTGAGCGTGATCATCCCGGCGTTGCTGCCACTCGGCATCATCCTCGTCGGGCTGATCCTGTATCCGTTCGCGGAACGCTGGATCACCGGCGACCGGCGGGAGCACCACATCGCCGAGCGTCCGCGCAACAACCCGCACCGCACCGCCATCGGCATGTCGGCCATCGCGTTCTACGGCGTGCTGTGGCTGTTCGGCGCGAACGACGAGCTGTCGGCGTTCCTGCACGTGAGCCTGAACCTGACCACGTACGCCGGGCGCGTGATGATCATCACCATGCCGGTGCTGGCCTACATCATCACCTACCGGATGTGCCTGGGCCTGCAGCGCAGGGACGCCGAGATCGTCGGCCACGGCGTCGAGTCGGGTGTGATCAAGCGGCTGCCCAGCGGCGAGTTCATCGAGGTGCACGCGCCGCTGACGGAGGACGCCGACGCGCACATCCGCGGCAAGGAGGCGGTACCCCAGCTCACCGCGGCCACCAACGGCGAAGGCGTCCCGCCCAAGCCGATGCGGGGCCTGATCGGCGGCCTGCGCGGCCGGATGTCCACCGCCTACGGCGGCGAGAAGATCCCGCTGAACGGCGCGAACGGCCACAACGGCCACAACGGCCACAACGGTAATGGCCATAACGGTCACAACGGCCATAACGGCGAGGGCGACCGCGCGGCCGTGACCGGCGGGGACGACGATCACGCCCTCGACCGGTAAAGGGACCGCGAGAACGCACCAAAAAGGCCCGGACGAGGATTCGTCCGGGCCCTACGCATGGGAGCCGCCGGTCAGGCCGGCGGTTCCTGGCTTCCCACCTCCGCCGGGCGGATCTCGCTGAACAGCGTGAGCGTCACCGGCCTGAGCCGCTGCCACCCGTCGGTCGGCCAGTGCAGGGCCACCGGCGAGAAGACGGTCTCCAGGACAATCTTGATGTAGGGACGCTCCCCCGGTATCTTCGCGCACAGCGCCGACACGTCAGTGAATGTCTCCCTGCGTCCCAGTAACAACCGGGCACGTCCGCCAAGGCTGTTCACCGGCCCGTCGGCGTCGAGGCTCATCGATTCCCACGAGAGTTCCGCCGCCGTGCCCGCCTGCGCCAGGCGGGCCTCGGACGGGAGCGGCAGGCGTAACCTGAATCCGGCGAGCACTCCCTCCCGGGATATGGAAAACGACCCCTGAAAATGCGGCAGTTCGTACAGCGGCCGCAGGCCCTTCGAGGTGTTCATTGACAGCATCCCGGCACACGCGTCCAAGGCGATCCGCCAGGCGGTGGGATTGGCGTGGGGGTCATCGGGGACGAGATCCATGTGAGTCACCTCGCTGTGCGGCGGCACGGGCGACGGCACTTGATGCGGCCTCCCGCATAGGTTTATCTATATGTAAAGACGCAGCGCGGCCCGGAAATGTGACATCGCGTGGTCAGGAGTGCGGCCCGTGCGATTCCGCGCGCTAACCATCATTTCACCGGCGCCGAAAAAGCTCTACGATCATGTCACTTCAAGGCTGCGTGAAACGTCATATAGAGAGGTTAACGGATTTTCCGCGGCACGCGGTGCTCCCGGCGGCGGCTGCGTTGACCCTCTGGCGGCCGGATTCATCGACCGCGGAGCACGACAACGGCTAATTTCGTAGTGGAACGGCATCATTAGTCGGGAGACACATCCACAAGGAGGCCGCATGGTGGCCGAACATTCTTCCGGGAATCAGCCGCTCGAAGGGGACCCCGACACGTCCGAGGCATTCCAGCAGCATGTGCCCCTGCTCTATTCGGTCGCCTACAGCATGCTCGGGGACATCATGGAGGCGGAGAAGGTCGTCCAGGAGACCCATGCGCGCTGGCTGGCCAGGCCCCCGGAGGAGGCGGGGCGGCCGGTCGGGCTCACCGCGCTGACCACCGTGTTGTCGCTGGTGCGGCTGCGGACCGCGCAGGACAGCGGGGAGTCCCATCTCGGGCCGTGGCTGCCCGAGCCGGTGCGGAACGACTCCGACCTCAGCCTGGCCGAGTCGGTGTCCGCGGCCCTGGCCGCCGTGCTCGACGCGCTGGAGCACTCGGAGCGCACGGTGTTCCTGTTGCACAATGGGTTCGGGCTGCCCTATCCGGACATCGCCGCGCTGACCGGGCGGCCGGAGCCGAGCGTCCGCATGATCGGCGCGCGGGCCGAGGCGAAGATCCGCTGTGAGCCGCGGTCGGTGAACTGCCGCCGGGACGGCTTGTGATCGTGATCGGATTCCCGGCGAGGATCCACTGCCCGGCGGAGGGGTTCAACTGTGAGAATCTGGCAGTTGCACGCCCCTCGCCGCCGCCGCGCCCCGCGCCCGGGGCGGCGGTCGGCCGGCGGGGCGGGGTCTAACGGTGGGTTTCGGTGAGTCCGTAAAGACGGCCGTCGTGGCCGCGGATCTGCGCCCAGCGGGCGCCCTCCCGCCACGGCGCCGCCTGCGGTTCGACGGTGATCTCCACGCCCTTGCCGCGGAGGTCCGCGGAGGTGGCGTCGAGATCGTCGCAGTCGAACCAGCCGTGGGTCATCCGCCCGGCGCGGGCCTCAAGGACCTCCATCACCTCCGGCTCCACGGCGGCGAGCGCGACGCAGGTCCGCGCGCCGGGGAAACGGACCTCGACCCAGCGGCGGCCCTGGGCGTCGAGGGTGTCGGCCACCAGTTCGCAACCGAGGATGCCGGTGAGGAACTCGACGCTCGCGGTCTGGTCGGTGACGTAGAGCACGGCGAGCCGGGGATTAGTGATCATCTCTTCGCTTCACAGCCTCGATGGGGTCGCGGGCGGGGGGTGTCAGGACACGGGAAGCGGCTCCACCAGGGAGAGCCGCAGCTCCCGCAGGCGGGTCGGGTCGCCGATGACATCGACGGCGGTGATGCGATCCTCCTCGATGGTCAACGCCAGGACAAGCCGCAGCAGGCCGTTGGGGGCCACCACCACGCCCACGCCGCCGTTGACCAGAATGGGACGCGCGAGGTAGGCGCGGACGGTGTTGCTGAGCGTCTCGCGGGCGACGTCGCGCGCGCCGCGGATCTCGGTGCGCCCGTGCGAGGCGAGCGCGGGCAGGTCCGCCCGGCGTACGACCTCCGGGTGCAGTACGGCCAGCAGCCCGGTCAGGTCGCCCGCGCGGGAGGCGGCCAGGAAGGCGTCCACCACCCGCCGCTGGCTGGCCACGTCGCCGGACGGAACGGCGTCGGTGCCGAGCACCCGGTGCCGGGCCCGGCTGGCGAGTTTCTTGGCGGCGGCGGTGTTGCGCTGCAGGATCTCGGCGATCTCGTCGAACGGCACGGAGAAGAGGTCGTGCAGCACGTACGCCACCCGCTCCGCGGGCCCCAGCGTGTTGAGGACCACGAGCAGCGCCAGCCCCACCGAGTCGGCGCGCACCGCCTCCTCCGCCGGGTCGGAGTCCTCATGGGCGATGATCGAATCCAGCTCGGCGATGTCGGTGAACTCCTCGCTGCGGCGGCGCCGCGAGCGGAGCATGTCCAGGCAGATGCGCGCCACTATGGTGGTCAGCCAGGCGGTCACGTTGGACACGCCCTCTATGCCGCTGTGCGAGGCCCGCAGCCAGGCGTCCTGTACCGCGTCCTCCGCCTCGTCGGCTGACCCGAGCATCCGGAACGCGACCGCTCGCAGATGCTTGCGGGAGTTATCGAAGTGCGTGGCCAACTCGGTCTGAGTGTCCATCGGTCACCTTTCGTGGTCGCGGTTCGTCATATCAGCGAACGCGATAAATGGCGCGCGGTCGACAAGGAACACGCTAACCAGGCGACCGGGCGATCGTCGCGGACTTACGGGTAGAGCGGTCGAGGGGCGTTCGGTATGTACACCATTGCCGCGCTGACAGCACCACGTTCATGCTACCCGCGGACGCGTGGCGTACCTGTCGAAAACCCATTGACCGCCGCACTCGACAACGCTAGGCCCGGATGCCGCCGGCCGGAGCCGCGGGGGTCGCCTCGACGGCGGCGCGCCGCGCGGCTCTGCCGACGACGTACCCTGCACAGATACCGACGAACCCGCCACTGCTGAATCGTGGCGAGTACGCGGCCGGCTGCACCCCACGATGGCCGTCTCTTTCACACCGCAATGGTCGCCCGATATTAGAAAGGTATTGACAATCCCGCCGTCGCTGGGGTCACATCACAAGCCGAGACGGGCTTTCCGCCCGGCCCGACCGTGTGGCGTACCCTTGTGAGCGCCGCCGTCCGGCCGGCCGCGAAAATGCTGTCGGGGGTTCTTCGCCGCAACACCCGCATACACGGGGGGATTTCGTGTTGCGGAAAACCATGATCCGCACGATCAAGGTGATGCCGATTCTCCGCCCAGGCGATCACCGCAGTCACCCGGCCCACCCGCCCCTTTGTCTAGGAAGGTTTCAGTAGTGACACTTCAGATGGCCGATATCGGGCAGTCGGGTAATGCTGCTCCCGAGGTGTCCGACCTGCTCCGCGACCTGCCTGCTGAAAGCGTCCCGATCCGGGATTTGATGCCGTCGATGTCGCCACGCAAAAAGGGTGAGGACCCCGCGCACGTCCGTCTCATCGTCGAGTCGGGCAACGATATCGACCCGGTGCTCGTGCATCGCCCGACGATGCGTGTGATCGACGGGGCGCACCGGCTGCGCGCCGCCATATTAAGAGGGCGCACCGAAATTTCCGTCCAGTTCTACGACGGCAGCGAGGCCGATGCCTTCGTGCTTTCCGCGCAGCTCAACATCAGGCATGGGCTGCCGCTGACAATGGAGGAGCGAAAGGCGGCGGCGCAGCGCATCCTGAAGTCGCACCCGCATTGGTCCGACCGTGCCGTGGCCGAGTCCACCGGCCTGAGCCCGTTCACCGTGGGGGCCTTGCGCCGCAAGGCGGGCGCCGGCGTGGACGCGCACTCCGGCGGACGGGTCGGCAGGGACGGCAAGGTGCGGCCGATCAGCAGTGTGGAGGGCCGGCGCAGCGCCGCGGCCCTGCTGAAGAACGACTCGGAGATCTCCTTGCGTGAGCTGTCCCGGCGTACCGGGCTCTCCGTCGGAACCGTCCGTGACGTGCGTGATCGTCTCAGCCGAGGCCAGGATCCGATCCCCGCGCAGCTGCGTGCCGCACCGGCCAGGCCGATGGGCCAGGCAGGGACGGCGCCGCCGCCCGGACCCGATCGCGGACCTGCTCCGGCCCCCGCGGGCAATCCGGCGCGCGGCCGGCCCGGACGGCCGCCACGGGACTGCGCCACCGGCGTGGAGACCGCGACCGCGGTGCGCAAACTCGCCCGCGACCCGTCCATGCGCGCCACCGAGTCGCGCCGGACACTGCTGCGGATTCTGCTCGCCACCGAAATGGACCAGACCCAATGGGAGGAGATCGCCGACGCGATTCCGCCGCATTGCGTGCCACTGATCCGCGCCATCGTCCTCAAGCGCTGCGAGGACTGGAAGAAACTTGCGAACATGGTACCTCAGTAGATCGTGCAAGTCGAACATGCGTGCATTCCCGGCCGTTCACTGAAGATGGGCCGCCATTGAAATTCTTCCGCTTTCCGGGTCGGTGAATTATCGTCGCCCAAGAGCCGGAGGAGGTTAATCATGACGAGCCCTGCTTATCCGTCCGGAAACCAGGCGGAAGACGAGCTACGCAAACTGAACCGAGCGACGGTCGAAAAGTACATGAACTCTCTTGGCCAAGACCGCCTGACCCGGCACCTGCTCTTCACCGAGGACGGTGTGGGCGGTCTTTGGACCAACGACACCGGCGAGCCGATCGCCATCCGCGGCCGGGACCGGCTGGGCGAGCACGCGGTCTGGTCGCTGCGCTGCTTCCCCGACTGGGTCTGGACCAACGTCCAGATCTTCGAGACCCAAGACCCCAACTTCTTCTGGGTGGAGTGCGACGGCGAGGGCGCCATCATCTTCCCCGGGTATCCCGACGGCCACTACAAGAACCACTTCCTGCACTCCTTCCACCTGGAGAACGGGAAGATCAAGCTCCAGCGGGAGTTCATGAACCCGTTCGAGCAGTTGCGCGCACTGGGCATCCCCGTACCCGAGATCAAGCGCGAGGGCATTCCCACCTGAGCCGAGGCAACGCGGCTCCACGCACGTCGCACCTCCTGACCTGGCCGGCCGGGCGTCACCGACCCCGGCCCGGCCCAGGTCCCTTCGACAAGTGGAGACCCATGGACAGCACCATGGCAGGACTCCGGCTCAGCGAAGCGCAGCAGCAGCCGGAGTGGAGCGACACCTCACAGGTCAAACGCGTCAGTGAGGTCCTGGCGGCACGTCCCCCGCTCGTGCGGGCCGAAGACGTACGCAGCTTACATACCCACCTCTCAGAAGTGGCGGCGGGCAGAGCCCTGATCGTCCAGGCCGGGGACTGCGCCGAAGATCCAGAGGAATGCACGGCGGAGCACATCAGCCGCAAGTCGGCCGCCCTGGACGTGATGGCCGGCGCCCTGAAAATGATCACCCACAAACCGGTGATCCGGGTCGGCCGGATCGGGGGCCAGTTCGCCAAGCCGCGGTCCAGCCCGGTGGAGAAGGTCGGCGACCTCACCCTGCCCGCGTACCGCGGCCACCTGGTGAACGGCCCCGAGCCCACGATGGAGAGCAGGCGGCCCGACCCGCTGCGCCTCCTCACCGGTTACATGGCGGCCAGCGACATCATGGAGCACCTGGGCTGGCGCGGCCCGTTCTCCCGCGCCGTGGCCGACCCCCCGGTGTGGACCAGCCACGAGGCGCTGCTGCTGGACTACGAGTTCCCGATGCTGCGCCAGGACATGGCCGGTTCGCTGACCCTGACCTCCACGCACTGGCCGTGGATCGGGGAGCGGACCCGCCAGGTGAACGGCCCGCACATCGCCATGCTCGCCGAGGTGGACAACCCGGTGGCCTGCAAGGTCGGGCCCAATGTCAGCCCGGAGGAGGCCCTCGCGCTGTGCGAGCAGCTCGACCCGGACCGCGTGCCCGGACGGCTGACCCTGATCGCCCGGATGGGCGCCGACGTGGTCGCCGAGAAGCTGCCCCCGCTGGTCGAGGCGGTGCGGTACGCCGGGCACCCGGTCATCTGGCTGTGCGACCCGATGCACGCCAACACGGTCCGCGCATCTGACGGACGCAAGACCCGCGTGGTGGAGACGCTGATGCGGGAGGTACGCGACTTCGTGCGCGCGGTGGAGCACGCCGGTGGCCTGGCCGGCGGCCTGCACCTGGAGACCACCCCCGATGACGTCACCGAGTGCGTCGCCGACCCGGCCGGGCTGGAGTCGCTGGGCGATCGGTACGAGAGCCTGTGCGACCCCCGGCTGACGCTGTGGCAGGCGGTCTCGGTGATCTCGGCCTGGGGCGAGTGAGCCGGACGATCCGACGAGAAAGGACGGCCATGCCCGGTATACCCCCGATCGAGCCTTATCCCCTTCCGACCGCGGGCGAACTGCCCCAGAGCATCGCCACCTGGACGCCCGACCCGAAGCGCGCGGTCCTGCTGATCCACGACATGCAGCGGTACTTCCTCAGCCCGTTCCCCGGGCAGATGCGCGCCGAGCTGATCCGCAACATCGCCCTGCTCCGGACCCGCGCCGCCGCACTCGGCGTCCCCGTCGGGTACACGGCGCAGCCCGGCGACATGACCGACGAGCAGCGCGGGCTGCTCAAGGACTTCTGGGGCCCCGGCATGCGCAGGACCCCCGAAGAGCAGGCCGTGGTGGACGAACTGGCCCCCGCGCCCGGCGACTGGATGTTCGGCAAGCTGCGCTACAGCGCGTTCTTCCGCTCCGACCTGCTCGCGCGCATGCGTGAGAGCGGCCGGGACCAGTTGATCATCTGTGGCGTGTACGCGCACGTCGGGATTCTGGCGACGGCGATCGAGTCCTACACGAACGATCTTGAGACGTTCCTGGCCGGGGACGCGATCGGCGACTTCACCGCCGACTACCACTGGCTGACCCTCAACTACGCCGCCGAACGCTGCGCGGTGGTGGTCACGGCGAAGGAGGTGTTCCCGTGACAGGACCGCCCCCCGGGGCGCGGAGCGAGGGCGACCTGCTGGCCACGGTACTGGATCTCCAGGCGCCCGCCTTCGCGCTGCTGCACCGCCCGGAGGCGAACCGCCCCGACCTCCTCGACGTCCTCGTCGGCGAGGTCGCCGAGGTGAACGCCCTGGCCGACATCCCGCTGCCCCGCCACTCCGCGGCGGACGGCGGCGGGCCGCGGCACGAGGTACTGGCCCTCATCCCCTACCGGCAGATCCGCGAGCGGGGCTTCGACTGCGCCGACGACGGCGCCCCGCTGATCGCGATGACCGTGACCGGGCAGCGGACCGTACCGATCACCGACGCCCTGGCCCGCATCCCGGACCTGCCGATCGCCGTGTCCGAGGGGCGCTTCGACGTCGCGGACGACGACTACGCCGAGACCGTGCGCCGGGTGATCAAGGAGGCGATCGGCGAGGGCGAGGGCGCGAACTTCGTGATCAAGCGGTCGTTCGTCGTCGAGATCGGCGACTACACGCCGCACAGCGCGCTGTCCCTGTTCCGCCGCCTGGTCCAGATGGAGTCCGGCGCGTACTGGACCTTCATCGTCCACACCGGCACCCGCACGTTCGTCGGCGCGTCGCCGGAGCGGCACATCACGCTGAACGACGGCGTCGTCACCATGAACCCGATCAGCGGCACCTACCGCTACCCGCCCTCCGGCCCGACCCTGCCGGGCGTCATGGACTTCCTCGCCGACCGCAAGGAGTCCGACGAGCTGTACATGGTCGTGGACGAAGAGCTGAAGATGATGACGCGGATCTGCGAGCCCGGCGTGCGGGTGGTCGGGCCGCGCCTGAAGGAGATGTCCCGGCTCGCGCACACCGAGTACGTCATCGAGGGCGACAGCCGCTGGGACGTACGCGACATCCTGCGCGAGTCGATGTTCGCGCCGACGGTCACCGGCAGCCCACTGGAGAACGCCTGCCGGGTCATCGGCCGGCACGAGCCGCAGGGCCGCGGCTACTACAGCGGCGTGGCCGCGCTGATCGGACGCGACGCGGACGGCGAGCGCGCGCTCGACTCCGCCATCCTGATCCGCACCGCCGACATCGACGCCCGCGGCCAGGCGCGGATCGGGGTGGGCGCGACGCTGGTCCGCCACTCCGACCCGCTCGCGGAGGTCGCCGAGACCAACGCCAAGGCGGCGGGCCTGCTCGCCGCCCTGCGCACCACCCAGGCCGAACGGCTCGGCACGCACCCCGACGTCCGCGACGCCCTGGAGCGGCGCAACGCCACCATCGCGGGCTTCTGGCTGGGCGCGGCGCCCAGGCGTACGCCCGCGATCCCCCGGCTGGCCGGGCGCAGCGCGCTGATCATCGACGCCGAGGACACCTTCACCTCGATGCTCGACCACCAGCTCCGCTCGCTCGACATGCCGGTGACCGTGCGCGGGTACGGCGAGAGCCTGTCGTTCGAGGGCCACGACTTCGTGGTGCTCGGGCCCGGCCCCGGCGACCCGCGCGACGAGGCGCACCCCAAGATCGCCTACCTGCGGGCGGCGGTGGACGCGCTGCTGCGCGAACGCCGGCCGTTCCTCGCGGTCTGCCTGAGCCACCAGGTCCTGAGCCTGCGGCTCGGCTTCGAGATCCGCCGCAAGGAGACCCCCAACCAGGGGCTCCAGATGGAGATCGACCTGTTCGGCGAGCCCGAGCGGGTCGGCTTCTACAACACCTTCGCGGCCCGCTCGGAGCTGGACACGGCAGTGATCGGCGGGGTCGGCACGGTACGGATCTGCCGCGACCCGCTGACCGAAGAGGTGCACGCGCTGCACGGGCCGCGCTTCTCCTCCTTGCAGTTCCACGCGGAGTCCGTGCTCACCCAGCACGGACCACGCATCCTCGGCTCCTCCATCGAAAGGGCGCTGAGCACATGACGGTTCACCAGACCGCGCAGCGCGGCCACACCTACGTGGTCGTGGACGCCTTCAGTGACACCCCGCTCCAGGGCAACCCCGTCGCCGTGTTCTTCGACGCCGACGACCTCGACGCGGGCCGGATGCAGCGGATCGCCAGGGAGATGAACCTGTCGGAGGTGACGTTCGTCCTTTCCCCCAAGCAGGGCGGGGACGCGCACATCCGGGTGTTCACCCCGGTCAACGAGCTTCCGTTCGCCGGGCACCCGCTGCTCGGCACGGCCGTCGCGCTGGGCGAGAGCTTCCCGGGCGACCGGCTCCGGCTGGAGACCGCCATGGGGATCATCGACTTCGCGCTGCGGCGCGCCGGCGGGAAGGTCGTCGCCGCCGAGATGGAACAGCCGATCCCGGTGTGGACGAAGTTCGACCGCGCCGAGGAACTGCTGGCCGCGCTCGGCGTCGGCGAGCCCGAACTGCCCGTGGAGATCTACTCCAACGGCCCGCGGCACGTGTTCGTGGGGCTGCCCGGCATCCCCGCGCTGTCGGCGGTCAACCCCGACCACCGGGCGCTGGCCGTGTTCCTCGACATGGCCACCAACTGTTACGCGGGCTCCGGCACGAGCTGGCGGAGCCGGATGTTCTCGCCCGCGTACGGGGTGACCGAGGACGCGGCGACCGGCTCGGCCGCCGGGCCGCTGGCCATCCACCTGGCCCGGCACGGCCGGGTGCGGTTCGGCGAGTGGATCGACATCCACCAGGGGGTCGAGATGGGCCGCCCCTCGCTGATGCGGGCCCGCGCGGACGGCGCGGGCGACCACATCGCGTCGGTGCGGGTCGAAGGCGCGGGCGTCACCGTCGCCCGCGGCCTGATCTACGTCTGAGGCGCCCCGGCGCCCCTCACCGGGAGGTGATCGTGAGCAGCAAGTTCGAGACCATCAGCGGGAGCACGGACCGCGCTTTTCCGGAGTACGACCTGCCGCCCGCCGAACCGCTCGACCTGGCGCGGCAGTGGATCTCCACCGCCAAGGAGCTGGGCGTGCGGGAGCCGCTGGCCCTCGCGCTCGCCACCGCGGACCGCGACGGCCGCGCCTCCAACCGGATGGTCGCCATCGTGGACGTCTCCGCCCGGGGCGTGATCTTCACCAGCCACCTGACCAGCAGGAAGGCGCGCGACATCGCCGCGACCGGCTGGGGTTCGGGGATGCTCTACTGGCGCGAGACCGCGCAGCAGCTGAGCATCTCCGGGCCGATCGTGCGGCTGGGCGACTCCGAGGAGGAGGCGCTGTGGAACGCCCGCCCGGTACCGCTGCACTCCATGACCACGGCCTCGCGGCAGAGCGAGCCGTTCACCGACTTCGCGGACATCGGCCGGCTGCGTGAGGAGGCCGAACGCCTAGGCGCGTCCGGCCTGCCGCTGCCGCGCCCGCCGCGGTTCGCCGCCTTCCGCCTGGAGCCGGCGGTCGTCGAGTTCTGGGCCGCCGCGTCCGACCGGCTGCACCGCAGGCTGCGCTACGAGCGGCGCACGGACGGCTGGGAGGTCGAGCGGCTACAGCCCTGATCACGCCCTGGTCAGCGCCCCATACCACCCCTCTCCAACAGTTCACATCATGAGAAAGGCGAACTCTGTGTCCCAAACCACTACTCACACCGCCGGCGGCCACAGCGCCGAAGCCCGGTTCGATGCGATCGTCATCGGCGCCGGGTTCGGCGGGATCTACACCGTGCACAAGCTCCGCAACGAGCTGGGCCTGCGGGTCCGCTGCTTCGAGAAGGGCGACGGCGTCGGCGGCACCTGGCACTGGAACCGTTATCCCGGCGCCATGTCCGACACGGAGAGTCTGGTATATCGGTACTCCTTCGACCGGGAACTGGCCCAGGAAGTCGCGTGGAACCGGCGGTACATCCCGCAGCGGGACATCCTCGGGTATCTCCAGACCGTTGTGGATCGCTACGACCTCGGCAAGGACATCCAGCTCAACACCGCCGTGGAGGCCGCCGTCTACAACGAGGAGGCCAACCTGTGGACGGTGACGACCGATGGCGGCGAGTCGTTCACAGCACGCTACCTTCTGACTGCGCTCGGCCCGTTATCAGCCGCCAACTTCCCGGACATCAAGGGCAGGGACACCTTCCGCGGCCGGCTGGTCCACACCGGTTCGTGGCCCGATGACCTCTCCATCGAGGGCAAGCGGGTCGGTCTCATCGGCACCGGTTCGACCGGTACGCAGTTCGTCTGCGCGGCGTCCAAGGTCGCCGAGCACCTGACGGTGTTCCAGCGGACGCCGCAGTACAACGTCCCGTCCGGCAACGCGCCGGTGAGCCCGGAGTACCTGGCCGAGTACCGCGCCAACTACGACGAGATCTGGCGGCAGGTCCGCCTGTCGCGGGTGGCGTGCGGGTTCGAGGAAAGCGATGTCCCGGCCATGAGCGTGTCGGAGGAGGAACGCCGCAGGGTGTTCCAGGAGAACTGGGACAAGGGCAACGGCTTCCGGTTCATGTTCGGCACCTTCTCCGACATCGCCACCGACCCGGCCGCCAACGAGGCCGCGGCGGAGTTCATCAGGTCCAAGATCAAGGAGATCGTGCGGGACCCCGAGACGGCGCGCAAGCTCAGCCCCACGGACCCGTACGCCAAGCGCCCGATCTGCAACGAGGACTACTACGAGAGCTTCAACCGCGACAACGTCACGCTGGTCAGCATCAAGGAGAACCCGATCCGGGAGATCACGCCCACCGGCGTGATCACCGAGGACGGCGTCGAGCACCCGCTGGACGTCCTGGTGTTCGCGACCGGCTTCGACGCGGTGGACGGCAGCTACAAGCGGATGGACATCCGGGGCCGCGGCGGCGTGAGCATGAACGAGCACTGGTCCGACGGCCCGACCAGCTACCTGGGCCTGGCCGTCACCGGCTTCCCGAACATGTTCATGGTCCTCGGGCCGAACAGCGTGTTCAGCAACCTGCCCCCGGCCATCGAGACCCAGGTCGAATGGCTCACCGAGCTGATCGGCGCGGCGGAGGCGACCGGCCGGCGCTCGGTCGAGGCGGTCAAGGCCGCCGAGGAGACCTGGACGGTGACCTGCCAGCAGTCGGCGGACTTCACCCTCTTCCCCAAGGTCGACTCGTGGATCTTCGGGGCCAACATCCCGGGCAAGAAGAACCGGGCGATGTTCTACTTCGGCGGGCTGCGGTCCTACCGCGAGAAGCTCGACGCCGTGGTGACGGGCGGTTACGAGGGCTTCACCATGTAACCGCGCCACATCGTACTGTGTAGTACGGCTCCGGCCGGGTAGTTGAGGACGATTCGGGCTTTGTCCGGATCGTCCTCTTTAGTTATTAATTCCGCGTCTTGAGGGCGTGCATTGCGTCTTGGCGGCGTGCATTGCACAGATCCGCAACAACCCGAATTCCTTGTTAGTGCACCCGGGTGGCGTTAACATATGAAGCATGAGTGAAACGACGATTCGCACCGACGACCAGCTCGCCACTTTCATCAACGTCATCGACGTGGACCCCGCGAAGCAGGAGGAGCTCATCGCCGTCCTCAACGAGGGGACGGAAAAGGTGATTTCGCAGAAGCCGGGATTCGTCTCGGTCAACATCATCGCCAGCAAGGACGGCAAGCGGGTCATCAACTACGCACAGTGGCGTAGCCCGGCGGACGTTCAGGCCCTCCTGAGCGACCCCGAGGCGCAGGCCTTCGCCAAGAGGGTCGCCGAGCTGGGCACCCCCGGCCCCGGCCTCTACGCCGTGAACGCCATCCACCACGCCTGACCTCCCGGGCACCCAGGGCTTTACGCCATTCCCGGGCAGGAAGCCCCCCGGCGGGCCGCCCCGCCGGGGTTCCAGTCCTCGCCCCTCATCGGCGCAGGGAGCACCTCTGTCATGAGCACCCAGGACACCGCTGACATCGTGATCGCCGGCGCCGGAATCGGGGGGCTGAGCGCGGCCCTCGCCCTGCACGCCCGCGGCATCCGGGCCCTCGTGCTGGAGACGGTCGATGAGATCCGGCCGTTCGGCGTGGGCATCAACATCCAGCCCGCGGCCATCACCGAGCTCACCGCGCTCGGCTTGGGCGACGCGCTCGCGGAGACCGGAATCCCCACCCGCGAGCACCTCTACCTGGACAATCACGGTACGACCCTGTGGGCGGAGCCGCGCGGCATCGCGGCCGGGCACGCAAGCCCCCAGTACTCCCTCCACCGCGGCGAGCTGCAGTTGATGCTGCTCGACGCGGTGCGCGAGCGGCTCGGCGACGACGCCGTGCGCACCGGCACCCAGGTGCGCGGCTTCGAGGAGACCGGCGGCGGCGTACGCGTCCATGCCCACGGTCGCGCGACCGGCGACGTCGCCTACGAAGGCGCCGCCCTGATCGGCGCCGACGGCGCCCGCTCGGCCGTCCTCGCGCAGTTGCACCCCGGCGCCGGGAAGATCTCCCCGGGCGGCGTGCGGATGTGGCGCGGCGTGACCGAGATGGACGAGTTCCTCGACGGCCGCACCATGATCCTGGTCAACGACCGCAACACCACCAGGATCATCGCCTACCCGATGTCCGCCCGGCACTTCCGGCGCGGAAAGGCCCTGGTCAACTGGGTGTGCATCGTCGCCATGCACACCGACCCCGACGACGTCCACAGCCGCGAGGGCACCCTCGAAGAGGTCCTTCCGTACTACGCGAACTGGGACATGGGGTGGCTCGACATCCCCGACCTGCTGTCCCGCAGCGAGCGGATCCTGTGCTACCCGATGGTGGACCGCGACCCGCTGCCGGTCTGGGGCCGCGGCCGGGTGACCCTGCTCGGCGACGCCGCGCACCTGATGTACCCCATCGGGGCCAACGGCGGCTCACAGGCGATCCTGGACGCCACCGCGCTCGCCACCGAGCTCGCCGCCGAGCTGGCGGCCTCCGGCGACATCCCGGCCGCCCTGCAGCGCTACGAGGCCGTCCGCCGACCGGCGACCACGGCCATCGTGGTCGCCAACCGCAACATGGACGGCGCCGAGCGCAAGGTCGCGCAGAGTGACCGCGCCGACCAGGGAAGCGCCCTGGCCGACATCACCGGCACCTACCGCGCGGTGGTCGAAGGACGCCGGCCGACGAGCCGGTCGGCGACAAAAGAATAGCGGCATGAGTGATTTCCGGAGTCCCTTTGTGAATGCGGCCGTAATCGATCCGGCCCCACCGGGAATGCATCCGGTAAGCGCACCTGCTGTTTCCCCGGCGCTCGTCGAGTCTTCACCTCCGGGTCCGGGGACCACATTCAAAAACGCAGAGGCCGCCGGCTGGCAGAAATCTGCCCGCGCCGTGCACCGGCGGCCCCTGCGCGACCGATCGTGTCACCGACTATGACGTACCGCGCAAGGAGAAGGTGACATCCGGCCCCTCCCCCTGGCCCGGCCGGCGTCCCCCCACCGCCGGCCGGGCCCACCCCCTCACAGGGGCCAGGGCTCGGCGTCGGGCCGGGGCGCGGCGAGGGCCAGGAGCTCGGATCTGGCCTCGTCCAGCGATCGGCGGCCGAGCACCCGGAAGCGGGCCAGCTTCGGCACGTCGCCCGCCCGGGTCATCTCGGCGCTGATCACGTGCAGGTTGTCCTCGGGCACGCCCAGCTCGGTGAAGTAGGCGCGCAGGTAGCAGGTCTGGAAGTCGAAGTCCTCGCGGGGCGTGCCGGGCAGGTAGCAGCCGCCGCGGGCGGTGACCGCCACCACCTCGGTGTCGCCGAGCACGCTCTCCCCGGTCACGGAGTCGGTGAACGCGCCGGGGAAGGTGATCCGGTCGATCCACGCCTTGAGCGCGGCGGGCACCGAGAAGTTGTACATCGGGACGCCGAGCAGCACCGTGCCCGCGGCGCGGACCTCGTTGATCAGCGGCAGCGTGAGCGACCACTCCCGGGCCTCGCCCGGCCCTTCGGCCAGCGCGGACACCGCGCCCAGCGGGACGTTGCCGCGCCGCTCGCTGCGCAGGCCCAGGGCGACGAAGTCGGAAGAGATCAACGGCACCGGCTGGGCCGCCAGGTCGCGGTAGCGGTACTCGGCGCCGGGGTGGCGGCGGCGCCAGGTCTCCGCGAACAGGGCGGTGAGCTGACGGCTGGTCGAGTCGCCGGGGCGGCTGGCGCTGGAGTCGAGGTGCAGCAGGGATCTCGTCCCGTCACCAGGCTCGCGGAGCCGTCCGGGAGCGTGCTGCTGAAGATAGATATCCGACATTTCCCTATAGCTCTCAGTAATCGTCTCTGGTCATCGGCCGTCATCTAGGTGACGCAGGGTGACCATGAAAGGTGACCTGAGCGCGGGTAAAATCTCGGCCCCCTCGCCTCGGCGGCGCCGGTCGCCGGCGGCGGATCAGGCGTGCAGGGCGGTGCGCAGGGTGTGGACGGCCTGGTCGATCGCCCCCTGCGCGGCGTTGGTCTCGCGCAGCCCGTTCAGCATCACGAAGTCGTGGATGACGCCTCCGTAGCGGGTCGCGATCACCGGGACCCCGGCCTCGCGGAGCTTGGCGGCGTACGCCTCGCCCTCGTCGCGCAGGACGTCGGCCTCGGCGGTGATGACCAGCGCCGGGGGCAGTCCGGCGAGCTGGTCGTGGGCGGCCCGCAGCGGGGAGGCGGTGATCTCGTTCCGCTGGGCGGGGTCGGTGGTGTACTGGTCCCAGAACCACCGCATCCCGTCCCGGCGCAGGAAGTAGCCCTCGGCGAACCGCTCGTAGGAGCCGGTGTCGAAGGCGGCGTCGGTGACCGGGTAGAACAGCACCTGGGCGCGCAGCGGCGGCAGGTCGCCGCGCTGCTTGGCCATCAGCGTCAGGGCGATGGCCATGTTGCCGCCCACCGAGTCGCCCGCCACCGCCAGGCGGGTGGCGTCCAGGCCGTGGGCGCCGCCCTCGGTGGCGATCCAGCGGGCAACGGCGTAGTTCTGCTCGATCGCGACCGGGTAGCGGGCCTCGGGCGAGCGGTCGTATTCGGGGAAGACGACGGCCGCGCCGGTGCCGGTGGCCAGTTCGCGTACCAGGCGGTCGTGGGTGTGGGCGTTGCCGAAGACCCAGCCCGCGCCGTGGATGTAGATGACGACCGGCAGCGGGCCGGTGGCGTCCTTCGGCCTGACGATGCGGGCCTGGACCGACCCGGTGGGGCCGCCCGGCACGGTCACCCACTCCTCATCGACCTCGGGCTTGGCGATGTCGCCGGACTGGACGTCATCGACGGCGGCGCGGCCCTGGTCCACCGGGATCTGGAACAGGTAGGGCGGATTGGCGGTGGCCTCGGCGAACGCGGCGGCGGCCGGTTCGAGGACGATGGCCGGGGTGGTGGCGGTCATTTCGGTGCTCCCTTGCTCTTGGCGACAGGCAAGACAATAGAACACGGTTTCCTCGTGCGCAAGTTAATGCGCTTCGATTAACTTTTGAGCGTTCCGGCGGTAGCATGCCCATATGACCACCATCGGCACCACCCCCACCGCCCCGCCCCCAGGGCACGACGACCAGGAGGAGTTCCGCCGCCTGGACGAGTTCGTCTGCTTCACCCTGTACTCCGCCCAGCGCGCGCTGATGTCGGCCTACCGCCCGCTGCTGGACAAGATCGGCCTCACCTACCCCCAGTACCTGGTCCTGGTCGCCCTCTATGAGAACGGCCCGTCCCTGGTCAAGGGCCTGGGCGCGAAGCTCCACCTGGACTACGGCACCCTCACCCCGCTGCTGAAGCGGCTGGAGGCGGCCGGGCTCGTCACCCGCCGCCGCCGCGCCGACGACGAACGCCTGGTCGAGGTCTCCCTCACCGAGGAGGGCACCGCGCTGCGCTGCCAGGCCAACGAGAGCGTCCCGTCGCTGGACTTCGCCCTGGGCCTGACCGACGGCGAGCTTGAACAGCTCAAGACCCTGCTGCGCCGGATGACCGCCGGCGTCGCCGCCTACACCGGCGCCACCGGCTGACCCGCCCCCGGCTACGCGTCCGGCACGTCGGCGGCGCCACGTACGGCGGAGTGCTCCGCGCGCGCCTGGGCCCCCAGCCGGATGGCGCCGATCGAGGAGGCGATGGCGATCGCCTCCTCGGCGCAGTCCAGCGCCTTGTCCGGGGCGCCGCGCAGCCGCCAGGTGCGGGCCAGAGCGATCAGCGCCTCCACCTCACCCCCGCGGTGGTGGCCCTGACGCGCCCGCTCACGGCTGCGGGACAGCAGGTCCGCCGCCGCCTCCAGGCGGCCGAGATCGATGTGGATCAGGCCGAGCTGTTCCAGCGTCGCCGAGGCGCTGTAGTCGTCGCCGGTCTCCTCGTACCAGGCCAGCGCCCTCTCCACCAGTTCGATGGCCTCGGTATATCGGCCGAGCAGGCGGTACGCCTTGCCCATGGCGTGGCGGGCGAACATCTCACCCACCGTGACCTTGATCTCCTGGGCCGTCGCCAGTTGTCCCTCCAGATGGACGATCGCCTCCTCGGGGCGGGCCCACAGCAGGTAGAGGACCCCGAGATTGCCCTGCGCCCGCTGCTCCCCCACCCGGTTCCCGGTCTCCCGGCAGATGGCCAACTCGGCCTTGAGCGCCGTTTCCGCGTCGCCCAGGCGGCCGAGTTGCATGTACCCCGCGCCGAGCGCGCTGTGCGCCATGGCCTGCGCGTACCGGTCGCCGAGCCGCCTGGCCTGGGCGACGGCCTGGACGTTGAGTTCGACCGCATCATCCAGGTAGCAGCCCACGATCAGGTGCCAGTGCAGCGCCAGGGTCAGCCACAGGCCGAGCCGGGCGTGCTCGTCGGAGCCGCCCCACGACCGGCGGATCATCGCCCGCAGGTTCGCCCGTTCGTCCTCCAGCCAGCGGTGGGCCTCGCCTGGGTCGCCGAACGCCTTCGCGCGGGCCTCGATGTCCGGCACGGAGTAGTGGATGCGGTTCGGGTAGGCCATCTGGGCGGCTCTGTACGCGGTGGCCACGTAGTGGCCGAGCACCCGGGTGATCGCGGCGTTGGCCTGGCCGTGCAGTACGGTGCCCTCGGCCAGCTCGCGGGCGAACAGCCGGATCAGGTCGTGCATGTGGAAGCGGCCGGGCGCGGCCACCTCGATCAGGTGGGCGTCCAGCAGCCGCTCGATCGCCCGGTCCGCCTCGATCGCGGTGGTCTCGATCAGCGAGGCCACGAGGTGCGCGTCGAAGCCCGTCACCGGGACCAGGCCGCTCATGCACAGCGCCAGCGCCGCCGCGCGGTCGGCGGGGTTCGCCGAGCGGGCCAGACCGGCGTGGCTCAGTTCGAGGCCGCCGCGCACGGCCGACTCGTCCGCGTCCAGCTCGCTGAGCCGGTACCGTTCGTCGGCCAGCCGCTCCACCAGGGTCCCGACGGTCCAGTCCGGCCGGGTCTTCAGCCGGGAGGCGGCGATCTGGAGCCCCAGCGGCAGGTGGTCGCACAGTTCGGCGAGCCTGCGGGTGTCCGGCGGGTGCTCGGCCGTGCGCGCGGTCCCGATCAGACGGGCCAGCATCTCCTGCGCGGCGTCCGGTTCCAGCGGGCCGAGGCGCAGGTGGGTCGCGCCCTCCAGAGTGGCCAGGCCGGTCCGGCTGGTGATGAGTACGGCCGAGCGGGACGTGCCCGGCAGCAGCGGCCTGACCTGGGCCGCGGTCGCGGCGTTGTCCAGCAGGATCGTCAGCCGCCGGTCGGCCACCTGGCTGCGGAACAGGGCCGCGGCCTCCTCCGCGTCGGCGGGCACCTCGGCCGCGGGCAGACCAAGAGCGCGCAGGAACCGGCCCAGCGCCTCGGCCGGGTCCAGCGCCGCCGTACCGGGGGTCGCGCCGCGCAGGTTCACGTACAGGTCGCCGTCGGGGTACTGCCCGGAGGATCGGCTGGCGGCGCGGACGGCCAAGGCCGACTTGCCCACGCCCGGCGGGCCGTGCACGACCACCACCGGGCCGGTGCCGGCGGACGCCGGGTCCAGCAGCCCGGCGATGGTGCTCAGCTCGCGGTCCCGGCCGGTGAAGGTGGCGATGTCGAGCGGCAACTGCCGCGGCCTGCCGCCTAATCGGGTCCCGGCCGCGCGGGGTGCGGCCTCGCCGACGGGTTGCGCCAGCGCCTCTCGCCACAGGGTGTGCCAGGCGGTCATGTCGTAGAGCGGTCCGGAGCCGGAGCCGCCCGACCTCTTCTTCGCCAGCGCGATCAGGACCTCCAGCGCCGAGCCCAGCACCGCGAACCGCGCCGGGATGTTCCTCCCGCGCCGCCAGTCGCTCAGCCGCTGGACGTTCGCCCGCACCGGGCGCCCCCGGTCATCGGTACGCCGGGCCCGCGCCACCGCCTCCGATATCGCCTTCAGCGGTGGGTCGCCCGCCTCGATGTACAACTGCGCGAACCGCTCGGCGAACAGAACCCGGGGACGTTCGTCGGAAGACCGCATGGCTGCACATGTCCTTTCCCACACCGATCGGACAGGGGAGATCCATGCTGCCACCGGATCCGGTTCCGCACCGGAACCGGAGCGGAAAACAGGTGACAGGCCGCCGATAAGGCCATTCACCACTTCCGGACAACGCGTCCATTGCCCTCCCGCGCCGATCGATGCCACCGTCAGCCCTGCCGACATCAAGCGCCACTCTCCGGACGGTGTGACGATGAACTGCGAATGGCACAAGGCGGATCAGGTCCCTGCCGGGAGCCCGCGCCGGGCCCACCATGGCGCGGCACCCGCACTTACCGAGCGACGGCGGGTGTCCGCCGCTGATCCAGGCGGCGCGGCACACGACCGGGCTCCGCCGTGCCGGGCGCTCTGACCCTCTACTGGGGCGGGGTCAGCGGGCCACGGAGCGGCGGTAGGTTTCGTCGGAGGTGAGGAGGTTTCGGTGGGTGTCCTCGGCGGTGATGGTGCCGCCGTCGAGGATGAGGACGCGGTCGGCGGTGTCGAGGATGGCCGGGCTGGTGGTGATCACGATGGTGGTGCGGTCGCGGCGCAGGTCGGCGAGGTTGCGGGCGATGAGTTGTTCGGTGACCGCGTCCACCGCCGTGGTCGGGTCGTGGAGGACCAGGATGGGCGGGTCGGCGGCCAGGGCGCGGGCCAGGGAGAGGCGCTGGCGCTGGCCGCCGGACAGGTTCGCGCCGCGGTCGCGGACGCCGTGGTCGAGTCCGTCCCGGTGGAGGGCGACGACGTCGGTCAGCATGGAGGCCTCGACGGCCTCGGGGACCATGCGGCCGGCGTCGGCCGGGTCGATGTTGGTGCGCAGGGTGCCCGCGAAGATCTCCGCGTCGTACGGGTTGACCAGCAGGTGCTCGCGTACCGCCTCGATCGACAGGTCCGCGAGGGGGTGCCCGCCGACGCGTACCACGCCTTCGTACGCGTCCGGCGGCACGTTCACCGCCAGGACGGACGCCAGGTCGGCCGCCGCGCGGGCCTGGTAGGCGGCGACGGCCACGAACTCGCCCGCCGAGACGTGGAACTTCAGGTCGCGCAGCGCGCCGTACCGCACCCCGTCGATTTCCAGCCCGCCGTCACCGGCCGGGCGGGCCGACCCCGGGGTCTGCACCGGGGGCGCGGCCAGCACCAGCGCCATCCGCTCGGCCGACGCCCGCGCCACCACCACGTACTTCGGCATCTCCGAGAACAGTTTGAGCGGTTCCATGATGAACTGCGCCAGGCCCACGGCCATCACCAGCTGCCCGATGGTGATGTCGCCGCTCAGCGCCTCCCACCCGGCGGTGAGGGTGACGGCGGCGGCGAGGATGGCGTTGAGGGTGAGCGCGGCGCCGGCGTACGCGCCGTTGACCTTGGCGACCGCGACCGCCTGGTTCCTGGCCTCGGCGCTGAGCCTGCGGTAGGACCCGAACGCCGCGTGGTTGCCGCCGAAGCCGTGCAGCGGGCGCAGGCCGCTGATCAGGTCGGCGACCTTCGCCCCGGCCCGTGCCACCCGGGCCTGCTGCTCGCGCGTGCCGTCGCCGATCCGTTTGGACAGCACGCTCAGGATCGACAGGATCGCGACGGTCCCCACGATCACCAGCAGGCCCAGCCGGACGCTGGCGATGCCCAGCGCCACCGCCGAGATCACCACCGCGACCAGTGAGCTGATCAGCAGCGGCACCACCTCGATGATGTCGGCGGTCTGGTCGGCGTCCTCGGTGGCGATGGTCAGCACCTCGCCGGACTTCAGGTCGGTCCTCCTGGCCACCGGCTGGAGTCCGCAGGCCGCGACCCGCACCCGCCAGCGGTGCGCCTCGGTGGTGTTGGCCTTCTGCAGGACGCGCATGCCGAACCGCCAGGACAGCGAGACGGTGGTGATGATCACGGCCAGCGCGGCGATCGACAGGGCGAGCGCGCCGAGGCTGCGTTCACGCATCGTGTGCTCGACGATCAGGCCGAGCGCGATCGGGAAGGCGGTCTCGCCCGCCTGGTACATGCCCATGAGCAGGGTGCCCCAGGCCATCGCGCCCGCGTTGCGGCGCAGCGCGGTCCGCAGGATGGCCGCCCCGGTACGGGGCTCCGGCCGGTCAGGAGTGGTCATCGAGGTGCCGGGCAATCGCTTCGGGGGTTCGCAGGGTGAGCAGGTCGCGGATGGTGATCACAGGGCCGTACTCGCGGCGGAGCAGCCCGACCAACCGTACCGCCAGCATCGAGTGGCCGCCGAGGGCCCCGAAGTCGCTCACCGCGCTCACCTCGTCGTCGTCCAGGTCCAGGGCCTCGGCGAAGTACTCGCACACCGTGGTCTCGGTCTCGGTCGCCGGGCCGCGTTCGCCGCCCGTGGTCAGCGCGCCGAGCGGCCGGGCGGGCGGCAGCGCCTTGGTGTCGGCCTTGCCGTTCACGGTCAGCGGGATGTGATCGACCTGCGCGTAGTGCGTGGGGCGCAGGTAGTCGGGCAGGCCCGCGCCGACCTCCGCGGCCACCGCCGCGAGGTCCGAACCTGCCGTCAGCACCAGGTAGGCGGCCAGCCGGTACGCGCCGTCCACCTGCGGGTCGGACTGGGCGACCGCGGCGGCGAACCGCACCGCCGGGTGCGCGGCGAACGCCGCCTCGACCTCGCCGAGTTCGACCCGGTGGCCGCGGATCTTTACCTGCTGGTCGGTACGGCCCAAATAGGCGAGGTTGCCGTCGGGGCGGCGGGCGACGAGGTCGCCGGTGCGGTACATGCGCGCCCCCGGGCGGCCGAACGGGCAGGCCACGAACCGGTGCGCGGTCTGGCCCGGCTGCCCGAGATAGCCGCGGGCGATGCCGATCCCGGAGACGTACAGCTCGCCGGGCACGCCGTCCGGCACCGGACGCAGCCACTGGTCCAGCACGTACACGTCGGTGTTGTCGATCGGCACGCCCACCACCGGGTCCGCGCACTCGAAGGTGCCGACGCCGAGGGTGTTGATGGTGTACTCCGTGGGCCCGTACAGGTTGTAGCCGGCCGTCCCCGGGGTCTCGGCGAGCCGCCGCCACAGCGCCGGGGTGACCGCCTCGCCGCCGAGCAGCACCAGCGGGGGCCGCCGCGCGGGGTCGTCCAGCAGCCCTTCCGCCACGAGTTGCTGAGCGTAGGTGGGGGTCACGTTGATCACGTCGATCCGGTGCTCAAGGCAGTACTCGACCAGCCGCGGCGCGTCGCGGCGCAGTTCCTCGTCGCAGATGTGCACCTCGTGGCCATCGGCGAGCCACAGCAGTTCCTCCCACGACATGTCGAACGCGAACGACACCGTGTGCGCGATCCGGAAGACCCGGTGGCCGTGCTCGGCGAGCACCGGCTCGAAGATCCGGCGCTGGTGGTTGATCAGCATGTTGGTCAGCCCGGCGTACTCGGTGACCACGCCCTTCGGGCGGCCGGTCGATCCGGAGGTGTAGATCGTGTACGCGGGGTGGCGCAGCCGTTGTGGGTCGCCGGGCGCGAACGTGACGTACGGCGGGGCGTCCGGCAGCGGGCGGTCCAGTTCGATCAGGTCGCCGGTCAGGCGGGGGGTGACGGGGCTGACGGTGAGGATCACATCCGGGCGGGCGTCCGCGATGATGGCGTTGATCCGCTCGTCGGGGTGGTCGAGTTCCAGCGGGACGTACGCCGCGCCGGTCCGCAGCACCGCGAACAGCGCCACGATCGAGTCGAGCGAACGCGGGATCGCGATGCCCACCGTCCGCTCCGGGCCGATGCCGCGTGCGGCGAGCACGCCCGCGACCGCGCGGCTGCGGTCGCGCAGCGCGGCGAACGTCATGCTCCGGCCGTCCGCCACCAGCGCGACGCGCTCCGGGTCGCGGTCGGCGGCCCGGTCGAACCGGTCCACCACGGTGTCGGTGCCGATGTCCGTGCGCGGGCCCGGCTCGGGGGCCGGCGCGAGGCCGGGCAGCGCGCCCAGCGGGCCGGCGGATCGGGCCAGGTCGTCGAGTACGCGCAGGTAGTCGTCCAGCAGGCGGTGGGCGTGCGCGGCGTCGCCGTGCCGGTACTCCAGCTTGACCGTGAGCCGGTCGCCGGGCGTGACGACCCAGGTGAACGGGTAGTGCGTGGAGTCGTCGGCCCGCACGGCGGTGATGCCGTGCCTGGCGTTCATCCGTGCGAAGGCGTCCAGGTCCAGGAAGTTCTGGAGCACGAACAGGTTGTCGAACAGGGTGTCGTGCCCGGCGGCGCGCTGGATCTCGCCGAGGCCCAGGTGCTCGTGGTCCATCGCGGCCACCCGGCCGGCCTGGACTGCGGAGAGGTACTCCGCCACGGTGTCGGCGGGGCGCGGCCGGGTCCACATGGGCACGGTGTTGAGCAGTACGCCGACCACCTCGTCCAGCGCCTCCCCGTCGCGGCCCTCGCGGCCCGAGACGGTCACGCCGAACACGGCGTCGCCGCGGCCGGTCCGCGCGCCGAGCAGCAGGCCGAACGCGCCGGTCAGGACGGAGTTGAG
This sequence comes from Spongiactinospora rosea, assembly GCF_003315795.1. Classification (GTDB taxonomy): domain Bacteria; phylum Actinomycetota; class Actinomycetes; order Streptosporangiales; family Streptosporangiaceae; genus Spongiactinospora; species Spongiactinospora rosea. The sequence continues at coordinate 518,494 of NZ_QMEY01000002.1, forward strand.
GGTGACACCGTGAGTCCTGGCGGCGGTTTTGAGGCTTTCCGAGCTTTCGGCGGACAGGGTGCGGACGAGGGCGGGCGGCAGTTCCTCCGACAGGGCGGGGGCGGGCCCGGCGAGCAGGGTCGGGCCGGACAGACCGGTCAGGTGGGCGGCCCAGAAGCGTTCGGCGGCGGAGGCGTCCCTGGCGGCGAGGGCGCGGGCGTGGTCCTCGAAGCTCGGGGTGGCGGGGATCGGGTCCAGGGGTCTTCCGTCGAGGACGGCCTGGTAGGCGTCGAACAGGTCGCGCAGCACGATCTCGCGCGACCAGCCGTCCCAGAGCAGCAGGTGGTAGCTGAGCAGCAGGCCGTCACGGTCGTCCGGCAGACGTACGACAGTCAGCCGGACCAGCGGCGGCTCGGCGGGGTCGAAGCCGGTGGCGCGGTCGCGGGCGCGCAGGTCTTCGACGTCGGCGTCCGTGAACAGTACCGCCGTGCGGACATCGACCCGGCGGCCCGCGGCGAGTACCTGGACCGGGGTCCCGTCGTCATCGGTGGTGAAACCGGCGCCGACGACCGGGTGCCGGGCGATCACGTGTGCCATGGCCTCGGCCAGGGCGGCGGGGTCCAGGCGGCGGTCGAAGGCGAAGTAGCTCTGGGCGACGTAGTGGCCGGTCGAGCCGGTGAGCTGGGACTGGTAGTACAGGCCCTTCTGGAGGGGGGTGACGGGGGCGGTGCGTACGGCGGTGGCTTGGGCGATCTGCTGTAGTGCGTGGAGCCAGTGTCCGGTCAGCTCGGTGGGGACGCCCTCGGCGAGGGTGAAGGTCGCGCGCAGGGTCTCGCCGTCGATCCAGGCGTTGACCTCGACGGCGTACGGGCCTTGCTGGTCACCGGTGATGGGCAGGGCCTGGGACTCGGTGGCCCGGCCCAGGTAGTTGAACAGGACCTGGGGGCGGGCTTTCAGCAGGGGGGCGGTCTGCGGGTTGAGGTACCTGAGGCGGCCGTAGGCGATGTGGCCGTTTTCGTCCGGCTGGCGTTCGGCGACCTCGCGGGCGGCGGCGACGGGGTCGGTGTGCGCGGTGAGCCGGACCGGCGCGATGGCGGTGAACCAGCCGATCGTGCGGGTGTAGTCGTGGTGCTCGTGCGCCGGGACCCGGCCGTGCCGTTCCAGGTCGATGGCGAGGTCGGTGGGGTCGGGCTGGATGTGGGTCAGGGCGGCGCGGAGTGCGCCGCACAGGAGTTCGGTCAGGCCGGTATCGAGTACGGCGGGCGCGGTGCGGGTCACGCTCGCGGTCAGCGCGGGCGGGAGGTCCACGGTGATCTCGCGCAGATTGCCGGTGGGGAGGGGGGCGGGGGCTTGGAGGGTGTCGATCCAGTGTCCGAGGCCGTCGATATCGTGCGCGGAGGCGGTGGCCAGCGCGTCGGCGTACTCGGCGTAGGGGGTGGTGGGCGGGGGCAGGGGGGCGCCGCGCATGGCGGTGGCGAGGTCGTCCAGGAGGATCAGCCAGGACACGGCGTCGATGGCGATGTGGTGCGCGGTGACGACGAGCGTCCGGGTCGCCTCCAGCCAGGCGAACGCGATCACCTCGCCTTTTTCGGGGTCGAGCTCGGCGGCGGCCTCGTTCGCGGCGGTGGCGGGGTCGTCGGTGGCGGCCCGTACGACGGTGACGGCACGGGCGGGTTCGGTACGCAGCGCCCATACCCCGTGCTCGGCCCGCAGTCGCATCCGCAGTGCGGGATGCGCGGCCACCACGGCGTTCGCGGCCCGCTCCGCCTCCGCGAACCCCACCCCGGGCAACGCCCTGGCCTGCGCGAACCTGTCGAGCGAGCCCCCGATCTCCCGCTGCCGCAAAATGATCGGCGTCGGCGTCAGCGGCCCGTCCACGGCCTGAGCGGGCACGGGTACGCGCGGCTCTTCGGCCGCTACCCGCTGAGCGAGCGCCCGCGGCGTCCGGTACAGGAACACATCCCGCGGCGTGATCGCCAGCCCCCGCGCCCTGGCCTGATTCACCAGCGCGATGGCGACGATACTGTCCCCGCCGGCGGCGAAGAAGTCGGTATCCCCATCAACCCCCTCCCCCGGCAACACCTCCCCGAAGATCCCCACCAACATCGCCTCGCCCGAATCCGTGCCCGGGGAGTCAGAGGGGTTGGTCCGCGGGGTTCGCTGGGTGAGGGCGGGGCGGTCGAGTTTGCCATTGATGGTCAACGGGAGGGCGGGGATGGGGAGGGCTTGGGTGGGGATCATGTGGGCGGGGAGGTGGGCTGCCAGGAGGGTGGGGAGGTCGGTGGGGATGTGGCCGACCATGTGGGCTATGAGGTGGTCGCCTTCAGGGGCCACGGTGACGGCGACATCGACCACGCCGTCGAGGCGTCTGATGGCGGATTCGACCTCGCCCAGTTCGATCCGGAAGCCCTTGAGTTGTACCTGGTCGTCCGCGCGGCCGATGAACTCCAGTTCGCCGTCCAGGGTGCGGCGGGCGAGGTCGCCGGTGTGGTACATGCGGGAGCCGTCGGCGGCGAAGGGGTCGGCCACGAAGCGGCTCGCGGTGAGGTCCGGTCTGCCCAGGTAGCCGAGGGAGAGCTGGGCGCCTGCGACGTAGATGGCGCCGACCTGGCCCGGGGGGACCGGGCGGAGGTGGTCGTTGAGGAGGTAGACCGCCAGGCCGGGGATGGGGCCGCCGATGGGGCCGGCGGTGCCCGCGAAATCGGCGTCGGTCAGCGGGCGGTACGTGACGTGGACGGTGGTCTCGGTGATGCCGTACATGTTGACCAGCGCGGGTGAGGCCGTGCCGTGGCGTTCGACCCAGCCGCGCAGCCGTCCGAGGTCCAGCGCCTCGCCGCCGAAGACGACAACGCGCAGCGCGGGCAGCGGCTCGCCGACGTGCCGGTCCGCCTCGATGAACTGGTAGAACGCCGACGGGGTCTGGTTCAGCACGGTCACGCCGCGCTCGCGGACCAGCCGGTGGAAGTCCACCGGGGAGCGGGTCAGCGCGTACTCCGGCACCAGCAGCTCACCGCCGTGCGCCAGCGCCCCCCACAGCTCCCACACCGCGAAGTCGAACGAGTAGGAGTGGAACTGGACCCACACGTCGCGCGGGCCGAAGTCCAGGTCGGGACGGGTGTTGGCGAGCAGGGACACCACGCTTGAGTGCGGGACCACCACGCCCTTGGGCCGCCCGGTCGAGCCGGAGGTGTAGATCACGTACGCGGGATCGTGCCAACCGGCCTCGGGCCCGGCAGCGGCCGAAGGCAGGTCGTCTCCCTGGACCAGGACGCGTGTGGGCACGCCCGTCCTGGCCACCAGCCTGACGAAGCGGTCGCGCTGCTCGGGGGCAACGAGTACGACCTTCGGCGCGGAGTCGGTGAGGATGTACGCGAGCCGTTCGTCCGGGTACGCGAGGTCCAGCGGCACGTACGCCCCGCCCGCGCTCACGATCCCGACCAGCGCCACCACCTGCTCGGCGGAGCGCGGCACCGCGACCGCGACCCGCTCCCCCGGCCCGACGCCCGCCGCGCGCAACGTCGCGGCCAGCCGGTTCTTGGCCTCGGCCAGCTCCCCGTACGTCAGGGACCGGGTGGTGCCGTCCAGGGCGCACTGGGTGACGGCGGTGGCGGCCGGGTCGCGCCCCGCGGCGGCGTCGAAAAGACCGCCCAGGGTGACCGGAGCGATCTGGGCGGAGGGCCGCGCCGAAGCGGCGGCCACAGCGTCGGGCCGGGTGAGCAGGCCGGTCAGGGCGCGGGTGAAGGTGTCCAGGAGGGTCCGCGCGCCCGGCTCCCGCAGCAGCTCGCCGTCGTAGATCAGGTTGAACCGCGGCCGTCCGCCGGAGGTGCGTTCCACCACCAGCGTCAGCGGGTAGTGCGGCGCCCCCTCGTTCCCGATACTAGTGATCGCGAACTCGTCCCCAGGGCGGCGCAGTTCTGCCACGTCGGCCGCGACGTCGAACACCACCAGCGTGTCGAACAGCGCGCCGCCGCCCGCCAGGCGTCCGATCCGGGTCAGCGAGACGTGCTGGTGCGGAAGTACCGCACCCTGGTGGTCGCGTACCGAGGCCAGCAGCTCGCGCGCCGTCGTGCCCGCCGCCCACCGGACGCGCACCGGGATGGTGTTGATGAACAGCCCCACCATGTCCTCGATGCCGGGGACGTCCGCGTCCCGCCCGGACACCGTGGACCCGAAGACCACGTCCCGGCCGGGCAGGATCGTGCCCAGCGTCACCGCCCACGCCGCGTGCACGGCGACGCTCAGCGGCACGCCCGCCGTACGGGCCGCCGCGTCGATGTCGGCGTCGGGCTCCACGGCGGTGTCGGCGAACCGGCCGCTCGGCGTGTGCCCCTCGGCGACCAGCGAGGGGCCGGGCAGCCCGGCGAGCTGGTCGCGCCACACCTCGTCGCTCGCGGCGGCGTCGCGTTCGGCCAGCCGGCGTACGTAGTCGGCGAAGCCGCCCCTCGGGTACACCGACCCCGGCGCGTGGTACTCCGCCAGCAGCGCGCGCAGCATCGGCGGCACGGACCACCCGTCGGCCACGATGTGATGCACGGTCTGCACCAGCACACAGCGACTCGGCCCCGTGCGGATCAGCGTGTACCGCATCAGCGGCCCGGCCGCCAGGTCGAACCCGGAACGCCGGTCCCGTTCGGCCAGGTCGCGGATCTCCTCTTCGGCGGCACCCGGCAGGTCCAGCGTGGTGAACGGGGCCTGCGCCCCGCTCTCCAGCACCGACACCACCCGCCCGTCGGCGAGCGCGACGAACCGGGCGGCGAGGTTCGGATACAGCGCGAGCAGCCGGGACGCCGCCGCCGCGAGCCGGTCGGCGTCCACGTCGCCGGAAAGCGTGAGCAGTTGCTGTTCGACGTAGCTGCCCGCCGAGTCGTCGTCGAAGACCGAATGGAAGTACAGGCCCTCCTGCAACGGCGTCAGCGGCAGGATGTCGCGCAGCGCCGGGCCGTCAAGGGCGTCCACGTCGGCCTGCGTGAGCCGCACGAGGGGGAAGTCGCTGGGCGAGTGGCCGCCGTGTTCCAGCGCGGCGAGGCCGGTCAGGGCGGCCAGGAAGTACGCGCCGAGCGTGGCCACGTCCTCGTCGGTGAACACCCCTTCGGGCCAGGAGATGTTCGTGACCAGCTCGTATTCGCCGGTCGGGCCGGGTTCGGCGATGGCGTTGAACTCCAGCGGGCGCGGCAGGCGCATCTTCGGGTCGCGTCGTTCGCCGAGCTGGCCGGTACTCCCGGCGGGCCGCCAGTCGCCGCCCTCGCCCGCGTCGAAGCGGCCCAGGTAGTTGAACAGCACCTGCGGCGCGGGGGCGTCGAAGCGCGCGTCGGCCAGGTAGCGCAGCGCGCCGTACGACACGCCGTTGTCCGGCACCCGCGCCAGGTCCTCCTTGACCGCCTTGAGCGCGGCGGCCAGGTACGCGGGCGCGGTGAAGTCGGCCGCCGGTCCCGGATCCACGACCACCGGGAACAGGGTGGTGAACCAGCCCACCGTCCGCGACAGCTCGGGCTCGGGCGACCCCGCCACGAAGCCGCCCTCACGGCCGTGGCCTTCGAGTTCGATGTGCGCGAAGGTCTGTTCGCGGCCCCGGTCGCGCCGCCAGCGGGCGAGCGCGACGGCGAGCCCGGTCAGCAGTACGTCGTTGACGCCCGCGTGGAACCGCGCCGGGATCTCGCCCAGCAGCGCCGCGGTGACCTTGGGGTCCGCCTGGACGGCCAGCACCCGCTCCCGCTCGACCGTGTCGGCCGCCGACAGCGCGCGCCCGCCCAGCCGTACGTCCGGCCCGGGAAGCGGACGCCGGTAGTAGGCCGGGTCCGCGCCGGCCGCCGCGCGTTCCAGCAACTGGGTCCAGCGCCGGAACGACGTGCCCGCCGCCGGGAGTTCGACCGGCGTACCGGCGCGAACCTGCCGCCAGGCGGTGGCCAGGTCCTCCATCAGGACCCGCCAGGACACCCCGTCGATCACCACATGGTGCACGGCGACCACCAACTGCCGCGCCGCGCGCCGCCAGACCGCGCGCAGCATCGCGCCGCCGTCCGGGTCCAGCCCGCCGATGGCGAGCGCGACGCACTCCTCCAGCGGCCGGTCGCTCTCCCGCCATCCGGCGACGGTTCCGTCCGCCGCCGGTACGTCGAAGCCCCAGCGGTCGCCGCGCACCAGCCGGGCGCGCAGCATGTCGTGCCGCCTGACCAGGGCGTTCAGCATCTCGCTGAGAGTGTCGGGGGTCAGGTCCGCCGGGGTGTTCAGCACGACGGACTGCACGAAGCCGTCGATCGCGTCCGTGGTCTCGCCCAGCCAGCGCACGATCGGCGACCCGGTGACCGGGCCGGTGGCGACGTCGCGGTGGTCCGCGGTGGCGACCTCCTCGCGGCTCGCCACCGCGGCCAGCGCGCCGATGGTGCCGTTGGTGAAGATCTGCCGCACGGTGACGTACAGGCCCGCCTCGCGCAGCGCGGCGAGCAGCGAGATGACCAGGATGCTGTCCCCGCCGAGCGTGAAGAAGTCCTGGTCGACGCCGACCCGCTCCAGCTTCAGCACCGACGCGACGGCCGCGCACACCAGGCGCTCGTTCTCGGTGGCGGGCGGGACGACGGCGGCGGTCTCGATCACCGGCTCGGGCAGCGCGCGCCGGTCCAGCTTGCCGTTCGGGGTGAGCGGGAACTCCGGCAGCACCACGATGTGCGCGGGCACCATGTACTCGACCAGGTGCTCGGCGGCCCACGCCCTGACCTCGCCGGCGCGCAGGTCCTCGCTTCCGGCCGCCGGGATCACGTACCCCACCAGGTAGGTGCCGTCCGCCGCGTTCTTCTTGGCCACCACGCAGGTGTGCCGGACGCCGGGGTGCTCGGCCAGGCCCGCCTCGACGTCCTCGATCTCCAGCCGCATGCCGCGGATCTTGATCTGGTTGTCGGCCCGGCCCAGAAAGTCCAGGGAGCCGTCCGGGGCGAACCGGGCGAGGTCGCCGGTCCGGTACAGCCGGGACCCGTCCGCGGCGAACGGGTCGGCCACGAACCGGGAGGCGGTCAGGCCGGGCGCGTTGACGTACCCGCGGCCGAGCAGGAACCCGCCCGCGTACAGCTCGCCGCCGACGCCGACCGGGACCGGGCGCAGCTCGTCGTCCAGCACGTACAGCGCGGTGTTGGGGTTGGCCCTGCCGATGGAGGTGGTGAGGCGTTCGGCCGCGCCGCGGTAGATGACGTGGGAGACGCCGATGGTCGCCTCGGCGGGGCCGTAGCCGTGGTAGAGCGGGATGCCGAGGCGGGTGCGGTACCGCTCGTACAGCTCGGGGGTCAGCACCTCGCCGCCGCACCAGACGTGCCGCAGGCTGTCCAGCCGCCCGTCGCCGCCCTCGATCTCCAGCAGTACGTCCAGCATGGACGACACCAGGTAGGTGAAGGTGACCCGCTGTTCGGCGATCACGCCGAGCAGGTGGTGCGGGTCGCGTTCGCCGCCGGGCCGCAGGATCACCAGCCGGCCGCCGCGCACCAGCGGCAGGAAGATCTCGTTGATCGAGATGTCGAACGACAGCGGGGCCTTGAACAGCGACGCGTCGTCGGGGCCGAAGCCCAGGATCTCGCCGGACTGCCACAGCAGCCGCTCGCTGATCGCCTCGTGCCGGATCATCGCGCCCTTGGGGCGTCCGGTGGAGCCGGAGGTGAAGATCACGTACGCCAGGGCGGGGCCGGGGACGGTGATGCCGGTCCACTCGGCGGGGCGCGAGCCGTACCGCCAGTCGGCGAGATCGACGGCCACGGCGTCCGGTTCGCCCGCCTCGCGCTCGCCGGTGGCGTTGAGCTGGACCGTGATCCGGGCGTCCTCGATGACGGCCGCGCGGCGGGCGGCGGGCCAGCGCGGGTCGAGCGGCACGAACGCGCCTCCGGCCTGGAGCACGCCCAGCAGGCCGATCACCATCTCGGCGGAACGGCCGAGCGAGATGCCGACGGTCTGCTCGGCGGTGAGCCCGCGGTCGATCAGGTGGTGGGCGAGCTGGTTGGACAGCGCGGCGGCCTCGCGGTAGGTCAGCGAGCGGTGTTCGTCCACGATGGCGATGGCGTCGGGCCTGGTCCGCGCCTGTTCGCGGAACAACTCCACGATCGACGGGCGGTCCCGGTCGGCCTTGGTGGCGTTCCATTCGGCCAAGGTGGCGAGCCGGGCGGCCACGCTGTCCGGGCGGATGGTGCCGACCGGCCGGTCCGGGAAGGCGGCCAGGTCGTCCAGGGCGAGCCGGGCGTCGTCCAGCGCGACGCCCTCGGGAACGGCGATGCTCCGGCCGTCCGCGCCGATCTCCCAGCCGGAGTCCCCGCCGCCGGCGGCCCAGCCGAGGACGTCGGTGAACAGGGTCTTGGGGCTGAGGTCGAGACCGCCGGGGCTTTCGCCGGTCGCCCAGTACGCCAGCCCGATGGCGCACGCCCGCGCGAAGGCGAGGTCGGTGTGGTCGCCGGCGCGGCGGCGCAGGTCGGTGAGGTTGGCGGAAGTGAGCGGTAGGAGACGCGTGCCGGATTCGGTCATCGAAGCCATCGAAGACTCAGCCGTTCCTTCCAGGCTATTTAGGTAAGGCTTACCTAAATTCGGATCCTAACCGCTTTCCCGCCACGCCCGCCACAACCGGGCGTACCGGCCGCCTGAGGCGACCAGTTCCTCGTGCGTGCCCTGCTCCACGACGCGCCCCGCGTCCAGCACGGCGATCCGGTCGGCCGCCATCGCCTGGGTCAGCCGGTGCGCGACGAACAGCGCGGTACGGCCCCGGCACGCGGCCAGCGTGGCCCGTTCCAGCTCGGCGGCGCCCTGGCTGCCCGCCTCCGCCGTCGATTCGTCCAGCACCACCACGGGGGCCCGGCCCAGGATCAGCCGGGCCAGCGCGAGCTGGGCGACCTTGGTCCCGTCCAGGCGTTCGCCGCCCTCGCCGACCATGGTGTCCAGCCCGCCGGGCAGCGCCGCCACCCAGGTGTCGGCCCCGGCCACGCGCAGCGCGTCCATCAGCTCGGCGTCGGTCGCCCGCGGCGCGGCCAACCGCAGGTCATCGGCGAGCGAACCGGCGAAGACGTGCGTCTCCTGCGTCAGGATGCCGACCAGGACCCGCGCCCCGGCCTCGTCCAGGTCGGCGATCGGCGTCGGGCCGATGCGGATCGAGCCGGTCTGTGGGGCGCCGATGCCCGCGATCAGCGTGGCCAGCGTGGTCTTGCCCGCGCCCGTGGCCCCGACCAGCGCGAGCGAGCCGCCCGCGGGGATCTCCAGATCCACGTCGTGCAGGACCGGCCGCTCGGAGTCGGGGTAACCGAAGGTCAGCCCCGCAACGGTCACCGGGTACGCCCCGGCGTCCGCCGGGGCGACCTCGCCGACCAGCCGTTCCTCGGTCGGCTCGCGCAGCACGCCGACCAGCCGGGTCAGGCTCGCCCCGGACTTCTGCGCCTCGTCGAAGGTGAACATGATCAGGCCCAGCGGCCCGAACAGCCGGTGGAACAGCAGCGGGGCCGCCGCCACCTCGCCCAGGGTCGCCGCGCCTGCCTCCAGCAGCGCGTACCCGACCACGATGATCAGCACCAGCCCGATGAACTCGGCGCGGTTCTCCCGGCCCACGAACCGGCCGAAGAACCGGAACACCTCGATGCCGAGGTCGCGCACCCGCCACGACTCGCGGGTGACCTTCTCCTCGAAGGCGGCCTCCAGCCGGTAGGCGCGCACGGTGTCGATCCCGTTCAGGCCGCTGATCAGTGCCTGCGCGCGGTCGGCCTGGGCCTCCCGCTGCCTGCGGTACAGCGGCGCGGACCGGGGCAGGTACCACCGCAGGGCCAGCGCGTACGCGGGCAGCGCCCCCGCCCCCGCCAGCCCGAGCCGCCAGTCCAGCCCGAACATGCCGACCGTGGCGATGGCGACCAGCACCGCAGAGGAGAACAGCGTGGGGATCGCCTTCTGGATGCCCTTGGACACCACGGCCACGTCGTCGCCCACCCGGGACAGCACGTCACCGGCCCCGACCTGCTCGATCCGCGCGCTGGGCATGCCCAGCACCGCCCGCACGGCGGCCTCGCGCAGCCTGGCGAGCAGGTCCGCGCCGAGCCTGCCGATCAGGTACGTCGCCGCGGTGGTGGCCGCCGCGGCGAGCAGCGCGGCCACCACCAGCAGCACGCCGATCGTGACCAGGATCGAGTGCGCCTCGCGCCCGACCACGCCGTCCACCACCCGGCCGAGCAGGAACACCGGCACGACCTGGAGGGCCGCCCCGGCGACCGAGGTGAGGACGGTCGCGGTGGTCAGCCACGGCACCTCGCGGCAGTGCGCCGCGACCCACCGCGCTGCCTCGCGTCCGGTCGCGGTGCGCAGCGCGGCCGGGGCGGGGGGCGCCTGCATGGTCAGCTTGCCGACTTGACGAGCTCGTCGATGGCGTACGGCAGGGACAGCAGCGTGCTCTGCGACATGGCCGCGCCGATCGCCGGGCCCTCGCTGTCCAGCAGGTACGACACCTTGCCCGCCTTGACCGCGGGCAGGTTGGCGAACAGCTTGAAGTTCTTCAGCGCGTCCTGGTCGGCCTTGTCGGCGATGACGAAGATGCGATCGACGTCGATCAGGTCGATGCGCTCGGGGGACAGCACGGTGTAGAACTTGCCTCCGGCGATCTTGTCGATCTCCGTGGCGCCCTTGTAGCCGATCCCGGAAACCAGGCGTCCGCGCACGTCGGTGGTGGTGAAGGGGGCGACGGAGTTCTTGTACCAGGACACCGCGACGGCGGTCTGGCCGGCGAACTCGGGGTGCGCCGCGGCGGCGGCCTTCAGCTTGGCGTCGATGTCGCCCACCAGCATGGCGCCCTCCTTGGCCTTGCCCAGCGCCTTGGCGATGTGCAGCGCGTTGTCCTGCCAGGGCGCGCTGAACGGCTCGGCCTCGCCCTTGGTGCGGCCCACCGTCGGGGCGATCTTGGACAGCCGGTCGTAGGCGGCCTGGTCGATCTCAGAGTAGACCGCGATGATCAGGTCGGGGCGCAGCGCCGCGATCTTCTCGTAGTTGGGGCCGGAGTCGCCGTTGGTCATGATGACCTCGGGGCGGGTGTCGCCCCAGTGGTCCTTCACCCAGGGCCACTGGGTGTTGATGTCGGGGGCCTTGCCGGGCGGGTTGGGGTACTGGTCGACCATGCCGACCGGCTTCACGCCGAACGCCAGGATGGCCTGGTCGTCGGTGTAGCCGACGGACACGACCCGCTCCGGGGCCTTGGTGATCTCGGTGGACCCGAACGCGTGCTCCACGGTGACCGGGAACGCGCCGCCCGAAGTGGCGGCGGGCGTGGCCGCGTCGCTCGGCTTGGCCCCGGTGGTGCCGGAGCCGGAACCGCACCCCGCGAGGAGGCCCGCGCCGAGCGTCGCGACGGACAGTGCCACCGCGACCCGCCGCACGGCCTTCGCGACTGTCGTTCGTTGGAGAAGCATCCGGAATCCCTTGCTTTAGTGCTTTTCGCTGCGAACCCTACTGAGGGCAGGCAAACCGTAACACGCTGGCATTAGGTAAGGCTAACCTTACTTTTACTGAAGCGCGTGGGTACGGCCGATCGGCACGATGAGCGGACGATCGCTCACCGGATCTTCGATCACCCTGGCCCGCAGCCCGAACGCCTCGTGCAGCAGGTCGGCGGTGATCACTTCACGCGGATGCCCCTGCGCCAGGATCGAGCCCGACCGCATCACGATCAGGTTGTCGCTGTAGCGCGTGGCGAGGTTGAGGTCGTGCAGCACCATGACCACCGTGCAGCCCGACTCGTGCAGATCGTCCACCAGGTCGATCACTTCGAGCGCGTGCGCCAGGTCCAGGTACGTGGTCGGCTCGTCCAGCAGCAGCAGGTCGGTGCCCTGGGCGAGGGTCATCGAGATCCACACGCGCTGGCGCTGACCGCCGGACAGCGCGTCGATCGGGCGGTCGGCGAGGTCGGACACCCCGGTCATGGCCAGCGCGCGCTCGACCACGGCGGCGTCGTCGGACGACCACTGCCGCAGCCAGCTCTGGTGCGGGTGGCGGCCCCGGGCCACCAGGTCGGCCACGGTCAGCCCCTCGGGGGCGACGGGGGCCTGCGGGAGCAGGCCGAGTTTCTTGGCGACGTCCTTGGTCTTGAGCTTGACGATGTCCTGGCCGTCCAGCACGACCGTGCCCTTGGCCGGCTTGAGCAGCCGGGACAGCGTGCGCAGCAGGGTGGACTTGCCGCAGCCGTTGGGCCCGATGATCGTCGTGATCACACCTGGCGGGATCACGACGTCGAGGTCATCGATGACGGCCCGGCCGCCGTACCCGACGGTGACGCCCTCGGCCGCCAGCGGCGCGATGTCGGCGATGTGTTGAACGGTCACGCCTACCCACTCTACTTAGGCAAGCCTAGCCTTCACATCCCCCTCTTCAGGTTCGCGCGTACCAGCAGGTAGACGAGGAAAGGGCCGCCGATCGCGGCGGTGACCACGCCGACCGGGAGGGTCACCGGCAGCGCCGTACGCGCCACCAGGTCAGAGCCGATCAGCAGCAGCGCGCCGACCAGCCCGGAGGCCACCATCGGCGGCGTCGGGTACCGCGCCAGGCGCAGCGCCACCTGCGGCGCCACCAGCGCCACGAACGGCACCGGCCCCGCCGCGCTCACCGCCACCCCGGCCAGCAGCACCGCGCTGAGCAGCAGGACCGCCCGCACCATCGAGTACCGGACGCCCAGCCCGGCCGCGATGTCGTCGCCGAAGTGCATCGGCCGCAACTGGAACGAGACGTACGCCACGACGACCATCAGGCCGAGCGTGCCCCACAGTGCGATCCAGACCTCGCCCCACGACCTGTTGTCCAGCGAGCCGACCAGCCACGCCTGGGCCCGCGCCACGTCCCGGATGTCGGCGGTGACCAGCAGCCAGACCGTGATCGCCTCCATCACCGCGCTGACCGAGATGCCGATCAGGATGAGCCGCAGGCCGTCGATCCCGCGCCGCCACGCCAGGAAGTACACCAGCAGCCCCGTACCGAGCCCGCCAGCCAGCGCCGCCGCCGGAAGCCCCACGGAGTTGGTGATCGCCGCCGCGGCCCCGCCCGACACCGTCACCAGAAAGGCCGCGACCGCCCCCGCGCCCAGGGTGATCCCCAGCACGTCCGGGCTGGCCAGCGCGTTGCGCGCGACCGACTGCGTGATCGCCCCGGACACCCCGAGCGCGATCCCCACCACCAGCCCGGCGAGCGCCCGCGGCATCCGCAGATCCATGATCACGAACTCGTCCACCCGCTCGCCCCGCCCGAACAGCGTGGCGATCACCTGCGGCAGCCCGATCGGGAAGTCCCCGACCGCGATGGACAGGCAGAACACCAGGAACACCGCCGCCACCAGCAGCAGCGTGACCAGCACCATCCACGGCCGCCACACGAACGACGCGCGCCCGAGCCGCACACCGGGGGCCATCTTCGTCTCGCTCATGCCTGCTTGAACTTTCCGCGCCACACCAGCACCGCGAAGAACGGCGCACCGGCCAGGGCGACGACCACGCCCGCCTGCAACTCGCCCGGCCGGGTCACCACGCGGCCCAGGATGTCACAGACCAGCAGGATCAGGGCGCCGAGCAGTCCCGCGTAGGGGGCCAGCCAGCGGTAGTCCGGGCCGGTGAGGTACCGGGCGACGTGGGTGACCATGAGGCCGAGGAACGCGATCGGGCCGCACGCCGCCGTGGCCGCGCCCGCCAGCAGGGTGATCGCCACGACGCCGACGGTCCGGCTGAGGCCGATCTTCACGCCCAGGCCGCGGGCCACGTCATCGCCCAGGTTGAGCAGGTTGATGGTGGGCAGCATGATCAGCGCCAGCGTCAGGCCGATCGCGATGAACACGGACGCCGGCCAGATGGTGTCGAAGCCGACGCCCGCCACCGACCCCGCCTTCCAGAAGCGCAGCGCGTTCAGCGACGCCTGGTCCGACAGCGCGACCGCCGTGGTCATCGCGGCCAGGAACACCGTGACGCCCTGCCCGGTCAGCGCGAGCGTGAGCGGGCTGCCCGAACCCCGGCCGATGCTGGCCAGCCCGAACACGATGAACCCGGCGACCGCCGCCCCCAGGAAGGCGAACCAGACGTACTGGAACGGACTGGTCAGCCCGAACAGCAGGATCATCATCACCACGGCGAACGACGCGCCCGCGTTGACCCCGAGCAACCCGGTGTCGGCGATCGGGTTGCGGGTGTACCCCTGGATCAGCGCCCCGCTGATCCCCAGGGCGATGCCCGCCACGATCGCGAGCACGGTCCGCGGCACCCGCACGGTCTGGACGATGAGGGTGATCTCGGTGAGCCGCTGGTCCGCGCCCGGCTCGCCGAACAGCCCCTGCCACACCTCCGCCGGGCTCAGCGCCCGCGCGCCGACGGCGAGCGACAGCGCGGCGGCCAGCACCAGGCCCGCCACCAGCGCGCCCGCGCCCGCGACCCGCCGCCGGTGGGCCGCCGCGACCCCGGGGGCGGGGCGCTTCTCCACAGTCGTGCCCATGGCGACGTACGTTATCCCTTTGGTACCACTGGGGGCATGAGGGACACCTTCGCCAGGTTCGGGCTCGGTGGCGAGCCGGGGAGCGACGCGTTCTGGGCGGCGGCGCGGACACCGCTCGCGGTGCCCGGCGGTGACGGCGGCTGGGCCGCGCTGTTCCTGTGGCGGGGCGCTGAGGCGGAGATCGCCTTCGAGAGCTGGTCGGAGCCGGTGCCGATGCGCCGGTGGGGCGGCACCAACTGCTGGTACGCCGAGGTCGCCATGCCCGCCGGGCTGCGGGTGACGTACCAGATCCACAGCGGCGGCGACGCGTACGCCGACCCGCTCAACCCGCTCGGCGCGGGCGGGGACCGGTCCATCGCGGCGGTCCCGGACGCGCCCGCCCAGCCGTACTGGCCCGCGATCGGCCCCGCCGACGTGCTGCCGCTGCCCGAGGTCCGGCTGCGCTGGGCGAGCGCGCGGCTCGGCGGACGCCGTACCGTGCGGGTCCACCCGGCGGGCGGCGGCGGGCCGGTGGTGCTGCTGCTCGACGGCGATGACTGGCTGCACCTGCACCCGGCGATGACCGCGTTCGACGCGGCCGTCGCCGACGGCGCGCTGCCCCCGGTCACGCTGGTCTTCCTGCCCGCCAGGGATCGCGAGGCCGAGTACGGCTGCGCGCCCGCGCTGTGGAGGGCGATCGGGCACGAACTGCTGCCGCTGCTGGCCGATTCCGGCGTGCCCGCCGACCCGGGGCGGCTGGTGGTCGCCGGGCAGAGCCTCGGCGGGCTGAGCGCGATGTACGCGGCGCTGGAGTTTCCCGGCCTGGTGTCCGGCATCGCGTGCCAGTCGGCGTCGTTCTGGTGGACGCCCGGCGCGACGGACCTTCCCGACCCGATGGGCGGCCCGACCGGCGGTGCCATCGCCGCCCGCCTGCGCGAACGCGGCCCGGACCTGTCGGGGCTGCGCGCCGCGTTCGACGTCGGCGAGCACGAGCGGCGGATGCTGCCGCACTGCGCGGCGGTCGAGGAGCTGGCCGGGCAGGCGGGGGCGACCGTACGGGTGTCGCGATCCCCGGCGGGCCACGACCGGGCGAGCTGGCGGAACGCCCTGCTCAGGGACGTGGCCTGGGTGCTCGGGGCCGGGCCGGGGGTGGAAGCCCGGCATTGATTAGGTTAGGCTCACCTAATTAATCTGCCGGGCCCTTATTCCCTCCACCATTGAGGAGAACGCCGATGCGGGTCGTCATGTTCGGATACCAGACCTGGGGACATCGCACTCTTTCCGCGTTACTGGACTCCGAGCACGAGGTGGTCCTGGCGGTCACCCATCCGCGCAGCGACCACGCGTACGAGAAGATCTGGGACGACTCGGTGGCCGACCTGGCGCAGGCGCACGGCGTACCGACCGTGATCCGCAACCGCCCCGACGACGACCTGCTGCGCACCCTCAAAGACATCGCCCCCGATCTGATCGTCGCCAACAACTGGCGCACCTGGATCCCGCCGGAATTCATCGCGCTTCCCCGGCACGGCATTCTCAACGTCCATGACTCGCTGTTGCCGGCCTATGCGGGCTTCTCCCCGCTCATCTGGGCGCTCATCAACGGCGAGAAAGAGGTCGGCGTCACCGCCCACATGATGAACGCCGAACTCGACGCCGGTGACATCGTCGTCCAGCGCGCCATCCCGGTCGGCCCCCGTGACACCACGACCGACCTGTTCCACCGCACGGTCGATCTCATCGCCCCGATCGTCACCGAGGCCCTTGACCTGATCGCCTCCGGCCGTACCGACTGGACGCCACAGGACCGCTCCAAGGCCAGTTTCTTCCACAAGCGCGCGGAAGAGGACTCGAACATCGACTGGACCTGGCCCGCCGAGGACATCGAACGCCTGGTCCGCGCCCAGTCCGACCCCTATCCCAACGCCTTCACCCACTACAGGGGCCGCCGCGTCCGCGTCCTCGCCGCCTCGGTCTCCCAGGACGTTTACGGCGGCACGCCGGGCCGGGTGTTCATCCGCGAGGGCGCCGGCGTCGTCATCGTCGCCGGGGCCGACGCCCGCCGGGGCCGCAGCCACGGCCTGGTGATCGAACGCGTCCGCACCGACGACGGCACCGATCTCCCCGCCACCGAGGTGTTCACCACAATGGGCGGTTACCTTTCCCGCCACCCCTGACCCCGAAAGCGGAGTAAAAGGCGACTCCGGCTCATTTCGATCATGACTCCCCCGGCCGCGCACCGCCCCCGCCCCCGCGGTGTGGCCGGTAGCGGCCAGCGGGGAACGGGGTGCGGCGATGCATGAAACCCTGGTTTCTGAACCTCTGAAATTGATGTGTACATCCTACGAAGATCGTTGAAATACACCGGAAGGCCACAACGAGGTATCGGAAGGCACCAAGATAGTGGTCTAATGAACAAGAAAGCGGCGCCGGATCGGCGGATCCGGCAATGCGGGGGGTTCATGGTTATCTCTTCGTGAAGGAGCCCGGCGGTGTTGGGCTGAGCCGATGACATAGGGGAAGCGATCGATCGGCATATCCGTCCACCCAAAGGATCACTTCGGCACGTGGGAGAGGTAAGCCATGACACTTCGTCTGCTGGGGCCGCTTGAGCTGATCACGCAAGGCCGCTCGCTCAACCCGGGCGGCTTCCGGCAGCAGGTGATCCTGGCGGTGCTCGGCCTCAACGTCGGCAAGGTGACCACGGTCGATCAGTTGATCCGGGCGGTCTGGGACGAGGACGCGCCGCCGTCCGCGCGGGGCCAGATCCAGGTGTGCATGTCCAATATCCGCAAGCTGTTCGCGGAGGCCGGGCTGCCCGGCGCGATCCGCACGCTGAGCGCCGGATACTGCCTCCAGCTCGACGAAGAGCACGTGGACACCCTGCAGTTCGACGCCAAGCTCGACCTCGCCAGGCGGCAGACGGAGACCGGCGACCCGGCGGAGGCGGTCGGCACGCTGCGCGTCGCGCTCGCGCTGTGGCGCGGCCCGGCGCTGGCCGGGCTGGACAGCGGCCTGGTACGCCGGGCCGCCGCCGCGCTCGACGAGAAGCGCACCTCGGCCATCGAGGACCTGATCCGATTACAGCTCAAGCTCGGCCTGCACGAAGGGCTCACCGCCGAGCTGGGCCCGCTGGTGGCCGAATACGCGCTGCGCGAGAAGCTGCACGGTTATCTGATGCTGGCGCTCTACCGCTCCGGGCGGCAGGCCGAGGCGCTGGAGGCGTATCAACGCGCCAGAGCCATCCTGATCGAGGAGATCGGCGTGGAGCCCGGCCAGGAGTTGCAGACCCTCCACCAGGCCATCCTCACCCGCGATCCGTCGCTCGACCTCCCGCAGCCGGCCAGGCCCGAGCCGATCGAGACGCCCGCGCAGCCCGAGGCCGCCAAGGACTTCCAGGTCTGGGCCTCCCCCTGGCAACTGCCCGCCAGCATCGCCGACTTCACCGGCCGCGCCGGGCAGATCGCCGAGATCAAGGAGTTGCTCACCGGCGGGCCCGGCGCGCAGGCCGCCCACTACGCGGTGCCGATCGTGGCGATCTCCGGCCGCGGCGGCGTCGGCAAGTCCAGCCTGGCCATCCGGGTGGCGCACGAGCTGTACCAGGAGTTCCCCGACGGGGCGCTGTACGCCCAGCTTGAGGGCCCGGTGAGCGGCGAGCGGACCTACCGCCAGCTCGCCCGCTTCCTGCGCGCGCTCGGCGTCGCGGGCAGCGCCATCCCCGAGAGCCTGGAAGAACGCGTCGAGCTGTACCGCAGCACGCTGGCCGCGCGCCGGGTGCTGGTGCTGCTCGACGACGCCCTGAACGAGGAGCAGGTACGCCCGCTGCTGCCGGGCAGCTCGACCTGCGCGGTGATCATCACCAGCAGGCACGGGCTGACCGGCCTGCCCGGGGCCTACCACATCGGCATCGACGCGTTCGCGCCCGACGAGTCCGTGGAGATGCTGACCAAGATCCTCGGTGTCAAGCGGGTCACCGCCGAGGAGGGCGCGGTCACCGAGCTGTACCAGATGTGCGACGGCCTGCCGCTGGCGCTGCGCATCGCCGGGGCGCGGCTGGCCTCCCGCCGCACCTGGCGGATCGGGCGGCTGGTCGAGCGGCTGCGCAACGAGGTGCGGCGGCTGGACGAGCTGGAGCACCGCGGCTGGGAGTTGCGCTCCAGCATCGGCATGACCTACCACAGCCTGGACGAGGCGGCCAAGAGGCTGGTCCGGCTGCTGGCGCTGATCCAGGCCCCGGACGTCCCGTCGTGGACCGCGTCCGCGCTGCTGGACATCGATCTGATGCGCGCCGAGGACGTGCTCGAACGCCTGGTGGACGCGCACGTACTTGAGTCCGTCGACTACCGCAACGCCCGGGTGCTGCGCTACCGCTTCCACGACCTGGTGCGCGTGTACGCCCGCGAGAAGCTCGCCGAGACCGACGGGGGCGAGGCCCGCGCCAAGGCCCTCGAACGCGTGCTCGGCATGTGGCTGGCCCTGGCGGAGGAGGCGCACCGGCAGGAGTACGGCGGCGACTTCACCATCATCCACGGCCGCGCGGCCCGCTGGCGGCCCCCGGACGCGGAGCCGGCCGACCTAATGGGCTCGCCGATGGACTGGTGGGACAGCGAGCGGGCGGCGCTGGTGGCCGCGGTGCGCCAGGCGGCCGACGCCGGGCTCGACGAGCTGGCCTGGGAGCTGGCCCTCACCTGCGTGACGCTGTTCGAGGCCAAGGCGTACTTCGACGACTGGTACGTCGTCACCCGGGCCGCCCTGGACGCGGTGCTGCGGGCGGGCAACGTCACGGGCATCGCGGCCATGACGTACTCGATGGGCACGCTGCACATGTCCCAGGGACGGCTGGCCGAGGCCGAGAAGAACTTCCGCACCGCGCTGGAGCTGTTCGAGTCGGTCGGCAACGACCACGGTTACGCGCTCGTGCTGCGCAACTACGCCAACGTGGACGGGCTGCGCGGCGACAAGGAGCAGATGATCGCCAAGTACGACCGGGCGCTCGACCTGCTGGAACGGGTCGGCGACCGGATCGGCGCGGCGCACGTCATGCGCACCCGGGCCAAGCACTGGCTGCCGCTCGGCGAGACCGACCGGGCGCAGAAGCTGCTTGAGGAGGCGCTGCGGATCTGCCACGAGCAGGGCTGCGTGCGGGTCGAGGCCCAGGTCCTGCACACGTACGCCGAGCTGCACGTCATGACCGGCGAGCTGGAGCAGGCCCGGCACGAGCTGGACCGGGTGCTGCGCGTCGTCCGCGACAGCGGCGACCGGCTGGGCGAGGCGCACGCCCTGTACGGCCTGGGCATGGTACGCCTGCGCGAGGGCCGGCTGGACAGCGCCGAGACCACCATGGCGCACGCCATCGAGCTGGCCAGGAACATGCGCGAACGCCTCATCGAGGGCAAGGCCCTCTACTCGCTCGGCGAGATCTCGCTGGCCAGGGGCAACGTCGCCCAGGCCAACCGGCACATCGTGGCGGCCAGGCGCACGTTTTTGGAGCTCGGCTCGACCGTATGGGCGGCCAAGGCCGCGCTGCTGCTGTCCGACTCCTACGTCACCGGCGGCGAACTCACCCTGGCCCGCCTGGAGCTGAACGACGCGATCGACTTCCTGACCGCCGACGGCTCACCGGAGGCGCGCGGCATGCTGACCGAGGTGAGCAAGGTGAAATCCGTGCTCCCGGTGGACGGCTGACCGGAAGCACGGGAGCACGGGTAGCACGGAAAACACAGACCGCGTGCCGAGCCCGCTCGTGTTACCAGTGTTTACCAGTGGGTATCCGCAGGAACGGTCGTGGTGTCACCGTTGCCGCCGCCCCAGTGCGTGTCGGCGGAGGCGGCCTGCGCCGTCATGAGGGCGCCGGCGGCGGCGAAGAACAGGGCGATCACGAATACGGCGGCGGTCCTGTGAATGGTCATCGCTGCATCCTCCCGAGGTCGTTCGCTGTCTGACACCTGTATTCGATCGCCCCCCGCTACGCGATCGGCCCTGACCGGCTTCGCGCCGGGAGAAAGCGGAGAGGAAGCGGATCGGTAGCCGTTCTGAGCACTGTGAGGGCAGCACCCCCGGCTGTGTGAGGAAGGACGGATGACTTCGGCCCTCTGGCTCAACGGCGATGACGTGCACGGCGCGCTGGACGCGTTCGAGCCCGTCACCCCGCTCGTCCAGGAACTCCTGGCGGACGACGGCGGGCACCCGCCGGCGGAGACCGGATCGTACGGGGGACACGAGGCACTGATCGTCGAAGATCCCGCCACCGCGGTGACCTTCGTCCTGTCGCGGCGCGCGGTGCACCGGGTACACCGGGCCGGGCTGACCGCGGCGGTCGCGCGCCGGCTCGTCGGGCCGAGCGCGGCGACCATCTGCATCGTCGGATCGCGGGAGAGCGCGACGATCCACATGACGATGCTGGCCAAACGCCTGGAGAACGTCGCCCATGTGGCCGCGTGCGTGCTGGGGGACGCGGCGGACCGATCCGTCGCGCCGGGCACACTGGACGACCTGTTCATGGCGGGGGTCAGCCTCAGTGTCGGCAACAACGTCAACGAGGCGCTGTTCGGCGCCAATCTGGTGGTCATCGACACCGCCGGTGTCGAGTTACGGGTGGACTGGGCGTCGCCGCGTGCGGTGATCGTCAACACGAGCGGGCAGGACCTGCCCGCCGCGGTGGTGGAGCGGGCCTCGACCGTGTACGTGGACGACGTACGGCTGCTCCCCGAGCACCAGCACCGGGGCTTCGTCCGGCGGGACCGGGCGTACTGCGGTTCGGCCGGTGGCCGGCCGCGCGGGCACCGGGCCGCCCCGGACATCGGCGACCTCAAGACCCTGCTGCGAGGCGACCGGTGCGCCCCGCCCTTCCCGGCGAGGTTCATCCTCGTCGAACTGCTCAGCGTCGGCACGATCAGCCGGGGGTTCGCCCTCGGGATCGGGCGGGCGGCTCTCGACCTCGGATTGGGCCAAAGGATCGAAAACCCACGACCGCGGCAGCACGGAGAGTGATCGCATGCACTGCGTATCGGCAATCTGCACTGACCTAGCCACCCCGGACACGCGCCTGTGCGCGCCCTGCCTGAGCACGCTGAGAACCAATCTGCGCACGTTGCCCGGGTTGTACAAGGAGTGCGAGCGGATGCTGACGCCCGCGCATACCGGCCTGACCGAACGGATCAGCACGACCAGATCATCGACCGGCATCGTCCTGGATGAGGCGGTGGTGGAGGCGCGCGGGCGGATGCGGGACACGCTGTCGTCCTGGTGCGCGCTGGTCGCGGAGGGCCGCGGGATCCCCGCGCCCGCCGAGCGGGACGTGGCCGCACTGGCCGCCTTCCTGACCGCCCGGCTGGACTGGCTGGCCGCCCACCCGGCGGCCGGGGAGTTCGCCGCGGAGATCGCCGAGCTGGCCGGGGACGCGACCGAGGCGCTGGACCCCCGGCGCGGCCGGGCGCGCGGCCTCGGTCCGTGCCCGCGCCCGGGATGCACCGCCGTCGTGGCGCTGCGCCCGGACACGGGCGGCCGGGTCGGCTGTGGTTCCGGGCATGTCTGGCAGCCGCACGAGTGGCTGTCCCTCAGTTCGCGCCTGGCCCGCCAGGAGTACGTGGCATGACGAACGCGCGCGCACGCCGGCCGCGTACCGTGCCCACCGAGCTCGCCGCCCTGGCCGCGGGCGTCACCGAGGCCACCATCAGGAAATGGGCCAGCCGCGGGAAACTGCGGAGATACGGCACGCCGGGCCGCGCGGAATACGACCTGGATGAGATATTCGGCATCATGCATGAATCACGCCGGCGGACCGGCGGCCACTGATTTAAATCAGCCAGAGCGCATATTCAACCCGCCCGGCGGCAACGCCGGGCGGGATATCGGCATTTCTCCGGCAACCCGCCGAACAAATCCCCGCAATTACTCTCGAAGAGGGTGTTGACCCGCAACCCGGCGTAGTGTCACACTTTTCCCGTGGCACCATTGTGCCCACCTCCCCCACCGGGGCCCCAAAGCCCCGGCATTTCCATCAGGGAGCACATTCCGCTCCAAGGAGCGATGATGAACGTCATATTACCCAGATTGCGTTCTGTGCTGACCGAACTGACCGGTCATCGAGCCGGTGCGGCCGGTGCGGACAATGGCCGCGCTGACGATCGGGCGCCCATTCTGCTGGCGAACAACGAGTCGCCGTTCGGGCCGCTGCCTTCCGTGGTGGCCGCGATCGCGGAGGCCGCGGGCGAGGTCAACCGTTACCCCGACTACGGCGTGGCCGGCCTGACCGCCGACATCGCCGCCTGGCTGGGCGTGGACACCGATCAGGTCGCGGTCGGCTGCGGCTCGGTCGGCGTCCTGCAGATGCTGTTCCAGGCGGCGGGCGAGCCGGGCACGGACATCCTCTACGCCTGGCGCTCCTTCGACGCCTACCCCACCCTCGCCAAGCTGGCCGGGCTGCGGCCGGTCACCGTGCCGCTCCGCGAGGAGCGGCACGACCTGGCCGCGATGGCCGACGCGATCACCCCGGACACCCGGATCGTCGTCGTCTGCAACCCGAACAACCCCACCGGCACCACCGTGCGGGACGAGGAGCTGAAGGGCTTTTTGGACCGGGTGCCGCGCGAGTGCCTGGTGGTCCTGGACGAGGCGTACCGGGAGTACGTCAGGGACCCGGGCGTGCCCGACGGCCTCGGCCTGCTCGCCGACCACCCCAACGTCGTGGTGGTCCGCACCTTCAGCAAGGCGTTCGGGCTGGCCGGGCTGCGGGTGGGCTATCTGGTCGGCCACCCCTCGGTGGCGGCGGAGATACGCAAGACGCGCCTGCCGTACACCGTGAGCCACCTGGCCCAGGTGGCCGCCCGCGCGTCCCTGCGCGCCCACGACGAGCTGATGGCCAGGGTGGATCAGACGATCGCCGAGCGGGAGCGGATCCGCGCGGCCATGCTGGCGCACGGCGTACCGGTCGCGCCGAGCGAGGCCAATTTCGTCTGGGCGCCGCTGAAAGAGCGCACCGCCGCCTTCGCCGCCGCCTGCGCGGCGGAAAATGTACATGTCCGCGCCTACCCCGGCGACGGCGTGCGGGTGACGATCGGCCTCCCCGAGGCCGGCGACGCGTTTTTGAAGCTGATTGGAGCACTATGACCGATGACTCCGGGAACACCGCGACGACGCCGCGGGTCGATTTCTACTTCGACCCGGTGTGCCCGTTCGCCTGGGTCACCTCCCGGTGGATCCTGGAGGTCGAGCGCATCCGCGACATCGACCTGCACTTCCGGGTGATGAGCCTTTCGGTGCTCAACGAGCACCGGGAGATCGAGCAGTGGTACCGCGAGTTCTGTGACCGGGCCTGGGGCCCGGTGCGCGTGTGCATCGCCGCCGCCAAGCACCACGGCGAGGACGTGCTGCGCGACCTCTACACGGCCATGGGCACGCGCATCCACAACAAGGAGATCAAGGACCATTCGGTGGTGATCGCCGAGGCGCTGGCCGAGGTCGGGCTGCCGGCCGAGCTGGCCGAGGCCGCCACCACCGACGAGTACGACGAGGCCCTGCGCCAGAGCCACCGCGAGGGCATGGAGCCGGTCGGCGACGAGGTCGGCACGCCGACCATCCACATCGACGGCACCGCCTACTTCGGGCCCGTGCTGACCGCGATCCCCCGGGGCGAGCAGGCCGGCCGCCTGTTCGACGCGGCCAGAGAGCTGGCCTCCTATCCCAAATTCTTCGAGCTCAAGCGTTCGCGGACGGGCGGGTTCGACTTCACCTAGATCCCGGCACCTCCACGGACCCCGAAGGGGCAGGCCCGACGCCTGCCCCTTCTGCGTTTCCCCGCCCTGGCAGGAAAGGCCACGCCATGCCCAGTTCCGAGATGCTCTATGTCTTTCAGCCCTCCGCGCAGCCCGCCGAGCTGGACGAATGGCTCGCGCTGCTGGCCGCGCGCGGCGGCGGCTCCTCGCTGATCCGGCTCGGGCCCACCCCGGTGATCGCGACGACCGACACGGTCGAGATCACCGCCCCGGCCCGGCTGCCGCGCCCGGTCGCCACGGTACGCGTCACCGGCGGCGTCCGCCTGACCAGGCGCGAGGTACGGCCGGAGGGCACCGTCGTGTCCATCGGCCCGGCCCGAATCGGGGACGGCAGGCTGGCGGTCTTCGCCGGGCCGTGCGCCGTGGAGAGCCGCGAGCAGATGGACGCGGTCGTCTCGACCGTCGCCGCCGGGAACGGCGTGGTCGGCCTGCGCGGCGGCGCGTTCAAGCCCCGCACCTCGCCGTACGCCTTCCACGGCCTGAAGTGGTCGGGCCTGGACCTCCTCCAGGAGGCCAGGGAGAAGACCGGCCTGCCGATCCTCACCGAGGTCGTGGACACCCGCCACGTCGAGCGGGTCGCCGAGATCGCCGACGCGTTCCAGATCGGCGCGCGCAACATGCAGAACTTCGAGCTGCTGCGCGAGGTGGGCGAGACCGGACGGCCCGTGGTGCTGAAGCGGGGATTCGGCTGCACGGTGGACGAGACGCTGTCCGCCGCGGAGTACATCCTGGCGGCGGGCAACGACCAGGTGATCCTGTGCGAGCGCGGGATCAGGACCTTCGAGCACGCCACCCGCTTCACCCTGGACATCTCCGCCGTGGCCCTGCTCAAGCAGCGCTCCCACCTGCCGGTCATGGTGGACCCCAGCCACTCCACCGGCCTGCCCAACCTGGTCGCACCGGTGTCGCTGGCCGCCGTGGCGGCGGGCGCGGACGCGCTGCTCATCGACGTGCACGCGCAGCCGGAGCAGGCGCTCTGCGACGGCGCGCAGGCGCTGCGGCCGTCCGGTTTCCACGAGCTGATGGGCCGGCTGGAGATGCTGGTCCTCGGCCTGGGCCGGGACGTCAGCGTCGTCATGGACGTAGATGTCCGCGACGCGACGGTCGCCGGTATCGCCTAAAGTCCGTACCCCCGGATGCGCCCTGGAGGCCACCGTGACCGGTACGCACACCGTCACCCCCACGCACTGCCCCTACTGCGCCCTGCAATGCGGAATGGGGATCGCCACCGGCACCAATGGGCCGCCGGCCATCGCGGCCAGGCGCTTCCCGGTCAACGACGGCGCCCTGTGCGTGAAGGGCTGGACGTCGGCCGACCTGCTGCGTTCGCCCGCGCGGCTCACCACGCCGCTGGTACGCGGGCGCGACGGGCTACGGCCGGCGAGCTGGGACGCGGCCCTGGACCTGATCGCCGACCGGCTGACCCGGCTGCGCGCCGGGCACGGCCCGGACAGCGTGGCCGTCTTCGGCGGCGGCGGGCTGACCAACGAGGTCTGCTACCTGCTCGGGAAGTTCGCCAGGGTCGCGCTGGGCACCTCCCAGATCGACTACAACGGCCGGTTCTGCATGTCGTCGGCCGCCGCCGCGGCCAACCGGGCGTACGGCATGGACCGGGGGCTGCCGTTCCCGGTCGCCGACCTGCGCGCGGCCGACACCATCGTGCTCGCCGGGTCCAATCCGGCCGAGACCATGCCGCCGTTCATGCGGCACCTGGCGCCCTGCGCCGACTCGGGCGGCCTGATCGTCATCGACCCGCGCACCACCCCGACCGCCGAACGGGCCGCCGTGCACCTGCGGCCCGCCCCCGGCACGGACCTGGCGCTCGCGCTGGGCATCCTGCACTGCGTCGTCGAGGACGGCCATCTCGACAAGGACTACCTGGCCGGACGCACCACCGGGTTCGCCGACGCCTGGCGCGCGGCGGCGGCCTGGTGGCCGGAACGAGTGGAGCGGGTCACCGGTGTGGCGGTGGCCGACCAGCGCGCGGTGGCCGGACGGCTGGCCGGGGCGCGCAACGCCTACATCCTGACCGGGCGCGGGGCCGAGCAGCACGCCAAGGGCACCGACACGGTCAGCGCCTGGATCAACCTGGCGCTGGCCCTCGGGCTGCCCGGCCGGGCCGGTTCCGGGCACGGCTGCCTGACCGGGCAGGGCAACGGCCAGGGCGGCCGGGAGCACGGGCAGAAGGCCGACCAGTTGCCCGGGTACCGCTCGATCCGCGACCCCGCGGCCCGTGAGCACGTCGCCCGGGTCTGGGGGGTCGATCCGGGCACGCTGCCCGGCCCCGGCCGGTCGGCCTACGAGCTGCTGGACGCTCTGGGCACCGCGGACGGGCCGCGGGCGCTGCTGGTGTTCGGCAGCAACGTCGCGGTGTCGGCGCCCCGCTCGACGCGGGTGCGCGACCGGCTCGCCGCGCTGGACCTGCTCGTCGTCGCCGACATCGTGCGCTCGGAGACGGCGGCCATGGCCGACGTCGTACTGCCGGTGACCCAGTGGGCCGAGGAGGGGGGCACGATGACGAACCTGGAGGGCCGGGTACTGCTGCGCCGCCGTGCCGTCGCGCCGCCGCCCGGCGTGCGCTCGGATCTGGCGGTGCTGCACGGCCTCGCCACCCGCCTGGGGCAGCCCGCCGAGCGCTTCCCCACCGACCCCGAGACCGTGTTCACCGAGCTGCGCGAGGCCGCCCGCGGCGGCCCCGCCGACTACCACGGCGTCACCTACGACCGGCTGCGGGCCGGTGACCAGCTCTTCTGGCCGGTGCCCGGCACCGATCACCCGGGG
Organism: Spongiactinospora rosea; assembly: GCF_003315795.1. GTDB lineage: Bacteria > Actinomycetota > Actinomycetes > Streptosporangiales > Streptosporangiaceae > Spongiactinospora > Spongiactinospora rosea. Next base: position 545,454 of record NZ_QMEY01000002.1, read on the forward strand.
ACGCCGCGGCCCTTCCTGGACCGCTTCGCCCACCCGGACGGGCGGGCGCGGTTCGTCCCGGTGACCCACCGGCCGCCGGACGAGCCCGCCGACGCCGACTATCCGCTGCGCGCCACCACGGGCCGGGTGCTGGCGCATTATCAGTCCGGCGCGCAGACCAGGAACATCGACGCCCTGACGGCCGCCGAGCCGGAGATGTTCGTCGAGGTCCACCCGGACACCGCCCGGCGGCACGGCCTGGACGACGGCGAACCCGCCGTGGTCGTCTCGCGGCGCGGGCGGGTGCGCGCCACGGTACGTTTCACGCCCACGGCCCGCGTGGACACGGTGTTCCTGCCGTTCCACTTTCCCGGCGACCACCGGGCCAACCTGGTGACCAACCCGGCGCTGGACCCGGTGAGCCGGATGCCGGAGTTCAAGGTCTGCGCCGTGCGGCTGGAGGCCGTACCGCCCGGCACGGAGGGTGCGGCGTGAGCCCGCGCGCGGTGGTGATCGTCGGCGCGGGCATGGCCGGAATGCGGCTGGCCGACGAGATCAGGCGGCGCGACCCGGACGGCGAGCGGGTACGGGTGACCGTGCTCGGGGCCGAACCCGGCCCCGCCTACAACCGGGTGCTGCTGCCCGGCGTGCTCGCGGGCACGATGAGCGCCGCCTCGGTGGTGCTGTACCCGCAGGGCTGGGCCGAAGAGCACCACATCGACCTGCGCGACGGCGTCGAGGCCGCCGCGATCGACACCGCCGCCCGCACGGTGACCACCGGCCGCGGGACGAAGATCCCGTTCGACGCGCTGGTGCTGGCCACCGGCGCGGAGCCGCGCATCCCGCCCACCGAGGGCCTGTCCGGCGAGGACGGCACGCCCGCCCGGGGCGTGATCGCGTTCCGCACGCTGGCCGACTGCCTGCGGATCTCCGCCAGTGCCCGGCCCGGCGTGCCGATCACCATCATCGGCGGCGGCCTCCTCGGTTTGGAGGCGGCCCGTTCGCTGGCCGTGCGCGGCTGCGCCGTCACCGTGGTCCACCCGGTGGGCCACCTGATGGAACGCCAGCTCGACACCGAGGCGGGAGCCGTCCTGGCCAAGGCGCTGACCCGGCACGGGGTCGCGTTCCGGATCGGCCGGACCGCCTCCCGCTACGTGCCCGGCGACGGGCTCAAGCTCGACGACGGCAGCCATGTGCCCGCCGAACTGGTGGTCGTGGCGGCCGGGGTGCGGGCGCGGACCGGCCTGGCCGAGGCCGCCGGGCTGCCGGTGGCCGGGGGCGTCGTCGTGGACGACACGCTGCGCACCGCCCACCCGGCCGTGTACGCGATCGGCGACGTCGCCCGGCACCCCGGCGCGACGCCCGGCCTGGTGGAACCCGCCTGGGAACAGGCCGAGGTGCTGGCCGGGCTGCTGACCGGCACCGAACCGCAGGCCAGGTACCGGGGCACCCCCGTGGTGACCCGGCTGAAGGCCCGCGGCGTGGACCTGACCGCGATGGGCGAGACCACCATCGACCCCGACGACGACACGGACGAGGCGCTGCGGCTGTCCGACCCGGCCCGCGGCCGGTACGCCAAGCTCGTGCTGCGCGACGACCGGGTACGCGCCGCGATCATGCTCGGGCTGCCCGACGCCGCCGCGTCCGTGGCCTACTACTACACCAACGACGTGCCGGTCCCCGAGGACCGGCTGGCCGTGCTGCTGGGCCGGGAGCTGCCGCCCGAGGCCCCGGCGCACGATCCGGCGGCGCTCGCGGACACCGCGACGGTCTGCCGGTGCAACCACGTCACCAAGGCCCAGCTCACCGCCGCCTGGCGGACGGGCGCGGCCGACGCGGCGGACCTGTCCGCCAAGACCAGGGCCGGGACCGGCTGCGGCACCTGCGTGCCGCTGCTGCGCGGCATCGCCGGCTGGCTGGCCGGGCGGGAACGGGAGGCGTCATGAATCGGCACGGCGGGCGATGGATCGACCACTGGGAGCCCGACGACCCGGCGTTCTGGCAGGGCACCGGCAGGCGGGTCGCGATCCGCAACCTGGCGCTGTCGATCCTCGCGGAGAACCTGGGGTTCTCGGTGTGGATCCTGATGAGCGTCGTGGTGACCTACCTCGGGCAGGCCGGGTTCCGCTTCGACCTCACGCAGACGTTCTGGCTGCTGATCGTGCCCAACCTGGTGGGGGCGGCGCTGCGCATCCCGTACACGTTCGCGGTGCCGCGCTTCGGCGGGCGCGGCTTCACGGCGTTCAGCGCGCTGGTGCTGCTGGTGCCCACCGGGATGCTCGCGGTCGCGGTGAGCGACCCGGGCACGCCGTACTGGTTCTTCCTGCTGACCGCGGCCCTGATGGGCCTGGGCGGCGGGAACTTCTCCGCCTCCATGGCCAACATCTCCTTCTTCTTCCCCGAGGGCAGGAAGGGCGTGGCGCTCGGGATCAACGCCGCCGCGGGCAACCTGGGGGTGGCCGTCGCCCAGCTCGTCGTGCCGGTGGTGATCCACCTGGGCACCGGGCTCCAGCTCGCGTACGCGGCGCTGATGTGGATGCCGCTGCTGATCGTCGCCGCGGCGGCGAGCTGGCTGCGGATGGACAGCCTGACCTCGGCCAAGCCGGACGGAGTCTCCTACCGGCTGGCCATGCGCGCCCGGCAGACCTGGATCATGTCCTTCCTGTACATCGGCACCTTCGGCTCCTTCATCGGCTTCTCGTTCACCTTCCCGCTGCTGGTCCAGCAGGAGTTCGCGGGCCGGGCGGGCTTTGTGGGCCTGGCCTTCCTGGGCCCGCTGATCGGCTCGCTGTCCCGGCCGCTCGGCGGCTGGCTGGCCGACCGGCTGGGCGGGGCCAGGGTGACCCTGTGGACGTTCGCCGCGATGGCGGCGGGAGTGGCCGGGGTGCTGCTCAGCCTGCGGCAGGACGCCTTCTGGCTGTTCTTCGGCGCTTTCGTCTGGCTGTTCGTGCTGGCCGGGCTGGGCAACGGCGCCACCTACCGGATGATCCCGCTGATCTTCGCGGCGCAGGAGCGGGCGCGGCCGGGCGGCAGCGCGGGGGCCGCCAGGCGGCAGGCCGCGGCGGCAGTGGGCATCGTCGGCGCGGTCGGCGCGGCGGGCGGTGTGCTGATCAACCTTGGCTTCACCTTCTCCCGCCAGGCGGCGGGGTCGCTCGGCCCGGCGCTGGCCGCGTTCCTGCTGTTCTACGCGGCCTGCATGGCGATCACCTGGTGGTACTACCTGCGCACCGCCCTGGCCGCCGAGCGTTCGCCCAGCCTGGCGCACGCCAAGGTCTAGAACACCCGGATGACCAAGGAGGCCATCGTGCATCGTGCGGGCTTGCCGTACGCAGAAGACCACCATAGGACCGCGCCCCGGGGCGGCGAATGCCTCCCCGACCTGCTGTGGGAGCAGGTCTGGGCGCAGCCGGACACCGTCGCGGTCGTCTCCGGCGACCGGCGGCCGACCTTCCGCGAGCTGGCCCAGCGGGCCGCCGGCATGGCCGTCTACCTGCGCGGCCTCGGCGTCGCCACCGACGCCAGGGTGGGCCTGTTCGCCCATCCGTCGATCGACATGACGATCGCGGTGTGGGGGATCCTGCTGGCGGGCGGCGCGTACGTGCCATTGTCGCCGGACTATCCGGCCGAGCGGCTGCGGTACATGATCGACGACAGCGGCATCGAGCTGATCGTGGCCCAGGACGCGCTCGCGCCGATGCTCGCCGAGCTGACCGACGTCCGCGCGGTCACCCCGGCGGACGCGGCCCGGTTCGCCGCCGGGCGCGAGCCCGTCGAGGAGTGGGAGCTGCGCGGCGCGGCCCGGCCCGGCGGCCTCGCGTACGTGATCTACACCTCCGGCAGCACCGGCAGGCCCAAGGGCGTGATGATCGAGCACCGCGCGATCGTCAACCAGATGCGCTGGCTGAACACCGTGCACCGGCTGGACCGCAGGCGGGTCGTGCTGCACAAGACGCCGATCAGCTTCGACGCCGCGCAGTGGGAGATCCTGGCCACCGGCTGCGGCAGCACGGTCGTGATGGGCGAGCCCGGCCTGTACCGGGACCCCGAGCGGCTGATCGACACGGTCATCGAGCACGGCGTCACCACCCTGCAGTGCGTGCCCACCCTGCTCAAGGCGCTATTGGAGACCGGCAGGCTGGGCACGTGCACCTCGCTGCGGCAGGTGTTCAGCGGCGGCGAGGCGCTGTCCCGGCCGCTGGCCCGGCGCTGCCTGGGCGCGCTGCCCGGCGCGGGCCTGACCAACCTGTACGGCCCCACCGAGTGCGCCATCAACGCCTCCGCGCACGTCGTCACCAGGCAGGACGTCGCCGACGGGCCGCAGACCGTGCCGATCGGCAAGCCCGTGCACAACACCCGCTTCTACATCCTGGACGAGACCCTGGCCCCGGTGTCCATCGACGAGGTCGGCGAGCTGTACATCGGAGGAGTCCAGCTCGCCCGCGGTTACCTGAACCGCCCCGACCTGACCGCCGAGCGGTTCATCGACAGCCCGTTCCCGCTGGACCACGGCTCCCCCAAGCTGTACCGGACCGGCGACCTCGCCACCTGGACCGCCGACGGCACCGCCGAGTTCGTCGGCCGGGTGGACAACCAGGTGAAGGTCCGCGGGTTCCGGGTGGAGCTGGACGAGGTCAGCCGCACGATCGAGGCGCACGACTGGGTGCGCAACGCGGCGGTCATCGTCCGGCAGGACCCGCGCACCGCCGCCGACCAGCTCGTGGCGTTCGTCGAGCTGGACTCCCAGGAAGCGGCCCTGATGGACCAGGACCGCCACTCGGCGCACCACCTGTCCAAGGCGAGCAGGCTGCAGGTCCGCGCCCAGCTCTCCAACGGCGGCTGCCGGGAGGACGCCGAGGTCGCCGGCCGCCCCGCGGTGGACCTGCCCGGCCGCGAGCCCACCGCCGAACAGTGGCGGCGGGTGTTCGCCCGCAAGACCTACCGCTTCTACGAGGGCGGCCGGGTCACCAGGGACGACCTGACGCGGCTGCTGGCCCGGCGTACGCCCGCCGCCCCGCCGCGCTCCCCCGAGGCGCTGGACCTGGCCGGACTCGGCGCGATCCTGCGGTACTTCGGGCAGTTCCACAGCGGCGAGCGGCTGCTGCCGAAGTACGGGTACGCCTCGCCGGGCGCGCTGTACGCCACCCAGCTCTACCTGGAACTCGCCGGGATCGCCGGACTCGACGCCGGTTTCTACTACTACCACCCGGTCCACCACCGGCTGGTGCGCGTCCAGCCCCGCCCCGACGCCGAGCGGCCCGTACTGCGCCTGCACTTCGCGGGCAAGCGGCCCGCCATCGAGCACGTCTACCACGACAACGTCGGCGAGGTCCTGGAGATCGAGACCGGCCACATGGTCGGCATGCTGGAGGAGATCCTGCCCGGCCACGGGCTGGACGTACGCCCGGCGGGCCACACGCCCGGCGTCATGGCCCACCTGGAGTGCGGGCCCGGCCACGACTACCTCGGCACGTTCGAGGTGGTGCGGTACGAGCCGGACCGGCCCGGCGACGACGCCGTGGACTTCTACGTCCAGGCCCACCCGGGCGGCGTCGACGGGCTGCCGGCGGGCCTGTACCGATACGCCGGCGGCGCGTTCACGCCCGTGTCACAGGAGGTCGTGGAACGCAGGCACGTGATCGCGATCAACCAGCGGGTGTACCGGCTGGCGGGCTTCGGCATCTCCATGGTCGCCAGCCGCGGCCCCGGCTGGCTCCAGTACATCGACCTGGGCAGGGCGCTGCAACGGCTCCAGATGAACGACCTGAACCTCGGCTTCATGTCGTCGGGCTACAGCTCCAAGTCCGGCCACGACCTGCCGTCCGCGACCCGCCTTTCGGCCATCCTGCGCGGCGCGGGCCTGCGGACCGGCCCGTCGTACTTCTGCGTCGGCGGCCGGGTCAGCGACGAGCAGGTCCGTGACACGGGCATGCGCGAGGACAGCGTCCACATGAAGGGCCCCAGGGAGCTGATCAGGGACGACCTGGTCGCGCTGCTGCCGGAGTACATGGTCCCCGGCCGGGTCGAGATCCTGGAACGGCTGCCGCTCACCCCCAGCGGCAAGATCGACACCCGGGCGCTGGCCGCGATGGACCTCACCACCGCCGCCGACGCGGACCGGGAGGTCGTCCCGCCGCGCACCCACGCCGAACGGCGGGTCGCCGAGGTCTGGCGGCGGATCATGCGCGTGGAGGAGGTCTCCGTCCGCGACGACTTCTTCTACATCGGCGGGGACTCGATGGTCGCGATGGCCCTGGTCAACACCCTGAACCGGGAGTTCGGCCGGGCGCTGCCGCTCCAGATCGTGTTCGAGGCCCCGACCGTCGAACAGCTCGCGCTGCGGATCGGCGCGGACCGGCGGACCGTGTCCCGGCTGATCCCGCTGCAGAGCGCGGGCGGCGGCCCGCCGGTGTACATGTGGCCGGGGCTGGGCGGCTACCCGATGAACCTGCGCGGCCTCGCCGGGCGGGCCGGGCTGGACCGGCCGGTGTACGGCGTGCAGGCGCACGGCATCAACGAGGGCGAGACGCCGTACGCGTCGATCGCCGAGATGGCGGCGGCCGACATCGAACTGATCCGCGCGGTGCAGCCGGCCGGGCCGTACACGCTGGTCGGCTACTCGTTCGGCGCGCGGGTCGCGTACGAGGTGGCGCACCGGCTGGAACAGGCCGGGGAGCAGGTCGCGCACCTGCTGCTGGTCGCGCCGGGCAGCCCGCGCGTGACCGGCCGCCCGCCCGGCAGCCCCGGCTACCGCGACCCCGTGTTCGTGACGATCCTGTGGTCGGTCTTCGCCGCCTCGGTCAGCGGCCCGCTGCTGGAGGAGTGCCTGGACACGGTCCACGACGAGGACGGCTTCGTGGAGTTCACCGCGCGGGCCTTCCCCACGCTGGGCACCGACCTCATCCGGCGGATCGTCCGGATCGTGCGCCTGACGTACAACCTCACGTACACCCCGGCGGACCTCGCCGCCCGGCCCGTCGCGGCCCCCGTGACCGTGCTGCGGGCGCGCGGCGACGAGCCGTCGTTCATCGAATGCCGCTCCCCCGTCCTGGTCGACCTGGCGGCCGACCACTACGGCACCCTCACCGGCCCCGGCCTGGACGAACTCCTCCAGGCCGTCAGGGACCGGCTCATCCCTTCGAAGCAGTACTGACTCACCCACGAGAGGAGGCCACAGTGCCACTCCAGAAAGCCGAGGCGTTCGTCCTCACCGGGTCGTACCACGTCATCAGCCGCAACCCGCGGTACCTTTCGGAGCTGCGCGCCCGGGGCCTGAAGATCCTGGTCATGACGCCCGCGAGCGGGCGGGCGGCGGCGCTGGCCGCGGCGGAGGAACCGGGCAACCCGGCCACGGCCATCGCCGACTTCGCCTTCGTCGAGGGTGACGTCAAGAAGGACGGTTCCTTCCTGCCCGGTTCGATCGCGGCCGTACGGCGCTGGCTCGCCGAGCACACCATCGTCGGCATCTGCGCGGTGGGCGAGACCATGGTCGAGCCGACCGGCGTGGTGGCCGACGCTCTCGGGCTGCGCTCGCCCGGCCTGCGCGCCACCCGCGCCTGCCGCAGCAAGTACCTCCAGCGGCTCTACCTGCCCGAGTTCAGCCCGGCCTCGCAGGTGCTCCCGCCGGGCGCGCGGGAGCCCGTGGCCGCCCGCTACCCGGTCGTGGTCAAGCCCGCCTCGCGGCACTCCAGCTCGGGCGTGTGGACCGCGCACGACGAGGCCGAGTTGCGCGAGCGGCTGGCCGAGTATCCCGATTATGAGACCCTGCTGGTCGAGGAGAAGGTGATCGGGCCGGAGTACTCGGTGGAGACCCTGGTACAGGACGGCAAGGTGATCTTCGCGTCGGTCACCTTCAAGCGCACCACCGACCAGGACTCCGACACCTTCGTCGAACTGGCCCACACCGTCACCGCCCGGCCGGGCCGGGAGCGGGACGTCCTGCTGGAGGCCAACCGGCGGATGCTGGAGAAACTGGACTTCCAGGACGGCATCGCGCACTCCGAGTGGCGCCTGACCGAGGACGGCACGCCGTACCTGATGGAGGTGGCCGCCCGCACCCCGGGCGACGGCATCACCGTGCTGTACCACCTGGCCACCGGCCGGCCGATCGAACCCGAGGTCGTCCGGATCGCGCTGGGCGAGACCGCGATCTACCCGCCGCTCGCCCGGCACGCCCGCGAGGTCTACCCCGAGCACACCCCCGGCGAGCTGCTGGACGTACGGCTGGACTGGCCCGGCGTCGGCCCCGAGTGGGTCGGCGACACCGCGCCCTGGCCGGAGCTGCGGCCGGGCGAGCCCGGCGACCCGCCCGCGCTGCGCGCGGTGTTCGTGCAGCAGGACCGCGGCGCGGCGCTGGGCCCGCTGCTGAGTTCGGCGGACCGGGTGGCGAGCTTCCTCATCGACGCGCCCACCCTGGACGAGCTGGACGAACTCGAACGACAGGTACGCGCCGCGCTCACCGTCGAGACCCGCCCGTTAGCAGGCCCGAAATGAGCGCGGGCACCGGCTCGGTCCTGCTGACCTGGCGGGAGTCGCCGATCGCGGTCAAGACGCTGCTGGCCGGGATCTTCGTCAACCGGCTCAGCGGCTTCCTGAACATCTTCCTGGTGCTGTACCTGACCGCCCAGGGGTACTCCCCGGACGCCGCCGCCTTCGCGCTCGGCGCGTACGGCGCGGGCGCGATGGTCGGCACCCTGCTCGGCGGCTCGCTGGCCGCCCGCCTCGGCACCAGGAACACCGTGGTCATCGGCATGGCCGGGTCCAGCGTGATGATCGCCTCACTGCTGTACCTGAACAGCTACGGCGTCCTGCTGGCCGCCGTCGCGCTGGCCGGGCTGACCGCGCAGATGTTCCGCCCGGCCTCGGCCACCCTGCTGTCCCAGCTCACCCCGGACGACCGGCAGGTCATGGTGTTCGCCATGTCCCGCTTCGGGATCAATTTGGGCGCCACGGCCGCGCCGCTGATCGGCTTCGGCCTGTACAACCTCCAGCGCCAGCAGTACGACCTGCTGTTCTGGGGGGAGGCGCTGATCGCGCTGGCGTTCGCCGTGGTGGCCCTGCTCACGCTGCCCGGCCGGGCGGACGAACGGCCGGTGACCGACGCGGGCGGGGAGGCGTCCGGGAGCTACCTGGACGTGCTCCGCGACCGCAGGTACCTCGTCTACCTGATCTCCACGCTGGTCCACACGGTCGTCTACGGCCAGTACCTGTCGACTCTGCCGCTGGACGTTGCGGCGTCGGGCGTGGACATCGTCTGGTACACGGTGGCCGTCTCGCTCAACGGATTCATCGTCATCGCTTTTGAACTGCTCACCACCAGGGTCACCCAGAGCTGGCCGATGCGGGTGACGATCGGGATCAGCTTCGCGCTGATGGGCGCGGGCATCGCGGTGTACGCGCTGCCGATGGGCCCCGCGGTGATCGTCATCGGCACCCTGGTGTGGTCGATCGGCGAGATCATCGGCGGCCCCGCCATCTTCGCCTACCCCGCCCTGATCGCCCCCGCGCGGGCCAAGAGCCACTACCTGGGCGGCTTCCACTTCGTCTTCGGCCTGGGCTCGGCCATCGGCCCGGTCGTCGGCGGCTGGCTGCTCGTGAAGCTGGGCCACGGCGTGTGGATCCCGCTGGCGATCGTGTCGCTGGCGGCCAGCCTCGTCGTCGTCACGGCCATCCGCAGGCCACAGCCTGCGCCCGAGAACACCCTGACAGGCCAGACCACCTAGCCGAAAACCCCGCAAAAGGCCGGAGGGACGCCTTCGTCATGCCCGAAAACGTTGACGCACACGACATCGCGGTGATCGGTACCGCCTGCCGCTTCCCCGGAGCCACCGGCACGGCCGAGTTTTGGCGGATGCTGCGGTCCGGCACCGAGCCGGTCACGGTCTTCACCGACGCGGAACTCGCCGCCGCAGGCGCGCCGCCGCACCTGATCGAAAGCCCCGACTACGTGCCGGCCGCGGGCGTCGTGGCCGACTCCGACGCCTTCGACGCCGGGCTGTTCGCGCTGAACCCCAAGGAAGCCACGCTGATGGACCCGCAGCACCGGGTCATGCTGGAGTGCGCGTGGGAGGCCCTTGAGGACAGCGGGCACGACCCCAAGAGCCCGCCCGGCCGGGTCGGCGTCTTCGCCGGCGCCTACAAGAACGCCTACCGCGGCCTGCTCGGCACGTTCACCGAACCGGCCGAGGCGTTCCTGGCCGGGGTGTCCACCGACGACGACTACCTGGCCACCAGGATCTCCTTCAAGCTCAACCTGAACGGCCCCTCGGTGACCGTGCAGACCGCCTGCTCCACCGCCCTGGTCGCGGTGCACATGGCCTGCGAGTCACTGCAGAACGGCTCCAGCGACCTCGCCCTCGCAGGCGGGGTGACCATCCGTTCCGGCGAGGTGCCCGGCTACCGGTACCACAAGGGCGGCATCTACTCCCCCGACGGCCACTGCCGGGCGTTCGACGCGGACGCCGAGGGCACGGTCATCGGCGAGGGCGCGGGCGTCGTCGTGCTGAAGCGGCTGTCCGACGCGCTGGCCGACGGCGACCGCATCCGCGCGGTGATCAAGGGTTCGGCGATGGGCAACGACGGGGCCGAGCGGGTCGGGTTCTCCGCGCCCGGCGTGGCGGGCCAGTCCCGGATCGTCGAAGCCGCGCTGCGCCGCGCCGCCGTCCACCCCGACACCATCGGGTACGTCGAGACGCACGGCAGCGGCACCCCGCTGGGCGACCGCATCGAGATCGACGCCCTGACCCGCGCCTACCGCGCGGCGGGCTGGACGGCGGGCTCCCGCCTGATCGGCTCGGTCAAGACCAACATCGGGCACACGCACGCGGCGGCGGGCATCGCCGGGCTGATCAAGGCCATTCTGACCCTGGAGAACCGGGAGGTCCCGCCCAGCCTGCACTTCGACCGGCCGAACCCGCGCATCCGGTTCGCCGAGTCGCCCTTCCGGGTGGCCGCGGCGCTCACCGAGTGGCGTTCCGAAGGGCCGCGCCGGGCCGGGGTCAGCTCCTTCGGCATGGGCGGCACCGGGGTGCACGTCATCCTGGAGGAGGCCCCGGAACCGCCCGCGGCTGCCGAGACGGACGGCGGGTGGCAGGTGCTGCCGCTGTCGGCGGCCGGTCCCGAGGCGCTGGAGTCGGCGACCGACCGGCTGGCCGACCACCTGGAGTCCCACCCCGAGGTCCCGCTGGACCAGGTGGCCCGCACCCTCCAGGCCGGGCGGCACGCCTTCCCGCACCGGCGCGCGCTCGCCGTACGCGACCGCGACGACGCCGTGGCCGCGCTGCGCGACCGCACGCCGCAGCGGGTGCTCACCTTCGCCGTGCCCGCCACCGAGCGCAAGGTCGCGTTCCTGCTGCCGGGGCTCGGCGAGCAGTACGAGCACATGGGCGCGGAGCTGTACGAACGCGACCCGGTGTTCCGCGAGCAGCTCGACCGGTGCTTCGACGTCCTGCTCGAACGCGCCGGGCTCGACCTGCGCCCGGTGCTGTTCCCGCCGCACCGGCGGCGGGCCGGCGGCGACGGCTCAGGCAAGGTGGACCTGCGCGCCATGCTCGGCCGGGCCGACGCCGCGTCCGCGCTGGACCAGACCCGCTACGCGCAGCCCGCGATGTTCGTCCTGGAGTACGCGCTGGCCCAGACCTGGGCGGCGCGCGGCATCACGCCGGACGGGCTGCTCGGCTACAGCCTCGGCGAGTTCGTCGCCGCCACGCTGGCCGGGGTCTTCACCCTGGAAGACGCGCTGTGGCTGGTCGCCGAGCGGGCCAAGCTGATCGACGAGCTGCCCGGCGGGGCGATGCTGGCCGTGCAGCTCCCCGAACCTGAAGTGACGGCCCTGCTCGGGCCGGAGGTGTCGCTCGCCGCGGTCAACGGCCGCGACCTGTGCGTTCTCGCCGGGCCGCCCGCGGCGATCGGCGAGGTCCAGGAACGGCTGAAGGCCGGCGGCGTCGCCGCCCGGCGGCTGCGCACCACGCACGCCTTCCACTCCAGCATGATGGACCCGATCATCGACCGGTTCACCGAGCTGGTCGCCACCGTGCCGCGCAGCCGCCCGGCCCGGCGCTATCTGTCCAACGTCACCGGCGACTGGATCACCGACGCCGAGGCCCAGGACCCCGCCTACTACGCCCGCCACCTGCGGCACACCGTGCGCTTCTGGGACGGCGTGCGCCGCCTGTGGGAGGAGCCGGGGCGGATGCTGCTGGAGGTCGGCGTCGGCCAGTCGCTCGGCTCGCTGGCCCTGCAGTCCAGGCCGCGCACCGCCGACGCGGGTTCGCTGGTGCTCGGTTCGCTGCCCGGTTCGGGCGACACCGCGTCGGACGCGCAGTCCATCGCGGCGACCACGGCCAAGCTGTGGGTCTGCGGCGTGGACACCGACTGGGACGGCGTGCAGCCGCAGCGGCGCAAGGCCGTACTGCCCGCCTACCCGTTCCAGCGCCGCAGGTACTGGCCCTCGGGCGGCCCCGCCGTACGGCAGGCCCAGCCCACCGAACCGGACGGCGCGCGGCGCAACCCCGCCGATTGGTTCTACACCCCGCACTGGGAGTCGCTGCCGCCCGCGCCGCCCCTCGCGGCGGACGGGCAGCGCTGGCTGTTGTTCGCCGACGCCGCAGGGGTCGCCGACAGGCTGGCCGGGCTGCTGGCCGGACGCGGCGCGACCCCGATACTGGTCCGGCCGGGCGACGGGTTCGCCGAACTGCCTGACGGGTCCTTCACCGTCGATCCGGCCGACGCGGGCGACTACGCGGCGCTGCTGCGCGCGCTGGAGGCCGGCGGCGGCGTACCGGCCAGGATCGCCCACCTGTGGCTGACCGGCCCGCGCCCGGCCGGCCCGTTCGCCGCCGAGGCGGTCGAGGCGGCCACCCGCGACGGCCTGACCGGCCTGATCGCGCTGGCCCAGGCGCTCGGCGGGACCCGGCTCACCGAGCCGGTCGAGGTCACCGTGGTCTCAAGCGAGATGCACGCCATCGTGCCCGGCGACGACGCGCAGCCCGCCAAGGCGCTCGCGCTCGGCCCGGTCAAGGTGTGGCCGCTGGAGAACCCGTCGATCACCTGCCGGAGCGTCGACCTGGGCGAGCCCGGTCCGGCGAGCGCGGAGGCGCTGCTGGGCGAGCTGGGCCGGGGCGTCGCGGCCGGTACCGGGGCCGAGGTGGTGGCGATCCGCGGGCGGCTGCGCCTGCGGCAGACGTTCCAGCCCGCCGACCTGGAGAGCCCCGGCGACGTCCGGCGGTTCCGGCAGGGCGGCACGTACCTGATCACCGGCGGGCTGGGCGGCATCGGCCTGTCCGTGGCCGCCCACCTGGCCGAGCACTACCAGGCCAACCTGGTGCTGGTCGGCCGCACCCCGCTGCCGCCGCGCGCCGAGTGGAACGCCGGTGGCTCCGAGCGGATCAGGGCGCTGCTCCGGCTCGAAGAGCTCGGCGGCACCGTGCTGTTCGCCGCCGCCGACGTCACCGACGCCGCCCAGGTCGGCGACGTGGTGCGGCAGGCCGTCGAGCGGTTCGGCGCGCTGCACGGCGTCGTCCACGCGGCCGGTGTCCCCGGCGGGGGGTTGATCCAGCTCAAGGACGCCGCCGCCGTGGCCAAGGTGCTCGCGCCCAAGGTCGCCGGGGCCCTGGCGCTGCGGGAGGCGTGCGCCGGGCGGCCGCTGGACTTCGTGCTGCACTGCTCCTCCGGCATCGCGGTCACCGGCGGCGTCGGCCAGGTGGACTACGCCGCGGCCAACTCCTTCCTGGACGCGCTCGCCGCCCGCGAGCCGGACTCCGTGTCGGTGAACTGGGACGCCTGGCGCGACATCGGCATGGCCGCCAAGTCGATCGCCCCGGCCACCCGGCCGGTGGACCACCCGTTCCTGGAACGGCGGCTGGGCGATGACCGCCTGTCGGTGTACGTGGCGCACTTCCACCCCGAGCGGTCCTGGCTGGTGGACGAGCACCGGATGCTCGGCCGCCCGGTCGTGCCCGGCGTCGGCCACCTGGAACTGGTCAGGGCCGCCTACGCGCACGCGGCCGGTCACAACGGGCAGGGCGTGGAGCTGACCGGCGTCACCTTCTACACCCCGATCGTGGTGCCGGACGCGGCGGCCAAGGAGGTCCGCGTCGTCCTCGAACGCACGCCGGACGGCACGGCGTTCGCGGTGGTCAGCGCGCACGACGACGGCTCGGGAACGCAGCGCTGGCAGCTGCACTCCACGGGCCGGGTCGGCGAGCTGACCGGCGAGCGCCCGCCCCCGCTGGACGTCGAGGCGGCCCGCGCGGGCATGCGCGATCTCGGCCGCCCGGACGGCACCGGCCCGATGGGCTTCGGCTCGCGTTCGCAGTGCCTGAGCCGGATGTACGTCGGGGACGGCCGCTTCCTGGCCCGGCTCGACCTCGCCGCCCCCTACCGCGCCGAGGTCGGCGACCTGCCGCTGCACCCGGCGCTGCTGGACATCGCGACCGCGTTCGTCGGCGTCCACCACGCCGAGGAGTTCCGCATCCCGATCCACTACGGCCGGCTGCGGATGTTCGCCCCGCTGACCGCCTCCCTCTACAGCTTCCAGGAGTACCTGGACGGCGACCGCGCCAGGAAGGAGACGGTCACCTCCGATGTGACGATCACGGACGAGGACGGGAACGTGCTGGTGCACGCCGACCGGTTCGTGCTCAAGCGGGTCCACGACCTGGACGACCGGCTGCGGGTGGCGCACGACGCCACGCCCGGCCGGGTGGAGCTGTACGACCTGCCGCCGCTGCCGGACGAGGACCGGCCGGAGTCCACCGGGTTCCTGCGCGCCGCGCTGGACCACGGCATGAGCGCCGAGGAGGGCACCGCAGCGTTCGTCAAGATCCTCACCTCGGGCGCGGCCCCGCAGGTCATGGTGAGCACCCGCGCGCTGGACGCGGTGCTCAGGGAGGCGGCGGCCGGCCGCGCGGCCCCCGGCGCGGCCGAGCGCCGCGAGGACGCCGCGACCGGCGCCCTGCACCCGCGCCCCGCCCTGCTGGTGCCCTACGAGGCGCCGCGCGACGCGCTGGAGGAGTCCCTGGCCGAGGTCTGGCAGGAACTGCTCGGCGTGGAGAAGGTCGGCGTCCACGACAACTTCTTCGAGCTGGGCGGCCACTCCCTGCTCGGGCTCCAGCTCGCGCCCCGGCTGCGCGAGGGCTTCGGCGTGGACCTGCCGATCGGCACGATCTTCGACGCACTGACCGTGGCCGGACTGGCCGACGTGCTCCGCACGGCCGGCGCGGTCGCCACCCCGTAACGACGGACTGGAGGAAACATGCCTGACAACGACAGCGGCATCCACACGATCGGCGTCATCGGCGCCGGTGTGATGGGCAGCGAGGTCGCCCAGGTCTTCGCCCAGTCGGGCTTCGACGTCGTGCTCGTGGACGTCACCGACCAGGCGCTGGACCGGGCCCGGCAGACCATCGAGCGCAACCTGCGCTTCCAGAGGATGCTGGGCGCGCAGCGCGGGCTGGCCGCGCCGCCCACCGTGGACCGGGCCGCGGTACTGGCCCGCATCCGCTTCACCACCCGGCTCGCCGACGCGGCCGACGCCGACTTCGTGGTGGAGAACGTCACCGAGGACTGGAACCTCAAGCGCCCGGTCTTCGAGGAGCTGGACCAGGTGTGCAAGCCGGACGTGGTGTTCGCGGTGAACACCTCGTGCATCCCGATCACCCGGGTCGGCGGGGTGACCGACCGGCCCAGCAAGATCATCGGCGCGCACTTCATGAACCCCGTCTCGCTCAAGCCGATGGTGGAGGTCATCCGGGGCTTCCACACCTCCGACGAGACCGTCCAGACCATGCTCGACCTGCTCGCCGCCATCGGCAAGGAGGGCGTCGTGGTCGCCGACTCCCCCGGTTTCGTCTCCAACCGCGTGCTGATGCTCACCGTCAACGAGGCCGCCTACCTCGTGCACGAGCGGGTGGCCGACGCCACTGAGGTCGACCGGATCTTCAAGGGCTGCTTCGGTCACACGATGGGCCCGCTGGAGACCGCCGACCTGATCGGACTGGACACGATCCTGCTGTCCATCGAGGGCCTGTACCAGGCGTTCGGCGACAGCAAGTACCGGCCGTGCCCGCTGCTGAAGCAGCTCGTCGACGCCGGTCTGCACGGGCGCAAGAGCGGCCGCGGCTTCCACGTCTACCAGTAGGAGGGCAATCCAATGGAAACGGTCAAGGCCAAGGTCAGGGAGTTTCTGCGCGGCTACATCGCCGACCACGAGTTCGCCGACGACGAGGACATCTTCGCCTCCGGCTACGCCAACTCGCTGTTCGTGATGCAGCTCATCTACATGGTGGAGCGGGAGTTCCAGATCACCGTGGGCGACGAGGACCTGGAGTTCGACAACTTCCGGTCGATCGACGCGGTGGCCCGGCTGGTCACCGCCAAGTCGGCCGTGCCCGCGGGCACCTGACGCGGGAGAGGATCATGCGCGCGGGTGTGCATTCACTCACCGACGTACAGAACAAGATCCTGCAGAGCCACCGGCGGTTCACCGAGGACGAGATCGCGCCGCACGCCAACGCCTGGGACCAGGTGGGCCGGGTGCCCCGCGAGGTGGTCGCCGCGATGGGCGCGGCGGGCTACCTGGGGGCGCTGATCCCCGCCGAGTACGGCGGCACCGAGCTGGACATGACCGAGTTCGGGCTGCTCAACGAGGCGATCGGGTTCGGCTGCTCCTCGGTGCGCAGCGTGCTGACCGTGCACAGCATGGTCAGTCAGGCCGTCACCCGGTGGGGCAACCCGGACCAGCGCCGGGCCTGGCTGCCCAGGCTGGCGAGCGGCGAGCAGGTCGGCGCGTTCGCGCTCAGCGAGGCCGAGGCGGGCAGCGACGTCGCCCAGATCGCCACGGTCGCCGAGAACGACGGGGACGGCTACGTCCTGTCCGGCACCAAGCGGTGGATCACCTACGGCCAGGGCGCGGACGTGTTCCTGGTGTTCGCCCGGCACAACGGCCGGCACAGCGCCTTCGTGGTCGGCCGGGACACCCCCGGCCTGACCGTCACCCCCATCGACGGCATGCTCGGCACCCGGGCCTCGATGCTCGCCGAGCTGCGGTTCGACAAGTGCCGGGTGCCGCGTTCGGCGCTGCTCGGCCGTCCGGGGTTCGGGCTGGCCCCGATCGCCGCGGCGGCCCTGGACGTGGGCAGGTACAGCGTGGCCTGGGGCTCGGTGGGCCTGGCCCAGTCGTGCCTGGAGCTGTCCCTCGGGCACGCCAGGGAACGCCGGGCGTTCGGCGGCCCGGTCTTCGACCACCAGCTCGTGCAGCGGCTGATCACCGACATGGCGACCGGCGTGTCCGCGGCCCGGCTGCTCTGCCTCCAGGCCGGGGAGCTGGTCCAGAGCGGCGCGCCCACCGCGGTCGCCGCCGTGTGGATGGCCAAGTACTGGGCCTCCACCAGCGCGTTCCGGGCGGCCTCGGACACCGTGCAGATCCACGGGGCCTACGGCTGCGACCCGGACGGCTCCCCGCAGCGACTGTTCAGAGACGCGAAGGTCATGGAGATCATCGAGGGCAGCACCCAGATCCAGCAGACCATGATCGCGCGCCTGGTGCCGTACGAGGAGAAGCGATCATGAGCGACCGCAAGCCGGTCAAGTGCCTGGTCTGGGACCTGGACAACACCCTGTGGGACGGCGTGCTGCTGGAGGGCGACGACGTGCGCCCCTTCCCGCACGCCGTCGCCACCCTCAAGGCCCTGGACGAGCGGGGCGTGCTGCACTCGATCGCCAGCCGCAACGAGCCGGAGCCGGCGCTGGCCAAGCTGCGCGAGTTCGGGCTGGAGGAGTACTTCCTGTACCCGCAGATCGGCTGGCAGCCCAAGTCGGCGTCGGTGAAGGCCATCGCCGCCGACATCAACATCGGCGTGGACACGCTGGCGTTCGTGGACGACCAGCCGTTCGAGCGGGAGGAGGTCGCGTTCGCGCTGCCGGAGGTGCTGACCCTGGACGCCGTCCAGGTGGCCGACATTCCCGGCATGCCGGAGTTCACCCAGCGGTTCGTCACCGCCGACTCGCGGCGGCGGCGGCAGATGTACCAGGCCGACCACCACCGGAAGACCGCCGAGGCGGACTTCGACGGCGCCCAGGACGCGTTCCTGCGCAGCCTGGACATGCGGTTCACGATCAAGGAGGCCGGGCGTGACGACCTCCAGCGGGCCGAGGAACTGACGCTGCGCACCAACCAGCTCAACACCACCGGCTACACCTACTCCTACGCCGAGCTGGAGTCCTTCCTGGACTCAGACCGGCACCTGCTGCTCACCGCCGCGCTGGAGGACCGGTACGGGCCCTACGGCACGATCGGCCTCGCGCTGATCGAGAAGGCCGAGACCGACTGGACGATCAAGCTGCTGCTGATGTCCTGCCGGGTGATGTCGCGCGGTGTCGGCACCATCCTGATCAACCACATCAAGCGGCTGGCCCGCGACGCGGGCGCGCGGCTGCTCGGTGAGTTCGTCCAGACCGGGCGCAACCGCCAGATGCTCATCACCTACAAGTTCAACCGGTTCACCGAGGCCGAACGCCGCGGCGACCTGGTGCTCTTCCAGGCCGACCTCGAAGCCATCCCGCCGGACCCCGACCACGTGCAGGTCACCATCCCGATGAGGAGCTTTAAGTCATGACGCAGACCTCTGTCAACCTCACGCATGCGACGAGCGAGCAACTGCTGGAGGCCACCAGGGCGGTCATCGCCGGCGGCGGCAGCAGCAACATGCGCAACATGGGCGTCACCGATCCGCTGGTGCTGGACCGGTCGGCGGGCTGTCGCGTGTGGGACGTCGAGGGCAATGAACTCATCGACGTGAACATGGGGTACGGCCCGCACCTGTTCGGCTACGCCGACCCGGACGTGCTCGGCGTGGTGGCCCAGCAGCTCCGGCTGGGCGCGATCACCGGCATCACCCACCGGCTGGACCACCAGGCCGCCGGGCTGATCGCGGCCACGGTGCCCTCCATCGAGCAGGTCAGGTTCGCCAACTCCGGCACCGAGGCGATCACCTCGGCGCTGCGCCTGGCCCGCCACCTGACCGGCCGCGCCCGCGTGGTGACCTTCGAGGGCCACTACCACGGGTGGAGCGAGACCGTCCTGCGCAAGTCGGCGATCACCAACAACGGCACCGACCCGACCGGCGCGGTGCCCGGCGCCCCCGGCATGATCCCCGGCGCGCTGGACTTCACCTACCAGCTCCCCTGGAACGACGTGGCCGCGCTGGACGCGCTGTTCGCCGCGCACGGCACCGAGATCGCGGCCGTCATCCTGGAGCCGATCTGCGGCAACGCCGGCATGGTCCACCCGCTGCCCGGCTTCGTGGAGAAGATCGCCGACCTCGCCGCCAGGCACGGCGCGCTGCTGGTGTTCGACGAGGTCATCACCGGCTTCCGGGTCGGCCTGAGCGGCGCGCAGGGCCTGCTCGGCGTGCAGCCGGACCTGACGATCGTGTCCAAGGTGCTGGGCGGCGGCTTCCCGGTCGCGGCGTTCGGCGGCAGCCGGGAGCTGATGGCCCCGCTGGCCCGCAACGAGGCGTTCCACGCCGGGGTGTTCTCCGGCAACCACGCGGCGATGTCCGCCGTGGTGGCGATGCTGACCAAGCTCACCGGCGACCCGTCGGTGTACGGCACGCTGGACGTGCTGTCCTCGTACGCCGAGCAGCGGCTGGCCGACGTCTTCGCCGAGGCCGGGCGTCCGGTGCGGATCACCCGGGCCGGTTCGGTGCTGTCGGTGGCGCTGCTGACCCGGCCGCAGGAGACCGAGTCCGACTACGACGCGGCCGTCCCGCTGATCGACTTCGCCGCCCACCGCAGGCTCCAGATCCTGTGCCAGCGGGCCGGCCTGTACTTCCACCCCAACCCGCTGGAGCCGTGGTTCCTGAGCACCGCGCACACGCCCGACGTCCTGGACTCGGTGGTGGCCACGGTCAAGGACTCGCTGGCCCGGCTGTGACCCTGAGCGGGAGCCGAACCGTCATGAGTGTTGACGTCCTCCGCGACGTGCTGCAGAGCCTCGGCGTGACGCGTGACGAGATCACGCCCGAGGCCCGGCTGCGCGCCGACCTGGAACTCAGCTCGGTGGAGACCACCGAGCTGGAACTGGAGCTGGACCGCGGGTTCGGGGTCAGGGTGGACCTGTGGGACGCCAAGGACTACCGGCTGGAAGAACTGGCCGAGCTGGTCCGAAAGGCGCGGGACAGGCCCCGGCTCGACATCCCGCGGGTGCCCGCCGCCGACCGCTACCGCGAGCTGGGGCTGTGGCGTCCCGAGACGCTGGACGCGGTGATCCTGCGGCAGGCGGCCACCCGTCCGGGCGCGGTGGCGCTGGTGTACGGGGCCCGCCGGATGACCTACGGCGAGCTGGCCACCGCCGTCGAGGGCGCGGCCGGGCGGCTGCGCGAACTCGGCGTGTCCGGGCCCGATCCGGTGGTCGTGCAGCTTCCCAACACCATCGAGTACGTCGTGCTGGTGCTGGCCCTGATGCGGCTCGGCGCGCCGCCGGTGCTGACGCTGCCGTCCCTGCGCGCGTACGAGCTGGACCGCATCCTGGAACTCACCCAGGCCACCGCCATCGCCGTGCCCGCCAGGCAGCGCCGCGCCGACCACCCCGCCATGGTGGCCGAGCTGCGCGGGCGGCACCCGAGGCTGGCCACGGTGCTGATCAGCGGGGGCGAGGGGCCGTCGGACCTGGTCCGGCTGTGCGCCCCCGAACCCGGGCCGGATGTCCCGCCGCCCGGCGCGGACGCCGCCGACCCCGCGCTGATGCTGCTGTCCAGCGGCACCACCGGCCCGCCGAAGGTGATGGTCCGCACCCACGAGGACTACGGCTACGTGGTGCGCACCACCACGGAGGTCGCGGGCGTGGACGCCGGCACCGTCTACATGGCGGTGCTGCCCGGCACCCACACCTTCACCCTCGCCTACCCCGGCATCCTCGGCACGCTCTCGGCCGGCGGCACCGTCGTACTGGCCGGGCCGGAGGACCCGCGCCGGGCGCTGGAGCTGATCCAGCGCGAGCGGGTCACCCACACCGCCGCCGTGCCCGGCCTGGTCGCGCAGTGGCTGGGGGTGCTGCGCGGCGAGCGGTACGACCTGTCCAGCCTGAAGGTGCTCCAGGTCGGCGGGGCCAAGCTGGACCCGGACCTGGCCGAGCAGGCGGTCAAGGTACTGCCCTGCACGCTGCAACAGGTGTACGGGATGAGCGAGGGCCTGACCAACTTCACCCGGCTGGACGACCCGATCCAGACCATCCTCGGCACCCAGGGCCGCCCGGCCACGCCGCACGACGAGATCACGATCGTGGACGAGGACGAGCGGCCGGTGCCGCCCGGCGAGGTGGGCCAACTGCTGACCCGCGGGCCGTACACCATCGCCGGCTACTACCGCGACCCGGAGGCCACCGCCAAGGCGTTCACCGCCGACGGCTTCTACCGCACCGGCGACCTGGTGAAGCTGCTTCCGGACGGCAACGTCCAGGTCACCGGCCGGGTCAAGAACCTGATCAACCGCGGCGGAGAGAAGGTCTGCGCCGAGGAACTGGAGGAGTTCGTCAGGCAGATGCCGGAGGTGGCGGCGGCCGGTGTGGCGCCCGCCCCGCATCCGGTGTACGGCGAGACCGTCTGCCTCTTCGTGGTGCCCGCCGGCCCGCAGCCGCCCGATCTGCTGGCCGTGCGCAGGTACCTGACCTCGTGCGGGCTGGCCGGGCACAAGCTGCCCGAACGCCTTGAGGTCCTGGACGCGCTGCCCGTCATCGGCGTCGGCAAGCTCGACCGGACCGCGCTGCGTGAACGCGCCCGCTCGCTGGAGTCCGTCAATCCCGCTTCTGGAAGGTAAGACCATGACGTTGTCAGAGAAGGCGCTGCTGAACATGGAGCAACGCCGGGAGTTCGCCGCGAAGCCCGATGTCGGCGGGGGCAACCTGCTGGCCTCGGCCATCGCGTTCAACCCGCACCCGGAGGCGCGGTTCATCCGCTCCGCCATCCCGATCACCATGCCGGACGGCTCAGAGCAGACCGATTTCAACCTGCTGGAACTGGATGAACTCGCCCAGAGCTGGGCGGTCTGGTATCTGAACAAAGGCGTCAAGCCCCGCGACCGGGTCGGCGTCTACATGCGCGACTCGTTCGCCTACTTCGTTCACTACTGCGCGCTCGCCTCGATCGGCGCCATCGCGCTGCTGGTCAACAGCAAGTCGCCGCGGGAGATCGCGGTCTCGCTGATCGCCAAGACCACCCCGGTCGGCCTCTACACCGACCGCGAGCACCTGGCCCGGCTGGGCGACGAGCTGGGCGACCTGACCAGCGTCCAGTGGGTGCAGCTCAGCGAGGAGCTGCCCGCGCCCCCGGCCGCCGAGCTGCCCGCGGAGGCGCGCTGGAAGCACGCCCCGGACGACCCGGTGTCGATCATGCACTCGTCCGGTACCACTGGCCTGCCCAAGCCGGTCACGCAGACCCACCGCTCCAGCGTCTCCGGGCCGAAGTTCCGGCTCACCACCGAGGACCCGACGCTCGTGCCGGGCGCGGTCATGCTCACCGCGATGCCGCAGTCGCACCTCGGCAACATCCACTACTCCACCTACGCGATCTTCGCCGGGACCCCGATCATCCCGGCCTTCGACCCCTCCCCCGAGGAACTGGTCGAGGCCATCCGGACGTACCGGCCCACCGCGGTCATGGGCTTCGGGCACACCTGCAGCGACCTGGCCGGGCTGGGCCTGGAGCCCGGCGCGCTGGACTCGGTCGGCCACTGGGTGACCACCGCCGACGCCGTCCACTACGAGCACATCCGCAAGGTGCTCTCGCTGCGCGGCCCCGGGCTGGCCCCCGCGGCCTGGCTGGACCGGCTCGGCACCACCGAGCTGGGCTGGGCGGTGCTGCTCAAGGTCACCACCCTGGCCTCGGAGCGCAACGACCGCTGCGTGGGCAAGCCGGTCGGCGTCTCGGAGGTGGCCGTGCTGCGCAAGGACGGCACGCCCTGCGAGGTCGGCGAGATCGGCCTGCTCGGCGCGGCCGGACCGGCGATCACCGCGGGCTACTGGAACGACGCCGACACCACCTACCGCAGCAGGCTCGGCGGCTACTGGTGCCCCGGCGACATGGTCTACCGGGACGCGGACAACAACTTCTACCACGTGGACCGGGCCGTGGACACCATCGAGACGGCCGAGGGGCCGGGGTACTCGGTGCTGATGGAGGAGACCCTGCTGGCCGAGGTCCCCGAGATCAAGGACGTCGCGGTGGTCGCCGCCCGGCTCGGCGGCGAGACCGTGGCCGTGGCCGCGGCGACCTCCGAGGGCGACGCCGTGGACCCGCAGCAGGTGCTGGACGCGGCCAACGTCGCGCTCAAGGCCGCGGGGCACCCCTCCGTCAATGTGCTGGAGATCATCGACGCGCTGCCCGTCGGCGTGACCGGCAAGGTGCTCAAGCGCAAGCTCCGCGAGCGGTACGCCGAGCTGGACGAACTGGTCGAGCGGGCCGGCACCGGGCGGGTGGCGGTCGCCGGCCGGGCCGTGGTGACCGTCTGACGGGCCCACCCCGCCACCGGACCGTGGGCGCGGGCATCTTCCCGCCCGCCCGCGCCCACGCCGGGGACGACGACGGATAGGAGACGCACATGGCGCAGATCCAGTTGCCGGTGCCCACGGGGGCCGCGCCTCCCGGACGCCTGCCGGCGCAGGGGGAGGTGTGGGTGTGGTGGACGCGGGTGCGGCCCGACCTCGCCGCGTCCTACCTCGCCAGGAACGCGATGAGCGCCGAGGAGGCCGCGCGGCTCGCCGCGATGCGCCGGGCCCCCGCCAGGGACCGGTTCGTGCTGGGGACCGCGCTGATCCGGGCCGCGGTGGGCCACCACCTGGGCGTACCGCCCGAGCGCGTGGCCGTGGACCGGCGGTGCGCCACCTGCGGCAAGCCGCACGGCAAGCCCGCGATCCCCGGCGGCTCCGGGCTGGAGATCTCCCTTTCGCACACCGACGCGCTGGTGGTCTGCGCGGTCGCCCGGCGTACGCCGATCGGCGTGGACGTCGAGGACGGCGCCGCGCTGCTGGACGGCGACGCGGTCGCCGGGATGGTCCTCGCCCCCGGGGAGGAGACCTTCTACCGGGACCTGCCGCCGGACGACCGGCGCGCGGCCCTGCTGACGTACTGGACCAGGAAGGAGGCGCTGCTCAAGGCCACCGGGGACGGCCTGCGGGTGCCCATGCGCAGGATCGAGGTGTCCGGGCCGAGGGAGGACCCCCGCGTGATCCGCTGGGAACAGGGCCCGGACCCGGAAAGCCTGTCCATGGTGACGCTGCGCGGGCCCGCCGGGCGGTTCCTCGGTCCCGCGGTCGCGGCGCTCGCGGTCATCGGGGAACCGCCCCACCACCTCGTCGAACTCGACGCGACGTCCACGTTCACGGCAAGGAGTGATCACGATGGCTGAGGGCACGCACTCGGTGCTCGCGGGGCTGATCGGAGCGGGCATCCAGGGCTCGCTCAGCCCCGCGCTGCACGAGCACGAGGCCGAGCACCACGGGCTGCGGCTCGTCTACCGGCTGATCGACATCGACGAACTCGGGCTCGGGCCCGACCGGACCCCCGACCTGCTCGCCGAGGCCCTGCGCATGGGGTACTCCGGCCTCAACATCACCCACCCCTGCAAACAGGCCGTGCTCGACCACCTGGACGAACTGTCCCCCGAGGCCGACGCCATCGGCGCGGTCAACACCGTCGTCTTCGACGGGGTGCGCGGGGCGGGCGGGATGCGGGCGATCGGCCACAACACCGACTGGGCCGGGTTCGCCCGGGGCCTGACGCACGGGCTGCCCGGCGCGGGCCTCGGCGAGGTCGTCCTGGTGGGCGCCGGGGGCGCGGGGGCCGCGGTCGCGTACGCGCTGCTGAACCTGGGCGTCGAGCGGCTGACCGTGGCCGACGTGGACCCCCGGCGGGCCGAACTGCTGGCCAGGAAGATGGACGGCCGGTTCGGCGGCTCGCGCGTCCACGCGGGCCTCACCTCCGACCTGGCGGCGCTGATCTCGCGGGCCGACGGCGTGGTCAACGCCACGCCCATCGGCATGGCCGCGCACCCCGGCGTGCCGTTCTCGCCGCGGCTGCTGCGGTCCGGCCAGTGGGTGGCCGACCTCATCTACGCCCCCGCCGAGACGCGGCTGCTGCACGAGGCCGCGAAGCTGGGCTGCCGCACGATCAACGGCGGCGGCATGCTCGTCCACCAGGCCGCCGAGGCGTTCGGCCACTTCACCGGCCTCCGGGCGGACGCCGAGCGGATGCTCGCCCACTACCTGTCCCGTACGGCACGGCCCCGCGCCCTCACCCTGTCCTCGCCTGGATACCGCTGATGACAAAAGTCGTGATCTTCGACCTGGACGGAACGCTCATCGACACGCCGAACGCGATCGTGGCGGCGTTCAACGCGACGTTCACCGGCGCGGGCCTGCCGGAGCGGGAGGCCGCCGCCATCCGCCGGACGATCGGCCTGCCCCTCGAACGCGCATTCGGCGACCTGACCGGAGTGCCGCTCACCGACCCCGCCATCGCCGATTTCGTGGCGGGCTACCAGGCGCACTTCCGGGGCACGATCCTGCCGAAGGCGGCGGAGCTGGTGTTCCCCGGCGTGGCGGACGGCCTGGCCCGCCTGGCCGGGCTCGGCGTCACCCTGACCGTGGCGACCAGCAAATTCCACCGCAGCGCCATGGACATCCTCACCAGCGCGGGCCTGCGCGACCACTTCGAGATGGTCGTCGGGGCCGACCAGGTGACGCGGCCCAAGCCGGACGCCGAGTCCAGCGTGATCATCCTTGAGGCGCTGGGCGTGGCGCCGGAGGACGCGCTGGTGGTCGGCGACACCACGCACGACCTGCTGATGGCCCGGGCGGCGGGGGTCGGGTCGGTGGCGGTGACGTACGGCGTGCACGGGCGGGAACTGCTGGCGACGGCCGGGCCCGAGCTGATCGCCGACACGTTCGGCGAGGTGGTCCGGTACGTGGACGCCGAGGTACAGGTGTCATGAGCGTCCCTGGCAACGTGACCCTGCTCCCGCAGACCGATCACCTGCGGGCCATGCACACCGTCATCCGCGACCGGCACGCCGCGCAGGCGGACTTCGTCCACTACTCCAACCGGATCATCCGCCTGCTGCTCGAGGCCGCGATGGAGCTGATCCCGGTGGAGAAGCACGAGGTCACCACGCCGGTCGGCGCGACGTACGCCGGGCTGCGGCAGGCCGCCGAGGTGTGCGCGGTGCCGGTGATCAGGGCCGGGGAGAGCATGGAGCCCGAACTGCGGGCGATGTGCCCCGGCATCCGCATCGGCAAGATCCTCATCCAGCGCGACAAGACCACCAAGCTCCCGCACCTGTACTACACGCACCTGCCCCCCGGCATCGCCGGTCATCACGTACTGCTGCTCGAACCGATGCTGGCCACCGGCGGGTCGGCGGGGGCGGCCATCAAGGTGCTGCTGGACCACGGCGTCAGCGAGGAGCACATCGTGTTCGTCAACCTGCTGGCCTCCCCGGAGGGCCTGGCGGCGCTGGCCCGCGCCCATCCGCGGGTGCGGGTCGTGACCTCCTCCATCGAGGAACGGCTGAACGAGGACGCCTTCATGGTCCCCGGCATCGGCGACTTCGGGGACCGCTATTTCGGTACGGCGGCCTGAGTGACCCGAGTGGCCTGGTTTTCCGGGATCAACGGCCGCGCATAAAAGTACCGACACCCACTCCACCACGGATTTCAGGTGACGCGATGCTCAAAGACCGGATCGCCTCCACCTCGGTCGTGACGGCCCTCGCCCCCGCCGTCTGGGGAAGCACCTATATCGTCACCACCGAGCTGTTACCGCCGGACCGCCCATTACTGGCCTCCACCATGCGCGCGTTACCGGCCGGGCTGTTGCTGCTGGCCATCGGCCGGACGGCGCCGCACGGCATCTGGTGGCTGCGGACCATCGTCGTCGGGGTGCTGAACATCGGCGCCTTCTTCTATTTCCTGTTCGTCGCGGCCTACCATCTGCCCGGCGGGGTGGCCGCCCTGGTCGGGTCGATCCAGCCGCTGGTGGTGCTGATCCTGGGCGCGCTGCTGCTGAAGGACCGCATCCGGGCGCACCACCTGATCGCCTGCGCGGTGGGCTCGGCGGGCGTCGGCCTGCTGGTGCTCCAGCCCGAGGCGGCGCTGGACACGGTGGGCGTACTGGCCGGTCTGGCCGGGGCGTGCAGCATGGCCGCCGGGATCGTCCTCACCAAGCGGTGGGGCCGGCCGCCCGGGATGGGGGTGCTCACGTTCACCGGGTGGCAACTGTCGGTCGGCGGCGTCGTGCTCGTGCCGGTCACCCTGCTGGCCGAGGACCTGCCCACCACGCTCACCCGCGAGAACGTCATCGGATTCACTTATCTGGGCGTCGTCGGCGCGCTGTTCGCCTATTCGATCTGGTTTCGCGGAATCGAACGGCTGCCCGCGCTGGTGATGCCGTTCCTGGGTTTCGTGAGCCCGCTGGCGGCCACCGCGCTGGGCTTCTTCATTCTGGGCCAGGCGCTCACTCCGGTGCAGATCTTCGGGGCGCTGGCCATCATTCTCGCGGTCCTGCTGGTCCAGCCCAGAAAGAAACGGACGAGCGACCCGGTCCCGGCGGGCGAACGCGTTTCCCAGCGCGCCGGATGAAACAGAACCATCAACCAAGGAGGTGACGCGTGACAACCCACACCCCCCTGCCGATCGACCTCGGTGAAGAGGTGGCGGCGGCACTGGCCGCCGGGGACTCGATCGTCGCGCTGGAGTCCAACGTCATCACCCACGGGCTGCCCTACCCGGACAACGCGCTGACCGCCCGGAAGGTCGAGGACGCGGTACGCGCCGGTGGCGCGGTCCCCGCCACCATCGGCATCGACGCGGGCCGGATCATCGTGGGCATGGGCGAGCGGGACATCGACCGCTTCGCGTCCACCCCGGGCATCCCGAAGGTCAGCAGCAGGGACCTGCCGGTGATCCTCGCCAGGGGCGGCACGGGCGCGACCACGGTCGCCTCGTCGCTGGTCGCGGCCGAACTCGCCGGGATCACGTTCTTCTCCTCGGCGGGCATCGGCGGCGTGCACCGCGGCGCGGAGACCACGATGGACATCTCCGCAGACCTCGTGCAGTTCACCCGGTCCAAGGTGGCCGTGGTGTGCGCGGGGGCCAAGAACATCCTGGACCTCAAGCTCACCCTGGAGTTCCTGGAGACGCACTGCGTGCCGCTGATCACGTACCGGTCGGACGACTTTCCGGCCTTCTACTGCCTGTCGAGCGGGCTGCGCTCGCCGCACCGGATCGACGACGAGAACGTCATCGCACGGACGGTGGACCACCACTGGGCCCTGGGCGGCGCGGGCGGCGTGGTCATCGCGACCCCGCCGCGCGAGGAGGACGCGATCGACCGGGACGAGGCGGAGGCGGCCATCGAGCAGGCGCTGGTCACCGCGCGGCGGGACGGGGTGAGCGGCAACGCGATCACCAAGTACCTGATGCGGGCGGTGGACGAGCTGACCGGAGGGCGTACGGCGGAGGCCAACATGGCGGTACTGATCAGCACCGCCGAGGCCGGCGGCCGGCTGGCCGCGGCCTACGCCCGCCACGTCCGCGACCTGGTGGCGGTGTCATGAGCGCCCCGGTACGGCTGGCCGTCATCTACTACTCCGCGACCGGGCACTGCGCCGAGATCGCCAAAGAGATGGCCGAGGCGGCGGAGAAGGCGGGCGCGGAGGTACGGCTGCTCGGCGTGGTCGAAGGCATGACCGAACGAGCCGCCACGCCGGAGGACGTCGAGTGGGCGGACGCGGTGCTGTTCGGCACCCCGACCCGGTTCGGCAACGTGTCGGCGCAGCTCAAGCAGTTCATCGACGGGCTGGGCGGGCTGTGGGGGCGCGGCGGGCTGGCGGACAAGGTCTACAGCGGCTTCGTCACCACCTCCACCCACCACGGCGGCCACGAGTCCACCCTGCTGGCGCTGTACACGTCGATCCACCACTTCGGCGGCGTGATCGTCGCCCCCGGCTACACCGACCCGGTGAAGTTCACCGACGGCAACCCGTACGGCACCTCCCACGCCACCGTCAAGGGCACCAACCCGATCGGCGACCAGACCCGCGCCGCCGCCCGCCACCAGGCCCACCGCGTCGTCCGCCTCACCACCGCCCTCAAACACGGCCTCCCCCAAAGCGTCTAGTACTACGGGGTCCGGGGTTCTCCTCGGGCCCCGTCTTTCATTTTCGCGCGGGATTGGAACGTTCCAATCGCGCCCGGTCCGGCTATCGCGGGGAGTCGTCGAGGCTTTCGGCGATGGAGCAGAGGTCGATGTGGTGGTCGGCGGAGTTGAGGTGGCGGGCCAGAGTGCACAGCAGGGCCTGGAAGGTGCTCGCGTCCTCGCCGAGGACCGCGAGCAGGCAGGCCTCCATCGCGCGCAGCGCGGTGTGGCGGTCTTCGCGCAGGGCGCGGCCCTTGGCGGTGGCGACGATGCGGCGCTGGCGGCGGTCGGCCGGGTCGGGGCGGCGCTCGACGAGCCCCGCCTGCTCCAGGTCGTCGATCAGGTACGTCAGGACGGTGCGGTCGATGCCCAGCCGCTGCGCGAGCGTGCCCTGGTTGGCGGGGGTGTCACTGGTGGCCTCGGTGAGGAGCTGGTAGCCGCGGGGACCGCCCGGGATGCCGCTCAGCACATGGCCCGCCGCCTTGGCGTAGCCGCGGAAGGACGCGCCGAGCATCCAGCCGAGATCCCCTTCGACCAGAGTTTCGTCCGCCATGCGTTCATCCTAGCATTTTCTGTTTCGCCGATCTTCTGCTATACAACATATCTACACGGCAACACACTTTGGCGATGACGAGAGGAACCGGCATGCGCCTGTTCAGGATCGACGCGAGCGTCCGCGCGGAGGGGTCGGTCACCCGGGAGGTGGCCGACACGGTGCTGGGCGTCTGGCGCGAGGCACACGCGGAAGGCACACTCACCCGCAGGGACCTGCGTACCGACCCGGTCCCCGCCTCCGCCTGGCAGAGCCTGGTCGGCTCCCCGCCGCCGCCGCTGCACGAGGCCGACCAGGCCCGCGCGCTGGCCGCGAAGCTGGCGGACGAGCTGGTCGAGGCCGACGCCTACCTGTTCGCGGTCCCGCTCTACAACTTCGGGCCCTCCCAGCACTTCAAGACCTGGACCGACCTGGTGCTCACCGACCCCCGCTTCGCCCCCGGCGCGGAAAGGGCTCTCACCGGCAAGCCCGCCGTACTGGTCACCGCGCGCGGCGGCGGCTACGGACCGGGCACGCCCAGGTGGGGCTGGGACCACTCCACCCCCTGGCTGGTCCGCATGCTCCAGGACGTCTTCGGCTTTAACCTCCAGGTCAGCGAGGCAGAGCTGACCCTGGCCGAGGTCAACCCCGCGCTGGCCCCGCTGCGCGGCCTGGCCGCCGAGTCGCTGGCGGCGGCGCACCGCTCCGCCCGCAGGCACGGCGAGTTCCTGGCGGCGCAGGTGGCGGCCGGAGTCGCGTGAGATGAACGATCGCGGGCCTGAGCAGCGTGTGCGGATGCCCGGGAAGGTGCCGCGTACGCCGTTCGCGGTCTCGCCGACCCCTGACGACGGCGTACGGCTGAGCGACCGGCGCGTCTGGGACGAGGCCACCCGGCCCACCGGCCCCGCGCCGGACCCGGACCGCCACTACACCCCCCACGAGCAGGCGAGCGGCCGGCAGCTGATCGACGTCCACGACCACCTGCGCCACGAACTCGCCCAGGTGCGCGCCCTCATGGAGCAGGTCATCGCCGGCGCCACGGACCCCGCGACCGCCCGCTCGGAGATCAACACGATGACCATGCGGCAGGACGCCTGGCGGCTCGGCGCCTACTGCGCCTCCTACTGCAGCATCGTGGCCGCCCACCACACCCTGGAGGACCAGGCGCTGTTCCCGTACCTGCGCCGCGCCGACCCACGGCTCGCGCCCGTGGTCGATCGGCTTGAGCGGGAACACCACGCGATCCACGGGGTCCTTGAGGAGATCGACCGTGCGCTGGTGGCCCACATGACCACCCCCGGCGGCCGGGACGACCTGCGATCGGCGGTCGATCTGCTCACCGACACGCTGCTGTCCCACCTGTCCTACGAGGAGCGCGAACTGATCGAGCCCCTGGCCCGCCTCGGCTTCACCTGATCCCGGGCACCGCCGCCCGCCGGGCGGTCAGCGCAGCGGTACGTCGGCCGACCGGGACGGGACGGCGTTGAGCATGGCGAGCGTGTCCGCGTCGAACGTGATCGAGGCCGCGGCGACGTTCTCCGCGAGGTGGCCCGCGTCGGCCGTACCGGGGATGAGCAGCACGTTGGGGGAGCGCCTGAGCAGCCAGGCCAGGCCGACCTGTGCCGGGGTGCGGCCGAGGGAGCGCGCCACCGCCCGGACCGCCGGTTCGTCGGCCACGCTGGGGAGCTCCGCGAACGTGCTGCCGAGCGGGAAGAACGGAACCCAGGCGATGCCCTCGGCGACGCACGCCACGAGCATGTCGTCATCACCACGGGTCAGCAGGTTGTAGGCGTTCTGCACGCACACGATGCCCGCGGGAAGGGCCCGGCGCAGCATGCTGAAGGTCACGTTGCTCAGCCCGATCGCGCCGATCTTGCCCTCGTCGCGCAGCGCGGTCAGCACGGCGAGCTGATCGTCCAGGCCGACCGCCTGGTCGCCCTCGGCGATCAGCCCCGGCCCCATGTCGAGCCGCCGGAGGTTCACGATCGGCAGCCGGTCCAGCCCAAGGCCGCGCAGATTGTCCTCGACACTCGCCCGTAGTTCCTCGGGCCGCTGCGCGGGGCGGACCGGGATGGGCCCGTCCGGATTCGGCGCGCCGCCGACCTTGGTCACGACGAGGACCCCGTCGCCGGGCCGGATCGCCTCCCTGATCACCTCGTTGACGAAGCCGTTGCCGTAGAAGTCCGCGGTGTCGATGTGATCGACGCCCAGTTCGACGGCGCGGCGGACGAGCGCGAGGGCGGTGCGGCGATCACCCTGCAGCCGCTCCAGTTGCATCGCCCCGAATCCGATACGTGAGACGGTCCGCCCGGCGAGCGTGGACGCGCCCCCGGCGCGCGGTAAGCCGGCGGCGGTCAGGTCGGTGGACGAGGTGCCGGTACCCAGCATGAGGGCTACCCTTCTCGTAGCAAAAGAGAAAACGGAGGAGCCTCCGTAACGCCGACTGTAGCACTACCGGAGGTGCCTCCGTTTTGACTTCCGAAGAACCGGCGCCCCCCAGGGCCGCCCGGCCCGCCCGCGCCGACGCGCGGCGCAACCGCGACAACCTGCTCGCCGCCGCGCGCCGGGCCTTCGCGGCGGCCGACGGCGCCGTCCCGCTGGAGGGCATCGCCCGTGAGGCCGGTGTGGGGATCGGCACCCTCTACCGCCACTTCCCCACCCGCGAGGCACTGGTCGAGGCGGTCTACTCCGCCGAACTCGACGATGTCACCACCGCCGTGCCCGTCCTGCTCGCGCGGTTCCCGCCGGAGATCGCGCTACGCGAGTGGATCCAGCGTTACGCGGCCTTCGTCGCGACGAAGCACAGCATGATCGACACACTGCGGGCCGGTTGGGCCTCGGGGCGGATCGCCACGCCCGCCACCCGGGAGCGCATCACCGGCGCCATCGCGGCAATCCTCGCCGAGGGGGCCCGGACGGGTTCGTTGCGCGCGGACGTCGATCCCGACGACATCACCTCGCTACTGTTCGGCGTGTTCCTGTCCGCGGAGCCCGGTGACCCGCCGGACCGGGGCGTACGACTGCTCGGCCTGGTGATCGACTCCCTGCGTCCATAGGAGCACCGTCAATCGAGGATCCGGCGGATCACCTCCAGCAGGGCACGCAAGTCCTCCTGGGGGATACAGTGTCGCGGGGTGTCGAGGCGGCCGGTGTCGAAGGCGAAGACCCGCTCGGGGTGGAGCGTGTTCTCCGGGCCGATCGGTATGGTCCAGATGACGCCGGTCTCCGGAACGGTGTTGAAGGCCCGCCCGGAGATCACGATGTAGGCGTCGTCACCGTCGTGGACGATGTCGCCCTGGTCGAACCGGGCCGGTCGTTCCAGCGCCGCGCGATGCGCTGACAGCACCGGCTCGGGGGCGGCGTAGAAGGGCTCGTCGCCGAAGATGCCCCACCGCACGAAGTCCAGGACGCGGCGGACGTGGTCCTGGTCGGGTTCGTTCAGTTCCTCCTCGTCGAGGTCGGTCCGGGCGACGTGCTCAAGCGCCTCCACGGCCAGCCCGCCGCCCCCGGGCGCCGCGGGCACGATCCAGATGTACTCGGTGCCGGGCGCGTTGTTGTACACGTTGCCGGAGACCACCAGGCACAGTCGCTCCTTCTTGACCGCTAATCGCCACCGGCGGCCCAGACCACGTTCCCGGACCGCCTGATAGTGGTAGCTTCCCTGCCGCACGATCCCACCTCCTTCACCCGCGAGCCTCTCCCGAACCCGGCCGTCGATCAAGGTGGTTCCCCGGCCCAGAAGCCCTCTGGCCGGAGATCGCTTGGCCGCTTATAGTTAGGAAGCTTTCCTATTCAGATTTCTGAGCGCCTCGTTCCCCCCAGCGAAAGGCCCTCGCCATGCGACTGCGCGTACTCGCGACATGCGTGACCACCGCCCTGTCACTGACCCCGGCCGCGCCCGCGTACGCCGACGGCCCCACCGGCGAGCTCGTCAGGACCACCCGGACCGGCGGCCAGGTCGTCGCGCTCACCTTCGACGACGGCCCCTCGGCGCTCTACACCCCGAAACTGCTCGACCTGCTGCGCCGGTTGCGCGTGCGCGCGACGTTCTGTCTGATCGGCAGCCAGGCCAAGGCCAACCCGGGCCTCGTGCGCGACATCGCCGCCGACGGGCACGCGCTGTGCAACCACAGCTACGACCACGACTTCATGTCCACCTGGACCCCTGAGCGGATCCAGGCCGACCTGACCGCCACCAACGACGAGATCCGCGCCGCCGCGGGCGATCCGGACCTGCCGATCCGGTACTTCCGCGCGCCGTACGGGGCCTGGGGCGTCACCCCGCGGACCGCCGCCGACCTCGGCATGACCGCGCTGGCCTGGGCCGTGGACCCGACCGACTGGGACGGCTCGCCCAGCGACGTCATCATCCAGCGGCTGAACGCCCAGCTCAAGCCGACCGCCGTCATCCTCTCCCACGACGGCGGCGGCGACCGCGACCCGACCATCGCCGCCTACGAGCAGGTGATCCCGCAGTGGCGCAAGGCGGGCTGGTCCTACGACCTCCCCGCGGTCACCGGCGGCCCCTACCCGCCCGCCTGCACCGCCCCGGCCTGGCGTCCGCACACCCTGTACGGCAAGGACAAGCGCGTCTCCCACGACGGCCGCGTGTACCAGGCCCGCTGGTGGACCAAGCTGGCCAACCCGGCCACCGCCCGCTGGGTCTGGCACGACCTCGGCCCCTGTTGACGGGTCTCGCCCCGTTGCGTACGTTCCACGCAGGGTGACGTGGTGTGGGCGTCCCGGGATCGCGGAGGGCTGGGTATGACCGGCGGACCTGATCGGAAAGTGACCTGGCCGGACATCGTTCCCGGGCCGGTGGGGACACCGTCACCGGAGTTCGCCCGCAGGCGGGAGGCCGGGCCGCTCGCGCCCGCGACCATGCCCAGCGGCGACCGCGTCCCGGTCGCCGTCGGGTACGACGACGTACGGGCGGTGCTGAGCGCGCCCGCGTCCAGCCGCGACCTGCGCGGGCCGGGGCTGCCCCGGATGGTCAGCGGCACCGCCATGGACGACGACCCGGTCTCCCTGATCAACCAGGACCCGCCCGTGCACACCCGCTACCGCCGCATTCTGTCCGGCCCGTTCAGCCCGCGGCACACCGAGCCGTGGCGACCGCGCGTGGCCGCGGTCGCGCAGGGCCTGCTGGACGGCTTAGGCACGGACTTCGAACTGGTCCAGGCGTACGCGATGAAGATCCCCGGCCGGGTCATCTGCGACCTGCTGGGCGTGCCCACCGACCACCACACGCAGTTCATCCGGTGGACCGACATGTTCCTCAGCACGTCCACGGCCACCGAACAGGCCCGGTACCAGGGCTACACCGACCTCATCGGGTACGCGGCCGAGCTGGTCGCCGAGCACCGCCGCACACCTGGCGATGACCTGGTGGACATGCTGATCGCGGCCGGCGACGAGCACGACCGGCTGACCGAGGCCGAAGTGGTCAACGCGGTGTACTCGCTGATCACGGCCGGGTACGAGACGACGGCGGCGATGATCTCCCGGGGCGTCCTGCGGCTGCTCCTGCACCCCGCCCAGTGGGCCGAACTCGTCGCGGACCCGGAGCTGGCCGACACGGCGGTGGAGGAGGTCCTGCGTTATGACGGGCCGCCCGCCAACCCCTTCATGCGCCGGATGACCGAGGACACCGACATCCCGAGCGGCCCCCTGCCCGCGGGGACGGTCGTGCTGCCGCTGATGAACGCGGCCAACCACGACCCTCGCGCCTTCCCGGACCCGTCGAGGTTCGACATCCACCGATTCGCCGGCCACACCCACCGCCCCCATGTGGCCTTCGGCTACGGCCCCCACCGCTGCCTCGGCGCGGCCCTGGCCAAGATCGAGCTCACCGAGGCCGTCAAAACCCTGGCCGTCCACCGCCCCGCCCTCTCCCTGGCCACCCCGCCCGAAACCATCCCCTGGACCGACGGCCTGGTCCTCCGCCCCCTCACCCTCCCGGTCACCACCGCCTGAATGTGGTGATTTCCGCGCCGTTGGCATAAACGGCCAAGGTCCCGCTCCGCCGTCCGGCCTTTCCGGCATGCCCTCGAAAAGCCCGATCAGGCCGTCGGGCCGGGGCATTTCCATGCGTTCTCTCCGGGAAAACATGCTCAGGTATTCAGCGTTCCGAACGCCGGTCATCCCAGCCTCGCATTATGGGCAAGTGGGATTACCCGCCCTTGTCAACCCAAGTGACTATGGATGTGGACTTCCAGCGGCTCTAGAGGCTCTAGAGGAAAGGCAGGGAGAATGCGAATCAAACCGCAGGGCGAAGGCGCGCGCGCCGCTCGATTAACGCGGGGCGTGGTGTCCGGGCTCGCCGCGGTGGCCGTCGGCGTGGCCGTCGCCACCGTGGCCCCCGGGGCCGCCTGGGCCGGAGACCTGAACATCCAGCAGGAGAAGCAGCAGCAGAACCAGTGGTGCTGGGCGGCGAGCGGCCTGACGATCGCGAAGTTCCTCGGCAAGGGCAACATCGACCAGAACGGCTTCTGCAACATCTCCCGCGGGCGTCCGCAGACCGGCCGCTGCCCCAACCAGGCGGGCTACCTCCAGTGGGTGCAGCGCGGGTTCCAGGCGCTCGGCCTCTCGCCGGGCGTGGTGGGCAGCCCGCTGGCGTACGCGTCGCTCAAGTCGCAGATCGACGCGCGCAAGCCCGTCCAGACCGGGATCTACTGGACTGCGGGCGGTGGTCACTCCCAGGTGATCTACGGCTACGACGACGCCTCCCAGTCCGTCTCGTACGGCGACCCGTGGCCCTCCAGCCCGACGTACAGCGAGATGAGCTACAGCCAGTACCGCAGCAACCGCCAGTTCCGCTGGGCCGAAGCGCTCTCGCAGATCGGAGGCGTGCGGTGAAGCGATCGTTCCTGGGCGGGTGCCTGCTCGCGGCCGCCCTGACCGTACTGTCCTGCGGTACCGCGATGGCGGCGGCGCCGCCGCCCGGCGCCCCCTCGGCCGCCGACATCTCCGCGGCCGGTGCCTCGGTGGCGCAGCCGGCGACGTACGACCGGCTCGCGCGCTTCTTCGTCCGCCTGGACCGGCACCAGGCGGGCAGGTTCACCAGCGGTGAGGTGAGCGAGTCCGCGGCGGCGGCCAAGGCTCCGCAGCTCACCGGCTCGGTCCACCCGGTGTACTCACTGAGCCCCGAGTTCGTGCGCGGCGACGCGAACGCTCCGGTCGCGAGCTTCGCCTACCTGGCGACGGGCGCGCGATCGGCCACCGGGCAGCAGGCGTCGCTGTGGCTGGAGAAGAACGCCCGGGGGGCCTGGGAGATCGTCAACATCGTCTCCAGCCCGTACGACGCGACCTATCCGGCCCAGGCCGGAACCGGCCAGGTCTTCACCGAGCCCCAGATCCACGCCTGGTACCGCCTCGCCGGCGACCGGGTGACCCCGCTCAACCCGGAGGCCACCGCCTCGGTCGGCGCGGCGGGCCTGTCCCTCGCCGAGTACCAGGCCCTCGTCCACGGCCGGTACGCCGACAAGCAGGCGGGCTCGGCCTACCAGCAGGAAGGCAAGCTCGGCGGCTTCTCCACCACCCCCGACACCCCCTCGCCCGCCCCGGCCATCCTCGCGGGCGCCCTGCTGGCCGCCGGCCTCACCGCGGGCATCGCCATCACCCGCAACCGCCGCACCCCCGAAGAATCCGCCTAGCCCCCGCGCAGCCGGACGTGTGGGACCCCACTCGGTCCGGCACCTATCCCAGCGGGCCGCCCCGTCCATGCTTCGGGGCGGCCCGCTCCGCCAGGTGGACGGTACCGCCGGGGCCGTTGAGGATGACCAGGGCCATCGGCCGGAAGATGATCGCGCGGATCAGCATCTGAGGTCCGTCGCGGCCGGGGTGGCGTCGTGGTACAGGAGTCCGTCGGTGACGATGATCGCGTCGGCGTACCCGACGGGCCGCCGGTACGGGGAGAAGTCGATCGGCCGAGACCACCGGCGCGGGTTCGCCCACGCGACGCGGTCGGCGACCGCCCATGAGTGGACTGCGATCTCGGCGTGAGCGGTTCTGAGCGGCGTCACGGTGACGGTTCGCCGAACCTCGCGTATCGGGGCCGATTGCGATTCGAAGCCTCGGAAGTGGCTTTCACCAGGCAAAACGTGGAGGTTGTGGAGCAGGGACTCAGTTCGAGTGGGGCTTCGATCCGGTCACAGGTGCTCAGCACCCGGTTCCGGTCGCCGTTCAGATTCGGCCGTCGGCCGTCTGGCCGTGCCTGTCATGATCCTTGGCCTGGCCCGGGTTCACGTGCGGGTCACCGGCGACAGGCGTCCCGGGCCGTCTCTGCCCGTGCCGGTGCCCTGGGGCCGGCTGTGAAGCTGGGGGAAGACGTGGTCGAGACCGGTGCGGCGCAGCAGCCGTGCGCATCGGCCCTGCGCCCCGGCCAGCACCAGCTCGCCGCCGCGCCGCCGCGCCCTGCGGTGCGCGCCGATCAGCGCGCCCATGCCCTCGAAGTCGCAGAACGCCAGCCGGGACAGATCCACCACCACGGCGGCGGGCCGGGGTGCCAGC
This sequence comes from Spongiactinospora rosea, assembly GCF_003315795.1. Taxonomy (GTDB): domain Bacteria; phylum Actinomycetota; class Actinomycetes; order Streptosporangiales; family Streptosporangiaceae; genus Spongiactinospora; species Spongiactinospora rosea. Next base: position 583,659 of record NZ_QMEY01000002.1, read on the forward strand.
GCATGATCCATCTCGCGGGCGAACTCGGCGGCCGTCGTGGTCCCCAGCTCGCCCCGCAGGCCGATCACCGGACACACCGCCGAATGCCACACCGTGATCGCCAGCCCATCCCTCCGCCCCTGATCACGGTCGTGCCTCTGGTCGTGGTCGTGGTCGTGGTCGCCCATCGCCATCACCTCACCCCAGGCTCTGCCCGCGGCTGCGTCGATCATGTGGTGCGCGAGCAGATGCTTTCCCTGATCGCGGAAGAAAATCTGTAGTCGTCGCGGTAGACATTCGCGCGGGATGGGGATAACGTTTCTAGCAGAGCAAGGGACGGATCCACGAGGGCAGCGCAGCACGAGCACCACGATGAACTGCCCGGACGGACGTGGACAGCAAGATAGAACACAGCAGTACAGAGCGAGGAAGGCAGAAGGTCGGACTGCCCGCGGCCAGTGCAGTGGAAGAGGGTCGGGGCGGTGGACGCGCTGCCGTTGTACGAAGCCGGCACCAGCGGTCGGGGTGTCGGCGCAGGAAGAAACCGGAAGGGAGTGTTGAACGCCATCAGGATCGCCCGTGGTCGGCCAGATGTCAGCGCCGCACGGGTACCGCAGCTCCACGGACAGGACGGTGGTCTACGGTCACGCTTACGCGATCCCCGCACCCCGCCTCAGCAGGCGGCCATCTGCGGAAGAAGTGAACCGGCCCGATGGCCGGTCGATGGTGTTAAACCTCATTCGGGCCCCGGCGCATCCAGGCGCCGGGGCCCCTGTTCGCGTTTGGGAAGGTTGAATGGATCAAACCCACCAGGTGTCGCATCCCAGGGGAGAACGACACCACCGCGCATCCGACACGCCGGCCGGCGGCAGGACCGGCCCAGGGGCCGACAAACCGGCCGCCGTCTCCGGCAGCCCCGAGCAGCGGCTCGACGACGAGGACTACCCGGCCTACAGCATGGGCCGGGCCGCGGAGATCCTCGGAGTCAGCCCGGCGTTCCTGCGCAGCCTCGGCGCCGCCAAACTGATCGAGCCGTTGCGCTCCGAAGGCGGTCACCGCCGCTTCTCCCGCTACCAGCTCCGCCTGGCCGCCCGCGCCCGCGAACTCGTCGATGCCGGCACCGCCCTGGAGGCGGCCTGCCGCATCATCATCTTGGAAGACCAGCTTGCCGAGGCGTTGCGCATCAACGAAGAACTGCGTCGCCAACGCGACTGACCGCTTGCGTTCCGGCCCCGGCAGAGCCGGGGTCACCGGGACCGACGGTGGTCCGGCACCAGTGGCACAGGCGCGGCGTTTCCTGAGGCCCGTGCTGTGCGCGACACTCGGCGCGTCATGACCGGCACTGCCAGAATCCGGCCAAGCGGCTACAGAGCGCTACTGACACTTTCTTGTCGCGGCGGTTGTCAGTTTCTTGTCGCTTGGTCCCTCTTCCACAACCTCCACGTTTTGCCTGGGCACGGTGGAAGGCCGGCCCGAGGCGACCAGCGCCGTCCACTGTCCAGCGGGCCCCTCTTTGCCGGCACGTACTCGAAGGCCGCCCACCCCGCCACGACATGGCCGCCGCCCACCGCCCGACAGGGCCGCGGAACCCGAAACTTATCCGAGGCGGGCAATCCCCCCAGCGCCCCGGCGCAGTACTCGGCCTCCTCCACCGTCCCCACGCGCTTCACCACCGCATCCCCGACCCGGAAGCTCTCCCCCTGCCCCCGTCCAGCGCCCGGACGTCCCCCACCAGCCCGAACCCCGCCGGCACCTCCTCCGAAGGCCCACCCACCGGATTCACCCGGCCTCCCTTGACCCCACACCATTCTCGGCAAAAGCACTGAAAGGCGAACGCCAGAGGCGTTCGCCTTATTGATTCAGCGCGTTCCGGTATTGATTATTCTATCGCGGGCCATAAAACTCAGCCGGGCGGGAAGTTGCCGTTCTTGGCCACCGGGACCGCGAGCTGGCTGCGGCCGAGGAGGGTGGCGCGCTCGACGGGGAGGCCGCGCAGGACCGGGTTGATGTGCCGCAGGGTGAGCGGCAGGTTCTGGATGGCCGTGCCGGAGGCCAGGTCGTACTTCTCCAGGTCGATCCACTGGATGACGCGCAGCAGCTCATCCGGGATCTCGTCGCCCTTCTTCTGGACGGGGACGCAGAGCTGGCGGGCGTCGGTGACGCGGACGTCACGCGGGCGGATCGCGCGGGCCACGACCGGGTTGAGCTGGGTGAGGCTGAGCGCCCGGTTCATCGGCGTGTTCGGGGTGATCGCGTAGCAGGCCAGGTCGATGTGCGAGATGAACTCCAGCGCCTCCTTGCTGGGCGGCACGGTGTCGTTCTTCAGCACCGGCACGCAGAGCTGTTGCAGCGCGCCCACGGCCACCTGCTGCCGGCCGAGGTCGGCGAGCACCGGGTTGAGCTGGCTCAGCACGAGCGACGTGTTGAGCGCCGCGCCGATGGTCCGGTAGCAGGCCAGGTCGGTGAAGCTGATGAATTCGAGGACGCTCTTCGGCGGGATGACCTGGTTCTTGGCGACCGGGGTGCACAGTTGCTCACGCGGGCCGAGAGCGACGGTCTGGCTCGGCTGCTTGGCGAGCACCGGGTTGAGGTGGCTGATGGTGACCTTCGGGGCCCCCGGCGGCTGGTAGGGGTCGGTGGCGAAGCACTCCAGGTCCAGGTAGGAGACGTACTCCTTGGGCGATGGAACGGCGACGGCGGTGGCGGGCGGGGTCACCAGGAATAGCACGGCGAGTAATGCGACGGCGGCGGACACGAGGCGGTGGATCGCCGATAATCCACGCCTGCGGATTGCGGTGGCGGATCGGTCCACGAAGGGCTCCAAACGTGGGGGGTGCGGGGTCTCCTGTTCACAGAGTGTGTTCCGCCGTGGCCGTTCTGACAATATCGGTGTCCGCTTTTTGTCGCGCGCATTTCCAGCGTTTGAACAACCCTGGTCGCGCGGCAGGGTGTAGGCATTCCAGGCCGACCGATCCGGGAAACTCCGCCGATCGTCAGCGCCGCCGGGCGAGATCGCGGGCGACGCGTTCGATCAGGGGCTTGATGCGGCGCGGGATACGGCGGCGCAGGACCGTTTCGGTACGGCTGCGGATCACGCCGGGGACGGCCAGGATCCGCTGGATCACCTCCTCCAGGTTCTCCGGCCCGGTGGACACCACCTGGCAGAGCAGGTCGCTGTCTCCGGCGATCGAGTCGGCCTCGATGACCTCGGGGATGGCGGCCAGGTGCTCGGTGACCTGGTCGAGCACGCCCTGGGAGAGGTTCAGCCGCATGTACGCGAACCCGGGGAAGCCCATCGCCGCCGGGGAGATCGTCGGCGCGTAATCGGCGATCACCCCGATCCGGGCCATCTTGTCCAGCCGGGCCTGCACGGTGCCCCTGGCCACGCCGAGCAGGCGGGCGTACTCCCGCACCCCGGCCCGGGGCCGGTCGATGGCGAGGTTCAAGATCGACAGGTCCAGCTCGTCGAGGGCGTCAGGCATGGCCAGTTGCCCGGTCGCGGCGGGACGGATGAAGGGGAGATCGAGCCATTGGCCCACCTTATCCGCTAACTCTTGCGCCATCAGCCGCCGAATGCCCTAAATGGGTGCACAGTCGGCATACGAAAGCGGGCCGAAATGGCGATTTCCAGCGACCGATATGTCGCCACAGCGGGTCGGATCCAACTGACCGGCATCCAGGCGCTCGCGCGCCTGCCGATCGACCAGCACCGCCGCGACACCGCGGCGGGACTGCGGGTCGGCACGTTCGTGTCCGGCTACGAGGGGTCCCCGCTGGCCGGGTACGACCTCGAACTCGGCCGCATGCGCGAACTCCTGACCGCCAGCGACGTCACGTTCGTCCCCGGGCTCAACGAGGAGTCCGCGGCCACGGCGGTGCAGGGCAGCCAGCTCGCCGGGACGTTCGAGGACAGCACCCGGGACGGCGTGCTCGGCATCTGGTACGGCAAGGCGCCCGGCCTGGACCGCGCCACGGACGCGCTGCGGCACGGCAACCTGATGGGCGCGCACCCGAACGGCGGCGTACTGCTGCTGGTCGGGGACGACCCCGGCGCCAAGTCCTCCAGCGTGCCCTGCTCCTCGGACTTCGCCTTCGCCGACCTGGCGACGCCCTTCCTCTACCCCGCCGACAGCGGCGATGTCCTGGACCTCGGCCTGCACGCCGTCGAACTGTCCCGCGCCTCGGGCCTGTGGACCGGGCTGAAGATCGTGACCGCCGTCGCCGACGGCTCCTCCACCGTCGATCTGGCCGCCGACCGGCCGCTCCCGCTGCTGCCCGACGGCGCCGGGAAGCACGTCCCCACCGCCCGCCTGCTCCAGCCCATGCTCGGCCCGCTGGAACGCGACCTGGTCACCAACCGGCTGCGGATCGCGCGCGAGTACGCGCGGCTCAACGGCCTGAACCGGATCACCGGCCGGGGCCGCGCCGACCGGCTCGGCATCGTCGCCGCCGGACGTACCTGGCTCGGCCTGCTCTCCGCGCTGGAACGGCTGGGCATCGCCGAATCGGACCTGGCCGAGTCGCCGCTGCGGCTGCTCAAGGTCGGCATGCCGTTCCCGCTGGAGGACACGATCGTCCGCGAGTTCGCCGAGGGCCTGGAAGAGATCCTGGTCATCGAGGAGAAGCGGTCGTTCCTGGAAAGCGCCGTCCGCGACATCCTGTACGGCACGGCCGCCGCGCCCGTGCTCACCGGCAAGACCGAGCCCGGCGGCGCGGAGCTGATCCCGGCGTACGGCGAGCTGGACGTGGACGCGATCACCCCGAGGCTGCGCCGCCGCCTGACCGCCCACGGCATCGCCACCAAGGACCTTCCATCCCGCCGGATCGAGCTGCCGCTGGTCGCCCGCACGCCGTACTTCTGCTCCGGCTGCCCGCACAACACCTCCACCAAGCCGCTGGAAGGCTCCCTGGTCGGCGGCGGCATCGGCTGTCACGCGATGGTGCTGCTGATGGACGAGGCCCAGGTCGGCACGGTGACCGGCCTGTCCCAGATGGGCGGCGAAGGACTCCAGTGGATCGGCATGGCCCCCTTCCTCGGCCGCGACCACTACGTCCAGAACCTCGGCGACGGCACGTTCGACCACTCCGGCTCGCTGGCGGTACGGGCCGCGGTCGCGGCGGGCGTCAACATCACCTACAAGCTGCTCTACAACTCGGCCGTGGCGATGACCGGCGGTCAGCAGGCGGTCGGCGGCATGGGCGTGCCGCAGATCGTGGACATCCTGCTCGCCGAGGGCGTGGCCAGGGTGATCGTGACCACCGAGGACACTGCCAGGTACCGGGGCGTCCGGCTGCCGCGCGGCGTCGCCGTCTGGGACCGCTCCCGGATCGCGCATGCGCAGGAGGTGCTGGCCGCCACCCCCGGCGTGACCGTGCTGCTGCACGACCAGGAGTGCGCGACCGAGCAGCGGCGCAGGCGCAAGCGCGACAAGTCGCCCAAACCGGAGACCCGGATCTTCATCAACGAGCGGGTGTGCGAGGGCTGCGGCGACTGCGGCCGTAAGTCCAACTGCCTGTCGGTCCAGCCGGTGGAGACCGAGTTCGGCCGCAAGACGGCCGTCCACCAGGGCTCCTGCAACCTCGACCACAGTTGCCTTTCCGGCGACTGCCCGGCGTTCATGTCCGTCCAGGTCCCGGCCGGTACGCGGCCGAAGGGACGGCCCGGGGCCACCGACGTGAACGACCTGCCGGACCCGGAGGGCGTGGTGTCCGGCGCGGAGTTCGGCGTCCGGCTGACCGGCATCGGCGGCACGGGCGTCGTCACCGCCTCCCAGATCCTGGCGACGGCCGGGCTCATCGCCGGATGGGACGTACGGTCCCTGGACCAGACCGGCCTCGCGCAGAAGGGCGGCGCGGTCGTCTCCGACGTACGCCTCCGCCGGGCACGGCCGGGCGGCGGGTCCAACAAGCTGGCCGCCGGGGAGTGCGACCTCTACCTGGGCTGCGACCTGCTGGTGGCGGCCGACCCCGGCAACCTGGCCGTGACCTCCCCGGACCGGACGTTCGCGGTGGTCTCGACCTCGCGCGTGCCGACCGGCCGCATGGTCAGCGACCCCGCCGCCACCTTCCCCTCGGTGCCGGACACCACGGCCGCCGTCATGGACCAGGTGCGCGCGGGCCACGCGCTGGACGCCCGGGAACTGTCCGCCCGCCTCTTCGGCGACGACCAGTACGCGAACCTGCTGATGATCGGCGTGGCCTTCCAGTCGGGCGCGCTGCCGCTGCCCGCCGCCGCCATCGAGGACGCCATCACCGGCAACGGGGTGGCCGTGGCGGTGAACCTGCGGGCGTTCCGGGCCGGACGGCGGTACGTCGCGGACCCGGCCGCGTTCGCCACCGAGGACACCGCGGAAGAGCCGCCCGGACTCGACCGCGTGCTGCGCATCCGCGTCGCCGAGCTGACCGCCTACCAGAACGCGGCCTACGCCGCCCGCTACCTGGCCGCCGTCGAGAACGTCCGCCGCCGCGAGACCGCCGCCTTCCCCGGATCGACGGCGCTCACCGAGGCCGTGGCGCGCAACCTGCACAAGCTGATGGCCTACAAGGACGAGTACGAGGTCGCCAGGCTCTGCCTCGACCCCACGGTCTCGGCCCAGGTCACCGAGCTGTTCGGCGACGAGGCCCGCGCCTCCTGGCACCTGCACCCGCCGCTGCTGCGCGGCATGGGCCTGTCCCGCAAGCTCAAGCTGGGCGGCTGGTTCCGGCCGGGCTTCCAGGTGCTGTACGCGATGCGCCGCCTGCGTGGCACCGCGCTCGACCCGTTCGGCCGGGCGAAGGTCCGGGTCATCGAGCGCGAACTGGTCCGCGAGTACCTGGACCTGATCGACGCGCTCACCCGGCACCTCGACGAGCGGACCTTCGACGCCGCCGTGGAGATCGCCGGCCTGCCGGACATGATCCGCGGCTACGAGGACGTGAAGCTGGGCAACATCGAGCGCTACCACGAGAAACTGGCCACCCTCCGCGCGGACCTGACCGGACGAGCCGCGATGACCAGCTAGCCCCCACCCACCGGCACGGCAGGGAGGCAAGAGTGACCTTGCCTCGATCACAGGCCGACACGAACCGGCCGGGCCAAGGAACCACCGTGTTCCGCAAGAAGTCCGGGCAGTGCCCGCATACCCAAGCAGGCCGCCCCGCCAACAACCCCTGATCGACCGGCCTCGGTACGGCGGCGGCCCGATGGCCTTCGCTTCGCCTGGCCCCCGCCCTCCCCCGCCGGAGAAGTCGCCTTCCAGGGCCCTTCGGCACGACGCGCGAAGCAGCCACTCCACTCATCCCGCTCTCCTTTGCGCCGGGCTCCTCCACGAACTGCTCGGGCGAGCCCGCCGTACGCGCTACAGCGCCAGAAAGGCGGCCACTCCCATGTCGGCGCTCACGGCCCGGGCGGCTTCGGTCGCGGCGGTGTTGACCGACCGGATCGCGTCGCGCTGCGAGGCGGGCGCGACGACCGTACGCAGCGGGCGCTCACCGGCGGGCGACTCGACCAGGGCGACGATCGCGTCGGAGACCACCCGAGGGTCCGCCGGAGCCTGCGTCTGCCGTTCGGAAAGCGCGGCGACGAAGCCGCCGAACCCCTCGGCGTAAGCCCCCATCCGCGCCGCGTCGGCCGGCATGACGGCGTTGACGCCGATGTTGGTCGAATGCGGGGCCGCGTCGACGATCACCGACTCGACGCCGAAGGGCGCCAGTTCGTGGTGCCACGCCTCGGTCAGGCCGGCGAGCGCGGCCTTGCTCGCCGCGTACAGCCCGGAGTACGGGATCGTGACCCGGCTCGACGTCGAGCCGACCTGGATCAGCACGCCGCTGCCCTGTCGGCGCAGCCATGGCAGCGCGGCCCGGCTCACCCGCAGCGCGCCGAAGACGTTCACGTCGAACTGGCGCTGCGCCTCCTCTGCGGTGAACGCCTCCACCGGCCCGGGAAAGATCATGCCCGCGTTGTTCACCACCGCGTCGATCCGGCCGGCCGCGTCGATCACGGCGGCGACCGCGCGGTCGGCCGACGCCTGGTCGGTCACGTCCAGCTCGACGACCCGCAGATCGATCGCCTCGGCCGCGGCGATCGCGGCCAGCTCGGCAGCGGCCTTCTCGTTGCGCCCGCCGATGTCGCGGAGCCCGGCGAAGACCTGATGGCCCCGCCGTGCCAGTGCTTCCACGGTCAAACGGCCGAAGCCCGTGCTGGCACCTGAGGCCAGGGCAACCGTCATGATGTCTCCTCGCTCCAAAGTGGGGTGGGTCCCCGTTTCCATGGAAGTACGATATGGGGTGGCACCCCGGTTGGCAAACGAAAGCGGGGTGCCACCCCATATCGCGAAAGGGGCTCTGCGTGGCATCGGAACGGCCCAGGCGGGCAGACGCACGGCGCAACTACGACCGGATCGTGGCCGCGGCCGAGGCCGAGATCGCCCACCACGGCGCGGACGCGTCACTGGAGGAGATCGCCCGCCGCGCGGGCGTCGGCTCCGCGACCCTGCACCGGCATTTCCCCTCCCGCCAGTCCCTGCTCGAAGCGGTGTTCCACGACCGGGTCGAGGTGCTGTGCGCCCAGGCACGAAAGATGCGCGAGAGACCGGACGCGGGGGACGCGCTCACGGAGTGGCTGCAGGCGGTCGCGGTCTACGGGGCGACCACGCGCGGCCTGGCCCGCTCCCTGCTCGGCGGCGGCCGTGAAGCGGACCCGCCACCGGACAGCACCTGCGAGGCGATGCTGGTCGACGCGGGCGGCGAACTCCTGCTCCGGGCCGCCGACGCCGAAGCGGTACGCCCCGACGTGTCGATCATCGACCTGCTGACCCTGGTCAACGCGATATCACTGGCCACCGAGAGCAGCCCCAACGCGGCCGACGAGGCCGCCCGCCTGCTCCACCTCGCCATCGAGGGCGTCCGAACGACAACCGGCTGACCGCGCACGCCTGCCCCGCCTCCGACGCCAACGGGAGCCTGAACGGCACGGCCCCGCTTCGCCCGATGCCGGTGTTCCTCGTGTACGGGTCGTGGTCACACCCGGCCCGAAATTCCCACTGAGCAGGTACGGCGCGACGGCGGGTCGCTCGGCGAGCCAGGCCAGGCACATCCCCGTACGCGGGAGGCTTGGGTATGGCCGCGTACGCCATAGTCTCGTCCGTCCCCCACGGACTGGCCACACCCGGCAGGGCGCAACCCGAGGCTCGCATAGGAACAATGGCGAAGCCCGATACCGGAAAGCCTCCGAGCATCAGGGAGGGCCGATTGGCGGGACGCGTTCCAACGGGATGGCCACTACCGCAGGCGTTCGCCCAGTTCGATCACAGCGGGCAGATCCAGCCATTGCCCGGCCAGACGGGAATGCAATCGCCGCAGATCGGCGAGCAATCGGCCCGCATCGGTCGCTCGGGCGATTTCGACCGCTTCGGCGCTGACACGACAGGCGCTCTCAGGGTCGCCTTCCCTCGCATGCGCAGTGGCCAGCCGGGAGACGTACCATCCGACCCACTCCGACCGCCGAATGTCGCCAGGGACGGCCGCGAGACCTGTCAAAAGCAGATCGATTGCCGCTGTGTGACGCCCGAGAATGCTGTACGCCAATCCTCGCTGCATCTGCAAAAAGTGGGGATCGAAGAAATAGATCCAATCCGGCTCATCCTCGGGATGATCTGCGGCGGCCCATGCCAGAACTTCGGCCTGATCGAGACGCCTCTCCGTCTCCTCGTAATCGCCGGTGATCGCGTATCCTCGGGCGGCCTGCTGCCGGGCAAGGGATCTCACACCACGACTCGCACCCCGTCGGCTCGCCGCTTCCGACAGGCTGATCATCTGGCTTGTCTTCCCGGACATCCAGGCAAGATGTCCCTTCATGTTCAGCGCTGTTCCGATCATGTCGTGATCGTTGGCCTCGGTCGCCCACTCAAGAGCGATGCCGTACCAGTGATTGGCGTCGGAGAGACGCCCGGCGTTCGCGTTGAGCCATCCAGCGAACTGGGCCCATTGGGAACCGATATCAACGACGGACGTACGTATCGGCCCTCGCGCTTCGGCCAAAAGGGTTCCGATCACCGCGAGCTGCGCACTCACGGGCTCGACCAAAGGCCCAGAACCAATCGAGTCCTCCGCACGGCGTTGCGCGGCGAGAACGGCCGCGAGCGAATCGACCACTGCGACATCAAGGCATCTGCGCGGCTCTCTGGCAGCCGCTATGAGGCGTTCCTCGTCTTCAAGGCCGATCTTTTCCCGGCTGCCGAATTCCGTCCAGAGAACGGATCCCGAACGTTCGGCGGGGCGCGCTCTGGCAGCGGCATCGATCAGTTCATGCTCAAGATCGCAAATATGGCTCTTGCCGCAGTTGGCCCGCGCGGCGACAGCGCGTAGCGAGAGATCGCCCCGCAGTCTCCGAAGCACCTGTCCGAAGGTCTCCTCTGTCTCCCGCCGCATCTCACGCTCCTTGCCGAGCGGTGTCCACTGCCTGCGGACACCAGCGGACAGCGTTCTCCTGGCCCCTACTCTCCGCACCGGAGACGCTACTCGCAACCGCTTGGCATCGACTGGTTTTCCCCTGTCAATGCCGATCAAAGCGGCCCCGCCCGAGCGCTCACAACGCACGGACGGGGCCTTGATCGCAGAGGAGTGCGATCCGTGAGCGATGATAGACCGTACGTAGCACCCAAAGGGGACATCTACGGATCCACCGCCCCAGGCGACGACCTGTTCCTCGTCTGGGAGGTGCAATCCGGCCGCGGCGGTCTCTTCCCTGTCATCACAGCGCGGGCGACGACCGAAATGATGCGAATCAACTTCACCTGATGCCAGAGCCGAACACACCGCAGCCGTGGGCAGACAAAGCGGACGCCCAGATCCGACGGCAGCGGCGCTCGAAACACGGTGAGCGACCACGACACGCACTGAACACCGGGGCGGCAGAAATGCCGCACAACGAGCTGGAGCCAGAACCCACGGCACCTCAGAACACCGACGTCGGGCGCAGCCCGACGCCAAGAAGAACGTCCGAGCGACAGCGAGGGCCACGCCCTTAAGGCCCGCACCCCGGCGGCGGCGGTGGGCCGCCTTCGTGACGGCCGGTACCCCATCATGTGATGAAACGATGACAACGCGGCCGATCGTCGCGAACCGCTGCTTGCCTGATGGCCATGCAAGCGATGAACCTCATTTCTCGGATGTCGGCGGCCCTGGCCGTCGCGGTCGCGCTGGCCGGATGCGGCGCGGCTGCCGTCACCGCGACCCCGGCTCGTACCGCGACCCCGGCCCCCACCGCGACCGGCGTCAAGGTGCTCTGGATGGGCGACTCCATCGCGGGCGCGCAGGCCCCGGCCGTGGCGGCGGCACTCACCGCCGCCGGGGTGGCGGTCAAGGACGCCACCTCCGCCGGCGGCGGCAATGTCGTCGCCGGTGGGCACGAGGTGACCACCATGGGGGCGGCGGACACCTGGAAGCGGCTACAGAAGGAGATCGCCTCCTTCCGGCCCACGGTGATCGCGTACCAGATCACCGCCTACGACTGGGGCACCACCCGGCAGCAGCTCGCCGCCTACCGCAAACTGGCCCGGACCGCCGGGGACGCCAAAGCCCGACTCGTCCTCATATCTCCCCCACCGTTCAAGATCGACGACTTCTTCCGGCCGCATGAGAAGGCGATCAGGAGCGCCCCCGCGATGGCCGCCAAAGCCGGGAACGCCACCTTCCTGGACACCGCCGACCTCTGGGGCGACGACCCCGCCGCCGACCGGGCCCAGCGTGCCAAGGACGGCATCCATTCCTGTCAGCAGGGTTCGGCGGCCTTCGCCGCGTGGTTCGCCAAGCGGCTCGGCGAGCTGACCGGCTTCACCCCGGCCGCCCCCGCCGCGTGGGCCACCGGGCGATGGACCGGCGACGAGCGTTTCGGCAAGCTCGGCTGCGGCTGATGGTCACGGTTCCGCGCCGTCCGCACATCGGCGCGCTGGACGGCCTGCGCGGGCTCGCCGTCGCCGCGGTCCTGCTGTTCCACGCCGGGCACCTGCGCGGCGGGTTCCTGGGCGTGGACCTGTTCTTCGTGCTGTCCGGCTTGCTGATCACCGGCCTGCTGCTCAACGAGCGCGGCGGCCTGATGGACTTCTGGGCGCGCAGGGCCCGCCGCCTGCTGCCCGCGCTGACCGTCATGGTCATCGGGACGTTGCTGCTGGCCTGGGCGTTCGCCGGACCGGCGATGCTGCGCGCCGCCCTCCAGGACACGCCGTGGGTGGTCGTCCAGAGCGCGAACTGGCACTTCATCGCCGACCGGATCGGCTACTGGAACGCGTCCGGCACCCGCCTGTTCGCACACCTGTGGAGCATCGGCGTCGAGTGGCAGTTCTACCTGGCCTGGCCGGTGGTGGTGGCGGTGGCCGGAAGGGGGCCGGGCGGGCAGCGGCGGATCGCGCTGGTCGCGGGGGCGGGCGCGCTGGTCTCGCTGTTCCTGATGATCAGGCTGGGCTCGGCCGTGGACACCACCCGCGCCTACGAAGGCACCGACACCCGGGCGTTCGCCCTGCTGCTCGGCGCGGCGGCGGCAACCGCGCCGGTCCGGGGGGTGGTGGCGCGGCTGTCCCGGCGGACCGTGGACATGATCTGTGTTCCGCTGCTGTGCGGGCTGCTCGCCGCCTGGGCGCTGACCGGCGGGGAACGGGCCCCGGGCCTGTTCCAGGGCGGGATGTTCGCCCACTCGCTGGCCTGTGCGGTACTGATCGCGCTGCTCGCCCACGCTCCGGACGGCTTGGTGGGCCGAGCGGTCGGCAGCGTCATGCCACGCAGACTGGGCGAGGTCTCCTACAGCCTGTACCTGTGGCACTGGCCGGTTTACCTGCTGCTTCCCCGGCCGCTCGGCGGGCTGGACGGCTGGGGCTGGACCATGGCCGCCATCGGGGTGTCGCTCGCGGCTGCGGTAGTGTCGAAGGCCGTCGTCGAGGACCCGGTACGCCTGCGCGCCCGGTGGGCCGCCGGGCGGCGCGGATGGGCGGCCCTGGCCGCCGCGGCGCTGGTCACGGCAGGACTGTGGGCGGCGATACCGCGGCCGGAGCCGGGCGCCGGGACGGTCGATGTGAGCAGGCTCGGCCTGCCGTAGCCGGAGAGATCATGCGCAACAACGATGGCCAACGCACGCCGCCCCGCGGACGCCTGCGACGGCACGGCCATGGACGCGGAAGGCGACAACGGGGCGTGGTGGCTGTCTTGGTTGCGGTGGTGGTGGGGGTGGCGGGGTGTGGGATCGCCGACACTGGGGTCAGTGCTGCCGGGCCGCCGGTGAGCGGTGGGTTCACCGAGAGTAGTGGACGGCTGCTGCGGGTGTACTTCGTCACCCGGCAGGGCACGTGGCCGGTGTCGCGGCCGGCACTGGACGGGGATCTGTTGCCGCAGGCCATGGCGGCGCTGCGGGCCGGTCCGACGGCGGCCGAGCGGGCCCGTGGGCTGGGCACCGAGCTGCCCGCGACGGCGCAGCCGTTCAAGGCGACCGCCTCCGGCGGCCGGGTGGAGCTGCGCCTGCCCTGGCAGGTCCGGGAGCTGCCGGCGGTGGCGGTGAGCCAGTTGGTCTGTACGGCGGCCACCGCCGCCGGCGTCACCGTCGTGGACGTCTTCGAGCCGCGCACGGACGACACCCCCTGGCCGGTCCGGTGCGACCCCGGCGGAGCCGCCGTCCCCGCCGAGCAGGAGGGCGCCTCATGAGCCGGGTGTTGCTGATCGAGGACGATCCGGCCGTGCGGCGCGGGGTGAGTCTCGGGCTGCGTCATCGGGGCCATGAGGTGCTCGTGGTCTCGACCGGGGAGGACGGCCTGGCCGAACTCGTCGCGAGCGCCCCCGACGTCGTACTGCTGGACCTGATGCTGCCCGGTATGAGCGGTCTTGCCACCTGCCGCCGCATTCGCGCCTTCAGTCAGGTCCCCATCGTGATCCTTTCCGCGCGGGCCGACGACGTGGACGTCGTGGTGGGCCTGGAGGCCGGGGCGGACGACTACGTGATCAAGCCCGCCAGCGGCGAGGTCATCGAGGCGCGCATCCGCGCGGTGCTCCGGCGTACCGCGCAGGCCGCCGCACCGGGCCAGGCGGCCCGTACCGCGCACGGCGACCTGCTCATCGACCGGACCGCGCTGCGCGTGCTCAAGCACGGCGCCGAACTCGCCCTCGCCCCCACCGAGCTGAAGCTGCTGCTGTTCCTGTCGGCCGCGCCCGAGCAGACCTTCAGCCGCCAGCAGCTCCTCGAACAGGTCTGGGAGCACACCTTCCACGGTGACTACCGGCTGGTGGACGCGTGCGTGATGCGGCTGCGGGCCAAGATCGAGGACGACCCGCGCAGCCCCCGGTACATCCAGACCGTACGCGGCTTCGGCTACCGGTTCGGCCCGCTGTGATCCGCCCGCGCCTCGCCCGTGGCCTGCGTACGCATCTGGTCCTGGCGTTCCTGCTGGTCTCCGCGCTGAGTGCGGTGACCGCCGCCGCGATCACCTTCCGCCAGGGCCGTACCGCGATCGTGGAACGCGCCCAGGCCGACGTACTCCAGGAGCTGCGCGCCCACCTCGGCTCCCGCGCGCCCGACCTGCCCGCCGACCCCACCGTGCCGGACCTGCGCACCCTGGCGGTGCAACTGGACCGCGCGGCCGGTCCGCGCGGCTGGCGTACCGCCCTGTCCTACCGTGGCGGCCCGCTGATCAGCGCGGGGGCGCAGGCCCCGCCGCTGCCCGCGCCGCTGCGCGCCCGCGCGGTCGCGGCGACCACCGCGCTGGCCCAGCGTTTCCACCATGAACGCACGCCGTGGCTGGCCGTGGCCCTGCCGGTGGTCGCCGGCAACCGCGCCGACGACGGCCCGCCGCTCGTCGTCTACGCCTCCTTCTCCCTCGCCTCCCAGCAGCAGGATGTGGACACCCTGGCCGCCGCCGCCCGCGCCGGGGCGCTGCCGGTGGCGCTGGCCGCCGTCATCCCCGCGCTGCTGGCCGCGCGGCGGCTGCTGCGCCCGGTACGGCGGCTGCGGACGGCCGCCGAGCGGATGGCGGCGGGCGTACTGGACACCCGGGTGAGCGTGACCGGCGACGACGAACTCGCCGACCTCGCCCGCACCTTCAACACCATGGCGGCCACACTGGAGGCCGACGCCGCGGCGCTGCGCGCCATGGAGGCGCGGGCGCGCAGGTTCGCCGCCGACGTCTCGCACGAGCTGCGCACGCCGCTGGCGGCCATGTCGGCCGTGACCGAGGTCCTGGACGCCGACGCCGCCTCCGGCAGGCTCGCCCCGCTCACCGCCGAGGCGCTGACCCTGGTCTCCGACGAGACCCGCAAGCTGACCCGCCTGGTCGAGGACCTGATCGAGGTGTCCCGCTTCGACGCGGGCGCCGCCGTACTCCACCTGGACGAGGTCGATCTCGGCGAGCTGGTCGCCAAGACGCTGGCGCTGCGGCACTGGCCCGGCCGGGTGCGCGCCGACGTACCCGAAGGGCTGCGCGCCCGGCTCGACCCGCGCCGCGTCGATGTGATCCTGGCCAACCTGGTCGGCAACGCGCTGCGGCACGGCGGCCCCGCTGTGTCGGTGCTCGTCCGGGCCAGGGCGGCGGACGACACCGGCCAGATCGTGATCACCGTCTCCGACGACGGGCCGGGCATCCCGGCCGACCTGCTGCCGCACGTCTTCGACCGGTTCACCAAGGGCGACGCCGCCCGCGCCCGGACCGAGGGGAGCGGCCTCGGCCTCGCCATCGCCGCCGAGAACGCCCGACTGCACGGCGGCGCGCTCACCGCCGCCAATGCCCCCGATGGCGGCGCGATATTCACGCTGGTACTGCCCGGAGCAACGGATTGAGACGGCGATTGTAGGGAATCCGGGGCGGGCCGCGTAACCCCGGCCGTAGTCCGATTGTGGCCATCGATCCGGCCGGTCCCGAGGGCGACCGCAAAAGCGTCGTTCAAGTGCGGAAGGCCGTTCAAGTGCGAACGGAACGCGCTGGCCGGAGGCGCGGCGCCGATCCGGCGGCGCGTCCGTCCGCCCTGCTCATGACCAGGGGCGCCAGCGCCAATGGGAGCACTCTCGAAATGGCATCAATACCTCCCCGCATTACGGTATATCGGCACATTGTGAAGACGCGACGCCACAACGTATTATCGCGCCGAACCGGCTATCGCGCTCCGCGGCCTATGGCTCGCCTGTTTCCTATGTGCGGATTCCCCTGGGCTCAGTGACGGCCGGTTCTTGGCGCTTCAGATCGGCACGACGCCCTGTACCACCGACCGCGGCCTCCCGCATGGCCGCCGTCGGGTTTGGGTGTGTTCGCTCTCCAGAAGACAGGGGCCTGCGTGGCTCCCGCCCGAGAGGACACCAAGACCATGTCTGATTCGCTCGCCTACCGTAGTGCGTTCGGCAACTGGGAACAGCGCGCGAGTGTGCGCACCGGCCCGAGGCGCACGATCGACTCCAACGAAAAGGTGATCTACTTCCCGCCGGAGCTGGTGCCCATCAGCAGTCATCCGCTGGTCACGGCCCGCGAGGACGGTACCGAGATCCGCCTGCTCACCCGCAGGCTGTATCAGTACCTCCACTTCACCAGCGAGCTGGAAGCCCTCGCGGTGATGCCCGTCGCCCAGCTCATCTCCCGGGGCGTCGCGGGCATCGACCTGCCCGGCAACATGCGCGAGGACGCGTTCAAGATCGTCACGGACGAGGCGTGGCACGCCCAGTTCTCCTACGACCTGCTCCGCCAGGTCGAGTCCCAGAGCGGCCTCGCGGCCGGAGAGATCGGGGACCCGAGCTTCCTGACCCGCCTCAAGAAGATCGGCGGGCGCATGGATCCCAGCCTGCGCGGCTTACAGGACCTGCTGTTCTGTGTGGTCAGCGAAACGTTGATCTCGGCCATCCTGACCAACCTGCCGCAGGACGACCGGCTCCCGGACGGCGTGCGAGAGCTGGTCCAGGACCATGCGCTGGACGAGGGCAAGCACCACGCCTACTTCCGGGACTTCCTCAAGTACTTCTGGCACGCTCTGAGCACGAGTGAGCGACGGGCGATCGGCCCGTTCGTGCCCGAGTTGGTGTACGCCTTCCTGGAGCCCGACTATGCGATGTTCGAGCAAGGGCTGCTGGCCGAAGGCTTCACCCCCGAAGAGGCCCGGCAGATCGTCACCGAGTCGTATCCGCGTGCGACCGTCCGTGCGGACGTCGCGCAGGCGGGCCGCCCGGTGACCCGGTACCTCACCGAACTCGGCGCGATGGACGACAGCCGGACCCACGCCGCCTTCACCGAGCACAAGCTGCTCATCGGCTGACAGAAGCCAACAGAAAGGGACCGCATGACCGAACCGTGCCCGCCCGCCGCCCCGGGACCCTGGTGGCGGGCGGGCCGGTTCCCGCTGTTCACCGCCGCGCGCGGGCTGTCGGTGACCGGCGACCTGGCCGCGCTCTCGGCGCTCACCGTGCACGTCTTCCAGGACACCGCCTCCGGGGCGGCGGTCAGCGGGCTGTTCGCGGTACGGGTGCTGCCCCGGCTGTTCGGCACGCTGGCCGGGGGGCTCAGCGACCGGGTGGACCCGCGGCGGCTGATCATCTGCTGCGATCTGATCTCCTGCGCGGTGTTCGTGCTCATCGCCTGGACCCGGCCCGGGTACGGGATGATCCTGGCCTTGGTGCTGGTCGCCGAGTCGGCCGCGACCGTGACCGCGCCCGCCGCCCAGGCCCTGGTGGCCCGGACCGTCCCCGCGCACGCGCTGGGCCGGGCCAACGGGCTGCTGATGGCGGTCACCGCGCTCGGGTTCGCCTCGGGGGCGGCGATCGGCGGCCTGGCCGCGACCACGCTCGGGTACCAGTACGCCCTGCTGGTCAACGCCTGCTCGTTCGTGCTGTCGGCGGCCCTGGTGGCCGCGCTGCCCCGGGTGCCCGTGGTGCGGGACGACGACGACCGCGGCTTCCTGGCGGCGACCCGGGCGGGGCTGGGCCGGCTGCGCCGCGACCGGCAGGCCGCCGCCGTGGCCGTGGCCACGATCGGCGTCACGTTCGCCGCCTCCATCGACCGGCCCGCGCTGGTCGTACTGACCCAGCGCGACCTCGCCGGCGGCTCCGGCCTGGCGTACGGGCTGGCGCTGGGCGGCATCAGCGTCGGCGCGCTGGTCGCCACGCTGCTGATGGGACGCCTGCGGGCGCTGACCCCCTCGGCGGGCGTGCTGGTGGCGGGCATCGCCGTGGAAGCCGCGGGCCATCTCGGCATGGGCCTGGCCCCGGCGGTCGCCGTCGTCGTCATCGGCGCGGCCGTCGCCGGGTTCGGGGACGGCATGGAGGGCGTCACCGCGATCACCTTGCTACAGCGGGCCGGGGGGAGTTCGGTGGGGCTGGTGATGGGGGCCGTACTGAGCGGTGCGTACCTGGCGGACGCCACCGGCTCCCTGCTCGGCGGCCTCATCGTGGGCGCGGCCGGGCCGCGCTGGACCTTCGGCCTGTCGGCCGCGCTGATGCTCGCGTGCGCGGCGGCCCCCTGGTACGCCCGGCGTTCCGCGCCTCCGTGAGGCGCACACGCGCCAAGGAACGGCAAAGCCGCCACCAGGGCGGCGATGGCCTGGTAATCCTTGCGCGAAGCGTTACGCCGATCACCGTGGGGGGCACGTTGAGCGACACGGAATCCGGCGCGCCCGCCCCTCCGGCCGGTGAGCACGGCGAGCACGGCGAGCACGGCGAGCGGCGCGGGCGGTGGCGGCGTCGCGGGCGCGTCCTGCTGGGCGTGACGGCCGCCGTGGCGGTGATCGCGGCCGGGGCCGCGGTGGTCGCGTACGGCGGCGGTGGTTCCGCCGTGACCTGCCACGTCAACGACGGGCGGCTGACCGGCCCGGTGATCGAGGGCACACCGGGCGACGACGACATCATGTGCGAACCGATCCCGCCAGGCGGCGTCGTCAACGGCCTGGCCGGTGACGACGTGATCACCATCCTGCCGCTCGCCGACAAGGCCGGCAACGAGGGCGTCCTGAACAGCGGCCCCGGGCACGACACCATCATCGTGCGCGGCGGCCATTCCACCGCGGGCAGCGGCCGGGGCAGCGGCGGCAACGGCGGCCGGATCGACGGCGGTCCCGGCGACGACATCATCACCGTCACCGGGGGCGAAGGGGGCATCGGGGGCATCGGCGACGCGGGCAGCGGCGGCGACGGCAACGAAGGGGTGATCGAGTGCGGTGACGGCAAGGACACCCTCACCGTCACCGGGGGGCAGGGCGGCCAGGGCATCGACACGCTGACCAGCCACGGCGACCCGGACGGCGGTACCGGCGGCACCGGCAACGCGGGCAGCGTCCGCTGCGCCGGGACCATCACCGTGCGGGGCGGCCGGGGCGGCCACGGCACGGCCATGGACGCGGAGGACGCCGATGGCGACGGTGACGGGGGCGACGGAGACGGCGGGCCGGGCGGGGTCGGCAACGCGGGTGACATCCACACCCCGGTACGCCCCGGCGTCACCGGCAAGATGACCCTGCTCGGCGGCCAGGGCGGCGCGGGCCAGGCCGACGGCGCGGGCGGCACCGGCGGCATCGCCAACGCCCACCCCCTCACCGTGACGTCCCACCTCACCATGATCGGCGGCAACGGCGGCGGCACCGACGACCACGGCAACGGCCCCGGCGGCAACGGCGGCCCGGCCAACACCCGCACCCTCCACACCGCCGCCAAGACCCCCCGCCATGACGATGCGGAGGACACGCTGGTCGCGTACGGCGGCCACGGCGGGCAGGGCACACCTTGCGGACACGGCGGCGCGGGCAGCACCGTGCCCATCCGCGGCGCCGTCATCCGCCAGGGCCGCGGCTGCGGATGAACCCGCCGGTCAGCCGAGGTGCCAGTGTCGGAGTTTGTCGGGGTTCAGCATGATCCATACCGCGGTGACCTCGGTACCCGCGACGCTCACCGCGACCACCGCCACGGCCTGACCAGCCCGGCGCAGTACCATGCCAGATCGCCCGTTCACCGGCCTGACGGACAGTTCGGTGCCGGTCCGGTCGCCCAGCAGTTCCGTCACGAAGCGGGCGACCGCGTCGGCCCCGTGCGCGGGCCGTACGGCGGCGCGCACTCTGCCGCCGCCGTCGCTGACGACCATCGCGTTCGCGGCGAGGACCGCATGCAACCCCGCCGTGTCGCCCGCCTCGCACGCCGCCGCGAACCGGCGTACGACCCGGTCGTGCCCGTCAGGAGTGGCCGGTGGCCCCTGCGCCGGCTCGGGCACCGGGGCCCGCCCGCCGCGCGCGGCCGGTTCGGCGCCGGACAGGAGTTCCAGGCAGACGGCTCCGGCGGTCCAGGTCAGCCAGGCGCGCGGCACCGTGATCCCGGCGCGTTCCGCGTCGGCGAGGGCGTACCAGCGGCGGTAGGTCTCCTGGACCACCCGGTCGGCCATCGCCGCCGAGTCGAACATCCAGCGCGCGATCTCCAGCAGGTGCCGCCGTTCGTCCAGCATCTCCCGGAGCGACCCGGCCCCGGTGGTCATGCCACCCCGCCGGGAGACACCACCCGGGAACGGGAGCGCTCGAACGCCAAGAGTTTGCCCGGGGCCACGATCCACAGCACCTGATGGATGCCCTGCGGTGACCCCTCGATGGTGAGCAGCGTGAAATCGGTGCGGCTGCGCGGGACGAGGACGGCGGCCCGGCCGTTCACCTCGACCCAGGTGAGCCGGGCCCCCGGCCAGTACCGTGGCGCGAACGCCGCCATGAACCTGCTCACCCGGCCGACGCCCGCCAGCGGGAACCGCGCCGCCCCCGGAGTGCCGTCGCCGTCGGTGGTGCTGACGACATCGGCGGCGAGGAGGTCTTCCAGGGCGGCGATGTCACCGGTCTGGGCGGCGGTCAGGAAGGTGCTGAGCAGCCTGCGGTGTTCGCCCTTGTCGATGGGCTCGCGCCGGGCGGCGTTCAGCCGCTTGCGGGCCCGGCTCACCAGTTGGCGGGCGTTGGCCGGGGTGAGCTGGAGGATGTCCGCGATCTGCGCGTAGGGGTGGACGAACGCCTCGCGCAGCACGTACGCGGCCCGCTCGGTCGGCGTGAGCCGTTCGAGCAGGAGCAGGAAGGCCAGTTCGAGCGCCTCGCCGCGCTCCGCGCCCACCGTCGGATCGAGGCTGGTGTCGATCGGTTCGGGCAGCCAGGGCCCGATGTAGGACTCCCGGCGGGCGCGGGCGGAGGTCGCGACGTTGATCGCCAGCCGCGTGGTCACCGTCGCCAGGAAGGCGGCGGGGTTGGCGACGGCCGCGCGGTCGGTGTTCTGCCAGCGCAGCCACGCCTCCTGCAGCACGTCCTCCGACTCGGCCACGCTGCCGAGCATCCGGTAGGCGATCCCGAAGAGGCGCGGGCGCAACTCGACGAAGACGGCCGCCGCGTGTTCCAGCGCGTCCGCCTCGCGCAGTGGTTCCGCCCGCATGGTGGTCACCCGTACCTTCGCCGCGTCCGCCTCATTATGCACGCCGATCCACCGCCGCCCCGGGCGCTCAGTCCCGCCGCGCCGGGCGTGGGGCGCGGCGGTCCTTGCGCTGGGCGAGTTCGTCGTCGTCCACCAGGGTGAGCATCGGCTTGCCGGGCTCGCACAGCATGGTGACGGTGAACCGCAGCGGGACGTCGTCGCGGTTGTTGCCGTCCTGGTAGTGGATGACGTCGCCGCCCGGTTCCCAGAACGCCTGCCCTGCGGGCACGACCCGCTCCGGGGAGCCCTCCACCTCCAGCAGCATCTCGCCTTCCAGCACGTAGCCGAAGGCCGGGCCGGAGTGCCGGTGCGGGGGCGTGCCGGGGTCGCCCGGCGGGTACTCGATGACCACGGTCATCGCGTGCGCCCCCTCAGGGATGAAGGGCGGCTCGGCCTCCTGCAACGTCGTCAGCGCCGTCTGCCACGCGTTCGATCGCGGCTCGGTGTCTCCCATGGCGAGCGCCTCTCACTTGTGGGTGTCGGACCAGTCGGCGTACCGGACGCGCCCCAGGCGTGCCCCGTCGCCCTCGGGTACCAGCGACTTCTCGGCCAGTTCGGCGCCGAAGTACCGGGCGTGCGGGTCGCTCACCACCTGGCGCGCGTCTCCCCAGCTCGCCAGCACGTCGCGGAAGAACTCGTCCATCCGGACCCGCTCCGGCCCGGCCACCTCGACCCTGCCGTTGGACGGCGTGCCCACCGCGACCTCGGCGACCGCGTCGGCGACGTCGTCGCCCGCGATGGGCTGGAAGAGCACCGGCGCGATCCGCACGGTGTCGCCGTCCGCGGACGACTCGGCGATGCCCCGCACGAACTCGAAGAACTGGGTCGCGTGGACCAGCGAGAACGGGATGCCGGACTTCTCGATCAGCCGTTCCTGGGCGATCTTCGCCCGGAAGTATCCGCTGCCGGGCAGCCGGTCGGTGCCCACCACCGACAGCGCCACGTGGTGCCCGACCCCGGCCACGGGTCTCCGCGGCGAGCAGGTTGCGGGTGGAGGTCTCGAAGAACTCCATGACCGCGGCGTCCTCGAACGACGGCGAGTTGGACACGTCGATCACCACCGACGCGCCGGTCAGCACCTCGGCGAGCCCTTCGCCGGTGAGGGTGTTCACCCCGGTGCCGGGGGACGCGGCCACGGCCTCGTGCCCCTGCTCACCGAGCCGCGCGACCAGCTTCGACCCGATCAAGCCGGTCCCGCCGATTACCACGATCTTCATGGCGAATCCTTCCCGTTCCGGTTCCGATTCGGTCCCCGGGAGGCCGCTCGCCGCCCCGGTCGTCGGCTATGACCGGACGGCATCGGCCGTTGTGACAGCTTCCGGGAAAATTGTTTTCTGTACGGGCTACCCGGACGCGAGAATGCGTCACATGGCACAGGCGACGCTGCACACGGCCCGCATCACGCTCGTCCCCCTCTCCGACGAGCACCTGGAGCACGAGGTCGAGCTGGACGCCGACCCCGAGGTCATGCGCTATCTCGGGGAGGCCCGCAGCCGCGCGGAGGTCGAGGTCCAGCACAAGCGGCGGCTCGCGGCGGCCGAGCGGGTGCCGGGGCTGGGGTTCTGGGCCGGTTTCGTGGACGGGGAGTTCGTCGGGTGGTGGATCCTGGAGCCGCCCGCGCGCGCCGACCAGGGGCCGGTCGAGGGGCAGGCCGAGCTGGGGTACCGGCTGCTGCGCCACCACTGGCGGCGCGGCCTGGCCAGTGAGGGGGCCAGGGAACTGCTCCGGCACGGGTTCGAGGACCTGGGGCTGACGCGGGTCTTCGCCGAGACGATGGCCGTCAACGCCGCCTCGCGGGCCACCATGGCCACCATCGGCATGCGGTACGTCCGCACCTTCCACCTCGACTTCGACGACCCGCTGCCCGGCACCGACCTCGGCGAGGTCGAGTACGCGATCACCCGCGACCAGTGGCGTGCCGCCTGACTCAGGCCGGGTCCGCGACCTCCAGCCGGGCGGCGCGGCCTCGCAGGTAGCGGCGTTCGGGCAGGCTGGTGGTGAGCCGGGCCGCGGTACGGTACTCCTCCGCCGCGGTCGTCCGCTCGCCCGCGCGTTCGAGCAGGTGCCCGCGTACGGCGTGCACCCGGTGGTGGCCCGCCATCCGCCGGTCGGCGGCCACCGTCTCCAGTACGGCCAGCCCGGCCTCGGGGCCGCTCAGCATCGCCACCGCCACCGCGCGGTTCAACGTGACCACCGGGTTGTCGGCGAGCCGGTCCAGCACCTGGTACAGGGCGACGATCTGCGCCCAGTCGGTGTCCTCGAACCGCGCCGCCTCCGCGTGCACGGCGGCGATGGCCGCCTGCAACTGGTAGGGGCCCGGACGGCGGCGCGGCAGCGTCTCGGTCAGCAGCGCGATGCCCTCGTCGATCATGGCCCGGTCCCACCGGCCGCGGTCCTGTTCGGCGAGCGGGATCAGTTCGCCGTCGGGGCCGGTACGGGCCGCGCGGCGGGCGTCGGTGAGCAGGAGTTCGGCCAGCAGGCCGCTCACCTCGGGTACGTCGGGCGCCAGCCGGTGCGTCATCCGGGCCAGGCGGATCGCCTCGGCGCACAGGTCGCCGCGGTACAGCGACTCCCCGGCCGTGGCCGTGTACCCCTCGTTGAAGATCAGGTACACGACGTGCAGCACCACATCGAGGCGGCGCGCGCGTTCGTCGTCGCCGGGCATCCGGAAGCGTCCGCCCGCCTCCAGGACGCGCTTCTTGGCCCGGCTGATCCGCTGCGCCAGCGTCGCCTCGGGCAGCAGCAGCGCGCGGGCGATCTCGGCGGTGGTCAGGCCGCCGACCGCGCGCAGGGTGAGCGCGACCTGCGCGGGCGGGTTCAGCGCGGGGTGGCAGCACAGGAACAGCAGCAGCAGGGTGTCGTCCTGGTCGCCGGGCGGGCGCGGCTCGTCGGCCGCCGGGGCCAGCAGGTCGCCGGGCAGCGCGCGGAACGCCTCCTGCTGCTCGCGCCGCCTGCGGGCCTGTTCGCTGCGCAGCAGGTCGGTCAGGCGGCGGGTGGCCACGGTGGTCAGCCAGCCGGGCGGGTTGTCCGGTACGCCCTGCTCCGGCCACTGGTTCGCGGCGGCGAGCTGCGCCTCCTGGACCGCCTCCTCGGCCAGGTCGAAGTGGCCGTACCGGCGGGTGAGCGCGGCGAGGACCCGCGGCGCGAGTTCGCGCAGCAGGTCCTCGATCGGCCGGGACAGGGTCACATCTTCCGGCCGGGGTCGTCCGCCCCCGGCTCCATGATCGGGCGGAGTTCCACCCGGCTGCGCACGATCGCGGCGAACCGCGCGGCCAGCTCGACGGCCCGGTCGTGGGAGGCCACGTCGATGATCCCGAACCCGGCCAGCACCTCCTTCGCCTCGGCCAGCGGCCCGTCGGAGGCCACCGGCCGCCCGTCGCGGATCTCCACCGTCATGGTGTGGGAGGGGTCGGCCAGGCCGAACCCGGTGACCATCTCGCCGGAGGCCGCGAGGTCGGCGTAGAAGCCGGACATGGCGCTGAAGTGCGCGGCGACCTCCTCCTGCGACCAGGTCGCCTCCGTGCCGCCGAGGCCGAGCGTGTCCCACGCCGACGCGTCGCCGAAGGTCATGATCATGTACTTCATCGGGCCGGTTCCTCCACCCGCGTCATGTTCGACTCGTAGCCTCCGCCCGGCCACTGCCAGGCACCGGTGTTGCGCCCGCGGCCGGCGTCGAACGTGCCGACGAACTTCGCCGGGGAGCCGACGCCGCCGTACCAGATCGTCAAGGTATCGCCGGTGAGCTGGTAAATGTACTCCAGGATCTCGCCCTTCGCGCCGAAGAAGTGCGAACGGAGTTCGCCGCTCTCGGCGTGCAGGCCGATGTACTCCACCCCGCGGGTGATCTCGCCGTCGCTGTCCAGCTCGACGTGCTGCACCAGGAAGCCGCCGCCGTCCATCCACTCGTAGCGGGCGGTGCCGGACAGGCCGGGTCCGTCGATGATCCAGGTGCCGACCAGGGGCTCCAGGCTGTGCAGGGCGTTGGCGGTGGTGGTCATGACACTCTCCTTCGGGGGTGCTCTCCGTGCCTTCACCCCCTCTGTCGGAGACCTCAGGACCCTCTCGACACCTTCTCGACGACTTCCTCGGAAATTTCTTCGCGGTCCGCGGGAGGCAGGCCCCGGCCCAGCAGCCGGGCGGCCAGGCCGAGGAGGGAGGTCAGCACCAGCGTGACGCCCATCGGCAGCCCGGTGTCCTCGCCCGCGATGCCGACCAGCGGGGACACGACCGCGCCGGACGCGAACTGCAACGCCCCGAGGCCCGCGGCGGCGGTGCCCGCCGCCCACGGGACCCGGCCGATGGCCAGCGCCGTGCCGTTGCCCATGATGAAGGTGGTACAGGCGACCGCCACGAACAGCACCGGCAGCACCGCCGCCGCGGGGAGGCGCAGGATGAGCATCGCCAGCAGTACGACCGAAAGCCCGCACACCACGCACTGCCCGGCGGTGAGCAGCGTCTCGGCGCGCAGCCGGCCGACCAGGCGGGAGCTGATCAGGCCCGCGACGATCATCCCGAAGGAGTTCACCGCGAAGGCGATCGTGTAGGCGGTGGTGGACAGGCCGAGCACGTTCTGCAGGACGAACGGCGAGGCGGAGATGTACCCCATCATGCCCGCGAAGCCGAGCGCCAGGGCGAGGGAGTAGCCGACGTAGCCACGGTCGGTGAACAGCCGCCGGATCGTGCGGCCGGTCGCCGCCATGCCGCCGGTGTGGCGGCGTTCGGGCGGCAGCGACTCGGGCACCGCGAGCAGCGCGCCGAGCAGCATGGCCACGCTGATGCCGGTGAGCACCCAAAAAGCGCTGCGCCACCCGAGCGGCACGAGCAGGCCGCCGACCAGCGGGGCGACCACCGGGGCGACCCCGCCGATGCTGCCCAGCAGGGAGAAGATCCTGGCGGCGGCCGTGCCCCCGGTACGGTCGGCGACGACCGCGCGGGCGATGACCAGACCGGCCGAACCGGCGAACCCCTGGACGAAGCGCGCGGCGATGAGCACCCACACGTTCGGCGCGAGGGCGCAGGCCAGCCCGGCGAGTGCGGCGACGACGGTCGCGACCAGCAGCGGCCCGCGCCTGCCGAACCGGTCCGACAGCGGGCCGATCACCAGTTGCCCGGTGGCCAGGCCGATCAGGCACGTGGTCAGGGTGAGCTGTACGGCCGAGGCGCTGGTAGCGAGGTCGGCGGCCATGCCGGTGAACGCGGGCAGATAGATGTCGATGGCGAACGGCGCCATCGTGGACAGCAGCGCCAGGACGAGCAGAAGGACGCCCGACACACCGGGGGGCGTGACAGAACGCGACACGTGAGTGGACTCCCTCACCCGATAATTATGCGGGCATAAGTAAAATTATGGTAGCAACGAGGGTGTGGAGCGAAATTCCGACCTGCTGTCACTCGGGTCGGCGCTGCGCGACCTCACCCGCGACCTGATGCGCACGGGCCGGCGCGTCGCGGGCGTCGAGCCGCTGCCGGAGACCGAGGTGGACGTCATCAAACTGGTCGTCCACCGGCCGGGCATGAGCCCGGGGCGGCTGGCCGCCGAGCTGCGGATCAAGCCGAGCAACGTCAGCGCGGCGCTGCGCAGGCTGGCCGCCGCGGGGCTGGTCGTGCGCGAGACCGACCCGGCGGACCGGCGGGCCACCCGTGTGCTGCCCACGGCGCAGGCGATCCGCAACGTCCACAATGTGGAACGCGCCCGCGCCGCCCTCCTCGACCAGGCCCTCGCGGCCCTGCCCGCCGCCGACCGCGCCGCCGTCCTGGCCGCGATCCCCTCCTTGCAGGCCCTCCAGACCGCGGTACGCGAACTCGCCCGGCCGGGCGGATTGCACGAGTAGTCATGCATTACTTATCGTGTGGTTGTGGATGAGATCGCCGATCCGGCGGCGCTGAAGGCGCTGGCCAATCCGCTGCGGCAGCGGATCCTGCGCTGCCTGGAACGGGGCGAGGCCACGTCCACGAGCCTGGCCAAGGAACTGGGGGTCACCACCGGGGGCACCAGCTACAACCTGCGCGTGCTGGCCGACAACGGGTTCGTCGAGGAGGTGCCCGGGCGTACCTCGGGGCGGGAGCGCTGGTGGCGGGCCACCAACCGGGAGCTGCGCTTCCCGCGCCACAGCGAGCAGGACACCGAGACCCGCGAGGCGCTGGACTGGCTGAACCGGCTGTGGTCGGCGGAGTACGCCGAGGCGCACGAGCGGTTCGAGCGGGCCCGCGACCGCCTCGGCCCGTGGCGCGACGCCGAGCCCTACTCCCGGGGCACCATCAAGGTCACGCTGGCCCAGCTCGAACGGTTCTTCCTGGAGTACCTGGATCTCCTCCACAAGTACGCGGCTCCTGAGGAGGGCGAGGGCGACGCGCGGGAGGTCATGACGTACTTCGTCGCCTTCCCCGACGTACCGGAGGACGCCTAGCCGAAGACGGCTGTGGCCGCCGAGCGGCAACCCGGCGGCCACGGGATGCGCATCACCACGCCTCACGGCGTGCTCTCACGCGACGCGTCTCCCTGCGAAAAGAGTAGGCAGCCGCACGGCGCACAGCCAACTTCGCACCTGCGGCTCCACCGGACGGCGGCTACCGGGAGGTTCCCCTGCCGTTGGCCGTGGTACGGATGGCCGCCTCGTAGGGGTTGGTCTCGTAGCCGGCGGACAGGTGGTGGGCGACGATCGTGCGCAGAAGTTCGCGGAAGCGGTCCTGGTCGGCGGCGGGCAGGGGCTCCAGGGTCTCGGACTCGGCGCCCGACACCGCGGCCTGCGCCTCCGCGAAGCGGGCCCGCCCGTCGGCGGTGGGGCAGATCAGGTTGTTGCGCCGGTCGCCGGGATCGGTCATCCGCTCCACCAGGCCCGCTGTCACCAGCGCGTCCACCAGGTAGACCATGCTCGTGCGGTCGATGTTGAGCTGCCTGCCCAGTTCGGCCTGGTTGCGGGCGCTGCCGTGGGTGGCGGCGCACAGCACCTGGTAGCCGCGTAGCCCGTGCGGAATGCCGGACATGGCCCGCTCCAGCGCGGCGATGTGGGCGCGGAAGCACTGGGCGATCAGCCACTCCAGATTGTCGCCCAGCCCGCTCGGCAGCGGGTCGGGCTCGGCCCGTGTCATGAACCCGAGGTTAGCGCCTCGTTGATCCGCCTGTTAATCTGTCCCGCTGTTAGTCAGTCATACTGATGGTCAGTCGAGAGACGGGATATGCTCATGACACCGTTCCCCCATGGCAGATCGCGCGGCCTCGCGCTCGTCGTGATCTGCCTGGCGTCGCTGATGCTGGTGCTCGACGCGACGGTCGTCGTGGTCGCGCTGCCCGCGATCCAGGCCGACCTCGGCTTCACCACACCGAACCTGGCGTGGGTGGTGAACGCCTACCTCGTCCCGTTCGGCGGCCTGCTGCTGATCTCCGGGCGGCTGGGCGACCTGGTCGGCAAGCGCCGGATGTTCGTGATCGGGCTGTGCGTGTTCACGGTCGCGTCCCTGCTGTGCGGGCTCGCCGCGAACCAGGCCATGCTGATCGCCTTCCGGGCCGTACAGGGCGCGGGCGCGGCGCTGGCCTCGTCGGTCGTGCTCAGCATGATCGTGACGCTGTTCCCCGGGCAGCGCGAGCAGGGCCGGGCCCTCGGGGTGTTCAGCTTCGTGCAGGGCGCGGGCGCCTCGATCGGCATGCTGGCCGGGGGCGTGCTCACCCAGAGCCTGAGCTGGAACTGGACCCTGCTGGTCAACGTCCCCATCGGGATCGCGGTGGTGGCGGCGACGCTCGCCGTCGTCGAGCGGGACCGCGGCCAGGGCCTGCGGGCGGGCGTCGATGTGCTGGGGGCGGTCCTGGTCATCGCGGGGGCAATGCTGCTGGTCTACGTCATCGTGGACACCGGCCCGGCGGCCGGGCGCTGGTCGCTGTTCCTGCTGGCGGCGGCGCTGCTGGCCGGGTTCGTGCTGCGGCAGGCGAAGGCCGCCGCCCCGCTGCTGCCGCTGGGCCTCCTCCGCGTCCGCCCGGTGGCGGCGGGCAACGTCGTCATGGTGCTGACCGTGGCCGGGATGATGGGCTTCCAGTTCCTCACCGCGCTGTATCTGCAACAGGTCCTCGGGCTGGACGCGCTGATGACCGGTTTCGCGTTCGTGCCCACTCCGCTGTCGAACGCCGTCGTCACCCTCTGGCTCGGCCCCCGGCTGATCGCCCGCTTCGGAGCGCGCCCGGTGCTGGCCGCCGGGCTGGCGATCACCGCGCTGGGCTTGGCGCTGCTGGTACGGGCGCCGGTGGACGGCGAGTACTTCGCCGACGTGCTCCCGGCGCTGCTGCTGGCGGGCGTCGGCATGGGCGGCGCCGTACCGGCCCTCGTCGGGGTCGCCATGTCCGTCGGCACGCCCGAGCACACCGGCGTGGCCTCCGGCCTGCTGAACACCGTGCAGCAACTCGGCTCCGCGATCGGCACGGCGGTGCTCGCCACCCTCGCCGCCACCCAGACCACCGCCCTGCTGGAGTCGGGCGCCGCCCCCAGGGAGGCCGCCGCCGGCGGGTTCCGGCTCGCCTACGCGGGCAGCACCGTCCTCCTGGTGGCGGCGGTGGTCGCCGGACTACTGCTCGTACCGGCCCGCTCCGTCACGGCCGGAAGGCCGCAGAACGCGGATTCCCAGCGTGTTCCATAGCTTCATTCCACCGACCCACCACATGGAATATAACGAAATGGACTCATTGCACGGTCGGCCATAAATCATGATTCCGGGCCATCGAATGGTCGTTGCGCATACAATATGGACCGTTTCATCAATCGGTCCACAATCTTTTGACCTGCGCGTTCGCCTGAGCGGCAGCACATCGGGAAGCCGCCGCCGAAAAGCACATTCCCGGCAGGGAAGCACTCTGTGACGAAGGTCATAACTCGACATCTGACTCCGAGCCGATATCGGCCCGCTCCCCACTCTTCGCGTCACCACCAATTCCCTCGGTGATCGTTACTTACCTTGCGGGTAAGGTTTGCTTACCCTTACTGGAGTAGAGCACTTCCCGTCGCAGGGATATCCTGACGAATCGGTTCAGAGGTAAGCGGGACGATAAAAATTGCCAGTTAGGCCACCGCCCGAACTTGTTTGAAGATTTCGGCATGTCTATGTACTGTCTGATCCGGGACAGCAGCCATTAGGCCGAACGGTCATATCGGGGAGTGGTCATCAAGTAACCGTCGTTCGCCCTGCCTTTGCATGCCGTTCATGGAATCGGCGTTTCGGAGAGGCAGGGATCCGTTACACGGGTAATACGCCCATGTGAGATTCCGAAAGGACTACTCGGTGCGTAAGAGACTGTCTTTGACGTTAGTCGCGTTCGCCGCTGCGGCCGGGCTCGCCCTGCCGATGGCCGGTGCGACCGCCAGCCAGGCGCACACCCTCAAGGCCGGCGGTGACACGTCGGCGTCCACCTATCAGATCTCGGGCCAGGCGAAGAGCGCCGTGGACCCCGAGGCCGTCCAGAAGGCCGCGAAGATCCTTCGCGGTGCCGTGGAGGACGGCGTCAACTCCGGTTACGGCAGCATTGTCGTGAGCGGCGACGGCGTCCACCTCTTCTGGAAGGGCCAGACGCCCCTCAGCCTGAACCCGTACCTCGCCTCGGCCCGGGACAACGCCCCGGTCGAGGTCCTGCCCGCCGACTACTCGGACGCCGAGCTGCGAGCCCAGGCCGAGCTCGTCGCGCAGGACATCAAGAACGACCTCGAAGGCCCGGTCATCGGGGTGCGGTTCGCTCCTGACGCGAGCGGCCTCATCCTGCTCATCCGGGAGAACGCCAACCCCGGCAACCTCGGCATCCCGTCGCTGAGCGTGGACTACACGACCGAGAAGAGCGCCGTGCCCGAGCTGACCTCGCGTCAGGCGGACACGGCCCCGTTCTCGGGCGGCAACGTCCTCTCCAACCAGGCGCCCGGGGCGCAGTACACCTGCACCGGCGGGTTCCCGGTGACCAAGAACAGCCAGACCTACCTGCTGACCGCCGGGCACTGCGGCAACGTCGGCAACCAGTTCAAGAACGGCGCCACCACGGTGGGCACGGCGACCGAGAAGCACACGGCGCACGACCTGCTGCTGGTCCAGGCCAACTCGGCCGGGAACATCTACGACGGTACCGCTACGACCAACAACAAGCGGGCCGTCGCGGGCTGGGACTACGTCTACGTCGGCGAGCTCGTGAAGTCCTCCGGCGCGGGCAGCGGCACGGTCGCCAACCTGCAGGTGACCGGCTACGTCTACACCCTGACGGTCCGGGACACCTTCGGTGTCCTCACCACCATCACCCAGCAGATCGAGGCGGCCCAGATCAACGGCCTGCCGCCGGCGACCGGTGGCGACAGTGGCGCGCCCATCTTCACCGACTTCGGTGTGAAGGTGGCCGCCAAGGGCTCGGCTTCCGCGGTCAGTGGCAACCGGCTCTTCTTCGCGCCGTTCACCAACGCGATCGCCGACTTCGGCGTCTCCCCGCTGACGAACTGACCGTTCATCCGCGCACAACGCTGAAGAAAATCCACGCATAACACCATTCCAATGACCGGCTGATCCCAGTCACCCTCCCCGGCGGGTCGCCTCTCCGCTCGCCGGGGACCTTTCAATTCCCCCCACTTCTTTTCCGAAAGGAAACTCCGGTGCGCAGCAGACTTACTTTCGCGGTCATCGCGCTGGCCGGTACCGCCGGACTCACCCTGTCCGCCACCGGCGCGATGGCGAGCCCGATCCCGGACCCCGAACCGGGCGCGCACAGGATCACCTACCAGATTCCGCGGCCGGCGAAGAGCGCCGCGGACCGCGAGGGCGTACTGAAGGCCGCGCGGATCATCCGCACCGCCGTGGAGAACGGCGCGAACAGTGGCTACGGCAACATCGTCGTGACCGACACCGCCCTGCACCTGTTCTGGAAGGGCACCCCGCCCGCGTCCCTGAACCCCACACTGGCCGAGGCACGCCGGCACGCCCCGGTCGAGATCCGGCCCGCCGCCTACTCACTGGCCGAGCTGAGGAGCCAGGTCGAGATCATCGGCCGGCACATCGAGGCGAACATGACCGGGCCGGTCATCGGAGTGGGGATCGCCCCCGACTCCAGTGGCCTGATCGTGCTCATCCGCAAGAACGCCGACCGGAACAACCTGGGCCTGCCGCCGGTGAACGTGCCGTACACGACCGAGGAGCGCGACGTTCCCATCCCGGCCTCGGGCCCGCCCTTCCACGCCGGGGAGCCCATCACCAACGTCACCGCGACCCCGGACAGCACGTGCACCAGCGGATTTCCGGTCACCAAGGACAACCAGACCTACCTCCTGACCGCCGGGCACTGCGCCGAGGTGGGCGATGAGTTCCAGCAGAACGGCCAGGTGGTCGGCACCGTGTCCGAGAAGAACGCCGGACACGATCTGCTGCTGATCCCCACGGCCGCCGAAGGGCAGATCGATCCCGACCTGCCGGTCAAGGGCTGGGAGTACATCTACACCGGTGAGGTGGTCACCGCCGGCGGCGCGGCGATCGGGGCCGCCACCTACCAGGTGACCGGGAACGTCTTCACCGTCATGATCCCGAACTCCCGCGGCGAGGCCACCACCGTCACCCACCTGCTCGAGGCCACCCTGCTCGGTGGCCTGCCCCCCACCCGGGGGGCCAGCGGCACTCCCATCTACACGCTGTACGGGAGCAATGGGGCGATGGCCAAGGGTTCGCTCAGCGCCATTATCGGGGCGAAACTGCTGTTCCAGCCGGTTTCCACCGCTATCACCGACTTCGGTGTCAGTGTGCTGACGCAGTGACCCTTCCGGCGAACTGAACGACGCCCCCGCCCCAGCAGGTTCCCGGGGCGGGGGCACTCGTTCTCAGCGCGAACGGTATTCTACGGTCAATCCTTGAGCCCGAAGGCGCGGATGACCGTTTGGGTGAGTCCTTTGCCGTCGGTCGCGGTGGCGTTCACCCGAAGGGATACATAATCCCCCCTCGCGGGTGGTTTCAGCATGACCGCGTGGTCCATCAATCCCGAGCCGCGGACCTGGAGCGGTTGCCAGGTCTTTCCGTCGTCGTAGGACGCCTCCACGGTAATCCGCTTTATCACGGTGGCCAGGCATTCGGGACAGTCAAGGCGAATGGCGATCGGAACGGTCACGGTGCGCTTGGCCCGGTTCAGCTCGTCCAGTCCGGCCGGGAAGATTCGCGCGGCGAGGCGGCGGACCGCCCAGGGCACCGGGGTCTTCTCCCCGTCGAAGGTCCAGCTCGTCTCCACCCGAGTCGCGAGCGAGGCGTACGTCGTGGGCCGGGTGCTGACCTCCGTCAGTGTGTACGACGCGAGCTCGTCAGGCAGTCTGGCCACGAAGCCGCACCGCAGTCCCAGCCGGAGATCCGAACAGCGAAGGTGCTTGAGCAGCTTGCCGCCCGACCTGAGCGACACCTCGCCCTCGCTCATCCATTCGAATCCGGTCCGCCGGGTCACCGGGTCGGCGAACTGACGGCCGCCCGAGTAGTGCAGATCATTGCCTTCTATGACAAGGTCGCCCAGTTGGAGACCCGGACCGAGGACGGCCTGGTTCCACGTCTCACTGGCCGTCTTCCCTCGGAGGAAATTGCCCAAGCTCAAGATGGAGTGAGTGGGCCCCACATGCATCACGGTGTCCCACCTCTGACCGAGTACGAACGTGCGGTAGTTGATCAGAGTGCCCGGCACCCGCGCCCTGGTGGACTGGACGCCCATCCCCGCGGGCCCCACTGCGACAGCCGCCCCGTGGGCCGGTACGCCCGATCCCCGGATCGTCATGGTGATCTTCGCCAGGTCCTTGACCTCGAAGTCGTACACCGGGTCGTCCGGCAGGCCGCCCGAATGCTCCTTGACCAGGTCATACCGCACAGCATCGGCGCCGCCCAGCCTGGACCACGCGTTATGCATCTGGTAGGTGAGATCAGGCACCTTTGAGGGGATGACGTAGAACTCCCCTATTGGAAGCCCCCCGATGGTGCCGTTGTACATCGACCTGAAGAAGCGCTCGCCCCCGAAGTGGGTCGTGACCGTGTTCAGGGACGAGTCCTGGAAACCGTCAGGGTCGTCCAGACCGAACTTGACGGCTTTCCCGTCCCGGGCGTCCACGACCACCTCACGGTGGTCAGCGTCCACCTTGATCGATTCGTGCGAGATGACGTCGTAGGTCTCGCCCGATATGTAGTTGTGGACCCCTCCCTGCATCGTCCAGTCTCCCGCCGGCAGCCTGACGCTGCCCTCGCCCTGGCTGAGCGGAACGTACTCCACCCAGTTGCGCTCCAGGCTGTACACCAGCGCCTCGGACCAGATCGCGGGATCACCGTTGCGGTCGATGAATCTGAAGTCGACGTCGTACGATTCGGGCTCGACATACGTCCCGGCCAGCGTCCGCAGCACGACGTCCTGGCCGGACGACGCCACGAGGACGCCCGGATACTCGCCGGGTTCGACGTCCGCGCGTGCCATGTCCAGCGTCACCGTCGCCTGACCGTGCGCGGGCACCTTGATCTGCTGCGCCGACGGCTTGAGCAGCCCGGCCGGCAGGGCGACACCCGGCTGGGCGCTCTCCATGCGCAGGTCAAGGAAGACCGTCCGGTCGCCCGAGTTGGTGTAGGTGATCGTCTTCCTGACCGGGGCGTCCTCACCGTATGGCAGTGTCGTCCACACGTTGCCCGGCGTGGCCGTTACGTTCAGCTTGGTCGCCGCGTCCACATCGACGCGCCCGGCCCCCTGCTCATAGGGGCCGTTCTCCGGGTTGGGCACCGCGGTCCCGATCAGGGCACCCTTCAACTGCTCCGCCGTCCAGTCCGGATGCGCCTCGGCGAGCAGCGCCGCCGCGCCCGCGACGTGCGCCGCGGCCATGGACGTGCCGCTTTCCGCCGAGTACTGGCCATTCTCCGGGCCGGTTCCAACGATCATCGCCGCGGTGATCGCCACCCCGGGCGCGGTGATGTCCGGCTTCACCGCGTGATCGCCGGCACGTGGCCCGCGAGAGGAGAAGTCGGCCAGCCTGTCGCTCTTGGAGACCGCGCCGACGGTGAGCGCGGCGTCCGCGCTGCCGGGGCTGCCAAGCGTGGTCTTGCCCGGACCGTAGTTGCCGGCGGCGACGACGAACAGCGTCCCGTACACCTCGGTCAGGGTGTTGACCGCCTCTTCGAGCAGGTCGGGGATCTGGCTGTCGAACGTCGTGCCGAGGCTCAACAGGGCGATCTTGGCCTTGGCCTCGCCCGCGGCCCAGTCCATTCCCCGGAGAGCGTAGGAGTCGGTGTATCCATCAGAGCATGCCACCTTCGCGATGGCGAGCTTGGCGTCCGGCGCGACTCCCCGGTACTTGCCCCCCGACGCCTTCCCGGAGCCGGCGATGATCGAAGACTGGTGGGTGCCGTGCCCGTGCATTTCGTCCTGGACACCACCAGTGGTGCCGGTGAAATCCGCCTTGGCGGTGACACTGTCCGCCAGGTCCGGGTGCCGCTCGTCGTAGCCACTGTCGATCACGGCCACCGTCACGCCCTTGCCGGTCAGGCCGCGCTGCCAGGCGGCAGGGGCGCCGATCTGCTTGACGCTTTCCGCGAGGTACGGCGTGCGCTTGCCGTCCAGCCACAGTTTGGTGACGCCCGAGGCCAGCGAGCGGGCCGACGCACCCGCCGTCAGTTGCTTCCACGCCTGCTCCGCGCCGTCCTTGGTGACCTTCACCCCGGACAGGTCGAGCGCTTCGCTGCGCCAGCCGGTCTTGGCCGCCTTGGCGGTGAGGCGCGGCACCGCAGGCGACCGGACGATCAGGGGCACCTCCGCACTGCGCGAGTCGTCGTAGCCCCACGCCACAAGCTGCGTGACGTCGAACAGGCGCTTGTCCACGAGCCCGCGCCCGACGAGCGGCAGCGCGTCGGCCGGGTAAACGCTCAGGTGACCATCGCGTTCCTGAGCGGTGAACCGTACTTTGTCCCTGCCGGGCCCGGGCTCGATCTCGTAAGTGGGGCCCGATTCGCCTTGAGCGTAGAGCTTGACCCGGTCTCCGGTCACCAGGGTGACGAAAGCGGGTAGTCGCGGCTTGACATCCTCCACTGATTTCGTGGCGGTCGAACGCGGGCCGGACTCCGATAGCGAATTCTCGAACTGGCAGGGGATCCGAGCTGCCAGCGCGGAATCGCCGAGTGCGCGATTGATGGCGCTCTGTGTCGGGGCCGCGTTCGCCGAGCCCGGCGGTAAGCCGAGTCCGACCGCGGTGACCAGGCCAATTGTTGCGGTAATCGTTTTCCGTATCATCGGCGCGCTCCGAGGTCGCGCGTCGTGCAAGGAATCGGCGGCATGAACACGCTCGCTGCCGAGACCTGGTTCTGTGGGGGGTGAGACACAGGTCCTCCTGTCGGCTCATCGTCGCCTAATTACCAAGGCGACCTTCCACTCCTAGCACAAATCACTCCAATCGTCATGACCGTACGGCCGAATCTCCATACCGGGATATGTCAAGGAGTCACGACATGGCCGCTCACCATTGCTTTTTACAATAGTAAAACCACGGAGAGTGCCATTGTTGGGCCGGGCCGCGTCATGACGGCCGCCATTTCCGGCGATACGCGCCGCGCGATACGGACACGGGCCGCCCCCCAGGGCGGCCACGAGCCCCGGGCGCACTGCTCATGCGGCCGGGGCACGGCCGATTCCGCGTGTTGGGTGTGCCCGATTCCATGCGGGCGCGGCGACGGACCGTGCATGATCGAGTCAGTACGCATGCCGACGAGACGCACCCGTGAAGAATGGACCTGACATGACAGCGCGCACGATCACCATCGGGGACGGCCTGGAGATCAACCGGCTGGGCTTCGGCGCGATGCACCTGACCGGCCCGCACTCCTGGGGACCTCCCGCCGACGAGGCATCGGCGCTGGCGGTGGCCAGGCGGGCGGTCGAGCTGGGCGTGAACCACATCGACACCGCCGACTCCTACGGGCCCGGCACCAGCGAGGAGATGCTGGCCCGCGCGCTGCACCCGTACCCGGCGGGGCTGCTGATCGGCACCAAGGCGGGGCAGTCCCGGCCCTCGCCCCGCGAGTGGGTGGCGCTCGGGCGGCCGGAGTACCTACGCCAGCAGGTCGAGCTGAGCCTGCGGCGGCTGCGCCTGCCGGTCATCGACCTGTTCTGGCTGCACCGTATCGATCCGAAGGTCCCGGCCGCCGACCAGTTCGGGGTGCTGGCGCGGTTGCGGGACGAGGGCAAGGTCCGGCATGTCGGGCTGTCGCAGGTGTCGGTCGCGCAGATCGAGGAGGCACGCCGGACGGTCGAGATCGTCGGCGTCCAGAACCAGTACAACGTGTACTCACGCACGGACGAGGACGTCGTGGACCACTGCACGCGCGAAGGCCTGATGTTCGTACCCTGGGAGCCGGTCGCCTCCGGCGCGCACGCCGCCCGCACCGGCCCGCTCGCGGAGGTCGCGGCCGAGGTCGGCGCGACGCCGGTACAGGTGTCGCTGGCCTGGCTGCTGCACCGGTCGCCGATCATGTGCCCGATCCCGGGCACCTCGTCGATCGCGCACCTTGAGGAGAACATGGGCGCGGCCGACGTACGGCTGAGCGACGAGCAGTTCGACCGGCTGGCCAAGCTCGGCTGACGGCCCCCCACGCCGCGGGGGTCGCGCCGGGACGACATCGGCGAGGGGCGGCGACCCCTCCGGCATTATAGCC
Source organism: Spongiactinospora rosea (assembly GCF_003315795.1). Classification (GTDB taxonomy): domain Bacteria; phylum Actinomycetota; class Actinomycetes; order Streptosporangiales; family Streptosporangiaceae; genus Spongiactinospora; species Spongiactinospora rosea. Next base: position 621,679 of record NZ_QMEY01000002.1, read on the forward strand.
ACAAAAGAAAAAAGCGAGATTTCCCGAATTGCGGAAACAAATCCGCTCCCCCGGGAGTCTTAATGTGTGGGGAATGCGTAGGGGGCCCGGTTACACCCAGTGGGTGAAATCGCACGCATCAACACAGGGGGAAAGGAGACGGCATGCCCGTCGACCTGAAAAACGATCAACCCTTGGCCTGGGATTCGGCCACGCTCGACCCGGACACCAAGGCGATGCTCGACAATCTGCAGGCGAACATCCTGCGCGCCCACGTGCGCGAGCACCTGTCCGTGCTGTTCGTACGGTTCAACAACGCCAGAGAGGGCCGCCGGTTTCTTCGCGGGCTGGCCAGGAGGGTGAAGTCGGCGCGTAAGCACCTCGCCGAAGTGCGCGACTTCAATCTTAGCGGCAAGCGCGGCACTCCTTATGTGGGGGTCGGTATGAGCAAGGCCGGATACCGGGATCTCGGACATTCGGCAGAAGAGGTACAAAAGTTCACCGACGTGGTATTTCACGACGGAATGAAGCAGCGGGTGGCCGTGGTCAACGACCCGCCCGCCGACCAATGGGAGCACGCCTACCAGCGTGACATCCACGCCGTGATCCTGATCGGTGACGCCCGGCCCGAACCGGTCGCGCGGCTCCGCAGGGAGATCATCGCCGAGCTGCCCCGGTCGGCCCGGGTGCTCGGCGAGGAGACCGGCCGGGGCATGCACAACGCCGCCGGTGAGGGCATCGAGCACTTCGGCTACGTGGACGGCCGCAGCCAGCCGCTGTTCCTCAAGGACGAGGTGGACAAGGAGCCGAAGGAGCACTGGGACCCGTTTCTCCCGCTGGAGAACATCCTGCTCCAAGACCCGCTCGCGCCCAATCCGGTCGCCCACCACGGCAGCTACTTCGTGTTCCGCAAGCTGGAACAGGACGTCCGGGCGTTCCAGCAGATCGAACGCGACCTCGCCGACGAACTCGGCCTGGTCGGCGCGGACCGCGAGCGGGCGGGGGCGATGCTGTTCGGCCGCTTCCGCGACGGCACGCCGCTGACCGACAAGCCGCTGCCCGCGGGCGGGCCGGTGAGCAACGATTTCAGTTTCGACGCCGACCCGGGGAGCAAGTGCCCGTTCAGCAGCCACATCCGCAAGAGCAACCCGCGGTCGTTCGGGCGGGAGGTGCTGATGGTCCGGCGCGGGCAGACGTACGGCGTGCGCACCGACGACCCGACCGACGACTCCCCGCCGGAGAACCGGCCGAGCACGGGGGTCGGGCTGCTGTTCATGTCCTTCAACGGCGAACTGAGTAAGCAGTTCGAGTTCACCCAGGAGAAGTGGGCCAACGCGCCGGACTTCCAGGTCCCGGGCACCGGCCACGATCCGGTGATCGGCCAGGGGGAGCGGGACATCAAGGTGACGTTCCCCAAGGTCTGGGGGCAGCCGGAGCTGTCGTCCCCGATCCCGCAGGTGGCGCAGACGATCACCATGAAGGGCGGCGAGTACTTCTTCATGCCGTCCCTCGCCTATCTGCGCGGCCTGTAGGCGTCACATCGGGATCTCGTCGAGAGTCCGCCGCAGCCTGAGCAGCGCCGGGGCGAGTTCGTCGCGCGGCGGTGTGCCGAGGGCCAGCCGCAGCGCGTGCGGCCGGTACGCCCCGGTGGCGAAGGCGTCGGCGGTCGAGACGAGGATGCCCGCCCCGGCCAGCGCGTCCGCCACCCGGTCGGGGCGCTGGTGCGGCTGGAGCTCCAGCCACACCAGGTAAGAGGCGGGGTGCGCGGTGACGCGCACCCCGGCCAGTACGTCCCTGGCGATCTCCTGGCGGGCGGCGGCGTCCTCGCGGCGGGCGCGTTCCAGGCGCTCGACCGTGCCGTCCGCCAGCCAGCCGGTGACCAGCGCGGTGATCAGCCCGGGCGCGCCCCACGCCGCCGCGCGCAGCGCCCTGGTGATCGCCCCGGCGTACCGGGGCGGCACCACGGCGAAGCCGAACCGCAGCCCGGTCGCCACGTTCTTCGACAGCCCGGCGACGTAGCAGGTGCGCTCGGGGGCGAGGGCCTGCACCGGCGGCGGCGGGGCCGCCTCCAGGAACGCGTACGTGCCGTCCTCGACGATCACGCAGTCGTGCGCGCGGGCGATGGCGGCCAGGCGGGCGCGCTGCTCGTGATCGAGCACCCAGCCGAGCGGGTTGTGCACGGTCGGGATGGCGTAGATCAGGCGCACCCGCCGGGTACGGCAGAGCCCGTCGAGCGCGTCGAGATCGGGGCCGGGCCCGGTCGGCGGCACGGCCACGGGTATCGGCGCGAGATCGAGACCGTGCGCGGCGGCCAGCAGCTTGATGCCGGGATAGCTGAGCGCGTCCACGGCCACGACGTCGCCGGGACGGGCCAGGCCGCGCAGCACCGTGTCCAGGGCCTGCTGGGCGCCGCTGGTCAGCAGCACGGTGTCCGGTACGGTGTCGATCCCGCGGCCGAGCAGGTAGGTGGCCACGATCGCCCGGTCCTGCCCGCGCCCGCCCGGCGGGTGCTGGAGCAGCAGCGCCTCGGCGTCGCCCGAGGCGGCCAGCGCGCGCAGCGACCGCCGCAGCAGGTCGCCCTGGCCGGGGGCCAGCGGCTGGTTGAACGACAGGTCGGCCACGCGCGGCACCGGCAGCGCGCGGGAGGGGTCCAGGCCGTCGTAGCCGGACAGCGCCCGCACGAACGTGCCCCGCCCCGGCTCCCCCACGACCAGCCCCAGCGCGGCCAGCTCGGCGTACACCCGGGTGGCGGTGGCGAGCGCGATCCGCCGGCTGCGGGCCAGCGCGCGGTGCGGCGGCAGCCGGGTGCCGCCCGGCAGCGCGCCGGACCTGATGTCCGCGGCGAACTCCTCGACGATGGCCTTGTACGACGGCGAGCGCATGCTCCCGAGCCTATGTGTATCCAGGACGATGATTGGATCGTCCTGGATCGGCGCTCCTAGCCTGGACGCGTTCACGTCCCCGGCGAAACGGAGCACCCGGCATGAGCGTCCGGCGCGACCACCAAGGCGACCTGCTCACCCTCACCCTCGACCGGGCGGACAAGCTCAACGCCCTGGACTACCCGTTGATCGACGCGCTGCTCGCCGAACTCGACCGCGCCGAGGCCGACGACTCCGTGCACGCAGTCATCCTGACCGGCGCGGGCGGCAGGGCGTTCAGCGCGGGGGCCGACATCCCGTCACTGGCCGCCAGCATCGCGGGCGGCCCGGAACGGGCGCTGCGCGAGATCGTCCGGCGCGGCCACGGGCTGACCCGGCGCGTCGAGGAGTTCCCCAAGCCGGTGATCGTCGCGGTCAACGGCCTGGCGTACGGCGGCGGCTGCGAGATCGTCGAGGCCGCCCCGCTGGCCGTCGCCGCCGAGCACGCGCGGTTCGCCAAGCCGGAGATCACGCTCGGCTTCCCGCCGCCGTTCGGCGGGTCGCAGCGGCTGCCCCGGCACGTCGGACGCAAGCGCGCGCTGGAGATGATCCTCACCGGCGACCCCATCCCTGCGGCCAGGGCGGCCGAGATCGGCCTGGTCAACGCCGTCGTACCGGCCGCCGACCTGCTCGGCGCGGCCCGCGACCTGGCCGCCCGCGTGGTACGGCACGCGCCCACGGCGGTGACGGCGTGCCTGCGCGCGGTCACCCGCGGCCTCAACCTCCCCATCGACGAGGCCCTGGCCGTCGAGGCGGCCTCCTTCGCGGCCACCGTCCCCACCGAGGGCGTCCGGGCCGGTCTGGACCGCTTCCTGGACCGGAAGGGCCGGACCGGCACCTCAGTGGGGCAGGTGGTCAGGTTGTGAACGTGATCTGCTGGCTTCATCCATACGGCCGGATTCGCTTCCGGCCGAATCTGTTCGTATGACCACTCTTCAAGCGACCGTGCGTCCCGTGAACGCCGCGGACCGTCCCGTCGTCGAGCGGCTCTGGCTCATGTTCCGCCACGATATGGCGGACTTCCAGGGCGGGCTGCCCAGCCCCGACGGCACCTATCACAGCGACCGGCTACGCCCGGTGTTCGAGGACGACGACTGGGCGGCCTACCTGTTCACCAGCGGAGACCGGCCGGTCGGGTTCTCGTTCGTCCGCGCGGTGTCCGGCCCGGCGCGTGTGCTGAACAGTTTCTTCGTGGTGCGCGGCGCGCGCCGTTCGGGGATCGGGATGGAGGTCGTGCGGGAGGTGATCTCCCGGCACCCCGGCCCCTGGAAGATCGCCTTCCAGGACTCCAACACGGCGGCCGTCGCGTTCTGGCGGCGCGTGGCCACCGAGATCGCCGGCGACTCGTGGACGGAGGAACGCCGGCCGGTCCCGGACCGGCCTGATGTGCCCCCGGACGTGTGGATCTCCTTCACGACCGCCTGACCGGCATCCGGCGGGTGCACGACACGGGCCGCTGTCGCGGTGAATCCATGATCTACCGCGACACGGCCCCCGGTTGCCGCTCGGCGGCCGCGGTGAGCCGGCTCGCCAGGTCCTTGAGGGCCTGGCGCAGTTCGTCGGGGCCGTGGATGGTGAAGGGCCATTCCAGGGAGGCGAGGAGGTGGGCCATGCCGTCCAGGCGTTCCGCCCGGACGCGCATCAGGACGCCGTCGGGCCGGGCGGTGAGGGTGGCGATGCTCTTCGGCAGCCGTCGCGCGATCTCGCCGAGAGGGCCGTCGATGAGGACCTCGACCTCCCAGCGGTAGGGGGCCTGCGCCAGGGCGGCGGTGAGGTGGGCGACCGGGTCGAAGCCAGCGGGGGGTGTGAAGGTGGCGTCGCGGGGCGTGACGGAGGCGATCCGGTCGATGCGGAACGTGCGCAGGCTCTCGCGGAGGTGGTCGTGGCCGATGACGTACCAGCGCCCGGAGTGGAAGACGATGCCGTACGGGTCGATGTCGCGTTCGCTGTGCTCCTCGTGCCATGACCGGTAGCGCAGGGCGACGCTCTGGTGGGAGCGGGAGGCCTGGGCCAGGGCCAGCAGGACGCCGGTTTCGGGGGCCTGGGCGTTCACGGTGCCGGCGGTGAACGACAGGGTGTCGCGCATGGCGGCGAGCGGTTCCCGCAGGGCCTGCGGCAGTACTCGCTCGACCTTGGCCAGGGCGCCCGCGCCGGCCGGCGCGGTGCTGTGCATGCCCAGCCGTTCGCCGGCGAGCAGGCCCAGGACGACCGCTAGCGCCTCGTCGTTCGTGAGCATCAGGGGCGGCATCCGGTAGCCGCGGGCCAGCCGGTAGCCGCCGTAGCGGCCACGGTCGGACTCCACTGGAATGCCCAGCTCCCGCAGGTGCGCCGTGTATCGGCGCACGGTGCGGACGTCGGTGCCCAGGCGGTCGGCGAGCTGGGCGCCGGTGAGCCCCGCGTGCGTCTGGAGGAGTTCGAGCAGGGCGAGCACGCGCGTCAGGGGATGAGACATGGATCACTCACTATACAGGGCGGAAACTGTCCTGTATCGACTCTACGCTCGTCCTACCACCTCGAAAGGGAGAATCTCGTGGCTGCTTTCGTACTCGTTCCCGGCGCTTGGCTCGGTGCCTGGGCCTGGGAGGACACCACCCGTGCGCTGCGGGAGCGCGGCCACACCGTGCTGCCGTTGACGCTGACAGGTCTCGGCGAACGCGCCGGCCAGGCGACCGCGGAAACGAACCTGGACACCCACATCGACGACATCGTCTCGGCCGTCGACCAGCACGGCCTGCGGAATGTCACCCTGGTGGCGCACAGCTACGCCGCCGCTCCCGTCACGGGGGCGGCCGGGCGCCTGGGATCGCGGCTGGAGCGTCTGGTCTACCTCGACAGCGCCCCGTTCGCCGAGGGCATGGGCATGCTGGACCTCATGCCGCCGCAGGCGGCGGAGGAGTTGAGCAAGCAGGTCGCCGACCACGGGGAGGGGTGGCGGCTGCCGGTGCCGTCCTTCGAGGTTCTCGGCTCGTTCGGCAGTTTGGCGGGGCTCGGCGAGGACCAGCGCGACCTCATGCGCGCGAAGGCCGTGCCCCAGCCGTTCGGCACGTACGAGCAACGGCTCACCGGCCTGGCCGAGCCGGGGCCCGGCGTGGACCGCGTCGTGATCGCCTGCGACGACTTCCGAGGGATGCTGGACGCCGGAGTGCCGATGCTGGCGTTCATGAACCAGCCGCCGTGGCGGCGATTCGACCTGTCCACCGGCCACTGGCCGATGCTGTCCGCGCCCGGCGAACTCGCCGACGTCCTGCACACGACCGTTTCCTGACGCTGCCGGGGGACGGCACATCCGATGCTGACGCAGCAGCTCATCCGTGGAATGCGGGCCCACGCGCAAGCCCTGACCGACGGGGTCCGGGAGACCTCCGCCGAGGCCGTCGTGCGGCGCGTCTTCGCCATCCAGGCGCAGGACGCCGCGGCGGCGGACCTGGGCATCCGCGTACGGGGACAGGACATCAGCGCGGAGGACGTCCGGGCGGCCTACGAGGACGATCGGAGCATCGTCCGCGGCTGGTTCATGCGCGGAACCCTGCACACCGTCCCCGGCTCGGATGCCCGCCGGCTGCTGCGGCTGTTCGCTCCCCGTATCCTCGCCGCGACCGGCCACCGCTATCACCGGCTCGGCCTGGACGGCGGAACGCGCGAGCGCGCCGACCGGCTGCTCCGGCGCGTCCTCGCCGCGCACGGACCGCTCACCCGGGCCGAACTGACGGAGCACCTGGCCGCTGCCGGCGTTCGACCGGAGGGGCAGGCGCCGTTCCACCTGATCCGCCACGCGGCGCTCACCGGAGTTCTCTGTCACGGCCCTCGGCGCGGCGATGAGGCCATGTATGTCCTGCTCGACGACTGGCTGCCGGCCACCGCCGGGGACCCGGCGTGGGACGAGGACACCGCCGCCGCCGAGCTGGCCCGCCGCTACCTTCACGCCCACGCGCCCGCCGGGGTGGACGACTTCGCCGTCTGGTCGGGCCTGCCGGTCACCCTGGCCCGCAGAGCCTGGAAGACGCTGGCGCGGACCGGCTCGATCACCGAGTACGGGACGCTGAGCGTGCCGGCCGGATGGAAAGCGGAATCTCCGGGCATTCCCACCACCCCGGATGTGCGGCTGCTGCCCGCCTACGACGACTACCTCGTCGGGCACCGCACCCGGGAGTCGTCCGTTCCCGCCGCTCACCTCGGCCGGGTCTGGTCAGGCGGCGGCGTCATCCGCCCCACGGTCATCGCGGACGGCCTGGCCATCGCCACATGGACCCGCCGTGACGCCGGACGCCGTGTTCAGGTGGACGCGTTCGAGCCCTTGTCGCCGCAGGTCCAGGCGCTGATCGATAGGGAGGTCTCGGCCGTCACCCGCTTTGTCCGGCCCACCGGTCGGCCGCGCGGAGCCGGTCAGGCGCCCTCCAGGCGGGCGGAGTCGTCGTCGTAGCGGTCGGCGAGGCGGGCGGTGAGGGTGTCCACCCAGTGGGCGGGGAGGTGGGCGCGGGCGGTGAGCAGGCGGCGTACACCGTCGAGGTCGCGCCGGTCCACGTTCATGACCCGGTTGACCTCGGCGACGGTCAGGCCCGTCGCCGGATCATTCGCTAGATGCCGCGGTCGCCCACTCGGTCAACCCACCGCACGCACCGTGACGCGGTCATATCCATCCGGTTCGGTGGGCGGTCCAAGCGCAGGCGGCCTGAGCGGCGCGCGCCTGGAAGGCGCGCAGCCGGGGCACGCCGGGTGGAGCCGGAAGCCGCGACACCCGTGCCCAATAGCCGGCGAACGCCGCCGCATAGCCGGTGACCACCCGCGGGTCGACCCCGAGACAGGAGAGAGGGACGGCGATCGCCTGCTCGGCATCCGCCGGCGGGTGGCCCCCCAGAATGAGGTGCGGTACCAGGTCGACCAGGTCGATCCAGGCGGCACCTACGCAGGGTTGTGCCCAGTCGATGATCCAGGTCGCCTGATCGGTGAGCAGGAAGTTGTCCGGTCGTAGATCACCGTGCAGCATGGTGTCGCCGTCGGCGACGTTGAGCCAGGTCGATTCAAGTTCGGCGAGGGCGTGGAGGTGGCGTCGTGGCCAACCGGCCAGGTCATCTGGCGGGTCTTGGGCGAGTACCGCCCAGCCGTGGACCAGCTGGGCGAGTTCGACCTGCGCGCGGGGAGCCGTGATCGGGGCAGGGGTGAGCGTGTGTGCCAGGCCCGCGACGGCGGTGACCACGCGGGCGACGTCCGGTGAGTTCGGTGAGAGGTCGGCGTGATGGCCGGGGATGTCGTCGAAGGCGAGTACGACCCAGCCGGCGATGTCGTCGGTCCACCGAAGCGCGGGTGCCGGGACCGACGTGGGCAGGGCTCCAACGGTCGCAGCCTCGCAGCGGTACCGATCGGCGAGCGGATGGTCGGCGGGGATGCCTTTCACGAAGATGGACTCGCCGGTCTTCGTGACCAGCCTGGCGGCCAGGCCAGGGGTGAATCCGCCGGTCTGCGTCCGCGCATCGACGATCGTGCCGAGCCGCGTCGCCAGCCCTTCGCGCAAAGGCGCGGGAAGTTGGTCCCAGGTAGGCCGGAGGGCGGTCATGAGCGTAGCTCAGGTGGCGGGGTGGCTCGGTTGGACGGCCGCCTGGGCGCTGATCAGCGCGTCGTGGAACTCCCGGACCTTGGGCTGGCGGGGCCAGCCACGCGTCAAGATCCCGTCCACTCGTTCCAGATCGGTGACGGTGGGCACCGATCCCGCGCGGCGGGCCTCGATGAGAGCGCCCAGACCGGCGATCGCGGCGGCGTCGGGGGCCCGGTCCACGGCGTGGGCGGTGGCCAGCCGGACCAGATGAACGGCGCGATCCCTGTGGTGGGTGTTCGGCAGGCTGGTGATACGCGCTTGCAGGATCGTCACCGCACGGCTCGGCATCCCGGCGGTCACGTAGCAGGTTGCGCGCTGCAGCTCGCCGAATTCCGGCGTGTAGTACCGGAGGTAGGCGGGGCCATCGTCACGATGCCGCCCCTGCGCCAGCAGTTCGTCGGCCCCGTCCAGCCGAGCCTCCGCGATCTTCCCGGTCATCGCCTCGGCGCGGGCCTGGTACAACTGGGCGGCGGCGTCCAGAGCCGCGGGGATGGCGTGCTTGGTCCGGCGGGCGGCACGGGCGAGTTCGGTGGCGCGCACGTGGTCGCCATGGTCGAGAGCGACGGTGGCGCGGCGGAGCATCATGTAGGTCCCCATCGCGGTGTCGCCGCTCTCCAGCGCCCACCCCGCGGCGCGGTCGGCCCACCGCCAGCAGGAGGTGAGGTCTCCGGCCTCCCGGCACAACCAACTGATGTGCTCGGCGTACTCGGCCTGAATGCGCCGCATCTTCGGGCGCAGCTCGCTCGAAGCCTCCTCGCGCACCGCGGAGACGTCCGCGAGCACGTCGGTGAGCGCCGCGATGTGCGCCTGCGGGGTCAGCAGATGGTGCCCTGCCTGATGTGCGGACAGGGTCCTGCGCCAGGTGGACATGTCGTCGGTGACGCCTGCGTCGGCGGTCACGGCCGCCAGGGCGTCGTCGGGGAGCAGCGCGGCCAGGCCGCCGGTGGCCAGCAGTTCGGTGAATTGGCGACGGGACAATCTCACGGTGATGCTCCCTTCACCGACGGCGGCTCGGAGCGTGATTGAAGCCGCGCCGCCGCCATCGAGAGTTTCAGCGTAATCGACCACCCCCAGACTCGACAGGATGTCGGTGATGACCTGATAGGACACCTCGATCGGGGCCGAATCGGCACCACGCCGCGGGCCCAGGAGAAGATCGTCCACCGAGCACGCGTACACCTGCGCGAGGCGGATGAGATCGCCGTATGAGGGCGCGCGGGCCGAAGCCGAGGTGCCCGCCCCGGGGCCTTGCCAGCACTCCCAATAGGAGACGTCCTTACGGGTCTTGGGCACGGTCGCGGGCCAGTTCCGGTTGTAGCGGTCGGCGACCTGGGACTGCGTCAGTCCGGCCGCGTGCCGGAAGGCCACCCTGGGGTTGACGCCGAAACGTTCGATCAGGACGGCAGCGATCTGGTCGCCTGCCGCTCCCCGGCGCGCCATCCCGTCGCGGAGCCGCCGAAGCCGGGCCAGCGGGCCGCCATCGTCCATCGGAGGCTGTTCCTGCCCCGCACGAGCACGACTCACCCCCGGACCGTACTGCGGAGCACGGGCGGCGGAACACCCCTGGCGGGGTGTTCTCTCTACCACCGACCGCCCCGCCGTACGGGGTCGGCGACGTCCTCATCATTGGTGTTGAGTGCAGGCATCGATCCCCCAGCTCCGAGCAATGGGAGATGCCATGATCCTCACCACCACCTACCGGGATCGCACCGTTGCCAGCCGTGACCTGTTGGCCGCGTACTCGCCGCTGGACCACGCGACCACCGCCACGCTGCCCGCCGAAGCGCTCGACAGCGCGCTGGAGCGTCTGGTCCGCCGCCTGGTGGCGCTGATCGCGCTGCACGGCCCGCAGGTGCCGGCCTGCTTCCTGGACGCGCTCACCGCCGCCGCGACCGGCGCGGCACCGGTCGACGTGGTGGACCTGACCGCGGCCTTCCTTGAGCGCGGCACCGCCGAGGTGACCGGCCTCCCGAGCGAGCTGCAGCAAGAACTCGTGCACTTCTCCCGCATCGTCGACCTGGGGCAACTCGGTCTGCACACCGGTGCCGCCGAACATGCGCTACGACGACTGCGCGGTTCGGACCGGCTGCCGGACGCGTTGAAGGTCCTGTCAGAGCTGATCATCGTCGCCCGCTCCCGGCTGATCCAGCGTGGTCGTGCCCTGCCGCTTCCCTGGCTTCGCAGCGAAGGGGCGGTGGAGTCGGAGGTGGCCGACGACCTGACCACCGCTTCGCCGACCGTCAGCCCCGACTACTGGGTGGTCGTCCGCTGCGAACGCCGCCGCCTGCGCCGTCAGTTCCGCTTCGAGTTGTCCGCCCTGCTGGAATACCTCACCCCGGCCGAGGCCGCGCTGGCGCTGTGGGCGCACTGCCACGAACAACGCCTCGGCGTCGCCGTCGAACTTGCCGTGGCCCAGGTCGACGCCACCACCGGCACCACCGTCGTCGCCTGGCGCCACCAGCCCTCCGGGACTCCGGGACGGGACGCCTTCGGCCGGGTCAGCGACACGCTGCCCGCCATCACCCACCTGCCGCCCGATACCGCCACGACCATCTGCGACCACCAGGTCCGCTCCACCGGACCCACCTCGGCCGTGGTGACCGAAGCCGCGCGCGTCGCGGCCGAACTGTCCGCCCCCGCCGCCGTCGCCCCCGCCGACCCGGCGGACCTGGCCACGCGGGCCTGCGAACGGCTCGCCGCCTACACCGGCCCGGAAGTGGTCAGCATGGAAGCCGGGCACATCCACCTGGACCGCGACCTCGACGCCGACCAGGACGCCGGTGTCGCGATCGGCGCCGCACTGCTCGGGATGCTGGCCGCCCGCCAGAGACGGCCGGTCGCGCTGACGCCGATGATGGACGACGACCACGTCCTGGTCCGTCTCACCCCGGAGTCCTACCGCCGGTTCCTGCGGCGCACCTTCGGACCGGTGCCGATGCACCTGATCTGTGAATCCTCCCCGATCATCCGGGCGATCGTGGTCGCCTTGTTCCAGCGGCTGCGCAACAGCCGACCGGCGGGCCACCTGCAGCGGCGCGGCGGCAACCTGTACCTGCCCCTGGAGGATGGCACCCACTGCGAGCTGTTCGAGGACATCGACGGCGCCGCGACCACCGGATGCGTCTTCTTCGAAGCCGCGTTGCTGATCTACCGCAGCGCCCCGAAGCGCTTCGACGCCTATTTCACCGACCGCTACCAGCTCGACGCCGGCGTCCATGAGCACGCCGCCGCGCTGTTGTCCCGTCATGATCGCGCCAATGCGGCGGGCGGGCACGACACCACCATCGCGGCCCTGCAGGACTACTACCGCCGCTTCGCGGATGTCACCAACCCGCACCGGCCCGACCGCCACATCACCGCCCTGGTGAACGACGTCCTCGCCGGAGCCGACCCCGTCTACGCCCACCTGAACGTGCTGGAGGACTACTACGAGGTCCAGCAGCACCGGGTCCGCGCCCTGCTGAACCTGCTGGACCTGCCGTTGCGTCTGGTCACCGTGCACTTCAACGCCACCACTGGACGCCTGGCGCTCTGCGATGGCTGATCCCGCCCCGGGCGCATTCGTCGCGGCCAGTCACCGTGGGGGTCTGGCATGCGTGACTGGATGATTTCCGCTCCCGGTATGGAGCCGATGCCCGCCCGTGCTCTTGCCGCGCACCTCGCCCCCACTCGGGAAACCACGACGCGCACGCTGCTGCTGATCGGGGAGGATCAGCCCGGCCTGGCCGTACTCGCCCACCTGGCGCTTGAGGCAGGCCACCGGGTCGTGCTCCCGCCCCGCGGTACTGGTCATCGCCTGCGGGACCTGTGTCTGCCGAGCGGGTCCGGCATCAACGTAAGCACCGGAGGCACCTGCCAGGCCATGCCGGTGTACGGCACCGAGGTACGCACCGGCTGGGACCTTTCGCTGTTCAGCTCCGGAAGCACCACTGGACATCCCCGTGCGTACGGTCTCACCCTGGGCCGGCTCGACACCGTCACCGCCTGGTACGAGACGATCTACCAGGTCACCCAGGACAGCGTCATCGTGACCGCGCTGCCGGTCTCCTACAACTTCCCGTTCATCGCCGGTGTGCTCCTCGCCGCCCGGCTGGGCGCCCGCCTGCACCTGAGCCGCACCTTCTCCGAGGTGCTCACGGACGCGGCACACCTGGCGAACACCGCCGACCGGGTGATCGTCCTGGCCAACCCCGTCGTACTCGACCAGGCCACCGGGCATGACCCCCTACCGGCCCGCATCATGATCGACTCCGGTGGCGCCCCCCTCAGCACCACGGCCATCACCCACTACCGCGACCACGGCATCGACGTCCGCGAAGGATATGGGCTCACCGAAACCGCATCCCTCACCCACTTCGACACCCAGGCCGGCGCCGCTTCCCTCGGCACCGTCGGCACCGCCATGCCCGGGGTGACCGCCACCATCACCCGCGAACAAGGGCGACCGCTCATCAACCTCGCAACCCCGGCCCTGGCCGTCCCGCTCGACCTTGCCGAACCCCTCCCTGGGCCGGTACTGGGCACCACCGACCTCGGCCAGATCGACCACGACGGCCGCCTGCGTATTCTGGGCCGCGCCGACGATCACCCCATCGGAGGCCGGTGGCCACGCGACACCCTCGACGCGCTCGGGCCGCTCCTCAGGCACCGCTGTGCCCTCGTCCGCCACCCATCCCCCGGCCAGGCGACCATCCGGCTCCTCACCCCCACCAGCCCTCCCTCCGCCCGCGAACTGGTTCATCACGCCGCCGAATACCTCGGCCTGCCGCGCGAGCACATCACCATCACCATCCAGGACCGGCCGTTACTGCACTCGGCGAAGCTCCCCACCGGTCGGCCGCGCGGAGCCGGTCAGGCGCCCTCCAGGCGGGCGGAGTCGTCGTCGTAGCGGTCGGCGAGGCGGGCGGTGAGGGTGTCCACCCAGTGGGCGGGGAGGTGGGCGCGGGCGGTGAGCAGGCGGCGTACACCGTCGAGGTCGCGCCGGTCCACGTTCATGACCCGGTTGACCTCGGCGACGGTCAGGCCGTGGGCGGGGGTGTCCAGGAGGTGGAAGCACTGGCCGGGCTCGACCTGGCCGGGAGTGAGGACGCGCAGGTAGAAGCCGGTACGGGACATCGCTTGCAGGGTGATGGGCAGTCGTTCGGCGTTCAGCATCTCAGGGTGGCGGGCGGCCATCTTGTAGCACGGCCGCCGGGGCTGGCTGACCTGGACGATCGCGGTGCCGACGCGGTACGTCGCGCCGATCACCACCTCGGAGTCGACCAAACCCTCCGTGGTGAAGTTCTCCCCGAAGCCCGCCGGGCCGAACCGCCCGCCGAAGGCCGCCTCCACGTGCGGGTAGTGCTCGCCGGGATAGACGCACACGGCCTTGTCCGGCCCGCCGTGGTGCCGCGGGTCGCCCTGTTCGTCGCCGTCGAGCCCGTCCACGCTGAGCTTCACCGGCCCCCGCGCGGGGGACTTGACGAAGCCCGACGGCACGGGCCGGCCCTGCCACTGGAGGGAACCGACCCGGCCGACGTAGATCGCGAGCACTTTCATGAATCGAGCACCTTCATGACAGCATCCGGTCCAGCAACCGGCCGAGAAGGGCGCGCCCGGTCTGCTCCACGACGTCCGCCTCCCCGGGGTCGAGTTTCACGTCCTCCGGCAGGTGCGGCGTGACGGCGTCGCGCAGGCCGCCGTCGAGTTCCACGTGGAACTGCAGGCCGTACGCCCGGTCCCCGGCCCGGAACGCCTGGTTGGCGTAGTTCGCGGACTGGGCCAGCCGTACCGTGCCCGGCGGCGCGGTGAACGTGTCGCCGTGCCAGTGGAACACCGGCAGCAGCCGTCCCACCGGGCCGAACACCGGGTCGCGCAGCCCGTCCTCGGTCAGCGAGACCGTGCCGAGGCCGATCTCCGGGGCCGGCCCCTGGAGGATCTCCGCGCCCAGCGCGGCGGCCATGAGCTGCGCGCCCAGGCAGACGCCGAGCACGGGCATCCCGCGCTTGACCGCCTCGGCGAGCAGCGCCCGCTCGGTGGCCAGGTGCGGGTGATCGTCGTCGTCGAGCGCGCCCATCGGGCCGCCCATCACCACCAGGCCGTCGATCTCGTCCACGGTGGGAAGCGCGTCGCCGAGGTACGGTTTGCGCGTTTCGAGTACGACGCCGCGTTCGGCCGCGACGGACGCGATGCCGCCCGGCCCTTCGAAGTCGATGTGCTGCACCACTAACCAGTTCGTCATGCGAGCCCTCCTTGACCCTGCCGTGCCGTGTGGTCCATGATGCCCACTATAAACATAGGAGTCCTAACTATATGAGGAGGATCGGTGTCGGTCATCGACGGGTACACCTACGGCCAGAACGCGACGTCCCCGGTCACGCTTGACGACCTCTCGGACCTGCGGGCGAGCGTCCTGTTCGGTCCGGACGACGAAGAGGCGCTGCGCCTGGCGGGCGATGTGCTGGAGAGCCAGGTCGAAGACGTCCTGGACGTCTGGTACGGCTTCGTCGGCGCCAACCCGCACCTGCTGGCCTCGTTCTCCACGCCCGAGGGTCAGCCTGTGGAGCAGTACCTCGCCCGGGTGCGCGTCCGCTTCGGGCAGTGGATCCTGGACACCTGCCGCCGGCCGTACGACCAGAGCTGGCTCGACTACCAGCACGAGATCGGCCTGCGTCACACGTCCGCGAAGAAGAACCACACCGACTCGGCCAACGCCCCGTCCTACGTGGCGCTGCGCCACGTCATCGCGCTGATCTACCCGATCACCGCCACGATCCGGCCGTTCCTGGAGCGCAAGGGCCACTCCGCCGAGCAGGTCGAGGCCATGTTCCAGGCGTGGTTCAAGGCCGTCGTCCTCCAGGTCGCGCTGTGGGCCCGTGCCTACGGCGACGGCAAGGAGTGGTGACGGCGAACCACCTGTGGCCGCGCTCCGGGGGGAAGCCGAGGGCCGGAGCGCGGTCATCCGCATGACCGCTGACAATGAGGCATCGATAGCTTCTATGCCCCGAAGGCGGACATGTCAGAGCAACATCCACTCCTTGATTACTTCCTGAACGCCGCCGACGGTCGTTTCCCCGAAGCCGACGGCGGGGCCACCGTGGTCCCGGCGCTGCCGGATGGGCTGGAGTGCTCGGTGGCCTTCACGGGGCACGCTGTGGTCGCCACCGCGCTGCCGTACCGGGAGATCGAGGCCCACCGGCCCGATGGCTACGGGGCCTGCCTGGCCCCCGGCTTCCTGTGCCACCTCGCGGGGCCGCAGGGCTGGGTCGGCGTCACCGACGTCACCCTGGTCGCCCGCGGCACGGGCGGCCCTCCGCGCCTGCCCGAACGCGCCGACGCCGACCGCCATCCACGCGTACGGTTCGCCCGCGAGACCCGCGGCGCGGTACGCGTTCACGGCGACGCCCGCGGCCTGGTCACCCTCGCCCACGGCCTGGCCGGCCGCCTCGAACTCGGCATCGAGGCCACCCGCCCCGGCCAGGGCACCGGCGCCGCCCTCCTCCGCGACGCACTCACCCTTATCCCCGCGGGCCACCCCATCTTCGCCGCCATCGCCCCCGGCAACGCCCGCTCCCTCCGGAGCTTCCTCACCACCGGCTTCACCCCCATCGGCAGCGAAGCCCTGATCCGCCCAGCCCGCCCCAGATAGCGGGGGTTTCAGCGGCGGGGGGTGTGGCGTTCGCGGCGGATGGTGGGTTTGCGGCCCTTGATGGTGGTGCGGCGGAGGGCGTGGATGACGTCTTCGGCGGCGTTTTCCGGGACCTCTACCAGGGAGAAGCGGTCGGAGATCTCGATGGCGCCGATGTCGCGGCCGCTCAGGCGGGATTCGCCGGTGATCGCGCCGACCAGGTCCTGGGGGCGGACGCCCGCGTTGCGGCCGAGGCCGAGGAAGAGGCGGACCATGCCGCGGCTCGGGGCGAAGTCGCGCCACTTCTGGCCGCCGCCCGGCTCGCGGCGGGCGCGCTTGTCCTGGACAGGGCGCTGGGCGGGCTCGGGGATCTCCTCCTCGTCGAGGGAGCCGCCGCCGGACTCGTGGGTGAGCTTGACCGCAGCGAGGGCCACGTCCATCAGCTCGAACTCGTCGGTCAGCGACTCGATCACGACCCGGTAGGTCTCCAGGTCGTCCTGGAGCAGGGTCTCCTCCAGCGCGGCCCGGGTCAGCTCCAGGCGGCGGGCGTGCAGGTCGGCGACGGTGGGCATCTTCTCGACGCTGATCCGCTGACCGGTGGCCCGCTCGATGGCCTTGAGCATGCGGTGCTCGCGCGGCTCGGCCAGCGTCAGGGCCACGCCCTCGCGGCCCGCCCGGCCGACGCGGCCGATGCGGTGGACGTACGACTCGGGCGCGGAGGGCACGTTGTAGTTGACGACGTGGGTGAGCTGTTCGACGTCGAGGCCGCGGGCGGCCACGTCGGTGGCGACCAGCAGGTCGGCCGTGCCGTTGCGCAGCCGGGTCATCACCCGGTCGCGCTGCTCCTGGCTCATCCCGCCGTGCAGCGCCTCGGCGCGGTAGCCGCGGCCGTTCAGCGTCTCGGTGAGCTGGTCGACCTCCTCGCGGGTGCGGCAGAAGACCAGGGCGGCGGTGGGGGCCTCGACGTCGAGCAGGCGGCCGAGCGCCGCGGGCTTGTACGCGCGGGCGACCACGTAGGCGCTCTGGCGTACCAGCGGGGCGGTGCCGGGCTCGGCGGGCTCGCGCCGGATCTCGATGCGGACCGGGTCGCTCAGGTGGCGGCGGGCGATGCCGTTGATGCGCGGCGGGACCGTCGCCGAGAACAGCACGGTCTGGCGGTCTTCGGGGGTCGCCTGGAGGATCTCCTCGATGTCGTCGGCGAAGCCCATGTCGAGCATCTCGTCGGCCTCGTCCAGCACGACCGTGCGCACGCCGCCGAGTCGGAGGGTGCCCCTGGCGATGTGGTCGAGCGCCCGCCCGGGGGTCGCGATCACGACGTCGACGCCGCGCTTGAGCGCCTGCAACTGGCGGCCGATCGGGGCCCCGCCGTAGATCGGGAGGGTGCGCGCGCCGAGGTCGCGGCCGTAGCGGTGGAACGCCTCCGACACCTGCACGGCCAGCTCGCGGGTGGGTACGAGGACCAGCGCCACCGGGTCGCCGTCACCGTCGCGCGGCGGGATGCCCTGGAGCACCGGCAGCGCGAACGCGGCGGTCTTGCCGGTGCCGGTGGCCGCCTGCCCGAGCAGGTCGCGCCCCTCCAGCAACGGCGGGATCGCCTCGCACTGGATCGGGGTGGGCTCCTCGTACCCCAGTGCGGACAGGGCGTTCAGCAGCTCGGGTCGCAGGGTCAGATCGGCGAAGCTGGCTGTGTCCTCGGACGCTTCCACGGTCATCGTCCGCGCCTCCTCCAAGATCAGTAATGGACAAGGCCGGTTCACTGTATCGGATGATTACGATAGGCCACTCCCCGCCCACCCATTATCGGCCAATGCGCCCGCGAGGTGTTCGGCGAGGGCCACGACCGGCAGATTGGTGGTGGCCCGCGGGATGACCGGCATGATCGAGGCGTCGATGACCCACAGGTTGTCGCTGCCGTGCACGCGCCCGGCCGGGTCCACCACCGCGCCCGCCGCCGGGTCGGGGCCGAGCGCGCAGGTGCCCACCGGGTGCCAGTAGTGCGCGGCGGACGCGCGCAGCCGGTCCGGCCTCGGGTCGGCGGTGAACTCGTCCAGCGGCTCGCCGAGCAGCGGGCCCAGCGCCGCCGAGGCCGCCATGCTCCGGCACAGCTCGACGCCGTCCCACAGCGCCGCGAGGTCGGCGTCGTCGGTCAGGTACGCGTGGTCGATCACGGGCCTGGCCAGCGGGTCGGGCGAGGTGAGCCGGAGCGTCCCGCGCGAGCGCGGAGTGAGGCAGGCGGCGGGCAGCACGCACATCCAGCCGTCGTCCGTGCGGCCGGTCCACGGGAGCAGGTGCAGGTCGTACGGCTCGCGTCCGGCGGCCGAGCGGGCCTTGCCGATCACCTGCTCGTCCGGCAGGGGCCGCAGCCGCGCGTGGTCGGTGAGCCTGCGGGCGAGTTCGGGACCGGCGGCGTAGCGGAGTTCGGCCATGGGGTGGTCGTGCAGGTTGCGGCCGACGCCGGGCAGGTCGAGCACGGGCCGTACGCCGAGCGCGCGCAGTTCGCCCGCCGGGCCGACGCCGCTGCGCAGCAGCACCTCCGGGCTGCCGTACGCGCCACCGCACAACACGAACCGATCGGCCTCCACGACCAGCCGGTCCGCGCCGCGCAGCAGGTGCAGCCGGCGCACCGCCGGCCCGTCGAACTCCAGCCGGTCGGCCACCGCCCGGTCGATGACCCGCAGCCGGGCCTCCTCGCGCACCGGATCGAGATAGGCGAACCCGGTGTTCCAGCGCACGCCGCCGGGGTTGTTCACCGGCGAGGGGCCGCAGCCCGCGCCGCCGTACAGGTCGTCCAGGTCGTCCGTGCGCGGCAGGCCGCATTCGACCATGGCGGCCATCGCGGCGGCCTGGAAGGGCGTGAGCTGGTCGTCGTCGTCATGCCGGACGCGCAGCCGGGCCGCGCTCTCCTTGAACGCCCCGGCCAGCGTCTCCCCGGTCCAGGTCAGCCCCCACGCCAGGTAGTCGGAGGCGAGCCCGGCGGTCTGCGAGCAGCCGTTGTGCGCGGAGCAGCCGCCGACCACCTGGGCCCGCTCGAACGCCAGCTCGGCGCCGGGGGCAGCGCCGGGACCGCGGTAGCCCCAGTCGTGGGTCTCCGGCAGCGTCGTGCTGTCCAGCAGCTCGCGCGGCCAGTGCCCGGCGGCCAGCGGCCCGTAGTCCGGACCGGCCTCGATGACCACCACGGACAGGGAGGTGTTCTCGATCAGCCGCCCGGCGACGACCGCCCCGGCCGTGCCGCCGCCGATGACCGCGACATCCGCGCGCACGAGCTGGTCTGGGACGTTCCTGGCGCTTACCATGGAGGGAGTTTAATCGATCGAACGATAAAATCAACGGAAGAGCAGGTGCCGAACGTGGACGTCGCCATCTTCATCTACGACGGATTCACCGCCTTGGACGTGACAGGGCCGTTCGAGGTGCTGAGCCGCCTGCCGGACGCCAAGGTGCGGTTCGTGTCCGCGACGCCGGGGATGGTCGCCGCCGACCAGCCGGGCTTCGGGCTGGTCGCCGAGCCACTGGACAGCATGCCGCGCCCGGACCTGCTGGTGGTCTCCGGCGGCAGCACCACCACGCGCTACCTGGCCGACGAGACGATCCTGTCCTGGCTGCGCCAGGTGCACGAGACCACCGTCTGGACGACCTCGGTCTGCACCGGCTCGATGCTGCTCGGCGCGGCGGGCCTGCTCCAGGGCCGCCGCGCCACGACGTTCTGGTACGAGCTGGAGAGCATGCGCTGTTTCGGGGCAGAGCCGGTGTCGGAACGGGTGGTCGAGGACGGGAAGATCATCACGGCGGCCGGGGTCTCCTCCGGCATCGACATGGCGCTGACGGTCTGCGACCGGCTCCAGGGCGCCCGGTACGCCCAGGCGGTGCAGCTCGGCATCGAGTACGACCCGCAGCCGCCGCACGACTCCGGCTCGGTGGAGAAGGCCCCGGCCGAGATCACGCAGTTCATGCGGGACGCCCTGTCCCGCTCCTACGGCCCCTCGTGGGCCCAGCTCACGGCCTCCGAAGCCAAGTGACAGACGGCCCGCCGGCCGCCCCGCCGTACCTCCGGCGGGGCGGTCGTGCGGCAGCGTTCCTCCGCCGCCGGGCAGCGCGGATGGAACCGGCAGCCGGACGGCAGGTGCAGCGGGCTCGGCGGCTCGCCCAGCGGCGGGCCTCCGGGCCGCCGCCGATCGCGCGAGGGCACCGCGTCGAGCAGGACGCGCGTGTACGGATGGCCGGGGTTCGCGAAGACGTCCGCCACCGGCCCCTCCTCCACGATGGCCCCCAGGTACATCACCGCCACCCGGTCGCACAGCCCGCGTACCGTGGCCAGGTCGTGGGAGATGAACAGCACCGTCAGGCCGAGCCGTTCGCGCAGCTCGCGCAGCAGGTTGAGCACCGCCCCGGCCACGGACGCGTCCAGCGCGGCCACCGCCTCGTCGGCGACCAGCACGTCCGGCTCCACGGCGAGCGCGCGGGCGATGGCGACGCGCTGCCGCTGCCCGCCGGACAGTTCGCGCGGCCGTACGCGCAGGTGCTCCTCGCCCAGGCCGACCATGCCGAGCAGTTCACGGACCCGGGGGCCGACCTGATCGGCGGGGACGGCCCGATGCGCGCGCAGCGGTTCGGCCAGCGTCTGGAACACCGTGCGGCGCGGATCGAGGGACGACCCCGGGTCCTGGTAGATCATCTGGACCCGGCGGCGCATGCCCGGTGGCCGCCGCTTCGGCGTGGGCAGGCCGTCCAGCAGGACCCTGCCGTCCGTCGGGCGGGCGTGGCCGACGATCGCCCGGCCGAGCGTGGACTTGCCGCACCCGCTCTCCCCCACCAGCCCCAGGATCTCGCCCTTGGCGAGAGTCAGGTCGGCCCCGTCCACCGCGCGGACGCTGCGGGACCGCAGCAGCCCGGTCCGCACGGCGTAGTTCACGGTCAGGTTCTCCACGCGTACCGGCTCGCTCATGCGTGCTCCTTGGGACGGATCGAGTGCACGCACGACGAGCGGTGCAGCAGGTCGAGCGCGTGGACGCCGGGCACCTGACCCCGGCAGGCCGCGTCGTCATGGCCGCAGCGCGGCAGGAAGCGGCAGGCGGGGGTGTAGGCCGCCGGGTCGGGCGGGGTGCCCGGGATCGGGCGGAACGGGCCCACCGGCCCGTCCAGCGCGGGGACCGCGCTGATCAGGGCCCGGGTGTACGGGTGCCGCGGCCGGTCCAGCACCTCGGCGGCCGGGCCCGCCTCGATGATCTGCCCGGCGTACATCACCGCCACCACGTCGGCGACCTGGCGGATCACCGCCACATCGTGGCTGACCAGGACGACGCCGAGCCCTCGTTCGGCGCGGGCGGTGTCCAGCAGCCGCAGGATCTCGGCCTGCAAGGTCACGTCCAGCGCGGTGGTCGGCTCGTCGCACAGCAGGACGCGCGGGTCGGTGGCCAGGGCCAGCGCGATGGCGACCCGCTGGCGGGTGCCGCCGCTGAGTTCGTGCGGGTAGGCCCGCAGCCGCAGCTCCGGGTCCGGTACGCCGACGGCGGCGAGCAGTTCCGCCGCCTGCCGCCGGGCGGCGGCCCGCGTGCCGCCGCGCCGCCGCCGCACGACGTCGGCGAGGAAGCTCCCGACGCGCATGGTGGGGTCCAGGGAGGCGTGGGAGTCCTGGAAGACCATCGCGAGCCCGTCGCGGCCCACACGGATGTCGCCGCCGGTACGCGTGGCACCGGGCGGCAGCAGTCCCATCGTGGCCCGCAGGGTGAGCGACTTGCCGCAGCCCGACTCGCCGACGATGCCCAGGCACTGCCCGGCCCCGACCGCGAAGGACACGCCGTCGAGCACGGTCAGCTCGGTGCCGCGCCTGCGTACGGTGACGCGCAGCTCGTCCACGGCGAGCAGTGTCATCCCGCCTCACCGCCCTCGTTGAACCGATCGGCGAGCGCCGCGACGCTCGATCCGATCACGATGATCATCAGTCCGGGGAACGCCGCCAGCCACCAGTGGCTGCGCAGCAGGACCTGGGCCTCGGCCACCATCGCGCCGAGTTCCGGGGTCCCGGCCTCGACGCCGAGCCCGAAGAACGACAGGACCGCGATGCCCTGGAGCGCCAGCCCCATGTCGGTGGTCAGGTAGACCAGGGACTGGCGCAGCGAGTTCGGCAGTACGTGCCTGACCAGGACCGTGGTGTGCGACAGTCCCAGCAGGTAGGAGGCCGAGACGTAGTCGCGCTCGCGCACCCGGCGCACCTCGGTGCGGATCAGCCGGGCGTACACGATCCAGCCCAGCGTGCCGAACGCGACCAGCAGGGACGGCGTCCCCGGCCCGAGCACGAACACGAACGCGATCAGCAGCACGTACACGGGCAGCGCCTGGAAGATGTCGGCCGTCCAGCGCACCGCCGCGTCCAGCAGCCCGCCGTAGTATCCGGCCAGCGCGCCGATCACCGTGCCCACCAGCATCGGCAGGCCCGCCGCGAACACCATCAGCAGCAGGTCGGTGCGCAGCGCGTACAGCATCCGGGACAGCACGTCGCGGCCCAGCGCGTCCGTGCCGAGCGGATGGGCGGCGCTCGGCGGCCGGAGCTGGTCCAGTGTCTGTTGCGCCGGGTCGGCCGGGCTCAGCACGGGCGCGAAGATCGCGGCGAGGATCACCAGCGCCAGCAACGTCACCGCGACCCAGCGCACCCGGCCGCGGCGCGCCCACATGAAGGTCACCGCCGTCATCGCCACGTCGTCCTCGGGTCGAGCAGCGCGACCGCCAGGTCGGCCAGCAGGTTGATCAGGATGATGCCGCAGCCGAAGATCAGCGTGAGCGCCTGGACCACCGGGAAGTCCCGCTGACCGGCCGCGCTGACCAGTTCCGCGCCCAGGCCGGGCAGCCCGAAGGTCTGCTCGACCACGACCGCGCCGAACAGCAGCGCGGCGGCCTGGACGGCCAGCAGCGTGACCGCCGGCGGCATCGCGTTGCGCAGCAGGTGCCGCCGGACCAGCGGCCGGCCGGTGATCCCCAGCGAACGCGCGGTCGTCACATGGTCGGCCGCCAGCACCTGGCGCAGGCTGCCCGCCCCGCTGCGGGCCAGCAGCGGCATCGCGGCCAGCCCGATGGTGAGCGACGGCAGGACCATCGAGCGCAGCCGTTCGCCGAACGTCTCACCGAAGCCGCCGACCGGCAGCCAGCCGGTGCGCAGCGCGAGCACCGAGGCCAGCATCAGGCCGATCCAGAACGGCGGGCAGTTGACCAGGATGGTCAGCGACCGGGCGCAGATCCGGGCCGCGACCGATCGCGGGCGCAGCGCCAGGAGCAGCGCGGCGGGCGCGGCCAGCGCGGTGCTGACCACGAGCCCGCCCGCAAGCAGCCACAGTGTCGCGCCCGCGCGGTCGCCGATGATGGCGGAGATCGGGATGCCGGTCCGGTTGGACCGGCCGAGGTCCCCTTCGACCAGGTTCGTCAGGTAGGCCCAGAACTGCAGGAAGATCGGCTGGTCGAGGCCCAGGTCCCGGCGTACCTGGGCGACCTGCTCGACGGTCGCGCGCGGCCCGGCCATGACCCGGGCCGGGTCGCCCGGCATCAACTGCTGGAGCAGCACGACGATGAGCAGCAGCGCGGTCAGCACCGGCAGTACCTGGACCAGCCTGGCGGCCACGAAACGCAGCCGTCCGGCCGACATGCTCAGCCCGCCCGGAGCTGGTCGGCGGGGTAGGACAGGAAGGGCGTGACCGTGAGCCCCTTGACCTTCGGCGACACGGCGAACAGCCGGTCGGGGAAGGCGGTGGGGATGTAGGGCAGGTTGTCGTGGATCCAGGTCTCGGCGACCCGTACCGCGGCTCCGCGCTCCTCGTCGGTACGCGCGACCTCCAGCCGGTCGAAGGCGTCCTCGATGGTCTTCATGGGCAGGCCGGAGTACAGGCCGCCGGTGGCGACGATCAGGCCGAAGATGTCGCCCACGGTCGGGGAGACGCTGCCGACCTCGCCCAGGGACAGGTGGTAGGCGCCCTTGGCCTGCCGGTCCACCAGTACCTGGACCTCCAGCTTCTGCAGATCGACGTCGATGCCGATGGCGCGGAGCTGGGCCGCCGCGGTCTCGCCCGCGCGGGTGGAGAACGGGGTGGTCGCGTCCACCACCAGCTCGACCTTCGTCCCGGGGCGGTAGGAGGACTTGGCCAGTTCGGCCTTGGCCGCATCGATGCCGGTCTCGTAGGTGCAGCCGCAGCCGACCGAGCCCTGCACCCGGGGCGGCAGGCCGCCGGTCGCGGGCGCGGCGAGGCCGCCGAACACCGCCTGGGCGTACCGGGCGCGGTCGATGGCCAGGCTCACCGCGCGCCGGAAGTGGATGTCGTCGCCCGGGGCCTTGGTGGCGTTGACGAAGATGCCGTGGATGGTGGCCGAGGGGTGGACGAGTACGCGTTCCTCCTCGGGGATCTGGGCGGCCAGGTCGAGCGGGACGGCCTCGATGGCGTCGGCCTGGCGGCTCTGGTACCGCAGGAGCTGCTGGTTGGGGTCGGCCACCACGTCGTAGACCAGGCGGTCCAGGTACGGGCGGGCGGGGTCGTGGTAGCGGGGGTTGCGTTCGAGGACGAGGCGCTGGCCCGGCTGGTAGGAGGACACCACGAACGGCCCGGCGCCGACGGGCTTGGTGAAGAAGTCCGCGCGGCTCTTGCCGCCGAAGTCCTTCGGCACGATGATCGAGGACCCGTTGCCGAGCCAGGCGAGCGTGAACGTGCTCGCCTTCTTCATCTTGATGACCAGCGTCCGGTCATCGGGGGTGGCGGTGCCGGTGATGGCCCCGTACAGGGTGCCCATGGACAGGCCCTTGCGCCACAGGCCGACCGAGAACGCCGCGTCCTTGGAGGTCAGCGGCGTCCCGTCGCTGAAGGTCAGCCCTTCACGCAGGGTGAAGGTGATGGTCTTGGCCTTGGCGTCGAGCGTCCACTTCTCGGCCAGGCCGGGCTGGATCGAGGCCCCGTCGGACGAGGGGCGGACCAGCCCCTCCATCACCTGGGGCAGCGTCTGGAAAGTGGCGAGTTGGATGGCTTTGTCGGGGTCCCAGCCGTCGATGTCGGCGGCACGCAGGATGGTGAGGCTCCCGCCGCGACCCGGAGGGCCGTCGGCGGGAGGTTCGGCGGTTCCACAACCGCCAAGCGCCATGGTCATTGCGAGCAGGAGGCACGCCGCGATCTTGATCCTCATTTTCGCCCACCTGTAAATTGAACGTTCTATAAAACTAGTGGCGTGCCTCTCCAGTCCCCCGACGAGGGGCACCTCGGCTCAGCGCAGGCTGGCCATCACATGCTTGACGTGCGTGTAGTCCTCAAGCGCGTACGAGGACAGGTCCTTGCCGTAGCCCGACCGCTTGTAGCCGCCGTGCGGCATCTCCGACGCGAGCGGGACGTGGTCGTTGATCCAGACGCCGCCGAACCGCAGCTCCTTCGACACCCGCAGGGCGCGGCCGACGTCGCGGGTCCACACCGACGCGGCCAGGCCGTACGGCGTGCCGTTGGCCATCGCCACCGCCTCCTCCTCGGTGGAGAAGCGCTGGACCGTGATCACCGGGCCGAAGATCTCCCGCTGGATCAGCTCGTCGTCCTGCCGCAGGCCCGCGATGACCGTGGGCTCGTAGAAGTAGCCGGGCCCGTCGAGCGCGCGGCCACCGGTGACGATCTCGGCGTGCGCGGGACGGCGGTCCACGAACCCCGCCACCCGCTCGCGCTGGACGCCGCTGTTGAGCGGGCCGAGCGTGGTCTCCGGGGAGCGGGGGTCGCCCATCACGAACTTGCCCGCCTGCGCCGCCAGACCGGACACGACCTCGTCGTACAGGGCGTCGGCTACCAGGACGCGGGTGGCCGCCGTGCAGTCCTGGCCCGCGTTGTAGTAACCGGCGCCCGCGACGATCTCCAGCATCGTTTCGAGGTCGGCGTCGCCGAAGACCACCACCGGGGCCTTGCCGCCCAGCTCCAGGTGGACGCGCTTGAGCGTCCTGGCCGCGTGCTCGGCGATCCAGATGCCGGTCTCCACCGAGCCGGTCAGCGAGACCAGCTCGACGTCGGGGTGCTCGACCAGCGCGGCCCCCGGCTCGTTGCCGCCCGCCACGACGTTGAGCACGCCGGGCGGCAGGACGGCCGCGGCCAGCTCGGCGAGCCGGACCGTGGTGGACGGCGTGGTCGGGGCGGGCTTGAGCACGGTCGTGCAGCCGGCGGCCAGCGCCGGGGCGAGCTTCCACACCGCCGTGGTCATCGGGTAGTTCCAGGGCGTGATCTGGCCGACCACGCCGACCGGCTCACGGCGGATCATCGAGGTGTAGCCCTCGACGTACTCGCCCGCCGCCTTGCCCTCCAGGTTGCGCGCCGCACCGGCGAAGAAGCGCAGGTTGTCGGACATGGTGCCGATCTCCTCGCTCCGCGCGACGTGGAGCGGCTTGCCGGTCTCCGCCGACTCCAGCTCGGCCAGCTCGTCGCCGTGCTCCTCGACGATGTCGGCCAGGCGGAGCAGGGCGAGCGCGCGTTCGCCCGGGGTGGTGGCGGACCAGCGGGGGAAGGCCGCCTGGGCGGCGGCCACCGCCCGATCGACGTCGGCGGCCCCCGAACCCGGGCTGTGGGCGATGATCTCGCCCGTCGCCGGGTTCTCCACGGGGATGATCTGCCCTTCGTCGACCGGATCGATGGACTCGCCGTCGATGAAATTCCGCAGGACGCGGATGTCCGACATTGGTTCTCTCTCTTTCAGGTCTCGACCGGCTCTTTCAGGACGCGGCGAGCCGGCGCAGTCGTACCTTGTCGACCTTGCCGACCGCCAGCTTGGGCAGCTCGGTCTCCAGCCGGAACACCTTGGGGACCTTGTAGTTGGCCAGCCGCGCGCGGGCGTGCTCGCGCAGCTCGGCCTCGGTCACCGGGGCGCGGGCGACCACGAACGCGTGGCCGACCTCGCCCCAGCGCTCGTCCGGCACGCCGACCACGGCGGCCAGCGCCACGGCCGGGTGCTCTTCGAGCGCGATCTCGATCTCGCGCGGGTACACGTTGTACCCGCCGGACTTGAACATCTCCTTCAACCGGCCCACCAGGCGGATGTGCCCGCCCCGCTCCTCCGTCGCCAGGTCGCCGGTGTGCAGCCAGCCGTCCTCGTCGATCGCGGCCCTGGTCGCGACCGGGTCGCGGAAGTAGCCGCGGGTGATGAAGTCGCCCCTGATCAGGAGTTCCCCGGCCTCGCCCGGCGCGGACGGCAGGCCGTCGGCCCGGCGCAGCGTCACCTCGTAGTGCGGGTCCACCCGGCCGACGCTCCAGGACATCGTCTCCAGCGAGTCGTCCGGATCGGTGTAGGTGACCGAGCCGGTCGATTCGGTGAGGCTGTAGCTGGTCGCCAGCTTGGCCCCGGTCTTGGAAAGGATCTTCAGCAGGCTCAGCGGCGCGGCGGCCCCGCCCCAGATGATGTGCTCAAGCGAGCTCAGGTCCCGCTCCCGCCACTCCGGCGTGGCGACCATCGCCAGCAACTGGGTGGGGATGCAGTACAGGTGGGTGAGGCGTTCGCGTTCCACCGTGCGCAGCGCGCCCGCAGCGTCGAAACGCGGCAGGTAGACGATCGTGCCCCCGGCGACCAGGACCGACGTGCTGATGTCGCCGAGGCCGCCGATGTGGTTGAGCGGCAGGTCGCACAGCTTGCGCGGGGCCTCGCCATACCACCGCCCGGCCTGCACCACGCCGCAGTACGCCAGGCCGTGGTGCGGGACGAGCGCGCCCTTCGGCCGCCCGGTGCTGCCCGAGGTGTAGATCATCGCCGCCGGGTCCGCCGGTTCGACCTCGCGGCGGGCCGCGGCCAGGGTCTCCCCGGACACGCCCGCCCCCGCGTCCACGAAGGACTTGTAGGAGACCGACAGGCCGGGGATCTCACCGGCCCGGGTGACGACCGGCATCGATCGGCCCGCGGCGAGCGCCGCCAGGCGGGACTCCTCCTGGTCGATCATCGAGAACAGCACCGCGGGCTCGCTGTCGGCGACCACATGGGTCAGCTCCGCGGTGGTGTACTTCGGGTTCAGCCCCACCCAGATGCCGCCGATGCTCGCCGTGGCCAGGAAGACCACGAAGCACTCGGGCTGCGGATCGCCGATCAGCGCGACCCGGTCGCCGCGCCGTACACCGGCGGCCAGCAGCGCCGCCGCGCAGCGGTCCACGTCGTCGCGCAGCCGCGCGTACGTCCAGCGTCCGCCTTCACCGGCCAGGGCCTCCCGGCCGGGATGGCGTTCGGCCCAGTGATCGACATAGTCGGTGACGCGCGGCAACCGGGGAACACTCATATCAGCACAGCCTCCTCACGGGGCGACAGCAGCCGCTTGGCGTTGTCGTGCAGCAGCGCGTCCAGGGTCTCGGCGCGCAGGCCGAGGCCGTGCCACTCCGCCAGCGCCCGCCCGTGCGGGAAGACCGGCCAGTCGGTGGCGAACAGGATCTGCTCGCGCAGCAGCCGGTCCATGAAGTGCCGCATCATCTCCCACCCCGACCCCTGCACGCCCAGGTACTTCGGCGCGAGACCGCCGAAGTCGATGAGCACGTTGGGGTGGCGGCGGGCCACGGCGACGATCTCCGGCACCCACGGCCAGGCCCCGTGGCAGGCGATCAGGGTCGCCTCGGGGAAGTCGCAGGCGACCTGGTCCAGCCGGACCGGGCGCTCGGCCTCGATGGGGTGGTTGCGCGAGTAGTTGACGCCGGTGTGGATGGCCACCGCCAGGCCCAGTTCGGTGGCCTTGGAGTAGACCGGGTAGAGCGGGCGGTCGTCGATGGCGAGGCCGAAGAAGGACGGCTGCACGTTGATCCCTTTCAGGCCCAGCGCGGCGACGCGCTCGACCTGACGTACCGCGCGCATCACCGACAAGGGCTCAAGCGACACGGTACCGAACCCGGAAAAACGGTCCGGGCGCAGCCGTACCTGCTCGGCGACCTCCTCGTTGAGGGCGTCGGCGTAGTCGCCGTGCTCGAACTCGGCGTGCAGCACGGCGTGCCCGATGCCGGCCAGGTCCATCTCGGCCAGCAGTTCGTCCATGCCCTTGTGCCAGCCCGCGCCGATGTCGAGCACGGCCTCGTACTGCGTGTAGACCTCGCCGCCCGCGGCGATCGGGGGCCGGACGGAGCTGGGCACCCGCACGCGGAAATCGATGATCGTCGAAGGTGCCGAATCCATGGAATGTTCCTCCGGGGGTTGGACTGTCACAGGGGGTCGTCAGAGGGGGAGGCCGGTGGGCCTGCGGTGCCGCCAGGGGTGGGCGCGTTCGAGCTGCCCGGCCAGGGCGAGGACGGTGCCGTCCTGCCAGCGGCCCCCGATGAGCTGG
Organism: Spongiactinospora rosea; assembly: GCF_003315795.1. GTDB lineage: Bacteria > Actinomycetota > Actinomycetes > Streptosporangiales > Streptosporangiaceae > Spongiactinospora > Spongiactinospora rosea. The sequence goes on from NZ_QMEY01000002.1 coordinate 651,045, forward strand.
ACGCCGAGCGGCACGTCCCGCTCGACCAGCGGAACGGAGATCGCGGGCAGGCCCAGCATGTTGGCCAGCACGGTGAGCGAGGCGGTCTCCTCGGCCCGGCGCAGCGGCAGCCAGGGGTCCTCCTCCTGGCCCTCCCACAGCGAGCCGATGCGCGGGGCGAGCACCGGGTTGGTCGGGGTGAGCAGGACGTCCACCTCGTCCCAGGCCCGGTACATCTCGGCCGACCGGATCTGGAGGTCCAGGATCGCGGTGACGTACGTCATGGCGTCCATCCCGCGGGCGGCCTCGCGCAGCGTCCGGTTGAGCGGTTCGATGGCGGACTCGTCGGTGACCACGCAGTCGGCCGAGCCGGTCGCGTACAGGATGTCGAAGCGGGTGGTGAACCACTCCGGGTCCAGGCCGGGCACGCGCTGCTCGACCACCTCGTGCCCGAGGTCGGCGAGCAGGTCGGCGGCCTTGCGGAGCAGGGCTTCGGCGGCCGGGTCCACCTGGGCGGCGAACGCGGGCTGCAGGTTGAGGCCGATGCGCAGCCGTCCGGGATCGCGCTGGGCACGCTCGCGGAACGGCACCTCCGGGCGGGGCGGGGCGTACCAGGTGGGGCGGGGGGCGTTGGCGAACACGTCCAGTACGGCGGCGGTGTCCAGCACGGTCCGGGTGAGCACGCCTTCGGTGGCGAAGCCCTCCATGTAGTGGGCGTCGGAGGGCACCAGGCCGCGGCTGGGCTTCATCCCGACCAGCCCGCAGTAGCTGGCGGGCTCCCTGATGGACCCGGCCCCGTCGGAGGCGTGCCCGATCGGCAGCAGGCCCGCCGCGACCGCGGCGGCCGAACCGCCGCTGGAGCCGCCGGGGCTCCGTTCCAGGTCCCACGGGTTGCGGGTCGCGCCGTGCCGCAGCGACTCGGTGACCGACACCGTGCCGAACTCCGGCGAGGTCGTGCCGCCCACGAAGACGAAGCCCGCCTCGCGCAGCGCCCGCACCGCGTGGGCGTCGTACTCCATCACCGTGTGCTCGATGCCGTTGGAGGCGCTGCACAGCGGCCAGCCGAGCACCGGGTGCAGGTCCTTGATCGCGATCGGCACGCCGTGGAACGGCGGCAGCGACTCGCCCTTGGCGACCTTCGCGTCGGCGGCGTCGGCGGTGGCGCGGGCCTCGTCGTGGGCGACGTGGCAGAACGCGTTCAGCGCCGGGTTCACCCGGTCGATGCGGGCCAGGTAGTCCTCTACCAGCTCCCGGGAGCCGATCTCGCCGGCGGCGACGCGCTCGGCCAGTTCGGTGGCGCTCGGCCAGCCCTCGGGTCCGGTGCCCGCGGGATCGCGCAGATCCCCGGCCTGGACGGTCTCCGTCATGCCTTCTCCTGTTCCTTGCGGGTGGGACGCCAGCCGGGGCGGGGCACGCTCGCGCGCAGCAGGCGGGTGTAGGGGTGGCTGGGCTGGTCGAGCACCTGGGCGGCGGGGCCGCGCTCGACGATCGAGCCGTGCCGCATGACCACGATGTCGTCGGCGACCTGGCGGACCACGGCCAGGTCGTGGCTGATGAACAGGTACGCGACGCCGGTGCGCTCGCGTACGTCGGCCAGTACGTTGAGCACCTGCGCCTGGATGGACACGTCGAGCGCGGCGACGGACTCGTCCAGGATCAGGATGCGGGGCTCGGCGGCGAGGGCCCTGGCGATGGCCACCCGCTGGCGCTGGCCGCCGGACAGCGCGGCGGGCAGCGCGGCCATGTGGCGGTCGGAGAGGCCGACCAGGTCCGCGAGTTCGGCGACGCGCTCGCGCCGCCGGGACGCGGACAGCGAGGTGTGCAGCCGCAGCACCTCCTCCACGGCCGCGCCCGGGCTCTGCCGGGGGTCCAGGCTGGAGTACGGGTCCTGGAAGACGATCTGGACCTCGCCGCCGCGCCTGCGCCGTTCCCGCGCCGAGCGGGGCGGCGTCGAACGGTCCCGGCCGCAGGCGGTGATCCGGCCCGCGGTCGGCCGTTCCAGGCCGACGATCATGCGGGCCACGGTGGTCTTGCCGGAGCCGGACTCGCCGACGATGGCCACCGCGCCCGCCGGAGGCAGCGTGAGGCTCAGGTCGTCCACGGCGACGGCGTCGCCGAAGGTCTTGCGGAGCCCGGCCAGCTCAAGAATGGGTTCAGCCATGGGACGCCGCCTGCAACTCCTCGGCGCGCAGGCACGCCACCTCGCCGTCGGACAGGAACCGCAGCTCGGGCCGCTTGGTGCGGCAGCCTTCGCGTACGTGCGGGCAGCGCTCGCAGAAGGCGCAGCCGTCCGGGGCCTCGAACGCCGACAGCGGGCGGCCCGGGATGGTCGCCAGCCGGTCGGCCCGCCGGTCCAGGGCGGGGCGCGCGGCGGTGAGCGCCGCCGTGTACGGGTGCAGCGGGTCGTCGTGCAGCGCCGCCGACGCGCGTACCTCCATCACCCGGCCCGCGTACATGACCGCGGTGCGGTCGCAGACGGCCGCCGCCAGTTCCAGGTCATGGGTGATGAACAGCATGGCCAGCCCGCGCTCGCGGCGCAGTTCGTCCAGTACGGCCATGACCTCGGCCTGGGTGGTGACGTCCAGCGCGGTGGTGGGCTCGTCGGCCAGCAGCAGTTTCGGCTCGGCGAGCAGGGTGGACGCGATCATGACGCGTTGCAGCAGCCCGCCGGACAGTTCGTGCGGGTACTGGCGCAGCCGCCGCGCGCCGTCGGGGATGCCGACCTCACCGAGGACCTGCGCCGCGCGCTGTTCGGCCTGCCTGCGGCCGACCCGGCCGCGGATGCGCAGCGCCTCGGTCAGGAAGTCGCCGATCGTGCGCACCGGGTTGATGTGCGCCCGCGGGTCCTGGAAGATCATCGGGACGCCCGCGCGCAGTTCGCGCAGCGCCGCGCCGCGCAGCGTGCCCACGTCGGTGCCCTGGTACCGGATCGTCCCTTCCACCTGCGCGCCCGGCGGCAGCAGCCGCACGATCGAGCGGGCCGTCATGGACTTGCCCGACCCGGACTCCCCCACCAGGCCGACCGCCTCGCCCTCGGCGATGCTCAGTGAGACGTCGCTGAGCACCGGCTTGGGCCGGTCCGGCGTGGGCAGGGTCACGGTCAGGTGGCTGATGTCGAGAATGGCGCTCATGCGGCACCTCCCGCGCGGGTGCGCCGCCACGGCCATGGGCGGTTCGTCGGGCGGCCCTCCGACAGCCGCTCGCCGAGCAGGTTGAAGGCCACCACCAGGACGACGATGCAGCCGCCGGCCAGCAGTGACTCGGCCGGGTAGCCCTGGAGGACGCCGGACTGCCCGCCGCCCACCATGGTGCCCCAGTCGGCGTCGGGCGGCTGCACGCCGAGCCCGAAGAACGACACGATCGCGAGATCGACCATGGCGTAACTGAAGAACAGGGTCGCCTGGGCGGCGATGATCGGCAGCAGGTTCGGTACGAGGTGGCGGACGCAGATCGACAGCGCGCCCGCGCCCTGCACCTCCAGCGCCTGGATGTACGGTTTGCGCCGCTCGGCCAGCGCGGCGCTGCGCACCAGCCGGGCGATGTAGGGGATGTACGCCACGGCCAGGGCGAGCACCGCCGCGTTGAGGCCGGGGCCGAAGACGGCGGCCACCAGCATCGCCAGCAGGACGCCGGGGAAGGCGAACATCACTTCGAGCACCGCGGAGACCACCGAGTCCAGCCAGCCGCCGACCCACGCCGCCATGATCGCGACGGCGGTCCCGGCGGCCATGCTCAGCGCGACGATCCACAGCGGTCCGAGCAGCGAGGTCCGCGCCCCGGTGAGCAGCCGCGCGAGCAGGTCACGGCCCTGCCCGTCGAACCCCAGCGGATGTCCGGGCGCCGGAGCCCCGTAGGCGTGGGTGATGTCGCTGGCGTTCGGATCGGCGGTGGTGAGGATGGGGCCGACCGCGGCCAGCACGACCGCCAGGACGATCACGCCCGCCGCGGCCATGCCCAGCGCGCCCAGTCTCCCGCGCCCGCCGCGCCCGGCGCGGCCGGGCCGTATCGTCGCCGATACCACGGTCATGATCGGCCTCCTAGTTTGATGCGCGGGTCGAGCATCGCCGCCCCTACGTCGACCAGGGTGTTGACCAGCACGAACGCGGTGACGAGCACGAGCGCGATGCCCTGCACGACGCTGAAGTCCTTCGACAGCGCGGAGGTGACCAGGTACGCGCCGAGCCCGTTGAGGCCGAACGCCCGCTCCACGACCGCCGACAGCGCGATCATCGAGGCCACCGTCATCCCGGCCAGCGTGGCGATCGGGACGGCGGCGTTGCGCAGGGCGTGCCGGCGGACGACGGTCGCGTACGGGATGCCCCGGCTGATCGCGGTCTGTACGTGTTCGCGGCCCATCTGCTCGCGTACCGAGGTCCGGGTCACCCGGGCCACGGCCGCCGTGGCGGACGCGGCCAGGGCGAAGGCCGGGAGCGTGAGGTGCCGGATGGAATCCCAGAAGCCGGCGCCGTTGCCCAGCGCGGGCAGCCACCGCAGCGTCACCGCGAAGATCCCGATCAGCACGATCGCCGCGACGAACGGCGGGACGGCCACCACCATCGCCGTGCAGACCACCACCAGGGAGTCGAAGAACCCCGGCCGCAGCGCCGCCAGCAGCCCGAACGCGATGCCGACGACCAGCACGATCAGCGCGGCGTAGACGATCAGGGACAGCGTCGTCCCGGCGCGGGAGGCGATGAGGTCCGACACGTCCTGCCGCAGCGTGATCGACATGCCGAGGTCGCCCCGCACCGCGTTGGCCAGCCAGTTCGCGTACTGCACGAAGAACGGGTCGTCCAGGCGGTACCGCTCGACCAGGACGGCCACGGCCTCCGGCGGCAGCGACCGGCCCCCCGACAGTGTCGCGAGCGGGTTGCCCGGCGCGGCCCACAGGCCGGCGAACACCACGAAGCTCGACACCAGCAGGGTCCCCACCAGCATGATGGCCCGGCGGATGAGATAGGCGGCCACCGGCTACCCCACCGCTCCGAGCTGGTCGGCCCAGGGCGCGTACAGGTGGTGGGAGGACACGGTCGCCCCGGTGAGCTTCTTGTTGAGCACCAGGACCGTGTCCGGCGCGACGACCGGGATCCAGGGCAGGTCCTCCGCGAGCAGCGTCTGTGCCTCGACGGTCATCTCGGCGCGCTTGGCCGGGTCCTCGGTGCCGCGCACCTTTTCGAGCAGGTCGGCCGTCTTCTTGTTGCGGTAGCTCCCGTAGTCCTGGGGGCCGCCGGGCACGGACAGCGACGCGTAGAGGGCGGCGGGGTCGGCCCAGTTGGGGTAGTTCGTGGTGAAGAAGGCGTCCACGTCGGCGCGGGCCTTGGGGTCCAGGAAGAACCCGCTGTAGGCGTCGGCGGAGACCGCCTTCAGTTCGGGCTTCAGCCCGATCTTCTCGGCCGCCGACCGCACCAGGTTGGCCTCGGTGACGAGCTTGTTCAGCTCGTTGCTGAAGCCGAACCGCACGGTCTTGCCGGTCGCCCCGGCCTCCTGGACGAGCTTGCGGGCGGCTTCGAGGTCCACCTTCGGCTCGGGCAGCGCCTCATAGGCGCGCTGGAAGGTCTCGCGCTCGTATCCCCACGTGGCGGGGGTGCCGAGGGCGCGGGCCGGCTGGGCGGTGCCCTTGTAGAGGGTGCGGATGTACCCCTCGCGGTCGATGGCCATCGACAGCGCCCGGCGCACGCGCGCGTCGGACAGCACGCCCCTGCCCATGTCCGCGATGATCATCGCGTCGATCAGGAACGACGGGCCGCGGTGGATGTTCACCGTGCCGCTGGCGCGGACCTGGTCCAGGGTGGACAGCGGGAGTTCCATGTAACCCCCGTCCACCTCGCCGGTGACCAGGGCCGCGGTGAGCGTGGCCTCGTCCGGGATGCCCTTGAAGTCGATCTGCTTGACCAGCGGTTTGACCGAGCTGTTCCAGTACGCGTCGTTGCGCACCACGGAGAGCACGTCGCCGGTGCGCCACTGGCCGAACTTGTAGGAGCCGGTGCACATGGCGCCGCCCTTGACGGTGCCGTAGTCCTTGCCCTTGGCCTGGACATAGCGCTTGTTGACCACGATGCCCGGCATGTAGGAGAAGACGTTGCGGAGCCAGTAGTCCGGCTCCTTGAGCTTCAGGGTGACCTCAAGCGGGCCGGTGGCCTTGACGGACGCGATCCGGCCCACCACGGGGCCCCAGTAGCCGCCCTGCTTGGGATCGATGTTGCGCTCGATGCTGAAGGCGACGTCCTCGCTGGTCATGGGGGAGCCGTCCCAGAAGGTGACGCCTTCGCGAAGGGTCAGGACGGCGGTCTTCGGGTCGGGATAGTCGATTTTGGTGGCGAGGCCGGGTTCCACCGTCCCGTCCGGCGACTGCCGGAACAGCGCCTCGCACATCAGGCTGGTCACGGTGATCTCCGGATAGTCGCCCGCCGTGATCGGGTCGATGGAGGTGGTGCCCCGGTAGAGCGCCCAGGTGATCCGGTCCACCTCGCCCTTGCCGGGCGGGGTGGTGGTGACGAGGTCCTGCCGCTGCTGCGCGGCGTCCGGTGCCGCCGTTCCGGTCGTGCCGCCGCCGGTGTCCCGGTAGCAGCCGGTCGTTATCAGCATCAGCCCGGCCGTTGTGGCCGCGATGGTCATTCTCCGCACGCCTTGCATCTGTACCGCCAAGTTCGCCAGGGGCTGCTTACGCCCCTCCTGGGGGGGATAAGTAGTCGAACGATCGCTCAATCAAGTGCCCGCGTCAAGGGGCGTTTCTTACTGAATATGTGCTTCTACCTGGATCATCGCGTCGGCGAGGACATCCAGGAACAGATCGCAGTCCGCCTCGGTCAGCACGAGGGGAGGTTTGATCTTCAGGACGTTGGCGTCCGGCCCGTCCGTGGAGATCAGTACGCCGCGGGCCTTCACCGCCTCCTTGACCGCCGCCGCTTGCGCGGTGGCGGGCGCGCGGCCGGGCAGGCTCAGCTCGATGCCGATGAACAGGCCCTCGCCGCGTACGTCCCCGATCAGGGGATGTCGCTCCCGCAACCGGCGCAGCCCGGCGAGGAGCTGATCGCCGCGGGCGCGGGCGTTGGCCTGGAGGCGCTCGTCCTGGATGACGTCGAGCACCGCGAGGCCCGCTTCGGCGGAGACGGGGTTGCCGCCGAAGGTGTTGAAGTACTCCATCCCGGTCTCGAAGGACCGGGCGATCTCCGGAGTGGTCACCACGGCGGCCAGCGGGTGCCCGTTGCCGAGCGGCTTGCCGAGGGTGACGATGTCGGGCACGGCGTCCTGGGTCTCGAATCCCCAGAAGTGCCGGCCCACCCTCCCCAGGCCCACCTGGATCTCGTCGGCGACGCAGACCCCGCCCGCCTGACGCACGTGCTCGAAGGCGGCGCGCAGGTAGCCGTCGGGGTAGACGATCTGGCCGCCGCAGCTCTGCAGCGACTCGGCGAAGAACGCCGCGGGGCGCAGGCCCCGGGACTTCAGGGTGGCCAGGTGGGAGGCGACCGGGGCGGCGTACCGGGGGCCGAGGTCGTCGTCGCGGCCCGCGCGCAGCCGTCCCCGGTAGGGGTCGGGCAGCTCGCAGACGTGCGTGGTGGTGGGCCCGCCCTGCCCGCCCGGGCCGTCGAACTTGTACGGGCTCAGCGCGACCTGCGAGCTGAGGTGGCCGTGGTAGGCGTGGTCCAGGACCAGTACGTCCCGCGCGCCGGTGTGCGCGCTGGCCAGCCGGAGCGCCAGGTCGTTGGCCTCGGAGCCGGAGTTGACGAAGAAGCAAACCCGCAGCGGGTCCGGCAGCAGCTCGACCAGCCGGTGGGCGTACGCGACGACCGACTCGTGCAGGTAGCGCGTGTTGGTGTTGAGCAGCGCGACCTGCCGGGAGACGGCCTCGACCACCCGGGGGTGGCAGTGGCCGACGTGGCAGACGTTGTTCACCATGTCCAGCCAGGGCCGGTCGGCCTCGTCGTAGAGGTAGGCGCCCTCGCCGCGGACGATGTGCAGCGGCTCGCTGTAGGACAGGCCCAGCGCGCGGCTGAAGTTGGTGCGGCGGCGGACGGCCAGCGCGGCGGCGTCCCTGCCGGTGCGGGCCGCGCCGCCGCCGCGGTGGCCGAGCAGCAGGTTGGGGTCGATGCTGACGCTCGTCCACAGGTCCGCCTCGGCGGCCTCGACCAGGTCGGGTACGCGGTCGGGCAGGTGGGTCAGCAGGTGCAGCCGCAGGTTCTTGCCGTTCGTGGCGCCGAGCGGGTCGCCGGGGGCGAGTACGCCGCCGGGGCGCAGCGGCCCGGTGACGCCGCGGTAGAGGGTCCAGAACGGCACGTCGTCGTCGGTGCGGTGGGCGAGCGTCACGGTGTCGCCCCGGACGGCGTGGACCACGGCGGGGAGCGGGCAGCGGACCGTGACGGAGGCGTCCGTGCGCAGGTCACGGCCCAGACGTACGCCCTCGCGGGTCCGCTCGCCGTGGCGTCCGCCCAGGTGGACCTCGTCCAGCACGGAGACCGGGCGGGCCTCGCCGGAGGTGAAGTGCCGCCGCACCGCGCGGGCCGCCGGGTTCGCCGCGAAGCCGACCGCGTCGCGCAGCGCGAAGTGCGCCAGGTCCGGGCTCGTCCCGGCCAGTTTCCGCAGTACGTCGGCCACGCCGTTCCGGCTGACCAGCAGGTAGTCGTTGCCGGGGTCGTTGGCGTGCTGGTGGGCGGACATGCACAGGCTCATCGCCAGGCGGGTCCGGGCGAGGTCGAACAACACCGCGAGCTCGTCCGTCCGCAGCGGGGCCACCTCGTCGTAGCCGCGCACCAGCGGCAGCACCGCGCGCAGCGGGTCGGCGTGGCCCTGCATGGCGTACGCGAGCGCCACCCCCAGCCCGCAGACCCGCGGGGTCCACACCAGGTCGCCGAAGTCGATCAGCCCGGCGATCCCGCCGTCGTCGTCCACCAGGATGTTCAGCTCGTTGGCGTCGTTGTGGACGACCTGGTGCGGCAGGGCGGCGAGGCGGGGGACGACGTGCTCGGCGTACCGGTCGAAGACCTCGGTGACCAGCGGCATGAGGTCGTCGTCGAGCAGCGCGGCCAGTTTGGCGACCCGGGGCGCGCTGGTCAGGTTCCACACCAGGTCGCGGCCCATCGCCGGGTGGGTGAAGTCGCTCAGCGCGGCGTCGATGGCGGCCACCTGGCGGCCGAGGTCGTGCAGCAGCGCCTCGGTGGGCTCGACGTCGGCCCAGGGGCGGCCCGCCAGCCAGGTGAGGACCCGCACGATCCGCGGCCCGTCGTCCCAGGTGACGGTGACCGAACGGCGGCCGTCGAGGGAGGGGATCAGCCGTGGCACCGGGTGTCCCGCCAGGTGGAGCAGGGCGGCGTCCTGGAGGTCGAGCTCGGCGGGGTCCGCGCCGGGGGCGTGGACCTTGATCACGTAGCCGTCGCCCTGCTCGGTGACCAGCCGGAAGTTGCGGTCCCGCTCGCCGGGCAGCGCCCGGACCCGGCCGTCCAGCCCGTACTGCCGCCGGACGACCTCCGCCACCCGCGCCGAGTCCTCCGCCAGGGTGGGGGCGGCGTCGTGGTCATTGGCCGTGGGGGTCACGCCGTCTCTCCTTCCGACGTTGTGTGTGATCGAACGATCGCTCAAATAGTCGGCCATGTCAAGACCCTGATGTGACGCGCCTCTCAGGAGGCGGGCTCCTCGTCGCGCGGCTCGATGGGCAGCTCGACGCGCTCGAGCAACACCTCGGGCGCGGGCAGCGCGAGATCGCGGACGCGGAGCAGCCGGCCGTCGTGGTTCGCGCCCATCAGGGCCAGGCCCATGTCGGCGAACCGCTCGCACAACTGCGGGATGTCCAGCTCGCCGCCCGGCCGGTACCAGTGCGCCACCCCCGTGGCCATCTGGATCAGGGCCAGCCGCGCGACGCTGCCGCGGTCCTCGAACACGCCCGCGCGAACCCCCGCCCGCAGCGTCTCCGCCCACACCTCCTCGTAGGCGTCGCGCAGCCGCTGCACCTCCTCGCGGGCCTGCCCGGTCAGCGCCTGGAACTCATGGTCGGCGACCTGGGCGGCACGCGGATTTCGGGCATGGAAGGCGACATGGACGGCGATCAGCGCGGCCAGCCGCCCGGCCGGGTCGTCGATCTCGCGGACCGTCTCGGCGCTGCCGGTGGCCAGCACGTCCATGACCCTGCGGGTGACGGCTTCGAGCAGCTCGTCCTTGGAGGAGGCGTAGTAGTACATGCCGGACACGGCGACGCCCGCCGCCTCGGCGATGTCGCGGATGCCGGTGCCGTGGAAGCCGCGCTCGGAGAAGAGGCGGCAGGCCGTGCGGAGCAACTGGAACTGCGTGCGCGCCGACTGCGCGCGGCGGGGAGCGCTGGGCTTCATCCGGCCGCCCCTGCCCCGCGGACTCCCGCCGGTCTGGTTGGTCGTGGCCATGATTCAGGACTATCCCACAGCCAGTGCGGTCGCGGGATTGGTCACGGTGAGCGTGGTGATCTCGGCCGCGGACAGGCCCATCCGGCGCATCAGCGGGAGCACGCTCTCCAGGATGTGGGTGTACCCGGGGCCGCCGTACCTGCGCAGGTAGACCTTCTGGCAGATGTCCTGCGCGATGAGCAGGCGGTCGGTGAACCCCGCCGCCATCAGCGACTGGACCCACTCCACCCGGGTGCGGTCGTTGGGGCGGCGCGCGTCGGGGTTGAAGGCGTAGTAGCTGGACTCCTGCCCGAACAGGTCCAGCTCCAGGTAGCAGCCGGTGCGGGCCAGTTCCAGCAGGTCATCGGCCTGCCACAGGGTGCGGTCGATGTGCGACATGATCACGCGGGCGGGGTCGCCGCCCGCGTCCGCGATGGTCCGCATCGCCGCGAGCGGCGCTCCCGGGTGGCGGCCCGGATGGATCTGCAACGCCGCGCCGGTGATCGCCTGGGCGCGGCACGCGGCGCGCAGCACCTTCTCCTCGTCCGGGTGGACGGGGTGGCTCAGGCCGATCTCGCCGATCAGGCCCGCGCGTACTCCGGTGTCGCCGACGCCCTCCTGAACGTCCGTGACGATCTCGTCGCGGATGGCCTCGGCCGACGCGTCGGCCACGCCCGCCGGGTGGTAGTCGCGGACGTAGTAGCCGCTGCCCATCACGATGTGGACGCCGCTGCCGCGCGAGACCCGGGCCAGCCCGAGCGGGTCGCGGCCCAGGCCGACCGGCGAGGAGTCGACCACCGTGCCGCCTCCGGCGAGGCGGTAGTGGGTCAGCTCCTCGGTGGCGTCCTGCTCGGAGAGCAGTTGCAGGTTGTCGAGGTTCAGGACGGTACGCCGGATCCAGTCGTAGTTGTCCAGGCGTATCGGCTCCGCGGCCCGTGCGCGGACCGACGCGGGGAACTCCTGCCGGACACCCGCCTGCCGACCGGCCTCCGAGGCCACCGGTGCGGTCCCCCAGGACCTGACGATGGCCGACATGTCGCTCAGCACGTGCTCGTGCGGTTGCGTGTGCCCGAGCGCGGCGGGTTCGACGTCTCCGAGGACGGTACGCACGCGGCGTCCGGGAAGTTCTGTCATGCAGTTAGTCTATCGATCGTTTGTACAAATAAGTAGCTCTGCTGTCGGTTGATCGCGGGGAGCCCTGCTACTTGATCGCGGGGAGGTCGAGGGCTCGGGCCACCTCTTCCAGGGAACGGTCCTGGATGTCCTGGTAGAGGGCGTACGGGTCGAGCACCGGGCGGCCGATCGCCTCGGCGAGCCGGTCGGCGTCGTAGCCGGCGGCGTCCCGGCTGTCGTCCCTGCGGCCCTCGCCGGTGAGGTTGGACTGGAAGATCCCGGCCGCCGAGCGGGGCAGGAAGTCCTCGTAGACGATCGGCTCGGGGCGCACCCAGCCCTGGTCGATGAGGTCGGCCAGGTCCGCACTGGGCCGCCGCCCGTCCGGGGCCCGGTCGGTGACCGCATGGTAGGTGAAGTACCCCAGGCCCTCGACGGCGAGGCCGCGTTCGCTGGCGGGGAAGCCCTCCGGGTCGTCTTCCCATATCTTCCGGGCGGCGTCCGGGGCGCCGGTGTCGGTCCTGGTCATCAGGGCGTCGTAACGCTCCCGGCCCGCGCGGGTGAGCGCGATGCCGCGCGCCTCGACCTCCCCGAACCGGACCCGCAGCGCCCCCGTCTCGACCCGCCCGTCCGGCAGCCGCAGGCGGCGCGGCTCGGCCAGGGCGCGGAACGACGTCTGGCGGAGCAGTACGTCCGGGCCGGACCAGCGGGGCGGCCCCTGGATCTTGTCGATCATGGTGATGCCGCGCTCGGTCATCCGCCGGTAGAGGTCGTCGATGTCGAGCACGCGCGGCGTCAGGTGGTTGATGTGCGTGCTCGCCACGCCGCCGATGTCGGCCGCGACCGCCGAGACCTGCTCCAGCGTCTCGTACCACGACTTGTCGATCGGCTCGGTGGACAGCGCGAACGAGCGGGCGGCCAGGTCCAGGAAGCGCTCGGCGGCCTGCTCCGGCAGCCCGCCGTCGAGTTCGGCCCGGTCGGCGAGGTCCAGCAGTTCGGGCGGGAAGAGTTCGCGGGCGGCCAGGAACGCCGTAAGGCGCGCGCCGAGGTCCGGGTCGAAGAACCGCCGGTCGGCCGGGGTGAGCATCGAGGTGAACACCCGGAACGGGTTGTAGGCCAGTTCGTCGGCCTCGACCGGGCGGAAGGCGGTGGAGACCACCGGAACGGCGCTGGTGGCGGCGTCGCGCAGGTCGTAGAAGCCGACCGGGCGCATGCCGAGCGCGCCGAAGATCCGGGCGACCTGCTGGAGTTCGGCGGGCGTGCCGACGCGGATCGCGCCGTGGCGTTCGGCGGAGACCCGGTCGATGGAGCCCAGTCGTTCGGCGTCGCCGCCGAGCCGGGCGAGGACCGCGTCGTTGACCTCGCGCGACACCTCGACGAGGGTCCGGTAGGCGGGCACTTCCTGGCCGTACATCTCCGACAGCCGCCGCGCGAAGGCCGCGCGCAGCCGCCGCTGCGGTATCACTGGCATGCGTCCCACCTTGGGGGGAGCCCCGCCGGGAAGCCAAGCCCCAGCAGAGCGATAGATTTCAGGGCTGAGGCCAAGGACTGCTTGGTCTGGAGGTGGCCGCATGCTCAAACCCCTGCACCTGCTCACCCTGCGGGCGGTGTGCCGGACCGGTTCGTTCGCGACGGCCGGACGTGAGCTGGGCTACACGGCCTCGGCCGTGTCGCAGCAGATGGCCGCCCTGGAGAAGGACTCCGGGCTGGTGCTGTTCGAGCGCGAGGCGCGGGGCGTGCGGGCCACCGCCGCCGCGTACCGGCTGGCCGAGCTGAGCGAACGCGTGCTGGCCGACCTCGCCGACCTCGGCCGCCAGACCCGCGAACTGGCCGGCGGCGCGACCGGGCGGCTGCGGCTGGGCAGCTTCCCGACGGCGAGCGTACGGCTGATCCCGGCCGCGCTGTCGGCGTTCGCCGCCCGGTACCCGCGCGCGGAGATCCTGCTGGAGGAGGGCGAGCCGGACGAACTCCTCCCCCGGGTGCAGGACGGCACGCTGGACCTGGCCCTCGTCTACCAGTACGCGCTGATCCCCCGGCAGTGGCCGGACGGGCTCACCACCCACCACCTGCTCCGCGACGATCTGCTGTTGCTGCGTCCCGGGCGCGCGCACCCGGAGCCGCCGGAGTTGCCGGCGCTCGCCGGGGAACGCTGGATCGCCAGCCGGGAGGGCACCGGCGGCGCGCTGTCGCTGGCCCGGCTCTGCGCGGCGGCCGGGTTCGCGCCCGCGGTGGCCTTCCGCAGCGACAACTACGACGTGGTGCGGCAACTGGTCGCGGCGACGCTGGGCGTGGCGATCGTCCCGGCCCTCGGTCATGTCGCGGACGAACGCGTCCAGGCCACCCGGCTGGACTCCCCCGCCGCATACCGCGACGTCCTGGCCCTGCACCGCGCGGCCAACACCAACCCGCTGCTTCCCGCCGCGCTGGCCACCTTGCACCGGTCGGTTGTGCGGTAGGAAGAAACCATGACGAACAGCCAGGAGTCCGGCCGTACGGGCTCATTACAGAGCGTGTGGATTCTGGTGGGCGCGGTGGCGCTGGGGGCGGCGTTCGGGGCGGCGACGTCCATCGTGAACGGCATCGCGATCAGCCTGCACGACTTGGAGAGCCGGGACTACTCCATGAGCGGGTGGTCCGGTCCGGAGATCGTCAGCCTGATGATCGACTCCGGCTGGGCCTGGGCGGGGGCGGCGGTCGCGGCGGGCTGGCTGCTCACCCGCCGCAGCGGGCTCGGCCGTACGGCGGAACTGTGGCACGCCGCCATCGCCGGTGCGCTGGCCCTGGTCACGGCCACCGCCGCCTACGACCTCGCGGACGCCGTCCGCAGCGGGGACTTCCACCGCTGGTACGAGTTCGGCGGGGCGTACTGGTTCGTTCTCGCCGTCCTCCTCGGGCCGCCGCTCGGTGTCGCCGGGGCGTACATCAAGCGGCCCGGAGTGGCCGGGCTGCTCGCCCGGCTGGTCGTGCCGGTCGGCGCGGCCGTGCAGATGGCCGTGCTCCCGCCCGGCAGGAACGACGTGGTCCGGGGCATCGGGCAGGCCGTCGTCTGGACCCTCGCCGCCCTGACCATCGGCTTCATCGTCGTGCGCTTCGGCCTCGCCGAACGCCGCAGGCGTGCACTCACGGAAGGATTCAGATGAGCGGTGCCGACGTACCGGCCATGCGGGAGGCGGCGCTGCGCTTCCTCGCCGCGCTCGACGGCGAGCGGGCGGCTGCGGCGCGGACGGGGTTCGGCTCGGCGGAACGCACCGAGTGGAGCTACCTGCCGGGCCCGCGCCCCGGGCTGCCGCTGGTCGAGATGACCGCCGATCAGGAGGAACTTGCCCTGGCCCTGCTGGAGGCCGGGTGCGGCGCGGCCGGGGCGGAGGTCGCCCGCGCGATCATCGCGCTGGAGCGGATCAGGCGCAGGCTGGTGACCGGCGTGGAGGAGATCGACGGCGACCGGTACTGGTTCCGAATCTTCGGCGACCCGGCGGGCGACGGCCCGTGGATGTGGCGCGTCAACGGGCACCACCTGGCCGTCCACGTCACGGTGGCGGGCGGCGAGTGCACGGTCACCCCGAGCTTCCTCGGCTCCGAACCGGCCATGGTGCTCTCCGGCCCGCAGCGCGGACTGCGGGTGCTCGCCGAGGAGGAGGAACTCGGCCGGGCGCTGCTCGCCGGCCTCGCCCCGCACCAGCGGCACGCGGCGATCGTCGCGGAGACCGCGCCCGACGACATCCTCACCCGCGTCGATCCGGTCGTGGAACTGGCGGGCTTCGCGCCGGGGGTGGCGTACGGGGGCCTGTCCGCGTCCTCGCAGGACCTGCTGGAACGGCTCGTCCGCCGCTACTTCCAGCGCGCCCCGGCCGGGTACGCCGAGGCGAGCTGGCGACGCGTCCTCGATGCCGGCCTGGACCAGGTGACCTTCGCCTGGGCCGGATCGGACCGGCGCGGCGAGGGGCACTACTACCGCGTGGCCGGTCCGACGTTCCTGCTGGAGTACGACAACACCCAGGACGACGCCAACCACGTCCACTCCGTCTGGCGCGACCCCCGCCACGACTGGGGTGGCGACCTGCTCGCCCGCCACTACGCCGACGACCACCGGCTCAGCGGCTGACCGACCTGCGGTACAGGCGGGTGGCCAGCGGCACGAACACCACCAGCAGCAGGACCGACCACAACAGCGACACCGGCACGGCGTGCTGGAGCGGCCAGGCGTCCGGCACGGGCAGCGCGGCGCTGGTGTTGCCGAACAGCTCACGCGCCGCCTGGACCATCGTGGACACCGGGTTCCAGTCGGCGATCGGCCGCAACAGGCCGGGCAACCGCGCGCTGTCCACGAACGCGTTGGACAGGAAGACCAGCGGGAACGACACGAGGGTGGCGACGTTGTTGAAGACCTCGGGGGTCCGCAGGCTGAGCGCCACCGTCGCGGTCACCCACGAGAAGGCGTAGGCGAACAGGAGGAGCAGCAGGAACCCGCCGATCGCCTCCCAGGGCGAACCATTGATCCGCCAGCCGACCAGCAGGCCGACGACGGCCATGGTGACGATGCTGGTCACGTTGGTGATCAGGTCACTGAGGGTCTGCCCGGTCAGTACGGCCGACGGGGCCATGGGGAGCGTGCGGAAGCGGTCGAAGACGCCCTTTTGGAGGTCTTGGGTGAGGGTGTATCCGGTGATCTGCGCGCCCGTCACGATCGTCAGCACGAAGATCCCGGGGAGCAGGTACTCGCCGTACGACATGCCGGGCAGGCTGATCATGCTGCCGAAGACGTAGGTGAACAGCAACACGAACACGATCGGCAGCATCACCACGCCACCCAGCAGGTCGGGCGCCCGCCTGATCTTCAACGCATTCCGCTTGGTGATCGTCACACTGTCCGCGATCACCATCTGCAGGGTGCTCATCGCGCGCTCTCCTTGATCTTCATCGTGGTGCCGGGGGTGCCAGCCGGGGCGGCGGCCTCGTGGCCGGTCAAGGTCAGGAACACGTCGTCGAGGGTCGGACGGCGCAGCCCGGCGTCGCGTACGACGATGCGTTCGGCGGCCAGGTGGCCGAGTGCCGTGGTCAGCGCGGCGGCGCCGCCGGTGACCGGGATGGTGACCCGGAAGGCGGCCGGATCGACCTGCGGCTCGCCGACGGCCAGCGGCGCGAGGGTACGCCTGGTGGCCTCCAGGTCGGCCGCGCTGGTCAGCGACAGCTCGATACGGTCGCCGCCGACCTGTTCCTTGAGCTGGTCGGCGGTACCGAGCGCGATCACCCTGCCGTGATCGACCACCGCGATGCGGTCGGCCAGCCGGTCGGCCTCCTCCATGTACTGCGTGGTGAGCAGGACCGTCGTACCGGACGCGACCAGCTCGGCCACCACCTCCCACAGGCTCGCCCGGGCCCGAGGGTCCAGGCCGGTGGTGGGTTCGTCCAGGAACAGCACGGGCGGGTCGGCGACCAGCGCCCCCGCCAGGTCGAGCCGCCGCCGCATACCGCCAGAAAAGCCCTGTACCGGCCGGTCGCCCGCCTCCACCAGGTCGAAGCGCTCCAGCAACTCGCGGGCACGCCGACGGCTGCGCCTGACGCCCAGGTGGTACAGGCGGCCGACCATCTCCAGGTTCTCGGCGGCGGTGAGGTGGTCATCGACGGCGGCGTACTGACCGGACGCCCCGATGTGCCCACGCAACTCACGCGCGTCCCGCACGACATCGAACCCGGCCACGGTGGCGTACCCGGCATCGGGCGCGAGCAGGGTGGTGAGAATGCGTACGGTGGTGGTCTTACCTGCGCCATTCGGACCGAGCAGGCCGAACACCGTGCCCTCGGGAACGGACAACTCCATCCCGTCCAGGGCCTTGACCTCGCCGAACTTCTTCGTCAGTCCTTCGGCCACGATCGCGGGGGGCATAGGGTTTCTCCTTCTTTCGGCATTGGAAAAGGCCTCGGGTTTTCGGCATGACGGCAGGAGCGACCGACACGATCGGCGTGGTCGCCATTGCCGCTGGAGCAGTACTGCCGGCAGACCCGGGGCGGTTCTTGTGAGCGGCACGCCCGGCGCGGTCCTCGTGGCCAACGGCCTGACGTCGTTGCCGCGACCGGGGCGGCCTGCACCACGGTCATGAACGACACCGCCGACACCGGCGGCGGGAATTACGACCTACGGCCGCTGCCGTCAGCGCGACCGGTAGAACGGCACGGCAACATGGCGGAATCGCCGGCACCGGCAACGCCGCTGATAACGACCGGTGCGGCTAGCGCACCCAGCCGGTGTAGTGGCCGCCGGACGGCTTGTCGGCCGGACCGGTGGGGTGAGCGCCGCCGGCGGGCTGGAGTGCGGCGGACACGGCTCGGACGAGCCAGGCGTTGACCGAAAGACCCTCCCGGCCGGCGGCCTCCTCGATGCGCGTCTTGAGGTGATCGGGGACACGGAGGGTGATCCGCGAGGTGCCGCCGTCGTCGTTGTCCGCCGGGTCGGTGACGGGCGCGCGGACGCCCATCGCGACTTCCACGGCCCCGGCCAGTGCGCTGCGCAGGCTGCTCCCGGACGTCTCCCTGGCCGGCCGCTCGGCGCGCGGCGGGGTCACCAGGAAGTCGGGGTCGCGCCCACGCAGCCGCATATCGACCGATCCCGGCGCGAGATCCCGGGTGATCTCACCGGCAGCGGCGGACAACGCTTCGAGCAGGGTGAGCCGGACGGCCGACTCCAGGGGAGCGGTGAGCCGCTCGGCCAGCTCACGAGCATCGGGGCCATTGGCCTCGGCGGCGGTCGCCAGCTCGCGACGAAGGTTCTCAACGTAGGGCGTGAGGTCCATGACGTCACTATGACGCATTTCTGACGTCACCGCAAGACGCCACCTCGATCGGCACGACGCCACAACCCGCGATCTATCGCAGCCCACCGCACACAAGCCCGCCCCCACCAGCCACGACGTCACCATGACGTCAGCCAAGACGCCAGACCTGGCGTCCCAAAGTTCTTCTCGGCAGCGAGAATGCCTGGTGGTGTCTTCTGAGGTATCACCGTACGGGCCGCCCACACGCCGCACCTCTCACCACAGCCACGGCCCCATCTACATGTCCGCCCACCCCCACCGTGGGCGCCTCGCCCGACACCACAGGCACCTCAATGCCGTGTACCAGCAGGCCACGGCGGAAGTCCTGGGACCTCATCCGAGAGGTGAGTACCAGGCCGAACCACGCCGACCCTCACCACCGGGCCACGGCCCCAGCCGCACCGGACTTCGAGGGTTGTGCGATCTACGGACTCGGCCGGCCGATCGGCTAGGTCGTGGTGGCGCGGGGGAAGGCGGCGGGGCTGCGGTGGCCGTCGGGGGTTGTGGCGCGGAGGGCGAATTGGACGTTGTCCTTGGCCAGGTCGATGGTGGCGGTGGTGACGTCGCCGACGTCGATGGCGTGGGTCCAGTCCGGGGAGGTGGTCTCTCGCCAGATGACCTCGTACCCCGCGATGCCCGGGTCGGGGTCGCGGTCCCAGTGAAGGGTGGTGTCGTTGGTCAGGGTGGCCGCGTCGATCGTGACGTTCTTCGGGGTGCCGGGGCCCTGGGCCAGAGACCATAACGTCGCGGCGTTCACCTTGGCGACCCTCGCCGTGTAGTCGAAATCCACGAACTCCGGCAGGTCGCCGTACTGGACGCCGTTCTCCACGCGTACGTCCTGGTGTTCGTGGGCGTAATTCTCCCGGGGCTCGGTGAATCGCGCCGCCGGATATCCCTGACGAATGAAGGAGATGTGGTCGCTGCCGCGCAGGTACCGGTCGCGGCGCCAGATGACGCGGACCTTCATGCCCGTCGCGTCGTTCTCCGCCACGTCCTTCACGAAACGGCCGAGCTGCCGCGAAGGCCCGTCGTTCTCGCCGCCGACCGACTGCCGCAGGGCCGCCTCCTGCGGGGTCTCGGTGGTCGGCACGCCCTCCACGAACAGGCGGACCGTGTGCGGTTCCGGCCGGGTGCCGTCCCACCCGGAGCCGGCCCCCACGATGTCGTTGCTGAACATCGCCTGCACATCCGCGCCCGCCTCCTTCAGCTTCGCCGCCAGGTGCGCCGACCCGTAAAGGCCCTGCTCCTCGCCGCTGACCACGGCGAACACCAGCGTCCCCCGGGTACGGCGGGTGGCGAAGAGGCGGGCCAGTTCCAGCACCACCGCCACGCCGGAGGCGTCGTCGTCCGCGCCGGGGGCATCGGCGGTGGCGTTCATGACGTCGGAGGCCCGGGAGTCGAGGTGGCCGGTGACGACGTACAGGCGGGCGGGTGAGGCGTCGCCGCGCAGGGTGGCGACGACGTTGGTGATGGTCGTCGGCGCGGGGACCCGGGGGGAGACCGGCTGCACGAAGGACTGTTTCTCGACGGTCATCCGGCCGCCCGAGGCCGCCGCGACCGCCTGCAACCTGGCGTGGACCCATTCGACGGCCGCGCCGATGCCGCGTACCGGGTCGGTCTGGGTGGACAGTGTGTGCCGGGTGCCGAACGCGACCATCCGGAGTATGTCGGCCTCGATCCGCCGGGGGTCGATCTCGCGTAACAACGCGCGCAGTTCGCGGCCGGGCCGCTGCGGCCGTATCGGGCGTCCCGGCCCGTCCGCCGTGTCGGACGCGAGTGCGGCGTCGGCCAGTATGGGCGTGGACAAGGTGGCGGCGGACGCGGTGAGGAATGTACGCCTGCCCGAATGCGGATGACTCGATTCCATGACTCGAATAAACGCCTGATCGACGAGGAATGCCAGGGCCCGCGAATCGACGTCCTTCATCCGCTAGGGTGAGGCGATTCATCGGCCGACCCCGAGGAAATTCGTGCGCCGATACCGTTTCGGCCGATCGGCGGCACTGCTCGCCCTCGGTCATGTGCTGGTGACCGCCGTGTCCGGTGTCATCGCGCTGACCGGCGGCGACCCGAGGGCGCTTCTCCTGGCCGTGACGCATCTGCCGATCCGAACGGAATCGGATCTCCCCTGGTGGGACATCCTGCTCCTGGTCCTCATCGCCGCCGGGCAGGGCTGGGCCCTTTGGCAGATACTGCGCGGGCCGGTCGCCGGGGAGAGGCCCGTACTCGACCGCAACGTACGCCTGCTGCGCTGGGCGCTCTACCTCAACGCGGCCTTGGCGGTGATCGCCGCGATCCCGGGCCGCCTGCCGGACTGGCTGGACATCGCCGGACTCCCCGCCGGACTCGCCCTGGTGGTGCTGTTCTTCCGGGCGCTGGACGGCGCACCGGCCACGTTCCGGGTCGGCATGCTCCTGATCGGTGTGCTCGCCAAAGTGACCGCGCTCGGCGCGAAGATGGCGGGCGCACTCGACGCCACCGCCCTGGCCGGGATTCTCGGTCTGGTCTCGTTCCACGGCGTGCCCTGGGTCGTCTGGACGATCCTCGCCCTCATCGCCCAGGCGCGCGACGGCAGGTGGAGCCGGGGCGTCGTGTGGGTGGGGGCCGCCTCCACCGGGCTCGCGCCCTTCTCCCTGCCGCTCGTCCTCTCCTTCGAGTTGTCCTCCATCGTCGGTATCGATCTCCTGGTGCCGGGCGCGGGCCTCTACGCGCTGGCGAACGTGCTCACGGTGGCCTGGTACGCCCGCTCCGCGCACGAAGCCGGCGCGCCCCGACGGGCGAAGCCCGCGCCCACCGCGCCGCCCCGGAAGCCGATCGGCCGGCGGCTCCCGGCGCTGGTCGCGATCGTGCTGCCGCTGATCCCCGCCGCCGTGAACCTGGCCCACGGCGTACCCACATGGATCGGCCCGGAATGGGCCCTTCCGTCCGGCTATCAGCCCCCGCTGATGAGGCTCTGGCAGGCCGCCGACGTGCTGGTCGGGGTCGGCGGGATGGCGGTCCTGGTGCTGGTCACGGTGGTGCGCAGGACCCTCCGTCAGGTACGCGTCACGGCGGCCGTCCTGTTCGCCGCCGCCGGGCTCGGGTCGATCGCCGCGCTGACCACCGCCCCGCGCCCGGTGGGCGTGTCGCCGCTGTGGTACGGCGCCGCGTTCGTGGCCGCCGCGCTGGTGCTGGTCCTCCAGTACGGCGGCGGCCCGGCGTACCGGACCCGCTCCCACGTCATCGCCTCGGTGACCGCCGCGTCCCTGGCGCTCTGCTTCCTCCCGGCGGGCGACCTGGCCGCCGGGCCGGTGACCACGCAGGGGGCCTGCCCCGCCGAGTACGATCCGGCGCGCCCGCTCACCGGCGAGCGGGCGTACCTGTGCGACCTGCGCCGGTCGAAGCCGCTGCCGGCGCTCCTGGAGGTCGCCGACCGGGCCGCCCTGCGGTACGGCCGCGCCCTGTGCGGGGTCTTCAGCAGGAACGACCCCGCCGAACTCGCCCGCGCCCAGCGGGCCGACGGCCTCGACGTACGCCGGTTCGCCGGCACCCTCGCCCCGATCTGCCCCAGTGCGCAGGCGATCGTCGCGGCCGATCGGGCCGCGGAGGAGATCGACCTGTGGCTGTTCCAGGAGGCCGAACGGCAGGTGTGCGCGCGGGCGCCCCGGCACCGGCCGCGCATCGAGCCGGTGACGGCGATCCGGCAGCCCGAGCCCGTGTACACCGACTACGGCAGTCTGGTGGCGTACGAGCCGGAGATCACGGAGGACCCCCTGCTCACCGACCCGCCGTACCGGAGCGGCGTGCTGAGCGGTGGCCCCGGGGTGCTCAGCATCGACACGTACACCGACCCCCCGCTGTGCGTCACCACCGAGACCTACACCCGCCGCCCGCCGGTGGAGACCAAGGGCTGGGAGCACGTCGCGGAGGCCGGTTTCCACAACCTGAGCGGTGAGATCCGCTTCGCCGACGCGATGGGCGGCACGCCCCTGCCCGACCTGGCGGTGCGCGGCAAGGGCCGGTACCGAATCCGCGTCCACTACTCCTGGATCCGCCAGAACGGCGACAACGTGGGCCAGCGCCTGCTGATCATGGCGTTCCCCGGCCGGGGCGACGACCTCACCGTCCACGCCAAGTCCAGCGACAGCCCATAACAGGGGGTTATGCAAAGGCGAAGGGTGGGCAGCCCACCCGCCCGCTGTCACGTTGAGTGCAGCCCGGCCCGGCCAGGCTCCTTTCGGCCCTTGATGAGGGATTTCGGGAGAGGGGTCATCGCGAATGCAACGCACCACGCGCAGAGCGATCATGTGCGCCCTCGTGGCCGCCGCGATGGCGTCGGCCCTGACATCCCCACCGAGCGCCGCCGCGCGGACACCGGCCAAGCCCGCCACCACCGCGCCCGAGCCGCCGATGTACGCCCCGCCGGACAAGGAGGCCCAGGCCAGGGCCCTTGACCTGGCGACACGGGCGCTGACCGGCGGGCAGGGCGTGATCGAACGCTCCTCCGGCGACCGGTTCGGCGCGCCCCGGACCGTCTTCGGCGCGGGCGGCCTGCAGTTCCTGTCGTTCCCCCGGACGTACCGGGGCCTGCCCGTGTACGGCGGCGAGGTCAACTTCATGATCAGCCGGGACGGCCGGACCCTGCACCACACCACCACCGCCCAGCAGGCGGAGATCGACGTACCGGTCACCCCCGAGATCGGCGAGCGGCAGGCACGTACCATCGCCCGCGCCGCGAGCGGCCCGGACGCCACGGTCCGGTCGGCGCGGCTGCTGGTCCACGTCACCGGGTCCGCCCCCCGCCTGGCCTGGGAGGTCGTCGCGGAAGGCCGCTCCCCGGCGGGGCTCCCGGCCGAGCCGCACGTCTTCGTGGACGCGGCCGGCGGAAAGGTCCTGGAGAAGCAGGACGCGATCAAGCAGGCCGTCGGCCACTCCCACTACAACGGCGCCCCGGTGACCATCGGCACCGCCGCCACCGAGACCGGGTACGCACTGCGCGACCCGTCCCGCCCCGGCATCGAGTGCGGCACCGCGAGCGCGGTCTTCGAGGGCCCCGACGACGAGTGGGGCGACGGCTCGGGCACCGATCACGAGACCGCCTGCGTGGACACGCTGTTCGGCGTCCAGCGCCAGTGGGACATGCTGCGCGACTGGACCGGCCGGAACGGCATCGACGGCCAGGGCCACGGCTTCCCCGCCAAGGTCGGCTACAACATGCCGAACGCCACCTGGTCCGGCTCCGAGGTGAACATGGGCCGCAACCTCGCGGGGACCAAGCAGACCACCCCGCTCGACGTGGTCGGCCACGAGTACGGCCACGCCGTCTACCAGTTCTCCGGCTCCGGCGGCTCGGGCGGCCCCGGCTGGGGCGCGGCGCTGGACGAGTCCACCGGCGACATCCTGGGCGCGATCCTGGAGCACTACGTCGGGCACCCGGCCGCGCTCGACGAGCCCGACTACCTGGTCGGCGAGGAGATGGACCTGTTCGGTACCGGGCCGATCCGCAACATGTACGACCCGGCGCGGATCGACGGCCACCCGGGCTGCTTCACCCCGACGCCGCCCACGGACGCCCACCCCGGCGCGGGCGCGCAGAACCACTGGTTCTACCTGCTCGCCGAGGGCAGCAACCCGGCCAACGGCAACCCGCCGAGCCCTGTGTGCAGGGGCGGCGAGGTGCGGGGCATCGGCATCAGGAAGGCCGCGGCGGTCTTCGTGTCCGCGCTCCAGCTCAAGACCGCCCGCTGGAGCCCGGGCGAGGCCCGGAGGGCGACGGTGGAGGTCGCGTACGGGCTCTTCGGCGGCTCCTGCAAGGAGGCGGGCGCGGTCAAGGACGCCTGGGAGTCGGTGGGCGTGTCCACCCAGCCGGGCGAGCTGATCGTGGAGTGCGAGGTGCGGTTCGACCTTCTGCCGCCCGCACCTCCCGGAACCGCGCTCTACCCGGGCGATTCGGAGTGGACGTTGATCCGCTCCCAGACCGACCATGATCCCGCTCCGCAACTGTCGCTCACCTCCAGCGGCGCCCCCGCGGGGGTCACGGTGAGGCATCCGCCGTATTTCGAGGTCGGCCGTCCTGTGGCGGTGAAGATCGAGACAGCGTCCTGGGCGGCCCCCGGGAACTACCCGATCACGTTCACCGCCCGCGCGATCCAGGACGTCAAGTCCGTCACCTACCTGTTGACCATCCTCAAACGGCCGCCGTCGCTGCGCATGCGGATGGAACCGGACACGCTGCGGCTCGACGACGAACTGACGGGCACGGCCACCCTGATCACGGAAGCGCCCGACGGCCCGCCGATCGTCGTGAAGCTCTCCTCGGCCGGCAGCGGTTGGATCACGACCGCTTTCGACCGGACCGAGATCACCGCCGGGGAGAGTGCCAAGGTGACCGTCACCGTGCCGCCGGACGTCCGGCCGGCGACCGGCGTGGTACACGTGTACGCCAACGGCCCGGTGTCGGGATCGGTGGACCTGAGCGTCCTGGTGCCCCCGGCCCGCTGGCGACCATGGACCCGGTACGCGGTCGATGCCATCGTCGCCTATGCCGGCCAGGAGTACATCTGCGTCAAGGCGCACACCTCCAGGCCGGGGCGGGTCCCGCCGAAGGTCCCCGCCCTGTGGCGGCTCCTGTAGGACCCGTCACTCGCCGAGTGACCTGCGTACGGCGACCTCCACCAGGTCGTGGACCTGCTGCTCGTCGAAGATGTCCGGGAGCGTCAGCCGTTCGACGATGAGCCAGTTCAGCGCTAGGTACAGGAGGAGTACGGAGGTCGGGTCGCCGGGCAGGCCGGAGGCGGCGTGGTGGGCGAGGTTGGCGTCGATGTCCTCGCGGATGCGCTGGGTGAGCACGGCGCGCAGCTCGGGCCGCCGGGTGGACTCCAGCCGCAGCTCCAGCAGCGCCAGGTAGCCGGAGCCGAAGGCGGTGACCCGGCCCACCACCTCGTGCATCAGCTCGGCGTAGCGGGCCCGGTCCTGTACGCCCTCCCGGCTCCTGGCCATGACCGCCTCATCCGGTAGCAGCCGCTCGTAGATCCGGCCCCCGACCTGGGTGAACAGCTCGTCGCGGCTGGCGAAGTAGTTGGAGGCGGTGCCGGTGGGCACGGCGGCCTCGGCGTCGACGGCGCGGAAGGTCAGCCCGCGCGCGCCGTCCCTGGCCAGCACCTCGATGGCCGCGTCGATCAGCGCCTTCCGCCGCTCGGGGTTGCTGCGCATGTTGACACCACTCCATGTGTAGTACTACGGTGAAACCACTTCAGTCATAGTACTACATCAGGAGTTGATCGGTATGCGAAAGCTCGTGTACTACGTGGGCGTATCGCTCGACGGCTACATCGCGGGCCCCGGCGGCGAAATCGACTTCTACCCGTTGTCGGACAAGATGGCCGCCTGGATCAACGCCCGTTACCCGGAGGTCGTGCCCACCCACATTCGCGCACACGTCGGCCTGACGGACGCGCCCAACCGGGCCTTCGACACGCTGGTGATGGGGCGCGGCACGTACCAGCCCGCGCTGGACGTCTCCATCACCAGCCCCTATGCCCACCTGCGGCAGTACGTCGTGTCCAGCACGCTGACCATCGACGACCCGACGGTGGAGCTCGTGCCCGGCGACCCGATCGGGCTGGTCCGGCGGCTCAAGGCGGAGGACACCGGCATGGACGTCTACCTCGCCGGCGGCGGCAACCTGGCCGCCGCGCTGCTCCCCGAGATCGACGAGATCGTGCTGAAGCGCTACCCGGTGGTGGCGGGCGCGGGCGTCCCGATGTTCGCCGGGGGCTTTCAGCCCACGCTGTTCACCCCCACCCACCACGAGTCCTTCGACAACGGCGCCCAGGTCACCTGGCTCACCAGGGCCTAGCGACCACCGCCGCGCCCGGACCGGATCAGGCACTCCACACCGTCCAGAATCCGGTCCAGGCCGAAGGAGTAGTCGAAGCGCCGCTCCTCCTCCGGCGCGCCGGCCGGATAGTCGAACGCGCCCGCGTCCACCGCCGCGCGCAGCGCCGGGTAGCGGCGGGCGTCGGCCAGCGAGCCGAGCAGCGCGCTGTGGGCGGCGATCGACTCGCCGGAGGCGGCCGGGCCCAGGTCGGCGCCGAGCCGGGCCGAGCTGTGCATGTAGTTGGCGACCAGCAGGACGACCCCGGCCTTGTCCGCCTCGCTGAGGCCGGTGCCGCGCAGTACGGCCAGGGCTCGGTCGGTCCAGGCGAGCTGGTTGGGCGTCACCGGCGGCCCGGTGATGGGCAGCCGCACGATCCAGGAGTGGGCGCGCAGCATCTCCCACTGCGCCCGGCACCAGCGCCGCAGGCCCCATCGCCAGTCGGCGGCGGGTTCGTCCAGCTCGGCGGGCACTTCGGCGACGAAGTCCAGCATGAGCAGCAGCAACTCCTGCTTGCCGCGCACATGGCGGTACAGCGCCATGGTGGTGAAACCGAGCCGTTCGGCGACCCTGGCCATGGACACCGCGTCGAGGCCGCCCTCGTCGGCCACCTCGGCCGCCGCCCGCGCGATGCGCGGCAGGCTCAGCCCGGCCCGGCGCTCGGGGGCCGGATCGTCCAGCCGGGCCCAGAGCCGGCCGAGCGTGTCGTCCATCGTTTCCAACCTTCGGGGTAGACGTCCCGCCAAGTGTATGTCATACACTCGGTGTATGACATACACAGCACTCGTCGTGGGCGGCGGCATCGCGGGGACGTCGGTGGCCATCGCCCTGCGCAAGGCGGGCATCACGCCGGTGGTGTGCGAGGCGTACGACCGTACGGCCGACAACGCCGGCGCCTTCCTCACCCTCGCGGTCAACGCGCTCGACGCGTTACAGGCGCTCGACCTCGACATCGACGGCCTCGGCTTCGACACGCCGAAGATCCGGATCACCAATGGCTCGGGCCGCAGGCTCGGCGAGCTGCCGTACGGCACAGGCGGCACGACGGGCCACGGCCTGGTGAGCCGCACGGTCAAGCGCGCGGACCTGTACCGCTTCCTGCGCGACCACGCCGTACGCCGCGGGGTGCCGATCGAGTACGGCAGGCGGCTGATCGACGCCACCAGCACCCGCGACGGCGTGCGGGCGACGTTCGCCGACGGCGGCACGGCCGAGGCCGACCTGCTGATCGGCGCGGACGGCCTGCGCTCGCAGGTCCGCCGGATCATCGACCCGGCGGCCCCGGCCGCCCGGTACACCGGACTGCTGAACACCGGCGGGTACGTCCGAGGCGTCGCCACCGACGCCGAGCCCGGCCTGATGCACGCCGTCTTCGGCAAGCGCTGCTTCTTCGTCTTCACCAGGCACCCGGACGGCGAGGTGTGGTGGGCGGCCAATCCCGCCCAGCCCACCGAACCGAGCCCCGCCCAGATCGCCGCCATCACCACCGACGAGTGGCGCACCCGCCTGACCACCGCTTTCGCGGGCGACCGAAGCCTCGCCTGGGACATCGTCGCCGCGACCCCCCGGATCTTCTCCGGCTGGATCACCTACACCATGCCCGCCGTACCGGCCTGGCACCGCGACCGCATGATCATCATCGGCGACGCGGCCCACGCCACCGCCCCCTCCATCGGCCAGGGCGCGGCCATGGCCATCGAGGACGCCGTCGTCCTGGCCAGATGCCTGCGCGACGCCCCGGACATCGAGGCCGCCTTCAGCGGCTACGAGCGCCTGCGCCGCCACCGCGTCGAACGCGTCGTCAAGCAGGGCGAACGCACCGGCGACTGGAAGGCCCTGAGCCCCCTCGCCAGACTCCCCCGCGACCTGATCATGACCCTGGCCATGCGCCACGCCACCCGAACCGGCACCTACCCCCAGAACGACTGGCTCTACGACCACCACCTCGACTGGGGCACGGTCACGGCGGGCTAGTCAGGGCCGGGGTGTTACGGTCTCGGACGCCGATACGTCCCCACGGTAATGACCGCGATTCGCCGCCCTCGCCGCCCACCTGCGGGCCCGCGATCACGACCTCCGCGCCTGGGCGGTGTTCTCCGCCCTGTCGGCGGCCGCCCTCGTCCTCAACGGCCTCCGTCTCACCTCCGGAATCACCGCATGACAGATGTCATGCGCACAGGTGACATCGGCATGCCGGTCGCTGTGGTTTCGGCACTACGCCCGCTCGGGCGGCTCCCCGACGATTGCCGGTAGACACCCCGGACCGGCACAGAAGGAGTCCTCCGATGGCGAGCACCACCACACAGAGCACGAGCTGGACCACCTGGCTGAAGGGGCGGTGGCCGACCGCGCTGGCGCTGGCCGGGGCGGCGTTGATGATCGGTGGTGGCGGGCCGGGGCAGGGGGTGGGCGGGTTCGGGCACATTCTGCCGCTGCTGCCGTTGCTGTACCTGGTGATGGCCAAGCTGCGGCGGCGCGAGTGGACGTGGCCGGGGCTCGGGATCGGGTCCGTGGCCGTCTTCGGACTTCAGGCGCTGGACATCCCGGCCGCCGTCGTCCTCAGCGGGATCGCGCTGGTCGTACTGGTCTGGGCGGGGGTGGACGGGCAGGTGCGCAGGGACGGCGCGTTGCGGACGCAGGCGCTCGGGATGCTGATCTTCGGCGGGCTGGCGCTGGCCGGGCTGGCCGTCGATCCGGAGCTGGGCCGCTACCTGGTGGCGGCGGGCTGGTTCTTCCACGGCGTGTGGGACTTCGCGCACCTGCGGGCCAACAAGGTCGTGGCCCGCTCGTTCGCCGAGTGGTGCGGCGTCGTGGACATCGTGATCGGGCTCGCGCTCGTCCTGCTGCCCTAGGTGTCAGCGGAGGTGGGCGGCCTTGCGCAGGAGTACAGAACGCTCCCGGGCGTTGCCGCACAGGCGGGCGGCGAACTCCAGTTCGGCGCGGGCCTCGGCGGTACGGCCGAGGCGGGCGAGCAGCTCGCCGCGTACGCCCGGCAGCAGGTGGGAGCCCGCCAGCCGGCCGGAGGCGGCCAGTTCGTCCACGATGGACAGCGCCGAATCCGGTCCGGCCGCCATGGCGACGGCGACCGCGCGGTTGAGTTCGACGATGGGCGAGGGGGCCACCCGGCCCAGCGCCTCGTACAGCAGCACGATCCGCTCCCAGTCGGTCTCGGCCACCGAGGACGCCGACGCGTGGCAGGAGGCGATGGCCGCCTGCAGGCCGTACGGCCCGAGGCCGCGACCGGCGGCGGCCCGGGCCAGGGCGGCCTGGCCGCGCCGGATCGCCGAGCGGTCCCACAGCCGGCGGTCCTGGTCCTCAAGCAGTACGGCCTCGCCGGCCGGGCCGGTACGCGCCGGGAAGCGCGCGGCGGTCAGCTCGAACAGCGCGAGCAGCCCGTACACCTCGTGCTCGCCGGGCAGCAGCGCGGCCAGCATCCGGGCCAGCCGGATCGCCTCGTACGCGAGGTCGGCGCGCAGCAGGCGATCCCCGGAGGTCGCCGTCGAGCCCTCGGTGAAGATCACGTACAGCACGCTGAGCACACCGCCGAGCCGTTCGCGGCGTTCGGCGGCGGGCGGCTGCTCGAACGGCACGCCCGCCGCGGCGATCGTCTTCTTGGCCCGGGTGATCCGCGCCTGGACGGTCGGCACCGGCACCAGGAACGCCCGCGCGATCTCCTCGCTGGACAGGCCGCCCACCGCGCGCAGCGTCAGGGCCACCCGGGCCTCCGGCGACAGCACCGGGTGGCAGGCCATGAAGATCAGCGCCAGGATGTCGTCGTCCACCCGGTCGGGGTCCCACGGCAGGTCGTCCTGCCGCTGCGCCGGGTCCACCGCGCCCGCGGCGGCCTGTCCCTCGTCGAGCCGCCCGGCCAGCATGGCGTACCGCGCGTCCAGCCCCGACCGGCGGCGGAAGCCGTCGATGGCCCTCCGCCGCGCGGTCGTGAGCAGCCAGCCCACCGGATTCGCCGGGGCCCCCTCACGCGCCCAGGTGACCAGCGCCTCGGCCAGTGCCTCCTGGGCGACGTCCTCGGCGAGTTCCAGTTCGCCGGTGTAGCGGGCCAGCGCGGCGACGATCCGCGCCGACTCGATCCGCCACACGGCCTCGACGGCCCGCCGCGCCGACTCGGTGCCCGGCTCGGCGCCTGACCCGGTGCCTGTCCCGGTGCCCGGCTCAAGGCCCGGCGGGTCGTACTCGGCCGTGGGCATCAGAGCTGGCCGGTCCGCTCGCGCCACGCCCGCTCGTTGATGATCCACTCGTTGTCCTGCGGGAACTCCTCGATGCTCGGCACCCGGCGGACCTCGCACTTGGAGCCGGGCATCCGCGGGATCCGCTTGGCCCACTCCACGGCCTCCTCCTTGGTGGCCACGTCGAGGATGTAGTAGCCGCCGAACAGCTCCTTGGTCTCGCCGTACGGGCCGTCGGTGACCACCGGCGTCTCGCCGCTGAAGTCGACCACCACGCCCTGCGCCGGGTCGTCCAGGCCCTCGGCGGCGACCAGCACCCCGGCCCGGATCAACTCGTCGTTGAAGCGCCCCATGGTCTCCAGCATCTCGTCGAAGGAGACCTTCGACATCGCCTCCATGGTCTCGTCCGTCCCGCGCATGATCAGCATGTACTTCGCCATCGTGGCTCTCCTTGTTCCACCGGGCCGCCCTTTCGACCCTTTCACCCCAAGGTCGAACGGCACTCCCATGGATCGACACGCTAGACGAAGTTTTTTCCCGGCATCTCGCGAGTGCCGGGCTCAGACCAGGCGGGCCTCGTAGGCGGCGATCACCAGGTGGACCCGGCTGCGTGCGCCGAGCTTGGTGAGCAGGCTGCTGACGTGCGTCTTCACCGTGCTGAGGCTGACGTACAGGCGTTGCGCGATCTCCGCGTTGGACAGGCCCCTGGCCACCAGGACCAGGACCTCACGCTCGCGTTCGGTGATCTCCAGGGGGTCGGCGCCCGGGTTCACGTACCGCCGGATCAGCCGCCGGGTGGCGGCCGGGGCCAGCAGTGACTCGCCCGCGGCGACGATGTTCATGCTTCTGAGCAGTTCGGCGGGCGGGGTGTCCTTCAGCAGGAAGCCCGCCGCGCCCGCGCGCAGCGCGCCGTAGACGTACTCGTCCAGGTCGAACGTGGTGACGATGAGCACCCGCGTCTCCGGCCGGGCCGCGCAGATGCGGCGGGTGGCCTCGATGCCGTCCATTTCCGGCATGCGTACGTCCATGAGCACCAGCCCCGGACGCTCGCGACCGGCCGCCGCCACCGCCTGCGCGCCCGTCGCGGCCTCGCCCACCGCGCGAAAGCCCGGTGCGGCGTCGACCAGCCGCAGGAAGCTCGCCCTGATCAGCGGCTGGTCGTCGGCCACCAGTACGCCGATCACAGCGGCAGCCTCGCCATCACCCGGAAGCCGCGCACCGGGCGGGCCCCCGCCTCGAACTCGCCGCCGAAGAGGTGCACCCGCTCGCGCAGCCCGGTCAAGCCGTGCCCGTACGGCCGCGCCTGCCCGCGCGTGCCGTCGTCGGTGACCTCCACGACGAGTTCGGCCCGCCGCCGTTCGATCCGCACCCGGGCGCGCCGGGCCCCCGCGTGTTTGAGCACGTTGGTCAGCGCCTCCTGGACGATCCGGTAGACCGTCAGGTCCATCTCCCCCTCCGCCTCTCCGTCGATGTCCAGCTCCACCGCGAGCCCGGCCGCCCTGGTCCGGGCGACGAGCGCGCCGAGATCCGCCATCCCGGGGGCGGGGGCGAG
This sequence comes from Spongiactinospora rosea, assembly GCF_003315795.1. Lineage (GTDB taxonomy): Bacteria > Actinomycetota > Actinomycetes > Streptosporangiales > Streptosporangiaceae > Spongiactinospora > Spongiactinospora rosea. The sequence continues at coordinate 682,880 of NZ_QMEY01000002.1, forward strand.
GTCGGCCGCGCCGTCCTCGCGCAGTACGCCGAGCAGCCGCCGGGTCTCGCGCAGGGCCGACCTGCTGGTCTCCTCGATCGAGGCGAGCGTACGGCTCATCTCCGCGGCCTCGCCCACATGCCCGGCCACGCCCGCCTGCACCGCGATGGTGCTGAGTCCGTGCCCGATCACGTCGTGCAGTTCCCTGGCGATCCGCAGCCGCTCGGCGGTGGTCTCGGCCCTGGCCCGCTCCTCGGCCTGCGCGGCGAGCTGCTCGGTGTAGCGCCTGCGCTGGCGTACCGCGGTACCGGCCGCCCAGCAGGCCGCCATGACCGCCAGCACCAGCCCGGCCCGGTCTCGGACCTCGTCCGTCAGCGGGACTTCGGCCACCCCCTGCACGCCCACCCCCGCCGCCGCGACCAGCGCGAGGACGGCCCGTTCCCGGGTGGCCAGCGTGTAGAGCACCAGCGGCAGGCAGAGCGCGTCGGCGTGCGGCAGCAGGAATTCGCGCATGCCGAGCCCGCCCACCAGGACGACCACGAACACCGCGCGCGGCCACAGCCGCCGGACCGCCACCGGAAGGCCGGTGGCCAGCGCCCCCGCGTAGTCGAGTACGCCGGGCGCGGACACGCTCCGCGACGCGACGAGCCCGATGAAACTGGCCGTGAGCAGCAGCGCGACCGCCGTGTCCACCGTCACCCAGGCCCAGCCGGGTATCCGGCTGAGCAGGGGAGGACGGATCGGTTCACGCACGGTACGAACCTAGCCCGGCGGTCCGGCGTCCCGTATCGGTCCCAGGACCGATGCGGACCGGGCCGCCCCCGCCCGATCGTGGACGACATGATCGAAGTGACCGGACTGACCAGACGCTTCGCCGGGACGCTCGCCGTGGACGACCTCTCCTTCACGGTCGCCCCCGGCCGGATCACCGGCTTCCTCGGGCCGAACGGCGCGGGAAAGACCACGACCATGCGGCTGATCCTCGGCCTGGACCGGCCCACCGCCGGGCGGGCCGAGGTGCACGGCATGCCCTACCGCGAACTCGACCACCCTCTCACCAAGGTCGGCGCGCTCCTGGACGCGACCGCGGTGCAGGGCGGGCGGCGCGCCGAGCAGCACCTGCGGTGGCTGGCCCGCTCCAACGGCATCTCCGCGGCACGGATCGGCGGGCTGCTGGAACTGGTCGGGCTGGGCGACGCGGGCGGCAGGCGGGTCGGCGCGTTCTCGCTGGGCATGAAGCAGCGGCTGGGCCTGGCCGCGGCCCTGCTCGGCGACCCGGAGGTGCTGGTACTCGACGAACCGGCCAACGGGCTCGACCCCGAGGGCATCCGCTGGATGCGCGACCTGCTCAAGTCGCTGGCCGCCGAGGGCCGGACCATCCTCGTGTCCAGCCACCTGATGAGCGAGATGGCGGTCACCGCCGACCGCCTGATCGTGCTGGCCGGGGGCAGGCTGCGTGCCGACGCGGAGATCACCGAGCTGGTACGGCCGGGCACCACGCTGGAGGACGCGTTCATGGAGCTGATCGCCGGGAGCCCGGCATGAACACGGTCGCCGCCGAGTGGATCAAGTTGCGGTCGCTGCGTTCGACCTGGTGGGCGCTGGGCATCGGGGTGGCGCTGTCGCTCGCGCTCACGGCGACGGGCGCGGCCAGCGTCATCGCGCGCTGGCATCCGGAGCAGACCGGGGACCAGGCCGCGATGGGGATCATCGTGGCCGTGTACGTCGGGGTGATCCTGGCGCAGCTCCCGTTCGGCATGCTGGGCGCGATGGCCATCAGCGGCGAGCACACGTCCGGCATGCTCGACACGACGTTCGTCGCGACGCCCTCGCGCGGGCGGGTGCTGGCGGCCAAGGCGGTCGTGCTGGGCGGGCTCGCGGTCGCCGCCTCGCTGCTCATCGCGGTGCCCGGGTACGTCTACGGGCGGTTCGTGGCCGCGAGGTTCGACCCGTCGCCGCTTCCAGCGGAGGCGTGGACGGTGATCGGCGGCGGCACGCTGATGATCGTGGTGACGACGCTGCTCGGGCTGGCGCTCGGCGCGATCCTGCGCAACGGGGCGGTGGCCATCGCCGCGCTGATCACGATCGTCATCGTGGCGCCGTTCGTCGCCCGGATGCTGCCGTGGGGGCAGTGGGTGGGGTTGTTCCTGCCGACCTATCCGGCCATGCAACTGATCGAGCAGTTTCCCAGGGCGATGCCGGTGTGGGCGGCGTTCGCGGTGCTCGCCGGGTGGGCCGTCGTCCCGCTGCTGGCGGCGTTGCACGCCCTCGCACCGGGACGCCGCCGGTCACCCTGAGTGATGGTGGTCGGTCGCGTGCGCCGCCGTTCTCGGTGGCGCTGATCAGCTCAGTCCCTGGGGTCGCTGGTCCGGATATATCGGTCCTGTGATATCCAGTCACCAAACCGCTATTTGACCCGCATATCTGGTAATTGCAGACTGTCACCACATCTGCCGCGGACATCAGGCAGACGGGGGGCGGTAGCCAGCCGCATGCAGCACCGTCACTTAGCGGAAAGGCACGCCATGATCGGCTCCACACGACAGCACACGGTTCCACGGTCGAAGCCGAAAAACGTGGCGATCGCCGGCCTGATAGGGACGACGCTCGAATGGTACGACTTCTACCTGTACGGAACCGCCGCCGCGCTCGTGTTCAACAAGCAGTTCTTCACCACCCTCAGCCCGGTGGCGGGCACGCTCGCCGCCTTCTCGACCTTCGCGGTCGGGTTCCTGGCCCGGCCGCTCGGCGGGATCATCTTCGGGCACTTCGGCGACCGCGCCGGGCGCAAGACCACGCTGGTCGTCTCGCTGCTGACCATGGGGCTGGCCTCGACGTTCATCGGGCTGCTGCCCACGTATGAGTCGATCGGCGTGTGGGCCCCGATCCTGCTGGTGCTGCTGCGGCTGTTGCAGGGCGTCGGCCTGGGCGGTGAGACCAGCGGCGCGGTGCTGATGAGCGTGGAACACGCGCCGGGCGGGCGCAGCAACCTGTTCGGCGGGTTCCCGCAGATGGGCGTGCCGGCGGGGCTGGTACTGGCCAACCTGGTCTACTTCGTGGCCACCGCGGCGTCCACACCGGCCGCGTTCGCCGACTGGGTGTGGCGGGTACCGTTCCTGCTCAGCGCGGTGCTGATCGTGGTGGGCCTGATCATCAGGCTGCGCATCACCGAGTCCCCGAGCTTCGACACGGTCAAGGACCGGAGCGAGATCATCGGCATGCCGGGGATGGCCGCGCTCAAGGGCCACTGGTCGCGGATCATCGCGATCGTGCTGATGGTGACGGCGGCCTCGTCCTGTTCGTACGTGTTCACGGTGTTCTCCCTCTCGTACGGCTCGACCGAACTCGGCCTGGACCGCCAGACGTTGCTGCTGGGCATCACCGTGGGCAGCCTGCTCTGGCTGGCCAGCATCCCGCTCTGGTCGCACGCCGCCGACCGGCACGGGCGGCGCAAGGTGTTCCTGTTCGGGTCGGTCGTGCTGCTGATCGCGGCCGGGGTGTACTTCCCGGTGTTCAACGGCGGCACCACGACGGCGGCGGCGCTCGCCTTCCTGGTCATGGCGCTCAGCACGCCGATCTCGCACGCGCTGCAGGGCAGCATCATGGCCGACGTCTTCCCGGCCGCGATGCGCTACTCCGGGATGGGCATCATCCTCGGGCTGGGCTCGCTCATCGGCGGCACCGCGCCGCTCATCGCCAGCGCGCTGTTCGCCGCCACCGGTACGACCACGCTGGTCAGCGTCTACATGGTGGCCGTGTGCGCGATCAGCCTGATCGCCGCGATGACCCTCTTCCGGATCGCTCCGAAGATCGACGGTGGCCAGCACCTCGGCGTACCGGAGAAGGACGCCGCGCCGCGCACCGGAGCGGCCCTCTAACGTCCCCCCCGCCCCCGCCCGTTTCATCACTGTAAGAGAGGATTTCCCCTGATGACCGATGCAACAACCGATCCCATCGACGTTCTGGTGATCGGCGGCGGGTTCGCCGGGGTGTGGAGCGCGGCGGCGGCGACCCGCGTCAGCGGCGAGAACGGTGCCGCACTGTCCGTCGCCCTGGTGGCCCCCGGTGACGACATGGTGATCCGGCCCCGGCTGTACGAGGCCGACCCGCACGAGATGCGGGTGCCGCTGAGCCGGGTGCTCGGCCCGATCGGCGTGACGCACGTGCCGGCCACGGTCACCGGCATCGACACCGCCCGGCGTACCGTGACGGCCACCGGCCGGGACGGCGAGGTCCGCACCCTCGGCTACCGCCGCCTGGTGCTGGCCACCGGCAGCAGGCTGCGTCCCGCCGAAATCCCCGGCGCCGAGCACCTGCACAACGTGGACGGCCTGGACGGCGCGGTGGCCCTCGACCGCCACCTGCGCGACCTGCCGGAAGGCCCCGGCCGCCGGACCGCGGTGGTCGTGGGCGCGGGCTTCACCGGCCTGGAGGTGGCCACCGAACTGGTCACCCGGCTGGGAGAGGGCGCGCGGATCGTCCTCGTCGAGCGCGCCGACGCGGTGGGGCCCGACCTCGGCCCCGGCCCGCGCCCGGCCATCCTGGAGGCGCTGGAACAGCTCGGCATCGAGGTCCGGCTCGGGCAGAGCGTGGCGTCCGTCGAGCCCGGCGTCGTCCGGCTCACCGACGGCACCGAGATCGCCGCGGACACCGTGGTGTGGACGGCGGGCGTCCAGGCGAGCCCGCTGACCGGCGAGATCGCCGGGCGGCGGGACCGGCTGAACCGGCTGTTCGTGGACGAGCACCTGCGCGTGCCGGAGTCCGCCGAGGTCTTCGCCGCGGGCGACACGGCCGCCGCGACCGCCGAGGAGGGCCACCTGGTGCTCCAGTCCTGCCAGCACGCGATCCCGCTCGGCAAGTACGCGGGCCACAACGCCGCCGCCGACCTGCTCGACCTGCCGCTCGCCTCCTTCGACCCGGCCCCTTACGCCACCTGCGTCGACCTCGGCCCGGCGGGCGCGGTGCTCACCAGCGGCTGGGAGCGCACGGTCGTCAACACCGGCGACGCGGCCAAGCAGCGCAAGATGACGACGAACCGCGAGCGGATCTACCCCCCGCTGGACGACGCCGCCGAAATCCTCCGAGTGGCCGACTTCCGAGTCGGCGTCCGCCCCCCCGCCGCCCGCATCTGACGAAACGCGCACCCAAGCCGACCCTCTGCCGGACGCGACCGGCAGAGGGTCTTTCGTTTCCACGCAGAACGCTATGAATCACGTCGTCGCCGATGACGGTGGCGGTGCCCATCGAGGCTGCCCTCACGGAGGGCTTCGCGTGCGGTCTCGGGTATGGCGGCGAAGTACGTGAACGGCATCCGGCCGGGCCCGGACGGGTTGTAGATCCTGGTGAGGGGGCCGGTAGGCGATTACAGGATCAGGTCACGCGCCGGCGGGGTGGTCGGCTCGGGCGGTGTCAGCAGATCTTGAGCAGGTCGAGAGCGATGTCCACGATCATCTCCCTGGCGTCCAGCCCGTGGCGGAGGGCGGCGGCCTCCGCGTAGTCCAGCGCCGGTGTCTCCACCGAGGCCGGGTCGGCAGCGGGCGCAGGATGTCGTGGGCCGCGTCCATCAGGGCGGAAACGTCGCAGCCGTACGTCCACCCCATCAGACCGGCGACGGCCACGAACGCCTTCAGCGGGCAGGTTGCCAACCCCGGCCCGCGAGGCGTCAACCTGGCGGACGCCGTCCTCGGCCGCGACGCCGAGTTGGCGGGGCGGCCCCCACTCCCTCGGTGGTCAACCGAAAAGCCGCGGGATGCCCGCGAAGTCCGGCTGGTCCTCGCCCTGGCAGAAGGCGGCGAAGGCCGCGGTGGCGGCGCGGGCGGGGGCGGTCACACCGTCGCCGACCAGTGCCGCCATCCGGCGGTCACGCCAGGTGCCGAGGTAGAAGGGTACGTCGGCCAGGTGGCAGGCGCCCAGCGGGACGCCGCGGTGGGTGAGCGGGGCGGGGCGGGTGAACCTGACCCGGCACACCGGGCCGCGGTGCGCCCTGGCGATCTCCCCGGCCGGTCCGTCGAACAGCTCCTCGGTACGCGCCACGGAGTACGGCAGCGTGGGCGGGTCGATCGCGGCGAACAGCCGCATCTCCTCGGTGGTGGTGCTCACCAGCAGCGGCACGGGGGCCGCCGCCCCGGCCCGGATCGCCTCCATCGGGTGCCGGGGCAGCAGTTCGCCATCGATGACCGGCGCGATCGGCAACAACCCGGCCACCGGCGCGCACGCCGCCATCGCGGCGGCCTCCGCCGCCAGCAGCGCGGACAGCGGCACACCCAAAAGGCCGTCCCCAGCCACCGCCCCCAGAACGTCCCCGAGGACCTTTTCGGTGAGGGGAAGGGACTGGGTGGGGGTGGTGAAGCCGTAGGGGACGGCGCTGAGGATGGCGGCTCGGGCGTAGAGGTTTTGGGTGGAGGGGGAGGTGAGGAGGGCGAGGACGCTGGTGGCGCCGGCGGAGTGGCCGGCGAGGGTGACGCGGGCGGGGTCGCCGCCGAAGGCGGGGGCGTTGTGCTGGACCCAGCGGAGGGCGGCGATCTGGTCGCGCAGGCCCAGGTTGGCCGGGACTCCCGGGAGGTGGCCGAAGCCGAGGAAGCCCAGCCGGTAGTTCAGGGTGACGACGACCAGGCCGTGGGCGCGGGCCAGCGGCCCGCCGTCGTACATCGGCTGCGCGCCCGAGCCGGACACGAACGCGCCGCCGTGCACGAACACCAGCACCGGCCGCCGCGCGTCGTCGCACCCGGGGGTCCAGACGTTGAGGGTGAGCGGGCCCTCGTCGCCCTCGGCCGGGTCCAGGTCCAGGCCGGGGACCCAGGCCATCCGGCCGGGGCGCTGCGCGACGGGCGGCCCGAACCGGCTCGCGTCCCGCTCGCCGCGCCAGGGCTCCGGCGGTTCGGGGAGCCCGAACCGGCGGGCGGGGACCGCGTACGGGACGCCGCGGAAGGCGGTGACGCCGTTCGCCCGGACGCCGCGCAGCACGCCGTCCGCGACCCTCGCCCGCAGGCCGGTCACGGCGAGACCGGCCGGAAGAACTCGCGCGCGTTGCCGGCGAAGATCCGGTCCCGGTCGGCGCCCATGACATCCACCAGCAGTCGCAGCGCCCGCAGGGCAGTCATGGTGAGACCGGCTCGAAGAACTCGCGCGCGTTGCCGGCGAAGATCCGGGCCCGGTCGGCGTCGGTCAGTTCGGCGCAGCCGCGTACGACCGCCCCCGGCTCCTGCTCACCGAGCGGGAACGGGTAGTCGGTGCCGAGCATCACCCGGTCGGCGCCCATGACCTCCACCAGCAGCCGCAGCGCCCGCGGGTCGAACACGGCCGAGTCCACGTAGAAGCGCGAGACGTACTCCGACGGCGGCCGGGGCGAGTGCGCGCGTACCAGGTCCCGGTTGCGCCAGGCGTTCTCGACCCGGCCCAGCAGGTAGGCGAAACTGCCGCCGCCGTGGCAGAAGCACAGCTTCAACGACTCGGGCAGCCGCTCGAAGGCCCCGGTCAGGATCAGCCCGAGGATGCTGAGCTGGGTCTCCGCGGGCATGCCGACCAGCCAGGACAGCATGTGGTGGCCCATCCGGTCCGCGCCGAGCATGTCCCACGGGTGGACCAGTACCGGCACCCCCTCGTTCCCGCAGTGCGCCAGGAACTCCACCAGTTCCGGCCGGTCGAGGTACCGCTCGCCGACGTGGTTGCCGAGGTGGACCCCGCGGTGCCCGGACGCGATGGCCTTGGTCATCGTGTCCACGGCGAGGTCCACGTCCTGGAGCGGCACCTGGCACAGCGGCAGCAGCCGGTCGGGGGCCCCGGCGCAGTGCGCCAGGATGCGCTCGTTGACCAGGTCGCACCAGTCGGCGGCGCGGGCTGGGTCAGCGCCGTACCCGAACAGCAGCGGGGTCGAGGAGACCGCCTGCACGTCGATGCCGCGCGCGTCCATGTCGGCCAGCCGCCGTTCCGGCTCCCAGAGCCCGGCGGTGACCGGCCGGTACTCGTCCTCGCCGCTCATCATCATCCCGGTGCCGTCACCGTGGACGCGCAGCCACGGTCCGGCGTCCGCGCTGATGATCCTGCTCTCCTCCCGGGTGATCTCCGGGAAGATGTGGGCGTGGACGTCGATGACGGTCACGGGCTTCTCCTTGGTCCGGTGCCGGTACGGCGTCAGGCGCGGGGGGCGACGGCGGGGCGCAACTGCTCGGGCCAGTCACGCCCGGGGTGTTCGGTTCCGCACTCGGGGCAGGCGCGGTCGCCCGCGTAGAACGCCTCGAAGATCGGCGGTAGGTCGTCCACGATCGACTTGAGCTGGAGTTCGGCGCGGTGGACCAGGTGGTTGCAGTTGACGCAGTACCACTCGAAGGCGTCCAGGTCGCCGGTCGGCCGGACGAACTCCACGACCAGCCCGACGCTGCCCGGCTCGGGCCGCTGCGGGGAGTGCCGGACGTGCGGCGGGATCAGGAAGACGTCGCCCTCGTTGATCTGCACGTCCACCGGAGGCTTGCCGACCTCCTCCATGACTCGCAGCACCATGTTGCCCTTGAGCTGGTAGAAGAACTCCTCCAGCGGGTCGTCGTGGAAGTCGGTGCGCTGGTTGGGGCCGCCGACGACGGTGACGATCAGGTTGGTGTCCTGCCAGATCTGCACGTTGCCGACCGGGGGCTTGAGCAGGTCGCGGTGCTCGTCGATCCACTGCTCGAAGTTGAACGGCATGCCGTGGGCGAGGCGCGGCAGCGTCATCGTCACGAGTCCTTTCCGGTTTGCGGGATGTGGGCCACGCACGAGATCTCGATGAGCAGGTGCGGGTGCGGAAGCTGGTGGACCGCCACCGTGGTGCGGCTGGGGCCGGTCTCGTCGAAGTACTCGGCGTAGACGGCGTTGTAGCCGCCGAAGTCGTTCATGCTGACCAGGTACGTGGTGACGCTGACGACGTCGCCGAGGTCGCCGCCCGCCGCGCGCAGCAGGGTCGCGATGTTCTCGATGACGGCCCGGGTCTGCTCGCGGATGTCGAGGGAGGTGACCCCCATCTCGTCGGCGGACGCGCCCGCGAACGTCCCGTCGGGGCGGCGGGAACTCGTGCCGGACACGAAGACCAGGTCGCCCGCCCGGCGTACGTGCGGGAACCGGCCGCGTGGCCTGGCCGCGCCGGGTACGACGATGGCGCCGTGCTCGTCCTGGCTCATCGGGTGGTCACCTCCACGTTGCCGAGACCGGACGCGGCCACGCGGACGTGCGCGCCGCGGGGCAGCGGTACGGCGGCGGTGGCCGCCCCGGCGAGCACGATCCAGCCCGCCTCCAGGGTGACGCCGGCCGCGCAGGCCAGCCGGGCCGCCGCCGCGAGCGAGCGCAGCGGGTCGCCGAGGATGGCGGCGGAGGACCCGGCCTCGGCCGGGCGGCCGTCGATCTCCAGCAGCAGGCCGACGTTGCCGACGTCGGTGAGGGGCCGCCAGGGGCCGACGCCGAGCGCCGCCGCGGAGGCGTTGTCGGCGATCACGTCGGGCAGCGTGAAGGAGAAGCCCTCGTACCGGGAGTCCAGCACCTCGTAGGCGACGGCCACACCGGCGACGGCCCCCGCGACCTCGGCGGGGGTGGGACGGCCGGTCAGCGGGCGGCCCAGCAGGAACGCGATCTCCGGCTCGATCCGGGGGTGGATCAGGCCGCCGATGTCGAGCGTGCCGCCGTCCTCGACGAGCATCGCGTCGGTGATCATGCCCCAGATGAGGTCGTCCACGCCCATCTGGGCCATCTTCGCCTTGCTGGTGAAGCCCATCTTGACCCCGGCGGGCCGTTCGCCCCGGGTCAGGCGCCGCTCGAACGCCGCCCGCTGCACCTGGTAGGCGGTGGCGACGTCGAGCGGCAGGGTGTCGGTCGGCCGGGCTACCGTCCGGCCGGCCTGGGCGGCGTCGTCCAGGATCTCCGCGAGCGCCGCCACGTCTATGACATCGGTGTTCATGAGTCCTCCTCCGGCGCGAAGGACACGCGCACGTCGCCCAGCCCGGCGATGCGGGCCTCCAGTACGTCGCCGGGCGCCACCTCGGCCACCGGGCCGAGCGCGCCGGTGAGCACGGTGTCCCCGGCCCGCAGCGGACGGCCCAGCCGGACCAGGGTGTCGGCCAGCCACAGCGCCGCGTTCAGCGGATGGCCCAGGCAGGCGGCCCCCGCGCCGGTGGAGACCTGGATGCCGCGCCGTTCCAGGACCATCCCGGCGGTGCGCAGGTCCACGTCCCGCAGCGGGACGGGCCGGGTGCCCAGTACGTAACACCCGGAGCTGGCGTTGTCGGCGACGGTGTCGGCGATCGTGATGTCCCAGTCGCGGATCCGGCTGCCGACCACCTCGATGGCGGGCAGCGCGAACGCCGTCGCCCTGATCACGTCGGCCACCGTGTGCCGCTCGTGGGTGAGGTCAGCGTCGAGGACGAGGGCCACCTCGGCCTCGGCCCGGGGCTGGAGCACCGCCCCGACGGGGATCTCCTCGCCGTCCGGCACCGCCATGTCGGCGTAGAGCATGCCGAAGTCCGGGACGTCCACGCCGAGCTGCCGCTGCACGGCCCGCGAGGTCAGGCCGATCTTGCGGCCGGTGAGCCGCCGTCCCTGCGCCAGCCAGTCGCGGGTGAGCCGTTCCTGTACCTCGTACGCGGCGTCGGCGGCCTGCGGGCCGATGCCGAGCAGGTCGCGCACCGGGTCGCAGGGCACGCCGGAGTCGTGCGCGGCGCGCAGCCGTTCGGCCGCCGCCTCGACCGCCTGTGTTCCGATCATGTCCCCGCCCTCTCAGATCCGCACGCAGACGTTGACCGGCTCGGAGAAGAAGTCCAGCGAGTACTCCCCGCCCTCCCGCCCGATCCCGGACGCCTTGACCCCGCCGAACGGCGTCCGCAGGTCGCGCAGGTTCCAGCAGTTCACCCAGACGATGCCCGCTTCGACGCGGGGAGCCACCCGGTGCGCCCGGGAGAGGTTCGTGGTCCACACGGTGGCGGCCAGCCCGTAGGCGCTGTCGTTGGCCAGCCGGACCGCCTCGTCCTCGGTGTCGAACGGGGCCACATGGCAGACCGGTCCGAAGATCTCCTCCCGGACGGTCCTGGCCGTGGACGGCAGGCCGGTCAGCACCGTTGGTTCCACGTGGAACCCTTGGTCGCGGTCGTCCCCGAAGTCCGGTATGCCGCCGCCCGCCACCACGGTCGCGCCCTCTTCGACGGCGAGCCGGTAGTACGACAGCACTTTGTCCCGGTGCTGGGCGGAGATCATCGGCCCGTAGCCGGCCAGCTTGCGGGCGCGCTCACCGAGCGCCGCCACGAACTCGTCGTAGATCGGCCGCTCGACGTACACCCGCTCGGTGCACAGGCAGATCTGGCCGGAGTGGGTGAAGGCGGACCGCAGGGTCCCCTCCACGGCGGCCTCGAAGTCGGCGTCGGCGAAGACCAGCGCGGCGTTCTTGCCGCCCAGCTCGAACGACACCGGGGTGACGTGGTCGGCGGCGGCCCGCATGATGGCCGACCCGGTGGCCGACTCCCCGGTGAAGGCGATGGCGTCCACCTCGGGGTGGCTGGTCAGGAACTCACCGGCCGCGCCCGCCCCATGCCCGTGGAGCAGGTTGAACGCGCCCGGCGGCAGCCCGGCCTCGTGGATCACCTCGGCGAGCAGCGCGGCCGTGCCGGGGGTCTCCTCCGACGGCTTGGCCACCACGGCGTTGCCGGCCGCGAGGGCGGGGGCGACCTTCCAGGACAGCAGGAGCAGCGGCAGGTTCCACGGGGAGATGACCGCGACGACGCCGAGCGGACGCCGTACCGTGTAGTTCAGCGCCTCGCCCTGCGGGGAGACCGTGTGGAAGGTGCTGTCGCGGCGCGCGTAGAGCAGGTCGGCGTACGCCCGGAAGTTGTCGATCGCGCGCGGGATGTCCATGGTCTCGGCCAGGGCGCGGGGCTTGCCGGTCTCGCGTACCTCGGTGTCCACGAAGTCGCCGAACCTGGCCGCGATGCCGTCGGCGATGCGGCGCAAAGCCGCCGAACGGTCCCCGACGGACATGCTCCCCCACGGGCCCGCCAGGGCGCCGCGCGCCGCGCGCACGGCCTCGTCGACGAGTTCCCTGGGCGCTTCGGGGACGGCCCCGATCACGGCCCCGTCGGTGGGGTCGATCAGCGGGAAGGTGTCGTCCGCCCACCGGAAGGACCCGGCCACGTACATGGCCACCGGGTCTGATCCCGGAGCTGTTCGCCGCATTACTGCCCCTTCCACAACAGCCCGCCCAACAGCGGACAAATGAGATGATGCGCTACGCGGGCTATACCACGCTAATATCGGTTTTTGCGTTATGTATCACCGTTCTGTGATAGGAGTACGGCCATGCGTCCCGTCGATCTGCTGAACGGGCGGCTCAAGCTGCGTCACCTCGTGCTGGTCGTGGTGATCGCCGAGCAGGGCAGCGTGCTCCGCGCGGCCGAGCACCTGCGCCTCGCCCAGCCCGCCGTCACGCGGGCGCTGCGCGAGGCGGAGCAGTTCCTCGGGGTCGCGCTGTTCACCCGGGGGCCGCGCGGAGTGACCCCCACGCTGTTCGGCGAGGCGTTCATCGAGCACGCCAGGACCGTGCTCGCCGAACTGCGCCGGGCCGGGGAGCGCATCGACGAGCTGAACCGGGGCGACGTCGGCACCGTGACCATCGGCACCCTGCTCGCCGGGTCCAACGTGCTGCTGCCCCGGGCCATCGCCGCGCTCAAGGCCGACCGGCCGGGCATCACCGTGATCGTGCAGGAGGCCACCTTCGACACCCAGGTACCGCGCCTGCTGGACGGCGAGATCGACATGATCCTCGGCCGGCTCAACCCGATCGAGGACCAGCCCGCCCTGCGTCAGATCACCCTCTACAGCGAGCCGGTCCGGCTGGTGGCGCGGGCCGGGCACCCGGCGCAGACCCTCCCCGGGCTCACCCTGCCCGACCTGCTCACCTACCCCTGGGTGCTGCCGCTGGAACAGACCTCGCTGCGGCACGAGCTGGAGCAGGTGTTCCGGAACGAAGGGCTGGAGCTGCCGGGCAACCGCGTGGAGTGCACCTCGATCCTCACCGTGCGCACCCTGCTCAGGGACACCGACATGGTGGCCGCCCTGCCGGAACTGGTCGCGCGCATCGACCCCGACCTGGCGCTGCTGCCGGTGCCGCTGGCCTCGGTACGCCGCCTGGTCGGCGTCACCTTCCCCGCCCACCGCCCGCTGACCCCGTCGGCCCGCCTGATGCTGGACCACTTCCACGCCCAGGCCGCCGAGCTGACCGCCTGACCCCGGCGGGAGGTCAGCCCCGGTACGGAGTGCCCGGCCGCGCGGTGCCCGCCGCCCAGGAGGCCAGGATGCGCAGGCCGTCGTGGGAGGGCGTGCCGGGCTCGGCGGTCCACACGATGAGCTGCTGGTCGGGGTCGCCGGTACAGGCCAGCGCGTCCCAGTCGAGGGTCAGCTCGCCCGCCACCGGGTGGCACAGCACCTTGGCGAACTTGCCCCGCAGGCTCACCTGGTGCTCGCCCCACCACCGGCGGAAGTCGTCGTACCGGACGGAGAGCTCGCCCACCAGGCTCGCCATCCGCTGGTCCTCCGGATTACGGCCGGCCTCCATCCGGAGCATCGCCACGGTGTCGCGGGCCATGCGTTCCCAGTCGGCGTGCAAGGCCCTGATCGACGGGTCCGCGAAGAGCAGCCATACGTAATTTCTCTTCTTTTCTGGGACTTTGGCGAAATCTGTGAACAGTGCGGCGGACATCCGATTCCACGCGAGAATGTCCATCCGCCGGCCCAGGATGACCGCGGGAGTGGTCGTGAGTTCGGACAGCAGTCGGCGCAACTGCGGGCGCACCCGCTGGGCGGCCTGCCTGCGCGGGCGCGCGGCGTCCCGGCCGGCCAGCTCGAACAGGTAGGCGCGCTCGTCGTCGTTCAGGTGCAAGACCCTGGCCAGTACGTCGAGCACCGGCGCCGACGCGGGCCTGCGGCCCTGTTCCAGGCGGGTGTAGTAGTCGGTGCTGATCGACGCGAGCAGCGCGACCTCCTCCCGGCGCAACCCCTTGACCCGCCGCCGGGCCCCGGTGTCGGGCAGCCCGACCGTACGCGGGCTGAGCCGGGCCCGGCGAGCCTTCAGAAACTCGCCCAGCTCACTCGGATGCGCGTCACCGCTCATGGGTCGAGTCTCGCAGAGAACACGACCCGTGCGGGAGGGTCACGAATGCAATTGTGCGGCACTGAGCCGGAAGCGAGCGCGGAGAGCCCGGAGAGCATGGAGACCGCTGCGAGTATTGCGTTTCCGCTCGCTCTTTGGAAATAACGGCAATATACGAAAGCGAACATCGCTTTCCGGCCCCGCCGTATGCTTCACAAGGGGGCGGCGGGCTGAGAGCATGGCGATCGTGTCCCTCACGGAGTGGCCGTTACGCCTGCTGCGGGCCGTTGTGTTCGCGGTGGTGTGCGTCGCCGTGTCGGCGGCGGGGCACGCGTTCGCCGGGGGTGGGGCGGTGGCGCCGGCCGGGCTGGGGCTCGGGTTCCTGGGTGCGCTGATCTTCGCCGGGGCGCTCGCGGGGCGCGAGCGCGGCCGGACGACCGTGCTCGCGGCCGGGGTGGGGGTCCAGGTCCTGCTGCACCAGATGTTCGCCTGGGTCTCGCCGCTGCCCGAAGCGGTACCCGAGCACGGGCACAACGGCTCGGGGCCCGGCATGATGGCCGTCCACCTCGCCGTGGCCGTGCTGAGCGGATGGTGGCTGCACCGGGGCGAGAGCGCCCTTTCGCTCATGCTCCGGCTGTGGGGCAGACCCGTACTCGCCCTGTGGCACCGGCCGCTCGCCGTGGCGCACGTCGTCGCCGCCGTGCCCCGGTACACCGTCCGCGCACAGGACTCCGAGGCCCCGGCGCTGCGGCTGATCGCGGCGGCGATCCACCGGCGCGGACCGCCCCCGGCGCTGCGCGCCGGCTGATCGGCCGTACGGCAGACGGCGGAGCACCTGACCTCCCGGCACCCATGGTCGCCGGCGCGTCCGGCGTGCTCGCGCCGGTTCTTCGGCATCCGCGCCGACTTCCGCACGTCCGGCGGGCCGGCCGCTCCTCCATGCGATGAACCTTTTTGGACCCGTCGCCTGGACCGGGTCAGGGGCGCGGATACGGCATTTGGCTCACCGCCTCCGACAGCTCACCGTCTCCGGCAAGGGAACCTGAGGTCGAAAAGGTTCACTGATCCACCGATCCCACGGCTCTGTCGCTCTGCCGACCCAGGGGTGAATCAGCATGACCGCCATCGACGACGCCCGGCGAATCACCGACGACGAACGACTGACCGCACTTGCCCTTTCCGCACGCGGCGGCGAGGCCGCCCATCTGGCCGCGTTCGCCCAGGCCGCCTATGCGGACGTGCGGCGCTTCCTGGCCCACCTGACCGACGACCGCTCCGCCGACGATCTCGCCCAGGAGACCTTCTTACGGGTGCTGCGCAGCTTACCGAGGTTCGCCGGAAGATCATCGGCCCGTACCTGGCTGCTGGCCATCGCCCGGCGGGTGGTCGTGGACCGCTTCCGCGCGGCGGCGGCCCGGCCGGTCGTGGCCGACCTGCCCGACTGGCAGGCCGCCGCCGAACGCTGCCGCCCGTCCGGGCTGCCCGGCCTGGAGGACCAGGTGGTCCTCACCGACCTGCTGTCCGCCGTGCCCCGCGAGCGGCGGGAGGCGTTCGTGCTGACCCAGGTGGCGGGCCTTTCCTACGCGGAGGCCGCCGCGCAGCTCGGCTGCCCGATCGGTACCGTGCGGTCCCGGGTCGCCAGGGCGCGCGGGCAGCTCATCGCCGCGCTCACCGGCCCGTACCGCTCCGAGGGCGCAGGATGAGGTGCGGCGCGTCCGGCCCGGGGGCCGCCGTGACGTGGGCGTCCATCCCGAAAAAATCGAGTGCGTGACGTACGGTGATCAGAGATGATCGGAGCGTACCCGCCGTGCGTGGGAGGAGGCTTCGTGCGCGTCGTCCGCTGGCTGTTCGCCGTCGTGGTGGCCGTGGCGCTGGGCGGTACGCCCGCTGTCGCGGACGTCTACGGATCCTGTGCCGTTCCGCGGTGCGCCGACGCGCGGGAGGCGGTTTCCGTCTGGAAGTCCAAGGGGACGCCGGGCGGGCGGGGGTGGTACCGGTGGCCGGATGGGCGGTACAACTTCTCCGGCGGGCGGTTCGCGAACCGGGAGGGGCAGTTGCCGGCGGGCGGGCGGTACAGCGAGTACGACGTGTACTCCCGGCGACGTGGGGCGCCGCGGGACGGATATCGGCTGGTCATCGACCGGGGCAGCGGGCGGGCGTGGTTCTCGCCCGATCATTACGATGACGTCCACCTGCTCTGAGGGCGTCCGGAAGTGGACACGACCGTACGGGCGTGGCGGTGAACACTGGGGATCACCGTCTCGCGCGAAGGAGAGCACGTGTCCCCCCATTTACGACGCCGAACCCGGGCGCTCGCCGGGTTACTTGTCCCGCTCGCCTTGATCTCCGCCGCGCCGCATGCCGAACCCGGCCGTGACAAGGTCGCCGCGGCCGTGCGGGACGACCTGAAGGACGGCACGGCCACGTTCTTCGTCCGGCTCAGGGGGGAGGCCGACCCGGCGTCCGCCGCCGCCCGCGCCCCGGCGACCAAGGCGGCGAAGGGCGCGGCGGTGTACGCGGCAATGACCGGGTACGCCGAGCGTTCGCAGGCCCGGTTGCGCGAGCTGCTCACTGAGCGGAACGCCGCCCACACCCCCTTCTGGATCGTCAACGCCGTCAAGGTGACCGCCGATCCGGCGCTGGCCGCGGAGATCTCCGCGCTGCCCGAGGTGGCCGGGATCGAGCCGATCGGCACGGCCGAGGCCCCGCGACCGGCGCCGGGGACGCGTCAGTCGCTCACCGCGGGCGGAGGCGTCGAGTGGAACATCGACCGGATCAAAGCGCCGCGCGTGTGGAAGAAGCTGCGCAACCGGGGTGAGGGGATCGTGGTCGCCACCATCGACAGCGGGGTGGACTTCGAGCATCCGGAACTCGCCGCCCAGTACCGTGGCAGCCACCCCGGCGGCCGGGTCGAGCACGACTACAACTGGTTCGACGCCACCGGCGTGTGCGCCGGGTCCGCTCCCTGCGACGACCTCGGGCACGGCACCCATGTGACCGGCATCATGACCGGCCGGAGCGGCATCGGCGTCGCGCCGCGGGCCGAGTGGATCGCGGTCAGGGGGTGCGAGAGCGCCAAGTGCGCGAACGACTTCCTGCTCGCCGCCGGGCAGTGGATCCTCGCGCCCACCGACCTCGACGGGCGCAACCCGCGTCCCGATCTCGCGCCCGACATCGTGAACAACTCATGGGCCAAGGCCCGCAGGGACGACTGGTACCGGCCGGTGGTCAAGGCGTGGGTCGCGGCGGGGATCTTCCCGATGTTCGCGAACGGCAACACGGGGCCGGGGTGCGACACCACCGAAACCCCGGCGCGGTACGTGGAGAGCCACAGCGCGGGCTCGTTCGACGTGAACGACGCGCTGATGCCGGAGTCCAGCCGGGGGCCGGGCGAGAACGGGGTGACCAAGCCGGACATCGCGGCCCCGGGCGTCGATATCCGTTCGTCGGTGCCCGGTGGGTACTTCGTGTGGACCGGCACCTCGATGTCGTCGCCGCACGTGGCGGCCACGGTGGCGCTGATGTGGTCGGCCGCCCCCGCCCTGCGCGGCGACATCGCCGCCACCCGGGCGCTGCTGGACGGCACCGCCGTCGACACCCCGGACACGGGCTGCGGCGGGACCGCCGCCGACAACAACGCCTTCGGCGAGGGCCGCCTCAACGCGTACGCCGCCGTACGTTCTGTCCCCCGCGAACCCCTCGGCACCCTCCACGGCACCATCACCACGCACGGCCGGCCGTTGCCCGGCACCGAGGTGACGGTGACCGGGCCGCTCAGCCGTACGGTGGACACCGGCCGTGACGGCGGTTTCTCGCTGCGCCGGCTCCCGCCCGGCGACTACCAGGTGACCGCGTACAAACCCGGCTACGCCACCGCCACCACGAAGCTCACCATCAAAGCCGACCGGACCACGACCACCCGCCTCAGGCTGAGGACTGATGGGCCGCGCGGGCTTGGGTGAGGGTGGAGACGAGCGCTTCGACGTCGGCCGGGGTGGTGCGGTGGCTGGTGAGGCAGATGCGGATGGCCGGGCGGCCGGCCAGGCGTACCGTGCTGATCCAGGCGTCGCCGCTGGTGACCACGTGGTCGGCGACGGCCGCGTGCCAGGTGGCGCTGTGGTCGGGGCCGGACCGTTCGGCCTCTGGGGCGGCGACGCAGACCAGCGGTAGTGGGGTGTCGTTGATCCGCTGCCAGCCGTTCTCGTGCAGCAGGCGGGCGAGGAGTTCGCCGAGCCGGACGTCCCGCTCCAGTTGGGCGGCGTAGGCGGGGCGTCCGGCGACCGCCAGGGCGAGGAAGACCTTGAGCCCGGCGAACCGGCGGGACCACTGGACGCTGGTGGCGTACGGGTCGGGGGCGTCCGCGGTCTCGCCGGGCATGTACGACGTGCTGGCCCGGAAGCTGCGGGCCAGCGCCTCCGGGTGGCGGGTCAGGAACATGCCCGCCCCCATCGGCGCGGACAGCCATTTGTGCGCGTCCACGGTGACGCTGTCGGCGAGTTCCACGCCCGCCAGCAGTGGACGCAGCCGGTCCGACAGCGCGACCGCGCCCGCCCAGGCGGCATCGACGTGGAAGTGCAGGCCGTGTTCCACGGCGAACGCGGACAGTTCGGGCAGCGGGTCGAGCGCCCCGCCCGCCGTGGTGCCTGCGGTGCCGATCACCAAGAACGGCAGGAACCCCGCCGCGACGTCGGCCGCGTGGATCTCGCGCAGCCGGTCGAGGTCCATCCGGTGCCGCGCGTCCACGGGGACCAGCCGTACGGCGTCGCGGCCGAGACCGGTCATGTGCGCGATCTTGAGCCAGGCCAGGTGGCTCTCGGCCGACGCGTACAGCACCGGCGAGCCCGGCAGCCCGCGCACCCCCGCCCGCGCGTAGTCATCGAACGCCCTGGTCAGCGCCACCACCACGGCGGTCAGGTTCGCCTCCGCGCCGCCGACCGTGAAACCGCCCTCACTGGCCTCGGGCAGCCCGAGCCTGGCCGCCATGAACCGCAGCACATGGCGTTCCATCTCGACCGCCGCCGGGGCGTGGCTGTAGGCGGCGAGCTGCGGGTTGACCCCCGCCGCCAGCAGTTCACCGGCCACGCCCCACCACGTCGGCGTGGGGTTGAACAGCCCGAAGTAGCGCGGGTGCGTGGTGTGCACGCCCCAGCGGCGCAGCATTTCGGTCACGTCGGTGAGCGCGTCGTCCGCGGGCGCCGGGCGCTCGAAGTCGTACCCGGCCAGCCGCTCGCGGATCAGCGCGGTGTCCGGCCCCGCAGGGGCGACCGGCCCGTCCGGAATGGTGCTGATGTGCCCGACGACCAGCTCCGCGACCGCCGCCAGCAGCCGCGCGCCCTCTTCCGGACCAACGTCCAGCGGTCCTTTGTCCTCCATGGGGTCACTCTGGTGGCGGCGGACGTCCGGCGACCAGCAACAAGAGGGCCGAATTCCGGTAATTTCCGGCCAAGGCGTTATGGGCACGGCGGCCGATAGGGCACCCCCGGAAAGTACGCGTGCCAGCGGGCCGCGCCGATCGGAGTGGCGACGTTTCCGCACAGCCAGGTCTCGGCGGCGTCCACGCCGGGCCGGTCCGGCCACTGCTCCGGATATCCCCAGCGCCTGGCGACGTCATCGTCACCGCCGGTCAGAATCGTACGGCCGTCCGGGCTGAAGGCCACCGACGTCACCCGGTCGCCGTGCCCTTCCAGCACCCCGATCGGGCGGTAGCGCCCCGGCCGGGACACGTCCCACAACCGCGCGGTGCCGTCCTCGCCCGCCGTGGCGACGGTGGTGCCACGCGGATGGAACGCGGCCGAGCGGACGAACGCGCCGTGCCCGGACAGCGTCCCCAGCAGCCGCCCGTCCGCCACGGCCCACACGCTCGCCGTGCCGTCCTGGCTGGTGGAGACCAGCCTGCCGCCGTCCCGGGCGAAGGCGACCCAGGTCACCGGGGCATGGTGGCCGGTGAGAGTGGTTCGCATACCGCCGCGGGCCAGGTCCCACAGGGCGACGGTGTGGTCGAAGCTCGCCGTGGCGAGCATCCGGCCGCCGGGGTGGAAGGCCGCGGCCACCACGCCGTCCGTGTGCCCCTTCAAGGTCGTGATCTCCCGTGGCGCGCGGGGATCGGTGACGTCCCAGAGCTTGGCGGTACGGTCGCTGCTCACGGTGGCCGCGACGTCGCCCGCCGGGCTGAACGTCACCGCGTTGACCTCGCCGGTGTGCGTGCCGAGCCGGGACAGCTCGACGGGGTGGCGGCGGTCCGAGATGTCCCACAGCCGGGCCGTGCGATCCCAGCCCGCGGTCGCCGCCAGCCGCCCGCCCGGATGGAACGCCGCGCCGTTCACCGAGGAGGTGTGCCCGCCGAGGCGGGCCAGCGCGACCGGGCGGTACGGGTCCCTCGCGTCCCACAGCCGCGCCGTGTGGTCGTGGCTGGTGGTGATCACGGTCCGGCCGTCGGCGCTGAACGCCACCAGGTTCACGTTCTCCGTGTGCCCGGCGAGCGGGGTCGCGTAGGGATAGGGGAGCGAGGCCAGGACGCTCGCCCGCGCCTCCGTGCTGGGCGCGAGACGGTACGCGGCGAGGCTGAGCTGCGCGGCCAGTTCGGGATCGGTCGTGCGCAGCCCGGCGATCTTGCCCGCGACGATCTGGGACAGCGCAAGGTCCCGCTGGCGGGCCGCGGACTGCCGGCCGCTGATCGCGTACGTCATGGTCCCCGCGGTGAGCAGGAGCAGGACGCTGAGCAGCACCACGGCGTTCCTGAGCCGGTTGCCGTGCCTGCGCGCGAGGTCGCGCTCGGCCCGTACGGCGGCGAGGCTGGCGTCCAGGAACGCGCGTTCCCGTTCGGCGAGCGTCGCGCCGCCCCCGGCCTGCGCCCACTCCGCCGCGCGGGCCAGCCGGACCCCCCGGTACAGGGAGCCGGGGTCGCGATCCAGCGACTCCCACGCGGTGGTCGCCGCGGTCAGCTCGTGGCGCAGCCGCAGCCCTTCGCGGTCTTCGGCGAGCCAGTCGCGCAGCCTTGGCCAGGACACGATCAGGGCCTCGTGCGCGATCTCCACGTCGTCCACGCCCAGGGTGATCAGCCGCGCGTCGGCCAGCCGGTCGAGCACCAGCCGTACGTCCTGGTCGCCGGACAGCTCGGCACGCGCGACCCGGCGCTTGGTGTCCTCGGTGCCCTCGCCCAGCGCGGTCAGCCGGAGCAGCAGGTCCTTCGCCACGCGCCGCTGGGACGCGGACAGCCCGCCGTAGACCGTCTCGGCGGTCTTGGTGAGCGCGCCCTCGATGCCGCCGGTGGCCTGGTAGCCGGTGAGCGTCAGCGCGTTGCCGCGCCGCCGCCGCCACGTCTCCAGCAGCGCGTGCGACAGCAGGGGGAGTACGCCGATCCGGGTGTTGGCCTGCGCGATCAGCTCGGTGAGCAGGGCCGTCTCCACCGTGTACCCGGCCCGTACGGCGGGCTGGGTGATCGCCTGGCGGAGTTCGTCCGGGCGCATCGGGCCGATCGTGAGCTGGCCGCCGTGCAGGGCCTCGACGAGGCCGGGGAAGGCGGTGCAGTGCGCGAAGAAGTCCGCGCGTACGCCGAGCACCACCCGGCAGCCGCCCTCCTCGGCGCGCGCCGCGGTGAGCAGCGCTTCGAGGAAGCGGTGCCGCTCCTTCTCGTCGTCGCAGAGCGTGAACACCTCCTCGAACTGGTCCACGACGATCAGCAGCTCGCGGCCGTCCGACGCGGCGCGGCGCAGCGCGTCCGGGTCGTCCTCCAGCGGGGCCTGCGGCGTCCCGGTGTGCCGGGCGAGCCGGGCCGCGTACTCCCGCAACGGATGCGTGCACGGGGTGAACAGCAGCACCGGGCCCTCCCACCGGGGGATCAGGCCCGCCCGCAGCAGGGACGACTTGCCCGCGCCGGACGCCCCGAAGACCAGCACGAGCCGTCGCCGCGCCAGCCGGGTCTGTAACTCCCGCACCAGGCACTCCCGCCCGAAGAACCGGTTGACGTCGGTGGGCTGGAGTGCGGCCATCCCGACGTACGGGGAGTCCTCCTGATCGCCCGGCCGCGGCCCGTCCAGCTCCGCGGCCACCGCGCGCCAGCGCTCCTCCCATTCCCCCGCCGCGCCGCCGCAGGCTTGCACGTACGCGAGCGTGACGGCCAGCGTGGGCAGTTTGTGCCCCGCCGCCGCCTGCGACAGCGTCGCCTCCGAATAGTGGGCGCGGTCGCTCAGTTCCCGATAGGTCGGCTTGCCCGCGCCCTCCCGTAACGCGCGCAGGTCGCGCGCGAACCGCAATAACGCGGTGTCGCCCTCGTCCAGCGGGCGCTCCCGACGTGCCATTGTCGTCCCCCTTTGTCGATGCCCCCGACCAGCGCCTCCCCCGCACGACTCTATGCCAGGAATCTTCAGACTTTCTTTCTTTGGCGGCGCGGCCCGACATAAAAGAACGTTTCTCCACTACGCATTGACCTCGGGCGAATCGCGCCCCGCAGAAAGGACTGATCATGTTCACGATCAAGCGAATCGCGGCCATCGCGGCCGTCGCCGCGGCCGTCCTGCTCCCCCTCCCACAGGCCGCGTCGGCCCAGGCCCTGGACATCAAGGAGAAATGCACCGGCAAGACCTGCATCTACTACAGCGGCACCGGCGCCGGCGGCTTCTACGCCATCGCCAGCGGCAAGGACTTCTACGGTCATGTCGACCTGTGGGGGCCGGGAATCACCTTCCGCAACAGCCCGACCGCGACCAACCCGAGCACCGATGCGCACGGCCTCGGCAGCGGCTGGGTGTGCGCGCGTGGCTGGGCGCACAGTGGCGGGCAGTACATCGAGATGGGCTGGCCCTGCGTCCACGTCGACTAACACATAAGGCCGTACGGGCCGGGATCGATTCGCGATCCCGGCCCGTACCGCCCTTTTCGCCCAGGAGGACCAATGAACCGGATTTCGCTCCTGACCGTATTAGCCGTCTGCGCGGCCACCCTGCTCATTGCGCAACCGCAGGCCATGGCCGCGCCCCGCATTTGCCACGACGGAATCTGCGACGGTGACAAGGACCCCGTGAGCGCCCGCGAGGACCGGCTTCTGCAACCGGTCGAACAATGGGGACGCGCCATCGAACTGCACGTCTCCTACGCCGACGGCGGCGGCATGGCGTGGGCGTCCATCGGCAGGGGCGCGCCCGGCGACCCGGTGTGGCTGGACCGCAGCTTCGACGGCGGTTCGACCTGGGAGCCGCACCTGGGGATCACCTCGATCCCGGCCGGGGCGACCGGGCGGCGCACCCGGATGCACTGGATCGACGGCGGCCTGATCCGCGCCTGCGGCAAGGCGGGCGACCGGCCGGAGGTCGCCTGCACCACCTGGCTGCCGATCTGCCGGAGCGGCGGGTGCGACGGCGCCGACCCGGACGGCGTGGCCGAGCGGGCGGTGAACCCGCACGCCTGGGTGTGGTACCGCCGCGTCACCCTGCATGTCGCCACCGACGGCGAGCGCGCCTGGGCCTCGATGGACGACGGCGTTCCGGCCGATGAGGTGTGGCTGGACCGCAGCCGGACCGGCGGGGCGTCATGGGACGGCCGGTTGGGCCTCACCGCCCGGCGTACCGGGGTGTACGCGATAGACGGCGGCCTGATCCGCGCCTGCGGCAAGGCCGGCGACCGGCCGGAGATCGCCTGCACCCCCTGGGTGAGCCCCGGCGAGCAGCCGCCCGACCTGAACACCAAGGTCGTGGACGAACTGATGCTGAGGTACGACCCCGCCAAGGCGCTGTGGGGACCCGGCGAGCCCGAACAGGGCATCTGGCTGTCGGCGAACGCGTTCACCGCGCTGCTCGACCACATGATCAGGACCGGCGACCGCCGCTACACGAACACGGTCACGGAGATCGCGAACCGCCACCCGAACGGCGTCCCCGCGCACTCCTTCGAGGACTACTACGACGATTTCGCCTGGTGGGGACTGGCCTGGATCCGCGCGTACGACCTCACGGGCGCTCAGTCCCACCTCGACAAGGCCGAGCGGATCGCGACGACCATCCGCGCCCAGTGGAACTCCGCCTGCGGCGGCGGCGTGCGCTGGCGGGCCGGGGACAACGTCAAGAACCTGATCACCAACACCCTGTACCTGAAGCTGGCCGCCTCGCTGCACCGCCGGGGACGCACGTCCGGCTGGCTGGCCGAGGCCCAGAAGGTGGTGACCTGGCTGCGCGACACCAGTGGCGGCCGGATGCTGTACGACCAGGCCACCGGCCTGATGCGGGACGGCGTACACGAGGCGAGTCCCGGCCGGTGCGCCTACTTCCCGCCGCTCGGGGCCAACACCTACACCTATCTCCAGGGCACCATGGCCGGGGGCCTCACCGAGCTGTACCGGGCCACCGGCGACACCGGCCTGCTCGACTGGGCCGCCACCATCGCCGACGCCACCACTACCCGGCTGGTCACCCCCCGCGGCGTGCTCTTCTACGCCCCGGAAGAGGGCGGCGACGGCCTGAAGGACGAGAACACCCGCGCCCCTTCCGACGACACCGCCTTCAAGGGAGCCACCGTGCGCAACCTGCGCGAACTCTACGATGTCAGCGTCACCCTCGGCCGCCCCACCGCCCACTGGCGAACCTTCCTGCTGGCCCAGCGCCAGGCGCTGATCGACCGGAACCGGTCGGGCTGGGCGGAGTTCGGCCCCCACTGGGAGGGCCGGATCAGGCTCGGCCGCTACATCACCTTCGGCAGCCAGCTCAGCGCCGTGGACGCCTTCACCGCCGCCCGCGACGTGTAGGAGCCGCGTCAAGAATCCTGGGATGGGCATCCGGAACGCGTAGCGGAGCATTGATCGGGCGGCCGGGGCGGGGCTGGATGGAAGGCATGTTCCTTCATGTCACCGACAGGCCCCGGCCGAGTGGCCTGCTGATCGGTTTCGGGTTCGCCGCCGCCGCCGTGGCCTGCCTGGTGGCGGCGGCGCTCGTGCCCGCGGGCGAGCCCGGCGCGCGGCTGGTGCTCGTGGCCGTGCTCGTGGGCGGGTACGCCGCGGCCGCGGCCGACGTACCGGCCGCGCTGTGCACCGGGCTCTTCGCCTGGCTGTTCGTCACCGGGTTCCTGGTCAACCACGCCGGGCACCTGGTCTTCAGCGGCGTCGCGGACCTGGCCCGGCTCGGGGTGCTGGTCGCGGCGGCGGCGGCCGGCTGGGTGTTCGGCGTGCTCCGCGCTCACTGACGCCGGAACGGCCCGGCCAGCGCCCTGATCTCGTCATCGTGCAGCAGCCGGCCGAGCGCCCGCATCTCGCGTACGCACGCCTCCAGCACCTGCGGCACGTCCGCGGCGGCCACCTCGATCCCGAGGGCGGCAAGGACTCCGGCCAGCACCCGGGGCCCGCTCTGCTCGGTCAGCGGGACGCGGCGGCGGTTGCCGAAAAGAGCGGGTTCGACGCAGTTGTGCAGCAGCGGGTCCACCTCGTGCTCGACCGCGATCCAGTCGCCGCCGCCCCAGTTGAAGGCGTCCTCGCCGGTGATCGGCTGGTGCCGGGCGACCGGGCGGCCGGTGAGCCGTTCGGCGGTACGGGCCAGCTCGGTCATGCCGGAAAGGCGCAGCCCGGTGCGCACGCCGTACAGGGACTCGAAAGCGGCGGCGGTCGCGGCCAGGTCGGCGTTGCCGGGGCCGCCGCAGTAGCCGTTGACCGAGACCTCGACGGCGCTCGCGCCCGCGCGGACGGCGGCGACCGCGCAGGCCACGCCGAGCCCGAAGGTGTTGTGCGGGTGGACGGCGACGTCCACCCCACCGGCGGCGACGGTGGCGCGGACCAGTTCGGCCAGCGCCTCCGGCCCGGCCGCGCCCGGCCCGTCGAACAGGTCGATCTCGGCGGCCCCGGCCGCGACCACGGCGGACGCGGTCTCGGCCAGCACAGCGGGCGTCAGGTAGGACACCATCATCATCGCGCCGGCCACCCGCAGCCCGAGCGCGTGCGCGCGTTCGATGACCGCCATGGACCGCTCGACCACGGTCCGCCGGGTGACCTCCTCCGGCGTGCCCAGCGACGGATCGTAGATCAGCGACGCCGGGCCGAACCCCGGCACCGCGATCTGCACGGCGTCGTACCCGTACTCCAGCGCCCGCTCCGCCGCCTCGACGCTGCCCACGAACGGGCAGATCGTGACACAGCCGGGGTTCTCGGCACGGATGACCGCCAGATCGCCCCGGATCTGCGCCGGATCACGCCCGAGCCCGCCGGTGACGATCTCCGGTACGCCCGACCCCGCCAGCAGCGCCACGAACGCCGTCCGGTCCGCATCCGCCACCGGGACATCCGTCAGCGAGCCGAGCGCGCGCAACGTGGTGTCGCGCAGCTTCACGACTCCGGGCATGGCGGTTTCGCGGTTGCCCGGCGCGACCGACCAGCACCCCGGCTCGTACGCCCCCGGCACCCGGGACCCGGCGATGTCCGCGCGCAGCCGCTCCACGTTCATGCCCATGCTCATACCG
This sequence comes from Spongiactinospora rosea, assembly GCF_003315795.1. GTDB lineage: Bacteria > Actinomycetota > Actinomycetes > Streptosporangiales > Streptosporangiaceae > Spongiactinospora > Spongiactinospora rosea. Next base: position 709,377 of record NZ_QMEY01000002.1, read on the forward strand.
CGGCCAGCTCGGCGATCACCTCGGCGAACAGCTCGCCGTGCCGTACCACGTCGGCCTCCTCGCTCAGCGGCGAGAACAGCGCCGCCCCGCTCATGCCGTTCAGCACGATCCCCCGGTTGGCCAGGAACAGCCACAGCGCCGCCCGCAGCGACCCGCCCGGCTTGGGGTAGAGCGACCCGGCGTTGCGCGGCGGCTCCGGCATGAACGCGTAGGAGACCCGGGCTCCGAGGCGGCCCACGTGCCAGGGCAGCCCGTGCCGCTCGATGACCGCGGCCACGTCGCCGGCGTAGCGTTCGGCGAGGCGGTTCATGTGCGCGTACGCCTTGTCCGTCATGACCTCGCCGAGCACCGTCCGCATGGCCCGCACCGCGAGCGCCCCGCCCGCGAGCGTGCTGCCGAGCCCGCCGTCACCGTGCTCGGTGTACCGCGCCGCGACCGCGGCGACCTCCTCCGACATGCCGTACACGCCCGCCGGAATCCCCGCGGCCACGAACTTGCCCATCGCGATGAGGTCCGGTTCGAGCCCCAGTTCACGGACGCACCCGCCGGGCCCGGCCGGGATGGTCTGGGTCTCGTCGAACAGCAGCAGCGTGCCCGCCTCGCGGGTGAGCGAGCGCAGCGCCGCGTGGAACCCGGGCTCGGGCCGGATCACCGCGCCGCCGTTGGTCATCACCGGTTCGGCGAGCACCGCCGCGATGTCGCCGCCGGCGAGCGCCCGCTCCAGCGCCGGCACGTCGTTGAACTCCACGACCTCGGTGGTCCGCCGCACGTCGATGCCGCCCATGTCCACCCCGGGCTCGGGGGCGACGCCGTCGGCGGTCAGCACCACGTACGTCGGCTCCAGCGCCCCGTGGTAGGCCCGGTTGAACACCAGGATCTTCTCCCGGCCGGTCGCCACCCGGGCCAGGACCAGCGCGAACCGGTTGGCGTCCGTGCCCGACACCGCGAACTGCCAGTACGGCAGGCCGAACCGGCGGCTCAGCTCCTCGGTCACCCACACGTGGTCCTCGCCCGGCCACATGGTGATCGTGCCCCGGCCGAGCTGGTCGCGCAGCGCCTCGACCACGGCCGGGTGGGTGTGCCCCCACAGCGCGGCCGTGGCGGCGAGCCCGAAGTCGGCGTAGACGTGCCCGTCGGTGTCGTGCAGCCGTACGCCCTCGGCGCGCTCGACCACCAGCGGCACCGGCGGCGGGAACTGCCTGACCCAGTGGTGCGGCGTGCCGTGCACCTGCGAGGCGCGGGCCCGCTCGTGCAGGGCCGCCGCCTTCGGCCGGCCCTCGATCCAGGCGGCGCGCTCGCGTTCCAGCAGGCGGGCCAGGCGGTCCTCGTCGATTCCGGGCGTCGTCATCGCTGCTCCTGCGGGCGATCGAGGGGGGCGGGGTCGAGGAAGCGGCGCAGCACGTTGCCGGTGACCTGGGCGACCGGATTGACGTACTTGTCCAGGCCCAGCGCGGTGCACCAGGCGATCGAGCCGGTGCTGAACACCGCTCCCCCGAAGGGGTACTCGAAGAGCACCATGTCGGCGCGGACCCGTGGCTCCACGCTGGCGCTCTGCCGGGAGTTCGCGGTCAGCACCTCCTCGATGGCGTGCTGGAAGTTGTCGGGGAAGCCGTCGGCGGTGGCCAGCACCAGCGTGTGCGGCGGGGTGCCGAGCTCGGGGTCGGCCCGGTCGATCTCCATGCCCGCCGCGCCGTGCCCGACCAGGGCGTCCGCGTCGATCGGCCCGTCCACCCCGGCCAGGGCGAATGCGGCCCGCTCGTCGCGGGAGCCGGGGGCGGCGTGGTACGGGCGGCCGTGCCCGCGCCCGCCCTGGGAGGCGAACCCGACGCCGACGTGCCGCTGCGGGGCCCGGCCGCGGTGCCGCCACAGGCCCCCGGCCTCGCCCGTGGTGCTCAGGTGGGTCTCGCCCGGCGGGACCTCCCAGCCCCGGGTGCCGGTGTGGCCGCGCCGGATCTCGATGACGTGCGGCTGGTCCGGGGCGACGCCGGTCACCCAGTAGAACCCGTTCCCGCCGAGGTACATCATCCGGCCGCCCGCCGCGAGGTAGGACTCGTGGGCGTCCAGCATGGCCCCGGTGTAGTACTCCGGGTGCGACCCGGTGAGCACCACGTCGTACTCCGACAGCGCGGCCACGCCCTCGGTGTGCAGGTCGTCGTCGCAGACGATGTCGTAACCGATGCCCTCGTGCTCCAGCCAGTCGATCAGGCACAGGTCGGCGCTGAGGTTCCACAGGCCGAACGGACCCGCGTAGTTGGGGGTGAGCGTGGTGAGCGGGCGCAGCCGCGAGGCGTAGTAGCAGCCGCTGCCGTCCCGGTGCAGGTCGTACAGGCTGCACATCTTGTACTCGGCGGCCCACACATGCTGTGGCGTCACCGGGTAGTCCAGGCCCTCGGGGCCGACCTTCTCGATGCTGCTGTGCGAGCCCGCGTACGCGAGGTAGGTGAAGGTCGGGATGAGGACGGCGACGCGCGCGGTGGTGGTGCCGCGGGCCGGGCGTACGAAGAACGGTATGCGCAGTTCGTCCTCGCCCGCGCGCAGCCGGAAGGCGTAGACGCCGCTGCGCAGCGCGGCGGGCAGGCGCAGCACGACCGAGGGGTCCCAGCCCGCGTCGGAAAGGTCGTCGTCGTGGAAGTGCAGCGCGTCGTACTCGGCGGGGGCGAGCCGGAAGTCGATCTCGCCGCCGGTCCAGTTCGCGCCGGGCACGCCGCGCGAGGGGGTGTTGACGGCCTCGGCGTGCAGCGCGTGCGGCCCGTCGTCGGGCACGCGGGTGCCGTGCGGGCTCTGCCCCGGCCGCCAGCGGACCAACTCGGGCAGCCCGAACCGCTCGGGGTCGGCCGTGGCCAGGGCCTCCGGGGTGGCCGCGCCCGCGTACAGGGCGGGGCGGTCGATCCGGCCGTTGAAGTGCGCCGCGGCGCGGTCGTCGAACTGCGCCTCGGCCCGCCCGCCGCCGCGCCAGGCCGCCACCAGCGGCTCAACGCCCACGGCGGCGTACTCCACCGGCCCTTCGTGCCGGGCCGAAGCCCGCCAGGACCCGACCGGCCACTCCGGCGCCGGGACCTGGGTCAGGGTGACGCCGTCCGGGCCGAACGCGGCGGCGACGAACGTCCACCGGCCCACCGGGACCGGCCGGTCGGTCACCGCGACCGGCGCGTCACCGGAACCGGCCCAGACCGCGAGGTGGTCGTCGCCGGTCAGGCCGAGCGCCCAGCCGCGCCGCTCGCCGAGGTCCCTGCGGGCCACGATCGCGCGCGGCTCGCCGCTCGCGGGCATGGTCGGCATGATCCATGCGGTGACGGTGAACGCGTCCACGTCCAGCGCCGGGTGCGCGGGCGCACGCAGGTACGAACCGGACGCCACCGGCTGCACGCGTCCCTTCCGGGCGCCGATCGGCAGGTCCACGACCTCCTGACGGACGCCGGGCCCGCGCGCGTCCTCCGCGCCATGGATCAGGCGCAGCAGTTCCACCTCGTAGTCGGCGGTGGCGCTGACCATGAGCCGGATCTCCTCGCCCGCCGCGACGCTGAGCCGATCGACGTAGCCCAGGAGTACAGGGCCGGCGCTCATCCGCGCCGCGCCTTGGCGAAGGACGCGACCACCTCGGCGAAGGCCGCCGCCTGCTCCATCCGGTCGTACATGGGATAGAGGATCAGTTCGCGCACCCCCGCGTCGGCGAGTTCGGTCAGCCGCTCGGCGCAGTGCTCCGGCGGGCCGAACACCGCGACCCGGTCGGCCATGCCGTCCGCGTCGTACACCGGGTTGCCGCCGAACGACCGCTGGAACACCGGCACCAGCTTCTCCCGCGCCCGCTCCACGGTGTCCTCCACCGCGATGTAGACGCTCTTGGAGATCGTGAAGCTCGCGGGGTCGCGGCCCTGCTCGTCAAGGGCCCGCCGGATGATGGCGAGCTGGTCCATGAAGTCGGCGTTGGCGGCGGGGGCGGCGCCGGTCCAGCCGTCGGCGATCCGCACGGCCCGGCGCAGCGCCTGCTCGGCCCGCGCCCCGATCCAGATCGGCGGCCCCGGCTTCTGCACCGGCTTGGGCTGGGAGCGGACGCCGGTGAAGGAGTACAGCTCGCCGTCGTACCCGGCCTCCTCCTGGCTCCACAGCGCGCGCATCACGCCGATGCCCTCCACCATGCGCCGCACGGGCCGGTCCATCGGGATGCCGAGGGAGGTCAGGGCCTCGCGGTGGTAGGCGTTGCCGACGCCGAGGCCGACGATGAGCCGGCCGCGGGAGAGCTGGTCGATGGTGGCCAGCTCACGGGCGGCGACGGCGGGGTTGCGCCGGCCGGAGTACAGCACGCCGATGCCCAGCCGCAGCCGCTCGGTCACCGCCGCCAGGTAGGACAGCACGTGCAGACCGTCCAGGGAGTAGTTGGCGGCGTTCACCGTGTCCTGCGTCCACAGGCCGGTGAAGCCGAGTCGTTCGGCCTGCTGGGCGAACGGTACGAGCAGATCCGGGTCGTTCGGCGCGCCCAGGGAGAATCCGACGTCGTCGCCCGGTGTCGAGGTCATGCCCACGCCCTCCCCGGCCCGGCTAGAGGATCTCGCGGCCGTAGATCGCGATGGAGGAGTCGCGCTCGGCGTACTTGCGGAAGCCCTCCACGACCGCTTCCATGGCCGGCTGCTTCAGCACCTCTTCCCAGGCGTCCCAGGAGTCGGCCTCGATGTCCTCGACGACGTCCCAGGGGGACTCCTTGCCGCGCGCGCCGTCCAGCAGGAAGACGCGGAAGCTCTGCACGCCCTTCTGCTTGCTGGTGATCGCCTGATCGACGGTCTTGGACCACTCGATGTACTCCTCGGGCGACACTCCGGGCTTCAGCTTGTAGAGGACGTAGATCTTCTGCACGTCGGAACTCCGATCACTGTGGGAACCGGTCGCGGTGACGATCCGTGACACACGGCGTCACACGGGAGCGGATTCGAGTATGTGAGCGACCTGTTGTGGATGTCAACACCCGAGACCGAGCCTCCGCTCCAGCAGCACGGCGGTCCACCGCTCGTTCAGCTTCTGCCGTCCGACCTCGCTGAAGCCGAGGTCCACGTAGTACTGGCGCAGGCGGGGGTTGTTCGCCACGCAGTCCAGGCGGACCATGCGGGCCCCTTTCTCCCTGGCCCGGCAGGCCACCCAGGAGAGGATCCGGGCCCCCACTCCGGCCCCCGCGAAGGCGCGGTCGGCCATCAGCCCGTGGACGTACGCGGCGAACGCGTCCCGCTCCCGCCACACCCGCGGATCGGACCAGACCAGCCGGAACGCCCCGGCCAGCCGGCCGTCCCCTGCCCGCGCCACGTACCATTCATGCGTGGCTATTTGTGCCTCTACCTGCGCAGACGTCAGAAGTCCCGGCGGCCACTGCCAAATGCCCTGCCCGGCCAGCCATTCCTCCGCGGCCCTGCGCATGCCGACGATCCCGGGCGCGTCCTCCGCCGCCGCCCGTTCGATCTCCATCTCCATGCAGCCGAACCGTATCCCCAAAGGTGTTGACAGTAACAACAGAGAGGGCCATTCTCCTGAACTACCGGGTGGCAGGAGGTGACCAGACTTGGACGGACGCTTCTCGGGCTCCCGGCGGCTATGGCTAGCACGCAGACTGCTGCTGGGCGCCGCCGTCGTGCTGCTGGTATCGGTGCTGGTGTTCGCCGCGACGCAGATTCTGCCCGGCGACCCCGCGCGGGCGGTACTAGGGCACGACGCGACTCCTGAAAGCGTGGCCGCCCTACGGGCCGAACTCGGCCTGGACCGGCCGATCATCTCCCAGTACCTGAGCTGGCTGGGCCACATCGTGACCGGCGATCTCGGCCAGTCACTGGTGACCAGGGAGCCGGTGGCCGGGCTGATCGGCGACCGGGCGATCAACTCGGCCGTGCTGGTCGTCCTGTCCGCCGCCATCGTCGTGCCGCTGTCGGTGTTCGTCGGCGCGCTGGCCGGGCGGCGCAGGGACCGCAGGTTCGACAAGGCGATGCTCGTCGTCACGCTCGGGCTCACCGCGCTGCCCGAGGCCATCATCGCCCTGCTGCTCGTCATCCTCTTCTCCACCTCGGTGCTGCGACTGCTCCCTGGGACCGTTCTACTAGGTCCGGGTCAGAACCCGCTCGGGCAGCCCGCCCAACTCGTGCTGCCGGTGGCCGCGCTGGTGCTCGGCGTGCTGCCGTACCTGTCCCGGCTGGTGCGCGGTTCGGTGATCGACGTGTACGAGTCGGAGTACGTGCGGATCGCCCGGCTGAAGGGCGTTCCCGAGCGGGTGGTGCTGCGCAGGCACGTACTGAGCAACGCGCTGGTGCCCGCGATCCAGGGCACCGCGCTCGCGCTGGCGTACCTGACCGGCGGCGTCGTGGTCGTCGAGCAGGTCTTCAACTATCCGGGGCTCGGCACCACCTTGGTGGACGCCGTGAACAACCGGGACTTCCCGGTCATCCAGATGGTGTGCCTGGTGTTCGCGGCCTGTTACGTGATCTTCAACCTTCTCGGAGACGTGTTGACGGTGTACGTCACGCCCCGCCTCAGAACGGCCGGCCAGTGAACACGGCACTGCTCCGGCGCTGCCTGCGCGAACCACGGATGCGCATCGGGCTGGTGCTGACCGGCCTGATCCTGCTGATCATCGCGATCGGGCCGCTGCTCGCGCCGCACTCGTACAGCGCCATCGTGGGCGCCCCGTACCAGCCGCCGTCCTCCCTCGCCCTGCTCGGCACCGACTACCTCGGCGAGGACGTGCTGTCACGGGTGCTCGAAGGCGGGCGCAGCATCGTGTGGGTGTCGTTCGTCGGCACGCTGCTCGGCGTCGGCGTCGGCTCGGCGATCGGCATGACCGCCGCCTACAGCGGCGGCGCGGTGGACGAGATCCTGATGCGGGCCATGGACGTGCTGCGCGCCTTCCCCCCGATGGTGCTGATCCTGCTGCTGGTCTCGATGGCCCAGGCCGAACTGGCGCTGATGCCGCTGATCGTGGCCATCGCCTGGGTGCCGCAGGTCGCCCGGGTCGCGTACGGCGCGGCCAAGGAGGTCGTCGCCCGCGAGTTCGTGGAGTCGGCGGAGACCCTGGGCGCGTCCCGGCTGCGGATCGTGCGCCGCGAGGTGCTGCCCAACGTGATGACCCCGCTGATGGTCGAGTTCGGGCTCCGGCTGACCTGGTCCATCGGCATCGTGACCACGATGAGCTTCCTGGGCGTCGGCCTCCAGCCGCCCGCCGCCGACTGGGGCCTGATGATCCGGGAGAACTACCAGGGCCTCGCGCTGCAACCGTGGGGCGTCGTGGTCCCCGCGCTGTGCGTCGCGGCCTTCACGTTCGGCACCAACCTGATGGCCGAGGGCTTCGCGCGTACCGTGGCACGGGTCTCACCGGCCGAGACGGCCAAAGAGGCGCCCAAGGAGGTGACCGTGTGACCGCCGTAACGGTGAAGGGCCTGCGCGTCGATCTGGACGGGCGCGGCGTGGACGTCGTGGATCTCATCGACTTCGAGATCGCCGCGGGCGAGGTGCTGGGGCTGGTCGGCGAGTCCGGCTCGGGCAAGACGACCGCGGGGGTCACGCTGCTCGGCGACGCCCGGCGGGGCGCGAGCATCGCCGGCGGCAGCATCGTGCTGGACGGCCGGGAGGTCGTCGGGCTCGGCCCGGGGCAGCTCGCCAAGCTGCGCGGCAGCTCGGTCGCGTACGTGCCGCAGGACCCGGCCATGGCGCTGAACCCCGCGCTGCGGCTGCGCCGCCAGTTGGACGAGCTGTTCGAGTTCCACCGGCCGGACATGCCCGAACCCGACCGGGACGCACGCATCAAGGCCACCATGCGCGAGGTCGGCCTGGACGACAGCGACGCCTTCCTGGCCCGCTTCCCCCACCAGCTCTCCGGCGGCCAGCAGCAGCGCGTGACGCTGGCCCTGGCGTTCCTGCTGCGGCCCCGGGTGATCGTGCTGGACGAGCCGACCACCGGGCTCGACGTCACCACCCAGGCCCGGGTCCTCGCCACCGTGCGCGACCTGTGCGCCTCCCACCAGGTCGCCGCGCTCTACGTCACGCACGACATGGCGGTGGTCGCCGGGCTCGCGCACCGCGTCATGGTCATGTACGCCGGGCGGATCGTCGAGACCGGCCCGAGTGCCACGATCTTCGGCGCGCCCGTCCACCCCTACACCCGCGCCCTGATCGCGGCGGTCCCCCAGGTCTCCGAACGCCGCGAGCTGACCGCCATCCCCGGTGACACCCCGATGCCCGGACGGCGGCCCGGCGGCTGCGCGTTCCACCCCCGGTGCAAGCACGCCGACCCCGCCTGCGCCACCACCGTCCCCGAGCCCGTCGAGATCGCCCCCGGGCACATCGCCCGCTGCCTGCACGCCACCCGGTTCGCGGCCGAGCCCGCCGCCCCGGCCCCCGCCCTGGCGGCCGGGCGTACCGGGGGGCGCGGCGAGGTCCTGCTGGAGGTCACCGGCGTGGACGCCTTCCACGGGCGCAAGCAGGTGCTGCACGACGTGTCGCTGACGCTGGCCAGGGGCGAGTGCCTGGCCCTGGTGGGCGAGTCCGGGTCCGGCAAGACCACGCTGGCCCGCTGCGTCATCGGGCTGCACAAGAACCACACCGGCACGATGACGTTCCGGGGCGCGCCGCTGGCGACCCGCACGCGGGATCGCTCGCGCGAGTCGCGCCGCGCGATCCAGTACATCTTCCAGAGCCCCTACAACTCGCTGAACCCGCGCCGCTCGATCGGCGAGACGCTGCGCGAGCCGCTGAAGGTGCTGTTCGGCATGTCCGCCACCAAGGCGGGCGCCGAGGTCTCCGACGTACTGGAACGCGTCTCGCTCTCACCCGCCGTGGCCACGTCCTACCCCGACCAGCTCTCCGGCGGCGAACGGCAGCGCGTGGCCATCGCGCGGGCCCTGGTCTGCCGCCCCGAGGTGCTGATCTGCGACGAGGTCACCTCGGCGCTGGACGTCTCGGTACAGGCGTCGATCGTGCGGCTGCTGCGCCGGCTGCAGGACGAGGAAGGGCTCGCCCTGCTGTTCGTGACGCACAACCTCGGACTCGTCCGCGCGGTGGCGGACCACGTCGTCGCCATGCGCGCCGGGCGGATCGTCGAGGGCGGGCCCGTCGATGACGTGCTCGACCGTCCTGGCGATCAGTTCACCAGGGATCTCATCGCGGCGACGCCCGAACTGTCGGCCGCGCCTACCGGTGATCCGTCCCGACTCCCCCTGTCACTGGAGGACCCCACATGACCCAACGAATGAACCAGGGGCCGAGCCGGCGCGGGTTCCTGAGCACGGCCGCGGCGCTCGGCATGTCCGCCGCCGCGATGGAACTGCTCGCCGCGTGCGGGAGCGGCGGCGCCCAGCCCGCCGCCACCGGCGCGGGCCCGGCGGGCAAGCCGACCCGCGGCGGGCGGCTCACCGTCGCCACCGGCGGCGCGAAGGGCTCCGACACCCTCGACCCCGTGCTGCTGAACAGCGCGCCGGTGAGCTTCATGGCCAGGGTCCTGTACGACCAGCTCGCCGACTTCAGCAACGACCTCCAGTACCGGCTGGCGATGGCCGAGCTGATCGAGCCGAACAAGGCCGGTGACGAGTGGACCATCCGCGTCAAGGACGGCATCGAGTTCCACAACGGCAAGACGCTGGACGCCGACGACGTCATCTTCACCTTCAAGCGCACCTTCACCCAGACGGGTTCGGTCACGGTCGGCAAGTTCAAGCCGTACGTGGACCTGGATGAGATCAAGAAGGTGGACAAGCGGACCATCCGGATGAAGCTCCTCCGGCCGAACTCCACCTTCCACTACGCGCTGGCCAGCCCGCACAAGATCGTCCCGGTGGACTTCGACCCGAGGAACCCGGTGGGCACCGGGCCGTTCAAGTACAAGAGCTTCACCGCGAACCGGCAGTGGGTGTGCGAGCGGTTCGCCAACTACTGGAACGCCGACGGCGAGTCCGAGCCCAGCGACTCCGCGGCCCCCGCCGGACTGGGCGGCAAGCCGTACCTGGACGAACTCGTCGTCAACGTCATCAACGACGACTCCGCCCGGATCAACGCGCTGGTCACCGGCCAGGTGGACGCCATCAACATGGTGCAGTTCGCGCAGATCCCGCTGATCGGCCAGCACCAGCAGCTCAAGCTGCTGGAGTCGGAGACCGGCGCGTGGACCGGCATCTACATGAACATGGAAGAACCCCCGTTCGACGACGTGCGGGTCCGGCAGGCGCTGCGCCTGGCCATCGACCGCGCGCAGGCGCTCAGCTCGTGCGTGTCCGGCCACGGCCGGGTCGCCTACGACCTGCCCGAGCCGTACGCCCCCGGCTACCCCACCGAGCTGACCCGCAAGCGCGACATCGAGAAGGCCAAGGCGCTGCTCAAGGAGGCAGGCAAGGAGAACATCACGGTCGAGCTGGTGGCCGGGCCGGTCTCCGCCGAGGCCGTGTCGATGGCGACCGTCCTGGCCAACAACGCGGCCGAGATCGGCATCACCATCAAGGTCCGCCAGGTGGACACCGCCACGCTGTTCGGGCCGCAGTTCCACAGCTGGCCGTTCTCGGTGGACAAGTGGCCCGCGCAGGGCAACTACCTGACCCTGCTCGCCCTCACCGACCTGAGCGAGAGCACCACCCTGACCCACATGCCCAAGGCCGACCTGGACGCGCTGCGCGACCTGCACGACAAGGCGCTGTCCACGGTGGACGAGGCCAAGCGGGCCGAGCTGACCAAGCAGATGTACCAGATCCAGTTCGACCGCGGCGGCTGGATCATCCCGTTCTTCGCCAACGTCGTGAACGCCCACCACGCCAAGGTGGCCGGCTGGCCCAAGCAGGACGCCTCCGGCCGTTCCTTCGGCAACGCCCACTTCGAGCAGCTTTACCTCACCGGCTGAGTTCTTGGGGCGAGGGGCTGTGGCCCCTCGCCCGGCCCGGCTCTCACAGGGGGATCAGACCGGCCTTCGTCGGCCGGAACCCGCAGGCGGAGAAGTAGAAGTCGGTCAGTTCATCGTCGAAGTCGACGTGCAGCCACTCGCACTTCGCCGCCCTGGCCTGTTCCGCGGCCACCGCGACCAGTTCGGTACCGATCCCGCGCCGCCGGTGCCGCGCCGCCACCAGCGTGTCCAGGATGAAGGCGTGGACGCCGCCGTCCCAGGCCACATTGACGAAACCGGCGAGTTCGCCGTCCTCCGTGGCGCAGACCCAGCCGAGACTGTGCCGGTTGACCTGGGCCCACCAGTCGTCCTGGAGCACGGCGTGGCCGAACCCATCGGCGTGCAGCGCGTTGAGCGCGTCGTTCTCGAAACGGCCCCGCCATTCGTACGCGATCGTCATCGGCCGACCGTAGCTCAGGCCGCCGCCGCGACCGACTTGGTCCGCGCGTTCGTCCACAGTGTCGAGCAGGCGTCCCGCTGAGGCAGAATTTATGCCATGAACAGCACATATGAGGGGTTTTCAGCTGAAGAGCGGGCGGCGATGAAGGAGCACGCCCAAGCGCAGAAGAAGGCGGCGCGGCGCGGCTCGCGCGCGGACAAGGCCGCCGAGGCGGCGCGGGACATGCTCGCCAAGATCGCCGAAATGGAGGAGCCGGACCGGACCATGGCCCAGCAGATCCATGCCGTCGTCATGGAAAGCGCCCCCGACCTCGCCCCGAGGCTCTGGTACGGGATGCCCGCCTACGCGCTGGACGGCAAGATCCTGTGCCACTTCCAGGGCGCGGCGAAGTTCAAGACGCGGTACGCGACGTTCGGGTTCAGCGACCTGGCCAAGCTGGACGACGGCGCGATGTGGCCGGTCGCCTTCGCCCTCACCGAGGTGACCCCGGAGATCCAGGCGCAGATCAGCGCGCTGGTCAAGCAGGCCGTGCGCTGACCATGGATGCGGAATCCCCCCTCACCGCATTCCTCAGGACCGTGCACGTCGGCGATGTCCTCACCGGAACCGTCACGGAGATCACCCGATCGCACACGACCGTGCTTCTCGACGGTTTCCCCCGCGCCCCGATCGGCGTCATCGGCGCACTCGATCGCTCCTGGCGGTCCTTCGGCCACTCGGCCGCCGACCTCCTCGAAGTCGGCGGCCGGGTCGCCGCCGAAGTGATCGACCTGCGAGAGGGCCAGGTCTGGCTCTCCCGATCCGCCACGGAAAACCCCGATCTATGGGCTTATCTCAAGGCCCTACGCCCAGGTGAACGCCTGTCCGGCACCGTGGCGGCCATCGAGAACTTCGGCGTCTTCGTCGATCTGGACGACGCCCCCGGCCATCCCGTCTTCCCCGGCGTCGGCTTCATCACCATCCCCGAGCTGTCCTGGTCCCCCTTCGAGGAGGCCGTCTCTGTGGGACAGCACATCACCTGCGAATTCATCATCTTCACCACCCACAACGGCGAGGCCCGCCTGTCCCTGCGCGCCACTCAGCCCGACCCGTTCCAGCCGTTCGCCCGCCACGCCCATGTCGGCCAGATCCTGCACGGCCCGGTCGTCAGGGTGGCGCCCTTCGGCGTCCTTGTCCGCGTCGCCGACGGCGTCGAAGGTCTCATCCCCGATGCCGAGGCTCAGGTCGGCGACGAACTCACCGTCGTCATCGCCGCGATCGACCCGCTACGACGCCGGCTCACCCTGTCCCGCCGATGATCGCAGGGCGACGGCGAGCATGCCGTCGAGCACCTGCTGAGACGACTGAAGCCGGTCGATCGTCGCCGCGATCCGGCGGCGTTCCCGCCGCAGGTTGTCCACCATTCCGGGGCAGGCGGCCGGTACCAGCCGCTCACCGTCGTCATGGACGCAGTCCAGCAGCCGCGCGATGACCACGGTGGGCAGACCGGCGTCCAGCAGGGCACGGATGTGGCGCACGGCGGTGACGTCCGACTCGGCGTACTCCCGGTAGCCGTTCGCCAGGCGTACCGGCCGGAGCAGTCCCTGCTCCTCGTAGTAGCGCAGCAGCCGCTTGCTGACCCCCGTCCTGTGGGCCAGGGCACCGATCTGCATGTGGCTCCTCCGGACCGAGCTTGACCTTCACATGGATGTGACACCTTAACGTCCCGCTGGTGGGACATCTTCCAGCGAAGGAGCCGGTAATGCCGGGAGCAGTTGTCATCGGAGCAGGTCCGGGTGTCGGCCGATCGGTCGCCCGCCGCTTCGCCCGCGAGGGCCTGCCCATCACCCTCATCGCCCGAAACCCGGCAACCCTCGCCGACACCGCCAAGGCCCTCGCCCCCTTCGACGTACCGGTCCTGCCCCTGATCGCCGACAGCACCGACGAGCCCGCCCTCCGCGCCGCCCTCGACAGATCGGTGGACGAACTCGGCCTCCCCGACGCCCTGATCTACAACGCGGCCCTCATCCAGCCCGACCACCCCGGCCAGTCATCAGCAAGTACCCAGTTGAACGCCTGGGCCGTCAACGTGGTCGGCGCCCTCACCGCCGCCGCCCACCTCGCCCCCGCCATGGCCCGCCGCGGCACCGGCTCGATCATCATCACCGGCGGCATGCCCGAACCGAAGCCGGACTACGTCAGCCTCTCCCTCGGCAAAGCCGGAGTCCGCACCCTGGTCACCCTCCTCCACCAGGAATACGGCCCCTCCGGCCTCCACGCCGCCAGCGTCACCATCCCCGCCCCCGTCGCCCCCGGCACCCCCTTCGCCCCCGACACCATCGCCGACCACTACTGGCACCTCCACACCCAACCCCGCGACGAATGGCAACACGAGATCGTTCACAACGGCGCGTACGACGCCATCGCCGGCCTCATGGAGCGCTGGCGAAGCGCCTTCAACGCCCGCCGGACGTCCGACCTCGCCGCGCTCTTCACCGAGGACGCCCTGTTCCAGGGCATCAGCCCCCGGCTGCTCTTCGGCCGGGCCGAGATCTCCGAGTACTACAACAATGTCGCCGAAGGCACGAAAGCACACCTGGAGGTACTGCGGACGAAGCCGCTGCACGACGGAATCGCGGCCGGCTTCGCGAACGTGACCTTCACCGCCCCCACCGGGAACACCGTTTCAGTACGCCTTTCCATCGTCGCCCAGCGGGTCGGGGACATCTGGCTGATCCGTCAGTATCACGCGGCGGGTCCCGTGAGGGACGGCGAGTAGGGGACGCGGAACGTGGCGGCGAACTCGGCCAGGAGAGCCTTGTCACCGCTGACTTCGATGACACCTTCGGCAACGGCCTCATCGGCACCGAGCGTACCGGCCAGCATCTCCCGAAATCCCGGCCCTGACCTGGCGACGATGGTCAGGTCCGGCGCCGGGTGCTCCCCAGGCCCGGCGGTGACGCGCGTACCGCTCACGATCGCGTGCGCGACGGCCTCACCGGCCCGCACCACGTACGTCACCGCACGACGCACACCAGGCGGCCTCCCACCCGCCGCCGCCACCCGCAACGCCGTGACCAGCGCCGCCTCCGTGACCACCTCGCCTTCCCTGGGCACCCTCATCCCGGCGGCCCCCCAACTCGCGAGCGCGTCGAGCGCGGGCACCAGCTCCTCCGCCCGCCCCGTCACCTGATAGACGATCGCCCGGTCGCCCCCACCCCGCGCCTGCCGTACGACGAGCCCGTCCTGTTCCAGCTCCTTCAGCCGCGCGGCCAGGACATTGGTCGGGATGCCCGGCAGCCCCGCCGCCAGATCCGAGTATCGTCGCGGCCCCACGAGCAGGTCACGAAGGATGAGCATGGTCCAACGCTGCCCAAGCAGCTCAGCGGCGCGAGCCAGCCCACAGAACTGCCCGTACTCACGTGTGCGCATGACCACGACCATACCATTTGACTTGCTAGAGTGCAGCATGCTTGCCTTAAGCAAGTCAACTTGCGTAGAAGAGGATGGCTATGACCAAGGTCTACACCCACATGACGATGTCCCTCGACGGCTTCATCGCCGACCCGACCGACCAGCCCGCGGAACTCTTCGACTGGTACGGCGCCGGAGACGTGACCGTCCCCAGCGCCAACGACCACGTCTCCTTCAACGTCGATCCCACCAGCGCCGAACTCCTCCGCGAGTTCACCACCAACACCGGCGCCCTGATCGCCGGCCGCCGCCTCTTCGACATCGCGAACGGCTGGGGCGACAGCCACCCGGTGGGCGCCCCCGTAGTCGTGGTCACCCACCAGCCCCCCAGCGACACCACCCCGTGGCCCCGAACCACCTTCGTCAACGGCGTCGAACCCGCCATCACCCGCGCAAAGCAGATCGCCAACGGCAAGGACATCTGCATCGCCAGCGCCGACATCGCCCGCCAAGCCCTCCAACTCGGCCTGGTCGACGAGGTCTGCGTCAGCCTCGTCCCCGTCATCTTCGGCGAGGGCATCCCCTACCTCGCCGGCCTCCCCGGCGCCCACCACCTCCTCCAAGACCCCGTAGTCCTCCAGGGCCACCGCGCCCTCCACCTCCGCTACCAAGTCCGCCACTGACCCCCGACCAGCAGCCTCACCTTGCCGGACCCGACCTCCGCGATACGCGGACCTCCACCACCGTCATGCTCATGACCGAAGAGGGCCAGCCCTGAGAAAGAGGGTATTTTCTGGTCATGAGACTGGGCATTTACTGGGTATCTCTGCGACACTAGCCTCATGCGGCCTATTGGAGTCGTCAGTACGGCCACCGACACACTGCCCGCCGAAGTCCGAGCGCTGTTGCGCGGCGGACTGCCCCTCAGGGTGGAGCTGTGCGGCCCGGCGCTGCTGGGCCTGCATGGCGTGCACGCACGCGCGTCGCATCCGAAGGATGGGGCCAGTCGGGCACGAGCTTTGGACGGTCTACTGCGCGAGCAGCTTGATCGCTTCGAGAACGCCGAGCTCGCCCCGGCCGTGCGACTGTTGTTCGGAGCGGAGGCGACGACCTCTGGGGCCACCTTGACCGCCCGCCGTCGAGCGGCGGCCATGGCCTCCGGGTACGAGGTGAACCACTTCCGCAAGCGCATCGAGCCAAAGCTGGCTGCGCTGGTGGCATGGCAACTGCGTCGTGACAGTGAAGAATTCGATGCCCGACACGCCACTGCGCCCAGATTGCACGCTCCTTCCGGTCCGTTGCATCTGCCGGAGGATGTATTCGCTTGGGAGGCTACCGAGCACCAGCACGCTGTGGCAGTGCTATGGGGTGCGGTTTACCTGCTGCGGGCCGAGTTGCTGACAGTTGCGCGCCTGGTCAGCATGGGCGCCCCACAGGCTGAGGCCGACCAGGCGGCCATGCGGGCGCTGTGGCGACACGCCCTGGTTCTCACAGCCGTGGCCCGCTACCACAGTGCTTACGGCGCCAACGTTCTACACGCAGCAGTGGGACTGAGTCCGCTGGAGATTGCCACCTACGCTGGGTGGACACCGTCACTCACCCCCACCCAGAACCTCCTCCTCGCCGAATTGGCCGACCCCGCTGGAGGCCTGGCCGACTTCGCTATGCGACTAGAGGCGGGCGTCACCGGTCGCGCGCTCATCACCGAATGGCTGCAGGCGTTGTCCGCCCATCCATCTGAGCACCAGCAAGCCTTCGAGGAGAAAGTGACCATTCTGTGAGCCTTGATGCCCTGCTCGATCCGAACACGCCACCGCGCCGCTATGTCGTTACAGGTGGCCCATCAGCCGGCAAGGAGGGCGTGCTCACCGAGCTGCACACCCGTGGCATCCCAGCGACCGAAGGCGAGCCTGCACGAGAGATTTACCGCAAGCACCGCGACCGACTCGGTCGGCACCTACAGGTGGGGGACCGCCGCAGCTACTCCCGTGACGTGCTGGAGGCCTTCATCGCCGAGTACTCCGACCACAAATTCGGGCTGCGTTTTTACAACCGCGGGATACCCGATGGGTACGGCTGGGACGCCTTCTTCGGCCTTGGCCCCTATCCGGAACTAGAGGAAGCGGCCCGGATCTATCGCTACGAAGCGGTGTTCGTACTCGACCCGCTGGACGACTTCAATTCGGAAGATGATCTAGTATGGGCCAAGGAGCGCGAGATCCGCCGTGTCCACGAGCTGATCATCCAGGGCTACTACAACGCCGGCTACCGGCCCATCTTCGTCCCTGCCGATGAAAGCGGCCGCCGCGTCGATTTCATGATCGCCCAGCTTCCCGTGCCAACGACCTGACCCTGTGAGGGGCGATGGACGACCGTAGCAACAATGTGGAGATCATCAGCCCGAACAACGTGCTGGCCAACGCGATGCTACGCACCATTGACATGGTTCGCCCCCGACTACAGGCCGCAAACCCAGAACGAGTGGCCTTCTGTGTCGGCACCCAGATCAACGGCGCGCCTCACCTTGGCACCTCGCTGGTCCAGACTGCCGCGTTTCTGCTCGCCAAAGCGACAAAGCGGACGTTCAACGTGGACGCGGTGGTACGATTCGGGGCTCTGGACAATGCGCCATACGACATCCAACTCGCCCCCGAAACACACCATGCCTATCAGCAGGCCTATTTCCACGCCCTGGGCGAGCACGGCGTGGATGATCTGATCGGCAAGTACTATCGGGCAATGTTCGACTCGCTGGCAGACGCCACAGGTGTCGACTACGAGATCGAGACCTACTCGCGCCGGCAGGCCGACCCGGCCTTCCGGGGTGAGTTTCTCGCCACCCTCGGACGGCTCGAACAAATCCGCTGGCCGCTGGCCCCCTCGCATGGGCAGGTCCATATTCGACTGCCGTGCCCCGAGTGCGGCTGGGCTGAAAAGCGGGCCGAGCGAACGCGACTGCTGAAGATGGGATCCTGGGGCGCGGACTTCTCGGCCGTCTGTACCGAACATGGGGACTATAGAGTAGCAATCACTTCCGACACCAGTGCCTATCTCGACCTTGCGACGCTCTATCGGAACCTAATCAAAGAACGCCTGGCCGCCCGTGACCACATCACCCTATCGGTCATGGTCAAGGGTGGTGACTGGGCCTACGGATGCCAACTCGTCGACGAGGCCTTCGCTCACCTGCCCGGTCTGGTACCACCTCCGCGGGTGTTCACTCCTATGGTGCTCACAGACGCTGGTGCGAAACTATCCAAATCGCTTATCAGGGAAGGAAAGGTAGCGTCGCCGCCTGGCACCCACCCATGGATGCTGGACGTCACCGAGTGGCCCGGCGATGTCGACTCCTACGTCGACGCCATGGTCTGGCTCGTCTCCAAGATGCTGGCCGACCCGAAACACTTCTACCGCTCGTACACGTCTCAGGAACTTGACCGGATCATGACCGCTCGCCCAACGAAGAAGGCGGGCGTACGCGCCCGCGAGATGAACCTTTATCGCCGGTACTTCGACCTCGTCGCCGACGGCCGCAAGACCATCGAAGTCCGCGTTCAGTACCCTAATCTGCGTAGCCTCAAGGCCGGCGACCACATTCGCTTCGTCTGTGGCCGAGACGACGCTCTCACCAGGGTGAAGCGTGTCGCCCGCTACCGAAGCTTCGAAGAGTTGCTAGACACCGAAGGCCCTGAGGCGGTCAATCCGACCAGCCCTCGCGACCAGCAGCTCGCCAACATCCGCCGGATTTACGGCCCGGAGAAGGAAGCACTCGGCGTCCTGGCCATCGAGATCGAACTAGTCGGCCAAGCCACACACTAAGCTGCTGGTCGCCGCGCAAACTTCATCGTAGGTCGCCCCTGTCACCACCTGCAAGGCAACCACCAGTGACATGCCCTGTGTTTTCCGGACACCGAAGTAAATGAGCTATATCATGCAGCGGCTCGCCTGCCGAACCATTCCTCGAGAACTTCCAGCGGTGGCCGATATCCCAACATGGAATGCAGGCGCCGACGATTATAGAAGCCCTCAATATACTTAATCACAGCGGTACGTGCTTCCGTCACGCTCGTGAAGCTACGATGATGAACGAACTCCGTCTTCAGCTTGCCGAAGAACGATTCCGCCATCGAATTGTCGAAACAGATCCCCGTTCGCCCGACCGACTGCCTCAAACCATGCCGGCGCAGCGTGGCAGCGTACATGTGAGACGTGTACTGACCACCCCTGTCCGAGTGAAAAATCGCTCCAACGGGGAGATCTACCCGCATCGCGGCCATGTCGAGGGCTGCGCACACCAAACCGGCCGGATACCGCACATCCAATGCCCACCCGATCACCGCCTTCGAAAAGCAATCAATGACAGTGGCCAGATAGAGCGGCCCCTCCCCGGTCTTGATCTCGGTGATGTCGCCGACCAGCTTGGCTCCGGGCTCCTCAGCGGTGAAGTCGCGGCCCACCGGTCCGGGACCGGGCCGGCCGCCTTGTCCGCGACGTCAGCCCACGCCGCCGCTTGACCTGCACCGGCGTCAGGCCCAGGTCCCGCATCAACGCCCGCACCAGCTCATCATCGACCTCGATCCCCATCCGCCCCAGCGCCGCATGAACTCGCCGGTAACCGTACGTCCGCCCCGATTCGGCGAACACCTCCTCGATCAACGGCTTGAGGTCCTCACGACGCCGCTTCCCGGCCGACATCGGCCGATCCCGCCATTCGTAATACCCCGATCTCGAAACCCCGAGAAGACGGCACATCATGGGCAGGCCGAAGTTGGCCTCCTCCGCGTGGATCAGCGAGAACTTCTCACCGGCTACCGCTCCCTCGCAAAGAAGGCCGCGCATATATTCAGGAAGGCGTTCTCCTGCTCAAGTTCCGCGATCCGACGTTCCATCTCGCGTACCCTCGCACGCTCCGCGGCATCCCGGGCCGGCTCGGTGTTCCCCGACCGGCGGCGCTTCTCCCTGGTCACCCAGTTCCGCACGGTCTCCCGCGATACACCGAAATCCTTGGCCGCCTGCCCGATCGTCGACCGCTCGTCCAAGACGGCCTTGACGACCTCGTCCTTGAACTCCTCTGAGTAGTTCTTCCCCGCCACGAACCTTCCTTCCCAGACCAGTCAGCACCCTACTTGGCACCGTGTCCGGAAGATCAGGGGCACCTCACACGCACAGTCATCAGCGAGCGGTATTACCTGGCCGACGCGCTTTTTCTGGTGGTCCTGGAAGGCGAAGTGAACATGCTCGACAGGGTCGCCGCCGCCGTACGAAGCCCCCATTGGCCGTTGTCGTTCGGGCGTAAGGCGTACGTTCCGGCCCGTCCGCTGCTCGAACCAGGAGAAGGGCCCGAAGCGCAGCCCGCCGAAGAGATCCTGAAGCGACACCGATGGCTGGGGGAAGGACCCCAGCCCACAGAGCCGCTGCGGACGGTGGTCGAGTGTTCGCCTGGGATGGCCGGGGCGGAGGTTCGGTACGACCAGCCGGTCAGTTTCAGTGCGAATGATCGGCGGTTCGCCGCGCGGGCCGTCCGGATCGGCGAAGTGGTGCTGACGAGCGAAGGAGCGCGCCAGTGTTCCTGACCAAGCTTCTCATCAACCCCAGGTCGGCCGCATTCCGCCGCGATGTCGCCGACGTCCACGACATGCACCGCACGGTGATGTCCGGCTATCCCGAAATGCCGCCCACCGGTACGTTCCGCAGTGAGCACGGCGTGCTGTGGCGCATCGACACACTCCCGAACGGCCACATCATCCAGTACGTCCAGAGTCGTACCGAACCCGACTGGAGCGGCCTCCCCACCGACCTCCTCCTCAAAGCGGCAGAGGTACGTTCCCTACAGCCGGTGCTGGACGCCGTCGCGCCCGGCCGGAGGTTCGCGTTTCGGCTGATGGCCAATCCGACGCGCTGCGCGCATGCCAAGGACAGCACAGACCGCAAGCGCGTACCGCTGCGGCAGCCCGCCCAGCAGCTCGAATGGCTCATCGGCAAGGGCGAGCAGCACGGTTTCGTGATCCCGGTCAGCCGCCAGGGCGGCCCCGACGTGGCGCCCAGCCCGGCCCCGAGGTTGATCGGAAAACGCCGCGAGAGCAGGAAGATCACCATCGATCCGGTGCGGTTCGACGGGCATCTCGTGGTCACCGACCCCGAACTGTTCACCGCCGCGCTGACCACCGGCATCGGCCGGGCCAAGTCCTACGGGTGCGGCCTGCTGAGCCTGGCCCCGGCCAGAGTCAAAGCGTAGGAACGACCATAGGGGTGCCGGTCACCGGATCAGGTACGACGACGCAGGGCAGCCCGAAGACGTCCTCCACCAGCGCCGCGTCGATGACCTCCCCCGGTGCCCCCTCCGCCACGATCTTCCCGTCCTTCATGGCCACGATGTGGTCGGCGTACCGGCACGCCTGGTTGATGTCGTGCAGTACCGCCACGATCGTGCGCCCCTGGTCGCGCAGCCGCGCCAGCAGGGCCAGCAACTGGTACTGATGCGCGATGTCCAGAAAAGTGGTCGGCTCGTCCAGCAGCAGGTGCCCGGTCTCCTGGGCCAGGACCATCGCCATCCACACCCGTTGCCGCTGCCCGCCGGACAGTTCGGTGACCGGGCGGTCGGCGAGGTCGGTGACGCCGGCCGCCGCCATGGCGTCCGTCACGGCCCGTTCGTCGGCGGGGGACCAGGTGGACAGGGGTGTCTGGTGGGGGTATCGGCCGCGGGCGACGAGGCGTCTGGCCACGATGTTCTCGGGGGCGAGCAGGTTCTGGGGCAGGAAGGCGACCTCCCTGGCGATGGCCTTGGGGCGGTAGCCGCGGACGTCCTTGCCGTCCAGCAGTACGGCTCCGGCCTCCGGCCGCAGCAGGCGGACCAGGGCGCGCAGCAGGGTGGACTTACCGGAGGCGTTCGCGCCGACGACGGCGGTGAAGGCGCCGTCGGGGACGGCGACGTTCAGGCCCGCCGACACCACGCGCTCGCCGTACCCGAGCGTGATCTCCCGCGCGGTGAGCCGCGCGCCGGTGGACGTCATGCGCGCCGCACCTCCCGATAGAGCAGCCAGATCAGATAACAGCCGCCGATGACCGTGGTGACCACCCCGACCGGCAGCGAGATGGGGGCAAGCAGCAGTTGCGCGGCGAGGTCGGCGGCGAGCAGGAGTACCGCGCCGGTCAGGGCGGCCGGTGCGAGCGGTACGCCGGGCGCGCCCGCGAGCCTGCGGCCGATCTGCGGCGCGGACAGTGCGATGAAGGCGATCGGGCCCGCGACGGCGGTGACCGTGGACGTGCAGGTGACCCCGGCGAGTACGAGGAGCAGGCGCAGCCGGGGGAGGTCCACGCCGGAGGTCATCGCGACCTCGTCGCCGAGCGCGGACTGCTGGATCGCGTGCGCCAGGAAGGGCGCGCCGGCGGCCAGTACGCCGATGACGGCGAACGGCAGCAGCACGTCCTCCCAGTTGACGCCGTTCAGCGAACCGGCGTGCCAGGCGGTGGCGGCGATGGCGACCTCCAGTTCGGCGCGGAGCACGATCCAGGAGTTCAGCGCGACCAGGATGGCGTTGACGGCGATGCCGATCACGATCAGCCGCAGGCCGCTGAGCCCGCCGCGCGCCGACAGTACGTACACCGCGGCGGCGGTCACCAGCCCGCCCACGATCGAACCCACGGCGAGCTGCGCCGACGTGCCGCCGAGCATGGTGATCACGACCAGCGCGCCGGTGTAGGCGCCGGAGTCCAGGCCGATCACGTCGGGGCTGCCGAGGGGGTTGCGGGTGAGGTTCTGGAAGATCGCGCCGGACAGGCCGAGCGCCGCGCCGAACACCAGGGCGGCGGCCACCCTCGGCGCGCGCCACTCGGTGATCACGACCACGGCGTCCCCCTGTCCGGCCAGGGCGCGCAGTACCTCGACGGGACTGGCCCAGGTCGCGCCCTGGCACAAACCGAGCAGGGCGAGCCCGAGGGCGGCCACGACCAGCGCGGCCAAGGTGACGGCGGTACGCCGGTCGACCGCCGCGGAGTACGGTCCGAAGCGCAGTACGTACGCCTTCACAGGGACACCGTCCCGTAGCGGCGGACGGCCCAGATCAGGGCGGGGCCGCCGAGGAAGGCGGTGACCACGCCGACCGGGACCTCGCCGGTGGGGAGGAGGACGCGGGCCAGGACGTCGGCGGCGACCAGCAGAACCGGGCCGACGATCACGGTGAGGGCGATCAGCCAGCCGACCGAGCCGCCCGCCGCGCGGCGGACCAGGTGCGGCACGATGAGCCCCGCGAAGGTGATCGGGCCGGCCACCGCCGTGGCGGCTCCCGCCAGGAGGGTCACGATGAGCAGGGCGACCACGCGGGTGCGGGTGACGTGGCCGCCGAGGCCGTGGGCGACCTGTTCGCCCAGGGCCAGCGCGCCCAGCGAACGGCTGAGGGCGAGCGCGCCGAGCACCGCACCGGCGATCACCAGCAGCGGCAGGGTCAGCGGGGCCTGTTCGCGGCCGGCCAGCGAGCCGATCGACCAGAACCGGTACTCGTCGAAGACGTCGGGCAGCATCAGCCGTAGCCCGAGCGATAGCCCGGCGAGCACTGAGCTGAGCGCGAGGCCGGTCAGTACCAGCCGCAGCGGCGACGTACGCCCGACCGCGTAGACCAGCGCGGCGACCAGCACCGCCCCGACGGCGGCCAGCGTGAGCTGGGCGGGCTGTGACCCGCCGAGGCCCAGCGCGCCGCCCAGGGTGATCGCGAACCCGGCCCCGGACGTGACGCCGAGCAGGCCGGGTTCGGCCAGCGGGTTGCGGGTCATCGCCTGGATGAGCGCGCCGGACACGCCGAGGGCCGCGCCGACCGCGATTCCGAGCACCGTCCGGGGTCCCCGCACGTCAAGGACGATCAGGTGGTCGTCGGTGCCCGCGTACGCGGTCAGCGCCCGCCACACCTCCTCCAGCGGAACGCCGTGCGCGCCCACGCTCACGCTGGCGACGGCCGCGACGACGAGCAGGACCACCCCCCCTGCCAGGAAGGCGAACCGCCGCGGGGAGTCAGTCTTCGACAAGCCCGGCTACTCCGCGCTTCCAGTAGCCGGTGATCAGCGCGTCCATCCGTCCGGCGCTCCACGCGCGCAGCGGCTTGATGTCGCCCGCCTCGCCCGCCGCGAACAGGAAGGCCCCGCCGGGCAGGTCCAGCGAGCGCACGACGTCGGCCAGTCTGGACCCAGCCGAGTCCCGGACCAGCCGGACGATCTCCACCCCGGGCCGCCCGGCAGGCAGCGGGTAGTCGTGTTCGGCCGGATCGTCGCATTCGATCACGAGGTGGGCGGAGACGTCGGCCGGGGCCTCCTCCAGCCAGCGCGCGGCGGCGGGCAGCGCCGTGGCGTCCACCGCGAAGACGTAGTGCCCGTAGGTGTGCGGGAACGCCTTGGCTCCGGGCGGCCCGGCGATCACCACCGCATCGCCGACCTGGGCCTTCTCCGCCCAGGTGGAGGCGAGGCCGCCATCGTGCAGCACGAAGTCGAGGTCGAGTTCGCGGGCCGCGGCGTCGTAGCGCCTGATCGTGTACTTCCGGGTGGGCGGCATGGGGTGCGGCCAGTCGAGCATCTGGTGGTCGTTGGGGACGGGGGCGCGCAGCGTGCCGTCCGCGTCCGGGAACACGATCTTGACGTGGTCGTCGGCCTGGTAGGTGTGGAAGCCGTCGAGCCCGGGGCCGCCGAGGGTCAGCCGCAGCATGCGCGGGGTCAGCTCGTGGCGGGCCGCGATCGTGGTGGTCCGGACGCCGATCGGGTACGGCACGCGGACGTTGCCGCTGCCCGCCCGGTGGTGCGCGGCCACCTTCTCCCGCGGGTCGGACCGATCTTCCGTCGCATGGTGGCTCATGGCTTCACCAGCGGCGCGAGCGCCTGGTCGATGGCGTCGAGGGTCTGCGTCGCGGACCGGTAGGTCGCGGCCTCGGTGTACCGCAGCGGGAACGCCTTGCCGGCCTTCACCGCGGGCAGCGATGCCCACAGCTTGGATTCGAGCACGTGCTTGATGGCCGCGTTGGGCGTGCCGTCCGGCTGGACGGAGTACGTGATCACGTCGGCCTCGCCCAGGCTGTCCGGAAGCTCCTCGATCGCGGAGTATTCGGCGACGTCCTTGCTGCCGCCGCCCTTCTCCTTGACCTCGCCGTAGTAGGTCACCCCGATGTCCTGCGCGATGTTGGTGCCCCAGGAGCGGGCGTACTCGCGCTGGAAGGTCCCCTTGGCGACGTCCCCGTACGACCCGACGTGCCCGAACTTCAGGCCCTTGAGCGCGTCACGGTACTTCCCGGTCAGCTCACCGGCCTTCTTCTCGTAAGCCGCCTTCTCCGCCTCGAAGTAGGAGAGCCGCCCGGCCGCGTCGGACTGGCGGCGGGACAGTTCGCGCCAGGCGTCCGGGACGGTGGGACCGATGTGGATGGTGGGCGCGATCGACGCGAGCCGCTTCATGTCCACGTCGGCGAGCACCGGCTTGGGCACGCCGATCACGATCAGGTCCGGCTTGGCGGCGGCGATGGCCTCGTAGTTGGTCTCGGCGGCGGTCTCGCCCGCGACCTTGGTCAGCTTCTCGTACGTCGCGCGGTCCGCGTCCGTCATCAGCGGTACGCCGCGCTGCCAGGTCGAGATCCCGGCCAGAGAGGCCCCGGCCTCGATGAGCACCGGCACCGCGTAGCCCGTCGCGATGACGCGCTTGGGGTCGGCGGGGATGGCGATGTCACCGTTGTCGGCCTTGAAGACCCGGGTCTGGGCCGCGCCCTCCGATCCGGCCGCGCCGGTGGAGGCGGTGGAGGAGCCGCAGCCCGCCAGCAGGGCGAGCGTGAAGGCCAGCGCGCCGGCCAGGCGCCAGGGTGGTCGAGGGGACATGAGGAGAGGTCTTTCCGTAGCGAGCGGTTGCGTTGCGCATGCCGGGCATACCGGACATATGCACAGCTATTTAGGCTAGCCTTACCTTAATCACATGGATATCGCGGGGAGGACATCCGATGTCGCTGGTGGGTCACTTCGGGCCCGATCCGGTGCGCTGCGAGGAGTACGGCTACGGGCTGGGCGGCCTCGACGGGATCTTGGTGCTGAAGTACGCCTCGGCCTCCCACCTGGACTTCGGTGAGAGCCGGCAGGACCTGCTGCACCAGCTCTACTGGTCCCCGGACGGCGTGCTCGCGGCCTGGCACCGCCGCGAGACGTCCTTCGTCGGGTCGCACGAGGCGTACTGGGTGCATCGGGCGGTCACGCACGAGGTACGCGCGGGCGACCGGCAGACGGTCTACCGGATCTGCCTGCGCGAAGTGCCCCCGGCGCTGGCGGGGCTGCGGGCCGGAGCGGTGCCGATCGACGCCGCCGCGGGCGAGCTGATCCGCGAGATCGCCGCTTCCGGCGTCGAGGTACGGCGGGCCGTGGCCGCCCGCGCCCGGATCATGACCGGCCTCGGTCCCCCCGCCGATCCCGGCCACGGACCCGAGAACAAGGGCACCGGCTACGCCGTGACCGTCGCGCGCACCCTCAGCCGCGACCCCGCCGACCCCCGCACCCTGGCCGACTGGGCGGACCGCCTGCACATCAGCGTCAAGACCCTGCAACGCGACTTCGTGCGCGAGTTCGGCATGCCGTACTCCCGCTGGCGGGCCCGGCTGCGGCTGCGCGCATCACGGGTGCTGCTGGAGAACCACCAGGTCGCCGAGGTCGCCCGCCGGGTCGGCTACGCCACCCCCTCGGCGTTCATCACCGCGTTCACCAGGGAGTACGGCTGCACCCCCGGCCGCTACTCCACCCCAGCGCCAGGCCGGGCCAGGTGGCAGGACGCCTGATGGCCCGGTGCCACCTCGACCTGTGGAGGCGGCACGGTCGCGCAGGTGTCCCGCGCCAGCGGGCAGCGCGGGTGGAAGGAGCAGCCGCCCGGCGGGTCGAGCGGGCTCGGCGGCTCCCCTTCCAGCAGCGCCTCGCGGTCGCCGCGCAGCGCGGGGTCGGGCAGCGGGGCCGCCGCGTGCAGCGCCTGGGTGTAGGGGTGGGCGGCGTGGCCGTACACCCGCTCCTGGGGGCCGGTCTCGACCACCCGGCCGAGGTACATGACCGCGACCCGGTCGGCCAGGTGGCTCACCACGCCGAGGTCGTGCGCGATGAACACGTACGCCAGCCCCAGTTCGGCGCGCAGCCGTTCCAGCAGGTTGACGATCTGCGCCTGTACCGAGACGTCCAGCGCCGACACCGGCTCGTCGCACACCAGCACCTCCGGCCGCAACGCCAGCGCCCGCGCGATGCCCACCCGCTGCCGCTGCCCGCCGGAGAGCTGGTGCGGATAGCGCCCGGCGTGGCCGGGGCCGAGCCCGACCAGTTCCAGCAGTTCGCGCACCCGCCGGTCGCGCTCGCCGCGCGGCGCGAGGTCGGGATTGACGTCGAACGGCTCGCGTACGCTCGCCGCGACGGTCATCCGCGGGTTCAGCGAGCCCGAGGGGTCCTGGAAGATGAGCTGGACCCGCCGCCTGGCCCGGCGCAGGTCGCCGCCGCGCAGCTCGTGCAGCGGCATGCCGAGCAGGTCCACCTCGCCGGAGGTGGGCCGTTCGTGCGCGGTGAGCATCCGGGCCAGGGTGGACTTGCCGCACCCGGACTCGCCGACCACGCCCAGGGTCTCCCCTGCGCGCAGTTCCAGGCTGACGCCGTCCACGGCCTTGAGCACCCCCACCGTCCGGCGCAGCGGCCCCTTACGCACCGGAAAGTGCTTGACCAGGTCGGTCACCCGAAGGACGGTACGGCTCACGCGCTGCCCACCTTCTCCCACTCGTGGCAGGCGGTGCTCCGGCCGCCGCCGAGGTCGTGTTCCGGCGGATTGCGCTCGCAGTCCTCGATCCGGTACCGGCAGCGCGGCCGGAAGCGGCACCCCTCGTCGGGGACCGACAGGTCGGGCGGCGCGCCGGCGATGACGGCCAGTTCCCGGCCGCGCAGGTGCGGGCGGGGGATCGCGCCGAGCAGGGCCTCGCTGTAGGGGTGGCGCGGCCGGGCGAACACCTCGGCGGCGGTGGCCTGCTCGACGACCCGCCCGGCGTACATGACGGCGACGCGGTCGGCCATGTCGGCCACCACGCCCATGTCGTGCGTGATGAGCAGCAGCGCGGTGCCGTGCTCGCGCTGGATGTCGCCGAGCAGCCGCAGGATCTGGGCCTGCACGGTGACGTCGAGCGCGGTGGTCGGCTCGTCGGCGATGATCACGTCCGGGCGCAGCGCGATGGCCAGCGCGATGCCGACCCGCTGGCGCATCCCGCCGGAGAACTGGTGCGGGTAGTCGCCCGCGCGCCGGGCCGCCGCCGGGATGCGGACCTGCCCGAGTACGTCCACCGCGGCGCGGCGGGCCTCGTTGCGGGACATGCCGCGGTGCGCGCGGAACAGTTCGGCGATCTGGTAGCCGACGCTGAGCACCGGGTTCAGCGCGGACAGCGCGTCCTGGAAGATCATGGAGATCGTGGTGGAGCGCAGCGCGCGCCGCCGTTCCTCGGGCATGGCCAGCAGGTCCTGCCCGTGCAGCAGGACCGTTCCCGCGGTGACCCGGCCGTGCGGCGGCCGGATCAGGCCCATGATCGTGCGGGCGGTGACGCTCTTGCCGCTGCCCGACTCACCGAGCAGCGCGAGGGTCTGCCCGGCGTCGAGGGAGAAGCCAGCTCCATTGACGACGTGCGTGCTCCCGAGACGCACGTGCAGATCGGAGACGGTCAGTACGGGGGACTCTGGCACGGGTGCTCCTAGCGCGTCCGGGGGTCGAAGGCGTCCCGCAGCGCGTCGCCCAGCAGGACGAAGCCGAGCACCGTGACGCTCAGGAACAGCGACGGGAAGATCAGCAGGTGCGGCGCGGTGGTGAAGTACTGCTGGGCGGTGTTGAGCTGCACGCCCCAGGAGATCGCCGGGGTGCGCAGCCCGACGCCGAGGAAGGTCAGCGCCGACTCCGAGGAGATCACCAGGCCGATGTTCAGCCCGGTGAGCACCGCGACCGGGCCGAAGGAGTTCGGCAGGACGTGCCGCAGCAGCACCCGCCCGGTGCGCGCGCCGACGCCGCGGGCCGCGGCGACGTACTCGCTGCCCGCCACGGCCAGTACCGAGCCGCGCATCACCCTGGCCAGCGGCGGCCAGCCGAACAGCACGAGCACGGCCGCCACGGTGACCTCGTTGCGGACGCTGAGCGTCTGCAGGATCACGATCATGCCGACCAGCGCGGGGAAGCCGAAGAACACGTCCATGACCCGCCCGATCACCGCGTCGGCCCAGCCCCGGTAGTAGCCGGCCAGGCTGCCCAGCACGACGGCGATGGCCAGCATCCCGGCGGTGGCCAGCACGGCGACCACGACCGACGAACGCGTGCCGTACACCACGGTGCTGTACAGGTCACAGCCCTGGACGTCGAAGCCGAACGGATGTCCGGCGGTGGGCGGCTGCGCGCTGCGGATCAGGTCGCAGGCGCGGGGGTCGCCCGCGCCGAACCAGCCCGCGAACGCCTGCGGGACGGCCGCCATCGCGGTCATCAGCACGGCCACGAAGGCGGCGATCAGGAAGCCGGGCCTGCGGCGCAACCGGGACCACGCCCCGCCCCCGGGAAGGGGCGGAGGCGGGGTCTCAGCCGAGGCGGATACGAGGGTCGAGGACGCCATAGAGCAGATCCACCAGGAGATTGACCGACAGGAACACGAGAACGAGCATCGTCCCGATGCCGACGACCACCGGGCCGTCGTGCTGCGGGATCGCGGTGTAGATCTGGTAGCCCAGGCCGGGCAGGTTGAAGATGCCCTCCACCAGCACGGTCCCGCCGAGCAGGTAGCCGAGGCTGACGCCGAGCAGCGAGGCCACCGGGATCAGCGAGTTGCGCACCACGTGCCGCAACAGCACCGCCGCGCCGGTGAGCCCCTTGGCCACGGCGGTCTCGACGTGGTCGGCGGCCAGGCCGTCCAGCACGCTGGTCCGGGTCAGCCGGGCCACCTGCGGCAGCCCGGACAGGGCCAGGACCAGCCCCGGCAGGATGTACGCCAGCGGCCAGCCCGCCTCGACGCCGGAGACCGGCAGCCAGCCGAGCTGCACGCCGAAGACGATCTGCGTGACGTAGGCGACCACGAAGAACGGCACGCCCAGCGCGAGCGTGGTGCCGAACAGCACGGCGGCGTCGGCCGCGCCCCGGCGTAC
Source organism: Spongiactinospora rosea (assembly GCF_003315795.1). Classification (GTDB taxonomy): domain Bacteria; phylum Actinomycetota; class Actinomycetes; order Streptosporangiales; family Streptosporangiaceae; genus Spongiactinospora; species Spongiactinospora rosea. Next base: position 739,181 of record NZ_QMEY01000002.1, read on the forward strand.
CGCGGCGACCACGCCCAGCGCCACCCCGGCGACCGCCATCATGATCCACGCGGTGCCGCCGAGCTGCGCGGTGACCGGCCAGCTCGCCGCGATGATCTCGGCCACCGGCCGGCCGGTGAAGCTCGTCCCGAGGTCACCGACCAGCAGTCCGCGCAGGTAGAGCCCGTACTGCACGACCAGCGGCTGGTCGAGGTGGAACCGCTCGCGCAGCGCCTGCGCCACCGAGGGGGAGATCACCTGGTTGGGCCCGGCGAGAGCCTGGATGGGGTCGCCGGGCAGGGTGTACACCGCGAGGTAGATCACGAACGTGGTGCCGAGCAGGACGGGGATCGCCATCAGCACCCTGCGCAGGACGTACGGTCCCACGTCAGCGCACCTTGACCGCCGCCAGCCGGACTCCGCCCAGGAATTCCGGTCTCACCCCGCTGACCCGCTCGGAGTGCGCGAGCGCGCCGGTCGGCTGGAACAGCGGCGTCAGCGGCAGGTCCGTGAGCGCCTGGCCGGTGGCCTCGCGGGTGCGGGCCATGACCTCCTCTTCGGGGGCCTTGGCCGCCTTACCGAGCAGGTCGGCGAAGTCCTTGCTGTCGTAGCCCGTGACGTTGGCCGCGGAGGTCTTGGTGAAGAGCTGGTCGGCCAGCGCGTACAGGTGCGGATAGCCCGCGCCCATGTAGAGCAGCACCGGGCCGTCGATCTTCTTCGCCTTGAGGTTGGGGTAGAGCTGGTCCACGGGCTGGGTCTGGATGGTGATGCCCTGGACACCGAGGTTGGTGCGCAACTGGTTGCCCACCGCCTCCAGGATCACGTTGTTCAGCCCGTCCTGGAAGGTCCACAGCTTCAGCGGTCCTGACCAGCCGCCCGCCTCGGCCAGCAGTTTCTTCGCCTTGGCCGGGTCGTGGGAGCAGGCCGCGCAGTCGGGCTCGCCGCCGCCCGGCACGGCGGCCCCGGCCAGGCCCTTGGCCGGGGAGCCGAAGCCGCGCAGCAGGGTCTTGACGATGGTCTCCCGGTCGATGGCGTGCGAGAACGCCTGCCGCACGCGTACGTCGGAGAAGCGCTTGTCCCACGTCGGGAAGCCGAGGTAGAGCAGCGCCGGGAAGGGCACCTCCACCAGCCGCCCCTTGAACTGCGTGGCCGCGGTGGGCAGGTTGTTGCCGGTGATGAGCGTGACGTCGATCGCGCCCGCGGAGAGGTCGCGGTAGGCGGCCCCCTCGTCCTGGTAGGACTTCAGCTCGATCCGCTCGGCCTGCCCCTTCTCCTCCGGGTAGTTCTCATACCGCTTGAGGGTGAGCTTGGTCGCGCCGGTGACCATCCCCGGGCCGTCCACCTGGTAGGGCCCGTTGCCGATCGGCCTGCGGTCGAAGGCGTCGGCGTCGGTGAGGGCCGCCTTGGGCACCGGCGCGAACGCCGCCTGGGCCAGTATGTACGGCAGCAGCGCCAGCGGCCTGGTCAGCGTGACCCGCAGGGTCTTCGCGTCCACCACCTCGACGCCGGACAGCGTCTTGCCGGTGGGCTTGCCCTTGGCCGGGTTCAGCTCCTCGTATCCCTTGAACGGGGCGAACATGAAGTTGTTGGTGTAGGCGTTGGGGCCGTAGGCGGTCGCGTTCCAGGAGTCGGCGAAGGACTGCGCGGTCACCGGTTCGCCGTTGTGGAAGGTCCAGCCGGGGCGGATGCCGATCGTCCAGGTGATGTTGTCGGTGGTGTCGATGGCGGCGGCCACGGCGTTCACCGCCTCCCCGCTGACCGGATCGACCCTGGTCAGCGGAGTGAACAGAGCCGCGTCCACGTTGCTGCCGGTGGCCTTGCCGGGCAGCAGGTGGGACAGGAAGTACGTGGTCACCCCCGCCGAGTAGGACGAGACCCGGGTGGACGCGCCCCCGCCCTGTGCGGGCGAGCAGGCCGTGAGGGTGAGCGTGACTGCGGTCAGTGCTCCGGCCCATCCGCGGCGTGTTCGAGGTGTCATATGTGACCTCCTGGGGCGCTGTGGGGAAGGCACGAGAGTCCCACAGCGCGACTAGACGTGACATTGTCGAGAAGATTGAACCCCGGCCGGTGGCTTTGTCGCCTAGACCAGCGTCAGATGGGTCCACCGGCCGCCGAGCAGGGTCCCGACCACCTCGGTGCCGCGCAGCGCGGCCGGGTCGAGCGTGGCGGGGTCGGCGGCGGTGAGCATCAGGTCGGCGGGGTCGCCCGGCCGTACTCCGGCGCGGCCCTTGCTCGCGGCGGGCAGCGCGGCGGCCAGCGGGATCGCCTGCTCGGGGTGCCAGGCGGCGCGCTCGTCGTCGGTCCTGGCGACGGCGGAGGCGATGCCGTCCCAGGGGTCCAGCGGCGCGACCGGGGCGTCGGAGCCGAGTTCCAGCCGGGCCCCGGCGGCCAGCAGGTCGGCGTAGGCGAACGCCCGTCCGGTACGTCCGTGCCAGTGGACGTCGGCGACGTCCCGGTCGTCGGGGGCGTGCGCCGGTTGCACCCCGGCGACCAGGCCCGGTTTGGCGAACCTGGCGAAGTCCTCCCGGCGCAGCAACTGGGCGTGCTCGATGCGGCCGGGGCAGCCGATGCTCTCGAAGGCGTCCAGGGCGATGCCCGCCGCGAGGTCGCCGATGGCGTGGACGGCGGGGTGCAGGCCGTGCGCGGCGGCCCTGGCCATGGTCGCGCGCAGCTCGTCCGGGCCGGTCTCCAGCAGGCCGTGGGAGTCGGTGCCGGGGTAGGGGGTTTCGCAGTAGGCGGTCCGGGTGTTCAGCGAACCGTCCACGAAGATCTTCAGCGGGCCGACCTCCAGCAGGCCGCCGGCGCCGGGCACGAGGTCGCCGGTGCGCAGCCCTCCGCCGATCGCCTCCTCCAGCCGGGCCTTGGGGATCGTGCAGGTCACGCGTACGTCGAGCCGGTGCGCGCGGGCCCGCCTGGTCCAGTCGGCGACGTTGTCGGCCAGCTCGAAGTCCTGGAACCCGACCACGCCCCTGGCCGCGGCGGCGGTGGCCGCCTCGGTGACCCAGCGGTCCAGCACGTCTTCCGGCGGCGGGGGCAGTTCGGCCACCGCCGTGTAGCACTCGTGCTCGCGCAGCACCCCGGTCGGGTGGTCGCCGCGGCCGATCAGGGCGAGCGCGGCCGGGCTGAGCCACGCGGTGTGCAGATCCTTGCTGATCATCGTGATCGGCCTGCCGGGCGCGGCGGCCTCCAGCATCGCCTTGTCCGGCTCGTCGGGCCACAGGCCGTCGCGGAAGCCGTACCCGACGCCGAGCCCGGCACCGTTCGCCATCAGCTTCACCGCCTCGCGCGCGGAACGCGCGCCGGTGAGGTCCACCCGCATGCGGGACTGCGCCCACTGGACGGCGTGGACGTGCGCGTCCCACAGTCCCGGCAGCAACGTGGCGCCCTGGACGTCGATCGACTCGTCGGCGGGCGGCGGCTCGGCGCTCACCGCGGTGACCACGCCGTCGGCGATCAGTACATGGCGGACGGGCCCGCGCAGGCCGATCCGCGCGTTGCGCAGCAAGAGAGACATGGACATGACGCTAGGAGCGAGGCCGCCGCGCGCTCATCGTTGAAAGCGGACGTCCGCCGCCCTCCCGATTGTCCTCCGCAACAGCGCCGGCGGCTAGAGCAGGCCGGCCATGCGCAGCAGCCGGAGCTGGAGCCAGGCCACCAGCCGATCGGTGGGGTCGGCGAGGTCCAGGTCGAACAGCTCCTGCAACCGGCGCACCCGGTAGCGCAGGGTGTTCTCGTGGACGGACAGCTCGGCGGCGGCCTTGGCGGCCTCGCCGAAGGCGTCCAGGTAGGCGAGCAGGCTGGCGGCGTGCGTGGTGGAGTGCTGCGCGTCGTGCTCCAGCATCCTGCGCACCGGTTCCAGCAGCCGATCGTGTTCGGCGCCGCCGCGCTCCATCAGGTCCAGCAGCGCGATCCGGCTGCGCACCTGCTCGTCGGTGGCCACGGCCGGGTGCGGGCCGCCGGTCTCGGCGAGCACCTGGACCACGCGTTCGGCGAGCCTGGCGGACGCCCCGGCCCGGCCGAGGCCCGGTACGACCGGCCCGACTCCGGCGTGCAGGGCGACCCTGGCCGACCGCCGTACGGTCGAGGTCACCTCCGCGACGGTCTTGGCGAGCTGCCCTCCGGTGGTGCCCGGGGGCACGGGGAGCAGGGCGTGGATGCGCCCGCCGCCCGCCGTACAGGCCGACTCGGGGTGCAGCGCCTCGCAGGCCAGGCTGACCAGCTCAAGGACGCCCTCCATCTGGGCGCCCGGCTCGGCCGCCGGGGCGACCGGCGCGAACACCACCACCGCGACCGGCGTGTCGGCGGGCAGGCCCAGCCGGGCGGCGGCGGCCGTCTCGGAGGTGTAGCCCTCCAGCAGCGCGCGCAGCGTCTCGGCGCGGTGCCAGCGGCGCGGGTCGGCGGGGGTGCGGGCGCGCAGCAGGTGCAGCGCGGCGATCGGGGTGGCGTCCTCCAGCAGGCGCATGGCGTCCGGGGTCACCCGGGGCACGCCGTCCAGCACCCAGATGAAGCCGAGCAGTTGCGCGCCCGCGCGTACGGCCGTGGCCAGCCGGGGCGTGTGGCCGGGGAACAGGCTGTCGAACCGGACCGGCCCGTCCGCGTTGAACACCCGCCCGTACTCGGTGCGGTTGGTCGGCCGGGTCGGCGTCCGGCGGCCCAGGATGCCCAGTTTGCGGATCTCGTCGATCTCCTGGCCGGGCAGGTTGGAGTAGCTGAGCACGTTGCCCTGCGGATCTTCGATGCAGGTGGCCCCGCCGATGGTCGCCGCGATCACGTTGGCCAGCGCGAACAGGTCGCCCATGCCGACCGAGGAGTACGTCGTGCCGGCCGCGCCGGGCCCGGAGATCGCGGCGGTCAGCAGCGCGTCGAGCTGCCGCCAGGGCAGCCGCTCGGGCGCGATCAGCAGCGCGATCTCCGCCTCCTTGGCCGCGGCGACGAGCGGGGCGAGGTCGCCGCCGCGATCCTTCACCACCAGCGCGCCGTAGCCCTCCAGGGCGGCCTGCCGCACCAGGGCGGGCGTGGCCGAGCCGACCGCCAGCAGCATCCGGCCGGAGCCGGGCTCTACGTGGTCGGCGGGATCGTGGACCATCGGCTCGCCCACCGTCACCGGCTCGCCCTCCGGCACGTACGCGGGCGACAGCACATGGCTTCCGAGCGTTTCGAGCACCTGGTCGAGCAGCGGTTGGTACGGCCTCGCCATAGAACCGTCTGCAACCATGCAGGCAAGGTTCCCACCGGGTTGACGGTTCCGACAAGCCTCCACCGCCCACGTTGGGACCTGCGACGATGCCCGGGGCGGCGGTATGCGCGCACACTGGGGCGTGCTCGACGAACTCGACTCCGTCCCGTCCTACGACCGATTCGCCACCGTGGACGAGGTCCACGGCAGGCTGGCCGCCCTCGCGGAGGCCCATCCGGACATCGCCACGCTGCGCAGGGTCGGCACCTCCCGGCTCGGCGACCCGCTGATGTGCCTGACGGTCGGCGACGCCCCGCGACACGCGATCGTCGCGGCCGGCCCGCACCCCAACGAGCCGATCGGCGGCCTGACCGTCACCCACCTGGCCGCCCGGCTGTGCGCCGACGCCGGGCTGCGCCGCGCCACCGGCTACACCTGGCACCTGGTGGGCTGCCTGGACCCCGACGGCACCCGCCTGAACGAGGGCTGGTTCGCCGGGCCGTTCACCAGGTCCCACTACGCCGCGCACTTCTACCGGCCCGCGCCGGACGAGCAGGTCGAGTGGACCTTCCCGTTCGCCTACAAGCGCTGCTACTTCGACCGGGTGCTCCCCGAGACGCAGGCGCTGATGCGGCTGATCGACGACGTGCGGCCGGCGTTCTTCTCGACCTTGCACAACGGGGAGTCCGGTGGCGTCTTCTACTACCTGAACCGGCCGGTCCCGGCGCTGCACGCCGTCCTTGCCGAGCTGCCCGGCCGGTACGGCGTGCCGCTGCACGCCGGGGAGCCCGAGCATCCCGCGGTCAGGTCCTTCGAGCAGGCCATCTACCAGGCCCCCACGATGGAGGACGCCTACGACTACATGGAGGCCAACGGCCAGGACCCGGTGCCGCACATCGGCGGGGCGGCCAGCGACTCCTACATCAAGAAGTACGGCACGCTCGGGCTGACCGCCGAGATCCCGTACTGGACCGACCCGTCGGCGGGCGACACCTCCCCGGCCGGACGTTCGTACCGGGAGCTGATCGGGGAGCACGCCGAGCGGGTCCGCGAGACCCACGACGTGCTCGGCACGACGCTCTCGGCCGTGGCGTCCGACCTGGTGACGCGCTCGCCGTTCCTGCGGGCGAGCCGGGCGTTCATCCCCATGCTGGCCGGGACGGCCGAGACGGACGCGCTGCGGGCCGCCGATCCGGCGAGCGACCGGCCCGCGACGGTGGCCGAGGAGTCCTCCTGCCGGGACGGGCTGTCCAGCGCGCGGCTGCGGTTCGGCGGCATCCTGCTCCGGGCGCTGGCCGGGGAGCTGGCGATCGGCAACGGCACCCCGGCCATCCGCGCCGCGCACGGGCGGCTGGCCGAACTGCACGCGCAGTGGTGCGCGGAGAGCGACCGCGTCCCGGCGCGGGTGATCCCGATCCACGACCTGGTGGCCATCCAGTACGGGGCCGTGCTGGCCGGGGCCGCGCACGCCTGACTCATCGGCGCCGGTGGGCGCGGCGCATGGCCGCGGCCAGCACCGGGTCGGTGAGGCCGGCGATCACGCGTTCGGCGATCTCGGCGGGCTTGTCCTGGCTGAGCTTGGCCTTGCCGACCACCCGGTCCGGCACCAGCCGGAACCCGGTCACCGCGGGCAGCAGCCTGTGCGCGTACTCCTCTGCCGATGCCAGCCGGAAGGGCTCGGCCCGGTCGCGCTCGTAGTGGTCCACACTGTCGGACAGCACCTGGTAGGTCTCGCCGGGGTCCAGGATCTCCGGCGTCCCGTACAGGTGGACGGTGACGTAGTTCCACGTCGGCACGTACGGCATGGCCTGGTACAGGGTCGGGGAGATGTACCCGTGCGGTCCCTGTACGACCACGGCGATCCGGCGCTCACCGAGTGCGTGCAGCTCGGCGTCGGTCCGGGCGAGATGGCCGACGATCTCCGGCCCCGCCGTCGCGGGGTCGGGGATCACCGGCGCGTGCGACACCACCGGCCCGCCGTCGCTGACCAGCAGGGCCCACCCCTGATCGGCGATCAGCGCCCGGATCTCGGCGGGGTCGTCGAGGGCGAAGATCGGTACTTCGAGCATGGAAGACAGCCAACCGGTGCGACCGGCGCGCTGTCAGCGTTGGGAAGGACAAGGGCGCGGGCCCTGCCTTGCGGTTTACGACGAAGCGGCTTACGGCGAAGGATCAGCGGACGTGCTCCTTCAGCCAGGAATCGATCATTCCGGCCACCCGGTGCGAGTCGCGGTCCATCATGATCATGTGTGAGTTGCCACGGTGGCCGTGGTCGCGCAGGTCGATCCAGGTCGAGTGCCCGCCCGCGGCGCGCAGCGCGTCGTGGAAGCGCCGGGTCGAGTCGTACAACTGCCCCCAGGAGGGGTCCGCGTCCAGGTGGTCGCCCCACACGATCAGGTGCGGGACGCGGCGGACCCGGGAGAAGTCCACGGTGGCCGGGTCGGGGGCGCCGGAGGGCTCGATCGCGACGTGCGCGCGGACCCGGCCGGGCGCGGCGATCGTGGCGGCGAAGCCGAACGGCCCGCCCGCGCTGTGGGTGAGCACCGTGCTCGGCCCGACCCGCGCCACCAGCGCGTCGTACCCCGCCTGCGTGGACCGGTCGTAGGTGCGGAAACGCGGGACCACCTGCTTGACGAACTCGTCGAACGCGGCGACCGGGAACTGCGTGTCGGCGTACGGCCTGCGCTTGCGCGGATCGGTGGCGTACGACCCGGGGGGGCCGATCCGGAACAGCTCCCACAGTTCCTTCTTGGTGCGGAACAGCGGCTCGGCCTTGGATGCCTCCGGGTAACGCCCCCACGAGGCGCGCCCGGCCCCGAGCGCGTCGGTCAGGTAGACGTCGCGACCGGCCGAGAGGAACCGCTGCTGCCAGCCCTGCCGCCGGTCCGGCGTGGTCTCGAAGCAGGCGCCGGTCAGGCCGCCGCCGTGCCACATCAGCACCGGCAGCGGGCTGCGCGGCCGGGCGAGACGGACGTAGTTGACGTAGATCTGGCCGCTCTGGAAGTCACCGTTGGGGTCCACTCGGAAGGGGGTCTGCCCTTCGGCCACGTAGGCGTCCCTGGTGGGCACGCCGGACAGCGTGACCGCCTCGCCGCCGACGTGGAATCCGCCGACCTCGCGTACCCGGAACCCGCCGTCGTCGTCCGCGAGGGCCGTGCCCGGCGCGGAGACCGCGAGCGCGCCGGGGACCGCACCGGCCAGCAGGCTGCGACGTTTCATGAACACCTTCCCAATCCGGCGGGCTCAGGGGCTGAGCGCCTGCCGTTCCCACACGTCCCCGGTGAGCCGGTGCACATGGCGGTCGTGCAGGCGGTCGGGGCGGCCCGCCCGCACGAACTCGATCTCCATGGGCTCGATGACGTAGCCCGCCCAGTGCGGCGGCACCGGCACCGCCGTACCGTCCGGCCAGCGGCGGGCGGCCTCGGCCAGGGCGGCGTCAAGGACCTCCCGGCCGTCGATCGGCGCGGACTGGTGACTCGCCCAGGCCCCGAGCCGGGCCGGGCGGGTGCGGGCCAGGAACACCGGCTCGGCCAGGGCCGCGTCCATCGGCACGGCCTCGCCTCGCACGGTGACCTGGCGGCGCAGCGTCATCCAGGTGAACAGCACGGCGACCCGGGGCCGGGCCGCGATGTCGTGGGCCTTGCGGGAGCGGCGGTCGGTGACGAAGCCGATCCGGCCGCCGGGCAGGAGCTTCACCGAGACGGTACGCGCGTCCGGTTCCCCGGCGGGCCCGGTGGTGCACAGCGCCATCAGCCCGGCCTGCGGGTCCCCGGCCCGCTCGGCCTCCGCCCGCCACGCGAGCAGCGTGCCCATCGGGCCGCCGTCGTTCATGGAAGGAGCACGCCGTCGCGGGCGACCGCGTGCGGGCGGCGGAGGGCGGTGATGTCGTCCACCGGGTCGGCGTCGGTGGCGATGAAGTCCGCCTGGTGGCCCGGCGCGATCCGGCCCACCCGGCCCCCGAGCCCGAGGGCGTCCGCCGCGTCGCCGGTGGCCGCCGCCAGGACCGCCGCGTTGGTCATCCCGGACGTGGCCATCAGTTCCAGTTCCACCGGCAGCGCGTCGAACGGCGTGTGCCGCCAGCCCGCGTCGGTGCCGCTCACCATCCGGACCCCGGCCGCGGCCAGCTTGGCGAAGTCGCCCAGGTCGTGCGGGTGGCGGCGCAGCCACAGGTCGCGCGCCTCCCCGGCGGCCTCCGGCGGGGCGGCGAGCACGTGGTGCCCCACCGACAGCGTCGGGCAGACCACCACCCCCTGCTCGGCCAGCAGCGCCGCGACGCCCGCGTCGAAGCCGGCGCCGTCCTCCGCCGCGTTGCGGAACTTCCCGTGCTCGATCACCCGGACGCCCGCCGCCACCGCGGCGCGCATCGAGTCCGCCGACAGGCAGTGCACCTTCACGGGACGGCCGAGCGCGCCCGCCGTCTCGACGGCGGCGCGCAGCTCGTCCTCGGAGAAGCCGGGCTCCCACGGGGGCGCGCCCGCGGTGCCGCCGCCCGAGGCCATGACCTTGATGAAGTCGGCCCCTGCGGCGGTGAACCCGGCGGTCAGGTCGCGTACAGCCGACGCGTCCGCGGCCTCGCCGCCGAACCGCCAGCAGTGCCCGCGCACGACCGTGATCGGCGCGCCCGCCACCAGGGTCCGTGCGCAGCCGGGCAGTCCGGCCGTGGCCTCCTTGATCGCGAACACGGCCTCGGGCGGCCCGCCGCAGTCGGCCACGGTGGTGACGCCCGCGCGCAGCGCGGTCGCGGCGTTGCGGACGCCCAGGTCCACCAGCTCGGCGGTGCTGAGATCCGCCGTGCTGGTCCCGTCGCCGCGTTCGGTCAGGTGGACGTGCGAGTCCACCAGGCCGGGGAGCACGACCGACCGGCCCAGGTCCAGAAAGGGCAGGTCATCGGGCCAGTGCGGGGGGCGGGTGCGTCCGGGGACGATCTCGGCGAAGCGCCCCTGCTCGACCAGCAGCCACGCGGGTCCGGGGGCAGGGCTCCACGCGTCCGCGCGGAGCCGTCCCACGAACACCGCGAGGCCGCTCAGCGCGACGGCTGCCACCGGATCTCGGGCGTCTTCTCGGCCGCGGCGACGTCGTCCCGGTGGACCAGGCCGCCCTTCATGACGAAGCGGACCCGCTTGAGGGCCTCGATGTCCTTGACCGGGTCGCCGTCCACGGCGATCAGGTCGGCGTGGCCGCCCGCGGCCAGCGTGCCGATCTGGCCCTCCTTGCGCAGCACCTCGGCCGCCACCACGGTGGCCGACCTGATGGCGTCCAGCGGCGACATGCCGTACTGGACCATCAGCTCGAACTCGTCGATCTGCTCACCGTGCGGGAAGGAGCCCACGTCGGTGCCGAAGGCGATCTTGACGCCCAGCTCCAGGCCGCGCTTGAACGCGCCCTCGTGCCGCTTGACGAAGCGCCGGTCGAACTCGGTGAACTGGCGCTTGTAGTACGTCTGCATGGTCGGCACCCAGAACGTGCCGAACTCCAGCATGGCCTGGAGGTCGTCCTCGGTGAGCAGCGGGCCGTGCTCCAGCGTGCGGACGCCGCCGCGGATCGCGGCCTGCGCGCCGTCCTTGCCGTACGCGTGCGCCGCCACGTCGCGGCGGTACCGCTTGGCCTCGGCGACGACGGCGGCGATGTCCTCCACGGTGAACTGGTGCAGCGGCTCCAGTTCCTCCGGCTCGACGTCCTTGCGGGTGCTGGTCGCGTAGATCTTGACCCAGTCCGCGCCGATCTTGATCTGCCGCCGCACCTCCTTGATCAGCTCCTCCCTGCTGTCCACCATGCCCGCCACGTCGGGGAGGTGCAGCTCGGGGTTGACCTTGTCGTCGATGCGCATGTCGCCGCCGGTGATGGAGATGCCGTCGGAGGCCACCTCCAGGCGCGGGCCGGGGATGATCCCCGCGTTGATGGCGTCCCGCAGCGCGGTGTCACCGTGCCAGACCTGCTCGTTGTCGGTGTCCCTGGCGCTGGTGAAGCCGATCTCCAGGGCCCGCGCGCTGGCCGCCACGCCCTCGATCACCCGGTAGACCTGCGTCTTGAACAGGATCGCGGGCGGCCACACCTGGTCCTCGGGGCGCAGCAGCATGTGCGTGTGACAGTCGATGAGGCCGGGCAGCAGGGTCAGGCCGCCCGCGTCGACTACGTCGGCGTCGGCCGGCGGGCTGTCCACGACCGACACGATCCGGCCGTCGGCGACGACGACGCTGGCGTTCTCGTAGTACTCGCCGCTCGCGGGATCGAGCACCCGCGCGCCCCGTACGGCGAACTGCCGGTCACTCGGAATCTGGGTCATCATGCCCCTCCAATAGAATTCTGTGTTCAGAATACAGAGTTAAGTCGTGGTTGTCGCGGTCGGGGTGGACGCGAAGTGGCAGGCCGTCCGGTGCCCGCCCGCCGTCTCCACGAGCGCGGGTTCGTGCAGCTCGCACACCTGCTCGGCCTTCCAGCAGCGGGTCCGGAACCGGCATCCGCTGGGCGGCGAGGACGGGCTGGGCGGATCTCCGGCCAGCATGATCACGTCTTGCAGGCGTGCCTGGTCGGGGTCGGTGGACGGCGCGGCCGACAGCAGCGCCTGGGTGTACGGGTGCCGGGGCTCCCCGTAGACCGCCTCCCCCGGGCCGACCTCGATGATCTTGCCCAGGTACATCACCGCGACCCGGTGGCTGATCTGCCGGACCACGGTCAGGTCGTGCGCGATGAACACGTACGACAGGTCCAGCCGTTCCTGGAGGTCGGCCAGCAGGTTGAGCACCTGGGCCTGGATGGAGACGTCCAGCGCGGAGACCGGCTCGTCGCAGATGATCACCTCGGGCCCCAGCGCGAGCGCCCTGGCGATGCCGACCCGCTGCCGCTGCCCGCCGGAGAACTCGTGCGGGTAGCGGTTGACGTGGCCGGGGTTCAGGCCGATCAGCTCGAACAGCTCCTGCGTACGCCGCCGCCGTTCCGCCGGAGTGCCCTGGCCGTGGACGACCAGCGGCTCGGCCACGATGTCGCCGACCGTCATGCGGGGATCGAGGCTGGTGTAGGGGTCCTGGAGGACGATCTGGACCTTTCGCCGCAGCTCTTTCAGGCCCGCCCGGCTCAGCCGGTGGATGTCCTCGCCGCGGTACTTGATCGTGCCGGACGTGGGCCGGTCCAGCGCGACCAGCATCCGGCCGAGCGTGGACTTGCCGCAGCCGGACTCCCCGACCAGGCCCAGCGTCTCCCGCTCGCCCACGGTGAAGGAGACCCCGTCCACCGCGTGCACCCGGCTCGCCGGGCCGAACGGCCACCTGCCGCCGGACGCGTAGTGGCGGGTGACGTCCGTGACCTCAAGAACGGGCTGGGAGCGCACCGCTGATCACATCCTTTCCCAGATGACAGGCGCTCCAGTGGCCCCGCTCGTGCTCGCTCAGCACGGGCTCGCGCTCGTCGCAGGCGTCGTGGGCGAGCGAGCAGCGGAACCGGAAAGGGCACCCGGCCGAGTCCCCGCGCAGCACGGGGGGCTGGCCGGGCAGCGCGGCGAGCCGCCCGGCGCGGCGGTCGGCCCGGGGGACGGCGTCCAGCAGCGCCTTGGTGTACGGGTGGGCCGGGCGGCGGAAGACGTCGCGCACCGCGCCGGTTTCGACCACGCGGCCCGCGTACATCACCGCCACCCGGTCGGCGATCGACGCGACCGCGCCGAAGTCGTGGGTGATCAGCACCAGGCCCATGCCGGACTCCTGCTGGAGCGCCTGGAGCAGCCGCAGGATCTGGACCTGGACCGTGGCGTCCAGCGCGGTGGTCGGCTCGTCGGCGATCAGCACCTGCGGCGACAGCGCGAGCGCCATCGCGATCACCACGCGCTGCCGCATGCCGCCGGAGAACTGGTGCGGGTACTGGCCGAAGCGGCGTTCGGGATCGGGGATGCGCGCCTGGCGCATCAGCTCGATGGCCCGGGTACGGGCCTCGCGGCGGGAGAGCCCGAGCCGGGTCCGCAGGGTCTCGCCGACCTGCGGGCCGACCTTCAGCACCGGGTTGAGCGCGGACAGCGAGTCCTGGAAGACCATGCCGATCCCCTCGCCGCGCACCTCGCGGCGCGCGGCCTCGGGCAGGGTGAGCAGGTCGCGGCCCTCCCACCGGACGGCGCCGCCGGCGATCCTGGCCGGAGGAGAGGCCAGGATGCCCATGATGACCTGGGCGGTCACGCTCTTGCCCGAGCCGGACTCCCCGAGGATCGCCAGGGTCTCCCCGCGGTCCACGTGCCAGCTCACCCCGCGCAGCACCCGCGCGGGCCCGCCCTCGCCGTCGAAATCCACCCGCAGGTCGTCGACCTGCAACAGATGCTCTGTGGGCACTTCGCGCTCCCTCACGAGTGGATCTTCGGGTCGATCGCGTCCCTGACCACGTCCCCGAGCAGGATGAAGGCCAGGACGGCGACGCTGAGGAAAAGGGCCGGGCCGAGCAGCGGCAGCGGGGCCTCCAGGAACCGCGCCTGCGCGTCGTGGATCATCTGGCCCCACGAGATCGTCGGCGGGCGCAGCCCGATGCCGAGCATCGAGATGATCGACTCGTAGGTGATGAAGACGCCGAGGTTCGTCGTGACGACCACCAGCCAGGGGCCCAGGCTGTTCGGTACGACGTGCCGGGCCAGCGCGCGCAGCCGCGAGCAGCCGATGGCGGCGGCGGCCAGTACGTAGTCCTGCTGCTTGGCCTCGATGACCGAACCGCGGGTGATCCTGGCCACCTGCGGCCAGCCGTGCACCGACAGCGCGACGATCACCGTCCAGGTGCCGCTGCCGCCCGAGCCGAACAGCGTGAGCAGCACGCTCGCGCCCAGCAGCAGCGGAATGGCCAGGAAGATCTCGGTGACCCTGGACAGGGCCGCGTCCACCAGCCCGCCGAAGTAGCCCGCCGCCGCGCCGATCAGCCCGCCGAGCAGCCCGGTGATCACCGAGACCGCGATGCCGATGCCGAGACTGGCACGCGCGCCGTACACGCTGCGCGAGTAGACGTCGCAGCCCTGGAGGTCGCGGCCGAGCCACTGCCCGGCCCCGGCGTCGGCGAGCGTGCCGGAGAGGTCGCAGTCGTACGGGTCGCTGGTGGCGAACAGCCCCGGCACCGCGGCCATGCCCAGCATCACCACCAGCAGGGCCGCCGACACGTAGAACAGCGGACTGCGGGAGAGCCTGCGCCACACCGCGGCCCAGTGGCCGCGCCGCTTGCCCGGCACGATCACCGGGGGGTCGATGACACCGGTGGCCATCGCTGGTTCAGGCATAGCGGATCCTCGGATCGAGTACGGCGTACAGCAGGTCCACGATCAGGTTGACCACGACGTAGACCAGGACGAACACGGTGACCACACCCACCACGGTGGTGCGTTCACCCAGGTAGACCGCGCGGGCCATGGCCTGGCCCATGCCCGGCAGGTTGAAGATGCTCTCGGTGATGACCGCGCCGCTGAGCAGCGCGCCCACCTCCAGGCCCAGGAAGGTGATGACGGGGATCAGGCTGTTGCGCAGCGCGTGGTGGGCGACGACCCTGACCCGGGTCAGGCCCTTGGCCGTCGCCATCCGGACGTAGTCCTCGCCCAGCGCCTCGGTGAGCTGGCCCCTGGTCAGCCTGGCCACGTACGCGGTGGACAGCGACCCGAGCACGAACCCCGGCATCAGGTAGCTGAGCAGCCCGTCCTCGGTCCCGGCCACCGGGAGCCAGCCCAGTTGCACGCCGAGCAGCAACTGGAGCACGAAGGCCGTCACGAAGAACGGGATGGACAGCCCGGCGAGGGTGAACACCCGCACGCCGGTGTCGGCGAGCCCGTTGCGGCGCAGCGCCGACAGGGTGCCCGCGCCGATGCCGATCAGGATCTGGAACGCCAGGGCGACCGCCGCGAGCTGGGCGCTGACGCCGATCCGCTCGCGCAGCATCTCGGCCACGTCCTGGCCGCTGTAGGTCTGCCCGAGATCGCCCTGCACCAGCCCGAGCAGGAACCGCCCGTACTGCTGGAGCAGCGGTTCGTCCAGGTGGTACCGGGCCCTGATGGCCTCGGCGAACGCCGGGTCGGCGGCGCGCTCGCCCGCCAGGGCCTGCACGGGGTCGCCGGGCAGCGCGAAGGTGATGATGAAGATGACGAGGGTCGCGCCGAAGAGGACCAGCAGCGCCTGGAAGACGCGACTCGTGATGTAACGGGGCACGGTGGACTACCTCCGCCCGGTCACTTCACGACCACGGATTCGATCCGCGTCCTGCGGAAGGAGTCCACGACCACGTCGCTCACCCGCTTGGAGTGGCCGACCATGCTGCCCTGGTACCACAGCGGCACGTACGGCATGTCGCCCAGCAGCACGCGTTCGGCCTCGGCGTACTTGGCCGCCGCCGCCGTCTCGTCCTTGGCCGCCGCGCCCTGCTTGAGCAGCGTCTCGAACTCGGCGTTCTTGTAACCGGAGAAGTTCTCCCCCGCGCCCTCGGTGAACAGCGGCTTCAGGTAGTTCTCCGGGCTCGGGAAGTAGAAGGTCCACGCGGTGCGGAAGGCGGTGTCCACCTTGCCGCTGGACAGGTCGCCGAGCAGCACGGCGAGTTTGGGGTAGGCCCGGGTGCGCACGTCCACGCCGAGGGCCTTGGAGATCTGCCGGGCGGCGGCCTCGACCCACTCCTTGTTCTCCGGCGCGTCGCTGTTGTAGCCGATCGTGAACGTGTCGCCGGGGACGCCGCCGGCGGCGTCGTAGGCGGCCTTGGCCGCGGCGGCGTCGTGCACGCACAGCGCCCCGCAGGCGTTCTGGGCGGCCCCGGGCACGACCGGCGGCACGTATCCTGTGGCCGGGATGCGGGTGTCCCGGAAGATCGCCTTGCTGATCGCGGGCCGGTCGATGGCCATCGAGACGGCCTTGCGCACCCCGGCCGACTTGAACGTGGCGCTCTGCACCGGGAACCCAAGGTATTCCATCCGGCCGCTCGGCGACTCGGTGAACCGGTCGCCGAGCTGGCCCTTGGCCTCGCTGATCCGCGCGGTGGGCACGGCGGGGAGTACGTCGAGGTTGCCCGCGAGCAGGTCGTTGTAGGCGGTGTCGAAGCTCTGGTAGATCTTGAAGCGCACCTCGGCGGACTTGGCCTTGGTGCCCGCGTAGGAGTCGTTGCGGCGCAGCGTGATCTGCTGGTCATGCTGCCAGGAGCCCTCGATGCGGAACGCCCCGTTGCCGATCGGCCGCTGCTCGAACGCCCGCGGGTCCTTGTACGCCACCGACGGCAGCGGCGAGAACGCCGGATATCCGAGCAGTTGCTTGAACTGCGACCACGGCCGGACCAGGTGGATCTCGAACGAGGTGTCGTCGATGACCTTCAGTCCCGACATCTCCTTGGCCGCTCCGGACTTGACCTTGTCGTAGCCCTTGATCTCGCCGAACACGTAGGCGTTGAGCTGGGCGGACTTCTTGGTCACCGCGAAGTTCCAGGCGTCGGTGAACGACTTGGCGGTCACCTTCTCGCCGTCGTGGAAGGTCCAGCCCGGCTTGAGCTTCACCTTCCACACCGTGTTGTCGTCGCTCTCGATGCTCTCGGCCACCTCAAGGTGGGTCTGGTTGGTCTTGATGTCGAAGGTCACCAGGGGCGTGAAGAGCGCCGACACCACCTGGGAGCCGTAGACCTCGGAGTAGTTGGCCGGCATGAGGGACGACGGTTCGAGGATCGCGACGGAGAAGGAGTCCGTCTTCTTCCCGCTCTGGGAACCGCCGCAGGCAGCCACTGACGATAGAAGGACGGCCGTTACACCGACGGCCACCATGCCTCTGAAGTGCAGGAACACGGTCTTACCACCTTTAAGGGATTCGTCAATGCCGCCGGGAGCCGGCGATCGTGTGACGCAGGCACGGGGCGGCTCCCCCAACCGCTTCCAAGTGCGTGCTGAACACAGAATGCAGAAGTGCGCCGATGAGTGTCAAGGCTTCCCCACGATGCTTCGGTAGCTGGCGGGGTCGCTGGCGCCCTCGGTGTTGAGCAGCAGCACGGTGCTCGCGGGCCCGATCGCGAGATCCGCGCGGAATCCCGCGTCGCCGCAGGCCAGCCTGGCACCGGCCAGCGAGGCGGCCCCGCTCTCGCCGGACTCGATCCCGCACGCGGCGAACGCGCGCATGGCCTCGCGGGCCGCGTCGTCGTCCACGGTGATGGTCGCGCTGACCGTGTCGCGCAGGATCGGCCAGGCCACCAGGCTGGTCTCGCCGCAGTTCAGCCCGGCCATGATCGAGCCGTGCGGGCCGCCCACCGTGACCCTGGCGCCCGCGGCGAGCGACCGGTGGACGCAGTCGGCCGTGTCCGGCTCCACGGTCGCGATGCGCGTGGCCGGACGCGGGCCGTAGTGCAGGCCGACCGCGGCGGCGAACGCGCCCACCCCGGCCGGGACCACCACCAGGTCGATCGTGTCCATCGGGTCGAGGCCCAGCTCGGCGAGCTGTTCGTCCACCTCCTCGAAGATCGTCGAGTAGCCGTCGATCACGTACCGGGGCACCGTCTCGTACCCCGGCCAGGCGGTGTCGGAGACCAGGATGTCCAGCGGGTCGCGATCGGCCTGGACCGCCGCGTAGCGGACCGCGTCGTCGTAGCCGGCGAACACCCGGACCAGTTCGGCCCCCTCGCTCTCGATCGCCGCCGCCCGCGTCGCCGACACGTCCAGCGGCACGTAGATGCGCGACCGCAGGCCGAGCAGGCGGGCCACGTGCGCCACGGCCCTGCCGTGGTTCCCGTCGGTCGCGCAGGTCAGCACGTGATCGCTCAGGCGGGTCGCGGCCCGGCGCAACTCCTCGAAGGGGACGGCCGGGTCGAGTCCGAGCCGTTCGCACAGCGTCCGGTGGATGCCCCAGGAGGAGCCAAGTATCTTGAACGACGGCAGCCCGAGGCGGGACTGCTCGTTCTTGACGAAGACGCGTCCGACACCCAGGTCACGTGCCAGTTCGGGCGACTCGGCCAGCGGGCTTTCGGCGTAGCCCGGCATCGAACGGTGGAACCGCCGCGGGGCGTCCAGGGATTCGTCACGGGGAACGGCCGACGGCGCGGTCCCCGGCGATCCGATGATGGCGTAGTTCGGCACGGTGCCGCCTCCAGGAGGGTCAGGGGTGGGGCCGCGCCGTCCGGCGCGGCGAAAAAGTGAACTCTGAGTTCAGTATGTAGTATGCTCTGGGCTGACAAAATCAAGAGCGTGCGTTGGAGGCAAAATGGCGGTCTCCCGCAGACTTCTGCGTGAGCAGATGAGGGACGAGATCCTCGATCGTCTCCTCAAGGGCGTCTATCCGGTCGGCAGCCGCATCAACGAGGTGCGTCTCGCCGAAGAGATAGGCGTCAGCCGTACCCCGCTTCGCGAGGCACTGGCCAGCCTGGCGCAGGAGGGCATCCTGGACGCCCGCCCCAACCGGGGTTACTGGGTGTCCGCGCTGAGCGAGCAGGAGGTCCGCGAGACCTACCCGATCATCGCCCAACTGGAGGTGCTGGCGCTGCGCCTGTCCGACATCGACGAGCTGGCCGGGGCCGCGCCCGGGCTGATCGCGCTGGCGGAGGACATGGCGGCGAGCGAGGACGTACGCGACGTACAGCGCGCGGACGACGCCTGGCACGCCAACCTGCTGGCCTCCTGCCCCAACGGCCGGCTCCGCGAGATGATCGCCGACACCAAGCGCATCGTGCACCGCTACGAGCACGCCTACCTGGGCGACAAGGACACCGTCCGCGAGTCGGTCGAGCAGCACAAGCGGATCGCCACGGCCCTCGGCGACAAGGACCTCGCGACGGCCACCGCCGAGCTGGAGAGCAACTGGAAGACCTCCATGCACAGCCTCATCGAGCGCATCACCGGGTCACCGGACGGGCCACCCACGTAAGGAGCATCATGTCCATCGGTTTGAGCGATCGCGCGGGCGCGGTCACCGGGTCCGCGACCATGGCCGTCTCGGCGCGCGCCCGCGAGCTGCGCGCCGCCGGGTACCGGGTGGTCGGCTTCGGGGCGGGCGAGCCCGACTTCCCGACCCCTGACCACATCGTCGCGGCGGCCCAGCGGGCGTGCGCCGACCCGGTCAACCACCGGTACACCTCGGCGGCGGGGCTGCCCGAGCTGCGCCACCTGATCGCTCAGACCGTGCTCGCCGACACCGGCCTCGCCGTGGCCGCCTCGGACGTACTGGTCGCCAACGGCGCCAAGCAGGCCGTCTACCTGGCCTGCATGGTCCTGCTGAACCCCGGTGACGAAGCGCTCGTCCCCGCTCCCTACTGGACGACCTACCCGGAGGCCGTACGACTGGCGGGGGCGACCCCCGTCGCCGTGGACACCGACCCCGGCCAGGACTACAAGGTCACCCCCGACCGGCTCGACGCGCACGTCACCCCGCGCACCAAGGTGCTGTTCTTCGGCTCGCCCGCCAACCCGACCGGCACCGTCTACACGCCCGAGGAGACCCGGGCCATCGGCGAGTGGGCGGCCCGGCGCGGCATCTGGGTGATCAGCGATGAGATCTACCAGCACCTCGTCTATGACGGCGCGGTCGCGGTGTCCATGCCGGTGGCCGCGCCCGCCGTCCGGGACCGCTGCCTGGTCATCGGCGGCGTCTCCAAGACGTACGCGATGACCGGCTGGCGGGTCGGCTGGCTGTACGGCCCGGCCGAGGCCGTCCGGGCGGCCGTCAACCTCCAGTCGCACATGTCCTCCAACGTCTCCAACGTCGCCCAGGCCGCCGCCATCGCCGCGCTGCGCGCGGGCCGCCCCGGCTTCGACGACGTGCTGGCCGCCTACGACCGCCGCCGCCGGCTCATGCTGCACGTGCTCCAGGGCATCCGCGGGGTGGACTGCCCCACGCCGGGGGGCGCGTTCTACTGCTTCCCCTCGGTACGGCGGCTGCTCACCCGTACGATCAACGGCCGCGGCTTCGCCTCCACCGCCGAGCTGGCCGCGTTCATCCTGGACGAGGCGGGGGTGGCGCTGCTGCCGGGCGAGGCGTTCGGGGCGCCCGGCTGCCTGCGGCTCTCGTACGCCCTGGACGACCAGAGCCTCCAGACCGGCCTGGAACACCTCCAGCGCCTGCTCAGCTCCCAGGACATCCCCCGGGCCCACGTGCACTGATCCCGCACCCCCTCTGTATGCTGAGACACTGATGTCGCAAATTAGACGGATGTGTCGCAGATGATGGCAGTGAGCCGGGACCAGATCCTCACCAAGGCCACCGAACACCTCAACCGCGCCCCGGCCGCCTCCATGGCCGAGATCGCGCAGAGCGTGGGCGTCAGCCGGGCGACCCTGCACCGGCACTTCGCCACCCGCACGGACCTGATGGTCGCGCTGGGCTGGCGGGCGCTCGACGCGTGGGCGGAGGTCCACGAGCGGATCGGCCTGGGCGCGGCGCCGGGCGGGGAGCGCCTGGAGGAGATCCTGCACGCCCTGCTCATCGCCCAGATCGAGGCCGCGGAGAACTACGGTTTCGCGCTCACCGAACAGGCCATGGAAACCGATCGGGCCCTGGTCGAGCGGGCGGAGGAGCTGGAGGCCCGGGAGATCGAACTGATCTCCGCCTGCCAGCGGGCGGGCGTCCTGCGCGCCGATTTCCCCCCCATCTGGGTGAGCAACACCCTGTACGGCCTGCTGCTCGCCGTGCGCGAGAGCCTGCGGCGCGGCGACGTCGCCCGGCGGGACATCCCCCGCCTCGTACTCGAAACGTTCCTCCGGGGGACTTCATGACGCGTACCACCGCCGCCCCGGCCACCGGCCGCTGGGCGGCGCTGGCCGTGCTCTCGGCCAGCCTGCTCATGGTCGTGATGGACATGACCATCCTGAACGTCGCACTTCCCGAGATCTCCTCCAGCCTGCAACCGAGCGCGGTCCAACTGCTGTGGATGGTCGACGCCTACTCCCTGGTGGTGGCCGGGCTGCTGGTCACGGTCAGCGCGCTGGGCGACCGCTGGGGCCGCAAGCGCATGCTGATCGCCGGTTTCACGGTCTTCGGCGTGGCCTCCGTCGCCGTGATGTGGGCCGACTCCCCGGCGATGGTCATCGCGGTGCGCGCGCTGCTCGGCATCGGCGGGGCGATGATCATGCCGTCCACCCTGTCGATGATCCGCAACCTGTTCACCGACCCACGGGAACGCGCCACCGCGCTCGGAATCTGGGCGGCCATGGCCGCGGTCGGCAGCGCGCTCGGCCCGATCGTCGGCGGCCTGCTGCTTGAGGCGTTCAGCTGGCAGGCGGCGTTCCTGGTCAACGTGCCGGTGATGGTCGTCGCGATCGTGGCCGGGCTGCTGTTGCTGCCCGAGTCGCGCGACCCCGACCCCGGCCGCTGGGACGCCCTCGGCACCGTGCTGTCGATGGGCGGCATGGTCGCCCTGGTCTACGCGATCAAGCACATCGCCACCGAAGGGCTCGACGCCCAGGCCATTGCCGCCGTACTGATCGCGGGGATCGCCCTCACCTGGTTCGTCCTGCGGTGCCTGCGCCGCCCGGACCCCATCCTTGAGGTCAGGCTGTTCCGCAACACGTCCTTCACCGCGGGCACCCTGGCCGCGCTCACCACCTCGATCGCGATGGGCGGCGTGCTGCTGCTCATGGTCCAGTGGATGCAGCTCATCGAGGGCTACTCGCCGGTTCAGAGCGGCCTCGCCATGCTGCCCATGGCGGTGGGCGCGGCGGTGGTCTCCCCGCTCGCCCCGGCCCTCGCCGCCCGGATCGGCGCGCGCACGGTCCTGGCGGGCGGGCTGGTGATCTCCGCGCTCGGCTTCCTGGTGCTCTGGATCATGCCGCTGGCCCTCCCGTCGGTGGCCGCAGGGACCGTACTGATCGGCGCGGGCATGGGCTCGCTGGCCATCGGCTCGGCGGTGATCATGGCGGGCGCGCCCGCGGCCAAGGCGGGCAGCGCGGCGGCCATCGAGGAGACCTCCTACGAGGTCGGCGGCGCGCTCGGCGTCGCCGTACTGGGCAGCGTCGCCGCCGCCCTCTACCGGGCCGAACTCCCCGTGGAGGCCGCGCACCCCGTACGCGAATCGCTGGGCGGCGCGCTCGCGGTCGCCCGCGAGACCGGCTCCACCGCCCTCGCCGCCCAGGCCAAGGCCGCCTTCACCGATTCCCTGACCATGACCGCCCTGTACGGCGGCGCGCTCATGCTGCTCGCCGCCGCCATCGTCTGGTACCTCACCCCGGCCCGCCTCGACCTCGGCGCATCCCAGCACTGACCTCCGCCGCTCAGTCCACCTCCACGTCGTCGAGAAAACGCAGAAGGTGGGAGAGCACCCGCAGGCAGCCGTCGATCTCGGCCTCGCTCAGATCGCCGGCCGCCTGGCGGAGCACCGCGCGCTCGCGGTCGATCACGGCGGTGATCGCCGCCGCGCCCTCGCCGGTGAGCCGGATCAGCGACGACCGCTTGTGCGCCGGATTGGGGACGAACTCCACCAGTCCCCGCGCGGCGGCGTCGTTGATCATCCGCTGTACGAACTGGCGGCTCAGCGCCTGGGCCCGGCCCATCTGCGGGACGGTCATCGGCCCCTGCTCGCGGAGCAGGTTGAGCACCGCCCGCACCCCCACCGACAGCCCCTCGATCGGCGCGTCCTGCTCCACCTTGCGGTAGGCCCGCCGATACAGCGGCCCCACCAGGTCGAACACCTCGGTCAGCCGGTCGGCCCGCTCGTCGCTCTCGTTCACCCCATCATGATGACACCTCAGTTGTCATTCTGTCGAAGGAATGACACCCTGGTTGTCATGAGTGGAATCAACGACCTTCACTGGGCGGACACCGGCTCCGGCCGTCCCGTCGTCCTGCTGCACGGCGGTTTCCTGCACCACGAGATGTGGGCGGACCAGATCCCGGCGCTGGCTGGGCGGTACCGGGTCATCGCGCCCGACGCGCGCGGCCACGGCCGTTCCGCCAACGCCACCGGGCCGTTCCGGCCCGCCGACGACCTCGCCGCGCTGCTACGCCACCTCGGCACCGGCCCCGCCGTGCTGGCCGGGGTCTCGATGGGCGCGAGCATCGCGGTGGACACCGCCCTTGAACACCCTGACCTGGTCAGCGGCCTGGTCATCACCGGCGCGGGCACCAGCGAGCCGGAGTTCACCGACCCCTGGACCATCCGGGGCCGGGCCGCCTACTTCGGCACGATGGCCGTGGGCGACCTGGACGGTTCGGTGGAGAACTTCACACTGATGGCCACCGGCCCGCACCGCGCCCTGGACGACCTCGACCCCGGCGTGGTGGCCCGGCTGCGCCGGATGACCAGGGAGACCATGTCCAAGCACACGGGGTCCAAGGACACCGGTGGCGAGGCCGATCCCACCGTGCCGGTGCGCGACACCTGGGCGCGGGTGCCGAAGATCGACGTGCCGGTCCTGGCCGTGCACGGGGCCCTGGACGCGGCCGACCACATCGAGATGGCCGACCGGGTCGCCCGGAGCGTGCCGGACGGCCGTTCGGTCACCATCGACGGCGCCGCGCACTATCCCAACATGGAACGGCCTGACGTCTACAACGAGATCCTGATGGGGTTCCTGCGCAGGTTGTGACATCGTCCCGGTCGAGGCAGATCGTATATGATATCGTTGATCGCGTGCCCTCCACCGACTCTTCCGAGGCCGCTGTGGGCCTCGCCCCCGCTCTGCGGGGGACGGCCGTCACCGTCACCGGTGAGGTACCGGCCGGCGCGCTCGGCGTCGCGCTCACCCACGAGCACCTGCTGAGCGACTTCGCCCCGCCCGCCGACACCCCGGAGTCCTGGGCGGCCACCGGCCGCACCCGGCCCACCGCCGCGGGCCTGCTCCGCCTCTACCGGGCCCCGCTCACCATGGAGATCCTCGGCGAGATCGCCATGGGCGCGCCCAACCGGGACGACTGGCTGCTCGGCGACGAGCGCCTGGCGGCGGACGAGCTGGCCGCGTTCCGCCGGGCCGGTGGCGGCACGCTGGTGGACGGCACGGCCATCGGCCTCGGCCGCGATCCGGCCGCGCTGCGCCGCCTCTCCGCGGCCACCGGGGTGGCGATCGTGATGGGGTCTGGGTGGTACCACCCGGCGTGGGCGGACGACCTCGCCGGACGTGACGTGGCGAGCCTGACCGATGAGATCGTCCGCGACCTCACCGAGGGCGTCGGCGGCGTACGGGCCGGGATCATCGGCGAGATCGGCGCGATCGATCCGGACGACCCGGTGGGGCGCGGCGTCCTGGTGGCGGCGGCGTGGGCGTCGGCGGCCACCGGGGCGGCGATCTCGCTCCGGCGTACCGGCGACGCGGCGGCCCAGCGGCGGGTGCTCGACCTGCTCGCCGAGCAGGGCGCGGACCTCACGCGCGTCGCGGTGGGCGGCTGCGACGCGCTCGCCCCCCGCCCCGACGACCTCGAACCGCTGCTCGAACGCGGGGTGTTCGTCCGCTTCGACGGGCTCGGCCGGCTGCCTTCGGCGCTGAGCGTGTCCGATGACCAGGACGTCGCCACCGCCGTACTGGAACTGGCCCGGCGCGGCCACGCGGGGCGCGTCCTGCTGTCGCAGGGGGTCGCCGCCAAGTCGCACCTGCTCGCGTACGGGGGCGGCGGTTACGGCTTCATCCTCCAGCAGTTCGTCCCCTACCTGCGCATGCTCGGCGCGGACGACGCCCTGATCGAAACGGTCACCGTGACCAACCCGGCCCGGCTGCTCGCCGTTGCCGAGGAGGCCGGGCTTTCCGGGGAGGCCGGGGCATGAGCCGGTTCCCCTTCGCGATCCCCGACCTCACCGGCCTGGCGCTCACCGTCACCGGCCCCGTCGATCCGGCCGCCCTCGGCCAGACGCTCATGCACGAGCACGTCTTCGTGGACCTGCGGCGCTCGCCGCGCTTCCGGCGTCCCGGCGAGGACGCCCCCGAGGCCGCCGAACCGCTCACGCTCGCCAACCTCGCCCACACCCGGCACGGCCGCCCCAACGCCGACAACGACCTGATGGGCGACTTCGACGAACTGCTCCCCGAAGTGCTCGCCTTCGCCCACCACGGCGGCGGCACGCTGGTCGAGGTCACCCCCATCGGCGTGGGCCGCGATCCGGAGTCCCTGCTGCGGCTCTCCCGGGCGAGCGGCCTCAACATCGTGATGGGCGGCGGCTGGTACACCCCCGCGTTCCACCCCGCCGACATGGACGAGCGCGACGTGGACCAGCTCACCGACGTCATCGTGCGCGACATCGTGCTCGGGGCCGACGGCACCGGCGTCCGCTCCGGCGTGATCGGCGAGGTCGGCGCGGAGTCCGTGCCGCTGACCGCCGCCGAACTGAAGAGCGTACGCGCCGCCGGGCGGGCGAGCCGGATCACCGGCGCGCCCGTCACGTTCCACTTCGGGGGCGTCGGCGAGGAGAAGTTCCGGGTGCTGGACATCCTGGAGGAGGAGGGCGTCGCCCCCTCCAACATCGTCTTCGGCCACGGCATGGACGTCCTCGCCGACGCCGCCTTCGCCGACCGGCTGCTCGGGCGCGGCGTCTTCGTGGAGTTCGACTTCCTGGCCTCGCCGGGCAGCCCGTGGGGGCATCTGGTGCTGACCAGCGACCACAAGGTGGTCCGCGGCATCGCGGATCTGATCGAGCGCGGGTACGCCGGGCAGATCGTGCTGGGGCACGACGTGTGCCAGAAGATCCAGCTGCGGAAGTACGGCGGGAAGGGGTATGACTACATTCCGCGGCACTTCCTGCCCGCGCTGCGCCGCCTCGGCGTCGGCGAGGAGGCGGTGCACGCCATCATGGTCGGCAACCCGGCGCGCGCGCTGGCCTTCGCTTCGCCAGGCGATGACGCTCTGTAATCTTACAGGTACCGAGCGTTATTCAGGCGCCCCAGAATAGGGGCCGTGAACAAGCGGGCCCTCGCCGTCTACACGCTGATCGCCATGATCGTGCTCCTGGTGGTCGCGTTCATCTTCATACCCCCGGGGGTGCTGGCCATCCTGCTGGGCGTGCTGCCGAGCGTCGTACCGCCGGGGCTGTATCTGACCGGCAAGATCCTGGACACGCCGCCGGATCCGCTCCAGGTGATCATCGCCCTGTGCGAGTGGGCGCGGCGCTCCTGGCGGAGCGTGCTCAGGTCGGGGCTGGTCGTGCTGGCCGTCCTCTTCGTGCTGCCTCCGGTCGAGCCCGCCCGCTTCCGGCCCGGCGCCGCCTCGGCCCCGGTTCCGGTCCCGGGCTTTCCTCCGGTCCCGGTCGCGGTTCCGGCCGCGGGGCGCCTGCTCTGGCGGCACAAGACCGGGCAGAAAGTGGAGTCCCGGCCGGTGGTCGTGCGGGACACGGTCTATGTGGGGAGCTGGTACGGCACGTTCATGGCGCTGGACGTCAGATCCGGCCTGCGGCGCTGGACCTTCACCGCCGACGGCTCGTTCTTCTCCGGGGCCGTCGTGGTGCAGGACACGGCCTATGTCGGCAGCAAGGACCAGCGTGTTTACGCCCTGGACACCATGCTCGGCAAACCGGAATGGCTTTTCGCCACGGACGGCGACATCCGCTCCGACCCGGTGGTGGCCGGTGACAAGGTGTTCATCGGCTCGGCGGACGGCCGTCTCTACGCGCTGCACACCGCCACCGGCAAGGCGCACTGGTCGTATCGGGCGGGCGGCGAGGTGAGCGGTCCGGCCGTGTCCGGCGGGGTCGTTTACCTGGCGAGCGAAGAAGGGGTCGTCCACGCCGTTGACGCTGATTCCGGAACGCTCATCTGGAAGCGGAGAATGGGCGCGAAGACCGACTCCAGCCCGGTGGTGGCCGGGCGGACCGTCTTTATCGGGTGTGAGGACGGGAAGGTCTATGCCCTCGACGCGGCCACCGGTGAGGAACGCTGGACGTACCAGACCCACGGCGAGGTCGACACCCGCCCGGCCGTGGCCGGTGGCATCGTTTACGCGGGAAGCCAGGACCACAAGCTCTACGCCCTCGACGCGCTCACCGGGCGGGAGCGGTGGGCACATCCGGTCGAAGGCCCGATCCATTTCTCCGGTCCGGTGGTGGCCGGCGGGCGGGTCTATTTCGGGAGTGAGGACGATCGGGTCCATGCCGTGAACGCGGTCACCGGCGAGACCGAATGGTCCTACCTCACCGGAGCCGATATCAACTCCAGTCCCACCGTGGCCGGTGGTGCCGTTTTCGTGGGCGGTGACGACGGCTACGTCTATGCGCTCCGGGCCTGAAGTGACATTGAACCTTTTTCAACCGGGCGCCTGGACCAGGTCAGGGGCGCCTCCACCGGACTCGGCCCGGGCACGGTAGCCCGGCAGGATGCCTCGTCATGCGGATACGGCATCCCGCTTACCGCATCTGACCAGGGAACGTGAGGTTGAAAAGGGTTCATTGATTCATTTATGTTCGTCCATGGTCATCCACGACGGCTGGAGTGACGAATCACGGGAAGAATGACGAGTGCCACGCCTCTGCGATGCGGCGCGGCACCCGTCTTCTCAGCCCCCCTGGCCCCCGCCGTAGAAGGAGACAGCAATGCGCTCGTTACGCACCCTCGCACTACCCCTCGCCCTGGCCGCCGGACTATCGCTGTTCCAGGCCCCGCCCGCCGCCTCCGCCACCCTCGGCCTCACGCTGACCGGCGGCTACTGCGAACCCCTCGCCCGCCGGTTCCTCTGCTCGGTCTCCAGCAGCGGCGGCGTCGCGCCGCTCGCCACCCGCTGGTACGTGAACGGCTACCACGTCCCCTCCTACGACAACCGGAGCTACGCCGGGATCGGCTGCCAGCCGACCTTCGTGTACGACATCCGAGCGGTGATCTCCGACGCCGCCGGCGCCTCCGTCGAGTACCACACGTCGCCGACCTGCCGTTCCGGCAATCCCTGACGAAATTCGGGGATGCTCGGCTTCAGGGATGCTCGGCTTCGGGCATGCTCGGCTTCGGGGACGCTCAGCGACCTCCGGTGAACACCGACCAGTCGATCTCGGGCACCGCGATCCCCGCCTTTTCCGCATAGGCCAGTGAACGCGCCCTGCCGTCCTCGATCCATTCCTCGAAGGAGGCCGGCTCATGGCGTCCGGACGGGCGGTGCCCGGAATGCGTTCGGCGTTGAACGTCCATTCCCGATCCGCCCCGTCCGCGACCCCCGCCACCAGCAGTACCGCCATGTCACCCGAACGGCCGTTGTGCCGGTGCCACAGCAGATTCGCCGGACCCGGGACGCCGGGAAAAGGCTCCTCGGTGCGCAGCCGCAACGCCGATCCCGTATCGGACCGGGTCACGTACGCCCGCGCCGAATACGGATGTCCGCTGTCGTCCCTGGCCGCGAAGACCGCACTCGGATAACGGGTCAGCGCGTCGTCGATCTGCACGTCCAGCGGCGCGCCATCGGGTATCGCCGCCGCGTCCCACTCCCCACCGGCGGGGGTGGGACGCAACACGTCTATTCGCTGCGGTTCCACGACGATGGGCAGCCGCCAGTAGTACCAGTCCATCGCGGCCCGGTGCCCGGGATCGGCGGCCTGCCGAGCCAGCCCCGGATTCCTGCGCATCAGCCGGTGCCAGTACTCGGCGATGTCCTGCGGCGCGGCCAGCACATCGGGCGCGGCGGCGGTTCCCCTTACCAGGACCGTCCGCCGCTGTTCCAGGCCGCTGCCGGTGAAATCGGAATACAGCAGCGCCACGCGGCCGTCCCGGCGAATGTTGAGCGCCTTCTGGGCGTACGCCGCCGGGGTGGTCAGCATGATCTGCCGACGTTCCGGCAGCCATACCGACGACATCGGCCGGGTGTTGACCCCGCCTTTTCCGGTCACCGTGGTGAGTTCCAGGACCCTGACACCGGCCAGGACCTCCGACAGATCAGTGTCGATGCGCATGAACGGGGACGCTATAACCTCAACCCAACTTGAGGACAACCCCAGCCGTTTGAGCAGGTCTTCAGCGGGCTTCAGCAGGTGCGCAGCATGTTGTTCAGCGCCCTCTTCTCCTTGCGGGTCACGAAGAGCCGGTAGTGGTGCTTGACGCTGATCCACGAGGACGCGTACCGGCACCAGTACGCCCGGCGCTGCGGACGCCAGCTCTGCGGGCCCTGGCCGCCCTTGGCGATGTTGGCGGAATGGCTGACGGTGAGCAGTTCGGGGCGGGTGAGGTCGTTGGCGAACGCGCGCCGCTTGGCCTGACTCCACCGCTTGGCCCCCGACCGCCACGCATAGGCGAGGGGCACGACATGATCGACGTCCACCTGCCTCTCGCTCTTCAGCCGCTTGCCGTCGTACGGGCTGTACCAGACCCCCTTGACCGGATGACAGGCCGCGTTCCTGCGCACCCGCCGCCCATCACGGGCCAGCACCGTCTCCCGCGTGTCACAGTTCCCTTTGTGCCGCGCCCACCGGGGCTGGAACCGTTTGCGACTGTAACCGCTGATGGATAACGGCCTGGCCACCTTGAGCCGCGCCAACATCCGCCGCGCCTGAGCCACGGCCTTCACCTGCGCCGCCTTCCGAGGCTCGGCCACCGCGGGCGACGCGGCGAGAACGACAGTGATCGGAATGACCACGAGAACGAGTACGGCGACCCGGGCCGCCCTGCTCAGGAAGATCATGTTTTGCTCATACCCAACGACTCCCCACCCATGGGCCTATACCGGGAGCCGAACATCCCCGCTTCCGGGGAGGGCATCCACACTGTCCCAGGCTCCGCCAAGGGTGGGCCGAAGGGAGCACAGCCGTTTACCCGGGCCGGACAGCCGGTGCTACAACGGCGACCGACCACCACCACCCGCGAAACCCCGCCCACAGGGCCGCCACCGCCAACGACGGACGGCAGGAGGGTGGCTCCGCCGTACCAACCCCACCACCCCCGCCCCCGTCACTCGATCCCCCACCAACACGAGCACAAGCCAAAGCCCCCAGAGCCCCGATGACCGACTCCCACGGCAGAGCACCCACCTCGGATTGAGAAGCCACCCCGCCAGACGCGACACCCTGACCCCCGTTGCTCAAGCACTCGCCAGTACGAGCGGCCCCAAGGCATCCTGATCTACTCACCCAGCAGGGCACCCAACCCCAAACGGCAAACCGCCGCGCCAGACCCAACACCCCGGATCTCCGAGCGTCAATGATCGACTCACACGTCCCGGAGTACCTGGCCGCCTGGCTACCTGGCCCCAGCACAGCAAGCCGCCCTACCAGGCTCGCCCCCTGGGCCGCTGTCGCTCAAGCACCCGCCGGGACGGCGCAGGCCCCCACCGGCTCAATCGGGTCTGTGGCATTCATGATCGTGTCCAGCGCGTCGCGGGCCGCCAGCAGTTCGGCGACCGCGCCGGTCAGCCGGTCGCGCTCCCGCTGCAGGTCAGGCAGCATGCCGGCGCACCCCGGCCGCAGCCTCTCGCCATCATCGATCATGCACGGCAGCAGCTCGGCGATCGTGGTGGTGTTCAGCCCCGCGGCCAGCATGAGCCGGATACCGCGCACAGTGTCGGCGGCCTGCTCGTCGTACTCGCGGTAACCGCTGGGCAGGCGCACCGGAGTGAGCAGACCTTGCTCTTCGTAGTACCGCAACGAGCGCACGCTGACGCCGGTTCGCCGGGAAAGCTCACCAATTCGCATGGAATCACCGTCCGGTCGGATTGACTCTCACATCAGTGTGAGGGTCCAACCTATCCGTCATGACGCCACAGCACCCATCCGCCACGTCCGCCCTGCCCCACCCGGCACCGGTCACCGTCCTCGGCCTGGGCCCCATGGGCGTGGTCCTGGCCGCGACACTCCTGGACAACGGCCATCCCGTGACAGTCTGGAACCGTACTCCCCACAAAGGCGACGCCCTCGTCACCAAAGGCGCCCACCGCGCGGCGACCGTCGCCGAGGCCGTGTCCGCGAGCCCGGTCACGATCGTGTGCCTCAAGGACTACGCCACCATGTACGCGATCCTGGACCCCGCCCCTCTGCGCGGCCGCACTCTGGTGAACCTCAACTCCGGCACCCCGGCCGAGGCCCACGCCGCGGCCCGCTGGGCGGCCGGACACGGCATCGACTACCTCGACGGCGCCATCATGGTGCAACCCCAGCTCGTCGGACGCCCCGACGCCGTCTTCCTCTACAGCGGCCCCCAGGACGTCTTCGACCGCCACCAGCCCACCCTCACCACCCTCGGCGACCCCCGCCACCTCGGCCCGGACCCCAGCCTCGCGGTCCTCTACAACACCGCCCTGCTGGACCTGATGTACGCCACCCTGAACGGATTCCTGCACGCCACCGCCCTGGTCGGCACGGCGGGCGTCTCAGCGGCCAAGTTCGCCGACCTCGCCGTCGACTGGTTCATGCCCACCGTGGTCACCGCCGGCCTCACCGCCCAGGCCCCCGACCTCGACAACCGCCACTACCCCGGCGACTTCGGCACCCTGGAAATGAACCTGAACGCCCTCGAACACATCACCACCACCAGCATCGAACAGGGCGTCCACGCCGCCCAGCCCCACCTGATGAAGCAAATCGCCGAACAGGCCATCGCAGAGGGCCACGGCGACAAAAACTACCTCGCCGTCTTCGAAGTACTCAAAAACCCGACCCACCCACAATGACCACCCCCAGGTTTCCCCTATCAGTACCGCGACCCGCCCGATTCGACGAGCAGCCGCCCGCTTGACCGACAAGGGAAACTCGGCAACACTACGCCTTCGCAAAAGGCCGGGTATGAAGACCCGCTCACCGCTCTTGGACTCTCATCCGGCCCCTCACCCAAGGAGGCCGCCGATGGACGCCACCACTCTCGCCCGCTTCAACGAACTCGCCCAGGCCGCAGCCGAGCGACGCCCCCTGGACCTGGCCGAATTACATGAGGTCGGAGCCGTACTGAGCGAAGTGCTCCAGGCGGTCGCCGCAGTAGCCGGCCACGTGGAAAGCGAGACCGCCGCCCTGGGCAAGCGTTACGCCCTGCGCGACGCCACTGGCGACCCCGACCCGGAGGCACGTCTTGCAGAGGTCCGGGAACGGATGCGACGAGTAGCAGAGTTTCTAGGGCGAGCCGACCTGCACGCCCGCCGCACCCATGGCACCATCAACCGCATCGTGCAGGCCACCCCGGACTGACCGGAAATCCTGTGTACGAGCCCCTAGGGCGGAGCCCGGCTCGGAGAACACGGACCGAGCGGAGCGCGGGGCCGGGGCCGGTGGGAGGGGCCGGGGTAGCCGGTGCTGGAACGGTGAGTACCGCGCCGGCCTGGGAAACGCCGGGCACAGGGCTTCTAGCAGCGACGGCGGGCGGCTGGAGCCCGGCCTGCCGTACCGACGACCCGTACCCGGCTGCACGTCGCCAGGGCCGTACACCGGAGCGTGAGGTGTCACACGGCAGGGTGTACAAGATCAGAAGTGGGCCGCAAAAGCGGCATTTCACCCCACGCCCCCGGCGATCTACCGTGCCGCACGCGCAAGTTGAGAAAAGCGGGATAGACGCTTTCCATTAACCCGCCGGGGCGCGGATATATCTGATTCGGTAGGCGTTTTCCAGGTTGCGACGTCAGCGATGGCGGCCCGGCCTGGGTGGCGTTGACCGGCCACGACCTGGTCGGTGTCGATCAGATGGTCGAGCGAATGGGCTGTGGCGCGCCATCGGCGCGCACTCCGGCCGCGCAGCCCGATCCCGCTGCGGCACGCACGTTCGCGCCGCGATGGGCGGCCGTACGGCCGGCACCCAGCGTCTCGCCTGCCACGGCCCTGACCGATCGCAGCACCGAAAGGACGCCAGCCGTGCCGGAGTTGATTTTCCCGCTCGACTCGACCAAGAAGTTCACTGACCAGGCCAAGATCGGCCACAATCGCTGGCATCCGGAGATCCCGCCGGTCGCAACGGTACGCCCCGGGGACAGTTTCCGGGTCCATTGCCGGGAGTGGTTCGATGGGGCGATCCACAACGACGACTCCGCCGAGGACGTCCGTGACGCCCCGCTGACCACGGTGCACGCGCTGAGCGGCCCGTTCGCGGTCGAGGGGGCCGAGCCGGGCGACCTGCTGGTCGTGGACATCCTCGATCTGGGGCCCATCCCGCAGGAGGACAGCGGCCCGCTGGCCGGCCAGGGCTGGGGTTATACCGGGATCTTCCCCACCAAGAACGGCGGTGGGTTCCTCACCGAGCAGTTCCCGGACGCCTACAAGGCCATCTGGGACTTCTCCGGCCAGGTCGCCACGTCCCGCCACGTCCCAGCGGTGTCGTTCACCGGCATCGTGCATCCCGGCCTCATGGGTACCGCGCCGTCGGCCGAACTCCTGGCGAAATGGAACGCGCGGGAAAGCGCGCTGCGCGCCACCGACCCGAACAGGGTGCCGCCCCTTTCCCTTCCGCCCGAGCCCCAGGACGCCGTTCTCGGCTCGGTACCGGCGTCCGACTTCGACCGGATCGCCGGCGAAGCGGCCCGTACCGCCCCACCGCGTGAGAACGGCGGCAACCAGGACATCAAGAACCTCACCCAGGGCTCCCGCGTCTTCTACCCGGTCTTCGTTCCCGGCGCGAACCTGTCCCTCGGCGACCTGCATTTCTCCCAAGGTGACGGCGAGATCACTTTCTGCGGCGCGATCGAGATGGGCGGCTTCGTCGACCTGCGGGTCGAGGTCATCAAGGACGGCATGCGAAAGTACGGCGTGCAGGAGAACGCCATTTTCATGCCGGGCCGTATCGCGCCCCAATACAGCGATTGGCTCGCGTTCTCCGGAGTGTCGGTCACCCTGGACGGCGAGCAGCGCTATCTCGACTCGCAACTCGCCTACCAGCGCGCCTGCCTGCACGCGATCGACTACCTGACGACGTTCGGCTACCGCCCCGAGCAGGCGTACCTGCTGCTCGGCGCCGCGCCGATCGAGGGCCGGCTGTCCGGGGTGGTGGACATTCCGAACTCCTGCGCCACCGTCTACCTGCCGACCGCGATCTTCGACTTCGACGTCCGCCCGAGCGCGTCCGGCCCGGCGAAGATCAAGCAGACCGCCACCACACCGCACGCCACCTTCGGCTGAACCATCGACCGGTGCCCTCCTCATCCAGCGATGAGGAGGGCCGGCGAGAAGAACCGCAGGTCAGCAGGTGCCGAGCATGCCGGACAGCGCGGACTTCTCGGCGCTGTCGGTGCTCAGCCCCCAGTACCACTTGACCTGGATCCACGCACGCGCGTACCGGCAGCGCTCACCCGGCAGCGGCGGCTGCCAGGTGGCCGGGTCCTGGTCGGACTTGGCCTGGTTGACGTTGTCGGTCACCGCCCAGAGCTGCGGCCCGCCCAGGTCGTTGGCGAAACTCTGCCGCCTGGCGGTCGTCCAGGCCCACGCGCCGGACGACCATGCCTCGGCCAGGGCCACCATGTGGTCGATGTCGACGTCGCTCGCGGCGTACCAGGTTGCGCCGTCGTAGGGGGAGTACCAGCTGCCGGAGACCGCCGCGCACGACGAGTCGACCACGACGCCGGAACCATCCCGCTTCAGCACCTCCTCCCTGGTGTTGCAGGACCCGGAAACGGTCGTCCAGTGGGGGAAAAGGGCGCGGTCGTAGGAGCTGTGGTGGGATTCGGCGGCCACCGTCAGGGCGGCGAGCCTGCTCGCGGCCGTGGAGGCGGACGGGATGTTCGGCGGAATCGCGGCGGCGGGCGTGGCGGTCAACGTGACGGTCGCGATGGCCAGCGCCAGGGCGGCGGTGACTGCAGAGAGGGGTCGGCGCACGACATGCCCTTCTGACCGCATCCTCGGCCAGAACCAGGGCGTTCCGATCGGGGGGCGAGGGGAGCGGTCATAAGGGACAGTCGCACTCTAGTCCGGCATTTACCTAAATCAATGGTTAATACGTGCGGTAGTCATGGTGATGCCGAGTGTGCCCGGCGGATTTCCCCTGGCCGGCGCAGACCTGTCACCCCCCGGCGACGGCCGCGGAGGGCTCGCTAACCGCCAGAAGGTTCAGAAGCCAGAAGGTTCAGAAGAACGTCGCGGCGCCGTCCGCCGCCGACGTACGAACAGCCCGCCACTCCACCGCATCGCCCGCGACAGCAGCCGGACCACGCCGAAGAAGAATGCGACCTGGAACAGCACCGAACAAATGACCATCACATCGCCGAGCGATTCCCGGCCGCTCTCCCGCGCCCATTCCCCGAGCACGGACGCGACGACCACACCCAGCGCATGGCCGAGCATCGTCAGCCCCTCGCTGTGCCCGGCTCGCATGGGCCGATCCTAGGGGGTCTCCCGATACGGGACAATCCACGGAGTGATCTCGTGACAGGGATTCCCACCCCACCCGGAAACGCCGTAAGGAGCAGGTCGGATGCGAATATGGCCATGGTGGCCGGTGGCCGCGCTGCTCGCGGCCGTGCCCACCGTCCTCGCCCTCGCCGGTGGCCTTCTCTTCGGCGGGAACGGCCCTTACTACCTCGACTTCCGGCCCCTGGACGGGATCGGATTCCAGCCCGTCGCCCAGGGCCTCGGCATCGGCTACCTCGGCGACACGGGCATGACGATCCTGCACGCGCTGAGAAACGCCGAATTGACCATACTGCTCTTCGCGCTCCCGGTGCCCATGGTGGTCGCCGCCGCCCTGCTCCGGCGCCGATGGCGAAATCGGACCACCCTGGCCGTCGCCGCCCTTCTGGGGGTTCTCGCGGTGGTCAACCTCGTCGCCACGCCCGTCAGTCTGTTCTCGGACCTGGTTCAGTGCCCGCCGCCCGATTACGCCTCGCTCCCAGATGGATATTCCTGCTTCCGGGACGGCTCAAGCGGCATTCCATCCCCTCTCTACGCTGTTCCTTACGCCCTCGCCGCCTACATCCTGCTCAAACTCCACCGCCGCTCGGGAAACGCCGGGCAGCACGCTCAGTCGGCGGTGCGTTCCAGTACGTGATCAGTGCCCGTCGTACGCGACACGTGCGCGATGGCGTCGAATGCCTCGAAGACCGGCAGGTCCAGGAAATAGTCCGCCATGCGGGAATGCCGGAAGGACGCCGCGTCGTGAACGTGCGGCCGGGCGGCGCGCAGGTCGGCGAGCGTCCAGAGGCGGTCGGTGCGGAAGGCCGCCTCGATGCTGCCCTCGGCGGGCGGCGGGAGCGGCGCGTCGTACCAGGCGCCGACCGGCCGTTCGGGGGTCGGTTCGCCCAGTGTGGTGGTCCGGCCCAGGCTGGACGTCAGCCCGATCGCCCGGTAGTCGTCCCCCAGGGCGGCGGCGAGATGGACGCCGGTCGGCAGGAGCAGGCGCTCCTCATGGTCCAGCGCGGGCGTGCGCTGAATGTGCCAGTTGTGCGCGGCCAGCACAACGCGCGCGCCGCTTTCGACAAGACGCAACACCGACTCCGCCATATAGACGTCGCGGAACGTCGAGGCGGACTCGAAACCCTCGGCGGCGTTGGCGCGATGAAGGTGGTCCAGGTACCAGGCCCCGCGCAGGTGCCACATCGCCGTGTCGTGCTCGACCCCGTGTCCCTTGGCGCGCTGGACGTGCGCCAGCCGGTCCATGTGGGCCATGAGCCTGCTCAGCGCGCCGGTCAGCACATCGCGCCGGCCGGGATCAAGGCTCTCGTACCGGCGCAGGGCCCCGAAGATGATCGGCTCGTCGAAATCACGGGCGACGCCGAGCGCCTCCTCCAGCACCGGCAGCACCTCGGGCGCGGCCCAGCGCAGGTAGCCGGCCAGCACGTCCAGCGCGGGCACCGGTGACGCGGCGGCGCCGGGCAGGTCGGTGCCCACGCAGCGCAGCGGCGGCGCGGTGGCGGCGGCGCTGCGCGTCCGCATCCAGGTCAGCGCCTCGTACATCTCCCGGCACTGCCCCAGCGACAGCGCGATGCCCTCCGCCGCGACCCGCTCGACGGTACCGGGGCCGCCCTGGACCCACGCGTCCAGCACCTGTCCCTGAGTGAAAGGGGCTTCCAGCGCATAGACCGTGAATCCACAACGTTCCACCAGGAAGCGCAAGATACGGTGACGTACCTGGTAGAACTCCCGGATGTGGTGGGTGCTCTCGCCCAGCGCCACGATCCGCGCGTCGCCAATGGTGTCGCGCAGCGGCTCAAGATCGTCCAGGGGCGCCTGGAAGTCCAGGGTCTCGACGGTCAAAGCATGATCACCGACCCAGCCGGCGAAGCCTGTCTGGCGGCTCGTCTCCACATTCATACCGGACAGCCTCGCGCGGCGTCCTGCGTGCGGCGTCCTGCCCGGGGACGGATTCGCGGTACGGCGGGCGGAGTAGTCCTGTCGCGGAGTACGACAGGAGGCCCAAGATCAGCCGGAAAATGGTCAGTAAATGGACTGGCATTTGGTCAATCGCATGACGGAAGGTGTGCCGAACCGACGGGAGAAGCGCCATGAAGGCTTTCCCACGCGGCTTCGACCGCCCCCACAGACGCCCCCGCCTCTGCCCCCGCAGACGCCGGGACGAGCGGACACCGCGGTCACCGTAGGCGGATCTCTCCCTTCACACCCCCCGCAAAGGACCGACTGTGCGATTAACCGTACTGACCGGCGCCGCGGTGGCCCTTGCCGCCGTACTGGCCGTCCCGCCCCCGTCCGCCCAGGCCACGCCCCCTTCCCCTTCGTCGGACGGCGTCAGCAGGCAGCAGGCCCTGCAACGCGACCTCCGCCTCACCACCGAGCAGGCCCGGGTCCGCCAGGCCCACGAAGCCACCGCGATCACCGTGGAGCGGCGGATACGCGAACGCCTCGGCGACCGCATCGGCGGCGCCTGGTACGACCCCGCGCGCGAACGCCTCAGCGTCGGCGTACTGACCACCGAGGACGCCACGGCGGTCCGCGACGCGGGCGCCACCCCGGTGCCGGTCAGGCGCAGCGAGGAGCGGCTCGCCGCCGCCAAGGCCGCGCTGGACCGGGCCGCGCACGCCGCGGGCCCCGAGATCCACAGCTGGTACGCGGACGTGCGGGCCAACACCGTGGTCGTGACCGCGTCCGACCGGACGGCCGGCGAACGGTTCGCCCAGGCCGCCGGGCTGTCGGTCACCGATGACGTACGCGTCACCGTCGATCACCCGATCAGGCCGCTCGGCGATGTCCGCGGCGGCGACGAGATCAGCGTCGTCATCGAAGGGCAGGGCAGGGTCGGCTGGTGCTCCGTGGGCTTCCCCGTGGACGACGGCGGTTTCGTCACCGCCGGCCACTGCGGGCAGCCGGGGTGGCGCACCCAGGGCTGGGACAGGACCGACCAGGGTACGTTCGTCGGCTCGACCTTCCCCGGCGCCGACCAGGCGTGGGTCCGCGTGAACGACGACTGGACGCCCCGCCCGTGGATCAACGACTACAACGGCGGCAACACCCCGGTGACCGGCACCCAGGAGGCCCCGATCGGGGCGTCCGTCTGCCGCTCCGGCCGTACGACGCACTGGCGCTGCGGCGAGATCACGGCCAAGGACGTCACGGTCAGGTACGTCGAAGGGGTCGTCCCAGGTCTCACCAGGACCACGGCCTGCGCGGGAGGCGGCGACTCCGGCGGCCCGTTCGTCTCCGACGGCGAGGCCCAGGGCGTGCTCTCCGGCGGTGGCGGCGACTGCGGCGGGCCGGACGCGTCCACCCTTTTCCAGCCGATCAATCCGGTTCTACATGAATACAACCTGACATTGACCACTACGAAGCGAACCGGGCGAATCATCGGCTGGAAGAATCGATGCGTCGACGTGCCGTCCGACCGGCGTGTCGAAGGCGAGCGCCCGCGGCTGTGGACGTGCGACGCGACCGGATCCCAGCTGTGGACGTTCCATCGGGACGGCACCGTCCGCAACTTCAACCTGTGCCTCGACGTCGCAGGGGCGGCGGTCCGGATGTCCCGCTGCGGTGACGCCCTGTCCCAGCGGTTCACCCTGACCACGGCGGGCGACCTGGTCAACGCCGGTGCCGACAAGTGCGTGGAGGTCGCGGGCGGGGGCCGCCACGGGTACCGGCTCCAACTGGCGACGTGCGACGGCGGGCGCCGGCAGGAGTGGCGCCGGGGCTGATGCCCGGCTGGTGAGCGCCGGCCGGGGTAGGGCAAAAGCCTCGACCGGCGCATTACCACAATTATTGAAACACCACATTATGCTTAATTTATATTCAATGGAACGCTGGCCATCGATAATTGAGATCTCCAGCGAAGCCAGGTGGTTCGGCGAAAGTCGCGCCCGCCCCCGGCGGTTGAGCCGCCGGTTGAGTTGGCAGTTGAGTGGAGAGCGTGGGTCCTGTTAACTTCGTCCGGTGGATGATGGGCCAGCACGGGCGGGGGCGATCGAGGACTTCGCGGGAGTCCTCCGAGAACTACGCCAATCTGTCGGAAATCCCCCTTTTCGGGAGATGTCCGGTCGTTCGGGGGCAATCTCCCACACAACCCTGCACGAAGCCACCAAAGGCAACCGGCTCCCGAGCTGGGAGACCACCACCGAGTTCGTCCGGGCGTGCGGCGCCGACCCGGCCGCGTACCGCGAGCGCTGGGAGCGGGCCAACCAGGCGGTCCGGGGGGCGGACCCCCCGGTGGATCGCCCTCCCGATGGCGTCCCGCACCCCCTCCCGGCGCAGCTCACCGTACCGCCGCAGCCGGACCGGCCGAACGACGAGGCCCTGTCCGCCCAGACCACCCGTCCTGTACCGGAGCGCCGCAGGCGAGTCCGGCTGACCGTCCCGG
The DNA here is from genome assembly GCF_003315795.1 of Spongiactinospora rosea. Classification (GTDB taxonomy): domain Bacteria; phylum Actinomycetota; class Actinomycetes; order Streptosporangiales; family Streptosporangiaceae; genus Spongiactinospora; species Spongiactinospora rosea. The sequence goes on from NZ_QMEY01000002.1 coordinate 778,798, forward strand.
CGGCGCTCGCCCTGACGACGATCGGCGTGGGCGCGGCGGTCCTCATCATGATCGTCATCTACCGCGGGTTCGAGCCCGCCGATCCCGCCCCGAGCGGGTCCGCGGCTCCGTCGCTGTCCGCGATCGACTGCCCGATACGCCAGCCCAACCCCCCTCCCGCCCCGCCCGCCCGCAACGGCGACGCCTCCAAGTTCCGCGGGGACATCACCCTCACCGACTGCACGCACGTCGGACCGGGCGAGACCGTGACCAAGGTATGGCGGCTTGAGAACACCGGGAAGGTGCACTGGAAGGGATACTCGCTGCGCCGCCTGGAACCACAGCATCCCGATCAATGCCAGACCCCTGCCGAAGTGCCGGTCAAGGAGACCAAGCCCGGCAAAATGGTCGACATACGTGTCGACATCATCACACCGACGAAGCCGGGCTTCTGCTTCGTGCGCTTCAAGATGCTGAACGCTTCCAAAGAGGTCGTCTTTCCCGGCAGCCGGCCGATCAACTTCCAGCTCATCATCGACGAGAACTCCGGTTCCCCGCCGCGGTGAAACGGCGGGAAACCGGAGCCGGACGCGCTATGGGATCGCACTAATGGATCGCGATCCTCGTGTAGTAGGCCTTGAGAATCCTGGTGTGGCTCCAGCCCTTGTTCGCCTTGTCACGCGAACCGTTCTGTGACATCCAGTCCCCATCGCGCCACATGCCGCACGCCGTCGACGACTGGCAGTACTGGGCCTGGAAGACCTTCCCATTGCGCGTCAGCCGGGTGCCCCACGTCGCGTTCACCGCGGCGTTCGTCGCCGCCGTCGCCGAGCCCGGCCTGTAGACCTGGCTCGATGTGTGGTCGTAGACGTCGAAGCACTTACCGTCCGGCGTTTTGCGCGTCGAGTGCAGCGCCCAGTACCAGCCGTAGTTCTTGACGGCGATGGCCCCGGCCCGCAGCGACTCCCGCGGCCACTGCGAGCGCCACTCGTTGGGCAGGACGTTCCTGACGTAGTCCTTGAAGGCCACGCTCTCCACGCGACCGAGGGACTTACGGTAGACGAGGATCGACGTGGGCAGCCTGCTGTGCGAGCCGTCGGTCTTGCAGCGGGTCGGCGCCGTTCCGCCCATGAATTGGTGCGAGGCGTTCTGGTTCTTCAGGGCGGGGATCAGGTTGCCCTTCGCGCCGGGCCTGAAATCCTGGTGGGTGCCGGCGAACCTGCTGTTGAAGTACACGCGCACCGTTTTGCCGCTGCGGTTCCAGACGGACGCGGCGGAGTTCTTGATGCACTTGCCCTTGCCGTTGCCCGGGCCCTTGAAGTCGTAGCAGGAGGGCTGCTTGGTCGCGTAGTCGGCGACCGAACCGGTGAAGTCGGAGACCGACCCCTTGTTGTTGCTGTTGAAGTAGTAGCAGAACTCCCCGCTCTGGCACACGCCGTCGCGTTCGGCCGCCGAAGCGGGCGTGGCGGTGATGGCGAGCACCGATCCGCCGAGCGCCACCGCGGCGACCGCCGTGGTGAGCCGCGAGATCAGCCGCGCTGTTCGTGAATGCACGGTTGCCTTCCTCTTTCTACCCAGGCCGCTTGACCGCAGGCCGATCCTTCACAGGCCGCTTGACCGCAGGCCGCTTTCTTCATCGGCCGCTTTCCTCGCCGGCCGCTTTCCTCGCAGGCGCGGTGCGCTATCGGACGTTGTAGCCGCGAGCGCGCCAGAACGCGTTCGGGTTCGGGTTCTGCAGGTGCGAGTCGCCGACGCTCTTGGCGGCGCGCAGCTGCCGTCCCGGACGCAGCTCGACGTGGGTGTGCGCGGCCGCCCTGGACGAGATCCCGCGCCACGCCTCGGTGGCGATGATCTGACCGGTCCGCACCACCTGGCCCACCCGCAGCGAGGACGACGGAGCGGTGTGCAGATAGATCAGCGTCTTGTTCAGCGAGCTGTTGTAGATGGCGATCGTGGAGAGCCCCGAACCGCCATTGGCCCCTCGCGCGACGTTGATGACTGTACCCTGCATCAGGTTGTGCACGTTGGAGCCCACGCTGCGGGCGAAGTCGATGCCCTCGTGCCGGCCGGAGGTGCTGGTGTAACCGTCGAAGGCGCAGGTCAGCCGACCGGTCTTCGGCTTGTACAGCGCGTACGACATATTGACGCGCGACGATGACGACGGACCGAACTCATGCGAGGCGTTCTGGTTCTTCAGGGCCGGGATGAGGTTGGCCTTGGCGCCCGGTTTGAAATCCTGGTAGGTGCCGCTGTAGTTGCTGTTGAAGTAGACGCGGACCGTCTTGTTGCTGCGGTTCCAGGCGGAGGCGGCGGAGTTCTTGATGCACTTGCCCTTGCCGTTGCCCGGGCCCTTGAAGTCGTAGCAGGAGGGCTGTTCGGTCGCGTAGTTGGCGAGCGAGCCGGTGAAGTCGGAGACCGAGCCCTTGTTGTTGCTGTTGAAGTAGTAGCAGAACTCCCCGCTCTGGCATACGCCGTCCCGGCCGGCCGCCGAAGCGGGCGTTGCGGTGATGGCGAGCGACCCGCCGAGCGCCAACGTCGCGAACGCCGCGGTGAAAACCTTGTTCATCGTGCCCATGATGCTGTTTCCTTTGAATTCGTATGAAGTGGATTTCGGGTGGAGCAGGACTTCGGATGGTCAGCGGCGCCGGTATTCCTCCCAGGTACGGATGGCCACCTTCGGGCCGTCGTCCGGCCCACGGCCGGAAAGTCCGTTGAACCCCAGGTAGTAGTCACCGACCTGGCGCTGAGCCTGACGGGAGAGGTCGGTGTCGCTGATCGCGACGGCGTGAATGTGCCACGGCCAGTCGTCCTGGCTCGGGTCGCGCACCCATGCCGCGAAGCCGACCCGCCGCAACGCGCGTATGGCCGCGGTGCGGGTCGCCGCGTTCATCCCCTTGACCGAGATGTCGACGACGCCCCCGCCGTCGTGGGTACCTACGGACGTGGGGTCGCCCCCGGGGTTGTACGAGCCCTGGTCCAGCACCAGGCGGCGGCCGAACAGCCGCTTGGCCTCGGCCAGCATGCTGCGCGTACGGGTGTTGACGACGCCGCCGTCCACGGACACCCGGCCGCCCGGAACGATGGTGTGGGTGACCTTGAAGCGGCCGGCCCCGAGCTTGACGAGCGACGTCTTGCCCGGCAGCCCGTTGGCGGCGAGCCCCTTGTAACCGAGCGACTTCTGGTACTTCGCGTAGGCGGTGATGGTCGTGCTGCCGAAGTACCCGTCCACCCACTGCCCGTCGAGCAGCCGCCGGTCACGCAGCGCCTTCTCAACGAGCAGTACACTGGCCTTGGCTCCCGGCGTCCGCGTCTCGTCCGCCCGCCGCGGGTCGATCTGGGCCGCCTTGACCGTCGCCTCCATGTTCACACTCGGGAGGGCCCTGGCTGAGGCCGCCTGCGCCACCGACATCCCGGACGCTCCGGTCAAACCGGCGACCAGAGCGGCCGCCAAGAGGCCAGTGACGCGCGAGGTCGGCTTCATCGTTTCTCCCTGTTCGGGTTATGCGAGAATTTCTGTGACGCGGCCCACACTTCTGGTTCTCTTCACGCGTCCGCAACAAGATCCTGTTGTCAGCCTGTACGGCGGGCTGTTCTTACAGGTGAGCAGGCCGTCTTACAGGCATCTGACAGCGAGCGCCCCCGCATCGATGACAAGATGACGGACATGACGATCACCCGAAAGGCCGATGCCGCGTAGCCGCCCCGGCCGCGTCCGCGCCGAGCTTCCCCTCCGGCGCCAGACGCAGGATCCCCCCACGACCATCCCTGGCCTGTCCCCGGCGGCCCTGGCCGAAGTCCGGCGGATCGAACGCCTCAAGAACTACCTGTGGCCGGGCTCGATCGAGTCGGCCTTCATCCGCTGGCGCAGCTTCGTCCACCAGCCGAACCGACGCCTATGGGACTACGAGCAGTCCGGGTGCACGGAATGGGCCTGCTGCGGCGACCCGGCACAGGCTGTCCGTGGCCATGTAAAAGTCCCCACAGGTGGCCAGTTCAAGGCCACCACAGGTGGCCGGTTCAGGTCCCCACTTCGTCTTCGCGCTGGTTGGTGTGTCGCGCGGCGATGTGTGCCCTGAGCGGTGATCGTGACGGTGTCAGCCAGTCACGAGATCACCGCTCAGGGGGTCTGCCCGGCCATGAAGTCTTCGGGGGAAATCATGGACATCATCGCCGCCTACCAGGAGGTAGGCACCTATCGCGGAGCCGCGCAGATGTGCGGCACCACGCACAAGACCGTCAGACGCATCATCGAGCGGGCGCTGGCCGACGGCAAGCCGCCGGGCCGCAGACGGCGCGGGCACAACTTCGA
>NZ_QMEY01000020.1 GCF_003315795.1 Spongiactinospora rosea
GGGCAGGTACCGCCACGGGCATCCGGAACGCACGACGTACAGGATGGCGTTGACGATCTCCCGGCGCGGGTGCTTTTCCGGTCGCCCGCCGGTGTTCGGCTCGGGTAGCAGGGGCTCGATCAGTTCCCATTGGGCGTCGGTGAGGTCGGAGGGGTAGCGATCAGGGGACACCGGGCCAGCTTGGCGGTCCCGGGTCCGATGATCACGCCGCCACGCCGGACATGAACGATCTTCTCAAACACGCTCTCAGACGCTCGCAGCGGCCACTCCAGACGGTCGAGGGGCCGCAAACAGCACCGGGTTCGAACCTCGGCGGTCGAGCACTTCCAGGTTCGGATAACCGTCGGTGCTCGCTGCTGCGGTCCTGGCCGTTCGCGCTTCACTCACATGAAGGAGTATCAGATGAGATCTCAACTCAACCCGTGCCTCGCTTTCAACGGGAACGCACGGCGGGCGATGGAGTTCTACCGCGACGTCTTCGGCGGCAAGCTGGAGATGGGCACGTACGCCGAGTTCGGCTCGCCGGACGCACCCGCCGACAAGATCATGCACGCCACGCTCCGCACCGCGGACGGTTACACGCTGATGGGTTGGGACATCCGGGAAGAGATGCCCCACACCCCGGGCAACAACGTCGCGGTCTTCCTCGGCGGCGACCCCGAACTCCGCGGCTACTTCGAGAGGCTGTCCGTCGGCGGCACCGTGACATTGCCCCTGGAGAAGCAGTCGTGGGGTGACGAGGCCGGCTCGCTCGTGGACCGGTTCGGGATCACCTGGATGGTCAACATCGCCCGGCAGCAGTCCTGATCGCCCCTGGAAGCGGCCCCGGATCGGTGACGGACGAGTTGCATGCCAGGCCGCGGCGGATCGGGCGGGACCACTTCCGCGCGAAGTTCCGGCTCCGTGGCCGGGACGGACCGTGCGGTGATCGATCTGTGCGGCATCTCAACCGTCCGCAGACACGCCGGGCAGTTGGTCGAGCGCAGGCCGACCCCGGCCGAACCGCGCGACGACGGCCGTCAGACGCCTTATTGCGGGCATCCCCTGTTCGTCGCGCAGCACGCCACTGCGACGTGCTGCCGCGCCTGCCTGGAACGCCGGCACGACATCCCCCAACCGGGGCGTGCGCTTGACGACGCCGGGCAAGGCCACATCGTGGAAGCCGATCTGCTGATGGATCGTGGGGCAGTACGCCCCCACCGCCCGCCGCCGTGACCGGATCGAGGCGCCGAGGGCTGACCGCGGCGCATTCGTCGAGATTCACGTTCGGCGGTTGCTGTTCGGCGGCGATGATGCGTGTACCGTACGTCCGGTGTGTCCTTTGGCCTGTCGGAAGGCCGCCCCACCAGCCGCCATCTGCTGCGTTCCTGAGGGTAGAAAGAGCAAGGCGGCCCCCATCTTGACGATCCCCGCGTTAAGGGCGTCTGCCGATCTTCAGACTTCCGCGACGCCGAAGAGGTCCGGTACGGATCGGGCATCATGCACATCACCGGCTGGCGGGGCGCCTGGCGGCGATGCCGTCAAGCAGGTAGTCCAGACCAAGGTCGAACCGTTCGTCCGCGGCGATGGCGGGCATATCCTCCAGCCAGGACTCGAGTGGGTCGTTGGCCATCTCGCCGGCGTAGGCCTGCAGTTCTTGGGTCGCGCCGATGCCGAACCGCTCGAGCATGACGATCTCCCTGCTGACGCTCATCGCGGGGCAAGGAGCGATGCGTGAGAACCGGACAGCCGCCCACATCCGAACTGCATGAGCACTACCGGCAACTCCACTCCAGCCACGTATGGCTGGATGTGGCCATGTGCTGGACGGTAGTGGTCCCGGACAGCGGACGAGCATTCAGTCTGGACCAGATCGCCGCCCGGCTCGCGGGGGACACGCCACACCAACTCCACGAGCCGGCACTACCCGGCGCCGTCATGCTCCCCTACGACACCGACCGTCCCGTGCTCGTCGATCGGTGCGGTCCCACCACCATGCTCTTGGAGCAGGACCACCTCGGATCAACTCCCGCAGTGCTGCAGCGGCTCAGCCAGGGAGCCCGGACATACAGTGCCTGGTGGAGCGTCAACTCTCACAACCGGCTGAGCTTCGCAGCCGGAGGCGAGCTCATCCTGACGATCGACGCGCTCTTCCCCTGCCGCCCGGAAGACCATGCCGGCATCGGCCAATGGCCTGAACTGCAGGCGATGACGGACTTCTTCGTCGACTTCGAGGAACGCGACCAGCACTACGACTGGCAGGCCGCCATGCTCGCGGTCATCGACCAGACCACAGGGGCAAGGCTGACCAGCCAGTGGCTGGCACAACCACACCCGTACATAACGGTCCGCATGCCCGACGCGGCACACTGAACCCCTGAGCGCTCGGCTGGGAAACGATCTCAGGTATCTTGGGCAGCGATCTTTGTCAGGGCGTCGTCGTCGCTGCTCAACCACTCTCGTGAACGCGCCAGGGAGAACCGGCAGCTGGACCTCATAGGCGGGGGGCGGCCAGGGCGTGCCGTTGGCGGGCGTCGGTCTGCTCGTCGGTGGAATGCCGAAGGTAGATGCGGTCGGTCATCACCGATCGCGTCCCTTCCCAGGTCGTCCGGTGTTGATCTCAGGAGTCCTGCGCAGGGACCTCAGAAGGCGTCTCAAGTAGGGCGGCGGGGATTCGGTCTACGGCAATGGCGATCGCTTCGGCAGGTGTGGTGACGTAGTTCAGGGCGGGGCCGTTCCACCACTCCCTGATGGTGTAGTCGCCGGTTCCCCGTGGTGGGTCGATCGAGACGAACGGCGGGGAGAACGGGTAGTCGGGTGTGGTCGAGAAGCTCAGCGCCCAGTGGCTGGTGAAGGGGTAGAGCCTGCGGAGCTTCGATTCGGCGTGGGCGGACTCGATGAGCGCCTGGTACTGCGGCCAGCCAGCGTCGACGGCGCTCTTCAATAGCCACTGCCACTCTGAGGCGATGACGCCGGCGGAGTTCTTGTCGGGGACCTCGAAACGTCCGGTCAGGACGTCAAAGGAGGCGGCCTTCCCGATCTCGTCGAGGCCGGCTCCCTCGGCCCAACCGTGGATCACTGGAGGAAGTTCACGAAGGTCCTTGGTGTCCCCGGAGATCATGATTCTGCCGTTGGACGAACCCCTGATGCTCCAGCACCGTTCGTGATGCCACGCTGTGACATAGGACGCATGGCGATGCGGGACAATGCCCGCGATCGTCGCATGACGCAGTGGATCGGACGGGGTGACGGCCAGAGGAAGCGACAGACCCTGGTCGGCGCCTGCGGCTTGGAGCGCTGCGGCGAGGCTGCCGTGGGCGGCCACGTCCGAGTAGAGGGCGGCGGGGTCTGGTTCGCGGCTCATGATGTTCCGATCGTCTGCCCCTGCGGCGTGCTGTGGCGGCCACTATAGGGGGCGAAAAGGGAAGGTGGAGTCGGGAGCCGCGATCGGATCGGCGACTCGTTCCGGCAGACCGATCACCTCTCGAATGTGCTCGGAGACCACCGCAGGCGCGTCCTTGAGCTTCGGGCAGTGGTAGGCCTTCAAGGAGTCTAACGATTGATGATCAAGAGAGCGTCCCGTTATTGTCGTATTCCGGTGTATCTCTTGATGTTTCACACATCACCGCCCCTTTACAAAGTAGATCGCAAGCCTTGTAGGCTGCTTTCCGGACTCCTCTGAACGCGGCGCTCGCGGAGTTCGGCCACAGCGCGGTTGATTGGATCACCTGCGGTGGCCCTGTGCGGGCTTGCCTGGGATGCGGCCGGTGGCGTGCTACGTAGAGGCGACCCGGGTGACCGATCCGGCCGATCCTCGCTTCGGCGAGAGGCACGGCGATCCCAATAAGGCGATCGGCCATCTCAATACCGCCGTGACGCCGCGATCACCCTCCCGGGCAGCAGCGCCCCATCAGGAAGACGATTCTCCTGCGCCCACCGCCAGACGGCCCTATGCAGGTCCACAACCCCACGCTCAGCCCGCGTGCCCGCGTCCAAGAAGGGGGCCTCGGCATCCCCGCCGTCCATCCCCGCTTCGATGCCGTCTTGACGTACCACCTCCGCCGACACTGGAAGACCGCCGGTTCACGGCAAGGGCGCCGAAGGCGCGCGTGCCATGACTGGGACCTGGTCGCCACCTGCTGCTCCGCCGATCCATCCACAAGCCGTCTGAGCCGGCGTTTTTCCTGTGTCACACCACGACACAGGTGTCGCTGAACCGGCTGGTGAAGGTGGCCGGTCTGCGCTGGAGTATCGAGGAATGTTTCCAGGCGGGCAAGAACGAGACCAGTGTGGATCATTACCAGGCCAGGCTCTATCCCACCGGGTATCGGTATATGACCTTGACCATGCTCGCCCTGACGTTCCTTACGGTGACCCGTGCCTCTCTCCTGAGCGAGTCCGATTCCCCCTGGGCGGCCCTGCACCCCGCTTGACTCCGATCTCGGCCGACGAGATTGCCCATCGCGGGCGGTATTCGAGTCATTTCTTCGCGCCATTACTTTGGTCGGGACACGCCGATTTACAGATGCACGCTACCCGTGCCTGCGATATTGGCAGCCGTTATCAGCTCGGAGCACGCTGCGTCGAGCTGACTCCTTTCCATGTCGCCGCACCTGGCATCTCGCCGAAGGCTACCGGGAGATGGTTCGGCGTGCGTTGGACATGCGAATGGCCGGTCGCGCTCCGCCGTTGATGCGAGGGCCGGTCCGGCCGCCTCGGCAGTGCTGCTTGCGTGCATTCTGGTCTGGGACGGCGCGGCAGCAGGCGGCACTCGCCTGCTGTCCCGTGATCGCGTTCACGGCACCTTCGCCGCGGGAGCGCGTCTTCGCGCCCGGTCTGCACGATCGCGGCAGCATCGCTCGTCCACCAGCCACTACCGTCGCCGTCACCTCTCAACACGCCAAGCGCCTGGCGACCAGGCGCGTTCATTCACGGGAGGGCCGGGTCGCATAGCGGGTGACGAAGCTCCGCTCCCTGTTCATGATCGACCGAATGTCAGTCTTGGAATAGTTGGTGAGGATGACACCGGTCCAGTGGAGGTCACGGTAGATCGTCCAGTTTGTTGTACCGCCTGCCACCATGCTGCCGCCGTGCCCTGCCAGCCACCGGTGGTCGTACATGGTCGCGATCAGCCCGTACGCACTGCCGGTGACCTGGACGGACGGGCTTGCTGGAGGGGTGGGGTGCTTCAGGGTCATGAACAGTTCGGTGTAGGCGGCGTCGAGCAGCCTGCCCCGCCGTAGTGCGCGGTCGAGGCGTACCAGATCGCCGGCGGTCGAGAACCCGCCGCCTCCGGGGTTGCCGATGTACGGGGCGAAGCCCCTGTGCCCGCTGGGGAGCGGCGGCGGGGGCCGGTGCAGGCCGTCGATGGGCCGGCCCGCCTGGTCGTGCCAGTACGGGTGGGCGAAACGGGCGTCCTTCTCCCATCGCGGCTTGTCAAAGAAGTCTGTTCTGGTCATGCCGGCCGGGGTGAAGATGTGCTCGCGGACGTAGTCGTAGTACGACTGTCCGGAGACCCTGGCCACGATCGCGCCGAGCACGGCGATGCCGGAGCTGCTGTACTCGTACCTTGTGCCGGGCGTGTACTTCGGCGGCGTCCTGCGTACGGCGGCCATGATGCCGTCCATTGTCGTGGCCTCGGTGGTCCACGTCTCCGCGTTGTCCTGGTACTCCTGGTCGAGCTGGAAGTCGCCGAGACCGCATGTGTGCGTGAGCATCTGATGAACGGTGACGTGGCCGGCGGACTCGGGCGGGAAACCGTCCAGGTAGGTGCCGAGTGTCTCGTGCAGTTTCACCTTGTCCCGCGCCACCAGTTGCATGATCGCCAGGGCGGTGAACGGCTTGGACGCCGAGGCGAGGTTGAAGATGGTGCCCACCCTGTTGGGAATGGACCGCGCCTTGTCGGCCATGCCGTACGCGCGCGCCAGGACCGTTTCACCGCGATGGGCGAGCAGTATGGTCCCGGAGAACTCGTCCTTGGCGGCCAGCGCGGCGATGTACTCGTCGTACTCCCCGCCAGGTGCCAGTTCTCGGGGTGTCCGGCCGCGCGAGGTGAGAGCGGCGGGTAGCGCGCCGGCGACGGGAATCGCCCCCATCAGGCCGAGCGCGGAACGTCGGGACGGTTGCCGGATCATGCGGTGATCTCCGTTCATCGGGTGAAGCGGGTGATGAGTTCGCGCCCGAGGTTGACGATGGGGTCCACCGGGGTGTCGAAGTTGCCGAGGATCACCGACGTCCAGCCGGAGCCGGGATGGATGTCGAGCATGTTCGCCATGCCGGGGCCGGTTCCGGAGTGGGAGATGATCTCCCGCCGGTTGAGCACGGTGTGGAAGAACCCGTAGCAGTAGTGCATGATCTGGCGGGTCAGGTCCGGTTTCACCGAGGGTGCCAGTACCATCTTGCCGCTGGTGATCAGGGACGGGTCGATCAGCCTGTCGCTCCGCAGGGCTCGCGCGAACGCGAGCAGTTCCCCGGCGGTGCAATACAGGCCGTGGTCGGGCCTGCCGATGAAGCCCAGGTGGTCGCTCTCGGTGAAGTCGTAACGCCGGCCGGTCTGCCGGTCGGTCGTGTACCGGTGGGCGATCCTCCGGTCGGCCCGGATCTGCGGCCTGGTGTAGAAGCCGGAACGGGCCATGCCCGCCGGGGTGAGCACGTGGTCGCGGATGTAGTCGTAATAGGACTGCCCGGACACCTCGGCCACGATCGCGCCGAGCAGGAAATAGCCGCCGTTGCTGTAGCGGAACTCCGCCCCCGGAGGGAAGGCGGGCGCCATGGCCCGGATGCTCTCCAGGTCGCGGTTCCAGACCTCCTCGACGCTGTTTCCGTTGCTCGGCGGGCCCGGACGGTCCAGGCCGGAGGTGTGGGTGAGCAGGTGGTGAACGGTGACGGCGCCGGCGGCCTCGGGCTTGAATCCGTCCAGGTAGGTGCCCAGCTTCTCGTGGTAGGCCACCTCGCCCCGCTCGGCGAGCTGCGCGATGGCCACGGCCGTGCAGCACTTGGTGATCGAGGCGACGTCGAAGAGCGTGCCGGCCGTGTTCCGGATGGCGCGCTCTTCGTCCGCGTGCCCGTACGAGCGTTCCAGCACAGGTCTGCCGTGGTGAGTCAGCAGCACCGTGCCGGAGAATCGGTCCGCGGCGGCTCGCTCCGCGATGAACCGGTCGTACTCACCACCGGGCCTCAGCTCTTTCGGGACACCACTGATGGCGGCGCGCCGGGACACCTGAGGCGGAGGGGTCAGTGCCATGGCAGGGTCTCCTCGGGATCGTGGAATGGACCGCGTCCAGCACGTGATCAAATCCCCCGCCGCGTTTCCCCGGCGTTTCCCCTGCCCGAACCGGCCGCCCGGTGACCTGCACGTCGATCACCGACGCTGACGAACCCCGGCGCAACGTCCAGCACAGGCTGGTACGGTCCATTCCGCCGATCCGCCCCCGCCACGGACCTCGGTGTCGGCGGCCCGCCAAGTCGCACGGCGACAAGAGCTACAGCCGCGCAAAGGCCGCACCTGACGACGCTATGCGAGATCCCCTCCCCCTGGGCAAGCCTCGCGCGCCAGGTTGCTGGGCCGGCCTTCAGCCGGTGATACCGGCGACGAGGTTGACGTCGACCGGGTGGCCCATGATGGAGGCGCGCCAGTCCACCAGTTCCTGGTACTGCGGGGAGGCGTACCAGCCGCGCGCGGCCTGTTCCGTGGGGAACCGGACGATCGCCGTCTTGGTGTAGTCCGCTCGGCCCTCCAGCCGTTCCGGCGCGGCGAACGCCAGCAGTTCGCCGTCGAACGGCTCCAGGGTCGCGCCGACGTTGGCCAGGTAGTGGCCCAGGTCGCTGTCGGGAGTGTTGTCGGTCCTGACGAAGACCACGTAGTGCATGTCCTGCCCCTTCACTTTGAGCTTGAACACTTAAGTATTAAAGTGTTCAAGCCAGACGCTAGGCCACCTCTCCCGTCGATGTCAAACTGTATAGCGTTGAAGTGTTTTGGTAGGGTCGGCGCATGGGTGACGCGGCCGATGCGATCATGGAGCAGTGGGGAGCCATCCGGCCCGAGCTGGACTCCTGGCCGGTGGGGGTGGTGGTGCGGATCTTCCGCGCCGCTCGGCACCTCGAAGCGGGACTGAAGGACTACTTCACGGCCCACGGCCTGGAGCCGTGGGAGTACGACGTGCTCGCCACCCTGCTACGTTCCGGTGAGGACGGCACGCTGCGCATGAGCGACCTGGCCGGGGCCGCGATGCTGACGCCCGGCGCGCTGACCAACCGCGTCAACCGCCTCGTCGCCAGAGGACTGGTCACCCGCGAGACGGACACGGACAACCGTCGCACGGTCAAGACGACCCTCACCGACGAGGGCCGCCGGCTCGCCTACGACCTCATCGAGGGCCACTTCGCCAACGAGTTGCGCCTCATCGACGGTCTCAGCCGCGAGGAGCAGGCTCAGCTAGCCGCACTGCTGCGCAAGCTCCTGATATCGCTCGGGGAATGATCACCGCCGCCGCCGAGGTCCCGCTCGGCGGGTGGCTCACGAGGGGGCGGTCAGGGTGGCCAGCCGGTCGACGCGTTCGGTGAGCAGGGCCAGGACGTCCTCGAAGATCTCGTCGGTGTCGACCGGGCCGGGATCAGGGACCGACCAGTGCACGTGCCGCAGGCCGGGGGCGAGGTGTTCGTAGGCGTTGTCGCAGACGGCGACGACCAAGTCGTCGGGGGTGATCACGTCGCGGACGTCCGCGGTGCCGTGCCGCTCCAGGCTCAGGCCGTGCCGGTGGGCGGCGCTGACGGCGCGGGGGTTGAGACCGGGGCCGGGGCGGGTGCCGGCGGAGGTGACCGGTACGGCGCTGCGCGACGTCCACAGCGCGGCGGCAAGCGGCGAGCGGGCGGCGTTGCCGGTGCACACGAACACCACCCGCGACGCCGTCACGACCCGCCGCTGATCGACGGCCTCCAGTGCCGAGGGGACCAGCCGGATGTAGACCCGGCGGCGGTCGGCATGGGAACGGGCGCGGGTGATGAGACCCACCTGGGCGAGTACGCGCAGGTGGTGGGCCAGCAGGTTGGACGGCAACTCCAGGTGGCGGCCCAACTCCCCCGGCGCCAGGTCGCCGAGGGCCAGGGCGTCGACGATCGCCAGTCTGGCGGGGTCGGCCAGGGCCTGGTGCAGGGCGACACGCTCCGGTGGGACATTTCTGTCAATCGCCATTGAGTCAATGCTGGCTGAGGTGTTTTCATGAGTCAACGCCGCCCCGGCGACACGGACAGCGGAAGGATTTCTCATCCCCCTTATCCGGAATAGAAAGAGCCGAAAACCGGCCGCCCATCTCCTGCACTGCGCCCGCGAAGCAGCGGCACAAGCGATTCGTCACACGTTGATCCCGCTCGATGACATATCGACACGTTGACGAATTAACGGTTCGGCGACGGTTTTGACGTGCCCTCCTTAATTGATGAGTGCACGGTCAGCTAAATATGGGCCCCTTTTCCCTCTTTCCCTGCTCATCACTTAAGCCTATTTTTCGGATATCAACCCCACTGCCCAAGATTGGGGCATCCGTGATGAGCCGAACCGTCGCTTCCGAAGGCCGTAAATCCCTCCGCGAAACCCTCGCCGGGGCCTCGGTCACCACCAAGCTCTACTGGCTGCTGCGCATCGGGGTGTCGATCGAGTTCATCGGGCACGGCTGGGCGGGCCTGAGCCGCTCGCGGGCCTGGCTGCCCTACTACGACCTGTTCGGCATCTCCGCCGACACCGCCCTGAACCACCTGATGTACATCACCGGCGCCATCGACATCACCGTCGGCCTGCTCATCCTGTTCTGGCCCGCCCGCATCCTGCTGCTGCACACCACCGTGTGGGGCGTCTTCACCGCCCTGCTCCGCCCCACCGTCGGCGAAGGCTGGTGGGAGTTCCTGGAGCGCGGCGGCAACTACGGCATGCCGCTGGCCCTGCTGATCATGGCGGGCTGGGGCGGCTGGTCGCTGCGCCGCTGGCTGGAGCGCGTGGACGAGCCCGCCGCCATCTCCGACCGCACCCTCATCGCCATGCACTGGGCCATGCGCGGCGGACTCGCCCTGCTGCTGATCGGCCACGGCGGCTTCGGCGCCTTCGAGCACAAGCGCTACTGGTACGACTTCTTCGCCTTCTTCGGCATCGGCCCGGCCACCGTGGACTCGGCCAACCTGATGGTCCTGGTCGGCGGGTTCGAGATCCTGCTCGGCCTGGCGATCCTGGTCAAGCCGTGGCGTTCGCTGCTGGTGTTCGTCCTGGTCTGGAAACTCGGCACCGAGCTACTGCGCCCGCTGGTCGGCCAGGAGTGGTTCCAGTTCGTCGAGCGCGACGGCGACTACGTGCTGCCGATCGGGCTGTACATCAGCGCAGCGGCCTACGCCCTGGCCCACGAGCGCGGCCGCACCGAACCGGTGTCCCCACCGACCCCGGCCCCCGGCGCCCCCGCCTGACGACCCGCCCCCCATCCGGGGCATCCCCCTTTCACGAAAGGTCACCGCATCCATGTCCCCTGACCGTCCCGGTCCCCGCCGGAGCCTCGCCCGCCGCCTGCTGCCGGCCGTTCTGACCTGCGCCGTGCTGGCCACGACCGGCGCACCGGCCGCGGCCGTCGCCGCGCCGCCCGGCAACGTTCCCGGCGCGGCGTCCGCAGCCCACCCCGGCTCGGTACGCCCTGTGGTGCTCGCCACCATCAAGGTCGGTCTCAACCCCCGCATGGTCGCCTTCGCCCCCGGCTGGCGGCTGGCCTATGCCTCCAACGCCGGTTCCAACACCGTCTCGGTCATCGACGTACGCCGCCGCACCGAGATCGGCACCATCCCGGTCGGCACCTTCCCGTACGGCATCGGCTTCGTCCGCAAGGGCGCGTTCGCCTACATCGCCAACCGCGACTCCGACGACGTGTCCGTGATCGACACCGCGCGCCGCGAGGTCGTCAAGACCATCCCGGTCGGCGACGCCCCCCGTGGGGTGGCGATCGCCCCCAACGGCCGCTACGCGTACGTCAGCAGTACCGGCTCCGGGGCGATCACCGTGATCGACACCGCCACCCACGCCGTCAGCGCCACCATTCCCGTCGGCCTGTCCCCGAGGGGCATCGCGTTCACCCCCAAGGGAGAAACGGCGTACATCGCCAACTCCGACTCCGACACCGTCTCGGTCATCGACACCGCCACGAACACCGTCACCGCGACCATCCCTGTGGGCGATGAGCCTCGCGGGGTCCTGGTCACCCCCGACAGCCGTACCGTCTACGTCAGCAACACCATCGGCGGCACCGTCTCGGTCATCAAGGCCCGCAGCAACACCGTCACCGCGACCATCACCGTGGGCGTCAACCCGCGCGGCCTGGCCTTGCACGCCGGCAACCGCATCGCCTATGTCGCGAACTCCGGCTCCGACACCGTGAACATCTTCGACACCCGCACCAACGCCATTCTGGGCGAGGTCGCCGTCGGCGACGACCCGCGTTACACCGCCTCCGGCCCCGGCGGCAGGTTCCTCTACCTCACCAACACCGGCTCCCACAGCGTCACGGTGCTCACCCTCGCCCACTGACCCGATCTCACCATCCGCCGCCGCACGCGTGCCCACGATCGAATCGGGGGCCCGTGTGCGGCGCGGTGCGCGTCATCGCGGTACGGTACTGCCCGGCGAACTGTTGCGAGGTGCCTCGCGATCGCGAGGAGAATCGGGAAGCCGGTGTGATTCCGGCACGGGCCCGCCGCGGTGACCGGGGAGTCCCCGCCCAGGTGCGTAGCACGGCCACTGGCCCGTAAGGGCCGGGAAGGCGGGCGGTCAGGCGTCGATCCGGGAGTCCGAAGACCGGCCTCGCGCCCACCGCCCCCTGTGAGGGGGGCCGCGCAGCGGGAGCCTGCCCATGAACGGCCATCTGTACGACGTCATCCACCGCCGCCGCGACGTGCGCGGCCAGTTCACCGGCGCGCCCGTGCCGCCGGAGGTGCTGCACCGGGTGCTGGCGGCGGCGCACGCCGCCCCCAGCGTCGGGCTGTCCCAGCCGTGGGACTTCATCGTGGTACGCGACGCCGCGATCCGCGCCGCCTTCCACGGCCACGTCGAGCACGAACGGGCCGCGTACGCCGCCACGCTCGACGGTGAGGCCGCCCGGCGGTTCGCGCACATCAAGATCGACGGGGTGCGCGAGTCGACGCTGTCCGTCGTGGTCACCTACGACCAGGACAGAGGCGGCCCCGCGGTGCTCGGCCGCCATGCCATCGCCGACGCCGGCCTGTACTCGGTGTGCCTGGCCATCCAGAACCTCTGGCTGGCCGCGACCGCCGAAGGGCTCGGCGTGGGCTGGGTGTCGTTCTATCGCGAGCCCTTCGTCCGGGACCTGCTCGGCATCCCGGCTGGGATCCGCCCGGTCGCCTGGCTGTGCCTCGGCCCGGTCACCCACCTTGAGGACGACCCTGACCTGGAACGACACGGCTGGCGACGGCGCCGCCCGGTGCAGGCCGCCGTCCATCACGACCGGTGGGGGGCTCAGTAGGAGTGGTCCATCATCCATTCACCGGGTAGTTCGCGGCGGATGCGGGCGAGCGCGTCTGCGGTGCGGGCTCGCACCCACATCCAGGCGCGGTGGTCGTCGCGGATGATGAGGTCCGGCCCGGCGAACCAGCGCACGCCCGGGACCGTGGCCTGGGACGTCGAGTACTCGGGCAGCGGCAGCCGCGTGAAGCGCCGCTCCAACGTGCCGGCCTCCTCATCCGCGAGTTCCCGGTTGTCCCCGAGTTGCTCGCAGGAGAAGAGCGATTCCGACAGCACGATCTCCACGCACGCGTGGGAGAAACGGTCCAGCCACCCGTTCCAGGTCTCGGCGGCGTGGTCGGCCGTTTCCATCCGAACGACCACCGGAGGATCGGGCTGCTCCAGGTGGCTGACCGGGATGCCCCAGAGGGATACGGATTGGTTCTCGACGCGGAACACCAGCGCCTGATCTTCAACGGTGAGCTGGGCCGGGCTGAGCAGCACGTCTTGCAGGCTGGTCAGGTCGGTACGGCGGCCGAGGAGCCGGTACGCCTCGCGCAGCGCCGCGGGCAGGCGCAGGCCGAGCCGCGCCTCGGCGGCGTCCAGGTTCGCCTCGGGCCAGCCGTCGCCTTCGGTCAGCGGACACCTCCATGTCGCCGCGAACCCGCGGATGAAGTCCCACGCTCCGGCCCGGTCGGCCATCGCCGCCGGGAACCGCCGAATCACCTCGAAGGCCGTCATGGCCGAGAGGTTATCGCCGCCCGGGCAGCGTCCGTGGTGTGCCGGAGGCTCGTTCAGCGAGGTCTTCGAGTTCGGCGACGGCCCGGTCGGTGGCCGTTTCGGCGGCGATCTCGGTGGCCAGGCGCTGAGCCTGGCGCTGGTAGGAGGGGTCGTGCAGGACGCGGCCGACCGCCCGGGCGATGGTGCCGGATGAGGCGGTCTTGCGTATGGTGATCCCCGCCCCGGCGAGTTCCACTCGCATGGCCACCTCGCCCTGGTCGCGTCCGAGCGGTACGCACACCAGCGGAACGCCCGCCGCCAGCGACTTGACGGCCGTCCCGTGACCCGCGTGCGTGATCGTCAGCGCGGCGTGGGGCAGCACGGCGGCGTGTGGGGCGGCCGCGGTGACCAGGACGTTGCCGGGCGCGTGGATCGTTCCCGGGTCAACGGCCAGGCCGGTGGTCAGCAGCGCGCGTACCGGCAGGCCGCCGAGGGCGTCGGCGATGCGCTGGAGCAGTGCGCGCTGGTTCATGAACGTCGAACTCAGCCCGACCAGCACCAGCGGCGCGTCCCCCTCGGGCAGTCGCAGCTTTCCGACCCAGGCGGGATCGTCGAGCCGCGGTCCGACATGCCGGACGTAGGGCGGGAATTGCCGGCCGGGGTAGTCAAGCGCCCGCGGGGACAGTACGAGGAACCGATCGACGCGGCCGAACGCCTTGATGACCGAGTCCACCGGCGGCAGGCCGTTGGCGGCGCGGGCGGCGTTGAGCGCCGGGAGCCCCTTGGCCCACGGCTTGTCGATCATATTGGCCAGGAACCGATCGCGCAGCCGTCCCAGCGCACCGGTGGCGGGCCTGAGCCCGGGACCGAACGGGGGCGCGCCCGGAGTGGAGAACGGGTAGATGGTCGTGCCCAGCGCGGCCACCGGGACCCCGGCGGCCTCAGCCGCGGTGATCGCGCCGAGTAGTGAGAAGTCGGCGACCAGCACGTCGGCCGGACGGGCGCGCAGTTCGGCCAGGGTGTCGCGGGCGAAGTCCGCCGCGGGGCCGCAGACCAGGCGGTCACGGAGCCGCGCGAACGCGCCCATCGGCGTGCGGGCCTCAAAGTCCTTGAGCAGGTCGGCGGACGGGTCGTTGGTCTCGATCTGGGGCGCAGTCGTCCAGGCGATCGGCTCGGCGCCACCGGCGGCGATCTCGTCGTGCAGCGATCGGTCGCCCAGCACCCGGACGCCGTGGCCGCGCTCGCGCAGCGCGCGGACGACCGAGAGGGTGGGCGGCACGGCTCCGCCACCGGCCCAGGCGGCGAACAGGAAGTTCTTACGCATCGTTTCCCTTTCGGGGGTCGATCGAGGTCAGCAGGTCGCGCATGGCGCGTTCGGCGTCCACGCGCGACAGGCCGAGGTCGTGCCGCCACAGTTTCCACAGGTAAATGTCGGTGACGGCGTGGTGCAGGTTCAGGACGTGCTCGCGCTCGGGGCCCGGGGGCGGGAGGCGGTCGGCGAAGACCCGCTCCAGCCACGCCCGATGCTGGGCGCGGGCGTGAGCCGCCACCTGGGCGGCCACCGGGACGCGGTCCATCTGCGCGGTCCAGAGGACGTTGGCCTCGCTGTGCCGCTCGTAGTCGGCGAAGAGCACGGCGACGATCGCCGCCACGTCGCCGGCCGGCGCCTGGCGGGCGTCCGCCGTCTGCGACGCCACCCGCTCGGCGACGGCGTCGGCCAGCCCGTCCTTGCCGCCGAAGTGGTTGACGATCGTCTGTACCGACACCCCCGCCTCATCGGCGATGTGCTGCAACGTGACGTCGTCGAACCACTGCCGCATCCACAGCGCGGCCGCCGCCTCCATTACGCGCGTACGCGTGACCTCCATGGCCGCGGTGCGGGCGGTCATCCGGTAGGGGCGCCTGGACCCACTTTCCATGGAGTCATGGATACATTCAATTTAATGGCTAGTCAAACGAAAGCTTGCCTCCGCGCCACCGCTGGAAGTCCGGAGACGCGGCGAGGTCCGCGAAATCCCGGAAGCCGGGGGCGCGGGTCAGCACCCGGTCCACGATGACGTACGCCTCTTCGGTGCGGCCCATCGCGAGCAGGATGCGCACCTGCGTGTCCCGGATGGGGTCGTGCTCGGGCCCCTCGGCGACCTGGAGGGCCCGCTCGACGGTCGTGAGCGCGCGCTCAAGGTCCCCCGCCTGCAGCAGATGCCAGGCGAGCCCGTTCCCCGCCTGACGCAACACCTCTTCCTGGAACGCCCCCTCGTCGGTGTAGTGCCAGATCGTGTCGGGCACCAGGGAGAGCGCCTGCTCGGCGTAGCCGATGAGCTTTTCGACCAGGGCGGGCCTGTCATCATCCGCGGAGTCGGCCAGGTGCCCCAGCGCGTCGATGAGTCCGTACAGGGCGTAGAGGCGGTCGTAGGCGGAGAAGGCGGCGCCGGGAACACAGTGGGTCAGCGCCTCCTCGAAGACACGCACCGCCTCCCGCCGCTCGCCGTCCGCAAGTGCCGCCGCGCCGGTCTCGACCAGGGCGTGCACGGCCTGCCAGGTGGGGTCGTCGTCGTCGGGCTCCGTCGTCGTCTCCACATCGCGCAGATCCATCTTCACCTGCGGAAACGTGGTGCGCAGGCGGCGGAGCGCCGCCTTGGTCAGCTTGGTGTACCGCACATCGACGGTCTCCAGTCGCCTCAGGGCGAAGAACGACTCCGGCAGCTCGGTGAGCTCGTTGAAGGACAGGTCCAGCCGCCGCAGCCCGGGCATGCGCGCGAAGGCGTCGTCCGCGAGAGAGGTGAGCGCGGGGCGTAGCACCTCGCCCTCATCGATCTTCTCGCCCCACCGGTCGATCTCCAGGTGCTCCAGCGTGGTGATGTCCCACACCCCGGCGAGCAGGTCCTGGCTCGGCTCCGGCTGGAAGATCCACGGGGTGTTTCCGCTGAGTCGCAGTACGCGCAGGCGAGGCAGTTTCGCCAGGTCCGGAAGCCGCTCGATCCCGGCGGACAGTGAGCCGCGCAGTGCCAGTTCTTCCAGCTCCGTCAGTTTGAGCAGGTCGTCGGGGATGGACGACAGCCATACATGCGACAGGTCGAGCGACTTCAGGCCGCGGAGCCGGGTGACGGCCCGCGGGAAGTCCACCTGCTCGTTGTACTCGCCCGGCTGAAGGCCGGAGAGGTTGACTTCGCGCAGGCTGACCAGCCGGTCCAGAAAGCCGGGGACCGCGCACTTCAGGCGCTTCGCGCGGAGGACCTCCAGCCGGGTCAGATGGCGGATCGCGTCGGGAAGACGCTCAAGCCGATTGCCGGAGATGTCGAGGACCCGCAGGTTGGTCAACTGGCCGATGGTCGCCGGCAGGCTGCGCAGCCCGATGCCGGACAGGTTCAGTTCCTCCAGCGACGCCAGATCCCCGATGCGCAGTTCGAGTTCGTCGATGTCGGTGTTGCCGGCGAGGGACAGCGCGCGGAGGTTGCCGAACGCGAACAACTGATCGGGCAGGCGGCGCAGCTTGCGGTTGGAGAGATCGAGCGTGGTGACCTCCGCGGCGCGCTCCGACAGCGCATCCAGCTCCTCGAGCACGGCCTTGTGACTCGGCAGTACGTCCGGCCGCAGGACCGGCCGCCCGGCGGACAGCGCCTCCACGACCTTCCAGGTGTCCATGGAGTCGTCCTTGAGCAGCTTGGGCCGCAGGATGGCCTTCAGCTCCCTGCTGGTGAAGTCGACCGGGCAGCTCGTGCTGTAGGGATCCCCGATGAGCACCGCCTCCGGCTGCGTGCCGAAGGACATGTTGAAGTAGGTCGTGTTGATGATCATCTGTGCCTGTGTCCGGCCGCCCACCGTGAGGACCCCGCCGTTGTCGCCGTCCTTGCCCACGACTCCGCCGCTCACCACGAGGTCGCCTCGTACGGCGACGTCGGGGCAGCCGAGCAGGACGACGTTGCGCGCCCGCAGATCGCCGGTGACGAGGACGAAGTTGCCGCAGGACCAGTCCGACCACATGAGGGTCCCGTCCACGACCAGGTCGCCGTCCACGATCATGTTGAACAGCACCCAGTCGCCGTCGGAGTCCGGCTCCAGATCCCCCGCCACCCGCAGGTCGCCCTCGTAAAGGCGGATCTCCTGCTCGTCGGTGAAATCCTCGTAGGGAAAAGCCACTTCGTCCGAGACGGAGAAAAGCTCTTCCGCCTCTTCCGCGGTGATAATGCGATACCCCGGTGGCGGGGTCAGTTCAGTCATGCGAGTGATGCTAGAGCCACCGGCGGACATTTTCCGCCGTAGTCCCAAAACAGCCACACGATTCTTTTACCGGCAAACGCCCTATAACAGGCACAGACACCCCAACAAGCTGGTTAAGTAACGAAATCCGGCAAAGCGCCTGCCGCTGCTCGACCGCCGAAGCGCCGCGGTTGGGGGCGCTGCGCGCGCGATCGACGCGCACGCTCAGGCATGCCTGCGGGTAATTCGGCCGGGGATGATTCACTTCGGCCTTTGCCCCTGTCAAAGCCGGACTTAACGAGAAGGTCGTGTCTCTCTTATCATGGCTTTCGGGTCCAGGCCAAAATAGCGCCACCCCCAATATCATCATCAGTCGGAATTCGGCGGCAACGCCGATCTGATCGGCGACCTGACGCGGGGACCCCTCCCCGGCATCGGCGCTTACCTTGGGGGCGGCCGGGAGGTGGTCCACGACGATTCGTGGGAGGTGGGGCCACGATGGAGCCGATACCGGAGGTTTCCGGCGACCGTCCTGAGGGACCGCGGCCGGATATGAGGGCCCGCGATCCGTACGCCGTGGCGCTCGCCAACGCCTCGCTGCTCGGCGCCGGATACGTGATGCTGGGACGGCGCAGGCTCGCCCTCATCACCGGGGCGGTCACGGTCGCGCTGATCCTCAGCCTCGCGCTGGTCGCACGGTCCGCGTGGTTCCAGGGCGTGGTGCTGCTGTGGTGGGCGGCCCTCACCGTGCACGGCTGGTGGCTGGCGAGAGAACACGGCCGGTCCGACGGGGCGGGAAGGCAGCGGCTGATCGCCCTCGGCCTCCTGGTCCCGGTCCTGCTCGCCGTGGGCTGGCTGCGGCTCGATGCCGCGCGCATCGAGCAGGACGCCGCCGCGGCCCACCGCGCGGGCCGGTGCTCGCAGGCGGTGCCGATTCTGCGGCGGCTGTGGTTCGGCCACCGGGTGGCCGACGCGCCACTGAGCGCCCGCACCGACGACAACGTGGCGGCCTGCCAACTGATGATCAAGGCCGAACGGCAGGCCGCGGGCGATCGGCTGGCGGCCACCGAGACCCTGCGGGCTTACGCCGCTCATCCGGGGGCGCTGTGGCCGGGCGTGAACGTCCGCCGGGCCGACCTCTTCCTGGCACAGGCCGCGCAGGAACTCGGCACCGCCCTGACCGGCGACACCGCGGCCCTGGAGACCGGTTTCGGCCGGCTGTCCCGGGTGCTCGCGGAGTTCACCGGCCAGGAGGCGAAGGTCCAGGCGGTCCTGGACGGCTTCCTCGGCGGCCTGCCGCTCAAGGACGCCTGCGCCACCAGGACGATCACCGACTGGCTGGGCGAGCAGGCGGCGGGCGGGGGCGCGCTGGATCATGTGGGCGACGCCGTCGCCCGCGTCGCCCCCGCCGCGATCGTGGGATGCGGCGACGACCTCGCGGACGACAAGGACTGGAAGGATGCCCGGGCCCAGTACCGGCAACTGCTCGACCAGTACCCCGGGCACCCCATCGCGGGCCGGGCCAGGCAGGGGGAAGAGCGGGCCACCCTGGAGATCGAGCTGGCCGAGTTCCGGCGTCTCGTGAAGCGTCCGGCTTCGGGCGGGAAGCCGGCGTACTGCGAGGACCCGGCCCCCTACCACGGCGCGGACCCCTACCGGGGCTCGGGACCGCACCGCGCGATGGTGTTCGGCAACGACGGGCACCGCAGGAAGCTGCCTTCGTCCTGGCTGGCCAAGGACCCCGCGGACGCGGTGCTGGTGATCTGTGTCGGCAAGTCCACTTTCGGGAGCACGGTCAGGTCCTGTTACTACGAGCCGATCCACAGGTCGGGCCCGCTGGAGAGCGTGGCGTTCCGGAAGCGGAAGGTCTCCGTCCGCGTCTATGAGGTACGGACCGGGAAGCTCGTGTCCAAGAGAAGCATCCAGATCGGCGGCGCCAGTTGCCCCGCCCGCATCCACTACACCTTCTACGGCATCGACCCCGGCGCGCCGCCGGAGAAGTACGTGAAGTCCTCCACGGCGGACGTGCGCGCCGCCTACGCCTCGCTGATCAGGCCATAGGGCCATGAGGGCGCCGCGCGGCCGCCCAGGGGCCGCGCTCGCGTGCCGCCGCCGCGAGCGCGGCCTTTCTGGTCAGCGCCGGGCGGGGGTCAGGGGCGCGGGATCGCGACGGCGGTGTACGGGGTGTCCGGGGTCGGCGGGGTGGAGAAGCGGGCGTTGGGGAGGTACAGGCGGTCGCCGAAGGCGGCCACCGTGGTCGGTACGTCGAACCGCGGGTCGGTCACCCGGCGCTCGACGTGGCCCTCGGTCGCGTCCGCGTTCAGCCGTATGACGGCCACGGAGTTGAGCTGGTTCTGCACCGCGTACAGGGTGCGGCCGATCAGCAGCAGCCCGTCGCCCGCGGGCAGCGTCTCACCGTGCAGGTCGATCTGGTGCGTCGCACCGGACGGCTCGACGCGGAACAGCTTGCCGGTGTTCGACTGCACGACGATCAGGCCCCGGCCGTCCGGGGTCGGGGTGATGCCGTTGGCGTTGAATCCGGGCTGGTACACCAGGTCCCCGGTGATCGGGACCGGCGTCGCGGCGGCGGGCAGCCTGCGGCCCTTCAGCGGCACCTTGTAGAGCACCGGATTGGTGGAGTTGGTGAACCACGCGGCGTCCCTGGTGACCACCACGTCGTTGATCAACGCCTGGGTGGCGGACAGCTGGTAGGAGGCCAGTATCCGGCCGGTACGGGTGTCGATGACGCGCGCGCCACCGCTCCCGCCGCCCGCCACGAACAGCCGCCCGCGCCGGTCGGTCTTGAGCCCGACGGACGACGTGCCGGGCCCGGTGCTGATGATCGCGCCGCTTCCGTCGCGCAGGTCGGCGCGGTAGATGGAACCATCGCCCAGGGAGCCGAAGTAGGCGTACGGGCCGGGACCGGTGGCGATGCCCTCGGGCCGGAACCCGTTCGGTAACGAGATCACCGTGGGGTACTTCGGGGGCGTCGGGGACGCCGACACCTGTACCGCCGACCCGCCGGACGCGGCTCCGGCGGGACCGCCGGTGGCGAGCACCGGCAGCAGTACGGCGAGGGCCGCGCCAAGGATCTTGATCGTTCGGATCACGTGATGCCTCCTACGAGGTGAACGCCGCGATGTGGTCGCGGCCGTGGTCAGCCAAGTCGTGCGAGGTACGTGACGGCAACGTGCCGGTGGCGGGGATGGGACCCGCCACGTTGAGCAGGTGCTGCATCGATCAGGGCGAACGCGCGGTCGCCCGGCGCAGGTCGCGCCGCCCGGACACGGTGGCGCCTGCGTTCTCTCCTGACGACAACCAAAGTACAAACGACGTCGAAGGTCAATTGCACGCGGGAGGACCGCCGGCGCCACGAGCCGGCGCCGGAGTCAGCCGCCTCCGGCGTCCGCCGATCGGGCCGCCTCGACGCTCTTGCGCAACGCGGTCGTGATCGGCTCGATGGGCGCGGAGAGCTGCTGGATCCGGTCCATGCGCTGACGCGCCTCCCGCCAGGAGGGGATCACCGTCTTGAGCCGGGCCGCCGTGGCCAGCGCCGCCAGGACGCGGACGTCCTCGTCCAGGTGCCCGACCGGGCGGCCGCCGCGGATGGCCCGGCCGACGCGTTCGGCCGGCCTGCGCGAGAGGTACGCCTTGCGCGGCGTGATCCGCTCGACCGGGAACAGCAGGACCCGGCGCCGCCGCACGTCGATCACCTTGGCCGCCGCCAGCTCGTCGCGCACCAGGCGGACCGCCTTGCCGTTGTCCTTCTGCACCCACCGCCGCCACGAGCGGGGCGGCGAGGTCGAGATCTGCTCCCAGACCACGGCTCGCAGCGAACCCGGCTCGGCGGCCGGTGGGGTGAGCGCCCGCGCCTTGCCGGATTCGTCCGCCAGGTTGCCCGCCAGCAGCAGTTCGGCGAGGGTGGCCGCGCGCAGCAGGTAGCCCAGCTCGCCCCGCTGGGTCAGCTTCTCCCTGCGCGGGTCGAAGGCCAGCAGGAAGGCCGATCGGGTCAGTGACTCACCCTGCTTCACTCGCGCCGCCTCCATCCGTCCACTCCTCTTCTGAGTCCTGATCCGTGTCGTCCCCTGTGTCGTCCTCTGGTGTCTTCCTCGGCCGTCCGCGCGGGCGCATCCGCCCCACCCCGTCGGGCATGCGCCCGGCCTCGGTGAGGGCTCTGCGCAGCAGGAACTCGATCTGCGAGTTCGTGCTGCGCAGCTCGTCGGACGCCCATCTGGCCAGCGCGTCGTGGACCACCGGGTCGAGCCGCAGCAGGATCTTCTTCCGCTCCACGGTGATTACTGGTAGAGGGTGCCCGTGTTGACCACGGGCTGGGTGTCCCGGTCGCCGACCAGCACCACGAGCAGGTTGCTGACCATGGCCGCCTTGCGCTCCTCGTCCAGCTCGACCACGTCGTGCTCGGCGAGCCGGTCCAGCGCCATCTCCACCATGCCGACCGCGCCCTCGACGATCCGCTGCCGGGCCGCGACCACCGCGCCCGCCTGCTGGCGGCGCAGCATGGCGTGGGCGATCTCGGGCGCGTACGCCAGGTGGATGATGCGGGACTCGATGACCTTCACCCCGGCGGAGGCGACCCTGGCGGCGATCTCCGTGGACAGCCGCTCGTTGATCTCGTCGGCGTGGTCCCGCAGCGACAGTCTCGGCTCGCCGTGCGCGTCGTACGGGTAGGCGCCCGCGATGTGCCGCACGGCCGTCTCCGCCTGGATGGCGACGAACTCCACGAAGTCGTCCA
The DNA here is from genome assembly GCF_003315795.1 of Spongiactinospora rosea. GTDB lineage: Bacteria > Actinomycetota > Actinomycetes > Streptosporangiales > Streptosporangiaceae > Spongiactinospora > Spongiactinospora rosea. The sequence goes on from NZ_QMEY01000020.1 coordinate 22,128, forward strand.
CCTCGAAGACGGCCTGCGCGGTGTCCTGCACCTGCCAGACCACCACGGTCGCGATCTGGATCGGGTTGCCGTCCGCGTCGTTGACCTTCGTCACGTCGGTCTCGTGGTTGCGGATCCTGGTGGACACCCGCCGGCGCACGGTGATCGGGTTGACCCACTGGAAGCCGGGGGTGCGCAGCGTGCCGATGTACCGGCCGAGCATCTGCACCACCCTGGCCTCGCCCGGCGCCACCGCGGTGAGGCCGAAGCACGTGAAGAACCCGAGCAGGATCATCAGCACGCTCGCGATGACCACCCACATACCGCCCTGCCCGGCCCCCGAGGCGAGCATGACGATCCCCACGACGAGCACCGCGATCCCGGCGAGGACCAGCGCCGTCGCCACCCCCAGCATCACGAACCCGTTGGCCGCCCGCACGGGGTGCTCGCTCGTGCGCGGCGCGGGCATGTCCACCACGGTGGCCTCAAGGGCGGCCTCGCCCGATGCGTTCGCCATCGTCCGTCCTTTCTCTGTGACTTCACCTTGCTAGCAAAGTGATATCACTTTTTGGGCGACGACGGAAGCGGTCCAGCCGAGATGCGGATGAAAGCCGATAAAGTGCCAGATCGAGCCCAGGGGCGGCCAGAGAAGACGCCGCCCACGGGGTCGCGGTCGCCGCCCGTGAGGAGCCGCCCCATCCCGAGAGGAGTTGCCGGCCTCATGGCCTCCATCCGCCACGAGATCGTCATCGACGCGTCCCCCGAGCACATCTGGGATGTGCTGCGCGACGTCGGAGCCGTGCACGAGCGCCTGCTGCCGGGCCGGGTCATCGGCACCCGCCTGGAGGGCGAGCAGCGGTTCCTCACCTTTCCCGACGGGCACGTCATCCGCGAGCTGATCGTCGCGATCGATGACGATTCCCGCCGCCTGGCCTATTCCGTCGTCGAAGGCGCGAGACCCGCGCTCGACCACCACCACGCCTCGTTCGAGGTTCGCCCAGAAGGCGACGAAGCGGGCCGGTTGATCTGGACCACCGACGTGCTGCCGCACACGCGGGCCGCCGAGATCCGCATTCGCGTCGAACACGGCGCACGGGAGATGAAGCAGGCGATCGAGGCAGCGTTCACCGGGGCGGGACGGCCTCCGGGATCGCGCACCGGCGCTCCCTCGCCAGCGCGCTCCGGCGACGACGGGCCGATGACGGTCTGACGCCCCGCACGGCCGGCTCATGGCCGGTTCCACCCGTATCCCGGCCGGACCCGGGAAGGCCGGTCACCGGGTTCAGGTCGCGCGCCGGCCGCGCAGGATCTCGACGCCGTCGCCGTCAAGGTCGTCGCAGAACGCCGTACGCCCGGTCATCGCCATCACCAGTGCCAGGGTGGGGCCGGACACCAGCGGCCCGGAACCGGTGGCGAAAGGGCCGTCGGTGGCGGTCAGCCGCAGGCCGGTGATCCGTCTCCCGGCGACGACGACCTGGTCCGAGCCCTGGTAGTACCGGGCCAACCGGGTGACGGTCTCGATCGGGTACTGGTGGCGGACGCCCAGCGGCCGCCGGATGTCCTCGGCGTGCACGATCGCCTCCCCCAGCATCGCCAGGACCGGGATCGGCGCCTTGGTGGTGCTCGTGATGACGCCGCGGAACCTCGCGAGCGTCTCGGCCGGGTTCGCGCCCAGTTGCTCGGCCAGCCGCATGGCGACCTGCCTGTCGAAATCGAACCGGCAGCGGATCACGCCCGCCAGCCACCGCACGGCGTTGAGGCTCGCCCCGGCGGTGAGGTGCGCCAGCACCTCGCGTACGGTCAACCCGGCGCACAGCGACGGCGTCGCCCACTGCTCATCGGTCAGCTCCGCCAGATCCGCCGCCAGGGCCGCCCGCTCGGCGTGCACCAGCGGCCAGACCGGCCGGCCTTCGTCGTATGCCACAGAAGCCCTCGTGTCGAAGTCGTGATGGATGGGTCGAAGGTGATGACTCCCCTGCCGGGCCGAACTCATCGCCGTGCCGCCGGAGAAGTTGGAGACCTCGACACAGAGCGCCTGTGCCAGCGCGTTGTAACGTCCGTAACATGGTGCTGTGACGAGTGATGCACACCTGGACTGGCTGCTGATCAGCGCCTCCACCGCCACGGCCGCGGGCACGCTACGGGTCCAGGTATGGCGCAGGCTGCGCTCCCTGGGTGCGCTGTACCTGCAGCAGTCGGTCTGCCTGCTGCCCGCTCGGCCGGAGGTCCGCACGCAGGTCCGGCGGCTCACCGACCGGATCCGCCATCAGGGCGGCACCGCTCGGACCCTGTCGATGGCATTCACCGATTCGGCCGAGGAGCGGGCGGTGATCGCCGAGTTCAACGCCGCCCGCGACGCCGAGTACGCCGAGGTGCTGCAACGCCTGCCCGAGCTACGGCGGGAACCGGCCGACGAACGGGCACGGGGCAACATCACCTACGCCGAGGTGGAGGAGTCCGAGGCCGATCTGGAACGCTTCCGCACCTGGCTGGCCAAGATCACCGCCCGCGACTACTTCGACGCACCGGGCGGCCCCGCCGTCCACGCCGCGATCGAGCAGGCCGCGGCCGAGCTGGCCGCGTTCGAGGAGGCCGCGCTGCACGCCGAGGCGGGCGGACCAGGCCAGGCCCCGATCAGGGCACGCGCGGGACGGCGGCCATGATCGGGTCGTGGTGGTGGGACCTGATGATCGGCGTCGCCGCCGCCCTGGCGCTCACCTGGCTCGTGCTCCTGATCACGCTGCTCGTCGTCCGCCCGCGCGGCAGGCTGCTGCGCGAAGCGCTGCGCGTGCTGCCGGACGTGCTGCGCCTGGTCCGCCGCCTCGCGGCGGACCGGGCCCTGCCGCGCGGGGTGCGGGTGCGGCTCGGTCTGCTCCTGGCCTATCTGGCGTTCCCGATCGACCTGATCCCGGACTTCATCCCGGTGCTCGGCTACGCCGACGACGCCATCATCGTCGTCGCCGTGCTCCGCGGCGTCGTACGCCGGGCCGGCCTGGAGGCCGTCCGCGCGCATTGGCCCGGCACCGAGGACGGGTTCGCGGCCGTCGTACGCCTGACCGGCCTGGACCGGCGGGCAGCCGGACCGGCCTCGCCCTGACCCGGGCGGGGTGCGGCTACAGGAACAGGAAGCCGATCGCGGCGGCGGCGATCAGCGTGCCCACCGCGATGGCCAGCGCGATCTCCCGGCCGGTGGCGCGCCGCTCGCGCCGGACCCAGGCCAGGTAGCAGGCGGTGGCCGGGATGGAGACGACGGCCGCGGTGACCGCGCCCGGGGAGTATTCGCCCAGGACGACCCACGCGGTCAGGTGGAACAGGGCGTTGACGCTGAACTGCCACTGAAACGCGGTGGTGAGCACCACCCAGACGCCGTTGCGGCCGGCCGCCGACGCCCGCCAGGAGCACAGCAGGACCAGCAGCAACAGCGGGATGTGGTAGCCGGCGAAGGCGCTGGTGGTCTCGGGCCCGAAGTGGCGGCTTGCCCAGGCGGCGAAACCGGGCAGTTCTTCGAGGGTGTGCACGACGTAGACGACGAACGGCGACAGGAAGGGCCAGGTGCCGGGCAGGCCCGGGACGGTCTCGGCATGGGGGGCTGGACGGGTGGACGAAGTCGGCATGCGGGTCTTCCAGGCTCAATGGGGAAAGGGGTCACCAGCCCAGGTCGTCGCAGCCGGTATGGGCGGCCGGTTCGACCTGCACGGTGGCGTGGGCGACGCCGTGCCGATGGCGGAGCAGGTCGCGGGCCTGGTCCAGGACGGCGTGGTCGTCACCGCCCCCGGCGGTGACCAGATGGGCGGTGGCGACGTTCATGCCGGAGGTCAGCGTCCACAGGTGCAGGTCATGCACGTCGCGTACGCCCTTGATGGCCGCGAGGTCGGCGGTGACGTCGGCGGCGTCCACCCCTTCGGGCACGTGCTGGCCCAGCACGGCGAAGACCTGCCGGCCGAGCGCGACCGCGCGGACGGCGACGAACGCGCCGATGGCCAGCGCGACGACCGTGTCCCAGTACGCCTGCCCGGTCGCGGCCACCAGCCACCCGGCGGCGATAACGCCCACGGACCCCGCGGTGTCGGCAAGGACCTCCAGGTAGGCGCCCTTGACGTTGAGGCTTTCCGCCGCGCCCGCGCGCAGCAGGCCGAGCGCGACCAGGTTGACGAGCAGGCCGATCGCGCCGACGACCAGCATCGGCCCGGTACCGATCTCGGCAGGGCCGCCGATCCGGCCGATCGCCTCGACGACGACATAGAGCGCGACGCCGAGCATCAGGACGACGGCCGGCAGGGATGCGAACACCTCGGCCCGGTAGGAGCCGTAACTGCGGCGGCCGGTGGTGTCGGGGCGGATGGCGATCCTGGTGGCGACCAGCGCGGCGCCCAGGGTGACCACGTCGGCGGCCATGTGCCCGGCGTCCGACAGCAGCGGCAGCGAGCCTGAGATCAGCGCGAAGGTCAGCTCCACCACGAAGTAGGAGCCGATCAGCCCGAACGAGACCGCCAGCCGCCACCGGTGCCGGCCCCCGGCATGTCCGTGTCCGTGTCCGGCGCCCATCAGTGGTTCCCCCGGCGTTCCGGTCCGGTACATCCGCTCAGTGTCAGCACATCTGAAGAGTTGTTCATATGTGCAAGATAGCAGGGCTTGAAGTGGATCGCACCAGCGCCGAGGCCGCCCTACGGCACACCGCGTCTTCGGGCGCGCGCCGCAGGACGGCCCGATCCGGGCCTACGCGGCGATCAGCCCGCACCACCCTTTCCGCCTTCGCGTCCGGCCCGGGGCTCGGGATGGCGGGGCCCCCGGAAGCGTTCCTTGCCGGGCCATGAGGAGGTCTTCCACAGCGCCGAGCGGACGAAGGCACGCGTGCAGTGCACGAACAGTTCCTCCACATGGACCTCCACCGCGATCGGTGGCACCACGTTGCGCACCGCGAGCTGCGTCATGTACGGCGCCGCCGCGAGGATCCGAGCCTGCCCGTTGATCCGCAGGGTCTCGGTGATGCCGGGGATGACGAACAGCATGCCGACGTGCCGTCGCTCCAGAATGTTGCACAGGCAATCGAGACGCCGGTTGCCCTTGCGGTCCCCGAAGGCCAGGGTGTGCTCGTCGAGCACCAAGACGCTGCCGGGCGGGTCGCCGCGCGGTGAAACGTCGCAGGTGCCGTCGTCGGAGGAGGTCGCCAGGAGGAAGAAAGGGCTTAACTCGATGAATCGGCGGGCTTTGGCGTCGATTCTGTCGGTGGCCTTGTCCCAGACGGACTGTTGCGGTCGATGAATTATCTCGCGAAGCTCGGCTTCGCTTTGGAGCACTTTCATCACGGCCTCGCATCCTCTCGGGCGCGCCGATGTCCACGACGCGCCTCTGCCGGCGATCGATGGATGGGCGGTGACGTGCTAGCCGGACGCTACTGCTGATCGGCCGATATCGACACTTGCCACAAGGTAGGTAAACACTCTCCGCCCGACACTGCCGCAGCCACGCCGTTCCAGCCCCTAATTCCACGATGGCGGCATTTTCCTGATATTACGACCCTGCTGGAATCAGCCCGTTATTTGACCACCGATTTGCGCGGCAGCCGAAATATCAACGACATCCCAGCCATATGGAAAACCGTACCCGAAATGCCGGAGATACGGACCTCTCTCTGGAGCCCCCGCGCGGGCGGAGATGTAACCCCGCCCGCTCCCATCATCCCTTAGCGGGCGCGGGCAGGATGATGCGCCAGGCGATGAACCCGGCGGCGGCGAGTCCCGCGAGGGCGAGGGCGCTGCTGGTGACGAACGGGTCGATGCCGGCGAAGGCGGGGGCGAAACCGACGCCGATGTAGACCGTGATCCCGGTGGAGCCGCCAAGCTGGTCGGCCGCGCGCTGGACACCGGCGGCCGCCCCCGCGTCGTCTCCGGTCACGCCGGTCACGGCGGCGTACTGCAAGCCGACGATCCCGAAGCCCATCCCGGCGGCGATCAGCACCATCGCCGGAACCGTCGCGAGCGCGTGCGCCCCCGCCGGGGCGGCGGCGATGGCGACCATGCCCAGCGCGGTCAGCACGATCCCGGTGACGGCGCAGACGCGCGCCCCCCACCGCCCGAGCAGCCGCGGCACGAACGTCGCGGCGGCGATGAGGGAGACCGCCAGCGGCAGCAGGGTGAGCCCCGCCGCCAGCGGGCTCAGCCCCAGCCGGTTCTGCAGGTGGTAGGTGAACAGCAGGAACGAGGTGGACAGGGCGGCGCTGAGCAGCGCGGTCGCGAGGTTGGCCAGGACGCGGGCCCGGTTGCGGAAGAACCCGGGAGGGATGAGCGGGTCGGCGGTACGGCGTTCGGTCACGACGAACAGCGTCCCGGCGAGCGCGGCCCCGGCCAGCGCCACCGGGGACAGCGGGCCGAGGCCGCCGTCCTTCCCGGCCTCCACGACACCCAGCGCGAACAGCAGCGGCGCTGCGGTCAGCAGCACCGAGCCGCGCGGGTCGAGCCGGGCGCCCCGGCCCGGCGGATCGGCGGGGACCAGCAGGATCGTGGCCGCCAGCACGAACACGATGAACGGCACGGCCACCAGGAAGATCCATCGCCAGCCCAGAAGCTGCGTGACCACCCCGGAGAGCACGAAGCCGAGCACCAGGCCGCTGCTCGCGACCGCGGCCCACACGCCCAGCGCCCGCGACCGGCGCGGGCCCTCGGGGAACATGAGCACGATCACCGCCATGGCCGCGGGCAGCGCCAGCGCCTCACCGGCGCCCTGCACCAGCCGCGCCGCCACGAGCAGGGAGAAGGACGGGGCGAGGCCGGCCAGCAACGACGCCGCCCCGAACAGGACCGTGCCCGCCAGCAGGACCCGCCGCCTGCCGAACACGTCGCCGAGCCGGCCGCCGAGCATCAGCAGACCGCCGCCGGTGATCGTGTACCCGACGACCACCCAGGTGAGGCGGCGGGCGTCCGCGCCCAGATCCTGGCCGATGGACGGCAGCGCGACGTTGACCACGGTCACGTCGACCGCGATGAGGAACTGCAGCATGGCCAGGCAGCTCAGCACCAGCCAGGCCCGCGCCGGCGACGAACCGCCGCGGCGAGAGGAAAGAAGAGGTGACCCCACAGAAATGCTCCGTTGCTCGGGAGAGATCCCGGGCAGCACGAAACGGCCGCTCCGGGTTGACCACGAAGCGACGGAACGTTCAGGAGAAGGTGAAGAGGAACGCCCCGCCGCTAGCGGAGCGTCCTGGTCACAGCGGCGGCAGCCGCAGCAGAAGCGCCGGACATGGCACGTACCATACCGGAAGCCCGCGACCGCACCACCGGCGGTCCTGCCGCGCCTGATAAACCCGTGGCGACGCCGGTGATCGTCTCGCGATAATGGCCGGCGTGGAGGAGGTCAAGGTCGTCGTCGCCCATCACGAGCGAGCGACCCTGCGCGTCGGCGACGTGTTCCTGAAGATCGACACTGATCGGGCCCGCGCCGACGTCGAGGCCGCGGCGATGGCCATGGCCCCGGTCCCGACTCCGGAGATCCTGTGGCGCAAGCCGCCCGTGCTCGCTCTCGCCGCCCTCCCGGGAACGGCCCTCGGACGCCTCGGCGAGCCGTCGACCGCGTCCGCGGCGGCATGGGCCGCGGCGGGCGCCGCCGCGCGGAAGCTGCACGACGCGCCGCTGCCGCCGTGGCCCGGCCGGAGCCCCGACGAGGTCGAATCCGAACTCGACGGCGAATGCGACTGGCTCGTCACGAACGGCGTCCTTCCCACCGACGTGGTCACCCGCAACCGCCGGATCGCCGAGGCCGCCATCCGGCCCTGGAAACCGGTGTTCACGCACGGCGATCTCCAGATCACCCATGTGTTCGCCGACGGCGACGAGATCACCGGGGTGATCGACTGGTCCGAGGCGGGACCGGGCGACGCCCTGTTCGACCTCGCCACCTTGACGCTCGGGCACGAGGAGCGCCTTGGCGACGTCATCGCGGGCTACGGCGCCGACGTCGACCTCGACGTGATCCGCGCGTGGTGGTCGCTGCGCGGCCTGCGCACGGTCCGCTGGCTGATCGAGCACGACTTCGACCCGTGGCCCGAGATCGCCGTGCTGAAATCCCGGCTCTGAGGCGGACGATCGTCACAAGGCCGTACGCGAGCTCCGGGGGCTCACAGGCCGGTCTCTTCGCGGGCGTCGAAGACGTCGCGGGCGCGTTCGATGGCGGGCATGTGCTCCGAGGCCCATGCCAGCAGCACGTCGACGGGCTGCCGCAGGGTCTTGCCGAGTGGCGTGATCCGGTACCTGATCGCCACCGGCCGCGTGGAGACGACCTCGCGTTCGACGACCCCGTTGCGCTCAAGCCGCCGGAGGGTCGCGGTCAGCGACTTCTGCGTGACGGCGGGGATGGCCCGGCGCAGCTCGTTGAAGCGGCAGGGGCGTTCGCACAGCTCGTTGAGCACACCGAGGGACCACTTGTCGAGCACCTGATCGAGGAGTTCGCGGTGTGTGGGGTGGATGCGGAGTTCGCCGTCGGTATCCATGGTGAAACCTGGTCTCGTTGAAGTGCCCTTCTTACACCAAATATCTTACGGATACCTACGTTGAGAAGGAGAAACGACCATGACCGTCAAGCACTTCACGCCGGAAGGCATGCTGCGGCCCACCCCCTACCACCACGTGGCCGTCGGCACGGGCACGACCCACGTGCACGTCAGCGGGCAGGTCGCCCGCCAGGCGGACGGGACTCCGGTGGCGCCCGGCGATCTCGCCGGGCAGGTCGCCCATGCACTGCGGAACACCGCCCTCGGGCTGGCGGGAGCGGGCGCCTCGTTCGAGGACGTGGTGCGCCTGACGTTCTATGTGACCCGGTGGAGCCCGGAGAAGATCGGCGACTTCATGGCCGGGGTCGAGGCCGTCGCGGCGGAGATCGGCCTGCGCCTGCCCATGCCGCCGGCCTCCCTCATCGGCGTCGACCACCTCTTCGAGCCGGACGTGCTCGTCGAGGTCGAGGCGACCGCGCTGCTGGACTGATCCGGCGCGCACAAGGCTCCGCCGGAGGACTCGGGACGATCAGCCGCTGGACGTCCACGCCGGCCTTGATCCGGCGTTGACCGGGCCATGAGGGGCGCCCGCAGACTTGGGGGCGTACCCGAATCGTTCGGAGGCCGACAGTGAACAAGGCGATCACCCGGGCGGTCTCGGCCGCGCTGGTTCTGGGAACGGCCGCGACGACGCTCGTCTGTGGCGGACCCGCATCCGCCGCGGCGCTGGACTGGCGCTGCACGATGGGCAGTCACAGTACCAATCCACCGATCGGGCCGGCACTGACCAACTGGTTCATCGGTGAGCGGACCAACGGGAGCGCGGGCGGCCCCATCACGCTCAACCGGACCCGGCGGTACTGGCTGACCGAGGAGAACTACCTGGCCGGCGGGGTCACCAAGCAGCGCTTTTTGAACACCTCCGTCGGGACGTGCGAGTTCATCGGGGGAAGCTCGTCGGTCGCGCAACTGACACCGCAGGGGGCCACCGGGCAGACCCCGTGCACGGCGCCGGGCGACTACATCGCGGCCGAGGGCAGCGCCATCATGGCCTACCGGCTGGTCGGCGAACGCGTCAGCCCGAACTCCTTCGGGATCAAACTGAAGTACCGCTTCTGGCACAAGGAGAGGCAGGGGTTGCCCGGCCTGTGGGCGTACGAGGCGAGCGGGGTCGCCGTCTGCTAGCTCCCGCGCACCGGAGGCCGGTCCTGAGCAGGGACGCATACGTTCACGAAGCCGGCTCTTCTTCAAGATTCAGGTAGCGCTGCGCAGCGATGATCAACCTCCGGCTCGCGGTGAACGCGGCCTCCTTCTTCTCTTCCAGCGTGTCGTCGGCGTCGCCCTGGCGCAGTACCACCCCGAGGATCAGCCGGCCGCGGTCCCCGGAAGCAGGGCGGGCGGCCCACAGCAGCGCGCCGCCCGCCGGCGTGCTGGTGCCGGTCTTGAGGCCGATCACCCCGGGCATCGCGAGCAGCCTGTTGCCGTTGACGATCTCGCCCTCGACGCCCGGGACGTTGATCCTCCTGGTGGCGACGATCTCCCGCAGCACCGGGTTCTTCATGGCCTTCCTGGCCAGCTTGAGCTGATCCGCCGCCGTGCTGACCGTGGTGGCCTCGTATCCGCTCGCCCCGGTGTAGGTGGTGTTCTTCATGCCCAGCTTGGCGGCGGTCGCGTTCATCTTGCGGACGAACTCCTCCTCCGAGCCCGCGTCCCAGCGGGCCAGCAGGCGAGCCGCGTTGTTCCCCGAAGGGATCAGCGTCAGTTCGAGAAGCTCGCGCTCGGTGAAGCTCTGGCCCGCTCTGAGCGGCACCGTGGACTCGTCCCGGTTTCCCGACTCGATCGCCGCCTGCCGGTCGACCTGGATGGAGGGCCCCGCGGCGTTCCTGCCGAGCGGGTGTTCGCGGAGGATCACCAGCGCGGTCATCACCTTGGTGACGCTGGCGATCGGCACGGGCCGCTGGTCACCGTACACGCTGAGGCTGTGCACCCGCCCGGTGACCTCGACCGCCGCCTGTCCCCGCGATGGCCAGGGCAGGGGGATCGGCACCGGCTTGGTGTTCGACAGCGGCAGCGGCTCGGCCTGTTCACCGCTGTAGGCCAGGCAGCTTGCCAGGATGACGACGGCGGCCACGGCGGCGCCGAGCACCCAGGGAACGGGAGATCGGGGCCCGCTTCCGACGCCCGTTCGAACCGTGCGCAGGGGACGGCCCCCGGGGCCGCGGCCCGGCCGTGAGGTGTGGTGCCCAGGTGGGCCGGTGTATGGCTCGTTCATGACGAACTACGATTGGCGCTGAATGTGCGTGCGCTGTCAGCCGCATGTCACCGTTCGTCGACGGCGGCCCCCATCGGCGCGACCGTGACACGACCATGACATCGCGCGGACGAGGCGGGGACACGACCGGGCGACAGTGGACGGAGTTGACCGGGGGGCGAGTTACGGAGCGTGCGGTGAAACTCGGCGGCGTGTCGCGAGTGTTGTTGATCGAGGACGACCCGGCCGTGCGGGAGGGCCTTGAGCTGGCCCTGACCCAGCATGGGCACCGGGTGCGGGCGGTGGAGTCCGGCGAGCAGGGGCTGGACCGGCTGCGGGCGGACATTCCCGATGTCGTGGTGCTGGATCTGATGTTGCCCGGCATCGACGGGTTCGAGGTGTGCCGTCGCATCAGGGCCGCCGGGGAGGTACCGATCATCATGCTGACCGCGCGCGGCGACGACATGGACGTCGTGGCCGGGCTGGAGGCGGGCGCCGACGACTACGTGGTCAAGCCGGTGCAGCCGCGGGTGCTGGAGGCGCGCATCCGCGCGGTACTGCGGCGGGTCGGCCGGGAGCAGGCGGAGCTGGAGCGGTACGGGGACCTGACCATCGACCGGGCCGGGCTGGTGGTCGCCAACCGCGGCGAGCCGGTCAGCCTCGCCCCGACCGAACTGCGCCTGCTGCTCGAACTCTCCGCCACGCCGGGCCGGGTGCACAGCCGCCAGCAACTGCTGGAGTCGGTGTGGGATCACGGATACTTCGGCGACTCGCGTCTGGTGGACGCGTGCGTGCAGCGGCTGCGCGCCAAGATCGAGGACGACTCGGCGGCGCCGGTCTACGTGCAGACGGTACGCGGGTTCGGCTATCGCTTCGGGCCGGTGTGAGCCGCCGGTGGCACCTCGGCCGAGCCTGGGGCTGCGCGCCCGGCTGCTGCTCGCCTTCGCTCTGCTGTGCGTGGTCACCTCGATGGCGGTGGCCGGCGCGATGTACCTCCCGGCCCGCACCTCCATCCTGGAACGGGCCCAGGACGCCGCGGTGCGGGAGACGACCAGCCGCCTGCAGGCGCTGTTCCCGCTGCGGACCGCGACGCCGGGCCCGCGGGACCTGGACATGATCGCCCACGCGGCGACCGACCACAGCGGCTCCGCGATCGCCACCTACGACGGGGTGCGGTCGCGGGCCGCGCCGGTACCGGGACCACCGGGACCCCCGGGGCGCGGCAGGCCGGCCACGGCTCCCCCGGCCCTTACGCCCCAGGCCGTTCCGAAAGGGCTGCGGCACCTGGTGGCCCGTGGCGAGGTCGGGTGGCAGCGTGTGCTGTGGGAGGGCCGGCCCTGGCTGATCATCGGCGTGCCGTTGCGGATCGCCGAGGGCGATGGGCAGGCGCGGCCGTCGGGCATCGAGGTCTATGTCGCGCGCAGCCTGCTCTCCGAACAGGAGAGCATCGACGAGCTGGCCATGTGGGCCTGGTCCATCGGCGGGGCGGCGCTGGCGTTCGCGGTCGTCCTGGCGTTGCTGGCCACCCGGGGCGTACTGGGCCCGGTGCGCGAGCTGGGCCGGGCGGCGCGCCTGCTGGGCCAGGGCGAGCTGCGGACCAGGATCGCGGTACACGGCTCCGACGAGCTGGCCGACGTCGCGCGCACGTTCAACGACACGGCCGCGGAGCTGGAACGGCATGTCGAGCAGTTGCGCGCGATGGAGGCCGACGCCCGCCGGTTCGTGGCCGATGTGTCCCATGAGCTGCGCACCCCGCTGGCCACGCTGGCCGCGGTCGCCGACGTCCTGGACGAGCAGGCGGCCGAGCTGCCCGAGCCCGCGGGCAGGGCCGCCCGGCTGGTCAGCCAGGAGACGCTCAGCCTCACCGGGCTGGTGAACGACCTCATCGAGATCAGCAGGTTCGACTCCGGCGTGGCGGCCCTCGCGCTGAACGAGATCGACATGGCCGAGCTGGTGGCCGCGACCCTGCGCACCCGGGGCTGGTCGGAGCAGGTGCGAACCGAGGTCCCGTCCGGGGTAACGGTACGGCTGGACCCGCGCCGGGTGGACGTCGTCCTCGCGAACCTGGTCGGCAACGCCCTGCGGCACGGCGAGCCGCCGGTGTCGGTACGGCTGAGCGCCGACGCGGACTGGATCACGGTGGAGGTCCGCGACCATGGGCCGGGGCTGGACGAGGCGGTGCTGCCGCATGTCTTCGACCGGTTCTACAAGGCCAGCGCGGCCAGGGCCAGGTCCGAGGGCAGCGGCCTCGGCCTGGCCATCGCGCGGGAGAACGCGCGCCTGCACGAGGGTGACCTCACCGTCACCAACGCCCCGGACGGCGGCGCCGTCTTCACGCTGCGCCTGCCGCGCCGGGCGCCCGAAGCGGACGGAGACCGCGAATGAGACGCGGGCTCGCCGCGGGTCTGCTGGCGCTCGTCGCCGTGGCCGGCTGCGGCGTGCAGCCCAGCGACCCCATCCCCGCGGGCGAACCGCCCAGCGGATCCGTCCGGCCTCCCGCGAAGGTCACGCTCTACCTGCTGAAGAACGGGCGGCTCAGCGCCGTGAAACGGCCTCGGCCCGATGACCGTCCCCTGTTCCCCGGGGACACGCTCGCGCTGCTGGCGGCCGGACCCGACGCCAAGGAGAAGGCGCGAGGGTTCACCACCGAGGTCCCGCGCGAAGCCGGCCCGTTCTCGGCGATCGTCAGGCCGCCCGGCCAGGTGGTGGTGAACCTGTCCGTTCCGGCGAAGGGCCTGTCCGAACGCGCCGTCGAGCAGATCGCGTGCACGGCCGCCGCCGCGGGGCCGGAACCTCCTGCCCAGGTCACCGTCGTCGGCACCGGGCGGAGTATCAGCCCCCGCGACTGCCCGAGGTGACGTCGTCGGTGGCGAAGTCGAGGTCGGCGTTGACCTCGATGAGGCCCTCCACACCGCGGATCGACTCCACGACCGCGGCGACCTGCGAACGGCGGTCGAGCCGTCCCTTGACCGTCGCGATCCCCTCCAGTACCTCCACGACCACGTCCCCGTCCGGGACCGACAGCCGCCGCAGCAGCTCGCCCACGTCCTGCCGGATCGCCTCGGCGGAGCGGACGAAGACCTTCAGGAGGTCCCGCTGGCTCACCGCGCCGACCAGTACCCCGGTCATCGTGTCGACCACCGGGAGATGCTTGACGCGGTGGTCGGCCATCATCCGGGCGGCCTCGCGGACCGTGGTGTTCCTGGTCACCATGATCGGCGGGGTGGTCATCAGCTCCCGCGCCGTGCACCCCCGCGCCTTCAGATGGTCCCGGTAGGACGCGTGCCCCTCGAACAGATCGTCCGCATCGCGGTACGGATCGGTCTCGTGGAACAGCAGATCGTGTTCCGACACCACGCCGACCGGCCTGCGCGCGTCGTCCACGACGGTGAGCGCCCCCGCGTCGAACCGCCGGATCGTGGCGATGAGCTCCCCGAACGGCGTCTCCGGCCGGACCGCCACCGCACACCGGCTCATCACCTCGCCGACCTTCATCCACATGACGACCTCCTCAGATCCGTGTCCTGGTGTCCGGCCGCCCGCCCGCGGCCATGATCGGGGCCTTGCCGACCACCGCCACCGGGCAGGGGGCGTGCCGCAGGGCCGCCTTCGGCACGCCGCCCAGCCGGCCGGGGCCGTGCCCCACCACGAGCAGGCTCGCCGTACCGGCCGCGGACCGAACCGCCTCCACCGGCGGGCACGCCGAGAACCGCGTCTCGACCCGCACCCCGGCATGGGCCTCGCGCCACGGCGCGAGGCGTTCGGCCATGGCCCGCTCACCGGCACGGACGGTCGCCTCCACATCCGGCACCGGAGCCATCGCCGGGCCCCACGCCATCAGCGCCGGGGTCCTGGCATGAACGACCAGCAGCGGGACCTGGCGCAGCTCCGCCTCACCGAACGCGAACGCGAACTGCTCATCGTGCGGCTCCTCCCCCAGCGCCAGCACCACCGGCCCACGATGGGCGCCGCCCGGTAGCGGCCCAGGACCGCGTACCACGACGACCGGGCAGTCGGCCTCCCCGGCCACCTGAACGGCGACCGAACCCAGCAGCGTGGTGGCCACCCGGCCCAGCCCGCGCGATCCCACGACCACCAGCTCAGCGCGCCCGGACAGCTCGATCAGCAGCTCGGCGGCCGGGCCCTCGCGCAGCTCGGCGCGCACCTCACCGATGGAACTGGACTCGCGGACACGGCGCACGCCGTGCTCCAGCACGTGCCAGGCGGCCTTGCGCAGATGTTCCTTCGCGCCGGACGCGGCCGACCCGTACGGCCACTGCCAGGCGTGCGCGACGGTCAGCGGCAGTCTCCTCAGCTCCGCCTCGTCCATCGCCCAGTCCAGGGCCTGCATCGCGAAATCCGACCCGTCGTAGCCGACGGCCACTCCGTGCGGTTTCGTCATCGTCATCACCTCGCCACCATGCTGCTGCGAGGGGGAACGCACGCGTCAGAGTCGAAGGTCCCGATCATCAGGGACCCTTGCCGAGTCGTACACGATCCCGTTCCACGCGAACGGCCCGGTAAACCCGGCACCGGCATGATCCCCGCGTCCGGAACATGGCCGGTCCGCGTACGGGTAGAGGACGGCGGCCGGGAAGGACGTCATCGTGACAAGACCGATCATCGTCGGGGTCGACGGCTCCGGGCCGTCGCTCCAAGCAGCGAGCTGGGCCGGGGCCGAGGCGGCTCTTCATGGGGCGCCGCTGCGGATTCTGCACGCCGCGCTGAGGTGGTCCTACGACGTGCCGCTCGTCCCCCAGCCCGCGGGCTGGGACGCCGACGCGCGATCCGGCGCGGCGGAAATGCTGCGCCAGGCGACCCTGCGCGCCCGTGCGGGCAGGCCGCGCCTGGACGTCACCGCTGAGATCGTCGACGGCGGGGCGGCGGACGCGCTGGTCGCCGCCACGGAAGAAGCCCGGCTGCTGGTCGTGGGGAACCGGGGCCGCGGCGGGTTCACCGAACTGCTGCTGGGCTCGGTCAGCCGCACGGTCACCGCGCGCGCCTCATGCCCGGTGGCGGTCGTCCGGTGGACATCCGGCGACGATTCAGGCGATCAGGGCGATGTCGTGGTGGGCGTCACCGGACGGCCCGGCCAGGACGACGTCCTGGACTTCGCGTTCGGCGAGGCCGGACTTCGGGGCGTGGGCGTACTGGCCGTACACGCCTGGCGGCACCCCGCGCGGCTCGCACCCGGCGACATACAGCCGCCGGTCTACGACATCGATGAGGTCGGCCGCGAGGAGGAACGCCTGGTCGCCGTGGCCCTGGCCGGACGGATGGAGGCGTTCCCCGATGTGCCGTCGACCCGGCGGGTCGTCCACGCGCACCCGGCCAAGGCGTTGATCGCCGCCTCGGCCCACGCGTCCCTCGTCGTCATCGGCGCCCACGCCGAACGCCTCACCCGCCCCGGCCTCGGCTCGATCGCCCACGCCATCACCCACCACGGCCACTCCCCCGTGGTGGTCGTACGCCACTGACCGCCGGATGAGCCCGGCGGTCTGAGGGTGACGCCGGGGCCTTCTCAGGCGGCGACCAGGGTCAGGCGGGGCGGCGGGCGGGGAGCGGGCTCGCGCGGGTGATCAGGGCCGCCGCGGTCCCCAGGATGGGGAGCCCGGCCACGACGGCGATCACGAATGCCCACGGTACGGCGATCGTGGCGGGATCGCCGGGGCCGTACGACGTCATCGGCCGGCTGAGCGCCACGCCCGTCATCGTTCCGGCCGCCAGTCCGACCAGCGCGCCCAGCCCGGAGATGTAGAGCGCCTGACCGGCCACGATCACCCGCAACGTGCCCGGCGGGGCGCCGATGGCCGCCATCGTGGCCCGTTCGGGGCGCATGTCGGTCGCCGCGAGGCGGGTGGCGGCCAGCAGCAGGGACCGCTCGCCGACCAGAGCGCGGGCGATGGCCACCCGCTGGCTCTGGCCGCCGGACAGCTCGTCCGGAAACCGGTCGGCGAGGTCGGCCACGCCGACCTCCGTCAGCACCGCCATGGCCTCCTCGCGGGCCCGGCGTGATCGCACGCCGTCCAGTTCGCGGGGCAGCATGACGTTCTCCGCCGCGGTCAGCGACGTGATCAGGTTGAGGTCCTGGAAGACGTAGCCGACGCTGCGGCGGCGCAGCGCCGCCAGGTCGCGTACCGCGGCGAGGTCCTGCCCGCCGATGCGCACCGTCCCGGAAGTGGGCCGGTCCAGCCCGCCCGCGACGTTGAGCAGCGTGGACTTGCCCGCGCCGGACGGTCCCATGACCGCGACCAGCTCGCCCTGGCCGACGTCGAGGCTCACGCCCCGCAGCGCGTGTACGGCCGTCGCCCCTTCGCCGTGGACTCTGGCCACCTCGGCCAGCCGTACGACCGTCATCTTTCCTCCTTGAGAACGGCCTCGCAGTGGTCCAGCCACCGTTGCTCGGCCTCGGCCTGGAAGATCATGGAGTCGAGCACGAGCCGCTGGGCGGCGCCCTGCGCGGTGTCCCGTTTGGCCTTGGTCAGCCGTTGCAGCGCGGACATGGTCGCGGTCCGCTGCCTGCGGATGACCTCGGCGACGTCCACCTCTTTGGCGGCGACCGCCATGGCCAGCTTGATGACCAGTTCGTCGCGCGGGCGGTCGGACTGGACGACGGGCGTGCTGAACCATCGCTCCATCTCCGTCCGGCCAGCCGCGGTGATCGCGTAGACCACCCGGCACTGCTCGTCCGGCTCGCCCGGTTCCACCAGGCCGTCGCGCTCCATCCGGGACAGCGTCGTGTAGACCTGGCCGATGTTGAGCGGCCAGGTCGCCCCCGTCAACGCCTCGAACTCCCCTCTCAGCTGGTAGCCGTACCGGGGCCCCGTACTGAGCAGGGCCAGCAGCCCGTGCTTGATCGACATGGATACCGAGTATGCATACGCGGTATGCCCTGCGCAAGCGGAACCGCCGGCCCTGCTCGGCCGAGATCAGGTGACGGGCTCGCCGAACCAGCGGGTGAGGTGGTCGTCCAGGTCCCGCTGATCGTCGCCGATCCATGCGACGTGGCCGTCGGGGCGGAGCAGGAGGCACGGAACGTCCACCGCCGCGGTGGGGTCCGCGAGGTGATCGACCCGGTCGGACCAGCCGCCGGGGGTCAGGCGTCCGGTGCGGTCCAGCAGCAGGCCGCGGCCGCGGCGCAGCAGATCGTAGAGGCGGCCCTGTTCCACCTCGATGTCGCGCAGGCGGCGGCCCACCAGGTCGGGACCTTCGCCGAAGTCGTAGCGGACGCCGATAGCGGTGATCTTCTCGATCAGGCGGCGGTTGACCTCGTCGAAGTCCATCAGCTCGGTGAGCAGCCCGCGCACGGCCCGCGGGCCCGGTTCGGGGGACATGAGTTCCAACTGGGCGCGGGTGTTGTCCAGTACGTCCGCGGCGACCGGATGGCGTTCGGAATGGTAGGTGTCCAGCAGGGTCTCCGGCGCCCAGCCGCGGATCTGCGCGGCCAGTTTCCAGCCGAGGTTGAACGCGTCCTGAACGCCCAGGTTGAGGCCCTGCCCGCCGATGGGCGGATGGATGTGCGCCGCGTCTCCGGCCAGCAGCACCCGCCCGGACCGATAGCGTTCGGCCAGCCGGGTGGCGTCCCCGAACCGGGACGACCAGCGCGGGGAGTGCACGCCGAAATCGGTTCCCGCGACGGCGCGCAACCGCTGCCGGAAATCCTCGATGGTGGGCGGTATCGAGTGATCGCCGACCTCCGCGGCGGGCACCACGACGCTGTAGACCCCTTCACCGAAAGGGCGGAGCCAGAATCGATGGTGGGGCTCGCGAATTCCGGCCAGCGTGGCGGCGATCTCTTCCGCGGGTACGCCCACTTCCATTTCGCCCATCAGCGTGTCGGTCCGTGCGGGCTCACCGGGAAAACCGACACCGAGCAGTTTGCGCACCGTACTGCGCGCGCCGTCACAGCCGACGAGATAACGCGAACGCAGCCGTTCGCCGCCTGCCGGCTCGACGGTCACGCCCTCGTCGTCCTGCTCGATGCCGGCCACCGCGCAACCGCGCCGGACCTGCGCGCCCAGCCCGATCGCGTGCTCTTCGAGCAGGCGGGCGATGACCGGCTGCGGGATTCCCAGCAAATAGGCGTGCGCGGAATCCAGGCCCTTGGGGGCGGGCTTCGGGATGGCGGCGAAGAAACCGCCGGCCGGACGCCTTCTTCCGTGCTGGAGAACGCGCTCCAGCAGTCCGCGCATCGCCATGAGTTCGAGACTGCGAATATGCAGCCCGACGATGCGGACGAACGAAACGGGCTCGGCTTCCTTCTCCAGGACGAGGACCCGCACATCGTGCAGCCGCAGTTCGGCGGCCAGCATCGCGCCGGTCGGGCCGCATCCGGCGATGATCACGTCGAATTCAGGGGAGTTCACAGGTGATGCCTTTCGGGAGTGCCTTGTCGGCATGGCGCTCCCGGCGACACCTACGTCGATCGCCCCACCGTGACGGAAAGGGGGAGCACCCACATCGCTACAGCGTTCATGGGTCTCACCTCCTCGGGCGGTGTCACGGTCAACCGCAAGTTACAAGCCCGGGCATCGGCCCGTCCAATCCTTTTTGCCGGGGCGAACCCCGGCCAGGGCGGCAGGCAGCGCGCTGCCGCCCTTCACGCAGACGCCGGGGTGGTCAGCGCAGCGCGCACAGGGTGGCGTCGGCGAGGTCCAGCAGCCGGGGCGTGATCTCGTTCGGGTGCCGGTTGATGGCGATGGTGACCTGGCGGCGGCCGTCGGGGCTGGAGGCCGCGATCGTGCGGTAGCCGTTGAAGCCGCCGCCGTGCCCGATCCAGGTGCCCGCGCAGTGCTTCAGCTTGGTCTCGTACAGCCCGAGCCCGGCGTTGGCGCCGGGCCACATGCGCGCCGGATCGGCCGGGACCGTCTTGCGCATCTCCTTGAGCTGGGCCTTGGGCACCAGCCTGCCGCCGAGCAGCGCGGCCCAGTAGCGGTTCAGGTCGGCGGTCGTGGACACGAGCGCGCCGCCCGCGCCGCCGTAGGTCATGTTCCACTTGGTGGCGTCGTAGCGCTCGCCCTCGATGTAGAGGTAGCCGCGCGCGTGCCGTCCGGGGATGCGCGGGTTATCGCCCGGCCACCACGTCCTGGTGAGCTTCAGCGGCTTGATGATCCGCCGGGTGATCTCCTTGCCGATGTCGTTGCCGGTGGCCTGCTTCACGATCATGGCGAGGAGCGCGTAGTTGGTGCTGGAGTAGTTCCAGGGCTTGTCCGAGCGCGGCATGCGCAGCCCGATCGCGAACAGTTCCTCGGGCTCGAAGTGCTTGAAGCGGTCGCGCTCGGCGTCGATCTCCTCGGAGGAGGTGTAGTCCGCCAGCCCGCTGGTGTGCTGGAGCAGGTCGCGAACGGTGATCTTCTCGTTCGGGAGGTACCGGGTCACGGGCGCGTCGAGCTTGATCTTGCCCTCCGCCACGAGCTGGAGCACCACCGTCGCCGTGAACGACTTGGTGACGCTGCCCATCCTGATCCGCTCGTCACCGCGCATCCGCCGGCCCGTCTCGATGTCCGCCACCCCGCTGCCCAGCGACACCCGCCCGCAGGCCGGGGAACCGACCGTCGCGAGGATGCCCGGCGCGCCCTTGGCCTTCACGATCTCATCGAGCGAATGCTGCAGCGCCTTCGTGTCGCACTTCCTGGTCGCCGCCGATGCCCCCGGCGCCGCACCGATGGCCCCCACGGCCGCGGCCAGTGCCAGCACCGCGGCGAGTCCTGTCTTCTTCATGCCCTCAGTGTGTCGATGACCTGCCCGGATGCGCCTCGTGCCGCGGTACGCACCCGCTCCTCCGCCAGGACCATCCGTTTTTCGCGGCCTCAGCCCTGGATGCGAGGCGATCGGCCCGGCGCGCACAGGCCCGGTACGGGAGCCACCGGCGTGACCAGCACCGCGGCGGTACGGGGAGGCCGGCCCCCTACGCCCTGGGGCGTACTCCCCCGGCCCGCACGAGGCCGTTCTCGTACGCCGCGATCACGAGCTGGGCCCGGTCGTGCACGCCCAGTTTGGCCATCAGATGCCGGACGTGGGTCTTCACGGTGGCCAGGCCGATCCCGAGCCGGATCGCGATCTCAGGGTTGGGCAGGCCGCGCGCGATGAGCACCAGGACGTCGCGCTCCCGCCCGGTGACGCCGGTCAGGTCGGCCTCCGGCACGCCGGGGTCGTGCGGCGCGTGCCGGGCGAAGTGGGTGATCAGCCGCCGGGTCACCGTGGGGGCCAGCAGCGCCTCCCCCGCGGCCACCACGCGCAGCGCGTCGAGCAGGGCGTCGGGACGGGTGTCCTTGATCAGGAAGCCGCTCGCCCCGGCCCGGAGCGCGGCGTACACGTACTCGTCGAGGTCGAAGGTCGTGAGGATGAGGACCTTCACCGTGGCGGTGGCGGCGTCGGCGCGGATCAGCCGGGTGGCCTCGATGCCATCGACATCGGACATACGGATGTCCATCAGCACGATGTCGGGCCGGAGCCGCCTGGCCAGCTCGATGGTCTCGCGACCGGTGCCCGCCTCGCCGACCGTCTCCATGTCGGGGGCGCTGTCGATGAGCATCCGGAATCCGACGCGCAGCAGTTGCTGGTCGTCGGCGAGGAGCACCCGGTGCGGCCTGCCGTTCGCCATCTGTCCTTCCGTCCTCACCCTGGGTCGTTCGCCGCGTCCGGGGCGGGCGGTGGCGGCTCGTCGGCGGGCCAGGCGGGCAGCCGGGCCTCCACCAGGAACCCGCCGCCCGGTCGCGGACCGGCCGAGAGCGTCCCGCCGTACAGGGCGGCCCGCTCGCGCATCCCGGCCAGACCGTGGCCGCCCCCACCGGGCCCTCCCGCGGGCGGGCCCGACCCGCCCTCGTCGGCCACCGTGACCACCACCTCGCCGGGGCCGCCGGGGGCCACCTCGACGCGGCACCTGACCGGACCCGCGTGCTTGACGACGTTGGTCAGCGACTCCTGGACGATCCGGTACACCGCCATCCCCACGCCGTCGGCCACCTGGAGTTCTTCGTCCAGGCGCGCCTCCACCTCGACGCCGGCCGCCCGGGCCGCCGCCAGGAGGTCCGCGATCGTGCCGAGCCCCGGCGCCGGGACCCCGCCGGGGCCCCGCTCCCCCGGTACGTCCGTCTCCGCCGGGCCGACGCGCAGCACGCCGAGCATGTGGCGCATCTCGGTGAGCGCGTTGTGGCCGGTCTCCTCGATCAGCGTGAGCGCCCGGCGGGCCTCGTCGGGCCGCGACTCCGCCAGGTGGTTGGCGATGGCGGCCCGCGTGGTGATCAGGCTCATGCTGTGGGCCACGCTGTCGTGCAGGTCGCGGGCGATGCGCAGCCGCTCCTCGGCCACGGCCCGCCGCGCGGTCAGGGCCGCGCGGGCACGCTGCTCGCGTACGGCCACGCCGAGGGTCCATGAGAAGCCCGCGAGCAGCCAGGCGAACGCGACCGGCAGGACCGCCTCCTGCCACGTCGGCCACCCGGCTCCGTGCAGCACCATCACGGCCAGCGTGGCGACGAGCCCGGTGACCGCGCGCCGCCGGGACTCCAGCGCCGCCACGGTGTACAGCGCCAGGGCCGACGCGAGGTACGTCTCGCCCACCCGCAGCAGCGCCCCGGCCGCGGCGGCGGCCAGCACCACGCCTAGCACCGGCCACGGCCACAGCCTGCGCACCGCGACGGGCAGCCAGACGGCGAGGATCACCCCGGCCGCCGCGACCTTGCCGGCCAGCAGCTCGGGCACGGCCAGGCCGGCGCCGAACAGCACCACCGCCACGGCGATGTCCACCGCCAGCCGGCGCCCCGGCCGCCATCGGCGCCCGATCGGCGATCGCCCCTCGTTCACGTCTGGACCCTATCCACCCGCGGGGGCTGCCAGGGCCGCCGCCACCAGTGTCCCCGCCGCGCACTCCGGTCTGGCCGACCGGGGCCGGGTCGCGCCCGGCATGCGCGCCGACCTGCTGCTCGTGGACGGCGACCCGACCAGCGACATCACCGCCACCCGCGCCATCGCCGACGTCTGGCGACGCGGCGCTCTGACGCGCTCAGCCCCAGGACGCGAGCAGGCCGCGCAGGATCCGATCCAGCGCGTCGGTGTCCTGGGGCCCGAGGGCCGTCCCGAGCCTGTTGAGGGTCGCCGCGTGATCGGTGAGCGTTTCGTCGATCACCGTGCGGCCCTTGTCCGTCAGCACGACCTGGAAGCTGCGCCGATCGGCCGCGTCGAGCCTCCGCTCGATCAGCCCGGCCTGCTCCAGGCGGTCCAGCCGGTTGGTCATCCCGGCCCGTGACATCATCAGGACGGCCGACAGCTCGGACGGGATCATCGTGAACGGTGCTCCGGACCGGCGCAACGCGGCAAGTACGTCGAACTCGCCGGAGCGCAGGCCATGCCGGACGAAGACCTCATCCACCGCCGTCTCGACCAGCCGCGTCACCCGCCCCATCCGGGCGAAGACCCCCATCGGCGAAAGATCCAGATCAGGCCGCTCACGCCGCCACTGGCCGAGAATCGCGTCGACCACGTCTCCCATGCGCGCCATCATATTCGGCATGAGATAATCACACGGCTAACCATGAACCCCTGACCTCACGCGATGACGCCCATGACGGCGGGCGGATCGGCGCGGCCGGGATGCACGCCCATCACGCCGTGCAGCATTTGATCGGCGACGGGTTCGTCCTGCGGGACACCGACGGCGCCGAGCGCGCCATGACGGCCACGCTCATCCCGGCGAACACTCCGCACGCGATCGTTCGAGGCCCCGCCGACGGCCTGCCGGCCCTCACTCGCCGGCACGTCCCTCTGGAGATTCCGGCCGGGCGCGCCCCGGCCACCCTGCGAGGGTTCGTCGACCGGCTGACCGGCACGGCCACGGCGGGCCCACGGCTGCGTACCGCCGATGGGGACGCCATCGCCCCGGCCGCGGTGATCTTGGCGACGGGGTACCACGCCGACCATGGCTGGGTCCGCGTACCCGGCGCGCCGGCCGACGGGAAGCCCGTCCACTTTGCGGGGGTCAGCCCGGTGCCCGGCCTGACCTACGTCGGGCTGCCCTTTCAGCGCAGCCGCGGATCGGCCCTGCTGGCTGGGCGGGCGAAGACGCCGCCCTGGTCACCGCGGCCTACGACCCCCGTTAGGGCGTCAAGCGCAGGGCGAGCCGCAGCGCGAGCCGGTCGCCGGGATCGTCGAGGTCCACGTCCAGCAGGGACCGGATCCGCTGCAGCCGCTGGATCACGGTGTTGCGGTGGATGTGCAGCACGGTCGCGGTCTTCGAGACGTTGGACTCGCTGTCGAGGAACGTCCGCAGCGTCGCGATGAGCTGGCCCGTCGGATCGGCGTCGCGGATCGGGTCGGTCAGGCTCGCGACGACGTCCCGCGCGGCGCCCTCGGGGAGCCAGGTCCGTACCAGGCGGTTCGCGGTCATCGTGGCCGAGCGCTGCACGACCGCCCTCCCCTGCTGTGACTCGGCGAACGCCAGCGCGTGCCGGGCGTCGTCGAGCGAGAGGGCGATCCCGCCCGGGCCCTCGTGCGGGTCGCCGATCCCGGCGCGCGGCCGGAGGCGGGGGTACCCCCGGGCGACCTCCTCCAGCGCCGCCCGGACGCCACCGGCCAGCAGCGCGAGCTGTTCGGCGTCCGGCGCGGCGGTGGTCGTCGTCCAGAAGACGACCGCCCGCCCGGTGTCCACGGGCTGGGCGGGCACCGAGTTCGCGCGCAGGGCCTGGGTGAGCGACCGGGCGAGCGCCGCCGACGGCAGGTCGGCCAGGCCGCTACCGGCCCCCACCTGCACGGCGACGTGCCATCCCACCAACTGCCAGCCGAGGGCCGCGGCGCGTTCGATGTCGGCGAGCGCCACGTCGTCGCCCTTGCGGAGCAGTTCGTCCAGCAGGGCACCGGCCTCCCGGTTCTCCCGCTCGTAGGCCAGTGAGGTCTGCGCGAGATGCGCGGAGAACGCCAGGGACGCGATCCGCAACGACGTGAGGATGTGCCCGGACGGGGCGTCCAGGCCGTACGGCACCCGCGCGCCGAGCCACAGCCGAGGCCGGCCCGCCGCCAGCGGGAACCCCGCGACGACCACGATGCTCTCCCGCGTCCCGCCCTCCACGACCGCGCCCCGGAACCCGGCCTGCCCGCCGAACGAGTGCAACGCCCGCGCCAGGTCATCGGCGGGTGCCAGCATGGGACCGGCGATCGGGTGGCCGTCGAGGCCGATCAGGGCGACCGGGAAGGCGATCACCTGGGCGAGGCGGTCCACCAGTTCGCCGACGTCGCGGGCCGGACGCAGCATGACCTCGCTGACCGCGCGGACCACCCCGACGCCCACCAGCTCCGGATTCTGGACGAGCCGCTCGATGTCCGAACGCAGCCGGCCGGGATCGAGCCCGGGCTCGCGCCAGAGCGCGATCTGGAACCGCTCCGCAAGCCGCCGCGTGGGCGAGGGCAGCTCGCCGGTGCCCGCGTCCACGACCACGCAGCTCACCCGCGCCGCAGCCGCCCGGCGCAGCAGCAGGTCAAGGGCGACATCGCCGCTCGCCACGACCTCCCTGGGCACGATGACGAGCGAACCGGGCCGCTGTGTCTCGACCTCCTCGATCCGGAAGACGATCGCGACGGCCCCGACGGGCCGCCCCAGCGCGGCGTCACCGCCGCTCAAGGTGTCGCGGACGCCCGGCGAGGCGAACGTCTCGACGATCGCGCGTACGTTCACCATGGCACTACCCCCGGCATGGTGCCCAGTCTCCCGGAAAACTGTGGGCACCTTGCACACTGACGGCGTTCATCTGGTAAGCGATGCTTCCACACAAGCTAAGGAGACCTGGCCATGAGATTCACGGCTGATGACATCTCCCCCATGGCGCGCGGCGCCGCCGTCCTCGGCGGAGGGGGAGCCGGTGACCCGTTCCTCGCCGAGGTGATGCTCGGCGAGGTGCTCCGCGAGCAGGGCCCGATCGAGATCATCGGCGCGGACGAACTCGACGACGACGCCGATGTGGCCCCCTTCGCGCTCATGGGCTCCCCGCACGCCCTCTCCGAGAAGCTGCTGGGCACCGCCGAGCCGCCGATCCTCTTCACCGGCAACGCGCTCAGGAGCCGGCCGCCGGCGGCGGTGATGCCCTACGAGATGGCGGGCATGAACGCCCTCTATCCGCTCGCCGCGGCGGCGCTGCTGGGCGTCCCGTGCGTCGACGGCGACTTCGCCGGTCGCGGGGTGCCGAGTCTCGACCTGTCGACGCTCGAACTCGATGACGCCCAGCCGGACGCCTACATCCTGTGCGACCCGTACGGCCGTACGGTGACGATCCAGAAGTCGGGCGCGCTCTCCTCCGAGCGGCTGGTACGTCCGGTCGTCGAGACCATGGGCTGGCTCGCGGTGCTCAGCACGTCCTCCCTCAGCGCCGGGTTCTGCCGGGCCCACGTACTGCGCGGGTCGGTCAGCCGGTGCCTCGAACTCGGCCGCGTCTTCGGCCGCCTGGCGGCGCTCGGCGAGGCGGAGGCCGCGGCGGTGCTCGCGGACCACGGCGGCGCGGTCATCGGCAGCGGCGTCATCACCGGCCGCCTGTCCTTCTCCGACGGGCTCGGGCCCCGGTCGTCCCTGGCGATCGAGTCCGACGACCGCACCGAGGAACCGCTCCGGGTCGAACTGCGCAACGAGTTCCACCTCGCCGTCCGGGCGGGCGAGATCATCGCCGCGGTGCCGGACATCCTGCTCGTCGCGGACCGGGACACCTGGCAGCCGCTCTCGACGGAGGACGCCACACCGGGCCGCGATGTCCATGTCATCGCCCTGCCGGCCCACGACCGCTGGCGTTCGGAGCGCGGCCTACGGCTCGCGGGCCCGAGGGCACTCGGCTACGGGGTGGACTACGCCGACTTCTCGATCGCGGCGCGAGCGGGTGCCGCACGATGACGCCGCTCCGCCTCGGGATCTCCGCCGCCGGGCCGCTGGTCACCGCCGCCGTCATCGACGAGTGGGACCACATCGTCTCGACCGGGACGTCGGACGACGGAGCCCTCGCCACCGCCGTCCGGGCGGCCCTCGAACCCGTCGGCCCTGACGCGATCGGGCCGATCATGCTCGCGACCACCGCCTTCGCCGACCGGCTCCAAGAGCACCAGGCCATGGGCAGGGTCGCGGTGCTCCGCGTCGGCGCGACGCCCACGACCGCCGTGCCGCCGTTCGCCGGATGGCCCCGGGCCCTCGCGGAGCGGGTCGCGGGCCCCTGGCTCGGCACCGGCGGCGGCACCGACATCGACGGTTCGGCCCATGGCGCGCTCGACGTCGACGCCATCCGCGCGTTCGCCGGGCGCTGCCGGGACGCCTGCGACGCCATCGCCGTCGCGGGTTCCTTCTCCTACCTCGACGACCGGCCCGAACGCGTCGCGGCGGCCCTGATCAGGGAGGTCCTGGGCACGGACCTTCCGATCACGCTGAGCTGCGAGGTCGGCGGGTTCGGGCTGCTCGAACGCGAGAACGCCGCCATTCTCAACGCCGCGCTCAGCGGGCACGCCCGCGGCACGCTGGCCGGGGCGCGGTCGGCCCTTCGCGGACTCGGCCTCGGCGCGGAGCCCTTCGTCGCGCGCAACGACGGCACCCTCGTCTCCGCGTCGCGCGCGGCGGCCCTTCCCATCCATCTGGTCGCGGGACGCCTGGCGACGGCCGTACTCGGCCGCGCCCGGCCGGCCGGGGCCACTGACGCCATCGTCGTGGACGACGACGGCCGGAGCGCGGACGCCGGAGTACTGCGCCACGGGCGGCTCGTACTCGAACCGGCATCGACGCTCGCGGGCGTGCGCACGAACCAGCCCATGCCGCTCGGTTTCCCGAAACCCGCCCCCATGACCGCGCCCATCACTGGGGACCGGCTCGTCGGCAGGCTCCGCCGCCGCGTCGGCGACCTGCCCGTGCTCGGCCCGCAGGCGTCCGCCCCGGGGGTCGCGCCGGCCGTGGGCGCGGCGCTCGCCTCGGTCTCGGCCAGCGTGTGGAGCTTCGTCGAGGCCGGGGGCGATCGGGCGGGGCGGCTGGCGGAATGCGAGCGGCGGGCGATCGACGAGGCGATCCTCGCCGGCGCCGACCCCGCCGACACGAGGATCAGCCAGGTCGCCGACACCCAGGTGACCTATATGTCCGGCGGGCCCCTCCGCCTGTTCGTCCAGGCGGCCGGCCGCCCGTTCCACCCGATCGCCGAGTACCACGAGGCGTGAACCATCCGGGCGTGTGAGCCCATGAACCAACAGGAGGATCAACGTGCCGCTGCGCGTCGGAATCGATGTCGGTGGGACCAACACCGACGCAGTCGTCCTCGATGGGAGCCGGGTCGTCGCCGCCACCAAGGCCCCGACGTCGGAAGATGTCACGTCGGGGATCCTCACCGCGCTCGGCGAGGTGCGGAAGGCCGTGGCCGTGGACGACATCGCCTCGGTCTTCATCGGCACCACGCACTTCATCAACGCGATCGCCCAGGGTCGTGACCTGGAACGCGTCGCGGCGGTACGGCTCGCCACGCCGCCCCAGTCGCTGATGCCGATGATCGACTGGCCGGACCGGCTGCGCGAGGTCGTGGACGGGGGCACCTTCGTGTGCGCCGGCGGGTCGCAGTTCGACGGCTCGCCACTCAACGAACTCGACGAGCCGGGCCTGCGCGAGATCGCCCGGCGGATCGCCGCCTCCGGCGTCCGGCACATCGCCCTCAGCTCGGTGTTCTCGACGGTCAATCCGGATCCGGAGATCCGCGCGGAGGAGATCCTGCGCGAGGAGCTGCCGCACGCGTCGATCACCCGCTCCATGCTCGTCGGCAGGGTCGGTCTCCTGGAACGCGAGAACGCGACGATCCTGAACGCCGCGCTCCTCGACCTGGCCGGCCGGGTGATCGACGGCCTGGAGGAGGTCGTCGCCGGCGTCGGCA
This sequence comes from Spongiactinospora rosea, assembly GCF_003315795.1. Taxonomy (GTDB): domain Bacteria; phylum Actinomycetota; class Actinomycetes; order Streptosporangiales; family Streptosporangiaceae; genus Spongiactinospora; species Spongiactinospora rosea. Next base: position 50,698 of record NZ_QMEY01000020.1, read on the forward strand.
TCTCCGCGCCGATCCTGTTGTCGCAGAACGACGGCACCGTCATGACCCTCGACCGGGCACGGCTGTTCCCCATCTTCACGATCGCGTCCGGGCCGACCAACTCGATGCGGGGAGCGGCCCTGCTGACCGGCCTCGACCACGGCGTGGTCATCGACGTCGGCGGCACCACCTCCGACATCGGAATGCTCCAGCACGGCTTCCCCCGGGAGTCCACGGTGGCGATGAGCCTGGCCGGTGTGCGGAGCAACTTCCGGATGCCCGACGTCCTGTCCCTGGCCCTCGGCGGCGGCACGAAGGTCACCGGCGACGGGGCGGTGGTCGGACCGGAGAGCGTCGGCTACCGCATCATGTCCGAGGCGCGGGTGTTCGGCGGCGACACGCTCACGTTCACGGACGTCGCGGTCGCGGGCGGCGCGGACCCGATCGGGGACCCCACGGCGGTCTCCGGCCTCCCCGCCGAAACCGTGCGGCGCGCGCTGGACGTCGTGACCGATCGGCTGGTCCGGGCCATCGACAAGGCCAAGCTGACGGCGGGCGACATCCCCGTGATCGTCGTCGGGGGCGGCGGGCCGCTCCTCGCCGCCCTTCCCGGCTTCAAGGACGTCATCATCCCCGAGCACGCGGGCGTCGCGAACGCCGTCGGCGCCGCCTTCGCGGAGGCGGGCGGCGAGGTGGACCGGGTGTACACGCTCACCGGGACGACCCGTGCCGCCGCCCTGGAAACCGCCAAGGCCGAAGCGGTCGCGCGCGCCGTCGCGGCGGGCGCCGACCCGGACTCCGTGCGGATCATCGACACCGACGACGTCCCGCTCACGCACCTGCCGGGAGGCATGGCGGTGCGCATCAAGGTGAAGGCCGTCGGGCCGTTCCGCGACCTCGTCACGACCCCGGAAGGACGCTGACCATGCGACTCATCGACGAAGCGGCGCTCGCCGACATCACCCTCGGTTCCACGGTGCTCGGCTCCGGCGGCGGAGGCGACCCGTACATCGGCATGCTGCTCGCCCGCGAGGCGATCCGGCGGCACGGCCCGGTCCCGCTCGTGGACATCGAGGAGGTCCCCGACGACGCGAACGTGGTCTTCATCGCCGGGCTGGGCGCGCCGGGCGTCCTCATCGAGAAGCTGCCGCGCGCGGAGGAGTACGTGCGGGTGCTCCGCGAGCTGGAACGCCTCACCGGGCAGACGTTCGCCTACGTCTGCGCCGCCGAGGCGGGCGGGCTCAACGCGGTGACGCCGTTCACGACCGCCGCGGCGGCGGGCGTGCCGATCGTGGACGCCGACGGGATGGGCCGTGCCTTCCCCGAGCTGCAACTGGTCACGCCGACGCTCTACGGTGGCCGCGCCACGCCGATGGTCATGGCCGACGAGCACGGCAACGTCATGTACCTCACCAGCGCGACGAACGCGTGGGCGGAGGCGTACACCCGGGCGGCCGTGGGGGCCAGCGGGGCGAACGCCGCCACGGCGCTGTATCCGATGACCGGGGCCGAGGCCAAGGAACGCCTGGTCCACGGCGCGATCTCGCTCGCCGAAGACCTCGGCCGGACGATCCGGGAGGCGCGGGCCGCGCACACCTCCCCCGTGGCGGCCGTGCTCGCCAAGCAGCGGGGCGTGCTGCTGTTCACCGGGAAGGTGGAGGAGGTCGAGCGGCGCAACGAGCGGGGCTGGACGATCGGGAAGGCCCACCTGAGCGGGCTCGACGAGTACCGCGGGCGCCGGATGACCGTGCACTTCCAGAACGAGAACCTGGCCGCCGAACGCGACGGGCAGGTGGTCGCCACCAGCCCCGACCTCATCATGTCGATGGAGATCGACACCGGCGAGCCGATTCCGGCCGAGGAGATCCGGTACGGCTACCGCGTCGCGGTCGTCGGGCTGCCCTGCGACCCCCGCTGGCGGACCGCGGCGGGCATCGAGCTCGCCGGGCCGCGCCACTTCGGCTACGACATGGAGTATCGCCCGGTCGAGGAGATGTCGCGGTGACCAGGACGGTCCTGCGCGGCGGGCGGGTGTTCGACGGCAGCGGCGCCGAGACGACCCTCACCGACATCGCCATCGAATCGGGCCGGATCGCGGCGCTGGGCACGGGACTCGACGGCGACGAGGTGATCGATGCCACCGGCGCGCTCGTGGCGCCGGGGCTGATCGACGCCCACGTCCACGCCATGTTCGCCGGCATGGACTTCGCGAAGATCCAGAGTCAGCCGTTCTCGTTGCCGTTCTACGAGGCGATCGGCAACCTCCGCAGGCTCCTCGACAGCGGCGTGACGACCGCGCGGGACGCGGGCGGCACCGACAGTGGCGTCTTCGCCCACGGATCGAGTCACCGCGAGCTGACGATGCTGGTCCAGGCCGGGATGACCCCGCCGCAGGCCCTGCACGCCGCGACCGGATCGGCCGCCGGTTTGCTCGAACTCGATGACGTCGGCCGGATCGCGGTGGGGTGCGCGGCCGACCTGATCGTCCTGGACGGGGACGCGTGGGACTTCACGCGCTACTCCGGCAACCTGGCGATGGTCATTCAGGGCGGGACCGTCCGCCGGGACCACCGCAGACCCGCCACCCGCACATGACCCCCCGCAAAGAACCGAGGAGTACACCCATGCCCGAAGCACCGCGACAGGCCATGCGCGCCCTTGTCTACGATCGCGCCGGCGAGGGCGACGAGTCCGGGCTCGGCCTCGTCATCCGCGATCTCGACGTTCCCGAACCCGGTCCCGGCGAGGCCTCCATCCGGGTGTCCGCGTACGGCCTGAACCAGGCCGACATTCTGCTGATGAACAACCGCCACTACACGCGTTCGGACCTGCCGATGCGGCTCGGCTACGAGTCGAGCGGCATCGTGGCGGCGGTCGGCTCTGGCGTGACGCGCTTCAAGGCCGGCGACCGGGTGAGCACCGTCCCGAACATCGACGGCCCGTACTCCTGCGCCAACGAGTACGCCCTGGCCCGCGAGGAGTTCACGACGCCGTGGCCGGAGGGCTGGTCGGCGGCCGAGGCGGCGGGCTTCTGGATGCAGTACCTGACGGCGTACTACCCGATGAAGGAGATCTTCCCCGTCGCCGCGGGCGACTGGGTGCTGATCACGGCGGCGTCCGGCGGCACGGGCCTCGGCGCGATCCGGATCGCGAAGACTCTCGGCGCGCGCGTCATCGCCACCACGCGCACCTCGGCGAAACGCGACTTCCTCATGGAACAGGGCGCGGACGCCACGGTCGCGACGGCGGAGGAGGACGTCACCGCGGCGATCATGTCGATCACCGGCGGGGAGGGCGTCCGGCTCATCTCGGACGGCGTGGGCGGCGGATTCGTCGCCGAGTACGTGAACGCGCTCGCCTTCAACGGGATCGCGTACGTTCACGGGGGACTGTCGGGCACGAACGACGTGAGCTTCCCGATCCTGTCGCTCGTGCACCGCAGGGCGGGCCTGTACGGCTACTCGCTGATCAACGAGGTCCGCGACCCCGAGTCCCTGCGGCGCGGGATCGCCTTCGTGACCGAGCGGATCGCCGACGGCAGGCTCGGCCGCCCGGTCATCGACCGGGTGTACCCGCTGGAGGAGGCGGTCGCCGCGTACGAACGCATGAAGGCGGGCCTGCAGCGCGGAAAGATCGTGGTCACGCTCTGAAGGACCGGCGACCGGCGTTCATGCCGGTCACTTCGAGGCGGCCCCTGGCGGTGTGCCGGAACGTCTCATGGCCGGGGTCGTCGCTCACCGGCCCGAGGACTCCGGGCCGGGAGCACGACGGCCGGCCGTGGCACGGCCCTCAGGCGATGGCACGGGTCGCTTTCATACCGGCCAGTATCAACCTGACGCCGTCCTCGAATCCCGCGTCCGGGTCTTCCTGCCATCTCCCGCCGAGGATCTGTGCCGAGAGCGGGTATCTGGCCGGGTCCACCTCCAGCGGCCGCTGGTAGGGATTCTCCTCGCCGTAGCCCGATCCCTGTCTCGCCTGTTCCTCGATGGTGTAGCTCACGGTGTAGTGGTAGAGCGCGTGGTAGCCGCTCGATGCCTGGCTCAGCGTGAAGCCCTCGTCCATGAGGGTGCGGAAGGTCAGCTCCGTCATACGGAACAGCGCCGGATGGGTGAGGTGCGTGCCGGCGAACACCCGCGCCCCGTCCCGGTATCGCAGCATGCCATGTCGCAGCCGTCCGGCCTGGGCGCGCAGCCAGTCGTCCCATGACTGGCTGCGCGCCGGGGCCTCCAGGCCGTCGATCGCGTCGAGGAACAGGGTCTCGGCGATCGTGTCCAGCAACTCCTGTTTGTTGCGGACGTGCCAGTAGAGGGCGCTGACGCGCACTCCCAGCTCCTTGGCGACCAGTCGCATGGACAGCCCGTCCAGGCCGGTCTCGTTGAGCAACCGCAGCGAGGTCCGCGCGATCGTCTGTGGGCTGATCTTCGTCTCGCTCATGATCCTCCTTGACACCTGAACACTGCTCAGTAGATATTGAGAAGCGTTCAGGCAGAGCTTATCACCGTTCAGGGTGGCTGGAGGGATCACATGACCGACCACGACGTCGTGATCGCAGGAGCCGGGCCGACCGGCCTCATGCTGGCAAGGGAGCTGCGGCTGGCGGGTGTCGAGGCGGTGGTGCTGGAGTCGCGTACCGAGCCGACCGCCGAGTCCCGCGCGGGAGGCATGCACGCCCGGACACTGGAGATCCTTGATCAGCGCGGCATTCTCGGCCCTTTCCTCGCCGAGGGGCGCAGGCTCCAGGGCGGGCACTTCGCCGAGCTGCCGCTGGACTTCACCGGCCTGGCCACCCGTCACCCGTACCTGCTGCAGCTCCTGCAATATCAGAGCGAAAGCCTGCTCGAGGCGCACGCGGCCGACCTCGGCGTCCAGGTCCAACGCGGGCGCACGATCACCGCGACGCGCCAGGACGCCGACGGGGTCGAGGTCGACGTACGTGACGGCGACGGCGCCACCGAGACGATCCGGGCCCGCTACCTGGTGGGCTGCGACGGCGGCAGGAGCACGGTCCGGCAGTCGCAGGGCATCGGCTTCCCCGGCACCGGCGCGACGCTGACCGCGATGCTCGGTGACGTCGTACTGACCGACCCTCCGCCGGGGCGCTTCACTCTGGAACGCCGCGACAACGGCTCCTACTGGGTCCTCGCGTTCGAGCCTGGCTGGCACCGGGTGATCACCTACGACTACTCCCATGTCGCCGACCGCAGCGCGCCCTGCACCCTTGAGGACCTTCGCGCGTCGATGACGAAGATCGCGGGAACCGATTTCGGGATGCACGCCCCGCGCTGGATCTCCTGGTTCGGCGACACCGCCCGCCAGGCCGAACGCTACCGCCGGGGGCGCGTGCTGCTGGCGGGCGATGCCGCCCACGTCCATTTCCCCGCCGGCGGCCAGGGCCTCAACACCGGTGTCCAGGACGCGGTCAACCTCGGCTGGAAGCTCGCCGCCGTCGTGAACGGCCACGCGAGCCCGGACCTGCTGGACACCTACCAGACCGAACGGCACCCCGTGGCCGCCCGGGTCCTGCAGAACACCCGGGCGCAGACCAGGCTCTCCGCGCCGGGGTGGCAGGCCGAGGCCCTCCGCGAGACCATGGCCCGGCTGATCGAGCTGGCTCCGGTCAACGACGAGCTCAGCAACATGATCGCCGCCCTGGACATCCGCTACGAGATGGGCGTCGGCGACCACCCGCTGCTCGGGCTGCGCATGCCCGACGTCGACCTCCAGGCGCCCGGCCCGACCCGCTCGTACGCGCTGCTGCACGCGGCCCGTCCCGTGCTGCTCGACCTCGGGAGCGACGCCGGCCTCTCGGCGCTCACCCAGGACCGGGCCGGCCGGGTCGACACGGTGACCGCGCGCTGTGCCCAGGATCGGTGGACCGTACCGCTGCTGGGCGAGGTCGAGGCCCCCGAAGCGGTGCTCATCCGCCCCGACGGCCACATCGCCTGGGCCGCCCCTCGCGGCCGGGCCGACACGGACGCCCTGCGCGACGCCCTGGCGAAGTGGTGCGGCTAGCGAATCTCAACCGCCGGCCGCGGCCACGGCCGGGGCTCAGTCGTCCAGGAGCCTCATGCGGTCCGGCGCGTAGCGCTCGCCCGCGATGGCGTCGGCCGGGACGGCGGCGGCGGCCGCCGCGATGTCGGCGGCGGTGAGGGTGACCGAGGCCGCGCCAAGGTTCTCTTCGAGCTGGGCGCGCGTGGTCGCCCCCTGGATCGGCACCACGTCCTGGCCCTGGGCGAGGAGCCAGGCCAGCGCGAGCCGGGCCGGGGTGATGCCGAGCCGGGTCGCCTGCTCGGTCAGGGCGTCGACGATCGCCAGGTTGTGCTGCAGGTTCCCTTCGGCGAAGCGCGGCTGGGCCACCCGGCGGAAGTCGTCGCCATCGAAGTCGCCCGCCGAACGGTACTTACCGGTCAGGAAACCGCGGCCCAGCGGCGAGTAGGGCACTATGCCGATCCCCAGCTCGCGGCACAATGCGAGCTGGTCGTGCTCGATGTCGCGCGACCACAGCGACCACTCGTTCTGCAGCGTGGCGATCGGGTGCACGGCGTGGGCGCGCCGGATCGTCTCCGCGGACGCCTCCGAGAGGCCGATGTGGCGCACCTTGCCCTCGGCGACGAGTTCGGCGAGCGCCCCGGCGGTGTCCTCGATCGGCACCTCCGGATCCACCCGATGCTGCTGGTACAGGTCGATGTGCTCGACGCCGAGGCGGCGCAGCGACGCCTCGCAGGCCGAGCGGACGTAGTCGGGGCGGCCGCAGACGCCGGTGGTCCGGCCGCCCTGCCGGACCACGCCGAACTTGGTGGCGAGCACGACCTGGTCACGGCGGCCCTTGATCGCCCGGCCGACCAGTTCCTCGTTCGCGCCCGACCCGTACGCGTCGGCGGTGTCGAGCAGGGTCACACCGAGGTCCAGGGCGCGGTGGACGGTGGCCAGGGATTCCGATTCGTCCTGGGTGCCGTAGTAGTCGCTCATCGCCATGCATCCCAGGCCGAGGGCGCCGACTTCGAACGGGCCGACACGGTGCAGTGGCATGGTCATGTCAGGCCGTCCCGGTGAGAGTCGTGGCCGGGTCCGACAGCGGCGCGGTGATCGGCGCGTACAGCTCCGGCCTGCGGTCGCGGAAGAGGGTCAGGTACCGGCGCTGCGCGGAGAGCCGGTCGGCCACCAGGGTGGCGCGGATGCTCTCCTCGCGGTCGCTGCCCGAGGCGGCGAGGGTGCCGCCGTCCGGGCCGGCGATGGCGCTGCGCCCGAAGAACACCTGGCCGTCGTCGGTGCCGGTCCGGTTGCACCCGGCGAAGAACAGCGCGTTCTCCATGGCCCGGGTCGCGCACCGGGCGATGATGCTGCCCTCGGGCACGTGGCCCGGCTGCACGGCGGCCGCCCACAGCGACAGGATGATCTCGGCGCCGTCGAGCGCCTGGACGCGGGCAAGTTCGGGAAACCGGACGTCGTAGCAGAGTTGCAGCCCGATCCGGCCGAGCGAGGTGGCGAAGGTGGCGACGCGGTCGCCGGGGACGTAGTACTCCTTCTCGTCCCGGCAGGCGTGCACCTTGTGCTGCACCCCGGCGATCTCGCCGTCCGGATCGATCAGCACGGCCGCGTTGTACAGCAGGTCGGGGATCCGCGGGTGCCGCTGCGAGATCCCGGCCACCACGTGCGCCCCGGACCGCCGGGCCGCGTCGGCCAGCCGCTCCGTGGTCGGGCCGGGCACCGTCTCAGAAGCGGCGTAGAGACGGCGGGCGAAGTCGTCGTCGCGCGCCGACTGCACGTATCCGGTGTTGCTGAGTTCGGGGAAGACCACCAGTTCGGCGCGGTGCCGATCCGCTTCGTCGAGGACCAGTTCCGCCATCCGCTCGGCGTTGCGCTCCGGCGCGAGCATTTCGCTGCTGAACTGCACGAGCGAGATCTGTACGTTCTCCTTCACTGCACCCCCTTCTTCGAAAAACCATATCGCGATACCTTCATTTCATCTAGTGGTCTAGCAGGAGGAGGCGCCGATGCAGCAGGAAGAGGTGGTGCGGGCCTCGGCCATCGCCTTGGCCGCGGCATATCGCAGTGGCCGGGTGAGCCCTGTCGATGCGACTCGGGCCGCGCTCGAACGCATCAGCCAGGACAATCCGGCGCTGCGCGCCTACTGCCTGGTGGACGAGCAGGGCGCGCTCGCCCAGGCCGAGGCGTCCCACCACAGGTGGCGGCGCGGCGAGGCCCTCGGCCCGCTGGACGGGGTGCCGACATCGATCAAGGACCTGTTCCTCACCGCGGGCTGGCCGACCCTGCGCGGCTCCCGGCGCGTGGATCCCGATCAGCCGTGGACGGTGGACAGCCCGGTCGCGGCACGGTTGCGCGAGGCGGGCGTGGTGCTGCTGGGGAAGACCACCACTCCGGAGTTCGGGTGGAAGGCGGTCACCGACAACCCCATCGACGGCGTGACCAGGAACCCGATCGATCCCACGCTGACCGCGGGGGGATCCAGCGGCGGCAGCGGCGCCGCGCTGGCCGCCGGGATGGGCGCGCTCTCGGTGGCGACCGACGCCGCGGGCTCGACCCGCATCCCCGCCGCGTTCTGCGGGGTCGTCGGCCTCAAGCCGACGTACGGGCGCATCCCCATCTACCCGGCCAGCGACCTCGACCGGCTCGGGTGCGCCGGGCCGATGGCACGGACCGTCGCCGACGTCGCGGCCCTTCTCGACGTGCTGGCCGCCCCCGACGACCGCGACCCGAACGCGCTGCCGCCGCCCACCGGCTCCTACCTCGCCGGGATGCGCCGCCCGGTGCGCGGGCTGCGCGCCGCCTACTCCCCCACACTGGGGTACGCCCGGGTGGAACCCGAGGTCGCGAAGGTGGCCGAGGCCGCGGTGACCGCCCTGGGCGAGGCGGGCGTCGTGGTGGAGGCGGTCGATCCGCCGTTCTCCGACCCGCTGGACGTCTTCACCGTGCTGTGGTCGACCGGCATGGCGCCGCTGCTGCATTCGCAACTGGGCGGTTCACCCCATGGAATCGATCAAGGACTTGCGGAGCTGATCGAGCAGGGCTCCCGCCACTCGGTCGCCGACTATCTCATCGCGCGCCGGGCGGCGCTCGGCATCGGTACCGCGATGGGCGCCTTCCACCGGGAGTACGACGTGCTGCTCACGCCGACCGTGCCGATCGAGCCGTTCGCGGCCGGGCACGACGTGCCGCCGGGCAGCGGCGCGCGCAGTTGGCTGGAGTGGACGCCCTTCACCTTGCCGTTCAGCCTGTCCCAGCAACCGGCGCTCAGCGTCCCTGCCGGGACGACCTCTCGCGGCCTGCCGGTGGGGTTGCAGATCGTCGGGGCCCGGCACGCGGAGGGCCTGGTCCTGGCCGTGGGCGCCGCGGTCGAGGAGGCGCTGCGCGGCACGGCGGGCCCGACCGGCGATTGTGCCTGAGCGGGCCGCCAAGTATCGTGATGCGAAATGGCCAGTCTGCACAATGAAACGAGGGGGCCGTCCTGGACATCGCGTACCTACTGCGCAGAGCCGCCCGGATGTACCCGGACGCGCTCGCGGTCGATGACGGCCGGACCGTCCGCACTCATGCGCAGCTCATCCGGCGAGGCGAAGGCCTGGCGAACGGGCTGGACCGCCTGGGCGTCCCGCCTGGCGCAGCGGTCGGCATCCTGTCCGGGAACCGCACGGAATACGTGGAGGCGGACGTCGCCCTGGCGCTCGGGCGGCGGGTGCGCGTCGCGCTCAACGCGCGGCTGCACCTGGAGGACTTCCGGTACATGGCCGCGGACGCCGGCCTGGCCGCGCTGTTCTACTCGGCCGAGTTCGCGGAGCACGCCGCGGCGCTGGCCGAAGAGCCGGGCGTAGTACCCATCGCCCTGGACGGCGACGCCCTGAGCGGCGGGCACAGCGTCGAATCACTCGTCGCGGACGCGCCCGCCGCCCCCCGGATCCGCGACACCGACCCCGAGGGCGTCGCCTGGATCTCCTACACTTCCGGCACCACCGGCCGCCCCAAGGGGGTCGTGCTCTCGCACCGGGCGATCCGGGAGGTCGCCCTCAACCTGCTGCTGGAGCTCGGCCCGGTCGTCCCGGAGGAGCAGATCCTGCTCACCCAGCCCATTTCGCACGGCGCCGGGTACTTCGTGCTGCCGTACCTGATGTCCGGCGCGGGCGTCCACGTCATGCGGCACTTCGATCCCGAACAGGTGTGGCACCTCTCGCGGAACCCGGCGATGCGCACCCTGAAGGCCGTGCCGACCATGCTGGAGGCCATTCTCGCCGCCGAGCCGTCCGCCGGACGCGGCGCGGAGTGGGGGTTCGAGTCCATCGTGTACGGCGCGTCGGGCATCGCCCCGGCGCTGCTGAACCTCGCGGTGGAGCGCTTCGGCCCCACGCTCGTGCAGGACTACGGCCAGTCCGAGGCGCCGGTCACCATCACCTGCCTGCAAAAGCGCGATCACCTCGATGAGTCGGCGCGCCTGTCGGCCGGCCGGCCCTGGCGCAGCGTCGCGGTGGAGGTCCGCGACGGCGACGGAGTCCAGGTCGGCCCCGGCGAGCTGGGCGAGGTGTACGTGCGGGGCAACCATCTGATGAGCGGCTACCACGGCAAGCCGGCCGAGACCGCCGAGGTGCTGCGCGACGGCTGGTTGCGCACCAAGGACCTCGCGATCACCGACGAACGCGGCTTCGTGTACCTGCGCGGCCGCCGGGACGAAATGATCAACACCGGAGGATTCAATGTGGCGCCTCGCGAGGTCGAGGACGTCCTGGCCGCCTTCCAGGACGTCGAGGAGGTCGTGGTGCTGGGGATGCCGGACGAACGCTGGGGGGACGCGGTGACCGCGGTGGTGCGCCCGTCCGCCGGGGCCCGGCTCGACGTCGAGGAACTGCTGGCCTTCGCCCGGCCGCGGCTGGGCATCCGGGTGCCGAGACGGGTGGCGGTCTGGTCGCGGATTCCGCGCAACGCCTACGGCAAGGTGGACCGCAACGCCATCCGCGCGGCCCTGGACGGGACCGGCCGACCGGCGGAGTCGTCCCATGGCTGACGACGTGGTGATCGCCGGTGTGGGCGTGCACCCGTTCGGCCGCCATTCCGACAGGTCGCTCAAGGACCTGGCCCGGGTGGCCGGGCTGCGCGCGCTGCTCGACGCCGGCATCGGGCCGCAGGGCGTGCAGATGGTGTACTCCGCCAACGCCATGGCCGGCATGTTGCAGGGCCAGGAGATGGTCCGCGGGCAGACCGTGCTGCGCGAGATCGGGATCGAGGGCGTGCCGGTCGTCAACGTCGAGAACGCCTGCGCGGGCGGCTCGACCGCGTTCGCCCAGGCGGTCATGGCGATCCGGTCCGGCGCGGCCGACGTCGCGCTGGCGGTCGGCTTCGAGAAGATGTTCGTCGCCGACCGTTCCCGGACGCTGGACGCGCTGGAGTCGGCCGCCGACCTGGACGTCGTCTCCGGTCTGGGCATCCAGTTCACGGCCGTGTACGGGCTGCGGCTGCGACCGCGGCTGGCCGACGGGTCGATCACCCGCCAGGACCTGGCCGAGGTCGCGGTGAAGAGCCACGCGAACGGCGCCCGCAACCCCTACGCCCAGCATCAGAAGCCGGTCACCGCCGAGCAGGTGCTGGAGTCGCGCATGATCGCCGATCCGCTCACCCTGCTGATGTGCAGCTCGATCTGCGACGGCGCGGCGGCCGTGGTGCTGGCTCGCGACGGGGCACTGCGGCAACCGGGACGCCCGACGGTACGCGTACTGGCCTCGGCGTCCACGTCCGGCTTCACGCTGGACCCGGACGGCGGCCCGTCGGGCGCGACCCGATGCGCGCAGCTCGCCTACGAACAGGCGGGGGTCGGCCCCGCGGACGTCGATGTCGCCGAGGTGCACGACGCCATGGCCCCGGCCGAACTGCTCTACGCCGAGCAACTGGGCTTCTGCCCGCCCGGCGACGCGGCCCCGTTCTTCCGCAGCGGCGCGACCGCCCTGGACGGCCGCCTGCCGATCAATCCCAGCGGCGGCCTGGCCTCGCGCGGGCATCCGGTGGGTGCCACCGGGCTGGCCCAGCTGGCCGAGCTGACCTGGCAGTTGCGCGGCGAGGCGGGCGAGCGGCAGGTCCACCGCCCGCGCATCGCGCTGGCCCAGAACAGCGGCGGCTGGCTGGAGGGCGAATCGGCCGCGGTCAACGTACACCTCCTGGAACGGACGCAACGATGGATCTAGCGGACGCGCTCGACAGCGCCCCGACCGGCGAGCGCCCGCGCTTCGACCTCGCGGCCGCCGCGCTGGTCGGCGGGCGCTGCGCGGACTGCGGCGCCACGGCATGGCCCGCGCGCGCGGTGTGTCATCGCTGCGGCGGCGCGGACGTCCGGCTCGGCGCCTTCGCCCGCTCGGGCACGCTGGTGAGCTGCACCCGCGTGATGGTGCCCCGCCCCGGGCTGGAGGCCCCCTACATGCTGGGGCAGGTACGACTCGACGACGGTCCGGTGGTGTTCGGTCAGATCCTGGGGCTGGACGACACCGAGGCGGTGCCCTGCCCGGTCACCGTTCGCGTGAGCGCGGCCCGGTACTGGTTCACCCCTGCGGGCTTGCCGGAGCCGACCGGCGAACGGCAAGATGAAACGAGGGTATCGTCGGACGAAACGGGCGGCTGACATGGACGACGGCAAGGCACGCCTCGACGAGGTGCTGACCCGGGCCAACGACGGCGAGGTGCCGATCCGGCGCAGGTACGGCGGCGGCGGATCGGCCGCACTGGAACAGTGGGGCGACGGGCTCGCCGCCTCCCCCGGGCCGTACCGCCCCCGGTTCATGGTGTACTCCGGGCTGGGCACCCCGGACATGACGGCCCGGCGGCTGGCGCTGCTGCAGGACCTGGGCGCCGAGTCGTTCCTGCTGGCCGCCGACCTGCCCGCCCAGCTGGGCTTCGATCCCGACCACGAGCTGGCGCACGCCCAGGTCGGCCGCGCCGGGGTCTCCTGCGCGACGCTGGCGGACTTCGCCGAGATCTGCTCCCGGCTGGACTTCGGCCGCGTGGACAGCGTCGGGCTGCTGGCCAACTCGATCGGGCACATCGGGCTCGGCATGGTGCACTGCGTGCTGACCGACGCCGGAGCCGACGACGTGCGCCTGGTCATGCAGAACGACCCGCTGAAAGAGTTCACCGCGCGCGGCACGGAGATCTTCACCCCCGAGCAGGCGGTGCGCATCGCCTGCGACTGCGTCGCCTTCGCCATCGACAACCGGCTGCCCGGCGCGGCGCTGACCGTGTGCTCCAACCACCTCGACGTCGCGGGCGCCGGGCCCGTCGTCGCGACCGCGATGGCCTTCGCCAACGCCCAGGTCTACCTGGACGAGCTGGTCAGGCGCGGCTACGAGGTACGCGACGCGCTCGCGCACATGATGTTCTTCCTCAACGAGCGCAGCGACCTCTACGTCAGCGCGGCGCTGTTCCGCACCGCCCGGACGGTCTGGGCCGAGCTGGTCGAACGGCGCTACGACCTGCCGGTCCGCGAGCAGCCGGCGATGACCTTGATGGGCTACGCGCACGGGCTGGAGTCGGCGGACGAGCCGCTGGTCAACATCCCGCGGATCACTCTGAGCGTGCTCGGTTCGATGCTCGGCGGGGTCGACTACCTGTGCGCCAGCGCGTACGACGAGGCGCTGCGCATCCCGTCCGCCGACGCGGCGGCGCTGGCGCTGCGCACCATGGAGGTGGTGGCCTACGAGCACGGCGCGATGGCCACCGTGGACCCGCTCGCGGGCAGCCACAAGCTCGCCGACCTGGACGAACAGGTCGCGGCGGGCATAACGGCGGAGCTGCGGCGCATCGACGATCACGGCGGCGGGCTGGGGGCGTTGCACGACGGCTACATCAGCGCCCGCATCGACGAGCTGCGCGGCACCCGGCAACGTCAACTGGCTCAGGGCGAGCGGGTCATGGTGGGCGCCAACCTGCTGCGCAGCGCGCACGGGCCGAAGCTGTTCGGCGGCAACAGCACCGGCGAGATCGACTTCGCGCAGGTCGAGAAGACCGCCAGGGACCGGGTGATCGCGCACCGCCGCGATCGCGACCAGCGGCTCGTGCGCTCGGCGCTGGACCAGGTGGAGGCCGTGGCCGCCAGTACCGGCAACCTGGTGCCGCCGACCGTCGCGGCGTTGCGGGCCGGGGCCACCGGGCAGGAGATCACCGAGGCCACCGGCCGGGGGTTCGCCCGATGACCGCCGCCCGGCCGCTGCGCGTGGTGCTGGCCAAGGTGGGCCTGGACGGGCACGACGTGGGCGTCAACCTGGTCGCCAGGGCGCTGCGGGACAGCGGGTTCGAGGTGGTGTACCTCGGCAAGCGGGTGCCCAACGACGCCATCGTCGCGACCGCCATCGCGGAGGACGCCGACGTCATCGGCGTGAGCTGCCTCAGCGGCGGTCTGGGATACTTCTCCACAGGGCTGGTCGGCAAACTGCGCGAACGCGACGCTGCAGACATTCCGGTGATCGCCGGCGGAATCGACGAACCAGACGAGATCAGTAGGATGCTCGACGCGGGCGTGTACCGCTACTTTGGTCCCGGCTCCGCCACCGAGGACGTGGTGGCCGCCTTCGTCGCGGCGGTACAGGACGGCAGGGGAGCGTGAACGGGGTGAACGTGGACGAGATCGACGACGAGTCGTCCCCGGCCGGGTCCGAGGGACAGAGTGTCGCCCCTGTCCGGTCGGTCGCGCGAGCCGTGGACATCCTGATGGTGCTCGGCGACGGGCCCGGGCAGTTGAGCGAGGTCAGCTCGGCGGCCCTGCTGTCCAAGGCCACGACGTACCGCATCCTGACGACCCTGAAGAACAAGGGCATGGTGCTGCAGGCGCCCAACGGGGAGTACCGGCTCGGTCCGGGCTGCTTCCACATGATGTCCGGCCTCATCGACCTGCGGGCCGGATTCCCGTTCGACGCCGACACTGACCTGAAGGCGCTGCGCGCCGCCACCGGAGAGACGATCACGGTGCACGTGCGCGCGGGCCTGTCCCGGATGTGCATCGAGGAGCTGCCGAGCCCGCAGCCGATCCGCTACACCGCCGGGCTCGGCGTGGCCACGGGCATCCACATCGGGTCGGCGGGCAAGGTGCTGCTGGCGTTCCTGCCCCCCGATGAGCTGGGCGACCTGCTGCGCACCGTCGATCTGCGGCCGATGACGCCGAGCACGATCACCGACCTCGAAGTGCTGCGCCAGGAGCTGGACTCGGTGCGCCGGCGCGGGACGGCGTACAGCGCGGGAGAGCGGGTCGTCGGCGCGGTGGGCGTCAGCGCGCCGGTGTTCGACGATCGCGGCCATGTGGTCGCGGCCCTGAGCGTGCTCTCCCCCGCGTCGCGGATCAACGACGATCGCCGCCGTGAGTTCGAGAGCCTGGTGGCCCGCACCGCCGAGGACATCTCCAAGCGCATTCGCACCCACTGATCGACGGCGAGACCGCCGGTTCGCGCCATGGAACCGGCGGCGGCCGGTTCGCCGCTACGGGCATCATCTGAGCCTGCGCCTTTCCATCCCGAACGACACTGTCAAGGGTCGATTCGGCCTGCCTGAATACGCCGCCTACCGGCGATCCGGCCGGTCATGGCGATCATGAAATATGGGCCCGGCCGGATAGGCCCTCCAAGCGGCTGAAACGTTGACAATGAAACGGCGGGGCCATATCGTGAAACGATCGGTTGCCGAGTCGGGCTCCCGTTTTCTTGAAGGATCGCCTTTGAGCCGCCGACTCACAGGAAGGCCCCCCATATGAAGAAACGCGCGATCAGATACGGTCTGGTGCTCAGCGTCCTCAGTGCCCTCGGTTCGCTCACCGCATGCGGCGGTGGCGGAAACTCCGGCGGCGACGAACCGATCAAGATCGGGATCATCACTCCCCTGACCGGCAACGCGGCAGCTTACGGAAGCGGATTCTGGCTAGGCGTTCAGGCCGCCGAAAACGAGATCAACAAAAGCGGCGGAGTCCTGGTCAACGGAAAGCGGCACAAGGTGCAGGCGACCGTCTGCGACGACCAGTTCGTGCCGTCCAAGTCCGTTTCCTGCGGGCAGAAGCTCAGCGAATCGCTGATGATCTACACACCGGCCACCCAGTCGTCGTTCCCGCTGATGGGCTTCAATCAGAAGGACGACTTCATCCTGATGTCCACCTCCCAGACGCCGACGTTCACCGCGCAGGGCAACAAGCTGGTGGTCCGCTCCACCTACAACCTCGAACGGCAGATCCCGGACCTGGCCCGGCTGGTCGGCGAATACGCCAAGAAGGAAAAGCTCACACTGAAGTCGGTCGCCATCATGGAGGTCGGCAGCGACTTCGGCCCGGCGTTCACCGAATCCTTCTCCAAGGCGTGGAAGGCGAACGGCGGCACCATCACCGGAACCGCCACCTATGACACCGTGACAACGGACCTCACCAGCCAGCTCACCAGCCTGTTGCGCGGCAATCCGGACGCGATAGCCATCACCACGGTCTGCCAATCGGCGGCATTGGTGATGGACCAGGCCCGGCACCTGGGTTTCAAGGGGACGTTCATCAACGCGGTTTGCGCCGGTGGCACCGGAATGACCAAGTACATGAGCAACGCCGATATCATCGGCAGCAATATCTCGACGGTGAAGACGAATGCGTTCGACAGCATTCCGGTGGTCGGGGCCTTCCACAAGAAGTACAGCGACGAGAAGTACAAGTCGGCCATCGAGCAGCAGATCTTCGAGTTCGGCTACTTCGGGGTCGAGTGGTTCGCCAAGGCGGTGAGCACCGCGGGCACGACGAGCGATTCCGCCAAGGTGCACGCGGCGCTGGAACCCGCGTTGCAGAATTTGCAGCCCAACATCCTGGGAATCACCAAGTACTTCCCGGACACCGGCGACATCGAGATGACGACCTATCTGGCCCAGACCAAACCGGATGGCAAGTCGTTCGACCCGCTGGCCGGCCAGAAGTAGTGCCCCTCCCGCCGGCCTTCGCCCCGCGTACCGGCACGGCGCCCCACACCGAGCACGCGTCTCACATCGCCGAGTGGATCGGGTAACACGTATGCAAGTCCTAGCGAACGGGCTGGCGCTCGGAGCGATCTACGCTCTCGTCGCATCCTGCCTGTTGCTCATCTTCGGGATTCTTGAGATTCCCGACTTCGCCCTGGGCGGCCGGATCATGGTCGGCGGATACGCGGGCTACTTCGTCGCCGAGAACCTGGGCCTGCACTACTGGTTCGCGGTCATCGCCGCCGCGC
Organism: Spongiactinospora rosea; assembly: GCF_003315795.1. Lineage (GTDB taxonomy): Bacteria > Actinomycetota > Actinomycetes > Streptosporangiales > Streptosporangiaceae > Spongiactinospora > Spongiactinospora rosea. The sequence continues at coordinate 67,881 of NZ_QMEY01000020.1, forward strand.
TCGCCGCCGGGTTGCTGGGCGTGGTCAGCGAACTCGCCGTCTACCGATGGCTGCGCAACACGCCCCGCCCCCTGCTGAGCGGATTCATCGGGGCACTGGTGCTCCTCACCGCGACCGAGATCACGGTGCAGCTCCTGTTCACCGCCGACTTCCGCAAGCTGCCGAGCCCGTACGAGTCACAGATCCTGGACTTCGCCGGTATCAGGATGACCGAGCAGCGGCTGCTGGCCGGGGTGGTGGCGCTCGTCCTGATCGCCGCGCTGCACGCCTACCTCCGGGGGACACGCGGCGGCCGGGCCATGCGGGCGACGCTGGAGGACCGGCGCGGGGCCGAGATCGTGGGCATCTCGCCCGCGAAGACGGCGCTGGTCGCCATGCTGCTCGGGAGTTGCATGGCCGGTGTCGCCGGTGCCCTGCTCGGGCCGATGTACCTGGTCTACCCGACCATGGGCGACGCCATCCTGATCAAGGGCTTGATCGTCATCGTGCTGGCCGGCATGCGCAGCAGCCTCGGCGCGATCAGCGCCGCGCTGCTGCTGGGCATCGCCGAGAGCTTCGGAGCGAGCTACCTGAGTGTGGGCTTCTCGGACGCTTACGCCTTCATCTTCTTGATCATTGCCCTGATGGTGCGGCCCAACGGGCTGTTCACCAAGAGTGTATTGGTGCGGTGATGTCCGTAATGAGTAAAGCCGTCCTGACCCGCGCCGCGAGCGGCTTGAGCGCCGGTTTGAAGGCGCGTGAGCCTGGACGCCGGGAATGGCTGACCATCATCCCGATCGTGGTGGTCTGCGCGCTGCTGCCGCTGGTCATCCAGGGCCGGTACGAGGTCGGCGTGATGACCCTGATCCTCATCTACGCGATCGCGGCCTACGGCCTGGACCTCGTCCTCGGCCACCTCGGCCTGGTGTCCGTCGCGCACGCCGCCCTGCTCACCGTCGGCGCCTACACCCTGGTCATCCTCACCACCAAGTACGGTGTCGGCTACTGGTGGGCGGCGATCGCCGCGGTCGGGGTCACCACCCTCGCCGGGCTGCTGCTGGCCGGGATCACGATGCGCAGCAGGGGACACTACTTCTCGGTCAGCAGCCTGGCGTTCGCCGCGGTCACGGTGGTCGTGATCACCCAGTGGACGAGCCTGACCAACGGGGCCAGCGGAATCTACGCCATCCCCACGCCCCCCGGGTTCGACTCGACCGTCTCGCTGTTCTACCTGAGCCTGATCGTGCTGACCGCGGTGCTGGTCGCGATGCACCTGCTCACCCGGTCGACGCTCGGGCGCAACCTGCGGGCCATCCACGCCGACGAGGTGCTCGCGGCCTCGCTCGGCATCAACGTCGTCGCCACGAAACTGAAGGCGTTCACGGTCAGCGCGGCGATCGTCGGCCTGGCCGGGCCGCTGTTCGCGAGCTGGATCTCCTACATCACCCCCAGCAGCGCCAGCATCATGGAGGGCTTCAACCTGCTGGTCTACGTGATCATCGGAGGGTCGGCGACACTGGCCGGGCCGCTGGTCGGGGTGGCCCTGGTCGTCGGGGTGACGGAGGCGTTCCGGTTCACCGAGCTGTTCCAGACCCTGATCTTCAGCGGGATCGTCTTCCTGGTCCTGCTGTTCTTCCGGGGCGGCGTCGTCGGCAGCGTCGCCCGCGCCTGGTCCCGGGTGGCGGTCCGCCGGCGTCCGCCCGAACCCGCCGTGGTGCCGGAGAGCGGCGCGGGTCCCGTGGCGCTGCCCCACCTGCGCCCGGTGGAGCGGGGCGAGCCCGGCAAGGTGCTGTTCGAGGCCCGCTCGCTGACCAAGAAGTACGGCGGGGTGACCGCGGTGAGCGATGTGTCGCTGACCGCTCGCGAAGGCGAGATCATCGGCGTGATCGGCCCCAACGGGGCGGGCAAGAGCACCCTGTTCGGCCTGATCTCCGGCGTGGTCGGGGGGTGGACCGGAAGTGCCACCTTCGCCGGTCGGGATCTGCGCAGGCTGGCCGTGCACGAGCGGGCGCGGCTGGGGATCGGCCGCACGTTCCAGACCAACCGGCTGCTCGCCGACGAGACGGTGCTGCAGAACCTGGTCACCGCCGGTTACCTGCACCGCCCCGGGCGAGGGTCGCGGTCCGCCGATCCCGGCGACGGCTTCCTGGACGCGATCCTCGACCTCACCGGCCTGCGCGCGAAGGCGAACCAGGTGGTGAGCGGCCTGTCCATCGAGGAGCAGAAGCTGGTCGGCGTCGGCATGGCGCTGGCCGTACGCCCGCGCATGCTGCTGCTGGACGAGCCGTTCGCCGGGCTGCGCGAGTCGGAGACGCCCCGGCTGATGCGGCTGCTCGAATGGCTTCGCGACCAGGGCATGGTGATCCTGCTGGTCGAGCACAAGATGCGCGTCCTAATGTCGCTGTGCAGCCATGTGTACGTACTGGACTCGGGACAGTTGATCGCCGAGGGCTCACCTGACGAGATCGTCAACGATCCGCGGGTGATCTCGGCCTATCTGGGGACCAAGAATGCTTGAGGTCAGCGACATCACGGCAGGTTACGGCAACAGCACCGTGCTCACGGGCGTGTCCCTGTCCATCGAGCGCAGCGAGGCGGTCACCGTCCTGGGGGCCAACGGGGCCGGCAAGTCCACACTGATCCAGGCCATCGCCGGCCTCACCCCGATCAGGAGCGGGGAGATCCGGTTCGAGGGCGAGCGGATCAACGGGCTGTCGGCCGCCCGGATCGTCCGCCGCGGCCTGGTGCTGTGCCCGGAGGGCAGGCACCTGTTCCCGCAGATGAGCGTGCGCGAGAACCTGATGCTGGGCGCGTACTCCCGCAAGGCCGGCCGCTCGGCCATCGCCGCCCAGATCGATGAGGTCCTGGACATCTTCCCGGCGCTCAAGGAGAAGCGGACGGTGTACGCCGGTTCGCTCAGCGGCGGTGAGCAGCAGATGGTGGCGATCGGGCGGGCCCTGATGGCCAAGCCCCGGCTGCTGCTGCTCGACGAGCCGTCGCTCGGCCTGGCTCCGCTGCTGGTGCAGACGGTGATGCGGGTGGTCGGGGAGATCAACCAGCGGGGCATCGCCATCGGGCTGGTGGAGCAGAACGCGGCGGCCGCGCTGGAACTGGCCTCCCGGGGTTACGTGCTGGAGACGGGCGCGATGGTGATCCAGGGTTCGGCGCGGGAGCTGTCCACCGACGACCGGGTCAGGGCGGCCTACCTCGGCGTGGTCGAGCAGACCGCGGACTGATCGACAGCGGCAGGCCCGCGCCATGGATGGACCGTCAGTCGAGCAGCGGCACTCCGAGCAGGCACGACTCGACGCCCAGCAGGCTCGCCAGCTGGAAGACCTGCACGACCTCGCCGAAGGTCGCGCCATGGGCGCGGGCGTTGCGCACGTGAATCCGGGTCCCGGGCGCGTACATGTGCGTGCTGGACGCGTCGATCGCGACCAGGACCAGCTCGCGGGTCTTGGCGTCCAGCACATCGTGCCGCGCGGATGCCGCGCTGAAGTCGGTGTACCGGTCGAGGAAGCCCGGCAGGTGCGCGAGTACGGGCCGCCATCCGGCGTCCCAGTATCCGCGCAGGCGCTCGAACCGCTGCTGGACCCGGGACTGGAGCGCGGGCGGCGCCTCGGGGCGCTCCTCCTCCGGGTACTCCTCCAGTGCGATCGGCAGGCCGACGTTCAGGGCGTGCACGCCCAGCACGCTGACCAGTTCCAGTACTTCGAGCACGCCGTCCGGCGGGACGCCCGCGTCGAGCGCGCCCTGGATCCGGCCGGGCAGCGAATCGCGGTTGCGGTAGGTCATCGCGGCGTCGCAGGCCAGCAGCACGAGCGTCTTGGCCTGGGCGCTGAGCGGGCCGTCCGCCGCCGCCTCGGCCAGCGCGACGAACGCGCCGGCGTAGGCGGGGTCTCGCTCGATCACCGCGTCCAGTCGCGCATCCCATGACCCGAGCGCCGCACGGCACCGTGCTCGAAGGGCGGCCGCCGCCGCGCCGGAGTCGTCGTTCTCGATCGCCGTCGTCGCGCTCACGCCAAGATCCACCAGCTTGTTTCACTGTACAGTATGTGCATTTCGTAGCATGATATCCATGCCGCCATAGTGCGACAAGACCACGAGAGGAGCGGGCGATGAGGTTCCTTGACCGGACCGCGATCGTGACCGGTGGCGGAGGCAACGGCCTCGGCGGCGCCATAGCGCGCAGCCTGGCCGGGGAAGGTGCCCGGGTCGCGGTGGCCGATCGAGATCCCGGCCTGGCGGAGTCCGTCGCCGCCGCGATCACCGCCGACGGCGGCGAAGCGCTGGCGATCACCGTCGACGTGCGGCGACCGGATCAGGTCGCGGCCATGACCGAGGCGGTGTCCAAGGCTTTCGGCGCGGCGGACATCCTCATCAACAACGCGTTCACCTCGTGCCCGGACTCGATCCTGGACGCCGACCTGGACGAGTGGACGCGTGACGTGGACGTCATCCTCAAAGGCGCCTTTCTGTGCGCGCGCGCCGTGCTGCCCGCGATGCTGGAACGGCGGCGCGGCGTGATCGTCAACCTCTCCACGGTCAACGCCCACACGTACGTTGGCGCTTCGGCGTACAGCGCGGCCAAGGCGGGCGTGGAGTCGCTGAGCCGCAGCATCGCCGTCGAGTACGCCCGGCACGGCATCCGATCGAACGTGGTGATCCCGGGGACGTTCGCCACCGAGGCGTGGGAGCTGCGGCGGCAACGCCACCCCGACATCCTGGACCGGCTCGCCCACTGGTACCCGACCGGCCGGATCGGCCGGATCGAGGAGATCGCCGCCGCGGTCCTGTTCCTGGCCTCGGACGAGGCGAGCTGGATCACCGGCGCCACCCTGCCGGTCGACGGCGGTCTCCTGGCGGGCAATCCGTGGTTCGCGCGCGACGCCCATCCCGACGAGCAGCCCGCGCATGGCGGAGGGGCACAGTGAGATTCGGCATCGACACCTTCGTCACCGACCAGACCATGCACCCGGCGGCGCTGGCCCGCGCCGTCGAGGAGCGCGGCCTCGACACGCTGCTGGTCACCGAGCATTCGCACATCCCGGTCCGCCGCGAGACGCCATGGGCGGGAGGGCCGGAGCTGCCACCGCACTACTACCGGACCTACGATCCGTTCGTCGCCCTGGCCGCCGCGGCGACCGCGACCTCACGGCTGCGGCTGGGGACCGCGATCGCGCTCGCCGCCCAGCGAGACGTCATCCATCTCGCCAAGGAGGTGGCCACCCTCGACCGGGTCAGCGACGGCCGGGTGGTCCTCGGCGTCGGCGTCGGGTGGAACAAGGAGGAGACTCGCAACCACGGGGTCCCACCGGAGCGGCGCGGCGCGGCGCTCGACGAGAGGCTGGCGGCGCTGAAGGAGATCTGGACCCACGACCGGGCGGAGTTCCACGGCGAGCTCGTGGACTTCGACCCGATCTTCTCGTGGCCCAAGCCGGTGCAGCGCCCGCACCCGCCGATCCTCATCGGCGGCGAGAGCCGCCCGGCCCTGCGGCGACTGCTGCGGTTCGGCGACGGGTGGCTGCCGCGGGTCAGGACCGCGCCCGAGGAGATCGGCCGCACCCGGACCTGGCTGGCCGACCAGGGCCGGACCATCACCGTCACCGTCTGCGGCCTTCGCCCCGACCCGGCGGAGATCGAGCGCTTCGCCGCGATCGACGTCGAGGAGGTGACGTTCACCCTCGTCCCGGCCTCAGACGCCCCTTCGGACACGCTTCGTTTTCTGGACGAGGTCACGGACGCCGTGGCGCGATTCGCCTGACCCCGCGGCAGGAGGCGCGTTGTGGGCGGCCGGGGCGATCCGGTCGGGCCCGCGCAGAATTCCTTCCACCATGGCGGCCGGATGCGCAGGGGTCACCGGGGCCGGGCACGAGCGCTCGGTAGCCGTCGCGACCTTCGCGGCGGATTCTTTTCACACCCGTTCGACCTGCGCGGACGCCTGGCGGCTGACGCCCGCCGGAAGAACAAGACTGTTGTTCCCGCGATGTTCGCCGCACTCTTGACTGGCCTCACAGTCGGCGGAAGCGAAGGTGGCAGGTGACAGCGCGGGAACCATGGGCCGGAAGTCCGGTCGAGCAGGAGCAGGCGTACGTGTCGGAGCTCTACCACCGGCTCGACGTGCTCCGGGCGGAGACGGCGGCCAGGCTGGCCGAGACGGCCCGGGAGCGGGGCGGCACCGCGCAGGCCCGGGCGGAGAGGGAGGCGGCGTTCGCCCGGTACTCGGCGCGGCTCGCGCGGCTGGAGGCGGCCGAGAACGGACTCTGTTTCGGCCGTATGGACCTCGCCGGCGGCAACCGGCTGTACATCGGCAGGACCGGCCTGCCCGCCCCGGACGGGGAAGGCGACCCGCTGCTGGTGGACTGGCGGGCGCCCGCGGCCCGGGCGTTCTATGTGGCCACCGCCGCCGCCCCGCACGGCGTGCGCAGGCGACGCCACATCGTGACCCGTGGACGGCGCGTGGTGCGCGTGGACGACGAGGTCCTCGACTCCGCGGCCGCGCCGGGAGACGTCCTGGCCGGGGAGGCCGTCCTACTGGCCACGCTGACCGCGGGGCGTACCGGCCGGATGCGGGACATCGTGGCGACCCTGCGGGCCGAACAGGACGCGATCATCAGGTCCGACCACCAAGGGGTGCTGGTGGTCCAGGGCGGGCCCGGCACCGGCAAAACCGTCGTCGCCCTGCATCGGGCCGCGTACCTGCTCTACACCCGTCCCCGGCTCGCGGCGCGGGGCGTGCTGGTCGTCGGGCCGAACAGTACGTTCCTCACCTACATCGGACAGGTACTGCCCGGCCTTGGCGAGACGGGCGTGCTGTCGGCGACCGTCGCGGATCTTTTCCCAGGCGTCGTCGCCGACCGGGTGGAACCGGCCGCGACGGCCGAGATCAAGGGCCGGGCGGTGATGGCCGAGGTGCTGGCCTGCGCCGTACGCGCGCGGCAGGCGCCGCCTGGGACCGGCCTCGCCATCACGTTCGGCGCGGGCGCGCTGCGCCTTGACGACGACACCCGCGAACGGGCCGCGGCCATGGCACGCGACTCGGGCCTTCCGCACAACCGGGCGCGAGCCCTCTTCGCCGATGCGATCATCGGCCATCTCGCGCACCGCCTCGCCGAGGAGACGAGGCGGCTCGCGGACCGGCTCGAAGCCGAGGTGGCCGACGTTCTGGCCGAGGCCGGGATCGACCGCGCGGTACGCGAGGATTTGGCCGAACTGGGCAGCGGGGAGCCGCAGGAGCCGGAAGAGATCGTCGACGAGGCGGACGTCCGCGAGCTGCGCCGGTCGCTGGCCGCCGACCCTGGCGTGCGCGCGGCACTGGACGCGTTGTGGCCGGCGCTGACGCCGCAGCGGCTGCTGGATGAGCTGTTCGCCGATCCGGGCCGGCTCGCCGAGGCGGCTCCCAGGCTGAGCGCGGACGAGCGGGCGGCCTTGGTCCGCCGGCCCGGCGGCTGGACGACGGCCGACGTGCCGCTGCTGGACGAGGCCGCGGAACTGCTCGGCGCGGACGACCGGGCGGCCCGGGCGCGGGCGGCACGCGAGCGGGCCCGGCGCGTCGCGTACGCCCAGGAGGTCCTGGACATCGACGCCGGGGCCAGGACGGACGGCGACGAGGCGGCCGAGGTGCTGACCGCGGCCGACCTGCTGGACGCCGGTGGCCTCGCCGACCGCCACCAGGAGGCCCGCGGCGCGACCGTGGCCGAGCGGGCGGCCGCCGACAGGACGTGGGCCTTCGGGCACGTGATCGTGGACGAGGCGCAGGAGCTGTCGGAGATGGCCTGGCGGCTGCTGATGCGCCGCTGCCCCGGCAAATCCATGACACTCGTCGGCGACGTAGCCCAGACATCGGACCCGGCGGGCACCGTGTCCTGGGACCGGGTCCTGCGTCCACACATCGGCGACCGGTGGCGCCTCGCCAGGCTCTCGGTCAACTACCGCACCCCGGCCGAGATCATGGACGCTGCGGCCGGTCTCCTGGCCGATCTGCAGCCCGAGCAGGCACCGCCAAGGTCGGTCCGGAAAGCAGGGGTACGACCGTGGCGGCTGTCCGTCCCCGCCCGCGAGTTGTCCGAGGTGCTGGCCCGGCACACCGCCGCCGAGGCGGCCCGCCTGGACGGCGGCCGCCTCGCGGTGATCGTGCCCGACCGCAGGGCCGCCGAGCTGGCCGCCACCATCGTGGCGGCGGTCCCCGGCGCCACCGCCGGTCCGCACCCCGATCTGACGGCCCCGGTCGCGGTCCTCGGGGTCATCCAGGCCAAGGGCCTCGAATTCGATTCGGTCCTGGTGGCCGACCCAGGGGGGATCCTGGCCGCCTCGCCCCGGGGGCGGGGCGACCTGTACGTGGCGATGACCAGGGCCACGCAGCGGCTCGCCATCCTGCATCCGGGCCCACCGCCCGCCGTACTGGCTGACGCCGTACCGGAGCTCGGTCAGCCGGTGGCGAGCGGTGGCGGCTCGGGTGGCCCGCGACCTGTCGCATCGGCCGCTGATTCCTGCACATAGGACTCCGGTCGCAGACCAGAGAGCAGCCGCCGCCTTCGAGCGCGGAAACTTCTGACAGGTCCGGCTGGTCCGTAGGATCGCCGCGATCGGGATGCGGCGCGGGTTCGCCGCCCCATGACCCGCGCCCGGGGCGCGGGTCATGGCGGGGCCGGCGCAGCCGCACCGGACGCCAGAGCCGCCCGCACGATACGGATCGCCTCTTCCGCGTCGATACCGACGCCGGCGATCACGGCCGCGTAGTCGGCGGCGGCCCGGCGGGCCCGCTCCAAGCCCTTCTCGCCGGCGGCCGACACGAACGAGCCCGCCCGCCCGCGCGTCTCGATCAGCCCTGCCTCCTCCAGCTCACGGTAGGCCCGGCCGACCGTGTTGACGGCCAGGCCGAGGTCGGCCGCGAGGTGGCGGATGGTCGGCAGCCGGGTGCCCACGGCCAACGTACGGTCCTGGATCTGCCGGGCGAGCTGGGCCCGTAGCTGCTCGAACGGCGGAACCGGCGAGGCCGTGTCGATGACGATCATCGGAAGCTCATGACCCGCCGGGCCACCGTCGCGCACGACGGCGTCTTGACACGGAGCGCGATGTACGCGCCCGCGCCCAGGATCAGGTTGGCGACCGCGGCGGCGCCCAACCAGCCGGGCACGGCGCCGAACAGCACCACCATGGGCAGCAACCACTGCACGTTCGGTGTGGTGAGCTCGCGGGCGTCCTCGACGCGCATGATGACATCGGCGGTCAGCGACTCCTCGTCCTCCGCCACGACCGGATGCCTGAGCAGGTGACGCAGCTGCATGACGGAGATGGCCGTCACGCCGAGCACGCCGATCAGCAGGACGACGGCCCGCTGCCGCACGGCGGGGTCGGGAACGGCCAGGGCGCTGCCGGCCAGCGCCATCGCACCGGCGAACGTGGCGGCCGCGAAGACGGCGTACGGCAGGCCGAGCACGGCCCGCCAGCCGGGCTGGACCGGATGGGCGGCCCTGCGCGACAGCGTCGCGCCCGCCCGCTGATCGACGCGTCGCACCCACCGGTGGAGCAGCCACTGGGCCAGTAGCAGCCCGGCTACCAGCGCGGCCAAGGCCAGCAGCGGCAGCGGGCGATGCGGCGAGAGGCCACCGAAAGCGGAAGCGGCGGCGATGCTGCTCACGATGATCAGCGCGGCCAGGAGGACCTGAGCAGCAAGGCGGGCGTATCCCCGGACCACCAGCCGGCTGGCCAGCAGCGGGGTCGGGCGGGCGTCGGCCAGGTCGTGCAGGGCCAGCCACTCGCCCGCTATGCGCAGATCGGCCGCACGCGTCGGCGGACCGGCATCCGGTGACGGTTCATAGGTCACAGCGCCTCCTTTGTCGCAAGCATTGTATCAATACAATGCGTCATAGCTTGCGACAAAGTCAACGCCTCGCGGGATCGGGCACGCGAACTCAATGGCGACGAAGCCCTAAGCGGGACCGGCCGCCATCGCACCAAATATCTATTGCTCCGTAAGTACGGAATAACGTACTCTGATCTTGTGCTGGAAAACCGGGTGACAGAGTTGGAAGAGCGGATGGCGCGCCTTGAGGCCGCCCAGAGGTCGGGGCCGCCGTGTGGGCATGGGCCGCAGGCCCCGTTGGAGGCGCTGGAGCACCTGCGCGACAGGATGGGCGAGGAGCACGCGCGGGCCGGTAGGTCCGGCGCCGTGACATACGCCGGCGCGGCCCGTCTGAACGATCGCGACTACCTGTGGGTCAGGGAGCACGCGGTCCCCGACCTGGCGGAGGCCGACTGGACGGTCGCGGCCCGGTTGCTGGAATGCCTCGGCAGCCCGTCCCGGCTGGCGCTGCTGACCGCCCTGCTGGACGCGCCGCGCACGAGCAGGCAACTCCAGGAGGCGCTGGGCGAGACCTCGACCGGGCATCTATACCACCATCTGCGCGACCTTCAGGCGACGGGCCTGCTGGTCCAACGGCGGCGCGGCACCTACGAGCTCGCCCCCCACACGGTGGTGCCACTGCTCGCGATCGTGGCGGTCGCACTGGACCTGGGCGCGGGCGCGCCGGGCGAGACGGAGCCGGAGGCCGACGCGTGACCGGCCCTTGGTGGAGCCGCCACGCGTCCGCCCGGTGGGCGTGGCGCGCGTGGCGGCGCGGAGACGTGGACGAGTGCGAGCGCCTCGCCCGCACCGTCCCCGCTCCCGCCCGCGATCGGCTGCTGTTCCTCACCAGCTTCGCCAAAGGCCGCTACGAGCGGGCGCTGGACCACTATGCCGCCCTTCCCCGGCCGCCTCGCGCGCTCGACGAACCCGTCGCCGACGCCTGGTTGCACCTGGACCGGCCCGACAAGGCCGTCGAACACCTGCGACGGCGCGGCCGCCCCCAAGACGCCCGGGCCCGGCTTCAAGCACACCGGCCTTTACAGATCACCCTCGACACGACCACCGTGGTGCCGTTCATCGACGATGAGCTCGCGCCGTACCTGCCCGGCCTGGCGGCCACGCTCAACGGCGTCGCGACCAGCGTACGCGTCGACACCGGCGGGACGTTCGTCGTGATGGGCGCCGGCCGGGCCGCCGAGCACCGCCTCACGACGGTCGAAGGCGGCCACGCCGACCACGGCCTAGCCCGCACCCAGGTCCGCCACGCGATCGCCGAGGAACTGCGGCTGGGTACGGCGGTGCTGGCCAACGTGCCCGTTGACGTGCTGCCGACGCTCGACGGCGAGCAGGACTTCATCCTGATCGGCACCAACCTGCTGCAGCGTTTCCTGACCACCCTGGACCATCCAAGCCGCCGCCTGATCCTGTCGCCGCGCCGGAACGAGGCCGAGGCCGCCGCGCACGCCCGCCTCCTGTCCCCCGCCGACCCCATCACCGAGCTGCCCTTCTACCTGTGGGGCGACCACTACATGTTCGCCAGGGGCGGGTTCGGCCCCCGGCGCGATCTGAACTTCTTCATCGACACGGGCCTGGCGTACCTGACGCAGGACGACGGCGGCCCCCTGCGGCAGGCCGCCCTGTGGAGCACCACCACGAACTATCGCTCATGGGGCGTGCCCTCCACGCTCGCCCGGCCGCCTCATTTCAGCAGCCCGCTACCGCTGTCACTGGGCGAACTCCAACGCCGTGACCTGCTCCTCGCCGCCTCATCCGTACGCACCATGCCCTGGAGCTCGCTCGGCGGCGTACGCATCGACGGGCTGCTGTGCCTCGGTTTTCTCGGGGCCTACTCCTGGACCCTCGACTTCGACCGCCGCCGCTACGTGTTCCGCTGAAGGCCACAGGGCCTCGTGAACGCCGCGCTTCCGCAGGTCCGTGCGAGTGCGGCAGCCACCCCCGCCTGCTCGCAGGGCAGCGCGGTGGCGATCATGAGCGGGCAGGGCCCGGCCGAGACGTTCCTGCTCGCGCTGCGCGAGCGGGCGCGCACCCCTAGCTCGGTGTCCACCGTACCGGAGGCGGGCAGCACAATGCCTGTTGTGGGCTCTCCATCGTTGATCACCGTGACCGCGCTGCTGCCCGCGGTGCTGCTGCTGCTCATCACGCTGGGCGTCGCCGTGGCCTGGCTGGGCGGGCTCGGCCACGCCAAGGCCGTCCTCACCGCCTGCCTGCGCGCGGCCCTCCAGCTCGGCGTGGTCTCCGCGCTGATCACCTGGGCGGTGAACCACGCGGGCGCGGTGGCGGGGTTCATCCTGCTCATGTACGCGGTCGCCGCCTTCACCGCCGGGCGGCGCATCACCCGGGGGCCGCGCGCCTGGTGGGCGGCCGTGCCGGTCGCCGCGGGCGTGCTGCCGGTACTGATCATCCTCGTGGCCGGCGGGGTGGTCGCGCTCCAGGGAATCGTCCTGATCCCCATCGCCGGGATCGTGCTGGGCGGCTGCATGACCGCCACCGCCCTGGCCGGGCGCCGCGCGCTGGACGAACTGCGCGGGCGCCGCGGCGAGGTGGAGGCGGCGCTGGCGCTGGGGCTGCTCCCCCGCGATGCCGCGCTGGAGATCTGCCGCCCCGCGGCGAGCCAGGCCCTGCTGCCCGCGCTGGACCAGACCAGGACGGTCGGGCTGGTCACCCTTCCCGGCGCCTTCGTTGGGATGCTGCTCGGCGGGGCCGGGCCGATCGAGGCGGGCGTGGTGCAGCTCGTGGTACTGGTTTCCCTGCTGGCCGCCGAGGTGGTGGCCACGCTGGTGACCACCGAACTGGTCGCCCGCGGGGTGTTCACCGGCGCGGGCGCTCAGATCGAGGGGTGATGAGGGGCGTCAGGGCATGTAGCGCCCGGTGCCGCTGAGCGCGACCGCGAAGAACCGGAACGGCCGCTCGACCTTGTAGAACCCGAGCGGGCAGTGCTTGGTGCCCGCCGGGATGAAGACCGAACTCGTCGTGGTGAGCACGTGCCGCTCGCCCTCGATCGTCATGTACACCTCGCCGCCGAGGTCGTCCGGGTTGTTCGGGTCGTTGCCCACGAACATCAGGATCTCGTCGTAGACGTGCTCGTGCTCGCGCACCCACTCGACCTCGTGGTCGATCTCCTTCACCCAGCTGGTCGTGATGTAGGTGGTCGCCTGGGCCACGTCGGCCGAGCGCATCGCGGCCAGCGGCTCGTCCAGGTTCGGCGGCAGCCGCTGCCCGGCGGGCTCACCCTCATAGACCATGTCGTCGCCGCATTCCTGGAAGTGGGTGACGAACAGGTTGCCGTACTTACCGCTCATTTTCCGACCCTTTCTTGATCAGCCGTTCCCCTGGCGGGTCTGCCCAATCGTATGAATGGCCGCCGCGCCGATCCCATTCATGCGCCGAGGCAAGCCTGGTACTTTTCACGGGCCTGCCTGCGGTACGCCGACGGCGGCGCTCCGGCCTCGCGCCGGAAGAAGCGAGAGAAGTACGAGGCGTCCTCGAAGCCGAGCCGATCCGCCACCTGTGCGCAGGTCATGCCCGTGTTCGCGAGGAGACGCTGGGCCTCGGTGAGCACCGCCGAGCGGATGATCTGTCCCGGCGTCCGCCCGGTCTGCGCGACGACCACCTCGCGCAGATAGCCCGATGTGACCCCGAGGCGCATGGCGGCCGACCGCACCGTGAGGGTCGCGGACGCCTTTTCCGCGACGAGTTTGGTGAATTCCACGCCGAGTTCCGCGGAAAGCCCGGCGCGCGCCCCTTCGGGCGCGTCGAAACCGTCGAATCGGCGGCACAGCAACAGGAGCGCGGAAAGCAGGTGCCGCACGATGGGGTCGGATTGGTCATCGCCTTCGGCGTACTCGCCGGCCATGGCCGCGAGCAGCCCCTCGACCCTCGGGAGCCGTGCGGGGTCGGGGCAGAGCATGTTCGGGTAGTGGCCGAGGTTCACCGGATCTGGCCCGCCCGGCCCGGCCAGGAAGGGCTCGTCGAACAGCACCACGGTGCCGTCCAGCGGTTCGGGGGTCACCCAGGCGTGCACCTGCCCCCGGCGGACCAGGTACAGCCGGCCGGCCGCGATCGGATAGGCCGTGCCGTCGATGATGTGCGTGCCACGTCCCTCGCGGACGTACAGGATCTCCAGGAACTCGTGCCGGTGCGGGATCGCCGCGGTCTCCCGGGGCCCGTGGCTGAGTACCGGGCCGATCTCGAACTGCGGCGCGTCCCGGCCCCGTCCTCCCTCGATCACATGGACGGGAAACGGTGAGCGCGAGGCTGTGGTCATGGTCCTCGTTCCTTCGTCCGGGCGCGGAGACCGACGGCCGTGGGCCGTGGTCTCCGGCGCGTCCTCAACCGGCGGCAGCGGACACCTCCAGGGTGTCGGCGAGCAGGGCCTTGGTGTAGTCGTGCCGCGGTGCGGTGAGCACCGTGCCGGTACCGCCGTGCTCCACGACGTGCCCCTCGCTGAGCACGATCACGCTGTCGGCCAGGCTGCGGACCACGGCGAGGTTGTGGGTGACGAACACCATGCCGAGCCCGTCGTGCAGCAGGCCGCGCAGCAGTTCGACGATCGCCGCCTGCACCGACACGTCCAGCGCCGAGGTGACCTCGTCGCAGATCAGCACGCTCGGCTCGCAGGCGAGCGCGCGGGCGATGGCGACCCGCTGGCGCTGCCCGCCGGACAGCTCGGCGGGGTAGCGGGAGGCCAGGCGGCCGGGCAGCTCGACCCGTTCCAGCAGCTCGTCCACTCGGGTCCGGGCCGCCTTGGCGCCGAGGCCGAAGAAGTGCCGCAGCGGCTCGGCCACGCAGTCACCGACCGTGGCGCGCGGGTTGAGCGAGCCGTAGGGGTTCTGGAAGACGTACTGCATGGACCGGCGCTGGTCCGGGTCTCGCCTGGCGGCGGCAGGCGCGAGGGGCGCCCCGCCCAGCTCGACGGTGCCGCCCCAGCGCTCCTGCAGCCCGATCAGGCTGCGTGACATGGTCGTCTTGCCGCTGCCGGACTCGCCGACGACCGCCAGGCACTCGCCTTGGACCACGTCGAAGGAGACGTCGAAGAGCACCTGGCGGTCCCGGTAGCCGGCGGTCAGGTCGCGTACGCGCAGCAGCGGGGCCTGGCCCGGCGCGGCCTCCTGCACGGCGGAGGCGGGCGCGGCGGCGCTCTGGCGCGGACGTTCGGGCATCTCCTCGGCGCGCAGGCAGCGCGCCGAGTGGCCCGGCACCAGCTCGATCAGGGACGGCGCGCCGGTGGTGCACTCGTCCGCCGCGAAGGCGCAGCGCGGGGCGAAGACGCAGCCGGGGTGGACGTCCTGCACGCCCGGGGCGCGGCCGGGGATCGACGTGAGCCGCGTCCGCTCCCGGGCCGAGGGCACGGCGGCGAGCAGCGCCCGGGTGTACGGGTGCGCGGGCCGGGCCACGACCTCCCTGGTCGGGCCCGCTTCCACGATCAGGCCGCCGTACATCACGGCGACCCGGTCGGCGACCTCCCCGATCACGGCGAGGTCGTGCGAGACGTAGATGGCCGCCATCTGGTTGTCCGCGCAGAGCCGGGCCACCAGGGCGAGCACCCGCGCCTGCGTGGTGACGTCCAGGCCGGTCGTGGGTTCGTCCAGCACGGTCAGCCGCGGGCGCGGCGCGACGGCCATGGCCAGGGCCACCCGCTGCTGCTGGCCGCCGGACAGCTCGCGCGGGCGGCGGTTCAGGAAGGCGTCGTCGGACGGCAGCCCGACCGCGCCCAGCACCTCGCGGATGCGCGCGTCGATCTCCCTGGCGTCCCCCTCCAGGACCTCCGCCAGCTGGACGCCGATCCGCAGGGCCGGGTTCAGCGCCGTCGCCGGGTCCTGCGGGACGTACGCCACCACGTTGCCGCGGTGCCTGCGCAGCGCGCGCGGCCCGAGGGAGAGCACGTCGGTGCCGTCGATCAGCACCTGTCCCGCGGTGATCCGCGCCCCGTGCCGGGCGTAGCCCAGCATGGCCAGCGACATGGTGCTCTTGCCCGAGCCCGACTCCCCCACGACGCCCAGGACCTGACCTGGTTCCAGGTCGAACGCGGCGTCCTTGACGATGGGACTTCCGTCGCCCAGCGTGATGGTCAGCCCGCGTACCTCGATCGCGCTCATTCAGCCACGCCCCTCCGTACGGGCGATCACCCGGGCGGCGCCCTCGGCGATCAGGTTGCCGCCGATGGTGAACAGCACGATGCAGGCGACCGGTGCCAGTACGGCCCAGGGCATGCTCTGCAGCCCGGTGCGGTTCTCGCTGATCATCAGGCCCCAGTCCGCGGCCGGCGGCTGGATGCCGTACCCGAGGAAGCTGATCGCGGCCAGGATGCCGATCGACCACATCAGCCGCATCCCCAGCTCCACCAGCAGCGGTGAGGACACGTTGGGCAGGAAGCAGCGCGCCAGGATGGTGCGGGCGGGGATCCCGACGGTGCGAGACCACATGACGTACTCCCGATCGTTGAGCGGTCGCGCCGCGCCGCGGATGACCCGCGCGACGCCGGGTGTCATGCCGATCGCGGTCAGCACCACCAGCAGCCACGGCTTGGGGCCGATCACGGACACGAACAGCAGCGTGAAAAGCAGGGCGGGGAAGGCGAGCAGCACGTCCATGACCCGCATCAGGACCGTGTCGGTCATGCCGCCGTAGAAGGCGGCCGCGATGCCCACCAGCGCGCCCACGGCCACCGCCGCGAAGGCCGCCGCCGGGGCCATCCACGCCAGGTGGAAGCCACCGGCCAGTACGCGCGACAGCACGTCGCGGCCCAGCTGGTCCGCGCCCAGGGGCAGCCCGTCGCCCGGCGCCGCATAAGGCAGCGCGATGCTCTTGGCCGGGTCGTGCGGCGCCAGCAGCGGCCCGGCCAGGGCGAAGGCCATGGTCAGCAGGACGAGCGCGCCGCCCAGCCGCACTTGTCCGGAGCGCAGCAGCCGCAGCGCGCCGGGCCGGTTCCGCTGCGCCGCGGCCGGGGCGTCCGGGTCGCCCGGACTCAGGTCGACCGCATCGACCACCTTCGACACGGTGCTCACCTCCGCTCTCCGCTCTTGCCGGTGTGCAGCAGATCGGCCAGTAGGTTGAAGAAGTAGTACACGGCGGCGATCACCAGCACCACGGCCTGGATGACCGGAAGGTCCCGGTTGCTGATCGAGTCGATCAGCAGTCCGCCGATCCCCGGATAGCCGAACAGGTACTCCACCACCACCACGCCGCCGACGGTGAAGGCCGCCACGAGGCTCGCCGCGGGCACGGCCGGGGCGAGGGCGTTCGGCAGCGCGTGGGTGAGCAGGATGCGGGCCGGGCCGAGCCCCTTGAGCCGGGCCATCTCCACGTACTCGCTGTTCAGCACGTCGATGAAGGAGACCCGGATCAGCCGGGACAGGTACATGACCCCGCCGATCACCAAGGTGGCGACCGGGAGGACCAGCGCCTGCGGGTGCCACCAGGGCATGTGCTCCGCCGGGATCAGCGACACCGGCGGGAACCAGTGGAACACGGTGGTGCCGAACAGCGCGACCAGCAGGGTCCCGACGACGAAGTCGGCCAGGGCGTTGGCCACCATCGACGACCACAGGAAGGTGCGGTCGAAGACGCTGTCCTTGAACTGCGCGGCGAGGATGCCGATCAGCAGCGACAGGGGCAGGATCAGCACCACGGCGAACACGCTCAGCGTGGCGGAGTTCAGCAGCCGCTCGCCGAGCAGTTGGGACACCGGCCGGCCGCTGGCCAGCGAGTTGCCGAGGTCTCCACTGAGGACACCGCTCAGCCAGTGCCAGTACTGGCTGAGCAGTGGGAGGTCCAGGCCGAGCTGATGCCGCAGGGCCTCCACCCGCTCGGGCGTCGCGGACATGCCGAGCATGACCTTGGCGACATCGCCGGGCATGGCCTGAGTGGCGAAGAAGACCAGGGTCGTCACCACGAAGAGCATCCCGACGGCTTGGACGACGATCCACCCGATCCGGCGGGGCACTGTCGCAGACCGGCGTCGAGTGAGACTGCGGCGGGGGCCCGCCGACCGGGTTGCACCGGTTAGTTCCGCGACCATTCCCGTTCCTTCGCGTCGTTCTCACCTGTGCCCGAAGGCGATGTCGATCCCAGCAGATCGGCGAGACGGCGTCTTGCACCTGCGTGCAATGCGGTTGTTGCCCAACGCACGCTCGTGGGTCACCTATGGCCGCCGGGCCCGTCCAAGGCGCAGAGTGCTCCCGACGACAAGGTTTCGTGCGCTGGCACGCAAGACGGCCTCCTGTGTCTAGCGGTTGACTCCGTGCAACCGGAAACCGACGTCGTGGCGATTCGGCCAGACACCAACCCTCCGGAGGGAAGACCTAGATGCGCTTGTCAATGTGGCAACGGCGAAGCCGACGGTGGAAAGTGGGTGTGCCAGGTCTTGCCCTGATGCTCGTCGCGGCCGCAACCGTGTCCTGCTCGGCGCCGGCCGAGCCCACCGCGGGTACGGCCGGCGCCGGCGCCGGCACCCTCAGCCTCGGGGTGGTCGGCAGCACGAAGGACATGCTCTACCCGTACGCGCCGCAGCAGACGATCTCCGAGGAGGTGCTGTGGCAGAACACCCTGGACCAGCTGACCTCGTACGCCCCGGACGGCTCGATCACCTACGCCCTGGCCGAGTCGATGACGCCGAACAAGTCGCTGGACGTGTGGACCGTCAAGCTGCGGCCCGACGTGAAGCTGCACAGCGGTAAGACCTTCGGCGCCGACGACGTCATCTTCAGCGTCAAGTCGCTGCTGACCGAGGAGGGCTACCCCTTCGCCGCGAACCTCGACTTCGTCAAGCCGGACGGGCAGAAGAAGATCGACGACCTGACCGTCGAGTTCCGGTTGAAGCGCCCGTTCGGGCCGTTCCCCGCGGCGTGGGCCTACACCGCCTTCAAGATGATCGGCGCGGGTTCCACCAAGGACAAGGTGGACGGCACCGGCCCGTTCACCGTGAAGAGTTTCTCGCCGGGGGCGCAGGCCGTGCTGGAACGGTATGACGCCTACTGGGGGGAGAAGCCCAAGTTCGGCACGCTGAACGTGCACTTCTTCCAGGAGCAGACGGCGATCACCAACGCGCTGCGCGGCGGGCAGATCAACGTCGCGCCGTCCGTCCCCTTCTCCGACGCGAAGGCCCTTGAGGCCGCCGGGGTCAAGGTGCTGAAGAGCGACAGCATGAACGTGCTGTCGCTGGACATGCGGACCGACGTTCCTCCGTTCAACGACAACCGGGTGCGCGAGGCGATGAAGCTGATCGCCGACCGGGAGCAGATCGCCAGCAACGCGTTCGGCGGTTTCGCCAAGCCGGCCAACGACTACAACGGCGCGAGCGCCTCCTGTCCCGCGCCGGACGTGCCGCAGCGCGCCCAGGACATCGCCCGGGCCAAGCGGCTGCTTGCCGAGGCGGGCAAGAGCGACCTCAAGGTCGAGCTGGTCACCGACGGGGCGTTCCCCGGGATGATGGAGCTGGCCCAGCTGTTCGCCCAGCAGGCCGGTGAGGCCGGGGTCACCGTCACGGTGCGCAAGATGGACGTCGCGACGCTGCTCAACAAGTGGCTGGAGTGGCCGTTCATCATCAACATCACCAGCTCACCGATGATCAACGCGATCACCGACCACCTGCTGCCCAACGGCGGGAACAACGCGGCGCACTTCGACGACCCGGAGTTCAAGAAGATCGCCGGCGACCTGTTCGCGAGCAGTGACACGAGCCGGCAGTGCGGCGACATCCAGAAGCTGCAGAAGATCCAGTGGGAGCGCGGGGGCAACCTGATCGCGGTCACCTCGCAGGATCTGACCCTGCACACCGCCGACGTGCGCGGCCTGCAGCCCGACCTCTTCGGCCGTTCGGCCTTCCGCTACGGCGGCGTCTCGGTCGGCTGACCCGGCCCGCCGCCGACCGGCGCAGCCCCCGGCCACCTGGCCGGGGGCGGCGTCGTTTCGCGTCGGGGGAAACGCGAACGGCGGGCGGGCGCGTCGTCCGCGCCCGCCCGCCGCGATGGTGGTCGTTCTCGCCTACTCGGCCTTGTAGGGGACGTAGTCCCGGTTGGCGTAGCTGGGGGCCAGCGACAGGGCGCTGAAGCGGAAGGGCCGGTCCACCCGGTTGAACCCCAGCGGGCAGTGGCGGGTACCGGCCGGAATGTAGACCGAACCGCTCTGGGTGACGATGTGGCGCACGCCCTCGATGTCGAAGTAGATCTCGGCGCCCAGGTCGTGCGGGTTCTCCGGGTCGTTGCCCGTCCAGACCAGCAGCTCGTCGTAGTCGTGCACGTGCTCGTTCACCCAGCGGACGGGCTCGCTGCACTCCTTGATCCACGTGTAGGTCATGTGGATCTTGCTCTCCGGCACGTCCTGGGAGCGGATCAAGGCGAGCGCCTCGCCCACGTTGTCCGGCTCGGGGGTGCCCGAGCCCGCGCCCTCGTTCACGAGGTCGTCGGCGCAGTTGGGCATCTTGCGGACGAAGAACCGCTCATAGGGACTCGACATGTGGATCTCCTTCGATCAGTCGGCTAGCAGAAACGCTAGAAAATCGGGTGCTCAGGGTCGATGGACTCAAAGCGCCAGAAGTGGGGCTTTTCACCGTTCAGCTTCCGTAGTGGCACCAGACGCCCTTGACCTCGGTGTAGGCGTCGATCGCGTACGGGCCCATCTCCCGGCCCCAGCCGCTGGCCTTGAAGCCTCCCCAGGGAGCGGCCATGTCCGGGATCGACGGCATGTTGATGAAGATCGCGCCCGCGCGGATGCCCTCGGCCACCCGGTGCGCCACTGTGAGGTTCCGGGTCCAGACCGTCGCCGCCAGGCCGTACTCGGTCTGGTTGGCCCGGGCGATCACCGCGGCCAGCTCGTCCTCGTCGTCGTAGGAGAGGACCGACAGCACCGGGCCGAAGATCTCCTTGGTGGCGATCGTCATCCCGTCCTTCACGCCGGTGAAGACCGTCGGCTGGAAGTACCATCCCCGGTCCGCCGCGCGCCGCCCGCCGGTGACCAGCTCGGCGCCCTCGGCCGGGCCGGTGGCCACCAGCCGCTCCACCGAGCGCAGGTGCTCGGCGGAGACCAGCGGGCCGAGCTGGGTGGACTCGTCCAGGCCGGGGCCGATGCGCATCCCGCTCACCCCGTCGGCCAGCTTGCCGACGAACTCGTCGGTACGTTTGCGATCGACGTAGAAGCGCGTGTACGCCGCGCAGACCTGGCCGCTGTTGAGGATGCTGCCGGCGATGTTCCCGGCGACCGCCGCGTCGATGTCGGCGTCGGCGGCGATGATCGAGGGGGCCTTGCCGCCGAGTTCGAGGGTGACCCGCTTGAGGTTGCCCGCGCTGGCCCGCACGATCGAGCGGCCGGTCTCGGTCGAGCCGGTGAACGACACCTTGTCCACCCCTGGGTGCTCGGCGAGCGCCGCCCCGGTGGAGCCGTCGCCGGTGACCAGGTTGATCACCCCGGGCGGGAAGCCCGCCTGCTCGGCGAGCCGGACCAGCCGGATCGAGGTGAGCGGGGTCTGCTCGGCCGGCTTGATGACCACGGTGTTGCCCGTGGCCAGCGCGGGGGCGAGCTTCCAGGCCAGGATCATGAGCGGGAAGTTCCACGGCGTGATCAGCGCGCAGACCCCGACCGGCTCACGGCGGGTGTAGTGCAGCGTGTCCGGGTAGGAGACCGGCGCGGTGGCGCCCTCGATCTTGGTGACCCAGCCGGCGTAGTACCGGAAGTGCTCGGCGGCCCCGGCGACGCTCACGGCGCGGGAGACGCCGACCGGCTGGCCCTGGTCCCGGGTCTCCAGGACGGCCAGTTCCTCGGCGTGCGCCTCGATGAGGTCGGCGAGGCCGAACAGCAGGCGGGCCCGCCCGGCGGGCGGCATGGACCGCCACTGCCGATCCTCGAAGGCCCGCCGCGCGGCGGCGACGGCGGCATCGACGTCGGACGCGTCGGCGAACCCGACCTCCTCCAGCAATTCCTCTGTCGCGGGGTCATAGGTCGGGATGACGCCGCCGGATGCCGGCACCCATGTCCCGTCGATGTAGACGTTGGTCGCCACTGCCGCCTCTTCCTACTTGAGTGCGCTCTTCGGCGCTCCCGCGTCGGCGGGAGCTTCCGCCAGCATGGGGGGTGGCGACCGCGGTCACCTTGACTATGCGCGTAAGGCGGTTGACCACGCGCGAAAAGCTGGGAGCGGGACACGCGGGTACGCCCGCGGAGACGGCGTTCGACCCGTCGGCGCTCTCCCGACACGGCCGATCGTCCCGGCGTCAACACCCGGGTCGGAAATACGGTCCGGCGTTCAGCCGCAAGAGGGCCGTCCGATTCGCCGGGAGGGCCGCCGTGACACCCCGCCGTTCTCGGACGCCGCAGATGGGTCCCCTTTTCGGACGCGATCGTATATGGTGACACGACCTGGCTTCGTGGCCTGCCCTTACAGCGCTGTGGAACCTTCTGGCAAGGAGGAGCAGGGTGACCTCAACCGCCAACGAACTCGCTGTCTCCGTCGCGTCGTCCTTCGAGGAATGGCAGGACCTCGTCTCCCGATCCTTCGTCTCGCTCGGGGTGACCCGGGACGGCTCCCGGCGGTTCCGCGGCGGCATTCGCAGCCGGGTGCTCACCGACGTGTCCCTGTGCGAGATCACCGCGTCGAGCCACACCGTCCGCCGTACCTCGACCCTGATCGGCCGGGACACCGCCGCGTTCTTCAAGCTGAGCCTGCAACTGTCCGGCACCGGGCTGCTGATCCAGGACGGCCGCGAGGCGGTCCTCTCCCCCGGCGACTTCGCGATCTACGACACGAGCCGGCCGTACACCCTCACGCACGACGACGACTTCCGCTCGCTCATCGTGATGTTCCCGCGCACGCTGCTCGACCTGCCGGTCGACGCCGTGGGCCGCCTGACCGCCGTACGGATGCCGGGCGACACCGGCCTCGGCCGGGTGATCAGCCCGTTCCTCGTCCATCTGGCCCAGAACCTCGACCAGTTCTCCGGCGCGACCGGGCTTCGCCTGGCGCACAACGCGCTGGACCTGGTGACGACGATGTTCGCCGACGAACTCGGCACCACCGGCCCGAACCACACGCTCGTCGACCGGATCCGCGACTACATCGACGCCAACCTCGGCGACCCGGACCTCTGCCCGGCCAAGGTGGCGGCGGCCCACTTCATCTCGACCCGGCACCTGCACAACCTGTTCCGGGCCGAACGCACGACGGTCGCCACCTGGATCCGGTCGCGGCGGCTGGAACGCTGCCGCCGCGACCTCCTCGATCCGCTGCACGGCCACCAGTCCGTCGCGGCGCTGGCGGCCCGCTGGGGCTTCCTGGACGCGGCGCACTTCAGCCGCATCTTCAAGGCGGCCTTCGGCGACTCGCCGAGCGCCTACCGGCAGCGCCGCGCGGCCTGAACGCCGGTGGGGGTCAGTCCGCCACCGCGGCGTTGAACGGCGCGTTGTCCACGACCTGCTCGAACCGCACCGCCTTGCCGTTCTCCAGCCACCAGAAGTGCACCATCCGGGTGCGGAACGCGCGGCCCGTGCCACGGTGCTCACCCGAGTAGTGGCCCAGCGCGATCACCTGGTCACCCGCGTCGAACAGGTCGTCGATCTCCACGGTGAAACCCTCGAACTGCTCGCCGATGGGCGCGAAGACGTTCGCCACGATCGCGTCAGGTCCCACGTAGGTGCCCGCGTAGAGCGAGCCCTCCGCCTCGGTCCAGCTGATGTCAGCCGCGAACGGGGCGAGCATGCCGTCCAGGTCGCCGCGCGCGGAGGCGGCGTAGTGGCCGGAGACGATATCGATGTTCTTCACGGTGTCACTCCGATCAAGCAGGCGGAACGCCGCCCGGCACGAACACCGGCACGGCGGCCCCCAACGTACCGGCCCGTCCCACGGTCCTCCATGTCTGTCTCTGCACGTCTGTTGACGTTCCGCGAAGCGAGGCGCGGGGTCCTCACGACAGAGCCCTCGGCACCAGCTCGCCGTGCCGTTCGGTACGCCACTCGACCAGCAGTACGGTGGCATCGTCCTGGAGGTGTCCCTCCTGGTGGTTCAGGATGGTCTGGATCAGGCGGCGCAGGGTCTCCGGCGCCGACAGCCCCGCGGCCTCGTGCCGGAGGATGTAGTCGATGAACCGGTCGATGCCGAACAGCTCGCCCGCCGGGCTCTGCGCCTCGATCACACCGTCGGTGTAGAACAGCAGCCGGTCGCCGGGCTGGAGCTGGTAGCCGTTCACCCCACCGGCCATGCCCAGCCGCAGGCCCATCGGCGGCTCGGCGGGCGGGGTCTCCAAGGTGGCCACATGCCGTCCGTCGCGCAGCACCAGCGGCGGGTGGTGTCCGCGGTTCACCCAGGTCAGGGCGCCGGTACGGGTGTCCAGGTCGGCCAGCAGCCCGGTGGCGAACCGGACGTCGGAGAAGTGGTAGTTGATCGCCTCGTCGATCGTCTCGCTGATGGCGGGCAGCGCCGCCCCCTGCAGCCGCGCGTTGCGGCAGGCGGCCATCGCGATGGTCGCGGTCAGCCCGGCGGAGATGTCGTGCCCCATCGAGTCGAAGATCGACAGATGCAGCCGGTCGCCGGAGATCCCGTAGTCGTAGGCGTCGCCGCCCACCTCGTACGCGGGTTCCAGGGCGGCGGCCACGACGACGTACTCGTTGGCGAAGGTGCCCGCGGGCATCAGGTTCCACAGCACCTCGGCCGACAGGCCCATCGGCCGCATCCGCACCAGCTCGGCGTAGGTGTCGCTGGTGTCCCGCTTGCTCACGACCAGGATGGCGATCAGCGACGCGACCCAGAAGGCCCGCCGCAGGTGGGCATCGTCGGCGACGGGCACGGTGAGACCGACCACTCCGACGCGCTCGGTGCCGTCGAGCATCGGCACCCACAGCCGCCGCCCGCCCGCCACGCCTCCGGGCGGCTCGCGCGGCGGCTCGACCTCGACGATGTCCGCCTCACGGAAGGCACGCCCCGCCGGCGTGACATCGATGCGGACCGGCACCAGGTCCATGTCCCGGTAGTCGACCTGCCCGGGGATCGGCACGAGGTACTGCTGCTGGAGGTCGGCGACGTAGAGCACCGGATCGAACAGCGCGGCGGACGCGCCGTACCCGGCGAGGAGCCGCGGCAGGTCCTCCAAGGTCGCCAGATGGCTCGCGGTGAGCAGGTCGCCCATCGCGGGCCCGGCACGTTCCGGCATCACACCCCCCGAGGTCCGTCGCACTCTGCGCCATGGCCGTGATGGTCCTCGTTATGCCCGCGTGTGGACCGAGAACGCGTGCCTTTACCCCTCTCTGGACCAGGATGTGCGGCGCACCTCAGGAAAGGCGGTCGCTGAACAGGTAGTTTCGCCTGCGGTCGGTGACCTCGTCCGTCTTGTGCCAGCGCCCGCGCCACCAGACGTACATGCGGTACCCCATCCCCAGCAACGGCTCCACCACATCGGCCGCGGCCCTCCCGTACTTGGCCAGATGACGCTCCTCGATCTCCAGCAGGAGGCCGGGCCGATGGCGCTCGATCGTGCGATTCCCGCCCCGTAGAACGGCCGACTCGAACCCTTCCACATCCACTTTCATGAAATTCACGAATGGCAGCCCGCGGGCCTCACAGATGTGGTCGACGCTGAATACGGGCACCTCCCGGCTTTTGCCGTCGCCGGGATTCTTCAGCCCCGTTTCAAGGTGGGCCCAGCCATGGTTGGGCAGTCCGAAACGGTACGGCAGGCGAAGTCTCTGCCGCCCGTTGGCGGGGCCGAGGGCGGCATTGGTGGTGGTCACATGGTGGGCCGCGGCGGCTCGGCGCGCGGATTCCAGGATCAGGTACGGGAGACGAAGCGGCTCGAAGCCGTGCACCTGACCGGTGGGCCCCACCAGGCGGGCCAGCGAAAACGTGTACATACCGTAGGCGGCACCGATGTCCAGGCAAATGTCACCGCGCCGCACGACCTGAGCCAGCCCGCGCAGTTCCGATTCCCGGGAAAGGGCACGAGCGACCGTTGCCGCCATCGACAGTCTGAGCATGCCGAGGACGATAGGAATGGAATGGGTCCCCGCGAATCCCGCTCAGGTGGGTGATCGTCTGCTCCGTCGTCCCTCTGCGGAGCGATTCCCGGCCACCACCAGGCCGCTCTCGTAGGCCAGTACCACCGCCTGGGCCCGGTCGCGGAGGTGGAGTTTGGCGAAGATCCGGCCCACATGGGATTTGACGGTCTCCTCGGCGATGGCCAGGTCGCGCGCGATGCCGGCGTTGGAGAGGCCGTCGGCGATCAGCCTGAGCACGTCGAGTTCGCGTGGGGTGAGCGCGTTCAGCCGCAGCGCCTCGCGTTCGTCGATCGGCCGCCTGCTCGCGAACGTCTCGATCAGCCGCCGCGTCACGGAGGGGGCCAGCAGCGCCTGCCCGGCGGCCACGACGCGGACCGCGTTGATCAGGTCGTCCGGGGGCGAGTCCTTCAGCAGGAAGCGGCTGGCCCCGGCGCGCAGGGCCGGGTACACGTACTCGTCGACGTCGAACGTCGTCAAGATCACCACGCTGGTGTCCGGCACTCCGGCCAGCACCCGGCGGGTGGCCTCAAGCCCGTCGAGACACGGCATCCGGACGTCCATGAGCACCACGTCGGGACGCGTCCGTTCGGCGATGGCCACGGCCTCGATGCCGTTGGCGGCCTCGCCCACGACGACGAGATCGGGCTGCGCCGACAGCAGGGCCGCGAATCCGGCCCGGACCATCGCCTGGTCGTCGGCGACCAGCACGGAGATCATCTGTCCCCCTCGGGCAGTACCGCACGCACCGCGTAGCGCCCGTCGGGGCGCACCCCGGCGGACAGTTCGCCGGAGAGCGCGGCCACCCGCTCGCGCATGCCCACCAGCCCGTACCCGGCCCCGGGGACCGAGCCCGGCCCCGGCTCGTTGACCACTTCGAGTACGAGGGCGCCGCCGTCCAGGCCGACCGTGACCACCGTCGGCGCTCCTCCGGCGTGCTTGACGACGTTGCTGAGGGCCTCCTGAACGATGCGGTAGGCCGCGTGCGACAGGGCGGCGGCCGGCTCCGCGGATCGCTCCGGCAGCTCCAGCCGGACGGGCGTACCGGCCCGGCGCGCGGACTCCACCAGCTCCTCCAGGGCCTCCAGCCCCGGCGATGCCGGAGGATCGTCCCGATCCCCCCGCAGGACGCCGAGGAGTTGCCGCAGCTCGGTCAGCGAGGCACGCGCGGCGGTGTTGATCTCGCGAAACTCCCGCAGCGCCTCCGCCGAGGCCCCCTCCTTGGCCCTGTTGGGGAACGTGGCCGCCTGTACCGCGATGACCGACATGTGGTGGGCCACCACATCGTGCAGTTCGCGGGCGATCCGCGCGCGCTCCTCCAGGATTCGCCGCCTGCCGTGCTCTTCGGCGATGCGCAGGGTGCTCAGCCGCCGCGTCCGGAAGCCGTACCCGATCAACGTCGCCGCCAGCAGGCCCAGGGCCCAGTTCGCCATCCCCTGCGCGACATACGGCCCTTCGGTCCCCACCCAGAGCGCGGCCGACGACCCCGCCCCCAGCGTGATCAGGAACGCCGCCGCCGTGACCCGCCGCGCGGACGTCACCGCCACGGTGAAGAGCACCAGTGACTGCACCACCATTTCCGGCAGAAACCAGGGCCGCCAGTAGTCGATGCCGACTACCGTCATCATGGTGAGCAGCGCCAGTGTCATCCACCATGCGGTCACCGGCCGGTACCAGCTCACCGCGACCGGCGCCGCGTACAAAGCGCCCATCGGCCATCCGGAAACGCCCACCTCGGTGACATAGGCGAACATCCATCCGATGAGCAGGCCGCTCAGGCCCGCGGTGATGAGGTACAGACGCCGCGGCAGCAGGGGCTTGTCCGGGTCGGCCGGGGAAGCGGGCATCCGAACATGATGAGCACTGCGCATGACACTCAGCATTTCTGCAACTCTAATGCGGCCGGGCGGTGTACGGCCGCGGCGTCGATGCGCCCGCGCGGTCAAGCGCGGCGGCCGGTGGTGAGGCGCCGGCCGCCACCTGGCGAGGCTGCCGGGCCTACTTGGCCGCGTACCTGCTGAGGTCGGTGAGGAGGCCGTTCTTGTGGCTCCACGGGCCCAGGTGCTCATGGATCATCTTGACGAAGCCCGTCGCCTCCTCGGTCCAGGAATGCTGCAGCTCCGCCGCGACGGCCAGCCACCCCATCGGGATCACCCCGGCCTGGATCAGCCGCAGCACGGCGGTGTCGTGACTCTCCCGGGTGGCGGCGGCCGAGGCGTCCACCACCAGGTAGACCTCATACCCGCGGTCCAGGGCGGTCAGGGCGGTCTGTGCGAGGCAGACGTCGGTCTGCAGGCCCGCCATGATCAGCCGCCGGCGTCCGGTCGCCTCGATCGCCGCGGCGAAGTCGTCATCGTAGAACGCGTCGTACCCCTCAGAGCGCGATATGACAGGGTGATCGCCCAAAACCACGGCCAGCTCCGGAAACAACGGGCCGGACGGCGCGTCGTCGTGCCCGTTCGTGACGACCAGCGGCAGGCCGAAGATCTTCGCGATCTTCGCCAGCGCGACCGTGCCGTTGATGTGCTCTTCGCGCGTGTGCGACCGGATCAGGTCGTAGAAACCGATCGCGTGGTCGATCAGGACGATGGCGCTATTGTCCGGGGCAAGCGGTACGCGTGCCATTATCTTCCCTCTTCCATTACGGAACTGCACCTGCGGGCGGTTCCCAGTGTGATGGAGAAAAAGGGTGCTTCGGCCGGACGTGCCGCTGGTGAGAGGTTCCGCCTTTCTAGGCACGCGGTCGGGCGTTGAGCCGGGCGGCCTGGCGGGTGAGGTGGTCGCGTTCGGGGAGGCTGGGCGCCGAGCGGGCGGCCTCGGCGTAGAGCCGTGCCGCGGTCGCCAGGTCGCCGGCCCGCTCGTGCAGGTAGGCCGTGACGGCGGTGTGGCGGGGCAGGGCGGGGTCGAGTCCGGCCAGGGCGGCGAGACCGGCCTGGGGGCCGTCGGCCTCGCCGACCGCGACGGCCCGGTTCAGGCGGGCCACCGGGCTGCCGGTGAGGCGGACCAGCTCGTCGTACCACTCGACGATCTGCACCCAGTCGGTCTCCCCGGCGGTCCGGGCGTCGGCGTGCAGCGCGGCGATGGCGGCCTGGGCCTGGTACTCGCCCAGGCGGTCGCGGGCAAGGGCCGCCTGAAGCACGCCGACGCCCTCGGCGATCAGGCCGGTGTCCCACAGGCCGCGGTCCTGCTCGGCGAGCGGCACGAGCCGGCCGTCCGGGCCGGTCCGTGCCGGACGTCGTGCGTGGTGCAGCAGCATGAGCGCCAGCAGGCCCGCGACCTCCTCATCGTCGATCTCGGCGGCGAGCCGGCGAGTGAGCCGAATCGCCTCCCCGGCGAGGTCCACATCACCGGAGTAGCCCTCGTTGAAGACCAGGTAGAGCACCCGCAACACCGTGGCGACGTCGCCCGGCCGGTCGAACCGCACCCCCGCCACGGTCCGCTTGGCCCGGCTGATCCGCTGCGCCATGGTCGCCTCGGGCACCAGGTACGCCTGGGCGATCTGGCGCGTGGTCAGGCCGCCGACCGCCCGCAGCGTGAGCGCGACGGCCGAAGCCGGCGTCAGGGACGGGTGCGCGCACAGGAAGTACATCTGCAGTGTGTCGTCCGTCGCCTCGCCCGGGCCGGGCGCGGGCTCGGCCTCGACGAGCTCTTCGCGCCGCCGCCGGGAGGCGTCGCCGCGGGCGGCGTCGAGGAACTTACGCCAGGCGACGGTGACCAGCCAGCCCTTGGGGTCGCGCGGCGGTTCGCCGGGCCACACGCGCAGCGCCTCGACCAGGGCGTCCTGGACGGCGTCCTCGGCCGCCGCGAAGTCGGCTCCGCGGCGGACGAGGATCGCGATCACCGTGGGGGTAAGGCTCCTCAGCAGGGCCTCGTCCACGTACGTCACTCCGTGATGGTCGAGGGCTCGGTCAGGAACGGGCGCACCTCCAGCCACTCGTGGATCGGCTTGCCGCCCGCCCCGGGGGCCGCGGACAGCTCGCCGGCCAGTTCCAGGGCCCGCTCGTAGCTGTCGACGTCGATCACCATCCAGCCGGCGATCAGGTCCTTGGTCTCGGCGAACGGGCCGTCGGTGACCGGCGGCCGCCCCTCGCCGTCGTAGCGGACGAACGTGCCCTCCGGGGAGAGCGCCTGCCCATCGACGAACTCGCCGGTACCCTCCAGCCGGTCGGCGAAGTCCTGCATGAACTGGATGTGGGCGGTGACCTCCTCGGGCGTCCACTGCTCCATCGGGACGTCGTTGACCGCTGCGGGCGCGCCCCGGTAGTGCTTGAGCAGCAGGTACTTGGCCATCATGTTCTCCTCAGTGCGTTACGGCCCATTGTGGCCGCGTTCGATGCTGGGACGAAGCCACCCCCTGGTTCTCGACATCGGCCCAGAAGATTTTTTGGCTGATTTTTCGCAGGCGCGCGATCAGGGCGTTCCGTCCGGCAGGATCGGCGACCGATGGTGCCGTGGTGAGACAGGGCACTCCCAGACCGCCACCCCGCCGGCCACTCCCGTGGCGAGGGGATGGGTGTGCCCGGGACATGGCGGGAAAGGCCGTCCCCAGTGGACCTCGCAGGCGTGGTCTTGCAGGTCCGAGGCGAGCCGGACCACCGTCTCGGGCCAGGGCCCGTGGGGGTCGCAGTAGGCGACGACCGCTTCGCGGGGGCGCGGGCCCACCGTCACGGTCATCGGCAGGGGCGATCCCGGTGTCCAGTCGATATCGAAGATCGTCCACGGCACCGGAAGGCCCAGACCGTCCAGGACGGCCTCAACCGCCAGGCGCACGGACTCGGGAGATACGGGCGTCATAGGGGGTCCTGTTCCTCGGAGGGGCGGGCCATGTTATGGATCGCATCCTGCCGCGTCGTGGGCGATCATGGCGCTACCAGGGGCGATGCGCGGCATCGCCGGGGACATAGGGAACACAGGGAACACGGTTACCCCCGAGGCACCGCCGTGTGGTTAACTCAAGAAGGCCGATGTGGTCTGTGTCCCCCGGGCCGCAAATTACCGCCTTCACGGAATACCGTTCGGCTGGAGCCGTGTTGTGCCTCTCGCCGAGGAGGCGACCGCCACATCGGCCTTCTAGGCGGAAAGGGCCCCGCGAGCACCGCTCGCGGGGCCCTTCGGCCGTCCGGGCGGCCTCCTCGGGCGGCCTCGGAGTGGCCTCGGCGGTCTCGGGAGTGGCCTCGGGCGGTCTCGGAGTGGCGGAGATGAGCCGCCTGCCGGGCGGCGTGGTCCGCCGTCCGCGTAGGGTTGACCGCGTCCGTCGCGCCGCACGAGGAGAATACGTGCTCTACCAGGTCACCAAGATCGTTAGCGCTCCCTTCCTGCATCTGCTCTGGCGCCCCGAGGTCAGCGGGGTGGCGCACGTACCACTCCGAGGACCGGCGATCCTGGCCTCCAACCACCTGTCCGTGCTCGACTCCACGTTCCTGCCGCTGATGCTGCCGCGGAAGGTCACCTTCCTCGCCAAGTCCGAGTACTTCACCGGCAACCCGATCACCGCCGCCTACATGCGGGCCACCGGCCAGATCAGCGTGGACCGGGAGAGCGCGGCCGACGCCCAGGCCGTCCTGGAGGCCGCCGTGCGGGTGCTGGAGGCGGGCGACCTGTTCGGCATCTACCCCGAGGGCACCCGCTCCCCTGACGGCCGCCTGTACCGCGGGAAGATCGGTGCGGCCTGGCTGGCCCTCAAAACCGGCGTCCCGGTCATTCCGGTGGCGATGACGGGCACCGAGAAGGTCCTGCCGCCCGGCGCGACGGTGCCCAGGCTCAGCAAGATCGGCATCAGCCTGGGCCCGCCGATGTCGTTCACCGGCGACCACCGGCACGCCCGGACCCGGCGTGAGGTGACCGACGAGGTGATGGCGGCCATCCAGAAGTTGTCCGGGCAGGAGTACGTGCCGTCCTACGCCAACAGCCACAAGGCCCGGCTGTCGGACGCGGCCTGAGCGGGCACGATGCCGGGCTTGACCTTGACGCGACGTCAACGTCTTAACTGACGAGCATGCGGATCGGAGAACTCGCCGCACTGCTCGGGGTGTCCACCCGGACGGTGCGTCATTACCACCATCAGGGCATACTGCCCGAACCACCCCGGCGGGCCAACGGCTACCGGGAGTACGGCCTGCGCGACGCGGTCACGCTGGCCCGCGTCCGCCGCCTCGTGGAGCTGGGCCTGAGCCTTCCCGAGGCGCGCGACGTCATCGCCGACGACCAGGCCAGGGACCTGCCGGAGATTCTGCGGGAGATCGACGCCGACCTGGCCGGGCAGGAGCGCGAGATCAAGGAGCGCCGGGCCCGGCTGGCCGTACTGCTGCGCCAGGCGGAGGAGGGGCTGGGCTCGGACGGCACCACCTCCCCCGAACTGCTCGCGCTGCTCGGCGAGATCAAGGCCCCGGCGTCGAAGTCGGCGGCCTGGGACCGCGACCTGCTGGTACTGGTGGACGCCATGGCCCAGCCGGGCGACCAGGAGAGCGTCGGCGCGATGTTCGCGGGCCTGGCCGCTGACCCGCGCCTGCGGGCGCACGGCCATGAGTTCTACCAGCGCCTGGACGAACTGGCCGAGGCCGGACCGGACGACCCCAGGATCGCCCCACTGGCCGGCGCGATGGCACGGTACATCGGTGCCCACATGCCGCCGGAGGACATCCGCGCGGCGGGCGGCTGGGACACACGAGCCGTCGAGCCGTTCCTCGACGACCTCTCCCCCGCCCAGGCCGAGGTCGTACGCCGAACCGTCACCCTACTCGCCACCAGCCACCCCGCCACCCCCGACCAGCCCGCCCCAGCAGCCGACACCGACCGATCCGGGCACCCTGATAACGCCGCAAGCCCCGGCCCAGCGGACAACGCCCAACAGTCTGGGCAGGCGGACGACACCAAACCGCCCCGAAGGACCAATGACACCGAACGCGCCCTGCAGACGGACAACGCCGAACGGCCTGGCTCGGCCAATGACAGCGAACGCCCCGAGCAGGTGGACGACACCAAGCTGCCTGGACACACCGATGACACCGACCCGTCCGCCTCGGCTGACGACGCCGCACGCCCCGGCCCAGCGGACAACGCCCAACGGCCCGGGCAAGCGGGCGACACTGAACAGCCCGGGCAGCCCGATAACGCCGAACGGCCCGGTCCAGTGGACGACACCAAACCGCCCCGGCGGACCGATGACACCGACCGGTCCAGCTCGGCAAGCGACGCCGAACGATCCGGGCAGGTGGACAACACCGATCAGCCCCGACAGCCGGGCGACACCGAACGGCCCCAACGGACCGATGACACCGAATCGCCTGGTTCGGCCGATGACGCCGGACGGTCCGGGCGGGCGGGCTGTCCGGTACTGCCGTTCGAGCGGCCGGATCCGCTGCTTCCGCCGCCGGACTATGCGCGGCTGCGCGCGGACGCCCCCGTCGCCCGTGCGCTCGCCCCGGACGGCCGTGCGGCCTGGCTGGTCACCTCCTACGATGCGGTGGCGCAGGTCCTGACCGATGACCGTTTCGGGCTCGCGCCGCCCGGTGTGCCCAGTACCGGTGGCGACACACTCTTCCAGGACGGCCCCGCGCACCTACGGCTGCGCCGCCTGGTGTCCAAGGCGTTCAGCCCCCGTGCGCTGACCGGGCTGCGCCCCCGGGCCGAGCAGGTGGCCGCCGAGCGGGTCGCGGTACTGGCCTCGGCCGGGCCGCCCGCAGACCTGGTCGCCGACCTGGCCACCCCGCTGTCCATCACCATGATCGGCGAGGTGCTGGGCATCGCGCTCGGCGAGCGCGAGCGCTTCCAGCGGCTGGCCGACGCCGCCGCCTCGGTGGACTTCCTGTTCGCCGGCGATGACGACGACGCTCAGCAGGCCATCGCCGCCGCCGCCCGCGCCTGGGAGGCGCTGGGCGGGTACGCCGCCGAACTGATCGCCGCCAAGCGGGAACACCCGGGCGACGACCTGCTCAGCTCCTTGATCGCCGTACGCGACGGCTACGACGGACGCCTGTCCGACAGCGAGCTGATCGCCATGGTCACCACCCTGGTCGGCGCCGGGTACATGTCGGCGCGCAACGCCATCGCCACGGGCGTCCTGCGCCTGCTGCGCGGCGGGGAGAGGCCGCTCACCGCCGTGGCCGCCGCCGGGCAGGTGGACGCCACGGTCGAGGAACTGCTGCGCCTGCAGTCCGGGCAGACCGGGGAACCCTTCCCCCGGTACGCCCAGACCGACCTGAACGTGGCCGGTGCCGCGATCAGCGCGGGCGATCTCGTACTGGTCCGCCTGGAGGCGGCCAACCGCGACCCGGCACGCTTCGCCGCACCCGACCGGTTCGAGCCTGGCCGCGGCCAGTCGCTGGCGTTCGGGCACGGCCCGCACTACTGCCTGGGCGCGCCCCTGGCCCGTGTGGAGATCGCCGCCGCCCTGACCGCGCTGGCAGAGGGCCTGCCGGACCTGCGCCTGGCCGTACCGGCGGAGCAGATCGAGTGGGCCGGCAACGCCACCGACTCCGGCCCCGCCCGCCTGCCCGTCACCTGGTAGAAGGCCCGCTGTGCCCGCGAGGAGGTAGTACGACCACTAACTATCTCCTCACAAACTAGAATCAGGGCCATGAGCGAACAGGCGGCCGACGGGCCCACGGACGCGATCGACCTGATTCTTCACCAATGGGCGCGAGAGCGTCCGGATCTGGATCTTTCGCCCATGGCCCTGCTCGGCCGCCTGGGGCTGCTCACCAGGGCGATGGAACGGGAACTGGACGAGCTCTTCGGCCGGTACGGCCTCGCACGCGCCGACTTCGACGTACTCGCCGCGCTGCGGCGGAGCGGCCCGCCGTACGCGCTGATCCCCTCGGAGCTGTCGGCGGCACTGATGATGTCACGGGCGGGCATGACCAGCCGGCTGGACCGCCTGGAGCGCGCCGGACTGGTCGAACGCAACCTCGATCCGGCCGACCGGCGCAGCTTCCGGGTGACGCTGACCTCGACGGGCCTCACCCGCATCGACACCGTGCTCACCGAACACGCCGCCGCCCTGCGGCACCTGGTCCGCGGCCTTACCTCGGAGGACTCCGCGACGCTGACCCGGATCCTGCGGACCATGCTGGCGGCCATCACGGAAAGTCGTTAACGGACATGTCACCAGCCGCCAAATGCGGTCGGCCCCTAAGCTGACCTGCTGTCCTGCCCTGCGGCTTCGGGCGGATCACCCGATAGGAAGCGGCCAGGGCTCGGAGGTACGGGCCGGGATGAGGGCGAGGGTGCACGCCCGCTCGAAACCGCGTCGATGCGTTCCCACCGTGCCATGGCAGCGTCCTCGGTCCGGGCCAGGCAGGCGGCGGCCCAGGCCCAGCAACCCGGCGGGGCGGCGAGCTCGGCTCCCGCGACCCGTGCGTGGCCGCCCACGACGTTCGGCGAACGCCCGCTCACCAGGACCTCGGGGCAGCCCACTCGCATAACATCGCCAAGCGCCCCGAGCCCGGCACCGCTGAGTAGACCGACCTCGACCGGTGGCTCGTGGCTCATCCGGGAGATCCCGGACGTGGCGGCCGGGCGATCCCGCCCGATCAGTTGCGTCCGCCCGCGTCATACCGCTTCTGCCGGGCGCGCGTCCTGCGCGCCGCACGGACGGCATCAGGTGGCCGGTGGTGGCAAGACAAGAGCGTCGATTCCCTCAGAACACCTTGGAGAGGTCATGAGCACGGTGATGCACAATGTCGTGTCGGTGGACGGCTTCATCGCCGACGCCGACGATCAGGTCGGCCCGCTGTTCGACTGGTACTCCAACGGTGACGTCGAACTCGTCGAAGGCGGCTCGCTCAAGGTTTCGCGGGCCTCGGCCGCGTACGTCAAGCCGACGTGGGCGAGCATCGGGGCGATGGTGATCGGGCGTCACCTGTTCGACATCACCAACGGCTGGGAGGGCAGGCCCCCGACGGGCGACCACGTGGTCGTGGTGTCACACCGGCCCAAGCCCGCCGGGTGGCACCCCGAGGCGTCGTACCACTTCGTCGACGATGTGGCACAGGCGATCGCGAAGGCCGAAGAACTCGCCGGGGAGCGTGTCGTCGCCGTGGCGGCAGGCGAGGTCGGCGGGCAGGCGTTCGCCCTCGGCCTGGTGGACGAGGTGGCGATGGACGTCGTGCCGGTGGTCTTCGGCTCAGGCAAGCGGTACTTCGGGCCGGTCGACGCCCAGCATCTGCTTGAGGATCCGCACGTGGTGATCCAGGGCGACCGGGTACTCCACCTGCGCTATCGAGTCCGCCGTTAGGCCCCGTCCGGCGACCGCCCGCCCAAGGCGTTCCGATCCAGGCCGTCCTGCCACCGAACGGCCAATGGCACACAGAATCTGACGTGGGAAGCCGAGTTCCCAATTCAGAGCAGTTCGGCGGTTGGTGACACGTCCGATTACGACCCGCCGACGGATGCGGCTTTTGTCGGTTCATCTGAAAACTTCGGAGCCGAAATCGCCGGACCGCGCGGGCCGCCGGAGTCTACACTTTGATCATCCGCGCCAGGGGCAGGCTCGGGACCTCCACCACGCCCCTGGCCACGATCAACGCGTTCAGGCCATCCGGGTCTCCTCCGCATCGCGTCCCGGATCGCCGGGATCGCCGATCACCTGGGGAGTGCGCCGTGCCGCGTCGCCGTACGATCGTGATCGTCTCCGTCACCGCCGTGCTGCTCGCGGGCGCCGCCGCCGGTGGCGGCTACTACCTGCTGCGCACGCAGGGCAGCCCGGCCGAGACCGCGCAGCGGTTCGCCCAGGCGTGGCAGCGCGGCGACCTGACCGCGATGCGCGCCGAACTGGCCGTGCCGGTGCCGGGGTTCAGCCTGGCCTATGACCACCTGGGGAGGTCCCTGGGCATCCGGTCCACCACGGTGAAGGTGACCGGGGTGAGCGAGGGCGAGGACGCGGCCACGGCCAGGTACTCCGCGGCGCACACCCTCCAGGCGGGCGGGCGGTGGGCCTACGACGGGTCGCTGCGGCTTGTGGTCAAGGACCGCCGCTGGAAGGTCCAGTGGACGCACGCGGCCGTACATCCCGACCTCACGCCGACCACGAAGCCGACGCTGCGCTCACGCTGGCCCGCCAGGGGCGCGCTGA
Source organism: Spongiactinospora rosea (assembly GCF_003315795.1). Lineage (GTDB taxonomy): Bacteria > Actinomycetota > Actinomycetes > Streptosporangiales > Streptosporangiaceae > Spongiactinospora > Spongiactinospora rosea. The sequence goes on from NZ_QMEY01000020.1 coordinate 104,768, forward strand.
CCGCCGCCGACGGCGAGCGCATCGACGACGGCGACGACGGCGGGTCGATCCAGCAGCTCACCGGCGCACTTGCCCCGGCGGACGCCAAGGATCTGGCCGGCCTCGGCGAGGGCTACAAGGTCGGTGACCCGATCGGCAAGGGCGGCCTGCAGGCCACGTTCCAGCGTCGGCTGGCCGGAGTACCGGCCACCGAGATCACGCTGGTGGACGCCGGAGGCCGGTCGGTCAAGACGCTGGGCGTACTCCCCGGCAAGGACGGCGAATCGGTGCGCACCACGCTGGATCTGACGGTGCAGCGGGCCGCCGTCACCGCGATCCGGGAGGTGAAGAAGCCCGCCGCGATCGTCGCGGTGCGCCCGTCCACCGGCGAAATCCTCGCGGTGGTCAACAACGGCTCGTTCAACCGCGCGCTGGACGGCGCCTACGCGCCCGGCTCCACCTTCAAGGTGGTCACCGCGATCGGGCTGCTCGCGGCCGGGATCACTCCGGCCGAACAGGTCACCTGCCCCGAGAACGTGACGATCGGGGGCCGCGAGTGGCGTAACTCCGAGCACGCCGACTTCGGCTCGCTGTCCTTCTCGGACGCCTTCGCCTACTCCTGCAACACGACCTTCGCGCCGCTCGCGGTCGAACGCCTGGGGGCGGACAAGCTGCTGGAGGTGGCCGCGTCGGTGGGGTTCAACCAGCCGCTGGACATCGGGGTCCCGGCCTCGCGGGCGAACATCCCGCCACCGGCGGACCAGGCCGACCTGGCCGCCGAGTCGTTCGGTCAAGGCAAGATCATCGCCAGCCCACTGGTGATGGCCTCGGTCGCCGCCGCCGTGGCCGACGGCACCTGGCGCCCGCCCACCCTGGTCGCCGACACGGAACACAAGACCGCCCCGAGGCCATTGCCCCAGGGTGTCGCCGGGCCGCTGCGGCAGATGATGCGCGCGGTGGTCACCAAGGGCACGGCCAAGGACGCCGGGCTGCCCTCGGGGACGTACGGCAAGACCGGCACCGCCGAGGTCGGCAACGCACCGGACACCAACGCCTGGTTCATCGGCTTCCGCGGCGACGTGGCCGTTTCGGTGGTCGTCGAGGGCGGCGGCGGAGGCGGCAAAGTCGCAGCCCCGGTAGCCGCCCGCTTCCTCCGCGCCCTCCCCTGACCCCGCCACCAGCACAAGGAGCCGCGCCCCGCAGTCCGAGTGGCCTGCACGATGCCCCGCTACGACCGCTCCCCTTCACACCACCCGGGGCGACACCATCAGCGGCCCGTTCCGACGGCCCACTATGAGGCGCCCATCCCAAGCACCCAGCCCATAGCAGGCCACCCAGCGGCCTATTCGGGTGTAATCCCCCTAAAAGGCCAGGCCAGGGCGTTAAGCACCTGCTCAACGCGCGGCCCATAAGCGAGCCCCTTCAATTCGCGGCCGACAACGAGCTACCCGGCGGCATGTTGAGGCGCCCATCTTCGAATGCCCGGCAACAGCGGACCACCCCAGAGCCCCTTTCAGACGTACATCTCCGCAACGCCCTGGACCACGGGCCAGGCCAGGAACCCTTGAGACACCTGCCCCAACGCGCCGCCGATAGCCAACGGGCTCAACAGTCTGTTCGGCGGAGATCCCTGGACAGCAAGGCCCCGCCAGTACCCCGTCAAGGACCTACTCCAACGCGCGGCCGACGACGAGCTGTCCAGCGGCATTGTGAGCGCCCATCTCGAATACGCGGCAAGCGGGCTACCCCGGGGCCTTATAGGCGTAAATCCCGGGACCCTGGCGACACACGGCCAATCGTCGATGGGCCGGGCAGCCTGTTGACGAGCATCCCCGTGGCACCCTGGATGGCAAGCACGCGCCCGACAACCGGCCGGGCAGTGGCATGGTGGTGTCCCCATCCCGAATGAGGCGTACACCCCCCGCAACACCCTGGATGGCGAACCAGACCGCCCATTCCAGCGCGCGACCCATCGCAGACCGCCCAGCGGACTTCTGCGGGGAAACTCAGTGTGGCGTCCCTCGGCAGCAGGCCCACCACCGTCCTCCGGGGATGGAGAGACCCATGGCGCGCCACGTTGCAAGGTTTGGAGCGTGGCTCAGCGGGCGGAGAGCATCTTTTTGGGGAGTGCGGCGGGGAGGGCCGGGAGGGTGGCCGTTGTGCGGCCGGCCTTCGGGCCGAAGCCGAGTGCGCTCGCGGCCTCGTTGCGCAGCACCATGATCAGCAGGGTGGCGACGAGGGTCGCGATCAGGACCCAGCTCACCGCGATGATGACCGTCGAGCGTCGTGGCCTGCGGGATCGGCCCTGCTCGCCGCGCCTGCGGCCGCCGCCCTCTCTGCGGCGCACGCGCTCGTTGAACGACTCAAGACGGGCGGCCAGCCGGGGATCATCGTCGACGAGGTGACGCTCGATCTGGGCCAGCATCCGTTCCTCGTCCTGCGACCAGGCCATGCCGCACCTCCCGCATCGCAAGGCATGTGCCGATTTCTTGCCCATCATGAAGATCATTAGCCATTTCAAGAGCAGGTAATTAACGTGTCTTCGCATTTGCGATCTTGCTCGAACGCCTGTTCTAATCAGGGAGTATGCGCTGGGACAACCTGCGACTGACCGATGTCGGCGAGCCCGACACGGCCACGCCGCTCTTCGCTCGCAAAGCCGTCACGCGGACCTTCGACACCCCCGGGTTCCGTGGCGTCACCTTCTATGAGATCCACGCGCGCTCCATCATCAACCGCGTTCCCGGCGCCTCCCGCGTCCCCTTCCAGTGGACGATCAACCCCTACCGCGGCTGCACCCACGCGTGCAATTACTGCTTCGCCCGCAACACCCACACCTACCTGGACCTCGACGCGGGCCGTGATTTCGACTCCAAGATCGTGGTGAAGGTCAACGCGCCCGAGCTGGTCCGCAGGGAGCTGGCCGCGCCGCGCTGGCGGGGCGCGCACATCGCGATGGGCACCAACGTCGACTGTTACCAGCGCGCCGAGGGCCGCTACCGGCTGATGCGCGGCATCCTGGCCGCGCTGCGCGACGCCGCCAATCCCTTCTCGATCCTCACCAAGGGGTCGCTGATCCTGCGCGACCTCGATCTGCTGACCGAGGCCGCCGAGGTCACCGACGTGGGCACGGCCGTGTCGGCCGGGTTCATCGGCGATGACGACGCCGAGGCGGCGGCGCTGTGGCGTTCGGTCGAGCCCGGTACGCCGAGTCCCGGCAAGCGGCTGGAGGTCTGCGCGACGCTGACCGGGCACGGCCTGCCGTGCTCGGTGCTGATGGCGCCGATCCTGCCCTACCTGACCGACTCCCCCAAGGCGCTGGACTGCGCGGTACGCCGGATCGCCGCCGCGGGGGCGACCGGCATCACGCCGATCGTGCTGCACCTGCGCCCGGGGGCGCGCGAGTGGTTCATGTCCTGGCTGGCCCGCGAGCACCCCCGCCTGGTGCCCCGCTACCTGGAGTTGTACGGCAGAGGCGCCTACGCCCCCAAGTCCTACCAGCAGCGCATCACCGATCAGGTACGCGAGCTGGCCGAGCGCCACGGCGTCGGCCGGTCCGGCCCGGCCGCGGCGCGCAGGATCCGTAGCCGGCCTCAGCCCCCCGCGGTCGAGACGGGCGAGCAGCTCACCCTTATGTAGCACTATGTAGTGAATCGCTCACGAAGGGGTAGTACTCGCGGTGATACCCCATATGGGGATATCGCAGGACAAGAGGGGGGATCATGGGGGACAGCACCCAGAAGAAGTCGATCAAGTCGTCCGCGAAGGCCAAGAAGGCCGCGCTCAAGGCGAATCGCAACGCCAAGCAGGCCAAGAAGCAGTCCAAACGCCCGGCGGCCGACACCGCCGTCGCCGCCGCTGCCGACCGCGCCATCGACCGCGTGACGGACCGCCTGCCCAACCGCACGACAGACCGCGTGGCGGACCCCGTGATCGACGGCGCTCCCGAGTAAACCCCGCCACACCCTGCGGCGGTCGGCCGCCGCAGGGGCCACCCTCCCCCGCACGGCCCCCTCCATCGTCACCTCCGGCCCGTCGCCCACCCGCCGATCCCGCCGTCCCCTGGGTTCATCCGATGGGAATGCCGGAGCGCAGTTGGGCGTAGGCGAGTTCGGCCGCCTCGACCGCGGCCGGGTAGGCGTCGTCGGCCGATTCTCCGGCGATCAGGCGACGCCAGTTGTCGCCCGCCAGGACCCGCTGGACGGCGAGGATCTGGGCGGCGGCGAGCCTGGCGGGAAGCCCGGCCGGGGCGCGTCCGTCGTCGAGTTCGACGGCCAGGGCGTCCTCGTCCTCGGCCGACTGCCGCATCAGCCGGGCGGCCAGGCCCGGCGTCTGGAACACCATGCCGTGGTAGGCCAGCACCTCCGGCGTGTCGTTGAACCCGGTCACCGGATCACGCCGAGCCAGGCCGTCCAGGAAGGCGCGGCGCAGCGCGGCCAGCGGCTCCTCCCCCGGCGCGCGGCCACGGACGATCCGGGCCGCCTCCCCCTTGTGGTCGGCGATCCGGTGCAGGACCAGGTCTTCCTTCGTCGCGAAGTACTTGAACAGCGTCGGCTTGGAGACCTCCGCCGCCGCGGCCACCTCCGCGACCGACACCTCGTCGAAGCCGCGCTCCAGGAACAGGGCGATCGCCGCCGCCGAGATGGCGTCGTGGATCCGCCGCTTCTTCAGTTCCCGCAGTCCGGTCATGCGGCCACCCTAGTCATGCGGCAACCTCAACAAAGGGCAACTCGGTTAAACTCTTAACCGAGTTAAGAGGAGGTTGCATGAACGAGCTCGACGCCGAGCGCGCCTACGTCGAACGTTGCCGGGAGGCCGTACGCCGGATGCTCGACGGCGCCCGGCACAACGTCATCGTCGGCGAGACCGTGGCCGGTGACCGCTACAGCGCCGAACGACTGGGGCATCATCTCAAGAGCCTGGCCAAGGAGCTGAGCGAGGAGCCGGACGGCCCGCCGTTCTTCGGCCGCCTGGACTACGGCGCGGACGCGGGCGACCACGCCGCACGCAAGTACTACATCGGCAGGCGCCACCTCAGCGGCGAGACCGGCGAGCCGCCCGTGGTGATCGACTGGCGCGCGCCCGTCGCCAGGGCCTTCTACCGCGCCAGCGCCCGCGAGCCCGGCGGCGTCGCGGTGCGCCGCCGCTTCGGCTGGTCCACCGACTCGGCCGAACTGACCGGCTACGAGGACGAACGCCTCGACCGCGGCGAGGAGCGCGACGCCGCGGCCAGCCGCATCGTCACCGCCGAGATCGAGCGCCCGCGCGTGGGCCCGATGCGCGACATCGTCGCCACCATCCAGCCCGAACAGGACGAGCTGGTCCGCGCCCCGATCTCCGGCTCGATCTGCGTCCAGGGCGCGCCCGGCACCGGCAAGACCGCCGTCGGCCTGCACCGCGCGGCCTACCTGCTGTACGCGCACCGGCAGCGGCTGCGCAACGGCGGTGTGCTGGTCCTGGGCCCGAACCAGGCGTTCCTCGGCTACATCTCCCAGGTGCTGCCCGCGCTCGGCGAGGTGGACGTCGAACAGACCACCGTCGGACGGCTGCTGCGGCACCGGGGCGAGATCCGCGCCCACGACGGCGAGGACGCGGCGGTCGTCAAGCACGACGCCCGGATGGCGAAGGTGCTGCGCCGGGCGCTGTACGCCAGGGTCGGCAAGCCGTCCGGCACCCTGGCCGTGCCCGACGGCTCCTACCGGTGGCGGATCGACGAGTACGACCTGCGGCGCGTGGTGGACGACACCCGCCGCGAGGCGGTGCCGTACCTGGTGGGACGCGAGCGGGTGATCTCCCGGCTGGTGTCGCTGCTCCAGCAGCGGGCCGAGTCGCGGGGGCAGACGCCGAACGCCGCCTGGGTCAAGCGGATGCGCCGCTCGATCATCGGGTTCGCCGACGAGGTCTGGCCCGCCGTACGCGCCGAGGAGGTGGTCGCCGAAGTGCTCACCGACGCCGACGCGCTGGCCCGGGCGGCGGACGGCACGCTGACCCCCGGCGAGCAGAAGGCCATCTTGTGGACCCGCCCGCCGCGCGGCCACAAGAGCGCCCGCTGGTCGGAGGCCGACATCGTCCTGCTCGACGAGGTGGCCGGGCTGCTGGAACGCGAGCAGGGCTACGGGCACGTGATCGTGGACGAGGCCCAGGACCTGTCCCAGATGCAGTGCCGGGCCATCGCCAGGCGCAGCGAGCACGGCTCGATCACCGTGCTCGGCGACCTCGCGCAGGCCACCACGCCGTGGGCGGCGCGGCGCTGGCCCGACGCGTTGACCCACCTGGGCAAGCCGGAGGCCGCCGTGATCGCCCTGACCACCGGGTTCCGCGTGCCCGCCGCCGTGGTGGCGCTGGCCAACCGGCTGCTCGCCACGCTGGACGCCGACGTGCCGCAGACCCGCTCGCTGCGTTCGGACGGCATGCTGCGCGTCCGCCGGGTGCCGGACCTCGCGGAAGCGGTCGTGGCGGCGGTGCGCGACGCGCGACGCCATGAGGGCTCCATCGGCGTGATCGCCGCCGACGTCGTACCACTGGTGGAGCGGCTGCGGGCCGAGGGCATCGAGGTCGCCACCCTGGACGGTGCGGACGGCACCGCAGGCGCGCAGGTCACCGCCGTACCCGCGACCCTGGTCAAGGGCTTCGAATACGACCACGTGATCCTCGCCGAGCCCGCCGCCGTCGCCGAGGCCGAGACCCGCGGCGGCAACCGCCTCTACGTCGCCCTCACCCGCGCGGTGTCCCGGCTGGACGTACTGCACACCCGGCCGCTCCCGGCCGCCCTGGACGACCACGGCTCCCCGATGTGAAGGCCCCGCCCGTCGAGCGGCCCAAAACGAACGATCGGGATATACGCCCGCAAAGCCGCCCGGCGCGGGGGCGAGACCCCGGATTCCCGTCCATCTCCTCTGCGAGAACGCCACATTCGACTGTTCGCAGGAATGCGAGGATAAGTTGGGCGATCACGCGACCGGAGAGGGATGTATGCCAGCGTACGTACGGTTTCCGACGATTTTTCGTGACGCGGTGGTCTTCGCCGCGGAGGACGATCTGTGGATGGTGCCGGCCGAGGGTGGGCGGGCCTTCCGGCTGACCGCCGGAGTCGCCGAGGCCGGATATCCGAGGTTCTCCCCCGACGGCGAACGACTGGCCTTCGTCGGTCGTGAGGAGGGCCCGGAGGAGGTCTACGTGATGCCGGCCGAAGGCGGTGACGCCACCCGCATCACGTTCCACGGATCCCGTTCGACGGTCACCGGCTGGCAGGACGACGCGATCGTCTACGCCAGCGACGCGGGCCAGCCGTTCGGGCGGCTGAAGTGGCTGCACGCCGTGGTCCCCGGGGCGGAGGGGCCGCCGCGGCGGCTGCCGTACGGACCGGCGAACACGATCACGTACGGCCCCGGCGGCGCGACCGTGCTCGGCCGCAACACCGCCGACCCGGCCCGCTGGAAGCGCTACCGCGGCGGCACGGTCGGCGACCTGTGGATCGACCGGGCGGGCGAAGGCGAGTTCTCCAGGCTGGTCGCGCTGGCCGGCAACCTCGCCGCGCCCTGCTGGGCGGGCGATCGGATCTACTTCCTGTCCGACCACGAGGGCGTCGGCAACGTCTACTCCTGCACCCCCGCCGGCGACGACCTGCGCCGCCACACCGACCACGCCGACTATTACGCGCGCAACCTGTCCGGCGACGGCACCAGGCTGGTCTACCACGCGGGGGGGGAGCTGTACCTGCTCGACCCCGCCGAGGGCGAGTCCCGCCAGGTGGAGGTACGGCTGGGCAGCTCACGTACCCAGCGCAACCGCAGGTTCGTGTCCGCCGAGAGCTACCTGGACAGCGCCACGCTCAGCCCCGACGGCAGCGGCCTCGCCATCACCACCCGCGGCAAGGCGTTCTCCTTCGCCAACTGGGAGGGGCCGGTCCGCCAGCACGGCGCCCCCGACGGGGTCCGCTACCGGCTGCTGAACTGGCTCAACGACGGCGAGCGGCTGATCGCGGCGGCCAGCGACGACGGCGACCGCGAGGTGCTGGTGCTGCTCACCGCCGACGGCGCGGAGCAGCCGGTACGCCTGGACGCGCTCGACACCGGCCGGGCCATCGAGCTGGAGGTCTCCCCCAAGCACGACCGGGTGGCGCTCACCAACCACCGCAACGAGCTGCTGCTGATCGACCTGACCGGCGAGGAGCCCGCGCTGACCACCATCGAGCGCAACGCCTTCGACCGGATCGAGGACCCGGCCTGGTCGGCCGACGGGCGCTGGCTGGCCTACTCCTGCCCGGCGGGCCCGCAGACCAGCGCCATCAAGCTGTACGACACGCAAAGCGGGCAGTCGTTCGCCGCCACCCGGCCGGTGCTCTACGACACCAGCCCGTCCTTCGACCCCGAGGGGCGCTACCTCTACTTCATCGGCTACCGGGTGTTCAACCCGGTACGCGATTCGCTCCACTTCGACCTGGGGTTCCCGCTCGGCCGCCGGCCGTACGCGATCGCGCTGCGCTCCGACGTGGGCTCACCGTTCGTGCCCGAGCCGCGCCCGCTCGGCAAGGGCGACGGCGGCAAGGACGAGAACAAGGACGAGGCCAAGGACGAATCGAAGGACGAGACCAAAGAGGAGGGCAAGCCCGACTCCCAGCCCGAGCCCGCCGAGGAGCCCGCCGAGGAGCCCGCCGAGGAGCCCGCCGAGGAGCCCGCCAAGGAGGCCGCCAAGGAGACGCTGACCATCGACACCGAGGGCCTGGACCGCCGGATCATCGCCTTCCCCGTGCCGGAGGCCCGGTACACCCAGATCGCCGGGATCAGCGGCAAGGCGATCTTCGCCTCGTACCCCGTCGAGGGCCGCCGCGGCGACGAGTTCGCCGAGTCCACCTCCGGCACCCTGCACGTCTACGACTTCGAGAAGCAGACGAGCGAGGTCTTGACCAGGGACCTCAGCGGTTTCCTGCTGGGCCGGGACAACACCACCCTGCTCTACCGGGCAGGCCGCCGGTTGCGCGTGGTCAAGGCCGGTGAGGAGCCCTCCGGCGGAGAGGGCGCGACCCGCTCGGCGGGCTGGATCGACCTGTCCCGCGTCAAGGTCTCGATCCGCCCCGGGGCCGAATGGCGGCAGATGTTCCGCGAGGCGTGGCGGCTGCAGCGCGAGCACTTCTGGACCGAGGACATGGCCGGGGTCGACTGGGACGGCGTCTATGACCGTTACCTGCCGCTGGTGGACCGGATCGGCACCCGCGGGGAGTTCTCCGACCTGCTGTGGGAACTGCTCGGCGAGCTGGGCACCTCACACGCCTACGAGATGGGCGGCGAGTACCGCAGCCGCCCGCACTACTGGCAGGGCAAGCTCGGCGTGGACTGGACCTACGACGACGGCGTCTACCGCATCGCCGCCATCGTGGACGGCGACCCGTGGGACGCCGAGGCCACCTCTCCGCTCAACCGCCCTGGTGTCAATCTGCGTCCGGGCGATGCCGTGCTGGCGGTCAACGGCCAGCCGGTGGGCCCCGCGGCCACCCCGGCCGAGCGGCTGGTCAACCAGGCGGGCGAGGAGGTGCAGCTCACCGTCCGCCGCGGCGAGGAGTCTCCGCGCACGGTCACCGTCAAGGCGCTGTCGTACGAGCAGCCCGGCCGCTACCGCGACTGGGTGACCGCCAACCGGGCCCGCACCCACGAGCGCACCGGCGGGCGGATCGGCTACCTGCACATCCCGGACATGGGCGCCGAAGGGTACGCCGAGTTCCATCGCGGGTTCCTGGCCGAGTTCGACCGCGAGGGCCTGATCGTGGACGTGCGCTTCAACGGCGGCGGCAACGTCTCGGCACTACTGCTGGAGAAGCTGGCCCGCCGCCGGATCGGCTACGACTATCCGCGCTGGGGGGTGCCCGAGCCCTACCCGCGCGAGTCCCCCAGGGGCGTGCTGGTCGCCGTCACCAACGAGTGGGCCGGATCGGACGGCGACATTTTCAGCCACACCTTCAAGCTGCTCGGCCTCGGCCCCCTGATCGGCAAGCGGACCTGGGGCGGGGTCATCGGGATCTGGCCGCGCCACTGGCTGGCCGACGGCACGGTCACCACCCAGCCGGAGTTCTCCTTCGCCTTCGACGACGTCGGCTGGCGGGTGGAGAACTACGGGACCGACCCCGACATCGAGATCGACATCACCCCGCAGGACTACGCCCGCGGTGTGGACACCCAGCTCGACAAGGCGATCGAGGTCGCGCTGGAGCGCCTTGCGGCCCATCCCCCGCACACCCCCGACCCGGCCGACCGCCCCCGGCTCACCGTCCCGCCGCTGCCCCCGCGCAGCTGACCCGGCCCTGACCCTGCCCTGACCCTGCCCTGACCTGGCGCTGAGCGCCCCCGGCACCCGCCGGGGGCGGCTCTCGCCTGCCCATGGATGATCTCCGTGCGTCCCGGCCTGATCACCTAGCGAGGTTTTGTGACGGCAAAGCAACGTTTTCCCTACCGCAAAGCGTCTAATGGGTCGCAGGACGGATCGGGGGCTCTCGTTCTAGTCCGGCATTTCGGGTTTCGGAAGGGCGGTGGTGACACGGAAATCACCACCGGCTGATGTTTCAGCCCGCCGTGTACCGGAAGAGGAACGCGGTGGTCCATGAGCAGAGGGGGTTTCCGGCTGTGCGCACAGCTATTGCGCGGGGGGCGGTACGTCTGCTGGAGGCGTCCGACAGGCGCCGGGCGCGAAAGGCCCCGCCGCCGCAGATTCGTGACATCCGGATTTTACTGCTGCACGCAAACGGCATGGGCGGGACCATCAGGACCGTCATCAACCTGGCGGGACAGCTCGCCGCCACGCACGATGTCGAGATCGTCAGCGTGCTGCGCGAGGCGGAGGAGCCCTTCTTCGAGATTCCGGAGGGGGTCCGGATCAGCTATCTCGACGATCGCCTGGGCGACGGCCCGGGCGGGCCGCTGCGCCGCCTGTTGTCCAGCAGGCCGAGCAGGCTGATCCCCAAGGAGGAGGCGGCCTCCCACCGCTTCACCATGTGGACCGACCTGCTCCTGGTCCGCTATCTGCGCAACCAGACGTCCGGTGTGGTGATCGCCACCCGTCCGGGCCTCAATCTCGTCACCGCCCGCTTCGCCCACCCGGGGGCCATCACCATCGGGCAGGAGCATGTCGGGCTGAGCAGCCACGCCCAGCCCGTGCAGGCGCTGCTCAAGCGGCGCTACCCCATGCTGGACGCGCTGGTCGCCCTGACCAAGGCCGACCTTTCCGACTACCGCACGGCGCTGCGCCGCAAGCCGCGGGTGCTGACCCGCATCCCCAACGCGCTGCCGCCGCTGTCCGGCGGGCCGTCCACGCTCACCGGTAAGACCGTCGTGGCGGTGGGCCGGTTGACCAGGGTCAAGGGCTTCCACAAGCTGCTGGCCGCCTGGGAGCAGGTCTCCGCCACCCACCCCGACTGGACGCTGCGCATCTACGGCGCGGGCAACCAGCAGGACAACCTCGCCGCCGAGATCCGTGATCGCGGGCTGCGCGACAGCGCCTTCCTGATGGGCCCGGTCTCCGACGTCGGCGCGGCACTGCAGGAGGCGTCGATCTTCGCAATGACCTCCCGGCACGAGGGCTTCCCCATGACGATCCTGGAGGCGATGAGCAAGGGCCTGGCCATTGTCAGCTTCGACTCCCCGCACGGCCCGCGCGAGATGCTGACCGACCGGCACGACGCGCTGATGGTCAAGCCGCGCACCCCCGAAAACCTGGCCGAGCGGCTGTGCGAGGTCATCGAGGACGAGGAGCTGCGCCGCCGCCTGGGCCAGGCCGCCCTGGCGACGGCCCGCAAGTACGACGGCGCGGTGATCGGCGAACAGTGGGAGGAGCTGCTGGCCAAGCTGCTCGACACGCGCAGGGCCGCCGCCGCGCCGGACCTCGGGCCCGAGCCCGGCGCGGCGGCGGCCGAGCAGCTCCGGCCCGAGCCGGTGTCCGGCGCGGGCCGCTCCCGGCCGCGGACGCCGGCCGGGCCCGCCGCCTCAGAGCTGTGACAGCGGCCCCAGTTCCACCGGCTCGGCGATCACGTCCACCAGGGCGCCGTTACGCAGCACGGTGATCGGCAGCGGGCGGCCGATGGCCTCGGCGAACATCAGCCGTTGCAGGCTCTGGGCGTCATCGACCGCCTGCCGTCCGGCGTTCAGCACCAGGTCGCCCGCACGCAGCCCGGCCCGCGCGGCCGGGCTGCCCGGCACCACCTCCATCACCCGCAGCGCCGTGCTCCGGCCGGTGTGCCGGTGCAGGTGGTCGGGCACCGGCGCGGGCGAGGTGACCAGTCCCAGGTAGGCGCGGCGGACCCGCCCGTCGCGCATCAGCGCGGCGATGATCGAACGCGTGGTGGTGTTCACCGGCACGGCCAGCCCCAGCCCGACGCCCGCCACCGCGGTGTTGATCCCGACCACCTTGCCCTCGGCGTCGGCCAGCGCGCCGCCGGAGTTGCCGGGGTTGAGCGCGGCGTCGGTCTGGATGACGTCCTCGATCAGGCGTACGGCCGAGCCGCTGCGCGCGGGCAGCGAGCGCCCGAGCGCCGACACCACGCCCGCGGTCACCGAGCCGGTCAGCCCGAGCGGGTTGCCGACCGCCACCACCAACTGCCCGACGACGAGGCCGTCGCTGTCGCCCAGCTCCGCGGGCTCGGGCGTCGCGCCCTCGGCCCGTACCACGGCCAGGTCCGACAGCGGGTCGGTGCCGACCACCGCGAAGTCGCCGGAGATGCCGTCAGCGAAGGCGACGGTCCCCGCCCGTGCTCTCCCGACCACGTGGGCGTTGGTCAAAAGGAACCCGTCGCTGGTGAACACCACCGCGGAACCGCTGCCCCGCTCGGTGCGCAGACTGGCCACCTTGGGCAGCAACCGGGCGGCGACGGAGGAGACGATCTGGGAGTAGGCGTCCATGTCCGCCCTCCTCGGGGGAATCGACACAAGTCTGCTTACATCATTACCCATCAAGCGATGTATCGCGACGAACATTCCTGCACGCAGGCCCGGGTCCGACTCGGCGTCCGACTCGACCGAAAACCTATATATCAAGTAGGAAATATTGACTTTGTGGGAGCGGGCTCGTAGCTTCATGGTCATGAGCCAGGCCGCGAACCTGACCAGACGCCCGCGCGCAGACCGCGGCCCCGTCGTCCGTGCATGTCACTGATCACGAGATCCCGGTCGGCACCCTAGTTCTCCGCGCTGAGGAGCGAGTTTCGTGATCCCTACTGGAGGCCCCTCGTGACGCTGTCCGAGGTGAAGACGCCCTCCCTCCAAGAGCCGGAGCGGCCCTTGGTGGTGGTGACGGCGCGGCGCCCGCTGCGGTGGGTGGCCGCGGCCGGTGTCCTCGTGGTGCTGGCGATGGTCGCCAGCGCCCTCATCACCAATCCCGCCTGGGAGTGGGAAGTCGTCCGGCTGTACCTGTTCGCGCCCTCGGTGCTGCGCTCGGTACTGGTCACCCTGCAACTGACCGCGCTGGGCATCGGGCTCGGCTTCGCGCTCGGCACGGTCCTGGCGCTGATGCGGCTCTCGGACAACCGGCTGCTGTCCTCGGTGGCCTGGGGATACGTGTGGCTGTTCCGGTCGGTGCCGCTCATCTTGCAACTGCTGTTCTGGTACAACCTGGCGCTGCTGTACCCGCGGCTGTCGGTCGGCGTGCCGTTCGGGCCGGAGTTCTTCGACTTCGGCACCATGGACCTGATCGGGCCGCTGACCGCGGCGGCGCTCGGGCTGGCCCTGCACCAGGCCGCCTACGCCGCCGAGATCGTCCGCGGCGGACTGCTGTCGGTCGATCCCGGGCAGCGGGAGGCGGCGGCGGCGCTGGGGCTGCCGCGGGCGCGGCGGCTCTTCCGGATCATCCTGCCGCAGGCCATGCGGACCATCGTGCCGAACGCGGGAAACGAGATCATCGGCCTGGTCAAGGGCACCTCGGTGGTCTACATCATGGCGCTGCCCGAGCTGTTCTACCAGGTGCAGGTGATCTACAACCGCAACGGCCGGGTGATGGCCCTGCTGCTGGTCGCGGCCATCTGGTACCTGGCGCTGACCACCGTCCTGTCGATCGTCCAATACTACGTCGAGCGCCACTACGGAAGGGGACGCCGATGAGCCCCGTGGTGGAACTGCGCGGCGTGCACAAGAGCTTCGGCACGCTGCACGTGCTGCGCGGCGTCGACCTCGACGTGAACAAGGGGCAGGTCCTGGTGATCCTCGGCCCGTCGGGATCGGGGAAGTCCACGCTGCTGCGCACGATCAACCACCTGGAGAAGGTGGACAGCGGGTCGGTCCGGGTGGACGGGCGGCTGCTCGGGTACCGGCAGGCCGGTGACCGGCTGCACGAGCTGCCCGAGCGGGAGGTACTGCGGCAGCGCACCCAGATCGGCTTCGTCTTCCAGGCGTTCAACCTGTTCCCGCACCTCACGGTACGGCAGAACCTGATGGAGGCACCGCTCTCGGCCCAGCGCCGGCCCCGCTCGGAGGTCGAGCCGCTGGTCGAGCGGCTGCTGGCGCGGGTCGGCCTGGCCGACAAGGCCGACGCCTACCCGAGGACGCTGTCGGGCGGGCAGCAGCAGCGCGTGGCCATCGCCAGGGCGCTGGCGCTGTCCCCCAAGCTGCTGCTGTTCGACGAGCCGACCTCCGCGCTCGACCCCGAACTGGTGGGCGAGGTCCTGGACGTGATCAAGGACCTGGCCCGCGGCGGGACCACGATGATCGTGGTCACCCACGAGGTCGGCTTCGCCCGCGAGGTGGCCGACACCGTGGCCTTCATGGACGCTGGGCGGGTCGTCGAGATCGGCCCGCCCGCCCAGGTGCTCGACTCCCCCGTCCACGACCGCACCCGCGCCTTCATCGGCAAGGTCCTGTAAAGCAGCAAGCTGCTCTGAACCAGAAGGAACGACACATGCGCACACCGCCCGCCCGGGTCTTCGCCGCGCCCGCGCTCCTGCTCCTCGCCGCGGCCGTCGCGTGCGGCGCGGAGCCCACCGTCCAGTCCCCGGCCGGCGCCGCCCCCAAGGTCTCCGGGAAGGCGATCAACCTCGGACCCGAGCAGAACCGGATCCGCGCCGAGAAGGTCGCGGCCATCGCGGCCAAGGTGCCCAAGGACATCGCCGCCGACGGCAAGCTCGCCGTCGGCTTCAACGGCGAGGGCACCCCGCCCCTGGTGTTCCCGGCCACCGACGACACAACGGTGATCGGCGTGGAGACCGACATCGCGCAGCTCGTGGCCGACGTGCTCGGCCTGGAGTTGGCGCCGGAGACCACCTCCTGGGAGAACCTGTTCCTGGCGGCCAAGTCCGGCAAGTACGAGGCGGTGTTCAACAACGTCACCGTCACCGAGGAGCGCAAGGACATCTACGACTTCGCCACCTACCGGATCGACCAGCTCGCCTGGCAGGTCGCCGCCAACAGCCCGATCAAGAAGATCGCCCAGGCCGCCGACATCGCCGGGCTGCGCGTCTCGGTCGGCGCGGGCACCAACCAGGAGAAGGTGCTGCTGGACTGGGACCGGCAGAACAAGGCGGCCGGCCGCAAGGCCGCGGAGATCCTTTACTACGAGAAGTACGGTGATGTGATGCTGGCGCTGAGGTCCGGCCGGGTCCAGGCGTACTTCGGGCCCAACCCGACGCTCGCCTACAACGTCGCCGTCAGCGGCGACTCCCGGCTGGTGGGCACATTCTCCGGGGCCGGGCCGGACCTGCAGGGGCTCATCGCCGCCATGACCAAGAAGGACAACGGGCTGGTCGGGCCGCTGCAGGAGGCGCTGGCCACGGTCATCAAGAACGGGAAGTACGCGCAGGTGCTCGACCGCTGGGGGCTGGCCAACGAGGCGATCCCCAGGTCGGAGATCAACCCGCCCGGCCTGCCCCGCCAGACGCCCTGAGCGACCCGCGCCGGGTTCAGCCGGTCAGGCGGTCCCAGACCTCGCGGTCGCGCTCCGGGGTCCAGATGCCCGGGCCGCTTCCGTCGAGTTCTTCCCAGGCCCGCCAGGTGTCGAAGACCATGGCGTGCTCGAACACCGGCATGCCGCCGTAGACGGGCAGCAGCGCCTCACGGGCCGCCACGTACGCCTGCTCGACCGTGCCGCCACGCGTCTTGATCTTCTCCACCGCGCCCAGCAGCGTGCTGAGGAAGTCGCGGGTCAGCTCGATGGCCCGCTGGGAGGCGGCGCGGTCGTGGGCGATCTCGCCACGGCCGCCGACGAGGATGTCCACGTCCAGCGCCTTGACCCGGTCCAGGGTGGTGGTCATCCACTCCTGGTGGTAGGCGTCGCCGGTGTAGACGGCCGAGCCGTTCTCCACCAGGTCGCCGGCGAACAGGACCTTGGACTTGGGCACGTAGGCGTAGATGTCGCCGGAGGTGTGCCCGTTGCCCGCCCAGGCCAGTTCGACGGTGCCGCGGTCGCCGCCCAGCTCGATCGACAGGTGGTCGTCGAAGGTGACGGTGGGCCAGGTGAGGCCGGGGATGGTCTCGTGCCCGGCGAACAGCCGCGGCATCCGGCCGAACTCGACGTCCCAGTCCTCCTTGCCGCGCTCGGTGATGAGCCGCCTGGTCTCGGTGTGCGTGATGATCTCCTGCGCGTCGAATCCGGCGGCCCCGAGCACACGTACCGCGTGGTAGTGCGAAAGGACCAGGTACCTGACCGGCTTGTCGGTGTGCTCGCGCAGCCGCTCAAGCCAGCGCTCGGCCATCACCGGGGTGGCGCGGGCCTCGAAGCAGACCAGGAAGTCCTCTCCCTCGATGGCGCCCACGTTGGGGTCGCCGCCCGTGGTCAGGGCGTATACGCCGTCGGCCAGGACCTCCAGGATCTCCGGCTTCTCCTCGGTGTCGGCGGTGGAGGCGAATGGCTTGGACACTTGTGTGCTCCTCGTCTTGGTGGTGGTCGCTCAGGCGTGCCGCAGGCGGTCCAGCGCGGCGGTGTCCCACAGCATGCCGTGGCCGGGACGGTCCGGCGGGGCCGCCACGCCTCCGCTGATCGGCAGCGTCTCGGCGAGCACTTCGTCGATCAGCGGGAAGTGCTCGATGTAGGCGCAGTTGGGGACGGCCGCCGCCAGGTTGACGTGCAGTTCCGGCAGGAAGTGCGGGGTGAGCACGGCGCCGAAGACCTCGGCCACCGCGCTGATCCGCAGCCATTCGGTGACGCCGCCGCACAGCGGCACGTCGGGTTGCAGCACGGACGCGGCGCCCTCGCGCAGGTAGTTCGCGAACTCGTGGCGGCCGTGCAGGTGCTCGCCGACCGCGACGGGGACGCCCTGGCGGGTGGCGAGCTGGGCGTGCCCGGCCAGGTCATCGGCGGGCAGCGGCTCTTCCATCCAGTAGACGCCCAGGTCGTCGAGGCGGCGGCCGAGCCACACCGCGGTGGGCAGGTCCAGCCGCTCGTTGCAGTCGACCATGATCCGCAGGCCGTCGCCCAGCGCCTCGCGCACGGCCCGTACCCGGGCCACGTCCTCCTCCGCGCGGCGGGCGCCCACCCGCAGCTTGACCGCGTCGTAGCCTTCGGCGACGTACGTGCGCGAGCCCTCGATCAGCTCGTCCACCGACATCGCGTGGGTGGAACGGCCGCTGCCGTACACCGGGACGGTGTCGGTGTGCGCGCCGATGAACCGGTAGAGGGGCAGGCCGGCGCGGCGGGCGCACAGGTCCCACACGGCGATGTCGGCGGCCGACAGCGCGGGCAGCGCCACCCCCCTGCCCAGCCTGCGGGTCGCGGCGGCGATCTCGTGCCAGCGGCGCGGCCAGGCGTCCAGTTCGGTGCCCTCGGCCTTCTCCTTGATCAGGCCGGTGAGCAGGGCGTACAGGGCCTCGGCGCCCCCGGTCAGGGCGTAGGTGAAGCCGGTGCC
Source organism: Spongiactinospora rosea (assembly GCF_003315795.1). GTDB lineage: Bacteria > Actinomycetota > Actinomycetes > Streptosporangiales > Streptosporangiaceae > Spongiactinospora > Spongiactinospora rosea. The sequence continues at coordinate 122,553 of NZ_QMEY01000020.1, forward strand.
GGTGGCGCCTTCGTCGTCGGTGAGGGTGACGTGCAGCAGATCGACCTGGGTGGCGCCGGAGCCGCCGCGTCCCGCGCCGAGCGGGACGCGCACCCAGGACGTGCTCAGGTCGGTGATCGTCGGACGGCTCACAGGACCTTTCCAATCCAGCCGATCAGGGCGTCGGCCATGACGGCGGTCAGCTCCGGCTGGCCGTTGAGGTAGTGCCGGCCGCCCTCCACCGCGGTGAGCAGCTTGTTGTCGTGCGGGACCGCGTCGTGCAACTGGCGGGCGTGGGAGGGGAAGCACGCCTGGTCGGCGGTGCCGTAGATGACGTGGACGGGGACGTCAACGGACGCGAGCCGGGCCGGGCCGTCGCCGTGCGAGGTCCGGATGGACCACTGGGACAGCCATGAGCGCAGGCTGGTCAGGTGGCCGAGGGTGGTGGGCCGCAGGTTGGCCTCGTACGGCTCGCCCCACAGCGTGCCGGGCGCGCGGTCGGAGGGGTCGATGGACAGGTCCACGTTGCGCGGGTCGGCGCAGGTGGCGTGGATCCTGATGGGCAGGTCGGTGACCTTGCCGTCGCTGCGCTCGGCCAGCTCGTCCAGCTTGGCGATCACCGTGTCGGTGATCCGGTCGTTGCGCGCCCGCTGCGCCGCGCGGTAGCGGGCCAGCCACTCCGCCGCGTACGGGGGGCCGTTGTGCGCGGCGAACATGTCCAGCTCGGGGTCGCGGTCGAAGGGGTCGTCCTCGTCGCGTACGGCGGGGTCGAGCCATTCGACCAGCAGGTTGGCCCGGCCGGGGTGGGCCATCAGCATGACCAGGGCGTCGGCGGGGGGCAGGTGGGCCTTGGTCAGGTCGGGGCCGCCGCCGTAGGGCGCGGCAGTGATGCTGGGATTGCGGGCCTGCTCCTGGTAGAGGGCCACCAGGCCGCCGCCGCCGGAGTTGCCGGCCAGGACGACCTTCTCGTATCCCTCCGCGCGCAGGTGGGTGATGACGGAGGCGATGTCGAGTACGCAGTTCTCCAGCAGCAGCACCGAGTCGTTGCCCAGGTAGCGGGTCGTCATGGCCACCGCGTCCACGCCGCGCTCGGCCCACGCGGCCAGGGCGTAGTGGCCGAGGAAGTTGGAGGAGGGATGGACCACCACCACGGCGGTGTCGGCACGCCGTCCGGGGTTCGCGCGTACCCGCGAGCACCACAAGACCCCGGCCATCCGCGCCACCCCGGAGTAGACCTCCGAGGCCGCGGCCGCCGTCCCGATGGGGACGGTGAGCAGCTCCCGCTCAGCCATGTTCCGACCACCTCACCTGCGCTCGATTAACGGTTAAGCTCACCATATATCGGTAACTTTCACCCTAGCGCACCCCTTGGCGTCTTGACAGTGGCCCGGGTGGCTTCCGAGGATGCGCCTAACACAAGCGCTCGAACTACGAATACGGCAACCGGATAACGGTTAAGGAGATGGTGCCGTGCAATCGCTCAACGAGATCCTCGCCGCCAAGGCCGCCTCGGTACAGCGGCCCGAGGAGGCCAAGCAGGCCATCAACGAGGCGTTCGCCGAGATCGAGGCCGCCGGTCTCGTCCCGGGGGTGGAGGTCGGGGAGAAGGCCCCCGACTTCGTGCTGCCCAACGCCCTGGGGTCCAAGGTACGGCTTTCCGACCGGCTCGCGGAGGGGCCGGTCGTCCTGATCTTCTATCGCGGCTCCTGGTGCCCGTACTGCAACCTTGAGCTGGCCGCCTACCAGGCGGTTCTGCCCGAGTTCCGGGAGGCGGGGGCCCGGCTGGTGGCGGTGAGCCCGCAGTTGCCCGACGACGCTTTGTCCATGCAGGAGAAGCACGACCTGGCCTATGACGTGCTGTCCGACGCCGAGCAGGAGGTGATGGCGGCTTACCGGGTGAAGTTCGAGCTGCCCGAGAAGATCAAGCCGCACCTGCTGGACGCCACCGCCGCCGCGCTCGCCCGCCAGCAGCCCGACGGCCGGTGGAGCCTGCCGGTGCCCGCGACGTTCGTGCTGGACACCTCCGGCATCGTGCGCGCCCGGCACGTGACGATGAACTACCGGACCCGGATGGAACCCGCCGAAGCCCTGCGCGCCGTGCGCGAGATCCGCGCCGCCGCCGACTGACCTTCCTTCCCCACTCCCCCGGGGGCGGCGAAACGGCCGTTTCGCCGCCCCCGCATCATTCCCGTTGCCATTCGGCCATCCTCTTGACACGCCAGATGGGCCACAGCACGATAGTCGCACAGTGTGACCGAATATCGGTTGCCGGTTGCCCTCTCCCCACGACCACCTCGTGATCTCTACTGCCCCGCGGCCACGCGTCTCCGACGGGACGCGGACCCGTACCGGCACGAAAGGGGACGCATGCCATCCCGCACGCTCCGTATGGCCGCCGCGCTGAGCGTGGCCACCCTCGCAATCACCACCGTGGCCGCCTGCTCCAGCAAGGCCGAGACCAGCGCTGAGGACTCCGGTGGCATGCCCACGGGGCCCGGTGTGGACGCCTCCAGCATCAACCTGGGCCTGCTCACCGACATCACCGGGCCGTTCGCCGCGATCGACAAGCAGCAGAACCTCGGGGTGAAGCTCTACTGGGACGCCAAGAACGCCGCGGGCGGCGTCTGCGACGGCCGCAAGGTCAACCTGGTGACCCGCGACCACGGCTATGACCCGCAGAAGGCGGTGTCGCTGTACTCGGACATGGCCCAGCAGGTCCTGGCCCTGCAGATCACCGTCGGCTCGCCGACCACCCTGGCCGTGCTGCCCAAGCTGGAGCAGGACAAGGTGCTCGCGGTGTCGATGGGCTGGTCCCCCAGCGTCAAGGACAGCGAGTCCATCATCATCCCCGGCACCACCTACGACATCGAGATGGTGAACGCGGTCGGCTACCTGATCGAGGAGAACAAGCTGGCCAAGGGCGACAAGATCGGTTACATCTACCTCAAGGGCGACTACGGAGAGCCCGGCCTGGCGGGGGCCACCTTCGCCGCGGAGGCCAACGGCATGTCCGTTGTCGGCCAGCAGATCGACCCGACGGTCAGCGACCTCTCCGGCCAGGTCAAGAAGATGGCCGACGCGGGCGTCAAGGCGCTGTTCGTGAGCGCGTCCGGGCGGCAGGTCTCCTCCGCGGCGGCCGTCGCCGACGTCGAGGGCCTGGACGTGCCGATCGTGGCCGCCGCCCCCGGCTTCTCCCCCGAGTCGCTGACCACCGGCGCGGGCACGGCCATGGAGAAGAACATGCTCGTGGTCGGCTCGGCCGCGCCGTTCGCCGGCGAGGGCGCCGGTCCGGAGCAGGTCAGGAACCTGTACGCCAAGTCCGGCGAGAAGTCGATCACCCCCAGCCTCTGGGTCACCCTCGGCTACGCGGCGGCCAGCGTGATGGACCAGGCCATCACCCAGGCGTGCGAGAACAAGGACCTCAGCAGGGAGGGCCTGTCCAAGGCGTTCCGGCAGAAGGGCTCCTACGACACCCAGCAGACCACCGTGCCGCTGGACTTCTCCAAGCCGGGCGTCTCCCCCTCCACCGAGACCTTCATCCTGAAGCCGTCCAAGGGCGCCGAGGGCGGCCTGGAACTGGTCAAGAGCGGATACACCGGTCCGGACACGGCGAAGTACCAGGCGCGATGACCACACCGGGTACAGACGGTCCACTGCTGTCCGTGCGCGGCCTCGGGGTGCGCTACGGAGACGCGGTGACCGCCCTGCGAGACGTCAGCGTCGACGTCCCGCAGGGCGGCATCGTGGCCGTACTCGGCAGCAACGGCGCCGGCAAGTCCACACTGCTGCGCGCGATCTCCGGGGTGCTGACCCGCCAGGCCGGGCGGATGACCGGCGGTGAGATCCGGTTCGCCGGGGAGCGCATCGACGGCGTGGGCGCCGAGCGCCGGGTCAAGTCCGGCATCGTGCAGGTCCCCGAGGGACGCCGGGTCTTCGCCCATCTGACCGTCCAGGAGAACCTGCGCGCGGGCCGGTACGGCAACCCGAAAGGCAAGCGGCCCGGCGACCTGGAGCGGGTGTACGACCTGTTCCCCGTGCTCGGCGAACGCCGCAGGCAGGCCGCGGGCCTGCTGTCCGGCGGCGAGCAGCAGATGCTCGCCATCGGGCGGGCGCTGATGGCCGAACCTCGGCTGCTGCTGCTGGACGAGCCGTCCCTGGGCCTCGCCCCGAAGATCATCGACCGGATCGTGGACCTGCTGCGCGAGATCCACGGCCAGGGAACGGCGATGCTCGTCGTCGAGCAGAACGCGGCGGTCGCGCTGGAGCTCGCCGAGCACGCCTACGTCCTGGCGGTGGGCGAGGTGGCGATCGAGGGGCCGGCCGAGCGCCTGCGCGGCGATGACCGGGTCCGCCGCCTGTACCTGGGCGGGGAACCCGACGAGGAGATCGCCGCCACGGTCCCCGGTGACGTACGAGGAGGCATGCCATGACCGCGCCCGGCGCCCGCCTGCAGGTCAGCGATGTCACGGTCCGGTTCGCCGGGGTGACGGCGCTTTCCGGCGTCACCTTCACCGCCGAGCCCGGCACCATCCACGCGGTCATCGGCCCCAACGGCGCGGGCAAGTCGTCGCTGTTCAACGTGCTGTCCGGGATCTACAAGCCCGCCGAGGGCAGCGTGCGGGTGGACGGCAGCGAGCTGGTCGGGCTCGCGCCGCACCGGGTGACGGGCCTGGGCGTCGGCCGGGCGTTCCAGAACGCGTCCATGTTCGCCGGGCTCACCGTGGAGGAGAACCTGCTGCTCGGCCGGCACCGGCTGGGCAGGGGCGGGGTGTTCGGGGCCGGGCTGCGCCTGCCGTACGCCCGCCGCTCCGAACGCGAGGCCAGGGCCAAGGTGCGCGAGGTCGCCGAATTCCTCGGCGTGGACCACCTGCTCCCGCTGCCCGCGGCCGAACTCCCCTACGGCGAGGCCAAGCGGGTGGACATCGCGCGCGCCCTGGCCACCGAGCCGCGCCTGCTGCTGCTGGACGAGCCCGCGGCCGGCATGCACACCCACGAGAAGGTCGAGGTCCGCGACACCATCCGCCGGATCGCCGCCGAGCGGCAGATCACCGTCCTTCTCGTCGAGCACGACATGGGGCTGGTGATGGGCATCTCCGAGCAGGTGACCGTGCTCGACTTCGGCCAGGTCGTGCTCACCGGACCCCCTGACCAGGTCACCGCGGACGACGCGGTGATCGCCGCCTACCTCGGCAGGGCCGGCGCCGCGAAAAAGGAACGTTCCGAGTCCGAGCCGCCATCCTAGGAGCCGGTTTCATGGCACAACTTCTCTCGATGCTGGTGGAGGGCGCGTCACTCGGTGCCGTGTACGCGCTCGTCGCCCTGGGCATCGTCGTCATCTACAAATCGTCCAGCGTAGTGAACTTCGCCCAGCCCAGCCTGCTGATGTTCGGCACGTACGTGACGGCCAGCGCCTACAGCCTGCACGGGCTGTCGTTCTGGGCCGCGCTCCCGCTGGGCATCGCCGCCGCCGCGGTCCTGGCCGTGCTGGTCGACCGGGTGCTAGTCGCCAGGTTCCGCAGGACGCAGGCGGTGGTCGCGGCGAGCATCATGACCATCGGCCTGGACGTGGTGCTGCTGACCGAGGTCGACCGGCGGATCGGCTCGCAGATCCTCACCACCGGCGACCCGTGGGGCAACGACGTGGTGCGGTTCCTGGGCATCGGCGTCGCCGAGGCGCGGATCGCCGCGCTGGTCGTCAGCGTGCTGCTGCTGGTGCTCTTCCAGCTCTGGCTGCACCGCAGCGACTTCGGCGTGGCGATGCGGGCCACGGCCGAGGACCCGGAGACGGCCTCGCTGATGGGCATCCGGCTCGGCCGGGTGTCGGCGACGGCGTGGGCCGTGGCCGGGGCGCTGGCGGTGTGCGCGGGCCTGTTCATCGTGGCCTATCCGAGCCCGGGCCTGGACACCTCGGTGGAGGCCGTGGCGCTGCGCGCGCTGCCCGCGGCGATCATCGGCGGGCTGGACTCCACCACCGGCGCCATCGCCGGCGGCCTGCTGGTCGGGCTGAGCGAGGTCCTGGTCCGCGGGTACGGCGACCACCTCGCCTTCCTCGGCCAGGGGTTCGAGGAGACCGCGCCGTACGTGCTGATGCTGGTGATCCTGCTGGCCAGGCCCGCGGGGCTGTTCGGGATACGGGAGGCGGTCCGTGTTTAGGGCGGCGTTGACCTCATCCACGCAGGGGCGCACGGGCGTCCGCCGGCGGGTGCCGGTGGCGATCGTGGCGGGCGTGGTCCTGCTCGCGATCCCCGTGTACGCCGACCGGTTCTGGCTCAACCTCGGGTCCTTCGCCTTCGCCGCCGCCATCGGCGCGGTCGGGCTGATGATCCTGGTCGGGCGGGTCGGCCAGCTCTCCCTGGCGCACTCGTTCTTCCTGGCCGTGGGCGCCTACGGGTACATCTGGCTCAGTTCCCCGGCCGGGGAGGAGTCGTGGGGCCTCGGGTTGCCCAGCCTGCCCGCCGCGGTGATCGCGGTGGCGCTCGCCGGGCTGGCGGGGCTGGCCTTCAGCCCGCTGGCCGGCCGGTTGAAGGGCATCTATCTGGGCGTCGCCTCGCTGGCGCTAGTGTTCATCGGCCAGCACGTGCTGTTCACCGCCGAGCCGCTGACCGGCGGCTACAACGGGCGCAACGTGCCGGAGCTGACCATCGGCTCCTTCCAGGTGTTCGGCGTCGAGCCGGAGCTGTCGGTGTTCGGGGTGCCGCTGCGCCAGGCCGAGCGCGGGTGGTACGTCACCCTGCTCATCCTGGTGCTGACCACGGTGTTCGCCGTGCTGGTGCTGCGCAGCCGGGTGGGCAGGGCGTTCGCCGCGATCCGCGACGGCGAGGTGCACGCGGCGGCGCTGGGCGTGCGGGTGGCCAGGTACCGATCGGTCGCCTTCACCCTGTCCAGCGTGTACGCGGGCCTGGCCGGGGTGTTGCTGGCGCTGCTGTTCGAGCGGGTGGTGCCGGAGTACTGGGACCTGTTCCTGTCGCTGGAGTACCTGGCGATGGTGGTGATCGGCGGGCAGGCGTCGGTGGCGGGGGCGATCGCCGGAGCGGCGTTCGTGTCCTCGCTGCCGTTGCTGCTGCAGCGCTACAGCGATGCGATCCCGGGCATGGGCGGCGCGGTGTCCGACTTCGGGCCCTCCTATGTCGCGCAGATCCTCTACGGCGGCATGATCGTGCTCATCCTGTACTACGAGCCGAAGGGGCTGGCGGCCCTGGCCACCCGGGCGCGCAAGGCGCTGACGCCCCGCCGTGCCGTGGCCGCCGAGCGCACACCGGCCTCCTGAGGCCGGCAGGCTCCCCGGACGGCGAAGGGCCCCGCGACCGTGGTCGCGGGGCCCCAAGCGGGGGCCGGGCGTTCACCCGCCGACGTCGATACCGGCGCCGCGCGCCCAGGACCAGGCGTAGTCGGGGTCTTCCGCCTCGCTCAGGCCGGGCCCGAGGTCGAGCGGCCGGAAGGTGTCCACCATGACCGCGTACTCCTCGGTCCTGGCCACCTTCAGGCTCTTCTCCGCGCTGCCCGGCTGCGGGCCGTGGATGTAACCCGCGGGGTGCAGGGAGATGGACCCCATGCCGATGCCCGTGCCCGCGCGGCTCATGAAGTCGCCGCCGCAGTAGAACAGCACCTCGTCGGAGTCGACGTTGGCGTGGTTGTAGGGGACCTTCACCGCGTCGGGGTGGTAGTCGAACATGCGCGGCACGAAGGAGCAGATGACGAAGCCCGGTCCCTCGAAGGTGATGTAGGTCGGCGGCGGCAGGTGCAGCGCGCCGGTGGAGGGGGTGAAATCGCGGATGGACAGCGCGTAGGGGTAGTTGTAGCCGTCCCAGCCGACCACGTCGAAGGGGTGGTAGGCGTAGTCGTAGCGGGTGACGCCGCGCCGGTGCCTGACGTACACCTCGGCCGGTCCCTCGGCGGAGGTCAGCTCCTCGGGGCCGCGGATGTCGCGCTCGTTGAACGGCGAGCCGTCCAGGAACTGCCCGAACGGCGACATGAACCGCTTGGGCGGCCTGATGTGCCCGCCTCCGGACGCGGTCACCACGAACAGCCGCAGCTCATCGCCGAGCAGCCGCCAGCGGTGCGTCGTGGAGGTGGGGATGACCACGTAGTCGCCGTCGCCGACCGGCATCCGCCCATAGGAGGACTCCAGGACGGCCGATCCGGCCTCGACGTAGACCAGCTCGTCGCCGACCGCGTTGCGGTACAGGGGGCTGTCGGTGTCGGCGGCGACGTAGGAGATCGTCACGTCGGAGTTGCCCATCAGGACCCGCCGGTCCAGGATCGGGTCCCCGCCCGCTTTGAAGGCGTGGGTGCGCAGATGCCGGGGCAGCAGCGGGTCGTTGGGGAGCAGTGGCCCGCCGCCGTCGGGGTGGCTCTCGGCCGCGGTGATGGCGGTCGGGATCCTGCGGTGGTACAGGAACGACTGGGTCCAGGTGAACCCCTCCTCGCCCTGCATCTCCTCGTGGTAGAGGGCGCCGTCGGCGCCGCGGAACTGGGAGTGCCGCTTGCGCGGTACCTCTCCCAGACGCCTGTAGTAGACCATGCCCACCTCAATCCAAGATCGACTTACTGATATGTGTTCTATTATCGGTTATAAGGTTCGTATATCGGCGATCCTCGCGCACGGGAAGGACGCTTGTCAATCGCCCGGAGACGCGAAAAGGCCCCGGTGCCCGCTCGGGGCTCCGGGGCCTTCGGGCCCGCGCTCGGCGCGGGCGCGGGGTCAGCTCAGGCCGATCGCGATCTTTCCGGCCAGCGCGATCACCTCGTTGGCCAGCACCTTCTCGTCATGCTTGCGCTCCTTGGGGATGACCACTCCGACGCTGGCGTCGCACCAGCCGTTGACCACGATCGGGGCGGCGATGCCGGTGAAGTTGGGGACCAGTTCGCCGGTGGTGACCACGTATCCCTGCTTGCGCCCCTGGGTGACCTTTTCGCGCTCATCGGCCTCGGCCGGGCGGCCGGCCAGGATGGCGATGCCGGTGGCGGCGGTGCCCAGCGGGTGCCGCGAGCCGGTGCGCAGGCCGATGTGGAAGCTGGCCCGCTTGGGCTCGACGGAGGCCAGCGTGACGGCGCCATCCCCGTCGGCCACGTGCATGACGGCGGTGGCGTCGAGCCGTTCGGCGATCTCGGTGAGCAGCGGCCCCGCCACGACCATGAGATTCTGTGACACCTGGCGCGCCAGCGTGAACAGGCCCATGCCCAGCAGGTACCGTCCTTCACGGGTGCGCCGGACGAACCCACGGCGCAGCAGCGTCGCCAGCAGCCGGGCGGCGATGGAGCGGTGGACACCGAGCCGGGCGGCGGCCTCGGTCGGCGAGAGACCCTGGTCCGGGTCCGCCTCCGCCAGGATCTCCAGCAGGCGCAGCCCCCGATCCAGCGTCTGCGCGATCTCGCCAGGTCGGGCTGGTTCCTCGGTCACGGCTCACTCCCAGGAGAAACGACGGGATTACTGTCTGTCGAAAATCGGGGCCTGTGAGCGATTATCGCGCACCGCGCCGCCCTACGCCAACACGAGTCGCGCCGCGCCTCTTGAAGTCCGGCCACGAACAAGGCACGCTATGTCCAATAGCCGGACGTGATAACCGAATATCGGTCAAGTCGGAGGTGGCGATGGTTCTGCCGGACAACTCAGGTTCTTCCCCCCACGTGGTCATCGTGGGCGCGGGTCCCGTAGGCATGGCCACCGCGCTCCTGCTCGCCCGGCAGAACGTGCGCTCGGTGCTGCTGGAACGTCGTGAACAGCCGAGTTGCCGCCAGTCGCGGGCCGTCACCGTGCAGCGGGACATCCTGGCGCTGTACGACCGCCTCGGCCTGGCGGATGAGATCATCGATGATGGAGCGAGCTGGTCGCTTGGTCGCACATACTACGGTGACCAGGAGATACTCCAGCTCAGGTTCCCCCCGCACGGCGAAGAGATCTATCCGCCGTTCGTGAACTTCCCGCAGTTCCGCATCGAGGAGCTGCTCTACGGCGCGGCGCTGGCGACCGGCCTGGTGGACATCCGGCTGGGGCGCACCGTCGACGGCATCGAGCAGGACGACTCGGGCGTGCGGGTCACCGCGGCGGGCCCGAACGGGCCTGAGACCTACGCCGGCGCCTACCTCGTCGCCGCCGACGGCATCGGCAGCGGCGTCCGGCGGCGGCTGGGCATCACCTTCGACGGCTGGCAGACCAAGGGCCGCTTCCTGGTCGCCGACTTCGAGGCCGAGCTGCCCTTCGAGCGGGAGCGGCGGCTGTGGTTCAACCCGCCCTTCCACCCCGAGGGGATCGTGCTCATGCACGGGGTGGCCCGGAAGCTGTGGCGGCTGGACTGGCAGATCCCGCTGGACGCCGACGCCGACGAGCTGACCGAGACCGGACGGGTGGAGGCGCGGATCGCCACCGTGATCGGTGACCACCCGGTGCGCGTGGTCCGCAGCAACACCTACACCTTCCAGCAGTGCCGGGCCTCGGCGTTCCGCAGTGGCCGGGCGTTCCTGGTCGGCGATGCCGCGCACGTCGTCTCACCCTTCGGGGCGCGCGGCATGAACAGCGGCATGGAGGACGCGGAGAACCTGGCCTGGAAGCTCGGATACGTGCTCAACGGCAAGGCCGGGCCCGCCCTGCTGGACAGCTACGAGGCCGAGCGGGCCGCCGCGGCCGATCACAACCTGGCGGTGACCGGGGCGTCCATGAAGTTCATGACCCCCGACGACGAGTCCGGCCGCCAGGTGCGCGACGCCGCCCTCGCGGCGGCCCTCGCGGATCCCGGCCAGGCCCACCGGGTCGACTGCGGCAAGCTGTACGAGCCGTTCCCCTACCACGACTCGGCGCTGACCGCCCCGGCCCGGCTGCCCGCCCCCCGGGTGCGCCCCGGTGCGCCGCTGCCCGACCTGCGCTGTGTCGACGGCAGCCGTACCACCACGCTGCGCGCCGCGATGGCGGGCGAGCTGACCCTGCTCGCCGTGCCCGGCCGCAACGGCCTGATCTCCGGGCTGAACGCCGAACTCGACGCCATCGCGGCCCCCGCGTGGGTCCGCCGCTCCATCCTGGCCCCCGCCACCAGCGGGCCGGGCGTGCTCACCGTGCTGTCGGACGAGATGTGGGACATCTACGCCGGTGAGCAGGACGTGGTCTACCTCGTGCGCCCCGACTGCTACGTGGCGGCCGTCGTCCCGCTGGACGGCAGCCCCGTCGACTTCGGCGCGCTGACCGCCCAGGCGTCCAACGCCGCCGGCTGACCGGCACCCCGCCTACGACAAGGAGCAGCATCATGATCGACAGCAGTGCCGTCGCCGAGATCTCGCGGGTCAGCGTGCAGGCCGCGCCCGGGCGTACCAAGCTGGTCACCGTGCCGCTGGACGGGCAGGTCCCGATGGGCATGCACGGCGGGGTGGCCGAGCACTACAAGGTGCCGCTGGACACCATCGAGCCGCACGCCACCACGCTGGACTACCTGGTCGGCGCCGCCGCCGGGTGCCTGACCGGCACGCTGTCCGGCATGCTGGCGCCGCTCGGCCAGCCGACCACCGGCGGCGCGCTGACCTCCGACGCCGAGGGGACCATCGTCAAGGACGGCGGGGTGCTGCGGATCGCCGCCATCCATGTGCGCTACCGGCTGCGCCTGGCCGAGGGCGTGGACCGTGCCGAGGTGGAACGCGCCCACGACCGGCACACCCGGCACTGCCCCATCGCCAAGACCATCGGCGGCTGCGTGGAGATCACCACCGCCTTGGAGACGGTCTGACCCTCCCCGGCCCGGGGTGGGTCAGTTGACGCAGTCCTGGGTGTGCAGGCCCAGCGCCATCTCGTAGACCTTCCCCTTGCCGATCAAGAAGGAGTAGTACGCCTTCGGGTTGCCCGGGACCGTGACGTACGGATAGCCGCTGGCCGCCTTCTTCACCTTGGGGTACGCCTTCTTGATCTGCTTGTAGGTGGACCCCAGGCCGATGCCCTCCTTGGTCTTGACGCCCTTGGGCGCGAAGATCACCGCGACGCCGCGCTTCTTGGAGATGTACAGACCGACGGAGTCGCGGCCGGTGGGATAGGCCTTGAGGTCCCAGCCGCTGCAACCGGGCCCGCCGGCCATCTTGAGCCTGATCTTGCCGCCGGCCTTGGCGGCCTTGGCGCTCACCCCCAGTTTCACCCCCGCGAAACCGGCCGGACCGAACACCGGGCGGACGGTCTGCGCGTGCGCGGGGCCTGCGGAAAGGGCCGTGGCCAGGCCCGCCGCGACCACCGTGGCCAGGACGGGACGGGCGATCATGTGCATGCTCATGCCCTGTTGGACGGCTGATGACGCCGGAAAGTTCGCAACTCCACCCGTTCAGCCGACATGGACGATGGGGCGGCAGGTGGCGTCGGGTTCGGCCTGGCGCAGGACCTCGCGGGTCAGCGGCGGGATGTCGCCGCCGCCGAACACCAGGTAGCGCAGCAGCGCGCCGATCGGATTGCCCTCGGCGGCCCAGTGGAAGTAGACGTGCGGGGTCTTGCCGGTCAGGTCGCGCAGGTGCAGCAGCAGGGCGGCGATGGAGTTGGCGACCGTGGTGCTGTGCATGCACAGGATGCGAAAGCCGTGGCGCTCCTCGCCGGTGACCCGCAGCTCGCCCGCGAACTCCGAGGCGTCGGGAACGGTGACCTCCAGGAACAGCAGCCCCTCCGCGGTGCGCAGCCGGTGCAGCTCCCACGCCTCGCGGGCCTTGTCGATGTACTCCTTGGCGTCGCGGCCGTGCGGCTCGTTGGCGATCAGGTAGATCTCCGCCGACTCGTTGATGAAGCGGCGGGCGGCGTCGTCCAGGCTGATGCGGGTGACGCGCAGTTCGGTGGAGCGCGTGGCGCGGGAGATGAGCGAGACGGCCACGATGGCGAGGACGAACAGCAGGGCGATGACGAGCCCGTCGGGGCGTTCGATGATGTTGGCCACGGCGGCGTAGCCGAAGACCAGCGTGATCAGCCCGAACAGCACCGCGGCCCGGGTGCGGCGGCCGACCAGGGCCGACAGGGTGACGGCGACGGCGGCCGACAGGATGAGGGCCAGCACGCCGGTCGCGTACGCGCCGCCCTGGGTCTCCACCTCCGCGCCGAAGAACACGGTGATGACGAAGGCGATGGCGGTGAAGACCAGGACCATCGGCCGCGAGGCGCGGGTCCAGTCGGGGGCCATGCCGTACCGGGGCAGGTAGCGCGGCACGATGTTGAGCAGCCCGGCCAGCGCCGACGCGCCCGCGAACCACAAGATCGCGATGGTGGACAGGTCGTAGGCGGTGCCGAACCAGTCGCCCAGGTAGAGGTGGGCCAGGTAGGCCAGCGCGCGGCCGTTGGCCGAGCCGCCCTCGGCGAACTCGGCGGGCGGGATGAGGATGGTGGTGGCCAGGCTGGAGGTGATCAGGAAGACGCTCATGATGAGCGCGGCCGTGGTCAGCAGCTTGCGCGCGCCCTTGACCCGCTCGGTGATGTCGCCCTTGACCAGCGGCATGACCGCCACCCCGGTCTCGAAGCCGGAAAGGCCCAGGGCGAGTTTCGGCATCACGTACAGCGAGACCGCGACCATCGCGATCGGGCTGGTGTAGTCGGTGCTCAGCGTGTTCTGCCAGCCGGCCACCCGCTCCGGCGCGGTCAGTACGTGCGCCACCGCCGAGCCCACCACGATCAGGTTGAACAGCAGGTAGACGGCGACCAGGACGACGGCGACGGAGATCGCCTCACTGAACCCCGCCAGGAACACCCCGCCCAGCGCCGCGATCAGCACCAGCGTGATCGGCACCTGCCAGCCCGCCAGGAAGTGCGGCACGAACGGGTTGTGCAGGATGTGCGCGGTGGCGTCGGCCGCCGACAGGGTGATGGTCACGATGAAGGCGGTGGCCACGAACCCGAGCAGGAACAGCACCAGCAGCTTGCCGCGCCAGCCGGGCAGCAGCCGCTCCAGCATCGACAGCGATCCCAGCCCGTGCGGGCTCTGCCCGGCCACGGCCCGGTACGTCGGCAGCGCGCCGAAGAGCGTCAGCGCCACCAGGACCAGCGTGGCGATGGGGCTGAGCGCGCCCGCGGCCAGCGCGGCGATCCCCGGCTGATACCCCAGCGTGGAGAAGTAGTCCACGCCGGTCAGGCACATGACCTGCCACCAGGAATGCTGATGTTCGGGAGCGTCCTCTTCGGGTGGTGCGCTGGTCAGTCCTTCGGGACGTTTCAGACCCTTCAGCAGCCACTGCCGCATCCTTCGCTCCCGGGGCGCGTCGGCCACCGGGTCACCTCCGCTCCTGGCACAAGTAGGACGAATGCACGCTACTGAGCCCATACGTGTGTACAGCGCGATCAAGGCGTCAAGAAAACGTCAATATTCGCCGGTGCCGGATCGGGCGGCGAGTCTGTGCCGCGCTCCTACTGCAGGGCAAGGAGGCCGCCGCCTGGCCCGCCGTCCGTGCCGTCCTGGACCCGGACGTGCGCGGCGGCGAGTTGTACGGGCCCCGGGTGTTCGGGTTTCGCGGGCGGCCGGTTCGCGAACCGGTCCGCGGTCACCTGGCCGACACCGCGCTCGCGGCGCGCGTGTGGGACCTCACCGCCGACCTGACCGGCCTCGACCCGATGCCGGGTCTCACGCGTCGGTGACGCGGGTCGCCCACTCGCCCGCGTGGTCATCGACGAACTCGGCGAACGGGCGGGGCGGGCGGCCGGTCAGGTCCAGCACCGCGGTGCTGACCAGGCCCTCCCGGCCGGACCTGAGACCGGCGTCCACCGCGGCCAGGGCGGCGGCGAACCCGGCGGGCACCCCGGCGGCCCGGTAGTCGCACGCCACCGCTTCGGCGTCGATGCCGGCCACCCGGATCGGCCGCCCGGTGCGGGCGGTGATGATCGCCGCCGCGTCCCGGTAGCTCAGCGCCTTCGGCCCGGTCAGCAGATGGTCGCGCGGGTCGCCTGGTTCGGCGTCGGGGCCGGTCAGCAGCGCGCAGGCGGCGGCGGCGATGTCCCGCGCGTCGATCCAGCCCAGCCGGCCGTCACCGGAGGCGGTACGGATCTCGCCGTCCCGGCGGAGCCGATCGCCGAGCGGGTGCGGGCGCAGGAAGTTCTGCATGAAACCGGACGGGCGCAGCACGACCCAGCCGGGCCTGGCCCGCACCCGCGCGGCCATTTCCAGCGCGCCGGGCGCGCCCGGCAGCACGATGGCCGAGCCGAGCAGCACCACCCGGCGCACGCCGAGCCGTTCCGCCTCCGCCAGGAACGGCCCGACCACCGGCATCGGATCGACGGTGTTCACCGGGGGCACCAGATAGACCCGGTCCATCCCGCGCAGCGCGGCCCGGTGGGTGGCCGGGTCGTGCCAGTCGAACCGGACCGCGCCGGGGTCACCGGCGGGTGGGGTACGGACCGCCACCCGGACCTGCGCCCCGGTGCCGCGCAGCAGTTCCACCAGCGGGCCGCCGGTCTTTCCGGTGCCGCCGGTGACCAGCACGCCGCTCATCGGGTGGCCGCCGCGTGCAGCGCGCCGAGCAGGTCGGGCAACGTCCCGGCCGCCGAGGCGGTGGCCGGCGGGCTCCAGTAGTCGCGGTAGTGGGCGATCAGGCCGCCCTGGACGGTGATCACCGCGATGCAGTCCAGCCGGTAGGGCTCGCCGGTCCGCACCGTGCGCCCGGCGGCGGTGAACTCCGCCACGATGGTGTCCGGCCGTTGCGTGTGGTGCACGGTGACCGCCGGGATCTCGCGTACGTCCAGCAGGCCGGGGTATCCGGCCAGGTGGCCGCGGACCGCCTCGCGTCCCGCCAGCCGCGCCGGGGAGGTCCCCGCGGCGAACGGGAACTCGGCGGTGCCGTCCTGCGCCCACAGGTCGGCGACGGCGTTCATGTCCTTGGCCAGTAGCAGGTCCAGCAGTTTGCGGAAGGTCTCTTCCGGTGTGCGTGGCACGGGTCGTCCTCCGGTGTCCGGCGGGATGTGACCCTGCCAGGCTGGCCGCGGGGCCGCCGCCGCGGAACGGACGGGTCAGCCCCGGACCAGCGGTCCGTGGCCGGGCCGGACCCCGCTGTGCCAGGCTGGGCGGGTGAGCAGAGGCGAACTGGCCGACTTCCTGCGCCGACGGCGGGAGGCGTTGCGCCCGGAGCAGATGCCCGCCGCGGCCGTCCACCCACCGGGCCGGCGTGCCCGGCGCACTCCGGGCCTGCGCCGCGAGGAGGTTGCCGCGCTGGCCGGGGTCTCGGCCAACTACTACGAACGGCTGGAGCAGGCCCGCGCGCCGCGCCCGTCCGCGCAGGTACTGGCCGCGCTGGGCACGGCCCTGCGGCTCACCGCCGCCGAGCGCGAGCACCTGGCACGGCTGGCCGGGCAGAGCCCCGCCGCCAGGGAGCCCGATCGCGCGCCGGTGCCCGCCGACGCCCGCATGCTGCTGGACCGGCTCGGGTCGATCCCGGCCTACCTGACCGACGAGCGGCAGGACATCGTGGCCTGGAACAGGGCGGCGGCCGCGCTGATCATCGACTTCGGGCGGCTGCCCGCCGAGGAGCGCAACGCCGTGCGGCTGTCCATCCGGCTGGGCGGCACGTTCTGCTCGGCCCCGGCCGGTGCGGAGGGCGGGTTCGCCCGGCAGGCCGCCGCCCAGTTGCGCGCGGCCGGGGCCCGCTACCCGGCCGAACGCGTGCTCGGCGAGCTGGTCAACGAGTTCGCCGCGCACAGCCCGGAGTTCGCGGCGAGCTGGCGCGACCACGACGTACGGCCCGTACCGACGCTGCGCAAGCGCCTGCACCACCCCGAGCTGGGCGAACTCGACCTGGACTGCCAGACGTTGCTGGTGCCCGGCACCGATCTGCGGCTGGTGCTCTACACGGCGCAGCCGGGCGGTGCGAGCGCCGCCGCGCTCGCCCGCCTGGCCACCTGAGCCGTGCTCTCCACCCGCGGCCATGGGCGGGTCCGCGGGTGGAGAGCGGTCTCAGCAGGGACCGCAGGGACGGCCGTGTCCGCCGGGCGGCGGGCACGGCCCCGCCGGGACGGCGCAGATCGTCACCTCGTCGGTCGCCTCGCCGCCCGGGGCGACCTCGTTCGCCGTCGCGGTGGCGGTGTTGCGGATCGATCCGGGCTCGGTGACCTTGGCCAGCAGCGCGAGGGTGGCGGTCTGCCCGACGCCGAGGGCGCCCACGTTCCAGGTGCCGTCCGCGGCGTCGTAGCCACCGGCGCTGGGCGTCGCCGAGATCAGGACCAGCCCGGCCGGGAGTGGGTCGGTGACGGTGACCCCGGTGGCGTCGGACGGGCCGGTGTTGGTGACGGCCACATGGAAGGTGACGGCCTCGCCGACGGTGGCCTTGACCCGGTCGGCGGCCTTGACCAGCTTGAGTTCGGCCAGGGGCGCGATCTGGGTGGCCGTGGGGTTGGAGGTGGAGGTCAGGTGCTCGGCCTCGTCGCCGAGGGCGTTGTCGTAGGTGGCGATGGCCTGGTTCTCGACCGTGCGCCCGGCCGCCGCGCGTTCGATCCGCACCCGGAACTCCACGGTGGTGCCCTCGGGGGCCTCCAGGGTGGAGGCGAGGGTGCCGCCCGCGGAGCCGGTGGCCCCCGCGCCGAGGTTGAAGGTGACCCGGCCGGTGGCCGCGTCGACCTGCGCCTGGTCGTCGCCGGGCTGGTCGGTCTTGCCTCCCGCGTTGGGGCCGTCGATGATCCGCAGGCTGCCGGGGACGTAGCTGGTGCCCTCGGGAACGGTGTCGGTGAGCACCAGGCCGGCGGCCGGGGAGCCGCCTTCGTTCCTGGCGGTGACACGGTAGGTGATCGTGTCGCCGACCTCCAGCTCGCCACCGGGCACGGCGGTCTTGGTGAGGACCACGCAGGGGGCCGTCCCGAAGACGATGCCGTCCAGGAAGTTGCCGACGCTGTTGTTGCCACCGGTGGCCGAGACCGAGCGGAACGCGAACCGGGTGGTGGTCTGCCCCGGCGGGACGGTGTACTTCCCGGAGTAGTGGCCCCAGGCGTCGTTCCCGTCGGTCATCCGGGCCTGTTCCACCGGGTCCTCGGGGTTCCCGATGTCCAGGGCCATGGTGTCGGGACCGAGCCGACCGCGGTGCGACAGCCTCCAGTACAGCGTGGTGCCCGGAGTGGTGGGGAGATCCTGGTAGAGCGTGGAGACCTGGTGGGCGTTGAGTTCGGCGAACTGCTTCCCGTCGTCGGCGGGCACCCCGTTGAAGCCGTCCCGCCATACCTCGATCACGTGGTCGGTGGCGGTGGTGCGCCAGCCCGGCACCGAGTTGGGCTGATTCTGTGCGGCGTCGGGCAGGAAGGCCATGTCGCGATCGAGTACGGGCTGCTCGAAACTACCGTTGACCAGCGCGATGCGCTGCCCACAGCCGCCGGGAACGGGGTTTTGGAATAACGCCACGAAAAAGTCCCTTCTGCCATGCCAGATGGTCAGCACTTTCTGTGGTGCATTTGCGACGGTGCGTGGCCGCCCGGCGGCGCGCGTGCCGCGACCACGGGAGTACACGGGACTCTGGGGGCGCGCCGGGCGAACGAGTCCACCATGATCCGTGACGCGAAGTGCTGTCAAGGGCGCATAACGTAGCGAAATAGACTGTGTTCTCCGGGCATGTGTTGTGTTATCCGCGAGGCCGGGCGGAGTTCAGGCCCGTGAATAGGTGAGGCAGTTCGCCGCGCTCTCCACATAACCGACGTTGATGCCCGGGGCATGGCATTCGAACTGGCTGTTGTGCCGGCAGTCGGCCATCTTGCACGCCCCGACCTGGCCGATGCCCAGGGGATCGCCGCCCTTGGCCGGGGTCCTGAAGAAGGTGTCACAGTGGGCATGGCGGACGTCGCCCACGGTGATGGCCAGCGCGTGGCAAGCGCCCTCGGTGTTGTAGGCGCACTCTTCTACTTCGCATGCGTTGATGACAGGCATTTCCATGGAAATTCCCCGTGGTGAGGTAAAGCCAAAGCCGGTGGGCGGTCCCCCCGGAACCGCTCAGGAAATGCTGCCCTCGCCTCCGGCGATCCACTCCGAAGCCCATGAAACAAAGGCGAAGTCTTAGCGTTCACCATGGCCGCGCGGCTCCGGCGGCCCGGTGATCTACCGTCGGGCGGGCATCGGCGTAGGCTCGTGCGACCCTGAGCGTCGGTAAGGCCCTGAGCTGGGCAGATGAGTGAATGGAGGGCCTTCGGGAGGAGGGGTTATGATCATCGCCGGAGTGGACGGCTCCCGGGCCGGGCTCGAAGCCGCCGGCTGGGCCGCCAGGGAGGCCGCCCTGCGCGCCGCGCCGCTGAAAATCGTGCACGCCATCCCGCAGTGGGCCTGCGACACCACCACCACCGGCCGCTACGGCGAGATCGCCGCCTGGATGCGCGAGGGCGGCTACAGCGTGCTCGCCGCCGCCGCCGACCGGGCCCGCCGCGAACGCCCGGAGATCGACCTCAGCACGTCCCTGCTGCCCGGCGATCCCCGCACCGCCCTGACCGCGGCCTCCGAGGAGGCCGAGCTGGTGGTCATCGGCGGCCACGGGCTCGGCGCGGTGCGCGGCCTTCTGGTCGGGTCCGTGGCCTACGGCGTGGCCGGGCACGCCGCCTGCGATGTGGTCGTGGTCCGCGAACTGCCCGCCCTGCCCAGGGATGAGGTGGTCGCCGGAATCGACGGCTCCACGACCGCGGGGCCGGTGCTGGAGGCCGCGTTCACCGAGGCGGGCCTGCGCGGCGCGACCCTGCGGGCCGTCCATGCCCGTAATCAGCCGTGGATCGGCGACCCCCGCGCCCCCAGCGGCACGGGGCCGCTGCCCATGGCCGGCCACCGCGACCGCCACCCGGACGTCACCGTGATCCAGGAGATCGTCCACGACCACCCGGTGCGCGCCCTGCGCCAGGCCGCCACCGGAGCCGACCTGCTCGTGGTGGGCTCGCGCGGGCACGGTACTTTCGCGGGCATGGTCATGGGATCGGTCAGCCAGGCGCTGCTGCACGAGTCCCCGTGCCCGCTGATGGTGGTCCACCGCACGCCCGGCCAGGCTCCGTAGCGCACACCAGTACGCTATTTCATGAACTCATGGACCAGGAGGGCCGATGGGCAAGGCGAAACCAGATGACACGTTCCCTCCGGTCGTGCCCGGCGAGCCGGTCGTGCTGGACGGCGGCGACCGCCGCTGTGTGCTGTTGCTGATCGAGCTGCGCCGCCTGGTGGCCGAGCTGGAACCGGGCCGGGTCGTCCATCTGATCGCGAGTGATCCGGCCGCCCCGATCGACCTGCCCGCCTGGTGCCATCTGACCGGCCACACCTACCTCGGCCCGGTCGAGGCCGGCCCCCTGCCGCCCGCGTCCACCGCCTACGCGGTGCGGGTCGAGGCGGAGAGCCAGCCGACGCGGGCCGGGGCGCCCTGGCGGGTCGCCGACTCCTGAAGACGCCGCGCGGGCCCCGGCTCAGTCCCAGCCCAGCAGGCGTTCCTCCAGCAGTGCCTGCTGGGCAGGGTTCGCGGTCAGCTCCAGCGCCCGCCGGTCGGCCCCGCGTGCCTCGCCGTGGCGGTCCAGGGCGCGCAGCAGTTCGGCCCGGGTGGCGTGGAACAGCGCGTAGCGGTCCAGCGCGGTACCGAGATCGTCCAGCTCGGCCAGCGCCGCCCGCGGGCCTTGGGTGTAGCGCACGGCGACGGCCCGGTGCAGCCGGGTGACCGGTGAGGGCGCCAGGTGCAGCAGCATGTCGTACAGCACCAGGATCTGGGCCCAGTCGGTGTCGGCGAAGGTCGCCGCCTCGGCGTGGCAGGCCACGATCGCCGCCTGGAGCTGGTAGGGCCCCGGCCTGCGGTGGGCGTGGGCGGCGCGGGTCAGCAGCGCCGTGGCCGCGGCGATGGCCTGCCGGTCCCACAGGCCGCGGTCCTGGTCGGCCAGCAGCACCAACCGGCCCTGGGCGTCGAAGCGGGCCGCGCCCCGGGCCCGGTGCAGCCGGATCAACGCCAGCAACCCGGCCGCCTCCGGCTCCTTGGGCATGAGGTTCGCCAGCAGCGCGGCCAGCCACTCGGCGTCCTCGACCAGGTCGCGCGCCTGCGCCCGTTCGGCCGTGTTGGACAGGTACCCCTCGTTGAACAGCAGGTAGATGACCGCCAGCACCTCGCTCAGCCGCGCGGGCAGGTCCTCGTCGGACGGCACCCGGTACGGGATGCCCGCCTCGCCGATCTTCCGTTTGGCCCGGGTGATGCGCTGGGCGACCGTGCTCTCGGGCACGATGAACGCCGCGGCGATCTGCGCCGCCGACAGCCCGCACACCACCCGCAGAGTGAGCGCGATCTGCGCGCCGCGCGACAGCGCGGGGTGGCAGCAGGTGAAGATCAGCCGTAGCCGGTCGTCCGGCGGGGCGGGGCCCGGCCAGGTGAGCCGGGCCAGTTTGGCCCGGTAGTTCGACTCGCGGCGCAGTACGTCAAGGCCGCGTCTGCGGGCCACGGTGAACAGCCACGCGTCGGGCCGGTCCGGTACGCCCTCGACCGGCCAGCGCCGCAACGCGGTCTCCACCGCGTCCTGGACCAGGTCCTCGGCGGCGGAGAAGTCGCCCAGCAGCGACACCAGGGAGGCCGCCAGCCGGCCCGCGTGCTCGCGGACCACGCCGGCCAGCACCTCCCGGGTCACGGGTTCGCTCATGAGGCGGGGCGGATCTCCACGATCGGGCAGGCCGGCCAGGAGCGGGCGATCTTCAGCGCCTCGTCCAGGTCGGCCACCTCGACCTCGGCGAACCCGCTGACCACCTCCTTGCCCTCCAGGTACGGCCCGTCGGTGATCACCGGCTCCGCCTGGTCCAGCCGCATGGTGGTGGCGGTGTGCACGGGGGCCAGATGCGTGTGATGGGTGATCTTGTCGGCGTTGTCGGCGAACCAGCGGCCCACCGCCTCGTAGGCGGCCTGCTGTTCCAGCTCGCCCATGGCCGCGAGTTCCCGGGCGAACCGCTCGGTCTCGATGAACATCAGCACGTACTTCACGTCGTTCTCCTTCCGCGGGTCAGCGTGCCGGGAGCACGGCGTACAGGTCGACGCCGTTGCCGTCGGGGTCGGTCACCGTGGCGTAGCGCATCCCCCAGAACGCGTCGAACGGCTCGGCGATCCCGCGATGGCCCGCCGCGACCAGCTCGGCGTACTTCGCGTCCACCCCGGCCGTGGTCTCGAACTCGAAGCACAGCAGCGTACGCGGCCCGCCGCTCGGCGCGCTCCACCCCGGCAGGAACGGCGTGCGAAACCCCTCGGTGTCCAGCATCACATGCAACCCGCCCGGCAGATCGCATCCGGCGTGCTCGGGCGAATGCGGGTCGATCTTGAACTCCAGCCCGAGCCGGGCGTAGAAGGCCATCGAGGCATCCAGATCGGACACCACCATGGCGATCGTGTTCATTCGCGGCTTCATTCTCGGCTCCTTGTCGCGGTCGTCGCGTCGTCACCTGATAGACGATCGGCCGGGCCGCCGATACGACATCGCGGGCGACGACTTTCCGGGGCGGGGACCGCACGGCTTGACCTTCGAGCCGACTTGAAGGTCTACCGTCGGTGCCATGACCTCCATGCGGATATCCCAGCTCGCGGCGTGTACCGGCGTCCCGGCCACCACCTTGCGCTTCTACGAGGACGCCGGGCTGCTGCCCGCCGGGCGCACCCCGGCCGGGTACCGGATTTACGGCCAGGAGGCGGTGGACCGGCTGGCGTTCATCGGCGAGGCCAAGCGTCTGGGGCTGCCGCTGGAGGAGATCGCCGAACTGCTCACGGTGTGGGAGGCCGGATCGTGCGCCGAGGTCAAGGCCGACCTGCGGCCGCGGGTCCGGGACCGGCTGACCGCCGCCGAGGACCGAGCCGGGGAGTTGGCCGCCTTCACCGGCTTTCTGCGTACCGCGCTCGCGCATCTGGACGCGCTGCCCGACCGCGAGGCCCCGTGCGACCCGCGCTGCGCCTTCCTCACCCCACCGAGCATGGGCGCGGCGTCGCCGCCGGTGGCCTGCTCGCTGACCGGCGACGCGCCCGCCGAACGCCTCGCCCGGTGGCGGGCGCTCCTCGAAGGCGCCGGGCGGGAGGCCATCCCCGGCGGGCTACGGGTGACGCTGCCCGGCAAGCGGGCCGCGGCGGTGGCCGGGCTCGCGGTCGATGAGCAGCGGTGCTGCCCGTTCTTCGACTTCCGGCTCCACCTGGACGGCCCGGTGCTGCGCCTTGAGGTACGGGCCCCCGCGGGCGGCGCGGACCTGCTCACCGAGCTGTTCGGCCCGCCCGCCTGAACTCCATGCATCAGCGGAAAGGTATGTTCGCGCCGTGCTGATCGCTCGCTCCGTCGCCCTGTTCGTGCTCGCCGCCCTGCTGGAGATCGGCGGCGCCTGGCTGGTCTGGCAGGGGGTGCGCGAACACCGCGGCTGGATCTGGATCGGCGCGGGCGTCATCGCCCTCGGGCTGTACGGCGTGGTGGCGACCTTTCAGCACGACCTTCACTTCGGGCGCATCCTCGCCGCCTACGGCGGGGTCTTCGTGGGCGGGTCGATCGCCTGGGGCATGGTCTTCGACGGCTACCGGCCCGACCGGTGGGACGTCATCGGCGCGCTGATCTGCCTGACCGGCATGGCCGTGATCATGTACGCGCCCCGGGGCGGCGGGTGAGACGGCGACCCGCGTGAGCCCCGCCGGGGCGGCCACCGGCCACTCGTCGATCACCACTCGACCGGCAGCCTCTCCACACCGAAGATCACGGCGTTGTGCCGCAGCGGCACCTCCTCCGGCGGCACCGCCGGCCGCAGCCCCGGGAAGCGGGTGACCAGCGCGGGGAAGGCGGCCTGCATCACCACGCGGGCGAGCTGCTGGCCCAGGCACTGGTGGATGCCGTGGCCGAAGGAGTTGTGCCCGCCGGCCGGACGGCGAAGGTCGAGGACGTCGGGGTCGGGGAAGTACCCGGGGTCGCGGTTGGCCGTGGAGATCATGAGCAGGGCGCTCTCCCCCGCCTTGATCACCTGGCCGTCGATCTCGACGTCCTCCAGCGCGGTGCGGGTCATGAACGGGACCACGCTGAGGTAGCGCAGCAGCTCTTCCACGGCGGAGCCGGCGATGCTAGGGTCCGCGCGCAGTGCGGCGAGCTGCGCGGGGTGCTGGAGCAGCGCGAACGTGCCCAGCGAGAGCATGTTGGCGGTGGTGTCGAGGCCCGCGCCGAGTAGTACCAGCCCGATCGTGGTCAGCTCGTCATCGGTGAGGTCGCTCTTGGTCAGGCCGCTGAGCAGGTCGTCGGCGGGGTTCGCCCGTTTGGCGGCCACCAGCCCGCTCAGGTACTCGTACAGGGCGGCGCCCGCCGCGTTGATCGTCTCGATGTCGGGGTCGCCGCCGGTCAGCAGGATCGCGTCGGCCTCGAACCGCTCCCGCTCGGCGTAGGGGACGCCGAGCAGCTCGCAGATCATCAGCGCCGGAATGGGCCGGGCGAAGGTCTGCACCAGGTCGGCCGGGGGGCCGATGCGTTCCATCTCGGCCAGGCATTCCTCGGTGACGGCCTCGATGCGGGTGGTGAGCCTGCGCATCCGCCGCACGGTGAACTCGCCGGTCAGGAGCCGCCGGTAGCGGGTGTGCTCGGGCGCGTCCAGGCCGGTCAGGTCGCCGGGGTGGGCGGGCGGCATGGTGCCGCCGCCGGGCAGGTGCAGTACGTCGTAGCGGATGCTGAAGCGCGGGTCCGCCAAGATCGCGCGGACCCGCGCGCGGTCGCTCACCACCCAGATGGGAAAGCCGTCGACGAGGGCCGACCGCTCCAGAGGGCGCTCGTTTCGCATCCGGGTCAGCTCCCCGGGCGGGTCGAAGGGGCGCCCCGGGTCCCGGGCGAGGGCGAGCTTGGCGGCAGGGATGTACTCCAGCATTTCGATCACCTTTCGGAGGGCAAGAGTGGTTCGACACCATGCTGACGTCATGATGATGTCACATCTGCGTCAATTTGACACCTTAGTGCCTCCGGTTGACCTCAAGTCAGGTTGGGAAATTAGCCTCGCAGTCGTCCGGCGAAAGACCTCCAGCACTGAAGGAGCAGGCAGATGACACAGCTCGGCCGGGGTGACCTGGGACCCATCGGCGTGACCCTGGACGTGCGCCCCGACGGCGGGCACCTCGACGACGCCGCCCTGCTGGAGCGGCTCGGCTACACGACGATCTGGATCGCGGGCGGCCGGCTCGCCACCCTGGACCCGCTGCGAGACGTCATCCGGGCGACCTCGACGGTCCGGGTCGGCAGCGCGATCATCCCCGCCCAGGTGTACGCCGCCGAAGAGGTGGTCGCGTTGCGCCGCGACCTGGAGTCCACCGCCCCGGGACGGCTGATCACCGGGCTGGGCGGGGTGCACGGGCCGCGCCCGCTGCGCGACATGAACGCCTACCTCGACCGCCTGGACGCCGCCGACCCGCCGGTCCCGGCTGGGGCTCGCGTGCTCTCGGCGCTGGGCCCGCGGATGCTGGAGCTTTCCCGCGACCGCGCGGCGGGCGCCCTGCCGCTGCTGGTCACCCCCGAGTACACCGCGCAGGCCCGGCGAATCCTGGGCGATGAGGCGATCCTGGCCGTGATGGAGTACGTCGTCCTCGAAAGCGATCCGCGCGTGGCCAGGGACACGGTTCGCGAATCCATCCGATTCCTGGTCAAGGTCGGCGGCTATCCGCAGAATCTGCGCCGGATGGGCTTCACCGAGGCGGACATCGCCGGGCCCAGTGACCACCTGCTCGACGAACTGGTCGCCTGGGGCGACATCGACGCCGTGGCCGCGCGCCTACGCCGCCACCTGGAGGCGGGCGCCGACCAGGTCGTCCTCGCCGTACAGCCGACGGATCCGCAGACCGTCCCGCACGCGCAGTGGCACACCCTCGCCGACGCCCTCATCGGCTGATACCTCCGGGCCGGCGATGGACCCCGGCGTTGCGGTCACCGCGGTCCATCGCGCGTTTCAGCCGCCAATGGGGGTCTGGGTCATGAACTCCCGGTACGCCTCATCGAACTCCGGCATGGCCCGCTGCCCGTTCCCCGACGGGGTGCCATCGGTTCGGAGCAGGATGTTCATGCCATCGGCGATGTCGTAAGCAGCGGCCACCAACCATGGAACAGGCTGCGGGCCGAGGACGGCGGCTTCCCGATCCAGCACGCCGACGCGCTCGGCCCAGACCCGGCGCCCGAGCAGCGCCCGCGCGCCGGATTGGAAGGATTCCAGTGCCGCGAAGCGGAAATTGGCCTTGGCCGCGGCGTCGCTGGTGCGTGCCGCCTCGTGCAGCGAGAGGAATCCCCGGGTCACATCCGCGACGTACTGGAATTGCAGGCTCTCCGGGAGCACCGTGTCCGTGCGGAACTTGATCGCCCACTCCGCTGGGCGGCACATCGTCAGGCACGGGGGCGGCGGGCAGGGGCACCATTTCTGCACCACGACCGGGATCGGGTAGCAGTCCACCTGTATGTTGCGAAATATGATCGGGTAGCAGGCGCTGGAGTTGCTTTCCGCCGAGGCCGTGGTGCCGTGTACTGCCTGTGCTGACAGCAGCGACATGAGAAGAGCGAGCAGACAGGCCGCTAATCGGCTGCGTTTCACTGGTCCTCCCTGGGGGGCCGGGCGCGCCGTCCGGGCGTACACCGGGCTGAGGCCGTCCGGTATCGAACCGGAGCACCCCCGTTCTACATCGCCCGCCTACGCCGGTCCATCACCGGTGTTCGCACCGTCAGGCCCTTAATATCAGCGGCCTGTCCGCAATGGAAATGCGGCCCGGCTTTATGCGGGATCGTCAGCGTGCGGCCTCCTGGGGAGCGGGAAAGGGCAGGTCCCAGTCGCGAAGGACGGACGCGGTACGTTCGGCGATTATTCGCTGGCCCTCGGTATTGGGATGAAAGTAATCCCATTTGCTGACATGGGAAAGCGTGAAGGGATAAGAGAAGACCGCTCCCCCGTCGTGGCGGCAGGCCGGGCCGTAGGCGTCGCAGGCGCGGGCCAGGGCCTCGTTGAAGTCCATCACGCGGGCGCGGACGCGGTCTCGGCGTTGGCGGTCGGCCTTGGCCATGGAGGTGGGCCGGGCCAGCATCGACTGGCACAGCCTGCCCACCGACCAGAACGTACGGGCGAACGCGTTGTCCTTGCCGACCCGCCACAGCCGCTGCACGTCGGGGATGCTGGCGACGAACACCCGTGCCCGCGGCAGTCCGGCGCGAAGCACGTCGAGGGCGTTCGCGATGTTGGTGGCGAAGTCGGCCACGGGGGTCATCTGCCGCTCGGTCCGTACGCACGCGTCCTGTGCGCCGACGAGAATCGTCACATAGCCGGCCCCGCGCCGGACGGCCTGGCGGGCCTGCGCGGCCAGTTCGGCGCTGACCGTGCCCGGCACGGCCAGATTGACGTTGTGCCCGGCGATCCCCGCGTTGTCGCCCAGCAGCCGCAGATAGTGGCTCTCAACCGTGGCGTGGTCGCCGGTCGACCAGGACCGCGACACGCACGAGGTGAACCATCCGCAGGCGTTGAACCCGGCGCTGATGGAATCGCCGAGCGCGACGACCGAACCGGGCCGCCACGCACCGGCCCGCCCGGCCTCGGCCCGCGCCGGGCCGCCGAGCCCGATGGCCGGGTGGAGCAGCACCGCACCGGCCAGCACGGCCACCGGCATGCGCACCATGACACCTCCGCACTACGATCGCATTTTCCCCACTCGGGTGTACCACTGCGAAGCGGATCAGTCACGTAGCGTCACGGCCGACTTTCCGGTACTCGCAGGCGTCCCCGCGCCACGCTGCGTGGACACGCCCGCCGTCCACGAGAAACAGGGGTCCCGTCGAACACGTTCAAGTTCCCGCCTAAAGTGGGTGGAGTGAGTGTCGCGCTCGGGTTGACCCGTCCTTTAATGGTTCGCACCGTCGCCGTCGCCGATCCCGGCGACCTGATGGCTCATCTGCGAGGCCCGGCCTCCTATGCCTGGGTCCGGCACGGCGAGGGCATGGTCGCGTGGGGCGAGGCCGCCCGCGTCACCGTTCCGCCAGGTCCAGGCCGGTTCGCCTGGGCCCGCGACTGGCTGGCCCAGACCCTGGGCGAGGCCGACGTCGATGACCAGGTGCGGGTGCCCGGTTCGGGGCCCGTCGCCTTCGGGTCCTTCACCTTCGATCCGGCGTCACCCGGCTCGGTGCTGGCCGTACCGGCGGCGGTGCTGGCCCGCCGCGGCGGCCGGGCCTGGCTCACCACCATCGGCCGGGTGCCCGCGACACTCGCGCCCGCCGCGCCATATCCGGCCGCCACCCCGGTGGGCCCGGTCCGCTACGGCGACGGCAGCCTGAGCGCGCCCCAATGGCAGCACGCCGTCTCCCTGGCCGTGGAGCGCATCCGGCGGGGCGATCTGGAGAAGGTCGTGCTCGCCCGCGATCTCGACGCCGTCGCCGAGCGCCCGGTCGACCTCCGGGCACTGCTGTCCCGGCTGGCCCGCCGCTATCCGGCCTGCTATACCTTCTCCTGCGCGGGGCTGGTCGGGGCCACGCCCGAGCTGCTGGTCCGCCGCACGGGCGAGGCCGTCGAGTCGCTGGTACTGGCGGGTACGACGGCCCGCGCCGCCACCCCGGCGGAGGACGCCGCCCGCGGCGCCGCCCTGCTGTCCTCCGACAAGGACCGCCACGAACACACCTGCGCGGTCGATTCGGTACGCGACGCGCTGGCCCCCCTGTGCAAGGACCTGACCGTGCCCGCCGCGCCGGAGCTGCTGAAGCTCTCCAATGTCCAGCACCTGGCCAGCCCGGTCAGCGGCCGGCTCTCCGAGGGCGCCTCGGTGCTCGACGTGGTGGCCGCCATGCACCCGACGGCCGCCGTGGGCGGCACCCCCACCGGCCGCGCCGTGGAGCTGATCGGCCGCCTTGAGGGCATGGACCGCGGCCGCTACTCGGGCCCGGTCGGCTGGATCGACGCCCGCGGCGACGGCGAATGGGGCATCGCGCTGCGCTGCGGCTCGATCGAGGGCTCCCATGTCCGGCTGTTCGCCGGGTGCGGCATCATGGCCGACTCCGACCCCGCGGCCGAACTGGCCGAGGCCCAGAGCAAACTGCGCGTCATGCAGGACGCCCTGGAGGGCCGCTGACCCCTTGGCAGCGCCTGCCGCCGTATGAGTCCGCCGCCCTGGCTGCGGGCGCCAGAAGAAACGGCATAACTGCGGGCACAGGCCCGTGATCTCGGGCGGCCTGATGACCAGCGAGCCGATCGCGCTGCCGCCCACCGCCACCTGGCCTGGAGCGACTTGCGTTGTTCGGCGCTCATCACGTCGAGCTCCACCGTCACCCCGCGGACGCCTTCGATCCTGCCGACGGCCGCGGTGACGTCGCGGGTGATCGTGTCCATCATGGGCTCCGGGGCGACCGTGGCCCGGAGAAGGAGATCCCGTTCGCGCGACGAGGACTTTCGTGGCACGGCGGAGTATGGCGTGCGGCCCTCTGGGCGGCTGGGGTCAGGATTCGAGGAAGCGAAGGACGGCGAGGACGCGGCGGTTGAAGCCGCTCGATGGGTGGATGTCCAGTTTGTCGAAGATGGCGTTGACGTGTTTCTCCACCGCGCTCTGTGAGACGTGCAGCCGCTCGGCGACGGCCGGGTTGGCGTAGCCCTCGGCCATCAGGGACAGCACCTCGCGTTCGCGGGCGGTGAGCCGGGCCAGCGGGTCGGTGCGGGTGGTACGGGCCAGCAGCTGGCGGACCACCTCCGGGTCGAAGGCCGCCCCACCCGCGCCGACCCGCTCCAGCGCCGACAGGAACTCCCCCACCTGCATGACCCGGTCCTTCAGCAGGTAGCCCACGCCCCCGCCCTCGGCCGAGAGCAGCTCGGAGGCGTAGCGCTTCTCGACGTACTGGGACAGCACCAGCACCGACGTCTCGGGCCACCGGCGGCGGATCTCCAGAGCGGCGCGCAGGCCCTCGTCGGTGTGGGTGGGCGGCATCCGCACGTCGACGACCACGATGTCGGCGGGGTCGCGTTCGACGGCGGCCAGCAGCGCCACGGCGTCGCCGACCGCGGCCCTGACGTCGTGGCCCTCCTCGGCCAGCAGCCGTACCAGACCTTCGCGCAGCAGCGTGGAATCCTCGGCCAGGATCACTCGCATGGCAGCCCCGCGGTGATCACGGTGGGGCCGCCGAGCGGGCTGCGCACGGCGAACGTGCCGTCCAGCGCCGCCACCCGGCGCGACAGGCCGGAAAGCCCTCCGCCGTAGGGGTCGGCGCCGCCCACGCCGTCGTCGTGGACGGTGACCTCGACGTCCGGCCCGCGGGCGGTGACCCGCACGGCGATGCGCCCGGCCCGCGCGTGCTTGGCCGCGTTGGTCACGGCCTCGCACACCACGAAGTAGACCGCGGTCTCCACGGCCGCGGGCAGCGCGGCGGGCGGGGCGTAGTCGATGGACACCGGTACGGCCGAGCGCTCGGCGACGGCGGCCAGCGCGTCGCGCAGCCCCACCGCGTCCAGCCCGGCCGGGTAGACCCGCCAGGCGACGTCGCGCAGGTCGCGCAGCGCCTCCTGGGACTCCTCATGGGCCTGGGCCAGCAGCTCGCTGTCGCCCTGGCGACGCGCCCGGCCCAGCAGCATGCCGAGCGCGACCAGCCGCTGCTGCACGCCGTCGTGCAGGTCGCGCTCGATACGGCGGCGCTCCTGGTCGACGGCCTGAACGATGCCCGCCCTGCTGGTGGCCAGCTCGGTAATGCGCTGCCGCAGCAGCTCGGTGGTGGAGGGCCCCAGGTAGCGGGCGGCCACCCGGCGCTCAAGGGCGGCGATGCCGGCGATCCCGGTCAGGTTGAGGTAGAACAACAGCACCCCCGGTACGGCCGCGAACGCGATGGTCGCCGACGTCACCTTCCCTCCGTCTTCGATCAGGGCCCATGGGAACCCGGTCGCCCAGGAGAGCAGCATGGTGATCACTGAGGCCAGCCCCAGCGCCAGCAGCAGTAGTACGCCGTGGCCGAGCACCCCCACCGCGCCGCGTGCCCCCAGGTAGCGCAGGGCCCGCGCGCCGGAGTAGTCGCCGGCCAGGTCGGCGTCGAAGAACCGCATCACCCGGCGCCGCTCGCTCTCGGCCAGCCGCCGCGCCTTGGCGTGGACGCGAGCGAGCACGGCGGCCCGGCCCCGCGGCCACGGCGAGACCACCGCCAGGGCGAGCCCGGCCCACAGCAGGAAGCCGAACGCCACCCAGGCGGTCACCCCGCCCACGACCAGCCCCGCCAGCGTGCGCAGCCAGCCGCGCACTACGCTCGCCACCGTCAGACCCTTTCGTGGTCCCGCTCCCGGTGCCGCCCGCCGCCGCCCTGCCGCTCGCGCCTGCCGCGCATGATCCTGGCCACCACGAACCAGACCACGGCCAGCACGCACAGGCCCAGGACGCCCTTGGACACCACTCCCATGTACCGCTCGATGATGCCCCAGTTCTCGCCCAGGGCATAGCCGGCCAGCACGAACGCGGTGTTCCAGATCAGGCTGCCGAGCGCGGTGAGCGCCAGAAACGTAGTGATCTTCATCCGCTCCACCCCGGCCGGGACCGAGATGAGGCTGCGGAAGATCGGGATCATCCGCCCGAAGAACACCGCCTTGGTGCCGTGGCGGGCGAACCACGCCTCGGTCTTCTCGATGTCGGCGACCTTCACCAGCGGCAGCCGGGCGGCGATCCGCACGATCCGGTCGCGACCGAACAGCGCACCGACGCCGTACAGCGCCAGGGCGCCCACGATCGATCCGATCGTCGTCCACACCACCGCCCCGACCAGGCTGAGGTCGCCTCTGCTGGCGGCGAAACCGGCCAATGGCAGGATCACCTCGCTGGGCAACGGCGGGAACAGGTTTTCCAGGGCGATGGCGATGCCCGCCCCCGGCTCCCCCAGGCGTTCCATCAGATCGATCGCCCACCCGGCGATCCCACCCATCTCAACGGCATTCATAAATAAGGACGCTATTCGTCTAGGCGTGACAGGAGAATGAGGCCCACCCCCCGCCGCCGTGGCGGCTACCCCAGGACGGGGGTGCGGAAAACCTCAGTTCCGGATCAACGCGCGGCGCGGCGGCAAAGTGCCCGATGTGGACGGGTCGGACACGGAATCACCCTATGGGCAAGGTCGGAGGGGTCCCACCCGGGGCCACGCTGATCGCGTCCACGCCGAACCCGGTACGGTCAGGCGACCCTGACGCGGCCGTCCTCGGCGACGCCGATCGCCGTGGGTGGGAGCCAGACCGAACTCGACGACATCGAGAGCGTCGCACGACGGGCCCTGGCCGAGGTACATCAGCCGGTGACGAACCACCGGCAGCCGACGCTCGCGGCGGAGATCGCCGGAGCCGTGTCGGCCGACCGAGCGAGAGCGGGCTGTGCGTCAGGCGTTTCGCGAGGCCGGGTTCCGGCTCCGGGAACAACCTGGCTTCCGTCGCTGGTCGTGGCCCCATTTCGCGTTCCGCGCGGGACCGCACTCGCTGGCCCTGAAGGCGGGCTCGCCGGCAGGGGCGACGGGGGACCTGCGCGAGGCTCTGCCGCTCCTTGAGGCGCGTGGCGGCTCGCTCGTTACGCACCGGCGTGCGCGACCTGGAGGAAGCACGCCGGTTGGCGTCACGGGATCGCGGCGGCGGAACCGAGCTTCGCCCGCGGGAAACTGCCTTTGAGGCCGATCGGGGCATTCGGATGCTAGGAATTACCGTATGAGTCTTTCCGCCGCCCTGCTCGCCGGCCCGTTTCTCGGCCCGGCCGTCTGGGAGCCAGTGGCCGTATCGTTGCATGACGAATTCGGCGTGACCGCAATGGTGCCGGCGCCGGTTCCCGCGGTCGCCGACCCTATGGCGATACTCGCCGCCTTACAAGAAACGTTGCCGGCGCAGGATGATCTGCTGCTGGTGGCGCACAGCAATGCCGGGCTTTATGTGCCCGCGCTGACCCGCGCGCTGCCGGTGCGCGGCGTGGTCTTTGTGGACGCCGTGCTGCCACCGGCCAAAGGCGATGTGCCGGTGGCCCCGGAGGGCCTGCGGGAATTACTGCGCGGCCGGGTGGACGCGGACGGGCTGCTGCCGCCCTGGACGAACTGGTGGCCGGAGGACGACATCGCCCACCTGTTCCCGGACACCGCGACCAGGAAAAGGGTGGAGGCCGAACAGCGACGAATGCCCTTCGATTACCTGACCGCCCGGGTCGAGTTGCCGGACGGCTGGGATCGAATTCCCGCGGCGTATTTGGCATTCGGTGATACTTATGCCGAGGAATTGGCCGATGCGCAAAGCCGTGGCTGGCCGGTGCGGACCATGCCGGGCGCTCACCTGCACATGCTGCGCGAGCCGCGGGCGGTGGCCGCGGAGATCATGCGACTGGCCGGAGAAGCCGGCGTCAGTCCAACCACGTCTGCACCCGTGCGGCCACCATCTCCTTGAAGTCCGGACATTCTTCAAGCGGCTCGTGCGGGCACGTGAGCAGGTGGCTCAAGTACGTCCGTGCGGCGCTGAGCCGTTCGGCCTGCTCGTTGATGGCGTCGATCCGATCGCGTACGGTGTCGTGCCAGTTCTTCGTCTCATGATCGGTGAGGACGGTCGCGATGTCGTCGATCGTCAGCATCCCGGTCTCACGCCACAACTGCACCAGCGCGATCCGGCGGATCTGGGCGGCGTCGTAGAAGCGCTGCCCTTGCAGGCGGTGCGGAGCGACAAGTCCCTGGCGCTCCCAGTAGTGCAAAGTCGAGAACGGGATGGCGAAGCCATCGGCGACGGTCCGGATCGGGACGATCTCCCCGTTGTCCGGCATTCGTCTCCGGGGCGAGACCGGCGTATGGGGCTGGTCCACCCACACGAAATCTCGGGACGCGGCACGGATCTCCCGGCCGGCGGCCTCCCTGCCGATCAGTCCGAGCCAGATCTCGACAAGGTCGATCCACCGCCGCACCGGCACGACATGCACCCGGACATGGCGACGAGCCGTCAGCAGGGCACGGACCTCGTCCGCCTGGTCGTCGTGTTCGAGCGCCAGGCACAACGCGATCCTGCCGCCGTCCTCCGGACAGGCACCCGCGACCTCTTCCAGGAAGCCGAACAGCCCACCGCCCCGATGGGGCGACGTCCCCTGCAGTGCGGTGACGAGGGCGGCGGCACCTGCCGGGGGGCTGGTCGGCTCTCCGGCGCCATCCGCCACCCGCAGCGCGATCGCGTTCCCTGACGGGCCGAGGTAGAGCCCGGCGACATCGGTGATCCTCCCCACCAGTTCGGGGCTCGTGGCGAACGTGAAGCTCCCAGGGCCATGGGGACGGACACCGGCCTCCCGCCATGCGCGGGCCACGGTCGCGGATCCGACGCCGAGGTGGGCCGCGAGCCGCCGGCTCGACCAATGCGGGACGCCCAGCTCCGCAGGTGGTGGGCGCAGCGTCGCCGCGATGATCGCGTCATGGTCGACCTCGCGCGGCCGGCCCTGCCGGGGGCCGTCCTCCAGCCCGGCCACCCCTGATCTCTCATACCGCCCGCGCCACTTGACGACGGTCTTCCTGCTCGCTCCGAGCCGATCGGCGATGGCGCCGTTCGCGACCCCGTCGGCCGCCATCAGGATGATCTCGGCCCGCCGCGAGACCCGCGCGGGGACGCCGGAGGCGCGGGCCAACGACGCCAGCCGTACGCGATCACCCGCACGCAGTACCAAGGCAGCGGCCGCCATGCCCTGACCCTCCGATCACTTCCTGTGCCGCGACTAATGAGACGAAACCCGGAATTGCGCTCAACCAAAGTTGAGAAGTAAGGCTTGGCTAACCATACCTGTGACGGCTTGGAGGGTGCTGTGTTGACAACTGGCGGCGTTATGGGTGGACAAGCCCCCGCATCTGATCACGATCAGGAGGACGACCTGATCGGCCTCGGTTCCGTCGGTGCGGACATGTTCGACCTGGCCGGCGGGAAGGCTGTCGGCCTCGGGGTGATGATGGCGGCCGACTTCCCCGTGCCCGACGGCTTCTGCATCTCGACCGCCGCGTACCGAAAGTCCGTGTCGCTTGACGACGTCCTGGACGGGTTCGACCGGGCGAGCTCGGACGACGACCTGGTAAGGCTCGCCGGCGATGCGCGCCGCCGGATCATGGACTCGCCGGTGCCACCGCACCTTGACGAGGCCATCGCGGCCGCCTACCGGCTGCTGGGCGAAGAAGGCGAGAAGGACGCGAAGGTCGCGGTACGGTCGTCCGCCACGACCGAGGATCTGCCCGAGGCGAGCTTCGCCGGGCAGCACGACACCTACCTCGACATCAGCGGGGCCGCCGAGGTGATGGACGCCGTCCGCAGGTGCTGGGCGTCGTTGTGGTCCGACCGTGCGGTGCTGTACCGGGCGGCGAACGGCGTCGGCCAGCGCGACGCGGAGATCGCGGTGGTCGTTCAGCTGATGGTCGACGCCCGGCAGGCGGGCGTCCTGTTCACCGTGGATCCGACGAGCGAGCGGCGCGCCGAAATGGTGGTCGAGGCGGTGGCGGGTCTCGGCGAGGCCCTGGTCTCCGGCACCGCCCGGCCGGACCAGTACCGGATCGGCCCGGGGGCCGCCACCGTCCACGGCCGCGGCGCGCTGGGGCGCGGGCAGCTCAGGGAACTGTGGGCACTGGGCCGCTGCCTGGAGGAGTTCTTCGGCTCACCGCAGGACGTCGAGTGGGCGTACGACGCCTCCGGACGGCTGTGGATCACCCAGTCCCGGCCGATCACCACGCTCTTCCCGGTACCCGGGGCGGCCGATGAGCAGCCGCGGGTGTACTGGTCGCTCAACGCCTACCAGGGCCTGACCCAACCGTTCACGCCGATGGGCGCGCACATGATCCGGCTGCGGCAGATGGCGTTCCAGCCGGGGCTCGCCGGGTCGGGCATCGCCGCACGGATCCCCGGCGTGCACGGCTGGCTGTACTGGGACGTCACCGACGGCGCGTACAGCGAGAAGGGACGCGCCCGCCTGGCCCACCTCATCGACGCCTTCACCGCCCCTGCCGGTCGAGCGCTGCTCGATCACGCGGACGAGCTGCGACCGTCCTCGGGAATCGACCCGCTGGCCTTCGCCCCGCCCCGCAAGAGCACCGAGAGCCGGTCGCGCACCGTCTTCGCGCTCGCCTTTCCCAAGATCGCGCGGGCGAGGATCGTGGCCCGGTCGGAGGAGCTGGTGCGACCGTACGCCGGTCCGGTGCACGCGAGCGCGGAAGAACGCCTCGACTTCGTCGAAGAGGT
Organism: Spongiactinospora rosea; assembly: GCF_003315795.1. Lineage (GTDB taxonomy): Bacteria > Actinomycetota > Actinomycetes > Streptosporangiales > Streptosporangiaceae > Spongiactinospora > Spongiactinospora rosea. The sequence continues at coordinate 158,579 of NZ_QMEY01000020.1, forward strand.
CGCGCCCAAGGTCGCCCGCATCGAGCTGGACCTGCCGCACGAGCACGCCGGCCGGCGCGCGGCCGAGATCGGCTCGCGGCTCCTGTCCGGTGTGGCCGCTGCCGCCGAGATCAACGCCGTCTTTCGCGGAGTGCCCGGCAACCCCACCACCGAGATGGACCTCGCCCTGTGGCGGCTGTCCCGGCGCATCCGCGACGACGCCGCCTCCGCTGCCCTGTTCACCGGGCACCCACCCGCGGAACTGGCCGTCAGGTACGCGAACGGCGCCCTCCCTGAGGTGATCCAGCACGGACTGTCCCGATTCCTGCGGACGTACGGGTCCCGGGTCCGCGCGGAGATCGACCTCGGGGTCCCCCGCTGGTCGGACGACCCCGAGCCGGTCTTCGCCATGCTCGCCAACTACCTGCTCACCACCGACCCCGCCCAGGACGCCGAACGCCTCTTCACCGACGCGGCCCGCTCGGCGGAGAGACTGATCGGCGAACTCGGCAGGCGACTGCCCTGGTGGCGCCTCCCGCGTGCGATGGCGGCCGGGTTCATGCTCCGCCGCTCCCGCGCGCTACGCGGGCTGCGCGAGCACGGCAAGGTCTACCTCATGCGCGGATTCGCCCACATCCGCGAACAGCTCCTGCTCATCGGCGAGGACCTGGTACGGCACGATCGGCTCGCCCGGCCCGAGGACGTGATATTCCTCGTTCCTTCCGAGCTGCGCGCGGGGCTGCGGGGTGCGGACCTGCGGGCGATCGCCGGCGAGCGGCGGGCCCGTTATGAGCGAGAGTGCAAGCGGCCACGGGTACCGTCGCTGGTCCTGTCCGACGGCCGTGCCCTCGAACCCCGGGGACGTCCCATCGAGGCAGGCAGGGCCCTGCACGGCCTGGCCGCCGCGACGGGAGTGGCGACGGCCACCGCGCGTATCGTCCACGACCCGAACACGGCGCGGCTCCAGCCCGGCGAGATCCTGGTCGTCGCCTCCACCGACCCCGGCTGGACCCCGCTGTTCCTCACCGCCGGGGCGCTGGTGTCGGAGACCGGCGGCCTCACCTCGCACGGGACCACGGTCGCGAGGGAGTACGGCATCCCGGCGGTCGTCGGCGTCAGTGACGCGACGCGCGCCATCCGCACCGGCGACGTGATCACCGTCGACGGCTCGGCCGGCACCGTCGCCATCCACGACTGACCATCACGACCGAACGGAACGATCCCAGTGGACAACACCAGCACAAGGAGATCCGGCCCGGCCGCCGCGATGTCGCGAGCCCGGTTCCTGCGGGGTGCCGGCGCGCTGACGACCGCCTTCGCGCTCGGCGCCTGCGGCCCGGCCACCTCCCGGACGAAGCCGGGCACCTCCCGGGTCATCGCTCTCGGCTACGTCAAGGACACCGACGCCGCCCTGGCCGTCGGAGTGACCCCCATCGCCATGCCCAGGCCGAGTGGACTGCGCGAACCGGAGCCATGGACCCGGGCCGCGATCGAATCGCTGGGCGGGAGCCCGCCGGAGTACCTCAACCTCGACACCGAGCCGCCGATCGAACACCTCGCCGCCCTCAGGCCCGATCTGATCCTGGCCTCCGGCTACTACTCCATCGCGAGATTCCGTGATCGGCTCGCACAGGTCGCCGAAGTGGTCCTGCCCGTGACCGGCCCCAACACCGATCCCTGGCAGGACACCGCGCTGCGGATCGGGCGCGCGCTCGGCCGTGCGGCGACCGCCGCACAGCAGGTCGCCGAGACGGAGAGCGCGGTACGGCGCGCCCGCGCGACGTACCCCAGGCTCGCGGGCAGGACGTTCACCTACAGCTCCTACACCAGCACCGGCGGGTTCTGGACGAAGAGTTCTCCCGACGACCTCATCGCCCGAGGGCTGGCCGCCTACGGGATGAACCTCGCCCCCGCCGTGGCGCGGCTGCCCGAGTCCGAGGTGCGGGGCATGTCCCCGGTCAGTGGCGAGCTGGTCGACGTGCTCGACGCCGATGTGACCATCGTCCTGACGCGGTCGGAGGAGGAGCGGCGCGCCTACGAGAGCGGGCCGCTGTTCGCCGGTCTCGGCTCGGTACGCCGAGGCTCCTACCTGCCCATCGGCCCGGCCGACGGCAACGCCCTGGCCTTCCCGTCCGTGCTTTCCGTACGCTACGCGGCCGGCGACGTCATCCCCCGGCTCGCGGCGGCGATCCGGTGACCCCCGCCGACGCGCACCTGCCGCCGCTGGAAGGCGCCGACAACTTCAGAGACGTCGGCCCGCCCCCCGGACGCCTGTTCCGCAGCGCCACCCTGCAAATGATCACCCGGGACGACGCCCGCCTGCTGGCCGGGGATCTGGGCATCACCGCCGTACTGGACCTGCGAACGGCGGAGGAGAGCACCGGCTACGCAAGGCCCGTCCTCGCCCCCGCGACCCGCTACGCGAACGTGCCGTTGCACGACGTCCACGAACCGCCCCACGGCCCCGGAGATCTGCTCGGGCGGATCTACCGCGAGCACCTCAGGCACGACCCGAACCTCCCCATCGCCCTGGATCTGCTGGCGATGTTCCTGTCCCACGGGCCCACGATCGTGCACTGTGCCGCGGGCAAGGACCGGACCGGAATGGTGGTCGCGCTCGCCCTCGGGCTCGCCGGCGCGCCTCGCGACCACATCGTCCGCGACTACATGCTGAGCGGGCCCGCGATGCCCCGCGTCGTCGACAGACTCCGACGTCTGCCCCGATATCGCCACAACATGGACCGGCTGCCCGCATCGGTCTATGAATGCCGCAGTTCCTCGATACTGATGCTTCTCGACTCCATCGAGGCCCACTACGGGTCCTTCCACGGCTGGGCCCGATCGGCGGGCGTTTCCGACGTGTCGGTGGCGGCGCTGCGGGCCGCGCTCATGCCGGGACCATCGGGCCGGCCTCAGCCGCGGAACGTCCGGCGGTAGGCGTCGGGTGGCACACCGATCGTGCGGCTGAAGTGGCGGCGCAGGCCCTTCGCCTGGACCACCGCCCCGCTGGTCGAGGCGGCGCTGCGCGCCGGTGTCCCGTACGTCGATGTGGCGGCGGAGATCGAGGCGAACGCCGACATGTTCGCGCGTTTCGCGGGCCGCGCCCGCGCCTCGGGCACCATGGTGGTCCCGGCGATGGCGTTCTTCGGCGGTCTCGGGGACCTGCTGGTCACCGCCGTACTGGGCGACCGGACGGCGGCGGACGAGGCGCACATCGCCGGCAGCGCGCCGCTCGCGGTGGAGGCCGTCGAGCGCATCCTCACCGGCCGGACCATGGCCACCGGCGTCGCCTCGGCGGGCGCGGCCTTCGACGCCCCGGACTTCCTGCGCGCCCTCTCCCCGCATCTGTCGCTCCACCTCTCGCCCCATCCGGCCCAAGGGGCTCAGAAGTGGCCGTAACCTGCCGAATCCGAGCTGTATTACTGTGCCGTCATGCTGAAAGGACGTCGCCTGGAGCGCGGTCGCCTCGCGCGGCTGCTCGCGCGGGCACGGGAGGGGCGCAGCGCCGCGCTCGTGGTCAGGGGCGAGGCGGGGATCGGGAAATCCGCCCTGCTCGACGATCTGGCGTCGGCCGCGCACGAGATGCAGGTGCTTCGGGGAGTCGGCATCGAGACCGAGGCCGAGCTGCCCTTCAGCGGCCTGCACCTGCTGCTGCACCCGTTCGTGGACCGGCTGGACGTCCTGCCGGAGCAGCAGGCGGCCGCCATGCGGTCGGTCTTCAGGCTGGCGCAGACCCCGGTTCCCGATCCCTTTCTCATCGGCGCCGCGACGCTGACCCTGCTGTCGGATCTGGCCGAGCAGCGTCCGCTGGTCTGCCTGATCGACGATGCCCAATGGCTGGACCGGGCCTCATCGGACGCGCTGCTGTTCGCGGCGCGCAGGCTCCACGCGGAGCCGATCGTGATGGTCTTCGCGGTCCGGGAGGCCGCCCAGCCGTTCCCCACGCCCGGGATCGAGGTGATGCACCTGGAGGGGCTGGATCGCGACTCGGCGCTGGAGGTACTGGCGCAGTGCGCGCCCAAGCTGACCGATCCGGTACGCGACCGGCTCCTGGAGGAGTCGGGCGGAAACCCGCTGGCCCTGATCGAGCTGGCCCGCGTACCGCAGGACGCGCCCGGCCCGCTCCGGATCACCGGACGCGTCCAGGACGTCTTCCGGGCCCAGTTGGAGGAGCTGCCCGCCGCCACCCGGCTGCTGCTCCTCCTGGCGGCGGCCAACGGTACGTCCGACCTGGACGTGGTCCTGCGTGCCGGGGAGAGTCTCGGCGTGTCGCCTGTCGATCTCGGTCCGGCCGAGAAGGCGCGTTTGGTCGTCACGTCGGCGGAGGGGATCAGGTTCCGTCATCCGCTCATCCGCTCGGCCGTCTACCAGGGCGCCCCGCACCATCAGCGCATCGCCGCGCACCAGGCCCTGGCCGCCGCCCTGCCGCCCGCCGAGGACGACGATCGCCGTACCTGGCACCGGGCGGCCGCGGCCACCGGCCCGGACGAGGACGTCGCCGCCGACCTGGAACGCACGGCCGAGCGGGCGCGCAACCGCGGCGGGGCGGTGGCGGTGGCTCTGGCGTACGAGCGGGCCGCGCGGCTGAGTACCGACCAGGACGGCAAGGCCCGGCGCATCGTCCGCGCGGCCCGCTCGGCCTACGACGCCGGTCGGCCGGACTGGGCGACCCGGTTGGCCTCCGAAGCCGCCGCCCTGACCGGCAGGCCCGGCATCGCCGCCGAGGCGATCTACGTCCGGGCGCAGGTGGCGTACGAGAGCACCTCCCCGGCCGCCGACGCGGCGCTGGCGTTGCAGGCGGCCACGCTGATCACGAAGAGCCACCCGGAACGGGCGCTGTCCATGCTGACCGAGGCGGTGTGGGCGGCCCGTGACGCCTGCGCCCACGATCTGGTGAGCCGCGCCGTCGCCGAGCTGGAGACCGTCCGGCTCGGCGCGGGCGCGGAGCTGAGGCCCGTCGCCGCGGCGCTCATCGGATACGGCAGGCTCGCCGCGGGCGATCCCGGCGCGGCGGTCGCGCCGATGCGCGCACTGGTCGATGCGGTCAAGGCTGGCAGCGTCGAAGGCTTCGAGGAACGCGTGATCGCGGGGTTCCTGGGGCTGCTGACCGGCGACGAGGACGCGGCGGTCGAGGTGCTGGAGTCGCTGGCGGCCGACGTCAGGGCGGCGGGTTCGCTCGGCTGGCTGCCCTACGCGCTGGAGCCGCTGGCGATCGGGCGGCTGCTGCGCGGCGACTTCCGCGACGCCCAGAGCGAGGTCGCCGAGGGGATCCTGCTGGCGTCGGACATCGGCATGGACATGCAGGTGACCGTGCTGAAGGCCATCTCGGTGTGGCTCGCGGCGGTCACCGGTGACACTGCTCGGTGCCATGCGCTGGCCGCCGACGTACGCGAGCACGCGGCCCTGCATCCCACCAACGCCGCCCTCGCCATGTGGGGCATAGGGCTCCTCGACCTCGCGGACGGGCGTTTCGAGCAGGCACTGGATCGGCTCGACGAGGTCTGCGGCGGGCCTGCCCGGCACGACGTGCTCATCAGAGCCGTACCGGACCATATCGAGGCCGCCGTCCGCACCGGACGCGCCGACCTGGCCGGGCGGCACCTGCCGCGGCTGGCGGCGTGGGCCGGGCACAACGTCGTCGGCAAGGCTCTTGAGGCGCGTTGCCGGGCCATGCTCGCCGACGGCGACGAGGCCGACCGGCACTATCGTGCCGCGCTGGCGCTGGCTGCCGACCGGCCGTACGAACACGCGCGGACCGGCCTCCTGCACGGCGAGTGGCTGCGCCGCAGACGCCGCCGTTCCGAGGCCCGGACCACCCTGGCACGGGCCGATGACACCTTCACCCGGCTCGGCGCGACCCTGTGGGCCGGACGCGCCCGCGCCGAACTGGCCGTACTCGGCGACCGCCCGTCGGCCCGCGCCCTGGCCGACGACCCGCTCCAGCGGCTCACCCCGCAGGAACTCCAGATCGTTCGGCTGGCCGCGGCCGGGCACAGCAACAGAGAGATCGCGGCGCGGTTGTACCTCAGCCCGCGTACCGTCGGCCACCACCTCTACCGGGCCTACCCGAAGATCGGCGTGACCCGCCGGACGGAGCTGGCCAAGCTCGTATCAGTCGACGTACTTACCTCCTGACCGCGGCCCGCGTGCCCTTGGCGGAAGATCCGGTACGGCTTCGCCCGCGCCGTACGCCCTGATCAGCGCATTAGCGGGAGCAGTCATCAGGCCGATGCCCGCCCTGCCGTGCCGTCCCTAGATTCGCCTCATGAAACTCCTTGAGAACAAGACCGCGGTGATCTACGGAGGCGGTGGATCCATCGGCGGCGCGATGGGCCGGGCCTTCGCCGCCGAGGGCGCCCGGGTCTTCCTCGCCGGCCGTACCCCCGGCAAGCTCGACGCCGTCGCCGCGTCCATCAGGAACGAGGGCGGCCTGGCCGAGACCGCGATCGTGGACGCCCTCGACGAGAGCGCCGTCAACGGCTGGGTCGACTCCATCGCGGCCCAGACCGGCAGCATCGACATCTCGGTAAACGTCATCTCCCGTGACGCGCTGTTCGTGCCGATGATCGACATGCCCATCGCCGCCTTCGGCCAGGCGCTGGACAAACTCGCCCGCTCGCTGCTGCTGACCACCCAGGCCGCCGCCCGCCACATGGTCAAGCAGGGCTCGGGCGTCGTCCTGCACTTCGGCGGCTCGGACGCCACCAACTCCGCCCCCGGCCTGGGCACCGTGCAGATCGGCTGCGACCTGGTCGAGGCGATGCGCCGCCAGTGGGCCTGCGAACTCGGCCCCAGCTCCATCCGCGTCATCTCGATGCGCACCGGCGGGATCCCGGAAAGCCTGCCCGACGTACCGGAGACCGCGCCCTTCAAGCAGCAGATGATCGACGCGACTCTGCTCAAGAGGGCCGCGACCCTGGAGGACGTCGGCCGCGTAGCGGCGTTCCTCGCCTCGGAACAGGCAAGGAGCATCACGTCCACGCAGGTCAACATCTCCTGCGGCGCCCTCGTCGACTGATACCGGAGAACAACGTGAACGACGAAGTCACCCAGTACATCAACAAGACCACCCCGTGGCAGGCGGCCGTCTGCGAAAGGCTGCGCACGATGGTCCACGAGACCGTTCCCGGCATCGAGGAGCGGCTTCAGTACGGCAAACCGCACTTCCTGCACGAGGGGGAGCACGCGGCCGTCATCGCCGTCGCCCGGAACAAGGTCTCCTTCATGGTGTTCAACGCGACGGACATTCCCGCCGTCAAGGGATTCCTCCGCGCGATGGGCGGCGGCGAACGCAAATGCGCCGACATCCAGGAGGGCCAGGAGGTCGACTTCGACGCCCTCGCCGACATCCTGCGCAGGACCACATCCCCGGCCCCCGTGACCTGACTCACCCATACCGGGCCTAATCGGGCCGGGGTCATCATCGCGATACGCCCGGGTCGCGCGCCAGGAGCCGGGTGAGCAGGTCCCGTTCTCTGGCCAGGTAGCGGAAGCCCTCGATGCCGGTCACGGCCTCGATCCTGCGTTGCCCGGCGCCGACCGAGGACTCGGCGGTCACCGCGAGGGTGCCGATCTGGGCGGAGTGGTCGACGTGGGTGCCACCGCACAGCTCGCGGGACCAGGCGCCGCCGATCTCCACGACCCTGACGGTGTCGTCGTAGGTCTCGCCGAACAGCGCGAGCGCTCCGAGGCCGCGGGCTTCGGCCAGCGGCATGTACCGGGCCGTCACCGGGTGGTCGCGGCGGACCGCGAGGTTGGCGGCCTCCGGAGTGGGCCTGCCGGGCGCCGAGCCGCCACTCGGCATCCACCGCCGCGGTGACGCGAGCGCCCGCGGCCAGCTCGCCTCCGGTGACCCGTACCTGGTGGACGATCAAGCCCTTGACCGGCCGCTGCACGTCGATCACCTCGGCGGCGACGCCGGAACCGGTCAAGGTCCCCGCGTCGCTGTCCTGCCCGCCGGACTCGGCGTAGAAGGGGGTGCGGTCGAGCACGACGTCCACGACCTGTCCTTCACCGGCGGCCTGGACCGGACGTCCGTCGCGGAAGAGCGCCAGCACCGACGCCTCCGCCGTCAGGCTCTCGTAGGCCAGCCAGCCGGTGGGGCCGTGCGTGTCGAGCAGCCCCCGGTACAGCGCGGTGTCGCCGTGGCCGCTCTTCTTGGCCTGGGCGTCACGCTTGGCGCGTTCCCGCTGCGCGCTCATGAGCCGCCTGAACCCGTCGAGATCCACCTCCAGGCCACGTTCGGCGACGATCTCAGCGGTCAGGTCGATGGGGAACCCGTAGGTGTCGTGGAGCCGGAACGCGGTCGAGCCGGGCAGCCGCCTCGCCGCCTTCCCGAGTTCGCGTTCCAGGACGGCGTTGCCCTGCTTCAGCGTGGCGTCGAAGGACTCCTCCTCGCCGTAGGCGTAGGAGGCGATCCGGTCGAAGTCGGCGGCCACCTCCGGACAGGAGGGCGCCATGCAGTCGCGGGCCACGGGCAGCAGTTCCGGGAGCACCGGCCCGCCGTGGCCGAGCAGCCGTACCGCGCGGATCGCCCGCCGCAGGATGCGCCGCAGGACGTACCCTCGCCCCTCGTTGGCCGGGGTGACGCCGTCGGCGATCAGCATGAGCGCGGTACGGGCATGGTCGGCGACCACGCGCAGGCGTACGTCGTCCGGATGGCTGGCGGGCCGCGCGCCGTAGCGGGTGCCGGTCAGCTCGGCCGCGGCGTCCAGGACGGGGCGGGTCTCGTCGATCTCGTACAGGTTGTCCACGCCCTGCAGGAGCGCGGCCATCCGCTCCAGGCCAATGCCGGTGTCGATGTTGCGCGAGGGCAGTTCGCCCAGGATCGGGTAGTCCTCCTTACCGGTGCCCTCGCCGCGCTCGTACTGCATGAAGACCAGGTTCCAGAACTCCAGGTAGCGGTCCTCGTCCACCTCGGGGCCGCCCTCCTTGCCGTGGGCGGGGCCGCGGTCGTAGTACAACTCGGAGCACGGCCCGCAGGGGCCCGGCACCCCCATGGACCAGAAGTTGTCCTTTTTGCCGCGCCGCACGATGCGCCCGGCGGGCAGGCCGATCACCTTGCGCCACAGCTCGTGGGTCTCGTCGTCATCGTGGTAGACGGTGGCCCAGATCCGTTCGGCGTCCAGGCCGTAGCCGCCCTGATCGATCGGCCCGGTCACCAGTGACCAGGCCAGCCGGACGGCCTCCTCCTTGAAGTAGTCGCCGAAGGAGAAGTTGCCGTTCATCTGGAAGAACGTGCCGTGCCGGGTGGTCTTGCCCACCTCGTCGATGTCGAGGGTCCTGACGCACTTCTGCACGCCGGCCGCGCGCGGGTAGGGCGGGGTGACCTGGCCCAGCAGGTACGGCTTGAACGGGACCATACCGGCGTTGACGAACAACAGGTTCGGGTCGTCGGCGGGCAGCGGCGCACTGGCCACGACCTCGTGGCCCGCCGCCGCGAAGTGGGCCACGCCCAGCGCGCCGACCTGGTACGCCGCAACGCGACCGACCTCAGCACCGCGACCAAGGCGATCCCCGGCCAGCGGTTGCCGTGGATCGATCCTCTCACCGGTTGAGGTGCCGTTGACCAACATGGCATCGGCCGCCGAACAGGTGCCCGCCTCCGATGCGCGGTTCGACGGCAGGGCGGACCGGCGCGAGATCCGGAACGTACTCGTAGATCACGGACATGCTCGGGCATCATCGCCGGTGAGCCTCCCAGGCCAACGCGGCCAGGACATGGAAGCACCGGCACGGTCCGCGACTCCCGTGCACATGATCGACGTGGCGTTCCGGCGTGACGGTGTGACGGCGGACCACGCCCACCGACACGGCTCCTGGAGCACCTAACGCGATGAGGCCAATCGCCTCCAGCGTGGCGGTGTTCGCCCAGGCCGGAGCCATGTTCGGTGACACGGCGGGGCGATCAGCGGACTGATCCGCAACGCCCGGGCCATGCGGCAGTACCTGTCGTGCTCATAGCCCCGGTCGGCCTGGACGGCAGCGGGGCGGAGGCGATCCAGTGCACCTCGCGCAGACACTGCCACACGCTGTTCAGCGCTGGTGTCCGGGATGAGCGGCTTGATCACCGTCCACGGCTTCGGCTCGGCCACCCCGGTTGCCTGCAGCGAGAGATCAAACCACAAACCTCTCAGGGATCGAAACACCCTTTCAGCTTGCTCTTTATCCTCGGGATTGTTGTGCTGAGCGGTGAGTTGATCGTTTCGCGGACAGCAAGACGGCCTTGAGTGATCATGTGCGGTGTCGAGTCGCTACTGATCACTACAAGGCCGTGAGGGTGAGTCTGCTGAACGATGCCGCCGGTGTCGAGTCCTCCAGGGTGTTGTCCCGGTTCCGGAATGATGTCTACGCCTGCCTGACCAGGCGGGCCGATGCGTTGTTCGAGCTGGCTGATGCGTTG
>NZ_QMEY01000021.1 GCF_003315795.1 Spongiactinospora rosea
CTCCGCGATAGGTGCCTACCTCCTGGTAGGCGGCGATGATGTCCATGATTTCCCCCGAAGACTTCATGGCCGGGCAGACCCCCTGAGCGGTGATCTCGTGACTGGCTGACACCGTCACGATCACCGCTCAGGGCACACATCGCCGCGCGACACACCAACCAGCGCGAAGACGAAGTGGGGACCTGAACCGGCCACCTGTGGTGGCCTTGAACTGGCCACCTGTGGGGACTTTTACATGGCCACGGACAGGTCTTTTCGCGTTGGACGCGATTTACTTTAGTTCGAAAACGCTCACTCACCGGCCGGCCTCTGAGCATCGTGACTCGGCGGGGACCGATCTTCTCTCTGGCTGTGGGGCTGTGGCTGATGACACAGAGACGATATCTCGGAAAGGCGTATGAACTGGGCGGCTTGCCGGGCATTGGTGATGGTTCGTGGTCATCAAGGCCGGTTGCGGTGGGCGGCTGAAGGGTCTGGCCGTGGCTGGATGGCTTCCGTGGGGTGGGTTTCGGTGTGCTGGTGGCGGTAGCGCCTGGCGGAGCCCGGCCTTGGGAAGGCAGGCCGAGCGTCAGCGAGGTCCAATGCGCGCGAAGCGCGACGCCCTCGGGCGGAGCCCAGTCTGGGAGAACAGGCCGAGCGTTTAGCGAGGTCGATTGCGCGCAGAGCGCGAGCCTCTCGGGCGGGGCCCGGCCTTCTTGCGCGAAGCGCGGCTCTTTCGCGCGAAGCGCGGACCCCCGGGCGAAGCCCGCCGTCTGCGCGCGAAGCGCGACGCTTTCCGGCGAAGCCCGTACAACGCGCGGAGCGCGGCTCTCTCGCGCGAAGCGCGGCCCTTTCAGGCGGAGCCTGGCCGTCCTGCGCGGGGGCGCGGCCCTCTCGGGCGAAGCCCGACCTCTTGCGTGGAGCGCGACTCTTCGGGCGGAGCCCGACTCTCGGGCGGAGCCCAGCCCCGGCGCGGAGCGCGGGCTTGGGAGGTGGGCCGAGCGGAGGGAGGGCGATTGTGCGCGGGGCGCGGGCTTTGGAGGCGGCGTGCGGTAGGTGGGGTGGGGGGTGTGTCAGAGTGGTCGGGTTGGTGGTGTGGAGGGAAGGGGCGGGTATGACCGGGGGCATCGTCACCGTCCTGGGCGAGAACGTGGCGGACACCTTCGCCGACCCCACCCAAGGTCCCACCGGCACGGACGGAGAGTTGATGTTGCGGGTGCTGCCCGGGGGCAGTCCCGCCAATACAGCCGTCGCGCTGGCCCGCCTCGGTACGCGGACCCGGTTTCTGGGCCGGTTCTCCGGTGATGTGTTCGCCAGGGCGTTCCGGGACCGGCTGACGTCATCGGGGGTGAAGCTGACCGGCAGCGTGCGGGCCGCCGAGCCCAGTACGCTCGCCGTCGCGACCCTCGACGAGCGAGGCGGAGCCGCGTACTCCTTCCACGCCGAGGGCACCGCCGACTGGCAGTGGACCGCCGAGGAGTTGCCCGCGCACGTCCTGGACGAGACGGTGTGCCTGCACACCGGTTCGATCGCGCTGGGCAGGGCGCCCGGTGGGCGGGTGATCGAGGAGTTCGCGGAGGCGGCCCGGTATCGGGCGACGATCTCGATCGACCCGAACGTCCGGCTGCCCCTGGTCACCCTGGACGGGCTGCGCGACCGGCTCCCGTACTGGTGCGCCCTCGCCGACGTGCTGAAACTGAGCGATGACGATCTCGCCCTGCTCTACCCGGGCTGGTCGATCGAGCGGGCCTGCGACGAGTGGCATGCGGCCGGGGCCGAACTGGTGGTGGTGACCAGGGGCGCGGAGGGCGCGGTGGCGTCGTTGCGCGGGGAGCGGGTGTCGGTGCCGGGGTTCCGGGTCGCGGTGGTGGACACGGTGGGGGCGGGCGACGCGTTCACGGCCGGGCTGCTGCACTGGCTGAACGGCGAGCAACTGCTCGGCGGCCGACTGACCGGCCTGGAGATCGGCCAGGTACGCGAGGCGGTCGGCTTCGCGGCCCGGGTGGCCGCGCTGACCTGCTCGGTCGCCGGGGCGAACCCGCCCTGGGCCGACGTACTCCCCTCTGCGTGACAAGCCAGCCTAGACAGGCAATTAGCTAATTGCCATAATGCCTTAATGCTGGACGTCGATCTGGTGAAGGCGCTGGCCAACGACAAGCGTCTATTGATCTTGGAGTGGCTGCGCGATCCCGAGAGCCACTTCCCCCCGCAGCGCGACGGCGATCTCGTACGCGACGGGGTCTGCTCGTTGTTCATCGCCCAGAAGCTGGGTGTGAGCCAGCCGACCTGCGGCGAGCATCTGAAGGTGCTCGCGCAGGCCGGGCTGCTGCGCGGCAAGAAGATCAAGCAGTGGGTGTTCTACCAGCGCGACGAGGACCGTATTTCCGAGGCGAAGGAGTTGCTGAGCGGTGAGTGGTGAGGTGGCGACGTCAGAAGGGCTCTACGAGCGGCTGATCACCGACCTGGACGCGGCCGGAGCGCGCTACCGGCTGATCGACCATCCGCCCGAGGGGCGTACCGAGGTGGTCAGCGCCATGCGCGGGCACGATGTCGCGCACGCGGCCAAGTGCCTGGTCGTCATGGTCAAGATCGGCAAGAAGCAGACCAGGTACGTCCTGGCGGTCGTCCCCGGCACCGCCCGGCTGGACGTCCAGGCGGTGAAGGCCCTGCTCGACGGCACGTACGCCACCTTCGCCGACCGCGCCAAGGCCGAGGAGCTGGCCGGGAGCGTCAGCGGCACGGTGCTGCCCTTCAGCTACCACCCCAGGCTGGAGCTGATCGCCGATCCGGAGCTGGAGAAGGCCCCCGAGCTGTACTTCAACGCCGCCCGTCTGGATCGCTCCATCGCCCTGGCCACCGACGACTACCTCCGCCTGGCCGCCCCGCGCGTGGCCCCGATCACGACTCCGACAGGTCACGGCTGAGTTCGTCGGTCATCAGCAGGTCCGCCCGCACCCGCCCGGATCGGTACGCCGCCCGCCCCACCATGTGCGCCGCCACCGGGGCCGTCATCAGCTGGAATATGGCGACCAGCAGCAGGATCCCGATGTCCAGCGGCGCCTCCGCCCGCAGCCCGATCGCGATCAGGGTCGCCATCAGCCCGATGACCTGTGGTTTGGCTCCGGTGTGCAGCCGGGCCAGGGTGTCGGGGAAGCGCAGCAGCCCCACCCCGGCCGTCAGCGAGAACAGCGCGCCGAGCAGCAGCAGCACCGCCACCAGTACGTCCGGTACGACGCTCACTCGCTGTTCCTGCGCACCGCGAAGCGGGCCACCGACACCGACCCGACGAACCCCACGATGGAGACCACCAGCAGGATCGGCAGCGTGGCGGTGTAGCGGTGGTAGGCCGCCTCCAGCCCGATCCCGACCACGGTCACCGCGATCAGCACGTCCAGCGCCAGCGCCCGGTCCAGCCGGCTGGGGCCGGTGATCAGCCGGATCATCGCCAGCAGTCCGGCCAGGCCGAGCAGCCCGGCGCACACCCCCACGACCGCCGTCACAGGACTTCCCTTCTGTCGTCCGCCGTACCGATCGCCCGAATGACCCGCTTCTCCAGGTCGAGCGCGTCCTGCCGGGCCTTGTCCAGGCCGCCCTGTTCGTCCACGCCGAGCACGTGGACGTACAGCGTCTGCCTGGACCTCCTGACCTCCACCACCAGGCTGCCGGGCAGCGCGGACAGCGCCAGCGCGGTGAACACCATGGTCAGGTCGCTCTGGGTGCGCAGCGCCACCGCGATCACCGCGTTGACCGGCGGCGGGCCCGGGCGCAGGGCCTGCCAGCCGACCCGCGTGCCGGACCGGGCCATGTCGAGCACGAACCAGCCGAGCAGCCGCAGGCAGCCGCCGATCCGTACGCGTGCGCCCGCGCCGACGTGCGGCAGCCGGGACAGCGCGGCCACCAGCAGGCCGACGGCCAGGCCGGACAGCACGTTGGCGAACGAGAGGTTGCCCCACAGCAGGACCCAGATGACGGCCATGCCGACGACCGGCGCGGCGATCCTCATGGCAGCACCGCCGCCAGGTAGGCGCGGCGGTCGAGGAGTTCGGTGGCGGCGCGTTCGATGTAGCCGGTCATCGGACCGGCCGCGACCGTGAACGCCGTCGCGAAGACGATCAGGGCCGCCGCCGTGCCCGCCATGGTGCCGGGGGCGGCGGTGGCCACGATGCCGGTGCCGCTGAGCCCGCGCCGCCCCTCGATGATCTGGCCGCGTTCCGGGAGTTTGCCCCGGTCGCCCCAGAACGCGCGGTTCCACAGGTGGCACATCGTGTAGAGCGTGAGCAGGCTGGTCAGCAGCGCGACCCCGACCAGCGCGTACGCGGGCCAGGTGCCCTCCTGGACGCCCGCCCGCAACAGCCACAGTTTCCCAATAAATCCAGACAGCGGTGGTATGCCGGAAAGGTTCATCGCCGGGATGAAGAACAGCACCGCCACCAGCGGCGACACCCGGGCCAGCCCCCCGAGGCGGTCCATCGACGTACTGCCACCGCGCCGTTCCACCAGCCCGGCGACCAGGAACAGCGTGGTCTGCACGGTGATGTGGTGGGCCACGTAGAAGATCGCCCCGGCGATCCCGGCCCGGGAGGCCAGCGCGATCCCGAACACCATGTACCCGATGTGGCTGACCAGCGTGAAGGACAGCGTCCGCTTGATGTCGGTCTGCGAGACCGCGCCCAAAATGCCGATCAGCATCGTGCAGGCCGCCGCGATCAGCAGCAGCCCGGTCAGCGCCTCGCCGGGGAACAGCAGCGTCTGGACGCGGATGATCGCGTACACGCCGACCTTGGTCAGCAGCCCGGCGAACACGGCGGTGATCGGCGCGGGGGTGGTCGGGTAGCTGTCCGGCAGCCAGGCCGACAGCGGGAAGACCGCCGCCTTGATGCCGAAGGCCACCAGCAGGGTCAGCTGGAGCACCAGCCGGACGTCGGGCGGCAGGTCCGCGAGGCGTACGGCGAGCTGGGCCAGGGTCAGCGTGCCGGTCGCCGCGTAGCACAGCGCGACCCCGATCAGGAAGATCACCGAGGACAGGATGCCGACCACGACGTACGTCATCCCGGCCCGCACCCGGGCCGGGGTCCCGCCCAGCGTGATCAGCACGTAGCTGGCGGTCAGCAGCATCTCGAACGCGACATAGAGGTTGAACAGGTCGCCCGCCATGAACGCGTCGGCCACCCCCGCCAGCAGGACCAGGAACGACGGGTGGAAGATCGCCAGCGGGGTGCTCTCGTCATTGTCGGACGCGCCCTGGCCGATCGCGTAGATCAGGACGCACAGCGTGATCACGCCGGAGACCAGCAGGATCAGCGCGGCCAGCCGGTCCACGACCAGCATCACCGCGATGGGCGCGGGCCAGCCGCCGGGGTGCATGGTCTGCGGGCCGTAGCGGTCGGTCTGGTAGACGAGTACGGCGGCGATCACCACGACGGCCGCGAGCACGGCGACGCTGATCCCGCGCTGCACCCGGACCAGCCGCTGCGCGAGCGCCAGCCGCAGCCCCGCCGCCAGCAGCGGCAACACCACCGGCAGCGGGACGAGCACGTTGTTCATGACGAGTCCTCGCCCATCGTGGTGTCCACGCCGCCCTCGGGGTCGTCAGCGGCCATCTGGCGCTCCCACTCCTCGCGCATCCGCCTGCGCAGGTCCCTGCGCTCGCGCCGTACCGTGCCGCGCAGCCCGAGCCGCGCCCGCAGCCCCGCCCGGAACCCCTCCTCCGCGTGGATCCGGCGCATCCGCTCGACCTCCTCGCGGACCCGGTGCCTGGCCAGTTCGCGTTCCACGCGGGCGATGACCCTGCGGTCCTCCTCGTCGTCGCGTACCTCGTCGTCGCCGGTCAGCCGCATGGCCCGGTGCGAAAGGGACAGCAGAAAGGCGGTGAGCGCCAGCGTGATCACGATCGCGGTGAGGATCATCACCTGCGGCAGCGGGTCGCTGATGCCCTCCGAGCCGAACAGCCCCCGGATCGGCGGCCTGCCGGTGACCCCGCCGGACAGCAGGATGAACAGGTTGGCCCCGTTGCCGATCAGCACCACGCCGAGCACGATCCTGGTCAGGCTGCGTTCCAGCAGCAGGTAGATCCCGGCGCCGCCCAGCGTCGCCACCGTGGCGAGGACCATCAGGTCCGGGCCGCTCATGGAGTGATCACCTCCTCGCCCTCCTCCTCGACCTGCCGGTCCAGTTCGTCGCCCATGGCCCGCAGTACGTCGAGCACCACGCCGATGACCACCAGGTAGACCCCGATGTCGAACGCGAGCGAGGTGACCAGGTGGACGTCGCCGAGCACCGGCAGCCGCCAGTGCAGCACCGTCTCGCGCAGCACGCTGCCGGTGAGCGCGAGCCCGGTCAGCCCGGTCACGGCCATCACCCCGAGGCCGGTGCCCTGGCAGACGCCGGGGCCGATCGGCATGGCCTCGGCGAGTTCGTAGCGGCCCCCGGCCAGGTACCGGACGGTCAGCGCGAGCCCGGCCACCAGCCCGGCGGCGAACCCCCCGCCGGGCGTGCCGTGCCCGCTGAACAGCAGGTAGATCGACAGCACCAGCATCGGGTGGAAGATCGTCCGCGCGACCACCTCGAACATGATCGACCGGCGTTCGGGGGACAGCGTCTCGCTGCCGCGCAGCCAGGTGGTGGCCTCGGCGTCCGCAGGCGGCTCGCCGAAGGAGCGCAGGCCGGGCAGCGACCAGGTGCCGCCGGGCGCATCGACCGTCCTCGGCAGCCTCGGCCGGCGACGTACGTAGATCAGCCCGGTCACCCCCGCCGCCGCGATCAGCAGGACCGAACTCTCCCCCATGGTGTCCCAGGCGCGCAGGTCCACCAGGGCGATGTTGACGATGTTGGCGCCCCCGGCCGCCTCGGCGGCGTCGGGGTAGGCGGCGGAGATCGGGACCTGGGTGCGGGCGTTGACGGCGACGTAGCCCATCGCGGCGATCAGCAGCCCGGACGCCACGCCGAGCGCCGCGTTGACCCGGCGCATGCCGACGTACTGGCGTTCCACGAACCGGGGCGGCAGCCTGCGCAGTACCAGCACGAACGCCACCAGCGTGACCGTCTCGGTGAGGAACTGCGTGAGCCCCAGGTCGGGCGCGCCGTGCAGGACGAACATGGTCGCCGTGCCGGTGCCGGTCACCGCCGCGCACATCACGGCGGGCATCCGCCAGGACTGGAGGGTGGTGGCGAACGCGGCCAGGCACACCAGCCCGGCCACGATGATCTCCGCGGGGACGTACCAGACCCGCGCCGCCCCCGGCCAGGGCAGCCCCGACACCAGCGCCGCGCCGGGCAGCACCAGCAGCGCGGACAGGATGTAACGCAGGTAGACCGGCAGCGAGCCGCGCTGGGTGAACCGGGTGGCCTGGTCGGCGGCGTGGTCCAGGCCGCGCATGATCAGCCGGAAGGTCCGCTCGGCGTCGATCGGCGGATGCAGCGAGTTCTGTACGCGGGCCACGAGGGGACGCCCCAGGAACAGCACGAAGCCCACGGCCAGCACCACGGCGGACAGCAGCAGCGGCACGGTGAACCCGTGCCACAGCGCCAGCGGCTCGTCCGCGGTTCCCGCCGGATAGACCGCGCTGTACCCGGCAAGCCACCCGTCGATGACCGGCGCGAGCGGCCCGAGCAGCAGGCTCAGCACCGCGAGCAGCACCACGGGCCCGGCCGGCACCGCCCCCGGAGGGTGTACCACGACGGGCCGGACGCCCTTGTCCGCGAACGCCCCCCACACGAACCGCAGGCTGTAGGCGACGGTCAGCGCCGACCCCGCCACCAGGACCGTCAGCACCACCCCGTCGGACAGGAAGGCCGCGAAGGCCGCCTCCTTGCCGACGAACCCCGCCAGCGGCGGCACCCCGGCCATGGACGCCGCCAGCAGCACCGCCGCCGCGCGGGTGATCGGCATGGACCGCCCCACGCCACTGAGTTTGCGCAGGTCGCGGGTGCCGGTGGCGTGGTCCACGATGCCGACGACCATGAACAGCCCGGCCTTGAACACCGCGTGCGCGATCAGCAGGTACGCCCCCGCCTGCGCGGCGGCCCGGCCCCCCGCGCCCAGCAGCGCGGTCAGGAACCCGAGCTGGCTGACCGTCCCGAAGGCCAGCAGCAGCTTCAGGTCGTGCTTGCGCAGCGCCCGCCACGCGCCCACCAGCATCGTGACCCCGCCGAAGACCAGCACGACCGGCCGCCAGACCGGATCGGCGGCGAACGCCGGAGCCAGCCGGGCCACCAGGTAGACCCCGGCCTTGACCATGGCCGCCGCGTGCAGGTAGGCGCTGACCGGGGTGGGCGCGGCCATCGCGCCGGGCAGCCAGAAGTGGAACGGCACCAGCGCCGACTTGCTCAGCGCGCCCACCAGGATCAGCGCCAGGGCGACCGACGCGACCGGGCCCGCGGGCGGCGCGGCCAGGATCTCCGAGATCCGGAACGTGCCCGCGCGCAGCCCGAGCAGGATCAGCCCGGAGAGCATGGTCAGCCCGCCCGCCGCGGTGACGACGATCGCGGTGAGCGCGGCCCGCCTGCTGGTGCGGTCCTCGGCGTCGTAGCCGATCAGCAGGTAGGAGAAGACGGTGGTGAGTTCCCAGAAGACGTAGAGCAGGATGAGGTCGTCGGCCAGTACGAGGCCGAGCATCGCCCCGGCGAACGCGGTGAACTCCCCGGCGAAGGCGGGCAGCCCCGGCGCGCCCGGGGTGAAGTAGCCCCCGCAGTAGACCAGGATCAGCGCGCCGATGCCCGCCACGATCAGGGTCATCACCAGGCCGAGGGTGTCCATCCGGAAGGCGAGCTGGACCTGAAGCTGAGGGACCCACGGCACGACCTGCTCGTGCGGCACGGGCACGGCGAGCGCCCACAGGGTGACGGCGGCGGGTACCAGCGCGACCAGCCAGAAGGCCCGCAGTCCCAGCGTGCGCAGCGCGGTGGGCGCGAGCACGGCGGCGGCGAAGAAGGCGGCCACGGCAAGCAGCATCCGCTCAGTTCACCTACGCCCCCGCGCCCGGACCAGAACCGACCAGCCGTCTCCCCCGCGAAACGGCCGAACCCGGCGATCGTAACCGCAGCTCAGGGCCGTTTCCGGGCAGGCTCGCCGACCCGGCGCGGCCGAGGCGGCACCGAGGAAGGTCTCAGGCTCACCGGCCCAGCGCGACGGACGCGGTACGCAGCAGAGTCGTGGGATCGGTTTCGGGGGCGTCGCGGATGACGGCCACGTCGAGCCCGGCGTCGGCGAGTCCGCGCAGATGGCGGGCCGCGTCGCCGAGGGTCCCCGCCGCGGTGAAGACGTCGAGCAGGACGTCGTCCACCAGGTCGGTACGGGGCGCGCCGGCGCGCCACCCGGCCCGGAAGGCGGCGCAGCGCTCCGGGTCCAGCCCGGCGGTCCGGGTGATCTCGTGGTCGCCGTGCACGCCCAGGTACGTGGCGACCCCGGCGCGGGCGCGGTCGCGGGCGGCGGCCGGGTCGGCGTCGTCCACCGACAGCCCGACATATGCCGACAGTTCCAGGTCCGCGCCGACGCGCTCGCGTACCGAGGCCACGTACGGCGCGGACGACAGAATCGACAGCAGCAGCCCGTCGGCCCGTTCCGCCGCCATGGCCAGCGCCCGCGGCCCCTTGACGCCGAGGACGATCGGCGGGCGGGTGCGCGGCGGGGTGAAGGCCAGCGTGGCCTCCACCTGGAAGTGCGCGCCGTGGTGGCGTACCGGCTCGCCGGTCATCAGCGCGCGGACCAGGTCCACCGACTCGGTCAGCCGCCCGATCGGCCGGTCGAACGGGATGCCGAGCTGGTCGCTCATCCAGCGCGGATTGCTCGCGCCCAGCCCGAGCACCGCCCGGCCCTCGCTCACCTCGTCCAGCGCGGCCAGTTCCATGGCGATCAGCGCGGGGTGCCGGGTCCAGGGGTTGATCACGCCGATCCCGATCCGCACCCGCTCGGTGACCGCCGCGATGGCCCCGGCCAGCGCGAACGCGCCGCGTTCGCAGTAGTCCTCGGTGATCCACACGGTGTCGCACCCGGCCTGCTCGGCGGCCCGCGCGACCCGTACGGCGTCGCCCGCCGCACGGTGGCCGGAGATCGAGAACGCGAGCCTCACCCGAGCGCCCGGTCCATCGCGCCGGGGGTCGGTTCCACGACCTGGACCGGACGCTGCCCGGCGGCGGTGGACCCGACGTCCTTGAGCCCGGTGGACGAGCCGATCAGCACCACGTCCGAGCCCGCCGGGATGCGCCCGGCCAGCTCCTCCAGCGCGGCGAACGTGGTGATCGAGGACGCCTCCAGGTACAGCCCGGCCTCCCGGCCGAACCGGCGCTGGGCGTCCATGATGCGGTCGTTGTCCGGCACGCCGACGGTCAGCCCGCCGGTGGCGCGCAGCGCCGCGAGGCCCTGGTACGTGCCGAACGGCGAGGCCGTCGAGAACGCCACGGACGGCGTGACCGGCACTGGCCCGGCGACGTCCGCGCCCTTGGCCAGCGCGTCGCCGTACGGGCCGAACGGCTCGGCGGCCACCAGCCGGGGCAGCCGGTCGGTCACCCCGAGGGCCACCAGGTCGGCGAACCCGCGCCAGATCCCGGCCAGCCCGTCGCCGTAGGACACCGGCACCACCACGTAGTCCGGCACCCGGCCGAGCTGCGCGGCGATCTCGTAGGCGATGGTCTTGTAGCCGTCCACGCCGTACCCGAGCGAGCCCGCCGGCGGGCTCGCGTGCCCGGACAGCGGCAGCCAGCCGCGCTCCTCGACCAGGCGGCGCATCAGCACCCACCGGTCGGCGGGACGCTCCAGCGCCACCACCCCGGCCCCATAGACCTGCATGAGCGTCTTCATGGTGTCCGGCACCGAGGCGACGGTCAGCACCACGCAGCGCAGCCCGGCGCGGGCCGCGTAGGCGGCGACGGCCGCCCCGTGGTTGCCGGTGCTGGCCACGACCACGGCGGGCGCGTCCAGCTCGGCGGCCTTGGTCACCGCGACCGCGGCCAGCCGGTCCTTGTAGGACCAGGTCGGGTTGCGGGTCTCGTCCTTGAGGTGGACCGAGGCCAGGCCCAGCCGATCGGCGGTCCGGGGGAGAGCGACGAGGGGAGTGCCGCCCTCCCCCAGACTCACCGCGGGGGTTTCCTGGGAAAGCGGAAGGAGCGCCCGATACCGGAACAGGCCGGGCTGCCCGTCATCGACGGGCAGCTCCCCGATGGCCGGGATCTCATAATCGGGCAGCGCGTTGGCCGGTACGCCGTCCCGCTCGCACGCCGGGCAGCCCCGGCCCATCAGCGCCACGCTCGGGTCGGGGTAGCCGGTGCCACAGCGCAGGCAGGTCAGCCTGCCGAGATAACGGACGTCGCTCATGCCGCCACCACCGGCAGCGCCCGCGGGGAGCGGGTGAACCGCTCGACCCCGCCGGGGGTGACGACCAGGGCGTCTTCCACCATCATGCCGCCCCATCCCAGTTCATAATATGGCGTCTCAAAGCAGAACGTCATGCCCGTGACCAGCGGCGTCGCGGCCCCGGGGGCGATGATCGGCGGCTCGTACACGGCGGTGCCGATGCCGTGGCCGCAGTGCTGGCGGCGGTAGGGGTCCACGCCGCCGCGGCGCACCGCGCCCATGGCGACCTCGAAGACCTCCTCGGCGGGCACCCCCGGGCGGGCGAGGGCGAGCTGTTCGTCCAGCCCGGCCAGGATCGCGGCGTAGCGGCGGGTCTGCCGTTCACCGGGCTCGCCGAGTACGGCGGTGCGCCCGATGTCCGACCAGTAGCCCTGGTAGACGCAGCCGACGTCGAACCGGGCCAGTTCGCCCGGCTGCCACTGCCGTCCGGTCGGTTGCGCGTCGGCCAGCGCGGTACGCGGGCCGGTGGTCGCCACCAGGAACCTCGGCTCGGCCCCGCCCGCGACCATGGTGGCCGCGACGGCCGCCGCGAGGTCGCGTTCGGTGACGCCGGGCCCGGCGGCGGCCAGCGCCGCCTCGACGGCGGACTCGGCCAGCCGGGCGGCGTAACGCAGAAGTTCGACCTCGCCGGGCAGTTTCACGCCGCGCACCTCGGCGATCCAGGCGGTCGCGTCCGTGGCGGGGACGTCGAGCAGGCCCTCTTCGGGGGCCTCCACGGCGTACTTCAGCCGCGGCCCCATCGCGCCCACGGCCGTGCCGAGCGCCGCCGCGAGCCCCTGGTGCCGGTCGGCGGCCAGGGCGAGGGTGGAACCCGCCGCCGACTCGAAGTAGAACCGGCCGTAGGGGATCAGCCGGTCCTCGGGGACCCCGAGATCGGCGGCGGGAGCGGTGTCGGCGGCCGGGCAGACCAGCCACAGGTCATCGCCGGTGACCACGGCGGCCATCCGGTGCGCGCGGAACAGCGGCGTGGCCACGGCCCGGTAGCCGGTGGCGTAGAACACGCTCTCCGCGCTGGTCAGCACCACCGCGTCGAACGGGGCCGCGGCCAGCGCCGCGCGCAGCCGGGCCAGCCGGTCGGCGGCGAGCCGGCGTTCGTCGATGTCCGGGGGCGCAAGGGGGGAGTCGATCAGAGCCTCCTTCACATGATCACCTCACTGAACTCCGTCATGGCGTCCAGCGTCTCTTCCACCGTGTTGGCCGCGAACAGCAGCCCGGCCAGCGTGTTCACCCCGGCCGCGCGGTACTCCTCGATCCGCTCGGCCACGCTCTGCGGCGTGCCGATCAGGTTGCGCGCGGCGAGGTCGGCCACGCCCTGGTCCTTCAGCGTCGTCTTGGACAGCGACACCATGTGCGTGTGGAGCTGCGAGGCCCGGAACTTGCGCCACGCCTCCTCCTGGGTGGGCGCGACGCACACCGCGACCTGCAGGGCCACCTCGAAGTCGGCGGGCAGCGGGCCGCGTCCGGCCGCCTCGGCCTGGGCCCGGATCTCGGCGAGCCCCTTGGCCGCCTCCTGCGGGGTCAGGCAGGCGGGCAGCCAGCCGTCGGCGTACAGGGCGGCGCGGGTCTTGGAGCCGGGCGCGTTGCCGCCGGACAGGATCGGCAGCCGGGCGACCGGCTTGGGGGAGGACTCGACGTCCTCGAAGTTCACCCATCGGCCTTTGAAGCTCGCCCGGCGTTCGGTGAACAGCGCGGTCAGCGCCCGCAGCGCCTCGGCCGCGTGCTCGCCCCGGTTGATCGGCACGCCGGGGTTCATCGCGGTGAACTCCTCCCGGTACGCGCCGATCCCGACGCCGAGCACCGCCCGGCCGCCGGACAGCCGGTCCAGGGTGGCGGCCTGCTTGGCGGCCACCACCGGGTTGCGGAACGGCAGCACCATGATCGCGGTGGCCAGCCTGATCCGCTCGGTGAGCGCGGCGACGTAGCTGAGGTAGGCGAACGGGTCGTAGTAGCGCGGCGGTTCGGCGAACTCCGCGCGGACGTACGCCTGGGTGGTGACGTGGTCGTTGCCCCACACCGAGTCGAAGCCGAGCCGTTCGGCCTCGACGGCCAGCCGTACGGCCTGCTCGGCGTCGGCGTACGGGACCGGATACATCAGCCCCTCGGTGCCGGTCGGCACCCCGAGCCCGAACCTCATGACTCTCCTCTCTGCACGGCGGGCGCCGCTTGACCGCGCCGGGCCGCCTGCACGGCCAGGCCGAGCAGCGCATAACAGACGAACCCGTACACCAGTCCCTCGATCGCGTCCGCCAGCAGCACGTCGGTGAACTTGGACAGCACCGCCGCGATCAGCCACGCCGCCAGTGCCTCCACCCGTACGCCGGGCGCGGACTCCAGCAGCTCGCGGCCCGTGCCGCGGCGGGCCAGCACCCAGAAGTGCGCGATCATCACGCCCGCGAACGGCGGCGCGACCAGCGCGATGATGGTGAGGAACGTCAGGAACGAGTCGGCCAGCCCGGCGAACGCCACCGCCACCGCGATCACGATGGCCACCACGTTCCACACCGGCTTGCGGATCGGCCACCGCAGCGAGTTGGAGGCGTTGGTGAAGGCCAGCGAGGCGGAGTAGAGGTTGTTGTCGGCGGTGTTCCACAGCGCCAGCACCAGCATCACCGCGGCCGGGGCGAGCAGCCCGAGGCCCTGCATGACCAGCACGAAGTTGCTGTTGCCGACCTTCATCGCGGACACGGTGGCGATCGTCTCGAACACCCCAGCGCCGACCACGAACCCGCAGAAGCTGGAGATCAGCACGTCGCGCGGCCGGGTGGCGTAGCGGGAGACGTCCCCGATCAGGGCCGCCCCGGTGACCCAGGTGGCGATGACCGCGCCCACGGCGGTGGCGAACCCGATCGGCACCGCCGGGACGTACGCGAACACGTCGCCGAACCCGCCGTCGCCGCCGCCGATCTTGACCAGCGCGACCAGCGCGATGGCGATCTCGATCGGCACCGCGATGGCGGAGAACCTGGCCAGGCCCTTGATGCCGAAGATCGACGTGGAGGTGATGGCGACCGCGAACAGCAGCACGAACGCCCACGAGGGGATCGCCGGGATCAGCTTGTTGACCGCGCCGCCCCAGGTGTCCATCAGCACGCCGATGAAGCCCATCGCGATGACCCCGAGCAGCAGCGAGACCACCACCGCGCCGTGCCGCCCGAAGACCGCGCGGGCGGCCAGGTAGCTGGACAGGCCGGTGCGATAGCCGACCAGTCCGACCAGGGCCGAGACGGCCACCAGGACGAGGTTGCCGACCACGACCGCGGCCATTCCCTCGCCGAAGCTCGTACCTCCGCCGACGACGCCGCCCACCAGGAAGCTGCTGACGCTGATGTTCCAGCCGATCTGCACGATGATCATCTGGGTCAGCGACTTGCGCCGTTCGCGCGGAACGGGCTCCAGGGCGTGGTCGTCGAGGTCGGTGGCGAGCCGGTGGCGGCCCGCCGCCTCTTCGCTCATGGGCGGTCCTTTCGCTGGGGGCCTGTGATAATCCATAGTCAGATATGCCTGGCGACCCCACTACGTGGACCGACGTGAATCTGGTAAGGGGGCGTTTGTGGATCTGACACAACGGGCCCGGCTTCTCCACCAGCAGGCCGACGATATCGCCGCCGTGCTCGTGTCCGCCGTCTGGGGCCATCTGCCCGGCTACGACGACGCCCGGATGGACGTCGAGGACCTGGCGAACGTGGTGGCGCTCAACGTCCGCGCGCTGCTCACCGCCGTGGCCGCGCGCCGCCTGCCGCGCGGCGAGGAGCTGGCCCCGGCGGCGGCCCTCGGCCAGCGCCGGGCCATCCAGGGCGTGCCGGTGGAAGGCGTGGTCGCCTCCTGGCACGCCGCCGAACGCGAGCTGCTGGAACGCTTCGCGGCGGCCGGCCCGCCACTCGACACCGTGGGCCTGATCGACCTGTCGCACCGGCTGGCCTCGGCCACCGACGCGCTGGCCGAGGCGTCCATCGACGCGTACCGGACCACCCGCACCGAGTCGGCGGGCCACCTGGACCAGATCGCCACCGACCTGGTCTCCCGGCTGGCCGGCGGCGAACCGCTGGACCCGGCCGACGTCGAAGAACGCGCCCGCCTGGTCGGCGTGCCCGCCCAGGTGCCGCACCGGGCGGCGGCGATCGGGCTGCCCCCAGACGCCGGGGCGCTGGCCCTCACCCGCGCCCAGCGGATCATCCTGGACGCGGTGACGCCACGGCTGCGCAGCCGGTTGCTCGTCGGGGCCCG
Source organism: Spongiactinospora rosea (assembly GCF_003315795.1). Lineage (GTDB taxonomy): Bacteria > Actinomycetota > Actinomycetes > Streptosporangiales > Streptosporangiaceae > Spongiactinospora > Spongiactinospora rosea. The sequence goes on from NZ_QMEY01000021.1 coordinate 15,551, forward strand.
GGGTTCCACGCTGCTGCTGGTACTGGCCGACTCGCCGGGCATCGCCGACGCGTTCGCCCGCGCGGCCACCCGCCCGGGGGTGCCGGAGGGCCTGGTCATCGGCCTGGGCGAGCCGCGTCCCCGGCTGGGCGAGGCGGGCGGGTCGTGCCGGGAGGCGATGTCGGCGCTGGAGGCGGGCCTGCGGACGCGGGCCGACCGGGTGGTGGTGCCGTTCGAGCGGGTCGTGCCCGAGGTGCTGCTGCTCGGCAACCCGCTGGACGCCCGGCTGCTGGCCGACACCATCCTGCGCCCGCTGCGGCCCAGCCCGGCGCTGATCGAGACGCTGCGGGTGTTCCTGACCACCGGGCTGTCCACGCGGGTCACCGCCCAGCGGCTGGCCATCCACGAGAACACCGTCAGCTACCGCGTTCGCCGCATTCTGACGCTGCTCGGCGCGGGTTCGGCGGCCGATCTGGTGCGCCCGGACATCCTGCTCGCGCTGCGCGCCGAAGAACTGCTGCCGTACGACGCTCCGCGGATCACACCCGGCTGAGCAGGTCGCCGGTCAGCGTGCGCAGCCGTCCGGCGGCGGCGGGGTCGAAGGCGGGGCCGTCCATGGCGATCCGCTCGCCCTGGACGTAGGCGCTGACCTGGTCGGCGGGCGGGTCGGTGAGCAGGGCGAGGATCGGCACGACGGCCTCGTCGACCGGCTGGGCGACCGCGCGGGCGCGTTCGATCGCGGCGACGGTCTCGGCGTCGTACTCCCCGGAGAAGCTGGTCGCCACGCCGCCCGGGTTGACCAGCACGTAGCGGGTGCGGCCGGGCCGGGCGCCGTGGGCGACGCCGAGCAGGTCGTTCAGCCTGCTGGCCTGCAGGATCGCGGTCATCATGGCGTAGCCGTCGCGGAGCTGGAGATCGCCCCAGTGGATCTCCCCCGCGTCCACCCCCGGAGCGCACACGTTCAGTACGACGGGCCGCGCGGCCCGCTCCAGCGGCACGGCGAGCGCGTCGGCGAGGATGTGACGGCTCAGGTAGTACAGCGCGAACGTGTTCTCCAGCCCTTCGGCCGTCTCCAGGCGGGTGCTTCGCCCGTGCTGCGCGCACATCACCAGGCCGTCGATCACCGGGAAGCGCTCGGCGATCTCGCCGGCCACCCGGCGGGTCTCGGCGACCAGGCTGAGATCGGCCCGCAGGAACACCGCGTCCCCCGCGTCGAGCAGGCTCTTCCCACGTTCGGCGCTGCGGCCGACGACCACCACGGTGTCGCCCGCGCGCAGCCTGGCCAGGGCCATCGCCCGCGCGATGCCATCGGTGCCGGTCATGACATAGGTGCTCATCGGCCCACCTCTAAGGTAAGTCATCGAACGCTGACAAAGGTGAACGTACGGGACCGGCGGCTAACATGTCAACGATCGATGACGGAAGGGACGGCCGATGGGCGAAGGACGCAGACGCGACCGGGAGGCCACACGGGCCGCGCTGCTGGCGGCGGCGAGGGTCCGTTTCACCCGCGAGGGGTACGAGGCCGCGAGCGTCCGGGACATCGCCCGCGACGCCGGGGTGGACGCCACCCTGATCTTCCGCTACTTCGGCTCCAAGCAGGGCCTGTTCGACGAGGTGGCCAACGCGGGCGGCCAGGAGGGCGCGGCCGTGCTCGACGGTCCGGCCGGTGACCTGCCCTACCTGCTGTTGCGTTCGGTGGTGTCCCAGGACTGGCGGCAGACCGGCGGCGAGCACCCGTTCGTGGCGATGCTGCGCTCCTCCGCCCACGAGCCCGCGCACCGGCGGATGCAGGAGCAGATCTGCGGCGGCTTCATGAAGGGCCTGGAAGAACTGGTCGAGGGCCCCGACCCCGCGCTGCGCGCGGAGCTGCTCGGGGCCCTCGTCCTCGGCATCAGCGTGGCTCGGTCGGTGGTCCGCTCCCCCGCCCTCGCCGACGCCTCCTACGACCAGATCGAGCCGTACTACCGGCGGCTCGCCGAAGCCCTCCTGGGCCCCGGAGATCGCGAACGGTCAGCACACACCGGGTCAGCACAAACCGGGTCAGCACAAACCGGGTCAGCGCAGACCGGCGAAGAACGCGCGGACGTCGCCGGCCAGTAGCTCGGGGACCTGGTGGGCGGCGTAGTGGCCGCCCTGGTCGTAGGTGTTCCAGGCGGCGATGCGCGCGTGGTCGCGCTCGGCGAACCTGCGGATCGACTTGAAGTCGTCGCCGAACTGCGCCAGCCCGATCGGCACGGTCGTCGGCCCGGTGGGCGGGGTGGCCTTGGCGTCCTCGTAGTAGAAGCGCATCGAGGAGGCCGTGGTGCCGCACAGCCAGTGCATCGCGATGTTGGCCAGCGCGAAGTCCGGCTCGACGTCCTCGCCGAGAAGCTGCCCGAACCAGCCCGCCACGCCCGCCGGGGAGTCGGCCATGGCGTGCGCGAGGGTCTGCGGCTGCTGGGCCTGAAGCTGGTTGAAGGCCCCCATGTTCTCCCAGAACCACTGCAGGTGCGCGATGGCCGCCTGCTCGTCCTCGGTCAGGTCGGCCGGCTCTGCGGGGTCGCCGGAGGGGAAGGAGAAGATCTGCGTGACGTGGACGCCCGCCACCCGGTCCGGGGCGATCCGGCCCAGCTCGGGGGAGACGAACGAGCCGCCGTCGTTGCCGGCCGCGCCGTACCGCTCGTAGCCGAGCCTGGCCATCAGCTCGGCCCAGGCGGCGGCGACGCGGTAGCGGTTCCAGCCGCGCTCGGTGGTCGGGCCGGACGGGCCGAAGCCCGGGATGGACGGGATGACCAGGTCGAACGCGGTGGCCGGGTCGCCGCCGTGCGCCCGGGGGTCGGTGAGCGGGCCGATCACGTCCAGGTACTCGACGATCGTGCCGGGCCAGCCGTGCGTCAGGACCAGGGGGAAGGCATCCGGCTCGGGCGAGCGTACGTGCAGGAAGTGCACCTCGTGGCCGTCGATCTCGGTGGTGAACTGCGGGTGGGCGTTGATCCGGGCCTCCAGCGCCCGCCAGTCGAACCCGTCGCGCCACCGCTCGACCAGCGCCCGGACGCGGCTCACCGGAACGCCGTAGTCACCGCCGGCGCCGGGCAGCTCCTCGGCGAAGCGGGTGCGGTCCAGCCGCGCCTGGAGGTCGTCGAGGTCGGCCTGCGGGATGTCGAGACGGAACGGCTTGATCACAGGAACTCCTTGGCAGTTATCCGGAACGGAACGTTCTGCTCTCACTCTAGCAGAACGGAATGATTCGTTCTACTGCTACTCTGGGGCGTATGAACGCACCCATGAGCGGGCGCCGGGCGCAGGCGGCCCGCAACGACGAGGTGATCCTGCAATCCGCCCGGGCCGTCTTCGTGGCCGATCCGAGCGCCCCCATCGCGGCGGTCGCCGAGCACGCCGGAGTGGGCATCAGTGCCCTCTACCGGCGATACCCCTCAAAAGAGGAGCTACTTCGCAAGCTCTGCCTTGACGGGCTGAAGCGCTACAACGCCGAGGCGGAGGCCGCGCTTGCGGTGCTCAACGGCGGCGGCGACCCGTGGACCGCGTTCGAGGGGTTCCTGCGCGGGCTGACCGACGCCGACACCCACTCCCTGACGCAAAACCTGGCGGGCACGTTCACGCCCACCGACGACCACATGCGCGAGAGCGCCCGCGCCGAGGAGCTGAACACGGCACTGTTCGACGCGGTCAGGAACGCCGGGGTGATCCGCCCGGACATCGAGCTGAACGACCTGACCATGCTGCTCGAACAGCAGACCGCGATCAAGATCGGCTCACCCGAGCGGATCTCCGAGCTGCGCCACCGCTACCTCACCCTCACGCTGGACGCGCTGCGCGCCGCCCCCGCCCCGGCCACGCCGCTGCCGGGCAGCGCCCCCACCGCGCGCGAGCTGGGCGAGCGCTGGATGCCCAGGCACAAGCCGTAGCGGGTCATGCCCTGGACCTCGGAACGGCCCCGGATATGATCGGCCGGTGGCCGAGACGCACGATCTGGTGCTCCGTGGCGGGCGAGTCCTCGATCCGGAGACGAATCTCGACGCCGTGGCCGACGTCGGCGTGACGGGAGACGTCATCACCGCCGTCTCCACGACGCCCCTGCACGGCCGGCGCACGCTCGACGTGTCCGGGCTCGCCGTCGCGCCCGGCTGGATCGACATGCACAGCCACGCCCAGACGCTGGCCGGGCACCGGCTCCAGGCCCTCGACGGCGTCACCACCGCCCTTGAGCTGGAGGCCGGGGCCACGCCGGTGGCCGAGGCGTACGACGAGGCGACCGCCGAGGGCCGTCCGCTCAACTTCGGCTTCGCCGCCTCCTGGACCCAGGCCAGAATGGCGGTCATCGGCGGCATGCCGCCCGGCGGCGGCATCGGCGCGACGCTCAGCCGCGTCGGCGACCCGCGCTGGCAGGCCCCCGCCACCGGCCGCGCGCTCGACGAGATCCTGGAGCTGCTCGGCGGCGAGCTGGCCAACGGCGCGCTGGGCATCGGCATCCTGATGGGCTACGCGCCCGGCGTCGCCCACGAGGAGTACGCGGCGGTGGCCGCACTGGCCGCGGCGGCGGGCGTACCGACCTACACGCACAGCCGTGACCTGGTCGAACGCGTGCCCGACATCCTCATCGACGGAGCCGAGGAGCTGACCAAGGTCGCCGCCGAGACCGGCGCGCACATGCACTACTGCCACGTCAACAGCACCTCCACGCGGCAGATCGACCGGGTGCTCGGCCTGGTGGAGAAGGTCCGCGCCGAGGGCGCGCGGGTGTCCACCGAGGCGTACCCGTACGGCGCGGGCATGACCGGCATCGGCGCGTCGTTCCTGGCCCCCGAGCGGCTGGCCGAGTGGGGCATGACGCCGAGTTCGATCGTGTACACCCCGACCGGCGAACGCGTGGCCGACGCCGCCCGGCTGGCCAGGCTGCGCGCCGACGACCCCGGCGGGCTGGCCATCATCCACTCCCTGGACGAGCGGCTGCCCGCCGACCGGATCTTCCTGGACCGGGCGCTGCTCGCCGGAAGCACCGTGATCGGTTCTGACGCGATGCCGCTGACCTGGACCTCCGGCGTCCCTGACCCGTACGCCTGGCCGCTGCCGAAGGCCGCGGTGACCCACCCGCGCACGGCGGGCACGTTCTCCAAGGTGCTGCGCCACTACGTGCGCGAGACCGGGGCGCTGTCGCTGCTGGAGGCGGTCCACCGGGCCAGCACGCTGCCCGCCCGGGTGCTCGGCGAGTCGGCGCCCGCGCTGCGCCGCAAGGGGCGCGTCCAGGCCGGGTGTGACGCCGACCTGGTGGTCTTCGACCCGGCCACGGTCACCGACCGGTCCACGTACGAGGACAGCACGCGTCCCTCGGCCGGATACGCGCACGTGTTCGTCGCGGGCGAGGCCGTGGTGAGCGACGGCGAACTCGTGCTTTCGGCACTGCCCGGGCGGCCGATCCGCCGCTGAGAGCGGCGATTTGGTAGCTGAAAACGTTTAGAATCCGGTTGGCGAACCTTTAGCACGGTTGGCCAGAACGGTCGGCGAGCCCCTGGCACGGTCAGTGAATCCTCAGCAGACGACGCGGGAGGTCGCGGTGAGTCATCCGCCTCCCGGGCACTATCCGTGGATACCGCCGCAGCCTCCGCCGGAGCCGCCGCGCCGCGAGATGCCCAGGCACCTGGCCATCGCCCTGGTGGTCATCGGGATCATCCTGGCGGTGCTGTCGGTCGCGGGCGCGCTGGCCATCGTCTACACGGGCGGCATCACGCCGGCGACCCCGACACCGGTGGCCACGGCGGAGCCGGACGTAGGGCAGGAGTTCGTCCCATCCGATCCGGGGGTGTCCGATCCCTCGCAGCCGGCGGCCGCACAGGTCGCCGTGCCCGATCTGTCCGGGATGGACGGGGCCACGGCGCGGGCCACGGTGACCCGGCTGGGGTTCACGTCCGTCACGGCGCGATCCACGGACGGCACGCAGGTCACCCAGGAGAGCCAGTACCGGGTGGTAGCGCAGTCACCGGGCGCGGGGCAGCAGGCCACCACGGACACGCCGATCGTGCTGATCCTCGGCGGCGGCGGCACGCAACAGCCGCCCGCGCAGGAGCAGCAACAGCAACCTTCCGGGCAGAACCAGCAACCGCCCGCACAGAACCAGAACCAGCAGCCGGTGGATTCTCAGCCGCAGTCCGCGCCGGTCGGGTTGCGCACCGAGCCGCACTCCCGGTACGCCACCTGCGAAGAGGCCAACGCGCACGGCCACGGCAACTACCGCAGGGGCGAGCACCCGGAGTACAAGTGGTACGTCGATCGCGACGGCGACGGCGTGGTGTGCGTGTTCTGACGCCCGCGGTTGCCGGGGTTCAGTCCTTCGGGCGTACGAACAGCTCCAGATGAGAGCAGCGGGTGCAGCGGAACGCGTCGATGATCCAGCGCGGCTTGCCCATTCGCCGGGCCCCGCCGAAGATCCCGCGTTCCAGCGGACCTGGGATCCACCGCCCGTACCCCTGGGACGCCTCTCCGTTGTCCTCGATGAAGCCCGGCTCCAGATCGGCGCCATCGCACTGGGTGCATCGCATGCGCATAACTCTGACAGGTTCCGGCGTCCCGGACGAGAGGGACGATTCAGGCCTGCCAGGGAGTTGCCGGGGAGTTAGGGGCCTGCCCGGGGCGGCACGCGCGTCACATGCATGATGGCGGCCCGCCCGGGCAGGGTCAGGAACGCCCTTCGCGGGGCGGTAGGTGGGTGTCGAGCCAGTCGAGTTCGGCGAGCAGGCGGTCGGGTGGACCGGCGAGGGAGGGATCACCGAGGGTGAAGTCGAGGACGTCGCGGGTGGCCTGGTAGCGGGTGGCCGCGAGGAGCCGGGTGCGGACCACCGGGTCGCGTGCCGCGCCGGCCTCGATCACTGTGGTACGGGCCAGGTCGGCGAGGTGGGCGGCGAGGGAGTGCGCGCGGCGGTAGTCGCGCCGCCGTACCGGGGAGCACAGCCAGCGCACCGAACCGGCCACGGCGCCCGGGCCGCGCCCGCTCGCCATGTGCCGCAGGACTCCGGCCAGCGCACCGGGCAGCGCCGCCTCGGCGGCCCGCCGGCGGCACTCGCTCTCCAGCGCGGCCAGCCGATCGACCCGGGCGCGCAGGCGGACGAGCAACAGCCGCGCGAACATCTCGGTCAGTTCGCGGTGGCGGCTGACCAGCCGGGGCTCCCAGGTGGTGCCGCGTTCCACGGTCGGCACGTCGGGCCGGTCGCCGACGACCATCTCATGGGCGCTGACGGTACAGGCGTAGGTCAAGGCGAGAGAGACGTCTCGGGCGCGTTTCTTCGGCTGAACCTTCATGATCGTGCATGCGGGTGACTGCTGTGTACAGGGACGATATTCATGGCCCTCCTGAGGGATATGCTGCGCGGATGGCCGTCATGGCGGGGTAGCCGGGTACCTCAAGTATCTCAGGTGTTGGACGCCCGTGCAGGCGACACCCCTCTCAAAGCACCGCAAACGCCCGCGGGGCACCGTCGGCCTAAGGGCTGGGCGCGGGGGTAAATGCGCTGGTACACGGCCTCAGAAGGGGAACGGTATGCGCGCCATAACGGTTAAAACCAGCCAGCCCGGGTCACTACGGGTCGAAGAGGTTCCCGATCCCGTGCCGCACGAAGGCGACCTGCTGGTGCGCGGGCTGGCGCTGGGCATCTGCGGCACCGACCGGGAGATCGTCAACGGCGAGTACGGCTGGCCACCGGAGGGCGCGGACCGGCTCATCCTCGGACACGAGTCCCTCGGCCAGGTCGTCCAGGCCCCCGACGGCTCCGATTTCGCCGAGGGCGACCTGGTGGTGGGCGTGGTACGCCGTCCCGACCCGGTGCCGTGCCCGGCGTGTGCACGCGGTGAGTTCGACATGTGCCGCAACGGGCGTTACGTGGAGCACGGCATCAAGCAGATCCACGGGTACGGCAGCGAACTGTGGACCGTGGAGGCCGGCTACGCGGTCAAACTGGACCCGGCGCTGGAACGCGTCGGGGTGCTCATGGAGCCCGCCACCGTGCTCGCCAAGGCGTGGGACCAGATCGGGCGGATCGGCGCGCGGGCCTGGTACGGGCCGAGGAGCGTGCTGGTCACGGGGGCCGGGCCGATCGGCCTGCTGGCCGCCATGATGGGCCGGCAGCGCGGCCTCGAAGTACACGTGCTGGACCTGGCCGAGAAGGGGGTCAAGCCCGCGCTCGCCACCGACCTGGGCGCGACCTACCACACCGGGACGATCCCTGACGCGGTCGGCGAGACCAAACCGGACATCATCATCGAGGCCACCGGCGTCGGGCGGCTGGTCTTCGACGCGATGGCCAACACGGCGGCGGCCGGGATCGTCTGCCTGACCGGCGTGTCCGCCACCGGACGCCCGCTCCAGGTGGACGCCGGGTCCATCAACCGGGACATCGTGCTGGAGAACGACGTGGTGTTCGGCTCGGTCAACGCCAACCTGCACCACTACCGGCTCGCCGCCGAATCGCTCGCCAAGGCCGACCGCGGCTGGCTGGAGCGGATGATCACCCGCCGGATTCCGCTGGAACAGGCCCAGGAGGCGATGGCCCCCGGCCCCGACGACGTCAAGGTGGTAATCGATCTGACCGCCTGAGTTCGGGGGTGACGCTGCGCCGTTCCCGTCCTGGATGCAGGATTGGTCGAGTAAATCGAGTGAAATGGCGACGACGCGAAACGGCAAGGAGCCGATATGGCGGACAAGGCAGTCATCGGAGTGACCGGCCTCGCGGTCATGGGCCGCAACCTGGCCCGTAACCTCGCCAGGCACGGGCACGTGGTGGCGCTGCACAACCGGACCGTGGCCCGTACGAAGGCGCTGGTGGAGGAGTTCGGGCACGAGGGCCGGTTCGTGCCCGCCGAGACGGCGGAGGAGTTCGTCGCCTCCCTGGAACGCCCGCGCAGGCTGGTCATCATGGTCAAGGCGGGCGCGCCGACCGACGCGGTGATCGAGGAGTTCGCCCCGCTGCTCGAACCGGGCGACATGATCGTGGACGGCGGCAACGCGCACTTCGCCGACACCCGCAGGCGCGAGGCGGCGCTGCGCGAGCGCGGCCTGCACTTCGTCGGCGCGGGCATCTCGGGCGGCGAGGAGGGCGCGCTGAACGGCCCGAGCATCATGCCGGGCGGTTCCGCCGAGTCCTATCAGGCGCTCGGCCCGCTGCTGGAGAGCATCGCCGCCACGGTGGACGGCACGCCGTGCTGCGTCCATGTGGGCCCTGACGGCGCGGGCCACTTCGTGAAGATGGTCCACAACGGCATCGAGTACGCCGACATGCAGCTCATCGCGGAGGCGTACGACCTGCTCAGGCAGGGAGCGGGGCTGGCGCCCGCGGAGATCGCCGAGGTCTTCAGGTCGTGGAACTCAGGACGGCTCGATTCCTACCTGATCGAGATCACCGCCGAAGTCCTCGCGCACACCGACGCCAGGACCGGCAAGCCGTTCGTGGACATCATTCTCGACCAGGCCGAACAGAAGGGCACCGGGCGCTGGACCGTACAGACCGCGCTCGACCTGGGCGTACCGGTCAGTGGCATCGCCGAGGCGGTGTTCGCGCGGTCGGTGTCCGGGCACGCCGAGCTGCGTCAGGCGGGCCACGGACTGCCGGGGCCGCGCGCCGCAGCCGGGGACGTGTCTCCGGACGACGTGGAGAAGGCGCTGTACGCGTCCAAGATCATCGCGTACGCGCAGGGGTTCAACCAGATCCAGGCGGCCAGCGCGGAGTACGGGTGGGAGATCGATCCCGGCGCGATGGCGACGATCTGGCGCGGCGGCTGCATCATCCGCGCCAAGTTCCTGGACCGCATCCGCGGGGCCTACGAGTCCGACCCGCAGCGCCCGACGCTGCTCACCGACGACCACTTCACCCAGGCCCTCGGCGACGCCCAGAACGCCTGGCGCGGCATCGTCGCCACCTCCGCCCGCCTCGGCATCCCGGCCCCGGGCTTCGCCTCGGCCCTCGCCTACTACGACGCCCTCCGCGCCGACCGCCTCCCCGCCGCCCTCACCCAGGCCCAACGCGACTTCTTCGGCGCCCACACCTACCGCCGGGTGGACGCGGAGGGCTCCTTCCACACCCGCTGGGAGTCCGGCCGCACCGAAGAACCCGCCAATTGATTCACGTGAAACATCCGGGCCGGGCCGGGCCGGCCCAGCCCGGCCCAGACGGCATCTGGCGACTCGCGCGGACCGCATAGCGGTGTGTATCGGGTGAGGCGGACGGGTCACATGGAACGGACGGCAGGAGGGCGACCGGGTATGTCCGGCTGACCCGCTGTTACTCAGCGATCTACGCTCGCGCGATCTTTACCCGGCGTATGCCGACGTCAGCGGAGAAACCATCGGTTCTGTGATGGGCTTTCTCCTCTGAGGTCGGATGCGAAGGGCGGCGGCTGATCGCGAGGGGGCGGCGGCTTATGCGGAACGGGCGCGTCGGCAGGCATGGTGCCGAGAGCAAGGGGTTCGGCACGGGTAAGGGGTTCGCGCTCACCGCCGGGTCCGCCGTCCTCTGGGGGCTGGCGCACCTGGTGGCGTGGCGCGGGCGTACCGGGCTGGGCCTGATGGCCGCCCAGGCGGCGGTGGTGGTCGCCGCCGTCGTCCTGGTCACCGGCCACCGGGCCCGGCTGCTCACGCTCGCCGTGCAGCCCGGCTGGCTGACCGGCCTGGCCGCCGCGCTGGTCGCCGTGGCGCTGGTCTGGGTGTCGGTGATCGTGTGCTCGTGGCGGCTGGTACGGCCCGCCGACCAGCCCGCCGGGCCGCTGATGACCGCCATGGTCGGCCTGCTGTGCCTGGTCGTGGCGACGCCCACGCTGTTGCTGGCCCGGCTCGCGTACGTGTCCAGCGACCTGGTGACCAGCGTGTTCGCCCCCGGCCAGGGCAGCGGGCCGGACCCATGGGCCGGTCGGCGCCGGTTGAACATCCTGCTGCTCGGCGCGGACTCCGCCGCGGGCCGGTACGGCGTACGCACCGACAGCGTCACGCTCGCGACCATCGACACCGCGACCGGCCGGAGCGTGCTGTTCGGCCTGCCGCGCAACCTGCAACGCGTCCCCCTGCCGCCCGGCCCGGCCAGGGCCCGGTTCCCGTGGGGCTTCAGCGGCACGCCGCCGCACACCCCCGGGCTGCTCAACGAGATCTACCAGTACGCCGAGGAGCACCCCGAGATCGTCCCCGGCGCACCGCGCGGCCGATACGGGGCGACGCTGCTCAAGGAGACGGTGAGCGGCGTGCTCGGGCTGCCGGTGAACTATTACGTGATCATCGACATGCGGGGGTTCGCGCAGCTCATCGATGCGATCGGCGGGGTGACCATCACGGTCAAGGACCCGATCGTGTACGGCAGGCAGAACGAGGGGCACATCCCGGCGGGCACCCGCCGGCTGTCCGGGGAGGCGGCGCTGTGGTTCGGGCGCTCGCGTACCGACAGCAGCGACTATGTGCGCATGTCACGGCAGAAGTGCCTGCTCAACGCGGTCGTCCGGCAGGCCGACCCGGCCACGCTGCTGCGCAGCTTCGACGGGCTGGCGCACGCCGCGAAGCGCGCGGTGGCGACCGACATCCCGCAGTCGCTGCTGCCCGCGCTGATCGACCTGTCGGCGAAGGTCAAGGACGCGCCGATGAGCAGCGTGCAGTTCGTCCCGCCGTTGATCGACACGGCCTATCCCGACTACGCCCTGATCCGCCGCAAGGTCGCCCAGTCCCTCGCCGCGCTCGACTACCCCGTGGCCACCCCCACCCACTCACCGACCGGCCGACTCGCCCCGACGCTCGAACCCGCCACCCCCGCCCAGCCATCGCTGGAAGCGAGCGACCCACCCTGGCCATCCCTCGAACCCCACGACCCCTCAGCGGGCCTGACCCCCACATCAAGCGGACCGCTGACGCTCGGCGCAGGTGATCCGGCATGGTCGCCTGGCCGCGCGGTCGGCTTGGGCCGTACGCCGAGCGACCTCCTCCAGCCCTGGACCCGGCCACTGACGCGGGGAACAGGCGATCCGGCGTGGGCGTCACCCGCGCGCCGGGCCCCCTTGACGGGCTTGGGCCGTACGCCCAGCGACCTCCTCCAGCCCTGGACTCGACCGCTGACGCCGGAGCGCGGGGCCGCTTCGGCGGGCTTGAGGCGCGCGTCGAGCGGTCTGTTCCGGCTTTGGGGCGGGGCGGGCGATCCTGTTCCGCCACCGTACGAGCCGGACGGGCCGCCTCGTCCGGCGTCGGGGCCGGATGAGCCGGCTGACGGCCCCATGGCAGATTCGGGGCGTACGCCAAGGGACCGTGACCGGCCGCAGGCCGAACCGCCGGGTGATCGGCCGGATGATCCAGCGGCCGAGCCGGGCCGGGCGTCGAAGGACAGGTCCGGGTCGGGCGATCCCACCCGGCCGTCGGCCAGGCGTACCTGGGCACCGGCCGAACCGGACGCTCCCACGCGCACACCGTCCGCACGGACGGACCAGCCCCGGCCCTCGGTCGGTGCCACCGCCACCCCGTCGCCGCGCCCGAGCCGCCCACGTCGCCCGAACCGCGAAATGCGCACGCCCACCGCGATCCCGGCCCCGCCCTCCGTCAGGGAGGATGGCTGGTATTCGCCGGCCCCGGTGTACCCCACCGCACCGGACCTCGCCCCGAATACGGACTCCCTTGACACCGCCTGTCAGTGAACCCTTGCCACCCCTCTCAACAATCATATATGATCTTATATGAATGCGATTACCGGCAGTCCCTGAACTGCGAGGAGTCGAGATGCCCCCCACCAAAATCACTCTCGACCGGGAACACCGCCGCGTCGTACTCGCCGCAATGGTCGGCACGACCATCGAGTGGTACGACTTCTTCATCTACGCGATCAGCACCGGGCTGGTCTTCGCCACCCAATTCTTCGGCGGTGCCGGAAAGAACGCCCTTCTCGTATCCTTCGCGACGATCGGAATCAGCTTCTTCTTCCGCCCCCTCGGCGCCATCGTCGCCGGTCACCTGGGCGACCGCGTCGGCCGCCGCGCCATGCTCATTTTCACCCTCCTGCTGATGGGCGTCTCCACGGCGCTGATGGGCCTGGTGCCCTCCTCCGACGCGATCGGCGCGGCCGCCCCGATCCTGCTGGTCCTGCTGCGCATCATGCAGGGCCTCTCCGCGGGCGGCGAGTGGGGCGGTGCCGCGCTCCTCGCGGTCGAGCACGCCCCCGCCGACCGGCGCGGCCTGTACGGCGCGTTCCCGCAGATCGGCGTGCCGATCGGACTGCTGCTCGCGAACGGCGTACTGGCCGCCACCGCCGCGATCACCGGACCGGACCGGTTCCTCGACTGGGGCTGGCGGATCCCCTTCCTGCTCAGCGTCGTGCTGATCGTCTTCGGCATGTACATCAGGACCCGGGTGACGGAAAGCCCGGTGTTCGAGGAGGTCAAGAAGACCCGGACGCAGTCCAGCGTCCCGCTCGTCCCGCTGTTCAAGCACCACTGGACTCTGGTGATCGTCGGCGCGCTGCTGTTCGCCGCCAACAACGCGGTCGGGTACATGGCCACCGGCGGGTACATCCAGTCGTACGCGGTCAAGACCCTGCATCTCGACCGCACCACCGTGCTGGCCGCCGTGATGATCTCCGCCGTCGGCTGGCTGGTGAGCACCATGCTCGGCGGGTGGCTCGCCGACCGGCACGGCCGGCTGCCCATCTACCGGATCGGCTTCGTCGTCCAGCTCGCCTGGATGTTCCCGTTCTTCGCGCTGGTCAACACGGCGAACCTGGCCCTGATCATCCTCGCCCTCGTCCTGTTCACCATCGGCCTCGGCTTCACGTACGGCCCCCAGCCCGCCCTGTACGCCGAGATGTACCCCACCCGGGTCCGCTACAGCGGCGCCGCCATCTCGTACGCCATCGGCGCGATCCTCGGCGGCGCGTTCGCCCCCACCATCGCCGAGGCCCTCCAGACCCGCACCGGCACGGTCTACGCCGTCGGCGTCTACCTCGCCATCGTCACCCTGATCGGCCTCATCGCCACATTCCTTGTCAAAGACCGCCCCGGCACCCCCTTCACCGAAGCCCCCACCCCCAAGCCCCTGGCCGAAGACCGCCCATAAGCCAGTACCCTTCTATACAGATTGCTGTATAGTTTGAGTATGGAGCTTTTGCACGGGGCCACCGAGGTGAGCGTCACCGAGGCCGCCCAGCAGGGTGTGGCCCGTCTGGTGGCCGATGCCGAGCACGGCGCCGATGTGGTGGTGACCCGCAGGCAGCGGCCAGTGGCGGCGGTGGTGAGCATGCAGCGCTTCCACGAGTTGGAGACTGCGGCGGCCGACCTGCGCGATCTGGCCTTGGTGCTGGCCCGCACGGTGACCGATACCGGGGAGCGGGTCTCGCTGGATGCCGTGCTGACCGCGTTCGGGCATACGCGCGAGTCACTGGCCGCGCTCCCTGACGACGAGTGACCCCGTGGCCGACGTCGTGTTCACCGCTGCTGCGGTCGATGACCTGCGGCGCATCGGCCCGGACGCCGTTCCCAGGGTGCTGAAGAGGATCCTTCTGCTGCGGGACGCCCCGGAAGCGGGCTACCCGCTCGGCGACGGACTCACCCGTTTTCGCAAACTGGTGGTCGGCCGCAACACCTGGCGGGTCGTCTACCGGATCGGCGCGGACAAGTCGGTGGAGATCTGTGAGATCTGGGCCGTGGGCGAGCGGGCCGACGCGGAGGTGTACGCGGAGGCGGCGGCCAGGGTCCGCGCGGCCGGTGATCAGCGGCCCGAGGCCGTGCTGCTCGGCCTGGTCATCGAGCGGCTGGGCACGGCGGCCGAGCGCGCCCGGCCGGCCGATCCGCCGCCCAGGGAGCCCGTCCCGGACTGGCTGGCGGACCGGTTGATCTACACCATCGGGCTGCCCCGTGAGCGGGTCGCCGCCCTCGACCTGCAGCAGGCGGTCGATCTGTGGGCCGACCACCGTTCGAAACGAGACCCGCTTCTTTAGGTGAGCGCTTCGTGCTCGGTGGTCCGGAGGGCGCGGAGGGCGGTGGCGGGGTGGTCGGCGAAGAAGCGGATCACCCTGGCCTCGGCCTGGGCGCCGAGGGGGCGGGTGATGGTGACGGGTTCGGCGAGTTCGACGGTGATGTTGGTCTGGGACGACACGGCCACGCCGAGCCTGCCGTCGGCCAGGCCGATCATGCCCTTCTCGTTGAGGTTGCGGGACGACCGGACCGAGGTGATCAGCTCTCTGGGGATGCGCAGGTCGAAGTACACGCCGTAGCGGATGCGCAGCTCGGTGGGGGTGATCACATGCGGGCGGGTGGCGCAGGCGGCGGCGAACATCAGGCCGTACAGGATGCCGTAGACGTCCAGCACCAGCACCGCGATCCGCAGGCCGGTCGGCACGTCCATGGCGGTCAGCAGTACGTCCAGCGCGACCGTCTCGATGACCATTGCCAGCAGCATGATCAGCGTCATCGTGGCCTGCTCCCGGGCGTACAACACGGCGACGCCGCCCCGGGGCACGCCGTGCCGGCGGCGGGCGAGCCAGAGGCCCAGGCCGGCCATGCCGCGCAGCTCGATCAGCAGCAGCCGCCTGACCTGCACGGGCACCAGCGTGGCGAAGGCCCCGGCGAGCGCGGCCCGCGGTGCCGCGCCACGCCGCCGTTCCGCCCGGTAGAGGCGGCCGAAGGTGGTGACCTCGAAGGCCAGCGCCAGCGCGGCGGCGACCTCGGCCGCCACCAGTACGGGCGTCGGCAGGCGCACCCCGGCGACGAGCAGGACGAACAGCAGCAGTTCCCCCGGAATCACCAGGAACATCACGGCACGCGCGACTTTGAGCATCGGACCTCTCCTGCGGCTCGTCCGGCCTTGTGTCGATGCTCATTAGAAACGTTGACGTCGCGTCAAGGTCAAGCCCGCGCGCGGCGTCTCATCGGGTGAGGTGACGGCTGCCCGCCACGGCGATGATCTCCCCGTTGACGTGGCCGTTCGCGTCGGAGCCGAGGTAGGTGGTGAGGTCGGCCACGTCCTGCGGGGTGCAGATGCGGCCGGTGGGGGTCCTCTCGGCCTCGGCGTCCACCAGCTTCTGGCCGAGGCCGGGGTGGGTCAGCGCGCGTTCGGTGAGCGTGAATCCGGGGCGTACGACGTTGGTCAAGATGCCGTGCCGGGCCTCACGCAGCGCGAACACCCGGGCCGCGGCCTCGATCGCGGACTTGCCCGCCGGATAACCGGCGGACACCGGTACCGGCTGGTCCACCACGTCCGACGAGATCAGCACGACGCGCCCCAGCCCCGGGAGCGCATCCCCGGGAACACCGTTTCGGCCAGCCGTACCGTGCCCGCGACGTTCACGGTGAGCGCGCGGACCAGCGTATCCCAGGTCTCCTGCCGATCGGGCCAGGCCACCGCGTTGCCGACCAGGACGTCGACGCCGCCGAGCCCGGCCTCGACGGTGGCCACGGCCTCGGCCATCGAGCCGGGGTCGCCCTGGTCGAGGCGTACGCCGAGCGCGGTGCCCCCCGCCTCGCCGATCGCGCCGACGACCTGGTCGGCGCGGTCCGGCCGGGAGTGCCAGCCGACGGCGACCTTGGCCCCCTCGGCGGCGAAGGCGGTCGCGACGGCCGCGCCGATGGCACCGGAACCGCCGGTGACCAGTACCACCCGACCCCGCACACGAAGATCCATCGGTGCTCTCCTTCAGGGTAGATAGCCGACGAACTAATAGCCGACTATACATCGATAGGGTGGGTGGTATGGAGTTCGCCGAGGTCGTCAGGATCAACCGCACGCTGAACAAGGGGGCCAAGCTCTACCGGGCCGCCAAAGCGCGCAAACTGGCCGCCCTCGGCCTGCACCCCGGCCAGGATGTGCTGCTGTGGGTGCTCGCCGAGGCCGGTGACGGAATGACGGTGTCCGAACTGGCCGCCCGCCTGGGCATCGAACCGCCCACCGCCACCCGCAGCCTGGCCCGCATGGACAAATCCGAACTGTTCCGCCGCGTCCCGGTCCCCACTGACCGGCGGCAGGTCCGCGTGGTGACGACCGAACGCGGCCGGGACCTGATCCCCGCCATCGAACGCGCCTGGGCGGAGCTCGCCGAAGAGACCCTCGGCCACCTGCCCGAGGAGACTCGAATGCTGGTGATCGCGGCCCTGGAGGAGGCCAACGACCGCCTCCGCCACATCGTCGGCGACGCGGCCGCGGCCGTCCTCGCCGACGACTGAGCCATCGGCCGCGACATCGGCTGCGCCGTCTACGGTGGGTGGGGCCGTTGTTCTGTCCTGGATATTTCGTCTTCTGGTGGCCCGACGGCCGGCAGACCCTCCGGATCGTGCCGGTCGGTCGCTTAGGGAAACGCCGGATGCGCGGCCATCGGTCACCGCTCCATCAAATGGCGTGCTGTCTTTTGTCAGCCGCCCATGACCTCAGATCCGTGGTCCTGATGGTCGGCCACTGGACGGCCGCACGTCGTACTCACCCGCTTTGACATGCGCGATGAACGACGCCCAATCGCCCCTACCGAACACCAGCGCCCCACCGGCGCGGTTCTTGGTGTCGCGCACGGCGAACGCCCGCCGTACACCCGCCGCCGCATCCCCACCCGGGAGAGCGGCCACTTCAACGCAGTTGGTGTGCCCGTTACTGCGACTGCTCTTGCGCCAGACGGCGTTCGAGAGATCGACATTGTGCATGGTTGACTGCCACCTCACTGTTCGCATTTCCCC
Source organism: Spongiactinospora rosea (assembly GCF_003315795.1). GTDB lineage: Bacteria > Actinomycetota > Actinomycetes > Streptosporangiales > Streptosporangiaceae > Spongiactinospora > Spongiactinospora rosea. The sequence continues at coordinate 33,185 of NZ_QMEY01000021.1, forward strand.
GGAAAGTGGTCGGTTGAGTGCCGTGCCCGATTCTTACGGAACCCCATCTGGTAGCGCTGGATTTCATGTGATTTGTCCAGATGTGGCAGTCTCCCGGAGAACTCTGGACACGCCCTCATGCCGTCTTTCCCGCGCTGTGCGAAGTTCCGGCAAACCCCCGGCCCAGCACGGACATGGGTCGGGGGCTGCGGGTGGTCAGAGCCGGACCGAAATCGGCCGGCGGCTCAGTCCGCGCGGTGGAACTCCGCCAGTTGGGCGGCCTTCGGCGAATCGCTGGTCGCTTCGTACCAGTGCGGGTAGGTCACGTAGACCAGCTCGGTGGGCTCCTCGGTCCGGTAGACCACCTTCGCCCCGGCGCGCAGGTAGATGATCTCCCCGGGTCCGGCGGCGACCGGCCCGTTCTCGCCGTCCACGATGAACCGGCCCTTGGTCACGATCAGGGCCTCGTCGTAGGTGACGGTCCAGGGGTTGCTCTCGGCGCCCTCGTAGCGGGCGTAGCCGACCGACATCTTCACATCGTTGGAACCGTCAAGCACGTCCCCCAGGAAGATCTTCTGCTCGCCGCGCTGCCACCAGACATCCGGCGAGCCGACCGTGAACTTCTCGACGGCGTCGTTCCTCGCTGCCATGATCGCTCCTCGATGAATCGGAATGCGTTCCGCTTGGTGTAACCGGAATGCGTTCCGGATGTATTCCTCCCTCCATGTAGGGTCTGGGGGTGAAGGTGCTGATCTCTGTTGACATGGAGGGCATCTCGGGGATCGTGCATCCCACCGAGACGAATCCAGGGGGCTACGACTACGAGCGCGGCCGGGCCTTGATGACGGCCGAGGCGAACAGCGTGATCGCCGGGGTACTGGACGCCGAACCGACCGCCACCGTCCTGGTCGCCGACGCGCACGGGCCGTTCCGCAACATCCTCCCCGAGCAGCTCGACCGCCGGGCCCGCCTGGTCCGCGGCAAACCCCGCCCCCTGGGCATGCTCGCCGGCCTCGACGAGCACACCGACGCGGCCATGCTCATCGGCTACCACGCCCGCGCGGGCGGCGGGCCGGGGCTGCTGGCGCACACCATGAACGACGACATCCTGGACGTACGCGTGGCGGGGCGTTCGATGGGCGAAATCGGCCTCAACGCCGCCATGGCCGGGCACCTGGGCGTCCCAGTCGTACTGCTCAGCGGCGACGACGCGGCCGGGGCCGAACTGCACGAACTGGTCCCCTCGGCCGTGACCGTCGCGGTCAAACACTCCCTCGGCCAGGCCACCGCCATCACCCTGCACCCCGAGGAGGCCCGCGAGCGGCTACGCCAGTCCGCCGCCGACGCCATCAAGCGGTACACGCAGATCCCACCGCTCGCCATCCCGGGACCGTTGGACGTCGAGGTCGATCTGCACAACCCGCTCACGGCCGACCTGGCAACGCTGGTGCCAGGTGTCTCACGGGCTGCGGGCGGCCGTACGGTCGCCTTCACCACCCCGGACTTCACCGACACCTACCGGCTGCTGCTACTGCTCGGCCAGCTCGCCACGATCAAACCCGGGTAGCAATTCCGGTCACTGATCCCGGTAGCGGATGAGCACGTCGAACAGGGGGGCATGTGGCATGCCGGGGCGTAGCTCGGCGGCCTTGGCCCAGCCCCACTTCAGGTAGGCGCGGTACGCCCGCTCGTTCTCCGGGTGGACGAGGAGGGTGGCACGCGGCTCGGGGCGGGCGGAAAGGAGTTCGTCGTGGAGGGCACGAGCAAGGCCGCGACCTGTCCATGGCCGCCGGACCATGATTTCGGACAGAGCGAATGTCCTGCGCCCGTCTTCTTGGGTGAAGCCGGGCTCCGGCTCGGACTGCAGCCCGCGCCACCATGCGGCTCCGGCACGCTCGTCCAGCGGCCATCCCCACGTCTGCCCCACCGGTTCGCCGTCGATATGGGCAACGACAAGGTCGAACCCGGATTTCGCGGCGTAGAGGTCGAAGCGCCGCATGGCCTCGGCCTCTTCGTTGAAAGGGTCCCCCTCGGCGATATGGTCCGCGTAGGCGTCACGGTAGATCAAGGCCACCTGGTCGCGTATCCGCCTGGCGGCTGCGGCGTCATAACGGCGAAAGGTCGGCTCGGTCATGCCCGGCTCCTAGGGTCAGGCGCCGAAAAGGATCGGGCCGCGCGGTCGAAGCGCACGCAGAATTCTTCGGCGGCGGCCTGTTCGGCTGTGGCTCGAATCGGACGCAGTTCGTTGAGTGTGCGCCGCGGAACGGGGCCGCCTTGAGCGAGGATGGACATTGCCTCGGTGACCGCCTGCGCCTTGTCTCCGCATTGCAGCAGCGCACTGGAAAGGTGCGCACGGTATTGGGTCCGGGCGCGAAGAGAGCGCCGGGTGTCGTTCACGACATCGGAGTAAAGGTCGATGGCCCGCGACGGGGAGCCGAGTCGCACATAGCCCATCGCCTCGTACCCGTTGATCTCCGATTCGGTGACGAACCTGGTCCACTCCAGGTCGTCGGAAGGGCCGCTCCGCTGAAGTTCGTCACGGGCCTGGGCGAGGCTTCGCCGGAAGGAGACCTCATCGCCAAGACGGACATGCGCCAGGGCCTGCCGTAGCCGGATGAGCGTCTGCAAGCGCGGAGATCTTTCGTAGCGGGCGAGGTGGGCGGCTCGGTCGGCGAAGCGCAGCGCCTCGCGCGCCATTCCGGTACTGCCGTGCGTCCTGGCCAGGTATGAGCTTTGCTGGGCCAGCTTCAGGTAGACATGGGCCGAGGTCTGGGCGTCATCGGCGCTGCCTGCCAGCAGGGCGGCTTCGCCGTACAGCATTCGGGCGGCCTGCTGATTCCCGTTCTCGTAGGCCAGCCAGCCGGATAGATTGCCGAGGTCAGCGGTGACCATGAGCAATTGACGCCCGACCTTGTCGGTGTAGTCGCTTTCGTCAAGCATCCGCCGCGCACGCGAGAACAGCCGTAGGGCCTGCGGCAGCGCCGCATGACCACCAGGCTTCTCATCCTGCCCCCGCAAACTCGCCAGGCAGGCGTGCAGGTACCTGATATGCGCCGCGCCGGCACGGTTGGGAACCTGTACCAGGTCCAGGCCACCGGCCGTCACCAAGCCGAGCAGCGAACCGGTGAAGCTGCGCCGATCCACCCCTGCCAATTCTTCATCCGCCTCGAAAGTAGGGGATTCTCCACTGAACGGGGACAATCCCAGAGTGCCACTTTCAGGGCCGAGCACAAGGGGCAGGAGCGCCTTACGGGGGATGTCGCAGGCGTCCGCGAACCGCAGCAGTTCGCGGATGTCGTAAAGGGTGTCCCGCTCGCCGTTTTCGATCAGGCTGATGGCGCTCTGCGAGATGCCGACGATATTTCCGAGGTCAAGCTGGCTCAGTCCGGTCGCGGCCCGCAGGATGGTGACGAACGTGCCCAGCTCCCGATCGGCGAGCGCCCGACGCATCGGGGCCGAGTCCCATAGCCACTCAGGAGCATTTACGGTCGCCGGCTTCAAGGCACTGGTGCAGGACGCACATAGCGGGTCATTGTTGTATCGGCTCAGCCGCGTCGCTTTGCATGATGGACACAGCCGCTCATTCCGGGGCATCGGTCCTCTTTCGCGTGCGTGTTACTCACAGAACGCTGTCCCGCGCCATGGTAACGCCATATCGTGATCATATTACGACTCTGCGTAATCGAGCCCGGCCCACCGCCGATGACAACATCACGTCGCCGCCTTCCCCGCACCCGGGCACGCTATCGCTACGCATCCGACACGGACGATCACCGATAGTGAGCCGGAAGGTGCAAGCCTCATGCAAAGCAGCGCGTTCATGCTCGGTACCCACGTGGTCCGCCCGACGTCCCCCACCGAGAGGACCGCGCACCGGCTGAAGGCCACGCTTTCCGCCTTACATGCGATCCAAGCGGACATGGTCAATACTCAAGATCAGGTCCGGCTGTCGCTCTGCCCCGGCCTGGTCGCCATCGTCCAGGACGACGGAATCTGGTGGCACAGCCCCCGCACGCTGCACCCCGGCATCCCGCTCTACGTCCACCGCTGCACCGTGACCGGCGCCGCCGAAGCCCTGGCCTGCGACTACGCCCTGCTGAACCCGGACGCCGAGGAGTCCCCCGATGTGGCCGTTCCCTGACGGGTTCCTCCTCGGCTGCACCGTGCGCCCGCTGCTGGCGGTGTGGGAGGTCCAGACCGGTGGGCGGGGTGCGGGCGGGGTGAGCGACTGCCCGGCCGCCGCCGAGGACGCGATGTTCGAGGTGCTGGACGCCTGCCCGTCCGGGCGGGGGCGGGTCCGGTACGCGCGGCTGTCGTGGGTCGGCGTCGGGTATGTGTACGGGCCGACCCGGCTGACCGCGCACCGCCAGGACGGCGTGACCGTCACGGTGTCCGGCGACGCGTGGGAGGCCTCTTCGTGAGCGGGCACGGCGGCGTGGTGCGGAAAAGGGCGTCGCCGTGCCGTACGGCGGCGGGCGGGTACGAGGTCGGCTCCCCGCCCGCCGCCACCACCTGAGACGCGCGGCGGCCGTTCTGTACCTTCCCTGGGCCGTACCGCGCTCTGCGGGCCAAAAATGGCTGTTTTTGCAGGTCAGCCAGCATACGCGAGCACGTTGTTCGCATTTGCGCGCCCCTTCTTCGCCGGTCAAAAGTAGAGCCCATGAGAACCCTGATGACCGGCGCGACCGGAAATGTGGGCCGGCTCGTAGTGGACCGCCTCGTCCGCGCCGGGGTCACCGTGCGAGCCCTCACCAGAGACCCCGCCCGCGCCCGTTTCGCCCAGGACGTCGAGGTGGTCGCAGGCGACCTCGCCCACCCCGAGAGCCTGGTCCCGGCGTTGAAGGGGGTGGACAGGATGTACCTCTTCCCGCACGCCGCGACCGCGCCCCAGGTGGTGGCGCTGGCCAGGGACGCCGGGGTACGCCGCATCGTCGTACTGTCCTCCGGCGCGGTCACCACCGGCTACGACACCGATTTCCACCTGCCCGTGGAGCGCGCGGTGGAGTCCTCCGGGCTGGAGTGGACGCATGTGCGGCCGGGTGAGTTCATGTTGAACAAGTTGTGGCTGTGGGGCCCGTCCATCCGGGCCGAACGCGTCGTACGCGAGCCGCTGCCCGACGCGGCCTGGTACCCCGTGCACGAACAGGACATCGCCGACGTGGCCGCAGCCGCGCTGATCGAGGACGGCCACCACGGCACGGCCTACACCCTCAACGGCCCTGAGCTGATCACCAGGCGCGCCCAGGTGGCGGCCATCGCCGCCGCGATCGGGGCCGAGATCCGCCTGGAGGTGGTCACCCCCGCGCAGGCCCGGGAGCTGTACCTGGCCCAGGGCGGTTTCGCGGCCGAGAACGCCGACTTCCTGACCGGCTTCCGGGACTACTCGGGCGCGGAGGCCGACCCCTCGGTGAAGGAGGAGTTCGATCTCGCCATGCTGGGGCCGATGTCCACGGCCGAGGAGGTGACGGGCAGACCGGCACGTACGTTCGCCGAATGGGCGCACGACCACGCCCGCGACTTCTCGGCCTTGTAGGGTCTGACGATGCGGCTCGACCTGATCACGATCGTCGTGGACGACTATGACTCTGCCATCGGGTTCTTCACCGCCGTTCTGGGGTTCGACCTGGTCGAGGACTCTCCCGCGACGACCAACGACGGCCGCCCGAAGCGCTGGGTCGTCGTACGTCCACCGGGCGCTCAGACCGGCATCCTGCTCGCCCAAGCGGACGGCCCGCGCCAGGCCGCCATCGTCGGCGACCAGGTCGCGGGCCGGGTCGGGTTCTTTCTGCGGGTCGAGGACTTCGATGCCGCCTACGAACGCATGATCGCGGCGGGCGTCGAGTTCGTCAGGCCGCCTCGCGCGGAGCCCTATGGGCGGGTCGCGGTGTTCCTCGACATCGCGGGCAACCGCTGGGACCTGCTCGGCTGACTCGGTTGAGCCATCAGGTGGGTTCGGCGGAGGGCGAGACCGGGAGGTAGATGCGGCCCCCTGCGGCATTGAATTCGGCGGCCTTCTCGCGCAGCCCCTCGGCCAGGCCCTGCTCGTCGTCCAGGCCGCGCCCGGCGGCGTACGCCCGTACGTCCCGCGTGATCTTCATGGAGCAGAAGTGCGGGCCGCACATCGAGCAGAAGTGCGCGGTCTTGGCGGGCGCGGCGGGCAGCGTCGCGTCGTGGAACGCCCGCGCGGTGTCCGGGTCGAGGGAGAGGTTGAACTGGTCCTCCCACCGGAAGTCGAACCGCGCGTCGGACAGCGCGTCGTCCCACGCCTGCGCGCCCGGATGCCCTTTGGCCAGGTCGGCCGCGTGCGCGGCGATCTTGTACGCGATCACGCCCGCCTTGACGTCATCGCGGTCCGGGAGCCCCAGGTGCTCCTTGGGCGTGACGTAGCAGAGCATCGCGGTACCGTACCAGCCGATCATCGCCGCGCCGATCGCCGAGGTGATGTGGTCGTACCCCGGCGCGATGTCGGTGGTCAGCGGCCCGAGCGTGTAGAACGGCGCGTCGTCGCACCACTCCCGTTGCAGATCGACGTTCTCCTTGATCTTGTGCATCGGGATGTGGCCGGGGCCCTCGTTCATCACCTGGTTGTCGTACTCGGCGGCGATTCGGGTGAGTTCGCCCTGCGTACGCAGTTCGGCGAACTGGGCCTCGTCGTTGGCGTCCGAGATCGACCCGGGCCGCAACCCGTCGCCCAGCGACCAGGTCACGTCGTAAGCGGCGAAGATCTCACACAGCTCCCGGAAGTGGGTGTACAGGAAGTTCTCCCGGTGATGGGCCAGGCACCAGGCCGCCATGATCGATCCGCCGCGCGACACGATCCCGGTGCGGCGCCGGGCGGTCAGCGGCACGTACTCCAGCAGTACGCCCGCGTGCACCGTCATGTAGTCCACGCCCTGCTCGGCCTGCTCGATCACCGTGTCGCGGAAGACCTCCCAGGTCAGGGCGGCCGGGTCGCCGCCGACCTTCTCCACGGCCTGGTAGAGCGGCACCGTTCCGACCGGTACGGGGGAATTGCGCAGGATCCACTCGCGTGTGGTGTGAATGTCCCGGCCGGTGGACAAATCCATGACGGTGTCGGCGCCCCAGCGGATCGCCCAGGTCATCTTGGCCACCTCGTCCTCGATCGAGGACGCCACCGCCGAGTTGCCGATGTTGGCGTTCACCTTGACCAGGAAGTTCCGGCCGATGATCATGGGTTCGAGTTCGGGATGGTTGACGTTGGCGGGCAGCACCGCCCGTCCCGCCGCCAGCTCGGCCCTGATCACCTCCGGCTCGACCCCTTCGCGGAGCGCGACGAACTCCATTTCCGGGGTGATCTCACCGCGCCGCGCGTAGGCGCGCTGTGTCACCGCCCTCGCCCCGCTCGCCCGGCGGGGCGACCGCTCGGGGAACGCGGCGGCGTTCCGCAGAGGGTCGCTTGAGCGCCGCCCGTCGTCCTCGGGGTGTGCGGTGCGGCCGGTGTACGGGGTGGTGTCGCCGCGTTCGGCGATCCAGGGCGTACGCAGTGCGGGCAGGCCGCGTCGCACGTCGGTGTGGTGGGCGGGGTCGGTGTACGGCCCGGAGGTGTCGTAGAGCACCACGGCCCCGCCATCACTGAGCGGCACCTCCCGCATCGGCACCCGCAGGTCGGCCCGCTTTCCGTGGAGGTACGTCTTGCGGGCGCGTGTCATCGCAGTGTCGGTCATGACGACTCGATCTCTCCCTACGCCGGCATTACCCGGTCAGGTTCCAGCGGTCAGCAGCCGTCTCAGCCACAATCTCAGCCCGGTTCACCGGGCCCCCGCGATCTGTCGTGCCCAACCCTAACCCAGCCCGCCCTCTTGCCACAGCCCCCGATCTCCTACAACGGCGGGGGCAGAGGGAGGGACGGGGGCGAGGGTAGGGACGGGGCAGGGGCGGCGCGTACTTCGTGCGGGGCTTTCAGTTCCCAGGCTTGGACTCGACACGGAATCCGCCACCTGGCACGAGGCGGCAGGGCGCGACCTGCCCTATGGCCAGCCGGGCGCGATCATAGCTGTAGCGGACCTTCGGGCCTGCGAAGTAGCCCACCTCATAGACCAGCGTCCGGCCGGATTCGATGCGCTCAGGGTGGAGCCGCATGAATCCACTCGCGCCGTCTCGGGGGGGCTCGGAGATCACCAGATACGGATCATGGGGCGCATAGCGGGCCCGGGGCTCGGTGCAGTGCATCCCGGCCGGAACGAAGTCCACCACTGCGTTCACCCCGAGAGTCCGTAGTTTCTGCTCCAGCCCATCGGCGTCGGTGAACTCTCTGATATAGATCTTGATAGAGCCGTCCGCATCGCGCTCTACGGCATTCGCGAGAGGCCCCCCGGAACTGTTGATCATCGGCAGCCCTACGGCCATGGCGACGGCTGCGGCGCCCACGCTCAGCGCCGTCACCAGCCTGCGGCGGCGACCGGGACGCACAGGGCCGCCTGCCGGAGGAGGCGTGCTGATGATCCTCTCCAAGGTCGCGGACCGCACGTGTGAATCGGCCACGACGTTCCCGGCCGGGTCGTACCTTCCGACCATGGTCCTGAGCTGCTCAAGATCGCTGTTCACGTGAGCCCTTCCAGATAGCGATGGGTCGCGCCGGCCTGATCATCGTCTGCGAGAAGCCGCCGGAGCCGTTTTCGAGCGCGATGGAGACGCATTCGGGCCGCCGCCCACGAGCAGCCGACCACCTTTGCCGCCTGGTGCAGATCCAGGCCCTCCCATGCCAGGAGAAGCACGAGTTCACGATCGTCCTCGCCCAGATCGTCAAGGGCTGCCAGCGCGGCATGGCGGGCGGCCACGGCAGCCGCGTGGTCGCCCTCGCCAGCACACCGGAGAAGCCCTTCCCCCAGAGCGGTGACCAGGCTGTCGCGCCGTTTACTGCTCCTGGCGTAGTTCAAGATCACATGGCGGGCGGTGGTGTAGAGCCACGGTAAGGGCTGGGCTCGAGAGAACTGGTCGTACTTCTCCCAGGCGATACGAAATGTTTCGGCGGCAACGTCCGATGCGTCGGCGGCACCGACTCGCCGCCATGCGTATCGGAGCACCGCCTCGTAATACTCCTCGAACAGGCCGGTGAAGCCGGTCTGGTCGTTCAAACTCCGCCTCCTATCAAGGTCGGCAGTACGAGGTCGTGCCGCCTACTTGATAGGTGTCGCGACGAGGCCGGTTGTCACCCGGGGCGTCTCAATTTCGGCTTGAGTTCCTCCGGAGGCCACGACTCGCAGGTGCCGCCATATGCCATTGTCCGTTGGCATCGGATGAGGTCCGCCCAGATCAGGGGGCTGATGGTCGGCGGAAGTGCCATCCGTTCGCTTGCCACTCGATCGAGCCCCCACGCGGCCAACCCCGCTACCGGCTCACGGGCTGTCGTGTCCCCCGCGCGCACGCGTCGGACAACGACACGATCATGAACTACCCCGGCTTCCCGGCTGCAGGGCGCGCAGGCCACGGCCCAACGGCAGCCGCTTGGCGACGTCCAGCCGTACCTTGCTGTGGGACCTGGACGACTGCGAGAACAGCGGGGTCAGTACGCGGCGGTCGGCTCGGCCTACTCCGGATCGGCGAGGACGTCCTGCAGCATCAGCGTGTGGATGTCCACGAACGCGGCCTGCAGTGCGGCCTGCAGGATGCGCAGGCACGACACGTTTCTTTCCGGCACACCATGTACGGCCGCACCGGCCCCGGCCGCCTACGCAAATGTGCCATGCCGGCCGATCAGAGCAGTCAAGCCACGGAAAATCGCGCCAGAGCCAAACTTCAGAGAGCATGCGGCCCTAGATCATCACGAAGGTACCGCCCGAGACCACCCCGCCCGCGCGTACGGGGAGCTCCGCAGACCACTACGCGAACTCAAGCGACACCGCGCGGTGGCCACTCACTACGGCAGGCTCGCTGTCCGCTACGAGGCCACCGTGCAGATCGCCGCCATCAATGGCTGGTCACAACCCCCTGCGAGGGCACGGCCTAGGCGAGCTTGAGAAGCAGTTCGCTCAGTTCGACCGGCATGGTGATCATGCAGTCGTGGCCGGTCGGCAGCTCCCAGACCTGGGCGGCGGTGCCGTTGGGTTGGATCGGGGGGACGGGGCGATGGGTGATGCCCGCCGGCATGGCGCCGACATTGTGGATGTGCGTGCGCGGGATCGCGTTCACGGCTGGGTTATCCAGCCGTACCGGCTGCTGCAGGCACCGCACCGGCTGGTCTGAGAGCATCCCGCGCAGCCAGGCGACGTCTGCCGGATCTGTGACGCCGAACAGGCCGAAGGGCGCGGGCTGCTCGGGCATCGGCGGCACGCGCCAGCCGCTCTCGGACTTCTCGGCGAGCTCGATCAGTTGCCGTGCCACGGGTTGGACGTCGACCGCGGTCTCGCCGTCCTCCGGGACCATCGCGTCGAGGTAGACCAGGTGCGCGATGCGTTCCGGAATCCGGTTGGCCGCGGAGGAGATCACCAGCCCCGCGTAGCTGTGGCCGACGAGTACGACGTCGCTGAGGTTCTCCTCGGTGATCAGCCCGGCCACGTCGTCGACGTGCGTATCGAGCCCCACCTCCGGACCGGCTAGGTGCACCTTGTCGCCATAGCCGGTCAGCGACGGCGCGAACGCCCGGTGCCCGGCACCTTCCAGCAGCGGCACCACCCGCTCCCAGCACCGTCCGCTGTGCCAAGCACCGTGTACCAGCAGAAATGTGGACATGAGTGAATCGATCTTCCTTCGCAGAAGCAGAGGAGCACGGCCACGCGCATGCCGCCGGTTCGCGGCTCTGGCGGTTACCATTCGTGCCCCGGTACTGTTTGAGTACCAAGAGCATGCTGGTGCACGCGCCGCGCCGCAGGCAATAAGGCACTTTTCGATGCCCCGGTTCTCTGGAGGTAACCATGGACGTGGCACACGGCGATCCGCGGCCGGCGGCGGGGCCCAGCGACGCGTGCCGGACCCGCGTGGTGCTCGGCATCGTCGGGGACAAGTGGTCGCTGCTGGTCGTGCGCAACCTCAGGAACGGACCGCGCCGTTTCACCGAGCTCAAAAAGGCCATTGACGGCATCAGCCAGCGCATGCTCACCGTGACGCTGCGCAGCCTGGAGCGTGACGGAATCCTGACACGCACCGTCCACAACGTGATGCCCCCGCATGTCAGCTACGAGCTCACCGAAATGGGCATCACCCTGCGCGAGGCCACCGCGCCCCTGCTCGAATGGAGCATCGCACACCTCGCCCGGATCGACGATGCCCGCGCCACCTACGACGCCCGCACGGACACACCAGTGGCCTCGTAGCGGACGGCGAGTCGATCCCACCCGACAATCCCACTTTGAAGACCCGATTTAAGGCGGCCCTGACGGATGCGCGGACCACCCCCGCGCGTGCGGGGAGCACTCTCGGTGGTGGGCATAGGGTCGGTCACGGATCGGCCCCCCGCGCGTGCGGGGGCACTCCCCCTTGAGAACCCGGTAGACCATGCGGTCAGGACCACCCCTGCGCGTACGGGGAGCACCTGTTCCACGTCCGCCTGGATGAGGTCAACCGGGGACCACCCCCGCGCGTGCGGGGAGCACCTGCCATCTCCCGGCGGCGCCGTCGTCAACTGGGGACCACCCCCGCGCGTGCGGGGAGCACCGACCGTTTCCACCAAGGGCCACGGCATGCGAGGACCACCCCCGCGCGTGCGGGGAGCACCGAAAGCGTCGCGGCATCCCGGCCGCGTGCAAAGGACCACCCCCGCGCGTGCGGGGAGCACCGAAAGCGTCGCGGCATCCCGGCCGCGTGCAAAGGACCACCCCCGCGCGTGCGGGGAGCACCGAAAGCGTCGCGGCATCCCGGCCGCGTGCAAAGGACCACCCCCGCGCGTGCGGGGAGCACCGAAAGCGTCGCGGCATCCCGGCCGCGTGCAAAGGACCACCCCCGCGCGTGCGGGGAGCACCGAAAGCGTCGCGGCATCCCGGCCGCGTGCAAAGGACCACCCCCGCGCGTGCGGGGAGCACCCTTTCTGACCTGCGGGTCTTCCTGGCGCAGGCGGCGATTTCCTTTAGTTCGAAAACGCTCACTCACCGGCTGGCCTCTGAGCATCGTGATTCGGCAGGGACGATCTTCTCTCCGGGCTGTGGGGATGTAGCCAGAGACACAGAAACGATATCTCGGAAGGATGTATGAGCTGGGTGGCTTGCCGGGCGGCTGATGGTTCGTGGTCATTTGGTCATTGAGGCCGGTGGGGTGGACGACTGAGGGGTCCGGTCATGGTCGGGCGGAGCCCGGCCTTGGGAAAGCAGGCCGAGCGTCAGCGAGGTCCGATGCGCGCGAAGCGCGACCCCCGGGACCACACCGCACGCGCGAAGCGCGACCCCCGGGACCACACCGCACGCGCGAAGCGCGACCCCCGGGACCACACCGCACGCGCGAAGCGCGACCCCCTCGGGCGGAGCCCGGTTCTGAAGAACAGGCCGAGCGAAGCGAGGTCGATTGCGCGCGGAGCGCGGTCCCTTTGGGCGGAGCCCGGCCCTTGCGCGCGGAGCGCGACCCCCCGGGTGGAGCCCGGCCTCTGCGCGCGGAGCGCGGACCTGGAAAACAGGCCGAGCGAAGCGAGGTCGATTGTGCGCAGTAACGCGCGCTTTGAGGCGGCGCGCGGTAGCGCGGCGGCGGGAAAGTACAGGCCGAGCGGAGCGAGGTCCAAGGGGGCGCGGAACCCGACTCCTGCGCGAAGCGCGGACCTGTTGGGCGAAGCCTCTGCGACGCGCGAAGCGTGACCCCTTGGGCGGAGCCCGGCCCTCCCGCGCGGAGTGCGGTCCCCTTTGGGCGGAGCCCGGCCCTTGCGCGCGGAGCGCGGCACCTTCGGGCGGAGCCCGGATCCTCGCGTGGAGCGCGACCCCTTGGGCGAAGCCCGGCGCTCTCGCACGGAGTGCGGTCCCTTCGGGCGGAGCCCGGCCCTTGCGCGCGGAGCGCGGCCCTACGGGCGGAGCCCGGGTTCTCGGGCGGAGGGCGGTGGGACGCCATCGACGGCGGTCCGGGGCCTGCTTTTGGCTGGTGCTGGGACGGCGGGGTAGCACGACACGCGCGAAACGCCGGGCGCAAGAGCCCCTGCTGAAGACGGTGGGCGGCGTGTACCGGGCTCTGCCGTACAAGCCTTAACCCCGGCCGGACGGGGCTCGGCCGCGGCTGGACGGGGCTCGGCCTGGCACGAACCTTTCGCTGCGGCTGTGGGAGGGTCCGGCGCTTTGGGGGTGGGCTGTGCGGTAAGGCAGCGGGTTGGAACGACCTATGCCGCATATCCCACCAGAACGGTGCGGCTCGGCGAAGGGATCGGCCGATGGGGACGACAGAGCGGCGGCGGCGTGGCATGATTCGTTCAGCCAGCCAGCAGGAATGGTTTTCATAACCGTATCGGAATCGGGGTGTGACCAGGCGTGCGTGTTGCATTCGTCGGCAAGGGCGGTAGCGGCAAGACGACCATGTCAGCGTTGTTCACGAGGTACATCGCGGCCCGTGGCGCGCCCGTGGTCGCGATCGACGCGGACATCAACCAGCACCTCGGCATGGTGCTCGGCGTGGAGCAGACGCCCACGCCCATGGGCGCCCACCTCGCGGAGATCAAGGAGTACCTGCGCGGCGACAACCCGCGCATCAGTTCCGCCGAGGCGATGGTGAAGACCACGCCGCCCGGCCGGGGCTCCCGGTTGCTCAAGATCTCCGAGGCGACCGACCCGATTCACCAGCGCTTCTCGGTCACCACCCCCGAGGGGCCCGGCCTGATGGTGACCGGCCCCTTCGACGAGGACGACCTCGGCGTGGCCTGCTACCACTCCAAGACCGGGGCCGTCGAGATGTACCTCAACCACCTCGTGGACGGCCCCGGCGAATACGTCGTCGTGGACATGACGGCCGGGGCCGAGTCGTTCGCGTCGGGGATGTTCACCCGGTTCGACATGACGTTCCTGGTGGCCGAGCCGACCCGTCAGGGCGTCGGCGTCTACCGGCAGTACCGCGACTACTCGGCCGAGTTCGACGTGCCGATCGCGGTCGTCGGCAACAAGGTCCAGGGCCCGGAGGACGTCGAGTTCCTGAAGGGGCACGTCGGCGATGACCTGCTGGTGTGGTTCGAGCACAGCAGGGCCGTGCGGGCGCTGGAGCAGGGCCGGCCGTTCGGGCTGGACGACCTGGAGCCCGCCAACAGCGCCGCGCTCGCCGTGCTCCTGAGCCACCTCGACGCCCAGCAGAAGGACTGGGAGAAGTTCGGCAGGCAGGCCGTGGAGTTCCACCTGCGCAACGCGGCGGCCTGGGCCAACCGGGCCGTGGGCGAGGACCTGAGCGCGCAGGTCGATCCGGCGTTCGCGTTCGGGCCGCCGAAGCCGCAGGCCCAGCCGGTGCCACCACCCTCCGCGAGCACGGACACCAAACCGCCGGTACACGCGAGTGTCGCCCCGTAGCCACCTAGAGCAGACAAATCCCCCCATCTAGCGTCGAAAACAAGTCCCTTCCGGAAGGAGACCCAGCATGTCGCTGACCGTTCCCAACGATCTTCTCGACCAGGCGGTTGCCGGAGAGATCGACGACGCGGCGTTCGTCGGCTGCGTCCGCGACTCGCTCCCCTACGCATGGTCCCTGATCAGCGGGCTGGTCGAGGAGCGCGACCGTTCCGGCGCCGCGTTCGCCGACAACCAGACGCCCCCGCCCGACGAGGCGGCCCGTGGCCAGTTGCTGCGCTGCCTGGCCAGCGACGCCATGCGCGGGGCCCTGGAGCGCCACTTCGGGGTACGGCTGGCCTTCCAGAACTGCCACCGTGTCGCCGTGTTCGACCCGACCGCCACCGAGGCCCTGCGCGACTTCGTCACCCCGAGGGCCCAGATCCTCAACCAGAAGCCCGAGCTGGTGGACTGCTAGCGGCCCGCACGTACCCGAGGTAGCACCTCGGCTCCAAGGCGGGTGATGTTCTGGAGGGTGCGGGCGGGTCCGCCCGCACCCTCCACCATGTAGATCAGATGCCGCAGGCCGGTACGCCGGAGCGTGGTGAGCGTGGTCTCGACGCAGTGATCCGGTGAGCCGACCGGATGGATGCGGCACAACCTGTCGACATAAGCCGAAATATCCTGCTCCCGCTTTGGCCGCCCGTCCACCGTCACATAACCCGCCAGCCCGGGCCCCAGCCACGACGGCATCACGTCGGCCAGCTCCTTCCGGGCCTCCTCCGTCGTGTCGGCCACATGCCCGACCACCGCCGCCACATGATCGGCACAAGCCGACGCCTTCGCATAGCCGGCGAGCATCGCGGCCTTCTCGGCATCGTCCATGTGCATGCCGAGCAGCATCGGCAGCCCGCGCTCGGCCGCGAGCGCCAGGGTCGCGCCCGACGTACACGCGACCACCGGACGCAGGTCCGCGCACCCCGGCGGCACCATCGGCACCTCGCGAAACCGGAAGAACTCCCCGTCGGCCGCCACCTTCGCAGACCCCAGGGCCGCGCACAGCAGGTCCAGCGACTCGGGGAACCCCCGCTCGAAGCGTTCGATCCCGGTGCCGAACACCTCCAGGTCCATCCACGGCCCGCCGCGTCCCACCCCCAGCACGAACCGCCCGCCCGACGCGTGGTGCAGCACCGCCGCCTGCTCGGCCAGCGCCACCGGGTGCTGGGTGGACAGCACGCTCACCGCCGTGCCCACCCGGATCCGGGACGTACGCCCGAGCGCCACCCCCGCCAGCGTGACCGCCGACGGGCACACCCCGTACGACATGAAATGGTGCTCGGCGATCCACGCGTCATCGAACCCGGCCGCCTCGGCGGCGACGATCGCCTCGACGGTGTCGGCCAGCACGTCTCCCGCCGCCGCCCCCGGAAACTGGGCGGCCGCCAGAAAAACCCCGGCACGGAAGTCGTTCATAGGCGATCACATGGCGAACAGGTCGAGTTGGCCTTCTGAAACGGCAGGGTCGCGGTGCTTCTTCAGGTGCCGCCAGCGCGGCAGGTCGTCGAGGTAGGACCAGGAGAGCCGGTGGTGCGGAGTGGGCCCCAGCTCGGCCAGGGCCGCCTGGTGCGCCGGTGACGGATAACCCGCGTTGTCGGCGAAACCGTACTCCGGAAATCCCAGCTCCGCCATATACCCATCGCGGCGAACCTTGGCCAGTACCGAGGCCGCCGCCACCGAGATCGACGCCTGATCGCCCTTGACCTCGCAGCGGACCGGCCACGGGGAGCCGATGTAGTCGTGCTTGCCGTCCAGGATCACCACGTCGGGACGGTTCGGCAGCGCGTCGAGCGCCCGCCTGGCGGCCCGCCGCAGCGCCTCGGTCATGCCGAGTTCGTCGATCTCGGCGGCGCTCGCCTCGCCGTGGCCGATGCCCGCCGCCCACGCCTGGACCTCGGCCGCGACGGCCGTACGCCGGGCGGCGGTGAGCAGCTTGGAGTCGGTGAGGCCGCCCGGCGGGTCGGACAGATCGGTCACCACCGCGCACACCGACACCGGACCGGCCCACGCTCCCCTGCCGACCTCGTCGATCCCGGCGACCAGCCGGGTCCGCCCGCCCAGCAGTGTCCGCTCGATGGCGTAGGAAGGTCTCACGTCGCGAAACGCTACCGCGCGCACACCGACGAAAGAGCGCTAACGAGCGGCCAGCCGCAGCGGTTCGAGGTCGGCCGCGAGGACCCGGGCCGCGACGTGCATCGCCCGCAGCGTCACCGACACCGAAGGCCGGTTGACGCTGGAGGCGCGCGCGATGGCCAGCACCTCCCGCCCCGGCGGGTCGCCCGGGAACTCCCGCACCACGATGCCGCGCACCCCCGAGGCCAGTGCCAGCGCGGGCACCGCCGCGATCCCGATGCCCTTGGCGACGAGCCCGAGGATCGTCCCCAGCCCCTCGAACTCCCACGGCACCGGCAGCGCGCCGCCCACGTCGGCCAGCAGCCGATCGACGGCCAGCCGGGACGGTTCGCCGTCGGGGGTGGCCATCCACGGCTCGTCGCGCAGCTCGGCGAGAACGACCGGCCGGTCCGGGTCGGCCATCGGGTGCTTGCGCGGCACCACCAGGACCAGCGGGTCGCGCAGCAGCGGGAACGCCCGGAGCTGGTCGGGCGAGCGTTCGCGGGCCCGGCCGTACCAGTCGTCCACCAGGGCGATGTCCACTTCGCCGGACTCGACCTCGCGCATGCCCCGCCCGGAACGGGCCTGCCGCATCCGCAGCGTCAGGGCGGCGTGCCTGCGCAGCGAGCGGGCCAGGGCGGGGGCGAAGGCGACCGCGGCGGTGGGGAACGCCGTGATCAGTACGCGCCCGGAGGGGGTCGCGGCGTGCGCGGACAGGTCGGATTCGGCGGCCTCGACCATGGACAGGATGCGTTCGGCGTGCTCGACCAGCCGCCGCCCGGCGTCGGTCAGCTCGGCGCTGCGCGCGGTGCGGTCGATCAGCGCGGTGCCGGCCTCGCGTTCCAGCGCCGCGAGCTGCTGGGACACCGCCGACGGGCTGTAGCCGAGCGACGCCGCCGCGCCCGCGATGCTGCCACGCCGGGCGAACTCGCAGATCAGCATTAATCTTCGAAAATCAAGCATCGGCCTTCCTTACGCCTACCCTCGAAAAGGCTCGCTTGTTCTTACGCCTATGTCCAGCCACGCTGGAAAGGTGTCGGTTAAAGACCTTGGAGGCACCCCTTGAACGTCACGTTGTCCGCGACCTTGGCGGCGAACGAAGACATCGACCGAAGACGGCGTGCCGGGGAGCGGGTCATCCACCTCGCATTCGGCGAGGCCGGTCTGCCCGTTCACCCGGCCCTCCGGCGGCGGCTGATCGCGGCGTCCGAGCGCAACGGCTACGGCCCCGTGGCCGGCGCGCCCGACCTGCGCGTGGCGGCGGCCGGATATTGGGAGCGCCGCGGCCTGGCCACCGATCCCGACCTGGTGATCTGCGGCCCCGGGAGCAAGCCGCTGCTGTACGGCCTGCAACTGGCGATCGGCGGTGACATCGTCCTGCCGATGCCGAGCTGGGTCAGCTACGCCGCCCAGGCCGACCTCGCCGGGGCCCGGTCGCTGCTGGTGCCCACGCCTCCCGGCGAGGGCGGCGCGCCCGACCCCGACCTGGTCCGCTCCGCCGTACTGCACGCGCGGGGGCAGGGCCGCGAGGTCAGTTCGCTGCTCGTGACCCTGCCGGACAACCCGACCGGCACGCTCGCCCGCCCGCAGACCATCCGCCGCCTGGTGGAGCTGGCCCGCGAACTGGACCTCGTCATCATCTCCGACGAGATCTACCGCGATCTCGTCCACGACCCGGCCGCCGACTACCTGAGCCCGGCCGACATCGCCCCCGAGCGCACGGTGATCACCACCGGGCTGAGCAAGAGCCTGGCGCTCGGCGGCTGGCGGATCGGCGTGGCCAGGCTTCCCGACGCGGGCTACGCGCTGCGCGAGCGGATGCTCGCGGTGGCCAGCGAGATCTGGTCCAGCCCGGCGGCGCCGGTCCAGCAGGCCGCCGCGTACGCGTTCACCGAGCCCGACGAGCTGGTCGAACGGGTGGCCGACAGCCGGTCGCTGCACGGCGCGGTGCTGCGCGCGGTGTGGTCGCGCTTCGCCGAGGCGGGCGCGAAGGTCGCCGAGCCGCAGGGCGGCTTCTACTGCTACCCCGACCTGACCCACCTGCGCGACCGGCTGGGCGTGTCCACGGTCCAGGACTTCTGCGCGCTGCTGCTCGACCGGCACGGCATCGGCGTGCTGCCCGGCCACGCCTTCGGCGACGACCCGGGCGCGCTGCGGGTCCGGGTGGCCACCAGCCTGCTGTACGGCGAGACCACCGAGCAGCGGCTGGCCGCGCTGCGCTCCCCCGACCCGGTTTCGCTGCCGTGGATCGCCGCCGCGCTCGACCATCTGAGCGAGGGTCTGCGCGACCTGTCCACGGCGCCGCGGCAGCAGGCGTCCCGCGCCCGGGTCCTCGTCCCGGCCGCCGCCGCCGCGAGCTGACCGCACACGCGAAAAGCCCCGCCCGGACGGGCGGGGCTCCTCGACGTCTGAGGGTTATCTGAGGGTTACAGGTCCTCGTCGGCCTCGAAGATGTAGTCCCAGCGGCCGCAGTACTTCTTCTTCTCCTGCTCGGAGTGCCAGTAGCAGACGCGCACCTGCACGTTCTCCACGTCACGGGCGGAGTAGTGGAAGCTCCGGTAGCCGGACGATCCGCACTTCTGGGCCCAGCGGGTCCACTCGTCGCCGTCCTCGTTCTCGAACTTGATCTGCGCGTACCCGCAGAGGTACCAGGGCGAGTTCTTGTCGTAGAGCCTGCCGGACACGCGGACCCGGCCGTCCTCGTCCGCCCACACGTCGCCGCGGGCCTTGGCTCGCGAGCCGTCGTACCACTTGGAGTAGTTGTAGCCCCAGGAATCCTCGAAGTCGGCGGCGATCGTGGTCGTCGCGGACGTGGTGGCGGAGGCGGCCGAGGCGGAGGCCGGCAGCGCGATCGCCAGCGCGGTGGCGGTGACGGCGGCCAGGCCGAGCAGCTTGCGGGTGGTGTGGCGCATTGTTGTGCTCCTGTGCTGAGGACGAGTACCGTGCCCCGTTTCCGGGGCGATGGGTCATTGGTAACCCCGCCCGCCTGCACCGCGCTTACATGGCGTTGACGCTCGCCTGCAACGCGCTATCGCCGGGTTGACGGCGGCTTGCAAGCCCGCCCGCTAAGGTGAGCGGGCAAGAGCAGCAGCGAGGGCCAACGAAAAGGGGCCCGCACCACCATGCGGGCCCCGTCGAATATGTCGGGCACGTACGAGAACATGGCCGCCCCCGTGTCGGGGCCATGGTCTCCGCGCGTGAACACAGCGTCGCCCGGCCCGCTCAACAGCAGATCAACAGCGGATCAACGGCGAGTGACAGCCGTACCACGGCGCCCGAGCGCCTTTGGGGCGGCGACGCAAGGTTCTATCATTTGGGCCGTAAAACTTCCCATTAGCGGCGGGGACGTGCGAAATGGCTGTTCAAGGCACAGAAGCCGGGCTGCGCTTCGCCGTACTGGGTCCGGTGCGGGCATGGCGGGACGATGACGAGCTGGACCTGGGCACTCCGCTCCAGCGTTCCATCCTGGCGATGCTGCTGCTCAGAGAGGGTCGGGCGGTCACTCCGACGGAGATGATCGACGCGGTCTGGGGCCAGGACGCGCCGCCCCGGGCGCTCGGCGCGCTGCGGACGTACGTCTCGCGGCTGCGCGCCGTACTGGAGCCGGACCGCTCCCCGCGCAGCCGCCCCGAGCTGCTCACCTCGGTCGGCAAGGGCTACGCGCTGCGGCTGCCCGAGGGCACACTGGACCTCACCGTCTTCGAGCGGCACATCGCCCAGGCCGACACCGCGCGGCGGGCCGGGCGCGTGGAGGAGGCCGCCGTGCTGCTGCGCGGGGCGCTCGCGCTGTCCGGCGGGGAGCCGCTGGCCGGAGCCGTCGGCCCGTACGCCGAGCACCAGCGCGAACGGCTGGCCGAGCGCCGGATGATCGCCATCGAGGCGCTGATGGACCTGGACCTCCAGCTCGGCCGGCACGACCAGGTGGTCTCCGAGCTGATCGTGCTCACCGCCGACCACCCGTTGCGCGAACGGCTGCGCGCCCAGCTCATGCTGGCCTACTACCGCTGCGGGCGGCAGGCCGACGCGCTCGCGGTGTTCACCGAGACCCGCCAGGCGCTGATCGAGGAGCTGGGCGTGGACCCCGGCCCCGAGCTGGCCGCCCTGCACCAGCGCATCCTGGCCGCCGACCCGACGCTGGCCGTACCGGACGAGCCGCAGGCCGCCGTACGGCCAGAACAGCCCCCGGCCGGCGACCCGGACCACCCGGAGGCCGAAGAGGAGGAGCTGCCCCGCCCGGCCCAGCTTCCCGCCGCGGTCAGCGACTTCACCGGCCGCCGCGAGGTGGTGGCCCGGCTGCGCGCCCTGCTCGCCGAGGCCGCGCGCGACGACCGGCAGGAGGGCGGGGTGGCGGTCGCGGCGATCTGCGGCATCGGCGGCGTCGGCAAGACCGCGCTGGCCGTGCATGTGGCGCACGCCGCGGGCGATCTGTTCCCCGATGGACAGCTTTATGTGGACATGCGCGGCCACGGTACCGAGCAGACCACGCCGCACTCGGCGCTGGCCGCGTTCCTGCGCGCGCTCGGCATGCCGCCCGACATCATCCCCGAGCGCACCGCCGAACGCTCCGCGTTGTACCGCTCGCTGCTGGCCGAGCGGCGGATGCTGGTGCTGCTGGACAACGCGCACAGCACCGAGCAGGTCAGCCCGCTGCTGCCGGGCGCGCCCGGCTGCGCCGCGATCGTGACCAGCCGCGCCAAGCTCGCCGACCTGCCCGCCGCCCGGCTGATCGACCTGGACGTACTGGAGCCGACCGAGGCGCTGTCGCTGTTCGGCGCGGTCGCCGGGACCGAACGCGTGGCCGCCGAGCGGGCCCCGGCGATGGACGTGGTGGCCGCCTGCGGGTTCCTGCCGCTGGCGGTGCGGATCGTGGCGGCCCGGCTGTCCGCCCGCCCGTCCTGGACGGTGGCCTCGCTGGTGCCCCGGCTGGCCGACGAACGCCGCAGGCTGGACGAGCTGAAGGTCGGCACGCTGGCCGTGGACGCGACCTTCGCGCTCGGCTACAACCAGCTCGATCCCGCCCAGGCCCGGGCGTTTCGCCTGTTGTCCCTGCCCACCGGCCCGGACATCTCCTCCTCGGCCGCCGCCGCGCTGCTGGACCGCGCCCCCGTCGAGGCCGAGGACCTGCTGGAGTCGCTGGTGGACGCCAGCCTGCTGGAGGCCCCGGCACCCGGCCGCTACCGCTTCCACGACCTGCTGCGGCTGTTCGCCCGCCGCGAGGCGGAGGACTCCGAGCACCCCGAGGCCCGCGAGCAGGCCCTGGCCCGGCTGCTGGACTTCTACCTGGCCACCGCCAAGGAGGCGCACCGGCTGGGGTACGAGGGCAGCCGGGTGTCCGACGGGTTCGCGGTGTCCGGCAGCGGGCGGGCGTTCGGCACGGCCGACGAGGCCGTGGCGTGGCTGACGGTGGAGGCCGACGCGCTGTTCGCGGTGATCGCGCAGGCCGCCGACACGCCCGGCCGGTCGATTCTGCCCGCCGCCGACCTGCTGCTGGCGATCGAGCCGCTGCTGGAGTCCGGTACGCACGGCCGGGAGCTGGAACGGCACGCCCGCCAGGTGATCGCCGCGGCCGGACGCGGCGGCGACCGCAACAGCGAGGTGCGCGCCCGGTACATCCTGGGACGGGTGCTTTTCGGCATGGACCGGCTGCGCGACGCCGAGGAGCAGTTCGCCACCGCGCTGGAGCTGGCGAAGGCGAGCGGGGAGCGGATCGTGCTCGGCGAGACGCTGAACGCGCTGGCCGTCGTGGCCGGCCGGCAGCGCCGCCACCACGAGGCGCTGGCGCACTTCGACGCGGCCATGCAGGTCTACCGGGACATGGACGCCCCCGCGGGCGAGGCGCTGGTGCTCAGCTACTCGGTACGCGACCACCTCGGACTCGGCCGCGCCGACGACGCCATCGCCGCCGCCGAACGCGGGCTGGCGATCTTCACCGAGATGGGCAGCGGGGCGGGCACCGCGCGGGCCCGCTACCACCTGGGGATCGTGCTGTCCAAGGTCGGGCGGCTGAACGAGGCGGTGCACCATCACGCCGAGTGCCTCGCCTTCTTCCGGGCCAGTAACCAGCACGTGTGGGAGCAGCGGGTCTGCTGCCGGCTGGCGGAGACGTTCATCGCGGCGGGCCGGTTCGCCGACGCGGTACGGCACGCCGAGCAGGCCCTGACGGTGAGCCGCCAGATCGGCCACCCGTACGGCGAGGCGCTGTCACTGGCCGTCCTCGGCCGGGCCCTCGCCGAACTCGGCGACGCCGGCCGCAGCCGGGAGTGCCTGCGCCGGGCCTACGACATCTTCGCCCGGCTCGGCGCCCCCGAGGCCGGTGACCTGCGCACCCTGCTCGAACGCGCCCAGGTCGGCACCTGAGCCGGTCGTACCGGTGAGCGCGTAGTCCAGCCCGGCGAACAGGTCGTCGTCGAGACGTGTCATCCGCACATGGTTGATCACGTTTGCCGTCCTCGTCTGCCAGGCAAGGGAAGAAAGCGGCCCGACCGGCCACCTGCCGCCGCATGTCGCTAGGGGGCCCGGATTACCGGATGCGACGTACGACGGTCAGCCGCCTCACTCTGGCGACCGGCCGGACCTGAGCACGTCCCTCGAACCCCCCAAGGTCCGTGCCCATGGCGAAAAGGCTCCCCACCGGGAGTCAACGTCCGATCAACGGTGGATGAAACGGCGGGTCAGAGGGTGAGGAAGCCCTCCGCGAGCAACGTACGGACCGGCTCGGGAACGCCGTCCGCGGGCTCGGTGCCGGTGAGTTCGGCGATGGCCGCGAGCAGCGGCCCGAGCGGCAGGTCACCGTCGCACACCCCGGCCAGCGCCGCCTCGGCCGTGCCCACCTGGGCGGTACGGCGCAGCCCGCGCGTCTGCCTGAGCAGGATACGCGCCGGGTGCTCGGCCCCCGGCGGGCCCACCCGCTCCTCCACGACGCCGTCGGCGAGCCGGAGCCGGGCGGCCAGAAGGTCGGCGTCGCCCGCCCGGTGCGCGACGGCGATCGAGGCCAGTACGTCGTCGACGTAGCCGCCGACCGGGAGTTCCACCCGCTGGGTCAGCTCCTCGACGCGGACCACGGGGTCGTCCGCGGCCGAGGCGTGCAGGGTGATCCAGCCGAACCCGATGCCGGTGGCGTTCAGCGCAGCCAGGCGGTCCAGCCAGGCGTCATAGCGCTGCCGGTAGCCCGCGCCGCCGTGCTCGGCGGAGTCGCGCAGCCACAGTTCGACGTACTCGGCCACGTCCTGGACGTCGCGCTGGACGGCCCAGCCGTCGCAGCCGGTCCCGGCCAGCCAGCCGCCGACGCGGTCCCGCCAGTCCTCGCCCTTGACGTGCAGCCAGTTGGCCAGCAGGTGGCAGCGTCCGCCGGGGGCGAGGTGGCGCGGGGCCCGGCGGACCAGGTCGCGGCAGAAGGAGTCGGCGCCCTCGCCGTGGGAGTCGGAGCGGTAGACCAGCCCGTCGTCCGGGGCGATCACGAACGGCGGGTTGGACACCACCAGGTCGAACCGCTCGCCCGCGACCGGCTCGAACATCGGGCCCTGCCGGGCCTCGACGCCCTCGGTGATGCCGGACAGCCGCCAGCTCAGCCGGGCCAGCGCGAGCGCGCGCGGGTTGACGTCGGTCGCGACGATCTGATCGGTACGCCCGGCCAGGTGCAGCACCTGGACGCCGCAGCCGGTGCCGAGGTCCAGCGCGCGCCCGGCGGGGCGGGTGGAGACGAGCTGGGCGAGGTTCGCCGACGCGCCGCCCGCGCCGACGACGTGATCGGGCCGCAGCGGCGGATCGCCCGGACGTACCTTGCGGTCCGACACGACGTGGCCGCCGGTCTCCCACGGTTGCAGATGTACGGCGGCGCGGACGCCGTCCGGGTCGGCGGTCAGCAGCCCTGCCGCTCCCAGCTCGGTCCACAGCCCGCCCGCGGCGGGCAGGACTGCCTCCGGAACGGGCACGCCCAGCCACCACAGCCGGATCAGCGCGGCCAGCGGGTCGGTGTCGCGGGTGGCCCGCAGCGCCGGGACGACCTCCTCGCGGGCGAGCGCGGCGGCGGCGGTGTCGCCGAGCCGGGCCCGTACGCCGTCGAGGGTGTAGCCCGATTCGGTCAGCAGCTCACGCAGCCTGACGATCTGGTCATCGGTCATGTTCACCGGCATTCACCCTCATTCCCTACCAGTTCTACACACCATCCCGTTACTGACCTGCAAGTGGACGGCAAGGACGCCGAGATACCTATGGTGTGGTAAACCCTGCTCATCCCGTACGACCCTTGGAGGTGGATCCCCGATGCTGATCCCCTGCATGGCCTGCGACTCCCGGTTCCTTCCCGACGAGTACTTCCGCGCCTGCCACGACTACCAGCGCGGGACGGACTCCGTCGCGTGGACCTGCCCGCACTGCGGGAACCAGGACGACCTACGCATTCTGCCGGGTGAGCTGGGGTTCGGAGCCACCGGCCGCGGCCGGTTCGACGTCCACGACCGCGTACGCGTGCCCGGCCTGCGCCGCCGCCGCCAGGACCTGCGGCTGGACATCTCCCTGGACCAGAAGGTCTGGCGGGTGCCGACCGGCGCACGAGGGGCCGCCCGCGAGGCGCGCTGCTTCTTTTGAGACCTCAGCGGCCCTGGCGCAGGCTGAGCCAGGCCGCCGCGCTCAGCGCGCCGATCTCCTCCGGAGTCGGCTGGTGGGCCCCGGCGAACCACAGGCGGCACATCTCCTGCGCGGGCCCCAGCCACAGCACATAGCACATCTGGGTCGGCACCGGCTGGAGCAGCCCCGCCCGCATATGCGGACGCCACCACTCCGACACCTTGCGGAAGAACGCGCGCCGGGCCTCGCCCACCTCCGCGCCCCCGGGCTCCTCACGGCGCGGCGGACGCTCGCTGATCAGCACGCGGGCGCGCTCGGGGTGCTCGCCGCACCAGGCCATGTGGAAGGTGACGATCGCCTCGATGCCGTCCCTGGCCTCCTCGTGGCGGATCAGCTCGGCGAGGAACGCCTCCTGGTACATCGTCTGGATCTCGTGGTAGAGCACGCCGTAGACGTGCTCCTTGCTGGCGAAGTGGTGGTAGAAGCTGCCGACGCTGACCCCGCTCTCCTCGCGCAGGCTGGCCAGGGTCGTGGCCGACACACCGTCCTGGCTGAAGCGGCGCAGCGCGCCGTCGATGATCCGGGTACGGCCGTCGCGCCCGCTCTTGACACTCTTCACGTGGTCAATGGTGGGGGAGCGGAACGTGCTCCGCAAACGCTTGCGCGTCCGGGCTGACCTGCGAGCGGACCGGCCCGCCCCTGGAGAGCGCCCCTATGGACGGAGCAAGGGGTCCGCCGCCTACCCTGAAGTGGTGTACCGGTTCCTGCTGACCCCTCGATGGCTCGTGCTGCACGTGGTGGTGCTGCTGGTCATCCCGGCTTTCGTGTTCCTGGGGCGATGGCAGTTCGGCCGGTACGAGGAGCGCTCGGGAGACAGCGAGCGGATCACCGCCAGCCTGCACGCGCCCGCCGTACCGCTCACGCGGCTCGCCGCGCCGGGCGGGCCTTCCGTACGCCCGGCCGACGAATATCGGGCCGTCGAGGCGTCCGGCAGCTACGACGCCGGGCACGGGCTGCTGGTCCGCCGCCGCCCGCAGAACGGCACCACCGGCTACTACGTGCTCACGCCCCTGGTCGTCGCGCCGGGCCAGGCCGTGATCGTGAACCGGGGGTGGGTGGCCGCGGGCGCGACCGCCGACACCCCGCCGCAGGTGCCGCCGCCGCCCACCGGAGAGGTCACCGTGACCGGACGGCTGCGGCTGCCCGAGAGCGAGGAGACCTCGGGCATCCGCAACCGGGCGGGCCTGCCGCCCGGGCAGGTGCTGCTGATCGACACGGCGGCGATCGGCGCGGGCCTGCCGTACAAGATCGTCGGCGGGTACGTCGACCTGACGAAACAGCACCCGGCCCCGGCCGCCGCCCCCGAACCCGTCCCCGAACCCGACGTCGCGAGCGGCGGCGGGCTCAACCTCGCGTACGGCGTGCAGTGGTGGCTGTTCATCGCCATCGCGGTGGGCGGCTGGGCCTTCCTGATCCGCCGCGAGGCCGCCGACATCAGGGCCGGCTCTGCCGGGGAGGACCCGGGCGAGAAGGACGAAGAGCGCCAAGAGGAGCCGCAGCCCGCCGCCGAACGACCGGGCTGACCCTCCGCGAAGAACGCGATACAAACAGCCGCGCGTGGCGCGCGCCCACGGGTGATTCAGCGGAGCGTCCCGGACGCGCCACGCCCGGTTATTCCGGCCGCCCGGAGCGGGGAAATCCCGGTCCCGCAGACGGATGTCGGCCGTCCTTGGTGCAGGAACGGATACCAACCGGAGACCTCCTGGCTTGTTCTGTGTGATGCCCGCGTCATACGGTTTCCCATGTGACTTCGCCGCTGCTACCCGACCCTGAGCCCAGGCGGCGTGACTATGTGATCGTCTCGGCCGACGATCACCTCATCGAGCCGCCCGAGATGTTCGAGGACAGGCTGCCCGAGAAATACGCCGAGCTGGCGCCCAAGGTCGTCGAGACCGACGCGGGCCACCAGGTGTGGCGGTACGGCGGAGCCACCTACCCCTGCGCCGGTCTCGACGTCGGCGCGGGCCTGCCCCGCGAGCAGTGGACCATGGAGCCGGTGCGGTTCGAGCACATGCGGCCGGGCTGTCACGACATCGAGGCGCGGGTCCAGGACATGGACCGCGCGGGGATCTGGGCCGCCCTGTGCTTCCCCGGCATGCTCGCCGGGCAGGCCGGAATGGTCTTCTCCAAGACCCGCGACCAGGATCTCGGCCTCGCCGTGCTGCGGGCGTGGAACGACTGGCACGTCGACGTCTGGGCGGGCACCTATCCCGAGCGGATCATCGCCCTGCAACTTCCCTGGCTGTCCGACCCCGAGGTGGCCGCCAAGGAGATCCGCGCCAACGCGGCGCGCGGGTTCAAGGCCGTGGCCTTCCCCGAGTTCCCGACCCGGGTGCGGCTGCCGTCCATCCACTCCGGCCACTGGGACCCGCTGTTCGCGGCCTGCGAGGAGACCGGCACGGTGGTGTGCCTGCACGCCGGTACCGCCTCCTGGGCCCCGGTGCCCTCCCCCGACACCCCCATCGAGGCGATCACCACGCTGATGCCCACCAGCGCGATGTTCGCCTGCGCCGACTGGCTGTGGTCGGGGGTGCCGCTGCGGTTCCCCGCGCTGCGCATCCTGATCGTGGAGGGCGGGGTGGGCTGGCTGCCCATGCTCGCCGAACGCGCCGACTACGCGCTCGACCACCCGGTGGCGGGCGAGGCGGCCTGGGAGGGCGGCCTGAAGCCCAGCGAGGTGCTGCGCCGCAACTTCTACTTCGGCACGCTCAACGACCACGCGCTGTCCGGCGTACGGCTGGCGGTCGGCCTGGATCACGTACTGCTGGAGAGCGGCTACCCGCACTCCGACTCGACCTGGCCGGACACCCAGCGCGCGGTCGCCCGCAACCTCGGCACCCTGCCGCCCGCCGACATCGCCAGGGTCGCGTACGGCAACGCCGCCCGGCTGTTCGGCCACCCGCTGCCCTCGCGGGCCTGGCTGCGGATGGAGGAGCTCTAGGCGCCCTGGGGCGTGGTGATCTGATCCACGGGCACGCCGGGCTCCGGCATGCGCTCCCACTCGACGAACCGCCCGCTCTCGCCGAGCAGCGACCCGGCCAGCCACAGGAGCACCCCGAAGTCGTCGGCCACGCCGATCAGCGGGAGAAGGTCGGGCAGGACGTCGATCGGCGAGATCAGGTAGACCACGCCGAGGCCCATCAGCGCCAGCTTGCTCCTCGTCATGCCCGGGTAGGAGCCCCGGGCCACCCCCTTGACCAGCCGGGGCACCGCCCGCAGCCTGGTCAGCAGCCCCGCCGATCCGGTCCGGCCCATCTGCCGGTACGCCCGGACCAACGCCGCGCCACGCGCCACCTTCGCCATCATGCACCTCCGCAAGGTCCCCGCCGAACTACCCGGTCCTCTCTTGACATAACGGGTTTCCTGGCACTCCAGGTTCCGCGTACGCGGGCCACCCGGAACCCATATCAACGAATTGCCGGGAAGCATGGGCATCGCGTTTTGTGCTGTGTTACAAACACAACGTGACCACCCCTCGGCAAACTCCGCCCACCCCCCGGGCCGACGACGGCACCGCCACCCGCGTGCCCCGGGTGTTCTCCCCCGCCGCTCGCCGCCTCGGAGCGCTCACCGGCGTCGTGGTGACCGCGGGCCTGCTCGCCGCGGCCGTCTCAGGGCCCGCCATCGCGGCCCCGGCCGATCGCGGTGAGGTCGTGGTGACGGCGCGGCACACGGGCAAGCCGCTGCTGCCCGATCTCGACCTCAATCTTGATCTGGACCTCAACCTGGACCTGGATCTCCACCTCGATCACCACCTGCACCCGCACAAGCCCCCGAAGAAGCCGGATCCGGAGCCGTCGCCCCCGCCGCCTCCGCCCCCGCCGCCGCCGCGCGAGTCCGAGCCCGGCGAGCCCCCACAGCCCTCCGAGCCGCCACAGCCGTCGACACCCCCTGAGCCATCAGAGCCGCCCGAGCCGCCGGAGCCCCCGAAACCACCCGAGCCGCCGAAGTCGCCGGAGCCTCCCAAACCACCCGAGCCGTCCGAGCCGCCGAAGCCGCCGCCCACGATCCGGCCCCCGCGGCCCGTACCGCCCGCCGTGGAGCGGGTCAACGCCCCTCTCCCGCCGCCGGTGGTACGCCCGACGCCCAAGCCGCGTCCCACGCCCAAGACCACCCCGCGCCCCACGGTGAGCTACCGCGCCCAGACCTCGATCCTGGACAAGTACACCGAGCGCCGGGCCGGCATCGACCGCAAGCTCGTGATCGTCTTCTTCACGGTCATCGTGGTCGCCACCGTCGTCGCGGGCGCCGGCAGCGCCGCCCGCCGCCGCGGCTGACCCGCGCGCGGGGCCGCCCCTCAGCCCGCCGGGCCTGTGGCGTCGGGGGCTTGGGGGCGGCGTGGCCTTCAGTGGACGGCCGGTGCAGGGGCTACCGCTGGGATACGTCGGCCGGGAAGACGCCCTCGTTGATCAGCTTCTCCAGGGTCTCGCGCATCCACTCGGACTCGTTGAGGTGGGGGAACGGCTCGCCCTTCGGTATCTCGACGTCCAGGAACCGGCACAGCGGCTCCCAGCCCTCGCGTACGTCGAAGACCAGCAGCCGCTCCGCGGGCAGGCTCGCCTTGACCTCGGCCACGTGGCGGTGGAAGGCCGCCACCGCCGCGTCCTCGTCCGGCAGTGCCACGTTGATGGAGGGGACGCCCAGGGCCTCCCGGGAGATGCGGTCGGTCACCGGACGGAAGCGGGCCATCCGGCTGAACATCTCCGTGGCCGCCGGGGGCAGGTCGTCCGGTAGCTCGCGGCCGGGGCCGGCGGCCATCAGGACCTGCATGCTGCGGTACCAGCGGTGCGGGTCGCGGACGGTCAGGACGACCTTGGCGTCGGGGTAGGCGGCGGCCTGTTCGCGCCAGAAGTGGCTGGCCGGCCAGTCGGTGGCGGAGCGGTAGCCGACGAAGACCTTGTCCCAGTCCAGGGGCTCGCCGTCGGCGGCGGGCAGCCACCGCTCGATGTGGTCGGGCTTACTGAGGATCTCGAACATGTGGAAGCAGGGACCGAATCCGAGCCGTTCCAGCGCGACCTTCAGCGAACGGGTCCCGGTACGCGGAAAACCGGCGCCGATCACTTGCAACATGTGACTCTCCTCTGCCCTCGGGGCGGTTTCCCGCCACACTCGGTGGGGAATTCAACACATGTTTAGTTTATTTGCCGCACCCGGAGGGCCCGGATTCGCCCCCGCGCGAGATCAGCTCTGTGGCGGTGCCAGTTGCCGGTCGATGCGGTCGAACTGCTGCATGGCCACCTCGAACGCGGTCGGCTCGACGGCGTTGAAGCCGCTGTAGGGATGGCTGCTGAGCTGCACGAACACCACGCCCACGACCACCACCGTGACCCGGATCGCGTCGCTCACCACGGTGGCGAAGGTCGGCCGGATGCCGAGGGTCCAGGGCATGGCGATCACCAGCGCGCCGGACAGCGCCATCGAGATCATGAAGATGTCCTCCAGCCGGGTGGCCGCGTCTTCGGCGCGCAGGGCGCGGGCGTGGCTCAGGTCGGCGGCCCGGTCAAGGGCCTCCTGGCGGAGGTTTTCGTGCGCCGGCTCGGCCGGGCGCAGCCGGTGCAGGGCGGCGCGCAGCTCGTCGAGCGTGCGGCCGGGCAGCAGCGAAAGGGTGTCGTTGCTCATCATCGGCCAGTCGAGGGTGATCGACTGGTTGGTGTACTGCCTGATCTGGACCTTGAGCGGGGCGGCCTCCGGGATGGGGGCCAGCGCCCAGTACAGCTCGGTCAGGGTCTCGCTCTCGGCCGCGGAGTCGGCTTCGGCGGCGGTGATCGCGTCCTTGCACAACACCACCGCATAGGCCAGGACCAGCAGATAGACGGCGAGCGCGATGTTGGCGGCGAAGTCGACCGCGCTGAACCGTTGCTCCTGATGCTCCTGGCCCTTCTTGCGCAGAACGACTATGGCCAGAACTAAGAGGACGAAAGCGGCCGACGCGGCGATGCTGACCCAACCCATGGGGGGACCTCCAAGCGCGCACCAATGGTGAGACTACCGAGGGTAATCGCCTGAGCACGCGATTTCACGCGTTTTCTGGGAGGTCTCTGAGATTCAGGTGCGCAGCTCGTGCACGGCGGCCAGAAAGTCCCTGGTGACCCCCCGCAAACCCGGCAAATGTGACAGCCCAACGAGCCGGACCACCAACGGCACCGTCCGCTCGATCAGCCGGTAGGTGCGGGCGGATTCGGGCGAGGTGTCGTGCACCCAGTACAGCACCACGCCCATGGACAGCAGCCACAGCAGCTCGGGCAGCTCGGCGCGCAGCTCCTTGTCCATGCGGTCCGTCGAGCCCTCGACCACCTTGCGGTAGATGGCGATGGACGCCTCCCGCGACGGGCTGGAGTCCGTGCTGAACGGGCTGAGCGGATTGCTCGGCTCCGCGGCGTGCTTGAAGAACTTCACCGCGAACTCGTGGTACGGCTCCGACACCCGCACCCACGCCCGGAGTACGCCCGTCAGCCGCGCCTCCAGCGTCCGCTCCCCGGCCAGGACCTCCTGGCAGGCCGCCTCGTGCTTCTCCTGGGCGCGGTCGTAGTACGCCTGGATCAGCGCCTCCTTGGAGGCGAAGTAGTAGTAGGCGTTGCCCACCGAAATGCCCGCCTCCGCGGCGATGGCACGCATTGTGGTGGCCTCGTAACCGCGTTCCTGGAAGAGGCGTAGCGCCGTCTCGACGATGAGCTTGCGGGTCGATTCCGAACCCCGGTTCCGATGGGTGGGTTCAACCACATTCGTCACTGTACGTCCCGTCCCCCTGCTCGGTCATGAACCCTAACGGTGATCGCCACCGCACCGCAAAGACTCTCCGCGCCCAGGTCTCACCCCGCCGGAAACGTGGGATTGATCCTCCTCGGAAGGGCAATCCGCGAAAAGGGATCAACATGGGGACCAGTCCCTGCAAACGGGGGCCCGTGCGGTTCGCCGCGTGCGTGTTGCTCGCCGTACAGACTTCCATCATCGCGCTCAACGCGGCGGAAGCCGACGCGGCACACGCCCGCGTCGCGCTCGGCACCGGCTCTCCGGTGGACGACACCGGCACGGGCGGCACCGGCGGCTCCGAGGCGCTGCCGGACGTCCATGGGCAGACGCGCGAGATCGCGTTCTACCTCGCGCGAGTGCTGCCCACGGACGTCGCCTACCGCTCCGCGCCGCAGACCGTCCAGCAGGCCATGACCTTCCAGGACCGTGGCGAGGCCGCGGCCGAGCGCAAGCGCGCCCGCTCCGCCGTACGGCTCGGCCACCACAAGGCCATGCGGCGGGTCAAGCGGGCCGGGGTCAGGTGGCACTCGTCCGGCGGGTGTACCGACCGCGGGGTGCGGACCTGCACCTCGCTGGCGTCCGTGCGGGCCGGGACCATCTCGGCGGTGATCGCGCTGAAGCGCGAGAGCCGGTGCCCGATCAAGATCACCGGTGGCACCGAGGCCGGGCACGCGCCCGGAGCCTACAGCCACGGCAACGGGTACAAGCTGGACATCACGCTCAACGCCTGCGTGGACCACTTCATCACCCACAACTACCCGCTCTACAGCGTGCGCGGCGACGGGGCCCGGCTCTACCGCGGGCCCGGCGGCGACGTGTACGCCAGGGAGAGCGATCACTGGGACATCCTGTTCCGGTGACCGCCTCCCCGGCATCGGGACCGCGGCGTCAGCCGGCCAGCTCGGCCGCCACCAGCTCGGCGATCTCCGCGGTGTTGAGCGCCGCGCCCTTGCGCAGGTTGTCACCGCAGACGAACATCTCCAGCGTGTTGGGGAAGTCGAGCGCCTGGCGGATGCGCCCGACATAGGTCGGGTCGGTGCCCACCACGTCGGCGGGCGTCGGGTAGACCCCGGCCGCCGGGTCGTCCAGCACCACCACGGTCGGCGCGGCTGACAGCACGTCCCTGGCCTCGGCGACCGTCACCGGCTCGGCGAACGTCGCGTGCACCGCGACCGAGTGGGTGGTGACCACCGGGACGCGCACGCAGGTCGCGGAGACCTTGAGGTCGGCGATCCCGAGGATCTTGCGGGACTCGTTGCGGACCTTCAGCTCCTCCGACGCCCAGCCGTCCTCCTTGAGCGAACCCGCCCACGGCACCACGTTGAAGGCGATCGGCGCGGGGAACGGCGAATCGGCCAGATCGGGCACCGCCTTGCGTACGTCGCCCGCGACCGTGCCGACCGTGCGGTCTCCGGCCAGCGCGGCGACCTCGTCGTACAGCCGCTCCGCGCCCGCCGCGCCCGCGCCCGACACGGCCTGGTAGGAGGCCGCGACCAGCTCGCGCAGGCCGTACCGGCGGTGCAGCGTGCCGAGCACGGCCATCATCGACAGCGTGGTGCAGTTGGGGTTGGCGATGATGTTCTTCGGACGCTCGCGCACGGCCTCGGCGTTGCACTCGGGCACGACCAGCGGCACCTGCGGGTCCATCCGGAACGCGCCGGAGTTGTCCACGGCGACCGCGCCGCGGGCGGCGGCCACCGGCGCCCACTCCGCGGACACCTCGTCGGGCACGTCGAACATCGCCACGTCCACACCGTCGAACGCCTCGGGCGACAGCGCCCGCACCACGACGTCCTCGCCGCGCACGCGCAGCACCTTGCCCGCCGAACGCGGCGAGGCGATCAGCCGGATCTCGCCCCACACGTCGGGGCGGCCGGACAGGATGTCCAGCATGACGGTGCCGACCGCGCCGGTCGCGCCGACCACGGCCAAAGTGGGCTTGCTCATCGTCCGGTACCTCCGTAGACCACCGCTTCAACCTGGTCGGCGTCGAGATCGAAGGCGCGGTGCGCCGCGCTGACCGCCGCGTCGACCTCGTCCTGCCCGACGATCACGGAGATCCGGATCTCCGAGGTCGAGATCATCTCGATGTTGACCCCCGCGTCGGCGAGCGCCGCGAAGAACGTCGCCGTCACGCCGGGGTGGGAGCGCATGCCCGCGCCGATCAGCGACACCTTGCCGATCTGGTCGTCGAACAGCAGCGACTCGAACCCGATCTGGTCCTGGACCCGCTTGAGCGTGGTCAGCGCCGTCGGCCCGTCGGTGGCCGGGAGCGTGAAGGAGATGTCGGTGCGGCCGGTCGCGGCGGCGGACACGTTCTGCACGATCATGTCGATGTTGATCTCCGCGGCGGCGAGGATCTTGAAGATGGCCGCGGCCTCTCCCACCTTGTCGGGCACCCCGACGACGGTGACCTTGGCCTCGCTCCGGTCGTGCGCCACGCCGGAGATGATCGGCTGCTCCATCTCGCTTCCTTCGCTGGTGCTGGTACTGGTGTCGGCTTCGGGCCGCCGGGAGGTCACCCAGGTGCCCTCCCGCTGGCTGAACGAGCTTCGGACGTGAATGGGAAGCTCGAACCTGCGCGCGTACTCGACGCAGCGCAGGTGCAGGACCTTGGCCCCGCAGGCGGCCATCTCCATCATCTCCTCGTAGGAGATGCGCGGAATCTGCCGCGCCGCGGCGACGATCCGGGGGTCGGCCGTGAAGATCCCGTCCACGTCGGTGTAGATCTCGCAGACATCGGCCTCAAGCGCGGCGGCGAGCGCCACGGCCGTGGTGTCGGACCCGCCGCGGCCGAGCGTGGTGATGTCCTTGGTGTCCTGCGACACGCCCTGGAACCCCGCCACGATCGCGATCTGCCCGACCCTCACGGCCTCGCTGATGCGGCCGGGGGTCACGTCGATGATCCGGGCCTTGCCGTGCTTGGAGTCGGTGATCACGCCCGCCTGCGATCCGGTGAAGGACCGCGCCTCGTGGCCGAGGTTGGCGATGGCCATCGCCAGCAGCGCCATGGAGATGCGCTCGCCGGAGGTGAGCAGCATGTCCAGCTCGCGGCCCGGCGGCAGCGGGGAGACCTGCTGGGCGAGGTCGAGGAGCTCATCGGTGGTGTCGCCCATCGCGGAGACCACCACGACGACCTCGTTGCCGGCTTTTTTCGTCGTGACGATCCGCTGCGCGACCCGCTTGATGCTGGCCGCGTCGGAGACAGACGAACCACCGTACTTCTGCACAACGAGCGCCACTGTAAGTCTCCCGAGGGACGTAGGGGCTGTGGAGCTCACAGTTTACGGGGCGCACGGCATGCCGCTTCTGGCCAGCCCACCATGTGGGACGGCCGCGCGGCGAGACCTGCCGCTGAGGCCCGCTACTGGGGCCCGCTACTGAGGCCCGCTACGAACCGGTGCGCTCCTCCACCACGTCGAGCCTGGTGTGCGCGACCAGCGCCTGCAGCGCCCGCATCGCCGCGCCCGCGTGGTTGCCCCAGGTGTTGAAGTAGCTGTACTGCCACCACCACAGGGCCTCCAGGGGACGGCCGGCGCGGTGGTGACGCAGCCCGTGGTACAGGTCGGCGGCCACCGCGGTCAGGTCGTCGGAGAGGCGGTAGGCGGTGACCCCGGTGTCCTTGTACGGGTCGAAGACCTCGGCGTAGACATCGACCTCGCCGAACCGCTCGGCCAGCGCCGCGCGCACCTCGTCGAGGTCGGGGTCCTCGCTCATCGGGGGCTCCCAGTTGCCGGACAGGATCACGTCCTGGCTCGCCCCGAGCTGCGCCCCGGCCAGGCTCACCTGCGCGACCTCCATCAGCAGCAGCGCCAGCGTCGCGTCACCGCCCTCGCCGCCGGCCAGCCGGCTCAGGCCGTCCAGGTAGTTCTCCGCGTGCCCGGCCACGGTCTCGGCGAGCTCACTCCACTCCGCAGACATGTCAGACATCAAGGAGCCTCCGCCCTTCGAAAGCGCGGCCCAAGGTGACCTCGTCCGCGTACTCCAGATCGCCGCCCACCGGCAGGCCGCTGGCCAGCCGGGTGACCCGTACGCCCATCGGTTTCACCAGGCGGGCGAGGTAGGTCGCGGTCGCCTCCCCTTCGAGGTTGGGGTCGGTGGCGATGATGAGTTCGGTGACTTGGCCGTCGGCCAGGCGCGTCATCAGCTCGCGGATGCGAAGGTCGTCGGGGCCGACGCCGTCGATGGGACTGATCGCCCCGCCGAGCACGTGGTACCGCCCGCGGAACTCACGGGTCTTCTCGATCGCCACGACGTCCTTCGGCTCTTCGACGACGCAGATCACGTGGAGGTCGCGGCGCGCGTCGCGGCAGATCCGGCACTCCTCCTCGGAGGCGACGTTGCCGCACACCCGGCAGAAACGGACCTTGTCCTTGACTTCGAGCAGCGCGTGCGCCAGCCGTTTGACGTCGGCCGGATCGGCCGCCAGCAGATGGAACGCGATCCGCTGCGCGCTCTTGGGACCGACGCCGGGCAGCAGGCCCAGCTCGTCGATCAGATTCTGGACGACCCCTTCGTACATCGTCTAGAACCCTGGAAGCTGCCCGAAGCCGCCGCCGCCGAGGCCCTGGGCGAGCGGGCCGAGCTTCTGCCGCTGCAGCTCGGACGCCGCGCGCACGGCGTCGCGGACCGCGGCGATGACCAGGTCGGCGATCGTGTCGACCGTCTCCTGGGCGTCGTCGGCGTCGACGACCTCCGGCTTGATCTTCAGCTCCTGCAACTCGCCCGCGCCGTTGACCGTCGCCACGACCAGGCCGCCGCCCGCCGAGCCCTCGACCCGAGCGTCGTTCAGCTCCTGCTGGGCGCTCGCGATCTGCTGCTGCATGAGCTGGGCCTGCTCCATGAGCTGCTGCAGGTTGACATCACCTGGGTTCACCGTCGTGCGCTCCTCGTGGCCTTCGCGTGGGTGGGGTTCGTGCCGTCGCCACGAGCCTACGGTGTTTGGACGGGACGGCGCACCGGCGGCGGCGTGTGTTCCCCTCGCGGGGCGCTTCTGGGGGCTTTCCGGGGCGCTTCGGGGCCGCTTCCACGCCCGCTTCCGGGTCTGCTTCGGGGTCCGCTTCGGGGCCGCCGACCGGGCCCCGGACGTCTCGGAAAGCCCGGGGCCCGACCGCCACATCCGCCGGGAATGGCCGCACCAGGCGGCTGCCGTCAGTGAAGCTAACGAGGGCCGGGTTGCGTACGCGTTGCGTCCGCCGTTTCACTTTCCGTGTCTGGGATTGGCCGAATCGGTTGCGCGGGCGTGCCGAAAACCCTGATGCTCGCCGATGAAACGACTACTGGGGGTGGTCTATGCGTGACAGGAGCGTGCCCGCGGTACCCGCCGCGGTGGCGCTGAATCTGGACGAGTACGCTGGCCGGCTCCGCGACTGGCACGAGGAGGCCGTCTCCGGGCATCCACGCGACCCGATCACGCAGCGCGACGAGCCCGCCTCGCCGCCCGCCGAGGCCGACCGGAACCACGACGGACCACCCGGGACGTCCGAGGGACCACCTGGGACACCGGATGGGCCACGCCGGGTCATCGCCGCGTCCTGGCGGCGTTCCCTGAGCGCGGGCATCGACCCCGAACGCCTGTGCTCCTACCCCGGCTACGAGACGGACGACATCGGCGACGCCCGGCGTGCGCACCCCATCGGCCCGCATCTGCCGATGCTCGCCTCGACGCTGCTGCGCACGGTCTACAGCACCGGCATGATCATGACGGTGGCCGACGCCGACGGCCGCGTACTGTGGCGGGACGGCAGCAACCAGGCGCTCGCGCTGGGCGAGAGCGTCGGGCTGTGCGACGGCTTCGTCTGGGCCGAGTCGGCGGTCGGCACGAACGGCATCGGCACCGCGCTGGCCGCGGGCCGCCCGGTCCACGTCTACCCCGCCGAGCATCTGGTCAAGGCGCTCCAGGAGTGGTCGTGCTCAGGTTCGCCGATCAGCGACCCCGACACCGGCGAGATCGTGGGCTGCGTCAACGTCAGCGGTACGCCCGACCACCTGCACCCCGCCACGGTCGCGCTGGTCCACGCGGCCGCCAGGCTGACCGAAAGTCACCTCGCGCTCGACCACCGCGAACGCGACGCCCGCCTGCTGGCCCAGCACGAAGGCCGCGCCCGCGCCTCCCGCGCCGCTGGGCAGAGCGCGCTGCTCTCCGCCACGGGCCGGGTCCTCGCGGGCGAACTCCCCGGCGCCGCCCGCGCCGCCGACCTCGCCACCGCCCACGCCGCGGGGCACCCGATCGACCGGATCGCGATCCCGCGCACCGGCGACACCGTGCTGCTCCGCGACGGCACCATCGGCGTGATCGAACCCTTCGGCAACGGCTACCTCGTCTATCCCACCCAACGTGTCCCGGCCACCACGCTCACCTTGTGCTTCCTGGGCGCGGACCACCCCACGGCCCACCTGGACGGCGTACCCGTCCACCTCTCCCAACGACACGCCGAGATCCTCGCCCTGCTCGCGCTCAACCCGGGCGGCATGACGGCCGACCAGCTCTCTTTCCAGCTTTATGGGGATCTGGGGAAGCCGGTGACCATCCGGGCGGAGATGCACCGGCTGCGCGACCAACTCGGCGCGGCGGTGGCGGGCAAGCCGTACCGGCTGACGTGCGAGGTCAGCGCCGACTTCGTCGAGGTACAGCGACTGCTCGCGGGCAACGACCCCACGGCCCTCGCCCAGGCGTACCGCGGACCGCTGCTGCCACGATCGGAGTCCCCCGCCCTCCGCCGGACCCGCGACGAACTGGAGGGGCAGGTACGCGCCCGCCTGCTCCAGCACGGCTCGGCCGACGCCCTGTGGCTCTACGCCCAGACCCAATACGGCCGAGACGACCCACACGTACTCGAACGCCTCACCATCCTCCTCCCCCCAGGCGACCACCGCGCCGCCGTAGCCCACATCCGCCTATCCGCCGAAGACTCCTGACCCCACCCCCAAACCCCCTCCCCCGAACCCGACCACCGGCCCCCTCCTCCGGTCACCCGCCCCCGCCGCGACAAGCACAAAGCCAGACACCCGGTCGAACGACCCACCAAGCCGATCACCTACCCCACCCACCAAGGAGCCGAGCACACCTCCCCAGGCCGCCATAGCTCGTGCCCTGGAACGCCCGCAG
Source organism: Spongiactinospora rosea (assembly GCF_003315795.1). Lineage (GTDB taxonomy): Bacteria > Actinomycetota > Actinomycetes > Streptosporangiales > Streptosporangiaceae > Spongiactinospora > Spongiactinospora rosea. The sequence continues at coordinate 72,203 of NZ_QMEY01000021.1, forward strand.
GCCGAGCGGACTCCCGGAACGGCAGAGCAATGATCAGGCGCAGTCGAATCCCCCTCTCGGCTGCGCCCACGGACTCGTGCGGGTGGTGCGAGCCCGGATGTCAGCCATCGCAAGGACCGCATCAGGCCCACGGCCTGACGCGCCCCCGGACCAACGGGCTCCCAGCGGGCGCCCGACCGACAACAGAGCGACGGTCGAACTCCTCTTTCGACCGCGCCTACGGGCCCATGCAGGTGGCGCGAGCCTGGACGCCCGCCGCCGCATGGGCCGCTACAGGCCCATGACCTGACGCGGCCTCGGACCGAGCAGACTTCCGGGGCGGCAAGGCGATGATCAGGCGCGGTCGGGCCCACCTTCCGGCTGCGCCCACGGACTCGCGCGGGTAGCGCGCGCCTGGGTCTCGGCCATCGCAAGGACCGCACCAGGTCCCTGACACACCCACCGCAGGGCGGGGTCGGGTTCCCGTACGGGTGTGGGCTGACGGGCCGGGCGAACTCCCGGTGGGGACCCCGGCCGACGGTCAGGTGTGGTCGAATTCCTCGATGATCTGGGCGCCGAGCTCGCGTTGGATGAGTGCCATGCCGGACAGCTCGTCCGCGTCGGCGTCCGCGTCGTTCTCCGGGTCGACCTCGTCGCTGATCGAGCCGTTGGACGTCGTCGCCTGGCGTACCGGGACGGCGTCGGGCCAGGCGGCGGTGCCGCCGTTCTGCTTGGAGCGGGAGTGGGCGGCCTGCTGGGCCGCCTGGGCGGCCGTACGGGCGGCGGCGAGGCCCGCGCTCGGGGCGGGCGGGGAGCCGGGGTCGTCGGGGGGCGGGGCGTCCGGCCAAGACTCGTCGGTGGTGGGCACGGGCCGCGCCTGCGCCGCCGAGGCCGCGCCGTTCTGGCCGCCGGAACGGCCGGCGTGAGCCTGCGCATCGCCTCCCCGGCTCTGTGCGCCTCCCTGAGGGCCGTGCGAGCCCCCGGGTGGCGGGGACTGTGGACCGCTCGGTTGCGGCCCCGCATGAGGCCCTCGTGAGCCGCCGCCGGGCCGCGAGGGCGAACCGCCGTTCCCGGCCCCGAACGGGGTGCCCGGCCCGCCACCGGAACCCGTGACGGCCTCGACCCGCCACGTCCCGCCCAGTACGTCGCCGAGCGCCGCGGCCACCACGGTGTCCTTGCCGCCGCCCACGAAGTTCTTCATCGCGCCGACCTGCGCGAACCCGAGCGTGACGACGTTGCCCTCGACGCCGACCACCTGGGCGTTGGTGTTGACGTTGGCCCAGACGACGATGCTGCGGCGCTTCAGCGCGCCCAGCACGGCGGGCCACGCCTGCCGCAGATCACCACCGCCGCCACCCGCGGGCACGGAGGCGGCGGGAGCGGCAGGTGCGGGGGCCGCGGGCGGCGCGGGGCTCGGCGTAGCGGCGACCGGCTCGGCGGACGCCGCGCCCGGACGCACCGCGGCGGGCCACCCGTCATCACCGCCCGTACGCTCCTCGGCCGGGGCCTTCTCCTCGGCCCGCGCGGCGGGCGCCCGCTCCGGCGCGGGCGGTTCAGGCGGCGCGGCCGGTGCGGGTGCCACCGCCACCGGCGGCGGAGCCTGTACGGCCGCCGCCTGCACGTTTCCTTGTGCGACTCCTTGTACGACGGGGCCCGTGCGCTCCAGACGTTCCAGGCGGGCCAGCAGCGCGGCCTCCCCCTGCCGCGCGGACGGCAGCAGTACGCGCGCGCACATCAGCTCAAGCAGCAACCGCGGCGAGGTGGCCCCGCGCATCTCGGTCAGCCCGGCGTTGAACACCTCTGCGGCCCGGGTCAGCTCGCCGGGCCCCATCGAAGCGGCCTGCTCACGCAGCCGTTCCAGCTCGTCGGCCGGCCGGTCGAGCAGCCCGCTGCCCGCCGCCTCCGGCACGTTGGCCAGGATCACCAGGTCGCGGAAGCGCTCCAGCAGGTCGGCCGCGAACCGCCGCGGGTCGTGCCCGCCCTCGACCACCCGGTTGACGGAGTGGAAGACCGCGGCCCCGTCGCCCGCCGCGAACGCGCGCACCACCTCGTCGAGCAGGTCGCCGTCGGTGTAGCCGAGCAGTGAGACGGCCCTCGCGTACGTGATGCCGTCGTCATCGGCCCCGGCCATGAGCTGGTCGAGCACCGAGAGCGAGTCACGCGCCGAACCCGCGCCCGCGCGGACCACCAGCGGCAGCGCCTGAGGCTCGAACGGCACGCCCTCGCTGGTCAGGATCTCCTCCAGCAACGCGCGGAGGGTCGTGGGGGGCATCAGCCTGAAGGGGTAGTGATGAGTGCGCGACTTGATCGTGCCGATGACCTTTTCCGGCTCGGTCGTCGCGAACACGAACTTCAGGTGCGGCGGCGGCTCCTCGACGAGCTTGAGCAGCGCGTTGAAACCCTCGCGGGTCACCATGTGCGCCTCGTCGATGATGTAGATCTTGAACCGCGCGGACACGGGCGCGAAGAACGCCCGCTCGCGCAGGTCGCGCGCGTCGTCCACACCACCGTGCGACGCGGCGTCGATCTCGATGACGTCGAGGTGCCCGGGCCCGGTGGGGGCCAGCGCCACGCACGACTCGCACTCCCCGCAGGGATCGGGCGTCGGACCCTTCGCGCAGTTGAGGGAACGCGCCAGGATGCGCGCGCTGGACGTCTTGCCGCACCCGCGCGGCCCGCTGAACAGGTAGGCGTGATTGATCCGCCCGCTCCGCAACGCCTGCCGCAGCGGATCGGTCACATGCTCCTGGCCCTTGACCTCGGCGAACGTCCCGGGCCGGTACTTGCGGTACAGCGCGAGGCTCATGCGGGTCCCCTCCGAGCTGAAGAGACCCCCCGCACACCCGCCAGAGCCCGCTTATCCTTGCTGCCTTCCGGCCCTGGGGAGGTTCACAGGATGACGCCGCGCGAGGGGTCCACCGACAGTCTAGCCATCCCCACGAGTACTCGGGGCACAGAATCCCGGTCCCCTCCACCCGCGAGTTCCGGTAAGCTGCTCAACGGAGGATTCGCCTAGTTGGCCTAGGGCGCACGCTTGGAAAGCGTGTTGGGGGCAACCCCTCACGAGTTCGAATCTCGTATCCTCCGCTCCTGGTTGAGACAGGGAACGCCAGAGGGGCCGGTCGATCCAACCGGCCCCTCTCGCATGTCGCCCCCCGAGCCGGTGCGAACCCGGTGATCGCGGCAGCGTGTGCCAGGATCGGGGGATGGGGGCGAAGGCTGAGCGGCGGGTGGATACCGGGCGGTTGCGGCGGCTCAGGATGGCCAAGGACGTGATGGATCGGGAGTGGGCCGGGCCGTTGAACCTTGATGTGGTGGCGGCCAGCGCGGGGTACTCGCGCTACCACTTCGTGCGGTGCTTCAAGGAGACGTACGGGGAGACGCCCGGGCAGTACCTCAGCAGGCGGAGGATCGAGCGGGCCCAGGATCTGCTGCGGTCGGCCAATCTGACGATCACCGAGATCTGTGTGCTGGTCGGGTTCAGCGGCCTCGGGACGTTCTGTACGCGGTTCAAGCAGGTCACCGGCGTGACGCCGGGTGAGTTCAGAGTGCGGGAGCGGGCGCGGGAGCAGCCGGCGGTGCCGGGGTGTTTCGTGTTGTTCTGGGCGGGCGGGTTCGCGCATCCACACCCGGCGCGCGACTGAGCAACTTTCGAGAAGGCGTACGGCGGGGCGGCTGTCTAGCGTGAGCTGAGGCGGCAAAACACGCGAAACAGCACGTCAGAACGCCACGAAAGGAGCCCGGAAATGATCAAGGGCATGGGGATATCCACCGTGTGGGTGCTCGACCAGGACTCGGCGAAGGACTTCTTCACCGACAAGCTCGGCCTGGAGGTCCGGACCGACATGACGCTCGGCGAGGGCGGGATGCGGTGGATCACGGTCGGCGCCAAGGACCAGCCCGACTTGCAGATCACGCTGATGGCGATCGGCCGGTCCGCGCAGGACCCGGAGTCCGCGGAGCAGCTTCGGTCGCTGGTGGCCAAGGGGGTGCTGGGCGCGGGGGCGTTCACGACCGACGACTGCGAGGGGGACTACAAGCGGCTGTCCGCCAAGGGCGTCACGTTCCTCCAGGAGCCGCAGAAGCGGCCGTACGGCATCGAGGCGATCTTCCGCGACGACTCGGGCAACTGGTTCAGCCTCACCCAGCAGTTCGCCGAACTCGACGAGAGCGCCGGCTGGGAGTAGGTCCCGACAAAACGGGGCATCTCACCATAAGTGGTTAATCAACCACCTAGGGTGAGCAACGGGGGAAGCATGCCGGAACACCGCATACCAACGCGGCACCGCAGCGGGCCGGCGTTCCGGCTGCTCACCCTCGCTCTCGGCACCTGTATGGCGGTGGCCGCCTGCCCGAGCCCGATCAGGGGCGACGATCCACCCGGCGCAGGCGGTGCCGGTGGGCGGCCGATGCCACTGCCGACCGGGGCCGGCGAGTGCGAGAGGACCGCCGCCCGCCCCGAGGACTGCCGGATCGCCCGGATCGTGCAGAACATCGAGAGCTACTGGTCCGGCTACTTCGAGCGGCGCGGCGGCCGGGCGTACCGGCCCGCGCGGGCGGTGCTGTTCGAGCAGCGGGTACGTACTCCGTGCGGTGTCGCGACCGCGTCCGTGGGACCGTTCTACTGTCCGAGCAACGAGCGGGTCTATCTGTACCGCACCTTCTTCGACACCCTCGAACGCGACTTCGCCGCCGCCGGAGGAGCGCTCGCGCAGGCGTACGTCATCGCGCACGAGTACGGTCACCACGCACAGAACCTGCTCGGCGAGATGGGGAGATCGCGCGAGGGCTCGCGGAGCGAGGAGCTTCAGGCCGACTGCTACGGCGGAGTGTGGGCGAAGCACGCGGTGGACACGAGGTTCTTTCCCCGGCCGTTCACCGAGGCGGACATCAGGCAGTCGTTCGAGTCGGCCGAACAGGTCGGGCGCAAGACCATCGACCTGGACCCGGGTCGCCGATCCGACTCGGAATGGACGACGAACCCCGAGCGCGGGTCATTCGACGAGCGCAGGCAATGGTTCACGACCGGCTACGAAAGCGGCGATCCGGCCCGCTGCGCGGTGCCCGGCGGAAGGGCCTGACCAGGCAGGGTGATGGTTGTCTCGTTGGTACCGAATGTGCACCGAATGCGCAGCGAACGCGCGTCCTCCACCCCGGGACATCGCTCATCTCATAAACTACGTAGGGTGATCTTCAAGCTGGTCGGCGACGGACGCCCCTATCCCGAACACGGTCTATCCAATCGCGATTGGGCCCAGATACCCCCGCGGCAGGTCCGGCTCGACTCCTTGATCACCACGAAGGCCGTGCTGGACCTTCACTCCCTGCTGGCCAAGGACTCCACGTTCTACGGCGACCTGTTCCCGCACGTCGTCCAGTGGCAGGGCGAGTTCTACCTTGAGGACGGCCTGCACCGCGCCCTCCGCGCGGCCCTGCACCAGCGTTCGGTGCTGCACGCCCGCGTCCTCGAACTCACCGACCCGGGCTGAGCCCCGCCGCCATGAACGAGCCGTCAGCGAAGCGGCCCCGGGTGCTGGTCAGCCGCCCGCTGCCGACCGACCCGGCCGTCCGTGGTTCCCGATCGCTGTTCCTGAGCCAGGCCGCGCAGCAGGGCGTTCGCGCGGACCGGCGGATGCTGTACGTCGGCCCCGAACCCGCGGGCCGCGACGTCGCCGAGTGCCTTCGGATCGCCCCGGGCGACGAGGTGATCGTGCGGCGCAAGCTGATGCTCGCCAACGACGTACCGGTGCGGATCGCCACCAGTTACTTCCGGGCCGACCTGTTCGCCGGCACCCGCATCGCCGAACCGGGCTTCGTGCTGCCGACCCTCCAGGCCGCGCTGGAAGCCCTCGGCCACCACTTCGGCCGCGCGGAGGAGGTGCTGGTCGCCCGGCGTCCGACCCTCTTCGAGGCCGAGACGCTCGACCTGGACCCGGGCGAGTGGGTGGTCCAGGTGGTCCGCACCGGCTACGGCACGGACGACACGCCGGTGCACACCCTTGAGACGATCTGCGCGGCCGACCGGCATGTCTTCCCCATCCGGCAGGTCACCGGCAACGACGAGTTCTGAGAAGACAGGAGCACGCGGGGCGAGGGCTCCGGGCTACCAACTCGGAGCGCCTCGCCCAGGCAGAGGGCTCCGCGAAGAGTCACCTGCACCGCAGCGACGATACCGTCTGGCCGTTCTGGCGTGCGCTTCTCTGTGTAATCAAACGATAGCCGGGACGAGTTTTACCGCCTCCTGGGGTGAACGGAGTACCAACCGGGCGTGCCGATAACGGGTGCGCTGCACACAGAAGGGCAGTAGAGTCACCCCTGTCGCAGACGCACCGTAACGGGACAGCTACCACCCGTCACATATCGGGCGTTGCCGACATCGCTCCGCGAATGCTCTTACATCACCCAAGTGAGGGAAAATTGGAGATCCTGCATCCCCTGCTCGCGGTCGGGGTCATCCTCGCCGTGCTCGCCGTCGCCTACTACGCCATCCGGCGCGTCTCCGACGTCGCCCCCGCGCGGATCGCGGGCGTACTGCTCGCGTTAGCCACGCTGATCGGCGCGATCCCCCTGCTCATCAAGGTCCTGACGCCTTGACGGTGCCGGGCCCGGCGTCGCCGGGCCCGGTCGTGCCCGCACGCTCGCCTCACGGCTGGATGACCACGCACCGCCACCCGCCGAGCGAGCCGTTCCACGGGAAGACGTGACCGCAGTGGTACAGGCCCGCGGCCGAGCCCGAACGGATCTTGACGTCGACGTCGACGAAGCCGGAGCCGTCGCAGCTCCCGCCCGAAATCTCGTAATAGCCCGGCTCCGCCTCCGGCGTGCGCTGGCCGAACCAGCAGTCGTGGAAGCCGTCGGCGTACGCGGGCGGGGCGGTGAGGAGCGTACCGGCCATCGCCGCCGCGCCGACCGCCAGGGCCAGTACCGATCTCGTGATCTTCACGGCGCTCCTTCCTCAGGGCCGCACATGGACCAGGTAGGACCACCGCGAACGTTAGCCAGCGCACCCATCGCCGCCCAGAGGCATCTGTCACCGGTTCGTTGTGAAATCCTCAGCGCCCTTCGTGCTACTTTCGGTGTCGCCGTGCGCCATCGCGAGCTGAGGAGGTGAGTCCGATCAACACGATCAGCACTGTCACCGGTCGGGCCTCCCTCCCCCGCATGGCCTAGGGAGCCCGCAGAAGGCATCCCGAAAGGCGTGAACGCCATGCGCTTCACCGCTCAGACGTCGTCCGGCGGCGTCTCCGAACGACTCTTCACCCTCGGCGAGATCCCCGGCGTGCTGTGGACCCCGGAGGGCGCCACCGGCCCGCGCCCGCTCATCCTGATGGGACACGGCGGGGGGCGGCACAAGAAGGACCCCGGCGTCCTGACGCGCGCGCACCGCTTCGTGACCGAGTGCGGCTTCGCGGTCGCGGCGGCCGACGTACCCAACCATGGCGACCGGCCCGAGCAGGTCGAATACCAGCGGATCGCGACCGAGATCCAGGCTCGCGTACAGGCCGGGGACGACCCGGCTCCGCTGATCGCCGGCTTCCAGTCCCTCGTGGCCCGGCAGACCGTCCCGGAGTGGCAGGCGGTCCTGGACGCGGTCCAGGCCCTTCCGCACGTCGGCCCCGCCCCGGTCGGCTACTGGGGCGTCTCCCTGGGCTGCGGCCTCGGCGTCCCCTTCGTCGCCGCCGAACCCCGCGTCCGCGCCGCCGTCCTCGGCCTGGGCGGCGCCCACGCGTCGGCGGAGGCCGCCGCGCGGATCACCGTCCCGGTGGAGTTCCTGCTCCAGTGGGACGACGAGCGAGTGCCGAGATCCCAGGCCCTGGCCCTCTTCGACGCCCTGGCCTCCCCCGAGAAGACCCTCCACGCCAACCCCGGCGGCCACGGCGAACTCCCGCCCTTCGAACTGGACAGCACCATCCGCTTCTTCACCCGCCACCTGCGCTGACACCCGGCCCCAAGCAGAAAGCCAAGCAGAAAGCCCGTCCCCTGCGACAGGGGACGGGCTTCGGTGTGGCGGTGGAGGTGGGATTTGAACCCACGGTAGGTTGCCCTACACACGCTTTCGAGGCGTGCGCCCTCGGCCACTAGGCGACTCCACCGTCGAGCAGCCTACCGGAAAAGGGGGGGTGGCCGTTACCTGCGGGTGGTGAAGAACTCGGTGAGGACGGCGGCGCAGTCGGCGGCGAGGACGCCGAGGACGACCTCGGGGCGGTGGTTGAGGCGGCGGTCGCGCAGGACGTCCCAGAGGGAGCCGGCCGCGCCGGCCTTTTCGTCGGTGGCGCCGTAGACGACGCGGGCCACTCGGGAGAGGACGGCGGCGCCCGCGCACATCGTGCAGGGTTCGAGGGTGACGACGAGAGTGCAGCCAGAAAGGCGCCAGTCGGCGCGGGAGCGGGCGGCGGCGCGGAGGGCGAGGATCTCGGCGTGGGCGGTGGGGTCGTGGGTGGACTCGCGGGCGTTGGCGGCGGCGGCGATGGGCGTGCCGGCCGGGTCGAGGACGACCGCGCCCACCGGGACCTCGCCGGCCTGGGCGGCGCGGCGGGCCTGGGCGAGCGCGAGGCGCATCGCGTCCTCGAAGGCGGTGTCCATCAGTCCCGGCGCGAGGTCACCGGAGGCGGTCGAGTTCGTCGGCGAAGGAGAGGCGTTCGGCGATCACCGAGAGGGTGTCCGCCGGGAGCACGCCCTCCTCCATGCTCAGCTCCAGCAGCTCCTCCGCGCTCACCCCCAGGTCGCTGAGCAGCTCGAAGTCGCCCGCGGGGCGGACCCCCAGGTCGGCGGAGTCCTTGTCCGGGGCGACCCCCGCCAGCTCGGTGAACAGCTCGCCGAGCGCGTCATTCACGCCCGCCCTGTCGTCGGAGATGAACGCCCGCGGCTCCTCGTCGCCCTCGTACCGGGCGATCGCGAACCACTCGTCCTCGACCTCCACGCAGAGCAGCGCGATCTCCTCGCCGCTCACGTCGAGGCGTTCGAGCACGGCGTCGCTGAGATCATCGACGATCTCGGCGTCCCGCAGATCCACCTCGGCCCCGCTCCAGCCGTCCCCGGTCTGGACGAAGGCGGCCGCGAACAGGCTGCTGCCAATGGGTCTGGAGGGCATGTGCTTGCTCCTGGATCAGCCGAACACCGAGTCGAGGGCGCGTTCGAACGGCTCGGAGAACCCCAGCCGCGTCGCGATGCTGGACAGCACCTCGTCCGGGAGCAGCTCGAAGTCGCCGGACAGCGCGCCCAGCTCCATCTCGTCCAGGCCGAGGTCGGCGAAGATCGACAGATCGCCGGCCGGGAGCGCGATCTCCTCGTCCTGGAGGATCGCGTCCAGCTCGGCCTCGTCCGGCACCGGTACGTCGAGGAAGTCCAGGGCCTGGCGGGCGATCGGCCAGTCCCACGACGCGGTGATGTCGGACAGGAAAAGGTTCACCCGGTCACCGAACACCCTTAATGCCACGAAGAACTCATCCCCCACGGCGACCAGGCCAATCGTTCCGCTCATACTCGGCTGCTGGCGCAGGGCGTGGATGAGCCCCCGCAGGTCGGAGGTCAACGCCACCGGCAGCATCCCGGCTTCCCAGTGGTCGTCCTCCCGAAAGACCACGATGGCGAAGTCGAGCACATCTTCGTCTGTCATCGTCACCCCACCGACGTGGTCACTTGCCATGGTCAATCGTCCCAGAAGGCACCCGCCGCCGTGGGGATCTCCGACCAAATTGTGATCCAAAACGCGATGACGGGCAGGTGCCGTAGTCGGTCCGCGGCCCCAGCGGCTACGGTTGAGGCCCATGGAGACACTGGTCGTCGACCACCCCCTGGTCGCGCACAAGCTCACCGCGCTGCGGGACGTGCGCACCGACTCGCCGGCCTTCCGCCGGCTCGCCGACGAACTGGTCACGCTGCTCGCCTACGAGGCCACCCGCGACGTGCGGATCACCCACGTGACGGTCGAGACGCCGGTCTCCCCGGCCCAGGGCGTACGGCTGGCCCGCCCGGCGCCGCTCGTCGTACCGATCCTGCGGGCCGGTCTCGGCATGCTCGAAGGGATGACCCGGCTGCTGTCCACCGCCGAGGTCGGGTTCCTCGGCATGATCCGCGACGAGGGCACGCTGACGGCCCAGACGTACGCCACGCGGCTGCCGGAGAGCCTGGCCGGTCGCCAGTGCTACGTGCTCGACCCGATGCTCGCCACCGGCGGCACGCTGACCGCCGCCATCGAGCTGCTGTTCGAGCGCGGCGCGGCCGACGTCACGGCGATCTGCCTGCTGGCCGCGCCGGAGGGTCTGGCCCGGGTGAAGAACGCCTTCGCCGGCACCGGGCGGCCGGTCCGCGTGGTGACCGCCGCGGTGGACGACCGCCTCGACGTCAAGGGCTACATCGTGCCGGGACTCGGCGACGCCGGAGACCGCCTGTACGGCGTCGCCTGAAAGCCGCGCCGCCACGCGACCCGCACGCCGGTTGGTCAAATCCGGGTAATCCCCTGACGCCATTGTCATCCTCAGTTACATACTGTTGTCGTATGGGTACGTCGAGTGACGAAAGCATCTCTGCCGTGTCCCGTCCGAAACGACAGGCACGCATCGGGGAGAACGATGAGCGAGCTGATCCGCCGGACCTCGGCGGCCATGGAAGCGGCGGCATGAGCCGGCCCGACGACGCCGACACCCCTCCCTATGTCGACGTCGAGGCCGCGCTCCGCGACGAGTTCGCCGGCGTGCACGCGCCGGCGACCGTGACCCGCTGCATCGAGGCCGCGCACTACGGGGCCCTTGAGGTCGCCGGTGGTGCGCACCGGGGGCTGGTGGAACGGATCGCGCGCAAGCACCTTGAGGTTCTCGCCCTGGTCGCCGCCGAAGGCGGATGACCACCGGCGACCACGAGGGCCTGGGACGACGCGACGCCGTCGCGGACAACTCAGGACTGTCATGGTTAAGGACGCTTTACCCCAGCAACAGCCTGGGTAATGTATACGGCGGGTGCAGTGGGCCGAGCGGTAACGGGAGACGACAGTGCAGGTCAAGAGAGTTCTACAGTACACAGGGATCGCCTTCGTGGCGTTCTACCTGCTGTCCAGGCCGGGTGATGCGGCCTCAGCCGTGCGGGGCGCGATGAACTCCGTGTTCACCGCCGCCGACTCACTGGCGCAGTTTGTGACGCAACTGTCATGAGACTTGTGACCCACGGGGACTCTGCTCCGTCGTCGGTCAACCGCTACCTGCTCCCCCACGAGAACCAAGTCATCATGGTCAGGCGGCACCCCGCCATCCTGCTTCGCCCGGTCGCCGAGGTCTTCGGTGGCCTGATCCTGGCCGGGCTGCTCAGCAGGTGGTTCGGCGGGAGTGCCGGCGGTCAGGCCCTTGTCGTCGTCTGGTGGGCCTGGTTGCTGTTGTTGATCCGCTTCGTGTGGAAGGTCGCGGAGTGGTCGGTCGACTACTTCGTCGTGACCTCCCAGCGGATGCTGCTCACGTACGGGCTCATCACGCGCAAGGTGGCGATGATGCCACTCGGCAAGGTGACCGACATGAGCTTCCAGCGTTCGGTGCTGGGGCGGATGCTCGGCTACGGAGAGTTCGTCCTGGAGTCGGCCGGTCAAGATCAGGCTCTCTCGACGGTCAACTACCTTCCGTATCCGGAGACCCTCTATCTAGAGGTGTGCCAGATGCTCTTCCCGGGCTCGGACCCGGCCGATGATTAGTGCCTGATCGTCCTTTGTTCCCGTGTGTGAACGATCGTTCACACACGGGATTCTTCACGTGGGGTTACCCATTTCCTCGCCTTTATGCAATCATGACGAGAACATTGACCATTACCCCGCCCTGAGAGATCAGATGCCGAGTCAGGGATCCATTGGTGACCGCGTCCGAGGATTGCGGCTGAGCAGGCGGATGTCCCAGGCCCAACTGGCCGGGCCCGACCTCTCCGACAGTTACGTCTCTCTCATCGAGTCGGGTAAGCGTACCCCGACTCCCGTGGTAGCCCGACTCCTGGCCGAACGACTCGGTTGCACCACCGAGTTCCTGTTGCACGGCATCGAGCCGCGGCAGCGGATCGACACGGAGTTGGGGCTGCGTCACGCCGAGCTGGAGCTCCAGCACGGCGATCCGGCAGTGGCAGCCGACCGATTTGGCGAGATCATCAAGGCGGCCGGCGAAGAGAACGCCATGCTTGCGGCGCATGCCCGGTTCGGGCGGGCGCGTGCGCTCAAGGCGCAGGGCAAGCTGGGACCGGCCGTGGAAGCCTTCGAGAGGTTACGGCGCGAGGCGGCGGCGCATCCCGAGCGCCTGGCCGACCTTCCGCTCACCATCGCGCTGAGCCGTTGCTATCAGCGCGCCGGAGACACCCTCCGGGCTCGTGACCTGGCCGGACACGCCCTCCGCCAGGTCTCGCGGCTCGGGGTCACCCATGGCGAGATCGCCGTCGACCTGGCCTCCGTGCTGGTCGAGGCGGGAGCCGTGCACGGGCAGCAGAACGGCACGCTGTCCTACGTACGTCAGGTCCTCGCCGACAACGACATCCCTCGGGCCATCGACCGCGAGCAGGAGGTGCGCGCGCTGTGGCGGGCCAGTGTCACGGCCGCGCAGGGGGACGACTCCGCGCTCGCCGTACGGCTCGCCGACGACGCCATCTCCACCGGCAGGCCCGCGCGGATGGCCCTGCGGCTGGCCAAGATCGCCATGGAGTGGTCGCGGCTGGTCATCGGCCCGGTCGGCGAGAGCCGTCCGGGCGAGGCGCGGGAGCACGCCACCGCCGCGATGCGGATCTTCACGGCGTTCCCCGCGCACGTCGACGAGCGCGCGACCAGCATGGTCGTGCTCGCCCATGTCCATCTCGCGAGCGGGGAGTACGACGAGGCCGCGCGCCTCGCGGGCTCCGCCCTCGAACTCCTCGAAGGTTCCACCACGCCCACCGCGGCCACCGCTCACCTGGTGCTCGCGGAGATCGCGATGGCCGCGGGGCAGGGCGGCGACCCGGCCGCAAGCCTGAGCAACGCGCGTAAGCTGCTGGAAAGCGCGCCGACGGCGGAGATCGACCGACGGCACGCACGCGCCTGGCGGGAGCTGGGCGATCTTTATGGCAGAGCGGGCTTCGAAGACGATCAAGCCGGCGCTTATCATAGAGCGCTCCAAGCGGTCGGGGTGCGTTCCGCGCTCACCGGCCTGGCCATCGACTCGGTGCTCACCGTCTGATCGACTCCCGAGGTCAGCCGGGCGGGCGTCCCGGCTGACCCGGCCCCCTCTCGCGGGTCCACCGTCTCGCGTCTGAAATAATCGGTGGTCTACCGGTCATCGACTCATGGGATGACTGGTCACCCCGGAGGAGGCGAGACTGTGAGTCTGCGTACGGCACAGCGGGCTTCCCTGGTGGACCAGGTGATCGACCAGCTCAAAGAGCAGATCGTCACCGGTTCCTGGGCGTTGCACGCCAAGATTCCCACCGAGACCGCGCTCGCCGAACAACTCGGCGTCGGTCGTAACACCGTGCGTGAAGCCGTTCGTGCGCTCACCCACGCGGGCCTGCTCGACTGTCGTCAGGGCGACGGCACCTACGTGCGCGCCACCAGCGAGCTGTCCGGCGCCATGCTGCGGCGGCTGCGCCAGGCCGAGCAACTGGAGATCCTTGAGGTCCGCCGTGCCCTGGAGATCGAGGCGGCCCGGCTGGCCGCGACCCGGCGCACCGAGGGCGACATCCTGCTGATCGAGGAGGCCCTGGCGGTACGCGAGCGGGCCTGGGAGAGCGGCGAGCCGACCGCGTTCGTGGAGTCGGACCTGGAGTTTCACATGGCGGTGGTGCGTGCCACCCACAACCAGGTGCTGCTCGACCTGTACGAGGACTTCACGGCCGCCCTGCGTGCCAGCATCACCGCCGCGGGCACCTCTCCCAACAGCTCCTACATCCCGCACGACGCCATCGCCAGGGCCATCGCGGCCGGTGACGCCGCCGCCGCCGAGCGCGCCGGGCACGCCTGCATGGAGCACATCCTGATCGCCCTCACCGAAGGCGAGTAAGACGCGGAACGGCCCGTCCCACGGGCCCGGGTGACCGTTAAACACCACACATTTCACGTCAGTCACGAATGACTAACTCATTCACTCGGCAAGTAAACCGATCTTTATTTCGCGCGTCGGCGCCTTCATCGAATGCGATTCGGTAATCATCCGAGGCGCAGCGACATTACCAGGTAACGGAAGTCAGGCTCGGCGTCACCGGGCACTCCAGAGATGAGGGCGGGTCGTGTTGCGGACTCCATGTTGAGCCGCACCAACTCGCCCTCCACCCCGCCCAGCCCGTCGAGCAGCCAGTGCGACTGGAAGGCGATCTCCAGGTCATCGCCGGTCAGGTGGCATTCGACCGCCTCGGCGCCGCGGCCGATGTCGCCCGCGCCCGCCTGGATCAGCACCCGGCCCTGGGAGAAGGAGAGCCGGACGGCGGTGTTACGCTCCGCTACCAGGGCGACCCGCTTGATCGCCTCGATGAAGGGCGCGACGCGGAGGTCGGCGCGCACCGACCAGTCACCGGCCAGCCGGGAGCGGTAGTCGATGAACTGCTCGTCCAGCAGCCGGACCGTGGTGGCCCGCCCCACGCTCTCGAACCCGGCCACCCCGTCGCCCAGCGCGATGGCGACCTCGCCGCCGCGCAGCGACCTGGCGACGTCGACCAGCACCCGGGCCGGGACCATGGCCGCCGCGCTGAAGCCGGGCCGCTCCGGCCGCCAGTCGTACTCGCGGGCGGCGATCCGGTAGCGGTCGGTCGTGGCCATGGTGACGGTCTCGTCGGCGAAGTCGAACCGGATGCCGGTCAGCATCGGCAGCGTCTCGTCCCGGCTCGCCGCGGGGGCCACCTGGCCGACCGCCGCCGCGAACACGCCGCCGCCCACCGCGCCCACCCGCTCGGGCATCGGGGGCAGCGCCGGGAAGTCCTCGACCGGCATGGTGAGCAGCGCGAACTCGGCGCTGCCACAGGTCAGCACCGCCTCCACGCCCGAGGTGACGATCTCGACCGGCTCGTCGGGCAGGCTCTTGCTGATCTCGGCCAGGATCTTGCCGGGGATCAGCACCCGCCCGGGCTCGGCGATCTCCGCCTCGACCGAGCAGCGCGCCGACACCTCGTAGTCGAACGCCGACAGCACCAGCTCCTCGCCCGCCGAAAGGAGGATGCCGGTGAGCACGGGCACCACCGGCCGGGCGGGCAGCACCCGGGCGGTCCACGCCACGGCCTCGGCCAGGACATCGCGGTTCACCCGGAACTTCACCTTGGTCCACCTTTCGCCCCGCCAGAACTTCCTCTGGACACCCCCTGAAAGGTAACCCCTTCCCCCGACAGAAGGCGGGGAGTCAACGGCGATCGGAGGTCAGGGCTGGGCGTTGAGGTAGGCCAGGACGGCGAGGACCCTGCGGTTGTCGTCGTCGGAGGGCGCGAGGTCGAACTTGCCGAAGATGCTCGCCGTGTGCTTGCCGACCGCGCTCTCGCTCAGGAACAGCCGCTGGGCGATGGCCGCGTTGGAGCGTCCCTCGGCCATCAGCGCCAGGACCTCCCGCTCGCGCGGGGTGAGCCGGCCCAGCGGGGCGCTGCGCGCGTTGCTGGCCAGCAGCTTGGCGATGACCTCGGGGTCCATCGCGGTACCGCCGCCCGCCACCCGGCGCAGCGCGTCCACGAACTGCGCGGCGTCGAAGACCCGGTCCTTCAGCAGGTAGCCGACCGAACCTGAGCCGTCGGCCAGCAGTTCGCGGGCGTAGAGCTGTTCGACGTGCTGGGACAGGACGAGCACCGGCAGCCCGGGGACGCGGCGGCGGGCCTCAAGGGCGGCCTGCAGCCCCTCGTCGGTGAACGTCGGCGGCAGGCGTACGTCCACGATGGCCACGTCGGGAGGGTCGCCGGTGAGGGCCTTCAGCAGTTCGGGGCCGGTCTCGACGGCGGCCACGACGTCCAGGCCGTGCGCGCGCAGCAGGTGGACGAGCCCTTCGCGCAGCAGGTACAGGTCCTCGGCAATGACCACTTTCACTGGACGATCTCCGCCTGCGGGGTCACCGGCCGCCGGGCCGCTCTGACATTCTGGACATTCAGCACCATACCTAGAGTGAACAGCCCGACCCCCAGCAGAACCATCGCGGTCATGACCTGCCACTCCCGCCCGGCCAGCCCGAGCCAGCCGATCCACACCACGTCCGGCCCGTACGCCAGCGCGTACACCATGGACGCCACCCCCAGCGGGAACAGCGGCAGCGCGAACACCGACAGGCACACCTGGGCCAGCCAGCGCCGCCATCGGGGCGGCCCGCCCGGGTCCACGGGCACGACCCGCGGCGCGGCGGGAACGGTCACCGTGGCCGTCGTGGGACCGCCGCGCGGGCTGTCCAGCGCGAGCGTGCCGTCGAAGGCCGCGACCCGCCGCCGGATGCCGCGCAGGCCGCTGCCCCTGTCCGGGTCGGCCCCGCCGCGCCCGTCGTCGGCGACGACCACGGTCAGCCCGGTGTCGTCGTGGTTCAACGTGACGGTGGCCCGGTCCGCGCCGCCGTGCCGTACCGCGTTGGTCAGCAGCTCGCTGACCGCGAAGTAGAGCGCGGACTCGATCGGGGCGGGCACCGCCTCCGGCAGGTCGCCGTCGAGCCGTACGTCGAGCGGGCTGTCCACCGCCAGCGCGCGCAGCGCCCCCACCAGGCCGCGTTCGGCCAGCACGGGCGGCCGGATGCCGCGCACCAGGCGGCGCAGCTCGGCCAGCGTCGCCGCCGACGCCTCCTGGGCCTTGACGATCATCGCCTCGGCGGCGGCAGGGTCGGACTCCAGCAGTTGCTCGGCCGCGCCCAGCGTCAGGCCGATGGCGACCAGCCGGGCCTGCGCCCCGTCGTGCAGGTCGCGCTCGATCCCGCGCAGTTGCGCGGCCTGGGAGTCGACCGTCTCGGTACGGGACTCGGCCAGCCGCCGCACCCGCCCGGCCAGCCGGGACCGCTCGGTCGGCCCCAGCAGCACGCGCAGCCACAGGCCGTGCAGCCGCAGCACCCAGGGCGCGGCCAGCACGCCCAGCGCGACCGGCCCCGCGACCGCGGCGAACGCCAGGGGCGAGGCGCCCAGCCCGTACGCCAGCACCACCCCGCACCCGGCCAGCCCGTACGGCAGCAGCGGCAGCAGCGGCCCGCCGAACGCGTAGGACACCACCCAGGCCAGGTCCCGCCAGGTCGCCGGGTCGCGCAGCAGCCAGTTGAGCCGCCGGTTGAAGTCGGGCATCCGGGGGGTGCGGTAGAGGTTGCGCCCGTCGCGGTACCAGCCGTCGGGCTGGCGTACGGCGGGCGGCGGCTTGGGCAGGTACGGCGGCGCGATCGGCACGCCCGACCAGTCGTGGGCGAGCCTGCGGGCCAGCCCCGTCCACGTCCGGGTGAACCGGATGGCCGGGAGCAGCAGGAACGCCAGCAGCCCGGTCCCGCACGCCAGCAGCACCACCAGGACCACCGCCGCGACCAGCACATGGACGACGCCCACCGCGCCCAGCCCGAGGCAGCGGGCCAGGGCGAGCAGGTGGTCACGGAGGGAGGGGCGCGGCACGCTCACCACCCCCTCCACTGCGGGTAGGCCGGCCCGCACGCGTCGCCGCCGTGCTCGCGCGAGTGCAGCAGCGGAAGCGTCGCGGCCATGCCGTACAGGAACGTGCCGAGCAGGATCATCAGCACGATGAACGGCCACTGCATCGGCTCGGGCAGGTAGAGGGCCAGGAACCAGCTCCGGTTGTCGGAGTTGACGATCTTGGTGACCCCGGCCACGAACCCCTGCGGGAACAGCGGCAGCCACCCCAGGGTCCAGCCGAGCACCACCGGAACGCTCTTGCTGAGCGGCATCGGCGGGTGCGTGCCCTCGGTGGTGTGCGCGAGCGCCTGCGGCAGCTCGATGGTGATCATGGGCGGACCCACGCCCTCCCGGCCCACCGCGACCACGCCGTCGAACACGCCGACCCGCCGTTCGATCCCGGCCAGTACGGCGGGCGCGGGCGCGGACATCCCGGTCAGCGTGATCCGCAGTGCCATGCCGCGCGGGCTGACGTCGATCTCCACGCGTTCGGCGCGCTCGTCCCGCGCCGCCTCGGTCAGCAGCTCGCTGATCGCGAAGTAGGCGGCGGCCTCGACCGGCGCGGTGGGCCGCACCTGGAGGTCCACGACGACATCGACGTTGAGCGGGCTGTCCAGGGCCAGGGCGCGCACGGCGTCGCCGAGGCCGCGTTCGGCCAGGACCGGCGGATGGATGCCGCGTACCAGGCGGCGGATCTCGCCCAGCGCCTCCGCCGACGCGGACCGCGCCTGGCCGAGCAGCGTGCGGGCCGCCGCAGGGTCGGCCCTGACCAGGTCGCGCGCGGCCCCGAGCGTCATGCCCACCGCGACCAGCCGGGCCTGCGCCCCGTCGTGCAGCTCGCGCTCGATCCTGCGCAGTTCGGCGTTCTGGGCGTCGAGCGCGTCGCTGCGGCTCCTGGCCAGCCGGCCCATGTCACCGGCGATCCGGGCGCGCGAGCTGAAGCCGAGCAGCCAGGAGCACCACAGCGCGTGCGCGCGCAGCAGTACCGGCGCGACCACGAACGCGCAGGCCACCATCGCCAGCCCGGCCGGGACGGTGAGCACCGCGGGCCAGGGCACCGGCGTGACCCACGGCGCGGCCAGCGCCAGGCCGTACCCGGCCAGCGCCGGCGGAAGCAGCCCCACCGCCGCCGCCACCACGCCGTCCATGCCCAGCCACAGCATGTCCCGCCAGGTCGCCGGGTCGCCGAGCAGCCACTTGTAGCGCTGGTTGAACGCGGGCACCCGCGGGGTCTTGTAGAGCACCCGGTCGGCGCGGTACCAGCCCTCGGCGTCGGGGACCGGCGGCGGGGGCGGCGGCTCGTACGGCTCCGGGATCTCCACCCCGGACCAGGCCCGCGCCCGGCGCCTGGCCAGCCCCGCCAGCCTGCGGTGCCTGCGCACCAGCGGATCGAAGACGAACACCATGCCCTGGCCCATCGCGAGCACCAGGGCGATGATCGTGACCAGGCTCATCAGGATTTCGGCGACCGCGGTGACCAGCAGGAGCGTGGTCCGCGCGAACGCGCGGGCGTATGCCGCCACCACCGCTTCCTCCTTGCCGCCCTCGGGCCCGTCCGTGTCCAGTTTGCGGGATGATCGCCCGGTCCGGCACTGGCCCCAGGCCCCTGACCGGGGTGTACCTAGCCACACCCCCGGTCGGCGTCCAGCCCGATTCCGCCGCGCCGCCCGGATTCCTAGCGTCGTCGGTATGGCAATCATCGATGTCAGCGACCTGCGAAAGTCCTACGGCGGGCGGGCGGTCGTGGACGGCGTCTCCTTCTCCGTCGAGGAGGGCGAGATCTTCGGCGTCCTCGGGCCGAACGGCGCGGGCAAGACCACCACCGTCGAGTGCCTGGCCGGGCTGCGCACCCCCGACGGGGGCGACATCCGCGTGGCCGGGCTCGACCCCCACAGTGACAGGTCCGCGCTCAAGCAGCGCCTCGGCGTGCAGTTGCAGAGCGCCGTACTGCCCGACAAGCTCAAGGTCGGCGAGGCGCTCGACCTCTACGCGTCCTTCTACGACCACCCCGCCGACTGGGCCGCCCTGATGGACCGGGTGGGCCTCGGCGGCAAGCGGAACACGCCGTTCGCCAAGCTGTCCGGCGGCCAGAAGCAGCGGCTGTCCATCGCGCTGGCGCTGATCGGCGACCCGCGCGTGGCCATCCTCGACGAGCTGACCACCGGCCTGGACCCGCAGGCGCGGCGGGACACCTGGGGGCTGATCGAGGAGGTCAGGGCGTCCGGCGTGACGATCGTGCTGGTCACGCACTTCATGGAGGAGGCCGAACGGCTGTGCGACCGGATCGCCGTGATCGACTCCGGCCGGGTCGTCGCCGTGGACACCCCCGCCGGGCTGGTCGCGAGGGTCGGCGAGGAGCAGCGCATCACGTTCCGGATCGGGGACGGCGACGACGGCGGCGCGGTGGAGTCCGCGCTCAAGGAACTGCCGGAGGTGACCGGCGTGACCCGGTCGGGCGGCCGGTTCGCGGTCTCGGGGGCCGATTCGCAGGACGGCTCGGCGAGCCTGGTACTCGCGGTGAGCACCACGCTCGCCGCGCACCGGGTCGCCCCGCTGGACCTGCGAATCGACCGCGCCACGCTGGACGACGCCTTCCTCGCCCTGACCGGCAAGCCGATCGACTCCTGAAAGGAGCCCGCTCATGCGCAAGATCCTCACCGTAGAGACCAGGCTGCTGCTCCGCGAGCCGGCCGGTCTGATCTTCGCGGTACTGCTGCCGATCGGCCTGCTGCTGATCCTGGGCAGCCTGCCGACCTTCCGCACGCCCGACCCGAAGCTGGGCGGCATGCGGCTCATCGACAACCACTTCCCGGCGATGATGACCGCGCTCGCCGTGGTGACGCTCGCGTTCGTGTTCGTCCCGAGTGCGCTGGCGCTCTACCGGGAGAAGGGCATCCTGCGCCGGATGTCCACCACGCCGGTCCATCCGGTGAAGCTGCTGGCGGCGCAACTGGTGCTCAACGGGGTGACGGCGGTCGTCGCCGTGGTGCTGATGATCGTGGCGGGCGGCCTCGTGCACGGCGTGCCCGCGCCGAGGAACGTCGCCGGGTTCGCGCTCTCGTTCGTGCTCGGCGTCGCCTCGCTGTTCGCCATCGGGCTGACCATCGCGGCGGTCGTCGGCGCGAAGGCCGCGCCCGCGATCGGCAACGTGCTGATGTTCCCGCTGCTGTTCTTCAGCGGCGTGTGGATGCCCCGCGAAATGATGCCGGAGGCGCTGCGGCGGATCGGCGACTTCCTGCCGGTGGCCCCGTTCGGGCAGGCCATGCGGGACACCTGGGCGGGCGGCTCGCCGCAGGTGCTGAACCTGGTCGCGATGGCGATGACCCTGCTGGGCGCGGGCGTGGTCGCGGTGCGGACCTTCCGATGGGAGTGACCTCGGGGTCGGCGGGCTCAATAGGCTGGGGGGCATGCTCACCCTGGCTCACATCAGCGACACCCACATCGGCGGCTCCGAGCACAGCGTGCAACGGATGGAAGCGACGGTCCGCTACCTCGCCGAACTGCACGAACCCATCGACGCCGTGGTCGTCACCGGCGACGTCGCCGACCACGGCGCCGCCGACGAGTACGAGATCTCCCGTGAGCTGCTGGGGCGGCTGCCGTACCCGACGATCGTGTGCCCGGGCAACCACGACTCGCGCGCCGAGTTCCGCAAGGCGCTGCTCGGCGACGGCGACGGCGGGGACGCCCCGGTGAACCAGGTGCTGCACCTGCCGGAGGCGACGATCGCGCTGTGCGACTCCACCATCCCCGGGCGTCCCGAGGGCTACCTGGACGACACCACGCTGACCTGGCTGGACGGCGTACTGGAGTCCGCCGACCGGCCCGTGTTCGTCGGGATGCACCACCAGCCGGTGCCGCTCGGCATCCCGTACGTGGACGAGATCATGCTCCGCGAGCCGGAACGGCTGGCCCAGGTGCTGCTGCGGCGCAGCCGCACGGTGGCGGCACTGCTGATCGGCCACGCGCACACGGCGGCCAGCGCCAACTTCGCCGGGGTGCCGGTACGCGTGGCCGCCGGGGTCAGCTCGACGCTGCTGCTGCCCGCGGAGAGCACCCAGCGGGCGGCGATCGACTACGACCAGCCGCCCGGGTTGTCCTTCCACCTGTTCGAGCCGGACGGCGGCTGGCTCGTCACGCACTCACGGGTCGTCGCGACTCAGCCGTGAACGCCGCGTAGACCGCGTCCAGGCCCATCGCCGCGCGTACCTCCCCGACGGTCTGCCGGACCACCTCACGGGTACGCTCGGTGCCCTCCACGACGAGGCGTTCGACCAGGCCCGGTTCGCCCTCGAACCGGGCCCGCCGCTCCCGCATCGGGTCCAGGAACGCGTTGATCGCGTCGGCGAGCTTGGTCTTGACCTCCACGTCGCCGACCCGGCCCGTCCGGTAGCGCTCCTTGAGGTCGTCCACCTCGGCGGTGTCGGGGTTGAACGCGTCGTGGTAGACGAACACCGGGTTGCCCGCAACGGTGCCGGGGACGTCGGCCCTGACGCGCTTGGGGTCGGTGTACATCCCGCGGACCTTGCGGCGCACCTCGTCCGGGGAGTCGGACAGGTAGATCGCGTTGCCGATGCTCTTGCTCATCTTGGCCTGGCCGTCGGTGCCGACCAGGGACGGGACCTCGGCGGAGATCAGCTCGGGGACGGGGAACGTCTCGCCGTACAGGTGGTTGAACCGGCGGGCGATCTCCCTGGCGATCTCGACGTGCGCGGCGTTGTCCTTGCCGACCGGTACGGCGTGCGCCTTCACGCACAGGATGTCGGCCGCCTGGAGCACCGGGTAGCCGAGCAGGCCGTAGGGCATCTCCTCCTTGCCCGCGTCCCTGGCCATCTCCTTCAGGCTCGGCACGCGTTCCAGCCGGGGCACCGTGACGAGGTTCTGGAACAGCGTGTTCAGCTCCATGACCTCCGGGATCGCCGACTGGAGGTAGAAGACCGCGAGGTCCGGTTCCAGGCCGGCGGCCAGGGAGTCCAGGACCATGTCCCGCGCGTTGCCCGCCGATCTCGCGATGTCCTCGCGGGTGTTCTTGGTGGTGAGCATGTGCAGGTCGGCGATGATGAAGTAGCTCTGGTAGGAGTGCTGGAGCGCGCGGCGGTTGGCGATGCTGCCGACGTAGTGGCCCAGGTGCAGCCGCCCGGTCGGCCGGTCGCCGGTGAGCATCCTGGGTGGCGCGGTGGTGGTCATTCGGCTTCTCCTCCTCGTTTACGCGGCCCTCGGACAGGCCCCGGAAAACGAGGAGGGCCGCCCGGAGGGACGGCCCGATTTCGCTCGCGCGTCAGGTGACCGCCCTAGGACGGCCACCACCAGCTCGACGCGCGAATCATGCGGCCGACTTTACCCGACCTGTGGCCCTGATCGGCTCACCGACCTCGTGCATGTGCCGCAACGCCCGCGCGTAGGACTTGATCAGACCGCACTCCTGGTAGTCGATGCCGAGCTCGGCGCAGTAGTCGCGGACGATCGGCTGCGCTTTCCGCAGGTTGGGCGACGGCATGCTGGGGAACAGGTGGTGCTCGATCTGGTAGTTGAGCCCGCCGAGCGCGATGTCCACGAACCGGCCTCCGCTGACGTTGCGGGAGGTCAGCACCTGACGGCGCAGGAAGTCCGGGCGGTCGTCGCCGCGCAGCGTGGGCATCCCCTTGTGGTTGGGCGCGAACGTGCAGCCCAGGTAGACGCCGAACACCGCCTGGTTGACGGCCAGGAACACCAGCGCCTGCGGCAGCGGCAGCGCCCACAGGACCGCGCCGACCCCCAGCACGACGTGCCCGGCCAGCAGGGTCGTCTCGATCCCGCGCCGCTTCACCGCGGGCTTGGACAGCGCCCGGAAGCTGGACACGTGCAGGTTGAGGCCCTCCAGCGTGAGCAGCGGGAAGAACAGGTACGCCTGCCTGCGCCCGATGAACCTGGCCAGGCCGCTGCTCGCCGTCGCCTGCTCCTTGGACCAGAGCAGCACGTCCGGCGAGACGTCGGGGTCGAGATCCTCGTGGTTGGGGTTGGCGTGGTGCCGGTTGTGCTTGTCGTTCCACCAGCCGTAGCTCATGCCGATCAGCAGGTTGCCGACCACCAGGCCGGTCGCCTCGGTCGCCCGCCGGGTGCGGAAGACCTGCTTGTGCGCGAGGTCGTGGGCCACCAGCGCGGTCTGCGCGAAGATCACCGCGAGCAGCGCGGCCAGCCCGATGACCAGTGGCCAGGAGTCTCCGATCAGGAAGACCGCCGCCCAGCCGGCCGCGTAGAGGCATCCGACGATGCCGAATCTGACGACGTAGTAACCGGGGCGCCTGTCCAGCAGCCCGGCCTCCGCGATCCGGCGGGACAGCAGCGCGAAGTCGCTGCCTCGCCCGCTCACCGAACGATCGGGGGGATCGACCATGGTAGAGCCGGTCACGGGGGTCTCCTCACCTGTTCGTGGACGCTGACATAGCGAAACTTTGCCGGACATCGGCCCGCCGCGCCGGTACAAGTGCCTGTACAAGTTTGGACACCTGCTGTTCAGGGGCGAAATCCCGTGCACACCCCTGCTCGCGGTGGTGCCAGCACTACCATGAATTTCCGGTCAGTGGGCAAAAGCCGCTGGTCGGCGGTTCGCCGCTATTCGCGAACACGGCCGAGGAAGTCGAGCACGCGCCGCCACATCAGCACGGCCGAGTCGGCGGAATAGCCGGGCAGATCGGGGTGGGCGAACAGGTGGGCGTCCCCCGGGTATACGAAGCGCTCGAAGCCCTCGCCGACGTCCGCCCGGAGTTCGGCGATCTCCTTCTCCTCCACGAACGGGTCGCCCTCGCTGTAGTGGACCTGGATCGGTACGCCCGCGGGCCACCCGCCGTCCGCCACCTCACGGACCGGCACCGCGCTGTGGCAGAGTATCGCGCCCCTGGCCATGGGGTGGGTCGCGGCCAGAAATTGCGCGCCGAGCGCGCCGAGCGAGAATCCGGCGAACACTACCGGGCGGACGACGCCTTCGCCGATCTCCTTCCAGCGCCGGAACAGCTCGGGGTAGGTCACGGCGTCGCGCTTGCGCAGCCCGGCGTCCAGCTCGTCGAAGACCTCGCCGTCGTAGTAGTCGGGGGTGTGAATGATATGACCGGCATCGCGAAGAATGCCGGCCGCGACCTCCACTCCGCGCCGCAGGCCCAGCGCGGAGTGCAGAAGAACGATTTCGGCCATGCGAACGTGTGTACCATCCCCGCGGTGTAGGTGACGAGCGCTAATGCGGGGCCATGTCCACGAAACGGCTGTAATGCCCCTGAAAGGCGACCGTGACCGTGGCGGTGGGGCCGTTCCGGTGCTTGGCCACGATCAGGTCGGCCTCGCCCGCGCGGGGCGACTCGCGCTCGTAGGCGTCTTCGCGGTGCAGCAGGATCACCATGTCGGCGTCCTGTTCGATGCTGTTGTGGACGGCGATGCCGTCGGCCACGAAGTTGTGGGTGCCGAGCACCGTGGCGTCGTAGACCTCCTGCTCGCCCAGCGGCTCGACGGCGGCCACCTCGTCCCACAGGACGTCGTTGACCGCCACCACGTCGAGGTCGGCCGCGTCGAGGACGGTGGCGACGCCGCCCATGCCGCGGTCGTGCCGAAGGGCGCTGCCGACCCGCCGCCACACCTCTCCGGACACCTCCGCGCCGGTCTCCGCCGCGCGCAGCCGGGTGGCGACCTCGCCGCCGCCGAGGCCCAGCGCGTCGAGCAGGCGGAGCTGGTCGGCGGGGGCGGGCACGCTCAGCCGGTGGCCGCCGGGCACGGCCTCGATGTGCGCCAGGACGTTGAACCGGAGCAGCAGCCGGGCGAGGTCGTCGATCACCCGGCGCTCCGCCGGGCCGTACGTGACGCGGGCCTCCGTGCCGTCCCACCGGATCTGCCCGCCGGTTGTCCACAGCCTGTGGACAAAGTCGGCGAGCCGGGACTTGGGCAGCGCGGACACATCCTCGATCGACTCGTCCGCACACCGCAGGGGGGCCGGGACGTGCCGGGGCACGGCCAGGCGGGCGCCCGGCGCCAGCTCGCCGAGCGGACGCCAGCCGTCGTGGGTCAGGAACGGGTGGCCGGCCGTCGCCGTGACCTCCCGGCCCGACCGCAGCCGCAGCCGGTAGACCGGCTTGACCCCGCTCGGGAACACGTGCGTCATCCTGCGCGGGACCAGCCGGAGGCGTTCGTCCAGCGACCAGACCGGGATGTCGCGCTCGCCGCGGGCCAGCAGCTCGCCGAGCGAGACCTCGGCCCCGGTGTCGGCGCGCAGCACCCGCGTGGCGGCGGTCAGGCACCCGGACTCACGCAGGTCGCTGACCTGGGGACGCTTGTCGGTGCGCTGCTCGGGACCACGGTTCAGCTGGGAGATCGCGATCACCGGCACCTCCAGCTCCTTGGCCAGCAGCTTGAGCGCCCGGGAGATCTCCGAGACCTCCTGCTGACGGCTTTCGGTCTTCTTCGGCGAACTCATCAGCTGGAGGTAGTCGACGATCACGAACCGCAGGTCGTGGCGCTGCTTGAGCCGCCGGCACTTGGCGCGGATCTCCATCATCGACATGTTCGGGGAGTCGTCGATGAACAGCGGCGCCTCGGCGACCTCGCCCATCCGCTTGGCGAGCTTGGCCCAGTCCTCGTCGTTCATCGAGCCGGAGCGCATGTTCTGGAGGCCCACGCGGGCCTCGGCGGACAGCAGGCGCATGGTGATCTCGTTGCGGGACATCTCCAGCGAGAAGACCACGGTGGTCATCTGGTGCCTGATCGCGGCGGACCTGGCGAAGTCGAGGCCGAGCGTGGAGTTGTGCGTCGGCACCCAGCCGGGACCGGCCAGGTAGAGGTGGTCGGGGGCGTCGACCTGCACGCAGCGGACCGGCACGGACGCAGTGGGGCGTACGGCCAGCACCCGGTGGACCGGCCGCGGGGGCGACCCGGTCGCGGGGGCGCGGCCGAGGCTGCTGATCAGCTCCCGGACGTCAGCGGCCAGGCCGGGCCCCGGGGCGGCCATGCGCACCTCGCCGCGCGCGTCGAGCAGCCCGTCCAGCAGCGCCTGTCGCTGCTCCTGGGCGGCCCGCAGGTAGCCGGGGGGGATACGGTCCGCCTCGCCCCGCGCGAGGCGCTGACCGAGCTCGTGGGGCGGCTCTGGGAGGTCGTGATCGGGAGCCTGGAACGGGCGGGCCGCCGCGATGGTGTCGCCGGCCGCCAGTTTCGCCGTGGTCGTGACGATCGTCCCGCCGGGCGACTCGATGGGCCACTGGTGGTCGGCGTCGGCCACCAGGACCGTGCCGTCGTCGAACTCGACCTCATGGCACGGCCGGTCGCGCATGACCTCGGTCGCCGCGACGACCTTGACCGGGCGGCCGTCCGCGCCGATCAGCAGGTCGCCGGGGGCCACCTCGCCCATGGTCGTCCAGCCGGCGGGGGTGGGCAGCGGGGTGTCCAGGGCCAGCGCCTTGCCGATGGCCGGGCGGGCGGCGACCACGATCATCTGCCCCGGGTGCAGGCCGTTGGTCAGCGCGTCGAGGTCCTGGAACCCGGTCGGTACGCCGATCAGCTGGCCGCCCCGGCTGCTGATCGCCTCGATCTCGTCGAGCGCGCCCGGCATGATGTCGGAGAGCGGCAGGTAGTCCTCGGAGGTGCGCCGCTCGGTGACCCGGTAGATCTCCGCCTGGGCCCGGTCGACCAGGTCGTCGACCTCTTCGTTCTGGCCGCCGTAGCCGAAGGAGACGATGCGCGTGCCCGCCTCGATGAGCCGGCGCAGGATGGCCTGCTCGCGCACGATCTTGGCGTAGTAGCCCGCGTTGGCGGCGGTGGGCACCACGGCGGTGAGGGTGTGGATGTACGCGCCGCCGCCGACCCGGCCCAGCTCGCCGCGCTTCTGCAGCTCGTCCATGATCATGACCGCGTCGGCGGGCTCGCCCCGGCCGTACAGGTCGGTGATGACGTCGAAGACGATCTGGTGGGCCGGGCGGTAGAAGTCGTCGGCGCGGATCAGCTCGATGACGTCGGCGATGGCGTCCTTGGAGAGCAGCATGCCGCCGAGCACGGACTGCTCGGCCTCGATGTTGTGCGGCGGGGTGCGCTCGAATCCGGCCCCGAAAGCCGGCGACGACTCGGCCTCCACGACGCACCCCCTCTGTTCGGAGCTGTCGGCCCACCCCCGTTTTAGTCGACCGGTGAGACAGTTTCGCCGCTGCGCCGGGGGGACGGCAACGCGGCCTGTGGACAACCCTGTGGTTAACGTGTGGCTAACGTGTGCACTTCTTCCCCAGAGATGGGGACGCCCTGTGGACGAGCCTGGGGATAACTCATCCACAGGTTGCGGAAACGCCGTCCTGGCTGCGGAAACTTCATCCACGCCCTGTGGAGGAAAGAAAGTCGCCGCGACACGCGGGGGTCGCCCTAGATCATTCGACCGTAATGAACAATATAGAGCTATGCCCCTTACGCCCCCTTCTGCCCGCTCTTCTGGAGACTCCCGGCCCTCCGGGCGACGGCACGACAGGGAGATCTTCCGCCTCGCGGTGCCCGCCTTCGGCGCGCTGGTCGCCGAACCGCTGTTCCTGCTCGCCGACCACGCGATCGTGGGACGGCTCGGCACCACCGCGCTCGGCGCGCTCGGCGTGGCGGGCGCGGCGCTCACCACGCTGGTGAACCTGTGCGTGTTCCTCGCCTACGGCACCACGGCGGCGGTCGCGCGGCAGGCCGGGGCGGGCGACCTGCGGCGCGGCGTCAAGCTCGGCGTGGACGGGTTGTGGCTGGCCGCCGCGATCGGACTCGTGGTGATCGCGGTGGCCTGGCCGCTCGCGCCGGTGATCGTAAACCTGTTCGGGGCCTCCCCCGCGCTGGCCGCCGACGCGGTCACCTACCTGCGGATCAGCCTGTTCGGCACGCCGGCGATGCTGATCGTGCTGGCGGGCACCGGCGTGCTGCGCGGCCTGGCCGACACGGTCACGCCGCTGGTCGTGTCGATCGGCTCGTTCACGCTCAACGCGGTGCTCAACGTGTGGTTCGTGCTGGGGCTGGGGTTCGGCATCGCCGGGTCGGCGTGGGGGACGGTGCTGGCGCAGGTGCTCGGCGCGGGGGTGTACGTGGCCGTCGTGGTACGGGGGGCGCGCGGGCACGGGGCGTCGCTGCGGCCGGACCTCGCGGGCATCAGGGCGGCGGGGACGGCGGGCGTCGCGCTGGTCATCCGCACGGCGAGCATGCGCGTTGTGCTGATCGCCGCGACCGTGGCGGCCACCCGGATGGGCGACGCCCAGATCGCCGCGCACGCCATCGCGAGCCAGGTGTGGACCCTGCTCGCGTTCGTCCTCGACGCCATCGCCATCGCCGGGCAGGCGATCACCGGCCGCTACCTCGGGGCCGGGAACGTGCCCGCGACCAGGGCGGCCACCCGGCGGATGGTCTTCTGGGGGATCTGGTGCGGCGTGGCCTGCGGGGCGGCGGTGATCGTGGCGCGGCCGTTCGTGCCGGGGCTCTTCGACGCGGACCCGGCGGTGGCGGCGGCGCTGCTGGCCGCGCTGTGGCCGGTCGCGCTGCTCCAGCCGATCGCCGGGGTGGTGTTCGTCCTGGACGGCGTGCTGATCGGGGCGGGCGACCGGCGCTACCTGGCCTGGGCGAGCGTGTGGACGACGCTCGCGTACCTGCCCGCGGTGCTGCTCGTGGTGCTCGCGGGCGGCGGGCTCGCGGCGCTGTGGGCGGCGCTGGGCGTGTGGATGCTGGCCCGGCTCGTCACTCTCGGCGGCCGGGCGTACGGCGCGGCGTGGCTGGTGACGGGCGCATGATCGGCCCGGTGATCGGACCAATGATCGGCCCAGTGATCGGCCGGTGTGATCGGCCGGTGTCCATGAATTGACGACGACGTGATGCCGATCCCCTTGTAGCGGGTGAACGGTTCAGGAGATGGTGGAGCATCCGGCCTATGGGGCAAGGCCGCCAAAACTCAACCAAACTCCACGAAACTTCCCGTCGAGACAGCAGTCAGGACGGTCGGGCCGTCGAGTGCGGACGAGTCGCCGTTGTACGTCGTGGTACGTCCCCCGATCCGCCGTCCGGGCGGGCCGGGGAGGGAGGGACGGCCGTGCGGCCGTGTCGCCTGCCGGTATGCCGCCGATTCGGCGGCGGGCCCGGCCGTGCCCGTGAAATCCGTTGAGGATGGTTCCACCGTGTCCCTAGACCGCTCCACGTCGATCTTCCGTCGCCTCCCGGCGGAAGAGGCATCGGGCCTACGAACCACCGCGCGCCACGAGCTGGCCCGCGTCTACAAGAGCAGGGACCTGGTGGTCCTCGGCCTGGGCGTGATGATCGGTGCGGGGATCTTCAGCATCGCCGGGCGGCAGGCGGCCACCGTGGCCGGGCCCGGGGTGATCCTCTCCTTCCTGATCGCCGGCATCGCCATGCTGCTGGCGGCCCTGTGCTACGCGGAGCTGTCGTCCACCCTCCCGGTGTCCGGCAGCGCCTACACCTACACCTTCGTGATCTTCGGTGAGGTGTTCGCGTGGATCATCGGCTGGTCGCTGATCCTGGAGATGCAGCTCGCCATCTCGGTCGTGGCGCGGGCGTGGTCCATCTACTTCGCCCAGACGCTCACCGACCTGGGCGTGACGTTCCCGGACTGGCTGGCGTGGATGGTCGGCAAGCCGGAGGGCTTCGACCTGCCGATGCTGCTGATCATCTGCCTGCTGGCGCTGATCGTGTCCGCCGGGGCCAGGATCGGCCTGCGCGCGCTGTACGTCATCGTCAGCGCCAAGCTGCTGGCGATCGGCGCGATCATCGTCGTGGGAGCGCTCCACTTCGACCAGGCCAACATCGACGGCAAGATCCCGGCACCGCCGGGCCCGGCCGCGCAGAGCGCCGACCTGCTGCACACGACGATCATCGGCGCGGCGTTCGGCGAACCGGGGTCGTTCGGCTGGTTCGGCATCTTCGCCGCCGCGCCCGCCATCGCCTTCGCGTACATCGGCTGGGACATCGTGGCCACCGCGGCGGAGGAGACCAACGACGCCGCCCGGTCCATCCCGACCGGCGTCATCCGCGGCCTGGTGCTGGCCACGGTGCTGTTCATCAGCGTCGCGGTGGTCATGGTGGGCATGGTCCCCTACGACCAGATCGACCAGGGAGCGCCGCTCGCCAACGCCTTCCGGCACGTCGGCGAGGGCACGATGGCCCACGTCGTCAACCTGGGCGCGGTCCTCGGCCTCACGTCGGTGATCCTGGTGCTGCTCGTCGGGCTCACCCGGGTCGTCTTCTCGATGGCCAGGGACGGGCTGCTGCCGCGCGGCCTGTCCGTGATCAACCGGCGCTACCGCTCGCCGTCGCGGCTGACGCTGATCATCGGCGCGGTCGCGATCGTGCTGGGCGAGACCGTGCCGGTGCTCACCCTCGAACCGCTGGTCGTCATGGGGACGGTGTTCGCCTTCATGTTCGTGGCGGCCGGGGTGATCGTGATGCGGCGCGCGATGCCGGACCTGCCGCGCGGGTTCCGGGTGCCATGGTCGCCGGTGGTGCCCGCGCTGGCCGTACTGGCCTCGGTCTGGCTGCTGATGAACCTCCAGGTGGTGACCTGGCTGTACTTCGCGGCCTGGATGGCGTTCGGGCTGATCGTCTACCTGCTCTACAGCCGTCCGAACAGCATCCTCGACCCCCGCTCGCGTCACTTCGGCCAGGGCAGACACCGCCGATAGGTCCGTTTCAGGGGTGCGTCCGGTCCGCCGGGCGCACCCCTTTCGCGTGCGGTGGGCCGTTCGCCGTGGGAAGCGGGCCGCCGGGCGACGGGGCTGGGTCCAAGCCTTGACCATCCAGGTTGGATCATGCACACTCCATTCCACTGGCGCACAACTGTTCGCCAGTCGAACAGAGGTATACAGCGTGATGACTTCTGACCACACGCCCCCCGGCCGGCCCGTCGCCGCGCCGCCCGACCCCGACCCCACCCCGCCCGGCCTGCGGCTTCCCCCGCTGAGCTGTGACGCGCATTGCCACATATTCGGTCCGGGCGACCGCTTCCCGTACGCCGAGGACCGCGCCTACGACCCGCCCGACGTACCCGAGGCCGACCTGCGCGCCCGGCACGACCTCCTCGGCCTGGAACGTGCCCTGATCGTGCAGTCGGCCGCGCACGGCACCGACCACGCCGCGCTGCTCGACGCGCTGCGCACCGGCGGCGGGCGCTACCGCGGCGTGGCCCTGCTGAGTCCGGACACCCCGCCCTACCGGGTGGCCGAGCTGCACGAGGCGGGCGTACGCGGGGTGCGCCTTCAGTTCCTGCCGCACCTCGGTGCCGCCCCCGCGCCCGAGGCGATCCGCGCGGTGACCGACCTGGTCCGCCCGTACGGCTGGCATGTGGCCTTCCACGTCGCGGGCGACGCGGTCATCGAGCTTTCCGACACGATCCGCGGCATCGGCCTGCCCGCCGTGATCGACCACATGGCCCGCGTCGATCTGCGGGCCGGGCTGGACGGCCCGCAGGTGACCGCGCTGCGCCGGTTGCTCGGCTCGGGCGGGGTGTGGGTGAAGCTGAGCGCCCCGGAGCGGATCAGTCGGACCGGCCCGCCGTACGACGACGCGATCGCGCTGGCCGCCCTGCTCGCCGCCGACGCGCCGGAACGCGTCCTCTGGGGCACCGACTTCCCGCACCCGAACGTGCCGCGGATGCCCGACGACGGACAGTTGGTGGACCTGATCGAGCGGATCGCGCCCGAGGACAAGGCCCGCCGCCTGATGCTCGTGGACAACCCTGCCGCGCTGCTGGACTTCCCCGGGGAGGCGCGATGACGACCTCACTGCCCGCCCGCGGGACCGTCTTCACCAAGGCCCCCGAGCCGTCCGACGAGCTGCGCGCGGCGTTCGAGTCGCTGTCGGTCGCCTCGGTGCACGAGGCGATGGGCCAGCGCAACCTGCTGCGCGGGGTGCGCCCGCTGGTCCCCGGCACGCGCGCGGTCGGCCGGGCGATCACCGCCCTGGACCTGACCGGCAGCAACCTGACGCTGCACGCGATGCTGGAGGTCGCCCGGCCGGGCGACTTCCTGGTCTGCACCACCCAGCACGGACCC
This sequence comes from Spongiactinospora rosea, assembly GCF_003315795.1. Taxonomy (GTDB): domain Bacteria; phylum Actinomycetota; class Actinomycetes; order Streptosporangiales; family Streptosporangiaceae; genus Spongiactinospora; species Spongiactinospora rosea. Next base: position 104,725 of record NZ_QMEY01000021.1, read on the forward strand.
GCGCCCGGAGCCGTGTGGGGCGCCAACGTCAGCGAATCGGCCCGCTCGCGGGGCCTGGCCGGGGCGGTCATCGAGGGGCACGCCCGCGACCACGCCGACGTCGAGGCGATCGGTTTTCCGCTGTGGGCGCTCGGGGTCAGCCCGGCGGCCACCGGCAAGACCCGCGCGGGCTGGGGCAACGTGCCCGTGGTCTGCGCCGGGGCCTACGTACGGCCGGGCGACCTGATCGTCGCCGACGCCGACGGGGTGGCCGTGGTCCCGCTGGAGGACGCCGCGTGGGTGGCCCGCGCCGCCGAGGCGCGCGACCTGCGCGAGGCCACCACGCTGACGCCGCGCGTCCGCGCCGGGGAGTCGCTGTTCGCCGTACGCGACTGGAGCGCCAACTTCCCGGCCGACGGCGGCCGATTGATCGACACCGCTTGGAACGAGGGCTTCGCCGAAGCCGGAACGGAGAGCGCATGAAGGCCGTCGTCGCCCTGGAGACCGGACCGCCCGAGGTCATGCGATGGACGGACGTCGCGCCGCCCGCGGTCGCGCCGGACGAGTGCCTGGTACAGGTCGAGGCGTGCGGCGCCTGCATGCACGAGGTCCTGGTACGCCGGGGCGACCGCAAGGAGGGCGCGGGCTTCCCGATCATCCCGGGCCACGAGGTCGTCGGCGTGATCGTCGAGGTCGGCGCGGAGGTCACCGGCTTCGCGGCCGGCGACCGGGTGGTGAGCAACCAGCGCCAGCGGGTCTGCGGCAAGTGCCGCGAGTGCCGGATGGGCCGCGAGACGCGCTGCCCGCGCAAGGTGTTCCTCGGCGACATCGGCCTGAACGGCGGCTACGCCGAACTCGTCGCCGTCTCCGACGGCAGCCTGGTCAAGGTCCCGCCGGGCATCACCTCCCCCCACGTCGCCATCGCCTCGTGCGCCATCGGCACCCAGCTCAACGCGCTGCGCGACGTGGCCCACCTGGAACTGGGCGAGACGGTCCTGGTCACCGGCGCGGGCGGCGGGGTGGGGCTGCACGCCATCCAGCTCGCCAAGGTGTCCGGCGCGCGGGTGATCGCGCAGACCACCTCGGAGGAGAAGGTGGAGGCCGTCCGCGCGGCCGGGGCCGACGAGATCGTGCTCACCGCCCGCGGCCAGGACTACGCCAAGGACGTACTGGCCGTCACCGACGGCCGGGGCTGCGACGTCGTGCTGGAGAACGTCGGCGCGGTGTCCTTCCCGTCCGCCGTCGCCACGCTCGCCCTGCACGGGCGGCTGGTACTCGTCGGCGAGGTGCAGAAGACCCCGCCCACCGTGGCCGCGAACCTGAACGGCTGGCGGGCCCGCGACATCACCATCAGGTCGGCGGCCAGCACCACCAGGCGGCAGCTCGAAGACGTACTGACCCTGGTGGAACGCGGCCTGGTGACCCCCGTCGTGACCGCCACCCTGCCCATGTCGCAGGCCCCCGAGGCGCACCGGATCCTGGAGAACGGCCAGGCCACCGGCAGGATCCTGCTGGTCCCCGACGCCTCCTGACATGTCGATGAGTTCTTTGGAGGGACGGCGATGCAAGGGACGGCCATGAAAGGCACCGCGCGGCGGCGCGTCCGGATCGCGCCCGTGGCGGTCGCGGTCCTCCTGGCGGTGACGGGCTGCGGCGGCGGCGACGCCGCGGGCAAGTCGGCCGAGGAGGGCCAGGGACTGCGGACCGTGCGGGTCGCCTTCGCCATCAAGGCGATGAACTCCAGCTTCGCGGCCGTGTCCGTGGCCCGCTACCTGGGCTACTTCAAGGAGGAGGGCCTGAAGGTGGAGACCGTCTTCACCCCCGGCTCGACCCAGGCCATCCAGTCGGTGTCGGCCGGTCAGGTGGACATCGCCGCGCCGGTACCGCAGTCGCTCATCCCGGACGCCGTCACCAACGGCTCCGACCAGCGGATGTTCTTCAACTGGGCACGGGCGCAGGTGGCCCGGCTGGCGGTGCCCGCGGACAGTCCGGCCAAGGACTGGCCGGACCTCAAAGGCAAGATCATCGGAGCGCAGAGCCTCGGCAGCGGCACCGTGCCGCTGGCGCAGGCGCTGCTGCGCGAGCGCGGCCTGGACCCGGACAAGGACGTCACCTTCGTGGCCGTCGGCCTGGAGGCCGCCGCCTTCCACGCGCTGCGCAGCGGCCGGGTCCACGCGCTGATGCTGTTCGACTCGCAGTACGCGGCCATGGAGGGCATCGGCGCCAAGCTCAGGTACTTCAGCTCACCGCTCGCCGACCGCCTGTTCTCGACCGGGTTCTCCGCCAAGCAGTCGTTCATGAAGGCCAACCCCAAGGTGATCGAGGGGTTCGGCCGGGCGATGGCGAAGGCCAACGTGTTCGCCACGGCCAACCCGGAGGCCGCGGTCAAGATGATGTACGCCACCTACCCCAAGACCAACGTCCCCGGCGTGCCCGAGGACAAGAAACTGGCCGACAACCTGCGCATCCTCAAGGTGCGCACGGAGTACCTGACCTCCGGCGACCCCTCGGCGAACAAGAACTGGGGCTCCTTCCCCGAGGAGGGCGTCAAGGCGTGGAGCGACTTCTCGGTGAGCACCAAGCTCACCGCCAAGCCCTTCGAGCCGGACCAGCTGGTGACGAACGACCACGTGCGGGCCTTCAACGACTTCGACATCGCCGCCCTCACGAACACCGCCAGGAACTACAAGTTCGAGGAGTGACATGGCGACGGCACGGCACGCGGTCGAACTGGCCGGCCTGCGGCACGTCTTCCCCGGCCGGGGGCGGTCGGTACAGGCGATGGAGGCGGTCAGGAACGTCGATCTGACCGTCGAACCCGGGGAGTTCGTGAGCATCGTCGGGCCCAGCGGCTGCGGCAAGAGCACGATCCTGAAGATGATCGCCGGGCTGCTGCGGCCCACCGAAGGCGGCGTACGGGTCTGGGGCGAGGAGGTCACCGGCCCGCGCCGGGAGATCGGCATCGCGCTCCAGGACGCGACGCTGCTGCCCTGGCGGGACGTGGTGGGAAACTGCCTGCTCCCGGTGGAGCTGCACGGCAAGGTCACCGACGAGGCCCGCGAGCGGGTCGCCGGACTGCTAAAACGGGCCGGGCTCGCCGGGTTCGAGACCCGGCGGCCCAAGGAGCTGTCCGGCGGGATGCGCCAGCGCGTGGCGATCTGCCGGGCGCTGGCCGACGATCCGACGTTGCTGCTGCTCGACGAACCGTTCGGCGCGCTGGACGCGCTGACCAGGGAGCAGATGAACATCGACCTGAACCGGATCTGGCGGGAGACCGGCAAGACCGCGATCCTGATCACGCACGGCATCGAGGAGGCCGTGCTGCTGTCCACCCGCGTGGTCCTGCTGTCCGAACGGCCGGGCACGATCGTGGACGTCATCACGCCGCCGTTCCCGCCCACCCGGACCAGGGAACTGCTGTCGCGTCCGGAGTTCGCCGAGGTGTGCGGCCAGGTACGTGATCGCCTGTTCGCGGGCGAGCGGGCGGCTTCTGCGACGGAGACGGGCGCGTGAGCCTCCAGGCCTGGCTGCGGTGGGGCGTACTGCTGGTGACCACTGCGGTCCTGCTGCTGTGCTGGCAGACGCTGCCGACCGGCGGACCCGGCGGCACCCTGCCCAAACTGGACGCCGTGCTGGCGGCGTTCGGCCCGTCCGCCGAGTGGGACGTCTACCTGCGCGCGCTGCGGACCACCTTGATCGAGGCGTTCGCCGGGCTGGCGATCGGCTTCGTGGCCGGGGTGGTGTTCGGGGTGCTGCTGGGCGAGTCGCCGGTACTCCGCCGCGGCTTCTACCCCTACGCGCTGGCGCTCCAGGCGCTGCCGCCGATCGCGCTCGCGCCGATCTTCGTGATCTGGTTCGGCCTGGGCGTGGAGTCCAAGATCGGGCTGGTGGCCGCCGCCACGCTGTTCCCCATCCTGGTGAGCACGATGACGGGCGTCGCGCAGACCGACCCCGTGCGGATCGAGATGGCCACGGCCTTCGCCGCCACCAAGGCGCAGATCCGCCGCAAGATCGTGTTCCCCGGCCTGGTCGTGCCGATCTTCTCCGGGCTGGAGATCTCCATCGTGCTGTCGTTCCTGGCCGCCATCACCGGGGAGCTGATCAGCGCGAACGCCGGAGTCGGCGTGATCTTGGAGGTCTACCAGCGGGACTACCGGCTGGCCGAGGAGTTCGCCGTGCTGATGATCCTGGTCGTGGTCGGGCTGCTGCTCGCGCTGTTGACCCGGATCGCCCGGCGGGCCGTACTGGAGCGGATGCCCCATGAGTGACGTGTCCGGACGCAGAGTCTCGCCGCTGCGCAACGTGGTGCGGCTGGCCGGGCCGCCGGTGGCGGTCGGGGTGGGCGCGGTCCTGCTGTTGCAGTTCGTGCTGGCCCGCTTCCAGATCAGCGGGATCATCATCCCGCGGCCCACCGACGTCTTCGAGGTGATGCGCTCGGAGATCTTCGTCGAGCAGATCGGGCTGAGCGTGTGGCAGACCTGGCAGGCGACGCTGATCGGCTTCGCGCTGGGCGGCGGGGCCGGGGTGCTGCTGGGCATCGGGATGAACGAGTCCAAGCTGGTGCGCTTCGTGCTCTATCCGTACGTCGTGGCGTTCCAGTCGCTGCCGAAGATCGCACTGGCTCCGGTGTTCGCGCTGTGGCTGGGCTTCGGGCTGACCATGAAGTTCAGCTTCGCGGCGATGCTGGCCTTCTTCCCCGCGGTGATCGCCACGCTGAGCGCGCTGTCCACGGTCGCCACCATGCGGCTGGAAATGGCGACGGCGTTCTGCGCCGGGCGGGGGCAGCTCTTCATGCGGATCTCGCTGCCGTCGGCGGTGCCCGGGATCGTGTCCGGGCTGGAGATCAGCATGGCGTTCGCGCTGATCGGGGCGATCGTCGGGGAGTTCATCTCGCCGTCCAGCGGGCTGGGGCAACTGCTTCTGACCTACAGCGAGAGCATCAACGTGGCGGCCGAGTTCGCCGTGCTGCTGGTCCTCATGCTGCTCGGCGTGGCACAGAACAAGCTGCTGTTCGGCGCGGTACGGCTGGCGGCCCGGCGGTTCTTCGAGCCGGCGTGACGTACGACCTGGTGCTCGCCGGGGGTTCGGTGCTGGACCCGGCCGAGGGCCTTGCCGGGCGGTACGACGTGGGCCTGCGCGATGGGCTGATCGCCGACATCCGCGCCGGGCTGGACACCGCGGGCGCGCCGGTGTTCGACGCGGGCGGCCTTCTGGTCGTACCGGGGCTGGTGGACGGGCACGCGCACGTCTACCCGGGCGTGACGCCGATGGGCGCGTGGCCGGACGACATCTGCCCCGGCGGCGGCGTCACGACGGTGGTGGACGGCGGCAGTGCCGGGACCGGCGCCTTCCCCGGGTTCCTGCGCCGGGTCGTGGCGGGCTCGCGTACCCGGGTGCTGTGCCACCTGCACCTGTCCCGCGCCGGGCTCACCGGCGAGGCGGGCGAGGCGGGCGAGCTGCGTCCCGACCTGGTGGACCCGGACGGGGTGGCGGCGGCGCTGCGCGAGCACCCCGAGGTCGCAGTGGGGATCAAGTTACGGCTGTCGCAGCGGTTCACCGGCGGGCCGTGCCTGCCCATGCTGCGGCTGGGTGCCAAGGTCGCCGCCGAGACGGGCCGCCCGCTGCACGTCCACATCGGCGCGACGGTGGAGAGCCCCGCCGAGTTCCTGCCGCTGCTCTCGGCGGGCGACATCGTGACCCACTACCAGACGCCGCGCCCGCACGGGCTGCTGGACGAGCGCGGCGTGCTGCTGCCCGCGGTCAGGCGGGCCAGGGAGCGCGGGGTGCTGTTCGACTGCGGGCACGGGATGACGCACTTCAGCTTCCGGGTCGCCGAGGCGCTGCTCGCGCAGGGGTTCCCGCCGGACACGATCAGCAGTGACGTCAGCGCCCGGTCCTTCGCCGAGCTGCGACCGGGGCTGCTCACGGTCATGAACAAGTGGCTGGCGCTGGGCCTGACCCCGGCCGAGGTGATCAGGGCGGCCACGTCCCGCCCGGCCGCCGCGCTCGGCCTGGCCAGAGGGGCCGGGCGGCTGCGGGTCGGCGGCGTGGCGGACGTGGCGGTGCTGGCGTGGGAGGAGGGCGCGTTCGCGTACGGCGACGCCGAGGGCGAGCGCCGGGAGACGGACCGCAGGTGGCGGCCAGTGGCCACGGTCAGGGCCGGACGGCTCCACCGGGCTCTGTGACCTGCCGATCCTTGCGTATCCGGCAAGGCGGCTCGCGGGCGGGGTGTGCGGCGGGGAGGATCACCCAGCCGTCGCTGTTCGCCGGGGGCGCGCTGGACGCGTCCACGACGTGGCTGATGAACGCCATCAAGGCGTATCCGGTCACGCTTCCCGGTCTGGTCGGGTCTCATATCCTGGACGGCTGCGGCCACTGGATCCAGCAGGAACGGCCGGAGCGGATCAACGAACTGCTGATCGACTGGCTGGCCGGGCTGTCATAACGGGCGCCTCTGTCATAAATGGCATCCGACTGACGTCTGGTCTGCCGGTCAAATTTCGGTTAGAGAACTTATATCGGTTCCTCCTAGTCTCACCCAGAGACGCTGGTTCTGTTCGGCAATGGGACGTTCTGCCGTCGTGCACCACAACCGCACGTGAAAGGAAGTCACATGAAGCTGAAGTTCGCCACAGGGGCGCTGCTCGCGACCGGGATCCTCCTGCTGGCCGCCAACCCCGCCGCGGCGGCGACCGGAAAGCTGGAGTTGCACAACGCGAGCATCGCCATCCTCTACACCGACCCGCCGAAGGGTTGCCACGGCGGCCCCGGCGCGGGCACGACCGTGTCCAACCGGACCGACAGCCGGGTTCTGCTGTTCCCCGACGAACGCTGCCTGTCCAGGGTCTACTGGCCGGTCGAGCCCGGCGAGGTGGTCCGGGGCCGCAATGTCGGCAGTGTGCAGGTCCTGCACTGACGTGTGCCTCGGGGCGGGCGCCGGGGGGCACGGTATGATCCCGGCGTCCCGCCCTGTGAAAGGAGTACGGTCCGCGTGAGCCCGTCCCTCGACGTCCCCGTGCTGCACGGCTCGCTCGTCCGGCTTGAGCCGCTGACCACGGGCCACGCCCCCGACCTGGCGAAGGCCGCGGAAGAGGACCGCTCGTCCTACGGGTTCACGATGGTCCCGCGGGCCGGCGAGGTCGATGACTGGCTGCTCATGCACCTCGCCCGTTCGGCGGAAGGGGTCACGCCGTTCGCGCAGGTCCGCGTCTCGGACGGGATGGCGGTGGGCTGCACCTCGTACTGCACGCCGCGATACTGGCCCGGACGTGCCGACCTGAGCGCGCTGGAGATCGGCTGGACCTGGCTCTCCGGATCGGCCCAGGGCACCGGCATCAACCTGGAGGCCAAGCTCCTCCTGCTCACGTACGCCTTCGAGACGCTGGACCTCGCCCGCGTCGACCTCAAGACCGACGCGCGGAACGAGCGCTCCCGCCGGGCGATCCAGCGCCTCGGCGCGCGGTTCGAGGGCGTGCTGCGCCAGTGGTCGCCGTCGTGGGCCGCCGGTGAGGTGGGCATGCTGCGCGACTCGGCCATGTTCTCCGTGATCGCCGCCGAGTGGCCGGAGGTGAAGGCGGGCCTGCGGGCCCGGCTCACCGGGGCGTAGGCCCCGCGGCAGGTTTCTTGCGCGCGGCCGGAAATGATGCCTTCTGTCGGCACATAAGCAGGGTGTCGGAATTTTGTACCGACATCTTGTACCGACGAGGAGGCCGGGCATGGGAACCGCCCATGGATGACGATCTCACGGCCGGGTTCGAGGCCGTCTACCGTGAGACGTACGGCCGGATCACGGCCTACGCCGCGCGCCGCTGCGACACCCCGCAGGACGCGGCGGACGTGGTGGCCGAGACCTTCGCCATCGCCTGGCGGAGGCTGGGCGACATGCCCACCGGCGAGGGCGCGCTGCCGTGGCTGTACGGCGTGGCGCGCAGGGTCCTCGCCAACCACCGCCGCGGCGAGGTACGCCGCCAGGCGCGCAATGTCGAGCTGGACGCCGAACTGGCCGACCTGTACTCCGGCTCGCCCGAGACCGGGATCGAGCTGAACGCCATCACCGGCGCCTTCCAGAGCCTGTCCGACGACGATCGCGAACTGCTGGCGCTGATCGCCTGGGAGGGACTGGGCCGCGAGGAGATCGCCACGGCCCTTGGCCTGTCCCGCAACGCCGTACGGATCAGGTTGCACCGCGCGCGCAGGCGCTTCTCCCGCGCGCTCGCCGAGGCGGGCGTCGAGCCCCTACCCCAGAACCGGCTGCTGCCAGTGGAGAGGTCGCTGTGAAGAACGACCACGAGAACGAGATGGAAGCGCTGTCCGCACTGGCCCGCGTACGTCCCGGAGAGCCCGGCGGCGACCCGGCCGCCCCCGGGGCGCTGGCCCTGCTGACGTCGATCACCGGTTCCGCCGATGGCCCGGTGACCGGTACGCGGCGTGCGCGGCATATGCGGCGTGCGCGGGGTTTCCGGCTCCGGCGGGTCGCCATCGGCCTGGCCGCCGTCACCGGACTCGCCGCGGCCGTCGTGATCGGCCCGAGCCTCCTGCGCGACGGCACCGGCCTGAACCCGTCCTACGCCGTCTCCAAGGACTCCGACGGGGTCGTGTACGTCACGGTCCACGAGTTCGGGGACGCCGAGGGCCTGCGGCGGCAGTTGCGTTCGCTCAACGTCCCGGCCACCGTCGACTACACACCGCCCGGCAAGAAGTGCCGCGAGCCGCGCGGTGAGCACGTGGAGCGGATTCCCCCCGGCCTGTACTCCGTTCCGCAGGAGATCCCCGGCGACGAACGCCGCGAGGGCTGGCAGATGCGGATCGACACCAAGCTCTTCGAGCCCGGCCAGACCTTCGTGTGGACGATCGGTGAGCGATCGACCAGCACCATCTTGATGAGCGGGCCGGTGTCACCGTGCGTCCTGGTCCCGGACGACTCGATCGGCCGTGTCGAGACCGACCCGCCCTACCGGGTGGCGACGACCAAGGGCCGTTCGCTCGCGGGGTTCCGGGTGGACGAGAAGACCGTGGGCGAGGTCCTGCCCGAACTGCGCAGGCGCGGGCTGAAGACCGAGTACCTGATCATGGCCATCCCGCCCGGCAACCCCGGCGGTTTCGGCGAACTGCGCGTCCAGGACGAGCCGGTCGGCGACGAGTGGGTCGTCTGGGAGGCGGAGGAGTCCGTCCGGACGCCGGGACTGATCCGGCTGCTGGTCACCGAACGGCGGTACGACAAGAACCCCGTCTACGGCGGCCCGCGCGACGCCATCATCCCTGAGTAGCGCGCCGCAGCGCCGGGAACGTGGCGGCCACCACGAGCGTGGCCGCCACGCAGACCAGGCCGCCGATGACCACCGCCTGGCGGGCCCCGGTGACCTCCGCCAGGAATCCGACGGCGGCGTTGCCCAGCGCGGGCGAGACCGTCGCCTGCACCATCCAGATGCTGCTGACGCGTCCGCGCAGGTCATCGGGCGTGTCCCGCTGAAGGAGGGCCGAGCGCAGGGTCTCGGAGATCAGGTCCCCCAGCCCGGCCAGCGCGAGCAGGAACAGCGCCACCGGCAGGAACGTGGTCAGGCCGAAGCCGGTCAGCGCCAGGCCCCACAGCAGTACGGCGGCGATCAGCGCGTGACCGCCCGCGCGTCCGGTCCACCCGCTGGTCAGCGCGCCCACGACGGCCCCGAGGGCGGGCGCGGCGTACAACAGGCCGGTCACGGCCGGGCTGCCGAACTGCTGGTCGGCCAGCACCGGGTAGAGCGCCTGCGGCATCGTGAAGATCACCGCTGCGGCGTCGATGAGGAACAGGCCCAGGATGAGCCGCCGGCCGCGGATGAAGCGCAGCGCGCCGAGCACCCCTTCCCGGGGCTTCGCGCTCGTCGTGCTGCTCTTGACGGGCGGCAGTGGCCTGACGAAGCACAGTACGACGGAGAAGATCAGGAATCCGGCGGCGTCCACGACGTAGCAGGCGGCCAGGCCGGGCCCGGCGATGAGCGCGCCGCCGAGCGCGGGCCCGACCAGGGCGGCGAGCTGCGCCGAGGCCGCCGTCAGCGCCCCCGCCGCGGCCAGCTTGGCGGTACCGGCCAGCGCCGGAATCGCCGCCAGCATCGCCGGACCGCCGAGCCCGGCGAACAGCCCGGTCAGCCCGGTCGCCACGTAGATCACCCAGAGCCGAGGCTCGGGCAGCAGCGCGTTGCCCGCCATCGCGGCGGCCACGAACACCAGCGGCAGCCGGGTGAGCAGCATCAGCCGTCGCCGATCGAACCGGTCGGCGAGCACGCCCCCGGCCAGCAGCCCCACCACCATCGGCAGCGCCCTGGCCAGGCTGACCAGCCCGATCTGGCCCGGCGAGGCGGTCATGTCATAGACCTGCACGGCGACGGCGACGCTGGTCATCAGCGTGCCGACCAGTGCGCCGAGGAACCCGGCGTAGATCAGGCGGAAGTCGCGGCTCTCCCGCAACGGGCTGAGGTCCATGGCGAGACCGGACAGGGACATGGCGACTCCAGGCAGGCGGCACGTGGCTGATGGCTACCGTGCCGCACGCCCTACGCTAAAGTCAACACGTGTGAAGTTCTACGCGTACTGTCGGGCCGAACGGGGATTGATAACCTCACAAAGCCATGAGCAGCAGCCACACCCGGCGACGACCGACCCACCGCAAGGGCCGGGCCACCCTCACCCGCGAGTCCGTGGGGCGCGCCGCGCTCGACTTCCTCGGCCGGTACGGCCCGGCCGAGCTGACCATGCGCTCGCTCGCCACCGAACTGGGCGTCTCGCCCCGCGCCCTGTACAACTACGTCGAAGACCGGCGCGACCTGATCACGGTGGCCGCCGAGATCTTCGAGTCCGGCTGGCACTCCCCTCCGCTCGACCCGGCGCGGTGGCGGGAGGACCTGCGGGCGTTCTGCCGGGAGCTGCGGGCCCACTACCGCCGCCATCCCGGCATGACCACGCTCGCGTACAGCGAGAACATCACCATGGCCCGCCACCCGGTCATGCTCCGCAACGTGGACGCGCTGATCGGCCTGTTCGCCCAGATCGGGCTCCCGCTCCAGGACGCCTACCGGGCCTGCATGGAGACCATCAGACTGGTCGCCGGCTTCGTCGAACTCCAGGACTCCCTGCACGACCGCCCCCCCGCCCACGTCACCCCGGACGACCTGGACCGGCTGCCACCCCCCTGGCTGCGGGGCTCACCGGAGGATCTGCCCTACCTGAGCCGCACCGCCACCCTCGAACCCGACTCCCCGGACACCCTGTTCGACTTCGCCGTGGACATCCTGGTCGCCGGAATCGCCGCCCGCCTTCCGGCTTGACGACGTCCTTCTCTGCGGCCCTCAGACCGGAGCACCGCCGAATCCGATCTCGTTCCCTTCGGGGTCGCGGTAGGTGACCTTGCGCACCCCGTTGGAATAGGTCTCCCGATTCACCGGCTCGATCCCCCGCTCGGTGATCCCCGCCACCCGGGCGTCGAGATCGTCCACGAAGAGCGTGACCATGGCATGCCCGGCGCGCTCGGGCAGCTCCTCGACGTACATGTACCGATGCTCCGCCAACTCCCACACGGCCTCGCTGTCGTTCGGCAAGAACGCCGGCGGACCCCCCAGCAGCCGTTCGTACCACTCCAGCGCGGCCGCGTAGTCGGCCACCGCGATCCCCGCGAACAGATCAACCGCCATTCGCCAACCCTACAAACCCTCGCGTTCCCCCGCTCCACGCTCAGGCCGGGGGCTGGCCGTAGGCCCGCCGGTAGCGGTCGTGCAGGCGGTGCACGTCCTCGCCGGGGATCGGGCGCGGCGTGCCGAGCTGACGGGCGAGGTGGGTCGTCCGCGCGACGTCCTCGCACATGACCGCGGCCTTCACCGCCGCCGCCGGGGTCCGCCCGACGGCGAAGACGCCGTGGTTGCGCATCAGCACCGCGGGCGAACGCGAACCGCGCAGGGTGGCCACGACCCCGCGGCCGATGTCGTCGCCGCCGATGAGCGCGAACGGCCCGACCGGGATCTCGCCGCCGAACTCGTCGGCCATCGCGGTCAGGACGCACGGGATCGGCTCGCCGCAGGCCGCCCACGCCGACGCGTACGGCGAGTGGGTGTGGACGATGCCGCCGATCTCCGGCATGTGCCGGTAGACGTACGCGTGCGCCGCCGTGTCGCTGGACGGCGACCACTCCCCCTCGACCACCTCGCCGTGCAGGTCGCACACCACCATCGCGCCGGCGGTCAGGTCGGAGTAACGCACCCCGCTGGGCTTGATGACCAGCAGGTCCTTTCCCGGCACGCGCGCCGACACGTTCCCCGAGGTCCACGCCACGAGTCCGTGCCCGGTCAGCTCGCCGTGCAGCTCGGCCACGATGGTCCGCACGTCGTCAAACATCGAAGGACCATTCCGGGTGCCGGCTGATCGGGTGGTCGGCGGTCTCCCTGGTCGCGGTGAGCAGGGCGTCGTCGTGCTCCTGCAACAGGGTGATCGGATATTCCACGGTCTGCCCGCTGAACAGCGCCACCCGCAGCGCCGTCTGCTTCCAGGCTCCCGTGTCGCTGTACAGCCGGATCCTGCGGGCGGAGAGCACCTCCCGCAGGCCGAGGGTCACCGACATCGGCGGCACGAACTGGTAGGCCCCGCCGAGCTTGCGCTGCCCGAGCGCGAGGACCGTGTCGACGTTGTTCTCCTGGACGCGCACGGAAGACGTGCGCAGCTCGTCCACGGTGATCTCACTCAGCGTGTTCCGCCTGGCCTGGTTGTAGGCCACGTGCCCGTCCTGGCCCCAGCCGCCGTACATCAAGTCGATCGGCCCGGACTCGATCGCCTCAAGAACGGCCTCGATGGTCTCCGGTTCGAGCCAGTGCCGGTGGGCGTCCGGCACCGCCAGCTCGGGCCGGACGGGGTCGTAGAAGTGCCGCTGCATGTAGCCGCGGAACGAGTACGGGTGGGTACGCGGCAGCGTCCTGCCCTGCCAGTCCAGGCATTCGTCCATGTGGAACACCTCGACGTGGCTCAGGCTCACCGACGCCCTGTTCACCATCCGGGTGAACGGCCCCAGCCATTCGACCGGGCCGCACGGGATGATCACCCGGAACATGCGGTCCCGCACGGCCGCGGCGCGCACGCCGTCGAGCAGTTCCGTGGCCATCAGGTTCGCCATCTCCGCGGGCCCCGCGCACAACCGCAGCGGAATCCTGCGGTCCGGGTGGCCGGCCAGGTCATCGACCGGGACGCTGCACCAGGTATACAGATCCTTCTTGTTCACTTGGCCTGCTCTCGGCTGGAAAGGGTCATTTGATGCCGGCCATCGTCATGGTCGCGATGAACCGGCGCTGCACGAGGACGAAGCCGATGACCAGCGGGAGGGTCGCCACGACGTTCCCGCTCATCAGCATCGGCCAGTCGGTGCGGCGCGGGCCTTGGAAGTTGGCGAGCCCGAGCTGGATCGTGTACCACCGCTCGTCGCTGATGGCGACCAGCGGCCACAACAGGTCGTTCCATGAGCCCAGCAGCGTGAAGATCGTCAGGGTGGCCAGCGCCGGGCGGGCGAGCGGCAGGACGATCCGCCGGAACACCCCGAACGTCGAGCACCCGTCGATCCTGGCGGCGTCCTCGAGTTCCACGGGGAGCGACAGGAAGAACTGCCGCATCAGGAAGATCCCGAAGGCCGACGACAGCCATGGCACGATGGCGGCGGCGAGCGTGTCCACCAGGCCGAACCTGCTGAACATCACGTAGGTCGGGATCATCAGCAGCTGGGTGGGAATCATGATCGTCGCCAGGATGGCCAGGAATCCGATCCGCCGCCCGGCGAACCTCAGCCGCGCGAAGCCGTACCCGGCCGCCGAGCACAGGACCAGGTGGGACAGCACCGCCACGCCCGCGACGATCACCGAGTTGCCCAGCCACCGCAGGGCCGGGGCGTTGGTGAACAGCCCGACGTACCCGCTGATCTGCGGCGACCTGGGGAGGTAGCGCGGCGGATAGGAGTTGATCTCCGCCGCCGACATGAACGACGTCAGGATCATCTGGACCAGCGGGAAGGCGAAGACCAGCGCGACCGGCATGAGCAGCAGGTGCCACGGATCGAACGGCCGGCGCAGCCGCCGGCGGCGGACCGGCGCCGGGGGCGCGGTCTCTCGCAGGACCGGCGTGGTCAACATCAGAACGCCTCGATCCGCTTGAACCGGGCGTACACCATCATCCCTATCGTGATGATCACGCTCACCACGAAGAGCGACAGCGCCGCGGCCGAGCCGTAGCCGTATTCGGCGCGTTCGAAAGCCTGGTGGTAGATGAAGTAGACGATCGTCCGCGTCGCCCCCACCGGGCCGCCGCGCGTTGTGGTGAACACCACGTCGAAGAGCTGGAGGGCGGTGATGGTCTGCCACACCGCCGTGAAGATCGTGACCGGGAGCAGTTGCGGGAGCGTCACCCGCCGGAACATCTGCCAGCGCGAGGCGCCGTCGATCTGGGCCGCCTCGTAGAGCGCGGCCGGAATGTCCTGGAGGGCGGCCAGATAAACGACCACCGTGAAACCCAGCGCCCCCCACAACGCGACCAGGCAGAGCACGAACATCGCCTGCCCGGGGTCCTCCAGAAATCCCTGCGCGGGAATGCCGAACATCCGCAGCCCGCCGTTCACGATGCCGGTACGCGGCTCGAAGACGAAATTCGCCAGAATTCCGGTCGCGGCGGCCGACGTGACGAACGGCACGAATACGCAGGTGCGGTAGAAGGCCAGGAACCGGATCCGCCGGTTCAGCGCCACGGCCAGCAGGACGCCGAGGACCAGGGAGGCGGGCACGAATATCGCGGTGAAGAACACCGTGTGCCCCACCGCGTCGTACAGCTCCGGGTCGGCCGCCAGCGCGGTGTAGTTGCGAAATCCCACGTATCTGGGGGCGGTGATGCCGTCCCAGCGCTGTTGTGAGAGGAGCAGCGACCACACGGCGGGGAACACCGACAACCCCACGATGATCAGTGTCGCCGGGCCGGCGAACAGCCAGGCCGTGGCGTTTCTGCGAATCGTGGCGTTCCCGCGGATCGAGACGGCCGGCCTCGGCCGTTCGCCGCGGGTCAATTGTCCGCCAGACTCGCGTCGGACTTACGGGCGGCGGTGTCGAGCGCCTCGCGTACGCCGATGGTGCCCTGAAGGACGGCGGCGATCGCCTCCCCGACGTTGCGCGACAACGTCACGTACCATTCGTCGGTCGGCCGCGCCTGTTCGTCGTTGACCAGGTTGCGCACCATCACATCGACCCCGGGAAACCGCCGCACGAACCGCTCGTACTCCGGCGTGCCGCGCTCCGACGCGCGCAGCGGGAGATTCCCCGTGGCCATCGTCCACCGGGGGTCGATCTCCGGCGAGGTCAGCCACTTCAGCAGCTGAAAACTCCAGTAGGCGCGATCGGCATCCTGATGGTCGAACGCGGTCCACACGTCAGGGCCGGAGACCGTCTGGTGGTCTCCGTCGTATCCGGGCAGGATCTGCACGCCGTACGGCGTCTTGGCCTCCACGAAGGTGTAGAGCGACCACGGGCCGGTGATGAGCATCCCCACGTGCCCGCCCGCGAACATCGGGTCGCTCTTCTCGTCGGTCTGGTCGATGAACACGCTCTTGTCGTCCACCGCCATCGCGCGCCAGAATTCGAGCGCCCGCACCCCGGCCGGTGAGTTGAACGCGGCCTTTCCACCGGGTTCGGCGATCTTGCCGCCGAGTTGCCACAGTTGCGGCCACAGCCGCCAGGTGGTGTCCTCGCCGCCGCTCACGTGATAGGCCGTGCCCCAGGTCTGGGTGGCCGGGTCGGTGATCTTCTTGGCCGCGGCCCGGAAGTCGTCCCAGGTCCACTCCGGCGTCGGGTACGGGATGCCGTTCCGGTCGAACAGCCTCTTGTTGTAGACCAGGGCGAGATCGTCCACCAGGGAGGGGAAACCGATCACCTTGCCGCCGGGGGTGCACGCGCTCCGTGCGCTGCTGGAGAACTCCGTCCAGTTCACCGACGGGTCCTTGACCCATTGGGTGAAGTCGAGCGTCCGGCCGCTGGCGGCCAGCCGGCCGGTCCAGCTTCCGTAGGTGTAGGAGATGTCCGGATACTTCGACGTGGCGAACGCGGCGGTCAGCTTCTGCAACAGCTCGGTCGTGGTCGGCGCGCCGGACGACACCTCGATCGTGACGTTCGGGTGCAGCCTGGAGAACTCCCGCGCGAGGTTCTGCAGCACCCGCTGTGGTTCGTCGGCCTGCCCGGTCCACCAGACCAGCGTGACCGGGGCCTTCGGGTCGGCGGGTCCCCGCCCGCCGCCCCCGGCGCAGCCGGTGAGCAGCGGTCCGGCGAGCAGCAGGCACGCGACGACGCCGCGTACGGTCTTCCTGGGAGCCATGGCTGCCTCCTGGGGGGCGACCGGTGGGGGGAAGGGCGGGCTCCGGCGGCGCTAGGCCCGTACCGTCGCCCGGTAGCGGTAGCGATCGGCGCGATACCGGATGACCCCTCGCTCGATCGGCCGCCGCTCGGCGTCCAAGAACAGCTGCCGGACCGCGAGGAGCGGAGAGCCCTCCTCGACGTCCAGCAGGGTGGCGTGCTCGGTGTCCGCGACGATCGCCTCGATCTCCAGGTCGGCGCTGGTCGGCGGGGCGCCCGCGGCGCGGAACGCGTCGTGCAGCGAAGCGGTGGAGAAGTCGGCGGCCAGCGCGAGCGGCAGCAGGTCGCCGGGGACCAGGCTGTGATCGACGGCCACCGGCAGGCCGTTGAGCCTGCGCAGCCGGCGCAGCGAGAACAGATCCGCGCCGGGGACCAGGCCGAGTTGCTCGGCCTCCTCGAAGGTCGCCGGCCGGATCTCCTGGGCGAGCACCTCGGAGTCGGGGACGTGCCCTTTCGACCGGGCCATCTCGCTGAAGCTCATCAGCTTGCCCGGTGGCTCGGCGATGGGCGCGCCGTCCGGCGCTCCCGTACGGCCCGGCGCGGCCACGAACCAGCCGCGACCGGCCCGCGCCTCGACCAGGCCGCGGCTCTGCAAGTCGGCCAGCGCCTGCCGGAGGGTCATCCGGCTGACCGCGAAGCGGCGGCACTGGGCGGCCTCCGACTGGAGGCGGGAGCCCGCCTCGGCGCCCCGCAGCTCGTCCGCCAGGATCGCCGCGATCTGTTCCCAGCGCGGCCCGGCGGACGTGGACGGGACGTCCTCCAGCGTGGTGTTTCCGTCGTTCTCCACGCCGCCATGCTGCCGAGCGCCGACCATACCTGTCAATAGATGGCCAGACAGGTTATTGACATGTCTATACAGCGAGACTCAGGATCTCCCCAAAGGCCGGGCGAGGCTGAAAGGAAACGTGTCGTGACGGATCTTCCGCTGGCCGAGTTCCGGCCCCGATCGCAGGTCGTCCTGCCGGAGCATCGGGTGGAGCGCGCCCGATGTCCCGCCATCGACGCGCACGCGCACCTCGGCCGCTGGCTGTCCGGCTGGGCCGGCCGGGACGGCGAATGGGCGATACCGGACGTCGCCACGTGGCTGGAGGAGATGGACGCGTACAACGTGCGCGCCTTCGTGAACCTGGACGGGCGGTGGGGCGCGGAGCTGGACGCGAACCTCGACCGCTTCGACCGCGCCTTCCCCCGCAGGGTGGCCACCTTCTGTCACGTGAACTGGTCAGCGCTCGCCACGCCTGGACACGATCTGGTCAAAGACCTCGCCGCTTCGGTCCGCGCGGGCGCGGCCGGGCTGAAGGTGTGGAAGGACCTCGGCCTGCGGGTCCGCGACCACCGGGACGAACTCGTCCTGCCCGACGACCCCCGGCTCGGCGACCTGTGGTCGGCCGCCGGGGAGCTGGGCGTCCCGGTCTGGTGGCACGTCGCCGATCCGGTCGCCTTCTTCCAGCCGGTCGACGGACGCAACGAGTACCTGGAACTGCTCACCGACCGGCCCGACTGGTCGTACGCGAGCGACGCCTTCCCACCCTTCCAACGGCTGATCGACGCGATGGAGACGGTGGTCGCGGCGCATCCGCGTACCACGTTCGTGGGCGTGCACGGCGGCAACTACGCCGAGAACCTCGGCTGGGTGCGGCGGATGCTCGACACCTACCCGAACCTGCACATCGACATCGCCGCCCGCATCGCGCAACTCGGCCGCCAGGCGCGGGCCACCAGGGATCTCCTCCTCGCCCACCCGGACCGCGTGCTCTTCGGCGCCGACGAGATCCCGCCCACCGGCGAGAGCTACCCGATCCACTTCAGGTTCCTGGAGACGGCCGACGAGTGCTTCCCGCACTCGCCGGAGGACCCGCCGCCGCTGGGCCGGTGGACCATCTCCGGCCTGGACCTGCCGGACGAGGTGCTGGCCCAGGTGTACGCGGGCAACGCACTCGGACTCTTACCTCACCTGGAGGTACGCGCATGACGAAGATCGCACTGGTCGGCGCGGGCGGGTACGAGTTCCCGCTGCGCCTGATGAACGACTTCCTCGCCTTTCCCAGTTTGCAGGACGCCGCCTACGCGCTGATGGACATCGACCCGGCGGCGCTGACCCGCGCGGACCGCCTGATCCGCCGGTTGGTCCAGGCCCGGAGGGTTCCGGCCCGGGTCGAGCCGACGACGGACCTCCGCAAGGCGCTGTCCGGCGCGGACTTCGTCGTCACCTGCTTCCAGGCGGGTGGGCGCGAGGCGTACGCGCACGACATGGAGATCCCGCGCCGGTACGGAATCGACCAGACCGTCGGCGACACGCTCGGTCCCGGCGGCGTCTTCCGCGGCCTGCGGTCGATGCGCGCCCTCGATGACGTGGTCCGCGTCATGGCCGAACACTGCCCTGACGCGCTGCTGCTCAACTACGCCAACCCGATGTCGGTCAACTGCTGGTTCGCGTCCGCCGCGGGGGCGAGGACGGCCGGGCTCTGCCACTCGGTGCGGCACACCGCCGACGAACTGGCCGCGATCCTGGGCTACCGCCCCGGCGACTACAGCTTCCGCGCGGCCGGGATCAACCACCAGGCGTGGATGCTGGAGTTCCGGCACCGCGGCGTGGACGTACGGGCCGAACTGGCCGCCGCGGTCAACGCCTACCGCCGCGGCGACCGCGAGCCCGCCGAGCCGATCGACGAGTGGTACGCGGGCGGACGCGAGGCCGTACGCACCGAGATCCTGAACCTCACCGGCCACTTCCCGACCGAGTCCAGCCACCACGCGTCCGAGTACTACCCGCACTTCCGGCGCACACCGGGCGACGTGACCGCCTATCTGCCGCGGCGCTGGGACTATCTGGAGATCACCCGGGCCCAGACCGACACCGACCAGGAGCTGCTGGCCGAACGGCTCGCCGCCGGAGAGCCCGAGGCCGGCGAGGAGTACGCGGCGTGGATCGCCGACTCCATCGTCACCGACACCCCGCGCACGGTCTACGGGAACGTGCCCAACACCGGTCTGATCACCAATCTGCCGGACGGATGCTGCGTGGAGGTCCCCTGCCTGGTCGACGGCTCCGGTGTCCAGCCCACCCACATCGGGCGGCTGCCGTCCGCGTGCGCCGGGATCAACCTCGCGTCCATCGGGTTGCAGGGGTGCGTGGTCGACGCCTACCGGCAGCGGTCCAGGGACCTGGTGTACGCCGCGGTCTCCCTGGACCGGCTCACCGGCTCCCTGCTCGGCCTGGACCAGATCCGCGCGATGACCGACGAACTGATCGAAGCGGAGCGACCGTGGTTGCCGGACTTCGGCGGCTGACCGCCTGCGAGGTGGTGATCGGCACCGGCGGGATCGGCTCGGGCGTCGTCTTCGCCCTGGACTCCGACCACGCGATCAGGCGCGAGGAGAGCCGGGCCGCCGACCTGCTCGACAGCCGGGACTACGGCAAGCTGCACATCGTCTGCCACTACCTGCGCACGCTGCTCCGACCGGATCTCCCGGTCGTGCCGGTCGGCGCGGTCGGCGCGGACGAACGGGGGTCCGCGCTGCTCGCCGAACTCCGCGCGGTCGGGCTCGACGCCACGCACGTGCGGATCGACGCGAGCCGCCCGACGTTGTTCGCCGCGTGCTTCGTGTATCCGTCCGGCGAGGGCGGGAACCTCACCGCCAGGAACTCCGCGAGCGCGAGCGTCGGCCTCGCCGACATACGGGGGGTGTCGCCGCTCTTCCGCCGCCACCGGGGCAAGGGGGTGGCGCTGGCGCTGCCCGAGGTACCGCTGCCCGCGCGGTCCGCGCTGCTCGACCTCGCCACCGAGCACGGCTTCTTCCGCGTCACGTCGTTCGTCAGCGGGGAGGCCGGGGAGGCGGAAGCACTGCTGCCGCGTACGGACCTGCTGGCCGTCAACATCGACGAGGCACGCGCGCTCGTCCGGTCGCGGCACTCCGACCCCGCCGCCATCGTCACGGCGGCCATCGATCGGCACCCCGGCCTCAACATGGTCATCACCGCCGGAACCTCCGGCTCATGGGCCTGGGACACCGGCAGACTCACCCACTCCCCGGCCCGTCCCGCACGCGTCGCAAGTACGGCGGGCGCGGGCGACGCCTACCTCGCCGGCGTCCTCGCGGCCCTCGTCCAGGGCCGCACCCTCGCGGACGCCGCCCGGTACGGCGCGGTGGTCGCCATGCTCAAGGTCACCTGTCCCCACACCATCAACCCCGACATCACCGCCGAAACCGTCACCACGGCCCTCGACCGTCTCCGCTGCTGAGCCCCGCGCGGCGGGCGGCATGCCGCCGCGGCCGAGGTCGGGGCGGGGCGACCTCGGCCGCGACGGTGTGCCTTCGTGCCAGGGGAAAAGAGCGAGATCAGGGGAGGGTTCTGCTGAGGAAGGCCCTGGTCTCGGGGTGGGCGGGCTCGGTGAAGATGACCTCTGGGGGGCCGTGTTCGAGGAGGACGCCGTTGTGCAGGAAGCCCACCGTGTCCGCGATCTCCCGCGCGAACGCCATCTCGTGCGTCGCCAGGACCATGGTCATGCCCCCTTCCTTCAGCTCCCTGATGATGTTGAGCACCTCGCTCACCAGCGTCGGGTCCAGCGCGGAGGTGACCTCGTCCAGGAGCATCAGGCGTGGCCCCGGGGCCAGCGCGCGGATGATGGCCACCCGCTGCTGCTGACCGCCGGACAGCCGGTCCGGGTAGGCGTCCGCCTTGCCGGCGAGGCCGAAGCGGGCCAGGAGTTCGCGGGCGCGGGCCTCCGCCTTGGCCCGGCTCACCCGGTGGACCTTTCGCGGGGCGAGGCAGATGTTGTCCAGGACCGTCATGTGCGGGAACAGGTTGAACGCCTGGAAGACCATCCCGATCCGCTTGCGCACGTCGTCCGGGTCGGCGCGGACGGCGGTGATCTCCTCGCCGTCGAGGTGGATGGCGCCGTCGTCCACCGTCTCCAGCAGGTTGACGCAGCGCAGCAGCGTCGACTTGCCCGACCCCGACGCGCCGATCAGGCACACCACCTGGTGCGACTCGACCGTCAGGTCGACGCCGCGCAGGACGCTGTGGTCGCCGAAGTGCTTCCAGACGTTCTCGACGTCGAGCAGCGCGCTCATGCGCCCCGCCGCCTTCTGGCGCGCGCCGCCAGGTAGTCGGTGAAGCGGGCCATCGGGATGGTGAGCAGGATGAACATCAGGGCGGCCACCAGGTAGGGCGTGTAGTTGAAGTCGCGGCCCGCGTAGATCTGCGCCTGCCGGATGGCCTCGATGACGCCGATCGTGGAGGCGAGGCCGGTGTCCTTCTGCAGGGACACGAAGTCGTTGAGCAGCGGGGGCACCACCCGGCGTACGGCCTGCGGGAGTACGACGTACCGCATCGCCTGGCCGTGGGACAGCCCGAGCGAGCGGGCCGCGGCCTGCTGGCTCGGGTGGACGGTCTCGATGCCCGCCCGGAAGACCTCGGCGACGTAGGCGCTGTAGGAGAGGGTGAGCGCGATGACGGCGAGCGTGGTCTCGTCCTTCGGCACGCCCTGTAGCTCCAGCGCCGGGAGGCCGAACCCGATCAGCAGGATGACCAGCAGCGTCGGCACGCCCCTGAACACGTCCACGTAGATCACGGCCAGCGCGCGCAGCGGGAAGAAGATGGGGGCGCTGAGCTGGCGTACCATCGCGATCAGCAGCCCGGCCAGCAGGATCAGCGGCTCGGCGATCAGGAAGATCTTGACGTTGTTCCAGAACCCGGCGAGCACGTCGGGCAGCGCGGCGGCGAACACCTCGCCATCGAAGAACGTCTCCCGCACGCGTTCCCAGCCGGGCGCGTTGGTGACCACCAGCGCGACCAGCACCAGGAACACGAACGTCGACGCGGTCGCGATCGACCCCGACCGCAGGGCACGCCGCCGCCGCTGCCGCTCACGCTCGATCTGCCGGGGACTCTTCACCCAGGTCATGACAGGTCGGGAGCGCCCACCGCGGAGCCCAGCCACTGCTTTTCGATCTTGTCCAGCGCGCCCGACTCGCGGAGCCCGCCGATCGCCTGGTCCACGCACCCGACCAGTGGGCTGCCCTTCTCGAAGACCAGCCCGAACTCCTCAGGAGCCGCGCCGCCCGTGCCGAACTGGCCGACGATCTTGCTGTTCTCCACCTGTGCCGCCGTCACGTAGAACGCCGTGGGCAGGTCCACCACGATGGCCTCGACCTGCTTGTTCTTCAGCGCGTTCACCGCGTCCACCTGCTGGCTGTAGACCTTGGGCTCGGCGGCCGGCTGGATGACGTCCTGTACGGCCTGCAGCGACGTCGTCCCCACCTGGACCCCGATGACCGCGTCCTTCAGCGCCGCGATGTCCTTGGCCCCGGCGATCTTGGAGCCTTCCACCGCCACCACGGCCTGCTTGACCGTGTAGTAGCCCTTGCTGAAGTCGACCACCTTCGCCCGCTGCGGCGTGATCGACACCTGGTTGACGTCGAAGTCGAACTTCTTCGCGCCCGGCGCGAACGCCGAGTCGAAGGGGATGGTCACCCACTCGACCTCGTTCTTGGCGAACCCCAGGCCCTCGGCCACCGCGTACGTCACCGCGCTCTCGAAGCCCTGCCCGTTGGCCGGGTCGTCGTCTTTGAACCACGGGTCGTAGGCGGGCTTGTCGGTGCCCACGGTCAGCTTGCCCGGCGTCTTCAGGGCGAGCGCGTCCTTGGTGCAGGACGCCGACGGGCTCGCCCCGCCGGAACCCGTGGCCGCGGGGGTCTTGTCGACCGGCGCGCACGCCACGGCACACGCCACCGCAGCCGTCGTCAGCGCGCCGAGCGCGTACGGCATGGGGGAACGACGGACCATGACGGCCTCCGGGGGATTGTCCTGTGCGAACGTCCAAGAGTCTAGACACAACCCCCGGCATCCAGGCGGCCCGGGTACATCAAACCCGCTATCCCGATCGGTAAACCACCGATCACCCGCGGCTCTCCCGAACCGTGACCATGTCCCCAGGCCGCAGCCCCAGCTCCGCGGTCGCCGACCCCTGGTTCACGGCCAGGCCGAGCCACCCCGAGGAGTCCTCGTAGCAGAGCAGGTGTCCCCGTGGCACCGCGCCGAACGTGTGCTGGAACGGCATGGTCACCGTCCGGGTCTCGCCGGAGTCGTCGGTCCAGCCGACCTCCAGCCGCGCGCCGTACTCGTCGCCGAGCCCGAACGCCTCGTCCAGGTGCCCCCGCTCGCCGCCGAGGATCAGGCTGCCGAACTCGTCGATGTAGAGCACCGGCACGACCAGCTCCCCCGGCGTGACCCGCGGCTCGGGGATGTCCAGCCGGACCAGCTCGCCGGGGGGCACTTCGGCGCCCAGCGAGCGGAGTTCGACGCCGAGCGCGATGTGCGCCGCGGCGGGCGCGAAGATGTCCCTGCCGTGGAAGGTGCTGGACACGCCGGGCAGCCGGTAGTCGGGATTGTCCAGCCGGTACACCGCCTCGATGCCGCCCAGCGGCTCGCACACCGGGACGAGCAGCCCGTTGTCCGGCCCCACCAGCACGTCGCCGCGGGCGGTCTCCACCGCGATCGGCCGCCGTGGGGTGCCGACCCCCGGGTCCACGATGCCGACGTGCACCCCCACCGGCAGGTACGGCAGCGCGCGCCGGAGCAGCATCGCGCCCTCGACGATCTGGTACTTGGTGATCTCGTCGCTGAGCACCAGCACGGTCGCCCCGGGCGCGAGAGAGTGGACGACCCCGGCGCAGGTCGCCGTGGATGCCGCCCCGAAGTCGGTGGAGAGACTGACGAACACAAGGGCGAGCATACGAGGCGGCCGCAAAGCGCCAAGGCCCTCCCCCGCGCCGGGGAAGGGCCTTGGCCTAATGATGTGACCCGGCCTAATGACACGGCCGGGAGGGCACCGCCGGGAGGGCACCGCCGTCAGGCGGCGACCACCTCGATGTCGAGGGCGGCGGACACCTCGGGGTGCAGCCGCACGGACACCCGGTGCGAGCCGGTGCTCTTGATCGTGTTGGTGATCTCGATGCGCCGGCGGTCGAGGTCGGGGCCGCCCGCGGCCTTGACGGCCTCGGCGACGTCACCGGTGGTGATCGAGCCGAACAGGCGGCCGGCCTCGCCGGCCCGCGTCTTCAGCGTCACCCGCAGCGACTTGAGCTGGGCGGCGACCTCCTGGGCGGTGCCCAGGTCGCGGATCTCCCGCGTGGACCGCGCCTTCTTGATCGTCGCGATCTGCTTCTCGCCACCGCGGGTCCACTTGATCGCGTAGCCGCGCGGCAGCAGGTAGTTGCGCCCGTAGCCGTCCTTGACCGTGACGACGTCACCGGGAGCGCCGAGGCCGGAAACCTCGCTGGTGAGAATGAGCTTCATCGGTCTGGACCTCCTTAGCGAGCGGTGCTCGTGTAGGGCAGCAGGGCCATCTCACGGGCGTTCTTGATCGCGGTCGCCACGTCGCGCTGGTGCTGGGTGCAGTTGCCCGTCACCCGGCGGGCACGGATCTTGCCACGGTCGGAGATGAACTTCCGCAGCAGCGCCGTGTCCTTGTAGTCGACGTAGGAGATCTTGTCGTGGCAGAACAGGCAAACCTTCTTCTTCGGCTTGCGCAATGCCGGCTTGGCCATCGTGGTGCTCCTCTCAGAGCCCCGCCGCGAGGGCGGGAATGGTCATCGGATTGGTTGGTAAAGGGGGTGCCGAGGGCTAGAAGGGGGGCTCGTCGGTGAAGTCGCCGCCACCCTGGTTGCCGCCGTAGCCGCCACCTTGGTTGCCGCCGTAACCGCCGCCACCGCCCTGGTTGCCGCCGCCGAAGCCGCCACCACCGCCGCCACCGGGCTGTCCGGGGCTGGCCGTGGCCCACGGGTCCTCGGCGGGGCCGCCGCCGAAGCCGCCGCCCTGCCGGGAGGTGCGGTTGACCTTGGCGGTCGCGTTGCGCAGAGACGGGCCGACCTCGTCGACCTCGACCTCGTAGACGGTGCGCTTCTCGCCTTCCTTCGTCTCATAGGACCGCTGGCGCAGCCGGCCCTGGACGATGACCCGCATACCGCGCTGGAGGCTCTCCGCGACGTTCTCCGCGGCCTGCCGCCAGGTGTTGCAGGTCAGGAAGAGCGCCTCGCCGTCCTTCCACTCGTTGGTCTGCTTGTCGAGGAAGCGTGGGGTGGACGCGATGCGGAACTTGGCCACAGCCGTCCCCGTGGGGGTGAAGCGCAGTTCCGGGTCGTCGACCAGGTTGCCGACGATGGTGATCTGGGTGTCGCCTGCCATGGCTCGCGTTTGCCTTCCTGCTGCTGCGCGGCTTCGCTTCGTATTAAGCCCCAGCGTACGGCGGGGGACCGACAAAAACCGGTGAACCGCCAGGGGGCCGGGAGAGCCTAGTGCGCGTCCGGACGCAGGACCTTCGTCCGCAGGATGCCCTCGTTGAGGTTCATCTGGCGGTCGAGCTCCTTGACCGTGGCGGGCTCGGCGGTCAGGTCGATCACCGCGTAGATGCCCTCGGGCTTCTTGTTGATGTCGTAGGACAGGCGGCGGCGGCCCCAGACATCGACCTTCTCCACGGTGCCACCGTCGTTGCGGACCACGGCGAGGAACTGGTCGAGGGACGGGGTCACGGTACGCTCGTCCAGCGACGGGTCGAGGATGACCATCATTTCGTATCGACGCATGCGGCTTCGAGCCTCCTTCGGACTGTTGCGGTCACGACACGGTGCCGTGACAGGAGGACGCTGACGTCTCGCGCCGGGGACGCTTTCCAACGCGCCTCCGGCGGGCCGGTGGCGGTGCTGATGACAGCACGCCCGGCACGACGCCGCCGTACCAGGCTACCAGCAGCGACGATGTGCCCGGCGCACGATCGCCGTGTTTCCGCAGCCCGGCCGGGGGATTGCGGCGCCCCGCGCGCGGGAACGCTCGATACCAAAGCATTGCCTAGAGGGGGTGGCCTCAAATGCCCCATCTGCTCAGCCCGTCGAAGAGCAGGCCGTTCCGGCTCACACTGAACACCGACGGGGTCAGTCATCCGATCGAGAACGCGATGAGCGTGGCGACACTGGTCTGCGGGCTGGTGGCCTTCGTCTCGGGCTTCATCGCCGACGCGCACATCCTCGCGTCCTGGGCGGGCGCGCTCGGCTTCGGCGGCGGCCTGTACTCCCAGTACGTCTCCGCCACCACGGCCGAGCGGTCGGTCAACATCATCGGCATCGTGGCGTCGTTCGTGGGCGTCTCGCTCGGCATCTACCACGGCGGCTTCGTCCCCTGACCGGTCACGGGTCGCGAGAGCAGCGGCTAGCCGATCTTCAGATCGACCCCGAGCAGCACGAGGAACCACAGGAAGATCGCCAGTAGCGCCTCGGCCAGCTCCCGCAGGAACGTGGGCGTGATGTAGTCGTAGACCCATGCGACGTACAGGCCGACCAGGATGTAGATGAGCCCGATCAGGCTGATGCCTCTCCGGTAGAGCGCCACCTTTGGTCTCCTTGGGGGTGGGGGGAACTCCCGCTGGCGACTGCCCCGCCGCACCACCGCGAAACCCCGTCGGGAAACACGGGACGGCCGATCACAGGTGTCGGCTACGCTCGGCTTCATGGTGCGAATCGGTGCGCATGTCGATCAGGAGGACCCTGCCGCCGCGGCCGCGGCGATCGACGCCGAGGTGGTGCAGTTCTTCCTCGGCGACCCGCAGGGCTACAAGGCCCCGCAGGTGCCGGAGACGGCCGCCGACCTGGCCGGTTCCGGGCTCGACGTCTACGTCCACGCGCCTTACGTGATCAATGTGGCGAGCCGCAACAACCGCATCCGCATCCCCAGCCGCAAGCTGCTGGCCCAGCACCTCCAGGCGGCGGCCGACATCGGGGCCAAGGGCCTGATCGTGCACGGCGGCCACATGAACAAGAGCGACGATCCCCAGGACGGGTTCGACAACTGGCGCAAGGTCTTCGAGCGGATGGACTGCCCGATCCCGGTGCTGATCGAGAACACCGCGGGCGGCGACAACGCGATGGCCCGCAAACTCGACCGGATCGCCCGCCTGTGGGAGGCGCTCGACGGCTTCGACGTCGGGTTCTGCCTGGACACCTGCCACGCGCACGCGGGCGGTGAGGAGCTGCTGGGCGTGGTGGAGCGGGTCAAGGCGATCACCGGCAGGATCGACCTGATCCACTGCAACGACTCGCGCGACGCGTTCGGCTCGGGCGCCGACCGGCACGCCAACCTGGGCGCGGGCCAGATCGACCCGGAGGCCCTGCTGGCGGTCTGCCGCGCGGCGGGCGCGCCCATCGTGGTGGAGACCCCGGGCGCCGGGCAGGCCGAGGACATCGCCTTCCTGCGCAAGAACCTCTGATCCCCAGCCTTGATCCACAGCCTTGATCCACAGCCTTGATCGCGGTATCCACAGCCTTTGATCCACAGGTGGATTAGTCCACAGCCTGTGGATAACTTTTCTGGATTACCGTGGCGCAAAACTGGGTAAGCCCGCGTACCCGCAGGTCAGCCCGCCCAGCCGCCCTTCAGGAAGGTGATCGTGTTGAGCACCATCAGCGGCCCCGCGACCAGCGCGTAGAAGGCGAGCAGGCCCGGCCGCAGCGGCTCGGCCCATCCGTCCCCAGGGTCCTTCCTCGGCGTCGCGGCTCTGCCCAGTGCCAGCCACAGCGGCCACCACAGCAGCGCCGAGCGCGGGATGGACAGGTAGTACGCCGAGCACACCAGCGCGCCCACCTGGAGGCCCACGTACGTGAGTTCGCTCCACCTGCGCCCGATCAGCAGCCAGAGCGTGAACAGCACGCCGATCACCGCACCGGCGATCTCCATCCGGAACGCCCAGGCGAACTGCCCGTCCCCCGCCGCCGAGCCCCACGTCGTGATCCACGACTCCCACGGCATGACCAGGCTGCGCCCCCAGCCCGCCTCCTGGGCGTGGTTCCAGGCCAGCCAGTCGCCGGTCCTGCCGTACTGGTAGGCCGAGTACAGTGCGAGCGGCACGAACGGCGCGAGCAGCCAGGCGATGCTCTCCCGGAACGCCGAGCCGCCCCGCGTGGCCCGCCACGGCCCGGTGAAGTACTCCACGATCAGCGCCAGCGCCAGGAACAGCCCGGTGATCCGGACGCACGACGCGCCCGCGCCGAGCAGCCCGGCGGCCGGCCAGTTCCCGCGCCGCGCGGCCAGCCACGCCGGGATGCCGAAGCCCAGGAACAGCGCCTCGCTGTACCCGGCGAACAGGAACACCGCTGTCGGGCAGAGCAACAGCATGAGCAGGGCCCGCCAGCCGGTCCCCTCGGCTCCCTCGTGGTCGCCCAGCCGTACCAGCGCGACCGCCGCCACGCCCCCCGCGACCAGCGAGATCAGGATGCCGGCCAGGGTCCAGTCGGACATCACCAGATGGACCAGCCGCAACATGAGCGGCATGCCGGGAAAAAAGGCGGGAAGTCCGGCGTCGTTGGGTTTGCCGGGCTCGCCGTCGTAGCCGTACTCGGCGATGACGATCAGCAGGTGGGCGTCCCAGGCCCGCCACCGCTCCAGCAGCGGCTTGGTCTCCCCGGCGAACAGCATCCCGCCGGCCATCACGGCCAGCAGGACGATGCCCAGCCGCGAGCCGATCCACAGCGTGAGGCCCTGGTAGAAGGACGTCTCTCCCGGCCCAGGGGGCGGCGTCTCCGAGGGCTCGACGGTGGGTGGGGCTGAGCCGGCCAGCGACACGCTACGCGGTCCGCAGGCCGATTCCGGTGCTCGTCAGCCGGAACCTGTCGGGAGCGCCGTCGAACACGCCGCCGGAGGGGTCGTCCACGCCGCCCCGCCGCACCAGGTCGTGCTCGGGGCGCATGATGTCGCGCACCACGAAGGCCATCATGATCACGATGGTCAGCGCGCGGCCCCACACGGCGGTGAAGTAGGTGTCGGCGGTGATGCCCAGATGGGCGTTACCCTCCTGGAGACCGACGAGGTAGAGCCAGATGGCGAAGAAGTACCAGACCTCGGCGATCTGCCAGAGGGCCAGCGGCTTCCAGTTGGGCCGGGCCAGCACGGCGAACGGCACCAGCCACAGCACGAACTGCGGCGACCACACCTTGTTCGTCAGCATGAACGCGGCCAGCGCGAGGAAGCACAACTGCGCCAGCCGGGGCCTGGTCGGGGCGGCCAGGGCCACCACGGCGATCAGCAGGCAGATCAGCGCCAGCGAGGCGATGCCCATGACGCTCAGGCGTTCGGGGTCGCCCAGGACCGGCCAGCCGCGCTGCTGGAAGAAGAACCACAGCGAACCCCAGTCCGCGCCGCGCTCCTGGCTGAAGACGTAGAAGCGCTTCCAGCCCTCGAAGGCGAAGATCATCACCGGTACGTTGACGACCAGCCACGCGCCCACCGTCGCGGCCATCGTGCGCAGGAACGGCCGCCACTCGAACGTCCGCAGCGTCAGCAGGAACAGCGCGCCGATGAACATCAGCGGGTAGAACTTGGTGGCGATGGCCAGCCCGAGCAGCACCCCGGCGAGCACCTGCCGGCGCTGTGACCAGGCCAGCAGCGCGCCGAGGGACAGCACGCCCGCGGCGAGGTCCCAGTTGATGTAGGCGCCGAGGATCACGCCGGGCGCGACGGCGTACCACAGCGCGTCCCAGCGGCGCTCCGGCCCGGCCAGCCTGGCCATCATCAGCACGCCGCCCACCAGGCAGGCGGCCATCAGCAGCACGGTGAGGTCGTAGAACGTCGCGGCCCGCGCTGCCCCGTCGGTCACCAGCGAGGTGATCCGCGACACCAGGTCCATCACCCAGCCGAGCACGACCGGGTACTCGACGTGGTCCGCGAAGTCCTTCACCTCGGCGAAGTAGGGGACCTTGCCGTCGGCCAGGCCGCGGCCGAAGTAGAGAGGGTAGATGTCGGTGTAGCAGAAGTTCGTGAACTGGAGGGTGCCGTCGTTCCAGGCGCCGCCGAAGCGGCACGGCCACTTCCAGAGGTACGCGAGCAGCGCGCCCAGCGTGGCGAACATCGCGAGCGGGAGGTACGGGAGCGTCCGCGCCCCGATCACGGTGACCGCCCCGGCGTCCTTCAGCCCCGCCCCATCTACCGGCCCGTCCACCGGCCCGTCCACCGGCCCGGACTCACGCTCAGGAGCGGTCTCGGGCTCGGGGGCGGGCTCCGGCTCGCGCTCGTCCTCGACGCTCATCGGTCGCCGCCGGAGCGACCGCTCGGCCCAGTGCTCGGCATCATCTGCCCGCTCGGCGACCGCTCCCGATCGCCCGATCCGTCACCGTTGCGGGCAGTGCCCGAACCCTCCGGCTGCGCGTTGGCGTCGCAGAACAGGTCGTTCTCGGCGCAGCCCGAGTCGTCGGGGTAACCGTCCTCCTGCGGCGGGTCCTGCTGCGTCGGGTCCTCTTCCACCGGCCAGCCGTCCTCGCCGTTCGGGTCGTCCGGCTCCATGGGCTCGTCGGGGTCGGGCGTCGGGGACGGCGGGGGCACCGGGGCCATGTTGTCCGGCGTTCCGGCGTCGGCCCGCGGCGGGAACTGCTCGATATCGGCGTTCTTCAGGGCCTCGGCCATGAAGTCGTGCCAGATCTGCGTGGGGACGCCGCCACCGCCGATCGCGCCGGGCAGCGGCTCCTCCACCATCACGTAGTTCTTCTTCCGCTTCAGCGGCCTGCCGGTCTTGGGGTTGTACGGCAGCCTCTTGCCCGTCTTGGCGTCGGCCGGCACCTCCCGGTACATCCCGACGGCGGCGGAGAGCTGCGGGGCGAACCCGACGAACCACGCGTCCTTGGACTCGTTGTTCGTACCCGTCTTACCGGCGACCGGACGCGCGCCCAGGTTGGCCGCGCCGCCCGTGCCGCCCCTGACGACCTGGGTCATCGCGTACGTGGCGTCGGCCGCGGCGTCGGGGGAGATGACATCGACGCTGTTGAGCCGCTCCTTGAACACCAGGCGGTTGCCGCCCGTGTCGCGGTCGCGCTGCTTGACCTCCACCACGGTGTGCCAGTCGAAGTGCTTGCCGCCGTTGGCGAAGATGCCGTAGCCGTTGGCCTGCTCCACGGCGGTGACCGTGGCGCTGCCGATGGTGGTGGCGTAGCCGTGGTTCTTGATCGCCCAGTCCACGGAGTTCTCCTTGAGCGTGGCCTTGGCCCGCTCGCCGACCCCGGCCTTCTTGGCGATCTCCGCGACGGCGTCCAGGCCGACCTTCTCGCCCATCTGCACGAAAACCGTGTTCACCGACTGGGCGGTGGCCTTCACCAGGTCGATCGTGCCGAAGGACGTACCGCCGGCGTTGGCGATCCGGCTGGTCCCCTTCGCCTGGTAGGGCGACTTGCCGCTGATCAGGCTGCTCAGCGAACGGTCGCTGTTCAGCCAGGCGGCGAGCACGTAGGGCTTGAACGCGGACGCCGCCTGCTTGGCGGCGTCGAACGCGCGGTTGTTGTAGTCGCGCAGGAAGTCACGCCCGCTGTAGAAGCCGGCCACCCGGCCGTTCCTCGGGTCGACCGCGGCGAGGCTGGTGTGGACGGTGGCGTCGAACACCTGGGTCCGCGACTCGACGGCGCGCTTGGCCGCGGCCATCACGGCCGGGTCGAACGACGTCTTGACGATGTAGCCGCCGCTCTGCAGCTCCTCCTTGGTGATGCCGTAGTCCTTCTCCAGCTCCCGCTGCACGATGTTGAGCATGTAGCCCTCCGAGCCCGCGTACTCCTCCGCGATGCGCCGCTTCTTGGGCTTGGGGAACTTCAGGCTCGCCACCTGGGAGGCGTACGCGGGATCGACCTTGGAAATCTGGCCGCGCACATACTCGAACCGCTCCATCGTGGCCGCGTACTTGCCCTGCGACTCGTACCTGTCGAAGTCACCGGGCCGCTGGATGCGGCCGGCCAGGTACATGCCCTCGGCGATGGTGAGGTCCTTGACGCCCTTGCGGAAGAAGTCGCGGGCGGCGGCCTCGATGCCGTAGGTGTTGCGGCCGAAGGGGATCGTGTTCAGGTAGTACTCAAGGATCTTGTCCTTGTCCCACTCGCGGTCCAGCTTGATCGCGACGAAGATCTCCTTGATCTTCCGCTTGATCGCGACCTCCCTGCTCAGGCCCTCGAAGTAGTTGCGGGCCATCTGCTGGGTGATCGTCGAACCGCCCTGGAGCTGCTGCCCGGTCACGGTCATCCACACCGAGCGGGCGATGCTGGGGATGCTGATCCCGACGTCCTGGCGGAAGCTGTCGTTCTCCGCCGCGATCACCGCGTCCTGGACGTGCTTGGGGACATCGGCGATCTTGACGATCGTGCGCTTGGTGCCGATCTTGGCGAACTGCTTCCCGCCGGCGTACTGGAAGACACTGCCCTGGGCCACCGCGGACTCCTGGTAGTCCTTCTCGGTGGGCAGCGTGGTGTTGGCGTACGCGATCGCGATCATGCCGAAGACGCCGGCCGCGATCACCGCGCTGCCGGCCATCAGGATCTTCCAGCTCGGGATGAACCGCTTCCAGCTCTTCTTGACCGGCTCGTCGTCGTCGGAGGAGCGCCGCCGTCCGCGTCCGTCGTCGTCGCCGCCCCGGCCGCCTCCGCCACCGCGCCCGCGACCGCCCCGGCCGGGCCCGCGCGGCCCTTCCGGCCGGTCCGGGCCCACCGAGCGGTTGCGCCCGGTACGCGACACGCGGGTGTCCTCATGACCAGGAGGCCCACCCTGACCGCCAGGACCCCCCGGACCGCCGGGGCCGCCCGGCCCGCCGGGCCTGCGGGGGGGCTGCGGTGGCCCGCCCTGGCCGGCCGCGGCCGCCATCATCGCCTGGGTGTCCTCGAACTCGGCCTCGGCCCTGCGGCCCGCCCGCTGGGCCGGCTGCTGCCCGGTACGGCCGGGCGGCGGCGCCTGGCGACGTCGCCCCCCCGGCTCCTGAGCACCGCGCTCCTGAAAACCGCGCTCCTGAAAACCGTCTTGACCGCCCGGCTCGCGCGACTGCGGCCGAGGCGCGGAGGCGTCACGCGGTGCGGACGCGCTCGCCTGGGCGGTACGGTGGCGACGTCCCTGGCGAGCCGACGGCGACGGGGCCCCGTGGGGGGCGGGCCCTCCGGTCGGCTCCGGGCCATAGCTGCTGTAACTCACGCGCGTCCTCGTTCAGTCATCGGCGATGTGGGTGTGGCGACGGCCAGCGAAAGGCGGTGGGACGTCACCCGGCGTTCTCGGATCAGGCTCGGCTCAGGAATCGGTCGGAGGATCACCATTTCCGAGGACGAACGAGACTGCCAGATGATTCCAAGCACAACCTTGGCAGACCTCTACCACGTACACGCGGAATTCGCGGTATTCGTGTGCCATCTCGGCAAGGTCTGACGTGCTCTTTACCCGGCCTACCAGGCGGCCCAGTTCGTCACCGTAGACGTAGGTCACGTTGGTGACGTTCTGCCGTTCGCACACTGGACAGAGCCGGTCGGTCGCCTCCCCATGGAACCGTGCGGCCCGGAGGAGATAGGGATGCGCGTCACAGACGTCGTCGAAAGACGTCCGGCCCGTGCGTAACGAGCGTACTGTCGCTCGCTTCGCAAGGCCGTAGTCAACGACCGCTCGCTGTGACCACATGTGCGCCAGACTACGGCTTTTTTCCGATTGCTCCCAACCTCTTGGGGCAGAAGTGAAGGTCACCCCTGGTCGCCCCTTGGGCACCCCCTGGTCGTTGCAGGGTATGCCGCGGCGACGTATCCTTCAGATGTATCGGCTCGATACATCGATGCGAGAGGTGGTGGGTTCCGTGGTCGGCGGCCGAAGCAACGTCTTGGAGCTCGCCGTTCTCGGGTCGCTGCACGAGACCCCACTACACGGCTATGAGCTGCGGAAACGCCTTAACACGCTGCTCGGCATGTTCCGTGCGTTCTCCTACGGCTCGCTCTATCCCTGCCTGCGCTCCCTGCTCAACGACGGGCTGATCGCGGAGGAGGAGCCCACCCCGGCCGAGCCGGTCGCGCCGCTCGCCGGCCGCCGCTCCAAGATCGTTTACAAGCTGACGGCGGAGGGCAAGGAGCGGCTCCAGGACCTGCTGACGCAGTCCGGGCCGTCCTCGTGGGAGGACGAGAGCTTCGGGGTCCACTTCGCGTTCTTCCGGCACACGCAGGCCGAGGTGCGCCTGCGCATCCTCGAAGGCCGCAGGAGCCGGCTGGAGGAGCGGCTGGAGGGCGTACGCAGTGCGCTCGCCCGCACGCGCGAGCGGCTGGACGCCTACACGCTGGAGCTCCAGCGACACGGGTTGGAGTCCGTCGAGCGCGAGGTGCGCTGGCTCAACGAGCTGATCGCAACCGAGCGCCGCGGCGGGCCGGAGTCGAGCACCGCCGGGCGGGCCGTACACCACGAAACCGGACACGAGACCGGACGGGAGACCACGGGCGGCCCAGCGGCCAACGCGGGGACTGACGCCGATGAAGGCCCGGTCAGGGCCACGGATACAGATCATTGAGTAAGGGAGCGAGTGCCATGGGTTCGGTGCGCGTAGCGATTGTCGGAGTCGGCAACTGCGCCGCGTCGCTGGTGCAAGGCGTGCATTACTACAAGGACGCCGACCCGGCCAGCCGGGTACCGGGCCTTATGCATGTGCGGTTCGGCGACTACCACGTCGGCGACGTCGAGTTCGTCGCCGCCTTCGACGTTGATGCCAAGAAGGTCGGACGCGACCTGTCCGAGGCCATCGTGGCCAGCGAGAACAACACGGTGAAGATCTGTGATGTGCCGCCCACCGGCGTCACCGTGCAGCGCGGGCCCACGTACGACGGTCTCGGCGAGTTCTACCGCGAGATCATCGAGGAGTCCGACGAGAAGCCCGTCGACGTGGTCAAGGTGCTGCGCGACAACAAGGTCGACGTCCTGGTGTCCTACCTTCCGGTGGGCTCCGAGGAGGCCGACCGCTTCTATGCGCAGTGCGCGATCGACGCCAAGGTGGCGTTCGTCAACGCGCTGCCGGTGTTCATCGCCTCTGACCCCGAGTGGGCCGCCAAGTTCACCGAGGCGGGCGTGCCGATCATCGGCGACGACATCAAGTCCCAGGTCGGCGCGACGATCACGCACCGGGTGATGGCCAAGCTCTTCGAGGACCGCGGGGTCGAGCTGCTGCGCACGTACCAGCTCAACTTCGGCGGCAACATGGACTTCATGAACATGCTGGAGCGCAAGCGCCTCCAGTCCAAGAAGATCTCCAAGACGCGTTCGGTGACCTCGCAGATCCCGCGCGAGATGGGCAAGGGTGACGTCCACATCGGCCCGTCCGACCACGTGCCGTGGCTGGACGACCGCAAGTGGGCGTACGTCAGGCTGGAGGGCAGGTCGTTCGGCGACACTCCGCTCAACCTGGAGTACAAGCTGGAGGTCTGGGACTCCCCCAACTCCGCGGGCATCATCATCGACGCGATCCGCGCCGCCAAGATCGGCCTGGACCGCGGCATCGGCGGCCCGCTGCTGTCGCCGGCGTCCTACTTCATGAAGTCGCCGCCCGAGCAGTACTCCGACGACGTCGCCCGCGAGGCCGTGGAGAAGTTCATCCGCGGCGAAGTCGAGCGCTGACCACTGCTCCAGAGCTGACCACTGTTCGAGCGCTGACCACTGTTCGGACGCTGACAGCCGTTCCTCCGAGAGCCCTCCGCGGAGGGCTCTCGGCTTTTTCAGGTCGTCAGGGCCGGGCCGCCGCCGGGAGCGCGGCCGGGTCGGCCGGGGCCCAGGCCAGCGGGTCGTCACCGAGGGCGGTCAGCAGCGGCACCTGCTCCCGGCACCAGGGCGAGATCACGACCCGCCCGCTCATGACGTCGTCGGCGAACCGCGGCCACGGCATCCACTCCACCTCCCCGACCTCCTCGGGGTTGGGCACCGCCTCGGTCGCCACGATCACCCGGTAGACCGGGCACAGCTCGTGCTCGACGATGCCGTTGTCCATCACCGCCCGGTAGGAGAAGGCGGGCAGCATCAGGTCCACCCGCTCGACGTGGAGCCCCAGCTCGTAGGACAGCCGGCGGACGACCGCCGCGTCCAGCGGCTCGCCCGGCATCGGGTGGCCGCAGCAGCTGTTGGTCCAGGCGTCCGGCCAGGTGACCTTGTGGGCGGCCCTCCTCGACAGCAGCACCCGCCCGGCGCGATCGAAGACGTAGCTGGAAAAGGCCAGGTGGAGCGGTGTGTCCGGGCCATGTACCGACGCCTTCGGCGCGATACCGGTCGCGTTGCCCTCGCGATCCACCAACACAACCAGTTCATCGGTCATCACGCGTTTGAGAGTACGTGACCACCTGCGGGACCCCGCCCCCTAGGGGGAGTACGGGGTTGTCCCGGATGTGGGCCGCCCCCCGGCGACGTAGGCTGGCGTGGTGTCTTT
This sequence comes from Spongiactinospora rosea, assembly GCF_003315795.1. GTDB lineage: Bacteria > Actinomycetota > Actinomycetes > Streptosporangiales > Streptosporangiaceae > Spongiactinospora > Spongiactinospora rosea. The sequence continues at coordinate 141,302 of NZ_QMEY01000021.1, forward strand.
CGCCTCCGATCTGCGGGCCGTCCTAGTAGAACGGGACTTCAGGCGCCTCTTCGCCACCCGCCTGGTGTCGCAGTTCTCCGACGGGATCTTCCAGTTCGGAGTCGCCGGCTACGCGTTCTTCAGCCCTGAGCAGCAGACCAACGCGGTGCAGATCGCCACGGGCCTCGCCGTTCTGCTCCTGCCGTATTCGGTGCTCGGCCCGTTCGCCGGGGTCTTCATCGACCGGTGGTCCCGGCGGCAGATCCTGGTGATCGGCCCGATCATCCGCTGCGCCCTGCTGCTCCTGGCCGCCACGCTGGTCGCCGCGGGCGCGCCCGACGCGTGGTTCTACGTCGTCGCCCTCGGCGTGCTCGCGGTCAACCGCTTCTTCCTGGCCGCGCTCGGGGCCTCGCTCCCGCATGTGGTCTCCAGGGACAAGCTGATGATGGCCAACGCCGTCACCCCGACGTCCGGCACGGTGGTGACCTTCGTCGGCGCGGGCGCGGGCTACCTGCTGCGGCTGGCCTTCGGGTCCGGGCACCAGGGCACCGCGCTGCTGCTGGTGATCTCGGGGGTGGCGTTCGCGCTGGCCGCGGGGATCGCGACCACCATGGCCAGGCAGCTGCTCGGCCCGGCGTACGACCCCGACCGCCCGCAGACCCGCGAGGCGCTGCGCAACGTGGTGCGCGGCCTGATCGACGGCCTGCGCCATGTGGCGCACCACCGCGCCGCCGCCGCCGCGCTCGGCGCGATGTCCACGCACCGGTTCGTGTACGGCATGTGCACCGCGATGCTGATCATGCTGTACCGCTACCACTTCACCGTCGACGACCCCGACAAGGCGCTCGCCGGGGTGGCGCTCGTCCTCGGCGCGTCCGGCGTCGGCTACTTCGGGGCCGCGCTGATCACGCCGTGGGCCACCGAGCGGTTCGGCATCACCGCCTGGGTGCCGATGGTGCTCACCGCCGCGGGCGTCCTCGGGTTCGCGCTGGTCGCCCCCTTCCAGGAGTGGGGCATGCCGGTCGCCGGGTTCGTGCTCGGCATCGCCGGGCAGAGCGTCAAGATCTGCGCCGACACCGTCGTGCAGCGCGACATCGCCGACGCCTACCTGGGCCGCGTCTTCTCGCTCTACGACATGCTCTTCAACGGCATGTACGTGCTGGCCGCCGCCATCGCCGCGGCCCTGCTCCCGGCGAACGGCAAGTCCTACCTGGTGCTCGGCCTCATCGCGGCGGGCTACGTGCTCGGCGCGCTGGTCTACCGGATGGTCACGCCGAGCGAGGACAGCCCCAGGCGGAAGGTCACGCAGAGCGCCTGAACGAGCCGCGGGCCGGCGGGTCAGGAGGGGCCCTGCTCCTTGGCCCACTCCAGCAGCGCCGCGGTGGCCGCCTCCTTGCCGATCATGCCCTGGTCCAGCCGCATCTCCAGCAGGAACTTGTACGCCCTGCCCACCATCGGCCCCGGCTCGATGCCGAGCACCCGCTGGATCTCGTTGCCGTCCAGTTCCGGGCGGATCTTGGCCAGCTCCTCCTCCTCGGCCAGCCGGGCGATCCGCTCCTCCAGGTGGTCGTAGGTGCGGGCCAGCGCCTGGGCCTTGCGCTTGTTGCGGGTCGTGCAGTCGGCCCTGGTCAGCTTGTGCAGCCGGTCCAGCAGGTGCCCGCCGTCGCGTACGTAGCGGCGTACCGCGCTGTCGGTCCACTCGCCCGTGCCGTACCCGTGGAAGCGCAGGTGCAGCTCCACCAGCCGGGAGACGTCGGCCACGACGTCCTTGGGGAACTTCAGCGCGGTCAGCCGCTTCTTGGTGAGCTGCGCGCCGACCACCTCGTGGTGGTGGAAGGACACCCGCCCGCCCGGCTCGTGCCTGCGGGTCTTGGGCTTGCCGATGTCGTGCAGCAGCGCCGCCCAGCGCAGCACCCGGTCGCAGCCGCCGTCGTCCTCCAGCGCGATGGCCTGCTCCAGCACGATCAGCGTGTGCTCGTAGACGTCCTTGTGCCGGTGGTGCTCGTCGATCTCCAGGCGCAGCCGGGGCAGCTCCGGCACCACGTGGGCGGCGAGGCCGGAGTCGACCAGCAGCTCAAGGCCGCGGCGCGGGTGGGCGCCGCAGATCAGCTTGTCCAGCTCGGCCTGGATGCGCTCGGCTGAGACGATCTCGATCCGCTCGGCCATGCCGCGCATCGCGGCGAACGTGGCCGGGTGGACGTCGAAGCCGAGCTGGGAGGCGAAGCGGGCGGCGCGCAGCATCCGCAGCGGGTCGTCGTCGAAGGACCGCTCGGGCGGGCCCGGCGTGCGGAGCACCTTGGCGGCGAGGTCGGCGAGGCCGCCGTACGGGTCGGCGAAGGTGTGCTCGGGCAGGCGTACCGCCATCGCGTTGACCGCGAAGTCGCGGCGGGCGAGGTCGTCGTCGAGGCTGTCGCCGTACATGACCTCGGGCTTGCGCGACTGCGGGTCGTAGGACTCGCTGCGGTAGGTGGTGATCTCCAGTTGCCTGCCGCCCTTGCGGACCCCGACGGTGCCGAAGTCGATGCCGATCGTCCACACCGCGTCGGCCCAGTCACGGACGATTTCGAGGACCTGTTCCGGCCTGGCGTCGGTGGTCAGGTCGAGGTCGTTGCCGACCCGGCCGAGGAAGACGTCGCGTACCGGGCCGCCGACGAGGGCCAGCTCGTGCCCGCGCGCGGCGAACAGCTCGCCCAGCTCGTCGGCCACGGGCGGGATCCGGCGGAGCAGCGCGTCGAGGCCGCGCTGCTGGCCGGCGGTCAGATTCGATTCGGACAAGCTGGGTAGGTCCTTCGGTTACGGAGGATGTTCCCCCGGGCCATTGCTGGTGTCATCCGCGGGAGATACACCGTCGGCGATCACCAGGTTACGGTCGACCTGCGGACCGTAGGGGGTCGGGCGACGAGGCAAGGAGCGCAGAGATGAAGGACGCCCTCGCGATCCACCGCTGGCTCCTCGCACACCAGGTCCATCATGAGATCGTACGCCTTCCGCGAGCCCTGACGTGCGCGGGTGAGCTTCCCGAGATCATGCACGCGGACGCGGCCCACTGCCTTGAGGTCACGGTCTTCGAGGTGGACACACGGGTCGGCCTCGATCCCGTCGCGGTGCTGTCGTCCGTCGCCACGCCGCCCCGGCCCGCGATGGTCGGCACGCTGCTCGGGGCGCGCAAGGTGTCGCCCGCCCCGGCGTTCATCGTCAACTCCGCCACCCGCTACGCCGCCGGGCTGGTGTGCCCGCTGCTGCTGCCCGACGACCTCGCGCTGCTGATCGACGAACGCCTCCATCGCGAGCTGCCCGGAGACACCCTGGTGCACACCCCGACCGGCGAGCGGCGTACCGCGCTCTCGCTGCGCGCCCGCGATCTGCTGACGCTGGCGGGCGGCAAACGGCTCGATCTGGCCGCGCGCGGACGGTCGTCCCTGTCACATGGGCACCGTGCGTCACACTCGTTGCCGCGCTGAGCGGGTTCGGGCGAGCCGGCGTCTGCCAGAGACGGTGGAAAAGGGCTCATTGAGTCGGTCCGAACGTCCGTCTCGACCCGATCCGGCCGCGCAAAGGCCATAGCATTGCGGCGTGCGCCGTACACCGACCCGGGCAGGCACGTGATCGTCAAGGCTCTGCTCACCGCCGTCACCGCCGCGCTGCTGGCCGTACCAGCAGCGGCGGTCTCGACGGCGTCACCGGCATCCGCTGTCTCCGCGCGGCAGGCGCCGCCGCTCGTGATCGAGTCGATCACCCCGGACACCCCGCGTGACCGGAACCAGGAGATCAAGATCTCCGGCACGTACACCAACACCACCGGCGCCCCGCAGGCCGGCCTGCGGATCCAGCTCCGCTACTCCGGCCAGCCGTTCGCCGGGCGCAGTGAGATGGAGTCCTACGCCGAGGGCATGATGACCTGGCGGGACCGCGGGTCCATCACGCGCTTCACCCAGGTCCCGGTGCTCGCGGCGGGCGCCAAGCAGCCGTGGGAGTTCAGCGTGACCCCCGCGATCATCGAGATGTGGCGGTTCGGGGTCTATCCGCTGGCGGTGGAGGTGCTCGGCCCGAGCCAGGAGACGGTGGCGATCCAGCGCACGTTCCTGGTGTACGCGCCGAAGGACCAGCGGGTCGCCCGCACGCGTATGGCGGTGGTGCTGCCGCTGCTGGACCAGCGTCCGCGCCGGAGCGTGGACCAGACCTTTCTCAACGACGACCTGCGCGGCGGGCTGGCGGAGGGCGGCCGGCTGGCCGACATGCTCGCGCTGGTGCGCGGCTCGGCCACCGCCAAGGGCGTGAGCTGGCTGGTCGATCCGGCGCTGCTGGACGACGTCAACGCGATGGCCCGCGACTACACGGTCGACACCGGCGACGAGCGCAAGCAGCGCGCGGCCGAGCCCGCCGCCGCCCCCTGGCTGGCCGGGATGCGCACCGCGCTGGCCAAGGCGGGCGTGTTCGCCACCCCGTACGCCGACCCCGACGTGGCCGCGCTGGTCCACCGCGGGCTGGACGGCGTGACCCGCAGCGCGCTCACCACGGGCGGGGAGGTCGCGCAGTCGATGCTCGGCCGGGCGGTGCCCACCGACCTCAACTGGCCGGTGTCCGGCGCGCTCGACCTCGACGCGCTGGACGAACTGGCGGTGGGCGGGGTCAAGACCGTCCTGCTCGACCAGGGCAACCTCCCGGCCGCGCCGCCCGCCACGACCACCCCCGACGCGGCGGCCACGATCCCGTCCGTGAACGGCCCGATCACCGCGCTGGTCGCCGACCAGACGCTGAGCGAGATCCTCTCCACCGACGTCGCCGCGCCCGGCGCCGGGCTGCTGGCCAAGCAGCGGTTCCTGGCCGAGACCGCGATGATCACCGCCGAGGCCCCGCAGAACGCCCGGACCGTCGTGGCCGCGCCGTCCCGGCAGTGGCACCCCGATCCCACGTTCGTGACCGGGCTGCTCGGCCGTACCGCCAAACTGCCCTGGCTCAGCCCGGTGTCGATCACCTCGATCAAGCCGACCGCCCCGCGGACGGCGCGCGCCGGGCTCACCTACACCGACGAAGACCGCCGCGAGGAGCTGGGCAAGGGCTACCTGGCCTCGGTACGCCGTATCGAACGCCAGGCCCAGCTCACCGCCGACGTCACCGACGACGCCAACGACCGGCACGGGTTCGAGCGCCCGCTGCTGCGGCTGGCGTCCTCGGCCTGGCGCGGCAAGACCGACGCCGCGCGCACCGCCGTCGAGCACATCGACGAGTCCGTGTCCGAGCAGATCGAGCAGGTCGCGATCACCGGCACCGAGCAGCCCCGCACGCTGGCCGGGGACAACGGCGTGGTGCCGATCAGCGTCCACAACTCCCTGAACAAGCCGGTCGCGCTGCGCATCGACGTCAAGTCGACCAACCAGCGGCAACTGGAGATCAAGGACTTCTCCCAGCCGATCCAGATCTCCCCGCGCGGCAGCCAGACCGTGCAGGTGCCGCTGACCTCGCACGTCAGCGGCGAGACGACGGTCGGGGTGCAGCTCCGCACGCAGTCCGGCAAGCGGTACGGCCCGCCGATCGAGCTGACCGTGCGCACCACCGGCTACACCGGGATCGCGCTGGTGATCGTGGGCGGCGCGCTGTCGGTCATGCTGGCGGCGGTGGCGCTGCGGATGATGCGCCGGCGACGGGCCGGGCGGCGACGGGCCCCGCAGGGGTCCGCTCCACCGGCTCCTCAGCCGGATTCGCGACCGGCTCCCCGGCCTTCCGAGCAGACGGCCGAGGCGACGAAGCCGGTCGCGCGGCCCCCGGCGTCCCCGCTGCCGGAAGGCCCGGAAGCGGGGCGGGTCGGCGGCCGGCGGCCCGGACCCCCCGCGTGACACCGAACCTGGAGGAAAGCGACCGATGAGCAGGTTGTTGCGCGCGGGTGCGATCATGGCCGCGGGCACGATGGCGTCGCGTGTCACCGGCTTCCTGCGTACGGCGGTGCTGGCCGCCGCGATCGGCACCGCCGCCCTCGGCGACGCGTACAACGTGGCCTACACGATCCCGCTGATCCTGTTCGAACTGCTCATCGGCGGGGTGCTGAGCAGCGTCATCGTGCCGATGGTGGTCCGCGCCCGGCACCACGACCCGGACGGCGGCACCGTCTACGAACAGCGGCTGATGACGTTCGCCATCCTGCTGCTCGGCGTGGCCGCGGTGGTGTCCGTGCTGCTCGCCCCGCTGATCGTGGACCTCTACACCGACGACTGGACCGGCGCCAAGCGGGAGGCCGCGATCACGCTGGCCAGGTTCATCCTGCCGCAGATCGCGTTCTTCGGGATCGGCGCGCTGGCCGGGGCGATCCTCAACACCCGTGACCGGTTCGCCGCGCCGATGTGGGCGCCGGTGCTCAACAACCTGGTCATGATCGTGGTGGGCCTGGTGTACCTGGTGGTGAGCGGCGCGGGATCCTCCGTGGAGGCGGCGACGCCCTCCGACCTGGCGCTGCTCGGCATCGGCACCACGGCGGGCATCGTCGTGCAGTGCCTCGCGCTGGTGATCTCGCTGCACCGGGCGGGGTTCCGGTTCCGGCCGAGGTTCGGGGTGCGGGGGGTCGGGCTCGGCGAGATGGGCCGGACGGCGGCCTGGACGTTCGCGTACGTCGGCATCATGCAGTTCGGCTTCTGGGTGACCACCAAGCTCGCCACCGGCGCGGGCGACCGGGTGTCCGGCGCGGGAAACTCCGCCTACGCGTACGCCTACCAGCTCTTCCAGCTGCCCTACGGGGTGATCGCGGTCTCGGTGATCACCGCGATGCTGCCCCGGATGAGCCGGTCGGTCGCCGACGGGCAGCTCGGCCAGGTGCGCGAGGAGTTCGCCTCGGGGGTGCGGCTGGTCTGCTCGATGATCATCCCGGCCGGGCTGCTGCTGATGGTGCTCGGTCCCGCGGTGGCCGTGCTGATCTTCGGGCACGGCAACATGACCATCTCGAACGCGGTCTACATCGGCAACGTGCTCCAGATCTTCGGGCTGGCGCTGGTGCCGTTCTCGATCTTCCAGTTGCTGCTGCGGGTGTTCTACAGCTTCGGCGACACCCGCACCCCCGCGTTCCTGGCGGCCGGCAACGTGGCGGTCAACGCGCTGCTCAGCCTGGTCTCCTACCTGGTGCTGCCCGACCGCTATATCGTCATGGGGCTGGCCTGTTCCTACACCGTCTCCTACATGACCGGTGCCGGGTTCGCCTGGGTGCGGGCCAGTCGCAAGGTCGGCGGCCTGGACGGCAGGCGGGTGGCCGGCGCGCTGACCAGGATGTATTTGGTGGCGCTGCCGGCGGCGGGCCTGGCCCTGGCCGTCCTTTGGGGGGGCGAGCGGTGGGCCGGGCTGACCACGTTCAGTTCGCTGGTGATCCTGGCGGCCGGGGGTGGGCTCGGCATGCTGCTGTACTTCGTGGTCGCGCACCGGGCGCGCATCCCCGAAGTGGGTTCCCTCGTTGGACTTGTCGCAGGACGGGTAGGCCGTTGATGAGGAAGTCGGGTTTCCGGTGAACCCGACGGCACCCCTCGCACGTCTTGTTCAGGGGGCCTGAGGCACGTGGGGCCGATGGTTTCCGAAGGAACACGAAAGAAACGGGTACCGCACTACGATGGTGCCCGATAAGCGCGGAATGGAAGCAGGAGGGGCGTGGGCGCATCCAACCGGCATGGCAGGACGTATGGCGATATGCCTGCTTTGATGCCTGTCTTGCCCGCGTGGTACGGCTGTGGTGATTTGCCCGCTTTGTCGGCAGCTTTGTCGTCGGGGTCGCCCCGTAGCCTCATTCTCGCGATTCTTGCGCGTTCCGGGTCCCCCCTGTGGCCCGCTCATCGCGCCACGACCTCCGACGGACTGGTGAACGCCGCATGAGCGCGCCCGCAGTAGAGCCCGGCACCAAGCTGGCGGAGCGCTTCCGCGTCGAAGACCGCGTCGCCGAGCAGGACGGCGCCATCCTGTGGAAGGCGATCGACGAAGTACTGGCCCGGCCGGTCGCGGTCTACACCTTCAGCGACTCCTACGCCCGCACCAGCGAGGTCGTGACGGCGGCGCGCGCGGCCAGCCGGCTGTCCGACCCCCGGCTGACCCAGGTCTTCGACGCCGCCGAAGAAGAGCAGCTCTCGTACGTCGTCAGCGAGTGGGTGACCGGCGAGACGCTGGCCGACATGCTGGCCGCCGGTCCCCTCGAACCCGAGCGGGCCGCCGCACTGGTCGCCGAGGCGGCCGAGGCCCTGGCCCACGCCCACGAGGCCGGGCTCGCCCACCTGTGCCTGCGCCCGTCCAAGCTGATCTGGACCTCCGGCAGCACGGTGAAGGTGCTCGGCGTCGGCATCGACGCCGCGCTCGGCGACCTGACCAGCGACGACCCCGCGGGTGAAGACGCCGCCGGGCTGGGCCGGCTGCTGTACGCCGGCCTCACCGGGCACTGGCCGGGCGCGAGCGACGGCCCGATCGGGCTGCCGCCCGCGCCCACCACACCCGACGGCCAGATCTGCACGCCCCGCCAGGTCACCGCGGGCATCCCCGGCTACCTCGACGGCATCACCGTCAGGGCCGCCCTGCCCGCGGCGCTGCGCGGCCAGGAGCCGCTGATCAGCCCGGCCGACGTCGCCGACGCGCTGGGCAGCGTGCCGCGTCCCGCCCCGGTGCCGATCGCGACGCTGCCGCCGTCGGTGCCGCTGGGCCCGGTGGGCGGCGACCAGGACATCCGATTCGAGATGTCGCAGCCCATGCCGCGGACCGCGGCCCATCCCTCCCGGCCCATGGACTCGGTACGCCGGCATCCGCACGGCCCCCCGACCATGCCGCCCACCATGCCCGGCCCGCACCACCGCCCGCCGCAGCGGCCCGGCATGGTCAACCGGGCGGTCATGACCGTGGTGGTGCTCGTCGTGATGGCGGTCGTCGGCATCGGGGCCTGGACTCTCGGGCGCAACATCGCCGGGCCGACCGCGACGAAGGCCCAGCCCACGGTGAGCGCCACCCCGAGCGCCGAGCCGACGCCCGTCAAGGTCTCCAGCGCCAAGGACTTCGACCCCGAGGGCAGCGACGGAGAGAACCCCGAGTACACCCGCAACGCGATCGACGGCAAGTCCAGCACCGAGTGGCACACCGACACCTACAACACCGCCGACTTCGGGCGACTGAAGGACGGCGTCGGCCTGATGCTCGACATGGGCAAGTCGATCAAGGTCTCCGAGGTGGCCGTCACCTTCGCCAAGGCGTCCGGCGCCAAGGCCGAGATCAGGGTGGGCGACTCCCCCGACCTGGACGCGCTCAAGACGGTGGCCAAGCAGAGCAACGCCTCGGGCAAGACCACGTTCAAGTCCACCGAGGCCGCAAGCGGCCAATACGTTTTGATCTGGTTTACGCGTCTTCCGGCCGACCAAGGCAGGTTTCGTGGCACCATCTATGACGTAGTGGTCTACTCCCCCGGATCGGCATAGCAGGACTCTCCTTGTGAATTCCCCACCCGAGACCCCACCAGAGGCGGATCAGGACGCTCGGCCGGCACGATCCGATGCCGAGCTTCTGACCAGCCACATCAACGGGGACCCGCACGCCTTCAGCGAGATCGTCAAGCGTCACCGAGACCGGATGTGGGCAGTGGCCCTGCGCACCCTCGGCGACCCCGACGAGGCGGCCGACGCGGTACAGGACGCCTTCGTGTCCGCCTACCGCAAGGCGCAGAGCTTCCGCGGCGAGGCGGCGGTCACCACCTGGCTGCACCGCATCGTGGTCAACGCCTGTCTCGACCGGATGCGCCGCAAGTCGGTCCGCCCGGTCGCCGACGACGAGCTGATCGAGGCCGCCGAACGCGACACGCCGATGCCCGACCACACGGGCGAGCGCGAGGTCTCCATGGAGGTCACGGCCGCCCTGCGGGTGCTGCCCACCGACCAGCGGGCCGCGCTGGTGCTGGTGGACATGATGGGCTACTCGGTGGAGGACGCCGCGCAGGTGCTCCAGGTGCCGAGCGGTACGGTGAAGAGCCGATGCGCGCGGGGCCGCGCGAAACTTGCCCCAATTCTTTCGCATCTGCGGAACCGTTCAGACCTAACTCGCGTCTCATCCGCGAAGGGAGTAGAACTTCGTGACGGGTGACACGCACTACGACCTGGAGATCCTTGCCGAATTGGCAGAGGGTCTCCTTGATGACGCCGAAGCCCGGCCGGTCCGCGCACACCTCGCGGTGTGCGACCCCTGTGGGGAGCGACTGGCCGACCTCGCGGCGGTGCGAGAAGTGCTCGCGGCCACTCCGACACCGGCCATGCCGATGGGGGTCGCGCTACGGATAGACCAGGCGCTGGCCGCGGAGGCCGGGCGTACCGGACGGGTGGCGGCGGCCGTCGCCGACTCCCCTGACTGGGACCGGCTCATGGCCGACGCCCCATGGGAGACAGCGGCCGGGCCCTCGCGGGAGCCCGCGCCTGCGCCAGAGCCGGTACGACTGGGCGTCGTCGCCGACGACGGCACGGTGGTCCCGGCCAAGCGGCGGACAAGGCCGGCCAGACGCCGCAGATGGGCCATTCCCATCACGGCGGCTGCTGCTGTGGCGGCGATCGCCGGTTCAGCGGCGCTGTCCACCGGGCTGCTGACCGCTTCCGGAGATGGCGGGCCACAGCCGGTGGCCTCGGTACCGGTCGCGTTGCCGCCACCGGCCAGCGTCGAGCCGAGCCAGGCGCCGCGGCTGGCCTACAAGATCACTAACAGTGAGTTCAACTACAGCAACCGGGCGCTACGCGAACCGCTCGCCGACTACTTCGCCGCCGAGCGCGTGTGGCGCACCGCCGACTCGGTCAACGACAAGCTCGTCCGCTGCATCGGGCGCGTGTCCAAGCAGGTCGGCAAGAACCCCTTCCAGGTGGACCAGGGCTACTACGAGGGCCAGGAGGCCTCGTTGATGCTCTTCCGGAAGAACAGCGCGTCCAACCAGGTCCAGGTACGCGTCCTCGACCCCGAATGCAAGAACCTCCGCAAACCCGCCCGCGGCACGTGGGACTGACCCCACTCCGATGACCTTGAAAGAGCCCGCCCCGGCGGGCTCTTTCGCATTCCTGCCCCAGGTGATGTCCCCGCGCGTCGCCAGGCCCTACCTTGATGGGTGAGCGGGGCACTTCGGTGTCCAATGACCAGGCGGGAATCTCAGCCGCCTAGGATCTGTTGACGCGACTGGCAACAGCGACGAAAGGCGCAGAGTGTGAGCGACGTCCGTAATGTGATCATCATCGGTTCGGGGCCGGCCGGTTACACAGCGGCGATCTACTCCGCGCGTGCCGACCTACGCCCCCTGGTCTTCGAGGGCTCGGTGACCGCGGGCGGAGCACTCATGAACACCACCGACGTGGAGAACTTCCCCGGTTATCCCGACGGCATCATGGGCCCGGACCTGATGGACAACCTGCGCAAGCAGGCCGAGCGCTTCGGCGCCGAGCTGGTCGCCGACGACGTCGTCGAGGTCGACCTGGCCGCCAACCCCAAGGTCGTCAAGACCGTCACGGACACCTACCACGCCAAGGCCGTCATCCTGGCGATGGGTTCGAGCTACCGCGAGCTGGGGCTGCCCAACGAGAAGCGGCTGTCCGGGCACGGTGTCTCCTGGTGCGCCACCTGTGACGGGTTCTTCTTCCGCGACCAGGACATCGTGGTGGTCGGCGGCGGCGACTCGGCCATGGAGGAGGCGACCTTCCTCACCAGGTTCGCGCGTTCGGTGACGATCGTCCACCGGCGTTCGGAGCTGCGGGCCAGCAAGATCATGCAGGACCGCGCCTTCGGCAACGAGAAGATCCGCTTCCAGTGGGACTCCGAGGTCGAGGAGATCGTCGGCGACGACCGCGTCTCCGCCGTACGCGTCCGCAACCTCAAGACCGGCGAGACCACCGAGCTGCCCGCGACCGGCGTGTTCGTGGCCATCGGCCACGACCCCCGCAACGAGCTGGTCAAGGGTCAGATCACGCTCGACGACGAGGGCTACATCAAGGTCCAGTCCCCGGGCACTGGCACCAATCTGGAGGGCGTCTTCGCCTGTGGCGATGTCGTCGACCACATCTACCGTCAAGCGATCACCGCCGCGGGCACCGGCTGCCAGGCGTCCCTCGACGCCGAGCGCTGGCTCACCCTTCAGGAAAGTTAAGGAGAGGTTCGATCATGGGCACCATCAAGAGCGTCACCGACGCGACCTTCGAGGCGGAAGTTCTCAAGAACGACAAGCCCGTGCTCGTGGACTTCTGGGCCGAATGGTGCGGGCCCTGCCGGCAGGTCGCGCCGATCCTCCAGGAGATCGCCAACGAGCAGGCCGACAAGCTGACGGTGGTCAAGCTCAACATCGACGAGAACCCGACGGTTCCCCGCGATTACGGTGTACTCCAGATCCCCACACTGAACGTCTATAAGGGTGGAGAGGTCGTAAAGCAGATCATCGGCGCCAAGCCGAAGGCCATGCTGCTTCGCGAGCTTGAGGGCATCCTCTAGAGCCCAACCCCACGGGGCTCTGGGGCACCGGCCCCCTGCGGCAAGGCGCCGCGGCGCCTGCCGTACCACCGCTCTTCTGAGCGGCACCCACATAACCCGGCGGCTCCCTCGCCCGTAGCTCACCACTCCGGGCGAGGGAGCCGCCGCATGTATGGGGATCGATCGGGCTTTTCGGTCTAGCCCGTCATATACGCCCGTAACGCCCCTGAGAAGCGTCAGACGGGCCGCAGAGCCCGCTCTGGGCTCATGGACCCCAGCAGCCGCTCCAGCGCCACCTCGACGTCCTCGCGCCACGAGACCGCCGTCTTCAGTTCCAGGCGGAGCCGTGGAAACCGCAAATGCGGACGAACCGTCTTGAACCCCACCGCCAGGAGGTAGTCGGCGGGCAGTACGCACCCCGGCTCCTCCCACTTCAGGTCACCGAACGCCTCGATGGCCTTGACCCCCCGCCGGGTCAGGTCCTTGGCCACCCCCTGGACCAGCATCCGGCCCAGCCCGCCCCCCGAGAACTCGGCGATGATCTGGGCGGTCATCAGCAGCACGGCATCGGAGCTGACCGGCGACGTCGGGAACGCCACCGAACGCGGCACGTAGAGCGGCGGCGCGTACAGCACGAACCCGGCCGGCACCCCGTCCACATAGGCGATCTTGCCGCAGCTCCCCCACTCCAGCAGCGTCGCCGAGATCCAGGCCTCCTTCTCCAGCCCCGCGCCGCCGACCTCGATCGCCCGCTCGCCGCTGACCGGGTCGAGCTCCCAGAACACGCATCGACGGCACCGGTGTGGAAGATCGTCAAGGTTGTCCAACGTGACGTTGACGAGGCGACGCGACAACTGGTGGCCCCTATCCTGACGCGAGTCTTGGTGGAAAACCGCATCAATACGGCGTCCCCGACTGGCATGGTAGCTCAGTGGGGGTTGCATCACGTGGATCATCGATCGCAGGTCGGCGATACGACTCCCCCTGGAAGGCCGTCACAAAAGGTGACGTACTCTGGTTTTCTCCGGCACTTCGACCGAGGAGGTGGACCGTGACAGAGGATACGGATCACGGTCAGACCAGCGCGCCCCAAGGGTCGCGCATCGACGCCTACGTCGATCGGTACGCAGCACGAGCTACCGGGATGGTCGCCTCTGAGATCCGAGCTCTCTTCGCCGTCGCGTCGAGGCCCGAGGTGGTCTCGCTCGCCGGCGGCATGCCGTACGTCACGGCTCTTCCCCTCGACCTGATCGGCGAGCTGATCGCCGACCTCGTGGCCCGGCGCGGGCCGACCGCGCTGCAGTACGGCTCCGGCCAGGGAGACCCGCACCTGCGCGAGCAGATGTGCGAGGTCATGCGGCTTGAGGGCATCGAGGCGGATCCGAGCGACGTAGTGGTCACCGTCGGTTCACAGCAAGCACTGGATCTGATCACCCGGATCTTCATCGACCCCGGCGACGTGGTGCTCGCCGAGGGCCCGTCCTACGTGGGCGCCCTCGGCACCTTCGCCGCCTACCAGGCCGACGTCGTCCATGTCGCCATGGACGAGGACGGCCTCGACCCGGCCGCGCTGGCCGAGACGATCGAGACGCTGACCCGCCAGGGACGGCGGATCAAGTTCCTCTACACGGTCCCGAACTTCCAGAACCCGGCCGGCGTCACCCTCAGCCTGGCCCGGCGGCGCGAAGTGCTCGACGTCTGCAACCGCGCGGGCGTGCTCGTGATCGAGGACAACCCGTACGGCCTGCTCGGCTTCGACGGCGACCCGCTGCGGGCGCTGCGCGCCGACGACGCGGACGGGGTGATCTACCTGGGGTCGTTCTCCAAGACGCTGGCACCGGGGTTCCGGGTGGGGTGGGCGCTCGCGCCGCACGCCGTACGGGACAAACTGGTGCTCGCGATGGAGTCCGCGGTGCTCTCGCACTCCTCGTTCACGCAACTCGCGGTCGGACAGTACCTCGCCACCCAGCCGTGGCGCGAGCAGATCAAGTCCTTCCGCGAGCTGTACCGCGAACGCCGCGACACCATGCTGAGCGCCCTTGAGCAGCTCATGCCCGACGGATGCAGCTGGACCCGCCCGGCGGGCGGGTTCTTCGTCTGGATGACCCTGCCCCAAGGACTCGACTCCAAGGCGATCCTGCCCCGGGCGGTCGCCGAGCGGGTCGCGTTCGTACCCGGCACCGGCTTCTACGCCGACGGTCAGGGCGCCGCCCACATGCGGCTGTCCTACTGCTATCCGGAACCGGACCGTATCAGGGAGGGCGTCCGCCGCCTGGCCGGCGTGATCGAGCAGGAGATGCTCGTACACGAGACCTTCGGCACCGGCACCACCCCCGGCCGCGCCGGAGTCCAAACCCCGGGCCCCGACCTGGCCTGACATCCACATCCGTACGGCCGGCCACCCGGGTGGCCGGCCGTACGCCGTTCGACCCCAGACTTCTGATCCACCCACTTTGGCCTGACTTGACCACAGACGCACCTCCCCCCTCCACCTGGCCGCAGGCGTTGGGCTAACCTGTCCTGCATCCGCCGGCCGGTTCGCGACGCCGGCGCGCGCATCACCTGCCCGTGCGGCACCTCCCGTGCCGCGACGCTTTCTCCGGAGCCTCGGTTCGAGACTCCACGCTGGAGGGACCTATGAGCGACCTCGGCCATGTGCTGGTTCTCGCCGGCGGGCTGTCGTACGAGCGCGAGGTCTCCCTCAAGTCCGGACGCAGGGTCAGCGAGGTCCTGCGAGCCGGCGGCATCGACGTCGAGACCCGCGACACCGACGCCTCGCTCATTCCCTCCGTACTCGCCGACCCGCCCGACGCCGCCTTCGTGACCCTGCACGGCGGCTCCGGCGAAGACGGCGCGATCCGCTCGGTCCTTGAACTCCTCAATGTCCCCTACGTCGGCGCCGGCCCCGAAGCCTGCCGCATCGCCTTCGACAAGCCCAGCGCCAAGGCGATCGTCAAGGCCACCGGCATCAACACCCCCGACTCGGTGACCCTCCCCAAGGAGACCTTCCACGACCTCGGCGCCACCGCCATGCTGGAACGCATCATCGACCGCCTGGGCCTCCCCCTCTTCGTCAAGCCCGCCCGCGGCGGCTCCGCCCTCGGAGCCTCCCTGGTCCGCACGGCCGAAGAACTCCCCGCCGCCATGGTCGGCTGCTTCGCCTACGGCGACACCGCCCTCATCGAGCGCTACGTCTCCGGCGTAGAGATCGCCATCTCAGTCGTCGACCACGGCGACGGCCCCAAGGCCCTCCCTCCGGTAGAGATCGTCCCGGACGCCGGCGTTTACGACTACGCCGCCCGCTACACCGCCGGCCACACCGAGTTCTTCGCCCCGGCCCGCCTCTCCCCCGCCGCCACCGCCGCCTGCGCCGAAATGGCCGTCACCGCCCACACCGCCCTCCGCCTCCGCGACCTCTCCCGCACCGACCTCATCGTCGACGCCGACGGCCACCCCCACTTCCTCGAAGTCAACGTGGCCCCCGGCATGACCGAAACCTCCCTCTTCCCCCTATCCGTCGAAGCCTCCGGCCAAGACCTCGGCACCCTCTGCCGCACCCTCCTCGAATCAGCCGCCTCCCGCCACTAGGACGTGCTTCTCGGATCGAGGCTTGATCTGACCTCCGATCCGACCTTTCCCCAACCATCGGCAGGCGCTTTGAACTGACCGACGATGAACGGAACATGATCCCGCCGCTGCTACCACCGACACCTCCCCAACGCAGCGGCCACCATCAGCTCCTGAACGGGATCATGTGGCGGGTACGAACCGGCGCCCCTGGCGGGACGTGCCCGAACGCTACGGCCCCTGGCAGACCCTCTACAAGCGGTTCGCCCGCTGGGAGGTCGACGGCACCTGGGCTCGGATCGAGCAACACCTTCAGATCCGCGCCGACGCGGCCGGCACCCTGGACCACCACGCCCAGATCTAATCCGCACGCGGCGGGCGCGCGAAAAGCGGACGCCCGCCACACCAGGCGCCCCGGGCCCAAGCGCTCGCGCACTCGCGAAGCGGGCCGGCCACAAAGATCCACTCCATCGCCGACGGGCGGGGCCGCAACCTGACCCCGTGCCAAGACGCCGATACCCAGCAATTACCGGTCCTGCTCACCCGCATCCGCATCCCCCGCCCGGCGGCACCGGCCAGCCGCGTACCCGGCCCCGCGGCCTGACCGGCGACAAGGCCTACAGCTCGGCCGCCAACCGGGCACTGCTACGCCGCCGCCACATTTGGGCCACCATCGCCCAGCCACACGACCAAGCCGCCCACCGCCGGGCCAAAGGCCGATGCGGCGGACGGCCACCCGCCTTCGACCGCGCCCGCTACCGGCCCGCAACCAGACCGAACGCCTGATCAACCGGCGCAAGCAGCACCGCGCCCCGGCCACCCGGTTCGACAAGCCGCACACCCGCTACCGGGCCACGATCCAGATCGCCGACATCGTGATCTGGTCACACGTACGACCGGACCGGACCACGTCCTGGAGATCTTGCCGGTCTGGCCAGACGGAGTTTCCGGCTTCAGGCTCCGGTCGTGATGGGCCGTCGGAGGGCTCCGGCCGGGCCGCAGGTATGGGTATTGTGCCGAGAGAGGATCCCGGCCGGGAGCATGTTCGCGTTCCTGGCCGAACACCGGCAGGCGTTGCTCCCGCCGCAGGCGTTCGCAGACATGTACGCGCCGGTCAACAGGCGTCCCTCAGTACCACCGGACCTGCCGGCCACCGCGGTGGTCTTGCGGGCGTTGCACGGATTCTCCGATGAAGAGGGCTGCCGAAGCGCTGCGGTTCGATCTGCGCTGAAAGGCCACCAGCGAGCTGGGCCCGTATGACCGGGGGTTCACCCCGTCGCTGCTGACCTACTTTCCGGCGCCGACTGGCTCACTCACCAGCCCCGGACCGGATCTTCAGCATCGCCCGCACCATGGTGGAGCAGACCGGGCTACCGACCGACCGAACGCGACGGCCGCTGGACCCGGCGATGCCGGCTGACACGGTCGCCACCCAGAACGCCATCACCCAGCTGATTGCTGCGAGCGCGCTGGTGACAGCCCACTGTCACGCCCATAACTACGCCGCCCCAGGCAAGCCAAAGATCGCCTAGGACGACAGGGAGGCCAAAACGCCCTGGCCAGCGGGCTGGTCACCGACATGCTCGCCCTGTTGGACCGCCTGAACGGCCAAGACCTGGACGAGGCAGCCGAGCACGCCGTCGGCCTGCCGACGCTGATCACCGGACAGGACGTCGAACCCGAGGACAGCTCGGACGGCACCGACGGCCGATGGCGCATCGCCCGCCACACCGCACCAGATCGAATCATCTCCACCGTCGACCCCGAGGTCCACCACATTCACAAGAGTGACCGGCAGCGGGAGAACGGCTACAAG
Organism: Spongiactinospora rosea; assembly: GCF_003315795.1. Classification (GTDB taxonomy): domain Bacteria; phylum Actinomycetota; class Actinomycetes; order Streptosporangiales; family Streptosporangiaceae; genus Spongiactinospora; species Spongiactinospora rosea. The sequence goes on from NZ_QMEY01000021.1 coordinate 159,084, forward strand.
GCCCACCTGGCGGGTCGAGCCGGAGACCGGCCTGTTCACCACCGTCGCGTTGCACCCCGGCACCGGAGCCGCCCACCACAAGAGCGCCGTCGCTCCCGCCCTGCCCACCCACGAGCGCGGACCGCTGCAGGTCCTGACCGATGCCGCCTACGCCGCCGCCGAGCACCGGCTGCTGATCAAACCACCCGCGCTCAAGCCCGCCCTCCCGGGCGGGTTCGCCCTGGACGACTCCGCCATCGACACCGGCGTCGGCACGGTCACCTGCCCCGCCGGGCACACCATCCCCCGCAGCACCGGGCGGCCGCTACCGGCAACGCCGCGCCACCTTCACCGCCTTAGAAGTCCTAGCAGAATGGGCTTAGCGGTTGAGGCGCCGCCAGCTGACGATGGCGGCGGCCCAGATCATGAAGGCCTCGTGGATGTCGTCGCGGATCTCCCAGCGGATGCCTAATCGACGAAACCAGTGCAGCAAGGCGATCGTCTGCTCCAACCACCCAGCGATGCACGCCCGGCCCCCAGCCGCGCACCGTATCCGGCGGGCGATGACCGGCTCGACTCGCTTCACCCGCACCAGCAGGCGGTAGCGATCGCGATCATAAGCCCGGCCGACGTACAGCACCCCAGACGCCGACGAGGCCCGCCGACCGGCGGCATCGCCTCGATCAAGGGCATGAGCCGCACGATGTCGTTGCGGTTGCCACCGCCGAGGCCGAGCATCGGCGGGATACTGTTCCCCTCGATGATCGTATGGTGCTTGCAGCCGGTCCTACCTCGATCGACCGGACCCGGACCGCTTGTGGGCCGCCCTTGAGCACCCGCACCTGGGAACCGCCGATCACCGCCTTGGACCAACCCAGCCGGCCAGCAGCGTGCAACTTCTGCCAGGAGCACCTCGTGCAGGCTCTGCCAGACACCGGCCCGATGCCAGTCACGCAGCCGCCGCCGACACGTCATACCCGAGCCGAACCCCCGTTCCTGAGGCAGGAACTCTCACAAGATCGCCGTGTAGAGCACGAACAATCCCACACAACGCCTTGCGGTCATCGATACGGCGGCGCCTCGGATTGCAGTACCGGCATTCCACCTCCGGCAGTGGCTCGATAACCGTCGGGCACCACCCACGGTGGCTGCCGGCCCTTCCTCACACCACCTGGCAACAACAGCCAAGCCGCCCACGCCATACCCCATTTGTTAGGGCTTCTTAGCGCCGCCTGCCTCTTACGTGATCGGCACACCACCGCCACCGGCCGCTTGCTGACCATCCGCCTGCACCATGACCAGCAGGCCGCCACCGATCCCGCCTGGCAGGACAACTACCGACGCCAGCGTCCGATGACCAAACGGGCTGTGGCCTGGCTGGTCCCCCGAGGCAACCGCCGCCTGCGCTACCGCGGCACCGCTGCCAACGACCGCCAGCTCCACTACCGCGCCGCCGCTCGCAACCCCCCGCCGCCTGATCACCCTCGGACTTACCCACACCCTCCATATCTGGGCTCTCGCCCCGATCACTCCATGACGAAAGGGTGAGCCGACCCATACCGACTCACCCATCAAATCTTCAGGACACTCCTAGCCGGAACTCCGCGCCTCAATGTTCCACGTGAAACATCCTCACTCCCTGCCCTAGGCGACCCCTACCGTTAGTTCTGGGAGGTGACCGTGGCACGTAGGCCCGAGGTGTTCGTCCGCGCCTTATCCATGGAGGAGGGACGGCGCCTGCAGAAGATCACCCGGACGGCCAGGAACCCGGTGAAGCTGCGTGCGCGCGATCGTGGTGCTGATGTCCGCGCAAGGCCGACCGGCCTCGGCGCTCAAGACGTTGATGCAGGTCAGCGACGACTACGTACGCCAGGTCGTGCACGCCTTCAACGAGCGGGGGTTCGACGCGCTGGACCCAAAATGGAGCGGGGGCCGTCCGAAGAGGATCAGTGAATGGGTACGGCAGCGTATCTGCCTGATCGCCCGGACGACCCCCGCCGAGTGGGGCATCACCACCTTCTCCACTTGGAGCCTGGCCAAGCTCGCCGCCCACCTGGAGCGGGCCAGGCTGGTGAGCTCGATCAGCCGGTAGCACCTGGCGCGGATCTTGAAGGCGGGCGGGGTGTCCTGGCAGGCGACCACGACCTGGAAGAGCAGCGACGACCCCGCCTTCATCGCCAAGATGCAAAAGGTCCTGGCCCTGTACGACACCCCACCAGAGAGCGGGCGAGTCATCTGCGCAGACGAGCTCGGCCCGCTCAACCTCCAGCCCCACAAAGGCCGCACCTGGCGGCCCCACCGGCGTCCGCGGCGGCTGCGGGCGACCTGTCACCGCGACGACGGCGTCCGCCACCTGCTCGGCGCCATGGACCTGGCCACCGGCAGGCTCTACCACCGGATCCGCCGCCGCAAACGGTGGAAAGAGTTCCTGACCTTCCTTAAGGCGCTGCGGGCCAGATGGCCCGGTGAGCGGCTGTATGTGATCTGCGACAACTACTCGCCGCACAAACACGCCGAGGTCCGCACCTGGGCCCGCTCCAACGAGGTCGAGCTGGTCTACCTGCCGACCTACGGCTCCTGGCTCAACTGGATCGAGTCCGAGTTCGCCGCCCTGCGGTACTTCGCGCTCAACGGCACCGACCACCGCAGCCATGAGGAACAGAACGCCGCCATCGCCGCCAACGTCCGCTGGCACAACCAGCACGCGGCCTCGAAGGTCAGCTTCGCGGCCAGTTCGCCGATCCGGTCGTGGACCCGTTATCCCACCAAGGTTGCGTGATGTGCCACTAGCCGGAACTCCGCGCCTCAATGTTCCACGTGAAACATCCCCACTCCCTGTCCTAAGCGGTCCCCACCGTCCCACACACGAAGCTAGCCCAGCCAGGCTAAGTCCAACCACCACCGCCTCCCCCACCTGAGCGTCAGTGATAGTGCGCGGATCACGTCTCGCGTAGCGGCGGGACTCTCCCCCAGCCAGAACAGCCGACCTGCGAGAGATCCGATCTGAGCGATGCCATCCACCCCGGCCGCAGTTCATCCACCCGACGGGCCATGCCATGCAACCCCACCCTCGGCACAAGCCGGCCCAATCCCGCAGCGGGTCGAGGCTGAAGCCGCGCCGCTCAACACATCCTCACGCCAACAACGCCCTGCGACGCAACCCGTACTACCAGCCCGCCCCCATCCCGACCTCCATCCCTGCCTATGACCTACTCGCCGAGCCCCTGAGACCTCCAACAAGCCGTTTGGGCGCTGGGGTGAGGTGTCCGGCGACGATGTCGTGGCCGCCGCGGTGATCGACCGTCTGCTCCATCACGCCGAAGTGATCAGCCCGAAGGGAGACAGCGACCGCCTGAAGACCCGCGCCCTGGGCCGCGTTCCACAGCCAAAGCCGGCAAGACCATCAGGGGGTCAACTTTTAGACGTCGATAAGGGGGCAGGGCGTTCGGGCGCCGCTGACACCTGACGCACAGACCAAGATGGATGAAGGACGTTCCCCTGCCAGCTCCGAGTTCCCGCGCGATGTTTCACGTGAAACATTGAGGTGCCCAGCAGATTCCGGACAGTCGGCTACATAAGCTGACAGAAGTCTGGAAGAGGTAGGTACGTGACGAGGCGTCGCAGGCAGTTCTCGCCGGAGTTCAAGGAAGAAGCCATCCGCATGGTGCTGGAGGGCGAGCGGACGGTCGTGTCGGTGGCACGCGAGTTCGGTATCAACGCGAGCACTCTGGGCAACTGGGTGAACCGGCACCGGACGGCGAGCGGGCAGGACGGGCAGCAGGCGGTCTCAGGGCCGGAGCGGGCCCGGATCCGGGAGCTGGAGCGGGAGAACGCCGAGCTGCGGGAGAAGCTGGCGTTCTTGAAAAAAGCAGCCGCCTTCTTCGCGGCCGATCATCGATGACGCTCGCCAAGTACGAGCTGATCGATGCGGAGAAGGCGCACCATGCGATCGCGCGGATGTGTGCCTGGCTGGGTGTGTCCCGCTCGGGCTACTACGAATGGCGCGGGCGGCCGGCCTCGGCCACCGCACAACGCCGGACCATGCTCGCCGCCCTGGTCGTCGAGATCTTCACCGGCACACGAGACTTACGGCTACCGGCGGGTACACGCCACCCTGGCCCGCCGCGGTGAGCACTGCTCGGCCGAGCTGGTGCGCGCGTTGATGCGCGAGCAGGGCCTCATGCCGGCCCAGGTGCGGGCGTTCCGGCCGGTCACCACCGTGCAGGGCGACTTCCGCGGCATCCCCGACCTGGTCGGCCGCGACTTCACCGCCACCCGTCCCGGGGTCAAGCTGGTCGGCGACATCACCTACATCCGCACCTGGGAGGGCTTCCTCTACCTGGCCACGGTGATCGACTGCCATAGCAAGGCGGTGCTGGGCTGGGCGATGGCCGACCACTACCGCACCGGCCTGGTCAAGGACGCGATCCGGATGGCCGCCGGCACCGGCCTGCTCCAGCCCGATGCGGTGTTCCATACCGACCGCGGCTCGAACTACACCAGTGAGGAGTTCGGCCGTTTCCTGGCAGACCGGCGGATCCGCCGCTCGGTCGGCCGCACCGGAGTCTGCTACGACAACGCGATGGCCGAGTCGTTCTTCAGCGCGATCAAGAACGAGTGGCTGCACCGCTTCGTCTTCACCAGCCGTGCCAAGGCGAGACGGCAGGTCATCCGCTACATCGAGGGGTTCTACAACCGCCGGCGGCTGCACTCTACCGGCCACCCCTGGAGGTACTCCAGGAGTCCCTTTCAACCCGGACAGCCGCATAGGCTACGCCCATAACACGGCTGTCCGGAATCACCGTGGCCCCTCAGCTTGGCCACCCCACAGCGCCAAAACCCAGTTGCGGCCCCCATCTCGTTAACCCATGCTGGCGGCCATGCTGATTAGAGAGGCGACGCTCCACGACTGGCCCAGGATGTGGGCGTTCATGGAGGGCATCGTGCGAGCCGGTGAAACATTCTCGTGGGATCGAGACACCACCGAGTCCCAGGCCAAGCAGATGTGGTTCCCGAAGCCCCCAGGTCGTACCTTCGTCGCCATAGACGCGGGCGGAACCATCCTGGGCACCGCCAACAGCGTCCGCAACCACCGCGGCGGCGCTGCGCACATCTCCAGCGCAAGCTTCATGGTCGATCCAGCCCGCTCCGGCCAGGGAGTCGGCCGAGCACTCGGCGAACACGTCCTGAAACAGGCCCGCAAGGACAACTTCCGAGCAATGCAGTTCAACGCCGTCGTGGAGACCAACACCCGAGCAGTGGCGCTGTGGAGGTCACTCGGCTTCGAAGTGATGACCACCCTCCCAGCAGGCTTCCACCATCCGGCTCACGGCTACGTCGGACTGCACATCATGCACCGGAAGCTTTAAGCCACCTCACGCGTGGACCCCCCCGCGTGCCGTGTCGTGATCTCGTCACCGTAGCCTGGCGACGTGGCGACCGGATCTGTTTATCCCAAGAGCTTCGCCAGCGACAACCACGCTGGCGTTCACCCCGACGTACTGGCGGCGATCTCCGAGGCGAATGTGGGCGATGCCCCTGCCTATGGGGACGACCGGTGGACCCACGACTTTGAGGAACAGGTCAAGGACGCGTTCGGAGCCGATGCGGTCGGGTTTCCCGTACTCAACGGGGCCGGGGCGAACATGGTGGGGCTGGCCGAGATGGTGGGGCGCTATGACGCCATCATCTGTCCCAACACCGCGCACATCGTCACCCACGAAACCGGGGCGAGCGAACGCCTGCTGGGAGTCAAACTGCTCACCGTTCCTACCGAGGACGGCAGGCTCGTTGCCGGCGACATCAAGGCCCGCCTCGGCGTCGTCGGGATGGCACATGAGCCACAGCCGCGGGTGGTGTCGATCTCACAGGTGAGCGAGCTTGGCACCTGCTACACCCTCGATGAGATCGCCGCCCTCGCGGAAGTCGCGCATGGCAACGGCCTCCTGCTTCATATGGACGGTGCCAGGCTGGCCAACGCCGCCGCCTATCTCGGTTGCTCGCTTCGAGCGATCACCACTGACGTCGGCGTGGACATGGTGAGCTTCGGGGGAACCAAGAACGGAGCCCTGGCGGCCGAAGCAGTGGTGGTACTTCGGCCGTCGCTCGCTGCCGGGATAGCCTTCCTCCGACGACAGTCTCTGCAGCTGGCATCAAAGACCCGTTTCATCTCGGCACAGCTTTCCGCCCTGCTCTCCAACGGCCTATGGCAGACGAACGCCGCCCACGCGAACGCGATGTCCCGCCGCCTGGCCGATGGCATAGCCGATGTCCCAGGGATCAGCCTCCGCTACCCGGTGCAGTCCAATGCGGTCTTCGCAGCGCTGCCTGAGTATGCGATCACGTCACTACAGGAACAGTTCGCCTTCCATGTCTGGGACGCCTCCGAAGGCGTCGTTCGCTGGATGACCGCCTTCGACACGACCCCCGACCACGTGGATGACTTCCTGGCGGCCATCCGCAAAGCCGCGAGCGCCTGACCCGGACCCTATGTTCCACGTGAAACAACGGACGCCCGCCAGCCGTCTACTCCCCTAACGACCCGCGACAGACGTCGAGCCGTCCCACTGCGTACTGGGAAAGAACCCGCTCCGGCAGGAAGCAGAAGAGGGCTGGGGGCGCACCCACCATTCTCTGGCGCCTCCACCCTCGCAACGGCCATAAGCCAGGGGAATTATGCTCCCTCTTGGGAGGTCATCGAGGATGGCCGCCACACAGAGAGAGCATCGTTCGTGGCGGCCAAGTCGAAGGCTTCGGAATCGAAGTCACCGTCCGATGCGATCCCAAGCCACCGCAGTCTTTCCCTGTGCTCATCATGGTCGGGATCAGCAAGGATCTCCAGCAGGTAGCCATAGCCCCAAGCACCGCCACAGTCCTCGGGCGGGCAGGCGCGTCGTCCGGCGAGGCAGCGCGGGTAGGCGATATCGGATGCGGCCGGGGCGACAGCTTGAACCTGGATGGTGTGCTTCCAGTTGTCGCCGAAGTCATAGGTGTACTGAAGCCGGTCTCCAACTGCGGGTATGGCCTCATGGAGCAGTACGGCCGATGCGTCGGCTATCTTCAGCTCGGGGTCAGTGATGCCGTGTCGCCCCAGCGGGCTGTCGAAGACCCACATGTGGTAGTCCTCCCAGCCGAACGCGGCCTGGACGACCTCATGCAGGTCCCGCAGCGTAATAGCCGAGGGAACCTCCAACCGCCGCCAGATCGGCGGCCGGATCCCATCCAGGGTGACCTTGATCCGATGGATCATCGCGCCGTCTGAGGCGCGTTGGGTGACCATGAGAGCATCTTGCCGGATGGCTTACCAGGCCATACAGGCAACGGCAGAACCGATCTTGCGTTCCTGGAGATCGCCAAGTCCACCCGCCCCAACATATCTCGATACGTCAGGATGCCTGTCGTCCATACCAGCGAGTGGCCAGAGCGATCGACATGCCTGACCACCGCCGCACGACCCATGACGCTGTCCCACAACGAGCACACCAAGGCCAAGTGGCCACCCGAGGAACCTCACGAGCGCTCGTTTCGCTGGCGCTAGGTGTACTGACCACGAACGTCGTCGACAGTAGGACTTGATCAAACAAGAGACCTCGCTGTGGTGTAGGTATCGAATCTGCACCGCCCAGAGGCCTCGTTGCCCGCTTGACCCCCACGGCCATCGTCTACCCCGGCCCACTCCCGCAAACGGATCCGCCGATGACGCGAGCAGGCGAGGCAGTCCTGCACGACCACTCCAGCCGTCCCGGAAGCGAGGCATACCGGGCTATACGCCACGCGAAGCTTGGACCGGCCTGTACCAGGCCCATCCCCAACCTCGCACCGCATCCTGAACCGCCTAACCTGGCTGGACCACCCACCGACCAAATGAGCCGCCACTAGGAACGCGACCATCCCAGCGAGCTCGTTCACATGGACGTCAAGAGGCTCGGCCGCATTCCCGACAGCGCCGGAAGGCACGCCCTGGGCCACGCCGCCTGCCTCGGACCGTCGCCAAAACACCGGCTTCGACTACATCCAACCGACCGTCGGTGATCGCACTAGTGTCATGCGCCAGAAATCCGTCGCAGATATTTAGCGAGGGATTCGAGGATCTCCTCGGCGGTCTTCTTCCACACGAACGGGCGCGGGTTGTCGTTCCACTGGTCGATCCAGGCGCGGATGTCCTTCTCCAGAGCTTGGACGCTCTTGTGCACTCCGCGCCTGATCATCTGATCGGTCAGGAAGCCGAACCACCGCTCCACCTGGTTGATCCATGAGGACCCGGTCGGAGTGAAGTGCATGTGGAAACGGGGATGACCGGCCAGCCACGCCCTGATCGCCGGGGTCTTGTGCGTGCCGTAGTTGTCGCAGACCAGGTGGACCTCCAGCCCGGCCGGCACGGTTTTGTCGATCGTGACCAGGAACTTCTTGAACTCGGCGGCACGGTGCCGGCGTTGCAGTTCGCCGATGACCCTGCCGTCGGCGACGTTGAAAGCGGCGAACAGGCTGGTGATCCCGTTGCGGACGTAATCGTGGGTACGCCGCTCGGGCATGCCCGGCATCATCGGCAGCACCGGCTGCGACCGGTCCAGGGCCTGGATCTGTGATTTCTCATCCACGCACAGCACCACGGCCCGCTCGGGCGGGTTGTGGTACAGCCCGACGACGTCGACCACCTTCTCCATGAACAGTGGATCGGCAGACAGTTTGAAAGTGTCGGCCTGGTGGGGTCTGAGCCCGAAATCCCGCCAGATCCGCCCGATCGTCGATCTGCTCAGCCCGCTGCGGGCGGCCATCGAGGTGCGCGACCAGTGCGTGGCGTTCTTCGGCGTCTGCTCCAGTGTCGCCACCACCACCTGCTCGACCTGGTCCACGGTGATCGACGGCGGACGGCCGGGCCGGGCCTCGTCGATCAGGCCGTCCAGCCGCGACCGCAGGAACCGCGACCGCCACTTGGACACCGTGGCCGGATCCACCCGCAACTCGGCGGCGACCTGCTTGTTGT
>NZ_QMEY01000022.1 GCF_003315795.1 Spongiactinospora rosea
GACCGGGACGGACGAACCTCTGGTGTGCCAGTTGTATCGCCAGGTGCATGGCTGGTTGGCTACGTTCGGGAAGGATAACCGCTGAAGGCATCTAAGCGGGAAGCTTGCCTTGAGATGAGGTCTCCCTCCCACTTTGGTGGGGTAAGGCTCCCGGTGGATGACCGGGTTGATAGGCTGGTGGTGGAAGCGTTGTGAGGCGTGGAGCTGACTGGTACTAATAGGCCGAGGACTTGACCACAACAAACACGTTTGTGTGTTTAATGCTGTTGCGTGTGTGGTGCTCGCGTTCACTGTGTGATTCTGAGACTGCAACCAGGCTGCGGTCTGCCCCTCTTCGGAGGGGTGGGTCTGCGCCGGTTGGTGGTTTCGATGTGTTGCGGTGGTTATGGCGGTGGGGAGACACCCGGTTACATTCCGAACCCGGAAGTTAAGCCTGCCTGCGCTGATGGTACTGCACTGGGGACGGTGTGGGAGAGTAGGTCGCTGCCGCACAATTTTTGAATATGGGGAGGCCCTTGTCGCTGGGCACGGAGTTCAGGTTCCGTGCCGGGCGATGAGGGCCTCCTCTTTTGCATGCCCGGAAACAGCCCCGCCTCCACCACCTCCACGAGGCATCGCCTAAGGTTTGCTGCATTGTGGAGCTTTTCGAAACCCATCGCCGGCACCTGTGGGGCGTCGCCTACCGGATCCTCGGCACCGTCGCCGACGCCGATGACGCCATGCAGGAGACCTGGCTGCGCTGGGAGCGCGCGGACCAGGCCGCCGTCGAGGACGTCCGGGCCTACCTGACGACGACGGTCAGCCGGGTCTGTTACGACATGCTGACCTCCGCCCGTGCCAAGCGGGAGTCCTACGTCGGCCAGTGGCTGCCCGAGCCCGTGGTCGAGGAGCTGGGCCCGGAGGACCGGGCCACGTTGGACGACTCGATCAGCCTCGCACTGCTGGCCGTTCTGGAACGGCTCACGCCGGCCGAGCGCACGTCGTTCGTGCTACACGATGTCTTCGATGTGCCGTTCGAGGAGATCGCCGACATCGTCGGCCGCAGTACGGGGGCGGTCAGGCAGCTCGCGTCCAGGGCCCGGGTGCGGGTGCGGGAGTACGGGCCGCGGCGTACGCCGGAGCGGTCGGCGCACCTGAAGGTGGTGGCGGCGTTCGCGGCGGCGGCTGCCAGCGGCGACCTGCCCGGCCTGGTGGCCGCGCTGGACCCCGACGTCGTGTGGACGGCGGACGGCGGCGGCAAGGTCACCGCGGCGTTTACTCCGGTCACGGGTGCGGACAAGGTCGCCAGGCTGGTCCTGGGGATGGTGGAGCGCTGGTACACGAACATGTCCGCGGAGTTCCGCGAGGTGAACGGCGCACCGGGTGTACTGGTGGTGGACGCGGCGGGGGCGGTGGACTCCGTGCTGGCGTTCACCGTCGCCGAGGGCCGCATCACCCGCGTGGACGTCGTACGCAATCCGGACAAGCTCCGGCATCTCGCTGTGTGACACAGCTCACTAAGACATTCTCCGCCTTCCGCTGGTCTCCCCTGGTGAACAGCGACTCAGGAGGCTGGCATGAAGATCGTGGTGATCGGCGGCGGATATGCGGGTATGATGGCGGCGCTCCGGCTCGGCCGGCGACACGGCATCACCGTCATCAGTGCGGAGGACCGGTTCACCCAGCGGATCAGGTTGCATGAGTTCGTGGCGGGACGGCCCAGCGTGACGGTTCCGCTGGCGGAGCTGACCCGGGGCACCGGCATCGAGGTCGTCACCGCGTGGGTGGAGGGCATCGACCTGGCCGCCAAGCGGGTGCGTACGGCCGACGGCCGCGAATTCGGCTATGACACGCTGGTCTACGCCCTGGGCAGCCACACGGACCTGAGCCTGCCCGGTACGGCCGAGCACACCTACACCGTCGAGCGGGCCGCCGAACTGCGCGAGCGCCTGGCGGACGGTGCGAAGAAGGTCGTGGTGGTCGGTGGTGGACTGACCGGCATCGAGCTGGCCGCCGAACTCGCCGAGTCCCACCCGGGCCGCCGGATCGAGCTGGTCGCCGGTACGGTCGCGGGGGCGGGACTCTCCGCGCGCGGGCGCGCCCGGGTCGAGCGAACGCTCACCAGGCTCGGCGTCACCATCCACACCGGCACGCGGGTCACCTCGGTCGAGGAGGGGGTACTTCACACCGACCGTGGCGATATCTCCGCCGATGTCATCGCCTGGGCGGGATCGTTCGCCGTACCGGGACTCGCCGCCGCAGCGGGGCTCGCGGTGGACGACCGGGGCCGGGCTCGCGTGGACGGTACGATGCGGTCGCTCTCACACCCCGACGTCTATGTCGTCGGCGACGCGGCGGCCGTGGAGATCCCGGGCGCGGGCGTCTCACGCATGTCGTGCGCGGTGGGCATGCCGATCGCGGCCCACGCCGCCGACGCGATCAACGCCAGAGCCGACGGACGCACCCCGGCCGAGTTCCGTTTCCGGTACTTCATCCAGTGCATCAGCCTGGGCCGCCGCGACGGCGTGATCCAGTGGGTCAAGCCCGACGACTCCCCGGCGAAGCTGGTCATCACCGGCCGCCTCGGCGCCTGGGTCAAGGAACAGGTCTGCCGCTCCACGGTCACGTGGCTGCGCATGGAGCGCCGCCGCCCCGGCTCCTACCTGTGGCCGAAGGGCCCGGCCCCGGTACGGCGGAGCGCTGACGAGGGCCGGGCCGTCGCCGACCTGCCCGCGGCCGACCTCACCAGATCATGACCGGGCTCGCCTATCACCCGGTGCTGCTCGTCCTGCGCTTCGGATTCGAGTTGTTCGCGCTGGCCGGCTTCGCCATCTGGGCCTGGCGCAGGACGCCGGGGCCCCTGCTCCGCTTCCTGACCGCCATCGCGTTGCCGGTGGCGGTCGGGTGGGCGTGGGGCGCCTTCGCCGTGCCGGGCGACGAGTCGCGGTCGGGCGAAACCGACTTCGACACCCCCGGCCCAATCCGGCTGCTGCTGGAACTCGCGGTCTTCTTTGGTGCGGCATTCGGCTATTACCGGGTGGGACTGCGGCGGATTGCGGTAGGATTCGCGGTCCTGCTGGCCGTATATCATGTGGCGGCGTTCGACCGGATCATCTGGCTTCTACAGAATTAGCCTGGAGTGGAATGTAGTTCGGCGGTCATGACCGTGACCGCATGGCCGCCGAGTATGACTCGGTCGCCGCGTAGGCTGGTATGCACCAAGCCGCCCCGGGCGGAGAGCTGGTGGCCGAGGAGGTCCTTCTCGCCGAGTTGGGCGGACCAGTACGGGGCGAGGGCGCAATGTGCCGACCCGGTCACCGGGTCCTCGTTCACGCCAACGCGGGGCGCGAAGAACCGTGAGACGAAATGGGGCTGCTCCGACCCCTCCTGACCTGCGACGGAACCACTACGGTCGGTGTCGTCATTCGACGCGCGCGCGGTGACGATGACACCTCTCGCGTCGATCTCACGCAGTGCCGCGATATCCGGGGTGAGGGTCTGTACGGCGTGTGCCGATTCCAGTTCGACGAGTAGGTCCTCCCGGGCACGGGCGGTCCGCAGCGGCGTCGCGCCCAGTGCTTCCGCGAGCCCCGCGGGTGGTGTGGTGGGCTTGGGCGGTGCGGCGGGAAAATCCATCGTGATCATATTGTCGGAGCCCTGACTCACTGTCAGGATTCCACTCAAGGTGGAGAATTCGATCGTCCCTGAGGCCGCTCCGATGGAATAGAGCACATGCGCCGTGGCCAGGGTCGCGTGCCCGCACAATGCCACTTCGACGGCCGGGGTGAACCAGCGCAGCGAATACGGCCGGCCGCTGTCGAGACCGGTCACGAACGCGGTCTCGGAGAGGTTCATCTCGGCGGCGAGCGACTGCATCCACGTGTCGTCAGCAGGGAAGTCGAGCAGGCAGACGGCCGCGGGGTTACCCTGGAACGGTTGCCGGGTGAAGGCGTCTACGGTGAACATCCGCATGGAGTCAGGTTATCGGGGGAGGATAACCGATCGCCCTGAGGGACCCAGCCGTACAAAATAGGAAAGTGTTGGGCGTGTCGCATGGCGAACATCCAGGCATCGGTTAGCGTCCAATGTGTCAGGGCGAGCCGAATGCGGTGAGTGCCTGACGAGGAAAGGACGAGCCGATGGGGGCAGTGCGCAAGGTGGCGACCTACCTTGGCCTGGGCGGTGTTGATCAGTACGACGAGCCCTACGAGTACGAGGGCGCCGAGGACGAGGAGTGGATGCCCGCGGCGGAGCGCGCGGCGCGCCGGTGGCAGCAGGCCGGGGAGCCCGCCCGCATTGTGATGGTGCAGCCGCGTGAGTACAACGACGCGCCGACCATCGGGAAGCACTTCCGCGAGGGGCAGACCGTGATCATGGACGTGACCGGCATGTCCATGACGGAGGCCACCCGGATGGTGGACTTCGCGGCCGGGCTGGCTTACGGCTGCGAGGGCAAGATCGAGCGCATCGCGGAGAAGGTCTTTCTGCTCGCCCCGGCCGACGTCGAGATCTCCGCGGTCTGACGTACGGCCGTGGGGGCATGCTCGCCGGGGGGCCGAGCATGTCCCACTGACCGACTCGGCAGACGACCGGCCGACGCGTGGTGTCGTCGTGGTCAGGCGGCGCGAGGGCCGCGGCGGATGAGGCGGGTCAGTTCGGTGAGGTCATCGGAGGCCAGCTTGGCGCGGTTGTCGGCCTCGCGGGCGTACTCGTGCATCGCCCAGACCGCCCCGTCGGCCAGTTCGCGCAGCTCGGTGGTCCGGGCGCGTACGTAGTCGTCGTCGGCACGGGACTGGCCGTGCGCGCGCCACAGCAGGTGACCCGCGAGCGCGCAGAGCGCCACGCCCGGGACCAGCAGGAGCAGCATCGGCACCAGGAAGGCCGCCACGCCCAGGACGACGCCGAGCGCCGCCAGGGCGTAGCCCGGCCAGGGGCCCCGGCGCTTGGGCACACCCGACTCGGTGATCCGCCGCTCGGCGTCGGCCAGCGAGCGAGGGTCGGGCCCTTCGGGCAGCAACAGGATGTCGTGCCCCAGTATGGGCACGGTGATCTGCGTGGGCGGCGCGCTGCGGGTCGCCTCGGTCAGCTCTTCGGCCACCGAACGCACGATGGGCGCGACCACGTGCAGGGCGGCGGCGGCCAGGTCGGGGTCCGCGCCGGGGCTGAGATCGTCGCGCAGGTGGCCGACCAGCGAGCCCATCGGGCCCTCGGGGCCGCCCGAGCCGATCAGGCCGCGCAGGACCGCCAGCGGCTCGTCATGGGCCCAGGCGGAGACGGGCCGCCCTGAGCCGTTGCGCGGCGGGGGCGAGGCGCTGTCGTCGGGCCGCTTGGACGAGGTGATCTCCACACACCGGCCGCGCAGCCGCGCCAGCTTGGCGGCGGCCTGGGTGGGGTCGGCAAGCCCGGGGATCTCGGCCAGCTCGGGATAGTCCACCAGCGAGTGCGGTATGACAACGGCGGGGTTGCCCGGTATGAGGGCGGCGAGCCAGCCGTCCACGTCGTCCTGGTCGGGGAGATCGACGGCGTCGAGCTTGCGGAGTACGAAGATCTTGCCCGCCGGGCCGTACGCGCCCCGCGCCGCGGTCACCCACAGCGCCCGCTGCCCGTGCGCCACGGGCCGGTCGGCGGACAGCTCGCCGAAGGCGATGCCGAGCCAGGACGCGTGGATGCGGTCGCCCTGGCCCGCCACGGCGAGCGCGAGGCACAGGAAGAGCGCGGTACGTCGTTCGTCCCGCTGCGCGGCCTTGGCCAGCGGGTGCAGCGCGTCCTGGCCCGCCATGAGCGCCACCAGGGCCTCCATCGCGGGCGGCAGCCAGTGGCCATCGACGTCGGCGAACGTGGCCGGGAGCACGGGCGTGGCACCGCCGGCGGCGAGGTGCGCGAGCAGCGCCTCAGCGCCGCGCTGGAGCTCCGTCGTGGCACGGGGGCTCGCGGTCAGATCCATGCTCAAGCGGGAACCCCCCGTAGACGCTGGGATCGCCCGGACATGTGCGACTCCCGCCGAGGTCGCATGCCGGACATTCCAATGACCGCGCAAAGCCTAACCCGGGGGGTGCCCATGTCCACGGAGGCGCGCCCAGAGCAGGCGCTTCCGGGACCACCCGGTGCCATCCGGTCGGCCCCTCCCCTCCACCGGCACACCCCACCCAGCGGTCGGACGGCGGTGGCGGGGGTCACATGCGGTCGGGGGCCGGGACGCCGAGGAGGTGGAGGCCGGTTTCGAGGACGCGCAGGGTGAGGGCGCACAGGGCCAGGCGGGAGGCGCGGGTGTCGGCGGGGACGCCGTCCTTGACCACCGGGCAGGTCTCGAAGAAGGTGGTGAAGGCCGTGGCCGTGTCGAACAGGAACGCGCACAGCCGGTGCGGCTCGGCGGCCTCGCCCACCCGCTCGACCACCGCGGGGAAGCCGAGGAGTTGCAGGGCCAGCGCCCGCTCGGCGGGCTCGCCGAGGACGATCGGGCCGGTGACGGACGCCGGGTCGACGCCGCCGCGGCGGAAGATGGACCGGATCCGGGCCTGGGCGTACTGCATGTACGGGCCGGTGTTGCCGGTCAGCGCGAGCATCCGGTCGAAGTCGAAGACGTACTCGCTGTCGTGGCTGACAGACAGGTCGGCGTACTTCACCGCGCCCATGCCGACCGCCCGCGCGATCTCCTCGCGGGTCGCGTCGTCGTAACCCCGGTCGGCGATGGCCGCCCTGGCCCGGTCGATCGCCTCGTCGAGCAGGTCGGTGAGCTTGACCGACTCGCCGGAGCGGGTCTTGAACCGCCGGCCGTCCTTGCCGAGCATCATGCCGATCTGGATGTGCTCGGGCGAGACCGAGTCGGGCAGCCAGCCCGCCATCCGGGCCGCCGCGAAGACCATCTGGAAGTGCAGGGCCTGGTCGTTGCCGACGACGTAGAGGATGCGGTCGGCCTTCAGGTCGTGCACCCGGTAGCGGATGGCGGCCAGGTCGGTGGTGGCGTAGCCGTAGCCGCCGTCGCTCTTGCGGATGATCAGCGGCAGCGGCTTGTCGTCGCTGCCGGTGAAGCCGGGCGGGAACACGCACAGCGCGCCCTCACTCAGCACCGCGACCCCGGACGCCTCCAGGTCGGCGCAGGTCTTGGCCAGCATGTCGTTGTACATGCTCTCGCCGGCGATGTCGGCGTCGGTCAGGGTGACGCCGAGCATGCTGTAGATCTTGTTGAAGTAGCGGATCGTGGCGTTCATGAAGACGTGCCAGAGCCGCAGCGTGTCGGGGTCGCCGGACTGGAGCGTGGTGACGCGCTCGCGGGCCCGCCGCTTGAACGTCTCGTCGGTCTCGAACTTCTGCCGCGCGGCCTGGTAGAACTCGGTGCCCTCACCGGCCTCCAACTGCGCCACGGCGGCGGGCTCGCCGATGTCGAGCAGGTGCTCGATGAGCATGCCGAACGGCGTGCCCCAGTCGCCCAGGTGGTTCTGCCTGACGACGCGGTTGCCGAGGTGCTCGTGGACCCTGGCCAGCGCGTCGCCGACGATCGTCGTGCGCAGGTGGCCGACGTGCATCTCCTTGGCCGCGTTGGGCGCGGAGTAGTCGATCACGACGGTGGCCGCCGGAGTGATCGTGGGCACCCCGGCGCGCGGGTCGCCGAACATCTGGCCCGCCTGCTCGGCGATCCACGCGTCGCTGAGCGTGATGTTGAGGAACCCGGGGCCGCTGACCTCGACCGTGCCGGGGAAGTCGGCGAGCCGGTCGGCGATGGCCTGGGCGACGTCGCGCGGCTTGGGCCGGTCGGGCAGTCGCCTGGCCAGGCTCATCGCGACGTTCGCCTGGAAGTCGGCGAACTGCGAGGGCCGGATCAGCGGGTCCGCGTCGGCGAACTCCGCCCCGAAGGCGTCGGCCAGTGCCAGCCGGACGCGCTCGGTCAGGACGAGCTGCGGATCGGTCATGCACCCAAGAATATCGGCTGGCGATCCATGTCCTCACCGGGTTTCTCACCCGTGATCACCAGCGCCCGAAGGCTACGACCACAGGCGGTGCGGGCGGTGCGTCCCGGCGACGCGCTCGCCGATCTTGGCGACCGTCCCGGCCGCCGCCAGCCGCGCGGCCAGGGCGCAGGCCGCCGCTATCCCGTTGGCTCTGGAGGCGCCGTGCGCGATGACGACCGTGCCGTTCAGGCCGAGCAGTACGGCCCCGCCGTACGCCTCGGGGTCGAGCCTGTCGCGCAGGTCGCGCAGGGGGGAGCGCTGGAACAGCGCGCCGAACCGCGCCAGGCGGCTCTCCGCGAAGCTCGCCCGCAGCTCGCCGAAGGTGAACCGGACCGCGCCCTCGATGGCCTTGAGCGCGACGTTGCCGGTGAACCCGTCGGTGACCACGATGTCGACCACGCCGGTGAGCAGGTCGTGGCCCTCGACGTTGCCGCCGAAGTCGATGCCGGGGGCGGCGGCGAGCAGTTCGTGCGCCCGGCGTACCAGTTTGTCGCCCTTCTCGGCCTCGCTGCCGATGGTGAGCAGGCCCACCTTGGGGTTCGCGACGCCGAGGCCGGTCTCGGCGTAGGCGATGCCGAGGTGTGCGAACTGCACCAGCGACTCCGCCTTCACCTCGGCGTTCGCGCCCGCGTCGAGCAGGATGGTGGGGCGCGGCGCGGTGGGGAGTACGACGGCGAGCGCGGGGCGCAGTACGCCCTGCTGGCCGCGCAGCCGCAGCTTGCCGGTGGCCACGACCCCGGCGGTCGAACCGGCGGACACCACGGCGCAGGCGTCGCCCCGGCGTACCAGGTGACAGGCCACGGCGATGCTGGAACGCGGGCGGCGCAGGCTGGCCAGCGCGCCGGCGTTCATCTCCAGGGCCTCCTCGGCCCGCACGATCGGGATCTGCCGCGCGGCGTCGTGCTCGATCAGGGCCTCGTGCAGCACCCGCGGCGCTCCGACCAGGACCACGGGAACGCCGTGCTCCCGGTACGCCTGTACCGCACCGGCCACGATCTCCGCCGGGGCGTGGTCGCCGCCCATGGCGTCCAGCGCGATCGGCGGCAGGGCGGCGGACCGGCGGCCGTCCTCCGCCTTGCCGGGCGAATCCGTGCCGGACGTGCCACCGGAAGGGGTGGTCGTGGCGGACTGCCCGGACTGGCCGGGTTTGCCGGAGTCGCCGGAGTGGTCGGTTTCGGGCAAGGTCACCTCGTGCGGATCGCGTCTCACCGCATCGTAGGCGTCCTGTCCGGTACGTCTACCAGCGGGTACGTCGGACCGGCCGGACCCATGGGCACTGGCCCGTGGTCAGCCGAAGTGCGGGTCCTTCTCCCGGGAGACCACGATCTTGCTGAACACCGCGCGCCCGGTGATGCGGATCAGCGGGCCGGTGGTGTCGCTGTTCCCCGCACCGCCCGACCCCACCGCGACGTGGCGCTTGCCGAACAGCACCCCGCCCTCCTCGATCACCTGCGCGTCGCCCGGGACCCGCACGATGAGCTTGCCGCAGAACGCGTTCAGTTCCAGGGTGATCTCCCGGCCGGGCAGCACCGCCTCCGTGAGGTCCACGATCAGCGCGCCGAAGGTCGATCGCATTTGGGTATGGCGGGCCGGAACCCACCTCCCGCCCCGGACGACCTTGCTGAACACCGCGCCGACCTGCTGCTTGTGCATGGCGTCGGCCGCTGACGAGCCGCTGACGGCGGGCAGATCCCGAGTGATCGCGACCAGGTCACCGACGGTTATCGCAGAGTAGGTGGCCTCCAGGCGGTCGGCATGCTCAACACTGGTGAGACGGCCGGTGGCGAGGGCTTCGCCGATGACCGCGGCGACCTGGTCGCGCTCGGCGTCGGAGGCGCGTTGATCCACGTTGTCGGGCGGTGGACTGCTCATGTGGACGAGTGTACGACTAACGCGATATGTCGCGAAAGCAGGAAGTTTTACGGCGACCTTAGCGATCATCTGAAAGCTCTTGGGGCACTGCCCGGGCAGGACGACATCAAAGGAAACTTTGGTCTCCCTGGAACCAGTCGAGGGGGTTGCCACGTCGGGGTATATGAAAAATAGAGGACGCACGAGACGGCCTAGTGGTTTACAACCTCGTTGGAAAAGGGAGGGAAGGGCCTAGTGATCTTGAAGCAGAACGGTAGTCGCGGGTTCCGTGCCTACACCAGCAAGCACCTGGATGAGCTGCTCCAGCGTGCAGGACTCGACGACGAGGAACGGCTACGTATCCGTGCGGTGGCGACCGTGCTGCCCTTCCGGACCAACGCCTACGTCGTCGACGAGCTGATCGACTGGTCGGACATCCCGGACGACCCGATCTACCGGCTTGTGTTCCCGCAGGCCGACATGCTGCCGGAGGCGGACGTCACCCGGATCGCCGGCCTGCTGCGCGACGAGGCCGCGAAGAGCGAGATCACCGCGGTCGCCCACGACGTACGCATGAAGCTCAACCCGCACCCCGCCGGGCAGCTCCAGCTCAACGTCCCCCGGGTCGGTCAGGAACCGATCCAGGGGCTTCAGCACAAGTACCCCGAGACCGTTCTCTTCTTCCCCAAACAGGGGCAGACCTGCCACGCGTACTGCACGTACTGCTTCCGCTGGGCGCAGTTCGTCGGGGACCCCGACCTCAAGATGGCCTCCGACGATGTCGAGCGGCTGGTCGAGTACGTCCATGCGCATCCCGAGGTGACCAGCATCCTGCTCACCGGCGGCGACCCCATGATCATGGGCGAGCCGGTGTTGCGCCGCTACATCGAGCCGCTGCTGCAGATCGAACAGCTCGAATCCATCAGGATCGGGACGAAGTCCCTGGGCTACTGGCCGCAGCGGTACATCACCGACCCTGACGCGGACGACACCCTGCGCCTGTTCTCGCGGGTGGTCGAGTCCGGCAAGAACCTCGCCTTCATGGCGCACTTCTCCCACCCGCGCGAGATCGAGCCGCAGGCGGTGCAGGAGGCGGTCCGGCGCATCAACGACACGGGCGCGGTCATCCGCACCCAGGCGCCGCTGATTCGCTCCATCAACGACGACCCGGCCATCTGGACGCACATGTGGCGGCGTCACCTCACCATGGGGATGGTCCCGTACTACATGTTCGTCGAGCGTGACACCGGTCCCCAGGACTACTTCGCGGTGCCGCTCGCGCGGGCGTACGAGATCTTCCGCGACGCGTACGCGGGCGTGTCGGGGCTGTGCCGTACGGTCCGCGGGCCGTCGATGTCGGCGACGCCGGGCAAGGTGTGCGTGGACGGGGTCACGGAGATCGCCGGTCAGAAGGTCTTCGTCCTCCACCTCATCCAGGCCCGCGACCCCGAACTCGTCGGCCGCCCCTTCTTCGCCCGCTACGACCCCCAGGCCACCTGGCTCACCGACCTCACCCCGGCCTTCGCCGACCGCTTCCCCTACGAGCCGGCCCCCCTCGGCGCGGCCCGCCTCTCCGCCTGAACCCCTGCCCAAGCCCCTGAGCCCGCCCCTACGGGCCCGGGAGCCCATTCCACCTCATCCGCAACGGCCGGTGCCCCCTCACGGGGCCACCGGCCGTTGTAGATGGCGCTCGCTCCCTCAGATGGCGCTCGCTCCGCTCGCGCGGGGCCCGTGTATGGCTGCGCGCAGTCCACCCCCCGGGGGTCAGTCCAACGCGTGGGCGTACTCCCGGGGGCCGCAGGACGGGCGGCGGACGCCGGTACGGCGGGCGATCTGGGCCTGTAGCCGGGCCATCTGCCAGTGCAGCTCCAGTAACTGTTCGGCGAGTTGGGTGTGCGGGATCTCCGCGGGATCCTCGGCTGCCAGGTGGTCGATCGCGATCGACAGATCTCTCATCGCGCGCCCCTCATCGACGGCGTCTCCGGATCGAATATACGTTCGGAATCATAGCGGAACGCCGGTCGCGATGTCAGAAAGTCGGGGCGCGGCCCGAGTCTCGGCGGCTCAGGTCTCGTAGGTCGGCGCGATGTAGCCTCGGGCCAGCGTGTTCGCGGTGATGTTGAAGCCCACCGCGGCGGGCGGCGTCTGCGGGTCCACGCCCAGCTTCTCGACGCTCAGCGCGTGGACGGCGAACAGGTAGCGGTGGGGGTAGCCGGGCGGCGGCGCGGCACCGCCGTACGTGGCCTGGTTGTAGTCGTTCCGGCTCTCCACGGTCCCCTGCGGCAGTCCCTTGGTGCCGACGGAGCCGGAGGCGCCCCTGGGGAGTTCGGTCACGTCGGCGGGGATGTCGAACGCCAGCCAGTGCCAGAAGCCGCTGCCGGTCGGCGCGTCCGGGTCGTAGCAGGTGACCGCGTAGCTCTTGGTGCCCTCCGGGCCGGGGGACCAGCGCAGATGCGGCGAGATGTTCTGCCCCGTCGAGCCCCAGTCGTCGAACACATGCACGTCCGACATCCGCTCACCGTCGCGTACGTCGTCACTCTCGACGGTCAGCGCGGGAACCTGGGGAAGAAAGTCGTACGGGATCGGTGGCCGCTGCGACACGGGTCTACCTCCGATGGATCTCGTCCTTCATGAACGTTCCCCATCTTGGGCCAAGTCGCGCACTCAGCGCACCACGCCCTGCCCACGCGCGCCCCCGCGCGAGCGCAGCGAGCGCCTTGAGTACTTCTAGTGACGCGCCCGCCGTAACCATGCACGGCCCGGGCGCGGTCGTGTCCGGAGTGACGAGCGATGGAGTGAGGGAGCGAGGAACGAGCGAGTGAGCGACGGAGCGAGGAGTAGAGGGCGCGGCCTTGAAGGCGCCCGGGCCCGCGCGAGCGGAGCGAGCGCCATGGGCACGCCCCCGCGCGAGCGAAGCGAGCGCCTTAAACACGGTTGTAGGCGGCGAGGACTTCCTTGGGGTTGCCGTCCATTTTGATCTTGCCCTTGTGCAGCCAGATGACCCGGTTGCAGGTCTCCTCGATCACGTCCAGGTTGTGGGCGACCAGGAAGACCGTGCCGGCCTCCTGGCGCATCAGCTTGATGCGTTCCTGGCTCTTGCGCTTGAACTCGCGGTCGCCCGTGGCCAGGGCCTCGTCGATGAGGAGGACGTCGTGGGACTTGGCCGAGGCGATGGCGAAGCGGAGCCGGGCGCCCATGCCCGAGGAGTAGGTCGACATCGGGAACTGGACGAACTCCCCGATGCCGGAGAAGTCGACGATCTCGCCGTACTTCTCCTTGACCTGGCTGGGCTTCATGCCCATCGCGTAACACCCGAGCACGATGTTGCGCTCGCCCGTCAGGTCGCGCATGAGGGCCGCGTTGACGCCCAGGAGGGACGGCTGGCCGTCGGTGTAGACCGCGCCGGAGTGGGGCGGCAGGAGGCCCGCGATGGCGCGCAGGAGGGTGGACTTGCCCGAGCCGTTGCGGCCGATGACGCCGATGGCGTCGCCGTGGTGGGCCACGAAGGACACGCCCTTGATGGCGTGGACCTCGCGCATCTGGGGGCGGCCCTGGCGGCGGACGAGGCGGAGCAGCGCGTTGGCGGCGTTGCCGCGTTCGGCGTCGGAGGCTGCGCCGTACACCCGGTAGATGATGTGGAGGTCGTCCACGATGACGGTGGGCGTGCCGGAGTGTTCGGGCCCCCCGGCCGGCTTCTCGTCCCTGGGATAGACCTTGACGTCCTTGTTGGACGGGACGTCTGGTTCCTCCGCCTTCACGTGTGACAGCTCCTCGGTCAGCTCAGCCACGGCCGTACCTCTCCTCGGCACGCCAGAAGTACCAGAAGCCGACGAGCAGGGCGAACACTGCCCAGAATACGCAGACCCCCCAGATCCACGGCGGGGCGGTGGTGTGCGACTTGAGCAGCAGCTCGCGCATTACCTCGATGTACGCGGCGGCGGGGTTGATGTAGAGAATGTCAGCGATGATCTGGGGGATCTCGGCGTCCCTGATCTTGTCGCCGATCGCGAAGAACACGCCCGACGAGTACAGCCAGGTCCGCATGATGAACGGCAGCAGTTGGTTCATGTCGCGGGCGAACGCCCCGATGCGCGCGAGGACCAGGCTGGCGCCGATGTTGAACATCGTCTGCAGCAGCAGCGCCACTGGGACGAGCAGCCAGGACCAGGTCAGCGGCTCACCGGTGACCAGCACCAGCACCGCCAGCACGCCCATCGAGATCAGGAGCTGTTGCAGCTCCTGCACCGTGTAGGCGAGCGGCAACGCCGCGCGGGGGAAGTGCAGCGCCCTGATCAGCGAGAGGTTGCCCGAGATCGACTTGGCGCCGCCGCTGACCGCGCGCTGTGTGTATGTGAACACGAACATTCCGGTGATCAGGAACGCCGTGTAGTTCTCCATGCCCTTGGCCGCACCGAGGATCAGGCCGAACATCAGCCAGTAGATCGCGGCGTTGAGCAGCGGCGTGAGCACCTGCCAGAGCTGACCCAACGCCGAATTGCTGTACTTCGAGATGTTCCGCGAAGTGGCGTAGGTCAGCACGAAGTGCCTGCGCTCCCAAAGCTGGCGCAGGTAGACGGGCAGACCTGGGCGTGCGATGGCACGTCGAAGCCCGTATCGCTCGGCGAGCTGGGCCAGCGACTCCTTCCCGGCGGAAGGGGTGCCGTCTTTCCGGCCGCCCGCCCGGGCGTCCGCGAGCGCGGATTCCGGCTGGCTCATGGCAAGGACTCTATTGGATCCTGGTGATGGGGATGCCTGCGATGGTGCTCTGTGCAGCGACGGGCGCGCACAGACAGTTGGACGTGGCCTCTCAGAGTACGGTTCCGGGGCATTTGCAAGGTTCTGCAATGCTCGCCCCGGGTTCATCCGCTGTGCTGCGGCCGGGTCAACCGTAGCCCAGGAGACGGCCCTGTGTCGGCAAGCACGCGAGCATCAGGCCCTTATGTGTATTTTGGGACAGACGCCCAAGTCCCCTGTAGGACAAGGGATCCCCGTCTGTACACTTCTGGCGAGTTTATGCCTGTTTTAGGCTCTTTGAGCGCCCGTAGTGGTATGCGTGTGACGTCCAGCGGGCGCACGTGTGACCGAACTGCAACGCGCCAGAGACTCCCTGGTGAGAAGTAGTGCGGGATTGTAGCGATCGACTGGCAGGGCGTCGGCAGGGTTCGACCGTGTCGGCCGAGGCGGGGGTAACCAGGCCCTTTCCTTGGCTGCCGGGAGAGCATCGCAGCTCAGAACCATGCCCACCTGAGAGGGAGGAAAGACCCACAATGCGTGTGACCAAGGGCGCACAAATAATCGCCGGTACCGCGCTGCTCGCCCTCGCGGTAGCCGCGTGCGGCGGCGGTGGCGGGAGCACCGGCAGCTCGCCCGGAGCCACCACAGGCGGAGGCGACGCTCCCGTCCGGATGGAGATCGGCGAGCCGCAGAAGCTGTTCTACCCGAGCGACACCACCGAGACCGAGGGCGCCGAGGTCCTCGCCGCTCTCTTTTCTCCCCTGGTGAGCTACAACGAGAACAAGGAAGTCGTCAACGAGGTCGCCCAGTCGATCGAGACCGAGGACAACAAGGTCTGGACGATCAAGCTCAAGCCCGGGTACACGTGGCACAACGGCGAGAAACTGATCGCCCAGAACTACGTCGACGCGTGGAACTTCGCCTCCAACCAGGAGAACGCCCAGTCGGCCAGCTACTTCTTCGGCCGCGTCGCGGGTTATGAGGACCTCAACCCGGGTGAGGGCAAGACGCCCACCACCAAGGAGATGTCGGGCCTCAAGGCCGTGGACGACACCACCCTTGAGGTGACGCTGTCCAAGCCGTTCTCGCAGTTCCCGGTCATGCTCGGGTATACCGCGTTCTATCCGCTGCCGAAGGCCGCGTTCGGCCCCGACGGCAAGGTGACCGAGGAGTTCGCCAAGAAGCCCATCGGCAACGGGCAGTTCTCGATCGACAAGCCGTACGGCAAGGGCACCGACCAGACGATCGACCTGACCAGGTACGACGCCTTCGCGGGTGCCAAGCCGAAGTTCGCCAAGCTGCAGTTCAAGATCTACACTAGCACCGAGACGGCGTACAACGACCTGCGCGGTGGCCAGCTCGACATCATCGACCAGCTCGCCGCCTCGTCGATCTCCTCGGCCAAGGCCGACCTGGGCGAGCGCTACATCGAGCAGCCCGACGCCGGCATCGGCTACATCGGCTTCCCGCTGAAGTACAACAAGGATTACGAGAACGTCAAGATCCGCGAGGCCATCTCGATGGCCATCGACCGGAAGACGATCGCGGAGAAGGTCTTCTCCGGCACCCGCGCCCCGGCCGACGACTTCATCAACCCGGCCATCGCGGGCTACAAGCAGGGCGCCTGCACGGTCTGCGTCTTCGACCCCGCCAAGGCCAAGGAGGTCTACACGGCGGCGAACGGCCCCAAGAAGCTGGAGCTGGGCTACAACGCCGACGGTGGCCACAAGGAGTGGATCGAGGCCATCGCGATCAACCTGCGCGCCAGCCTGGGCGTCGAGGTCGGGGTCAAGCCGTTCGAGAAGTTCCAGGCGATCCTCGACGAGCTGGACGCCAAGAAGTACACCGGTATGTTCCGGATGGGCTGGGCGATCGACTACCCGTCCCCGGAGAACTACCTGACTCCCATCTTCTCCACCGAAGCGGCCAAGACCGGCTCCAACTACGCCGGCTACTCCAACAAGGAGTTCGACGAGCTGCTGGTGAAGGGCGACACCGCCGAGACGCCGGAGGCGGGCCTTGAGGCCTACCGCCAGGCGGCCGACGTCCTGAACAAGGAACTCCCGTACATTCCGGTCTACTTCTACAAGATCAACGCGGGGTATTCAGAACACCTCAAGAGTGTGAAGATTAACCTGCTCAACCAGGTTGAGTGGGAGTCCGTCGAGAAGGCCTAGAAAGATTCTCCGAAGCCGGGCGCGCACGCCGCGCCCGGCCTGGGAGAAGGTCGCATGAGGGCAGTCTGCTTGGCACCGCAAACCCTGGGTACCGAGGCTGCCCTTTGCGCATGTATGGGAGGCTTTAGTGGGCCGCTACGTCATAAGACGTCTTATCCAGGCGATCCCAGTGCTACTGGGCGCCACCCTGCTGATCTTCGCCACCGTCTTCGCACTGCCTGGTGACCCCATCGCGGCGCTGGCGGGCGAGAAACGGCAGGATCCGACGGTCGTCAGTATTCTGCGTGAGCAGTATCACCTGAACGACCCCCTTCTAGTGCAGTACGGCTACTACATCGCCGGCGTGTTCCGCGGCAATCTCGGCCGGACCTACGCCAACGTGGAGGTGTCCGAGATCATCGCGGCGAAGTTCCAGGTGACCATCAACCTGGCGCTCACCGCGCTGGTCCTTGAGGCGCTGATCGGCGTCGGGCTCGGACTGTGGGCGGCGCTGCGCCGCGGCCGGGCCGTGGACAGCATGATCCTCGCCTCCACGCTGCTCCTCGTCTCGGTGCCGACGCTGGTGACCGGCTTCGTGCTGCAGCTCCTCCTCGGCGTCCAGCTCAGGAGGTGGACCGGCGTCACGATCTTCCCGATCGCCGGTGTGTCCGACGGCTGGGTCAGCTACATCGTCCCCGGCTTCGTACTGGCGGGCACGTCGATCGCCTATCTGACCCGGCTCACCCGGACCAGCTTGGTGGAGAACCTGCGCGCCGACTACGTGCGAACGGCCGTGGCCAAGGGCATGCCACGAAGACGCGTGATCGGACGGCACGCGCTGCGCAACGCCCTGATTCCGCTGATCACGTTCCTCGGAGCCGACCTGGGCACGCTCATGGGCGGCGCGGTGATCACAGAGTCGATCTTCAACATCCCCGGAATCGGGCAAGAGCTGTTCAGATCGGTACACGAACGACAACAACCGGTGGTGGTAGGCATCATCACCATCCTGGTGCTCGTGTACATCCTGGCCAACCTGGTCGTCGACCTGCTCTACGCTGTGCTGGACCCGAGGATCCGCTATGAGTGACATTCGACCCGCAGGCCCCATGGACCCTGAGACCCAGCAGCGCGAAGCTCTGGACCAGGTCGCCCCGGCCACAGCCCCCGACACCGCGCAGCCCGGCGTGCCGCCGTCGGCGCAGCCGAAGACCAAGCAGAAGAAGGAGGGCAAGCCCGCCAGCCTGTGGACCGACGCGTGGTACGACCTGCGCCGCCGGCCGCTCTTCATCGGCTCGGCCATCATGATTTTCATCTTGGTGGTCATGGCGATCTTCCCGCAACTGTTTACTTCGGTGAACCCGTACGACGCGGTCACCTGCCAGCTCATGGACGCCCGCACGCCCCCCAGCGCGGGCCATCTGTTCGGGCAGGACAACCAGGGCTGCGACGTCTTCGCCAAGACGATCTACGGCGCCCGGGTCTCGATCCTGGTCGGCGTGACCACGATGATCGTCACCGCGGTGTTCGGTGGCCTGCTCGGGCTGATCGCCGGGTTCCGTAGCGGCGCGACCGACGTGATCCTCTCCAGGACGACCGAGATCTTCTTCGCCATCCCGGTGATTCTGGGCGCGCTGCTGATCCTGGTGGTCTTCGGCAAGGGCAACGTATGGACGGTGATGCTGGCGCTTTCGGTGCTGGCCTGGCCGATGACGTTCCGCATCATGCGCGCGGCGGTGATCACCGCCAAGAACCAGGACTACGTCGTGGCCGCACGGGCGCTCGGCGCGGGCGCCGGCCGGATCATGTTCCGGCACATCCTGCCGAACGCGCTCGCCCCCGTGATCGTCATCGCGATGATCAACCTGGGCGGGTTCATCGCGGCCGAGGCGGCGCTGTCCTACCTCGGAGTCGGCATCCAGTCGCCGGAGATCTCCTGGGGCCTGATGATCGCCGATGCCCGCGACCGCTTCCTGGAGGCGTGGCACCCGCTGATCTTCCCGTCGATCTTCCTCAGCATCACCGTCCTGGCGTTCATCATGCTCGGCGACGCCGTCCGCGACGCGCTCGATCCGAAGTTGCGATAAGGGGGATCCGTGAAATCCGCGAAGACAACCGCCACCGATGTGTTGCCCGCCGAGGGAGGGCTGGGCAACGACGCACTGCTTGAGGTGGACGATCTCCATGTGGAGTTCGTCACCAGAGCGGGGCTGGTCAAGGCCGTCAACGGGGTGAGCTACTCGCTCATGCCCGGTGAGAGCCTGGCGGTGCTCGGCGAATCCGGGTCCGGCAAGTCGGTGACCGCTCAGGCCATCATGGGCATCCTCGACATGCCGCCGGCCAGGATCCCCCAGGGATCGATCAAGTTCCGCGGGACGGACCTGCTCAAACTGAGCGAGGACGCCCGCGCCCAGATCCGCGGCCAGCGGATCGCCATGATCTTCCAGGACGCGCTGTCCGCGCTCAACCCGGTCTTCACCGTGGGCTGGCAGATCAGTGAGATGTTCCGGGTCCACCGCGGCATGTCCAAGCGCGACGCGCTGAAGAAGGCCGTGGAACTGATGGAACGGGTCCGCATCCCGGGCGCCAAGCAGCGGGTGAACGACTACCCGCACCAGTTCTCCGGCGGTATGCGGCAGCGCATCATGATCGCGATGTCCATCGCGCTGGACCCCGAGGTACTGATCGCCGACGAGCCCACCACCGCGCTGGACGTGACGGTGCAGGCCCAGATCATGGAACTGCTCGCCGAACTCCAGCGCGAGAGCAACATGGGCCTGATCCTCATCACCCACGACCTCGGGGTGGTGGCGGACGTCGCCGACAAGATCGCCGTCATGTACGCCGGGCGCATCGTCGAGAACGCCCCCGTACGCGACATCTACAAGAACCCCGGCCACCCCTACACCAAGGGCCTGCTGGAGTCGATCCCCCGCGTGGACCTGAAGGGCCAGGAGCTCTACGCGATCAAGGGGCTTCCGCCCAACCTGCTGGACATGCCCTCGGGCTGCGCCTTCCACCCGCGCTGCCCGTACCGGCAGGACAACTGCGTCACCGACGTCCCCCCGCTGAACGAGATCAACCTGGACCGCAACAGCGCGTGCCACTACTGGAGGGAGGTCCTCGATGGCAGCCACGGGTGAACGGGTCCTTGAGGTCCGTGACCTGGTCAAGCACTTCCCGCTGACCCAGGGGATCATCTTCAAGCGGCAGATCGGCCAGATCAAGGCCGTGGACGGCGTCTCCTTCGACCTGCACAGGGGCGAGACCCTGGGCGTCGTGGGCGAGTCGGGTTGCGGCAAGTCCACGCTGGCCAAGGTGCTGATGGCGCTGGAGCGGCCGACGTCGGGCAGCGTGAAGATCAACGGCGAGGACATGGCCGCCGCCAGGGGCGGCGCGCTGAAGCGGATGCGCCGCAACGTGCAGATGGTGATGCAGGACCCGTACACCTCGCTCAACCCGAGGATGACGGTCGGCGACATCATCGGCGAGCCGTACGAGATCCACCCCGACGTGGCCCCGAAGGGCGACCGGCGGCGCAAGGTGCAGGAACTGCTGGAGGTGGTCGGTCTCAACCCCGACCACATCAACCGCTACCCGCACCAGTTCTCCGGCGGCCAGCGGCAGCGCATCGGGATCGCCAGGGGCCTGGCGCTCCAGCCGGAGATCATCATCTGTGACGAGCCGGTCTCCGCGCTCGACGTGTCCATCCAGGCCCAGGTGATCAACCTGCTGGAGCGGCTGCAGAACGAGTTCAACCTGG
This sequence comes from Spongiactinospora rosea, assembly GCF_003315795.1. Classification (GTDB taxonomy): domain Bacteria; phylum Actinomycetota; class Actinomycetes; order Streptosporangiales; family Streptosporangiaceae; genus Spongiactinospora; species Spongiactinospora rosea. The sequence continues at coordinate 20,430 of NZ_QMEY01000022.1, forward strand.
CGTACATCTTCATCGCCCACGACCTGTCGGTGGTGCGCCACATCTCCGACCGGGTCGCGGTGATGTACCTGGGCAAGCTCGTCGAACTCGGTAAGGACACCGAGATCTACGACAAGCCCGCCCATCCCTACACGCAGGCGTTGCTCTCCGCCGTACCGGTCCCCGACCCGGAGGGCCGCGAGGCGCGGGAGCGGATCATCTTGCAGGGCGACCCGCCGTCCCCGGCGAACCCGCCCTCGGGCTGCCGCTTCCGCACCCGTTGCTGGAAGGCGCAGGAGATCTGCGCCAAGGAGGAGCCGCTGCTGGAGATCCGCACCGGCACGGCCCACGAGAGCGCCTGTCACTTCGCCGAGACCCAGGACGTCGTGCACGCCTGACGCGGGCTGGAATAACGCGTCTGAGCCCTCCACAGGCCGGTCTTGTGGAGGGCTCAGCCGTTGGTTCGCCGTTGGCGCCGGCGGTCAGCGGCCGGCGGCCGCCCCGGCCGCGCCCGCCGCTCCGGCGGCGGCACCGGTGGCCCCGCCGACCGCCCCACCGGCCACGCCGCCCAGGGCGCTGCCGTTGGTGAGGCCGGTCACCATGCCGACCAGATCCCCCAGCGGGTCCTGCGCCACCGCGGACGCGACCCCGGCCGTACCGAACGCGGCCATGCCGACGATGGCGGTCGCGACGAAAATGCGTCGGATCATTTGCTACTTCCCCCGAAGCTCTCCCGGGGCACGTGTGATCACAGAACGTCCCCGGGTGGATGCGATATGTCCCCGACAGCCTCGCACCCACCCCAGTACCTCAGGCCCCGACTTGATCCGTCCATTACGCCCGCTGTGCTCGAACAAGGCCCACGCCGACCGCCACCCCGCGCGAGCGGAGCGAGCGCTTTAGGCACTTCTTAGTGACGCGCCTGCCGCAACCACGCACGGCCCGGGCGCGGTCGTGTCCGGAGTGACGAGCGATGGAGTGAGGGAGCGAGCGACGAGGGAAGCGCGCCGGTTATCAGCGCCCTCGCCGCGACGCGCCAGCGTCGCCATGGGCAGGAGGAGTGGAGGGCGCGGCCTTGAGGGCGCCCGGGCCCCGCGCGAGCGGAGCGAGCGCCATGAGCACAGCGAGCGCCATAAACACAGCTCAGACTTTGATCACCTTCGTCAGGGGGCGTTCGGGGGTGTGGTCGGGGAGGAACCAGCGGAACCAGATGCGGCCGCGTTCGTGGCCTGCGGTGGAGACCCAGTTGGGCATGCCGGGGTCGGTGGCGGAGATCACGATGCGCCAGGAGCCGTCCGGCTCGTACTCCACCTGCCCGCCGTTGATGGTCACCCGCTCCCACGCGTAGTCGTACGTGTGCTGGAACGGGTTCCACAGGCACATGTTCCAGAAGGCGCACTCCGGCGAGCGCCCCTCGATCAGCAGCGCCTCCCCCGGCCGCAGGTCGAAGGACCCCATCGCGTACGCCGCGTCGCCCGCCGCCCACCCGAAGGTCGTGGTGGGCACCGGGTAGGGCTCGGCGACGTCGTTCTCCTCCACCAGCGGCAGCACCAGCGTGGACTGCTCGCGCAGCCAGGTGAGCGCCGCCGTGAACCGACGGGCGAGGTCGGCGTCGGTCTCCCTGGGCGGGTCGTCGGGCGCGTCCAGGCACTCGATGCTCCAGGTGGCCCGGCGGCCGGTCTCCGGGGACACGAGGTAGTCGCGGGTGATCGCGCACACCACGTCGGATTCGAGGCGCAGCCAGTTGGCGGCGCTGTCCTGCGGCGGGTCGTCGGGCGAGAGGATCAGCTCGAAGGAGCCGTCCGCGCCGAAGCGCAGGGTCCGGTCGTTGGCGGTGGCGACGATCCGTTCGGCGTAGCGGCCGTCGTCGGGCCCGCCGTACAGGGTGAGCGACATGTACGCGGCGTCGGCGCGCTGCCCGGTGATCAGGTACGTGCGCTCCGGGTCCAGCGGCGTGAAGCAGAAGTAGGCGTCGGCGTTGTCGCCGCCCCACTTGGCGTACGGCCAGACGATGTCGGTGAAGCGCGGCCGGTGCGGATGCGCCCATACCTGTGTGTCGAGCGCCACGCGCAGCAGCGAGAACGCCCAGGCGCGGCCTTCGGCCTTGGTGCGTTCGTCGAAGGCCGGGTCGGAGGAAACGCCCTGTTCGATGCGTGCCAGCTCGGCGAGGATCTCGTGGAAGACTGCGGAGCTGTCCGGGACGCCTGCGGTGCGGAGCGCGCTCATGGGGCCAATATTGGCATACGGGCACCTCCGCCAACATCCCTTGACAACCCCGCTATAGATCCATTCGGCGGGCCGTTCAGCGGCTGCGCGCGGACCGGCTGCCGCGCCGGTCGCGGACCGCGATGCTCACCCCGAGCAGCACGCTGACCAGGATCAACGCCGCCCCCACCAGCCGCCGGGAGGGCGTCGAGTCGTCCGGTGGGGGACCGCCGCCGAAGTAGACGGGGCCGGAGGGCGGCCCGCCGGGGCGAATCGCCGGTGATCGCGCGTTCGCCGGACTTTGTGTGAATTCGGGCTCATCTGCATCCCGGGCGTGTCCGTTACCCATAGGCGTCAGCAGCCCCCCGGTGACCCGGCGTCTGGCGTATCGCCCGGCCTGTTCCAGCGCGAGGTCCGCGCGGACCACGCCGTGCCCGTACGCCGAGTCGTGACCGGCGGCGGGGCGGCGCGCGGTCCCGCGTTCCACCGCCCGGCGCACCTGCGCGGGGGACAGCTCCGGGTACCGCGCGCGGACCAGCGACACGACGCCCGCGACCATGGCCGCCGCCGAACTGGTGCCGTCGCCCACCACGTAGGAGTCGGGGCCGTCCGCGCTGACGATCCGCGCCCCCGGCGCGACCACCGAGAGGTACTCCTGACGGTTGGAGAACCGGGGCACCCGCAGCGACTCGTCCACCGCGCCCACCGCGATCACCCCGGGGTAGGCGGCCGGGAAGTTCTTCCTGTTGCCGCTCGCGCCGTCGTTGCCGGAGGAGGCGACCAGCACCACGCCCTGGTCGATCGCGTACTGGACGGCCTCCTCCTCGGCGGCCGAGCCCTCCCAGGTGCCGCTGCCGCCGCCGAGCGACATGCTGATCACGTCGGCCCCGTGGTCGGTGGCGTAGCGGATGCCCTTGGCCAGCGCGTTGGTGCCGCGCCCGGCGAGGCGTTTGCGCTGCGGGTCGTCGTTCTCCAGGGTGACCCGCACGGACAGCACCCGCGCCTCGGGGGCGACGCCGAGCACGCCGCTCGCGTCGCGGTCGCCGTGCCCGCGCCCGGCGATCAGGCTGGCCATCGAGGTGCCGTGGTGGCCGGAGTAGCGCGACGCGCCCCGGCCGCCGGTGAAGTCGGGGCCCACGGTGACCGCGCCCGCGAGGTCGGGGTGGCGGGGATCGACGCCGGTGTCGAGGACCGCGACCAGTACGCCCTCGCCGCGGGTGTGCCGCCAGGCTTCGGCCGCGCGTAACGCGGTGAGCGGCCACTGTTTGGCGCGTGCCGCCGTACCGACGTCGTCGGCGCGGACCGGGGTGTCCGGCACGGCCGCGACCAGGGCGGGCAGCGCGAACAGCGCCGCCGCCAGGGCGATCGGCGCGGGCGGGCGGAGCGGCCTCACCGGGTGAGGTCCCGGTGCAGGGTGACGGCCAGCTCACGGGCCAGCCGGGGCAGCCGGCCGTCGATGGGGGAGCCCGCGGTGTACGGGCGGCCGTCGGCGTAACCGGCCGAGGTGAGCACCACGTAACGGTGTTCGCCCGCGGCCAGCGCCCCCGCGATGTACTGGCGTTCGCCGAACCCCTCCGCCGCGCCGCCCGCGAAGCCCGCCGGGCGGACCGTGGACGGGCGCAGCCGGGGCCGCCCCGACCGCTGCGTGGCGAGCCGCCGCGCGACCCGCGAGGACGCCTCCGCCGCCGAGTCGGACAGCACCGCGATCCCGGCCGTGGCGACGTAGGTCTGCGTGCTGTCGGAGTAGGTCGCGCGCAGCGTGGTCAGGCAGCCGAGCCGGCTCAGCGCCTTGGCCGCGGCCGGTTGCAGCGCCCGCGCGCAGGGGGCCTCCGCGGCGACCCCGGTCAGCCGGTAGCGGACGGTGGCCCCCGACGGGCTGGTGCCCGGCAGCGTGGCGGGGAAGATGCGCGCGGCGGGCCAGGAACGCCAGCGGTCGGCCACCGGGGCGCCGGTGCCGCTGTGCGCGGGCGGCCAGGAGTGCGCGATCAGGCCGACCGCCGCGGCGAGGACGACGGGCAGTGTGTACGGCCTGCGGAGGAACGCCCACACCGGCCACGGGCGGCGTTTGCGGTGTGCGCCGCGGCGACGTGTGTCACGTGCTTCGGTCAAGAGCGCCCTCGCCAAAACGGATCAGGCCGCGGCTCACGGGCCCGCTCCCCGATCATCCGCTGGTGCCGGCCTCATTCTGACATGCGAGCGCGCGCCGACGCGGCGTATCGGTGAACAAACCGATACCCAGGGTAGTGAGATTGGGCCCGCAATTTGGGGCGGGCATTACCGGGTCCCGCCCGGCCCCTTGCCCGCGGGCGCGGCCACCAAGTCTGTACAACCCCCATGAAGGCCCGCAAATTGCCGACTACGATGGCTGCGGGCCGCGCGCTCGTGACGTGACCGTCGCGGGCCCGACCGAGGAGGACAGTATGGACACTGCGCCGGTGGACGGTGACAGTGACACCCCCGATGACGCTCCCGAAGAAGCACAGATCATTGACGGGCTCAGCGAACGCGACCGCGACATCCTGGCCTTCGAGCGCCAGTGGTGGCGCTACGCGGGCGCCAAGGAACAGGCGATCCGCGAGGCTTTCGGATTCTCCGCCACCCGCTACTACCAGCTCCTCGGCGAGCTGGTCGAGCGCCAGGAGGCGCTGGCCCACGACCCGATGCTGATCAAGCGGCTGCGCCGGCTGCGCGCCGCCAGGCAGCGCGAGCGGGCCGCCCGCCGGCTCGGCATGCGTCCGTGACGGTCCGGGTAAGGGAAGCGGATGAGCGACCAACCTGAGGCCCCGTCCGCGGAGCTGCCGTGGCCGCGTACGGCCGCGGGGTCCGTGGGGCTCGACAAGATCCTGGCCGATCCCTCCGGCGCGGTCGTCGGGCTCGACTTCGACGGCACGCTGTCGCCGATCGTGGCCGACCCCGCCGCCGCCCGCGTGCATCCCGCCGCCCCCGGCGTGCTCGCCACCCTGGGCGCGGCCGTGGGCACCGTCCTGGTCCTGACCGGCCGCCCGGCGGCCTCCGTGATCGAGTACGGCGGCGGCGCGGACGCCGCGCTGGCCGACGTGCCGGGGCTGGTCGTGCTCGGGCAGTACGGCGTGGAGCGCTGGGAGGCCGGGGAGCTGGCCTCGCCGCCGCCGCCGGCGGGCGTGGCGGCGGTCCGTGCCGCGCTGCCGGAGGTCCTGGCCGCGGCCGGGGTGCCGGACGCCTGGGTCGAGGACAAGGGCAGGGCGCTGGCCGTGCACACGCGCCGCACCGCCGACCCGGCCGCCGCGTTCGCGGCGCTGACCGAGCCGCTCGCCGCGCTCGCCGCCCGGCACGACCTGATCGTCGAGCCGGGGCGGCTGGTCCTGGAGCTGCGCCCACCTGGCACGGACAAGGGCGACGCGCTGTCCGCCTTCCTGGCCGAGCGGTCCGCCCGCTCGGTGATGTACGTCGGCGACGACCTGGGCGACCTGGCCGCCTTCGACGCGGTACGCCAGTCCGGCCTGCCCGGCGTGACCGTGTGCAGCGGCTCGGCCGAGGTCACCGCGCTGAGCGAGCGCGCCGACATCATCGTGGACGGCCCCGACGGCGTGGTGGCGCTGCTGCGGGCGCTGGCCGGGGCGGTCAGCCGTCCAGGGCGTCGAGCTGCTGACTGAACCACGCGGCGGGCGGCAGCGCGGTCGCCGCCTCGCGCAGCCGTTCGCCCCTGCGCGCGCGTTCCTCCTCCGGCATCGTCAGGCCCTCGTGCAGGGCCCGTGCGGTGCCGGAGACGTCGTAGGGGTTGACCAGGATCGCGTCCCGGCCCAGCTCGGCCGCCGCGCCCGCCTCACGGGAGAGCACCAGCGCCGAGCGCGGTGACAGGATCGGGCCCTCCTTGGCCACCAGGTTCATCCCGTCGCGGATGGGGTTGACCAGCAGCACGTCGGCCATCCGGTAGGCGGCCAGCGAGCGCGGGTAGTCGTCGTGGACGTTGAGGATCAGCGGGTCCCAGTCCTCGGTGGCGTAGTCGTCCTCGATCTCCTTGGCGCAGCGCTGCACCGCCGCGGTGTACTCCCGGTACTCCGGCAGGTCGTGCCGCGACGGGTAGGCGAAGGCCAGATGGACGACCCGGCCGTGCCACTCCGGGTGCTGCGCCAGGAACTCCCGGTAGGACAGCAGGCCGCGCACGATGTTCTTGGACAGCTCGGTGCGGTCGATCCGGACGATCAGCCGGCAGCCCCCGACCCGCTGGCGCAGCGCGGCCATGTGCGACTCGACGTCCGGCTCCAGCGCCCGCGCCCACAGGGCCTCGCCGTCCACGCCGAGCCCGTGCACGCCGATCTTGGTCGTCCGGCCCTGGTGGACGACGGTACGACGGGCGCGGTCCACCCGCGCCCCGAGCACGACCTCGCAGCAGTCCATGAACGCCGCCGCCCACCGCTCGGTCAGGAACCCCGCGTGGTCGGCCCCCAGGATGCCGGACAGCACCTCGATCCCCACGTCGTCGGGCAGCAGCGCGAAGTACTCGGGCGGGGCCCACGGCGTGTGCGAGAAGTGCGCGATCCGCACGTCGGGGCGTTCGCCGCGGAGCATCGCGGGGGCCAGCGTGAGGTGGTAGTCCTGGATCATCACCCGCGCGCCCGGCCCGGCCTGCTCGGCGAGCGCCAGCGCGAACGCCGCGTTGTAGGACTGGTAGGACTCCCACTCGCGGCGGAACCTGCCGTCGAAGTGCGGCTTGTTGGGCGTGTCGTAGAGCAGGTGGTTGACGAACCACAGGGTCGAGTTGGCGACCGCGTTGTAGGCCCGGTGGAAGGTCGCGGGCGGGATGTCCAGCATGCGCAGCGGGCCGGTGTCGTATCCGGCGCGGTCCAGGCGTCCGCCGGGCGCCAGGCGTACGGCGGAGCGGTCGCCGTCGGACAGCGCCGCGCACACCCACAGCACGTCCATCTGCTTGACCACCCCGGACAGGCCGGAGACCAGGCCGCCGCCGCCCCTGCGCATGGTCAGCTCGCCGCCCTCGGACAGGGTGAAGGAGACCGGGCCGCGGTTGGAGGCCACCAGGACAGCGTTCAACGTTGGACCACCGTTCCTTCGCCGTGGGACGCTTGCGGGAAGGTTAACCAACCCTGATCCCTGACCATAGGATGTCCAGGACTCACGGCTGATGGGGACCCGAATGGCGCTGGACGAGACGACCGAGCAACTGGCCCGCGCCGCCGCGCAGGGTGACCACCGGGCACTCGGCGAGCTGTTGCGGCGGATCGAGCCCGACGTGCTGCGGCACTGCGGCCGCATCCTTCCTTACCACCAGGACGCCGAGGAGGCGTGCCAGGACACGTTGCTGGCGGTGGCGCGCAACATCGGCCGGTTCGAGGGGCGGGCCCGGTTCAGCACCTGGCTGCACATCGTGACGGCCAACTGCGCGCGCACGACGTACCGCACGCTCAAGCGCCGGGCGGCCGAGCAGAGTTCGGACGAGCTGCCCATGCAGCGTCCGGACGTCCGCAGGGTGAGCGTGATCGCGGGGTCGCGACTTGACCTGCTCGACGCCATGGAGGCCCTGGAGGCCGACAAACCGGACCTCGCGCAGGCGCTGGTGTTACGTGACATCTGCCAGCTCGACTACGCGGAGGTGGCGGAGCAGCTCCAGATCCCGCTCGGCACCGCCAAGTCACGCATCCACCAGGCGCGCAAGTTCGTTCAGGCGGCTCTGGGCGACGCCTACGGAGGCTGACCTCAGCCGGTTTCTGGACGGCGGCCGTCTTGAATGCTGAGATGCTTCGTCACGGATGTCCGGTTGCCGGGTAGAGTGCGAGCGAGCCTGTCCATCAGGCTCGCCAGACTTCACAACTTCATATTGCTCATCCAGAGGGGTGGAGGGACCGGCCCTGCGAAGCCCCGGCAACCTTCCCGGAGATCAGCGCTCGCGACATGGCGAGAGGCCGGCCGGGACAGGTGCCAAATCCGGCCTGTGATCAAGGTGGTCGCAGGCGAAGATGAGGGAAAGGCCTCGCTTCCATGGTGCTCGCGACACACACCAAGCCCGCCACCACCGACTTCGGCGCCGCCGTGGCACTCTCCTGCCGCGAGTGCGGCACCCGCTACGACCTCGGCCCCGACTTCGCCTGTATCGAGTGTTTCGGCCCTCTGGAGGTCGCGTACGAGTTCGGGCCGGTCAGCCGCGAGCAGATCGAGGCCGGGCCGACCAGCGTGTGGCGGTACCGCGCGCTGCTCCCGGTGCCCGCCGACGTGGCGGACAAGCCCAACCTGGCCCCCGGCTGGACCAAGCTGGTGCGGGCCGACCGGCTGGCCGCCGAGCTGGGCCTGCGCTCGCTGCACATCAAGGACGACTCGGGCAATCCCACCCACTCCTTCAAGGACCGTGTGGTGGCCATCGCCGTCGAGGCCGCCCGCAACTTCGGCTTCCACACCCTGTCCTGCTCCTCGACGGGCAACCTCGCGGGCGCGGTCACGGCGGCGGCGGCGCGGGCCGGGCTCGACGCCTGCGTGTTCATTCCCGCCGACCTGGAGCAGGCCAAAGTGGTCATGGGGTCGGTGTACGGCGGCAGGCTCGTCGGCATCGAGGGCACCTACGACGAGGTCAACCGCTTCTGCTCGGAGCTGATCGGCGACCCGCTGGGCGACAAGTGGGGATTCGTCAACGTCAACCTGCGGCCCTACTACGCCGAGGGCTCCAAGACCCTCGCCTACGAGATCGCCGAACAGCTCGGGTGGCGGCTGCCCGAGCAGATCGTGATCCCGATCGCCTCCGGCTCGCAGCTCACCAAGATCGACAAGGGCTTCGCCGAGCTGATCAAGCTGGGCCTGGTCGAGGACCGGCCCTACAAGGTCATCGGGGCGCAGGCGGCGGGGTGCGCGCCGGTGGCGACGGCGTTCCGCGCCGGGCATGACGTGATCAAGCCCGTCAAGCCGGACACCATCGCCAAGTCGCTGGCCATCGGCAACCCGGCGGACGCGCCGTACGTGCTGGACATCGTCCGCCGTACCGGCGGGGTGGTGGAGGATGTCACCGACGACCAGATCGTGGACGCGATCCGGCTGCTGGCGCGCACCGAGGGCATCTTCGCCGAGACGGCGGGCGGCGTGACCGTCGGGGTGCTGACCAAGCTGGCCCGCGAGGGCCGCCTCGACCCCGAGGCCGAGACGGTGGTCCTCAACACCGGCGACGGCCTGAAGACCCTCGACGCGGTCGCGGCGCACGCCCGTCCCTCGGCGGTGATCCGCCCGTCTCTCGACGCCTTCCGCGCGACCGTTGCCGAGTGAACCGCATATCTGACGAGAAAGTGAGCCGAAAATGAGCGTTTCCGTGCGTATTCCGACGATTCTGCGCACATACACCGATGGGGCGGCGGAAGTCGGCGGGGAGGGCGCGACGCTGCGCGAGGTCTTCCAGAAGCTGGACGCGGACTACCCGGGCATCGGGGCCCGCATCCTCGACGAATCCGGAAAGATCCGGCGTTTTGTGAACGTGTATGTGGGGGATGAGGACGTCCGTTTCGCGGAGGGCCTGGACACGGCGACGCCCGACGGAGTTCAGGTCTCCGTCATCCCGGCGGTCGCGGGAGGCGCCCGCTGAGGGTGTCCTCAGCGGTACATTTCGGTGTTCGGGGAGGGAGCGGGCGAGAGCCGACAGTACGGCGTCGCTCGCTCCGATACCGAAATGGCATGATTCCCCGGCACTCGGAGCCGACTGCCGTACCTGTGCTTCTACGTGCCTTTTGATGACCCTTTGACGCCTGAGGCCCGCCCTGGGGAGCCTGGAGACGCGGACGCGCCCGGCTCGCGGGCCCAGGCCGGTTGACCGGCGGGGCGGCGGGTAGATCGTTCTTCGTGGCCGAGCCATGCGCGTGCCTCCGCCGAATGTGCCGCCCCGGTATGGGGCCCGCTCTGACCTGCCCGCATGTCGCCGCCATCGCACCTTGCCCCGCTGCGGCCCCACGAGCCTCAAGACGGGCGGTGAGCTCGGCTAAAAGCCCGTCCGGCGCGTGATACCCGCGCCTCGGTAATCGGCACTATTACGGATGTCGGCCCTTGACTGGCACGCCTTCACCACCGGCCGTGGCCGTATTCGGTGCGCCCCGCTCACCATTCCCGCCAGGGCCCGTACCGGGCTTCCGCCCACCGGCGGGCGGGCGGGATTGGCCGTCCCCTGGGCCGGCCGGTGCCGAGGTGACTTGTGGCACGAGGGCTTACCGGCCCTATTGCCCAAGACCCCGGTCGGTCACCTCTGACTCACCTGTCAGACCCGAGTGTGACTGATGGGTATTCGTGTGTTTGCGTACCGCTATTTCCGCACTGCGTCAGAGGTGAGGGTCATTCGCGTTCGGTGCGCCCGGACGCCCGCTCGACACCGCCTCCCGCTCCCGGGAAGCGCCCCGACCTGCTAGGAGACGCCTGGGCCCGCCGGTGGCGGTTACGGAACTCCAACCACTTCATTACATCGGGTGGGGGCCCATAATGGGGCGAGGGGGTTGGGGTGCTGTGTGCGGGTTGTGCGGGAAGCGTCGCAGTCCGTGGAGGGAATGGGGTTATGGCCCCGGAAGTCTCCGCCCGGGGCGCCCCAAGACGGGCGGCTAAGCGGGCACTGTTCCATTCCGTCATAGGTAATGGTGCAAGATTTAACCATAGATTCGATGGAAGAAAATTCTCTCAACAAGCTATGAGCGAACGTCAAGAGTGAGTTTGCGCCCTGACTCTGTTGCTCAATGCCGTCCCACAGGTATGGTCGAGTTCGATCGACGTAGCCGAGTACGAGTAAGAAGTTGGTCTCCCAACTATCCGGGAGTTCCATACTTCCGGCTCTATCTCCGCCTCGGAGATCGCGGGCCGCGCAGAGGAATGGGTGCGGCCCGGAGCCCAGCAAGAGGAGTCGGAAAGTGGCGCAGGGCACCGTCAAGTGGTTCAACGCGGACAAGGGCTACGGCTTCATCGCGGTAGACGGTGGTAAGGATGTGTTTGTCCATTACTCGGCAATCATGATGGACGGTTACCGTTCGTTGGAGCAGGGCCAGCGGGTGGAGTTCGAGATCACCCAGGGGCAGAAGGGGCCCCAGGCTGAGTCCGTCCGGACGGTCTGAGCCGCATAGCCGGCCCGTCGGCGTCGAGGGTGACCCCGAGCCGCCGGGCAGGTGAGGCGGGTCATCCACACGTGGAACGTCTGGTGGGCCGGTGTGTCCGGAAAGCGTGCGGCAGCGCAGTCCGCGCGGTTCCGCCGGATGCCATCGGCCCACCCGAAGGGGCCGGACCTTCCCCTTTCCGCAGTCCGGTCCCTTCCCTTACCGCAAAAACTGCACAATCACACAAACGCACGCCGTATCCAGATCCGCCGGTGGCCGGTGACCCTCACCAGGCCACCGGCGGATCAGCGTTGCGGGCGGCGCGCGGGGGCGGCCCGGAAGGGGTGAGAGATCGGCAGGTCAGCAGGTCACAAGGGTTCGCGCTTGCACTCCCTGGGGTAGAGTGCTAAACAGTTCGTTGGCACTCTCCTGTCGAGAGTGACAAACCGGGATCGAGGCGATGGGGCCTCGCCGACCACGACGTCCGGTGTCGTGCGGAAGCGGGTCCACATGCCGTCGCGGGCGTCGGCTCGATCCGCTGCAAGCCACCCTGTATCTGGGAGGTCTAGCCTTATGGCAGCCAAGATGATCGCGTTTAACGAGGACGCCCGGCGCGGTCTCGAGCGCGGTATGAACCAGCTCGCCGACGCCGTGAAGGTGACCCTTGGGCCCAAGGGCCGCAACGTCGTGCTGGAGAAGAAGTGGGGCGCCCCCACGATCACCAACGACGGTGTCTCGATCGCCAAGGAGATCGAGCTCGAGGACCCGTGGGAGAAGATCGGGGCCGAGCTCGTCAAGGAGGTCGCGAAGAAGACCGACGACGTCGCAGGTGACGGCACCACCACGGCCACCGTGCTCGCCCAGGCGCTGGTGCGCGAGGGGCTGCGCAACGTTGCTGCGGGCGCCAACCCGATGGCTCTGAAGAAGGGCATCGAGGCGGCCGTGGAGCGGGTCAGCGAGGAGCTGTCCAAGCTGGCCAAGGACGTGGAGACCAAGGAGCAGATCGCCTCCACCGCCTCCATCTCCGCCGCCGACCCCGAGATCGGCTCGCTCATCGCCGAGGCGATGGACAAGGTCGGCAAGGAAGGCGTCATCACCGTCGAGGAGAGCAACACCTTCGGGCTGGAGCTTGAGCTCACCGAGGGCATGCGCTTCGACAAGGGCTACGTCTCGGGCTACTTCGTGACCGACCCCGAGCGCATGGAGGCGGTCTTCGAGGACGCCTACATCCTCATCGTCAACTCCAAGATCTCGGCCAACAAGGACCTGCTGCCGCTGCTCGACAAGGTCGTGCAGGCCGGCAAGCCGCTGGTCATCATCGCCGAGGACATCGAGGGCGAGGCCCTGGCCACCCTCGTGGTCAACAAGATCCGTGGCCTGTTCCGCTCCGTCGCGGTCAAGGCGCCGGGCTTCGGTGACCGCCGCAAGGCCATGCTGGGCGACATCGCCACGCTGACCGGCGGCCAGGTGGTCTCCGAGGAGCTGGGCCTGAAGCTGGAGACCGCGGGCCTGGACCTGCTGGGCCGGGCGCGGAAGATCGTGGTGACCAAGGACGAGACCACGATCGTGGACGGCGCCGGTGACGCCGAGCAGATCGCGGGCCGGGTGAACCAGATCCGCGCCGAGATCGACAACACCGACTCCGACTACGACCGCGAGAAGCTGCAGGAGCGGCTGGCCAAGCTGGCCGGCGGCGTTGCGGTGATCAAGGCCGGTGCGGCGACCGAGGTCGAGCTGAAGGAGCGCAAGCACCGCATCGAGGACGCGGTCCGCAACGCCAAGGCGGCCGTGGAAGAGGGCATCGTGCCCGGCGGTGGTGTGGCGCTGCTGCAGGCCGGCACCAAGGCGTTCGAAAAGCTGGAGCTGTCGGGCGATGATGAGGCGACGGGCGCGGCGATCGTGCGCAAGTCGCTTGAGGAGCCGCTGAAGCAGATCGCGGTCAACGCGGGTCTTGAGGGCGGCGTTGTCGTGGAGAAGGTGCGCAACCTGACTCCGGGTGAGGGCCTGAACGCGGCGACGGGTGAGTACGTCAACATGTTCAAGGCGGGCATTCTGGACCCGGCGAAGGTGACCCGTTCGGCGCTGCAGAACGCTGCGTCGATCGCGGCGCTGTTCCTGACCACCGAGGCCGTCATCGCCGAGAAGCCGGAGAAGGAGAAGGCTCCGGCCATGCCGGGCGGCGGCGGCGACATGGACTTCTGAGTCCACGTCACCACAGCGTCACCAGCGCCACCACGGCGCGACAAAGCGGGCGGCTCCCATCGGGGGCCGCCCTCTTCGTGTTCCGGACATCTTCCTGCGGCCTCGAACGGCGGCCCGCGGGCTGGGCAAGGCCGGTTCTGCGGAGGGCAGGGCCGAAGGGGCGTGTGCCAGTGGCCCGTAAACGCTGGGTCTGCACTTGTCCGTGCGGCTGATCGGCCGATCGGGGCCTCGATAGTCTCCCCCGGTCGGACAGCCAGCAGGGGAGCTTTCATGAGCCAGCGAGCGGCGAGGAGGAGACCGTACGGCGGCATCTCCATCGTGGCCGTGCTCATGTTGTTCGCGGCGGGTTCGGGCGTGTCGCCCGAGGCGGGGATGACCTTCCTGCCGCAGGCGACCACGTTCACGGCGCTGGGCGGAGTGGCGCGGGACACCGCGCCGCTTTCGGAGGGGACGGGTGTGGTGGTTCATCCGGTCGGAGATCGGCCGGTCCACGCGCGTCCCGGCGGACCGCCCGTCGCGGTGTTGCCGAGTCTGCAGCTCGGCAACCCGACGTGGGTGCCCGTCGTCCAGACCGTGCCAGGGTGGCTCAGGGTCCTTCTTCCTTCGCGTCCCAACCGCGCGACGGGGTGGATCTCCGGGGCGGGGGGCGGCCTCAAGGTCGCCCGTACCCCCTACCTGGTGAAGGTCGAAAGGGCGGCGCGGCGTTTGACGGTCTACAGGTCCGGGCGGGCGATCGGCCGGTGGACCGTCGGAGTGGGCGCTCCCAAGACGCCCACTCCGCTGGGACGGACCTTCGTGCTCGCGTCGCTGCGCGGGCAGGAAGGGTCCGGCTCGACTGTCATGCCCACGGGAACGCATTCCGCAACGCTGGATTCCTACGGTGGCGGGCCGGGGACCGTTGCGTTCCATGGCTGGCCCGACAAGTCGGTCTTCGGCAGGGCCGTCAGTCACGGGTGCATCCGAGCGCCCGACAGCGCGCTCGAAGCGCTGTCGCGGGTACCGCTCGGCACCGTCGTCATCATCACGCGCTAGGCGTCCGCCGGAGCACCACGCCTGGCCGCATTCGAAATCTGTCACCCACAGGGGGGAAAATGGGTCTCAGCAGACACCTCGTCGGGGCCGCGGCACTCGCCATCGCCGCCGCCTCGACGCTGGTGAGCGCCGCCGCGTCGGCCTCACAGGCGAGCACCGACTCGCCGTCCACCGCCCACGTGCTCTCGGCGAACGGGCCGGTGCACATCAAGCCGATTCCGAGGGTCGAGTCGCCGCAGGGCCAGGCGGCCCGCCGGGTCGTGCTGGGCAGTCACGAAGACCAGCTCATCACCGCCACCGGCCTGCTGGCCACGGCGGACGAGTCCCGCTCCGAGGCCAGCGCGGCGCACATCCGGACGCTGGAGAAGCGGATCACCGCGGACGCCATCAAGTCCACCTGCACGGGCGGCGAAGGGGTCACCACCCTGGCCGGCGCCCGTATCGGGGACCGCCCGATCGAGGCGAACCCCGCGCCCAACACCACCATCCCGGTGGACCTCGGCAAGGCCGGCACCGCTTCGGTCACGCTGAACAAGCAGGTGCGCGGGGCCGACGGCCGGCTGAACGTCACCGGTATGGCGGTGACCGTCCCGGTCAGCGAGGGCAAGTCGCAGACGGTGGACGTCGCCTCTGTCGCGTGCGGCGGCGCGGGCGAGGACGCCGGTTCCATCGACCAGAGCGCCGACAACGGCGACCTGGGCGACCAGAACGACGGCGCCGTGGACGGGGCCCAGGACGGCGACGCGATCGAGCCGGCCGACGTCTCCGACGTGGTGCGGCGGGACAAGGTCGAGGAGGCGGCCCCGGCACCGGTGCCGGCAGAGGTCGACCTCCCGGTCGCCGGCTGATCAACGGTCCGGGACCGCGATAGGCGGGGGCATGGGGAACGACGGCCGGTAGAACTCGTTCCGCAGCCCCCGCCGGCTCGTTTCCGGGGGCCCGTCCAGCCGCTGCTTAGATACGCTAATGTCTCTTAATAAGAGTCTTTGGTGTCTCTAATGGAGGTGTGGCGATGGCCTGGCTCGAAGTACCGGTACTGATCGCGGGCGGGGGGATGAGCGGCCTGTCGGCCGCGCTGTTCCTCGCGCATCAAGGGGTTTCGTGCCTGCTCGTGGAGCGGCACCCCGAACACTCCCGGCACCCCCGCCTCAGCGGGCTCTTCCCGCGGGTGATGGAGGTCTTCCGCCAGGTGGGGCTGGAGCCGCAGATCCGGGCGCTCGACGAGTTCGAGGGCCGGGAGGGGCGGTTCATCAGGGCTCGCACGCTCGCGGGCGAGGAGATCGAGAGCAACCCCGACCTACGGGAGGACGCCGACCTCGGGCCCTACACGCCCACGCTCGGCGCGATCTGTGACCAGGACCAGGTGGAGCCGCTGCTCCGCGCCCGGGCCGAAGAGCTGGGCGCGGACATCCGCTTCCACACCGAACTCATGGACTTCCGGCAGGACGGCGACGGGGTCACCGCGATAATCCGCGACCGCGCCGACGGCACGGCGACCACCGTCCGCGCGGGCTACCTGCTGGCCTGCGACGGCGAGCGCAGCCCGATCAGGGAGCGCCTCGGTATCGACCGCTCGGGGCCGGGCACGCTGGCCGAACGGCTCGGCGTGCTGTTCCGGGCCGACCTCGGCGCGGCCCTGCGCGGCCGGCACATCAGGATCTGCCTCACCGAGGGCCACGGGGACCTGCACATCCGCGCGATGAACCGCTGGGGGTACGGCTGCGACTTCGACCCCGCGCGGGACCGGATCGAGGACTTCACCGACGAACGCTGCACGGAGTTGATCGGGGCCGCGGTGGGCCTGCCCGGCCTGCGGCCGGAGATCCTCGGCGTGCAGCGCTGGCGGATCGCCGCCCTGATGGCCCGGCGGTTCGGCGAAGGACGGGTCTTCCTGGTCGGCGACGCGGCCCACGTCTGGCCGGCCACCGGCGGCTTCGCCGGGCAGGCGTGCGTGCTCGACGCGCACAACCTCGCCTGGAAGCTCGCCGCGGTGCTCTCCGGCCGGGCGGGCGCCGCCCTGCTCGGCACCTACGAGGACGAGCGGCTGCCCATCGCGCGGATCAGCCTGGACGACTCGCTACGCCGGATGGCATGGTTCCACGCCGGGGACGGGGCCGGGGAGAGAGGGGCGCCGCGGGATCACGCCACGGTGGCGATGGGGGGCGTCTACCGGTCGTCCGCCGTGCCGGCCGGGGAGGAGGACCCGCCGGAGGAAGAGTCGCTGGAGGACCCACGGCGGCCATCCGGGCGGCCGGGGACCCGGGCGCCGCATCTGCCCGTCACGCGGGGTGGTGGCCCTGCGGAGTCCACCATCGACCTGTTCGGCCGCGACCTCGTGCTGCTCACCGACACCGCGGGCGTGGGCTGGCGGGAGGCCGCCGGGCGGCTCGGCGGGGTGACCGCGTACCGCTTCGGGGCCGAACTCACGGACCCGGCCGGACTGTTCCACGACCGGTACGGCGTGGGCCCCGGCGGAGCCGTACTGGTCCGGCCGGACGGTCACATCGCCTGGCGGGCCCGCACGCCGTCGCCCTCGCCCGCCGTCGCCCTGAAGGACGTCCTGGGCAGGCTGCTCGGATGAAGGTCACCGTGTTCGGGGCCACCGGCGGGACCGGGCGGCATCTGGTCCGGCTCGCGCTGGACCGCGGCCACGAGGTCACCGCCGTTGCCAGGAATCCACAGGGACCGGCCGTCCGCAGCCCCGGACTGACGGTGCTGCGCGGCGACCTGACCCGCCCCGGCGACCTGCGAGCCGCGGTCGAGGGGCGGGACGCGGTGCTGTGCGCGGTGGGCGCGCCGTACCGGTTCCGCGCCACGACCACCCTGCACTCCGCGGGGGTCGGACTGAACCTGGTCACCGCGATGCGCGCGGCCGGGGTCCGCCGGTTGATCTGCATCACGTCGATGGGCGTCGATCCAGGGCCGGAGCTTCCGATCAGGGACCGGCTCATGGTGGGGTTCGTCACCAAGGTCCTGATCCCCGCCGTGTACGCCGACATGGCGCTGCTGGAGCGCACGCTACGGACGACGGAAGACCTCGACTGGACGGCGGTACGCGCGCCGAAGCTGAGCGACGGACCGGCCACGGGACAATATGTGAACGCGGTCGGCGGACATCTCGGGCGCACGGGCGGCCGGCGGCCGATGCCCAGGGCGGACCTCGCCTCGTACATGATCGAGCTGTTGGCGGATGAGCGCACGTTCGGCCACTGGGTCGAGGTGGCCCCGAAGAACTAGAACGGAGGTCCGGTGCCGGAGCAGGTGAAGAAGGTGCGGCGGCGCGGTCAGGCCCTGCTGAACGCGATCTATCGGGCCGTGCTCGCCGAGGTGGCGGAAGTCGGTTTCCGCAGGCTCACCATGGAGGGCATCGCCTCCCGCGCCGGTACCGGCCGGATGCCGCTCTACCGGCGCTGGGACACGCCGGAGGCGCTGCTCCTGGACGCCCTCGCCGACGCGCTGGCCGGTACCGGCGGGCCGGTGGACACCGGTGATCTTCGTCAGGACCTGCTCGTGCATTTCCGCCGGATGACCGAGCAGGTCCTGGCCGGTGACCTCGGGTCCGCGCTGGGTGCGGTGATGGGCGAGCGGGGGCGGCACCCCGACCTGGTGGTGACGGTCCGGGACCGGATGCTGCGCCCCCATCTGGCGGCGATCGAGGACAGCCTGCGGCTGGCCGCCGCGCGCGGCGAACTCGACGAGTCCGCGATCTCCACGGAGGTCTGCGCCGCGGGGCCCGCGATGATCACCGTCCATCACCTGATCAACGGCGCGCCGCCCGTGGAGGCGGAGCTGGCCGCGATCGTGGATCGGGTCGTGCTGCCCGCCGCGCGCGGCGGCGGAACCGGGGTCGCCAGGGGAGTGATCTGAGGCGAGCGGCTACCTGTCGGCGAGGGCCGCCGGAAGCTCATGGGCGTGTACGACGGTCAGCGTGGTGACCGCACGGGTCAGCACCACGTACAGGCGGGCCAGGCCGCGCGGCTCGGCGGCCACGATGTCGGCGGGCTCCATGACGATCACATGGTCGTACTCAAGACCCTTGGCCAGCGTCGCCGGGACCACGAGCAGGCGGTGGTCGCCCGTGGAGTCGGGCCCGAGTACGCCGTGCTCCAGCCCGGCCGCGCCGAGCGCGGCCGACAGCGCGGCGACGGCGGCGTCGGGGACGATCACACCGATCGAGCCCTCACGGGCCAGCGCCTCGCGGACCGCCGTCTCGACGGCGGCGGGGAGGGCGTCGGCGGCGGCCCGCCGTACCGAGAGGGAGCCCGCGCCCGGCCGCAGCGAACGCGGCACGGCCAGCTCCGGGGCGACCTCCGGGAGCAGCCTGGCCGCGAAGTCCAGGACCTCCCTGGGCACCCGGAAGCCGAGCGTCAGCTCGGTCACCTCGCCGGAGTCGCGGCCCAGGTGCGTGAGCACCGCCTGCCACGAGCGGGTGGACCACGGCGTGGTGCCCTGGGCGAGGTCGCCGAGCACGGTCGCCGACCCGGTGCGGCAGCGCCGCCCGAGCGCCCGCAACTGCATGGGCGAGAGGTCCTGCGCCTCGTCCACCACGACGTGACCGATGGAGGGCGTGCGCTCGATGAGGTCGGCCAGCTCGTCCAGCAGGGCCGCGTCGGCGGCCGTCCATTTGGCCGACTTGTGCGACCGGGGCGGCTTGGCCCAGGTCAGCAGCTCGCGTTCGGCCGGTTCGAGGTCGGATTTGGCGGCGCGTTCCAGGAACTCGGCGTCGCTCAGCAGGCGGAACAGGACCTGCTCGGGCGTCACCTTCGGCCACACCGCGTCGAGGACCTGCTTGACCGGCTTGGAACGGGCGACCGCGTCCTGGACCCGGTCGTCCGGCGACTCGCCGCGCTGTTCCATCCGGACCAGCACGGCGTGCGCCAGCCGCTGCGCCAGGGCGGCGCGGCCGGGGCCGTACCGGGTGGTGCCGCGCAGCGAGGCGACGATCTCGCGCACCTCGTGGTCGGCGACCCGGAAGCGGCTCGCCCCGCGGGTGTACAGGACGCCCTCGGTGGGCTTGGTGACGTGCAGCCACAGCGCGCGCGCGAGGACCCTGGCCATCCGGGGGTCGCCCTTGAGCGCGGCGACGGCCGGGTCTTCCGGGGCGGCGTGCTCGCCGACCAGCCCGGCGATGGTGGTCTGCTCCACCTTGATCTCGCCCAGCGCGGGGAGGACGGAGGAGATGTAGGAGAGGAACGCGCGGTTCGGGCCGACGATCATGACGCCGGAGCGGGCCAGCTTCTCCCGGTGCGTGAACAGCAGGTACGCCGCCCGGTGCAGGCCCACGGCGGTCTTGCCGGTGCCCGGCGCGCCCTGCACGCACACGGTCAGGCCCAGGTCGGCGCGGACGATGTCGTCCTGGTCGGGCTGGATGGTGGCCACGATGTCGCGCATCGGGCCGGTGCGCGGGCGCTCGATCTCCTCGGTGAGGATGCGGGAGGCGGCGGGCGCGTCGCCGTCGGCGCTGTCGAGGCGTTCGTCCTCGAAGGCGGTCAGCGTACCGCCGTGGTAGCCGAACCTGCGGCGGCGCGTGATGTCCATCGGCTGCGCGGGACTGGCCTGGTAGAAGGCCCGGGACACCGGGGCGCGCCAGTCGATGACGAGCGGGCGGCTGCGGTCGTCGTGGATGTGCCGGCGGCCGACGTAGATCGTGCCGGGCAGGTCGTCGCCCGCCGAGCGGTCCAGGCGGCCGAAGAAGAGCGGCGCGTCGGGGTGGTCGGCCAGCGCCTCCACGCGTTCGTCCAGCAGGGCCTGGAGGATCTGCTGGGAGACCCAGTCGCCCGCCGCGTTGGCGGACAGCGACCGGGCGTGCTCGCGCATCGTGCGCAGCGCCGCGCGGGAGACGGCCAGGTGCTGCCGCTCGGCGGCGAGTACGTCGCCGGGGTCGGCGTCCTCCTGTATGTCGGGGGCGAGCCTGTTGGCGGGCATGCTGAAGCGGCCTCCTTGCCGGATCGGGGACGGTACGTGCGACGGCGGGAGAGCCGCGCGCGTACGACTGGGAACGGAGGTGGTGGGATTGTGGATGGTTGAGGTCAGAACCAACTAGCCTAGCGCCATGGCGAGTGGGGGCTCCACGTATTAAATTGGCGTGGTTCGCGGCGGGTTCGCGGACTGAGATGGCGCCGGACCGGGTAATTTTGCGGAGTGACACGCCCGCAAGTTGCGATATCTCCTGTTATACCGACCGTGGCGGTGCTGCTGCTGGCCGCACTGTGGGGTGCGTCGGTCTACGCGGGGTGGGGGCTTGAGGCGTTCTGTACGCCGGGCGAGCCGGGCGATCAGTGCGCCCGCAGGCTGGAGCTGGTATCCACGATCTCCGGGCTGTTCGCGGTGGTGGCGGGGAGCTGTTCGGTGGCGGCGTGGCTGACGCGCTCGCCGCGGGCCTTCCTGCCGCTGATGATCGTGGCGATCGGGTCGTGGGTTACTGCGGAGGCCCTGTTGTTCTTGGGGGGAATGCTCGTCGGGTGATTATTCCGGCACCGTGCGTCATTCTAGGGGTTTTTCCGGAAAAAGGCTCGCGAGTCCGGTGATTGGACCGGATCATGGGGTATGCCGCAGTTGGCCAAGGCCGGGCCAAGCGAGGGGGTGGTGGGAATGTCAAAGACCCGCGGAATCTCGTGGACCTGACAAAACCGTGACGTGTTCGCCAGCGTTCGGCGGGGCGACCGGCTATTCGCCGGCGAGCACGTCAGCACGCCTCACATAGCGTGTCCGGAATTGTGCGGAATGTCGCTATTAGTCTGGCTGTGAATCCGACGCGGGCCGGTCGTCCGTGAGCACGTCGTCGGCATCGACGATCTGGTACGCGTACCCCTGCTCGGCCAGGAACCGCTGCCGGTGGGCGGCGAAGTCCTGGTCCACGGTGTCGCGGCTGACCACCGAGTAGAAGCGGGCCCCGCCGCCGCCCGCCTTCGGGCGAAGCACCCGGCCGAGCCGCTGGGCCTCCTCCTGCCGCGAGCCGAAGGTGCCCGACACCTGGATGGCGATCGACGCCTCCGGCAGGTCGATGGAGAAGTTCGCGACCTTGGACACCACCAGGACCTGCAACTCCTTGTCGCGGAACGCCTGGAACAGCCGCTCCCGCTCCCGGATGCGGGTCTCGCCCTTGATGACCGGCGCGCCGAGATGGTCGCCCAGCTCGTCGAGCTGGTCGATGTACTGGCCGATGACCAGCACCTGCTCGTCCTGGTGGCGGCGGACCAGCGCCTCGGCGACCCTGGTCTTGGCCGGGGTGCTCGCGCAGAACCGGTAGCGCTCGTCGGCCTCGGCCATCGCGTACGCCAGCCGCTCCTCATCGCTCAGCGTGACCCGGACCTCGACGCAGTCGGCCGGGGCGATCCAGCCCTGGTTCTCCATCTCCTTCCACGGCGAGTCGTACCGCTTGGGCCCGATCAGCGAGAACACGTCGCCCTCCCGGCCGTCCTCGCGCACCAGCGTGGCGGTCAGCCCGAGGCGGCGGCGGGCCTGGAGGTGGGCGGTCATCCGGAAGATCGGCGCGGGCAGCAGGTGGACCTCGTCGTAGACGATCAGCCCCCAGTCGCGGGCGTCGAACAGCTCAAGGTGTTTGTAGACGCCCTGCCGCCGGGTGGTCATCACCTGGTAGGTCGCGATGGTGACCGGGCGGATCTCCTTGCGCGTGCCGGTGTACTCGCCGATCTCCGCCTCGGTCAGCGACGTGCGGCGCAGCAGCTCCTGCTTCCACTGGTGGGCGCTGACCGTGTTGGTCACCAGGATCAGCGTCGTGGCCTGGGCGTGCGCCATCGCGGTCGCGCCGACGATGGTCTTGCCCGCGCCGCACGGCAGCACCACCACGCCGGACCCGCCGTGCCAGAACGAGTCGGCCGCCTCGCGCTGGTAGGGGCGCACCTGCCAGCCGTCCTCGGCGAGCTTGATCGGGTGCGCCTCGCCGTCCACGTAGCCGGCCATGTCTTCGGCGGGCCAGCCCAGCTTGAGCAGGGCCTGCTTGAGGGTGCCGCGCTCGGACGGGTGGACCGCCACGGAGTCGCCGTCGATGCGCGGGCCGAGCAGCGGCGCGATCTTCTTGGACCGCAGCACCTCCTCCAGCACCGCCCGGTCGGAGGTGGCCAGCGACAGCCCGTGGACGGGGTGCTTCTCCAGGCGCAGCCTGCCGTACCTGGCCATCGTCTCGGCCACGTCGACCAGCAGCGCGTGCGGGACCGGGTAGCGGCTGTGCGCGATCAGCGCGTCCACGACCTGCTCGGCGTCGTGGCCCGCGGCGCGGGCGTTCCACAGCGCCAGCGGGGTGACCCGGTAGGTGTGGACGTGCTCGGGCGCGCGTTCCAGCTCGGCGAACGGCGCGATCGCCTTACGGCACGCGTCGGCCGCGGGGTGATCGACCTCCAGTAGGAGGGTCTTGTCGGACTGGACGATCAGCGGGCCGTCGTTCAAGGCTGTCTCCCGGGGGTCCGTACGGCTGACCTCTATCCAACAAGACGGCGGGTCCCCGCAATCCCGCGAACGGTTAAAACGTGTGCGGCGCCCCGGGACGTCAGATGTAGTTCTGGTTGGCCGCCACGATGATCACTACCAGGCCCACGACCAAGAGCGCGATGTTGATGCCGATGCTGATCCAGGCCCAGCGCAGCAGGGTCCGGGCCCTGTCGGGCTCGGTGTCCACCCTGCTGAGCGCGATGCCGGACAGGATCGCCCCGGCGATGCCGCCCAGGGTGACGTAGCAGCTGAAGCCCAGGAAGATGCTGATGACCAGGGCGACGATGGCGTGCGTGCGCGGCGCGTCCGGGTTGCGGTAGGGCGGGTGTCCGTGGCCGTAGCCGTAGGGCGGGTACTGCCCATACCCCGGCTGCCCGTAGCCCGGTTGCCCGTAGCCCGGCTCGCCGTACCCCGGCTGACCCGGAGCCGGTCCGTAGCCCGGCTGCCCGTAGCCCGGCCCTTGAGGGTCATCTGATGGGGTGCTCACGCGCTGTCTTCCGTTCGGCCGTGCATGGACGTGTGTTTGGACACGTCAACAAATACCACGTTATGCCCGGACGGGCCCTGCGACCGCGGGCGCTCAGCCGCCGTCCGACACCTCGGAGACCCCCGTGATCCGGTGCAGCGCGAACCGGTGGACCGCGGCCCGCGTCTCGTCGTACGCGGTCAGGTAGCCGCCCTCCATCCGCGCCGGCTCCAGGATGCGGCTGGTCGCCTGCCCCTGGTTGTCCAGGTAGCCGATCCACACCCGGCCGCCCTGCCGGATCGCCTGCTGCAACGCGTTGATCGTGGCGGTGGCGGGCGACCGCGGCACCTGACCGCCCGGTGACTCCACCGGCGGACGCCTGGCCTGGTGGGCGGCGTCGCCCGCGCGGATCGCACGGACCGCCGCCGTGATCACGTCGCGGTCTAGGCCGTTGACCAGCGTGACCGGGCGGGCGGGCGGCGCGCCCTCCGCGCGGCGGGCGTCGAGCTGGGACACGATCACGTCGCCGTCCAGCGACTCGGCGACCGGCGCGTACCCCATCGCGCGCAGGCCGTCCACCAAGACCGCGCGCGACGAACGGGACGCGATCACGGTGGGCGCGAGCCGGCGCAGCCGCAGCGGCGCGGCCCGGCGGTCGGTCAGCACCTGGTCCAGGACGGCGGGGTCGTCGCAGCGGATGTACGCGCCCGCCGTACCGACCCGGATCCGCCCGTGCCTGCGCGCCACGTCGGCGACCAGGTAGGTCAGCGGCTGCGGCACCGGGGTCGCGGAGTGGCGGGCGAGCATCGCCAGCAGCTCCTCGCCGCTCTGCCCGGCGTCGAGCGCCCGGCGTACCGAACCCTCGCTGAACCGGTAGACCGTCGCCCCGCCAGTGGACTCGACATCGGCGGCCAGTGTGAGCCAGCGCCGCAGGTCGCCGGTGAGCGGGCCGGGCGCGACGGCGGTGAGGTCGGCCTGGAGGAGTACGTGGTCGATCGGCTCGGGCAGCAGCGGGCCGAGCAGCTTGGCGGCCTCCGCCGGGTCGCCGGACGCCAGCGCGCGGCCGTGCCCGGCCGGCACGCCGAGGCCGGTCACGCCGATCTGCTCGGCCTCGCGCAGCGTGAGGTCCACCAGCCGGTCGCGGTAGGGGCCGCGGCGGCGGGGCTGCTCCCAGGCCAGCCGGTCACGGACGGACGCGGGGTCGGGCGCGACCCCCGGCCCGGCCGCGGCCAGCATGGCCAGCGTCGCGGCGCGGACCTCGCGGGCGGCCCCTCTGCGCAGCTCGGGGGTGAGGGCGTTCATCAGCCGGTCGCGGTCGTCGCGCTCCCCGGCGAGGCCGGGCGCGCGGTCCGTGGCCAGCCAGCTCCCGGCGACCACCGTCCAGCGTTCCTCGCCCGGCTTGACGCGCCAGGCGTCGTACGCGGGGCTGGGCAGCCACTCGCCGTCCACCCCGCCGGAGGCCACGATCAGCCCGGCCGCGTACGCGACCTCGGCGACCAGCGCCGCCGACCACTCCGGCAGGTCGAGCGTCTGCGCGGCGCGCTTCAGGTCGCGTACGGCGAGCCCGCCCGTGCGCAGCACCCCCGGCGGGTCGAAGCTCCACCGCTCGCACAGCTCCTCCACCGCGCGGACGAACGTGAACGCCTGTCCCGCCGCCGTACGGTCGGTCAGCGCGGTGTCGCGCTCGGGGCCGCGCAGCGGCGGCGCCGAGGTCAGCAGGTCGCGGTGCAGACGCCCGTCGCGCAGGTGCAGGGCGACCTCGCGGGGCAGCGTCACGGTCTCGTCGCCGGTCGCGCCGAGCAGCCCCCGGGCCAGCAGCTCCTCGATCGGCGACTGCGCGCTGCCGGTGCGTACGGCGCGGCGCGCGTTGGCCAGCCGCCCGGCGGCGGGCCCCCAGGCCATCTTGTCGAGCGCGGCCCTGGCCTGCGGCGACACCTCCGTCACCAGGCGCTCGACCACGGCGGGGTCACCGAGCAGCGCGGGCACCTCGCCATCACCGTGGCCCGCGCCGATGTCATGGACGATCTCGGCCAGCCGCTCCGGCGAGTGGTGACGGAACACGTCGGCGGCGGGCGGGCCGAGCCCCGCGGGCGGCGACAGCGCCTCTGTGACGCCGGGCGCGGGGAGGGGCGCGTCGTCAGGGCCGTAGACGAGGGCGAGGTCGCGCAGGCGGCGCAAAGTGTCGTCGAGGGCCGCTCCGAGGTCGTCGGCGGCGCTCTCGTGCAGGCCACGGGCCAGTACGCCGCGCAACTGGGCCGAATCGGGCACCAGGACGAGGGTTTCGAGCACGGCGAGCGTGAACCGATCCAGCCGGTCCAGCGCCCGCCCGGTCGCCGACGGCGTGGTCGCCCGCGCGGCCAGCCCCTCGACGTGCGCGGGCACGGGGGTGACCAGCTCGGGCCGGGCGGCGACGAGGACGCGCAGCTCCTCATCGTCACGCCCACGCAACCACTCGGCGAACTCCACGCTCACCGGCGTCCCCCTCTCAGGTCCAGCTTTCATGGTATGGCGGCGAACGACCAGGTCATGATCGCCTCCCGGCGCTACGGTGGATGCCTGCGCAGCGAAGGAGGCGACCCGTGTGCCTGAACGTGGCCGCTCCCGGCGCGCGGCGGGGGAGGTGACGGCGTGAGCGAGCGTGCTCTGGAGTACGTGAGCGAGGCGTACGCCTCCATGCGCGGCGGGGAAGGTGACGGTGTGGCCGAGCGCGGCTCTGGAGTGCGCCGGCGGCGTGTCCGGCCTCTCCAGGCGGTGGGGGAGGCGGTGGTATGAGTGAGCGTGCCGACCGGCTGGTCCTGGATTATGTGAGCAAGGCGGCCGACCTCGCGCTCGGCGTGCTACGCCAGCATGAGCGGCTGGCGTTCGTGGCCGAGCTGCGTGCGCGGATCGAGGCGGACCGGGCGGGCAGCGGTGACCCCAAGGCCGTGGCCAGGGTACTGGCCCGGCTCGGCGACCCCGCCGCCCAGGTCGCGGCAGCCAGGGCCCGCCTCCCGCAGCGCCCCGAGACCCCGCCCGCACCCCCCGGCCCCAATGAGCCGGCGCCGGTGGCCCCGCCGGGGTATCCCGGGGGCGACACCGCCGGTACCGCGGTGTTCCCGCGGGTGGTGGACGACCAGGATGGGCGGGCGGGCGCGGCCGATGCCAAGGTGCCTGCGGGGGTGCGGCGGCACAGGGAGATCGCCAGGCGGGCCGTCGTACGGCGTACGGCGGGCCGGGGCGGCACCGGGCGGCGTGGGCTGAACCTGCCCGGCGTACGGCTGCGTCGCGCGGCCATGGCCACCGCGAACCCGATGGCCACCGAGGGCAGGGACGCGCGGACCATCCTGAAGGAGTACCCGCGCGAGGCCCTGGCCGTGCTGCTGCTGATCGCCGCCGCGGTACTGCTGCCGTTCCGGCCGGCCCCGATCGCGATCTTCCCGATCCCGCTCCTCGCGTGGGCGACGGCGGCGGCCGTCACGCTGTCGAGCGCGGGCTGGACGTTCCGCGACCGGCTGATCGGCGCGGGCGCCCCCGTGGCCTGCTACGTCTTCGGCGGCCTCGCGGTCACGGCCCTGCGGTGGACGCAGGGGGCGGCCGAGCTCGGCGGCCTGGCCGCGGAGTACTTCAGGGTCGGCGAGATCATGTTCCTGGTGGGCACCGCGGGCGGTGTCTTCTGGCTCGCGTACCGGCTCCTCGCCCCACCACGCCCCCGCCGCGCGTGACCCAATTTCGTACACCCTCGCGCCTACGTCCACCGCCCCTTGGCGATAAATAGGTATTTTCCTGGATTC
Source organism: Spongiactinospora rosea (assembly GCF_003315795.1). Classification (GTDB taxonomy): domain Bacteria; phylum Actinomycetota; class Actinomycetes; order Streptosporangiales; family Streptosporangiaceae; genus Spongiactinospora; species Spongiactinospora rosea. The sequence continues at coordinate 47,564 of NZ_QMEY01000022.1, forward strand.
CGAGGGACTTCCAAGGACCTTCCAAGGGACAAGGGCGGACCACCGTTTCGATCGGTGTCAAGCGTTTGGCATCCTGGCTTCCGTGTGCTTCGTAGGATTTGATCTGGATTTGACACTGGCCGATACGCGTGTCGGGATCGCGGCGGTCTATGATGAGTTGTCCCAGCGGCTCGGAGTGGCGATCGACACCGCCGCCGTGGTGGCCCGGCTGGGGCCGCCGCTGGAGGCGGAGCTGGCGTACTGGCTGCCCGCGGAGGAGATCCCGGCCGCCGCGGCGTTGTACCGGGAGCTGTACGCCGGGATCGCGGTGCCCGCCACCTCGGTGATGCCCGGGGCAAGGGAGGCGCTGGCCGCCGTACACGACGCGGGTGGCAGCGTGATCGTCGTCACGGGGAAGAACACCGCGGACGCGAAGCGCACCCTCGATGCCCTCGACCTGCCCGTGGAGGCGGTCGAAGGGTCGCTCTTCGGGGCCGAGAAGGGGGCCTCGCTCGCGTCTTTCGGCGCGGCGGCATATGTTGGAGATCACGTCGCGGACATCGCGGCGGCGCGGGCGGGAGGCACCGTCAGCGTCACGGTGGCCACCGGCCCTTACACCGCTGGAGAACTACGTGAGCACGGAGCGGACGTCGTCCTCGGCGATCTGACCGAGTTCGGCACGTGGTTCCGGCGGTGGCGAGGCGAAACATCATTCACCTGATTTCGCGGTGAAATACATGGTCGCTCTTCGCCCCGGGTGGGCATAACCTACATCCATTCACCTTTAAACGACAGTCTGAACGAGGTCACCCCTGTGCCGAGTGGCAAGGTCAAGTGGTACGACGCCGACAAGGGTTTCGGCTTCCTCACCCGCGACGACGGCGGTGAGGTTTTCGTGCATTCCTCCGCGCTGCCGAGCGACGTCGAGTCGCTCAAGCCCGGCCAGAAGGTCGAGTTCGGCGTGGCCGAGGGGCGCCGCGGTCAGCAGGCGCTGTCGGTCCGAGTGATGGACCAGCCGCCGTCGCTCGCCAAGACGAAGACCAAGACCAAGCGGAAGAAGCCCGACGAGATGGTGGTCATCGTCGAAGACCTGATAAAGCTCCTCGACGCGATCTCGACCTCCTATCAGAAGGGCAAGCACCCCGACGCCCAGCACGCCAAGAAGATCGCGGCGGTGCTGCGCGGGGTGGCCGACGACCTGGACGCCTGACAGCCGCGAAGAGCAGGGGGGTCGCCGGGGGTCGGCCCCTCAGCCGTGCGGGTTGGTGAGCGGTTTGGTGTGCCCGGGGTTGTCGCCGCGGTCGGAGGCCGGACGGGTGGCCGGACGCGGCAGCAGTTCGGTCGCGGTCGTGGCGTTCGGGTCGGCGGCGTGCTCCGCCGTCGCGTCCGGGGCCGGGTGCCGGCGCGAGCCTGCCCGCTCCGCGGCCACCCGCGCCTTGGTGCCCGCCAGCCTGCGCCGCCGCTTGATCAGCGACCACAGCAGTGTCCCGCCCAGCAGGACCGCGATGACCGTCAGCGCGGCCGGGCCGCGGGAGTAAAGCGACATGATCAGCCCGGCCAGCCCACCGGCCACCCAGGCGATCTGGAGCAGCGCCTCCACCACACCGAACGTCGAGGACCGCACCTCCTCGCCGATCTCCCGCTGCACGATCGCGTCGAGCGACAGTTTGCCGAGTTCCTGGGCGAACGCCGCGACCAGCGCGACGGCCACCGCCGTCCACAGGTTGAACAGCAGCGCCGTCGCAAGCCCGGTCACCGTGGACACGGCCAGCGTGATGAGCACGGTGACCTGCGGGGAGTGGTTGCGCACCCAGGAGGCCACCGCCGCGCCGGCCAGGCCGCCCGCGCCCGCCGCCCCGGCGAGCGCCGCGATGATCAGTTCCTTGCCGTGGCCGCCGGGCAGGTTGCCGTCCTGCACCACGAAGAGCATGAAGAACAGAAGAAAGCCGGAGAACAGGCGGATCGCGGCGTTCGCCCGCATCGCCTCGGCCACCGCCGGGCCGACGTTGAGGAGGGTACGCCAGCGGGCCGGTCGCCGCTCCCGGTGGCCCTCCTCCTCTTCCTCCTCGCCCTCGATGTCCGGCGCGTCGACGTGCCGCGGCAGTCGTACCGCGTGGACGCCCGCCACCAGGAACAGCACGAGCGTGCCGCGCAGCACCCACTCGCCGCCCAGCCAGGCCGCGAGGCCCGCGCCGACCGGGATCGCGATCCCCGCGCTGACCAGCGTGAACAGCGCGACCCGCGCGTTGGCGGTGACCAGGCCGATGTCGGCGGGCAGCACGCTCGGCATGATCGCCGCCCGGGACACGTTGTACGCCTTGGACAGCACCAGCACCCCGAGCGCCGCCGGGAACAGCGTCACCGCGTCTTCCGAGACCACGGCGGCGGCCATCGACCAGCACAGCAGCCCGCGGGCCATCAGCGTGCCCGCCATCACGTAACGGCGGGCCGAGCGGAACCGGTCGAGCGCGGGCCCGACGAACGGCGCGACCACCGCGAACGGCGCCATCGTGATCAACAGGTAGAGCGCGACCTGGCCGCGGGCCTCGTCCACGGGCAGGCCGAAGAACAGCGTGCCGGCCAGCGCGACCGTGATCAGCGCGTCGCCCGCCGCGCCGGCCGCGCTCAGCTCGATCAGCCGCCCCAGGCCGGTACGGCCCGCGCCCTGGGCGTACGTGAGCCGCCTGGTCGCCCTGCCGACCCGTAGTGTGCCCCCCGCCGCCGCCTTGCCCGCCACCCGCGTACCGCCGACCGTCGCCCGGCCCATGCGGATCGTGGCCCGTCCGGCCGCGGCGGCCGACCTGGCGACCCTGCGCGCGGCGGTGCCCGCCGTACGCCGCGCGTCCTCCCAGCCACCTCTCACGCATCCAGTCTTACCCGAAGCCCGCCCGTCTTGTCCGGTACGGCAGGCCGTGCGACACGCCGCGTGACGACCTCTATGGGCGGGGCACGTCGTCGGCACCGCTCGCGATGGGTGAAAATGGAGTGTGAACTGGCGAGCCAACACCATCAGCCCGCGCAGCCCGCAGCGCCGGCGGCAGGCGGGGGTGGTCTCGTGAGCCGCACCCGGACCCGCGTCCCGCCCGCCGATCCCGCCTGCGTGGCGGCGCTCGACCTGGCCCGCGCGGCCGCCGAGGAGATCGCCAGGCCCGGCGAGGTCGGCGACCACCTGGGGTTCGAGGTGGAGGCCGACCGCACGGGCACCCACTCCTTCGTCTGTCTCGACCGCGCCTATCGCGGCTGGCGGTGGGCCGTCACGGTCACCCGCGCGTCGCGGGCCAAGGTCGTCACGGTCAGCGAGGCCGTGCTGCTGCCCGGATCCGGCGCCCTGCTCGCGCCCGAGTGGGTGCCGTGGAGCGAGCGGCTGCGTCCCGGCGACCTCGGGGTGGGCGACCTGCTGCCCACGTCCGCCGACGACGACCGGCTGGCCCCCGGCTTCACCGAGACCACTGAAGACGCCGACCGGCAGATGATCTTCGAGCTGGGCCTCGGCCGGGCCAGGGTGCTCTCGCCCGCCGGTCGCGACCGCGCGGTCCGGCGCTGGCACTCCGGGGAGTCCGGCCCGCACACGCCGATCGCGCACGCCGCGCCCGCGCAGTGCTCGACCTGCGGGTTCTACTGGCCGCTCGCGGGCGTGCTGCGGCTCGGCTTCGGCGTGTGCGCCAACGAATACGCCCCCGACGACGGGCGGGTGGTCTCCGCCGACCACGGGTGCGGCGCCCACTCCGAGGCGTCCGCCGGGCCCGCGCCCATCGAGCCGACCTCGCCGATCCTCGACGACCTGGGCTTCGACCTCATGGAGGACAAGCCGGACCAGGAGGAGGCCGCGCCCGACCTCACCGGTTCGGTGGACGAGTCGGCCTCGGAGCCGCTCGGTCACTCATGACCGGCCTGCCCGCCGTACGACATGGCCGTCCTACGGCGGGGCAGGCCGCGCACGCCGCCACCCGGCCCTCGACAACCCCCCGACGCGATCGTGAGCTGGCACCTGCATGAGCGACATCACCGACATCTTCGACACCGCGGGCGTCCGTGCCACCGTGCTGGCCGCCTGGGCGGCCTCACCGGCGCGGTTCCGTGAAGACGCCAACGCCGAGGAGGACTTCGCGCTCGGCGGCTACCACGACCGGCTGATCGTGGAGCTGGCCCAGAACGCCGCCGACGCGGCGCTGCGCGGCGGCGTCTCCGGCAGGCTGCGGCTGACGCTGCGCGACGGGGTGCTGATCGCCGCCAACACCGGCGCGCCGCTCGACTCCGGCGGCGTGGAGGGCCTGTCCACCCTGCGGGTGTCCGCCAAGCGCGACCAGACCGGCACCGCGGGCCGTTTCGGCGTCGGCTTCGCCGCCGTGGTGTCGGTGTGCGACGCGCCGGAGATCGGGTCCTGGGCCAGCGGCGCGGTCCGCTGGTCGCGCGAGCAGACCGCCGAGCTGGTCGCGGCCGAGCCCGCGCTCGCGGGCGTGCTGGCCGAGCGCGGCGGGCACGTCCCGCTGCTGCGCCTGCCCTTCCCCGCCGACGCGATCGACGTGCCCGAGGGCTTCGACACGGTCGTACGCCTCCCGCTGCGCGACAAGACCGCCGAGGAGGCGGTGCGGCGGATGCTGGCAGAGACCAGCCCCGCGCTGCTGCTCGGCATGCCCGCGCTGGCCGCCATCGAGGTCGAGCTGGACGGCGAGCTGCGCACGGTCGCCGCCGACGGGTGGCATGTCGTGTCGGCGTCCGGCGACTTCACGCCCGCGCAGGTGACCGAGCTGTTCGCCGACCGGCCGACCGAGGAGCGCGCCCGTCCGTACTGGCAGGTGCGCTGGGCGGTGCCCGGCTCCGGCGGGCCGCTGCCCAGGTCCGTGCCCGGCGTGGTGCACGCCCCGACGCCCAGTGACGAGCCGCTCGACATGCCGGCGCTGCTGATCGCGAGCTTCCCGATGGCCACCGACCGGCGGCACGTGGCGCGCGGGCCGCTGGCGGAGTTCCTGGTCGAGCGGGCCGCCGAGCTGTACGTCGAGCTGCTGGAGTCGCTGCCGCGCAGCCCGCGGCTGCTGGACCTGGTGCCCGGCCTGATGGGCAAGAGCGAGCTGGACGCCGAGATCCGCCGGGCCATCCTGCGCAGGCTGCCCGACGCCCCGCTGCTGCCCGCGCTGTCCCCGCCCGCCGATCGCGACGGTCTGGTCGTGGCGGGCCGGGAGGCCGCGGTGGTGGCCGGTCCCGCCGAGTTCCTTGAGCTGGTCGCGCCCATGGTGCCCGGCCTGCTGCCGGCCGACTGGCCGCCCCGGCATCCCGCGCTGACCACGCTCGGCGCGCGGCGGATCGACCTGGCCGACGTGATCGACATGCTGTCCGGCGAGGCCGTCGAGGACAAGGGCCCGTCCTGGTGGCGGTCCCTGTACGACGTGCTGCCCGCCGACGACCCCGAGGCGGTCGGCGCGCTGCCGGTGCCGCTCGCCGACGGCCGCCTGGTCCGCGGCCCGCGCGGCACGCTGCTGCTGTCGGACGGCTCCTCGCTCGACCCGGCCGTGCTGCTGCCGCTCGGCCTGCGGGTGGTCCACCCCGAGGCCGCGCACCCGGTGCTGCTGCGGCTCGGCGCGGCCGAGGCGACCCCGCGCACGGTCCTGGAAGACCCGTTGACCAGGGCCGCGGTCTCCGAGTCACTTGACAGCCCCGACGCAGGGCCGGTCGCGGAGGCCGTGCTGGCGCTGGTCGACGCGGCCGGGCTGGTCCCCGGCGACGCCCCCTGGCTTTCGGAGCTGGCGCTGCGCGGCGCCGACGGCGAGCTGTACCCGGCGGGTGAGCTGCTGCTGGAGCAGGGCGCGCTCGCCGCGGTGGTCGATCTCGACGACGCGCCGTTCGGCACCGCCGCGCCCGAGCTGGTCGAGCGGTACGGCCCGAGGGTGCTCGCCGCCGCCGGCGTGCTGGACGGCTTCGCCGTGGCCAACGACGCCGACGTGCTGCTCGACCCCGACGAGTGCGACCACGACCTCGACGGCGAGGACGAATGGCTGGACACCGTGCTCGACCTGCTGCCCGATCTCGACGTGCCGCCGGTCGCGCCGGAGTTCTCGGCGATCCGCGACCTTGAGTACGTCACCGACTGGCCGGCCGCCCTCGCCCTGCTGACCCGCCCGCCGCTGCGCGCCGCGCTGGCCCCGCTGCGGGTGCTGGCCGGGGGCGAGGTCGTGGAGGTCCCCTCGTACACGGCGTGGTGGCTGCGCACCCACCCGGTGCTCGGCGGCGCGCTGCCCACCTCGCTGCGGGTGCCCGGGGCCGACGCCCTGCTGTTCGGCCTGTACGGCGAGGCCCCGGCCGGTCTCGACGGCGCGGCCCTCGCCATGATCGGCGTCCGGACCACCCTGACCGACCTTTTGGCCGGGCACGGCGGCCCGGAAGAACTGCTCGACCTGCTCGCCGACCCCGAGCGGCCGGTGGACCGCGCCCAGTTGCGGGCGCTGTGGACGGCGCTGGCCGGGGTGGAGCCGGAGCGGGTGGCCCCGCCGAGGGCCGTGCGCGCGGTGCTCAAGGGCGAGATCGTGGTGGCCGACGCCGACGTCGACGAGGGCGGCCCCGTGGTCGTGGAGGCCCCCGACCTGCTGCCGCTGGTCGCCGACCGGCCGCTGGTGCTCGCGCCGTTCGACCTGGCGGAGTCCCTGTCGGAGCTGCTGGACCTGGAGCTGGCGGGGGAGGCGGTGACCGGCGTGGTGACCTCGTCCGGCCAGACCCGCCCGGTGCCGCCGCAGGTGCGCTCGCTGCTGCCCGCCGCCCCGCAGACCTACGTCGAGCACGAGACCCTGCTGGTGGACGGCGTGGCGGCGGCCTGGCGCTTCCACGAGGGCGTGGTGCACGCCTCCGGGGTCGATGGCCTGGCCAGAGGCCTGGCCTGGGCCACCGGCCAGTGGGGCGACCGGCTCGCCGTGGCCGCCCTGCTCCGCGACCCCGACGCCGTCCCCCTGCTGCTGGCCGAGGCCGACCTCGACGCCCAGGGCGGCTGAGGTCGATCACTCGGCGCGGGCGGATGGGGTCCAGCCGGTGTCAGTAGGTGTCAGTAGGTGTCAGTAGGTGTCTCAGGCGGTCTCAGTTGGCGAAGAAGGTCTGGAGGTGGCGGTTGACCGGTGCCGGGCAGTCGAGCTGAGGGGCGTGGCCGCAGCCGTCCAGGATGTAGGTCTGGTCGTTGGGGAGCAGGTCGGCGAAGCGCTGGGCGCGTTCGACGGGCTGGACGGTGTCCTGCTTGCCCCACAGCACCAGAGTCGGGGTCTTGGTTGAGGGCAGCGCGCTTTCGGTCGTCGACCAGTCCAGGCGGCGTTCCAGCAGTACCGTCGCACGGATGTTGGTCGCGAAGGTCGAGGGCGCCCACCACTCGTCCAGCAGCTCTTCGGTGATCAGCTTCTTGTTGACCATCATCGCCTCGGCCGTGGAGCGGGCCATCGAGCGCCCGGACGACAGCTTGACCGCCACTTCGCCGATCACCGGCACCTTCAGCGACTCCCACAGCCAGGTGCCCGGCAGGTCCAGCCCGGTGGCGTCCAGCAGGGCCAGCTTGCCGACCCGGTCGGGGTGACGCTGGGCGAAAGCGAGCGCCCAGCCGCCGCTCCAGGAGTTGCCCGCCAGCCCGGCCTTCTTCACGCCGATGGTGTCCATGAAGGAGCCGATGGCGGTGGTCATGGCGTCCAGGTCGTACCCGAAGTCGGGGTCCTTCACCTGGGTGTAGCCCTGGCCCGGCAGATCGACGACGTAGACGGTGTGGTCCTTGGCGAGTACGCCGACCTGCTCCTTCCAGCCGATCACCGAGGTCCCGCCGGGTGAGATGAGGATCAGCGGCGAGCCGGAACCCGCCTGGATGTAGTGGAATCGGGCGATCGGGGTGTCGGCGTACCGGGAACCCATCTTCGCCAGGTAGGGGGAGCGGAAGTCCGCTTCGGCGGGCTGCCAGGCGTACGCGCCGAACAGCAGCGCGGCCACCAGCACCGCGAACACGCCCAGCACCCAGCGGCGGAGCCTGCCCCTGCGGCGTGGGCGCGGGCGCGTCACAGGTCGTTCGTCCAGTCGAGTCATGATCGGTCCCTCGGGTCGCTCGTCGTCACCCAGGGAGATGGGCGCGCGGCGGCCGGTGTGACAGTCCGCACCTGTGATCGCGCTCACGGCGGGGACGTCGGGCCGGCTACCCGGACGCCGGGGGGACGGCGGTGCTGGGCTCGATCGGCTGCTCGTCCGGCGGGATGGCGGGGGCGTCGCGGTCGCGGCGGCGGACGTACCACAGGCCGAACACGCCGCCGGCGAGGCCCGCCACGCAGGTCCAGGCCCACCAGGAGGCGGCTCCGGCGGGCGGGACGACCAGCAGGACGACCAGGGCCACCGCCCAGAGGGCCATGCCGGTGAGGACCGCCTTGGTGTCGTTGGTCCGCAGCGGCTGCAGTTCCGGTCGCCGGGACGGGGCCGGGTGCTGCTCGGAGCGCGGTGCCGGGTTCACACGCTCCAGCCTAGGCGACATGCGGACAGGCGTGGCGTGCCTGTGCGGCAGGGGGTGGGCGAGGCACGAATGCATCTCGGTACCATCAAATCCCCTATGTCCCCCTTTTCCCCTTTGATTGTGACTGCGACGCTGCGCCCGTGAACGACACCATCACCCCCACCCGCCCCCGCGGCGCCCTCGACCGTTTCTTCCAGATCACCGAACGCGGCTCCACCGTGGCCACGGAGGTCCGCGGCGGGCTCGCGACCTTCTTCACGATGGCCTACATCGTGGTGCTCAACCCGATCATCATCGGCGCCGCGGCCGACGGCACCGGCCAGTACCTCGGCGACGGCAACGCCCCGAACTTCCCCATGGTCGCCGCCGCGACCGCCTTCGTGGCGGGCGTGCTGACCATCGCCATGGGCGTGGTGGCCAGGGTGCCGTTCGCGCTGGCGACCGGGCTCGGCCTGAACGCGTTCCTCGCCTACGCCATCGCCCCCCACATGAGCTGGGAGGACGCGATGGGCCTGGTGGTGCTCGAAGGGCTGGTCATCCTGGTCCTGGTGCTGACCGGCTTCCGGGTGGCGGTGTTCAACGCCATCCCGCCGTCGCTGAAGACCGCGATCAGCGTCGGGATCGGCCTGTTCATCGCGCTGATCGGGTTCGTGGACGCGGGCTTCGTCCGGCGTACGGCGAGCGGTTCGGTGCCGGTGCAGCTCAGCGTGGCCGGGTCCGGATCGCTGAGCGGCTGGCCCACCCTGGTGTTCGTACTCGGCCTGCTGGCCACCGCGTTCATGGTGGCCCGGCGGCTGAAGGGCGCGATCCTGATCGGCATCCTCGGCACCACCGTGGTCGCCGTCGTGGTGGAGGCCGTCGCGAACCTCGGCACGCAGGTCGTCGGCGGCAAGCCCGCCGACCCGAACGCCTGGGCCATGGTCGCGCCCGGCATCCCCGACCAGATCGCAGGCCTGCCCGATCTGTCGCTGCTCGGGCAGTTCAGCCTGTTCGGCGCGTTCGACGTGGCGAGCGTGGGCGTGGTGACGGCGGTGCTGTTCGTGTTCACGCTGCTGCTGGCCGACTTCTTCGACACCATGGGCACGGTCGTCGGCGTCGGCCGCCAGGCCGGGCTGGTCGGCAAGGACGGCACGCTGCCGCGTACCAAGGAGATCCTGCTGGTCGACTCGCTCGCCGCGGCGGCGGGCGGCGCGGGTTCGGTGTCCTCCAACACCACCTACGTCGAGTCGGCGGCCGGGGTCGGCGAGGGCGCGCGTACCGGGCTGGCCAGCGTGGTCACCGGCGTGCTGTTCCTGCTGGCGATGTTCTTCGCGCCGCTGACCGAGGTCGTCCCGGCCGAGGCGGCGGCCCCCGCGCTGGTGATCGTCGGCTTTCTGATGATGACCCAGGTCAAGGACATCGACTTCGGGGACTACGAGATCGCCATCCCGGCGTTCCTGACGATCGTGCTGATGCCCTTCACGTACTCGATCACCGCGGGCATGGGCGCGGGCTTCGTCAGCTACATCGTGATCAAGGCGCTGCGCGGCCGGGCCCGCGAGGTCCATCCGCTGCTGTGGGTGGTGGGCGCGCTGTTCCTCGTGTACTTCACCGTCGAGCCGATCAAGTCGCTTCTCGGCGCGTAGTGCCGGGCCGTCTCTGTACCCTCGGGAGGTGCCTGGGCTGCGAAGACTCCTGGAGGAATAGGTTGAGAGCGTATATAGTTAGCAAAGGTAATGACTCATGCTAACGAACCAAGCCAAGAGCGACGCCGCGAACCTGCGCAGCGACGCCGGCCTGGCGTCCGCGCTCCGCGTGTCGCTGGCCCGGTTGAATCGCCGGTTGCGGCGGCAGGCCACCGTAAACTCACTGACCCCCAGCCAGTTCGCGGCCCTGGCGGCCATCGAGTACCACTCCGGGATAACCCCCGGCGAACTCGCCGAACTGGAGAAGATGCAGCCGCCCTCAATGACACGGGTGATCGCCGCGCTGGACGAGCGCGGCCTGGTCGTCCGAACCGCGCACCCGACCGACCGGCGTCAGGTCACGGTGAACGTGACCGAGGCCGGATCGGCGTTGCTGAAGGAGGAACGCCGCCGCAAGGAGGCGTGGCTGACCCAGCGCCTGAAAGAACTGACCGCGGAGGAGCGGTCGGTGCTGCGGGCGGCGGCGCCGATTCTGGAGAAGCTCAGCAGGATCTGACCTCCTCCGGTGCCGTTGCGGACTCCGCCTCGGGCACCGTGGACTCCGCCGAGCCGGCGGAGGACGAACCGGAGGAACCCGGCGCGGCGGCATCCGTGCGCGAGGCCGCCGCGGGCAAGGCACGTCGCTGGTCGCGCCGGAGGGCGGTGGCGAAGCAAGCCGCCAAGGAAGCCGCCGCGCGTGAGGTGCAGGCGATCGAGTCGGGCACGGCGCAGGCCGTACCGGCCGCCAAGAGCCGCAACGGCGGGATGTTCCGCTCGCTGCGCGGCCACAACTTCCGCCTGTACGCGTCCGGCGGCATCGTCTCCAACGTCGGCACCTGGATGCAGCGCACCGCCCAGGACTGGCTGGTACTCGAACTCACCAACGGCAGCGCGGCGGCCCTCGGCGTCGCCACGGCCCTCCAGTTCGCCCCGCAACTGGTGCTGGGCATGTGGGGCGGCATGCTCGCCGACCGCTACGCCAAGCGGCCGATCCTGATCACCGCGCAGTCCCTGATGGGTCTGCTCGCGCTGACCCTCGGCCTGCTCACCGTCACCGGCACCGCCCAGGTCTGGCACGTCTACACGATGGCCCTGCTGGTCGGCGTGATCTCCTGCCTGGACATCCCGACCCGGCAGGCGTTCGTCGCCGAGATGGTCGGCAGGGACAACCTGGCCAACGCGCTCGCGCTGAACAGCTCGATCTTCAACCTGGCCCGCGTGGTGGGCCCGGCGCTGGCCGGTCTGCTGATCTACGCGCTCGGCGGCACCGGACCGATCTTCCTGCTCAACTCCCTGACGTTCGCCGGAGTGATCGCCAGCCTGCTGCTGATGCGCCGCGCCGAACTGCGCACCGCCGAACCGGTGCCGCGCGCCAAGGGCCAGTTGCGCGCCGGGCTGCGCTACGTGCTCGACCGCAGGGAACTGCTGACGCCCATTCTGCTGATCGCGTTCCTGTCGATGTTCGCGCAGAGTTTCATGATGTCCATCGCGCTGATGGCCAAGGAGGTCTACCACGCGGGCGCGTCGTCGTTCGGCCTGGCCTCCAGCGGCTTCGCGGTGGGCGCGCTGGGCGGCGCGCTGCTCGCCGCCCGCCGCGTACGCCCTGGCCGGCGCCTGCTCATCGGCGGCGCCCTGGCCTTCGGGGTGACCCAGATCGTGGCCGGGCTCGCCCCCTGGTACACCTCCTACGTCGTCCTGCTGGTGCCCGCCGGGATCGCCCTGATCACCGTCAACACCGCCGCGAACGCCATCGTCCAGCTCGGCACCTCCAGCGAGATGCGCGGCCGGGTCATGGGCATCTACTTCCTGGTGTTCACCGGCGGCGCCCCGATCGGCGCGCCGCTGATCGGCTGGGTCTCCGAGCTGGGCGGTCCGCGCATCGGCGTGGTCATCGGTGGCATCATGACCCTGGTCGGCACCGGGCTCGCCGTGCTGCTGGCCAACGCGATCATGCGCCGGAGGGGTTCGCATGCGGTTGTTCGCGGCGCTGCTGCCACCGCCGGAAGCACTCGATGAGCTGGCCGGCGCCCTCGCCCCGCACCGGGACGACTGGCCCGAGCTGCGCTGGCTGGCCAGGGACAACTGGCACCTCACCCTGTCCTTCTTCGGTGAGGTGCCGGACCGCGCGCTGCCTGACCTCTCGGTACGGCTGGCCCGCGCCGCCTCGCGCCACCCGCCGGTGACGCTGTCGTTCACCGGGGCGGGCGCGTTCCCGTCCGCCAGGCGCGGGCGGGTGCTCTGGTACGGCCTGAGCGGGCCGGTCGCACGGCTCACCAAGCTGGCCGCCTCGCTCGCCGCCGGGGCCCGCAGGGCGGGCGCGACGCAGGTGGACGAGAAGCCGTTCCGCCCGCACCTGAGCGTGGCCAGGGCACGGGCGGAGGTCGACGTACGTCCTCTGGTCAGCGCGCTCGCGGCGTTCGAGGGCATGCGCTGGGACGCGCCGGACGTCCACCTGGTGCGCAGCCACCTGGGCGCGCGGGTGCGGTACGAGACCGTGGAGTCGTGGCCACTTGGCGGGACCACCCGGGGCGGGGGCTAGGCTCACGTAACGTGGATCGTCCCAGAAGGTGGTTGTTGCCCACGGTGCTCGCCGTGCTGGTGCTCATCGTGGTGCTCGGCGCGCTGCTGACCTGACCGCGTGCGGCCTGCCTACCAGGCCCAGTCCTCCGGTGCCGTCCGGTAGCCGGGGAAGATCTCGTCGAGGCGGGCGAGCGCCTTGTCGTTCAGCTCGACGGAGAGGGCCTTGACCGAGTCGGTCAGCTGCTCCTCGGTGCGCGGCCCGACGATCGGCCCCGTCACGGCGGGCTGCTTGAGCAGCCAGGCCAGCGCGACGTGCGCGGGCTCGTGGCCGATCTCATCACAGAACGCCTCATAGCGCTCGATCTTCTCGCGGTGCTTGTCCAGCTCCGTGGTGACCCGCTCGTTGGCCGTGCGGCCCTTGTCGGTCTTCCGCAGTACGCCGCTGAGCAGGCCGCCCGCGAGCGGGCTCCACGGGATGACGCCGAGCCCGTAGTCCTCACAGACCGGCAGCACCTCAAGCTCGGCCTTGCGGTGCACGAGGTTGTAGTGCGTCTGCTCGGACACCAGCCCGAAGAAGCCCCGCCGCTCGGCCCGCTCCTGGGCCTTGGCGATGTGCCAGCCCGCGAAGTTCGAGGACGCGGCGTACAGGATCTTGCCCTGCTGCCGCAGCACCTCCATGGCCTCCCAGAACTCCTCGAACGGGGTGTCCCGGTCGATGTGGTGGGCCTGGTAGATGTCGATGTGGTCGGTCTGCAACCGCTTCAGCGAGGCGTCACAGGCCAGCCGGATGCGCCGCGCCGACAGTCTGCCGTCGTTGGGCCACTCGCTCTCCGGCTGGTACACCTTGGTCGCCACCACCGTCTTCTCCCGGCGGCCACCGCCCTGCGCGAACCAGTCACCGATGATCTCCTCGGTGCGGCCCCAGCCGGCCTGCCAGCCGTAGGTGTCGGCGGTGTCGAAGAAGTTGATGCCCAGGTCGTGGGCGCGGTCCATGATGGCGAAGGACGCGGCCTCCTCCGTCACCGGGCCGAAGTTCATCGTGCCGAGGCAGAGCCTGCTGACGGAAAGACCGCTGCGGCCGAGATTCACATATTGCATGAGGCAAGCCTAGGGACCTGGAGTGCACTCCAGGCGATGGGCTCCGGCCACGTCACGAGCGGAGCGGGGTTGTGCGGGGCATGATGGGCGGCATGGGGGTATTGATCCGCGTGGCCCGGGCCGCGCTCGCAGTGCTCTTCGTGGTGCTGGGCGTGTCGGCGCCGGGGCTCGCCTGGGCCGCCGACGATGACGACCGGGAACGGCTGATGTTCCGCATCAAGGACCCGCGGATCACCGAGTCCAGCGGGCTGGCCACCTCGCCGACCCACCGCGGCATCGTCTACACCCACAACGACAGCGACGCGGGCCCCGTCTTCTACGCCATCGGCCCGCGCGGCACCACGCGCGCGACGTTCCGGCTGAGCGGCGCGGAGGCCCGCGACTGGGAGGGCATGGCCGCCACCGTCGATCCGGAGAGCGGGCGCGGGGTGCTGTGGTTCGCCGACATCGGCGACAACATGGACGGCGCCTGGTCCGACATATCCGTCTATCGCGTCCTCGAACCCACCCGGATGCGCAACGCCACCCTCCCCGCCACCCGCTACCGCTTCCGGTACAAGGACGGCGCGCGCAACGCCGAAGGCGTGATGGTCAACCCGCGTACGGGCCGCCTCTACATCGTCAGCAAGGAGTTCGGCGGGTCGGTGTACGCGGCGCCGCGCCGGCTCAGCACCACCAAGCCCAACGTCCTGCGCCGGATCGGCACCGCGCCACTGATGGCCACGGACGCGGCCTACGCCCCTGACGGGTCCGGCTACGTCATCCGCACCTACTTCTCGGCGAACCTCTACGACGCGTCGGGCAACTCCCTCGGCAGGCTCACCATGCCGGCGGCGGACCAGGCGGAGTCCATCACGTACACGCGCGACGGCACCGCCGTACTGACCGGCTCCGAGGGCCCCAACAGCCCGGTCCACCGCGTCCCCCTCCCCGCCCACCTCCGCCCCACCCCGACCCCCACCCCGGCCCCGGCCCGCCGCTCCACCCCCTCGACCTCCCCGGCAGCGGCGGCATCCCCCGCGGAAGGCATCTCCCCAGCCCAGCTCACCCTGGGCGTCGTCCTCACCCTCGGCGCCATCGCCATCATCACCTTCATAGCCCGCCAAGCCCGCTGACCCGATCCCCCACCCCCAGCAGGGCCACACGCTTCGCGCGCTCAATCGCCTTCGCTTCGCGCGCCCAATGGCCTTCGCTTCGCTCAGCCGTGCTCCCTTGTCGGGCTCCGCCCGACGCTCGCGCCACCGGCTTGATCAAGGAACCCGGTGCACGGTCACCAAAGCACCACGGATGACATCCAGGACTTCACTTCCAGGTCGGCTCCTGAGCGGCAATCCGAGCCCGCCGTGCTCGCTCCCACCAGGTCGGAAAGCTCATGCCGCCGATGCCGCCGATGCCGCCGATGCCGCCGCAGGGGTGGTGCTGAGTTGAACGTTCGCCACACGGCCGGCGGGCGGGATATGACTTCGTTGATCATCACTACTCGCGAGAACAAGCCCAGGAAGGCAGACCATCCTCAGGATCCCGCCAGCGCTAGACCGCACAAGCTCCTGGTGAGCGGCCCTCCACGATCAGCGTGCCGACGTGATCCGCATCCGGTGCCGGTTCGACCCGGGCGTGTACGTCCTCGTACCCTTCGTCCTCCAGCATGCGGGCCCATACCTCCGGCTCGTACGCCCAGCGGTACACCCACACCCGCCGCCCCGTGAACCCCGCTCCGTACATCCCCTGAAGGCCGTAGCTGCCAGGTACCGGAGGGGCATGCGAGAACACCACCTTGCCGCCAGGCGTGAGCCGTAGCCGTACCAGCGGCAGCCATTGCGCCGGTTCGATGAACCACAGGCCACCGAAGATCGAGTAGATCGCGTCCCAACGGCGAGTCGTCGCGGCCAGGAAGGCGAGGGCGTCCCCTTCCTCGAAACGCGCGCCAGGCAGATGCCCCCACCGCTCCTTCGCCGACACGACCTGCCGTGGCGACATGTCCACCCCCGTCGCCTCCACGCCTTTGACGGCCAGCGCGGCCACCGCATTCCCCCGGCCGAACCCGATCTCCAGAGCGGAGGCCGGATCGCCGAGCAGTTCGCCGCCAGGTCCATGCTCGGGGTATTGAGTCCACCCAAAGGCGTCTTTCAACGCATCCTGCGGCATCTCGCGACGCATGCCGGCGGCGTAGTGATCCCAGTATGCGACGCGGTCGGTGATGACGGGCTTGTCGGGCATCGTGGACGGCCTCGGGAGCGTGGCGGGACATGACGCGCGCCACCGTATCGACCCCGGCTGCCCGGCCGCCGGATAACGATGACGAGCAGCATGCCGAAAGGCCGGGCACGTCAGATGCCCGGCCCTATCGCGCGATGCCGATCAATGGCATTCGGTACCCGGCGCGCACGGCGTGCACTTCGCGTAGTCCGCCTCCCACAGCGGCCAGTCCACCTCGAAGCCGTTGTCGGCGATCACCTGCGCGGTTCGTGCGACCGACCCGTCGTACTTGAACTCGATCTCCGGAATGTGCTCCAGGAATCGTCCACCGAAGTGCTCGCGACAGAACTCCCGGTAGTTGCGGGTGTCGAGGATGAAGCCGTGGACGCCTCGGTCCACGAGTGGGCCGCAGCCGATCTCCAGATGGCGGCCGTGCTTCTCCATGGCAGTGATCAGATACGCGACGGCCTGCCCGAACACCCGGGTCGCCATGACTGTGTCCCACGGCCAGTCACGGACCAGGAGCGCGATCTGACGCTCCCACACCTTCGGTCTGACGAAGGACTTCGGGTCGCGCCACCCGCTGGCCGGGGGGCGGACGGGGGCGATGGCGGTGGTCATTGAGGCTCCCTCCCTCGAAGCGGTCATCTCGCCTCTAGGGAATGTCGCTGAGCAGGCACGGAACAATGCCGCCGGCTGCCCCCAACATTGCCACCGCGGCGATGTTCAGGGCGTGATCGCGGCTGTACGCTGCGACGAGCGCTCCCGGGAGGTGGTGCGCCAATGGCAAGGATCACTCGAGCCCGACGCGCCGAATTGCTCCGCCAAGCCAACCACATCCGCCAGGCCCGGCAACGTGCGGGTGACGATGTACCGCATATCGCCGACGCCATCAACGGCGCGCTCCCGGACGTGCGGCCACTGGAAGCGTGGCGGCTGGCCTACGGTTGGTCGCGCAGCCAGGCCATCGCCGTCATCGCGACGATCTACATCGAGGACCGGCTCGCCCCTCCGCCGCTCACAAGCAGCATGCTGTGCCGCTGGGAGCATGGGACCGTTGAGGTCGGCCTGGAGTACGGCTACGCGCTGTGCCGTGCCTACCAGGCCAGCCCGGCGCAACTCGGGGTCCGCGGTATCCCGCAAAACCCGGCCGTCACAAGATTCACCGGGTACGGTCACCCGAGGACCCCACCGCCGACGAACGGGTATCGCATGGCCTTCGCCAACCCCGACAGCACGATCCTGGCGGCGCTGCGTCAGTCGATCGAGCTGGCTCTTGAGACGGAAGGGCCGACCGGAGGCCCGCTCACTCGTGAGCACCTGGCGTCGGCCGTGGATTATTACGCGTTGCGCTACAGCAGGTTCCCGCCTGCGCTCCTGGCCACCGAAGTGCACCAGACGCGAAGCCTCGTGGCGGCGATGCTGCGCCGACACCAGTCCGATATCGTCCGTGGGGAACTACGCTTGGCCGCTGGCTGGCTTTCCGCGCTGGTCGGGAACCTGGCCTTCCATCTCGCCGACCACGAAGCGGCTTTGATCCACTTCGCCACAGCCGCCCGGCTGGGGACCGCCGTCGGTCATCCGGCTTTGATCTGCTGGACGCTGGGTGCGCAGGCGATGACCGCCTACACCCGTGGACACCCTCGCGAGGCGGTGGAATTGGCGCAGCAGGCCCTGGAGTACGCCGACACCCCGCTACGGCGTGCGCAGATCTTGGCCTGGGGCGAGCTGCGGGCCACCGCCGCCCTGGGGCCCGCGTACCGTGCGGAGGCGGCACGCCTGGCCGGTGACGCACAGGACGCGATGGCCGCCGACTCAGACGGCGACCGGCCGGGCCGGTTCGGTTTCGATGCCGCGGAACTGTTCCTGCATCTGGCCGAGGCGAGCCTGTTGCTCGGAGATCACGCCGAGGCCGCCGCCCATGCGGCAGCATCGCAGGAGTACGTCGAGAACGGCCGCCCTGGCTGGGGCGCGGCGGTTCTCGTTCACGCGCGCGCCGAGGCGTCGGGCGGACGGCCGACGGACGCAGCGGAACTGGGCCACCACGTCCTCGACACGATCCCCCCAGAACGTCTGCGCGGAACGCTTCGGATACGGCTGGGGGCCTTGGACGCCGACCTGCAAACGGCCGGGGCCTCATCAACGGACACCTCCGGCCTCCGGGACCGCCTCCGTGCGTTGCCGGCACTGGAGGCGACGGGCAGCAGTCCGGAGCCCAATGGCAGGTGAGCCCTCCTGCGATCAAAGACAGACCGGACTCGTCGAAACGATCCTTGCTCGCGTCCTCGGGAAGCGTCCGGCGAGCTGGTGCGAATTCCTCAATGGCTTGGCGTCGGCACTTTGCGCGGCCGAACGGCCTTGGAGTTCCTTATTGCCTGGTAGGAGGACCTGCCGAGAGTGGATGACGGCCGGCACGCGCGAGGGTTCGCGACCGCCTCATTATGTGCTGCTCCGATGGCGATCACAATTGATCTGTCTGGGATAGGACACGCTGCCGCATCCCTGTTTTCGCGGCCACTTTCTTGGAATGTTGCGTAGGTTGGGGCCATGTTCTTCGAACCCGAACCCGCAACGCGAGAAGAAGCGGATTATCCGCCCCGGCCGGGGTGGCCAGGATGGTTCGCGCCGCCCAAAGAAGAGATGGGCGCGGTGTTGGTCAGCGATGTGGCTCTGGCCCGCTCTCCGAATGTCGTGATCACCGTGCCGACGATCCGGGCCTTCAGCACCGGGTGCCTGATCGAGGCGAATGTCGTCATGAGGCAGCACACATTGTCGGCGGAAGATTACGAGGCCCTTGGGATGTCGGTGTACCCGCACATGATCCCCAAAGCGGAGGCCGGTCAATTACCTGAGCGGTTATTGCGCTTCGGGGTGCGGTTCGGCGACGGTACGAAGGCGACCACGGTCGGGCAGCGTTTCGACGGTGTGCGGCTCCGGCAGGATCCGCCGTCTCCGCCGCGGCTTTCGCTACTGTTCGGCGGGGTGTCGATGCGCAGCGGTGGCGAAGACGCGGCTGTCTCTCTGGTGGGGCTGTGGCTCTGGCCATTGCCTCCGGCCGAGACATTCGAACTCGCCGCGGAATGGCCGGCAGGGGGAGTGGAGTTGAGCATCGTGAGTGTGGACGGCGCGGCGATCGTGGCGGCGGCCCGCCGGTCGGTTCCGTACTGGCCGGAGGACGCGGAAAGCGGATGACCGGGGCACGCCGTTCAAAGCAATGTGGACGCGACCTGAGGAGAAGGCGTGAGTGACCAAAGGGCGATCATCAATCTCGACCCGATGGACCCTGTGGTCCTGGCCGGCGGCAAGAGGCGGACGGTGATCCTGGGCCTCAAGGACCCCGGCGAGGCCGTCAGGGCAGTGCCCAGCCTGCTGGCCGATGGGGTCGGGTCGATTGAGTTGTGCGGTGGTTTCGGGCCGCTGGCCGCCGCTCCGGTGGTGGAGGCGGTCGCGGGCCGGGTGCCGGTCGGGCTGGCGATGTTCGGTATGGAGTCGCTGACCAGCGTGGCCGCGTACAAGGCCCGGGCGGAGGCGGGGGAGGCGATGACGGCCGCGTTCATCGTCATCGTGCCCGGGACCGACCCGCGGACCGACCGTGTGGTGCGCGAGCACGAGGGCGGGCGAGCGCTTTTTGTGGCCGTGCCGGAGGAGTCGGCCGCCCCTGAGGTCGCCGCCGACCTGCTGGCCTCCGAAGGCGTCGAGCTCATCGAGCTGTACGGGGGCTTCAGCCCCACCGGGGCGGCCCGGGTGATCGAGGCCGTGGACGCCGCGATCCCGATCGGCCTCGCCGCCAGGGCCTGATCATCCGCCGACCGGGCGGGGCCGTTCGGCGCCGAACATGGCCAGGCACGGATCCAGGCCGGCGATCGTGATCTGCGGACGGTCGGTGGCCTCCCACTGGGCGCGGGACATCCGGAAGCGCTGCGACGGCCGGGCGTGGCCGTCCACGGCGTAACGGGTGATGCCGTCCGTGCGGTAGCCGAGTTTGCGGGAGATCGCCAGCGCGGCCGGGTTGTCGGCGAAGGTCTCGGAGAGCGCGTACGCGGCTCCGAGGCCCGCGAAGGCCAGGTGGAGTACGGCGGAGCGCATCTCGGTACCGATGCCGCGCCCCTGGAACTCCCGCCCCAGCCACGACCCGGTCAGTACCTCGCCCAGCACCGCGAACTCCTTGCCGTGCATGTGCTGCATGCCCACCGGCCGGCCGGACTCGAAGACGGCCAGGCCGAGCGCCCAGTCGGACGGGCTCCAGGCCCCCAGGTGCCGCCAGTGGCGGCGCAGGATCTCCTGGGCCCGCTCGGCGGGGGGCCGGTCGGCCCAGGAACTGAGGAACGGGTTGCGGCCCGGCTCATGGATGCCCCGGGCGGCCACGTCGGCCACCATGGCCAGGTCGTTCTCGGTGGGCGGGCGCAGCTCAAGACGCGGGGTGCGGACGCGCAGCCCCAGCAGTGGCCAGTGGTCGGAGAGCATGCACCATTCTCCGACCTGCCCAGGCCACGCCGCACCCGCTTTTCCCGCGACCTGGGAGCGCGGGACAGTATGGGAGGTATGAGCATCCGCAGAGCCGTGCCCGACATCACCACCGAGACGATGGACGAGAGCCGCGAGTTCTACCGCCGGCTGGGGTTCACCGAGGTGATGAACCTGGGCTGGGTGGTGACCCTCGCCTCCCCGGACAACCCCACGGCTCAGGTGATCCTCATGACCCGTGACGAGAGCGCGCCCGTGTCGCCGGACATGAGCGTCGAGGTCGATGACGTGGACGCCGTCTACGCGGACGTGCTCGCGTCCGGCGCGGAGATCGTCCACTCGCTGCGGGACGAGCCCTGGGGGGTGCGCCGGTTCTTCGTCCGTGACCCGAACGGCCGCGTCGTCAATGTCGTCGGCCACCGCTGAACCACAGGGTCGTCAGTTCACCGTCGAGTCCCGCAGCTCGTGGCTCACGTCGTTGGCGAGCTTGACCAGCAGCCGCTGTAGCTCGGCCCGGTCGGATTCGGGCCACCCGGCGACCGCCGCGCCGATCCATTTGGCGGTGAACCGCCGGCACTCTTCGGCGGTGTGCCTGCCGTCCGAGGTCAGGTTGATGCGCCAGGCCCGGCCGTCGTCGGGGTCGCGGACGCGTTCCAGCAGGCCACGCCGTTCCATGGCGCAGACGTGCCGGGTGACGTGGGGGCTTTCCACTCGGAGGGCGTCCGCGATGGCGCCGATCCTACGGGGTTCGGCCACTTCGAGCAGGTGAACGAGGATCTCCACGTCCGGGCGGTCGATCCGGGCCCCGCTGGCATCGGACAACTGCTCGGTCTTGGCGCGCTTGAGCATGGTCACCAGGCGACGGAAGGCCGCCACGGTGGTGAACAGATCGTAGCCCACTATTGCTTACCTAACTTAGGTATGTATCATCGTCGCTTGTTACTTACCTAAGTTACCTAAAAGGAGCCTTCGTGGCGACACTCACCGTGCCCGAGCGCCGCGCCACGACCAGCGGCAACCCATGGGCCGCCATGGTCACCCTGGCCTTCGCGACGTCCATCATCGCGGTGCAGAGCACCGCGATCCTGCCTCTCCTGCCGGTGCTGCAACGTGAACTCCACACCAGCCTGCCCGCCGTCACCTGGACGCTCACCCTTGGCCTGCTGGTCAGCGCGGTCGCCATGCCGCTGCTGTCCAAGCTCGGCGACATGTACGGCAGGCGCAGGATCATCCTGGGCGCGCTCACCCTTTTGGTGATCGGTTCGGTGGTGGCCGCGCTGGCCACGTCCCTGCCCTGGCTGCTCGCGGGGCGGATGCTCCAGGGTTTCGTCTCCCCGCTGTTGCCACTGTCGATCGGGCTGGCGAGGTCCCTGCTGCCGCGCCACCAACTGGCCACCGGCATCGGCGTACTGAGCGCCACCATGGGATTCGGCAGCGGCGGCGGGATGATCCTCGCCGGCCTGGTCTCCGGCGACTACCAGACGCTGTTCTGGATCGTCGGCGCCAGCGGGGCCGTCGCCGGGGTCCTGGTCGTGTTCCTGGTCAAGGACACCGCCCCGGCGCGCCGCGGCCGTCCCGACCTGCCCGGCGCGCTGGTACTGACCATCGCGCTGGTGACGCTGCTGCTGGCGATCAGCCAGGGCGCCTCCTGGGGCTGGACCTCGCCCGGCGTGCTCGGGCTGTTCGCGGTCGCCGTGGTGGCCGCGGTGGTCTGGGTGGCCATCGAACGCCGCGTCGCCGAACCCCTGGTCGAACTCGCGATGCTGACCCACCGCGGCACGGTCGGCGCGACGGTGGCCTCGCTCCTGCTCGGCTTCTCCTTCTTCATGGTCGTGACCGGGGTCTCCAACTTCACCCAGGCCCCCGCCGCCACCGGCTACGGCTTCGGCGCCACCACCCTCGAAGTCGGCTTCTTCCTGCTGCCGAGCACGCTGTTCATGCTGGTCATCTCGCTGTTCTCGGGGCGGCTGATGCGCCGCTTCGCGGCGTCCATGATGGTCGGCGTCGGGTCGGTGATCGTCGCGGTGGGCGCGCTGTGGCTGGCGCTCTCGCACGGCAGCGGCACCGACTTCTACGTGGCCTCCTCGCTGCTCGGCATCGGCCTCGGCATCGGGTACGCGGCCCTCGGCACGATGGCGGTCGAGCACGTGGACCCGGCCAGTACGGCGCTCGCCGCGGGCGTCAACGCGCTGGTCCGCCTGATGGGCGGCAGCATGGCGGGCGCGGCCATCGCGGCGATCCTCGCCGCGCTGCCGGGCGAGCCGGGCTTCCAGTGGGTGTTCGGGGTCGCGGTGATCGGCGCGGTGGTCGCCGCGGTGTTCGCGTTCGTGTTCGGACTGCTCAACCGCAACCTGGTCCCGGCCGCCTGAACCCGGATTATTTGATCCCTCCCGCAGGCCCGGTGTTGACGGCATGATCGGGGCATGGCGGGCGTGGAAGCGGTCGTGGCGAGCGCGGGCAAAGCGGTGGCGGAGCGGGCGGTCCGGGAGTGGCTGGCGGTGCGGGCCGGGCGTACCGAACGCGAATCCGACCTCACCGAACTCGTCCAGGTCACCTTCCGGGACCGGATGCTGCGGCGGAAGTTCGACAACCAGGTCCAGGGCATCGCCCTGGCGGTGGAGGACCGGCTGCGGCCGTTGATCGAGCAGGAGTACCGGGGGCTGGACGAGGGCACGCGTGCCGCCGTACTGGCCGAGGTCACCGACGCCCTGCGCGCCGCCGATCTGTCCGACGCGGCGCTGCTCGCCGCCGACGGCGACGCCGTCAGGCTGGCCGAACGCGTGGCCGAAACCCTTCCCGCGCCGAATCTGGGCGAGGCCGAGGACCGCCTGTTCGCGGTGCTGCTGGTCGAGTCGCTGGAGTGCGTGGTGCGGATGGTCCAGCAGTTGCCGCAGTACCTCCCGCGGGTGGCCACCGAGTCGCTGGGCCGGCTGGGCGGCCTGGCCGAGCAGATGGAACGCCTGCTCGCCCGCATGCCGGCGCGCTCGCTGGACGCCCCCGAGGGCCGCCAGGACGACGCGGCCTTCGAACGCCGCTACCTGGACCACGTCAGCCGGGTGCTGGACGAGGTGGAGCTGTTCGGGGTGCGGGTGGAGACCTACCGCCCGCGTACCTCGCTCAGCGTCGCCTACATCAGCCTGAGCGTGTCGTCCGGCGACCCGGTACGCCGGGCGCCGCTGGACCGGATGCCGATCGCGTCGCTGCGTGAGAACGGCGAGCGGGAGCCGGGCAATGTGCGCATCGAGGAGGCTTTGCGGCGTTCCCGGCTGACCTTGCTGCGGGGGGAGGCGGGCTCGGGCAAGAGCACGCTGCTGCGCTGGCTCGCGGTGACGGCGGCACGCGGCGGCTTCACCGGCGACCTGGGGGAGTGGAACGGCTGCGTGCCCTTCATGATCAAGCTGCGCAGCCATGCCGGCGGGCGGTTCCCGGCCCCGGAGAGCTTCCTGGACGACGTGGCGCGGGAGGTCGCGGGGCGGATGCCACGCGGGTGGGTGCAGAGGGTGCTCGAACTCGGGCGGGGTCTGTTGCTCGTGGACGGCGTTGACGAGCTGGTACTGAAGCACCGGCCCGCCGTACGGCAGTGGCTCGGTGGACTGCTGGCCGCCTACCCGGGGCTCCGCATCGTGGTCACCTCCCGCCCGGCCGCCGCCGAGTCCAGGTGGCTGGCCGACGACGGCTTCTCCAGCGCGCTGCTCGAACCGATGACGCCTGAGGATTTGCGCGAGCTGATCCGTCAATGGCACATCGCCATCCGCGACTCCCCGAGCCTGCCGTGCGCCCCGGACGAGCTGGAGGCCCATGAAGGGCGGTTGCTGTCCCGGCTGGAGAGCAACCCGCATCTGCGGTTGCTGGCGGCGACTCCGTTGCTCGCCGCCATGCTCTGTGCGTTGAACCTGGACCGCCGGGGGCAACTGCCGCACCGCCGGATGGCGCTGTATGAGGCGGTACTGGCGATGCTGCTGGAACGGCGGGACGCGGAGCGGGGGATCGATGATGTCGTCTCGCTGGACCAAGGGCAGAAGGAATGGGTTCTGCGGCAACTGGCTTGGCGGCTGGTGTCCATGGGGCGGTCGGAGCTGTCGAAGGCGACGGCGTTGAAGCTGGTGGGGCAGAAGCTCGCGGCGATGACCCGGATGCCGTACTCGGCGCATGAGGTGCTGGATCACCTGTTGCGCAGGAGCGGCGTGATCCGGGAGCCGGTACCGGGGCGGATCGACTTCGTACACAAGACCGTGCAGGAATACTTGGCGGCGAAGCAGGTCGTCGAGGACGAGGACATCGAGGCAGTCGTCGAAAAGGCACACCTGGACCAGTGGCGCGAGGTCGTCATCATGACGGCGGGCCACGCCACCGGCCGCCTGCGCCGCGACCTGCTCGCCGGACTCTTGGACCGTCCCGACGCGGAGCCAGGGCACACGCGGCGGCTCAGGCTGGTGGTCACCGGATGCCTGGAGACGATCCAGGAGTACCCGATGGACCTGCGCGAGCGGATCGACGCGTGCGTCGCGGCGGTGATCCCTCCGAAGAGCGAGGAGGAAGCGGCGCTGCTGGCGGTCGTGGGGGAGGAGGTGCTGCGGCGGCTGCCCGACGATCTTTCCGGGCTGTCGGCGAAGAAGGCGGCACTGGTGGTGCGCACGGCGTGGTTGATCAATGGCGAAGGAGGGATGGAAAAGCTGGCGGGCTATGCCACGGATGGCCGCGTCCAAGAAGAACTGGTGGCCGGATGGGACTACTTCGACTCTGCGGCATATGCAAAGAGGGTGCTGGTAAAGGCGCCGCTGAAAGAGCGGTTCATCGTCCGGGAGCAGCGGCATTGCCGCAACCTCCGCCATCTGCGCCACCTCACGACCGTCAACGTAAGAGAGTGCGCTGATCTGGGCTTTCTCGCCGAGCTGCCATGGCTGCGGGCGCTGGGCCTGTACGGTCTCCGGACCGAGGACATCGGCCCGATCGGTGGCCTCAGGGAGCTGGAGAGGCTGTCGATCGGCTATCTGGAATCACCTGCGATCGACATCGCGCCATTGGCTTCGCTGGCCCGGCTCAGACAGCTCGACGCCCTGTACTTCAAGATCCGCGACCTTACGGCTCTGGACCGGCTCCCGCGACTGGAATTGCTCGGCCTCAGCCTGCGGCACGGCCAGGACATCGGGCCACTTGCCCGGCAGGTCGAACTGCAGACACTGATCCTTGACGGCGGCCATACACGGGTCGATGTATCGGCACTGGCCGGCATGACCAGACTGGAAGAGCTCAACCTGATGGATGCGGAGATCGAGGACTTCGCGGCTATCGCGGAGGTCTGTCCCTCCGTGGATGATCTGGTGTTGACCCGCCTGAACGGCGTGAATCTCGCGGCGCTCGCTGGGTTGGGCCTCGGTTATCTGTCGATCTCGCATTGCGAAGGTGTCGAGGACATCGAAGCACTACGCAGCCAGTCGCGGCTGCGATTGTTGGATCTCGATCAACCAGGTGTGCGGGACCTATCCCCGCTCGCCGAGCTTCCCATGCTGTCGCACCTGCGACTGCGCGAGGTGGCGGACAACATCGATCTTGCTCCACTCGCCGGCATGCTCGACCTGCACGTCGAGCTGAGGAGAGGTCAGCGGGTGGTCAATGCGCATCTGCTGGGTGGGCGGGTCAGGACCGAACGTCTGTAGGGTCGGGAGGGATGCGAGACGCACCTCATCTCCCTAGTGAGACCATCCGCGAGGCCCTGGACGCGCACTTCGGTCTCAAGCCCGCCATCCTCGAATTCCTCCCCCTCGGCAACGACTCTGCCTCCTGGTCCTTCCGGGCCGACGACCACTTCCTCAAGGTCCGCGCTGGAGACGGCCGCATGCCCGGTGCCGCCGTACCCGCCCTCCTCCGGGACCTCCCGCACGTACTCGCCCCCCTCCCCACCACCAGCGGCGCCCCCTACGCCACCGTCAACGGCTTCGCGCTCGCCCTCTACCCCCTCCTCGACGCCGCCCCCGCCGTCGAGGTCGGCATGTCGGCGGAGCACTGGCGGACGATCGGGAAGGCCATCAGCACCCTTCACACCACCCCCCTCACCCCCGCGCTGATCCAGGCCGCCGACCGCGAGACGTACCGTCCCGGCAGGCGGGAACTGATCCCCGCCATCGAAGCCGCCTTGCGCGCCCCCCAGGACGACATCGCCAAGGAACTCGCCGACCACTGGACCGCCCGCAAGGAGATCATCGATGACCTCCTCCAGCGCACCGACACCATGGGCCCGAGGCTGGCCGCCGAGGAGCCGCCCCTCGTACTCACCCATGGTGACCTGCACACCTGGAACATCCTGATCGACAAAGAGAACAACCTCTGGATCATCGACTGGGACGAGGCCGCCGTCGCCCCCAGGGAACGCGATCTCATGCTGGTCATCCGGGGCATCGGCCCCGGTCTGGTGAGCGAGGACGACACCGCCGCCTTCTTCCAGGGATATGGCGACTCGACCGTGCCCGACGAACGTCTGCTCTCCTTCTACCGCGCGGCCTGGGCGGTCAGGGACATCGCCGAGTTCGGTGAACGCGTCCTCCTCGACCCCCGCCTCAGCGAAGAGGCCCGGCAGGACGCGGTGGAGGGGTTCCTCAGCCTGTTCGAGCCGGGGGACATCGTGGAGATCGCGACCTGAGTACGAAAACCCAGGTGATACTTAGGTAGATCTTCGCATGTGAACTGCAAGCGGGACGCGGCATGCTCCCTCCTATGCAGCAGGCGAACGGCGCCAAATGTCCTGATTGCGGTGGCCCGCTGGAGCATCCGGCCGAGGCGTGCCCGCGCTGCGGGCTGCCGCTGCGCGGGCCGGTCGCGCACGAGTTGTGGCAGGTGGACGTGGCCATCGCCGGGCTCGACGGGGAACGCGCCCGGCTGAACGCCCGTCGTACGGAACTGCTGGCCGCACTCCGCCGGTCACCCGCAGCACCTATACCGCCCCAACCGCCCAGGCGGGAGCTTTCCGCCCAGGCCACGCAGAACCTGCTGCTGGTGCTGGGCGGCCTGCTGCTCGTCGTGGCGGCCTTCGTCTTCACCGTCGTGAGCTGGGGCTATCTGAGCGTCGGCGGACGGGCCGCGGTACTCGCCGGAGTGACCGCGCTGGTGCTGGCCGCCCCGGCGGTACTGCTGCGGCGCGGGCTGACCGCGACCGCCGAGACGATGGCCGCGTTCGGCGTCGCGCTGATGGTCCTGGACGGCTACGCGGCCCGCATGGTCGGCCTGGCCGGTTCGGACGCGCTGCCCGCCCCCTACTACACCGCGCTGGTCTGCGGCCTGATCGCGGCGGTGCTGGCCGGTTACGCTCGGGTGGTCAAGGTACGGCAGGCGGCCCCGGCCGCCGTGGTGTTCGCGCAGGGCGCGCTCATCGCGCCCGCGCTGGAGCCCGGGGGCGACTGGATCGCCGCCGCCTTCCTGGTGGCCGCCGCGCTCGACGTACTCGCCTGGATGTACCTGCACAGAGCGGCCGTGCTCAGAGCGACGGCGGCGGTCTGCGCCGCGCTGACGGGCGGTACCGGCATCCTGCTGGCCGTCTACAGCGAAGCGGCCATCGCGCAGAACGTGCCGCGCGCGCTGCCCCCGGCGGCCCTCCTGATCGCCGCCGCCATCGGCATCCTGGTCCTCGCGTCCGTCCTCGCCCGCCGGGAGCAGGCGCCGGACGCCGTACGGGTGCTGACCGTCGTCGCCGTGATCGCGTTCACCGTGGCCGTAACGGCGCTGCTGGGGCACGCCACCAACGGCGGGCCGGTCGGCTGGCGGCTCGTCGCCTGCATGGTCGTGTCGCTGGCGCTGTGCGGCGCGGCGTTCGCCCTGCCCGATCCCCTCGTACGCCGGGCGGCCACGGTCACCTCCGGGGTGATCGTCCCGTTGTGGTTCCTGCCGATGGCCTTCGAGGTGATCGCCACCCTGGCCGCGCCGATGCGCCGGGCCGTCGAGTCGCCCTGGCGGCACGCCGAACTGATCTGGGGCATCGACTGGCCGCCCGCCTCCACCGCCGCGCCCGCCGCGCTGCTCCTGCTCACCGCCGCCGCCCTCATCATGCGGGCCCGCCACCGCAAGGCCGAACCGGTCGCGCTGATCACGGCGGCGGTGGCGTTCGCGGTGGTCCCGGTGGCCTTCGGGCTGCCGGAACCGGTGATCGTGGTGGCGACGGTCGCGCTCACCGCCGTCCTCGCGGTGCCCGCCGCGCGGGTGGCGGGCCGCCGGGCCCCGCTCTACGGCGCGGTGGCGCTGCTCGCCGCCTGCCACGCGGCGGCCTGGGCGCTGGACGACGAGACCGCCACGCACGCCGCGCTGCCGGTGCTGGCCGTCGTGGCGGCGGCGGTCGCGGTGACCGGGCGGGTGGCGGGCGTACGGGCGTACGCGGCCGGGGCCGCCGTCGTACTGCTCGGCGGCGAGGCGCTGGCCGTTCCGGTGTCGGCGGGGCTGGCGCGTGGGCAGGCGGCGTTCGCCGTACTGGCCGTGGCGGCGCTGGCCGCCATCACCGCCGCCCGCACCAGCACCTTGGGGACCGAGAGCGGGGGATATGTCCTCGCCGGGGCCGGGATCCTGCTGACCGCTCCCGATCCCCGGCTGATGAGCCTGTCGTGCGCGGCGGCCGGGGTACTGGCCGCAGGTACCGCGCTGCGCCCCGACCGCCGCCACCGCACGACGTTCCAGATCGCCGCCGCCCTGCTGCTCGCCGCCACCTGGTTGCGGCTGTGGGCCGAGGACGTGGACGCGGTCGAGGCGTATACCGCGCCCTTCTCGCTGGTGCTGCTCGCCTTCGGGTGGTGGCGGTTCAGGCAGGCCGGGGAGGGCTCCCGCCCGTCGTCGTGGTCGCTCTACGGCACCGGCCTGGCGTTCACGCTGCTGCCCAGCCTGCTCGCCGCGCTGTCCGACCCCGGCTGGGTGCGTCCGCTGCTGCTGGGCTGCGCGTCGCTGGCCGTACTGCTGGCGGGGGCCCGGTGGCGGATGCAGGCCCCGGTGGTGCAGGGCGGGTTCACGCTGGCCGTGCTGGGGGGCAACGAGCTGATGCCGTGGATCTCCGACCTGGTGCTGCTGCTGCCCCGCTGGGTGCCGATCGCGGTCGGCGGCGCGCTGCTGGTGGCGATCGGCGCGACGTACGAGGCGCGCAAGCGCGACGTGCGCAAGCTCCGCGACGCCCTCGCCAAACTGGGATAAAGACGGCTAGAGCCGGGGCACGAACGGCTCGCCGCGCAACGCCCGATCGACCAGGTCGATGGCGGCGGCCAGGCGGACCAGGCGCGGCCCCTCCTGACGGTAGGTCTCCAGCACGGCTTCGACGGCGTGCGGCGGCAGGTGGTCCTTCAACTCGACCGCCGCGCCGCGATAACCTGCCCTGGCCGCCTCGATGGCCGCGCCCACATGGTGGGCGGCCATCCGGGACAGCGCGACCGGGTGGCGGCGCAGCACGCCGTAGGAGCGGTAGTCGGGCGGCACGGCGTCGAGCAGCCACGCGACCGCCGAGGTCTCCCAGTCGGGACTGCCGGGCGGGCGGACCTCCTCCGGCCAGTCAGGTGGCACATACACCCCACCATATTAATCGAATCCCTGTTCGATCGCGTTCAAGCTCCCATGGCGCTAGCTTTCGTGACGTGAGCGAACGCATCGGAGTGGTCGGAGCGGGCATTCTGGGGTTGGCGGTTGCCCGTGAGCTGGCGAGATCGCGCGGGGCCGAGGTCACCGTGCTCGACAAGGAGCCCGGGGTCGCCGTGCACCAGACGGGCCGCAACAGCGGCGTCGTCCACGCGGGCATCTACTACCCGCCGGGCTCGCTCAAGGCCCGGCTGTGCCGGGAGGGCGTGGGCCTGCTGCGGGAGTACTGCGCCGAGCACGCCCTGCCGTACGACGAGGTGGGCAAGCTGGTGATCGCCTCCAACCGGGGCGAGCGCGCGGCGCTGCGCGGGCTGGCCGAGCGGGCCAGGGCCAACGGCGTCCCGGACGTCACCGAGGTCGACGCGCTCGGTCTGCGCGAGATCGAGCCGCACGCGGTGGGGGTGGGCGCGGTCCACTCCCCGCACACCGCGATAGCCGACTTCGCCGCCGTTGCCCGCCGGCTCGCCGCCGATGTGGCCGAACTGGGCGGTTCGGTCAAACTACGGCATCCGGTCACGGCGCTGCGCGAGTCCGGTGACACGGTACGCGTGCAGGCCGGGGGCGAGCGGTTCGCCTTCGACCGGCTGGTGTCGTGCGCGGGCCTGGGCACCGACGCGGTCGCCCGGATGGCCGGGCGGGCGGGCGACGTACGGATCGTGCCGTTCCGCGGTGAGTACTTCGCGCTGTCCGGGTCCGCCAAGGGCCTGGTACGCGGCCTGATCTACCCCGTCCCCGACCCCCGCTACCCGTTCCTCGGGGTCCACCTGACCCGCCGCATCGACGGCGAGGTCCTGGTCGGGCCGAACGCGGTGATGGCGCTGGCCTACGAGGGCTACTCCTGGCGGCAGGTCCGCCCGGCCGACCTGCGCCGCATCCTGACCTTCCCCGGCACCGCGCGCCTGGCGGCCGAGCACTGGCGCACGGGGGTGCGCGAGGTGTACGGGTCGCTGGTCAAGCGGGCGTTCCTGGGCGCGGCCCGCCGGTACGTGCCCGAGCTGACCGGCGGCGACCTCGTACGGACCAGCGGCGGCGTACGCGCCCAGGCGGTGCGCAGGGACGGCTCGCTGGTGGACGACTTCGTCATCGACGTGCACAGCCGGGTGGTACTGATCCGCAACGCGCCCTCGCCCGCCGCGACGTCCAGCCTGGCCATCGCCCGGCACATCGCCAAGGCCGTGCCCTGACCCAGCGCTTCCGGGGACCCGTAGTCTGGGGTTTTAACAGGAATCTCACCCGACCGGGCAAAGATAGTGCAGTGACCGATTCGCCGGAAGCGCGACTTCTGATCGTCGAGGACGAGCCGAACATCCTCGAACTGCTGGCCGCCAGCCTGCGGTTCGCGGGTTTCGAGGTGGCCACGGCCAAGGCCGGGCTGGAGGCGGTGTCCGCCGTGCAGCGGCACCGCCCCGACCTGATCGTGCTCGACATCATGCTCCCCGACATGGACGGCTTCGACGTCGTGCGCCGGTTGCGCGGCGGCGGGACGCACACGCCCGTGGTGTTCCTGACCGCCAGAGACGCCGTGGAGGACAAGATCCGCGGTCTCACGCTGGGCGGCGACGACTACGTGACCAAGCCGTTCAGCCTGGAGGAGGTCATCGCGCGCATCCGGGCGGTGCTCCGCCGCGCCGGGGGCGACCCGGCCGGGCCGCCGCCGCGGCTCACCTTCGCCGACATCGAACTCGACGAGGAGAGCCACGAGGTCTGGCGCGGCGGCAGGCCGGTGCCGCTGTCGCCGACCGAGTTCAAGCTGCTGCACTACTTCATGTCCAACGCCGGGCGGGTGCTGTCCAAGGCGCAGATCCTCGACCACGTCTGGAACTACGACTTCCGCGGCGACGCCGCCATCGTCGAGTCCTACGTCTCGGTGCTGCGCCGCAAGGTGGACAACGTCGAACCGCGGCTCATCCACACCCTGCGCGGTGTCGGTTACGTGCTGCGAGTACCCCCGCTGCCCTGATGGTCCGGAACCTCTTCCGGCGGACCCCGCTGCGGATCAAGCTGATCGCGGCCATGCTCGCGCTGCTGGCGTTCGGGCTGACGCTGATCGGCGTGGTCAGCGTGTCGGTGCTGCAGAGCTACCTGATGGACCGGGTGGACGGCCAGCTCCACCTGATCGGCGCCGAGGGCGAACGCCGGATGGAACGCGGCCTTTCCGCCCTGGCCAACATCC
Source organism: Spongiactinospora rosea (assembly GCF_003315795.1). Classification (GTDB taxonomy): domain Bacteria; phylum Actinomycetota; class Actinomycetes; order Streptosporangiales; family Streptosporangiaceae; genus Spongiactinospora; species Spongiactinospora rosea. The sequence continues at coordinate 79,704 of NZ_QMEY01000022.1, forward strand.
GCCTGCCCGCCGACGTGACGGCCGTGCTGCGCCGCCCCGACGGCAGCCCGATGCTGACCGTCAACGGCATGGAGGCCGGTGGGGTGCCACCGCCCGATCTGTCCGGCCTGTCCGGCGTGTCCGGCCCCTACACCGCCGGCGCGACCTCGGGCGACGGCCGGTGGCGGGTCCAGTCGTTCGCGGTGGGCCACGAGGAGCGCCGCACGCTCGTGGTGGCCATGGACCTCAGCGAGGTCGCCCAGATCACCGGCCGGCTCGCCATGATCGAGGTGCTCGGCGGCTGCGGCGTCATGCTCACCCTGGCCGGGGTCGGCGTCACCATCGTGCGGCGCAGCCTGCGCCCGCTCGTCGCGATCGAGCGCACCGCCGCCGAGTTCGCGGCCGGTGAACTGGGCCGCCGGGTGCCCGACGTCGAACCGGGCACCGAGGTCGGCCGCCTGGCCGGCGCCCTCAACGGGATGCTCTCCCAGATCGAGGCCGCCATGCAGGCCCGGTCGGCGTCGGAGGCGGCGGCCCGGCGTTCGGAGGAGAAGATGCGCAGATTCGTCGCCGACGCCTCGCACGAACTGCGCACCCCGCTGACCTCCATCCGCGGCTTCGCCGAGTTCTACCGGCAAAACCCCGAGGGCGACCCCGCCGTACTGCTGCGTCGCGTCGAGGACGAGGCCGCCCGGATGGGCCTGCTGGTGAACGACCTGCTGCTGCTCGCCCGGCTGGACCGGCAGCGCCCCCTGGCCGCCGACCCGGTGGACCTGCTGGCCCTGGCCGCCGACGCCGTGCACGACGCCCGCATCCTGGCCCCCGACCGCGAACTCACCCTGTCCGTGGACGGCGCGGCGCTGATCGTCAGCGGCGACGAAGTACGGCTGCGTCAGGTGATCGCCAACCTGGTCACCAACGCGCTGACCCACACCCCCGACGGCACCCCGATCACCGTCCGGCTCAGCGCCGCCCGCGGCTCGGCCGTACTGGAGGTGGCCGACGAGGGGCCGGGTCTCGCGCCCGAGCAGATCGAGCGGGTCTTCGAGCGCTTCTACCGCGCCGACACCGCCCGCACCCGGGCCGCCAAGAACGACGGCGGCACCGGCCTGGGCCTCGCCATCGTGGCCGCCCTGGTCGAGGCGCACGGCGGCACGGTGTCGGTCACCTCCCCGCCGGGCCGCGGCGCGACCTTCCGCGTGGAACTTCCGCTGGAACCCCTCGCCTCCGGGTGACGGTCACGCGGGTGCGCGACTGTCAGCAAACGCTCAGCGGCGGCTGAGCCAGGGTCCAGCGGGCGTCGGCACAGTAGGGCCTTGTGCGAGTAGATGAAGCGGGCGATTCCGGTGGCTGAGCAGGAGCCGGGCGCCGGTCGTTCGCCTGAGGCGCGGTTGCTGGTCGTGGACGACGAGCCGAACATCAGAGAACTGCTGTCGGCCAGCCTGCGCTACTCCGGTTTCGAGGTGATCGCCGCCTCCGACGGCCACGAGGCCGTGGCGCTCGCCGAACGCGTCCGGCCCGACCTGGTCGTGCTCGACGTGATGCTGCCCGACCTGGACGGCTTCGCCGTCGCCAAACGGCTGCGCGCGGGCGGGCGGCGGATGCCGGTGGTGTTCCTGACCGCCCGCGACGGCACCGACGACAAGGTCCACGGGCTGGGCGTCGGCGACGACTACGTGACCAAGCCGTTCAGCCTGGAAGAGGTCGTGGCGCGCATCCGCGCGGTGCTCCGCCGTACGCGGGGCGACCTGGACCTGCCCTCCCGCCTCCAGGTCGCCGACCTGGTACTGGACGAGGAGGCCCACCACGTCGAACGCGCCGGGCAGCCGGTACGGCTGTCGCCGACCGAGTTCAAGCTGCTGCACTACTTCATGTCCAACGCCGGGCGCGTGGTGTCCAAGGCCCAGATCCTCGACCATGTGTGGAACTACGACTTCGGCGGCGACGCCGGGGTGGTCGAGTCGTACGTCTCCTACCTGCGCCGGAAGATCGACAACGTGGAGCCGCGGCTGATCCACACCCTGCGAGGGGTCGGATATGTCCTTCGCGCGCCCCGGCACTGAGCTGAAAAGACGCCTGGCCCGGACCCCTCTGTGGGCCCGGCTGGTGGCCGGCACGCTGGTCCTGGTCGCCGCCGCCATCGCGCTGACCGGCCTGTTCGCGGTGCAGTCGCTGCGCACGTACCTGATGGAACGGGTGGACCACCAGCTCAGGGCCGCCACCAAGCCGCTGGACCGGGGCGACGACGAACCGCCCGAGCCCCCCAAGCTGCGCCCGCAGCGGCTCTACGGGCTGTTCCACATGGTCGTCATGGACGCCGCGGGCAACGTGGCGCGGACCCTCGCCGAGTCCACCGACGGGTCCCGGCCCGCGCTGCCGCACCTCACTCCCGGCGAGTTCGCCCGGCGCGAGGGCAGGCCGTTCAGCGTCGGGTCGGTCGAGCCGGGCGGGCCGCAGTGGCGGGCGGTGGCCGTGGTGGACCGGTACCGGCAGAGCAAGGTCATCGCGGTCAGCCTGGCCGACATCGACCGGACCGTCTCCCGGCTCGTCGTCATCGTCGCCGGGGCGGGCACCGCCGTACTGCTGATCCTCGGGGTGGCCTGCCACTGGCTGGTACGGCGCAGCCTGCGCCCGCTCGGCGAGATCGAACGCACCGCCGAGGCCATCGCCGGGGGCGACCTGTCGCGGCGGGTGCCGTCACGGCATCGGCGTACCGAGATGGGGCGGCTGGGCAGAGCGGTCAACGGCATGCTCGCGCAGATCGAGAAGGCGCTGCGGGACCGTTCGGCGTCGGAGGCCGCGGCCCGGCGGGCCGCTTCGGCGGCGCGGAGTTCGGAGGAACGGATGCGGCGGTTCGTCGCGGACGCCTCGCACGAGCTTCGTACGCCGCTCACCTCGATCAGGGGCTTCGCCGAGTTCTACCGGCACAACCCGGCGGGCGACGTGGGGTCACTGCTGCGCCGCATCGAGGACGAGGCGGCCCGGATGGGCGTACTGGTGGACGACCTGCTGCTGCTCGCCCGGCTGGACCAGCGGCGTCCGCTGGAACGGCGTCCGGTGGACCTGCTCAGCCTGGCGGCGGGCGCGGTGCTGGACGCCCAGACGCTCGCGCCGGGGCGGCCGGTGGAGCTGGTACGGCTGGACGAGGGGGACGGGCCCGTGGTGGTGGCGGGGGATGAGGCCGGGCTGCGGCAGGTGCTGGGCAACCTGGTGGGGAACGCGCTCAGGCACACCCCGGCGGACGTGCCGGTGGTGGTGCGGGTGGGGGTCTCGGCGTCGGGGGAGGCGGTGGTGGAGGTCGCGGACGAAGGGCCGGGGCTGGCCGCGCCGGATGTCGAACGGATCTTCGAGCGGTTCTACCGGGCGGATCCGTCGCGGAGCCGGGTGGGGGGCGAGGGTGGTACGGGGCTGGGGCTGTCGATCGCGGCGGCCCTGGTGGAGGCCCACGGGGGGAGCATCGGGGTGGACAGCGCGCCGGGACGGGGGGCGGTGTTCCACTTCCGCATCCCCACCCTCCCGGATGCCCTGTAACGATCTAGGTGGTGACCGCCAGGAGGCGGCGGAACAGGCCGGACGCGGTGATCGCGCCGACGTACCGGTCGCCGTCGAGGACCGCCACCAGCGGGGTGTGCGACTGGCTCATCAGCGCGGCGATCTCCATCGCGGTGGCGTCGGGCTCCACGACGGCGAGGCCGATCTTCTCGTCCGGCAGGACGTCACGGACGCGTTTGCCGGCCAGCCTGGCGCACATCAGGTCGGCGTGCCGCTCGTCCACCACCCTGGCCAGCGCGGGGTCGGCCTGAATGTAGGGCGGCACCACCATCCGCAGCAGCTGCGACCCGGGGAGGACGGCATGCGGACGCCCGTCCGGGTCCATCACGATCACCCCGACCAGCCGCTGCTCGGCCATCAGCCGTGCCGCGTCCATAGCGTCATCATCGATCCCGACGGTGGGGAACGGCTCCACCAGATCAGCAGCGCGCACATTGCGAAGGTAGCACCGACCCTGGGCGGTCGGGGGTGGTGCGTACGCCTTGGGCATCGTCCGGGAGATGGAATCGGCTCTGTGCGGGTTCGTTCCGTGTGCGGACGTATCGGGCGTTGGCCGCTGGAAGGGTTGCACGTACCGAGACGCCACCGAAAGGCCCTTCGACGTGCTCAGACGCCTCACAGCATCCGCTCTCCTGCTCGCCGCCCTCGCGGTCCCGGCATCCGCCACGGCATCGGCCTCCCCCATCGAGTGGGGGCCGTGCAAGGGGCTGCCGCAGCCGGTCACCGGCATGGAGTGCGGAAAGCTGACCGTTCCGCTCGACCACGCCGACCCCCGAGCCGGGACCATCGAACTCCCCGTCGCCCGCGTCAAGGCCACCGGCAGGCGCCTGGGCTCCCTGGTGATGCACTTCGGCGGCGGCGGCGCGAACGGAGTGGCCTCACTGGCCGCGCAGCACACCCGGTTCCAGGCCCTGCGCGCCGGGTACGACCTGGTCGCCTTCGACCCGCGCGGTACCGGCACGGCCGCCCCCCTGCGCTGCGCCGACGGCCGCTCGATCGGCCGCCTGCTCGACCTCGACCCCGGTTACGACAAGACCTTCCTCCGCGAGACCGCCGCCTTCGTCCGCGGGTGTGTGAAGGGCGCTCGGATCGTGGGGCACGCGGGGAGCGGCGACACCGCCCGTGACATGGACCGCCTGCGTGCCGCCCTCGGCGAGGACCGACTCGACTACTACGGCGTCTCCTACGGAAGCGTGGTCGGCGGCGTCTACGCCACCCTCTTCCCCGGACGGGTCGGCAGGGTCGTACTGGACGCCGGGCTGGACCCCGGCCTTGACTCCCTCCGCACGGAGTCGCAGGTCGCGACCTCGATGCAACGCTCCTACGAACGCTTCCTGGCCGATTGCGTGCGGCGCGGCTGCGCGCTCGGCAAGGACGTGAAGGCCGCGAACGGGGCCGTCGAGCGGCTGCTGAAGCGGCTGGAGCGGGCGCCGCTGCCGGTCGGCGACCGGCGTCTCGGCCGTGGGCAGGCGACCAACGCCCTGATGCTGACCAGTTCCCTTCCCCTGTGGCCCGAGCTGGAGGCCCGGCTGGCCCGCGCGGTGCAGGGCGACGGCAAGCCGCTGCTGGAGGCGGCCGACCTCCTGACCCAGGCGCGTCCCGACGGCACGTACGGGATGGAGGAGATCACCGCGTCGAGCATGCTCGCGTACTGCCACGACAAGCGGCGCTCCTCCTGGCGGGAGATCCGCCGTGACGAGGTGCGCATGAAGCGGACCTCGCCGATCTTCGGACCGTCCGCCGTCGCCGGTCGCTTCCTGGGGCCCGCCTGCAACTTCTGGCCGGTGCCCGACCGGCCGGAGGGGCGTACGGTGGCGCACACCGGGAAGACCCCCATCGTCGTCGTCGGCTCCAAGAACGACCTCGCGGCGCCGCTCACCGGTGCCGCCGCGCTGGCCGGGAAGCTGCGCACCGGCGTTCTGATCTCCTACCAGGGTGATCTGCACGGCGCCTACCCCGACGGCGGGTCCTGCGTCGCCGGTCCCGTCGAGGGATACCTGCTGCGCGGTATCGTGCCTGGCCAGGGGATCACCTGCCCTGCCGTACCGTGATGTCATGAACGAGCGGCCTCTCCTCCTGGTGGGACGCCTGCGCCGCGGGCACTGGGTCGCACTGGACGTCGTGATGGCCGTCGCGCTCTGCTCGCTGCTGGTGGGAGGCGCGCTCGTCACCGGGCGCCCGATGTCCGTGCCGTACCTGCTGGGCATGTACGCGCCGCTGGCGGCGCGGCGGCTGTGGCCGGTGCCGGTGCTGGTGGCCGTCTGTGCGGTGGCCGCGTCGTCGGTGGCGATGGGCGTCGTGCCCACCGAACCGTTCCCGGTCGGTGACATCCCGGACGCGATACGGTCACTGGCCTGGCCGCAGCCGATGGCGGTGACCATCGCCCTCTACACCGTGGCCACCAGCGTCCGCCGGGGACCGGCCGTGCTGTACCTGCTGGGGGCGGGGACGGCGCTCAGCGTGGCCGCTCTGCTCGCCAGGCCGGCGGAGGAGGCGGCGGGCGCGGTGGTGATCTGCTGGCTCCTGTTCGTCACCCAGTGGGTGACCGGCCTGGTCGTACGCGAACGGCGGCTGTTCATGACCCGGCTGGCGGTCAGGACCGCACGACAGGCCGTGCTGGAGGAACGCCTGCGCATCGCCAGGGACCTGCACGACAGTGTCGCGCACAGCATGAGCGTGATCACCGTGCAGGCCACGGTCGCGGGCCACCTGGCGGAGGAACGGCCGGAGGAGGCCAGGAGCGCGCTCGCGCAGATCGAGCAGACGGGACGGGCCGCGCAGGCCGAGATGCGGCGCATGCTCGGCCTGCTGCGCCACGACGAGACCGATGCCGATGCCGGTGCTCCACGGGACGCGCCCGGGCTGGCGGCCCTGCCCGATCTGGCCGCTGACGCCGCCGCGGCCGGTGTGGAGGTCGCCCTGGAGGTGGATCCGGGGCTGCGGCTGGACAACGGAGCCGGGCTGACCGTGTACCGGCTGGTCCAGGAAGGGCTCACCAACGTCGCCAAGCACGCGGCCCCCACTCGCTGTCTGGTCGCGGTCACCTCCGCGGCGGACGGGATCCGGGTGCGGATAGCCGATGAAGGGCCACCCCCGGGGCAGCGGCGCGCGGAGCCTACCTCCGCAGGTGGCCATGGGATCGCCGGGATGCGTGAACGCGTGGGCCTGTACGGCGGAACACTGACCGCGGGGCCGACACCGGCCGGTTTCGAAGTGCTCGCCCGGCTGCCGTTGGAAGGCCGGTGAACCGCCGCAGGATCGTGGTGGCCGACGACGAGCGGCTGTTGCGGGCCGCCTTCCGGCTGCTCATCGACAGCAGCCCCGACCTGGTCACGGTGGGCGAGGCGGGTACCGGGGAGGAGGCGGTGGCGCTGGCCGCCGAGCTGCGGCCCGACGTCGTGCTCATGGACGTACGCATGCCCGGCATGACCGGCATCGAGGCCACCCGGCGCATCTGCGAGCTGCCCGGGGCCGAGCAGGTGCGAATACTGGTGCTCACCACCTTCGACCTCGACGAGTACGTCTACGGGGCGCTGCGCGCGGGGGCCGGCGGATTCCTGCTCAAGGACACCCCGGCCGCCGACCTGCTGGCGGCGCTGCGCGTGGTCGCCGACGGCCAGGCGCTCATCGCGCCCAGCGTCACCACCCGGTTGATCGCCGAGCTGGCCCGCCGTCCCTCGCCCGGTCCGGCCGCCCTGACGGCGCCGGACCTGCTGGGGATCAGCGAACGCGAGCGGGAGGTGCTGCTCCTGGTCGGCCGGGGCCGGACCAACGACGAGATCGCGCAGGCACTCGGCATCTCCCGGGTCACCGTCAAGACCCACATCCGCCGCCTGCTGGCCAAACTCGACGCCCACGACCGCGCCCAGCTGGTCGTCATCGCGTACGAGTCCGGCTTGATCACCCCGGGCCGCTGACCCACCACGTCGACGGTGGCACCACCGACCGTGTGCCACGCGACCTGGGTGAACGTTACTCAGTTACCACCGGGGCATCCGGCCATGCTCTTCTTCATATTCGCCTTCTCCTCGGGGGTGAACCGCGGCGGGTCCGGCTGTGCCCAGGCGAGTACCTGACCCGGGAGCGATGGCACCGCGCTCTCGACGTACCACCCCCCCGGCACCTCCCGAGCCCTGTCCGACCTCTCGCCCACCCTGAACTCCTCAATAGAGCCGCCCCGCTCAGCCAGCGCCCCCCGCACCTCATCCACCGTCATGCCGCGAAACGGCACACAATGCAGCAACTCGCCCGCCGCATCCACCCTCCCCGCGAACTCGTACCGCTCACCAGCCTGAGCCGGACGGGCGAAGCCGAGCCGCATACTCCCCTTGAAGTCCGCCGGAATCCGGAACGAGACCGTGCACCCCCCGCCAGGCGAGTCGCACCCCACCGACTCCTCCTTCACCGGCGTCGTACCCTCCGCCGTCTCACTCATCGCGAGCTGCCCCACCACGCTCGGCGAGCCCGGCCCGGTCATCAGTTCGATGTCGAACCCACGGGCCTTGAAGTCCGCCGCGAAGCGCTCAGGTTCGGCATAAAGGTCCTTGATGGTGACGACCCAGTCGTCCCCCACACGCTGGAACGCCAGTGCCGCGCTCGGCGCGATGCCGCCAGGCGCGTCCGCCGGAACGAACGCCAGCCCGACGACGACAGCCACCGCCCCCAGTACCGCCGCGAGCGGGATCACCACCGCCCGTCGTACCCGCCGCCGTCCGCCCTTGACCGGCGTCGCGACGATCGTCTCGAACAGCGCCGACGCCTCCGCCCCAGGCTCCGCCGCCTGCGGTGCGGGATCGATGGCCGCCACCATACGGTCGAGCTTGCTCACAGATTCTCTCCCCTCAGCTCCACGATCGCCTGCTCCTCCTCGACGGTGGCCGGCCCCAGCGCACTGGCCAGCCGCTTACGCGCGCGGTGCAACCGGATGCGGGCCGCCGTCCCGGTACAGCCGAGCACCTTGCCGATCTCCGGACCGCTCAGGCCCTCCCAGCAGGCCAGCGCCAGCACTTCGCGGTCATGCACGGAAAGGCCGTCGAACGCCTCCCGCACATGGTCGAGCCCAGCGGCCCCGGAGTCGGACCGCGTGGCCCACGCGTCCTTGAGCCGTTCGGTCAGCCCGGCCCGCCGCGACTGCGCGCGCCGCTGGTTGGCCAGTACGTGGCGGGCCACGCCGTACAGCCACAGGCGCGCGTGCTCGCCCTCGGGTACGTCGGCGATGCGCCGCCACGCCGTGAGGAACGTCTCGGACAGCACGTCCGCGGTGTCCTCGGGTGAGCCGGTACGACGGGCGGCGTACTGGTGGATGACCGGGTAGTACGCGTGATAGATCGCCTCAAAGCGATCTCGCGCTCCCGGAGGATGGGTCACAGATGACGCTCCTTGTATCAAGATGTCTGGACACCTCGATACATGTCCGGCACCTTCGCCGAGCGTTTCGCCCCCGGTGAGAACCAATCGTCACCACGGGTACGAGCCGCGAACGCGCGGCCCGGTCGCCGCTAGCGGTGCCGGGTTATCGTGGTCCGGCGCCGCCGACGGGCCCAGATCCACGGGTAGGCCATGCCCCCGGTGAAGATCAGCGCGAGGATCTGCCCCACCGTCCACGCCGGCGCCGTGACGGACTTGCCGACCTGCCGGATGTACAGCGGCTGCTGAGGAGTGCCCTGGTGCTGGCCGGGCAGTGGCGGGGGCCGGCGCACTGTGCGACTCCATGACAAGTAGAGGTACCTCGTCTGGACGTGTCGGCACACCGGCTGGTTCGCGCCATGTCCGGATATGGACACGACAAACGAGCGGGGACAGCCGGCAGCCAGAGACGCGAAAGCCCGGGTGCCGCGCCACAGCCCGGCCGGACAACGCACCTCAGCCCCTACCCGTCAAGGGCAGGGGCTGTCTTCAGATTCGGTTACTAGCTACGCGCGTACGCCACCCTGGGAGACCTTCGCCAACGCCTCGACGACCGCCTCGGCCACGCCCTGCGCGGAGGCCGGGTTCTGGCCGGTGACCAGGCGGTCGTCGGCCACCACCTGGGCCGCGAAGTCCGGGCCCGGTACGTGGGTCGCGCCTTCGGAGACCAGCCGGTCGGCCAGCAGGAAGGGCACCACCTCGGTGAGGCCGACGGCCTTCTCCTCCGCGTTGGTGAAGGCGGCCACCCGCTTGCCGGACACGAGCGGCGTACCGTCCGACAGGGTGACGCCGGCCAGCGCGGACGGGCCGTGGCAGACCGCGCCCACCACGCCGTCGCGCTCGTAGATGTCCCGCGTCAGCCCCGCGAGGACCGGATTGTCAGGGAAGTCCCACATGGTGCCGTGGCCACCGGCGAAGAAGATCGCGTCGTACGCCGAGGCGTCCGCGTCCGCCGCCGCGGGCGTGACACCGAGCGTGTCGAGGAAGCGGCGCTGAATCGGGTCGGCCGCGTCCTCGCCGTCGCGCGGCGGCGTGCCGCCCGCCACGCTCACGACGTCCACGTCGTGCCCGGCCGCCGTGAAGATCTCCCACGGGTGCGCGGCCTCGGACACGTAGAAGCCGGTCTTGCGTCCGGTGGACCCCAGGGTGTCGTGGCTGGTCAGAACCATCAGAATTCTCATGCCTTCGACAATGCCGCACGCGACCCATAACACGCCAATAGTGCATCACAGTAGGTATCATCAGGATTCTGATGAGTCTGTCCTATGACCTGCTCCGTACGTTCCTCACGGTCTACCGGGCCCGCTCGGTGACCCGCGCCGCCGAGCTGCTGCAACTCTCCCAACCGGCCGTCACCGCGCAGATCAAGTCCCTGGAGCAGGCGGTGCGCCGCCCACTGTTCGAGCGGGTGGCACGCGGCATGGCCCCGACCCCCGCCGCCGACGAACTGGCCGGGCGCGTCGCCGCGCCGCTCGACGCGCTCGAAGAACTCGTCACAGGTGACCTCGGCGAGCCCGCCGAAGTGTTCGCCCGCGCCGTACACCTGGGCGGGCCCGCCGAGCTGGTCTGCGCGCGGGTGCTGCCGTCGCTGGCCCCGATGGTGCGCGACGGGCTGCGGCTGCGGGTCGCGCTCGGGCTCCCCGAGGACCTGTTGTCCGCGCTCGCCGACGGCAGCCTCGACCTGGTGATCTCCAGCGTCCGGCCGCGCAGGGCCGGCCTGCGGGTGGAACCGCTGTGCGACGAGGAGTTCGTCCTGGTGGCCGCCCCGGGATGGACGTTCGAGCAGTTGGAACACGCCCCGCTGCTCGCCTACGCGGAGAACCTGCCGATCCTGCGCCGCTACTGGCGTACCGTCTTCGACACCCGCCTCACCCGCAGCCCGGCGGTCGTGGTCCCCGATCTGCGCGGCGTGCTGGCCGCCGTCATGGCGGGCGCGGGGGCCACGGTGCTGCCCCGGTACCTCTGTGCGGCCGAACTGGCGGACGGCAGGCTCATCGCGCTGCTGGAGCCGGAACTGCCCCCGATCAACACGCTCTTCCTGGCCTCACGAGCGGGTACGCAGCACCCGGCGGCGCGCGCCGTCCACGGGCACCTGCTCCTCCAGGGGCACGCCTGGTCATAGCGGGCTGCCGCCGCGTGAGCCGCGTTCGTTGAGCAGGGCGGTGGTCCCGGGCACGACCTTCCTGCGCGTCATTGCCGGCTCGGGCGGCAGCGTGTCCGTCTCGCCCGCCGTGAAACTGATGATGGGACGCGGGTACCCGATGGTGACCGCCCGCCATCTGGACCGATCAACCTCAGCATGGACGTCGAGGTGACCGGATCGTCCGACATGTTCACCCAGATGTGGGCGGCCTACAGGCGGGCCGGTGGGCGGAGCACGGTACGGCGCGGGAGCCCGCGCACCGGCCTGGACGACCGCACGGGCTCCCTGACCGTCGGCAAGCAGGCCGACCTGCCCCTGCTCCGCGCCGACCGCCCCGACGTCGCGCCCGTCCACGACCCTGCGGGCACGGTGGTGCTGCAGATGGACCGGGCACACATGGACACGGTGCTCGTCGCCGGACGTACGATGCTCCGCGACGGCCGTCCACTCGCATTGCTCACCGAGGCGGCCAAGGCTTCCGCCCGCCCCACGCCTCTGCTGCGAAACGCCGCTGTTACTTAACTCTTAACCACTCTGTTTCTGCTTGTCGCGGTCGAACAGCGCCGCCGCGCCCATCAGGAAGAGCTGTGTGATGACACGGTCGAGCCTTCTCTGTTTCCATGCGGTGGCCATAAGGCCCCGGTGGGCGGCCAGGTGGTGGGCCAGGACGTCGTGGCCGATGTTGTGGGCTCGGCCGAAGTGACGGTACGCCGTGCGGAAATCTCGCACGGCCAGCGCGGCTCGGCCGTTCTCCATCTCTAATTCGTACGTGGTGTCGGTCATAATTGCCTCCCCGTAGGTTCACAGGCCCCGTATCAGGACCTCGAATGCTTCGTCGATGAGTTCGTCCAGAGGCCGCGGGTCGACGCGACCTCGATTCTCGGCCGCCTGGAGGGCGGCGAAAGCGGCGCCGACCAGCACGCTTGGATATATCCCTTCGGACAGCGGCGGGCCGATCCGCTCGGCGATCTCGGTGGTGAGAGCCGCCATGGTGATGTCCACTTGGTCGAAGCGCAGCCGGGAGAACAGCTCGGGATGCCGCCGGTACAACTCCTGGAGCAGTTCCCATTCCTCGGCCAGATGCGCGAAGTCGGCCGCGTGCGCCATGGCCTTGATGACCTCGCGCATCGCCACGGCGGCAGGTTCGCCTTCCGGCCTGGCACGCAATTCGGCCACGATCTCCTCGGTCGTCCACTGGTGCGGTTCGATCGAGAACGCGGCGTCCTTGGTCGGGAAGTGGTTGAAGAAGGTACGCGGTGAGATGTCGGCCGCCTTGCTGATCTCCTCCACCGTCACCGCATCGGGCCCACCCCGCTCCAGCGCCAGCCGCACGGCCACCCCCCGAATCGCCACCCGCCGAGCGATCCGCCGCCTCTCCCGCCGCCCTTCTCCTGCATCCACTGTTGCAGTCTATGCAAAATCTGCAGAGACTGCAGGGTTTGTGGAGAAGTTGTTACGCAGAGCGTGGATGTATGCAGGTCACTCGACGCAACTGGACGGCAAGTGCGCCTCATCGGGCCACTCGAAGTCGCGAACTGCGAAGAGGGCCCTCCCCGCGCGACCTCAACGCAGTTGTCGCTTGTGTGCTGGTCGACTACGCCCGGCCTCCCGCGTTCATCAAAAGGCGGGGCAGCGACTGCACTGCCGCCACTAGGCTCCCTCCAGTCACTGTGGGGCGGGGGAAGGGGCGGTATGGCTGGGGAAACCCAGGAAGTAGAGGTCAAATACCTGGTTACCGACCTTCGTGTCCTGGAGGAATCCCTGGCTCGCCAAGGGGCGATCTTGTCGGCTCCGGTACGACAGGACGATCAGGCGTACGCCGAACCCGGGTGGGCCTACGGGCAGAGCAAGATCGGGGTGGCGTTCGCGCGGCTGCGTACTCAGGGCGGCCGGCACTACTTCACGGTCAAGAAGCCGCTCGCGAACGAGATGGCGTGCCTGGAACGGGAGACCGAGGTCGCCGATCGCGAGCAGATGCACGAGGCCGTCATCGCGATGGGCTTCCAGCCGACCGTACGGATCGTGAAGACCCGCCGGACCGCTCGCCTGGACGGGATGACGATCTGCGTGGACGAGGTGGAACACGCCGGGGTGTTCGTGGAGATCGAGCGTACGGTGGACGCTACGGAGTCCGGCACCGCCGTACAAGAGCAGTTGGACGCCTTCGCATGCTCCCTCGGCGTACGGTTGCAGCGCACCACCGACACCTACGACTCACTCGTTCGCGCCGCCCTGACGCCTGCCTAGAACAGCGCGATCTCCTCCGGCTCAGCGAGATTTCGGTACGGCAGGCGCACAGCGTCGAGGCCCAGTTCGAGTCGCACCGCAGCGTGGTCGGTCAGCCCCAGGTCGCGGGTCTGATGCAGGTAGGCACAGCCACTGATGTGGCCCGCCAGGGCCGCGCCTACATGGAAGTAGTCGTAGCGGTAGCCCGCCCCGGTCCGGCCGATCCAGCTATGCGGGTGTGGCCCGGCCGGATAACAGTGATCATAAGTGTCGATGAACCCCTGAGCGCTCAGAGTGTCCAGCAGGCCGTACTCGAACGGCAGGAACCCCGGGTGAGGCGGGGTATGCCCGGCGGCGATCACGTTGTAGTCGCCGCCGATCACCAGGTGGCCGCGCTGCTCGGCGGGCAGTTCGGCCACGGCTTTGAGTAGTGAGGCGATGAACAGCTCCTTGCGAGCGGTCTTGTCGGCGCTGCGGTCCCGGCTGGGTACGTACACGCTGAGAAACCAAGTGCGCGGGGTGGTGTCCAGGCCCGCGGCGGCCACCCGGCCGGGGATACTGACCTCGGGAAGTAGCAGCGGTGGCCCGGCCAGGGAGATCCGGCTGACCAGCGCCGCTCCCCGTTCGCCGTCGTCCGGGGTCTTGATGACCGCGTACCCCGCTCGACGAAACGCTTCCAGTATGTAGGCCGTACCAGAACCTGCGCTGGTCTCGGTCAGCAGGAAGATATCTTCAGGCCGGCCGGCCAGCCAGCGCAGCAGCATTTCGGCGCGCGTCATGGACGCGGCCCCGATGTTGACCGTCAACGCCGCGACCATATAACCCGCCGACCCTTCGTCTCACGTTCCGAGCTGCTCCAGATGCCGCAGGAGCCGCGTGGCCACACCATCCGGATCCAGGCCGCGGCAGTTGATCAGCGCCTGCCGCCAACCGCGGGCGGCCAGAAAGGCGAACGCTTCCTCATACAGGGCGATCTCCTGCTCGGGGGAACCGGCGGCCTCCAGCCGCGAACGCCTGGCGCGCAGGTCCAGCCGCTGCCGCAGCACCTGTGGGGTGTGGTACAGGTAGAAGGATAGAGACGCAGGTGGCACATGAGCGTTGTAATGCCAGATCTCTCTCACTGGTAAACCATCGAGCCGCTGAAGCACCAGTGAGGACTGGACGTAACGGTCACTGATCACGGTCATGCCCGCAGCCAGTGCAGGGGCGATCTCGGTTTCGATGTGGGCATACCGGTCGGCGGCCACCGCCAAGGCCAGCGCGCGGCCGGTCAGGGAGCTCTCAGTGGCGCGGATCAATTTTCCCAGCGCGGTGCCGGACGGTTCGGTGGTCACATGCACGGCGCTCCCGGATGCGCGGAGCCGGTCGGCCAGCCGTGCGGCGGTGGTGGTCTTGCCGACGCCGTTCGGGCCTTCCACTGCGATGAACAGGCCGTTGGTCATGAGCGGCGCGGGGTGATCTGCAACAGGGGCTGTTCGGTGATGGGGCACTGCTCGGTGTCCACCTCGCCGATGCGCTGTCGCTGGGAGATGACGGCGGCCGGGCAGCCCTTGCCGCAGGAATCGTTCAGCGAGCATGAGGGGCAGGTTGGGTTCGTGCCCATGCGCAGCTTGCCGGCCAGATCGTAGTCGTCGAGGGCCGGGGCGACCTCCTCGTGCAGGATGTTTCCCACGAGGAAGTCGCTGTCGGGGTACTGCGAGTGGGGGGTTCGGGCGGCGAACACCAGATAAGGGCAGACCGCCGTGGCGCCGTCGGCGAAGACGTAGATCAGCCGTCCCGCGTCACAGCCGGACAGCGGTTTGCCGTCGTCGTTGGGGAACCGGATATGTACCACGTCGATGCCTTGGGCGCGATATCGCTCTGTGAGGTCATAGATGGCGCGCATGGTGGTGGTACCGGCGGCTAGGCGCCCCTGGCTCTTCACTCCGCGCCCGAACGCCGAAAGCGGGTTCATCAGCACGTACTCAGCACCGACTTCGACGGCGAAGACACACAAGGCGGCGAACTCTTCGGCGTCGGTGAGGGCGTTGGGAGTGGACAGCAGTCCTTGCAGCAGACCGGCTTCGGCGAAAGCGCGGGCGGTGGCCAAGGTGGTGTCGAAGGAGGCGAGGTTGCCACGGAACTTGCCGTGCGATTCGCGGCGGAATCCGTCGAAGGACACATTGACGTGTACGTTGCCGAGGTCGGCGAGGGTGGTGATCTGCTCAGTGGTGGTCTGCGTGGCATTGGTGCAGATCCCCAATGGCAGACCGAGGTCGGCGACGGCGCGGCAGATGTCCATGATGTGCGGGTGGGCGAACGGCTCCCCGCCGGTCAAGGTGAGGCGCTGTACGCGAGCCCGCTGCAGTCGGGGGAACACGGTCTGGACCAGGTCGTCCAAGCGCATGTGCTGTCCCCAGTCGCCGGAGGAGACGAAGCAGTGCGCGCAATGCAGGTTGCACCGCTCGGTGATCTGAACGAGCGCCTTGCGGCCCTCACCTGCTACTGAAGTGCGGAAGTAACAGGAAGCGGCATGAGTATCGAGGACGAGACGCTTCACGAATGATCCTCCTCGCGGCGAGAGAACCGGGGGCGGTGCTGAAGGGACGGCCCGCTCAGCGTTCTCATAGGGTTGTTCCCATGGAACGTGGGGCACGCTCAGACCTCGCCGTACTCGGGGCGTGAGAGAGTTCTGATGAGCTGTGAGGTAGGGGGGCTCGATCACCTTGCCGGTTGGCATGTGAAAACGCCCGGCCGGGGTGCGGCCGGGCGCGTTACACCATCAGGTGTTGTTGAGTTGATCGTTTTTCACGGCGTGGATGAACGCTTGCCACTCGTCGCGACTGAATAACAGGTGGGCCTCATCAGGTCGTTTGGAGTCGCGCACCGCGAAGGCGGCTCCTACTCGCGCGACCTCAACGCAGTTTTCGCCTGCTGGCATACTCCACGTGCTCTTCACCCAGACGGCACTGGAGATGTCTACGTCGTTTCGGTTGATCACACCCAACCTCCCTTCATTCGCTAAACAGATTACTCCTGATGGTCTCCAGGTACCGGACCGATTCATCTGGCCCGAGAGCGATGGCCCGAAGGTGATCGAACATCAGCGTGTACTGCGCGATCTGCTCCTCGTCTTCCAGATATAGACTGCTGATCGCACTCTCCAGGTAGACGAGTGGTGCGAAGAACTCGGGGCTGGGAAAGTCCATGAGGACGAAGGCTCCGCACATCCCCGGGTGCGCGCCCACCGAGGTGCGGACCACCTGAAGTGTGATGTTCTCCAGCTCCTGAGCCTCGATCAAGTGGTCGATCTGGGCGCGCATGATCGCCGGGCCGCCCACCGGACGTGTGAGGGTGGACTCGTCAATGATCGCCCACAGCCGCGGGCGCTCACCGGCACGAACGAGGAGCTTTTGACGTTCCATCCGAGCCGAGACTCGACGGTCGATATCGCGGGTTACCAGGCTTCCGCGCATGAGCGCTCGCGCGTAGCTTTCGGTCTGCAGAAGGCCGGGGACGAACATTGCCTCGAAGCTGCGGATCGCGGTGGCTTCGGCTTCCAGCTCCAGATACGACCCTGGGAATATGTCCTGGTGCTTCGTCCACCAGCTCTTCTCCCTCGCGTTCCGGGCGAGTTGAAGGAGCGCTGCGCGTTGCCGGTCGTCGGAGACCTTGTACATGTCGAGCAGGTGCAGCATGTCAGCGGACGTGACGCCGGACCGCGCGTTTTCGATCCGGTACATCTTCGTGGAATGCCAGTCGAATTGCTGTACGACGTCCTCGCGGCTCACTCCTGCCGCTTCGCGGAGGCGTTGAAGCTCTGCGGCAAGACGGCGTTGCCGGATGGTCGGACGTGAGCGCAGCGCCACGGTATTTCCTCCTTGGGGGCGGATCTTCGGTGCGCCTCGCCGACGCATCGGGTCATAGAAGGGCCGAAGATCAGGTAATTGGGATGTAAGTGCGCATCCTGCACGGCTTTCAGTACATGCCTTGCATGCGTCTCGATGGGGGGTGCATGCTGAGTACAGCATGCCACCGAGTGGTAACTCAGCGCAGCCGAACGGTGAGACCTTGCATGCCTGCTACATCCAGGGACGGCGGTGGTGATCGAGTGAACGTGACGGCTCCATCCGAGGCTCAACAGCAGTACCTGCACCTGACGCGGCTCGCATGGGGCCTGCGCATGCTGGGTGCGGATGTCGTACTTGACCTGGCCCCGACGGCCGAACCCGTCGTGGCGGTCCGCAGGGCGGCGGGCGATCGCCTGCGGGTCACCGCGATGATCCGATCCGGCCGCTGGATGTACGTGTGGGGGCGTGGCCGCACACAGTGCGCCGGCGTCGGCGAGGACGACGCGGCCAGAGTGATCCGCAAGGCCGCACGATGACGGCGGCCACCGCCATTGCGGCGGAGGTTCCGCTGATGGTGTCGATGCCGGGGACACCGAGGTCGGTGCCGGTCGTACGTCACTGGCTCGCAGAGGTCATGGCGGCGCACGGCTGTTCGGGCGTGGATGACGCACTGCTGGTGGCGAGCGAACTGGCAGGGAACGCGGTACGGCACACCCGTTCCGGCGAGCCCGGCGGGCGGCTGGTCGTCGTGATCGCCTTCCCGGACGAGGTGACGCTGCGCCTGGAGGTGATCGACGAGGGCGCGGAGACGGTACCTCGGCCGCGTGACGCGGACTGGGACATGGAATCCGGCCGGGGGCTGTGGCTGGTGGAACAGGTGTCGCGGTCCTGGGGGGAAGCAGCCCTGCGGGACGGTCGGCACGCCGTATGGGCCGACCTGGAATCCAAGCGGGTCGCGTGAGCTGCGTGCGTGACGTTGCGCGCCTGGAGGCGACCCGGGCCGAGCCGGACCGCGCGGCCTCGGTCCGGTTGTGGGACACGTCCGGACGCGGGTCGGTGTGGGTTAGCCGGGGACACTGGACGGCCTTCCTGGCTGCGGTACGTGCGGGCGAACTCCTGCCAGAGCGTGGCACGGTCCCGGGTTCGGTACGCCTCCCGCTCGGGGATCTGTTCTCGGGGTACGTCGTGTCCGTCCTGATCACCAGCGAGCAGGCGTGGGAAGCCTTCCAACTCGCGGTGATCAACGGCGACTTCGACGACATCTGACCCCTTGCAGCCCGTGCTCGAATGACGTACGCCGCTATCGTTCTGTGGTGCAAGCACATCCTTCACACACCGTGGAGGGCTGGGCTTTCGTAGGCACCCCTGGAGAGGAGGGCGAAATGCCCGTTCCTCTCAAAGTGCTCCAAATCAGCGCCCTCGCCCCGAAAACCCGCAGGTCATCGAGAGTGCTCCCCCGCGCCCACGGGGATGGTCCCAGTTTCAGCTCGTAGATGTGCCTGACGCCTTTGTGCTCCCCGCGCACGCGGGGATGGTCCCACGCTTGGGCCTGCGGTGACGTGGCTGTGGAAGTGCTCCCCGCGAAGCGGGGATGGGTAGTCCGGTGTGGGGCCGCCAGGGCCGGGGTGGTTGGTCAGAGGGTGGCGATGCGGGTGGACAGGTGGGTGGTGGGGAGGTCATGGGGGTCTCGCCAGGCGAAGGTGATGATCTCTTCGGGCTGGATGGAGATCTGGGACGGCTTGGTCCAGAAGGCGAAGCGGAAGTCGGCATGCCAGTGGGCGGGTTCGCCCTTGGCTGGGTTTGCCGGGATCTCGTGGATGTCGATGTCTATGGGGCTGATGTCCTGGGCAGGTGGGGAAACGGCATGCTGCCAGGGAATGCCGGTTTCCTCTTCAAGCTCGCGTAGGGCCGCGCTGTACAGGCTGTGGTCCTCGGGCTCGACGTGCCCCCCAGGCAGTAGCCAGCGGTCCAGGGCGCGGTGGTGGATCAGCAGTACGCGGCCGGTGGTGTCGATGGCGGCGGCGCTGCATGTGACGTGCAGCGGGAAGGTTGTGCGGGCGGTCAGGTCCGTACTGTCGGGGGCGTCGGCCAGGCGGGCGAGGTCGTGGCCGGGGTGGGTGGCGAGGTACCGGGCCAGTGTGGCGCGGATCTCCGTACGGGAGACGGTCATGGCACCTCATGGAAGTAGGTCGGCCACGTGACCGCAATCGACTGCCGAACTTGTGCAGGAACTTCGCTTATGGCCTTGGCGGTCAAGATCTCGGGCTCGTCGATGCTTGGGGGCATGGCTCAACCTCGTCCGGCCGAAAGAGGTAATGTAATTAGGGGCGAAGTTAGATTACGTTAGGCGTATGGCGAGAACTCGTCCTGCCGAGGTGACCGGTTATCGGAACGATGGTGTCGGTACCGCCGTGGCGCTCATCAATGCCGTGACCACCGCCGAGTCCCCAGCGGAGACGTTGGGGCCACTGCTGGCCTCGTTCAACTTCAAGGTGGACGTACCGCTGACCTCCGACGAGGTGGAGGCTCTAGCCACCTGGGCGCGGGGGTTGCGGCCGGTGTTCGTTGAGGATGATCAGGAGCGGGCCATCGGCCTCCTCAATGAGGTGATGGTCGATGTGCCCATGCAGCCGCACATCTCCGACCATGGCCTCGGGCCGCACCTCCACTACGGCCGCCCAGGGGCCGGGCTGGTCGATCGGGTCAGGGCGAATACGGCGGTGGCGCTGGCGTTCGTGCTCTGTGAGTACGGTGGCGGCAGGCTTGGCGTGTGCGCGGACGCCGGGTGTGAGCGGGTCTATGCCGACATCTCGCGCGGCCCGCGCCGCCGGTACTGCTCCAAGACGTGCCTGAACCGCAACACCGTCGCCGCCTACCGCGCCCGCCGGTCCGTACCCCAGGGCGAAGGCCCGGCCTGATGCGACGGGTGGAGGCTCGCCGCAGCCTGCTGGTCCTGGCCGGGGCGCTGTTACTCATGAAGTCCACCTGGTTCTCCGCGACCGCCGTGATCCCCCAGGTCAGGGAGGTGTGGCAGGTCGCGCCGGACGCCGTGCCGTGGCTGACCATCGCGGTGCAGTGGGGGTTCATGGCGGGGGCGGTGCTGTCGGCGGTGTTCGTGGTGTCCGACGTGCTGCCGCCGATCCGCCTCATCATCCTGAGTTCGGCCGGGGCCGCCGCCGCGAACCTGGCGCTGCTCATGGCCGGCGACGCGCTGAGCGGCGGGCTGGCCCGGTTCGCGACGGGGTTCTTCATCGCGGGCGTGTACCCGCCCTCGCTCAAGCTCATCTCCACCTGGTACCGCGACGGGCGCGGGGCCGCGATGGGGCTGCTGGTGGGTGCGCTGACGGTGAGTACGGGCGTACCGCACCTGGTCAACGGCCTGGGCGGGCTGAACTGGCGTACCGTCATCGTGGCCACGTCCGCGCTGACCCTGGCGGGTGGGTTGGTCACGCTGACCCTCATCAAGGAGGGCCCGTACCCGTTCCCGGTCGCGGTGCTGAACCTCCGCCAGGTCGGGCTGATCCTGCGCGACCGGGGCACCCGATTAGCGGTTATCGGCTACCTGTGCCACATGTGGGAGCTTTACGCGATGTGGACCTGGTTCCTGCTGTTCTTCTCCGAGGCGCTGCGGGCGCGGGGGATGGCGGGGTCGGTGCTGGCCGTGTACGTCACCTTCGGGGTGTTCATCGCGGGCGGGCTGGGCAACTACACGGGCGGGCTGCTCGGCGACCGGATCGGGCGGGAGCGGGCCGCGATCGTGATGATGGGCGTGTCGGCGTGCTGTGCGGCGTTCATCGGCCTGCTGATGGGGGCGCCGCTGTGGGTGCTGGTGCTCGTGGCGCTGGTGTGGGGGTACAGCGTGGTGGGGGACTCGTCGCAGTTCTCCACATTGGTCACTGAACTCGCCGACCAGAGCTACGTGGGGACGGCGCTGACGTTGCAGATGGCGGCCGGGTTCCTGCTCACGGGCGCGACGATCTGGCTCGTCCCGGCGATGGAACAGGCGGTGGGCTGGCGCTGGGCGTTCGCCGTACTCGCGCTCGGCCCGCTGGCGGGCATCGTGGCCATGACCCGCCTGATCCGCCACCGCCGCCACACCGCCAACGGCACGACGGCTATGGGTCGTTCGACGCGTGGTGGCGGCACCGTTGGGTGAGCGGCCCGCCCGGCCATGGCCGCAGAGGTCGAAAAGCGCGTTAAGAGCGCCCGGCGTACGTGACCGGCCAGGGAACGGCGCGGCAGCCCTCCCCCTCTCCCCCTGATCAAAGGTCATATCTGTATGACGGCCGGGGCGGCCAATGGCTCGGGCAAACGCCGTGTGACCTGGGCGGATGCGCCCACCAGGTGGCCGCTCTCACGTGGCCGCGCACTGGCCGGGGCGTGAGCGGGCCGATTCTGACGCCTTTCTGAGCCGGGCGGCCCGGCCGAGGAACGCCGCCGCGGCGGCGGGGCACGGGCCCCACGGAAGGCCCGTGGTCCCGTGCCCGTCTGCCTGGGGCCGTCACTACGGCGGCATGAACTCCCGCCCGCATGGCTCGCCCGATGACCCCCGGCTAAGCGAAGGTGTCCGGCCCGGCCAGGCCCCCGCAGTCCAGGATCATCCAGGCCCCCTCGCCGCTCGCATAGGCCCGGCCACGATCTTGGGGCAGTGAGGACGCTGGGCTTCAAGCCCTGGAGGACAGTCGGCGTCCTGGTGGTCGCGCTCGCGGCCCGGCGTCCGACGACGCCCCGCTCATCTGACGGCCCTCCCGATTCGTCCCGGGAGGGCCGTTGTCCTTTCCAGAGTTCGGACAACCCGAGATGTGCACCAGATCCTTCTCCCGAACCCGAGGGGCCGCTGGTATCAACCGCTGATGGAGCGCTGCTGCGCTACGCGACGGATGGATGGACGGCCGGCCGGCACCATCTCGCAGCGGCACGATCGGGGCCAGGCTACGCATCGGCCCTACGACCTTCTGAGAGATGCCCGGACTCAGGCGTCGGCGAAGTCCACGTGGCGAACCGGCGGGAGTGGGTCATCGGCGGGTTCGTAACGCGGCCACTCCTCTGTGCCACATTCGGCAGCATGGAGCGCACAGCGCACGTTCGCCAGGAAGAGCCTGATCGCATCCCGCGAGGTAGATGCTTCGATCCCAAGCAAGATCGACATCTTTCGCTCTGCGACGTTCGCGGTGACGTCGGGCTCTACTATCCCAGTGTCGATGGCCTGGAGCTTGAGCAGCTCGTCGAAGACGCGGTCAGTGAAGTCGTCGAACGCCTCGTCGCTGTCTGCCGAGTCAGTGCAGACGAAGACCGCATCCAGTCTCAGGTAGTGCGCCATCTCTGCTCCTCACCAACAAGTCACTCGCTTCAACTGCCCGAGCAGGTGCCTCAGGCAGTTGGGATCTGACGGTGTGCTCGGCATCGTCTTCTTGCACTTGCGGGCGCACGGGCAGTACATCTTGTAGTGACCGTTGCCGCCTAGTGTGACGGTCCAGCCCCTACTCTCCGCTTCTCTGAGGACAGCCTCAAACTCCTTGATCTTGTGTCGAGGTCTGCCCACACGCCACCTTCAAACCTAGAGTCTACGTTTTGGTCAGCCCCCTGGAACAGACCGTCTCACCAGCACTTTGCCATGGGAGCCATCGCTTGATGTGGGCTTTACCTAGGTTGGCCGGTTGACGGTCCGGCTTTGCGGTGTCATGCGAAGATTGCGACTTGGCCCGATGGTGGCGGTGGGCGAGTGGTGTGGTGCTCGCCTAGAACGGTGCATGCGAATCGGGCTCAGCGCCGTGTTCGGGCGGCTGAGCAGACGGCTGAAGGCTGGATTTCCGGTATAGACCTTATTGTCCCTGTGGATGGTTACTTTTTGGGCCTTATAGCGAATGGTGGGGATTAAGGGACAGGTGGGTGGGGCGGCGTTAGCATCGGCGGCATGCGTCTGGTGTGGAGTGCTCCTGTCGTGATGGTGGTCGTCGCGGGTGCCGTGGTGGGGGTGCCTGGGGCTCAGGCGGCCTCGGGCGGGCGGGTCGTCGGGGATGGGACGGCGGGGAGTTGTACGTCGGAGGCCGTGGTGGCGGCGGTGGCGCGGGGTGGGCGTATCACGTTCTCCTGTGGGCCCCGGCCGGTGACGATCGTGATGAAACAGACTGCCAAAGTACGGAACACCAGCTCACGAGTCGTGATCGACGGCGGGGGTAAGGTGACGCTCAGCGGAGCGGGTGTGCGGCGGATTCTGTACATGAACACCTGCGACAAATCCCTCACCTGGACCACCTCGCACTGCAATGACCAGGCCACCCCGCACCTCACCGTGCAGAACATCGCCTTCACCCGTGGAAACGCCACCGGCCAGCGCAAGGACGGCGGCGGTGGGGGAGCGATCTTCGTGCGCGGCGGGCGGTTCAATGTGGTCAATTCGCGTTTCACGAACAATCGCTGTGACCCGACCGGCCCGGACCTCGGTGGCGCGGCCATCCGCGTCCTGGATCAATACCGCGACCGCCCGGTGAGCATCGTGAAGGGCGTCTTCTCCGGCGGCGTCTGTGCCAACGGCGGGGCGCTGAGCGGCCTGCACGTCTCGTTCCTGATCCAGAACAGTGTCATGACCGGGAACCGGGCGATCGGGTACGGCGCGAACCCGGCGCAACGCGGCACACCCGGCGGCGGCAGCGGCGGGGCCATCTACACCGATGGCGATCGGTTCACCGTGCGACTGGTGAACACGCGCGTCGAGAACAACTCCGCCAAGGAGGGCGGCGGGGCGATCTTCTTCGTCAGCAACGACCGCACCGGCACGCTCAGCATCGAACGCTCGACACTACGGCGCAACCGAAGCGCCAGGTTCGAGACGACCGGATATCCGGGGATCTTCTTCCTGGGTGCGGGCAAGCCGAAAGTGATCTCCTCGACCATCCGCTGAGGAATTGCGCGTATCACGGGTACCAGGCGACGAAGAGCAAAGCCAGTATTTCGTCGTCCGCGTCGCGGGCCTCGAAACCGCGTATGGTGCTCTCCCACACCGGGAATGACAGCACATTCGCTCCGGAAACCGGGTCCACGAGATCGTCGGTCCAGTTGCCCCGCCGGGAAAGGGCCTCCTCGGAAAGCAGCGACCGTTCGATCCTGAGTATGGTCTCGCTCTTGTCCCCCGAGTGCGGGAGCGTTGCGCGCTCGGCGCCCACGCTCCACAGGCAGGCGTAGTCGCGGAAGTGCGGGCCGTTGTCGTAGCCCTCGTCGTCCCACTGCGCGTCGGCGAGCCGGTCCGGCGGGACGAGCGGCATGAACAGCGTGTTCACGTAGTAGCGGGTGGGTCCGTCCGCGCCGAAGAGGTCGTACCGGTCGGTGCCCGCATAGACCGGATATCTGCCCGGTGGCACTCCGTGATAGAACGTGCCGTCTTTGGTTAATTCGGGAGTGGACCAATTGACGTCTCCGTCGGTGACGAGGTCGCCGGCCCGGTCGATCCATTGCGGCGGCGACCCGAACATCTCCTCCAGCTCCAGCTCTACCCAGGTCCTTCTGACGAATTCGGGAGCGAAAGCGTCCATATCCACGACGAGGACTCTCGCACATCGGCACGGCCGCCATCAACACCACATCGAACTTTAATATGCCAGTAAAACGCGCTAATGGCCGATACGGTCAATGGCCGACCGGCCGCACGCTGGGTTTCGGCGGCCTTGGCCGCCTGTCGTGGCCGATGTCGGCATCCGGGCAGGTACAGGTGATTTGGGGCGTGTCGTGAAGGTTGCTGTGGCTTACGATCGGTTTGCGAGTCTCGCCGTGGCGCCTGGGGGGGAATGCCGACGGGCCCGATGGTGTTGCCTGGAGTGTAGTTGAAAGTTCAACTGTAGGGAGGGGCCATGCCCGCCATCACCGCCGATACGTTGACGCTGCCGCGCGTCGCCCAGGCCGGACCCGCTGAGCAGCGGGCGGTGCTGTCGGTGACCACGGCCCCGAGCGGGTTCGAGGGCGAGGGGTTCCCGGTACGCCGGGCGTTCGCCGGTGTGCCCATGTCCTCCCTCGACCCCTTCCTCCACATGGACCAGATGGGCGAGGTCGAGTACGCGCCCGGCGAGCCCAAGGGAACGCCCTGGCACCCGCACCGCGGGTTCGAGACCGTCACCTACATCATCGACGGCGTCTTCGAGCACCAGGACTCCAACGGCGGCGGCGGGACGATCACCAACGGCGACACCCAGTGGATGACCGCGGGCGCGGGCATCCTGCACATCGAGAAGCCGCCGGAGCACCTGGTGGTGTCCGGCGGGCTGTTCCACGGCATCCAGCTATGGGTCAACCTGCCGCGCGCCAACAAGTTCAACCCGCCGCGCTACCAGGACATCCGCGGCGGCGAGACGGCACTGCTGTCCTCGTCGGACGGCGGCGCGCTGCTCCGGGTGATCGCCGGTGATCTGGCGGGGCACAGCGGCCCCGGCGCGACGTTCACGCCGATCACGCTGGTCCACGCGACCGTCAGCCCGGGGGCGGTGCTCGACCTGCCGTGGAACCGGGAGTTCAACGCCCTCGCGTACATCCTGGCCGGTCAGGGCACCGTCGGCGGTGAGCGGCGGCCGGTGCGCAAGGGGCAGCTGGCCGTGTTCGGGCAGGGCCGGGGGCTGACCGTGGCGGCCGACACCCAGCAGCCCACGGCCGAGCCCAACCTGGAGGTCCTGCTGCTCGGCGGCCGGCCGATCAAGGAGCCGGTGGCGCACTACGGCCCGTTCGTGATGAACACCAGGGCCGAACTCGTCCAGGCCATGGAGGACTACCAGGCCGGCCGGCTCGGCGTCATCCCGGCCCAGCACATGCCGCACACCGGCCGCTGACCACCGGGGCGGCGCCCCGGTCGTCGGGTCAGGGTGACGGCGCCGGAGCAATGCTCGGGAAGGGGTGTCCTGCCGACAGTCGTTCGATGAGGGCCGGCAGGGCCTCCTTCCCGCCGTTCGCCGCCGCCCAGCGACTCACCTGGCAGGCGGCCTCGGCGTACACGCGGGCATCCGCCGACGCCGCGCGCAGCCAGTCGCCGAGCGTGGCGGGCAGGGAGCGGCGGGGGGCGATCAGGCAGCGGTCGCCGCCCGGGGCGAGGTACCGGGGATCATCGCTGACCAGGACGGCCAGGCCCTCGTCGAACCACTGCGGGACCTCGGCGCCGCCCAAGCGGGCGTGCAGCTCCACATGGGTCAGCTCGTGCGAGGCGATCACGGGATCGATGCCGCGCGGGGACAGCATCACCGACCGGTTGAGCACGGCGATGCCGCGCTCCCGGCCACCGCCGATCCTGCGGTAGCAGTCGTCCGACCGGCACACGAGGACGTCGGCCGTGCTCGCCCGCCCGCTGAAGAAGTCGCGTACCCGCTGGTTCGCCCGCTCGACGACCTCGGCCACGTGCCGGTGGTCGGCCGGTGCCAGGCCGGGTTCGGCGTACAGGCCGGGCCGGATCCGCTCAAGGCCGTAGCAGCCGGGACAGGTGGTGGCCGCGACGGACGGGAAGGCGATGGCGGTCAGCGCCACGGCCGCGACGAGGAGGACCGCGGTGACCGCGCCCGCGATCCGCCAGGACTTCCGGCGGCGGCTCGTCCCCCGGCGGATCAAGGGCATGTGGACCTCCTTGGAGACCGGCTGTCCGGCACTGGGCACTTTTACTACCCTGTGATACTTTATAGTGGTACTCAACGACACTGAGTACTGAAGGAGGGCGGGGTATGAACCTCTGGGAGACCATGACAGGGAGCGATCTCACCAGGGAATGGAAGGCGTTCGAGGCTCGGGCGGCGGTATTGCCGGCCGACTACCAGGCGGCGTGGGAGAAGATCAAGCTTCACCTTTATCCCTACTCGAACTTCACCGGCCGCAACCTGATGCCGATTCTCGACGGCGTTCTCGGGCTGCTCGAAGAGACGGCATCCGACGGGCAGAGCATTCACGAGGTGCTGGATGACGACATCGAGGGCTTCTGCGCGGCGCTGGCCGGCGGAGAAGGCGCCCGGACCCATCGCGATCGGTGGCGCGAGCAGTTGAACAGGAACGTCGCCAGGAAACTGGGCCGGCTGGGAGGTTGACGTGGGAATCCAGGACATGATCGAGGGCAAGCGGCAGTGGCGGGCGCACATGGCCCGGGTCAAGGCCCTCCCGCCGGATTACGAGATCGTCTACAAGGAGATCCAGCGCTACTTCTTCAAGGTCGGGCCGGTCGGACTGGACGACGGGACCCTCCTCTCGGGGATTCTCGACTTCTTCGAGCAGGGCGCGGCGACCGGCAAGGGGGTCCTGGAGCTGATCGGCGACGACGTCGCGGCCTTCTGTGACGACCTGGTGAAAGACTCGCCCACCTACGCGGACCTCTTTCAGGAATCCATCGCCGGGGAATCCGGCGAGGCCGGGAATTGACACCTGCCGGGTCATTTGCCCGGCGGCCGGGATCGCAGGCCGAGACCGGCGTACACGGTCTCGGGAGGCGTGGCGGCCGTCCGTGCCGCGAGATCCTCGAAATAGATCCAGAAGTGCAGCGGCGCGTGGTTGTGCCGCTCCGTGTAGACGTACGGGGCCAGGGCGTCCCACAGGCGCACGATGTTCGTGCCGTAGGAGCCGATGACCAGGCGCTGGTCGATCATTCCGTGCGCCACGAGCTTTCCCAGGTCGTCGTAGAAAAGCCCGATGGTGTTCACCTGTGCGCGGGCCTGCTCGGGCAGGCCGCGCCAGCCCCTTTCCGCCTGGTATTCATGGGCCAGCATGGTCAGGACGTACTCCTGCGCCTTGAACCACGCCGGGTTCCGCGAATGGAGGAATGTCTCCAGCACCACCGGGAGGTGAAGGCCCCCACTGGCCAGGCGGATCTGCCGGAGGGTCAGAAATACGGAGATCGCGAGCGCGGTGAGGGAGACCGCCAGTGTGGCGAGGTTCAACACGAGGGTCGCGTCCACCAGCCGAATCTACAGGCCGCCGTACGATTCGTCCCGCCGCGTTCCAGCCGATGGCCGTTTAGCATTCTGGGTGTCGATCACCGGCCTTCGGGAGTGAAAACGTGGCACAGTCCATCCCCCATGACCGGCCCGAGCAGCTCAAGCAGATTCAGAGCGGGCTCATGCCCGGCGAGCAGATCATCGCCGTCTACGACGCGATCGGCGCGGGGACGGGGTTCCTCGGGCTCACCAATCAGCGGGTCATCGTCCAGGACAAGTCGTTCATAGGCAAGAAGATCGCGATCACCAGCATTCCGTACTCGAAGATCACGAGTGTGAGCGTGGTCAGCAACAAGTCGTGGGCGGGGTCGTTCTTCTCCTCCGGCTCGATCGCGCTCAACGTGGGCACGCACGTGTACGAGGTCGAGTTCCGTGGCGATGAGAAGAGCCATCATGTGCACAACGTGATCCTGCACTTCATCGCCAAGTCCTGACGCCCTGCGGGTCAGCCGCCGAGGGCTTGGGCGGGCGGCGGGAGTACGGGCCGCCCATGAGGAACGGTACGGCTGAGCGGGCGTGCCGGAGGGAGAAGCGGGTAGGCGTCCACCTTCAGGGCTTTTCGGCGATGCGCACGAGGCACGAGGACTGAGGAGGAGCCGATGCTCGATCACCTGGTGTACGCCACACCGGATCTCGACGCGACGGTCGCCGAACTCGCCGACCGGCTCGGAGTACGCGCCGCCGAGGGCGGCAGGCACCTCGGGTACGGCACCCGCAACCGGCTGATCGGCCTGGGCGGGCGGCGGTACCTGGAGATCGTCGGGCCGGACCCGGAACAACCGGCTCCGGCCGGGGGCCGGTGGTTCGGTGTGGACGCGCTGGCCGGGCCGTCCCTGACCACCTGGGCCGCGCTCGCGACCGACATCGAGGAGCAGGCGGGCAAGGCCCGGGCCGAGGGCTACGACCTGGGCGAGGTGCTGGAGATGAGCCGCGCGTCCGCGAACGGCGGCGCGATCCTCGAATGGCGGCTCACCCCGCCGCGCGCCGGAAGCCTCGTGCCGTTCCTGATCCAGTGGGGGAGCACCGCTCACCCGGGCGCGTCGGGACTCCCCCCGGTACGGCTGGTGTCGTTCGCCGCCGGGCATCCCAGCCCGGCGTCCGTCCGCGACGACCTCGCCATGGTCGGCGTCACCCTGGACGTCTTCCCCAGCGCCCGCCCCATGCTGGTCGCCGTCATCGAGGGCCGCCACGGCCCCGTCCGCCTGGTGACGGCCTGAGCCCCGTCAGGGGCGGTGTTCGGGGTGGTGTTCCTGCCGGTAGTCCTGCAAGGGGTCGGTGACCGGGGCGGGTGGGGCGTCGAGCTGGCGGGGGCCGGCAGTGGCGGGCTCGGGGGCGGCGGCGTCGGCCACGGCCTCCTCGGCGGCCCGGGCCGCGCGGGCGGCTTCGGCCGCCGCGGCTGAGGCGGCCTCGGAGGCGCCGCTGGTGACGCTCTCGCGGGTGGCCTCCGACGGCGGGAGCGCCTGGGTGAACGCCTTGGAGACGCCCTGCAACGCCGAGGTCACCTCGCTCGGGATGACCCAGAACGTGTTGTTCTCGCCCTGCGCGAGCTGTGGCAGCACCTGGAGGTACTGGTACGCGAGCAGCTTGGGGTCGGGGTCGTTGCGGTGGACCGCCTGGAAGACCTGGTCGATCGCCTGGGACTGGCCCTCGGCCTTCAGGATGGCGGCGGTGCGCTCACCCTCGGCCCGCAGGATGTTGCTCTGCTTCTCACCTTCGGCGGTGAGGATCTGGGACTGCCGCTGGCCTTCGGCGTTGAGGATGGCGGCGCGCTTGTCCCGCTCGGCGCGCATCTGCTTCTCCATCGCGTCCTTGATCGTCTTGGGCGGGTCGATCGCCTTGATCTCGACGCGGTTGACGCGGATGCCCCACTTGCCGGTGGCCTCGTCCAGCACCCCGCGGAGCTGGCTGTTGATGGTGTCGCGGGAGGTGAGCGTGCTCTCCAGGTCCATCGAGCCGATGACGTTACGCAGCGTCGTCACCGTGAGCTGCTCGATCGCCTGGATGTAGTTGGCGATCTCGTAGGCCGCCGCCCTCGGGTCGGTGACCTGGAAGTACAGCACGGTGTCGATCTCGACGACCAGGTTGTCCTCGGTGATCACCGGCTGCGGGCGGAAGGAGACCACCTGCTCGCGCAGGTCGATCATCGGATAGACCCGGTCGATGTACGGGATCACGAAGTTCATGCCGGGCTTCAGCGTGCGGCTGTAGCGGCCGAGCCGTTCGACGTTCCTCGCCCGGGCCTGCGGCACGATGCGCACCGACTTGAGCACCGTGATCACGACGAAGAAGACGATGACGGCACCGACTATGAGCAGGGGATCCATATGTTCACTCCCGCGGATATACGAGGGCCGTGGCGCCCTCGATCTTCAACACGTCTACGGTCGCGCCCTCCGGGATGACGAGTGTCTCGTCATAGGCGCGGGCCGACCATTCCTCTCCGCCGATCTGTACCCGTCCGGCACGCCCGGTGACCTCGGTGACGGCGTACGCGGTCTGCCCCACCAGGGCCTCGACCCCGAAACGCTGCGACGGGGGAGGCTGGCGCAGGTGGCGGACGACGACGGGGCGGATCAGCACCAGCCCGGCGGCGCTGGCCAGCGTGAACACCACGAGCTGCAGGGGAACGGGCAGGCCCAGCGCGGCGGCGATGGCGGTGATCACGGCGGCTCCCCCGAGCAGCCCCAGGGCGGCGGTCATCGTCAGGATCTCGGCGACGCCCAGGACCACGGCGAGGGTCAACCAGATGACCCAGTCGTCCATGCTTCGGCCCTCCTGTGAGGTTCAACGCACGTGGGCGCGCAAAGGTTCCCCAGGCGTCTACCGTAACGCCGGGGGCATGGACCACGGAATGTTTGTGATCAGCCCGTCATATGCCGTTCATCGGGCGTCTCGCGCAGGCAGGATCGTTCCGGACACTTCGCCCAGCGTGATGCGTCCGCCGTCCGCTCCGGGCGCGGTCGCGGTGATCGTCACGGTGTCGCCGTCCTCCAGGAAGGCGCGGGTCTCGCCGCTGGGGAGCTTGATCGGGTCGGTGCCGTTCCAGGTGAGTTCGAGCAGCGAGCCGCGCTGGCCGAACTCCGGGCCGGACACCGTGCCGCTGGCGAACAGGTCGCCGGTGCGCAGCGAGGCCCCGTTGACGGTCATGTGGGCGAGCATCTGGTCCGGGGTCCAGTACATCTCCCGGTACGGCGGGCGCGCGACCGGCTCGCCGTTCAGCTCCACGACCAGCGCGAGGTCCAGCCCCCAGGGCTCGGACCGGCGCAGGTAATCCACAGGCTGTGGATCCTGCTCCCGCCCCGGCACCCGTGCCGCCGCAAGGGCCGCCAGCGGCGTCACCCACGGCGAGATCGACGTGGCGAACGACTTGCCCAGGAACGGCCCCAGCGGCACGTACTCCCACGCCTGGATGTCCCTGGCGCTCCAGTCGTTGAGCAGCGTCACGCCGAAGACGTGGTCGGCGAACGCGCCCGCGGGCGACCCGAACGCGCTCGGCGTGCCCACCACGTAACCGACCTCGGCCTCGATGTCGAGCTTGGCGGTCGGGCCGACGTCACCCGGCCTGCGCTGGCCGCTCGGCCGGGTGACCGGGGTGCCGGACACCACGACCGTGCCCGCCCGCCCGTGGTAGCCGACCGGCAGGTGCCGCCAGTTCGGCTTCAGCGGCTCCTGGTCGGGCCGGAAGATCTGGCCGACGTTGGAGGCGTGCTCCAGCGAGCAGTAGAAGTCGACGTAGTCGGCGACCTCCACCGGCAGCAGCAGGGTGACCTGGTGCAACGGGATCAGGTGCCGGTCCTCGCCGGTGGCCAGCAGGTCGCGCACCCGTCCGCGGGTGTCGTCCCAGAAGGCCCGCCCGCGGGCCATGAACGGGTTGAGGCTGCCCGCGGCGAACACCTCGTCGCCCAGCGCCGCGGCCAGGTCCAGGACGTGATCGCCGAACCTGACGCCCGTCCGCGGCGGTTCGCCGTTGCGGGCGAACACCCCGTAGGGCAGGTTGTCCAGGCCGAAGCCGGGCGTCGCATTGGTCACCGGGGCTCCTTCGTGCGTGCGGTACCGGGGAGCAGGCCGAGTTCGGCCAGGTCGTCAAGAGGGGCGGAGGTGGAGCAGGAGCCGTAGGAGACGAGCAGCGATCGGGTCCGCTCGGCGGTCTCCTCCGAGGTCGCGTGGGCCAGGGCGACGAGTTCGGCGGGGTCGCAGATCTCCAGGACCGCCACCGGGTCACGGCCTTCGACGGCCGCGCTCACCGCGAGCACCAGGTTGAGGAACCCGTGCCGGTAGACGCCGAAGGACGGGTCGGGGTGGCGGACCGCGTGGTGCAGCCCGGCGGTCGCCTTGAACGGCACGCCGTCGCGTACGCAGTGCCGGATGAACCCGCCCAGCTCGCGCGTGCTCGGGAACGCCTCGGGCGTCAGGCCGCCGCAGCGGACCTTCAGCCCGACGCCCGGGGCCACCTGGGCGGGCGGCGAGCCCGCCGGTACCTCGACGAACAGCCGCCCCTGCGGCGGCAGCCAGGGCACCAGCCGCTCGCCGCGCGGGCCGGGCACCAGCGCGCCCGACGGCATCTTCAGCTCCACGAACTCCACCGTCAGCCCGTCGAGGTCGGGCGGCTGGTCGGTGTCCATGATCAGGCCGAGCCGGATGTCCCCGGGCTCGTGCCGCAGCAGGTCGGGCACCCGGCTGGCCGGGCACAGGAACCGGTGCGTGAGCACCGGGCTGCCGGCCGCCTCGTCGGCGTGGTGCCTGGCCAGGGCGTCGCCCATGGGCAGCGAGGTGGGCGGGAACAGTCCGGCGTCGTCCACCAGATCCGTAAAGAGCCGGTTCATCCCGTACTCCAACATGTCGTCAACGGGCCCAAGTCCAAGCGTAGGCCGAATCCTCACAGGCCAGCGCGGCGGGGCCGAGGTCCAGCGGGCGGAACGTGTCGATCATCACGGCCAGCTCGCTGGTGGTGCCGACCCCGCGGGACACCGCCTCAACGACCGCCTCGACCGCGCCCGGCTGCGGGCCGTGCGTGAAGCCGGCCGGGTGCAGCGAGATGGACCCGACGTCGATGCCCGACCCTTTGCGTGCGCTGTAGTCGCCGCCCACGTAGAACATGAACTCGTCGGAGTCCACGTTGTGGTGGTTGTAGGGGATCGGTATCGCCTCGGGGTGGAAGTCCAGCGGGCGCGGGCAGAACGAGCAGATCACGAACCCCGGGCCCTCGAACGTCTGGTGGACCGGCGGCGGCGCATGGGTGCGCTTCACGATCGGCTCGAAGTCGGCGATGTTGAACGCGTACGGATAGAGGTAGCCGTCCCAGCCCACCACGTCGAACGGGTGGTTCTTGTACGTGAGCCGGGTCAGCCCGCCCCGGGTGCGGACCAGCACCGGCACGTCGGTGCCGTCCCGCTGCAACGGCTCGGTGGGCCCGCGCAGATCGCGCTCGCTGTAGGGGGCGTGCTCCAGCAGCTGCCCGTACTGCGACAGGTAGCGCTTGGGCGGGCGGATGTGCCCGGCGGCCTGGACGGCGAGCACCGTCACCGGCTCGCCCGCCGGGACCCATCGGTGGATCGTGCCGGTCGGGATCACCAGGTAGTCGCCGGGACCGGCGTCGATCGCCCCGTAGGTGGTCTCCAGCCGGACCTGGCCGCTCTGCACATAGACGCACTCGTCGCCCATGGAGTTGCGGTACAGCTCGCTGGCGCTGCGCGCCGAAGCGTACGAAATGCGGACGTCTCCATTGCCCGCCAGCAGGTGCCGGCCGGTGACGAGGTCGCCGGTCTCGGGGAGTTCGGTGGTGCGGAAGTGGCGCGGCGACAGCGGCAGGTTGGCCGCCAGCTCGCTGCGCGGCTCCTCGGCGACCGCCTCGGACTTGATGATCGCGGTGGGCAGGTAACGGTGGTACAGCAGCGAGGAATCGGAGGAGAAGCCCTCCTCGCCCATCAGCTCCTCGGCGTACAGGCCGCCGTCCGGCCGCCTGAACTGGACATGGCGCTTACGTGGTACCTCGCCGACGACTCGGTAATACGGCATGCCTGTCAACTCCGGGCTCGTCCGTTTATCGGACACGTATGTCCTATATACGTACGACCCTCTGAGATTGGCAAAGCATTGTCAAGCGAGCGCCCGGGACAGTTCCCCGGCGGCGGCCAGTACCCGCGGCCCGGCCACTGCGGCGTCCAGCGCCCCGAACGTGACCACCCCCACCGACGCCTCCAGCCCCGGTGGGCCGCTCAGCGGCGCGGCCAGCCCGCGCGCCCCCTCCTGGAGCTGGCCCTCGGTGACCTGGTAGCCGCCCCGGCCCTCGCGCAGCGCCAGGATCGCCAGCCCGGCCGCGCCGCTGGTCAGCGGATGCCGCGCGCCCTCGCGGTAGGCCACGTGCATGTCGGTCCAGGACGGTTCCACCACCGCCACGGCCAGCCCGTCGTCCCCCTCGGCCACGGTCAGGTGCGCGGTCGCGCCCGCCCCCTCGGCCAGGGCGCGCAGCGTGGGCAGCGCCGCCGCGCGCAGCAGCGGATGCACCGCCCGCGCCAGCGCCAGCACGCCGAATCCCAGGTGCACCCGGCCGCGCCCGTCGCGGCGGGCGAACCCCTCGCTCTGCAACGTGGTCAGCAGCCGGTAGAAGACCGGGCGGCTCAGCCCGAGCGCCCCCGCCAGCTCCGAGGGCGTGCGCCCGCCGTGCCCGTCCGCGAGCAGGCGCAACAGGCGCAGCCCGCGTTCCATGGTCTGTGACGACTCCGCCATTGTTCGATTATGAAAGGCATGAGGTCTGCGGTGGTGGCAGGGGCCGGGATCTGGGGCGCGTCGGTGGCGCTGGCCCTGGCCGAGGACGGATGGCGGGTCACCCTGGTCGAGCGGCACCAGCCGGGGCACCTGCGGCAGGCCAGCGCGGGGGAGACCCGGCTGCTGCGCTGCTCGCACGGCGACGACGAGTGGTACGCGAAGCTGGCCCGGCGGGCCAGGGACGGCTGGCGGGAGCTGTCCCGCCGGGCCGGGGAGGAGCTGTACACCGAGTCGGGGGTGGTGTGGTTCGCCCGGCGGGCGGACGGCTGGGAACGGCGCAGCGCGGCCGTCCTCGCCCGGCTGGGCATCCCGCACGAGGTCTGGGAGCCGGACCGGGCCGCCCACATGTTCCCCGGCTTCCGCGGCGATGACCTGACGTTCGCGCTGTGGGAGCCGCTGGCGGGGGTGCTGCGGGCGCGGCGTGCCGTCCAGGTCACGGCCGGGCTGGCGCTGGACGCGGGCGTGCGGCTGGTACGCGGGCGGGCCGAGCCCTACGGCGCGGGCGCGGTCCGCGTCGGCGAGGAGGTGATCCGGGCCGACCGGGTGGTGTGGGCGGTCGGCGCCTGGCTGCCGGAGGTGTTCCCCGAGGTCGCCCGGCGTACCGGGCTCATGGTGACCCGGCAGGACACCCTGCACTTCGCCGCGCCCGCCGAATGGGCGCTGCCGCCGGTGCCCGCCTGGCTCGACTACGACGGCTCGATGTACGGGCACGGCGATCTCGGCGGGGCCGGAATGAAGGTCACCTCCGATGAGGAGGGCCCGCCGTACGAGCCGGAAGGCGGCGACCGGCGGGTGTCCGCGCGCGGCGAGCAGGTCGCCCGCGCCTACCTGGAACGCCGCTTCCCCGCGCTGGCCGGGGCGAACGTGCTGCTCGGCCAGGTGTGCCAGTACGGGCTCACCCCGGACGCCGAGTGGATCATCGCCGAGGTCGCCGAGGACACCTGGGTGCTGGGCGGGGATTCCGGACATGGCTTTAAGCACGCTCCGGCGCTCGCGGCGTACGTCCTGGCGGTCCTGAACGGCGAGCGCGAGCCGGAGACCCGCTTCGGCCTGCACGGACGTACGGCGACGCGCGGACTGCGGACCAGCGGCGGCACCGACCTGTCATCCGGAGTTAAGGGCGATCTTGACTCTTAGGTCTGGCTTGTCGGGTTACGGATGGGTAAGGTTTCTGGCGATCTCCGTTCCGGCGACCGCGCCGGTTCCAAAGCCCCCCGGGGAGCAATACGACATGCGATGGAACCTCCGCAGGACGCTCGCCCTGGGGGCGGCCGTCACACTGATCGGCGTGGGCCTGCCCAGCGCGGCGTACTCGGAGCGCGACCCGAACCTGTGCAAGGAGCTGTACGGCCCCAGCGCGCCGGACTACATGGTCTGCGACAACATGACCGCGCCGGAGGACGTCCTGGACGTCGTCAACTTCTGGCTGAAGGACGACGGCAAGAACCTCAAGGACGCCGAGCCGAACCCGCCCAACGTCGCCGACTGCTCCGAGCCGGGCGCGGTCTGCCCCGAGGACGGCGAGGGCGACGGCACGCCGCGCGGTGACGGCGACCCCGCGCCGGACGACTACAAGGAGCCCGAGGGCAAGCCGGAGTGCGACACGCCGGGCTCGATCTGCTCCATCGACGGCACCCCGGTGGACGCCCGCAAGCTCGCGGTCGGCGCGGCCGACATCCAGGGCGCCGCGCAGACCGCCGAGGGCCGCGCGCTGATCTCCGCCAAGGACGCCGGGCTGCGGGCGTGGATCGACACCGAGCTGGCCGACGACTGGAAGGCCGGAGCCGAGCAGTTCGCCGCCGCCGTCAAGCGGGTCGGCGCGCTCGCCGCCCAGCCGGGCGTGCAGGGCATCAGGTTCACCTCCCAGCTCGGCTACAACCAGACGTTCACCGACGCCGGCCAGATCGCGAAGTTCGTCACGGCCACGTCGGCGGCGCTGCGGATCGCCGCGCCGGGCAAGAAGCTCGCCGTGCACACGGTGGTGCCCGAGCTGGCCTGCGGCGCCGACGACACCTGCAAGCAGGCGATGGCGCAGAAGTACCCGCTGCTCACGCCGGACAAGGTCGAGTCGTACCTGACCACCGGCGCGGTGGACCACCTCGCGCTGGACAGCGGCCTGATGCGCAGCGAGTACGCCCCCTACAAGCTGGACGCCAAGCGGGCGCTGCGCAACCAGTGGGTGCAGATCCGGGCCCGCGCCTGGGACGCCTTCCTGCACATCGCGGCCGAGGACGCGTCGTTCGCCGGGGCGGGCGGCTCCAAGCTCACCGCGCAGCAGACCACCGGCGTGATCGCCGAGCGGGTCAGCCAGGCGATCATGGACGGCGCGGCCGAGACGGTCAACCTGTGGAGCCGCTGGCAGGACGACCAGGGGCAGGTCTACCGGATCATGGGCGAGAAGCACGCCGGCAGCGCGAGCTGGGACCAGCTCACCAAGCTGGACGAGATCCGGCCCCGGCTGGCCACCCTCTACAACCCGGGCGCGCCCGAGGTGGACCCGGCCGCCGACCTGAAGAAGCTGTCCGAGGCGTTCGGCCAGGTCTTCGTGACCGTCGGCTGAGCTGTACGTGGAGAAACGCCCCGGTTCGCCGGGGCGTTTCTCATGGGGCGTCCAGTGTGCGAGCGAGCACCCCGGCCAGCACGGCGTGTGCGTCCGGCCCCGCAGGGTCGGAGGTCCGCCAGGCGATGAACCCGTCCGGCCGGACCAGCGTCGCCCCCTCCGGGGACGTACCGGACATCTCCGGCCAGCGGCCCTCCACGTCGATCGCGTCGCCGCCGATGACATCGCCGATGACATGGCCGGTGAGCGGCAGGCCGCGGGCCCTGGCGACCGCGTCGGCCGCCCGCGCCCATCCCCCGCCCTCGGCCCCGGCCAGCAGGACCATCCCCCGAGCCCACAGGTCCACGGTGGACAGCCGCTCGCCGCCGATCTCCAGCCACACGTGCGGCACCCGGCTCCCCGGCTCGCCGCCCGGCCGCCGCGGGTCCTCCACGAGCGGCCCGTCCGTGCCCGGCGGCGGATATCGGTAGCCGAACAGCAGGCTGACCTCGTCCAGCAGTTCCGTCTCGGGCGTGCCGGAGGGGTTCGCCCGGCCGAACCACGCCGTCCGGGTGGCCACCGCCTGGTTCATGGTGATCTCGGCGATCGGCCGCCGCTCGGCGTCGTAGCCGTCCAGCAGGGCGGGACCGGCCCAGCCGCGGCTCACGTACGCGAGCTTCCAGGCCAGGTTCGCCGCGTCGTGGATGCCGGTGTTGCCGCCGTAGGCCCCGGCGGGCGGCATGACGTGCGCGGCGTCGCCCACCAGGAACACCCGCCCGTCGGCGAACCGGTCGGCCACCGCCGCGGTCGTCTGCCAGGGCGTGACGTCGAGGACTTCGACGTCCAGGCCGGGGATGCCGGTGGCGGCCCTGGCCAGCTCCACACAGCGGGCGGCGGGGAACAGGTCGGCGGCGTCGCCGTCCGCCGGCCGGTACCGGACGTGCAGCGAGATCCGGTCGCCGACCACCCGGACCATCCCGGAGAAGCCCGGATTGCTGACCTGGCCGATCACGAACCGCTTGCCGCGCAGCGCGTCGCCGAGGTCGGCCCGGACCATGATGGCGGCCACGTTCTCCAGTACGCCGGGACCGTGCCGGTCGATCTTGAGCCGGTCGCGGATGGCGCTGTCCGCCCCGTCGGCGGCCACCAGGTACCCGGCCTCCACCTCGGTACGCGCCCCGGTCGCGCGGTCGGCCAGCACGGCGGTCACGCCGCCGGGGTCGTTGGCGAACGCCACCAGCTCGGTGCCGAACAGCAGGTCCGCGCCCAGGGCCTCGGCGTGCTCGCGGAGCACCGGTTCGAGCACGTCCTGGGACAGGATCGCGTCGTCGGCCGGGCTCACGTCGGAGTAGTCGGCCTGCGCGCCCCGGGCGTTGGGCGGCCGCAGCCAGCGGTGGTTCGGGCTGGTCAGGCTCTCGGCCCAGAGCAGGCCGGTGCCGTCCAGCGCCCAGGGCCCGGCCGCGCGCACGGCGTCCTCCACCCCGGCGGCGCGGAACAGCTCCAGCGTCCTGGCGTTGTAGCCGGGGGTGCGCGGGTGGATCGAGGTGCCGGGATGGCGTTCGGCCAGCGTGACGTCCAGCCCGTGGCGGCTCAGGAACAGCGCGGTGCACAGGCCGCTCAGGCTGCCGCCCACGACCAGCACCGGCGTCGTTCGGACGGACATGAGGTCCCCTTGCGTCGGCGAAGGGCTTAGGTCGAGCCAATCATCGCCCGACATGTCCGGCAATCAACGGACTGAAAAGACTTTCTCCGGGTTCTCGGGTACGGAGAGGGATGTGGCGGACAAACTCGGCAGGTACCGCGGCAAGCGCGACCCCCGGCGCACGCCGGAACCCGTGCCGGAGCACGCGCGGCCCCCGGGGGAGGGCGACACGTTCGTGGTCCAGGAGCACCACGCCCACGCCCTGCACTGGGACCTGCGGCTGGAACGGGACGGCGTACTGGTCTCCTGGGCCGTCCCCAAGGGCCTGCCGCCCGACCCCCGGACCAACCACCTGGCCGTGCACACCGAGGACCACCCGATGGAGTACGCGGCCTTCGAGGGGGAGATCCCGCAGGGGGAGTACGGCGGCGGGACGATGACGATCTGGGACCGCGGCACGTACGTCACCGAGAAGTGGACCGACCGGGAGGTCAAGGTCGTACTCGCCGGGGAGCGGGTCTCCGGGCGGTACGTGCTGTTCCACACCAGAGGCCGCAACTGGATGATCCACCGGATGGACCCGCCCGCCGCCGGGTGGGAGCCGCCGCCCTCGCCACTGGCCGCGATGCGCCCGGTCACCCGGACCCGGCTGCCCCGCGACCAGGGGGCCTACGCGTACGAGTTCGCCTGGCCGGGACGGCGGGCCTTCGCGTACGTGTCGGGCGGGCGGCTCACCCTGCACGCCGGTTCAGACGACATCACGGGGGACCACCGCCGGCTGCGCGCGCTCGGCGGCGAGCTGGGCAGCCGCGCGGTGGTACTGGACGGCGAGGTCGTCCCCCTCCAGGGCGACGAACTGTACGTCTGTTACGACCTCGTCTACGACGACGGCCGGTCCCTGCTGGACGAGCCGTGGTCGCGCCGCCGCGCCGCGCTGGAGGCCCTGTCCGTGCGGGGCGCGCGCTGGCAGACCGCGCCCGTCTGGCGCAGCGGCCCGCAGGACGTACGGCGGGCCGCCCGCGAGCAGGGCCTGCCCGGCATCGTCGCCAAGCGGCTGGACTCGCGCTATGAGCCGGGCGCGGAGTCGGCCGCCTGGGTGTACGTGCCGGGCTGAACGGCCACCGTCAGCGGCTCACGCCGACGATGCGCCGGGCCTCCTCGACGTTGGCGATCGGACGGCCGATCTGCTCGGCCATCTTGACCACGTTCTCCACCAGCTCGGCGTTGCTGCGCGAGGGCTCGCCGCCGGGCAGGTACGGGTTGTCCTCCCAGCCCACGCGTACGTGCCCGCCCAGCGCGATGGCCAGCGGCAGCAACTGCCACTGCGCCACCGGGTCCATCACGCTGATGTTCCAGTTGGTGTCCGGCGGGAGGTGCTTGACCATGTACATGAGCGCGTCCGGGGTGGGCGGGGTCCACGCGCCGCCCTGCCAGCCGAAGAAGAGCGTCGCCCAGGCCGTCTCCTTCAGCAGGCCCTGCCGCCGGACGTACTCAAGGTTCCAGAACGCGCCGGTGTAGAAGCACTCGATCTCCGGCTTGACGCCGTTCGCCTCGGCCGCGGTGACGAACTCGACCAGCTCGTCACGCGGGTGCAGGGAGTACATCTCGTTGGCCGGGTACGCCGGGTCCGGCTGGAAGTACTCGTCGTGCACGTTGAACGCGTACGACATCATGTCCGGGTTCAGCGACATCAGCTCCACCTTCTCCGGAAGGCGGGCGCTGGCGATGCCGAACTGGATGATCGGGTCGGTGCCGACCGTCCGGATCTTGTCGGTGAGGTCCTTCCACCCGGCAAAGTCAATCTTGGACAGCTTCTTGCCGTCCGCCTGGATGGCGTCCTCCAGGTAGTGCACACCGTGGTGGTGGCACAACGTCGCACCCGCGTTCACCGAGTCGATGTACTCCTGGCCGACCTTGCCGGTGTCCTCGATCGGCGGCATCCCCTGGTAGCCGGGATAGGACATCGTGCTGTCCACCGTGACGGTGATGACGAGCGGATCCATGGGGTCTTCTCCTTTATGTGCGTGTTGTTGGGGGGCTGGCTCAGAGCGGCACGGGCCGGCCCGTGGCCACCGACTCGTAGGCGCGCTCGATGACGCGCACCGCGTACGCGCCGTCCTCCGGCGCGACGGCGGTCGGCTCGCCGTTCGCGATCGAGTGGGCGAAGCTCTCGATCCCGGCCGCGATCGACTCGTACTTCCAGGTGTTCGGCGCGTAGGCGGTGCCGGGCAGCGGCGATCCTGCGTGGTCGCGCTTGCCGCGGAAGATCATCGCCGGGGGGTTCTGGTGCTGGTCCACGACGATCAGGCCCTTGGTGCCGTGTACCTCAAGGCGCTCGTTCCACGGCCCCCCGGAGGTGAACGTGGACTCCACCGAGAACAGCGCGCCGGACCGCATCCGGCCGCACACCACCGACCAGTCCTCCACCTGGCTGACCCCGACCAACTGCTCCGACAGCGCCCGCAGCGACGCGATCTCGCCGAACATCCACTTGAGCAGGTAGAAGGAGTGCGCCCCGGCGTCGATGATGGTGCCGCCGCCGGAGCCGTCCTGGCGTCCCTTCCACAGCTTCGGGTTGCCCAGCCGCTCGAACTCGTTGCCGCTGATCAGCGTGCGGACCAGCGTCACGTCGCCGATCTCGCCGGCGTTGACGGCATCCAGAGTGGCCTGGTAGGCGGGGATGAACCGGGTGTTCTCGTTGACGGTGAACGTGAGGCCCTTCTCGGCCGCGAGCGCGACGAGTTCGGCGG
This sequence comes from Spongiactinospora rosea, assembly GCF_003315795.1. Lineage (GTDB taxonomy): Bacteria > Actinomycetota > Actinomycetes > Streptosporangiales > Streptosporangiaceae > Spongiactinospora > Spongiactinospora rosea. The sequence goes on from NZ_QMEY01000022.1 coordinate 121,479, forward strand.
CGTGCGCCGCGTCCACGGTCATCGGCTTCTCGATCACGACGTGCTTGCCCGCCTCCAGGAACTCGCGGGCGACCTCGTAGTGGACGTTGTGCGGGAGCACCAGGTCCACGGCGTCGATCCGGTCGTCTTCCAGGAGCCGCCGGTGGTCCGTGCACGCCTCCGCGCCGAGCGCGGCGGCCGTCCGCTCGGCCACCGCCTGGTCGAAGTCGCAGACGACGACGGCGGCGAGGCCGTCCGCCCGCTGGTAGGCCAGGTGGTGGGCGAGCTGGTAGATCTCTCCGAGGCCGACGACGCCGAACCTGACGGGTCCGCTCACTTGGCCACGCTCCCTTCGAGGCGTTCGCGGATGATGGCGCGGTTGTGGGTGAGGGAGTCCATGACCCGCGACTCGTGCCGGAAGACCGCCACCGAGAGCACCCCGTCGAAGCCGGTGTCGCGCAGCGCGGTGAAGACCTCGTCCCAGTCGATGTCGCCCTGGCCGATGTCGAGGTGCTGGTGGTTGCGCACGCCGGGGCTCGACGGGTTGAGGAACGTACGTCCGGGCAGCAGCGTGTCCGCCAGGTGGACGTGGTCCATGGTGTCGCCCGCGTAGGCGATGATGTCGCGGTTGACGCCCTCGATGTGGCCGCGCTCGTCCTCCACGCCGGTGAGGTAGTAGGTGTGCGGCACGCAGTGCAGGTAGGTCACGTTGTCGCTCTGCAACCCGCGGATGAAGTCGACGGCCCCGACGCCGGACTCCACCCAGTCGCCCGGGTGCGGTTCGAGCGCGATCGTGATGCCCTCCGCCTCGGCGAGCGGCAGCACATCCTCAAGGGAGCGGCGCATCGCGGCCTCACCGGCCTGCGGGGCGGCCGGGTGCCCGGTGAACTCGGAGTTGATCCGGTCGCAGCCGAGATCGACGGCCAGCTGGACGGTCTGCTTCCAGTAGCCGACCGCCGCCCGCCGGATGTCCTCCTCCGAGCTGCCCCACGCCTGCTCGATGAAGATGGACGCGATCTCGACGCCGTGTGTCTTCGACGCCGCCGCGATCTCGGCGATCTTGGCCTTGGACGCCCGCCTGCCGCCGTAGCTCGGCATCACGTCCGGCCGGGGGGACAGCTCCAGGTACTCGAAACCGGCCTCGCGGACGGTCGAGAACACCGTGTCGATGGGGTGTGGACGCAGCATCCACGTATCGGTCGCGATCTTCATCTCGCTCCTCGTTGATCGGTTGCCGTGCTTGTGCGGTGGTCGCGCAGCGCCTCGTGCGTGATCACGACCCGGCCGCTCGCCTGTCCGCTGCGCAGGCGGGCCAGCGCCTCGTTGGAGCGCTCCAGCGGGTACTCCTCGTCCAGCGGCGGGGTGATGACGCCCTTGGCGAGCAGCCGCAGCGCGTCCTGCTGGTCGCGGCGGTCGCCGTTGCGCGAGCCGACGATCTCCAGCTCGCGCTGGGCGATGGTCGTCGAGCTGATGCCCGGGAAGTCGGGTTCCTCGCCGACCACGACGATCCGGCCCCGGCGGCGTACGTACTGGGCCGCGTCGGCCATCGACGCCGACGTTCCCACCAGGTCGATCACCAGGTCGGCCCCGTCGGTCCACGCCTGGATCCGTGCCACGCGATCCGGTGCCGAGGCCAGGGCGGTGAGAGCGGCCCCGTTGCGGGCGGCCAGCGCCAGGTTGTCCTCCCGCGTATCGACGGCCGCCGCCGCGATACCGGCGTCGGCCAGGATCTGCAGGACGATCTGCCCGATGCCGCCCGCGCCGATCACCACCGCCGTCTCCACCGGCGTCACCGTGCCGCGGCGGTAGGCGTGCAGGGCGGTGACGACCGCGCAGCTCGACAGCCCGGCGATCCTGGGGTCCAGCCCCTCGGGGACCTTCAGCAGGTTGCCGGCCGGGGCCGTGAAGTACTCGGCGAAGCCCCCCGGCAGCGTCACGCCGATGATGCCGCGCAGGTGCAGGGCCTGCGCGTGGGCGCCCTCCCGGGTGAACCGGCACTCCCGGTCCGCGACGAACAGGTGGGGGACGACGACCTCGCCGACCTCCACCTCAGACACCGCCGCGCCGCGTTCGACCACGACGCCCGCGGGCTCGTGGCCCATGATGTGCGGCAGTTCCGGGACGTAGGCGAGGCCGTCCTGGATGTGCAGGTCGGTCCGGCACACGCCGCTGGACAGCGTGCGGATCAGCACCTCGTCGGGGCCGATCCGGGGGACCGGCACCTCGCGGATCTCCAGCGGGCGGCCGATGCCGGTCAGCAGCGCGGCGCGCATGAGGGCGCTCATCGCCACCGCTCCGCCCACGCGTCGAAGAACCGGGTCGCGGCAACGGCGGTCGAGTCGTAGTAGCCGTAGCAGCCCTCGGTGGTCACCAGCGTCGGCAGGCGTAGCCCGGCGATCCGGTCGGCCAGGACGGCGAAGTCGTCCACCTCCAGGCGGAGCAGCCCGAACCCCTGTTCCTGGTGGGCGTCATAGCCCAGGGCCAGGACCAGGTACTTCGGCGCGAAGCGGCCGATCGCGGAAAGCGCGGTCGCCAGGGCGGCCTCGTAGGCGGCGAAGCCCGAGCCGACCGGCAGCGGGAGGTTCAGGTTGGCGCCCGGCGCGGCGGGGCCGCCGGTCTCCTCGGCGAACCCGGCGACGTGCGGCCAGCCCTCGGCGTGGATCGAGACCGTCAGGACCGAGGGGTCGTCGTAGAACGCGGCCTGGGTGCCGTTGCCGTGGTCCTGGTCGATGTCGAGCACGGCGACCCGGCCGTCCCGGGAGAGTTCGCGCGCGGCGATGGCGGCGTTGGCGAACAGGCACAGGCCGCCCCCGATGGCGGGCAGCGCATGGTGGCCCGGGGGACGGCACGGCACCAGCACCATCGCCGGGTCCCCGCCGCGCCCGGCGAGCCAGCGGGCCCCCTGATGGGAGGCCGCCGCGCTGTGCAGCGCGCCCTGGCACACCGCGGGCGTGGCCCGGGTGACCTCGTCGAAGAAGTACTGGATGTGCCGGCCCTCGAAGGTCCGCGGCTCGGACACCCGCAGCTCGGGCATCGCGATGACGTTCAGCGGGAACTTCGTGGCGCCCTCCGGCCGCCCGGCGCCCTCCTTGACGAACTCGACGTAGCCGGGGGCGTGCACGGTGAGCGCCGCCGCTCCGTCGTCCGTCTCGGGCACGAGCCGCGCCGCGTCCGGGAACGCCCGCCGGAACGCCGCCAGCGTGGCCGTCACCGACGTCGGATAGACGAGGTCGGGGAACTCCTGGTGCTCGACGTAGGGTTCGGTCATCTCCGCGAAGACCGGGTTGAAGCTCATGAGTCCCCCATTCGGCTCAGTGCCACGCGTACGGTGCGCACGAGCCAAGCCATGACGAACCGGAGGAGTACCGCGACCGCTCCCGCGCCGAGCAGGACGACGGCGACGACGGCTGTCCTCGGGCTCACTTCGAGTTTGATGTCCTGGAACATCCGCAGCGGCAGCGTCACCGCGGTCGGCCCGGACATGAAGGTGGCCACGACGACGTCGTCGAACGCGGTGAGGAAGGCGAACACGAAGCCGCTGACCAGCGCCGGGCGCAGCGCGGGCAGCATCACGTGCCGCAGCACCGAGATCGGCCCCGCGCCCAGGCTGCGCGCGGCGTTCTCCAGCCGGACGTCGAGGTTACGCAGCGCCGCCGCGGTGATGGACACCGCGAAGGGCAGCCCGAGGACCACGTACGGCAGGATCAGGCCCTGCGGCGTGCCGACCAGGCCCTGCGGCGCCACCAGCAGGAAGAAGCCCAGGCTGTAGATCATCGGCGGCACGATCATCGGCATCGCGACCAGGATCGCGACCGGCCCCCGGGCCCGCCGCGGGCCGCGTACCAGGCCGAACGCCCCGAGGCCGCCGATGACGACGCCGATCGCGGCGGACCCGGACGCGACGGCCAGGCTCAGGAACGTGGAGTCGAGCCACGCCGTGTCGGCGAAGTACTCGGCGAACCACCGGGTGGAGTACTCCTGCGGCGGGAACGTCAGGTACGTCGCGTCGCTGAACGACCAGATCGCCACCACGACCAGCGGCGTGACCAGCAGCGCCGCCCCGGCGACCCAGCTTCCCACCAGGATCGGCAGGCGCAGCCGCCCGGCGAGGCCGAGGCCGGTGTCCAGCACCCGGGCCCACAGCCCGTCGAACCGTCCGCCAGCCCGGACGCGCCGGGCCGGGCGTACATCGCCCGACGGTTCGACGGCGAGCTGCGGCGCGAGGAAGCGGAACAGCACGGTGAACAGCGCCAGCACGATCAGCAGCAGCAGCGCGGCCTGCGCCGCGGCCCCGGCGGGATCGACGAGGTTGGAGAACTGCACCAGGATCGACTGCGCGATGAGCGTGTCCCCGGGCCCGCCGAGCAGCGCGGGCGTCACGTAGAAGCCCAGGGTGCTGATGAAGACGAGGGCCGCCGCCGCCAGTACGGCCGACGAGGTGGCGGGCCGGTAGACGTGCCAGTGCGCGACGGCGGGCGCGGCCCCCAGGCTCTGCGCGGCGCGCACCGGGGCGCGGTCGATGCCGCTCATCACGCTGTAGATCGGCAGCAGCGCCAGCGGCAGCAGGATCTGCACCGTGCCGATCAGCATGCCGGTCTGGTTGAACACCAGCTCGGGGGGCGAATCGACGCCGAGCAGTTCGAGCGTGCCCGCGACCAGCCCGTTCGGCGCGAGGATCGCGATCCACGCGTAGGAGCGGATCAGGATGCTGGTGAAGTACGGCACGAGCACCACGACCATCAGCACGCCGCGCACCCGCTTGGGCATGCGGGTGAGCGCGTACGCCATGCAGTACCCGAGCACCACGCAGATCACCGTGGACAACGCGGCGATGACGAGGGTGCGGCGGATCGCGCGCCAGAAGACCGGCGAGGTCACCTGCTCGCGGTAGTTGTCCAGGGTGAACCCCTGCCCGCCGCCGAAACTGTCGGCCAGCAGCGTGCCCAGCGGGACGACGAACAGCAGGATCAAGACCGCGAGGAGCGGCACGAGGGTGAGCCACCGGCGGTCCGGCCGGCCCCGCGAACGGGAGGCCAGACCACCGGTGACCCGCACCGGGGAGCTGTCGACCGACATGGATCTCCTAGATCGAGGTCGTCTTGTCGCAGGAGGTCATGGGGCTACTTGGAGACCCACGCCTGCCAGCGCTCGATGGCGACTTCCTCGTTGCTCTTGTCCGACCCGGGGGCGGTGGCGGTCCACCACGCGTAGTCCTGGGTCACGGCGGACTCGATGTTCTTCGGCGACGTCGGCAGCAGGGCCGCGCGGTCGGCGGAGAGCGTGTCGAACGCCGCGGAGTTGGCCGGGGAGTAGGTGATCGCGTTGGCGAACTCGGCCTGCGGCCCGGCCTCCATCATGAAGGCGAGCAGCTTCTGCGCGTTCGCGGCGTTCTTGGCGCCCTTGAGCACGGCCCAGTTGTCGTACTGGAGGATCGCCCCGTTCCACGTACCGGCCACCGGCGCGCCCTTGTCCTCGGCCCCGGCCACCCGGCCGTTCCAGGCGCTGGCCGCCGTCGCCTGACCGCCGGTGAGCAACTGGATGGGCTCGGCCCCGGTCTCCCAGAACTTCACCAGGTTCGGCTTGAGCCGGTCCAGGCTCTTGAACACGCGGTCGTAGTCGATCGGGTAGAGGTCGTCCGGCGCCACGCCGTCGGCCAGCGCGGCGATCTCGAACGTCCCGCTGCCCGCTCCCCACGAGCCGGGGGCGAGGGTCCGCTTGCCGGGGAACTTCGCAACGTTCCAGAAGTCGGCCCAGGAGGTCAGCTTCTGGCCGCCCAGCTTGTCGGTGCTCCAGGCCGGGATGACGGAGATGAAGTACGCCGGTACCGCGTCGTCGGCGGCCTTGACCGGGGCGATCTTGTCGCGGACGCCGTCCTTCCAGACCTTGTAGTCGATCGGCTCCAGCGCCTTGTCGTCGCGGAACCGCTGGAGCACCGCGCCGTTGATGTTCACCAGGTCGAAGGCGGGGGCCCCGGCCTTGACGCCGGTGAGCACCACGGCGGCGTCGAACTCGCCGGAGGCGAGCACCACGTCGATCCCGGTCGCCTTCTCGAACGGGTCGAAGAACGCCTTCTTCATCGCCTTGCCCAGGTCGCCGCCGGGGTCGGGGACGATGACCTTACCGGCGGAAGAGGTCTTCCCGGAGTCGGCGCCGCCGCCACAGGCGGCCGTCGTGAGCAGCGTGCTGACCGCCACCACCGCCCCCAGCGCGGTCTTGCGAGACATCTTCATCAGCCGAACCTTTCTGTCGTGCAGATCTCTGAAGGGGATTTGGCCGGCGGCCTGTCACGAGGCCCGGTCCGCCGCGGGGTAGCCCCGTGCGGCCCGGGCGTCCCAGTGGACGGCGACACGGTCGCCCACGTCCCACCGGGTCTCCCGGATGCTGCCGAGCGAAAGGCGGGCGCTCAGATCGCCGATCGGCGTCTCGACGACGTGCAGGGCGGTCGCGCCCTCGTACAGCACGTCGCTGACGGTGCCGGGTACGGCCGGCGCTTCGGCCTGGTCAGGGGGGAGCAGGGAGACCTGCTCCGGGCGTACTCCGACCTCGACACCGGAGCCGGGCCGCAGCGACGCCACGTTCTCGACGTCCCTGTGGTGCTCGGGCCGGTCGCCGTCGAGGACGACGCGGACGCGGCCGTCGGGGTCCAGCACGGCGCGGCCGGTGAAGAAGTTGGTCTCTCCGACGAAGTCCGCGACGAAGGCGCTGGACGGGCGTTCGTACAGGTCATCGGGGGTGCCGAGCTGTTCGACGACGCCGTCGTTCATCACCGCGACCCGGTCGGCCATGGTCAGCGCCTCGTTCTGGTCGTGGGTCACGTAGATGACGGTCGCGCCGAGGTTGCGCTGGAGGCGTTTGATCTCCACCCGCATGTGCTCGCGCAGCCGCTTGTCGAGCGCGCCGAGCGGTTCGTCCATGAGGAGCAGGGCGGGGCGGAACACGATGGCCCGGGCCAGCGCCACCCGCTGCTGCTGGCCGCCGGAGAGCCGGTCGGGGAACCGGGCGGCGTACCCCTCCAGCTTGACCAGTTCGAGGGCGTGCTGGATGTGGCCGCGCTGCTCCCGCATCGACATACCGCGCATACGCAGCGGGAACCCCACGTTCTGGGCGACCGTCATGTGTTTGAATAGCGCGTAGTGCTGGAACACGACGCCGATGCCGCGCTTGTGCGGGGCCAGGCGCGCGACGTCCCGGCCGTTGATCCGGATCGCACCGCTCGTGGGCTTCTCGAAGCCGGTGAGCATGTTGAGCAACGTCGTCTTTCCCGCGCCGGAGGGCCCAAGGATCGCCAAGAACTCACCGCGGCGGATGCTCAGCGAGATTCCCCGTACCGCCTCGACCGTTCCGTACTTCTTCGTCAGGCCGTCCAGCTCAACCTCACCGCCCGTCGCGGCCCCATCCAGGGTGCGGTCCCCAGCTTGGACGCCCTCCGAGACCTCGGACATCCTCAACTCCTCAACTAAGTTGCAGCCATTGCAACGCGTTTGGCTGAACATAGGCAGCCCAAGTGGGCGTGTCAAGAGGCTTCGTGCTGGCTTATGGCCATATGTCCGGCTCTACCGGCGGATCTGACCGCCATCTTCCCGTGTGGCGCACAGCGTGCTATGTTGCGGACAGCGCAACGCCGCTCAGTCTCTGGCGTGTGCCGTTGCGTAGTGAGAAGATTCCGCGAAGACGGTCCGTCCTGGATCTTGGTAAGGAGAGAATCATCTCTATGCCAGACAAGCGATCACCGGACGACGACCTCGGGAACATGTCGCACATCCGGCGTGGCCTCATGGTTCTTGAACAACTGGCCACCCGGTCGGCGACGGCTGCCGAGGTGGGTCGGTTGGTCAACGTGAACCGCAGCAGCGCGCTGCGCATCCTCGGTGATCTGGTGGACGCCGGCTACGTCGCCCGCGACGACGCCACCAAGGAGTTCACCATCCGCCCGGAGCGGTTCTACGGGCTGATCGTCAACCATCCCGCGCACGAGCAGCTGATGGAGAAGGTCGGGCCCCTGCTCAAGCGGCTGACCGGCGAGACCGGCGAGGCGTCGCTGTTCGCCGCCCCGGCCAGCGGCAGCATGGTCTACGTCCACTACCAGCCGTCGTCGGAGGTGCTGACGCTGCGCGAACGGATCGGCACCGTGCGGCCCATCCACTGCTCGGCGGTGGGCCGGGCCTACCTGTCGACGATGGACGCCAGGGCGCTGGACGAAGTACTCGGCACGCTCGACTACTCGGGCGGCACCGAGCGGGCCGCCAAGGGCCCGCTGGAACTACGGCGGCGGGTCGAGGAGGCGCGCGACGCCGGTTTCGCGCTCGACATCGACGAGACGCTGGTCGGCGCGTCGTGCGTCGCGGCCCCCCTGAACCACCACGGCCGGTGCATCGGCTCGATCGCGCTGTCCGGCCCGACCTCCCGCATGCCCCCCGAGCGGCTCGTCGAGCTGGGCGCCCTGGTGGCCAAGGAACTCATGCAGACCTTCTGATCTGTTCCGCGTTGGCGTACTGAACGCCGAGCGGGTCCGGATCGTCGGCGGACACGCGGTGCCGGAACGTCCACCACGCCCATGCCTGCGTGGCCAGCAGCAACGGCGTCACCACCGCCATGACCGGCACCAGGAACGTCGGCTCGGCGAGCGAGTCGCGCAGCGGGAGCCGGGCGCCCGCCAGTACGCCGAGGGCGGCCAGCGCCACCGCCGTCACCCCGAACGCGACCCGCTCGCCCGGCCGCGCCGCCGTCCCGGCCCACAGGCGTCCGGCCCGCTCACGCGGCGCTCCCGGCAGCCGCAGCGCCGCGAACGTCAGCCCATGGGCACAGAACAGCGCCGCCACCAGCGGCACCCCCACCAGCGGGGACAGCCCGGCGATGCCGGACAGCAGCAGCCCCAGGGACACCGCCACCGTCCAGCTTCCCGCCGTGATCGCCGCGACCGCCGTCCGGCCGCCCCCGCCGTACAGCCAAAGGCCCAGGTCCCGCACGACCCAGCCGAAGAGCAGCAGCACCACCGCCGTGTAGTTGCCGCCGATCAGCGTCTCCTCCAGCGCGGGGAACGCCCCGGCGATCACCCCCACCGCCGCGACCAGCCAGACCTCGGTGGTCAGGAAGAACGGCATGACGGCCAGCCGAACCAGCCTGCGTTCGGCGCGCGTCCGGCCCAGGTAGGGCAGCAGCATCCCGGCGCCGAGGTCAGCCCCGGCCAGCACGAGGTAGCCGACCGCGTAGCAGGCGAGTACACCGATGGCGAGCAACTCCATGCCGCAAAGGCTCGGCCATCGGGGCGTTCGCACGCATCCCCCAGGCGGACCGGATCGGTGTACGACGGTGGTTTCATCGGCCGCCCGCGGCTACATCCCGGGTTGTGCGGCAGGCCGCTGACCTGGGCGGAAAAATCTCCATGTGCGGCGACCCCCGGCCGCGGTCTAATCTCCCCGGGGTAAGCGGAACCGCCGCGAACGCGGGCAACGGGCGCGGCGGTTCCTCGGCACTTCCAGTACCTTGCAGGGAGTCTAGGTGACAACACTGGTGACAGGGGCGAGCGGCCGCATCGGCAGGTGGGTGGTCCGCGGGCTGGTCGGAGCGGGTGCGCGCGTCCGCGCGATGTCCCGCGACCCCGAGGCGGCACGGGCCCTGCTCCCGGCCGGAGTGGAGATCGTCCCCGGCGACTTCACGCGGCCCGAAACCTGGTCCGCGGCGCTCGACGGCGTGCGGCGGGTCCACCTCTTCCCGCGCGTCGATCCGGAGGGCGGGTTCGTACGGCGGGCGGTCGAGGCCGGGACGCGCAGGTTCGTCGTCCACTCCGCGGTGGCGGCCGGCTTCGCGGAGGGCGGCACGCCCACGTCCGCGCTGTCCCCCCTGGAACGCCACCTCGCCCACGAACGCGACTGGCACCGCGGCGTCGAACGCTCGGTGGAGGCCACCGGCGTCGAATGGACCCACGTACGTCCCGGCCTGCCCGCGAACTGGGCCTTGGGCTGGGCCGATGGGATCCGCGGGGCGGGCGAGGTACGCTCACCCCACCCCGGCAGCGCGAGCGTGGTCGTCCACGAGGCCGACGTCGCCGAGATCGCTGTGTCCGCACTTCTTACCGACGACCACTTCGGCGCGACCTACACCATCACCGGGCCCGGTCCGATCACGCAGGCCGAACAGGTCCGGACGATCGGCGCGGCGCTGGGGCGGGAGATCCGTTTCGTGGAACTCACGCCGGAGCAGGCGCGGGCGGAGTGGCACGACCCGGCGGGTGGCATCGACGACGACGTACTGGACTGGCTGATTCCGCTGCTCGCGTCCCCGCTCGTCGATATCGTCCCGGCGACGACGACGTACGAGGAGATCACCGGCCGTCCCCCGCGCACATTCGCCCAGTGGGCACACGACAACGTGGCCGACTTCCAATAACCGGCTGTCCGGCCCCCGACGATGCGGAGGTCGTCCGGGGCGCCCCGGACGACCCCACCGGTTACTTCCCCCGGTCGATCCGCTCTCATCAATGCCAAGTACCTACTCGCCCTCGTCAATACCTAGTACCTGATCGCCTTCGCTTCGTTCAGCCGCCCTTGCCTTGCCGGGCTTCGCCCGGCCTGTCGCTTCGGTCCGAGCCGTCCTGCGGGTGTGTGCCGGTGCGGGTCAGAAGAGAGATGGGCCTGCTGACACTCCGCATACAGATTCCGCCAACGCCGAGTACCTGATCGCCTTCGCTTCGCTCAGCCGCCCTTTCCTTGCCGGGCTTCGCCCGGCCCGTCGCTTCGGTCCGAACCGTCCTGCGGGTTCTGCGCCGGTCTGGGGGATGGGCGGTGTTGGGCGTGCGGATTCGACTGATGCGCCCCGGCCCACCTGGTCGACATCGCCGTCCGCACCCCCCTGGCAGAACATGTCGCCCTGCCCAGCGTGGCCCACATGGGCTACCCAGAAAGGGAACCCCTCCGAGCGCATCTCCACCACCGCCTGCGCCCTACTCAAGCCATGTCCGTGGCTGATCGCGTTCGCTTCGCTCAGTCGTTCTTCCTTGCCGGGCTTCGCCCGGTCTGTCGCCTCGGTTGGAGCTGTCCTGCGGGTCTGTGCCGGTGCGGGTCAGAGGAGGATTCTTGCTGCTCACCGGGCCGCTGCCGGAGGCCCGGGGGTAAGTCAAGCCTTACCTTTTGGTGATTTCTCCGCTTATGCTCGCTGGCGAGGAAACGACCATTGGGGAGGTTGATCGGCGTGGCCGAGAATATCGGTGAGAAGGCTGTTCGGTGTCTGCGGCTGCTGGAGTCCTACGATTTCACAGGGGTTCAGGAGATGTGTACCGAAACGGCGACCGTCTGGCACAACGACGGCAGCGGGGAGCAGCTAATGGGCGAAAAACTGGAACAGCTCAGGCTGCTCGTGGGTGGTGTTCGCTCGTTGCGCTATGAGATCATTCGGCAATTCTTTGATTCAGATGAAGTGCTACAGCAGCAGGTGCTTCGGGCGATCACGGCCGACGGCACGGTGAATGAAATCCACGCCACGATGTACTTCCGCTTCGATGGCGGTCTCATCGATCGGATCGAGGAGTACTCCTACGCGGTCCCGGCCGGGCGCTGAGGGGGGTGGGCACGGTGGAAGGCAAGATCGCGGTGCCGGGCGGGAAGGTCTGGTACCGCAGGACGGGCGGTGGTGGCGTGCCGCTGTTGCTCGTCCATGGCGGGCCCGGCTACCCGAGTGATCTGTTGTTCGAGGCGTTCGAGCCGCTGGCCGGTGAGCGTGAGGTGATCTGGTACGACCAGCTCGGGGTGGGGCGTTCCGATCCTCTCGATGATGTGTCGCTGCTGACGGTGGACCGCTTCCTGGACGAACTCGGCGCGGTCATCGAAGGTCTCGGCCTGCGCCGGCCGCACGTCTATGGGCATTCCTGGGGGGCCATGCTGGGGCTTCAGTACGCGGCGCAGCGGGCCCCCGATTGGACGAGCCTGGTCTGTGCCAATGGGGTGGCGAGCGTGCCGAGGTTCCAGGAGGAGTTGCAGGGGCTGATGGCGGGGTTGCCGGGGGATGTGCTGGATCGGACGTACGGGCGGGAATTGCGCGGGGAGACGGACGACCCGGATTATTGGGCGGCTCAAGAGGAGTACTTGCGCGCATGCGTGGTACGGACCTCAACGATCAGCCTCGACGCGGGCCGAATGAGCCTGCTGACATTCCGTACACTGATCGGACACGCCGATTACCACATCACCGGCACCTTGAAGGACTGGGACATCTTCCCTGAGCTGGGTCGAATTCGCGTCCCCACACTGGTCTTCGGCGGCGAATTCGACGAGTGCGTCCCGACGCATCTGGCCGACATCGCCGCCCGGATACCAGATTCAGAACACATCACCCAGCCCGGCGCGGCCCACATGGGCTTTCTGGAAAAGGAACCCCTCCGCAGCGAGTATATCTCCACCATCGCCGCCTACCTCGCCCGCATAGAGTCCCGCCCACGCCCCACCTGATCCCCAGCGCCATCCATTTGCCCTGCGTCCGTCAATGCCAAGTACCTGATCGTCTTCGCTTCGCTCAGCCGTTCTTTCCCTGCCGGGCTTCGGTTCGAGTCGAGAGTCCACATTCAGGCGGTACGGTCGCGTTTGCGCAGGTCGTGGCAATCGGCCTCGGGCTCGGTCCCATGAGTTCCACTGCTGGCTGAAAACCGCTGAGTTGGGTCCGAGAGGTCTGTGCGGCTGCGTGGCCGAGGGGACGCCCGGGGGATTGCGCCGCCGAGTCCTCGTTGCCGTTGCTTCCGTGGTTGGGCCGCTCGTGCCCGGGTGCTGGCTGATCCTCGCCTTTGGACGCGAGCCGAAAGTGGATACGAAATGGTCTGGCGGGTGGTGAGGGATGTGCGGCACGGTCCCTAACCGGACAAGGTGGTGTCGAGGCGGGAGTTGGCGTGGCTGAGAAGAAGGTCGCCGTTGTGACCGGGACGTCCAGTGGGATCGGTCTGCACACCGCTGTGGGGCTGGCCCGGGCGGGTGTACAGGTCGTGGCCACCATGCGGGACACCGGTATGGCCGGTCCGTTGCTGGCGGAGGCGGCGGGGCAAGGGGTGGAGATCGCGGTACGCGGGCTGGATGTCACCGATCGGGCCGGGGCCGTGCGGTGTCTGGATGAGGTGGCGGAGGAGTACGGGCCGGTGGGCATCCTGGTGAACAATGCCGGGCAGTGCATCGCCGGGACGCTGGAGGAGCTGGACGACGCGGCCCTGCAGCACATGCTGGACGTGAACTACCTGGGAGTGGCCGCGCTCACCCGTCATGTGCTGCCGTCGATGCGCGAGGCCGGAGCCGGTCGGATCGTCACCGTCAGCAGCAATGGTGCCGCCCATGGCGAGCCCTTCCTGGACGCGTACTGCGGCTCGAAGTTCGCCGTCGAGGGGCTGATGCAGTCGCTCGCGCCCGTGGCCGCGCGTTTCGGGGTGGCGGTCAGTGTAGTCGAACCCGCGTTCACCGCGACGAAGATGACCGAGAACATGGACTTCAGCCGGGTCTTCGGCCCCGATGACCCCTACAACGGCCTGGCGGAGAACTTCGCCCGCCATGCCAACGGCCTCATGGCGCAGGCCCAACCGGCGGCCGAGGCGGCGGCGGTCGTGGTCGAGGCCGCGATGACCGACAGCCCGCGTTTCCGGTGGCAGACCTCCGAGGCGGCCAGGGAGCTGGTCGGGCTGTCCATCTCGGATCTGGACGGCGGCAACGTCATCAGCGCGATGTCCACCTGGCTGGACTGACGGCCGTGACGGTACGGCGTATGATCATCACAGCATGTCATCGAGGGGGCGATGAGCAGGCACGTTGCTCGGCCCATCGGTTTGTCGGTGCGGTGATCTAGTGTCCCGGCCATGACTTCAGCGACGCAGGCGTACACGTACGCCGCGCCCTCCTCCCTCATCGACGGTCGCCTCGGACTGGCGACCTCCGGCGGCCGGGCCCTGTCCGGCCCGGCCGTGGCACCCCGCTTCTTCAGCGGCGTGGTGACCCAGACGGCCCCCGCCGCGGCGGCCCTGCTCGGCGTCGCCGATGTGGCGCTGGCCCGGTACCACCAGCCGCAGGCGCGGCCCGGGTGGGTGCGTGACCCGGTGGTGACGTGCAATGGGGACCGGCTGCGGTTCGAGTCGTTCTCGGCCTGTGGCGGGGTGTACGCCCGGCTCGACCTGCTCGGTGGCGCGCTCGACGGCGAGGTGTTCGACCGGGGCACCACCAACGTCGATGTGAACCCGCCGCTCCGGGAGGCGCTGGCGCGCATCGGGGCGCGGGATCCGCTGCACCTCGGGGTCGGGCTGGACGAGCTGGTCGTGACCACGATGGAGGGGGCGGTCGTGGAGAAGAAGGTGCCGCTGCCCGAGCGGTGGTTGCGTGGTTTCGCCGAGGTGCAGGTCATCGCCTCGGGGATGGACCAGCGCGGCGAGCTGACCGGCATGGCGGCGGTGCGGTTCCTGCGCGGGCTGCCCAAGAAGGGCACGGTGTGGGTGGCGCAGGCGGGGCGTGACCTGAAGGTCTCCGACCGGCGGGTACCGGGCTCGGTACAGCTCGCGGGGCCCAACCGGCTCGCCACCCTCCTGCCGCTGCTGCGGTTCGCGAAGTCGCTGCGGGTGTACGGCCCGGCCGACGCCGCCTCCAGCGCCTGGGAGCTGGAACTGCCCGGCATGCGCTACACGCTCACCCTCTCGCCCGAGGGCTGGCGCGGGTTCTCCGGCGAGGGCGCGGTGCTCAACGACCTGGCCACCGACGAGGCCGAGAACGACGCCGACGTGGTCGGCATGCTGCTCAACTTCGAGCCCGAGGTCGAGATCGGCCTGCTGGCCGACCGCGCGGGCCTGCCCGCCGACCGGGTGCGGGCCGCGCTGACGCAGCTCGGCGTGGCCGGCCGGGTCGGGTACGACCTGTCGGAGGCCGCCCACTTCCACCGCGAGCTGCCCTACGACAAGGACAACGTGCTTGTGCTCAACCCGCGGCTGGCCAAGGCGCGCAGGCTCGTCGACGCGGGCGCGGTGCACCTCGAAGGCGAGCTGGCCACCGTCACCACCTCGGGCGGCGCGCGCCGGGTCTCGCTGACCGACGGGTCCTGTACCTGCGAGTGGTGGTGGGACCATCGCGGCTCCCGCGGGCCGTGCAAACACGTGCTGGCCGCCCGGATCGTCGCCCGCGCCGCCGTGGAGGTCTCCCGATGACCCTGTGGACGGAGATCTGTGACCTGGTCCTCCGTGACCGGGTCGCCCGCTTGGCCGACCGGCTGGTCGCGCTCACCGAGGAGGAGCGCGCCGAGCTGGGCGGGCGGTTGCCCGGCCTGGTCAAGGAGCTGCGCCGGGTCCGCATCGAGGAGATGTTCGGCGATCGCGCCGACGACTCCGCGGAGGTCGCCTGGGAGATCGGCGAGCTGCTCGACGGGCGGGCCGACGCGCTGCTGCTGGCCGGGGTCGGCGTCATCACCGGCCCGGCCGCCGCCGTGACCTGGATGACCAGCCGCGATGTCAACCGTCGCTGGGCCGGGGACATCGATGTCGCCCAGGCGTGCCGGGTGGCGGCCTCCCGTCCTCTGGAGTGGCGGCGTGAGGTCGCGGTCCGGCTGGCCCGGCGGATACGCCGGCCCGCCGACCGGATCGCGCCGCTGGCCGTGGCGTTGCTGCGCGAGTCCGGTGCCGCGCCGCCCGACCACGACCCGCTGGTGGCCGCCTGGCTGGCCGAGCCGCACGTGGTCTATGACCCGCTGACCCCCCTGCTGCTGCCGCGCGTCTTCGACGCCGAGGGCGCGGGCCGCGCCCTCCGTGACGAACGCCTGGAGCCCCGCCCCACCCGCTGGCTGGCCGCCGCCACCCGCGAGCTGCCGAGGGAGCGGGTGCTCGACGGCTGCGTGAGCCGTTTCCTGCGCGGTGGCGACACGCAGGACCTGCGGTTCTTCGTACGGCTGCACACGCTCGCCGACCCCACGCCCGCCGAGACCGCGTCCCGGCTGCGCGACTACCTGCGGCTGCTGCCGTCGGCCCCGGGCACGGTCGCCGAGCTGGCCGCCGGGCAGGTGCGCGCGGCGATGCCGCTCGACCACGCCGACCTGGTGGAGGCGATCGAGGCGCTCACCTTCAGGGAGGAGGCCAAGCTCGCCGCCATCGGCCTGCGCTGGCTCGACCAGGCGGTGCGGGCCGCGCCCGAGTCGGCCGCCGATTTCGTGACCGCGCTGACCACGGCGTACGCGCACAAGTCCTTCGACGTGCGCGACCGCGCGGTCAAGGTGACCCTGAAACACGCCGGCCTGCTCGGCGAGCACGCCGAGGTGATTCTCGACGGCATCCGCGATCTCCCCGCCCACCTGGGCGTGAAGCTGGCCGAGCGGCTGGGCGGGGAGATCCCGGTCGAGGAGCTGCTGGAACGCAAGGTGTTCCCGCCGCTGCCCGAGCCGCGAAAGCCGCAGCGGTTTCCCGAGCCGTCGATCTCCGCCGGCTACGGTGAGGACTGGGTCGGCCAGGAGAGCTGGCTGGCGGCCTTCGTCGCCGGGGCCGCCGCCGACCGGGCCGGACTGCGCCGGCGGCTTCAGCCGCACGCCGAGCAGAACGAGGGCTACTGGCGTTCCAGGGAGGTGCGCTACGACGTCGACGACTGGCGGTCGGCGCTGTCCGCCGAGCTGATCAACCCCGGCAGTGTGCCGGAGGTGCCGCCGTTCGGGCCGGAGAAGTTCTGGGACGAGTCAAGCCATTCCGTGCGAGTACGCGTCCTCACCCGCGGCGAGGAGCCCGAACCGGAGCCGTCGAAGAGGCGGATCACGGTCGGCGGTGTCTACCGGCCGGGCCGCTACCTCGACGACGACGCCCCGCTGCGCGCCTTCTTCATCACCTGGAACACCGATGACGGTCCGGGCGGGGCGGTGGCCCGCGAGGGCGACCAGGAGATCCCCTTCGCCAGGGGCCGGATCCACCTGAACGGTTCCCCTGCCGACGACGAGAACGAGGAGAACGTCCAGTACGAGCAGGACGACCCCCGCTCGGTGCGGTCGAGGCCGGGCGTCGTGTACGACGACTCCGAGGAGGCCATGCCGTACCACATCCTCGACCGCGCCTACGAGCGCATGGCCGAGCTGGGCGTGGACCCGGCCCGGATCGCCGCCATGCGGGCGGGGGAGCAGGTGCCCCCGCCCGGCCCGGACGAGCCGCTGGTGCAGGTGACCGTCGCGTTCGTGCCGTCCCGGCTGCGTTCCTTCCTGCGCAAGGCGCTGCCCGAGCAGGACGAATGGCGGCGGCGCAACCATCTGCCCCACCCCAGGCGCGTCTCCCCGCCGCACGACTTCCTGCTGCACCGCTACGCGGAGCTGGCCGAGGCCCTGCGCAACGACACCCTGCCGCCCGTACTGCTGGCCACGCCCACCTGGATGAGCGGCCACCTCGACCCCGACGTACTGGTCGATCGGCTGGAGACCTGCGCCGCCGCCGGGGTGGAGCCGCCCCCGGCCGACCTGGCACAGGCGCTGCTGCGGCTGCCGCGCGGCGCCCACCGGGCGGCGGCCGACCGGGCCGCCAAGGTCGATTCGGAGGCGGCGCGCTCGGCCGCCCGCTGGCTGGCCGGTGGCGGCATGGCCGACCCCGAGTGCGGCCTCGTGTGGCGGCACATGGTGGACGCGTCCATGGTCGAGTTCGGCGACGGCGAGCCGGAGCACTTCACGTCGGTCAGGCTGAAGCCGGTGCTGCGGGTGACGGCCCCGACCGGCCATCGGCTGATCGACGAGGTGCTGTTGTCCGAGCCGCACGACTGGGCGGCCGACTTCAAGGGCACGCCGCGGGCGTGGCCCGCCATGCTGCCCTCGCATCGCGAGGTCGTGGCCGTCAACCTGCTGCCCTACCTGCTGCACGGGCACTGGAGTGTGGGGGTGACATCCACGGACGTCACCGGCCTGGACATCGCTCAGGGTCCGATGGGCGAGCCGATGGCGGTGATCCTGGCCTTCCTCCTGTCCGGCGACGCGTCCGGCATGATCCCGCTGGTCCTGGACATGGCCGCCAGGGGCGAGCTGCCCGCCGAGGCGATCGGCCGTCAGCTCGCGCTGGTGCTGCGCCGCACCTGGCGGGAGATCCGGCCCACCGTCGCGGCCCTGGGCGAGCTGGCCGCCGCCGGTGGCCACCGCGAGGTGTGGCGCATCCTGCGTGAACTGCTGCCGGAGCTGTTGCCGGGCCAGGGCAAGCGCACCACCGTCACCCACACCGAACTCGTCGCCTTCGCCGCCGACGTGGCCGGCTGGACCGACGCGCGCGGGGAGATCCCGATCATCGCCGAGTACGCGGGCAGCACCCGGACGAACCGCTTCGCCCACGAATGCAGACGCCTGCACACCCAACTCACCGGCTGAACACTTGTATTGGAAGCAATGTGTCTGTATATGATGCTGAACGTGCGACCAATATCGGAAGAGGATCTGACCGCGCGGGCCCGGATTCGGGACGCCGCGATGGGGCTGTTCGCGGAGCAAGGGGTCAAGGCGACCACCATTCGGGGGATCGCCGAGGCGGCGGGCGTCTCGCCCGGCCTGGTACAGCATCACTTCGGGAGCAAGGAGGAGCTGCGGCGGGCCTGTGACGAGTACGTCATCGGCTACATACGCGAGCAGGTGACCATCGGGACGAGCGACCGCAATCTGGAGCGGCCGGAGTTCATCGAGAGCGTCCACCGCAACGCGCCGCCGCTGATGAAGTACCTGTGCCGGGCCCTGGTGGACGGCTCGCCGGAGGCGCGGGCCATGTTCGACGAGCTGGTCAGCGTGACGGAGGAGCATCTGGCCCGCGAGAGCGGGCCAGAGGTCGATCACCGGGCCCGGGCGGCGGTGCTGACCGCGATGAAGCTGGGCATCACCGTGCTGCACGAGCACGTCTCGCGGGCCATCGGCACCGACATGTACGCCGCGCCCGGCGCGATACGCGTCGGCAAGGCGCATCTCGACCTGATCAGGCCCGAGTTCCTGGGCCGGGAGCTGTTCGACCAGGCCCGCACCGGGCTGGCGAAGTACGAGGAGGAGCGATGAGCGCCGCCGCCGTCATCCGCGTCGAGGGGCTGGTCAAGGCGTTCGGGAAGGCCAGGGCCCTCGACGGGCTGGACCTCACCGTACGCCCCGGCGAGGTGCACGGCTTCCTCGGGCCCAACGGCGCGGGCAAGACAACGACGATCCGGA
Source organism: Spongiactinospora rosea (assembly GCF_003315795.1). Lineage (GTDB taxonomy): Bacteria > Actinomycetota > Actinomycetes > Streptosporangiales > Streptosporangiaceae > Spongiactinospora > Spongiactinospora rosea. The sequence continues at coordinate 140,580 of NZ_QMEY01000022.1, forward strand.
TCCTGCTCGGCCAGATGCGGGCGACCTCCGGCCGGGCCGAATTACTCGGCGGCGACCCGTGGCGGGAGGCCACCGAGCTGCACCGGCGGCTGGCGTACGTGCCCGGCGACGTCACCCTGTGGCCGTCGCTGACCGGCGGCGAGGTCATCGACCTGCTGGGCAGGACGCGCGGCGGGCTCGACCCCGGCAGGCGGGCCGAACTCCTGGACCGCTTCGAGCTGGACCCGCGCAAGAAGTGCCGTACCTACTCCAAGGGCAACCGGCAGAAGGTGGCGCTGGTGGCGGCCTTCGCCTCCGACGTCGAACTGCTGGTCCTGGACGAGCCGACCTCCGGCCTGGACCCGCTGATGGAGGCGGTCTTCCGCGAGTGCGTCGCCGCCGAGAAGCGCACCGGGCGCACGGTGCTGCTGTCCAGCCACATCCTGTCGGAGGTGGAGGCGCTGTGCGACCGGGTGAGCATCGTGCGTGCCGGGCGTACCGTCGAGACCGGCACCCTGGCCGAGCTGCGGCACCTCACCCGCACCTCGGTGACCGCCGAGCTGGCCGGACCCGCGCCGGGGCTGGCCGCGCTGCCCGGCGTCCACGATCTCAGCCTGGACGGCGACCGGCTGAGCTGCCAGGTGGACGGCGACGCGCTGACCGCCGTGCTCGGCGGGCTGGCCGGGGTGGGCGTACGCGCGCTGACCACCCAGCCGCCGACGCTGGAGACGCTGTTCCTGCGCCACTACGCGGGAGCGGCGAAATGACCGGTACCTGGACTCTCGTCCGGCTCATCCTGCGCAGGGACCGCGCGCTGCTGCCGGTGTGGATCGTCATCGGCGCGATCCTCCCGTCCTCCATCGCCTCCGCGACCGTCCGCCTGTACCCGGGCGAGGCGGCCCGCGAGGCGTTCGCCGCCGCGTCGATGAGCAACCCCGCCCAGCTGGCCATGCGCGGCGTCGTCTACGACGCGAGCGTCGGCGGCCTGACCGCCTGGACGCTCGGCGCGTCCGGCGCGCTGCTCGGCGGCCTGATCAGCATCCTGCTGGTGATCCGGCACACCAGGGCGGAGGAGGGGGCCGGGCGGCGCGAGCTGCTGTCGTCCGGCGCGATCGGCAGGCACGCGCCGCTGACCGCCGCGCTGGTGGCCGTCCTGGCGGCGGGCCTGCTGATGGGCCTGCTGGCGGTGCCCGGCCTGGCCGGGAACGGCCTGCCGGTGGGGTCCTCGCTGCTGTTCGGGCTGTCCTACGCGGTGGGCGGCTGGGCGTTCGCCGCCGTGGCCGCGGTCACGGCGCAGGTCAGCGCCTCCTCGGGGGCGGCAGGCGGGCTCGCCATCGCGGTCGCCGGGCTGCTGTTCGGGGTGCGTTCCGCGGCCGACACGACGGGGACCGGCTGGCTCGGCTGGCTGTCGCCGTTCGGCTGGGTACGGCTGACCGAGCCCTACGCCCGCGACCGGTGGTGGGTGCTCGGCCTGGTCGTGGCGTTCGTCGTGGCGCTGTCGGCGGTGGCGTTCGCGCTGTCCGCGCGGCGCGACGTGGCGGGCGGCCTGATGGCCGCCCGGCAGGGTCCGGCCGAGGGGGCGCTCACGGGCGTGTTCGGGCTGGCCGCGCGGCTGCACCGGGGTACGCTCGCCGGTTTCGCGGTGGGGTTCGCGGCGATGGGCGCGCTGGTCGGCGGGGCGGCGCGCGGGCTGGACGCCCAGTTGGACACACCGGAGTTCCGGGAACTGGCCGTGACCATGGGCGGCACGGACGCGCGGGTCTCTGAGGTGTTCTTCACGTTCGTCATCTACGTGCTCAGCCAGCTCGTCGCGGGCGCGGCGCTGGTGTCGGCGCTGCACGTCCGCGGCGAGGAGGCCGCGGGCCTGGCCGAACTCCTGCTGTCCGGCCCGGTCGGCCGGGCCCGCTGGGCGCTGAGCCATCTGGTGTTCGCGTTCGCGGGCCCGGCGCTGCTGCTGGCCGTACTGGGGGCGGCGGCGGGGCTGGTCTACGACGGTGACGCGCTCCGCGTCGCGGGGGCGGCGCTGGCGTACCTCCCGGCGGTGTGGTTCGTGACGGGGGTGGCGGTGCTGCTGTTCGGCGTACTGCCCAGGGCGGCCACGGCGGTGAGCTGGACGGTGCTCGGCGGGTTCCTGGTCATCGACCTGCTGGCGGAGTTCCGGCTGGCGGAAGGGGTCGTGGTGGACCTGTCGCCGTTCGTGCACGTGCCCGCGCTCCTGCTGGACGCCGGAGCGGCGCAGGCAGGGCCGTTGGCCCTGCTGACGCTGCTGGCCGCGGCCATGGCGGCGGCGGGGGTGGCCCTGCTGCGCCGGCGTGACCTGGTGCCCTCGGGTTAGGGCTCGCCCCGCGGGCCGTAGGCGCGCAGGAAGGCCGCGACCGCCGTGTCCGCGAGCCGGTCGCGGTCGGCGTCGGGGACGGCGCCCGCCTCGCTGCCGACGAACATCGCCCGGTTCACCGGAATCCACAGCAGCAGGCCCACCAGGTGGTGGGCGGCCATGGCGGCGTCGTCCAGGGAGAGCCGGCCGCGGGCGGCGAGGCGTTCGAAGCAGCCGGCCAGGGTCGTGAGTACGCGCTCGAAGCCGTTCTCGTACCAGGCACGGCCGAGTTCGGGGAACCGGTCGGCCTCGGCGATGACCAACCGGCGCAGCCGGAGCACCTCGGGGCGCAACAGCGCGTCGAGGAACGTGCGGGCCAGCCGGCGCAGGTCCTCCGCCGGGTCGTCGCCCTCGTCGAGGGTCGCCGCCACCACCTTGACGAGGGCGTCCACCTCAGTGGTGGTGGCGAGGACGATGTGGGTGAAAAGCTGCTGCTTGTCGGTGAAGTGCTTGTACACGGTCTGCTTGGAGACCCCCGCGAGCGCCGCCACCTCGTCCATGCTCGCGCCGACGTAGCCGTTGCGGAGGAAGACCGCCGTCGCGGCCTCGGCTATCTGGCCGCGCTTGCGGGCCGTACGGCTCGCCTCACCATCGATGTCTGTCATAGGCCCTCTCTCTCCGATGGGGAAGAGAGTACTGGACAGTTCCGTACTGATGCCAGTACTGTACCGTCCAGTTCCCATAGAGAAATGGACATATGACCATGAACGTCCTTCAGGAGCAGGTGCAGCAGGCCGCCGACGAGCTGGTGGCGTCCGGCCGCGAGCGCGGCCTCCAGGTGGCCGTCTACCAGGACGGCGCGCAGGTGGTCGATGTGGTCGCCGGGATCGCCGACCCCGAGACCGGGCGGCCGGTCACCGCGGACACCCCCTTCTACAACTTCTCCATCGGCAAGGGCGCCACCGCGACCGTCGCCCACCTGCTCGCCGAGCGCGGGCTGTTCGGCTACGACACTCCGGTGGCCGAGCTGTGGCCGGAGTTCGGGGCGCACGGCAAGGGCGGGGTGACCGTACGCCACGTGCTCACCCACACGGCCGGCGTGCCCGGGGTGCCGCTGGACACCACGCCCGAGGACGTCTGCCGCTGGGAGACCATGGTCGCCGCGCTGGAGAACGCCGAGCTGTGGTGGGAGCCGGGGACCAAGGTGGGCTACCACGCCTACACGTTCGGGTTCCTCGTGGGTGAGATCGTGCGGCGGGTGACCGGCAAGCCCATCTCGCAGGTGCTGCGCGAGGAGATCGGCGAGCCGCTGGGCGTGGCCCGCGAGCTGTACTTCGGCATGCCCGCCGCCGAGCACCACCGGCTGGCCCGGCTGGAGGACGCGCCCGTGGACATGTCGGCGTTCGCCGACATGCCGGATGACCTGCCGATGTTCAAGGCGGGCCCGATGAGCCTGATGCCCACCGCCGCGCTCGGCAGCAGGCCCGACTACCTGACCGCCGACATCCCCGCCGGGGGCAAGACCACGGCCAGGGCCATCGCCCGCATGTACGCGGCCCTGCTCGGCGAGGTGGACGGCGTACGGCTGATCTCGCCGGAACGGCTGCGCGAGGCGACGGCCGTCGCCGTCAGCGGGCCCGACGAGGTGTTCGGCATGCCCTCCGCCTGGGGGCTCGGGTACGCGATCGGCCGGCCGGACTCCTCGCCGGACCAGACGCCGGCCGTGTTCGGCATGGCCGGGGCCGGGGGCAGCGCCGCGTACGCCGACACCGCCACCGGGGTGACCGTGGCCATCACCAAGAACCTGCTGACGAACGACTTCGACACGGTGACCGTGATCGGTGACATCGTCGCCAAGTCCGTTTCCCGATGAATACCTGATGTGAATTGTCGGCCTGGGCCGCGAACCGATCCGGCCCATCGGCCGTCCAACTAAATGAGTGGCGATCGGCGGAGCCCACGGCTACGTTGAGAGCCCGACAACACACGGCAACGGACAAGGATCAGCAAGTGGACCACGAGGTGGATCGCATTCGCAGGCGCGGCCGTACGCGGTCCCGCGTGCGCCTCGTGTCCCGGTGGCGATGCCGCTGACCTGCGAAGGTTCGGCAAAGCCGCCCGGGACACCACCCAGGCGGCTTTTTCATTGGAATGACCATGTTCGGCCTCGTAGCTCAGTGGAGAGAGCGCCGGTCTACGAAACCGGGTCTGCCGCAGGTTCAAGTCCTGCCGGGGCCACGATCGGAACAACCGAATAACCGAGAAACGGCCTGTAGCTCAGCCGGAAGAGCACCGGTCTTACAAACCGGGTGTCGCGGGTTCGATTCCTGCCGGGCCGACGTGGGTGACCGTGGTGTAGGCGGGAGCATACCGGGCGTCGATTCCGGTGGTGCCAGTTCAAATCTGGTCGGTCGCCCTTCACGCTCCGGACACCTAGAGCACGTTGCCAATGTGCGAACGCACATGGTAGATGTGAGAAACATGAAGTGGGTGCTGTTCGACTTCGGCGGGGTCATCTGTGATCCTCCTGGGCCGCGCGAGGCCGCGGCCCTGAGCGGGCTCATCGGAGTGCGGGAGGAGCGCTTCTGGGAGGTCTACTGGGAGGGCCGGCTCGACTACGACATGGCCACGGTGGACGCGGCCGGGTTCTGGGGCGGCGTCTACACCGGGCTCGGCCTCACGGCGGCCGACGCGCCGCTCGATGAGCTGATCGCGCTCGACCTCAAGATGTGGGGCTATCTCAACTCCGGCACTCTGGACATCCTGCGCGAGCTGGAGGGCCGCGCGGTGCCGCTGGCGCTGCTGTCGAACGCGCCGCTGGAGATGGCCCGGCTGATCGACGAGCAGCCGTGGGCGGCGGTGTTCAGCCACCGCTTCTTCAGCGCCGACCTGCGCCGGGCCAAGCCCGACCCGGCGATCTACCGGGAGGTGTGCGAGCGGCTGGGCGTGTCCCCGGGCGACGTGGTGTTCGTCGACGACCGGGCGGACAACGTCGAGGCGGCCACCGCGCTCGGCATCTCCGGCGTGCTGTTCACCGACGCCGACCGGCTGCGCGCCGACCTGGATCGCCTGGTGTCCACATGATGAGATGACGTTCTCATATCATGGGATGACCTGTTAGGGTCCCTGTCGAGCGGCGATCGCGAGGAGGGTGCCATGAGCAGGCATGCCGTCTACACGCACGGCCACGACGAGTCCGTACTGCGCTCCCACCGGTGGCGCACCGCGGACAACTCCGCGGCGTACCTGCTGCCGCACCTCGCGCCGGGCCAGGCCCTGCTCGACATCGGCTGCGGACCGGGCACCCTCACGCTGGACCTCGCGGCCCGCGTCGCGCCCGGCCGCGTCACCGCCGTGGAGGTGACGCCCGACGCGCTCGACCTGGCCAGGGCGGAGGCGGCCCGGCGCGGCCAGGACGGCGTGGAGTTCGTGGTGGGCGACGTCCACGCCCTCGACCTGCCCGGCGACTCCTACGACGTGGTCCACGCCCACCAGGTGCTCCAGCACGTCGGCGACCCGGTGGGCGCGCTGCGCGAGATGCGGCGGGTCTGCCGTCCGGGCGGCGTGGTCGCCGTCCGCGACAGCGACTACGCGGCCTTCGCGTGGTACCCGCAGCCGCCCGAGCTGGACGACTGGCTCGCCCTCTACCAGCGGGTGGCCCGCGCCAACGGCGGCGAGCCCGACGCCGGGCGGCGGCTGCTGTCCTGGGCCCGCGCCGCCGGTTTCACCGACATCACCGCCACCTCGGCCACCTGGTGTTTCACCACGCCCGAAGACCGGGCCTGGTGGGGCGGCATGTGGGCGGACCGCATCCTGCGTTCGGACATGGCGGCCCAGGCCCTCGCCACCGGCGCGGCCACCGACGACGACCTGCGCCGCATCTCGGCGGGCTGGCTCGCCTGGGCCGAGTCGCCGGACGGCTGGCTGTCCATCCCGCACGGCGAACTCATCTGCCGCGCCTGACCAAGGGCGAACGAAAAAGCCCGCGACAATCGAACGTCGCGGGCCTTTCTCGTCAAGACCGGTGTTACTCGAGGTACTCGCGGAGCGCCTGGGAGCGGGACGGGTGTCGCAGCTTGGACATCGTCTTGCTCTCGATCTGGCGGATCCGCTCGCGGGTCACGCCGTACACCTTGCCGATCTCGTCCAGCGTCTTGGCCTGGCCGTCGGTCAGCCCGAACCGCATCGAGACCACCCCGGCCTCCCGCTCCGACAGCGTGTCCAGCACCGAGTGGAGCTGCTTCTGCAGGAGCGCGAAGCTGACCGCGTCCTCGGGCACGATCGCCTCGGAGTCCTCGATCAGGTCACCGAACTCGCTGTCGCCCTCCTCACCCAGCGGGGTGCTCAGCGAGATCGGCTCACGGCCGTACTTCTGCACCTCCACGACCTTCTCCGGCGGCATGTCCAGCTCACGGCCCAGCTCCTCCGGGGTCGGCTCGCGGCCGAGGTCCTGCAACATCTGGCGCTGCACCCGGGCCAGCTTGTTGATGACCTCGACCATGTGAACCGGGATGCGGATGGTGCGGGCCTGGTCGGCCATCGCCCTGGTGATCGCCTGCTTGATCCACCAGGTGGCGTAGGTGGAGAACTTGAATCCCTTGGTGTAGTCGAACTTCTCGACCGCACGGATCAGGCCCAGGTTGCCCTCCTGGATCAGGTCCAGGAAGAGCATCCCGCGCCCGGTGTACCGCTTGGCGAGCGACACCACCAGCCGCAGGTTGGCCTCCAGCAGGTGGTTCTTCGCACGGCGGCCGTCCTCGGCGATCCATTCCAGCTCGGCGCGGACGTCGACCGGCAGCGACCCGAACTCCGAGGCCAGTTGCTCCTCGGCGAACAGCCCGGCCTCGATCCGCTTGGCCAGCTCGACCTCCTGCTCGGCGTTGAGCAGGGAGACCTTGCCGATCTGCTTGAGATAGTCCTTGACCGGGTCGGCGGTGGCGCCGGCCGCGGCGGCTATCTGGGCGATGGGCTCGCCATCGTCACCGATGTCGTCCTCAGCGTCGAGCAGGGTGAAGGACTCGTCCTCCGGCCCGGCGGGCTCGGCCGGCGGAACCTCATCCGGCTCGGCGATGGGTTCGGCGACCTGCGACGAGGTCGCGGCCGACGAACGACTCGAACGGGCAGGCGACACAGATACCTCCTGGCGCGACCGGACCCGCATCTGCCATGTCAGATGCGCGGGTCCCACTTCAGGTATTGACGTATAACGCGATACCTGACGTTCCCGATTCCCGGTTATCGCATTTTCACTGGTCAGAGCCATACCGCCCGGTCGGAATCGGTGCGACGGGCCCTTTCGTAGGAGGGTATCCGCTGTTCGGCGGTGCCTGGACCACCCCGCCGGAAACCCCGCCCCGGTCGGCGAAACCGCTGGCTAGAGTGCTGAACGTGCGGCACATGGGGGAAACCCGCGAAGGCTTACGGCAGTCCGCGCTGACCGGCGTGGTGATCGCCGTCATCCTGGCCGGCCCGTGGGTGGCGTCGCTGGTGAAGCCGTCCGTGCCGGTGGGGCCGCTGGACATCGGAGCGTCCGTGGCCGCGTCCGCCGCGATGCCGGCACGCCGCCGGTGGCCGCTGGCCGTACTCCTCGGCGCCACGCTGCTCTGCTTCGTCTACTACCCGCTGTCCGCGCTGGACGGCCCCCTGGTCGCCGCCCTGTTCCTGGCCCTCTACACGGCCGCCGACCGGGGCCGCGTACTGCCCTCGCTGCTGCTGACCGTCGCCGCGCTGGCCGCGATCGGCGTCGAGGAACTGCGCGGCGACCTCCGGCACGTGGACGACAGCATGATCATGCTGGTCGGCGGGTGGATGCTCGCCGCCGTGGCGATCGGCGGGGTCACCCACAACCACCGCGCCTACCTGCGGGAGGCCGAGCAGCGGGTCCGCGCCGCCGAGCACGGCAAGGAGGAGGAGGCCCGCCGCCGCGCGCTGGAGGAACGGCTGCGCATCGCCAGGGACCTGCACGACGTACTCGGCCACAACCTGTCCCTGATCAACGTCCAGGCCGGGGCGGCCCTGCACCGCCTGGCCGACCACCCCGAGCAGGCCGCGCCCGCGCTCGCCACGATCAAGGAGACCAGCCGCGACACCCTGCGCGAACTGCGCGCGACGCTCGGCGTACTCCGGCAGGGCGACCCCGAACGGCCCCCCGGCCTGGCCGGTCTCGGCGAGCTGATCGGCCGCTGCGGGCTCGACGTACGCACCGACGTGGCGGGCGAGCTGACCGGCCTGCCGCCCGAGGTGGACACCGCCGCCGCGCGGATCGTCCAGGAGGCGCTGACCAACGTCGCCCGCCACTCGGGCGTGCGGGCCGCCACGGTACGGATCCGCAGGTCCGGCGGCACCCTACTGGTCGAGGTGGACGACGAGGGCCACGGTACGCCGTGCGCCCCCGGCTACGGCATCACCGGCATGCGCGAACGCGCCGCCGCACTCGGCGGCACCCTCACCGCCGGCCCACGCCCCGGCGGCGGCTTCCGGGTGGCCGCCGAGATCCCATGCGCGACTAACGCACCAGGCGTATAAGGGGCGTGGGGCCACATCCGGGGGAGTACATCGAAAACCCGCTCAGGCGGGACGCGCTGGACGATACCGCCCGGCCATCCTCTCTTGTCATGGAGAGCACGCTCGACCTCGCCCGCTCGATGTTCGCCGTCACGGCGGGAGGGCACTTCCTGTTCGTGGCGCTGACGCTGGGGCTGGCCACGGTCGTCGCGGTGATGCAGACCCGGGCGACCATCGGCGGCAGCGCGATCCACCTGCGGATGACCCGCTTCTGGGGACGCCTCTACGTCATCAACTACGCCATGGGCATCGTCACCGGGCTGGTGATGGAGTTTCAGTTCGGGCTGAACTGGAGCGGCCTGATGCACTACACGGGCAGTACGTTCGGCGCGGCGCTGGCCATGGAGACGCTGCTCGCGTTCTTCCTGGAATCGACGTTCCTGGGGCTGTGGATCTTCGGGTGGGGGCGGCTGAACCGGTGGGTGCACCTGGCGACGATCTGGGTGGTGGCACTGACTGCGTACGCTTCGGCGTACTTCATCCTGGTTTCCAACGGGCTGATGCAGAACCCGGTCGGGTACGCGGTCGTGGACGGAGAGATGCGGCTCACCGATCCTGTCGCGGTGTTCACCAATCCGGCGGCGCTGCAGGCGTTCGGGCACGTCGGCTCGGCGGCGCTGGTGGTCGCGGGGTTCCTGCTGGCCGGGGTGAGCGCGTACCACCTGCGCCGACGTACGTCCGAGCAGGAGTTCTTCCGGCGCTCGCTGCGCATCGGGGTCGGGCTGACGCTGCCCGGACTGGTGGTCGTCACCGGGTTCGGCGGCGTGCAGTTCGAGATCATGCAGGGCATGAAGGGGGCCGTCTTCGGCGGTGACGCGGCGCAGGTCGCGCGGTACCAGGAGATGATGGTGGCCGCCCACGGTCCCGGTGACTACGTGCCTCCGGCCGGGCCGGTGCAGGCGGGCGGCACGGTGATGCTGGCGCTGTGCGCGGTGATGCTGCTGATCTCGCTGGTGAGCTTCGTGCTGATGTTCTTCCCCGCGGCGGTGCGGGGGCTGCGGGCGTGGCACGTACTGCTCATCGCGGCGGTGCCGCTGCCGTACGTCGCGATGCTGGGCGGGTGGGTTCTGCGCGAGATCGGGCGTCAGCCGTGGGTCGTGTACGGCAGGCTGACCACCGCCGAGGCGCTGTCGGACCTCACGCCCGGGCAGGTGCGGGTGTCGTTCTTCGGGTTCACCGCGCTGTTCGTGGCGATCGTGGCGCTCAACGCCTGGATGCTGGCCCGGCACGCGCGGCGGGGGCCGGAGGAGTCGGTGGTGACGCCGGTGGCGGTGCCGGTCGTCAGCTATTAGCGGGTTCGCCGGGAATGCGAAAGGGCCGGCCCGTCCCCCGGGTAGCCGGCCCTTTCCGTGTCGTGCTCAGGGTGCGACGGGCTCTTCTTCGGCCGGACGCTCGCGCTGGGCGTGCTCCGCCGCCTCAACCGACTCGCGGTCACGGTCGCGACGGTACTCCCTGACCGAGTACGCGATGGCGGCGGCCCAGATCAGGGCGATGACGATGTAGGCGACCGTCTGCACGCCGCTGCCGGCGTCCACCCAGTCGCTGCGCAGGATGGTCCGCACGTTGGTGAGGATGATGACGCCGCCCACGGCCGAGCCGAGGATGCGCGGCGGGATGTGCCGGACCAGCCAGGCCGCGATCGGCGCGGCGATGACGCCGCCGAGCAGCAGCACGAGGACCCAGGACACATTGATGTTCTCCGACCCGATGCCGACCAGGAAGCCGATGCTGGCCGCGATGGCGACGATGAACTCGCTGGCGTCGATGGAGCCGATCACCTTGCGCGGCTCAAGCCGGCCGCTGGCCAGGATCGCCGGAGTACCGACCGGACCCCAGCCGCCACCGCCCGTGGCGTCGACGAACCCGGCGACCAGGCCGAGCGGGGTCAGGAAGCGCTTGCGCAGCGGCTTGCCGAGGTTGCCCCGGGGCAGGCCGAACGCGGTGAACCGGATGATGATGTAGACACCGAGCGCGAGCAGGATGAGCGACATCACCGGGGCCGCGACCTCGGTGGAGAGGGTCGACAGGAAGGTGGCACCCGCGAACGCGCCGACACCACCCGGGATGCCGATCTTGGCGACGACCTTCCAGTCGATGTTCTTGAATCGCCAGTGCGAGATGCCGGACGCCAGCGTGGTGCCGATCTCGGCTAGGTGGACGGTCGCCGAGGCGGCGGCGGGGTTGGTGCCGATGGCGAGTAGCAGCGTGGTCGAAGTGACGCCGTAGGCCATGCCGAGGCTGCCATCGACGAGTTGTGCCGCCAGGCCGACGAGGCCCAGGAGGACGAGTGCGCGCACAACATCCCCTTCCTAGTATACCTACTGTGCTGATAGGAATTATGGTTTAACGTGATTGCGGATACGTCAAGTCCGTTTGGAACGTTGCGAAGATCGGGCAGTCGCTGACGTGTCGCGTTATGTCGCGAAAACGGGCCCTATAGCACCCAGCCGACGCGGAAGCAGCGATGGTTTCCCCCGCATAAGCCCAGGTCAGATGCTTGATCGCCTACACCTAGATCAGATACCCCGCACGCCGCCCCAGAAATGATCTATGCCTGAAGCCCCCCTCGTGACCGAACCGGTATACGAGACGCCCCCATCCACCAGTACGCAGATGTCCCATTAGCGCCCCCGAAGCCCCATGCCCCGCCCCCAATCGTCCTCGCTGACGCTCGGCCTGTTCTTCCTCGTGTCGGCCTCCGCCCGACACCCCGCCTCCGTCGGGAACGACGCGCTCCGCGCGGGAGGGCGGGCTTCGCCCAGGGGGCCGCGCCCCATGGGTTCGCGCTACGCGCGGGGGCAGGGCCTCGCCTAAGGGGTCGCGCTCTGCGCGAGAGGACAGGGCTCCGCCCATGGGTTCGCGCTCCGGGCGCACAATCGCCTTCGCTTCGCTCAGCCGTGCTTTCGATGTCGGGCTTCGCCCGACGCCCCGCCTCCGGCGGGAACGACGCGCTCCGCGCAAGAGCAGGGGCTTCGCCCAGGGGCCACGCTCCGCGCCAGGGCAGGGCTTCGCCCCATGGGTTCGCGCTCCGCGCGGAGGCAGGGCCTCGCCTAAGGGGTCGCGCTCCGCGCGAGAGAGCAGGGGCTTCGCCCAAGAGGCCGCGCTTCGGGTCGGCTCTTCGCCATCAAGGTAGATGACGGCATCCTCCTGACCATCAGAGAAGCTACACCCGGTCCTCGCCGAGAAGGCGTCGCACATGGCGGCGTACAGGATGTTGCAACTCCGCGTAGTCGTCCACGCGGTAAGACCGGCTGAGGATGTGCGCGGCGGCACCGAGCTGGGCAACCTGGCCGGTCGGTGAGGCCAGTAGGTCGGCGAATTCGTCGTGTACCTGCCCCGCCATGTCGGGGACCAGGAGGCTGTGCAGGTACAGGGTGGCAACGCCGAACCCTGCGGGGGCGCGGCCCCAGTACTCCCAGTCGAGGATCCACAGCCGTGGTCTGGTCAGGTTGGACCAGTGCAGGTCCGTGTGCTCGGTGCGCATCGCCGGGGGCGGCAGGGCCAGGGGACGTTCGTAGGTGTCGCCGAGTTCGCGTAGGTAGGCGTCGGCGTCGTGGTCGCCTCGTTCGGTGGGGTGACCGGCGAGGGTGTTGAGGGCCTCGCGCAGGTCTGTCCACCAAGCGTCGGGGAGTGTGATGGCCTCGCGCAGGTCGGGGGTGGGTGAGCATGGTGTGTCGGAGACGTAGGTCATCAACTCGGCGTACATCTCGACGGGCGGTTCACTCCATTCGACACGGTTGATCAGGAGAGGCTTGGGGACGCCCGTGATGTCGGCGGCGTCCGGGTTGCCGTTCCAGGCTTCGCCCTGTGCCCAATCTCTGTGCTCGGCGGTCGCCCGCAGCCAGAACCGGCCGTCCTGGCGAAGGGCGGCCGATCCGATCGTACGGTCGCGCCACCCGAACACCATGTCGCCGGACAGCGTGACGCGGAGCCTTTCGGCTCCCTCGGCCAGGATGCGCCGCAGGAAGAGGCGTTGCCCGCTCTCGTGGTCTCCGGTGGTCACGCCGTGTCTTTCTAGCTGGTGGGCCTGCACTTGTTGGGCTTGCACCCTCGGTCGGGGGTGCACAGCCGCTTATCAGGGTCGCACGATCCGTAGTCAGGAGCGCATCCCTGGCGGGGCCTGCACGGGGTGCGGTACTGCGGGACGCACGCGGGTCCGCACGAGGGGCCGCAGCGAGGGGTGCAGGCGTCGGGGCCGCACTCGGCGTCCGCTGTGGCGAATGTGGCCCGCAGTTCGCGGGTGATCCGCTCGAACACTTCGCCTTCCACGATGTCGGCGAGCGAGGACCGCAGGACGTTCCCGGCGGTGAGCCAGCGTGAGAAGACGCAGGGCCAGACGTCACCCGCCGGGGAGATGGCCGCCTTGCGGTCTGCGCAGTGCCCGCAGAGTTGATCGATGCCGGGGCCGGCCTCGCGGACGCCGCGACCCACCTCGCGTAGGTCGTCGTATCCGATGTCGGGGATGCCGATTCGTTCCAGGACGGAGATGCCCTGCCTGACGCGCTGCCTGTTGAGAACACCGACGACGCCGGCGCGGACCGGTATGCCGTACTCGTGCGCGCGGGCGATGTTCCTGCTGGTGGCCCGTAGCGTAGGCCGCCCTGTGATGACTTGGTGTTCCTGCTGGTCATCGGTGTGTCGGGTAGCCCCTGCTCCTCTCGGATGCAGGGGCCCCCTCAGAACCGGGCGTGCGACTCTCACCGCACCCGGCTCAAGCAGGTCGCAAGAGCTATGCATTGGGAATTCTCCTTGGTCCAGGCTGGTGGTCGGCTGCATGGTGCTGCCGGTGGCACGCAGCGTGGATGAGCACGAGATTGGACCTGTCATCTGTGCCACCTTGGCGCCGGTAGATCAGATGGTGCCTGTTGATCGTCCTGGCGTTTGCCACGAACCATTCCGCCCAGCTACGAACGGAGTCCGGCTCATAGCCCACGCCTTCGATCAAGTCCAGTCCGCAGAGCGGACATAGACCCTTTTGCCTGG
>NZ_QMEY01000023.1 GCF_003315795.1 Spongiactinospora rosea
GAGGACCGGGACGGACGAACCTCTGGTGTGCCAGTTGTATCGCCAGGTGCATGGCTGGTTGGCTACGTTCGGGAAGGATAACCGCTGAAGGCATCTAAGCGGGAAGCTTGCCTTGAGATGAGGTCTCCCTCCCATTTTGGTGGGGTAAGGCTCCCGGTGGATGACCGGGTTGATAGGCTGGTGGTGGAAGCGTTGTGAGGCGTGGAGCTGACTGGTACTAATAGGCCGAGGACTTGACCACAACAAACATGTCTGTGCTGTGTGTGGTGCTCGCGTTCACTGTGTGATTCTGAGACTGCAACCAGGTCACGCCCATCGTTGTGGTGGGTTGTGCCGGTTGGTGGTTTCGATGTGTTGCGGTGGTTATTGCGGTGGGGAGACACCCGGTTACATTCCGAACCCGGAAGTTAAGCCTGCCTGCGCTGATGGTACTGCACTGGGGACGGTGTGGGAGAGTAGGTCGCTGCCGCACAATTTTTGAATATGGTGAGAGGTCTCTGGTCGAGACGTGTCCTTTTGAAGGACGTGCCTCGACCAGGGGCCTCTCTCTTTTTTTGCCCTCCTACACCGCGGGGCAGCGGCTGCCCTCCCGGGGAAGTTCCCCGTCAATGAGGTACCGGTCCACGGCGTCGTCCACGCAGTTCGAGCCGCCCAGCAGATAGGCCCCGTGCCCGTCGCCGTCGTATGTGAGCAGCCGGGCGTTGTCCAGGTGTCCCGTCAGTGCGACCGCCCAGGCGTGAGGCGTCGCCGGGTCGCGTAGGGTGCCGACGACCAGGATGGGTGCGGAGCCCTTGGCATGTGGGATCGAGCGAGGCCCCTTCGGCGGCTGTACCGGCCAGGACAGGCACTGTACCCACGCCAGAGCCAGATCCCCGCCGAACGTACGGTAGTCCCGGGTCCGCCGCGCCGCCTCCGCGGCGGCCTGCCGTGTGGTGCGTGGCCAGTCCGCGCAGCGGATGGCCAGGCCCGCGACCATCTGGTTGGTCCATGTCCCGTCTGGGCGGCGGCCCATCAGCCCTTCGCCGAGGTCGGCGAGGAGTTCGCCGTCCTTCTTCTGAAACGCCGCGCCGAGTGCCTTGCGCAGCAGCGGCCAGAGCTGCTTGGAGTACAGGCCGGCGGCGAGCCCCGTCAGCACCAGGTCGCCGTCGATCCGGCCGTTGAGCGGGCGGGCCTCGGCCGCCTCGACCAGGGCGGCGATCTCCGAAGCGGTCGGTTCCAGCGTCCGAGAGCGGAACGGACAGTCGTCCTGGGTGAGGCAGTCCTCGGTGAAGGCGCGTAGCGCGACCTCCAGGCTCTTCGCCTGGGCCACCGCCAGGTCCATCGGCTCGGCCGCCGGGTCCACCGCGCCGTCCAGTACCGCGACGCGGACCTTCGCCGGGAACAGGTCCGCGTAGGCCGCGCCCAGCTCGGTGCCGTAGGACCAGCCGAGGTAGTTCAGCCGCCGGTCCCCGAGCACGGCACGCAGTACGTCGATGTCGCGCGCCGCGTCGACCGTCCCGATGTGCGGTAGCAGCCACCCGGACGTCCGAGCGCATTCGGCGGCCAGCGCGCGCCACTCCGCCACCGCCTCCTTCTCGCCGTCTCCGAAGGAGAGCGGCGCCTGCCGCTTGGCGAACTCCGCCGGGTCCAGGCAGCGTACGGGGGTCGACTCGCCGACGCCGCGCGGGTCGAAGCCCACCACGTCGAACCGCTTGCGTACCTGCCGGTCGAAGATCGGCCCGGTGCCCCGGGCGTTGTCCAGGCCGGAACCACCGGGGCCGCCCGGGTTGAGGATCAGCGAGCCGATCCGCTCCCCGCCGGGCAGCGCGGGCAGCCGGTTGACCGCGAGCGTGATCTGCCGCCCGCCCGGATCGTCGTAGTCCAGCGGTACGCGCACCTTTGCGCACTGGAAACCCTGCCCGCAGTCCGTCCAGGAGGGACGCTGCGCGTAATAGGGCGCGAGCGCGGCCGATGGCGCGCTGCCCGCGTCCGGCGCGGGGGTGGCGGGCGCGGGGCGGGCCGTGGCGCAGCCGGTCAGCATCATGATGACCGCCGCCACCAGCAGCGCCACATGCATCACCAGGAACGCCGCTCGGGTCTTTCCAGGCCGTTGGAAAAGCATGCGACAAGGGTCCCCTGAATAACGCGGAACCGACAGTCGCGCGCATCATCGGCGGAACATGAGAAATGTCGGCCGGTTCATATGATGCCTGTCATGAAGGGCCGGTGATTCGCGCCACTATCCGGCATGCCGCCATTTCCGGCACGCTCGTGGTAGCGAAGGTGAGCTTTCCCAGGAGCATTCTGGAGGACGCGGATGATCGAGGTTGCCGGCCTCACCAAACATTTCGGGAAGACCCGTGCGGTGCATGGGCTGACCTTTCAGGTACGTCCCGGCGTCGTCACCGGATTTCTCGGTCCGAACGGCGCGGGCAAGACCACGACAATGCGGTTGATCTTGGGTTTGGACCGTCCGACGAGCGGCACGGCGACCGTCAACGGCATGCCGTACACCCGCCTGGACGCCCCGTTGCAGCAGGTCGGGGCCATGCTGGAGGCGCGTGGCGTTCACGGTGGCCGCACCGCGAAGGCGCATCTGCTGGCGCTCGCGCAGAGCAACGGCATTCCGCGCCGGCGGGTCGGCGAGGTCCTGGAGCTGACCGGGCTTTCCACGGTGGCCGGTAAGCGGGTGAAAGGCTTTTCGCTCGGCATGAGTCAGCGGCTGGGCATCGCGGCGGCGCTGCTCGGTGATCCGAAGGTGCTCATGTTCGACGAGCCCATCAACGGCCTGGACCCGGAGGGCATCAGGTGGATGCGCACCCTGCTGAGCGGGTTCGCCGCGCAGGGGCGCACGGTACTGGTGTCCAGCCACATCATGAGCGAGATGGAGGGCCTGGCGGATCAGCTCATCGTGATCGGGCGCGGCGAACTGGTCGCCGACACCACCACCAGAGAGCTGATCGAGCACAATGCCCGCGCTTACATCCGGGTCCGTACTCCGGAGCCCGCCCGGCTCACCGCCGTGCTCACCGCCGAGGGGGCGCAGGTCGCCGCGGCCGAGGGTGAGTTGCGGGTGACCGCGCTGGCCATCGAGCGGATCGCCGAGCTGGCCGCCCGCGAGGGCGTGCCGGTGCACGAGCTGGCCCCGCAGCGGGCCTCGCTGGAGACCGCCTTCATGGACCTGACGGCGGTGGACGTGGAGTTCAGCGGCGCACGGCACAACGGCAAGGAGGGCACCCGATGACCGCGATCGGCGTTTTCGCCTCGGAGGTCACCAAGGCGCGGTCGGTCCGCTCGACGTACTGGACATTGATCGTCGGCGTCCTCGGCTCGGTCGTCCTCGGCGCGCTGGTGTCCGCGACGATGGTGGCCGCCTGGGATCAGCTCCCCCGGATGCAGCGGGCGCTGATCGACCCGGTGACGTTGTCGCTCGGCGGGATGGACGTCGCGATCGTCGCGCTGGCGGTGTTCGGCGCGCTGGTGATCACCTCGGAGTACGGCAGCAGGCAGATCGTGGGCACGCTGACCGCGGTGCCCCGGCGGGGCCTGCTGCTGGGCGGCAAGGCCCTGGTCGTGGGGCTGTTCGGGCTGGTGGCCGGGGTGGTCACGGTCTTCGCGTCGTTCTTCGCGGGGCAGTCGCTGCTCGCCGCCAAGGATCTTCAGGCGAGTCTGGGCGATCCGGGGGTGTTCTGGACGGTGGCCCGGGGCGCGCTGCTGCTGCCGCTGGTCGCGCTGGTGGCACTGGCGGTGGGGACGCTGGTGCGCAGCTCCGCGGGCACGATCGCGATCATGATCGGCGGGATCTACCTGCCCGGGTTCGTGGCGATGGTGCTGCCGAAGTGGCCGCGGGAGAACATCTACCCGTTCTTCCCGGGCGCGGCGGTCACCAACATGATCAATCCGGGCGCGGAGTCGTGGGCGCGATCGGCCACGGGGGCCTCGGTGATCCTGGCCGGCTGGGTGGTCGTACTGCTGGCCGCCGCGGTCGTCGCGCTCGGCCGCCGCGACGCCTGACCGCCCGCGACCGCGCGGCCGCCCGGCGGGCTACAGCCAGCCCATCCGCTGGGCGGTGCGGATCGCCTCCAGCCGGTTGCCGGCGTTAAGCTTGGTCATCGCGCTGGACAGGTAGTTGCGCACGGTGCCCTCGGTGAGGTGCAGCTCGGCCGCGATCTCGCGTACGTCTGCGCCCCGGTCGGCCAGCTTCAGCGCGTCCCGTTCGCGCGCGGTGAGCGGGCTGTCCCCGGCGGCCATCGCGGCGGCGGCCAGCTCGGCGTCCAGGTACCGGCCGCCTGCGTGCACCTTGCGGATGGCGGTGGCCAGTTCCTCCGCCGAGGCGTCCTTGCCCAGGAAGCCGCTGACCCCCACGGCCATCGCCCGGCGCAGGTAGCCGGGGCGGCCGAGGCTGGTCAGGATCACGATCGCGCACTGCCCGCGGATGCGTTCGGCCGCGGTGAGGCCGTCGGCCCCCGGCATCTCGATGTCCAGTACGACGACGTCGGGCCGGTGTCGTTCGACGGCGGCCACGACCTCGTCGCCGCGGCCGACCTGGGCCACCACCTCAAGGCCCTCCTCCAGGCCGATCAGGGCGGCCAGCGCGCCGCGGACCAGGTGCTCGTCGTCGGCGAGCAGAACGCGGATCATGCCGGCATCGCCGCCCGCAGCAGGTATTCGCCGGTGTCGGTGGGGCCGGCGGACAGCGAGCCGCCCTCGGTGGAGATCCGTTCGGACAGCCCGTGCAGGCCGCTGCCCGTCGAGCCGGGCGAGCCGGTCACGCCGTTGTTGCGGATTTCCAGCACCCCTTCGTGAATCGTGATCGAGCATTGTGTCGCCGTACTGTGCTTGAGAATGTTAGTGACCCCCTCGCGTACCGCCCAGGCCAGCAGGGCGCGGCGCTCGGGGGACAGGTCGGCGGTCCGCGCGTCCACGGCGCAGCGGATGCCCGCCGCCTCAAGCACGGCGCGCACACTGGCCAGCTCGGCGTCCAGGTCGATGTCCCGATAGCCGCGTACGGCGGCGCGCACCTCCTTCAGCGAGTCCCTGGCCAGCCTGCGCACCTCGTGCATCTCCCCGGCGGCCTTGGCGGGGTCCTTCAGCGCCAGTTTGGCCGAAAGCTCGCTCTTCAGACTGATCACCGACAGGCTGTGCCCGAGCAGGTCGTGCAGGTCGCGGGAGAAGCGCAGCCGTTCCTCCGAGACCGCGAGCTGGGCCCTGGCCTCCTGGCCCGTCTGTAGCTCCTGCGTCGCCCCCCACAGCCAGCGCAGCATCAGCATCAGCCCGGACAGCACGCCCTCCCAGGCGAACATGATCAGCAGGTTGAGGGCCCAGAAGCCCACGCCGCCCGTGCCTTCGTCGCTGTAGATGATCGTCATGTACCAGAGCGGGACGACGGCGATGAAGACCCCTGCGGCGATGGCCGTCTTCAGCCGTATGTGCAGGACGGTCCCCATGAGCCACAGGATGGCGGCGAGTTCGCCGCCGTACGGGTTCATGCCAACGGCCGCCGCGGCGAACAGCCCGCAGACGACGATGTCGGTGGTCGGGCGGGGGCGTTCTCCCGGAAGACCGTGCGGTTCATCCGCCAGAAGCAGACGTAGACCGCGATCAGGCAGATCCCCGCGGCCGCCGAACGCCACCGCAGCGCGGCGTCAAGGTGGTCACCGGACGTGAGCACCAGGGTGGCGAGCTTCTGCAGGCCGACCAGCATGCCGAAGAACGCGCCGATGGTGTCGGCGGCGTAGGTGAAGATCCGCCGGGCCGTGTCCAGCCGTGGGATTCGGGTCATGCCGCTGGGCTCGTCCTTCTGCTGCGCGTGGGGTGACCATTCGATTCTGCTATGCCACCAGGTACGCCGACCACCCTCGGGCGGGCGGGGCGGGGCGCTAAGATCCCGACTGCATCGGGGTTCGGTCCGCGGCGACACAAGGTACGGGAATTGGTCAAGCGACAGCGTTCTACTCGGACTCCGGCACGCCGCCGTCGCCCGGACCCGCGTACCCAGTGGCCCGACCAGGTCCGGGTGTGGCCGCCGGACGACCGTGAGATCCGTCCGCCGCGGCCCCCGCAGGACCTGCCGATCCTCTCGCCCGAGGAGTTCCTGCCGCCACCGCGGCGTGGCCGGGGGCGGGCCGCGGTGGCCGCGTCCGTCGTGGTCATGGCGCTGACGCTGGCGACCGGCGGGGTGTGGGCGGTGATGGGCCCGGCCGACTGCGCCGCCGCCGACCGGGTGCGGGTCACCGCCGCCCCGGAGATCGCGCCGGTGCTGCGCGCGCTCGCCGAGCGCGACGCCGACCGTACCGGCTGCGCGCAGGTGTCGGTGCGGGCGGGCCGGTCGTACGACGTCGCCGCCGCGCTGGCCGCGGGCGAGCCGGGGCCCGACGTCTGGGTGCCCGAGTCCTCGGGCTGGGCCGGTCTGGCCGCCACGGGCGGCGCTCCCGCGCGGGTCGGCGGGGTGCGCGGTCCGTCGGTCGCGCGCACACCGGTGATCCTGGCCGTACGGCAGGCGCGGGCCGGTCGCCTGGCCGCCGCGGCAGGCCGTCCGACCTGGAACATGATGTCGGCGGGCGGCCGGCTCTCGCTGCGGGTCCCCGACCCCCGGCGGTGGGCCGTGGGCCAGGCTGTACTCGGGCTCGGCGACCTCGCCAAGGACGTCTCCGCGCTGCGCGCCGCGATCGTGCCCGACCCGGCCGCCGCACTGGAGGTGCTCGGCGGCGACGCCGGCGTCGCGGCGGTCACCACCGAGCAGCGGCTGTTCACGTACAACGCGGCCGAACCGGAGGTCCCGGCGTCCGGGATCTACCCGGAGGAGGGCGCGGTCAGCCTGGACCACCCGTACCTGGTGCTCACCGAGGACCGCACCCGGCGGGCCACGGCGCTGGTCTTCCAGGACACGGTCACCTCGGCGGAGGGCAGGCGGGCCGTACGGCAGGCCGGGTTCCGCGACGGCGAGGGGCGGGCCGGGGCGGGCGTGGACGAGGAGCGCGGCCTGCGCGCGCAGGAGCCGCCCAGGCTCGCGCCGCTGCCGGTGGCCAGGGCCGCCCGCGCGCTCGACGCGATCGGCGAGGTGACCGCGCCGGTGCGGGTGCTGATGCTGGTGGACACGTCGTGGTCGATGCGCAGGCGGGTGCCCGGTACGGCGGGCACGCGCGCCGCGCTGGCCGGGCGGCTGGTCCGGGAGGGCATCGGCGTGCTGCCGGAGGGCAGCTCCGTGGGCATCTGGCGGTTCGCGCACGGGCTGGACGGCGGGCGCCCCTACCGGGAGGTGCTGGAGATCGGGCCGGTCACGGGCAGGTCCGCGAAGATCCGCGCGGCGTCCGCCGGTCTGGCCACCGGCGTCGGCGGGCGGGCGGGGCTGCGCGAGTCGGTGCTGGCCGCGTACCGCGAGGCGGTCTCGCACGCCTCGGCGGACGAGCCCGGGCTGGTGGTGCTGATCACCGATGGCGGCCCGGACAGCGGCTCACTCGGTCTGGACGAGCTGGTCGCCGCGCTGGGGGAGGAGTCCGACGCCAAGCGTCCGGTGGCCATCGCGGCGGTCGGCTTCGGCCCGGACGCCGGCAGGGCGGAGCTGACCCGGATCGCCGCCGCCACCGGGGGCAGGGCGTACCTCGCCGGGACCGTGCCACGGGCCCGCCAGGCCATCCGCGACGCCGTCACCCGCCGCCCGTGCGCGGTGGAGTGCCGCGACTGAAGCCAAGAAAGAAGCATGCCGCCGGCACATCAGACCGTCAGCCGGCGTCCCTGCGCACACGGGCCGTTCGTGGCCTGTGGCCTGCGGCTGGGGCCGCGGGAGGTTCGGGTGGCCGCGGTGGCGCTTTGTGGGCGCGGCGGGCGGCCACCTTTCGCGGCGTGGCTACTGTTCGGGGGGCTGGGGTGTGACCAGGCGGTAGCCGACCCCGCGGACGGTCTGGATCAGGCGGTCCTCGTGGTCGCCCAGGCGGGCGCGGAGGCGTTTGACGTGGACCGCGATCGTGTTGGTGGACGTGCTGTCCGCGGAGTTCCAGACGTGCCGCATGATCTGCTCACGGGTCACCGTGCGGTCGGCGTTGCGCATCAGGTAGTACAGCAGCTCGAACTCGCGCAGCGGCAGATGGACCGCCTTGCCCGCGACGCGCACCTGATACGCGTGTACGTCCAGCTCCACACTGCCCACCGTCAGCAGCCGGCGCCCCCCCGAGTCGCCGCCGCTGAACGCGGCCTGGACCATCGGCAGCAGCTCGGGCACCCGGTACGGCCGGGCCACGCACGCCGTGGCCCCCGCCGCCAGTGCCTGCACGGCCTGCTCGGCGTGCCCCTCGCCCACACCGAGCAGCACCGGGACGGTACGCGAGCGGCGTACCGCCCGGACGAAGTCCACCGCCCCGATGACCGTGAGCGTCGCGCTGACCAGGACCACGTCGGGCCGGAGCGCGCCCGCCTGGATCAGCGCCTGCGCGCCGTCCGGAGCGCCGGCCACCTCCACGCCTTCGCGTTCGAGCGCCGACGCAAGTTCCCGGATCAGCGCCGAGTCCGGATCGGCCACCAGCAGCATGGGCGCCGTCCGGGTGTCCCCGTCCACCTCGGGTGCCGTCTGCGGCTGGATCACCCGGGTCCTCCAATTGGTCGGCCGAGCTAGCCGAAGCGTCCGGTGATGTAGTCCTCGGTGCGCTTGTCGCTCGGGTTGGTGAAGATGCGACTGGTTTCGTCGTACTCGACGAGGCGTCCGTGCCGTACTCCTGAGTCGTCCACCTCGGCGGTGAAGAAAGCGGTGCGGTCAGAGACCCGGGCGGCCTGTTGCATGTTGTGCGTGACGATCACGATCGTGTAGTCGCGCGACAGCTCCTGCATCAGGTCTTCGATCTTGGTGGTGGCGATGGGGTCGAGCGCGGAGCACGGCTCGTCCATCAGGATCACCTCGGGCTTGACCGCGATGGCGCGGGCGATGCACAGGCGTTGCTGCTGGCCGCCGGACAGGGACAGCGCGTTCTGCTTGAGCTTGTCCTTGACCTCGTCCCAGAGCGCCGCCTTGGTCAGCGCCTCCTCCACGATGCCGTCCATCCCCTTTTTGGTGCCGTTGACCCGGGGGCCGTAGGCGATGTTGTCGTAAATCGACTTGGGGAACGGATTGGGCTTCTGGAACACCATGCCGATCCGGCGGCGGACCTCGATGGGGTCGACGTGATCGCCGTACAGGTCCTCGCCGTGGTACGTGATCTTGCCGGCCGCGCGCGCCCCGGGGATGAGGTCGTTCATCCGGTTGAAGCAGCGCAGCACGGTGCTCTTGCCGCAGCCGGACGGGCCGATCATGGCGGTGATCTCGCGGTTGCCGATGATCATGTTGACGCCGCGCACCGCCTCGTAGTCGCCGTAGAAGACGCTGAGGCCGGAAACGTCGAAGACGGGATCGAGGGCTTGGATGTTGCGGGGGACCTCAGGGCCTCGGACCGTCACGTTCGGCATGGAGGTTCCTACCTCAGACATTCCTTCTCACCAGCGCTTCTGGTAGCGGTTGCGGAGCAGAATGGCCACCGAGTTCATCACCAGCAACAGAGCGAGCAGGATGACGATGGCGGACGAGGCCAGCACCCCGAACTCCGGCCGGGACTGGCCGATCCAGTTGTAGATCTGCAGGGGCAGGGCGGTGAAGCCGTCGGTGAGCGACTCGGGGTTGAACGCCACGAACGTCGCCGCGCCCAGCATGACCAGCGGGGCCGCCTCGCCGATGGCCCGGGACAGGGCCAGGATCGAGCCGGTCGCGATGCCGGGGATGGAGGAGGGCAGCACCTGCCGGTAGATCGTCTGCCACTGGGTCGCGCCCAGCGCCAGCGACCCCTCCCTGATCGACGGCGGTACGGCCCGGATCGCCTCCCGGGCGGAGATGATCACCACCGGCAGCACCAGCAGGGCCAGCGTGAGCGCCCCGGTGATCAGTCCGAAGCCGAGACCGATGACCCGGGCGATGATGCCGAGGCCGAGGATGCCGTAGACGATCGAGGGGATGCCGGCCAGGTTCTGGATGTTGAGCTCCAGCAGCCGGTTGTACCACTTGTTGCGGTCGGCGTACTCCTCCAGGTAGATCGCCGCCAGCACGCCCGTCGGGATGACGAACAGGGCGGTGAGGCCCATCAGGTAGATGGTGCCGACGATCGCCGACTGGGCCCCGGCGTTCTCCGGCCGCCGGATGGAGGGCATGTTCTCCCACAGCCGGGGGTCGAGCCTGGCCCAGCCCTTGCTGATCACGTACGCGAGCAGGACCGCCAGGAAGGCGATCGCGACGACCAGGCTGAGCTGCAGGGCGATCAGGAACACCGTCTCGCGTACCGGACGTCGCCGCCCGGCGAGCCGCCGCGGGCCGGGGCTCGCCGCCTTGCCGATGGAGGTGAGGACGGTCATTCGTAGGCCTCCCGGTAACGCCGTACGACCTTGGCGCTGACGTAGTTCATCAGGAAGGTCATGACGAACAGCAGCGCGCCCACCGCGAAGATGGTCTTGTACTCGATGGACCCGACCGGGACGTCACCCGACCCCGCGCGGGCGATGAACGAGGCCATGGTGTCCATCTCCCTGGCCGGGCTGAAGGTGAAGATCGACCGGCCGCCGGTGGCGATCACCACGATCATGGTCTCGCCGATGGCCCGGGAGAACGCCAGGATGACCGCGGCGATGATCCCGGACAGCGCGGCGGGCAGCACGACCCGCAGCGACACGATCATCCGTGAGGACGCCAGCGCGTAGGCCCCCTCGCGCAGCGAGTTGGGGACCGCGGACATCGCGTCCTCGGCCAGCGAGGCGACCGTCGGGATGATCATCACGCCGACCACCAGGCCACCGCTGAGCGCGTTGCGGTAGTCGAGGGTGAACGGCAGGAAGTCGCGCAGCAGCGGCGTGACGAAGGTGAGCGCGAAGAAGCCGAAGACCACCGTGGGGATGCCCGCCAGGACCTCAAGGACGGGCTTGATGACCTTGCGGACGCGCGGCTTCGCGTACTCCGACAGGTAGATCGCGGCGGCCAGCCCGAGCGGGATCGCGACGATCATCGCGATGATCGTGACCAGCAGGGTGGCCACCACGATGGGCAGCACCCCGAAGCTCGGCGGGTTGAACAGCGGTCCCCACTCGATCGAGGTGAAGAACTCCACCACGCTGACCGTGCCGAAGAACTCGATGGTGGGCTCCAGCAGCGCCGCCACGATACCGATCGTGGTCGCCACGGAGACGACGGCGGCGAGGACCAGGATCACCTTGATGATCAGCTCGCCGTAGCGCGGGCGCGACCGCCCCAGGGAGGGGCCTCCCGGGACGGTCGCCTTGCTGGTTGAGGCCATGGTGGGTCAGCTGCCGGACAGGGACTGGACGGCGGTCTTGAGCTTGCCCTCCTGCTCGGCGTTGAGCGGGATGAACTTCGCGTCGGTCGCGATCTTGTTGATGTTGCCGGAGTAGAAGTCGATGAACGCCTTCACCTCGGGGCGCTTGGCCGACTCGTTCTTGACGTAGACGAACAGCGGACGGGCCAGCGGCGTGTAGCTGCCGTCCTGGGCCGCCTCGACGCTGGGGGTCACGCAGCCCTTGCCCGAGTCGACCTGGACCGCGTTGAGCTTGTCCATGTTCTCCTCGTAGTAGGTGAACCCGAAGTAGCCGAGCCCGCCCTTGGCGCCGCTGACCGCCTGGACCACGTCGTTGTCGTTCTCCGACGCGCTGTAGTCCTTGCGGCTCGCGCCCTCCTCACCGTTGATCTCGTCGGTGAAGTAGTCGAAGGTGCCGGAGTCGGTGCCCGGACCGGCCAGCGCCAGCGGCTCCGCCGGGAACTTGGCGTCGACGTCCTTCCAGGTCTTCACCTTGCCCTGGGCGGCCGGCTCCCAGATCTTCTTGAGCTGGTCGGTGGTCAGGCACTTGGCCCAGTCGTTCTCCTTGTTCACCACCACGGTGAGCGCGTCGGTGGCGACCGTCAGCTCGGTGAACGCGACGCCCTTGGAGTCGCAGATCGCCTTCTCCTCGTCCTTGATCGGACGGGAGGCGTTGGAGATGTCGGTCTCCCCGTTGCAGAACTTCTCGAAGCCGCCGCCGGTGCCGGAGGTGCCCACCGACACCCGTACCTTGGGCTGCTCCTCGGCGAAGAACTCGGATGCGGCCGTGGTCAGCGGCCCGACGGTGCTGGAGCCGTCGGACTTGATGTCGCCGCTGAGCTGCTGCCCGGCCTGCTGCTCGCCGCCCCCCGAGGCGCCGGGGCTGGCGGACGTCTGGTTATTCCCACTGCCGCCGCAGGCCGCGACGAGAGCGATGAAGGCCGCCGATGCTGCCACCGCGCTCAGGCGGCGCTGTCCACTTGTCACGGTCAGTCGTCCTTTGGTCGTTAACTCTTCTCGATGCACCACCGATCCAACTGGCGCAAAGTGAACGACAGTGAAACGAGCCGTGACCGACGTTGAAAGAGGTATGCGGCGATGTGTGAATATGCCGTCAAAGGGCTTGAACCCGGTAAAGCGCAGGAGTCAGTTTGGGAAGCGCGGGCGAGGCCGGGTCAACGTAGGGCGGGCGGGAGACCGGGCCACCACCTGCGGCTGGCATGCTGGAGGCCATGAGCTACCACGTGTGTCTGGTCTGTATGGGCAACATCTGCCGGTCCCCGATGGCGGAGATCGTGCTCCGCCGCACCCTGGCGGAACACGGGCTTGACCGGCAGGTCACCGTGGACAGCGCCGGGACCGACAGCTGGCACCAGGGCGGCCCGATCGACGAGCGGGCCGGGCGGACCCTCGCCGCGCACGGCTACGACGGCTCCGCGCATCGGGCCAGGCAGTTCGAGTCCGCCTGGTTCGGCCAGGCGGATCTGGTACTGGCGATGGACGCCACCAACCTGCGCGCGCTGCGCGCCCTCGCCCCGCCCGGCGCCGAGGTGCGGCTGTTCCGCTCCTTCGACCCCAGCGCGCCGGAGAACGCCGAGGTCCCCGACCCCTACTACGGCGGCGACGAGGGGTTCGTCCAGGTGCTGGACATGGTCCGCGCCGCGTCCGAAGGGCTGGCCAAGCACCTCGCGGCGACCCTCCGGTGAGGATCGTGCGGGAGCTGGGCTCCTCACACGCCTGGAGGCTGAGCCAGGGCGAGCTTCCCGACGGCCGCGCCGTCTTCGTGAAATCGGCCGTGGCGACAGGCGGCGTTCCCCATCTGTTCACCTCCGAGGCGGCCGGGCTCGCCTGGCTGGCCGAGCCCGGCGCGATCGCCGTGCCCGAGGTGATCGAGGCCGGTGACGAACGGCTGGTGCTCACGTGGGTCGAGCCGGGCGATGCCACCGCGGAGGCCGCCGCGCGGCTCGGCCGGGAGCTGGCCCGCACGCACGCGGCCGGGGCCGCCGGTTTCGGCGCGTCCTGGCCCGGCTTCATCGCCGAACTGCCGATGGGCAACGAACCCGCGGACGGCTGGCCGGAGTTCTACGCCACCCGGCGGCTGCTGCCGTTCGTGCGCAGGGCGCGTGACGCGGGGCAGCTCTCCGCGGCCGACGCCGGGCTGGTCGAGCAGGTGGTCGAACGGCTGCCGGGGCTCGCGGGCCCGGCCGAGCCGCCCGCGCGGATCCACGGCGACCTGTGGGGCGGCAACGTGCTGTGGACGGGCGAGCGGGCCATGCTGATCGACCCGGCCGCGCACGGCGGGCACCGCGAGACCGACCTCGCCATGCTGGCGCTGTTCGGGGCGCCGCACCTGGCCACGATCCTGGCCGCCTACCACGAGGAGGCCCCGCTGGCCGACGGCTGGCGCGACCGGGTGCCGCTGCACCAGCTCCATCCGCTGCTGGTGCACGTCTGCCTGTTCGGCGAGGCGTACCGGGGCAGCCTGCTCGACGCCGCCGCCCGCACCCTCGCCCTGTAGCGGACTACACCGGGAGGGTGAGCGGCCCGCCGCCGAGCCGCTTCAGCACGTCTCCGTGCAGCGGGCCGTTAGAGCACACGAGGCTGCCGCCGTCCAGGCCCGGCACACCGGACAGATCAGTCCAGATGCCGCCGGCCTCCTCGACGATCACGGTCAGCGCCGCCATGTCCCACGGCGACAGCTCGGGCTCGGCGGAGACGTCCACCGCGCCCTCGGCGACCAGTACGTGCGACCAGAAGTCGCCGTAGGCGCGGGTGCGCCAGCACGAACGGGTCAGCTCGATGAACGCCGACAGGCGCCCGGCCTTCTCCCACTCCTCAAGGTCGGAGTAGGACAGCGAGGCGTCGCCCAGCCGGGCCACCGACGACACCCGGCAGCGGCTGGCCTTGGTCAGCCCGCGGCCGGTCCACGCGCCGCCGCCCCTGGCCGCCCACCAGCGGCGGCCCAGTGCCGGGGCCGACACCAGGCCGACGACCACCTGATCCCGGTCCAGCAGCGCGATCAGCGTGGCCCACACCGGGACCCCGCGCACGTAGTTCTTCGTGCCGTCGATGGGATCGACGATCCAGGACCGCGCGCCGTACCCCGTGGTGCCGAACTCCTCGCCGACCACAGCGTCGCGCGGGCGGGCCCTGCGCAGCGTGCCGCGGATCGCCTCCTCCACCGCGCGGTCGGCGTCGCTCACCGGCGTCAGGTCGGGTTTGGTCTCGACCTTCAGATCGACCGCCTTGAAGCGGCGCATCGTGAGGTCGTCGGCCGCGTCCGCCATGACGTGGGCGAGCCGCAGATCGTCGGTGTAGTCCGTCACGAGGGGACACGGTATCGCGTCAACGCCCGATCGCCGCTTTCTAGGGACATAGCGTGGTCAATCGGCGTGGCTCGCCTCGGGGTCGGGCTCGCCCTCGCGGCTGGCGAGCAGCCGTCGCAGCGAGGCCAGCCGGGCCGGGCCGGCGTGTCCCTGGCGCACCCACTCGTCCAGCGCGCAGCCGTCGGCCAGGTGGGTGCAGCCCTTGGGGCAGTGCACGGTGCCCTCGACCAGGTCGGGGAAGGCGTGCAGCACGTTGTCGGGGGAGACGTGGGCCAGCCCGAAGCTGCGCACCCCGGGCGTGTCGATGATCCAGCCGCCGCCGGGCAGCTCCAGCGCCACCGCCGAGGTGGAGGTGTGCCTGCCCCGCCCGGTGACCGGGTTGACGTGCGAGACGGCCCGCTCGGCGTCCGGGACCAGGGCGTTGACCAGCGTGGACTTGCCGACCCCCGAATGCCCGACGAGCACGCTGAGCCGGTCGGCCAGCCGTTCGCGCACTTCGTCCAGCTCGCCGCCCTTGTGCACCACGATGTACGGGACGCCCAGCGGGTCGTACAGTGCGACCAGCTCGTCGGGCGGGGCGAGGTCGGACTTGGTCAGGCACAGCAGCGGGTCGATCTCGGCGTCGTAGGCCGCCACCAGGATGCGGTCGATCATCCGCGGCCGGGGCGGCGGGTCGGCCAGCGCGGTCACGATCACGAGCTGGTCGGCGTTGGCGACGACCGGCCGCTCGATGCCGTCGGTGAACTCGGTGTCGTCGGCGGAGCGGCGGAGCATCGACCGGCGCGACTCCACGCGTACGATCCGGGCCAGCGTGTCGGGGCGCCCGCTGACATCGCCCACCAGGCGCACCCGGTCGCCCACCACGATGCCCTTGCGGCCCAGCTCACGGGCCTTCATCGCGGTGACGGTGGTGCGCTCGCCCGCCTCCACCAGGCAGGTGAACCGGCCGCGGTCGACGGCCACCACGAAGCCGGGCACCGCGTCCTCGTGCGCAGGGCGGATCCGCGTCCGTGGCCGGGAGCCCTTGCCCGGCCGTACGCGGACGTCGTCTTCGTCGTATTCCCGCTTCCTCAGCGGCCGTCCTCCAGCATCTCGGCCCACATCCCGGGGAACCGGGGAAGGGTCTTGGCGGTGGTCGCGATGTTCTCCACCCGGACGCCGGGGACGGCCAGGCCGATCACCGCGCCCGCCGTGGCCATCCGGTGGTCGTCGTAGGAGTGGAAGAGCCCGCCGTGCAGCGGCCGGGGCCGCACGGTGATGCCGTCGGGGGTCTCCTCCGCGTCGCCGCCCAGCCGGGTGATCTCGGTGACCAGCGCGGCCAGCCGGTCGGTCTCGTGGCCGCGCAGGTGGGCGATGCCGCGCAGGGTGCTCGGGCCGTCGGCCAGCGCGGCCAGCGCGGCGATGGCCGGGGTCAGCTCGCCCACGTCGCGCAGGTCGGCGTCGATGCCGTGCACCCGGCCGGTGCCGGTGACGGCGAGTCCGCCCTGGGTGCGCCGGACCTCCCCGCCCATCCGCGTCAGCAGGTCGCGCAGCACGTCGCCGGGCTGGGTGGTGTGCTCGGGCCACCCGGGGATCGTCACAGTGCCGCCCGTCACCAGGGCCGCCGCCAGGAACGGCGCGGCGTTGGAGAGGTCGGGCTCGACGGTCAGCTCGCGGGCCGCGATCGGGCCGGGCTCCACCCGCCAGACGTCGCGCTCGGTGTCATCGACCCGTACGCCCGCCGCGCGCAGCATCTCCACCGTCATCCGGATGTGCGGCGCGGACGGCACCGGCGGGCCGTCGTGGCGTACGGTGAGGCCCTTGTCGAAGCGCGGCGCGCACAGCAGCAGCCCCGAGACGAGCTGGGAGGAGGCCGACGCGTCGAGCGTCACCTCCCCGCCGCGCACCGGGCCGCGGATCGTGAACGGCAACGCGTCGCCGTCCACCTGCGCCCCGAGCGCCCGCAGCGCCCGCAGGATCGGCCCCATCGGCCGCTTGCGGGCGTGCGGATCGCCGTCGAAGAACACCTCGCCGCCGGCCAGTGCGGCCATCGGCGGCACGAACCGCATCACGGTGCCGGCCAGCCCCACGTCGATCCGCGCGCCGCCGCGCACCGGCCCCGGCGTGATGGCCCAGTCGACGCCGTCGGCGGAGGTCTCGCCGGCCGGCTCCATCGTCGCGCCGAGCTCGCGCAGCGCCGCCGCCATCAGATCGGCGTCGCGGCTGCGCAGCGCGCCCAGCACGGTGCCCGGGCCGTCGGCCAGCGCGGCGAGCAGCAGCGCGCGGTTGGTCACCGACTTGGAGCCGGGCAGTGGAACCGTCGCCACCACGGGCTCGCGCACGGTGGGCGCGGGCCACGGATCGGGATGCGCAGGCATGGGGCAACTCTACCGGGCGGCCCGCCGCAGGGCCCGCAGACGAATTGGCTGTGTCCTGCCGGATCGGTCCGCCCGGGAATCGCACATGAGAGCGAGTCCAGGTGGCACTCTGGTCTTATGTGCGGGAGATACGCCTCGGCGCGGAAGAAGCAGGAGCTGCTGGAAGAGTTCCGGGTGGAGCTGGACGGGGAGCCCGGGAAGGAGTTGCGGCCCGACTTCAACGTCGCGCCCACCAAAGAGGTCTACGCGGTGCTGAGCCGGGTGCCGAAGGGCGAGGAGCGGGCCGTACGCCAGTTGCGCGTGGTCAAGTGGGGGCTCGTGCCGTCCTGGGCGAAGGACCCCTCGATCGGGTCGCGCATGATCAACGCCCGGGTCGAGACGGTGGCCGAGAAGCCGTCCTACCGCAAGGCGTTCGCGCAGCGGCGCTGCCTGCTGCCCGCCGACGGCTACTTCGAGTGGTACAAGTTCGACGAGAAGCGCAAGCAGCCCTATTTCATCCACCCGGCCGACGGCGGCGTGATGGCGATGGCCGGGCTGTACGAGTTCTGGCGTGACCGGAACAAGCCCGACGACGACCCCACCGCCTGGCTGGTGACCTGCACGGTGATCACCACCACCGCGAAGGACAAGCTGGGCCGGATCCACGACCGGATGCCGATGCTGATCGAGCGCGAGCGGTGGTCGGAATGGCTCGACCCCGAGCTCACCGCCACCGACGACGCCCAGGCGCTGCTGGTCCCGGCCTCGCCGGACCGGCTGGAGGCGTACCCGGTGTCCACCGCGGTCAACAGCGTGCGCAACAACGGGCCGGAGCTGGTCGAGCGCATCGAGCCCGATGACGACAAGGCGATCGTCTGAGCGGCCGGATACGGCCCGTCACCCCCGCCAGGGGCGAAAAGGCCGGGTCACGGCGGTGTAAACGGCCGGTGAAGTGGGCATTCGATCAGGTAAGGGGAGGCTCGGCCGTACACCTTCCGTAGCGTGCCCCCGGACAGAGCGACCCCCAGCGCCCGGCGGGAAACTCGGGGGAGTTCCGCCGCGAGGCGCCCACCCGTCCCGGAGGTGGCCACTCGTGGACGACGCGACCGCGCGCATGCGGCTGCAGACCATGCTCGGCGATCTTGAGCGGTCCATCGCGGTGTTACGGGGCGACCCGGTCGCCGTACGCGAGCGTTCGGCCGCCGACGCCGGGTCCGACCTCACCGACGCCGACCGCACCCGCGCCATGCTGGACGTGGCGACCCGCCAGCGCAACGCCGTGCTCAGCGCGCTGAAGCGGCTGGAGGAGGGCAGCTACGGCCGCTGCCTGGACTGCGGCCGGATGGTGCCGGAGGGCCGCCTGGAGGCGCGGCCCGAGGCGTCGCGCTGCGTGCAGTGCCAGGCCAAGCGGGAGCGCCGCCGCTAACCGCTCTTGCGGGCGCTCGCCACCAGGTGGATGCCGACCGTGTCGTCGTCTTCGGGGTTGGCCTCCAGTTCGCTGCGCACCAGGTAGGCCAGCGCCCGCGAGTCGGAGGCCAGCACGTGATCGACCGTCGAGGGCGACAGCACCGTACGCGGACGCACCCACTCCACCTCCAGGCCCGCCCCCGTCAGCAGCTCGCGGAGCTGGGCGCTGGAAAAGCACCGGGTGATGCTGCCGTCGGGCCAGGGCACCAGCATGACCTCGCCCTTCTGGCGCAGATGGGCCCAGTAGTTCTGTTCGGCGAGGATCGCCATGCCGAGCACCAGCGAGTCGACGCACACCAGCGCCCGCCCGCCGGGCCGTAGCACTCTGGCCACGTCGCCCATCGCCGACTCGGCCATCAGCTCCACCGACATGGCCCGCTCCTCGGCGACCACCGCGTCGATGCTCTCGTCGGGCAGGAACCCGAGGTCGTCGGCCCGTATCTGACGCACCCGGTCGGCGTCGCGCAGCTTGCCCTGCGCGGCCACGCCGTCGATGCGGAAGTCGATGACCTCGATCACGCGGTGACCCGACCGCGCGGCCTGGGCGGCCCACTGCCCGCCGCCTCCGGACATGTCCAGCAGCACCGATGGCCGCTCGGGCAGCCACCGGCCGAGCTGCTCGGCGGCGACCGCGCGGTAAAACGTCCAGTACGGCCCCAGGGTCCCTGAGCCGTTCAGTTCTTCGGCCGGAATGGGCAGCACACGCGGCTCCTGGGCGTTCGGGGTTTCCGGGGATTGGGGCTACCAGCCGGTACGTATTCTTTTTCCCCGTACCGGGACTCTCGTCACCTTCTATCTTGCGGGAACAGACGATCGCACGCCGGTGTTGCTCGCTGATGACGCACGATCTTCTCCCGAGAGGTTGTCCGCGCATGCAGGCGCTGCTCGAACCAGACACCCGCTCCCGCCCCGGTCAGCGGCCGGACCCGGAGAAGCGGGTATCCTCCGCTGAGTACGGTATCCCGCTTCGGCCGGGCACCGGTGATCTTAAGGGGGTGGGTCCGGTCCCTGCGACAGACGCGGAGACTCTGGAACAGCGGAGTGAGCGGTTCGAGCGCGATGTCATGCCGTACCTCGACCAGCTCTACTCCGCCGCGCTCCGGATGACCCGGAATCCAGCGGACGCGGAGGACCTCCTGCAGGAGACGTTCGCCAAGGCCTTCGCGTCCTTCCACCAGTTCCAGGAGGGCACCAACCTCAAGGCCTGGCTGTACCGGATCCTGACCAACACCTTCATCAACAGCTACCGCAAGAAGCAGCGGGAGCCGAAGCAGGCCGGTACCGAGGAGATCGAGGACTGGCAGTTGCACCGGGCCGAGTCGCACACCTCGGCGGGCCTGAAGTCCGCGGAGATCGAGGCCCTGGACCACCTGCCGGACACCGACGTCAAGCAGGCGCTGGCCGCGCTGCCCGAGGAGTTCCGCATCGCCGTGTATCTGGCCGATGTGGAGGGCTTCCCCTACAAGGAGATCGCCGACATCATGGGCACTCCGATCGGGACTGTGATGTCGCGCCTCCATCGCGGCCGTCGCCAGCTCCGCGGGCTTCTTGAGGACTACGCGCGCGAGCGCGGTCTGGTCCCGGCGGAGGGATCCAAATGAGCTGCGGCGACCCGCACGACACCGACTGTCGTGACGTACTGGAGAAGGTCTACAGCTACATCGACGGTGAGCTGGACGCCTCCAACTGCACGGACATCCGCGTCCATCTCGACGAGTGCGGGCCGTGCCTGGCCGAGTACGGCCTGGAGGAGGCGGTCAAGCGGCTGATCGCCCGGCACTGCGGGTGCGACCCCGTGCCGGCCGATCTGCGGGCCAAAGTCCTCACCCGGATTCAGCAGGTCCGCGCCGACCTCGCGGAGTGACCTTCTACGATCGTCGCCAGACGGCAACGCAGGCGGCATCGTGGAAGGGGCACTTGGATGCGGATACTCGTCACCGGGGGAGCAGGGTTCATCGGCTCCCACCTGGTCGACCGGCTGCTCGGTGAGGGACACGAGGTCGCGGTGGTCGACGACCTGTCCGGCGGCGACCCGGCCAACCTGGCCGCGGCGGGCCATGACCCGAGGTTCGTCCTGCACGAGGGCGACATCCGTGACCCCGGGCTCGCCGCGCTGACCGCGCGGCTGCGGCCGGAGGTCGTCTGCCACCTCGCCGCGCAGATCAGCGTGCGCAAGAGCGTCGCCGACCCGATCCACGACGCGCGGCTGAACGTCGAGGGCACGGTGGCGGTCCTGGAGGCGGCGCGGGGCTGCGGGGCGCGCAAGGTGGTGTTCGCCTCGTCGGTGGCGGTGTACGGCAGGCCCGAGGCGCTCCCGGTGCCCGGCGACGCCCCGGCCGACCCGCGCTCGCCGTACGCGGCCTCCAAGCTCGGCGCGGAGACCTACCTGGCGACCTACCGCGCGCTGCACGGCATCGACCACACGACCCTGGTGCTGTCGAACGTCTACGGCCCGCGCCAGTCGCCCGACGGCGAGGCGGGCGTCGTGGCCATCTTCACCGACGCCCTCCTGAGCGGGTCGCCGACGGTCCTGTACGGCGACGGCACGCAGACCCGCGACTACGTCTACGTGGAGGACGTCGTGGACGGCTTCGCCCGCGCCTGCGGCGAGGCGGGCGGCGGGCGGCGGTTCAACCTGGGCACCGGCGTCCAGACCACCGACCGCCGGCTGCACACCCTGGTGGCCGAGGCCGCCGGCGCCCCCGACACCCCCGCGCTGGCCCCGGCCCGTCCCGGAGACCTCCCGGCCATGGCCGTCGATCCCGCCCCGGCCGCACACGGCCTCGGCTGGTCCCCGCGCACCGACCTGCCCACCGGCCTCAAGGCCACCGTCGAATGGGCCGCGGCCCGCGCCGTTTCCTGACTTCCCGCCGAAGTTGGCGGACAGGGCTGGTGTGCCGCGGCCAGGTGTTGTGACATGGGATCGGGCAAGTGGCCGCCGGGAGCCAAGAAGGTGGCGGGTGGTGACGGCTTGATTACGCTTTGCTTGCGATTCCCCGGGATTCCACCCCTCGGGGCCCTGTCTTTCTGTAGCCTGAAGTGCGAAATCGACGTGGAGGCGGGCGAATGTTGAAGGGTATGGCCACCTGGCTGGTCACAGCACTGGTGCTGTTCGCCCCGGTGGTGGTGGAGCCGAGCGCGAGCGCCGCTCCTCCGGGCATCTCCTGGACGTGAGCACGCGCCTGTAGCACCGGTTGGGTGGGGCAGCATTGCGTGGACTGCCGTGGCCGGCCAGGGTCCACCTGGTCGCCGTTATCGCGGGGGCGTTGGGCCTCTTCGGCCATGCGCTTCTGAGCGGGCGCTTCGCGCGCCCTGACTGGCCGGCACTTCTCGTGCTGGCCCTGTTGTTCCTGGTCTGTGAGTCGGTTCCGGCGCTGCTGCACGTGCGCCAGGCGGCCATCTCGGTCAGCTTCTCGGCCGCCCTGGCCGCCGTGGTGCTGGTCGGGCCGGAGGGCGCGGCGCTGGTCGGGATGACCGCGATCTTCAGCGTGCGACCCGGCCTGGCGCTGACCAAACGGCTCTACAACGGGGCGCAGTTCGCGATCTGCGGCTTCGCCGCCGGTGAGGCGTACCTCCGGCTCGGCGGCAAGCAGGGCGTCCCGGAGATCGCCGGGTTCGACGATCTGATCATGCCGTTCGCGGGGGCGGCGGCGGTGTACGTGCCGCTCAACTTCGCGCTGATCGCGATCATGCTGTCCCTGGCGGGCCAGGTCGAGCGGGTGCCGCTGCGCGGCATGGCCCAGCTCCTGGTCTCCTATCTCGGCTACGCCACCTTCGGCCTGCTGATCGCGGGCCTGTGGGCCACCGTCCAGTCGATCTCCGCGGTGCTGGTGCTGCTCCCGCTGTTCGTGGCGCGCTGGGCGTTCGGCCAGTACTGGGCGCAGCAGCGCTCCTACGACGCCACGATCGCCGCGCTCTGCCAGGCCGTGGAGACGAAGGACTACTACACCCGCGGCCACTGCACCCGCGTCTCGCTGGCCTCCACCCTGATCGCCGAGGAGATCGGCATGGGCCCCGAGCGGCTGCGCGCGATCCGCTACGCGGGCATGCTGCACGACGTGGGCAAGCTCGGCGTCCCCACCAAGGTGCTGCAGAAGGACGGGCCGCTCACCGAGGAGGAGTACGCGGCCATCCAGCTCCACCCGATGCGCGGCCTGGAGATCGTGCACGGCATCGACTTCCTCGACGAGGCGTTCGCCGGGATCATGCACCACCACGAGCGGCACGACGGCGGCGGTTACCCGATGGGCCTGGCCGCGGGCGAGATCCCGGAGTTCGCCCGGATCATCGCGGTGGCCGACGCCTTCGACTCCATCACCTCCGACCGCTGCTACCGGGTCGCCCGCACGGTGCCGGTGGCCATGGAGGAGTTGCGCAAGGGGGCCGGTACGCAGTTCGATCCGATCATGGTCAACGCTTTCGTCCGCGCCATCGAGCGCAAGGGCTGGCATCCCCCGCAGCGCGCCCCCGAGGCCCCGCCCGGCGACGACGCCGAGACCACGCTCAAGGACCACGACGACCCCACGACGCCCATCCAGGTGGTGTCGGAGCGGTGACCGACGCCGCGCAACCGCCCCCGGCCTGGCAACGGCTCGACACCGCCCAGTGGCTGCTCATCTGCGCGGCCGGGCTGCTCTCCGTCGTGGGGATCGCGCACACGGCCGCCGCCGGGCTGCTCGACCCGCCGATCGCGGTCGGCTTCGGCGCGCTGGTCGCCACCGGGGAGCTGGCCAGGCTCACCATGCCGGGCAACCGCGAGGTCGCGCCGATCGGCACCGCGGCGGCGCTCGGCTACACGCTGCTGCTCGACATGGGCGGGCGGCCGGTCCAGCACACGGCGCTCCAGGTGGTCGCGGTCCTCGCGGTGGGCATGGTGGCGGGCGCGCTGCCGCACCTGGCGGTCGGCCGCACCCCACGGCTCGACGCGGTGGCCAGGCGGCTGCTCACCGCGGCCCTCCTCGCGCTGGCCTTCCGCCCGCTGGCCGGGCCGCTCTACGACATGACCAAGGGCGACATCGGCACCTGGACCCCGGCGCTCGGCGTGATGGCCCTGATGATCCTCGGGACCATGCTGGCCGACATCGTGATCGCCGCGGTGCTGCGCGCGGTCCAGGTCCGCACCGCTTTGACCGTCGCCGTACGCGACGAACTCCGGATGGCCGCCCCCCTCGGCGCCGCCGTCGCCGCCTCCGGCATCCTGCTCGTCCTGGCCGCGCACAGCATGGACATGGCCGCCCTGCTGGTGTTCGCCGCGCCCCTGCTGGTCACCCAGGTCGCCTTCCGCAAGTACGCCGGGATCCGCGCCACCTACCTGCAGACCGTCCGTGCCCTGTCCCGGGTCACCGAGGTCGGCGGCTACGTCGAACCTGGCCACTCCCGCCGGGTCAGCCACCTCGCCGTGGCGGTCGGCCGCGAGCTGGGGATGGCCGAGTCGGAGTTACTCGACCTTGAGTACGCCGCCCTGATGCACGACATCGGCCAGCTCTCACTGCGCGACCCCATCCCGGGCGGCGCCACCGTGCTCACCGACCCCGAACAGGCGGCCAGGATCGCCGAACTCGGCGCCGAGGTCATCCGGCAGACGGGCGTCCTCGCCACGGTCGCCGAGGTCGTCCGCCGCCAGTGCGAGCCCTGCTCCGCAGGCCCACCACTGGCCAGCCGCATCATCAAGGCCGCCAACGACTACGACGACCTCGTCGGCGGCTCCACCGACCGCGACCGCGCCGCCGCCGCCCTCGACCGCCTCCGCCTCGGCTCCGGCACCGAATACGACCCCGCCATAGTCGACGCCATGTCCCACGTCATCACCCGCCTGTCTCCATTACCCCACCTCTGATGCCCCGAGCCCGCCATAGCGGGCCCCGCGACGCCCGGCACCGTGCTGAGTTCGCCCGAGCGCGGCGAGGCCCTTTGTGCGCGGAGCGCGTCCCCCGCCGGAGGCGGGGGAATGCGAGCGCAGCGAGCAAGAAGGGCGCCGTAGGCGCCTTGGCTATTTTTCAGTGACGCACTCCCCGTGACCAGGCACGGCCCGGGCGCGGTCGTGTCCGCAGCGACGAGCGATGGAGTGAGGGAGCGAGGAACGAGCGAGGGAGCGACTGAGCGAGGAGCGGAGGGCGCGACCTTGAGGGCGCCCGGGTCCCGCGCGAGCGAAGCGAGCGCCATGAGCAGGCCCGGGCGCGGTCGTGTCCGGAGTGACGAGCGATGGAGTGAGGGAGCGAGGGACGAGCGAGGGAGCGACTGAGTGAGGAGTGGAGGGCGCGGCCTTGAAGGCGCCCGGGCCCGCGCGAGCGAAGCGAGCGCCGTAAACGCTGTAGGAAAGCTACAGAAATGGGCCCGCCAGACAGTGGTTTCGGCGGAAAGGTTCCACAGGTCGGCGGTCTTAGGCTGGGAACCCGTTGTAGCCGTCCGAGTGTGAGGAGTCCGTCAGGTGTTCGAGTCCGTGTTGGTCGCCAACCGGGGTGAGATCGCCCGGCGGATCGTTCGCACGGTGCGGCGGATGGGCCTGCGGGCCGTGGCCGTGTACTCCGAGGCCGACGCCGACCTGCCGTACGTCCACGAGGCCGACGACGCGGTGCCGCTCGGCCTCGCCGACCCCCGGCAGAGCTATCTCGACGCCGCCAAGGTGCTTGAGGCCGCGCGGACCAGCGGGGCGCAGGCCGTGCACCCCGGCTACGGGTTCCTGTCGGAGCGCACCGATTTCGCGAGGGACGTCGTGGCCGCCGGGCTGACCTGGATCGGCCCGTCCCCCGAGGCGATCGAGCGGATGGGCGACAAGATCAACGCCCGTAACCTGATGGAACAGGCCGGAGTGCCCGTCGCGTCCGGCACGCGTACCCCGGTGACCGACGCCGAGCAGGCCGTGGCCGCCGCCGCCGAGATCGGCTACCCGGTGATGGTGAAGACCGCGGGCGGTGGCGGCGGGATCGGCATGGGCGTGGCCCGCGATGAGAAGGGCCTGGTGAAGGCGTTCGAGGCGGCGGCCAGGGCGGCGGCGCGGTCCGGTGGTGACCCGGCGATCCTGCTGGAGCGCTACATCGAGCGCGCCCGTCATGTGGAGGTGCAGATCCTCGGCCTGGCCGACGGCCGGGTGGTCGCGGTCGGTGAGCGGGACTGCTCGGTGCAGCGCCGTCACCAGAAGGTGGTGGAGGAGTCGCCGTCCCCGGGGATCACCGAGGACCTGCGCGAGCGCATGCTGAAGGCCGCGGTGCGCGCGGGGGAGGCGGTCGGCTACCGCGGGGCGGGCACGGTCGAGTGCCTGGTGGACGCCGAGAAGCAGGATTTCGTCTTCCTGGAGATGAACACCCGCCTGCAGGTCGAGCACCCGGTCACCGAGCTGGTCACCGGCATCGACCTGGTGGAGGCGCAGCTGCGGATCGCGGCGGGGGAGCCGGTCGGGCCGATCCCCGAGCCGCGCGGGCACGCCGTGGAGTTCCGGGTGTACGCCGAAGACCCCAAGCGCTTCCTGCCCGGCCCCGGCAAGATCGACGTCTGGGAGGAGCCGGCCGGCGAGGGCGTGCGCGTCGATTCCGGTTACACGGCGGGCAACACGGTGACGCCGTTCTACGACCCGCTGCTGGCCAAGTTGTGCGTGTACGGCGAGACCCGCGCCGAGGCCCTGGACCGCGCCCGCCGGGCGATCGCCGGGTTCACCGTGACCGGCCCCAAGAACAACCTCCCGTTCTGTGCCGAACTGCTCGACCGCCCCGAGTTCGCGGGCGGCGACTACGACACCGGTCTGGTTTCTCGGATGCGGTAGCGGCCTGACAGAGTTGGATCGAAGAAGGGAAGTGCGCCGTGGCAGAGATCCGCGCGGAGATGGTGGCGAACGTCTGGAAGATCATCGCCGCCGAGGGTGACACCGTCGAGGAGGGCGACACGATCGTCATCCTGGAGTCGATGAAGATGGAGATCCCGGTCCTGGCCGAAGATCCCGGCGTGGTCGCCCAGATCAAGGTGGCCGAAGGTGACGTGGTACAGGAAGGCGACCTCATCGCCCTGCTCGACGACTGAGCCGGCGGCTCACCGGCCGGGCCCGGCGAGCCGGGAGAGGAACCTCTCCCGATCCACCACGGCCCGCTCGATCGTGCCGGACCCGACCAGGGTCTCCCCGCTCCGGGCGGTGAAGTCGAAGACCAGCCGCCTGCCGTCCACCTCGGTCAGCTCCGCGCTCACCTCGACGTGCGCGCCGACCGGGCTCGCGGCCAGATGGTCGAGCGCCACGCGGGTGCCGACGCTGGTCTGGCCGGGCGCGAGGTGGCCGGCCACGGCCCGCACGGTCATGGCCTCGGCGATGGCGAGCAGCCGCGGGGTGCCGAGCACCGGCACGTCGCCGCTGCCCAGCTTCACCGCGGTGTCCTCGCGCTCGACCATGATGAGCGTCGTGGCGCGAAGTCCCGGAGCCGGTGTCATGGGGGCAAGTCTAGAGGCCGGTGTTTCGGAATGAGCCCACTGGGCTGCGCGGAGCAGGCGATGAGAGTAGGCTGATCGACGCCCTACCCTTTACCACCTATTGGGAAATTCGGCAGCCCCGCGGGTGACGACGGGTCGCCGGTTCACCGGGTTTCGTGACCCGGGCGTTATCTCCCTGCGATAGTAATCCGCTTTGTTGGACAGTCCTGGGGTGGGGGAGTTTGACGAGACAGGGGGTAACGGGGGAACCATGGTGGCCCAAGGTACGACGCTGGCGGGGCGCTATCGCCTAGACGCCCGCATCGGCGCCGGCGGCATGGGCGAGGTGTGGCGCGGGGAGGACGTGGTCCTCGCGCGGACGGTGGCCGTCAAGGTGCTGCTGCCGGTCCACACCGACGATCCGGGGTTCATGACGCGCTTCCGCAATGAGGCGCGGGCGATGGCCACGATCAACCATCCGGGTGTCGTCGATGTCTACGACTACGGCGTCGATCAGGTACCGGGCGCGGGGGCGCAGACGTACCTGGTGATGAAGTTCGTCGATGGCGAGCCGCTGGACCGGCTGCTGGCCCGGCTGGGCCGCATCCCGCCGGAGGCGGCGATGGAGCTGATCGCGCAGGCCGCGTCGGCGCTTTCCGCGGTGCACGCACAGGGGATCGTGCACCGTGACATCAAGCCGGGCAACCTGCTGGTGCGGGCGGATGGCACGCTCGTGCTCACCGACTTCGGGATCGCCCGCGCGGACACCGCGAGCCGGCTGACCGACGTCGGCATGGTCCTCGGCACCGCCGCCTACTGCGCGCCCGAGCAGGCGGAGGGCGCGCCGGTCACGCCCGCGGTCGACATCTACGCCCTCGGCGTGGTGGCCTACGAGTGCCTGGCGGGCAACCGGCCGTTCGACGGCGACACGCCGGTGACGATCGCGCTCAAGCACATCAGGGAGGCGCCGCCGCCGCTGCCCGCCGACATCCCCGCGCCGGTGCGGCGGCTGGTGGAGCAGGCCCTGTCGAAGGACCCGGCGCGCCGCTTCCGCGACGCGGCGGCGATGAGCGAGGCGGCGCGGCAGGCCGCGCTGGGCGTACCGGACGACGTGCGCGGCGCGCACGGCCCCCCGGCCGTCCCGGCGGAGCCGACCGGCCCCTACCACGACCATTACCCTGCCGAGACGGGCGGCTACCAGGAGGTCGCCCCCTACGGGCCTCCGTCCACCGGCGCGCGCCTCCCCGTCCCCGCGGACGTCCCCGGAGCGCCTCAGACGGCCGCTTCGGCCGCTCAGGCACCTTTGGGCCATGACGGCCCGCCAGGGCCGCCCACGGTCGCCTCAGGCGGGCGCAGGAGGGCCGCCCCCGCCAAGCGGCGGGTGGGCCTGCTGAGCACCTCGGTGGTCGCCGCCGTGCTGTGCGTCGGCGGGGTGTCGTTCGCGCTGGCCGACTTCGGTTCCCCCGAGACGCCGAAACAGAACGTCGTCTCGGCCGGAGCCGAGGAGGGCACCGAGCCCACCAAGGACCCACTGGCCTCGCCGACCAACACCATCAAGCCCCGCCCGACCAAGGACGAGCGCGAGGCCAGGGCGGTGGAGCCGGCCGAGGAGCCCACGCCGGAGACGACGCCGACGCCCACCGTCTCGTCCAGCCCGAGCCCGAGCCCCGTCAAGACCCCGACGCCCACGCCGAGCCCGACCCCGCGCCCGAAGAAGGCGGTGCCCGACGTCGGCGGGCTCACCCTCGCCCAGGCCCGCCCGATGATCAAGGCGGCGGGCTTCCGGGTGCAGGCCGAGCTGAACGGCGGCGGTCAGGTGCTCGCCTGCCACACCGTGGTCTACCAGGAGCCGGCGGCCGGAGAGAAGCTGGAGCTGGGCAAGTCGATGATGATCCTGTTCGACCCGGAGAACGGCTGCGAGTCGCCCTCGCCGCAGCCCACGCCGACCCCCTCGCTGTCCAAGGTGCCGGTGGGCCGCTGAGCACGCGCCGCGGGGCCTCACAGCCCCGTGGTGTTGCGCGGGTAGGCGACGTCGGGGTCGGTGGCCACGTTGACCAGGTACGGAACGCCCGAGTCGAACGCCCTGCGCAGCGCGGGCCCGATCTCCTCCGGCCTGGTGACCAGCTCGCCGCCCCCGCCGAGCGCGGTCACCACCTGGTCGTAGCGGCACTGCGGCTGGAGGTCGGCGGCCACGTCGTAGCCGTACAGCAGCCGCATCGGGTGCTTCTCCAGCCCCCAGGAGCCGTTGTTGCCGCAGATCATCACGACCGGCAGCCGGTGGCGGACCAGCGTGTCCACGTCCATCAGTGAGAATCCCGCGGCCCCGTCGCCGAGCAGCAGCACCACCTGGGAGGAGGGCCGCGACAGCCGGGCGGCGATGGCGTAGCCGAGGCCGGTGCCCAGGCAGCCGTAGGGGCCGGGGTCCAGCCAGCAGCCGGGCTGCCTGGACTCGACGTACTTGCCCGCGTACGACACGAAGTCGCCGCCGTCGCCGATCACCACGGCGTCGTCGGCGAGCAGCCGGGCCAGCTCGCCGTAGATCCGCACCGGGTGGATGGGGTCGGCGGAGGCGTTCAGCAGCTCCGCGTCGGCGGCGGTGGCGGCCTTGGCGGCCTCGGCCAGCCTGGTCGTCCAGGGGGCGTAGGAGGTGGGGTCGACCCCGGCGTTCTCACAGGCCGAACCGAGGCCCCACAGCACCAGCGACAGGTCGCCTGCGGCCGACCCCACCGTGCCGGTGTGGGTGGCGAGCTGGGACGGCGTGTCGGCGAGGTGGACGACCTTGGCCAGCGGCGCGCCCTCCTTGCCGCCGAACCAGCCGTACCCGAGCCGGAAGTCGAGTGGCGCGCCCACCACGATGACCAGGTCGGCCTGGCCGAACGCGATGCTCCTGGCCCGGGTGACCAGCAGCTCGTGCCCTGAGGGCAGGATGCCGCGGCCCTGGCCGTTGGGGATGACCGGCAGCCGCCACTGCTCGGCGAAGTCGCGGGCGGCCTCCTCGGCGCGGTCCATCCACACGTCGGAGCCGAACACCAGCACCGGCCGCTCGGCCTCCGCCAGGTGCCGGGCGATCCCGGCCAGGGCGTCGGTGTCGGGTTCGAGCGGCGAGGGGGTGGGGGTGCTCACCGCGTGCGCGGGGGCCGGGGAGAACAGGTGGTCCATGTAGAGGTCGAGGAACACCGGGCCGCGGTGCGGGGCGATGGCGGTGCGGAAGGCGCTCTCGACGTCCTGGCCGACGCTCTCGGCCGACGCGGCGGTGAAGGCCAGCTTGGTGACGGGGGCGAGCAGCGGCGGGTGGTCCAGCTCCTGCAGGGCCCCGGTGCCCCAGCGGGACTGCGGGGCCCGCCCGCCCAGCACGACCAGGGGAGAGCCGTTGAAACGCGCGGTGGTGATGCCGCTGACGCCGTTGGTGACGCCGGGGCCCGCGGTCAGCACCGCGAGCCCGGGTTTGCGGGTCAGCCGGGCGGTCGCCTCGGCGGCGAAGACCGCGCTCTGCTCGTGGCGCACGTCCACGATCGGCATCTTCTCGTGCACCGCGCCGTCGTACAGCGGGAAAACGTGCCCGCCGGACAGGGTGAACATGGCCTCCACGCCGTAGGAACCGGCGACGGCGACGGCGACGTCGCCCGCGTGTCTCGATGCCTCCATGCGGCCGAACCTACCAGTGAGTCACATAGCGAGGACAGTCATCGGGCGAGCCCGTCCCGGAACGCGGCGGGGTCGAAACACCCGCCCAGGGCGGGGGCGAGCCCGTCCCTGGCGGCCTCGGCGAACGCCGTGCGATCGAGCGCCCCGGCCCCCTCGGGCAGCGCCCCGGCGAGCGGACGGGCGGCCAGCATCTCCAGGTCAGGGACGTTCATCCGCTCGGCGAGCCCCGGCTCGGCCGGCCAGGATCCGATCACCACCCCGGCGGTCTCCAGCCCCCGTGCGGCCAGGGCCTCCAGCGTGAGCGCGGTGTGGTTGAGCGTGCCGAGCGAGGCCCGCGCGGTGATCAGCACCGGGGCGCGGAGCATCCGCGCGAGGTCGGCGATCGTGGTGCCGTCCTCGTCGAACCGGACCAGCAGCCCGCCCGCCCCCTCCACGATCACCAGC
The DNA here is from genome assembly GCF_003315795.1 of Spongiactinospora rosea. GTDB lineage: Bacteria > Actinomycetota > Actinomycetes > Streptosporangiales > Streptosporangiaceae > Spongiactinospora > Spongiactinospora rosea. Next base: position 30,901 of record NZ_QMEY01000023.1, read on the forward strand.
CGGTGCGTCTCGGTGAGTTCGAGGACGCGGTCGGCGGCCGTCCGCAGCGACACCGGGGGGAGCCCGGCCGCGCGGGCGGCGGCGGCCGGGGACAGCGGGTCGGGGAAACGGGCGAACTCGAACGTCGAGCGCGCCCCGGCGAGCCGGATCACCTCGTCCAGGTCACCCGGCTCCGTGGCGCTCACCCCGGTCTGCCCGGGTTTGACCACCGCCACCGAGACGCCGCGCGCCAGCGCCAGCGCGGCCACCGCCGCGCTGACCACCGTCTTGCCGACGCCGGTGTCGGTGCCCGAGACGACCAGTACGCTCATCACGGCCTCCGCAGCCGGGTGACGAACTTGTACCGGTCGCCCCGGTACAGGGACTGCGCCCACTCCACCGGGTTGCCGTCGGCGTCGAAGGCGTGCCGGGTGAGCATCAGCATCGGCAGCCCGACGTCCACCGCCAGCAACTGGGCGTCATACGGCGTGGCCAGCACGGTCTCGATTATCTCCTCCGCGTCGGTGAGCCGGACGCTGTAGGCGTTGTGCAGGGTCTCATACAGGGACGAGTGGCCCTCCAGCTCCCGGCGCAGCCGGGGGAACCTCCGCGCCGACAGGTGGGTCGTGTCCACCGACATCGGCTCGCCGTTCGCCAGCCGGAGCCGGTGGATGCGCAGCACCCGCCCGCCCGGGTTGATGGCCAGCCGCCGGGCCAGCGTCTCGTCGGCGCTGACGTAGCTGATGTCGAGGATCTTGGTGTCCGGTTCCAGGCCGACCGTGCGCAGATCGCCGGTGTAGGACGTGAGCTGGAGCACCTGGGCGACCTTGGGCTGCGCGACGAAGGTCCCCTTGCCCTGGATGCGCAGCAGCCGCCCTTCGACCACCAGCTCGGTCAGCGCCTGCCGCACGGTGGTGCGGGAGGTGGCGAAGCGCAGCGCGAGCGTGCGCTCCGGCGGCAGGGCGCTGCCCGGCGTCAGGCTCTTGGTCAGATCGAGCAGGCTCCGTTTCACGTCGTAGTACTTCGGAACCCGAGGGGAATCTTCTGTCACGCGTTCACCTTCAATTCGGCCACGGCGGTGAGCGCGCGTTTGATCACCGCGAGATCATCGCAACCCAGATCGGCCCGTGCGGTCAACCGCAGACACGAACGTCCTTCTGGAACGGACGGCGGCCGGAAGCATCCGGCGCGCACTCCGTGGTCCGCGCAGATCGCCACCGCCCGCAGCGCGGCCTGCGGACGGCCCAGTACGACCGGCACGACCGCTCCCGCGGGCAGGCCGGGATCGGGCAGGCCGAGCCCGGTGACCATGGCGGCCAGCTCCCGGGCCACGGACCCGGCCCGGGCGGGCAGCTCCGGCGTGTCCTCGACGATGCGCACGGCGGTCAGCGCCGCGGCGGCGCACGCGGGCGCGAGGCCGGTGTCGAAGATGAACGGCCGCCCGGTGTCCACCAGCGCGTCGATCACCTCGGGCGCGCCGAGCACCGCGCCGCCCTGCGAGCCGAACGACTTCGACAGCGTGAGCGTGCGCACCACCCTGGGGTCGCCGGCCAGCCCGGCGGCGTGTACCGCGCCCCTGCCGCCCTCGCCCACCACGCCCATCGCGTGCGCCTCGTCCACCAGGAGCAGCGCGTTCTGCCGTACCGCCGCCGCGTGCAGGGCGGCGATCGGCGCGAGGTCGCCGTCCACGGAGAACACCGAGTCGGTGACCACCAGGGCGTGCTCCTCGTCGCGATCGGCCAGCGCCTTCTCCACGGCCGTCACGTCGTTGTGCGGCGTCACCACGACCCGGGCCCGAGACAGGCGGCAGGCGTCCACGATCGAGGCGTGGTTGCCCTCGTCGGACACCACCAGCGTGCCGCGGCCCGCAAGGACGGTGACCGCCGCCAGGTTGGCCAGATAGCCGGAGGAGAACACCAGCGCGGCGGGCGCCCCCGCGAACCTCCGCAGCGCCTCCTCCAGCTCCGCGTGCAGCGTGGTGGACCCGGTGACCAGCCGGGAGCCGGTGGAGCCGGTGCCCCAGGCGAGGGCGGCCTCGGCCGCGGCCCGCGCCGGCCGCGGGTCCATGGCGAGGCCCAGGTAGTCGTTGGAGGCGACATCGATCACTGCGTCGCCGGGTGCGCGGGGCCGCAGCGCGCGTTTGAGCCCCGCCGCCGCACGGGCGGCGGCGGCGTCCCTGAAGCGCGCCAACGGGTCTGACCGGGTGGGGTGCATACCGCATTGTCGCAAGTACCGTGCGCGTGTTCGGCAACGGGTAGTGACATGGCGTGCGCGCGCCCGGTTTGGCCCAGGAGCGGTACAGCACGCATGATGCACAGGTGCCGACACTCAGCGACCTCGCGGTCAGCCACACCGCACTCGACGACGCCGACCTGGACTGGATGCACTCGCTGGTCTCCGACTGGCAGCTGCTCGCCGACCTGTCCTTCGCCGACCTCATCCTGTGGGTGCCGCTGCGCGACGGGTCCGGCTGGATCGCGGTCGCGCAGATGCGCCCGACCACGGGCCCGACCGTCTACCACGACGACGTCGTGGGGTCGGTGGTGACCAAGGGTGAGCGCCCACTGATCGACACGGCCTGGGACGAGCGGCGGATCTGCCGCGAGGGCGACCCCGACTGGTCCAGCGGCGTGCCGGTGCGCGAGGAGACCATCCCGGTACGCCGGGCGGCCGCCGAGGGCGGTTACGCGGCCGCGGTGCCCGACGGCCCCTTCGTCGGGGTGATCCAGCGCTCGACGAACCTCTCGTCGGCCCGTACGCCCTCCCGGCTGGAGCTGACGTACCTGCAAAGCGCCTCCGACCTCGCCCAGATGGTGGCCGAGGGCCGCTTCCCGTTCTCCGGCGACGAGCCGATCCTGGTGCGCTCGCCGCGCGTCGGTGACGGCCTGCTGCGGCTCGACCGCGCCGGCCGGGTCACCTACGCCTCGCCCAACGCCCTGTCGGCCTACCGCCGCCTCGGGCTCAACGCCGACCTGGTCGGGGCCGAGCTGGGCAAGGTCACGGCCGCGCTGTGCTACGGCGACGAGCCGGTGGACGAGTCCCTGATGATCGTGGCGGCCGGTCGCGCGCCACGGGAGACCGAGGTCGAGTCCGGCGGCACGATCGTGCAGCTGCGGGCCATCCCGCTGATCGTGGGCGGCGGCAGGATCGGCGCCCTGGTGCTGATCAGGGACGTCACCGAGCTGCGCAGGCGCGAGCGGGAGCTGATGACCAAGGACGCCACGATCCGCGAGATCCACCACCGGGTGAAGAACAACCTGCAGACCGTGGCCGCGCTGCTGCGCCTGCAGGCCAGGCGGCTTCAGGTGCGCGAGGGCCGGGAGGCGCTGGAGGAGGCGGTACGCCGGGTCGGCTCGATCGCCATCGTGCACGAGACGCTGTCGCACGCCCCCGAGGAGTTCGTCGACTTCGACGACATCGCCGACCGGGTGATCGCCATGACGGGGGAGGTCTCCTCGCCGGAGGCGCAGGTCACGCCGCGCCGCGAGGGGTCGTTCGGGGTGCTGCCCGCGGCGATCGCCACGCCGCTCGCGATGGTGCTCACCGAGCTGCTGCAAAACGCCATGCAGCACGGGTTCGCGCAGCGCAGCGGGCGGCTGTCGGTGGTGGTGTCGCGCGCGGCCGAGCGCCTGGACGTGCTGGTCGTGGACGACGGAAAGGGTCTGCCCGCCGATTTCGACCTGGAGACCTCGACCAGCCTGGGCCTGCAGATCGTGCGCACGCTGGTGGTGGGGGAGCTGTCCGGGCGGCTGCGCGTGGAGCCGCGCGAGGGCGGGGGCACCGAGGTCGGACTGTCCCTGCCGTTGCCGCCGCCGAGCCAGTGAGCGTCAGAGGGGCTTGGGGCGACCCGGTGTGATCCGGTATGGGCTCACGCGCATATACTGCGTCCCCGAGTGGCAATCAAGTGCCACAGGGGGACGTTGAGAGGTTCGTATCGTCTTTTGCGATGTTCGAGATGATGGCGGCGTGTGTACGGTCAGCGTTTGATGCCGGGGGGCCGGTCAGGCGTTGGCGCGAGCGCGGGCGCGGGCGGTGCGCCGCTTGAGCGCGCGGCGCTCGTCCTCGCTGAGTCCGCCCCAGACGCCGGCGTCCTGCCCGGACGACAGCGCCCACTGCAGACAGGCCTCGGAGACCGGACACTGACGACAGACCTGCTTCGCCTCTTCGATCTGCAGCAGAGCGGGCCCGGTGTTGCCGATGGGGAAGAACAACTCAGGGTCCACGTCACGGCAGGCAGCTACGTGGCGCCAGTCCATGCGGTCCACTCCTTCGTCAGGTGGAGCTTGGTCGCTCCGTCGTTTCGTGCTTTGTGAAGAGTTTCACTAACTCCTGCGAACGACCTCCCGGGCCTTGGTGGGCACACAGGTCGGCTGTTCAATGATCGCCGGTGGCCGGTCGAGCCGGGGTTTCCGCCTCAAACGTCCTACGTTCCGACGTCAACTTGAGATTGTCAGCCACGCTGAGTGCACGCAAGAGGTTTGGGGCGAAGTTTTGCTGGAAATAGCTGTCGGATGCGTCACACTGTGACGCAAAGTAGCCACTTAGAGCAGAACTTGTAACGCGGCAGGAACGGACCGGTAGGTGACCTGCTCGCGTTCCCCAAGGTAGTCGCCGTCGAGCTGGAATGCCACAGGGCGCGACGCGGTGAGAGTGAACTCCGCCTCGTCATGGAGCTGGGTGAGGTGCCCGCCGCTCGGCAGGCTGCGCGGCTCGCCCACGATCTGCTGCGCGGTACGCAGGATCGCCGCCATTCCGAGCCGGCGAAGACCCAGCAGATCGAGCCCGGTCTCGAAGCTCGCCCAGGGAGTGGGGCTGACGGGCTGGTCGCCGATGTAGGTCCAGGGTGTGGTATTGCAGATGATCGCCAGGAACACCCCGTCCACTTCCGGGATGCCGGGTCCGCGCAAAGTCATCGGGGGATTACGGCGATCTGTCATGAAATAGTGGCGCAGCATGGTGGTGACGTAGCGCGCCGGGGTCGCCCGGAAACCCGCCCCCCGCAACCCCTCCACCGCTCGGATGACCTCGGCGTCGAAGCCCATCCCTGAGCAGAACGTGAAGTACCGGCTCTGCTCCCCCCAGCTCGCCTGCCCCAGCCCGACCACGCGGCGGCGGCCCTCGCGCAGCGCCTCCAGCACCGCGCCGGTCGCCTGCACCGGGTCGTTGGGCAGGCCCAGGCCGCGCGCGAACACGTTGGCGCTGCCGCCGGGGATCACGATCAGGCCCGGCCGCTCGTCGGCGCCGCCACCGCCACTGCCGACCCGGCCGTTGACCGGGTTGAGCAGCCCGTTGACCGCCTCGTTGATCGTCCCGTCGCCGCCGAGCACGGCCACCGCGTCGAAGCCCTTGGCATGCGCGGTCGCGGCCAGCGTGGCCGCGTGCCCCCGGTAGCCGGTCTCCTCCACCGACAGGTCCACGGCCGCGCCCAGCGCCCGGATCAGCACATCGCGGGTGCGCGCGTTCGTGGTCGTGGCCTTGGGGTTCACCAGGAGCATGGCTCGCACCCCGCCAGCGTATCCATTTGCCGGGATATGTCGTCCGGCTACCCACGGCAGGCATGGGACATCGAATTGACAGAATTATTTGTCTAATGGACGATGGGCCGCGTGGCACGAAGGAGGCTGCTGGACGAGCCGGAGCGGTTGCGGCAGGCGCTCTCGCCGCTGCGGCGGCGGATCCTCGCGCGGCTGCGCACGCCGGGCTCGGCGGCGCAGCTCGCCGCCGAGTTCGAGCTGCCCCGCCAGCGGGTCGGCTACCACCTGCGCGAGCTGGAGGCGCAGGGCCTGGTCGAGCTGGTGGAGGAGCGGCGCAGGCGCGGGTTCGTGGAGCGGGTGCTGCGGGCGACCGCCGAGGCGTACGTCGTCGATCCCGACGTACTGGGCGGGCGCGGCGAGGACGCGGTGGCCGGGCTGGACCGGCACGCGGCCGAGCACCTGGTGGCGGTGGCGGCGCGGACCGTGCGCGACGTGACCCGCATGCAGACGGCGGCCGAGCAGGCGGACGTCCGGCTGCTGACGTTCACCCTGGAGACCGAAGTGCGGTTCGCCGCGCCGGGCGACGTCCACCGGTTCACCGACGCGCTGGCCGCCGCGATCGGCGAGGTCGTGGCGGCCTTCGACACACCGGGCGGCCGGCCGTACCGGATCATGGGCGCCGGTCACCCGGCGCCCGCCGACCCCGAAGGAGCGGGCACATGACAGTACGCATAGAGGTCACCATCGGCGCGCCGCCCGATGAGGTGTGGCGGGCGCTGCGCGATCCCGAGCTGATCCGGCGCTGGCATGGATGGCACTTCGGCGAGGCGGGGACCGGCCTGGACGAGGAGATCCGTTTCATCTACGTCGACCATGTCGCCGAAGAGGACCCGGAGGCGCGCGTGCTGGTCCTCCAGGAGAGCGACCGGTTCACCCTGCACGAGACGGCCGGCGGCGGCACGGTCGTGCGGATCACCCGCGCGCCGCGCGGCGCGAACCCCGACTGGGACGCCTACTACGACGACATCACCGAGGGCTGGACCGCGTTCTTGACCCAGCTCCGCTTCGGCGTCGAGCGGCACGGGCTGGCGGAGCGGCGCACGATCGCGCTGACCGGGGCGCTGCGCGACCCCGCCGCCTCGATGCTGGACGCGCTCGGGCTCGGCGCGGTGGCGGGCCTGCCCACGGGCTCGCCGTACAAGGCCGAGGCCGTGCCCGGTGACGTGCTGGAGGGCGAGGTCTACGCCGTGACCGGGCACCAGCGGGCGCTCACCGTCGCGGGCTTCGGCGACGGCCTGCTCCTGGTCGGCGGGCGCGGCGGCATCGGCGCGCTGCTCACCCTGTACGGCACGTCCGACGACACCTTCGGCGACATCGAACACCGCTGGACATCATGGTGGGAGACCGTGAAAACGCCGGAGGGCGGCGCTGAAGCGGGGAGCGGGGTGGGCGGGCAGTAAGCTCGGCGCGTGTCGAAGCGTCCGGTGAGCTTGGTGGTCGCCGCCGTCGTCGTGGCGGTGGAAGGGCTGGTCGCCCTGGTGCTCGGAGGTTACGTCGGCGTCATGACGGTGGTCGGCAAGCCGTCGGACCTGGTGACCTCGATCGTCGTCACGGCGTTCGGCCTGCTGGCCGGGGCCGGGCTGCTGTGGGTGGCCTGGGGACTGTTCACCGGGCAGCGGTGGGGACGGGCACCGGCGGTGCTCGCCCAGATCCTCGCGCTGCCCGTGGCGATCACGCTGATCCAGTCGGGGCAGGCCGCGCCGGGCATCCCGCTCGCCGCCGTGGCGGTGATCGGCCTCGGCGGTCTGTTCGCGCCGCCCACCACGCAGGCGCTGTTCGGCGACGACCGCTGAGGCCCCGGCGGCGGGCCGTTCAGCGGCACCGGTGGGTCAGTCGTCGGCGGTGAGCCCTTCGCGGAGCTGGGCCAGCGTACGGGCCAGCAGCCGCGAGACGTGCATCTGCGAGATGCCCAGCTCGGTGGCGATCTGCGACTGGGTCATGTTGCCGAAGAAGCGCAGCAGCAGGATGCGCTTCTCACGCGGCGGCAGCCGTTCGAGCAGCGGCTTCAGCGACTCGCGGTACTCGACGCCTTCGAGCGAGTCGTCCACGATGCCGAGCGAGTCGGCCACCGCGGGCGCGTCGTCGTCGCCGGAGTCGGGCGCGTCGAGGGAGACGGTGGAGTAGGCGTTGGCCGACTCCAGGCCCTCCAGCACCTCTTCCTCGCTCATCTGCAGGTGCGCGGCCAGCTCGCCGACGGTCGGCGCGCGGCCCTCACGCTGGGACAGCTCGCTGATCGCCTTGGTCAGCGACAGCTTCAGCTCCTGCAGGCGGCGCGGGACCCGCACCGCCCAGCCCTTGTCGCGGAAGTGCCGCTTGATCTCGCCCACGATCGTCGGCGTCGCGTAGGTGGAGAACTCCACGCCGCGGGCCAGGTCGAAGCGGTCGATCGACTTGATCAGCCCGATGGTGGCGACCTGCGTCAGGTCGTCCAGCCACTCGCCGCGGTTGCGAAAGCGCCTGGCCAGGTACTCCACCAACGGCAGGTGCAACTCCACCAGCTCGTCGCGGATGCGCTGCCGGCGCGGCTCCTCCGGAGCCAGCTCGGCCAGCTCGGCGAAGAGGGTCCGGGCACGGACCCTGTCGGGCACCGCGTCCTCTCCGGCGGCCATGGCACGTGTCCTTTCCGTCACGCCGGCCTCGCCGCGCCTCGGCGTTTACGCAGCACGATGGCCATGCGGTCGGGGAAGTCGGTCACCGCGTCGACGTCGTCGGCCAGCGCCGTGAGCACCATCCAGGCGAAGTCATCGCGCTTGGGCGCCGTGCTGCCGACCGTGTTGACCTCGACGCGGACCTGCATCTCCTGCCCCGTCAGCTCGAACTCCGCGGTCAGGTCGGTGCCGGGCACGGCCTGGCTGAGCAGCATGGCGCACGCCTCATCGACCGCTATGCGGAGATCTTCGATCTCATCGAGCGTGAAGTCAAGCCGCGCGGCCAGCCCGGCGGTCGCGGTACGCAGAACGGACAGGTAGGCACTCGCGGCGGGCAGCCGGACACTGACCACGTCGCGAATCCCGGACCTGCCTTCCACACGCGTCTCGGTTTCCTCTGTCACGTTCCTCCTCACGCCGGTGGCGTGCATTGCCGCTGACTGCAACTTACCGCCCCTGGAGACCACTTGGCGGCCTGAGACTCGCGATCATGGGAAAATGCTGAGGCCCCGTGTGATGTCTCATCACACGGGGCCCATCTGCCCATGATCAGGCATTGTCCTAGCAGATCACCGCAACTCAGGCGGCCTTGGTCTCCCAGAAGATCTTCGAGATGTCGTCGATCTTACCGAGCAGGTCCTCGGCCTTGGACACCTCAACGGTGCCCTTGGCGCCCGCGGCCCCGGCGAGCTTGGTGGCCTCCCAGAAAAGCTGGTGCAACTGCGGGTAGGCCTCCAGGTGCGGCGGCTTGAAGTAGTCGGTCCACAGCACCCACAGGTGGTGCTTGACCAGCTCGGCCCGCTCCTCCTTGATGGTCAGCGCGCGGGCGCGGAAGACCGGGTCGTCGTTGGCCGCGTACTTCTCCATGATCGCCTTGACCGACTCGGCCTCGATACGGGCCTGCGCCGGGTCATAGACCCCGCACGGCAGGTCGCAGTGCGCGGATGCCACGTGCTTGGGTCGCAGCAGTCGTGCGAGCATCGGAATTTCCTTCCTCGATGCTGATATCAGCATGGTCCGGTTACCGACCTTACTCGGCTAGATTCACCCCGCGCGGGAGGGGGTTGGCGTCGTGAGAGTGCGTGTCGAAGGCGATTCCATGCTGCCGGGACTGCGCCCGGGAGACTGGTTGCTGGTACGGCGGGGCGCCGCCGTACGTCCGGGCGACGTGGTCGTCGCCCGGCTCCCCGGCGACGAGACGCGGCTGATCGTGAAACGGGCGGCCTGGCGCGAGAAGGACGGCGGCTGGTGGCTGGAGAGCGACAACCAGCGCGCCTCCGGCCGCCGCGACAGCTGGGACTTCGGGCCGCTGCCGCCCGGGTCGCTGGTCGGGCGCGTCGTGCTGCGCTACTGGCCGCCGGGACGCCGATGATCCCGCCGGGGCCCTCAGGGCGGCTCAGACGGCCACGCGGCGCTTGCGGGCCCGGTAGGCCGCGACGTTCGCGCGGCTGGCGCAGCGTTCGGAACAGTAGCGCCTGGAGCGGTTGGAGGAGGTGTCCAGGAAGGCCCGGCGGCACGGCGCCGCGTCGCACAGCCCCAGCCGGTCCACGCCCAGGTCGGTCACCAGCGCGGCCAGGCCCATGACGCAGCCCACGGCGTACTGGTCGGCGATCCCGCCGTCCTCGTTGAGGTGCAGGTGCCAGCGCTGGCCGTCGTGCCCGGAGATCTGCGGGTGGACCGGATGGCGGATCAGCAGCGCGTTGAGCCGCGCCACGGCGTCGTCCTCATCGCCCGCGTCGGCGGACTCGAAGACGGCCAGCAGCTCGGCGCGCAGCGCGCGCATCGCCTCCAGATCGGCGCGGGTGGCCCGCGCGGCCCGGGCCCCGCGCCCGGACTCGCCCAGCAGCAGGCGCAGGCCCGCGATGCCCTCCAGCCGGTCGGCCCCGTTGACGAGAAGCACGGCCAGCTCGGCGTACGTGGTCAGATCCACAGTGACCCTGATGGTTGACGGTAATAGACGATGGACCAGTCGAGTATTACACGCCTACCGGAGGCCGTTGGTCATCGAGCGCCGTCGGTGTCCACGTGGGTCGGGTTGAGCACCCGCCGCAGGAACGTACGTGTGCGCTCGTGCCGCGGCGCGCCGATGACCTGTCCGGGCGGGCCCTCCTCCACGATCGTCCCGCCGTCCATGAACACCACCCGGTCGGCGACCTCACGGGCGAAGGCCATCTCGTGGGTCACCACCAGCATGGTCATGCCCTCCTCCGCCAGCTGGCGCATCACCGTCAGCACGTCGCCGACCAGCTCCGGGTCCAGCGCGGAGGTCGGCTCGTCGAACAGCATCAGCGCGGGATTCATCGCCAGCGCCCGCGCGATGGCCACCCGCTGCTGCTGCCCGCCGGAGAGCTGCGCCGGGTAGGCGTCGGCCTTGTCGGCCAGCCCGACCCGCGCGAGTTCGGTCCGGGCCACGGACTCGGCCTCGGCACGGCCGCGGCGCAGCACCCGTTCCTGGGCGATCGTCACGTTGCGCAGCGCCGTCAGGTGCGGGAACAGGTTGAACTGCTGGAACACCATCCCGACCCGGCGGCGGGCCGCGTCGATGTCGACGTCGGGGTCGGTCAGCTCCACGCCGTCCACGAGGACCTTCCCGGACGTCGGCCGCTCCAGCAGGTTCACGCACCGCAGCAGCGTGGACTTGCCCGACCCGGACGGGCCGATCACGCACACCACCTGCCCGGACTCCACGGTGAAGTCGATCCCTCGCAGTACTTCGAGCTTGCCGAAGCACTTGTGCAGGTCGCGGATCTCCACGTCGCTCATCGGCCGTCCCGCCTCGCTTCCAGCCGCCGCGCGAGGTACCCGAGCGGGATGGTGATGATCAGGTACGTGATCCCCGAGACCAGGATCGGCGTCGGGCTGGCGAACGTCGAGGACTGGTCATTGCCGAACTTCGCCAGCTCCACCTGCCCCGCCGTGACGCCCAGGAAGAGCACCAGCGAGGAGTCCTTGAACAGCAGGACCAGCTCGTTGGTGAGCGGCGGGATGACGATCCTGATCGCCTGCGGGATGACGATGCTGGACATCGCCCGCATGTACGGCATGCCGAGCGAGCGCGCCGCCTCCATCTGCCCCTTCGGCACCGCCTGGATCCCGGCGCGGAAGGTCTCGGCCATGTACGACGCCGAGACCAGGCCCAGGCCGAGCGCGGCCATGCCGTACACGCCGCCGGGCAGCCAGAAGCTCGGGAAGGCCAGTGGCAACGCGCTGATCATCAGAAAGATGACCAGCGCGGGCAGTCCGCGGAAGACCTCGATGTAGACCGCCGAGATCCACCGGTAGGGGGCGACCGGCGACAGGCGCATCAGCGCGAGCAGCAGGCCGAGCGCGAACCCCAGCGCGAACCCGGTGAACGTGTAGATCACCGTGTTCTTCAGCGCGACCGTGAACAGCTCCGGCAGGCCCTCAGCGGCCACCTCGGTGTTCAGGAACGCCTGCCGGATGGCCGGCCAGTCGGCGAGCAGGGCCAGCGCGATGAGCGCCGCGACCAGGATCGCGTACTGGGCGCCGCGGCTGATCCGCTGCCGCTCGCGGGGGCTGAGCCGGGTCCGTGCCGCCTTCTCCGCCCCTGGGGTCGTCATGTGCCGGCCGGAGACGGCGTGGGCACGGCGGTACCGATCCACTTCTGGTAGATCTTGTCGTACGTGCCGTCGGTCCTCGCCTGCTGGATGACCTCGTCCACGACCTTCTTCAGGGCGGTGTTGCCCTTCTTCATCCCGATGCCGTACTGCTCACCGGTGTTCAGGTTGGCGACCAGCTCGAACTTCGCCGCGACCTCCGGCTTCTTCAGCCAGGTCGCCACCACCGCGTGATCCTGGATGATCACGTCGGCCTGGCCGGTCTGCAGGCCCAGCAGTTCCTTGGGGGAGTCGGCGAACTCGATCGGGTCGAACTCCTGCTGCCTGGCGTACTCCAGGCCCGTGGTGGACGCCTGCGCGCCCAGCGTCAGGCCCTTGGTCTTGACGTCGGCGAGCGATGTCACCCCGCTGCCCTTCTTGGCCATCAGCGCCTGGGTGGCGTCGAAGTAGGGCGCAGAGAAGGTCAGGTTCTTCTCCCGGTCGGGGGTGATCGTCATGCCGGCCGCGGCCAGGTCGCACCGGTTGGAGTTGAGCGCCGAGCCGCTCTTGATGGCGGCGAAGTCGATGTCGATGATCTCCTGGGTCACCCCGAGCCGCTTGGCCGCCAGGTCGACGATGTCCACGTCGAAGCCGACCACCTTTTGGCCCTGCTTGAACTGGAATGGTTCGTAAGGCACGTTCGTACAGGTGGTGAGCTTGCCCTGGGACACGAGCCGGACCCCCTCCGGCCCGCTGGCGCCGCCGCCTCCGTCCGACGAGCCGCACGCTGCCAGCAGCAACGCGGACGCGAGCGCCGCGGCACCGGCGGCCGTGGTACGGCGGCGCGTGGCCGCCCAGGGGCGCGAGGGCCGATAGGCCATGAGCGGCCTCCTCCGTGGTTGACCGGTTTTAGGTAATAAGGGCAGGTCAAAGCTCTTTCGGGAAATTCCTACTGTTCGGTTGGTTTGTTGTCAACTGTCCCAGGTCAACGCAACAGTCAAGCCTTACCTCCCGGTTCGGACTCATGCCCCCTGCGACGGTCCGGCTCACAACGTGTGGCACAATCGAGCGACGGGTGACCCCCGTGCCCCCTCCACGAGACCACCGCGACCGAGCGGCCCTTTCCCCGGCGCCCACCAAGCCAGGGGATCCTCGCTCCGCGGTGCCCATCGAAGACCTGTCCGTCTGACTCCAGGGGTCGCAGTGGCCGTCACGCCATCCTCCGTTTCCATGACCACCTCACCCGCACCGTCAACGCCGAGCCTCGACGCGCTCGACGCCGACCCGGCCTTCGCGCTGCACCGCGGCGGCAAGCTGGAGGTCCGCTCCTCCGTGCCGGTCCGCGACGCCGACGACCTCTCGCTCGCGTACACGCCGGGCGTCGCCAGGGTCTGCTCCGCGATCGCCGACACCCCCGCGCTGGCCGCCGACTACACCTGGGTCTCCCGGGTGGTCGCCGTCGTGTCCGACGGCACCGCGGTGCTCGGGCTGGGCGACATCGGCCCGGCCGCCGCCATGCCGGTGATGGAGGGCAAGGCGCTGCTGTTCAAGGAGTTCGCCGGGGTCGACGCGGTGCCGATCTGCCTCGACTGCACGGGCGTGGAGGAGCTGGTCGAGACCGTCGCACGGCTCGCGCCGTCCTTCGGCGGGATCAACCTTGAGGACATCAGCGCCCCCCGCTGCTTCGAGGTCGAGGACCGGCTGCGCGAGCGGCTGGACATCCCGGTCTTCCACGACGACCAGCACGGCACCGCCATCGTCGTGCTCGCCGCCCTCCAGAACGCCGCCCGCCTCACCGGGCGCTCGCTCGGCGACCTGCGCGCGGTCGTGGCCGGGGCCGGCGCGTCCGGGGTCGCGGTCACCCGCATCCTGCTCAACGCGGGCATCGGCGACATCGCGGTCGCCGACTCCAAGGGCCTGATCCACGAGGGCCGCGCCGGGCTCAACTCGGTCAAGACCGCGCTGGCCGCCGACACCAACCGCGCGGGCCTGCGCGGCACGACCGAAGACGCCCTGGCCGGGGCCGACGTCTTCATCGGCCTGTCCGGCTCGACGGTCGCCGAGCAGTCCATCGCGACCATGGCGGCCGACTCCATCGTCTTCGCGCTCTCCAACCCGACGCCCGAGGTCCACCCGGACGCCGCCCGCCGGCACGCCCGCGTCGTCGCCACCGGCCGCTCCGACTTCCCCAACCAGATCAACAACGTGCTGGCCTTCCCCGGCGTCTTCCGCGGCGCGCTCGACGTCCGGGCCGGCACCATCACCGAGAACATGAAGGTGGCCGCGGCCGACGCCCTGGCCGCCGTCGTCGGCGACGCCCTGTCCGCCGACTACGTCATCCCCAGCCCCTTCGACAAGCGCGTCGCCCCGGCCGTCACCGCCGCCGTGGCAACCCAGGCCCGCCACGACGGCGTCGCCCGAGCCTGACCCGCCCCCCAACCCGGTAGAAGCCGTACCCCGGCGAGCCGGCCTGTCCGTCTTCTTCGCGTAGTCCTCTTGGGCATCCGCGTACACGAGACCGAACGGCGAGCGGCCCAGGCAGGCCGTATCGCCGCGTGCCGCGAAGCACCACCGGTACTTCGCGGCACAGGCGTCAACACTCCACCACTTCGGCACCTGGGCGGCCACCCCTCCGAACGGCCCGGCACGGCCCGGGGGCGATCCGGTAGCCGGCGTACTCCAGCGGGCCAGGCAGTCCGTATCGCACATGGCGCAGCACATGCCACGGATGTATCGGGGCGAAGCGTCGACACTCCACCGCCCCGGCACCCGGGCGGCCACCCTTTCGAGCGGTCCGGCGCGGCCCGGTAGAAGACGTACTGCGGTGAGCCGGCCTGTTCGTCTCTTTCGTGTGGTCGTCGTGGTCTCCGCGTGCGTGAGGCCGGGCGGCGACCGAACGCGGCTCGGGGTGAGCCGGTTGCAGACGTACTCCGGTGGGCCGGGCAGGCGCAGTGCCGCCAGTGTTTCGCGGCGAAGCGTCGGTGATCCGCCGCCCCCGCACCGAGGCGGCGATTCCTCCGAGCGGTCCGGCGTGGCGGCGGCGAGCACGCAGGGCCTTCGCCGCCGAGGTTCCGCGGCTTGTGCGAGGCCGAGCGGGTCGGCGAAGCACGCCGCCCGCACCGGCATGGCATACCGCATGCCGGAGGCGTGGCCGTCCACCCTGCACCGCTCAGCCCGGGCCCACGGTCTCGCCGGTCGTGCGCCTGGGGTCTGGGGCGGCGGAGGCCGGTGGTCGGATGGGGCGGATTCGCATGATCCTGGCCGATCCCCCACGATGTGGCTCCACCTCGGACGATCAACGATCGTTTACTTGTTTCACCTTGATTTCAGGGAACGCGGCCAACTTGATGACTCTCCGTGCTATATTCAAAGCAATCCGTTACTTTGACGGCCTCGGAGTATGACGAGGCGGATCGTCAGTCGGCGTTGACCTCACCTGCCCATGGTGTAAGCGGCTTGCCCGTGGGCAGTACAGGCCAACGGCCATGGCCGGAAGGAGACCCATGGAGCGTGAGCCCAACCGCGTTCTACAGCGGCTCATCGCCGAGTCCGGGTTCTCCCATAAGGGCCTGGCCCGCCACCTCAACGACCTGGGTACGGCCCGCGGTCTCGCCGGGCTGAAGTACGACCATAGTTCAGTGCTGCGATGGCTCGGGGGGCAGCGCCCGCGTGACCCGGTTCCCGGTCTGCTGGCGGAGATCTTCGCCGCGCGGCTCGGCCGTGCAATGACCTCGGAGGATCTCGGCATGCCCGCTGTGTGCACCTCCCTTGACCTTGGGCAGGAGTTTTCCCTTAGTTGGCGGGAGGGTGTGGCGACCGTGACGGCACTCTGGCGGGCGGATGTGGAGAGGCGGAGGTTCCTCGTCGAGTCGACCTTCGCCGTCGGGGCCGGTTCGGCGGGCGCGCTGCGCTGGCTGACCGTCCCGGCGGAGGGCCGCCCGACGGGCATGGGCGGCCGGGCCGTGGGCGCGGCCGACATCGCCTCGGTCCGCGAGGTGACCCGGGCGTTCGGCGAGCTGGACAACCGGTTCGGCGGCGGCCGGGTGCGCGCCGCCGTGGTCAAGTACCTCGACAGCGCGGTGACGCCGCTGCTCAAGGAGGGCTCATACGGCGAGGCCACCGGCCGGGAGCTGGCCTCCGCCGTCGCCGAGCTGACCCGCCTGGCCGGCTGGATGGCCTACGACCTCGAACAGCACGGCCTGGCCCAGCGCTACCTCATCCAGGCGCTGCGGCTGGCCCGCGACGCCGAGGACCACGGCCTCGGCGGCGAGATCCTCGCCGGGCTCGGCCACCAGGCCGTCTACATCGGCCGCCCCGGCCACGCGCTCGACCTCGCCAGGGCCGCCCAGCTCGCCGCCCGCCGCGCCGGCCTCGGCACGCTGCTCGCCGAGGCCCATGTGCTGGAGGCCCACGCGCACGCCCTGCTCGGCGACCGCGCCGCCTGCGGCGGCAGTCTCAACAACGCCGAGCAGGCGTTCGGCCGCCGTTCCCCGGGCGCCGAGCCCGAATGGCTGGCCTACTTCGACGAGGCCTACCTCGCGGCCAAGTTCGCGCACTGCTTCCGCGAGCTGGGCGACGGCCCGCAGACGGTCCGCCACGCCCGCCGTTCACTGGAGATGGACGACCGCTACGTCAGGGGCAAGATGTTCAACCTCTCGCTGCTGTCGGCCGGCCTGGTCGACTGCGGCGACGTCGAGCAGGCGTGCGCCGTCGCGCAGAACGCCCTCGACCTGGCCGACGGCCTCACCTCCACGCGCACCCGCACCTACATGTCCGACGTCCGCAGACGCCTGACCCCCTACGCCGACACCCCGGCCGTCAAGTCATTCACCGCCCGCACCAACGAGCTGGCCGCGGTCTAGTCGCCCCCGCCGTCATGGGTGCAGATGGTCGCCGCTCATCACGTCCTGGCTGTGCGCGACCAGCGCCGGATAGTCGGCGGCGATACCGCCCAGCAGCGCCTCCACCGCGTGCTGCACGTCGTCCGCGGTGATCGGCGCGTGCCCGAACAGTACCCGGTAGTGCACGAGTGATCCGAGCATGTCCAGGGCCAGGTCCCGGTCGATGTCGCCGCGCAGGTCGCCGCGGGCCTGCGCGTTGTCGAGCATCCGCGCCACCGCCGCGCGCGGTGGGTCGAACAGGGTCCGCATGAAGGCGTCCCGCAGCTCCGGTACCGCCGAGCAGTCCGCGAACAGCGGCGCGAGCACCCCCGGCGGAATGCGGCGGAAGGCCGCCACGAAGACGTTGATCCCCTCGTTGAGGTCGCACAGCGTGCAGCCGGTGTCGGGGGCCTCCGCCCCGCCGAGCCGGGAGGCGAGCGCGTCGAGCACCAGGTGCTGGCGGGTGCGCCAGCGGCGGTAGATCGCCGGTTTGGTGGTGTCGGCCCGCCTGGCGACCTCTTCGAGGGTCAGCCGGCCGTACCCGATGTCGTCCAGCACGGCGAGGGTGGCCCGCAGCACGGAGGCGTCGATGTGCGGGTCGCGGGGCCGCCCGGCGCGCGCCGACGCAGGATCTGACTTCACGTCGCACCATCCTATGTATATATTACGTTCCGACTCGTAACGTTATGGAAGGCATGTGGCTTCGATGACCACGACAGAACGTGACGGCGGCACGCTCCCCGGCGACCCGTCGCCGCGGGCGGGACGGCGGGAGTGGATCGCGCTCGCCGGGCTGGCCCTGCCCACCTTGCTCATCTCGATGGACCTGTCCGTCCTGATCCTCGCCACCCCGGCACTGAGCGCGGACCTCCAGCCGTCCGCCGCCCAGCTCCTGTGGATCACCGACATATACGGCTTCCTGATCGCCGGGTCCCTGATCACCATGGGCACCCTCGGCGACCGGATCGGCCGCCGCAGGTTGCTGATGATCGGCGCGGCGGCGTTCGGCCTGGCCAGCATGGTCGCCGCGTTCGCACCCACGCCGGACCTGCTGATCCTGGCCCGTGCCGTCCAGGGCGTGGCCGGAGCGACGTTGATGCCCTCGACGTTGTCCCTGTTGCGCCACCTGTTCCGAGACGAGAACCAGCGCACGGTCGCGATCAGCGTGTGGGCGACGACCTTCCAGGTCGGCGTGGTCCTCGGCCCGCTGCTGGGCGGCGTGCTGCTGGAACACTTCTGGTGGGGCGCGGTCTTCCTGCCCAACCTGCCGGTGATGGCCGTCCTGCTGCTGGCCGCGCCCAAGCTGCTCCCCGAGACGCGCGATCCGGCCCCTGGGAAGTTCGACCTGGTCAGCGCCGCCCTGTCGATCGTCGCCATGCTGGCCGCGATCTACGGGATCAAGCGGATCGCCGAGTCCGGCGCGGACGTCCCCGCCCTACTGGCCCTGGCCGCCGGCATCGCCGTCGGCGTGGTGTTCGTCCGGCGACAGCACGCCCTGCCCGCCCCCCTCCTTGACCTGCGGCTCTTCCGCTCGGCCGCCTTCACCACGTCGGTCACCGTGAACATCATGATCGGCACGCTGATGGCGGGCACCTTCTTCCTGCTGGCCCAGTACCTGCAACTGGTGCTCGGCATCGGGCCGTTCGAGGCGGGCCTGTGGATGCTTCCCCAGTCGGCGGTCATCATCGTCGCCTCGATGCTGGCCGCCGTCGCGGTCCGCAGGATCCGGCCCGCCTACATCGTGAGCGGCGGCCTCGCGGTGACCGCCGCGGGCCTGTTCGTCCTCGCCCAGATGGACGCCACCTCAGGGATCCTCTTCGTGATGGCCGCCTGGGTGATCGTCGGCCTCGGCGTCGCGCCCAGCTCCACGCTGAGCGTCGACCTCATCGTCGGCTCCGCGCCGACCGAACGCGCCGGCGCCGCCTCGGCCATCTCCGAGACCGGCGGCGAACTGGGCAACGCCCTCGGCATCGCCTTGATCGGCAGCCTCGGCGTCGCGGTGTACCGCGGTGCCATGTCCGACGTCGCCGTTCCCAGCGAGGCGGCCCGCGAATCTTTGAGCGGAGCCATGGCCGCCGCCACCGAACTCCCCGCCCGCCTCGGCGCCGACCTCGTCGCCCAGGCCCAGGCCGCCTTCGCCTCCGGCCTGCAACTGGCCGCCACGGCCGGAGCCCTCGCCGCCCTCATCGGCGCGGTCGCCGCCGCCGTCCTGCTCCGCCACGTCCGCCGCTGACCTGTACGGAAAGAGGCCCGGCGCTCGAACGCGCCGGGCCCCTTCACGTGCCGTACGACCTACTTGAGCAGTTCGCCCTTGGGCCCGACGACCTTGAGCGGCAGCGCGCCCTGCGCCTGGTTGTAGATCGCGCCGGTCTCGCCGTTGAAGTACGGCGTGCTGACGTGGTCCACCCGCTGGTTGGCGTCCTGGTCGTGGAAGAGGCTGATCACACCGTTGATGTAGCCGGTGCGCGTCTTGTTGTCGTACTTCATGATCAGCGGCCCACCGTCCGCGCCACCGGTCATGCTGCACTTCAGCGCGATGTGCTCACCCACCTTGAAGGCGTTGGCCACGATCGGCTTCTTCCCGGTACGCCCGGCGCACCACTTCGGCGTGAGCCCGGTGAACGCCTTGTTCCCATCCGGATGCCGGTCACCCGGGTACCCGAACGCGTACACCGGCTGCCCGGGAAGCTGGTTCCACGCGAGCCCCTGCCCGCCCACCACATCCGTCAGCCGCCCCAGATCCTTGGCGAGCACGACGTAGAAGGTGTCCCTGTAGTACTTCTTGGCGGTCCCGGGCTTGAGCCACCGCTGCACGTAGTAGTGCGTGACGAAGTGGTTGCCGTACTTGTCCACGGACTTGGTGCCCGGGCCCTTGTACGCGTCGTACTCGGGCTTGGTCACCGGCTCGACCACGGGCTCGCCGAACTTGCGGCCCTGGCCCTTGCCGACGCCCGCCTTGTCGTACTCCTGCTTGCCGACCTCACGCCGGTCCAGGATCGCGCCCGGGTAGTCCGGCCCGACCAGGTCATCGTCGGTCTCGGTGCCCGAGGTCCAGCAGTGCCCCAGGTTGAGGATGCACTTCTGGTAGGTCTCCTTGTCGATCTCGACCGGCTTGACGAACTTGTCGCCCTTCCACGCCTGGTACTCCTCGAAGGTGACCTCCTTGGAGGAGCCGAGCCCGATTCCGTTGGTGACGGACACGAACGCGTAGTCGCCGTCGAAGTCCTCGAAGTTGACCAGGTCGTAGTGGGTGTACGCGGTCACGCCGACGTAGATGCCCCAGGTGGCCTTGCCCTCGTAGTAGCCGGGCACGAAGACCCACTTGTCCATGACGTCCTTGTTGCCGTCGATGTCATAGACGCAGTGCGCCGCGGTGGCCACCAGGTTGCGGTGGCGCGACTGCACGGAGGAGGCGGAGCACCAGCGGTACTCGCCCTTGGTGTTCACGAAGAAGACCTTGCCGAGCGTCCGCGGCAGGTTGATGTTCTTGATCTTCGCGGAGGTGCCCTTCTTCGACCCGGTCGGCGCCACGAGCCCGGCCTTACCGTCGTCGGGCAGGCCGTTCTGTCCGTGGGTGACCAGGTTGGGCACGTCCTTGGCGTCCCAGTCGTACTCCTTGGCCTTCTTCAGGGCCGCGCCGTTGGCGTCCAGCCAGAACTTCGCGATGGCGTACGCCTCCGGCGCGCTGGTCACCAGCTTCTCCGAGGCGGCCGTCGGGGCCGTCCGCGCGGGGGCGGGCGTCGCCATCGCGGCCGTGATCAGGCCGCTGGTCACGAGAGCGCCGGCCAGGGGGAGGGCGAGGCGCTTGGCGGGGGTGTTCAAGGAAGACTCCTTGCGCTGTAGCGGGCGGTATGGCGCCCCAAAGCGTCAGAAAAGGGGATGACAGGACCCTACCGAGCTGAAGCATCCGATCTTGGGTGCTTCAGGGAGATGCCGATCACTTGATACTTGATCGTGACCGCGAGTCAGTAGACCCCTTGCGACGTGCGGAAAGCCTCTCGCCGTAGTGCCGTGCGCGAGTAAAGGAGGGGAAAACGGCACGAGGCCCGGCTGGAAGCCGGGCCTCGTGGTGAAGCGCGATGAGTTCGGGAGGGTTAGTCCCGCGCTCTGGTGAGCCTCAGACTACTTGAGGGCCTCACCGTTCGGGCCAACGATCTTGCCCGACCACTGGTTGGCGGCGTAGGCGTAGATCTGCTGGGTCTCACCGTCGAAGTACGGCGAGGTCAGGGTGTCGTAGCGGCCGTTCTTGTCCTGGTCGGACACGAGGGACGCGACACCGTTGACGTAACCGATGCGCTTGGTGTTGCTGTACTTCAGCAGCCAAGGACCACCGGAGACGCCCGGGGTCATGGCGCACTTGATCCAGATGTGCTCCTCAGCCTTGAACGCCGGGGCCTGGTAGACCTTGCCGCTCGGCTTCTTGCTGTAGCACCACTTCATGGTGACACCGGTGTACGGCTTGTCGCCGTCCGGGTGCGCGCCCGCGGGGTAGCCGAACACGAAGACCGGCTGACCCGGCTTCTGGTTCCACGCGAAGCCCTGGCCACCAACGTTGTCGCCGAGACGGCCACGGTTGACGACGCCGCCCACGAGGTACACACGCTGGTAGTACTTCTTGACGGTGGCCGGCTTCACCCACTTCTGCACGTAGTAGTGGGTGATGATGTAGTTGCCGTTCGCGTCCTTCGACTTCTCGCCCGGGCCCTTGTACTTCAGCCACTCGGACTGCGTGACCTGCTCGACCTCAGGCTCGCCGAGCTTGTTCTTGTTGCCCTTGCCGGTCGGGCGGCTGTCGTAGTACTTCTTGGTGACTTCCACCTTCTGCAGGACAGCACCCGGGTAGTCGGGGCCGACCACGTCGTCCGGCTTGTCGTCACCCTCGGTGAAGCAGTCACCAAGGTTGAGGTTGCACTTCTCGTACTCCTCCTTGGTGATCTCCTTCTTGTCGGTCCACTTGTCCCCGACCCACTTGTCGTAGTCGGTCTTGGAGACTTCCTTGGCGCCGCCGAGGGAGATGCCGTCGTAGACGGTCACGAACGCGTAGTCGCGGTCGAAGTCCTCGAAGTTGGCGAAGTCGTAGTGGGTGTGAGCGGTCTTACCCACGTACACGCCCCAGGTGGCCTTGCCCTGGTGGTAGCCGGGGACGAAGACCCACTTGTCGAGGACGTCGCCGTTGGTCGCGGTGTCGTAGACACAGTGAGCAGCGGTCGCGACCAGGTTGCGGTACTTGGCGTCGATCGAGGTCGCCGAGCACCAGGCCAGGCCGCCGCCGGCCGTCTGGAAGAACACCTTGCCGACGGTCTTCGGCAGGTTGATGTTCTTGACGATCTGCGGGGTGACCTTCTTGTAGCCGGTGGGCGGCACGAGGCCGGCCTTGCCGTCGTCACCAGCGGAGCCACCGATGGTCAGCTTCGGAGCCGCGTTGGAGTCCCACTTGTACTGCTGGGCAGCCTTCAGCGTCGCGCCATTGGCGTCGAGCCAGAACTTGGCCACCGAGTACGCCTGGGTGGCGCTGGCCAGGTTGTCGCTGGCCTTCTTCGGCGCGGCGTTGGCAGTGGAGGCGCTGGCCAGACCGGCGGCCAGCAGACCAGTGGCGAGGATGGCGCCACCGGCCGGGAGGAGGATGCGCTTCAAGGTGACTCCTTGCGCTGTCGTGGAACGCTTCTTGCGTCCCATGCGTCAGTAAAGGGATAGCCAGGAACATACAGTGCTGATCTTGAACGCGGGTAGCCGTTTGGGGGGAAAGATCGGCACATGGCGGGGCGTGACCTTTTCGTGATGTTTATGCGTGCGAAGCGTGCAGGGCGGCACTTCCGCAGGCCGGAGTCGTTTCCGCAGATCACCATAAGGTTGGTGTTAGTGTGACCAAAGTGGATCGCGTGCCCCGATACGGTGCGTAACCGGACTACTGTGACGCAGATCACATATCAAAAATGGCACCGATTCGGCGCGGCTTACGTCTAACGCCCCCAAACGGGCGAGGCCCCGGCGAATCGCCGGGGCCTCGCGTCATGTCTGAGTCGGACAAATATCCCTAAAACGCCTACTGTGCGTCACCCTGCCTTCAGGCTGGACGCGTAGCCGTAGACGACTCGCACGTGCGGGCCGAAGTACGACGAGGAGATGTGATCGTTCTTCCCGTCCACCTTGCGGTTCCAGCTGAGGCTGTTGATCCCCACGAGCAGCCCCGTGCCCTTGGTCGCGCTGTAGGAAGCCAGCCAGGGCCCGCCGCTCGCGCCCGCGGTGAAGTCACAGTCCTTGATGGCGATGCCGTGCTCCAGCTGATACGTAGGCGACTTCACGGCGGAGGTCAGCCCGGAGCAGGTCTTGAGCGTGTGCCCGTTGTAGGGCTTGCTGCCGTCCGGCTGGGGCCCTCCGGGGTAGCCGAAGGCCGTGGCGTTGACCGCCACCGGCCTGCTGGTCGTGATGCCCTGCCCGCCCACGTTGTCCTGCAACAGCCCCTTGTCGACGCGGCGGAAGGCGGGCTGCCCCTTCGTGTCCTTTGTCTGCTGCCAGGTGAAGCCGCGATGGACCGTCACGAACGCGTAGTCGTAGTCGTAGTCGCCCTGGCTGTACCGCATGTCCAGGGCGACCGTGTGGCCGACGTAGATGCCGGCCTCCTGCGCGCCCTGCCGGTAGGCGGGCACGAAGATCCAGTTTTCCATCGGCTCGTTGGTGCGCAGATCGAACGCGCAGTGCGCGGCCGTGGCCACCAGGCTGCGGTTCTTGGCCCGTACGGCCGACGCCGAGCACCAGTAGTCCTTGCCGCCGGAACGGAAGTAGACCTTGCCGACCGTCGCAGGCCGGACGCTCGTCAGGCCGCTCTTGGCCGGGGCGGCCGGGGGCACCGTCCAGGGCAGCGTGCGGGTCGTACCGCTCGAACCGCCCACGCGGGCGGGCCCGGCGTTCGACGCGATGGTGGGAAGGCCGCTCATGGCCTTGGCGGCGGCCTCGCCCGCCGACGCTGAACTCGGGGAACTCGGGGAGGAGACCTTGGGATCGGCGGTCCTGGGCGTCGAGTCATCGGCGCGCTTGAGCCGGTCGGGCTTCCAGTACTCCTCGACCTTCTCCGCCGCGCTCGCCGTCGCCGCCATCTTCCCGGAGAGCACGCTCTCGGGAATCGAGCCGTACGACGTGACCGTGGCGTGCGCGATCCCCTGACTGGTGGGCACGACCAATGCGCCCGCGGCCGCGAGGCCGCCGAGCGCGGCCATGAGCCGCCGGGCGTGGGGGGACATCTGAGCCGGGCCTTTCTGCTGTCGTGGGGGGCGACGAGAGCTTTATCGAATAATTGTTCCAGATCATCGGGGTGCTGGGCGGTTCGTCCCGGCGACCTGATAGAAGGTGCTGTGCGTCAAGTGTGCCAACGGGCGGGTAAGAGCCGCGTCAACGGGTCGTGCATGAGCCCGGGTGTACGCACCGGACGGGGGTTCCAGTACGAGGATGCAGGATCAGGGGCCGAATAGGCAACGAAGGGGCCCGGTGTGAACCGAGCCCCTTCGCCGTCACCTGAGTGATCCTCAGCTTCCGAGCTTGCCGGTCCAGAGGTTCGCGGCGTACCTGTAGACGCTGTTGGTGTCACCGTCGAAGTACGGCGAGGAGATGCGGTCGTACCGCCGGTTGCCGTCGGTGTCGAGGGTGAGGCTCACGACACCGTTGACGTAACCGACCCGCTTGCTGCTCTTGTACTGCAAGACCAGCGGCCCGCCGCTGCTGCCGGGAGTGAAGGCGCACTTGATCGCGACCTGCTCCTCGACCTTGTACTTCGACACCCGCGGGGCCGGGTAGGTCTTGTTGTAGCACCACTTCATGGTCTCGCCGGAGTAGACCTTGTCACCGTCGGCGTGCGCCGCCGTCGGGTAACCGAAGGCGAAGACCTTCTTGTAGAGCTTCTGGTTCCAGGCGAAGCCCTGGCCACCGACGTTGTCACCGAGGCGGCCGGCGTCCTCGATGATGTTGATCCAGAAGGTCTCACGGTAGAACTTCTTGGCCGTGCCCGGCTTGTACCACCGCTGCACGTAGAAGTGGGTGATCGTGTAGTTGCCGGACTTGTCGATCTTCTTGGTGCCCGGGCCCTTGTACGCGTCGTACTCGGACTTGGTCACGCTCTCGACGAAGGGCTCGCCGTACTTGTTGCCGTTGCCCTTGCCGACCTTGGCCTTCTTGTAGGTCTCCTCGTTGACCTCTTCCTTCTTCAGGACGGCGCCCGGGTAGTCGGGGCCGACCACGTCATCGGGCGTGTCCTTGCCCTCCGCGAAGCAGGAGCCGAGGTTGAGCACGCACTTGCGGTACTCCTCGCGAGTGATCTCCTCGCGCTTGGTCTCCTTGCTGCCCTTCCACTTGTCGTACTCGTTCTTGCTGACCTGCTTCTGGCGGACCTGCTTGATGCCGTTGTAGACGTTGACGAAGGCGTAGTCCTTGTCGTAGTCCTCGTAGACATCGAAGTCGTAGTGCGTGTGCACCTTCGCGCCGACGTAGACACCGAACGGGGCCTTGCCCTGGTGGTAGGCCGGGATGAACACGAAGTTCGAGACCGGCTTGTTCTTGTCGGTGTCGTAGACACAGTGGCCCGCGGTCGCGACCAGGTTGCGGTACTTCGACTGGATCGAGCTACCGGAGCACCAGTACGGCTTGCCGTCCACCTCGAAGAACACCTTGCCGACCGTGGTCGGCAGGTTGAGGTTCTTGGACTTGCCGACGGACCGGCTGCTACGGCTGGTCGGCGCGATGAGGCCGGCCTTGCCGTCGGGGGACGCCTTCCGCGCGCCGGTCGTGGAGAGCTTCTTGGAGTGCTGGGTCGAGTCCTCCAGGTAGCTCTTCGCCGCCTTCAGCTTGCTGGGCGTCCAGGTGCCGGCGATGGCCTTGGCGTCGGCGAAGGACGAAGAAAGACTGCGGCTCTTTCTGTCGGGAGCGGCCTCTGCCGTGCTTGACAGCGACGCGCCGACCACCGAGGTGACGATGACCGCGCCACCGAGCGGGAGAACCAGGCGCTTGGCTCGGGTGTTCATCTAGCTCCTTCTCAGTTCGTCGTACGGCGGCGCCTGAGGGTGTCTGTGGCGCGCCGTACGTCGTTGGTCATGGCCTTGACAAGGCAAGCCCATGGCCGCGTAAAGAGACAGGAGAAGACCGTAGTCCCCTGATCTTGCCCGAACGACCCTAAATCGGTACAAAGGAGGGGACCGTTACTGTTTCGTTACCGAAGTCGTGGAACCGGATGGGCGGCCAGTGCGTCGGATTTAGCCAATTCCTGGGGTGTCGGTCACGCCGTGACCAGGGCGGATAGGGGAGTCTGAGCGCGCACTCGACGTGAGCCGACAACGGGGGATCGATGCGAAGCCTTATCCGCCTGGCCGCCATGGGCCCGGCCGTACTCCTCGGGGCGGCGCTCGCCGCCGCGCCCGCGACAACCGCCAACGCCGCCACGCCGGCGGACGGCGACCCGTCCGCCCGCTACATTCTGGCCGATGACCTGGACGGACCCTGGCCGGAGCCGCCGATCTACAGCACCGGAGGCAGGTCGCTGGTCCTCACCATCAACGACGGTTACTCCAGCTCTCCCTACGGACGCCAGGTCTACCTGGTCTGCTCGCCGGTCCAGAGCAGCACCCACCCGTACGCCTGGAGCGCCTGCAACCAGCTCTCCCGAGCCCGCGGTGACGTCGAGGAGGTCCGCGCGTTCACACCGTGGTTCGGATGCAGCCGCCTCTACCGCCCGGTGACGGTCACGGCCAACGGATGGTGGGACGGCGACTACATCCGCTACCAGAGGACCTTCGACAACACCTGCTCGCTCCGCGAGCGCACCGGATCCGTCTTCCGGTTCTGACCTGACCGAAACTGGGAGGGGCTTGGGCGAACATCGCTCAGGCCCCTTGATCGTTTGGCAGGCTGGTGGGGTGAGCCGGCCGAGCCTGGCGCGCAGGGTCGCGGACGCGGCCGAAGGCGCGCTCAACCGTCAGAAGTACGTGTCCCTGATCGACGTCCTGGGCGGACTGCGCTGGTTGCGCTCCCGAGACATCGACGTGTGGAGGCAGGGGCGAGCGCCATCGCTGGAAGAGCTGACCCCGGTCGACGGCGCCCGGCTGCGCTCCGCCCTGGATCTGCTGCACCGCTGGGCAGAACAGAAAGGGCTCGCGTCCGTCGAGACCTCCTACATCGCGGCCAGCCGTGACCGCCGAGAGCTTCGTTTCCTGTCCTCCGGCGAGGCGGAGGTAGAACGCGCCTGCCGTACCCACTGGGCGTCCCCTGACCTCAGCGACCGGCGACGTAACAGTATGACCAAAATTCCCGACCTGGTGGTCGTCGAACCCCTTGAGCCATGGGCCTGCGCCCAGTGCGGCGACACCGGCCCCTTCCTGATCATGGAGGACTCCGCGCCGCACTGCCTGACCTGCGCGGACATGGACCACCTGGTCTTCCTGCCCTCCGGCAACGCCGCACTGAGCCGCCGGGCCAAGAAAGAGAGCGGCCTCGCGGCCGTCGTGGTCCAGTACAACCGCCGTCGCAAGCTCTACCAGCGGCGGGGCGTCCTGGTCGAGGAGGCCGCCCTGGCCCGCGCCGAAGACCAATGCCTGGCCGATGAGGAGGTACGGCAACGCCGCCGCGAACGCGACCGCATCCGGCGATCGGAAGAAGACGTCGAGTTCGTGGGCCGCATGTCCGCCGAAATCCAGCGTCTCTTCCCGGGTTGCCCGCCTGCACGCGCTTCGGAGATCGCCACGCACGCCGCTCTACGAGGAAGCGGCCGCGTCGGCCGCACGGCGGCGGCCCGCGCTCTCGGCGCAGAAGCGATCACGCTGGCGGTCATCGCGTCCATCCGGCACCTGGACACCGACTATGACAAGTTGCTGATGTCGGGGACCCCACGGATGACGGCCCGCGAGATCATCCGCCCGGTCCTCGACCGGAAACTCGCCGATTTCAGAGGAGAAACCTCGTGACGGGGACCGTGCAATGTGTCGTTCTCGACTGCGCCGACGTACGCGAGCTGGCCGAGTTCTACCGCCACCTACTCGGCGGCGAGATCAACAAGCCCGACCCCCGCTGGTCCCTTGACGACGACTGGGCCACCCTCCACCTCCCCAGCGGCCTGGTCCTGTGCTTCCAACGCATCCCCGACCACCGCCCCCCCATCTGGGGCGACCCCACCCGCCCCCAGCAGTTCCACCTCGACATCGGCGTCCCCGACCTGGACCAGGCCGCCCGCGCGGCCGAGTCCGCCGGCGCGACCCTCCTGGACGACACCCACCCCTGGCGCATCTACGCTGACCCCGCCGGCCACCCCTTCTGCCTGCTGCACGAAAAGTAGGGCCTATGGCATCGGTCATACGCTGAGTTCGATCGTCCTTCGCGCTGTCACTAAGACGTATACCCTCTGCCCTTCATGTCCTTTGCTAAGATGGCCTCCCCTGCCTCGGCAGAGCCGATGCCGTACCAGGTGCCCTCCTCCTGGGTAAGGGGCTTCCATCGGTGTGCCTTCATCGTGTCGACCACTTCTTTCAGGTCCACGTCGGCGGCCAGCCTCATGTGCAGCGTGGATAGTTCGGGCGGGTCGGATGAGTACGAACCGGACGGCTCGCACCCGGCGCCCTCGTGTCGCTCTGTGGCCACCCATTCCTTTGGCAATGAGCCGCTCATTGCGCCTGCGATCACGGCGAGCTGCTTTTTCTCAGTGAAGTCGCAGAAGGCGTATATTACCCCTGCCGTGAAATACAGGAGGGCCAGTACGAGAGCCCCGATGACGGCTGCGAGAAGCGATGCCAGCCTCAGGCCGTCCCTATGCGCCTGGCGCGACTCTTTGCTCCGCTGAAGCGCGCTATGCTGGTCCGACCTAATCTTATTCGGCTCATCGGCGCGCTGCCGGCCTCAGAGGTCGCCTACCCCATTTTCGGGCGCTCTTATAAGGTGGTGGCTTGATGGATACGCACTGGGATATTCTTTAGCTAGACTGCGGCCCTACTCTAAGGCGGATCTGTGCACCGTCTGGAAGCTCTTTAACCTGGTGGTAGATGTCAGCTCTGAAGCGCATCAGCTCCAGTGACTCCTTTGGGCGCATTGCCTGGGCATTAAAGGCCCCGCCCAGAAAGAATGGGATGGCTGGAGCAAGCCTATGACCCTCTGGAATGGCGCCGTTTTCTAGCTGCCATTCGTGCATGATGGGAAACCCGGTTTGCGTCTCATAGTCATCCAGAATAAGGGTAGCCCAGTCCTCGATGCTAGATGCGAGGGTATCGCGCTCGGCTGTTTCGGGGTCAAATGAAGCAACTTTACCCTCTTCGATCGCGAACCGAAACCCGAAGGCATCTTCTGCAAAAAATGTTAGGCGTGCAGCAACATCTCCATATTCGTGCAGCCAGGCATCTTGATCACTACGGGCTCCCATACTGCCTCGAGCCCCTTCCCAAGGGAATATGTGCAAGGCGGACTCGAAGGCATAGAAGCCATTCTTTAGCGCGACGAGTGGCCTGAGAATCTCGGGAACCCTGTCCTTCCTGTGAAGGCTAGCGCCAAGTGGTGGCGAGCCTAGTGCTGCAAGGCGGTCGAGTGAGCTCTTCATTGTTCCTACCATTTAACTTTTATTTTTACGCGAGTTCCATCCGGGTATGACCTAAGCTTGTTCCCTATTGTGGCGCCGGCTCCGCCGTTATCCGAAGGAGTGATCGGCCGCACGCTTGCCCCTGCACCCCCTTCAACGAACATTGCCATCGGATACTCGTCGCGCTCCTTTCCTGAAACTGGCGGATGTCCTCGCAGCGACCTTGCTCGGTTCTTCCTCGCGCCAGATCGCTGGATTGTGAGGATATCAGGGTGCCCAGCATTCTGTGCGTCCTCGATATGCTGTGCTGACTCTGGGTACTTTTGGCCATCGACCTCAATTTCACAATCCCAGCCCGGATG
The DNA here is from genome assembly GCF_003315795.1 of Spongiactinospora rosea. Lineage (GTDB taxonomy): Bacteria > Actinomycetota > Actinomycetes > Streptosporangiales > Streptosporangiaceae > Spongiactinospora > Spongiactinospora rosea. Next base: position 60,396 of record NZ_QMEY01000023.1, read on the forward strand.
GGTGTTATGGGCGAGTATAGCCTGGTCGGCTACACCGACATAATAGGTGCTTACATCATCGACTGTCAGGTTGTGGACGCGTTGGTTGGCGGTGCGGCGTTCGAGTGCGGTGATCTGGACGTAGGTGCCGGCTGAGGTTTGCAGCCACATGCCGGGCTGAAGGCGGCCTGCGCTTACCCACTCGTCCAGGGCCGGGACCCAGAAGGGGTGTTCGTCTGTGGCGGTGATCTTGTCGATGGCGTTGCTGCGGGTGCCGTCGATGTCGATTGTGATCTCGACGAGGTTCTTCACGCCGTCACCCGTGATCGCCGTGGTGACTGGCCTGGCCGTGCTGTAGCCGGCTTCTGGATCAGTGGCGAGGACGTAGTCGCCGACCTTCACATCCTCGATCGGCTTGGTGGAGCCGTCGGCCATGAGAACCGGCGTGCCGGGGACGAAGCTGTTGGGACGAAGATGGCAGCCCTGCGATCCGTCACCAGGAGTGTCAATGGGCGGCAGGTCGGGTGCGACTTCATCGATGATGTCGTCCACCAGTTGGTCGGTGGTGTTGTCTACCAGGTTCTCGACCAGGTCTTTCGCGCAACCACGCAGGCTAACGCAGTCCATGTCCAGGTCGATGCCGAAAGGTTCGAGTCCCGTCGGGCCACCAGTGGTCTCACCGACCCACATGTCAATGCCGTCGGAGATCATCTCGATCTTGTCGTCGTTCGTGCTCTTCTTCTTGCTCTTGGAAGAGGACTTCGACTTGGTCTTGGTCTGGCTCTTGCTCTTGGAGGACGACTTCGACTTGGTCTTCTGGTTGGAAGCCTTCTTCTTGACCTTGTCTTGGGCCTTCTGCTTAGCCTTCTTTTTGACGTTCTGCTTGACCTTCTCCTTGATTTTCTGCTTTATTTTCTTATTTGCTTGCTCCCTTATCTTCTGTTTGATCTGCTTCCGGATTTTTTTCTCGATGGCCTTTGTGGCCTTCTTTGCGGCCTTCTTGACGGATCTCTGCAGCGCCTTCTTCAATGCGTTCTGAGCCGTCTTTGTGGCTTGCTGCGCGGCATTCTTCTGGGCCTTCGTCATCGCGCGCGCCCCCGTGCGTTTCGCCGCCTGCCCAGTCTTGGAGAGGAGCCGCTTGCCCACCTGGGTGGCACCTCGCTGGGCCAGGCGGCGGAGCAGGAGCTGGCCTCCGACTCGCCCCGCGGCGAACAGCAGTGGGATGCAGATCGGGCAGTTACCCGAAGGGTCGGTGTACGCAAGGGGGTCACCCATCGCGTACGTGTACCGGTTCAAGTTCGCTGACGGATACGGGCTTAGAGTCACGTCATCGCGCGAGGCAAAGCCGCCGGTACCCGGGATGTACCAGCGAGCGAGCATGTTCACTTTGCCGGTCTGCGGGTCGGTGTACTCACCCTGGAAGCCGAGCCTGCGCCGCGCGCCGTTCTGCGCGACGACCTCGCCGAACGGGTCGTAAGCCGTCGAGTCCACCAGCGCCGTGCCCGAGAACGTGGCCACCACGTCGTCGTGCTGGTCGGACATGACCCCAACCGCCGGCCCGGCGCCTTCCTGAAGGCTCAGCAGGTCGCCCGACGGGTCGCGGCCGTACGTCGCCTGTACGGTTCCTGCCCCGTCTGTGACCGAGACGATGTCGTTATCAATCCCCGAGTACTGGAAGCGCTCCGTGTTCCCGCCCTGTGATCGGGATTCCAGCCGCCCCATCGCGTCATACGTATAGGTGGCGTCGCCATCCGCGACCATTCGGTCGAACGCGTCGAACGTCAGGTTTTTGGTAACGCCGTTCGTGGTCTCGCTGGCCAGCGTGCCACGCGGGGTGTACATGTAGTCTGCCCCGTCGCCGCTGAGCAGCCGGTTTCGGTCGTCGTAGGTGAATATCGCATCGCCGGCCTTGGTCCGATTGCCTGATGCGTCCCACTCGTACGACGTCACGTTGCCGCCGGGCGCGGTCCATGAGGTAAGCCGCCCCGACTTGTCGTAGCTGTAGGTGTTGGTCCCCGCGCCTGCCGTACCGGTGGTGACCTTTGAGATGAGTTGGTCGTCCTTGTCCCAGGCGTAGGTGACCTTAGCCAGTTCCGCGTTCGAATTGCCCTTGAGCGTGTGACTGGTCACCCGATCCATCGCGTCGTAACCGAAGGACTGCGCGGTGACCGGGTTGGTGGAAGCCAGCGAAGTGATCCGGTCGGCGGCATCGTAACCGTAGGTGAGCTGCCGCCCGGAGACGGGATCGGTAGCTGTCTTCAGACGGTCGTCACTGTCCCAGCCGAACGTCGCCGCCCCTGCGGTGTCGGTGCGCTGTGTGACGTTGCCGAGGTCGTCGTAGCCAAAGGCCGCCGTCTGGCTGGTGCCCTTGGAAACCTTGGTCAGCAGGCCCCGGTCGTTGTACTCAAGGCTGTAGTCGCCGACCTTGCTCTCGCGTCCGGCCAGGTCGTAGCCGTACATCCGCACAGGCGTCGCCACCTGTGCGCCCGCCCCGGTCTCCTTGATCACCCGTCCGAGCTGGTCGAACTCGCGATCCGGTGGATCACCTCGTGGACGGGGCCCTCATCGGCTGCACGGGGCAGGCGATCACCGGGAGCGTGTTGCGGGCTGCGGATGCCAAGAGCATCATCGCCCGCCGGTACCGCACCGAACTGGTGCTGCCCCGCCGGACGATGCGCTGCAGTTTCTGTCCTTCGTGGTCCATCAGCCTGCGCACTGTGACCGGCCCTGCCGCCGCGCCTCCACCACGCCGCTCGTACATGAGGTGTCTCATCCAACCGGCCCCGGCAGCTATACGCAAACCTGTTGATCTTTTCCGGTCACAGCACTAGCTAGCGGCCTGGTCCTGTGCTTGCGGCGAGTGCCCGACCACCGCCCGCCTGCCTGAGGCGATCCCACCCGCCCCCCAGCAGTTCCACCTCGACATCAGCGTCCCCGACTTGGAACAGGCCGCCCGCGCGGCCGAATCTGCAGGCGCAACCCTCTTGGACGACACTCACCCATGGCGCATCTACCCCGACCCCGCCGGCCACCACTTCTGTCTGCCGCACGAAGAGTAGGCCGGATGGCCGGTGGCATCAGTCATACGCTGAGCTCGATCGTCTTTCGCGCTGTCAGTAACGCGTATACTCTTTGCCCGTTCATGTCCTTTACCAGAATGGTTCCCCCTGTACCGGCAGAGTCGATGCCGTACCAGTCCGCCTCCTCTCGGGTAGTGGGCATCCATTGGTGTGCTTTCATCGTATCGACCACTTCTTGCAGGTCCACCTTGGCGACCAGCCTCATGTGAAGCGTAGATAATTCGGGCTGGTCGGATGAGCCGGAATCGGGCGGCTCGCAGCCGGCGCCCTCGTATCGCTCTACGGTCACCCACTTCTTTGGTAATGAGTCGTTCATTGCGCCTGCGATCACGGCGAGCTGCTTTTTCTCATTGAAGTCACAAAAGGCGGATACGCCCCCGGCCGTGAAATACAGGAGGGTCAGCACGAGAGCTCCGATTACGGCTGCGAGAAGCGATGCCAGCCCAAGGCTGGTCGCTATGCGCCTGGCGCGACTTTTTTCTCCGCTGAAACGTGCCATGGTCGTCAGGCCCAATCTCATTCGATATCATCGGCGCGCTGCCGGCCTCAGGGCTGCCGGCCGCCTCCAATGACGGCTGCTCATTGCGGGGAACCGTCGAAGTCGGGTCAGTGGTTTCTGGCCCAAGCATAGCCGCGTTGATCATTCTCGTGTTCCGCTGTGCGCAATGCTCCGCACCTGATTGCCGAGCTTGTCATGGCCTGGTGTGAACCCGCTGTGATTGCGCCGCCACTGGGCGGCGCCGCCAGGCCGAAATCCAGTTGTGGTGGTGGCTGTGGCGGAGTTTCCATGGAAGTGCGAGGCAGGTGATGCCATAAGGAACGGGTGGTCAGGTGGCGGTGGGGAAGCGGTTGAAGCTCTGGCGGCAGGTCGTGCGGGCCGATGGGCGAGACTTCACCGTGCTGACGTTGCGGCCTGGGACGGACGTGCGGGGAGTGCCGCTGGCCGGACGGCTGCTGTGGGGGTTGTCGTATCAGCGGAGGGCCGGGACGGTGGTCGTCATCGATCGGCCGCACTTCGACACCAACCTGTTCGACGCTGAGCAGGGGGCGGCCAGGTGGCGGACGCGGAGGCTTGGTCGGCCAGAGGAGGCCGCCGAAGGGTCGGCTTGGAGAGCGGATGACGGCAGGGCCGCCGTGGAGTGGGCGCGGGCCGTTCATTCGCTTGGCGCGTGCATGCACCGCGGCAGTGAGTATGTTTTCCTCGATCCTTCTGATGGTCTGGACTGTTGCCGGCAGGGGGCCGAGGGGGAGATGCAGGTCTTCGCCCACTACCGGCATGGGGTGCCGGTCTGTCGGGATATGGGTTCGATGGGTCCGGGCGGGCTTCGGCCGCTGATCTGGGGCAGGGTGGACGCGGTTCGTGTGCGTGCAGCCCACTCCGCCTGAAGAATGAATGCACTATATGAAATGGTTCACGCCCGCTTTCGCGGGTGAGATGGATCTAGCTGAATGCCGGCGTGTCGTCGAGGAGTACCAGGTTCATCTGGCCGCCATGCTGCGCTGTGCGCCGCGGGAGATTCGCGAGTTCGCCAACGCGGCGAGCCTCCATGACGGGCTGGTACGGAGATTCAGCACCAGTATCGATGCCGTGGAAATGAGCGTACGGGTCGAAAGCCATCTGCTGGACATGGAGTTCAGGAACGCCCGTGCCATCCCGGCCGCACTGCACGGTGATACGGGGATTCTTTTTGAGGAACTGGACCGGATCGCGGACGCTTACGAGATTCGGTTCCTGATGGGTGACCTCAGCGAAATGTCGATCATTTTCGATTCGTTGCGCTGGATGCTGCGGCCAGAGGCATGACGCCATAGGCCCGCCTCCGGCCATGCCGGTGGTCGTACCGGCCGTCGTTGGGGTGCGACTCTCCAGCCGGCTTGGGCTGCCGGCAGGAGTCGCCGCAGGTCGAGCCTTGCTCGGAAAGCTAGCATGCGAGGGTGATCGAGGAAATCAAGACGCTGGTCGGGCGGCATCTGCCGGGGTACGCGGTCCGGACGTTGGTGAAACTGGGGGAAGGGCTCGACAACCTCGCCTACGAGGTCAACGGGAATCTGATCGTACGGAGTAGCAAGGAAGTCGACCCCGAAATGACCCGGCGCGAGGTCGAAGTGCTGCGGGCCATTGTGGAATGCGGCACGTTGCCGGTTCCGGAAGTCGTGTTCGCCGATGCCGAGGCGGGGGTCATCGCGTACGCCAAGCTCCCCGGAACACCTCTTCAGACCGCACTGACCACTGACGTCAGCAAGCTGGCCGCCCCCTTGGGGGAGTTCCTGGGAAGCGTTCATCGGGCGGTGACGTCGGTGCCCGAAGACGTGGCTCCACTGGCGGAATGGCTGGCCGAGGCGACGGAGAACTACGAGGTGGCCGCCGGTCACATACCGGCGACCGCCCGCCGTACCGTCGAGCGTTTTCTGAACGTCACGCCGCCCGCCGAGCCGGAGAAGCTGGTGCTCTGCCACAACGACCTGGGCAGTGAGCACATCCTCGTCAACGGCGACACGATCACAGGGGTGATCGACTGGACGGACGCGGCGGTCACCGACCCGGCCGTGGACTTCGCCCTGATATTCCGGGACCTGGGGCCGGAGGTGTTCGAGCTGAGCCTGGCGCATTATCCGGGCGAGATCGTCAGGGAGCGGGCCGTGTTCTACGCGCGCTGCGCGCTGCTTGAGGACCTGGCCTACGGGATACGCAACCCTTCGGCTCGGCGCTACGAGGAGCTTGGCCTCCGCCACCTGGAGTGGACCTTCGCCCGTTGATTGGGATACAGTCCGGCCGAATTTCGGTAAGGCTGGTCACTACGGCGGAAAGAATGATCGTTCCGACGCTGTTCCCGCCGCCGGACTACGCCCATGCCGCTGTGGTCGAAGCAGGGCGGCGGCTGGCGTTCATGGCGGAGGGCCATGCCACTGGACGCAGATGGAAAGCTCGTGGGAGAAGGGATGTCGTAGCTCAGACCCGGCAGGTCATCGCCAATATGGAGACGGCATTGGCGGAGGTGGGGGAGGGGGTGCCCGATGTGGTGGCCTCGACGGTGTACGTCGTATCGCCCGAGCCGGGGGCCGTTGAGCGACGTATGGGAGATCGTGTGCGCATCCGGGCTGGAGCGCGGCCCGCACACGTCCACCCTGCTGAGGTGGCCTCCCTTGGCTACCCTGGCAGCTCGTCGAGATCGCCATAGTCGCCGCTTTGCCCGACAAGTAAAGCGGACCACTGACCCGGCATTCGACAGAAGGCGGATGAGGGTCTTCGGAGAAAGCGGTATCGAAGAGGCCATGGTGGCGTTACCGCAGCGGACAGCAGGGACCGCTGAGGGCGCCTTTTCGGCGAGGCAAGGTCTTATGAGGGGAGCCTGGCGCGCCCGCGCATTAAGTAGGGCAAATGCGTATTTGTCAGGCCGAAATCGGTAAGTGCGATTATGTGTACGGCGGGCGGCCTCTACACCGTCCGCCGACGGCATGTGGACACATCACGACGATGTCGGCCGGTGAGCAGTGAGCAGACCGAGCGCCATGGGCTCGGTCTGCAGCCAACCCCACGACCTTTATATCCTCCCCGGCGCCGATGCTTCGGTAGGCACTCGGGATGGCATAGATCTTCGCTGGTAGGGACTCTGGCCGGTGCTGGCATGCCCACCGCCTGGTACCGGGTCTACGGGCAACGCCTCTAACGACAGTAGCCGGGCGTTCGGCGCTTTTGTTCGGGATCGTCGAGATAGGGGCGGTTTCTGCATAGGCCGGCTTGGCTGCAACTGCGCGCAGGGACGTTCCCGCTCGTACGTGCCGAGGCCCTGTCGGCCCGCAGCAGGCTGATTTTGCATGACGGCTGGCGAGGGGACGGTGCGGACATAAGGGGTCGGGTGTCTCGGTGCCCCCAGGGCGGGCGCGTTGTTGTACTGCCGGGCGGCCCGTTGCTGCTGCTCGGGTGATGTGCATGGATCACCGTGCCCTCGTCGACGGCGTTCCTTTACACTTGCACCACCTTGTGTGGTCGAGCCATTACGTTCCGTGTTGACATCATGATGTCGTACTGGCATGCTGGCTCCATGCGAAGGACAACCTTCCGTCTCGATGACTCGCTTTTGGAGGAAGCGAAGGCATACGCGGCGGAGCACGGACGCAGCCTCAACTCGGTGATGGAGGACGCCTTACGACAACTGCTCAACCGCGCGGCTCACGACGATGAGCGCCTTCGGGTGGTGCTGCCGCTTTCGCATGCTGTGCCCGGGCATCAGCCGTGGCTGTCCGCCCGGCTGGCCGCCGGTGAAGGCTGGGGCCAGGTCATGGACTCCCTGGAGACGGACACGACCATCGAAGGGGTGACCAGCGATGCGTCTCGCTGATACCGAGGTGCTGGTCAACGCCTTCCGGCCGGAGGCCGAGCGCCACACCGAGTTCCGTGCGTTCGTTGAGGAGATGGTTAATGGGGAGGAGACCTATGCGGTCAGTGATCTGGTGGTCAACAGCTTCGTGAGGATCGTCACCGACCAGCGGATCTATAAGGATCCCGATCCGGTCGGCGACGCGCTGAAGTTCGCAGCCGTGGTGCGCAATCAGCCGCGTGCGGTGGTGGTTGCGCCCGGGCGGCGGCACTGGGAGATATTCGAGCGGCTGTGTGCGGAGGCGGACGCGTCGGGCAAGGCGGTTCCGGGCGCCTACCTTGCCGCGCTCGCCATCGAGCATGGTTGTGAATTCGTGACCTGCGATGCAGATTTCGCCCAGTTCAAGGGGTTGCGTATGCGGCACCCGCTGAACTGAACTTACGTTACGGGCACCCGCCACCCAGGCGTGTGCCGTACCTGTGACGAGGTGGCCGAGGCACGTGGTCGGCGGCGGCCGGAATGACATCATCGAGGCGGGATCGCGCTCGCGTTGGGGCGGCCTGATCGTCGCCGGGGCGCTCCTCGTCTTGGTGGGTATTCCGGTGGTCGGAGTCATCAAAAGCCGGGGCGAAGCCAAGCCGTCACTTCCGCAAACGACGTTGACATCACCCACGTTGGTCGGCCCCACAAGGGAACAGCGGCCCAACTACCTGCTCCCCGATCCGAAGACCGACGACGGGCGCAAGGTGGTCGAAGTCACCTTCCCCGACGGCACCCGGGCCCGGCTCAGCTATCCCGCCGGCCTCGACTTGGCCGAGTTCGGTATCAGACCGGTGATCGGTGTACGTGCGGAAAAGGGCGGGAAGCTGTACCGGCTGGTCGCCCCGCTTCCCGGCGAAAGCGAGGCAGAGCCCGGGCAGGACATGCTGCGCAGCCTCACCTCGAACGTGAGCTTATGGGCCAAGAGCCCGGTCCGGGGCCGGGGCTACATCATGATGTTCGACTTCGGATCGTGGTCGATGGCGCTCAGCGACCCTATCCGCGACGGGCCGACGTTCGATCAGCGGATGGATCTCGCCAAGCGCATTCGCGGAAAGGTGGATAAGAAGGGATTTCTGGTTCTGCATGCCAGCGAGCCGGTCGAGCTGGCCCGGCCCGGCGACCTGCTGGGGAGCATCACCCTGGGCCCACAACTCTGGTTCGGCGGCGGCACACGCCCATTGGTCGTCCTCGCACCGGTCCCGAAGTGCGGCCCAGGCCTACCGGTTCCGCCATCGGTGGGCGCACGCCGCTACAACGCGATCGACTGCAAGGGCGGCGTCATGGTGGCTATCGCGGCCAGCGAGGGCTACACCGACCGCCTGCTACGCGGCTTGCACGTCGAACTCCTATGAGCGGTGTACGAGGCGGGGCACCCATGAGCACTTCGCGGGCACGCCCACCTTCTACAGGAAATGTGGCCCAGTGACTGAATGAGCGGCCATTGATCATCGTGACCGCCTTCGGCCGCCCGGGCCGCCGGACCCGGGCGCTGGCCGCTGGGCGGCTAGGGGTCGTTGTGAAGGGTGTCCTTGTAGTCAAGTTGGTGGACGCCGTACCTCGGGTCATGAGCGGCGAGCGCGCCATCGAGCCAAGCTCGCCGTCGCTGCACAGTGGGTGGTCCCGACCCGCGTGGGGGAGACGTGCTGCGGGAGGCGGAGGGTGGGCGATGGTGGTCGATATCGCGCGCAGGCTGTTCACGACTGAGAACAGGGTACGCAACTACCTGTTGGCGGTGACCGAGAAGGGCTGCACCAGTGTTCTCTCTGCAGCTTTCGGGTGGTCGAGCCCGCGGTGGGCGATTGGGCTAGTGTCACGTCTCCGAACTTTGCTTGGGTTATTGATTTCGATGAGTGAGCGCGCCAGCCCTTGCCCGGAGAAGGTCTGGGTCTGGGAGGTGGTCGTGGTACGCACGCCCGAGGTGTTCGTCAGCGCCTGATCCATGAAGGAAGGCCGGTGCCTGCAGAAGATCACCCGAACGGCCAAGGATCTGGTGAAGCTGTGGCGGGCGATCGTCGTGCTGATGTCCGCGCAAGGCTGCCCAGCTTCGGCGATCAAGACGCTGAACAGGTCAGCGAAGACTATGTGCGCCAGGTCGTGCACGCGTTCAACGAGCGGGGGTTTGAGGCCCGTGACCCAAAATGGAGCGGGGGCCGTCCGAAGAGGATCAGTGAGTGGGGGTGGCAGTGCATCTGCCTGATTGCCCAGACGACCTCGCCGAGTGAGGCATCACCGCGTTCTCCACCTGGAGCCTGTCCAAGCTCGCCGACGCCTGCGGTGGGTTGGCGGCCGTGGCGGTGGGGTTGCCTGTGCGGCGAGGTTTGTGCTGTGGCTTTCCGTGGTCGGCTTTGCGGTGGGCGGTTGGGGCCAGTTCGCCCGGTTGCCGTTTGTGGGGCAGGTCGGAGTGCGGCTCGTGATCGTCCGGGCGATGTCGCTCGCTGACGCTCCGGCGGGTTCGTGGCTGTGGTGGTGGGTTACCTGCTCGGCAAGGTCGTGTAGTGGCTTTCCGCGGTCGGGGTCCGCGATGGGCGATCTGGGGCCGGTTCGCGGGGTTGGCCGTTTGTGGGGCAGGTCGGAGTGCGGCTGGTGATCACTGACGTTCGTGGCGGGTTCGTGGCCGTGGCGGCAGGTGCTGTTCGGCGGATCTGTTCGCCGTATTCGGTGCGCGTAACTGCGGGGAGGTGGTGATGGGGTGCCGAGTTCGCGGATGGGGTGTGATCTCTGCTGTCGGGGGTGGGGCCGAGGGATGGGGGATGGCGTGGGTAGGGTGCGGCCATGTTCGCCGTTACAGCCACGCAGACCGATCCCGACAATCCGCTCGCTGGGCTGACGCTCGGCGAGCATCCGGACCCCGAGACCCCGGACGGGTGGACGACGGTCACCGTCAAGGCGGCCTCGCTGAATCACCATGATCTCTGGACGCTGAAGGGGGTGGGGATCAGCCAGGACCGCCTGCCGATCGTGCTCGGTTGCGATGCGGCCGGCCTGGACGAGGACGGTAACGAGGTCATCGTGCACGCGGTGATCGGCTCCGGGTCGGACGAGACGCTCGACCCGAAGCGGTCGCTGCTCTCCGAAGTACACGATGGGACGTTCGCCGAGCGGGTCGCGGTGCCCCGGCGGAACCTCGTGCCCAAGCCGGCCGCCCTCTCCTTCGCCGAGGCGGCGTGCCTGCCGACGGCGTGGCTGACCGCCTACCGGATGCTGTTCGCCAAGTCGGGCCTCGAACCTGGCTCGACCGTGCTGGTGCAGGGCGCGGGTGGAGGCGTCGCCACGGCGCTGATCGCGCTCGGCCGGGCGGGCGGCTATCGGGTGTGGGCCACGAGCAGGGCGCCGGAGAAGCGGGAACGTGCCCTCCAGCTCGGCGCGGAGCAGGCGTTCGAGACCGGAGCCAGGCTCCCGGAACGCGTGGACGCCGTCATGGAGACCGTCGGTCAGGCCACCTGGTCGCACTCGCTGAAGTCGCTGCGGCCGGGGGGCCGGATCGTCGTCTCCGGCGCGACCAGCGGTTATGCCCCGTCTGCCGAGCTGAACCGGGTGTTCTTCCTGCAGCTTTCGGTGGTCGGGTCCACGATGGGCGACCGGGACCAGCTCGCCCGGCTGGCCACGTTCCTGGAGCAGACCGGAGTACGGCCGGTGATCGACCGGACGATGCCGCTTGCCGACGCCCGTGACGGGTTCGCGGCAATGGCGGCGGGTGACCTGTTCGGCAAGGTCGTGTTCACCGTGTGAGGCATGGGCTGGGCTGATCGGACATATCCGGCCAGGTTCTGAAGGGCCCGCCGTGGGTCATATCCGGGCTTGGCCGGTTGCCGATATGGCCATATGGCGGGGTGGGACTCGGGGTGCCGGGCTTGCGGCGGCTAGAAGGACGTCGTACGCCTGGCAGCCGGTTCGGCAAGATCGTGTCACCGTGTGGGGCGAGCGCCGGCCAGACTTTAAGGGTTGGGTCGTGCTTGGGCTCGGCTGGTTGTCGTTGGCTATACGGCCGGGTGGGACTCGCAGTGGCCGGGCTGCGGTTGCTGGGGTGGGCGGCGTGCTTGTTGATTGTTTGGCGGCCGGTTCGGGGAATCGTGTTCGTTGTGTGAGGTGCGGGTGGGGCTGGGCGGGCAGGTCGTGAAGGGCTCGCCGTGTGAATCATGTCCGGGTTTGGGTGGTTGTCGTTGGGTGTACGGCGGGTGGGACTCGCGGGCCCCGGCTTTGGTGCTGAGCATGCGGCTGCTGGGATGGATGTCGTATTCGTTGTTCGCGGCGCTTGAACAGCCGGTTCGGCGAGATCGTGTTCAACGTATGGGGCGAGCTTCGGCTAGATCCGGCCAGGTCCCAGAGGGCGGGGCATCCCTGGGACGGCGTACGTCGCGCGCCATCTGCGTGAGGCAGATCTGGTCGAATAATCCTCAAGAGCGGCTGAACAAGGAGATCCGCCGCCGCGCCGATGTGGTCGGCATCTTCCCGGATCGCGCGGCGATCATCCGCCTGGTCGGCGCCGTTTGGGCCGAGCAGACCGATGAGTGGGTGGAAGGGCGTTGTTACATGGGTCTGGACGTGCTGGCCAAAGCCCGGCTCCGGGTGATCGACGGCGACACACCGGCACAAGACCCGTTGCCGCGGACACTTACCGCTTAACCTGGCCGAACAGGATCACGCGCAGGCTGTTTCATACACCACCTCCGTGGACGTGACCCTGGACACGGGCGGGGGCCGGGATGGGCGGTTGTGGTGTTGAGCTGGCGGCTGGCGGAATGAATGTTGCACTCGCTGGTGGTTTGGTACCCGTGCTGTGGCGTACGCATCCGCGTACGGCTGGAACGGGCGTGGCCCGTGGCCTGGGGGGCTTCAGCTTGCCGGGCTTGTAGCGCGTCGAGAGCCCGTGTCCGCGGCTGAGGTCGTGCTGTGCCTGGGGGGCACGGTTGATGCCGGGCTTGTGCAGAGCCGCCGGCTCATGTCTGTGGTCGGGCTGTTGCCGTGCGGGTGTTTTGGGGCTCCCGTTGGGCTCGTGCTGTGCCGGTGGCTCTCGCCTTCGGGTGGCGTCGGGTCGTGGTTGTGGCGCTTGGCTGGCGCCGGGCTCGTACCGCTGTGCTTGGGGCGGGGTGGGGGGGAAGGCGGAGCCGAGGATGGGGAGGCGGAGGCTTCCGAAGGTCATCATCGGAGGACGTCGCGGATTCGGGTGCCCGCCTCGGTGAGGATGGCGCGGCACTGTTCGATCGCCGCCTCTGTCAGGGGGGTGTCGGAGGCGTCCTGGCGGACGCGGGCGACGAAGTCGGCGAGGGCGTCGCCCAGTTCGATGTCGAGGTCGGCCTGGTGGCCCGGGTCCTGGACTCCGCCGAAGGTGGTCCACACGTCGCTCCAGACGCGGCGCCACTCGCCGGTCCAGCGTTCGCTCTCGTCGCGGAGGTTGCGTGCCTGCCTGCGCCACTGCTCGCTGTGCTCCTTGGCCAGCCGCTGCCACTCGCGCTGCTGTTCGTGCTGCAGGCGCTTCCACTCGGCCTTCTGCTTGGCGGCCCGCCCGCGGCCGTCGTCCATTCCCGCGGTGGTCTCGCGGCGTACGTCGCGCGCCATCTGCGTGAGCTCCTCACGCAGCGACTTGACCGTGTCGCGGACGTCTTCCTTGACCTCCCTGGCGATGTCGCGCACCGAGCGGGAGATCTCGACCTCCAGGTCGGCGATCTCGTCCATGCGGGCGGCGAGTTCGGCCCGGCCCTTGTCGGTCAGCGAGAAGACCTTCTTGCCCTCGATGACCTCGTGGGTGACCAGGCCCTCGTCCTCCAGGCGGGCCAGACGCGGGTAGATCGTGCCGGGGGAGGGGGAGTAGACGCCGAGGAAGCGGTCCTGGAGCAGCCGGATCACCTCATAGCCGTGGCGCGGGCTCTCCTCGAGGAGCTTCAGCAGGTAGAGCCGGAGCCTGCCGTGGCCGAAGACGGGACTCATCGTGCGTCCGCCTCGCCTTCCGTGTTCTTGGTGGTGCGCGGATCGGTGGTGGTGTCGTGCAGGTCATCGAGATCGTCGACGTCGTCGAGGAGGTCGCCGGTCAGGAAGTCCCCTCGGATGAAGTCGTCGGCGTCGGACTTGTCGCGCGCCAGCAGGGCGACGTCACCCGACACCGTGGTGGCCGACAGCGACGCCATGCCGCCGCCGAGCCTGCCCCGCAACGCCTTGGGTATCGGCGCCGGGAAGTCGCTCTGGATCTTGCGCAGCTCCGGGAAGCCGCTGTCCAGGCGGCCGGAGGTGGTACGCAGGGTCACGTCGGTGTCGACGTCGCGCGGGACCCGTACGACGATCGGGGCCGAGATGCTGTTCAGGGTGACGTGGCCGGTGGGCGTGAGGTCGAGGTCGGCGGTGATCCGGCCGCTGACCGTCTTGGCCCGCAGCCGGCGCGGACGCCCGTCGGCGACGGTCAGCTCGCCGGAGACGCTGGTGAACGACAGGTCGCCGGTGAGGCCGCGGCTCTCCACGTCGCCGGAGACCGTCTCCGCGTGGATGTCGCCGCTCACCCCGTCGAGCACGATCTCGCCCGAGACGCTCTTCACGCTGGTGCGCTGCTCGAAACCGGCCACCAGCGCCGAGGCCGAGACGACCCCGGCCTGTACCGGGCAGTCGCGCGGCGCGGTGATCGTCAACTGGGCGACCCGCCGCTTCGACCGCAGCCAGCCGAGCAGGCCGTCCCAGGTGAGGTCCTTGTAGGCGATGGTGAGCGTGCCGTCGTCGTCGAGGGTGACGGTCAACGGCGGATCACCCACCTGGCTCACTTCCAGGCTGGGCGGGCCCTCGCTGGCCAGCACCGACAACCGACCGGCCACGATCCATACGTTCACCTTGCTGACGGGGCCGAAGGTCAGTTGCTCCGGCCCATCGATGGTCCACTTTGGCATGGCCCGCTTCACCCTTCTCGCGTCACATCGCCTTGTAACAGACACGATATGTCGCGTCTGCCAAAAGTCAAGATGTATCGCGTCTTCGGTCCGAAGGGGCCGTCTGCCGCCGGCCGTGCGGCGGGTTACTCGTCCTCGTCGTCGTCCAGCCGTGCCAGCCAGGTCGCCAGGCGCTCGACCGGGATCTCGAAGTCGGGATTGAGGTCGACGAACTCCCGCAGCCGCTCGGCCAGCCAGGTCACGCTGACCTCTTCCTCGCCGCGGCGCTCCACGAGCTCCTCGATGCCCCGATCGGTGAAGTACATCGCCCTCCTCGCCGTTCGTGCCGTGTGCCCGATCCGGGGGCGACGGCCCGTTAATCAGCACCAAAAGTAGCAGTTGACGGCTCTGTCGAGATAAATGGGTTTGCCCGGTACGGGGGGAGAATCGGATCGTACCAAATCTAGGACGCAGCGTTATCGAGAGCATACTCTGGGTAATGCAAGTAGAGGCGCTCATTCCATGATCCAGGAGGTTCGACATGCGCCCCATTGCCCGAATATTCACTATCGCTGCCTTCACCGGCGGCCTGCTCGCCGCCGCCTCGGCCGCTTCGGTCGCGTCCGCGGCCATCAATCCCTCTGACCTGCTCAACTGCGCGCTGACCGGCGCCACCGAGCTCTCGACCGTGGCGGGCGATCCCGCCGCCCTGACCGGCGCGCCGGCGGAAGCGCCGCTGGTGAATTGTCTGGCCCCCGCCCCCTGAGCCGAATTCACGACAACGGGCCGCCGGGTGGCGACACCCGGCGGCCTTTCCTGCCGTGATATTCCGGGCTGCTTTTCGTAGAAGAAGATTCAGTCATTTACTCAAGGTTTCGGGCGGCACTTTGCCGGATACCTAGCGTGACAGCCCCTTCCCGTTACGTAATCCAAGGAGTCGCGTGAACATTCGAGCAGTGATCGTCGGTGCCGCGGCCACGGCGACCCTCGCCGTCGCCGCGATCGCCCCGGCTCCCGCCGCCCACGCCCAGTCCGGGATAAGTGACCCGGTCGGCTGGTTGATCTTCGACGTGCTCGTCGAGCAGCCCACCATCTACGTCATCCCACCACCGAAGTAGGGGTCCGCGGTGCCCGCCCTCCACCCGGTGCCGAGCGCACCGAACGCACAGGAAACGCCGACGAGCCGGCTGGGTTACTTCATGTTCCTCAGCCGATGGATTCAGGCCCCGCTCTACCTTGGACTCATCGTCGCCCAGGTGGTCTACGTCTGGCGC
The DNA here is from genome assembly GCF_003315795.1 of Spongiactinospora rosea. Lineage (GTDB taxonomy): Bacteria > Actinomycetota > Actinomycetes > Streptosporangiales > Streptosporangiaceae > Spongiactinospora > Spongiactinospora rosea. Next base: position 75,935 of record NZ_QMEY01000023.1, read on the forward strand.
TTCATGGTGGAGCTCAAACACCTGATCGTGCTGGGGTTCGGCGGCAAGGCCGCGGAGACCACCATCATGCTGATCGTTCTCGCCCTGGTCGATGTCGTGATGATCTCGAATCTGCTGATCATGGTGATCATCGGCGGCTACGAGACCTTCGTCTCCCGGCTGCGCATCGAGGGACATCCGGACCAGCCGCAATGGCTGTCCCACGTCAACGCCAACGTGCTCAAGGTCAAACTGGCCATGGCGATCATCGGCATCTCATCCATTCACCTGTTGCAGATATTCATCAACGCCGGCCGTCCGGCCGTCACCGACAGGGAACTTCTATGGAAGACACTCATCCACCTGACATTCATTCTTTCGGCGGTCGCGCTGGCCCTGATCGACCGGTTCATGCAGGGCGGACGTCCCCAGCATGCGGGCAACCGCGCGATGGGCAACGTCGCGGACCAGCCGAACACCGGTCAAGACCGGCGTATCGCCTGATCCGGCTGGGGGCGGTGGCCTGCGGGCTCGCCTTCGCGGGGGTACTGGCCGCGGCGATACCGGCGTCGGCCGGTGCGTACCAGGCCCAGGTCCCAAAGGCCCAGGTCCCAAAGGCCCGGGTCCTCGCGCTCACGCCCCCACCTGCGGCGCAGGCCCCGGCGGGGCCCGCTTCCGTCCCGGGGGCCGGTACGACGGGGACCACCCCGGCGGCCGAAGCGCCCGAGGCGGCAGAGCCCGCGGAGGCGCCGGAGGCCGCGCAGGCCGCACCGGCGGCTCCGCGCCCGTCGCTCATCGGCGACGTGGTGATCTTCAATGACGAGATCGTGGAACCGGTGTCGCTGCCGGTCACCACGTGTGGAGGAGTCGTGGCGCTGCTCAGTCGCCAGAAGCAGTCCTGCGACGGCGCATCCCGCGTCTCCGACGACGACGCCTGAGACCGCGCCGGCCGGCCCCGTGCGATGACAGCCCCCGCCCCGCGCGGGGCCGGCCCGGCGCCCCAGCGGTCCCACGACCGCAACAGCCCCTTGCCTCGACGGTCCGCCGAACGTCGTGGCAGGGGGCTGCCGCGTCTCTGCCCGGTCCGGCCGTGGCGGGGCAGTTCGTCTTGGAGGGCTGTCGCAAGTGGACGATCGCGAGGTCCGCGCCCGCTTCGGCGAACGCCTGTGCGATGGCGGCCGTTGTGGTGTATCGAGCAGGAGATCCGAATGCCGGACGTATCCCGCCGCCTCGGCGCGGTGCCGGTGTGCAGCACGTCGCGCGCGGCGGAATCCCGCAATGGGGCCGATGCCCATGGGCGGAGGGGAGCGGTCCCGGTACGCATGCGCACCATGCAGCGTGGCGGACTCCTCATATCGGCTCCAGGCGTCCGCTGGAGACGACGTCGAGGGTGGCGGCCATGTTGGCCAGTACGGCTGGACGCCGGTCGTGCACGCGTGCCCAGGCGGATGCGCCGGGTCGTCTGAGCGAGGGCGGCCAAGGTGATCCGGCTTTCGCGGCGGGGCGTGGCCGGGTTGGCACCAAGAAGTGGCCGGGTTGGCCGCCAAGAAGTGGTCAAAGGTCCTGACGGGCTCGACAGATCCGGCTATGTCGCGTTCTGCGGCAAAGTCTTGATCGCGAAGCGCATCTCGTAAAAGTGACCCGATGGGTGGAGCTCAGTAGCGGCGGCATCGGCGGCTGGAGGCCATTGATCGGGGCGTAGGCCGACGCCGGCGGTGCCGGGCAGTGGTGAGGATGTCTGATGCCGACGGGATGACCGGCGCTCGCGGGGCACCGGGGGCGGTCGAACGTTGATGGTGCGGTGCCTGCGGGCGATGGATGGCCGGTGAGGAGGGGAAAAAGGAAAAGGCCCCCCGGAGGGGGCCTTTTCCCTTGGGGTCAGGAGTAGATGGAGTCGAGGATGGTTTCGAGTTCGTGGTCGTGGGCGGCGTGGGAGCCGGTGGCCGGGGAGGAGTTGGGCTTGCGGGAGACCCGGTGGATCGGGCGGCCGCCCAAGGTGTCCGGGTTTTCGGCGAGCTTGAGGGTCAGGTACGGCCACGGGCCCATGTTGACCGGCTCGTCCTGGGCCCAGACCAGCTCCGCGTCGGCCGGGTAGCGGGACAGCTCCGCTTGGAGCTCGTCCGTCGGGAACGGGTACAGCCGCTCCAGGCGGACCAGCGCGACATCTTCGCTGCCGCGCTTGTCGCGGGCCGCCGCGAGGTCGTAGTAGACCCGGCCGGAGCTGAGCACGACCTTGCGGACCGCCCCCGCGTCCACCTTCGCGTCGCCGATGACCGGCTGGAAGGAGCCGGAGGTGAACTCGGCGGTGGGCGAACTGGCCGCCTTCGTCCGCAGCAGTGACTTCGGAGTGAAGATCACCAGCGGGCGACGGCGGTTGGACAGCACCTGCCAGCGCAGCAGGTGGAAGTAGTTCGCCGGGGTGGAGGGCTGCGCGACCGTCATGTTGTCCTGGGCGCAGAGCTGCAGGAACCGCTCGATCCTGGCGGAGGAGTGGTCAGGGCCCTGGCCCTCGTAGCCGTGCGGGAGCAGCAGCACCACGGAGGAGCGCTGACCCCACTTCTGCTCACCGGCCGCGATGAACTCGTCGATGATCGTCTGCGCGCCGTTGACGAAGTCGCCGAACTGCGCCTCCCAGGCGACCAGCGCGTCCGGCCGGACGACGCTGTAGCCGTACTCGAAGCCCATCGCGGCGAACTCGCTCAGCAGCGAGTCGTAGACGTAGAACTTCGTGATGCCCTGGTTGAACGTCTTGAGCGGGGTGTGCTCCTCGCCGGTGACCCGGTCGACCAGCACCGCGTGCCGCTGGCCGAACGTGCCGCGCCGGGAGTCCTGGCCGACCAGGCGCACCGGGTGGCCGTCGATCAGCAGCGACCCGAACGCCAGCGTCTCGCCCATCGCCCAGTCGATGGTCTCCTCGGCCACCATCTTGCCGCGGCGCTGGATGACCGGCGCCAGGCGCGGGTGGACGGTGAAGCCCTCCGGGAGGTTGAGCTGGGTCTCCACGACCCGCTTGACGGTCTCCTCGGTGATCGCCGTGCCGGTGTCGCCGTGCGACCACGGCACCACCTCCGGGTCGCTCGGCCGCGGGAACTCGCCGGTGTGCTCCTTGGCCGCCTCGCGGGTCTCGGTGAACGCCTGCTCCAGCCGCGCCTGGTAGTCGCGCAGCGCCTGCTCGGCCTCCTCCACCGTGATGTCGCCGCGGCCGATCAGCGCCTCGGTGTAGAGCTTCCTGGTGGACCGCTTGGCGTCGATCAGGTCGTACATCAGCGGCTGGGTGAAGCTCGGGTTGTCGGTCTCGTTGTGGCCGCGCCGGCGGTAGCAGACCAGGTCGATCACCACGTCCTTGCGGAACGCCTGGCGGTACTCGTAGGCCAGCCGCCCGACGCGCACGACCGCCTCCGGGTCGTCGCCGTTGACGTGGAAGATCGGCGCCTGGATCATCCGGGCGACGTCGGTGGCGTACACCGACGAGCGGGACGAGGCGGGCGAGGTGGTGAAGCCCACCTGGTTGTTGACCACGACGTGGACGGTGCCGCCGGTGCGGTAGCCGCGAAGCTGCGACAGGTGCAGCGTCTCGGCCACGACGCCCTGACCGGCGAACGCCGCGTCACCGTGGACCAGCAGCGGCAGCACGGTGAAGCCCTCTTCGCCGCGCTCCAGGATGTCCTGCTTGGCGCGGACGACGCCCTCCAGCACGGGGTCGACCGCCTCCAGGTGGGAGGGGTTGGCGACCACGGAGGTGACGATCTTCTGGCCGTCGGGGGACACGAAGTCGCCCGAGGAGCCCAGGTGGTACTTCACGTCGCCGGATCCGTGCGCGCTGCGCGGGTCGAGGTTGCCCTCGAACTCGCCGAAGATCTGCCCGTAGGACTTGCCGACGATGTTGGCCAGCACGTTGAGCCGCCCGCGGTGGGCCATGCCGATGACGACCTCGTCGAGGCCGTCGCCCGCCGCTTCGGAGATCACCGAGTCGAGCAGCGGGATCAGCGACTCGCCGCCCTCCAGCGAGAACCGCTTCTGGCCGACGAACTTGGTCTGCAGGAAGGTCTCGAACGCCTCGGCGGTGTTGAGCCTGCGCAGGATGTGGAGCTGCTCCTCGCGGTCGGGCTTGGCGTGCGGCTTTTCCACCCGCTCCTGGATCCAGGCTCGTTCCTCGGGGTTTTGGATGTGCATGTACTCGATGCCGGCGGTGCGGCAGTACGAGTCGCGCAGCACGCCCAGGATCTCGCGCAGCTTCATCAGCGGCCTGCCGCCGAACCCGCCGGTGGCGAACTCCCGCTCCAGGTCCCACAGCGTGAGCCCGTGCGACTGGATGTCCAGGTCGGGGTGCTTGCGCTGCATGTACTCAAGCGGGTCGGTCTCGGCCATCAGGTGACCGCGGACCCGGTAGGCGTGGATCAGCTCAAGGACCCTGGCCGACTTGGCCACGTCGTCGTCGTGGGTGGCCGAGATGTCGGGCACCCAGCGGACCGGCTCGTACGGGATGCGCAGGGCCTCGAAGATCTCGTCGTAGAACCCGTTGCCGCCGAGCAGCAGCGTGTGGATCCGGCGCAGGAACTCGCCGGACTGCGCGCCCTGGATGATCCGGTGGTCGTAGGTGCTGGTCAGCGTGATGACCTTGCTGACCGCCAGCCGGGCCAGCGTCTCGGTGGAGGCCCCCTGGTACTCGGCGGGGTACTCCATCGCGCCGACGCCGATGATCGTGCCCTGGCCGGGCATCAGCCGCGGCACCGAGTGGACGGTGCCGATGGTGCCCGGGTTGGTCAGGCTGATCGTGGTGCCCGCGAAGTCGTCGATGGCCAGCTTGCCGTTGCGGGCCTTGCGGACGATCTCCTCGTACGCCATCCAGAACTGCCGGAAGTCCATGCCCTCGGCGGACTTGATGGACGGCACCAGAAGCTGACGGGTGCCGTCGGACTTCTGGACGTCGATGGCCAGGCCCAGCCCGACGTGCTCCGGCTTGACCAGCACCGGCTTGCCGTCGACCTCGGCGTAGGAGTGGTTCATGTCGGGCATCTCGGCGAGCGCCTTGACGACCGCGAAGCCGATCAGGTGGGTGAAGGAGACCTTCCCGCCGCGACCGCGCGACAGGTGGTTGTTGATCACGATCCGGTTGTCGACGAGCAACTTGGCCGGGACCGCCCGCACGCTGGTGGCGGTCGGGACGGCCAGGGAGGACTCCATGTTGGTGACCGTGCGCGCGGCGGCGCCGCGCAGACGGATCTCCTCGGCGCCTTCGGGCACCGGGGCGGACTGCTTGCCCGCGGGCTCCTTGGGGGCCACCTTCGCGGGTGCTTCCTTCGCTTGCGCTGGGGACTTCGCCGGTGCGGGAGCGGGCGCCGCCGGAGCGGCAGGTTGTGCGGACGGAGCCGTGGTGGCCCCGTTCGCGGTGGTGGGGGCCGCCGGGGTCGCCCGGCTCGGCCCGTAGTCAGGGTTGTAGTCAGCGAAGAAGTTCCACCAGGCGCGGTCCACTGACTCGGGGTCCTGGAGATACTTCTGGTACAGCTCGTCGACAAGCCACTCGTTTTGCCCGAAGCTTGCCAGCGGGTTAGACCGCGACGACTCAGACGACACGGCGGAAATCGCCCTCTTCCGCAGATCGGCGTTGATGTAGTTGATGAAAGAGATCCTGTTCAAGGTTACTCGCCCATAACGGCGGAAGATGCAGCCCCGAGACAGCTCACAGGGCCGATCCTCCCAGGACGCCCCGAAGTCGTCACACGAAGGTAGTCAGTCCGGGCGGTACCCACCTGGTCACCCGCTCGTTAGAGGGATGTCACCCCATGGTAAGCAACCGCGTTTCGGTGCGCGCATCCGGGGCGATCTGGTCCAGCAGCGAGGTCAGCTCGCGCCCGGCGGCCTCCAGCTCGTCGAGCCGCATCGGGGCGAGCCGTTCCAGGATGAACAGCGCGTCGGTGGTCTCCTCGGTGATCCGGGTGCGCACGCACTGCCGCCAGTTCCAGCGGCGGCAGGTGACGCCCTGGTCGTCGCGCCAGACGACCTCGCCGATCTCGGGGTGGTCGGTGACCTCCTCGCCCGCGGCCGTGGTGTCGAACGGCTCGTCGCCCTGCGCCCTGACCAGCCGCGCGGGGCCGATGTAGTGGGAGATGTCCTCACCGCCGATGGGCAGCGCGTGCGCGACGCTGATCGCGTTGTAGGCGTCGACCACGAGGTTGATCTCCGGAAGCTGGACCCGCCTGATCAGCGCGTCCACCGAGGGGCGGGTGCGCTGCGGCTTGGCGCCGAAGGCGCGGTACGCCGACCGCCACGCCTCGATCCGCTCGTGCTCGGGGCCCACCGCGCGGCCGGCGGCGTCGGTCAGCCAGGCCCGCGATCGGTCATCGGACGGGCCGTTGCGCAGGCCGCGCACGGTCATCAGTAGTACGGCGAAGTCCGGCCGCAGCTCGCGTACGGCGTCGTCGATCCACACGTCCTCAATTCGCACCCGCCTCACTCTAGCGACGGCGCAACCGATCTGAACCGTTCGCGCTCCGCGCGCGTACTCACGTACGGGCCCGTCGGCCGCCGATCAGGGGACGGCCGACGGGCGGGGCACCCGCGAAAGACCGCAAATGAAGCTTTGCAAAGCTTCATTTGCGGTCTACGCTCCTGCCATGCGAGACTCCTTCCGGGTCACCGATCCGCGCACCCTCAAGGCCGTCGCCCACCCACTGCGCCTGCGCTTGCTCAGCCTGCTGCGCACCGACGGCCCCGCCACCGCCTCCGAGCTGGCCCGCAGGGTCGCGGAAAGCTCCGGCCTCACCAGCTACCACCTGCGCGAACTCGCCAAGTACGACTTCATAGAAGAAGACCCCGACCAGCGCGACGCCCGCGAGCGACGCTGGCGGGCCGTGCATCGCTACCTCTCCTGGGACAACGCCGAGATGGCCGCCACCGAGGAGGGGCGGGCGGCGGTGGCTGCCATCCGGCAGCGTCAGATCGAGCTGCTGATCCGGTCCAACGAGGAGTTCGAGGCGCAGGCGGCGACCTGGAGCGCTGCGTGGATCGAGGCCGCGGGGATCAGCGACGACGTCGTCCGGCTGACCCCGGCCACGCTCACCGAGCTGTACCGGCGGTGGGAGGACGTCCTGCGCGAACTCGCGGCCCGCGACGCCGCCGACCCCGCGGCCGAACAGGTCGTGATCCACTACTCCGCCTTCCCGAGACGGCCCGCCCCGGCCGAAGAGCTGGAAGGCCCGGCCGAGTGAACCCCGTTTCCGCGCGCCGCCGCTACGCGCTGGTGAGCGCGCTGACCTGGTTACCCCCCGGCCTGATGATGGCCCCGCTGGTACTGCTGATGGCGGGCCGCGGGCTCGGCGTCGCGCAGATCGGCGCCGTAATGGGCCTTTACGGCCTCACCGTCGTGGTCCTGGAGCTGCCCACCGGCGGACTGTCCGACGTCATCGGCAGGCGTACGGTGCTGGCCGCCTCAGGGGCGTTCAGCGCCGCCGCCTACACGGTGCTGGTGCTGGCCCATTCGCTGCCGATGTTCATGCTGGGCTGCGCGCTGAAGGGCGTCGCCAGGGCGCTGTCCAGCGGTCCGGCGCAGGCGTGGTACGTCGACACGCTGCACGCCGCCGAGGGCCGGGACGCCGACCTGAAGCCCGGCCTGGCCCGTGGTGAGGCGATGGGCTCGATCGCGCTGTGCGCGGGGGTGGTGACCGGGGGACTGCTGCCGCTCGGCCTGTCCTCGGTGGTCGCCGAGCCGCTGGCCGCGCCCCTGGTTCTGGCCGGGGTGGCGTCCGTGCTGCTGCTGACGGTGGTGCTGGTCGCGCTGCCCGAGCCGCCGCGCGAACGGCTGGGCCTGGGCGAGGTGCTGCGCGGGGTGCCGCTGTCGATCCGCACGGGCGTCGGGGTGGCGGTCAGAGACGGCGTGCTGGCCCGGATGCTCGGCGTCAGCGCGGCGGCGGGCATCGCGCTGTGCTCGATCGAACTGCTGACGCCGATCCGGCTCGGCGAACTGACGGGAGGCGCGGGCAGCACCGCCTACGGCATGGTCGCGGCGGTGGGCTTCGCGGCGAGCGCGGCGGGCAACGCGCTGGCCCCGGCCTTCGCGCGGATCGCGGGCGGTTCGATCCGCGGGGCGAGGGCCGGTGCGGTGGTCACGGTACTGGCGCTCGGCGGCCTCGCCGCCTCCACGGCGCTGCCCGGTCCGGCCGGCGTGGCCGCCACGGCGGGCGCGTACCTGGTCATGTTCGTCGGGCTGTCGGCGGCCACGCTGCTGCACGTCGAGATCATGCACGGCCGGGTGGAGTCCGCCCAGCGGGCCACGCTGCTGTCGGTGGACTCGCTGGCCCTCCAGCTCGGCGGCTTCCTGGCGAACGTCGGCCTCGGCTGGCTGGCCGGGCGGGTGGGCATCGGCGCGGCCTGGGCGGTGGCGAGCGGGCTGATGCTGCTGTCCACGCTGCTGTATCCGCGCACCCGCGCGGTTCTCGCCGTCGCCCCGGGCCGCGCGCCCTGATAGAACTTTGTTCTAGGCGGTCGGCCGAGAGGAGCCCCGAATGCGAATGGTCACGCCGGTGAACGCGGCGCAGCGCGAGGCGTGGCGCGGGGGCGGGTTACCGGAGGTCGAGCGGGTACGGCCGGGCCTGTGGTCGATCCCGGTCCCGCTGCCCCTGGACTCGCTGCGCTATGTCCTGGTCTATGCGCTCGAACTCCCGGACGGCGTGGCGATCATCGACGCCGGATGGGACACCGAGGACGCCTACCAGGGCCTGGCGGGCGGCCTGGCGACCGCCGGGTACGCGATCACGGACGTGCGTGCCGTACTGGTCACGCACGTCCACCTCGACCACTACGGGCTGGCGGGCCGGGTGCGCGAGGAGTCCGGGGCGTGGATCGGCCTGCACCCGGCGGACGCCCGGCTCCTGGAAGGCCATGACGGGACGATCGACGGGCTGATCGCGGGCGAGCAGGCACTCCTGGCCCGCTGCGGAGCGCCGCCGATGACGTCCGAGTCGACGGCCGGCGTCGCCGCGATGATCAGGCGGTTCGTCGCGCAACCGGCCCCGGACCGGCTGATCGAGGACGGCGAGCCGATCGGCCTGCCCGGCTGGGACCTGCGGGCGCGCTGGACCCCCGGCCACTCGCCCGGCCACCTGTGCTTCGTGGACGGCGAGCGGCGGCTGCTCTTCTCCGGCGACCACGTACTGGCCAAGATCACCCCGATCGTGGCGGTACGTCCTCAGGCGCCCGCCAACCCGCTCGCCGACTACCTGGACTCCCTGGCCGAGGTACGCGGATGGGACGTGGAGGAGGTGCTGCCCGCGCACGAGTACCGGTTCAGGGAGCTGGCCGACCGGGTGGAGGACGTCATGGCCCACCACGGCGAACGGCTCGGCGAGATCGAGGCGGTGCTCGCGGGCGCGGACGGGATGAGCTGCTGGAAGGCGGCGACCCGGCTGACCTGGTCGCGGCCCTGGGAGTCCATCCCGGAGTTCATGCGGCGGGGCGCCAACAACGAGACGCTGGCGCACCTGGTCTGGCTGGAGGCCAGGGGACGGGCCCGGCGGGTCCCAGGGGAGCCCGATCTGTGGTTCCCGGTTTCCCGATAAAGCCAGTAGGAAATATTGACTTTCCCGGGTGTGCTGCGTAACTTGTCCGGTATGGACCAGACGGGCACGCCCGAGCAGTCGGTGTACGAAGGCGACCGCCACTGGTACGACCTTCCCGAAGACGACCTCGAACTCGAGGCGGAGGTGGTGGCATGACGGTGGTCGCCCTGGTGGGCAACCCCCGGGCCGGGTCGCGCACGCACGGGGTCGCGGTGGCGGCGGCCGAAGCCGTGCGTGCTCGGCTCGGCCGCGCGGACCCCCCCGAGGTGGTGGATCTGTCCGCGCTCACCTCCGTGGTGCTCTCCCCCGAACCGTCCGCGGGTCTGGAGATCGCTCTGGAACTGGTCACGAGCGCCGATGCGCTGGTGGTGGTCAGCCCGACGTACAAGGCGACCTACACCGGGCTGCTCAAGGCGTTCCTGGACCGGCTCCCCGGCGGCGCGCTGCGCGGCAAGGCCGCGCTCCCGCTGCTGGTGATGGGCGATCCGCGGCACGCGCTCGCGGTGGAACTGCACCTTCGTCCGCTGCTGCTCGAACTCGGCGCGTTCGTGCCCACACCGGGGCTCGCCGTGCTGGAATCACGTCTGCCGGATCTCGGCGACGTGATCGGCGACTGGGCCGACAAGGTGGCGCCTCAGGTGGAGGCGGTGACGCGCGGGGTCGTGGCCACCTGAGGCCGCCACCTGACCTGGTACGGCCGGCTGCGCCGCACCGCTAGGCCAGCCGTACGGTTCCCCTGCCGGTGATGAGAGGGAGGTCCAGGACGGTGCGGATGCCGGGCGGGGCGGCGCACACGGCGGCGATCGAGTTGACCGCGTGGGCCGCCGCGCCCGCCAGACCGTGCGAGACCTCCTCGATGGTGACCATCATCTGCGGCACGCCCTCGATGTGCACCGTGAAGCCCGGGTCCGGCCAGCGCGGGGCCTGACGGGCGTCGGCCTTGTAGACGCACTCCACCGTCATGAACGGCATGCCGCGCACCAGCCCGGAGAAGACCCAGCGCGACGCGCTGACCGTGCCCGCGCCGACGACCCCGGCGGCGATCTCGAACTCCTCGGTGGCGAGTTCGAACTCGTCGCTCTCCTCCACCTCGTCCAGGACCACGCCCAGCGCGTCGGCCACGAGCTGGACGCTCTCGGCGAACAGCGCCCGCTGGAAGGCCCGGAACGGGCGGACCGCCGCCGCGTACTCCTTCGGCCCGCGGGTGAACCCGATGAGGTCCACCACCACCTGGCGGGACGGATGCCCGGCGAAGTCGGACGTCTCGCGCACGTAGATGTGATCGACCCGGCTGGACAGCCCGGTCATGGTGAGCGGCAGCAGGTCGCTCATGAAGCCCGGGTTGATGCCGGTGCCGTGCAGGGTGGTGCCGCCCTCGCGGCAGGCCGCGGTGAGCCGGTCGAGCACGCCCGTGCCGTACGCCTTGGGGTAGACGTAACCCGTGGTGGTGATGACGTTCTTGCCCGAGGCGAGCAGATCGGAGATCGTCTCGGTGTCGCCCGCGTGGTCGCCGTGGAAGAACGACGACGGCAGCGGCATGTGCAGCACGCAGTCGGCGTCGAGGGCCATGATCTGGTCGACGTCGTCGGTGCACTTGATCCCGCAGGGGGAGAGGCCGACCAGCTCGGCCGCGTCGGCGCCGACCTTGTCGTGGTCGTAGACCAGGACGCCGGTCAGCTCAAGGTCGGGTCTTCTGATGAGGTCGCGTAAGGAATACCGTCCAACTGCGCCCGTGGCCCATTGGACCACTCGGAGGGGCGGCCGTACGGGCATGCATGGCCTCCAGCCCGGTGTCAGGTGACGGGCCGCGGTGAAGGCGGACACCGTCCCCGCGCCCCTACGGGAGTGGAAAACTCTAGCAGAAATTTAACCGTCCGATCACTATCTGCGACGTTGCAGCGCGGTGACCCTTGTTGAGCTGGGCATTTGCGTATACTACGCGCTTTTCCGGCGTTATGGGACATCCCCCTCATCGCGGAAGTCGGCGTAAGTCCCCGCATTTAGCACGCGCCTTTGTTCGACGATCAACATAAGTCGGCAATGTTTCAGTATTATCACGGGCGACTAAGCCCTTGAAATTGCGATAAGTGGCTATTTATCGTCTCGGCATGACGTTCGGTTCCGCCGACGAGCGAACGGTCGCCGGGTCGCCCGGCGACGTCCTCACCCTGATCGGCACCGGTTCCGCGACCACCCGCGCCGACCTCGCCAAGGTCACCGGCCTGGCCAGATCCACCGTCTCGCAGCGGGTCGACGCGCTGATCGAACACGGGCTCGTCGAGGAGACGGAAAACGGCGAGTCCACCGGCGGGCGCCCGCCGCGCCGCCTGCGCCTGCACACCGCCGGGCACGTCGTCGCGGGGGTGGACCTCGGCGCGACGCACTGCCGTACCGTCCTGCTGGACATCGGCGGCACGGTCCTCGCCACCCGCGAGGACACCATCCCGATCGCCGAGGGGCCCGAGACCGTGCTGGCCCACGCCGACGAGCGGATCAAGGGTCTGCTGGCCGAGGCGGGACGCGCGCCCGCCACGCTCAAGGCCATCGGCATCGGCGTGCCCGGCCCGGTCGAGCACGCCACCGGACGCCCCAACAACCCGCCGATAATGCCGGGCTGGAACGAATATCCCGTCCCCGAGTTCTTCGCCGGACGCTACGACGCCGCCGTACTGGTCGACAACGACGTCAACGTGATGGCGCTCGGCGAGCACCGCAACGCCTTCCCGGGCACCGGCTACCTGCTGTTCGTCAAGGTCGGCACCGGGATCGGCTGCGGCGTGGTGGCCGGGGGACGGCTGCACCGCGGCGCGCAGGGCTCGGCGGGCGACATCGGGCACATCCGGGTGAGCGGCCACGACGACGCGGGCTGCCGCTGCGGCAACAGCGCCTGCCTGGAGGCCGTCGCGGGCGGGGCCGCGCTCGCCAGGCGGCTCACCGAACTCGGCCACCCCGCCGAGACCGGCGCCGACGTGGTCGCGCTCGTGCAGAGCGGCAACACCCAGGCGCTGCGGCTGGTCAGGGAGGCGGGCCGGCTCATCGGCGAGGTGCTGGCCGGGCTGGTCAACTTCTTCAACCCCGAGGTCATCGTGATCGGCGGGGCGCTGGCCAGGGTCCACGACCACCTGCTGGCGGGGATCAGGGAGACGATCTACCGCAGGTCCCTGCCGCTGGCCACGCACCACCTGGTGATCACGCCCACCCGTACCGGGGTGGACGCGGCGGCGCTCGGGGCCGGGCTGCTGGCGATCGAGCACTACCTCGCCCCGGACAACATCAACCGGATCATGGAGGCCCGGCCGTCATGAGCGAACTGCTGGTCATGCGGGGGATCGTCAAGCGCTTCCCCGGCGTGCGGGCGCTCTCCGGCGTGGACTTCTCGGTACGCGCGGGCGAGGTCCACTGCCTGCTCGGCCAGAACGGCGCGGGCAAGTCGACGCTCATCAAGATCCTCGCGGGCGCGCACCGGCCTGACGAGGGCACCGTCACCCTGGGCGGCGAGCAGGTGCGGATGGCCGGGCCGCCCGACGCCATCCGGCTCGGCGTCGCAACCATCTACCAGGAACTCGACCTGGTGGACGGCCTCAGCGTGGCCGAGAACGTGTTCCTGGGCCACGAGCACGCGACCTTCGGCTTCACCCGCCGCCGCGCCGCGAACCGGGCCGCCGCCGCGCTGCTGGCCCGGCTCGGCCACCCGGAGATCTCTCCGGCCATGGAGGTCGGCCGGCTGGCCCCCGCGGGCAAGCAGGTGGTCAGCATGGCCAGGGCGCTGTCCCACGACGCCCGGGTGATCGTGATGGACGAGCCGTCCGCGGCGCTCGCCCACGACGAGGTGCGCGGCCTGTTCCGGGTCATCCGCGAACTGACCGCGCAGGGCGTCGCCGTCGTCTACATCTCCCACCGGCTGGAGGAGATCCGCGAGATCGGCGACCGGGTCACCGTGCTCAAGGACGGCCGGACCGCCGCCGCCGGGCTGCCCGCCCGCGACACCCCGACCGGGCGGATCGTGTCGCTGATGACCGGGCGCAAGGTGGAGTACGTGTTCCCGCCCCGGCGCGTGGCGGCGTTCGGCGCGGAGGTGCTGCGGGTGGAGGACCTGACCGTGCCCGGGGTGTGCTCCGGCGTGTCGTTCTCGGTGCGGGCCGGGGAGATCGTCGGGCTGGCCGGGCTGGTCGGCTCGGGCCGCACCGAGATCGCCGAGGCCGTCTACGGGGCGCGCGGGTCCACCGGGCGGGTGTACGTGGACGGGCGTCCGGTACGGCGGGGCGGCGTCAAGCGCGCTGTGAAGCTGGGCATGGGCCTGGCCCCCGAGGAGCGCAAGGCCCAGGCCCTCCTGCTGGAGGAGAGCCTGGCCCGCAACATCACCCTGGGCAGCCTGCCCCGCTACTCCCGCCTGGGCTGGCTGGACCGGCGGCGCGAGCGCGCCGACGCCGCCGGCCAGATCAAGGCCCTGGACATCCGCCCGCCCGACCCGGACCGGCCGGTCCGGACGCTGTCCGGCGGCAACCAGCAGAAGGCGGTGCTGGCCCGCTGGCTGATCAACGGCCGCCGGCTGCTGCTCCTGGACGAACCGACCCGCGGCGTGGACGTCGGCGCGCGGGCCGAGCTGTACGCGGTGATCCGCGGGCTCACCGACGCGGGGATCGGCGTGCTGCTGATCTCCAGCGAGGTGCCCGAGGTACTTGGCCTGGCCGATCGGGTGCTGGTGATCAGGGAGGGCGCGGTCGTTCACCAGGCCGACGCCGCTGACCTGGACGAACACCGGGTGCTCGACCTGGTGATGGCCGCGCAGGACGGCACTCCGCACAAGGAGGAACCGGGTGACTAACCACTCGATCCGGCGGCCCGGCAGGCCGTATACAGGGGCCGGCCTGCTCGGCGCCGTCGGACGGGCACGGCACCTCGGGCTGGTGGCCGCGCTCGCGCTGCTGGCGGTCGTCGGGCTGGTGACCGTGCCGGAGACCTTCGCCACGACCTCCAACCTGGTCACCGTGCTGGCGCTGGCCGCCACCATCGGCGTGATCACGGTCGGCATGACCTTCGTCATCATCGGCGGCGGCATCGACCTGTCGGTGGGCGCGGTGATGGCGCTCGCCTCGGTGTGGGCGACCACGCTGGCCACGCAGTCCTACGGGCCGGTGGTGATGGTGATCTGCGCCGTACTGGTCGGCACCGGGGCCGGGCTGCTGTCCGGGTTCCTCATCTCCTACGGGCGGATGGTGCCGTTCATCGCCACCCTGGCCATGCTGGTGGCCGCGCGTGGCCTGGCCGAGCGCATGTCGGACCGGCGCACTCAGCTCCTCCAGCCGGGCAACTCCGCGCTGGTGGACCTGTCCAGCGGGCGGGTGCTCGGCCTGCCGCCGATCGTGTTCGTGTTCGCCGCCGTGGTGGTCGCCGGATGGGTGGTACTGAACCGTACGACCTTCGGGCGGCGCACCTACGCCGTCGGCGGCAACCCCGAGGCCGCCAAGCTGGCCGGCATCGACGTACGCAAGCACACCATGCTGCTTTACGGGCTGTCCGGCCTGTGCTGCGGGATCGCCGCCGTGATCATCATGGCCCGGACCACCACCGGCTCCTCCACCCACGGCGACCTGTACGAGCTGGACGCCATCGCCGCCGTGATCATCGGCGGCACCCTGCTGACCGGCGGCCGGGGCACGATCGGCGGTTCCATCCTCGGCCTGCTGATCTTCACGCTGATCACCAACCTGTTCATCCTCAACGGCCTCAACACCAGCGATCAGCTCATCGCCAAGGGGCTGATCATCGTCATCGCCGTGCTGCTGCAACGGCGGAGCCTCCGATCCCGGACCCAGCGCGACCCGTAGGAGAGAGCAATGACCGAGAACGTCGCCCGGCGGGGCTTCCTGCTCGGCGGAGCCGTCGTCGGCGCCGGGGCGCTCGTCACCGCCTGTACCGGCAACGAACCCCAGGCCGCCGTCTCCTCCCCGGCGCCCGCCGCCACCGAGGGCAACGACGTACCGGGCGAGAAGGTGGTGATCGGCTTCTCCGCCCCGGCCGCCGACCACGGCTGGATCGCGGCCATCGCCAAGAACGCCGAGGCCACCGCGAAGCGGTACGGCGACGTGGAGTTCAGGCCGGTCCAGCCGACCAACGACGTCAACCAGCAGATCTCCGCCGTCGAGTCGCTGATCGCGGCCAAGGTGAACGCGCTGGTGATCCTGCCCAACGACGGGCAGCAGCTCAACCAGATCGCCCGCAGGGCCAGTGACGCGGGCATCCCGGTCGTCAACCTGGACCGGGTCTTCCCCGACAAGCTCTCCTACCGGACCTGGATCGGCGGCGACAACTACGGCATGGGCGTGGCCGCCGGACACTACATCGGCGCGGCCCTGAAAGAGAAGAACGTCGCCGACCCGGTGATCGTCGAGATCCAGGGCATCGCCACGCTGCCGCTCACCCAGGACCGCAGCAAGGGCTTCGCCGACGCGCTCAAGACCTACGGCTTCCGCGTCACCGCCCAGCAGGACGCGCAGTTCACCGTCGAGACCGGCACCTCGGTGGCGAGCAACCTGCTCCAGGCGCACAAGAAGATCGACGCGCTGTGGAACCACGACGACGACCAGGGCGTCGGCGTGCTCGCCGCGATCAACGAGGCCGGGCGGAACGAGTTCGTGATGGTCGGCGGCGCGGGGTCGGCCAACGCGATGCGCGAGATCCAGAAACCGGACTCCGTGCTGAAGGCGACCGTCACCTACAGCCCCAGCATGGCCTCGTCCGCCGTCAAGCTGGCCAGGCTGATCGCGCAGGGCAAGGGCATGGGCGACCTCGTGGAGAACCAGGTGCCGCAGTCGATCACGCTCGCGTCCGAGACCATCACCAGGGAGAACGTCGAGCGGTACCTACCGCTCGGATTCGAGTCCTGATTCCTGATTCCTGATCGGGGGAGGAGATCACGTGCAGGACCGCAGACCGGCGCTGGGCGTCGGCTTGGTGGGCTACGCCTTCATGGGCAGGGTCCACTCCCAGGCGTGGCGCAGCGTCGGCGCGTTCTACGACCTGCCGGTACGGCCCGCGCTGGCGGCGCTGGCGGGCAGGTCCAGGGATCATGCCGTGGCGGCGGCGCGGCGCTTCGGCTGGGCGGCGGTGGAAAGCGACTGGAAGGACCTCATCGACCGCGACGACGTGGCGATCGTGGACGTCTGCACGCCCGGCGACTCGCACGCCGAGATCGCGATTGCCGCGCTGACCGCGGGCAAACACGTACTGTGCGAGAAACCGCTGGCCAACACGGTCGCCGAGGCCGAGGCCATGGCCGCCGCGGCGCGGTCGGCGGCGGCCAGGGGCGTGCGTTCCATGGTCGCCTTCAACTACCGGCGGGTACCGGCCGTCGCGCTGGCCCGACGCCTGGTCGCGGACGGCAGGCTCGGCGAGATCCGCCACGTCAGGGCGATCTACCTCCAGGACTGGCTGGTCGATCCGGAACACCCGCTGGTGTGGCGGCTGCGCAGGGACAAGGCCGGGTCGGGGGCGCTCGGCGACATCGGCGCGCACGTCGTGGACACGGTGGCGTTCGTCACCGGGCAGCAGGTGACCGGGGTGTCGGCGCTGACCGAGACGTTCGTCAACGAACGCCCGCTGCCCGACGCCCCCGGCACGGGCGCGGTGACCGTGGACGACGCGGCGCTGTTCATCGGCAGGCTGACCGGCGGGGCGCTGGCGTCCTTCGAGGCCACCAGGTACGCCACCGGGCGCAAGAACTCGCTGCGGCTGGAGATCAACGGATCGCTCGGCAGCCTGTCCTTCGACTTCGAGGCGATGAACGAGCTGTGGTTCCACGACGCCACCCTGCCGGGCGCGGAGGGCGGCTTCCGGAAGATCATCGTGACCGACCCCGGCCACCCGTACCTGGACGCCTGGTGGCCGCCCGGGCACGGGCTCGGGTACGAGCACACCTTCACCCACGAGGTCAGGGACTTCCTCGCCGCCATCGCCGCGGAGGAGGACCCCACGCCGTCCTTCGAGGACGGCCTGCGGGTGCAGCAGGTGCTGGCCGCCGTGGAGCGCAGCGCCGCCGAGGAGAGCCGGTGGACGGCCGTATGAGGGGAAGTGCGTGAGATGACCAGACCCATCACGTTGTTCACGGGTCAGTGGGCCGACCTGCCGTTCGAGGAGGTCTGCCGGCTCGCCGCGGGCTGGGGGTACGACGGCCTGGAGATCGCCTGCTGGGGCGACCACTTCGAGGTGGACAAGGCCCTCGCCGACGATTCCTACGTCCCGCGCAGGCTGGAGATCCTGGAGGCGCACGGCCTGGAGGTGTGGGCGATCTCCAACCACCTGGTCGGCCAGGCCGTCAGCGACCACCTCATCGACGAGCGGCACCGGGCGATCCTGCCCGCCCGGATCTGGGGGGACGGCGAGCCGGAAGGCGTGCGGCGGCGGGCCGCCGGGGAGATCGCCGACACCGCGCGGGCCGCCGCCCGGCTCGGCGTCGGCACCGTGGTGGGCTTCACCGGCTCGCCCATCTGGCACACCGTGGCGATGTTCCCGCCGGTCCCGGCGTCGGTGATCGAGGACGGGTACGCCGGCTTCGCCGCCCGCTGGAACCCGATCCTCGACGTCTTCGACGAGGTGGGGGTGCGGTTCGCGCTTGAGGTGCACCCGAGCGAGATCGCCTACGACCACCACACGACCGTGGCGACCCTCGCGGCGGTCGGGCGCCGCCCGGCGTTCGGGCTCAACTGGGACCCCTCGCACATGCTGTGGCAGCAGCTCGACCCGGCGGACTTCATCCTCGACTTCGCCGACCGGATATACCACGTGGACTGCAAGGACACCAGGATCCGCTGCGGCGACGGGCGGCGTGGCCGGCTCTCCTCCCACCTGCCGTGGGGCGACCCGCGGCGCGGCTGGGACTTCGTCTCCACCGGCCGCGGCGACGTGCCGTGGGAGGACTGCTTCCGCGCGCTGAACGCGATCGGCTACGACGGGCCGATCTCCGTCGAGTGGGAGGACGCGGGGATGGACCGGCTGATGGGGGCGCCGGAGGCGCTGGCGTACGTCCGCGGGCTGAACGCCATCACCCCGCCGGGGGCCGCGTTCGACGCGGTCTTCGGGACACCGTGAGCCGCGCGCTCATCGGTGGGGTTACCTATTCATGGCCGAGTATGAAGGCTAATTCGCATTTCCCGGCTAGCCTTTACCGAATGACGCAGCGGTTTACCGAGGCCATGCGACTCATGCGGTGCAGCGATCCGCAGCAGCGCGAGGACGGCTTCTTCCTGTTGTGGCCGCACGCCGGCGAGCACGTGGGCGAACTGATCGCCGAGTTCCGCGATGAGGACGAGGACGACGACCACGGGTTTCGCTGCCGGTTGCTGGAGTTGATCGTCGAGGCGAGGTCGCTGTCGGCGTTGCCGCTGCTGACCGAACTGGCCGAGGGCGAGGACGAGGCGTTCCGGTACTGGGCGCTGCGCGGGTTGCGGCGGCTGCCCGGGCAGGAGGCGCGGCAGGTGCTGTGGCGGGCCAGGCCCGAGGAGACCTGACGCTCTCAGCGCAGTACGGCGGGCAGCCCGAAGCGCGCGAAGTGCTCGCCGCCGAGGAAGGACGTGATCTCGCCGATCCGGTCGCCGCGCACCGTCAGCACGTTGATCGACCAGGCGCGATACTCGTCCGTGCCGTCACTCCGCAGGTAGCAGGCCACGGCGGGCTGGCCGTTCGCGCCGACGTACCGATGCCGCCAGGACCCGCAGGAGGTCAGCGGCACCCGCACCGCGAAGTCGGTGACCGCCTCGATGCCGTGGTACCAGTGCGGCATCGGCGGCATCGACCAGGTGACGTCCTCGGTCAGCAGCGCGACCAGCGCGTCCGCGTCGCCGCGCTCCAGCGCCGTGGAGTAGCCCGTGACGATCTCCCGCAGCCGCGCGTCGCCGATCGTGCGAAGCGCGCGCTGCTGGCTGGGGCCGGGGATCTTGGCGTGCACGATCGCGCGGGCCCGTTGCAGGGCGCTGTTGACCGACGCGACCGAGGTGTCCATCACCCCGGCGATCTCGGCGGCGGAGAACCCGAGCACCTCGAACAGCAGCAGCGCCGCCCGCTGGTTGCCGGGCAGGTGCTGGAGGGTGGCGACGAAGGCCAGTTCGACGGCCTCGCGCTGCTCGTAGCGCGCGTCGGGGCGGGCGGCGGCCTCGGGCAGTTCCGCGTCGGGGTAGGGGCCGAGCCAGGCGATCTCGGTGCGCATCGGGCTGGTGGTGACCGCCCGCTCGCTCGCCGGGCCGAGGTCCATCGGCAGCGCCCGCCTGCCGCGCGCCTCGATGACGTCCAGGCAGGTCCGGGTGGCCACGGTGTAGAGCCAGGACCGCACCGAACCGCGGCCCTCGAACCGGGCGAGCCCGCGCCAGGCCCGCAGCAGCGTGTCCTGAAGCGCGTCATCGGCGTCGTGCGCCGAACCGAGCATCCGGTAGCAGTGCGCGTGCAACTCCCCGCGCAGCGGCGCCACCAGCCTGCCGAAGGCGGCGTCATCTCCCGCCTGCGCGCCTGCCAGATCAGGGAGTTCGGGCACTTCGCTCACAAGAGATGATTCTGCCTCATCGCGAAGCCGGCCCGACCGCTCTCACCTGGAAGATCTTCCCTAGCCCGCCTGCGGCTCGATCGCCGGGACCTCGATGTCGGGCCGGGCGCCCCAGGCGGTCAGCCACGCGTCGGACACGTTGGTGTAGAGGAGCCGGCCCTTCTCGGACACGCCGTCCCATGCCGCCCACGCCCGGCGTACCAGACGGTCCTCGCCGATCCACATGCGCCAGGACACCTTCGCCTCCGCCGTCGCGCCCCGCGGCGCCGTCGGGTCGAGGTCGTCGCACGGCTGCGGGCGGGCCCGGTGGAGCGCACCCAGCGTGATGACGCCCTCGTGCAGCACGGTGGGCGTGCCGTCGTAGACGCCCGCCCGGCTCCTGCTCGTGGTGGTGGCCAGCACCGCCGCGAGCATGGCCGGGTCGGCGAGCAGTGTCCAGGTGGCGTCCAGGCAGGGGCGCACGGCAGCGTCGCCGTTCTCCTGCCACCCCTTGGACACCTGCGCCGTGTCGTCCTTGATGTACCGGTGGCCCTGGACGGTGACGGCTCGCGGGCTCGCCCCCGTGAACGCGGAGAACACCCCGGCCGGCATGGCGGCGGTGAGGTCTGTGGCGGTGATCCCCCGCGGGCCGAAGTCGGCCGCTCCGGAGCTGCCCAGCTCGATCGTCTCGCCCTTCTTGGTGACGGTGAGCTTCGTGGTCACCATGACGCCCCGGCCGGCGGCGAACTGACGCTTGAGCGCGTCGACTGGATCGGCGGGGGCGGCTTCGAGGCTTCCCGAGCCGTCCGCCGCGGTGATCGCCACCATGGCGATCACGATGAGAACCGCCCTGAGGATTCGATCGAGCATCCGCGACACCCCTTCCCTCTGAACCCATCCTCGCCGGGGCGGATCGCGACATGATCACGCTTGTGGCACAGATGGCGGTCAGGGCAGAGCGACCTCCACCTGGCGGCACCACAGGGCGGGCGGTGACCAGCCCTCGGCGGGAGCGAACCCGAGAAGCAGCCGGTCGGCCGTACCCGGGACCGCCCCACCCAGATCCCGAACGCCGTGCGTGGCCTCCCCTCCCCCGGAGGCGAAGGCACCGCTGTCGTTCCCGGCGTACTCGGTCCCGGCGTCGTCACTGGCGGACAGCGTCCAGTACCAGAAGAACAGGCCCTTGCTCTGCTCCTCCTCATGATCGATCCCTGGGACGAACTCGTAGTGCAACATGGCCCCCTCGGCCGCCAGCTCCAGGCCACGGGCCACGACACGATGCCCCGGCACCAACTCGCCGAGGTCGATGTCGAGCACGACATCCAGTCGCCGCGGAGTCCCCGCGGCCGCCATGTTCGCGAAGTATGCGTCAGTCGCCGTACGAGGCGGAATCTCGGACACCCAGCCAACATGCGCCACTCCCCGGCCACTTGCCAACCGGTTTTCCCCCGGCCTCTGCACCCGATATCAGAGTCGCTGCGTTTCCGAAATGGACGACCCGGTGAGCTCGATGATCATTCCAGTGCCGCCAGTGGGACCGGATCACCTTCCTGGTCGAGATCAATCCATAACGCCCATATATCAGTCCGTACCGTTATAGATCCCAGCGTCCATATTTCATTTCCCGGCGAGAACCAATGCGGCCACTGCCGGCCCTCGCCCTGGTCCGTGTGGGGGCGAACGCGCGTACCAGCCAGTCGGGCAACCGCTCTCGCCAGGTGTCCTCGCCGATGGGCTCGCGCGGAGGTGTGCGCGATAGAAGCCGCGACACGGCAACCAGCGCGCCCGCCTGCGCCTCCATGGCAGAGTCGAAATGGACGACGACTCGGCCTTTCATGGCGCTCCTTTGGTCTGTTCTCGCGCAGCCACTCGAACAATTCGGCAGGGGATGGCCTTTGGCCATATACCACGGTGGGATGACATTACTGGTAGCTCCTGGCCGGGGTGTCGCGCCGTACCGTTGCGGCACCGCCACCGGGAGGAGTCCGCCGTGGACAGACGCCGCTGGAAGACCGTGGGCCTGGCGCTTGCCGCAGGCGTGCTCGTACTGACCGCCACCCCCGCTCAGGCGGTCCCGGCCGCGTCGCCGGGGCCCTTGCAGGGGGTGGCCGCTGCCGAGAGGCGGGCGGCGGCGATCGAGCCCGGGCTGCGGGCCGGGCTGGGGGAGCGGTTCGGGGGGTCGTGGATCGATGACGCGGGCGCGCTGGTGGTGGCCACCACGGACGCGGGCGATGTCGCCCGGCTGACCGCGGCGGGGGCGCGGGCCGCGGTCGTGGCGCGGTCGCAGGCGAGCCTCGACGCGCTCCTGGACAGGCTGAACCGGACCCGGCCGGTCGATCAGGCGGTCCGCGTCTGGTACGTGGAGCCGCGGACGAACAGCGTGGTGGTGCTCGCCGCCGACGTCGCGAAGGGCGAGGCGTTCGTACGCGCGGCCGGAGTCGACCGCGCCGCCGTCCGGGTCGAGCCGACCACCGAGCGGCTTCTGCCGCGCAGCGACGACGTACGCGGCGGCGACCCGATCGTCTTCAACGGCAGCGCGCGCTGCGCGGTCGGGTTCACGGTGCGGCGCGGGACGGAACAGGGCTTCATCACCGCAGGTCACTGCGGCCGGGCGGGAGCCGCTGTGTCCGACGCGCGGACCACGCCGCCCCGCCCCCTCGGCACGGTGGCGGGTTCCGTCTTCCCCACCAACGACTTCGCCTATGTGAGGCTGGTGGCCGGCAGACCGGGATCGGGCCTGATCGGCCGGGCGCCGCACCAGGAGGTCCTCATCCAGGGTCACGGAGTGGTGCCGATCGGCAGCACGATCTGCTCCTACAGCCTGGCCCGAAACTGGCAGTGCGGAAAGATCCAGCAGCTCAACGCCACCGTGAACCTCGCGAACGGCTCGCTCTACGGCCTGACCCGCACGAACATCGGCCTCTATCCCGGTGATTCCGGCCAGCCGTATGTCGCCGTCGACTGGACCAAGAAGACCGGTCAGGCCCTGGGGACCGCGTCGATCGGCTCAGACCCCTCCCAGGGCAATCTGATCAGCTTCTTCCAGCCGATCGCCAGGCCGCTGGCCACCTACGGCGTCACCCTGATCACCACCCCCGCCCCCTAGCCCGGCCTCACCCCCAGGCCCTGACCACGTCCTCCGGCCCCCACACGAGCGCGAGATCGTCCGCCGGAACGTCGGGCGCGAGCCCGGACAGCGAGACGGCGGCCAGCGCGGTGCCCGCGGTGAACCCGGGCACCGCGAGCGCGTCCCGGCGCAGGGCGGCCAGGTCGTGCCGGTCGAACGGGCCGGACAGCCACTTGATCGAGCCGGTGAACACGATGGTCCGTGCCACCGGCGACCGGTCCGCGCCGACCAGATCGATCTCGGGGTCGAAGCGGCGGTTCCACCAGCCGCCGACGGCCTCCACACCCGGCCAGGGCAGCTCGCCTGCCAGGGCGGCCAGGGTCAGCGCCTCGCGGATCAACGGCTCGACGGCACGGCCGCGCAGGGACGGCCAGCGCCGCCCGATCACCCGGAAGGCCGCCTCCGGACGGCCTCTGCGGGACTGTTCCGCGGCGGTGCGCAGCATGCCGAGGTAGAGCCGCAGGTTGTGATCGGCGATGCGGTAGAGCGCGGGCTTGCCCGGCTGTGTGGACAGCGGTTGCTCGGCGGCGATGATCCGCTTGTCCTGGACCAGGCGGGCGAGGAGCGGGGACAGCGAGCCGGACTTGAGCGGCCCGGCCCTGCCTCCGGCCGTGGCGGCGATGGCGGCCTGCGTACGGGCGCCCGCGCCGATCGCCTCGAGCACCCGCTGTGACTGGTCCGGCGCGGGGAATTCGGCGAGCAGCACCGACTCGGGGACCCCGAACAGCGGCGAGAAGGGGTCGGCGCACTCGGTCTCGACGAAGTCGAGCGCGGGAGTGCCGGACGGCCAGGCGCGCAGGATGCCCGGCAGGCCGCCGGTCAGCAGATAGGCGTCGATGGCGTCGGCACCGGCCAGGCCCAGCGCGCCGCCGATCTCGGCCGGGTCGAGCGGACCGAGGACCATGGCGTCGGCCCTGCCGAAGAACGGCCGTTCGTAGGAGGTCAGCCGTTCCATCATGTGCAGGTCGCTGCCGAGCAGCAGGAGCAGCACCGGCCGGGTGGACAGCAGCCGGTCCCACGCGGTCTGGAGCGCCCCGTCGAAGACCTCGTCCTGTTCGGCGAGCCAGGGCAGCTCGTCTATGACCACGATCGAGGGCCGCGACGGCAGCGCGCCGGCCAGCACGCGGAGGGCGTCGGTCCAGTTTCCCGACGTCACGGTGGGGACCTGCTCGGGGTCGGCGGGCAACTTGGAGTCGCGCAGGTCCGTGGAGAAGCGCTCGGCGGACTCGACGGGCGACATGCCCTTGGTGGCGGTGAAGTAGAAGTACGGCACGCCGGAGCGGTCGCAGAACTCCTGTACCAGCCGCGACTTGCCGATCTGCCGCCGCCCGCGCAGCGTCACCGCCACGCCGGTCGCCGTGGCGGTGACACGGTCGAGCCGCTTGCGCAGCATGGCCAGCTCCGTCCGGCGGCCGACGAATCCGCTCATGGGCGACCCTTTGGTAGATGCCATCTAGGTAGACTCTATCTATGTAGATGGCATCTACCAAGCTCAGTCGAGTACGACCATCTGGCGCAGGGCCTCGCCGCCCTGGAGGGCGGTGACGGCCTCGTTCAGGTCGGGGAGTTCGATCCGGGTGCTGATCAGGCTCTCCAGGTCGAGGCGGCCGGCCTTCCAGAGGCGGGTGAGGTAGGGGAAGTCGCGGCGGACGTCGGCGCCGCCGTAGACGGAGCTGAGCAGGTTCTTGCCCTCGAACAGCAGGTTGAAGGCCGACAGGGAGAACATGTCGTCGGCCGCGCCCGCGCCGACCACGATGACATCGCCGCCGCGGCGGGCGGCCTTCCAGGCGGCGCGGATGGTGGCGGAGGTGCCGACGACCTCGAAGGCGTGGTCGACGCCGATGCCGCCGGTGACGGTGGCGATGGTCTCCTTCAGGTCGCCGGGGGCGCAGACGTCGGTGGCGCCGAGCCGGACGGCGAGGTCGCGCTTGGCGGGCAGCGGATCGACGGCCAGGATCGTCGTCGCCCCGGACAGGCGGGCGCCCTGGACGACCGACAGGCCGACGCCGCCGCAGCCGATCACCGCGACCGTCGCCCCCGGGCGGACCTTGGCGGTGTTCAGGACCGCGCCCACGCCCGTGGTGACGGCGCAGCCGATCAGCGCGGCCACCTCGTACGGCACATCCGGATCGATCTTGATCGCGCCCTGCCAGGGCACCACGATCTCCTCCGCCCAGGTGCCGCACCCGGCCATGCCGTACGCCGGGGCGGCGTCGCCGCCGAACCGGAACCGCGGGGTGGAGAAGACCTTGCCCATGAAGGTCACGCAGAGGTACGGCTGGCCGCCCAGGCACATGGCGCACCCGCCGCACGGCGGAGTCCAGCTGATGATCACCCGGTCGCCCGGCCGCAGGCCAGTTACGTGGTCGCCGGCCTCCACCACCTCGCCCGCGCCCTCGTGCCCCGGGATGATCGGCATCGGCTGCGGCAGCACCCCGGACATCACCGACAGATCGGAGTGGCACACACCGGTGGCCCGCATCCGGACCCGGACGTCGTCCGGCCCGATCGGCGCGAGGGTGACGTCGTCGCGGATGTCGAGCACGCCGCCGCCGACGGCGTGCACCAACGCGGCTCGCATCTCAAATCCTCCTGTTGGGGGGTCACTCGCTCAGGGTGAGGGCGGCCTTGGGACAGGACCGCACCGCGTGCCGTACCCGGTCGGCCAGCGCCTGGGGCGGCTCGGGCAGCAGGATGCGCAGCTCATCGTCGTCGTCCAATTCGAAGACCTCGGGAGCCAGGCCCGTACAGACCGCATTGGCCTCGCAGATCATCGGATCGACCTCGACCTTCACCTGTTCACCTCCGGAAAAGCGCGTTGTGCGCACTTTCGATGATGTCACCGGCGCCGGGTACTCTGCCCTGATGATCCATCCCACGCCGGTGCCCGCGATGCCCGCCGAGCTGCGTGCGGCCGCCGGGCGCGCCAAGGGGTTCATGCCCGCGGACGAGGGGCTGGCGCTGTACGAGACCGGCTGCGCGTACGGCGCCCACGGCCCGATCTTCGAGATCGGCAGCTACTGCGGCAAGTCGGCCATCTACCTCGGCGCCGCCGCCCGGCAGGCCGGCTCGGTCGTGGTGACCGTGGACCACCACCGCGGTTCGGAGGAGATCCAGCCCGGCTGGGAGCACCACGACCCCGAGCTGGTCGACCCGGCCACCGGCCGGATGGACTCGCTGCCGTTCTTCCGCGCGGCCATCGCCGCCGCCGGGCTGGAGGACGAGGTGATCGCCGTCGTCGGCGCCTCCGCGCGGGTGGCCGCGCTGTGGACCACCCCGCTGGCCATGCTGTTCATCGACGGCGGCCACGCCGACGCCCTGGCCGCCGCCGACTACGAGGACTGGTCGCCGCACGTCATGCCGGGCGGCGCGCTGGCGATCCACGACGTGTTCGAACGCCCGGAGGACGGCGGCCAGGGCCCCTACCGGATCTTCCGCAGGGCGGTCGGGTCGGGCGCGTTCAAGCAGGTACGCCGGACCGGCTCGCTCCGCGTCCTGGAGAGGATCTGAAGGATCTAGAGGAACACGCGGTCGCGCCAGATGTCCATCGGCCGGCGCGGCCGGTCGCCGTACAGCGCGGCCAGGTCGGGCAGCCCGCCGCAGGCCCACAGCGCGGCGATGGTCTCCGCCGCGGGCACGCCGTCCGGGCCGTAGGTGTCGGTACCGACCGCCGGTACGCCCGTCGGGGCCACCAGCGAGGCCAGCCCGCGCCCCGGACCGGCCTCACAGAACAGGTCCGTGACCGCCGCGACCCGCCCGACCGCGTCCCAGAACCGCACCGGGGCGAGCAACTGCGCGCGCAGCAGCATGGCCAGGTCGTCGTGGCGGCCTACCGGATGCCCGGTGACCGTCGAGATCAGCGTGCGCTCCGGAGCCGCGAACGACACGTCCCGCAGGCACTCGTCGAACGGTTCGACGCAGGCCGCCACATGCGGCGAGTGGAACGCCCGGGACACCGGCAGCACGATCGCCTCGATGCCCTCGTCGGCGGCCCGTTTGGCGATGGCGGCCACCTCCGGGTCGCGCCCGGACAGTACGTGGACGTTCGGGCCGTTCTGCGCGGCGATCACCACGCCGGTCCCGGCGACCAGGAGTTCGGCCTGCTCCCTGGAGGCGGCCACGCTGACCATGCCGGTGCCGGGCGCGCCGAGTTCGCTCATGATCTGGCCGCGCCGCCGTACCAGCCTGCGGGCCTGGCGGACCGACATGCAGCCCGCCCACACCAGGCCGGTGATCTCGCCGATGCTGTGCCCGATGGCCGCGCCCGCGTTGAGCCCGAGCCGGTCAAGTTCGCCCAGCGCGACCAGGGACGCGTCCATGATCGCGGGCTGTGCGACGGCGGTGTCGGCCACCCGCGCGCCGCACAGGGCCGCCGCCGGGCCGCGTCCGGCGTCCTCGGGGCGGCGCACCGGCGCGCCCTGGCCGGGGAACAGCAGCGTGACCCGCCCCCGCACGGCCAGGCCGATGAAGAGCCCCGGCTGGGCGAGCAGGCGGCCCACGGCCAGGTCGGTGCGTTCGGCGGCGCGGCAGGCGCGTTCGGCGAGCTGTTCGGCGGTGCCCGCGATGATCGCCACCCGCAGCGGTCCCTGCGGCGGCTGCCCGGCCAGGTCGCAGGCCAGGTCGTGCAGTTCGCCCTCGGACCAGCGATGAGCCTGGTCGGCGATGCGTTCGAGCACCGGGCGCACGGCCCGCATGTCGGCCCCGGACACGGCGAAGACGAGCGGTTCGGCGGCGGAGGGCGGCGGCCAGGTCCTGGCCCTCGGATGGGACGTCCGGCGCGGGGCCTGGCCGTTCAGCGGGGCGCTCGGCGTGGTCCGGTCCCTGATGACCAGGTGGGCGTGGACCCCGTCGGGGCCCATCGCGCTCACTCCCGCGTAGCGCGAGCCCTCCGGCCACGGCTCGCGTCCGGCGAGCAGGCGTACCGGGGCTCCGTGCCCGGCCAGCAGCTCGTGCCTGCGTCCGGCGCCGGTGGACGGCGGCAGTACGCCGTGCGCGATCCCCAGCGCCGCCTTGATCAGCCCGGCCACGCCGGACGCGGCCCCGGTGTGGCCGATGTTGGCCTTCACCGAGCCCACCACCGGACGCCCCCGGCTGCGTCCGTACGGCTTCCCGCCGGTCAGCAGCTCGATCAGCGGGGCCAGGTCGGCCGCGTCGCCCGCCGCGCCGCTGTGGCCCTCGAACAGCGCGACCTCCTCCGGAGGCGCGTCCGCGTGGGCGTAGGCCCGGCGCAGGGCCAGCAGTTGCGCCTCGGCGGGGGTCCGCGCGATCGGGCCCTCGCCGCCCGAGGACGCCACGCCCCACCCGGCGATCTCGGCGTGGACGCGGATGCCCCGCTCGGCGGCGTCGCGGGCGCGCATCAGCGCGACCACCCCGCAGCCCTGGCCCGGCCAGTGGTGGTCGGGCCGGGTGAGTTCGAGATCGACGCCGCCCGCCAGTACCAGGTCGGCACCCTCGTCGCGGAGCGAACGGCACGCGGTGATCACCGCCAGCAGCGACCCGGCGCACCCCGCCTCAAGATCGTGGGCGCCGCCCAGGAACCCGAACTTCTCGCACACCGCCCCCGCCACCGGATCGCCCGGCCCGCCGAGCAGCGCGCCGATCGGGTCGCCCGGCACGCCCATCACGACCTTCACCCGCCGCCGGTCGATGCGCCCGGTGGAAAGGCCGCTCGCGTCCGCGATGGCCCGCGTGGCGGCCCGTACCGCCAGGAACGGCGCCGGGTCCGCGTCCTGCGGCGGTTCCAGGCCCTCGACCCGGGCCTCCCGTTCGGTGCCCCGGCCGGGCAGGAACGCCCGCCGCCGCCACAGCACGTTCTCCCACAGCGCTTCGGCGTCGGGCGCGTCGGGAAAGATCCCGGCCATACCGATGATCGCGACGTTCATGGCGGCCCCCGTTCGTTGCCAGACGTCCCCGGGCGGCCCTCGCCCCTCCCCGCCCACCGCCGCCTATCGCCCGAAAGTAACGATCCCCCAGGATGCGCCTCAAGCACGGCACTCCCCGTCAGGGCAAAGAAACGTCCCCGAATCTGTGACAGGCGGGGGTCGCGCAGGGGGCCGCGGGGATCGGGCCGGGCGCGGCGGCCTCGCGGAAGATCGCGCCGGCCGGGGAGTCGGCGGCCAGCGCCTCGGCGGCCAGGACGACCGCCGCCGCGGTGTAGGAGGAACGCTCGTGCGGGAACCACGCCTCGTTCGCGTACTGCCAGCCGGTCCAGTAGGAGCCGTCGTCGTGGCGCAGCCGCTGCATGTCGGCGAACACGGCGAGCGCCCGGTCGCGGTCTCCGGTGGCGTCCAGGGAGAGCACCAGCTCACAGGACTCCGCGCCGGTCACCCACGGCTGGTCGGAGACGCACCGCACGCCGAGGCCGGGCACCACGAAGGTGTCCCAGCCGGCGGCCAGGCGCTCGGTCGCGGCGGGGCCGCGCAGCGCGCCGCCGAGCACGGGGTAGTACCAGTCCATCGAAAAGCGGCTCTTGTCGGCGAACGCCTCGGGGTGCGCGGCGATCACATGGGCCAGCCGGTCGGCCGCGAGTTCCCATTCGGGCTGCGGGTCGCCCAGCCGCTCGGCCAGCCGTCCGGCGCAGCGCAGGCTCTGGTGGATCGAGGAGCAGCCGGTGAGCAGCGCGTGCGAGCCGGGGGTGCCGTCCGCGGCCCGCTCCCAGACGATCTCGCCGCGCGCGGTCTGCAGGTCGAGGGTGAAGTCGAGCGCCCGGCGCACGACGGGCCACAGCTCCTTGGCGTACGCCTCGTCGCCGGTCACCAGCAGGTCGTGCCACACGCCCACGGCGATGTACGCCGCGTGGTTGGACTCCCCGCCGTGCTCGACCGCCACGCCGCCGCAGACCTTCATCGGCCACGAGCCGTCGGCGCGCTGGTGGCGGATCAGCCAGTCGTAGCCCGCCCTGGCCTGCGCGAGGAGCCCGGCCGAGGTCATGGCCATCAGGCACTCGACGTGGTTCCAGGCGTCGACGTGGCCGTCCGGCCAGGGCACGCCGCCGTCGTCGTCCTGGGCGGCGGCGATGCTGCGCGCGGTCCGCACGACCTGCTCATGGGTCAGCACGCCGGGGACGTTCATGCCGGCTTCCGCGCGTAGAGGACCACGCTCTTGCCGATCACCGGGTTGAGCACGGCCTCCGCCAGGCGGGTCACCAGCGGGCGTTCCATGATGTCCCAGACCAGCAGGTCGTGGTACGCCTTGGCGAGGGGGTGGTCGTCGTTGTTCACCCCCACCGCGCACTTGAGCCACCAGTACGGCGTGTGCAGCCCGTGGGCGTAGTGGTGGCCGCCGACCTCAAGTCCTGCGGACTTCAGCTTGGCCGCCAGCTCCGCCAACGTATATATCCGGACATGTCCGCCGGGCGCGGTGTGGTAGTCCTCATCCAGCGCCCAGCACACCCGCTCCGGCAGGAAGCTCGGCACCGTGACCGCGAGCCGTCCGCCCGGCTTGAGCACCCGGACGATCTCGGCGATGGCCGTCACGTCGTCGGGGATGTGCTCCAGCACCTCGGCGGCGATCACCCGGTCGAAGCGGCCGTCCTCGAACGGCATGGCCAGCGCGTCGCCCACCAGCGTCTCGCCGGTCGCGCCCACCGGGATCTCACCGGCCTTGTCCATCGCCGCGATCATCCCGGCGACCTTCTCCAGCTCCTCGGCGTCCTGGTCGAAGGCCACCACGTCGGCGCCGCGGCGCAGCACCTCGAAGGCGTGCCGGCCGCCGCCGCAGCCCAGGTCGAGCACCCGGTCGCCGGGGCCGACCGGCAGCCGCCCGAAGTCCACCGTCAGCACGGGAGCCTCCCCCCGGGCCGCGCGGTCACCACGCCCGCCGCCGTGTCCGCCGGCGAAGGCCCTTGGACTGGACCGCGATGGCCTCGCGGTACGCCTCCGCCGTGCGCATCGCGACCACCCGCCAGGTGTACCGCTCCATCGCCCGGTCATAGCCGGCCCTGCCGACCCGCTCGCGTTCGGCCGGTGAGTCGTGCAGCCTGCGCAGCGCCGCGGCCAGCTCGTCCGGCTCGCCCGGCGCGACCATCACCGCCGCGTCGCCGACCACCTCGGGCAGCGCCCCGGTACGGCTGGCCACCAGCGGCGTGCCGGACGCCATGTGCTCCACCGCGGGCAGCGAGAAGCCCTCGTACAGCGAGGGCACCACGGATATCTCCGACGTCGCGATCAGCTCGCCCAGTTCCTCGTCGGAGATGCCGTGCACGAACCGCACCCGGTCGCCCAGGCTCAGCTCCGCCACCAGCTTCTCGGTCGGGCCGCCCGGGGTGGGCTTGCTCACCACGGTGAGATTCACGTCGCGCTCGGTGGCCAGCTTGGCGACCGCGCGCAGCAGCGTCGCCACGCCCTTCATCGGGGAGTCGGCGCTGGCCACGGCGACGATCGACCCCGGCCGCTTGGGCAGGTGCGGGCGCGGGTGGAAGACGCGGGTGTCCACGCCGAGCGGGATGAGCCGCATGTTGGCCTGCGGCACGTTGAAGTCACGGTGGATGTCGGCCAGCGAGGACTCGCTGACCGTCAGGATCGGGTTCAGCCGCGGCGCGACGTGGCTCTGCATCCGCACGAACCCGTACCAGCGGCGCAGTGACACCTTGCGCTGTCCCTCCGCCTCGGCCAGCTCGATCCGCCGGTCCACGCTGATCGGGTGGTGGATGGTGCCCACGACCGGGAACAGCTTCTGGATGCCGAGCAGGCCGTACCCGAGGATCTGGTTGTCCTGGACCACGTCGAAGTCGCCCACCCGGGCGCGCAGCTCCCGCAGCGCGCGCAGGCTGAACGTCAGCGGCTCGGGGAAGCCGCCCGACCACATCGTGCCGACCTCCAGCAGGTCGATCCAGTCGCGGTACTCGTACAGCTTCGGCGTGCGGAACGGATCTTCGTCGCGGTAGAGGTCCAGGCTGGGGACCTTGGTCAGGATGACGCCCTCGTCCAGCTCCGGGTACGGCTGGCCGGAGAAGACCTCGACCCGGTGTCCGAGGCCGACCAGCTCGCGGCTGAGGTGGCGGAGATACACCCCCTGGCCACCACAGGTCGGTTTGCTGCGATAGGAGAGCAATGCGACCCGCAGCGCCTCCGCACCTGCCACGGGACCTCCTTCCACGCCCGTCAGCGGCCCCTGGCAGGGGCGGGGTACACATGTACCTTGAAGATGACCTTAGTCGCGAACCTTACCATCCGGTATTTCGGGTGACGCCGAGGTGGAATTGTGTACCACCTCACTACGCGCCGGGGCTGAACTGCGACGTTGGGTCGACCGAACGCGGCTCGGTGTAACGGGTTCTAGCTAGGGCGGGCGGGAATCCCGAGTCACCGGCATGGGGGTACATTCGCGTCACGACACGACGTGTAGTGATGGAGGACCGTTGGCCAGGCGCGCGCTCATCACCGGCATCACCGGGCAGGACGGTTCCTACCTCGCCGAGCACCTGCTCGCCGCGGGATACGAGGTCTGGGGGCTGGTACGCGGCCAGGCCAACCCGCGCGTGTCGCGGCTGCGCAAGCTGCTCGGTGAGGTACGGCTGGTCCGGGGCGACCTGCTGGACCAGGGCTCGCTCATCTCGGCGGTGGAACGCGTACGCCCGGACGAGGTCTACAACCTGGGCGCGATCTCGTTCGTGCCGATGTCGTGGGAGCAGGCCGAACTGACCGCGGAGGTCACCGGGATGGGCGTGCTGCGGATGCTGGAGGCCATCCGCGTGTGCTCGGGGGTGTCGTCGTCGCGGACGGCCGACTCATCCGGGCAGATCCGCTTTTATCAGGCTTCGTCGTCGGAGATGTTCGGGCAGGTACGCGAGACGCCGCAGAACGAGCGCACGCCGTTCCACCCGCGCTCGCCGTACGGCGTGGCCAAGACCTACGGCCACTTCCTCACCCAGAACTACCGCGAGTCCTACGGCATGTTCGCCGTCTCCGGCATCCTGTTCAACCACGAGTCGCCGCGCCGCGGCGCGGAGTTCGTCACCCGCAAGGTGTCGCTCGGCGTGGCGCGGATCAAGCTCGGCCTGGCCGGTGAGCTGCGGCTGGGCAACCTGGAAGCGCGCCGCGACTGGGGCTACGCGGGCGACTACGTGCGCGCGATGCGCCTGATGCTCGCCGCCGGCACCCCCGAGGACTACGTGATCGGCACCGGCCGCACCCACACCGTGCGCGAACTCGTCGAGGCCGCCTTCTCCGCCGCGGGGCTCGACTGGGAGCGCCATGTGGTGCGCGATCCGAGCCTGCACCGCCCGGCCGAGGTCGATCTGCTGTGCGCCGACCCCAAGAAGGCCAGGAGCCACCTCGGGTGGGAGCCGTCGGTCTCGTTCGAGGAACTGGTCGCGCAGATGGTCGAGTCGGACATCCGGCTTCTTTCCGACGGCGGCGACCCCGACCAGGAGTCCTCCTGGCCGTGACCTGGTGGTGATCTGGCGGTGATCGCTGAATATCGACGGGATCGCCCACGGCAGCGGTACCTCAGGTAGCTTTGCAACACGGGGATTCGCGTTCGTGGAGGGTGGTCGTGCTACCTCATATCCGGGTGTCTGACGTCGAACGGGACCGTGCCAGCGAGATCCTTCGCGAGCATTTCGCGGTGGGCAGGCTGCGCGACGATGAGCTGATGGCCCGCCTGGACGCGGCGCAGACCGCCCGCAACTGGGGCGATCTTCAACGCCTCCTCGCCGACCTGCCGCCCATCCCCGGCATGGCCCTCCAGCCGGTGCCCCCGCCGTACCAGGGGCCGCCCAAACCCCCGCGCAAGCCCGGCGCCCCGTACAGCACGGCGGCCTGGGTGTGCTTCGGGCTCGGGTTCGTGACCTGCGGTGTGGGGTGGATCCCGGCCATCGTGTTCGCCCTCATGGCGACCTCGGCCAACAAGGAGACCGACCCTGAGGGGTCCCGGCTGACCCGCAACCCCGGAGCGCACATCGGCGGCGTGATCGCCGGTGTGCTGGCCTCGCTGGTCGCCATCGGCGTGGTGGTCGACACCGCCCAGCCGGTCCACGAGATCACCATGCAGGTCATAGGCGAGGGCGGCGCCGAGGTGCGCACCGTCGTCGACGGCGACTCCGAGTCCACATCGACCGACCTCCCGTACTCCGACAGCCAGAGCGTCAAGGGCTCCTTCGGTGAGCTGAGCATCCGGGCCCAGGTGCCCGACGACGCCAAGGACTCCGACCAGGAACTGACCTGTGTGATCAAGGTGGACGGGGTCGAGGAGCGGACGTCGTCGGGCAAGGGCGGCTGCTCGGCCGACTACGAGGCAGACGACTGACGCAGGTCCACCGGCAGGGTCTTGATGCCGTTGATGAAGTTGGAGCGCAGCCTGCGGGCCTCGCCGGTCTGCGTGATCCGCGGGAAGCGCCTGGCCAGCGTCTCGAACAGCACCCGGAGCTCCAGCTTGGCCAGGTGGTTGCCGAGGCAGAAGTGCGCGCCCCCGCCGCCGAAGCCGATGTGCGGGTTGGGGTCGCGGGCGATGTCGAAGACCTCGGGTGAGGCGAACACCGACTCGTCGCGGTTGGCCGAGGGGTAGAAGACCACCACCTTGTCGCCCTCGCTGATCTGCTTGCCGCCGAGGACGGTGTCGGCCGTCGCCGTACGCCGGAACATGTTCACCGGCGACACCCAGCGCACGATCTCGTCGGCGGCCGTGGCCGCGAGCCCGGCCGGATCGGCCACCAGGCGGTCCCACTCGGCGGGGTTGTCGAAGAAGGCGAGCATCCCGCCGGAGGCCGCGTTGCGGGTGGTCTCGTTGCCGGCCACCACGAGCAGCAGCACGAACAGGTTGAACTCCTCGTCCGACAGCGTCTCGCCGTTCTCGTCGGGGCGGAGCAGGCGGCCGGCGATGTCGTCGCGCGGGCTTTCCCGGCGCTCGGCGGCCAGGCGGGTGGCGTAGGAGTAGATCTCGGTCGCGGCGTCCGCGTTGTCCTGGGGAGTGGTCGCGTAGTCCGGGTCATCGGTGCCGATCATGCGGTTGGACCAGTTGAACAGCTTGTCGCGGTCCTCCACGGGCGCGCCCAGCAGCTCGCAGATCACGTAGAGGGGGAGCGGCGCGGCGACGTCCCGGACGAAGTCGACCTCGTCACGGCCTTCGACGTCGTCGAGGAGCATCTCGCAGATCTCCTGGATGTGCTTCTCCAGCCTGGCGATCACGCGGGGGGTGAAGCCCCGGTTGACGAGGGCGCGGCGGCGGGTGTGGTCGGGAGGGTCCTGGTTGATCATCATCAACCGCTGGATTTCGCGCTCGGCCTCGGGCAACTCGTCGAAGAGCGCGAGCCTGCGGTGGGAGGAGAACAACCCGGGGTTGCGGGAGACCTGGACGACGTGCTCGTGCCTGGTGACGGCCCAGAAGTCGGGCCAGTCATTCGCGAGATCGCCAGGGTGCCGGAAGACGGGCTCATTGTCGCGCAACCAGCGGAACTGTCCGTGCGGGGGGCCGCTCTTGGCATGGCCGTCCGGATCCACCAGGTTGATGATCATCAAATCCCCTCGCCGGGCGCTCGTGTCGGCTGATGTGCCCTCAAATCTAGCCCGGCCACCCGGCCGGTGGTCTTTCTGTCACTCCTGCGGGAGATAGTGCTCCCTGATGGCGTCCAGCACCCCGCCGAGCCGGCCACGGGCCCGCGCGGAATTCAAATGGTGGAGATAATCCCGGGACTCGATGATCCTCCCGTCGCGGACGCGCATCACGAAGACGCCGGGGATGGTGAACGGCTCACCGGTCTCCACCACCGTTCCCTCGTACCGGAACTCGGCCACGATGACCTCGGGATCGGAGGTCTCGTGAACCGTGATCCCGGCCGGTCGGCGACGCAGGGTGCGGCGTGGCTCGGATTCCGTGGCGCTGCCGATCCCGAAATGTGCCCGCAATTCTTCCAGGGAGGTCATCGGTGGTGGCTCGAACGGATGAAACGGGTGCGTGACGTGGGTGGATTCGGCGTACAGGGCCAGTGCGTCCTCCCAGCGCTCGTCACAGACGGCGTGGACGAGCTTCAGGAAGACCTCGCGCGGAGTGGGGGGTGGAGTGGGGGGTACGGTCAAGGCTCGCTCCCGTCGATGATGCCGGCGACGACCGCCGCATCGGATTTCGCGCTGAACCTTTTTCAACCGGTCGCCTGGACCAGGTCAGGGGCGCCTCCACCGGACTCGGCTCGGGCACGGTAGCCCGGCAGGACGCCTCGTCGAACTTGAGGTTCAAAAAGGTTCACCATAGACAATCATGTCCGCGCCCCCCGGTCGCTCGAAATTCGAATGCCCAATCGTGCCCTCCGCTGCCACGATGTCCCGATGGAATCGATCGTGCGTGCCGCCGCCGGGTTGTTGGACACCGAGTTGTCCGAGCCGATCGACCTGGGTGGCAGCAGGCGTAGCACGGTGCTGCGCTGCCGGTCCGCCGACGGCCGCAGTGTGATCGTCAAGGCGTACGCCGACGAGCCCGACGGGCTGCGCGCCTTCGCCGCCGAGGCGGCGGGGCTGTCGCTGGGCCTGGCCGGTCCCGAGCTGCTGGCGGTGGACACCGCGGTGCCGCTGCTCGTCATGGAAGACCTGGGGACGGCCCCCACGCTGGCGGACATGCTGCTCGGCGACGACCCCGGCGCGGCCACCGAGGCCCTGCTGACCTGGTCCCGCGGGCTCGGCCGGCTGGCCGCCGGATCGACGCGCAGGCACGCCGACCTGCTGCGCCTCCGGGCCCGTTACGACAAGGGCGTGCCGTCCCGGGAGGACGAGGCATGGGTCGCCGAACGCGCGACGGGACTGCTCGCCCTGCTCGACGCGGCCGAGCTGCCGGTACCTGCGGGCCTGCCCGCCGAACTGAAGGGCATCGCATCGGCGATCGGCGCGGATCCCCTGGGATTCACACCCGGCGACACCTGCCCGGACAACAACCTGCTCACCCCGGACGGCCTGCGGCTGATCGACTTCGAGAGCGCCTGTTTCCAGTCGGTGTTCCTGACGGCCGCGTACTGCCGGATGCCGTTCTCCACCTGCTGGTGCGTCTTCCGGCTCCCGCCCGGAATGGCCGAGCGGATCGAGAACGCCTTTCGCGCCGAGGTCGCGACCGTATATCCGGCGCTGGCCGACGACTCGATTTGGCACGCGGGCATTCGCCGGGCGATCGTGGCGTGGACCGTGGACATGACGGTGGCACTGCTGGCTCGCACCTCGGCGGAGGACGGACCCTCGCACCGGACCCGCCGCCCGGTCCCGACGCTGCGGCAACTCCTGACCTACCGCTGGGAGACGGCCCGGACGCTCGCGGAGTTCCCCGCGTTCGCCGAGACGATGCGGCTGCTGCTCCGCGAGGTCGCGGCCGGATGGGCGGTCCCGCCGATGCCGGGATATCCCGCCTTCACGCGAGCATAAGGGCGATTAATCGGCCGCCCGTATATCCGATTAAGGGTGCAAGGTCCCGCCACTGCCACGATCTGGCGTCACCCCCTGTTCTCTCGCCGCCTGAACCCGGCAGAACACGACATGCGTGCCACTCGATGTCTTGCCCGTCCCTTCGGTCACGCCCAAAATGAGCAAGGAATGACCTGGCGGGTGGTCAGTCTCGGAGTAAAGACTGGCTGCGAACAGAGCCTGGCGATTCGAGAGGTCATGAAAGTCACTCCCCCGCGTTCGTGCGTTGTCCCCACAGGCCATGCCGAGCCCGCCCCGGCGCGCTCGACGTCCTGGACGAGCCCTTTCTTTCCCGAGTCCTCCCCGAGGTGAGCTGAACGGTATGTCAACTGAAGAAATCAGTACTGCGGAAATCGGTGCTGAAGAAGCCGGTCCGGAATCGACGGCCAGCAGACGTACCGTCCTTCGGGCAGGTGTCGCCGCCGCCGCGGTGGGCGCGGCCCCATTGGCGACCGGCCGGAATGAGGCCGTCGCCGAAGCCGGACCGGCCGATACGCGGACCGGCCCGGCACGGGTGGCACTGAAGATCAACGGCAAGGTTCATGAGCCCGAACTGGAACCCCGGGTGACGCTGCTCGACGCGTTGCGCGAGCGGATCGGGCTGACCGGCACCAAGAAGGGCTGCGACCGCGGCGAGTGCGGGGCCTGCACGGTGCTGGTGGACGGGCGGCGGATCAAATCCTGCCTGACCCTGGCGGTGATGCAGCAGGGCCGGGAGATCACCACCGTGGAGGGCCTGGCCCACGGGGAGCGGCTGCATCCGGTGCAGGCGGCGTTCGTCGGCAACGACGCCCTCCAGTGCGGGTTCTGCACCCCCGGCCAGATGATGTCCGCGATCGGCTGCATCGACGAGGGCCACACCGGCTCGGACGCGGAGATCCGGGAGTGGATGAGCGGGAACCTGTGCCGCTGTAGCTGTTATCCGAACATCGTGGCCGCCGTCCGGCAGGCCGCCAGGGAGCTGCGCTGATGGACGACTTCGCCTACACCCGGCCTGATCGGCCGCAGGCCGCGGTGGCACTGGCCGCCCGGCCGGGGGCCCGGTTCGTCGCCGGCGGCACCGACCTGCTCAACCTGATGAAGGACGGCGCGGAACACCATGACCACCTGATCGACATCAACGCGCTGCCGCTGTCCGGCGTGCGCGAGGTGGAAGGCCGGATCGAGATCGGCGCGCTGAGCCGGATGAGCGACGTGGCGGTCCATCCAGCGGTCCGCGAAGGTCTCCCCGTACTGGCGCAGGCGCTGTTGGCGGGGGCCTCGCCGCAAATCCGGAACATGGCCTCGATGGGCGGCAACCTGCTCCAGCGCACCCGCTGCTGGTACTTCCGCGACGCGGCGCTGCCCTGCAACAAACGCTCGCCCGGCAGCGGCTGCCCGGCGATCAAGGGCGAGAACCGCCGGCACGCGATCGTGGGCGGCAGCGAGCACTGCATCGCGGTCCATCCCTCCGACCTGGCCGTGGCGCTGACCGCGCTCGGGGCCACGGTCCACACGCTGAGCCCGCGCGGCGCGCGGTCGATCCCGATGGCCGGGTTCTACCTGCCGCCGGGCGACACCCCGCACCGGGAGACCGTGCTGGGCCAGGGGGAGCTGATCACCCGGATCGAGGTGCCGGTGACCCCGCTGGCGCGCGGTTCCCGGTACTTGAAGCTGCGCGACCGGGCCACGTTCGAGTTCGCGCTGGTCTCGGTCGCGGCGCTGGTCCGCACGGAGGGCGGCGTGGTACGCGAGGCGGGCCTGGCGTTCGGCGGGATCGCGCCCCGGCCCTGGCGGCCCGCGGCCGTGGAGAAGGCGCTGGTGGGACGCCCGCTGGACGCGGCGGCGATCAAGGCGGCGGGTGCCGCGCTGGTGCGCGACGCGGTGCCGCGGGAGCACAACGCGTTCAAGGTCGCGCTGGTCCAGCGGGCCCTGGCCGAGGTGCTGGGCGAGTTCGGGGGGTCGCGATGAGCGCGCCCGCGGTCGGCCGGGCGGTCTCCCGGGTGGAGGCGCTGGCCAAGGTCACCGGGACGGCCCGGTACGCGGCGGACACCGAGGTCGCCGGAGTGACGCACGCCGTACTGGTGAAGAGCACGATCGCCCGCGGCCGGATCACCGGCATCGACACCGCCAAGGCGACCGGCGCGCCGGGCGTCCTCGGCGTCTTCACCCACCAGAACATGCCGCGCCTGACCGTCCCCGGGCCGGAGGCCACGTTCCTCAAGGGCTTCCTGCCCGTGCAGGACGACGTGGTCCGCTACTCCGGGCAGCCCGTCGCGATCGTCGTGGCGGGCACGCTTGAGCAGGCCCGGTACGCGGCCACCCTGGTCAAAGCGGCCTACGACGCCGAGACGCCGCAGGTGTCGCCGGCCGCCAACATGGACCTGGCCTACCTGCCCGAGCCGCATCCCCTGTTCGGCCCGCCGGTCTACACGCGCGGCGATGTGGCCGCCGGGCTCGAATCCGCCGACGTCAAGGTGGCGGCCGAGTACGCGACGCCGCTCCAGCACCACAACGCGATGGAGCCCACGGCCATGGTCGCGGCCTGGGACGGCGACCGGCTGACCGCGCACGTGTCCACCCAGGGCGTCGGCGACGTCCAGCGGTCGCTGATGGCGGCGTTCAAGCTGCCCGCGGAGGGCGTACGGGTGATCTGCCCGTACCTCGGCGGCGGGTTCGGCGGCAAGGCGATGTCGTGGCCGGAGCCCATCCTGGTCGCGGCCGTCGCCCGGCAGGTCCGTCGCCCGGTCAAACTGGTGCTCACCCGGGCCGACACCTACACCGCCAGCGGCCACCGCGCCGAGACCCGGCACAGCCTGCGGATCGGCGCGACCAAGGACGGGCGGCTCACCGCCATCGACCACACCCTCACCCAGCAGGTGTCGCGCAGCGACGAGCTGATGTTCAACAACCCGGGCCAGACCCGGGTCATCTACGCCTGCCCGAACGTGCGCACCACGCAGCGCGCGGTCCGGCTGGACCTGCCGATCGCCAACTTCACCCGCTCCCCGGAGGCGTCGGGCGGACACGCCCTGGAGTCCGCGCTCGACGAACTCGCCTACGCGCTGAACATCGACCCGGTCGAGCTGCGGCTGCGCAACTGGTCGGCCACCAACCAGGAGACCGGCCATCCGCACGGCAGCAACCACCTGCGCGAGTGCTACCGGCGCGGGGCGCAGCGGTTCGGCTGGGCCCGGCGCGACCCTCGGCCCGGCTCGATGCGGGACCGGGACGGGCTGGTCGGCTGGGGCATGGCCACCGCCGCGCACGCCTCCGGCGGCGTACCCGGCGCGGGCGCCGACCTGGTGATCAGGCAGGACGGCACCGCCCGCATCCGCTCGGCCACCCAGGACGTCGGCACCGGCACCTACACGGTGATGACGCAGATCGGCGCGGACGGGCTCGGCCTGCCGCTGCGCGGCGTCGAATTCGCCCTCGGCGACTCCACCTTCCCCCGGTCGGTGGTCGCCGCGGCCTCGACGACCGTGCCGAGCGTGGGCGAGGCCGTCGCCCGGGTGGCGGCGCAGGGCCGCGACCGGCTGATCGCGCTGGCCGTGGCCGACCCGAAGAGCCCGCTGCACGGCCTGGACCCCGGACGGGTCACCGCCAGGGACGGTCACCTGTTCGACTCCGAACGGCCCTCCCGGCGGATCGCGCACCGCGAGGTGATGCGCCGGCACGGCAGGCCGATCGAGATCACCGCGGCCCCGGCGGCGTTCACGCCGCGGCGCTACTCGGTCGGCGCGTACTTCGCGGAGGTCCACGTCGATCCCGGCGTGGGCCGGATCCGGCTGCGCCGGGTCGTCGGCGTCTTCGACCCCGGCCGGGTGATCAACCCGAAGACCGCCCGCAGCCAGGTCATCGGCGGGGCGATCTGGTGCGCGGGCATCGCGCTCACCGAGCACACGCTGGTCGATCCGCACCTGGGCCGCGTCCTCACACCGAACCTGTCGGGCTACCTGCTTCCCGTCAACGCCGATATCCCGGACATCGAGGTCGATTTCATCGACCGGCCCGACCCCTCCAGCCCGGCGTTGGGCGCGCGGGGGTTCGGCGAGGTGCCTTCGACCGGGCTCACCGCGGCCATCGGCAACGCGGTGTACCACGCCACGGGCGTCCGCGTCCGTGACCTGCCGATCACCCCAGAGAAGATCATCAAGGCCTGATCTCCCGAAGCGGCCCGCCCCGGCCGACGCCGGGGCGGGCCGCTTCCGGCGTTGCGCATACTGTGTGGCACACACTATAGTGTGACCATGCTTGAGGATGAGCTGCTCGCCACCCACCTGCAAGAGCTGCGACGGGGCACCGTCGTGCTGGCCTGCCTGCTCATCCTGCGCAAACCCGACTACGGTTACGCCCTGCTCGACCGGCTCGACCGCCAGGGCTTCGCCGTGGACGCCAACACCCTCTATCCGCTGCTGCGCCGCCTGGAGAAACAGGGCCTGCTGAGCAGCGACTGGAACACCGAGGAGTCCCGGCCGCGCAAGTTCTACCGCACCAGCGACAAGGGCGCCGCGCTCGCGGACGCTCTCAGCCGCGACTGGGAAAGCCTCGCCGCCGCGTTCGGCCACCTGAAAGGCGAGCAGTCATGACCTCCGCCCCGAGCGGTTCACTCACCGACCGTTACATCAACGCCGTGCTGACCGGCCTGCCCGCGCGGCAGCGCCCCGAGATCGAACGGGAGCTGCGCGCCTCGATCGCCGACGCCATGGAGGACGCCGCCGACTCCGGCGAACCGGCGGCCGACGCCGAGGCGGCCGTGCTCACCAGGCTCGGCGACCCGGCGCGGCTGGCCGCCGGCTACGCCGACGGCCCCCGGCACCTCATCGGTCCCGCGCTCTACTCCGGCTACACCCGCCTGCTGACCGCGCTGCTGGTCACGGTCGTCCCCGCGGTGACCGTGGCGGTGGCCGGGGCGCGGGCGGTCCAGGGCGCGACCCTCTCCGGCGTGCTCGGCGAGGCACTGAGCGCGGGGCTCACCACCGGCGTCCACATCGCGTTATGGACGACGGCCCTGTTC
The DNA here is from genome assembly GCF_003315795.1 of Spongiactinospora rosea. Lineage (GTDB taxonomy): Bacteria > Actinomycetota > Actinomycetes > Streptosporangiales > Streptosporangiaceae > Spongiactinospora > Spongiactinospora rosea. The sequence continues at coordinate 118,479 of NZ_QMEY01000023.1, forward strand.
GCGGCGATCGAGCGCGTCGCCGTACCCGGCCGCGAGGCGCGTGAGCGGTCCTGGACCCCCGCCGCGCTGCCCGAACCGCCCAGCCGCCGCCTCCGGTACGGCGAGCTGATCAGCGAGACCGTGGCGACCGTCCTGCTGTGCGCGCTCATCCTGCTCTCCCCGATGCTCACCACCGAGCGGACCCCGGGCGGCGACCCCATCGGCCTGCTGTCCCCGTGGCTGTGGGAGACCGGCGTGGTGTACGTGTTCGTCGCCCTCGTCGTCGCCGACCTCGGATTCTCCTTCGCGAAGTACCACGCCCGCTGGAGCGTTCCGCTGGCCGTCGCCGGGACGCTCGCCGACGTCGCCCCGCCCGTCACGATGATCTGGCTCGCCGTCAACGGCAGGGCGATCAATCCCGCGTTCGTCCAGGCGGCGGGCTGGTCGCCGGACGTGCCGCGCTGGGTCGCCATCGGCCTCATCGCGATGTCCGTCATCACCATCCTGAACGCCGTCGTGGGCGGGATCGCCCGCGCCCGGCGCCGCTGAGGGGAGCCCTGCCATGAAGGCGATCGTCTACGACAGGTACGGCCCGCCCGAGGTGCTGCGGTACGCCGAGACCGCCACACCCGCCATCGGCGACCACGACGTGCTCGTCCGGCAGCACGCCACAGCGCTCAACCACGCTGACCGGGTGCTGATGCGCGGCCTGCCCGGCATCGTGCGCCTGGTGTCGGGGCCGCGCAGGCCGAAGCGGCCCGTGCTCGGGCGGGCCGTGGCCGGCACCGTGGCGGCGGCCGGGGCGAAGGTCACCCGCTTCGCCGCCGGGGACGCGGTGCTCGGCGAGTCGGACGGCGGCGCGTTCGCCGAGTACGTGGCGGTGCCCGAGTCCCGGCTGGTCGCCAAACCGGCCGGGCTGACGTTCGAGCGGGCCGCGACCCTGCCGGTGGCGGCGACCACCGCCCTCGCCGCGCTGCGGCTCGCCGGGGCCGGGCCCGGGCGTACGGTCCTGCTCAACGGGGCCTCCGGGGGCGTCGGCACCTTCGCGGTGCAGCTCGCCCGCGCGCTCGGCGCGGAGGTCACCGGCGTGTGCAGCACCCGCAACACCGAGCTCGTCGGCTCGATCGGCGCCCACCACGTCCTCGACTACACCCGGGAGGGCCTGTTCGGCGGCCCGCGCGGCTTCGACATCGTGATCGACTTCGCGGGCGGCCACCGGGTGGGGGAGATGCGCCGCCTGCTCGCGCCGCGCGGCGTGTACATCGCCTCCACCGCCGACGGCGGGCGGTTGCTCGGCCCGCTGCCCCGGCTGCTGGCGATGGCCGTCACCGGGCCCTTCACCCGGCACGACCTGCGCAACCTGGTCGCGAAGCCCGATGCCGAGAGCCTGGCGCACCTCGCCGGCCTGACCGCCGCCGGGGAGATCGTCCCGGTCATCGAGGAGACGTTCGCCCTGGACGCGACGCCCGAGGCCATGCGCCTGCTGGAGACCCGGCACGCCCGCGGCAAGTTCGTGATCACTCCCTGATCGTCCGGCGCTCTTACGACCCGCTTACCGGTCGTCCGCGAGCATGTGACAAAGCAGAGGAAAGCGCGGAAAAGCGATCTCGCCCGGTGGGACAGGGGTAATCCGGCCGGCTTCGCCGCGCGTGTCGCCGAGTCGCGCACCAGGGGGTAATGCGAATGCGGGAGGGCGAACCGGCACGGCGTCAGCCCGTTTCCCCAAGCGTGCCGCTGCTCGCCCGGATGAACATCAGATGGCGGCTCACGCTCACCTACAGCGCGCTGTACTTCGCGGTGGGCGTGCTGCTGCTGATCGTCATGTACCCGGTGATCGGCCAGACCGTCGCGCCGTTCTACCGGCGGACCGTGCTGCTCCCCGGCGCCACGCGCGAGCAGGCCGAGGCGGTCGTCCAGGAGTACCGGCGGCAGTGGCAGGCGGCGGTGGGCGCGGGGGAGTCGACCTTCCTGACCCTGTCGCTGCCGGTCCTGATCGGGGTGGGCCTGGCCGCGATGATCGCGGGGTACCTGGTCGCGGACCGGGCGCTGCGGCCGGTGCGCAAGATGACCGAGATCGCCCGCAAGCTGTCCGAGAACACCCTGGCCCACCAGCGGATCGCGCTCGGCGGGCCCAAGGACGAACTGCAGGAACTGGCCGACACCTTCGACACCATGCTGACCCGGCTCAACGACGCGTACGATGGCGGGCGCAGGTTCGTGGCCAACGCCTCCCACGAACTGCGGACGCCCGTCACCATCAACCGGACCGTGATCGAGGTGGCGCTGTCACTGCCGGGCGGGCCCGCGGACCTGCGTACCCTCGGGCACGTCCTGCTGGAGGTGAACGCGCGCACCGAGCGGCTGATCGAGGGGCTGCTGGCGCTGGCCCGCAGCGAGCGCGAACCGGCCACCCGCGAGTCGGTGGACATGCGCGAGATCCTTGCGACGGCGCTGCGCGACGCCGCCGCGCCGGGCGTGGAGATCTCCGCCGATCTGCGTCCGGCGTGGACCACCGGCAACCGGGCACTGCTCGAACGCTGCGCCGCCGAACTCGCCGCCAACGCCTTCGGGCACAACCTCGCGGAGAACGGGCGGGTCAGGGCGCTGGTGCGGGTGCTCGGCGGCTCGGTGTCGATCGAACTTACGAACACCGGGCCGCACGTGCCGCGGTACGCGGTGGACGATCTGTTCGAGCCGTTCCAGCGGCTCTACCCCGACCGTCCGGGGGCGGGGCTCGGGCTGGCCATCGTGCGCGCGATCGTGCGGACGCACGGCGGCACGGTGACCGCGACCCCGCGCGACGGCGGCGGCCTGACGGTGGCCGTGCGACTGCCCCGGGCCGTGGGGTAGGACGTTCAGCGCTTGAAGCGCAGCCGCCAGGGCATCAGGGCCGACTCCAGTTGCACCCGCAGGCTCATCTTGGAGGTCCCGGCGCGGCGGTCGGAGAAGTGGATGGGGATCTCGATGATGGTCATGCCCGCCCTGGTCGCCCGGTAGTGCATCTCCACCTGGAAGCTGTAGCCGCCGGAGGCGATGCCGGCCAGGTCGAGCGCGGCCAGGCCGTCGGCCCGCCAGATCTTGAAACCGGCGGTGACATCGCGCAGCCTGATGCGCAGGATCGTGCGGACGTAGAAGTTCGCCCACGCCGACAGGGCCCGCCGGCCGCGGCTCCACTCGGCGGCGAGGGTGCCGCCCGGGACGTACCGGCTGCCGATCACGCAGGCCGCGCCGGTCGCCTCGGCGGTGCCGAGCAGCCGCGGCACCGCGTCCACCGGATGGGAGAAGTCGGCGTCCATCTGCACGACGAAGTCGGCCCCGGCCTCCAGTGCGGCGGTGAGCCCCTGGACGTAGGCGCGGCCCAGCCCCTCCCGGCCCGGCCGGTGGATCACCGAGACCCGGCCCGGGTGCGCGGCGGCCAGCTCGTCGGCGGCCTTGCCGGTGCCGTCGGGGGAGTCGTCGTCCACGACCAGCACGCGCAGGCCGTCGATCGGCAGCGCGAGCAGCGCCCGCGTGATCAGCGGCAGGTTGTCCACCTCGTTGTACGTCGGGATCACGACGGTCACGGTGGCGGTCTCGGTATCGGTGGCCATGGACGTCTCATGCTAGAGGCTCGCGCCCCCGCGCGGGACTGCTTGGCGTGGTCTGGCCAGGCGTTTGCCCGATTTTGTACAGATTGGTCCATAATCCGTGTTACGGTGGGGCGCATGGCACGACCACGGCAGTTCGCGGAAGAGCAGGCGATCGAAGCGGCGATGCTGGCGTTCTGGGACGGCGGTTACGAGGGCACCTCCACCCAGGACCTCTGTACGGCCACCGGGCTCGGGCGGAGCAGCATCTACAACACGTTCAAGAGCAAGCGCGACCTGTTCGAGAAGTCGTTGCGGCACTACATGGCCGACAGGAACGGCCCGATCGTCGAGCTGATGGAGGGCGACCTGCCCGCCAGGGAGAAGATTCGGACCCTGTTCCAGCGGGCGGTGGACGCCCTTCCCGGCGAGCCGAGCGGCTGCATGGTGGTCAACGCGATGGTCGAGGTGGCCCCGCACGACGCCGAGGTGGCCGGCCTGCTCCGGCACGACTACGGCGTACGGCTGACGGCCGTGCGCGCGGCGATCGAGGAAGGCCAGCGGGCCGGGGAGATCGACCCGGCCAAGGACGCCGAGGCGCTGGCCCACTACGTCATCTCCACGGTGAGCGGGCTGCGCGTCGCCGGTCGCGGCGGCGCCGACCGGTCCACCCTTGAGTCCATCGCGGCCACCGCCCTCACCGCTCTCTGAGCACCCCATCCTCTGCGCATGTGCCGGTCTGCCATGCCCTGGTTTTGGACTGAACGATACAAAATAAAGGAGATCCCTCCGATGCCGTTGGCCATCTACATCCTGGGCTTGGCGATCTTCGCCCAGGGCACTTCGGAGCTGATGCTCGCGGGCCTGCTCCCCGGCATGGCCGCCGACCTGGGCGTGTCGGTCCCCGACGTGGGGTTGCTGATCTCCGCGTTCGCCGTCGGCATGCTCGTCGGCGCGCCCGTGCTGGCCGTGGTCACGTTGCGCTGGCCGCGCCGTACGGCGTTGCTCGCCTTCCTCGGTGTCTTCGTCGTCTCGCACATCGTCGGCGCGCTGACCACCGACTACACCATTCTTCTGATCTCCCGGGCCGTGGGCGCGTTCGTCTACGCCGGGTTCTGGGCGGTGTCGGCGGTCGCCGTCATCGGCATGGTGCCCGCGAACGCCCGTGGCCGGGCGCTGGGGGTCGTCACCAGCGGCCTCACGGTCGCCACGGTCGTCGGCCTGCCCGCGGGCACGCTGATCGGGCAGCATCTCGGCTGGCAGGGGGCGTTCTGGGCGGTGGCCGCGATGTCGGCGCTCAGCGCGATCGGCGTGGCCGTCACGATCCCCGGCGGACGCCCGCCGGCCGCCGAAGCGCCCCGGCTCGGGGCCGAACTGCGGGCCATGGTGAACCTGCGGCTGTGGTTCGCGTACGGCACGACCGCGCTGACCCTCGCCGCGCTGATGGTCACCTTCAGCTACCTCGCGCCCCTGCTGACCGAGACCGCCGGACTACCGGAGGCGTGGGTGCCCGCGGTGCTCGGCCTGTACGGCGTGGGCGCGTTCATCGGCATCACGCTCGGCGGCCGGGCGACGGACGCGCGCCCGTTCACCGTCCTGTACACCGGGGCGGCCGGAATGATCGTCACCACGGCGGGCCTCGCCGTGTTCGCCGGCCAGGCCGTGCCGGCCGTCATCCTGAGCTTCTTCCTCGGCGCGTTCGGCTTCGCCATCAACCCGGCGCTCAGCGCCCGCGTGTTCACGCTGGCCGGGGCGGCTCCGACGCTCGCCGCAGGCGCCAACGTCTCCTCCTTCAACATCGGCATCACCATCGGCCCCTGGCTCGGCGGCCTGGCCATCGGCGCGGGCCTCGGCTACCCGTCGATCACCTGGATCGGGATCGCGCTCGGTATCGGCGCGCTCGCCTTGGTCGCGGTCTCGGCCGCGCTGAACCGCAGGGCCGAGCGAGTGGAGGTGTCCGAAACCCCGGTGGCCGACACCGTGTCGGCTTGAACGAGGGCCTTCGATCGCAATTGCGCACGATCCACAGCTCGCCCGACCAGGATGCGAATCTAGAGGCCCGCTGGCACAATTGCCCGATACCACGGCAGAGATCATGAGGCCGAATCACATTCGGTTACTTGGCCCTTATCTGTGAGTTGAATCCGAATCTCATTCTGATCGACCGATTCCTGTTTTTAGGGCATGGTCATGGATGAGTCGATCATGTTATGGTCACCACGAATACCGGATATGGCGGGAAGGTCCATCTGGTCCTCCCGAGGACGGACGCCTGGTCAGTCGCCGGGGTACGGGCCACTGGACTGACGGGGGCGCAGTGCCGCCGGAGGAGTCTCTCCGGCGGCACTCCGACGTTTCGGGCAATGCCGATATGGCCGGAACGGATGTCCTAAGACACCCGATGTATGGCCGTGATCGCAATGGGTGATCAGGTGAGCGTGCGGCGCAGCCAGTCCTCGACGCCCGCGACGTGGACCGTCGCCCAGGACCTCGCCACCTCCGGGCGGCGGCCCGCGATGGCGTCGCAGATGGCCTGGTGCTGCTCGACGGTCTTCTCCAGCGCCCGCTCCTCGGTGAGCCCGCGCCAGATCCGGGCGCGGGTGATGGGCCCGGCCAGGTTGTCCAGCAGCGAGGCGAGCACCGGGTTGCCGGAACCGGCCGCGATCCGCTGGTGGAAGCGCACGTCGTTGGCGACCAGCTCTTCCACGGTCGGGCGGGGCGGCAGGTCGGCCAGGATCGCGCGCAGCGCGGCGATGTCGTCGCCGTTCATGCGGAGCGCGGCCAGCTCGGTGGCGGCCGGTTCGAGAATGCGCCTGACCTCGAAGAAGTGCAGCACGGTGTCGTCGCGGTGGAAGTCGGCGACGAACGACACCGCGTCCAGCAGCAGCCGGGGCTCCAGGCTGGTCACGTAGGTGCCGTCGCCCTGGCGTACGTCCAGCACGTTGATCAGCGCCAGGGCGCGGACCGCCTCGCGCAGCGAGTTGCGGGACAGGCCGAGCCGGTCGGCGAGGTCGGCCTCCTTGGGCAACCGGTCGCCGGGGGCCAGCTGACCGGACACGATCATCTGCTTGATCTTGTCGATCGCCGCGTCGGTGACCGCCATCGCGCACCGTCCCTCCTGTAGTGCGGCCCGGCCGCCTGGGGAGACCTCCGATGTCTTTCAGTGTACGATGCGGCCCTGCCCTGGTCTTCGCATTTCGCGACGCCCGCGGGGCCCGGCGGGGCCGCTCAGAAGTCGCGGAGCAGCCGGTCGGCGGCGATCTCGATGCGCTGCTGGATCTGCTCGTAGGTGCGCCGTCCGCGCAGCATCTCCAGCAGCTCGTGCATCCACACCCCGGCCAGCGACCCGGCCAGCGCGAACCGCTCGCCGTCAGGGTGATCGTCCCCGCCGCCCGCGACCCGCAGCAACAGCCCGGCCAGGCGGTCGCCGAAGGGGGCGTCGACCTCGGCGATGATCAGCGACCGGATCAGCGCGTCGGCCAGCTCCGGCTCGCGCATCAGCCCCCGGGTGGCCCGCATCAGCACGTCGGCCGCGCGCCCCGCCGGGGTGGCCGCGTGCGGAGGGCGGCGCTCGATGCTGCTCTCCAGCAGCTCGATCTCCTCGCCGACCACCGCGGCGACCAGCTCCATCTTGGAGGGGAAGTAGCGGTAGAGGGTGCCGAGGGCGACGCCCGCCCGCTCGGCGACCGTGCGCATCTGCATGGCCTCGACGCCGCCGCGCGAGGCGAGCGCCGCGGCGGCCGAGATGATCCGCTTGCGGCGCTGGTGCTGCCCGCGGGAGCGGGCGGCGGGGCGGCCCTCGCCGAGGGGCGCGCGCTGCTGCGGGGGCATCGGCGCGGGGCTCGTGAGTGGACCGGCAAGGGGGCTCGCCGTGGCGACCGTCGCCTCGGCGCCACCGGGAGCGGGGGCGCCGGAGCCGTGCAACGGCGCGCCGGCGCTCGCCTGCGGGGTGCGCATGAGAACACGTTATCTGAAAGCGCTCCGGCACGCGGCGTTACTTGTGAGTACCACGTCCCGCCCTTTACTCCGCGCATTCGCGTACCCCGTTATGTCGGACTGTGTCCCGGCTGGCCGTGGAAAATCAGAATGGAATACGTTCTAACCGACCGAACCGGCTTTTATGGAGGTCGCATTTCCAGGGTGGGTGCGGAACTTTCGCCCCGGGGAGGGGAAAAATCCGCCCGGGATACGCAAGCCGTACCCCGGCCTGCGGCTTTCCCGGCGCGGGCGCGCCATTGTCTGCGACAGTGAGGAGGTGACCACGCTCCGCATTCGGCGGGCCGGGTGTGGAGGGGATGCGGATGTCGGTTGCCACGGGAGTCGTGATGCGGACGCCAGCCCACGATCGGATCGGCGGTCAGATCGGCGATCCGATCTCCATCGGGGCGGTTCTCCCGGAAAGGTCGGTCGCCGTCCCGCCGCCGCAGCCCGCCTCGTCAGGGGCCACCGTGCCGCGCGACCCCTTCCTCGCGATGCTCCTCACCATGAGCATGGTGGAACGCTATGTGACGGACTGGAGCGGGCCGCACACCGTGATCAGGGGCATCAACGTCAAGCTGGAGGCCCCCGCGCATCCGGGCGACACGATCACCTTCACCGGCGCGGTGACCGCCGTGACCCATCGTGACCTGACGGTCGAGGTGCACGGGCACCTCCCAGCGGCCGCGCACGCCACTGCCACGGTCAGGCTCAGCCTCTGTTAGCCGCCACGACCCCGCCTCGCGCCCGCGGCCCCGTGGGCGCTTTTCGCGATGGGTGAGCCGAGTCCACAGGCGTGCCGTGCTCCCACGGCGGCCCCAGGCGACGAGCGCCGAGACCGCGAGCAGGGCCAGGGGCGTGGCCGCGCCGCCGTCCACCACGATGACCTTGGCGAATGCCGCACCCGCCGTCAGTCCGGTGAACGCCAGCCCGGCCAAACCCGTCAGGCTCGGGACGAGCAACGCCGCCGCCCCGGCGACTTCGATACCGCCCACGAAGTAGCGGAACCAGTCGCCGAGACCGATCGCCGCGAAGGTGGAAGGCGCGGGTTCCACACCGGCGAACTTTCTGAGGGCCGCAAGCAGAAAGCCGCCCGCCGCGACCGCCTGGAGTCCCCACAGCGCGGTGTTCCAGGTGCGATTGGCGACGCTCATCGTTTCCTGCCTCTCCACGGGGGACGCCGTCACGACGTCGTCCCGAGCCCGGCGGCCGCCGATCCACACTCGTACGTGTCTCGGTACGGCCCGCTGCCAAGCATGCCCCCGCCCAGGTGGCGACGACGTTGCAGCGTTGCCCTCGCACACTCACTTATGCCGGGCGATTTCGGAGGGATAGTCCGGAAGGTCGATGTCGGTGGCGAACTTGTCGGTCATTCGCATCATCAACCCGAACAGAAACCCGGACTTGAAGAGCAGGTTGCGCGCCCGGATGCCGCGCCGGGAGGACGGGGCCAGGAATCTGCCCCCGTTGCCTTTTCTGGCGACGCCCGCGTACCCGCGGAACCGCTCCTCGTACCGCCGCAGCGCCCTGCCGTGATCGCCGTCCGCCACCGCGAGTTCGCCCGCCAGCACGTACGCGCCGACCATGGCCAGCCCCGTGCCGAACCCGCCCAGCGTGTTGCCGTAGGCGGCGTCGCCGAGCAGCGCCACCCGGCCCTGGGCGTAGCGGTCGGCCACCACCCGGCTGATGGAGTCGAAGTAGAAGCCCGTGCTGTCCGGCAGCGCGCGGATCACCTCACGGGCGCGCCAGCCCATCCCCTCGAACGCCTCGGTCACGATCCGCTGCTGCGCCGTGGTGTCGTGGCGGTCGTAGCGGAGTTCGGCCGAGGCGAACACCAGCAGCGCGTTCCCGCCCGCGCCGCCGACCGAGACGTGCCTGCCCGGCTCGTTGTAGATCAGCGGGTCGGGGCCGAAGTCGCCGGCGATCTCGGCGAGCGCGTAGTGGTACCCGAGATAACGGACATAGCGGGATTCCGGGCCGAAGGCCAGCCTGCGCACGTTGGAGTGGATGCCGTCCGCGCCCACCACCAGGTCGAAGGTGCGCGGGGCGGCCCGCTCGAAGGTCACGTGGACGCCGCCCGCGGTCTCGGTGATCGAGGTGATGGAGTCGCCGAAGACGTACTCGCAGGTGTCCCGGGTGCGCTCGTAGAGGAGGGCGGACAGGTCGCCGCGGCGGATCTCGACGTCGCCGCCGGTGAAGGCGGCGGGCATGGCGGCCAGCCGGCGGCCGTTCGCGTCCACGATGTACTGGTCGCGCGGGTGGGTGCGGCGGCGGTGGATCTCCTCGCGCACGCCCATGCGGTCCAGCACGGTGTGGTGGGTGCGGCCCTTGAAGTCCACGGCCTGGCCGCCGGGGCGCAGCGCGGGGGCGCGTTCCACGACGGTGACCCGGAAGCCGTACCCGCTGAGCCAGTGCGCCAGGGCGGGCCCGGCGACGCTCGCGCCGGAGATGAGTACGTGGGTGTTCGGCATACCGGCGACGATGGCCGGGCGCGCTGACCGGCTACCGACGTTCCGCTGACGGATCGGCGGGCGGGCGGCCGAGCGCCGTCAGCGCCTCCTCATGGGACATCGCCGCGCCCCTGGCGAAGGCGGCGGCGAACCTGCGCGGGCCGATGCGCGCCCTGGCCGCGCCCGCCGTACCGGCCACGTCGCGGTCACCGGCGACGGCCAGGCCGCGCAGCGCCACCGCGGCCCCCAGCAGCAGCGCCGCCCGCTCGCCCGCCGCTTCGGCCTCGCCGGTGAGCAGCGCGCGGGCGGCCTGGGCCTCGGGCACCGCCGCCAGCAGCGACGTCAGCGGCTCGCCCGGAACGGTCTCGGCCGCCAGGTCGTACCGGCGCACGGCCTCGCCGACGTCGCCCGCGGCCTGCGCCACTCGCCCGAGCGCGATGTGCACGTCCGGGACCTGCCCGCGCGCCTCTTCCAGGGCCGCCGTAAGCAGCTCGCGGGCCTCGCCCAGATCGCCGCGGAAGCGGGCGATCTCCGCCTGGCGCAGCCGGACCAGGGACAGCAGGCCGGTGTCGGCGATCTGGCGGGCGAGCCCGGCCGCGCGGCGGCAGTCGGCGGCGGCGGCGTCGAGATCGCCCCTGCGGGTCAGCGCCTCCGCCCGCCGGCACAGTACGTCGGTCTCCTCCTCGGCGCTGCCCAGCCGGACGAACAGGGCCAGCGCCTCGGCCCACAGGGCGTCGGCGCGCTCCCAGTCGCCGCGCAGGCTCGCGATCAGCGCCAGCCAGTCCAGCGCCTGCGCCATGCCCCAGCGCTCGCCGAGCGCCCGGAAGCCCGCGAGCACCGCCGCGAGGGAGTGCTCGGCGGCGGCCACCTCGCCCCGGCGCAGCAGCGTCAGCAGCGCCTCGCCGAGCGCGCCCACCGCGTGCGCCCAAGGGTCCGGCCCGAGCAGCCGCCGACGCAGCACGGCGTTGTCCGCCCCGAACGGCGGGCCGATGATCATGCCCCACAGCGGCGCGGCGAAGGGGTGCCGCAGCGGCCTGCCCAGGTTCAGCAGGGTCGCCTCGACGCGTTCGCGATGTGCGGGGGTGACGTTCGGCACGGCGTGCACCACGCACATGCCGTACTCCTCCACCAGGTCCTCCCGCTCCACCCAGCCGGACGGAAGCGCGTCCACCGTCCGCAACAGCCTCGTGGCCAGTGGGACCACCTCGCTGCGCCGCCCGGTGAACCACAGGTAGGCCGCCCCCGCCGCGACCAGCCTCAACGCCGTCGCGGGGTCGGCGTCCACCGCCCAGCGCAGCGCGGCCATCAGGTTGGCGTGCTCGGCGCTCAGCAGGGCCAGCCAGTCCAGTTGCGCGGCCCGCAGCAGATGCGGCCCGGCCCGGCGGGCGAGGTCCAGGTAGTAGGCGGCGTGCGCCGCCTCCGCCGTGGGCGGCGTCTCGGCGGCCGCCCGCCGTTCGGCGCAGAACAGCCGGATCGTGGACAGCATCCGGTAACGGTCGCCGTCGGTCTCCACCAGCGACTTGTCCACCAGGTCGGCGAGCAGCCCGGCGGTGTCGCCGCCGCCGCACACGCGCTCGGCCGCCTCCAGCGTCGCGCCGCCGCTGAACACCGAGAACCGCCCGGCCAGCGCCCGCTCCTCGGGGCCGAGCAGGTCCCAGCTCCACTCGACCACCGCGCGCAGGGTCTGGTGCCTGGCCGCCGCCGTACGGTCGCCGCGCGACAGCAGCCGGAACCGGCCGTGCTCGGCCAGCCGGTCGGCGATCTCCGCGACGGTGAACGTGCGCAGCCGCGCCGCCGCCAGTTCCAGCGCCAGCGGCAGCCCGTCCAGGGCGGCGCAGATGCGGGTGACGGCGGCGGCGTTGCCGTCGGACAGCGCGAAGCCGTGCCGCGCCGCCGCCGCGCGCTCGGCGAACAGCCGTACCGCCGGGTAGCCCGCGGCCTCCCGCGCCGCCGCGCCGTCCGGCGGGCAGGCCAGCGGCGCGAGCCTGACCAGCGTCTCCCCGGTGATCGCGAGCGGTTCGCGGCCGGTGGCCAGGACCGTCAGCTCGGGGCAGGAGTCCAGCAGCCGCCGCGCCAGCGCCGCGGTGGCCGCGATCACATGCTCACAGTTGTCCAGGATCAGCAGCAACGGCCCGCGTTCGCGCAGAGCGGTCACCAGCCGGTCGCCGGGGTCGGCGGGCTCCGGCGGCACGGCCAGGCCACGCGGGTCGCGCAACCCCAGTGCCCCCAGTACGGCCCGCGCGACCTGCTCGCCACCATCGGTGTCGACAGATGGAAGGAGGTACGTCGCACCCGGCCGGCGGCGGGCTTGTGTGTCGGGGTACGCCTTGCCCAGGTCTCGGAGCGCTGATTCGGTGGCCTGTGGGGGCGAGGACATCGTGCCCGGGTGGACGTGGGTCGTCTCGGCGGTGTGCGGGATCTGCTCGGTGGCGTTGATGTCGGCCAGGGAGACCAGGCATACCGCGCCCGGGTGGCGGCGGGCCGCCTCGATGGCCAGGCGGGTCTTGCCGGTGCCGCCCGGGCCGGTGATCGTGACCAGGCGGGTGGCCGTGCCCGGGGCGAGCACTCCGGCGAGCAGGTCGAGTTCGGTCTCCCTGCCGACGAATCCGGTCAGCGGCACCGGCAGCACGCTCGGCCGGGCGGGCGGCGGGTCGCCCGCCCGCAGGATCGCCAGGTGGGCGGCGGCCAGCTCGGGGGAGGGGTCGGCGCCCAGCTCATCGGCCAGGCGGCGGCGTACCCGCTCGTAGACCTCCAGCGCCTCGGCCTGCCTGCCCTCGGCGTGCAGGGCGCGCATGAGCAGCACCGCGAGCCGTTCGCGCAGCGGGTGGGCGGCCAGCAGCGGCCGTAGTTCCGCGGCGGCGCCACTGCCCACGGCGTCGGCGAGTTCGGCCTCGACGCGGTCCTCGGTGGCGGTCAGGCGTAGTTCCTCCAGCCGGGTCCGCTGGGCCGCCACCAGCGGTACGTCGGTGGCGTCGGCCAGCGCGGGCCCCCGCCACAGGCCGAGCGCTTCGCGCAGCACGGCGGCGGCCGGTCCGGCCCGCCCCGCGGCGAGCAGGTCGCGGCCCTGGCGGGCGAGGAGCTGGAAGCGGTGCGCGTCCACGTCGGCGGGGTCGATCGCGAGCCGGTACCCCGCCCCGCCGTACTCCAGCAGGCCCGGCGGCAGCCTGCGGCGCAGCCGGGAGACCTGGGCCTGGAGCGCGCCGGTGGCATCGGCGGGCGGGCGCTCACCGTACTGGCCGGAGACCAGCCGGTCCACCCCGACGGTACGGCCGGGGGCGAGCAGCAGCAGGGCGAGCAGCGTGCGCGAACGCGGGCCGCCGACGGGGACCGGGTCGCCGCCGGACGTCCATGCCTCGATCGGACCGAGGATGCCGAACCGCACCTGACCGATTGTCCCTGTTGTCCGGCCTGAACCGGCTACCAGGTGACGATGGTGGGCACCGCGAAGAACACGATCATCGCGATGGCGATGCAGACCGCCAGCCCGATGACCTCCCAGACCCAGTCGTGGTGACGGTCGCGGGTCTTGGCGGACCTGGCCGGGGCGCGGCGGCGGCGCGAGGGCCGGGGCGGCGCGAGGGTCACCGGCGCCGGGGGAGCGGGCTCCTCCGGCGCGGGCGCTTCGAGGTCGAGTACGTCGAAGACGTCGGTGGACTCGGCCGCGCTCTCCTCCTCGTCGGCCCCGGCCGGCAGCGGCATGAGGTACACCGGCTCAGCCGGGCGCTCCAGGCGTTCCGGGCGTTCCGGGCGTTCCGGACGGGACGGCGGGACGAACAGGCTGCCCGGCGGCTCCTCCTCGGCCTCCTCCCGCAGAGCCGGCGGGGCCTCTTCGAGGTCGGCCGGGACCGGCGCGGACAGCATCGGCACCAGCGCCGGGGGCGGCGAGTGCAGCTTGGGGATCGGCTCGGTGCTCGCCTCGTGCGGCGAGATCCGGTCGGCGGCGGGCGGGGTGATCTCCACCTCGTACAGGCCCGCGTTGGTGCGCTCGTCGGTCGGCGCGAGCGGCACCGGCCAGGCGGGCGCGGTCGGCCACAGCGCCTTGTACGGCGCGAGCGCGCCCAGCCGGGAGACCGGTCCGGACGCGAGCGGCGGCTCGCCCAGCGCGGCCAGGATGCGGGCCCGCAGCAGCGCGGGCGGCGGACGCCAGGGCAGCCGGGCCAGTACGTCCCTGGTCGGGGCGACCGCCAGCGCGCCGTAGACCTCACCGAGCCGCCTCGGGACCTGCTCGCCGACGCAGGCCAGCGCGAGCCCGAGCGCCTGGGTGAACCGCTGGTCGGCGGCGGCGGCGAGGTCGGCCGCGGTGTCGGCGGCCACGTCGAGCACCCAGGCCAGCTCGTCGATGGTCAGCCCGCACACCACGGCCAGCAGCAGCACCTCGCGCTGGTGCGGGCGCAGCTCGCGGACCACCCGCTCGACCAGCGCGGTGGCGGGGTCGGCGACCGGATCGACGCGGGCGTCGGCGTAGACGACGTCACGCCGGTAGATCTCCCGGCGGGCCAGGGCGTAGAGGGCGGCGCGGGGCGGCTCCACCGCGGGCACGCCGGACATCACGGACATCAGGGCCTCGGCTGCGGCCCCGTCGTCACCGAGCTGGTCGTGGCAGTAGGCGAACAGCCCGACGGCGTGACGGTCGTAGAGCTCGGCGACCAGTTCGCTGCGCGAGCGCCGGTCGGTGAGCGGGTGGGTCACGGGCCGGTCCTTCAGAATCTGTCGGGGTGTCCTGGTAATCATGTCAAGTCATGGGGGCCGCCGCACCGGGGGATACGCATTTGATAGAAATCACCATGCTCACGCCGTGCATTTCGGTGTACTCCGGGTAAAGCCGAGAGGTCATCCGAGGGGGGACACGGGCAGGACACAAGGAGGACACGGGCGTGGAGCGGGGCGGCGACACGCGGTCATCACCGCCGTACGCTGTCCGAAGGAGATCGCCGGACGGTCGTGGCGGCGCACGCGGGAGGTGCGGGGGAAGCGGTCACGGCCGTCAGCACACCCAATACCGCCGGAGAACACGAGGACACGTGTGATCACATTTGACGGTGTCACAAAACGATACGCCGACGGGACCGTGGCCGTGGACGACCTCCACCTGGAGGCGCCCACCGGCGAGATCACCGTGTTCGTCGGCCCGTCCGGATGCGGCAAGACCACGTCGCTCCGGATGATCAACCGGATGATCGACGCGACCCACGGCACGATCGGGCTCGACGGCGTCGACGTCCGCACCATCGACCCGCCCACCCTGCGGCGCGGCATCGGCTACGTCATCCAGCAGGCCGGTCTGTTCCCGCACCGCACCATCGTGGACAACATCGCCACGGTCCCCTACCTGCTCGGCTGGTCCCGCAAGAAGGCCCGCGCGCACGCGCTGGAGCTGCTCGACCGGGTCGGGCTCGCCCCCGAGCTGGCCGGTCGCTACCCGTTCCAGCTCTCCGGCGGCCAGCAGCAGCGGGTGGGCGTGGCCCGCGCGCTCGCCGCCGACCCGCCGGTGCTGCTGATGGACGAGCCGTTCAGCGCGGTCGACCCCGTGGTGCGGACCAGCCTGCAAGACGAGCTGCTGCGGCTCCAGGCCGAGCTGAACAAGACCATCGTCTTCGTCACGCACGACATCGACGAGGCCATCAAGCTCGGCGACCGGGTCGCGGTGCTGCGGGTCGGCGGGCGGCTCGCCCAGGTGGCCGCCCCGGCGGCGCTGCTGTCGGCCCCGGCCGACGAGTTCGTGGCCGAGTTCCTGGGGCGCGACCGGGGTATCCGCCGCCTGTCGTTCGTGAGCGACGCGAGCCTGCGGCTGCGTCCCGACCTCACCGTCCCGGTCTCCTCGCCGGTCTCGGAGGCGGCGGGGCGGGCGGCGTCCGCGCAGAGCCCGTGGCTCGCCGTGGTGGACGCCGGTGACCGGCCGCTGGGCTGGGTCAACCCGGCGGAGCTGCCGCGCGACGGCACGCTGGAGGGCGTACGCCTGCTGCCGTACGGCACGTTCGTGCACGGGCGCGACTCGCTGCGCACCGCGCTGGACGCGGCGCTGCTGTCGCCGTCCGGCTGCGCCATCGCGGTCGCCGAGAACGGCGGCGCGGTGGTGGGCGTGGCCACCCGCGAGTCCCTGGACGAGGCCCTGGCGCTGGCCGCCTCCGACGTCGGGAACGGTGATCCGGCGAATGGGTGAAGGGCCGAGCCTTTGGGAGTACTTCACCAGAAACTGGAGCACCGGGCAGCCGGGGAGCATCGACACCCTGCTCGGTGACCACATCGTCATGGCGCTGCTGCCGATCGTCGCGGCCCTGGTGCTCGCGGTCCCGATCGGCCTGGCCTGTGTGCGCTGGCGGCTGCTCTACCAGCCGATCGCGGGCCTGGTCAACGTCATGTACGCGCTGCCGTCGCTGGCGCTGTTCGGCGTCTTCCTCGCGGTCACCGGCCTGTCGCAGGCCACGGTGATCATCCCGCTGACCTTCTACGCGGTCGCCGTGCTCGTCCCCGCCGTGGTGGACGGCCTGCGCTCGGTGCCCGAGCACGTCAGGCAGTCGGCGGTGGCCATGGGCTTCACGCCGCTGCGCCGCCTGACCAGGGTGGAGCTGCCGCTGGCCGCGCCCGTGGTGCTCGCCGGGCTGCGGGTGGCCGCCGTGTCCAGCATCAGCCTGGTCAGCGTGGGCGCGCTGGTCGGCATGGGCGGGCTCGGCTACCTCTTCATCAGGGCCTGGCAGATCGACTACTTCGCGCCGGCGATCGTAGGGATCGTGGGGATCGTCCTGCTCGCCCTGGTCGTGGACGGAATCCTGGTCGTCTCCCAGCGGTTGCTGACTCCATGGGTGCGGGCGAGGAGGAGCGGGTGAACTGGCTGATCGAGTTCTTCGGCGACCCCGCCAACTGGTCCGGATCCGACGGCATCCCGGCCCGGCTGCTGGAGCACCTGCTGTTCTCCGTCGCGGCGCTGGCGCTGGCCGCGCTGATCGCGATCCCGCTGGGCCTGTGGATCGGGCACACCGGGCGCGGCTCGCTGCTCATCGTGATCGCGGCCAACCTGGCGCGGGCGCTGCCGACGCTCGGCCTGGTGGTGCTGATCGTGATGCTGCTGGGCACGGCCTCGGTGTGGCCGGTGCTGATCCCGCTGGTCGCGCTGGCCGTACCGGCCATCCTGGTGAACACCTTCGAGGGCATCAGGGGCGTGGACCCCGAGCTGCGCGACGCGGCGTACGGCATGGGCCTGGCCGGGCGGCAGGTGCTCGGCCGGGTGCTGGTGCCGGTCGCGCTGCCGCTGATCCTGCTCGGCCTGCGGCTGGCCGCGATCCAGATCGTGGCGACCGCCGCCGTGGCCGCCTACACCGGCCTGGGCGGCCTCGGCCGCTACATCATCGACGGCCTGGCCATCCGGGACTACCCGACCGTGCTGGGCGGTTCGGTGCTCATCGTGTTGTTCGCGCTGGCCGCGCAGTTCCTGTTCGTGATGGCGGAACGGATCGCGGTGTCCCCGGGGGTGAGCCGGCGCGTCAAGGTCCGATAATGTCTGCAAAACCCCCCGCTAGTGTCATGCGCCTGAAATTCGTCGCATAAATATATATGCTCGTTGTGTGTCGACTTCAGGTCCATCCGCAGTGGAGATCCGGCTGACCGATGCCGAACGTGCCCGGCTGATGGCCGTGGCCGCCGACCCGTCGAGGCTGGCGATCAGAGCACGGATCGTGCTGGCGTGCGCGCAGCCGGGCGCCAGTAACGCGCAGGTGTCGCGCGACCTCGGGGTGTCGGTGCATACCGTGCGCAAGTGGCGTTCGATATTCGCGCGGGGCGGGGTGCAGTCCTTGGTCGATGAGCCCCGGCCGGGGCGGCCCAAGGCAGGGCTGACGCTGAGCGACGCCGAGCGGGAGACCTTGCGGCGGTGGGCACGGCGGGCCAAGTCGTCGCAGATCCTGGCGACCCGCTCGAAGATCGTGCTGGCCTGCGCGGACGGCAAGGACAACAAGCAGGTCGCCGCCGAGTTGCGGGTGGATCCGGCCACGGTGTCCAAGTGGCGGTCGCGGTTCCTGCGGCTGCGGCTGGACGGCCTGATCGACGAGGCCCGGCCCGGCCGTCCGCCGTCGATCACCGTGGACCAGGTCGAGCAGGTGGTGGTGGCGACACTGGAGCAGACGCCG
>NZ_QMEY01000024.1 GCF_003315795.1 Spongiactinospora rosea
CCTGCTTGCAGGTGTGGGGCCCGTAGGGCAGGTCCGCGGCGGTGGCGGTGGCCGCGTCCGCCGGGACCGCAGCCGCCGGGGGGGTGAGGGACAGTACGCCGGCTACCAGCGCCAGCGCGATGGCCAGACCGGCGCGGGGGATTCCCCGGCGGGTCGTCGTCTTCCGCATCGCTTCTCCTTGGGTGTCCGCTCCCCGCAGGGAAGGCTTCTCCAGGGTCCTGCGGAATTCCCTGCAGGGAAATCCGCACACGAGGGAAAGAGGCCCGCCGAGCCTTTCGGGGAGAGAGGGTGAATTAGGGGACGGTAAACCGGAAAGGCACTATCCGGAACACCATTATTCGTCCGAGAGATCAACACAGGGTGATGTGGGTCCAGCCGGTGGCGAACCCGGGTATGGATTTGAGTGCATGTTCTGCGATGGCGGGCGTTGCGTGGAGGGCTTCGAACTCAGCAGGCGGGACATGGCCGAGTTCACCATGGAGACGACGCTGATTGAACCAGTCGATGTACTCGGCGACGGCGTCGGCCTGTTCGAGGCGTTCGGTATAGCCGACGCGGACTTCAGGATCGCGTTGGCCCGGCGCAGTTCCTTCACCTCACGTTCCAGCTCGGCGATACGCCTGATCGCGCCGTCACGGGTGGCAGGGTCCTTACCGGCCTCCACGGGCCGGCCTCGTCGCACGCTCGCGGAGTTCATCGGGTATTTCCGGGAAGCAGCCATGAACAGGAACCTTCCGGGTCCTCGCTGTCTCCATCAAACCCGGGGCGGTTCAGTGTTCGCGTTGGGGCAGGTGACCTGACCGCCACCCGCGCGGCACCTGCGGCCTCCGGTGGAGGGCTCCTGCGATCGACGGCAGGAGCCCTCCACCGGCGCTGATCCGGCGGTGTCACCGGCCCGGAATCAGTAGTACATCCACGCCGGGATCAGGCCGTTGTCCAAGATCTCGAACATGATCGCCCCTGCCCCGGAGACAGGTGGTTCGTTGGCGACCGTCACTGGGTCGTAGACGTTGCCGTAGTTGCCCATCCACCGCCACTGCGGTGCTGCCTTGAGCGCGGCGACGCGCTTCTTGATCGCGATCCCCTCCGCCGCCGTGAGGACCCGGTCGGGATCGATGTAGTTCGGATTGGCCTGGTCGGCTCTCACCGGCGTCACCTGCCGATCACCCGTCGCCGCGGGTTCGGCGTTCACGGTCGACGCGCTCACCGTGCCGCAGACCGCGAAAGCGGCGACCGCGCACAACACGGATAGCGTCCGCAATTTGTTCATGAAGAACTCCGCATCTGTCGAATCAACATGAACACCCGGCGGTTGCGGCGGCCACCGCCATCGACGCGATGGCGAAAAGGCGCACTGCTTCCTCCCTTGAGGCCACTCCAACCGGGCCTATCGGCTCAGCGGTATCCACCATGCCATCGCACCCTGTTCCCCAACCTTGCAGCGACCTTGCGGACCAGCCAGTATCAGGTTCGCACCGCCTTTTCCGTGCACAGCCGATCACTTTGGAGAATCCGTGGAGTTCCGGATATTCGGCGAGCTGGAAGTGTGGTCGGCAGGCCAGCCGCTGGACGTGGGCACGCCGCGACAACAGGCGGTGTTGGCCGTACTCCTCATCGACGCGCGAAGACCGGTCGCGATCGAGACTCTCATCGACCGGGTATGGGACCACGCCACGCCTGCCGATCCCCGAGCCGTGCTGTATTCCCACCTGAGTCGAATCCGACGGCTGCTGGCGCAGGCAGCGATTCCCACCGGCGGAACGCCAGTGCGGATCGAGCGCCGACACGCCGGCTACGTACTCGACCTCGACCCGGAGTCGGTGGATCTGCACCGATTTCGGCACCTGGTCGAACAAGGCAGCGACCGACGTTGTGACGGCCGCGCTCGGGCCGCCGCACTCGCCGAGGCATTGGGCTTGTGGCGGGGAGCGCCGCTGGCCGGCATCCCGGGAGAATGGGCCGCGCAGGTTCGCGACAGCTGGCGCCAGCGACAGTTGGAGGCGGCGGTGCACTGGGCGCGGATCGAACTCCAGCTCGGCCATCCCGCCGCGCTGATCACCACGGTGCCCGACCTCATCGCCGAGCACCCACTGGCCGAGCCCCTCGAAGCCGTGCTCATGCGGGCGCTGCATGCGACCGGGCGGGACGCGGAAGCCCTTGACCGTTACGCTGCCGTCCGGCAGCGACTTGCCGACAAGCTGGGCGCCGACCCCGGCCCCGAGCTACGCGGCCTGCACCAGGCCATCCTGCACGGCGAACTGCCCCACCCACCACCGGATCACCCGGCCTTCACGGCCAAACCGCCGCCGCCACCGCCGCCGCCGCCGCCACCGCCGCCACCGCCGCCACCGCCGCCGCCGCCACCGTCGCCACCGCCACCGTCGCCACCGCCACCACCGTCGCCCGGCCGCATCGACGACACGCCACACAGACGGGCGCGGTCACGGCTGACCCGCCGACGCGCCGTGCTGGCCGCGGTCGCCCTGTCCACGCCGATCGTGTCGAGGCTCATCAGTGAACAAGGCAAGGAAAGCGGTTCACCCTCGGGCCTGTCGGCCGAACGCGCGCAGGAGCTCTTTGTCGCGGCTCAGGAGTTCGACCGGGGCGGAAGATCAGCTGACGCGCGGGCGATGCTCGTCAAGGCGGTGCGGCTCTACAGCGAGCTGATCAAGACGAACCCGGACCAGAACGCGCCACCGCTGGCCCCCGCCGTCATCGAGGCGTTGGGCCGAGCCGGCGTGGACTCCAGCGTCCCGCAGACCACGTTGCGGACCTGGCTCGCCAACCCGGTCCGCACGCCCTATCCGGCGATCGCCCAAGTGTTGCTGCTTCAGGGATGGCGGCTGGAAGTGCCGGTCTTTCTCGACGTCATCGTCTGGAACTATGAGCAGGCACCGGGTATCACGTCCCCACGCGACGTTGTGGATGTGAGAACCGACTCCCTGAAGTCGGCTGTCCTGGAGGCGTCGAACTCCCGCCACGGGACACAGGTGACGGACTTCGAGCAACTTCTCAAGCCCTGACCGGTGGGCTCGCTCCGGTTCGAGGGTCTGTCCAGTGTTCCTTGTACAGTCCCATTCTCCTACGCCGGGCTGCCAAATGACCGAGCGTCCGCGCTCAGGAAGGCCGTGAGCCCCTGGCGGTCGTTCCCGGCCAGCCGGAACGCATGGTCGCCAGAGCCGCCCCGGCTGGCTGGGCGGCGTTATGCCGCTGTCGACATCGGCGCCATGCGCAGCGTCCGGCTGCTGCGCTGTTTCGCCCCGGTAACCGGCGACTACCGCGGCTTTCGGCTGGTGGTCAGGGAGCAGGGCCGCCTGGCGATCACTCCGCTGGCGTTGCGTGAAGTCGGGGGACGGGTGTGGCGAGGGCCGCCGAAAAGCCCGGCTGCGGCCCGCAGGATCGACCTGCCGTCCTTCCTGGTCGATCTGCTCGCCCGCCGC
The DNA here is from genome assembly GCF_003315795.1 of Spongiactinospora rosea. Lineage (GTDB taxonomy): Bacteria > Actinomycetota > Actinomycetes > Streptosporangiales > Streptosporangiaceae > Spongiactinospora > Spongiactinospora rosea. The sequence continues at coordinate 3,441 of NZ_QMEY01000024.1, forward strand.
TATCGATGACAACGGGAATGAGGAGCAGGTGGTGTTCTCCGCTCCGGAGGGTGGGGTGTTGCGCCGGTCCGACTTTGCCCGCCGGGTGTGGCGCCCGGTCTGTGGCGGACATCCGGGCGGTGCCACCGGCACCGGTATGCCGGTCTCCGGCGTACCGGCAGGAGAGGCGGTGCCGCCGGTCGTTGCCGGGGCGGTGTTTCACGGTCTGCGGCATCATCACAAGACGGTGCTGGACGACCTGGACGTCCCTGAAGTGCTCGTGTGTGAGCGGATGGGGCGCCGGATGGGCGGTGTCCAGGGCCGGTACAGCCATGTGACCGAGCTGATGCGGCGGCGGTTGAACAGCGGGCTGCAACGCCGCTACGCCGGCCTGGCGAAGACCGTCCGAGGGGGGAGGGAAACGATGAGCCGGGGGTGGTCCCGATGCTGCCGGCCGGCAGGTGAACTCCACCCGCGACTGGGTGGTGAGGGAGCGGTGACCCCTACCCTCGGGAGGGTCGGGAAATGATCTTCGGGGAGCGGCATGCTCCCGTTCTGCTCCCGTTCTCATGATCAACGATCTTAGGAAGTGTGATCCCCGGGCCTGTGGCCAGGGGAAATAGTGGTGGGCGATACTGGGATTGAACCAGTGACCTCTACCGTGTCAAGGTAGCGCTCTCCCACTGAGCTAATCGCCCGAGGTCTTCGTCGTTTTGTTTCGAGGTGGAGACGGGATTTGAACCCGTGTACGCGGCTTTGCAGGCCGCTGCCTCGCCTCTCGGCCACTCCACCGAGCAGAGGCTCAGTAGTGACGGGACCTCTCCGAGCGGACGACGGGATTCGAACCCGCGACCCTCACCTTGGCAAGGTGATGCTCTACCAGCTGAGCCACGTCCGCAGTGCTGCCGCCGATTTCCGGCGACGAGAAAACTCTAGCGGGTTTTCCGGGCCGGTGCGTAACCGGGAAGGGGCCGGGACGGCCGTGTACCGCGTATGGGGTAGAAATGACGGGTGGAGGCGCTCCGAATCGGCCCGTTGCGGGTGTGGCCGCCCGTGGTGCTCGCGCCGATGGCGGGGATCACCAACGCGGCGTTCCGCACGTTGTGCCGTGAGCAGGGGGGCGGGCTCTACGTCTCGGAGATGATCACCACGCGCGGGCTGGTGGAGCGCAACCGCAAGACGCTGGCGATGATCCGGTTCGAGCCGGGGGAGAGCCCGCGCAGCGTGCAGCTCTACGGCGTCGATCCCGAGGTGGTCGGGCGGGCCGCGCGGATGATCGCTGACGAGGACCTCGCCGACCACATCGACCTCAACTTCGGCTGCCCGGTGCCCAAGGTCACCAGGCGCGGAGGGGGGTCCGCGCTGCCGTACAAGCGCAACCTGCTGCGCGCGATCCTGCGCGCGGCGGTGGCGGGGGCCGGGCGGCTGCCGGTCACCATGAAGATGCGCAAGGGCATCGACGACGACCATCTGACCTACCTGGACGCCGGGCGCATCGCGGTCGGCGAGGGGGTGGCCGCGGTGGCCCTGCACGGGCGTACGGCGGTGCAGCATTACGGTGGCGTCGCCGACTGGACGGCCATCGCCCGCTTGAAGGAGGCGGTGCCCGAGATCCCGGTGCTGGGCAACGGCGACATCTGGAGCGCCGCCGACGCCGTGCGGATGATGGACGCCACCGGCTGCGACGGCGTCGTGGTGGGCCGCGGGTGCCTGGGCCGTCCGTGGCTGTTCCGCGACCTCGCCGCGGCGCTGACCGGTGAGGGCGCGCTGCGGCCCGCGCGCCCGCCGCTGGGGGAGGTGGCCGCCGTCATGGCCAGGCACGCCGCGCTGCTGGTCGAGTGCTTCGGCAGCGAACCGCACGCCATCGCCGACTTCCGCAAGCACATCGGGTGGTACCTGAAGGGGTTCACCGTCGGCGCGGAGACGCGCAGGGCGCTGGCGACCACGGAGACCCTGGAGGGGTTGCGCGCCCACCTGGCGGAGCTGGACCCTGACCAGCCGTGGCCGGCCGGGGCGGAGGGGCCGCGCGGCAAGTCCAGCCCGCGCGAGCGCGTCCACCTGCCCGACGGCTGGCTCGACGACCCCTACGACGGCGTGGTGCCCCAGGGGGCCGAACTGGAGACCTCCGGCGGCTGAGCCGCCCTTGAGCGGCCGGTCAGGGGTGCAGCCACCGCATGATCTGGGCGGACGGCTTGGGCAGGCTGAAGTAGGCGCTGTGGTGGACCGCGTCCTTGGGGACGAGGATGAGGGCGTCGCGGGTCGCGACGGTGCCGGAGGAGCCGAGGTCGCGTACGCCCTCCGAGGGCACGATGAGGTCGTTGCCCGCGGCGAAGATCAGGTCGGCGGCGAGGTCCTGGAGCAGCATGGACCCGCCGGAGGGCTCGAAGTCCGAGCCCACCGCGTGGTAGGTCACCCCCGGTACGGGCCGCGTCGCGCCCAGCCCGCGCAGGTAGGGCCCGCCCGGGTCCATCGAGGTCAGCCCGGGCAGCTCGGCCATGACCCCGGCCGCGGCCAGTTTGACCAGCTCCAGCACCAGGGCCAGCGCCTCGGTGGCCGGTGCGCCGCCGCCGAGCACGGCCAGCAGCGTGGTCATCCGGTCCAGCAACTGGTCACGGCGGGCGGCGTCGGCCAGCGTGGTGCCCGCGTTGGGCGTGCCCGCGAATACCACCTTGCCGATCCGCACCCGCCTGCGCCCGAGGTCGGCGGTGGCGCTCTGGCGGACCAGCTCGCGGGCGACCAGGCCGCCCCTGGAGTGGGTGAGCACGTCGAAGCGCAGGTCGGAGCCGTCGGGGATCAGGGCGATGAGCCTGCGGACGTTCTCCGCGGGGTCGTGGATCAGCGTGTGGTGGTCGAAGGCGATCACCCGCCCCTGGTAGGCGCGGTGCAGCTCGGCGAACGTGGCCGCGGGCAGCCCGCCGAAGGCGGTGTGCGAGCGGCCGAAGGCGCCGTGCAGCATCAGCAGCGTGCGGCGCTCGCCGCCGTCGGCGACCAGGTCGGCCCACGCCGACCCGGGCAGGTCGTCGGCCACGTCGGTGCCGTAGGAGCCGGGCAGGCAGGCCCGCATCCGGTAGCGGTGGCTGCGCTGCTCGATCTGGGCGGCGAGCTGTGCGGCGATGTCGCCGCTCACCTGCTCGATGGTGAACCCGAAGACCTTGACCAGCAGATCGCCGGCCCAGCCCCGCGCGGTGTTCCACGACGGGCGTTCGACCGTGAACCGCCCGGCGCCCGAGCGTTCCATCGGGTGCCAGGTCAGCATGCCGTACTCGTCGTCGCCGACGGTGACCGCGAGCGCGACCCGGTACTCGCCGGGCGGCGGCGCGGTGTCCTGTTCGATCACCACCCGGGGACGGCCGGCCGTGCGGGCGGTGCTCCGCACCGTGAGCATGTGGTCCCTGCCGAGGTCACGCAGCCCGGCCGCCTCCGCCGCGTCCGTGAGGGACTTGGGGGCCCCTGGGCCCGCGCCGCGGCCCCCGGCCATGGAAACGTCTTCGACGCTGCCGGTCACACCGACGCTCGTAAGGGTCGATCGATCTCCGATCCGTACGCTCTCACCTGCTCGGAAGTCCACCATGGCACCAAGCATCCATCGCGGGCGGGCCGCCGCGCACGACCGAATCCCCTCGCCCGTCGGTTACATACTGAAATGGCCTGAATAGGCTCAAGCGGCCTTCGAGCGGGCCGCTAGTTCAGAGCCGGGTCAGCCCGGTGACGTGCAGCACCGCGCGGCCTTCGGCGTCGGATGCCGTGAGATCCACCTGGGCGTCGATGCCCCAGTCGTGGTCGTCGGCGGGGTCGTGGACGGTCTGCCTGACCCGCCAGAACTCCTTCTCCTCGGTGATCTTGAGCAGCGCGGGGCCGCGGGCGTCGGCGTCGGTGCGGATCTCCTCGTGGTCGGCGAAGTAGGCGTCCAGCGCCGCCGTCCAGTCGACGTCGGGGGCGAGCTCGGCGAGCTCGTCCTCCTTCTCCAGCGCGGCCAGCTCCACCAGCCGGAACATCGCGTTGCGCACCAGCACCCGAAACGCCCGCGGGTTGCCGGTGACCGGGCGCGGCTTGGCCTCCAGCTCCTGGGCCGCGGCCGGCGCGGCCTGCGGGTTGGACAGCGCCTCCCACTCGTCCAGCAGGCTGGAGTCGACCTGCCTGACCAGCTCGCCGAGCCATTCGATGAGATCGACCAGGTCGTCGGTCTTCAGGTGCTCGGGGATGGTCCGTGACAGCGTGCGGTAGGCGTCGGCCAGGTAGCGCAGCACCGTGCCCTCCGAGCGGGCCAGCTCATAGAACTGCACGTACTCGGTGAAGGTCATCGCCCGCTCGTACATGTCGCGGATCACCGACTTGGGGCTGACCGTGTAGTCGCCCACCCAGGGGTGGCCGTGCCGGTAGGTCTCGTACGCGCCGAGCAGCAGGTCGGCGAGCGGCATCGGGTACATGACCTCCGTCAGCCGCTCCATCCGCTCCTCGTACTCGATCCCGTCGGCCTTCATCTGCGCCACGGCCTCGGCCCGCGCCTTGTTGAGCTGGGCGGACAGGATCTGGCGCGGGTCGTCCAGGATGGACTCGACGATGGAGACCATGTCCAGCGCGTACGCCGGCGACTCCCGGTCCAGCAGGTCGAAAGCGGCCAGCGCGAAGGTGGACAGCGCCTGGTTGAGCGCGAAGTCCTCCTGCAGGTCGATGGTGAGGCGGGCCCTGCGGCCCTGCTCGTCGGGCTCGGCGAGCTGCTCGACCACGCCGCCCGCCAGCAGCGACCGGTAGATCGCGATGGCCTGGCTGATGTGCCGCCGCTGCCACTTGCGGTCCTCGTGGTTGTCGGTGAGCAGGTGCTTCATCGCCGCGAAGCAGTCGCCCGGCCGGTTGATGACCGCGAGGAGCATGGCGTTGCTGACCTTGAAGCGGGACCCGAGCGGCTCCGGCTCGGCGGTCTGGAGCTTTTCGAAGGTCTCCTCGCTCCAGCCCACGAAGCCCTCCGGCGGCTTCTTCCTGGCGTAGCCGCGCCGCCGCTTCGGGTCGTTTCCGATCTTGGCCAGCGCCCGCTCGTTCTCGATGACGTGCTCGGGCGCCTCGCAGGCGACGTACCCGATGGTGTCGAACCCGGCGCGTCCGGCCCGCCCGGCGATCTGGTGGAACTCGCGGGCGCGCAGCCGGCGCACCTTGTTGCCGTCGTACTTCGACAGCGCGGTGAACAGCACCGTGCGGATCGGGACGTTGACGCCGACGCCGAGGGTGTCGGTACCGCAGATGACCTTCAGCAGCCCGGCCTGGGCGAGCCGTTCGACCAGCCGCCGGTACTTCGGCAGCATCCCCGCGTGGTGGACGCCGATGCCGTGGCGGACCAGCCGGGACAGCGCCCGGCCGAACTTGGTGGTGAAGCGGAAGTTGCCGATCAGGGCGGCGATCGACTCCTTCTCCGCCTTGGTCGCCATGTTGATGCTCATCAGGGCCTGGGCCCGCTCCATCGCCGCGGCCTGGGTGAAGTGGACCACGTAGACGGGGGCCTGCCCGGTGGACAGCATCTCCTCAAGGGTCTCGTGCAGCGGGGTGAGCCGGTAGGAGTAGACCAGGGGGACCGGCCGCTCGGCGTTCTTGACGACCGCGGTCGGCCGCCCGGTGCGCCGGGTGAGGTCCTCCTCGAACATGCGCACGTCGCCGAGCGTCGCCGACATCAGCACGAACTGCACCTTGGGCAGCTCCAGCAGCGGCACCTGCCAGGCCCAGCCCCGGTCGGGCTCGGCGTAGAAGTGGAACTCGTCCATCACGACCTGGCCGATGTCGGCCGCCGCGCCGTCGCGCAGCGCCACGTTGGCGAGGATCTCGGCGGTGCAGCAGATGATCGGCGCTCCCGCGTTGACGCTGGCGTCGCCGGTCATCATCCCGACGTTGTCGGTGCCGAACACCTCGCACAGGTCGAAGAACTTCTCAGAGACCAGCGCCTTGATCGGCGCGGTGTAGAAGGTCCGCTGGTCGCGGGTCAGCGCGGTGAAGTGCGCGCCCGCCGCCACCAGGCTCTTTCCCGAGCCGGTCGGCGTGGAAAGGATGAGGTTGCTCCCGGAGACGACCTCGATCAGGGCCTCCTCCTGGTGGGGGTAGAGCGTGAGCCCCCGCCCGGCGTTCCATTCCGCGAACGCGTCGTAGATCGCGTCCGGTTCGGCGTCGATGTCGTCAGGGAGGTAATCGATGAGGCTCACACCTCCCATACTGCCGAAGCCCGCACACTGTTCGGACCACTCCGGCAAGCCCGGGTTGTCAGGAATCGGCGGAGGGCAGGGTGAGCAGCAGCCCGCCGACGATGGCGAGGAGCGCGAGCACCGGCGCGAGGCCCGTGGCGAAACCGCGGACGGTGAGGGTCAGCAGGCCCGCCCCGACCAGTCCGGCCGAGACGAGCGCGCCCGTCCAGCCCGTCTTCCCGTACGGCAGGGCGGGCACCCGCTCGAAGCGGGCGAAGCAGCGCAACAGGCCGTACAGGATCGCGCCGAGCAGTCCCAGCCACAGCGGCCACCCGGCCAGCCAGGCGGGGCCGCCGGGCGCGGGGGTGTCGATCCCGGCCCCGACCACGACCAGGCCGGTGCCGATGATGAGCGCGGGCATGTGCCACAGGTAGATGGTCATCATCCGCGGGGAGGCCCAGCCGAGCACCCGCCGCCAGGGCAGCCGCACGATCCACGGCCGCAGCAGGTTCACCAGGCCGACCTGCCCGGCCGCCACGGCGAGCAGGGCCAGGCTGGGCGGGGCCATGTTGGACGTACCGGCCCCGGGCATCCCGATCATGCTGCCCGGGTAGGGGCCGAAGGCGACCAGCAGGGCCGCCGCGCCGAAGCCGCCCACGGCCAGCAGCGCGGGCCGGGTGATCCGGCCGGCGGCGTACATCACGCCGGCCTGGTGGACGGCCAGCCACACGAAGACGATGTTGGGGTAGCCCAGCCACTCCTGGCCGGAGGCGAACCTGACGACGTCGGTCGCCGCCGCTCCGGCCGCGAGCGCGGCGGGCACCAGCCAGCCGTACCGCTCGTGGGCCTTGACCATCAGCGGCGTCACCACCACCGCGATCACGTAGACCGCCAGGAACCACAGCAGCTGACCGACCAGCTTGGCGCCCAGCTCGACCGGCTGGGCGGGCACGCCCATGCTGAGCAGTACGTGCGGCAGCGGTATCCACACCGCGGCCAGCGCCAGGACCGGCCAGGCCAGCCGCCGCAGCCGGGCGGCGGGCCAGGCCGCGGGGGCGCCGGTGAACCGGCCGAAGCTGATCGAGTTGGCCGCCCCGCCCGCGAAGAAGACCAGCGGCATGACCTGGATGATCCAGGTCAGCACCCACGCCCCAGGGGCCGACAGCGCGTTGCCCGGGGTGACCCGCGCGCCGTCGTAGGACAGCAGCGGCATGCTCCAGTGCTCCAGCACCACGACCGAGATCCCGAAGACGCGCAGCGCGTCGATGAACACGTCCCGGCGTTCCGCGGCGGGCCGCGCCTTGGGGCGGCGCGCGGGCGCCGGGGAGCGGAGGGAGGTTTCCGGGGGATCCAGGAGGATGGTCATGTGTTGCTCGATTCGTCCACGAGAAGGGTGGGGAGAGTGAATCGAGCCTCCCGCCTGGAGGGGGCCGGGCGCAGTGATGCCATCTGCCCACTTTTCGATGCCGCCGCACCACCGATAGGGGTAGGGCTAGCCCCACCCAGGAACTGAAGTCGCCGGGATCGAAGTCACGCCGCCGGACTCGTAGCGTTGGGGGCATGCGCTCCCTCATCAAGCAGATCGGCGTGGACACCAGGTACCTGCTGATCGGGTTCCCCGTCGCCATCGTCGGCTTCTGCCTCCTGCTCGTCGGCTTCGCCGCCGGTGTGGGCACCGCGGTCGTGTGGATCGGGCTGCCCATCCTCAGCGGCACCCTGCTGATCGCCCGCGGGGTCGCCGACATCGAGCGGCACTGGCTGCCCGACGTGCTCGGCCGGCCGCTGGCCCGTCCCCGCTACACCCGCCCTCCCGAGACCGCGGGAGCCCTGCGCCGCATCGTCAACCCGATCACCAGCGGGCAGTCCTGGCTCGACCTGGTCTTCGGGATCGTGGTCTTCCCCTTCGCCATCGTCGGCTTCGTGGTCACCGTGGCCTGGTGGGCCCTCGCCATCGCCGGGCTGACCTACCCGATCTACGGGTGGATCCTGCACAACATCCCCGACAACGACGGCCTGGCCCACCTGCTCAACCTCCCCGACATCTACATCGTGGACGCCGGGCTCAACTTCGCCATCGGCGTGGTCGCCGCCGTCACCCTGCCCTTCGCGCTGCGCTTGGTGGCGCTGCTGCGTGGCGGGCTCGGCAGGGTCCTGCTGACCGGCGTGGCCGAGCTGCAGGAGCGCATCGACGACCTCGCGCAGGGGCGTGCCGCCGCGGTGTCCGCCGAGGCCAGCGCGCTGCGGCGGCTGGAGCGCGACATCCACGACGGCCCGCAGCAGCGGCTGGTGCACCTGGCGATGGAGCTGTCCCGCGCCCAGCGGCAGATGACCAAGGACCCGGGCGCCGCGCAGACCACGCTGTCGGACGCGATCCTGGCCACCAGGGAGACCCTCGACGAGCTGCGCGCCCTGTCCAGGGGCATCGCCCCGCCGATCCTGTCCGACCGCGGGCTCGCCCCGGCCCTGGCGGCGCTGGCCGGCCGCTGCACGATCCCGGTGGAGATCGACGTGCAGACCTCCGAGCGCTACCCCGCGGCGCTGGAGAACGCGATCTACTTCGTGGTCGCCGAGAGCCTGACCAACGTCGCCAAGCACAGCCGCGCCACGCTGTGCACGGTCACCCTCGTCCGCACCGGCGACGTGCTGCTCCTCACGATCGGGGATGATGGTGTCGGCGGCGCACACGTCGCCAAGGGACATGGCCTGGCCGGTCTGGCGGACCGGCTGCGGGCGGTCGACGGCGACTTCGCCGTCGAGTCGCCGCCCGGAGGGCCGACGCTCATCGTCGCGGAGGTGCCGTGCGGGTAGTTGTGGCCGATGACGCCGTCCTGATCAGGGAGGGCCTGATCAGGTTGCTGGAGGAGTTCGGCTGCGAGGTCGTCGAGGCGGTGAGCGACGGTGAGAGCCTGGTCAAGGCCATCGTCGAGCACCGCCCCGACGTCTCCGTGGTCGACGTCCGGATGCCGCCGAGCTTCAGCGACGAGGGACTGCGGGCCGCGGTGGAGGCGCGTCGCCAGGTACCGGGCGCACCGGTGCTGATCCTTTCCCAGTACGTGGAGGTGTCGTATGCCGACGACCTTCTCGCCGACGCCCGCGGCGCGGTCGGATACCTGCTCAAGGACCGCGTCATCGACGTCGATGAGTTCCTCGCCGGGCTGCGCAGGGTGGCCGGGGGCGGCACGGTCTTCGACCCCGAGGTGGTGGCGCAGCTGATGGTACGGCGGCGCCGTGACGACCCGCTGGCCCAGCTCACCCCGCGCGAGCGCGAGGTGCTGGGGCTGATGGCGGAGGGCAGGTCCAATCCCGCCATCGGCCGGCAGCTCGTCATCACCGACAGCGCGGTGGAAAAGCACATCCGCAGCATCTTCGCCAAGCTCGGCCTGCACACCGAGGACACCGACCAGCATCGCAGGGTGCTGGCCGTGCTCGCCTACCTGCGGTCCTGAAGCGGCCCGCCGCGCCCGGCCCGGGGATCAGGGGCCGGTCAGGACAGCGCGTCGACCAGCTTGCGGCGCTGCTGGGCGCCGAGGCCGCCGATCCGCCGGTTGGGATCGACCCCGGCGTGCTCCATCAGGGCGTTCGCCTTGGCCGGGCCCACGCCCTTGACCGCGCGCAGCGCCTGGGAGACCTTCGTCTTCTTGGTGATCTCGTCCTCGCGGTCCAGCAGGTCCGCGAACGACATCTCGCCTTTCTTGATCTTGGCCAGGAGGGCGGCGCGCGCTGCGCGGGCCTCGGCCGCCTTCTCCAGCGCCGCCTGGCGCTGCGCGGGGGTGAGTACGGGAAGGGCCATGGGTGATTCTCCTCCTCGGCGTCCTGGATCGCGTCTGTGTTACCCGTGATGCCGTTTCTAATCGTGGCGGACACGAGTTTTCCGCCTCCAGCCCCGCAAGGGAAGGGGTTCGCCGCCTCTGGGCCGCCGTAACGGCCTTCAGGGGCGGTCCGGCGCGCTCAGGAGGTCTCCCACAGCGCCACGGCCGCCTCGGCGCAGGCCACGTCCTGCTCGATGGTGCCGCCGCTGACCCCGACGCCGCCGATCACCCGGTCGCCCTCGCCGTGCTCGTCCCACAGCGGGACGCCGCCGCCGAAGCACACGAATCCGCCGCCCGCCGCCAGGCCGTACAGCTCGCCGCCGGGCTGCACCAGCGGGGCGAGGTCGGCGGTGGCGATGCGATGGGCGACGGCCGTGTACGCCTTGCCGGGGGCGAGCGCCGGTCCGGCGATCTCCGCGCCGTCCATCCGCTGGAAGGCCAGCAGGTGCCCGCCCGCGTCCACCACGGCGACCGACACCACCGCCCCGGAACGGGCCGCCTCCTTGATCGCCGCTTCGCACATTCGCAGCGCAAGCTCCAGGTTCACGTTCGCGCGCCCTCCGCCCACCACACCCGCACGTCCGGCCGATTCGTTCGTACCTCTCCGGCCATCCCACCGCAAGATCGCGCCGGGTAGGGAACCGTGCCGTTGCTGATAGAAGAAGGGCATGCGGATTCACGATCTGTCCGCCGGTGACGGCGTGCTCTCCCGGGTCGCGGAGGTCGCGCGTGCGGCGCTCGCCCGCTATCGGCTGTCCCCGGCGGCGACCGCCGAACTGATCAACGTGTCGGAGAACGCGACCTTCCTGGTGCGGGACCCGCGGAGCGGCGAGCGCGCGATCCTGCGGGTGCACCGGCTGGGGTACCACTCGCGGGCGGCGATCGAGTCCGAGCTGGACTGGCTGTCGGCGCTGCGCCGCGACGAGGGGGTCACCACGCCGCGGGTGCTGCCCGCCGCCGACGGCAGCCGTACCGTGATCGTGCCCGACCCCCGCGGCGGGCCCGCGCGCACCTGCGTGCTGTTCGAGTTCCTGCCGGGTGACGAGCCCGGCGAGGAACGGCTGGCCGCCGGTTTCGAGCGGCTGGGCGAGGTCACCGCCCGGATGCACCGGCACGCCAGGGGATGGCGCGGCCCGGCCGGGTTCACCCGCTTCCACTGGGACTACGACGCGGCGCTGGGCCGTGAGGCGCGCTGGGGCCGCTGGCAGGACGGGGCCGGGGTGCGGGGGGAGGCGCGCGACGTACTGGGCCGGCTGGACGCGGCGCTGCGCGCCAGGCTGGCCCGCGCCGGCACCGGCCCCGACCGGTACGGGCTGATCCACGCCGACCTGCGCCTGGCGAACCTGCTGGTGGCGGGGGACGCGCCGCCCAGCGTGATCGACTTCGACGACTGCGGCTACGGCTGGTACCTCTACGACCTCGCGGCGGCGCTCAGCTTCATCGAGCACCACCCGCGGGTGCCGGAGCTGATCGACGCCTGGACGCGGGGATATCGGACGGTGGCCCCCCTTCCGGACGCCGGAGCGGCCGACATCTGGACGTTCATCATGTTCCGCAGGCTGATGCTCGTCGCCTGGATCGGCTCGCACCCGGCCGCGGGGGCGGCGCGCGAGCTGGGCGCGGGGTACACCGAGCAGAGCTGCGCGCTCGCCGAGCGGTACCTGGCGGGCGAGTTCGCCCCCAGAGCCGTGAGCAGGGCCGTCACCAGGGAGATCGGATGATCAGCGTTTTCGGCAGCGCCAACATGGACCTGGTGGCCTATGTCGCCAAGGCCCCCGGCCTCGGCGAGACGGTCACCGGGCGGGCCTTCCGCACGGTCCCCGGCGGCAAGGGGGCCAACCAGGCCGTGGCCGCCGCGCGGGCCGGGGGCCGGGTGGTGTTCGTCGGTGCGGTGGGCGACGACGCGTTCGGGCCCGAACTGCGCGGCGCGCTCGCCGGTGCGGGCGTCGATGTCGCCCACCTGCGCACGGTGCCGGGCCCCTCGGGGATCGCGCACATCGTGGTCGAGGACTCCGGCGCCAACTCGATCATCGTCGTGCCGGGCGCGAACGGCATGCTGACCGGGCCGGGGGAGGCGGGCGCGGCGGCCATCGCCGCCGCCGGGGCCCTGCTCGTGCAGCTCGAACTCCCCATGGAGGCGGTCATCGCCGCGGCCCGGTGCGCGGACACCCCGGTCGTCCTGACTCCGGCCCCCGTCGTCCCGCTGCCCGCCGAACTGCTCGACGCCGTGGACCTGATCGTGCCCAACGAGCACGAGGCCGCGGCCATCACCGGGCACGACGACCCGTGGCGGGCGCTGCCCGCGCTGCTGGAGCGCGTTCCGGAGGCCGTGATCACGCTCGGCGCGCGCGGCGTCCTTTACGGCGGGCGCGCGACCACCCCCGGCGGTCCCGTCCACGTGCCCGCCTTCCCGGTGACCGCGGTGGACACCACGGCGGCGGGCGACACGTTCGTGGGCGCGCTCGCGGTGGCCAGGGGCGAGGGCAGGGAGCCCGCCGACGCGCTGCGGTTCGCCTCGGCCGCCGCCGCGCTGTCGGTCCAGCGCGAGGGGGCCACCACCTCGATGCCGCACCGCGCGGCGATCGACGCCTTCCTCGCGTAGCGGGAAGCGGGCCCGGAAACGGCAAAGGGCCGGGGAGACGTGCTCCCCGGCCCCGCCGTACGGCCTTAGCCCAGGCCGCTCTTCATCGCGGTGATCAGCTCACCGTTGGTGGTGTCTCCACTGAGTTCCCAGAAGAAGGCGCCACCGTAGCCATTGCTCTTCGACCAGCCCATCTTGCTGACGATGGTGGCCGGGGTGTCATAGCTCCACCACTGGTTACCGCAGAAGGCGTACGCGGTTCCGGCGATGGTGCCGTTGGACGGGCAGCGGCTCTTGAGGATCTTGTAGTCCTCGATGCCCTGCTCGTAGGTGCCCGGCGCGGGGCCGGTGGCGGTGCCGCCCGGCTCCTTCTTGGTGACGCCGGTCCAGCCGCGGCCGTAGAAGCCGATGCCGGTGAGCAGCTTGCTCGCCGGGATCTGCTTGCCGGTCAGGTGGGACATGGCCCGCTCGGTGTGGTAGTTCTTGATCGGGATGTCCGGGTAGTCGGTCAGCGGCGAGTGCGGGGCGGTCGGGCCCGTCTTGTCCCAGGCGCCGAAGAAGTCGTACGTCATCACGTTGTACCAGTCGACGTACTGGGCCGCGCCCGCGTAGTCGGCCAGGTCCATCTTGCCGCCGTCCGTGCCGTCGGCGGTGATCGCGGCGGTGACCAGGTTGTCGGGGCCGAACCGGGCGTCCACGGCCTGCATCAGGTTCTTGAAGGCCGCCGGGCCACTGGTGTCACAGGTGAGACCACAGGCGTTCGGGTACTCCCAGTCGATGTCGATGCCATCGAAGACATCGGCCCAGCGCGGGTCCTCGACCAGCTTGTAGCAGGAGTCGGCGAACGCGGCCGGGTTGGCCGCGGCCTGGGTGAAGCCGCCGGACCAGGTCCAGCCGCCGAAGGAGAACAGGACCTTCAGCTTGGGGTACTTGGCCTTGAGCTTGCGGAGCTGGTTGAAGTTGCCGCGCAGCGCGCCTGCGTCCCAGGTGTCGGACTGGCCGTCCACGCTCTCGCCCGCGCCGTAGAAGCGGTCGTAGTCGGCGTAGGAGTCGCCGATGGTGCACCGGCCGCCCTGGACGTTGCCGAACGCGTAGTTGATGTGGGTCAGCTTGGCCGCGGAGCCACTGGTGTCGATGTTCTTGACATGGTAGCCGCGCTGGTAGATGCCCCACTGCACGAAGTAGCCGAGCAGCTTGTTGCCGCCGCCGGTGTCGCCGCCGGTGGTCTTGGCGGTCACCGAGTTGCTGTTGCCGGAGCGGTTGCCCGCCGCGTCCCTGGCCTTGACCGTGTAGGTGTAGGACGTGTTGGCGGTGAGGCCGCTGTCGGTGTAGCCGGTCGCGGAGCCGTTGGTGGTGTTCACCAGCGAGCCGCCGCGGTAGACCTCATAGCCGGTGACGGCCCGGTTGTCGGTGGAGGCGTTCCAGGCCAGCGTGATGGTGCTGCCGGTCGCGCCGGTGTTGCGCAGGTTGCCGGGCGTGGTGGGCGGCTCGGTGTCGTCGCCGCTGCCGCCGCCGGTGGTCTTGGCGGTCAGCGTGTTGCTGGCGCCGGAACGGTTGCCCGCGGCGTCCTTGGCCCTGACCGTGTAGGTGTAGCTGGTGTCGGCGGTCAGGCCGTTGTCGGTGTAGCTGGTCGTGGTCCCGTTGGTGGTGGTGACCAGGGTGTCGCCGCGGTAGACCTCATAACCGGAGACGGTCTTGTTGTCGGTGGAGGCGTTCCAGGCGATGGAGATGGTGGTGTCCGTCGCGCCGGTGCTGCGCAGGTTCCCGGGCACGCTCGGGGCCTGGGTGTCCTCACCGCCGCCCTCGGCCGCCTTCCACAGGGCCGGTACGTTGGTGGGCTCCCAGCCGGGCAGGGAGGTGTGCGCCTGGCGGCACTCGTAGTCGACCCCGTTGTAGGTCACCACGGTGCCGGCGGTGTATGCGGTGTAGGGCGCCCAAGCCTGAGCCGCCTGCGCGCGAAGCGCGGCCGGCGCGGCGGACGCGCCGGGTGCGAACGCGAACGCGGTGCCCAGCGGGATCACCACCGCGACCGCCGCCGCCGCGAGGCGCGTGTACATCCTAGAGTTCATTTGTGTGCTGCTCCACGTCCGAAGTGCGGTGTGGCGAATTCTGATGTGGTGAGCGGCGTTGCTCACGCATGGCCCCCTGCGGATCGTCATCGGATCGGTACGGGCGGTGATCGCGGCACAGGTCACTCCAAGCCGTCCGGAACCCGGCTAATTGTTAGTAAGGTTTCTTAAAAGTTTGGTGTGAACGTAGCCCGGGACACTGGCTCGCGTCAATGACATGGGGGCAACGGAGGGCAAGTCCGCAGGTACCGCAGGCGCGCGGAGATCGGCGGTCCGGGATAATCGGCCGGGTGACGAGTCCCGAACGCGAAACGGCGATGATGTCCCAAGAGCACCCCCCGGCGTGCTGCGCTCCCTCGCGCGGCGAGACCCCGCTCACGCTCTCGCCGCCCCCCGGGCCCGCCCCGCGGGCCTCCGGCGCTCCCGCGGTGACCGGGGGGATGGTCCTGCTGCCCGGCGGGCCGTTCCTGATGGGCGGCGCCGACGGCGAGGGGTTCCCCGCCGACGGGGAGGGGCCGGTGCGCGAGGTGCGCCTGCGGCCGTTCCGGATCGACGTCCACGCGGTCGGCAACGCGCGGTTCGCGGAGTTCGCCGACGCCACCGGCCACGTCACCGAGGCCGAGCGGTACGGCTGGTCGCACGTGTTCGCCGGGTTCCTGCCGGGCGTGCTGCGCCGCGACTCCCCCCGGGTCGCCGAGACCCCCTGGTGGTGCGCGGTGCGCGGGGCGGACTGGCGGCACCCCGAAGGCCCCGGCTCGACCGTGGAGGACCGCTGGGACCACCCCGTGGTCCACGTCTCATGGAACGACGCCGCCGCCTACGCCCGGTGGGCCGGGGTGCGGCTGCCCACCGAGGCCGAGTGGGAGTACGCCGCCCGCGGCGGGCTCTCCCGGCGGCGCTACCCGTGGGGGGACGAGCCGACCCCCGGCGGGCGGCACATGTGCAACATCTGGCAGGGCGCGTTCCCCACCAAGAACACCGCCGAGGACGGCCACCGCGGCACCGCCCCGGTCGATTCCTTCCCGCCCAACGGTTACGGCCTGCACAACGTCTCCGGCAACGTCTGGGAGTGGTGCGCCGACCGCTTCAGCGCGACCTTCCACATCGACGGCCCCCGCGACGACCCGACGGGGCCGCCGGACGGCCCGGCGCGGGTGCTGCGCGGGGGCTCCTACCTGTGCCACGACTCCTACTGCACCCGCTACCGGGTGGCCGCCCGGATGGGCAACACCGGCGACTCCTCCTCGGGCCACACCGGCTTCCGCTGCGCCGCCGACGCCTGACCCCGCACTCCTGGGGCGGCCTCATCGGCTGGGCACCACCACCGCGTCCGCGTTGCCCGGCGCGTAGACCGTGATGCCCTGGGGGAGCGACTTGAGCCGGTCGATGTCCGCGCACGCCGGGCACTTCAGGTAGCCCTCCTGGCGCGCCCGGTCGGCCTCGGCCTCCGCCTGGGCCTGCGCGACCTTCGCCCTGGCCTCCGACACCAGGGCCGCCGCGGCGAGCGAGCGGTCCACGGCCTTCTGCACCTCGGCGGGAAGCGTCACCTTGACCAGGTTGAACCGGACGCCGGTGATGAAGTCGCCGCCGAGCATGGCGGGCAGGTCGCGGGCCAGGGTGGCGTTGACGCCGTTCTGCACCTTGGCCACATTGGTCACGGTGTCGCCGGCCTCCAGCTCCGCCTTGGCGCCCGTCTCCTGGACGAGCGCGCACGAGGCGACCAGCTCGGCGCACCGGTGCGCGCCCACCTGCACCCGCATCGCGTTGTCGATCACCGGGCGGACCGCCTGCCCGAAGAAGGCGGCCCAGCCCTCGTCGCCCTCCCAGGCGTGCCTGGCGGTGTCGTCCTGGCCGCGGAAGGTGCGCGTGCCGTACCGGTCGTCGAAGCGCCGCAGCGACTCGTGGTCGAGGTTGAGGGTGAAGTAGAGGGTGCCCTCTATGCCGAGGTTAACGCCGTCGCCGCTCGGCGTGGTCACCACGTCCACCCCGAGCGCGGTGGCCCGCTTGGGGTCGGCGGTGATGGTGTAGAAGCGCTGCTGCGCGGGGTAGGCGTGCACGCTGGACCACATCCCGGCCCAGGTGATCCCGGAGCCGGGGTCGATGATCTGGCGGATCGCGTTGTCGTCGAACGGCCCGCCGTCCCGCACTACCGCGACCTCGCCGGCCCCGGTGCGCTCCAGGCCGCCCACGAGGCCGATCAGCGTGGGGAGCCCCAGCACGGCCGCGATCACTCCGGCGATCACTCCGATCCTGTATGACATGGCGTTCCCTCCGTGAGGGCGAGAGGCATCCCCCTCACGGTAAGAATTGTTGAACGATTCGACAAGTGAATTGGCCGACAATCTCGGACGCACGGATCGCCGCAAGGAATAAGGCCAGGTCAGAACTGGTGTGTTTGTCCGGATATGCGGTAATTAAGCAGGTTATGAGCGATGTGTGGCGCCGGACTCCCATCACCGCCGGCGGCGGCATAGGCACGGCCGCCGAGCATCCCGGCATGCGCGATGCGCGTTACCTCGCGCGCCGGCGATCAGTGGCCGCGCCGGCGCGGGGGCATCGGGTGGGCGACCCGTCGCCGACGGTGGCCTACACCGAGGAGGAGCAGGCGACCTGGCGCGCGGTCCACAAGGCGCTCGCCGAATCCCAGCGCGCGAACGCCTGCCGGGCCGCGCTGGACGGCAGGGAGGCCGCCGAGATCCCCGCCGACCACGTTCCGCAGCACGCGGAGATCGGCGCCCGGCTGCGGCGGCTGACCGGCTTCGACTACACGCTGGCCGCGGGCGCGGTGGCCAACCGGCGGTTCCTGGGGTCGATGGCCCGCGGCTACTTCCACGCCGTGCAGTTCCTGCGCCACCCCGCCGTCCCGATGTACTCGCCCGAGCCCGACGTGGTGCACGACATGTTCGGGCACGGAGCCCATCTCGCGCTGCCCGAGTTCGCCGCGATATACCGGCTGGTCGGCGAGGCGGCGGCGCGCCTGGAGACGGACGAGGCGCTGCAGGTGGTCAGCGACCTCTACTGGTTCACCCTGGAATACGGGGTCGTGGACGAGGGCGGGGTGCCCAAGGCGTACGGGGCCGCGCTGTTGTCGTCCTACGGCGAGCTGGGCAGGCTGGGCGGCTGCCTGCTCGTGGACCTGGACGTGCCGGGCATGCTGGCCACGCCGTACGAGATCTCCGGCTATCAGCCGGTGTTGTTCCGCGCCCGGTCGCTGGGGCACGTCGCCGACACGCTGGCCGGCGTGCTGGGCCGCCTGGACGACGGCGACGCCCCGGGGCTGCGCCGGGCGGCCGTGGCCGGCCGGCGCGCCGGGCGAAGCCGGCCCTGAGCGCCGTGTGGCCGGGCGGGAGCCCCTTCACTTTCGCAAGGGCCCCGCCCGGGGAGCACTCAGGTCGCCGCCGACTCCTGCCTGGCATGGTCGTCCACGACCCGGATGGTGCCACTGGGGCACCGGTCGGCCGCCTGCCTGGCCGCCCTTTCCTGGGCGGGTGTGGCGGGCTGGGCGAGGAGCACCACGGTGCCCTCGTCCTCGTCCTGGTCGAAGAGGTCTGAAGCGGTCAGCGCGCACATGCCTGCGCCGATGCATCGCTCCACGTCGAGTTCGATCTTCATCGGTGCTCCTTGTTCAGGCGTTCACTCTCCAGCATGTCAGGCCCGGCCCGCGCCCCGCGCACGTCCCCGGGAAGTTCGCGGCGTGTATCCCGGTACGTGCGGAGGGCTACCCTTGAGCGCGTGACGGTGCTGATCGATCCGCCCCTGTGGCCGGGGCCCCGCGGGCTGCTCTGGTCGCATCTGGTCAGCGACACCTCGCTGGAGGAGCTGCACGCGTTCGCGGTCCTGCTGGGCGTGCCGCCGCGCGCCTTCGACCGCGACCACTACGACGTGCCGGAGACGATCCACGCCCAGGCCGTGGCCCTCGGGGCCGAGGCGGTCACCTCGCGCGAGCTGCTGAGCAGGCTCATCGCCTCAGGGCTGCGCCGGCGGCGGGCCCGCCGGTGAGCAGGTCCAGCTCGGCGGCCAGGTTGGCGCGGGCCGCCGCCTCCCACAGGTCCCGGCCCAGCGGGGTCCGGTAGAGCCGGGGCGCCGCGAGCAGGCGGCGCAGGATCTCCGCCCGCCCGGCACGGAACGCCGCCTCAGGCACGTGCCGGTACTCCTCCCGCACCGCGCGGGCGTACGCCTCGTAGCCGGGCCCGGCCAGGACCGCCAGGTCGGCGTCGCACAGCACGGCCCCGTCGGCGTCGCCGTCCGCCGGGTCGTGCGTCGCGGTCAGGCGTACCAGCCGGGCGGTGCGGGCGATCCGCTCGGCGGGCACCCCGCAGCGCGGCAGCAGCCGCTGGGCGAGCTGCGCGCTGCGTTCCTCGTCGTCGCCCGCCAGGCCCTCGTAGACGGCGTCGTGGAACCAGGCGGCCAGTCGTACCGCGACGGGGTCGTCCGCGTGCCGCTCCAGCCGCTGGGCGGCGGCCAGCACCGCCCGCAGGTGGCCGGGGGTGTGGTAGCGGCGGTGCGGCTCGGCCCAGCGCGCGATCAGCTCGGCGGCGACCGCCAGGGAGGCCGGGGAGTCTCCGGCGAGCGCGGGCCAGCCGGCGGCCAGGTCTGCGCATTCGTCGCGTTCATCCACAGAAGCAGCATGACATGGCCGATGTGCCACGATCGATGTGCCACGATCGATGTCCTTCCATGACACCACGGGACGATCGGCGCTGGTACTTTTCGATCCTGGGCCGGGCGGTCCGTCAGCGCCGGCGGGTCAGCAGCAGGTGCGCGAGCAGGCCGCAGGCGGCGCCCACGGCGTACCAGAACAGGTCCGGCGGGTTGAAGGTGCTGCCGAGGGCCAGCCGGGCCAGCGCGCTCTCCCGGGACAGCGCGGCCGGTACGCCGGTGAGCTGCGCGAACTCGACCAGCCAGCTCACCCCCGCCGCCACCAGGGCGGCGACCGGTGGCCTGACCCTGGGCGCGGCCACGACGACCAGCGCATAGATCAGCAGCGTGTACAGCGCGTCGCCCGCGTACTTCGCGAAGTCGCCCTCGGCCACGGCCCGGACCCCGAGCCCGGCCGCCACGGTGACCACCGCCGCGAGCGCCGCCGTCAGCCGGGTACGCCCGCCGCCCACTCCCGATCCGCCCACCCCGGCACTCTACGGGCCGGTCCCTGATCAAGCGAGGTCGATCACCAGGCCGTTCGCTGGCGGAAGCGGCCCGCGATCTCGGGGGTGCCCGGTCTGCTCAGTACGATCCGGGAGACCTCGGCGACGTGGTGGTTCACCGCGCTGCCCCAGGTGGCCCGCCCGTCGGCGATGAGCACCTGGCCCATCGCGCGCCGCTCGCCGTCGAGGGTGACGACGGCCACGTCATAGACGCCGGAGATCGGCGCGTTCACGATGGTGAGGAAGATCCAGCTCGGCGCGCCCTGGTAGCCGAAGACCTGGCCGACCCGCCGTCCGGCCGAGTAGACGCCCCCCGCGGTCAGGTACCGGCCGTTGGCGGCCTCCAGGGTGGCCCGGTATCCGGCGGCCAGTGTGCGGTCGGCCTCCGTCGCCCGCCACACGCCGCCCCCCGCCAGCGTGGCGACCGCGATGAGCGCGACCAGGACCGCCGCGGGCCGCCGCCAGGCCCGGTCGCCGGGGTCGGCGGGACGCCGGTTCCGTGGCGGGTCGCCCGCCGCAGCGCCGCGCAGTGCCCGCCATCGCCCTGCCGTGCGGCCGTCGCGCGCGCTGCGCCCTCGGCCCGGCTCCCGGCGGCGCGGCGGGCGCCCGCGCCGCCGCCATCGGCCCGGCGGCTCGGCGCCCTCCATCTCGATCCGCGCGAGGACCGCGACCTCGAACCCGGCGGGCGGCTCGTACGCGGGCGTGAGTGACAGCAGCTCGTCCACCACGGCCGCGTTCTCCCGCAGGTCGTGGCGGCAGGTGGGACACCCCGACACGTGGCCGAGCACGCCGGCCCGCTCGTCCCCCGCCGTCGCGCCCGCGGCCAGTTCCGGGATCACCTCCCGGGCCCTGGCGCATGCCGGGTCGTCACTCATCACCGGCCACCTCCATCCGCTCGCGCAGCTTGGCCATCCCCCGGCGCAGCCGTGTCTTCGCGGTGCCCAGCGGTATCCCCTCCCAATCGGCGACCTCCTTGCCCGTCATTCCGTAGAAGACGGTGAGCGCGATGACCCGCGCCTGCTCGCGGGGCAGCGAGTGGAGCGCCTGACGGACGAACTCCTCGTCCTGCGGCGCCTCCTCCCTGCGCTCACCGTCCAGCAGCTCGGTCAGGAGCCGCTGCGGGTCCACCGGGTCCTCCCTGCGTAATCGCAGGGCGTCGACCGCCAGGTTGCGTGTGATCGTGAGCAGCCAGGTGGACACCTTGCCGCGTCTGGCGTCGTACACGGCCGCGTGCCGCCAGGCCCGGACGAACGCCTCCTGGGCGACCTCCTCGGCGACGGCGGCGTCCCCGAGCACCGCGCGTGCCAGGCCGAACACACGTGCCTGATACCTGCGGACGAAGGACGCGGCGGCCTGGGTGTCGCCGGCCGCCATGCCGGCGAGGAGCGACTCATCGGAAAGTGCCCACACACCGTAATACGGTCCCAGGTCGCCCTAGAGTTTCACCAAATGTTCGGAAATTGGATGACTTGTCATCTCTAGGGGACGTACGTGACCTTGCAGGGGGCGCCGTCGATGGAGAACCAGCTCGGCCGAGAGTAGGCGCTGGAGTAGGGCCAGGCGTATCCGGCCGAGATCGTCTCCGCCGGCGCGATGGTCCTGGCCGCGTCCGACAACGTGACGAACGCGCCGTCCTGCACCCAGTGCGCGCCCCAGGCGAATCGGATCCGCTGGTCGCCGGGGAAGGCGAAGAACAGCCGCCATCCGTTGATCGGAGTCGTGCCTGTGTTGGTCAGCCCGATGGACGCGTAGGCCAAGTCGCCCGACCGGCCGGTCGCGTGCTCGACGTGGCAGTAGGGGACCGGCACTCCCGGCCGGGCGTAGGCCATGTACACGTCCGACCAGGCGCTCATGTTGCCCGCCGCGTCCCTGGCCACGATGAAGAATTTGTGGACGAGGTCGGGCAACAGCCTGGTGGCGGTATAGGCCGGTATGGGGGAGGTGCCGATCCGCCCTATGGTGTCGCCTGCGATCTGGTAGATGTCGTAGCCCGTCACCCCGGTGTCGTCGGTGGAGGGCGTCCAGCACATCGGCACCTCGCCGTAGTAGTCGGTGGCGCACTCCCGGATGCCGGTCGGCTTGGACGGCCGCTGGTCGTCGGAGGCCGCCCTGACCGGCCCGCAGATCGAGACCATCAGCGCCAGCGCGAGTGAGACCGTGAGCGCACGGCGTTTCGTCAAACGCATGGGACACCATCCTGTCGAGGGTTCGCCCGGTGCGGTCCGAGGCGATCGTCGGCCGGGTGCTCAGGGGTGTCAACCCTGCGAAATTCCCCTATTTCCGCATCTCGCGCCGGGCGGCGCTGGACTCCGCGCTCGCCTGAGCGCGCTCGCCTGAGCCGTTCCGGATAAATCGGGCAAAGCACTCTAAAAACGAATCGCCCGGCCGGAGACGGCTAAGTGCGCGCGGCGGGCGTGTTCCGGCCTGGCTGCGCCAAGTGGCGCGGGATACCATCCGGGAATGGCGAATGACGTGCTTCCCGACCCGGCCACGCCGTTTGGCGAGCGGGTGCGGCGCAGGCTTACCGGCGACCTCGTGCTCTGGCTCACGACGGTGGCCCATGATTCGACCCCGCAGCCCAATCCCGTATGGTTTCTCTGGGACGGCGCGGAAAGCCTCCTGATCTACAACAGGCCCATCGCGAAACGGCTGGTCAATATCCGCCGCAACCCCCGGGTGTCGCTCAACTTCGACAGCGCCCAAGGGCGCGACATCGTCGTCATGACGGGTGACGCCGAACTGCTCGACGAGCCCGCCACCGACGTGCCCAACCCCGCCTACCTGGAGAAATACCACGACGACATCATCCGGATCATCGGTGACGCCGACAGCTTCGTCCAGGCGTACCCGGTGCGGCTCCGGGTACGCCTGACGCGCGTGCGGGGTTTCTAGACCGCCGCCGGCTATTGCGGCTTCCCGGTTTCCGACCAGCGCCGGAAAACGGCCAGCCACTCGGGTGACCAGCCGCCGTCGCACGGCATCGAGCCGTTGCTCAGGCGCTTCAGGATCTCGGCCGAATGGGTTTTCACGTCCTCGTACGACCACAGGTCGAACGCGAACCGCATCGAGTTTCTGTCCATGGCCCTGAACAACGGCTTGATGTGCGCGGCGAACGATACCGGCTCGCCCGCTCCGGGTAATGTCACCACCTGCTCTTCCGGTTCTTTTTCCGCCAGCGCGGAGACCCGCGCGCCCGGAGTGGCGTTGCACACCCACCACCAGCGGGGCACCGGCATCTTCTCGGGGGGCCGCGCCCCCGACTGGGAGTTCTCCAGGGCGATCCGCGACCCCCACTCCAGGTAGGCCACGAAGGCCGCCCGGAACTCCGCGTCGGCGGGCAGCCCCGCCTGCTGGGCGGCCTGGCACATCAGGGCCACCCAGCGGGCCCGCTGCGGTTCGCTCAGCCGCTTGCCGAGGTGCTGGGCGATCATCCGGTCGTATCCGCCGTACTCCTGGCTGTACGCCTTCGGGCCGCCGAACACCTCGCCCAGCCACTTGGCCACCCGGTTGGGGTGGTCGGGGTGCATGGCGGCGAACAACGGCCCGATGAGCGGATCCTCCGGCACGTACTTGCCGTAGAACAGGCGGGTCATCCGGGTCAGCGCCGGAAGGCCGCCCGCCCACTCGAACAGCGTCGGCTCATGGCTCGGGTCCTCCACCGGATCATGGAAGCCCGCGTACCAGTGCATGCCACTGCAGAAGGGCTTGTTCTGAGAGTGGCCGCAGCGGCAGAGGCTGTAGTGCTCCAGCGACGCCCCCTCGTTGCGCTCGGCGTCACGGCCGCCCTGGCCGCACAGCGGGACGCCGCCGGTGATGCGGTACGGCCCGTCCTTGGAGACCTCGATCGCGGGCTCCCGGTCCGAGTCCACCGTCTCGCGCTGCTCGACGCCCCCCAGGGCGAAGCTCAGCGCCCCGGAGGGGCAGTCGCGGACCGCTCCCACGATCTCGTCGAGCCGGCCGCCGCTGGCGGCCACGAAGGGCTCCTTGCCCACGCGGAACACGGCGGGCACCCGGTCGGTGCAGAACCCGGAGTGGGCGCAGGTGCCGCGGTTGTCCAGCACGGTCAGGCTGACACCCGGATGGCTCTCGCGGTGATCGGGCACCCGGTTGGGGTCCTTCGCGCCGGAGAAGCCGGTCCCTTCGTGGCCGCCGTCGCAGAACGGCTTGGACTCGGAGGCGCCGCACCGGCACAGCGCCACCTGCGGCCCGGCCAGGATGGGACGTCCGAGCCAGTCGTGCAGGGACGAGACGTTGGTGACGAGGTAGGGCCCGTCCTCGGCCACCTCGATGCCGCCGTCCAGGCCCTCGTGCAGCGCGCGCAGCCGCGCGAGCCGTTCGGCCGCGACGTCCTCGGCGGCCAGGCGGAGGGACAGCTCCTGGAGGGCGGCGACGGCCTCGCGCAGCTCGGCGCTCGCGCCGGCGCCCTCCTGGACCCGCAGCGTCGTGGCGTCGATCGCCGACTCCCACAGCCGGGCCTCAAGGGCGCCGGGCGACCCGTCGTCCCCGGGCGGTGTGGCGGCGATCTCCGCGTCGCCGTCCGGCTCGTCCGCCACTTTCGCCAGCGGGCGGATCACACTGGCCCGGAGCCGTGGCCCGCAGGCCGCCCAGGGCTCGGCTTGTTGCACGTTCTCGAATTCGTGTGCCAAGCGCGTTATATTTCGGAGAAGAGAGCCTAAGGTGATATCCGTCATAACGTAACCTCGATCGTTCGCGACCTCATGCCCGCCGACGGGACGGCTTACCGCAGTCAATTCCGGCCTTACGGTAGACCTGTCGTCGTGGTCCTGCCCAGCTCGATGACGGCACTTCATGAGGTCGGTTCAGACTTCCTGCCATGGAGAATCCGCGTGCTGTCGCGGTATGACCACGCCTTTCGGTTCGGCCGGCCCGCGAAATGCGCCGTGCAGGCGGTTGAGCGAGATGAACGCGTGCGCCGCTGACACCAGTGTCACGTGCCGGTGCCAGCCGCCGAACGACCTGCCCTCGAAGTCGTACAGGCCGATTCGCCGGCTGATCTCCTCCTGATCCCGGTGGACCTGGTGAGTCAGATTCGCGCACGCCAGCAGGGCGGGAACCGCGGCGTTGGTGA
The DNA here is from genome assembly GCF_003315795.1 of Spongiactinospora rosea. Taxonomy (GTDB): domain Bacteria; phylum Actinomycetota; class Actinomycetes; order Streptosporangiales; family Streptosporangiaceae; genus Spongiactinospora; species Spongiactinospora rosea. The sequence continues at coordinate 28,273 of NZ_QMEY01000024.1, forward strand.
TATTGGAGACCCAGAACGCGGGTTTGCCCTGTACCGAGTCCCGCCATTCGGCGATGAGCGCCAATGCCCGCTGCATGGGCGGGACGTCCACGCCGATCGGGACGAACGCGTCGCCGGGGTCGCTCATCCCGACGTCCGAATTCGTCAGGTGGTCGGGCAGGTTGACGTGCACGGCCGCCGCGAGCACCCCCTGATGGGTCCCGCGCTCGCCGTCGTGCCACTGCACGACCCTTCGCCTCCCCTTGAGGATCTGGGCCAGGGCGTCGGCGGTGTACTCGTCGTCGGCGCCCCTGCGGCCGGGCACGGGCCTGGCCCTGACGAACCGGGTCGCCCGGCTGACCCGCACGATGAACGGGATGTGCAGGCGTTGCAGCTCGCCGATGATCTCGCCCGCGTCGGCCTGGCGTACGTCCATGACGGCCGGGCGCATGGGCAGCCCCCAGTCGTTGATCATGGTGATCAGCGCCTCGACCCCGTGCTCCCAGGCGGGGGCGTTCTTGACCTCCACCGGGATCGCGGCCCGCCGCCGCCGGATCGGGTCGTCGGTCCAGCTCGGCGGCAGGATCAGCCGCCAGTCCATCGGGCAGCTCACGCCCGGCTTGACGAACCACACCCCGAGGGCCTGCTGGCAGTTGACCAGCCGGCCCATGTGGGTGACGAACTGGGTCTCGACCCCGACGGTGTTGCTGCCCGACTTGGGGATCACGAGCGGGGCGAGCACCCAGGCGGTCGCCTTGAGGTGCCGGCACAGCACCCTCGCCAGCCGGCGGCGCACCTCCTCCCACTCCCAGGTCGACTTGCTGACGAACTGCTGCAGATTCTGCTGGGAGGCTGGTTGGTGCGCCGTGGCGGCGATGTTGCGCATTGACTTGCGGCCCGCAGACAGCAGCAGCCCGCGGACGTACATCCATCCCCACCGGCGCTGGTCCCGCCGGCTCAGCGGTGCGAAGAGTTCTTCACAGAACTCCTGTAGTGAATCCTCGCGAACGCGACCGGCGAGTTGTGCGGGCGACTCCGTGACGTGGTGTTCATGGTTGATCGATTGCACACTTGTGTCTTCCTTTCCGGTTCTGGTGCGTGCGGGATCGAAGCGTGGCCGCGCCCCGGAAGGAAAACGAAGAAGGGCGGCCCCGGCCTGCGCCACCTCCCCCGCGGACGCCTTGTCGGCCTGCCTGGCTTATAGATAAGCAAAGAAACCCCGTTCTGGCTATGTGGCCAGAAGGATGGAGAACCAAGCTGTTGCCGGATCTTGTCCGGTTATGCGAGGTTCGTCCAGTGAAACACGGTACGCCGCACGCCGCGTTCGGTCGCTAATAGGCGCATTTTCTTCATGGGGAATCGGGATGCGATCTCCGGCGGGCCGATGAGTGGGTATAGAACGCCCGGAAATCAGGTATTTAATCGGCCATCTGAAGTTCATCCGCATGACAAGAAGAACGATATTCGGGCGGCGAATACCGGCCTTTTCCTACCAACGTGCTCGATGCGCCCCGGGGATGGTCGCGGCCAGCGCGCGGATCCGCCCGGCCGCCTCGTGCCCCGGATGGCCGTCCACGAACACGCCGCCACGGCCCATCGCCGCGAATTCCGGTACGTACGGCAGGATGGTGAGCGGCGGCGGGACGCCGTAGACGGCCCGCACGTCGCGCTCGACGTCCGGTTCGGCGAGCGCCGCGGGCACCATGTTGACCACCAGCCGGAACGACGATCCGGCCGCCCCCGGCGCGCCGGGCGCGTCCTGGTGGCCGCCCACCCGGTCCACCCGCACCACCGTGTCGGCCATCCCTGTGCTGACCAGGGCTTCGGTGTTCAGTCCGGGGGGCGTGTCGAGCAGCAGCACGTCCAGGTCCAGCAGGTCCACCAGGCGGTGGCAGCCCTCGACCAGCAGGCCGGGGTCGTACCCGCCGACCAGCGCCGCCGCCGCGTCCTCGCGGTCGCGGCAGGCCGCCACCGCGAACAGCGCGCCCTCCGCGCCGCCCGCCCCGCGGTGGTGCCGCACGGCGTCGATGATGTCGCAGGACCCGCACAGGTAGTCGGCCAGCGAGCGCGGGACGCTCAGCCCGAGCGCGGCGGCGAGGCCGGGCGACTGCATCGCGGTGTCCACGACCGCGACCCGCCTGCCGTACCGGAAGGCGACGCAGGCGATGTTCACCACCATGGACGTCTTGCCGGTGCCGCCGTGCGGTGAGCACACGGCGACGATCGGCGCATGACCCCGGCCCACGGTCTATGGACACCTGCGCAAGGCCAGCATGGTGATGTCGTCGGACTGCGGGGCGCGCCCGCCGTGCGCTTGGACCTCCGCGAGCACGCGGGTCACCGCGTCCTCGGCGGGCGCGCCCGGCATGCCGTCCAGCAGCTCCACCAGGCGCGGCAGGCCGAACATCCGGCCGGCCTCGTCCCTGGCCTCGGTGACCCCGTCGGTGTACATGAACAGCGTGTCCCCCGGGGCGAGCGCGACCGCGGCGATGGTGAACACGGCGTCGGCCCAAAGGCCCACGGCCGGGCCGGTCGCGCGCAGCAGCCGGTGCCCGCCCGCGGCGCGCAGCAGGATCGGCGGGTTGTGCCCGCCGTTGATGTAGAGGATCCGGCCCGTGACCGGGTCGGCCACGCAGAAGAACAGCGTGACGAAGTACGCCTGGCTCAGATGGTTGGTGGTCAGGTAGGCGTTGGTGCCGCGCACCGCGGCGAGCAGCGGCACCGCGCCGATGCCCGGCGAGCCGAGGAAGCCCTGCCTGCCCGGCAGCAGGAACGGCGCCAGCGCGCCGGTCCACCAGTTCTGCGCCGAGTGCCGCAGCAGGGTCCGCATCAGCGCCATGAACAGCGCCGAGCCGATCCCCTTGTCGCACACGTCGGCCACCAGGAACGCCGCCCGCCGCCCGGCGGCCATCCAGAAGCCGTCGTAGAAGTCCCCCGAGACCTCCCTGGCCGGCTCGAACCGCGCCGCGACCTCCCAGCCGGCCGGGCAGGGCAGCTCGGCCGGCAGGAAGCCCTCCTGGATCCGCCGCCCGATCCGCAGGTCCCGCTCGTGCGGCAGTGCGGCGAGCGACGGTTCCAGGTCCCCGACCGCCCTGGCCAGCCGCCGCCGTTCGTGGCCGCCGGCCAGGCGGTTGCGCACCAGCCCCGGTGTGAACGGCGGCAGGATGTAGTCCAGCCCCGCGTCGAGGTGCGGTTCGAGGCTGACGTGGTCGGCGCCGCAGAACAGCAGCGCGCCCGGCGGATCACCGGAGCGCCGCCACCGGTCCCTGACGAAGCCGACCTCCCCGACGGTCAGCTCGGCGTGCAGCAGCAGAAGGTCGGGGTCCAGGGTGTCGTGCGCCCCGGCCAGGACCTCCCTGCCCGAGGCGAGCACCGGGCGGGTGCCGCACTCGGCCAGGGCGCTCGCCAGTTCGTGAGTGGTTTCGTCGCCGGCGCCGTGCCTGCCGACGACGAGGACCTTCAACCCATCCATCCTCTTCTGCCGTCTTCAGCGGATTTCGGCCTCGCACAGCCGGCGTCCGGAACGGCGGACCACGATGATCGTCCGGTTCAGGTCGCCGGTGCGTTCGTACATGATCCGGTCGGCGCACATCCGGGCGAGGGTCAGGCCGAAACCGCCGGCCGTGCCCTCCTCCCGCCGCCACACGGCGGCCTGCCGCACGGCGGGCGCCATCCGGTCCCGGCCGGTCGGATCGAACTCCCCGGCCGTGTCCAGCACGACCACGAGGACCCAGCCGTCGCTGACCGACACCTGAAGCTCGATCTCGCCGGGCGCGATGTGCCGGAACCCGTGGGTGATGACGTTGGTGACCAGTTCGTCGGTGGCGAGCCGCAGCCGGTATGCGTCTCTTTCTCCCAGATCCGCGTCCGTGCCCGCCTGGCCGACGAACATCGCGACCTCCCCCAGCGAGGCCACGGTGGCGGGCACCCGAAGTGTCTTCACCGCGCGCCCGCTCAGCCGGAGAACGAGGACCGGATCGTGAGGGCGTGCTCCATCCCGGTCAGCCGGATCGTCTCCGCGACGCTCTCATTGGCGCCCTCCACGATCACCTCGACGTCGTCGCCCATCTTCTGCCGGGCGAAGACGAGGCCGCGCACGCCCGCCGACGAGATGTACTTCAGGTTGTGCATCGCCAGACAGAGCCGCTCGGGTGAGTGCCCCGCCGCCTGCTGCAGGATCTCGTGGAAGCTCGGTGCGGACGACGCGTCGAGGTCGCCGCTGAGCTGGATGACCACGATGCCGTCGTTGATGGTCAGATCTGCTTGGAACATTTCGGTGTCCTTTCCCCAGAAGGTCGCTATGTGCCTAGCTGATGCGTGAGCAGAGGACGACGGTCGAGCGCGCGTTCACCTTGATCGCGCGCTGGTCGCCCAGGACCGGCTCCTCGCCGATCGGGAAGACGTCGTCGGGGGCGGCGGCGAAGGTGTCCGCGGCGACCCGCCATAGTGCCCCCTCGGGCAGCCACGGAAGTTCCACCTCGCGCGCCTCCCAGTGCGCGTTCGAGGCGACGTAGACGCAGTCCACGTCGCCGTCGGCGGCCGGGGCGCATCGCATGACGGCCAGCAGCCTGCTCTCCTGCGACCAGTCCGGCGAGTACGCGGCCACGCCGTGCCAGCTGATCTCCGGCAGGCCGGGCACCACCTCACGCCCGGTCGGGTGTTCCAGCGCGTGCACCGCGGGATGGGCGGCGCGCAGCCGGGTGAGGCGGGAGGTGAAACCGGCGATCTCCTCGGGCAGGTCGCCCTCGGACCAGTCCACCCAGCTCAGCTCGCTGTCATGGCAGTAGGCGTTGTTGTTGCCCCACTGCGTGCGGGCCCGCTCGTCGCCGGCCAGGATCATGGGAATCCCCTGACTGGTCATCAGCAGCGTGAGCAGGTTCTTCATCTGGCGGCGGCGCAGCGCGTCGATCTCGGGGTCGTCGGTCGGCCCCTCGGCGCCGCAGTTCCAGCTGTTGTTGTCGTTGCCGCCGTCCCGGTTGGCCTCCCCGTTGGCCTCGTTGTGCTTGTCGTTGTAGGAGACCAGGTCGTGCAGGGTGAAGCCGTCGTGCGCGGTGATGAAGTTGATCGACGCGGCCGGTGAGCGGCCGGCGTACATGTCGGGCGAGCCCACGTAGCGGGTGGCCATCTCCCCGGCCATCCCGGGGTCGCCCTTGACGAACCGCCGGACGGTGTCCCGGTATCTGCCGTTCCACTCCGACCAGCGGTGGTAGTTGGGGAAGCTGCCGACCTCATAGAGTCCGGCGGCGTCCCACGCCTCGGCGATCAGGATGCAGCCGCGCAGCAGCGGGTCGTAGGCCAGCTCCTGCAACAGTGGCGGGTTGGGCAGCGGCGTGCCGTCCACGTCCCTGGTCATGATCGCGGCCAGGTCGAACCTGAACCCGTCGATGTGGTACTCCACCACCCAGTAGCGCAGGCAGTCCAGGACGAACTCGCGCACCACGGGATGGTTGCAGTTCATCGTGTTGCCGGTGCCGCTGAAGTTGTAGTAGTAACCCTCCGGCGTCATCATGTACCAGACGTCGTTGTCCAGCCCCTTGAACGAGATCGTCGGGCCCTCGTGGTTGCCCTCGGCGGTGTGGTTGAACACCACGTCCAGGATGACCTCGATGCCGTTCGCGTGGCACTCCCTGACCAGCGCCTTCAGCTCATCGCCCGCCATGCCGTACCGGCCGCTCGCGGCGTACCCGGCCTTGGGGGCGTAGAAGGAGACGGTGGAGTAGCCCCAGAAGTTGTAGAGCCGTTCCCCGGTCTCCTCGTTGATCCTGGAGTTCTCGAACTCGTCGAACTCGAAGATCGGCATGAGTTCGAGCGCGTTGACCCCGATGGACTTCAGGTAGGGGATCTTCTCCCGCAGCCCGGCGTACGTCCCGGGCGCGCTCACCCCGGAGGAGGGGTGACGGGTGAACCCGCGCACGTGGGCCTCGTAGATGATGAGCTGGTCCCTGGGGATGCGCGGCGGGGTGTCATCGCCCCAGTGGAAGTCGTGGAACATCAGCCGGGAGCGGTGCTGGTAGGGGTCGGACCAGTCGGGTTCCTGACCCCAGACCTCGCGGCCGGACACCAGCTTGGCGTACGGGTCGGACAGGATCCGGTCGGGGGAGCAGTTGGGGTCGGGGCCGTCGGCCCTGAAGCCGTACTCCAGGTCGTCCAGGTTGTCCAGGTCGTACACCGTGATGGACCAGATGTGCCCGGTGCGGAACGTGTCGGGGAGCGGCAGCTCCGCGTACGGTTCGCGCTGCCCGCGCTTGAACAGCACCAGGCTGATCGAGGTGGCGTTCTCGGAGGAGACGCTGAAGTTCACCCCGCCGTTCGTGAACGTGGCCCCGGGCAGCAGCGGGTTGCCGTGCCGCGCCGGGAAGCCGGAGATCTTGTGTGTCGGGTAGGCGTCGATCCGGCCGAGCAGGGGGATCGTCATCATTCCTCCGTGAGCAACTTCGTGGCCTCGTCGAGGTCTTCGGCGATGGTGAAGAAGCCGAGGAACCCCACCGCGCTCATGATCATGCGGAGTTCGCCGGACAGGCCCACCACGGCCATCTCGCCGCCGGCCCGCTGCGCCTGCCGATAGGACAGGAGCATGACCCGCAGGCCCGCGCTGGACATGTAGCGCAGGTCGGTCAGGTCGAGCGCGAGCAGCCGCGATTCGGTGAGCGCCGTGCCCACGTGTTCTTGCACGGCGGGGGCGGTCCGGCTGTCCAGATCGCCGCTGAGCCGCACCACGGCCAGCTCACCCGCCTTCGACGTGGTCACGTCGAGCGTTCGTACGGACATTTCACTCCTTCACTTGGCCGGGACGAGGGTGACCCGGACCGTCAGCCGCTCCTGCGAGTCGGGCAGGTCCACCACCAGGCCGTCCCGGTCGAACGCGGTGTGCCTGCGGCCGTCGACCTCGACCTCCTCCAGCCGGACCGAGCCGGCGGGCAGCAGATCGGGGGAGACGTGCAGCCGGCGCGGCGCGTTGGGCAGCGGCTTGAACCACAGGTTCAGCGGCTCGCCCCTGACCAGCAGGTTCGTGTAGACGGTGGCCAGATAGCACAGCTCGGAGGAGTGGTACATGCTCATCGAGTGGCTGCCCTTGAACCGCTCGGTGCCCAGTAGGTACGGCATGCCGTCGGCGAGCACGTTGAAGTACACCGCGCCCTCGTCGTGGTCCAGGAAGAACGCGTTGTAGAACGCCGACGCGCGGCGCGCCTCCTGCAGGTAGTCCTGGTCCTTGGTGGTGCCGGCCAGGATCAGGTAGGCCAGGATCGCCTGCTCCTGCTGCCACCACGCCTTGCGGTCGTGCCAGGTGAAGGCGTACCAGTGGTCGCCCGCGGCCTTGGTCCGTTCCACGACGTCGTACCAGCCGCCGCGCTGCTGGTCGCTGCCGATCGCGGGCATCCGCCCGGCGATCCGCTCGGCCAGCGCCTGGTAGTCCCGCTTGCCACGCAGCGAGTGCATCCGCATCAGGTTCCAGGCGATCTTCAGGTTGTGGCCGACGACCGCGCGGTCCTGCTGCCAGGTGTGGCCCCGGTCGGGGGTCCAGTCCTCGTTGAAGCGCTCCTGGACGAACGGGCTGTGGTCGTCCTCGGGGAAGTGCTCAACGATCGTGTCGAAGGTGCGCTCCAGCATGTCGGCGTACTCCTCGCGGCCGGTCGCGAGGTACAGGTTGATCATGTACGCGGGCGCGTGGTCGCCGACGGAGTTCCAGTTCTTGCGCCCGTCGTTCGGGGCGATGGACGCGTGCCGCGGATCCATGAAGATCGGGTCGATGTGGCTGAAGTAGCCGCCGCCCTTGTAGTCGCGGAAGTGGTTGTCGAACAGCCTGATCGTGCCCTCCGCGTCGCGCAGGATGCGGGGGTCGCCGTTGATCCGGTAGGTCTGGGTGGGCCCGGCCAGCGCGTAGATCTGCTCGTACATCGGGATGGCGTCGTAGTCGTCGGAGAACTCGGAGGTGAACAGCTTCTTCTCCGGGCGGCCCTCCTGAACCTCGATGCCGTGGTACCAGTAGGTGACGTTGTGGGTGGTGTCCACGAAGCGCATGTGCTCGCGCAGGTAGTCCACGCCGCGCTCGGCCGCCTCCAGGAACTCCTCTTCGCCGCTCAGCATGTACGCCGAGGCCATCCCGTACACCAGGCGCGAGATGGTGTCGGTCTCCTGCACGTGGCTCGCGGTCTTGCGCCCGTCCAGCCGCAGCACGGTCCGGTAGTCGCGGTAGTCGATCGGCCCGGCGCCGAACTGCGCCCTGCGGTAGAAGGCGGCGATGCGGCCGAGCTGGTGGATCCACCAGTCCGGCTCCTCGAACCGGTAGGACTCCGGCTCCCGGCCCAGGAAGATCACCCGCTTGGCGGCGAATCCCAGTTCGCCGTCCTGCGGCGTGAAGACGCCGTAGGCGAACAGCAGGCGGCCCGGGACGACCATCTCATCGCGATGGCCGGCGGCGTCCAGGTAGGGGTGTTCCAGGTTGCGCAGCACCTCGGCCGAAGTGTTGCCGTCCATGGTGACGCGGAACTCGCGGCCGTCGGCCGTGGTCAGGCCGAACGTGCCCCGCTCGTCCACCGGCGAGCCGACCCGGCCCGCCACTAGGTCGCTGAATCGGAAGTCAACGCCGCTGGGCATCTTCTTCACCTCCGGTCGTCTGGTCCTTGTAGCCCTGGCTGATCTCCACGACGGTTCCGTCGGGGTCCTTCACCCACACCGAGCGCCAGCCGGGGATGAACTCGTCGAAGCACAGCGGCCCGAGCGAGACCTGTGCCCGCGGCCCCATCCGCGCCAGGACGCGATCGATGTCGTCGGTCTGCAGGGCGATGTGCCGCAGCGTCCCGGCGCGGGCGGGGCCGTCGCCGCCCGCCGTACCGTCCGCCGTGTCATCCGCCGCCTGGAACAGCTCCAGGTAGGCGTCGTCCTTGCGGAGGAACACGATCTTGGTGTCGCCGATCGGGAAGGCGGCGGCCCGGACGAACCCGAACCACCGGCAGTAGAACTCCGCGGTCGCGTCGATGTCGCGGCAGTTCAGCGCGGCGTGCGACCAGCGCAGGCCGTCCGTTTCACCGGTGCTCACGACGCGGCCCTGCGCGCGGTCAGCTCGCCGATCAGCGCCCGGGCGAACAGGTGGGCGTGCGCGCCGCTGCGGCCCGTCACCAGGTCGCCGTCGATAACGACGTCCTCGTCGCGGTACTCGGCGCCCATGTTGACGACGTCGCCCACCAGGTTGTTGTGGCAGGTGACCGGCCGGCCGCGGACCGTCTGCGGGACCTTGGCCAGCAGCCACATGCCGTGGCAGATCACGCCCTTGAGCACTTCCGGCAGGGCGAACGCGCGCAGCATCAGTTCGGTCGCGGGGGACAGGTCGCGCGGCTTCTCACTGAACCGCAGCCGGTCGGCGACCATCCCGGACGGCACGATCACCGCGTCGTAGCCGCGCAGGTCGTCGTCGGACAGTCCCTCCAGGCTCTGGTCCACGACCAGCGGCGCGCGGTACTCGTGGCCCGTGAAGGTGATCTGCCGCTGCCCCCACAGCCGGGTCATCAGCGTCAGCTCCACCCCCTCCTCGGCGAAGCGCCGCTGGTAGTAGAAGATCTCCGGCTCGAAGTAGTCGCTCTCCATCAGCAGGGCGACGCGCGCCCCGCGCAGTTCAGCCATCGAAACCCCCGAGGACGAAGTCGGCGCACCGCTCCGCGATCATCTGGACGGCCGCATGGGTGTTGCCGGAGGTCACCGCGGGCATCACGCTGGCGTCGGCGACCCGCAGGCCCCTGACGCCCCGCACCCGGAGCCGCGGGTCCACCACGGCGTCGTCGTCGATGCCCATCCGGCACGAACCGGCCTGGTGGTGGTAGGTGTCGGCGTGTTCGCGGGCGAAGGCGGCCAGCGCCTCGCGCCCGGCGACGTCCGGGCCGGGCAGCAGTTCCCTGGCCAGGTCCTTGGCGAACGCCCGCGTCGCGAAGATCTCCCTGGCCAGCTCCACGCCCTGGACCAGGCGGTCCAGGTCGGCGCGGTCGCCCAGGTAGTTCGGGTTGACCAGAGGCGGGGCCAGCGGGTCGGCCGAGGCCAGGCGCACCCAGCCGCGGGAGGCCGGGCGCACCACGCCGGGCAGGATGCTGACCGCGTTGGGGTGCCGCCGGCCGACGATGATGTCGAACGGCACGTGCACGAACGCGATCTGGATGTCCGGCGCGACCATGCCGCTCTCCGAGACGGTGAACAGCGCCGCCTCCGACAGGTTGTTCGCGCCCGGCGGCACCGGCCGCCTGGTCTCCTGGATGACCCCGGTGAGCACGTGGTTGTGGAAGTTCGCGCCCACCCCGGGCAGCGGCAGGCGTACCTCGACCCCCGTCTCGCGCAGGTGCCCCGGATCGCCTATGCCGGACAGCATCAGCAGTTTGGGCGACTCGATCGCGCCGCCGCACAGCAGCACCTCGCGGCGGGCGCGAACCTGCCGCAGCCCGGTCTCGGCCGAGGTGTCCACCGCACGGCCGGCCAGCCTGCGGCCGTCGCTGCCGGAGGGGGCCGGGGCCTGGCGCAGGTACTCCACGCCGGTGCAGCGGTCGCCCTCGAACAGCAGCCGGGTGGCCCGCGCGTTGGGCCGCAGGGTCAGCCGCTCGTGGTCCAGCATCGGCTCCACGTAGCAGTGCAGCGCGCCGCGCCGCCGCCCGCCCTCGGCGTTGATGTGGTGCCAGCCCGCGCCCAGCATGGCGGGCCCGTTGAAGTCCGGCACGGACGGGTATCCCAGCTCCGCGCAGGCGTCGAGGAAGGCCCGGGAGTACGGGTTGGGGTCGTGCGCCCCGGCGTTGGTCACCACCTGCGGGCCGCCGGTGCCGGTGCCCTCCCAGGTCTTGTCCTCCTGGTTCTCCAGCCGCTGGAAGTAGGGCAGGCAGTCGGCGTAGGACCAGCCCGCGGCCCCCTGGTAGGCCCAGTCGTCGAAGTCCGCGCGGTGGCCGCGGATGTGCATCATGATGTAGAGGTCGCTGCTGCCGCCGACGATCTTGCCGCGCGGCTCGCGGGTGGTCCGGCCGGAAAGACCCGGCTGGGGCACGCTCTCGTAGTTCCAGTCGATGCCCGAGCCCAGCAGGGTGTACCACAGCGGCGCGGCGTCCACGCCGGTGGGGATCCACGTGCCGCCCGCCTCCAGCAGCAGCACCGAGCCCGCGCCCGACTCGGTCAGCCGGCGGGCGAGCACCGAGCCCGCCGCGCCAGCGCCGATCACGACGTAGTCGAACTCCGATGCCTCCGTCGCGACCGCCATCACTTGTCCAGCCCGAGCGGGCCGCGGAACGGCATGGTGTCGTGGAAGTTGGCCATGTAGGCGATCCGGCCGTTCTCCAGGCGGAAGTAGTTCATCACCTCGGCCTCGATCGGCTCGCCGCCGGACGCCACGGCGCTGATGTGCGACACCACGCCGGCCTCGTCACCGGCGATGACGACGTGCCGCGGCTCGTTGCGGAAGGACCGGTAGATCTGCGGGAACCCGGCCACCGCCGCGCGCAGCGTGTCCTGGCCCTCCAGCCGCCCGGCGATCTGCTCGTCCACCACGGCCTTCTCGGTGAACAGGTCGCACCAGCGCGACCAGTCACCGGCGTTGGCGTACGTGTAGTAGCGCTCGATGGTCTCTTCCGGTGTCATAACGACCTGCTTCCGGGCATCGGGTCCAGCCGGTCCACGACGTACTTCCTGATCCGCAGGTCCCCGGCCGGGCCGGTGACGACCTCCCAGGACTGGTAGGCGTCGAAGCCGAGCCATTCGCTCCGCGCGGCCGGCGGGTCCCAGATCTTGGCCTGCCAGTTCACGACGACCTTGAGGGGGGCCGCGCCGTCGCGCCACGGCCCGACCTCGACCGAGGTGACCGTGTGCTGCTCGTCGAAGAAGCGGTTGGTCACCGTCTCGTACCACTTGCGGAAGTCGCCGTGGCCGTGCGAGGTCCCCTCGGGGAAGACCATCGTCAGGTCGTCACCGGTGAGGTAGTCCCACAGCGTCTCGATGTCGTCGTGCCGGTCGAGCGCGCGGTACCAGTTGGCCACCCACTCCTCGACCGTCCTGTCGGACGGGGCGGGTCTCGCCATAGTGATCACTTCCCTTCCGGCCGGGGCCACCGGCCGCCGGGCTCCACCGAGACGTGGGCCAGGAACGGCTCGTCGTCGGCGAGCATGCGTTTGATCGCGGGGCCGATGTCGTCGACGGTGGCCACCCGCGCGGCCTGGACGCCCAGGCCGCGGGCCACGTCGGTGAATCCGATCGGCAGGCCGCTGAGGTCGAAGGAGGAGGGGAACGCGTGCGGGGCGACGCCGCGCTCGCGCCAGTAGACCGAGATGTTGTCGTTCAGCAGCTCGTACCGGCCGTTGTCGCAGATCACGAACTTCGCGCCGATCCCCTGGCGGGCGGCGGTCCACAGCGCCTGGACGGTGTACATGCTGCCGCCGTCGCCGGTGAAGCCGATCACCACGTCGTCGGGCATGGCCAGCTTGATCCCCACCGCGCCGGGGATGCCGACGCCGAGCGAGCCGCCCCTGGTGAGGTAGTGCCGGCCGGGGCTGCGCGGCGGGAAGTGGCGGGTCAGCGGCGGGCTGGAGGTCAGCGCCTCGTCGAAGATCACCGGGTCGGTGGTCTGGGCGGCCAGTTCGGCCAGGAACCGGTCGTACACCTCGCCGCCGGTGACCTCCGTCCGCCCGGCGGCGGGCGGGGGAGCGGTGGCGGGGCGGGCGCCCCGGCGTACCAGCTCCTCGGCGAGCGCCGCGAGCGTGGCCTGCGGGTCGGCCACCAGGCCGAGGTCGGCCGGGTGGTTCTTGGCGATCTCGTAGGCGTTCAGGTCGATGTGCACCACCCGCGCGCCCGCCGCGAACGGCGAACCGAGGGCCGGGAACACCTCGGGGAAGACGTAGGTGCCGACGATGAGCACCGCGTCCGCCTCCCGCACGGCCGCGGTGCTCACCTCCCCGAACATGTGGCCGAGCGGACCCCGGTACAGCGGGTGCGCCGCGTCGAGGTTCACCACCGAGGTGTCGGCCAGCCACACCCGCGCGCCGAGCAGTTCGGCGACGCGGGCCAGTTCGGGCTGCGCGCCGGACTCGGCGACCCCGTCGCCCGCGATGATCACCGGCCGCCGCGCGCCCGCGAGCAGGCCCGCCGCGGCCTCGACCAGTTCGGGGACTGGAACGGTCCGGGTCCGCGGGATCGAGGTGGGGACCACGACCTCGTCGTTGGGGGCGTCCAGGACGTCCAGCGGCAGCGAGACGAACACCGGCCCGCACGGCGGCGTCGCGGCGATCTTGATCGCCTTGCGCAGCACGCGCAGCACCGAGCGCGGGTCGATGACCCTGGTCGCGAACTTGGTCACCGGCCGGGCCATGCCCACCAGGTCGGCGGCCATCTGCGCGTCGAAGGCGTCGTAGCGCACCCCGGCCTCGCCGGCGACCACCACGAGCGGCGCGTGGCCGCGCATGGCCTGGTACATCATGCCGATCCCGTTGCCCAGCCCGACCCCCGAGTGGAGCTGCACGAACGTGGGCCGCCTGGTCGCGCGGGCATAGCCGTCGGCGATCCCGACCACCGCGGCCTCGGCGAGGGCCAGGACGTAGCGGAAGTCGGGGGCTGCGTCGATCGCGTCCAGCAGCCCCTGCTCGACGGTGCCCGGATTGCCGAACACCGTGGTCATCCCGTCGGCGCGGAGCTGGTCGAGCACCGCCGCGGTTCCGGTGCGATGCGTGGTCATGGTCACCAGCCGTAGCGCCGCAGGCCGTCTTCCAGGACCGCGACCATCTTCTCGCCGGTGGTGATCGAGTCCGGCGTGGACCGCCCGGTGACGAACGGGTAGTCGACGATCACGGAGATGGGGTGCCCGACGTTGCCGTGGTAGCGCCCCTGCGGGCCGGTGGCGTCGCGCAGGATGTACTCCAGCGGGTACGGCGGCGGCCCCATGTTGAAGTCGGTGCCGAGGAAGCCGGTGCCGTCCTTGTAGTCGTACTCCTTGCAGTGACCGGTGACGTGCTTGCCCCAGATGATGCTCTTACGGTCGTCCCAGTCGCGGGCGAACGCCAGGCAGGCCACCCCGTAGCACTCGGCGCCGACCGGCTTGCCGGCCGCCAGGAACGCCAGGATCAGGCCGTGGACCCGCTCGTTGTTGCCGAGGTCGGCGATCGGGCCGCTGCCGCCCACGATCAGGATCGCGTCGAAGTCGGCGATGCTGCGTTCCAGCTCGCCGAGGGCCCGGTGGTAGGCCTCAAGGTCGCGCAGGTACCCAGGGGCGCTCATGTAGGGGCGCTCGGGGACCCACGCGGAGATGTCCACCGGCTTGGCCAGCCGGTCGGACTCGTCCACCTCGCGGACCAGCTCGGCCATGGCCTCGGTGGTCACCGAGCGGCCGAGCGGGGGGTCGATGAAGGCGGGGTCCATGCTCGGCGGAAGCGCGTGCGGCCTGCGCCCGCGCGGGGTGGCGATGACGGACTCGTAGCCCTGGCGGTCGAAGACGCCGAGCGGCCCGACGAGTTCCTCGCCCCAATAACCGAGTTCAGAGACGACGACGAGAATCTTTCTGGACACGCTGAACTCCCCGGTGTCGGTGATTTTCGTGAATCGGCGTGGAATTGATCCGGCCCGTCACGGTGGCGGGCGGCCGATCGTGATCGCCTGCCCCGCCGCGGCTGTGCCGGGCGGGGCCGCGGTCATTCGATGAAGCGGCTTTCGCTAATCGTCATTCGGAGACGAGGACCGCGGTCTGCCGCCAGATGAGACCGTTCTTGAGCACCCAGGTGCCGACGTCCTTGTGGACCTGGTCACCGATGCCGATCTTGGCGTAGTAAAGGATCAGGTCATCGGTGCCCTCTGTCACCATGACCTCGTCGATCCGGGGGTCGAGCTTCAGATATTCGGCGAAGAACTCGCGGATCTCGGCCTTTCCCCGGGCGATGGCGCCGGGGCGCATGACCACGGCGTCATCGTGATAGTTGCGCATCATCGCGTCCAGGTCGTGCGCTTTAAGCTGACCTATCTGCTTGTCCAGCAGGGCCGGAAGTACGATGGCCGCCATTTGCCCCTCCCAAGAGGTTCGGTGGTGTGCTTTCTCACCGAAACCGATTGGTGTGCGCACTGTCCAGGAGAGCCGGAATACTTGCGGAGGTCGGCCGCTACACTCTCGCTACTCGGCGGCTTCGGGCGCGTTCTTCAAAAGCCAGGGTGACGGAGATGAGCGCCACCATGAGCACCAGTTGGATCGCCGCGTTCACCAGGCCGACCGGCATCGTGGCCAGGACGAGGAGCGCGGCGGCGGTCCTGAGCGCCCTGCCGGGCAGGCCGAGCGCGGCGCGGAAGGCCACCGAGCCGAGCAGGAACAGCGCCACTCCGCCGGTCAGGGCGAGCTGCGCCCCGCCGGTCAGCGGGTCGCCGGGGTGGGCCACGGCCTTCTTCAGGCCGGCCGACAGCGCGATGATGCCGAGCAGGATCGGCACGTGCGCGTAGAAGAACCCGAACAGCACCATCCGGGTGCGGCGTACCTGGTCGGTGACCTGGGTCAGGGCGTGCTCGGCCCGTTCCAGGTCGATGTGGAAGTAGGCCCACCACAGGCCGGCGCTGAGCGCCAGGCCGACCAGGGCGGTGCCGATGGCGGGCACGCTGAGCCGCCCGTTGCCCTCGATGCCGATGGCGACCGCGACGATCGACTCACCGAGCGCGATGATGACCACCAGGCCGTGCCGCTCGGCCACGTGCCCGGGGTGCAGCGGGAAGCCCTCCTGGCCGGTCACGTACGGCGAGGCCCACATGACCAGGAGCGCGGCCAGCCACAGGCCGTACTTCGGCGCCCCGGAGAAGCCCGCCGCGGCCAGGATGAGCAGCGCCCCGCCCAGGTTGGTGGCGAACATCCGTAAGAACCGCCAGGTGGACTGGAGGTACATCAGCCCGTGGACGACGACCACCACGAGCATGCCGACCGCGAACCCGGCCCCGTCCTCCCTGAACGCGCCGGGCACGGCGAGCGCGACGATCAGCCAGCCCGCCATGGCCAGCAGCATGAACAGCCGCCGGGCGGCGCGCACCGGCGGCACAGCGTTGGTCACCCAGGCGTAGCTGGCGAACATCCACCAGATCACCCCGAACATCAGCAGCACCTGCGGGGCGCTGCCGAAGTCGGCGGCGAGCACGACGGTGAGCTGGGTGGCGGTGAACACGAATACGAGGTCGAAGAAGAGTTCAAGCGTGGAAACACGCAGTTGCTCGTGGTCCGGTACGGGAGCCACCCGTTCGGCGAACCAGGTCGGAAGTCGGAGGTTCATGCCCGGATTCTGGCCGTACAACGGTCCCGCGCCAATGGCGTCCCGGAGAATTCCCGGCACCGTGCGGCTGACATCATGAAGTCGCGCGATCGAGGTGGGAAAGTGCCGCCACCGCGCCATCCCGGGATTGCCGCCCCGGTCGCCCGCGGCTCATTGTGGGGGCGAAGTGCCGCATGAAGGGTGAAGGACCATGTCGGACGTACTCATTCTGATGACCAAGGCCAAGACCCTCGGACTGCTCGACGGCAGACAGCACGCCTCGGGGTTTTGGGCGGAGGAGTTCGTGGTGCCCTACGAACGGCTCCTCCAGGAGGGGCATACCGTCGACGTCGCGACCATCGACGGGCGGGCCCCCGCTCCCGACCAGGGCAGCCTGACCGCCCTGTCGGTCTGCAAGACCAGGCCGGTGGGATCGCCCGACAACGACGAGGCGAACATCGCGCACTACAAGCAGGTCATCGGCTCGCTCGCCGCGCTGCGGGCCCCGCTGAACGTCTCCGAGATCACCAGGGAACGGCTGGCCGGATACGCCGGGGTCTACATCTCCGGCGGACACGGGGCGATGGAGGACATGCCGCACGACGCGGCCATGACCCGCGTCGTGCGCTGGATCCTCGACCTGGGAAAGCCGCTCGCGGTCGTGTGCCACGGTCACTCGGCGCTCCTTCCGCTGCGCGACTCGGAGGGCCGCTGGCCGCTGGAAGGCTATGAAATGACGGCATTCTCCCATGATGAGGAGAAGGTCACGGATATGGCGGGTAAGTTGCCATTCGTCCTGCAAGTGGAACTGGAACGGCTCGGCGCGAAGTACGAAAAGGCGAAGGTGATCTGGGATTCCCACGTGGTGGAGGACAGAAATCTGATCACCGGCCAGAATCCGTATTCGTCCACGGCGCTGGCGGAGGCGTTCGTGAAACGCCTGGCCGGTTGATCGGACGGGCCGATCAGCGATGCGAATCTCGCTCACCGTCAACGGGTCAGGCGTGAACACGTCCGCCGGCCCGGACGTCCTGCTGGTGAATCTGCTCCGGGACACCTGCGGCCTGACCGGCGCCAAGGTCGGCTGTGAAACGGGCCAGTGCGGCGCGTGCGTGGTCCAGGTGGACGGCCGCTCGGTCAAGAGCTGCCAGATGCTGGCCGTACAGGCCGACGGCGCCGAGGTCACCACCATCGAGGGGGTGGCCGGCGGCGGCCTCACCGCCCTGCAGGAGGCCATCTGGGCCGAGCACGGCGCGCAGTGCGGCTACTGCACGCCGGGGATGACCATGTCCCTGCTCGACCTCCTGGAGCACGAGCCCACGTCGGACGGACCGGCCATCCGCGCCTGGCTGGCCGGGAACATGTGCCGCTGCACCGGCTACAACGCGGCCGTGCGCGCCGTCCAGACCGTGGTGAAGGGCATGAAATGAGCACCGAGACCACAACCGCCGGCACGACGGTCTTCGGGGCGGGAATCAAGGACCGCGAGGCGCCCGCGATGCTGCGCGGCGCGACCAGGTTCACCGCCGACCTCACCGTGCCGGGCATGCTGCACCTGGAGTTCGTGCGCAGCCGGCACGGCCACGCACGGATCGACCGGATCGACGCCGCGAAGGCCGCCGCGATGCCGGGCGTGGTGGACATCGTCACCGGCGCGGACCTCGCGGGCGAACTGATGCCGCTGCCGTGCATCTGGATCCCCGGCGGGGTGGAGAGCCACTTCCCGCCGCACCCCTACGGGCTGCCCGGCGCGGGGACCGTCCTGGCCGAGGACCGGGTGCGGTTCATCGGCGAGCCGGTCGCCGCCGTGGTGGCCGAGACCGCCGAGCAGGCCAGGGCGGCGGCGCGCGCCGTCCGGGTGGACTACACGCCGCTGCCCGCCGTCACCCGGCCGGACCAGGCGCTCGCCCCCGGCGCCCCGCAACTGCACGACGCCGTGCCCGGCAACCTCAACGCCCTGTGGACCTGCGGGAACGCCGAGGCCACCGACGCGGCCATCGCCGCCGCCGAGGTCGTCGTCGAACTCGACCTGTACAACCAGCGCACCATCAACAACCCGATGGAGCCCAGGGCCGCGCTCGGCGAGTACGACCCCGTCACCGAGGAGTACACGCTCCACGCCACCACGCAGTCGCCGCACAACCACAGGTTCCTGCTGTCGGCGCTGGTGCTCGGCATCCCGTTCAACAAGCTGAGGGTCATCGCGCCGCCGATCGGCGGCAGCTTCGGCACCAAGGGCTACCTCTACCCGGACATGCCGCTGGTGCTGTACCTCGCCAAGCGCCTCGGCCGCCCGGTGAAGTGGGCCGACACCCGCGAGGGCCTGATGCGCTCGACCGTGCAGGGCCGCGACCATCGCCAGCACGTCACCATCGCGGGCACCCGCGAGGGGCGGATCACCGCGCTGCGCTGCACCAGCCACGCCAACCTGGGGGCCTACCCCTCCACCATCGGCCCCGGCGTGGCCACCGCGCTGATGGGCCGCAGCATCACCGGCCCCTACGCCATCCCCAGCGCGTTCTGCGAGGTGTACGCGGTGTTCACCAACACCGTGCCGCTGGGCGCGCAGCGGGGGTCGGGCCGGGCGGAGGCCACCACGATCACCGAGCGGGCCGTGGACCTGTTCGCGGCGGAGGTCGGCCTGGATCCGGCCGAGGTACGGCTGCGCAACATGGTGCCCCCCGACCGCTTCCCCTACGACAACGGCCTCGGCTGGACCTACGACTCCGGCGACTACCCGGCCGCGCTGCGCCGCGCGCTGGAACTCGCCGGGCACGACAAGATCGAGGTCATGCGCCGGGAGGCGCGCGAGCGGGGCCGGCTGCTCGGCGTCGGCATCGGCAGCTTCGTGGCGGTCTGCGGCGTCGGGCCCTCGACCCGGATGCGGGACGAGGGCATGCTCGGCGGCACCTGGGAGGGCGCCAACATCCGCGTGCACCCCAGCGGCGAGGTCGCGCTGTGCATCGGCTCCACCTCCACCGGGCAGAGCCACCGCACCACGTTCGCCCAGATCGCCGCCGACGCGCTGGGCATCGACGTGGCCGGGGTGACGGTCATGCAGTCCGACACCGAGCGTGCGCCGTACGGGCAGGGCACCTACGGCAGCCGGTCCTACAGCGTCGGCGGCCCGGCGGTCGTCCTGGCCGCCGGGCAGATCATCGCCAAGATGCGGACGGCCGCCGCCCACTTCATGGGCGTGCCGGAGGCCGACCTCCAGTACGCGGGAGGCCGGTTCTTCGTGCCGGGCGAGGAGGAGTCCGCCAAGACCTTCCAGGACATCGCGATGGCGATCTGGTACGGCTGGAGCCTGCCCCCGGGCATGGCGCCCGCCCTGGACGCCACCTCCGTCTTCGACCCGCCGGACTTCAACTACCCCTTCGGCTCGCACGTGGCCGTGGTGGAGATCGACCAGGAGACCGGGCAGGTGGAGATCGTCCGCTACGCGGCGGTCAACGACGTCGGCCCGGTCGGCAACCCGCTGGTGGTGACCGGCCAGTTCGAGGGCAGCATCGTGCACGGCCTGGGCCAGGCGCTGATGGAGGAGGCCCGCTACGACGGCGAGGGCCGGCTGCTGAGCGCGGACCTGCTCGGCTACGCGCTGCCGCGCGCCGCCGACGTACCGGACTTCGACCTGGACCGGACCGTCACCCCCAGCCCGCACAACCCGCTCGGCGTCAAGGGCGCGGGGGAGATCGCGACCGTCCCGGTGACGGCCGCGGTCGCCAACGCGGTCTGCGACGCGCTGCGGGACTTCGGCGTACGGCACATCGACATGCCCTACACCGCGGAGAAGATCTGGCGCGTCATCCGAGACGGCAGGGGATGATCATGGACCTGGTGGACTACACGGCCCCCGCGGACCTCGAAGGCGCGCTGCGGGCCCTGTCCGAGACCCCCGGCGCGCGTCCCCTGGCGGGCGGGCACCGGCTGGTGCTGGATCTCAAGCGGCGGGCGCGGCGCATCCCGCTGCTGGTCGATCTAGGCCGGGTACCCGAACTGCGCGGCGTGCGCCGCGGCTTCGGTGGCGCGCTGGAGATCGGGGCGATGACCACGGTCACCGAGCTGGTCGGCCACCCCGCCGTACGCGACTCCTACGCCCACGACCTGCTGGCCG
Source organism: Spongiactinospora rosea (assembly GCF_003315795.1). Classification (GTDB taxonomy): domain Bacteria; phylum Actinomycetota; class Actinomycetes; order Streptosporangiales; family Streptosporangiaceae; genus Spongiactinospora; species Spongiactinospora rosea. The sequence continues at coordinate 48,580 of NZ_QMEY01000024.1, forward strand.
ACGCGGCGGCGACCCTGCCCGACCCGCAGACCAGGAACCGCGGCACGGTGGGCGGATCGGTCGTGGCCGGTACCGACATCGCGGCGGCCCTGATCGCCCTGGACGCCGTGGCGCGCATCCGGGGCCGCGGCGGCAGGCGGCGCACGCTCAACGTCGAGCGGCTGCTCGACCCCGCCGCGCCCGGCCTGGCCGCGGGGGAGGTGATCGCCGCGGTCGGCGTGCCCCCGGGGACCGCCCAGGGGGCGCACGTACGACAGCCGGTGCCCGCGACCCTGGACTCGGTGTGCGGGGTGGCGGTCGCGGTGAGCTTCCACGCGGACGGCACCGTCTCCGCCTGCCGGGCCGCGGTCTGCGGCGGGTCGCGGCCCGCCCGCCGGCTGCCGGTCCTGGAACGCGCCCTCACCTCGGGAACGGCCGCCGCGCCCCCGCTCGGCGACGTGTTCCCCGGTGACGAGGTCGCGTCCGGTGAGTACCGCGCCCACCTGGCGTGGGTGCTCGCCGGGCGGGCGGTGGCCCGGGCCCGCGAACGCGCCGTCTGAGGCCGACCCCGCCTATCCCTCGGCGAGCTTCAGGCCCACCACCCCGGCCAGGATGAGGAACAGGCAGGCCAGCCGGGCGGGGGACGCGTTCTCGCCCAGCGCCACGATGCCGGCCACCGCGACGCCGACCGCGCCGAGTCCCACCCACACGGCGTACGCGGTGCCGGTCGGCAGGTCGCGCAGCGCGAAGGCCAGCATCACGAAGCTCGCCACCGCGCCCGTCACCCCGATGGCCGCCGGGACGAACCGGGTGAAGCCATCGGAGCGGTCCAGCGCCAGGGCCCACACGACCTCCAGCAGCGCCGCCCCGATCAGCAACAGCCAGGCCATCGCTAGGCCGTCGTTCCCGCGTCCACGGTGAAGGACGCGCCGGTGATGTTGCGCCCGCCCGGCCCGGCCAGGTGCGCCACGGTCGCCGCGATGTCCTCGGGGTCGCAGTAGCGGCCCAGCGAGGTGAAGGCGCGCTCGCCGTCGGCCTCCGGGCTGTCGGCCGGGTTCATCTCGGTGTCGGTCGAGCCGGGGTGGACCAGGTTGGCGGTGATCCCGCGCGGGCCGAGGTCCCTGGCCAGGCCCTTGGTGAGCCCGACGAGCGCGGACTTGCTCATCGAGTAGAGCGTCCAGTCCGGGTACGGCACGCGCTCGGCCAGGCTGCTGCCGATGTTGATGATCCGGCCGCCGTCGGACATGCGCGCGGCGGCGGCCTGGGCCAGCACGAAGGAGGCCCTGGCGTGGATGGCGAGCGTCCGGTCCACCTCCTCCAGGGTGACCTCCGCGAGCGGGCCGAACGGCGCGATGCCGGCGTTGCCCACCACGATGTCCAGCCGGCCGAACTCGGTGGCCGTCCGCTCGACCGCCTCGACCAGCGCCCCCGCGTCCGTCGCCTCCGCGCGCAGGGCCAGGCCGCGGCGACCGGACGCCTCGATCTGCCCGACCACCTCCTTGGCCCGGCCCTCGGCCGAGGTGTAGGTGATCGCCACGTCCGCGCCGTCCCCGGCCAGCCGCCGGGCGATGGCCGCCCCGATGCCCCGACTGCCCCCGGTGACCAGCGCGACCCGTCCCTGCAACATCTCATGTCCTCCGATATCCGGAATTGATTCCGTTTGCGAGCTTAATCGGAACCGATTCCGGATGGCAAGCCGGTAGGGTTTAGCCCGTGACGCAGACCCGGCGACCGCTGCCGCAGGCAGAGGCGGGCGACCCGCGCCCGGAGGAGCGCGCGGACGCCGCGCGCAACCGCGCCAAGATCCTCGCCGCCGCCGAGGAGATCGTCGCCACCCGCGGCGTCGAGGGGCTGTCCATGGCCGACGTGGCCGCCGCGGCGGGAGTGGGCGTGGGCACGCTCTACCGCCGGTTCGGCGACCGGTCCGGCCTGGCGTACGCGCTCATCGACCGGCGCGAGCGGGAGTTCCAGGAGTCGTTCATGGGCGGCCCGCCGCCGCTCGGCCCCGGCGCCCCGGCGGCGGCCAGGGTCCGCGCCTTCCTGCACGCCCTGGCCGTACGCGTCGCCGACCAGCTCGATCTGCTGCTGATGGCCGAGACCGCCACACCCTACGCCCGCTTCGGCGCGGCCTACGGCGCCTACCACCGGCACCTGACGATCCTGCTGGCCGAGCTGCGGCCGGACCGCGAGCCCTCCTACCTCGCCGACGCCCTGCTGGCCCCGCTGGCGGCCGGTCTGATCGCCTACAACCTGCGCGAGCGCTGCGCGGGCCTGGACACCGTCCACGCGGGCCTGGACGCCCTGCTGGACGGCCTCGACCCGGCGCGGACGTGACGTCCCCGCCTGCCGGGCCCTCTGCGCACGGCAGACGGGGACGACTCCCCGCGCGGATCTACAGGTAGAACCCCGAGGCGTCGCGGCGGCGCTCCTCGTCCCTGCCGCGATCCAGCTCGGGCCGGTGCTCCGGAGTGGCCCGGGCCTGCGGCTCCTGACCCTCGCCGGGAGCGGACTCGGCCCCCTCCAGCACGGTGAACGCCAGGTCGTGCTCGCGCACGCCGAGATGCACCCGCTGGCCGGGCCGCAGCGTGCCGTCCAGCAGCATCCGCGACAGCGTGTTGTCCACCTTGCGCTGGATGATCCGGCGCAGCGGCCGGGCACCGAACTCCGGCTGGTAGCCCTGCCTGGCCAGCCAGTCGATCGCCACCGGGTCGATCTCCATCCCGATGTCCTGGGCGTGCAGGCGGCGCCTGCTCTCCTCCATCAGCAGCCCGGTGATCTGCCGCAACTGGATGTCGTCCAGGCTGCGGAAGATGATGATCTCATCGATCCGGTTCAGGAACTCCGGCCGGAACGCGTGCCGCAGCAGCCGGCTCAGGTGGCCGCGCAGCTCGCCGGCCGCCTCGCCGGGATGCGACATGATGACGTCCGCGCCGAGGTTCGAGGTCATGATCAGCACGGTGTTCTTGAAGTCCGTCGTACGGCCCTGCGCGTCCGTGAGCCGCCCGTCCTCCATCACCTGGAGCAGCAGGTTGAACACGTCGGCGTGGGCCTTCTCGATCTCGTCCAGCAGCACGACCGAGTAGGGCCGGCGGCGTACCGTCTCGGTGAGCTGCCCGGCCTCCTCGTACCCCACGTACCCCGGCGGCGCGCCGACCAGCCGGGACACCGTGTGCCGCTCCTGGAACTCGCTCATGTCGAACCGGATCATCCGGTCCTGGTCGCCGAACAGCGCCTCGGCCAGCGCGCGGGCCAGCTCGGTCTTGCCCACGCCGGTCGGGCCGAGGAACAGGAAGGAGCCGATCGGGCGGTTCGGGTCGCCGAGCCCGGCGCGGGAGCGCCGCACCGCCTCGGCCACCGCCTCCACCGCCTCGTCCTGGCCGACCACGCGCTGGTGCAGCCGTTCCTCCAGGGCCAGCAGCCGGTCCTTCTCCTCCTGGGTGAGCCGCGCGACCGGAATCCCGGTGGCCCGCGAGACGACCGCGGCGATCTCCTCCGCGGTGACCTCCGGCACCCCCTGGTGCTCGCCCTGGGAGTCGTCGATCCGGCGGCGCAGGTCCGCGATCTCGTCCCGCAGTTCCCTGGCCCGCTCGTAGTCCTCGCCGGAGACCGCCTGGTCCTTCTCGCGCAGCAACTGCTCCACGCGCTCCTCCAGCTCGCGGGTGCCGCCCGGCGTCGTCTTGGTGCGCAGCGCGACCCGCGCCCCGGCCTGGTCCATGAGGTCGATGGCCTTGTCCGGCAGGAAGCGGCCGGTGAGGTACCGGTCGGACAGCTCGGCCGCGGCCACCAGGCACTCGTCGGTGAAACGCACCTGGTGGTGGGCCTCATAACGGTCGCGCAGCCCGCGCAGGATCGCGATGGTGTCCTCCACCGTCGGCTCCGGCACGAAGATCGGCTGGAAGCGCCGCTCCAGCGCCGCGTCCTTCTCGATGTGCCTGCGGTACTCGTCCAGCGTCGTCGCGCCGATCACGTGCAGCTCGCCGCGCGCCAGGGCGGGCTTGAGCATGTTGGAGGCGTCGATCGCGCCCTCCGCGCCGCCCGCGCCGACCACCGTGTGCAACTCGTCGATGAACACGATCAGCTCGTCGGCGTTGTCGCGGATCTCGTCCACGACGCTCTTCATCCGCTCCTCGAACTCGCCGCGGAACTTGGTGCCGGCCACCATCCCCGCCATGTCCACCTGCATCACGCGCTTGCCGGCGAGCGTCTTCGGCACCTCGCCGTCCACGATGCGCTGCGCGAGCCCCTCGACGATGGCGGTCTTGCCCACGCCGGGCTCGCCGAGCAGCACCGGGTTGTTCTTGGTACGCCGGGACAGCACCTCCACGGTCTGGGCGATCTCCTCGTCCCTGCCGATGACCGGGTCGATGCCGCCCTCCCTGGCCGCCTCGCACAGGTCGCGGCCGTACTGGTCGAGCGTGGGCGTGCTGCTCGGCCGGGGAGCGGGCGGGGCCTCGCCCCGGTCGGCGGTCTCGGCGCCCAGCGACTGCGGGGTGACCCGCGCGTCGCGCAGCAGGCGGCCCGCCATCGAGTCGGGGTTGGCCGACAGGGCCAGCAGCAGGTGCTGCGCCCCGATGTAGGACGCGCCCGAGGCCCTGGCGATGTCGCGCGCCGCCAGCAGCGCCCGCTTGGCGGCCGGGGCCAGCGGCATCGGCCCCTGCCGCGGCTCGCGCCGCTGAACCTGCCGCTGGATGGTGCCGGCGAGCGCGTCCGGGTCGGCCCCGGCCCGCTCCAGCGGGCCGCGCGTGGAGTCCAGCCTGGTCGCGGCCCACAGCAGGTGCTCGGTGTCGAGGTACTGCGAGCCCCATTCGGACGCCTCGTGCACCGCGAGGCGGAGCAGTTCGACGGCGTCCTCGCTGAGCAGGCGGCCGATGTCCACCCGCCGCCGCGACTCCGCCCCTGACTGCTCCGGCGGTCCGAGCCCGCCGAAGAACCTCGCCAGCAACTCGTCCAGCGGGCTGTAGCCGTACGGCCAGAAGTCACCGCTTGTCATCGTCGTTCCCCCTCGGGCGCGGCGGGCGCCCAGCTACGTCGATGTCGTACTCGCTTGTCCGGCTGAACCCCCCGCCTACCCGTGACCGCCCGCCGTAACCGCCGGGCGGGCCCTTTCAGTCGGGGCGGGGGCCGGTCACCGGGGTCGCCGCGCGCGCGATCCGGTCGATCTCGGCGAGGTCGTCGCCGGTCAGCTCCAGGTCCACCGCGCCGGCGCTCTCCTTGAGGTGGGCGTGCCGGCGCGAGCCGACGATCGCCACGTCCACCGCGGGCGCGGCGAGCACCCACGCCACGGCGAGCTGACCGACCGTCGCGCCCTTGCCCTGGGCGAACTCCCGCAGCAGGTCCACCACCGCGAGGTTGCGCAGGAAGGTCTCGCCGGTGAAGTCGGGGCTGACCGAGCGCCAGTCGTCGGCGGGGAAGGTCGTGTACTCGTCGAAGGCCCCGCCGAGCAGGCCGTGCGCCAGCGGGCCGTACGCGAGCACGCCGATGTCGCGCTCCGCGCAGTACGGCAGGACGGCGGTCTCGATGTCCCGCTCGAACAGGTGGTACGGCGGCTGCAGCGTCTCCACCGGCAGCGCCTCCTCGAACTCCCGCATCTGCTCGACGTCGAAGTTGGACACCCCGGCGTGCCGGATCAGCCCCTCCCTGATCAGGTCGCCGAGCGCGGCGGCCGTGTCGGCGAGCGGCGTGCGGGGGTCGGGCCAGTGGATCTGGTACAGGTCGATGTGGTCGATGCCGAGCGCGGACAGGCTCTGCTCCACCTCCTGCCGCAGCCAGGCGGGACTTGCGTCGCGCGACAGCACGCCGCCGTCCTCGCGCAGCCCGCCCTTGGTGGCGATCACCACGGAGTCGCGTGAGGTGCCCAGCTCATCGGCCAGCGCCCGGCCGAGCAGCCGCTCCGACACGCCGAACCCGTAGCCGCGGGCGGTGTCGAAGAAGTTGATGCCGAGGTCTCTGGCCCCCTGGATCGCCTCGATCGCGGCGCGTTCGTCCACGGTCCCCCAGTCGCCGCCGAACTGCCAGGTGCCGTAGCAGATCGGCGTCACCATCAGCCCGCTGCGGCCGAGCGGCACGGTGCGCATCGTCTAGACCCCCCTTCCCCTGCGAAGTCGCGGTCCCGCTACCCCGGGGACGGCGGGCTAGGCCGGCCTGCGCCGGCGGATCACGACGGGCGTGACCTCGCCGATCCCGCGCACGGTCACCCGCTCGCCCGCGCGCAGCGCGAACGCGGCGTCGTCGGCCAGCGCCTCGGCCATCGCCGGGTCGGCCAGCGCGCTGCCCGCCTCGGCCAGCGCGGTGAGCCTGCTGGCCAGGTTGACCGGGGCGCCGAACACGTCGCCCATCCGGCCGATGACCTGCCCGATGGCCAGGCCCACGCGGAGCCCGGGCATGCCGCGGGTGCGGCCGTGCACCTCCAGTAGCCGCAGCGCGATCTCCGCGGACTCGTGCGCGGTGTCGGTGACGAACAGCACCGAGTCGCCGAGCGTCTTGACCAGCCGCCCGCCCGAGGAGGCGACCACGTCGGCCGACCGGCCCTCGAACCGCTCGACCAGCCTGGCCAGCTCGCCCTCGGAGATCTGCCTGCTGAGCCGGGTGAACCCGACGAGGTCGGCGAAGCCCACGGCCAGCCGCACGGCGTTGCTCTCCTGATCGACCAGCCGGCCGGCCGCCGAGGCCAGGTGCCGCCGCCAGGAGTAGATCAGCAGCTTCTCCAGCTCGGGCAGCACCCAGGCGGCCCGGCCGCGCCAGGCCGCGCCCCGCTCGGCCATCGGCACCCCGGCCGTGGCCAGCGCCTCCGAGCCCAGCTCGGCCTGCGACTCGGCGAGCCTGGCCGTGTAGCTGCCGAGCGACCTGGTCATCAGCAGTAGGTGGTCGTCGTCGTAGGCCCCCGCGGTGACCATGCCGACCAGCGTCTTGAGCGCCTCGACGTCGGCATGGGTGAACTCCACCGCGTCGTCGGGAACGTTGGCGAAGCCGAGCGCGCGCCACAGCCGGCGGGCGCGGTACATCGGCACACCGGCCATCGCGGCCACCTGCCGGCTCGTGTACCGGCGATGCCCGCTCAGGAACGTCTCGCTCAGTCCGGCCGAATCCGCCGGGTTGTCCCGCCCCATGACCCTTCTGCCCGTCGTGTCACCACCCTCGCAACCGAAACATACCTCCTGCGGGTGACATTCCGAATCGAAGCGCGGATGGCCAGGCTGACCTGTCATAAGATGTCCGATCAAGCTCTGTACATTCTCCTTCTTTCGGGCTGCGCGTCCAGGGGGGCGGACCACAGGTGGACCTGTTCGGAGAGCGGCACGACCCGGGGGAAGGCGAGCAGTGGGAGCCCTTCTCCAAGGTCGCCGTCTCGGGGTTCTTCGCCGCGCTCGCCTTCTTCCTGACCGGCTCCGCCGTGGGCTGGACCGCCGTGCCGGTCGTCGTGGGCCTCCTGGTCTTCGTGGTCGGCATGCTGCTCGGCGTGCGGGGACTCGACACCGACGTCGCCCCGGACTTCAACGACTACGACCACTTCGACGACGAGGACGAGGACGAGGCGTCCGCCCGTGAGGCGCGCCTGGCCGGCACGGCCGGGCTGGACGCCGAGGGGCACACGCTGTACGGCCGCGCCTGGCGGGCCGTGGCCGTGGTCCAGGAGTCGCGGGCGGGCCGGATGGGCCTGCTCGACGACGTGGCCAACGACGTCGTGCTGCCGCGCCGGCTGACCGGGATCCTGGAAGTGCTGTGGGACCAGGCGGCGCTGCGCGCCGAACAGGCCGACGCGATGCGCGAGGCGATGACCCCGGAACTGCGGGCCGTGCTGGGGCCGCAGCGGGAGGCGCTGGCCCGTTCGGTGCGCGCGGTGACCCGCCAGGTGGAGGACCTGGAGGAGTACGCCCGCAGGGTCCAGAACGCCGACTCCGCGCTGCGCGCGCACGACCTGCTGGACAGTAACCAGAAGTACCTGGACCTGCTGGCCAGGACGGAGGACGCCGAGGGCGTACGCGACCTGACCGCCCAGGCCGCCGATCTGGAGGCGGCGCTGGCGCAGAGCCTCCGCGACGCGGTGAGCGCCGGGCGCACGCTGGCGCTGCCCGCGGCCGACGATCCGCCCACGCTCCCCGACCTGCCCGCCGTCCAGGGCGCGCCCCCCGAGCCGGGCCCGCCCACGCTCCCCGGCCTGCCTCCCGTCAGGGACACCGCCCCCGGGTCGTCCACGCTCCCCGAGTGGCCGCCCGGCGCTCATGAGGGGCCCCCGTTCCGCTTCTGACCTCGGCACGGGCACAATGTCAGGCGATGCCGAACTAGACGGGGGGATTGCGGCGTGAGCTTGACGATCGTCAATGTGACCGTGTTCGACGGGGAGTCCGGGGACCTCAAGGAAGGCCCCGTCCACATCTCCGACGGGAAGATCGTTCAGGTGGGAGGCACCCCGCCGCAGGCCGATCGGATCCTCGACGGGGGCGGCGGCACGGTGGTGCCCGGGCTCATCGACGCCCACTTCCACGCCTACGGCACCAGCCTGGACCTGCTGACGCTGGAGTCCAGCCCGCCCAGCTACATGGCGCTGGCGGGCGCGCGGCGGCTCGGCGCGGCGCTGACCCGCGGCTTCACCACCGTCCGCGACGTCGCCGGGGGAGACCCCGGCCTGGCCAAGGCCATCGCCGAAGGGCTGATCCCCGCGCCGCGCTACCTCTACACCGGGCCCGCGCTCAGCCAGACCGGCGGGCACAGCGACCTGCGGCCCGCCGACGCGGACCTGTGCGCCTGCTGGACGCACATGGGCGAGGTGGTCGACGGCGTGGACCCGCTGCGGCGGGCGGTACGCGACAGGTTCCGGCGCGGCGCGCACGCCATCAAGATCATGGCCTCCGGCGGGGTGGTCTCGCCGACCGACCCGATCCGCGTGCCGCAGTACTCCGCCGAGGAGATCCGCGCGGTCACCGAGGAGGCCGCGCGGCGCGGCAGCTACGTCGCCGCGCACGCCTACTCGCCCGAGGCCATCGCGCACGCGGTCGGCAACGGCGTGCGCAGCGTCGAGCACGGCAACCTGATGGACGCCGCGACGGCCGGGCTGATGGCCGAGCGCGGCGCGTTCCTGGTGCCCACGCTCGCCACCTACGACGCGATGGACCGGCGCGGCGCGGAGGTCGGCCTCGCGCCGGTCTCCCAGGACAAGAACCGCGAGGTCCTGGACGCCGGGCGCAAGGCGATCGAGCTGGCCAGGCGGGCCGGGGTGCGGATCGGCTTCGGCACCGACCTGATGGGCGTGCTGGAGGACGAGCAGCTCAACGGGCTGCGCCTGCAGAGCGAGGTCGAAGGGCCGCTCGCCGCGCTGCGCGCCGCCACCAGCGTCAACGCCGAACTGATCGGCCGCTCCGACCTCGGCCGGGTACGCCCGGGCGCCGTCGCCGACCTGCTCGTGCTCCCCGGCGACCCGCTGGCCGACGCCTCGGTGCTGTGGTCGGACCCCGAGCGCCGCACGGTGATCCAGGGGGGCACGGTCGTCCAGGAGGCGACGACCGCCCCGCGACACGCCGCCGGGTAGCGCGAGGCCGGGCCCATCGCCTCCTATCCTGCCGATGAGCAGGCAGAACACCGTTCGGGGGGCAAGTGGCATGAGCGATGACTTCGTACTCGACGTGACGAGGATCCGCGAGCAGGCACGGCAGAAGATGGCCGAGGGCCCGGTGACCGACGCCTACGGCAAGGACCGGGAACGCGTCGTCGAGATCCTTAACGACGTGATCGCGACCGAGGTGGTGTGCTGGCTGCGGTACACCCGGCACGCCATCTCGGCGGTGGGCGTGGACCGGGCGCAGGTGTCCGCGGAGTTCACCGAGCACGCCAAGGAGGAACTCGACCACGCGCTGCGCGCCGCCGAACGGGTCTCCCAGCTCGGCGGCGAGCCGGAGTTCGACCCGGCCAAGCTGGCCGAGCGCTCGCACACCGACTACACCACCCCCGCCGACCACGACCTTCAGCAGATGCTGCGCGACAACCTGGAGGCGGAGCGGATCGTCATCGCCACCTACCAGGAGATCATCCGCTGGCTGGGCGAGGACGACCCCACCACCAGGCGGCTGATGGAGTCGATCATGGAGGAGGAAGAGGAGCACGCCGACGATCTGGTGGACCTGCTCGGCGGCTGAGCGGGGCGACCCTGGGCGAACCCTTGGCGTTGCGCGGGGCGAACCCCGGGTAGGTCCCCGGCATGGCAGAGATCGGTTACACGATGATGTGCGAGCAGACCTCGCCGGGTCAGCTCGTGCGCGACGTCGCGACCGCCGAGCGCGCCGGCTTCGACTACGCGGTCATCTCCGACCACTACTTCCCGTGGCTTGAGGAGATGGGGCACTCGCCGTACGCCTGGACGGTGCTCGGCGCGGCGGCGCAGGCGACCGATCGGCTGCCGCTGATGACCTACGTGACCTGCCCGATCATGCGGTACCACCCGGCGGTGGTGGCGCAGAAGGCGGCCACCATGGGGGTGCTGTCCAAGGGCCGCTTCACGCTGGGGCTGGGCTCGGGGGAGAACCTCAACGAGCACGTCGTCGGGCACGCCTGGCCGTCGGTGGACACCAGGCACCTGATGTTCCGCGAGGCCATCGAGATCATCCAGCGGCTGTTCGGCGGCGGCTACCGCGAATACCGGGGCGAGTTCTTCGACCTGGACTCCGCCAAGCTCTACGACCTGCCCGAACGGCCGGTCCCGCTGGCGATCGCGGCCTCGGGGCCGCGCTCGGCGGAGATCGCCGCGGAGTACGGCGACGCCCTGGTGGCCACCGAGCCCGACGCGGACGTGGTGGACGCCTTCGCCGCGGGCGGCGGGCGCGGCAAGCCCGTGTACGGCCAGCTCGCGATCGCCTACGACACCGACGCCGCCGCGGCCAGGGAACGGGCGCACCGCCTGTGGCGCTGGTCGACGGCCGGTTGGAAGGTCATGGCCGAACTCCCCGGCCCGGTCAACTTCGCCGCCTCCGCCGAGTCCGTCACCCCCGACGACGTGGCCGCGACCGTGCCGTGCGGATCGGACGCCGGCGCGGTGGTGGAGGCCGTCCGCGCCTACGTGGACGCCGGTTTCACCCACATCGCGCTGGTCCAGATCGGCGCGGACCACCAGGACGCGTTCTTCGACTGGGCCAAGAGCGACCTGCTGCCCGCGCTGCGCGAGCTGTGATCAGCGCCCGGCGGCGATGATCGCCTTCACGAGGTCGCCGTCCCGGCTCTCGGGCACGGCCCGCAGGTCGAGCAGCAGCCGGCCGTCCTCCACCCGGCCCACGACCGGGGGCTCGCCGGTGCGCAGCGGGCCGGCGAGGCGGGCGGGGAGGCTGACCGCCGCGCTCGGCAGGCGTACGCCGGGCGCGCCGCCGCCGCCGACGGTGGCCGCCACCTCCTCGACCGTGATGTCCAGGTGCCCGAGCTGGGCGGCGATGGCGGTGGCGCGTTCGCGCAGCCTTGCGGGCATCGCGCGCAGCGCCCGTCGTACGGGGGTCTCGGGGGTGTGCAGGGTGGCCTCCAGGGCGGCGAGGGTGAGCTTGTCCACCCGCAGCGCCCGCGCCAGCGGGTGCCGCCTGAGCCGTTCGACCAGGGGGGCCCGCCCGAGCAGCAGCCCGGCCTGCGGGCCGCCGGCCAGCTTGTCGCCGCTCGCCGTCACCAGGTCGGCCCCCTCGCGCAGCGCGCCGCGCACCGAGGGCTCACCGGGCAGCGCGGGCTCCGGATCCAGCAGCCCCGAGCCGACGTCGGCCACCACGGGCACGCCGAGGCCGGTCAGTTCGGCGATCCCGGCCGCACCCGTGAAGCCCTCCACGCGGAAGTTGGAGGGGTGCACCTTCAGCACGAACCCGGTCCGCGGGCCGACCGCCGCCGCGTAGTCGGCCGGGGTGGTGCGGTTGGTCGTGCCGACCTCGCGCAGGGTCGCGCCGGTCGCGGCCAGCAGTTCGGGGATGCGGAACCCGTCGCCGATCTCGACCAGTTCGCCGCGGCTGATCACGATCTCCCCGCCGCCGGCGGCCAGCGCGGTCGCGGCGAGGACCAGCGCGGCGGCGTTGTTGTTGACCACATGGACGTCGCCGGCCTCCGGCACGGCGGCGGCCAGCGCCGCCAGCGCGCTCCTGCCCCGCCGCGCCCTGCGGCCGGTGACCAGGTCGAACTCGACGTCGGCCGGTCCCGCGGCGGCGGCCACGGCCTCGATCGCGGCCTCGGCCAGCGGGGCGCGGCCGAGGTTGGTGTGCAGCAGCACCCCCGTGGCGTTGATCACCGGGCGCAGCGGCGCGGCCGGGGCCAGCGCCGCCAGCGCGGCCTCCACCACGTCGGCGGGGGCGATCTCACCCGCCCTGGCCCGCTCCTGCGCCGCTGCCACGGCCGCCTTGACCTGCGCCCGGCCCAGCGCGGACAGCGCCGCGCGCATCCGCGCGTCGGCCAGCACGGCGTCCGTACGCGGAATCCGCCTGCGGTGGTCCATGTCGATCAAAGATACCGCCGCCGAAGCCGAATCCCCGGCACCACCCCACCACCGCGCGTCCGCCCCCAGGGGGTGCCGTCAGGGGTGGGATCAGGGCCGCGCTGAGGGCGCGGTGGCCGAAGAACCGGGAGACCGGAGGGGTGCGCGGGCCTTTGATTTCGTGCCGCCCGATAGCGCACCGGTCTACTGCCAGATTTTCTCGGAATTGGGGGGAAGTCGGGCCGATCGTCCGGTGGCGAGGTTAAGCAGAGGTTGCCGGAAATGATGCTGCCGGAAACGAAGGAGTGGCCATATCGGGGTCAGGTGTGCAACGTGTTTACTCAGGGTCGAAATTCGGTCAGGACGCTGCGATGTTTGTATCCGCGTATTGTCATAGACCAGGCCGCTGGGTATCGTCTGTTCGGGCAAGTCAAGAACGTCCCAGGTCAGGCCCGCATCCGTACGTACATCCCCTTTTTGCCGCGGCATCATCATGCCGCCTAAAGCGCGGTATACCGCATGCCCGCCGACCTTTTCCGCGCATTATGACGACCCCCTTGTGTAAGGAGCGCATGCCGTATGTCATCCAATCAAGAGACGGCCGAGATCGAGCAGGCGATCCGGTCGATCCTGATTAGGGATCTGTTCGTCGAGGTGCCGGACATTGGGCTCGACGACGGCCTTCGAAGCGTTGCGGGGCTCGATTCCCTGGGTTATGTCGAGCTGCGCGTCCAATGCGAGGACAGATTCGGCATCAGCATCACGGAGAAGGACTTCACCCCGGAGAACTTCGCCACCATCCGCTCCATCTCCCGGCTGGTCGGAGAGCTGCGGGCGCGCGCCGGCGCGGACCGGGCCCAGTGAGCGGACCGCACCTGATGCCGGCCGAAACACTCACCCCCGTCCTCCCCGGCGGGCCCGAGACCGGCGGGCCGGACCTCGGGTTCGACCGGTCCGTGCACATGAACCACTACGGAACGCGCCTGCCCTTCTGCTGTACCGGGGCCAAGGGGATCGTCCAGCGGTTCGTCGAACTCGACGGCCCGCGGGCGGGCCGGTCGCTGGACGTGCTCGACGCGAGCGGCGGGTACGCGTCCGCGTGCCTCGGAGCCGGTTCGCCGGTGATCGCCGCCGCCCTCCAGCGGGCCATCGAGGACAGCGGCTACGTGACCGACGAGATCGCCTCCCTGGAACGGGCCCGGCTGCTCGCGCGCCTGTTCGGCCCCGGCGGGCTGTGGTCGGACCGGTTCCCCGTCGGCGAGTACCACGTCAGCGGCCGTAACTCCGGTTCGGAGGGGATGGAACTGGCGCTGCGCCTGGTGCTGGAGTCCCGCTTCGACCGCCGCCGGCTGCGGCCCGCCGAGGGACGCGGGGGCCGCGACGTCATCCTCGCCTTCGAGGGGGCCTGGCACGGCTGGACGGGCGCGCTGCTGCCGCTGATCAACCGGCGGCACTACCGGGCCGGGCTGCCCACCCTGGCCGCGGAGCCGTTCGGCGTCACCGTCGAGCACATCCCGTTCGGCGAGATCGAGGCGGCCAGGGAGTACTTCGCGGCCAACGGGCACCGGCTGCTGGGCGTGGTCATCGAGCCCGTCCAGGGCGACGCCGGTATCCTCACCCCGCCGCCCGGCTACCTGCGCGAGGTGGCCCGGCTGTGCCGGGACGGCGGCGCGCTGCTCGTCGCCGACGAGATCCTGACCTTCGCCAAGACCGGCCGGTTCTTCGGCATGACGGACGACGAAGGGCCCATCCCCACCGACGTCACCGTGCTCGGCAAGAGCCTCGGCATGGGCGTGCTGACCACGTCCATGGTCGTGGCCCGCCGCGAGCTCACCGTACGGGAGACCGGCGCGGTCGCCACCTCCGACCTGCGCCCGATCACCTGCGCCGTGATGGGCGCGGGCATCGGCCACATCCACGCCGAGGGCCTGCTCGAACGGTCGCGCAAGGTGGGGGAGCACCTGGGGACGCTGCTCCGGCAGGAGGTGGTGGAACGCTTCCCCGACCTCTACCACGAGGCCAGGGGACTGGGCGTGATGCACGGCGTGGAGCTGACCGAGGCGGCCGCCAGGGACGTCCCCGCGTTCCGCGAGCACATGATCAGAAGCGGCGTGTACGTGGAGTTCATGGCGGGCGCGGGACGGCGCTCGCACGGCCTGCGCTACGTCTTCCCCACCATGCGGGTCGCCCCGCCGCTCATCATCACCGAGTCCGAGGCGGAGTCGATCGTCGAGCGGATCGCCGCCGGTTCCCGGGCGATTCGCGAGGCGGCCAGGTGACCACCGACCTCGCGCCCGCCGCCGTCCGGCATCGCGTCGAGCACGTGGACATCGACGCCTCCGGCGTCGTCCACTTCGCGCGCCACGCGACCCTGCTCGAAACCGCGGCCCTCGCCCACCTCGACCGCATCGGCACGGGCATCGACGCCCTGGCCCGCCTCGGTCTCGACCTCGTCGTGGTGGACCTGCGCATGCGCTACCACGCCCCGGCCCGCTTCCGCGACCACCTGGACCTCGCCGCCGACGTCCTGCACGTCGGCGCGGCGAGCTTCCGGCTGTCCGGCACGATCACGCTCGTGCCCTCCGGCCCCGAGGCGGAGCCACGCGCGCTGTCCACCGGCGTGTTCGTCTTCGGCGTGGCCGGCCGGGCGTGCGGCACCGCGCGACCGCTCCCGGAAAAGCTCCGCACACTGCTCAAGGAGTGCCGCCGACATGCAGACATCTGAGCCGGTCAGCACGGCCCCCGGTGAACCGGCCGAACCTGTAGCACAGACCACGACCATGGGCTTCACCGAACTGAAGCAATGGCTCCGCCACCGGCATCCCATGATCTACATCGACCGGGTGCTGGACTACGCGCCCGGCTCGCACCTGACCAGCAGCCTCATGGTCTCCGGGACGATGGACGTCATCGCCGGGCACTTCCCGGAACGCGCGATCTTCCCGGCCAGCCACCTCACCCAGGCGTTCGCCCAGTCCGGGATCATCCTGTACCAGGTCAGCACCTCCCCGGTCGCGGACGACGAGCTCACCCTCATCGGCTCGATGAAGTCGCGGTTCACCCGCATCGTGGTCCCCGGCGACCAGGTGGTCTTCCGGGTGCGCAGCGAGCGGATCGAGGACACCACGTTCTTCTTCTCCGGCCGGGCGACCGTGGAGGACCGGCCCGTGGCCGTGTTCAGCGGCACGCTCGTGCGGGTCAAGGTCGCGGACCTGGGGAGGATGCTGTGGTGAGCGGCCCGGCCACGGGAGAGCCGGAGGTCTGGGTCACCGGAATGGCGTGGTCCTCCGCGCTCGGCTCCGGCCTGCGCGAGGTGTGGGACCGCCTGCTCGGCGGCGCGGGCGGCATCCGGCCGGTGCCCTCGCCGCACCCGCTGCGCAACGAGGGCGCCGCCGTGCTCGCGGACCTCCCGCTGGAGAAGGACCCGCGCGAGCGGCAGTACATCCTCACCCGCGACACCGTGGCCGGCGCCGTGGCCGACGCGGGCCTTGAGGTCACCGACCCGCGGCTGCGGACGGTCTTCGGGACCAGCTTCGCCGCCCACCTGGACACCACGGGTGTGGCCTCTCTGGACGACTGGTGCGCGGAGGTCACCGGCGCGCTGGGCATGGCCCACGCCCCGGTCTCGCTCACCACGGCCTGCTCCTCGGGCTCCGACGCCCTGCTGGTCGGCGCGGAGCTGATCCGGAGCGGCGACGCGGAGATCTGCCTCTGCGGCGCGGCGGACGTCCTCACCCCGGCCAAGCGGCTCGGCCACACGGTGCTCGGCACCATGTCGCCGACCGCGCTGCGGGCGTTCGACCAGGCCCACGACGGAACGCTGCTCGGCGAGGGCGCGGCCTTCCTGGTGCTGGAGTCCGGCCGTTCGGCCAGGGCGCGCGGGGCCCGGCCGCACGGACGCCTGCTGGGCGCGGGCTCGGCCAACGACGCGGTGAACACCGCGGCCCCCGACCTGTCCGGCGACAGCGTCGTGGCGGCCGTGGGCCGGGCGCTGCGGTCCGCCGGCCGATCGGCGGCGGACGTCGCCGTGATCAACGCGCACGGCTCCGGCACGCCCGTCAACGACCTGGTGGAGTGCCGCAGCTACGCACGCGTGTTCGCTGGGGACGGCACGGCGGGGCCGCTGGCGTTCGCGACCAAGGGCGCGTTCGGGCACACGCTCGGGGCCACCGGCGCGATGGAGGCCGTCGCCGTGCTGCTGGCCCTGCGCGAGGGGGTCGTGCCGCCGGTCCACGGCCTGACGAACGTCATGCCGGGCTTCCCGCTCCGGCTGCCGCTGGGCGGCCCGGCGGCGTTCGAGGGCCGGGTCGGGCTGAGCGTGACGCTCGGCTTCGGCGGCTTCAACACCTGCCTGGCCTTCGGGGCGGCGACATGAGCGAGATCGGCTCGCTCGCGGGCGAGGGCGTCGTCGTGCGGGCGACGGGGGAGGCCGCCTGCGCCGAACTGCGCCCGGTGCGCAGCAGGATCCCCTCCCTGTACGCCGACCCGCTCGCCTGGCTCGTGGTGGACGCCGTCGAGGACGCCCTTTCTACCTGCTCGGACGAGTTGTACGAGGCGCGAGACGACGTGGCCGTCATCCTGATCAGTCCGCTCTGCACGCTGCTGACCATGGAGGCGGTCGCGCGGGCGGCGCCCGGCGGCCGGGTCTCCCCGCTCCGGTTCGCCGGGGCCAGTCCGGGCGGCGGGGGCAGCCTCACCTGCGTCGCCCGCGGGTTCAGAGGGCCCTCGCTCACCCTGGCCACCCACCCGGACAGGGGCCTGCCCGTCGCACGGACCCTCGTCCGCTCCTGGCTGCGGTCGGGGCAGGCCGCGTACGCCGTGGTCAGCGCGCACGAGGCGACGGCGGAGGGCGGGCACCGGGTGCGCTGCGGCGTCCTGGCGCCGGAGCCGGGCCGATGAGCGCGATCCAGGTGGACGGACTGCCGGGCCAGGACGAGATCCACGCCTTCCTGACCAGCGTGGTGGACCTCGACCGGTCCGGTCCCGCCGCGCCGCTGTCGTCCGTCGCCGATGACCTGGCGGCCCTCGGCACGCCGCCGGGGACCCCGGTGCTCATCGCCCTGCCCAACGGGACGCCGCTGCTCGCCTGCTTCTTCGCGGTCCTGCTCACCGGCGGGGTGCCGGTCCTCGTACCCCCGTCGGCCGGTGCCGCGCGGATCGAGGCGATCGGCCGCCGGTTCGGGGCGGGCGCGCTGATCGCACCCCGGGTGGACCCCCAGCGGTACGGCGCGGCGGCCAGGCATCGGGCCGGTGACGGCGAGGCGATCATCGCCCCCTGGCCGCAGCGGCGGCGGCACGCCCCCGGCGAGGTGATCCTGATGACGTCCGGCACGTCCGGCATCTTCAGCGGCTGCCTGCACGGCATCGGCTCGCTGCTGCGCAACGCCGCCCTGCACGCGCGGGCGATCGGCCAGCGCGCGGGCGACACGGTGCTGCTCAACCTCCCGCTGCACTACTCCTACGGCCTGGTGGCCCAGGCGCTGGCCGCGCTGGTCACAGGGTCGCGCCTGGTGGTGTGCGGGCCGCCGTTCACCCCGGTGGCGTACGCGGCGACGCTGCGCGAGCAGGGCGTCACGCTGTCGTCGCTGACCCCGGCGCTGGTCGTCCGGCTGGCCGGGACCGTGGCCTGGTCGCGGCCCCTGCGGGTGCTCACCGTCGGCGGCGACCACCTCGGCCCGCAGCACGTCGGGCGGGTGCTCGCCGCGCACCCCGGCCTGGAGCTGTACCTCACCTACGGCCTCACCGAGGCCGGACCACGGGTCTCCACCCTGGCCGCCCACCTGGAACCCCCGCACCGGCACGCCTCGGTGGGCCTGCCGCTGCCCGGCGTCACCACCGCCCTGCGCCCGGCCCCGCTCGGCGACGGCTCGCGCGAACTGCTGGTGCGGTCGGACACCGTGCTGCGCCGCCGGGTGCCGGACGACCGGCCGGACCCGCTGGTCGCGTCCCGGACCATCGCCACCGGCGACCTCTTCGAGATCGACGGGGACGGCTACCACTACTACCGGGGACGGCTGTCGGACTCGCTGGTCGTCAACGACGAGAAGGTCTGGCTGCCGTCGGTCAGGGAGCTGGCGGCGGCGATCCCCGGCGTGCTGCGGGCCACCACGCGGGTGTACCGCAACGACGACGAGCCCCGCTACGACCTCGACCTCTACGTGGACCGCCCGGACCCCGCGCAGGCGGCGGAGATCGAGCGCACCCTGCGCCGGTTGCTGCTGCGGGCGGAACGGCCCTCACGGATCGTGCTGCACCCGATCTCGGACGCGGGCTGGCACAAGTGAGCACCGCCTCGGCGGAGAGACGATGAACGACCTTCGGCCCGCGATCGGGCCGCCCCCGTGCCACGGGTCGTCACGGACCGGGTCCGCGAGGCCCCGGACGCCGAGGCGGTGACGTCCGGCGGGCGCTCCCTGACCTACGGCGAACTGTGGGCCGCCTCCGGCGAGGTGGCCCACCGGCTCGCGGCCCACGGCGCGACCGCGGGCACCCGGATCGGCGTCTGCCTGGACCGGCCGGCCGAGCTGGTGGGCGACGAGAAGGAGGCGGCGACGCCGCGGCTGGTGTCCACGGCGCTCGCGTGCGGGATCGGTGACATCCTCGCCGGCCTGACCCCGCCCGGCCTGACCCCGCCCGGCCTGACCCCGCCCGGCCTGCACCGCGCCGCGGCGGAGCCGCAGGCGGTGCGCCGCTGGCTGACCGCCCTCGAAGGCCACGGCATCACCTGTGCGTTCCGGCGATCCTGAGAGGAGCCAGCCATGATTTTTCGCGACATCGCCGACATCCTGCACACCGAGCGGGACGTCCACCACGAGTACTACCGCAGCACCCGCCTGCTGCTCGCCGAGGACGGCGCAGGCGTCGGCCTCACCGACACCACCCTCAACCCCGGTACCAAGGCCGCCTACGGCTACCCCGACCGCACCGAGATCGCCTACTGCCTCAGCGGCGCGGCCACCGCCGTCGACCTGGAGACTGGCGAGGAGCACGCCGTCGGTCCCGGCGTACTGTGGGTCGCGCCCCCCGGTTCCAGGTTCACCCTCGCCGTCACCGAGCCCACCCGGCTCATCTGCGTCTTCGACCCCCCGATCGAGGGAACGGGAGACCGGCGTACTGGACCCGTGAGGCGCTAGACGATCATCGCCGAGCGGCTGTGAGGGTCTGACGACGCAGACGGCGCGCTCCTTCCGGGCAGCCCGCGGGCATTCCAAAAGCCACCGCCGGCGCCCGACGCGGCGGCTCCTGGAATGCCGATCCTCCCAAGTGCGGGCGGTTCATCGGCGGCCGGCGCAGTGGACCGGCCCGGCCGCAGTCAGGCGGATCGGGAGGAAAGGTGCAACCCTGCCCTCAGGTCAGGCGGATCGGCAGGTGGTCCACGCCCCGGGTGCCGATGGCGGTGCCCACGGCCTGGGTCCACACGGGCTCCCCGGCGGCGCTCAACTGCGGGAAACGGCGGTGCATCATGGTGAGCAGGATGTTCATCTCCGTCCGTACCAGCGCCGCGCCGTTGCAGTAGTACATTCCGTACCCCATGCTCAACGTGGCGTTGTGGTTGCGCCCGGGATCGAAGCGGTCGGGGTCGGAGAACACCTCCGGGTCACGGTTGGCGGCGGCGAGCACCATCCGCACTGGGGCCCCCTTGGGCAGGGTGTGCCCGTCGAACTCGATGTCGGTGGTGGCCACTCGCGGGATCGGGGTGAACAGCACCACGCCGTCGTGCCGCAGCGCCTCCTCGACGAACGCGGCGGCCTCGTCATAGCTGCCACGTAGCCAGTAGAGCTGGTCAGGGTGGTCAAGCATCGCCTGGAGGCCGCGGTCGATGCCGGCCGCGGTGCTGTCATAGCCGGTCATCCACATGACCCAGAGCAGACCCAGCATCAGGCGGTCGTCCCCGGGCCTGGCGGTCCCGTCGTGGGCCGTGACGAGCGTGCTCAGCAGGTCGTCGCCCGGCGCGCGCCTGCGCTGCTCGATCTCCTCGCGGAAGTACGCCTCCACGCGCTCGGCGGCGGCATCCGCGGAGTTCAGGGTGTCCTCGTCGCGGGCCTCCAGAGCGGCCATCACCTCGACCACGTCGCTGGACAGCCGGTCGCGGACGTCCTCCGGCACGCTGAACAGGTCAGCGAACACCTCGATGGTCAAGGGGCGTGAGACCGTCTCGTGGAAGTCGACGACCTCACCGTCGCGCAGCCGCTCTGTGATCGCGTCCAGGAGGCGCTCGCACTTGGCGCTGATGTCGGCCTGCAGACCCTCCACGTTCTTGACCGACAGGTCACGGCTCATCAGCTTGCGCAGGCCGGTGTAGGCGCTCTCGTGCTTGCTCGCGAATGCGTCCAGTTGAATGGCGACGGCCCGGTGCCGGTCGGCCTGCGGGAACTGGTGCCGCAGATCCTCCCTGCCGGGCACGGTCAGCGCGTTGCCGGTGTTCTGCAGCGCCCACTGCACGTTCCCGTGCCGGCTCAGCAGGTAGAAACCGGCCGTGGTCAGATGCACCGGCTCGTTCTCGCGCAGCCAGTGCAGGAACGGATAGGGATTGGCGCGCTCCTCAGGAGCCGCCAGTCGTTGCAGTACGTCGACGGAAATGGTCGGGCTCATCGATCCTCCGCTCACAAGCAGGAATGGGTTGCGGCGCCACCGGCGGCTCCGGTCGCGCGCGGGGTCGTCAGACGCGCTCGGCCGAGACCTGCCAGATGGGCAGGAGCAGGCGGCCCTGGTCGTCGGCGGGCAGCCCTTCGACGAACGACGCGCCGTCGGCCACGTTCATCGCTTCCACGATCCGGTGGAGCAGGTCGCGGGTGAAGTCGGGACTGGCGGTGTAGGTGGCGCGGTCAAAGCGCGTGATCGACCAGCCGGCGTCGGTCAGGGTGCGCCTGATGTCCTGCTCCGAGCACCGGTTGGGCGCCAGGATCTCCCTGGGGACCTCGTCGGAGAAGCAGGCGATGTGCAGTCGCGCGCCCGGAGCGGTCACCCCGTGCAAGGCGGCGGCGTACTTACGGCGCTGCTCGGGGTCCAGGCCGTGATAGAGCGCACTGTCGATCACTGTGTCATAGGCCCTGCCCTCCAGGCTTCGCAGCGTGACGGCGTCCGTCACCACGAACGTGATCTCCAGCCCGAGGGAGCGCGCCCGCTCGCCGGCCCGTTCTATCGCCTTGGGGGAGACGTCCAAGGCGGTGACCCGGTGCCCACGCCCGGCCAGGAACAGGGTGTTGTCGCCGAGCCCGCAACCGACGTCGAGCACCTCCCCGCGGAAGGCGCCCTCCGCTTCCAGGGCGACGACCACAGGTTGCGGGCCGCCGATGTCCCACGGCACCACGTCGCGGTAGATCGCGTGCAGCGGGGAGTCCTCGGCGTAGATGGAGTCACCGCGATAGTTGGCGTCGAAGTGGAACTCCGACAGGGTCATCGGATCAGGCATATGGTCGCTCCTTCGTTGTCGGGTGCGAGATCGTCGTCACCAGCGGGAATCGGGTCGGTCCATGAAAGATCAGGTCGTCGTCGAAGACGGGCGGCTCCGACGGCAAGGTCATGCCGGGAAAGGCGGCGAAGAGAGCGGCCAGTCCGATCTCGGCCTCCGCGCGCGCCAGGCTGGCGCCCAGGCAGTAGTGGATGCCCAGGCCGAACCCCGTATGGCGGGCCGGCGGCCGGTCCAGGCGCAGAAGGTCCGGCGCGGGGAAGCGGGCAGGGTCGCGGTTGGCCGCACCGAGGACCGGCACGACCTTCTCCCCGGCCCTGATGCGCTTGCCCCCGAGCAGCTGGTCCTGCCGGGCCCACCGGCTGACCATCTGCACCGGCGAGTCGAAGCGGACCAGTTCTTCCACCGCGGTGGGGAGCAAGGCGGGATCGGAGCGCAGGCGCCGCAGGACCCCTGGCCTGCGCAGCAGGGCCAGCGTTCCCTTGGTGAGCAGATGGGTCGTGGTCTCGTGGCCGGCGGTCAGCAGGTGCACGCAGGTGCCGACGATCTCGTCCTCGCTCAGCGCCGTGCCTTTCCGGGCGGCAGCGACCAGGAGCGAGAGCAGGTCCTCGCGGGGTGCCCGAGCGCGCAGCCGAGCCTGCTCGGAGAAGTACGCCGCCAGCTCGCGGGCCGCGCGTTCGGCCAGGTCCGCCCCGGTCCTGCCGGTACGGCCGGCGCGGGACGTACTCGCCCCCTGCAACCACACGGCACGCTCCCTGAACCAGTCGCGGCGCTCGGATGGGACGCCCAGCAACTCGGAGATGACCAGGAGGGGGAAGGGCGCGGCGAAGTCCCGGACGAGGTCGATCAGCGGCTTCTCCTGCAGCGGGGCGAGCAGCTCTGCGGCGATGGCGGTGACGCAGGGGCGCAGCGCCCGCACGACCTTGGGTGAGAACGTGGCCTGTAACAGGTCACGAAGCTCGGTGTGCCGCGGCGGATCCATGAAGACCAGCCAGTTCTGGACGAGCCGGCGCAGCGCCGGGCTACGGTCGCTGACCGGTCCGCCGGGTCCCCGCCCGAAGGCGGGGCTGGTGAGGACCTCGTACGCCTCGTCGTAGCCGAAGACGTACCAGGTGCCGCCCTCGCCTCGCTGCACCGAATCCTGCTCCCTGTACCGCCGGTAGACGGGGTAGGGGTCGGCCAGGTGCTCTTGCGGCCAGCCGGTGGGAGCGAACATCAGGCGGCTCCCCGCACGGCGTCGACGAGTTCGAGCGGGTCGTCCGGCGGCCGGTGTCCTCGCCAGGCGACGTGGTCGTCGGGCCGTACCAGGACGTAGGGGTGGCCGTACAGGGCGGCGATCTTCTCGTCCCGGCACACCAGTACCGACAGGGGGACGCCTCGGTCGCGGAACGCGCGCTCCAACCCGTACGGCGCCGCCTCGGGGTGGAAGCACAGCAGGGTGAAACCGCGGCCGAACACGTCGAGAGTGGATGTGCCGGGGCGGAGCCAGGCGTGTGCGGCGCGGTAGCCGGGGTCGCTGCCCGGCCGCCACCCGGGCGTGAGCTCTACCCGTTCACCAAGGACGAGCGGGGAGGAGTACCGGTAGCCGAAGTGGATCTCAGGGGCGTCGAACTCCCGGCGCGCACCCCCGTTGCGCAACCGATCGGCCATCCGTGCGCGGGCCTGCTTCCCCGCTGCCGTGTCGGCGTGCAGGTCGGCGGGCAGGACCTGGCCGGTCGTCCTGGTCAGGTTGGCGTTGGCGGCCTCCAGGTTGCGTACCGCGACGGGCCGCCGCTCCAGATCGTAGCTGTCGAGCATCGCCGGACCCGCCCAGCCCGACAGCAGGGCGGCGAGCTTCCACCCGAGGTCCGCGGCATCAGCGATCCCGGTGTTCATCCCGAACCCGCCGGAGGGCGAGAGGGTGTGGGCGGCGTCGCCGGCGAGCAGCACACGCCCGTGCCGGTAGCGATCGGCGATCCGCTGGGTCAGGTGCCAGGCCCCGTCGGACAGCACCTCGACCGGGACGTCGACGGCGATGGTTTCCCGTACCAGAGCACCCGCGTCGTGCGACGCTGTGGCACCGCTCACCACCAGGTTGTACAGGCCGGCGCCGTCCAGTGACCGCATGGGGAAGCGCAGGCTCGCCGACCGGAGCAGGAAGTAGACCATGGCGGTGCGCAGGCCCATCGCGGTGAGCTTCCCCGCCAGGTCGGGCGCCTTGAAGAGGACGTTCCTGAACTCCTGCGTCTCGTACCGGTAGGGCGCTTCGATGCCGCAGGCACGCCGGACCTGGGAGGAGGCGCCGTCGCAGGCCACGAGGTATCGCGCGCGGACGGTGAGCGGCAGGCCGGAGGTCAGATCGGTGACGTGCGCGGTGACAGCGTTATCGTCCTGGGTGAAGGAGTCCAGTCGGTGAAGGAGGCGCACATCGCAGCCGTCCCTGCCGGTCAGCTCCTCCAGCAGGAGCGGGTTCAACCAGTGGGCGGGGCAAACCTGGTCCGGCTCGGGGGTGTGCAGGAACTCCGGGCGGTCGGCGGCCGTGCCGCGTTCGTAGCGGTAGATCTCGTGCCCGCCGACCTGGGTCACCCAGGCGATGTCCAGCGGATGGTCCGGTGGCCAGCCCGCCTGTCTGATCCGCTGTGCGACTCCCCAGCGACGGAACAGCTCCATCGACCGGGCCCCGATCGTGCTCACCTTCGGGTGGCGCACCCGGCCGTCGCCGCTGTCCACAACCGTGCACGGCACGTTCCGGTACGTCAGGTCCAGTGCCAGCGCCATCCCGACCGGGCCGGCTCCGATGATCAGCACGTCGGTCTCATGGTCGGAACCGGTCATCTCGCTCCTCATCCGTTCGTTCCTCGGGCTGCTCACGCCCGCTCCTCCCGGAAGTACGCGCTGAGAAAGGCGCTCTGCTCCGCCACCCGGCGGGGTACGAGCGAGCAGGCCGCCGCCCGCGTGGCCAGCCGCTGGAACCGGGCGGCGAGCGTGCGCGCTGCGACGCCGGGCTGCGCCAGGTAACCCGGCAGGAGGTCCAGCTCGAAAGTCGGGCCGGCGGTGCGCCCCGCCCTGCCCGCAGGCAACGTGACGAGCAGCTCGGCCAGTGGCCGCATCATCGCGGTCATCACATCGATGGCGTGATTCATCAGCGGTGAACGACGCAGGCTCCCTCCCGGCCTGCCGTAGAAGTGCTGCACCATGAGCTGAAGCATCAGGAAGTACGCATCGTTGAACAGCATCGCGACCTCGCGCGCGACCGGATCGGTGATCGCGTCCTTGGCGTGGTCGCCCGGGTCCAGGCTGGGATTGCGCAGCACCGGGTACGACGGCCGCCAGCTCAGGTCCGCGGCGAGCAGGCTCGACAACCGCAGGAACGCGGCGTGGTGCGACTCCTCGCCCGGGTCCTCGGCGGTGAGCACGCCGCCCTCACCCTGCTCGGTGATCACGTCGATCGCGAACAGGGCACTGGGCAGGTCGTCGACCTCCATTTGGTAATCGGGGTGCTCACGGTCGATGGAACGGCGCAGAAACAGGTGGTGCTCGCCGCCACCGCTCTCCCCGGCGGCCACGAAGAGATCGGGGAGCCGGGTCAGCCCGTCGCGGATGTCGGCGTACAGCTCGCTCAGCGAGCCGTATCCGGGCCGTGCGGCCGCGCCGGTCAGGTTGCCGAGCCGTACCTCGCCGGAGGCCCCGGCCGGCTCCTCGATGCGGGCGAACCGCTCGGCGCTGCCGACGCTCAGGCCCTCCAGGCAGAAGTCGAGCGGAACCGGTAGTTCGGCGTTGATCGTGCCGAAGTCGATCCGCGGCACGTGGAACGGCTCGCCCACGGCGGTCAGGATGTTGTTGACCATCAGGAAATGGACCATCTCCTCTCGGGCGATGCCGAGGAGCGTCCCGCGAACTCCGCCGTCCGCCGTCTTTCCACCGTCCCCGCAGGCCATCGCCAGCTGAGCGGAGGTCCACTCGCCGCGTCGGACGAGCTCCACGCCGGTGCCGTAGGTGGGTACCGAGTACGCGGCGTACAGGTACTGGAGCATGACCGCGAGCTCGACGGCGGCTCCGCAGCGCAGCGCCCGGACGAGTGCGTCGCGGGTCGCCAGGACCGGCCTGCCGTCGTGCCCGCCGGGGGTGACCACGAGCACGTCGCGCGGTGTCTGCTGCCGTCGCAGGTACTTCAGCAGCAGCCGTGCCTTCGGCGCGGTGAGATCACGCGAGGGCGGCATGTAGTACGTGCGGTCCTTGTTGCGCGGGTCGCACATCTGCCAGATCAGCATGGCGTAGGTCTCCACCTTGAACCGGTCGGCGAGGCTGAACACCTCCTCCCGCATGAACGGATACAACTCCTCATACGGTGCGAAGACCTCGCGGTGGATCAGGGAGAAGTCCACCTTCTCCAGGGGGATGCCGTCCAGCCGCCAGTCGTCGGGCAGCACCCGCACCGTCATCGCGCCCGGGAAGTGCCGCTCGTCGTCGTGCCCCTGTGGCGCGGCCTCCCCGTCGGCGCAGAGCGACAGCCGGGCCGTACCCGCACGCAGTCCTCTGAGAGTGAACGTGCCAAGGCCGGACGCGTCGGTGCTCAGGACACAGGAGGGCTCACCGTCCAGGGCCACCACTGGATGCCGTCCCTGCGTCGCCCGCGGGTTCGCACACTGCCGGACCTCCACCCGCGAGACGGCTGCGGGCACGCCCCGCACGAAGGAGCGGACGGTCACCTCGACGTCGTGGTCGGCGTCCTCCGGTCCCCTAGGGTGTTCCAGGATCACGCAGGCGTCGTCCACCTGGACGTTCACCACCTCTTCCGCCAGTACCACGGCTCCTGACGCGTCCACGACCTCCAGCGGTTCCGCATCGGCACGCTCGGGCGGCCCGGTCAGGGCGGCGGACACGATCCCGGTCACGCCGGCAGGCAGGTGGGCCACCGTCGAACCGGAGTGCGCGGTGCGCAGGGAGAGCCCGTGCGGCAGTAGCTCGACCAGGTTCACCAGCAGGTCCGCCGGGGTGATCTGCAGCGTCAGGTTGACCGGCGGGCGGCAGGTGTCCTTGGCGCGTCTGGAGGTGAGCAGCCTGCCCGCCGGGTAGGTCCGTAGCTCGTGAGAGTGCCAGGGCGCGATCACGCCGTCGAGGTCGAAAGGGACGCCCGGTGGCTCGCCGCGCGGTGCGGGGCGGGTGCGGTGGTTCAGGACGAACTGCACGACCAGGCCACTTGCCCGTTCCGCGGCGAGAAGCGTGCGCAAGGCGGTGACGGCCGGGCTGCGGTCGGCTTCGGGCAGCCAGGTCAGCCCGCCGGCCTGGTCCACCACGAACTGGTGCAGCACCTGGCCCGGCCGGTGCCACCGGGGTGGCTGGAACCCTTCGACCTGTCCGGTGAGCATGTACCCCGTGTCGGATGACCGTCCGGAACGTCCGAACCCGAACTGTCCCACCATCACGATCGTGGACCAGCGGGACGCCGGATCCACATCGAAGATCCGCGCTCGGTTGGCCGTGGTGCCGAGGTACTCGTTGTAGTGCCCCCAAAAATCCACCGCGCGTCCCACGACCGGATCTGGCGAGGCGGCCGGCGGGTCCACCGAGGTGATCACCGCGTCGATCAGGAAGTGGCCGTTACCGGCGAAGTTGTCTCCTTTGCGGAGCGTGTGCACCCGGCCGGTCGCCAGATCGACGTCACTTGCCGCAGGGCCACTGGGCAGCCTGCTCAGCGCGGTGCCGGCGAACCGCAGCCGGGGCAGGTCGAAGACGCTCACGCCGACCTGCTCACCGGGCGCCGGTCATACCGGTGCAGGCTGATGCCCTGGACCGCCTCCAGCGCCGACTCGACCGCGCTCTCGATCCAGGCGGGAGTGGTCGCGCAGTGCTCACCGGCGAAGAAGAGATGCTTGTCCGGGCGCGCGGCCAGTTCCCGTTCCGCCTCGGCCGCGGATGCGGTCTTGCCCCAGCGGACGGTGCAGCCGCCGTGGGTCAGGCCGTCCTGCCCCCACGCCATGCTGGCCGCCGCCCGAACCATGCCCGGCTCGTCCAGGGCCGGGTGGATCGCGGCGAGCTGCCGGCGGACGTGCTCGTGCCTGCGCTCGGCCGTCATCCGGCCGAGCCGGTCGGCCTCCTCCCCGATCGTGTAGCTGGCCAGCAGCACCGATCCGTGGTCGGGGTAGTAGGTCTGCCGGATGTCGCCGCCGGTGAAGGAGGCTCCGCCGGTGATGCCCTCGCGCTCCCAGAACCGTTCCCGGCAGTGGAAGGCGACCTTCGTGGCGGAGCAGTAGACGGTGGTGCGGATCGCTTCGGCCTTGTCCTGCGACAGCCCGTCCATGCGGACGTGGCGCAGGGCGGAGAACGGGATCGCGCAGACCGCGTAGTCCACCCGGCGGACGATCGTGCGGCCCGCACAGGAGAGTTCGAGGATCACATCGCGTTCCCGCACCCGCAGCCCGGTCAGTGTGTGTCCAAGGTGTACGGCAGAGCCCAAAGCGAGGGCCAGCCGTTCGGGCAGGGCGCTTATGCCGTGCTCCAGCCGGAGCAACGCGGGACTGATCTCGGTGAGGACGTCGTCGAGGAATCCGTCCAGCTCCAGTGGCAGAACCTTGCGGCACCGGGGATGGTCGGTGAAGAAGGCCTCCAGATCGGCCGGGCGGTCCGCGCCGCGCACGTACGGCCCCAGGTTCATGCCGTCGAGCTGGCCGAGCAGCCTGCCGAGCACGATCTTGTTGTCGAGCTGGTCGCGCAGCCGCTGGGGTGAGAGCGCCCGCACCGCCGCGATCAGCCACGCGGCGAACAGCAGGCTCTCCTCCCGGTAGCCGGGCTCACCGAGCCTCGCCCGTAACTCGCCGACCAGCGCGGGTGCGGCCTCGGAGACCTGCACAGGGCCCGGCTCCATGGCAAGGAAGGCCCTCCCGTCCGACAGCCATGAGCGAAAGGGGCGTAAGCGATCCGACAGCCCCAACTCGTCGATGTAAGAGAGCGTTCGCACATGGTGCGCCGGCAACCGCATGGCACCCAGCTCGGCGAAGGAGCCGGTCGGGTCGGCGTCGAACCGGTGTGTGTGCACGCGCCCGCCGATCCGGCTTCCTGCTTCGTAAAGCTCGACCTGGTACCCGAGTTTGCCGAGCTCGTACGCCGCGACCAGGCCGGCCATACCACCCCCGAGCACGGCGACCGACGGCCCTGGGACCTCGGCGCGCGTGAGGCCCGTCGCTCTCGGAACGGTCCCCTGTGGTTGTGCGGGCAATCTGGACAACCTCCAACCTCCAACCTCCGTGGTCAATGTGAGAAGGACCGGCGATGTTTTCCCCCGTCCGCTGACGCGGAGGCATCACCTGACGAGGGGCACTTCCCAGCAGTAGCTGCCAGGACGTGTCCGCCTCTTGCGGCAGGATGTACGAACGTGCCGAAACCGCCGGGTGCCTGCCGGCACCGCGTCCAGACGCGCGGGGGTCTGGCCCGGCGCCCTCCCCGGTCTCCGCCGTCCGGCCGCCCGTGCGGACCGGCGCCGGGGTGCTCAAGGCGCCGTCCTGTCCAGGCGAGGCGTCGCCGGAGCGCAGAATCCCCGCGGGCGTGACCGCGACCGCCGCGACCGGCGCACCCTCCGGGCCGACCGATCACCTCGCGCGTGCCGGCCCTCCGATGGTCACCGAATTGTCAAGTGGTCGTTCGATAGAAGGAATTCACCGGGCTATTCAAGCGGTGCTGGTACCGGATGGTCGCATTGTTGTCGCCGGACTGGACGTGGTAAATGCCGTGGGCGGCCATACCTACTGTGCCCGCGTTCGCCCGGCAGTGCTGGTCGCCGTTGCCGTTGCCGATATATAGGAAGTCGCCGCCATCCTTGGGGCAGGCAACGCCGTTGATGGCGAACGCGGGGGAGGCCGGACTGACGAGTACGCCCAGGAGGAGCGCCGCGGCGACCGCTCCTGAGGTGAGGATCTTGCGAAAGGTCGCCCTCATGACCGCCCTTCTGTCGGAGGGGTGAACCTTGCGCCTTTACTTTCGCCGGAGAAGCTGTCCAATTGACAGGCCATTGGCTGCCCATTTGGTGCTCACCACGGTCACCACCGCGGCGGAGGGAAAGGCGTCCTGAGAGGCATTCCTGGCTATGGCCGGCAACTCGGCCGTGTCCCTGGCCTTTTCGCCACCGGCCCTTGGACGTGACTGTCTGCGGACTCGGCCGAAGCGCTCAGCCTGGACAGTACGGGAGACCGGGCGCCACGCGCCCTGGCCTTCGGGGGATGCGAGTTGGCCTTGAGGCGTGCCCACCAACCGTGTCCACACAAATCACCGGCCGTGCGCTCGGTTCCGCTCCCGGGCGTCGATTCGTTCGCGCTGCGGGACGACCGTGTACTTGGGGTCGGCGGCCGACGCGCGGCCCGCCCGCAGTACGCCGAAGCGGACGCACAGCGACCCCGCCGTCAGCGCCGCGGCCGAAAGGACGGACGGCGTCCGCCATCTGGTGAGGCCGGAGACCGCCGCGAGCGCGCCTCCGGTCACGGTCAGCACCCGCGCCGCGCGCATCAGCCGCCCGGCCGACCCCTCGCGGTACGGCTCGGCGAGGAGGCCGAGCCGCCGTTCGAGCACCTCGCCCGCCACGGTCTCCATCGCCGCGCCCACCATCGCCATCCGCCGGGCCGGACCGGCCTCCCGGTGCGGGGCGGCGACCATGGCGACCGCCCCGGCGCTGGCCAGCGCGCTGCCCGCGAACAGGAACGGCAGCTCCCGGTGACCGGTGTGCCAGGACGGCACGGCGGTGTCGGCCACCAGCACCGCCGTGTAGGTCGCCATCATCGGCCCGGTGATCCCCGTGGCCAGCCCGGCGGCCTTGCCGATGGAGGGCAGCAGGCCGGTGAGGGCGGAGCCCGCGGCGACGGCGGCGAGGCCGCTCTGCGCGGCGAGGATCCACGAGCCGACGCTCATCGGCGAGGTCGTCTTGAAGACCCGCAGCATGTTCAGGAAGCGCTCCGGGCGGCCCAGCTCGGCCACCAGGAACGCCGCGCCCGCCGTTCCCGCGGCCGCGGCGGCGATCTTGGCGGGGGCGGCCAGGCGGTCCCGGCCGGTCAGCTCGCACCCGGCGGCCAGCAGCGAGGACGCCCCCGACAGGCCGCCGAGGTACAGGTAGGCGGGCATGTGCGGCTCGTGCCAGAGCGGGCCCTTGATGATCGGCTGCCCGTAGTAGGAGCGGAACTCGGGCTCGGGCACCATCGCCCGCTCGCGGCTCATCGGCGCGCCCCGCGGGCGAACACGCCGACGCACACGGCGGCCATGGACACCGCCGCCGCCCCGGCCCACAGCCACATCGACGGCAGGTCACGGGTCGTCACCACGGGGTCGGGCGGCAGGCCGTACACCTCGGGTTCGTCCAGGAGCAGGAAGAACGCGCCGTCGCCGCCCACGCCGTCATCGGGACGCTCGCCGTACAGCCTGGCCTCGGCGACTCCGGCCTCGTGCAGCGTGGACAGCCGCTCCGCGGCGCGTTCGCGCAGCTCGTCCAGCGGGCCGAACTGGATCGAGTCGGTCGGGCACGCCTTGGCGCAGGCCGGTTCCAGGCCGTCGCGCAGCCGGTCGTAGCACAGCGTGCACTTCCACGCCCGCCCGTCGTCCTCGCGGCGGTCGATCACCCCGTAGGGGCAGGCCGGGACGCAGTAGCCGCACCCGTTGCAGACGTCGGCCTGCACCACGACGGTGTCGAACTCCGTGCGGAACAGCGCGCCGGTCGGGCAGACGTCCAGGCAGGCCGCGTGCGTGCAGTGCTTGCACACGTCGGAGGACATCAGCCAGCGGTCGCCGCGCTCGGTGAAGTCCTCGATGAAGGCCACGTGCCGCCAGGTGCTCGCGCCCAGCCCGCCGGTGTTGTCATAAGACGTGGCCCGGAACACGAACCCGTCGTCGGGCACGTTGTTCCACTCCTTGCAGGCGACCTCGCACGCCTTGCACCCGATGCACACGCTGGTGTCGGTGAAGAACCCCATCCGCTCACTCACGCCGGTACTCCTCGATCAGGGCCCGCAGCGCCGCCCCGCGCGGCCGCCGCCCGGGCAGCACGTCGCAGGTGGCCGCCTTGCTCTCCTGGATGTAGACGTTGGGGTCCAGTACGACGCCCAGCAGGTCGTTGGCCGCGTCGCCGGTGACCAGGCCGCCGCCCGCCCAGCCCCAGTGGTAGGGCACGCCGATCTGGTGGACCGTCCGCCCGGCCACCCGCAGCGGCCGGACCCGCTCGCTGACCAGCACCCTGGCCTCGATCGCGGCCCGGCTGGTGATGATCGTCGCCCAGCCGCCGTTGCCCAGCCCCAGCTCGGCGGCGAGCTGCGGGGACACCTCGCAGAACATCTCCGGCTGCAACTCCGCCAGGTGCGCCAGGGAACGGCTCATGCCGCCCGCCGTGTGGTGCTCGGTCAGCCGGTACGTGGTCAGCACGTACGGGAACCTGGTCCCGTTGGCCGGGTTGTCGGCGCGCCGGTAGATCTTCCTGGCGGGGTTGGCGCGCGTGCCGTACAGGGTGTTGGGCACCGGAGACTCGTCCGGCTCGTAGTGCGTGGGCAGCGGCCCGTCGGCGAGCCCGGCGGGGGCGAACAGCCAGCCCTTGCCGTCGGTCTGCATGATGAACGGCGAGTCGCCCGCGATCGCGGCCTGCGCGGTCGCGCCCGGCGGCGGCACGTAGTCCGGCGGCTTGTCCTTCTCGAAGTCCGGTACGTCGGGGCCGGTCCACTCGCGCCGCTCCGGATCCCAGACGATGTAGGACTTCCGCTCGCTCCACGGACGCCCCTGCGGGTCGGCCGAGGCGCGGTTGTACAGGATGCGGCGGTTCAGCGGCCAGGCCCACCCCCACTCCGGGGCGACCAGCGACTGCTCCCGGCCGGGCTTGCGCCTGGCCGCCTGGTTGACCTCGTCGGCGAACACGCCGCAGTAGATCCAGCAGCCGCAGCGGGTGGACCCGTCGGCGGCCAGTTCGAGATAGGACGACAGCGCCCGCCCGTCCGGACCGGTCCCGTTGATCTCGCGCAGCACGGCCTCGGCCGAGGGCTCGGCGTGCTCGCCCTCCTCCGGGTAGTCCCAGGTGAGGTCGCGCAGCGGCGCGTCCATCTCGGTGTCGCCGGCCCGCTCCCGCAGGAGTTTGCCCAGGTGATAGTAGAACCACAGGTCGCTGCGGCAGTCGCCGGGCGGATCGACCGCCTTCTCCCGCCACTGCAGCAGCCGCTGGGTCTGGGTGAACGTGCCCTCCTTCTCCACATGCGAGGCCGCGGGGAGGAAGAAGACCTCGGTGCCGATGTCGGCGGTGCGCAGCTCGCCCGTCTCGATCTCCGGCCCGTCCTTCCAGAACGTGGCCGTCTCGATCGGGACGAGGTCCCTGACCACCAGCCAGTCCAGGTTCGCCAGGCCGAGCCGCTGCGCCCGCCCGCCCGCCGAGCCCACGACCGGGTTCTCGCCGATCACGAAGTAGCCCTTGACCGTGCCGTCGATCTGCCCGAACACCGTGGCGTAGGTGCCGTGGTCGCCGGTGATCCGCGGCATGTAGTCGAAGCGGAAGTCGTTGTCGGCGGTGGCCGAGTCGCCCCACCACGCCTTGAGCAGGCTGACCATGTAGGAGCGCTTGTTGCCCCAGAAGCCGGTGTCGCCCGCGGCGTAGCCGAGGTAGTCCTCCAGGGTCTCGTGCAGCTCGGCGTGCGGCATCGGCATGTAGCCGGGCAGGATGTTGAACAGCGTCGGGATGTCCGTCGAGCCCTGGATGCTGGCGTGGCCGCGCAGGGCCAGGATGCCGCCGCCGGGGCGGCCGATGTTGCCCAGCAGGAGCTGCAGGATCGAGGCCGCGCGGATGTACTGCGCGCCGACCGTGTGCTGGGTCCAGCCGACCGAGTAGACCCACGCCGTGGTGCGGTCTCTGCCGCTGTTGGCGACGATCGCGTCGGCGAGCCGCTGGAAGTCGGCGCGCGGGATGCCGCACAGCTCCTCGACCAGCTTGGGCGTGTAGCGCGCGAAGTGGTGGGCGAGCAGCTGGTACACGCACCTGCGGTGGGTCAGGGTGGGGTCGGTGTGCGGCGTCGGGTGCGCCGACGGCCCGCCGGAGCCGTACTGGTCGGCGCTGGCCGCTCCGGCGTGGACCCGCCCGCCCCTGGCGTGCTCCTCGCGCTCCCTGGGGGCGTCCTCGCCCTCATAGGACCAGCTCGCCGGGTCGTAGGAGGCGTTGTCCGCCTGGAAGCCGGAGAACAGGCCGTCGAGGTCTTCGGTGTCGCGGAAGTCCTCCGAGATGATGGTGGCGGCGTTGGTGTAGGCCAGGACGTACTCGCGGAAGTCGTGCGCGCCCTTCAGCACATGGTTGATCAGCGCGCCGAGCAGCACGATGTCGCTGCCCGCCCGGATGGGCAGGTGCGCGTCGGCCATCGCGCTGGTGCGCGTGAAGCGCGGGTCGATGTGGAACACCTTGGCCCCGCGCGCCTTGGCCTCCATGACCCACTGGAACCCCACCGGATGGCACTCGGCCATGTTGGAGCCCTGGATCACGATGCAGTCACTGTTGACCAGGTCCTGCTGGAAGGTCGTGGCGCCGCCGCGCCCGAAGCTGGCCCCCAGACCGGGGACGGTGGAGGAGTGTCAAATGCGCGCCTGATTCTCCACCTGTATCGCGCCGAGCGCGGTGTACAGCTTCTTCATCAGGTAGTTCTCTTCGTTGTCGAGCGTCGCCCCGCCCAGGCTCGCCAGCCCCATGGTGCGCCGCACGACCTTGCCGTCGGCGGTCTCCTGCCAGGTGTCCCGCCTGGTGGCCATCACCCGATCGGCGATCATGTCCATCGCGGTGGCGAGGTCCAGGCTCTCCCACTCCGTGCCGTACGGCCTGCGGTACATGACCGTGGTCTGCCGCCCCGGGTGCGTGACGAGCTGCTTGCTCGCCGCCCCCTTCGGGCACAGCCGGCCGCGTGAGATCGGGGAGTCGGGGTCGCCCTCGATCTGGGTGACCTTCCCGTCCTTGGCGTACACGAGCTGGCCGCAGCCCACCGCGCAGTAGGGGCACACCGAGCGCGCGACCGAGTCGGCCTCGGCCGTGCGCGGGCGCAGCGCGTCGGTGCGCGCCGAACGGGCCGCCGAACCGCGCCCGTCCTCGCCGCGAAGCTGCCGGATGACCGGCCAGCGGCCGATCAGACCGCGAAGGTCCATGCCATGGGCTGTGCCCCGATTGCGGGGGCTTTATGCAGGGTCATTCTTGCGGCCCGTCCTAGCTGTTCGTCAAACTCCGGAGTGAACCCCTGATTCGGTCATCGAGGGCGTGACCTTCTGGCATGATCGCTGGAATACACTCAGGCAACGAGACTGACGGACAGTGACGAATGCCCTCCATCGATGAGATAACCACCTTCGCAGCACAAAATCCGGTCGGAACAGTCGTCGTAAGCGTCATCGCTCTCGCCTTGCTCGGCGTGGCCGTCCTGGCCCTGCGCGCAGGGGGCCGTGCGGGGGCACGGCTTTTCAACAGATTCGTCGCACCGCGTCCGATCGAGGACATCCTCACCATAGTGGCCGCGTGCATCGCCACGGGCGTGTCCGCGCAGGGCATGTGGCGCTTCTCCAGCGACGTCCTCGGCTTCGACGGCCCGCTGCGGCTGCTGCTGTTCGCGTTCATCGAGGTCGCGGTGATCACCAGCGCGGTCCGCGCCCGGCGCAGCATGCGAGAGAACTTCTCGGCCGGCATCGACGGCATCGCGGTGTGGGCGCTCACCGGGCTGACCGCGATCCTGTCCAGCATGGACGCCCGCAGCCTGCCCGAAGCCGTCTTCCGGCTGGCCGCCCCGCTGGTGGCGGCCTGGCTGTGGGAGCGCGGCATGGCGATCGAGCGGCACCGGATCACCGGCCGCGGCAAGATCAACTGGCGGCTCACCCCGGAGCGGATCATGGTCAGGATCGGCCTCGCCGAGGTCAGCGACCGTACCGCGTCGGAGGTGGACGCCCACCGCAGGCTGACCAAGGTCGCGCTGGCCGCCAAGCGGGCCCGCGCGCTGCGCGAGAGCGGGGCCTCCGAGCGCAAGATGCGGCACGCCCTGGCCAAGCTGGACCAGGCGATGGACCGCGCCGTGGAGCACACCGGGCTCGCGGTCGACTCCGCCCGCCAGGAGGCGCTGCTCTCCCAGATCGGCGCGCTTTACAACACCAACGTGCTGATCGACCTCAAGCCGCCGGTGCCCTGGGACCCCGAGCCCGTCGCGCACGCGCTGCCGTCATCCTCGGCGCTGCCGCGCCCGGACGACGAGGACGAGGAGTTCGAGATGGTCGAGGGCGCCCAGGTACCGCAGCAGCCGATGGACACCGCGCAGCGCGCCGCGCTGATGCGGGCCGCCCGCCGCTACTGGGACGAGCAGATCGAGCGCAAGTACGTGCCCCGCGCGGACGACATCGCGGCGGAGACCGGCATCTCGCTGACCACCGCCCGCGAGTGGCGCGCGCTGTGGAAGCTGGAGCCCAAGGCGTACGCGCTGCTCCAGGCGGCCTTCAACGAGCACGGCATCATCGACACCGGCACCTTCCCGGCGATCGTCACGCCCGACCCGGTGCTCACCGTCAACGGCTCGGCGACCCGCTGACCTCACCTGCGGCCGGTCGGCGACAGCCGGCCGGCCGTTCGTTCGCAAGCGATTTACAACGTTGGTTGCAACGATGTAAAAGAGTACGTACCGTCTGCCCCCGAACTGGAGGACCCCACGTGCCGACCGCCCGCCTGACCCTGGACCGGGCCTTCACCATCGCCCCCGTCAACCGGCGGCTGTTCGGCTCGTTCGTGGAGCACATGGGCCGATGCGTCTACACGGGCGTGTTCGAGCCCGGCCACCCCGCCGCCGACGAGCGGGGCCTGCGCACCGACGTCATCGACCTGACCAGGGAGATGGGCGTCGAGGTCGTCCGTTACCCGGGCGGCAACTACGTCTCCGGCCACCGCTGGGAGGACGGGGTCGGCCCGGCCGCCGAGCGGCCCAACCGGCTGGACCTCGCCTGGCGGCAGATCGAGACCAACCGGTTCGGGCTGAACGAGTACATGGCCTGGACGCGGGCCGCCGGCGTGGAACCGATGATGGCGGTCAACCTCGGCACGCGCGGCATCCAGGAGGCGTGCGACCTGCTGGAGTACGCCAACCACCCGGGCGGCACGCACTGGTCGGACCTGCGGATCAGGCACGGCGTGGCCGACCCGTACGGGATCAGGCTGTGGTGCCTGGGCAACGAGATGGACGGACCCTGGCAGATCGGGCACAAGACCGCCGTCGAGTACGGGCGCCTGGCGAATGAGACCGCCAAGGCGATGCGCCTGGTGGACCCGGACGTCGAACTCGTGCTGTGCGGCAGCTCCAACAGCTCCATGCCGACCTTCGGGACCTGGGAGGCGACCGTCCTGGCCGAGGCGTACGACGCGGTGGACTACCTCTCGCTGCACGCCTACTACGAGGAGGACGGGGACCTGCCGGGGTTCATGGCCAGCGCGGTGGACATGGACGCATTCATCGACGCCGTGGTCGCCACCGCCGACGGCGTGGCGGCCAGGCGGCGTTCCCGCAAGCGGATCGCGCTGTCCTTCGACGAGTGGAACGTCTGGAACTTCTCGCGGTTCACCGGCCGGGACCGGGCGGCCTTCGAGGAGGCCCCGCGGCTCATCGAGGACACCTTCACCGCGGCCGACGCCGTCGTGGTCGGCGACCTGCTGATCACCCTGCTCAGGCACGCCGACCGGGTCACCGTGGCCTGCCAGGCGCAGCTCGCCAACGTCATCGGCCCGATCCGCACCGAGCCCGGCGGCCCGGCCTGGCGGCAGACCATCTTCCACCCGTTCGCCCTGACCGCCCGGCACGCGCGCGGCGAGGTGCTGCGGGTGGAGCCGGTCGGGCCGACCCTGGACACCGCCAGGTACGGCGACGCGCCCCAGCTCTCCGCGGTCGCCACCCTCGATGACGAGGGCGTCACCCTGCTGCTGGTCAACCGGGGCGTCACCGAGGCGCTGGACCTTGCGGCCGACGTACGCGACGTCGGCGTGACCCGCGTCGGCCTGGCCGCCTGCCTCGCCGAGGACGACCCGCACCGGGTCAACGGCCCCGGCGCTGAGACCGTGGTCCCGCGGCCCCTGCCCGGCGTCCGCATCGACGCCGGGGTGTTGCACGCTCGCCTCCCCGCCATGTCCTG
This sequence comes from Spongiactinospora rosea, assembly GCF_003315795.1. Taxonomy (GTDB): domain Bacteria; phylum Actinomycetota; class Actinomycetes; order Streptosporangiales; family Streptosporangiaceae; genus Spongiactinospora; species Spongiactinospora rosea. The sequence goes on from NZ_QMEY01000024.1 coordinate 86,493, forward strand.
GAGCCTCGTCCGCCTGCACGCCTGATCCCTGTTCATGATCACTGCCTGATGGCGCTGGGTATCCTGGCCGTGTCCGCGACCTCGGTCTCGACGGCACGGCCCCGGCGGGGTGACTCCGCACGGGTCGGTTGAACACGACCTCCGGAGGATGACCAGGCATGACCGTCCGAACCGCCACCGACGCAGACCGCGCCGCCATCGCGGCGCTGGCCTCGGCCGCGCTCGATCTCGACAGCGCGGAGGCCCCTGCCCTCACCGCCAGGCTCGCCGCCCCGCCGCCCGGCCGGGTCTGGACGGCGCTGCTGGCCGGTGAGGACGGCGTGGCGTACGCCTCGCTGTCGCAGGCCGACCCCTCGATCGGGCACATCGACCTGCTGGCCGTACATCCCAGGGCCAGGGGGCGCGGCCTCGGCAAGGAACTGGTCCGCGCGGCGGAGGACTGGCTGCGCGGCAACGGCGCGGCACAGGTCCGGATGGCCGGCAACCCGCCCTGCTACGCCTGGCCCGGCATCGACGTGCGCGCCACCCCCGCCGCCTGTCTGGCCGAGAGCCTGGGCTACGAGCGCTACCACACCGCCTTCAACATGACCGCCGACCTGACCGGAGACCTCGGCGTGAGCGACGACCTGGATCGGCTGGCGAAGTCCGGCGTCACCGTCTACAGCGCCCCGCCCAGCGACCGCGACCGGGTCGCCGCCTTCGGCAGGAAGCACTGGAACGACAACTGGGCCTGGGAGATCGAGTACGCCACCGGCTGCCACTACGCGGTACGCGCCGGTGAGGTCATCGGGTTCGCGGCGTGGGGCACGCGGCCGGAGTGGTTCGGGCCGATGGGCACCGCCGAGGAGGCGCGCGGGCTGGGCGTGGGCGGCGTACTGCTGCGCCGCTGCCTGGCCGAGCAGCGCGACCGGGGGCACGCCACGGCGCAGATCTCCTGGGTGGGTCCGATGCGCTTCTACGCCAGGACGGTCGGCGCGCGGGTCGAGCGCGTTTTCTGGCTATACCGCCGCGACCTGCGCTGATGTGGCTCTGAAGGGGACCCCGCCGTACCATCGGGCGAAGCTATTTTGCATAATGGAAGTCTTCGGTGAAAGTTAGCGACATGGGATGACATGACTGAGCAACTTGCCGCACTGTCCACCGAGCAGAGCGATCCGCGCTACCGGCGGATCGACAGGCTCCCGACGGAAGAGGTGGCGCGGCTGATGAACGCGGCCGACGCCACCGTGCCCGCCGCGGTCGCGCGGGCGATCCCCGCGATCAGCGCGGCGATCGACGCCATCGCCGCGCGGATGGGCCGGGGCGGGCGCCTGATCTACGTGGGCGCCGGTACGTCCGGGCGGCTCGCCGTACTTGACGCCTCGGAGTGCCCGCCGACCTTCGGCACCGACCCCGAGCTGGTGCAGGGCGTGATCGCCGGGGGAGCGCCCGCGCTGACCCGCTCGGTGGAGGGCGCCGAGGACGACCACGCCGACGGCGTCCGGTCGATCGCCGAACTCGGCATCGGCCCCCTGGACTCCGTGGTCGGCGTGTCGGCCAGCGGGCGCGCGCCGTTCGTGCTGGGCGCCCTCGCCGAGGCCGCCCGGCGGGGCGCGCTCACCGCGGCGCTGTCCTGCAACGCGGGCACGCCGCTGTCGGCGGCGGCCGAGCACCCCGTCGAGGTCGTCGTCGGGCCGGAGGTGGTCACCGGCTCGACCAGGCTCAAGGCCGGTACCGCGCAGAAGCTCGTGCTCAACATGATCTCGACGATCACCATGATCAGGCTCGGCCGCACCTACGGCAACCAGATGGTCGGCCTGTCGGCGATGAACACCAAGCTCGCCGACCGCGCCGTGCGGATGGTCGCCGGGATCACCGGGGTCGACCCGGACGTGGCCCGCCCCGTGGTCGAATCGGCCGGCTGGGACGTCCGAACCGCCGTCGTCATGATCGAGCGGGAGGTCGGCGCGGAAGCCGCCCGCGCCCTACTACGCACCCACGGCGACCGCCTGGACGCCGTACTCGCCACAGACCCAGGCAGCGCCTGACCCCGGCCCCGCCACTGAGCGGCGTCCGCGGTATTTCGAGCCACCTGGGCAGGAGCCGTGCGTACACTCGAAGACATGACCGTCGCCCATGACTACGACGACGTGCACCACCTCGTCGAGCAGCTGACCCCCGACCAGTTGGTCGAGGTCCGCGCCCACGCGCTCCGGTTGGTCACCGGCCGCCGGGCCTTCGTGCCGTGGAGCGAGCTCAGGCGCGCAGCCGCCCGTCTGCCGCGCATCGACTACGCCGAGTTCCGCAGCGACGTCGACGCCGTGATCGACTCCGATACCCTGCTCGGGGACGACCGGTGAGCGACCCGCACAACCTGCTGCTGGACACCTCCGCCATCATCGATCTCGAACGGCTCGACGAGCAGCACATCGCCGGCTCTCTCGGCTGTCGGCCAGGCGACCTGCGCCCGGCGATCAGCTCCATCTCGATGGCCGAACTCGCGGCCGGCCCGCACGCGGCCAAGACCGCCGACGCGCGAGCCGTACGGCAGGCGGTGCTGCAGTGGGCGGAGTCAACCTTCGACCCGATCCCCTTTGACACCGACGCCGCCCGCGCCTACGGGATCATCTACGCGCTCGTACTGGATCTCGGTCGCCAGCCGCGCAAGCGGCTCGCCGACCTGCTGATCGCATCGATCGCCGCGGCCAACGCGCTTCCCCTGGTGACCCGGAACCCCGACGACTTCGCAGGGCTCGAATCCCAGATCCAGGTGATCGCCGCCTGAAACGGCCACGGTTGGGACGGCCGAACGGATCAAGAGCCCGGTTTGCTCGATGGTTGCTCGCTTGTCGCGGTACCGCACGGCACGCGGTGACATCACCCGGTAGAACGGCAGGGACAGCGGCGGACAGAACGGCACAAGACGGCACGCCACGGCATCGGACGGCAGTGAACCCGCAGACTTTTAATCTGTAGGTTCAGGGTTCGAGCCCCTGGCGCCCCACCACTCCCACCCCACCTGACCAGCGCCCCCTCCCCAGAGGAGCACTCGCGACGAGCAGTTCGTCTCGCGTGGTCGCTCGCCGGTTGCTCGCGGGCACGGACCGGGCACATCAATGATCGTTTAGGCCACCGGTATCTGAGGCGGCGGTGACCGAGCGCCGAGCCCTTCGGGCGATATGCCCGGGTGAGGTCTGTGATCGATCAAGATCATTCCTGGCTGTCGGGGCGCCTGCCGGTGAGGGAGCAGGCCCGCTGCAGCCCCGCAGCGGGCCCGTCTCGGTCAGGTGTCGGCTGTGGTGTCGCCCCCTGCGGCCTTCAGCCGCCGTGGCCGCGCCGTACGCCCCTGCCGTTCCAACCGGCCTGTGCGGGCGGCGGGGATCGGTGGCGGGGCTGGGGTGGTGATGAGGGCGGCGGTCTGCTCGGCCGCCGCGGCTGCTACCTCGGGGTAGACGCTGGTGTAGGTGTCGCGGGTGAAGGTCGAGGAGACGTGGCCGAGGGTTTCTTGGACGATCTTCAGTTCGACTCCGGCGGCGAGCATCATGGAGGCGGCTCCGTGGCGCAGGTCGTGAAGGCGGATCGGTGGTAGTCCCGCCTCATAGGCGAGCCAATAGAACTGGTCGGTGAGGTGCTGGGGATGCAGCGGTCGTCCGAGTTCGTCGGTGAACACAAACCCGCTGCCAGCCCAGTCCTGGCCTGCGGCGAGGTGTTCTTTCGCCTGCTGGGCGTGGTGGTGGCGGAGGGCGGCCATGGTCTGGGCGTCTACGGCGATGACGCGGTCGCTGGCGTCGGTTTTCGGTTTGCCCTGGATGGGTTGCCAGCCGAGTTGGGTGATCTGCCAGTTGATCCCGATCGTCTTGGCCGACTCGTTCACCTCACGCCAGCGCAGCCCGGCGGCTTCTCCTCGGCGGAGCCCGCGTAGCGCGATCAGCCGGTACAGGGCGTACAGCCGGTGAAGCCGGGCGTGGGTGAGGAAGACCGCGGTCTGCTGCGGGGTCCAGACCATCACGGGGGAGGGCCGATCCCCAGCGAGGTAGACGCCGATCACATCGACGCCGCCCATCGGCCGCTGCTGCTTGGCGGTGGCCAGTCGCCGGGTGTGGTCGGTTTGCCAGCAGGCGACGCGTTCGGCGGTCCACACGGCGGGTTTGGGGCGGGTGATGGCAGGGAGTTCGACTACGGCGGCGGGGTTGAAGTCGAGCAGGCGGTCTTGTTTGATCGCGATGTTGAGGGCGTGGCGCAGGGTGGCGCGGATGCGGTGCATGGAGGAGGCGCCGACGGGGCGGCGGTATCGCACTTCCACGATCTGTTCGGGGTCGCCGCTGGCGCGGGCTTGGGTGATGGTGTCGTTGAACTCCTCGATGGCGTCGAACATGCCCGCGATGTCGGAGACGCGGAGCCGGTCCAGGCGGATGTGGCCGAGGTAAGGGGTGAGGTAGAGGCGGATGTCGGTGGCGTAGCCGCGGCGGGTGGTGGCATCGATACGGCGTTTGCGGGCGAGGAATTCCTCCAGCCATTCGGCGACGGTGAGGTGCCGGTTGAGGTCTTGCCGGGTGCGGACCTTCCGGCGTATCTCTTCCATCGGCGGCAGGTGCCGGGTGTCCTTGAGGGTGGTGAGGATGAGTTCGGTGATCTGCCGCCGCACGTGCGGGTCATCGTCAAGGGCGAGCAGTCCGCGGGCGTGGTCGAGTTCGGCTTCGGCGTCCTCCAGCGTAGAAAAGCCGCTGCGGCGTAGCGGGTTGCGGCGTCGCCCGTCGGCGTGGGCGGGGAGTTCGAGTTGATAGGCCCAGCGTCCGTGGGTACTGCTCCATCGTTCCCCACCGCCGCCTGTTCGGCGCAGCTTGGGGCAGGTTTTGCCGAGCCTACGGCCGGTCGTCTCGTCGCGGCAGGAGCAGCTTTTGTAGGTGGATCCGTTGGCCACCGTGGTGTCATCCTTTCCAGTGTTCGCGGCACTCGTGGGTGTCGCGATATCCCAGCAGCGCACGCACCCCGCGTACCGGCACCGCGTACCGGCTGCCGATCCGTAGGACCGGGCAGGGGAATCGCCCGGTCTTGGCCAGCCGGTATGCCTTGGTCCGGCCCATTCCGAGTAGTTTCCCGGCGGCGACCACGCCGATCACGGCGGGATACTCTGCCTCCGCCATGTGATGCCGCTCCTCGGAGTCGAGGGCGGGTTCATCCCGCTCGCTGCTGGTTGGTCGTGCGGTCATCAAGTCACCTCCATGGGGCAGGTCCGGGCACAGGTGGCGGGATGGTGTGCGTTTCGCCGGCCCGGCCCGCTGGTGGGTGGGCCGTGGCGAGCGGTATCGACACCCACCTTGGACCGCGCCGTCAAGCGAAATCCGCTGGTCCATCGGCTGATGTCGCTGTTTCCGGTGCTGAGCGGTGTAGTGCCGGATGGCCGGGGACGGTGCCCGGGTGCCTGGCCGGAGGGCGGCCGTCTGGTGGCTTGCGGAAGACGAGGAGATCTTCGTGTGCGATGGCATGGATCGGCCGCCCGTGCGTCCATCCCCGGCGCGCTTCGTGGAGCTGGAAGAACGACGCGCGGTTCAGCAGCGTGCCGTCGCCGAGGCCGCACAGCAGGCAGACGATCCGGTCGGCGAACTCCAGTCCCGCCCGGCGGCCGAGGGTGATGATCTGGCCGGGGAGGTCGATGAGTTCGCCGCGGTTGCGGTAGGGGCGGGCGGTGACCGCGACCACGCCGCCGGGCCGCAGCATCCGGATACTGCCCGCGAGAATGCGGGAGAAGCCGTCCAGCAGCCCCGGGAGCCGCCGGTACGCCAGGTTGGCCCGGTCGGCACGGTCGGTGTAGTGGTGATTCCATTTGCGGACCCCGGGCTGTCCGGTGTCGCGGGTGGAGCGGACGTGACCATGGGTGGCCAGCCCGTAGGGGGGAGAGGTCAGCACCAGGCCCGCCTTGCCGTGCAGGTCGGGTAGCAGCTGCGCGATGCGTCGGGCGTCTCCGGTGACGACCCGGCCGAACCCGGCCGCTCCAGCTCGGCGTGCGTGGGCGAGGTTGGCGACGGCGAGGTCGGCCCAGCGCGCTTCCAACTCGACTCCGGCGGCGTGCCGGTCTTGGTGGACGGCCTCGACCAGTGTGGTGCCGATGCCGCACATCGGGTCGATGACGAGATCACCGGGGCGGGTGTAGGTGGCGATGACCTGGGCGGCGATCGCGGGGAGCATCTTGGCGGGGTGCTTCATCGAGGCGGGCAGATAGCGCCCGCGCCGCTGGATGCGGGAGGGCTGTTGCCCGGTCGCCCAGACCGACGTGGTCATCTCGATCACGAGGGGTCACCTCCTGCGTTCTCAGTGGGGAGATCGGCCACCCGTGGTGATTGCCGGGGCTTGGTGAAGATCAGCACGTCGGTGTGGAGCCGGGTGCTGATCGGCAGCCCGGCACACCGTGCCGTAGCCGGGCCTGGCGCGGGTACTCGCCAGGCCGGGGGTGGTTCGAGGCGCCCGCCGCGGACGGGGACGTGAAGGGCCACGATGTGCTGGAGGTAGGTCAGTTCTGCTTGCCGGGCATTGTCGATGATGTCCGGGGCGGGGTCATGGACGTGTCCGCCTGCGCGATGCAGGCTGGTAATGACGGCCAGATGACCTCCCGGCTTCACCAGCGCCGCTAGGAGGGCCAGCCCCACCTGCTCGCTTTGGCGGCAACAGCGTTTGGCGATGACGAGATCGGCAGTGCCGAGCAGATCGGTGACCATGCGGTGGGTGGTGCCTGTCGGGGCGAGGCGCAGGTCGGCGACCTCAAGGTCATGGCGGGGATGCAAGCGCTGCAACGCCTGCCAGCAGCGGTGTGCCCGGGCGGGGTCGCTAAAGGTGGCCACGGCCCGGCAGCCGGTGGTCAAAGCGCTGGAGACGATGGCATGGTCGGCCGCGTCGATGTCGATGACCAGGCCGCCGAGCCGTGTGCAGGTGGTGATCAGATGCCGGGCGAGGAGCGTACTGACCGGCCGGCAGCAGCCATAACGGCATGAGGGTTCCGGTTCGGTGTCGTTGGCGGCGAGCCAGACGCTCAATGGCAGGTGCCCCTGTGCGCCACTGTCCGGGTCGCTCCGGTGCAGAGCGCGAGTGTGGTGGTGAGGTGGGTTCAACGATGGTGTGGCCCGATCACACGAGCCGCCTGGTCCCTGTCACATCGGAAATACCTGCCGCGAGAAGCGAGATGGGACAACCGGGCAGAACGGCGGCCGTGTGGAACCGCGGTGATCACGCTTCCCGGCGGTACCGTACGCACCGTTCGTTGTTCATGCAGGTCAGGGCGCTGCTGTACCGGTTTCGAGCATCCTTCGTACAAGGTCTGCGGCGCCCGTCGTCTTCGAGATCGGCGAACGGCTGCCCTTGTGCTGTCTGTCGTTCTACTTTGAAAAGCGGTACCTCTTCGGCTGGATCAGGGGTCGATCTCGGGCGGCGATCGAGGCGGCCGGGCATGACGAGCTCGCCGAGCGCCGGTTCGGTAAGAAGGTCGATCGCCTCAAGACTTTGATGGAAGCGTCGCTGCGGCCGGCCTACCGTGGCTACCACGGCCAGCTGGTGCTGACTGATCAACAAGTCGGCGGCGAGATCGGCGACATGGCCGAGGTACGCCGGACAGCCCGGGCGGCGGGGCGAGCCCTCGTCTGAAAGACCGTTACCCATATCGCCCGATGGACGGCCGTTCGTTGTGGATGATCGAGATCCGCGTGCGAATGTTCAGACGCGAGCTCAGCATCGCGGTGGCGAGGCTGATGACGGTCAAGGACGCCGTCGGTGACCAGTCGGGCAGGCTCGCCGCTTTCGGCTATTTCGGCACCGAGTAGGCCGCGACCGCGCACGGTTGTTCCCGTGGGAGATCAGGACGCCTAGGGGGTCGTCGCGCGAGATCGAGCCGATTCACTGCTATGTCGAGTACTCGCACGATGCGGTGCCCGAAGCCGGTTGAGCCATGTGTCTCCCCCCGGCGTACACACGCTGACCTCCGGCACGCGTAGGGTCCAGGCCACCGTGACACGTTCCTGCCTGGGCCTGCTCCAGGCCAGATCGGAGACCCTCCACCAGTGTCTGGAACACCGGGCAGACCTCCACGATCTCGCTGAACTCCACCTCCCGCCCGGGCTATCACCCTCACCGGCGCCGTCACCTCTAGCCTGCTAGTCGGTGACACGGTCCTGATGAACCTCACCGGACCGTCCCTTGACATCACTTGTGCACGCTCGGCCTGGGCACGGTCTCCAGCATGTACTCCCTGGTCACTCTGGAGATCACCTCCCTGTGACCCGAGTACCACGACCCCGCTGGGTACCGGCGCCCGCTGGCGGGTCCAGCACGACCCTGCCACCGCCGGTCGGGCAACTCCAGGGGAAACACCGCAACTTCTTACCCTTCGCACCACTCTCGATAGCAAGAGGGCAGCGCAATGGCGACGGCCTGGCACGTACCCATCCTGGGCGGACTCAGCAGAGTTACCCTCGGTGGACAACTCCTCCAAACCCTGAACCCTGGAAATCTGCGGCGGAGGCCTGTGTCCGCTCCCGCTCACCGTAAATCGTGCATTGTTCGGACGATTAGCTATGAAAGTATGACGTTTCGCCCAAAGGTGACCGAACTCGTTGGCGGTACATGGGCGTGAGGGCTGTGGATGGCTCCGCCAGGTTGAGTCGATCGTGACGGGCACTGTCGTGGCTCCGCCCTGTCGTCACTGCGATCTGGCCATCCAGTTGAGATCGTCGTGGTCAGTCGTCTTTGAGCAGGTCTTGGAAGTGCGGACAGTCGATGGCGTGCCACTCACGCACGACGATCTCCTCATCGACAACGACAACTTCGGCGTGCCAAGGAAGGCAGTCGTGACAAGGCCAGATCTCGTTCGGCGTACCGTCGGCTTTGGCGTGCATCAAGTCGATCGACCCTACGGGCGCTGTGTAGGTGGTGTTCGGCTTGCGCTTCTCGGGGGAGTTCACCAGGCCAGTATCGGCGAAGGCCCGCACGGCAGGAGCCGTGCGGGCCTCGGTGTGTGTTGCTATCTCTCCCCACCGATCGCCCTTGCCCACAGGGTGAGCTGGCGGACGAACGAGAGCACTGTCCGCTGCCGGTGCTCCGGCAGGAAAGGCCACGAGGCCCATGCTGGGGCGGACAGGAGGACAACGCACAATAGGGGCAGGGACAGCAGTGCTGCGGCCACAAGCCGCAGCCACACGGGGTGAACTTGCATTACTTATCCGTTCGGACAAGACGGATGTGGCGTGAGCCACCAGGCACCTCGACGAGGTGCCCGACCCATCTCTGACCCCATCGACCAGCCGTTGCGTTGGGGAGTTCGCCATTTCCCCTGTGATACTTATTGTGTCCGAATAAGGATCAATGGCATACCTACTACAAAGTAGCACGCAGAACCGGCCGCGCGGTCAAAGTACGGCTCTCAAAGTCTACATCTATCCTAATGCAGACATGTCTGCATCTGCTGATACATGCCCGCTCAGCAAGATCATGGATGTGTGGCACCGCGTTCTTCGGTGAGTGAGATCGCCGCGCTGAAGAGCGTTTCCGGGGTTGCCTGCTTTGAGCGGTGCTAGGGCTGGTGGCGGTGTACTGCAGCAGGGCATCAGATATAGGGAGGCCTCCTGGCCGGATGAGGGATGGGGCCGCGGGGGTCACCAAAGCCCTGGCCGACAGTGCCTGCCGGACCACCGTCATCGACGGCGGAGCCACCCTTGGCATCGACCTCGAAGTCGTCCGCCGAGACTCCGCCGCCCGAGGCTTCACCTCACTGCCACGCCGCTGTGTGGCTGAGCGTACCCTCGGCCGGCTCATGCTCTGCCGCCGCCTGGTCCGCGGCAACGAGACCCTGTACGTCCGCTCCGAAACAATAATCCATATCGATCTTATGGCCCGCCGCCTGACCGGCGAATTCACCCCACGTGGCGCGGCACCTGAACTCGGAATCAAGAAGGACTAAACGTCGGCTAAATAGGGCGCTCTCCGTGAATTGCGTAGGTCGGAGCGAACGTGGCCGACGCTGCGCAGGCATCGACTTTGATGGAAGTTTGACCTCAGCCGTCACGGTGACGCGCATCATTGCAGGTGAGGGCCATCAACGGGCAGCCGCTGGGCATTGAGCCCTGTCGGCGGCGAGGGAGGGGCGCGGCAACATAATCGACGAGGTTTCGCCATACCGCAAGGCGCTTGGGAACTTTGAGCAGGGGCCGCCGAAAATATTACCCACAGCAATGTCTGTCCGGAAAGTGCCCGGTTCTTGTACGTGACATATGGCGGCATGAGCAACGTCCGAATCCACGCTTCATTCGGGAGTTGTCATGTCCCAGCCCACATCGCACGCCCCTCGTACCGCCTCATCCTTCTCTCACGTTCGCGGGCCGCTGGATGCGGCCGAAGACGCGTTCCGCCTGCTGATGCAGGGGCCGCAGTCGCTCGGCATCGACGGAGCCCACCTCGGAGCCGGTCTTCCGGCCAGAGTCATCGCGCTGGAGGAGCTGCGGGCGATCCTGCTTCACCCCTCCTGCGGGCGGGTGACCCGTGATGAGGTGTGGCGGCATCTGATCGGTCAGGCCCGGGTACGGCGGGGCGCGTGGATGGTGGCCGCCGTGGCGCTGGCCATGCCGATGCTGCGCCGCCTCGCCACATCGATCTGCCGGTCGGCGGATGCGGAGCGCGACGATGTCGAGGCCGAGGTGCTGACCGGCTTCATGGACGCACTGTCCAAGGTCAATCTGCAATGGACCCACCCATTGCTGCGGCTGTCTCGTCTGACCCGCCGGTCCGTGGCGCGAAGCGGGGTACTGCAGCGGCCGTGCCTGCTCAACGACGCAGAGACGGCCGAAGGGCACACCCTCGCCTATCCGTCGGGGCACGCCGACCTGCTTCTCGCGAAAGCGGTCACACAAGGAATCATCACCGCCGAAGCCGCGGAGATCATCGCGGTCACCCGACTGGAGAACATTCCGCTCAGCGACTACTGCCGCCGCCGTGGCCTGCTGTACTGCACCATCCTCAAGCGACGCCAGCGTGCCGAGGCGCGACTGCGCCAGGCGATCGTCAATGGTGACCTGACCGGCGGCGATCTGTAGCACACCGCCGATGGCGAGCACGCGCGATAGCTGCTCGCCGGTCAGCGAAAAGCAAATTCGGCACCGGCCGATGTCCGAAATCGGCTCGACGGCCAAGTCTTTTCCCAGGTGAAGAGGAAGCGCGGAGGCCCGGCCTTGGCTGGGGCCGCACACGGTCACCGGTCCCTGTCGCCACCGGCCCGCACGCTTCGCCGCTCGAAGGAGGACGCCCACCCGGCCCCAGCCGGTCTCGCCTCCGCGCTGCCTCTCCAAGGACTCATCGCCCAAGTGCTCGCCCTGCCCGCTTCGGCTCGGGGCACACCCCGCATGCTCAGGGAAGGTGGTCAGTGATAGCCCGCTCCCGTAGAAGTCGGCGCACGGCCCATCTCATCGCCGCCACCGTCGCCGCCTCGATCGGCCTTGGTTTCATCCTCGCGATCGGTATCGCCCACGTCGCGAGGGCGAGCCCGGACATCGTTGCCGAGGGTCTGGCCGCCCCGTCCTCGCTGAGCCAGGTGATCGACAACCTGCGCAATGTCATCGTCGGCCTGCTGGTCGGTCTGGCGACCTTGTTCCTCACCGTGGGCGGGGTCCGCTACATCCTGGCAGGAGGCGACCCCGGTGAGGTCGAAGCGGCGAAGAAGACCCTTCGTTATGCCGCCCTCGGCTATGGCGTGGCCGTTCTTGCGCCGCTTCTGGTGAGCGTCCTCAAGGGGATCGTGGGGGCGTAGCCGTGACCGCCACCCGGTATCAGACGGCCGTCGCATTGCGCCGCGCGGCGTGGATTCTTCTGGCCGTTGCGATGGTGCTGGGCTTGGGCGGTACCGCGGCCTCGGCTTCACCGGCTCCCACGCCCAGCCCCGTGGTCAGCCCCCTTCCAGACCCGCAAGGGAAGGTGCTCGCGCCTGCGGCCCCGGATGGGTGCGGGTGGATGGACGTCGGGTGCAAGGTCAAGGAGGCGATGAACGGCTGGTTCACCCGGCTGGTGGTCGAGGCGATCAATCCGGCGTTCGTCATGGTGGGCCGGATACTGCTGTCCTCGCCTCCGCCGTCGATGCTCGCCCGGGTGCGAGAACTGTCCGATCATGTCCGGCTGATAGCCAACGCTCTGCTGGGATTGTTCGTCCTGGCGGGCGGCGTGATCGTGATGTCCTACGGCAGCGTGCAGACCTCCACCACGGTCCAGGAGATCGCCCCGCGCCTGGTGGTCGCCGCCATCGCCGTCAACTTCTCGCTCACCGTCTGCGAGTACGCGGTCCAACTGGCCAACGACCTGGTGACGGCGTTGCTCGGCCAGGGCGTGGACGGCCGGCGGGCGGGAGATCTGCTGGCGGGCAAGGTCGCGGGTCTCATCACCGATACCGAGAACACGTTGCTGTTCTTGGTGCTGATGGTCGGCGTGGCGGTGCTGCTGGGGATCGTGCTGGCCTTCATCGCGTTCGTCCGGATCACCCTGCTGCTGTTCCTGATCATCGCGGCCCCGCTCGCGCTGCTGTGCCACGCACTCCCGCAGACCGAGGGCATCGCCCGGTTGTGGTGGCGCGGCTTCACCGGGGTCCTGGCGATCCAGGTGTTGCAGGCGCTGGCGTTGATCCTCGCCTTCAAGGTGTACCTGACCCAGGCCACCGACGTCTTCACCCCGCCCCCGCCAGACGCCGGTACCGCCGAGACCCTGCTGGCCCAGCCGATCGCCAGCCAGGCCATCGACGCTCTGATCCTGATCGGCATTCTCTTCGTCCTGATCAAAATCCCCGGCTGGGTGGCGCGCAGTATCTGGCAGCAGGCCCAGCCCAATCTCCTCAAGCGCCTGATCAAGGCAGTGATCGTCTACAAGGCGCTGGGAGCGATCGGCGGGGCCCGTAGAGCGGCCAGAAGAAGAACCCGGCCCGGCCCTGGCAGACGCCCAAGGGGAGCAGCAGGGCCACGGTCTGGCAGTGCCGCACGCCAAGGTCCACGACCGGCTTCAGCAAAGCGGCCGTCCACCTCCACAGGAGCACACCCAGTGAAGCCACCCACCCGCTCGGGCGGCCCGCCCCGGCAAGGCGCTGCGCCACAGCAACTCCAACTGCCGCTCGACCTCCCTCCAGCAGCCCGACGAGCACCTATGGCGTCGGTACAGGCACGGCAAGGCCGCCAGATGGCGTTGCCATTCCCCGTCACCCGGGTCCCCCGTCCACCGGCCTCGCCCACGCCGCCGCCATCGGGCGGGCCGTGGATCCGGCCCCGCCCTCCGTATGTGCAGGACCGGCTGCCTGGCATGCCCACCAGGCCGCCCCGCCCCGGCCAGCTCCGGCTCCGCCTTGACCCACCGCCCCGCCGCACACCGAGAAAGCACGGCCAATGAGCGATCAAGAGCCGCTGACCGCTCGTATCCCGGCGGACATCGACCGCCCCGACAAGATCGCCTATGGCCTCACCTTCCGGCAGATCCTCATCATCACCGTAACCGGAGCGGTCGCCGCCAGCGTCTACTACCTGTTCCACCACCTGCTGCCCATCGTGGTCCTGGCAGCCGTACTCCTGCCCGTCCTTGCGGTAGGGCTCGCCGTCGCCCTCGGCCGCCGAGACGGACTCACCCTGGACCGCTTCGCCATGGCCGCTCTGCTGTTCACCTACTCCCCGAAGCGGCTGGTGGCCGCGCCGGAAGGCGTCAGTGAGCCGCCGAGCTGGTGCCGTCTGCGCGGCAAGTTGCCCGCTCCGCTCAGCCTGCCGGTGCGCGCGATCCGCACCGACGGCGCGCTGGAGCTGGCCGAGGGCGGCGTCGCCGTACTGGTCGAAACCTCCACACTGTCCTTTCACCTGCGCACCACCACCGAACAGGCGGGACTGGTCGCCGCGTTCGGCCGCTGGCTCAACAGCTTGGAAGCGCCGATACAGATCCTCATTCGCACCCGCCCCATCGACCTCAGCGGCCTGATCGACACCGTCGAGCAGAAGGCCGCGGACCTGCCGCATCCAGCGCTGTCTCACGCCGCCGACCAGCACGCGGCCTTCCTCAGCCGGCTCAACGCCTCCCCGGATCTACTCGCCCGCCAAGTACTCATCGTCCTTCGCGACCACCAAGCCACCGGCAGACGCGCGGTGCGTCGCGACGCCTCCGCGGCAGTACTCCTACGCCGAGCAACCGAGATCGCGCGAAACCTCGCCGCGTTCGGCGTCACCGCCGGCGTACTCGACGCCCAGACCGCCTACCAGGTGCTGTCAGAGTGCCTGGACCCAGGCGGATGGCATCCCGCCGACACCGCGCTGCCCCACGAGCCCGTCACCACAAGGGAGAACCCATGAGACGCCGGGCCCACGAGCCGAGCGCACTGCCGGCGGCCGGAGCCGTGGAGATCGGAGCCCGCACACTCACCTTCCCCCACAGCCTCGCCTCTTCCTTCGCTGTGGTCGGCTACCCGCGCGACGTCGGCGCAGGCTGGCTGGAACCGCTGCTCGCCTACCCCGGCCGCCTGGATGTGTCCCTGCACATCGAGCCGATCCCACCGGCCGTGGCCGCGATGCGGCTACGCCGCCAGCTCGCCCGCCTCGAATCGGCCAGCCGCTCCGACGCCGAACACGGACGCCTGCAGGACTTCGGCACCGAGGCCGCCGCCGATGACGCCACCGAGCTGGCCGCCGGACTCGCCCAAGGACACGGCCGCCTGTTCAAAGTGGGCCTCTACCTCACCGTCCACGCCGCCACCGACGAGGAACTGACGGCCGAGGTCGAACGCGTCCAGGCACTCGCTGCCTCCCTGCTCTTGGACGCCCAGCCGACCACCTTCCGTGCCCTGCAAGGCTGGATCACCAGCCTGCCGTTGGCCACCGACGCCATCAGGCTTCGCCGCAGCTTCGACACCACCGCGCTGGCCGCCGCCTTCCCTTTCACCTCACCGGACCTCGCCACGCCGGTCGGAGACACCGCCGTCCTCTACGGCGTGAGCGCCTCCGGTTCCGGCGTCGTGCTGTGGGACCGCTTCGCCCAGGACAACCACAACTCCGTCATCCTGGCCCGCTCCGGTGCCGGTAAGAGCTTCTTCACCAAGCTGGAGACACTGCGCCTGCTGTACCAGGGCGTCGAGATCGCCGTCATCGACCCCGAAGACGAGTACGCCCGCCTGGCCCGCGCCGTCGGCGGCACCTACCTCCGCCTCGGCGCGTCCGGCGTGCGGTGGAACCCGCTCGACCTGCCCACCGGCCACGGAGCAGCCGATGACGTACTCGCCCGCCGGGCGCTCTTCCTGCAGACCCTCATCGCCACCATGCTCGGCACACCCATCACCCCCCAGGACCGCGCCGTACTGGACGCCGCCATCCTCGCCGCCTACGCAGCCGCCGGAATCACTACCGACCCGGCGACCTGGACACGCCCCGCTCCGCTGCTCGCCGACCTGGTCACCGCACTGCAAGCCCAGACGGGCGGCGAGGAGCTGGCTCGCCAGCTCGCCCCATATGTGTCCGGCTCCTACCGGCACCTGTTCGACGGACCTACCACCACCAGCCCGGCCGGGCACCTGATCGTCTTCTCCCTGCGGGACCTGCCGGAGGAGATCAAGCCGGTCGGCACGCTGCTGGCACTGGACGCCGTCTGGCGACGGGTGGCCAACCCCCGCGACCGCCGTAAACGCCTGGTCGTGGTCGATGAAGCGTGGCTTCTCATGCGCGAGCCCGAAGGCGCCCGCTTCCTCTTCCGGATGGCCAAGGCGGCCAGAAAGCACTGGGCCGGGCTCGCCGTCGTCACCCAGGACGCCGCCGACCTGCTGGCCAGCGAACTCGGACAGGCCATCGTGGCCAACGCCGCCAGCCAGATCCTCCTGCGCCAAGCGCCACAAGCCATCAAAACGGTAGGCGACGCCTTCGACCTGTCCGACGGCGAACGGCAGTTCCTGCTCACCGCCGAACGCGGCGAGGCCCTCCTGATCGCCGGCCCCGCCAGCCGTACCGCCTTCTACGCCACCGCCTCCCCCGAAGAGACCGAACTGATCACCAGCGACCCAGCCGAACTGGCCCGCCTCGAACCCGGCCAGGCCCCCGCCTTCACCACCGGCCAGCAAGACGAGGAAGGGGACCCGTTGTGAGCCCTTGCCTCCTGTGCGATCTCACCGATCGCGACGTCGAAGCAGTACTCGACGCCCTGAGCGACCTCCCCTCCCGGCTACCAGAATTGCTCGCCCTGTACGGCTGGCACATCGGCGCGACCGTGACCTGCGTAATGTCAGTGCTGGCCCTCCTACGGCACGGCCTGGCACTCCTGCGACACACCAGGCTCGAACCCGGCTCGCGCCTCATCGAGATCACCCCACCCCCGCAGACCGACCCGAACGGTGCCCCGGTCCTGTGGAGCCACCTCCTGGGACTCCTGCGCCCGGCCTGGAAACGGCTACTCACCGGCCAGCCACATCTGGCCTGGGAGTACCTCGCCGACGAGTCAGGTGTCCGCATCCAGCTCTGGGTGCCCGGCACCGTCCCGCCCGGCACCGTGGAAAAGGCCGTCCAGGCGGCCTGGCCCGGTACGACGATCACCACCCGGCCCGCGACCGCCCCACTGGACACCAAGGCCCGCACGGCAAGCGGACGGCTCCTGCTCGGCCGCCCCGAGCACTTCCCGCTCAAGACCGACCATCCCAACGATCCCGTGCGTTCGATGCTCGCCGCCATGACCGGCCTGCGCCCCGGCGAGCACGCCCTGGTGCAGATCCTCGCCCGGCCCACCACCGGCAGGCGGCTACGCCGTGCGCACCGAGCCGCAGCCGCCCTGCGCGGAGCGAGAACCGCCGGCCTCCTCGGACAGGCCCTGGACGAGCTCGCCCCCATGTCCGGCCACACCAGCCCCGGCGAACTGGCCCGCATGTTCCCCGAACGCGCCGACCAAGTCCGCGCCATCCTCATCAAAGCCGCCCAGCCCCGCTACGAAGTCGCCGTCCGATACACCGTCACCGGCAAGGCAGTACCCCGGTTGCGGGGCCGGGCACACACCCTGGCCGGCGTCTTCGCCCTGTACACCTCCAGCCACCAGTACCTGCGCCGCGCCCGGCTCTTCCCCAGCAGGCCGGGCTCGCGGCGGCTCGGCACCGGATATCTGCTCTCGGTCGGCGAACTGGCCGCGCTCGCCCACCTGCCCTGGGACATCGACGCCCCGGGCGTCACCCGCGCCGGAGCGCGCCCCGTCGCCCCGTCACCGGCCGTACCGAGCGGCCCGGCCGACCAGCGCGTCCGCGTGTTGGGCGACGCCGACAGCGGCCACAGACGGCCCGTGGCCATGCCCATCCCGGACGGCCGCCATCACATCCACGTACTCGGCGGCACCGGCGTCGGCAAATCCACCCTGCTGGCCAACATGGTCCTCGCCGACGCCGAGGCAGGCCGAGGCGCCCTGGTGATCGACCCGAAGGGCGACCTGATCACCGACGTACTGGCCCGGCTGCCCAGCCGCACGATCGGCTCAACCGTCGTCTTCGACCCGCAAGACGCCGCGCCGCCACCCGTCATCAACGTCCTCGCCGGCCCCAACCCCGCCTTCGCCGTCGATTCCATCGTCACCATCTTCCACCGATGCTTTTCCACAGCCTGGGGACCACGCGTGGACGACCTCCTGCGGTCAACATGCCTGACCCTCACCAAGGTCCTCGGGCCACGCGCCACCCTGGCCGACGTACCAAAGCTGCTCACCGACTCCGCCTACCGCACGCGGATCACCGCCCGGCTGGGCGACGAACTTTTGGCCGGCTTCTGGGACTCCTACCAAGCTCTCACCCCGGCCGGACAGGCCACCGTGATCGGCCCGGTCATGAACAAACTCCGCGCCGTCCTGCTTCGGCCCTTCATCCGGCACGCCCTCACCAGCCCCACCACCACCGTCCCCATCGGCGAACTCCTCGACGAAGGCGGTCTCATCCTCGCCCGCCTGCCCAAAGGCATCCTCGGCGATGACGCCGCCCGGCTGTTCGGCTCGATCCTGCTCGCCCACACCTGGCATGCCACCACCCGCCGAGCGGTACTCGCCGCATCCGCCCGCCCCGACGCAGCCCTCTACATCGACGAGTGCCACAACTTCCTCAACCTCCCAGGCCACATCAGCGACGTCCTCGCCGAGGCACGCGGCTACCGCCTCTCCCTCGTACTCGCCCACCAGCACCTGGACCAGCTCCCCGCCGACCTCCGCGAAGCCCTGTCGGCCGACGCCCGAAACAAGATCTTCTTCACCACTTCCCCCAAGGACGCCAACGACCTCAAGGCGCACACCGCGCCATTGATCACCCCGCACGACCTGGCCCACCTCGGCGCTTACCAGGCCGCCGTCCGGCTGATCATCGACGGCCGGCAGACCCCGCCCTGCACCGTACGCACCCGGCCACTGCCACCGATCCAAAGCGGCCGTGAAGAAGAGATCCGCAAGGCCTCCCGCGAGCGCTTCTCAACCGCCGCCCCCGAACCGACCCCGCGCAACAGACGACGCAAGCCCGCCGACCCACGCAACCACTAGCAAACGAACCGGGAGAAGATCGAATGCCGGTGACCCGTACGCCCATCGGACTGCCCCGCCTCGACGCCGCCGCACTGGCCGAGCTGGCCGCCCGGCTGACCCCGCGCGACTACGAGATCCTCAGCCACCTGCACCAGCACCGAGTCCTGACCACCCACCAGATCCAAAAGATCTTCTTCAACCTGCCGCAGCCGACCCGTCGCCGCCTCGGCATCCTGCACGCGTTCCACGCCATCACCCGCTTTCGCCCCTGGACCGCGTACGGCGGCGGCTCGGCCCCCTCCCACTGGATCCTCGGCCGAGCGGGAGCCGCCGTCCTGGCGCTCAAAGACGACACCACCATCGCCCAGCTCGGCTACCACCCCGACACGGCCATGGCCATCTCCGTCTCAAAGCGGCTCGGCCACCAGATCGGCGTCAACGACTTTTTCGCCGACCTCCACCACCACGCCCGCCGTACCAGCAGGCAGGCCGAGGTGGGCGCCTGGTGGTCCGAACGCCGCTGCGCGCAGCTCTGGGGCGACCTCGCCCGCCCCGACGCCTTCGGACGATGGAACGAGAACGGGCGCCAGCTCGACTTCTTCCTCGAACACGACACCGGCAGCGAAACCCTCACCAAGGTCATCGCCAAACTCGCCGACTACGCCAACCTCGCCGAAGCCACCGGCATCTCCACTCCGGTGCTGCTCTGGTTGCCCAGCCGAGCCCGGGAGACCAACCTGCGCCAGCGGCTGACCAGCGCGGAGGTCCCAGTGGCCACCGCCGTCCACACCACGATCGGAGACGGCCCAGCCGGACCGGTATGGCTGGCGGTCGGCTCCGAAGGCCCACGACTACGCCTGGCGGAACTCGGCAATGCATGGCCCCACCTCGGCCGCGCCGCCGGCTCTCCGGCCGGAGCCGACGAGGAGTGAAGTACGCCGCAGTCGGCGCCGCTCTCTTGCTGCTCATCGGACTGTTCATCGCCGCGGCCGGAAGCATCCTCACCAGCTCCGGCGGCCCCGGTTGCCTGATAACGCCCGGACCGGACAGCTCACAACAGTCCCTTGGGACCCTGGACGAGGAGCAGAAGCGTAACGCCACACTCATCATCCAAGCCGCGCTGCACCGTGACCTGCCGACACGAGCCGCCGTGATCGCGGTCGCCACAGCCTTGCAGGAGTCCCGCCTCCGCAACGCCACTTACGGACACCTCGACTCATTGGGCCTGTTCCAGCAGCGCCCTTCACAAGGATGGGGAAGTCCCGAACAGATCCTGGACCCCGCATACGCGACCAGCCAGTTCTACGACCGCCTCGTCAAAATTCCTCGCTGGGAGCGACTTCCACTCGCCCACGCCGCCCAGGCCGTACAACGGTCCGCCTTCCCCAACGCCTACACGAAATGGGAGCCGCTCTCCCAGCGCCTCGTCGATGCCGTCGCCGGCTTCTGCGTCGTACCTGTCGGAGGGGAAGGCGTCTCCGCTGTCCTTGCGTACGCGCACGCCCAGCTCGGCAAGCCCTACATCTGGGGAGCCGAAGGGCCGGCCGCCTTCGACTGCTCCGGACTCACCATGCGGGCCTACCAGGCGGCCGGACTCAACATCCCACGAGTTGCGGCTGACCAGTGGCGCTACGGCCCGCCCGTCCCACGAGGTCAGGAAAAGCCCGGCGACCTGGTGTTCTTCCGGATGTACCGCGGCGAACCCCAGCACGTCGGCCTCGTCATCGGCAACAGACAGATGATCCACGCACCGAACAGCAGAGACGTCGTCAAGATCGCGTCCTACCAATGGCCGGACCTGGTCGGCTTCACACGCCCGATGGCCCGCAAGGCCGCACGGTTGACGACCACTGTGGAACTGCTCGATATCGATGTCGGAGGCACTACGGAGCATTCCACCAACCACGAGCACATTCAGCGGCGGTTCGTGATGGGCACTCCCGGGAGCCACCCCGGTCACATGTGATCATGGTCTCGTAGCCGCTGTTCGACGGCGTTGCCGGTGAGGCCGACTGCGCGGCCGATGCTCGGGCGGCTCGCCCCGTCCGCGAGCAGGTCCCGCGCGATGGCCGCCCACTCTCCCGGGGTGGCGGCGGCCTGCAGGCGCGCGGCCTCTTGGTCGGTGAGGTCGCGCCCACGGCGGGCGTCGCGCTCGGTCGCGCTGGCCACCCCGGCTCCCGGCCGGTCGTTGAGCAGGTTCACGACGTCGCCCGTGCGGTAGAGGGTGCGGGCTCCGTGGTCGCGGTGTTCCGCGTGCGCGTCGAACGTTTGCCGGTACTGGGAGAGCGTCTTCCCGGCGACGCCGAGCAGCCGGGCGATCGCATTCAAGGTGCGCATCTCGTCCGGATCGCCGGGGACCTCATACCGACGGCGGGGGCGGGCGCGGGCCTCCTCCCATGCGGCGAGCCAGGTCTCCAGCGCATCGCGGTCGTACACCGGCTCGCCCGGGCCGCGAGCACCCAACCGCCGGCGGCGACCGGCTGGGCGCGGGAAGCCTGGTGTCGGCCGCCATCGGATGGCGATGTGCTCGGGCGTGCGACCGACCTCCTTCGCCCACTCGGCGAGGGTGATCGTGCCGCTGTCCTCGTCGTCGTCCCTGGTCATGTCCACCATCCTCCAGCTTGGTCAGAGCCGGTCGATAGGCTAGGGGAGTTCCTTCCTTCGTGGGTGGGACCAATCGGCGGCCGGTGTGTGCGAGCGGGCGTTGCCCGTATCACCGGCCGCCACTTACCTTTCATCCTCCGGCGGGGGCGCGCTGTCGGCCAGCGTGGCCAGGACGGACCGGAACGGTGTCGGCGGCCCCGGGTAGCGGGTCAGCTCGGCGGCCACGATGCCGGTCGTGGTGTCGGTGATGGTCCAAGTGCCCGTCTGGCGTGGCTGTCCGGGCCGGTCGCGGGTCAACTCGTCAAGCCGGGCCTCGGCGAGGGCCAGCGTGTCCTCGCTGCCGAGGGCCTGCCCGGCCTGGTCGCGGATCTCGAACATGGTGCTCCTTGTTGATCGTGAGTGGTCGCGCTGGTGCTTCCGTCAGGATGGCCGGTCCGCCCCGGCCCGCGCTGAACGGAGCGTTGTTCTGTGGATAACCCCGGGGGGCGGCCCGTGCGGGCCGCCCCCGGGTGCTGGGCGGCTACTCGGCCCGGCGTCGCGCTCGGCCCTCCTGGTCGAACACCGCGTTCGCGGCGGCGGCGGCCACCCGCCATGTGGCCACCTGCTGGTCGTACGCCTCCCGGTCGTCGGCCACGATGGTCAGCGGCCCGACCACGATGGCCAGTTCCCCGCAGCCGCTGCGGGAGTGGAGGTAGTTGCGGGCGAACACCTCCACCGACTGCTTGCCCTGCAGGCCGATCGTGATGTGGCTGGTGTGCCGGTTTGCCACCTCGTAGCCGCCCGCGCGGCGCGCACCGAACGTTCGCTCGGCGAGCCCGCCCGCGTTGCGCCACGCGGTCAGCATGGTCCAGGCGGCCCGCTCGTCCCAGAGAATCACGATGGCCCCGGGGATGTAGACATCGACCTGGGCGCGATCCCGGTCGCGGCGGGGGACGACGCGGTTCTCGGCCGCGCCGGTCAGACGGATGGTGACGCTGGGGAGGTAGTGCATGGTCCGGACGGCCAGGGCGGTCTTGGTGGCCTTCATGGGGACTCCTTCGTGTGTTGGGCGGCGGGTGTGCGTCCCGCCTTCTTTCTAAATACAGTATACCCAAAAAGAGCCGTCCGGAAACCCGAAAATGCTGCCTGAGCTGGGATTTTACCTTTCCTGGACCCTGGCTCCGCACTGCTTGTTGCCTTTGCCGGTCACGTGCAGCGAGCAGGCGGGCGGGTCGTAGTCGGCCGGCACGAGCCCGGCAGCTCGGCGCGGCGTATCCCCGAGGCGTACAGGGCGGCGATCACCACGGCGTCGCGCAGCGCCCGCCATCGGGCCGCTCGCGGTCGGCCGCGCGGCGCGGCGCGGGTCCACTGTGGTCCTGCCTCGGCAAAGCGGTCGTCACAGTTAGCTATTGATCCGCTACTCTCCAGAAGATCTGGACTGGATTCACGACCTGGGGAGACATGAGATGGAAGGGCACATACCCACACAAACGATACTGACGACACTGATCCCGGCGGACCTTAATGCTCCATTGGAGATCAGCATCGGACACTCTGTCGTGGGTATGGCTATTGCCGAACGCGCCCATCTCTCCCGGCTCGATGTCACCTGGGATGTACCAGGGGCGTACCTGCTTCTGGATCGACCAGATTCCCAAGGGCGTTGGGGTGCCTACGTGGGCAAATCCTCCCTCCCGGGACTGCGCACGCGAGTTCGGCAACAACTTCGCACTCGCGGCCATTGGTATCGGGCCCTGCTTGTTCGCCGAGAAGGAGGAGCAAGTCTGCACAGTGGCGAAACCGGTTGGCTAGAAGGAAAGCTCTATGACATCCTTCATGATTCTTCGCAGGTCGATCTCCATAACGGTAACCGACCTCGCGATCTCAGCATCTCCATCGACGACCAAAGGAACATGCTGGCCTACGTTCCGCCGGTCCTGTGCGCTCTGCGCCTGATCGGCCACGGCGTCGCGACGGGCCCCATGAGCAGGCCAGCGGCAGCGGAGCGCAGTAGATCTCGGCCAGGTGGCCGCAGGATGAGAAGCGCGACGACTCTGGCCGACCTCGTCGCGGCGGGGCTGATCCAGCCGGGCGCGAGACTGTTCTCGTCCTCGCCTTCCTATCCGGCGGAGGCGGTAGTGGGTGCGGACGGTTGGATTCGCTATGGTCAGCAGTCCCATCTCAAACCGACCAGCGCCGCCTGCGCGGTCACAGGTACCAGTGTGAATGGATGGGACTTCTGGCAGGTCCAAACCTCGAATGGCCTTGTCAAGCTGAAGGAGTTGCGTCGCCGGCTCGATGAACGCCTCACGGCGGAGGGCGGTGATCAGAATCTGCTTTCCCCGAGTTGAATGCCGACCGCTGACCGGTAAGCCCATTGCTCGGAAATGACCCGGTGATGCAGGAGGTGCGCCCCGGCCGCGCGCACGAGGTGCGCGGACCGGGGCACTCCACCTGCGCCACCGGGGCGCGGTTACCGCCAGCCGTATCCCTTCTCGCCGCCGTGGATTCGACAGATCCGCTCCTCCTCTGGGGTGAGGAGGATGGCGGGTAGCCGGTCCGTTCCCGTGGTCAGGGCCTTGTAGATCCGGTGCCAGCCGTCGATGACGAGCGGGCCGCCCGCGTCGGGTACCGGGACCGCGATCACCGGTTCGGACAGGTCTACATTTGCAGCGTGGTCAGGGTCGATCGTGATCAGGGACAACAGGGCCGCCCATTCGGCTGGTGCCAGTGTGCCCTTCGGGGTGCGGCCCGCCGCGAACCCTTTGGCCGCCGTGATGTTCCAGCGCCACGCCAGCAGATGGAACACCTCGATCTCCGCGCCCTCACCGGCCGAGACGCTCACCGGACCTCCTCCTGGGAGAAGGCGTGCAAGGTGAGGAGTTCTCCGCTGGTGGTGAGGAACTCGCGTGCCGCCGCCCGGGAGGCGTGGGCGATGGCGTGATCGAACAGCGTCCCGGGCACGCTGGAGGCAGGCTCGGTGGTGAGGTACTGGCGGACCCAGGCTCGCACTCGGCGCAGTGCGTGGTCTGTGGTGATCTCGTTTTCGTTGATCTGCTTGATCACCGTGCCCCACCAGGTACGCAGGTCCCGCCCATAGGCGGTGCCGTACAGGCACGTGGACGAGAGCCGGTGGCCTTCGCTGATGCGGTAGGTCAGCTCGGCGGCTTCCGCCGCGTGCGCCCGCGTGACCGACTCGATCACCTGCCGCAGGTGAAGGTCCAGAGTGCAGGGCTGTGCGCATGGCAAGATCATCATCGGCTCCTCTCGGGGGCGGGGAAGGCGTCGGCGAGCGTCTGCGTGACGGCGAGGAACCGCTGGGCGGCCTGGCGACGGGCCTGGGCCATGGCCTGAGCGAACAGCTCACCGCGACATGCCGGTTCCTGTCCGATCAGCACTCGCTCTGCCCGGACCCGGGTGCGCGTGATCACGTACGCCGGTGCGGCCCCACCGGTGTTGACCTGATCCATGACTGATTGCCACCAGCCACAGACGTACTGGGCGACGGCGGCGCGGGAGATCTCCTTGGCGGTGAAGTCCTGGCCCTGGTCCGCATCGATGGCGTGGAACTCGAAGTAGCCCATGCTTTGTCTCCTTTCAGGGGTGAGGTGGGGGGATGGGCGGTACGCCCGGGTTGGTGAGCCGGGCGTACCGTGGTCAGGCGGCGAGCAGGTGGAAGGCGCGGCTTTTGATCTTGCTGTTGGCGTGGTCGTCCAGCAGCGCGCGCTCGGCGCGGACGATCGCGGCCTCGCGCCGTCCGATCACCGGGCTGCGGTGGTCCAGCCGTTCGGTCACCGCGTTGTAAGCGGCCCACCGGGTGCCCCGGATCGGTTCGTTCGTCGGGGCGGAGGTGAAGAGCCACTCCAGGTCCCGCATCGCCAGTTCGTGGTTGCGCCGGGTCAGGTCTTTGGCGTCCGGGCCGAGTGGGTGCAACGCGGCGGCGAACTGGCGGAACTCCTTGACGTCCATCGGTGTGGCCAGCAGTCTCTCGGCTTCGGCGGCGAACGCCTCACCGTGCCGCCACGTCAGCCGTAGCGCGTCGCGGGCCTCGGCGATGCGCCCGGCGATGTGACCCGTGTGGCGCACTTTGAACATGGCGGCGTGGTTGCGCAACGCGGCGCGTTCGGTGTTGGCGCACACGACGCGGACGGGGGTGGCGACGGTGGTGAACGCGCCCCATCCGTCATGCCGGGAGAACGCCGCGAGGTAGAGATCGACCTGGTCGAAGCCGCCGACCATGAGCGGTTCGGGCAGGCGCATGGTGACGAACATCCGGCGTCCGCCGTTCAGCGAACCGCCGGTGTCGAAGACCGCGCCGGACTCGTCCACGAGGGTCTGAAGGAACTCGGCGACCTCCTCGTTGTGAACGATCTTGTAGTCCTTGCCGACCATGCCGAGCCGTTCCGGCGCGCCGGTGTGCGGGTTGGTACGCACGATCAGGAAGTCCTCCTCGGCCGCGACCGTCTGGCCGGTGTCCGGGTCGGTGACCTGGCCGACCGGGACCTTGCGGACGTTCCAGCCGCCGAGCTGAGCGTGGGCGAGCAGTTCCTCAGCGGTCATCGGGCCGGGGGCGGTGTAGCCGAGCCGGTGCCAGCCGGGCTTACCGGCGGCGGCGAACGCGGCGGAACCGTCAGCGAATACTTCGAGTTCGTGAGCCATGACAGACCTCTTCCTAATGAGATGAATGGGATGGACGGGCGGTCAGATCGCGCCCCTACGTGGGATGTGAGTGGCCGTAGGGGCCCGGCGGCGTATGGTGCCGGGTAAGGTCCTAGCGGGCCCGGGGGCGGGCTATAGGCCAGCCCGCCCCCGGCCCGTCTCAGGCACCCTGACCGGCGGCGACGGTGAATCGGCGGGGCCGTTCGCAGGTCAGCTCGGCCTGTCCCAGGCTGACGAGCCGGTCGAGTGCGTTGGCCACCGCGCCCGATGAGCTGTCGAGCACCCGGCCGATCTCGTACGGCGTGAAGTCCTTACCCGGGTGCTCGGTCAGGTGGGCCAGCACACGATCCCGCAGCGCCCCGGGCCGGACCGCCGCTGTGCCGGTTGCTCCACCGGACCGGCTGTCCGTTCCCCGGGTCGAACCGGGGCGGGCGGTCGTGACGCCGGTCAGGACCGCGCGGGCGTTCCGGTGCGCCTGTGCGGACTTGGCGATGAACATCTCCAACCGGCCCAACGCCATCACCCGGTCACCCTCACCGTCCATCTCGGCGACCGCGCCGGTGAGCAGGTCGGCCAACTCCAGTAGCTCGGCCCGCGCACGCGTCCACGCCGGGTCCACAACCTGAGGGGATTCCGCCGCCGTCTCCTCCTCGTCAGCCTCGCCGGTGGGGGCGGTGACGGCGAACGCGGGGACAGCGGCCGGGCTGAGGTCAGGGGTGCTGTCGGACTCATCCCCCGGGACGCCCACCAAGATCTCCTCGCCCGCCGGGCCTGAGGCGTCGAAATCATCGGTACTGACGAACTCCGAGGCGGCCGAGTCCCCGGTGACGGTGTCGGGCGCGTTGTCGTCGGGAAGATCAGCCGGGGCCGCATCGGTCGTCGTGGTGAATACGCCGACCGTTGCGGCACCGTCGGCGTCGGCCTCGGCGTTGTCGTCGGTGTTGTCGTCGGTGTCGGGGGTGTCCGGGGCCGCGACCGCGCCGGTAGCGGGCGATCCGACCGGGGCATCACTCACGCTGTCCGATCCGCACTCGTCCGCCGCGCCGTTGTCGGCGTCGGACACCACGGGGAACCAACGGTCAGGGGTACGGCCCCGCCCGTCGTGACCGCCCGCCGTACGGGTAACCCGGCCCTCCGCCTCCAACTCGTTGAGGATCTTGCTGGCGCTGACCCGGCTGATTCCCGCCTCGGCCCCGACAGCGGTTGCCGACCCCCCGGGGTTGGCCAGCAGCGCCGCCCACACAGCCCCGTGGCGGTCCGTGCGGGCGGCGTCGGCGTCACCGGCGACTGACGGTGTAGGGGCCACGTCAGGGGCGCTGACGGCGGCGGTGTCGGTTGCGATGTCGTGGGCGTCCGTTGCGTTGGATTCGGTGACTCGGCTGTTCATTTGGTAAGGCTCCTTTCCGATTCCGAACCGGTTTTATAGTGGCCTGTTCGTGATTGGTGGAGCTCGACTATCGCTCGGCTCGCATAGGCATTGCAAGCGATCGCGAAATGTTTTTAGTCACCACAACGGCTGGAGAGGCTTGCCTAACTGAACCCAACTGAACTGCCGGTGCCTACATGAGGTGGAGCAGTTGAGCTGAACTCGCCAGCCGCAATGGCTGTGCCTTATCTTCGGAATCAGGAAAAGAGCCGCCAGAAACGATGCTCGTTCGGAATGGCCTTGCTGGTAGGACCGCAAGTCCGCCGCTACCATCGCATATCACCTGCTACCGGGATCGCCGTGTCCAACACCTACGAACCCGATCGAACCAATACGTTTCTGTGTGCTCAAATGCGGCATATCACCACAGCGATGTGGTCAGCGCCCATCGTCGGGGCACCTCGGCATCACATCGGGCCGGCCTTATCCGGCCATGTAAGGATGGGGCCCGTAAGCGGGCAGCGGGAGGCTGGTGGTCTCCAGAGGAGACGCACGGTGATTGCCTTCATGATAGAAGCGAGGTACATCGTGGACGGGCGAGCACTTATTCGGGGTCGCCCATAGGCGAGTCGGGCTGCGCAACGCATCGTCCGCGCACAGCTTGACCTGCGGGTACCGGCCGTGAACGGTGAGGCGATCTAAGCGGCTACACCGGTCGCACACATAAAAGACAACGCTGAGCGCAGCACCGAACGAACGGTTCCCTGTGGCAGCGCTCGGCGAACGCCACAGACGCCTCTCGGTCGGAGGCCGCTTCATCCTGTATCGCCAGGCACCCCCGCCGCTCCATCACGTGCGGCGGGTCGGTGCGCAGCCATTAACGTGCCACTGCCTATGTCGTGTCAAGTCCGGGGGGATAGGGGATCGTCCATGCCGGGCGAGGTCAGTGACACGATAGCGACCGAAGCCTTGACCTGCGTTGCGCTCGGCTATCCGAGGAGCCGCTGATATGTCTGTCGAACTTGCCGGCTTGGCTGAGCATCGATCTCCGCCAACCGTTCCGACATCTGCTGGAAGGTCCGCCGGACCGCAGGCAACCGGCCCACCTCGCTCTGAATCGTCATCATCTGACACCACAACAGCTCGTTGTAGGAATCGATCCGATCAACGGCCAACGTCAGTACATCCAGTGCCCTGTACGGATCATTCCTCGACTCCAAATCAGCCAAGCGCAGGGCTGCATTCACAGCTTGGTCAGTAGCGGCCTGGCGCAGCGGAAGACACCACAAATCATCTCGGTCGGCGAGAAGCGGCCCTTGGTACAAGGTCACCATCTGCCGTAGGGCACTCAGTCGATCGGCCTCGTTCTCCGCCGTATTCGACTTGACATAGCTATCCTCGAACCGCCACCAGTCAACATCGAAGTAGACCGGTGCCAAGCGCCGCCGCTGCCCAGTCTTCAGCACGAACTTGACCTCGGCGGCAAGGCCTGTGGCCTGCCGCATCGATGCATTGATATCCCTGATCGCCGACTCCAGCCTGCGTATGCCCCGCTCTCCTTCATCAGGCCACAGTCGGTCGATCACCGTCTCGGGGGACTCTCCATCCCGTGAGGTGGCCAGCAACGCGAACAGGTCCCGTCCCTCCGTACGCCGGAAGGACACCTCCTCGGCCCCCACGACCACCCGCAACGGACCCAGCACCTGAACCTTGGCCTTCGAGGAGCCCCTGGAAGGCGCGGATGCGTTTTGGGCGGCTTCCTCTGGGAGATCCGCCACAATGTCGGGCGCGGGGGTCGCGTCCTGATGCACCGGTGGCCTGGGAGACGCGCCCTCCAGGTCGGCCTCGGAGTAGGTGGGCGTCAGATCCACGGGCGAGCGCTGCACTGCCACCGCACCGCCCTCCGAAGGACTCAAGGAGACAGAGCGTGAATGTGACGCACTGCGAAGGCGGCGAGCCAGCAGCGCGCTACCGAACATCACCATTACCCCGAACAACAGGGCCGAGCCGGCATTGACGCCAACCGACTGTCGATCCACCGGATCTACGCGGCCCATCTTCTTTTCGTTCGATGTCGCGGGCGAGAACGCCGGCGATGGATGTGCGGGCGCGGACTCAGCCGTGGAAGGGCGTGCTGGAGCTGTTCGCTTGGCCGGCCGGGCCCTCTTCACTTGCGACCTATCGTGCTCTGCTTCCTCCTTTCCCTGCCCCCAGTGCATCTTCTTTTCTACACCCCCAGTCCATGGCTGAGGCGAGCCAACCACAATGGGCTGGCCGCGCCGAACATCTTCATTCCGCCTATCGATCGCAGGCGCCTCCTGATCAGGACGTGGATGTCGCCTGGCCACCTCTTCTCTGTCGGGGCGAGATTTTGGTTGCGGCGGGATCGATGCCTTCGCGACAGGCGGTGAGTCGGCATGGGGTTCCGGAAAGCGCTGTGCCTCCTCGAAGCGGTTGGCCACATTGTCCGACTTGCCGTTCAGTGCGTCCCGAGCTAGATTGTCGCAGAGCTTCTCCATATCCCAGTACTGATCGGCCAGTGGAGTCAGACCCTTTGGGCAGTCAGTACGTACCGCATTGGCCGATACAGGAGGAGCCAGCGAAGCGGCGGCAGCCAGCGGAAGCACGGTCGAAAGTTGCACCAACCGCAGCGACCGGGGAAGCAGCCGCTGATTCACTTGTAGGCCAAAGCCTCTTCCCCGCACCAGAGTAGCCTCCTGTTCGAATATGGGTTGTCAGGCCTCGCTATGAGCAATGCCTCTCACTCATACGCAGAGATCATTTCCTGTGCTTGAGCCAGATGGATTGATCGCACTGTCTCCAGACGTGACGCTTGCCATAGCAGAGCTTGAAGACATCGACGCGTCCCAGAATGACTCGGTCTACGGCGCAGCCCGCGAGGGCGCCGTTGCTGTCGGCCACCTTGTGGATGGCCAGGAAGCTGGTGGCGTACTCAGCCTCGACGTAGGTGTCATCGGCCTGGAAGTCGCATACGGTGACGACGTCGCGTCCCGAGTTGACGGTGACACTTCCCCGCCGGTTGGCGCTCTCCCATACCCGGCGTTCGGCCGAGGCCGAGGCCGGGGCCGCCGGCATGAGGACACATGCGATAGAGACGGCGACGATAGCCGCGCGGATGAACATAGATGACCTCCGAAAAGAGAAATGGCTTGGTCGCCCCTGGCGGATCGGCAGGCGGGGGTGGCATGTGGTCCGGCGCTCTCCGGCTACATCCGCGGGGCTTTGCCGGAGCTGTCGCGACTCAGAGCAGCCGCCGCGGCGAGTGCGACCTCGATGTGGGCCCTCTGATCCGAGGGCGGTATCCCGCGAAGTACGAGCAGGGAGGTAGCGGCGTACACCGCCATTGCCTGCTGGGCGGCGATACGGCCGGTGAGGGCCAGCTCGGCCGCGCGGGTGCGGGCGTGGAACCACATGGCCGGGCGTGTACTGGGGCGGGGGTGACCAGGGCACAGTGCGATCACTGCGGCTCCGTGGGTGGTCAACGGTTCGCCGGGTTCCAGGGTCCGAAGCAGGTGGCGGGCCGCGTACCCGGCCATCGCGCACAAGGTGACGTTGCGGTCGTAGCGCAGCGCGCCGAGGATCTGCCGCCAGGGGGTCGTTTCCACAGGGCGGCGGGTGGTCAGCAGCGGGGGTACGACCTTGACGTAGGTAAGGTTCGCGCCGCGATCGAGCACGAAGCCGGCCAGGCTGGGATCGAGCCGGGCCTCACTGTCGTGCAGCCGGTTCACCCAATCGCCGACACGGCGAACCGCTGTGACGAACTCAGCGGCCTGGGATCCGGGAAGCTCGGTCAACGCCGTCCCGTCCACTCGTCGATGCCGCATTTCGAGCCCATCGGGGCCATTGACCATGCGCAGATCGTCAGGCAGCGTCACTTGCTTCGCTCGAAGAGTGGCCAGGTAGTGGCGTACCTCGGCGGCTACCTCGCCCGTCCCAGGCTGGCCAGGCCAGCCCAAGCGTCTCCGGATCTGGCGGCCGTCGTCGCTGTGCGGGAGTACTTCCATCGTTGCGGCGACGATCGGGGTGTTCGTCGCTCCGGCCCGTATTTCCATGCCTTCCCTTTCGCTGGATGCATGGGGACGGTACGAAGGGGACCAGTACCTGATCGTCAGTGCCGCTACGAGGTAGGAGCCCCGCTCCGGCCCAGCACGGTGGTGAATCCGCTGAACTCCGCTCTGACCGGCCGACACCGGTTCGGGTAGGGCAGAGCTCCAGAAGCTCGCTCATAACACAAGGTCATCTTGCGATTGCACTGCGTGAGATAGAGACTGGTCGTGACATCAGACCAGCGAGTGGGGCACGTGGTGGCCGTGGACAAGCATGATCTGTTGATCGCGCAGCGCATCATGGAAAGCCGCCGCCGCAGAGGGTTGTCGCAACTGGAGTTCGGGTCCCTGATCGGCCGCTCCGAAAGCTGGGTCTCCAAGGTCGAGACCGGGGTGATGCGGGTGGACAGTCTCGCCCTGCTGCGGACGATCGCCACGGTTCTGCGAGTGGAGCTGAGCTACCTCATCGGTGTGGAGTCCGACCAGGCCGGAGATCAGGGCCATGGCTCGCAGTCGCCGATGACGCTCCAGCACCTGCTGATCGACCCCGCCGGCTGGGACATCTGCGATCTTGAACGGCGGCGCTGGTTCCTGGTGCAGTCCTCGGCAACGGTGACGAGCGTTCTGCACCATCTCCGGCCCGGCATTGAAGAGGGCCTTACCGAACGGCTGTCGGCGGTCAAGGGGAAGAGCGTGCGGCTGGACGCCGACACCGTCCACGGTCTGGAACAGATCGTGTCGGGATTTCGGCAGTCCTACCGCTCGGCCAGTGCCCATTGCCTGCTGGCACCGGCCCACGGAACTCTGAACCTGCTCACCGAATTCGCTGCTGAGGCGGGCGCACAATGCGACCGGGTGGTGTCGTTGATCGGCCAGATGGGTACGCTCCTGGCCGCCGTGCTCGGATTGGATCTGGACGACCCCTTGGCGGCCAGGCCCTACATCACGATCGCGATGCGCGCCGCCCAGCAGATCGACGACGCCGAGTTGATGGCCTTCACCCTCGGCGGGCGCGCGTTCCTGTCCGCCTATGGAAACAAGGACCCGCACGCCGGTCTCGGATTCGCCGACGCGGCCCTGGACACAGCCCGCCGCGGAATCCATCCACGCACTCACGCCTGGCTGATGGCCGTGACCTCCGAGATGCACGCCTCCCTCGGCCAGGAACAGGAATGCCAGCACCACCTCGCCCAAGCCGAACTGCGCCTGACGAATGCAGCGCCGGCCCGGCCGTGGATCGGCATTGGATCCTTCGGCGGCGACAAGCTCCTGGCCTACCGTGGAGGAGACCTGATGCGCCTGGGCAGGTACCAGGACGCCCAAGCCATCCTGGCTCAGTCCCTGGCCTGCTTGGATCCGTCATTGAAACGACACCGCTGCACCGCCCACATCGACCTGGCCGAAGCCCTCGCCGCCACCGCGAGCATGGAGGACGCGGCCGATCACGCGATCAAAGCCCTGGACATCATCGAGCAGACCGGCCACACGCCCAGCCTGCAGCGAGTGGACCGCCTGCACCAGCACATGCAACAGACCCCCTCAGCGGCCGGACGCCGCCTGGGCGAACACCTTCTCCACCTGAAAGGCATGCGATGAGGCCACGCGCCCTCCTGCTGGACTTCGGCGGTGTCGTCACCACCGATTTCTACGCCGCGATCCGCACCTTCTGCGCGAGCCAGGGCCTGCCGGACAACGCCATCGAGCACGTCCTGGCAACTCGCCCGGAGGTCCGCGCCCGCCTGGTCGACGCCGAGCGCGGACGGATCACCCAGCACGAGTTCGAGGAGACCTTGGGCGGCGCGCTCGGCATCCCCGGCCGCGGCATCATCGCCCGCATCGGGGCCCACCTGAAGCCCTACCAGCCAGTCCTCGCCCTGGTCGCCCGAGCCCGGCACCAGGGCATCCGCACCGGCGTCCTGTCCAACTCCTGGGGCAGCGGCGACTACAACGTCTACGACGCCTACGACCTAGAGCGCCACTTCGACACCATCGTCATCTCCGACCAGGTCGGCACCAGCAAACCCGACACGGCCATCTACCAGCTCGCCGCCGACCGCCTGGGCGTCAATCCCCCCGAGTGCATCTTCGCCGACGACACCGCCGCCTACCTGGCCCCCGCCCACGACCTCGGTATGGCCGTGGTCCACTTCGCCGAGCCGGAATCCGGAATCGCAGAAATCATCAAACGGCTCGGCCTGTCCAATCCGGGTACATAGGCTCCTCAGAGCGAAGCGCAGTGGGCTCGGCCTCGTGTCAATTTACAAGGCCGCTGTCTTCTCCGATCTACCGGCAAGGGCAGCTCCCGCCACGATGGCTACAAGGCCTAATGCGGTCACCGCGGTCAGCCGCTCGTGCAGCAGAGTAACTCCGAAGAGGACGGCGAACGCGGGCGATAGGTAGAAGGCAAGCGCGGCCTGTGCCGGTCCTGCTCTGCTCACCAAGGTGTAGAACAAGACCAGCGTTCCACCGGTGCAGACGACCCCAAGAACCATCAGGACGCCGAGGACCGACAAGTCCGGAACGCTGCTGGGCAGTGAAAGAACGCCAGGAATGAGCAGGGCACAGGTGGTTACCAGCATGGAGCACGTGGCGACGCCAAGCGGTTCAGCGTCGGCGTGGCGGCGATGGATCATCAGCCCACCAGCGGCGTAGCAGACCGCGGCACCAACAAGCAGTACGCCGCCAAGCAGTTCCTCACGCCCACCGCGCAGATCGAACCCGAAGAGAAGGATCAGTCCAAGGAAGCCCAAAGAAAGCCCGAGAATGCCGGGCCACCCCTGTGGTCGCTCCCCGGGCGCGAACCGCACCGCGAGCAGGGCGACGAACAGCGGCTGCGCTCCTACGAGAATGCCGGCAAGCCCCGACGGAACGTACTGTTGCCCAACGGTGAGCAGCAGCAGCGGAGCCGTCGATTGCATCAGGGCGGTCTCGATCACCGCGCGGGGATGACGAAGAAGTGGCTGCAGGGCTCCGTAGCGAAGGGCCAGTGGGGTGAGCATCAGCGCTGCGGTGGTCACCCGCCCGAGGACCACATGCACGGGAGATAGCCCCTGAAGGGCGATCTCGATGAGCGGGTATGCCGCGCCCCATAGAGCAGAAAGAAGGATGAGCGCCCACCATGTGCGGCGGTTCATGGAAGGTGCTGCACCGTGGGCGCCGATTTCAACTGAGTAGAAGCCTGCTGGCGAGCTCCTGTACGCAGGCGGATCGGTTCCATGGCACTAGCACTACCAGGAGTTCCCGCAGTCGGCGTAGGTTCCGTTGTGACGAGGTTGCCCGAGACAGTTCGTCTGCTTGCGCCGCGATGCGGCATGCCTCGTCGATTTCTCCGGCCTGGGCCAGAGCGTTCGCCAGATCGATCAGTGTGCCTCCTCGTTCCCGCACATACGTAGGGGGTAGTTGACGAAGGCTGTCGTTCAGCACCTCGATGGCCGCATTCGCGTGCCCCAACCGAACGAGACATCTTCCTTTCAGGCGAGCCGCGTGAACAGGGCTGTTGTAGAAGGCCAGCCAGGGCGGCGCAGTCGATTCGGTCACCTTGTCGAACGCGACCTCGGCCGCGTGCAGAGACGAGAGTCCGGCACGCTGGTCACCTGCCAGAGCGAGGGCTTCACCCCTCGCCTCCGCGATCCACGAGCGGACCGCCGACGGCACGGCATGTGTGGCCATCTCACTTGCGGCGCTCAGAAGCTTCAGTGCGTCATGACCGCGGCAGGCATGCAACGAGATGTAGCTCATCACGCCGAGCACATAAGCATGCATGCCGTGATCCTTGGCCTCTTCGGCGACCGTGAGCGCCAGTCGGCAGTGACGCTTGGCGGTTGAGTACTCCTGCCCATCGATCGCAAGCCATGCTGCCAGTTGGGCGACATCGGCAGTGGCACAGAGCAGTTCCCTATTGGTAGCGGAAGTTCGACCTTGGTCCCTCAAGTCCAGCATGCGGCGTAGATGAGCGTTGACTTCGCTGTGTACGCTTCGCGCGCCGGATAGGTAGTCCATCTGGCGAAAGGTCTGTGTCATCGCGGAGAGACCTTCGAGAAGTCCGGGGGAAAGGCGCGGTCGCTTAAGAATGTGTCCCCCTCGCGCTACTGCCATTGCCGTATCCGGTGACGCGATCGAGCCAGGTGATTGCGGAGCTCCGCTGGATCCAAGGCGCTGATACGCCTGATCAAGATGCCGGAAGTCGTAGTGGTCCGACAGCAGGGCACTCACGCTGCACTCGTACAGCTCGGCGAGCCTCCCCAGCGTGTCCATACTGGGGAGTCGGCCAGTGGCCTGGGGCCACGCCTCCCAATATGAAATGATCTTGTTGGTCTTCGGGTCATCCGGCCATCGCTGATTCCAGGCCCTCGCAGCTTCGCTTTGACTCCATCCTCGCGCTATACGGAAAGCGACCCGCATGTTCACGCGGAACTTCTGGTGAATTTGCTCAGCTATTTCCACCCATGTCGATCCCTGGGCGCGCAGCGTCGCCGCATGCCGCATCTGGGTCTGCCGAACTCCCTGACTGCCGGCCACGTTCACCGTCCCGAGTAACCGCGTTCTTACAATCGAACGCTACACCGGCAATCACACCAACACTGCAGATCAACGAGCTTTTCCCCGTCTGACGGGGATGCCCGGCATCATGTTCCCCGTTCTGGCGGGTTGTTCGCGGTGACCAGGCCGCAGATTCTTTGGTGCCAAGAATCCTACACACTCGGGACGACCGAGTAACAGAAATGTCCCGTTCACACCATAACGGACAATTGGAGGTCGATCATGCCTTACGCCACAGCGGGCCAAAGAGCGCCAGAGACCACCGAGCTGGATTACGCCACTATCCCGGCGGCCGGCTGATGAACGCCTTCATGCTCGTCTACCGGCCGACCCACCCAAAACCTTCGGCACCTCCAGTTCTACAGGAAACCGCCCGAAGGCTTCAGGACGCGCTCGCCGCGCACGGCATCCACACCGACCTCACCGACGATCAGAGGAGAGTCTTGGTCTCGGTCTGCCACGGTCTCGTCGCCATGGTTCAAGAGGACGGGATCTGGTGGCACAGCCCGCGTGAGCTCAGACCCGGTATCCCGCTTTACGTGCATCGCGGCACTGTGGCCGGGGCCGCCGAAGCCTTGGTCGACGACCACGCGCTGCTGACCCCAGTGCAGATCGCGGAGGAGCCCCATGACGCAACTCCCGTCTGACTGCTCCCACCTCGGCTGCACCGCACGCCCCCTCCTCGTGGTCTGGGAGGTCGAAGCCCGCGACCACAGCGCTGGCGGTGTGAGCGATAACGAACAGACGGCCGAGACCGCCATGTTCGAGACCCTCGACGCCCTCCCGTCAGGTCGTGGCCGCGTACGGTACGCGCGCCTATCCGTCCTGGGCATCGGCTACCAGTACGGGGAGACGCTGCTGACCGCTTACCGCAAGAACGGCGCGACCGTCGCGGTGGCCGGTGACGCCTGGGAGAGCATTCCATGATCGGGCACGGCGGCGTGGTGCGGATATGGGCGCCGCCGTGCCGTACGGCGGGCCGTCGGGGGCCCGCCCGGCGCGGGCAGGTACGAGGCCTTCTCCCTGCCCGCGCCACCCACCTACCCAAGACGCGCGGCGGCCCCACACCTTCCCAGGCCGGACCGCGCCGCACAGGGAGTCTGGTAGCTCCCGTGCCCGCGTGGGCGGGCGGCCCACCACCCCCAGGTTCGCCGCCCGCCCGCGCCCTCCCCAAGAGGGGTGCCATTGGACTGCCTGAGCGTCTTCCGGACACGTCTGGTGCGGAACATGACGATGGCCGCCTCCGCCCAAGCCGACGAGCCGCCCGAAGGAGCTGTCGCCCCGAACGGTGAGAGGAGGAGCGCTGATGCGCATGCGATGGGAGAACCTGCCGCAGCCGCTCCGCGCCGACATGGAGACGTACCTTGGCGCGGTGGTCAAGGCGGAGTCCAGGGCCATCGGCCCCGCCCGGTGCGTTACGGCCCGGCTGCTGCACGAGTCCGGCGCAGGCACATGGCTCAAGGCGTGCCCTGCCGACCATCCGGCCGCCTGGCTGTACGAGCGGGAGCGCCAGGCCGGACGGATCCTGCCCATCGTCGTGCCGGCCCCGCGCATGCCGTGGTCCAGCGCTGATCATGGATGGATCGCGCTCGCCCACACCTACCTGGACGGATCACCGGCGGATCTATCACCCGGTTCCCCGGACGTGCCAGAAGTACTGGCGACCGTCGCGCGGTTGGGCGACCTGCTCACGCCATGTCCTCCGGGAGTGCCGCCATTGTCCGGTTACATCACCCGCATGCTCGCCAAGGCGTACGCCATGCTGGACGACGACAACGCGCTCCCGAAAGGCGACCGTGCGATGTATCGAGCCGCGCTCGACGGGCTTGATGTGGCCGGACTGGAGGGCGACACGATGCTGCACTATGAGATGCACACGGGGGCCTTCCGAATGGTGGGCCGGAGCGTCTTCGTGCTCGACTGGGGATTCGCCTGCCAGGGCGCTGCATGGTTCGACGCCGTGATGTTCACGCCGTGGCTGATCTCCGCCGGTCACACCCCGCAGCAGGCGGAGAATTCACTGATGGACATGAGAGAGTGGCGATCCGCGCCAGGCGATCTGGTGACAGGGGTCGCAGCACTATGGACTCTGTTCCGCCTCTACAAGGCTGTGTACGGACCCGAGTCCGCCCGCGCTGGTTATCAAAGTGAAGCCAGGGCCGGGTACACCTGGCTGAAGTACCGGCTCGCGTGACGAGATCTGTTCGGCGGACAAGATGCATAAATCGAGTCCCTTACCTCAGGGGCAACACCGGTCATGATCTGGCCAAAGGGATCAACTGAGCCTCGGCTCTGGCGACCGAGGCCATGAGATCGACCAGAAGACCGTGCGGTATCGCGCCGTTTCCAAGGCCGGCCGCCTGAACCATGGCCTGCATCGCTTGCTGCTGTCGCGATATCATCGCCGAGCGAAGAGAGGCGTGCCCAAGTACTTCTCGGCTGGCATAGGCGTCCGACATCGCTCCGGTCATCACGGCCCTCTGCAAGCGGAGGGCAGGCTCCGGGTCGTAGCCCGCGGTCAGGTCGAGAGCGGTCATGCCGACCCGTGTGCGGAAGACCGCCGTTGAGGGGTCGGCATGCTCAAAGAGTTCGAGGGTGCCCAGGATCATCGCGGTGGTGTCCTCATTGGTACCGATGCCCGCCGCCTGTCGGCAGTAGACGCGTAGCAGCCCGGCCACCGCCTTCTCCCAGGGTTCAGCGGGCAAAGTCTCGCCCACCATGGCAGTGGCCTTGTTAATGTCGCCGCGTTCTACAAGGGCCACAATGGTGACCTGGCGACCGTCGAGCAGGCGGGTGCCGACGCCGCGGTTCTTGGCGGCATGCTCGGCGGCCTCCTGCCAGCGTCCGGCCAGGGCGAGCGCACGAGCGCCGTCGGCGAGAAGTGCCGCCCACAGCAGCTTGCTCAACAGTTCGTGATCGTCCGGGCTTGCGGTCACCACTCGCAGATCGACCCGCCGACCGGCGATCTCGGTATCGGTTCGGTTCAGGGCGGCGATGAGGAGCCCGTGGAGGACCTGGTAGGCGCCATCGCCATCACCTTCGCGAATCAGTTGACGAGCGATGTTCAGTACAGGTTGCAGAGCCAGCTTCCCTGCCCACGCCGGGATGGGACGGGTTTGAGTGAGCGCGTCGTACTGTCGCCAGCACAGCTCGCGGGCGAGGTCCGGAAGAGCGCAGTCTGAAGCGATCAAGGCCGCCTTGTTGCACACTTCGCAGGCCCTGATCACTCGCTCGAGGTCGTCGAGCCCGGACGATTCCTCGACGATCTTCCGGAGTTCGGCGACCCGGGCTGCAAGGGTGAGGCCCGGGGGCCGGGAGCGGGAGACCAGCGGGAACCGGCGGGCTATCATCTGCCGGTCCATCTCAGTTCCAGTCGATGGCCAGCCGGACGTGGGGCTTGTCGATGACGAACTGGCCGGTCAGCGATGCGCGATGCGGACCTCGCGCCATGCGGATCGTTGGCGTGGTGTCACGGTACTCATGGCCCCATACGCGTAGATGCTCGGCGACCTGGGCAGCCAGTTCACCACCGCGAAGGCCGTGTCCGATCAGGCCCCCTTCCCAGTAAGGACCCTCATCATCATGCCCCGCACGCAGAGTGAGATAGGCGACGGAGTCGCCGTCCACGGCCGCCATCGCCCCCCAGGGGAACTGGGGCCGTACCAATCCGGATCGCACGGCCGGGCCGTCCACGGGCATACGCACGATCCCGCCGGGCAGCGCGCAGGCCAGATAGAGGTTGGTGAACTCCCATGGGTCCCCCTTGCGGAAGATCACCCCGGAGTAGACCTCGGTGGCGGGCTGTCGCAAGACCGTCGCCAGCGCATCGGAGTCGACGTGCTGATCACGGTAGGTGTGCAGGCTGACCTGGCCGTCATCGGTGAGGGGGATCACACGGCGAGTGTCATCGGCGATGCCGCGTAGCGGCATGAACGTGCACATCTCATGAGAGATGGCGTGCCAGTGTTCGGCTCCCTCGCTGTGGTCGCGGACGAATCCGATCGAGCGGGAGACGCCGCCGCGGATTCGGAGCGGCACGAGGAGAAGTCCGTCGGGCGCGAGCTGGTCGAGCCAGGCGGGAGGGACGTCGCCCGCGCCCACAGTGGCGATGATCCGCTGGTAGGGAGCCGATTCCGGGTGGCCAAGAGCACCGTCTCGCACGAGCGGCGTGACGTTGCCGATGTCGGCCGCCTGGAGGTTCGCCCGGGCGTCGGCGATCAGGTCGTCGTCCACGTCCAGCGTGACGACGTTTCCTTGCGGGCCGACCAGGTGGCCGATCAGGGCGGCGTTGTAGCCGGTCCCGGCGCCCGCCTCAAGCACGTTGTCGCCGGGCTGGGCATCGAGCTGCTCCAACATCATGGCGACGATGGTGGGCTGGGAGGCGGCGGAGATCGCCTGGCCGCTACTCGGGTCGTGTTTGGTGTAGATCGCCGCGTCCGCGTAGGCGTCCATGAGGGGCACGCCGGGCACGAACTTGTGCCGTGGGACGGCCGCGATGGCGTCGGCGATACGCGGCGAATGGATCACTCCACGCTCTCGTAGTCCGGCGACCAGGTGGGCCCGGAGCCGAACGGCTTGTTCTTCGGCGTCCCCCTGGGCAGCGATGCTCTTGTCGCCCTCGGAGGTGGGGATGGCTGGTTCGTTCATGATGACTTCTTTCGCGAGGTAGGAAAGGACGGCCTGTTGTCCGGCGGGCAGCCCTGCCCGGTTGAAGGAGAAGATGAGGTGGTGGGCGAGGACGGCGCGCAGGCCTCGCTGCAGTTGCCCGGCACGCGCGAGGTGAGCGAGTCGGCGTCCGGTGGTCTGGAACGCGGCCAGTCGGGCGGGCCAGTCCGCACCGGCCCGGTGTGCCGGAGGGATGGTGGTCATCAGACGGCGCATGGCGCATCGCGCATCGGCCACCTGTCCGGGCGGTGGCGACGGCGGCACTGGGCGGTGTTCGGCGACCAACGCCCATACCGCTCCTTGCTCGTACCAGTCCAGGCCTGCCGCGCGCAGAAGGACGCTGGCCAGCAGGACCGCGAGTTCGCGCCGACCTGGTTCGTGGGGAGCGGGTACGGTACCGGCGGTGGTCAAGGCGATGCGGGAGTCGGCGCAGAACAGCGTGTGAGCCACTTCCATGGCGGCCGGGCCACCGAAGGCGTATTCCTCCGGTTCGTAGATGCCACGCGTCCATCCGCTGATCTGGCTGTCAGCTGTGAGGTTGTTCAGGATGGTGGTCAGCCGGTGTTCTGCTGCTTCGTTGTTGGGGCGGACGCGCAGCCGTAGCCCGCCCTCCTTGTACAGGAAGTGGAAGCCGTCGATCACGTAGTCGTCCTCGGCCTTGCTCAACTCGGTCGCGAGCCGGGCCAGCGCGGTGTGCGAGAGTCCGGGGCCGGTGCTGTCCTGGCATGTACTGGTGAGGGTGACCTGGAGCCAGGCCGCCCGTTTGGCCAGGCGCAGCAGCGCCGCCTCGCCGGCCGTCCGATACAGCTCCACGGCGTTGCGCAGATCGAGTTCGGGGTACTGGAAGCGGTCGGCTGCGACTTCGCAGGACTCCCCGGCCAGGATGGCGAGCACTGCTTGTCCGAGGCGTTGTGATGTCATGAACGGGCGGCTCTCCGATTGAGGGTGTGGTGGGTCAGGCGATCAGTAGCGCGCGATCCCAGCCGGTGTGCGGGCATACGGCCAGCGCGTGCAAGGCCAAGGCGATGCCCGCTTTGCCTTCCATCCAGCCGGGGTCTTGCTGGTTGGTGAGGTGACGCGTGAGCGGCTCCAGAAGAGGCGCGACCGTGCTGGCGAGCGTGTGGGGCGTAGGTGAATCGGCGGCCATCAGTCCGGCGATGTGGACCACTCCGGCGTACCCGTGACACAGGGAGGAGTCGTTGATGAGGCGAAGCTGGTGCGGATCGGATAGGGCCGCCGCGGCAGCACCCTCGGCATGTGCTCGGCGGCGTGGGTCACCGAGCGCGATCGCGGCCAACTGCTGTGCACGGGCTACGCCCAAAGTTCCATAGCACCATGAGGGACGCTGTGGCCGCCGCTCGATGGGCCCGCTTGTGTGCAACATCGGTCGGGTGATCCAGTACGGCCACCATGGACTTGCCGAGCCCTGCTGCTGCCAGCGATCCAGCCAGGCCAGAATTCGTGCGATGGCGGTCGCCTGCCCGGTGGCGGCGAATCCCCGCTGGAGAGCCACGGCGAGCACGGCCAGCACACCGGCGATTCCGTGCGCCATCCCGGTGTTGGCATGTCCGCCTGTGAAGGCGACGGACAGCGAGCCATCAGGCGCCAAGTCGCTCCACCAGCCGGGCAGCAGGTCCGGCTCCTCACTGAGCGGTTCAGTCACCGCCACCAGGTGCGCGAGCACCTGGTCGAGTGGGCCGGTAGCGGGGTCGTCGCGACAGAGCAGGATGGCGCTGAGTCCGGCCAGGCCGCGGATGACGTCGAACTCGGCAAGTGCCGGTCGCCGCCGGAGGTTCAGGCGGTGCCGAGCCGCCTCCAGGCGGTGACCGATGACGCGATCAGTGGCCTCCTGAAGCGCCGGCAGGGTGTGCTCGGCCAGGCCGTGGAGATGCGGCGCGGCGGCGTGGACCATGAACTCCACGGCAGGAGCTCCGAAGTAGAGCCCGGCGTTGGCGCCGATGCTGAGTTCACTAGAAGTTGCGAACCTCAGCCATAGTTGAGCTGTACTCCAGGATGCTCTACCGCTCGCCGCGCGCTCTATATGCAAGAGCGCGATGCCGACGCCACCGTGGGCGAGGGACTGCGGCCACCAGCCCGGCAACCGGTCATCGAGCCGTGGCGGTACGGCGAGCTCTTCGGCGAGTCGATCCGCGATCTGCTCGGTGGCCTCACTGTCGGCCGGCAACCGGGCGGCCGGGGCGGTCGAGCTCACGCTGCTCCCTTCGCGTGCAGATAGGCGAGAGCGGCGGCGCGCGCGAGATGCAGGCTGAGGTGGCGCTGGACGTCATCCGCACCGAAGGCCCGCCGGGCGTGGGCGTCGAACAGCGCAGCCAGCATCGCATCCAGGTCGTTGCGCTCGTCCTGGCGTGCCATGTACCGGCAGGTGTCGAGTGCCTGGGCGCGTTCTTGCCACGCCTCACGATCGGCCGCTGTGCTGCCGAGCCCGAGGTGGAGGGCGGCGAAGCCCTCAGCCGGATTCGCGAGATGGACCGCGTCGGCATGGACTCGGCGGGGCACGGGCGAGGGGGCAGGGCGAAGCCGAGGTCGGTCGGTGAGCCAGCGCATCGCCTGATCAGGACCACCGAGGAAACCGGTGGCCAACGCGACGAGGTTCGCCGCGCCGACTACTGCCGCGTCGAATCCGTGGGGCATGGTGAGCTGGGAGAGGACGACTCGGGAGTCGGTGTGGAACACACGCTCGGCCGCGGCCAGTACCTCACTGGTCCTCCACTGCCCAGCCTGGAGGGTGTGGCCGGCAAGCCGGAGTTCACGCAGCAGCCCCTGCGCGCGAAGCGCGCCGGCCCACGAACCGAGGGCCTCGGCCGCCTCCCCGAAGCCCGTTTCCCCGGGCAGCACGATGTGCAAGTGCAAGACCGCCTCGCGGTCGCCGTGGCGGTCGAACCACCACACGGTGATAGGGCTGAGTGACTTCATCAGGTCGGGTATGCGGAGGAGGGCCTGGGTTTGTACGTCAGCGGCGACTGACAGCTCGGCATCCAAACGAGGTCGCGCCCCCGGCATGGACCCCTCGTCACGCAGGCGGATCACTGTCGAAGCACCCACATGGGGCGATGGTGCCGACGGTTGGGTCGAGATAAGCGGGACGACGAGGCTGTGGGCCCGCCCTCCGCACCATCCGAGGTCGCTGGGCTCGGGACCCTGGATCAACGTCGCCCGCCCGGCGCGGTTCAGATGATCGCGCAGCAGCTCAGCCGGACCATGTTGATCGAGGGCGAGAAGTAGGTGCTGGTCGCCTTCAGCGAGCAGGACTTGGGTGGGCACATGGCGCCGCTCACGCCATGCGTGCAGAGCGTCGATCCACTCGGCGAAGGGCGCCTGCGCACCGGGCAGATCGGCGTGGGACAGCCTCCAGCGAGCAGGGCTCAAGACAATGCGGCCGTACCGCAGCGCGGGCAGAAACGGCAGCCCACCGGCCGCACCCCAGTCGAATCCGGTGACCTGTGTGGTGGAGGAGCGGGAGAGCTCGGCCAGGAATCGGGCGAGTGGAGGAGTGTGCGCGGCGGACCGGTAGTTCAAGGACGTCGGAGCCAGTGTTTCGATCACGCACTCCCGGGACATCGAGGCGAGGAACAATCGACGGTCGGCTGTGCAGCCGACCGCCACGTCCTTCAGCGGGACCTGGTCCGCTGCCGGGTCGGGATGTTCACCAAGGCTGATGACAGACGGCGATAGGCGGGGAGCGCGCACCACGTGATCGGCCCGGACGTGTAGCGGTGCGAATGACAACTGGAGGGCGGTGGCCTGGTCCGTGACGGTAGGCAGGCGGGTGAGCGCGGCCACCAATCCCGCCTTGTCTGTCGGCTCCAGCAGGGGGAGGAAGCGCCCGGTCATGGTCCCGGCCGCGCGTGAGACACCGAGCACTCGTACCGTGAACGTTCCCTTCGCCAGGGCGTCGAGCGATTCGGCGTACACCTGCACATTGAGCTCCAGATGCGGCGGCAGCCGAGAATGGGCTTCTTCTTCCGATGTCCGCAACTCTGTGATCATCGTGTCGGTCAGAATGACCTCGGTGGCACCATCAAGTGCCGCACGCTGTGCCAATGCGAGCAGACGCTCATCACGCACCGTGAGCGTCGGCGGGGTCGCTGGCGCAGAAGTGGGATATCCCGCCGGGTAGCCCATGCCCAGCACGGGATCGACAAGCTCAGTGACAGGGACCAGCGCCCCGGGTCCGTATCGGCGTGCGAACCGTTCGGCATACTCACGCCAGGCGGGCGTGCCCTGCCGGTAGGCGGCAAGGCGGGCCAGTACCTCGGCGGCCCTCTCCACATCATGGCCAACCGTGTCCGGCAAGACGATGCGCCCATCCATCCGCACATCGACGACCAGCGGTGCGTCGCCTGCCGGTGCGAGTTCGCGCATGCTCTCCATCACGCTGGCGCGCGAACTCCGGCTCTCCCCGGAGAAGATCTGCACGTTGCTCAACTTGGCCATACTTGAGTGGATCTCGGTCAGCATGCGAATCTGGCAGGCCAGATGCGGCAAGGTGTCCGCGCCGAGCGCGTAGAG
Source organism: Spongiactinospora rosea (assembly GCF_003315795.1). Taxonomy (GTDB): domain Bacteria; phylum Actinomycetota; class Actinomycetes; order Streptosporangiales; family Streptosporangiaceae; genus Spongiactinospora; species Spongiactinospora rosea. Next base: position 131,376 of record NZ_QMEY01000024.1, read on the forward strand.
CTGATCGAGGAGATATTCAAGAGGGTCCGGTCTGGTCGCGGGCGGGCGCAGACCGGTGATCAACACCTGCCGCGTCACCAGCTCGCCGAGCAGCGCGTCGATCTCCTCCAAGGACGCGCCTTGGAACTTCGCCGCCAGTTTCGCAGCCAGATCTCCGAACGGCACCGGCGATACGGCAACGTCCATGACGAAGGCCACCGCGGGCGTCAGCCGTAAGGAAACCTCGCGCGAGCCTGTGTCGTCGGCGCCCCTAACGGGAACCCGCAGCCGGTCACCGACGACCCGGCACAGCGTATTGGCGACCACGGGAAGGCGGGGCAGCAGCGCCAGGTCGTGCTCAAAACGAGAGATCACGATGTCCAGCCACTCGGCACTCGGCCTCAGCCGACCACGATGCCGCTGCCCGAACCGCACATCAGGCACGGCACCGAATTCAGCCGGAACCACGCCCGCGAACAGCCCGTACGGAATCGCACGTGACCTGGCCCGCAGTACATAGCGGGCGAGCGCAAGCGCCATCCGCCGCGCCCGCCGCGCATCGATCACCGCTCCACCGACCACAGCCTCGATCCGAGCGGCCAAGGCTGGACTGGCGACCTCAACGGAATCAGCGATCCGCTCGTCGGTCCAGGTCTGACGCAACCACGCGACCCATCGGTCAGGTCCGGCCTTCGCCGACTCCTCCGGCGTCGGCCACAGTGGCAGCGTCGGTTCCCCGGGTTGGGTGGCGGCTCGCAGTAGCGCGCTGTCCATCCGCCGGAATCGATATCGATCCGTATCAGACGGCATCACGAGCACCCGCTGGCCGTAGAGGCGCCGCCAGAAGGCAGGCTCTTGCCACCGTCGCGGGAAGCGCCTGCGGGCCGGGCTATGCGCCGGCCGAAGTGGTGCAGGTGCTCGGGCAGGTGGTGCCACAGTTGTCGTCCGTCATGGCGATCACTGCGTTCGCGTTCGGCCCGTGCTCGATGAATGTGATGTCCAACCTGAACAGGTCCGCGAGATCGGCATCGGAGCCCGTCAGGCCCGGTGTCTGAGCAGCCATGATCTCCCTCCTTCTGATCGTAGGGCCGGTCGGCAACGTGGCCTGGAGCGAGCAGGCCACCGTCGGTCCGCGAGCCTGACGGCCTTGCGATGCTCGACCCCCCTGCCGGTGTGGCACGGAGGTGCCGCCGCAATGCCCTGCGGCAGCAGGAAGAGAACGGTGTGCTCACAGACACTCTCCAGGCACGGACCGTGGATGTCGCCGCTAGCGTGGCATGCGCGCCGCCCGAGGATCGAGGATGTTTCTAGAGATTTCTCGGGACTCAGCCTTATCCAGCAGCGCAGCGAAACATCGAGCTACGAGTCTGCGTCATCATCGTCGGGCAGGCCCGCGTGTAGGTCCTCCATCACCCCGGTGATGACCGCGCGAGCGTTCGCTCCGTAGGACGCGACCGAGGACATGGCCCCGAACACCTTCCCATGCAGGTCGATCTCCTGATCCTGGGTCAAGGTCAACTCAGCCGAGAAGATCTCCACAAGGACCTGACGGTCGTCGAAGATCCAAAACCCGGAGCCTGGAGCGATCACGAACGGCGCCTCGAACGGGATCACGCCCAGCCGGACATTGGGCAAGGTAGAGGCGGCGACCAATCGATCGAGCTGGGCCAGCATCAGCGCCGGCGGGCAGAGCCGATATCGCAGAACCGCCTCCGTGATCACAAAGTGGAAGCGTTTACGCTGGTCGTAGAGGATCTCCTGGCGGGCCAGCCGGGCGCGAACCGCGTCGTCGATGTCGTCGCCGAGGCCGAACACCGCGACGGCTTGGGCAAGGCGATGCCGGGCGTATCCCGCCGTCTGAAGCAGGCCGGGCACAAAGGCCGGCTCGAAGACGCGCAGCCGTGCGGACTTACGCTCCATCTCCGCCCAGGTGTTCTGATGGTGGCGGGCGCCCCCGCTGAGCAGCCGTTGCCACTCCGCGTGCGCCGACTCCATGGTGCGCAGCATGGCCAGCGCCGATGCCGCATCCTGCTCGTCATCGCTCGTGGCGCTCACCCATGCGATGACGTCGCCCTCACTGGGAGTCTGCTTCCCGTTCTCCAGTTTGGAGATCTTGGAGGCAGGCCAGGAGAGACGTTCGGCAAGCTCCCGGCCGGTCAGGCCGGCGGAAGTACGCAGGATGCGCAGCTTGGTGCCGAGCGCCTCTCTGGCCCTTTGGACGCTGGTCACGCGTCCTTTTCTACTCAGGCGCCCTACTCCCTGCCAGACTTGCGAGAAATTGGTCCCGGGTGACCGCTCGATGCCAGGCATCGTCACGACCGGCCGCCAGCTCCGCGACAGTGGCCGGATCAGTGACGATCTCAGCGCCGAGCAGCACGTCATCGTCGTCGAATCGCAGCACAGCGGCCCACTTGGAGTCGAACAGCCAGTAGTCGTCCTGGGGCAGGCCTTGCGCTTGCGCTCGATCAAGGTAGCGGATGTCCTCACCGGCCTGGAGGGCGAACTGCGCGCACCACAGGCCGAAGCGCGAGTACTCCGACAACGGGACCGACACCACCCGTACCCGGTGCACGAACTTCCGCTTGATCGTGTGCTCGGCCATCAGATCAAGCCAGGGCCTGTTCCAGGCCAGGTCATCCGGCTCGCCGGCAAGGAACCGGCGAAGTGGCTCCTGCTCACCGGGAGAGTTGTAACGCTCCCGCGGTTCCAGCCGGAACGCCGTGCGCTCGAATGACCTGAACAGATCACCGAACGCCTCACCGGAGACCAGCGTCAACGCCCCTCCTTCGCCCTGTCCTCTGCCGTCGGCGTGCTCGTCGCCTCGTCGTGGGCGGTGGGTGGCGTGTAGTACCGCAGCAACTCCAGCGGGATCTCGATGTCGGCCTCGCCCGCGGGCACTTCGCCGAGATCGGCGAGCGCCTGCGGGTCCGTGATCCGGTAGCCGCGCACCACGAGACTGTTCCGGTCCGTCGCGTAGAGGGTCGGCGAGCCGCCGTTCTGCGAGGTCGAACCCAAGAACGTGATCCTCATGCCTGCCTCCATGGAGAAGCTTGCGGGAACTTTCTCACACAGAGAACGACGCTCCAAGGGGCACGGTCAACCATCCATGCCGATTCGCTCTCGGCTTTCCTATGTATCTACCGGGGCACACAACTCGAACCAGAAAAGTGAGCCGCGCAGCGCGGGCTCGCCTGTTTCCAGGCCAAGGCTCACCACAGCATGGGCAACAGAGGTCGGCCTACCGGCCGATCCCGATGGCATCGTCGTCCAGATGCACCTGCAGGGACGGCTAATACGCCCACTGACCCTATCCAGCGCCAATCCGGCTCCATGTCCACCGTGCAGGCCGTCCAGCACACGTCCAACAATTAGCCGCCCATCAGACCAACCCCAACGGAACCCCGGCACACCCAGCCGACCATGCATAGGCTGACCAGCGCAATCACAGCATCATCATGGAGCCTGCATGCACGCCCCAACACCGACCAGGCTGCTGTCCGAACTCCGCACCGCGCTCGCCATCGGCGACCAAGCCGGGATCGACGCCGTGTGCGAGGCATGGGCGCTGCGTCCGCTCACCGGCGGCCGAAACAACCTGGCGTACGGCTGGGCGGACTCCGGCCACGAGACCTGCATCAAGCTTTACAAGGTCGATGAACGACGCCGGGCAGACCGCGAGTGGGCGGCCCTGACCCTCATGGCAGAGAACGACATGGATCACCCCGGGTTGGTTGGAGGCTCCTGAACCTGGAAGGGTGAGGAGCTATGGCACCACCGAGGAAGTACAGCTCTGAACTGCGTGAACGTGCGGTTCGGATGGTCTTTGAGCTTCGTGAGCAGACGGGCGAGCGGACAGGCGCGATCGCCCGGGTCGCAGACAAGCTCGGGGTGCATCGGGAGGCGTTGCGGACGTGGATCCGGCAGGCCGAGGTCGATGACGGGCAGCGTCCGGGCCGGACGAC
>NZ_QMEY01000025.1 GCF_003315795.1 Spongiactinospora rosea
CCTGACCAGCGGGGCTTTGCCGTCATTTCCCGGCGTTGGGTGGTGGAGCGGACCTTGGCCTGGCTGACCGCCTGCCGCCGCCTGGCCCGCGACTACGAACGCGACCCCACGGTCTCCGAAGCTCTCATCCGCTGGGCGGCCATCGGCGGCATGGCCCGGCGTCTCACCCGGGGCGGACCCGCACGACGGCAACCCCGCTACATCTGCCCATGAACCACCCTAAGCGATCTTCTCAAACACGCTCTGAGGAGACGCTCATTGGATCACATTCAGACCATTGGAGGCGCGCGCAGGGTAATCTTGGTAAGGGCCGGAGGTGATATTTGGAAGACTCACCGCGCCTGGACGCCGTGCTGCGGCCGGTGCGTGCGGGAAACGCGTTCGAGGAGACCGTCGAGCGGTTGCTGCGCGCCATCAAGCTCGGCGTCGTCCCGCCGGGGGAGCGGTTGCCCGCCGAGCGCGAGCTGGCCGTACGCCTCGGCATCAGCCGGGTCACCCTGCGCGAGGCGATCAAGTACCTCGCCGACGCGGGCTACCTCCAGGTGCGCCGCGGCCGGTACGGCGGCGCCTTCGTGATCTACCGCGAGGCCGACTCCGAACCCGCCGACCTGCGAAAGGCCGTCGCCGACATGGGACAGGGCCTCGCCGACGCGCTCGACTTCCGGATGGCGGTCGAGTGCGGCGCGGCCCAGGTCCTCGCCGCCGCCACGCTCAGCGAGCACCAGCGCGACACCCTCCGCCGCCGCCTGGCCGACGTCAACGGGTCCGACCCGGACGACTACCGCCGCCTGGACACCGCCTTCCACCTGTCGATCGCCGAACTCACCGGCTCCACGCTGCTGGCCGGGGCGTGCGCCGACGCGCGCCTCCGGATCGCCCACCTGCTCAACGCGATCCCGATCCTGCAGCCCAACATCGACCACGCCGCCGTCCAGCACCGGGCCATCGTCACCGCGATCCTGGCCGGCGACCCGGCGGCGGCCTACCACGCCGTCGCCGAGCACCTGGAGGCCACCGCCGCGCTGCTGCGCGGGTTCCTGGCCTGACGGATGGCCGCACCGCTCGCCGGATCGCCCTACCATCGAAGGCGGACGACAAATGGGGGACTGGTTCGCGGCACGCATCGTGGACAGCGGCAGACTGCCGCTGTTCTGCTTCTTCGCGGCGTTGATCCTGGCGTTCGTGTTCACCCGCATCAACGTCCGGCTGATCCGGGCCCGGGTGCGCTGGTGGTTCTCCAACGTCAGCGTGGGCGACGTCCACGTCCACCACGTGGTGTTCGGCGTGGTGCTGATGCTCTTCGGCGGCGTGTCCGGGCTGGTCGTGGCGGAGGGTTCGGAAGGCTGGCACGCGGTCACCGCGGCCGTCTTCGGCGTCGGCGCGGCGCTGGTGCTCGATGAGTTCGCGCTGATCCTGCACCTGCGCGACGTCTACTGGTCGGAGGAGGGCCGGGCCTCGGTCGACGCCGTCTTCGTGGCCGTGGCGGTCACCGGCATGCTGCTCATCGGGCTGCGCCCGCTGGCCTGGGAGCTGCCCGAGCCGCTGAGCGCGCTGCCGCTGAGCTCGGAGCCGTTCTTCGCGCCCGGCGTACTGGTGGCCAACCTGCTGCTCGCGGTCGCCACGCTGCTCAAGGGCAAGATCTGGACCGGGCTGGCAGGGCTGTTCGTGCCGGTGCTGCTGATCGTCGGCGCGGTACGCCTGGCGCGGCCCGCATCGCCGTGGGCGCGCTGGTTCTTCGCCCCCGGGTCGCGGCGGCCCAGGCCCGGCAAGATGGCCCGCGCGCTACGCCGCGAACAACGCTGGCGGCACCCGGTGATCCGTGCCAAGATCGCCGTTCAGGAGTTCGTCTCCGGCCGTCACGACCTGCCCTCGCCGCGCCGGATCAAGCGGCACTGAGGTACGGCGGGGAGCGTGCGCCGGATATTTCGGGGGAAACGCGTTCGCTCGTCCGATCATCCGAAAGGCCAGGCATGCCGCGAGACGCCACACTCGAAGATGTCGCCCGGAGGGCGGGAGTCTCCCTGGCCACCGCCTCGCGCGTGCTCAACGGGAGCACCCGCCAGGTGGGCAAGGTCCTGCGCGAACGCGTCCAGCGCGCCGCCACCGAACTGGGCTACACCACCAACCGCGCGGCCCAGGCGCTGGCCCGCAGCGCCAGCGACATCCTCGGCCTGGTGGTCCACGACCTGTCCGACCCCTACTTCGCCGAGATCGCCAACGCGGTCGTGCGCGCCGCCGACACCCGGGGCCTCACGGTCATGGTCGGCACGACCTTACGCGACTCCGAGGCCGAGATCGGGTACGTCGCCACGCTGCGCGCCCAGCGGGTGCGGGCCATCGTGCTCGCGGGCAGCCGTACCGAGGACGAGGCGGTGACCCTGCGGCTGCGCACCGAACTCGGCCGGTTCGCCGCGAGCGGCGGCAGGGCCGCGGTGATCGGCCAGGACCTGCTGGGCGTGGACACCGTCGTGCCCGCCAACCGCACCGGCGCGCGGGCCCTCGCCGTCGCGCTGGCCGGGCTCGGCCACACCCGCTTCGCCGTACTGTCCGGCCCGCCGGGCCTGCTCACCGCCGCCGACCGCCTCGCCGGGTTCGCCGAAGGGGTCGCCGCGCTCGGCCTGCCGCCGCCGCTGGTGGTGCCCGGCGCGTTCGACCGCGACGGCGGGTACGCCGCGGCGGCCCGCCTGTGGGCCGACGGCACCGACGTGACCTGCCTGTTCGCGGTCAACGACGTGATGGCGACCGGCGCGCTCGCCGCGCTGCGCACGGCCGGGGCGGGCGTGCCCGGCGAGATCTCCGTCGCCGGGTTCGACGACATCCCCACCCTGCGCGATCTCACCCCCGGGCTCACGACGGTACGTTTGCCGCTGGCCGGCATGGGGAGACGTGCCGTCGAGCTGGCGCTCGGCACCGAGGCCGTGGCCACGGAGTCCGTCGCCGCCGAGGTCGTCATCCGCGAGAGCACCAGGAGGCTGCCATGACGGCACCGTGGCCGCTGGCCGTGTCCACCCTCGGCATGCCGGGCGCGGGGCTGGCGGACGCCTGCCTCATCGCCATGACGGGCCGCTGCGACGGGCTGGAACTGCGCGCGCACCCCGACACCGGCGTCCACGCGGGGATGGGCCAGCCGGAACGGGCCAACGCGCGCGGCCTGCTGGCCAGGTCCCGGCTGCGGGCGGCGGCGATCTCCGGAAATGTGCGCATCGCGTCCGCCGGGCCGGACGAGACCGTGCTCGGCGCGCTGCGCGCCGACGTCAGCCTGGCCGCCGACCTGGGCGCGCCCTTCGTCCGGGTGTTCCCCGGCGGGGACGGCTCGCTGGACGACGACGAACGGGCCGCGCGGCGGCTGCGCGCCATCGCGCCGCACGCGCTGGCGGCGGGCGTACGGGTGCTGGTCGAGACGCACGACTCCCACCCCACGGGCGCGGCCGTGCGGCGGCTCCTGGCGGCGGCCGGCGTGCCCGGCGCGACCGGGGCCGTCTGGGACACCCTGCACACCTGGCGGTCGGGCGAGACCCCGGCGCAGACGTACGCGGCCCTGCGCGACCACCTGGGCTACGTGCAGATCAAGGACGCGGCCTCCCCCGAGGACCCCACCCCCGTCCCGCTCGGCCAGGGCGGCGTGCCGCTGGACGCCGTCCACGACACCCTGTCCGAGGCCGCCTACGACGGCTGGATCTCGCTCGAATGGGAACGCACCTGGTATCCAGATGTCCCCCCGGTCGAGGACATCATCCCCGCCGCCCGCACCTGGACCGCCCGATGACCCGCAGTGGGCATACTGTGACCATGGCAGCCCCGCTCCCGCCCCGCACCACCGGACTCTCAGGGCGGGTCCCGCCCTCCCTGGACGCCCTGCGCGGCCCGTCCAGCGGCGTCGTCGAGCTTCCACCCCACCTGGCGTGGTCGGGGCTGACGCGGTTCGACCTCGCCGACCGCCGGCTGCGCATGAGCATGTACCGCACGGTGATCACCGGCGGCGGCAGGCGGGACGCGGAGACCTACCTCAACGCCGGCCTGCTCGCCGCGGACTGGCCGTTGCTGCGGATGGGCCTCGGGCCGGGCTATCGGAACGCGTGGGAGAGCATGATGCGGGGGCTCGGGCCGGATGGATGAGCTGAGGCTTCCGGAGTTCCATGAGCGGCTGGTGTCGGTGCTACTGCCCGTCGCCGAGCGGTACGGGCTGGCACTGGCCGGTGGGCACGCCGTGCTGGCGCACGGGCTCGCCGAGCGGCCAGGGGAGAGCCTGCGGTTCGCGGTGACGGGGGAGGAGCCGCCAGCAGGGGTGGCCTGGGCCGCCGCCGAGGCGTGCCGGGCGGCGGGGCTCGTGGTAGGCGATCTGGAGTCGGGGCCGAGGGCGTCCCTGCTGCTGATCAGCGAGCCGGTCACCGGGCAGACCTGCCGGCTCGCCCTGCTGCGCGAGGCCCTTCAGGCCGCGCCCGTCAGGTGCGGCGATGTCCCCGTCGTGGCACTGCCCGACGCGATCGGCCTGCGGCTGCGCGATCTCCACGAGCGGGGACTGGCCCGCGACTTCCGCGACGCGGCGGAGGCCGGGCGGCTCCACCCGTACCGGGAGCTGGAGCATCTGGCCCGCCTGCACGACGAGGACTTCTCCCTGGAGGACCTCGTCATGCGCCTGGAAGGCGTCGATCTGGTGGCCGACACCGACTTCCTGGCCCTCGATGTCCCCGAGGAGCGGGTGCACGAGATCCGGCGGTTCGCGTACGCGTGGGCCGATGACATCAAGTTGCGCAGGGCCGAGGACGGCGACCTCGACCCCGCGACCGACTTCGACCTGCCCGCCGTGGACGACTGACTCAGACCGCCCCCATCAGGCTGCGCACCGCCAGGCCCGCGCCGAGCAGGAACACCATCGCGGCGGTGCCCACCGGAGCCAGCCGTGACAACCAGGCCCCTGGTGTGGTCAGCAGCCGGTGGGAGACCCTGACCAGCAGCAGCCCGGCGGCGGTGAGCGTGACGGCCATGCCCAGGCCGTAGGCGGCGACGAGCGCCACCCCGAACCACGTACGGCCGAGCCCGATGGCCCCCAGCAGTACGACGAGGGCCGACGGACTGGGCACCAGCCCGCCCGCGACCCCCATCCCCACCAGCCCCCGCCGCGAAGGCCCGTGCCCATGCCCGTGCCCATGCCCATGCCCGTGACCCACATCGCGACGACGATGAACCAGCGCAGATCGGAGCAGGCCGAGGCCGATGGCCGCGATCAGCACGCCGCTCACCGCGCCCAGCCAGCTCAGCACCGCCTCGCCCGCCAGCGCCGAGAACGCGCTCAGCAGCAGCCCCACCACGATCACCCCCGCCGTGTGCGTGGCGGTGACCGTCGCGCCGACGATCAGGGCGTCCCTGCGCCGCCCGTGCCGCCCGGCGAGGTAGGCGGCCATGATGGTCTTGCCGTGCCCCGGGATCAGGGCGTGCCCCGCGCCGAGCACCGCCGCCAGCAGTACGGCCAGCAGCCCCAGCGGCACGGTCAGCGTCCCGGCCCCCGTCAGCGAGGTGAACGTCCGGTCGATCGACGCCAGCGCGTCCCCCAGCGGCCCGGCCGCGAGCGGTCCCGGCAGCGGCGCGCCCGCCGCCGTACCGGTGCCAGGCGCGACCGACAACCGCGCCGAACGCTGGTCGGGCGGGCTGGACAGCAGATCCTCCGGATAGGCCCGCAGGCCGTCGCTGACGCTCACGGCCGGGGCCGAGGACGCCGCCAGCCGTACGCCCTCCGGCACCGCCGTGACCTCGCGCCAGCCGATCCGGTCGGTCAGGAAGCCGTCGGCGAACTCCACCGACGCGCGCCCGGAAAGGTCCGCGGGCGCGGTGAGGCGGCAGGTGAGCCTGCTGGTCGAGAGCCCGCCCTGGCCCGGCTCGTACGCGAACGAGGCCCCCGAGACCCGCCACGGGACGGCCGTCCCGTTCACCGTCAGGCGCTGCGCCCGGGACAGTTCGGCGCATCGGGCGGCCGCGTACCGCCCGGTTCCCGACGCGGACACCTGCGGGGCGGCCTGCAACGTGGGCAGCTCGGCGGCGTCCACCACCGCGACGTTCTCCACCCGGTCCGGCAGCACCCGCAGCCCGTTGTAGTGGTTGACGGTGAAGTTCCCGAGCGGATGCGCGGCCAGCGCGGCGGCCAGCACCAGCGCGATCACGACGGCCTGCCGAGCGCGGGCAGCCTCGGATCGAACGCCGGATCGTAGCTCCGGACCAGCCGCGCCGAACGCCGGGCCGCGGCGTCCTCACCCAGCGCCCGCTCGATCTCGGCCCGGTGGTGGCGGGCCAGCGCGTTGCGCCACCCGGTCGAGGTGGCCTGCCGCGCGTACGGCAGCGCCTCCGCCGACCGGCCCGCCCGGTGCAGCGCCCAGGCCAGGGCGTCGGCGGCGGCGAGGTTGGGGTTGCGCGCGTGCTCGGCCCGCGCGTGCCGCACGGCCAGCGCCGGGTCCCCGTGGTCGGCCTCGTACTCCGCCCACGTCAGGTCATCGCGCACCCCCGAGGCCGCGCCCAGCTCGCGGATCCCGCGCAGCAGCCGCCACTGCGCCGCCGGGTCCCGCCCGGCCGCCGACAGCACCTCCGCGTACTCGATCACGTACTGCGCAAGCGGCAGCCGCGCCACCACCGCGCGGTAGCCCTCGGCGGCCTCGCCGAGCCGCCCGGCCAGCGCGGCGGCCCTGGCCCTGCCCGCCAGCGCCGGGAGGTAGGAGGGGTAGGCGGCGAGCGCGTGGTCGTACTCCGCGCCTGCCGCGCGCAGGTCGCCCGAGCGCAGCGCCAGCTCGCCCAGCCGGTGCCGGCAGTAGGCGACGTCGGCGGGGAAGAACGCGTCGCGCAGGGCCGACCGCAGCATGGCCCGCGCCTGGCCGAGGTCGCCGCGCAGCTCGGCCGCGTAGGAGGCGCGGGTGAAGGCGGCCACGCCGGGGCGCAGGCCCATCATCGACTTGATCGCCCGGTCGGCGTCGGCGAGCCTGCCGAGCTGGGTGTACGCGTCGGCGAGCACGCCGTACGCGCCCGGACCGTACGGGTTGGCCCGCGTCGCGGCGGTGGCCAGGCGCACCGCCCCGGCGAAGTCGTGCCGCCCGGCGGCGAGCGCGGCCTGCCCGGTGAGCGCGGCGGCGTTGCCGGGGGCCAGGCGCAGGGAGGTGGCCAGCGCGCGTTCGGCCCTGGGGTAGTACCCGGGGTCGGCGGTCAGCCTGGCCTGCTCGACGTGCGCCGATCCGAGCGCCGCCCACGCCTGGTGGTCCTTGGGCAGCCGGGCGAGGCGGGTCCGCAGCGCGGTCACCGTGCGGTCGAGGTCGGCGGCCGAGCCCGCCGGGCGTTCGGCCGCCGCGGGCGCGGCGGTCGCGGACGGCGGCGCGGAGGAGGGGATGAGCAGGGCGACGGCGGTCAGCGTCACGGCCACCGCGATCGCCGCGACCGGCAGCGCGGCCTTGCGTTTCAGGTTCATGTCGGCCCGGTCCAAGGTCGGGGAAAGGATGACGGGCGCGGGGCCCGCCGGAACGGCGGGCCCCGCGGCACGGGTCAGTTCTTGTTGACGGCCTTGTTGCTGGGCAGCGGGATGTAGGGGAAGGTCGCCCCGAACGGCTTGTCGTTCTTGTCGACCTTGTCGCCCGCCTTGAGCGCCTGCACGATTTCGCCGGTGCGCGCCGCGCCCTCCAGCGCCTGCAGCTCGATGTCCAGCACGTCGTCGGCCAGGCGGCGGCCGTTGGGGAAGCCCGCCAGGTCACCGGCCAGCACACCGAGCCGGTCGGGGTCCTTGCTCGGCGGGATCGAGGTGTTCAGCCGCAGCATCTCCGAGGGGCGGAACTGGTCCGGGTCCGCGTCCTTGTTGAGAATCTGCGAGTTGAGGTCCGCCTTGATCGGGCCGTTCGCCTTGGCGATCCCGGTCAGGAAGATCTGCACGAGGTCATCGCGCGGGGTGGCCGGGGCCTTGATGCCGTAGATGGCCTCGATCAGCCGCGGCACCTCGGGGTCGGTGACCCGCTTGACCAGCGCGGGCACGCCCGCGTCCTTGGCCGGGGGCAGGGCGTTGAAGGCGTCCTTCAGCCCGGCGGGCACGACGACCTCGTTGACCAGCGGGTTGCCGAGCCGGGACACCTGGACGAAGCCGTCGCTGCCCTTCTTGTCGGTCGTGGACCACACGCCGATGACCGGGTTGCGGGTGGCGTCGCCCTTCAGCGCGAGCTCGTCCGCGGGCACCTGGAGGGCCAGCGTGTGGACGTTGTAGCCCTTTGTCGTGTCCTGTCCGACCTCCGACAGGTCCCCTCCGTAGAGCAGGTCGAAGATCCGCAGGTCCAGGAAGAACGCCTCGTCGGCCTGACCGGCGAAGGTCTTGCCGCCGCCGGGCAGCCCGGTGATCGCCTGCGCGCGCAGCGTGCCGTAGTTCGGCATGGACGCCGGGCCGACGTTGCTGGGCGCGACCACGCCATCGGACACCAGGGTCTTGGTGCCCGACTCGGTGATCCGCTTGAGGGTGTAGTACTGCCGGTACAGCAGGTTCGGGTCGTCCAGCGAGGTGACCGGCCCGTTGTTGTACAGGAACGTGGTGTTGCCGCGCTTGTCCTGCTCGCGGAACGTCCACTGGTAGACGACGTCGGGCTTGGCGTCGCCATCGTTGTCGATCTTGATGGTGTACCGGGAGTCGTTGTCGAACGTGTAGAAGTTGGGCCCGCCCTGCGGTTCCTCGAACGGGATCCAGTTGGCCAGCAGCGTCACCGTGTCCGGCTTGTCAGGGCTGACGAAGGCGTAGACGTCGGTGTTGTCGTTGCGCGGGTCACCGGAGATGCCGGGAGCCTCGCGGTGTGAGGACGCGGTGCCGGTGTCGGCGCGGAGCAGGCCGATGGAGGAGACGGCCAGCGCCCCCGCCAGGCCCAGCCCGATCAGGGCGCGCCGATCTATCCGTAAATGCATGTCGGTTCGGTCCCTTCGACCAGAATGCGGCCGGCCGCAGCCGGCCGCCGGACTTGCGACGAGGTCCGGCCGGGTCCTCGACCGGCTATTCGGCGCTCCGAATCCCGTGGATCGAACCGATCTTGAATTGTTCCGATCGTGAACTGCGCCGGGCTACCCGGCGTTGCCCGCCATCGCCTCCCCGCTCGCCACGAACTGCGTGGTGGCCAGCTCGCGGTACAGCTCGTCGGCGGCCACCAGCTCGGTGTGGCCGCCCGCCGCGCGGACCCGGCCCGCCTCAAGGACCACGATCTGCCGGGCGCTGGTCACGGTGGACAGCCGGTGGGCGATCACCAGCACGGTGGTGGTGGCCGCGACCTCCTCGATCACCTCGCGCAGCCGAAGCTCGTTGACCGCGTCCAGCTGGGAGGTGGCCTCGTCCAGCAGCAGCACCCGGGGCTTGCGCAGCAGCGCCCTGGCGATGGCGACCCGCTGCCGCTCGCCGCCGGACAACATCAGCCCGCGGTGGCCGACCTGCGTTTCCAGGCCCTCCGGCAGGCGGTTCACCAGGTCGGTGAGCTGGGTGCGGGCGATCACCGCGGCCACCTCGTCCTCGGTCACCTCGGGCGCGCCGAACAGCAGGTTCTCCCGCAGCGTCCCGGCCAGCACCGGCGTGTCCTGCTCGACGTAGCCGAGCGCGGCGCGCAGTTCGGGCAGCGGGATGTCGCGCAGTTCCCGGCCGTCGAGCGTGATCGACCCGCCGTCCGGCTCGTAGAACCGTTCCAGCAGCGCGAACATCGTGGACTTCCCCGCCCCGGAGGGCCCGACGAGCGCGGTCATGCTGCCCGCGGGCACCTCGAAGGACACCCCGTCCAGCGCGGGGGAGCGGTCCTGGCTGTAGTGGAAGCGCACGTCGGTGAAGACCAGCGCGGCGGGAGCCGTACCGCCGGACGCGGCCGGGGCGCCCGGCGTGAGCTCCTCCACCTCCAGCTCCTCCACCTGCCGCAGCCGGGTCACCGCGGCGAGCCCGGTCTGCAACTGGGTGGCGCCCTCCACCAGCATCCCGATCGGCCCGGTCAGGTAGAACAGGTACAGCAGGAACGCGATCAGCGCCGATACCTCCAGCGTGCCCGAGGCCACCCGCAGCCCGCCGACGCCGAGCACGGCCAGGAAGGAGAGCTGGACGCCGAGCCAGGTGGCGGTGCCCGCGATGGAGTTCCAGCCGGCCGCGGTGACGCCCTTGCGCCAGGCGCGCTGCGCGGCCCCGCGTACGGCCTCGGTCTCGCGCTCCTCGGCCCCCGCGGCCTTGACCGTGCGGAACGCCTGCAGCGCCCGGTCCAGTACCGCGCCCATCTCGCCCAGCGCCTCCTGCGCCTGGGTGGTGGCCCTGCCGATGCGCGGGAAGACGAACAGCGCCAGCGCGGCGACCACTGCCAGCACGCCCAGCGTGACGCCGAGCAGCACGACGTCCATGAACCCCATCAGCACGACGCACCCGGCCAGCATGAACAGGGCGGAGATCCCGTTGGTGACGCCGCCGGTGCAGACCGCGCGCAGCAGGGTGGTGTCGGCGGTGACCCTGGAGATCAGGTCGCCGGGCTTGAGCCGGTCCACGTCGGGGACGCGCAGCCGCAGCATCCGGCCGACCAGCCCCAGCCGGGCGCTGAGCACGATCGACTCCGCGGTGCGCTCCAGGACGAACGCCCCCGCCGCCGACAGCGTGGCCCCGAAGAGCACCAGCACGGTCAGCAGGACGATCGGCCCGGTGAGCGAGGCCCCCGACCCGAACGCGTCGATCACCGACTTGGCCACCAGCGGTTCGGCCAGCCCGGCGATGCCGCCGACGAAGCCGAGCAGGCCACCGGCGACAAGAGGCCATTTGCGCGGTTTGATGTGGGTGAGAAGAAGCCGCCACGACCCTTTGGCGATCGGGGTGGCGGGGGCGGATTCCGCGAGCGTGCCGTTCACAAATCGGTCAACGGACCCCATCATCGGTGGCGTTCCGCGACCGCGGGAAGTTCGTTACAAAGTCGGGGGCGAGTCAGCCCAAAGTATGAGGCGGGGTGGGTGATGTCGGCGATTGGCCGACCGGCAAACCGGGAACGGCGGTGGTTGCGAAGCCTCTCCTTCGCGAGCCGGGGGCCGTGCCCCGGGGCGTGCGCCCGGGCAGGCGGCCATGAGGGGCATCCCCGCCGGAGACCCCGACCGGGGATGCCCCCCCGTAATCGAATTCGGACACTTTCGTAAGATCCGGATACGGAGCCCCGACTCCTGGATGGAGAGGACCCACCATGACGACCGGCAGTACGACGGTGCGCGCCCCGCGCGGCACCACGCTCACCGCGAAGAGCTGGCCCCAGGAGGCCGCCCTTCGCATGATCCAGAACAACTTGGACCCGGAGGTGGCCGAGCACCCCGAACAGCTCGTCGTCTACGGCGGTTCGGGCAAGGCGGCCCGCGACCGGGCCTCCTTCCAGGCCATCCTGCGCACCCTCACCACGCTCGGCGACGACGAGACGCTGCTGGTGCAGTCCGGCCGGCCGGTCGGGGTCATGCGCACCCACGAATGGGCCCCGAGGGTCCTCATCGCCAACTCCAACCTGGTCCCCGACTGGGCCAACTGGGAGGAGTTCCGGCGGCTGGAGGCGGCCGGGCTGACCATGTACGGCCAGATGACCGCGGGCTCGTGGATCTACATCGGCACGCAGGGCATCCTCCAGGGCACCTACGAGACCTTCGCCGCCGTCGCCGCCAAGCGGTTCGGCGGATCGCTGGCGGGCACGATCACGCTCACCGCGGGCCTCGGCGGGATGGGCGGCGCGCAGCCGCTCGCCGTGACCATGAACGGCGGCGTGGCCGTCTGCATCGACTGCGACCCGCGTTCGATCGAGCGCCGCATCGAGCACGGCTACCTCGACGTGCGGGCATCCTCGCTGGCCGAGGCCATGCGCCTGGCCGAGGAGGCGCGCGCCGAGCGCCGCCCGCTGTCCATCGGCGTGGCCGCCAACGCCGCCGAGGCGGTGCCCGAACTGCTGGCCGGTGGCGCGCAGATCGACATCGTCACCGACCAGACCAGCGCGCACGACCCGCTGATGTACCTCCCGCTCGGCGTCGCGTTCGAGGACATGGCCAGGGAGCGGGACAAGGACCCGGCCGGGTTCACCGAAAGGGCCCGCGAGTCGATGGCCCGCCACGTGGAGGCGATGGTCGGCTTCCAGGACGCCGGGGCCGAGGTCTTCGACTACGGCAACTCGATCAGGGGCGAGGCGCAGCTCGCGGGCTACACCCGCGCCTTCGACTTCCCCGGGTTCGTGCCCGCCTACATCCGCCCGCTGTTCTGCGAGGGCAAGGGCCCGTTCCGGTGGGCCGCGCTGTCCGGTGACCCCAAGGACATCGCCGCCACCGACCGGGCCGTGCTGGAGCTGTTCCCCGACAACGAGCCGCTGTCCAGGTGGATCCGGATGGCCCAGGAGAAGGTCCACTTCCAGGGCCTGCCCGCGCGCATCTGCTGGCTCGGGTACGGCGAGCGGCACCTGGCCGGGGAGCGCTTCAACGACATGGTCGCCTCCGGCGAGCTGCAGGCCCCCGTGGTGATCGGCCGCGACCACCTCGACTGCGGTTCGGTCGCCTCTCCCTACCGGGAGACCGAGGGGATGCTCGACGGCTCCGACGCCATCGCGGACTGGCCGCTGCTGAACGCCATGATCAACGTGGCCTCCGGCGCGTCGTGGGTGTCCATCCACCACGGCGGCGGGGTCGGCATCGGCCGCTCCATCCACGCCGGGCAGGTCACCGTGGCCGACGGCACCGCGCTGGGCAGGGAGAAGCTGACCAGGGTGCTGACCAACGACCCCGGCATGGGCGTGATCCGTCACGTCGACGCGGGCTACGACTCCGCCGTGGAGGTGGCCAGGGAGCGCCAGGTCAGAGTGCCGATGAGCGAGTGATTCCGTGTGGTCAGGAATGACCGGTGAGCCTCGCGTGTTCGCTGTTACGTGGGCGAGGGACTGCAGAAGCTTTTCAACGGCAGGAAGATGTCGCCCGTTCAGCGGCGCATCGCGCGGTACCTCACGAGTCACCTGACCGAGGCGGTCTTTCTGTCCAGCGTGGAGCTGGCCGAGCGGGCCGGGGTGAGCCAGCCCTCGGTGACCAGGTTCGCCATGGTGCTCGGCTTCGGCGGCTACCCCGAGCTGCGGCAGGCACTGCGTCCGCTGGCGCTGGGCGGCGAGGAGGCCACCGGCCCCGCCGCCCCGCCGGCGCACGGGCAGGCGCGTCACTGCGCGGGAGTGGAGGCGGAGCTGCGCAATCTCTCCGCCGTCCACGAGCGGCTGTGCGCGGAGGAGGGCGACGGTCTCGGTGAGCGGATCGGCGACCTCGGCGGGGCGCTGGCGGCGGGCGAGCCGCTGCCGGTGCTCGGGCTGCGCGCGTCGGCGGGGCTGGCCACCACGTTCTGCCACTACGCCAGACGGGTCCATCCCGACGTGCGGATGCTCACCCACGGCGGCTCCGAGCTGGCCGAGGGCCTGCATTCGGCGCGCCGCGCGGGCGCCGAATGGGTGCTCGCGGTGATGCTGCCCCGCTACCCGGCGGAGGCGGTCCGTGCGCTGACCTACGCCGACCGGCTGGGCCTGCGGATCGCCGCGATCACCGACCGGCCCGCGGTGCCCTTCCCGGCCGAGGTCGTGCTCGACGCGCCGGTGGCCGATCGCCCGGCCGCCGGGTCGCACGCCGCGCCACTGGCCCTGGCCATGGCCCTGGTGGAGGCGATGGCAGAGGCGGCCCCGCTGCGCACCGGCGCGCGGCTCTCCGAGCTGGACCGGATGGCCGAGGAGACCGGCGAGTTCTACGTGGACTAGGCTCCGCGCGCCCGGCGGCGGAGCAGTTCCCCGCGGGCGGCGAGGAAGGGCGCGCGCAGGAAGTCCAGGTGGTCGTCCGGCCCGTGGCGGTGGCGGACCCGCCCCGGCCACAGCAGGCGGCTGCGCTCCTCGATGTGCGCCAGCGACCCTTCCACCAGGTTCAGCAGGTGCTCGATGGTGCCCGCGTCGAACCGCCCGTACTCCGCGCCGGTGCGCAGGTAGACCGGGGAGGTGTGGGCCATGATCGGCCGGGCCCACACGTCGTGGTGGCGGGCCACCCCCGCGCCCGGCCCGAAGCAGCGGGCGGCGATCCAGGAGTCCTCGGTGACCGGTACGTCGGCGGCCACCTCCAGCGCGCGCCCTGGGCCGGGCGAGGTGCGCCCGGCGGCGACACAGCCGTTGACCACGATCTCGATCCGGTCGATCGGGAAGATCGACAGCGCCTCCGCCTCCACGCGGACGGAGTCGCCGCCGGGCGGGTGCGGCTCGCGCCCCGGCTCCCGGCCATCGGCCCGCAGCCACAGCAGCGGGCCGCTGGTCACGAACGTCGCGCCGCGGCGTACGGCCCGGCACCAGGCCCAGTAGTCGAAGTCCTCCTGCTGCGGCACCTGGGCGTAGGTGCGGACCAGCCCGATCGGCACCTCCGCGGTCATCTTGTCGGTGCCGCCGGCCAGCGTCACCCGGTAGCCCGCGTTCAGGCAGCGGTAGTACTCCGCGAGGTTGTAGGGGTCGTAGGCGATCATCTCGACGGCGTCCAGCCGATCGGTGGCCAGCAGCGCGGCGGCCTCGCCGTCCGGCACCGGGAAGTGCGCGAGGACCACCGTGCCGCCCTGCTCGTGACACTCGTCGGCCCAGTGCGACAGCGTGGTCTCCAGCCCGCCGCCCAGCTCCGACTCCTCCGCGCCGCCCGTGCACCACGGCATGACCGGGCGGCGCAGGCCGAGCAGGTTGAGGTGGCCGAGCATGCCGCTGCGGTTCTCCTGGCCCGCGAAGACGTGCGTGCGGCCGTCGGCCGAGGTGTGCGGCCTGCCGGTGAACTCCTCGGTGCCGGTGAACAGGTGCCCCCACTGGCTGAGCAGCAGGTTGGCGACCCGTACGTCCTCGCCGCGCGCCTCCAGCTCCGCGCCCAGGGTGGAGACGAAGTGGACGTGGGTGTCGCCGGAGTAGCGGCCCTCCGCCGCCAGGTCGGCGACGCGGGTGAGCGTCAGGTCCAGTTCCGCGCTGTCCGGCCCGACCGTGACGGTGGCGCGCAGCGGCTCGTACTCGAACCCGCGCGCCACCTCCACGACGACCTCGCCGAACGGCAGCCACCCCTCGCAGACGCCGTCGATGTAGGAGAAGGTGATCGCGCCGAGCCGGACATCGCCGCCGATGTCGAGGTTCCAGGTGTTGCCGTCGGAGTTGAGGTGCCCGTGGTGGCCGTGCGGCGCGTACGGCACGCCGTCGGCCGAGCGGAAGTGGACGCGGCACGGCACCGGCTCGCCGGTGGCGGAGTCACGGACCACCGTGCGCACCCATGCCCGGCCCGCGTCCGGCAGCCGCCAGGTCACCCCGTCCGCCGAGTGCCGCCCGGTGGCGAGCAGGGCTCCCCAGTCGCAGGCGGCGAGCACGGCCGGGCCGCGCCGGAGCGTCAGCCGGGCCGATGGTGTCGCGGTCACCCGGACGTACGCGCGGTGCTCCTCCTCGATCGGCGCGCCCCACGCGGGCGGGTCCGCGCCGGGGTCACCGGCGCGGCGGTAGACGTAGGTCGCCGAGCCGCGGTCCACCTCGACCGACAGGTCCTCGCCCACCGGCCCGGCTGGCGGGCCGAGGTCGATCAGCACGTCCCGCCACACGGTACGGCCCAGCGGGTCCTCGTCCAGGTCGCCGGTGGTCAGCGCGCCGATCAGGACGTCCGGGCCGAGCGAGCGCACCTCCAGCGCGGCCACCCGCGCCTCCGGCCGGGGGTTGCGGCACGGCCACAGGTAAAAGCGGTAGGGCAGCACGTACGGCGACCTGGCCTGCGGGTCGTCGATGTCCACGAATCGCGCGCCCGCCGCGTCGAACCTGCCGTGGACGCGCGGCATCAGCCGATGCTGCGCGTCCGGCACCGCCAGGAACGGCGTCTGCCCCCAGTCCAGCGGGATCGCCCGGTCGCTCCACAGCCGCGGCGTCGGCCCGATCTCGAACCGCAGCCGGATCGGCAGCCGCTCCCGCCGCCCGTCCTCGTAGACCAGCGTGTAGTGCGCGCGCACCTCACCGGCGGGCGCCCCCTCGAACAGGTCGGGGGACTCCAGCGCGTGCGCGATCGCCATCCAGCGGAACGTACGCCCCAGCGGGATCGTCACCGCCTCCGGCCCGACCCGGAGCAGCGCCGCGTCACCGCGTTCCGCGCCGAAGTCGAAGGGGAGGCCGTACAGGGTCCGCTCGCCGAGCGGATAGGACTCGCCGTCGTCCAGGATCGAGCGGGGGGCGTTGAACGGGAGGGCGACCGTGCGGTAACCGCGTACCTCCCGCCCGGCCATCCCCGCTCACCGCCCTTCGGCGACCGACGTCTGCGCCAGCCCCAGGTAGCGGGCGGGCGACCGGGACCGCAGGTACAGCGCCCGGGCGACCCCCGCGACGACGGCGACCACGCCGATGCCGACGATCACCAGGTTGGCCGCCGTGCCCGCGCCCGTCAGCAGCGGCAGGTTGACCAGGACCAGCACCAGCACCACGGCCAGGGCCGCGAAGCTGAGGCCGGGCGCGATGGTGGTCCGGAAGAGCCCGGCCTCCGGGGCGTTCGCCCGCAGGAACCGGATCACCGCGAGGCTGCACAGCGCCCACAGGGTGATGATGCCGAGGAACCCGAGGGCGCTGCCCCACAGCAGCAGGCCCAGGTAGGGGTCCAGCCCGAAGATCGCGAACGCGCCGACGACGACCGCCGCGACGGCGGTCTGGAGCAGTCCGGCCGCCCAGGGGGCCTTCGTGCGCGCATGGGTACGGCCCAGCCCGCGCGGCAGCAGCCCCTCGCGGCCGAGCGCGAAGAAGTAGCGGTTGGCCGCGTTGTGCAGGGCCAGCAGGGCGGCGAACGCGCTGGTCAGCAGTAGGACGTTCATCACCTCGACGAGCGGGCCCGGCACGTTGGCGGTGAAGACCGCGACCACCAGGCTCACCGGGTCGGCCTCGGCCGCGGCGGCGATGTTCGCCGAGCCGTAGTCGATGACCACGATCCAGGTGATGAAGGCGTAGAAGACGGCGATGAAGCCGACGGCGAGGTAGGTGGCCCGGCGTACCGTCCTGATGCCGCCGCGCGCCTCCTCGCTGAAGATGGCGGTCGCCTCGAAGCCCATGAAGGCCCCGGCGACCAGCGCGAACATCGCCGCGTTGGCGGGGGCGAAGACGGTCGTGGGGGCGAACGACGTGGCCGACCAGTCGGTGATCCCGCCCCTGACCAGGACGGACACCGCGAGGATCACCAGGACGGCGATCTCCAGGACCAGCAGGACGCCGAGGACCCGGGCGTTGGTGTGGATGCCCCGGTACCCGAGCCAGGCGACCAGGACGAGGGCGGCCAGCGCGAACACGTACCAGGGCACGGAAAGGCCGGTGTACTTGGCGAACGTGGTCCCGGCGTAGACGCCGAGCGCGCCGTACGTGCTGATCTGCAGGCCGTTGTAGGCGACCACCGCCAGCATGGCCGCGCCGGAGCCCGCCGGACGCCCGAGCCCGCGGGAGATGGTCGCGTAGAACGCCCCGGCGTTTCGGACATAGCGGCTCATGGTCATGAAGCCGACCGCGAACAGCGCCATCACCGCGCCCGCCACCAGATACCCGCCGGGAACGGCCGCCCCGCCCTTGAGGAAGTGCAGCGGCGCGACGGCGACGATGAGCGTCAGGGGCGCCAGGGCCGCCAGGACGGTGAACACGAGGTCCTTGGTGCCCATGGCGTCGCCCGCCAGGGCGTTCGGCGTCTTGGTCTCGATCACAGGCTCACTCCTCCCTGTGGTACGTAGAGTACCCGCAGGTCAGAGCCCCTTTTCTGGTCCTTTCGCGCCGAAGCGGCGCAGCACGTTGTGCGCGATCCGCTCGACGAACGGGTCGCCGAGGGCCAGCACGTGCGGCCACTCGGTGGACCCGCCGTTGAAGACCTCGCCCGCGCCTCGGGTGAACGCGGCGATCATCCCGGCGCCGCGCATCCCGCCCTCGTGGACGTACGCGGGCAGGTCGTCGCCGAGGTCGGCGTTGTAGTCGTAGACCTCCTCCTCGGGCCCGCCGATCGGCACCCGCCCACCGAAGCGGTCCTCCTCCCCGCGTACGGCGGGCGCGAGGGCCAGGATCTCCAGCGTCTCCGGCGCGCCGTCCTCGAACGTCGGGTACGGCAGCCCGCGCCGGAAGGTGTACTCCACCGAGTCCAGTTCGAAGGCGGCCAGGAACGACGGCGGGCCGCCGAGCAGGTCGCCGTAGTACAGGTCGGTGCCCGCCATGGCCCAGTGTTCCGGCCGGTAGACGGTGAAGCCGCCGGAGGAGCGGGGGGTCGCCACGCCGTACCGGTTGTAGATCCCGCCGAGGCCGTTGAGCCCCATGGTCGTCGCGCCGGGCCTGCCGACCGATCGGGCCTCCCACACGGTCGTGGCCAGGTGCGGGGTCTCCCGGGCGGCCGGGTCGGCGGACGGCAGGCGGTAGCAGTACTGGGTGGTGCCGTCGTCGCTGAGCCGTACCTGCCACTGGTAGTTCCCGGCGAACCTGGCCAGCCCGCCCCCGGCGTCCACGAAGGCGTCGATGGTGTCGCGCATCCGCCAGGACCAGTACTCGTCGTGGCCGACGATCACCGCGCAGGCGTACCCGTCCAGGGCGGCGGGGTCGAAGTGCAGGTCGTGCTGGGTGAGGTGGTCGAGTTCGTAGCCGTTGCGCTCGGCCCACAGCGCGAAGTGCCGCTCGTAGGTGGCCCAGAACGCGTCGGCGTGGTGACGGCTGTAGCCGGACAGCCGGGCCCACTCATAGGAGGGGTAGCGCGGCATGCCGTACATCGGCAGCGATCCGGTGGCGGCCTCCCGGGGCGCGCCCGGCGGCTTGCGGATCATGCCGCGGGCGATCGGCCGCCGGGTGGAGGAGAGCGGCGAGCCGGCGTCGTGCCGCGGGTCGTCGCCCAGGCCGCGGTAGTGGTTGGCGCCGCCCCAGTCGTTGTAGGCCAGCAGCGTGCCGGTGGTCAGCACCAGCACGGCCCGCGCCCGCCGGCCCGCCGGGGCCTTGACCACGAAGAAGTGCTCGCGCTCCCATAGTTCGCCGTCCGCGGTGGCCGCGCGCACGGTGACGATGTAGAAGCCGCTGCGCCAGCCGGCGGGGATCTCCAGCTCCGCCCCGGCGGGCCAGCCGCAGCCCACGGCGTATGCGTCGGGCGCGGCCTCGAAGCGCCCCGCGGTGAGTCCCTGACGTGCCCATACGACTTGTGGCGCGAGGCCGTCCCTGACCACCTCCAGATCGAAGGACGGGACGCTCGCGCTGAGGTGGAAGCGGACCGTCTCGCCGGGGAGATAGGCGAACTTGTCGGTATAACACCAGACCTCCGCCGCGCCCGGCTCGGCGAACGCCCGTTCCGACGGCCAGCCCCTCGGCGACCAGGCGAAGGCGGCGGGCAGTCTGACCTGCCCGTTCGTGTCACTCACCCCTCCGACCCTACGAATACGCGCCCCGCCGGATGAGGTATGACGCGCCCGTTGGCGGGGAAGGGAGAGTCCGGTTTCCGGTTTGGGGTGAAGGTCCGCTCTGCGGGTGTGATGTACCCCCTGGGGTGTTCTGTCCTCTCGATATGGGTGCGGTCTACCCTTGGGCGCATGATCGGGACACCGCCACGAGGCGATTGAGGGGATCGGCGATGGAGTTCGACGGTATGTGGGCGGCGGTGGCCGATGTGGGACGGGACGCGGGGGGTGGTTACCTGCGGGACGCCTGGTCGGCGGCCGATCTCGAACTGCGTGAGTGGTTCCGGCAGGAGGCCGGGCGACGCGGCCTCGACCTGCGCGAGGACCGCAACGGAAATCTGTGGGCATGGTGGGGCGACCCGGACACGCGTCCGGGGGTGGTGACCGGGAGCCACCTGGACTCGGTACGGCAAGGCGGGGCCTTCGACGGGCCGCTCGGGGTCGTGTCCGCGTTCGCGGCGGTCGACCTGCTGCGGGAACAGGGCGTGCGGCTCGGCGTACCGCTCGGGGTGGCCTGCTTCACCGACGAGGAGGGCGCCAGGTTCGGCGTGCCGTGCATGGGATCGCGGCTGCTCACCGGCGTGGTCGAGCCGGACCGGGCGCGCGGGCTGACCGACGACGACGGTGACACCATGGCCGACGTACTGCGCCGGGCGGGCCGCGACCCGGCCGCGCTCGGCCCCGACGCCGAGACGCGCCGCCACATCGGCGCCTTCGTGGAACTGCACGTCGAACAGGGCCGGGCCCTGATCGACATGGACGCGCCGATCGGCGTGGCCGCCTCCATCTGGCCGCACGGCCGCTGGCGGCTGGACTTCACCGGCCGGGCCGACCACGCGGGCACCACGCGGCTGGCCGACCGGGACGACCCGATGATCCCGTTCGCCCAGGCGGTCCTCGCGGCCAGGACGGCGGCCGAGCGGCGCGGCGTGGTCGCCACCGTGGCCAAGGTCCGGGTCTCGCCGGGCAGCGCCAACGCGATCCCCGGGCACGTCACCGCCTGGCTGGACGCCAGGGGCGAGGACGAGCACGCGGTACGCGACCTGGTCGCCGAGGTCGGCGCGGGCGCGCAGGTGGGGTGTGAGTCCTGGAGCCCGCGGGTGGAGTTCGACCCGTCGCTGGCCGCCCGCCTGGCCGCCGCGCTCGGCGGCGCGCCGCTGATCGGCACCGGGGCGGGCCACGACGCGGGCATCCTCGCCGCGGCGGGCGTGCCCACCGCGATGGTGTTCGTCCGCAATCCAACGGGAATCTCCCATTCCCCGGAGGAACACGCGGAGCCCGCCGACTGTCACGCTGGTGTCGCCGCCCTCGCCGACGCCCTCAAGGAGCTCGCCGATGAACTACTGGTGTGAGCTGGCCTGGCTGCCTCCCGGCGAGGTGGTCCAGGGAGTGCTGATCAGGGTGGACGGACAGCGGATCGCCGAGGTCCTGCCCGGGGTGGCCGAGCCGCCCGCCGGAGCCGTACGCCTGGCCGGGCTGACCCTGCCCGGCTTCGCGAACGCCCACTCGCACGCCTTCCACCGGGCGCTGCGCGGCTCGACTCAGGCCGAAAAGGGCAGCTTCTGGACCTGGCGCGAGCAGATGTACCGCGTCGCCGGATCGCTCGGCCCCGACTCCTACTACACCCTCGCCAAGGCCGTGTACGCCGAGATGGTCCTGGCGGGCGTCACCTGCGTCGGTGAGTTCCACTACCTGCACCACCAGCCGGACGGCACGCCGTACGACGACCCCAACGCGATGGGGCACGCGCTGATCCGCGCGGCGCGCGAGGCCGGGCTGCGGATCGCCCTGCTGGACACCTGCTACCTCGCCGGTGGCGTCGGGATGCCGCTGGCCGGACCGCAGGTGCGGTTCGGCGACGGCGACGCCGAACGCTGGGCGGTACGCACCGAACGGCTGGCCGCCGACTACGCGGGGGCCGCCGACGTCGTGGTGGGCGCGGCCGTCCACTCGGTGCGCGCGGTGCCGCCCGAGCAGATGCCCGTCGTCGCCGAGTACTCCCACCACCACGCCGTGCCGCTGCACGTGCACGTCTCCGAGCAGCGCGCCGAGAACGCCGCCTGCGTGGAGATGTACGCGGCCAGCCCGGTGCAGGTGCTGCACGAGCACGGCGTGCTCGGCCCCCGATCCAGCGCCGTCCACGCCACCCACCTGTCCGATGTCGACCTGGCCCTGCTCGGCCAGTCGGGCACGCACGTGTGCATGTGCCCCACCACCGAACGCGACCTGGCCGACGGCGTGGGCAAGGCCCGCGCTGCCCACGACGCCGGTTCGCCGATCACGCTCGGCACCGACAGCCACGCGATGATCGACATGTTCGAGGAGGCCCGCGCGGTCGAGCTGGACGAACGGCTGGCCACCGAACAGCGCGGCCACTGGACCGCCGCCGAACTGCTGACCGCCGGCACCTCGGCGGGCCAGGCGTCCCTCGGTTACCCCGACGCGGGCACGCTGATCCCCGGGGCCTGGGCCGATCTGGTGTCCGTCCGGCTCGACTCGGTCCGTACGGCGGGCGCGAGCCCGGCCACCGCCGCCGAGTCCGTCGTGTTCGCGGCCACCGCCGCCGATGTGCATTCGGTGGTGTCCGGCGGCCGTCGCGTCGTCGCCGAAGGACGGCACGCGCTCGGCGAGATCGGGCCGCTCCTGTCCGCCGCGATCAATTCGATTTGAGCACCGGGCGCAAATTCCCATACTTCCGGCCGATGTTAACAAAGGGCATTTAAGTGGCATCAATTCTGTTCGATGAGATCGGGCTTCTCTACACCGGCGACCAGACGGGCGGCGAGGAGATCGCCTCGGCGGCCCTCGTCGTCGAGGACGAGACCGTGGCCTGGGTGGGGCCCGCCGCGAGCGCGCCACAGGCCGACCGGCGGGTGGACGTCGGGGGGCGCTGCGTGCTCCCCGGCTTCGTGGACAGCCACGCCCACCTGGTGTTCGCGGGCGACCGCACGGCGGAGTTCGTCGCGCGGATGTCCGGCGAGCAGTACCGCGCGGGCGGCATCCGCACCACCGTCGCCGCGACCAGGGAGGCCGCCGACTCGGTACTGGCCGCGCGGACGGCCGCGCTGGTCACCGAGATGCTCGCCCAGGGCACCACCACCGTGGAGATCAAGAGCGGGTACGGCCTGACCGAGGAGGACGAACGCCGGTCGCTGGAGATCGCCGGCGCGTTCACCGAGGAGACCACCTTCCTGGGCGCGCACGTCGTACCCGCCGGGGTGAGCACCGACGACTACGTCCGCCAGGTGGCCGGGCCGATGTTGGCCGCCTGCGCGCCGCTGGCCAGGTGGATCGACGTCTTCTGCGAGCGGGGGGCGTTCGACGGCGACCAGACCAGGGAGATCCTCTCCGCCGGGATCGCGGCGGGGCTGGGCGCACGGGTGCACGCGGCGCAGTTCGGCGTGGGACCCGGGGTGGAGATCGCCTGCGAGCTGGGCGCGGCCTCGGCCGACCACTGCACCCACCTGAGCGACGACGACGTCACGGCGCTGGCCACCTCGGGCGTGGTGGCCACGCTGCTGCCGGGGGCGGAGTTCTCCACCCGCTCGCCGTACCCGGACGCGCGGCGGCTGCTGGCCGCGGGCGCGACGGTCGCGCTGGCCACCGACTGCAACCCGGGCTCCTCCTACACCTCCTCGATGCCGTTCTGCATCGCACTCGCCGTCCGCGAGATGCGGATGACCCCGCTTGAGGCGGTCAGGGCCGCGACGCACGGAGGGGCACGCGCGCTGCGCCGCGACGACATCGGGGTCCTGCGCCCCGGCTCGCGCGCCGACCTGGCGGTCCTGGACGCGCCCTCCTACGTTCACCTGGCGTACCGGCCGGGGGTACCGCTCATCCACCAGGTCTGGCGGGGTGGTCGCAAGGTGGCATGACTTCCGCCCGCCGCCCGTGCATCCTCCGTAAGGAGGAAACGAAAACCGTCCTGCGGGCGTATGCATTGAGGGAATCTTTGCCCTGATCGAGTCGTTGATCGAAGCAGACGGCGCAGTCAGTACTAACCACTCAAGAACACGCATACGCAAATAGACGCAATCTTGGGCAGCGGCGGGAACGAGGTGCCAGGGGATGGCAAGGCCCACGGGGAATCGCGCACAGGAACAGCAGGTTTCGGATAGAGACCTGCTCGGCACTTACCTGGCGGAAATCGGGCGAGTGCCCCTGTTGACGGCCGAGGAGGAGGTCGAGCTGGCCAAGCGCATCGAGGCGGGGTTGTACGCGGAGCAGCTGCTCGACGCGGCCATGGCCGAGCCCCGCGTCGGTGACGCCACCGACGAGGAGCTGGAACGGCTGGCGGTCTCCGGCCGTCGCGCGAAGGACGAGTTCATCCAGGCCAACCTGCGGCTGGTGGTGGCGGTGGCCCGGAAGTACTCCGGGCGGGGGATGCCGCTGATCGACCTGGTCCAGGAGGGCAACCTGGGGCTGGTCCGGGCGGTGGAGAAGTTCGACTACCGGCGGGGGTACAAGTTCTCCACGTACGCGACCTGGTGGATCCGGCAGTCCGTCGGCCGCGCCATCCACGAGCAGGCCCGCCCGGTGCGGCTGCCCACCCACGCGGGGGAGCAGATGACCCGCCTGATGCGCGTCCGCAGGGACATGCTGGCCGAGTTCGACGCCGAGCCCACCGACGACGACCTCGCCCAGGTCCTCGACCTGCCCATCGAACGCGTCCGCGAACTGCGCCGCTGGGCCTCCGACCCGGTCTCCCTCCAGCTCGGCGTGGGCGACGAGGACGAGACCGAACTGGGCGACATGATCGCCGCCGAGACCTGGGCCGACCCCGAGCAGCAGGCCATCGACGTCCTCGAACGCGAACGCCTCGAAGAGTGGCTGACCGGCCTGGAGAACAACACCCGCGAAATGCTCCGCTGGCGTTACGGCCTGGTCGACGGCCGCGAACACACCCTCACCGAGGTCGGCGAACGCTACGGCATCGGCCGCGACCGCGCCCGCCGCATCGAACGCGACGCCTTGGCCCGCCTCCGCAAACTAGCCGCTGCGTAGTATTGCGCTCGCTTCGCTCGCGCGGGGCTGTGTTCATGGCGCTCGCTGCGCTCGCGCGGGCCCGGGCGCTTTCGAGGTCGCGTCCTCCGCTCCTCGCTCAGTCGTTCGTTCCTCACTCCATCGCTCGTCGCTGCGGACACGACCGCGCCCGGGCAAAGCAAAGCGCCTCGCTCCGCTCGCGCCCAAACCCCGCCTTCGGCGGGGGACGCGCTTCGCGCGCCCAAAGGGCCTCGCTCCGCTCGGACGATCTTTCTTTGCCGGGCTTCGCCCGGCGTACGGCGGGCCCGCTCTCGCCGCCTGCCCGTGCTCGTCAGCGGTCTGGTGTCCGGGGTTTCGCGTGGGTTGTGGCTGGTCGCCGTTCCAGCACCGGCTAGATCGCCTGTCCCATTTCGCCGTGCCGTTGGCCGGGAGGTCGCTGCGCCCTTGACGGGGATGTTTGGTTTGGGCATGCGGCTTCTTTCATCCAGAGCGGACCTTCTCTATCACCGCTCCATATGGGTGGCGGGCCGCTGCCGCTCTCGACGATGGGTGTTCGGCCTGAGCTGCGCGGCTCCTTGCCGCCTGGTGTCGAGGGTGTTCCGCTGAGTGGTGTGAGTGGGAACGCTCAGATCAGGCATCGCGCAGGTCGGCCTGCTCGGGCCAGGGGGGATTCCACTTCTTTCATCCAGGGCGGACCTTCTCTATCACCGCTCCACATGGTCGGCGGGCCGCTGCCGCTCTCGACGGCGGGTGTTCGGCCTGAACGGCGCGGGTGTCCCACTGGCGGGTGCGGTAGCCCTTGCGGGAGTTGACCCGCTCGTCGCTGCGTTCGCCGTAGGCGGCGCCGCACAGGCCGTCGGCGTCGGCCGACATCAACACCTCGGCCATGGTCTTCACGATGGAGCGCAACATGTCGGGGTCATCGGTCTGTAGTTGCTGCGCGAGCCACTGCGGGGTGGGCACATTGCTGTCTGCGGCCATCGCCGTGCTCCTTCGATCTTGATGTGAGCACTCGAAGGATCACGCGATGGCCGACTTCATGTCGTGCCGCCACGCTTGTGACCTGGTCAAACTCGTACACCACTTCCGTGGACGCAACCTGGCTGATCGCGTCCCGTGGAGTGGTGTGAGTGGGAGCGCTCAAATCGGGCATCGCGCAGGTCGGCCAGCTCAGGCCACGGGGAAACTCCACCACTCCGCGGGACGCGCGCAGATGGTGTTCCCCGGGATGGTGTGAATGGGAGCGTCCAAATCGGACATCCCACAAGTCGGCCACGCCAGGCCGCGGGGAGGTTCCACCACTTCGCAGGGCGCGATCCGGGGATCGGCGTACCCCTTCTCGTCGATCCTTAGTACAGGCGCGCCCGGGTCCGTGGAGTGGTCGTGGTGGTTGCATCCTAGGGGAAGCTCACTTCTTGCGCGGTGCTGACGGGTTGCGATTCGGGTGCTTGGGGGTGTTGTGCGTCATGGCTGATCGCGTCCCGCGGAGTGGTGGAACTTCCTACGGCCTGGAGTGGCCGACCTGCGCGATGTTCGATTTGCAGGCTTCTATTTACACAACGGGACGCGATCCCATGGCTTGGGGGCGCTTCGCTCGTCCCTCGCTCCTTGAATGCGCTGTCCAGGTGCGGCCGCGGCCGGGCCGTGCATGGTTGTCGGTCGTCGCGGACGATCGCGTCCTGCGGAGTGGTGGAACCTCCCCGCGGCCTGGGCTGGCTGACCTGCCGCGATGTCCGATTGATACGGCTCCATTTACACCACTCGGCGGGACACCATCTCGCGGACCCGTAACGCGTGGCTCCGGCGCGGGAAGGAAGCGATCGCGTCCTGCGGAGTGGTGGGACTTTCCTGCGGTCTGGCGTAGCCGACCTGCGTGAAGTCCGATTTCAACGTTTCTATTTACACCATTCGGCGGGACGCCATCCGGGAAGTCGGCGACTCGGGCGCGATTTCCTCCCTCGGACCGGTCGTTTGGGCGCTGATGACCGGCGGGGCTTTGGTGATATTGGCTTAGCTTGGGCTAAGAATCATGCGGCGGTCAAGGCGACGGCGACGGCCCAGCCGATGTAGGCGAGGTTGACCAGCAGTCGCGCCGCGACGCCGAAGGGCCGCAGCAGCACGCTGGGGTGCCCGCGACGGGCGTACCGCATGGCATCGAGGTGGGAGGCCAGGTAGGCGGTGATGAGGGCGGCGCCCGCCCAGGCGCCGGCGGATCGGGTGGAGGGCAGCAGGATCACCGCACCCACGACGATCTCCGCCGCGCCACTGATGGCCACGAGCAGGCGCGCGGGCCCGATCCAGGATGGCACCAGGGAGCGAAAGTATGCGGGAAGCACGAAGTGGGTGGCCCCCACCGCGATGAGGAAAACGGCCAAGATGACGGCGGCGGTAACATCCATGGAGCGATGCTGTCTGCCTATCGCGCGTGGGCGCTTGAACAAAACGATCGCCGGCTCGTCTTCGCCACCGGCGACGGTATGACGCTGTTCGGCGAGTCCGGCGGGGCCCGTGTCACCTGCCACGACCACCCGGCCTGGAAGGTGGTGCTGCCGGTGGCCGGCCCCGCCTGGATCGGCGACGTCGCGGCGGCGGGGCTGATCGTGCCGCCCCAGCTCGCGCACACCTGCGCGACCGAGTCCGGGTACGTGGCCCTGTTCATCGACCCCTGGCTGCTGCCTTCAGGTCTCGGGCTGGTCCGCCTTGCCGCCGACACGGTCCGCCGCCTGCACGCGGCACTCGGCGCGGACGGTGCCGGCCGTCACGACCTGACCGCGGCCTTCCGCGAGCTCATCGCCTTCACCGGCCCCGCCTCCGCGCTCGACACCCGAGTCGCACACGCCCTGCGACAAGCCGTGCATGCTGAGCATGGCGCCACGGTCCAGGCCATCGCCGCGGACGTGGGCCTGTCGGCGTCACGGCTCCGTACCCTGGTCCGCGAATCGGCGGGGGTCCCACTCGCCCGGCTACGCCGATGGGGACGGCTGCGGAACGCGATCGCCGGCCTGCCCGGCGGCAACGTGGCCACCGCCGCAGCCGCGGCGGGCTTCGCCGACCAGTCCCACCTGACCAGAACGGCTCGCAGCCTGCTCGGGCGCACACCTCTCTCGCTGACGTCGGCGTCTGCCGTTACGGCCCCGCGCGGTGCACGACACGGCCGCTGAAGAAGGTGTCCCAGGACTGACTCGTCCAGAAGGATGGCGGGTCCTTCGCGGTGCCGGAGGAGACACGAGCCCCCCGCCCAGCATGACGGCGAACCCGTCGAGGTGGCGTTCCAGGGTGTAGTCGAACATCCCGTCCAGGTCCGACACCGTCTCCTCGGGGAGCATGGCCAGCAGCGGGAACTGTCCGGTGCTGAGGAGTTCGCCGGCCCGCCTGCGCTGGAGTTGCCGCCACCCGTCGAGCGTCATTCCGGTCTCCTGCTCGGCTTCGGCCTCCTCCGCCATGGACAGCGCCACGGTGTGGACCAGCGCGGGCAGTGTGAGCGCCTCGCGGATCCTGGTCTCCATGGGCAACTCGAGCCCGTCGAGTGCGCGCAGGGTCCACTCGGTGTGGGCCATCATGTTGGGCACCAGCAAGGGGCGGGTGAACGAGACGGCCCTGGGCAGCCAGAGGTGCCGCCGGGACAGCTTCCATTGCCGGTGGGCGACCGGTTCGAGCTTGGCCCGCCACCCCTCCGGCCCAGGGACGGGCAGCTCCGCTTCGCCGAAGACCTCGTCGGCCATCTGCGTCACCAGTTCGTCCTTGCCCGTCACGTGCCGATACAGCGACATCGGGCCCGCGCCGAGTCCTTCGGCGTCGGCGATCGCGATGGCGGCGCGCCACGCCCTGACCTACTCGGCGGTCTACGACCTGGTCAAACGCATCCGGCGGCACACGGGCCTGGACTTCGACCTGCACTGGTGCCGGCACACCGCGGCGACACGGATGCTGCGCGACGGAGTGCCGGTGGAGACTGTCTCGGTGCTGCTGGGACACGGCTCGATCGCCGTGACACCGGCCGTCTATGGCCACCTCACCGCCGCTGACGCCCGAAAGGCCTGGAAGCCGCAGGGTGGTTCACCGGAAACGAGGTGACCTGGTGACCACCGGCTCGGCGGCCGACCTCAGACGAACCAAGCGGCCCGCTCCGGTTCCGTCGGGACTCCGGGAGAAGCTCATGGCCGTGATCCGGCCCGAATTCCGCGTCGATGAGGTGATCTTCGCGGTCGGCGACCCGGTGTTCGGCGCGACGCCGTGCTGGCCGGGTGCCCGCGAGGCGCCGTCTCCCGGGGGCTCCGCAACGCTCACTATAGGCGTTGGCAGTACTTCGGCCGTCCCGATCTGGAGCAGTTCGCGGCCACAGCGCGTCTTGTCAGAGCGCTCGGACCGATCCCGAAACGCGCCGTCGCCGAGTGCGACTTCGCCAGCGGGCATGAGGGGATCTGCCATTCTCACCGCAGCGCCTGGGAGCGGCTGGGCCGTCCTGACCTTCCTGCCGGGCTGGGGCTGCTGCGGCCGATCGTGACAAACGGCCTCCGGCAGAGTGCCTGGTTCACTGCTGCCCGCGGTGGACACAGTCCCAAAGCCTGTTCTGAGCGCATCATCCTCAGCGCCTTGCCCCCACACCTGCGCCAGGAGGTGCGACCGCAGTGCCGACGCGACGACTCCTGCGGGAAGGCCACTCCTGTCACCGTCAGCGCGATGATCCGCCTCCTGACCTTCACCGGCGTGGCCACCCTGCTGGAACGGACGGAAGAACAGTGGCGGACGCTGACCCCCAAAGGCAACCCATCGCGCCGTGACGCCGTCCATCTGATCCTCTTCGGGCGACGGAAACTCGACACGCTGGTGGAAGGCACCGGCTGGGACAACGAATTCCCCCGCGACGTATGGCGGCTGCGCAACCTCGGGCCGAGCGTCGCCAACGCCGTCCTGCGCTTCGATCGCATACCTCAGCCCTGGTTACGTGAAGTGGCCAAACGCCGGCTGCGATGGCGACTGTCGACCGGATCCAGCAAAACCACCTGTCTCCTGCACGTCCGCGCCCTCACCCACTTCGCGGCCTTCCTCACTGATCACGCCCCGGACGTCGACCGGCTCGCCGACATCGACCGGGCCGTGCTGGAGCGCTACCTCGCGCACCCGCACCTCATGACCACCAGCGGCCCCTATCAGGCCAGCTTCATCTGCGCGCTGAACACATTCTTTACCGGCATCCGCCGGCACGGCTGGGACACCTCGCTGCCAACCGGAACCAAAGCTTAGATGTGGAGTTCTTGGTGGATGTGGTCGAGGGCGAGGCGGGCGGCGCCCAGGGCTACCACCTCGTCGCCGAGGGTGGAGGCGGTGATTTCTGGGGGGGTGAGGCAGAGGGGGGCGAGGTGGGTGCGGAGGGGGGTGAGGAGGAGGTCGGCGGCGTGGGCGAGGCCGCCGCCTAGGACGACGAGTTCGGGGTCGATGGTCAGGATCAGGGCGGAGGCGCCCTGGGCGACGCGGTGGGCGTAGCGGTCGATGGCCGCAAGGGCGGTGGGGTCGCCCTGGGCGGCGGCGGTGAAGATCGCGTGGGCTGTGGCCTCGCCGGTGAGCTCGGCCGGGGCGTCTTCCCAGCCCAGCAGGCGCAGGGTGCCGATCTCGGCCGCCGCGCCGGTACGTCCGAGGTGGGGACGCCCCCCGATGAGGATGCCCGAACCGAGGCGATGCCCCGCCAGGATGTACACCACGTCACCGGCGTGCCGGGCCGCACCCCGCCAGTGTTCGGCCACGGCGGCCAGGTTGGCGTCGTTGCCGGCGAACCCCGGGAGGCCGAACCACCCGCCGGTCACACCGGCCAGGTCCAGGCCGCTCCACCCGGGCAGGGCGCCGGCGACGGTGACCCGGCCGCTGCGATCGACGACGCCCGGGGTGCCCGCCGCCACCGCGCCCAGCCGGGTGCGGACGATGCCCGCCCTGGTCAGGCACGCCTCGGCCACCGCCCGGAGCGCGGCGAGCCGTTCGGACGCCGGGGCGTCGGGCGTGATGGGGGCGCGTTCGGTGGCGGCCACCGTGCCGTCAAGGTCCGTGAGCAGCGCGAGCACCCGGTGCGCCCCCACGTCCAGCCCCAGCGCGTAGCCCGCGTCGGCGCGGAACTGGAAACGGCGGGCCGGACGCCCGGGGCCGCCCTCGCTCGGCGGGATCTCCCGCGCCAGCCCGCGCCCGGCCAGCTCGCCGAGCACCGTTTCCACCGTCTGCCTGGACAGCCCGGTGGCCCTGGCCAGCTCCGTCAGCGTCGGCGCGTCGCCCGCGCGCAGCGCGCGCAGTGTCGCCCGGGTGTTCACCTGTCGCACCAGGGTTACGTCAACCTTCTGCATATCCGACCTCGCCAACGAGCATTGACCGCCATCGAGCCGCAATCTAGCATCCGAGCAAGATACGTTAACCCCTTACATAATCGAGGATGCTCATGATCACACTCGCGGTGGTGGGCGCGGGTTCCAGGGGAACGACCTACGCCGGCCACGCCGTACGGCACGGTGCCAGGGTCGTCGCCGTGGCCGAGCCCGACGACGTACGGCGGGCGAAGGCCGCCGCCGAGCACCCGGAGGCCGAGGCGTTCACCGACTGGCGGCACCTGGCCGAACGCCCCCGGCTCGCCGATGCCGTGATCATCGCCACCCAGGACGCAGGCCACGTCGAACCCGCCGTACGCCTGGCCGGACTCGGCTACCACATCCTGCTGGAGAAGCCGATGGCGGTCCGCGAGGAGGACTGCGCGGCGATCGTGGCGGCCGCCGAGCGGGCCGGAGTGATCTTCGCAGTGTGCCACGTACTGCGCTACACCCCCTACACCCGCGCCACCAAGGCCCTGGTCGGCTCCGGCCGGATCGGTGAGGTCGTCAGCGTGCAGCATCTGGAGCCGGTCGGCTGGTGGCACCACGCGCACTCCTTCGTACGCGGCAACTGGCGGCGCTCGGACGAGTCGACGTTCATGCTGCTCGCCAAGTCCTGCCACGACCTCGACTGGTTGCACCACATCGTGGGCCGCCGGGTGGTGCGGGCCTCCTCCTTCGGCGGCCTGCACCACTTCCGGCCGGAGAACCGCCCGGCGGGCGCGGCGGACCGCTGCCTGGACTGCGCGGTCGAGACCACCTGCCCCTACTCCGCCAAACGGACCTACCTCTCCTTCGTCGGCGACCCCCGCCGCGAGTCATGGCCGCTCTCCGTGCTCACGCCCGACGCCACCGAACAGGGCGTGCTCCGCGCGCTGCGCGAGGGCCCCTACGGCAGGTGCGTGTACGACTGCGACAACGATGTGGTCGACCACCAGGTGGTCAACCTCGAATTCGAGGGCGGGGCCAGCGCGTCCTTCACCATGACCGCGTTCACCCCGCTCGCGTTCCGCAAGACCCGGATCTTCGGCACCCACGGCTCCATCGAGGGCGACGGCCACGTCCTGACGGTGACCGACTTCCTCACCGGGGCCACCGAGGAGATCGACGTGGCCGAGGGCGGCCCGTCGGCCGCCGACGGTCATGGCGGCGGTGACGGCGCGCTGGTCAGGGCGTTCCTGGACGCCATCGCCCAGGACGATCCCGGCCTGATCCTGTCCGATCCCCGCGAGAGCCTGCACAGCCACCAGGTCGCCTGGGCGGCGGAACGTTCCCGGCTGACCGGCGCGGTGGTGACCGTTCCCTGAAGAAGCCCCCAATCCGCAGTTACCAAAACATTTGGTTTTGGTCCCTCCGAAACATTGTGGAAACCCCAGATGTCGGAGATTCACCCAGGTGAAACACACCTTGTCGGGACTCGAAACGGCGGAAGACGACGCTGATGGCTCACTGAACCCGTGGTACGCGGCCGGTCGACGAAGCCCTGGAGGCGCCCACCGCGGGGGGAACCACCGGTACCCGCCGATCGGAAGGAGGGTCGCGTCGAAATGGAGATCGACAGCGGCTCGACCGCCTGGATGCTCGCGAGCACCGCCCTCGTCCTGCTCATGACGCCCGGCCTCGCGTTCTTCTATGGGGGCATGACCAGGGCGAAGAGCGTTCTCAACATGATGATGATGTCCTGGGTGAGCATCATCGTGGTGACCATGGCCTGGGTGCTCTACGGGCACTCGCTGGCCTTCGACCCCGTGGGCGACGGCACCGGCCCGCTCCACAAGATCATCGGCGGCCTCGACCACCTGGGGCTGTCCGGACTCGTCGACACGGCGACCAAGACCGACGGCACCGGGATGCCCAGCCTGGTGTTCTCCGCCTTCCAGATGACGTTCGCGGTCATCACCGTCGCGCTGATCAGCGGGGCGCTCGCCGACCGGGCCAGGTTCGGGGCGTGGGTGGTGTTCGCGCTGGCGTGGGTGAGCGTCGTCTACTTCCCGGTCGCGCACTGGGTGTGGGGCGGCGGCTGGCTGAGCGGCCTCGGTGTCGAGGACTTCGCCGGCGGCACGGTCGTCCACATCAACGCGGGGGCCGCGGCGCTGGCTGTGGTACTGGTCCTCGGCAAACGGGCGGGCTGGCGGAAGGACCCGATGCGCCCGCACAATCTCACGCTGGTGCTGCTCGGCGCGGGGCTGTTGTGGTTCGGCTGGTTCGGGTTCAACGCGGGCTCGGAGCTGGCGGTGGACGGTACGGCAGGGCTGGCGTTCATGAACACCCAGGTCGCCGCCGCCGCGGCGGCCGGTTCCTGGCTCCTGGTCGAAAAGCTCCGCGACGGACACTCCACCACGCTCGGCGTCGCCTCCGGGGCGGTGTCCGGACTTGTCGCGATCACCCCGGCCTGCGGGTTCGTCGATCCGTGGGCGGCGTTCCTGATCGGCGCGCTGGCGGGGGCGGTCTGCTCGTACGCGGTGAGCTGGAAGTACCGGCTCGGCTTCGACGACTCGCTCGACGTGGTGGGCGTCCACCTGGTCGGCGGCGTGATCGGCGCGGTCGCGCTGGGTTTCGTGGCCGCCTACCCGGTCGCGGGGACCGCCCAGAGCCAGGGGCTCTTCTACGGAGGGCCGCTCTCCCAGCTCGGCGTCCAGATCCTCGGCCCTGTCGCGGTCGGCCTGTACTCCTTCGCCGTCTCCTGGGGCCTGGCCAAGGCCGTGGACCGATTCATCGGCCTGCGGGTACCGCACGACGACGAGGTCACCGGCATCGACATCACCACACACGCCGAGACGGGCTACGACCTCGGCACCGTACACGCCGCCGGGGTGTCCACGGTCGGCCGCCCGGCCGTACCGGCTGCGCAGAGCACCAGGAAGGTGGGCACATGAGACTGATCACCGCCGTCATCAAGCCGTTCAAGCTCGATGATGTGAAGGCCGCGCTCGAAGCGCACGGCGTCACCGGCATGACGGTCGGCGAGGCCAGCGGGTACGGCAGACAGCGCGGCCACACCGAGGTCTACCGCGGCGCGGAGTACCAGGTGGACCTGGTCCCCAAGATCCGCCTTGAGGTCCTGGCCGAGGAGGACGACGCCGACGAGGTGATCGAGGTCATCGTCAAGGCCGCCCGAACCGGCAAGATCGGCGACGGCAAGGTCTGGTCCGTCCCGGTCGACACGGCAGTCCGCGTCCGCACCGGCGAACGCGGCCCCGAAGCCCTCTAACCCACAACCGCCACCACGCCCGGACGGCGATCCCGCCCGGACCCGGAGACGAAGGACCCCCGGCCGAGGGACGCGCCGGTGCCCTGGACCGAGGAAGGGAGGACCCCCGTGAGGGCGTGCCGATGCTCTGGACTGAGGAGTCGAAGGAGCCCGTGAGGGCGTGCCGGTGCTCTGGACTGAGGAGTCGAAGGAGCCCGTGAGGGCGTGCCGGTGCTCTGGACTGAGGAGTCGAAGGAGCGAGGGACGAGCGGATGAGCGACGAGGGAAGCGCGCCGGTTATCAGCGCCCGAGCCGCGACGCGCAGCGTCGCAATGTGTAGGGACGAGCGGATGAGTGACGAGGGAAGCGCGCCGGTTATCAGCGCCCGAGCCGCGGCGCGTCAGCGTCGCAGTGTGTAGGGACGAGCGGATGAGTGACGAGGGAAGCGCGCCGGTTATCGGCGCCCGAGCCGCGACGCGAAGCGTCGCCATGAGCAGGGACGAGCGGATGAGTGACGAGGGAAGCGCGCCGGTTATGAGCGCCCGAGCCGTGACGCGTCAGCGTCGCAATGAGCAGGTGGAGGGGAGGACGCGACCTTGAAGGCGCCCGAGCCCCGTGCGAGCACGGCGGATGTCGTCAGCGCACCTCGGTCGTTTGCGGGTGATCGCAGGCAGCGGGTGGTCGGGGTGGAGCGGTGGCTGGGCGGGTTGCTGGGGGCGGCGTGTGCCGGGCCGGGGGTGGTGGGGCCGGGGGAGGGGCCGCGCGGGGTGGCGTTGGTGGCGGTGGGCAGTCTGGGCAGGGGGGAGCTCGCGCCGGGGAGCGACCTGGACCTCGTGCTCGTTCATGACGGCAGGCAGGACATCGCCGGGATCGCCGACCGCCTGTGGTACCCCATCTGGGACAGCGGCGTCGCACTGGATCACTCCGTGCGCACGCAGGAGGAGGCCGTCGAGGTCGCCGGGGACGACCTCAGGGCGGTGCTCGGGCTCATCCAGGCCAGGCATGTGGCCGGGGACGTCGATCTGACCAGGTCGGTGCGGGAGGCCGTGCTCGCCGAGTGGCGGGCGGGTTCCGCGCGGCGGCTGGCCGAGCTGCGTGAGGCCGCGGACCTGCGTGCGCGGACCTCAGGTGAGCTGGCCTTCCTGCTCGAACCCGACCTGCGCGACGCGCGCGGCGGGCTGCGTGACGTCCAGGCGATGCGGGCGGTGGCCGCGGCCTGGGTGGCGGGGGGACCAGGGCCGCGCGTGCGGGAGGCGTACGAACTGCTGCTGGACGTCCGGCACGCGCTGCACCTGGTGACCGGCCGGGGCGCGGACCGGCTGGTGTTCCAGGAGCAGGACGCGGTGGCCGAAGCGCTCGGCCTGCTGGACGCCGAGACGCTGATGCGCCGGGTCGCCGAGGCAGGCCGTACCGTGACACACGCGCTGGACGGCACCTGGCGCGCGGTGGACCGGCCGCGTTCCCGGCCCGCCCAGCGGCAGCGCAGGCCGCTGGCCGACGGCGTGGTGGAGCACGGCGGCGAGGTCGCGCTGGCCCGCGGCGCGGATCCGGCGAGGGACCCGGCGCTGGTACTGCGTGCCGCTGCCGCCGCCGCGGAGGCCGGGCTGCCGCTCGCGCCGGCCACGGTCGCAGCCTTGGCCGGTCGTTCCGCGCCGATGCCCGTGCCCTGGCCCGACGCGGCGCGCGATGCCCTGGTCGCGCTGCTCGGCGCGGGCCGCGCCGCGGTGCCCGTCTGGGAGGACCTGGACCAGGCCGGGCTGGTGGTACGACTGCTGCCCGACTGGGAACGGGTCCGCCACCGCCCGCAGCGCAACCCGGTGCACCGCTTCACCGTGGACCGCCACCTGATCGAGACCGCGGCCGGGGCCGCCGCGCTCACCCGCGAGGTGTCCCGCCCCGACCTGCTGCTGATCGCCGCGCTGCTGCACGACGTCGGCAAGGGCTGGCCCGGCGACCACTCGGTCACCGGCGAGGTCGTGGCCAGGGACATCGGCGCGCACATCGGCCTGCCGCCCGCCGACGTGGACGTCCTGGCGGCCGTGGTCCGCCACCATCTGCTGCTGCCCGAGACCGCGACCCGCAGGGACCTCGCCGACCCGGTGACGATCGGCCGGGTGGCCGAGGCGGTGGGCACCCGCGAGGTGCTGGACCTGCTGGCCGCGCTGGCGGTCGCGGACGGCCGGGCGACCGGCCCCGCGGCCTGGAACGGCTGGAAGGCCGCGCTGGTGTCGGACCTGGTACGCCGGGTGCGGTCGGTACTCGCGGGCGCGCCCCCGCCGCCCGCCCCGGCGCTGCGCCCGGAACAGGCGGCACTGGCCCGCCACGGCGGTGGCGCGGTACGTGTGCACGGCGGCGCGGTGACGGTGGCCGCGCCGGACCGTCCCGGGCTGCTCTGGCGTGCCGCGGGCGTGCTGGCCGCGCACCGGCTGGTGGTGCGCTCGGCCACGGCGGCGTCGGCGGGCACGACGGCGGTGATCGAGTTCTCCGTGGTCCCGGAGTACGGCTCCCCGCCCGACCCGGCCACGATCGAGGCCGATCTGCGGCTCGTGCTCGCCGGGCGGCTCGACATCGAGCGGCGCCTCGCACGCCGGGCCTGTGCGGCGCGGCCCGCGCGGGTGCCCGTGGCCCCGCCGAGGGTGACACTTCTGGACGACGCCTCGGCGACCGCTACGGTGGTAGAAGTCCGGGTTCATGATCGTCCGGGGCTATTGTGGCGAATTGGGCAGGCATTCGGGGAATGCGGTCTTGACGTCAGGGCCGCGCGCGTGGAGACTCTCGGCGCAGAGGCAGTGGACGTCTTCTATGTCGTCGACCGTGCCGGACGCCTGCTCGCTGATGAAGATCAGCGCAGCCAGGTTCGCTACCATGTGCTGGCTGCGCTACGGTAATGCGGCAGTGCTCAGCATTCTGTCACCTTTGTAACGATTAAACCGGGTTTGCCGGTCTTTCCAATATGTCTCGCGACCTTGTGGTCTGATATGGCTGGTTTGGTTGCGACGGTTGGGGGTAGCGAGAGCGTGGCGACGGGTACTAACGAGGCCGACCGTACCGCCAAGGACGATCGTGGGCGGCCCTCATTCGCGAAGCGCGTCTTCGCCCTGCGCAACTGGCGGGTGCGTACCCGCATGGCCGCGCTGATCCTGGTTCCGACCACCGTCGCGGTCTTCCTATCCGGTGCTCGTGTGGTCGCCTCGATCGAGAGCATCGCCGTCCACGATCGCGCCGCCACGGCGGCCGAGGGCGCCAGCCGGATCCGGGCCCTTGCCGAAGCCCTCGGAGAGGAACGCGACTTCGCCACCTGGTGGTCCTTCACCGTCGAGGCCCCAAGGCGTCAGCCGCGCATCGCCTACGACGGCGGCCGCGTGACCGTGAACGACCTGCACGAGCTGTACAAGAAGCGCCAGGACAAGGTGAACGTCCTGCTCGCGAGCGTCAGCAAGGACGAGGCGATCATCGACGCCTCCTACGGCGCCCTCGTCCCCGAAGCGATACGCCAGGCCCAGCAGCAGATCGCCGCGCTGCCCGCCTACCGCAAGAAGGAGGGCAAGCGGGCCATCCCGTCCGCCCCTTACACCGCGCTCATCACCGCTCTGCTGCGCGTCCACGACGAGCTCGCCACCGTCAGCCGCGACCCCGAGACGGTCAGTAACTTCCGTGGCCTGAGCGCCCTCGCGCACGCGAAGGAGGAGGCGTCCAAGCAGCGCGACCGGCTGCTGATCGGCTCCTTCGACCCCAAGCTGGTCAGTTCCCAGGAGATGGAGGACTTCATCGCCTCCCGGGACCAGCAGGGCAAGTACCTCGCGCAGTTCGCCACCGAGACCGGCGCCGGCTTCGCGCAGCTCCTGTACCGGACCATCGCCGACGACCGGCGCACCAGCGCCGAGACCACCAAGTCGCAGGCCATCAAGATCCAGAGCACCGGCCAGACCCTGGCCCAGGGCGCGCTGCTCCACCCCTCCAAGCGAGGCGAGTGGTTCGAGCAGAGCGCGGCCACCATC
Organism: Spongiactinospora rosea; assembly: GCF_003315795.1. Taxonomy (GTDB): domain Bacteria; phylum Actinomycetota; class Actinomycetes; order Streptosporangiales; family Streptosporangiaceae; genus Spongiactinospora; species Spongiactinospora rosea. The sequence continues at coordinate 37,918 of NZ_QMEY01000025.1, forward strand.
GAGCTGATCGGCAAGGTCGAGAAGCAGGTCGCCGACGGCGTGATCACCCGTAACCGCGAGCTCGCCGACATCGAGCAGCGCAACGCGGCCATCGCCGGCGCCTCGATCCTCGCCCTGCTGCTCCTGGTCCTGGTGCTGACCGTGTTCATCGCCCGCTCGATGACCTCGCCGCTGCGCCGGCTGCGCACCGAGGCCCTGGAGATCGCCGGTTTCCGTCTCCCCAACGTCGTCCGCGAGATGCGGCTCAGCGGCGACGCCACGCCGCCGCCCGTCCAGCCCATCTCGGTCGACTCCCGAGACGAGATCGGGGAAGTGGCCACCTCGTTCGACGAGGTCCACCGCCAGGCCGTACGCCTCGCCGCCGAAGAGGCCGAGCTGCGCGGCAACATCAGCGCCATGTTCGTCAACCTCTCCCGGCGCACCCAGACGCTGGTCGAGCGGCAGATCTCGCTGATCGACGGTCTGGAGAAGGGCGAGGAGGACTCCAAGCGGCTGGGCGACCTGTTCGCGCTGGACCACCTGGCCACCCGCATGCGCCGCAACAGTGAGAACCTCCTGGTCCTCGCCGGTCACGAACCGACCCGCAGGCGCAGCCAGCCCGCCAAACTGGTGGACGTCGTCCGCGCCTCGCTGTCGGAGGTCGAGGACTACGAGCGCGTCCAGGTCAAGGTGCACCGGGCCATCTCCGTGGTCGGCAGCGCCGCGAACGACCTCGTCCACCTGGTCGCCGAGCTGGTCGAGAACGCCATCCAGTTCTCCCCGCGCAACACCCAGGTCACCGTGTCCAGCAGTCTCATCGAGGGCGGCGGGGCGCTGCTGTCGGTGATCGACTCCGGCATCGGCATGACCGAGGAGGAGATCGCCGAGGCCAACCGCCGGCTCGCCGAGCCGCCGGTCGTGGACGTGTCGGTGTCCCGGCGAATGGGCCTCTTCGTGGTCGGCCGCCTGGCCCTGCGCCACGGCATCCGCGCCCAGCTCCGCCTGGCCGAGGGCAACGGCCTGATCGCGATGGTGCTGATCCCGCCCGCGCTGATCGCCGACTCCGGCGCGGCGCAGGCCACCCCGGCCGGCTGGCCGTCGTCCGCGAACGGGATGGGCACCGGCCCGCAGAGCTTCGGGCCCTTCCAGCCGGGCGGCGCGGGGACCGGCGCGGGCACCCTGTTCGGCGCGGACACCCTGGCCCGCCGCGACTCGGCGGGAGTGGCCAAGAACGAGTTCGGCAACGCGCCGGGCGGCGACGACGGCTTCGGCAGGCAGCCGGGCGACCGTACCTTCGAGGTGCCGTCCCGGCCGCCCGCGGGCGGCGAGTGGAACTTCGGCCAGACCACGGCCGACCCCCCGGCCGGTGGCCAGAGCCGGCCGGACGCCGATCCCTTCGGCGGGCCGAGCGACCCGTTCGGCAGGGGAGGCGCGTCGGGCGGCTTCCCGACCCCCGAGTTCACCAGCGGCGACTCGCGGTCCGAGCCCGGCCCGTTCGGCCGTACCGGCTCACCCGCCGACACCGGCGCCTTCGGCAGGCCGTCCATCGACGCAGACCCCTTCGGCCGCTCCCCGGGCGACTCCGGCGCGTTCCGCGCCTCGCCCGGCGACAGCGGGGCGTTCACCCGCTCGCCGGGGGACAGCGGGGCCTTCTCGCGGCCCGAGCCCCAGGAGCCGCTGGCCGGCGCGCCCAGGTCCGACCCGTTCGCGCCCGCCGTACCGCCGAACGAGGCCCGCACCGGCACGCCGTCCACCTCCTCCACCTCGTCGTTCTCCTGGACCCCCCAGGACGATGACCCGTCGACCGCGGCCATGCCCGCCGTCGATGTGTCCGCCCTGGATTCGGGCGAGGAGTACCTGCCGATCTTCGCCTCGGTGGAGTCGGCCTGGTTCCGCAAGCCGGACGGCGGGCCGGAGGAGAGCCCCGCCGAGTCGCCGGAGGAACAGGCCGAACGGGCCAGGCGCGAGGAGCAGGACCGTCTCGCCGAGTGGGAGTCGGCCAGGGCGGCCGTGGACACGCCGCCGGAGCCGGCGCAGCGTCCGGCCGCCAAGCCCGCCCAGAAGCAGGGCCAAGACGTCTGGCAGACCGCCGCCGACGAGGGCTGGCGGGCCGCCGCCGCGGCGGCCGAGCCCTCACTGGGCGGCATCACCGCCGCCGGGCTGCCCAAGCGCACGCCCAAGGCGAACCTCGTGCCGGGCAGGGTGTCCGCCGCCGCGCAGACACCCGTCGCCGCGCCCACGCCCATGCCCCCCGTCTCGGCTGAGCGGGTCCGCACCCGGATGGCGAGCCTGCAACAGGGCGTGCGCCGAGGGCGCGCGGAAGTTCGTGACGAGTCCGGTCCCAACCGATCGGACAAGAAGGAGGGCCAGTGAGTGAGCGATACGACCATGAGGGCGTCTCGGTCACACGGCCGGCGAAGGAGGAGGCGTGACCACGCTGAGCCACGACGCTCGTAGGTTCGACTGGCTGATCACCGAGTTCGTCCGCGGCACACCCGGTGTCGCGCACGCGGTGGTCGTGTCGGCCGACGGGCTGTGCCTGGCGAACTCCGAGGGTTTCCCCCCGGACCGGGCCGACCAGCTCGCCGCCGTGGCGGCCGGGCTGCTCAGCCTGACCGTGGGCGCCTCGCGGGTGTTCGAGGGCGGCGCGGTGACGCAGACGGTGGTCGAGATGGAGCGCGGCCTGCTGCTGGTCATGGCGATCAGCGACGGTTCCGTGCTCGCGGTGCTCGCCGCCCCCGACTGCGACATGGGCCTTGTGGCCTACCAGATGACCCTGCTGGTGGATCGGGCGGGGCAGGTCCTGACCCCGGCGCTGCGCGCCGAACTCCAGACTTCCAGGACGCGATGATCATGATGAATGGAGAGGGCTGTGCGCGGCGCTGACGGAACCGGGGACGACGAGCCCCTGTTCCGTCCCTACGCGATGACCGGTGGTCGTGTCGAGCCGCGCTACCACCTGGCGATGGAAACGCTGGTCTCCTCCTACGCCATGCCGGACAGCGACCTCGCGCTGCTCACTCCCGAACAGGAGAGCATCGTCGTACTGTGTCGCTCGGTCCGGTCCGTGGCCGAGATTTCCGCGCTCCTGCGAGTCCCGCTGGGCGTGGCGCGGGTGCTGGTGGCCGACATGGCCGATGAGAACCTGGTACGTCTCCACCAGCCGCGTCTCAACGAGGGTCAGCCAGATCTGCACATGCTGGAAAGGGTGCTCAGTGGACTACGCAGGCTCTAGCGGCGGCGGTCTAACCTCCACGAAGATCGTTGTCGCGGGTGGGTTCGGCGTCGGCAAGACCACCTTCGTGGGCGCGGTTTCGGAGATCCTGCCGCTCACGACCGAGGCCGTGATGACGGACGCCAGCGCGGGCATCGACGACCTGGCGCTCACGCCCACCAAGTCGACGACCACCGTGGCGATGGACTTCGGCAGGGTGTCGCTGGACCGGGATCTGATCCTTTATCTGTTCGGTACCCCTGGCCAGCACCGTTTCTGGTTCATGTGGGACGACCTGGTGCGCGGCGCCATCGGCGCCGTCGTACTGATCGACACCCGCAGGCTCGCCGACGGCTTCCCGGCGATCGACTACTTCGAGGAGGCGGGGCTTCCCTTCATCGTCGGAGTGAACGGCTGGGACGGGCAGTTCCAGCACGTCGAGGACGACGTACGGGAGGCGCTCGCGCTGGCCCCGCACATTCCGATCGTCCGCTGCGACGCGAGGTCGAGGGAATCGGTCAAGTCGACTCTGATCACCTTGGTGGAGTACGTCGTCCAGGTCCGGGCGTCGTACGGCGCACAGGTGTGAGGGCCGATCACCCCCGGAGATGTCCAACCACCTCATAATGTCGCTCACCAGGGAGTAACGTGCCATCAATGAGCTGTGCCGCGGACTCCGTTCGGTGGCGGGAAGATGAGGCCGGCAAGCCGGGGGACGGCTTGCTGGAAAGGGTGCTAAGTGGACATCGCAGGCTCTAGCCGGAGTGGTGGCCTGACCTCGACGAAGATCGTCGTCGCGGGCGGGTTCGGCGTGGGCAAGACCACCTTCGTGGGCGCGGTCTCGGAGATCCTGCCGCTGACCACCGAAGCGGTGATGACGGACGCCAGCACGGGCATCGACGACCTCGGGCTGACCCCCGAGAAGACGACGACCACCGTGGCGATGGACTTCGGCCGGCTGACGCTGGACCGGGACCTGATCCTCTACCTGTTCGGGACACCCGGCCAGCACCGCTTCTGGTTCATGTGGGACGACCTGGTGCGCGGCGCGATCGGCGCGGTGGTACTGATCGACACCCGCAGGCTCGCCGACAGCTTCCCGGCGGTCGACTACTTCGAAGAGGCCCGGCTGCCGTTCGTGGTGGGCCTGAACGGCTTCAACGGGGCCTACCCGCACGGCGAGGAGGAGGTGCGGGAGGCGCTGACGCTGGCCCCGCACATCCCCATCGTCCGCACCGACGCGCGCGACCGGCAGTCGGTGAAGAACACCCTGATCACGCTGGTGGAGCACGCGCTCACGATGCGCGCCGCCTACGGCGTCTGAGGGCCGGCCGAGGCCCGCCGGCCCTGCCCCGCGGGTTCGGGCGGGGCAGACCGGCCGCGTACCAGCCGCCCCGCCTCCGCGCGCAGCCGGACGAACTCCGGGTGCTCGCGGGTGGCGATCTGCTCCCGTGGCTCCGGCAGCTCCACCCGCAGGTCGGCGACCACCGTGCCGGGCGACTTCGACAGCACCACGACCCGGTCGCCCACGTAGACGCTCTCGTCGATGTCGTGGGTGATGAGCAGGATCGTCACGCCATGGGCCCGGCGGACGTCCAGGACCAGGTCCTCCAGGTCTTCACGGGTCTGCGCGTCCACCGAGCCGAACGGCTCGTCCATCAACATCAGCGCCGGCCGGTAGGCGATGGCCCTGGCGATGGCGGCGCGCTGCTGCATCCCGCCGGAGAGCTCCCACGGGTATTTACCGCCGACTCCGGCCAGGCCCACCTGCTCCAGGGCGGCGAGCGCCACCCTCCGCCGCGCGGCGCGTTTCACGCTTCTGCGGCGAAGCGGCAGTGAAACGTTTTCGGCCACGGTCATCCACGGGAAAAGAGAACGGCTGTAATCCTGGAACACCACGGCCAAATTGTCAGGTGTGCGGTCGACCTGAACCCCTTGGATCAGCACGCGCCCGGCGGTGGGCCGGATGAGTCCGGCGATGGAACGCAACAATGTCGACTTTCCGCATCCGGATGGCCCCACGATGCAAACGAGTTCGCCGGCCGCGACAGTGAGATCGATCGATTGCACGGCCGTGTGCGCGCCACGGGCACCGCGATAGGTGTGGGTCAGTCCGGCGATCTCCAACAAATCCGAATCCTCACGCCGTTTCGTAACCGGGCATGATCTGTCCCTTGGCAGGGACCAGCGCACTCTAGCGGAGCGGTCGGCCGGTGGCCATACCCTGTCCGATTCGCTGCTGTATGTCAGTGAATGTGGCTATTGGTGGGGTAGAGGAGAGAAATTTGATATCGGAGTGATAAAAGACACTGATAGTGAAAATAGTGCGCTACGATCCACTCCGTTCCCCCCAGAGTTTGCTTTTTCGGCGCGCCAGCGCAGTCCGGAGGATCGATGAAACTCCGCACATCCCTTACCGTTCTCATCGCGTTCGTGCTCACCGCGGCGTGCAGTGGCGGGGGCGGTGAGACATCCACGCGATCGGCGTCCGGCCCCGGCCTGGAGAAGACCGAGATGACGATCGGCACGATGCCGGTCGTGGACGTCGCGCCGCTGCAACTCGCGGTGCGCGACGGGCTGTTCGCCAAGGAGGGTCTGCAGGTCAAGCTCCAGACCCTCGCGGGAGGCGCGGAGGCCATTCCGAAGCTGAAGAGCGGGGCGCTGGACGTCAGTTTCGGCAACTACGTCTCCTTCTTCAGCGCCTCGGCCAAGAACGTGCTCGATCTGAAGGTCGTCGCCGACGGGTTCCAGAGCGCGCCCAAGACCCACGTCATCATGGTGCCGAAGGACAGCCCGATTGCCTCGCCCGCCGACCTCGCGGGCAAGACCATCGCGGTCAACACGCGCAGGAACGTCGGCACCATGCTGGTCAGGGTCGCCGCCGACGCGCACGGCGTGAAACTCGACGAGGACGACAACTTCGTGGAGTTCCCCTTCCCGGAGATGGAAGCGGTGCTCAGGCAGAAGAAGGTGGACGCCGCACTCGTGGTCGAGCCGTTCGGCACGCTGCTCAGCCAGTCCATCGGGGCCAAGATGATCTGGGACACCGCCCAGGGGCCCACCGCCGACTTCCCGATCGCCGGTTACGCCACCACCGGCGGTTTCGCCAAGGAGAACCCGAAGACCCTCGCCGCCTTCCAGCGGGCCATGGTCAAGGCCCAGGCCGTCGCGGCCGACCGCGCCGAGGTGGTGGAGATCATCCCGACGTACACCAAGATCGAGTCCGGGGTGGCGGGCAGCCTGGCCATCGGCGGGTTCCCCACCTCGCTGAACGCGACCCGGCTCCAGCGGGTGGCCGACAGCATGCGTGAGTACGGCCTGCTCGCCGAGGATCTGAACGTCTCGGACCTGCTCTTCTCGCCGTCCCGGTGAACACCGGGGCGATCGTCCGCGGCGCGATCGGCGCTCTGGTGCCGGCCGCGGCGGCCGAGGCGCTGACCCGGTCCGGCGTCCTGGGGCTGGCCCCCTTCAGCGAGGTCGCCGTGCGGTTCTTCGCCCTGGCCGCCGACGGCGGGTTCCTGCTGAACGCGGCCGACACCGTGACCGCCTGGGCGGCGGGCCTGGCCCTCGCGACGGTGGCCGCGGTGCTGACCGGCGTGCTGCTCGGCTCGGTGCCGTTCCTGAACACCGCCGCGGGCGTGGTGGTGGAGTTCCTGCGGCCGATCCCCTCGGTGGCGCTGATCCCGCTGGCCATCCTGGTGTTCGGCGCGGAGACCCAGATGAAGATCGCGCTGATCTGCTACGCGGCGGCCTGGCCGATCCTGCTCAACACGATCTACGCGCTGCGGGACGTGGACCCGCTGGCCAAGGAGGCGCTGCGCAGCTTCGGGTTCGGGCGGCTCGCCGTACTGTGGCGGGTCTCCCTGCCCAGCGCCGCGCCGTTCGTGGCCACCGGGGTGCGGGTCTCGGCGGCGATCGGACTGGTCGTGGTCATCGGCGCGGAGCTGTACGGCGGCGGCGAGCGGGGCATCGGCGTCGTGCTGATCCAGGCGCGCAGCGGCGGCGGCGCCGATGACGTGATGCTCGCCGTGGCGCTGTGGGCGGGCGTCTTCGGCCTGGCGGTGAACGCCCTGCTGCAACGCCTCTCGCGTACGGCGTTCCGGTGGCACGCCGTACGGACGGGAGACCTGCGGTGAAGGGCCGCCTGCGCCGCGCGGTGACCTGGGCGGCGTCCCGGCTGTGGCTCGCGGTCCTGCTGGTGTGGCTCTGGGAACTGGTCACCACCCGGGTCGGGGAGGCGTACTTCCCGCCGCCGTCGCAGATCGTCGCCGCCGGGCGCGAACTCTGGTTCTCCGGCCCCCCGGAGCGGTTCTTCCTGACCGAGGACGCCGTCGAGGACTTCGGGCCGAGCCTGCTCAACCTGTTCGCCGGGTGGCTGCTGACCGGCCTGGCCGGCATCGCCCTGGGGGTGGCGCTCGGGCTGTCGCGCGCGTTCGCCGGTTACGTCGAGCCCATCGTCCATTTCGGCCGGGCCATCCCGCCGCCCACGCTGATCTCGGTGTTCCTCAGCGTGTTCGCGCTCGGCACGTCGATGCAGGTGGCGACCATCGTGTTCGGCGTCATCTGGCCGGTGGTGCTGAACACCATGGACGGCGTGCGCACGGTGGACCGGCTGTACCTGGACAGCGCCGAGGTCTTCGGGGTGCGCGGATTGCGCCGGTTGCGCAGGATCGTGCTGCCCGCCGCCGCCCCCAAAATCATCGCTGGGCTGCGGATCAGCATCGGCCTCGCGCTGATCCTCATGGTGCTGTCGGAGATGTTCGGCAGCAAGCACGGGATCGGCGCGCACCTGGTGGACAGCCAGCGCGACTTCGAACCGGCCGCGATGTGGGCGGGCATCGTGTTCGTCGGCCTGCTCGGCTACCTGCTCAACGCCGCCTTCACACTCGCCGAACGCCGCGGGCCGGGCCGGTACCGCGCCCGCGCGGCCACCTGAGGAGGGAGGACCCATGCGCGTATTGATCATCGGCGCGGGGATCGGCGGGCTGGCCGCCGCGCTCAGCCTGCACGCCGCCCGCGTGGACTGCGTGATCGCCGAGTCGGTGGCGGAACTGCGCCCGCTCGGCGTCGGCATCAACCTGCAGCCGCACGCCGTGCGCGAACTGACCGAACTGGGGCTGGGCGAGGCGCTGGCCGAGATCGGGGTGCAGGCCGGCTTCCTGTCCTACACCGACAGGTACGGCGGGGAGATCCTTTCCCTGCCGCGCGGGCGGGGGGCCGGTTACCACTGGCCGCAGTACTCGATCCACCGGGGCGAACTCCAGATGCTGATGCTGGAGGCGGTCCGCGAGCGGCTGGGCCCAGGCGGCGTGCGGACCGGGCTGGCCTTCGAGGACTTCACGCAGGACGCCCGCGGCGTCGTCGCGCGATTATGCGAGGTCCGCTCGGGCCGTCCGGTGGAGGAGCGCGCCGACGTGCTGGTCGGCGCGGACGGCGTCAACTCCGTGGTGAGGGCCCGGCTGCACCCTTCGGAGGGTCCGCTGCTGTGGAACGGGATCCGGATGTGGCGCGGGGCGGCGTCCGGCCGGGAGGAGTTCCTGGACGGCGCGACGGTGCTGGTCGCCGGGTCCAACCGGGCGGCGAAGTTCGTCGCCTATCCGATCTCGGCGCGGGAGCGGGCGCGCGGCAGGGCGCTGGTCAACTGGGTGGCCGAGGTCAAGGTCGGCGAACCGGGCCCGGTTCCGGCCGTCGACTGGTCAAGGACCGGACGGCTGGAGGATGTCCTGGCCCACTACGAGGAGTGGCGGTTGCCCTATTTGGACGTACCGGAATTGATCCGGGCCAGTGACCGAATACTGGAGTACCCCATGGCGGACCGGGACCCGCTGCCCTTCTGGAGCGAGGGTCGCGTGACGCTCCTGGGCGACGCGGCTCACCCGATGTATCCCATCGGGTCGAACGGCGGATCGCAGGCCGTACTGGACGCGCGGGTGCTCGCCCGGGCGCTGGCGCTGCGCGCGCCGGACGTGCCCGCGGCGCTCGCCGACTACGAGGACGAGCGGCGGGAGGCCACCGCGGGGCTGGTCCTCGCCCACCGGGAGCTGCCGATGGAGGAGACGATCGGCAAGGTGCACGACCGTGCGCCGCACGGATTCACCGATATCGCGGACGTGCTCACCCCCGCCGAGCTGGCGGATATGGCGGCCGTCCAGAAGCGGATCACGGATATGGACGTCCGGACGCTCAACGAGCGTCTTTCATGGAGCGTCCCCTAGTTTCGGACAGGTTGTAAACGTAGTTTAAGTAGGCATGATTCGATTGCTCACAATTGCGATTGAAATGAAAATTGGTGCCTTTGAGGCATTGGCCCGGTGTGACGACTTGTGCTCAAATGAACCCTCGCCCCACCACGTACACAGTGATCCCCCACGAGCTCGGCGCCCTCGGGTACTCGCCACCCCGCGTCCGAGGAGAGGTTTCGCACGCTGATGACTGCAACATCCCCCACGGGCCGCGACCGCGGCCCGGGTGCCTTACCCGCGCCTGTAGCTCCGCCACCGGGCGCGCAGGGGACGTATCCGGACAGAGCAGGCGGCGACCGCGGCAACTGGGAGGCCCCTCTGGCGGCCACCGCCACGCAGGGGGAGCGGGGCGGGAGACGAGGCCGTCGCGATGAGACGGGCAGGACGGCGAAGGCCGCCCCGCCCGCAGCCTCGCGCGCCACGCCCGGCGGCGGGTGGCCGTCCGTGCGCAACTGGCGGGTGCGGTCCCGGCTGATCGTGCTGGTCCTCATCCCGACGATGGCCGGAGTCGTGCTCGGCGGGTTCCGCATCGCCGACTCCGTGGCCGAGGCGGACGAGTACGAGCGGGCGCGCGCGCTCGCGTCGTTCGCCATCGCACTCGGCGACCTCGCCCACGAGCTGGAGCTGGAACGCGACCTCGCGGCGCGCTTCGTCGCGGCCGGGCGGCGGGCCGAGGACCTGGAGACCCTGCGGGTACAGGAACAGCAGTCCGTCGATGACCTGCGGCGGGAGGTGAACCGCGCGCTCGACGCCGCGCTCGCCGGCAGCGGCTCCCCGCGGGTGGTCGGCGAGATCGCCCAGATCCGCACCCGGCTGAAGCAGCTCGACGGCGTGCGGGCGGCCGTCATACGTACCGAACTGGGCGCAGAGCCGGTGCTCTACCGCTACAACGGGATCGTGGACGACCTGCTGGCCGTGCACGACGAGATCGGCCAGGGACTGTCCGGCGGCGAGACGCTGGCGAACGGCGTCAGCGCGTTCCAGGCGCTGACCGAGGCCAAGGAGCACGCCTCCAGCGAGCGGGCCCTGCTGTCGGTGGCCATCGCCTCGGGCGGCTTCACCGCGACCCTGGTGGACGAGCTGGCCGCCGTACGCGCCGGACGCGACAGCGCGCTCGCCACGTTCAAGTCCGAGGCGACGCCGGCCCAGCGCCAGTTCTACGACGACACCGTCACCGGCCAGAAGGTGGACCGGGCCGAGTACATGCGGCTGCGCGCCATCATCGCGGCCACCGGAGGACCCTCCGCCCGCCCCGCCGCGCCGCTCGCGCCCCAGGAACTCGGCCGCTGGTTCGACGCCACGAGCGACACCATCGAGCGGATGCGCGTCGTGGAGCGCCGCGTGGGCGCCTGGATCGTGGCGACCAGCCTCGAACTCCGCGACCGCGAACGCCGCGGCGCGCTGTCCGTCACCGTCGCGGTGGGCCTGCTGCTGCTCATGGTCCTCGGCATCACCGCCGTCATGGCGCGCTCGCTGGCCGGTCCGCTGCGCCGGCTGCGCGACGCGGCGCTGGAGGTCGCCGGACGCCGCCTGCCCGAGACGGTCGACGCCCTGCGGGAGGGCGGCGAGGGCGCCGCGCCCGGGGACCTCCAGCCGATCGGCGTGACCACCCGCGACGAGATCGGCGAGGTCGCGCGGGCGTTCGACGAGGTGCACCGGGAGGCCGTACGGCTGGCGGGCCAGGAGGCCACCCTGCGCAACAACGTCAACGCGATGTTCGTCAACCTGTCCAGGCGTTCCCAGACCCTGGTGGAACGGCAGCTCACCCTCATCGAGTCCCTGGAACAGGGCGAGCAGGACGAAAGCCGGCTGGGCCACCTGTTCCGGCTCGACCACCTGGCCACCCGCATGCGGCGCAACAGCGAGAACCTGCTGGTGCTCGCCGGGCAGGAGCCCGCCCGCCGGTGGGGCGGGCCGGTACCCCTGATCGACGTGGCCCGTGCCGCGCTGTCGGAGGTCGAGAACTACGAGAGGGTCGTCCTGCGCATCCCGACCGGCCCCGCCGTGGTCGGCTCCGGTGTCAACGACCTCGTCCACCTGATCGCCGAACTGGTGGAGAACGCGATCTCCTTCTCGCCGAGCGAGACCGCGGTGACCGTCTCCACCAACCGGATCGACGGCGGCGGCATGATGATCGCGGTCAGCGACGTCGGGATCGGGATGACCGCGGCCGAGCTGTCCCAGACGAACTGGCGGCTGGCCAATCCGCCGGTGGTGGACGTGTCGGTGTCGCGGCGGATGGGCCTGTTCGTGGTCGGGCGGCTGGCGTTGCGGCACGGCATCAGGGTCCAGCTCCGCCAGCAGGAGACCGGCGGGCTCACCGCCATGGTCCTGGTACCGGACACGCTGCTGGCCGAACCCGAGCCGTGGAACGGGGTCTCGCGGGCGGCGCACGAACGGCAGGCCGCGCTCGCGTCCGGCGCTCCCGGCCCTTCGCCGATGTTCACGCCCACGATCACCTCCCCGGGGTCCGCGCTCCGCGAGGACCTGTGGAGCGACAGACCGCGCGGCGGGGACTCCGGCGCGTGGGAGATACCGCCGGGGATTTTCTCTTTCCGCGATTCGGCCGCGGAGGCGACCGGGCCCATCGACCGGATGACCGGTGGGGCGCCCGCCGGGACCGCCGGGCGTTTCAACGGCTCGGACGTCCCCCGCGACCCCGACGACTACCTGCCGATCTTCGCCGCGGTCGAGTCCGACTGGTTCCGCGCGGCGAACCCGCGGCAGGAGACCGACCGGCCGGGCGGGGACGCTCCGCCGCCGGACCCGCGCCACTGGACCTCACCCGCCGACGCCGGGTACAAGGCCGCCGAACAGGTCGCCGGCGGGCCCGCGCTCGGCGGCATCACCCACGCCGGCCTTCCCAAGCGCGTGCCCAAGGCCAACCTGGTGCCCGGCGCGGTCACCGCCGGGCCGCAGAGCGTGCCGGTGCCCGCCGCGCTGCCCGCGCCCGTGCCCCGCAGGCCCCCCGTCTCGCCGGAGGCCGTACGCGACCGCCTGGCGGGCTTCCAGCAGGGCGTGCGGCAGGCCCGCGCCGCCTCGCGCGGCGAACCGGCCGGGGAACCGGCCCCCACGGACTTCACCTGGAACGCAGAGAACAGCAAGGAGGACTCGTGATCAAGCGGGTTCATGTGCATGGCGCGAGCGCCCCGGCGCGCGCCATCAAGGAGGGGCAGTGCGAGAACTGAGCCAGGCGGCACGCGGTATCAACTGGCTGATCACCGACTTCGTGCACAACGTGCCGGGAGTGGCGCACACCGTCGTGGTGTCGTCCGACGGCCTGCCGCTGGCCTTCTCGGAGGGCTTCCCGAGAGACCGGGCCGACCAGCTCGCCGCGGTCGCGGCCGGGCTGATCAGCCTGACCCAGGGCGCCTCCCGGGTGTTCGAGGGGGGAGCGGTCACCCAGACGGTGGTGGAGATGCAGCGCGGGCTGCTCCTGATCATGTCGATCAGCGACGGGTCATGTCTGGCGGTGCTGGCCGCGCCCGACTGCGACATGGGTCTGGTGGCCTATCAGATGACGCTTCTCGTGGAGCGGGCCGGGCAGGTGCTCACGCCCGCCGTACGCGCGGAGCTCCAGGCCGCCCATCCACGGTGATGGGCGGGACCCTAGGAGGTCGCCGTGACAGGACACGGCTTTCATGATGGCCGTCCGCTAGGAATGCCGTACAACCCCCCGTACGAACCCATGGACGAGCCCCACCGGAACACCGGTGGGGCGCATTACCTCACGCCGCCTCCGGCCGGGGAGCAGAGCTCCCTGGTCCGGCCGTACGCCGTGACGGGCGGGCGCACCGCCCCCCGTACGCAGCTCGCAGTGGAGGCGCTGGTCTCCTCACTGACCTCCCTGCAGCAGGATCTGACCCACCGGACCCCCGAGTACCAGGCGATCAGTGCGCTGTGCCGGCAGGTGCGGTCGGTCGCCGAGATCTCCGCGCTGCTGCGTATCCCGCTCGGCGTCACCAGGATCCTCGTCGCCGACATGGCGGCCGAGGGGCTGGTCCAGGTGCACCAGACGACCTTGGAGGCGGGCAAGCCGGATCGCAATCTGTTGGAAAGGGTGCTCAGTGGACTTCGCAGACTCTAATCGGAGTGGCGGCCTGACCTCGACGAAGATCGTCGTGGCGGGCGGTTTCGGCGTTGGGAAGACGACTTTCGTCGGGGCGGTTTCAGAGATCTTGCCGCTGACCACGGAAGCGATGATGACGAACGCGAGCGCGGCCATCGACGACACGGCCCTGACGCCGATGAAGACGACGACCACCGTGGCGATGGACTTCGGCCGGGTGTCGCTGGACCGGGATTTGATCCTCTACCTGTTCGGCACTCCCGGTCAGCACCGTTTCTGGTTCATGTGGGACGACCTGGTGCGCGGCGCGATCGGCGCGGTGGTGCTGATCGACACCCGCAGGCTTGCCGACAGTTTTCCCGCCGTGGACTATTTCGAGGAGGCCAAGCTGCCGTTCATCGTGGCGGTCAACGGCTTCGACGGCCACTACTCCCACACCGAGGAGGAACTGCGCGAGGCGCTGACCCTGGCCCCGCAGATTCCCATTGTCCAGACCGACGCACGGGCCCGCGAGTCGGTCAAATCCACACTGATCACTTTGGTGGAGCACGCGCTGACGATTCGCATGGCCGTACCGGGTGGGGGACGCTGAACGCCCGTCAGAGGTTAGGCTGGGAGGCTGAGTCGCCCGGGACCGTGTGCAGTACGCCTTGCGAGACGCTCCCAGGCGGCGCACCACTCCGTTGCACGACCGCACGACCTGACGCAGGACCTGACGCGCAGAGGCTGGCCATCACGTGTTCGAGACGCTTTCCGACCGCCTGACATCGGTCTTTTCCTCCCTTCGTGCCAAGGGACGGCTCTCCGACGCCGACATCGACGCGACCTGCCGCGAGATCCGCATCGCGTTGCTCGAGGCCGACGTCGCCTTGCCCGTGGTACGGGCCTTCGTCGCCCACGTCAAGGAACGCGCGCGGGGCAGCGAGGTCTCCCAGGCGCTCAATCCGGCCCAGCAGGTCGTGAAGATCGTCAATGACGAGCTGATCGAGATCCTGGGCGGCGAGACGCGGCGGCTGCGGCTGGCCAAGACCCCGCCGACGATCATCATGCTGGCGGGCCTGCAGGGCGCGGGCAAGACCACGCTCGCGGGCAAGCTGGCCCGCTGGCTGCGCGAGCAGGGCCACGCGCCCATGCTGGTGGCCGCCGACCTGCAGCGGCCCAACGCCGTCCAGCAGCTCGCCGTCGTGGGCGAGCGCGCCGAGGTGGCGGTCTTCGCCCCCGAGCCGGGCAACGGCGTGGGCGATCCGATCGACGTGGCCCGCCGGTCCATCGACCACGCCAAGCGGCAGCAGCACGACGTCGTCATCATCGACACCGCGGGCCGCCTGGGCATCGACCAGGAGCTGATGCGGCAGGCGGCCGACATCCGCGACGCCGTCCGGCCCGACGAGATCCTTTTCGTGGTGGACGCCATGATCGGCCAGGACGCCGTCACGACGGCGCAGGCGTTCATGGAAGGCGTCGGCTTCGACGGCGTCGTACTGACCAAGCTGGACGGCGACGCCAGGGGCGGCGCGGCCCTCTCGGTGCGGCACATCACCGGCAAGCCGATCATGTTCGCCTCCACCGGGGAGAAGCTGGGCGACTTCGACGCCTTCCACCCCGACCGGATGGCCTCGCGGATCCTCGACATGGGCGACGTGCTCACCCTGATCGAGCAGGCCCAGAAGACGTTCGACGAAGAGCAGGCCAAGAAGATGGCCGGCAAGCTCACGTCGGGCGACGGCTTCACCCTCGACGACTTCCTTGAGCAGATGGCGATGGTCCAGAAGATGGGACCGATCAAGAATCTGCTCGGCATGATGCCCGGCATGGGGCAGATGCGCGACCAGCTCAACCAGATCGACGACCGCGACCTGGACCGGATCGCCGCCATCATCCGCTCCATGACGCCCGGCGAGCGCGCCGAACCCAAGATCATCAACGGCTCCCGCCGGGCGCGCATCGCCCGAGGGTCCGGTGTGAGCGTCACCGAGGTGAGCAGCCTGGTGACCCGCTTCTTCGACGCCCAGAAGATGATGAAGCGGATGGCGGGCGGCCTGGGCATTCCCGGCATGCCCGGCAGCGGCGGCGGGCGGAAGGCTGCCAAGTCCGCCAAGAAGGGCAAGAAGGGGCGCAGGGTCAGCGGTGACCCGCGCAAGGCGGCGCTGGGCCGCAAGCCGAGCGGCGGCGAGGGTGACATCCCGGCGCAGAAGCTGCCGCCGGGCCTGGGCGGCAAGCTGCCCCCCGGCCTGGAGCTGCCGCCCGGTTTCGACCCCTCCAAGCTCAAGCTGCCCGGCCAGAACTGAACCAAGCAACGGTGCTGTGTCGGTGCCTTTTCGGTGCCTTCTCGGTACCGGCGACGACCGAATCGGGCCAATCAGGTCACGATCGTCGTGTGATTGCGCCGCATGCCGTTCGATCTGGCACAATGGCATGTTGGAACAACACGGCCACGCGGGTGCCCTCTCATCCTCGCCGGCCGTCTGTCCCTCGGACGGCCTTCCCGTCGTGCCCCACTCGATGAGACGCCGTTCACCCACGCTCGAATGTCCAGGAGAGACCACACCCGTGGCAGTCAAGATCAAGCTCAAGCGGCTCGGTATGATCCGCAACGCGCAGTACCGCATCGTCGTCGCCGACAGCCGCACCAAGCGGGACGGCCGGGCGATCGAGGAGATCGGTCTGTATCACCCGAAGGAGAACCCTTCGCGTATCGAGGTCAAGTCCGAGCGCGCCCAGTACTGGCTGGGGGTCGGCGCGCAGCCGACCGAGCCCGTGCTCAAGCTGCTCAAGCTCACCGGCGACTGGCAGAAGTTCAAGGGCGAGCCCGCCCCGCCGCCGCTGAAGGTGGCCGAGCCCAAGCCGGACCGCCACGGCATCTACGAGGCCGCGGCCAAGGAGGCGCTGTCCGGTGACACCGGCGGTGCCGCCACCACGCAGCGCAAGTCCAGGAAGTCGCAGAAGGCCGAGGAGCCCGCTGCCGAAGCCGCCCCCGCCGCTGCGGCCGAGGAGTCCTCGGAAGGCGGGGCCTGAGGTGCTTGAAGAGGCCCTTGAACACCTGGTCAAGGGCATCGTCGAGCATCCTGACGAGGTCCGTGTCCGCGGTCGGCGCATTCGCACCGGGCGCGTGCTGGAGGTCCGGGTCCACCCCGACGACCTCGGCAAGGTCATCGGCCGTGGCGGGCGCACCGCGAAGGCGCTGCGCACCGTCGTGAACGCGCTGGCCGACGGCAAGTTCGTCCGTGTCGACCTGCTCGACCTGAACGAAGCCCGCTGACCTCGCGCCCGGACGCCGTCCGGCCGGCCCACGTTCCACCGTGTCGTGGGCCGGCCGTGCTCCGCTCCGGCGGGGCGCTTTTCACATTTCCCGGGTACCGGGGCACCGTGCAGGTGGGGTACCGCTTCCGTTCTTCGCCGGGCGCGCGGACATGCGCCCATGGAGGTCAGTTTCGTGCAGCTCGTCGTGGGACGCATCGGCCGCCCGCACGGCGTGCGGGGCGAGGTCAGCGTCGACGTGCGGACCGACGACCCGGCGCTGCGGTTCGTCCCTGGCGCGTCGCTCGCCACCGATCCGGCGTCCGCCGGGCCGCTGGTCATCGAGCAGGTCCGCCCGCACTCGGGGTTCCTGCTGGTGCGCTTCGCCGGCGTGCACGACCGCGACGCCGCGGGGGAGCTGCGGGGCGTCCTGCTGCTTGTGGATTCCGACGACTCCCCGCCGCTCGACGACCCCGACGAGTTCTACGATCACCAGCTCATCGGCCTGTCGGTGGCCGCGCCCGGCGCCGAGCCCGTGGGCCAGGTCGCCGACGTGCTGCACCACGGCCAGGACCTGCTGGTGGTGCGCCGCACCGACGGGCGCGAGGTCTACGTGCCCTTCGTACGCGCCCTGGTGCCGGAGATCGACCTGGAGGCGGGGCTGCTGATCGTGGACGCGCCCCCCGGCCTGCTCGACCCGGACGAGTCCGTCTGAGACCCCATGCGCATCGACATCATCTCGATCTTCCCCGAGTACTTCACGCCGCTCGACGTCTCGCTGATCGGCAAGGCCCGCGAACGCGGCATCCTGGACATCACCCTCCACCAGCTCCGTGACTGGACCCACGACGTGCACCGCACCGTGGACGACAGCCCTTATGGCGGCGGTCCCGGAATGGTGATGAAGCCCGAGCCCTGGGGTGAGGCCCTGGACGCCGTCGCGGCGCGTTCCCCCGAGGCCCGGCCGCGCCTGGTTGTCCCCACGCCGAGCGGTCGGCCGTTCACCCAGGAGCTCGCGCTGGAGCTCGCCGCCGAGCCGTGGCTGGTGTTCGCCTGCGGCCGCTACGAGGGCATCGACGCCCGCGTGATCGACGAGTACGCCACCAGGACCCAGGTGGACGAGGTCGGCATCGGCGACTACGTCCTGGCCGGGGGAGAGGTGGCCGTGCTGGTCATGGTGGAGGCGATCGGGCGGCTGCTGCCCGGCGTGCTCGGCAACGAGCTGTCGGCCACCGACGACTCCTTCGCGCCGGGCGCGATGCAGAACCTGCTGGAGGGGCCGGTCTACACCAAGCCCCCGCAGTGGCGCGGGCGGGAGGTGCCGGAGATCCTGCTCTCCGGCCACCACGGGAAGGTCGCCAGGTGGCGGCGGGACGAGGCGCTCCGACGTACCGTCCGCAACCGGCCGGACCTGGTGGCGCGACTGGACCCTGACACGCTGGACAAGCGCGACCGCGAGGTCCTGTCGGAGTCCGGCGCCGAACCGCGGCCCTGACGGACGCCTTCCCGGCGCCGGCCGATTTCGATGTGGCGCGAAGATGTGGCAGACTGAATCGCTGTCGCCGACTGTCCATCGGTCGGTGAGCCGTGGCCGGGCTCGCCAAGCCGGCCTCATCGACACCGCACGTCAAACCAGTCAGCACGCGTGTCCGCCGCGACGCCGCGCCTCACCGCGCGGCCGGACGGACCTCCGCGCGCTCGCGTCTATGTAGGGACCGTAGCCATGCACACGCAGATCCAGGAGCTTGAGAAAGCCTCGATGCGCACCGACGTCCCGGACTTCCGTCCGGGCGACACGCTGGAGGTGCACGTCCGCGTCGTCGAGGGCAACCGGTCCCGCATCCAGGTCTTCAAGGGCTTCGTGCTGCGCCGCCAGGGCGGTGGCGCGCGGGAGACCTTCACCGTCCGCAAGGTCAGCTACAGCGTCGGCGTGGAGCGCACCTTCCCGGTGCACAGCCCGGTCATCGAGAAGATCCAGCTCGTGACCCGCGGCGACGTCCGCCGCGCCAAGCTCTACTACATGCGCGACCTGCGCGGCAAGGCGGCCCGCATCCGCGAGAAGCGTGAGGCGGCCCCCTCCGGCAAGTGACCGGCGCGCATCGACCCCGCGCCGCCGGTCGTCCGATATGGCCCGTGCCCCGGTGGGCGCGGGCCATTCGGTTTCGCAAAGCCGGAGACATTCCCAGGTCCCGGGACGTAAAGGGGTAAACGTGTCCGTGAACGGCTGTGACTCCCGTGCGGAAGGCGACGCGCGGGTTTTCCGAGGCGGTCTGCCCGCCCTCTGGCACCGCGCATCATCTAGGCTCGTCACCAATGGCTAACGAGGACCCGGGGTCTGGCGCGGCCGCGCACACCCCCGCCGAGGACGAGGTGCACGTGGTCGCGGAAGACACCGAGAAGGCCGCAAAACGCGGCAAAGAGAAAAAGGGTTCGTTCTGGCGCGAGCTGCCCGTCCTGGTAGTCGTGGCGCTCGTCTTGGCATTCATCATCAAGACGTTCGTGATTCAGGCGTTCTACATCCCGTCGGAGTCGATGGAGAACACCCTGCTCACCAATGACCGGGTCCTGGTCAACAAGCTCGTCTACCACACCCGCGACATCGAGCGCGGCGACGTCGTGGTGTTCTCCGGGGTCGACTCCTGGGACGGCGAGGTGCAGTTCGAGGAGCCGTCCAACCCCATCGCGGCCTTCTTCCGCTGGATCGGTACCGCCTTCGGCATGGTCCCCGGCGAGAAGGACTACATCAAGCGCGTCATCGGCGTCCCCGGTGACAAGGTGAAGTGCTGCGACTCCAAGGGCCGGATCACGGTCAACGGCACGCCCATCGAAGAGGACGGCTACCTCTATCCGGGCGACGTGCCCTCGCAGAAGTACTTCGAGGTCACCGTCGAGCCCGGCAGGCTGTGGGTGATGGGCGACCACCGTTCGGTGTCCCTCGACTCGCGTTCGCACATGGGCGACCCGGGCGGCGGCACGATCCCCGCCGACCACGTCGTCGGCCGTGCCTTCGTCATCGTCTGGCCGTTCTCCCGCGCCGCGACCCTGCCCATCCCGGAGACCTTCGCCCAGCCCGCGCTGCACGCAGCCGCCGCGGTCGGCGGCGCGGCCCCGCTGGTGCTCGGCTTCGCCGGAGCGGTGCCCCTGGTCCTGGTGCGCCGCC
This sequence comes from Spongiactinospora rosea, assembly GCF_003315795.1. GTDB lineage: Bacteria > Actinomycetota > Actinomycetes > Streptosporangiales > Streptosporangiaceae > Spongiactinospora > Spongiactinospora rosea. The sequence continues at coordinate 57,819 of NZ_QMEY01000025.1, forward strand.
GGCTGCTGCGAAGGCGCCCCGGCAGCCGATGACCGTGACGGAGGACGAGAAGAAGCGGCCGAAGGGCGAGCGGGCCGGCAAGAAGCGCGGGAGCCTGCGCGAGACGGTCGGCCTGATCGCCATCGGCGTGGTCATCGCGCTGCTGCTGCAGGCGTTCGTGATCGGGCAGTTCTGGATCCCCTCGGAGTCGATGCAGAACACCCTGCAGATCGGCGACCGGGTCATCGTCAACAAGCTGCACGGCTCGGCCGACCGCGGCGACATCATCGTGTTCCGCGGCTGGGACGGCAGCGACACGATCAAGCGGGTGATCGCGGTGGGCGGCGACACCGTCGAGTGCTGCGACGCCAAGCGCCGCATCTCGGTCAACGGCGTGCCGCTGGACGAGATTTACGTCCACCCCGACGACTACCCCTCCAAGCGGAAGTTCAAGACCAAGCTGGCGGCGGGCAAGCTGTGGGTGATGGGCGACCACCGCACGGCGTCGTCGGACTCGCGCGAGGAGTACAACGGGCCGGTCGACGAGGACGACGTGATCGGGCGCGCCTTCGCGATCATATGGCCGTTCTCCCGGGCGACCATTCTGTCGCGGCCCGAGACTTTCGCCCGGGTCCGATAGCAATCGGTGATCCAGTGCGCGTAACCTCGATGCTGTCATGACTGTTGTGTCGCGCATCTCAGCGCCGGCGTACCGCCCGAGGCCGAGCGTCGTGCGGCGGGATTCGGGCCTCTACGCCTACGAGAGGGCGCTGGCGCGGCGGGGGTTCACCCCCATCGCCGGGGTGGACGAGGCGGGCCGGGGGGCCTGCGCGGGGCCGCTGGTGGTGGCCGCCGTGGTCCTCGGCAGGCAGATCGACGGGCTGTGCGACTCCAAGCTGGTGTCGCCCGCGGTACGCGAGGGCCTGTACGACCGCATCCTCGCCACCGCCAAGGGCGTCGCCACGGTGATCATCTCGCCGGAGGAGATCGACACGCGCGGCCTGCACAAGTGCAACATCGCCGGCATGCGCCGCGCGGTCGCCCGGCTGTCCTTCGACCCGGGCTACATCCTCACCGACGGCTTCCCGGTGCCGGGACTGCCCGCCCCCGCCCTGGCCATCTGGAAGGGCGACCAGGTCGCGGCCTGCGTGGCCGCCGCCTCGATCGTGGCCAAGGTGACGAGGGACCGCATCATGACGGCACTGGACGAGCAACATCCCGAATACGGCTTCGCCGTACACAAGGGGTATGTCACCCCGGGTCACCGGCTTGCCCTCGCCAACCACGGCCCTTGTCCGCAACATCGTTTCTCCTTCGTCACGGTGGCGCGTTCCGGGCTGGGTAGCGAGATGGGTGAGAATGAAGTGGGGGCCGGTGTCGTCTGAAGGGGCGGCCCGGGAGGCACGTGACAGGAGGACGGGATGAGCGCAGAAGATCTCGAAAAGTACGAGACCGAGATGGAGCTGCAGCTCTACCGTGAGTACCGCGACGTCGTGGGCCTGTTCACCTACGTCGTGGAGACCGAGCGGCGGTTCTACCTCACCAACTCGGTCGACCTGGACGTGCGCACGGCCGAGAACGGCGACGTCTTCTTCGACGTGAAGATGCAGGACGCCTGGGTCTGGGACATGTACCGCCCGGCGAGGTTCGTGAAGAACGTCCGTGTCGTCACCTTCAAGGACGTCAACGTCGAAGAACTCGCCAAGCCCGACCTCGAAATGCCCAAGGAGGGCTTCTCCTCCTGACCCCTGATCCCTCCTGATCTCCTGGCCGCCTCCGGCCAGGTTCTTTTCCCCTGCCCCAGGGGGACTTCAAGCAGCCTTCCCTTACCCGGCGGACCGTGCGCGGGAGTCGTTGTCCACAGGGGCCGGCGACGTAGCGTGCCGGGTTATCCACAGAACGTGGTTCACGGCCTTTCCGACCGGCCCGGGTGAGAGATGCTCGGCGCCGGAGGTGGTTGCCATGGCGGCCAAGGATGAGTTGGGCAGGCACGGCGAGCAGATCGCCGCCGATTTCCTGCAGGCGCGTGGCTGGGAGGTCCTGGCGCGCAACTGGCGCTGCAGAGAAGGAGAGATCGACATCGTCGCCCGGGACGGCCGGGCGCTGGTCGTGGTGGAGGTCAAGACCCGGTCGGGCCGTACACACGGCACCGCGCTGGAGGCGGTCAATCCGCTCAAGGTGCTACGCCTGCGGTTACTCGCGGGCCGATGGCTGGCGGGCCAGAGCGAGCGGTTCGACGCGGTGCGCGTCGACGTCGTCGCCCTGGAGCGGTTCGGGCGGGCCTACGCCATCCAGCACGAGCGGGGGGTGTCCTAGATGGCGGTCGCCCGCACCCGGTGCGTCGCCCTGATCGGCGTCACCGGCCATGTGATCGAAATCGAGGCCGACATCTCCAACGGCCTGCCCGGCATCCACCTGATCGGCCTGCTCGACACCGCGCTCAGCGAGGCCCGCGACCGTGTCCGGTCCGCGGTCATCAACAGCCGGTACGGCTGGCCCGAGACCCGCGTCACGGTCAGCCTGTTCCCGGCGAGCCTCCCCAAACGGGGCAGCCAGTTCGACTTGGCCATCGCGATGAGCCTGCTCGGCGCGGCCGGCGTGGTGCCGGGCGAGCGGATCGCCGAGCCGTTCTTTCTTGGGGAGCTGGGGCTGGACGGGCGGGTCCGCGTGGTCAGGGGGATCCTCCCCTCGATCGTCGCGGCGGCCGAGGCCGGGGCCGCCAGTGTGGTCGTTCCCGCGGGCAACGCCGCCGAGGCGGGCCTCGTCCCCGGCGTACGGGTGATCCCGGTCCAGCACCTGCGCCAGCTCGTGGAGTGGCTGCGGGAGGGCGACCCGGCCCGCCCGCCGCAGTGCGACGATCCCGCCTCCCCGCAGCAGCGCGCGGAGCCGTCGCAGGCGCCCCAGCGCCCCGGCCCCGACCTGAAAGACGTCGCGGGCCAGCCGATGGGGCGAAAGGCGCTTGAGGTGTGCGCCGCGGGCGGTCACAACCTCTGGATGCTGGGGCCGCCGGGCACGGGCAAGACGATGCTGGCCGAGCGGCTGCCCACGCTGCTTCCGCCGCTGGAGTACGAGCAGGCCCTTGAGGTCACCGCCATCCACTCCATCGCGGGGGCGCTGCCGGCCGGGCAACCGCTGCTCGCCGGCCCGCCGTTCGTCAGCCCGCACCACACCGCGACCGTCGCCGCCGTCGTCGGTGGCGGCACCTCGGTGCCACGCCCCGGCGCGGTCTCCATGGCCCACCGCGGCGTGCTGTTCCTCGACGAGGCGCCCGAGTTCGCGACCTCCGTCCTCGACTCCCTGCGCCAGCCGCTGGAGTCCGGCACGGTCACGGTCTCCCGCGCCGCGGGCACGACCACCTTCCCCGCCCGTTTCATGCTGGTCCTCGCGGCCAACCCCTGCCCATGCGCCCAACCGGCGAGCCCATCGGAGCCCTGCCAGTGCACCCCCACGGTGAAACGACGCTACCTCGCACGTCTCTCCGGCCCACTGCTCGACCGGATCGACGTGAAGGTCTCCGTGGCCCGCTCCACCCGGCGCGAACTGATGGCCGACCGCCGCTTCGCCGAACCCAGCGGCGTCGTCCGCGAGCGGGTCCTACAGGCCCGCGAACGCACCGCCAAGCGCCTGAGCGGTACCCCCTGGCGAACGAACTCCGAGATCCCGGCCAGCGCCCTGCACGGCGACCTACGGCCTCCCGAGGAGGCGATGCGCCCCCTCACCGCCTGCATCGACAACGGTTCCCTGAGCGCCCGCGGCCTCGACCGAGTGACCCGAGTCGCCTGGACACTCGCCGACCTGGCGGGCAAGGACCGCCCGGGTGCCGAGGAGACCAGCGCGGCCCTGGCGCTGTGGTTGGGGGTCGGCCAATGACCGCGCCTTTCGGCACCGTGCCGCTCACGGATGAGGTCAGGTTGGCCGGGGCTGCGCTGATGTGCGCGGGTGAGTCCGGAGGTTCGGTGCCTTGGACGCCTGCGGACCTGGCGGGTAAGGATCGCCTGGGCGTCGAGGAGACGGGGGCGGTGCTCGCGTTGGCCGAGTCCTCTGGTGCTGTGCCGCTGACGGATGAGGCCGGGTTGGCCGGGGCTGCGCTGATGTGCGCGGGTGAGTTCGGAGGTTCGGTGGCTTGGATGCTCGCTGACTTGGACGGGAAGGGCCGTCCGGGGGCTGAGGAGACGGGTGTGGCCATGGCGTTGTGGTCGGGGTCGGCCAATGACTGAGTCTTCTGCTGCCGTGCCGCCCTCGGACGAAGCGAGGTTGGCCAGGGCCGCGCTGATGCGGGCGGGGGAGTCCGGTGATCCGTTGCTCGGGCGGCTCATCGAGGTGTGCGGGCCGGTGGAGGCGCTGGCTCAGATCCGCGAAGGCGAGCTGACCGCTGAGATCAGCCGCCGGCTGGCGCACGATCGGGGCCGTACCCTGCGGGACCTGCAGGCGAAGGTGACAGGGTGGCGGACACGGCTGCTGGCGGCCGACCCTGAACGCGACCTGCTCGTGGGTCGCGAACGGGGGGCCAGACTGGTGGTCCCCGGCGACATCGAATGGCCGTCCCAGCTCGATGATCTGGGAGCGGGCCGCCCGACGGGGCTGTGGGTGGAAGGCGAGGCCGACCTCCGCTTCTCCTGTCTGCGTTCGGTCGCCATCGTGGGCGCGCGCGCCGCGACACCGTACGGCGTCCACGTCGCGTCCGAGATGGGGGCCGAGCTGGGCCAGGAAGGTTGGACGGTGGTATCCGGCGGGGCGTACGGCGTGGACAGCGCGGCGCACCGAGGTGCCCTCACCACGGAGGCGCCCACGGTCGCGGTCCTCGCCTGCGGCACTGACTACTGCTATCCGTCCGGCCACCACGACCTCTTCGCCGTCATACGCGAACGCGGGGTCCTGATCAGCGAGTCTCCGCCCGGGGCCCACCCGACGCGGAGCCGCTTCCTGATCCGCAACCGGCTCATCGCCGCCCTGTCCAGGGGCACCGTCGTCGCGGAGGCCGCCGTTCGCAGTGGCGCACTGAACACCGTCAACCACGCCCTCGCCCTGCATCGCCACATCGGCGCGGTGCCCGGGCCGGTCACCTCCGAGAGTTCGGCCGGGTGCCACGCACTGCTACGGCAGGGCAAGGCCCAGTGCGTCACGAACGCAGCCGAGGTCCTCGACCTCATCGGCGCGATCGGAGCCGACCTCGCTCCGGAACCCAAGGGCACGGTGATCCCCCTGGACAGCCTCAGCCCCGAAGCTCGCGCGGTCCTGGACGCCATCCCCTCCCGAGGCCCAGGAGCGGGCCCCGCCACCATCGCCGTCGCGGCGGGCATCGACATCCAGACGGCCCTGAGCCGCCTCGGCGCCCTCGCCGCTGCCGGCTACGTCCAACACGGCCGCCAAGGCTGGCGCCTCCGCGACCGCCGCTGACGGAAAAACCGAGCCCAGGAGCCGGTGGATCTTGCTGACCAGGGAACTTGAGCTTGAAAAAAGTTCAGTGCCAACGCGCGCTTGGGCCGGTTTCGCTCCTACCTGCCGTCGGCGCGAGCCGCTGATCGGCCGGGAACACAGACCCGCCCGGGCGGCGTGGCGATGGCGGGTGGTGAGGTCGTCGCCCGCTGTTCCCGGGTATGCGGATCGCCGAATGCCACCCGCTTCCGGCATGCCGAGCGGCCCAGGTGGTCCGGTGGTAGGGCGGCGGTCCGGCCTGGCGTGTGGTGATCAGCCTGAGGGGCGTCCCCGTTCCGGTCGCCGAGCAACGGCCTTGGGTCTGGTTCCATCCGGATCAGAGAGGCCAAGCGGGTGCGGCCTATCAGCCCGCCTTGAGCGCGATGTCATTTGACCCGTCAACCACATCGTGGGAGGTACACACCGATGCCGCGTTCGGCCGTAACGAATCCGCGCCCCACCCGGCAGCACGGCCTGATCGCCGTTGCGCTCACCTCGACCCTGCCGGCCGCCTGTACCAGCAGCGCAACTACCGGAACCGCGCCCACTCCGCTCCTACAGCCCACCGGCACCGCGCGGAGTGCTCCTCCGGCACTCCCGCTGTCCAGCCCTCCGACCACCATCTCCGCCGATCAGCCGGGCATCGACACACCGCGGGCCGTGGCAATCGAGTGGACCGATCCGAACCCTGCCGCATGGATCGATCGCGTACGGCCCTGCGTCACCGACGCCATGCACACCCACAACACCACACTCCGCCATAGCAGCGCAGGCACCGGCCGGACCGACTTCGTCGACCAGCACTGCAAAGCAGCGTCACCGTCCTCGCCGCAGTCGTGCCGGCCGAGTCTTCCCCCGGAACCGCGAGCACCGTAGACATCCCGGTGACCGGCACCGTGCGCACGACCTGCGCAGACGCCGCCGACCGGCCGACCGAGCAGGCCTCCACACTCATGGTGATCGAAGCCTCCACGGGTGGCGCATCGGCCAACGACTGTTCTGATGAGCCATGCGGGCTGGACACGATGGGCACCGTCGAGCAGAGGCGCCTCCGTGCCGGGCGTCACGCCGTCCGGCACTTGTGTCCGGTTTCCGTGCCGGTTTCCGTGCCGGTTTCCGTGTCCGGTTCCCGTATCGTCCAATCGGCGATCCGCAGGGCGTACGTTTGCTGGGGCCTGGATCGCGGTGGTTCGGTGACGCTGTGGCGACGCCTGGAAGGCGGTGCCGCGACCGGCTGGATGGCATGCTGTTGGCGCCTGGTATCCCCAAGCTGACCAGCGAAGGCGCCGGATGCCCCCACCTGTGAAGGTCCGCGGTCCGCGACCGCCCGCCCTGGCCGCATCGCCCGCGGTCCGGCTGAGTCGGCCGGCGACCCCCAGTGCGATGGATTCGGGCACGGCCGATGTGGTCTGTGCCCGTGCGCAGCTGGGCAACGCGGCCGTGACCGCGACGATGGGCGGCCTGGCGAGAGGTGCCGAGCCCAGGCTCTCCGCGTGGACCGCCCAGATGATGGTGGCCGGCCAGAACCTGGTGGGCAACCAGGCCATCGCGAACCAGGCCACCGCGCTTGCCCCGGCCACGCCCGTCACCCCCACGACAGCGGTGCCCACTCCCGCGGGTCTCGCGCCTGGCCCACCCGCACCGAGGAAGCCCCCGCCCGCCAAGCCGGCCGCCCGGAAGACCGGTGCGCAGCCCGCCACGGCCCCGGACAAGCAGGACCTGGCGAAGGACAAGACGCCCGAGGAACGGCCGGAGAAGGGGGCGAAGAAGGACAAGGGCGCCGGCCCGCGCTCACCGGGCGCGGACCCGAAGTTCCAGGCGCTGCGCAAGGACGTCGACCGCAAGAAGAAGACGATCGGCGCCGCCCACCCACCGGCGGTCGCGGAAGCCGGGGCGGCCCAGGAAGCCGCGGAAGCCCCGGCAGACGACCAGGAGGCCCGCGGCAAGGCGGCGCACGCCGAGGACATGGACGCCGCCCGGCCGAAGGAGTTCGACAAGCAGAAGTTCATCCAGGCGGTCAAGAAGGCGATAGCCGACAAGGCCCCGAAGAACCTCGACGAGGCGGACAAGTTCCGCGAGTCGGGCAAGGCCGAAGAGGTCAAGACCGAGGTCCAGGGCAAGGTCGGCGAGGGCAAGGACGCATCGGCGCAGGAGATCGCCGAAACGACCGCGGCACAGCCGCAACCGGCACCGGACGCCAAGCGGGTCGTGCCCCTGGCCGGCGACAAGGTGCCAGGCAAACCGGGCACCCCGAACCCGGCCCAGGCGGCCCCGGACACGCTGCCCGCGTCGGCGACGGACATGTCGGCAGGCCCGGACCAGGTCGACCGGCAGATGGCCGACGCACAGGTCACCGAACGGCAGCTGTCGTTCAAGAACTCCCGCGAACCACAGTTCGACAAGGCGGTCAAAGAGAAGAAGACGATGGAGGCCCACTCGGAGGCCGCCCCGAAGAAACTCCGTGCCGACGAGGCCGGCGAGCTCAAACAGGTCAAGAACACCGCCGCGGCACAGGGCTCCGCCGCGATGGCAGGCATCCACGCGACCCGCGTGACCACCGGCCAGCAGGTGGGCACCGGCAAGAAGGGCGCGAAGAGGACCGACGAGGACAAACGAAGAGAGGTCACCGACCTCCTGCAGAAGGTCTTCGACCAGACCAAGTGCGACGTGGAGAAGATCCTTACCGACCTGGACAAGAAGGTCGACGACCAGTTCACCACCAAGGAGAAGCGCGCGCGGGACCGCTTCACCCGCGAACACGAGGAGGGCATGGAGCGGTACAAGGACGAGCGCTACGGCGGCCCGCTCGGCTGGGCGCGGTGGACCAGGGATCTTTTCGCGGGCCTACCGGAGGAAGCCAACCGCATCTACGAACACGCACGTGACAACTACCTGGCGGCGATGGACCAGATCATCACCGAGATCGCCGACACGGTAGAGGCCGAGCTGAAACGCGCCAAGGACCGCATCGCCGCGGGCCGCAAGGAACTCAAGACCGCGGTCGACAAGCTCCCGGCCGACCTGAAGGCGATCGGCCGCGAGGCGGCGACGGAGTTCGAGGGCAAGTTCGACGAGCTGAAGGACACGGTCAACGACAAGGGCACCGAGCTGGTCGACACTCTGGCCACCAAGTACACCGACGCGGTCAAGGCGGTCGACGACGAGATCGCGAAGGAGAAGGAGAAGAACAAGGGCCTGGTGGCCAAGGCGGCCGACGCGATCGGCGGTGCCATCAAGAGCATCATCGAACTGGGCCGCATGCTGATGGGCGTCCTCCGCAAGGCCGTCTCGGCGATCGGGGCGATCCTTGCGGACCCGATCGGCTTCCTGGGCAACCTGGTCACCGGCGTCGGCGGCGGCCTGAAACTGTTCATGCGCAACGCCGGCCGCCACCTGCAGGGCGGCGTGCTGGCATGGCTCCTGGGCACCGGCGGGGCGATGGGCCTGCAACTGCCCGCGACGTTCGACATCCTCGGCATCCTCACCCTGATCGCCACGATCCTGGGCCTGTCCTGGCCCAACATCCGCGCCCGCCTGGCACGCAGGGTCCCCCAGCAGGCGCTGGTGGCGGCGGAAACCGCGGTCCCACTGGTCGCACAGGTCAGACGCCGAGGCGTAATGGGCATGTGGGACGACCTGAAGACAAGGGTCGGCGACCTCAAGAAGGAACTGATCGGCAACCTGGTCTCGTTCCTGCTGCCCACCATCATCATCGCGGGCATCACCTGGATCGTCTCGCTGTTCAACCCCGCGTCGGCGTTCATCCGCGCCTGCAAGATGATCATCGACATCGTCCGCTTCATCGTCACCAACGCCCGCCAGATCATCGAATTCGTCAACGCGGTCCTGGACGCGGTGATCGCCATCGCCCGGGGCGGCACCGGTGGCGTCCCCGCCCTGGTCGAACGCGCCCTCGCCAGGTCGATCCCGGTCCTGATCGGAGCCCTGGCCGCATTGCTGGGCATCGGCGGCATCGCGGGCAAGGTCAAACAGGTCTTCCAGAAGATCGCCCGCCCGGTGAACCGCGCCATCGACCGGGTCATCGACAAGATCGTCGGTTTGGTCAAGAAGCTGTGGGCCAAACTGAAGGCCCGCCGCGGCCGGCCGGCGAGGGCACGCAGGCCGGGCAGACCGGACAGGCCGCAGCGGCCGGGAAGGCCGAGACGCCCCGGGGACCGGGTAAGTCGCCGGGACAACACGCCGGACGGCCAGCGTAGGCGGTTGCGGGCCGCGGTCACGGCCGGCGTCCGCGCGGTCAACCGGCTGAGCGGGCACGCGGTCGGGCGCCCACTGATCGAGCCCCTGCTGACCGCGATCCGCATCCGGTACGGCCTGTCCGTGCTCCGGCCGGTCGAACAGAGCGGCCGATGGGCGGTCTACGGCGTGATCAACCCGGAGATGACCGGGCCGACCTCGAAGAAGGCCGACGGCGGCGACAACCCGAACTTCAGGGCGGACGCGAAGAAGTTCGAGGAGGTGCTGGGTGCGAAGGCGGCCGTGCACCCTGCGGCGACCTCCGCGCTGGCGGGCATGGCCGCGAAGGTGAAGAAGTACCTCATCAAGGCCACGGGCAGCTGGGAGCATGCGAACACGGCGCTGCACGCGCTGATCAAGAAGATCGCGGCCACGAACGTCGAACTGGCGACCCGGGCCGGCTCGGTGGTCGACCTCGCCGCCGTGCAGGCGGAGGCGGACGAGGCCGCGCGGCAGGTGATGCTGATGAAGCCGGTCATGGCGGTCTTCGACGAGGGCACGCTGACCGAGCGATTCACCCACATCATCAGCTTCTACAGCAACGTGCTGGGTGCCGATCTCGTCGATCCGGAGCGGTTCCGGGCCAATGTGAAGGGCTGGGTCATCGCGGCGGACCTGGACCTGGGCCGGCTGAGGAACCTGGCGAGAGCCGTGCGGAGGCCCGGACGGCGCAGCGTCCGGGGTGCCATGGCCCCCGTGCCGAGAGGATCCGACGTCGAGCTCCAGCCATGGACGAGAATCAGGCGGGACGCGAGCGAGAGCAGGGAGGTCGGCCTGCGAGCCGACGAGCTCGGCCTGCCGATGAGCCCGCGCGAGGTGGCGCAGCAGCGGACGCTCCAGGAGGATTGGGACCCGGACCTGCACGCACTGAAGTGGGAGGCCGGGTCCAAGGAGTGGCGGATCAGGGAGGACGGCGAGTTCGCGACGAACAGGGTGCTGGGCAGAAGGGCACAGGACTGGGTGCGGGCGATGCAGGCGCTCGACATCCCGCTCGCCGCCGGCCCGTCCGGAACCACCAACGTGATGATGAACGTGGCGGTGGCGTTCCGGGCCGGCCGGTACGACACCAGGCTGGCCTCCATCGGCTTCCTGGTCGGCGCGCGACACCACTCGCTGGTCGAGGTACTGGCCGCCGCGGAGCCGTTCGGCTGCTCGTACACCAAGGGGCGCAGGATGTACCGGAACATCAAGCCGATCGACACAGCGACGTTGCGCACCTACGGCAACGGTAAGTTCCCCGACGAGGCGACCGCACCAAGGAAGGGCGGCGCCTCATGACGAGGCGGTGCCGCCCCCACCCGCAACTGGTCGGGGCGGACTACTGGCTGCCGACCGAAGCCTTCGAGGTCGGCTGGGCCACCGCGGTCGGCTGCAACAACCTGCGCTGCCCGGACTGCGGGGAGGCGGTGCGGTCGGACGGACCGCCGGGCCGCACGGTTCGCCGCTACCGGTGCGCCTGCCTGCAGCACCTGGAGACCTGGACCTACTGGGTCGGCGGTGAACCGGAGGACCTCTACCCGGAAAGGCTGAGCTGGTACTGCGCCGGTCATCCGAACCTGACGCTGCCGGTGGTCCTGGACGGCGTGCCGCTGGACGCCGGGACCGACTGGGGCGCGGTCGCCGCCGCCGCCATGCTGGAGGAGCCGTTCCGCCCGCCCGGCATCGACGTCCGCCAGGCGTGGCTGGTCCGGCTGTTCCGCCTGCTCTCCCGGGAACGGGCGGCATTGAGCGCGGCGATCGCCGGGCTCTTGTACACCACCGATCCACGCCTGGTCTCGGGCGCCATCGACTTCTTCATCACCGAGCGGAAGGCTCCTGGCGCGGAACGCATCACCGCCATGGTGATCTCACGCCGGGACTGGCTGGCGGAGACTCCCGCGCCGGGCACGCCGTCCGTGTCGCTGCTCGACGACGCGATGCTCCTGCTGCACACCCGTCTCCTGGACACCGGCCGAGCCGCCGACCGGCCGGCGCTGGCCCTGGCCAAGGAACTGGCGCTGTCGGGTATCGGCCCTGACGACACCGCGCACACGTTGATCGATCACGATCCAAAGTGGCTCTGGGCCAACGCCCGCTCGCTGATCCACGCTAATCCGGACTGGGCGGATGATCTCGCCTTCCTGGCCACGCAGCAACGCGCCTCGATGCGGCCCCGGCTGCTGCGCGATCTCGCCGCCGTCGCGCCGGACGCGGTCCGTAAGGCCGTCACGGAACGCATCCCCGAGCCGGAACGGCAGCGGCTCTTCGAGCTGCTTCGTGGTGACGATGCGGAAGCCGACCTGGACGAAACCGACTGACCAGGCGCCTCCGTCACCGGCCGGGGCGGCATTCCTCTCACCGGGGCGGCCATAGGGATCGCGCGCACCGCCGCTCCTGCGATGGTGGCATCGCCGACGCGGTCCGGCCGGCGGCGACGGTGGAGGTCAGGAGGGAGGGGCACGGTTTCGAGCTTGCCTCCGCGGCCGGGACGTCGCAGTCGGCGGTGTTCGTGCGCGGGGTGGGGTGGGCTTGAGATCGTCACGCTTTCGGGTGTTCGATGCTTTCGCCTCGGTGCCGGGGTAAGAGGGGATGGTCGGTGTGCTCGGAGAGGGGGCTGGGGTGGGTGTTCCGGGGCTGGATGAGGTGGCGGGGGAGTTCGAGCGGTTTCTGCGGTTGGAGCGTGGGCTTTCTGAGCACACGGTGCGGGCCTATCTGACCGACCTGGGCGGGTTGCTGGGGCATTTGCGAGCCACGGGGGCGCGGACCTTGGCGGGGTTGGACATCGTCGTGCTGCGGGCGTGGCTCGCCGAGCAGCATCGGGCGGGGCTCGCGCGGGCGACGCTGGCCCGTCGGACGGCGTGTGCGCGGGTGTTCTCGACGTTCGCCCATCGGCGGGGGTGGCTGGCCGATGATCCGGGGTTGTTGCTGGGGACGGCCAAGGCCGGACGGACGCTGCCGGCGGTGCTGGGGCAGGATGAGGCGCGAGCGGTGCTCGACGGGCCCGAAGGGGAGGGGCCGAAGAGGCTGCGCGATCAGGCGATCATGGAAGTGCTCTACGGCACCGGGATCCGGGTCAGTGAGCTGTGCGCGCTCGACGTGGACGATGTCGATCGTGACCGCAGGACGTTGCGGGTGCTCGGCAAGGGCGGCAGGGAGCGTACGGTGCCCTTCGGGGCTCCGGCGATGCAGGCCATGGACGCCTGGTGCGTGCAGGGCAGGCCGCTGTGGATCCGGGAGCGGAGCGGGCCGGCGCTGTTCCTCGGGGCCAGGGGCGGGCGGATCGACCCCGGGACGGTACGGCGGGTCGTGCACGCCCGGCTGGCCGCGGTGGAGGGCGCTCCCGACATGGGCCCGCACGGGTTGCGGCACACGGCGGCCACGCACCTGCTGGAAGGCGGGGCGGACCTCCGCAGTGTTCAGGAGATCCTGGGACACGCCTCGCTCAACACCACCCAGATCTATACCCATGTGTCCATCGACCGGCTCCGGAGCGCCTACCGGCAGGCGCATCCACGAGCTTGAGGTGGGCGGCGGCCACAGGGGGAGCAGCCGGACCGGGGCGAGCCCCAGGAGCAGCAGCGGGTCGAGATAGCCGGTGCCGCCGCGCAGGCCCCAGTGCAGGCAGGAGACCGGGCAGTGGGCAGGGCCGCCGATCGGTGGCTCCTCGATGACGCCGAGCGCGTCGCCGGCGGCCACCGTCTGGCCGCGGCGTATTCGTGCCCGGACGGGCAGGTACGTGCTTCGCAGCCCGCCTTCGTGCAGGACGGTGACCACCCCTCGCCCTCCCACCGGCCCGGCGAAGCCCACGGTGCCCGGTCCGGGGGAACGGATCGTGTCGCCCGGAGCGGCCTGGAGATCGACCCCCCGATGGCCGGCGAGCCAGGGCTGCGCGGGAGGCGCGAAGTGCCGCAGGATCCGCGGCCGACCTGTCACGGGCCATGTCCAGGCCGGCGGTGAGGGGGTGCTGTCTCCGTTCGCCGGAGGGACGGGGAGGCAGGTGGCGAACACCATGAGGGTGGTGCCCGCTCGCGTGAACGCGCGCCGGAGGAAGCGTGCGGCGGCGGTGAAGGACGGGCGGGGCGTGGTGTGGTTCATCTGCCCAAGGGTGGAGGACGGCGCAAGATCGAGGAGCGGGTGAACGCGGTTCTGTGGATGGCGAGGGGGCGTTGTCCACAAGTAGGCCGAATCAAGGGGCGTCAAGGGCGCGGGGCGTGGCGGAGGGGGGAGAGCCAGATGCAGGGGATGGCGAGGAGGCCGCCCGCGGCGCAGATCCAGATGACCGGGCGCAGGCCGAAGAGTTCGCCGAGCACGCCGCCGATCAGGCCGCCTATGGTGAGGACGCCCTGGGTGGCGAAGGCCGAGGTGGCCTTGACGCGGCCGAGGTACTCGGTGGGCGTCTCGCGCGCCATCAGCGTGTTCATGCAGGTCGCGAAGGTGACGATGACGATGCCCACGACGATGGAGGCCGAGCCGAGCAGCGCGGCCTTGACCGGCAGGGAGCCGCCGGTGAAGGCCACGACCACGTAGTCGCTGGGGAAGAGCAGTACCGAGCCGAGCAGTACGCGCTCGTCGCCGTACCGGCCGACCAGGCGCGGGACGATGATCGCGCCGAGGATGCCGCCGATCCCGAAGCAGGCGGTGAGGCCGCCGATCATCCCGGACGGCAGTTCCAGCTCGTTGAGGGCATAGAGCATGAAGATCGCGATGTAGGCGCTGGCGAAGAAGTTGTGCGTCGCGCCCGCGCCGAGGAGGGCGCGCAGGATCGGGTTGGCGAGGCTCAGGTGCAGGCCGTACTTGATGTCGCGCCACATGCCCTGGGTGGCGGCGGGGGTGTGCCGCTCGGTGGCACGGATCGAGCGCAGCAGCGACGCGGAGATCAGGAAGGCGACGGCCTCCGCGAGTACGGCGAGCGGGGCGCTCAGCGCCTGTACCAGCACACCGCCCAGGCCGGGGCCGCCGACCGAGGCGACGGACTGTGTGGCCTGCGCCCCGGCGATGGCCTCGGTGCGCTGTGAGGGCGGTACGACGGCGAGCAGGTACGGGAAATCGGCCGACCGGAAGACGACCGCGCAGGCGCCGACCACGAAGGCCACCGTGAGCAGGTAGGGCACCGTCAGCACGCCGAGGTACCAGAACAGCGGCACGGTGGCGGCCATGACCGCCGCCACCAGCTCGCAGGCGATCATCAACGGCCTGCGCCTGGTCATCCGGTCCGCGACCACGCCCGCGACCAGCCCGAACAGCAGATGCGGGAGCGTCGAGGCGGCGGTCAGCGCGCCCATCTCCAAGGACGAACTGCCGAGCAGGGTCGCCGCGGTGAGCGGGATGGCCAGGCGGGAGACCTCCGAACCGCTGAGCGAGATCGTCCGAGCGGTCCAGTAGAGGCGGTAGTCGCGCTGCCTTCTGAGCGGTGGCTCGGGCGCGGGTACGACGGCCGGATCCGGGTGCGGCGAGTCGTGAAAGATATCTTTCATAGTTGTGAAGATAATGCTTCACGATTACGAAGACAACGCTTCAGATCTACGGGCGGGTACGGTTTGCACATGACGGGGCACCAGCCGATGGCACTCAGCGATCCGAAGGCGATGCGCGCCCTCGCGCATCCGGCCCGCCTGGCCATCCTGACCCGGCTGCAGACCGAGGGCGTGGCGACGGCGACCGAGGTCGCCGAGGTGGTCGGGGTGACGCCCAGCGCGGCCAGCTACCACCTGCGGATGCTCGCGAAGTACGGCTTCGTGGAGGACGCGCCGCCGCGGGGCGACGGCAGGGAACGCGTGTGGCAGGCCCGCGAGCAGGGGATGTCGGTCACCCCGGAACCGGGGGACGAGCCGGAGGTGCGGGCGGCGAAGGACCTGCTGATCAGGGCCTTCCGGGCCAACGCCGACGACGAGGTCACGCGGGCGCTGGCGCACCGGGAGAGGGAGGCCGCCGAGTGGCGGGACGCGGCCGTCTGGGTGCGTTCGATCCTGCTGGTGGACGCCGAGGAGCTGAAGGGCCTGGCGAAGCGGATCGAGGAACTGATCGCCCCCTACCGGGTGAGCGTCAGGGCCAGGTCCGAGACGACGACGGGGGCCAGGCTCGCCGAGGCGCAGATCAACCTCTTCCCCAGGGCGGAGCGACGCGCCCAGGGCCTGCCGACCGAGGTCCACGGCGTGCACCCCGACCAACGGCTCGACTGAGCGATCCGGTCTGCCCGGCGCGTCCGGGGGGCGGGTGTGGCGGTAAGACCGGCTGACGCGATGTGGTCAGGTACACTTTGCGTGGCCTGTGCCCGCAGGCCGACTACGCGCGCCCAGCAGCGACGCCGTTCTCTCGGTCCGGATGTGAGTCCGGTTGGAACGGCGCGGGGCCGCCAGGGCGGTAGCCGTACGGCTATCGCGTAACCGAGACCGCGCCCAGTGATGGGCGCCCCGACCAGGAGGCACCATGGCTCCCGTCGTCACCATGCGACAGCTTCTCGAAAGCGGCGTTCACTTCGGTCACCAGACCCGCCGCTGGAACCCCAAGATGAAGCGCTTCATCTTCACCGAGCGCAATGGCATCTACATCATCGACCTGCAGAAGTCGCTGTCCTTCATCGACCGCGCGTACGACTTCGTCAAGGAGACGGTCGCGCACGGCGGCACCATTCTGTTCGTCGGCACCAAGAAGCAGGCCCAGGAGGCCATCGCCGAGCAGTCCACGCGCGTCGGCATGCCGTACGTGAACCAGCGCTGGCTGGGCGGCATGCTCACCAACTTCTCCACCGTGCACAAGCGGCTCCAGCGCCTGAAGGAGCTGGAGGAGCTCGACTTCGACAATGTGGCCGGCTCCGGCCTCACCAAGAAGGAGCTCCTGATGCGCCGCCGCGAGAAGGAGAAGCTCGAGCGCACGCTCGGCGGCATCAGGGACATGGCCAGGGTGCCGAGCGCGGTGTGGGTCGTCGACACCAAGAAGGAGCACATCGGCGTCAACGAGGCGCGCAAGCTGGGCATCCCGGTCGTCGCGATCCTTGACACCAACTGCGACCCCGACGAGGTCGACTACCCGATCCCGGGCAACGACGACGCCATCCGCTCGGTGAGCCTGCTCACCCGCGTGATCGCCGACGCCGTCGCCGACGGGCTCATGGCCCGCGCGGGCGCCGGTCGCGGCGACGAGAAGCCGGCCGGTCAGGCCCAGGCCGAGCCGCTGGCCGAGTGGGAGCGGGAGCTGCTGGAGCGCGCTGAGGGCGAGGCGGCCAAGGACGAGGCCCCGGCCGCCGCCGAGAGCGCGGAGGCGGCCCCGCAGGCCGAGGCGCCCGCGGAGGCTCCCGCCGCCGCCGAGGCCGAGACCGAGGCTCCGCAGGCTGAGGCCGCGGAGGCCGAGGCTCCGCAGGCCGAAGCCGCGCAGGCCGAGTCCGGCGAGGCCGAGCAGCAGCAGGGCTGAGCCCTCCGGTACGGCCCGCACGCGGGCCGTACCGGGCAACGGATCTCCCCGGGTGGGCGGGCCTCTCCGGGCTCGCCCACCCGGTCCCACGACGACTCCCAGACGACTCCCACGAGGGAAAGACAATGGCTTCTGTGAACATGGCCGACGTCAAGCGGCTCCGTGAGGCGACCGCCGCGGGCATGATGGCCTGTAAGAAGGCGCTGGAGGAGGCGGGCGGCGACTTCGACAAGGCCGTCGACCTGCTGCGCATCAAGGGCGCCAAGGACGTCGGCAAGCGCGAGGCGCGTACCGCCTCCAACGGCCTGATCGCCGTCAAGCACGTCGGCGACTCGCTGGCCGCGCTGCTGGAGCTCAACTGCGAGACCGACTTCGTGGCCAAGTCCGAGCGGTTCCAGGAGGTCGCGGCCACCGTCGTCGAGTACATCGCCGACGCCAAGCCGGCCGACGTACCGGCCCTGCTCGACTCCCAGATCGGCGGCAAGTCGGTCAAGGAGATCCTGGACGAGACCAACGCCGCGCTCGGCGAGAAGATCGAGATCCGCCGCTTCGCCGTGCTCGAAGGCGGCTACATCGGCAGCTACATGCACAAGACCGACCCCCAGCTCCCGCCGACCCTCGGCGTGCTGGTCCAGCTCGACGTGCAGAACGCCGAGATCGCCAAGGAGATCGCGCAGCACACCGCCGCGATGGCGCCGAAGTACCTGGACGCCGCGAGCGTCCCGGCCGACGTCATCGAGAAGGAGCGCGCGGTCTTCGAGCAGATGACCCGCGAGGAGGGCAAGCCGGAGGCGGCGCTGCCCAAGATCGTGGACGGCCGGATCAACGGCTGGTACCGCGACTTCACCCTGCTCCAGCAGGTGTTCGTCAAGGACGGCAAGAAGAGCGTGGGCAAGATCGCCGAAGAGGCGGGCGTGAAGGTGCTGAGCTTCGTCCGGTACAAGGTAGGACAGGCTTAGTCTTACTAGCAGCCCGAACAGCCCAGTCGAGGAGGCCGCCGTCGTGCAGGAGAACCCCGAACCCGCTACGCCGGCGGTTTCATCGCATTCGGGGCCATTGCGCTGGAAGCGAGTGATGCTCAAGCTCTCCGGCGAGGCGTTCGCCGGCCGGGAGCCACTGGGCATCGACGGGGTGGTGGTCGGCCATCTGGCCGACGCGATCGCCGAGGTGGTGCGCGAGGGCGTACAGGTGTCCGTGGTGGTCGGCGGCGGCAACATGTTCCGCGGCGCCACGCTCTCCCAGCAGGGGATGGACCGTGCCCGTGCCGACTACATGGGCATGCTGGGCACGGTCATCAACTGCCTCGCCCTGCAGGACTTCCTGGAGAAGCGCGGGGTCGAGACCCGCGTGCAGACCGCCATCACCATGCAGCAGGTCGCCGAGCCGTTCCTGCCCAGGAGGGCGATCCGCCACCTGGAGAAGGGCCGTGTGGTGATCTTCGGCGCGGGCCTGGGCTCGCCGTTCTTCTCGACCGACACCTGCGCCGCGCAGCGCGCGCTGGAGATCGGGGCCGAGGCGCTGCTGAAGGGTACGCAGGTCGATGGCGTCTACGACTCCGACCCGCGGAAGAATCCCGATGCCGTACGCTTCGACCACCTGGAGTACGGGGAGGTCCTCACCAGAGGGCTCGGGGTCATGGACGCCACCGCCATCAGCCTGTGCATGGACAAC
The DNA here is from genome assembly GCF_003315795.1 of Spongiactinospora rosea. Classification (GTDB taxonomy): domain Bacteria; phylum Actinomycetota; class Actinomycetes; order Streptosporangiales; family Streptosporangiaceae; genus Spongiactinospora; species Spongiactinospora rosea. The sequence goes on from NZ_QMEY01000025.1 coordinate 76,524, forward strand.
GGGCTTCCCATCGTGGTCTTCGACCTGCTGGGGGATGGCAACGTGCTCCGGGCGGTCCGCGGTGAGAAGATCGGCACGCTGGTGAGTCCGGCAAGGTAAGTCAAGCTCGCGGTCCGCGGAGGCCAGCCCTTCGCGGACGGGGACGGACACCCCTCGTGGGCAGCGAAATAGGGAGCCGCTGTGATCGACGAAACTCTCCTCGAAGCCGAGGAAAAGATGGACAAGGCCGTGACCGTCGCGAAGGAGGACTTCGCGGGCATCCGTACCGGCCGGGTCACGCCGTCGATGTTCAACAAGATCAACGCCGACTACTACGGCACGCCGACCCCGGTCCAGCAGCTGGCGTCGTTCCACGTGCCGGAGGCGCGGATGGTGATCATCCAGCCCTACGACAAGGGTGCGATGACCGCGATCGAGAAGGCGATCCGGGACAGTGACCTCGGGGTCAACCCGGGCAACGACGGGCAGATCATTCGCGTGGTCTTCCCCGAGCTGTCCGAGGAGCGGCGCAAGGAGTACATCAAGGTCGCCCGCTCGAAGGCCGAGTCGGCGCGGGTCGCGGTGCGCAACATCCGCCGGCACGCCAAGGAGGCCCTGGACAAGCTCGTCAAGGACGGCGAGGCCGGGGAGGACGAGGTGCGGCGTGCGGAGAAGGAGCTCGACGACCTCACCCAGAAGCACGTCGCGCAGATCGACGAGCTGCTCAAGCACAAGGAATCCGAGCTGCTCGAAGTCTGAGCGGCGGGCCTGCTGAACAGCCCGACCGGGCCGGTGCGGTGAGGCGGCTTCCCGTACCGGTCGGTGGGGCTCCAGTGGCCTGGGCGTCGATTCTGGCGAAACGATGCTTTCGGGTTGTTGGTGGCTCTTGAGGTGCTTGCGCAGGCCGGTGGAGCCAAGGGCGGTGTCCCGGGATATCCGGCATTGTCCAGACACTAGGCTGGTGGATGGACAATAAGCTGCAATACGGACATCTGGCCGGTGGGGCAGGACGTCCTGGTCCGCCGTGGACGACCTGGCCCGGACCGGCCCGGATGGGGGGAGCCGGGACACCGGCGAGCCGCCGATGTTCCGGACCGGCCCGGGTGCTGCCATGAAGAAGTGCGTAGGAGAGTGAGACGCGCGTGGAATCTGCCGCCGACGGCTCCAGTACCTCCGGCGCCACCGACGGCGACAAGGCGACCCGGCCCGCCGCCGACCACGGCAACGCGACCCGGGCCGCCGCCGACCACGGCGATGCGAATCCGCCCGCCGGTGCCCGTGCCGAGACCACAGGGCCGTCGCCGGTTGCCGGCGAACCGCGGAACCGGCCCCACGGCGACCGTGCCGAGGCGGGCGTTCAGGGGCCTGGCACTCCGGCCCGCCAGGGCGGTGAAGGCGGGGTGACCGGGCGGAGCGGGCGGAACCTGCCCGCGGCGATCGGCGTGGGGCTGGTCCTCGCGGCCCTGGTCATCGGCTCGCTCTACACGGTCAAGGCGTTGTTCCTGCTCGTCGCCGCCGTGGCGGTCGGCATCGGGGTCACCGAGCTGGTACGCGCGTTCGCCACACGCGGGATCCACGTGCCGCTGGTTCCGGTGCTCGGGGGCCTGGCCGCGATGATGGCGGGCGCGTACTGGGGCGGCCCCGCGTACCTGGTCGGCGCGTTCGCGGTGACCCTCTTCGCGCTGCTCGCCTGGCGGATGATCCGCAAGAACGCCGGCACCGAGCACGCCAGTGACGGTTACGTCAGAGACGCCTCCGCGAGCGTCCTCATCGCCGCCTATCCGGCCTTCCTCGCCGGTTTCGTCGGCCTCCTGCTGGAACCTCCGGACGGCGCGCACCGCGTGGTCATCTTCGTCGCGGTGACGGTCGCCAGCGACATCGGCGGCTACGCGGCCGGGGTGCTGTTCGGGCGGCACAAGATGGCCCCCGAGATCAGCCCGAAGAAGACCTGGGAGGGCTTCGCCGGCTCCGCGCTGGCCTGTGTGCTCGTCGGCGCGTGGCTGGTGTCGTGGCTGCTGTCCGGCGCGATCTGGCAGGGCGCGCTGCTCGGCGCGGTGATCGTCGTGTTCGCCACGGCGGGCGACCTGGTCGAGTCCGTCATCAAGCGTGATCTTCAGCTCAAGGACCTCGGCAGGCTGCTGCCCGGCCACGGCGGGATGATGGACCGCCTCGACTCGCTGGTGGTCACGCTGATCCCGGCCTGGGTGCTGCTGGAGCTGTTCATCCCGCGATGAACCGGGACGGCGGCAGCCGTACGTCCTCGTGGAGCTCGGCCTCGGTGACCGGGGCCAGCCAGAGCCAGCGCACGGCCTCGCCGCCGAAGGCGAATCCCGACAGGTCGGGCAGCCCCGGCGGATCGGCCCGCATCATCACCCCGCCGTAGCCCGGCCCCAGCGGGAACGTCGACGGCTCGTGGTACCACCGGGCGGTGTGCCCGTGGCCCAGCCAGGTGACCGAGTGCCACGGGTACTGCCCGAGCCACAGGAACAGCCTGGCCGCCTCCCTGGGGTCGCCCCTGGTGGCCAGGGCCAGCTCGATGCGGGCGTAGGTCTCCGGATGGTCGATGTACTGCTCGACGGTGGGCATCCGCTGGCAGCTCATCCCCACGGTGGACAGGATCGTGTGGTCGCGTCCGTGCTCCGGAGGGCGTTCGCTGATGCCGACCGTGGGCAGGCGCCCGCCGCTGGCGTCCCAGTAGCGCCCCGCCGTACCGGCCCGTCCGTCCAGGTGCCCGAGCACGAACTGCTGGAACGACGGCCACGCGCCCTCCGACCTGCGCCACTCCCAGTACGAGGCCGCCTTGGCGACCCGCGGGGCGAGGCCCTCCATCGCCTCCTCCAGCGCCCACGCGAACGAGGTCTCGCCAAGGGCCTCCCGCGAGTAGCCCGGCATGCCGCGCGCCATGTCGGCCCAGCCGGGGATCACCGCCAGCAGCTCGCCGTCCTCGTAGAGCGCGGCCCCGTCGCCCTCCTCGAACCACAGCACCGACAACTCGCCGAGCGGCCGCCGCCCCGCCGGGTGGCGGGTGTTGGCCCGGGGCATCAGCGGAGGCAGGCCCGCGTCGAGCCGGGAGGCGTCCACGGCGGCGGGGGCGGGCAAGTGGTTGGCCAGCCAGACGGCTCCGTGGACCTCGCCGCCCGGGGCGCACAGGTAAGCTACTGAGGAGATCTCGTCGCGCTCGACCACCAGCGTGCGGCTGCCGTACGGGTTGGCGTCGGTGAGCAGGACCTCCGCGCCGTCCGGTACGACGCGGCGCCGGCTCTCGCCGTGGTCGCCCGCGGAGCCTGCCGGACGGGATGTCGCCATACAACCGCACTTTAGATCAACGCCGGCCCCGGGCCACGGGATGTCGGCACAAAGTCGGGACAATTCAGTGTCGAAAGCGAGCGTCCAGACGGTGCCCTCCACGTCGTCCACGTCATCCACATCGTCGAAGCAGCACGAATCCGCAACAGGGAGCCCGGAGAGCCCAGCGAGCCCGGCGAGCCAGGAAGGCACGGGGGCCGCGGAGCGCCCCCGGCTGACCCTCGTCGCCCCGCGCCGGGCCAAGCCCGCGCGCCATCTGGCCGATCTGTCGATGGCCGAGCGGCGTACGGCGGTGGCCGAGCTGGGCGAGAAGGCGTTCCGCGCGGACCAGCTCTCCCGGCACTACTTCGAGCGGCTGACCCACGACCCCGCCACGATGACCGACCTGCCCGCCGCCGCGCGCGAGCGGCTGGCCACCGAGCTGCTGCCGACGCTGCTCACCTCGGTCAGGGAGATCACCTGCGACGACGGCATGACCAGGAAGACCCTGTGGCGGCTGTTCGACGGCGCGATGGTCGAGTCGGTGCTGATGCGCTACCCCGAGCGGGTCACCATGTGCGTGTCCTCGCAGGCGGGCTGCGGGATGAACTGCCCGTTCTGCGCCACCGGCCAGGCGGGGCTGACCCGCAACATGTCCACCGCCGAGATCGTCGAGCAGGTCGTGGCGGGGGCGCGGGCGCTGGCCGCGGGGGAGGTCCCCGGCGGTCCCGGCCGGGTCAGCAACATCGTGTTCATGGGCATGGGCGAGCCGATGGCCAACTACAAGGCGGTGATGGGGGCGGTACGCCGGATGACCGACCCCGCCCCGCACGGCCTGGGCATCTCGGCGCGCAACATCACGGTCTCCACGGTGGGCCTGGTGCCCGCCATCACCAAGCTGTCGGCCGAGGGGCTGCCGCTCACGCTCGCGCTGTCCCTGCACGCCCCGGACGACGAGCTGCGCGACACGCTGGTCCCGATCAACACCCGCTGGAAGGTCGCCGAGGTGCTGGAGGCGGCCTGGGAGTACGCCAGGGTGACCAAGCGGCGGGTCTCCATCGAGTACGCGCTGATCAAGGACGTCAACGACCAGGAGTGGCGGGCCGACCTGCTGGGCAGGCTGATCAAGAACCGGCTGGTGCACGTCAACCTGATCCCGCTCAACCCCACGCCGGGGTCGAAGTGGACGGCCTCGCGCCCGCAGGACGAGCGGGCGTTCGTCCGCCGTCTGGAGGAGCACGGCGTGCCGGTGACCGTGCGCGACACCCGGGGCCGGGAGATCGACGGGGCCTGCGGCCAGCTCGCCGCCGCGACCCCCGCCGAATAGTCGTCCGCTAGGGCCGGGTGCGGCGCAGCAGCGCGTACGCGACCAGCCCGGCGGCCGACCACAGCAGCGTGGGCAGCGCGAGCAACGGCAGGTCCGCGCCGAGCGTGCCGTCGTTGGCGGCGCGCATCCACCGCATGATCGGTATGAGCACGGCCCCCACCGGGGTGTAGCTGACCAGCAGCAGGGCGGCGAACCCGCCGAACAGCGCCAGCATCGACACGGCGGGCGAGGGCGTGATCGGCCGGCTGGTCAGCGCGCCGAGCGCGGTGCCGACGGCGACCGCGAGCAGGTGCAGCAGCACGCCCTGCGCGATCATCACGGCGGGCGGGAAGCCGTGGAAGCCGATCAGCAGCGGCACGATCACCGCGACCGCGGCCATGCAGGCGTTCACCGCGGCGCACGCGCCGAGCCCGGCGGCGATCTCCCACCGGGGACCGCCCGCCGCGGCCATCGAGACGACCCGCTGCGCGTCCGGTTCGGTGTCCAGCAGCCCGCGGGTGGCCCAGGCGAACACCACGATCAGCAGCCCGGCGGAATTGGCGTAGCTGACGGCCGCCGCGTCGGGCGACGCGCGTACCGCGTAGAAGATCGTCAGCATCAGCATGAGGACGAAGAGGGGCTGCAGCAGCCGGTGCGAGCGCGCGTACGCGGCCAGCTTGAACCGGATCAGCGCAACGGTCATACCCGCGGGCCCTCCTTGCTTCCGGCCGCCTCGGGCGTGGTCACGGCCGCGGGCCGCACGCGGACCTGGTGGCCGTCGGCGCGCAGCCGGGCCGCGAGTTCGGCGGCGGCCGTGGCCGCGGCGACCACCTCCACCACCGTGAGCGGTTCGTCCGCCGGGCCCGCCGCGACCACGGTGACCGTCGTGTCGGCCACGGTGAGCGTACGGCGGGCGGTCACCTCGCGCAGGTCGCCCTGGTGGTCGCTGACCACCACGATGCCCCCGGCCGCCGCGACCTCGGCGACGATCACCGCCAGCTCGCCTCTCGCCCGCTCGTCCAGCCCGGCGAACGGCTCGTCGAGGATCAGCAGCCGGTCCTCCGGCGGGCCGAGCAGCGCCTGGACCAGCCCGACCTTGTGCGCGCTGCCCTTGGACAGCTCGTCGAGCGGCCGGTCCAGCAGCGGGGTGAGGCCGAGCCGGTCGGCCCAGTCGCCCTGCCCGGCGACCCGGCGTACGCGCGCCATCGCGGCCAGGTAGGCCGCCGCCGTGAACGGCTGGCCGGCGGGGAAGGTCTCCGGCGCGTAGCCGACCCGCGCCGGACGGCCGGTGATCGAGCCCCCGGTGGGCCGCAGCGCCCCGGCCAGCAGCCGCAGGAACGTGGACTTGCCCGCGCCGTTGCGCCCCGTCACCTCCAGCACCTCACCGGGCTGGACGTCCAGGTCCACATCGCGAAGAATCCAGGGCCCGCGCCGGGTGTACCGGAATGAGACCGTAGAGAGGCGCATAGACCTCACAGAGTATCCGATAGATCAATATCTACCCGGACAAAACGGTCTAGGTCATCGTCAGTCGATCACGCCGATCTGCCGCGCCGCCCTGATCGCCAGCCACACCTCCGCGAAGTCGGCGCTCGCCGTGAGATCGCGCCCGGTCAGCTCGGCGAACCTGCGCAGCCGGTAGGACAGCGTGTTGTGGTGGACGTGCAGCGCCTTGGCGGCGTCGTCGAGCCTGCGGTCGCGTTCCATCCAGGTGCGCACCGAGTCCAGCAGCCGGGTGTCGTGGCCCGCGTCGTACCGCAGCACCTCGCCGAGCACGTGATCGACCAGCCCGCCCAGCACCGCCGGGTCGTCGGGCAGCCAGCGCCCGGCCGTGTCGTCGCCGTAGGGCACGAAGCCCTGCCCGGACTCGGTGGCCCGCGCCGCCGCCCAGGCCGCCTCGCGCTGTGGCACCTTGAGCGAGGCGCCCGGCGGGAACGGCCGGCTCGCCCCGGTCGCGGCCCCCGGCAGCCCGCTCAGCGCCTCGCGCACCGCGGGGGAGTCGGCGGCCAGCACGTACAGGTCGTCGCGGCGGCGCAGGATCAGGCGCGGGTGCTCGGCCAGCGCCCGGTCCAGGGTGTCGTCGCGGGCCTGGCGCACCACCAGCAACAGCAGCATCCCCCGCTCGTCGTCGGGGTCGGCGGGCAGGCCGAGCCGGCGCAGGCGCCGCCGTACGGCCGAGGGGTCCAGGACGTCCTGGAGCATCTCGGCCAGGGTCTCCGCGCCCTCGCGGCGCTGCGCCTCGTGCTCGTGGCGGGCCATCGCGAGGCGCAGCGCGGCGACGGTCGCGATGTGCTGGACCACCGCCAGCCCGGCCGGGCGCGCGCCCTCGCGCTCGAACGCGACCAGGAACCCGGCGGGCCCGCCCGGCGCGGGCACCGGCAGCGCGAACCCGCCCGGGATGGTCGGCGGCGCGTCCGGTGAGGCGGGCAGCACCGCCGGATCGGGCGGCACGGGCACGCCGGGCAGCAGCGGGCGGCCCTGCGGGGTGCAGAGGTAGACCTGGTAGCCCGACAGCCGTTCCAGCCGGCGGAACAGCGTGGCCGTGTCGAGGTCTTCGGAGGCCATCCAGCGCAGCGCGCCGAAGACCTGGAGCTGCGCGCCGAGGCGCTGGCGCGGGTCCTCCTGTACGGCGGCGGCCACCTCCTGCGCGATCGCGATGAACGGCACCGCCAGCGGTACCTCCAGCACCGGCATCCCGCGTGCCTCGGCGGTCGCGAAGAACTCCTGGTGCAGCGGCGGGACGTGCAACTGCTCGGAAAGGGCGAGCGCGGAGACCCCCGCGTCGTCGAGCCGCCGCAGGTAGGCGCCCTGAGCGGCGGCCTGCTGGGGGATCGCCATCCCGGTCGTCATGATCAGCTCGGCGCCCAGCAGCCAGGGCGTGGGGTCCGCAAGCTCGCTGACATGCGCCCAGGACACCGACCTGGACAACCCGGACTCCCCGGCCAGCACGCGCAGCCGCAACTGCGGGAACCGGACCAGCTCCTCAACGGTCAGCCCGCCCCGCTCGGGCTTGTGATCCGCCACAAGACCCACCGTAACTCTTTGGGCGCACACCAGTTGCCCCGCCCCGTCAGCGTTGCCGAAACTGACAGACAGGTGCGGCGGCGAGCTGGTCCCTCTGCAGGTCGAGCCGCACGGCCCCCCGATTTCCCCGAGTGGGCATGTGGTCGCGCCTTTCCCGCCGGTTGTGGCGCGACCGCATGGTCACCTGTCCGTGACGGCAGCCCGTACGACCCCATCCCGAGCGGAAGGAACACCTCCCGATGACCGTGCCTCGAGGGCCAGTCGACTCCTCGCGAGTACCGCGTTTCGCCGGGCCGGCGACGTTCGCCCGGCTGCCCCGCCTGGACGAGGTGGGCCGCACCGACATCGCGGTCGTGGGAGTGCCGTTCGACACCGGCGTCTCCTACCGGCCGGGGGCGCGGTTCGGACCGGCGGCGGTGCGCGAGGCGAGCCGGTTGCTCCGGCCCTACCACCCCGGGCTGGACATCTCGCCGTTCAGCGCGCGGCAGGTCGCCGACGCCGGGGACATCGCCTGCAATCCCTACGACATCGACCAGGCCGTGGAGACCATCGAAGAGGCCGCCGACGCGCTGACCGCCGACGGCACCGCCCTGGTCGCGGTGGGCGGGGACCACACGATCGCGCTGCCGCTGCTGCGCGCCGCCGCCCGGCGGCACGGCCCGCTGGCGCTGCTCCACTTCGACGCCCACCTGGACACCTGGGACACCTACTTCGGCGCCGAGTACACCCACGGCACTCCATTCCGCCGCGCGGTCGAGGAGGGTATTCTCGACACCGAGGCGCTCGGCCACGTGGGCACCCGCGGCCCGCTGTACGGCAAGAGCGACCTCGACGATGACAAGCGCCTCGGTTTCGGCGTGGTCACCAGCGCCGACGTGATGCGGCGCGGAATCGACGAGACGGTCGACGCGCTGCGCCGGCGGATCGGCGACCGCCCGCTCTACGTGTCGGTGGACATCGACGTCCTCGACCCGGCCCACGCCCCCGGCACCGGCACCCCCGAGGCCGGTGGGATGACCAGCAGGGAGCTTCTGGAGATCCTGCGCGGGCTGGCCGGATGCCGGCTGATCGGCGCGGATGTGGTGGAGGTCGCTCCCGCCTACGACCACGCGGAGATCACCTCGATCGCCGCCTCGCACGTCGCCTACGATCTGATCAGTCTCCTCGCCTCCCGGGAATGACCATGACGACAGCGCCGCCGCCCATAACGGAGATCGAGACATTCGGGGTCGAACGCATCCCCGACGCGGACCGCACGGCTCGCCCGTTCGACCTCTTCCGGGTCTCCTTCGGCGGCGCCAACACCTTCGCCACCTGCGTGCTCGGCGCCTTTCCCATCCTGTTCGGGCTGTCGTTCTGGCAGGGGCTCGCGGCCACCGTGCTCGGCCTGGTCACCGGGGCGCTGATCCTCGCGCCGCTGGCCGTGTTCGGCCCGCTCAACGGCACCAACAACGCGGTGTCCTCCTCGGCGCACCTGGGCGTCCACGGCCGGGTCGTCGGCTCGTTCCTGTCGCTGCTCACCGCGATCGCGTTCTTCTCGATCTCGGTGTGGTCCTCCGGTGACGCCCTGGTCGGCGGGGCCGCCCGGCTCGCCGGGCTGCCGGAGACCGGTCCGGCGTACGGCATCGCGTACGCGATCTTCGCGGGGCTGGTGCTGACCGTGTGCATCTACGGCTTCCGCTTCATGCTGTTCGTCAACAAGATCGCGGTGGCCGGGGCCTCGCTGCTGTTCGTGCTCGGCGTGTTCGCCTTCGCGGGCGACTTCGACGCGGCTTATCCGGGCGCGTTCGCCTCGACGGGCGATCCGCTGTTCTGGCCGTCCTTCATCGGGGCGGCCTTGATCGTGCTGTCCAACCCGGTGTCGTTCGGGGCGTTCCTGGGTGACTGGTCCAGGTACATCCCGGCGGACACGCCGCGCCGCCGGGTCATGGGCGCGGCCTTCCTGGCGCAGGCGGCGACGATCCTGCCGTTCGGGTTCGGCCTGGCCACGGCGTCGGTCATCGCGGTCGAAGCCGCGCCGTACATGGACCCGGCCGCGCCCAACTACGTCGGCGGCCTGCTGGCCGTCTCGCCCGGCTGGTACTTCCTGCCGGTCTGCCTGATCGCGCTGATCGGCGGCATGTCCACCGGCACCACCTCGCTGTACGGCACCGGCCTGGACTTCTCCAGCGTCTTCCCGCGCTTCAGCAGGGTCCAGGCGACCGTGCTGATCGGGGCGCTGTCCATCGTCTTCATCTTCCTCGGCCGCTTCGCCCTGAACCTCACCCAGAGCATCTCGACGTTCGCGACGCTGATCATCACCTGCACCGCGCCCTGGATGGTCATCATGATGACCGGCTACCTGACCCGCAGGGGCTGGTACGACCCCGAGGCGCTGCAGGTCTTCAACCGGCGTCAGCGCGGCGGGCGCTACTGGTTCACCCACGGCTGGAACTGGCGCGGGATGGCCGCCTGGACGATCTCCGCCGCGCTGGCCATCGCCTTCACCAACATCCCCGGCCAGTTCGTCGGGCCGCTCGGCGGCCTCGCCGGGGGTGTGGACATCTCGCTGCCGCTCGGCCTCGGCGCCGCCGCGGTGATCTATCTGCTGCTGCTCACCGTCTTCCCGGAGCCGCGCGCGGTGTACGGCCCCGCGGGTCCGCGTTTCGTACGCGCCGCGGACACCCCCGTACCGCCTATCATCGGGCCCGGAACCGCGACAGCGGAGCAGCCCGCCCCCGTGTGAGGACGACCGTATGATCGTTGATCTCTCGGTGCCGATCCATTCCGGCATGCCGGTCTATCCGGGCGACCCGGAGGTCACGGTCTCCCCGGCGCTCACCGTGGGGGAGGAGGGCGTCAACGTGCTCGGGCTGCATCTCGGCTCGCAGTCCGGCACCCACGTCGACGCGCCTTACCACATCGACGACGCGCTGCCCGATCTCGACATGCTGCCGCTGGACCGGTTCGTGGGCCGGGCCACCATCGCCGACGTACGCGGCCTGCCGCCGCGCACGCCGATCGGCCCCGACGCGCTGGCCCCCGCGCTGCGTCCCGGCCTCATCCTGCTCATCGCCACCGGCTGGGCGGCCCACTGGGGCACCGGGCACTACCTGGCCCACCCCTACCTCACCCCGGACGCCGCCGCGCTCATCATCGACTCGGGCGTCCGCACGGTCGCCATCGACGCCCTCAGCGTCGATCCCACGCCGGTGCCCGACACCGACTGCTCCGACCCGCTGCCCGCGCACCGGGTGCTGTGCGGGGCGCACGCGGTGATCGCGGAGAACCTGCGCAACCTCGACGTCCTGCTGGACGCCCGCCCGGTGCGCCCGATCGAGGTCTCCCTGCTGCCGATCCGCATCGCGGGCGGCGACGGCGCTCCGATCCGGGCGGTCGCCCGGCTGTAGGTCCGGCCGCAGGTCGCGGGGTTGCCCTCAAGCGCGCTTGAGGTTGCAGCATGGGCAGCCGGGATGTCACCTCTACAGATCGGCGGCGACCATGGACATCGGGATCGGCCTGCCCGGCCACGCTCCCTGGACCGACGGCAGGACCCTGGTCGAGTGGGCGCGGCGCGCGGAGGCGCGCGGCTTCTCGACGCTCAGCGTCAGCGACCGGCTGGTGTGGAACACGCCGGAACCACTGGTCGCGCTGGCCGCGGCGGCGGGCGCGACCTCCCGCATCCGGCTGCTCACCAGCGTGCTGCTCGGGCCGCTGCGGGCCGGCCACGCGCTGTTCGCCAAGGCGGTCACCACGCTCGACCAGCTCGCCGGGCCGGGCCGGGTGCGCCTCGGGCTGGCTCCTGGCATGCGCGAGGACGACTTCACCCACGGCGAGGTGGACTACGGGACCAGGGGGCGGGAGTTCGACCGGCTGCTGGACCGGCTGGCCGCCGTGGCCTCGGGCGATGACCCGGTCGGCCCGCCGCCCGCCACCGCCGGCGGCCCCGCGCTGTTGTTCGGCGGCGGCTCGGCGGCGGCGCTGCGCCGGATCACCACGCACGGCACCGGCTGGATCGCCGGTGACGCCACCGTCGAGGACGTCCAGGGCTTCACCCCGCGCCTGCGCGCGGCGTGGGAGGAGGCGGGCAGGCCCGGTTCGCCCACCGTCATCGCCTCGGTGATGTACGCCCTCGGCCCCGGCGCGCACGACGCGGTGGAGCGGGCCATCGGCTCCTACTACGCGTTCGCGGGCGAGGAGTACGCCCGGTACGGGGTGTCCATCGCCTACACCCGCGCGGAGGACATCGCGGCGGCGGTCGGCGAGTTCGCCCGGATCGGCTGCGATGAGCTGATCTTCATGGGCAACGATCCCGATCCGGCCCAGGTGGATCTGCTGGCCGACGCGGTGGGTCTGTGACCTCCTCTGTCGCGGGTCGGCCCGCGCGGTAGCGCCACAGCACCGGGAAGGCCGCCGCCGTGAGCAGCATGACGACCACCGCCAGCAGGCCGCCGCCGGTGATCGTCCAGGTGGTGCCCGCGGCGGCGCCGGCCGTACCGTGGGCGAAGTCGGCCAGCCGCGGCCCGCCCGCCGCCACCACGATGTCCGCGCCCTGCAACCGGCCCCGCATGGCGTCCTTGGCCGCCGCCTGCAGGATGGTCTTGCGGAAGACGCCGAGCAGGACCAGGCCCGCCCCGGCGACGGCCAGGGTCAGCGACGCCGCCCACAGCTCCCTGGTGAGGCCGAAGGCGGCGATGGCCGCGCCCCACACGCACACCGAGACCGTCACCATGACGCCGTGCCGCCGGGTGCGGGTGAACGTCCCGGACAGCAGGCCGGTGAGCAGCGCGCCCGCGGCCAGGGAGGCGTTGAGCACGCCGAGCGCGGTGCCGCCGCCCGGCGGGTCGCCGAAGGTCTCCCTGGCCAGTTGCGGGAAGAGCGCCGAGGGCATGCCGAAGAACAGCGCGATGAAGTCGGCTAGGTAGGCGACCAGCAGGATGCGCCGGCCGACCAGGTAGCGGAAGCCTTCGAGGATCTGCCGCGGTCCGGCGCGGCGCGGCGCTCCGCCGCCGTCCAGCGGGGGCAGCGGCGGCAGCCGCCAGACCGCCCACAGGGTGGCGCACAGCGCGACGGCGTCGATCAGGTACAGGGTCTCGATGTCGGTCACCGACAGCAGCAGACCGGCCGCCAGCGGGCCCGCGACCGCCCCGATGAGGAAGGCGCTGGACTGCAGGGCGTTGGCGGCGGTCAGCAGTTCGGCGGGGACCAGGCGGGGGACGACGGCCCCGCTGACCGCGGCGTTCGCGCCGTACATGCCCTGCTGCACGGCGATCAGCGCCATCAGCAGGACGGCCGAGCGCAGGCCGGCGAACGCCTGCGCGCACAGCAGCACCGACACCAGCGCGATCCCGCCGCTGGTCACCAGCAGCATCCGCCGCCGGTCCACCACGTCGGCGATCGCGCCGCCCCACAGCGCGCCGGCCACCATGGGCGTGAGCGCGAGCAGCGCGGCCAGGCCGATGTAGGCGGACGAGCCCGTGATCTCATAGACCTGGAGCGGCACGGCGACCGCGGTGAGCTGGCCGCCCAGGGCGGTCACGGCCGAGGCGGCCAGCAGCCGCCGGTACGGCTTGACGCGCAGCGGCCCGACATCGGCGAACACCCGTAACCGCGCCTTGCCCACCGGCCCTCCCTGATGCGGCGTCACCCGGAGAGCCCGGGCAGACGGACATCTGCTCGCGGAAACCTACCTCAACAGATCACCAGTGGCATATCTCACAATGCCGATCGGGAATGCTCAAGTGCTGCGACTGGTTCAGCCACAAGTTCCGGAAATCCCCCCAGATGAGGTCCCGTGATCGAGCTCCGCCACCTGCGCAAGGTGTACGCCAACGGCGTCGTCGCCCTCGACGGCGTCGATCTGGACGTGCGCGAAGGCGAGATCTTCGGGGTGCTCGGCCGCAGCGGCGCGGGCAAGAGCACCCTGCTGCGCTGCGTCAACCTGCTTGAGCGGCCCACCTCGGGCACCGTCACCGTGGACGGCCGCGAGCTGTCGGGCCTGCGGCGCGGCGAGCTGCGCGCGGCCAGGCAGCGGATCGGGATGATCCACCAGCACTTCGCGCTGCTGTCCTCCCGCACGGTCGCGGGCAACGTGGCCTTCCCGCTGGAGATCGCCGGGACGCCGCGCGACCAGCGCGCGGCCCGGGTGCGCGAGCTGCTCGAACTGGTCGGGCTGGCCGACAAGGCCGCCGCCGTACCGGCTCAGCTGTCCGGAGGCCAGAAGCAGCGCGTCGGCATCGCCCGAGCCCTGGCCGCCGGACCCCGCGTGCTCCTGTCGGACGAGGCCACCAGCGCGCTCGACCCGGCCACCACCCAGTCGATCCTCGCTCTGCTGCGCAGGCTGAACACCGAGCTGGGCCTCACCATCCTGCTCATCACGCACGAGATGCAGGTGGTCAAGAGCATCTGCGACTCGGTCGCGATCATGCGCGACGGCCGGATCGAGGAGGCGGGCCGGATCACCGACCTGATCGCCACCCCCGGCGCGGCGCTCACCAGGGAGATCTTCCCGCTGCCCGAGCCGGCCCCGCCCGGCACGGTGACCGTGACGTTCGCCGGGCAGGCGGACGAGCCGGTCATGTCATCGCTGGTGCGGAAGTTCGACGTGGACGTCAACGTGCTCGGCGGCTCCCTTGAGGAACTGCGCGGCGCGCCGGTCGGCCGCCTGCGGGTGCGCATCGAGGGCAAGGGCGCGGCCGACGCGCTCGGCTACCTCACCGGCCTCGGCCTGCTCGTGGAGGTCGCGTGAACTTCGAAGAGCTGCTTCCCATCCTGATGCAGGCCACCGGCGAGACCCTGCAGATGGTGGCCCTGGCCACGCTGCTCACCGCCGTGTTCGGGCTGCCGCTCGGCGTGCTGCTGGTCACCGCCGACCGGGGCGGGCTGGCCCCGGCGCCGGGCTTCAAGGCGGTGCTCGGCGCGGTGGTGAACATCGGCAGGTCGCTGCCGTTCATCGTGCTGATGGTCGCGATCATCCCGTTCACCCGATTGGTCACCGGCACCACGATCGGCACCGCCGCCGCGGTCGTCCCGCTCACGCTGGGCGCGGTGCCGTTCTTCGCCCGGCTGGTGGAGACCGCGCTGCGCGGCGTGGACCGCGAGGTCGTCGAGGCCGCCCAGGCGATGGGCGCGCGGCGGCTCGCCATCGTGGGCAAGGTGCTCCTGCCGGAGTCGCTGCCCGGCCTGGTCGCCGGGCTGACCGTGACCGTCGTGGCGCTGATCGGCTACTCGGCGATGGCCGGCGCGATCGGCGGCGGCGGACTCGGCGACCTGGCGGTGCGGTACGGCTACCAGCGGTTCGACACCGCCGTCATGATCATCACGGTGGTGGTGCTCATCGTGATCGTGCAACTCGTCCAGAGCCTGGGCGACCTCGTCGCCCGCAGGCTCGACAGGAAATGACCGGCGGCCGGGAAAGGCCCGGCCACCGGCGGATCGGCAAAGGAGTAACAGGCGTGCGTAGGTTTCTCGGGGGCGCGGCGGCCGCGGTACTGACACTGGTGCTCGCCGCGTGCGGGGGCGGATCGGGGGAGCCCGCGGCTCCGGCGGCCGACGGCACGATCAAGATCGGGGCCAGTCCCACCCCGCACGCGCAGATCCTCACGTTCGTGCGCGACAAGCTGGCCGCGGGCGCGGGGCTCAAGCTGGAGATCGTGGAGTTCACCGACTACGTCCAGCCCAACACCCAGTTGCAGGAGGGCAAGCTGGACGCCAACTTCTTCCAGCACAAGCCCTACCTGGACGACTTCGTCGCCTCCAAGGGCGGCGCGGCGCTGACGTTCCTGCAGCCGGTGCACCTGGAGCCGCTGGGCCTGTACTCCCGCGGCGTGAAGTCGCTCGCCGCGCTGCCCGCGGGCGCGAGCGTGGCCGTCCCCAACGACGCCACCAACCTGGGCCGCGCGCTCAAGCTGCTCCAGGACAACGGGCTGATCAAGCTCAAGGAGGGCGCGGGCACCGCGGCCACCGAGCGCGACGTGGCGGACAACCCCAAGAAGATCGCGTTCAAGCCGCTGGAGGCGGCCCAGCTTCCGCGCTCGCTCCAGGACGTGGACGCCGCGGTCATCAACGGCAACTACGCCCTGGAGGCCGGGCTCAAGCCCGCCGGTGACGGCCTCGCGCTGGAGAAGGCCGAGGGCAACCCGTACGCCAACGGCCTGGTCGTCCGCACCGACCAGAAGGACGACGCGAACCTCAAGAAGCTCGCCGGACTGCTCGCCGGGCCGGAGGTCGCGAAGTACATCAAGGACACCTTCGGCGACGGCGCGGTGATCCCCGCCCAGTCTTGATCGCACAGTCTTGACCGGCGGAGATCAGCCCGGCGCGGGCTCCGGCCCGGGCCGGGCGTCCCGCCTGCGCACCAGCGTGACGAGGACCGCGGTCACCGGGGCGGCCAGGAACGCCCCGGCGATCCCGGCGATGACGCTGCCGACCGCGATGGCGACCAGGATGATCGCGCCGGGCAGGTCGAGGGCGCGGCCGTAGATCTGCGGGGCCAGCACGTGCCCCTCGACCTGCTGGACCAGCACGGTCACGGCCACCACGATGAGCGCCACCAGCCAGCCCTTGGCCACGAACGCCACCACGGCGGCCAGCAGCCCCGCCGCGAACGCCCCGACGATCGGCAGGAACGCGCCCACGAAGGTCAGCACGGCCAGCGGCAGCGCGATCGGCACGCCGAGGATCCACAGCGCCAGGCCGATGAAGAACGCGTCCACCGCGCCCACGATCGCGATGCCCCGCACATAGCGGCCGATCACGTCGAACGTCGTGTCGCCGGTGTCGCGCACCCGGGACCGCATGCCCGCCGGGCACAGGTCCACCAGCCAGCGGAACAGCCGGTCGCCGCCGTGCACGAAGTAGATCGACAGGATCATCGCCAGGACCAGGCCGACGACGATCTCGCCGAGGGTGCGCGCCCCGGCGATGGCCCCGGTGGCGATCCTGGACCACTGCTCGTTGAGGTACTGCTGCGCCTCGGTGGTCAGCTGCTTCAGGCGCGCGTCGTCCAGGCCGAGCGAGCCCGCCGTGCGGTGCAGGTCGTCGATGACCTTGCCGAAGCTCGAACCCAGCTCGGTGACACCGTCGGCGGTGGGCGGCACGAGCAGCGCGACCAGCGCGGCGAACAGCACCAGGCCGCCCACCCACACCACCGTGGTGGACACCGCGCGGTTCATGCCGTGCCTGCGCAGCCGGTGCGCGGCCGGGTAGAGCAGCGCGGTGATGAACACCGCGACGATCACGGCCAGCACGACCGTGCGGATCAGCCCGACGACGTAGAGGGCCGCCCAGGCCAGCAGGCCCAGGCCGACCAGGTGCCAGGCCGCCGCCCCGGCCCTGCGCAGGCCACCGCCGTCGCCGCGCTCGTCCGGGGCAGGCTCGTCCGGGGCCTTGGGCGGCCGGGCGGGCTGGGCCTTCCGGGGGGCTGGTGTCTCGCCGCCGTCGCTGGTCACCTCATGACTGTTCCCCGCGGCGCGCGGGTGATACTCCTCAGTGCGTGCCCCAGGAGTAGGTCTGCTTGTGCAGCTTGAGGTAGACGAAGGTCTCGGTGGCGCGTACCTCGGAGATCGCCCTGATCTTGCCGAGGATGTCCAGCAGGTGCTGGTCGCTGCCGCAGACCACCTCGGCCATCAGGTCCAGCGACCCCGCGGTGAGCACCACGTAGTTGATCTCCTCGATGGCCGCCAGCTCGTCGGCCACGGCGGTCAGGTCGCCCTCGCAGTTGACGCCGATCATGGCGCGACGCGGGAAGCCGAGGGTGAACGGGTCGGTGACGGCGACGATCTGCATCACGCCCGCGTCCAGGAGGCGCTGCACGCGCTGGCGTACCGCGGCCTCCGACAGGCCGACCGCCTTGCCGATCGCCGCGTACGGCTTGCGGCCGTCCCGCTGCAGCTCCTCGATGATCCGCTTGGCGATGTCGTCGAGGACGATGGCCTTGGGCGGCGTCGTCATACGGAGCCTGCTCCCTTCCTGCGGGTCGTGCGGGTGCGCGCAGAGTCGCGCCCCTGCTGCGCCATGCTGTCAGTTACGCCGGGCGTGTCAAGCGAATCCGTGGCGATTGCCGGTTTTCGCCACGAAATCCCGCGTCGAGTACCCTTTGATGGGACAGCATTCCGGCAAAACCGCAGATCAGAGGAGGTCGGCCCGATGGCCACCGGCCCGCAGCCACTGCACAACTTCATCGACGGCGTGTTCGTCGAGGCCGCGAGCGGCCGGTACTCCGACGTCATCGACCCCTGCACCGGCGAGGTCTACCTCAAGGCGCCGATCTCCGGTCCCGCCGACGTGGGCGCCGCCTACGCGGCGGCCGTCGCGGCGTTCGAGACCTGGGGCCGGACCACCCCCGCCGAGCGGGCCGCGCTGCTGCTGCGGATCGCCGACGCGATCGAGGCCAGGGCCGATGAGCTGGTGGAGGCCGAGTGCCGCAACACCGGCAAGCCGCGCGCCCGGATGGCCGAGGACGAGATCCCGCCGTCCGCCGACCACTTCCGCTTCTTCGCCGGGGCGGCGCGGACCCTCGCGGGCCCGACCTCCGGCGAGTTCCTGGCGGGGCACACCTCGATCGTCCGGCACGAGCCGATCGGCGTGGTCGGCCAGGTGACGCCCTGGAACTACCCGCTGATGATGGCGGTCTGGAAGATCGCGCCCGCGCTGGCCGGGGGCAACACGATCGTGCTCAAGCCGTCCGACACCACCCCGGCCGCCACGCTGAAGCTGGCCGAGATCTGCGGTGAGATCCTGCCACCCGGCGTGTTCAACGTGGTCGCGGGCGACCGGGAGACCGGCGCGCTGGTGGTCGGGCACCCGGCCGCGCAGATGGTCGCCATCACCGGGTCGGTGGGCGCGGGCGTGCAGGTGGCCAAGACCGCCGCCGACGACGTCAAGCGGGTCCACCTGGAGCTGGGCGGCAAGGCCCCGGTGATCGTGTTCGACGACGTCAAGGACATCAAGGCCACCGCCGCCGCCATCGCCGAGGCCGGCTTCTACAACGCGGGCCAGGACTGCACGGCCGCCTGCCGGGTGCTGGTGCAGGAGAGCGTCCACGAGGAGTTCACGGCCGCGCTGGCCGCCGCCGCGGCGGCCACCCGCACCGGCGACCTCACCGACGAGGACGCCCTGTACGGCCCGCTCAACAACGCGGGCCAGCTCGACCGGGTGACGGGCTTCATCAGCCGGGTCCCCGCGCACGCCGAGGTCGTCGCGGGCGGCGAGCGGGTCGGCGAGGCCGGCTACTTCTTCGCCCCCACCGTCGTGGACGGCCTGCTCCAGGACGACGAGATGATCCAGAACGAGATCTTCGGCCCGGTCATCACCGTCCAGACCTTCACCGACGAGGCCGACGCCCTCGCCAAGGCCAACGGCGTCCGGTACGGCCTTGCAAGTTCGGTGTGGACGTCCGACCACGGGCGGGCCATGCGGGTGTCCAACCGCCTCGATTTCGGCGTGGTCTGGGTCAACACGCACATCGCGTTCGTCTCGGAGATGCCGCACGGCGGCTTCAAGCACTCCGGCTACGGCAAGGATCTGTCGGTCTTCGGGCTGCACGACTACACCCGCGTCAAGCACGTCATGCACTTCATCGGGGAGTGATGATGGCCGTATGACCGTTGAGAGCGGGCCGGTCCTCGTGGAGTGCGCGGACACCGACGCGGAGCTGTTCCGCCGCTTCTACGAGACCGTGCTGGCCCCGTCGTTCCCGCCCGCCGAGCTGGTCGGCCGGGACGAGGCGCTGGCCTACTACCGCGCCCCCGCCTCCGGCGGCCTCGGCACGATCGCGCTGCTGGACGGCGAGCCCGTGGCGGGCGCGCTGGGCAGCCACTACCGCGCGAGCGGCATCCTGCTGCTGGACTACCTCGCCACCCGCGCGCAGGCGCGGGGGAGGGGGCTGGGGTCCGCGCTGATCGACCGTGTCCGCCGGGAGTGGGTGCCCCGGGAGCGGCCCGTGGCCGTGCTCGCCGAGGTCGAGGACCCCGGCCTGCACCCGGTCACGCCGTTCGGCGACCCCGTCGCCCGGCTGCGGATGTACGAGCGGACCGGCTGGTCGCTGCTTCCGCTGGCCTACTTCCAGCCCGCGCTCGCGCCCGGCCTGCCCCGGGTGCGGGGCATGTTCCTGCTCTGCCTCGACCCTCCGGGAGGCACCGTCCCGGCTTCGGCCGTCACCGCCTTCCTGGACGCCTACATGACCGGCTGCGAGGGCGCGGAGGCGGCGCGGTCCGACCCGGAGTTCCTGGCCCTGCGCGAGCAGGCGACGGCCTTCGGCGCGGACATCCCGCTCTGGCCCCTCTCCCGCGCCTCCGAGGTTCACGACCGCTGACTTCGGTGGGGGGCGCGGTCCGACTTTGGATGCGCGGCGTACACCCATCTGTGTAGGCGGCGAATGGCTCCGCGCGACGATGTGGCGGGCGGGCGGCGCGGCGACGCTTGGAAGCATGAGGCGAATCGAGGCGCTCGACGTCCTGCGCGGCGTGGCGATCATGGGGACGCTGGGCACCAACATCTGGCTGTTCACCGCTCCGGGCGGGCCCGGCGCGGGGATCGGGTCCGGCGCGGAGCCGGTGGAGACCTTCCTGCGGTTCCTGGCCAACGGGAAGTTCCTCGGGCTGCTGACCCTGCTCTTCGGCGTGGGACTGGAACTGCAATATCGTTCCGCGCTGCGGCGCGGCGTCCGCTGGCCCGGCTGGTACCTGTGGCGGGCGGCGCTGCTGCTCGCCGAAGGGCTGCTGCACTATGTGCTGATCTTCGAGTTCGACGTGCTGATGGGGTACGCGGTCACCTCGGTGCTGGTGGCCTACCTGATCGGGCGCAGCGACCGGGCGGTGCGCGCCTGGATGATCGCGCTGGGCGCCCTGCACGCGGTCGCGGCGGCGCTGATCACGTACGCCCTGTTCAACGTGGATTCCCAGATCGGCGGGCCGGTCACGCCGCTGTACACCGAGGGGTCCTGGCTCGACCAGGTCGCCGCCCGGCTCCAGCTCATGCCGATCTACCGGGCCGAGTCGATCTTCATCATCCCGATGGCCACGGTGCTGTTCCTGGCCGGTTCGCGGCTCACCCGGGCGGGCGTCTTCGAGTCCTCGGCGCGCGGCGCGCGGCTGCGCACGCGGCTCATGGTCATCGGGCTCGGGGTGGCGCTGCCGCTCAACGCGGTCACCGCGTTCGCCGATCCCGCCTGGTTCTTCGTGGACCGGTACGTGCTGCCGCCGTTCGTCGCCCTCGGGCTGCTCGGGCTGGTCACCGCCGTCGTCGCCCGGATGCGCGGTACGGCCGGGCCGCTCAGGAGGGGCCTGACCGGCGTCGGCCGCACCGCGCTGTCCTGCTACGTGTTCCAGAACCTGGTGGCCTCGGTGATCTGCTACGGCTGGGGGCTCGGCCTGGCCGCCAGGTTCGCCGACCTGCGCCCGTGGTGGGTGATCGGCGCGTGGGCCGGGATCTGCGCGCTGTTCATGGCGCTGTCCGCGCTGTGGCTGCGCTCCTTCGACCGGGGCCCGCTGGAGCTGGTCTGGCAGTGGGCCTACCGCCTGCCCCAGCGGGGACGCGCTCAGGTGGCCGGGTCCGCCGAGCAGGGCTCGCCGCCGCAGACGTCGACGACCTCCCCGACCTTGAGGAAGTGACCCTTCTGGGCCCGCGCCTCACGGTCGTTGCGCGGGTCGGAATGGGGGTCGCGGCCGTACTCGGGGCCGCTCGGCGGGGTGTTGGCGGTGGGTGGCGCGGGGGTGCCGCTGTCCCAGACCACCAGGGCCGAGCCCCGGTACGGCCCGCGCGGCAGCGACCCGATCCCCCAGTACGGCACGACGTCCGGACTGCGCCCGCCGGCGACGGCGGGCCGGTGGATCCGCGCCCCGATCGTCCGCGCCGCCACCTCGGCGGTCACCGGGGCGACCTGGTGGTCGCCGAACGCCACGTGCATGAGCACCCGGTGGCGGGGCGTACCGGGCAGCGGGTCGCGGCCGAGGTGGTGGGCGTAGCCGTTGGTCTCGGCGCGGTCCCACAGCATCTGCATCAGCGCGAAGCAGACCTGCCGGGTGAGCGGGTCAGGGTAGGAGCGCTCCATCAGCGGCCGGAAGGGCGCGAAGGCCACGCTGCGGTCGAGCAGCGTGGAGTAGTTCATCCCGGTGACGCCGAGCACCGCGTTGCGCACGTCGGGGGAGAGCGCGACCAGCGCGCCCCCGGCGATGCCGCCCTGGCTGTTGCCGTCGTAGCCGAGCGCCGCCCGGTGGTCGATCAGCGGACCGCCCCGCTCGTCCTGGAACGCGGGATGCCCGGCCAGGCCGTCCGGGGTGACCATGGCCCGGCCCAGCGCGATGAAGCCGAGCAGGCTCTGCTGGAGCCGGTCGGGCACGGTGCCGAACGTGCTCAGATCGCCGAACACCGCCGCCACGTGCGGGATGTCCTCCTCCGACATGCCGATCCAGCGGGTGGCGCAGAACACCAGGTGGTGCTCGGCCGCCATCGCCCTGACGTGGCCCGCGCGGACCTCGGCGTCCCTGCCGAGCAGGCCGTGGCCGTACAGGGCGGGCGGCGCGGGACGGCGGGCGGCCGCCGACCTCGGGATCACGCAGGTGAAACCGGCCCGTACGGAGTCGCCGAGCGGGCGGGGCAGCCCATCGGGGCCGCGGTTGAGGTTCGATCCGGGTGGGCCGCCGGGCCTGTTGAGGTAGTTCGGCACCAGGACCTCGCCGGTGACCTCGCGCGCCACCTGCGGGTCCTGCTCGGGGGTGAGGTCGGTGACCGAGGTGACGGTGAACTCCGGAGACCGGCCGCCCAGCCCGCGCAGCGTCTCGTCGCGCATCCGCAGCGCCGGTCCGGCGATGCCCTGCTCACTGGCCACGGTGAAGTCCCACGCCAGGTACAGGCCGCGGGTGGCGACCCCGGCCGAGCGCAGGTCGGCCAGCGTACGGCGCAGCGCGCGCTGCCTCGCGGCCAGCGGATCGCCCGCAGGCAGGGCGGAGCCGGCCAGCCGGGTGAAGACCTCGGGGGCGGGCAGGACGCGGCTCTCCGCGTCTCTCAGGGCCCGCAGGGCCACCGCGTAGCGGTGCCCCTCCCGCAGATTCCGGGCCGGGCGGACGATGAGCGCCCGGCGGTCCGGCCCGGGGGCGTTGGCGTCGGTCTCGGCCCAGTACGGCACGCGCTCGCCGGTACGGGTGTCCACGAGTACGATCGGCGCGTCCCGGCGCAGCGAGCGCCCCACGTCGGTCACCGGCGCGGCGCCCGTCGCGGCGAGGTCGAGCCCCGGCACATGGGCCAGCAGCATGGAACCCGGTGAGAACCCGTCGGCGAGGTTCCACAGCGCGGGGTCGATCGGGGTCCCCGCGGCGTTGCGCGGCATGGCCGCGGCGTCGAAGGCCACCCTGCGGCCGGTCGGCGTCTTGGCGGGGGTGGTGAACCAGTCGTTGGGTAAGGGCAGCAGGCACTCGGTGCCCGCCAGGGGGTCGCATCCGGATGCCGGAGCGGAGTGCGCGAGGGCGGGGGGTGTCACCAGCGACGTCCCGGCCAGCGCGAGGATCGTCAACGCGATACGCAGGCGCACGGAGGTTCCTCCTACCGGTCGCACCGCCGGAGGGGCGGTGTGATCGGTAGCAGATCGCATGCCGGCGAGATGGTCAACGGCCCATGCCAGGAGGGTCCCGTCCGGGGCCTCGGCACGGTCACCGGTTTCGTGTCACCGGTTCCGGCCCGCCATGGCGTCGGCGGGGTGGTGCTGCGGCGGACGTGGGGGCCGTGACTCTCGGGGGAGGGCCGGGGCGTCCGCCGCGGTGGTCGTCGGGGGTGGTCGTCCGGGGCGGGGTCAGCGGCGGCCGGCGGCCCTGGCGGCAGCGGCGGCGCGCTTGGCCTCGCGGCGCTCAACGAAGCGCGAGGCGGTCGTGTCGAGCCTCTCCAGGAACGAGGCCAGCTCCTCGCGGGCCTTCTCGCCCTCCGCGCCGAGCCCGCTCTTGTCGAACACCGCCCACTGGCGCAGCACCGGCATGAGCACGTCGTCGTGGTGCAGGCGCAGGTCGTAGATGCCCTCGTGGGCGATCACCATCGCCCTGCGGGCGAAGCCGGGAAGGTCGGAGCCCGGCATCTGGAAGGTGGTGACGACGTCGGTGACCGCCCGCATGGTCTGGTCGGGGTCCAGCTCGAACGCGGCGGCCAGCAGGTTGCGGTAGAAGAGCATGTGGAGGTTCTCGTCGGCGGCGATCCGGGCGAGCAGCCGCTCGCAGACGGGGTCTCCGGTCGCCTTGCCGGTGTTGCGGTGCGAGATGCGCGTCGCCAGCTCCTGGAACGACACGTACGCGAGCTGCTGGAGCATCGTGCCGTACTCGGTGGTGAAGCCGCTGTTCATGTGCGCCATCCGCTCGCGCTCCAGCGCCACCGGATCGACCGCCCTGGTGACGGTCAGATAGTCGCGCAGCGCGGTGCCGTGCCGGTCCTCTTCGGCGGTCCACCGGTGCACCCAGGTCCCCCACGCGCCGTCCCTGCCGAAGGTGGTGGCGATCTCGTGGTGGTAGCTGGGCAGGTTGTCCTCGGTGAGCAGATTGACGATCAACGAGATCCTGGCCGCCTCCGGCAGTTTGGAGTCGGCCTCGGTCCACGCCTCGCCGCCGAGGACGCCGTCGAAGGTGCGCCCCTCGCTCCACGGCACGTACTCGTGCGGGAACCACTCCTTGGCGACGCCCAGATGTCTGTCCAGCTCCCCGGCCACGACCGGCTCCAGCTCATGCAGCAATTCGGTCTGGGTCCACTGACGCATACCCGCTCCCTATGGCGATCTACGCTAACGTAACCTACGTTAGCGTAGCTTTCTGCGGGTTCCGATTTGCCCCCTCCTGACCGGACGCTTACCGACGCTCCCCAAGGTGCGGGATGGCCATGGCGATCAGGAAGAGCGTCGCCATCACTGTGACCAGCAGCACCCGCTGGAGCAGGCCGTAATAGGCCGTCCCGTTGATCATGTCCGACACGAACGAGCCGGGGTGCGCGGCCAGGAAGGCCGCGAGCAGGCCGGTGCACCACACGGCCGCCACGCGCAGGTGGCGCAGCCGCGCGCCGCCCCTGGCGAGCATCCAGGCCGCGCACGGCACGCCGGTGAAGACCACGGCCGAGGACCAGCGGTGGATCTCCCCGCCCATGGAGCTGACGCCCGGAGTCGGGTCGGTGGGGAAGATGGCGCTGAGCAACAGGCCCAGGGCGGCGAACGTGAGCAGCACCCGGGTCGCCGCGCTGCGCGCGGGGGCCGTCTGGGCGAGCCCATAGGTGGTCCACAGGCAGCTCATCGCCAGCAGCAGGGTGCCGGCGAGCACCGTGCCCCTGGTGGCGTCGTTCAGCGCGTAGTCGCTGATCAGGCCGCTGAGCGGGCTGACGCCCACCGACGGCGTGAGGTGGGTGTAGGCCATCGCGATCAGGGCCAGCACCGGCCCGGCGGCGGCCGGCCACGACCACATGCGGGCGGACGGGGCCGACGAGGCGGACGGGGCGTCCCGCACCTTTCGCGGTGCGGGAGAGGCGGATGACGTGGGCAATGCGCTCAACGGGTCACACTCGCGTAGATCTGCTCGAATCTTGCCAATGAGGATTGGTGGTCGTGGGTCATCGCGATCGCCCGGCTGGCCCGGCCCATCTCCGCGCGCATCGCGTCGTCGGTCAGCAGCTCGGTCAGGTGCGCGCCCAGTGCGTGTACGTCGCCGGGCTGGAACAGGAAGCCGTTCTGGCCGGGGATCGCCAGGTGCGGCAGGGCCATCGCGTCGGCCGCCACCACCGGCAGCCCGGTGGCCATCGCCTCGAGGGTCGCGATGCTCTGCAGCTCGGCGATGCTCGGCATGGCGAAGACGTCGGCCGCCGCGAACGTCTGCGGCATCGCCTGGTCCGGTACGAAGCCCAGGAAGCGCACCCGGTCGCCGACCCCGATCCGGGCGGCCAGCCGCTCCAGGTGCTCGCGCCGGTTGCCCCGCCCGACGAACGCGATCTGCGCGTCGGTCGCGTTGAGCACGAACGGCAGCGCCCGCACCAGGTCGTCCAGCCGCTTCTCCTCGTCCAGGCGGCCCACGAACAGGATCGTCGGGCGCTCCGGCAGGCTGATCGACTTTCGCGCCCAGGACTTGGGCTCGGCGAACGGATGGAACCGGGTCAGGTCGATGCCGCAGGAGACCGGCTCCACCTCGCCGGAGAAGCCCTGCCGGGACAGCAGCTCGGCGGCGATCCTGGTCGGGGTGGTGACGCGGTCGGCGCGGGAGAAGATCCGGTTGAGGTCGCGCCAGGCGATCCGGCCCACCCGGCCGCGCAGCTTCGCGGGGATGTGCGCGAACTGGAAGAGGTTGTCCGGCATGAAGTGGTTGGTGGCGACCACCGGCACCCCGGCGCGGCGGGCCGCCCCGATGGCCGCCCGGCCCACCACGAAGTGGCCCTGGGCGTGGACCACGTCGGGCCGCAGCTCGGCGACCAGGCGATCCAGGCGGCGCGGGAGCGACACCCGCATGGTGGGGTGGACCGGCAGCGGGGCCGAACGCAGCCGGTGTTCCCAGGTGCCGTCCACGGCCAGTCTGGCCGCCGGGCCCTCGGTGGACGGGCACGCGATGTGCACCTCGTTGCCCCGCTCGGCCAGGCCGGTCGCCAGCCGGCCGGTGAAGTAGGAGGTGCCGTTCACGTCGGGCGGGTAGGTGTCGGTGGCGATCAGCACGCGCAGCGGCCGCGCCGGGGCGGACCCGGCGCCCGGCTGGGCGGACTGGGCGGCGGTCCGCGCGTTCATGTCGGCGGGCAAGGGAAGGGCCATCTCGATCTCCAAGGGTCAGTGGGACAGGGGGGTGGTACGGGCCAGGGCGACGGTGCCCACACAGGCGAGCCCCGCCGCGCCGACCGCGACGGCCACGCCGCCGGGCCCGACCGGAAGGGGTTCGCCGAGCAGCAGGGCGCCGAAGGCCACGGCGGTCAGCGGGTCGGCCACCTGGAGCGAGGCGAAGGACACCCCGAAGTGGCCCACCGAGTAGGCGCGTTGCAGCAGCATCAGCGCGACGATCGCGGGCACCGGGATCAGCAGGATGAGCCAGATCTCCCAGGTGCCCTTCACCAGGACGCGGGTGAGCGTGGCGGTCGCCCCGTAGAGGACCCCCGAACCGGCGGCGAGCAGGCCCGCGCGCAGGGACGGCGCGGCGACCCTGGAGCCCGCCCACAGCAGCAGCGCGGCGATCCCGGTGACCGTCAGCAGGGTCGCGGTCTCGCTGCCGTTGAGCGTCGGGGCGTTCCAGGCCGGCGGGACGATCAGCACCAGCCCGGCCAGCCCGGCGCTCACCGTCGCGGCGGCCAGGATCTCGGCGCCCGCGGGCCTGCGGCCCATCAGAGCGGCCGAGATGGGCAGCGCGAACAGCAGGCTCGCCACGCCCATCGGCTGGACCACGGTGAGCGGCCCGAGGCTGAGCGCGACGATGTGCAGCCCGCCTCCGGTGATGATCGACAGGCCGCCGAGCAGCCACCGGGGGCGGCGGGCGAGCCGCAGCAGCGCATGCTCGGACGTACGGACGGCCTCGACCTGCTGCAGCGCGGCGCCGAGTGCGAAGAACAGGGCGCCGAACAGGGCAACACCGGCGGCGACCACGGTCATGCGCACTCCTTTCACCTGCATGAAGACATGGCGAGATGGCCGGGACGCCTCACATGGGCGTCCGGTTACGAACATTTGGCGGACTTGCCGTCACCGAGTCGGGTGTCACATGCCACCGCCCGTGATGAAATGCTCACTCTCAGCGTCGCGGATCGGCACGCGTCAAGCCATAGGGGACAACCCTGAAACCTCTGGGAAATCCCTGAGGGCCGCCCCGGGGGTGATCTCTGACGGCCCTGGGGGAGCGGTCAGCCCTGCGGCCTCGTCAGCTCGGCCTCGGGCTCGCCCTTCAGGTCCTTCGCGGTGTTCTTGCGCTTGCGGACATAGCGGGTGACCTCCACCACGACGGTGATGGAGAGCGCGATCCCCAGGCCGAGCAGCAGGCCCTTGAAGGGGTCGTTCTCGAAGGCCATGCCGCCCAGGTAGCCGATCAGCACCGAGTAGATCGCCCAGGAGCCCGCGGCCAGCGAGTCGAAGAAGGAGAACGAGCGCAGCGGGTAGCCGACGGTGCCCATGCTGATGGTGGTCGCGGTACGCCCGCCGGGGATGTAGCGGGCCACCACGAGCACCAGCCCGCCCCGCTCGGCCAGCGCGCGTTCCGCCCAGTCGAACGCCTTGGCCCGCGCGGTGCCCGGCCGTAGCCGTGCGCGTAGCCGTGCGCCCCCGGTACGCCCGATGAAGTAGGAGATATGGTCCCCGGCGAACGCGCCCAGCATGGCCGCCACCGCCACCCCGAAGACGTTGGGCTCCCCGGCGACGGCGAAGACGCCCGCGGTGATGATCGCCGTTTCGCTCGGCACCGCGGGGAAGAAGCCGTCGATCATCGCCACGGCGAACAGCGCGACATAGACCCATGGTGAGGTCATCACCTGGTGGAGGATGTCGAGGATGGCATCAGACATGGTCAGCAGGTCTCCGGGTCGTGGGCGGATCGGGCACCACTAGAACCTTCTCGCGGCGGGGTGCCCGGGGCCATCAGGGATCACCCCCTAATGGCCGGGCGGCATCCCCGACACAGGGTCAGGGAATCCCCGATAGAGACGCTACGTACCCGTGCCCGCCCGCGCATCGCCCCTTCGTCCGCGGCTTCTCGTACTTCTCTAAGACTTTTGGATGATGTGGCGGAAGCGGTCCGTCATGTGGTGATCGCGGCCTTGGGCGTCTCATGGTGCAGCCGGCGCAGCAGACGGCGGAAGGCGTGCACCGAGACCCAGATGGCGGTGCCGCTGATCGCCGCGACGATGGCCGTGCGCACCAGCAGGTAGTCGGCCACCGACTGCTCGGGCAACTGCTCCCTGACCAGCAGCCAGATGCTCACGGTGGAGTTGGCCAGCAGCACGAAGGCCCACAGCAGGGTGATCCTGGCGAAGAACCGCCTGACCCGCTCGTGCCTGAGCACGGCGGAGGGCAGGTGGATGTAGTCGAGCGTGAGCTTCTGCACCAGTGGCCTGCGCAGCCGGACCGAGGCCAGGAAGACCATGCTGACGCAGATCGTGCCGACCTCGGGCTGCAGGAAGTAGACGACGGGGCTGCCGGTCCACAGCGCGAGCAGCGCCCTGCCGGTGATCGCGATGGCGGCCACGATCATGGTGGCCGGTACCGGCCTGCGGCGGATCAGCCGCCAGATCACCCCCGCGTACACCCACGCCGTCGCGGCGGCCAGCGCGCCGGTGAAGCCCAGCAGCGCCAGCGCCGCGTAGAAGACGGCCAGCGGGGCGACGACGCCTTCCAGGAGCCGGGGCGCGGCCTGCCGCGCGAGCGACGTCAGGCGGGGCAGGGTGACGTGGGGGTGGGTCAAGGGTCGCTCCGTAGGTCGGCCCGCGCGGCGGCGGCATGGGCCCGGGGACTACCCGGAGAGCCCGCGGTCAGGCATCCCGGAAGATCTCGCCGGGGTTACGGCAGGATAACGTTATAGCGCGGGAAGCGCATCGGTCGCCAACGGTACCCGACCGGAACCGGTCGCACCGCGAGTCCCAGCAAACCCATATGGGTCCACGAAAATGTGGCGTTTCGCTGCACGTATAACGGTTCGGAAACGGACGCTATCCGGATGGCCGCAAGTCCGGGAACATTCGGTTCATGGCCGTGCTCGCCCGTGCCGACGGCACCCCGCCCGAGTACGCGGCGTCGGTGGCCGCGCGGCTCACCGCATGGTCCGATCTCACCCCGAAGCGCACCTGGCGCGGGCTCGAATTCCGGGTGAACGGCAGGCGGATCGTCCGGATGAGCAAAGGCCGCACCGCCGAATTACGGCTGACCGCCCCGGTGATCGACCGCTGGGAGTCCGTGCTGACCGGATGCGAGCAGGTGAGCACCGGCGAGCGGGACGGCTGGATCACCGTGCGCATCGCCAACCGCAACGACGCGGAGTTGTTCCTGGCGCTGGTCAGCGTGGCGCTCAAGGCCACGCTCAACTGCTCGGCGGCGGCTAGCCGAGGCTCGAAGTGGCGAGCCGTGCGCCGAATGCGACGAACACCGCGCCCACCCCGGCCGTGAGCCCGGCCGCCAGCCTGCGCCTGCGCCGGAACTGCGCCGACAGGAAGGTGCCGCTGAAGATCAGCATGGACAGGTACAGCACGCTGAAGAACTGGCAGATCGCGCCCAGGACCAAGAAGGACAGCGCGGGCGTGCCGTAGGCCGGGTCCACGAACTGGATGAAGAACGACACGAAGAACAAGATCGCCTTCGGGTTGAGCAGGCTGATCGCGAACGCCTTGGCGAACGGCCGGTGGGCCGGTTCGCGGACGGGCCCTTCCGGGGCCGTGCCGTCCCGGCCGCCCCGGCCGCCCCGGCCGCGCCAGGCGGCCCAGGCCGAGCGCACCATCGCGAGCCCGATCCAGGCGAGGTAGCCCGCCCCGGCGTACTTCACGACCGCGAACAGCACCGGGGTGGACCGCAGCAGCGAGGCGACCCCCGCCGCGGCCAGCACCATCAGCACCGTGTCCCCGAGGAAGACGCCGCACGCGGCCCGGTAGCCGGCCCGCACGCCGCGCTGGGCGGCGGTGGTGAGCACGAACACCGAGTTGGGGCCGGGCAGCAGGATGACCAGGAACGCGCCGACGACGTAAGTCCAGATGTCGGTGATGCCGAGGAACACCGGATTAGGGTAACGCCTCCCTGGTATTTACGGCTTCAGTGGATCGCGCCAACTGTCCGTAATCTCCGGTCTCACCGCACGTTCCACTCCGTTTTGGGCCTTGTAAGGCGGAGGAGTCAGAGCTACGATCCCTCTAACTCTTAGGAAACTTTCCTAAAAGATAGCCCGTGACCAGTGAAGTCGGCGAGAACACAGCCGTTCGACGCGACCCGCTTCCCGCGCACCACGCGCATTCACGCACCCCCCACCATGCTGCCTTCATCCCCCAAGCACGCTCCACACACACGCTGAGGCTCCATGCGAAACACGCGCACTCTCATTTCGGTCGCCATCGCGGTGCTCATGGCCGCGACCTCCTTGCTGCTCACGTCCGGCCCGGCGGCGGCCGCCGCCGCCACGGCCACGTTCACCAAGACGGCGAGCTGGGGATCCGGTTTCGAGGGCCGGTTCACGATCTCCAACGGCGGTACCACCGCGCTCAACGGGTGGGAGATCGCCGTGGACATGCCCTCCGGTGCCGCGATCAGTTCCTCCTGGGACGCGCTGATGTCCAGGAACGGGCAGCGGTACGTGTTCAAGAACGTCGGGTGGAACGGCAACCTCGCCCCCGGCGCCACGGTCAACTTCGGCTTCATCGGCACACCGGGCACGGCCGAGCCGTCCAACTGCACGCTCAACGGCAACCCCTGCGGCGACGCCCAGGTACCCGTACCGGGCAAGCCGGGCGCGCCCACGGTGAGCAGCGCGAGCGGCGACTCCCTCTCCCTCTCCTGGGGGGCGTCCTCCGGCACCGTGACCGGCTACCGCGTCTACGAGGGCACGGCGGTCAGGGCGACGGTCAGCGGCACCAGCACCACCATCGGCTCGCTGGGCTCCTGCGAGTCGCACACCTACACCGTCAAGGCGTACAACGCCTCGGGCGAGTCCCCGGCCAGCGAGCCGGTCACCGGCACCACGGCCGGCTGCACCGGCGGCGTGCCGGGCAAGGTCGGCACGGTCACCGTCAGCGACCTCACCTACACCAGCGCCGTGCTGAAGTGGCCCGCCGCCTCGGGCACGGTCACCGGCTACCGCGTCTACCAGGGCGCCACCCTCAAGGCCACCGTGCAGACCACGACCGCCACCCTCAGCGACCTGACCCCCTGCGCCACCCACACCTACACCGTCAAGGGGTACAACGACAACGGTGAGGGCCCGGCCAGCGACTCGGTCCCGGTGGTCACCCGATGCGACACCGGCCCGCTGCCCAAGCACTTCCTCACCGGCTACTGGCACAACTTCGTCAACCCGGCCGTGGAGATGAAGCTCGGGGCCACGCCCAACGAGTACGACCTGATCGCCGTGGCCTTCGCCGAGGCGACCTCCAGCCCCGGACGGCTGGACTTCAAGCTCGACCCCGCGCTCGCCACCGCAGTCGGCGGCTACACCGAGGCCGAGTTCAAGGCCGACATCGCGTCCCTGCACGCCAGGGGCAAGAAGGTCATCCTGTCCGTCGGCGGCGAGCTGGGCCGGGTCCAGGTAGGCAGCGGCCAAGCGGCCACCGCGTTCGCCGACAGCGCCTACGCCCTGATGCAGGAGTACGGCTTCGACGGCGTGGACATCGACCTGGAGAACGGCCTCAACGCCACCTACATGGCCCAGGCCCTGCGCCAGCTCCGCGCCAAGGCGGGCAGCGACCTGATCATCACGATGGCCCCGCAGACCATCGACATGCAGTCGACCGGCATGGGCTACTTCCAGCTCGCGCTGTCCATCAAGGACATCCTCACGGTCGTCAACATGCAGTACTACAACTCCGGCTCGATGCTCGGCTGCGACAAGAACGCGGCCTACAGCCAGGGCACCGTCAACTTCATGACCGCGCTGGCCTGCATCCAGCTGGAGAACGGCCTGCGGCCCGACCAGGTCGCCCTCGGCCTGCCCGCGGGCGCGGGCGCGGCCGGCGGCGGCGTGGTCCAGCCGTCGATGGTCAACCAGGCCCTGACCTGCCTGGCCCGCGGCACCAACTGCGGCAGCTTCGTGCCGCCGCGCACGTACCCCGGCATCCGGGGCGCGATGACCTGGTCCATCAACTGGGACGCCTCGCACAACTGGAGCTTCTCCAAGACGGTGAAACCGCACCTCGCAACCCTGCCCTAAGGGATACAGAGGAGACATCCCCATGAAGATCCGGCACACGGCACTCTCGTTGCTCACGGGCATCGCCCTCGCGGGCGGCGCGTACTTCGCGACCGCCGCCCCCGCGGGCGCAGTCGTCCAGGCGGGCGCGGTGGTCCACCCCTCCTACGAGGAATGGACGCCCGGAAAGTACTACCAGCCGCCGTTCTGCAGGATCATCTATGGCGGTGTCGAATATGAGTGCACGGCGGCGCACATGGCATGGCCGGGCTTCGAGCCGCCGAACGTGCCCGCGCTGTGGAGGCGTGTCTGACCTTGCCCGACCGGCGGCGGTAGCCCTCCGCCGCCCTCCGTAAGCCGGTACGGCTCGCGCCCGGTCCCCCCAACGGGCGCGGGCCGTACCCATTCCCCCCGCGAAGAGGTTCCCCGATGAGGTCGAGTCCGAGACCCCGCATCACCCGTCTCCTGGCGGCGCTCGCCGTACTGGCCGCCGGAGCCGGCACGCTGGCCGCCCCCGGCCCCGCCACCGCCGCCGCCAACATCGTCACCAACCCGGGTTTCGAGTCGGGGCTGGCGGGCTGGACCTGCTCGGCCGCCTCCGGCGCCCAGGCCGTCTCCTCACCGGTCCACGGCGGCGCGGCGGCGCTCCAGGCCACCGCCGCGGGCCCCGACGTCGCGCGCTGTGAGCAGAAGATCAGCGTCAAGCCGTCCTCGTCGTACACGCTGTCGGCGTGGGTGCGCGGCGGCTACGTCTTCCTCGGCGCGACCGGCACCGGCACCACGGACGTGAGCACCTGGGCCTCCTCGTCCTCGGCCTACACCCAGCTCAGCCGTACCTTCACCACCGGCGCCTCCACCACCTCGGTCACCGTCTACCTCAACAGCTGGTACGGCCAGGGCGCCTACCAGGCCGACGACATCGTGCTGGACGGCCCGCCCGGCGACGGCGGCCCGGTGGACACCGAGCCCCCGACCGTCCCCGGCGGCCTCACCGTCGGCGGCGCGACCGCCAGCTCCCTGGCGCTGAGCTGGACCGCCTCCACCGACAACTCCGGCACCGTCGCCCGCTACGAGGTCTCGCGGGACAACGCCGCCCCGGTCGGCGCGGGAGCGGGCACCTCCTACACCGCGACCGGCCTGGCCGCCAAGACCACCTACGGCTTCCGCGTGCGCGCCTGCGACACCGCGGGCAACTGCTCGGCGTACGGTCCCTCGGTGAGCGGCACCACCAAGGAGGGCGGCGGCAACGACGGGCAGCTCCCCAAGCGGGTGCTGGTCGGCTACCTGCATGCGTCGTTCGCCAACGGTTCGGGATACATACGCATGCGCGACGTCCCCGCCGAATGGGACATCATCAACCTCGCCTTCGGCGAGCCCACCTCGGTGACCTCCGGTGACATCCGCTTCCGGCAGTGCCCGGTCGCCGAGTGCGCCAACGTCGAGTCCGAGGAGGAGTTCATCGCGGGCATCCGCGAGAAGCAGGCCGCGGGCAAGAAGGTGCTGATCTCCATCGGCGGCCAGAACGGCCAGGTCCAGCTCACCAGCGCCGCCGCCCGCGACAAGTTCGTGCAGTCGGTCTCGGCCATCATCGACAAGTACGGCCTGAACGGGCTCGACATCGACTTCGAGGGCCACTCCCTCTACTTCAACCGGGGCGACACCGACTTCAAGAACCCCACCACCCCGGTGATCGTCAACCTGATCTCGGCGCTGAAGACCCTCAAGGCCCGCTACGGCGCGAGGTTCGTGCTCACCATGGCCCCGGAGACGTTCTTCGTGCAGCTCGGCTACCAGTTCTACGGCGGGGGCCAGACCGGCGCCGACAGCCGGGCCGGGTCGTACCTGCCGGTCATCTACGCCATGCGCGACGACCTCACGCTGCTGCACGTCCAGGACTACAACTCCGGGCCCATTACCGGCCTGGACAACCAGTACCACACCATGGGCACCCACGACTTCCACGTGGCGATGACCGACATGCTGCTCGCCGGGTTCCCGGTGGCGGGCGGCGGCGGCACGTTCCCGCCGCTGCGCCAGGACCAGGTGGCGTTCGGCCTGCCCGCCGCGCAGTACGCGGGCAACGGTTACACCACCGTCGCCGAGGTGCAGAAGGCCGTGGACTGCCTGGCCCGCGGCAGCAACTGCGGCTCCTACCGCCCGCGCGGGGTGTACCCCGGGCTGCGCGGCCTGATGACCTGGTCGATCAACTGGGACAAGTACAACAACTTCGAGTTCTCCAAGAACCACCGCAGGCACCTCGACTCCCTCCCGTAGGGCCTGCCTGGCGCGGCTCCACACCCCTGGGGCCGCGCCGCCGAAGTCCCGCCGTGTCCCCGCGCCGCCTCCCTTCCCGGCGCGGGGCCGGCGTTCTTCATTTCACCGGACTTTCCGCCGCCGTCCGCGCCCGCCCGAAGCCCCCTGCGGGTGCGCCGGGGTTTAGCCCGCACGCTGGGGGAACGGGCAGTTACCAGGCGTCCGAGCCACCGGCAGGATCGGCAGGGGGTTGATCGGCCATGACGACGGTGCAGCAGCAGCAGCCGACCGGCGAGCTGGTCAAGCAGGCCGCCCAGCAGGTCTCCGACCTGATGCGCGCGGAGCTGCGGCTGGCGGTCGCCGAGATCAAGGACAAGGGCCGCAGCGCCGGGATCGGCGCCGGGATGATCAGCGGCGCGGGCGTGGCCGCCCTGTACGGCGGCGCGGTGCTGCTGGCCGCGCTCGTCGCGGCGCTCGCGCTGGCGCTGCCGGTGTGGGCGGCGGCGCTGATCGTGGCGGTGGTGCTGTTCATCGTCGCGGGCGTGCTCGGACTGCTCGGCCGCGACCGGGTGAACCGGGCGTCGCCGCCGCTGCCCAGCCAGGCGATGCGGACCACCAGGCAGGATGTCGCGGAGATCAAAGCGAGGGCACACCGATGACCTCAGACAAGTCGCACCGCGCACGCCGGACGGAGACGCCCGAACAGTTGCGCGCCGAGATCGCACACGCCCGGGAGAACCTGGGAGAGACCGTGGCGGCACTGGCCGCCAAGGTCGACGTCAAGTCCAGGGCCAAGAACAAGGCCGGACGCGTGAAGGCCGGGGCCGCCGCCAAGGCCCAGCGGATGCTGCACACCACCAAGGACCGCGCGGAGGAGACGGGCGGCAGGGCCCGGGAGGGGGCCGACCGGATCGCCGAGGAGATCCGCCCGGACGAGGGGGCCGGCGTGTCGGAGGGCGCGGGCACCGGGCTCACCGAGCCGGTCGTGGGGCGTGAAACGCGTACGACCGGGCGGCGGGCCACGCCGATCCTGGCGTTCACGGCGGGCGCGGCGGTGGCCGCGGCGATCGTCTGGGCCGGCCGCAGCCGCCAGACCGCCGCCGGGCGCCGTACGCCGGGGCGCAGGCGCATCCTCGCCTCCCGCACCCGGGGCATGGGCGCGCTCGGCCGCGCCATGGAATCCGGAGGAATCACCCGCGCCCGGAGCACCGGCATGCTGCACCGCGCCAGGAAGGCCACCGTCATCGGCCGCACCCGGGGCGGCGGCCTGATGGGCCGGGCCAAGGAGGCCGCGGCCATCGGACGTGCCAGGGGCACGGGAACGCTGAGCCGGGCCCGGACCGCCGCGATGATCGCCGGCGCGACCGGCATGGGCGCGCTCGGCCGCGCCCGCGGCGACGGCATGCGACGCCGGGCCGAGAAGGCCACCGTCATCGGCAAGGCCCGGGGGGCCGGGTTGATGGGCCGGGGCAAGGAGGCCACGGCCATCGGACGTGCCAGGGGCACGGGGATGGTGGACCGTACGAAGGAGGCCGCCGTCATCGGCAAGGCCCGGGGGGCCGGGTTGATGGGCCGGGGCAAGGAGGCCGCCGCCGTCGGTCGTGCCAGGGGCGCGGGGATGGCGGACCGTACGCAGGAGGCCATGGCGGCCGGTCGTGCCAAGGGCGCCGGGATGGCCGGACGGATGAAGGAGACCGGGGAGACCGGCCGGGCGCGGGGGATCGGCGCCTGGGAACGTACGAAGGAGGCGGGGGCGATGGGAACCGGAACCACGACACGGGTCAAGCCGGCCAGGCCCAGGGGACGCGCCAGGGGCGCGGGGTACATGGCCAGGCCGAAGCGGCGGACCACCCGCGGCGGGCCGATGGGCCGGAGGTCCCGCAGGCGGAACCAGAGCGGCGGGGGAGGGATGCCGGCCATCGTCGCCGCGACCCTGGTCGCGCTGATCGGCAAGGCCCTCATCGGCCGCATGCGCCACCGCCGCCACGCCGAGCACGACTTCGGCCCGGTGATCCACGAGACGACCTACGAGCCCCGCGCCGCACGCCACCGCCGCAGGCACCGCCGCGGCCCGGCGCCGGAGCAGCAGACGTCCGGCCCGTGGAGCCGGCCGCCCGCCGTGGGCTGAGAGGCCATCGCCATGATGGGCAAACTGTTCTCCGCGCTCGCCGGAATGGCCAGTGGCCTGGTCTCCGGTCTGCTGTTCAAGCAGGTGTGGAAGCTGACCGCCGGGGAGTCCGACGCCCCGGCGGCGGCCGACCTGGACCGGCGGTGGCGCGAGGTGATGATCGCCGCCGCCGTCCAGGGGGCGATCTTCGGCCTGGTCAAGGCCGCCACCCAGCGGGCCGCCGCGCGGTCGGCCCACCCCAGGCGGCCCCACCCGGGCGCGGCCTGAGCGCTACCAGCCGCGCGGCGCGCGCCGGGTGAGCGGCGGCCCGCCCGCCGTCGCCGAACGCGAGCGGTAGACGATGTAGGGCCGGAACGGATAGGTCAGCGGTGCGGCGAACGCGTGCACCAGCCGGGTGAACGGGAAGATCGCGAACAGCAGCATGCCGATCGCCGTGTGCAGCTTGTACGGCCAGGGCGCGGCCGAGATCGCCGCCGCGTCCGGCTGGAACACGAAGATCCCGCGAAACCACGGCGAGACCGTGTGCCGATAGTCGTGCTCACCGAACGCGCTGGTCAGCAGTGTGGTGAGCAGCCCGGCCAGGATGGCGGCGGTGAGCACGACGTACATCGCCTTGTCGTTGCGGGTGGTGGCCATGAACACCGGCCCGGTCGTACGCCTGCGGTAGATCAGCAGCGCGATGCCCGCCAGCGTGCAGATGCCCGCGATGGCGCCGACCACCAGGGCCGACATGTGGTACGTCGCCTCGGTGATCCCCACCGCGCGGGTCCAGCGCTCGGGGACCAGCAGCCCCACCACGTGCCCCACGATCACGAACAGCAGCCCGAAGTGGAACACGGGGCTGGCGATGCGCAGCAGCTGGTGCTCGTACAGCTGCGACGAACGCGTGGTCCAGCCGAACCGGTCGTAGCGGAACCGCCACACCAGCCCCAGCACGAAGATCAGCAGCGTCGCGTACGGCGTCACGATCCACAGCGCCGTCTCGGTCCAGCCGTTCACGGCGTCACCCCCACCCGCTCGGCGGGCGGGCCGCTCGCGCGCAGCTCGGCGGCCCGCTCCCGCTCGCGTTTCGTCATCGGCGGCAGGGCCGCGCACACGGCGTCCACCACCCACGCGTACGGCGAGCCGCAGGCCCGAAGCGCCGCCCGCAGCAGCTCCAGGCCCGCCCGGTGCTCGCGCAGCACCGGCTCCCCGCCCGCCGGGTCCAGCGCCGCGAACTCCAGCACCACCGGCAGGAAGTCGGGCGGCTCGCCGCCGGTCAGCTCCCACCCGCGCGAGCGGTAGAGGACCTTCAGCCGGGCCAGCGATGCCCCCCGCCGCCGGGTGTCGCCGTCGGCGTAGTAGGTCAGGTAGAGGCAGCAGCGGCGGCGCAGGTCGAATGTGTCCACATAGTGGGCGGCCAGGGCCATCGGCGGCTGTGCGGCGGCGTGGCGGGCGAAGCGGCGCAGCGGGCGGCACAGCGGCGGCAGCGCCCGCACCCGCTCGGCGAACCCCTCGCCGGGGTAGCCGAGCAGCACCGACGCCGCCTGCCACCGCAGCCGGGCGTTCATCGCGCCTCTCATCGTGCCTCTCACCGTGCCTTTCATCGGGCCTTTCATCCGGCCCCCTTGCCGTCCCAGTTGAGCGGATCGGGGCCGATCGAGTCGCTGGTCTGGCGGCGGCGCAGGCCGTGGAAGCTCTCGATGGACACCGGCACCGGCCGCCCGGACGCCTCCCCGAACGCCCCGGATCCCATGCCCGGACCGCCGTCGTAGTCCAGGCTGCACCCGGTCTCCTCCACCGGCCCGCGCGCCTCGTAGGTGGTCGGGATCACGTAACGCTCGTCGTAGCGGGCCAGGGCCAGCAGCCGGTACATCCCCTCGATGTCGGCCGCGCTCAGCCCGCAGTCCGCGGCGATCGACGGATCGGGCTCCTCGCCCAGATTGACCGCGCGCATGTGCGAGCGCAGCGCGGCCAGCCTGCGCAGCGCCAGGCGTACCGGCTCCGGGTCGCCCGCCGTGAACAGCCCCGCCAGGTAGGAGACCGGGATGCGCAGCGCCTCGATCGCGCCGAACAGGTTGCCGCCGTCCTCGCCGTCGTGCCCGCTGCCCGCCACGGCGTCCACCACGGGCGAAAGCGGCGGGATGTACCAGACCATCGGCATCGTCCGGTACTCCGGATGCAGCGGCAGCGCCAGCCGCCAGCGCACGATCAGATCGCGGATCGGCGACCGCCGCGCCGCCTCCAGCCACGCCTCCGGGATGCCCGACTCCCGCGCCGCCGCGGCGACCTGCGCGTCCGAGGGGTCAAGGAACAGCGAGAGCTGCGCCCGGTACAGGTCCTGCTCGCGCGGCGCGGCCGCCGCCGCGGCCACCCGGTCGGCGTCGTACAGCAGCACCCCGAGGTAGCGCAGCCGCCCCACACACGTCTCGGAGCACACGGTCGGCAACCCAACCTCGACCCTCGGGAAGCAGAACGTGCACTTCTCCGCCTTGCCGGTCTTGTGGTTGAAATAGACCTTCTTGTACGGGCAGCCGGTCACGCACATCCGCCACCCCCGGCAGCGGTCCTGGTCCACCAGCACGATCCCGTCCTCCGAGCGCTTGTACAGCGCCCCCGACGGGCAGGAGGCCACGCACGACGGGTTGAGGCAGTGCTCGCAGATCCGCGGCAGGAAGAACATGAACGCCTGCTCGAACGAGAGCCGGACCTGCTCCGACACCTCCGCGAGCACCGGATCGGGCGAGGGGTCGCCGCCCAGGCTGTCGTCCCAGTTGGCGCCCCAGCGCACCGAGGTCGGCTCACCGGTGATCAGCGAGCGCGGCGCGGCCACCGGGCTGTGCTCCGACAGCGGCGCGGTGGTCAGCGTCTCGTAGTCGTAGGTCCAGGGCTCGTAGTAGTCCTGGATGGAGGGCATCAGCGGGTTGGCGAAGATGCCCAGCATCCGGCGCAGCCGCCCGCCCGCCTTCGGCCGCAGCCGGCCCTTGGCGTCCAGCTCCCAGCCGCCGCGCCAGCGCCGCTGGTCCTCGTACCGCCGGGGGTAGCCCTGACCCGGGCGGGTCTCCACGTTGTTGAACCAGACGTACTCCACCCCCGGCCGGTTGGTCCAGGTCTGTTTGCAGGTGACGGAACAGGTGTGACAGCCGATGCACTTGTCCAGGTTCATCACCATGGCGACCTGCGCCATCACCTTCATCGGTACCGCACCTCCTGCGAGCGGCGGCGGATCAGGGTGATCTCGTCGCGCTGGTTGCCGGTCGGGCCGAAGTAGTTGAAGCCGAAGCTGAGCTGGGCGTGGCCGCCGATCAGATGGGTGGGCTTGACCAGCAGCCTGGTCAGGGAGTTGTGGATGCCGCCGCGCCGCCCGTTGGCCTCGCTGAGCGGCACGTCCACCACGCGTTCCTGCACGTGGTACATGTAGACCGTGCCGCGCGGCATCTTCAGCGACACCACCGCCCTGGCCACCACCACGCCGTTGCGGTTGACCGCCTCCACCCACTCGTTGTCGGTCACCCCGATCGCCGCCGCGTCCCCCGGCGACATCCAGATCGTGGGCCCGCCCC
Organism: Spongiactinospora rosea; assembly: GCF_003315795.1. Taxonomy (GTDB): domain Bacteria; phylum Actinomycetota; class Actinomycetes; order Streptosporangiales; family Streptosporangiaceae; genus Spongiactinospora; species Spongiactinospora rosea. The sequence goes on from NZ_QMEY01000025.1 coordinate 116,805, forward strand.
TGGACAGCGTGAGCATCAGCAGGTTGTCCTGATACTCGGAGTGGATCGACCATTTGGAGTGCGGGGTCAGGTAGCGGACCAGCAGCCCGTCGGCCGAGCCCGCCTCGCCGAGCGCGGCCAGGTCGAGCGGCGGGCGGTAGATCGGCAGCGCCTCGCCGTACTCCCGCATCCACTCGTGGTCGAGGAAGAAGTGCATCCGGCCGGTGAGCGTGTGCCACGGCTTGCCGTCCTCGACGTTGACGGTGAACGGCGCGTACCGCCGGTCGTGCGCCTCCTTGCCCGACCACTCCGGGCTGGCCCCGACGGGCGCGGGACGCGCCTGCGTGTCGGCGAAGGTCACCCGCGTCTCGCGGGAGGCCAGCCCGCTCAGGTCGAGCCCGGTGCGCTCGCCGAGCTGGGCGAAGCCCTGCACGGCCAGCCGCCCGTTGGTGGTGCCGGACAGCGCGAGGATCGTCTCGCAGGCCGCCGCGTCGGTGTCCAGCAGCGGACGCCCGCGCGCCACCCCCTCGGCCGCGACCCCGTTGCGGCGGCCCAGCCAGGCGACCTCCTCGCCGGGCTGGAACGTCACCCCCTTGACCGGGATCCCGGCCCCCTCGGTGAGCGGCCCGAGCGCGGCCAGCTTGGCCGCCACGGCCCCGTAGTCGCGCTCCACGATGGTGAACCCGGCGCGCCCCCGGCCCTGCTCCCCATCGCCGAAACCCCCCAGCTCGCTGGGCGTGTCGTGCTGGTACGGCACCGCCACCACGTCCCTGCGCACGCCGAGCCGGTCGGCGGCCAGCTCGCTGAACGCCGCCGCGATGGCGTGGAAGGCGGCGAAGTCGGTGCGCGCCTGCCAGGGCGGGCTGATCGCCGGGCTGAACGCGTGCACGAACGGGTGCATGTCGGTGGAGGACAGGTCGTGCTTCTCGTACCAGGTGGCGGCGGGCAGCACGACGTCGGAGTAGAGCGTCGTCGAGGTCATCCGGAAGTCCAGCGACAGCAGCAGGTCCAGCTTGCCGCGCGGCGCGGTCTCGTCCGGCCCGGGCAGGCCGGACCCCGCGCCCAGCAGGTGCTCAAGGAAGTACTCGTTGCCCTTGCCCGAGGACCCGAGCACGTTGGCCCGCCACACGGTGAGCACCCTGGGCCAGTTGCGCGGGTCGTCGGGGTCGTCGCACGCGTAGCGCAGCCGCCCGGCGGCCAGCTCCGCCAGGGTGTACCCCACCGGGTCCTCGGCCGCGCCCAGGTCGAGCGGGTTGCGGTCGAACATCGGCGCCATCGGCATCCACGACGCGCGCACCGCCCGCCCGACCAGCTCGGCGGTGTGCCGCCCGGCGAACAGCCCGCGCGCCAGCGGCGAGGCGAGCCGCCCGGCGTCGAACAGGTCGTACCGCCACTGGTCGGTGTGCAGGTAGAAGTAGGGGGTGGCGGGGATCTGCCGGGGCGGCCTGGCCCAGTCCAGCGCGCCCGCCAGCAGCGACCACCCGGCGAACGGCCGGCACTTCTCCTGCCCCACGTAGTGCGCCCAGCCGCCGCCGTTGACGCCCTGGCAGCCGGTGAGCATCGGCAGCGCCAGAAAGGCCCGGTACATCGTGTCGCCGTGGAACCACTGGCACGTCCCCGCGCCCAGGATGATCATGCAGCGGCCGCCGGTCCGCTCGGCCGTCTCGGCGAACTCCCTGGCGATCCGCACGGCCCGCTCGGCGGGCACGCCGGTGATCGCCTCCTGCCAGGCCGGGGTGCACGGCTGGCCGGGGTCGTCGTACCCGGCGGGCCACACCCCGGGAAGCCCCGGCCTGGACACCCCGTACTGCGCCAGCAGCAGGTCGAAGACCGTGGTGACGGTGTGCGAGCCGACCTGGGTCACCGGAACGCCCCGGCGCAGCGCGGTGGGCTCGCCGTCGAAGCGGGGCAGCAGCACCTCGGCGGTGCGGGCGTGCTCGCCGTACAGGGAGAGCACCGGGTCGGTGGGCAGGTCGAGGTTCCAGCGGCCCTTGCCGGAATCCGTCCAGCGGAAACCGGCCGAACCGCCCGGCACCACCGGCCGCCCGCCCCGCCCCAGCAGCACGGTCTTGCACGCCGCGCCCTCCCCGTCGTCGCCCAGATCGGCCGCGGTGAGGAACCGGCCGGGCACGTAGCCGTCGCTCTCCCGGCGCAGCGTGACCAGGAACGGCAGGTCGGTGAACCGCTTGACGTAGTCGACGAAGCGCGGCGTCGGCCGGTCCACGAAGAACTCCCGCAGCACCACGTGCCCCATCGCCATGCCCAGCGCCCCGTCGGTGCCCGGCCGCGCGGGCAGCCACTCGTCGGCGAACTTGACGGCGTCGGAGTAGTCCGGGCTGATCACCACGACCTTCTGGCCCCGGTAGCGGGCCTCGGCCATGAAGTGCGCGTCGGGGGTGCGGGTGACCGGGACGTTGGAGCCCCACAGCAGCAGGTACGCCGCGTCGAACCAGTCGGCCGACTCCGGCACGTCGGTCTGGTCGCCGAACACCTGCGGGGAGGCCACCGGCAGGTCGGCGTACCAGTCGTAGAACGACAGCATCGCCCCGCCGAGCAGGGACACGAACCGGGCGCCCACCGCCTGGGAGACCATCGACATCGCGGGGATGGGGGAGAACCCGGCGATCCGGTCGGGGCCGTAGGCGGCGATCGTGTGGACGTGCGCGGCGGCGACGATCTCCACGGCCTCCTCCCAGGTGACGCGGATCAGCCCGCCCTTGCCCCTGGCCCGCTGGTAGCGGGCGCGTTTGTCAGGGTCGGTGGTGATCTCGGCCCAGGCCGCCACGGGGTCGCCCAGCCGGGCCTTGGCCTCGCGGTACATCTCGACCAGCACGCCCCTGGCGTAGGGGTAGCGGACCCGCGTGGGGGAGTAGGTGTACCAGGAGAAGGCCGCGCCGCGCGGGCAGCCGCGCGGCTCGTACTCCGGCCGGTCCGGGCCGACGCTCGGATAGTCGGTCTCTTGGGTCTCCCAGGTGATGATGCCGTCCTTGACGTAGACCTTCCACGAGCACGAACCCGTGCAGTTCACCCCATGGGTGGAGCGCACCACCTTGTCGTGGCTCCACCGGTCGCGGTAGAAGGCGTCGCCCTCCCGCCCGCCGGTCTTGAAGACGGTGTGCAGATCGGGGCTCGTCGTGGCCCTGGTGAAGAACCGGCCGGTGCGCACCAGCAGCTCCTCGATCGGACCGGCCTTCGGGTCTCCCTCGACATCCGCCACACATGCCTCCCATAACCCCGTTGTGCGATCAGTTCATCACGTAGCGTTACGATCTGCTGTAACAGGTGACGGCATGTCGCAACATCAAGGGTCTTTTTAGGGGATCGCCATGCAGCAGCGGCCGGACCGGCGCGGCGCCGCGCGCAACCTCGCGCTGGCCACGGCGGCCTTCGCGCTGACCTTCTGGGCATGGAACCTCATCGGCCCGCTGTCGGCCGGGTACGGCAGGCGGCTCGGCCTGTCCCCGACCCAGGTCTCCGCGCTCGTCGCCATCCCCGTGCTGGTCGGCTCGCTCGGCCGGATCCCCGCCGGGGTGCTCACCGACAGGTACGGCGGGCGGCTGATGTTCGCCGCCATCTGCTTCGTCTCGATCGTGCCCGTGCTGTTCGTCGGCTGGTCCACGTCCTTCACCACGCTGCTGGTGTGGGGGTTGCTGCTCGGCGTGGCGGGCACGTCGTTCGCCGTCGGCATCCCCTTCGTCAACGCCTGGTACCGCCCGGAGCGCCGCGGCTTCGCCACCGGTGTGTTCGGCGCGGGCATGGGCGGCACCGCGCTGTCGGCCTTCCTCACCCCGCGGCTGACCGAGTGGATCGGCCGCGGCTGGACGCACCTGCTGATGGCCGTCGCGCTGGCGGCGATGGGCGTGGTGATGCTGGCGTTCAGCCGCGACTCCCCGGCCTGGCACCCGGCCGGCGGCCCGGCGCTGCCCGCGCTGCGCGAGGCCGTCCGGCTCAAGGAGACCTGGAAGTGCGCCGCCCTGTACGCTGTCGCCTTCGGGGGCTTCGTGGCGTTCTCCACCTATCTGCCGACGCTGCTGGAGAACGCCTACCACTTCGCGCAGACCGACGCGGGGCTGCGCACGGCGGGCTTCTCCGTCGCGGCGGTGCTCGCCCGCCCGGCCGGTGGCATGCTGTCGGACCGGATCGGGCCGGTCAAGGTGCTCGGCGTCGCCTTCGCCGGGGTCGTCGTGCTCGCGCTGGTGCTGGCCCTCCGGCCGCCCGCGGAGTTTCCCGCGGGGCTGAGCTTCGTGCTGATGGCGCTCTTCCTCGGGCTCGGCGCGGGCGGCGTGTTCGCGCTCGTCGCCAAGGTCGTCGAGCAGTCCAAGGTCGGTACCGTCACCGGCCTGGTCGGCGCGGCGGGCGGGCTCGGCGGATACTTCCCGCCGATCGTGATGGGAGCGGTGTTCGCGGCCACCGGGACGTATACCATCGGATACCTGCTGCTGGCGATCACGGCCCTGGTCGCCCTCGCGTACACATGGGTGGCCTTCCACACCCGCGAACCTGCTCATCGGCTGTGAATTCCGCGCCGATCCACGCCGTTTCGCGGCTCACGTGGCTGCCAGGGGGTCAGGTCCGGCAGGCTATGGAGGGTCATGGACTACGCAATTCTCACGGGGGCGGTCCTCGTCACCGGGGTCGTGCTCGCGATCGTCGCCCAGTGGAAGAAGTGGCGGCCCTTGCTGCTCGTCGTGCTCGCCATCGGGATCGGCTTCCGCGTGCTGATCATGGTGACGTCGGCCATCGACACCTGGCAGCCGGTCGACTTCGTCAACAGCTTCAAACCGGCGGGCGAGGCCGTCCTCAACCGCCAGGACCCGGTGCTCGGCAGCAACGGCGGCTGGCACTTCCTGCCCACCATCCCCTACGTCTACGGGCTGCTGCTGTGGCTGGGCATCCCGTGGGAGTTCGCCGGGCGGCTGGTCACCGTGGTGGCCGACGTCGTGCTGATCCCGCTGGTGGGCAAGCTGGCGGGCGGGGAGAAGGCGTCGCTGCGGGCCTTCCAGTACGCCTGTAACCCGCTGGGCATCCTGGTGGCCTCGGTACACGGCCAGGTCGAGCCGGTGGCGCTGGTGTTCGGCGTGGCGGCGTTCGTCGTCGCCCGCGGGCCGGGCGACCCCGAACGCGAGGGCCTGAGCGCGAGCTTCACCGACTTCTACCGCCGCGGCCGGGCCATGCTGGCCGAGAAGGGCCTCGGCGGCTCGCTGCGGGTCGTGCTGGCCCCGCATCCGGGCGCCAACCGCAGGGCCGTCTACGCGGGCCTGCTGATGGGGCTCGCGCTGTGCGCCAAGAGCTGGCCCATCTGGCTGATCCCCGGCATGCTGCTGCTCCTGCCCGGCGTACGCGCCCGCATCATCGCCCTGGTCTGCACCGGCGTCCCGCCGCTGTTCTTCCTGGTCACCCTGCCGATCTTCGCGGGCACCTCGCTGAGCCAGCTGCCGGAGGTCATCCGCGTCATCCAGGACATCCGGCCGATCGTCGGCGAATGGGGCTACAGCGCGATCATCCACGAGGGCTACTGGACCCTCGACCCGCCGCTCGCCAAGTTCGGCACGTACCTGATCTACGCGACCGTGGTGCTGATCTGCCTGCTGTGGCGCAGGGCCGACCCGGTCGACCTGACCACCGCGATCCTGCTCGGGTTCATGGTGGTCACGCCCCGGCTCGGCGCCCAGTACCTGCTGTGGTTCATGCCGTTCCTGGTCGCCCGGCCCACGAGGTTCGCCTGGTTCGCGATCATCGGCACATCGCTGTGGGCGGCCGTCGGCTACGCCTGGCTCACCCAGTGGACCTCCACCGAATGGTCGCTGCGCCACTCGCCGTGGGCGATGAGTTCCATCGTGCTGCTGCCGATCCTGGCCGCCGCGATGCCCTGGGCCCGCCGCCACCCATGGCGCAAGCGGACCGGTGACGCGCTGCGCTCGTCGGCCGCCGCGACCCCCTAGCCGGGCGGCTCTGCCGGCTCGGGTGTACGTGGCGAACCGGTCACGATCACCCGGATCAGGTGGCCGTGGGTGGCGTATCCCGGCGGGTCGCCGGACAGCACGCCCGTCACACAGTCGAAGGTCCGCGGGCCGGTCTGCCGTACCAGGAAGACCGGCTCGGCCACCGTCGCGAGCAGCCTGATCACCGCGCGGTGCAGGTCGATGCCCGCCAGCGTCAGCCTGGGCCGGGCCCGCACCTCGTAGCAGCCGTCCGGCAGCAGCCGCTCGGCCACGATCTGCCACTCCACCGCCTGCCGCAACCCCGGCAGCAGGTACACGTGCGGGTCCTCGGTCACCCACCCCGGGCGGCTCATCGCCGCGAGCAGCGTCCGCACCGGGGGCGCGAGCGCCTCGCCGTCCGCGATGCCGGTGAAGCGCTGGTCGATGTCCCACCGTCGGCGTTCCACGCGTCCGATTCTTGCAAGACGGGCGGGGTGGGGCACAGGCTAGCGTCGGCCACATGAAGGTATTGACCACGGAGGCGTTCGCTCGGGCCGAGCGTCACATCATGCTCAACGCGCGGCTCATCGACCGGCTTCGCTTCGCCGCGCTGTTCGGCGACGGTACGGCCGGGCCGGTGCTCGCCGCGCTGCGCCTGTACCAAAACCCCGACGGCGGCTTCGGCAACGCCCTCGAACCCGACCTGCGGGGCGCCGGCAGCCAGCCCGAGCCGGTCGAGGTCGCCCTCTGGACGCTCGACGAGCTGGACGCCCTCGACGACCCGATGGTGCCCGCCGCCTGCGGCTACCTGAGCAGCGTCACCACGCCGGACGGCGGCGTGCCGTTCGTGCTGCCCAGCGTCCGCGACACGCCGCACGCCCCCTGGTGGCAGACCCCCGACGACCCGCCGGGCTCACTGGTGCCGACCGCCTCGATCGCGGGCGTCCTGGCCGCGCACGGCGTGGAGCACCCCTGGCTCGGCCCGGCCACCGCGTTCTGCTGGGAGCGCCTGGCCGCCGTGACGGAGACCACCCCCTACGAGGCCAGGGCCATCGTCAACTTCCTTGAGCGGGCCGCCGACCGCGAGCGCGCCGACCGCGAGTTCGCCCGGCTGCGGGAGGCCATCTCCGCCACCGTCACCTACGACCCCGACGCCAAGGGCGACGCCCACTTCCCGTACGACTTCGCGCCCCGGCCCGGCCGGCTCCCGCTGTTCGACGACGCCGTGCTGGACCGCCACCTGGACGCGCTGATCGACGCCCAGCGGCCCGACGGCGGCTGGGGCTTCGACTGGCCGGAATGGACGCCCGCGGTCGGCCCCGAGTGGAACGGCCTCATCACCATCGCCCGGCTGGTCACCCTGCGCGCCTACGGGCGGCTGAGCAACTGACCCAGCGGCATCCCGGCCAGCCTGCGCACCTCGTTGGACAGGTGCGCCTGGTCGGCGTACCCGCTCACCGCGGCCACCTCCGCCAGGGCCCGGCCCTCCCCGGCCATCCGCAGCGCGCGCTGGAAGCGCACCACACGCTGGAGCGTCTTCGGCCCGTAGCCGAACGCCGAGTGGGTGCGCCGGTGCAGCTGGCGTTCGCTCAGGCCCAGCTCTCGGGCCACGTCGCCGATGCGCCCGCCGTCGGCCAGGGCTCGCGCGATCGGGCGCGCGGCGCGGTCGGGCGGGGGCGTGCCGCGCAGCCGTACCGCCATGGCCCGCACCAGGTCACCGGGCTCGCGAACGCCGAGATCGGGCAGGTCGGCCAGCGGCACCCGCAGGTCGCGCAGCTCGGCGACCGGCACGCCCAGCGCCTCGCCCACCGCGCCCGGCAGGAACCGCAGCCCGTGGTAGACGTCGCCGGGCGTCAGCCGCACCGGATGCGGCCCCGTGTCCGGTCCGGCGACCTGCGGGCCTGAGGGGCCCCACATCACGTCGACGCAGCCGTCCGGCACCACCGGCTGGGTCGCCTCCTCGGTCACCACCCGCGACCACAGGCAGGCCACCCGCCCGGCCAGCGCCGGGTGCGGAGGCCGTTCCTCGTACATCCCACCAGGTTATGCCGGGTCCTTGCGTTTCAGGTCCGGTGGCGGCCTGCCGGAGATGAACGCGGCGGCCCAGGTCGCCGAAGGGTCGCTGTCCACCAGCAGCGCGCGGGTCAGCAGGCTCAGCGGAATCGCCAGGATCGCCCCCAGCGGGCCCAGCACGAACGTCCAAAGGATCAGCGAAAGGAACGTCATCGTGGTGGACAGTTCCACCGCGTCGCCCAGGAACTTCGGCAGGATGAACGACTGGGTGACCACGTTGATCGCCCCATAGGTGAGGATCACCCCCAGCATCGTCCGCACACCGCCGTCCAGCAGCGCGAGCATGGCGGGCGGCACCAGCCCGATGACGAAACCGATGTTCGGAATGTAGATCGTGATGAGCGACAGCACGCCCCACAGCAGCGGCAGCGGCACCCCGAGCAGGGAGAGCGCGATCACGTTGAGCGTCGCGTTGAGCAGCCCGAACACGGTGGAGACCACGAGGTACCGCCGGGTCCTGCGGGCGAACGTGGCAAGGGCCTTGGCCAGGCCGGGCAGCCGGTCGCTGCCGGTGCACATGATGTGGGCGAACGCCACCGAGTCCAGGCACATGGTCAGCACCAGCACCACGATCAGGAACAGGCTCGACGCCACTCCGACCAGCCCGGAGAACAACCCCTGCACCAGCCCGAACACCTGGCTCGGGTCGAAGGACTTGACGGCCTGGTTGAGCTGCTCGTTGCCGTACCCGAACCGGGCCGCCAGGCGTCTCAGCTCCTCGGTGAGGGCGGTGAACTCGTCGGAGTACTGCGGGATGAGGGTGGCGAGCTGGGCCACCGACACCGTCAGCACGGCCAGCATGCCGAGCAGGACCAACAGCACCACCAGCAGCGGCACGGCCACCTGCACCCATGTCGGCGCGCCCCAGGCGGCCAGCCGCCCGCGTACCGGGGCCACCGCGATCACCAGCACCAACGCCAGCAGCACCGGCCCGGCGATGGAGGACACCGCCTTGATCCCGGCGAGCGTGATCACCGCCGCCGCGGCGCAGCCGAGCACCACCAGCGCACGCGGGCGCACCGGCGGCGCGCTCCGCCCATCGGTTCCCGCTCGATCCACCACACCGCTGTACTACCCCTCAGGAATATTTCACCGCAGTTCGTCGAGGCGCTTGCGGGGCGGCCCTGGAGCGAGTGAAATCCCACCTATGTGGGAGTTCGGAGTCCTTGGCCCCATCGAGGTCCGGGGAAAGAACGGCCCTTTCCGATTCGATGATCCCCGTCAGCGTGAGGTGCTGGCGCGTCTGCTCGCGGCACGCGGCGCCGTGGTGCCCGTCCAGCTCCTGATCTCCGACGTCTTCCCCGGCGAGCCCGCGGGCGACGCGCCGGCCGCGCTCCAGGCGTGCGTCACCGGGCTGCGCCGCGTCCTTGAGCCCAACACCCTCGCCAGCCTCCCGCCCGGCTACGCGCTGCGCGCGGCGACGGTGGACGCGGAGGAGTTCGAACGGCTGGTCCGCACGGCGTGCGCGGTACCGGACATCGACCGGGCGCTCGCGCTGTGGCGCGGCTCGCCGTACGCGGACCTGGCCGCACGGCCCTGGGCGGCGGCCGAGATCGCCCGCCTCACCGAACTCCGCCTCCAGGCCCGCGAGCAGCGCCTGGGCCTGCTCCTGCGGCACGGCGCGGCCACCGAGGCGGTCACCGAACTCCGCGAACTGACCGCCCGCCACCCCTACCGCGAGTCCCTGTGGTGCCTGCTGGCCATCGCCCTGCACCGCGCCGGACGTCCCGCCGACGCGCTGTTCGCGGTACGGCTGGCCTGCGACGTCATCAGCGACGAACTCGGCGTCGAACCGGGCCACGAACTCCGCCGCCTGGAGGCCGAACTCGGCATCGACGCCCCGCGCATCGACGAGTCGGCCCTCCGCATGGAACTCACCCCCACCACCCGCGCCCCCGACCCCCGCGACCCGCTGATCGGGCGCGAACCCCACCTGTCCGCCCTGCTCCGCCTCGCCGAACCGGCGGCCGGGCCCGCGGTGGTGGGGCCGGTGGTGATCGTGGGGGAGCCGGGCATCGGGAAGACCCGCCTGCTCGGCGCGTTCGGCGACGTCCTCGGGCGGCGCGGCTCGTCGGTGGTGGAGACCTCCTGCACACCCGACACCGCGGCACTGCACGCCTGGCGGCAGATCCTGTCCCGCGACGCCCCGGCCCGGCTCCCCAAGGCCGCCCGCCGCCTCTTCACCGACGGCGCCACCCCCACCACCCCCGTCCCCCACCCAACCCCGCCTTGCCCACTCGGCAGCTCCGAGCCCCGACCTGGCGGCGTGCCCGGCCCCTGGGACGCCCGCCGGTCGTTCGCCGAGGGAGCGCCCCCCACGCCCGCTGGCCCCGCGACTCACCCCGCCCCGCCATATCCGCCCAGCGGCCCTGAGCCCCCACCTGGCCCCTCGGACGCCCGACGGCTGTTCGCCGACGGGGCGCCCCCCATTTCCTCTGACAGGGTGGCCTCCGAGCCCGCGCGGCCCGGCAGCCTGACCGGCCCCTCGGACGATCGCCGGCTGTTCGCTGAGGGGGCGCCTCCCATGCCCGCTGGCATTGCGGCCTCTGAGTCCCCGCCGTCCGACGGCGTGACCCCCTCGGATGACCGTCGGTTGGGCGCTCCGCCGTACCCGCCTGGGGGCGTGGCCGGTCCATGGGACGGCGTTGACGTGGGACGGCCGTGTGACGACGCGCGGTACGCGATGTTCGCCGCCGTCACCGAGCATGTCGCGGGCCTGGCCGAGGAGCGTCCGCTGCTGCTGGCCATCGACGATCTCCAGTACGCCGACCAGACCACCCTCGACCTGCTCGCGTACGTCGCCGCCGCGCTGCCCGCCGCGCGCCCCGCGCACACCGTGGTGCTGGCCGCCGCCTCGGCCTCCCGCGCGTTCGGGACGACCCAGATCGCCCCGGACGGCCTGGACGCCACCGAGATCGAGGCCATGGCCCTGGCCATAGGTCTGCCCGTCGCCAGGGAGACCGTCAATGAGATCGCCAAGGGCACCGGTGGCAACCCCCGCTTCGCCAGGGAGGTCCTGCGCTGCGCCGCGTACGCGCCGGACGAGGCCAAGACGGCGCGCGCCGCCCTGGAGGACGGGACGGCCGGAGCGGTACGGCAGGGCCTGGCCCGCCTGCCCGCCCCGGTCCGCGAGACCCTGGCCGCCGCCGCGATCATCGGTGCCGACCTCGACCCCGGCCTGATCGCCGAGGTCGCCGACCGGTCCCAGGAACAGGTGGGCGAGGCGCTGGACCTCGCCTTCGTCCTCGGCGTACTCACCCGCGGGCCCGACCTCGGGCTGCGGTTCGCGCACGAGACCGTCCGCGACGTCCTGCGCGCCGGGCTCACCGACACCGAACGCGCCCGGCTGCACCGCTGCGCCCTGAACACCCTGGCCGCCCGCCCCGGCACCTGCTCGGCCGTGGCGGCGTACCACGCGTTCGCCGCGCTGGAGAGCACCACCCGGCACTCCAGGCGGTTCCTCACGGTGGTGGACTCCGGCGCGCGCTCGGCGGCCGTCCGCTGGGCGGTCGCGGCGGCCAGGGAGTCCTCGGCGCGGCTGGCGTCCGGCGACGCGGTGCGCTGGTGGTCGCGGGCGGCAGAGGCGTACCGCGGACCTGTACGTGAGCTGGCCGACCTGTGGCTGGGCCAGATCGCGGCACGGCTCGACGCGGGCGATGTGGAGGGCGCCCGGCGTACCCGCGCGGACGCTCTCGACCGGATCGAGAACGACCTCACCGTACGAGATGATCCGCTGCTGAAGGCCCGGCTGCTCACCGCTCTGGACGCGCCCGCGGTGTGGACGCGCCTGCCGTACCGGGAGGTCGAGCCCCGGCTGGTGAACCGGCTGGAGCAGACACTGGCGGCCCTGCCGTACGGGGACTCGCCGATCCGCTGCCGAATGTACTCCGAGCTGGCCAGGGAACTGCACGGCATCGCCCGCCCGGACCGCTGCGAATCACTCGCCCACGAGGCGGCCGAGATGGCCCGCCGGATCGGCCGGCCCCGCCTGACGGCCTCGGTGCTCCAGGACCGCCTGCACTCGGCCGCGCAGAGCGGCGACACGGTGACGGCGGAGCGGCTGGCGCACGAGCTGATCGGCCTCGCCGACGCAGCACACCTGCTCGGCTACGGCCTCGCGGCCCGCCTCGCGGTCGTACCGCTGCTCGCCGAGCGCTACGAACTCGCCGAGGCCGACCGCCAGGCCGCCGAATGCGAGGCACTGCTCGTCCGGGTCCCGCTTCCGGGCGCGGCCCGCCTCCTCGCGCTGTGGCACTCCACCCGGGCGATGCTGGCGGGCCGTCCGATGACGGGGGTACCGCGGCAGGCCGACGAGGGCGACGACGCTGTCCCGGGCATCGGCCTGGCCATGCCGAGTCGTTCCGCCGACCCGGTGGACGACTCGCCATCGACCTTCCGGCGACCTACCGCTTCGGGCTCCGGCCCGCCCGTGCCAAGTCACTCCGCCGAGCCGGCCCTCACATCGGCCTCCAAGCCGTCTCTCGTGACAAGCCGTGCGGCGGACGGGTCGGGTGCTGGGGGCGACCTGCTCGCCGACGTCCCGGACGAGGGCATCGGCGACATGGCAGGCGGTGTGATGGGTCACACCCATGGCGGCACCTTCCGTGACGCCGGGGCCCATGGTGACCACAGCGGCCTCCCCGGCGATGTGCTCGGTGACGTGCTCGGTGACATGCTCGGTGACATCGAAGGCGCGCACGTGGACCTGGCCGCCTACCATCGCGACGGCCGGAGCGACCCCGCGCTCATGAGCATCCGCCGCCGGGTACTCCCGCAGGCGCCCCCACCCGCCGACGCCCTCGCCGGTGACCCCGGACCACCACCCGGCTCCACCCACCCCACCGGCTGGGCGTGGCTAAGTCTGACCTGCCTGGAGGCGCAGTCCCACGTCGCCGCGGGCGACACCGAGGCCGCCGTGCTCACCTTCGCCACCCTCGTCCCCTACGCCGACCGCCTCGCCACCGGCCACGGCCTCCTCCCCGCCGGACCGGTCGGCTACCACCTGGGCCGGCTCGCCCTCCTGCGCCGCCGCGACGACCAGGCCCGCGCCTTCCTCCGGGACGCCCTCGACCGTTGCGCCAGAGCCGGTCTGCCGAACTGGGAACGCCGGATCCGCTCGGCGCTGGCGTCGATTTGACGCGCTGTGGCGGCACACGTAATGTTCACGGAGCCCGAGGGTCCTCGGGGCACCCCACCTGATCAAGCTAGGCGGGTGTCGCCCTGTGGGTCGGGGCGTTTGCACAATCTTGAGCGAGGCCGGCGGATTTGACGCAGATCGGAAAACGCATAAGATTGAAGCAAGCAAAAAGAAATGGTCTTCAAGCCCCGAAGGGCTGGATCGGCTGGTCTGATCTGGTTCGGCGGTGTACGCGCCCGTTTCTTGAGAACTCAACAGTGTGCTAAAAGCCAGTGCATGTACGAATTACATGTATGACCCCGTCACTCCCGCCTTATTTGGTAGGGGTGGTGGATTCCTTTGAACGAGACACCGATTGTGCCCTTTAGCCGGGTGGGTGTCTCGCACAGGATGATGGTTCTTCAAGCATTGTTTGGAGAGTTTGATCCTGGCTCAGGACGAACGCTGGCGGCGTGCTTAACACATGCAAGTCGAGCGGAAAGGCCCTTCGGGGTACTCGAGCGGCGAACGGGTGAGTAACACGTGAGTAACCTGCCCCTGACTTCGGGATAAGCCTGGGAAACCGGGTCTAATACCGGGTATGACCTGCGCCTGCATGGGTGTGGGTGGAAAGATTTTTCGGTCGGGGATGGGCTCGCGGCCTATCAGCTTGTTGGTGGGGTAGTGGCCTACCAAGGCGACGACGGGTAGCCGGCCTGAGAGGGCGACCGGCCACACTGGGACTGAGACACGGCCCAGACTCCTACGGGAGGCAGCAGTGGGGAATATTGCGCAATGGGCGGAAGCCTGACGCAGCGACGCCGCGTGGGGGATGACGGCCTTCGG